>NZ_CP197023.1:0-5231863 GCF_051992865.1 Klebsiella sp. CD33 | reverse complement strand
GGTGACGTGCGAACCGCTATCTGCGGTTATTACCCGCTGCGGATCCGGGGATCGCGATCGGGACCGGGGATCATAGCCTAAACTGAGAAAGAGATCTTGTGTTTCTCAACAGATTCTTCCCGATTTATCCACAGGAAGGATCGAAACCGGGTAAGTGTAATCGATCCTGCGAGGAGTGAAGCACGATTTCCGCCGCATATTGGAAAAATTAATGAGCTATCCCGCTTTTGGGCGGAAACGATCTAATAAAGATCCTTGTGGATCCTTGCGCTTTACTGGCCAGGCCGTATAATCCCCCACCCGGCGCGTAATGCCCGTTTTCGTCACGCGTCTCAGCTTATTTTTTGTGCGACGAGGTGCGAGAAATAAGGAAAGAGAATTGACTCCGGAGTGTACAATTATTACAATCCGGCCTCTTTAATCACCCACGCTGAGGCGTAAGTCGTTCGAAGTTCGTTCGGGTCTACGCAAAAGTCAGTGAATTTATTCAAGTTTAGGTAGAAATCGCCATGAAACGCACTTTTCAACCGTCTGTACTGAAGCGCAACCGTTCTCACGGCTTCCGTGCTCGTATGGCTACTAAAAATGGTCGTCAGGTTCTGGCACGTCGTCGTGCTAAAGGCCGCGCTCGTCTGACCGTTTCCAAGTAATAAAGCTAACCCTGCGTGGTTAAGCTCGCATTTCCCAGGGAGTTACGCTTGTTAACTCCCAGTCATTTCACTTTCGTCTTCCAGCAGCCACAACGGGCTGGCACGCCGCAAATCACCATCCTCGGCCGCCTGAATTCGCTGGGGCATCCCCGCATCGGTCTCACCGTCGCCAAGAAAAACGTGAAACGCGCACATGAACGCAATCGGATTAAACGTCTGACGCGTGAAAGTTTTCGTTTGCGTCAACATGAACTCCCGCCAATGGATTTCGTGGTGGTGGCGAAAAGAGGGGTTGCCGACCTCGATAACCGTGCTCTCTCGGAAGCGTTGGAAAAATTATGGCGCCGCCATTGTCGCCTGGCTCGCGGGTCCTGATCGGCCTGATTCGAGTTTATCAGCGCCTGATTAGTCCGCTACTCGGGCCGCATTGTCGTTTCACCCCAACCTGTTCTCAATACGGAATTGAGGCCTTACGCAGGTTTGGAGTGATAAAAGGCAGTTGGTTGACGATGAAACGCGTATTAAAATGCCACCCTTTACACCCTGGTGGTGACGATCCCGTCCCGCCTGGACCATTTGATACCAGAGAACACTAACGATGGATTCGCAACGCAATCTTCTTATCATCGCTTTGTTGTTCGTGTCTTTCATGATCTGGCAAGCCTGGGAGCAGGACAAAAATCCGCAGCCCCAGCAGCAGACCACGCAGACTACGACCACAGCAGCGGGTAGCGCCGCCGACCAGGGCGTACCGGCCAGTGGCCAGGGGAAACTGATTACGGTTAAAACCGACGTGCTTGAGCTGACTATCAACACCAACGGTGGCGATATTGAGCAGGCGCTGCTTCTGGCGTATCCAAAAACGCTGAAATCGACCGAACCATTCCAGTTACTGGAAACCACGCCGCAGTTTGTCTACCAGGCGCAGAGCGGCTTAACCGGCCGTGACGGTCCGGATAACCCGGCAAACGGCCCGCGTCCGCTGTACAACGTCGATAAAGAGGCGTTTGTGCTGGCCGATGGCCAGAATGAGCTCGTTATCCCGCTGACCTACACTGACAAAGCCGGCAACGTCTTCACCAAAACCTTCACCCTGAAGCGCGGTGGCTATGCGGTGAACGTGGGTTACAGCGTGCAGAATGCCAGCGAGAAGCCTCTGGAAGTCTCAACCTTCGGTCAGCTGAAGCAGACCGCTGCGCTGCCGACCAGTCGCGATACGCAGACCGGTGGCCTGTCCACGATGCATACTTTCCGTGGCGCCGCGTTCTCCACTGCGGATTCGAAATACGAGAAATATAAATTCGATACCATTCTGGATAACGAAAACCTGAACGTCAGCACCAAAAACGGTTGGGTTGCCATGCTGCAGCAGTACTTCACCACCGCATGGGTGCCGCGGAATAACGGGACGAATAACTTCTACACCGCCAACCTCGGCAACGGCGTTGTCGCTATTGGCTACAAATCGCAGCCGGTACTGGTGCAGCCAGGCCAGACCGACAAACTGCAGAGCACGCTGTGGGTCGGCCCGGCTATTCAGGACAAAATGGCTGCCGTTGCGCCGCACCTGGATCTGACCGTCGACTACGGCTGGCTGTGGTTCATCTCCCAACCGCTGTTCAAGCTGCTGAAATTCATCCACAGCTTCCTCGGCAACTGGGGCTTCTCGATCATCGTTATCACCTTTATCGTTCGTGGCATCATGTACCCGCTGACCAAAGCGCAGTACACCTCCATGGCGAAGATGCGCATGCTGCAGCCGAAGATTCAGGCCATGCGTGAGCGTCTGGGCGACGATAAACAGCGTCAAAGCCAGGAGATGATGGCGCTGTATAAAGCGGAAAAAGTAAACCCGCTGGGCGGCTGCTTCCCGCTGATTATTCAGATGCCGATCTTCCTTGCGCTGTATTACATGCTGAGCGCCTCGGTTGAACTGCGTCATGCGCCGTTTATCCTGTGGATCCACGACCTGTCTGCTCAGGACCCGTACTACATCCTGCCGATCATCATGGGCGCGACCATGTTCTTCATCCAGAAGATGTCGCCGACCACCGTGACCGACCCGATGCAGCAGAAGATCATGACCTTTATGCCGGTCATCTTCACGGTGTTCTTCCTGTGGTTCCCGTCTGGCCTGGTGGTGTACTACATCGTCAGCAACCTGGTCACCATTATTCAGCAGCAGCTGATTTACCGTGGTCTGGAGAAACGTGGCCTGCATAGCCGCGAGAAGAAGAAATCCTGATACTCTTCATTCTTCAAGCCGCAGATGCGTTGGCTTCATTAGTTCGCCCCAGTCACTTACTACAGTAAGCTCCTGGGGCCTCACTAACTTGCCGCCTTTCTGCAACTTGAATTATTTCGAGTATCTACGGTAGCGTTAATGCCAGAGAAGGCGGTCAATGGACCGCCTTTTTTACATCTACATAGAGAGTCACCATGAGCCATAACGACACTATCGTCGCCCAGGCAACCCCTCCGGGACGCGGGGGTGTGGGCATCCTGCGTATCTCCGGCCTTAAGGCGCGCGACGTCGCGCAGGCGGTGCTGGGCAAGCTGCCGAAGCCGCGCTATGCCGACTACCTGCCATTCAACGACGTTGACGGTACCCCGCTGGATCAGGGGATTGCGCTGTGGTTCCCCGGGCCGAACTCCTTTACCGGGGAAGATGTGCTTGAGCTGCAGGGCCACGGCGGCCCGGTCATTCTCGACCTGCTGCTTAAACGTATTCTGACCCTGCCGGGCCTGCGCATCGCCAGGCCGGGTGAGTTTTCCGAGCGCGCGTTCCTCAACGACAAGCTCGATCTGGCGCAGGCAGAGGCCATCGCCGACCTTATCGACGCCAGTTCAGAGCAGGCGGCGCGCTCGGCGCTGAATTCGCTGCAGGGGGCGTTCTCCGCGCGGGTGAATCATCTTGTGGAAGCGCTCACTCACCTGCGCATCTACGTGGAAGCGGCCATTGACTTCCCGGATGAAGAAATCGATTTCCTTTCCGACGGCAAAATTGAAGCCCAGCTGAACGAGGTGATGGCCGATCTCGACGCCGTCCGCGCTGAAGCTCGTCAGGGCAGCCTGCTGCGCGAAGGGATGAAAGTGGTGATCGCCGGGCGGCCAAATGCCGGTAAATCAAGCCTGCTGAACGCCCTGGCGGGCCGCGAAGCGGCGATCGTCACCGATATCGCCGGTACCACCCGCGACGTGCTACGCGAGCATATCCATATCGACGGCATGCCGCTGCATATCATCGATACCGCAGGCCTGCGCGATGCTAATGACGAAGTGGAACGTATCGGCATCGAGCGCGCCTGGCAGGAGATTGCCCAGGCCGATCGGGTGCTGTTTATGGTCGATGGCACCACCACCAGCGCCGTTGACCCGGCGGAGATCTGGCCAGACTTTATCGAGCGCCTGCCCGCTAAATTGCCGATTACCGTGGTGCGCAATAAAGCCGATGTCACCGGCGAAGCGCTCGGTATCAGCGAAGTAAATGGCCACTCACTTATTCGCCTGTCGGCACGTACCGGCGACGGCGTGGAGGTGCTACGTAACCACCTCAAGCAGAGCATGGGCTTCGATACCAATATGGAAGGCGGCTTCCTCGCCCGCCGCCGTCACCTGCAGGCCCTGGAAGAGGCGGCGAACCATCTGCAGCAAGGCAAAGCCCAGCTGCTGGGCGCCTGGGCCGGCGAGCTGCTGGCGGAAGAGCTGCGCCTCGCGCAGCAGGCGCTGAGCGAGATCACCGGGGAGTTCACTTCCGACGATCTGCTGGGCCGCATCTTCTCCAGCTTCTGCATCGGTAAGTAACCGCCAGTCCGTAAACGTTCACTAACCCGTATTAACGCCGCGTTAATACGGGTTTTTTCTTGCCCTTTGCAACGCAACGTTCTCTACTTTTATCTCCCCCTCTGCCGCGAGACTAAAACATGACCGTTGAATATACCGTGATCGAGAAGGTGCCCTCCGCCGAAGCGTTTTGCCACCTGCGGGTAGCCGCCGGCATGTCGCCGCGCCCCCTGGAAGGCGCCAGAGCCGGACTGCCGCATAGCTGTTATGGCGTACATATCCTCTGGCAGGAGACGCCGATCGCGATGGGACGCATCGTCGGCGACGGCGCGATTAATTTCGATATTGTCGACGTCGCCGTCGATCCGGCTCACCAGGGAAAAGGCCTTGGCCGGCTGGTGATGGAGAAGCTGGTCGCCTGGCTGGACGCTAACGCCTTTGATGGCGCCTACGTTACGCTGGTGGCGGATGTGCCGGAACTGTACGCGAAGTTCGGCTTCGAAAGCGTTCGCCCGGAGAGCGAGGGGATGGCCCGCGTCTGGCGAACCCGCAGTCGTTAGCTCGCATTTCCTGCCAGGAAAAGAGCGTTGTCCAAATGGCAACTCGTCTTACGGCGCGTTCCTCACTATGCTGAACGCCATTCACATCGCGAGGATCCCATGACACGCTTTCTTCTCTGCAGCTTTGCCCTGGTTCTGCTCTACCCCTCCGGCATCGATATGTATCTGGTCGGCCTGCCGCGTATTGCTCAGGACCTGGGGGCCAGCGAGGCGCAATTACATATCGCCTTCTCGGTCTATCTGGCCGGTATGGCCTCCGCGATGCTGTTTGCTGGCCGCATCGCCGACCGCTCGGGGCGTAAGCCTGTCGCTATTGTAGGTGCAGCGATCTTTGTTATCGCCTCCCTGCTCTGCGCCCAGGCGCATACCAGCAGCCACTTCCTCATCGGACGCTTTATCCAGGGGATCGGCGCCGGCAGCTGCTACGTGGTGGCTTTCGCTATCCTGCGCGATACGCTGGACGACCGTCGCCGCGCCAAGGTGCTGTCGTTGCTCAACGGCATCACCTGCATTATCCCCGTCCTGGCGCCGGTGCTTGGCCACCTGATTATGCTGAAATATCCGTGGCAGAGCCTGTTCTACACGATGACCGGCATGGGCGTCATGGTCGCTGTGCTGTCGGTCTTTATCCTGCGTGAAACGCGGCCGACGGCGCCTCCGCAGGCAGCGTCACCGCAGCATGACGCTGGCGAATCGCTTTTTCCTCAGCTGCTTACTCATTACCACCCTCAGCGTGACGGTGATCCTGACCTACGTTAACGTCTCGCCGGTACTAATGATGGAAGAGATGGGGTTCGACCGGGGAACTTACTCAATGGCGATGGCTCTGATGGCGATGATCAGCATGGCGGTCTCCTTCTCAACGCCGTTCGCCCTGTCGCTGTTTAACCCCCGCACCTTAATGCTGACCTCGCAGGTGCTGTTTCTGGCGGCAGGCGTGACGCTGAGCCTCGCCACTCGCCAGGCCGTCACCCTGATCGGGCTGGGCATGATTTGCTCCGGCTTCTCCGTTGGGTTCGGCGTCGCGATGAGCCAGGCGCTGGGGCCGTTCACGCTGCGCGCGGGCGTCGCCAGCTCGGTCCTCGGCATCGCGCAGGTGTGCGGTTCATCGCTGTGGATTTGGCTCGCCGCCATCATCGGACTCAGCGCAATGAATATGCTGATCGGAATACTCATTGCCTGTAGCATAGTGAGCCTTGTTTTGTTACTGGTCGTCACCCCGCCGCGGGTTGCGCAATACGATGAAGAAGCCGCTGTCGAGTCTTGATCTTAATTTACTCCTCTGCCTGCAGCTCCTGACCCAGGAGCTCAGCGTTACCCGTACGGCGAAGCGGATGAACGTTTCGCCGTCAGCGGTGAGCAAGTCGCTGGCCAAACTGCGCGCCTGGTTTGACGATCCGCTGTTTGTGAAAACCCCGCTGGGCCTGGCGCCCACGCCGCTGGTCAGCAGCATGGAGCAGGATCTGGCGGACTGGATGCAGATGGGCAACCAAATCCTCGATAAACCGCACCATACCATGCCCAGCGGCCTCAAATTCGAACTGGCGGCGGAAGCGCCGCTGCTGATGATCCTGTTTAACACCCTCTCTCAGCGCATCTATCAGCGCTATCCGCAGGCATTGATTCGTTTGCGCAACTGGGACTACGACTCCCTGGACGCCATCATCCGCGGTGAGGTGGATATCGGCTTCTGCGGACGCGAAAGCCATCCGCAGTCGCGTGAGCTGCTGAGCCTGCTGCCGTGGTATATCGATTTTGAGGTGCTGTTCACCGACCTGCCGCAGGTCTGGCTGCGCGCCGATCATCCGGCGCTCAGGGAAGAGTGGGATCTGGCGGCATTCTTACGCTATCCGCATATCACTATCTGCTGGGAACAACGCGATACCTGGGCCCTGGACGACGTGCTGCAGGATCTGGGGTATAAGCGTAACGTGGCGCTGACCGTGCCGGGGTTTGAGCAATCACTTTTTATGGCCGCTCAGCCGCAGCACACCATGCTGGCCACCGCGCCGCGCTACTGTCAGCACTATAATCAGCAGCACCAGCTGCCGCTCGTCTCCCGGCCGCTCCCCCTGGAGGCGCAGCATCTGGAAAAGCTGCGCGTTCCCTTCACCCTGCTATGGCATAAGCGCAACAGCTACAACCCGAAGCTTGTCTGGCTTAGAGATACGCTGAAAGCGCTCTATTCCGGTACGCTTTAAGCCTTGTTTCGTGCCCATAGCACCTTATTTGCGCAAGAATTTGTAAAATTCAAACAAATTCCCTTTTCAATGGGGGATTTCGGCATTAAAACCTGTTAATACCAGGCGATAATAGCGCCCGCAGTTTTATCCAGACCATTACTCACGGAGCGACGTATGGCAACGCATTTTGCAAGAGGGATACTCAGTACCGGGGAGCCGCTATCGACACGTTTGTCAGCGGCCTGTCATCAATCCGCACGTCTTCTCCCGACATATCGCCAGGCTCGCTTTTGCGCGTCGCGCTCGCTGCTTGCCGAGCTGCTGTTTATGCTTTACGGCATCAGCGAGCTGCCTGAAATCATCAACGAAGCCAATGGCCGACCGGTTTTTAGCGATCGCCAACTCCCCCGCTTTTCGATCGCTTATACTGGCAATATCGTTGGTGTTGCCCTCACCACCGAGGGGGATTGTGGCCTCGACATGGAACTGCAGCGCACTGTCCGCAGCCACGACGCCGACCGGCACAATTTCAGCAACAATGAGAATCTGTGGATTAACATACAGCATGATCCGGACGAAGCGCGCAGCCAGCTGGTAGCGCTGCGTCGCAGCGTGCTAAAGCTGACCGGCGAAGCATCAACGCAGCTGCAGCTGCTGCCCGGCTCTGGCCGCCTGCGCACCGCCGGCAGTCAGCCAATCGAAGCGGTATGTGACGCCGAATCGCTGCTGGTATGGTCCATTGCCGCTACCCCGAACATCGGCTCGCTGAAGGTCTGGGAATATGATGTTAAGGGAGG
This sequence comes from Klebsiella sp. CD33, assembly GCF_051992865.1. NCBI lineage: Bacteria > Pseudomonadati > Pseudomonadota > Gammaproteobacteria > Enterobacterales > Enterobacteriaceae > Klebsiella > Klebsiella sp. CD33. The sequence continues at coordinate 5,223,890 of NZ_CP197023.1, read as the reverse complement.
TGACTGGCGCAGCCTGGCGGATGCGCAGCAGCGCGCACGCGAACCGTCAGCCCGCCTGATGCGCTTTACCAGCTTACCCATGGAAAAAACCTTATCCCTCAATTGACCGGTCTTGCCGGCATCATGATCCAAAGGAGCAATCATGTCAGATACCTTGAAAGTGGTTACGTTACTCGGCAGCCTGCGTAAAGGGTCGTTTAATGGAATGGTCGCGCGCACCCTGCCCGGCATCGCGCCAGCGGGCATGGATATCTCCGCGCTGCCGTCGATCGGTGATATCCCGCTGTACGATGCTGATATGCAGGAGGAAGAAGGTTTTCCGCAGCGCGTGCAGGAGATTGCGCAACAGATCCGCGAGGCGGATGGGGTAGTGATAGTCACTCCAGAATATAACTATTCCGTGCCTGGCGGCCTGAAAAACGCCATCGACTGGCTGTCACGCCTGCCCGAGCAGCCGCTGTCCGGCAAACCGGTACTGATTCAGACCAGCTCAATGGGCGCCATCGGCGGTGCGCGCTGCCAGTATCATCTGCGGCAGATTCTGGTCTTCCTTGATGCGATGGTAATGAATAAACCGGAATTTATGGGCGGCGTCATCCAGAACAAAGTGGATCCGCAGGCGGGTGAAGTGGTCGATCAAAGCACCCTCGACCATCTGCGCGGCCAACTGACCGCTTTCGGCGACTATATTCGGCGGGTTAAAGCATAAAAAAAGCCCGGCAGCGATGCCGGGCTTTTTCATCATGCGTGCGGATTAATGTGCATCGATAAAGACAATTTTCAGCACGAACAGCAGCGAAACGATAATCACACACGGGCTGAGCTCGCGCAGCCGGCCGGTACCGATCTTCATCACGCAGTAAGAGATAAAGCCCAGGGCGATACCTTCGGTGATCGAGAAGCTAAACGGCATCATCACTGCGGTGATGAACGCAGGCACCGCCTCGGTCAGGTCGCTCCACTTCACGCGCGCGAGGCTGGAGGTCATCAGCACGCCGACGTATATCAGCGCGCCCGCGGCGGCATAGCCAGGAACCATCCCCGCCAGCGGAGAGAGGAAAATAACCAGCAGGAACAGGATACCAACGACAACGGCGGTCAGGCCGGTACGCCCGCCCACGGAAACGCCGGAAGAAGATTCGATATAGGCCGTCACCGACGAGGTACCGATGAAGGAGCCCGCCACCGACGAGACGCTATCGACAAACAGCGCTTGCTTCATGCGCGGGAATTTACCGTTGGCATCCGCGAGACCCGCTTTATCCGTCACGCCAATCAGCGTCCCGGAGGAGTCAAACAGGTTGACCAGCATAAAGGAGAAGATCACGCCGGCCAGGCCCAGGTTCAGGGAGCCCGCCAGATCGACCTGACCAATCACCGAAGCCACGCTCGGCGGCGCCGAGACGATCCCGGTGTAATGCACGTCGCCCAGCATCCAGCCCAGCAGGGTGGTCACAACGATAGAGACCAGTACCGCGGCGTGAATGTTGCGCGACGCCAGAATCGCGATGATAAAGAAGCCCAGCACGCCCAGCAGTACACTGTGGGAAGTCAAATGACCAATGCTGACCAGCGTTTCCGGATTGGCGACAATCACCCCGGCGTTTTTCAGGCCCATCATGCCGATAAACAGGCCGATACCGCTGGTGATACCTACACGCAGGCTAAGCGGAATATTGGCGATCATCCAGTAACGTACGCGGAAGATGGTCAGCAGCAGCAGGCCCACGGCGCCCCAGAAGATGGCGCCCATGCCCACCTGCCACGGCAGCCCCATCGCCTGCACCACCACAAAGGCGAAAAAGGCGTTCAGGCCCATCGCCGGCGCCAGGGCGACCGGCAGGTTCGCGAACAGACCCATCAGGATACTGCCGAAAGCGGCAATCAGACAGGTGGTCACAAACACGGCGCTGGTATCCATGCCCGCTACGCCAAGAATTTGTGGGTTAACAAAAACGATATACACCATCGTCAGGAACGTGGTGAAACCGGCGATGGCTTCGGTGCGCACCGTGGTGCCGTGCTCGCGCAGCTTAAATACGCGCTCCAGCAGACCCTGGCCAGAAGACTGGCTGGTTTGTTGTTGACTCATTATCGGTTTCCGAACGTAAGGAGGGAAAATTCGAGGCTATCCTATACCAAATTACGGCACCAGGCGCGGTTGTATGGTAATTTTTTTCATTTATTTTGCTTATACGGCAACGATTGCGTCGCGGCATTGAGCATTACGAAAACGTTAAACTTGTTAATATGGAAAGGCTATGACTCAACCAGAAGCAGTATTTTTTGACTGTGACGGCACGCTGGTCGACAGCGAGGTGATTTGCTCCCGCGCCTACGTTCACATGTTTCAAGAATTCGGCATTACGCTGGACCTCGCCGAGATTTTTAAGCGCTTCAAAGGTGTGAAGCTGTACGAAATTATCGACACCATCAACGCTGAGTATGGCGTTAACCTGCAAAAGGCCACCCTGGAGCCGATTTACCGGGCGGAGGTCGCTCGCCTGTTCGATAGCGAGCTGGAGGTGATTCCCGGAGCCCAGGCGCTGCTGGATGCGGTAAGCGTCCCGATGTGCGTGGTTTCCAATGGCCCGGTCAGTAAGATGCAGCACTCGCTCGGACGCACCGGCCTGCTGCGCCATTTCACTGACCGCTTGTACAGCGGCTACGATATTCAGCGCTGGAAGCCCGACCCGGCGCTGATGTTTCATGCGGCAGAGGCCATGCAGGTAAAAGCCGAAAACTGTATTCTGGTGGATGACTCCAGCGCCGGCGCTCAGTCGGGGATTGCTGCCGGCATGGAAGTGTTTTATTTCTGCGCCGATCCGCACAACCAGCCGATCGATCATCCCAAAGTGACGACCTTTACCGATCTGGCAGAGCTGCCGGCATTGTGGCAGGCGCGCGGCTGGGATATCACGCGTTAAGGGCCTGGTGAGCGGCACGTTGGCATCGATGCCCCCCCGCTATGCATCTGCGTAAGCGGGGAATAGAACTAGCGGCTTTTTATTGCTGCAATTCCGCCGCCGCCGCTTTATCGGCAATAATCACCAGTGAAGGGTGCAATTTGAGCACTGAAGCCGGCACCTGCACGCTGACCGGACCTTCCACCACTTGCTTTAACGCGTGCGCTTTTGCCGCACCGCTGACAATTAGCAATAAATTTTTCGCCGCCATCACGCTTCTCGGCCCCATGGTGACATAGCTGTTTGGTACTGCCGAGATATCCCCGCCCATCTCGCTGTTAGCGATAAGAGCAATCATTTCCCCATGAATCGGCACTTCGACCGTCTGATCATGAAAGCGGGTGGTATTCGGCAGGTTGCCGCAAAAATGGCCGTCGGCCCCCAGCCCCAGCACCATCAGATCCAGACCGCCAGCCTCTTCCAGCTGGCGATCGTGCTGAGCGGCGTTGTCCAGCGTCAGCTTGTGAATGTTCTCTTCTTTGATCTGCGCCGGGGTAAAAAACAGCTGGCGCAAATTAGATATCGTGACGCCTTCTCGCGACTGGCCGCGAAAAGGGATCTCATCGAAGTTGTAATAGTGCACCCGATCATAGAATGCTTTGCCTTTCACGGCGGCGGTCAAATGCTCATACATCCGCTTTGGCGTGCTCCCCGCCGTCACCGCCAGATTCACCCGCCGCGGCGCCGTGATATAGCCCAGAACATGATGGCTGGCGACCAGGCTCATCTCTTCATAATCTTCGGTCACAATCATTTTCATCTTGTCGTCCTTCACAAGCACAAAACGGGGGCTGAAGGCCCCCTAAAGGTTATTTAAACAGTTTTTGCACAAACTCGGCGTAGGCCGGGCGCCAGACGTCCATTTCATGGTTCAGGCCGGGATACTGGTGGTAATCAAATTTAATCTGCTGTTTTTCCAGCTCGCTTTTCAGACCAGCAATGTCTTTACCGGTCACAGAATCTTTTTCCCCGACGACCACGGTAAAGTTACGCAGCTGCTTATTGATCGCGTCAGGCTGCTTCAGCTGCGCTTCCACGCCGGCATTCGGCACCGTGGTAGTCGTAACGCCGCTAAAGGTGGCGAGCCAGCCAAAGCTCTCCAGATGATTCATTCCGGAAACCAGCGCCTGATAACCGCCCTGCGAGAGGCCCGCCAGCGCCCGACCGTCGGCATCTTTACGCACGTTAAATCGGGCATCGATCAGCGGAATAATATCCTGCATGAGCTCTTTATCCGCCGCCTGCGCATTAAGTGGATAGAAGGTTTTGCGCCGCTCCTGCGGCGGGAAGTTTTCCGCTACCGCTTCCGGGATATCGGTTTCGGTATCCGGGACCACCACCAGCATCGGCTTAATCTTGCCCTCCGCCAGCAGGTTATCCATGATTTGCGGGATCCGCCCCTGATCGATGGCCGACAGGCCGCTGTCGCCAAAGCCATGATAGAAATAGAGCACCGGCAGCGGATCGCCGGTTCCGCTATAGCCCGGCGGCGTCCAGACATAGAGACGACGTTCGGCGTTCAGAGCCTTCGAGTGATAGGTGAGGGTGCGCAGATCGCCATGCGCAACCTCCCGATCGTCAAGAATACTGCCCGGCACCAGAATCAGACTGGTGTTCACCTGGCGCTGCGGCTTCTGATAGCGGCTGCCGGTATCTACCGAGCGGAAGCCATCCACATCGAAATAATATTCATAGAGATTGGGCTTCATCGGCTCGCTTTTCCATGTCCAGACTCCGTCCGCTGCTTTGGTCATGTCGTGCGAGACAAAGGAGTCCGGCGTGGCGCCAGTCACTATCGAGACCCGCCGGGCATCAGGGGCAAACAAGCGGTAAGTGATACTCTTATCCGCGTTAACCTGGGTGATAAAGTGGCTCACCGGTAGGCTTGGGTCCGGCATCGCGGGTAATGGCGCCGCCTGGAGGGTAAACGCCGCGCCCGCCAGCGCCAGGGCGAAATAAATTGCATGTCGTTTCATCGTTGTTCCTCTTTCGTTGTGTCCGTTCAGTTATCGTCTCACCACCAGATTTCCGCCTGCGCCCCCACGGCAAACTGATCGTTCTTCCCGTCTTCAAAAATGCTGGTGGTATTATTCGCGGCCTTATCCAGGTCAATATCCTTCGCTTTAATATAGGTGGCATAGAAACGAATTTCCGGGCGCGAGGTCAGCATACTGGTATTGACTTTGAAGGTATGGAACAGCGTGGTCTTGTAGCCGGACTCGTTATATTTCTTGCCGGTAACATCTTTGTTTTGCTGTTTGAAGTACCCCAGCTCGACGCCGGTCTGGTTATATTTATCCCAGATATAAGCCGGTCGCAGAACCGTACGGATAGATTCAAAATCGGAGTGGGCTCCGGTTTCGTAGCTATAGACGTCGTTACCAAAAGAGTAGACGATGGCATTCGCCATAATAACGTCATCGCGTAAATAGGTTTCCCCCTGCGAGGTTAAGCGCACGGCGGTGCCATTGGTATGATCGCCATAATAGCGGCCATTAAAGGTGGTATAGGGGCTGGATCCGGCATAGCGTGAGAAGCTGCTGGCAATAGAGTTATTGGCCAGTAAGAAAGAGAATTCGTTAAAGCCGCCGTTAGCAAATTTCTGCGTTAACGAGGTACCAGCCATCCAGGTATCTTTCCACGGATAATAACCTTCATTGCCCTCTTTATATTTCTCAGAGGAACTTTGGTTGGCGGCGACATAGCGTCCGCTAACCATCAGGCTGGCTTTATCCCACAGCGGAATCTCTTTGTAGCGAACGTCCAGGGTGTTGGTGTTAATTTGCTGCTTATTGCTTAAAGAACGGTCATAATCATCGACATCTTCGCGAATCAACGCGATATCGAATTTCCCAGCGCCCACCTGCCAGTTTTCCAGCCCTACGCCGGCCGCCGCATCGGTTCTCTGCGTTTTCCAGTCCAGCATCTGGATTTCAATTTTTGGCGCCCCGTGTTTGCCGACCCAGAAATCGGCTTCCGGCGCAAACGGCAGGAACCCTTTGGTGTTAACATACATATCCGAGAATTGAATGTAGTTTTCGCCGCCGGCATTGTCACCAAACCAGCCAGTGGAATACTGCTGGCCGACGTTCCCGTCGAGCATCACGATGGCGTCGACGCGTTTATCGCCTTCCTGAAACACCCGCTGCTTCAGCTGCAGATCGAACCAGCCGGAATATTCATTGCCCAGGCGGCCAAGCGAACCGATCGCCCATGATTTTGGCGAGCCGTGCGAGGCGGTCCCCCAGCCGGAACGGAAGTAGCCGTTATAGCTAAAGCCAATTTCATCTTTCACGAACTTGCTAAAGTCTTTCAGCGTCATCGCGCTGTAGGCTGGCGCGCCATCGGTGACAGGTTGTTGATTTTTAACCAGCACCGCATCCGGTTTAACCGCCGTTTTCGGCCCGGCGGTCGCCCCCCCGGTCTTGCGCTTCTGACCTTCCGCAGGAGGAGACCATGAGGCCCAAATCTGGTCTCTTTTTCTTTCCTGGTCCTGATATTTTTTGAGCTCTTTTTGCGTGTCTTTGAGCGCTTTTTCCAGCAGCTCAAGCCGTTGTTCCACCGTCAACTGGCTTGCTAGCAGATTAGTTGAATAACAAAGTGGCGCCAGCAAGACTATCGCCGAAGCGATCCTGTTATTTCTCATCATAATATTCCCTTATATAATCATTGGCGTAAATAAAACACGACAACAACCCTATTCCGTGCCGGTGCTAATAGCCGTATCCATACCGTTTGACGTCGCGGCGGCTGTTATTTTTGCGGTTAGACAAAAACAAAAAAACCTGAAGAAGACCATCTGCCTTGACAGATAATCCTCTTCAGGTTTTGCCCGCGCATCGCGGTAGCAACCCTCATTCAGCCATTATTGGCCCGCATAAAACAAAAAACCTGATATCGCCCCCAGGAGCAATATCAGGTTTTGCCTGCTGTCGCAGTCACAATCCGTTTAAACCATCCTGAGCGTTAAAACTCAGTGAGTGGCAGCTGATTGTTACGCGATAAAATGAATAACTCAAACGGGCAGATTGTTAATTGTGACGATAATCTCAGCAATCTCGCTGCCGCGGGGTAAAACATATCTAATTCTGATAAGTCCATTTACCAGAATTAGACAGAATGATTATTACTCTTTCGGATCTTTGCCAGCGAGCAGTTTATCCAGCTCATCGCCGCCAACGTGACGGAAATCCTGACCTTTGACGAAGTAGAAAATATATTCGCAGATATTCTGGCAGCGGTCGCCGATACGCTCGATGGAGCGCGCGCAGAACAGCGCGGTCAGGACGCTGGGGATAGTGCGCGAGTCTTCCATCATGTAGGTCATCAGCTGACGCACGATGCCTTCATACTCCTGGTCGACTTTCTTATCTTCGCGATAGATACGTACCGCTTCGTCGAGATCCATACGCGCAAACGCATCCAGTACGTCATGCAGCATCTGCACCGTGTGGCGGCCCAGCGATTCGAGGCTCACCAGCAGCGGCTGGTGCTGCTGGGAAAACTTCTCCAGCGCGGTGCGGCAGATTTTATCCGCCACGTCGCCAATGCGTTCCAGCTCAGCGATAGTCTTGATGATCGCCATCACCAGGCGCAGGTCGCTGGCGGTCGGCTGGCGCTTGGCGATGATGCGCACGCACGCTTCATCGATAGCCACTTCCATCATGTTGACCTGCTTGTCGCCGTCGATGACGCGTTTCGCCAGATCGCTGTCCTGGTTATGCATGGCGGTGATGGCATCAGAGAGCTGCTGTTCCACCAGCCCACCCATGGTCATCACCTGGGTGCGGATATACTCCAGTTCAGCGTTGAACTGGCCGGAAATATGTTTGTTAAGATTTAGGTTGTCCATGGTGTCTCCTGATTGCCCAACTGGTGAGAGCCTGAAAGCACAAGGGCAAATCAACCGTAGCGGCCAGTAATATAATCTTCAGTTTGTTTCTTCGCGGGCTTAGTGAACAGGTCATCCGTGTTGCTGAACTCAATCAGCTCGCCAAGATACATAAATGCCGTATGGTCGGAGCAACGCGCAGCCTGCTGCATGTTGTGAGTCACGATAACGACGGTGTAGTCCTGTTTCAGCTCGGTGATCAGCTCTTCGATACGCCCGGTGGAGATCGGGTCCAGCGCGGAGCACGGCTCATCAAGCAGCAGCACTTCCGGGCGGATCGCGATACCGCGGGCAATGCACAGACGCTGCTGCTGACCACCGGAGAGAGAATACCCGCTCTGGTGCAGTTTATCTTTGGTTTCGTTCCATAATGCGGCTTTGGTCAGCGCCCACTGCACGCGCTCGTCCATATCGGCACGGGACAGCTTTTCAAACAGGCGCACGCCGAAGGCGATATTGTCGTATATGGACATTGGGAACGGCGTTGGTTTCTGGAACACCATGCCAACCTTAGCGCGCAGCAGGGCGATATCCTGGGTGTTAGTCAGAATGTTGTCGCCATCCAGCAGGATCTCACCTTCCGCGCGCTGCTCCGGATACAGTTCAAACATCTTGTTGAACGTGCGCAGCAGGGTGGATTTACCACAGCCTGACGGACCGATAAACGCCGTCACCTGGTTTTTGGTGATATCCAGGTTGATGTTCTTCAGGGCATGGAATTTGCCGTAGTAGAAGTTCAGGTTACGAACTGAAATCTTACCCGGAGCTGTATTCACCATACTCATCTCAATCTCTTCCTCATTCAGCGCAGCAGTTGCTGCGCTGCAAAAAATTAACCGTGTTTCTTCTTGGCGAAGATAACGCGCGCCAGGATGTTCAGCAGCAAGACGCACAGGGTGATAATCAATACCCCGGCCCATGCCAGTTGCTGCCACTCCGCAAACGGACTCATGGCAAATTTGAAAATGGTCACCGGCAGGTTGGCAATCGGCTGCATCATGTCGGTGCTCCAGAACTGGTTGGACAGCGCGGTGAACAGCAGCGGCGCCGTTTCCCCGGCGATACGGGCGATAGCCAGCAGGATCCCGGTCATAATCCCTGAGACGGAGGCTTTCAGGGTGATCGCCGAGATCATCTTCCACTTCGGCGTCCCCAGCGCATAGGCCGCTTCACGCAGGCTATCCGGCACCAGCTTCAGCATGTTTTCGGTGGTACGAATAACGATAGGCACCTGCAGCAGCGCCAGCGCGATAACGCCCGCCCAGCCCGAGAAGTGCTGCATCTGCGCCACCACAATGGTGTAGACGAACAGACCCACCACGATAGACGGCGCGGAAAGCAGAATGTCGTTGATAAAGCGGATGATTTCCGCCAGCACCGACTTGCGGCCATACTCCGCCAGATAAATTCCGGCGAGGATACCCAGCGGCGTACCAAATACGGTTGCCCACAGGATCAGCAGGCCGCTGCCGGCGAGGGCGTTAGCCAGTCCACCGCCCGCCGTATTCGGCGGCGGCGTCATTTCGGTGAACAGCGCCAGACTCATGCCGTCGAAACCGCGGGTTATCGTCGCCATCAGGATCCAGATAAGCCAGAACAAACCAAACGCCATGGTCGCCATCGACAGCGCCAGAGCGATACGGTTCTTCATGCGGCGTTTGGCCTGCATCTTGCGACGGGACTCCGCCAGTTCGGCGGTAGTTTGCAATTCAATGGTCGCCATTAGCGTGCCCCCTCATTCTTCGCGAGGCGCATAATCATAAACTTCGACGCGGCCAGAACGATAAAGGTGATAACGAACAGGATCAGGCCCAGCTCCATCAGCGCCGCCACGTGCAGGCCGGTTTCCGCTTCGGCGAACTCATTAGCCAGCGCGGAGGTAATACTGTTCCCCGGCATATACAACGAGATGCTGTCGAGCTGGTAGGTGTTGCCGATGATAAAGGTGACCGCCATGGTTTCACCCAGCGCGCGGCCCAGACCGAGCATCACCCCGCCGATCACCCCATTCTTGGTGAACGGTAAGACAATGCGCCAGATCACCTCCCAGGTGGTGCAGCCGATGCCATAGGCCGACTCTTTCATCATCACCGGGGTCTGTTCGAAAACATCGCGCATGACCGCGGCGATGTAGGGGATGATCATGATGGCCAGAATGACGCCAGCGGCGAGAATACCGATACCAAACGCCGGGCCGGCAAACAGCGCACCAACGAACGGGATGGTCGACAGAACGTTGCCGACCGGCTCCTGGAAGTAAGTCGCAAACAGCGGGGCGAAAATAAACAGGCCCCACATGCCGTACACGATGCTCGGGATTGCCGCCAGCAGCTCAATCGCAATGCCCAGCGGACGCTTGAGCCAGGCGGGGGACAATTCTGTCAGAAACAGCGCGATGCCGAAGCTCACCGGAACGGCGATCAGCAGCGCGATAAAAGAGGTGACCAGGGTTCCGTAAATCGGGACCAGCGCGCCGAAGATCTCGTTAGGCGCATCCCACTCTTTGGTCCACAAAAAGGCAAAGCCAAACTTTTGAATGCTCGGCCAGGAAGAGATGATCAGGGAAACGATGATGCCGCCCAGCATCAATAGCACAATCAGCGCAGCCAGTTTTACCAGCGCACTGAAAATCATGTCACCCTTTTTCCCCGGAGGGGTAAATGCAGGCTTGGTTGCAGCCATAGATTACTCTTTACGTATTAAAACTTGTTCGAATAAATGCCCGGTGGCGTTGGCTCCCGGGCCTACAGTCTGAACCGTAGGGCGGGCAGCGCCTGAACGCCCCCGCCATCTTCGTCAAAAATCTACTGTTAGTACAGCGCTTTACCGCTGCTGTCTTTGACGTTGGTTTTCCATGCCGCGCGAACCTGCTCTACCACGCTTTCCGGCAGCGTCGCGTAATCCAGCGCATTCGCTTCTTTCCCGCCGTTTTTATACGCCCAGTCGAAGAACTTCAGCACTTCAGCGGTCTGTTCCGGCTTGTTGGTCGCCTTATGCACCAGGATGAAGGTGGTTGAGGTGATCGGCCATGCATTTTCGCCTTTCTGGTTGGTCAGGTCCTGAGCGAAAGACTTGCTCCAGTCAACGCCTTTTGCGGCGTTAGCGAAATTGTCTTCAGTCGGGCTAACCGGCTTGCCGTCGGCAGAGACCAGTTTGGTGTAGGCCAGGTTGTTTTGCTTAGCGTAAGCGTATTCGACGTAACCAATCGAGCCCGGCAGACGCTGAACAAAGGCGGCGATACCATCGTTGCCTTTACCGCCCAGACCGGTTGGCCAGTTTACGGTAGAGCCGGCGCCGATTTTCGATTTCCACTCTTCATTCACTTTGGACAGGTAGCTGGTGAAAACGAAGGAGGTACCTGAACCATCGGCGCGGCGGACCACGGCGATGTTCTGCGACGGCAGCTTCAGGCCCGGGTTGAGCTTAGCGATCGCTTCGTCATCCCATTTTTTAATTTTACCCAGGTAGATATCACCGAGGGTTTTGCCATCCAGCACCAGCTCGCCGGATTTCACGCCAGGCAGGTTAACCGCCAGTACCACACCGCCAATCACGGTGGGGAACTGGAACAGACCTTCCTGGGTCAGTTTGTCATCAGCCAGCGGAGCATCAGAAGCACCGAAATCAACGGTGTTGGCAATAATCTGCTTAACGCCACCAGAGGAACCAATACCCTGGTAGTTCACTTTATTGCCGGTTTCTTTCTGATAGGTATCAGCCCATTTGGCATACACCGGCGCAGGGAAAGTTGCGCCTGCGCCAGTCAGGCTTGCTGCTGCGAAGGCAGAGAAAGCGCTCATCGATAAGGTCGCGGCGACAACTGTTGCGACGGTGGTACGCATAACGTTCATAATGTCTCCTGCTGGGATTCGTAAATCATTGTTTCGAGGCTATGGTGAGCAAAATAGGTCAAAGAGGTGACAGTAAAATGTACGAATTATGACAGTTTTATGACAGGCCGGGAGAGTGGATTTTACGCCAAATAATACGCTTATAACTCAGATGGTTATCTCTAATCATGACCGTGCAATGACAAAATAATTTTCTTTTTATGACGGCGAAATCGGACCGTAAAACGATCGTTTGTCATCTACCGCCAGCCAAAATATTACGCACGTAATCGGTGGAAAACAGCAGGTGCAAATAAAAAGGGCCGCCGTCGGCAGCCCTTTGCAGGATAGGATGCTTTACTCAACCGTTACCGATTTCGCCAGGTTACGCGGCTGGTCAACGTCAGTGCCTTTGATCAGCGCGACGTGATAAGCCAACAGCTGCAGCGGAACCGTATAGAAGATAGGGGCGATGGTCTCTTCCACATGCGGCATCTCAATGATGTGCATGTTATCGCTACCGTTGAAACCGGCTTCACCGTCGGCGAAGACGTATAGTTCACCGCCGCGGGCACGAACCTCTTCGATGTTGGATTTCAGTTTTTCCAGCAGTTCGTTGTTCGGCGCCACCACAATCACCGGCATTTCCGCATCAATCAGCGCCAGTGGGCCGTGCTTAAGCTCGCCCGCCGCATAGGCTTCCGCGTGAATGTAGGAGATCTCTTTCAGCTTCAGCGCCCCTTCCATAGCGATCGGATACTGATCGCCACGGCCAAGGAACAGCGCATGGTGCTTATCAGAGAAGCGCTCTGCCAGCTGCTCAATACGCTTGTCCTGGGAGAGCATCTGCTCGATACGGTTCGGCAGAGCCTGAAGGCCGTGCACGATATCATGCTCGATAGACGCATCCTGCCCTTTCAGTCGCGCCAGTTTCGCCACCAGCATCAACAGCACGGTTAGCTGAGTGGTAAAGGCTTTGGTTGAGGCCACGCCGATTTCCGTTCCGGCTTTGGTCATCAGCGCCAGATCGGACTCGCGCACCAGCGACGAGCCCGGCACGTTGCAGATGGCCAGCGAGCCGAGATAGCCCAGCTCTTTCGACAGACGCAGCGCCGCCAGGGTATCGGCGGTTTCACCGGACTGGGAGAGGGTGATCATCAGGCTATTGCGACGCACCGCGGACTTGCGATAGCGGAATTCGGAGGCGATTTCCACATCGCACGGGACGCCGGCTAACGCTTCGAACCAGTAGCGGGAAACCATCCCGGAGTTATAGGAAGTCCCGCAGGCAACAATCTGAATATGTTCAACCTGAGCCAGCATTTCATTGGCGTTCGGCCCCAGCTCGCTGAGATCCACTTCGCCATGGCTGATGCGCCCGGTCAGGGTGTTCTTAATCGCGTTCGGCTGCTCGAAAATCTCTTTCTGCATATAGTGGCGGTAGATACCTTTATCGCCAGCGTCATACTGCAGATTGGATTCGATCTCCTGGCGCTTCACTTGCGCAGCGGACTTATCAAAAATCACCACCGAACGGCGAGTCACTTCCGCGATATCGCCTTCTTCGAGGAAGATGAAGCGGCGGGTAACTGGCAGCAATGCCAGCTGGTCGGAAGCGATAAAGTTTTCACCCATCCCCAGGCCAATCACCAGCGGGCTACCGGAGCGGGCCGCCAGCAGAGTTCCCGGGTCACGGGTATCCATGATCACCGTACCGTAAGCGCCGCGCAGCTGCGGGATAGCGCGCAGGACGGCTTCACGCAAGGTACCGCCTTGTTCCAGCTCCCAGTGCACCAGATGGGCAATAACTTCGGTATCGGTCTCAGTGACGAAGACATAGCCGCGAGACTGCAGCAGGGCGCGCAGCGGCTCATGGTTTTCGATGATCCCGTTATGGACCACCACAATGTGTTCAGAAACATGCGGATGCGCATTGCTCTCAGACGGTTCGCCGTGCGTCGCCCAACGAGTATGGGCGATCCCGGTACCACCGTGTAACGGTTGCTCTTCTACCGCCTGAGCCAGCATCTGAACTTTACCCAGGCGACGCACGCGGGTCATATGACCTTCGCTGTCGACCACTGCCAGACCGGCAGAGTCATAGCCACGGTATTCCAGACGACGTAAACCTTCGAGAAGGATTTCAGCAATATCACGCTGCGCGACTGCGCCAACAATTCCACACATAGTTAAATTTCCTGATAATGGCGATATGCCATGCGTTGTCGCTGACCTGTATTTGCCCGTTTTCCGGGCGCCCCGAGCCTTGTAGAGAGTGGGGTTATTGTTATGGTACTGCCTGCGGACGGGGATCTATGTTGACCCTCTCATCCTGGTTCGCCGGGAAAATTTCCCCGGCGCTAATCCAAATTATTTCTTCTTCACCGGACGCTGCCAGCCCTGTTTGTGGACCTGCGGTACGCGGCTCAACACCAGCTCATTATCGGCGATATTGCGCGTAACGGTGGTGCCGGCGGCGATAGTAACGCCATTGCCTACCGTGACTGGCGCCACCAGCTGGGTATCCGAGCCGACAAAGACATCATCGCCAATAATCGTTTTATGCTTGTTCGCACCATCGTAGTTGCAGGTGATGGTACCCGCGCCGATATTGACGTTATCGCCAATCTCCGCATCGCCCAGATAGGTCAGATGACCCGCCTTGGAGCCTTTCCCGAGACGCGCTTTTTTCATTTCCACGAAGTTACCAACGTGGGCGCCTTCCAGCAGTTCGGCGCCCGGGCGCAGACGGGCAAATGGACCGATGGTGCAGGCTGCCTGCAGCTGGGCATCTTCCACCACGCTGTAGGGGCTAATTTCGCAGTCATCGCCGATGGTGCTGTTTTTGATCACGCAGCCGGCGCCGATTTTCACTCGATCGCCCAGCACCACGTTGCCTTCCAGAATAACGTTAGTATCGATCTCTACATCGCGCCCGTGCTGCAGCGTACCGCGCAGATCGAAACGCGCCGGATCGCGCAGCATCACGCCCGCCAGCAGCAGCTTTTCCGCCTGCTCCGCCTGGTAGACGCGCTCCAGGCGCGCAAGCTGCAGGCGGTTGTTGACGCCTTCGACTTCGCTCAGGCGCTGCGGATGCACTGCGACGATCTGGTGTCCTTCCTGGTGCGCCATGGCGATGATATCGGTGATGTAGTATTCACCCTGAGCGTTGTTATTGGTGAGTTTCGCCAGCCAGCGCTTTAGATCCGCTCCGCCGGCGATCAGGATCCCGGTGTTGATTTCCTGGATCTGGCGCTGGGCCTCGCTGGCATCTTTGTGCTCAACGATGCCCGTCACCTGGCCATTTTCACGGGTAATGCGGCCATAGCCGGTTGGGTCATCCAGCTTCACCGTTAACAGACCAATCCCACCCTGTGGTTTCGCGGCGCGCAGGCGCTGTAGCGTCTCAACGGAGATCAGCGGCACGTCGCCATAGAGCATCAGGATGTCTTCATCATCATTGAAGAATGGCGCCGCCTGCTGCATAGCGTGCCCGGTTCCGAGCTGCTCGGCCTGCAGCACCCAGTTCAGGTTGTCTTCATGCAGAGTCTGACGCAGCAGATCGCCCCCGTGGCCGTATACCAGGTGTACCGCACATGCGCCTAAATCGTTAGCGGCATCAATGACATGCTGCACCATTGGCTTCCCGGCCAGGGTATGCAGCACCTTAGGAAGATCGGAATACATGCGGGTCCCTTTGCCTGCAGCAAGGATAACCACGCTCATCGCACTATTTGACATACTCATCCTGACGGTAGTTAGAACGAAAAGTAAAAGCCTTTCACGTTGAAATTTCTACATATTTTTCATCATAAAACGAGACGTGGAGAAAACGTCCAGGCTCACTGTTTTACCCCATTTTATGACGCTATTTTTAACCACTGCAAATCAGTTTAACGCTGAAAAAGGAGGGCGGGGTGGAGAATCATTAACTATCTCACTGCTTTTGCTGTTTTTTCGCCACCTGAATAAAGCCGCAGCGGCAGGCGTTTATCAGCACCCACAGCGGGAAGAACCAGGATAAATATTCGCCAGTCGCTGGCGGGGGAGGGCGGTAAAGTGATGGATGCTATCCATAAAAAACGAAAGGCCACCTATCAGGTGACCTTCTTTTCCCGGTTTCACATCGCCAGTGTTGTCGTTTTGATGGGCGATACGTCGTGTCAGCGGGCGAGATAGCGCGGAGCTTAGAAGCTCAGGACGCTAAATTTAGCGATGATTTTATGGAACAGTTTCATGATGATTTCCTGACGCAGGTGCAGTTTATAACGCTCTTTTTTGTGATATACATCACATAAAAAGAGTTTACGCCTCATCATTTAACTAATCAATAACAATTAAGGGTGAATACTGTTTTCACTTCATCCGCTCGTCAGCAGCGGGCAATAAAAAAAGCCAGCCTGGAACCCAGACTGGCTTTTTACGTTCAAGCCGGTGTTACATCGCTTTTTTGGTCAACTCGATAACGCGCAGTTTAGCGATCGCTTTGGCCAGTTCCGCAGACGCCTGAGCGTAATCCACATCGCCGTGAGAGCTCTTAATGTGCTCTTCCGCTTTGCGTTTCGCTTCCAGCGCTCGCGCTTCGTCGAGGTCCTGACCGCGAATTGCGGTATCCGCCAGGACGGTCACGCTGCCAGGCTGCACTTCAAGAATGCCGCCGGACAGATAGATAAACTCTTCATGACCGTGCTGTTTAACGATGCGAATCATACCAGGCTTAATGGCGGTGAGCAGCGGCGCGTGGCCCGGGTAAATACCCAGTTCACCTTCGCTACCCGTTACCTGGATTTTTTCGACCAGACCAGAGAACATTTGTTGCTCTGCGCTGACGACGTCCAGGTGGTAAGTCATTGCCATATCACCCTCCGATTAAGGCGTTAAAGTTTTTTGGCTTTTTCCACGGCTTCGTCGATGGAACCGACCATGTAGAACGCCTGCTCTGGCAGGTGATCGTATTCGCCTTCCATGATGCCTTTAAAGCCACGGATGGTGTCTTTCAGCGCCACGTATTTGCCCGGAGAACCGGTAAAGACTTCTGCCACGAAGAACGGCTGGGACAGGAAGCGCTGGATCTTACGCGCGCGAGCTACCACCAGTTTGTCTTCTTCAGACAGTTCGTCCATACCGAGGATGGCGATAATGTCTTTCAGTTCCTGATAACGCTGCAGGATGGACTGAACGCCACGCGCGGTGTCGTAGTGTTCCTGACCAACAACCAGCGGATCCAGCTGACGGCTGGTGGAATCCAGCGGGTCAACGGCCGGGTAGATACCCAGGGATGCGATCTGACGGCTCAGTACTACGGTTGCATCTAAGTGAGCAAAGGTAGTGGCTGGGGATGGGTCAGTTAAGTCATCCGCCGGTACGTATACCGCCTGTACGGAGGTGATAGAACCGGTTTTGGTGGAGGTGATACGTTCCTGCAGAACGCCCATCTCTTCCGCCAGGGTCGGCTGATAACCTACCGCTGAAGGCATACGACCCAGCAGCGCGGATACTTCAGTACCGGCCAGGGTGTAACGATAGATGTTATCGACGAACAGCAGTACGTCACGACCTTCGTCACGGAATTTCTCAGCCATGGTCAGGCCGGTCAGCGCAACACGCAGACGGTTTCCCGGCGGCTCGTTCATCTGGCCGTACACCAGGGATACTTTATCGATAACGTTGGAGTCGGTCATTTCGTGGTAGAAGTCGTTACCCTCACGAGTACGCTCACCTACGCCCGCAAACACAGAGTAACCGGAGTGCTCGATCGCGATGTTACGGATCAGCTCCATCATGTTTACAGTTTTACCTACACCCGCACCGCCGAACAGACCAACTTTACCGCCCTTCGCGAACGGACACATCAGGTCGATAACTTTGATGCCGGTTTCCAGCAGTTCCTGAGAGCTGGACAGCTCTTCATAGGACGGTGCCGCGCGGTGGATAGCCCAACGCTCTTCTTCGCCGATGTCGCCTTTCATGTCAACCGGTTGACCCAGTACGTTCATGATACGACCCAGCGTTGCTTTACCTACCGGGACTTCGATCGGGTGCTCGAGGTCTTTTACATCCAGACCGCGGCGCAGACCATCAGAAGAACCCATGGCGATGGTACGTACGATACCGCCGCCCAGCTGCTGCTGAACTTCCAGCACCAGAACTTCATTACCATTCTGTACCTCAAGGGCTTCGTACACGCGTGGTACGGCATCCTGAGGGAACTCGACGTCGACCACGGCGCCGATTACCTGGACAATCTTTCCAGTAGCCATCTTAAATCCTCTACGAAATAACCTGGTTAAACCGCGGCGGCCCCCGAGACGATCTCGGTGAGTTCCTGAGTAATGCTGGCCTGACGAGCTTTGTTGTATACCAACTGCAGCTCTTTAATCAGGCTGCCGCCATTATCGGTCGCGGCTTTCATCGCCACCATACGGGCGGCCTGCTCGCTGGCCAGGTTTTCAACCACGCCCTGATAAACCTGAGATTCGACGTAGCGGCGCAGGAGGGTATCCAGCAGCGCTTTCGGATCGGGCTCATACAGGTAATCCCAGGATTTACGTTTCAGATCAGCATCTTCTGATGCCGGTAACGGCAGCAGCTGAGTGATCGTCGGAACCTGAGACATGGTGTTAATAAATTTGTTGCTGACAACGTACAGCTTGTCCAGACGGCCTTCATCATAGGCCTGCAACATCACTTTTACCGGGCCGATCAGTTCGGACAGGGATGGGTTATCCCCCATACCGGTCACCTGTGCAACCACGTTGCCGCCCACGGAGTTAAAGAAAGAAACGCCCTTAGAGCCGATCATTGCGAGGTCGCACTGAACGCCTTTATCGGACCATGCTTTCATTTCCGCCAGCAGTTTCTTGAACAGGTTAATGTTCAAGCCGCCGCACAGACCACGGTCGGTCGACACCACCAGGTAGCCCACGCGCTTAACGTCGCGTTCTTCCAGGTAAGGGTGCTTATATTCCAGATTACCGTTCGCAAGGTGACCAATCACTTTGCGCATAGTATCTGCGTAAGGACGGCTGGCCGCCATGCGCTCCTGCGATTTACGCATTTTGGAAGCGGCGACCATCTCCATCGCTTTAGTGATCTTTTGCGTGTTCTGGACGCTTGCGATCTTACTACGTATCTCTTTTGCGCCGGCCATGAGCTTCTCCTCAATGCCTTGCGGCCTGCCCTAAGACAGACCGCCAGACGTTACCAGGACTGGGTTGCTTTGAAGGAATCGAGGATGCCTTTCAGCTTGCCTTCGATTTCGTCGTTATAGCCACCGGACTGGTTAATCTCTTGCATCAGCGGAGCGTGATCACGGTCGACGTAAGCCAGCAGAGCGGCTTCGAAGCTACCGATTTTCGCCAGTTCTACATCAGCCAGGTAACCACGTTCTGCTGCGAACAGAACCAGAGACTGCTGCGCGACGGACATCGGCGCATACTGTTTCTGTTTCAGCAGCTCGGTCACTTTCTGACCGTGGTCCAGCTGTTTGCGGGTTGCATCGTCAAGGTCGGATGCAAACTGGGAGAACGCCGCCAGTTCACGATACTGCGCCAGCGCGGTACGGATACCACCGGACAGTTTCTTCATGATCTTGGTCTGCGCTGCACCACCAACACGGGATACGGAGATACCCGGGTTAACCGCAGGACGAATACCGGCGTTAAACAGGTTGGTTTCCAGGAAGATCTGACCATCGGTAATAGAGATTACGTTGGTCGGAACGAATGCGGAAACGTCACCCGCCTGCGTTTCGATAATCGGCAGCGCGGTCAGAGAACCGGTTTTCCCTTTCACTTCACCTTTGGTGAAGGCTTCAACGTATTCGGCGTTAACACGCGCAGCACGCTCCAGCAGACGAGAGTGGAGGTAGAATACGTCGCCCGGAAACGCTTCACGTCCAGGCGGACGACGGAGCAGCAGGGAGATCTGGCGATAAGCAACAGCCTGTTTAGACAGATCATCGTAAACGATCAGCGCATCTTCACCGCGGTCGCGGAAGTATTCGCCCATTGCGCAACCAGCGTATGGCGCCAGGTATTGCAGTGCAGCAGATTCAGATGCAGTCGCTACCACTACGATGGTGTTAGCCAGCGCGCCATGCTCTTCCAGTTTACGCACCACGTTAGAGATGGTGGACGCTTTCTGACCGATAGCGACATAGACGCACTTGATGCCGGAATCACGCTGGTTGATGATGGCATCGATAGCCAGCGCAGTTTTACCGGTCTGACGGTCGCCGATGATCAGTTCACGCTGACCACGACCGATTGGGATCATGGCGTCAACGGATTTGTAACCGGTCTGTACCGGCTGATCGACGGACTGACGTTCGATTACGCCCGGCGCGATCGCTTCAACGGCGGAGAAACCGTCGTTTTCCAGCGGACCTTTACCATCAATTGGCGCGCCCAGGGTGTTAACCACGCGGCCCAGCAGGCCACGGCCTACCGGAACTTCCAGGATACGGCCAGTACATTTCACCTTCATGCCTTCGGCGAGGTCAGCGTACGGACCCATTACCACCGCACCTACGGAGTCGCGCTCCAGGTTCAGTGCGATAGCGTAACGGTTACCCGGCAGGGAGATCATCTCGCCCTGCATACATTCGGCAAGGCCGTGGATGCGGATAACACCGTCACTTACAGAAACAATAGTACCTTCGTTATGAGCTTCGCTCACAACATTGAACTGAGCAATGCGCTGCTTGATCAGTTCGCTGATTTCGGTGGAATTCAGTTGCATGCTCCAGTCCCCTTAAGACTGCAAGACGTCTGCAAGGCGCTCAAGACGGCCGCGTACGCTGCCATCAATGACCATATCACCCGCACGGATGATAATACCTGCCATAACAGACTTATCGATTTTGCAATTCAGCTTAACTTTGCGTGACAGACGTTTTTCCATCGCGCTGACGATCCTGGCAAGCTGTTCATCACTCAGTTGGTTGGCAGATATTACTTCTACCTCTGCGATGGCCTCACTGGCCGCGCGCAGGTGAATGAATTGCTCAAGAACGTCCGGGAGCACCTTCAGACGATTATTTTCCGCCATCACCTTAATCAGGTTCTGGCCATTTTCGTCGAGTTGCTCGCCGCAGATAGCGATAAACGCTTCTGAGAGCGTTTCCGGCGCCAAAGCACCGGAGAGAAGCTCTGCCATTTGGTCGTTTTTGGTCACTTCGGCGGCAAACGCCAGCATATCCTGCCAGCGTTCAACACTGTTGTGTTCGACGGCAAAGTCAAAAGCTGCTTTGGCGTAGGGGCGAGCTACCGTTACAAATTCAGACATCAGCCCCTCCCTCCTTACAGTTCAGCGACAAGTTTATCCACGATGTCGCTGTTAGCAGCTTCATCCACGGAACGTTCGATGATCTTCTCGGCGCCAGCAACAGCCAGGATAGCGACCTGCTTACGCAGCTCCTCGCGTGCACGTTTACGCTCAGCATCAATTTCAGCCTGCGCTTGTGCAACGATTTTGGTGCGTTCCTGTTCTGCTTCAGCTTTAGCTTCGTCCAGAATCTGAGAGCGGCGCTTGTTCGCCTGCTCAATGATTACCTGGGCTTCCGCTTTCGCTTTTTTCAGCTGGTCGGTCGCGTTGGCCTGTGCAAGGTCCAAATCTTTCTTAGCGCGTTCTGCAGAAGCTAAACCGTCAGAAATCTCTTTCTGGCGTTTTTCGATGGCAGCCATTAAAGGCGGCCATACGTATTTCATGCAGAACCATACGAAGATAACAAACGCGATGGCCTGGCCGAGGATTGTTGCGTTCATGTTCACAGCACAATACCTCTTTAATTAACTCTGTGGCTTAGGTTTCTAACAACTTACTACGCGACGGCGAACATCACGTACAGACCCAGACCTACAGCGATCATCGGGATAGCATCCACCAGACCCATAACGATAAAGAACTGAGTACGCAGCAGAGGGATCAGATCCGGCTGACGCGCTGCGCCTTCCAGGAATTTACCTCCGAGGATGCCGATACCGATCGCAGCACCGATTGCCGCCAGACCCATCATCACAGCGGCAGCCATGTACAGCAGATCCATATTCAGGTTTTCCATGACAGTCTCCAGTTTGTTTCAGTTAAAACGTAGTAGTGTTGGTAAAAAATCAATGCTCTTCAGATGCCATCGACAGATAGACAATCGTCAGAACCATGAAGATGAAGGCTTGCAGCGTAATAATCAGGATGTGGAAAATGGCCCAAGGCACATTCAGAACCCACTGTGACCACCACGGCAACAGACCAGCAATCAGAATGAAAATCAGCTCACCGGCATACATGTTGCCGAACAGTCGCAGACCGAGAGAGACCGGTTTGGACAGCAGGCTTACCCCTTCAAGGATTAAGTTGACAGGAATGAACGCCCAGTGATTGAACGGCTGCATGGTCAGTTCTTTAACGAACCCACCAACGCCTTTCATTTTGATGCTGTAGAAAATAATCAGGATGAACACGCCAAGCGCCATCGACAGGGTGATGTTCACGTCGGCAGACGGAACCACGCGCAGTGCTGGCAGGCCGAAAATGTGTTCGCCGATATAAGGAAGCAGGTCGATTGGCAGCAGGTCCATCAGGTTCATCAGGAAGACCCAGACGAACACGGTCAGCGCCAGCGGCGCGATAACCTTGCTCTTGCCATGGTACATGTCTTTGACGCTGCCATGGACGAAGCCGATGATCATTTCGATGAAGGTTTGGAATTTCCCTGGTACGCCGCTGGTCGCTTTCTTAGCAACGCTACGGAACATGGCAAGGAACAGCAGACCGAGAACCACCGAGAAGAACATGGAGTCAATGTTGAGCGTCCAGAAGGTGGCTGTGTGGTTGTGCGGATCCACCAGCGAGAATGTACGCAGGTCCAACTGAAGGTTGTTCAGATGGTGTCCTATGTAATCCTGCGGCGTCATATTTTCTGAAGCCATGATGCCTTTACCCTTTGTTGTTAATTACAGCTGGCGCCAGAACTTGTACCACCAGCACCAAAACCCACGTCACGATCAGTGGCAAAAATACCACTTTTAAAACGGCCAGCGCCACCGCCAGAAGGGCGAAGGTCAGCAACACCTTGAAGGCTTCACCGAAGGCGAAGGTCCAGGCCACACGGCCTTTTGCTGGTGTATGCGCCTGATGACGCCAGGCAAAAATTATAAACATCAGATTTGGCAAGACCACTGCCAAACCGCCGCATACAGCGGAAATGCCCCAGAAGGGGTCTTTGAGGCTGAACAGCAGTCCACTTGCCATTACTGCCAGTAACTGAATAAACAGAAGCTTGCGAGCAACGTTTCGACTCAAGAGCGACACTGACATCACGTTTTTACTCCTGCTCCCTTTGAGGTATGTCGCGTGTCGTATAAAACGTCCTTTAAGACGAAGAGTCAAGCATCAAAAAGCGGACAAATTATACGGTGACGCCCCGTGATTTCAAACAATAAGTAGCAAAATAGTGAATAAATGTTTAATTATTTTCCAACGGACAACTTTCCGTGCATTTCAGCGTTCTGTGAGCGGTCATACAAAACTGCAAATAACGAGGAAACACGGCAATTAAAGCGTGCATCAGATCACATAATAAACATTTCAAGCGCCCTTTAATGAATCAAGGACATAAAACACTATTTTTCATGCTTTTGATATTCAAGATAAAAAGTGAGGACATTATCTAAAACAACCTCACATACAATAAAAACCTTTTATTGACATTTATAATAAAAATTTAACATCACTATGCTGTTCATCATTGTCGATTTTTAGCACCCTGATATTTTCAAAGTTGACTATTTTGTCAGTGAATCACTTACGCTAAGTTAACTGCAAGAAAAGCCTTAGTAAAAACAAGGTTAAATGCGGCCCGTTAATATCGGGGGACGTCCTTTATTTTTGTAACATGCGCGGGCCACATTTTTTCCACATTTTTTGATAAAAATTAACTCGATTTTGGCTTAATCACCACCAGGTGCCGCTCCCCTTCCAACCGAGGAACATGCAGCTCAATCACCTCGACAATGTCATACCCTTCCGGCAGACTTTCCATTTCTTCTTTTTGCGCTAACCCTTTGAGCGCATAGAAGTGACCATTCGCTGCCGGCAGATGATGGCACCAGCTCACCATATCATTAAGCGATGCGAAAGCGCGGCTTATCACGCCATCAAACGGCGGCTCGGCCGGGAAGGCTTCCACGCGGCTCTGCACCGGGGTGACGTTATCCAGCTTCAGCTCGTGCTGCACCTGACGCAGGAAGCGCACGCGCTTGCCAAGGCTGTCCAGCAGGGTGAAATGTGACTCCGGACATACGATGGCCAACGGGATCCCCGGCAACCCCGGGCCCGTACCAACATCGATAAAGCGCGAGCCCTGCAGATAAGGCGCCACGATGATGCTGTCGAGAATATGACGCACCAGCATCTCATTCGGATCGCGAACGGAGGTCAGGTTATAGGCTTTGTTCCACTTATCGAGCAGTCCGACGTAAGCCACCAGCTGATTTTTCTGGTGATCGGTGAGCGAAATACCCGCTTCATCCAGCAGACGAGAAAGTTTGTTGAGCACGGTAAGTACCTTCAAAAAATAATGAGCCCGGAGGCGCTAACGCTTACCGGGCTATGAATGATAAAGGCGAACGCTGATTATGCAACTGGGAAATCAGCGCGGCAGGCAGCCGCAATCAGGCGCTGCGGCGCAGCATCCCCTGCTTTTTCAGCCAAACCAGCAAAATAGAGATCGCCGCCGGGGTGATCCCAGAGATACGTGACGCCTGCCCTATCGACGACGGTTTATGGTCGTTCAGTTTGGCAATCACCTCGTTAGACAGCCCAGTGACCTGGCGGTAGTCGAGGGTCGCTGGCAGCAAGGTATTCTCATTGCGCTGTTGTTTCTCAATCTCATCCTGCTGGCGCGCGATATAGCCCTCATACTTCACCTGGATCTCTACCTGTTCAGCCGCCTGACGATCTTCCAGTCCCGGGGTGAATGGCGAGAGTTGAACCAGCTGTTCGTAGGTCATTTCCGGACGACGCAGCAGATCTTCGCCGCTAGCTTCACGCGACAACGGCGCGGTCAGGTGAGCGTTCACTTCGTTGGCGCTCTCTGCCTGCGGATTCACCCAGGTGGATTTCAGACGCTGGCGTTCACGTTCGATGCTTTCCAGCTTCTCGTTGTAGCGCGCCCAGCGTTCGTCATCCACCAGACCCAGCTCGTGCCCCTGTTCGGTCAAACGCAAATCGGCGTTGTCTTCGCGCAGCATCAGACGATATTCAGCGCGGGAAGTAAACATGCGGTACGGTTCTTTGGTACCCAGGGTGCAGAGGTCATCTACCAGCACGCCGAGGTAAGCCTGATCGCGACGCGGCGCCCAGCCCTCTTTTTCCGCAGAGAAGCGGGCGGCGTTAAGTCCGGCCAGCAGCCCCTGAGCCGCCGCCTCTTCATAACCGGTGGTACCGTTGATTTGGCCGGCGAAGAACAGACCCTGAATAAATTTGCTCTCAAGCGTTGGCTTCAGATCGCGCGGGTCGAAGAAATCGTACTCAATAGCGTAGCCTGGACGGACGATCCGCGCATTCTCCATCCCCTGCATCGAGCGGACGATTTGCATTTGCACATCAAACGGTAGGCTGGTGGATATACCGTTCGGATAAATTTCGTTTGAGGTCAGTCCTTCCGGCTCGAGAAAGATCTGATGCTGGTTGCGATCGGCAAAGCGCATGACTTTGTCTTCGATCGACGGGCAATAGCGAGGTCCGATCCCTTCGATCACTCCGGCGTACATAGGACTGCGATCGAGGTTATTGCGGATCACATCGTGGGTTTTCTCGTTAGTGTGGGTGATATAGCACGGTACCTGGCGCGGATGCTGATCCGCGGATCCCATGAACGAGAAGACCGGCATCGGGTTATCGCCATGCTGCTGCGCCAGCACGCTGAAATCGATGGTGCGCGCGTCAATACGCGGCGGAGTACCGGTTTTCAGACGACTTACGCGCAGAGGCAATTCACGCAGACGACGAGACAGCGGGATAGACGGCGGATCGCCGGCGCGGCCGCCGCTGTAGTTGTCCAGACCAATATGGATTTTGCCGTCAAGGAAGGTCCCGACGGTCAGCACTACCGCTTTAGCGCGGAATTTGAGGCCCATCTGGGT
Source organism: Klebsiella sp. CD33 (assembly GCF_051992865.1). NCBI lineage: Bacteria > Pseudomonadati > Pseudomonadota > Gammaproteobacteria > Enterobacterales > Enterobacteriaceae > Klebsiella > Klebsiella sp. CD33. Next base: position 5,198,059 of record NZ_CP197023.1, on the reverse strand, counting down.
GACGGCGCCCACGACGCGATCGTTTTCGACAATCAGATCTTCAACCGCCTGCTGGAAGATCATCAGGTTCGGCTGGTTCTCCAGCGCGGTACGTACTGCCTGACGATAAAGCACGCGGTCAGCCTGGGCGCGGGTGGCGCGCACTGCCGGTCCTTTGCTGGCGTTTAGTATCCTAAACTGAATACCCGCCTGATCGATCGCTTTGGCCATCAAACCGCCGAGCGCATCCACTTCTTTTACCAGGTGTCCTTTCCCAATGCCGCCAATCGCCGGGTTGCAACTCATTTGCCCCAGCGTGTCGATATTGTGTGTCAAAAGCAGGGTTTGTTGACCCATACGCGCTGCGGCCATTGCGGCCTCAGTGCCTGCATGACCCCCGCCAATGATAATGACGTCAAAAGGATCCTGATAAAACATGGTGGTCTGCCTCGCATAAAGCGGTATGAAAATGGATTGAAGCCCGGGCCGTGGATTCTACTCAACTTTCGTCTTTCGAGAAAGACTCCGGGATCCTGAGTATTAAAAAGAAGATCTTTATATAGAGATCTGTTCTATTGTGATCTCTTATTAGGATCGACTCTCTTTGTGGATAAGTCGGATCCGCGAAGTAAGATCAAAAGCTTAAGAAGGATCACTATCTGTGAATGATCGGTGATCCTGGTCCGTATAAGCTGGGATCAGAATGAAGGGTTATGCACAGCTCAAAAACCATACTACGGTTATTCTTTGGATAACTACCGGTTGATCCAAGCTTTTAAGCATGGTTATCCACAGAAGATCGGGCGATCTTTACAATTCTCAGAGCAAATTTTTCCAGGATCCCAGCCAGATTTCCGCTGGATCCTCCGGAATTTCGTGTTCAAGGACGTTGATCTTCAGCGTCTCACCGATCTGTTTTGCCCCGCAGGCCTTCAGCGCCGCTTCTAATTTATCGATCGCGCCGCAAAAGGTGTCGTATTCGCGGCTGCCGATCCCTATAGCGCCAAAGCGCACGGCGGAAAGATCGGCCTGCTTCTCCTGCAGCGCGTCATAGAAGGGAACCAGGTTGTCGGGAATGTCGCCGGCGCCATGGGTGGAAGAGATAATTAACCAGATCCCTTGCGCCTGCAGATCGTCCACCAGCGGACCGTGCTGGATTTCAGTGCTATAGCCGGCTTCTTCCAGCTTTTCCGCCAGATGCTCTGCTACATATTCCGCACTGCCCAGGGTGCTGCCGCTGATAAGTGTAATGTCTGCCATAGATCGCCGATCGCCCGCTCAACTGTTCAGAGTGGCGTATTGTACGCTGTGAGCGAGCTGGGATCTACCTGTGGAAAAATGTGGGATTAAAAAAAGCGATCAGGGCTTGATGGTGCGCATGATCGGGTTCTGCAGCACGATCAGAGTTTCAGTGGACTGAATTTCATCGATTGTTTGGATCTTGTTGATAAGTACCTGCTGCAGAGCATCGATGGATTTACACATCACCTTAATAAAGATGCTGTAGTGGCCGGTGGTGTAGTAAGCCTCGGTGACCTCCTCCAGACTTTCCAGGCGGGCGAGGGCGGAGGGATAGTCTTTGGCGCTTTTTAAAATAATGCCGATGAAGCAACCGACGTCGTAGCCCAGCTGCTTGGGGCTGACGTCAATGCGCGCGCCGGTAATGATACCCGCCTGCTTCATCTTTTCGACGCGCACGTGAATGGTGCCCGGGCTGACGCTGAACTGTTTGGCCAGTTCGGCATAGGCGGTACGGGCGTTGGCCATCAGCGCATCAAGAATGCCGCGGTCCAGATTGTCGATCTGATAATTTTCCATATCTTTTTCTTATGAAGTTTGAGGGTTCTTACTATTTTAGCGCTATATTTTAATGAATTAAAAGTTGATGCGCCTTTTTATTGATTGATTATTGTATTGCCGCCCTGTTTTGTTGCTTAATCAATGGCAACAGGACGCAGGAGTCATAAAAATGAAAACCGCATATATCGCAAAACAACGCCAGATCAGTTTCGTTAAATCTCACTTTTCCCGTCAGCTGGAAGAGAAGCTTGGCCTGATTGAAGTCCAGGCGCCAATCTTAAGCCGCGTGGGCGATGGGACGCAGGATAACTTGTCCGGCTGCGAGAAAGCGGTTCAGGTAAAAGTGAAAACACTGCCCGACGCCCAGTTCGAAGTGGTTCATTCGCTGGCGAAGTGGAAGCGTCAAACCCTGGGACAACACGACTTCAGCGCGGGCGAAGGGCTGTACACGCACATGAAAGCCCTTCGCCCCGATGAAGACCGTCTGACGCCTATCCATTCCGTCTATGTTGACCAGTGGGACTGGGAGCGCGTGATGGGGGATGAAGAGCGTCACGTCGGCACCCTGAAGGCAACCGTCGAGGCGATCTACGCCGGGATCAAAGCCACCGAGCTGGCGGTCAGCCAGGAGTTTGGCCTGACGCCATTCCTGCCGGAACAGATCCATTTTGTTCACAGCCAGGAGCTGCTGAGCCGCTATCCGGAGCTTGATGCCAAAGGTCGTGAGCGGGCTATTGCCAAAGAGCTGGGCGCCGTCTTCTTAATTGGTATCGGCGGCAAACTAGCTGATGGCAAGCGCCACGACGTGCGTGCGCCGGATTATGATGACTGGAGTACTGAGGTTTCTGAAGGTTTTGCCGGCCTGAACGGCGATATCCTGGTGTGGAACCCGGTGCTGGAGGATGCGTTCGAGATCTCCTCGATGGGGATCCGCGTTGACGCCGAGGCGCTAAAGCGCCAGCTGGCGCTGACCGGCGATGAAGATCGCCTGAAACTGGAGTGGCACCAGGCGCTGCTGCGCGGCGAGATGCCGCAGACTATCGGCGGCGGCATTGGCCAGTCTCGTTTGACGATGCTGTTGCTGCAGCTTGACCATATTGGTCAGGTGCAGTGCGGCGTATGGCCAGCGCAGGTTCGCGAAAGCGTTTCCGCGCTGCTGTAACGATTAGCGCCGCCAGCGTCGCAGCAGGCGGCTACGCAGCCCGGTGTCAAAGCGCCAGATATGATCGAAGATGCGCATGATGCCGGGTTTGCCGTGAACCGACATCGCCACCGCGTGAAAACGGTGCTGATGCTTACGCTGTAACTCCCCCACTTGAGCAATCACCTCATCCGGCAACCGTTGGGCAATAAAGTCGGAGATCACCACGGCATCCGCATCCACCCACTGCGGGTTTTGCAAACGTTCAATAATGGCGCGAAAACAGCTGGCCAGATCGGTGCCGCCGCGAAAACGCTGGCTCAGGAAACGGATCGCCTGCTCCAGTCCGCTCTCGCTGGTCAACTCGTAATGCACCACTTCGCTGGAGAACAGCATAATGAAGCAGCGACGGTTATCGGCCAGCGCGATGCGCATCAGGGCCAGACAAAAGGCCTTAGCGCACTGTTCGTTAAAACCGCCCATCGATCCTGACGTATCGACGCAGACAATGAACGGCCCGCGCGGTTGCTCATCAAAATCCTGCCGCGTTACCGGGCGTTCGGTAATTTTCTCGCGCCAGGCATCGCCGTGTAGCCGGTAGGTGAGCAGCTGTTTCTCCACCAGCTTGCGATAAAATTCAAACTCCAGCTCCGTGATGCCAAGCGTCGCCAGCTCCGGCGGCAGCAGGCGTAGAATGTCGTCGCTCTGCTGGAGGCCGTCGACCTGTTCAGGCACCGTTGCCGGCTCGCGTACCAGGCTGCGGAAGGTTTCCATCGGCGCATCTTTCTTCGGCACGGATTTCGCTTCCCTTGAACGCCCCAGCTGTTCCGCCAGTTGCAGTAGCTCCGGTTGCTGGTTAAGAAAATCGCCATAGCGCACGATCAGCTGGTAGTCGCCTCGTTTTAGTTCGCCGGCGCTCATATCCCACAGGCGTCCGGCGGCGGTATCATTTTCCGCCAGCACCGGATCGAGCTGACCGCTGAGCGTCATTCGTTCCTGGACCTCACTGAGCAACTGGTCGCGCTCCTCGTCCAGCAGCTGCTGGTTAAGGCTGGTGGCTTGCACCACCAGGCTCAGGCGCCAGCGCTGTAAAAACAGCGTATGCAGCGCCGGGGTAAAGGTGGCATTGTCATCCACCAGCTTCTGCGCCTGGGCGGAAAAAGGGGACTGGAGCTGGTGCAGTTTGCCGAGAATTTGCGGGAGCTGGACGATAAACTGCGAGGTAGAGAGCAGCTGAGCCTGCTGATAGGTTTGCACTTCGGCGTCCAGATCCGGCGGGATGTTAACTTCTTTTAAGCGGGCGCGAACGGCTTCCCGCCAGCGCGGAATATCCGCCGCGATGATGTTTTTCAGGCGGGGAAATTTTTCAAAGAACACCGCCAGCTGAGGAGAGGCCAACAGCGCCAGCAGCATCTCCTCGATCATTCCCTCTTCGCTGACTGCCAGCATGACATTCAGCATATCGAGCGTCATGGCTGCTTCGCCTGTTTAATCTGCGCGCCGACGTCCTGCAGGCTGGCTTCGATTCTTCCCAGCCATTCGACCGGGATAAACAGGCACTTTTGCTGCTCGCTGAAGCGGTTGTGTTGCTGGTGCCACTCATCATCCAGCGCTTCCAGCTGCTGGCGAATTTCCGCCGGCATATTCTCCTGCGCTGCGCTGCCGGGCAGCGCGAGGCGTGAGCCCTGCAGGCTCACATCGCGGACGACCAGATGCTGGCTGGTGTCGACATCCATATTGAGTAGTTGGGCAAAGCCGATCCCGTTGAGCTTACCGCGGATCTCGCCGCCCTTTTCCAGCCAGTTGGCTAACGCCTCGCGTTCAAAAGTAATGTGGATCACTTCCATATCGTGAAGTTTGAGCGGCTGCTGCAGCAGCAGCGTCAGGGTGGTCCCCTGGATCTCCGCCGGCAGTTCATAGTGCGGTTTGCGGCTAAACATCCCGCCAAGGCGGGTGACCTTCAGCGCCGTTTTGTCGCTTTGCTGTTGTTGGATCTGAATGCGTCGCTGCACAATCGCCCCCAACCGCGTCAGCATCGCCTGCTGTTGCCAGGCGTGACAGGTCATGAGCGTTTCCAGCTGCTGCGACATCAGGTTCATACTTTCGACGTTGTGCCACAGACAATCTTTCAGCAGGATAAGGTCAATCGGCGCGATGCTGTCGCGGCCGCTGAAGAAGGCGCTGGCCTGCAGCAGGCGAATAGCCTTTTTCCAGCGGCGATCCGAGACGTAGGGGGCATTTGGCAGGGCGTCCAGCTGCTGGCGGAGCTGGAATATCAGCTCAAACACCGCATCCGGCAGTTTAATATTGCCGATCTGCTGCTGCCATTGGGTAAATTCCTCGTCGCTCACCTGCAGCGCGCTGGGCACTGGATTGCTGTTTTCATCCTGCTGGCTGACCAGCATCGAACGGAAATTACCTTTATCCTGCACTTTATCAAGCCATAGACGGATCAGCATTCGGTCATACAACGCTTCCAGGCTGCTGTCGGCTTCCGGGAGTTCGTTCGACGCGGCCACCAGCAGGCGCATTGGGATTTTCTCTTCATGCGCGCCATTGCGGAAGTGACGTTCGTTAATCGCCGTCAGTAGGGTGTTGAGGATAGCCGGACCTGCTTTCCATATTTCATCGAGAAACACGATTTCCGCTTCCGGCAGGTAGCCGGCGGTTAAACGTTCGTAACGGCCTTCATCTTTCAGCGCCTGAATGGACAGTGGCCCAAAAACCTCTTCCGGGGTAGAGAAGCGGGTCATCAGATATTCAAAAGCGCGCGCCTGCTGGAAGGCGAATTTGAGGCGGCGGGCAATCAGGCTTTTGGCGATCCCCGGTGGACCAAGCAAAAAAACGCTCTCGCCGCTGAGCGCCGCCAGCAGGCAGAGGCGTATCGCGTGGCTGCGTTCAAAGAGTCCTTTTTCGAGTGCCGCGCTGAGCCGGGAAATTCTTTCAGCCAGTAAATGTGTTTGAGCCATAATTGAGTTGCGTGCTTTGTCATGTATCGTTATTGGGACGAGTATAGATGTTAGAGCCGGGGCGGTAATAGCCTGAAGAATCGATTTATTTTTTTTGAGCCAGGTTAATATGGTGTCTGTTAGGGGTACGATTTCACAAATAATCGTGCATACTGTGCGCTTTTTGTGGGCCAAGGGACTAGGCACACATTTGTTTTATAAACGAAAAGACTAGTCTATGAGCACTGATAATAAACAATCGTTGCCGGCGTTAACGCTGGCGGCCATCGGCGTGGTGTACGGCGATATCGGTACCAGTCCACTGTATACCCTGCGCGAATGCCTGTCAGGTCAGTTTGGCTTTGGCGTAGAGCGCGATGCCGTTTTTGGCTTTTTGTCGCTGATTTTCTGGCTGTTAATCTTTACCGTATCGATTAAATACATCACCTTCGTGATGCGGGCGGATAACGCCGGGGAAGGCGGGATCTTAACGCTGATGTCGCTGGCCGGACGTAATACTTCGGCCAGAATGACCTCCGTGCTGGTGATCCTCGGCCTTATCGGCGGCAGTTTCTTCTATGGCGAAGTGGTGATTACCCCGGCGATTTCGGTAATGTCGGCGATAGAGGGGTTAGAAATTATCGCCCCGCAGCTCGATACCTGGATTGTCCCTATCTCCATTATCGTGCTCACCCTGCTGTTTGTGATCCAGAAGCACGGGACTGGCATGGTCGGCAAGCTGTTTGCGCCGATTATGCTGATCTGGTTCCTGTTGCTGGCGGTGCTGGGCGCGCGAAGCATTTACGCTAATCCGGAAGTTCTGCAGGCGCTGAACCCCTACTGGGCTGTGCACTTCTTCCTGCAATACAAGACCGTTTCCTTTATTGCGCTTGGCGCGGTGGTGCTGTCGATTACCGGGGTGGAAGCGCTGTACGCCGATATGGGCCACTTCGGCAAACTGCCGATCCGCGTTGCCTGGTTCTCCGTCGTGCTGCCCTCGTTGGTGCTGAACTATTTTGGCCAGGGCGCGCTGCTGCTGAAGCACCCGGAAGCGATTAAAAACCCGTTCTTCCTGCTGGCGCCTGAGTGGGCGCTGATCCCGATGCTGATTATCGCCACGCTGGCGACGGTTATCGCCTCCCAGGCAGTGATTTCCGGGGTCTTCTCCCTGACCCGTCAGGCAGTGCGTCTGGGCTATCTGTCGCCGATGCGCATTATCCATACCTCGGAAATGGAGTCCGGGCAGATTTACATTCCGTTCATTAACTGGCTGCTGTACGTTTCTGTGGTCATCGTTATCGTCAGCTTTGAGCATTCGTCTAACCTGGCGGCGGCGTATGGTATCGCCGTAACGGGCACCATGGTGCTGACCTCCATTCTGTCGGCGACCGTGGCGCGCAAAAACTGGCACTGGAACAAGCTGTTTGTCGGTCTGATGCTGGTGGCCTTCCTGTGCATTGATATTCCGCTGTTCTCGGCGAACCTCGATAAGATTGTCTCCGGCGGCTGGCTACCGTTGTCCCTGGGGATGGTGATGTTTACGGTGATGACGACCTGGAAGAGCGAGCGTTTCCGCCTGCTGCGCCGGATGCACGAGCATGGCAACTCGCTGGAAGCGATGATCTCTTCGCTGGAGAAGTCACCGCCAGTGCGTGTGCCGGGGACTGCGGTGTATATGTCCCGCGCCCTGAACGTGATCCCGTTTGCCCTGCTGCATAACCTGAAGCACAACAAGGTGCTGCATGAGCGAGTGATCCTCCTGACCCTGCGTACCGAAGATGCGCCTTACGTGCATAACGTTCGCCGGGTGCAGATTGAGCAGCTGTCACCGTCCTTCTGGCGGGTGGTGGCCAGCTACGGCTGGCGGGAAACGCCTAACGTTGAAGAGGTGTTCCACCGCTGTGGCCTGGAAGGACTCAGCTGCCGGATGATGGAGACCTCGTTCTTTATGTCGCATGAGTCGCTGATTATCGGCAAACGGCCATGGTATCTGCGCCTGCGCGGCAAGCTTTATCTGCTGCTGCAGCGTAACGCCCTGCGGGCGCCGGATCAGTTTGAGATCCCGCCAAACCGGGTTATCGAGCTCGGTACCCAGGTCGAAATCTGATGTCAAAAAAGCCCTTCCATTGCGAAGGGCTTTTTGTTTCTCACTCCGGTTGTTATGTCCTGTCGCTGCCTCGCGAAACGTTTCGATGGCGATCACATTTCTCTCTTCTGGTGATGGTTTTCTGCTCACACATTGATAATAATTATTTTAGCGAAACGTTTCGCTAGTGGAGCAAAAGAGAAAAAATGAAAAAAGGCACCGTACTTAACGCTGATATTTCCGCGGTCATTTCCCGCCTGGGCCACACCGATACGCTGGTGGTCTGCGATGCCGGATTACCGGTTCCCCGCAGCAGCACGCGCATTGATATGGCGCTGACTCAGGGCGTACCTTCATTTATGCAGGTGCTGGAAGTGGTGACGACGGAAATGCAGGTTGAAGCGGCTGTCATCGCGGAAGAGATTAAAACCCATAATCCGCAGCTCCACGCGACGTTGCTCACTCACCTCGAGCAGCTGCAGCAGCACCAGGGAAATACCATTGAAATTCGTTACACCAGCCATGAGCAGTTCAAAAAACAAACCGCAGACAGTCAGGCGGTAATTCGCAGCGGGGAGTGTTCCCCGTTTGCGAATATCATTCTCTGTGCCGGCGTCACGTTCTGAGGTCGCCGTCATGGAAGCCTTATTGCAACTGAAAGGGATCGACAAAGCGTTCCCTGGCGTCAAGGCGCTCTCCGGCGCGGCGCTGAATGTCTATGCCGGCCGGGTGATGGCGCTGGTAGGGGAAAATGGCGCCGGCAAGTCCACTATGATGAAGGTGTTGACCGGGATCTACACCCGTGATGCCGGCTCTTTGCTGTGGTTAGGCAAAGAGACGACCTTTAACGGCCCAAAATCCTCCCAGGAAGCCGGGATCGGCATTATCCATCAGGAACTGAACCTGATCCCTCAGTTGACGATCGCCGAGAACATCTTCCTTGGCCGCGAGTTCGTTAACCGTTTTGGCAAAATCGACTGGAAGCAGATGTATGCCGAAGCCGACAAGCTGTTGGCAAAGCTGAATCTCCGCTTTACCAGCCAGAAACTGGTGGGCGATCTATCGATTGGCGATCAGCAAATGGTGGAGATCGCCAAAGTGCTGAGCTTCGAATCGAAAGTCATCATTATGGATGAACCGACCGATGCGCTGACCGATACCGAAACCGAATCGCTGTTCCGCGTCATCCGCGAACTGAAGTCGCAGGGGCGCGGTATCGTCTATATCTCCCACCGTATGAAAGAGATCTTCGAGATTTGCGACGACGTGACGGTCTTTCGTGACGGGCAGTTTATCGCCGAGCGCGAGGTCTCGTCGCTGGATGAGGACCGACTTATCGAGATGATGGTCGGCCGTAAGCTGGAAGACCAATATCCCCACCTCGATAAGGCGCCCGGCGCGGTGCGCCTGAAGGTCGACAACCTCTGCGGCCCGGGGGTGGATAACGTGACCTTTACCCTGCGCCAGGGGGAGATCCTCGGCGTTGCCGGGCTGATGGGCGCCGGGCGGACCGAACTGATGAAAGTGCTGTACGGCGCGCTGCCGCGCAGCAGCGGTTCCGTGACGCTCGATGGCCGCGAAGTGGTGACCCGTTCGCCGCAGGATGGTCTGGCGAACGGCATTGTCTATATCTCCGAAGACCGTAAGCGCGATGGTCTGGTTCTCGGGATGTCGGTAAAAGAAAACATGTCCCTGACGGCGCTGCGCTATTTCAGCCGGGCGGGCGGTAGTCTTAAGCATAAAGATGAACAGCAGGCGGTGAGTGATTTCATCCGCCTGTTTAACGTGAAAACGCCGTCCATGGAGCAGGCGATCGGCCTGCTCTCCGGCGGCAACCAGCAAAAGGTCGCCATCGCCCGCGGGCTGATGACCCGGCCGAAGGTGCTGATCCTCGATGAACCGACCCGCGGCGTCGACGTCGGGGCGAAGAAAGAGATCTACCAGCTCATCAACCAGTTCAAAGCCGACGGCCTGAGCATCATTCTGGTCTCCTCCGAGATGCCGGAAGTGTTGGGCATGAGCGATCGCATCATAGTGATGCATGAAGGGCATCTCGGCGGTGAATTCACACGCGAGCAGGCCACCCAGGAAGTATTGATGGCTGCCGCTGTGGGCAAGCTTAACCGTGTGAATCAGGAGTAAGAAAGATGACAACCCAGGCTGTTTCTGGTCGCCGCTATTTCACAAAAGCGTGGCTGATGGAGCAAAAATCGCTGATTGCCCTGCTGGTGCTGATCGCGGTGGTATCGACCATGAGCCCCAACTTTTTTACCGTCAATAACCTGTTCAATATTCTGCAGCAAACCTCCGTTAACGCCATTATGGCGGTAGGGATGACGCTGGTCATACTGACCTCGGGGATCGATCTGTCCGTCGGCTCCCTGCTGGCGCTCACCGGTGCGGTGGCAGCGTCGATCGTTGGCATTGAGGTTAATGCGCTGGTGGCGGTCGCGGCTGCCCTCGCATTAGGTGCGGCGATCGGCGCAGTCACCGGGGTGATTGTAGCGAGAGGCCGCGTGCAGGCCTTCATCGCCACCCTGGTGATGATGCTGCTGCTGCGCGGCGTAACCATGGTGTACACCAACGGCAGCCCGATCAATACCGGCTTTAGCGATAATGCCGATCTGTTTGGCTGGTTTGGCATCGGGCGTCCGCTGGGGATCCCGACGCCGGTATGGATCATGGCGATTGTCTTCCTGGCGGCCTGGTACATGCTGCACCATACTCGCCTGGGCCGTTATATTTATGCCCTGGGCGGTAATGAAGCGGCGACGCGTCTGTCCGGGATTAGCGTCAATAAAGTTAAAATTATCGTTTACGCCTTGTGCGGAATGCTCGCTTCGCTGGCCGGGATCATCGAAGTGGCGCGTCTCTCCTCCGCGCAGCCGACAGCGGGGACGGGCTATGAGCTGGACGCCATTGCGGCGGTGGTACTCGGCGGCACCAGCCTCGCTGGTGGCAAAGGACGCATTGTCGGCACGCTGATTGGTGCGCTGATCCTTGGCTTCCTGAATAATGGTCTTAATCTTTTAGGCGTTTCTTCCTATTACCAGATGATCGTTAAAGCGGTGGTGATTTTGCTGGCGGTACTGGTAGATAACAAAAAGCAGTAACTGAGAACTCTACAGGACATCTTAACTATGAATATGAAAAAACTGGCGACCCTGGTCTCTGCTGTTGCGCTAAGTGCGACCGTTAGCGCGAACGTGATGGCCAAAGACACCATCGCTCTGGTTATCTCTACCCTCAACAACCCGTTCTTCGTGTCGCTGAAAGACGGCGCGCAAAAAGAAGCTGACAAGCTGGGCTACAACCTGGTGGTGCTGGATTCCCAGAACAACCCGGCGAAAGAGCTGGCGAACGTCCAGGATTTAACGGTGCGCGGCACCAAGCTGCTGCTGATCAACCCCACCGACTCTGATGCCGTTGGCAACGCCGTGAAGATGGCGAACCAGGCGAAAATCCCGGTCATCACTCTCGACCGTCAGGCGACAAAAGGCGATGTTGTGAGCCATATCGCCTCTGACAACGTGCAGGGTGGAAAAATGGCTGGCGATTACATCGCGAAAAAAGTGGGTGAAAGTGCAAAAGTCATTGAGCTGCAGGGCATTGCCGGAACTTCTGCGGCGCGCGAGCGTGGCGAAGGCTTTAAACAGGCCGTGGCGGCGCACAAATTCAACGTCCTGGCCAGCCAGCCGGCCGATTTCGACCGCACCAAAGGCCTGAACGTGATGCAGAACCTGCTGACCGCACATCCTGACGTCCAGGCAGTGTTCGCGCAAAATGATGAAATGGCGCTGGGCGCCCTGCGCGCGCTGCAGACCGCAGGCAAGTCCGATGTGATGGTGGTTGGATTTGACGGCACTCCGGATGGCGAAAAAGCAGTAAACAGTGGCAAACTGGCGGCGACCGTCGCACAGTTGCCGGAGCAGATCGGCGCGAAAGGCGTTGAGACTGCTGATAAGGTACTGAAGGGCGAAAAAGTGGAAGCTAACTACCCGGTTGAGCTGAAGCTGGTCGTTAAGCAGTAATATGCGATTCGGACTGGCAACGGTCCGAGGGACAATATAAAAAAAGAAAAGCAGGGCATGCGCCACCGGATCCCGGTGGCGCGCTTTCCCGGGAACAGAAATGATGAAAACTGCAGGCAAACTTGTCGTCCTTGGCAGTATCAATGCCGATCACATTCTTAACCTTGACGCTTTCCCGACGCCGGGCGAAACCGTCACCGGCCACCATTATCAGGTGGCGTTCGGTGGAAAAGGGGCCAACCAGGCGGTGGCCGCCGGGCGCAGCGGAGCGGATATCGCGTTTATCGCCTGCACCGGCGATGACGATATCGGTGAACGCATCCGTCGTCAGCTGGCGAGCGATAAAATCGACGTGGCGCCCGTGCGCGCGGTTGCCGGGGAAGCGACCGGGGTGGCATTAATTTTCGTTAACGCCGAAGGTGAGAATGTCATCGGTATTCATGCCGGCGCCAATGCGGCGCTTTCCGTCTCCCAGGTTGAGGCGGAAAAAGAGCGTATCGCCAGCGCACAGGCATTGTTGATGCAGCTGGAGTCGCCGCTGGAGAGCGTCATAGCGGCGGCGAAAATCGCCCATCACCATCACACCACCGTGGTGCTGAACCCCGCGCCAGCGCGTGAGCTACCGGATGAACTGCTGGCGCTGGTGGATATTATTACCCCTAACGAAACCGAAGCGGAAAAGCTGACCGGTATTCGCGTTGAGAGTGACGAAGATGCGGCAAAAGCCGCCGACGTGCTGCATGCCAAAGGCATTGGTACGGTGATGATCACCCTCGGCAGCCGCGGCGTCTGGCTCAGTGCCGAAGGCGAAAGCCGCCGGATCCCAGGGTTTCGCGTACAGGCCATTGATACTATCGCGGCCGGTGATACCTTTAACGGCGCGCTGGTGACCGCGCTGCTGGAAGGGACCGCCCTGCCGGAGGCGATTCGCTTTGCGCATGCCGCAGCGGCGATCGCCGTAACCCGCAAAGGCGCTCAGCCGTCCGTGCCTTGGCGCACAGAGATCGATGAATTTTTAGCGCAACAGGGGTAATGCTTGGCTACGATGAAAGATGTGGCCCGCATCGCGGGCGTTTCCACATCGACGGTGTCACACGTCATCAATAAGGACCGCTTTGTCAGCGAGGCGATTACCGCCAAAGTTGACGCTGCGATCAAAAGCCTCAACTACGCACCCTCTGCGCTGGCGCGTAGCCTCAAGCTCAATCAAACCCGTACCATCGGCATGCTGATCACCGCCAGTACCAATCCGTTTTATTCGGAGCTGGTGCGGGGCGTGGAGCGTAGCTGCTTTGAGCGGGGTTATAGCCTCGTGCTCTGCAATACCGAAGGTGATGAGCAGCGAATGAATCGTAATCTGGAGACGCTAATGCAAAAACGCGTCGATGGATTACTCCTGCTGTGCACGGAGACCCATCAGCCCTCCCCGGAAATCATGCAGCGCTATCCGTCGGTACCGACGGTTATGATGGACTGGGCCCCCTTTGATGGCGATAGCGATCTGATTCAGGATAACTCGCTGCTCGGCGGCGATATGGCAACCCAGTATCTGATTGACCAGGGGCATTCACGCATTGCCTGTATTGCCGGCCCGCTGGATAAAACCCCGGCGCGCCTGCGTCTTGAAGGCTATCATGCCGCGATGGCGCGCTGCGGCCTGCCGGTTGCCGAAGGATACGTGGTGACCAGTGATTTTGAGTTTGGCGGCGGGTTTAGCGCGATGCAGCAGCTGCTGGCGTTGCCGCAGCGTCCGCAGGCGGTGTTTGTCGGTAACGATGCGATGGCGGTTGGCGCTTATCAGGCGTTATACCAGGCCGGGCTGCAGATTCCGCAGGATATGGCGCTGGTGGGCTACGATGATATTGAGCTGGCACGTTATATGACGCCGCCATTGACCACCATTCACCAGCCAAAGGATGAGCTGGGGGAACTGGCCATCGACGTACTGATCCATCGCATGGCCGATCCGCAGCAAAAACAGCAGCGCGTTCAGTTAACGCCGGAGCTGGTGGTTCGCGGTTCCGCTTAGCGTTTATGCCGCTCGCTAATCAGGTTGCGGCCATCCTTCGCTCTTAACAGCATAAACATCAGCGCCGATATAATGGTTATCACGCCCATGGTTATAAAGGTGTAGTGAAACTGCTGTACCGTGCTTGCATTATCAAAACCTTCATAGAAGCGTAGCACCGCAGCGCTGATGGCCACCCCGAGACTAATTGAAAGCTGCTGGGTGACGGCCAGCAGGCTGTTGCCGCTGCTGGCATTATCATCGGTCAGATCGGCCAGGGTAATGGTATTCATGGCGGTAAACTGCGTGGACATCGCCATCCCCAGCACGAACAGCGGCAGAAGAAGCATCCACAGCGGCATCTCTGGCGACTGCAGCGAGAACTGGGCGATCATAAGGCCAATAAACACGGTGATCCCCACCAGGGTCTTACGATAGCCAAACCAGCGCAGCACCTGGGTAACGGTGGATTTCGCAATAATCGAGCCGATAGCGGTGGGGGCGATCATACAGCCGGCGATAATGGCCGGATAGCCGAAACCAACCTGCAGCATCAGCGGCATCAGAAACGGTACGCAGCCGGTACCCAACCGCGTGGCGAGGTTGCCGGCAATGCCGACCGAGAACGTATGGGTCTTAAATAAAGAGAGCGAGATAAGCGGCGTCGGATGGCGACGCGCGTGACGCACATAGGCCACGAGCAGTAACAGACTGACGGCAATCACGGCCAGCGCCTGCCATGTCGCCACGATTTTTTCCCCAAACAGTTCAATACCGCTGGAAAATAACACCAGACTTAAGCCAAATAACAGAAAACCGCCTATATCGAAGCGTCGGCGCGGCGTTGTGAAATTTGGCATGTATTTACGGGCGTACAGAATGCCAATTACGCCGATCGGAATGTTTATCAGGAAAATCCAATGCCAGCTGGCCCAGGTAACAAATACCCCGCCGAGTACCGGGCCCAGAATCGGCCCCACCAATCCCGGCATGGTGACAAAGTTCAGGACCGGCAACAGTTCGCTGCGGGGGTAGGCACGCAGCAGGGCCAGCCTCGCCACCGGCATCATCATCGCCCCACCGATCCCCTGAATTACGCGAAAAATGACCAGTTCCGTTAAGGAACTGGAGAGGGCGCAGGCGAGGGAACCGAGGGTGAACAGGCTAACGGCGATGATAAAGACCCGGCGCGTGCCGAAGCGATCGGCCAGCCAGCCGCTGACCGGGATCAGCATCGCCACCGTCAGCGTATAGCTGATAATGGCCGACTGCATCGCTAAGGGAGAACGATTAAGACTGTGGGCGATAGCCGGGAGGGCGGTGTTAAGAATGGTGGCATCCAGCGCCTGCATAAAGAAGGCCATCGCCGCGATCCACGGCAGGCCAGCCATGCTGCGCCCTTTTTTTCCGCTCATGCCAAATCCTTGTTATTGATTTACGTGGTGTGGGGCGTTCAACAATGCCTGGCAGGCGAGCAACGCCCCCGGCGCATCACTGTTAAGAATGGCATCGACAATCGCCTGGTGGAGATCGAGCTTCACCACTTCATTTTGCGTAATCGACGTGAAGTAGGTGTGGTAGACCGAATGAAACAGCGAGGCGAAAGAGCTGAGGAAAGGATTACCGCTCATTTCATAGATATGCTCATGCCAGGCCATATCGACTTCTATCCAGCGTTCGCGCTGAAAATGGCGTTTCAGAGCAATCATCTCTTCCATTAATGTATTGAGCTGCGCTTTTTGCCCGGCGGTGCCGTTGGCGGCGGCGAGAAAGCAGGCCTGTGGCTCCAGGCTGCTGCGCATGACGAGAAAGTGGCTTACCACCTCTTCGAAGTTATCTTCTGTTAGCCACCAGGAGAGCAGTTCCTTATCAAGGAAATTCCAGCTGCTGCGCGGCATCACCCGGGTGCCAATGCGAGGGCGGGGCAGCAGCATGCCTTTTGCAGTAAGCGTCTTCACCGCTTCGCGGACGGCGGTACGGCTTACGCCGAACTGCTCCCCCAACTCCATTTCGCCGGGAAGAATGCTTTCCGGCTGATATTCGCCAGTCAGTATTTTTTGGGCGAGCTTTTCGGCCAGTACCCAGGAGATGTTCTTTTGTGCCGCCAGTTGCTGTGCGCTTAAAGACATAAATGCCGTTCCTTTCTTTCCTCTACTCTAACAGTATGCCACCAGGCGCCCCGTTTCGTCGGTTAAAACGGCAAAACGGCGGTTTTTTGCGACATTCCTCGCCGCATTGTTGAAAAAAGAGACGGTTGAAAACTTTTTTTGCATTTCCCCTTGTCACCTCAGAATTACTCCCTATAATGCGCCTCCACTGACACGGAACAACGGCAAACAAGCCGCCGGGTCAGCGGGGTTCCGGTGAGAACCTCGCAGAGAAAAGCAAAAATAAATGCTTGACTCTGCAGCGGGAAAGCGTAATATGCACACCCCGCGCCGCAGCGAAAACGAAGCGGCACTGCTCTTTAACAATTTATCAGACAATCTGTGTGGGCACTCAAAGTGACATGGATTCTTAACGTCCTCGGACGAAAAATGAATACCAAGTCTCAAGAGTGAACACGTAATTCATTACGAAGTTTAATTCTTTGAGCATCAAACTTAAATTGAAGAGTTTGATCATGGCTCAGATTGAACGCTGGCGGCAGGCCTAACACATGCAAGTCGAGCGGTAGCACAGAGAGCTTGCTCTCGGGTGACGAGCGGCGGACGGGTGAGTAATGTCTGGGAAACTGCCTGATGGAGGGGGATAACTACTGGAAACGGTAGCTAATACCGCATAATGTCGCAAGACCAAAGTGGGGGACCTTCGGGCCTCATGCCATCAGATGTGCCCAGATGGGATTAGCTAGTAGGTGGGGTAACGGCTCACCTAGGCGACGATCCCTAGCTGGTCTGAGAGGATGACCAGCCACACTGGAACTGAGACACGGTCCAGACTCCTACGGGAGGCAGCAGTGGGGAATATTGCACAATGGGCGCAAGCCTGATGCAGCCATGCCGCGTGTGTGAAGAAGGCCTTCGGGTTGTAAAGCACTTTCAGCGGGGAGGAAGGCGATAAGGTTAATAACCTTGTCGATTGACGTTACCCGCAGAAGAAGCACCGGCTAACTCCGTGCCAGCAGCCGCGGTAATACGGAGGGTGCAAGCGTTAATCGGAATTACTGGGCGTAAAGCGCACGCAGGCGGTCTGTCAAGTCGGATGTGAAATCCCCGGGCTCAACCTGGGAACTGCATTCGAAACTGGCAGGCTAGAGTCTTGTAGAGGGGGGTAGAATTCCAGGTGTAGCGGTGAAATGCGTAGAGATCTGGAGGAATACCGGTGGCGAAGGCGGCCCCCTGGACAAAGACTGACGCTCAGGTGCGAAAGCGTGGGGAGCAAACAGGATTAGATACCCTGGTAGTCCACGCCGTAAACGATGTCGATTTGGAGGTTGTGCCCTTGAGGCGTGGCTTCCGGAGCTAACGCGTTAAATCGACCGCCTGGGGAGTACGGCCGCAAGGTTAAAACTCAAATGAATTGACGGGGGCCCGCACAAGCGGTGGAGCATGTGGTTTAATTCGATGCAACGCGAAGAACCTTACCTGGTCTTGACATCCACAGAACTTAGCAGAGATGCTTTGGTGCCTTCGGGAACTGTGAGACAGGTGCTGCATGGCTGTCGTCAGCTCGTGTTGTGAAATGTTGGGTTAAGTCCCGCAACGAGCGCAACCCTTATCCTTTGTTGCCAGCGGTTAGGCCGGGAACTCAAAGGAGACTGCCAGTGATAAACTGGAGGAAGGTGGGGATGACGTCAAGTCATCATGGCCCTTACGACCAGGGCTACACACGTGCTACAATGGCATATACAAAGAGAAGCGACCTCGCGAGAGCAAGCGGACCTCATAAAGTATGTCGTAGTCCGGATTGGAGTCTGCAACTCGACTCCATGAAGTCGGAATCGCTAGTAATCGTAGATCAGAATGCTACGGTGAATACGTTCCCGGGCCTTGTACACACCGCCCGTCACACCATGGGAGTGGGTTGCAAAAGAAGTAGGTAGCTTAACCTTCGGGAGGGCGCTTACCACTTTGTGATTCATGACTGGGGTGAAGTCGTAACAAGGTAACCGTAGGGGAACCTGCGGTTGGATCACCTCCTTACCTTAAAGAACCTGCCTTTGCAGTGCTCACACAGATTGTCTGATGAACGTAAAGAAGCAAGGCGTCTTGCGATTGAGACTTCAGTGTCCCCTTCGTCTAGAGGCCCAGGACACCGCCCTTTCACGGCGGTAACAGGGGTTCGAATCCCCTAGGGGACGCCACTTGCTGGTTCGTGAGTGAAAGACGCGTGCCGAACTATCTCAAAACTCATCTTCGGGTGATGTTTGAGATATTTGCTCTTTAAAAATCTGGATCAAGCTGAAAATTGAAACGACACACAGTTAATGTGTGTTCGAGTCTCTCAAATTTTCGCAATCAGAAGTGAAACATCTTCGGGTTGTGAGGTTAAGCGACTAAGCGTACACGGTGGATGCCCTGGCAGTCAGAGGCGATGAAGGACGTGCTAATCTGCGAAAAGCGTCGGTAAGGTGATATGAACCGTTATAACCGGCGATGTCCGAATGGGGAAACCCAGTGCAATTCGTTGCACTATCGTTAACTGAATACATAGGTTAACGAGGCGAACCGGGGGAACTGAAACATCTAAGTACCCCGAGGAAAAGAAATCAACCGAGATTCCCCCAGTAGCGGCGAGCGAACGGGGAGCAGCCCAGAGTCTGAATCAGCTTGTGTGTTAGTGGAACGGTCTGGAAAGTCCGACGGTACAGGGTGATAGTCCCGTACACCAAAATGCACAGGCTGTGAACTCGAAGAGTAGGGCGGGACACGTGGTATCCTGTCTGAATATGGGGGGACCATCCTCCAAGGCTAAATACTCCTGACTGACCGATAGTGAACCAGTACCGTGAGGGAAAGGCGAAAAGAACCCCGGCGAGGGGAGTGAAAAAGAACCTGAAACCGTGTACGTACAAGCAGTGGGAGCACCTTTATGGTGTGACTGCGTACCTTTTGTATAATGGGTCAGCGACTTATATTCTGTAGCAAGGTTAACCGTATAGGGGAGCCGCAGGGAAACCGAGTCTTAACTGGGCGTTAAGTTGCAGGGTATAGACCCGAAACCCGGTGATCTAGCCATGGGCAGGTTGAAGGTTGGGTAACACTAACTGGAGGACCGAACCGACTAATGTTGAAAAATTAGCGGATGACTTGTGGCTGGGGGTGAAAGGCCAATCAAACCGGGAGATAGCTGGTTCTCCCCGAAAGCTATTTAGGTAGCGCCTCGTGAACTCATCTTCGGGGGTAGAGCACTGTTTCGGCTAGGGGGTCATCCCGACTTACCAACCCGATGCAAACTACGAATACCGAAGAATGTTATCACGGGAGACACACGGCGGGTGCTAACGTCCGTCGTGAAGAGGGAAACAACCCAGACCGCCAGCTAAGGTCCCAAAGTCATGGTTAAGTGGGAAACGATGTGGGAAGGCACAGACAGCCAGGATGTTGGCTTAGAAGCAGCCATCATTTAAAGAAAGCGTAATAGCTCACTGGTCGAGTCGGCCTGCGCGGAAGATGTAACGGGGCTAAACCATGCACCGAAGCTGCGGCAGCGACACTATGTGTTGTTGGGTAGGGGAGCGTTCTGTAAGCCTGCGAAGGTGTGCTGTGAGGCATGCTGGAGGTATCAGAAGTGCGAATGCTGACATAAGTAACGATAAAGCGGGTGAAAAGCCCGCTCGCCGGAAGACCAAGGGTTCCTGTCCAACGTTAATCGGGGCAGGGTGAGTCGACCCCTAAGGCGAGGCCGAAAGGCGTAGTCGATGGGAAACAGGTTAATATTCCTGTACTTGGTGTTACTGCGAAGGGGGGACGGAGAAGGCTATGTTAGCCGGGCGACGGTTGTCCCGGTTTAAGCATGTAGGCTGATTGTCCAGGCAAATCCGGATAATCAAGGCTGAGGTGTGATGACGAGGCACTACGGTGCTGAAGTAACAAATGCCCTGCTTCCAGGAAAAGCCTCTAAGCATCAGGTAACATTAAATCGTACCCCAAACCGACACAGGTGGTCAGGTAGAGAATACCAAGGCGCTTGAGAGAACTCGGGTGAAGGAACTAGGCAAAATGGTGCCGTAACTTCGGGAGAAGGCACGCTGGTGTGTAGGTGAAGTCCCTGCGGATGGAGCTGAGACCAGTCGAAGATACCAGCTGGCTGCAACTGTTTATTAAAAACACAGCACTGTGCAAACACGAAAGTGGACGTATACGGTGTGACGCCTGCCCGGTGCCGGAAGGTTAATTGATGGGGTTATCCGTAAGGAGAAGCTCTTGATCGAAGCCCCGGTAAACGGCGGCCGTAACTATAACGGTCCTAAGGTAGCGAAATTCCTTGTCGGGTAAGTTCCGACCTGCACGAATGGCGTAATGATGGCCAGGCTGTCTCCACCCGAGACTCAGTGAAATTGAACTCGCTGTGAAGATGCAGTGTACCCGCGGCAAGACGGAAAGACCCCGTGAACCTTTACTATAGCTTGACACTGAACATTGAGCCTTGATGTGTAGGATAGGTGGGAGGCTTTGAAGCGTGGACGCCAGTCTGCGTGGAGCCAACCTTGAAATACCACCCTTTAATGTTTGATGTTCTAACGTTGGCCCCTTACCGGGGTTGCGGACAGTGTCTGGTGGGTAGTTTGACTGGGGCGGTCTCCTCCCAAAGCGTAACGGAGGAGCACGAAGGTTAGCTAATCCTGGTCGGACATCAGGAGGTTAGTGCAATGGCATAAGCTAGCTTGACTGCGAGCGTGACGGCGCGAGCAGGTGCGAAAGCAGGTCATAGTGATCCGGTGGTTCTGAATGGAAGGGCCATCGCTCAACGGATAAAAGGTACTCCGGGGATAACAGGCTGATACCGCCCAAGAGTTCATATCGACGGCGGTGTTTGGCACCTCGATGTCGGCTCATCACATCCTGGGGCTGAAGTAGGTCCCAAGGGTATGGCTGTTCGCCATTTAAAGTGGTACGCGAGCTGGGTTTAGAACGTCGTGAGACAGTTCGGTCCCTATCTGCCGTGGGCGCTGGAGAATTGAGGGGGGCTGCTCCTAGTACGAGAGGACCGGAGTGGACGCATCACTGGTGTTCGGGTTGTCATGCCAATGGCACTGCCCGGTAGCTAAATGCGGAAGAGATAAGTGCTGAAAGCATCTAAGCACGAAACTTGCCCCGAGATGAGTTCTCCCTGAGACTTTAAGTCTCCTGAAGGAACGTTAAAGACGATGACGTTGATAGGCCGGGTGTGTAAGCGCAGCGATGCGTTGAGCTAACCGGTACTAATGAACCGTGAGGCTTAACCTTACAACGCCGAAGATGTTTTGGCGGATTGAGAGAGTTTTCAGCTCTGATACAGATTAATCGATACGTTGGTGAGACGTGTTGATAAAACAGAATTTGCCTGGCGGCACTAGCGCGGTGGTCCCACCTGACCCCATGCCGAACTCAGAAGTGAAACGCCGTAGCGCCGATGGTAGTGTGGGGTCTCCCCATGTGAGAGTAGGGAACTGCCAGGCATCAAATAAAGCAGAAAGCCCGGTCGAAAGACCGGGCTTTTTGTTTTATCTGTTGTTTGTCGGTGAGCGCTCTCCAGAGTAGGACAAATCCGCCGGGAGCGGATTTGAACGTTGCGCAGCAACGGCCCGGAGGGTGGCGGGCAGGACGCCCGCCATAAACTGCCAGGCATCAAACAAGTGAAGAGCCCATCCTGCCGGATGGGCTTTTTGCGTTTCTGTCGTCCGGCCAGCGTGCCGGCATGTCTCCCCGGTGGCGCTGCGCTTGCCGGGGCTACGGATCCGACACGGGGCTACGTCCCTGTGGCCGGACAAGGTGCGCAGCACCGCCTCCGGGAAAATCCCTCCTATATCACCGTCGATAAATGACTATTGCCTCTCTAACCAACTCACAATAAATGTCGCGATCTGTGGTACATCATTTAAATCCAGCAGCGGAAGTGAGGTCGCGATCGATACATCGCTGGCCACGGCGATGGTATGCTCATCAATTACCAGCTCTTCTACACGATGGCCGCTGTTTTGCCGAAAAAGCAGGATCTTCGGCACGGGTTCATGTTTGAACCCCTCCACTAAAACCAGGTCCAGTTTGCTGGCATCCATTCGACTGACCAGCCACGTGATATCTAATTC
This sequence comes from Klebsiella sp. CD33, assembly GCF_051992865.1. NCBI lineage: Bacteria > Pseudomonadati > Pseudomonadota > Gammaproteobacteria > Enterobacterales > Enterobacteriaceae > Klebsiella > Klebsiella sp. CD33. Next base: position 5,175,833 of record NZ_CP197023.1, on the reverse strand, counting down.
TGGCTTCTCTGGCGTCTCGGTCATCAATGCCCACCGCTGTTCGCTGGCGACAATAGTTTGCGCAGCGCCCGCCTTACGCAGTTCATAGCTATCTTTGCCCGGCTTATCCACGTCCATATCATGATGGGTGTGCTTTATCAGTCCCGGGCGTAATCCTAGAGCGCAAAGCTCAGGGATAAGACGCTTTAATAATGTTGTTTTTCCGGTACCGCTCCATGCGGCGATCGCCAGTAATGGGATCATGATGGCTCCTGCATCTGCTGCAAATCTTCGAGCGTATTTACATTAATGAAAGCAGTTTTCACATCGCTGAAATTCACCGGGCGCCCACCCATTTGTCGCATAAAAACCATCACCCTGCGCTCTCCATGTGCCAGATAAGCCTCCAGTTCCGGAATGATTTGACGATGAACTAATGCAACGGCAGGATGATCCCGTTCGCCGTCATGGGCCCAAACGACCGGTGCGTCCCCTCTCTGCTGGATAAAGCGCTCCACCAAAAAGGACGGAATGAACGGCGTGTCGCAGGGGCAAAAAACAAACCATGGGCTCGCGACCTGCTGCATCACAGCAAGCATTCCGGCCAGCGGCCCCTGATAACCCTCCTGTATGTCTCGAAAGACCGGAAATCCGCTGGCACGCCACTGTTCAAGATGACGATTGGCGCTAATGACTAACTCATCTACCTGCGGGGCTAATGCTTCCGCGACGTGTCGCCAGAGAGGGCGACCATTTAGCGCCTGTAATCCTTTATCAATGCCGCCCATCCGCGTGGCCCTGCCGCCCGCCAGCACGACGCCGGTTATCGCCTCGCTTTGCATATGAATATCGCCTCTTTCATTGTGGGATTGACCCTGTTAACTTGTCCCTATCAAGAGTAAGGAGCATGACCATGAAATGTAAACGTCTGAATGAAGTAATTGAACTCCTCCAGCCAGCCTGGCAAAAAGAGCCTGAACTGAACCTGATGCAATTTTTGCAGAAGCTGGCGAAAGAGGCCGGCTATGATGGCGAACTGAGCGATCTTTCCGACGATATTCTGATCTATCACCTGAAGATGCGCGACTCTTCCAAAGATGCTGTCATCCCGGGTATTCAGAAGGATTATGAAGAGGACTTTAAAACCGCGCTGCTGCGCGCCCGCGGGGTAATAAAAGAGTAAAAGGTTGTAAGCGCTACCGCGTAAAGTGCAATGAGATGATATCCTGAACTATTCGTACGATTATCGGATGTCAGGATGCACGATAAGGCTTTTACTTTTCAGACGCTTCGCCCGGATACCATTATCGATGGGTTATACGATCTGGGTATGCGGGTGGACTCCGGTCTCACCCCGCTAAACAGCTATGAGAACCGCGTTTATCAGTTCCAGGACGAAGAGCGCCATCGCTATGTGGTAAAGTTCTATCGTCCTGAGCGCTGGTCCGCAGAACAGATCCTTGAAGAACACCAGTTTGCGCTTCAGCTTGTAGAAGATGAAGTGCCCGTTGCTGCGCCGCTCTTATTTAATGACAGCACGCTTCATCAGCATCAGGGATTCTACTTTGCCGTTTTCCCAAGCCTTGGCGGTCGTCAGTTCGAAGCGGATAACCTTGATCAGATGGAATGGGTTGGCCGCTATCTGGGGCGCCTGCACCAGACGGGCTGCAAACAGCGCTTTACTGCCCGCCCGGAAATTGGCGTGCAGGAGTACCTGCTGGAACCGCGTCAGGTGTTTGAGCAGGCGACGCTGATCCCCTCTGGCCTGAAGGCCGATTTCCTGAAGGCGACCGATAAACTCATTGCTGCCGTCATGGAGCAATGGCACGGCCGCGGGAACACGTTGCGCCTGCACGGTGACTGCCATGCCGGTAATATCCTCTGGCGCGACGGACCACTGTTTGTCGACTTAGACGATGCGCGTACCGGCCCGGCGATTCAGGATCTGTGGATGCTGCTCAACGGCGATAAGGCTGAACAGCGTATGCAGCTGGAGACTATTGTCGAGGCCTATGAGGAATTCAGCCCCTTTAACAGCGATGAAATCGCGCTGATTGAACCTTTACGCGCTATGCGACTGGTTTATTATCTGGCGTGGTTGCTCAGACGCTGGGACGATCCCGCTTTCCCGGTCAATTTCCCCTGGTTAACCGGGGAGGATTACTGGCGGGGGCAGACGTCGACTTTTCTTGAGCAGGTGAAGGTTCTACAGGAACCCCCGCTTCAGTTAACGCCAATGTATTAATGTGATATATCCAGGAGAGAGTAAATCATGAAAAAAGTTTGGCTGGCGCTGGCTGGTATGATTCTGGCTTTTAGTGCATCCGCTGCCCAGATCACCGACGGCAAGCAGTACATCACCCTTGATAAGCCGATTGCTGGCGAGCCGCAGGTGCTCGAGTTCTTTTCGTTCTACTGCCCGCACTGCTACCAGTTTGAAGAAGTGCTGCATGTCTCTGACAATGTGCGCCAGAAACTGCCGGAAGGCACTAAAATGACTAAATACCACGTTGAGTTCCTGGGTCCGCTGGGCAAGGATCTGACGCAGGCATGGGCGGTGGCCATCGCGCTGGGCGTTGAAGACAAAATTACTGCGCCGATGTTCGAAGCCGTGCAGAAAAACCAGACTGTGCAGAGTGTGGCTGACATTCGTAAAGTGTTTGTCGACGCTGGCGTGAAAGGGGAAGACTACGATGCCGCATGGAATAGCTTCGTGGTGAAATCTCTGGTCGCTCAGCAAGAGAAAGCGGCAGCCGATCTGCAGCTGCAGGGCGTACCGGCTATGTATGTTAATGGTAAATACCAGCTGAATCCGCAGGGGATGGACACCAGCAATATGGATGTCTTCGTCGCTCAGTATGCGGATACCGTGAAGCAACTGGTAGAGAAGAAATAAAAAAACGCCGGTCACTGACCGGCGTTACTTTATCTGTTTTGCAATAGCTACCGCTCTTTGTCCCTCATGATGTCAGTCAACTGACGGTCTTTCTCTTCCCATAGGCCATTCAGCCAGCGCTGGAAGCTGCGCTTAAAGTTCTTATCGTTAACGTAATCGCCGTGCAGCTCTTCGCCAATAGGGACCAGATTGATACGGACCACAATGCGTGTCAGGCGGCCGCTTAACATATCGTAAAATGGTCTTGTATGATTATCCGGGTAGCACAGCGTGACGTTCAGCAGTTTATCGAACTGCGAACCGAGTACGTTGAGCGCCATGGCGATACCAGCGGCTTTCGGCGGTAACAGGTTGTGGTAAGGAGAGCGCGTTTCGCGCTTTTTTTCTTCGGTAAAACGCGAGCCTTCCACAAAATTGACGATAGTCGTCGGATGCGCGCGAAATTTTTCACACGAACGGCGGGTGGTTTCGACATCTTTACCGCGGCGCTCCGGGTGACGAATAAGATAGCTGCGCGAGTAGCGGCGCATAAAAGGCATATCCAGCGCCCAGCAGGCGAGGCCAATGAAGGGTACCCACGCCAGCTGTTGTTTAAGGAAGTACTTATTCATCGGAATATGCTTGCGGAACAGCACGCACAGCACCACGATGTCTGCCCAGCTGTGGTGGTTGCTGATCAGCAGATACCAGTTCTTTTTGTTCAGGCCTTCCAGACCCTGGACGTCCCATTTTAGCTAGGGATTGAGATGCAACAGCAGCGCCAGCCCTTCGCACCAGCAGTACATCATAAAATTGCAAAAAACGGATATAGAGCGCCATACCGCTGGAATGGGGACCAGCAGTTTAATCAGCCCGGCGACGATGATCGGTACAGAGCAGATAATGGTGACTAAGATGGTTAAGGCGATACTCAGCGGAAGTGTTATCGCAGCGAGTAATCTCGACATAGTTAGTTTATTCAGAAAGTTAGGCTGACAAAGAGCGCCTTTAAGCTGCGCAAGAGGCTGATTTTACCAGAAAACGCGGCAAATGACGGGTCTTACCAGAACAGAAAAAAACAAGGATCTTCTATCCACATGGAAGATTAGGTCATCAAATTAATGCCAGGATCGTTGATCTGTTTTTAAGTGGTTGATAAATAGTAAATAATACTATTTATTCATTTATTTTCAGGGGCGGATAAGCTGACGTTGTAAAACTATACACAAAGTTATCCACAAGCTAAGTTGTCGCGCGATCGCGACGATCGTTGAATCTTTTCCGCGAATTGCGGGAAAAATTCAGGATTTCATGCCCGTCTGTGGCATCCTTTATCCATAATCTGATAAACAGGCACGGAAATTATGGTTCAGATCCCAGAAAACCCTCTCATCCTCGTTGACGGCTCCTCCTATCTTTATCGGGCGTATCATGCGTTTCCGCCGCTGACTAACAGCGCAGGGGAGCCCACCGGGGCTATGTACGGCGTACTGAATATGCTGCGCAGTTTGATACTGCAGTATCAACCGACTCATGCCGTCGTGGTCTTTGATGCGAAAGGGAAAACCTTCCGTGATGAATTGTTCGAGCATTACAAATCTCACCGCCCGCCGATGCCGGACGATCTGCGCGCGCAGATTGAGCCGTTGCATAAGATGGTGAAAGCGATGGGGCTGCCGCTGATGGCAGTCCCGGGCGTCGAAGCTGACGATGTGATTGGCACCCTGGCGCGGGAAGCGGAAAGGGCAGGTCGCCCAGTCCTGATCAGCACCGGCGATAAAGACATGGCCCAGCTGGTGACGCCGGGCATCACCCTGATCAATACCATGACCAACACTATCCTCGGGCCGGATGAGGTGGTTACTAAGTACGGCGTCCCGCCGGAGCTGATTATTGATTTCCTGGCGCTGATGGGCGACTCCTCGGATAACATTCCCGGCGTGCCGGGCGTGGGCGAAAAGACCGCCCAGGCGCTGCTGCAAGGCCTCGGCGGCCTTGATACGCTGTATGCGGAACCGGAGAAGATCGCTGAACTGAGCTTCCGCGGCGCGAAAACGATGGCGGCGAAGCTCGAGCAGAACAAGGACGTGGCTTATCTCTCTTATCAGCTGGCGACCATCAAAACTGACGTCGAGCTGGAGCTCACGTGCGAAGAGCTGGAGGTGCAGCCGCCGGCGGCAGACGATCTGCTGGCGCTGTTCAGACAGTATGAATTTAAGCGCTGGACCACCGACGTTGAGGCCGGAAAATGGCTGCAGGCTAAGGGGGGCAAACCGGCTGCGAAACCTGCAGTGCCTGCAGCAGCGGCAGAAGCGGAAGAAGAGGTTGAAGCCGCTACTGCACTTTCAGCAGAGCATTATGTCACTATCCTTGATGAGGCTACGCTGCTCACCTGGATCGATAAGCTGAAGCAGGCGCCGCTCTTTGCCTTTGATACGGAAACCGACAGCCTGGATAACATCTCCGCCAACATGGTTGGTCTTTCATTCGCTGTTGAGCCAGGCGTGGCCGCCTATGTCCCGGTAGCGCATGATTATCTTGATGCGCCGGATCAGATCCCGCGCGAGCGCGTGCTGGCGCTGCTTAAACCGCTGCTGGAGGATGAGAAGGTGCTCAAGGTCGGGCAAAATCTCAAATACGATCGCGGCATTTTGGCTAATTACGACATTGAGCTGCGCGGGATTGCGTTCGATACCATGCTCGAGTCTTACATTCTCGACAGCGTGGCGGGCCGCCACGATATGGACAGTCTTTCCGACCGCTGGCTGAAACATAAAACCATTACCTTCGAAGAGATCGCTGGCAAGGGTAAGAATCAGCTCACCTTTAACCAGATTGCGCTGGAAGAGGCTGGTCGCTACGCGGCGGAAGATGCCGACGTTACGCTCCAGCTGCATCTGAAGATGTGGCCGAAGCTACAGCAGCATGAAGGCCCGCTGAATATCTTCCAGCATATTGAAATGCCGCTGGTGCCGGTGCTGTCTCGCGTTGAGCGCAACGGCGTTAAAATCGACCCCGCCGTGCTGCATGCGCACTCGCAGGAAATTGCCCAGCGCCTGGTTGAGCTGGAGCAGCGGGCACATGAGATCGCCGGGGAAGCGTTTAATCTCTCCTCCACCAAACAGCTGCAAACGATCCTGTTTGAAAAACAGGGTATCAAGCCGCTGAAGAAGACGCCGGGCGGTGCGCCGTCCACCTCTGAAGAGGTGCTGGAAGAGCTGGCGCTCGATTATCCGTTGCCGAAAGTGATTCTGGAGTATCGTGGGCTGGCGAAGCTGAAGTCTACCTATACCGATAAGCTGCCGCTGATGATTAACCCCAAAACGGGCCGCGTGCATACCTCCTATCATCAGGCGGTCACCGCCACCGGCCGTTTGTCGTCTACCGATCCAAACCTGCAAAACATTCCGGTGCGTAACGAAGAAGGGCGCCGTATTCGCCAGGCGTTTATCGCGCCGGAAGATTACGTCATTGTCTCGGCGGACTACTCGCAAATCGAGCTGCGCATTATGGCGCACCTGTCGCGGGATAAAGGCCTGCTGACCGCCTTCGCGGAAGGGAAGGATATTCACCGGGCGACGGCGGCTGAAGTATTTGGCTTACCGCTGGACAGCGTCAGCAGCGAACAGCGGCGCAGTGCGAAAGCCATCAACTTCGGTCTGATCTACGGCATGAGCGCCTTTGGCCTGGCCCGCCAGCTGAACATCCCGCGTAAAGAAGCGCAGAAGTACATGGATCTTTATTTCGAGCGTTATCCGGGCGTCCTGGAGTATATGGAGCGCACCCGGGCACAGGCGAAGGAGCAAGGGTATGTTGAAACGCTGGATGGCCGTCGACTCTATTTGCCGGATATCAAGTCCAGCAATGGCGCTCGTCGTGCCGGCGCGGAGCGTGCGGCGATTAACGCCCCGATGCAGGGGACGGCTGCGGATATTATCAAGCGGGCGATGATTGCCGTTGATGAATGGCTGCGGAGCGAGAAACCTCGCGTGCGGATGATCATGCAGGTTCACGATGAACTGGTCTTTGAAGTGCATAAGGATGAGCTCGATGCCGTATCGAAAAAGATCCACGAACTGATGGAGAACAGCACTACGCTGGCGGTACCGTTGCTGGTGGAAGTGGGCAGCGGCGAAAACTGGGATCAAGCGCACTAAGTATACAAAGCGCAACGCGATTTTCTGTAAGTAAGCAACATAACTTATAGAGTTTTGTGAGGATCATTTGAATTTGCTATGTAAATAGTGAAAAAAAACTACAAAAAATGCTTTATCCGTGAGCGAAAGAAGAGTAAAGTTATTCGCGTAGGGTACAGAGGTAAGATGTTCTATCTTTCAGACCTTTTACTTCACGTAATCGGATTTGGCTGAATATTTTAGCCGCCCCGGTCATTTATGACCGGGGCGTTTTTTATTGCGCGAAAGAAAAGTTTTACGCTGTTAAAACAACGTAGTATGAATGTCCGGATAGGGCGCTACGCGCCGTTATCCGGAAAAAGCGGGGGTTACTCGGCGTCTTCGACGGCTTCTTGCGGCGGGATTTCGTTAAACCAGCTATCCAGCTTCTGTCGCAGCTTATCGACGCCAGATTTTTTCAGCGAAGAGAAGGGTTCAACCTGGACATCGCCATTGAAGGCCAGTACCGCTTCACGCACCATATTCACTTGCGCTTTACGCGCGCCGCTGGCGAGTTTATCGGCTTTGGTGAGCAGTACCAGCACCTGAATATCGCTCTCTACCGCCCATTCGATCATCTGCTGATCGAGATCTTTAAGCGGATGACGTATGTCCATCAGCACCACGAGACCCTTCAGGCACAGACGTTTTTCCAGGTATTCCCCCAGCGCGCGCTGCCACTTGATCTTCATCTCTTCGGGTACTTGCGCATAACCATAGCCGGGCAGGTCGACAAGGCGCTTGCCCTCAGCGACTTCGAACAGGTTAATCAGCTGCGTACGCCCCGGGGTTTTGGAGGTACGCGCCAGGTTCTTCTGATTAGTCAGCGTATTCAGCGCGCTGGATTTTCCCGCGTTGGAGCGGCCGGCGAACGCCACTTCAATACCGGTATCGGCAGGAAGATGGCGGATATCTGGCGCGCTAGTGACAAAGTGCGTCAGTTGATAATTCCAGTTGGTCAAGACGGTCGTCTCCGTTAAAACAGGCTATGGCAGGGATTATACCTGAACAGCAGAAAAAGGCTGTTTTTACCGCACGCCGTTCCTGTAAGTAAAAACCATATGGTTTGTGAGACATTGACTATTCTTTGTATAGGATATACCTGAGGAAAATAAGACAAAACATATTTAAAGTGTTGAAAATTAATCAATTATAGAAATAGAGAATTCTGAAAATAGATTTTTAACTGCCAGACTGGTTGTCGATTTTTGTCAACAAGGTAAAGTAATACACAACGGCGGGGATGCTGAAAGGATTAGGACTCAGGACGAGGAGTCAGGAAGCGCCAGGAGGCGAAGACCACAGGATAGTCAGGATGACGCGCGTCTTGGAGACGTTTTACAGGGAAAAGGAAGAAACAGGGACCGTTGGACGCTAAGGGAAAGACAGGGTGAGTCGTTAGCGAACAGGGAAAGAAGAGCCCGTTAAGGGTGGTCAGTGAGGAAAAAGGCGACAGAGTAATCTGTCGCCTTTTTTCTTTGCTTGCTTTCTGCTAGATTCCGCCTCAATTCTATACTGAATACTACTGTCTGAAGATTACACATCATGAAAAAACCGACATCCGCCACCCGTGGCAAATCCGGCCGCAAGTCGCGTGAAGAGTTAAATCAGGAAGCTCGCGATCGCAAACGGCAGAAGAAACATCGTGGCCACGCGGCAGGCAGTCGCGCGAACGGCGGCGATGCGGCTTCAGCGGGTAAAAAACAGCGTCAGGCGCAAGATCCGCGCGTGGGTAGCAAAAAACCGATCCCGCTGGGCGTGAGCGAAAGCAGCGCTCCAGCCCCCAAGCAGCATAAACCAAAGAGCGAGAAACCTATGCTTTCACCGCAGGCTGAGCTGGAGTTGCTGGAGAATGATGAGCGCCTGGACGCGCTGCTGGAACGTCTGGAAGAGGGCGGCACCCTGAATGCTGAAGAGCAGAGCTGGGTGGACGCCAAACTGGATCGCATTGATGAGCTGATGCAGCAGCTCGGCCTCTCTTACGATGATGAAGATGAAGAAGAGGAAGAGCGTCAGGAAGATATGATGCGTCTGCTGAAGGGTGGAAACTAACATTTGCATCCCATCGGATTCCCGGTACTCCTTATAACCCTTCTGGTTATATGTTATCTGCTGTGGTTATTCGTTAAACTACGACAGTTGTCGCGGCGTCAGAAATGGCTGCGCAACCGGCTCATGACCCGCGGTGCGGTGGGGCCGGGACGGCGTACCCGTCGGCGGCACCATCGGAAGGAGTGAGCATGTCTGAGCAGATAATCGACTGGGATCTGGCCCTGATCCAGAAATATAACTATTCCGGGCCGCGCTATACCTCGTATCCCACCGCGCTGGAGTTTTCACCGCAATTTGGCGCGGCGGAATTCGATGCCGCTGTGGCCCGTTACCCACAGCGTCCCCTGTCGCTGTACGTGCATATCCCGTTTTGCCATAAGCTGTGTTATTTCTGCGGCTGCAATAAAATAGTCACCCGCCAGCAGCATAAGGCCGATCAATATCTCGATGTCCTTGAACAGGAGATCATCCACCGCGCGCCGCTGTTTGCCACTCGCCAGGTGAAGCAACTGCACTGGGGGGGCGGCACGCCAACTTATCTCAATAAGGCGCAAATCAGTCGCCTGATGGATCTGTTGCGCAGCCATTTCCATTTCAGCGCGGAAGCCGAGATCTCCATTGAGGTCGATCCGCGTGAAATCGAGCTGGATGTCCTCGATCATTTACGCGCTGAGGGTTTCAACCGCCTGAGTATGGGTGTACAGGACTTCAATAAAGAGGTTCAGCGTCTGGTTAACCGTGAGCAGGACGAAGCGTTCATCTTTGATTTGCTCAACCATGCGCGGGAGATTGGTTTTACCTCGACCAATATCGACCTCATTTATGGCCTGCCGAAGCAAACGCCGGAGAGCTTCGCCTATACCCTGCAAAAGGTCGCCGAGCTCAATCCTGACCGCCTGAGCGTGTTTAACTATGCGCATCTGCCCACGCTCTTTGCCGCTCAGCGGAAGATTAAAGATGCCGATCTGCCCTCCGCTGAGCAGAAGCTGGAGATCCTGCAGGAAACCATCGGCTCGCTGACGACGGCAGGCTATCAGTTTATCGGCATGGACCATTTCGCCCGTCCCGATGATGAATTAGCGGTCGCGCAACGTCACGGCGTACTGCATCGTAATTTCCAGGGCTACACCACTCAGGGCGATACCGATCTGCTGGGGATGGGCGTTTCGGCGATCAGCATGATTGGCGACAGCTACGCCCAGAACCAAAAAGAGCTCAAGCAGTACTACCAGCAGGTAGCAGAGCAAGGGAACGCCCTGTGGCGCGGGATCGCGTTAACTCGCGATGACTGTCTGCGTCGCGACGTGATTAAAGCGTTGATCTGTAACTTCCAGCTGGATATCGCGGCGGTCGAGGCGCAGTGGGACGTGGATTTTGCGTCTTATTTCGCCGAGGATCTGAAGCTGCTGGCGCCGCTGGCGCATGACGGGCTGGTGGCTGTGGATGATAAGGTCATTCAGGTGACGGCGAAAGGCCGCCTGCTGATCCGCAACATCTGTATGTGCTTTGATGCCTACCTACGACAAAAGGCCCGGATGCAGCAGTTCTCACGGGTTATTTAATGTTTTCCCCCTCTCCCGCAGGAGAGGGGGAACAATTAGCTGAACAGCCCGACCAGCGCAGCGCACAGCACGGCAGCGACTGCCGTTTGTGGCGTGTGACTCGCAGCGGCACCGCTCGATATCATACTCACCAGTGATTCAAACATGATGCTCTCCCCTAATGCCGGGGACGATCATACTCAACTCATCGGAACAGTAAAGTACAAAATAGCAGCACTTTGCGCCGATCGGCTATTTTTCATCATGCTGTTGAACCCTACTCCATACCCAACTCTTTTAGCTTACGCGTCAGGGTATTACGTCCCCATCCCAGCAGGCGCGCAGCCTCCTGTTTGTGCCCCTGAGTATGGCGCAGGGCGGTCGTTAGCAGCGTGCGCTCCATTTCGGGTTGCGCTTCTGAGAGCAGGTTTTGATGACCGGATCGCAACGCCCGATCGGCCCACTGACCCAGCAGCGTCGCCCAGCTGTCAGGCTGCATCTGCGTTGGGCTATCAGGAATCGTGGTCTCAAACAGTTCGCTCGGCAGATCCTGCGTCAGCACCTCCTGGCCGGCGGCCATGACGGTGAGCCAGCGACAGGTGTTTTCCAGCTGACGGACGTTGCCTGGCCACGCCAGGCGGGTCAGCGCTGTCTCCGTTTCCGGATGCAGCTGTTTGGCTTCAACGCCGAGCTCGCGGGCGGCTATCTGCAGAAAATGGCGGGCCAGGCGTGGAATATCTTCCCGGCGCTCGCGCAGCGGCGGTAAATGCACCCGGATGACGTTCAGGCGGTGGAACAAATCTTCACGAAATTTCCCCTCCTGCACGCGCTGTTCCAGGTTCTGGTGGGTAGCGGCGATGATCCGCACATCGACCTTGACCGGCGCGTAACCGCCCACGCGATAAAACTGACCATCCGCCAGCACGCGCAGCAGACGAGTCTGGACATCAAGCGGCATATCGCCAATTTCATCCAGGAACAGCGTACCGCCGTCAGCCTGTTCAAAGCGACCCTGACGGACGGTATTGGCGCCGGTAAAGGCTCCTTTTTCATGGCCGAACAGCTCGGACTCAATCAGGTCCTTGGGGATCGCCGCCATATTCAGCGCGATAAACGGCGCTTTTGAGCGTGGACTATGGCGATGCAGGGCATGTGCGACAAGCTCTTTACCGGTACCGGATTCGCCATTGATCAGCACGCTGATGGATGAGCGCGACAGGCGGCCAATAATGCGAAAGACATCCTGCATAGCTGGCGCTTCGCCGATGATGTCGGCAGTTGGGCTACTTATCGGCGCATTTCGCGGCTGCTGCTGCTCTTGATAGTGGCTTATCGCCCGGTCGACGAGGGCGACGGCTTCATCGATATCAAAAGGTTTAGGCAAATAATCAAACGCGCCCTGCTGATAAGCGCTGACCGCGGCGTCCAGATCGGAATGCGCGGTCATTATGATGACCGGAAGCATTGGATGGCGCTGCTTAATCTGTTTGAGCAGCGCCAGACCATCCATTCCCGGCATACGGATATCTGACAGCAGTACATCCGGGGTTTTGGTGGTGAGGGCATCTAGCACCTCATTGCCGCTTTCGAACGTTGTGCAGCTCAAGCCGGCTCCGGTGAGCGCGCGTTCAAGCACCCAGCGGATGGAGCTATCGTCATCAACGATCCAGGCTATCCCTCGTTGCATAAACACCTCTACTTCCGAATAGGCAGGTATACCGAAAATTCGGTATGACCCGGCCAGCTGGTGAATTCAATTTTGCCGGAGTGCTGATCGATAAGGCTACGGGCGATAGATAAGCCCAGGCCGGTACCGCCTTCACGGCCGCTGACCATCGGATAGAACAGCGTATCCTGGAGATGGGGCGGAATACCCGGGCCATTATCTTCAACGTCGATGCGGGCGGCGAGGCGATAACGCACCCCGTGCAGCGTCAGCTGGAAAGCGGTGCGGGTGCGAAGAATAATTTCGCCCCCTTCCGGCCCCAGAGCCTGCAGCGCATTACGGACGATGTTCAGCAACACCTGTTCAATTTGATCCGGGTCGTGGGGTAGCTCTGGTAGGCTGGGGTCGTAATCGCGGATCAACTTCACGTTGTCCGGCAACTCCATGGAAACCAGTTTAACTACCCGTTCGGCGACTTTGTGGATGCTTTCGGTAACGTGCATGCCCGGATGCTGTGGTCCGAGCAGGCGGTCGACCAGATTTCTTAGCCGGTCGGCCTGCTCAATGATCACTTTGGTATATTCCGTTAGCGCCGGGTCGGGCAGCGCTTTGCTGAGCAGCTGGGCCGCGCCGCGCAGGCCGCCTAACGGGTTTTTTATCTCATGCGCCAGGCCGCGGACGAGGTCGCGAGCGGCGACCTGCTGCGCATGCTGCAGCTGCTCCTGGCTCAGGCGGCGCTGATTATCCATCGGCGCCATTTCCAGTAGAATAAAGCCTTCCGGCAGCCGCTGGGCGGTCAACGACAGGATGTGCGAACGGCCATCGATAACCAGCGTCACTTCGTTATCGGTAAACCCCTGGCCCGCCTGCAGGCTCTCCTGCATCAGCCCGATATTCAACGAAAAATAGCTCAACAGCTCAGGTAATGGGGTGCCAAACAGTTTGCGCGAGCTCTGCGCCAGCAGCTGCTGCGCCGCAGGGTTGGCAAAGTGCACCGCCAGGTCATCATCGACCAGTAAAATACTGTTGATAAGGGAGTTAAGGATCTGCCCAGCATCGGGCAGTGTGCCTGTTGCCATTCGACAGTCTCCTGAAAATGAGTGCACCAATTTAGTGCAGTATAGCTTTTTATCGGTAAAAAGCTCGCGAGATCAGCGTGTTGGTGGAGAAAAAAGCCCATCCTGAGATGGGCTGAAAGTTTCCACGGCAACAAAATATCCCGGGCATCTCGCGCCACAACACGACATACCCTGGATTTACAACAAAATTAGACGCTGTAGTACAGTTCGAACTCAACCGGATGCGGAGTCATGCGTACGCGGTCGTTCTCTTCCATACGCAGGGCGATGTAGGCATCGATAGCGTCATTGGTGAACACGCCGCCAGCGGTCAGGAACTCGCGGTCAGCATCCAGGGCCTGCAGGGCTTCTTCCAGAGAACCGGCAACCTGCGGGATCTCTTTCGCTTCTTCCGGCGGCAGGTCATACAGGTTTTTATCCATTGCTTCGCCCGGATGGATTTTGTTCTTGATACCATCAAGGCCAGCCATCAGCAGCGCCGCAAAGCACAGGTACGGGTTGGCAGCCGGGTCCGGGAAGCGCACTTCGATACGACGCGCTTTCGGAGAGGTCACCACCGGAATACGGATAGAGGCAGAGCGGTTACGGGCAGAGTAAGCCAGCATAACCGGCGCTTCGTAACCCGGGACCAGACGCTTGTAGGAGTTGGTGGTCGGGTTCGCCAGGGCGTTGATGGCTTTAGCGTGTTTGATTACGCCGCCGATGTAGAACAGCGCCTGCTCAGACAGACCTGCGTATTTGTCGCCGGAGAACAGGTTGGTACCGTTTTTCGCCAGAGACATATGGCAGTGCATGCCGGAGCCGTTGTCGCCGAACATCGGTTTCGGCATAAAGGTCGCGGTTTTACCAAAGCGGTGAGCGACGTTGTGAACAACGTATTTGTAAATCTGAATTTCATCCGCTTTTTTGGTCATGGTATTGAAGCGGGTTGCCACTTCGTTCTGACCTGCGGTTGCTACTTCATGGTGATGGGCTTCAACAACCAGACCCATCTCTTCCATGATCATACACATGGTGGAACGGATGTCCTGAGAAGAGTCTACTGGCGGAACCGGGAAGTAACCCCCTTTCACGCCCGGACGGTGACCTTTGTTACCGCCTTCGTATTTGGTGGAGGAGTTCCACGCACCTTCAATGTCATCGATCGCGACATGGGAGCCGGAGATAGAGGCGCCAAAACGGATGTCGTCGAACAGGAAGAATTCTGGTTCTGGCCCGAACAGGACGGTATCAGCGATGCCGGTGGCGCGCAGGTACTCTTCAGCGCGTTTCGCGATGGAGCGCGGGTCACGGTCATAGCCCTGCAGGGTGCCTGGCTCGAGGATATCGCAGCGGATGATCAGGGTCGGTTCTTCGTAGAACGGGTCAATGACCGCGGTGGACGCGTCCGGCATCAGGACCATGTCAGATTCGTTGATACCTTTCCAGCCACCAATCGAGGAGCCATCAAACATTTTGCCTTCTTCGAAGAATTCGGCATTTACCTGATGAGACGGAATCGTGACGTGCTGTTCTTTACCTTTGGTATCGGTGAAGCGCAGATCGACAAACTTCACTTCGTGCTCGTTCAGCATCGTCAAAACGTGTTCAGCGGACATACTTAAACTCTCCCGGATTGGTCATTGTCGTCGTGGTAACGAAAACTTCATACTGCTTAAAAGTGGCGTTGTTGCCTTAAAAAATATAAAGCGAAATCTGTGCCAACTTTTAAATGCCCTATAAAACGCTGTATCATGCGCACCATAGTGCAAAAGGACTGCACCATGATGGAGATAATGCACCAAAATAGTGCTTCAGTGTGAACATTGAGCACCATTTTGGTGCAATTTTTGTTACGGTGCCCTTTTATCGCTCCGTGAAAGCGGTCACAAAGAAACTCTGCAATACTTGTTTGCGGAGGATGTTTGTGATCCTGTTCAGTCCTTCGCTTAATACGTGTACAATAACGCGCTATTTCTAATGCCTGAGGCAAAGTTGTGATCGAAAATCTGCGTAATATCGCCATCATCGCGCACGTTGACCATGGTAAAACTACCCTGGTTGACAAGCTGCTACAGCAATCCGGTACGTTCGACGCACGTACTGAAGCACAAGAACGTGTGATGGACTCCAACGATTTGGAGAAAGAGCGTGGGATTACCATCCTCGCGAAAAACACCGCAATCAAATGGAATGATTACCGTATCAACATCGTTGATACCCCAGGGCACGCCGACTTCGGAGGTGAAGTTGAGCGTGTTATGTCCATGGTTGACTCTGTGCTGCTGGTGGTAGATGCCTTTGATGGCCCGATGCCGCAAACGCGCTTCGTGACCAAAAAAGCTTTTGCCCACGGTCTGAAGCCGATCGTGGTCATCAACAAAGTTGACCGCCCGGGCGCGCGTCCGGACTGGGTTGTCGATCAGGTGTTCGACCTGTTCGTTAACCTCGATGCGACCGACGAACAGCTGGACTTCCCGATCGTTTACGCGTCCGCGCTGAACGGTATCGCGGGTCTGGATCACGAAGACATGGCTGACGACATGACCCCGCTGTACCAGGCGATTGTCGATCGCGTGCCGGCGCCGGACGTTGATCTTGACGGTCCGCTGCAGATGCAGATCTCCCAGCTGGACTACAACAACTACGTTGGTGTTATCGGCATCGGCCGCATCAAGCGCGGTAAAGTGAAGCCGAACCAGCAGGTCACTATTATCGATAGCGAAGGCAAAACCCGTAACGGTAAAGTCGGTAAGGTACTGACTCACCTGGGTCTGGAGCGAATTGAGAGCGACGTAGCTGAAGCTGGCGACATCATCGCGATCACCGGTCTGGGCGAGCTGAACATCTCCGACACCATCTGCGACCCGCAGAATGTCGAAGCGCTGCCGGCCCTGTCCGTTGATGAGCCGACCGTTTCCATGTTCTTCAACGTCAACACCTCTCCGTTCTGCGGTAAAGAAGGTAAGTTCGTTACCTCTCGCCAGATCCTGGACCGTCTGAATAAAGAGCTGGTGCACAACGTGGCGCTGCGCGTTGAAGAAACCGAAGACGCTGATGCGTTCCGCGTTTCCGGCCGTGGTGAACTGCACCTGTCCGTTCTGATTGAAAACATGCGTCGTGAAGGTTTCGAGATGGCGGTTTCCCGTCCGAAAGTTATCTTCCGCGAAATCGACGGCCGTAAGCAAGAGCCGTTCGAGAACGTGACGCTGGACGTCGAAGAGCAGCATCAGGGTTCTGTCATGCAGGCGCTGGGCGAGCGTAAAGGCGACCTGAAAAACATGAATCCGGACGGTAAAGGCCGCGTACGTCTCGACTACGTGATCCCAAGCCGCGGTCTGATCGGCTTCCGTTCAGAGTTCATGACCATGACCTCCGGTACCGGTCTGCTGTACTCCACCTTCAGCCACTACGACGACGTTCGTCCGGGCGAAGTGGGCCAGCGTAACAACGGCGTACTGATCTCCAACGGTCAGGGTAAAGCGGTAGCGTTCGCGCTGTTCGGTCTGCAGGATCGCGGTAAGCTATTCCTCGGCCACGGCGCTGAAGTTTACGAAGGCCAGATTATCGGTATTCACAGCCGTTCCAACGACCTGACGGTAAACTGCCTGACCGGTAAGAAACTGACCAACATGCGTGCGTCTGGTACTGACGAAGCCACGGTTCTGGTTCCGCCGGTTAAGATGACCCTGGAGCAGGCTCTGGAGTTCATCGATGACGACGAACTGGTAGAAGTTACTCCGACCTCTATCCGTATCCGTAAACGTCACCTGACCGAGAACGACCGTAAACGCGCGATGCGCGGTGCAAAAGAAGAGTAATTTTTTCTTCTTGTTGTTCGCTAAACCCCGCCTCACCGGCGGGGTTTCTTTTTTTCATTCCTGCATCACACGCCAATAGTCAAATCCAGCCTTTCCCGCTAAAGTTAATTTTCCACGGCGCGGAAGGAGACAAAAATGCTCTATATCTTTGATTTAGGTAATGTGATTGTCGACATTGACTTCAACCGGGTATTGGGAGCCTGGAGCGATTTAACCCGCATCCCGCTGGCGACGCTGAAGCAGCATTTCACCATGGGTGAGGCTTTCCATCAGCATGAGCGCGGCGAGCTCAGCGATGAAGACTTTGCCGCCGCCATGTGCCATGAAATGAATATGCCCCTCAGCTATGAACAGTTTGCTCACGGCTGGCAGGCGGTGTTTGTCGCGCTGCGCCCGGAGGTGATTACCATCATGCATAAACTTCGTGCCCAGGGGCATCGGGTGGTGGTGCTCTCCAATACCAATCGTCTGCACACCACGTTCTGGCCCGATGAATACCCGGAAGTGCGCGCGGCCGCCGATCGCATTTATTTGTCGCAGGAGATGGGATTGCGTAAGCCTGAAGCGCAAATTTATCTGCGAGTACTGGAAGAAGAGGGGTTTTCCGCCGCAGATACGGTCTTTTTTGATGATAACGTCGATAATATAGCAGGGGCCAACCGGTTGGGGATCACCAGTATCCTGGTGACTGGTAAGGAGACCATCCCTGACTATTTCGCGAAACAGCTATGCTAAAAACCGTTCATCAAAAATTACTCCACCATACCCGGCCGCTGCTGGCGTGGCTAAAGCTGCTGTGGCGGCGCATTGATGAAGACCATATGACCACCCTGGCGGGGAACCTCGCCTATGTGTCATTACTGTCCCTGGTGCCGCTGATTGCCGTCGTGTTCGCGCTGTTTGCGGCCTTTCCTATGTTCTCCGAAGTCAGCGTGCAGATCCGTCATTTTATCTTCGCCAATTTTATTCCGGCGACCGGGGATGTAATCCAGGGATATATCGAGCAGTTCGTGGCCAACTCCAGCCGCATGACCGCCGTAGGCGCCTTTGGCCTGATCGTCACCTCGCTGCTGCTGATGTACTCGATCGACAGCGCGCTAAACACCATCTGGCGCAGCACGCGCAGCCGCCCCAAAGTTTATTCCTTTGCCGTTTACTGGATGATCCTGACCCTCGGCCCGCTGCTGGCGGGCGCCAGCCTGGCGATCAGTTCCTATCTGCTGTCGCTGCGCTGGGCAAGCGACCTGGACGGCGTAATTGATAATCTGCTCCGCCTATTTCCGCTGATCCTCTCCTGGGCAGCGTTCTGGCTGCTCTATAGTATTGTACCGACTACCCAGGTACGTAACCGCGACGCGGTGATCGGGGCGCTGGTGGCGGCGCTGCTGTTTGAGGCAGGTAAAAAGGCGTTTGCCCTCTATATCACCACCTTTCCGTCCTATCAGCTAATTTATGGGGTGATTTCGGTGGTGCCGATTTTGTTCGTCTGGGTGTACTGGACCTGGTGTATCGTCTTGCTTGGCGCTGAAATTACTGTCACTCTCGGTGAATACCGCAAACTTGAAACAGAAGAAACAGAACAACCATGATTGCATTAATTCAACGCGTATCCCGTGCAAGCGTTACCGTGGCGGACGAGGTGACGGGCGAAATTGGCCCAGGGCTTCTGGTGCTGCTGGGCGTCGAGAAAGACGATGATGAACAAAAGGCGAATCGCCTTTGTGAACGCGTGCTGGGCTACCGCATCTTCAGCGATGCGGAAGGGAAAATGAACCTGAATGTCCAGCAGGCGGGCGGCAGCGTGCTGGTGGTTTCGCAATTTACGCTGGCGGCCGATACCGAGCGGGGGATGCGACCGAGCTTCTCGAAAGGCGCTGCCCCTGACCGCGCTGAGGCGCTGTATGAGTATTTCGTCGCCCGCTGTCGCCAGCAGGAAATGCACACCCAGACCGGAAGATTCGCTGCGGATATGCAGGTTTCTTTGGTCAATGATGGTCCCGTGACCTTTTGGTTGCAGGTATGACCCAGCTTCCGGGCAGGCTGCGGGTAACAAAAGAGAGTACGACTATGTATCACCTTCGTGTACCGCAAACAGCAGAAGAGTTAGAGAGCTACTACCAGTTCCGCTGGGAGATGCTGCGTAAGCCGCTGCATCAGCCTAAGGGATCGGAACGTGACGCCTGGGATGCGATGGCGCATCATCAGATGGTAGTGGATGAAGAGGGCAACCTGGTTGCCGTCGGCCGGCTATATATCAATGCGGAGAATGAAGCCTCCATCCGCTTTATGGCTGTGCATCCCTCGGTGCAGGATAAAGGGCTGGGTACGCTGATGGCGATGACCCTGGAGTCCGTCGCGCGTCAGGAAGGGGTTAAGCGGGTTACCTGCAGCGCGCGCGAAGATGCGGTGGAATTTTTCGCCAAGCTCGGATTTGTCAATCAGGGTGAGATCACCACCCCGACCACCACGCCGATCCGTCATTTTCTGATGATCAAACCGGTCGCGTCGCTGGACGATATTTTGCACCGCGGCGACTGGTGCGCACAGCTCCAGCAGGCGTGGTATCAGCATATTCCGCTGAGTGAAAAAATGGGCGTACGTATTCAGCAGTACACCGGGCAGAAATTTATTACCACCATGCCGGAGGCGGGGAACCAGAATCCGCACCATACGCTGTTCGCCGGCAGCCTGTTTTCGCTCGCTACCTTAACCGGATGGGGGCTTATCTGGCTGATGCTGCGCGAGCGGCACCTGGGAGGCACCATTATTCTGGCGGATGCGCATATCCGCTACAGCCAGCCTATTAGCGGCCGCCCCAGCGCCATCGCCGACCTCGGTTCTCTGAGCGGCGATCTCGACCGACTGGCGCGCGGGCGTAAAGCCCGCGTGCAAATGCAGGTGGAGCTTTTTGGCGACGATAAACAGGGCGCCGTTTTCGAGGGGATCTACATCGTGCTGCCGGCGAAGCCCTTTGGCTCGTACGAAGAGGGCGGCAACGAGGAAGAGTAAGCGCCTGCGGCAGTTATCGTCCTGGCGATGCCACACGCCAGGCGATATCCCGCATGGCATCACGCGCGGCGTTGCTGATGCCTCCCAGCTGAAAGAAGCCGTGGATCACCCCCAGATAGCGCTGACAGGAACTCTCCACCCCTTGCTCCGTCAGCCTTCGGTACAGCACTTCGCCCTCATCACGTAAAGGATCGAACTCCGCCGTCAGGATGTGGACCGGTGGCAGACCGTGAAAATCTTCGCGCCACAGCGGACTGGCATCCGGATGGGTAGCGGGTGTGGCCGCTAAATACATTTCGTAGCCGCTAAGCAGCGTGTCCCGGGTAATGATGTAATCCTCGCCGTTGCTGGCGTAGCTTGCCATGCTGGCGGTAGCGTCGAGCATCGGGTAAATCAGGATAAGCTGTGCAGGCTGCCATGTTCCCGCCGCTTTCAGGCGCAGGGCCGTGACCAGAGCGAGGTGCCCGCCGGCACTGTCGCCAGCCAGGGTGATACGTGATGAGTCAACGCCAAGCTGCTCCGCGTGCCGGTGGATAATCATGACACCTTGTTCTGCGTCATCGTGCGCCGCCGGAAAGGTATGCTCCGGCGCCAGGCGGTACTGTACAGCGATCACCCGGCAACCGCTGAACATGGCTAACTGACGGAGTTGGTTATCGTGGGTGGTAAAGCCGCCGCTGACAAAACAGCCGCCGTGGTAGTAGATAAGCGTGGGTAGCAGGCCGTCGGCAGTGGGCGGTGAAACGACGCGGAAGTGCATACCCTCCAGGGTGATATCCTCCACCCGCACTCGCGTTTCCGTCTCCCCGGCGAGTACCGCACTGGCGATATAGCCGGCCCTCCGATCATCAATATGCTGATCGCGTGATGACGGACGACCTGCCGCAATAAATGCCTCAACCAGCGAAGCAATCCCTTTTTCCAGCGCCATATGAAGTTCCTTATACTGTTTTAATATCCAGTGTTATAGCCTGGATTATGGCGAAAAGACAGGCCTGTTGAGGTCGCCTGTGCATTATGGAAAGCGGCTCGCAAAAAAGAGTTTACCTGACAAAATCCTGTTTGTTTCCGATTCCAAAAGCTCTAGATTGCTCATAACTTCATCACTGGTGATATACTTGAGGTATATATGAGCATGATGGCTGAAAGGGATATGGGCAGAATTCTTCTCGATTTATCAGACGATGTCATTCAACGTCTCGATGACCTCAAAGTGCAGCGTAACATTCCGCGAGCGGAACTGTTACGTGAAGCGGTTGAACAATATCTGGAGAAACAAGATCGAGCTAAAGATACCATCTCCAGTGCGCTGGGTCTGTGGCAAGACTGCGAAGAAGACGGCATGGAATATCAACGTCAGCTACGCAAGGAGTGGTAATGACCTCCGGATCTGCGCTTTTTGATACCAATATTCTTATTGATTTATTTAGCGGGCGTCGCGAAGCCAAACAGGCGCTGGAGGCCTGGCCACCGCAGAATGCGATCAGTCTGATTACCTGGATGGAGGTGATGGTTGGCGCTAAAAAATATCACCAGGAGCAGCGCACGCGAATGGCGCTGAGCACCTTTAATATCATTAACATCTCACAGGATATTGCAGAGCGAAGCGTTGCGCTGCGGCAGGAGTATAAGCTTAAGCTGCCGGATGCCATCATTCTGGCGACGGCGCAACTCCATCGTCTGGAACTAATTACGCGGAATACGAAGGATTTTGCCGGTATTCCTGGCGTAGTCACGCCGTACGAAATCCACCCTGAATAATTCGAGTGGCAGGAGGACGACAAGTGAGCGACAGACTCGTCTGAAACGAATATCTCCAGCCAAAGGTTGGCCTCTGATAACGGTCAGTGACGCGTGTGAATAATCCCTGCGCACGTTCGTGTCACAAGAAGGAAAACGGGCGACAAGAGCCGCCCGAAATCATACTGCAGAACTTACTCCCCTTCGCCGGGGAACATGAACGGGTTAATTGAGCTTCTGGCGAAGCCCTCCTGTTCCATGCGGGCGTCGAGCACCAGGGAGGCCAAATCGTCGGCGACGGCTTCGACTTTCGGATCCTTTTCCTGATACATAATCTTCAGGTAGGTTCCGCAGTCGCCGCAGCTTTCGGCTTTCACCGCCGCCTGCTCGTTGTCCAGCGACCAGTAGTGCAGGTCGCGGCTCTGCTCGCAGTTGCTGCACTTGACGCGTACTACGTGCCACTCAGTTTCGCACAGGTTGCAGTGCAGATAGCGCAGCCCCTGAGTGGTGCCGATTTGCACGATGCTGGAGACCGGCATCGAGCCGCACACCGGGCAGAACTGGCGCTGTTCGCCGTATTCGGCGCGCGCTTTTCCTGGGATCAGACTGGCCATCTGCGCCCAGTAGAGCGACAGCGCAGCCCAGATGAACGGCGCTTTGTCGCTACTGACGGAGGCGAAATCGGAAACAAACAGCGCGCTGGCCATCTGCTCCAGCTCCTGCTCAGAGGCTTTTTCCAGATTCTCAATGACCGCCAGCGCCGGGCCGCTCATCTCCGGCTTCAGCTCGGCAATCAGCGAGTGCAACAGCTTGTGCCAGTGCTTGTCGCGCGGTAGGACGTGGATATCCAGCGGCGGCTTGCCCTGTTCGCTGGCCGCTTTAATGCGGGCGGTGAGATCCATCTGCAGCGGATGGTCGTACAGCACTACTTCCTGGGCATGGGCAATCAGCGCGGCAAAGCGCAGGTAATCGCCTAGCGGGTTATTAGCGGCCAGCTCGCGCAAGCGTTCAGCGCGGCGGTTATACAGATTTTTCAGCCTGGGGAACAGTAACGGCGGAATTGCTTCCGCCGTGCGTTTCTCGCTCGAACCCAGCTCGTCTTGCGGGATTATGCGAATACTCATTCAGATGACTTTTCCTGTTTCTGGCGGACCTCTCGGTACCAGCGCGGGTGATGTTTCTTCGCCCACGTTTTGGTAACCCAGCCTTCCACCATCGCGGTAATGGTGCCTTTCACCCAGAGGGCGGCGTAGATATGCACCATGATAACCACAATTAACGCCACTGCGGCAAATGAATGCAGCATCAGCGCAAATCGGATCACCGGGATTGAGAAAGCCGGCGCAAAATACGGACGCCAGATGATCACACCGCTCACCAGCAGCAGTACCAGGAAGATAATCGCCGCCCAGAATACGCATTTCTGGCCGAAGTTATAGCGCCCGGTATCGCCCACCTCCTCGTTGACGACGATCTTACGAATATTCTTCGCCCAAAAGATATCATCCCGATTGATTAGGTTGTGATGCCAGTAACGGAAAAACATGATGATAAACGACGCGAACATCACCACCCCGACGAACGGGTGGAGAATTCGCGCCAGCTGCGGCGTGCCGAGGATATGCATCAGCCAGTTAAAGGACGGGAAGAAAAAGCCTAACCCGCTCACCGCCGCCAGGACGAAGCAGAAGGCGGTGACCCAGTGGTTGATGCGTTCCGGCGCCGTGTAGCGCACGATGGTGTCACGTCTTTTCATTTGCGCACCTCGTCTTTCTCTTCATGCAGATTGTCCTCTTCCTCTTCCGCGCGGTTCGGACCGACGCCGACGTAGTGGAAGATACTGGCTGCGAAGGTCGCGGCGAAGCCGACGGCCGCCAGCGGTTTCCAGATGCCTTTCCAGAACTTGACGGTCTGGCTGATCTCCGGGTTTTCCGGCAGGCCGTGGTACAGATTCGGCTTGTCGGCATGGTGCAGCACGTACATGACGTGGGTGCCACCGACGCCGGCCGGATCGTACAGGCCCGCATTGTCATAACCGCGGGTTTTCAGCTCAGCCACGCGTTCGCCGGCCAGCGTTTTCATATCCTCTTTGGAGCCAAAGTGGATTGCGCCGGTCGGACAGGTTTTCACGCAGGCAGGCTCCTGGCCGACGGTCACGCGGTCTACGCACAGGGTACATTTGTAGACGCGGTTGTCTTCCGGGTTCAGACGCGGTACATCGAACGGACAGCCGGCGATACAGTAGCCGCAGCCGATGCACTGCTCGGACTGGAAGTCGACAATGCCGTTGGCGTACTGAATGATCGCGCCTTCTGACGGGCAGGCCTTCAGGCAGCCCGGGTCCGCGCAGTGCATGCAGCCATCCTTGCGGATGAGCCATTCCAGCTTGTCGTTTTGTTCCACCTCCGAGAAGCGCATGACCGTCCATGACTTGGCGGTCAGGTCCGCCGGGTTGTCATACACCCCGACATTGTGACCGACTTCATCACGAATATCGTTCCATTCGGAGCAGGCCACCTGACAGGCTTTACAGCCGATACAGGTGGTGACGTCGATAAGCTTCGCCACCTCCTGCTGGTGGTCCCGCGCCTGAGGCGCGGGGGTGAAACCGTTAGTCGCGGAACGACGAATAATATCTTGCGATTGGTAAGCCATAAGTCGTCTCCGTTACACCTTTTCCACGTTCACAAGGAAAGCTTTGAACTCCGGCGTCTGCGTATTCGCATCACCGACGAACGGCGTCAGGGTATTGGCAATAAAGCCTTTTTTCGCCACGCCCTCATAGCCCCAGTGAATAGGAATGCCGATGGTATCGATATCCTTACCGTCAACTTTCAGCGTGCGAATACGTTTGGTCACCACCGCCTTGGCTTTGATATAGCCGCGGTTGGAGGAAACTTTCACGGTATCGCCGTGGCCGATGCCGAGCTTATTCGCCAGTTTTTCCCCGATCTCCACGAACTGTTCCGGCTGGGCGATGGCGTTAAGCAGCGCATGCTTGGTCCAGTAGTGGAAGTGCTCGGTCAGACGGTAAGTGGTGCCGACGTACGGGAACTTCTCGGCCTTACCCATCTGCTCGAGATCGCCTTTGAAGACGCGAGCGGCCGGGTTAGAGACCACGTTCGGGTGCAGCGGGTTGGTTCCGAGCGGCGTTTCAAACGGCTCGTAGTGTTCCGGGAACGGTCCTTCCGCCATCTTGTCGATAGCGAACAGACGGCCCATCCCTTCCGGCTGCATGATAAACGGACCGACGTCGCTGCCAGGCGCGGCGGCGCTGTAGTCCGGAATATCCACGCCGCCCCATTTGGCGCCGTCCCATTTCAGCAACTGACGCTTCGGATCCCACGGTTTACCCTGCGGATCCGCGGAGGCGCGGTTATACAGGATGCGGCGGTTGAGCGGCCAGGCCCAGGCCCAGCCCAGGGTATTGCCGAGACCGGATGGATCGGCGTTATCGCGGCGCGCCATCTGGTTACCTTCCGGCGTCCAGCTCCCGGCGAAGATCCAGCAGCCGCTGGAGGTGGTGCCATCATCTCGCAGCTGCGCAAAGGAGCTCAGCTGTTGGCCTTTCTTGACGATCACCGCGCCGGTTGCCGGGTCGGTGATATCCGCCAGCGCTTTACCGTTGCTTTCCATCGCCACTTCTTCCGATGCCGGCTCGTGTGGCGTGGAGTAGTTCCACGTCATGTTGAGCACCGGCTCCGGCGCCGGGCCACCCTCTTCGGCATACATCTTACGCAGGCGAGTGAAGATACCGGCGAGAATTTCACCATCGGTGACGGCGATCCCCGGGGCGTCCGCGCCTTTCCAGTGCCACTGCAGCCAGCGGCCGGAGTTGACGATAGACCCATTCTCTTCGGCGAAGCAGGTGGAGGGCAGACGGAACACTTCGGTCTGGATTTTCGCCGGATCGACATCGTTCGACTCACCATGGTTTTGCCAGAAGGTGGACGTTTCGGTATTGAGCGGGTCGATAGTCACGAGGAACTTCAGCTTCGACAGGGAAGCGACGACCTTGTTTTTGTTCGGGAACGAGGCGACCGGGTTAAAGCCCTGGCAAATATAGCCATTCACTTTGCCCTGATTCATCATCTCGAAGTACTGCAGAACGTCGTAGCTCTTATCCCACTTCGGCAGCCAGTCATAGCCCCAGCTGTTTTCCGCGGTGGCTTTGTCGCCGAAGAAGGCTTTCATCATGGAGACGAAGAACTTCGGATAGTTGCCCCAGTAGTTGACCTGGTCTTTCAGCAGCGGCTTCGGCGTGTTAGCCGTCAGGTAGGTCTGCAGGTCGGCCTGTTTTTCGTTCGGCAGCGACATGTAGCCTGGCAGGCTGGTGGAGAGCAGGCCGAGGTCGGTCAGGCCCTGGATATTGGAGTGGCCGCGCAGGGCGTTGACGCCGCCGCCCGCCATCCCCATGTTGCCGAGCAGCAGCTGGATCATCGCCATGGTGCGGATATTCTGCGCACCGATGGAGTGCTGGGTCCAGCCGAGAGCGTACAGGAACGATGCGGTCTTATCCGGCGCGCTGGTTTCAGCAATGTATTCACAGACTTTGAGGAAGTCAGCCTTCGGCGTACCGCAGATGTTTTCGACCACATCCGGGGTATAACGGGAAACATGCTGCTTCAGCAGGTTCCAGACGCAGCGCGGATGTTGCAGCGTAGTATCGCGTTTGGCGAAGCCGTTTTCGTCCAGCTCATAGTTCCAGCTGGTTTTGTCGTACTGGCGTTTTTCTGCGTTATAGCCGCTGAACAGCCCGTCGTCGAAGCTATAGTCCTCACGCACGATCAGGCTGGCGTTGGTGTAGGCTTCGGTGTATTCGCGGTTGAATTTTTCGTTATTCAGCAGATACAGGATCACGCCCGACAGGAAGGTAATGTCGGTACCGGAACGAATCGGGGTATAGAAATCAGCCACCGACGCCGTACGCGTAAAGCGCGGATCGATAACGATGAGCTTGGCGCCGTTATGAATTTTGGCTTCCATCGCCCAGCGGAACCCCACCGGATGCGCTTCTGCGGCGTTACCGCCCATCACTACGACCAGGTTGGCGTTTTTAATATCAACCCAGTGGTTGGTCATCGCACCGCGACCAAATGTTGGAGCAAGACTTGCTACCGTTGGTCCGTGTCAGACACGCGCCTGGTTATCCACCGCCAGCATCCCGAGGGCGCGGGTGAATTTTTGCGTTAAATAGCCGGTTTCGTTACTGGAGGCGGAGGCGCAGAGCATCCCGGTAGTCAACCAGCGGTTGACGGTGGTGCCGGCGTCGTTTTGCGCGATAAAGTTGGCGTCGCGGTCCTCTTTCATCAGCTTGGCGATGCGATCGAACGCTTCGTCCCAACTGATTTGCTGCCATTTATCGGAGCCTGGCGCGCGATATTCCGGGAATTTCAGGCGGCTTTCAGAATGGATAAAGTCCACCAGACCAGCCCCTTTCGGACAGAGCGCACCACGGTTGACCGGATGATCCGGATCGCCTTCGATATGGAAAATGGATGCTTTGGCGTTTTTCGCGCCGTCGCCGAGGCTATACATCAACAGCCCACAGCCGACAGAACAGTATGTGCAGGTGTTACGGGTTTCGCGCGTGCGCAGCAATTTGTACTGCCGTGTCTCCGCGAGCGCAGTTGCCGGGGCAAAGCCCAGCGCTGCTGCCGTGGTTCCCGCCATACCGCCAGCGCAGATCTTAAAGAACTGCCTTCTGCTGACCTGCATGGTTCGCTCCTTGTTTCGACATTGTCACATGTAGTTATTTGCTTTGCGGTGAAGGCCGCAAAGGTTCAGAATTAGGGCAAATTTCCCTCATTCCTGAAGGGATAAAAACAGAATACCACATTGTGTGTATGCCTGTTCCAATACGGTTAAAGCAAAGTGAACAAGAAGCCTCTCGAACAAATCAAAAATGTGACGAATGTCACAGGATATCGCCAGGTCTCCCTCTGGAAACGCGAGGATCTGCAACACCCTCAGCCAGATGAGTTAGCGGAAGAGGTGCCCGTCGCGCTGGTCTACAACGGTATCTCCCACGTGGTGATGATGGCCTCCCCGAAAGATCTGGAGCAATTCGCCGTCGGCTTCTCCTTATCCGAAGGGATTATCGAGCACCGGCGGGAGATTTTCGGCATGGACGTGGTAGCGGTGTGCAACGGCCTTGAGGTGCAGATTGAGCTCTCCAGCCGGCGTTTTATGGGCCTCAAAGCCCGGCGTCGCGCGCTGGCCGGGCGCACCGGCTGCGGCGTATGCGGCGTCGAGCAGCTCAATGATATTGGTAAGCCGGTCCAGCCGCTGCCGTTCACTCAGTCGTTCGATTTAGCCAATCTCGATCAGGCCCTGGCGCATCTTAACGACTTTCAACCGGTTGGCCGGCTCACCGGCTGTACTCACGCGGCCGCGTGGGTCCGGTTGACGGGCGAACTGGCGGGCGGGTTTGAAGACGTTGGCCGGCATGTCGCCCTGGATAAATTGCTGGGCCGGCGGGCGGAAGTCGGCGAGGGGTGGCAGCATGGCGCCGCGCTGGTCTCCAGCCGCGCCAGTTATGAAATGGTGCAGAAGGCGGCGATGTGCGGCGTCGAGATCCTGTTCGCGGTCTCGGCGGCCACCACCTTAGCAGTGGAAGTTGCCGAGCGCTGCAATCTGACGCTGGTGGGCTTTTGCAAGCCGGGCAGGGCGACAGTTTACACCCATCCGCAGCGTTTAATTGCGGGTTAAATATTGGTCAATAAATTTGAACAATGACAGCAAATCCTTCCGCTTTTTGTTTAGCGATGTGCGGGATACTATTTAACACATCAAGGCACAGCGCCTTATCTAAACAACTAAATGAAAGGGTTTATATCATGAAAAGCATCAAAACTTTTGTCGCAGTAATCGCTATGGCCGCCTCTTTCGCTTCCTTCGCTGCTGAAACCGTGACCGCAACCGCCTCCACAATGGACGGCGCGGAAGCGAAAATCGCCGCACAGGCGCAGGCTGCCGGCGCTTCGTCTTACAAAATCACCGAAGCGTTTACCGGCAACCGCGTGCATATGACTGCCGAACTGAACAAATAAGCGTATAGCAACTGTCGAAAGAGCGCCTCAGGGCGCTTTTTTAGTTTATACCCGCCAGGCGCAGCAGCGCGGTCACCACGGCGGCGGCGATAATCACGCCGATCAGCGGGACCTTGCGCCAGGCGAGGAACACAGCGAAAGCAACGCCCAGAACGTGCGCCATACCGGCGAAATGTGCGCCCTCATAGAAAGTGGTGGCCAGGGCGACGGAAAAAAGCAGCACCGTCGCCGCATCGGAAAGCAGCGCCTGCGAGCGCTCGGAAAATGCCAGCCGATTGCCGAGCTTCGCGCCGCCGAGGCGCATCAGATAGGTTCCCAGCGACAGGATGGCGATACCGGCGATAAACAGCGTCATATTGCCCATTATTTTTTCCTCGGCAGTAAACCGAACAGCGAAAGCAGCACCGGCAGCCCGGTGGGCACAAACGGTACGGCGGCAAGCGCCAGCGCGGCGCCGCTGGCGGCGCGGATCAGCGTAGTGCGGTTTTTAAAGGCCGGGATCACCAGCGCCAGCAGGATCGCCGGGAAGACCGCATCAAGCCCGATGGTTTCCGGCGCTGGCAGCAGTTTGCCGACGGCCGCGCCGGTTAGCGTACCGAGGGGCCAGATCAGCGCGACGCCAGCGCCGCACAGCCAGTAGGCCGCTTTGCGCTGCGCGGGGGTGGGCTGCGACAAGCCAAAGACCACGCTCTCGTCGTTCATAATGTGGCATCCGATAAAGCTTAAGGCGCGCCGACCAACCAGTTCACGTACGGTCACCCCGAACGGGATATGACGCGCATTGACTAACAGGCCGGCGGCGGCGGCGGCCAGCGGACTACCGCCGCTGGCGACAATGCCGATAAACATGAATTCAGAAGCGCCTGCCAGCACGGACACCGAAAGCAAGAGCGGCACCCATAAAGGGAAGCCGTAAGCCACCGCCAGCGACCCATAGGACATGCCCACCACCCCGACGGCAAGGCAGACCAAAACAATCGCTTTTATCGTGTCTCCGCTGAGACTGGAGAGAGTTTGTTTCATATCACTTAGCCATATCGAACGAATTTTCATTATAATGAACACACAATGATCGTTTTTCAAGGCGAACGAATTGTTCGATATAAAAAACAAGGGGCGGGTATGACACAGCCAATCAGTGTTATCGCCAAAAGTCTGGTGCGGGAGCGGGCGCGGACCGGGCTTTCGCTGGCGGAAGTCGCGCGTCGGGCGGGTATCGCAAAATCCACGCTATCGCAACTGGAGTCCGGCAACGGCAACCCGAGTCTGGAAACGCTGTGGTCGCTCTGCGTAGCGCTGGATATTCCATTTGCCAGGCTGCTTGAGCCGCAGGTGAACAAAACGCAGGTGATCCGCCGCGGCGAGGGGACCAAAGTGGTGGCAGAGCAGGCGAACTATCAGGCCATTTTGCTGGCCGCCTGTCCGCCCGGCGCGCGTCGGGACATCTATTTGCTGCTCACCCAGCCCGGCGCCGACCGCATTTCGCATCCGCATCCGCCAGGCTCGGTGGAACATATTATCGTCACCCAGGGGCGGGCGCGGGTGGGGCTAACGTCGGCGCCGGAAGAGCTCGGCGAGGGCGACTATATCTGCTACCCGGCGGATCAGGAGCATGTTTTTCAGGCGCTGGAGCCGGATACGCAGGCCCTGCTGATCGCTGAGCAAAACTGACATCGCGTCGGCGGGGGACGCGCGCTCGCTGGACGTCATAGCCATATTGCGGGAAACTAGCTTTCCTATGCGAAAACAGGGATTTTTATGTCGCTGAAAGCCATTGCCAAACAACTTGGGATCTCCGTCACGACCGTCAGCCGGGCGTTGAACGGCTACGACGATGTGTCGCAGGAGACCCGCGCCCGGGTTGAGGCTGAAGCGCAGCGCCGGGGCTATCGCCCCAACACTTTCGCCCGCCGTCTGAAAATGGGCACCATCGATGCCGTTGGTCTCGTCTTCCCTGTCCGCCCCGCGCCGCTCAACAATAACGTTTTTCTCGAGATGGTCGAGGAGATCAGCCATGAGCTGGCGCGCCATGACATTGATTTGTTGCTGATCGCCGATGATGAGCAGGCGGATAAACATGGCTATATGCGCATGGTGCAGGGCCGTCGCGTCGATGCATTAATCGTGGCCCATACTCTGGATGACGATCCGCGGCTGGCGCAGCTGCAGGCCTCCGGCTTTCCGTTTCTGGCGCTCGGCCGTAGCCGCCTGGCGCAGCCCTACGCCTGGTTTGATTTCGATAACTATGCCGGCACCTGCCGCGCCACCCGCCATCTGATTCACCAGGGCCACCAGCGTATCGCTCTGCTGGGCGAGAACAACAATCAGGCGTTTATTTTGCAAAGGCGTAACGGCTACCTCGATGCCCTGCGCGAGGCGGGGTTATCCGATGCATGGCTGCGTAGCGTGCCGGCGACGCGCCGCGGCGGCTATCAGGCCACGCTGGAGCTGCTGCGTCTGCCTGAGCCGCCTACCGCGATTATCACCGACTGCAACACCCATGGCGATGGCGCCGCGATGGCGCTCGCCCACCTGGGGCGTTTAACCGGCGACAACCGCGTCGCCCTGGTGGTGTACGACGGGCTGCCGCAGGACAGCATCATTGAGACCGATGTCGCCGCGGTGATCCAGTCCACGCGCCAGGGCGTGGGAAGGCAGATTGCTGATATGGTGCGTCGCTTAATCGCCGGGGAGGATCTCGCCACGCTGCAGGTGCTATGGCAGCCGGAATTTTTCCCGGGTGAAACCGCCTGATCTTACCCCTTTTTAACCCGTAATTCTGAAGCCGATCACGGATCCGAAACGTTTTGGTTGGCATCCGAAACGTTTCGGATCAACAGTAAGACATTCCTTGTAATGGAGATGTCTGATGTCTGATTCGCTGATTCACCTGCAAAGCGCCGGTGCCGATGTTGTGATTAAAACCCGCCCTTTCGCCGAAATTGTCTACTGGGGACCGCATTTAAGCCACTTTTCGCCGCAGGATGCCGACAGCCTGACGCGCCCGGTCGCCAACGGCAGACTGGATGTCGATTCGCCAGTGACCTTAATGGCGGAGCTGGGCCATGGTCTGTTTGGCGCGCCGGGCATTGAAGGCCATCGTCAGGGGCTGGATGCCTCTCCGCTGTTCACCACCAGCGAAGTGCGGCACGAGGGCCAGACGCTGACCCTGGTCAGCGAAGATCCGCAGGCCGGCCTGCGCCTGCAGAGCGAGATCGCGTTGGATGCCAGCGGCGTGCTGAGCGTGCGCCATGGCGTGACCAATCTGCGCGTCAGCCCATGGCAGGTGGATCGCCTGGCGGTCACGCTGCCGGTCGCCGAACGCGCTCGCGAGGTGATGGCTTTCCATGGCCGCTGGATCCGCGAGTTTCAGCCTCATCGCCTGACGCTGGAGCACGACAGCTTTGTACTGGAGAACCGCCGCGGGCGCACCTCTCACGAACATTTCCCGGCCCTGATCACCGGCAGCCGCGCCTTTAGCGAGATGCAGGGTGAAGTCTGGGGCGTGCATCTGGCCTGGAGCGGTAACCATCGCCTGCGGGCGGAGGTGAAAACCGATGGCCGTCGCTATCTGCAAGCCGAGGCGCTCTATCTGCCGGGCGAAATGGCGCTGGCGGAAGGGGAAACCTTGTGGACGCCGTACCTGTATGCCAGCTACTCGGCGAATGGGCTGAACGGCATGAGCCAGCAGTTCCATCGTTATCTGCGCGAACGGATTATTCGTTTCCCGGGCAACAAACCGCGCCCGGTGCATCTCAACACCTGGGAGGGGATCTATTTCGACCACGACCCGGACTACATCATGCGTATGGCCGACGAAGCGGCGGCCCTGGGCGTCGAGCGCTTTATTATCGATGACGGCTGGTTTAAAGGGCGCAACGACGACTGGGCGGCGCTTGGCGACTGGTATCTCGATGAGAAAAAATACCCCTACGGCCTGACGCCGATTATCGATCACGTGAAGTCTCTGGGTATGGAATTCGGTATCTGGGTGGAGCCGGAAATGATTAACCCGGATTCCGATCTGTACCGGGCGCACCCGGACTGGGTGCTGGCGCTGCCGGGCTATACCCCGCTGACCGGCCGCCATCAGTTTGTCCTGAACCTCAACATTCCCGAAGCGTTTGATTATCTGCTGGAGCGGATGAGCTGGCTGCTGGGCGAGCATGCGGTGGACTACGTGAAGTGGGATATGAACCGCGAGCTGGTGCAGCCTGGGCATCAGGGACGCGCCGCTGCAGACGCGCAAACGCGCCAGTTCTACCGCCTGCTGGATACGCTGGTGGCCCGTTTCCCGCACATTGAATTTGAATCCTGCTCCTCCGGCGGCGGACGGATCGATTATGAAGTCCTCAAACGCAGCCATCGCTTCTGGGCGTCTGACAACAATGACGCCCTTGAGCGCAACACCATCCAGCGCGGCATGAGCTACTTCTTTCCACCCGAGGTAATGGGCGCGCACATTGGCAATCGCCACTGTCATGCCACCTTCCGCCAGCATAGTATCGCCTTCCGCGGCCTGACGGCGCTGTTCGGTCATATGGGCCTTGAGCTGGATCCGGTGAGCGCCGATGAAGAAGAGCGCGCCGGATACCGAAAATATGCGGCCCTGCATAAACAGTGGCGCGACGTGATCCATCACGGCGTGCAGTGGCGAATAGATATGCCGGATGCTACCACTCTTGCCCATGGCGTCGTCAGCCCGGATAAAGCGCAGGCGATTTTCCTCGTCAGCCAGCTGGCGATGCCGGACTACACCCTGATGGCGCCGCTGCGCCTGGCGGGCCTGGAGGCGAGCGCCCGCTATCAGGTGACGCTCCTCGATCATCCGAACATTCAGATCACCGGTGAGGGCGGCCACACCATGCGGAAGCTACCGGCATGGATGACGACGCCGCAGACGGTGAGCGGTGAGTGGCTGCAGCAGGCGGGGCTGGCGCTGCCCATCCTCGACCCGGAAAGCGCCATTCTGATTGGTCTGCAACGCGTGTGATGGTATCGGGCCGCGCTGCGGCCCTTCTTGAGGAAAATATAATGAACCCGACCGTCTGTACCCACAAAAACAACCCCAACTTCTGGATTTTCGGGCTGTTCTTCTTTCTCTACTTCTTCATCATGGCCACCTGCTTTCCGTTTCTGCCGATCTGGCTGTCGGACGTCATTGGCCTGAATAAAACCGAAACCGGCCTCGTTTTCTCCAGCCTGTCGCTGTTCGCCATCTGTTTCCAGCCGATCCTCGGAGTGATCTCTGACAAGCTGGGGCTGAAAAAACACCTGATGTGGATCGTGACCGTTCTGCTGGTGCTGATTGCTCCCTTCTTCCTTTATGTTTTCGCTCCGCTGCTGAAAACCAATATCTGGCTCGGGGCGCTGAGCGGCGGCGCCTATATCGGCTTTGTATTCTCCGCTGGCGCCGGCGCGATGGAGGCCTATATCGAACGGGTAAGCCGCAACAGCGGGTTTGAATACGGCAAGGCGCGCACCTTTGGCTGCCTGGGATGGGCGCTGTGCGCGACTACCGCCGGAATGCTGTTCAGCATTAATCCCGAATGGGTGTTCTGGATGGGGTCGGCCGCCGCGCTGCTGCTGGTGGTACTGGTGGCCATCGCCAAACCGCAGGCCAGTCAGTCCGCGCAGGTGATGGATTCGCTCGGCGCCAATCGCCCGGCGATCGATTTAAAAACGGCGGTGCGCATGTTCCGCCAGCGTAAGATGTGGATGTTTATTCTGTATGTTATCGGCGTGGCCTGCGTGTATGACGTTTTCGATCAGCAATTCGCCACCTTCTTCAAATCGTTCTTCGTGACCCCGGAAGCGGGCACCCGCGCCTTTGGTTTCGCCACCACCGCGGGAGAAATATGTAACGCCATCATTATGTTCAGCTCGCCGTGGATTATTAACCGTATCGGAGCGAAGAATACCCTGCTGATCGCCGGGATGGTGATGGCGGCAAGAATGATTGGCTCTTCCTTCGCCACCACCGCCGCGGAAGTCGTAGCGTTGAAAATGCTCCATGCGCTGGAGGTGCCGTTCCTGCTGGTGGGCGCCTTTAAATACATCACCGGCGTGTTTGACGTCCGGCTGTCGGCGACCATTTATCTGGTGGGCTTCCAGTTCGCCAAGCAGGTGGCGGCGATCTTTCTCTCCGCTTTCGCCGGCAATATGTACGATCGGATCGGCTTTCAGGATACCTATATGATCCTCGGCGGTATTGCCCTGACCGTCACCTTAATCTCCGCGTTTACGTTAGCGGGTAAGACGAAAACCGAGCCGCTGCGCGATAATGCAATGACCGTTTAAACGACCGGCCTCCCGTCTGGAGGGAGGCCAGTTATTTTTACGCCAGATAAAACACTTCTTTGAGCTCCGCGCTCAGCGGGCTGTTGTCCGGGTTGCTGGGCATCACCTCGCGCATGTATTTCCACCAACGCTGGCATACTTCCGTGCTGGCGACCGCTTCCCAGCGGGCTTCCGATTCAATCTCCACCGTCGCGAACAGGAGATGGCGTTCTTTATCGAGATAGATGGCGTAGTGGTGCGCGCCGTGCGCTTTCAGCACAGCTTCCAGCTCTGGCCAGATGGGGTTATGGCGGCGCTGGTACTCCTCGTGCGCGTCGGGGTTCACCTGCATGACGAAGGCTTTACGGATCATAAGGCCTCCAGATAGAGCTCGCGAACCTCATCGCGGCTGGCGGGGCGCGGGTTACACGGCGCGCATGGGTCGGCCAGCGCTTTATCCAGCCAGCCTTCGATATCGGCTTTTCTGACGCCAAGCTGGCTAAAACCCTGGGGGATCCCTACGCGTTTGCTCAGCGTGCGGATGGCATTGATGGCCTCCATGCTGGCAGCTTCATCGCTCATGCCGCGAGTATCGACGCCCATCGCCTGCGCCACGCGGGCAAAGCGCGCCACCGCGTTCGGGCGGTTAAAGTTTTCGATGATCGGCAGCAGGATGGCGTTGCATACCCCGTGCGGCAGATTATGGGTGGCGCCAGGCTGATGGGCCAGGGCATGTACCAGCCCGAGACCGGCGCTGTTGAACGCCATGCCCGCCAGATACTGGCCAAAGGCCATCTGCTCGCGGGCCTGCAGATCGTGCCCATCGTCTACCGCTTTCGGCAGCCACAGGTTAATCAGACGAATGGCCTCGAGGGCGTTGGCGTCGGTCAGGGGATGGGCGCCAACGGAGACAAAGGCCTCGATGGCGTGGGTCAGGGCATCCATGCCGGTGGCGGCGGTAACGGCTGGCGGAATGTCGAGCATCACGCTGGCGTCGTCGACGGCGATATCCGGGATCAGGTTCGGGTCGATAATCACCTCTTTCACCTGCCGCTCGCTATCGATAATTACCGCGTTGCTGGTCATCTCCGCCGCCGTGCCGGCGGTGGTGTTAATGGCCACCAGCGGCACGCCAGCGTTTTTCACTTTGCCGACGCCGGAGTAGGCGGTGGAGGGGCCTGGGTTTGCGGTGAGGATTTTTATCGCTTTGGCGGTATCAATCGGGCTACCGCCGCCGAAGGCGATCAGGTAATCGCAGCGGGCCGCCTGGTAAGCCGCATAGCCTTGCTGCACCAGCGCTTCGGTGGGGTTGGGGAATACCTCGTCAAATAGCTGATAAGCCATCTGCTGTTCATCCAGCGCGGCGAACAGGCTGTCCAGCAGGCCCAGCTTCACCAGCTGACCGTCGGTGACGATCAGCGCCTTGCCCCACTGTTTGCCCGCTACCAGCTTGACCATATCACCGATCGCGCCTGCGCCGTGGAGGCTGATTTTAGGTAGTGCCAACATAAAACTCATGATAATTCTCCTTAATGTTGATTTTGGGAAATCCGTTTCCCCTCACCCCGACCTTCTCCCGCAGGGAGGGGGCCAGGGTGAGGGGGAAATTAACATCGTCTTCGCTGCATCATCCGCCGGGTAATAATCGGCAGGGAGATCACCACGATCAGCATGGCGCCGATAATCACCGACATCACGATGCCGGGGACGTTCAGCAGGCTAAGGCCGAAGGTCACCAGCCCCATCAGAAAGGCGGCGATGATCACCCCGGGCATGCTGCCGGAGCCGCCGAGAATATTGACGCCGCCGAGCACCGCCATGGTGACAACCGCCAGCTCCCAGCCCATCGCCAGGGTGGGGCGGGTACTGCCGAGCCGTGAGGTCAGCAGGACCGCCGCCAGCCCGGCCATCAGCCCAACCAGCGCGAACAGCACCAGGTTATGACGCTTAACGTTGATCCCAGAGAACCAGGCGCCGGTCGGGTTATTGCCGATGGCGTAGGTCCGGCGACCAAAGTTGGTTTTATGCAGCAGGAAGGTGAAGGCGGCCGCGAGGAGGATAAACAGCGCAAACTCAAAAGAGAGCGCCCCCCACACGTACCCCTGGCCGAACCAGGCAAAGCTCTCCGGATAGTGATTGAGTGCCTGATCGCCCAGCAGTATATAGGTGATGCCGCGATACAGGCTCATGGTGCCGATGGTGATCACAATGGACGACAGGTTAAAGCGGGTCACCAGCAAGCCGTTGAACAGGCCGCACAGCAGACCTACGCCCAGGCCGATGACCACCAGCAGCGGAGTGTCCATCCCCGCTGCCGCGCAGAAGCCCATCACCGTTGAGCTGAGCGCCATCGTCGAGGCTACCGACAGATCGATTTCCCGGGCGATAATCAGCATCGCCATCGGCAGGACGACGATCGCCTTCTCGGTAAAGGTAAAGGTGGCGTCCGACAGGTTCCAGATATTGAGGAAGTACGGGGAAGCCACGGCGTTGCCGATAAATACCGCCAGGGTGACCGCCAGTAAAAACCCTTCCCAGCACAGCAGGCGGCGCAGCGGCGACGGCGCGGCCGGGGCGTTTTTCATCTCTTCAGATACCATCATTTTGCTCATGATTTCACCGCCTGTTTCTGTCGGGCTAACGCCGCGTTGCGCAGGATTAACCGCCCGTGACCGCGATTGCCGCGCTCGTTGAGCAGCACCGCCATGACGATCACCGCCCCGGAAATCGCCATCTGCCAGAAGGGCGAGATGCCGATCACCGGCAGGGCGTTATTAATGACCCCGAGGAACAGCGCGCCGCACAGGCAGCCCAGCACCCGTCCGCTTCCGCCCATGGTGCTGATACCGCCGATCACGCAGGCGGCGACCACCTGGAGTTCAAAACCGTTGGCGACGTCGACATAGGCGACGGCGAAGCGCGAGATCCACAGATAGCCGCAGAAGCCGGCCAGCGCGCCGGAGAGACAGAAGCTGACGAACTGCATTTTCCCGGCGTTAATGCCGGTGTAGTATGCCGCCGTCGCGTTGCCGCCCGCGGTGTATAAGGCCCGGCCGGTGCGGCTGTAGCGCAGGAAATAACCCACCAGCAGCAGCGCGGCGATGGCGCACCAGCTCAGTAGCGGCAGCCCCAGGAGGGGGCTGCGCGGCAGACTGAGAAAATCAGCGCTCATCTGATGTGAGTTAACCCAGCCGCCGTCAGTCAGCAGGAAGATAATGCCGCGATAAATGCTCATGGTGCCCAGGGTCACCACAATGGCGGGAATGCCGAGGCGCCAGACCAGCAGGCCGTTAATTACTCCCATCAGCAGGCCCAGCAGAGTCGCCAGCGCCAGCAGCGCTACCACCGGAATATCCGGATAGTGGGCGTTAAGCAGGGCGACGATCATCCCGGTCAGCGCCAGGTTGGCGGCCATCGACAGATCAATGCCTTTGGTGAGCAACACCATCATCTGGCCGAGGGCGAGGATGATAAGGATGGCGGTATCGTTAAACATCTCCACCAGATTGCCCGGTGAAACGAACGACGGCGCCCGGCTGCCGATGGCGCCGATCATCAAAATGATGACCAAAGCCAGCAGCGCTTCGCGATGTTTAAGCCATGCGTGTCCCATCATGCCGCCTCCTGGCCGATGCCGCTGGCGGCGCTAACGATGGTTTCCGCTGTCGCTTCCCCGGCCCGGTACTCGGCGACCATCAGCCCTTCGTGCATTACGATAATCCGGTCGGCCATGCCCATCACTTCCGGCAGCTCTGACGACACCATAATCACCGCCAGCCCCTGGCTGACCAGCTCGGACATAAACTGATGCACGGCGGCCTTTGAGCCGATATCGATGCCTTTGGTCGGCTCATCGAGAATGATCACCTCGGGCTGGGTCGCCAGCCATTTGCCAATCACCACTTTCTGCTGGTTGCCGCCGGAGAGGGTCTCCACCGGCTGCCGCCAGCTGAAGGCTTTTACCTGCAGGCGCGAGGCGTACTCGTCGGCCAGCCGCCATTCCCGGGCGTCGTTCAGGATGCCGTTAGGGTTGAGCTTGCTGAGCTGCGGTAAACTGATGTTCTGGGCGATAGGCAGGGCGATGATCGTTCCCTGTTTCTGCCGCTCTTCCGGCACGCAGACGATGCCCGCGCGGATGGCGTCGGCGGGCTGGTGAAAGCGCATGGTTCTGCCGTTCAGGCGGATCTCGCCGGAGGAGGGGCGCGAGACACCGGAGAGCGCCTGCATCAGCTCGGTGCGTCCGGCGCCCACCAGGCCGTAAAAGCCGAGAATTTCTCCCTTGCGCAGGCGGAAGCTAATATGGGCAAACTCGGTAGGATGACAGAGATCGGTCACCTCCAGCACCGTTTCTCCGGGTGTGCAGTCGACTTTCGGGTAGGTTTGGCTGATCGCCCGGCCCACCATCATCGACACCATCCGCTCTTCGGTGATGTCGCTTATCGCCCCGGAGCTGACGTACACCCCATCGCGCAGGATGGTGTAATAATCGGCCAGCTCGAAGATTTCATCGAACTTATGCGAGATAAACAGGATCGCTTTGCCGTCCTGCTTCAGACGCTCAACGATGTGATAAAACTCCAGGATTTCATGCTGGGAAAGCGCGGCGGTCGGCTCATCGAGGATCACCACCTGGGCGTCGAAAGCCAGCGCCCGGGCAATCGCCACCATGTGACGCTGGGCGATGCTGAGGGTTTTCAGCGTGGCTCGCGGGTCGATCTGGACTTCCAGCCGGGTGAGGATCTCGTTGGCTCTGCGGTGCATCGCCGGCCAGTCGAGCGTTTTGAGCAGTCCCTTATACAGATACTGGCCGACGAAAATGTTTTCGCTGACCGAGAGTTCGTCAAACAGCACGGTTTCCTGGTGAATGGCGGTGATCCCTACCTTATGCGCCGACTCCGGCGTTGGCAGATGAATGGGGATCGCTTTATAGAGGATCTCGCCCTCTTCGGGCTGATAAATACCGGTCATCACTTTGACCAGCGTGGATTTCCCCGCGCCGTTTTCGCCGATTAAGGCGGTCACTTTGCCGGGCCAGAGATCAAGCTGCACGTTCTCAAGGGCGCGCACACCGGGAAAAATCTTGGTGATCCCCTTCAGCGACAGCAGTGGCGTTGATGCTGACATGATAGTTCTCCACAAAAATCACCCCTCACCCTAACCCTCCCCCACAGGGGCGAGGGAACGGTCCGGCGTCCGCTGGCCGCATCGCGCAGAGGGCCAGCCGTTCCCCCTCTCCCTCCGGGAGAGGGCCGGGGTGAGGGAACAAGGATTAGAAAATTTTCGAGAACTTATCGATGTTGCTCGCATCGTAGACAAACGGCTTGGCCATCGCGCCATTCCCCTCGGCGTCCAGCTTCACTTTGCCCAGCTTGCCCATACTGGCTTCGGTTTTGGTCGCCGTGCCTTTGACTAAATCGTCGGCCAGATAGGTGGCGGCGTAGCCCAGGTCAATCGGGTTCCAGATGGCGAAGCTTTTGCTGGCGCCGGACTTGATCGCGCCGGCCATTTCCGACGGCAGCCCCAGCCCGGTGACATACACTTTGCCGATTTTGCCCTGGTCCTTCACCGCCTGCGCGGCGGCAACAATCCCCACCGACGACGGCGAGACAATGACTTTCAGGTCCGGATATGATTTCAGCAGACCCACCGCTTCGCGGTAGCTTTTATCCGACAGATCGTCACCGTAGGCGACGGTGACCAGCTGCACCGACGGATACTGCGGTAGCACCTTTTTCATCTCCTCAATCCAGATGTTCTGGTTCGTGGAGGTTGGGGTGGCGCTTAACACGGCCACCTCGCCTTTCTCAACGTTCAGCGCCTGCAGCGCATCGGCGGCAAGCTTGACGTTGGTTTCGCCAATTAAGGCGTTATTTGAGGGGTTAAGATGGATCTGACGGCCTGCCGGCGCCACGCCGGAGTCCCATGAGACCACCTTGATGCCGCGCTGCATCGCTTTTTTCAGCACCGGCACCACCGCGTCCGGATCGTTGGCGGAAATGGCGATCGCATCCACCCCCTGGGCGATCAACCCGTTCAGCACGTCGATCTGCGCCTCGGCGGTGGTAGTGGTCGGGCCGGTGTAGATCACTTTGACATCACCTAACTCCTTGGCTGCCTGTTGGGCGCCAACGTTGGCGGCTTCGAAGAAGCCATTTCCCAGCGATTTCGCCACAAGGGCGATTTTAACTTCGGCTAAGGCGGAACCGGACAACGCCAGGGCGGCAACGGTGAGGATCAAGCTTGTCTTTGTTTTCATTGCTTTTACTCCACATGAGTTAGTTTTGTAGGGTTTGCAGGTGATATTTCGCCCCGTCTCGGTGAGCGGGGCGCGATGTTGTTATGGATAAAGATCTAAAGCGGACTGCAGCGGCTGCACGTTGAAGCGTTTGCCAAGGGCGATAAGCTCGTCGCGGGTGATGGTCTGCTTCATCCCGCCCATCGACAAGACTTTCACCAGCACTTCGGCGGACTTCTCGGCGGTATCGATCAGGCCGAAGGTCTCATCCAGCGTGGGGCCGCTGCCGAAGACGCCGTGGAACGGCCACAGCACAAGCGAGTGTTTTTGCATGGTTTCGGCGGTCGCCTGGCCGATTTCATCGGTGCCCGGCACCATCCACGGCAGAATGCCGACGCCATCCGGGAAGACCACCAGACATTCGGTGCTACCTTCCCACAGCTTACGGGTGAAAAGATCGCTGTGGTTCTCCAGAACATAGGTCAGGGCGATCAGGTTGGTGGCATGGCAGTGCATGATCACCCGGTCTTTGCCGCCGGTCAGTTTGATGCGCTCGCTGTGCGACAGGAAGTGTGCCGGCAGCTCGGAGGTCGGGACGGCATCCTCCGTCAGGCCCCACAGGATATGGTATCCCGCGCCGTCGCTGTCGACCTTCACCACGCCGAGGTTAGCGGCCGGGTCGAGCTGGACGTTACGGAAGAATTTGCCGGAGCCGGTGACGATAAACGGCTGGTTGGCCAGGGTTGGCATCGGCTGGCTGAGGGCGATATAGCGCGGTTTGGCGTGGAAATCCGCCGCGTAAGGTTCGATATCCGCTTCATCCAGACGCAGCGTCAGGTTGCCGCCGTTGCGTTCGTCCCAGCCTTTCAGCCAGGCGTCGGAGGTGGCTTTGATCATGCCCTGGACGAACCAGGCGTCGATAATGGTTTGCATAGTCTTGTCTTTCCTGTTGATTCGGTGCGGGGTTGACCCCCTCACCCTAAATATGTGCGTGCCCCCGGATTGCGCCGTAAACGGCTTATCCGGGCTACCGGTTCGTAGCCCGGGTAAGGCGTCAGCCGCGACCCGGGGAAGCCCGTGCATTACCCGCGCTGGCTCAGAACCGCATTCTCATAAGCCCGTACGCTGTCCAGCCACTGGCTGCCCGCCGGCGTGTCGTGACGCTGACAGTACATCTCCCAGATGGCCTGCCACGGCAGCGATTTTTGCTCTTCGAGCAGCGCCAGGCGGGCGGTGTAATCGCCGTCGTTCTCCAGCTGGCGCAGCTGGGCGGTCGGTTCCAGCAGGGCGCGCAGCAGCGCTTTTTTCATATTGCGGGTGCCAATCACCCAGGCCGCGATGCGGTTGATGGAGGCATCGAAGAAGTCGAGGCCGATGTGCACGCGGTCAAACAGGTTATGGCGAATGATTTCGCTGGCGATGGCCTGGGTTTCATCATCCAGCAGCACCACGTGGTCGCTGTCCCAGCGCACCGGGCGGCTGACGTGCAGCAGCAGGCGCGGGATGTAGAGCATGGCGGCGGAGATCTTGTCGGAGATCACTTCCGTCGGATGGAAGTGGCCGGCATCGAGGCACAGCGCCGTCTGACGGCTGGTGGCGTAACCCATATAGAACTCGTTGGAGCCGACGGTGTAGCTTTCGGCGCCGATGCCGAACAGCTTGCTCTCCACGGCGTCGATATGGTGCGCCGGGTCGAGCTTCTCGCTGATCACCTCATCAAGGGCGTTCAGCAGCCGCTGGCGCGGGGCGAAGCGGTCAACGGTTATATCCTTCATGCCGTCCGGCACCCAGATATTCATCAC
Organism: Klebsiella sp. CD33; assembly: GCF_051992865.1. Lineage (NCBI taxonomy): Bacteria > Pseudomonadati > Pseudomonadota > Gammaproteobacteria > Enterobacterales > Enterobacteriaceae > Klebsiella > Klebsiella sp. CD33. Next base: position 5,132,549 of record NZ_CP197023.1, on the reverse strand, counting down.
CGACGGCGTGCCCAGCTGTTCGCCAAAATAAGCGGATACGCGGCGGCTGGCTTTGCAGTGGTCGATCCAGAACTGGCGGATCTCATCGTTGGCGTGCGACAGGGTAAAGCCGTCGGCGCTCAGCGGATGCGAGAAGCAGGAGGGGTTGAAATCCAGCCCCAGTTTGTTGGCTTTCGCCCATGTAACCCAGTTTTTAAAGTGCTCCGGCTTAATCTCATTGCGCGCTACCGGCGCGTCGGATTCCAGGTAAATAGCGTGCAGATTGAGACGCTTTGGCCCCGGGATCAGGCTCAGCGCCTGCTCAAGGTCGGCGCGGAGTTCTTCTGCATTGCGCGCTTTGCCCGGGTAGTTGCCGGTCGCCTGGATACCGCCGGTCAGGCTTCCCGCCGGGTTTTCGAAACCGGCGACGTCGTCACCCTGCCAGCAGTGCATGGAGACGGGCAGACGGTCCAGCTGGCGCAGGGCCTCCTCGACATCCACGCCGACGGCGGCGTAGCGCTGCTTAGCAATTTCCCAGGCTTGTTCAAGTTGAGTGGTCATGCGCAAAGCTCCTTGGTCTGTTGTGGCTGAAACTGCGCCACGAAACGGGCAATTTCACTATCAGGATTGGGGGTAAAAGTGGTGAGCGCCGCGTTGCCGCGCACTACCTGACGAAACTCATCGACATTGGCCAGCTCGTCGAGGGTCATTAACTGGATGCCGATATTGCCGAGGGTGGAGGCCTCTATCGGGCCGGCCACGACGGCGATCCCGCAGGCGTCAGCGCACAGCTGGTTGAGCAGCGTGTTCTGACAGCCGCCGCCGACGATATGCAGCTGGCTGAAGGGGTGGCCGCGCAGCGCCGCCAGCTCGTTAAGCACCCGGGCGTAGAGCAGCGCCAGGCTGTCGAAAATGCAGCGCGCCAGTTCGGCATCGCTTTCAGGAACCGGCTGCCCGGCGTCGCGACAGGCGGCCTGGATCTCGGCGCTCATACTGGCCGGGTTGATAAAGCGGTCATCGTTGCAGTCAATTATGAAGCGGCACGCCGGTAGCGCGGCGGTGCGGGCGATCAGCCCCTGCAGGTCGCTGACGATTTGCTCTTTTAGCACCCGCTGCAGCAGCCACAGGCCCATGATATTTTTCAGCACCCGATAGCGGCCTTCGGCTCCGCCTTCGTTGGTGATATTGGCCTGCAGCGCCGCGTCGCAGGTGTACGGCGTCAGGCTTTCAAACCCCATCAGCGACCAGGTGCCGGAGGAGAGATAGGCGGCATGGCGGTCGGCCAGCGGGGAGGCGATCACCGCGCTGGCGGTGTCGTGGCTGGCGACAGCGACTACCGGAATTCGGTTACCCTGCGGGCAGATCCAGTGGCCTATCACATTGCCGGGGTGGGTCGGCTTTCCGAACCACGCCAACGGCGCGCCGGTCCAGTTCAGCAGCGTCTCATCCCAGCTATCGCTGTTAATATTGACCAGCTGGGTGGTGGTGGCGTTGGTATATTCCCAGTTCAGATTGCCGGTCAGGCGGAAGCTGAAATAGTCGGGGATCAGCAGGGCATGGGCAGCCTGACTGACCAGCTCCGGCTGCTGCTCCACCAGCGCGCGCAGCTGATAAAGCGTGTTAAACGGCAAAAACTGAATGCCGCTGCGGCGATAGATTTCCGCCCGGCCCAGCTGCGCTTCAGCGTGACGCAGCAGGCCCTGGGTGCGGTCGTCACGATAGGAGATCGGCAGCCCGACGCGCTGGCCCTGCTTATCCAGTAGGACATAATCTACCCCCCAGGTATCGATGCCGATACTGTCTATCAGAATGCCCTGCTCACACACTTTCTCCAGCCCGCGGCGGATCTCGCCTTCCAGGCTATCTACATCCCAGCAGTCGAAGCCGTCTACTTTCTGCAGACTATTGGTGAAGCGATGAATTTCGCGCAGCGTCAGGGCGCGCGGCCCGGGCTGATAGCTGGCGAGCATCACCCGCCCGCTGGAGGCGCCTAAATCGACAGCGACACAATGACGAATACTCATGAAACGATCCTTCTTAAAATCATTGTCCGCAGTCTAAAAAAGGCCGTTTACTGACACCTTCTCGCTACGGACAGCCAAAACTGGCCGCTGGCAAGAAAGCAAAGGTGACCGTGAGGGACATCACAGTTTGCGGTTTTAGGGGATGGCGAGGGGGATGTGATGGCCTCCGCAGTTCCGCATCTTTCCGGCTGATTCTTGAAAAAGCGGCAGGATTTACGAATTTCGCGGTCAAAAATTGAAGGCCGGATAGCCAACCCTTCATTACTATCAGCCGGTGACTGATAATTTTTCTCATTACGAGGGTGGCATCATGACCATATTGCACAGTACGGATTTCTTTAAGGCCGGGATCTCGACGGTGGCTATTGAACCCCGCCTCCCTCAGTCGGCCTTTCCGGAACATCACCATGATTTCCATGAAATAGTTATCGTGGAGCAGGGATCGGGTATTCACGTCTTCAATGGCCAGCCCTACACCATTGGCGGCGGTTCGGTCTGTTTTATCCGCGATCACGACCGCCATCTTTACGAGCACACGGATAATCTGTGTCTGACCAATGTGCTCTATCGCGCGCCGGATGCGTTTCGCTTTCTCGCCGGGGTCAGTCAACTACTGCCCCAGGAACAGGAAGGAAACTACCCCTCGCACTGGCGGGTGAATCAAACCGTCCTGCAACAGGTGCGGCATATCGTGGCGCAGATCGAGGCCGTGGGGAGCGATACGGATACTCATGCCGTCGCCAGCCGTGAGATCCTGTTTATGCAGCTGCTGGTGCTGTTACGTAAAAGCAGCCTTGCGGAAGAGGCCACCAACAACGATGCGCGGCTGAATCAGCTGTTGGCCTGGCTCGAAGACCATTTTGCGCAGGAGATCTGCTGGGAGGAGGTGGCGGCGCAGTTTTCGCTGTCGCTGCGTACGCTGCACCGCCAGCTGAAGCAGCAGACCGGTCTGACGCCACAGCGCTATCTTAATCGGGTGCGCCTGATGAAAGCCCGCCACCTGCTGCGCCACAGCGATGAAAGCGTGACTGATATCGCTTATCGCTGCGGCTTCGGCGACAGTAACCACTTTTCGACGCTTTTTCGCCGGGAGTTCGACTGGTCGCCGCGCGATATCCGTCAGGGGCGCGACGCCATTCTTCAGTAACGCGAGAAGAGTCAACGTATTGCAGACTAAAAACGCGAATAATGCGCCGTTATCCGCGTTTGGAGTGTGAGCCGTGGCCGGTCTGATTTTACGTAAAGAGGAGTTTTTCCCTTCCGCCACACAGGCAGTGGCGGTGGCAGACCGCTACCCGCAAAATGTCTTTGCCGAACATACCCATGAGTTCTGCGAGCTGGTGCTGGTGTGGCGAGGCAACGGGCTGCACGTCCTTAACGATCGCCCCTGGCGCATTACCCGCGGCGATCTGTTCTACATTCGCGCCGAAGATAAACACTCCTATGCTTCCGTTAACGATCTGGTTCTGCAGAACATCATCTATTGCCCGGAGCGGCTGCAGCTCAATTTTGACTGGGCCGGGGCGATCCCTGGCCTCTTCGGCACGCCGTGGAAGCCCCACTGGCGCATGGGCAGCACAGGTATGGCGCAGGCGCGCCAGGTGATTAGCCAGCTTGAGCATGAGTGCGCCCGGCGCGACGCGCAGGGAAATGCGATGGCCGAACTGCTTTTTGCCCAGCTGGCGCTGACGCTGCAGCGCCATCGCTACGCGACGGATGATCCCGCGGCGACGCAGCGCGAAGCGCTGCTGGACAAACTGCTGGCCGCGCTGGCGGCCAGCCTTAGCCGCCCCTTTGTTCTGGAGCGTTTCTGCGAGCAGGAGGGCGGCAGCGAGCGGGCGCTTCGCCAGCAGTTTCGCCAGCAAACCGGGATGACCATCAATCACTATTTACGCCAGCTGCGGATCTGCCATGCGCAGTATCTGCTGCAGCATACCGAGCGCTTAATCGGCGATATCGCCATGCAGTGCGGCTTTGAGGACAGTAACTACTTTTCGGTGGTTTTTAGCCGGGAAATCGGCATGTCACCGGGGCAATGGCGGCAGCGCAGTCGCGCCGCCGCCTGAAGAGCGTCGTTGTCAGGCGGATGATCCGGTGATTAACTGGCCATTCCCAGACCGACGATATTGGCGGCGATGATAATCACCACGCAGCCGAGGCTCAGGACGCTCACCGGACGACGGCCGGCGTTGTTCCACTCCTTCAGCACCAGACCCACCACACCGCCGCACAGCACGTAGAAACTCATGTGCAGCATCCAGCTCATATAATCATACTGCGCCGGAATGCTGGCGTGGCCCCAGGCATAGAAGAAGAACTGGAGATACCACATCAGACCGCCGAGGGCAGAGAGCAGAAGGTTGCTGATGATAAGCGGTTTGGCCAGCGAGAAATCGGCTTTGACTGACAGGTTCTTCACTTTCGCCAGACGAATAAAGCAGAAGCCAAGGTTAACCAGCGCCCCGCCGCCCATAATCACCACGTAGCTTGGCAGCGCTGCGTACAGCGGGTCGACGCCGAGCGCCGCGGCGGCATCATGCATCGGTTTGGCGGCGTTCATCGCGAACGACATCCCTGCGGAGAAGATACCGCACATTACCGCCAGCAGAAGCCCTTTCTTCAGATTGAACTCTTCGGCTTTGATGCCCATTTTGCGCTCTTTCAGCTGGCCTGCGCGGGTGACGATGCCGACGCCAATCACCGCCACCAGCACGCCGAGCAGCGTCATTTGACCGCCCTGGGTGCGCATCAGCACTGCAAACTGACCGTTAATAATCGGCGTCATCAGCGTGCCGACAATCAGCGTGATGCCAATGGCGATGCCAATCCCCATCGACATGCCAAGATAGCGCATGGTCAGGCCATAGTTGATATTACCAATGCCCCACATGGCGCCGAACAGAAAGACCGGCAGCAGCGTGGAGGCGCTAAAAGAGCGGTAGTAGGCCCAGAAGTCGGGTAACAGCGTGGCGCTGATGGCCCAGGGCAGAATCAGCCAGGAGACGATCCCCCCGACCGACCACATGGTTTCCCACGACCAGTGTTTTACTTTCTTGAACGGGGCATAGAAACAGGCGGCACTGGCGGCCCCTATCAAATGCCAAAAAATACCCATCGAAATCGCGTGGTTCATTGATTTTATCCTCATCTTTTTTTATCGGAGACGGCGGCTTCCGATGGGATGAGTGTAAAAATTGGCCGCTTTGGCCGCCTTCAGGACGTTGCCACAGGATGGCGAACCCTGGCAACCATGGGCTTAATTAGTTGTTCTACATCACAAAACGACGGGTATTTCTTCTGGTTATATCCATATGAAAAATACGGCATTGATAAGCATTTTCAATACCATTTAATTAACTATAATGGACAAACTGCTTACGCGGCGTTAACACTTGAGCCGCTCGACAATAATGGAGATGATTATGAGCTATACCCTGCCATCCCTGCCTTACGCTTACGATGCTCTGGAACCGCACTTCGACAAGCAGACGATGGAGATCCATCACACTAAACACCACCAGACCTACGTGAACAATGCCAACGCCGCGCTGGAAAGCCTGCCGGAGTTCGCTAACCTGTCCGCTGAAGAGCTGATTACCAAGCTGGATCAGCTGCCGGCTGACAAAAAAACCGTACTGCGTAACAACGCCGGCGGCCACGCGAACCACAGCCTGTTCTGGAAAGGCCTGAAAACCGGTACCACCCTGCAGGGCGACCTGAAAGCGGCTATCGAGCGCGATTTCGGTTCCGTGGAGAACTTCAAAGCGGAATTCGAAAAAGCCGCTGCTACCCGTTTCGGCTCCGGCTGGGCGTGGCTGGTCCTGAAAGGTGACAAACTGGCCGTTGTCTCCACCGCCAACCAGGATTCCCCGCTGATGGGCGAAGCCATTTCCGGCGCTTCCGGCTTCCCGATTATCGGCCTGGACGTCTGGGAACACGCTTACTACCTGAAATTCCAGAACCGCCGCCCGGACTACATCAAAGCCTTCTGGGACGTAGTGAACTGGGACGAAGCTGCAGCGCGTTTTGCCGCCAAAAAATAAGGTTGCATTGCGCTAAAAGAGAAGCGAGTCTGATGACTCGCTTTTTTTATATCTGTAGCAAGGAGAGCAGCCATGCATTATCCGGTGAATGTCTTTGTCGGCAAAATCAGGGACTACGCGGGCAGTCGCCCCAGCGCGATCGACAAAATCCAGGTCGACGGAGAATTGCAGCTCGGCGATCTCGGTCTCGATGGGGACCAGCAGGCGGAGAAGAAAATCCACGGCGGGCCGGACCGCGCGCTGTGTCATTATCCGCGCGAACACTATGCCGACTGGATCCGTGACTTCCCCCAGCAGGCCGAGCGGTTCTGCGCGCCGGCGTTCGGCGAAAACCTCTCCACCACCGGGCTTACCGAGCAAAACGTTTATATCGGCGATATCTTTCGCTGGGGCGAGGCGCTGATCCAGGTCACCCAGCCGCGATCGCCGTGCTTCAAGCTCAACTTTCATTTTGCGATCAATGATATGGCGCAGCTGATGCAAAACAGCGGAAAAACCGGCTGGCTGTACCGGGTGATTGCCGGAGGGCAAGTTTCCAGCGATGCGCCGCTCGAGCTGGTTTCCCGGCTGAGTGATGTCAGCGTTCATGAGGCCGGGGCGATTGCCTGGCAGATGCCGTTTGATGATGATCAGTACCACCGCTTATTGTCGGCAGCGGGCCTGTCTGTTAGCTGGAGCCGAACGATGCAGAAACGGCGTTTAAGCGGCAAGATAGAGGATAGTTCGCGGAGATTATGGGGGAAATAATCCCCCATATTAAGTATTCCCGGGGATGCTCCCGGCGCAGCGCCGCACAGCGCAGGCCGGGTCGGCGTCAGGTTCGTTTATACAGCGGCAGCCAGATTGTTAAACGCAGACCACCCAGCGGGCTGTCGTCGGCCTTCACCCAGCCGCGGTGCTGCTGAATAGCGGTTTCGACAATCGCCAGCCCCAGGCCGGTGCCGCCGGACTCGCGGTCGCGCGCCTCGTCGGTCCGGTAGAATGGCCGGAAAATCTGTTCGCGATCCTCCGGGCTGACTCCCGGGCCGTCGTCATCGACGTTAACCGTAATCCCGTCTTTATCCACCGAGAAGCTGACGGAAATTTTCGTATGCGAGTAGCGCAGGGCGTTGCGCACGATATTCTCCAGCGCGCTTTCCAGCGCATTGGGGTTACCGTACAGCGGCCATGGGCCCGGCGGATACTCAACGGTGAAAGATTTCCCCATCTGCTCGGCTTCAAACGCCGCATTGTCCAACACTTCGTTCCATAGCTGATTGGCTTTCACCGTCTCGCTGACCAGGGCGTTTTTCGCCTGATTGCGCGACATCACCAGCAGGTCGTTGATCATGCTGTCCAGCCGGTGCGCTTCAGTTTCGATACGCTCCAGCTCCTTACTCTCTCCGCTGCGGCGACGCAGCAGGGCGGTACCTAATTGCAGGCGCGTAAGCGGCGTGCGCAGCTCGTGCGAGATATCGGACAGCAGCCGCTGCTGGCTGGTCATCATCCGCTCCAGGGCCGTCACCATCTGGTTAAAACTGGCGCCAGCGGCTAAAAACTCCTGCGGCCCGGCTTCCAGCTCCGGATGCTGGCGCAGGTTGCCCTGGGCGACTTCATCGGCGGCATTTTTCAGCTTACGCGCCGGTTTCGCCAGGCTCCACGCCAGCCACAGCAGCAGCGGGGCGCTGACCAGCATCGTGACGATCAGCAGCAGCAGCGGCCGGTCAAACAGCAGGTTGATAAAGTCGGATTGTGAGGTGCTGGCGGGACGAATCAGATAGAGCTGATAGTTATCCTCCCCGTCCCGGACGGAAAACGGGCCCACCATTTCCAGGCGGCCATAGCGTTTTTTCTGCGGATGATCGGCGTTATCGGCCTGGCCGATAAAGTTACGAATGATCTGCATCTCGTTGCGTTCTGCGCCGATCACGCGGCCTTCGCTGGTCACCAGCAGCAGGCGTTGTCCCGGAGGCGCCCATTTATCGATGGCGCGAAACAAACGACGCCACCACATCAGGTCGTTTGGCGGATCGTTGGCCAGCTCGGCCTCGACGTGCTGCTCGATCATGATGCCCTGACGCTGCTCGCTTTCCAGCAGCTCGGTCATCTGCCGGGAATCCAGTTTGGGCAACATCAGCACCAGCATCAACACCAGCGCCAGCGTGAGCCAGAAGATGGCGAAGATGCGTGCAGTCAAACTTCCAATCATGAAGCGGAAACCATCAGATACCCGCGGCCACGCAGCGTTTTAAACCACGGATGGCCATCTTTGCGCTCCGGCAGCTTACGCCGCAGGTTGGAAATATGCATATCAATGGCGCGGTCGAACGGCGTCAGGCGCTTGCCTAACACTTCCTGGCTTAAATGCTCACGGGAGACTACCTGACCGAGATGCTGCGCTAACAGATAGAGCAGGGTGAACTCGGTGCCGGTGAGCTCCAGCGTCTGGCCATCGAAATTGGCTTCCTGGCGGCCCGGATTGAGGCTTAAGGCATCCACTTCCAGGGTTGGTGAGCCGGCTTCGGTCGTCTGCTGCTGCTCGCTCCAGTGGGAACGGCGCAGAATCGCGCGTATACGGGCCACCAGCTCGCGATCGTTGAATGGCTTAGGCAAATAGTCATCCGCGCCCAGCTCGAGGCCGAGAACGCGATCCAGCTCGCTTCCGCGCGCTGTTAGCATGATAACCGGAGTCTGGTGTGTCTGACGCAGCTCTTTCAGCGTATCGATACCGTTTTTCTTCGGCATCATCACGTCGAGCAGCAATAAATCAACGCTGTCGTCCAGAAGGGCCAGCGCCTGTTCCCCATCATGGGCCACCAGCACGTTAAAACCTTCCATATCGAGCAGCTCTTTTAACAGGGAGGTGAGCTCCCGGTCATCATCAACTAACAGGATTTTATTCATTGTTTAAATACCTCCGAGGCAGAAATTACGTCATCAAGGCCCGCTAATCCATGACTTTACGTTGTTTTACACCCCCTGACGCATGTTTGCAGCCTGAATCGTAGACTGTCTCTCGTTGAATCGCGACACAAACGTTTTGGGAGTATGTGATGCGCAATGTTATCGCTGCCGTCATGGCCTCAACGCTGGCGCTAAGTGCATATAGCCAGGCCGCTGAAGTCGTTACCAGCGTTAACTGGCTCCCCGGAGACGACGGGGGACAGCGCGGTAGCCAAAGCCATATGTTTGACGGCATAAGTTTAACCGAGCAGCAACGTCAGCAGTTACGGGATCTTATGCAACGGGCACGCCACGACAGGCTCCCCGTTAATGTTAGCGAAATGGAGACAATGCATCGCCTTGTCACCGCAGAAAATTTTGATGAAAACGCTGTGCGCGCTCAGGCAGAAAAGATGGCGCAGGAACAGGTTGCCCGCCAGGTCGAGATGGCTAAGGTTCGCAACCAGATGTACCACCTGCTTACGCCAGAGCAGCAAGCGGTTTTAAATGCTAAGCACCAGCAGCGTATGGATCAGTTGCGTGAGGTTGCAAGGATGCAGAAAGGCTCAGCGATGATGCTTTCGAGTAGTAGCAACACCCTGCAACCCCAGTAACAAACCCTGTTTTCCTTGCCATAGACACCATCCCTGTCTTCCCCCACATGATGTGGGGGTTTTTTTTGCCCTTTTTACGGTAAATCAACTCCTTCGCCTATCCCGTGAGCGTCACAAGTTCGGGTTATACTAAGCGCATTGCAGGAGAAGGAGCCTATATGAATCAATCTTATGGCCGGTTGGTGAGCCGCGCCGCTATCGCCGCGACGGCTATGGCCTCCGCGTTACTTTTGATCAAAATTTTTGCGTGGTGGTATACCGGTTCTGTCAGTATTCTGGCTGCGCTGGTGGATTCGCTGGTGGACATTGCCGCCTCGCTGACCAACCTGCTGGTGGTTCGCTATTCGCTACAGCCTGCTGATGAAGAACATACCTTTGGTCATGGCAAAGCGGAGTCGCTGGCGGCGCTGGCGCAAAGCATGTTTATCTCCGGCTCGGCGCTGTTCCTGTTTCTCACCGGCATTCAGCACCTGGTGCGCCCGGAGCCGCTGCAGGCCGCCGGCGTCGGGGTCGTCGTCACATTGATCGCCCTCGTTAGTACGCTGGCGCTGGTGACTTTCCAGCGCTGGGTGGTGCGAAAAACCCAGAGCCAGGCGGTGCGGGCGGATATGCTTCATTATCAGTCTGATGTTATGATGAACGGCGCCATTCTGGTGGCGCTGGGCCTATCCTGGTACGGCTGGCATCGCGCCGACGCGTTGTTTGCCCTAGGGATTGGCATCTATATTTTATATAGCGCGCTGCGGATGGGCTATGAGGCGGTTCAGTCACTACTCGACCGCGCCTTGCCTGACGAGGAGCGTCAGGACATTATCACCATCGTGACCGCATGGCCCGGCATCCGCGGGGCGCACGATCTACGAACGCGGCAGTCAGGGCCGACCCGCTTTATTCAGATTCATTTGGAAATGGAAGATAACCTCCCGCTGGTGCAAGCCCACGTGATTGCAGACCAGGTGGAGCAGGCGATTCTGCGCCGTTTCCCGGGGTCCGATGTCATTATCCATCAGGATCCCAGCTCTGTGGTGCCAGCGGCGCAGCAGGGCTTTTTTGAGCGTTAGGTTATAGTCTGTAAACTCGATGTAAAAATGTGGGGCAGATCGGCATTTTTTGTATAAATTACCGCCGTTTGGTCTGACCTGAATCAATTCAGCTTGAGGCGTTTGATATACTATTGTCATTAGCGTCGTGCACTCCTGGTGAGGGAGCGCTTCAGGCAACAGAATTATTTTTTGCTTCCTAAGTTCAGAGGTAGTCATGATTAAGAAAATCGGTGTGTTGACAAGTGGCGGTGATGCGCCGGGCATGAACGCAGCAATTCGTGGCGTTGTGCGCGCGGCATTAACGGAAGGTCTGGAAGTTTTTGGAATCTATGACGGTTACCTCGGATTGTATGAAGACCGTATGGTTCAGCTCGACCGTTACAGCGTTTCCGACATGATCAACCGCGGCGGCACCTTCCTGGGCTCCGCTCGCTTCCCGGAATTCCGCGAAGAACACATCCGCGCTGTGGCTATCGAAAACATGAAGAAGCGCGGCCTGGACGCGCTGGTGGTTATCGGCGGTGACGGTTCCTATATGGGGGCGATGCGCCTGACCGAGATGGGCTTCCCATGCATCGGCCTGCCGGGCACCATCGACAACGATATCAAAGGCACTGACTACACCATCGGCTTCTTTACTGCCCTGAGCACCGTGGTGGAAGCGATTGACCGTTTGCGCGACACCTCCTCTTCGCACCAGCGTATCTCCGTGGTGGAAGTGATGGGCCGTTACTGTGGCGACCTGACCCTGGCGGCGGCGATTGCCGGCGGCTGTGAGTTCATCATGGTGCCTGAAGTGGAATATACCCGTGACGATCTGGTGGCAGAAATCAAAGCCGGTATCGCGAAAGGGAAAAAACACGCTATCGTGGCCATCACCGAGCACATGTGCGACGTTGACGAGCTGGCAAGCTACATCGAGAAAGAGACTGGCCGTGAAACTCGCGCCACCGTCCTCGGCCACATTCAGCGCGGCGGTTCCCCGGTTCCTTACGACCGCATCCTGGCTTCCCGCATGGGCGCCTATGCGATTGAGCTGCTGCTGCAGGGCCATGGCGGCCGTTGCGTCGGCATCCAGAACGAGAAGCTGGTGCACCACGACATCATCGATGCCATCGAGAACATGAAGCGTCCGTTCAAAAACGACTGGCTGGATTGCGCGAAGAAACTGTACTAAGTTACGCGCCGGATAAACAAAAGGCCTTCTCATGGAGAAGGCCTTTTTTATGGCGGAAGGTTTATTCGATATCCAGCGGGTCTTCCGACAGGATCATCCCGGTGTTATCGGCATACAGATGGTCGCCGGAGAAGAAAGTCACCCCGCCGAAATTGACGCGCACGTCGCTTTCGCCGATGCCTTCGCCAGCCGCGCCGACCGGAATCGCCGCCAGCGCCTGAATACCAATGTCCAGTTCCTCAAGGTCGTCAACCTGGCGCACCGCGCCATAGACCACCAACCCTTCCCATTCATTCTGGACGGCCAGACGCGCCAGGTCAGCGTCAATTAACGCGCGTCGTACTGAGCCGCCGCCGTCGATCAGGAGAATATGACCACGGCCATTCTGCTCGAGCAGATCGTAGAGCAACCCGTTATCCTCGAAACATTTAACCGTAATGATCTGTCCACCAAACGACGACCGTCCTCCAAAGTTAGAGAACAGCGGTTCCACGACGTTGACATCTTCCTGGTAGATGTCACAAAGCTCGGAAGTATCGTATTTCATAGGCTTAACGTTCAGTTGCTGCGAGAGTTTTTAGTATATCCCGCGAATCGCATTGTTGGCAAAATCATCAATTGTTAATTGATATTTGTCAGTTAAGCCATCAGCTTACTGGCAATAATTCCGATAACAAACAGCAGGTTGGTCAGTAAGGCCCCTTTGACCGTCTTTTCGAGCATTGGCCGCATCGCCAGCGGATCGGATTCGCGCAGGACGTAGCGCGCCTGTTTCACCAGCAGCGGCGTGGCGAGAATAAACAGCCAGCCCCAGGCTGAATGCAGCGCCAGCAGGTTAAACAGCGCCAGACACAGCAGGGCGCCGAGCAGCAGGCAGGCATGATAGCGGCGGGCATTGACCGGGCCCAGGCGCACGGCGAGGGTGTTCTTCCCGTTCTGCCGGTCGCTGTCGATATCGCGCAGATTATTGATGTTCAGCACGGCGGTCGCCAGCAGACCGCAGGCTGTCGCCGGCAGAAAAATGGCCGCTTCCACATTATGGGCTTGCAGATACCAGCTGCCGAGGACGCTCAGCCAGCCGAAGAAAACGAGTACTGAGATATCACCCAGACCAATATATCCATACGGACGGGTGCCCACCGTGTAGGTGATGGCGGCCACGATAGACAGGCCTCCCAGGGCGAGGAAGCCGATGAAATCGCCGACGCTCTGCCAGGCGGCGCACAGCAGCGCCAGACCAAACAGGCAGATGAGTACGACGGTGACGATCAGGGCGCGCTTCATCTGCTGGGGGGTAATCACCCCTTTCTGCATCCCGCGCAGCGGCCCGATGCGATCCGGTTTATCGCTCCCCTTAACCGCGTCGCCGTAGTCATTGGCGAGGTTGGAAAGAATTTGCAGCAAGCCGGCGGTGATCAGCGCCAGCAGGGCAACCCAGGGATCAAAATGGCCCTGCTCCCAGGCAAGGACGGTGCCAACAATAATCGCGGCAAATGCCAGCGGTAACGTTTTAGGACGCAGGCTTTCCAGCCACGCCTGTGAACGGCTGATATCAGTCATAGTTATTTTAGCCAATAAAAATGGGGGCGATAGCCCCCATCAACAGTGATGAAAATGCATTGCACCGGATTATAGGATAAAACGGCTCAGATCTTCATCTGCCACCAGAACATCCAGGTGTTTACTCACATATTCGGCATCGATAGTGACGGTCTGGCCGTTCATCTCGCTGGCATCATAGGAGATGTCTTCCACCAGGCGCTCCAGCACGGTGTGCAGGCGACGCGCACCGATGTTCTCGGTGGTTTCGTTTACCTGCCATGCGGCCTGGGCGATGCGCTTGATGCCGTCTTCGGTGAATTCGATGTTCACCCCTTCGGTCGCCATCAGCGCCTTGTACTGCACGGTGATGGAGGCATTCGGCTCGGTCAGGATGCGCTCGAAGTCGTGGGTGGTCAGCGCCTTCAGCTCAACGCGGATCGGCAGACGCCCCTGCAGTTCCGGGATCAGATCGGATGGGCTGGCCACCTGGAATGCGCCGGAGGCGATAAACAGGATGTGGTCGGTCTTGACCATCCCATGTTTGGTGGAGACGGTGCAGCCTTCCACCAGCGGCAGCAGGTCGCGCTGTACGCCTTCGCGGGAGACGTCCGGGCCGGAGGTGTTGCCGCCGCGCTTACAGATTTTGTCGATTTCGTCGATAAAGACGATACCGTGCTGCTCTACAGCGTCGATGGCTTCCTGCTTCAGCTCTTCCGGATTGACCAGTTTGGCCGCTTCTTCTTCAATCAGCAGCTTCATCGCGTCTTTGATTTTCAGCTTACGCGGTTTCTGCTTCTGGCCGCCGAGGTTCTGGAACATAGACTGCAGCTGGCTGGTCATCTCTTCCATGCCCGGAGGGGACATGATTTCAACGCCCATCGGCGCCGCAGCGAGATCGATTTCAATCTCTTTATCGTCCAGCTGGCCTTCACGCAGTTTTTTACGGAACGCCTGGCGCGCTGCAGACGGTTCCTGCGACGGCTCAGTCTGGCCCCAGTTGTTCTTCGCCGGTGGGATCAGCACGTCGAGCACGCGCTCTTCCGCCAGCTCTTCCGCGCGGTAACGGTTCTTATCGATGGACTGCATACGAACCATTTTGATCGCCGCATCGGTCAAATCGCGGATGATGGAGTCCACTTCTTTACCGACATAGCCCACTTCGGTGAACTTCGTCGCTTCAACTTTGATAAACGGCGCGTTAGCCAGTTTTGCCAGACGACGGGCGATTTCGGTTTTACCGACGCCGGTTGGGCCGATCATCAGAATGTTTTTCGGCGTGACTTCATGACGCAGCTCTTCGTTAAGCTGCATCCGACGCCAGCGGTTACGCAGGGCGATAGCAACAGAACGCTTGGCGGCGTCCTGACCGATAATGTGTTTGTCCAGTTCGCTGACAATTTCGCGTGGGGTCATTTCAGACATGGGAGATCCTTACGCTTTAGAAGGTAATTCTTCGATGGTGTGGAAATGGTTGGTATAGATGCAGATATCACCTGCAATATCCAACGCTTTCTCGGCGATGTCGCGCGCGCCCATATCGGTATTTTCCAACAGCGCGCGGGCCGCGGCCTGGGCGTAAGGACCGCCGGAGCCGATAGCAATCAAATCGTTTTCCGGCTGTACCACGTCACCGTTACCGGTGATGATAAGCGACGCGTTTTCGTCCGCGACGGCCAGCAGCGCTTCCAGTTTGCGCAACATCCGGTCAGTTCGCCAGTCTTTGGCCAGCTCAACGGCGGCCTTCACCAGATGGCCCTGGTGCATTTCCAGTTTACGTTCAAACAGTTCGAACAGCGTGAAGGCGTCGGCGGTGCCGCCAGCGAAACCGGCAATCACTTTGTCGTTGTACAGACGACGCACTTTCTTCACATTGCCCTTCATCACGGTGTTGCCCAGCGTGGCCTGGCCATCACCGGCAATAACAACATGGCCGTTACGGCGAACACTTACAATTGTAGTCACGAGCAGACCCCTTGGTTGCAAAAGCGGAACAGGGGCCCCGCGCTGTCCGCGGGGCCGAATGCAATTATAGATGGGGGGGATTTTGAGGGTTTCAACCCCTGGCGGCGAGACGAATGCAGTTCGCGTGTCCAGCCATCTTCAGGCGGGTGATCATCTCGTTGGCGCTTTCTTTGCCTTTCAACGGGCCAATAACCACGCGGTTCCAGCCGTTGTTAGTGGTAATGTGCGAAGCAAACCCTTCGAAAGCCAGCTGAGCGCGGACGGTTTCGGCCTGCTCGGCGCCTTTAAAAGAGCCGCACTGGATCATCCAGCTACGATCGTCTTTCTTCTCGGCGGTGGTTTTCGGCGCTTCTTCCACCCGAGTTACCGGCGCCGCGGCCTGGGTACGCGGCTGCGTGGTATTGGTATGCGCTGGCGTCTGCAGCAGATCCTGGTACGGCTGCTGGTTTGACACGGTCTGCTTCGGCTGTTGCTGCTGAACCGGCTTCGGCTGCTGAACGCGCGGCGGCTGCTGTTGGACGGTCTGCGCCTGAGTCTGCGCCCACTGTTGCTGCTGCGCCTGCTGCTGTTGCTGCGCTAAACGCTGACGCTGAAGCGTCTGCTGGCGCTGCGCCGGCGTTTGTTCGTTCCACGGCACTTCGGTCAGCTGGGTCGGCTGCTGGCGCATATCGGCCTGCATCTGGGCGAGCAGCTGGCGCTGCTCGTCGGTCAGCTGTTCCGGTTTCATGACTTCGCCACCAGCGGTCGGTTCGGTCGGCGCGCGGACGCCAGGCTGGCGGCTTTCCAGCTCTTTAATATAGCGCCAGCGCTCTTCCGGTTTGGGCGGCAAGCCGTTGCCGGCGGCCTGGCGATTTTGCATCGCTTCCGCTTCTTCTTTCTTATGATGCGTAATGAAATAGAGGCCACCGATAAAGGCCACCAGCACAGCCGCCGCGATCGCCACCATCGCCGGTGAAATCGCCGGAAGGCTGCTTTGCTTATTCCTTGAGCTTCGGGTCGTGCTCTTTTTGCGCCGCGAAGAAGCCGGTTGGCTGCGGCGTACATAATCTCGTTGTGCCACTATCGTTTCGCTGTCTTATATTCGTTCGTCAGCCCGCCATGTTACTTAAGCGGCGGGCCTTTGACCAGAAGAGCAGGCCCGAAAGCCTGATGGTTATCGTCTGATTTTTTGCGTACTGCCGCGAACAATCAGTTCGCAATCGAGCAGACGCGAGCCGCTGTTCACGTTATGCCCCTGCATTTGCTCCAGTAATAGCAGCATTCCTTCACGGCCGATATCAAACCGTGGCTGTGAAACCGTGGTCAACGGCGGGTCGCAAAATTCAGACAACGCGATGTTATCGAAGCCGACAATTGACAGGTCGTCCGGCACTTTCAGACCGCGACGTTTTGCCAGCGATAAGGCGCCCAGCGCCATCACATCGCTATGGCAAAAGACCGCCGTGGGCGGCACCGGCTGCGCCAGCAGCTGCTCCAGCGCATTGGCGCCGGCTTCGAAGGTAAAGTTGCCGCGAGCAATATAGTGCGGATCGACGGTGATACCGCTGCGGCGCAGCGCCTGCACATAACCCTGCAGGCGATAATGGCACAACGGCATATCTTCCGGGCCGGCGATACAGCCGATACGCTGATGTCCCAGCTCGTGGAGATAATTTACCGCGTTAAAGGCCGCCGTCAGGTTATCGATATGGACGGTGGGCAGCTCCAGCTCCGGCGCAAACTCATTCGACATGACCATTGGCGGCAAATTGCGCTGCTCTTCCACGCTGGCGTCAAACGGCAGGCGCGAGCTGAGCAGCACCATGCCGTCGATCTGCTTGGTGATGATAAGGTCGATAAAGGTTTTTTCTTTCTGATTCTGGTGGGCGCAATCGCCGATTAACACCAGATAGCCGTGCTCGGCGGCAGTGACTTCAATACCGCGGATCACTTCACTAAAGAAGGGGTCGCAGATATCCGGGACGATCACGAGGATCGTCCGCGATTCGTTGCGCTTCATATTGCGTCCGAGCGACTGCGGTAAATAGCCGACTTCCAGCGCCGCCTGCTCGACCCGGTTACGGGTGGCTTGCGACACCTTATCAGGGTTCATCAACGCTCGGGACACGGTTGCCGTGGAAACGTTTGCCTTGAGGGCGACGTCTTTCATGGTGGCGGCAACCACTTGTTTTTTGGGCTTCACCTGGTTTCTCCTCGCTGAATGGCGCTGGCATTTCCCTTGGGCGCTAACTGCTGCATCATTTTTATCAGATAGTCGCGGCAGTGAGTTACAGAATTTTCATGAAAAACGTGATGCTTGTTAAATTTTTCGATCCGGCTCGCAAGAGAAGGCTTATCCTTCAATCGGATCGACATCCAGCACCCACTTCACTTTTCTCGCCTCCGGAAGCGTATTGATCAGCGCCAGCGTACCGCTAACGATATGTTGCAGACGCACCCGCGAAGGATGCTGCAGCAATATTTGCCAGCGCCAGCGGCCGCCGCGCTTTGGCGCCAGCGCCGGAACCGGACCGAGCACCCATAGCTTTTCGTCGGCCAGCGGGCTGGCCTGCAGCAGATTGCGCAGCTGCTGTAAAAACAGCGGCGCCTGCTGGTTGTTATGGTCTTCCGCACGAATCAGCACATGGCTGGTCCACGGCGGCAGCTGCATCGTCTGCCGCTCTGCCAGCGCCTGTTCGGCAAAGGCGTCGTAGCCTTTATACAGCAGGGTCTGCAGTAGAGGGTGTTCCGGATGGTGGGTTTGAAGAATGACCTCGCCCTGTTTTCCTGCCCGGCCCGCTCGCCCGGAGACCTGGGTATAAAGCTGAGCGAAACGCTCTGCGGAGCGGAAATCAGCGGAAAACAGCGCCCCGTCGACATCCAGCAGGGAGACGAGGGTGACGTCCGGGAAGTGGTGCCCTTTGGCCAGCATTTGGGTGCCAATCAGAATACGCGCCCCGCCGCGATGGACGGCGGCGAGATGCTCCTCCAGCGCTCCTTTGCGGCTGGTGGTATCGCGGTCGATACGCGAGATAGGCACCTCAGGGAACAGCGGCGCCAGGGCCTGCTCCAGCTGCTCGGTGCCGATCCCTACCGGCACCAAATGCGTGGAGCCGCAGGAAGGACACTGGCGCGGGATCGGGCGCTGGCTGTCGCAATGGTGGCAGCGTAGATGGTGCTGCGCCTGGTGCAACGTATAGTAACTGTCGCAGCGCGGGCATTCCGCTATCCAGCCGCAATCGTGGCACAGCAGCGCTGGCGCAAAGCCGCGGCGGTTAAGAAACAGGATCACCTGGTTATCCGCTTGCAGGTGCTGGCGCATACGGTTAATCAGCGCGGGAGACAGGCCCGCCTGCAGCGGTTGCCCTTTGAGATCGAGCACGTGCTGCTGGGCCGGGCGCGCATTGCCCGCGCGTTTGCTTAAGGTTAACTGGCGGTATTTACCCTGGCGGACGTTATGCAGAGTCTCCAGCGCCGGCGTCGCCGAGCCGAGAATTATCGGGATCTGCTCGCTGTGGGCGCGCCATACCGCCAGGTCGCGGGCATGGTAGCGCCAGCCTTCCTGCTGCTTGTAGGAGCTATCATGCTCTTCGTCGATGACGATGACGCCGAGATCTTTAAATGGGGTAAACAGCGAGGAGCGGGTGCCGATCACAATGGCCGCTTCGCCATTTTTCGCCTTCAGCCAGGCCGAGAGACGTTCGCTGTCATTGAGCCCGGAGTGCAGCACTTCCACCGGCGCGTTAAAGCGCTGGCGAAATCGGGCGATGGTTTGCGGCGTCAGGCCGATCTCCGGCACCATCACCAGCGCCTGGCGCCCCTGCGCCAGCACATTCTCCAGCACGCTCAAATAGACTTCCGTTTTCCCGGAGCCGGTAATACCCGCCAGCAGCCAGGCGGAGAAACGATCGGCGGCGCTGTGGATCGCCCCGACGGCGGTGGCCTGCTCGGTATTCAGGCGCAGGCGTTCGCCGGCAACCGAATACGCGCTGCGCCAGTCGGTGAGGGCGGGCGCTTCGCAGGCCAGCTCCGCCAGCCCTTTACCGCGCAGCGCCTGCAGCGCCGCTTCATTGAATTCCAGTTCGCCAACCTGATGACGCCAGATTTTACCCTGGCGCAGCGCCGCCAGCGCCTGCTGCTGCTTCCGGGAGCGTTTCAGGCCGTTAAGGTCGACAACCTGCCCCTGCTCGGTGGCGAACCAGTACCACAGCGGCGTGGCGCTGGCGGGTTTGCCCTGGCGCAGCATAACGGGTAATGCATGGAACAGCACATCGCCGATCGGGTGATGGTAATACTCAGCCGCCCACATCAGCAGTCGCCAGACAGTCGTGGAGAAGACCGGCTCGTCGTCCAGCGCTTCGGCGACCGGTTTTAGCTCATCCAGCGGCAGTTCGCTGCGCTCGCTCACCGCCGCGACAATGCCGATCCGCTCCTGTTTGCCGAACGGCACCCGCACCCGACAGCCCGCTTTGACCGCCATGCCTTCAGGCAGCAGGTAGTCAAAAGTGCGCGGTAGCGGAACGGGTAGGGCAACGTGGGCGACGGACATGTCATCTTCCTGACTTGAAATCTGGCGGGATAGTATACACATTACGATAAGGCGGCGCGGATCAGTTTGCATATGCTGGTCAAATTCTGTATGATTCGCCGCCTTTGATGCGCTTTATATCGCATTGAAGATTGACCATTACCGCGTGCTTCACGCTGTCAGCAGCGTAGAAGGCGACGGGAAATTACTAATATCGCGTGGTGTCTGGCGTTAGGGCTGGAAGAGCGACGCGGCCTTAACTGAGGTTCTCCCATGAAAAAAGGTATTCACCCAAATTACGACGAAATTACTGCTACCTGTTCTTGCGGTAATGTCATGAAAATCCGCTCCACCGTTGGTCACGACCTGAACCTCGACGTGTGCGGCAAATGCCACCCGTTCTTCACCGGCAAACAGCGTGATGTTGCTACCGGTGGCCGTGTTG
This sequence comes from Klebsiella sp. CD33, assembly GCF_051992865.1. Lineage (NCBI taxonomy): Bacteria > Pseudomonadati > Pseudomonadota > Gammaproteobacteria > Enterobacterales > Enterobacteriaceae > Klebsiella > Klebsiella sp. CD33. Next base: position 5,112,291 of record NZ_CP197023.1, on the reverse strand, counting down.
ACCGCTTCAACAAGCGCTTCAGCATCCCGGGCAGCAAGTAAGTTGCCAGAAGAAGCCGCCTCAGGGCGGCTTTTTTGTCTCTTCCGCCTGCCTGGGCGGGAAAGAAAAAAGGGCGGAAGATTATTCCGCCCTTTTTATCGTCTCAGTATTCCCACGTATCCGGGTCGATTCCCAGTTCACGCATAATCGCTTTCGCCGCTTCCGGGATCTCATCGCTGCGCTCTTTACGCAGGTCTTCATCGTTAGGCAACGGTTGTCCGGTAAAGGCATGCAGAAACGCTTCGCACAGCAGCTCGCTGTTGGTCGCGTGACGCAGGTTATTCACCTGACGACGCGTGCGTTCATCGGTGAGGATTTTTAACACCTTCAGAGGAATGGAAACCGTAATTTTCTTTACTTGTTCACTCTTCTTACCGTGCTCAGCGTATGGGCTGATATATTCGCCGCTCCATTCAGCCATGAGATACCTTAATCCTCTGTTTATTAGTGAAGGGCCAGAATATTCCGCCCGGGCTATAATTGCGCGTAGTTTACCGTATGCGCGGGCTTTCTGACATGAGATAAGCCGCCGACGACGTGCGCTAATGCATATAATTTTAACGGCTATTTGCACTTTGCTCAATCTATACGCAAAGAAGTTTAGATGTCCAGATGTATTGACGTCTATTGTGACAATGATTACTCTGGAGCCTGACTTTTCACCGATTCAGCCCAGGAACTTCCCAACATGACGCGTAAACAGGCCACCATCGCAGTGCGTAGCGGTTTAAATGACGACGAGCAGTACGGTTGCGTTGTCCCGCCGATTCACCTCTCCAGTACCTATAACTTCACCGGCTTTAATGAACCGCGCGCCCACGACTACTCCCGTCGTGGCAATCCGACGCGCGATGTGGTGCAGCGCGCCTTAGCGGAGCTGGAGGGCGGCGCCGGCGCGGTGCTGACCAATACCGGAATGTCGGCGATCCTGCTGGTGACGACAGTGTTCCTTAAACCGGGCGATCTGCTGGTGGCGCCGCACGACTGCTACGGCGGCAGCTACCGTCTGTTCGACAGCCTGGCGAAGCGCGGCTGCTATCGCGTCCAGTTTGTCGATCAAAGCGATGAGCAGGCGTTGCGGGCGGCGCTGGCGGAAAAACCGAAGCTGGTGTTGGTGGAAAGCCCAAGTAATCCATTGCTGCGGGTGGTGGATATTGCGAAAATCTGTGGTCTGGCGCGTGAGGCCGGGGCAATTAGCGTGGTGGACAACACCTTCCTGAGCCCGGCGTTGCAAAACCCGCTGGCGCTGGGCGCCGATCTGGTGCTGCATTCCTGTACCAAATACCTCAATGGTCACTCCGATGTGGTGGCCGGGGTGGTGATTGCCAAAGATCCGGCAACTGTCACCGAACTGGCATGGTGGGCGAATAATATTGGCGTCACCGGCAGCGCCTTCGACAGCTATCTGCTGTTGCGCGGGCTGCGGACGCTGTCTCCACGGATGGAAGTGGCGCAGCGAAATGCCCTGGCGATCGTTGAGTATCTGAAAACCCAGCCGCTGGTGAAAAAGCTGTATCATCCATCGCTGCCGGAAAACCAGGGGCATGAAATTGCGGCGCGTCAGCAAAAAGGTTTTGGCGCAATGTTAAGCTTCGAGCTTGACGGTGACGAGCAGACGCTGCGCCGTTTTCTGAGCGGGCTGTCGCTGTTTACACTGGCGGAATCGCTGGGGGGCGTTGAAAGCCTGATTTCCCATGCGGCAACGATGACGCATGCCGGCATGGCGCCTGAAGCGCGTGCCGCCGCCGGAATTTCAGAAACGCTCCTGCGTATATCGACCGGTATTGAAGATGGTGAAGATTTAATTGCCGACCTGGAAAATGGCTTCCGGGCAGCAAACGAGGAATAAAGATGAGTGTGATTGCGCAGGCAGGGGCGAAGGGTCGTCAGCTGCACAAATTTGGTGGGAGTAGTTTAGCGGATGCGAAATGTTACCTGCGCGTCGCGGGGATCATGAAGGAGTATTCGCAGGCGGGGGATATGATGGTCGTCTCCGCCGCTGGCAGCACCACCAACCAGCTGATCAGCTGGCTTAAGCTTAGCCAGAGCGATCGCCTTGCTGCGCATCAGGTTCAGCAGTCGCTTCGCCGCTATCACACCGAGCTGATTGGCGGTCTGCTGGAGCCTGCGGCGGCGGATACGTTGATAGCCGCCTTTATCCACGACCTTGAGCGTCTGGCTGGTCTGCTGGACGGCGGGGTTTCCGAAGCGGTCTATGCGGAAGTGGTCGGCCATGGGGAAGTGTGGTCCGCGCGCCTGATGGCGGCGGTCCTCAATCAGCTGGGTATGGAAGCCGCCTGGCTGGACGCGCGCGCGTTCCTGCGCGCGGAACGCGCCGCGCAGCCGCAGGTGGATGAAGGATTATCCTATCCGCTGCTGCAGCAGCTGATGGCGCAGCATCCTAACAAACGTCTGGTGGTGACCGGCTTTATCTCCCGCAACCAGGCCGGCGAAACCGTCCTGCTGGGCCGTAACGGGTCTGACTACTCTGCCACCCAGATCGGCGCGCTGGCGGGCGCCTCCCGGGTCACTATCTGGAGCGACGTTGCCGGGGTGTACAGCGCGGATCCGCGCAAGGTGAAAGACGCCTGCCTGCTGCCGCTGCTGCGTCTGGACGAAGCCAGCGAGCTGGCGCGCCTGGCCGCGCCGGTGCTCCATGCCCGCACGCTACAGCCGGTTTCCGCCAGTGATATCGATCTGCAGTTACGCTGCAGCTACACGCCGGAACAGGGTTCCACGCGCATTGAGCGCGTGCTGGCCTCCGGTACCGGCGCACGGATTGTCACCAGCCATGACGACGTCTGCCTGGTGGAGTTCCAGGTGCCGGCCGGTCACGATTTCAAACTGGCGCATAAAGAGCTGGACGCTCTGCTCAAACGCGCCCAGCTGCGCCCGTTAGCCGTTGGCGTCCATGCCGACCGTAAGCTGCTGCAGTTCTGCTATACCTCCGAGGTGGCCGACAGCGCGCTGAAATTGCTCGATGAAGCCGGTCTGCCGGGCGAGCTGCGTCTGCGTCAGAAGCTGGCGCTGGTGGCGATGGTGGGCGCGGGAGTCACCCGTAACCCGCTGCACTGCCACCGTTTCTGGCAGCAGCTCAAAGGGCAGCCGGTGGAGTTCACCTGGCAGTCTGAAGAGGGGATCAGCCTGGTGGCGGTGCTACGCGCCGGGCCGACGGAAAGCCTGATCCAGGGGCTGCATCAGTCCTTGTTTCGCGCCGAAAAGCGTATTGGCCTGATGCTGTTCGGCAAAGGGAACATTGGTTCCCGCTGGCTGGAGCTTTTCGCCCGTGAACAAACTACGCTCTCGGCGCGTACTGGTTTCGAGTTTATTCTCGCCGGCGTAGTCGACAGTAAACGCAGCCTGCTGAATTACGACGGGCTGGATGCCAGCCGGGCGCTGGCTTTCTTCAACGATGAAGCGGTGGAGCAGGATGAAGAGTCGCTGTTCCTGTGGATGCGCGCGCACCCGTATGATGATTTAGTGGTGCTGGACGTCACCGCCAGCGAACAGCTGGCCGACCAGTATCTTGATTTCGCCAGCCATGGCTTCCACGTCATTAGCGCCAACAAGCTGGCGGGCGCCAGCAGCAGTAATAAATATCGTCAGATCCACGACGCGTTTGAGAAGACGGGGCGCCACTGGCTATATAACGCCACCGTGGGCGCCGGCTTGCCGGTGAACCATACGGTGCGCGACCTGATCGACAGCGGCGATACTATTCTCGGCCTGAGCGGTATCTTCTCGGGAACGCTCTCCTGGCTGTTCCTGCAGTTCGATGGCACCGTGCCGTTCACCGACCTGGTGGATCAGGCGTGGCAGCAGGGGCTGACCGAGCCGGATCCGCGCGTCGATCTGTCCGGTAAGGATGTGATGCGTAAGCTGGTGATCCTCGCGCGGGAAGCGGGCTATGACATCGAACCGGATCAGGTGCGTGTGGAATCACTGGTGCCGGCGCACTGTGAAGAGGGGTCGGTCGATCACTTCTTTGAGAATGGCGAAGAGCTGAACGAGCAGATGCTGCAGCGTCTGGAAGCGGCCCGCGAGATGGGACTGGTGCTCCGCTACGTGGCGCGCTTTGATGCCAACGGCAAAGCACGCGTCGGTGTGGAAGCGGTACGCGAAGAGCACCCGCTGGCGGCGCTGCTGCCGTGCGATAACGTGTTTGCCATCGAAAGCCGCTGGTATCGCGATAACCCGCTGGTGATCCGCGGGCCCGGCGCCGGGCGTGATGTGACCGCCGGGGCGATCCAGTCGGATATTAACCGCCTGGCGCAGCTGCTGTAAGCGTCGCGTTATACTCTTGAACCAGTGAGGCCACTATTTGCGTTACGCGCCCTGCGGAATACAGGGCGCTCTGCGCAAACGCGGGTCTGTTTTTCAGCCATATTGTAAACCGTCGGCTGGCCGCAAGGTCTGGTAGAAAGGCGTTCTCTTCTGCAGTGCCGGCAAGCCGGCAGACCATTTTCTGATTCTCTTCCTGCGTCCAACGCTGCCATGAATTTTGCCACCAGCCATGATGGGTTTTCCCCTGTAGCTGCCACGGAGCCGGGCTGGCTGGGTTCCTTATCTCTTCTTCCACATACCATAGATCGCCTTGCCGCTGACGAAAAAGCGGCGCCCAGGCAACGATCGCCGCGCCGCGTAAAAAGCATTCATGCGCAATAACGTGCGTTTTCACCTCTGGAAACCGCTGGCTGAGCAGTTTGAAATGACCGTGCGCGGCGATAACCGGGCGCAATATATTGCCGCGGGCATGGCGCTTTTGCATTGCGCTGCCGTACTGGATTTCATCGAACTGACTGCGTTGTAAAAAGCGCATTTCAGTGAGAGAAATACGTTGAATAATATCGTTAGTCTCCTCCCTGTCGGCTTGTCCGCCGCGCCAGTGATAGCGTAATGATTCGCCTACCGCGAAAGGAGTGAAATTAGAGGTAAGATGAATAACATTACCGCGCACGGCATCAAAGCTTAATAAAAAATAGAGCTTTTGCCCGGCGGCATTACCTTGGAATGGCGCTATCAACGGTACGCTGCAAATACGTCGTGGGGCTTCAATTGGGACGATGTGTGGGAATTTTGGCGTCCAGACCTTTTTACAGTGGCGGCACTGAAGGCGTTGCGTACCCTGCGGATTGCGGCCGTAGCGAATAATATCCCGCTGATAGCATACCGGGCAAAAATAGCCGTAGCGGCGGGCATGATCCGTCAGATAAGCCGCCAGCCAGGGGCGGAATTCCCGTTCGTTAAACAGGGGGGGATAGCTGCCGCAGGCTGCGCAGTAGAGCGCCGGGTAGCCCAGCCGAAAATTCGGGAAATGATACTCAGCCGCAGACGGTAAACCTAAATTGCGGCAGCCAAAAGTTTTACAGGCATTAATGGTAAAGAGAGTATCCACTGGCAGGTCAATACCAACGATTTTTACAGGTCGTTAATTTTGTCCTGCTCAGGTTGCATACAACTGTGAATGCTCTCACATAAAAAAGTCTTTCAGAACGTAACTTAGCGGTTCTTTATCACTCTGAAAGGAACTCCGATGAAACTAAAAACAATGAGCGCAGCACTTCTGTTGACTTTGCCTTTCTGGGCCTGCGCCAAAGATGTCACCATAATTTATACCAACGATCTTCATGCCCATGTCGAACCTTATAAAGTGCCATGGATAGCGGATGGTAAACGAGATATTGGTGGTTGGGCGAATATCACGACGATGGTGAAACAGGAAAAAGCGAAAAATAACGCGACCTGGTTTTTTGATGCCGGGGATTATTTTACCGGGCCTTACATCAGTAGCCTGACGAAGGGCAAAGCGATAATCGATATTATGAATACGATGTCCTACGATGCGGTGACTATCGGTAATCATGAGTTCGATCACGGCTGGGATAATACGCTGCTTCAGCTTAGCCAGGCGACATTCCCGATTGTTCAGGGCAATATTTTTTATCAGAACAGCGATAAATCGTTCTGGGATAAGCCCTATACCATTATCGAAAAAGATGGCGTGAAAATTGGCGTGATTGGCCTGCACGGCGTGTTTGCTTTTAATGACACCGTTTCTGCCGCGACGCGAGTGGGTATCGAAGCGCGCGATGAGGTGAAATGGCTACAGCATTATATCGATGAACTTAACGGTAAAGTGGATCTGACCGTGGCCCTGATCCATGAAGGCGTCCCGGCGCGTCAGTCGAGCCAGGGGGGAACCGATGTGCGTCGTGCGCTGGATAAAGATATTCAGACTGCGGGTCAGGTGAAAGGTCTGGACGTTTTAATTACCGGCCATGCTCACGTTGGCACACCGGAGCCCATTAAAGTGGGTAATACGTTGATTCTTTCTACCGATAGCGGCGGCATCGATGTGGGTAAACTGGTGCTGGATTATCAGGAGAAACCGCACCAATTCACGGTGAAGCACTTTGAGCTGAAGACGCTTTATGCCGATGAGTGGAAGCCTGATCCGCAGACAAAACAGGTCATCGACGGCTGGAATAAGCAACTTGATCAACTGGTGCAGCAGGTTGTCACGCAATCACCAGTCGAACTGACCCGCGCTTATGGCGTCTCTTCGCCGCTGGGCAATCTTGCCGCTGACGCCTTGCTGCTGGCAGCAGGTAGGAGTACGCAGATGGCGTTAACCAACTCGGGCGGGATCCGGAATGAGATCCCCGCCGGGGCGGTGAGCATGGGCGCCGTTATCAGCACCTTCCCGTTTCCCAACGAGCTGGTCACCATGGATCTAACCGGGAAGCAGTTGCGTAGCCTGATGGAGCATGGCGCCGGGTTGAGCAACGGCGTGCTGCAGGTCTCCCGGGGACTGGAAATGAAGTATGACAGCAGCAAACCTGTGGGCCAGCGCGTTGTGTTATTCAGGCTAAACGGTAAACCGATTGACGATACGACGGTTTACCATATTGTCACCAACAGCTTCCTTGCAGATGGCGGCGATGGTTTTGTCGCGTTTACCGAGGGGCAGGCGCGTAATACCTCCGGCGGCTATTACGTTTCAAATGCGGTCGTAGACTATTTCAAAGCCGGGCAAAAGATAACGGATGAGCAGCTTAACGGGCAGCGCGTTGTCGATGTGAAGAAATAAGTTTTTAAGGCCGGGCAGTCAGCCCGGCCTTAAGCGATCAGCGGGCCGCAAATACCGCCCTGGCGGCAAACAGGCCGTTGAGGGCCGCCGGGAATCCGGCATAGACTGCCATCTGCATGATCGCTTCCGTAATCTCCTCTTGCGTCAGGCCGACGTTTAATCCCGCGGCAATGTGTACTTTCAGCTGTGGCTCGGCGTTACCCAACGCCGTGAGCGCGGCGATGGTGGCGATTTCCCGGCTGCGTAAATCGAGCCCTGGCCTGGCGTAAATATCGCCGAAGGGGAACTCAATCAGATAGCGGGCGAAATCGGGGGCGATATCCCGCAGGCTGTCGACGACGGCTTCCCCGCCCTTACCATCCACCCGCTGAAGCATTTCCTGACCGATGATGTAACGTTCGCTGGACATCGTTTTTTCCTCTCTGTGATGGTGCGTTAAGAGGAAGGGTAGGGAAGTGTGCCGGACTTGAGTAATACCCTTTTCGTGATACCTTTTCAGTATGACAACTTCAAGATTACATTCTCTGGATATTCGCCTGCTGCGCGCCTTTGCCGTGGTAGCGGAGGAAAATAACATCAGCCGGGCGGCGCAGCGGTTATTTATCTCGCAGCCGCCGCTGACCCGCCATATCCGCCATCTGGAAGCGCAGCTGGGGGTGACACTGTTTCAGCGCCATAGCAAAGGCCTGATCCTGACCGACGCGGGTAGAGAGGTGCTGGAGATGATTCAACCTCTGCTGGTGCTCCAGGAACGCACGCTGGCGGCATTGAGTGAGCTCGCCGCCCACTCGCCGCAGGCTCTACGTCTGGGCGTGACGACGGCCTTCGAACAGGGCATTTTCGCCGCCGTTGAGGCTGCGCTGAGCGAACATACCCGCGCGTTGCATATCACCCGCCACGCCTCACCGGCGCTGGTTCAGCAGGTACGCAAAGGCAAACTCGATGCGGCGCTGGTCGCGTTGCCGCTCAATACTGAAGGGCTGCACCTGCACCCATTGCCGTATCATGAGCCGCTCATGGCGGCATTACCTGCCTCCTGGCCGGAAGCCGCCAGGCCAGGGCTGACGTTAAGCGCGCTCAATCATCGGCCGCTGTTCTGGTTTAAACGCGAGCGTAATCCTGGTTTCTTTGACTACACGCGCCGCATTTTCGACCGGGCTGGCTATGCCCCGACGTATGTGGAAGAGCCGGCCGAGCATGATGTGCTGCTGGCGCGTATTGCGCGCGGGGAAGGCATGATCCTGCTGCCGGCGTCCTTTTCCGCGATTCAGCGTCAGGGGGTGGCGTTCTGCCCGGTGGCTGAGGGCGACGCGATGCCGTTAAGCCTTGGGGTGATTTATCCGCCTCACCAGGCAGAGTCCGTGCAGCAATGGCTTTCTCTGCTGGATGGCATTCTGGCGACTGGCTAGTCTCAGGCTGACTCGCGAGCCACCTTATATTGCCCACCGAGCCGCTTCCTGTGCGTGGCCAGGTGATCGGAAGATGAACTTTTTTCATGTAGGTGACCTATTCCTCACTCTTTACGCAGATTTTTCTATTGACGCCCGCGCGCTTTTCCGTCATTTTTACATCTGGACGTCTAAACGTATAGAAGTTCGCAATATAACAGCCATTACATGCGATTGATGAGGTAAGGTATGAGCTTTTTTCACGCCAATCAGCGGGAAGCCCTGAATCAGAGCCTGGCGGAAGTCCAGGGCCAGATTAATGTGTCTTTTGAATTCTTTCCGCCGCGCACCAGTGAAATGGAGCAAACCCTGTGGAAATCCATCGATCGCCTGAGCAGTCTGAAACCGAAGTTTGTTTCGGTAACCTATGGCGCGAACTCTGGCGAGCGCGATCGCACCCACAGCATCATCAAAGGCATTAAAGAGCGAACCGGTCTGGAAGCAGCGCCGCACCTGACCTGTATCGATGCCAGCCGCGATGAGTTGCGCACTATCGCTCAGGATTACTGGAACAACGGTATCCGCCATATCGTCGCCCTGCGCGGCGACCTGCCGCCGGGCAGCGGTAAACCGGATATGTACGCCGCCGATCTGGTGACGTTGCTGAAAGAGGTAGGCGATTTTGATATCTCTGTCGCCGCGTATCCGGAAGTGCATCCGGAGGCGAAAAGCGCGCAGGCGGATTTACTGAACCTGAAACGCAAAGTAGAAGCAGGGGCCAACCGCGCGATCACCCAGTTCTTCTTCGATGTGGAAAGCTACCTGCGTTTTCGCGATCGCTGCGTCTCGGCAGGCATCGACGTGGAAATCATTCCCGGTATCCTGCCGGTTTCCAACTTTAAACAGGCGAAAAAGTTTGCGGATATGACCAACGTCCGTATCCCGGTGTGGATGTCAAAAATGTTCGAAGGGCTGGATAACGACGCCGAAACCCGTCAACTGGTGGGGGCGAATATCGCCATGGACATGGTGAAGATCTTAAGCCGGGAAGGGGTCAAGGATTTCCACTTCTACACCCTGAACCGCGCCGAGATGAGCTACGCCATCTGCCATACGCTGGGCGTACGCCCGGCCTGAGTTTTCATTAACGTTTAGTGCGATGGCGAAGCCGGTATTCGCCATCGCTTTTTTTTGCCCAAAACGCTGATACAGGTCAGGGGAGAGCAGAAGATAAAGCGCGTATAGTGCCAGCCTGATAATTGACAGGGATGGGTTATGCAATGGCAAGGAAGAGCGATCCACTGGCGTTTGGCGGTTTGGCGTTATTAACGCTGATCTGGAGCTTTAGCTGGATCGCGATGAAGCAAGTGACGAGCTATATCGGCGCTTTTGACTTCACGGCGCTGCGCTGTATTTTTGGCGCCGTGGTGCTATGGATAGTGATGTTGATCCGCGGTAAAGCGCTCAAGCCGACGCCTTTCGGCTACACCCTGGCGATCGCGTTATTGCAAACCTGTGGCATGGTCGGTCTGGCACAGTGGGCGCTAATGAGCGGTGGCGCCGGTAAAGTGGCGATCCTGAGTTATACCATGCCATTCTGGGTAGTGGTGATGGCCGCGTTATTCTTAGGTGAGCGCATGCGGCGATGGCAGTATATCGCCATCGGGGTGGCATGCGTGGGCCTGATACTCGTACTTCAGCCTTGGCAACTCGACTTTACTTCCCTGAAAAGCGCCTTGCTGGCGATCCTCTCCGGCGTGAGCTGGGGGGCAGGTGCGATCGTCGCGAAGCGTATGTATACCCGGTATCCGCAGGTTGATTTGCTGGCGCTAACGACATGGCAGATGCTATATGCCGCCGTAGTAATGAGCGTAGTGGCCTGGCTCGTCCCGCAACGGGCGGTAGACTGGCAGCCCGACGTTTTCTGGGCCCTGGCTTACAGCGCAATCCTTGCAACGGCGCTGGCCTGGAGTCTGTGGCTTTTTGTACTGCGTAATTTACCGGCAAGTATAGCCGGTCTGAGTACGCTGGCCGTACCGGTCTGTGGCGTGCTATTTTCCTGGTGGCTACTACATGAAAATCCAGGAAAGGTGGAAGGTTGTGGCATTGCGTTGATAGTACTGGCGTTGGCGATGATCAGTATCAAGAGACGAGGGGCATAGCCTGCTCCGGCCTGCAGAGATGCATAAAAAACACCCGGCTGACGCCGGGTGTTTTGCTCTGGTTTATTCCCATTCCTGCAGGAAGCGCTGACCATACTGGTCGGCCACCAGCAGCGCGGCGTAGACCTGGTCGGAATCAACGCCGCCCGGCATATTGTGAATGGTTTCGCCTTCAGCGCAGGCGGCTTCCGCCACCAGACGCATTTTGGTCGGGATATCACCTTTGATATCCAGCTGCGCCAGGGTGATCGGCAGCCCAACGCTGTGGCACAGCGCGGCGACGGTCTCTATTTCGTCCACCGGCGCATTTTCCAGCACCAGCTGCGTCAGGGTTCCGAACGCCACTTTTTCCCCGTGATAATAGTGATGGGCGTCAGGGATGGCCGTCATGCCGTTATGAATCGCGTGCGCCGCCGCGAGACCACCGCTTTCGAAACCCACGCCGCTCAGATAGGTGTTGGCTTCCACCACCCGCTCCAGCGCCGGGGTGACCACGTGCTGTTCGGCGGCCAGCATCGCTTTTTCACCCTCTTCGAGTAAGGTGTTGTAGCATAGCTCGGCCAGCGCCAGCGCCGCCTGGGTGCACTTCCCGCCCGCCATGGTGGTGGCGCCGCTACGGGAGCAGGCGCGGGCTTCGAACCAGGTAGCCAGCGCATCGCCAATCCCGGCGGCCAGCAGGCGGGCCGGCGCGCCGGCAACGATCTGCGTATCGACAATGACCATGTTGGGGTTGCGCGGCAGCATCAGGTAGCTGTCGAATTCCCCTTCGTCGGTGTATATCACCGACAGCGCGCTGCACGGCGCATCGGTGGAGGCGATGGTGGGGGCGATCGCCACCGGCACATTCATAAAGTGGGCCAGCGCTTTCGCGGTATCCAGGGTTTTGCCACCGCCGATCCCCAGCACGGCGGTGCACTTCGCGTTGCCGGCGATATCGCGTAGGCGGTTGATTTCATTATGCGAACACTCACCGCCAAACGGCGCGATTTCGGCCGCCAGGCCAGCGTCGGCCAGGCTTTTACGCAGCATCTCTTCCGCAAACCCCAGGACGAACTTATCACCGACCACCAGCCAGCGCTCGGCCAGCGGTTTCAGATAGTCGCCGAGGCGCTTGATGGCGCCTGCGCCCTGGATATATTTGCCTGGTGATTGAATAATGCGATCCATTTCGATTCCTCCTCGATGACCGTGACGCCGCCCGCAGGCGGCTCGCGGATCCGGTTACAGATTCAGCGTGCCAAAGGCGTTATTCCAGTCTTGTTCAAACTTCTCTATGGCTGACTCTACCGCAGGGGTGCCGAGCATTTGTTGCGCTACATCTAGTGGAAGGGTGATTGCTTCGCAGCCAGCCAGCAGACAATCCAGCGCCTGGCGTGGCGTTTTGAAGCTTGCCGCCAGAACTTTGCTCTCGAGCGCATGCATTTCCAGCAGGGATTGCAGCTCCTGCACCATGCGGATGCCGTCCCCGCCCTGGGCGTCGACGCGGTTAACGTAAGGCGCGACGTACTTTGCGCCGGCCAGCGCGGCCAGCAGGCCTTGCGAAGCGCTGTAGACGGCGGTGCCAAGGGTCGGGATGCCTTCTTTCTTCAGCAGTTTGATAGCGGCGAGCCCTTCGGCGGTGACCGGGATTTTGACCACAATGCCCGGCACGGCATTGCTCAGACGTTTGGCCTCTTCCACCATGCCCTGCGCGTCGCGGCTCATGGTCTGCGCGAAGAGGGTGCCCTCCGGACCGACGGCTTTTTGCAGGCGCGGCAGCACATCCCAGACCGGGACTTTACCGGCGGCGATAATGCTCGGGTTGGTGGTTACCCCGGCCAGCGGGTAGATGCGGGCCAGGCGTTCCACTTCGGCGACGTTGGCGGTATCCAGATAGAGTTCCATTGTGTTTTCCTCAATGCTTAATTCGGTGCTGTCGTTGAGGTAAGCATACGGCTTTCGTTCGAAGGATAGCCAGATGACAAATTTGCCAAAAACTGGATAAATGTACGCATCGTGATTAAGGATGATTTAGATCACATTTATCGGCGCTGGCTGGGATGGAAGGTTACTATAGCGCGCAAAAAAGTCAGGTTTAACACACAAAAATCTAGTTTTTTACCGGGGATGCTTTTTCCGTCAGCTGGCTATGGTACTGGCGGCGGTATTCAGACGGCGAGCGTTCCGTAGTTTTGCGGAACAGGCGGCAGAAGTAGTTGCTGTCGGCGAAGCCGCAGGCGTGGGCGATGTCTTTCACTTTCATATCGTGGCCCTTCAGCAGCATACGGGCCTGTTCGAGACGAATATGGTTTAGATATTCATTGAAGCCCATTGGCCCACATTTCTGGAACAGATGGGAAAGATAGTTGGGAGAGAGGTAGAACGCCTGGGCCACCGATTCCCGGCTCAGCGGTTCCGCATAATGGATGTCCATATATTGGCGGATCGCTTCAAACAACGCCTGGCTGCGCGAGGAGGTTTGCGCCTGGCTGCCGAGAAGATCATGGCAGTGGCTGAGCAGGCTGACGACGATGCTGCGGGCGGTTTGCTGCTCCTGCGGTTGCATCCGGAGTTCATTGAGCGCCTGCAGCAGAAATGATCCGACGCGCGGCCCGCGGCGCAGCGCCTGCCGCTTGTCGACAACAGTTATCGCCTTGCCATTCCAGTGCTGCAGCGAGCACTCCAGCTGCTGCTTAGCGAACAGGATGCTTAACAGCAGGCAAGGCGCTTGCCACTGCGGGCAGTTCCAGCTATCGCCAGGGATATAGAGCACGTCATGGGCCTCAAGGAGCGGGGTGTTATCGCCGAGGGCCTGGTCGGGCAACTGCCCATCAAGGAGAATATTCAGACGGGGAAAATCCACCTGCACCACCGGCTCAGCAGGCGAGCGCGTCTCGCCGGCGAAATAAACCCGGCCGAGGCTGGTCTGCTTTTTTAGCAATGCATCAATAAGCTGATTGATATCGTTGTCCATCATTCTTCCGTTCAGCGCATCACCCTTTTCATCATACCGGACATTATTCCAGCGGTAAAAGCGCTGCCTGTCGCTCTTGCCTCTCAGATAAGATATGTTATATCGTAACAATTTTTCGCCATTGATAGCAAACTCAGGAGAGAGTAATGACCAGAAAGATCCCCCTGCTGGCCTTAGGATTCGGCATGGCTTTAGCCAGCGCCCAGGCGTTCGCCCACGGCAACCATAGCCATGGCCCGGCGTTAACCGAAGTGGAGCGTCAGGCCAGCGAAGGCATTTTTGCGGATAAAGATGTGCAGGACCGCGCGCTGAGCGACTGGGAAGGCGTCTGGCAGTCGGTGAACCCGTATCTGCTCAACGGCGATCTCGATCCGGTGCTGGAGCAGAAGGCGAAAAAGCCCGGCGGCAAGAGCGTGGAGGAGTATCGCGCCTATTATAAGAAGGGCTACGCCACCGATGTGGAGCAGATTGGCATTGAAGATGACGTGATTGAGTTCCACGTTGGCCAGACCGTCAATAGCTGTAAATACCGCTATTCAGGCTATAAAATTCTGCATTACGCCTCCGGTAAGAAGGGCGTGCGTTATCTGTTCGAGTGCCAGCAGGGCGATGCCAAGGCGCCGAAATTTGTGCAATTCAGCGACCATATCATTGGCCCGCGTAAATCACAGCATTTCCATATTTTCATGGGCAATGAATCACAGGAGGCGTTGCTGAAAGAGATGGATAACTGGCCGACCTATTATCCGTATGCGCTGCATAAAGAACAGATCGTTGATGAGATGCTGCACCACTAGAACGGGCGGAAAACCCCCGGCCGGGCGGCCGGGGAGAGATAGATTAACCGGTGTTACGCATACCGGCGGCGACGCCGGCGATGGTGACCATCAGCGCTTGTTCAACGCGCGGATCCGGGTCCTTGCCCTCTTCTTCAGCCTGGCGTGAACGGTGCAGCAGTTCCGCCTGCAGGACGTTCAGCGGGTCGGTATAGATATTACGCAGCTGGATAGACTCGGCGATCCACGGCAGGTCGGCCATCAGATGGGAGTCGTTGGCGATGGCCAGCACGACGTTGATATCGGCAGCCAGCAGCTTGCGCAGCTCGGAACCCAGCGCCCACAGCTCCGGCTTCACCAGGCGCTGATCGTAGTACTCCGCCAGCCACAGGTCGGCCTTCGAGTAAACCATCTCCAGCATGCCGAGGCGGGTAGAGAAGAACGGCCAGTCGCGACACATGGCTTCCAGTTCACTCTGTTTTCCACCTTCGACCACCTTCTGCAGCGCAGCGCCAGCGCCCAGCCAGGCCGGCAGCATCAGGCGGTTCTGGGTCCAGGCGAAGATCCACGGAATGGCGCGCAGCGACTCGACGCCGCCGGTTGGACGACGTTTTGCCGGACGCGAACCCAGCGGCAGTTTGCCCAGCTCCTGCTCCGGGGTCGCAGAGCGGAAGTAAGGGACGAAATCTTTGTTTTCACGCACGTAGCCGCGATACATCTTGCACGACACGTCGGACAGCTCGGCCATGATGTCGCGCCATTCTGCTTTCGGCTCCGGCGGCGGCAGCAGGTTGGCTTCCAGAATGGCGCTGGTATACAGCGACAGGCTGCTGATGGTGACTTCCGGCAGGCCGTACTTAAAGCGGATCATCTCGCCTTGCTCGGTAACGCGCAGGCCGCCTTTCAGGCTTCCCGGCGGCTGCGAGAGCAGCGCGGCGTGGGCCGGCGCGCCGCCGCGGCCGATAGAGCCGCCGCGACCGTGGAACAGCGTCAGTTCAATACCGGCTTTTTCGCAGGTTTTGATCAGCGCGTCCTGCGCCTGGTACTGCGCCCAGGAGGCGGCCATCACGCCGGCATCTTTAGCGGAGTCAGAGTAGCCGATCATGACCATCTGCTTGCCCTGGATAAAGCCGCGGTACCAGTCGATATTCAGCAGCTGGGTCATGACGTCGTTGGCGTTGTTGAGGTCATCCAGCGTTTCGAACAGCGGGGCCACCGGCAGAGCAAAGCCAATCCCGGCTTCTTTCAGCAGGAGATGAACCGCCAGCACATCGGACGGCGTTTTCGCCATCGAGATCACGTAGGCGGCGATCGATCCGCGCGGCGCCTCGGCGATCACCTTGCAGGTGTCGAGAACTTCACGCGTCTCTTCGCTTGGCTCCCACTGGCGCGGCAGCAGCGGACGTTTGGAATTCAGTTCGCGGATCAGGAAAGCCTGTTTGTCGGCTTCCGACCAGCTTTCGTAGTCGCCGATCCCGAGGTAACGGGTCATTTCACCCAGCGCTTCGGTATGGCGGGTGCTTTCCTGACGAATATCAATACGCACCAGCGGTACGCCGAAAGACTTCACGCGGCGCAGGGTGTCGAGCAGTTCGCCGTTGGCGATAATGCCCATGCCGCAGGCCTGCAGCGATTTATAGCAGGCGTACAGCGGCTCCCACAGCTGCTCGTTCTGAGTGATCAGTCCCGCCGGTTTCGGCAGCTTCTGACCTTTCAGACGCGCTTCCAGCCAGGCCTGGGTCTCCATCAGTTGAGAGCGCAGTTTTTTCATCAGATAACGGTAAGGTTCCTGAGCGCCCTCGGCGCCAGCCAGGGCGCGCAGCTCGTCGGTACACTCCACCATCGACAGTTCGGAGATCAGCACCTGCACGTCTTTGAGGAACAGGTCGGTCGCTTTCCAGCGGCTGAGCAGCAGCACGTGGCGGGTGATGTCGGCAGTCACGTTCGGGTTGCCGTCGCGGTCGCCGCCCATCCACGAGGTGAAACGCACCGGGACGAAGTCCACCGGCAGCTGATAGCCAAGGTTGGCTTCCAGCTGTTCGTTCAGCTCGCGCAGATAGTTAGGCACCCCTTCCCACAGGCTGTTTTCCACCACCGCGAAGCCCCATTTGGCTTCATCGACCGGGGAAGGGCGGTGCTTACGAATTTCATCGGTATGCCACGACTGGGCGATCAGCTGGCGCAGACGGCGCATTAGCTGATGGTGCTCGTAGTCAGCGATATCTTTGTTGTCCAACTGCTTAAGGCAGTTGTTCACTTCCACCATTTTATGGATCAGCGTCCGGCGGGTGATCTCGGTCGGGTGGGCGGTTAACACCAGCTCCAGAGACAGCGATTCCACCGCTTGTTTGATGGTCTCTTCGTTGAGATTGGGTTGGTCTTTGAGCTTTCTCAGGGTACGCGCAATGACTTCCGGATTGCTGGCCGCTTCGCCATTCGCCGAAATGCTGTGGTACTGCTCAGCGGTGTTGGCCAGATTCAGAAACTGGCTGAAGGCACGGGCCACCGGCAGCAGTTCGTCGTTTGACAAATTCTGCAGCGTGGTCAGCAGCTCCTGGCGGTTAGCTTCGTTGCCGGCGCGTGAAGATTTGGACAACTTACGGATAGTTTCGACACGATCAAGAATATTTTCTCCCAATGCATCCTTGATGGTATCGCCCAGCACCTTGCCGAGCATACTGACATTACTACGCAATGCGGAATATTGTTCGTTCATGTTACCCCAGACACCCCATCTCATTTTATTTTGTTATATCCGCTGCGCTGGAACGTGAGCAACGGATAAGCAACCCGTCTTTTATAAAGCCACGTAAATACCCCCACGTCAATTACTGCGAAATCGCTTCAGCAAACGAGTAAATCGCCGTAATTTGCGAAATTTAATTCAGGGAGCGCTGGATAAGTATCGCTTATGGAAATGTGACGATCGTCACCGTTCCGCCCCGGGAGAACGGGGCGGAAAAAGAGGGCGATTTTAGTGCCAGCAGAAGTGATGAACCACCTGGCTAATCAGCTCCCGGGTCGGCTTGATAAAGCGCGTCTCCAGATACTCGTCAGGCTGATGGGCCTGATTGATGGAGCCCGGGCCGAGAACCAGCGTCGGACACAGCGTCTGGATAAACGGCGCTTCGGTGCAGTAATTCACCACGTCGGTCTGCGCGCCAAGCAGTTTCTCGACCACCTGCACCAGCTTATGGTCCGGCGGGCACTCGTAGCCGGGGATCGGCGGATGCAGCTCAGAGACCGTCAGGCGGCCCGGCCAGCGTTCGCTGACCGGGGCCAGCGCCTCGCCCAACAGACCATTAAGATCGTTTAGGGTCATCCCCGGCAGCGGGCGGATATCCATATGCAGTTCACAGCAGGCGCAGATACGGTTTGAGGCATCGCCGCCATGGATAGCGCCCAGGTTGAGGGTTGGGTAAGGGACCGTAAACGCCTCGAAGTGGTAGCGCTCTTTAAGCAGATCGCGCAACTGCATAATCCGGCCGATGGCGTCGTGCATCAGCTCAATCGCGTTGACCCCGCGCGCCGGATCGCTGGAGTGGCCGGACTGGCCCTGAATACGGATCGCGTTGGACATATGGCCTTTGTGGGCGCGGATCGGCTGCAGGGAGGTGGGCTCGCCGATGATGGCGCAGTCCGGGCGCAGCCGGGTGGTTTCGGCAAAGTAGCGCGCGCCGGCCATGCTGGTCTCTTCGTCGGCAGTGGCCAGAATATACAGCGGCTTTTTCAGCGTGGTGACGTCGACATCGCGCAGGGCGTCGAGAATAAAGGCGAAGAAGCCTTTCATATCGGCCGTGCCGAGGCCGTAGAGCTTGTTATCGTGTTCGGTGAGGGTGAACGGGTCGCGCGTCCAGCGGCCATCATCGAACGGCACGGTATCGGTATGCCCGGCGAGCAGCAGGCCGCCGGCGCCGTGTCCGGTGCTGGCCAGCAGGTTGAATTTATGGCGCGTATCCGGCACCGGCTGTATCTCAACATTGAAGCCGAGATCGCGGAACCAGCCTGCCAGCAAATTGATTAAAGACTCATTGCTTTGATCGAGAGCCTCTTCGGTCGCGCTGATGGACGGTGTGGCGATCAACGCGCGGTAAATCTCGATAAAGGGCGGTAAATTGTTTTTCATTGTTGACACACCTTGGGTCGTGATAGTATCAATATTCATGCATTTATTGTGAATAAAAATACAATATCGTTGAGCGTAAGAAAACCCATCGAATGTAAGGAGATGCGCTTCCAATGTTAAATACGCTGATTGTGGGTGCCAGTGGTTATGCCGGCGCAGAGCTGGTGACCTATATCAATCGTCATCCGCATATGAACATAACCGCTTTGACGGTCTCCGCGCAAAGCAATGATGCGGGAAAATTAATTTCCGACCTGCATCCGCAGCTCAAAGGCATTGTCGATATGCCGCTGCAGCCGATGTCCGATATCAGCGAATTCAGCGCTGGCGTGGACGTGGTGTTTCTCGCCACCGCGCACGAAGTGAGTCACGATCTGGCGCCGCAGTTTCTTGCCGCTGGCTGCGTGGTGTTCGATCTCTCCGGTGCCTTCCGCGTTAACGATGGGGCGTTCTACGAAAAATATTACGGTTTCACTCATCAGCATCCCGACCTGCTCAAACAGGCGGTGTATGGTCTGGCGGAGTGGAGCGCGGATGCGCTTAAAGACGCGCAGTTAATCGCAGTGCCAGGCTGCTATCCGACGGCGGCGCAGCTGTCGCTGAAGCCGCTGATTGAGGCCAATCTGCTGGATCTCAACCAGTGGCCGGTAATCAACGCTACCAGCGGGGTGAGCGGCGCGGGTCGTAAGGCCGCGATCGGCAACAGCTTCTGTGAAGTTAGCCTGCAGCCGTACGGCATATTTAACCA
The DNA here is from genome assembly GCF_051992865.1 of Klebsiella sp. CD33. NCBI lineage: Bacteria > Pseudomonadati > Pseudomonadota > Gammaproteobacteria > Enterobacterales > Enterobacteriaceae > Klebsiella > Klebsiella sp. CD33. The sequence goes on along the minus strand of NZ_CP197023.1, from coordinate 5,093,009 downwards.
TCGCCATCAGCCGGAGATTGCCAGCCACCTCGGGGCAAAGGTAATTTTTACCCCGCACCTGGGTAATTTTAAGCGCGGCATCCTGGAAACTATCACCTGCCGCCTGAAGCCGGGCGTCGGCCATGCGCAGATCGCGGCGGTTTACCAGCAGGCTTACGCCGATAAACCACTGGTACGTTTATATGATAAAGGCGTGCCCGCTTTGAAAAGCGTCGAAGGCCTGCCATTCTGTGATATCGGTTTTGCCGTGCAGGACGATCATCTCATCGTCGTCGCGGCAGAGGATAACCTGCTGAAAGGCGCCGCAGCGCAGGCGGTGCAGTGCGCGAATATTCGTTTCGGCTTCGCTGAGACGCAGTCTCTTATTTAAGGTGTGATGATGAACCCATTAATTATCAAACTTGGCGGCGTATTACTCGATAGCGAAGAAGCGCTGGAGCGCCTGTTTACCGCGCTGGTTAACTACCGTGAAGCGCACCAGCGTCCGCTGATTATCGTCCACGGCGGCGGCTGCGTGGTGGATGAGCTGATGAAGCAGCTCAACCTGCCGGTGCAGAAGAAAAATGGCTTGCGCGTTACGCCGGCTGAGCAAATCGACATCATCACCGGCGCGCTGGCGGGAACCGCCAACAAGACGCTGCTGGCGTGGGCGAAAAAACATGGTATTTCCTCGGTAGGCCTGTTCCTCGGCGATGGCGATAGCGTGAAGGTGACGCAGCTGGATGCTGAGCTGGGCCATGTCGGGCTGGCGCAGCCGGGCTCCCCGACGCTGATCAACACCCTGTTGGCCGGCGGTTACCTGCCGGTGGTGAGCTCTATCGGGGTGACCGATGAAGGCCAGCTGATGAACGTCAACGCTGACCAGGCGGCGACAGCGCTGGCGGCCACCCTGGGGGCGGATCTGATCCTGTTGTCTGACGTTAGCGGTATCCTCGACGGTAAAGGGCAGCGCATTGCCGAGATGACCGCCGAGAAAGCGGAGCAGCTGATCGAGCAGGGGATTATCACCGACGGCATGATTGTTAAAGTGAATGCGGCCCTTGACGCCGCACGTGCTCTGGGTCGTCCGGTGGATATCGCCTCCTGGCGTCACGCCGAGCAGCTGCCGGCGTTATTTAACGGCACGCCGATCGGCACACGTATTCTGGCTTAAGATTTCATGCCCGGCGGCGCGTCGTCTGCCGGGCTTACAAGACCGTAGGCCGGGCGGCACAATGCCGCCGGCGGAACTAACGAATAAAGGAAGCATGTTATGGCACTTTGGGGCGGGCGTTTTACACAGGCAGCAGATCAACGGTTCAAACAGTTCAACGACTCGTTGCGCTTCGACTATCGTCTGGCGGAGCAGGATATCGTTGGCTCTGTCGCCTGGTCGAAAGCGCTGGTAACGGTCGGCGTTCTAAGTGCCGCTGAACAGCAGCAGCTGGAAGAAGCGCTGAACGTGCTGCTGGAAGAGGTGCGCGCCAATCCGCAGCAAATCCTCGCCAGCGATGCCGAAGATATTCACAGCTGGGTGGAAGGCAAGCTGATCGATAAAGTGGGCCAGCTGGGCAAGAAACTGCACACCGGGCGCAGCCGTAACGACCAGGTCGCCACCGATCTTAAACTGTGGTGCAAAGATACCGTTGTCGAACTGCTCTCGGCGAACCGTCAGCTGCAGAGCGCGCTGGTGGAGACCGCCCAGCAGAATCAGGACGCGGTAATGCCGGGGTACACCCACCTGCAGCGCGCCCAGCCGGTGACGTTCGCGCACTGGTGTCTGGCCTACGTGGAAATGCTGGCGCGTGACGAAAGCCGTCTGCAGGACGCGCTGAAGCGCCTCGACGTCAGCCCGCTGGGCTGCGGCGCGCTGGCGGGGACGGCGTATGAGATCGACCGCGAGCAGCTGGCCGGCTGGCTGGGCTTTGCCTCCGCCACCCGCAACAGCCTCGACAGCGTGTCCGATCGCGATCATGTGCTGGAGCTGCTTTCCGATGCGGCTATCGGCATGGTGCATCTGTCGCGCTTTGCGGAAGATTTGATTTTCTTTAACTCCGGCGAGGCGAACTTCGTCGAGCTTTCCGACCGTGTAACCTCCGGCTCCTCGCTGATGCCGCAGAAGAAAAACCCGGACGCCCTGGAGCTTATCCGTGGCAAATGCGGCCGCGTGCAGGGTGCGCTGACCGGCATGATGATGACGCTGAAAGGACTGCCGCTGGCCTACAACAAAGACATGCAGGAAGATAAAGAGGGGCTTTTCGACGCCCTGGATACCTGGCTCGACTGCCTGCATATGGCGGCCCTGGTGCTGGACGGCATTCAGGTAAAACGCCCGCGCTGTGCGGAAGCGGCGCAGCAGGGCTATGCCAACGCCACTGAGCTGGCGGATTATCTGGTGGCGAAAGGCGTACCGTTCCGCGAGGCGCACCATATTGTCGGTGAAGCGGTAGTGGAAGCCATTGCGCAAGGGAAACCGCTGGAAGCGCTGACCCTGGCCGATCTGCAGAAATTCAGCCCGGTGATTGCGGACGATGTGTATCCGATCTTGTCGCTGCAGTCCTGCCTCGAGAAACGCGCAGCGAAAGGCGGCGTCTCGCCGCAGCAGGTAGCCCAGGCTATCAACGAGGCGAAGGCTCGTTTAAGCTAATCCTTAGATATCTGCCCTCCCTGACCCGGCCAAGCCCAGCGACGCCGGGTTTTTTATGCAAAAAAAAAGCGGACGCAAGGTCCGCAAAAGTTCACGTTGGCTTTAGTTGTTCGGGTAGAGAAACAGTGTGACGGGTCAGTGATTTTCACAGGTAGACCGTCTTTATGGGCGTATTATTGAACAGAAAACTTGATAGGGATAATCGTTCGTTGCTATGCTATCTATCGCCATGGACTATCGTGGCGATGGAGGATGAATAATGAATATTCGCGATCTTGAATACCTGGTAGCGCTCGCCGAACACCGCCACTTCCGGCGGGCGGCTGACTCATGCCATGTGAGCCAACCGACGCTCAGCGGACAGATCCGCAAGCTGGAGGATGAGCTTGGCGTCATGCTGCTGGAGCGCACCAGCCGTAAGGTTCTGTTTACCCAGGCGGGGCTGTTGCTGGTGGATCAGGCGCGTACCGTGTTACGCGAAGTAAAAGTGCTCAAGGAAATGGCAAGCCAACAAGGGGAAACCATGTCCGGGCCGCTGCATATCGGCCTGATCCCGACAATTGGCCCGTACCTGCTGCCGCACATCATTCCGATGCTGCATCAGACCTTCCCGAAGCTGGAAATGTATCTGCACGAAGCGCAGACCCATCAGCTGCTGGCTCAGCTCGACAGCGGTAAGCTCGACTGCGCCATCCTGGCGCTGGTCAAAGAGAGCGAGGCCTTTATCGAGGTGCCGCTGTTCGATGAGCCGATGATGCTGGCTATCTATGAAGATCATCCGTGGGCGAACCGCGATCGGGTGCCGATGTCGGATCTGGCCGGTGAAAAGCTGCTGATGCTGGAGGATGGCCACTGTCTGCGCGATCAGGCGATGGGCTTCTGCTTTGAAGCGGGGGCGGATGAGGATACCCACTTCCGCGCGACCAGCCTGGAAACGCTGCGCAATATGGTGGCGGCAGGCAGCGGCATTACCCTGCTGCCGGCGCTGGCGGTGCCGCAAGAGAGAAAACGCGATGGCGTAGTCTACCTGCCGTGCATTAAGCCAGAGCCAAGACGCACCATCGGTCTGGTTTATCGTCCGGGCTCCCCGCTGCGCAGCCGCTATGAACATCTGGCGGAGGCCATCCGCGGCACGATGGATGGCCATTTCGACAAGGCGTTAAAACAGGCGGTTTAAGCCGTTCAGCGCGGCAACCCGGTACGCTTCCGCCATGGTCGGGTAGTTAAAGGTGGTGTTGACGAAGTACTCAATGGTGTTGCCACCGCCTTTCTGCTCCATGATCGCCTGGCCGATATGAATAATTTCGGCCGCGCGCTCGCCAAAGCAGTGAATGCCAAGGATCTCCTTGGTTTCACGATGGAACAGGATCTTCAGCGTACCAACGCTCATACCGACGATTTGCGCCCGCGCCAGGTGTTTAAACTGGGCGCGGCCCACCTCATACGGCACTTTCATCGCCGTCAGCTGCTGCTCGGTTTTCCCGACGGAGCTGATTTCCGGAATGGTATAGATCCCGGTCGGGATATCTTCAATCAGATGCGCTGAGGCTTCGCCTTTCACCAGCGCCTGGGCGGCAATGCGTCCTTGATCGTAAGCGGCAGAAGCCAGGCTTGGATAGCCGATGACATCGCCAACCGCATAGATGTGCGGGAGGGCGGTCTGATACATGCTGTTGACCTTCAGCTGACCGCGGCTGTCGGTCTGCAGACCGATATTTTCCAGCGCCAGGGTGTCGGTGTTGCCGGTGCGGCCGTTAGCGTACAGCAGGCAATCGGCCTTCAGCTTTTTGCCGGACTTCAGGTGCATGATCACCCCGTCATCCACCCCTTCAATTTTCTCATACTCCTCGTTGTGGCGAATAACCACGCCGCTGTTCCAGAAGTGATAAGAGAGCGAGTCTGACATCTCCTGATCGAGGAAGGCCAGCAGACGATCGCGGGTGTTGATCAGATCGACCTTCACCTCCATGCCGCGGAAGATCGACGCATATTCACAACCGATCACCCCGGCGCCGTAAATGATCACATGGCGCGGCTCATGCTGCAGGCTGAGAATCGAATCGCTGTCATAGATGCGCGGGTGGTGGAAATCGACATCCGCCGGATGGTAGGGGCGCGATCCACAGGCGATAACGAATTTCTCCGCGGTCACAGTCTCGACCGTGCCGTCATGGCACTCCAGCGCCAGAGTATGCTCATCCACGAAGTGGGCATTGCCCTGCAGAATTTCACAGTGGTTGCGCTCATAGAATCCCTGGCGCATATGAGTCTGCTGGTTGATGACGCTGTCGGCATGGTTAAGGATGTCGGCGAAAGAAGAGCGAAGAAGGCGGGAGTGGTCGCTGTAGAGGGGGTTTTGGTTAAACTCGATAATACGGCTGACGGCATGGCGGAGGGCTTTCGACGGGATGGTGCCCCAGTGGGTGCAACCGCCGCCGACATTATGGTAGCGCTCGATGACGGCAACGCGTGCTCCCTGTTTCACCAGTCCCATGGCGGCGCCTTCCCCGCCAGGACCGGAACCAATCACTATTGCATCATAATCCCAAGAGTGTGACATGGCATTACTCACCTGTTTTATACATAAAATAAACACGATGATAACATTCGCTGCGCTTTAACCCAATTATCGTTGTGCTTTTTTGCAGCATAAAAGCAGAAACGGCTCGTAAACAATCATTCACAATCCAGGGCAAACCGATTAGTTTTAATCTCTGGTATAGTGCCAGCAGGGCTATTGGAAGGATTCATACATCGTGATGGGCGTAAGAGCACAACAAAAAGAAAAAACCCGCCGTTCGCTGGTGGAAGCGGCATTCAGTCAACTTAGCGCTGAGCGGAGTTTCGCCAGCCTGAGCTTGCGTGAAGTGGCACGGGAAGCAGGGATCGCGCCGACGTCCTTTTATCGTCATTTTCGCGACGTCGATGAGCTGGGCCTGACGATGGTCGATGAGAGCGGACTGATGCTGCGCCAGCTGATGCGCCAGGCGCGCCAGCGGATAGCCAAAGGCGGCAGCGTGATCCGCACCTCGGTCTCCACCTTTATGGAATTTATCGGTAACAACCCGAACGCCTTCCGCCTGCTGCTGCGCGAGCGCTCGGGAACTTCTGCGGCGTTTCGCGCCGCCGTCGCACGCGAGATCCAGCACTTTATTGCGGAACTCGCCGACTATTTAGAACTCGAAAACCATATGCCGCGCGCCTTTACCGAAGCGCAGGCTGAAGCTATGGTCACCATCGTTTTTAGCGCTGGCGCGGAAGCGCTGGATGTCGGCCCTGAGCAGCGCCGGCAGCTGGAGGAACGGTTGGTACTGCAGCTTCGAATGATCTCGAAAGGCGCGTATTACTGGTATCGCCGTGAACAAGAAAAAATGTCACATCATTCCGAATAACGTGAAGGACGAGCAATGAAACACTCAGTTCAAGATAAAGGTACGCTGCTGCTGGCGCTGATTGCCGGGTTATCCATTAATGGCGCCTTTGCGGCGCTGTTCAGTTCGATAGTTCCGTTTTCCGTCTTCCCCATTTTATCCCTGCTGCTGACGGTCTACTGTCTGCATCAGCGCTATCAGAATCGCAGTATGCCCGTTGGGCTACCGGGCCTGGCCGCCGCCTTTTTTATTCTCGGGGTGCTGTTGTACAGCACCGTCGTGCGTGCGGAGTACCCGGATATCGGTTCTAACTTCTTCCCGGCCGTTCTGTCCGTCGCGATGGTCTTCTGGATCGGCTACAAGATGCGTAACCGCAAAGATACCGCAGCCGAGTAAGCCGCAAGCGGTAAAAAAACCGGCAATATGACGTTGCCGGTTTTTTTGGGCCTATTTGCGGGTCAGCAGGACGCCGCACTCCATGTGATGGGTATACGGGAACTGGTCGAACAGCGCCAGCCGGGTAACGTTGTGCGTCTGGCTTAGCGTTTCCAGATTGCGACACAGCGTTTCCGGGTTGCACGAAATGTACAAAATACACGGATAGGCCTGCACCATTTTTTCCGTCTCGCTGTCCAGCCCGCTGCGCGGTGGATCGACGAAGATGGTTTCGCACTGATAGCTATGCAGATCGATACCCTGCAGCCGGTTGAACTGCCGCACCCCGTTCATCGCCTGAGTAAACTCTTCCGCCGCCATGCGGATAATCTGCACGTTGTCGATATGGTTAGCGGCGATGTTGTACTGCGCCGCCGCCACCGACGGTTTGGCGATTTCGGTGGCCAATACGCGATCGAAATTACGTGCCAGCGCCAGCGAGAAGTTACCGTTGCCGCAGTACAATTCCAGCAGGTCGCCAGTCGCCCCTTTGGTGACATCCAGTGCCCACTCCAGCATCTGAATGTTCATGGCCGCGTTCGGTTGGGTAAAGCTGTTTTCCACCTGACGGTAGATCATCTCCCGCCCGCCAACCGGCAGGCGTTCATCTATATAATCCTGATCGAGCTCGATTTTAGTTTTGGTCGCCCGCCCAATCAGATGCACATTGAGCCCCTGGGCTCGCAGGGCGTCACGCAGCGCCTCCGCTTGCTCACGCCAGGCATCGTCCAGCTTTTTATGATATAGCAGCGAAACGACCGCCTGGTTGCTGAGGGTGGTCAGATAGTCAATCTGGAACAGCTTCTGGCGTAGCACGGGATTGTTGCGTACGCCCTCCAGCATGGCGGTCATCAGCTGATTGATCAGCGCGCTGGCGGCCGGGAAGCTGTCAACGCGAATTCGCGACCGGGTCTGCTGATCGAAAATAATATGGTACAGATCGTCGCCATCGTGCCACAGACGGAACTCGGCGCGCATACGGTAGTGGCTGACCGGCGAACGAAACACTTCCGGAACCGGCGCGGCAAAAGGCGCCATCATGGTTTGCAAACGGACGACTTTTTCTGCCAGCTGCGCTTCGTATTGTTCGGTAGGAAGGTGTTCGGGGGTCATGATGTATCCTGAATAAAATAAGTACGCGGGGATTGTAGGGAAAGCGCCGGGGATGTCCAGCCTCGAATGCCGCGGGAAATATAATTAGCAGTCTGGACATCTATATGGTTCTGATTGTAGCATTCGCCTACCGGTCCTGTGAGTTAAAAGGGAACCCAGTGGAAATCTGGGGCTGACGCGCAGCGGTAAGGAAGGTGAGAAATGAGCGCACTCGGTGCAGACACTGCGGCTAGCCGTGGGAAGTCATTATTTCTTGAAACAGCCTCCAAGCCCGAAGACCTGCCGGAATACGTCGCACTGGGTTTTATCGTCGCGAGCAACTGATAAAACCTGCGGCATCCTTTTTCTGTTTCGGATGCTTTTACAATGATTAAAAAAGCTTCGCTGATGACGGCCTTATCCGTCACGGCATTTTCCGGCTGGGCGCAGGATAGCAATTCAGATACGTTGGTGGTGACAGCAAACCGTTTTCAACAGCCGGTCAATACCGTGCTGGCGCCGACCGACATTGTGACGCGCGATGACATTGACCGCTGGCAGTCCAAAGATTTAAACGATGTCATGCGTCGTCTTCCCGGGGTCGATATTGCCCGCAACGGCGGCATGGGGCAGAGCGCTTCGCTGTATGTTCGGGGGACGGAGGCTCGTCACGTGCTGGTGCTGATCGACGGTGTGCCGATGGCGCGTCCGGGGATCTCCAACGGCGTAGATATCAGTCAGATCCCTATCTCACTGGTCCAGCGGGTGGAATACATCCGCGGCCCGCGCTCCGCGGTGTACGGCTCCGGAGCGATCGGCGGGGTGGTGAACATCATCACCATGACCGACGCTGAGCGTTCGCAGATCAACGCCGGCGCGGGTACGAACGGCTATCAGTCCTATGACGGCGCCTTTAACAAGCGGTTTGGCGATACGTTGGTTACCGCTGCTGGCGCCTATCAGACCACCAAAGGGTTTAACGTCCAGCCGAATTCCTCTTACAGCGGCGACAGCGATCGCGACGGCTACCGCAATAAAATGCTGTGGGGCGGGGTACAGCATCAGTTCGATGACAACTTCTCGGGGTTCTTCCGCGGCTATGGTTATTCCGCCAACGCTGACTATGACCAGGGTAACTGGGGCTACGCAGGTGGAAACGATGAAGATCAATCCTATACCCAATCCTGGGATACCGGTCTGCACTACCACTCCGGAATTTACTCCTCCCAGCTGATTGCTAACTATCAGCGCATCAAAGATTACAACTACAGCAGCGACGCTGGCCGCTATGCCGCGGGCACCACCCTGGATGATATGGAACAGCGCTATATCCAGTGGGGAAATAATGTTGTGGTAGGCCATGGGGCAGTGAGCGGCGGCGTTGACTGGAAACAAGAGAAGCTGAAATCCAGCGGAACGACCAGTACCGACGTGTATAAGCGTGACACCACCGGTCTTTATCTGACGGGACAGCAGCAGATTGACAGCGTGACGCTGGAAGCTTCCGGCCGTGAGGATCATGACGAGCAGTTTGGCTGGCACGGTACCTGGCAGACGGCCGCAGGCTGGGAATTTATCGACGGTTATCGGACAACGCTCTCGTACGGCACAGGATTCCTCGCCCCCTCCCTCGGGCAGCAGTACGGCGCAGAACGCTTTGGCATCGCCTCTAACCCGAATCTGAAGCCAGAGGAGTCGAAGCAATGGGAAGCGGGCCTTGAAGGGTTAACGGGGCCGGTCGACTGGCGCCTCTCCGCGTATCGCTATGAGATTCAAAACCTCATCGATTACGACAACAACGCCTATTACAACGTCAAGTCGGCGACGATTAAGGGGCTGGAGTGGACGGGGAATATAACCACCGGGCCGGTGGAGCACCATCTGACGCTGCAGTATGTTGACCCTCGCGATGATGAAACCAATAAGATCCTCTATCGCCGGGCGAAGCAGCAGGTGAAATACGAGCTGAACGGCCAGGTCTACGATCTGGGGTGGGATGTGACGTATCACTACATCGGCAAGCGTTACGATTATGACTACGACAACTCGCGTACCGTCAATATGGGTGGGTTGAGCCTCTGGGATGTCGGTTTATCGTATCCCGTCACCTCACACCTGACAGTTCGTGGTAAAATAGCCAACCTGTTCGATAAAGATTACGAGACAGTTTATGGCTACCAATCTGCAGGACGGGAATACACCTTGTCTGGCAGCTACACCTTCTGATCCACGTCCCACCGTGCTGGTGTTTGATTCCGGCGTCGGTGGGTTGTCGGTTTATAATGAGATTCGGCAGCTGCTGCCGAATCTGCATTACATCTATGCTTTCGATAACGTTGCCTTCCCCTATGGCGAGAAGAGCGAGGAGTTTATCGTTGAGCGCGTTGTGGAAATCGTCACCGCTGTCCAGCAGCGTTATCCCCTGGCGCTGGCGGTGATCGCCTGCAATACCGCCAGTACCGTCTCCCTGCCTGCCCTGCGTGAAAAGTTCGCTTTCCCCGTCGTTGGCGTGGTGCCGGCGATCAAGCCCGCCGCCCGTTTAACGGCGAACGGCATTGTTGGCCTGCTGGCGACGCGCGGTACCGTAAAGCGTCCTTATACCCGTGAGCTGATCGACCGCTTTGCCAATGAATGTCGGATTGAAATGCTGGGGTCGGCGGAGCTGGTGGAGCTGGCGGAAGCGAAGCTGCACGGCGAGCCTGTGCCGTTAGAAGAGCTGCGCCGTATCCTGCGCCCATGGCTGCGGATGCAGGAGCCGCCGGATACGGTGGTGCTGGGCTGCACCCACTTTCCTCTTTTACAGGAGGAGCTGCAGCGCGTTCTGCCGGAAGGCACACGGCTGATCGATTCCGGCGCGGCGATTGCCCGTCGCACCGCCTGGCTGTTAGAGCATGAAGCGCCGGATGCGAAGTCCAGCGACGAGAATAAGGCATTCTGCATGGCGCTGACGGCAGAAACAGAACAGCTTTTACCCGTTCTGCGTCGCTATGGCTTCTCGACGCTGGAAAAATTACCGCTCTAAGGGCGTTTTGCACAAAAAAGAGACGGTTGAATAATTTTTTGAAAACAGGGCTTGTCAACGTCTCAGAACTCCCTATAATGCGCCTCCACTGACACGGAACAACGGCAAGCAAGCCGCCGGGTCAGCAGGGTTTTAGCGGTGAAGTTCAGCGCTAAAAACTGACAGAGAAAAGCAAAATAAGGGCTTGACTCTGAATGAGGAAAACGTATTATACGGGACCTCGCAACGGTGAGCTGAAAGCCGCGTTGCAACTGCTCTTTAACAATTTATCAGACAATCTGTGTGGGCACTCAAAGTGACATGGATTCTTAACGTCCTCGGACGAAAAATGAATACCAAGTCTCAAGAGTGAACACGTAATTCATTACGAAGTTTAATTCTTTGAGCATCAAACTTAAATTGAAGAGTTTGATCATGGCTCAGATTGAACGCTGGCGGCAGGCCTAACACATGCAAGTCGAGCGGTAGCACAGAGAGCTTGCTCTCGGGTGACGAGCGGCGGACGGGTGAGTAATGTCTGGGAAACTGCCTGATGGAGGGGGATAACTACTGGAAACGGTAGCTAATACCGCATAATGTCGTAAGACCAAAGTGGGGGACCTTCGGGCCTCATGCCATCAGATGTGCCCAGATGGGATTAGCTAGTAGGTGGGGTAACGGCTCACCTAGGCGACGATCCCTAGCTGGTCTGAGAGGATGACCAGCCACACTGGAACTGAGACACGGTCCAGACTCCTACGGGAGGCAGCAGTGGGGAATATTGCACAATGGGCGCAAGCCTGATGCAGCCATGCCGCGTGTGTGAAGAAGGCCTTCGGGTTGTAAAGCACTTTCAGCGGGGAGGAAGGCGTTAAGGTTAATAACCTTGGCGATTGACGTTACCCGCAGAAGAAGCACCGGCTAACTCCGTGCCAGCAGCCGCGGTAATACGGAGGGTGCAAGCGTTAATCGGAATTACTGGGCGTAAAGCGCACGCAGGCGGTCTGTCAAGTCGGATGTGAAATCCCCGGGCTCAACCTGGGAACTGCATTCGAAACTGGCAGGCTAGAGTCTTGTAGAGGGGGGTAGAATTCCAGGTGTAGCGGTGAAATGCGTAGAGATCTGGAGGAATACCGGTGGCGAAGGCGGCCCCCTGGACAAAGACTGACGCTCAGGTGCGAAAGCGTGGGGAGCAAACAGGATTAGATACCCTGGTAGTCCACGCCGTAAACGATGTCGATTTGGAGGTTGTGCCCTTGAGGCGTGGCTTCCGGAGCTAACGCGTTAAATCGACCGCCTGGGGAGTACGGCCGCAAGGTTAAAACTCAAATGAATTGACGGGGGCCCGCACAAGCGGTGGAGCATGTGGTTTAATTCGATGCAACGCGAAGAACCTTACCTGGTCTTGACATCCACAGAACTTTCCAGAGATGGATTGGTGCCTTCGGGAACTGTGAGACAGGTGCTGCATGGCTGTCGTCAGCTCGTGTTGTGAAATGTTGGGTTAAGTCCCGCAACGAGCGCAACCCTTATCCTTTGTTGCCAGCGGTCCGGCCGGGAACTCAAAGGAGACTGCCAGTGATAAACTGGAGGAAGGTGGGGATGACGTCAAGTCATCATGGCCCTTACGACCAGGGCTACACACGTGCTACAATGGCATATACAAAGAGAAGCGACCTCGCGAGAGCAAGCGGACCTCATAAAGTATGTCGTAGTCCGGATTGGAGTCTGCAACTCGACTCCATGAAGTCGGAATCGCTAGTAATCGTAGATCAGAATGCTACGGTGAATACGTTCCCGGGCCTTGTACACACCGCCCGTCACACCATGGGAGTGGGTTGCAAAAGAAGTAGGTAGCTTAACCTTCGGGAGGGCGCTTACCACTTTGTGATTCATGACTGGGGTGAAGTCGTAACAAGGTAACCGTAGGGGAACCTGCGGTTGGATCACCTCCTTACCTTAAAGAACCTGCCTTTGCAGTGCTCACACAGATTGTCTGATGAAAAACAGCAGTAAAAACCTCTACAGGCTTGTAGCTCAGGTGGTTAGAGCGCACCCCTGATAAGGGTGAGGTCGGTGGTTCAAGTCCACTCAGGCCTACCAAATTTGCGAAGCAAATTTGAAGAGGTTGCAAACGATGGGGCTATAGCTCAGCTGGGAGAGCGCCTGCTTTGCACGCAGGAGGTCTGCGGTTCGATCCCGCATAGCTCCACCATCTTTACTGCGAACACAAGAAAACTTCAGAGTGAACCTGAAAAGGTGCACTGCGAAGTTTTGCTCTTTAAAAATCTGGATCAAGCTGAAAATTGAAACGATACACAGTTAATGTGTGTTCGAGTCTCTCAAATTTTCGCAATCAGAAGTGAAACATCTTCGGGTTGTGAGGTTAAGCGACTAAGCGTACACGGTGGATGCCCTGGCAGTCAGAGGCGATGAAGGACGTGCTAATCTGCGAAAAGCGTCGGTAAGGTGATATGAACCGTTATAGCCGGCGATGTCCGAATGGGGAAACCCAGTGTGATTCGTCACACTATCGTTAACTGAATACATAGGTTAACGAGGCGAACCGGGGGAACTGAAACATCTAAGTACCCCGAGGAAAAGAAATCAACCGAGATTCCCCCAGTAGCGGCGAGCGAACGGGGAGCAGCCCAGAGTCTGAATCAGCTTGTGTGTTAGTGGAACGGTCTGGAAAGTCCGACGGTACAGGGTGATAGTCCCGTACACCAAAATGCACAGGTTGTGAACTCGAAGAGTAGGGCGGGACACGTGGTATCCTGTCTGAATATGGGGGGACCATCCTCCAAGGCTAAATACTCCTGACTGACCGATAGTGAACCAGTACCGTGAGGGAAAGGCGAAAAGAACCCCGGCGAGGGGAGTGAAAAAGAACCTGAAACCGTGTACGTACAAGCAGTGGGAGCACCTTCGGGTGTGACTGCGTACCTTTTGTATAATGGGTCAGCGACTTATATTCTGTAGCAAGGTTAACCGTATAGGGGAGCCGCAGGGAAACCGAGTCTTAACTGGGCGTTAAGTTGCAGGGTATAGACCCGAAACCCGGTGATCTAGCCATGGGCAGGTTGAAGGTTGGGTAACACTAACTGGAGGACCGAACCGACTAATGTTGAAAAATTAGCGGATGACTTGTGGCTGGGGGTGAAAGGCCAATCAAACCGGGAGATAGCTGGTTCTCCCCGAAAGCTATTTAGGTAGCGCCTCGTGAATTCATCTTCGGGGGTAGAGCACTGTTTCGGCTAGGGGGTCATCCCGACTTACCAACCCGATGCAAACTACGAATACCGAAGAATGTTATCACGGGAGACACACGGCGGGTGCTAACGTCCGTCGTGAAGAGGGAAACAACCCAGACCGCCAGCTAAGGTCCCAAAGTCATGGTTAAGTGGGAAACGATGTGGGAAGGCACAGACAGCCAGGATGTTGGCTTAGAAGCAGCCATCATTTAAAGAAAGCGTAATAGCTCACTGGTCGAGTCGGCCTGCGCGGAAGATGTAACGGGGCTAAACCATGCACCGAAGCTGCGGCAGCGACACTATGTGTTGTTGGGTAGGGGAGCGTTCTGTAAGCCTGCGAAGGTGTGCTGTGAGGCATGCTGGAGGTATCAGAAGTGCGAATGCTGACATAAGTAACGATAAAGCGGGTGAAAAGCCCGCTCGCCGGAAGACCAAGGGTTCCTGTCCAACGTTAATCGGGGCAGGGTGAGTCGACCCCTAAGGCGAGGCCGAAAGGCGTAGTCGATGGGAAACAGGTTAATATTCCTGTACTTGGTGTTACTGCGAAGGGGGGACGGAGAAGGCTATGTTAGCCGGGCGACGGTTGTCCCGGTTTAAGCATGTAGGCTGATTGTCCAGGCAAATCCGGATAATCAAGGCTGAGGTGTGATGACGAGGCACTACGGTGCTGAAGTAACAAATGCCCTGCTTCCAGGAAAAGCCTCTAAGCATCAGGTAACATTAAATCGTACCCCAAACCGACACAGGTGGTCAGGTAGAGAATACCAAGGCGCTTGAGAGAACTCGGGTGAAGGAACTAGGCAAAATGGTGCCGTAACTTCGGGAGAAGGCACGCTGGTGTGTAGGTGAAGTCCCTGCGGATGGAGCTGAGACCAGTCGAAGATACCAGCTGGCTGCAACTGTTTATTAAAAACACAGCACTGTGCAAACACGAAAGTGGACGTATACGGTGTGACGCCTGCCCGGTGCCGGAAGGTTAATTGATGGGGTTATCCGTAAGGAGAAGCTCTTGATCGAAGCCCCGGTAAACGGCGGCCGTAACTATAACGGTCCTAAGGTAGCGAAATTCCTTGTCGGGTAAGTTCCGACCTGCACGAATGGCGTAATGATGGCCAGGCTGTCTCCACCCGAGACTCAGTGAAATTGAACTCGCTGTGAAGATGCAGTGTACCCGCGGCAAGACGGAAAGACCCCGTGAACCTTTACTATAGCTTGACACTGAACATTGAGCCTTGATGTGTAGGATAGGTGGGAGGCTTTGAAGCGTGGACGCCAGTCTGCGTGGAGCCAACCTTGAAATACCACCCTTTAATGTTTGATGTTCTAACGTTGGCCCCTTACCGGGGTTGCGGACAGTGTCTGGTGGGTAGTTTGACTGGGGCGGTCTCCTCCCAAAGCGTAACGGAGGAGCACGAAGGTTAGCTAATCCTGGTCGGACATCAGGAGGTTAGTGCAATGGCATAAGCTAGCTTGACTGCGAGCGTGACGGCGCGAGCAGGTGCGAAAGCAGGTCATAGTGATCCGGTGGTTCTGAATGGAAGGGCCATCGCTCAACGGATAAAAGGTACTCCGGGGATAACAGGCTGATACCGCCCAAGAGTTCATATCGACGGCGGTGTTTGGCACCTCGATGTCGGCTCATCACATCCTGGGGCTGAAGTAGGTCCCAAGGGTATGGCTGTTCGCCATTTAAAGTGGTACGCGAGCTGGGTTTAGAACGTCGTGAGACAGTTCGGTCCCTATCTGCCGTGGGCGCTGGAGAATTGAGGGGGGCTGCTCCTAGTACGAGAGGACCGGAGTGGACGCATCACTGGTGTTCGGGTTGTCATGCCAATGGCACTGCCCGGTAGCTAAATGCGGAAGAGATAAGTGCTGAAAGCATCTAAGCACGAAACTTGCCCCGAGATGAGTTCTCCCTGAGACTTTAAGTCTCCTGAAGGAACGTTGAAGACGACGACGTTGATAGGCCGGGTGTGTAAGCGCAGCGATGCGTTGAGCTAACCGGTACTAATGAACCGTGAGGCTTAACCTTACAACGCCGAAGATGTTTTGGCGGATTTGAGAGAAGATTTTCAGCTTAGATTCAGAGTTGAGTACGCAATATAAAGAATTGCATACTGAGCACAAAGAATTTGCCTGGCGGCACTAGCGCGGTGGTCCCACCTGACCCCATGCCGAACTCAGAAGTGAAACGCCGTAGCGCCGATGGTAGTGTGGGGTCTCCCCATGTGAGAGTAGGGAACTGCCAGGCATCAAATTGCAGTAAGCCGGGGTGACAACCGGTGGTAATAAAGCGAAGAAATTCGGTGGAGCGGTAGTTCAGTCGGTTAGAATACCTGCCTGTCACGCAGGGGGTCGCGGGTTCGAGTCCCGTCCGTTCCGCCACTTATTTAACATTAAGCCTGCTCAAATAGCAGGCTTAGTGGTAAGAAAATTTTAGGGGCGTAGTTCAATTGGTAGAGCACCGGTCTCCAAAACCGGGTGTTGGGAGTTCGAGTCTCTCCGCCCCTGCCATTTATAAGAATCCTTTGCTCAGGCAAAGGATTTTTTTTATCTCTAATCTCCATTGGCAATATCCCCTACGAAAATACCTTGCTGATCTCCGTCCATGGAGAGTAGCGTTTATTCCAGAATAGGGTTTTTCAGGATCTCATGGATCTGCGCCTGCTTATCGCTATTTTGTAACCAGATCGCATAAAGTGGACGGGATAACGTAGCGCTGTCCATGACCGTATGTAACCCATGCTTCTCTTTCGCCCAGCGAACAGGTAGCCAACAGCAGCCGTTCAGGCGCGATAATTGCTGATAGATCAGTTCAGCTGAAGAGGTAGTGAGCAGCGGAACATCATCGCTTCCTATCAGTCCAACTTCGTTTTGCTGAAAATCAGGCCCCCATTCAAGGCGCAAGTAATTCAATTCATTTCTGTTTTTTGCAGGCGATGCGCAATACAGGGCAAGAGTAAAATTACCCAACAGCTGGCTGCTTAATTCATCCATCTTCGGCGATTCGGTGGTGATCAGCAGATCCAACTGGCGTTCGTGAAGCTGTTTAACCAACGACTGCCGCTGCGCGATACGGGCTTCAAACTGGAGATTGTAAGGTGCGCTGTAGAGGGTACCGAGCCAGCTGTTAAGCATACATTCCCACAGGGAGGCGCTGGCCCCAATGGAGAATTCATTATGTCGCGAAGAGTGTGCCACCTCCTTGCGCGCAGCCTGCCAGGTATTCATGAGCGTTTCGGCATAGGGGAGGAGCTTTTCGCCGGCGGTCGTCAGGCGGATGTTATTACGATGACGGGTGAACAGATTCACACCAAGTTGATTTTCCAGCTGACGAATACGAAAGCTGACTGCT
Source organism: Klebsiella sp. CD33 (assembly GCF_051992865.1). NCBI lineage: Bacteria > Pseudomonadati > Pseudomonadota > Gammaproteobacteria > Enterobacterales > Enterobacteriaceae > Klebsiella > Klebsiella sp. CD33. Next base: position 5,075,875 of record NZ_CP197023.1, on the reverse strand, counting down.
GACTGTGTCAGGTAAAGCGCCTCTGCTGCTCGCCCAAAGTGACGAGTTCTACTCACTTCCAGGAAAGTCTTGAGCAATTCCGTATCCACACCGTTCTCCACAAAATTATTTGTCGTGATGATTTAAATGTTTTGTTTGACGCTCTGTCAAGCGTAACTAATACTCCGCGCCATAAATAGCTCGGCCAAAGAATCAGGAGCGTGTAGGATGGCGGAAAGCTTTACGACGACTAATCGTTTTTTCGACAATAAAAATTATCCACGCGGGTTCTCCCGTCACGGTGATTTCACCATCAAAGAGGCGCAACTGCTGGAACGTCATGGTTATGCCTTTAACGAACTGGAACTGGGTAAGCGCGAACCTGTTACCGAAGATGAAAAACAATTTGTCTCGGTGTGCCGTGGTGAACGTGAGCCGGTGACGGAAGCAGAACGCGTATGGATTAAGTATATGGCGCGTATCAAGCGGCCGAAGCGTTTCCATACTCTGTCCGGCGGCAAACCGCAGATGGAAGGCGCTGACGATTACACCGAAAGCGATGACTAAGAAAAAAGGGCGTAAGCCCTTTTTTTACGCCATCATTTTCTGCAGATGGTTGAGCATCCGATCAATTGCCCGATAGCTGAGCGCCTCCTGCAAATGACAGCGTTCAATCTCTTCAACCTCTGCCAGATCGGCAATGGTTCTCGCAACCTTTAACAGACGCTGCCAGGCGCGAATAGAAAGCCCCAGCTGCGTTAGCGTCTGTTCCAGCCAGACAGCATCCTCCCGCCTTAAGCGACAGCAGTTCTTCATTTCACGATTCTCAAGATGGGCATTGAGTTTATTTTGCCTGAGCATTTGTCGTTCACGCGCCGCCAGCACCCGCTGCCGGACCGTTGCGCTCGATTCTTCACCCTGCGAGCCCTGACTCAGTATTCCTGGCGGCGGCAATGGGATCTCTAAGGAAAGATCGAAGCGGTCGAGGAAGGGGCCTGACAGGCGTCCAAGGTAGCGCAATGTCTGCTCCGGCGATGCACGATTATGTTTACCCTGATAATGTCCTGTCGGGCTTGGATTCATCGCTGCAATAAGCTGAAAGCGCGCCGGATAGTCAATTTTGGCGCGCGAGCGTGATATGTGGATCTTGCCTGACTCAATGGGTTCGCGTAGCGCATCCAGTACCCGCCGCTCAAACTCCGGCAGTTCATCAAGAAACAGCACGCCATTATGGGCAAGGGAAATCTCACCGGGGACCGGTATCGAGCCGCCGCCCACCATCGCTGCCAGCGAGGCGCTATGGTGGGGGGCGCGGAACGGCCTCTGACGCCACCGCGTCTTTGCGGTGTGGAGGTTGACCAGACTCTGTATGGCCGCGCTCTCCAGCGCTTCCTGATTGCTTAATGGCGGCAGGAGACCGGGGAGTCGGCTGGCTAGCATGGTTTTCCCGGTCCCGGGCGGGCCTATCAGGAGCAGGTTGTGACCACCGGCGGCCACAATCTCCAGCGCTCGTTTGCCCTGCTGCTGGCCGATAACATCGAGCAGATCTTCGTAGCGTTCATCCCGAGCAGGCGCCTCGGCGAGAGGCGGCGAAAGCGATGTCTGCCCCGCAAGAAATGCGCAAACCTCCTGCAGATGGTCGGCGACCAGACAATCGCTGCCGCCGATCAGGCCGACCTCCGCCGCATTGTCAGAGGAGACGACAATGCGCCGGCCGGCTTTGATGGCCTCCATTGCGCTGGGGATTGCCCCTGGAACGCCTCGTAACCCACCTGTAAGGGCGAGTTCGCCCACAAACTCATATTGATTCAGTCGCGTCGTGTTGAGCTGCTCTGAGGCAACGAGAAGCGCGAGAGCGATGGGCAGATCGTATCGTCCGCCTTCTTTGGGCAGATCCGCTGGCGCCAGGTTAATGGTTATCTTCTTCGCAGGAAAAGCGTAGCCGCTGTTGATCAGGGCGCTGCGGACCCGGTCGCGGGCCTCTTTCACGGTGGTTTCCGGCAGCCCGACCATAGTTAGACCAGGAAGACCGTTGCTGAGATGAACCTCAACGGTAATCAATGGCGCTTCGATACCGAGCGCCGCGCGAGTATAGACGATAGCGAGCGACATAAAACCTCCTGGACAGAGAAGAATTATGGTTGGCATGACGTAAAGCGAGAACGGAAAAAGTGCGAATTTAGAACTGCGTATCCATACTTTTCGCGGCATATCGTTACATTTAGCCGAAAATGGACGTTTGATCGCAAAACAGAGCTATGTTGGCAAAGAGGGCGCCGAAGAGCGCGGCAGGGGTGAGAAAACTGAATTTTTTTCATTTTTGATTTTTTTCATATAAAACAATTATTTTTATTGAAACCGTTAGGCTGATCAGCAACGAAGATATAAAAAAATCTTGTGCTTTATGTGATGTCTGTGGTAACTCTTTAGGTATTCCTTCGAACAAGAAGCCAGAAAGTATAGAAAATGACAGCCCTTCTACGAGTGATTAGCCTGGTCGTGATTAGCGTGGTGGTGATTATTATCCCACCGTGCGGGGCTGCACTTGGACGAGGAAAGGCTTAGAAATCAAGCCTTAACGAACTAAGACCCCCGCACCGAAAGGTCCGGGGGTTTTTTTATAACTGAAATAACCTAAGCGAGGAGCAGATGATGACTTTTAGCATAAAATTCTGTTTCTCCAGATTTATGACGGGGAACTAACTATGAATGGCGCGCAGTGGGTGGTACATGCTTTGCGGACACAGGGAGTCGACACAGTTTTTGGCTATCCGGGTGGCGCAATTATGCCGGTTTACGATGCACTGTATGACGGCGGCGTGGAGCACCTGCTGTGCCGGCATGAGCAAGGGGCAGCCATGGCGGCCATTGGTTATGCGCGAGCAACCGGTAAAACCGGGGTGTGTATCGCGACGTCCGGCCCGGGCGCGACCAATCTGATCACCGGCCTGGCGGACGCCCTGCTTGACTCTATTCCCATCGTAGCTATCACCGGCCAGGTGGCCGCACCCTTCATCGGCACGGATGCGTTCCAGGAAGTAGACGTTCTCGGTTTGTCACTGGCCTGTACTAAGCACAGTTTCCTTGTGCAGTCTCTGGACGAACTGCCGCGGGTTATTGCTGAGGCTTTCCAGGTGGCAAACTCAGGCCGTCCAGGTCCGGTGCTGGTTGATATCCCTAAGGATATTCAGATGGCGCAGGGCGACCTCGATCCCCATTTCTCTACCGTCGCCGATGAGATGGCATTTCCGCAGGCGGAAGTGGCGCAGGCTCTGCAGATGCTGGCCCAATCGCAGCAACCGATGCTGTATGTTGGCGGCGGGGTCGGCATGGCGCAGGCGGTACCGGCTTTGCGCGAATTCCTGGCGGTGACCAGGATGCCGGCAACCTGCACCCTGAAAGGGCTGGGCGTGGTGGATGCTGATTATCCCTATTATCTCGGCATGCTGGGAATGCACGGCACTAAGGCGGCCAACCTGGCGGTACAGGAGTGCGATCTGCTGATCGCCGTCGGCGCGCGCTTTGACGATCGCGTAACCGGTAAGCTCAATACCTTCGCACCGCATGCCAAAGTGATCCACATGGACATCGATCCGGCGGAGCTGAACAAGCTGCGTCAGGCGCATATCGGTCTGACAGGCGATCTGAACTGCCTGCTGCCGGCGCTGCAGCAGCCGTTAGCTATCGATGGCTGGCGCGAGCGGAGTGCCGCACTGCGTGCCGAGCATGCCTGGCGTTACGATCATCCCGGTGAGGCAATCTACGCGCCGCTGCTGCTGAAGCAGCTTTCCGACCGCAAGCCGGCGGACAGCGTGGTGACCACCGACGTTGGCCAGCACCAGATGTGGTCGGCTCAGCATATGACCTATACCCGCCCGGAAAACTTTATCACCTCCAGCGGCTTAGGCACCATGGGCTTTGGCCTGCCGGCCGCCGTTGGCGCCCAGGTGGCGCGCCCTAACGATACGGTGATCTGTATCTCCGGTGACGGCTCCTTCATGATGAATGTACAGGAGCTGGGCACCGTTAAACGCAAGCAGTTACCGCTGAAGATCGTGTTACTCGACAACCAGCGGTTAGGGATGGTTCGACAATGGCAGCAGCTGTTTTTCCAGGAACGTTATAGCGAAACCACTCTGACTGATAACCCTGATTTCCTCACGCTGGCCAGCGCCTTCGGTATTCCTGGCCAACACATCACCCGTAAAGACCAGGTTGAAGCGGCACTCGACACCATGCTTTCGAGCCAGGGGCCATACCTGCTTCATGTCTCAATCGACGAACTTGAGAATGTCTGGCCGTTGGTGCCGCCCGGCGCCAGTAACTCTGAAATGCTGGAGAAATTATCATGATGCAACATCAGGTCGCTTTACAGGCACGTTTCAACCCGGAAACCTTAGAGCGCGTGCTGCGCGTTGTCCGCCACCGGGGTTTCCACATCTGCGCAATGAACATGGAAACCGCGCCGGACGCACAGAACATAAATATCGAATTGACCGTTGCCAGCCCGCGGCCCGTCGAATTACTGTTTAGTCAATTAAGCAAACTGGTCGACGTTGCCTGCGTCGAGATCCAGCAACCCACATCACAACAAATCCGCGCCTGAGCGCAAAGGAAGAAAAATGACGACGAAAAAAGCTGATTACATTTGGTTCAATGGCGAGATGGTTCCGTGGGGCGAAGCGAAAGTTCATGTGATGTCCCATGCGCTGCACTACGGTACCTCGGTATTCGAGGGGATCCGTTGCTACGACTCGCACAAAGGCCCGGTGGTGTTCCGTCATCGCGAACATATGCAGCGTCTGCATGATTCAGCCAAAATTTATCGTTTCCCGGTCTCCCAGAGCGTCGACGAACTGATGGAAGCCTGCCGCGAAGTCATTCGAACCAATAATCTGACCAGCGCTTATATCCGTCCGCTGGTGTTTGTTGGCGATGTCGGCATGGGGGTAAACCCGCCTGCGGGTTACAACACTGACGTGATCATCGCGGCGTTCCCATGGGGAGCCTACCTCGGCGCAGAAGCGCTTGAGCAGGGGATCGATGCAATGGTCTCTTCCTGGAACCGCGCGGCGCCGAACACTATCCCGACGGCAGCGAAAGCCGGTGGTAATTATCTTTCCTCGCTGCTGGTTGGCAGTGAAGCGCGTCGCCATGGCTATCAGGAAGGTATCGCCCTCGATGTTAACGGCTATATCTCCGAAGGCGCAGGGGAAAACCTGTTTGAAGTGAAGGACGGTGTACTGTTCACCCCGCCGTTTACCTCTTCCGCGCTGCCGGGCATTACCCGCGACGCCATTATCAAGCTGGCGAAAGATCTTGGTATCGAAGTCCGCGAGCAGGTGTTGTCCCGTGAATCCCTGTATCTGGCGGATGAAGTCTTCATGTCCGGCACTGCGGCGGAAATCACCCCGGTACGCAGCGTGGACGGCATCCAGGTCGGCGCAGGCCGTCGCGGTCCGGTAACCAAACGCATTCAGGAAGCCTTCTTTGGCCTCTTCACCGGTGAAACAGAAGATAAATGGGGCTGGTTGGATCCGGTAAGTAAGTAATTAAAAATGGGACGGCACGCACCGTCCCATTTAATAAACACAGATGGGAGTAAAAAGAGCATGCCTAAGTACCGTTCCGCCACCACCACACATGGCCGCAATATGGCGGGCGCCCGCGCGTTGTGGCGCGCAACCGGAATGACCGATGCCGATTTCGGCAAACCGATTATCGCCGTCGTTAACTCCTTTACCCAGTTTGTCCCCGGGCACGTGCACCTGCGCGATCTCGGCAAACTGGTTTCCGAGCAGATTGAAGCCGCCGGTGGCGTGGCCAAAGAATTCAACACCATCGCAGTGGATGATGGGATCGCTATGGGCCACGGGGGTATGCTCTATTCACTGCCATCCCGCGAGCTGATCGCCGACTCGGTGGAGTATATGGTTAACGCCCACTGCGCTGATGCCATGGTTTGTATCTCCAACTGCGACAAAATCACCCCGGGGATGCTGATGGCCTCCCTGCGTTTGAATATTCCGGTGATCTTTGTTTCCGGCGGCCCGATGGAAGCCGGGAAGACCAAGCTGTCAGATAAAATCATCAAGCTTGACCTGGTGGATGCGATGATTCAGGGGGCGGATCCGAAAGTGTCCGACGAGCAGAGTAATCAGGTGGAACGCTCCGCCTGCCCGACCTGCGGCTCCTGTTCCGGGATGTTCACGGCGAACTCCATGAACTGCCTGACCGAAGCGCTGGGCCTGTCACAGCCGGGCAACGGCTCTCTGCTGGCGACCCACGCCGATCGTAAGGAGCTGTTCCTAAACGCCGGGAAACGTATCGTGGAGCTGACCAAACGCTATTACGAGCAGGATGACGCTTCCGCGCTGCCGCGCAATATCGCCAGCAAGGCGGCCTTTGAGAACGCTATGACGCTGGATATCGCCATGGGCGGCTCCACCAATACCGTTCTGCACCTGCTGGCGGCGGCGCAGGAAGCTGAAATCGACTTCACCATGAGCGATATCGATAAGCTCTCCCGCAAAGTGCCGCAGCTGTGTAAGGTGGCGCCGAGCACGCAGAAATACCATATGGAAGATGTGCATCGCGCCGGCGGCGTGCTGGGCATTCTGGGCGAGCTGGACCGCGCCGGGCTGCTGAATCGCGAAGTCAAAAACGTCCTTGGCCTGACGCTGCCGCAGACCCTGGAACAGTACGATGTGATGGTGACCCAGGACGACGCGGTGAAAAAAATGTTCCGCGCCGGCCCGGCGGGCATCCGTACCACCCAGGCGTTCTCGCAAGACTGCCGCTGGGATACCCTGGATGACGATCGCGCCGAAGGCTGTATCCGTTCTCTGGAACACGCTTACAGCAAGGACGGCGGCCTGGCGGTGCTGTACGGCAATTTCGCAGAAAACGGTTGTATCGTGAAAACCGCCGGCGTGGACGACAGCATCCTGAAATTTACCGGTCCGGCGAAAGTATATGAGAGCCAGGACGATGCGGTTGAGGCCATCCTCGGCGGTAAAGTCGTGGAAGGCGACGTCGTGGTGATCCGCTACGAAGGGCCGAAAGGCGGGCCGGGGATGCAGGAGATGCTTTACCCCACCAGCTTCCTGAAGTCGATGGGGCTGGGCAAAGCGTGCGCGCTGATCACCGATGGCCGTTTCTCCGGCGGCACCTCAGGGCTCTCTATCGGTCACGTCTCTCCGGAAGCGGCGAGCGGCGGCAACATTGCGCTCATTGAAGATGGCGACATGATCGCGATTGATATTCCGAACCGCAGCATCCAGCTGCAGCTGAGCGATGCGGAAATTGCGGCGCGTCGTGAAGCCCAGGAAGCGCGTGGCGACCAGGCGTGGACGCCGAAGAATCGCCAGCGTCAGGTCTCCTTTGCTCTTCGCGCCTACGCCAGCCTGGCGACCAGCGCCGACAAAGGCGCGGTACGCGATAAATCCAAGCTGGGTGGCTAATCATGGCGGATTCACAACCCTTGTCCGGCGCCCCTGAGGGCGCCGAGTACCTGCGAGCAGTGCTGCGCGCGCCGGTTTATGAAGCGGTGCAGAAAACGCCGCTGCAAAAAATGGATAAGCTCTCGTCGCGGCTGGATAACGTTATTCTGGTGAAGCGTGAAGATCGCCAGCCGGTACACAGCTTTAAGCTGCGCGGCGCTTACGCGATGATGTCCAGCCTGACTGCCGAACAGAAATCCCACGGGGTGATCACCGCTTCGGCGGGCAACCATGCCCAGGGCGTGGCGTTTTCCGCATCGCGGCTGGGCGTTAAGGCGCTGATCGTGATGCCGGTAGCGACCGCCGATATCAAAGTCGATGCCGTTCGCGGCTTTGGCGGCGAAGTGCTGCTGCACGGCGCCAACTTTGACGAAGCGAAGGCGAGAGCGATTGAGCTGGCGCAACAGCAGGGTTTTACCTGGGTGCCGCCGTTCGATCACCCAATGGTCATCGCCGGACAGGGAACCCTGGCGCTGGAGCTGCTGCAGCAGGATGCCCATATTGACCGCGTATTCGTCCCGGTGGGCGGCGGCGGTCTGGCAGCGGGCGTGGCGGTGCTGATCAAGCAGCTGATGCCGCAGATCAAAGTGATCGCGGTGGAGGCGGAAGATTCTGCTTGCCTGAAGGCGGCGCTGGACGCAGGCCATCCGGTGGATCTGCCGCGCGTCGGCTTGTTTGCCGAAGGCGTGGCGGTCAAACGCATCGGCGATGAAACGTTCCGTTTATGCCAGGAGTATCTGGACGATATCATCACCGTCGATAGCGATGCTATCTGCGCGGCGATGAAGGATCTGTTCGAAGATGTGCGGGCGGTGGCGGAGCCTTCCGGCGCGCTGGCGCTGGCGGGGATGAAAAAGTATATCGCCCAGCATAACATCCGCGGCGAGCGTCTGGCTCATATTCTGTCCGGGGCCAACGTCAACTTCCACGGCCTGCGCTACGTGTCCGAGCGCTGCGAGCTCGGGGAACAGCGCGAAGCGCTGCTGGCGGTGACGATCCCGGAAGAGAAAGGTAGCTTTTTGAAGTTTTGCCAGCTACTGGGGGGCCGCTCGGTGACGGAGTTCAACTACCGCTTTGCCGATGCCAAAGACGCCTGTATTTTTGTCGGGGTACGCCTGAGTCGTGGCCTGGAAGAGCGCAAAGAGATCCTCCAGTTACTGAACGACGGCGGCTACAGCGTGGTGGATCTCTCTGATGATGAGATGGCTAAGCTGCATGTGCGCTATATGGTCGGCGGCCGGCCGTCAAAAGCGCTGCAGGAGCGGCTGTTCAGCTTCGAGTTTCCGGAATCGCCGGGGGCGCTGCTGAAATTCCTGCATACCCTTGGCACCCACTGGAATATTTCACTGTTCCACTACCGCAGCCACGGCACTGACTATGGTCGGGTACTGGCGGCCTTCGAGTTGGGCGAGCACGAGCCGGACTTTGAAACTCGTCTCAATGAGCTGGGCTATGAGTGCCACGACGAAACGCATAACCCGGCATTCCGCTTTTTCCTCGCGGGTTAGTGGTTGGGAAGAATTTTCCAGAAAGCATCAATAAGCGGCTCATGCAGCCGCTTTTTTTGTGCGCAAACACCCAGCTCAAACGGCGTTTGCTCATCGCTGCGCTCCAGGATCATCACCCTGTTGCGTACCGGCTCCGGACTGTTCTCCAGCACCACTTCCGGCAGCAGCGCCACGCCGCATCCCAGGGCGACCATCGACACCATCGCTTCGTGCCCGCCGACGGTGGCGTAGATTGACGGATTGCTGATTTTATGCCGCCGAAACCACAGCTCGATGCGCCGACGTACCGGCCCCTGGTCGGCCATGATAAAGGGCACTGTCGACCAGTCGGGGCGCTCGACGGTCACCTGGTTGCGCACCGGGCAGGGAAGGGCCGGGGCAATTAACACCACGGCGAGGTTCTCCAGCATCGAAAACGCCACCGACCCTGGCAGAGTCTCCGGCTTACCGGCAATCGCCAGGTCGGCTTCGCCGGTGACGACCTTCTCCATAGCGTCGGCGGCGTCGCCGGTCGAGAGCTTGATCTCCACCGAGGGGTGCGCGGCGCGAAAGCGGTCGAGGATCGGCGGCAGATGGCTATAGGCGGCGGTGACAGAGCAGAAGATGTGCAGCTCGCCGGAGAGCGAAGGGCCCTGCTGATCGATGACGTGACGAAGCTGCTGATACTGCAATAAAGTCTGTTGGGCAAAGGTACGTAACTCTTCCCCGGCTTCGGTAAGGGTCACCGTGCGATTATCTCGCACGAACAGCGGCTGGCCGAGGTCCTCTTCCAGGCGTTGGATCTGGCGCGAAAGCGTCGACGGGCTGACGTGCATGGCCCGCGCGCTGCGGCCAAAATGGCGGCTTTCCGCCAGATGCAGAAAGGTTTTCAGATCGCGTAAATCCACGGCGCGTACTCCCCGGTTTTGTATTTCATAAAATGCAACGTGACGTTGTGAATATATCAATTTCCGCAATAAAATTCCTGTCATATAGTAAGTTCATTCTCGCAAAAGCGAACCGAACAATAAGCACGACACAACATCACGGAGTTACAGACATGGCTAACTACTTTAATACACTGAACCTGCGCCAGCAGCTGGCACAGCTGGGCAAATGCCGCTTTATGGCGCGCGACGAATTCGCCGATGGCGCAAGCTACCTTCAGGGTAAAAAAGTGGTCATCGTCGGCTGCGGCGCGCAGGGCCTGAACCAGGGTCTGAACATGCGTGACTCCGGCCTGGATATCTCCTATGCGCTGCGTAAAGAAGCGATCGCTGAGAAGCGCGCCTCCTGGCGTAAAGCGACTGAAAACGGCTTCAAAGTCGGCACTTATGAAGAGCTGATCCCGCAGGCCGACCTGGTGGTTAACCTGACGCCGGACAAACAGCACTCAGACGTTGTGCGCTCCGTACAGCCGCTGATGAAAGACGGCGCAGCGCTGGGTTACTCCCACGGCTTCAACATCGTGGAAGTGGGCGAGCAGATCCGTAAAGACATCACCGTGGTGATGGTGGCGCCGAAGTGCCCGGGCACCGAAGTGCGTGAAGAGTACAAACGCGGTTTCGGCGTACCGACGCTTATCGCGGTACACCCGGAAAACGACCCGAAAGGCGAAGGCATGGCGATTGCCAAAGCATGGGCTGCGGCGACAGGCGGCCACCGCGCGGGCGTGCTGGAGTCTTCCTTCGTGGCGGAAGTGAAATCTGACCTGATGGGCGAGCAAACCATCCTTTGCGGCATGCTGCAGGCGGGTTCTCTGCTGTGCTTCGACAAGCTGGTGGCGGAAGGTACCGATCCGGCGTATGCAGAAAAACTGATTCAGTTCGGCTGGGAAACCATCACCGAAGCGCTGAAGCAGGGCGGCATCACCCTGATGATGGATCGCCTCTCCAACCCGGCGAAACTGCGCGCTTATGCGCTGTCCGAGCAGCTGAAAGAGATCATGGCGCCGCTGTTCCAGAAACACATGGACGACATCATCTCCGGCGAATTCTCCTCCGGCATGATGGCGGACTGGGCGAATGATGATAAGAAACTGCTGACCTGGCGTGAAGAGACCGGCAAAACCGCCTTCGAAACCGCGCCGCAATATGAAGGCAAAATCGGCGAGCAGGAGTACTTCGATAAAGGCGTTCTGATGATCGCGATGGTGAAAGCGGGCGTTGAGCTGGCCTTCGAAACCATGGTGGCCTCCGGCATCATCGAAGAGTCTGCTTACTACGAATCACTGCATGAGCTGCCGCTTATCGCCAACACCATCGCCCGTAAGCGTCTGTATGAGATGAACGTGGTTATTTCCGATACCGCTGAATATGGTAACTACCTGTTCTCTTACGCTTGCGTACCGCTGCTGAAAGAGTTCATGACCACCCTGCAGACCGGCGACCTGGGCACAGCGATTGCCGAAGGCGCGGTAGATAACGCGCAGCTGCGCGATGTGAACGAAGCGATTCGCAGCCACGCTATCGAGCAGGTTGGTAAGAAACTGCGCGGTTATATGACCGATATGAAGCGTATCGCGGTAGCCGGCTAATTCCTCGTCGTCTTTCGACTTGCCGATGCGTTGGCTACGGTACGTACACCCCAGTCACATAGTAATCTTTGTTCCTGGGGATGTACTTCCTTGCCGCCTTCCGGCAAGCCGAAATCCATAGAGGCATGGATTTGTTTAGTAGGCCTGATAAGCGAAGCGCCATCAGGCAAAAACCCGGAGATTAAGATCCCCGGGTTTTTTTATTATTTCCGGTACAGCACTTTGATGATGTGGTAGCCGAACTGGGTATGCAGCGGGCCGGTTGGCTCCAGTTCAGGGCAGGAGAAGACCACTTTATCGAAGGCTGGTACCATCTGGCCCTGGCGGAACTCACCCAGATCGCCGCCGCGTTTGCCTGACGGACAAATGGAGTGTTTCTTTGCCAGCTTGCCGAAATCGGCGCCGTTTTTGAGCTGCTCGAGCAGATCGAGCGCCAGTTTCTCTTCTTTTACCAGGATATGCAGTGCTGCCGCGGTTTTAGCCATGATTGCGCCTTGAGTGAGTTGGGATAAATCAGGGCGCCATAGTATCACGCGCTAGCGGCGATACAGCACCTTGATGATGTGGTAGCCGAATTTGGTTTTCACCGGGCCATAGGGTTTGAGCAGCGGACAGCTGAAGACGGCTTGATCAAACGGACCGACCATCGCGCCTTGCTGAAACTCGCCTAAGTCGCCGCCGTTGCGGCCAGACGGACATTTAGAATAGCGTTTCGCCAGATGATCGAAGCTGACGCCCCGCTCCAGTTTGGCGAGGATCTCCAGCGCCAGTTTCTCTTCTTTGACCAGGATATGCAGGGCCGCTGCGCTTTTTGCCATGACATCATTCTCAGGATGGTTTGCGTGGCTGACACTTTACCATCAGTCAGTAAATCTCGGCTCCGCTTTCTGCTACAATCCCCACCCCGTTCGAAGATTGAGCAAGACTCCCATGCGTTTAAACCCTGGCCAACAACAAGCCGTCGAATTCGTCACCGGACCGTGCCTGGTGCTGGCGGGCGCCGGTTCCGGTAAGACCCGCGTTATTACGAATAAAATCGCCCACCTGATCCGCGGCTGCGGCTATCAGGCGCGCCATATCGCGGCCGTGACCTTTACCAACAAAGCCGCGCGCGAGATGAAAGAGCGCGTTGGGCAAACGCTGGGGCGCAAAGAGGCGCGTGGGCTGATGATTTCCACCTTCCACACTTTGGGGCTGGATATCATTAAGCGCGAATACGCTGCGCTGGGTATGAAGTCTAACTTTTCCTTATTCGACGATACCGACCAGGTGGCGCTGCTTAAGGAACTGACCGAAGGGTTGATCGAAGATGACAAAGTGGTGCTTCAGCAGCTGATCTCGACGATCTCCAACTGGAAAAACGATCTAAAAACCCCGGCGCAGGCCGCCGCTGGCGCGAAAGGCGAACGGGATCGTATTTTCGCCCACTGCTATGGGCTATACGACGCGCACATGAAGGCCTGCAATGTCCTCGATTTTGACGATCTGATCCTGCTGCCAACGCTGCTGCTGCAGCGCAACGAGGAGGTGCGCGAGCGCTGGCAAAATAAGATCCGCTACCTGCTGGTGGATGAGTATCAGGATACCAATACCAGCCAGTATGAGCTGGTGAAACTGCTGGTGGGTCAGCGGGCGCGCTTTACCGTGGTGGGCGATGACGACCAGTCGATCTACTCCTGGCGCGGCGCGCGGCCGCAGAACCTGGTGCTGCTCAGCCAGGACTTCCCGGCGCTGCAGGTGATCAAGCTTGAGCAGAACTACCGCTCATCCGGGCGTATTCTGAAAGCCGCCAACATTTTGATCGCTAATAACCCTCACGTCTTTGAAAAGCGGCTGTTCTCCGAACTGGGATATGGCGCAGAGCTGAAAGTGCTCTCCGCCAACAATGAAGATCATGAAGCGGAGCGCGTGGCCGGGGAGCTGATCGCCCACCACTTCATTAATAAAACCAATTACAAAGACTACGCGATCCTTTATCGCGGCAATCACCAGTCGCGGGTCTTTGAAAAGATGCTGATGCAGAACCGCATCCCGTACAAAATCTCCGGCGGCACGTCGTTCTTTTCGCGTCCGGAAATTAAAGATCTGCTGGCCTATCTGCGCGTGCTGACCAACCCGGACGACGACAGCGCCTTCCTGCGTATCGTCAACACGCCGAAGCGCGAGATCGGCCCGGCGACGCTGCAAAAGCTCGGTGAGTGGGCAATGGGCCGCAACAAAGGCTTGTTCACCGCCAGCTTTGATATGGGTCTCAGCCAGACGCTGACCGGGCGCGGCTATGAATCTCTCACCCGCTTCACCCACTGGCTACGCGAGATCCAGCAGCTGGCCGAACGCGAGCCGGTCAACGCCGTGCGCGATTTGATTCGCGGGATCGACTACGAATCCTGGCTGTATGAAACCTCGCCCAGCCCGAAAGCCGCGGAAATGCGCATGAAAAACGTCAACCAGCTGTTTACCTGGATGACCGAGATGCTGGAAGGCAGCGAAATCGATGAGCCGATGACCCTGACCCAGGTGGTCACCCGCTTTACCCTGCGCGACATGATGGAGCGCGGCGAATCGGATGAAGAGCTGGATCAGGTGCAGCTGATGACTCTCCATGCGTCAAAGGGGCTGGAGTTCCCCTACGTTTATCTGGTGGGAATGGAAGAGGGATTGCTGCCGCACCAAAGCAGCATTGATGAAGATAACGTCGATGAAGAGCGCCGCCTGGCCTACGTTGGCATCACCCGTGCGCAGAAAGAGCTGACCTTTACGCTCTGTAAGGAGCGCCGGCAATATGGCGAGCTGGTGCGTCCTGAACCGAGTCGTTTTCTGCTGGAGCTACCTCAGGACGACCTTATCTGGGAGCAGGCACGCAAAACCATTACGCCTGAAGAGCGGATGCAAAAAGGCCAGGCCAACGTCGCTAATATTCGGGCGATGCTGGCAAAGGCGAAAAAAGCTTAGCGTCTCAGGCGATAAACTGCTGCCAGGCGGCGGAGAAGGGCATCACCAGTATTAGCGAGGGCAGCATATTGGCGGTAGGGAAGGCACGGATCCCGCACAGACGGAAACCGGTCGCCAGCATAATGATACCGCCGCAGGCGGTGAAATCGGCGATCATCGACGGATTGATTAACGCTATGATAAAGGTTGCCGCGAAAAACAGGATAACGAAAACAATCAGCTGGGGAATAAAGATCACGGTGATGATATACCCCAGCGTGGAGGCGAAAATCGCGGCAGTAAAAAAGTCGAGGATCGACTTGGTCAGCAGAATTGTCGGGTCGCCGGTCATCCCTTCGGTTAAGGCGCCGAAGATGCCGGTACCGCTGGCGCAGAACAGGATCAGCACGGCGATAAACTGATTCATAAAATCTTCCGCACCGACGCTGGCGCTGGACTGCGCCGGAAAGATACGTTCAATGGGGCTGCGCAGCGTTGTTCCGGCTCGTTCAATCCATTTTTCAATATTCAACAGGCCGCCGATAATAATAGCCAGGGCAATCGGCGGCAGGTTATGCAATTTATTGACAAAGAATATGCCCATACTGATTGAGATCAGTCCGGCGATCAACGGTAAGGTTTTTTTGAAATGTTCCGGAATAAAACGATTCAGTGAAGCGCCCGCCAGCGCACCAACGAGAAGCGAGCCGCTACAGACAAATATACCTATAGCCATAATTTATTTTCCCTAATAAAAATCAGGGCCTGAATATACAGGCCCTGAAATATTTAAATTAATTATTTAATGTTAAATACGCGGCTGGCATTACCCCAGGCGATTTTCTCTTTCAGGCCTGCTTCAAGTTCTAAAGGATCAAACCAGTCGCAGGCCTGATGAATATCTTCATACGGATAATCGACAGAGAACATCACGCGATCGGCGCCCATGACTTCAATAGCATTATTCAGTGAATGGGTATTGAAATGGCCGCTGGTGGTAACGATGAAGTTATTCTGCAGGTAGTGCATTAACGGTTTTTCCGCTTTACCCAGACCGCAGCCGAAACGCTGACGATAAAGACGATGTTGAGTGCGCGGCAGCATATGTACCAGCCCTTCGCCGAGGTGACCCAGCACCAGATTGAGGTTAGGATAACGATCGAACAGACCGCTCATCATCAGACGAATAGCATGCACTGCCGTTTCCTGAGCGAAGCCCCAGGCAGAGCCGATCAGGCTTTCGTAACCGGTATAGATGCCGCGCGCCGGGCCTTCCAGCGGTTCACGAGGATGCAGATAGACAGGCACGTTCAGCTCGTTGACCTTATCCCAGAATACCAGCATGGATTCGTCATCAAGATACAGGCCATGCTCGCTATCTTTAACGTTGGTGTAGCCGTTGATCAGCGCACCTTTCATGCCTAACTTTTTCACGGCGCGCTCCAGCTCTTCCGCCGCGGCTTCCGGGTTCTGCAATGCCAGGGTGGCGAAGGCGCTGAATTTGTCCGGATTTGGCTTAACATAATTCTCAACGATAAAATCGTTGGTATCGCGGGCAAAAGAGACGGCTTTGGCTTTATCTAAAATAGACTGGGCGCCAGGTGAAGTCAGAGAAAGAATTACATGATCAATATGACGCTGCGCCATTTCTTCCAGCTGAATGCTGCGATCCAGCAGGCGGCGTTCAACATCTTTCATATATTCTGTGCCGTTACGACCTGCTTCACCAGATGAATCCCACAGACGGTTATTTTCAGGAGTGGATACGTGTTCTTCTAAAGCAATTTTTCCGCGCATGATATTTTCCTTGCGATATGAGTCAGTGTGGCTTGATGCGAGGAGAATAAAAGCTTTCACGTATTACCAGCAATAAACCAAACGTAATAGGGGTTATTAATAAAACCAATACACGGGCGTATTTTGTTACTTAAATTTTAATAGAAGTACTCTGCTGTGCGGGATCGGCAAGCGTAGCGATCAGCGAGCGTAGCCAGATATGTCCGGGATCGCGGTGCAGCCGCTGATGCCAGACCTGACGGATGGCGATTTTGGCGAGGGGAAAAGGCAGCGGCCAGCTGCGGCAGGGATAGCGCCGGGTGATATGCCGCGCCACCTGTTCCGGGACGACGGCAATCATATCGCTTTCGGCCACCAGCTCACCGGTACCTAAAAAGCTTGGTAACGTTAGCGCAATGCGCCGGGGCATGTGGTGCTCATCAAGCAGCTTATCCATATCGCCATGGGCAGTTCCCTCCACGCGGATCGCCAGATGCTTTTCCTGGCGCCAGTCTTCGGCGCGGAGCTGTGCACGAATGCGAGGATGGTTTTCCGCAGCCAGGCAGACATATGATTGATCGAAGAGATGTTGCTGGTAGACGCTTTCCGGAAGCTGCGTCAGATAGCCGATCGCGAGATCGCATTTCCCGGATTCGAGGGCGTTGAGGGTCTGCTCATCCAGATTCTGCACCGTAAAGGTGATCCCGTCCGCCGCCTGCTGCTGGAGCGCAATTTGCAATAAAGGCAGCAGCGTCATTTGGCTGATATCGGTCATACCGATCGTAAAATTACGCTGGCTCTGCTGGGGAAGAAATTCAGGTTTGACCGCTAAATCGTTATCGACAAGCTGGAGAAGAGTCGAGATGGTGGGGGCGATCGCGTCCGCTCGCGGCGTCGGGATCATCCGCTGCCCGACCCGGACAAACAGCGGGTCAGCAAAATGATCTCGTAGTTTTTTCAGCAAAAGGCTGCCGGTGGGCTGGCTGATATCGAGCGCGTCCGCTGCTGGGGAAACATTGCCCAAGCGGTAGAGCGCAGAGAAAAAGCGTAGCGATTTGAAATCCAGTTCTTCCCGCATCCGCCCTCCTGGCTGGATATTATTTCAGCGTATCGCCGCTGGCGACCCGAAGTATCCAGTGGACGTAGCTTTGCCACTGACACTCCTGATCGACCATCTCCCGACCCAGCGGATGTTCATCCAGCCAGTTTCCCGGCAATATCAGCGTCAGTTGTTCGTCTTGAGCGGTCAGCTGAATGGCGGGCAACAGATCGTCGCGCCGCCGGCTGGCAAACAGGATTGCCAGTCGCAGCAGACGACACAGATGCTCAGCCACCCGCGGTGGGACGGCATTCTGTTGATGAAGCGAAGAGAGGTCGATAGCGTTAGTCTGGTTAAGGAGCAGCGTGGCAATCAGCTTCTTCTGCGCCGGGGTAAAGCCCGGCAGGTCGAGGTTATTGACCAGATAGGCGGCGTGCTGCGGCGCGCGCTTAAAATCCACGCTCAGCCCAATCTCATGCAGCGCACAGGCGCTAAGGAGTAAATCACGGCTTAGCGGATCCAGCTCCCAGCTGCCATCCAACTGACTGAGCAGATGACTGGCAAGGCCGCCGACGCGCTGGGCCTGTTCGGTGTCGATCATAAAACGACGCTGAATATTACGCAGCGTGCGGCTGCGGATGTCCTGCTCAACGGAGAGATGCAGCATGCCGTACACCAGGCCTTCGCGTAACGCGCCGCCCGCGAGGGTCATACACTGAATATTCAGTTCGCTGAAGATAGCGATCAGGATCGCCAGCCCGCTAGGAAACACCAGCGCCCGCTCAAGGGTTAAGCCTTCGATCTCCAGCTCTTCCAGACGTCCGCACTGGATAGCGCGCTGTTTAAGCTGCTGGAGTTTGGCGAGGGTGATTCGTTCATCCATCCCCTGCGCCATCATAATTTCCTGCAGAGCCTGAACGGTGCCGGAGGCGCCAACGCACACTTTCCATCCGTGATAGCGCAGCACATCGGCGACGGGCAGTAGCACCTCGCGCGCAGCCGCTTCGGCGAGATCGAAATTCTCTTTCGTCAGACTACGGTCGGCAAAATAGCGTTCAAGCCAAGTCACACAGCCCATCGACAGGCTAAACAGCGAGGTTGTTTGTGCGCCGGTCCCGGTCACCAGCTCGGTGCTGGCGCCGCCGATATCGACCACCAGGCGCTGATCGGCGCCGCCGGTGGTGTGGGCGACACCCTGGTAAATCAGGCGCGCTTCTTCTTCGCCGCTGATCACTTGCACTGGAGTGCCGAGGATCTCCTGCGCTTTCGCCAGAAACTCTCCCGCATTGACGGCAAGACGCAGCGTGGCGGTGGCCACGACGCGGATTTGCGTCGGCGGAATATCCTGCAGGCGCTCGGCAAACAGGCGTAAGCACTGCCAGCCCCGTTCCATCGCTTCTGCGGAGAGGGTGTTGTCGCTATTCAGGCCGGCGGCCAGTCGAACCTTACGCTTAATGCGGCTCAGCGTCTGGATGCTGCCCGCCACCTCGCGCACCACCAACATATGGAAACTATTGGAGCCCAAATCAATGGCGGCATATAGCGAGGTGGAGCTCATACTCTTCATCGTTCAGAAGGCTCCCTGGTCGGCGGGGCGCTTAGGCCCGATCCACATCACTGAGCGGGTCGCCAGAGGAAGGTCGCCCTGGCAGATTCTGAATGACTGAGCGTATGGCATAGATCTCTTAACCTGAACGACGACGATTGCGCGGTGGACCGTTACGGCGCGGGCCGTTGCCTGGGCGCGCACGGGTCAGACGCAGCGGCTTAGGCAGGTCGGTCATCAGCGCGTCCGGGTTGTACTTACTGACCGGAATTGAGTGACCAATATAGGTTTCGATCGCCGGCAGATTCAGCGCATACTCTTCGCAGGCGAGGCTAATGGAGTGACCGCTGGCGCCAGCGCGACCGGTACGGCCGATGCGGTGAACGTAATCTTCGCAGTCGTCCGGCAGATCGTAGTTAAAGACGTGAGTCACGGCCGGAATATGTAAGCCACGGGCGGCAACATCGGTCGCGACCAGAATATCGAGGTCGCCGCGGGTAAATTCTTCGAGAATGCGCAGACGTTTTTTCTGCGCCACGTCGCCGGTCAGCAGACCTACGCGATGGCCGTCGGCGGCGAGATGGCCCCAGATATCTTCGCAGCGGTGCTTGGTATTGGCGAAAACGATGGCGCGATCGGGCCACTCTTCTTCCAGCAGCGTCTGCAGCAGGCGCATTTTTTCTTCGTTGGACGGGTAGAAGAGCTCTTCTTTAATACGGTGGCCTGTCTTCTGTTCCGGCTCGACTTCAACGTACTCGGCGTTATTCATTTGTTCGAACGCCAGTTCGCGGACGCGATAAGAAAGGGTCGCGGAGAACAGCATGTTCAGGCGCTGAGTGGCCGGCGGCATGCGGCGGAACAGCCAGCGGATATCTTTAATAAAGCCGAGATCGTACATGCGATCGGCTTCGTCCAGCACGACAACCTGAATGGCGCCGAGGTTAATGTGGTTCTGCTTCGCGTAATCGATCAGACGACCAGTGGTACCGATTAGAATATCGACGCCGCTTTCCAGCACTTTCAACTGCTTATCGTAGCCGTCGCCGCCGTAAGCCAGACCCAGCTTCAGACCGGTGGCCTGCGCCAGTGGCTCAGCGTCGGCGTGGATCTGTACCGCCAGTTCACGCGTCGGCGCCATAATCAGCGCGCGCGGTTGGTTAACCTGGCGATCGGCGATAGCCGGGTGAGAGAGAAGATAATGAAACGTTGACGTCAGGAACGCCATCGTTTTACCGGTACCGGTTTGCGCCTGCCCGGCGACATCGCGGCCTTCCAGCGTCAGCGGAAGGGCGAGGGCCTGAATGGGTGTGCAATTATGAAACCCTTTCTTTTCAAGGGCTTCAATGACTGCCGGGTGCAGGGCGAAGTCGGAAAACTTCTGTTCTGTTAAATGTGTTTTGCTCATAGTGTGGTAGAATATCAGCTAACTATTGCATTAAGAAAGCGTATCCGGTGAAATAACGTCAACCTTTCGTTGGCGGTGTACGAAATTATTCAAGGTACGTCTACGGTAACTGAACGAATCCAGGATAGCTTAGACTACTAAGCGAGTCGGGAGCGATAAATCTGCAGCATGCAGTTCGCGTTCGGGCACCCTGGCGTCAACAGGCGAGTCCATGATGGATTGCGCCAGTTGGCAGGCCAGAGAATTGAGGTATCCTGAAGAATAGCGTGCATAACGTAGCCGCAGCGCGTCGTTGATGGCTACGACACCAACACACCAGGCTTATTCCTGTGGAGTTAAATATGAGCGACAAAATTATTCACCTGACTGACGACAGTTTTGACACGGACGTACTCAAGGCTGACGGGCTGACCCTCGTCGATTTCTGGGCAGAGTGGTGTGGTCCGTGCAAAATGATCGCCCCGATTCTGGATGAGATCGCTGAAGAGTATCAGGGCAAACTGACCGTAGCTAAGCTGAACATTGACCAGAACCCGGGCACTGCGCCGAAATACGGCATTCGCGGTATCCCAACCCTGCTGCTGTTTAAAAACGGCGAAGTGGCGGCCACTAAAGTTGGCGCACTGTCCAAGGGTCAGCTGAAAGAGTTCCTCGACGCTAACCTGGCGTAAGCGAATTGCTGTTCCGGCGTCCAGATTCCTATTTTTTGCGGAACTCTGGACGCCCGGCTGGAGTCGTGCTAAGTTAATCCACAGACTTCGTTTTAAACATACCTTGTTTGAATCTTGTTTTACCCGAAGCATCCCGCATAAATGCGCGTGAAGCTAATAATTCCGGGCTTTTCACTCATTCCGTCTAGTCGTTTCAGTTCTGCGTTCTTTCCTGTGACCAGGCAACGTACAGACACGAGATGAAGGCCGTTAACAGGCATGGAAGTTCCTGCCATACCATTCACAACATTAAGTTCGAGATTTACCCCGAGTTTAAGAACCCACACCACTATGAATCTTACCGAATTAAAGAATACGCCGGTTTCTGAGCTGATTACTCTCGGCGAAAATATGGGGCTGGAAAACCTGGCTCGTATGCGTAAGCAGGATATTATTTTTGCCATCCTCAAGCAGCATTCGAAGAGTGGCGAAGATATCTTTGGCGACGGCGTACTGGAGATACTGCAGGATGGATTTGGATTCCTCCGCTCCGCAGACAGCTCCTACCTCGCCGGCCCTGACGACATCTACGTATCCCCCAGCCAAATCCGCCGTTTCAACCTCCGCACTGGTGACACCATTTCCGGTAAGATTCGTCCTCCGAAAGAGGGTGAACGTTACTTTGCGCTGCTGAAAGTTAACGAAGTTAACTACGACAAGCCGGAAAACGCGCGTAACAAGATCCTGTTCGAGAACTTAACGCCGCTGCACGCGAACTCTCGCCTGCGTATGGAGCGTGGTAACGGTTCTACCGAAGACTTAACCGCTCGCGTACTGGATCTGGCCTCCCCGATTGGCCGCGGCCAGCGTGGCCTCATCGTCGCGCCGCCGAAAGCCGGTAAAACCATGCTGCTGCAGAACATCGCGCAGAGCATCGCATACAACCACCCGGACTGTGTCCTGATGGTACTGCTGATCGACGAACGTCCGGAAGAAGTGACCGAGATGCAGCGTCTGGTGAAAGGTGAAGTGGTTGCTTCCACCTTTGACGAGCCGGCATCCCGTCACGTGCAGGTTGCCGAGATGGTTATTGAGAAAGCGAAACGTCTGGTTGAACACAAGAAAGACGTTATCATCCTGCTCGACTCTATTACCCGTCTGGCGCGTGCCTACAACACCGTGGTTCCGGCTTCCGGTAAAGTGTTGACCGGTGGTGTGGACGCCAACGCCCTGCACCGTCCGAAGCGTTTCTTTGGTGCGGCACGTAACGTCGAGGAGGGCGGTAGCCTGACCATCATCGCCACGGCGCTGATCGACACCGGTTCCAAAATGGACGAAGTTATCTACGAAGAGTTTAAAGGCACCGGTAACATGGAACTGCACCTCTCTCGTAAGATTGCTGAAAAACGCGTCTTCCCGGCTATCGACTACAACCGTTCCGGTACCCGTAAAGAAGAGCTGCTTACCACTCAGGAAGAGCTGCAGAAAATGTGGATCCTGCGCAAAATTATCCATCCGATGGGTGAGATTGATGCGATGGAATTCCTCATCAATAAGCTGGCAATGACCAAGACGAATGATGACTTCTTCGATATGATGAAGCGCTCGTAAGGTAAAAAAAGCCAAAAACGCCACGCCTTTGCGTGGCGTTTTCATTTTGGGGTTTGTATGATCCAGAGACAGAGAAAGCGGGACGAAAGTTGTCGTATAATGGCGCCGGATAGCAGGCGGAGACAGCTTTAACAGACTAAAATCTATACAATAAATTTGTAATGTTCTGCTTTTCCCCTTCTGGAGTTGGGGCATCATCGCTATACTTCCCGGATTAACTATGCTGAGAGCACATGCGTTGTGAATTTACTCACTGCTATTACTGAATTAATCAGTATTTTCTTATTCACGACCCTCTTTATTTTTGTCGCGCGGAAAGTGGCAAAAAAGATCGGGTTAGTGGATAAACCCAACTATCGCAAACGGCATCAGGGGTTGATTCCGTTGGTCGGTGGTATCTCAGTTTATGCAGGTATCTGTTTCACTTTCGCCATCGCCGATTATTATATTCCTCACGCCTCGCTGTATCTGGCCTGCGCGGGGGTATTGGTGCTGGTTGGCGCGCTTGACGATCGCTTCGACATCAGCGTGAAAATTCGCGCGGTCATTCAGGCCGCGATCGCCGTGATTATGATGATGGCAGGGAATCTGCATCTGAGTAGTTTGGGCTTTATTTTTGGCTCGTGGGAACTGGTGCTGGGGCCCTTCGGCTTCTTCCTGACGCTGTTTGCCGTCTGGGCCGCTATCAATGCGTTCAACATGGTCGATGGTATCGACGGCCTGCTCGGCGGACTGTCATCGGTCTCTTTTGCGGCGACCGGGATTATCCTTTGGTTTGATGGTCAGTACAGCCTGGCGATGTGGTGTTTCGCGATGATCGCCGCCATTCTACCCTATATTCTTCTCAATCTTGGCGCCCTCGGCCGCCGCTATAAAGTCTTTATGGGTGACGCCGGCAGCACGATGATTGGCTTCACCATCATCTGGATCCTGCTGGAAACCACGCAAGGTAAAACGCATCCCATTAGCCCGGTGACCGCGCTGTGGATTATCGCTATCCCGCTGATGGACATGGTGGCGATTATGTATCGCCGCCTGCGCAAAGGCATGAGTCCTTTCTCACCGGACCGTCAGCATATTCATCATTTGATCATGCGCGCCGGGTTTACTTCCCGCCAGGCGTTTGTCCTGATTACCCTGGCCGCCGCCCTGCTGGCGCTGGTTGGCGTCGTGGCGGAGTACACCCGCATTGTGCCGGAATGGGTGATGTTAATTCTCTTTTTGGTAGCCTTCTTTCTTTATGGCTACTGTATTAAGCGCGCCTGGAAAGTGGCGCGCCTGGTTAAGCGCATCAGACGCAGAATTCGGCGACACAGCGGCAATAATCCGAAACTAACCAAGTAGAGCTGGGGATGTGATGACTCAACCATTACCGGGAGCACAAGCAGTGAACGTTGAGAACGAGCTGGATATTCGCGGGCTGTTTCGCGCTTTATGGGCAGGAAAAGGCTGGATAGTCGGCGGCGCCGTACTCTTCGCCGCCATCGTGCTGGTGTACACCTTCTTTGCTCGCCAGGAGTGGAGCGCCACGGCGATCACCGATCGGCCTACTGTCAATATGTTGGGGGGATACTATTCCCAACAGCAGTTCTTACGCAATCTGGACATTAAAGCCGACCTCGCCTCGGTCGACCAGCCTTCCGCCATGGATGAAGCGTATAAAGAGTTCATCATGCAGCTGGCCTCCTGGGATACCCGGCGCGATTTCTGGCTGCAAACGGACTACTACAAGCAGCGTCAGTCGGGTAATGCCCGCGCTGATGCGGCGATGCTGGATGACCTGATTAACAATATCCAGTTTATGCCAGGCGATGCGGCCAAGAGCATTAACGACAGCGTCAAACTGACCGCCGAGACCGGGCAGGATGCCAATAATCTGTTGCGTCAGTATGTGGCCTTCGCCAGCCAGCGGGCGGCAGGCCATCTTAACGACGAACTTAAAGGCGCCTGGGCGGCGCGGACGGTGCAGATGAAGGCGCAGGTGAAGCGCCAGGAAGAGGTGGCCGAGGCCATCTTCAACCGCCGGACGCACAGCGTGGAGCAGGCGCTGAAGGTGGCTCAGCAGCACAATATTTCACGTAGCGAAACGGATGTTCCTGCCGATCAGTTGCCGGATTCAGAGCTATTTTTATTGGGCAGGCCGATGCTGCAGGCCAGGCTGGAAAACCTGCAGGCCGTCGGGCCGGAATATGACCTCGATTACGACCAGAACCGCGCCATGCTGAGCACGTTGAACGTCGGTCCAACGTTAGATCCGCGTTTTCAGACTTACCGGTATTTGCGGACGCCGGAAGAACCTGTAAAACGCGATAGCCCGCGCCGTGTATTTCTGATGGTGATGTGGGGGATTGTGGGTGCGCTCATCGGCGCAGGCGTGGCGTTATCGCGTCGTCGTGTCCTGTGATTGCGGCCTGTGGTGAAGGGCAGATGACCTTCATCGCCTAATCGAAGAGAATCGATGTGAAAGTACTAACTGTATTTGGCACGAGGCCGGAAGCCATCAAGATGGCGCCTCTGGTCCATGCGCTGGCAAAGGATCCTCATTTTGAGGCGAAAGTATGCGTGACCGCGCAGCATCGGGAGATGCTCGATCAGGTGTTGAAACTTTTCTCTATTGTCCCGGACTACGATCTCAACATCATGAAGCCGGGGCAGGGGCTGACCGAGATCACCTGTCGCATCCTTGAAGGGCTGAAGCCGGTGCTGGAGTCGTTTAAACCCGACGTGGTGCTGGTGCATGGCGATACCACCACCACCATGGCGGCGAGCCTGGCGGCGTTTTACCAGCGGATACCGGTGGGTCACGTAGAGGCCGGCCTGCGCACCGGCGATTTAAGTTCGCCGTGGCCGGAAGAAGGCAACCGTACGTTGACCGGCCATCTGGCGACATACCATTTCGCCCCCACGGAAACCTCGCGGCAGAACCTGCTGCGGGAAAATATTGCCGACAGTCGGATCACGGTCACCGGGAATACGGTCATTGACGCCCTGTTCTGGGTGCGGGATCGGGTGCTGGGTGATGAAGCGCTACGGGAGACCCTGCTGCAGCGCTATCCTTTCATCAGCCACGGTAAAAAGATGATTCTGGTTACCGGCCACCGGCGGGAAAGCTTTGGGCTCGGTTTTGAACAGATCTGCCAGGCGCTGGCCGAGATAGCCCATACCCACCCTGAGGTGCAGATTGTCTATCCGGTTCACCTGAATCCTAATGTCAGCGAGCCGGTGAATCGTATTCTTGGTCATATTGACAATGTGATGTTGATTGAACCGCAGGATTACCTGCCGTTCGTCTGGCTGATGGATCGCGCCTGGCTGATCCTGACCGATTCCGGCGGCATTCAGGAAGAGGCCCCCTCGCTGGGTAAGCCGGTGCTGGTCATGCGCGATATGACCGAACGTCCGGAAGCGGTGGCCGCCGGCACCGTGTGTCTGGTGGGCACCGACAGCCAGCGCATCGTCGCGGAAGTGACGCGACTGCTGGAGGATGATGCTGCATACCAGGCGATGAGCCGCGCGCATAATCCCTATGGCGATGGCGAAGCATGTCGTCGCATTTTGTCTGCACTTAAAAATAATCAGGTAACGCTATGAGTTTTTCTACCATTTCAGTGATTGGCCTTGGCTATATCGGGCTGCCAACCGCTGCCGCGTTCGCCTCCCGGCAGAAGCGGGTGGTCGGCGTTGATGTTAATCAACATGCCGTGGAGACCATTAACCGTGGAGAGATTCATATCGTGGAGCCAGATCTGGCGAGCGTGGTGAAGACCGCGGTCGAGCAGGGGTATTTAAGCGCCACCACCACTCCGGTGGAGGCGGATGCTTACCTGATTGCCGTGCCGACGCCGTTTAAAGATCGCCACGAGCCGGATATGGTGTTTGTCGAGTCGGCCGCCAAATCCATTGCGCCGACGTTAAAGAAAGGGTCGCTGGTGATCCTCGAGTCCACCTCACCGGTCGGGTCGACCGAACAGATGGCCGAGTGGCTGGCGGAGATGCGCCCGGATCTTAGCTTCCCCCAGCAGGTGGGTGAAGCGGCGGACGTGAATATCGCCTACTGCCCGGAGCGGGTATTGCCCGGTCAGGTGATGGTCGAGCTGATTAAAAACGACCGTGTTATCGGCGGCATGTCGCCGGTCTGCTCCGCTCGCGCCAGCGAGCTGTATAAAATCTTCCTTGAAGGCGAATGCGTGGTGACCAACTCGCGCACCGCCGAGATGTGCAAGCTGACGGAAAACAGCTTCCGCGACGTCAACATCGCTTTTGCCAACGAACTGTCGCTGATTTGCGCCGACCAGGGGATTAACGTCTGGGAGCTGATCCGCCTGGCGAACCGCCATCCGCGCGTCAATATCCTGCAGCCGGGCCCGGGTGTTGGCGGCCACTGTATCGCCGTCGACCCATGGTTTATCGTGGCGCAAAACCCGCAGCAGGCGCGTCTGATCCGCACCGCTCGCGAGGTCAACGACCACAAGCCGGAATGGGTTATCGAACAGGTGAAAGCGCAGGTGGCGGACTGCCTGAATGCCACCAACAAGCGGGCCAGCGAACTGACGATCGCCTGTTTTGGCCTCGCTTTTAAACCGAATATTGACGACCTGCGCGAAAGTCCGGCGATGGAAATTGCCGCGCAGATTGCCCGCTGGCACAGCGGCACGACCCAGGTGGTTGAGCCCAACATTCACGCGCTGCCGAAGAAACTCGATGGACTGTGTACGCTGGCGACCCTTGAGGCGGCGCTGGCCAGCGCCGATGTGCTGGTGATGCTGGTCGATCACAATGAATTTAAAGCCGTTAGCGGCGATAGCGTCACCCAGGCGTTTATCGTCGACACCAAAGGAGTGTGGCGGTGAGAACCATTCTGGTCACCGGCGGCGCGGGCTTCATTGGTTCGGCGGTAGTGCGGGAGATTATCCAGCACACCGCCGATCGCGTGGTGGTGGTGGATAAACTGACCTACGCCGGCAATTTAATGTCGCTGGCGCCGGTGGCGCAGGATGCGCGTTTCGCCTTTGAACAGGTGGATATCTGCGACCGCGCCGAGCTGGATCGCATTTTTCGTCAGCATCAACCGGATACGGTGATGCACCTGGCGGCGGAAAGCCATGTCGATCGTTCGATTGACGGCCCGGCGGCGTTTATCGAGACCAATATCGTGGGCACCTATACGCTGCTGGAGGCGGCCCGTAGCTGGTGGAATACCCTGGCTACGGCGCAAAAATCGGCGTTTCGCTTCCATCACATCTCCACCGATGAAGTGTATGGCGATCTGCACGGCAGCGATGATTTCTTTACCGAGACCACGCCCTATGCGCCAAGCAGCCCCTATTCGGCTTCGAAAGCCAGCAGCGACCACCTGGTGCGCGCCTGGCTGCGAACCTACGGCCTGCCGACGCTTATCACCAACTGCTCAAATAACTACGGCCCGTATCACTTTCCCGAGAAGCTGATCCCGCTGACGATCCTTAACGCGCTGGCGGGCAAGCCGCTGCCGGTGTATGGCAATGGACAACAGATCCGCGACTGGCTGTACGTGGAAGATCACGCCAGAGCGCTGTATCTGGTGGCGACCCGCGGCGAACCGGGCGAAACTTACAATATCGGCGGTCATAACGAACGTAAAAATATCGAGGTGGTGGAAACCATTTGTCAGCTGCTGGAAGAGCTGGCGCCGGATAAGCCGCAGGGCGTGGCGCACTATCGCGATCTGATCGCCTTCGTTGCCGATCGTCCGGGCCACGATCTGCGCTATGCCATTGATGCCTCGAAGATTGCCCGCGAGCTGGGCTGGACGCCGGCAGAGACTTTCACCTCCGGTATGCGTAAGACCGTGGCGTGGTATCTGGCGAACGAGGCCTGGTGGCGTCAGGTTCAGGACGGAAGCTATCAGGGCGAGCGTCTTGGGCTGCAAAGCTAATCATCTCTGGGGGGAATGATGAAAGGTATTATTCTGGCGGGCGGTTCCGGAACGCGGCTACATCCCATCACCCGCGGCGTATCGAAGCAGCTGTTGCCGATCTACGATAAGCCGATGATCTACTACCCGCTGTCGGTATTAATGCTGGCCGGGATCCGTGAGATCCTGATTATCACCACGCCGGACGACCTACGTGATTTCCAGCGCCTGCTCGGCGATGGCTCAGAGTTTGGCATTGCGCTGCACTATGCCGTACAGCCGACGCCGGATGGTTTAGCCCAGGCGTTTATCATCGGCGAAGCCTTTCTTAACGGCGAACCGGCGTGTCTGGTGTTAGGCGACAATATCTTCTTCGGCCAAAGCTTTAGCCCGAAGCTGCGCAGCGTCGCTGCCCGCACGGAAGGGGCGACGATTTTTGGCTATCAGGTGATGGATCCTGAGCGCTTTGGCGTGGTGGAGTTTGATGATAACTTCCGTGCGCTATCGCTGGAAGAGAAGCCGAAGCAGCCGAAGTCGAACTGGGCGGTCACCGGTCTCTATTTCTACGATGGCAAGGTGACGGAGTATGCCAAACGGGTCAAACCATCCGAGCGCGGCGAGCTGGAAATCACCTCCATCAACCAGATGTATCTGGAGGATGGCGCATTGACCGTCGAACTGCTTGGACGCGGCTTTGCCTGGCTGGACACCGGCACCCACGATAGCCTGATCGAGGCCAGCATGTTCGTGCAGACCGTCGAGAAGCGCCAGGGCTTTAAAATCGCCTGTCTGGAAGAGATCGGCTGGCGTAACGGCTGGCTGGACGACGACGGCGTCAAACGTGCGGCGAAGCGGCTGGAAAAAACCGGCTACGGCCAATATCTGCTGGATCTGCTCCGTGCCCGTCCGCGCCAGTATTGACCCCCTGGAGTGGGAGAACCGCTTCTTTGCCGTGAACAGCGCGATCGTGCGCTTTGACGAGCACGCGCCGCGGCTGACGCCTGAGGCGCTGGCGGGGTGGTCGCGAGTGCAGGCGAAGATCGCCGCCAGCGACACCGTCCGGCTGGACGCGCTGCAGCGGCTGGGTTTTCAGCTGGTGGAAGGTGAGGTCGATCTGGCGCTGCCGGTGGGCAGCCCTGCAGATGCCGGCGCAGACGTCGCCGTGGAAGCGGATATTGCGCCGCTGCGCGAGCAGGCGGCGCAGGCATTTGCCATGAGCCGCTTTCGCGCGCCCTGGTACGCTGCCGACGCTAGCGGCCGCTTCTATGCCCAGTGGATTGAAAATGCGGTGCGCGGCACCTTCGATCATCAGTGCCTGATTTACCGCCATCCTGAGGGCGATATTCGCGCCTTTGTCTCCCTGCGGCAGATCACTGCGACCGAAGCGCGTATCGGCCTGCTGGCCGGACGCGGCGCCGGGGCGCAGTTGATGCAGGCGGCGCGGTACTGGGCCGCCTCGCGCGGACTTTCTATACTGCGGGTGGCGACCCAGATGGGCAACACCGCCGCGCTTAAACGTTATATTCTCAGCGGTGCTAACGTGGAAAGCACCGCCTACTGGCTATACAGGTGACCCCCATGATCCCATTTAACGCGCCGCCGGTGGTTGGAACCGAGCTTGATTACATGCAGTCTGCGATGAACAGCGGCAAGCTGTGCGGCGACGGCGGCTTTACGCGCCGCTGCCAGCAGTGGATGGAGCAGCGATTTGGCACGGCAAAAGCGCTACTGACCCCTTCCTGCACGGCTTCGCTGGAGATGGCCGCGCTGCTGCTGGATATCCAGCCGGGCGACGAAGTGATTATGCCCAGCTATACCTTTGTCTCCACCGCCAACGCCTTTGTGCTGCGCGGGGCGAAAATCGTCTTCGTTGATATCCGTCGCGATACGATGAATATCGACGAAACGCTCATCGAAGCCGCCATCACCGATAAAACCCGGGCGATTGTCCCGGTGCATTATGCCGGCGTAGCTTGCGAGATGGACACCATCATGGCCATCGCCGACAAATACAACCTGTTTGTGGTGGAAGACGCCGCACAGGGGGTGATGTCCACCTACAAGGGGCGCGCGCTGGGCACCATCGGCCATATCGGCTGCTTCAGCTTCCATGAAACCAAAAACTACACCGCCGGCGGTGAGGGCGGGGCGACGCTGATCAACGATCGCACGCTGGTGGAACGCGCGGAGATTATTCGCGAAAAAGGCACCAACCGCAGCCAGTTCTTTCGCGGCCTGGTGGATAAATATACCTGGCGGGACATTGGCTCCAGCTATCTGATGTCCGACCTGCAGGCCGCCTATCTGTGGGCGCAGCTGGAAGCGGCGGAGCGCATCAACCAGCAGCGCCTGGCCCTGTGGCAGAACTACTATGATGCGCTGCTGCCGCTGGCGCGCGCCGGGCGTATCGAACTGCCGACGGTTCCGGCCGACTGCGGGCAAAACGCGCACATGTTCTACATTAAGCTGCGTGATATCGAGGATCGCAGCAGACTGATCGCCTGGCTGAAAGAGGCGGAGATCCTCGCGGTATTCCATTACATTCCCCTGCACAGCTGCCCGGCAGGCGAACAGTTCGGCGAATTCCGCGGTGAAGACCGCTACACCACTCAGGAGAGCGAGCGTCTGGTACGCCTGCCGCTGTTTTACAATCTGTCTGTGGTGAACCAGCGGACGGTGATTAACTCGCTGCTGAGCTACTTCTCCTGATATGTCGTTAGCAAAAGCCTCACTGTGGACGGCGGCATCGACGCTGGTCAAAATCGGCGCCGGTCTGCTGGTCGTCAAGCTGCTGGCCGTCTCGTTTGGGCCGGCGGGCGTTGGCCAGGCCGGTAACTTCCGGCAACTGGTCACCGTACTCGGCGTGCTGGCCGGGGCCGGGATATTTAATGGCGTCACGAAGCTGGTGGCGCAGCATCACGACGATCCCCCGCGCCTGAAGCAGGTGGTGGGCACCTCGTCGGCGATGGTGCTTGGCTTTTCCACCCTGCTGGCGCTGGTATTTTTACTGGCGGCGGCGCCGATAAGCCAGGGGCTGTTCGGCCATACGCACTATCAGGGGCTGGTACGCCTGGTGGCGCTGGTGCAGATGGGGATCGCCTGGGCGAATTTCCTGCTGGCGCTGATGAAAGGCTTTCGCGATGCGGCGGGTAACGCCTTCTCGCTGATTGCCGGGAGCCTGATCGGCGTGGCGGCTTACTATGCTTGCTACGTGTTGGGAGGCTATCAGGGCGCGCTGCTGGGGCTGGCGTTAGTTCCAGCGCTGGTGGTGGTCCCGGCGGGTATTATGCTCTGGCGGCGGGGTAATATCCCGCTGAGCGCCCTGCGTCCGCGCTGGGATAACGGTCTGGCGGGACAGCTATCGAAATTTACCCTGATGGCGCTGATAACCTCGGTGACCCTGCCGGTAGCCTATGTGATGATGCGTAATCTGCTGGCGGCGCATTACGGCTGGGAGGCGGTCGGGATCTGGCAGGGGGTGAGCAGCATCTCCGATGCCTACCTGCAGTTTATTACCGCCTCGTTTAGCGTCTATCTGCTGCCGACGCTGTCGCGGCTGAGCGCCAAAACGGATATCACCCGCGAGATAGTCAAGTCGCTGAAATTCGTCCTGCCGGCAGTAGCGGCGGCGAGCCTGACGGTCTGGCTGCTGCGCGATTTTGCCATCTGGCTGCTGTTTTCCGATCGCTTTACCGCGATGCGTGACCTGTTCGCCTGGCAGCTGGTGGGCGACGTTTTAAAAGTAGGCGCCTACGTCTATGGCTATCTGGTGATCGCCAAAGCGTCGCTGCGTTTTTATATTCTGACGGAAATCAGCCAGTTCGCACTGCTGACCGCATTCTCACACTGGCTTATACCGTCGCACGGCGCGGTTGGCGCGGCGCAGGCATATATGGCCACTTATATTGTTTATTTCGCCCTTTGTAGTGGCGTGTTTTTACTCTGGCGTAAACGGGCATGACAGCACTGATACATGTACTGGGATCGGATATCCCGCATCATAACCAGACCGTACTGCGGTTCTTTAACGACGAACTGGCCGCCGACCCGCAGGCCCGGAGATTTATGATCGTCGGTGATGAGGCCAGCGTGCGTGATGGGTATCCGGCGCTGGACATCACCTGTTATCCGGGGAAAAAGGCGCTGGCGCAGGCAGTGATTGCTACCGCGAAAGCCAACCGCCAGCAGCGCTTTTTCTTCCACGGCCAGTTCAATACCGGGCTGTGGCTGGCGCTGTTGAGCGGTGGCATCCGCCCGTCGCAGTTTAACTGGCATATCTGGGGGGCGGATCTGTATGAAAATTCTGCCAGCCTGAAGTTTCGCCTGTTCTATCCGCTGCGCCGTATGGCGCAGGGGCGGGTAGGGCGCGTTTTCGCCACCCGCGGCGATCTCAGCTGGTTCGCTAACCGCCATCCGCGCGTCCCGGGCGAGCTGCTCTACTTCCCGACCCGTATGGATCCGGCGCTGAATACCCTGGCCGATAACGATCCGCGCGGTGATACCCTGACTATTCTGGTCGGCAACTCCGGGGATCGCAGCAATGAACATATTGCCGCGCTGAAGGCAATCCATCAGCAGTTTGGCGATACGGTAAACGTCATCGTGCCGATGGGCTATCCAGCGAAAAACGACGCCTATATCAATGAGGTTCGCGAGGCGGGGGCGGCGCTGTTTAGCGGTGAGCATCTGCAGATCCTCAGCGAGAAGCTGGAGTTTCATGATTATCTGGCGCTGCTGCGCCGCTGCGATCTGGGCTATTTTCTGTTTGCCCGCCAGCAGGGGATCGGCAGCCTGTGTCTGCTGATTCAGGCGGGCATCCCCTGCGTGCTCAATCGGGAAAACCCGTTCTGGCAGGATATGGCCGAGCAGCATGTGCCGGTGCTGTTCACCAGCGACGCGCTGGACGTCAGCGTGGTGCGCGAAGCGCAGCGTCAGCTGGCGAGCGTGGATAAATCCGCTATCGCCTTCTTCCGGCCGAACTATCTGACGGGCTGGCGGCGGGCGCTACGGTTAGCGGCGGAGGGGCAGGCATGACGTTAATGCAATTTAGCGGGCTGCTGGTGGTCTGGCTGCTGTCGACGCTGTTCATCGCCACCGCCACCTGGTTTGAGTTCCGTCGGGTACGCTTTAACTTCAACGTTTTTTTCTCGTTGCTGTTTCTGCTGACCTTTTTCTTCGGCTTCCCGCTGACCAGTATTCTGGTGTTCCGCTTTGACGTCAGCGTGGCGCCGCCGGAGATTTTGCTGCAGACGCTGCTGATCGCGGTGTGCTTCTACGTAGTCTACTACGTGACCTATAAAACGCGGCTGCGTTCGGCATCGCGTGAGGTTGCGCATCGCCCGCTGTTTACCATGAACCGGGTGGAAACCCATCTGGCGTGGGGCATTTTGATGGGGCTGGCGCTGCTGTGCGTCGGCATCTTCTTCGCCCACAATGGTTTCCTGCTGTTTAAGCTCAACTCCTACAGCCAGATTTTCTCTGCTGAAGTGTCCGGCGTGGCGTTGAAGCGCTTCTTTTACTTCTTTATTCCGGCGATGCTGGTGGTCTATTTTCTGCGCCAGGATTATAAGGCATGGATCTTCTTCCTCGTCAGCACGGTGGCCTTTGGTTTGCTGACCTACGCCATCGTCGGCGGGACGCGCGCCAATATCATCATCGCCTTCGCCATCTTTCTGTTCATCGGTATTATCCGCGGCTGGATCAGCCTGTGGATGCTGGCGGCGGCGGGTGTGCTGGGTATTGTCGGCATGTTCTGGCTGGCGCTGAAGCGCTACGGGATGAACGTCAGCGGCGACGAAGCGTTTTATACCTTTCTGTATCTCACGCGCGACACCTTCTCACCGTGGGAGAACCTGGCGCTGTTGCTGCAGAACTACGACAAGATCGATTTCCAGGGTCTGGCGCCGATGATCCGCGACTTCTACGTCTTTATCCCCAGCTGGCTGTGGCACGGTCGCCCGACGATGGTGCTCAATACCGCCAACTACTTTACCTGGGAAGTATTAAACAACCATTCGGGGCTGGCGATCTCGCCGACGCTGATTGGCTCGCTGGTGGTGATGGGCGGCGTCTGGTTCGTACCGCTGGGCGCCGTGGCGGTAGGGTTGATTATTAAATGGTTCGACTGGCTGTATGAGCTGGGCAACCGGGAGAGCAATCGCTATAAAGCGGCTATCCTGCACAGTTTCTGTTTCGGCGCTATCTTCAACATGATAGTGCTGGCGCGCGAGGGGCTGGATTCGTTCGGCTCCCGCGTGGTGTTTTTCCTCGTGATCTTTGGTATCTGCTTGCTGGCGGCGAAACTGCTGTACTGGTTCCTGGATAGCGTGGGACTGATTCATAAGCGCGTAAAACCGCTTTCGCAACCGCAAGTCTGAGAAGGATGGACATGACTGGGACCATTTCCGCGCCGTTGTACCTGTTAAGAGGGCTGCAGCTCATAGGCTGGCGCGATATGCAGCACGCTCTGGATTATTTGTTTGCCGACGGCGCGCTCCGCGAGGGGACGCTGGTGGCCATTAATGCTGAGAAAATGCTGGCCGTAGAGGATAACCCGGAGGTACGGGCGCTGATTGAGGCGGCGGAGTTTAAATATGCCGATGGCATCAGCGTGGTGCGTTCGCTGCGCAAAAAATACCCGCAGGCCCAGGTATCCCGCGTCGCCGGGGCCGATCTCTGGGAAGCGTTAATGCAGCGCGCCGGCGCTGAAGGGACACCGGTGTTTTTGGTTGGTGGTAAACCTGAGGTCCTGGCGCAGACAGAATCCAGGCTGCGTCAGCGCTGGCAGGTGAACATCGTCGGCAGCCAGGACGGTTATTTCACCCCTGAGCAACGCCAGGCATTGTTCGAACGCATTCGCGACAGCGGGGCGAAAATCGTCACCGTCGCGATGGGGTCGCCGCGCCAGGAGATCTTTATGCGCGACTGCCGGCGCCTGTATCCGCACGCGCTGTATATGGGCGTCGGCGGCACTTACGATGTTTTTACCGGGCACGTCCATCGGGCGCCGAAGTTCTGGCAGGATCTGGGGCTGGAGTGGTTCTATCGCCTGCTTTTGCAGCCGAGCCGCATCAAGAGACAGTTCCGTCTGCTGCGCTATTTACGTTGGCATTATTCCGGTAAGCTCTGATATTCCACTGTAACCAGGCGAGTTTGCATACATATTCTGTGTAATCTCTTCACTCGCCTGATACTTTATTTGCCATTTCCGCAAAATTAATTAACCATTCGCAGGCTTCATACGCGCCGGGGAGACCTGCGCGTCGGCAAGGCTATGGTTTCAGTTAATAACAATAACCGGGAGTACCCGGAATACGGCAAACACAAGAGGATATATGACTGAGAAAAAAGCGGAGCTCCAGCGTGGACTGGAGGCCCGGCATATTGAACTGATCGCCCTTGGCGGGACGATAGGCGTGGGGTTGTTTATGGGGGCGGCCAGTACCTTGAAATGGGCTGGGCCTTCCGTGCTGCTGGCGTATATTATCGCTGGCCTGTTCGTCTTTTTCATTATGCGCTCAATGGGCGAAATGCTGTTCCTTGAGCCTGTCACTGGCTCCTTCGCGGTGTATGCGCATCGCTATATGAGCCCCTTCTTCGGCTATCTGACCGCGTGGTCCTACTGGTTTATGTGGATGGCGGTGGGGATCTCGGAGATTACCGCCATCGGGGTCTATGTGCAGTTCTGGTTCCCGGAGATGGCGCAGTGGATCCCGGCGTTGATTGCCGTGGGGCTGGTGGCGTTGGCTAACCTCGCGGCGGTCCGGCTATACGGTGAAATCGAGTTCTGGTTCGCCATGATAAAAGTGACCACCATTATCGTGATGATCGTCGTCGGGCTGGGCGTCATTTTCTTCGGCTTTGGCAACGGCGGCCACTCCATCGGTTTTGGTAATCTCACCGAACATGGTGGTTTCTTTGCCGGCGGCTGGAAGGGCTTCCTGACGGCGCTGTGTATCGTGGTCGCGTCCTATCAGGGGGTGGAGCTCATCGGCATTACCGCAGGTGAAGCGAAAAACCCGCAGGTGACGCTGCGCAGCGCGGTGGGCAAAGTGCTGTGGCGGATCCTGATTTTCTACGTCGGCGCGATTTTCGTTATCGTCACTATCTTCCCGTGGGATCAAATCGGCTCCAATGGCAGCCCGTTCGTACTGACGTTTGCCAAAATCGGTATTACCGCGGCGGCGGGAATTATCAACTTCGTGGTGCTGACGGCAGCGCTTTCCGGCTGCAACAGCGGAATGTACAGCTGCGGACGTATGCTGTACGCCCTGGCGAAGAACCGTCAGCTGCCGGCGGCGATCGGTAAGGTATCGCGCAACGGCGTTCCGTCCGTCGGTGTGGCGCTGTCGATTCTGATCCTGCTGGTGGGCTCCTGCCTGAATTACATTATTCCTAATCCGCAGCGGGTGTTCGTCTATGTCTATAGCGCCAGCGTCCTGCCGGGGATGGTGCCCTGGTTTGTGATCCTGATTAGTCAGCTGCGTTTCCGTCGCGTGCATCAGGCGGCGATTGCCAGCCATCCGTTCCGTTCGCTGCTGTTTCCGTGGGCCAACTATTTCACGATGGCCTTCCTGATCTGCGTGCTGGTCGGGATGGGACTGAATGATGAAACCCGCATGTCGCTCTTCGTCGGCATTATTTTTCTGGCCGCCGTCACCCTGATTTATAAGGTGTTTGGCCTCGGAAGACAGGGGCAAGTCAATAATACGGCTGAATAACAGTCAAAACGAACAAAGCATGAGCAAACGATAATTTTCTTTAAAAAGGCACTAGACAGCGGGGTAGGAAGTCCGTATTATCCGACCCCGCAACGGCGCTAAGCGCCCGTAGCTCAGCTGGATAGAGCGCTGCCCTCCGGAGGCAGAGGTCTCAGGTTCGAATCCTGTCGGGCGCACCATTAACCCGGTGCTGGAGCTGCGGTGGTTTTAATACCGCGTAAAAGGTTTGCAGTGGTGGCTATAGCTCAGTTGGTAGAGCCCTGGATTGTGATTCCAGTTGTCGTGGGTTCGAATCCCATTAGCCACCCCATTATTTGATAGAGTTGTGAATTTGCGAAGGTGGCGGAATTGGTAGACGCGCTAGCTTCAGGTGTTAGTGTTCTTACGGACGTGGGGGTTCAAGTCCCCCCCCTCGCACCACGACTTTAACGAATTGAACTAAAAATTCAAAAAGCAGTATTTCGGCGAGTAGCGCAGCTTGGTAGCGCAACTGGTTTGGGACCAGTGGGTCGGAGGTTCGAATCCTCTCTCGCCGACCAATTTTGAACCCCGCTTCGGCGGGGTTTTTTGTTTTCTGCTACCGTCCGCCATCTCTTATTTCTCTGATCTTGCTGATAAAAAATCTTCTCTTTGCTTAAGAATACGCGTCAGGAAAACTCTCAATTCATCACTGTGGTAGATGCAATTTCCCCGGATCCTGTGCGATAATAACCGGGTAGATGCTCATTCCATCTCTTATGTTCGCCTTCGTGCCTCATAAACTCCGGAATGATGCAGAGCCGTTCTTACGGTGCTTATCGTCCACTGACAGATGTCGCATTTATGCCTCATCAAACACCATGGACATTACGTTGAGTGAAGCACCCAATTTGTTGTCAAACAGACCTGTTTTAACGCCTGCCCTGATTTCAGCGCAGGCGTTTTTTTCTTTCGGGGATCCGTCAATGTGAAGGCGGGGGAGAAGGGCTATCGCCCCGCAGGAGGCGATAGCCATGCCAGGTTATGGCTGAGGATTATTCTGCAGCGTCAGCAGCAGTCCATCTCGGCGCATAGCGGCGGCTTCTTCCGGCTGATGCAGGCGGTCCAGGACATCCGCCAGCCAGGCGTAATCAAAGGCATCCGGACGCTGCTTAAGCGCGGCGCGGAAGGCGATGCTGGCCTCCTGCCATTCGCCGTGCCGCATCAGCGACTGGCCCAGGGTGCTCCACAGCAGCGGACGGTCGCCAACGGCTTTGATCTGCTGGCGCAGCACTTTCTCAAGCTGTTCCGGGTTATTGGTCTTCAGACGCGGGATCGGCATCACCAGACGGTCATCATACTGTTTCTTCAGACCATCAATGATAATTTGCTGCGCGGTATCGTGATCGTCGCTCTCGATGAGGCGCTCGGCCATCGCCACCTGCAGCGGCACCAGCGCCCGCGTTTTACGGCTCTGGTTGCGCCACCATTCGCGTAGTCCTTCGCTGCCGCCATCGGCCAGCGCTTTATCCATCAGGCCAACCCAGGCCAGCTGTTCCAGCGCCGCGCGGTGCGCTTCATCGCCGACGTTAGCTTTCGCCATCGACGGAATGATGTCCAGCAGCGACTGCCAGGCGCCGGTGCGGGTGTATGCCTGTTCGGCGAGGCGCAGCACTTCCGGATGACGCGGGGTAATTTCCAGCAGCTTATCGATGCCATGGCGCGCGGCGTGATTTTCATTACGCGCCAGCTGCAGGCGAACGCGAGTGATTTCCACCGGGATCAGGTCATCGCCCGCCAGCTCGGTGGCGCGCTCCAGATGCTGGTTGGCCCGCGCTTCATCGCCGCGCTGCTGAGCCGCTTCCGCCGCCAGAAGATAGTTCACCACCGGCTGTTCGGCGTGATCGGCATTTTTCGCCATCAGCTTCT
This sequence comes from Klebsiella sp. CD33, assembly GCF_051992865.1. NCBI lineage: Bacteria > Pseudomonadati > Pseudomonadota > Gammaproteobacteria > Enterobacterales > Enterobacteriaceae > Klebsiella > Klebsiella sp. CD33. Next base: position 5,036,913 of record NZ_CP197023.1, on the reverse strand, counting down.
CAACCTGCTGGTAATCACCTTCCGCCAGCTTAAGCAGCGCCTGCTCGGTTTGCTTACGCGCGCGACGGCGTTTACGGCCGACAAACCAGCCGCGCGTATGCGCCCCGGTGCGGAAAATGCGGCGCAGCAGCCATTCAATGGCGAACAGCACCACCATGGCGAGGATCAGGATGATCACCAGCCCGGTCACGCTGGTCTCGATATTGTAATTATCGGTCTGGATCAGGACGTAGCCCTGATGCCCGGCGATCATCGGGCCAAGCACGATCCCGGCGATCAACAGTGCGAAGAGTAAAAGAATTTTCAGCATGCGTTACTCTCCTTGCGGCGCAGCGGGGGCGGCCGGCGCAGCAGGTGCGGGCGAAGGCGCGCCGCCCGCGGTAACGGCAGGCTGCGCCATCAGGTTGCGCACTCGGGTCTGCATCAGTTTTTCCAGCAACGCCTGGCTCTGCAGCGTTTCCGGCACCGTCATGGTAATGCTTTGCTGACTGAGCTTATCCACCTCGTCGAGGAAGGCTTTGGTGGTGGCGTCATCGGTATCATAATAGGCGCGTACCCAGGTCGAGACGTTATCCAGCGACTGTTTCCAGGTCTCTTCCTGATGGCGCGGAACTGCCTGCGCGGCGACCAGCAGGCGAGAGCGAATATTTTCCCGCAGATAGATATCCTGATTCGGCGCCAGCAGCGGGACCGCCGTTTCATCGCGGCGGCGCACGGTGATAAAGCTGTCCATAAAGTTCTGCCAGCTTTTCTGCAGGTTGACGCGCCATTCGCTGATAGAGCTGGAAAGCTCATCGCTATCAGCGTCCATCGGCGAATCGTCATCGTTATTATCGGCCAGCCGCAGGTTATCGATTTGGTTCGCCAGCTGATTAACCTTGAGGATCATGCCGTCATAGTCCACCTGGCTTACCGCGGAGAGGGTGGCGATGTCGTCGGTGATCGCCCGGCGGGCGCCGATGAGGCTTGGGTCGTTCATGTCGGCGAGGCTGGCGTCAGCGCTTTTCAGCAGCGCGGCGGCGGTGGTGACATCCTGATCGCTCCACAGCTTACGTCCCGCCAGCTTGACGAGGAAGTCGGCCTGGGCCAGCAGCCAGGTTTTGGCATCGCTACCGGAAATCACCGCCACTTTTTGCTGCAGCTCATCCAACTGTTTGGCCAGCGTCTCCTGCTGATGTTTGGCTTCGTTTAGCTGGTCGGCCTGCTGTTTGATAACACCTTCCAGTTCACTTTTTTGATTTTCCTGCGCTTTTTGCAGCGCCGCGACCTGGCTTGCTAATTCAGAGGTAGTTGCGTTTTGCCGCGTGGCCTGTTGTTTGTTCAGGCCATACAGGCCGATGCCGGCGGCTATCGCAATGGCGATAGCGATCGCGCTGAGCGCCAGGCTGGTTTTATTGCCTGCCTTCTTCTTCTCAGTATTCTCTGGCTGTGGTGTGGTCTCCACGGCCTCCCTGGTCTCTTCAACCACGGCGGATTGATTTTGTTGTTCCGTCATTATGGCTTCCAATGTTGAGAGTTATTGTAATGCGCGTAGCAGCGCATCGTTGTCGGCGCTATCGGCAACCTGAATCTCCTGCCAGCCCAGTTCCCGGGCCTGAAGGGCCAGACGTTCGCTGACAACGACAACGCGGCAGTGCAGGAGCCACTGTTCGCGATACCATTGCGGTATTAACGACCATAGCTGCTGCAGCATCTCGCCGCTGGTGACCACCAGCGTGGTGACTCCGCGAGATTGCCAGCGCATCGCTTCTTCTGCGCCATCGTAATGTTTTGCACTACGTTGATAACATTCACAAAATGTGACCCTGGCGCCGCGCTCGGTCAGCGTCGCGCCTAAGAGTTCCCGCCCGCCATTGCCGCGTAGGATCAGCGCATTTTTCCCGGCAATGTTTTGTAATTCAGGTAATTGTAGCAAGACTTCGCTAATTTCCCGATCTAACGGGTAATGGATATGCTGCCCACTGACCGTATGCAGGGCCAGCGCCGTCGTGCGGCCAATGGCAAAATAGCGCGGAGAAGTGGGCCAGGGCAGGCCCTGCTGCTGCAGACGGGCATGGGCGAATTCCACCGCATGCTGGGATAGCGCAAATAGCAGATCGTCGGGCCCCAGTCGGGCAAGCGCATCGCCCAGCGCGGGAAGCTCCCTGCCAGGCGTAAATTCTATCAGCGGAAAGCTCCAGGCCACGCGTCCCATGGCCCGCAGACGGCTGACCAGCGCTTCTCCTTGCGGTAGTGGACGAGTGACCAGTATGCTCATCGCGGGGCTTCTCCATCATAAACCGCCGCGAGAATCTCGCGGGCGCCATTATCCAGAAGCTCTTCCGCCAGCGAGATGCCGAGGGCTTCCGCTTGTTCCGCTGGCCCGCGTCGTTCGCCGCGCACCAGCTGTGAACCATCCGGAGCGCCAACCAGCGCCCGCAGCCACAGTTCCCCGTCCTTCAGTTCCGCATAGCTGCCGATCGGCACCTGGCAGCCGCCTTCGAGGCGGGTGTTCATCGCCCGCTCGGCGCGCACGCGCACCGCCGTTTCCGTATGGTTGAGAGGCGCTAACAGCCCCCGGGTCCATGCATCATCAAGACGGCATTCGATGCCGACCGCGCCCTGGCCGACCGCCGGCAGAGATTGCTCAGGCGACAGCGGCTGGCGAATACGCGCTTCCAGCTGCAGGCGCTTCAGGCCGGCGGCGGCGAGGATGATGGCGTCGTACTCGCCGTTATCCAGCTTACTCAGCCGGGTACCGACGTTACCGCGCAGAGAGCGGATCGCCAGGTCCGGACGGGTGGCGGCCAGCTGGCACTGACGGCGTAAACTTGACGTGCCAACGACGCTGCCGGCCGGCAGTTCGTCAATCGAGGCATAGCGATTGGAGACAAACGCGTCGCGCGGATCGTCGCGCTCGCAGATAGTCACCAGCCCCAGGCCCTCCGGGAATTCCACCGGCACATCTTTCATCGAATGGACGGCGATATCGGCGCGCCCTTCGAGCATGGCGAGCTCTAACTCTTTCACAAATAAGCCTTTGCCCCCCACCTTTGCCAGCGGAGTATCAAGGATGACATCCCCGCGCGTGACCATCGGCACCAGCTCGACCTTCAGTCCGGGATGCGCTTGTTCCAGGCGCGCTTTAACATACTGCGCCTGCCATAGCGCAAGCGGGCTTTGCCGTGTGGCAATTTTCAAAACTTTGTCTAACATGCTTGTTACCGTCATTATCGACCACTATCCATCCTAACATTGTTGTCTTACGGATGTTAGTTTTCACGGTTTATGTGGGAGGTGGCTCCGGCCCACTCTTTTTTAACCTTTCATGCGCGTGGCGGTTGCCGGAGGCGTAGTGAGGAATTTACAGGTAATAAACGGTGCTACACTTGTATGTAGCGCATCTTTCTTTACGGTCAATGAGCAAGGTGTTAAATTGATCACGTTTTAAACCATTTGTCAGTCCGCTGCTCATCACAACCACACCGACGACGAATGGTGACGGTTTTTGTTGAAATACTGAAATCCTCCGTACTATTGTACCTCGGGTTTTTGAACATCAGGCGATATGTCTTGTACCTCTATATTGAGACACTGAAACAGAGACTGGATGCCATCAACCAATTGCGCGTGGATCGCGCGCTTGCTGCCATGGGACCCGCTTTCCAGCAGGTTTACAGTCTACTGCCAACGTTATTACATTATCATCACCCGCTGATGCCGGGTTACCTTGACGGTAACGTTCCCCGTGGCATTTGCCTCTACACGCCTGATGAAACCCAACGCCACTATCTTGAAGAACTGGAACTGCATCGCGGTATGCAGACTCAGGAGCCGCCGAAAGGCGAGCTGCCGATCACCGGCGTCTACTCGATGGGCAGTACTTCCTCCGTCGGCCAGAGCTGCTCTTCCGATCTTGATATCTGGGTATGTCACCAGGCCTGGCTGGATAGCGAAGAGCGCCAGCTGCTGCAGCGAAAATGCAGCCTGCTTGAGAGCTGGGCTGCCTCGCTCGGCGTGGAAGTCAGCTTCTTCCTGATCGACGAAAACCGTTTCCGTCATAACGAAAGCGGTAGCCTCGGCGGCGAAGACTGCGGTTCGACCCAGCATATCCTGTTGCTTGATGAGTTCTACCGCACCGCGGTACGCCTCGCCGGCAAGCGTATTCTGTGGAATATGGTGCCGTGCGATGAAGAAGAGCATTACGATGATTACGTGATGGGACTGTATGCCCAGGGCGTGCTGACGCCTAACGAATGGCTCGATCTTGGCGGCCTCAGTTCGCTGTCGGCGGAAGAGTACTTCGGCGCCAGCCTGTGGCAGCTGTATAAAAGTATCGACTCCCCCTATAAAGCGGTGCTGAAAACGCTGCTGCTGGAAGCCTACTCCTGGGAATACCCCAATAACCGCCTGTTAGCGAAAGATATCAAACAGCGTTTGCACGACGGGGAGATTGTCTCCTTCGGCCTCGACCCGTACTGCATGATGCTGGAGCGCGTGACCACCTATCTGCAGGCCATCGAAGATGAAACCCGCCTCGACCTGGTGCGCCGCTGCTTCTACCTGAAAGTTTGTGAAAAACTCAGCCGCGAACGCGCCTGCGTCGGCTGGCGTCGCGAAGTCGTCAGCCAGTTGGTGAATGCCTGGGGCTGGGACGAAAAGCGTCTGATGATGCTCGACAACCGCGCCAACTGGAAAATCGATGAAGTGCGCAAGGCGCACAACGAACTGCTTGACGCCATGATGCAGAGCTATCGTAATCTGATCCGCTTCGCGCGGCGCAATAACCTTAGCGTCTCCGCCAGCCCGCAGGATATTGGCGTGCTGACCCGTAAGCTGTATGCGGCCTTTGAAGCGCTGCCGGGGAAAGTGACGCTGGTAAACCCGCAAATTTCGCCGGATCTGTCGGAACCGAACCTGACCTTTATCCACGTGCCGCCGGGCCGCGCCAACCGTACCGGTTGGTATCTGTACAACCGCGCGCCGGACATGGAATCGATCATCAGCCATCAGCCGCTGGAATATAACCGTTATCTTAATAAGCTGGTGGCCTGGGCCTGGTTTAACGGCCTGCTGACCTCACGCACCCGCCTGTTTATTAAGGGCAACGGCATCGTCGATCTGGCGAAGCTGCAGGAGATGGTGGCCGACGTGTCGCACCACTTCCCGCTGCGCCTGCCGGCGCCGACGCCAAAGGCGCTGTACAGCCCGTGCGAAATCCGCCACCTGGCGATTATCGTCAACCTCGAATATGACCCAACCGCGGCCTTCCGCAACCAGGTGGTGCACTTCGATTTCCGTAAGCTGGATGTTTTCAGCTTCGGCGAAGAGCAAAAATGCCTGATCGGCAGCGTCGACCTGCTGTATCGCAACTCGTGGAACGAAGTGCGTACGCTGCACTTTAACGGCGAACAGGCGATGATCGAGGCGCTGAAAACGATCCTCGGCAAAATGCACCAGGACGCCGCGCCGCCGGACAGCGTGGAGGTGTTCTGCTATAGTCAGCACCTGCGCGGCCTGATCCGCACCCGCGTACAGCAGATGATCTCCGAATGTATCGAACTGCGTCTCTCCAGTACCCGGCAGGATACCGGGCGCTTCAAAGCGCTGCGCGTCTCCGGCCAGACGTGGGGGCTGTTCTTCGAGCGGCTTAACGTTTCGGTGCAGAAGCTGGAAAACGCCATTGAGTTCTACGGCGCTATCTCGCACAACAAGCTGCACGGGCTGTCGGTGCAGGTGGAAACCAATCACGTTAAGCTGCCGGCGGTGGTTGATGGCTTCGCCAGCGAAGGGATTATTCAGTTCTTCTTTGAAGACGCGGATAATAACGACAGCGGCTTTAACATCTATATTCTTGATGAGAGCAACCGCGCCGAGGTCTATCATCACTGCGAGGGCAGTAAAGAGGAGCTGGTGCGCGACGTCAGCCGCTTCTATTCGTCATCGCACGATCGTTTCACCTACGGCTCCAGCTTCATCAACTTCAACCTGCCGCAGTTCTATCAGATTGTCGAGGTAGACGGGCGCACCCAGGTGATCCCTTTCCGCACCCAGGCGATTGCCGCCGCGATACCCACCAGCCAGGACGTTACCGCCTCGCCGGTGCTGCAGCAGCGCTACTCGTAGATTTGGCCCGGATAAGGCGCGATGCGCCGCTATCCGGGAAACACGTCATTAACGGAATTTCACCGTCTCACCGGCCTGCTGGCTCGCCGCCTGCTCCAGCAGATCCCAGAAGGTTTCGCCGCTGCGATCGCAGATCCACTCGTCGCCTTTGAGATCGAAGTGATAGCCGCCCTGTTTGGTGGCCAGCCACACCTGGTGCAGCGGCTCCTGACGGTTAATAATGATTTTGCTGCCGTTTTCAAAGCTGATGGTCAGCACGCCGCCGTTGATTTCGCAGTCGATGTCGCTATCGCCGTCCCAGTCGTCCAGACGTTCTTCGATGGTCATCCACAGGCTATCGGCCAGGCGATGGAATTCACTGTCGTTCATAATTTGATTCTGCTTTTTTGATTTTTGAAGATGGGTCGCAGTATAGCGCGAAACAAAAGCGCGCGCAGTCGGATGCTAAAGGCTTGCTTTTACGTCTTCTCCTGCGATGATAGAAAGCAGAAAGAATGAATCACGGGCAACTATCAATGAAAAACGTTTTTCCTACGCTTGCCGTTTTGTTTGCGATCTTCAGCCTGACCGGCTGTGGTCTGAAAGGGCCTCTCTATTTCCCACCGGCGGACAAAACCGCGCCGCCGCCGACCAAACCGGTTAACCCTGGCATTCAGAGCGCAACGCCGGATCGTAACGATCGTGGCGATACCGGTGGTCCGAGCCAGGTCAATTACTAACGATAACGTTCTGTTCCGCGCAACTGGAGTAGATGATGCAGTTCTCTAAAATGCATGGCCTTGGCAACGATTTTATGGTCGTTGACGCGGTAACGCAGAATGTTTTTTTCTCGCCGGAGCTGATTCGCCGCCTGGCGGATCGCCACCTTGGCGTCGGGTTCGATCAGCTATTGGTCGTCGAACCGCCCTACGATCCGGATCTGGATTTCCACTACCGGATCTTTAACGCCGACGGCAGCGAAGTGTCGCAGTGCGGCAACGGCGCGCGCTGTTTTGCCCGCTTCGTCCGGCTGAAAGGCCTGACCAATAAACGTGATATCCGCGTGAGTACGGCCAACGGGCGTATGGTATTAAGCGTAACGGAAGACGATCTGGTGCGGGTGAACATGGGCGAGCCCAACTTCGAGCCGTCCCAGGTGCCGTTCCGCGCCAACAAAGCGGAAAAGACCTATATCATGCGTGCCGCCGAGCAGACAGTATTGTGCGGCGTGGTGTCCATGGGAAATCCGCACTGCGTCATCCAGGTTGATGATGTGGATACGGCGGCGGTGGAAACTCTCGGCCCGGTGATGGAAAGCCATGAGCGTTTTCCGGAGCGCGCCAATATCGGCTTTATGCAGGTGGTCGGTCGGTCTCATATCCGTCTGCGCGTCTACGAACGCGGCGCGGGGGAAACCCAGGCCTGCGGCAGCGGCGCTTGCGCCGCGGTGGCGGTGGGGATCCAGCAGGGGCTGCTGGCGGAAACGGTACGCGTGGAATTACCCGGCGGTCGTCTTGATATCGCCTGGAAAGGCCCGGGCCAGCCGCTGTTTATGACCGGCCCGGCGGCCCATGTCTATGATGGATTTATTCATTTATGAAACCAATCGGGGAAGAACAGCAGGAGGTTGCCAGCGCGTTGAACGATCGCGCAGTGGTGGACTATCTGTTGCAACATCCTGAATTTTTTATTCGTAATGCCGCCCAGGTCGAACATCTCCGCGTCCCGCATCCGGTACGCGGTACGATTTCGCTGGTGGAGTGGCACATGATGCGGGCGCGTAACCATATTCATGTGCTGGAAGAGAATATGTCGCTGCTGATGGAGCAGGCGGTCGCTAATGAAAGCCTGTTCCAGCGTCTGCTGCAGCTGCAAACGCGGCTGGCGGCGGCGGAGAGCCTCGACGATATGCTCAACCGCCTTCACCGCTGGGCACGCGAGCTGGGGCTGGCGGGCGCCACGGTGCGCCTGTTTCCTGACTGCTGGCGCCTCGGCGCGCCCTCGAAGTTTACCCATCTGGCATTAAACCGGCAGGCGTTTGAGCCGATCCGTATTCAACGTCTGGGCCAGGCGCGCCACTATCTTGGACCGCTGAACGGCCCGGAGCTGCTGGTGGTGCTGCCGGAGGCGAAGGCCATTGGGTCTGTGGCGATATCGCTGCTGGGGGGCGATAATGCCCCGGGGGTGATGCTCTTCAGCAGCCGCGATGCGCAGCATTATCAGCCAGGGCAGGGGACGCAGCTGTTGCAGGAGATTGCCCAGATGCTGCCCGGCCTGCTGGAGCGCTGGATTCAACGCGCATGACCGATTCTCCTCTCTTCTCCGCCGTCGCCCGCTTTCTTCGCCATCTTGGCGTTGAACGCCAGCTCAGCCCGATCACGTTACTGAATTACCAGCGACAGCTGGACGCGCTGATCGCCCTGGCGGATGAGGCGGGCCTGAAAAGCTGGTCGCAGTGCGATGCCGCTCAGGTGCGAAGCTTTGCGGTGCGTAGTCGCCGCGCGGGGTTAGGCCCGGCAAGCCTGGCGCTTCGCCTGTCGGCGCTGCGCAGTTTCTTCGACTGGCTGGTCGGCCAGGGCGAGCTCAGCGCCAATCCGGCGAAGGGGATTGCCGCGCCGAAAATTCCCCGCCACCTGCCAAAAAATATTGACGTCGATGACGTCAATCGACTGCTGGATATCGATCTCAACGATCCGCTGGCGGTGCGCGATCGGGCGATGCTGGAGGTGATGTACGGCGCGGGATTGCGTTTGTCCGAACTGGTCAACCTGGATATCAAACACCTCGATCTCGAAAGCGGTGAGGTCTGGGTGATGGGCAAAGGCAGTAAGGAGCGTCGTTTGCCGATCGGTCGCAACGCGGTGGCATGGATTGAGCACTGGCTGGATTTGCGCGGCCTGTTCGGTACCGACGACGACGCGCTGTTTTTGTCGAAGCTGGGCAAACGTATTTCGGCGCGCAACGTACAGAAGCGATTCGCCGAGTGGGGCATTAAGCAGGGGCTGAACAGCCATGTGCACCCGCACAAGCTGCGCCACTCCTTTGCCACCCATATGCTGGAGTCGAGCGGCGATCTGCGCGGCGTGCAGGAGCTGCTGGGGCATGCTAACCTCTCCACCACCCAAATCTATACCCATCTTGATTTTCAACACCTTGCCTCGGTGTACGATGCCGCGCATCCGCGCGCTAAACGGGGGAAATAATGCGTTTTTACCGACCTCTGGGCCAGATTTCCGCGCTGACGTTTGACCTGGACGATACCCTTTACGATAACCGCCCGGTGATTGACCGGACGATGCACGAGTCGCTGGCCTTTGTGCGCAGCTACCATCCTTCGCTCAGCCAGTTCGACGCCCATGAGCTTAATCAGCTGCGTCAGACGCTGCTGGCTGCTGAACCTGAGATTTATCATGACGTGACCGTCTGGCGCCACCGTGCGCTGGAGTTAGGTATGCGTAATGCCGGGCTCTCCGCCGAAGCGGCGAAAGCGGGGGCCGATGCGGCGATGGAACACTTCGCTCACTGGCGCAGCCGCGTCGATGTTCCGCAGGAGACCCACGATACGCTGGCGAAGCTGGCGGAGAAGTGGCCGCTGGTGGCCATTACCAATGGCAACGCCCGCCCGGAACTGTTCGGTCTGAGCGACTATTTCCGCTTCGTGCTGCGCGCCGGACCGGATGGCCGCTCCAAGCCGTTTGCCGACATGTACCACCTTGCGGCGGAGCGTCTGAATGTGCCGCTCGGGCAGATTCTGCACGTCGGCGATGATCTGACTACCGACGTGGCCGGCGCTATTCGCTGTGGGATGCAGGCCTGCTGGATCAAACCGCAAGGCGCGGACCTGATGCACACCGCGGACAGCCGCCTGCTGCCGCATATTGAAATTTCACGGTTGGCATCTCTGACCTCGCTGATATAATCACCAGTCACTCTGTATATATTAACAGGGGTTCGTGGAACCCCTTCTCTTCCGGCGGTGCCAATGGACGTTTCTTACCTGCTCGACAGCCTTAATGACAAACAGCGTGAAGCCGTAGCGGCCTCGCGCACCAATATGCTGGTTCTGGCAGGGGCGGGCAGTGGTAAGACGCGCGTTCTGGTGCACCGTATCGCCTGGCTGCTGAGCGTGGAGAACTGTTCCCCGTATTCCATTATGGCGGTGACCTTTACCAACAAAGCGGCGGCGGAGATGCGTCACCGTATCGGCCAGCTGATGGGCACCACCCAGGGCGGCATGTGGGTGGGCACCTTCCACGGCCTGGCGCACCGTTTGCTGCGCGCGCACCATCTGGATGCCAACCTGCCGCAGGACTTCCAAATCCTCGACAGCGAAGACCAGCTGCGTCTGCTGAAGCGTCTGATTAAGGCGATGAACCTCGATGAGAAACAGTGGCCGCCGCGCCAGGCGATGTGGTACATCAACAGCCAGAAAGATGAAGGGCTGCGCCCGCATCATATTCAGAGCTACGGCAATCCGGTCGAGCAGACCTGGCAGAAGGTCTATCAGGCCTATCAGGAAGCCTGCGACCGCGCCGGGCTGGTGGACTTCGCCGAGCTGCTGCTGCGCGCCCACGAGCTGTGGCTGAACAAACCGCATATCCTGCAGCACTACCGCGAGCGCTTCACCAATATTCTCGTCGATGAATTCCAGGATACCAACAACATTCAGTACGCCTGGATCCGCCTGCTGGCGGGCGATACCGGCAAGGTGATGATCGTCGGCGATGACGATCAGTCTATCTATGGCTGGCGCGGCGCGCAGGTCGAGAACATTCAGCGCTTCCTTAACGACTTCCCCGGCGCGGAAACCATCCGCCTGGAGCAGAACTATCGCTCGACCAGCAATATTCTCAGCGCTGCCAACGCCCTGATTGAAAACAACAACGGTCGGCTGGGCAAAAAGCTGTGGACCGACGGCGCCGACGGCGAGCCGATTTCGCTGTACTGCGCCTTCAACGATCTCGACGAAGCGCGCTTTGTGGTGAACCGAATTAAAACCTGGCAGGAGAACGGCGGTGCGCTGGAGCAATGCGCCATTCTCTATCGCAGTAACGCCCAGTCGCGCGTGCTGGAAGAGGCCCTCCTGCAGGCCAGCATGCCGTACCGTATCTACGGCGGCATGCGCTTCTTCGAGCGTCAGGAAATCAAAGACGCGCTCTCTTACCTGCGCCTTATCGCCAACCGCAACGACGACGCGGCGTTCGAGCGAGTGGTTAATACGCCGACCCGCGGCATTGGCGACCGCACGCTGGACGTGGTGCGCCAGACGTCGCGCGATCGCCAGCTGACGCTGTGGCAGGCCAGTCGCGAGCTATTGAAAGAAAAAGCGCTGGCCGGTCGCGCCGCCAGCGCCCTGCAGCGCTTTATGGAACTGATTGACGCGCTGGCGCAGGAGACCACCGATATGCCGCTGCACGTTCAGACCGATCGGGTGATTAAAGACTCCGGCCTGCGCGCGATGTACGAGCAGGAGAAAGGCGAGAAGGGCCAGACCCGTATTGAAAACTTAGAGGAGCTGGTGACGGCGACGCGCCAGTTCAGCTACAACGAAGAAGATGAAGATCTGATGCCGCTGCAGGCGTTCCTCTCCCACGCCGCGCTGGAAGCGGGCGAGGGGCAGGCGGACACCTGGCAGGACGCGGTTCAGCTGATGACCCTGCACTCGGCGAAAGGGCTGGAGTTCCCGCAGGTGTTCATCGTCGGCGTCGAAGAAGGGATGTTCCCGAGCCAGATGGCCCTAGATGAAGGCGGCCGCCTGGAGGAGGAGCGTCGCCTGGCCTACGTCGGCGTAACGCGCGCCATGCAGAAGCTGACGCTGACCTATGCGGAAACCCGCCGTCTGTACGGGAAAGAGGTTTATCACCGCCCGTCGCGCTTTATCGGCGAGCTGCCGCAGGAGTGCGTAGAAGAAGTGCGTCTGCGAGCCACGGTGAGCCGCCCGGTAAACCATCAGCGACTGGGCGCGCCGATTGCCGAGAGCGATACCGGCTACAAGTTAGGCCAGCGCGTACGGCATCCGAAGTTTGGCGAAGGCACTATTGTCAACCTCGAAGGCAGCGGCGAGCACAGCCGACTGCAGGTGGCTTTTCAGGGCCAGGGAATCAAATGGCTGGTGGCGGCTTACGCCCGGCTGGAGGCAGTGTAACTTTAAGAAAAATATCATTATTTTGTAATATTCTGCTACCTTTATACGTTAAGGCGCCTGATTTGCGCTTTCGCGTTCCGTTGCGTGTTGACGCCGATTTTGCGCTGGCGTAACATGCGCGCACGATTACGCTAAGAGGACATTCGCCTTGGACACACCCAGTAGATGCTGGCTCAACTTCCTGTCATTCAGGAACAACTCCTAAGGCTATCCTCTTATGCTGATAGCCTTAGCGGTTGTCAGCGACCTGCCCCATTCCCGTCGCGCTGAGTCAGGCTTAATGGTCTGAAACCCAATTTGTTTCTGTGTGCCCACCGAACTGTCCGATAATTTTTTTGCATTGGGAGTCCCGGTCATGCTGAGCGCATTTCAACTGGAAAACAATCGTTTAACGCGCCTGGAAGCCGATGAGATCAAACACCTCGCCAGCTCGGTGTGGGTCGATCTGGTCGAGCCTGACGACGATGAGCGAAGCCGCGTGCAGACGGAACTGGGTCAAAACCTGGCGACGCGCCCGGAACTGGAAGATATCGAAGCCTCCGCGCGTTTCTTTGAAGATGAAGACGGGTTACACATCCACTCGTTCTTCTTTTTTGAAGATGCCGACGATCACGCCGGCAACTCTACCGTGGCGTTTACCATCCGCGAAGGCCGCCTGTTCACACTGCGCGAGCGCGAACTACCCGCTTTCCGCCTCTACCGTATGCGCGTGCGTAACCAGACGCTGGTCGACGGCAACGCCTACGAACTGCTGCTCGACCTGTTCGAGACCAAAATCGAGCAGCTGGCGGATGAAATTGAAAACATCTACAGCGACCTGGAAAAGCTGAGCCGCGTCATTATGGAAGGCCATCAGGGCGACGAGTACGACGAAGCGCTGTCGACGCTGGCGGAACTGGAAGATATCGGCTGGAAGGTGCGCCTCTGTCTGATGGATACCCAGCGCGCGCTGAACTTCCTCGTGCGCAAGGCGCGCCTGCCGGCGGGCCAGCTGGAGCAGGCGCGGGAGATCCTGCGCGATATCGAATCTCTGCTGCCGCACAACGAATCGCTGTTCCAGAAGGTGAACTTCCTGATGCAGGCGGCGATGGGTTTTATCAATATCGAGCAGAACCGCATTATCAAGATCTTCTCGGTGGTCTCGGTGGTATTCCTGCCGCCAACTCTGGTGGCCTCCAGCTACGGGATGAACTTTGAATTTATGCCGGAGCTGCATTGGAGCTTTGGTTATCCGGGAGCCATCGTGTTTATGATGTTGGCCGGCCTGGCGCCATATCTCTACTTCAAGCGTAAAAACTGGCTGTAAAAAAAGGGAGCGTCGGCTCCCTTCTTTACTGGCTGATGCAGGCTTAGCCTCTGCGCAACCGGCGTTGGGTATACAGCGCATCGACGATAAACACCGCCAGCGCGACCCAGATAAAGCCAAAGGTCACCATTTTATCCTTGCCCGGCACTTCGCCGTAGAACGTCACCGCCAGCAGGAACATCAGCGTTGGGCCGATGTACTGGAAAAAGCCCAGCGTGGAGAGCCGCAGACGCGTTGCCGCCCCGGTAAAGCACAGCAAAGGGATGGTGGTCACCACGCCCGCGGCCATCAGCAGCAGATTGAGCGACCAGGGGTTCTCGCCCATATGGCTGGTCGGGCTGTCGGTGATGCCGAACAACCAGATTGCCGCCACCGGCAGCAGCCACAGCGTTTCCACCAGCATGCCGGTTTGCGCATCGACAGCAATTTTCTTTCGCACCAGGCCGTAAAAGGCAAAACTGAAAGCCAGCCCAAGACCGATTATCGGCAGCGAACCAAAGGTCCACAGCTGGACCAGCACGCCGCAAAAGGCGAGGATCACCGCCAGCCACTGCAGACGACGAAAGCGTTCGCCGAGGAAAATCATCCCCAACAAAATATTCACCAGCGGGTTGATAAAGTAGCCGAGGCTGGCTTCCAGCATATGGTGGTTATTCACCGCCCAGATGAACAACAGCCAGTTACCGCCGACCAGCACTGCCGAGAGCGCCAGCAGGAAGATCTTGCGCGGCGTTTTCAGCAGCTTTTTCACCTGTGGCCACTGGCGGCTGACGCTGATGAGCGCCACCATGAAGAAGAAAGACCAGATCACGCGATGGGTTAGAATTTCATCGGCGGGAACATAGTAGATAAGTTTGAAGTACGCTGGCGCGATACCCCAGATAAAGTAGGCGGCGAGGGCCAGAATGATCCCCAACCGCGTCTGTTTCGCATCCATCGGTAAAATCCATTGCCAAAGAGAGTGATGTTACTCGATTTTGGCCAATCAACCCACCATATAGGTGGCCGTTGCGCTGGCAATATAGACCTGAGCTTCGTTATGCAGTTCCACGCGGGCAACCGCCACTTTATTGCCGGCGCGCAGCAGGGTGCTGGTGGCGGTAAAACGTTCGCCGCGGCCCGGACGCAGGTAGTCCACGCGCAGGTCGATGGTTCCCATACGGGAAAGCCGTTGGCGCAACTCTTCTTCGTTGATGGTGTCATGGCGGGTAAGGGTACTGCCGACGCAGACCAGGCCAGCGGCAACGTCCAGCGCGGAGGCGATCACCCCGCCATGCAGAATGCTTTGCGCCCAGTTGCCGACCATCATCGGCTGATTATTAAAGCTAAGCTGGGCAAACGCTTTTTCGTAGCGTTCCAGTTCGAGACCGAGGGCGCGGTTAAACGGCATGTGATAGACGAAAATCTCCCCTACCAGTTTCAGGGCTGCTTCGGCAGTAAGTTCAGACATAACACCGGTTCCATTCGTTAATAAAATGTTGATTTTATGCTTCTAAAATATTGATTTCCACTTTCGGAGCGGATTAGGGGGCAGGTGATTAATAAACAGGTAGAATGGCTTCAGGTTAAACAAAAATAAAAACTATTTTTCAGGAGACCAGCATGCGTATCTCTTTGGCCTGCCTGGTGGCGCTGTGCGCGCTACCGGCCGGTGTTATGGCGCAGGACGCGTCGGTACACGACAAACCGGCAGTGCGCGGCAGCATTATCGCCAACCTGCTCCAGGACCATGATAATCCTTTCCTGCTCTACCCTTATGAGAGCAACTATCTGCTCTATACGTGGACCAGCGACCTCAATAAAGAGGCGATCCGCAGCTATGACTGGGCCGAAAATGCCCGTAAAGATGAAGTGAAGTTTCAGCTAAGCCTGGCGTTCCCGCTGTGGCGCGGTATCCTGGGCGATAATTCGCTGCTGGGCGCGTCCTATACCCAGAAATCCTGGTGGCAGCTCTCTAACAGCAAAGAGTCGGCGCCGTTTCGCGAAACCAATTATGAACCCCAGCTGTTTTTGGGCTTTGCGACCGACTACCAGTTTGCCGGCTGGACGCTGCGCGATATCGAGATGGGGTATAACCACGACTCGAATGGGCGTTCCGACCCCACCTCGCGCAGCTGGAATCGGCTTTATGCCCGCCTGATGGCGCAAAACGGTAACTGGCTGGTGGAAGTGAAGCCATGGTATGTGGTGGGCAACACCGATGATAACCCGGATATCACCAAATATATGGGCTATTACCGGCTGAAGGTGGGCTACCAGCTGGGAGAGGCGATCCTCAGTGCGCAGGGGCAATACAACTGGAACACCGGCTACGGCGGGGCGGAACTTGGCGTGAGCTATCCCATTACCAAACATGTTCGCGCCTATACGCAGATCTACAGCGGCTATGGCGAGTCGCTTATCGACTATAACTTTAACCAAACGCGCGTCGGCGTCGGGCTAATGCTCAACGATCTGTTTTAATCGTTGCACTCTGGCTCGCAGGCGCTGAAAATAGCGCCTGTTTTCTTTTCAGGCAAATGGGGTCAACGTGGCACAGGCGGAAGTATTAAATCAGGAATCGCTGGCTAAGCAGGTTTTACAAGAGACCTTCGGCTACCAGCAGTTCCGTCCTGGCCAGGAAACGATTATCGAGACGGCGCTCGAAGGCCGGGACTGCCTGGTGGTCATGCCGACCGGTGGCGGCAAGTCGCTGTGCTATCAGGTGCCGGCGCTGGTCATGGGCGGTCTGACGGT
This sequence comes from Klebsiella sp. CD33, assembly GCF_051992865.1. NCBI lineage: Bacteria > Pseudomonadati > Pseudomonadota > Gammaproteobacteria > Enterobacterales > Enterobacteriaceae > Klebsiella > Klebsiella sp. CD33. Next base: position 5,020,642 of record NZ_CP197023.1, on the reverse strand, counting down.
CGTGGTCTCACCGCTGATCTCGCTGATGAAGGACCAGGTCGATCAGCTGCTGGCCAACGGCGTGGCGGCGGCTTGTCTGAACTCGACGCAAAGCCGTGAGCAGCAGCAGGAGGTGATGGCCGGCTGCCGCAGCGGGCAGGTTCGTCTGCTGTATATCGCGCCGGAACGGCTGATGCTGGATAACTTTCTTGAGCATCTGGCGAACTGGAACCTGGCGATGCTGGCGGTAGACGAGGCGCACTGTATCTCGCAATGGGGCCATGACTTCCGTCCGGAATATGCCGCGCTGGGCCAGCTGCGTCAGCGGATGCCGCAGATCCCGTTTATGGCGTTGACCGCCACCGCCGATGATACCACCCGCCGCGATATCGTCCGCCTGCTGGGGCTTAACGATCCGCTGATTCAGGTCAGCAGCTTCGACCGTCCAAACATCCGCTATATGCTGATGGAGAAATTCAAGCCGCTCGATCAGCTGATGCGCTACGTTCAGGATCAGCGCGGCAAATCGGGCATTATCTACTGCAACAGCCGTTCGAAAGTGGAAGACACCGCCGCCAGGCTGCAAAGCCGCGGTATTAGCGCGGCGGCTTACCATGCCGGTCTGGAAAACGACGTGCGCGCCGAGGTGCAGGAGAAATTCCAGCGCGACGATCTGCAGATCGTGGTGGCGACGGTGGCCTTCGGGATGGGCATTAACAAGCCGAACGTCCGCTTTGTGGTGCATTTTGATATTCCGCGCAATATAGAATCCTACTATCAGGAGACCGGCCGCGCCGGGCGTGATGGTCTGCCGGCGGAAGCGATGCTGTTTTACGATCCGGCGGATATGGCGTGGCTGCGCCGCTGTCTGGAAGAAAAACCCGCCGGGCCGCTACAGGATATCGAACGGCATAAGCTGAATGCGATGGGGGCGTTTGCCGAAGCGCAGACCTGTCGCCGTCTGGTGCTGCTGAACTATTTTGGCGAAGGGCATCAGGAGCCGTGCGGCAACTGCGATATCTGTCTTGACCCGCCAAAGCAGTACGATGGCTTAATGGACGCCCGCAAGGCGCTTTCAACGATTTACCGGGTCAATCAACGCTTCGGAATGGGTTACGTGGTGGAGGTCCTGCGCGGGGCCAACAACCAGCGCATCCGAGAGATGGGCCACGATAAGCTGCCGGTTTACGGTATCGGCCGGGAGCAAAGTCACGAGCACTGGGTGAGCGTGATCCGCCAGCTGATCCACCTTGGGCTGGTGACGCAGAATATCGCCCAGCACTCCGCGCTGCAGCTGACCGAAGCCGCGCGACCGGTGCTGCGTGGCGAAGTGCCGCTGCAGCTCGCCGTGCCGCGTATCGTGGCGCTGAAGCCAAAGGCGATGCAGAAATCCTTTGGCGGCAATTACGACCGTAAACTGTTCGCCAAGCTGCGCAAATTACGTAAAGCGATCGCCGACGAAGAGAACATCCCGCCATATGTGGTCTTTAACGACGCGACGCTTATCGAGATGGCCGAACAATCGCCGCTGACCGCCGGCGAAATGCTCAGCGTCAACGGCGTGGGGACACGCAAGCTCGAGCGTTTCGGGAAGCCGTTTATGGCGCTGATCCGGGCGCATGTTGATGGCGACGATGAGTAGTCAGCTGGCTGAAAAAGTGCCAGAATAGTTTCTCTCTTCATTATTTTCCTGCGAGTTAACTATGCTGATGCTTTTCCTCACCGTGGCGCTGGTGCATATCATTGCGCTGATGAGCCCGGGGCCGGACTTTTTCTTTGTCTCACAAACGGCCATCAGCCGCTCGCGAAGAGAGGCGATGATGGGTGTGCTGGGGATCACCTGCGGCGTCATGGTCTGGGCGGGAGTGGCGCTGCTCGGCCTGAACCTGATCCTCGCCCGTATGGCGTGGCTGCATAACATTATAATGGTCGGCGGGGGCCTGTATCTATGCTGGATGGGCTACCAGATGCTGCGTGGCGCGCTGAAAAAAGAGAAGGTGGCCTCGGCGGAGCCGCAGGTGGAGCTGGCCCGCAGCGGACGCAGCTTCGTGAAGGGATTGCTGACCAATCTGGCGAATCCGAAAGCGATTATCTACTTCGGCTCGGTGTTTTCGCTGTTCGTGGGTGACAGCGTCGGCGCCGGCGCGCGCTGGGGCATTTTCCTGCTGATTATCGTTGAGACGCTGGCCTGGTTTATGGTGGTTGCCAGCCTGTTCGCCCTGCCGGGGATGCGCCGCGGCTATCAGCGGATGGCGAAGTGGATCGACGGTATCGCCGGTACGCTGTTTGCGGGCTTCGGCATCCACCTGATTATCTCGCGTTAACCGGCATGCTGTTTCCCACCCGGTTGTTTCCGGGTGGGAAAGTATCAGTGGCGAAGCCGCTGCAGCTCGTCTTCAGACAGACCGGTCATTTCCATAATCGCCTGGTCATCAATACCGCGATTGCGCATCGCTTCGGCAACCTGCACCAGAGCCTGGTGTTTCCCTTCTTTTATGCCTTGCTGTACGCCTTTCTCCATACCTTCTGCAAGCCATGTTTCCGCCAGCGTCATCAGTAATCCTCCATGCTGCGGCACGCGCTGTGCCAGCCCGTACAAGAGTGTCCGAGTATCTTCGGCATCCCCTGCCTGAGCCATATAGTTTACCAATACGGTGATTTGTTGTCCGCTCATCTGCTCCAGCATTAAGAGGTGGGTCAACTTATCCAGCAATTGCGCCATATCGCGCTGGCGGATGTGCTTTTGCACCAGCGTCAGGGCTGCCATGCTGCGGTGCTGCATGATGTCGTCGTCGGGGATCACCGTGATATCGACCAGCGGAAACGCCCCGCTATAGAGCTGGCTGGCGGTCTCAGGATCGGCAAAATTATCCAGCCAGCGCATCGACCAGGGATAGGGGCTGCGTCGTCCCTGATAGAAGAGAATAGGGATAACCAGAGGCAGCGTTTTATGGCCGCTCTCCAGGTGCCGCTGCATGGCGGCGATGGCATAGCGCATCAAGCGAAAGGCCATCAGCTTATCGGGTGCGCTCTGGTGCTCGATCAGAACATGGACATAGCCCGCACCGCGGGTGGTTTCCAGCGAATAAAGGATATCGCTGTAGTAAGGCCTGAGATCGTCTTCAAGAAAGCTGCCGGATTCCAGACGCAGGGTGTCCAGTTTGCAGATCTGTGTTAACGACGGAGGCAGGTGGAGCTCGATAAAATCGCGCGCCGTCTCTACCCGTGAGAGAAAAGTTTTAAATACTGCATCATGAGGGGTCGCCGTTTCCGCCATTGCCGTTCATCCGTGAATCACGTATCTGGCGGCATCCTGACATGGCGGGTTCAGCGCCGACAGCGGGCAAAAAAATTAATTACCCACTTTGCGCGCCGGCTCGCGCAGAGAGAAAGCGTCGTTCACCTGGCGAACCTCTCTTTGCGAGCGAGATTCCATGATTCAGGCATGGCGGGCGGAGGCGAGCAGCGCCCCGACCAGCATAAACAGTGAACCAAAGACTTTGTTCAACGCCTTCATCTGCTTTGGCTCTTTGATCCATGCGGAAATGCGCTGCGCCAGGGTCGCATAGCCAATCATCACAATGATATCGACGACGATGGTGGTGACGCCCAGAACGAGATATTGCATCACCTGCGGCTGGTGCGGCAGGATAAACTGCGGAAACAGGGCGGCCAGAAAAACAATGCTTTTGGGATTGGTGAGATTTACGAACACCGCGCGCTGGAACAGTTTGCCGCGCGTCTGCGCCTTCGCCAGCGTATTCAGGTCGATCGCCCCTGCCGCCCGCCATTGCTGGATACCCAGCCAGATCAGGTAGGCGGCGCCGGCCCATTTCAGCACCTCAAAGGCCAGCACCGAGCGGGAGAAGAGAGTGCCGAGACCAACGCCAACCAGCACGATATGAATAACCAGCCCGGTCTGCAAGCCGGCAATCGACGCCGCCGCGCCGCGGTATCCGTGGTTAATGGAGGTGGTCATGGTATTAATCGCTCCGGAACCCGGCGACAGGCTGAGAATAATTGATGTCAGCAGGTAGGCGAACCACCACTCAATGGTCATGAGAAACTCCCTGATTGTCTGTTTTTATGCCACAATACGCTATTGTGTCAGCATTGTGTGATACACGGTAAAAAAACGATTTTCAGCGGTTAACAGGGGTGTAAACCCGATGTTTGGGCAGAAAAAGGACTGGGAAACACGAGAAAACGCGTTTGCGGCCTTTAGCATGGGGCCGCTGACGGATTTCTGGCGACAGCGCGAAGAAGCTGAATTTAAAGGCGTCGACGATGTACCGGTACGCTTTGTCCGCTTTTGCGCGCAACATAACGATCGTCTGGTGTTGATTTGCCCCGGGCGCATTGAAAGCTACGTGAAGTATGCTGAAGTGGCCTACGATCTCTTTCACTGCGGCTTTGACGTGATGATCATTGACCATCGCGGGCAGGGACGCTCGGGCCGCCTGCTCTCAGATACCCACCGCGGACACGTGGTTAACTTCAGCGACTATGTTGATGACCTGGCCGCGCTCTGGCAGCAGCAGGTGGTTCCTGGACACTGGCGAAAACGGTTTATCCTTGCCCATTCTATGGGCGGAGCGATTGCCACGCTTTTTCTGCAACGTTACCGGGCGCATTGCGATGCAATAGCGCTCTGCGCGCCGATGTTCGGGATTATCATTCGGCTGCCGGACTGGATGGTGCGCCATATTCTCGACTGGGCTGAGGGCCATCAGCGCATTCGCGAAGAGTATGCCATCGGCACCGGGCGCTGGCGGGCGCTGCCTTTTGCCGTTAACGTGCTGACGCACAGTCGGCAACGCTATCGTCGCAACCTGCGCTTCTATGCCGATGAGCCGCGGCTGCAGGTCGGCGGTCCGACCTGGCACTGGGTGCGTGAGGGCATGCTGGCCGGCGACGAAGTGCTGGCGAATGTGGAAAAAGATACCGCCCCGACGCTGCTTTTACAGGCGGAGGAGGAGCGGGTGGTCGATAATCTGATGCACGACCGCTATTGCGAATTACGGGCCGCTGCCGGCCATCCCTGTGAGGGCGGTAAGCCGCTCGTCATTGAAGGGGCATATCATGAGATCCTTTTTGAAAAGGACGCTATGCGCTCAGTCGCGCTCAATGCCATCGTCGAGTTTTTCAATCGACATACTTAATCCGACGATAACGCTCGTCGCCCTGCTTAGAGGTTAACTTTTTTATGTACCAGGTTGTTGCGTCTGATTTAGACGGCACGCTGCTTTCCCCCGATCATTTCCTGACCCCGTATGCCAAAGAGACGCTGAAGCTACTTACCGCCCGTGGGATCAATTTCGTCTTCGCCACCGGCCGTCACTACATCGACGTCGGGCAAATCCGCGATAATCTCGGCATCCGGTCGTACATGATCACCTCTAACGGCGCCCGCGTTCACGATAGCGATGGTCAGCAAATCTTTGCCCATAACCTCGATCGCGATATTGCCGCCGACCTGTTTGAGATCGTGCGTAACGACCCGAAAATCGTCACTAACGTTTATCGGGAAGACGAGTGGTATATGAACCGCCATCGTCCGGAAGAGATGCGCTTCTTCAAGGAGGCGGTGTTTAACTACAAGCTGTATGAGCCGGGCGAACTGGATCCGCAGGGGATCAGCAAAGTATTCTTTACCTGCGAGGATCATGAGCATCTGCTGCCGCTGGAGCAGGCGATGAACGCCCGCTGGGGCGATCGGGTGAACGTCAGCTTCTCCACCTTAACCTGCCTGGAAGTCATGGCGGGTGGGGTATCGAAGGGGCATGCGCTGGAGGCGGTGGCGAAGATGCTCGGCTACACTCTTTCCGATTGCATCGCCTTCGGCGACGGTATGAACGACGCTGAGATGCTGTCGATGGCTGGCAAAGGCTGCATCATGGCCAACGCCCACCAGCGGCTGAAGGATCTGCATCCGGAACTGGAAGTGATCGGCAGTAACGCCGACGATGCTGTCCCGCACTACCTGCGTAAGCTATACCTCGACTGAAAAAGATTGACGACTGGCGAACAAGTGTCCAGTCGTCAACCTGACTCTTCGCTACAATGCCTGTTCTTTATCCAACGAGACGACCATTGTGGCGCTGTTAATTATCACCACTATCCTGTGGGCCTTTTCTTTTAGCCTGATTGGCGAATACCTGGCCGGTAGCGTCGACAGCTATTTTTCGGTGCTGATGCGCGTGGGCCTGGCGGCGCTGGTGTTCCTGCCTTTCCTGCGCACGCGCGGCCAGTCTCCGCGCACGATCGTGCTCTATATGCTGGTGGGCGCGATGCAGCTAGGCATCATGTACCTGCTGGCTTTCCGCGCCTATCTCTATCTTACGGTCTCGGAATTTCTGCTGTTTACCGTGTTTACTCCCCTGTATATCACACTGATCTACGACCTGCTCAGCGGACGTAAGCTGCGCTGGGGCTATCTGCTGAGTGCCGCGCTGGCGGTGCTGGGGGCGGCGATTATCCGCTATGACAAAGTCAGCGATCATTTCTGGACCGGGCTGTTACTGGTACAGCTGTCAAACCTCTGCTTCGCCATCGGTATGGTGGGGTATAAGCGTCTGATGGAGGTGCGTCCGATGCCGCAGCACAATGCCTTTGCCTGGTTCTATGTCGGGGCCTTTATCGTGGCGGTGGCGGCGTGGTTTATGCTCGGCAACGCCCAGAAGCTGCCGACCACCACGCTGCAGTGGAGCGTGCTGGTGTGGCTCGGCGTGGTGGCTTCCGGGCTGGGTTACTTTATGTGGAACTATGGCGCCACCCAGGTGGATGCCGGCACGCTGGGGATCATGAATAACGTCCATGTCCCCGCCGGGCTGCTGGTTAACCTTGCCATCTGGCAGGAGCAGCCGCACTGGCCGAGCTTTATTAGCGGAGCGTTGGTGATCCTGGCCTCGCTGTGGGTCCATCGCCGCTGGGTCGCTCCGCACTCCGGACAAACGGCAGATGATCGCAGGCGTGGTTCCGCGCAGAGCGAATAAACGCTTCGGTGACCGGTTGACGCTGTTCGCCATCGCGAACGGCCGCGTACAACCGGCTCCATAATCCCTCACCCAGGGTTTTGGTGACCACCAGGCCCTGGCGTTCAAAGCTTTCCACCACCCAGTGCGGCAGCGCGGCGATGCCCATCCGGGCAGCCACCATCTGGATCAACAACAGCGTGTTATCGACGCTTTTCAGCTGCGGGCTGATGCCGGCCGGCTGCAGGAAGTGGCGCCAGATATCGAGGCGCCCGCGCTGCACGGGATAAATCAACAGCGTTTCCGCGGCCAGGTCCTCCGGGGTAACCAGCGTCTTCATAGCTAACGGATGCTCGGGCGCCAGCACCAGACGCACCTCAAAATCAAACATCGGCGAGTAGTGCAGGCCGCTGCGCGGCAGAATATCGGAGGTCATCACCAGATCCAGTTCACCCTGCTGCAGCGCAGGCTGTGGGTCGAAGGTGACGCCGGAATGGAAGTCGACCTCCACATGTGGCCAGCGGGCGCGGAAATTCTCCAGCGCCGGCGTCAGCCACTGAATACAGCTGTGACATTCGATAGCCAGCCTCAGCCGGGTCTGCTGTGGTTCGTTACAGTCCTGCAGGGCGCGAGCGATCTGCGGCAGCACCTGGTTGGCCAGCTGTAAGAGGATTTCCCCCTGAGGAGTAAAACGCAGCGGCTGGCTCTTACGCACAAAGAGACGAAAGCCAAGGCGCTGTTCCAGATCGCTGAACTGGTGAGACAAGGCGGACTGGGTCTGGTGCAGGGCCGCTGCCGCACCCGCCAGTGAACCGCTGTTCCGCAACGCTTGCAGCGTTTTCAGATGTTTAATTTCGATCATGAAAGTCCTTCACTTCGCCATGAGCAATTTGCGCTTGAGGAATATACAGTAACTGTCAATTATGGATGTGTAAACATCTGGACGTCTAAAACTCGTCATATTTCGACTTGCAGATGCGTTGGCTGCCTTGCATACCCCAGTCACTTCCTTCAGTAAGCTCCTGGGGATGCGCATCGTTGCCGACTTCCTGCAAGCCGAACTATTGAGATTTTTGCTTCAGATTCAATGAAATAAGAGAGGAACAAAAATGACAATTATTAACCACACCCTCGGTTTTCCTCGCGTTGGCCTGCGCCGCGAGCTGAAAAAAGCGCAAGAGAGCTACTGGGCGGGCAACGCCACTCGCGAGGAACTGCTGGCGGTAGGCCGTGAGCTGCGCGCCCGTCACTGGGAGCAGCAGAAACAGGCGGGCGTTGATCTGCTGCCGGTGGGGGATTTCGCCTGGTACGACCATGTTCTGACTACCAGCCTGCTGCTTGGCAACGTGCCGGCTCGTCATCAGAACAAAGACGGATCCATCGACATCGATACCCTGTTCCGCATTGGCCGCGGCCGCGCGCCGACTGGCGAACCGGCCGCCGCTGCGGAAATGACCAAATGGTTTAACACCAACTATCACTATATGGTGCCGGAGTTCGTGAAGGGCCAGCAGTTCAAACTGAGCTGGACCCAACTGCTGGATGAAGTAGACGAAGCGCTGGCGCTGGGCCACAAGATCAAGCCCGTGCTGCTGGGGCCGGTAACCTATCTGTGGCTGGGTAAAGTGAAAGGTGAACCGTTTGACCGCCTGACCCTGCTGAATGCCATCCTGCCGGTTTACCAGCAGGTGCTGGCCGAACTGGCGAAACGCGGCATCGATTGGGTGCAGATTGATGAACCGGCGCTGGTGCTGGAGCTGCCGCCAGCGTGGCTGGAGGCCTTTCAACCGGCTTATGACGCCCTGCAGGGCCAGGTGAAGCTGCTGCTGACTACCTATTTTGAAGGCGTTAGCGACAATCTCGCGACCATTGCTGCGCTACCGGTCCAGGGGCTGCACGTCGATCTGGTGCACGGCAAAGATGATGTTGCCGAACTGCACAACCGCCTGCCGGCCGACTGGCTGCTGTCCGCGGGCTTGATCAATGGGCGTAACGTCTGGCGCGCCGATCTCACCGAAAAGTATGCGCAAATTAAAGACCTCGTCGGTAAGCGCGAGCTATGGGTCGCGTCATCCTGCTCTCTGCTGCATAGCCCGATCGATCTGAGCGTGGAGACGCGCCTTGATGCGGAAGTGAAGAGCTGGTTTGCCTTCGCGCTGCAGAAATGCGGTGAGCTGGCGCTGCTGCGCGATGCGCTGAACAGCGGCGATACAGCGGCGATTACCGAGTGGAGCGCGCCAATCCAGGCCCGTCGCCATTCGACCCGCGTGCACAACGCGGAGGTGGAAAAACGGCTGGCGGCGATCACTGCTCAGGACAGCCAGCGCGCCAGCCCCTATGAGGTTCGCGCGCAGGCACAGCGCCAGCGCTTTAACCTGCCGAAATGGCCGACCACCACCATCGGGTCATTCCCGCAAACGACCGAGATCCGCGGCCTGCGCCTGGACTTCAAAAAGGGTAACCTTGACGCCAGTCATTATCGGACGGGGATTGCGGAACATATTAAGCAGGCGATCGTCGAGCAGGAGCGGTTAGGTTTAGACGTACTGGTGCACGGGGAGGCCGAGCGGAACGACATGGTGGAATACTTCGGCGAACATCTGGACGGTTTTATCTTCACGCAAAACGGCTGGGTGCAGAGCTATGGTTCCCGCTGCGTGAAGCCGCCGGTGGTGATCGGCGACGTCAGCCGTCCGCAGGCGATCACCGTCGACTGGGCGAAGTATGCGCAGTCGCTGACCGACAAGCCGGTGAAAGGGATGCTCACTGGACCGGTGACCATTCTGTGCTGGTCCTTCCCGCGGGAGGATGTCAGCCGTGAAACCATCGCGAAACAGATTGCGCTGGCCCTGCGTGATGAAGTGGCGGATCTGGAGGCGGCGGGGATCGGCATCATCCAGATTGATGAGCCGGCGCTGCGCGAAGGGTTACCGCTGAAGCGCAGCGACTGGGATGCCTATCTGCAGTGGGGTGTGGAAGCCTTCCGCCTTAATGCTGCGGTCGCCAAAGACGACACGCAGATCCATACTCACATGTGCTATTGCGAGTTCAATGACATCATGGACTCCATTGCCGCGCTGGACGCTGACGTGATCACCATTGAAACCTCGCGGTCCGATATGGAGCTGCTGGAGTCGTTCGAAGCGTTCGAGTACCCCAATGAGATCGGGCCGGGAGTATATGATATTCACTCGCCGAACGTGCCGAGCGTGGAGTGGATCGAAGCGCTGCTGAAGAAAGCCGCGCAGCGTATTCCGGCGGAGCGGCTGTGGGTTAACCCGGACTGCGGCCTGAAAACTCGCGGCTGGCCGGAAACCCGCGCCGCGCTGGCGAATATGGTGCAAGCGGCGCGAAATCTGCGCCAGTCCGCCTAATCGTTACGCGAAAAATCAAAAAGGAGGCATTTGCCTCCTTTTTTCATGCTTAGGGCGATTAGCCTTTTTTACCGCCATACTGAGCAAACCAGGCGAGCATCCGCTGCCAGCCGTCTTTGGCTGACTCTTCATGATAGCTGGCGCGATAGTCGGCGTTAAAGGCATGATCGGCTTCGGGATAGACCATGATTTCCGCCGTGGCGTTGGCTGCCCGCAGCGCCTGACGCATAGTCTCGACGGTGTCCTGCGGAATGCTGGCGTCTTTAGCGCCGTACAGACCAAGCACCGGGGCGTTGAGATCGACGGCGATATCTACCGGGTGCTTCGGCGAATTCAGTGATTTTTCTCCCACCAGCTTACCGTACCAGGCCACTGCCGCTTTAAGCTGCGGGTTATGCGCGGCATACAGCCAGGTAATGCGTCCGCCCCAGCAGAAGCCGGTGATCAGCAGACGATGGGCATCGCCGCCGTGGCGCGCCGCCCAGCTGGCGACGTGGTCGAGATCCGCCAGCACCTGCGCGTCCGGCACCTTGCTGACCAGCTCTTTGAACAGGGTCGGGATATCGTGGTACTCATTCGGATCGCCCTGACGGAAGTACAATTCAGGCGCGATAGCCAGATAGCCTTCCTGCGCCAGGCGGCGACAAAGATCGCGAATATGTTCATGCACGCCGAAAATTTCCTGTACCACGATAACGATCGGCAGCGGACCGTCGGCATTTTTCGGGCGGGCGTGGTAGGCCGGCATGTTTTCACCCTGAGAGGGAATCGACGTCTCTCCGGCGATAATATGCTCTTCCGGCGTATGAACGGCGGTTGCGGCGTGTGGTGAAGCTGCAGGTGCGAATCCAGGTTGCTTGGTGGTGGTCATGGTATTCTCCGTACCCTTATTTATTAGCGCATCAGTAACTATAGACCCTTTACCTTTAGTTCGGGCGGTAATAAAGCACAGTGCCTGAAAGCGGCTATCTTTTGTTCTGTGATGATGAATATAACTTGTTAATGTGATGTGTATCACTATTTACTGAAAAACAACTGCAATCATTATTGGTCTTGGTGACTATCATCACAAAATTTTGCCAGGGGCTTCTGTACAGTACCGTTTTGCTTCTGCTGATAATTCGACCCACAGAGGAGTTTTTTATGTCCAAGTCTGATGTTTTTCATCTCGGCCTCACCAAGAACGATTTACAAGGGGCTACGCTGGCTATCGTCCCTGGCGATCCGGAGCGTGTGGAAAAGATCGCCGCGCTGATGGATAAGCCGGTTAAACTGGCATCTCACCGCGAATTTACCTCCTGGCGCGCGGAGCTGGACGGCAAACCAGTGATCGTCTGCTCTACTGGCATCGGCGGCCCGTCGACTTCCATCGCCGTGGAAGAGCTGGCGCAGCTGGGGGTGCGTACCTTCCTGCGTATCGGCACCACCGGCGCGATTCAACCGCACATTAACGTTGGCGATGTGCTGGTGACTACCGCCTCCGTTCGTCTGGACGGCGCCAGCCTGCACTTCGCGCCGATGGAGTTCCCGGCCGTCGCAGACTTCGCCTGTACCACCGCGCTGGTGGAAGCGGCGAAATCAATCGGCGCGACCACGCATATCGGCGTGACTGCCTCCTCGGATACCTTCTACCCGGGCCAGGAGCGTTACGACACCTTCTCCGGCCGCGTGGTGAGCCGCTTCAAGGGCTCAATGGAAGAGTGGCAGGCAATGGGCGTGATGAACTATGAAATGGAATCCGCCACGCTGCTGACCATGTGCGCCAGCCAGGGCCTGCGCGCCGGGATGGTAGCCGGGGTTATCGTGAACCGTACCCAGCAAGAGATCCCTAACGCCGAAACCATGAAGCAAACCGAAAGCCACGCGGTGAAAATCGTCGTGGAAGCGGCGCGTCGTCTGCTGTAATTCAACTCTTTCCCTGTCAGGCCGGATCCTCCGGCCTTTCTTTTTTGCGTCGCCTCTCGCAGGAAATTCCTTTTAAACTGGACGTTTGTACAGCACAATTCTATTTTGTGTCATCAGGTTATCGCAGGGGGCGTCGTGGATCTCTCCATTATTATCAGCGCGGTTATCGCACTGGCAGCCGGGTTAATGGTTGGCTGGCTGGCGACCAAAGCGCGTGCCGATCAAATTCGGGCCGATCTCATCGAGGAACGGCGAGAGTTGGATATTGAGCTGAGCGCCGCCCGCCAGCAACTGGCGCAGGAGGCCCACTGGCGTGAGGAGTGTGAGCTGCTGAACAACGAGCTGCGCAGCCTACGGGATATCAATACCTCGCTCGAGGCCGATCTCCGTGAGGTCACCACCCGGCTCGAATCCACCCAGCTGCATGCGGAAGATAAGATCCGCCAGATGATGAACAGCGAGCAGCGCCTTAGCGAGCAGTTTGAAAACCTCGCCAACCGTATTTTCGAACACAGCAACCGGCGGGTCGATGAGCAAAACCGCCAGAGCCTGCATGGCCTGCTGACGCCGCTACGCGAACAGCTGGACGGGTTCCGCCGCCAGGTGCAGGAGAGCTTTGGCCAGGAGGCGCGTGAAAGACATACCCTGGCGCATGAGATCCGCAATCTGCAGCAGTTGAACGCGCAGATGGCACAGGAGGCGCTGAACCTGACCAAAGCGCTGAAGGGGGATAACAAAACTCAGGGCAACTGGGGGGAAGTGGTCTTAACCCGCGTGCTGGAGGCCTCCGGCCTGCGCGAAGGCTATGAGTACCAGACTCAGGTCAGTATTGAGACCGACAACCGCTCGCGGATGCAGCCGGACGTTATCGTGCGCCTGCCGCAGGGTAAGGACGTGGTGATCGACGCCAAAATGACCCTGGTCGCCTATGAGCGCTATTTCAACGCCGAAGACGACTACACCCGCGAAGTCGCGCTGCAGGAACACCTTGCCTCGGTGCGAAACCATATTCGCCTGCTGGGACGCAAGGATTATCAACAGCTGCCTGGCCTGCGCTCGCTCGACTATGTGCTGATGTTTATTCCCGTTGAGCCGGCGTTCCTGCTGGCCATCGATCGCCAGCCTGAGCTCATCAGCGAGGCGCTGCAAAATAATATTATGCTGGTTAGCCCGACGACGCTGCTGGTAGCCCTGCGCACTATCGCCAATCTGTGGCGCTATGAGCACCAGAGTCGTAACGCGCAGAAGATTGCCGAGCGGGCGGGGCGCCTTTACGACAAAATGCGCCTGTTTGTGGATGATATGTCCGCCATCGGCCAGAGCCTGGATAAGGCGCAAGAGAGCTATCGCCAGGCGATGAAAAAGCTCGCTTCCGGGCGTGGTAATCTGCTGGCCCAGGCGGAGGCCTTTCGCGGCCTGGGCGTGGAGGTCAAGCGCGGGATTAATCCTGATTTAGTCGAACAAGCTACGGCTCAGGACGAGCAATATCGTCTCGAAGATGAGGATAACCTGCCGGAAAATGACGCATTTTCACCCGACTCTGCCGAGACGGTGCGTAGCCGGGAGGCGGCTCCGCCACGCTGAAACGTATGGGAAATGCGCTGAGTCTGATACACTCAGTGAACATTTTCTTGAAAAGCAAGCAGGCATAGAGATGGTTGAGGATTCACAAGAAACGACGCACTTTGGCTTTCAGACGGTCGCTAAAGAGCAGAAAGCAGATATGGTGGCGCATGTATTCCATTCTGTCGCCGCAAAATATGATGTGATGAACGACTTGATGTCGTTTGGGATCCATCGTTTGTGGAAGCGTTTCACCATCGACTGCAGCGGCGTACGTCGCGGGCAGACCGTGCTGGATCTGGCTGGTGGTACCGGTGATTTGACGGCCAAGTTCTCCCGCCTGGTAGGGGAAACCGGCCGCGTCATGCTTGCTGATATCAATGATTCTATGCTCAAAATGGGCCGCGAAAAGCTGCGCAATATCGGCATCGTAGGCAACGTTGAGTATGTTCAGGCCAACGCGGAAGCCCTGCCTTTTGCTGATAATACCTTTGACTGCATCACCATCTCTTTCGGTCTGCGTAACGTGACCGACAAAGAGAAAGCGCTGCGTTCGATGTACCGCGTGCTGAAGCCGGGCGGACGTCTGCTGGTGCTGGAGTTTTCTAAACCCATTATCGAACCGCTGAGCAAAGCCTACGACGCTTACTCCTTCCATATCCTGCCGAAGGTGGGCGAGCTGGTGGCAAAGGATGGCGACAGCTATCGCTACCTGGCGGAATCTATTCGTATGCATCCGGACCAGGAAACCCTGAAAGGGATGATGCAGGATGCGGGCTTCGAAAACGTGGATTACTACAACCTGACGGCGGGTATCGTTGCTTTGCATCGCGGTTACAAGTTCTGACAGGAGGGACGCTATGCCTTTCACACCCCTGGTTACCGCTGGCATTGAAACGGCGCTGAATACTTTCCTCTGGCGCGACAAAGCGCTTAAACCCGCTCGTCAGCGCCTGCTGGGCAAGGTATTGCGGGTCCAGCTGCAGGATTTCGCCACGCCCGTGGTGCTGGTATTCAGCGAACGCCAGGTTGACGTCCTGAGCGCCTGGGACGGAGAGGCCGATTGCACCGTGATTACCCGGCTCAGCGTGCTGCCAAAACTACGCAATCGTCAGCAGCTCACGGCGCTTATTCGCAGCGGTGATCTGGAAGTGCAGGGCGATCTGCAGGTGGTGCAGAATATGGTCTCCCTGTGCGACCTGGCAGAGTTTGATCCCGCTGAACTGCTGGCGCCCTATACCGGCGATATTGTGGCCGAAGGCGTCGGTAAAGTCCTGCGCGGCGGCGCTCAGTTTCTGCTGAAGGGCGCAGAGCGCCAGCAGCGCTATGTCGCGGAAGCGATCACTGAAGAGTGGCGCCTGGCGCCGGGGCCGCTGGAGCTGGCCTGGTTTGCTGAAGAGACAACGGCTATTGAGCGCGCGCTGGCCGCACTGGAAAAACGGCTGGAAACGCTGGAGGGCAAATGACGCCAGGAGAATTACGGCGCCTGTATTTCATCATCCACACCTTTTTGAGCTACGGGCTCGATGAGCTCATCCCCAAAATGCGGATCACGTTGCCGCTGCGTATCTGGCGGCGGATGCTGTTCTGGATGCCAAACCGCCATCAGGATCAGCCTCTTGGCGCCCGCCTTCGGCTGGCGCTCCAGGAGCTGGGGCCGGTGTGGATAAAATTCGGCCAGATGCTTTCCACCCGCCGGGATCTCTTTCCGCCGCATATTGCCGATCAGCTGGCGCTGTTGCAGGACCGCGTGGCGCCCTTTGAAGGGAAGCTCGCGCAGCAGCAGATAGAGAAAGCGATGGGGGGGCTGCCGGTCGAGACCTGGTTTGATGATTTCTCCGTTGAGCCGTTAGCCTCGGCGTCCATCGCCCAGGTGCATACCGCGCGTCTGAAAGAGAATGGCAAAGAGGTGGTGATCAAGGTTATCCGCCCGGATATTTTGCCGATCATTAAAGCGGACATGAAGCTCATCTACCGCCTGGCGCGCTGGGTACCGCGTCTGCTGCCTGACGGTCGTCGTCTGCGCCCGCAGGAGGTAGTTCGTGAATATGAAAAAACGCTGCTGGATGAGCTGAACCTGCTGCGGGAATCCGCCAACGCTATTCAGCTGCGGCGTAATTTCGAAGACAGCCCGATGCTGTACGTGCCGGAGGTGTACCCCGACTACTGCAGCGAAAGCATGATGGTAATGGAGCGCATTTACGGTATCCCGGTGTCCGATGTGGAGGCGCTGGAGGCCCAGGGCACCAATATGCAGCTGCTGGCGGAGCGGGGCGTGCAGGTCTTCTTCACCCAGGTGTTCCGCGACAGCTTCTTCCATGCCGATATGCATCCTGGCAACATATTCGTCAGCTACGAGCATCCGGAAGATCCGCAGTATATCGGCATCGACTGCGGTATTGTCGGCTCACTGAACAAAGAAGATAAGCGCTATCTGGCGGAAAACTTTATCGCCTTTTTCAACCGCGATTATCGTAAAGTTGCCGAGCTGCACGTCGATTCCGGTTGGGTTCCGCCCGATACCAACGTTGAAGAGTTTGAGTTCGCGATCCGCACGGTCTGCGAGCCGATCTTTGAGAAGCCGCTGGCGGAGATCTCCTTCGGCCACGTGCTGCTTAATCTGTTCAATACCGCGCGGCGTTTCAATATGGAAGTCCAGCCGCAGCTCGTTTTACTACAGAAGACATTACTTTACGTAGAAGGGGTAGGCCGGCAGCTCTATCCTCAGTTAGACTTGTGGAAAACGGCGAAGCCTTTCCTCGAGTCGTGGATCAAAGATCAGGTCGGCATTCCGGCGCTGGTGCGCGCGTTTAAAGACAAAGCGCCGTTCTGGATCGAAAGAATGCCGGAAATACCTGAGCTGGTGTATCAGAGCCTGCAGCAGAGCAAACAGCTGCAGACCAGCGTCGATACTATTGTACGGGATATGCATGTGCGTCATGTGCGCCAGGGCCAATCCCGTTACCTGTTTGGTATAGGCGCGGTTTTATTGCTCAGTGGTACGCTGCTCTTTATCCATCGCCCTGAGTGGGGAATGATGCCCGGTTGGCTGATGGCCGGCGGTGTGGTGACCTGGCTTATTGGCTGGCGGAAAACCCACTGATCGGTTCGCCTCTTCATGACGCAGGCTTATTTGCGCAAAATCATGTCGGCGGCCTGACGAAGAGGCGGCTCGCAGGATGGCGTGTATAATGCGTCCACACAATTCATCATCTGTCATAGGGGAACGTGTATGGGTGGTATCAGTATTTGGCAGTTATTAATTGTTGTCGTCATCGTAGTTCTGCTTTTTGGGACGAAGAAGCTGAGCTCGCTGGGGTCTGACTTAGGG
Organism: Klebsiella sp. CD33; assembly: GCF_051992865.1. Classification (NCBI taxonomy): domain Bacteria; kingdom Pseudomonadati; phylum Pseudomonadota; class Gammaproteobacteria; order Enterobacterales; family Enterobacteriaceae; genus Klebsiella; species Klebsiella sp. CD33. The sequence continues at coordinate 5,003,516 of NZ_CP197023.1, read as the reverse complement.
GCATCTATCAAAGGCTTTAAAAAAGCCATGAGTGATGATGATAAACCCGAAAAGTCGGCGCCAGACGCAGATTTCACGGCGAAAACCATCGCCGATAAACAGGATGATGCAAAAAAAGACGAGACAAAACGCCACGACAAAGAGCAGGTGTAACTCGTGTTCGATATTGGTTTTAGTGAACTACTGCTGGTGTTTGTGATTGGCCTCATTGTTCTGGGGCCACAGCGGCTTCCCGTAGCGGTTAAAACGGTAGTTGGCTGGATCCGTACGTTACGCTCGCTGGCGACCACGGTACAAAATGAGCTGGCCCAGGAGCTAAAACTGCAGGAGTTCCAGGAGAGCCTGAAGAAGGTGGAAAAGGCTAGCCTGAATAACCTGACGCCGGAGCTGAAAGCCTCGATGGATGAACTGCGCGAGGCCGCGGAGTCGATGAAGCGCTCCTATAGCGCCCACGATCCCGAAAAAGCCAGCGACGAAGCCAATACCATCCTTAATCCGGTGGTCAAAGGCAGCGAAGCGCAGCGCCAGGACGTCACGCCGGCGACGGCAGAACATCAGGCCAGCGCTCCGGCTCATGCGCCAGATCCCGTTGCCGACGAGCAATCTGCTTCACCGGCTGACCTTCAGGCAGAGAAAACGTCCGCTACGGCGGCAGCTCCCCATTCTTCCCCCGCATCGAGTGATAAACCGTAAACATGGGCGTAGACGATACACAACCGCTAATTTCGCATCTGATTGAGCTGCGCAAGCGTCTGCTCAACAGCATCATTGCTATTCTGGTGATCTTCCTGGCGCTGGTCTATTTCGCCAATGATATCTACCAGCTGGTCTCGGCCCCGCTTATCAGTAAGATGCCTGTGGGCGCGACGATGATCGCCACCGATGTCGCTTCACCTTTCTTTACGCCGATAAAGTTGACCTTCATGGTGTCGGTGATCCTGTCGGTGCCGATTATTCTTTACCAGGTATGGGCCTTCGTCGCGCCGGCGTTGTATAAGCACGAACGCCGGCTGGTGGTGCCTTTACTGGTATCCAGTACCCTGCTGTTCTATATCGGCATGGCTTTCGCCTATTTTGTCGTGTTTCCGCTGGCGTTCGGCTTCCTGACCCATGCGGCGCCGGAAGGGGTGCTGGTCTCGACCGATATTCGCAGCTATCTCGACTTCGTGATGGCGCTGTTTATGGCATTCGGGGTCTCCTTTGAGGTGCCGGTCGCCATTGTGTTGCTCTGCTGGATGGGCGTTACCACGCCGGAAGACTTGCGTAAAAAAAGGCCGTATGTGCTGGTGGGTGCCTTCGTGGTGGGCATGCTGCTGACGCCGCCGGACGTATTCTCGCAGACGCTGCTGGCCATTCCGATGTACTGTCTGTTTGAAGTCGGGGTGTTCTTCGCCCGCTTCTACACCGGGAAGCGCCTGACGCGCGATGACGACGCCGCGGCCGAAGCTGAAGCCGCAGAGCACAGAGAAGAGTAATACCGCCAACCGCCCGTCAGGGCGGTTGGCATATGGGAGCGATCATGTTTGATATCGGCGTTAATCTGACCAGTTCGCAGTTTTCCCGCGATCATGATGAGGTAGTGGCGCGCGCCCTGGCGGCGGGGGTTAACGGCATGCTGCTGACCGGCACAAATTTGGCGGAGAGCCAGCAGGCACAGAAACTGGCGAGCCGCTATTCCGGCTGCTGGTCCACGGCGGGGGTTCATCCCCATGACGGTAGCAGCTGGACGCCAGCGGTCGCCGAGGCGATTTATACCCTCGCCGGCGAGCCGCAGGTGGTGGCGATAGGCGAGTGCGGTCTGGATTTTAACCGGAATTTTTCCACGCCGCACGAGCAGGAGGTAGCGTTCAGCGCCCAGTTGGCGCTGGCCGCTGAGCTGTCGATGCCGGTGTTTTTGCACTGCCGCGACGCCCACGATCGGTTTCTGACGCTGCTTAAACCCTGGCTTGAGAAGATCCCGGGCGCGGTGCTGCACTGCTTTACCGGCAGCCGCAGCGAGGTGCAGGAATGCCTGGATCTGGGCCTGTTTATCGGTATTACCGGTTGGGTATGCGATGAGCGGCGGGGACTGGAGCTGCGCGAGCTGCTGCCGGCGATCCCGGCGGAACGTCTGCTGCTGGAGACCGATGCGCCTTATCTGCTGCCGCGCGACCTCAAGCCGAAACCGGCCTCGCGGCGTAACGAGCCCGCGTATTTGCCGCATATCCTGGCCAGCGTCGCGGCCTGGCGCGGCGAGGAGGCGCAATGGCTGGAGGCGCAAACGGACGCAAACGTCAGGGCGCTGTTTGGCGTCGACATTAACGGCGTTTAGATTTTCTGGAAGTCGGTATTTTTAACGCTCTGCAGGACTTGCTTATTCAGCAGGTTTAACAGCAACATAGAGCGCGCTTCGCCGTCGGGCTCGGTGAAGATCGCCTCCAGGCCTTCAAAGGCGCCGTCGGTGATTAGCACGCTATCGCCCTCATGCGGCGTTTCCGGGTCGGTAATCCCTTCCGGTTTGTAGATAGAAAGCTGATGGATGACCGCCGAGGGGACGATAGCGGGTAGGGCGCCAAAGCGCACGAAGTTGTTAACCCCGCGAGTGGCGCTGATGGTGGTGGTATGAATCACCTCTGGATCGAACTCAATAAACAGGTAGTTCGGGAACAACGGTTCGCTGACCATGGTGCGTTTACCGCGAATGATTTTTTCCAGCGCAATCGTCGGCATCAGGCAGTTAACTGACTGACGTTCCAGATGTTCCTGGGCTCGTTGTAGCTGCCCACGTTTGCAATACAGTAAGTACCAGGCTTGCATAATGACTCATTCCACTTCTAATAACGGCAAGCATAACAAATGGCTGGTGTAATCGCGAAAGCCATTATAATTGAAATCCAAATTTCAGCGTTCTTTCACGCTAATTTAACAAAATTACAGCATCGCGCCGTCGAACACCGTATAATTAGCCGCCTGTAGAGAGGTCAATAACACTTCCATGAAATATCACGATCTTCGCGACTTTCTGACACTCCTGGAACAACAGGGCGAACTAAAACGTATCACTCTGCCGGTCGATCCTCACCTGGAAATCACCGAAATTGCCGACCGGACTCTGCGCGCCGGCGGCCCGGCGCTGCTGTTTGAGAATCCGAAAGGCTATACCATGCCGGTGCTGTGCAATCTGTTCGGCACGCCGCGTCGCGTGGCGTTGGGGATGGGGCAGGAGGATGTCAGTTCGCTGCGCGAGGTGGGTAAACTGTTGGCCTTTCTGAAAGAACCTGAGCCGCCAAAAGGCTTCCGCGACCTGTTTGATAAGCTGCCGCAGTTCAAGCAAGTGCTGAATATGCCGACCAAACGCCTGCGCGGCGCCCCCTGTCAGCAAAAAATCATCCAGGGCGATGATGTCGATCTGAATAAAATCCCGATTATGACCTGCTGGCCGGAAGATGCCGCGCCGCTGATCACCTGGGGGTTGACGGTAACCCGCGGGCCGCACAAAGAGCGGCAGAACCTGGGAATTTATCGCCAGCAGCTGATCGGCAAAAACAAACTGATTATGCGCTGGCTGTCTCATCGCGGCGGCGCGCTGGATTTCCAGGAGTGGTGCGCGGCGCGTCCGGGCGAACGCTTCCCGGTTTCCGTGGCGCTTGGCGCCGATCCGGCAACCATTCTTGGCGCGGTGACGCCGGTGCCCGATACCCTGTCGGAATATGCCTTTGCAGGCCTGCTGCGCGGCACCAAGACCGAAGTGGTTAAGTGCGTCTCCAATGACCTTGAAGTGCCGGCCAGCGCGGAAATTGTGCTAGAAGGCTACATTGAGGCCGGTGAAATGGCGCCGGAAGGCCCGTATGGCGACCACACCGGTTACTACAATGAAGTAGACCAGTTCCCGGTGTTTACGGTAACCCATATTACCCAGCGTGAAGACGCGATTTATCATTCTACCTATACCGGCCGACCGCCCGATGAGCCAGCGGTGCTGGGCGTGGCGCTGAATGAAGTCTTCGTCCCGATCCTGCAAAAGCAGTTCCCGGAAATCGTTGATTTCTATCTGCCGCCGGAAGGGTGCTCCTATCGCCTGGCGGTGGTGACCATGAAAAAACAGTACGCGGGACATGCCAAGCGCGTAATGATGGGCGTCTGGTCGTTCCTGCGCCAGTTTATGTATACCAAGTTCGTGATTGTCTGCGATGACGACGTCAACGCACGCGACTGGAACGATGTGATTTGGGCGATCACTACCCGTATGGACCCGGCTCGTGATACGGTACTGGTAGAGAATACGCCAATTGATTATCTGGATTTTGCCTCGCCGGTTTCCGGCCTGGGTTCAAAAATGGGGCTGGATGCCACCAATAAATGGCCTGGCGAAACCCAGCGTGAATGGGGTCGCCCAATCAAAAAAGATCCTGCCGTTACGGCGCGTATTGACGCCATCTGGGATGAACTGGCCATCTTTAAACAACAGTAAGCGGGGCTAACGCCGCTGTTTTGCTCTATTGACCCGACAGAGGGGACGCATGACAACCTTAAGCTGTAAAGTGACCTCGGTGGAGGCGATTACCGATACCGTATATCGTGTTCGATTAGTGCCGGAAGCGGCATTTTCCTTCCGTGCCGGCCAGTATCTGATGGTGGTAATGGATGAGCGCGACAAGCGCCCGTTCTCCATGGCTTCCACGCCGGCGGAACAGGAATTTATCGAGCTGCATATCGGCGCCTCGGAGCTCAATCTGTACGCGATGGCGGTCATGGATCGCATTCTGAAAGAGCGTGAAATTGAGGTTGATATTCCGCATGGCGAAGCGTGGCTGCGCGATGACGAAGATCGCCCGCTGATTCTGATCGCCGGCGGTACCGGATTCTCTTATGTGCGTTCTATTCTGTTAAGCGCGCTGGCGCGTAACCCGGATCGCGATATCGCCATTTATTGGGGCGGCCGCGAGGCTAAGCATCTGTACGATCTGGCCGAGCTGGAAGCGTTAAGCATCAAGCATCCGAATCTGCGCATCGAGCCGGTGGTCGAACAGCCGGAAGAAGGGTGGCGTGGTCGCTCCGGTACGGTACTCACCGCCGTGCTGCAGGATTACGGTACGCTGGCCGAGCATGACATCTACATTGCCGGTCGTTTTGAGATGGCGAAGATCGCTCGCGACCTGTTCTGTAATGAGCGCGGCGCGCGTGAAGATCGCCTGTTTGGCGATGCGTTTGCGTTTATCTGAAAATAAAAAACCCGCCCCTGACAGGCGGGAAGAACGGCAACTAAACCTGCTCTCTTCGCCATAGCCGCCAGGTTCTGGTGGCAATGGCGTTGAGATACCCTTTCGCTTAAACCCGCTCAAACACGGTAGCGATCCCTTGTCCCAGGCCGATACACATGGTGGCGAGGCCGAACTGAGCGTCTTTGCGCTCCATCTGGTTGATCAGCGTGGTGCTAATACGCGCCCCGGAACAGCCCAGCGGATGACCGAGCGCGATCGCCCCGCCGTTGAGGTTGATCTTCTCATCGATCTGCTCCATTAAGCCCAGATCTTTAATACACGGTAGGATCTGCGCGGCAAATGCTTCATTCATTTCAAAAACGTCGATATCGCTGGTGGATAAGCCCGCTTTTTTCAGCGCCAGCTTTGAGGCCGGAACCGGGCCATAACCCATAATGGACGGGTCGCAGCCGACCACCGCCATTGAACGGACGCGAGCGCGCGGCTTCAGCCCCAGCTCGCGAGCGCGGCTTTCGCTCATCAGCAGCATCGCCGCTGCGCCATCGGAAAGGGCGGAAGAGGTACCCGCCGTTACCGTACCGGTCACCGGGTCAAACGCCGGTTTAAGCGTGGACAGCGTCTCGACGGTGGTTTCCGGGCGGATCACCTCGTCATAGTTAAAGGACTTGAGTACGCCATCGGCATCGTGGCCGCCGGTGGGGATAATCTCCGCTTTGAATGCGCCGGACTGGGTTGCGGCCCAGGCACGAGCGTGAGAGCGCGCGGCGAACTGATCCTGCATCTCGCGGCTAATACCGTGCAGACGCGCCAGCATCTCCGCAGTCAGCCCCATCATCCCTGCCGCCTTTGCCACGTTGCGGCTCAGGCCCGGATGGAAATCGACGCCATGGCTCATTGGCACATGGCCCATGTGCTCGACGCCGCCAATCAGGCAGACGCTGGCATCGCCGGCCATGATCATACGGGCCGCATCGTGCAGCGCCTGCATGGAAGAACCGCACAGACGGTTGACCGTATTTGCTGGTACCGAATGCGGGATCTCCGCCAGCAGCGCCGCGTTTCGGGCGATGTTAAAACCCTGCTCGAGGGTTTGCTGCACGCAACCCCAGTAGATATCGTCTATCGCGCTTGCCTCAAGCGACGGATTGCGCGACAGCAGGCTACGCATCAGGTGCGCGGAGAGGTCTTCCGCGCGCACGTGGCGAAATGCGCCGCCCTTCGAACGGCCCATCGGGGTGCGAATTGCATCGACAATGACAACCTGTTCCATTGTGACTCCTTAAGCCGTTTTCAGAGCGCCAACCGGACGGGCTGGCTCTACCTGGGGATAATACGCTTCGTTATGGCGCGCTTTGTCACGCAGACCGGCTGGCACTTCATACAGCGGGCCAAGGTGCTGGTATTGCTGTGCCATATCGAGATACTTCGCGCTGCCGATGGTGTCCAGCCAGCGGAATGCGCCGCCGTGGAACGGAGGGAAGCCCAGGCCGTATACCAGCGCCATATCCGCTTCCGCCGGGCTGGCGATAATGCCTTCTTCCAGGCAGCGGACGACTTCGTTAACCATCGGGATCATCATGCGGGCGATAATCTCTTCATCGCTGAAATCGCGCTTCGACTGGCTGACGTCGGCCAGCAGGCTGTCGACGGCAGCATCTTCTTCTTTCTTCGGCTTACCTTTGCTGTCGTCTTTATAGCGCCAGAAGCCGAGGCCGTTCTTCTGGCCGAAACGGTTGGCGTCAAACAGGGCGTCGATGGCGTCGCGATAATCTTTCTGCATCCGCTGCGGGAAGCCCGCCGCCATGACCGCCTGAGCATGGTGCGCGGTATCGATGCCGACCACGTCCAGTAGATAAGCCGGGCCCATCGGCCAGCCAAACTGTTTCTCCATCACTTTGTCGACTTTGCGGAAGTCCGCTCCGTCGCGCAGCAGCTGGCTGAAGCCGGCGAAGTAGGGGAACAGTACCCGGTTGACGAAGAAGCCGGGACAATCATTCACCACAATCGGCGTTTTGCCCATTTTGCTGGCCCAGGCCACCACTTTGGCAATGGTATTATCCGAGGTTTTTTCGCCGCGGATCACTTCAACCAGCGGCATGCGATGCACCGGGTTAAAGAAGTGCATACCGCAGAAGTTTTCCGGGCGCTGCAGAACGCTGGCCAGCTCGCTGATGGGGATCGTTGAGGTGTTGGACGCCAGCACGGTATCCGGGCGCACTTTTGTCTCGGTTTCCGCTAGTACGGCTTTCTTCACTTTCGGGTTTTCCACCACCGCTTCAACGACGACGTCCACGCGGTCAAAACCGCTGTATTCCAGGGTTGGCTGAATGGTGCTAATCACTCCGGCCAGCTTCAGACCGTCGATTTTGCCGCGTTCCAGCTGTTTATTCAGCAGTTTCGCCGCTTCGGTCATACCCAGGGTCAGCGATTTGTCGCTGATGTCTTTCATCACCACCGGCACGCCCTTCCAGGCCGACTGGTAAGCGATACCGCCGCCCATAATGCCAGCGCCCAGGACGGCAGCATGCTTCGGCGTCTCGACATCTTTGGTCAGCTTTTTCGCTTTCGCTTTGACGTACTGGTCGTTCAGGAAGATACCAACCAGCGCGCGGGCCTCATTGGTATGGGCCAGCGGGACAAAGCTTTTATTTTCCAGCACCAGGGCTTCTTCACGACCAAGACGCGCGGCGGCTTCAATGGTTTTGACCGCGGTGATCGGCGCCGGGTAATGCTTCCCGGCGGTTTGCGCGACCATGCCTTTGGCAATCGTGAAGCTCATGGCGGCTTCAATTTTGCTGAGCTTCAGCGGCTCCAGCTTCGGCTGACGTTTCGCTTTCCAGTCCAGGTCGCCATTCATGGCCTGACGTAGGATCGCCAGCGCGCCGTCGCGTAGTTTTTCCGCAGCGACCACGCCATCCACCAGGCCGATTTTCAGTGCTTGATCGGCGCCGACGTCTTTCCCGGCGGCAATAATTTCCAGCGCGCTATCGGCGCCGAGCAGGCGCGGCAGACGCACGGAACCGCCGAAGCCGGGCATAATGCCGAGCTTGGTTTCCGGCAGCCCAATGCGCAGATCCGGCGTCGCCAGGCGGTAATCGGTCGCCAGCACACATTCGCAACCGCCGCCCAGCGCATAGCCATTGACGGCAGAGATTGTGGGGACGGGGAGATCTTCCAGACGATTGAAGACGCTGTTAGCAAAATGCAGCCACTGGCTTAACTGCTCCTCAGGGACCAGGAACAGCGAGAGGAATTCGGTGATATCCGCGCCGACGATAAATGCCGCTTTTTCAGAGCGCAGCAGCAGACCTTTGAGATCGCTTTGTTTTTCCAGTACGTCCAGCGCATGACTGAGGCTGGCTACGGTTGCGGTATCAAGCTTGTTGACCGAACCTGGGGCATCGAACACCAGTTCGGCGATGCCATCTTCCAGCCAGTCGAGGTACAGGGTGTCGCCTTTGTAGAGCATGTCAGTCTCCTGAATCCAGCAATATGATCTGGTCATACCAGATGAAACGGAGTGTGGAATTTATGTTAAAGAATTGCAAATTAGTCTTTAAATAATTGCTGGTCGGATCACATCCGGCGGAAATCACCCGCACGCAGGTCGATGTGCTAAGATGCGGTGTATCACGATCCCATAAAAGCAAAGGATAAAAGATGGAATCCCTGGCCGCGCTCTATAAAAATCATATTGTTACCCTACAAGAACGTACCCGCGACGTCCTGGCCCGTTTTCAAATGGATGCTCTGCTGATTCACTCCGGCGAGCTGGTTAACGTCTTCCTTGATGACCATCCGTACCCGTTCAAGGTCAATCCGCAGTTCAAAGCCTGGGTGCCTGTGACTCAGGTGCCTAACTGCTGGCTGCTGGTGGACGGTGTGAATAAACCGAAGCTGTGGTTCTATCTGCCGGTAGATTACTGGCATAACGTTGAGCCGTTGCCGACCTCTTTCTGGACCGAAGAGATAGACGTGATCGCGCTACCGAAGGCCGATGGCATCGGCAGCCAGCTGCCTGCTGCTCGCGGTAATATTGGCTATATCGGCCCGGTGCCTGAGCGCGCGCTGGGCCTGGGTATCGCCGCGGATAAGATCAACCCGAAAGGGGTTATCGACTACCTGCATTACTACCGGGCTTACAAAACCGATTACGAGCTGGCCTGCATGCGTGAAGCGCAGAAGTCGGCGGTGAATGGTCATCGTGCGGCCTACGAAGCTTTCCAGTCGGGGATGAGCGAATTCGATATCAACCAGGCCTATCTCACCGCCACCGGCCATCGTGATACCGACGTGCCTTACAGCAATATTGTCGCGCTGAATGAGCATGCCTCCGTCCTGCACTACACCAAACTGGACCATCGTGCCCCGGCGGAGATGCGCAGTTTCCTGCTCGACGCCGGTGCGGAATATAACGGCTATGCCGCAGATCTGACGCGCACCTGGGCGGCGCACGGCGATAACGACTTTGCCCATCTGATCAAAGACGTTAACGATGAGCAGCAGGCGCTGATTAGTACCATGAAGGCCGGTACCAGTTACATTGATTACCATATCCAGTTCCATCAGCGTATCGCGAAGCTGTTGCGTAAACACCAGTTGGTTACCGACATGAGCGAAGAGGCGATGGTGGAGAATGACCTGACCGGGCCGTTTATGCCGCACGGGATTGGCCATCCGCTGGGTCTGCAGGTGCATGATGTCGCTGGCTTTATGCAGGATGACACCGGTACGCATCTGGCGGCGCCGTCGAAATACCCGTATCTGCGCTGCACCCGTATTATCGAGCCGCGGATGGTGTTAACTATTGAACCCGGCATCTACTTCATCGAGTCGTTACTGGCGCCGTGGCGTGAAGGCCCGTTCAGCAAGCACTTTAACTGGCAAAAAATTGACGCCATGAAGCCGTTCGGTGGGATCCGTATCGAAGATAACGTGGTGATTCACGAAAACAGTATCGAAAATATGACGCGCGATCTGAAGCTGGCCTGATGGAGAGCTGGTTAATCCCGGCGGCGCCGGTTACCGTCGTTGAGGAGATTAAAAAAAGCCGTTTTATCACGCTGTTGGCGCATACCGACGGCGTGGCGGCGGCAAAAGCTTTTGTCGAGTCCGTCAGAGCGGATCACCCTGATGCCCGCCACCACTGCGTGGCGTGGGTCGCGGGGCCGCCTGATGATTCGCAACAGCTGGGGTTTTCAGACGATGGCGAACCGGCGGGAACGGCGGGTAAACCGATGCTGGCGCAGCTGATGGGAAGCGGCGTCGGCGAGATAACCGCTGTCGTCGTGCGTTACTACGGTGGTATCCTGCTGGGCACCGGCGGTCTGGTTAAGGCCTATGGCGGCGGGGTGCATCAGGCGCTGGCGCAGCTGACGACGCTGCGCAAGACGCCGTTAACGGCATATACTTTGCAGTGTGAGTATGGGCAACTGGCCGGCGTCGAAGCGCTGCTCGCCCAATTCTCCGGAAACGTCGTTGAAAGCGAATATCTGGCGTCAGTTCGGCTGCGCGTGGCGCTTCCCCAGGCCGAAGTGGCGGCTTTTTCAGCAAGACTGGCTGATTTTAGTCGTGGTTCATTGCAATTACTGAAGATTAACGAATAATCCCCTCTGTTTTTTGCCTATCAAAGGAAGCGCCAGAGATGCATTTTCGCGCCATAACCCGAATCGTTGGACTGCTGGTCATCTTGTTTTCGGGGACGATGATCGTCCCGGGATTAGTGGCCCTGATATATCGCGATGGCGCGGGACGGGCCTTCACTCAAACCTTCTTTGTCGCTCTGGCGATCGGCTCCATGCTGTGGTGGCCGAACCGTAAGCAAAAAGGCGAACTGAAATCTCGTGAAGGGTTTCTGATCGTGGTGCTGTTCTGGACCGTGCTGGGGAGCGTGGGGGCCTTGCCCTTTATCTTCTCCGAACAGCCGAACCTGACGGTGACAGATGCCTTCTTCGAGTCATTTTCCGGCCTGACGACGACCGGGGCGACCACTCTGGTGGGGCTGGACTCGCTTCCGCACGCTATCCTCTTTTATCGCCAGATGCTGCAGTGGTTCGGCGGCATGGGGATCATTGTGCTGGCGGTAGCGATTCTGCCTATCCTCGGCGTCGGGGGGATGCAGCTCTACCGCGCGGAAATGCCCGGCCCGCTGAAGGATAACAAGATGCGTCCGCGTATTGCCGAGACGGCGAAGACATTGTGGCTCATCTATGTGTTACTCACAATCGCCTGCGCATTGGCGCTCTGGTTTGCCGGTATGCCGGCGTTCGATGCGATCGGGCACAGTTTCGCCACCATCGCCATCGGCGGTTTCTCGACTCACGATGCCAGCGTCGGCTATTTCAACAGCCCGATGATCAACTCCATCATTGCCATCTTCCTGCTGATCTCCGGCTGTAACTACGGTCTGCATTTTTCGTTGTTGAGCGGACGCAGCCTGAAGGTGTACTGGCGCGACCCCGAATTTAGGATGTTCATTGGCGTCCAGTTGACGCTGGTCATCGTCTGTACGCTGGTGCTATGGCTTCATAACGTGTACGGCTCGGTGTTGACGACGCTGAACCAGGCGTTTTTCCAGGTGGTGTCGATGGCGACCACCGCGGGGTTCACCACCGATAGCATTGCACGCTGGCCGCTGTTCCTTCCGGTGCTGTTGCTGTGCTCCGCATTTATCGGCGGCTGCGCTGGCTCCACGGGCGGTGGATTAAAAGTGATCCGTATCCTGTTGCTGTTCAAACAGGGCAACCGTGAGCTGAAGCGGTTGGTGCACCCGAATGCGGTGTATAGCATTAAATTAGGTAACCGCGCGCTGCCGGAACGTATTCTGGAAGCAGTATGGGGATTCTTCTCCGCCTATGCGCTGGTCTTTATCATTAGTATGCTGGCGATTATCGCCACCGGGGTGGATGACTTCTCTGCTTTCGCCTCCGTGGTGGCGACATTGAACAACCTCGGGCCTGGGCTCGGCGTCGTCGCGGATAACTTTGCCACCATGAACCCGGTCGCGAAATGGATCCTGATTGCTAATATGCTGTTTGGTCGTCTGGAAGTGTTCACCTTACTGGTGCTCTTTACCCCCACTTTCTGGCGCGAATAACAGGAGTGCTCGTGAAAACTTTAATTCTCTTCTCCACCCGCGACGGGCAGACCCGTGAAATCGCTTCGTTTCTCGCCTCTGAGCTTAAAGAGCTGGGCATCGATGCGGACACCCTGAACCTGAACCGTACCGATGTCGTCGAATGGCATCACTACGATCGGGTGGTCATTGGCGCGTCGATTCGCTACGGGCACTTTCATCCGGCGGTGGACCGCTTTGTGAAAAAGCATCTGGCAGCATTGCAGGCGCTGCCGGGGGCATTCTTTTCGGTTAACCTGGTGGCGCGTAAACCCGAGAAGCGCACGCCGCAGACCAACAGCTATACGCGTAAGTTTCTGCTGAACTCGCCGTGGCAGCCGCAGAGCTGCGCGGTATTTGCCGGCGCGCTGCGCTACCCGCGCTACAGCTGGTACGATCGGTTTATGATCCGCCTGATTATGAAAATGACCGGGGGTGAAACGGATACCCGCAAAGAAGTGGTCTATACCGACTGGCAACAGGTATCCCGGTTTGCTCGGGAAATCGCACAAATGGCGCGCAAATAGCGCGTAAAACTCGCGTTGTGATGGAAAATCGAGCGAACGAAAAGTTTTTTTGCATTTCCCCTTGCCACCTCAGAATTACTCCCTATAATGCGCCTCCACTGACACGGAACAACGGCAAACAAGCCGCCGGGTCAGCGGGGTTCCGGTGAGAACCTCGCAGAGAAAAGCAAAAATAAATGCTTGACTCTGCAGCGGGAAAGCGTAATATGCACACCCCGCGCCGCAGCGAAAACGAAGCGGCACTGCTCTTTAACAATTTATCAGACAATCTGTGTGGGCACTCAAAGTGACATGGATTCTTAACGTCCTCGGACGAAAAATGAATACCAAGTCTCAAGAGTGAACACGTAATTCATTACGAAGTTTAATTCTTTGAGCATCAAACTTAAATTGAAGAGTTTGATCATGGCTCAGATTGAACGCTGGCGGCAGGCCTAACACATGCAAGTCGAGCGGTAGCACAGAGAGCTTGCTCTCGGGTGACGAGCGGCGGACGGGTGAGTAATGTCTGGGAAACTGCCTGATGGAGGGGGATAACTACTGGAAACGGTAGCTAATACCGCATAATGTCGCAAGACCAAAGTGGGGGACCTTCGGGCCTCATGCCATCAGATGTGCCCAGATGGGATTAGCTAGTAGGTGGGGTAACAGCTCACCTAGGCGACGATCCCTAGCTGGTCTGAGAGGATGACCAGCCACACTGGAACTGAGACACGGTCCAGACTCCTACGGGAGGCAGCAGTGGGGAATATTGCACAATGGGCGCAAGCCTGATGCAGCCATGCCGCGTGTGTGAAGAAGGCCTTCGGGTTGTAAAGCACTTTCAGCGGGGAGGAAGGCGTTAAGGTTAATAACCTTGGCGATTGACGTTACCCGCAGAAGAAGCACCGGCTAACTCCGTGCCAGCAGCCGCGGTAATACGGAGGGTGCAAGCGTTAATCGGAATTACTGGGCGTAAAGCGCACGCAGGCGGTCTGTCAAGTCGGATGTGAAATCCCCGGGCTCAACCTGGGAACTGCATTCGAAACTGGCAGGCTAGAGTCTTGTAGAGGGGGGTAGAATTCCAGGTGTAGCGGTGAAATGCGTAGAGATCTGGAGGAATACCGGTGGCGAAGGCGGCCCCCTGGACAAAGACTGACGCTCAGGTGCGAAAGCGTGGGGAGCAAACAGGATTAGATACCCTGGTAGTCCACGCCGTAAACGATGTCGATTTGGAGGTTGTGCCCTTGAGGCGTGGCTTCCGGAGCTAACGCGTTAAATCGACCGCCTGGGGAGTACGGCCGCAAGGTTAAAACTCAAATGAATTGACGGGGGCCCGCACAAGCGGTGGAGCATGTGGTTTAATTCGATGCAACGCGAAGAACCTTACCTGGTCTTGACATCCACAGAACTTTCCAGAGATGGATTGGTGCCTTCGGGAACTGTGAGACAGGTGCTGCATGGCTGTCGTCAGCTCGTGTTGTGAAATGTTGGGTTAAGTCCCGCAACGAGCGCAACCCTTATCCTTTGTTGCCAGCGGTCCGGCCGGGAACTCAAAGGAGACTGCCAGTGATAAACTGGAGGAAGGTGGGGATGACGTCAAGTCATCATGGCCCTTACGACCAGGGCTACACACGTGCTACAATGGCATATACAAAGAGAAGCGACCTCGCGAGAGCAAGCGGACCTCATAAAGTATGTCGTAGTCCGGATTGGAGTCTGCAACTCGACTCCATGAAGTCGGAATCGCTAGTAATCGTAGATCAGAATGCTACGGTGAATACGTTCCCGGGCCTTGTACACACCGCCCGTCACACCATGGGAGTGGGTTGCAAAAGAAGTAGGTAGCTTAACCTTCGGGAGGGCGCTTACCACTTTGTGATTCATGACTGGGGTGAAGTCGTAACAAGGTAACCGTAGGGGAACCTGCGGTTGGATCACCTCCTTACCTTAAAGAACCTGCCTTTGCAGTGCTCACACAGATTGTCTGATGAAAAACAGCAGTAAAAACCTCTACAGGCTTGTAGCTCAGGTGGTTAGAGCGCACCCCTGATAAGGGTGAGGTCGGTGGTTCAAGTCCACTCAGGCCTACCAAATTTGCGAAGCAAATTTGAAGAGGTTGCAAACGATGGGGCTATAGCTCAGCTGGGAGAGCGCCTGCTTTGCACGCAGGAGGTCTGCGGTTCGATCCCGCATAGCTCCACCATCTTTACTGCGAACACAAGAAAACTTCAGAGTGAACCTGAAAAGGTGCACTGCGAAGTTTTGCTCTTTAAAAATCTGGATCAAGCTGAAAATTGAAACGATACACAGTTAATGTGTGTTCGAGTCTCTCAAATTTTCGCAATCAGAAGTGAAACATCTTCGGGTTGTGAGGTTAAGCGACTAAGCGTACACGGTGGATGCCCTGGCAGTCAGAGGCGATGAAGGACGTGCTAATCTGCGAAAAGCGTCGGTAAGGTGATATGAACCGTTATAGCCGGCGATGTCCGAATGGGGAAACCCAGTGTGATTCGTCACACTATCGTTAACTGAATACATAGGTTAACGAGGCGAACCGGGGGAACTGAAACATCTAAGTACCCCGAGGAAAAGAAATCAACCGAGATTCCCCCAGTAGCGGCGAGCGAACGGGGAGCAGCCCAGAGTCTGAATCAGCTTGTGTGTTAGTGGAACGGTCTGGAAAGTCCGACGGTACAGGGTGATAGTCCCGTACACCAAAATGCACAGGTTGTGAACTCGAAGAGTAGGGCGGGACACGTGGTATCCTGTCTGAATATGGGGGGACCATCCTCCAAGGCTAAATACTCCTGACTGACCGATAGTGAACCAGTACCGTGAGGGAAAGGCGAAAAGAACCCCGGCGAGGGGAGTGAAAAAGAACCTGAAACCGTGTACGTACAAGCAGTGGGAGCACCTTCGGGTGTGACTGCGTACCTTTTGTATAATGGGTCAGCGACTTATATTCTGTAGCAAGGTTAACCGTATAGGGGAGCCGCAGGGAAACCGAGTCTTAACTGGGCGTTAAGTTGCAGGGTATAGACCCGAAACCCGGTGATCTAGCCATGGGCAGGTTGAAGGTTGGGTAACACTAACTGGAGGACCGAACCGACTAATGTTGAAAAATTAGCGGATGACTTGTGGCTGGGGGTGAAAGGCCAATCAAACCGGGAGATAGCTGGTTCTCCCCGAAAGCTATTTAGGTAGCGCCTCGTGAATTCATCTTCGGGGGTAGAGCACTGTTTCGGCTAGGGGGTCATCCCGACTTACCAACCCGATGCAAACTACGAATACCGAAGAATGTTATCACGGGAGACACACGGCGGGTGCTAACGTCCGTCGTGAAGAGGGAAACAACCCAGACCGCCAGCTAAGGTCCCAAAGTCATGGTTAAGTGGGAAACGATGTGGGAAGGCACAGACAGCCAGGATGTTGGCTTAGAAGCAGCCATCATTTAAAGAAAGCGTAATAGCTCACTGGTCGAGTCGGCCTGCGCGGAAGATGTAACGGGGCTAAACCATGCACCGAAGCTGCGGCAGCGACACTATGTGTTGTTGGGTAGGGGAGCGTTCTGTAAGCCTGCGAAGGTGTGCTGTGAGGCATGCTGGAGGTATCAGAAGTGCGAATGCTGACATAAGTAACGATAAAGCGGGTGAAAAGCCCGCTCGCCGGAAGACCAAGGGTTCCTGTCCAACGTTAATCGGGGCAGGGTGAGTCGACCCCTAAGGCGAGGCCGAAAGGCGTAGTCGATGGGAAACAGGTTAATATTCCTGTACTTGGTGTTACTGCGAAGGGGGGACGGAGAAGGCTATGTTAGCCGGGCGACGGTTGTCCCGGTTTAAGCATGTAGGCTGATTGTCCAGGCAAATCCGGATAATCAAGGCTGAGGTGTGATGACGAGGCACTACGGTGCTGAAGTAACAAATGCCCTGCTTCCAGGAAAAGCCTCTAAGCATCAGGTAACATTAAATCGTACCCCAAACCGACACAGGTGGTCAGGTAGAGAATACCAAGGCGCTTGAGAGAACTCGGGTGAAGGAACTAGGCAAAATGGTGCCGTAACTTCGGGAGAAGGCACG
This sequence comes from Klebsiella sp. CD33, assembly GCF_051992865.1. NCBI lineage: Bacteria > Pseudomonadati > Pseudomonadota > Gammaproteobacteria > Enterobacterales > Enterobacteriaceae > Klebsiella > Klebsiella sp. CD33. The sequence continues at coordinate 4,986,616 of NZ_CP197023.1, read as the reverse complement.
CTGGTGTGTAGGTGAAGTCCCTGCGGATGGAGCTGAGACCAGTCGAAGATACCAGCTGGCTGCAACTGTTTATTAAAAACACAGCACTGTGCAAACACGAAAGTGGACGTATACGGTGTGACGCCTGCCCGGTGCCGGAAGGTTAATTGATGGGGTTATCCGTAAGGAGAAGCTCTTGATCGAAGCCCCGGTAAACGGCGGCCGTAACTATAACGGTCCTAAGGTAGCGAAATTCCTTGTCGGGTAAGTTCCGACCTGCACGAATGGCGTAATGATGGCCAGGCTGTCTCCACCCGAGACTCAGTGAAATTGAACTCGCTGTGAAGATGCAGTGTACCCGCGGCAAGACGGAAAGACCCCGTGAACCTTTACTATAGCTTGACACTGAACATTGAGCCTTGATGTGTAGGATAGGTGGGAGGCTTTGAAGCGTGGACGCCAGTCTGCGTGGAGCCAACCTTGAAATACCACCCTTTAATGTTTGATGTTCTAACGTTGGCCCCTTACCGGGGTTGCGGACAGTGTCTGGTGGGTAGTTTGACTGGGGCGGTCTCCTCCCAAAGCGTAACGGAGGAGCACGAAGGTTAGCTAATCCTGGTCGGACATCAGGAGGTTAGTGCAATGGCATAAGCTAGCTTGACTGCGAGCGTGACGGCGCGAGCAGGTGCGAAAGCAGGTCATAGTGATCCGGTGGTTCTGAATGGAAGGGCCATCGCTCAACGGATAAAAGGTACTCCGGGGATAACAGGCTGATACCGCCCAAGAGTTCATATCGACGGCGGTGTTTGGCACCTCGATGTCGGCTCATCACATCCTGGGGCTGAAGTAGGTCCCAAGGGTATGGCTGTTCGCCATTTAAAGTGGTACGCGAGCTGGGTTTAGAACGTCGTGAGACAGTTCGGTCCCTATCTGCCGTGGGCGCTGGAGAATTGAGGGGGGCTGCTCCTAGTACGAGAGGACCGGAGTGGACGCATCACTGGTGTTCGGGTTGTCATGCCAATGGCACTGCCCGGTAGCTAAATGCGGAAGAGATAAGTGCTGAAAGCATCTAAGCACGAAACTTGCCCCGAGATGAGTTCTCCCTGAGACTTTAAGTCTCCTGAAGGAACGTTGAAGACGACGACGTTGATAGGCCGGGTGTGTAAGCGCAGCGATGCGTTGAGCTAACCGGTACTAATGAACCGTGAGGCTTAACCTTACAACGCCGAAGATGTTTTGGCGATTTGAGAAGATTTTCAGCTTAGATTCAGAGTTGAGTACGCAATAATTTGCGCAGCAGCAAGGCGACAAGCGACGGAAAGGAAGGAGCATACTGAAGTATGTGACTGACTTTACGAGCGCAGGCAACGCAGCTGATGCGATAAAGAATTGCGTACTGAGCACAAAGAATTTGCCTGGCGGCACTAGCGCGGTGGTCCCACCTGACCCCATGCCGAACTCAGAAGTGAAACGCCGTAGCGCCGATGGTAGTGTGGGGTCTCCCCATGTGAGAGTAGGGAACTGCCAGGCATCAAATAAAGCAGAAAGCCCGGTCGAAAGACCGGGCTTTTTGTTTTATCTGTTGTTTGTCGGTGAGCGCTCTCCAGAGTAGGACAAATCCGCCGGGAGCGGATTTGAACGTTGCGCAGCAACGGCCCGGAGGGTGGCGGGCAGGACGCCCGCCATAAACTGCCAGGCATCAAACAAGTGAAGAGCCCATCCTGCCGGATGGGCTTTTTGCGTTTCTGTCGTCCGGCCAGCGTGCCGGCATGTCTCCCCGGTGGCGCTGCGCTTACCGGGGCTACGGGCCTGTCGCGTTCTGTCGCCCGCACCGGTACACCACATCACCACCGGTAACGCCCCGCAATATCATTGCCCCTGTAATCAGACAAGCCTTCCCCCGCCAGATACGATAAACTAACGCCGATTTTGCATCAGGAAGCTACTATGAACCACTCCCTCAAACCCTGGAATACCTTTGGCATTGAACGCTTCGCCAAGACGATAGTACGCGCCGAAACTGAGCAACAGTTGCTAAGCGCCTGGCAAACCGCTGCCGCGGCAGGCGAACCCACGCTGATCCTTGGGGAAGGCAGTAATGTCCTGTTTCTGAACGACTATGCCGGTACGGTGATCCTCAACCGGATTATGGGGATCGAGGTGAGCGAAACGCCGGAAGCCTGGCGCTTGCACGTCGGCGCCGGCGAAAACTGGCATCAGTTGGTGCAGTTCACGCTACAGCATGCGATGCCAGGTCTGGAAAATCTGGCGTTAATCCCTGGCTGTGCAGGATCTTCGCCGATCCAGAATATTGGCGCCTACGGCGTTGAGCTACAGCGGGTTTGCGAATATGTTGACTGCATTGAGCTGGAAACCGGGCGTAAGCAACGTCTTTCAGCCGCGGAATGCCGTTTTGGCTATCGCGACAGTATCTTCAAACATGAATATCAGGACCGCTATGCCATCGTCGCGATTGGCTTATCGTTAGCGAAAACATGGCAGCCTGTACTGAGTTACGGTGATTTAACGCGTCTCGATCCGCAGACCGTCACGCCGCAGCAGGTATTTGATGCGGTCTGTCATATGCGAATGACTAAATTGCCGGATCCAAAGATTAACGGTAATGCCGGCAGCTTTTTTAAGAATCCGATCGTCAGCGCTCAGGTTGCGGAAGCGCTGCTGGCGCAGTTCCCTCATGCACCGCACTATCCGCAGGCAAATGGCAGCGTCAAGCTGGCCGCTGGCTGGCTAATCGATCAATGTGAGCTCAAAGGACAACGCATCGGCGGCGCGGCCGTCCATCGACAGCAGGCGCTGGTACTGATTAATGAAGATCGAGCGACCAGCGAGGATGTGGTAAAACTTGCTCATTATGTTCGCCAGCGGGTGGGTGCGAAATTCGATGTATGGCTTCAGCCCGAGGTGCGCTTCATTGGCACGCATGGTGAAGTCAACGCAGAGGAGAGCATTGCGTGAAAGACCATACTATCCCTTTAACGCTAATTTCTATCCTTGCTGATGGCGAGTTTCACTCTGGCGAACAGCTTGGTGAGCAGTTAGGCATGAGCCGGGCGGCGATTAATAAGCACATCCAGACCTTACGTGACTGGGGCGTCGATGTGTTTACTGTGCCGGGCAAGGGTTACAGCCTGCCGGAGCCTATTCATCTATTAGATGAGAAAAAGATTTCTCAAGAGATAGACCATGGTCGAGTGACGGTCCTTCCCGTCATCGACTCTACTAACCAGTATTTGCTGGACAGGCTTGATGAGCTGACGTCCGGAGATGCCTGTGTGGCTGAATATCAGCAAGCAGGGCGAGGCCGGCGAGGCAGAAAATGGTTTTCGCCCTTTGGCGCGAATCTCTATCTCTCGATGTACTGGCGTCTGGAGCAGGGCCCGGCAGCGGCTATTGGCCTAAGCCTGGTGATCGGTATTGTGATCGCTGAAGTTCTGCAGCAGCTCGGGGCCGAACAGGTTCGCGTGAAATGGCCAAACGATATTTACCTGCAGGATCGTAAGCTGTCAGGGATCCTCGTGGAACTGACGGGGAAAACGGGCGATGCCGCACAAATCGTCAGCGGCGCGGGTATCAACCTTGTGATGCGTCGCGTGGAGTCTGATGTCGTCAATCAGGGATGGATCAGCCTTCAGGAAGCGGGGGTGGTCATCGACCGTAACCTCCTCGCCGCGCGCCTGATTAAAGAGCTGCGCCTGGGACTGGAGCTGTTCGAGCAGGAAGGATTGGCTCCCTATCTACCGCGCTGGGAAAAACTGGATAACTTTATTCATCGCCCGGTGAAACTGATTATCGGTGATAAAGAAATTTACGGCATTTCGCGTGGCATTGACGCCCAGGGCGCACTATTGCTGGAGCAGGATGGTGTAATAAAAGCCTGGGTGGGTGGTGAAATATCATTGCGCAGTGCAGAATAAAAAAGGGAGCTTCGGCTCCCTTATTTTATTTACGTAAGCGTACCTGATTCACTGAGTGATTGGCGCTCTTAGTCATGATCAGGCTGGCGCGCTCGCGAGTTGGAAGGATATTTTCTTTAAGATTCATTAGGTTGATTTCATTCCATAGCGAAGTGGCAATATCTACCGCTTCTTCCTTCGAGAGCTTAGCGTAATTATGGAAATAGGAATCCGGATCGGTAAACGCCCCTTCCCGGAATTTAAGAAAGCGGTTGATATACCAGCTTTTCAATAATTCTTCCGGGGCATCGACATAAATAGAAAAGTCGACAAAATCGGAAACGAATACATGATGGGGATCGTGCGGATAATCCATTCCACTTTGCAGAACATTCAGCCCTTCAAGAATTAAAATATCCGGTTGCGCGACGGTTTTGTCACCGTTGGGAATAACATCATAAATCAGATGGGAATAAACCGGCGCGGTTGCCTGCGGTACCCCTGATTTGAGGTCGGAGACAAACTTCACCAGGCGATGCATATCATAGGACTGCGGAAAGCCTTTTTTCTTCATTAACCCACGTTCTTTTAAAACCGAGTTAGGGTGCAAAAAACCGTCGGTGGTAATGAGTTCGACATGGCGATGCTCCGGCCAACGACTAAGCAAAGCTTGCAGAACGCGGGCGGTGGTGCTTTTTCCTACCGCAACGCTGCCAGCGATACTGATAATATAGGGAATTCGCTGACCATTGGTGCCAAGAAATTGTTCGAGAACAGCCTGGCGACGCAGGTTAGAACTGATATAGAAGTTGAGCAAACGCGACAGCGGCAAATAGATCTCGGCAACCTCTTCCAGAGAGAGATCTTCGTTGATGCCTTTTAACCGCGTGATTTCTTCCTCGGTTAACGTCATCGGGACAGAATCACGAAGTGCAGCCCATTGGTGGCGGTTAAATTGTAGGTACGGTGTCATTAACGTCTGCTCTTTTTGGCTCATAAGCATGTTCTTACTATCACCGAATACCTTGAAACGGTGATGCTTCACACGAGTTAATCAGGACAATGGGCAGGAGGGTAACACCAGATTGCCGGGAATAATAAGAAAAAAACTCATTGAATGCTGCTTTCTCGCGCCAGCATCACAAGAGAAGAATAAGTTTCTTATTCTTTGCAAAGCATGGCCTTTGCTAACAGGCTAGGCTAGCGGCCTGAATCCTTTCCGTCAGCGGTCAGCATGCGATAGAGGTAACCGGAGATGATCGGACAGCGCCTGAAGCGCCGAATTATTGGCGAATATTTGCACTCCGCTGCTTGAAATTACACCGTTTTTTCGCGTAAGAGCACAAAATGTGAGCAAGAGAACGTTTTATGCAAATTTTTAGTTGCATGAACTCGCTCCTCTCCCTAGAATGCGCGCTACTTGATGCCGACTTAGCTCAGTAGGTAGAGCAACTGACTTGTAATCAGTAGGTCACCAGTTCGATTCCGGTAGTCGGCACCATAACAATTTGGGTGGGGTTCCCGAGCGGCCAAAGGGAGCAGACTGTAAATCTGCCGTCATCGACTTCGAAGGTTCGAATCCTTCCCCCACCACCACTTTCTGGCGACGCTTTGCGGAGCCGGAGTTGGTTGGGTAAACTAATCAGCTCAATACTAAAGAGAGCAGTCTCTTTAGTATTACAGAAAGAACTGGGTAGCCGAGTTTCAGGATGCGGGCATCGTATAATGGCTATTACCTCAGCCTTCCAAGCTGATGATGCGGGTTCGATTCCCGCTGCCCGCTCCAGACGTGCTGATATGGCTCAGTTGGTAGAGCGCACCCTTGGTAAGGGTGAGGTCCCCAGTTCGACTCTGGGTATCAGCACCACTTCTTTTCTCTCCTTCCCTGTTTCTCTTCTGTTATGTTCATTCAACAAGTCGGGCATGTTGCCTGGTTGATGTGGTGATATCACCGATTTATCCGTGTCTTAGAGGGACAATCGATGTCTAAAGAAAAGTTTGAACGTACAAAACCGCACGTTAACGTCGGTACTATCGGCCACGTTGACCATGGTAAAACAACGCTGACCGCTGCCATCACTACCGTACTGGCTAAAACCTACGGTGGTTCCGCTCGCGCATTCGACCAGATCGATAACGCGCCGGAAGAAAAAGCTCGTGGTATCACCATCAACACCTCTCACGTTGAATATGACACCCCGACTCGCCACTACGCGCACGTAGACTGCCCGGGCCACGCCGACTATGTTAAAAACATGATCACCGGTGCTGCGCAGATGGACGGCGCGATCCTGGTTGTTGCTGCGACTGACGGCCCGATGCCGCAGACTCGTGAGCACATCCTGCTGGGTCGTCAGGTAGGCGTTCCGTACATCATCGTGTTCCTGAACAAATGCGACATGGTTGATGACGAAGAGCTGCTGGAACTGGTTGAGATGGAAGTTCGTGAACTGCTGTCTCAGTACGATTTCCCGGGCGACGACACCCCGATCGTTCGTGGTTCTGCTCTGAAAGCGCTGGAAGGCGACGCAGAGTGGGAAGCGAAAATCATCGAACTGGCTGGCCACCTGGATACCTATATCCCGGAACCAGAGCGTGCGATTGACAAGCCGTTCCTGCTGCCGATCGAAGACGTATTCTCCATCTCTGGTCGTGGTACCGTTGTTACCGGTCGTGTAGAGCGCGGTATCATCAAAGTAGGTGAAGAAGTTGAAATCGTTGGTATCAAAGAAACCGCGAAAACCACCTGTACTGGCGTTGAAATGTTCCGCAAACTGCTGGACGAAGGCCGTGCTGGTGAGAACGTAGGTGTTCTGCTGCGTGGTATCAAACGTGAAGAAATCGAACGTGGTCAGGTACTGGCTAAGCCGGGCACCATCAACCCGCACACCAAGTTCGAATCTGAAGTGTACATCCTGTCCAAAGATGAAGGCGGCCGTCACACTCCGTTCTTCAAAGGCTACCGTCCGCAGTTCTACTTCCGTACTACTGACGTGACTGGCACCATCGAACTGCCGGAAGGCGTAGAGATGGTAATGCCGGGCGACAACATCAAAATGGTTGTTACCCTGATCCACCCGATCGCGATGGACGACGGTCTGCGTTTCGCAATCCGTGAAGGCGGTCGTACCGTTGGCGCGGGCGTGGTTGCTAAAGTTCTCGGCTAATCGCTGATAACATTTGACGCAATGCGCAATAAAAGGGCATCATTTGATGCCCTTTTTGCACGCTTTCACACCAGAACCTGGCTCATCAGTGATTTTATTTGTCATAATCATTGCTGAGACAGGCTCTGAAGAGGGCGTTTATACACCAAACCATTCGAGCCTCAGGGTGACGGCTAATCAACTCCTTCTTTGCAACAGCAGGGCAGGGGTGACACCACCGTCAACATTGAAGCAATTTGAATAGTTAAGTGTATAATCCGAAACTTAATTTCGGTTTGGATCGCCTCGCCCCCGCGGGGTGAAATTGTTTGTAGAATACTTCTGACAGGTTGGTTTATGAGTGCGAATACCGAAGCTCAAGGGAGCGGGCGCGGCCTGGAAGCGATGAAGTGGATTATCGTTGCCGTGCTGCTGATCGTGGCGATCGTGGGCAACTTCCTTTATCGTGACATTATGCTGGCGGTGCGTGCGCTGGCCGTGGTTATTCTTATTGCTGCTGCCGGTGGCGTCGCGCTGTTGACGACGAAAGGTAAGGCGACCGTTGCTTTTGCTCGCGAAGCGAGAACCGAAGTTCGTAAAGTGATTTGGCCGACTCGCCAGGAAACGCTGCATACTACGCTGATTGTTGCTGCCGTGACTGCAGTAATGTCACTGATCCTGTGGGGACTGGATGGTATTCTGGTTCGCCTGGTCTCCTTTATCACTGGCCTGAGGTTCTGAGATGTCTGAAGCTCCTAAAAAGCGCTGGTACGTCGTTCAGGCGTTTTCCGGTTTTGAAGGTCGCGTAGCCACGTCGCTGCGTGAACATATCAAATTACACAACATGGAAGAGTTATTTGGCGAAGTCATGGTCCCGACCGAAGAAGTGGTTGAGATCCGTGGCGGCCAGCGTCGCAAAAGCGAACGTAAATTCTTCCCGGGCTATGTCCTGGTTCAGATGGTCATGAACGACGCAAGCTGGCACCTGGTGCGCAGCGTACCGCGCGTGATGGGCTTCATCGGCGGCACCTCTGACCGTCCGGCGCCGATCAGCGACAAAGAAGTCGACGCTATCATGAATCGTCTGCAGCAGGTTGGCGATAAGCCGCGTCCGAAAACGCTGTTTGAACCGGGTGAAATGGTTCGCGTTAACGACGGTCCGTTCGCTGACTTTAACGGCGTGGTGGAAGAAGTGGACTATGAGAAGTCCCGCCTGAAAGTTTCCGTTTCTATCTTCGGTCGTGCGACCCCGGTAGAACTGGACTTCAGCCAGGTTGAGAAGGCGTAAGCCGGCGATCAAAAAAGCAGCGATTTAATCGTTGCATAGGGCGCGAAATTGGCATACAATTTCGCGCCTTTTGTTTTTATGGGCCCGGCCCGTAAAACGATGTTTAATCACGGGGAGCTTCTCTGAAGCGTTAATACCCATTTTGAGGATTTAAGAATGGCTAAGAAAGTCCAAGCCTACGTCAAGCTGCAGGTTGCAGCTGGTATGGCGAACCCGAGCCCGCCGGTCGGCCCAGCACTGGGTCAGCAGGGCGTGAACATCATGGAATTCTGCAAAGCGTTCAACGCCAAAACTGATTCCCTGGAGAAAGGTCTGCCGATCCCGGTTGTTATCACCGTTTACGCTGACCGTTCCTTTACCTTTGTTACCAAGACTCCGCCGGCTGCTGTTCTGCTGAAGAAAGCTGCAGGCATCAAGTCTGGTTCCGGTAAGCCGAACAAAGATAAAGTGGGTAAAATCTCCCGCGCTCAGCTGCAGGAAATCGCGCAGACCAAAGCTGCCGACATGACTGGTGCCGACATTGAAGCGATGACTCGCTCCATCGAAGGTACTGCACGTTCCATGGGCCTGGTAGTGGAGGACTAAGAAATGGCTAAACTGACCAAGCGCATGCGCGTGATCCGTGAGAAAGTTGATGCAACTAAACAGTACGACATCAACGAAGCCATTGCTCTGCTGAAAGAGCTGGCCACCGCTAAATTTACCGAAAGCGTAGACGTTGCCGTTAACCTCGGCATCGACGCTCGTAAATCTGACCAGAACGTCCGTGGCGCAACTGTACTGCCGCACGGTACTGGCCGTTCCGTTCGCGTAGCCGTATTTACCCAGGGCGCAAACGCTGAAGCTGCTAAAGCTGCAGGCGCTGAGCTGGTAGGTATGGAAGATCTGGCTGAGCAGATCAAAAAAGGCGAAATGAACTTTGACGTTGTTATTGCTTCCCCGGATGCAATGCGCGTTGTTGGCCAGCTGGGCCAGGTTCTGGGTCCGCGTGGCCTGATGCCGAACCCGAAAGTAGGTACCGTAACTCCGAACGTTGCTGAAGCGGTTAAAAACGCGAAAGCAGGCCAGGTTCGTTACCGTAACGACAAAAACGGCATCATCCACACCACCATCGGTAAAGTGGACTTTGACGCTGACAAACTGAAAGAAAACCTGGAAGCTCTGCTGGTTGCGCTGAAAAAAGCAAAACCGACTCAGGCGAAAGGCGTGTACATCAAGAAAGTTAGCATCTCCACCACTATGGGTGCAGGTGTTGCAGTAGATCAGGCTGGCCTGAACGCTTCTGCAAACTAATGCCTTTACGTGGGCGGTGATTTTGTCTACAATCTTACCCCCACGATTCTGTCAATAAGACAGACGCTATGCGAGTCATTTGAATTGCAGCAAGGCAGCAATCGAGTGAATCACCGGGAGTGTAGTTAACTACATGACCGGTGTGAACGAGAGCAGCTAACGCCGCTGCGGTTCGAAGGACGAAGTCATAGGAAGAATTTGTTCGTTGGAGCCTGGCCTATCCAGGCCTCCGTCGAAGACCGCAGGTGTTTCGCAAGAAACTTAATCCCCTGCGTAGACGGTGACAGAACGCTAAGATTATTTTTGGATATTCTGGCTTGTTTCTGCTCACCGTATTTAGACGCTCTTTTCGTTGAATTGAGTGAAGTGAGTTCCAGAGCATAGGCTCTGGCAAACATCCAGGAGCAAAGCTAATGGCTTTAAATCTTCAAGACAAACAAGCGATTGTTGCTGAAGTCAGCGAAGTAGCCAAAGGCGCGCTGTCTGCAGTAGTTGCGGATTCCCGTGGCGTAACTGTAGATAAAATGACTGAACTGCGTAAAGCAGGTCGTGAAGCTGGCGTATACATGCGTGTTGTTCGTAACACCCTGCTGCGCCGCGTCGTTGAAGGTACTCAGTTCGAGTGCCTGAAAGACACGTTTGTTGGTCCGACCCTGATTGCATACTCTATGGAACACCCGGGCGCTGCTGCTCGTCTGTTCAAAGAGTTCGCGAAAGCGAATGCAAAATTTGAGGTCAAAGCCGCTGCCTTTGAAGGTGAGCTGATCCCGGCGTCGCAGATCGACCGCCTGGCAACTCTGCCGACCTACGAAGAAGCAATTGCACGCCTGATGGCAACCATGAAAGAAGCTTCGGCTGGCAAACTGGTTCGTACTCTGGCTGCTGTACGCGATGCGAAAGAAGCTGCTTAATCGCAGTTATCTTTGTAAAGCATTCGCTTACGTATAAACTTATTCTGATATTCAGGAACAATTTAAATGTCTATCACTAAAGATCAAATCATTGAAGCAGTATCCGCTATGTCCGTAATGGACGTTGTTGAGCTGATCTCTGCAATGGAAGAAAAATTCGGTGTTTCCGCTGCTGCTGCTGTAGCTGTAGCTGCTGGCCCGGTTGAAGCTGCTGAAGAAAAAACTGAATTCGACGTAATTCTGAAAGCTGCTGGCGCTAACAAAGTTGCTGTTATCAAAGCAGTACGTGGCGCAACTGGCCTGGGTCTGAAAGAAGCTAAAGACCTGGTAGAATCTGCTCCGGCTGCACTGAAAGAAGGCATCAGCAAAGACGACGCTGAAGCTCTGAAAAAATCTCTGGAAGAAGCTGGCGCTGAAGTTGAAGTTAAATAAGCCAACCCTTCCGGTTGCAGCCTGAGAAATCAGGCTGAGGCTGGTGACTTTTTGGTCACCAGCCTTTTTGCGCTGTAAGGCGCCAGTAGCGTTTCACGCTGTTTGACTACTGGTTTGCCTCTCAATGCTTGTTTCTATCGACGACTTAATATACTGCGACAGGTTAGGGTTCCTGGGCTGTGTAAATCGCAATGAAATGGTTTAAGCGTGATAGCAACAGGCATTGCGGAAAGTGTTCCATTTTCCGGTCAACAAAATAGTGTTGCATAAAAAACTGCCCTCTGCGGGCAGATGGGTCGACTTGTCAGCGAGCTGAGGAACCCTATGGTTTACTCCTATACCGAGAAAAAACGTATTCGTAAGGATTTTGGTAAACGTCCACAAGTTCTGGATGTGCCATATCTCCTTTCTATCCAGCTTGACTCGTTCCAGAAGTTTATCGAGCAAGATCCTGAAGGGCAGTATGGTCTGGAAGCTGCTTTCCGTTCCGTATTCCCGATTCAGAGCTACAGCGGTAATTCCGAGCTGCAATACGTCAGCTACCGTCTGGGCGAACCGGTTTTTGACGTTAAAGAATGTCAGATCCGTGGCGTGACTTATTCTGCACCGCTGCGCGTAAAACTGCGTCTGGTGATCTACGAGCGCGAAGCGCCAGAAGGCACCGTCAAAGACATTAAAGAACAAGAAGTCTACATGGGCGAAATTCCGCTCATGACCGACAACGGTACCTTTGTTATCAACGGTACCGAGCGTGTTATCGTTTCTCAGCTGCACCGTAGCCCGGGCGTCTTCTTTGACAGTGACAAAGGTAAGACCCACTCCTCCGGTAAGGTTCTGTATAACGCACGTATCATCCCTTACCGCGGTTCCTGGCTGGACTTCGAATTCGACCCGAAAGACAACCTGTTCGTTCGTATCGACCGTCGTCGTAAGCTGCCGGCTACCATCATCCTGCGCGCGCTGAATTACACCACTGAGCAGATCCTTGACCTGTTCTTCGAAAAAGTGGTCTTTGAAATTCGCGACAACAAGCTGCAGATGGAGCTGATTCCGGAGCGTCTGCGCGGTGAAACTGCCTCCTTCGATATCGAAGCCAACGGCAAAGTGTACGTTGAGAAAGGCCGTCGCATCACGGCTCGTCATATCCGTCAGCTGGAAAAAGACGATATCAAGCATATCGAAGTGCCAGTTGAATATATCGCGGGCAAAGTGGCGGCTAAAGACTATATCGATGAAGCGACTGGCGAACTGATCTGCCCGGCGAACATGGAGCTGAGCCTGGATCTGCTGGCTAAGCTGAGCCAGTCTGGCCACAAGCGTATCGAAACGCTGTTCACCAACGATCTGGACCACGGCCCGTACATCTCTGAAACGGTACGCGTCGACCCGACTAACGATCGTCTGAGCGCGCTGGTAGAAATCTACCGCATGATGCGCCCTGGCGAGCCGCCGACTCGTGAAGCCGCTGAAAGTCTGTTTGAGAACCTGTTCTTCTCTGAAGACCGCTACGATCTGTCCGCGGTTGGTCGTATGAAGTTCAACCGTTCTCTGCTGCGCGACGAAATCGAAGGTTCCGGTATCCTGAGCAAAGACGACATCATCGAAGTGATGAAGAAGCTCATCGATATCCGTAACGGTAAAGGCGAAGTGGATGATATCGACCACCTCGGCAACCGTCGTATCCGTTCCGTTGGCGAAATGGCGGAAAACCAGTTCCGCGTTGGCCTGGTACGTGTAGAGCGTGCGGTGAAAGAGCGTCTGTCTCTTGGCGATCTGGATACCCTGATGCCTCAGGATATGATCAACGCCAAGCCGATTTCCGCAGCAGTGAAAGAGTTCTTTGGTTCCAGCCAGCTGTCTCAGTTTATGGACCAGAACAACCCGCTGTCTGAGATTACGCACAAACGTCGTATCTCCGCACTCGGCCCAGGCGGTCTGACCCGTGAGCGCGCAGGCTTCGAAGTTCGAGACGTACACCCGACCCACTACGGTCGCGTATGTCCGATCGAAACGCCTGAAGGTCCGAACATCGGTCTGATTAACTCCCTGTCCGTGTACGCGCAGACCAACGAATATGGCTTCCTTGAGACGCCGTATCGTAAAGTGACCGACGGTGTGGTTACTGACGAAATTCACTACCTGTCTGCTATCGAAGAAGGCAACTACGTTATCGCTCAGGCGAACTCCAACCTGGATGAAAACGGCCACTTCGTAGAAGATCTGGTTACCTGCCGTAGCAAAGGCGAATCCAGCTTGTTCAGCCGCGACCAGGTTGACTACATGGACGTATCCACCCAGCAGGTGGTATCCGTCGGTGCGTCCCTGATCCCGTTCCTGGAACACGATGACGCCAACCGTGCATTGATGGGTGCGAACATGCAACGTCAGGCGGTTCCGACTCTGCGCGCTGATAAGCCGCTGGTTGGTACCGGTATGGAACGTGCTGTTGCCGTTGACTCCGGTGTTACTGCCGTGGCTAAACGTGGCGGTACCGTTCAGTACGTGGATGCTTCCCGTATCGTTATCAAAGTTAACGAAGACGAGATGTACCCGGGCGAAGCAGGTATCGACATCTATAACCTGACCAAGTACACCCGTTCTAACCAGAACACCTGCATCAACCAGATGCCTTGCGTGTCCCTGGGCGAACCTATTGAGCGCGGCGACGTGCTGGCAGACGGCCCGTCCACCGACCTCGGTGAGCTGGCGCTGGGTCAGAACATGCGTGTAGCGTTCATGCCGTGGAACGGTTACAACTTCGAAGACTCCATCCTCGTTTCCGAGCGTGTTGTCCAGGAAGACCGTTTCACCACTATCCACATTCAGGAACTGGCGTGCGTGTCCCGTGACACCAAGCTGGGGCCGGAAGAGATCACCGCTGACATCCCGAACGTGGGTGAAGCTGCGCTCTCTAAACTGGATGAATCCGGTATCGTTTATATCGGTGCGGAAGTGACCGGCGGCGACATTCTGGTTGGTAAGGTAACGCCGAAAGGTGAAACCCAGCTGACGCCGGAAGAGAAACTGCTGCGCGCGATCTTCGGTGAGAAAGCGTCTGACGTTAAAGACTCTTCTCTGCGCGTACCGAACGGTGTCTCTGGTACCGTTATCGACGTTCAGGTCTTTACCCGTGACGGCGTAGAAAAAGACAAACGTGCTCTGGAAATCGAAGAGATGCAGCTGAAGCAGGCCAAAAAAGACCTGTCTGAAGAACTGCAGATCCTCGAAGCCGGTCTGTTCAGTCGTATCTACGCGGTGCTGGTCTCCGGTGGCGTTGAAGCTGAGAAGCTCGACAAGCTGCCTCGCGATCGCTGGCTGGAACTGGGCCTGACCGACGAAGAGAAACAAAATCAGCTGGAACAGCTGGCTGAGCAGTATGACGAACTGAAACACGAGTTCGAGAAAAAACTCGAAGCGAAACGCCGTAAAATCACCCAAGGCGACGATCTGGCACCGGGCGTGCTGAAGATTGTTAAGGTATATCTGGCCGTTAAACGCCGTATCCAGCCTGGTGATAAGATGGCGGGTCGTCACGGTAACAAGGGTGTTATCTCTAAGATCAACCCGATCGAAGATATGCCGCACGATGCTAACGGTACGCCGGTAGATATCGTACTGAACCCGCTGGGCGTACCGTCTCGTATGAACATCGGTCAGATCCTTGAAACTCACCTGGGTATGGCTGCAAAAGGCATCGGCGATAAGATCAACGCCATGCTGAAACAGCAGCAGGAAGTCGCGAAACTGCGCGAATTCATCCAGCGTGCTTACGATCTGGGCGCTGACGTTCGCCAGAAAGTTGACCTGAATACCTTCAGCGATGAAGAAGTTCTGCGTCTGGCTGAAAACCTGCGTAAAGGCATGCCGATCGCAACGCCGGTATTCGACGGTGCGAAAGAAGCTGAAATCAAAGAGCTGCTGCAGCTGGGCGACCTGCCGACTTCCGGTCAGATCACCCTGTTTGATGGCCGCACCGGTGAACAGTTCGAACGTCCGGTAACCGTGGGTTACATGTACATGCTGAAACTGAACCACCTGGTCGACGACAAAATGCACGCTCGTTCCACCGGTTCTTACAGCCTGGTTACTCAGCAGCCGCTGGGTGGTAAGGCACAGTTCGGTGGTCAGCGCTTCGGTGAGATGGAAGTGTGGGCGCTGGAAGCATACGGCGCGGCCTACACCCTGCAGGAAATGCTCACCGTTAAGTCTGATGACGTGAACGGTCGTACCAAGATGTATAAAAACATCGTGGACGGCAATCACCAGATGGAACCGGGCATGCCGGAATCCTTCAACGTACTGTTGAAAGAAATTCGCTCGCTGGGCATCAACATCGAACTGGAAGACGAGTAATTCTCGCTCAAACAGGTCACTGCTGCCGGGTTAACGCCCGGCAGCGGAATGTGCTAACTCCGACGGGAGCAAATCCGTGAAAGACTTATTAAAGTTTCTGAAAGCGCAAACTAAAACCGAAGAGTTTGATGCGATCAAAATTGCTCTGGCTTCGCCAGACATGATCCGTTCATGGTCTTTCGGTGAAGTTAAAAAGCCGGAAACCATTAACTACCGTACGTTCAAGCCTGAGCGTGACGGCCTTTTCTGCGCCCGTATCTTTGGGCCGGTAAAAGATTATGAGTGCCTGTGCGGTAAGTACAAGCGCCTGAAACACCGCGGTGTGATCTGTGAGAAGTGCGGCGTTGAAGTGACCCAGACTAAAGTGCGTCGTGAGCGCATGGGCCACATCGAGCTGGCATGTCCGACTGCGCACATCTGGTTCCTGAAATCCCTGCCGTCCCGTATCGGTCTGCTGCTGGATATGCCGCTGCGCGATATCGAACGTGTACTGTACTTTGAATCCTATGTGGTTATCGAAGGTGGCATGACCAACCTCGAACGCAACCAGATTCTGACGGAAGAACAGTACCTGGACGCGCTGGAAGAGTTCGGTGACGAATTCGACGCGAAAATGGGCGCGGAAGCGATCCAGGCGCTGCTGCGCAATATGGATCTGGAGCAGGAATGCGAGCAGCTGCGTGAAGAGCTGAACGAAACCAACTCCGAAACCAAGCGTAAAAAGCTGACCAAGCGCATTAAGCTGCTGGAAGCTTTCGTTCAGTCTGGCAACAAGCCGGAGTGGATGATCCTGACCGTTCTGCCGGTACTGCCGCCAGATCTGCGTCCGCTGGTTCCGCTGGACGGTGGTCGTTTCGCGACGTCTGACCTCAACGATCTGTATCGTCGCGTGATCAACCGTAACAACCGTCTGAAACGTCTGCTGGATCTGGCTGCGCCGGATATCATCGTACGCAACGAAAAACGTATGCTGCAGGAAGCGGTTGACGCCCTGCTGGATAACGGTCGTCGCGGTCGTGCGATCACCGGTTCTAACAAACGTCCTCTGAAATCTTTGGCTGATATGATCAAAGGTAAACAGGGTCGTTTCCGTCAGAACCTGCTCGGTAAACGCGTTGACTACTCCGGTCGTTCTGTTATCACCGTAGGTCCATACCTGCGTCTGCATCAGTGCGGTCTGCCGAAGAAAATGGCGCTGGAGCTGTTCAAACCGTTCATCTACGGCAAGCTGGAACTGCGTGGCCTGGCCACCACCATCAAAGCCGCTAAGAAGATGGTTGAGCGCGAAGAAGCTGTCGTTTGGGATATCCTGGACGAAGTTATCCGCGAACACCCGGTCCTGCTGAACCGTGCGCCAACCCTGCACCGTCTGGGTATTCAGGCATTCGAACCGGTTCTGATCGAAGGTAAAGCCATCCAGCTGCACCCGCTGGTTTGTGCGGCATACAACGCCGACTTCGATGGTGACCAGATGGCTGTTCACGTACCGCTGACGCTGGAAGCCCAGCTGGAAGCGCGTGCGCTGATGATGTCTACCAACAACATCCTGTCCCCGGCGAACGGCGAACCAATCATCGTTCCGTCTCAGGACGTTGTACTGGGTCTGTACTACATGACCCGTGACAGTGTTAACGCCAAAGGCGAAGGCATGGTGCTGACTGGCCCGAAAGAAGCTGAGCGTATTTATCGCGCCGGCCTGGCCTCTCTGCATGCGCGCGTTAAAGTGCGTATCACTGAATACGAAAAAGACGACAATGGTGAGTTTGTCGCGAAAACCAGCCTGAAAGACACGACCGTTGGCCGTGCCATTCTGTGGATGATCGTACCGAAAGGTCTGCCGTTCTCTATCGTGAACCAGGCGCTTGGTAAGAAAGCGATCTCCAAGATGCTGAACACCTGTTACCGTATTCTGGGTCTGAAACCGACCGTTATTTTTGCGGACCAGACGATGTACACCGGCTTTGCTTACGCAGCGCGTTCAGGTGCATCCGTTGGTATCGATGACATGGTCATCCCGGAGAAAAAATACGAAATCATCAGCGAAGCGGAAGCGGAAGTTGCTGAGATTCAGGAACAGTTCCAGTCCGGTCTGGTGACCGCGGGCGAACGCTACAACAAAGTTATCGATATCTGGGCTGCGGCGAACGATCGTGTATCCAAAGCGATGATGGATAACCTGCAAACCGAAACCGTGATTAACCGTGACGGTCAGGAAGAGCAGCAGGTTTCCTTCAACAGCATCTACATGATGGCCGACTCCGGTGCGCGTGGTTCTGCGGCACAGATTCGTCAGCTGGCTGGTATGCGTGGTCTGATGGCGAAGCCGGATGGCTCCATCATCGAAACGCCGATCACCGCGAACTTCCGTGAAGGTCTGAACGTACTCCAGTACTTCATCTCCACCCACGGTGCTCGTAAAGGTCTGGCGGATACCGCACTGAAAACAGCGAACTCCGGTTACCTGACTCGTCGTCTGGTTGACGTTGCGCAGGACCTGGTCGTCACTGAAGACGACTGCGGCACCCTGGAAGGCATCACCATGACGCCGGTTATCGAAGGTGGCGACGTTAAAGAGCCGCTGCGCGATCGCGTACTGGGTCGTGTGACTGCGGAAGATGTTCTGAAGCCGGGTACCGCGGATATTCTGGTTCCACGCAACACGCTGCTGCATGAGCACTGGTGTGACCTGCTGGAAGCGAACTCCGTTGACTCCGTCAAAGTGCGTTCCGTTGTATCCTGTGACACCGACTTTGGCGTCTGCGCGCACTGCTATGGTCGTGACCTGGCGCGTGGCCACCTCATCAACAAAGGTGAGGCTATCGGCGTTATCGCGGCACAGTCCATCGGTGAGCCGGGTACACAGCTGACGATGCGTACGTTCCACATCGGTGGTGCGGCATCTCGTGCGGCTGCTGAATCCAGCATCCAGGTGAAAAACAAAGGTAGCATCAAGCTCAGCAACGCGAAGTCGGTTGTGAACTCCAGTGGTAAGCTGGTTATCACTTCCCGTAATACCGAGCTGAAGCTGATCGACGAATTCGGTCGTACCAAAGAGAGCTATAAAGTACCTTACGGTGCGGTTATGGCGAAAGGCGACGGTGAGCAGGTTGCCGGCGGTGAAACCGTCGCAAACTGGGATCCGCACACCATGCCGGTTATCACCGAAGTTAGCGGTTTCATCCGTTTCACTGACATGATCGACGGCCAGACCATTACTCGTCAGACTGACGAGCTGACCGGTCTGTCTTCGCTGGTGGTTCTGGACTCTGCAGAACGTACCGCAGGTGGTAAAGATCTGCGTCCAGCACTGAAAATTGTTGATGCTCAGGGCAACGACGTTCTGATCCCAGGCACTGATATGCCTGCTCAGTACTTCCTGCCGGGTAAAGCGATTGTTCAGCTGGAAGATGGCGTACAGATCAGCTCGGGTGACACCCTGGCGCGTATTCCGCAGGAATCCGGCGGTACCAAGGATATCACCGGTGGTCTGCCGCGCGTTGCGGACCTGTTCGAAGCACGTCGTCCGAAAGAGCCGGCTATCCTGGCTGAAATCAGCGGTATCATTTCCTTCGGTAAAGAAACCAAAGGGAAACGTCGCCTGGTTATCACCCCGGTAGACGGTAGCGAGCCGTACGAAGAGATGATCCCGAAATGGCGTCAGCTCAACGTGTTCGAAGGTGAACGTGTGGAACGTGGTGATGTGGTTTCCGACGGTCCGGAAGCACCGCACGACATTCTGCGTCTGCGTGGCGTACATGCTGTGACCCGTTACATTGTTAACGAAGTCCAGGACGTATACCGTCTGCAGGGCGTTAAGATTAACGATAAGCACATCGAAGTTATCGTTCGTCAGATGCTGCGTAAAGCCACCATCGAAAGCGCAGGCAGCTCCGACTTCCTCGAAGGCGAGCAGGTGGAATACTCCCGCGTCAAGATCGCGAACCGCGAACTGGAAGCGAACGGCAAAGTGGGCGCAACGTTCTCCCGCGATCTGCTGGGTATCACCAAAGCGTCTCTGGCCACCGAGTCCTTCATCTCCGCGGCATCGTTCCAGGAGACCACTCGCGTGCTGACCGAAGCAGCCGTTGCGGGCAAACGCGACGAACTGCGCGGTCTGAAAGAGAACGTCATCGTGGGTCGTCTGATCCCGGCCGGTACCGGTTATGCGTATCACCAGGATCGTATGCGCCGTCGCGCTGCTGGCGAGCTGCCGGCGGCACCGCAGGTGAGCGTGGAAGAAGCGTCTGCCAACCTGGCAGAGCTGCTGAACGCAGGTCTGGGCGGTTCTGACAACGATTAATCGTTGATGCACTGCTAAAAAGCCGGTCAGGTTTCCTGACCGGCTTTTTTTATTGTCTATTTTTCGCCGCTTTCCCGGCCCTTAATTACATTTACGACATATTAAATCTTCATTTTCTTAGCAATTAATTCATGCAAAATATCTATTAGAAGCCTTTTTCTAAAACCTTTCTTTATGTATGGGTAAAACTTCTACTCATATCAAAAAATAATCAATTCAAAGGGTATATATTCAAAATACCTGATGAATCATGGGATTACTTCTGTTGCTGTATCTTCGGCGCGACGGCGCTGGAGAGGGATAGCCGCATCTCATGCTTCTCCCGGTCTGGCGCAGAAATAATCCCGAGAGGCAGGTAGGGATCATTTTTAGATCTGAGTGGACAGGCTCTGGGGGCTGCATGGAATTCGCGATACAACTCATTATTATATTAATTTGTCTGTTTTATGGTGCCCGAAAAGGGGGGATTGCGCTGGGGCTGCTGGGCGGCATCGGTTTGGTGATCCTCGTCTTTGTTTTTCATCTCCAGCCGGGCAAACCGCCGGTTGATGTGATGCTGGTGATCATTGCAGTGGTAGCCGCCTCGGCGACCCTGCAGGCGTCCGGCGGGTTAGACGTGATGCTGCAGATTGCCGAGAAGCTGCTGCGGCGTAACCCGAAATATGTTTCTATCGTGGCGCCTTTCGTCACCTGCACGCTGACCATCCTCTGCGGTACCGGCCACGTGGTGTATACCATCCTGCCGATTATCTACGATGTGGCGATTAAGAATAACATTCGTCCGGAGCGTCCGATGGCCGCCAGCTCCATTGGCGCTCAGATGGGGATCATCGCCAGCCCGGTCTCGGTGGCGGTGGTATCGCTGGTGGCGATGCTGGGAAATTTTACCTTTAACGGGAAACACCTGGAGTTTCTCGATCTGCTGGCGATAACCATTCCGTCCACGCTGCTGGGTATTTTAGCCATCGGTATCTTCAGCTGGTTCCGCGGCAAAGACCTGGATCAGGACGAAGCCTTCCAGGCGTTTATTGCGCTCCCGGAGAACCGCCATTACGTCTATGGCGATACGGCGACGCTGCTGGACAAAAAGCTGCCGACCAGCAACTGGATAGCAATGTGGATTTTTCTGGCCTCTATCGCCGTGGTGGCGCTGCTTGGCGCTTTTTCTGAACTGCGCCCGGCCTTTGACGGTAAACCACTGTCGATGGTGCTGGTTATCCAGATGTTTATGCTGCTCTCCGGAGCGCTGATCATCATCATTACAAAAACTAACCCGGCATCGATTTCCAAAAATGAGGTCTTTCGTTCGGGAATGATCGCTATCGTCGCGGTGTACGGCATCGCGTGGATGGCGGAGACCATGTTTGGCGCGCACATGACCGAGATTAAAGGCGTGCTTGGTGAAATGGTAAAAGAGTATCCGTGGGCTTATGCCATCGTGCTGCTACTGGTTTCGAAATTTGTGAACTCCCAGGCGGCAGCGCTGGCGGCGATTGTGCCAGTAGCCCTGGCCATCGGCGTCGACCCGGCCTATATCGTGGCTTCTGCGCCGGCCTGCTATGGCTACTATATTCTGCCGACCTACCCAAGCGATCTGGCGGCGATCCAGTTTGATCGCTCAGGGACCACCCATATCGGCCGCTTTGTGATTAACCACAGCTTTATCCTGCCCGGGCTCATCGGCGTCGGCGTCTCCTGCGTGTTTGGCTGGATATTCGCGGCGATGTACGGCTTTCTGTAAGAAGGACGGGCGCCGGCAGCGACGCCCGTTAAATCCGTGAGATTATTGCGCGAGGGGCAGACGACGATAGAGTTCAATCATGTCGGTCGCCAGATCCTGAATGACCATAGCGTTCATCAGATGGTCCTGGGAATGCACGGTGATCAGGTTGACCGGCAATTTACCGCTGCCTTCATCCATGCCGATAAGCTGGGTCTGAATTTTATGCGCATGTTTGACGAACTCATGGGATTCAGCCATGGCCTGCTCCGCGGCGGCAAAATCGCCTTTTCGCGCCAGCTGTAGCGCCGTCAGCGCCGCGCTACGTGCGGAACCCGCGTTAACCAGCAGCTCCATGATGATCGTTTCTAAATCTTCCATCGATTACTCCAGCATCTTAAGGGCTTTATCCAGAACGGCATCACCTTTCATCATGCCGTAGTCCATCATATCGATCACGGCGACCTTCTTGCCGAACGGGTCGGCCAGCGCCTGCAGCTTCGCCTGCTCATATTTCACCTGCGGGCCGAGCAAAATAATGTCGGCGGCGGCCAGATTATCTTTAAACTCAGCGACCGGTACGGCCTTGATAGAGACCTCAACACCCTTCTTCTGCGCGGCATCTTGCATACGCTGAACCAGCATGCTGGTAGACATACCGGCGGCACAGCACAAAACGATATTCTTCATAGTCAGTGGCCCTTGTGTTCCGTGATGTCTTATCTTTATCGCGGCCCTGGCGATGCGACAACCGCTTTACCGTGATTGTGTGTAAGGCATCACACAATAATTGAAACCGGTTTCATTTTTTCCGGAAAAAATAAAAAAGCCCACCGAAGTGGGCGGTGGCGGCGCTGAAGTCTTACGCGCGCAGGATACGGTTTTTACCCTGCTGTTTGGCTTTGTACAGCGCTTCATCGACGCTCACCACCAGCTTATCCAGTGGCTCCATATTCCATTCCCCGAGGCCGGCGCTGAAGGTGACCGTCAGGCCATCTTCGCGCCAGGTGCGTCGTTCGACGTTTACCCGCCATGTTTCCAGCAGCGTGCGGGCGTTATCGATATGTTCGGCAGGAAAGACCACCGCGAACTCTTCGCCGCCGTAGCGATAGAGGGATATCTCCAGCGGCTGGAGGACCTGTAGCCCTTCGCGAGCGACGTTACGCAGGACGATATCGCCATTGAGGTGGCCCCAGGTGTCGTTGATCGATTTAAAGTTATCGATATCGACCAGCGCGAGGGCGAACGGCTGGTGATCGTTCATCAGGGCGGCAATATCGCTGTCGAAGGCGCGGCGGTTTTTGCAGCCGGTGAGAGCGTCGATGGTCGCCTGGCGGACGTAGGACAGTTCGCGCTGTTTATTGGTTTCAATCGCTTTACTCAGCATCGCCTCAAGGCGCGGGGCGCGTTTGACGTCACCGGTTTTAATCGCATTGATGATATTCATCAGCACGGTACGGGAAGCATGACGCAGATAAAGACCGAACAGGATAATAATGATCGCTGCGAGAGTGAAACCGCCGATCACTAAATTGGTCTCATGACGTGTCAGATTGACCAGGGTGGCGTTATCGACACGGAAAATCACAAACCAGTCGGGATTGGTAAAGGAGTAATAGTAATACCAGGTGTCGCTCCCGGGATCGTAAAGCTGCCCCTCTCCGCTGGTCATTTTATCCATCAGCTCGTCCCTGACGAAGGGTTTAAACAGCGCGCCCGGGTCGGAGTGCAGGACCACTTTGCCATCCCGTTGCACCACAAAAAATTCCCCCTGTACGGGCGCCACCATCTGGCGCAGCGCGAACCCCATGGAGGTGAGATCGAGATGAAAGGCCAGGCTGCCCTTGAGTTTCCCTTCCGGGGTAATGATGGGTTTGAAAATGGTAATCGTCGGATGGTGGGTGAAATAATCCATATACGGACTGGTGTAGTGGCTGAAGGTGCTGGCTTCCGCCTGTTTGATAAACCAGGGCCGTGTTTTGGGATCGAAAGCCCGGCTGTCTTCGTTTTCCAGCACCTCCGGGGCGCGCAGATAGTGGCCCTCGGTATCCGCCAGCGAGATGGATGAGACGCTTGGCATCATGTTCTGTAACTGCATCAGCGTGGTTAACCCTTTCTCCGGCTCCACATTGACTGCGCGATTCAGTTCGTCATTGCGGGCAAAGAAGGCGGCTGCGCGCCCGAGGATAAAATCATTTTCCCGCAGCAGGGTTTCCGTATAGTTGATCGCCAGGTTATGGGTAAAATTGCGGTTAATATCGTGATAATCTTCGAGAAAATCTTTCTGTTGCGCCAGAGTCACAAAAATAGCGATCAGCATAAAACTGAGCAAAATACCGGCAAACCCCACGACGATCGGCGTCGTAAAAGAGAGCTTTCTGTTGTGTAGAGCCATGAATCGTTAATCGTCCCGGATGTATAAACCATGGGTCCGAACGCAGGTTGCGTCTGGGACGCCTGCCGATCGAATCAGTTCACTATTGCTCAATTATAACTCTGAGGCCTTCATGTATCGTGATTTATATTCGGCGATAATGTGCAGGCCTCTGCTCAGCGCGGAGAGGCAGGGCGAAAATGAGGAAGAAAAGGTTCGCCCTGGTCAGCGTCCGCTGCTGACCAGGGCAGAATAGAAAAACGGCGTCGGGCGGGCCAGCCTCCGTTTTTCATCTCTCGTGCAGGCGCGCAAAATTATCAGGCGTTTACACTGTACATCATGAGGTTTGCGAAGCGCGTCCCAGCCAGCTATCCCAGTCTTTCCATACCGGCTGCAGGCCGCGGGCGGCCAGCGCGCTGGCGACCTCTTCAGGGCGGCGATCGTCGTGCGGGGCAAATTGCTCGAGCTCCGGATGATCGTCGGCGTAGCCGCCGGGCTGGGTTTTAGAGAAGGCGCTGACGTTATTGATCGCCAGCGGGATCACCCGGTCGCGGAACCAGGGTGATTCGCGGGTGGATAGCGACAGCTCAACCTCTGGCGCCAGCAGGCGGAAGGCGCAGATAGTTTGCACCAGCTGGCGCTCATCCATCAGCGAAGCCGGTTCAATACCGCCGGCGCAGGGACGCAGGCGCGGGAAGGAGACCGAATAGCGGCTGCGCCAGTAGCGCTGCTGCAGCCACAGCAGGTGCTCAGCGACTATAAAGCAGTCCACTCGCCAGCTGTCGGAAAGGCCGATGAGCGCGCCAAGGCCGATCTTATCGATCCCCGCCGCGCCTAAGCGATCCGGCGTATCCAGCCGCCAGAAGAAATCCTGCTTTTTTCCTTTCAGATGGTGTTGGGCGTACATGCTTTCATGATAGGTCTCCTGATAGACCATCACCCCGTCGAGCCCCAGGGTTTTCAGCTCGGCATACTCTTCAGTCGCCAGCGGCTGCACTTCCATATGCAGCGAGGCAAACTGGCTGCGGATAGCCGGTAGGTGCTGACGGAAATAATCCATTCCCACCTTACCCTGATGTTCGCCGGTCACCAGCAGCAGATGCTCAAAGCCCAGGTTGCGGATTGCGGCGCACTCGCGGGCAATCTCGGCGGCATCCAGCGTCTTGCGCTTAATGCGGTTGCTCATCGAGAAGCCACAGTAGGTGCAGTCGTTAGCGCACAGGTTGGAGAGATACAGCGGCACGTAGAAGCTGACGGTATTGCCGAAGCGCTGCCGGGTGAGGCGCTGCGCGCGCTGGGCCAGCGGTTCAAGGTAATTGGCCGCGGCAGGCGAGAGCAGGGCCATCATATCATCGCGGGTGAGCTGTTTGGCCGCCAGCGCCCGTTCGACGTCGACGGCGGTTTTGCTGTTGATGCGCAGGCGGATATCGTCCCACTCCAGCTGCCGCCAGCGATCGCTAAAGGTTTTCATGCCAGCGCCTCCAGGAATCCGGTGAGCGGGCTGGTGGCCTGCGCCTGCGTACTGCGTGCCCCCGGTCCGGCCTGACGCGCCAGTAATCCGGCATCGATCGCCATACGGAAGGCGCGGGCCATGGCCACGGGGTCGTCGGCGACGGCAATGGCGGTATTGACCAGCACCGCGTCCGCGCCCATCTCCAGCGCCTGCGCCGCATGGCTCGGGACGCCGATCCCGGCGTCGACCACCACCGGGACCGTCGCCTGCTCGATAATAATCTCCAGCATGGCTTTGGTTTCCAGCCCCTGATTGGAGCCGATCGGCGCACCCAGCGGCATCACCGCCGCGCAGCCTACCTCTTCCAGTCGTTTACACAGCACCGGATCGGCGCCGCAGTAGGGCAGCACCACGAACCCTTCGCGGACCAGCAGCTCCGCCGCTTTCAGGGTTTCAATCGGGTCGGGCAGCAGCCAGCGGGCGTCCGGGTGGATCTCCAGCTTCAGCCAATGGGTACCCAGGGCTTCCCGCGCCAGGCGGGCGGCAAACACCGCCTCTTCCGCCGTCTTGGCGCCTGAGGTATTCGGCAGCAGGTTAACCCCCGCCGCCAGCAGCGGGGCGAGGATGGCGTCATTGCGCTGGCGTAAATCGACGCGCTTCATCGCCAGGGTTACCAGCTGGCTGCCCGAGGCGCGAATCGCCTCGACCATCACCTCCGGGGCGGCGAATTTGCCGGTACCGGTGAAAAGATGGGATTCAAACGTTTTGTCTGCAATACGTAACATGTCAGCCTCCAGCGATAACCTGAAAAAGCAGGACCCGATCGCCTTCCTGCAAGAGATGATCTTCCCACCGGTCGCGCGGCAGGATGTGTTGATTGAGCGCCAGCGCAACGCCCGGCTGCTGCTGTTCGAGCTGGGTCAGCAGGGCGCTGACGCTGAGATTGTCGGCGCACGCCAGCGGCTCGTCGTTAAACCAGATCTGCATGCCGCCCTCCGCACACCGGGCAGCTCCGGGAACGCTGTAGCGCAAGGGCGCGCCAGTTGCTGGTGCGGGCGTCGAACAGCCGCAGGGTGTTGCGCGGCGTCGCCATGCCGCTGAGCAGCTTAATTGTCTCCAGCGCCTGCAGGGTGCCCATCATGCCGACCACCGGGCCGACGATCCCCGCGGTGCGGCAGTTGCGCTGCGGTTCATCGCTTTCCGGCCACAGGCAGCGATAGCAGCCCTGCGTCCAGGGCGGGGTGAGCACCATCAGCTGACCGCCGAAGCCCACGGCGCTGGCGGTCACTAACGGGGTATCGAGGGCCACACAGGCGGCATTGATCGCCTGGCGGGTGACCATATTATCGGTACAGTCCAGCACCACGTCCGCTTTCGCCACTTCGGCGCGTAGCGCCTCGCCGCTTAAGCGCTGCTGGAGCGCTACCAGTTTGATCTGCGGGTTTAGCTGGCTGAGCCGGGTCTGTGCCGCTGCGGCTTTTGGCCGATCGATATCCGCGCTGGTGAACAAGATCTGCCGTTGCAGGTTGCTGAGATGCACCGCGTCGTCATCGGCCAGGGTCAGCGTCCCGACGCCAGCCCCGGCCAGATAGAGCGCCGCCGGGGAGCCCAGCCCGCCAAGGCCAATAATCAGCACTCGACTGGCTAACAGCTTCTGCTGCCCTTCGATGGCAATATCCTCCAGCAGCAGCTGGCGGCTATAGCGCATAAAGTCGTGATCATTCATCGCCCGCTCCCGCCAGCGCCAGCAGTTGGTCGGTCGCTGCCCGCCAGTCCGCCGCCTGGGTGATGGCGCTGACCACCGCGATGCTGCCGACGCCGGTCGCCAGTACCCCCGGCGCCTTTTCCAGGCTAATTCCGCCGATCGCCACGGTGGGGTAATCCGCCAGGCGTTGAATATGTCTGGCAAGCTGCTCGAGGCCCTGCGGCGCGGAAGGCATCTGTTTGGTTTGCGTCGGGAAGACGTGACCTAGCGCGATGTAAGAGGGGCGCGCCGCAAGGGCGACATCAATTTCCATATCATCGTGAGTAGAGACGCCAAGACGCAGCCCGGCCTGGCGGATAGCGCTCAGATCGGTGGTTTCCAGATCTTCTTGTCCGAGATGCACGCCATAGGCCTGATGCTTAATCGCCAGCTGCCAGTAATCGTTAATGAACAGTCGGGCGTGATAGCGGCGACCAAGGGCGATGGCGGCGATCACGTCATCCTCCACTTCGCTGTCGCGCCGGTCTTTGATGCGTAACTGAAGGGTACGTACCCCAGCTTCGAGCAGGCGCTCAATCCACGCCACGCTGTCCACCACCGGGTAGAGTCCGAGACGAAACGGGACGGGTGGAAAATCAGGTTGATACATCAGGCTTCCTCCTGTTTCAGGTAGATTTCGCCGCCGCGGGCGCGGAAGTTATTCGACATATCGGCCATGCCGGCTTCGATACTTTGCTTCGCGGCGTAGTCGCGGACCTCCTGAGTGATTTTCATCGAACAGAATTTCGGCCCGCACATGGAGCAGAAGTGGGCGACTTTGCCGGACTCCTGCGGCAGGGTTTCATCGTGATAGGCCCGCGCAGTGAACGGGTCGAGCGCGAGGTTGAACTGGTCTTCCCAGCGGAATTCAAAACGCGCTTTTGACATCGCGTTGTCGCGGATCTGCGCCCCGGGATGGCCTTTCGCGAGGTCGGCGGCGTGGGCGGCGATTTTGTAGGTAATCAGCCCCTGTTTGACATCCTCTTTGTTGGGCAGGCCGAGATGCTCTTTCGGCGTGACATAGCACAGCATGGCGCAGCCGAACCAGCCGATCATTGCCGCGCCGATACCGGAGGTGAAATGGTCGTAGCCCGGCGCGATGTCAGTGGTGAGCGGCCCCAGGGTGTAGAACGGCGCTTCGTGGCAGTGCTCCAGCTGTTCGGTCATATTGCGGCGGATCATCTGCATCGGCACGTGGCCAGGGCCTTCAATCATCACCTGCACGTCATATTCCCAGGCGATTTTCGTCAGTTCGCCGAGGGTGCGCAGCTCGGAAAACTGCGCCTCGTCGTTGGCATCCTGAATGGAGCCGGGGCGCAGGCCATCGCCCAGCGACAGCGACACGTCATAGGCGGCGCAGATTTCGCAGATTTCGCGGAAATGCTGGTAGAGGAAGTTTTCCTGATGATGCGACAGGCACCACTTAGCCATGATTGAGCCGCCGCGCGAGACGATACCGGTCAGGCGCTTCGCCGTCATCGGGACGTAGCGCAACAGTACGCCGGCGTGAATCGTGAAGTAGTCGACGCCTTGCTCGGCCTGTTCCAGCAGGGTATCGCGGAAGACTTGCCAGGTGAGATTCTCGGCGATGCCGTTGACCTTCTCCAGCGCCTGGTAAATCGGCACGGTACCAATCGGCACCGGGCTGTTGCGCAGGATCCACTCGCGGGTTTCGTGGATATAGCGGCCGGTGGAGAGGTCCATCACCGTGTCGGCGCCCCAGCGGGTTGACCAGACCAGTTTCTCGACCTCTTCTTCGATGGAAGAGGTCACCGCCGAGTTGCCGATATTGGCATTCACTTTCACCAGGAAGTTGCGGCCGATAATCATCGGTTCAGACTCCGGGTGGTTGATGTTGGCGGGGATGATGGCGCGTCCGGCGGCCACTTCATCGCGAACGAACTCGGGGGTGATGTTTTCCGGTAGGTGGGCGCCGAAGCCTTCACCTGCGTGCTGCTGGCGCAGAACCTCGCTGCGGATACGTTCGCGACCCATGTTTTCGCGAATGGCGATGAACTCCATCTCCGGGGTGACTATCCCCTGGCGGGCGTAGTGCAGCTGGGTAACGCATTTGCCAACGACGGCGCGTTTGGGCGTCAGCAGGCCGCTGAAGCGCAGCTCATCGAGACCGTCGTCGGCCAGCCGCGCTTTGGTATAGGCCGAGCTGCGTTCGCTGAGCGGCGCGCAGTCGTTACGCGCGTCGATCCACGGCTGGCGCAGCTTTGCCAGCCCCTGGCGGACATCAATGCTAATATCCGGGTCGCCATACGGCCCGGAGGTGTCATACACCGGGATCGGTTCGTTGGTTTCGTACCGGGGGTTATCTTTATCGCCGCCGACGAGAGTTGGGCTGAGCTGAATTTCACGCATCGGGACGCGGATATCCGCTTGTGAGCCGTGAACATAGATGCGGCGTGAATTAGGAAAAGCGGTACCCGCCAGCGTATCAATGAATCGCTGCGCGTGCTCGCGTTGTTCCCGACGGGTTAGTTTGGTAGTAGACATAGCGCATTCCAGTTAAAAAAGGACATGGCTTGTCAGACGACGGATGGAGTAACAGATGCGATCGGCCCTGACGGACTGACGCGAACAGCAGTTTACTCTTGTTCCCTTCGCAGGTATTAGCCTGATCAGGTTCCGCGGATCCCGAATTAACGGTCTCAGCCTTTTCCACGTTAGCCTGCGCATGGAAAATAGGCACTCCGACAAGATGAAATCCCTCCGCAGAGGGATAATGTACGTAAATTACGCGTTAACGGTTCACAACTCAAGCGGTCGGCGCAATATTATCGCGCACGTCATTGCTCAGGTTATGGGCGACAGCCAGGGCGATCAGTTTATCTTCCAGCGCGAAACGCGCCTCCAGCGACTCGCCGATATCCGACAGCGCCTGCTGAAATTCAAGATAGTTATCGTGATCGATGGCGTTTTCGAGGCAGGTATCGTAGTAGTCCATCATCTGCTGGGTATTGGCTTCCAGCTGCGGGTAAAGCCGGGTGGCGGCTAAAAGAGGGGTATCGCCTTCCATTTCGCCAATAATGCGTTCATAAATACTAAAATGACCGGATGAGAGGTAATCCACCAGACTTTGGCAAAAGTCATCCAGCGCCTTTTCGTTTAGCCGCATAAACGACTCTTTGCCCGGTTTCAGGCCAACCAGGTTGTAGTAAGCCACGAGCAGATGCTTACGCACTTGTAGCCAGCGATCGACCAGTTCATTACTACCGCCAACGCGCTCCGTCAGATTTTCCAGCTGGTTTAGCATGATTGACTCCGCTAGTTTTGATTTAAATCTGCTCACCAAAATGTAAATATAATGTTAACAACATGCCAGTGAAGCAAAGGTAGTGCAATAGATATGGATCGTATTATTGAAAAATTAGATCGCGGCTGGTGGGTTGTCAGTCACGAACAAAAATTATGGTTGCCTGGTGGAGAATTACCACATGGCGAAGCGGTTAATTTCGATCTTGTCGGCCAGCATGCGCTGCATATTGGCGAGTGGCAGGGCGAGTCCGTGTGGATGGTGCGCCAGGATCGTCGCCATGACATGGGATCGTTGCGCCAGGTGCTGGATCAGGATCCGGGACTCTTCCAGCTGGCTGGGCGGGGGATCCAGCTCGCCGAATTTTATCGCTCGCATAAATTTTGCGGTTACTGCGGCCACCCGATGCATGCCAGCAAAAGCGAATGGGCGATGCTGTGCAGCCACTGCCGTGAACGTTACTACCCGCAAATTGCCCCCTGCATTATCGTGGCAATCCGTCGCGACGATGCGATCCTGCTGGCGCAACATACGCGCCATCGCAACGGCGTGCACACCGTGCTGGCCGGCTTTGTCGAGGTCGGCGAAACCCTTGAGCAGGCGGTGGCTCGCGAGGTGATGGAGGAGAGCGGTATTCGGGTAAAAAATCTGCGTTACGTGACCTCTCAGCCATGGCCGTTCCCGCAGTCGCTGATGACCGCCTTTATGGCGGATTACGCAGATGGCGAGATCGTGGTCGACAAAAAAGAGTTACTGACCGCGGACTGGTATCGCTATGACGACCTGCCGCTTCTGCCGCCGCCGGGGACAGTGGCGCGGCGGCTTATCGAAGATACCGTCGCGATGTGTCGGGCAGAGTTCGAGTGACATGTTACACTGGGCGTATCAACGCTAAAGGAATGTAAAAATGACCGAACTGAAGAACGATCGTTACCTGCGCGCGCTGCTGCGTCAGCCGGTTGATGTCACCCCGGTGTGGATGATGCGCCAGGCGGGCCGCTATTTACCGGAGTACAAAGCCACCCGTGCGCAAGCGGGCGACTTTATGTCGCTGTGTAAAAATGCCGAGCTGGCCTGCGAAGTGACGCTCCAGCCGCTGCGCCGTTACCCGCTGGACGCGGCGATCCTCTTTTCGGACATCCTGACCATCCCGGACGCCATGGGGCTGGGGCTGTACTTTGAAGCTGGCGAAGGTCCGCGCTTCACCTCGCCGGTAAAAAGTAAAGCCGACGTCGACAAGCTGCCGATCCCGGATCCGGAGCAGGAGCTGGGCTATGTAATGAACGCCGTGCGCACCATTCGCCGCGAACTGAAAGGCGAAGTGCCGCTGATCGGTTTTTCCGGTAGTCCATGGACGCTGGCTACGTACATGGTGGAGGGCGGCAGCAGCAAGGCTTTCACCGTGATTAAAAAGATGATGTACGCCGAGCCGCAGGCGCTGCATGCGCTGCTGGATAAGCTGGCGAAGAGCGTTACCCTGTATCTCAACGCGCAGATCAAAGCCGGCGCGCAGTCGGTGATGATTTTTGACACCTGGGGCGGGGTGCTGACCGGCCGCGACTATCAGCAGTTCTCCCTCTACTACATGCATAAGATCGTCGATGGCCTGCTGCGGGAAAACGAAGGCCGCCGCGTGCCGGTGACTCTGTTCACCAAAGGCGGTGGTCAGTGGCTGGAAGCGATGGCGGAGACCGGCTGCGATGCGTTGGGTCTCGACTGGACCACCGATATTGCCGATGCTCGCCGTCGCGTGGGTAACAAAGTAGCGCTACAGGGCAATATGGATCCGTCGATGCTCTATGCGTCCGCCCCGCGTATTGAAGAAGAAGTGGCGACTATTCTTGCCGGCTTTGGCCAGGGGGAAGGCCACGTCTTTAACCTTGGACACGGTATTCATCAGGACGTTGACCCCGAGCATGCGGGCGTCTTTGTTGAGGCTGTGCACCGTCTGTCCGCACCCTATCACCAGTAGGAGATAAGCCCTATGGATTTAGCCGCACTACGTACCCAACAGCAACAGTTAGCCGCGTCGGTAGAGCGTGCGGATCGACTGGATCGCGACCCGCCGGCGTTGATCGGCGGCGCGGACGTCGGGTTTGAGCAGGAAGGGGAGATCACCCGGGCTGCGATGGTGCTGCTGACCTGGCCTGAGCTTGAGCTGGTGGAGTATCAGGTGGCGCGGGTCGCCACCTCTATGCCCTATATTCCCGGCTTTCTCTCGTTTCGCGAAACGCCTGCGCTGCTGGCGGCGTGGGAGCAGCTTTCGCAAAAACCGGACCTACTCTTCGTTGACGGACACGGCATTTCTCATCCCCGGAGATTGGGCGTCGCCAGCCATTTTGGCCTGATGATTGATGTGCCGACTATCGGAGTGGCGAAAAAACGCCTGTGCGGCAAAATCGGCGACCTGGGTGATGAGCCTGGCGCGCTGGCCCCGCTGATGGATAAAAATGAGCAACTGGCCTGGGTCTGGCGCAGCAAAGTGCGCTGCAACCCGCTGTTTATTAGCACCGGCCACCGGGTAGGCATGGACAGCGCTTTAATGTGGGTTGAGCGTTGCATGCGAGGCTACCGTCTGCCCGAGCCGACGCGCTGGGCCGATGCGGTGGCGTCCCGTCGTCCGTCGTTTGTGCGTTGGCAAGCAAATCACAGCTGATTCAGGTACACTGCGCCTAATTTCTGACTTCGAGAATTCATCATGTTACAAAACCCGATTCACCTGCGCCTGGAGAAGCTGGAAAGCTGGCAGCATGTCACTTTTATGGCCTGCCTGTGCGAACGTATGTATCCCAACTACGCGATGTTCTGCAAGCAAACCGAGTTTGGCGACGGCCTGCTTTATCGTCGTATCCTGGACCTGATCTGGGAAACGCTGACGGTTAAAGATGCGAAGGTGAATTTCGACAGCCAGCTGGAGAAGCTGGAAGAGGCGATCCCGGCGGCAGATGATTTCGACATGTACGGTGTCTATCCGGCCATAGACGCTTGCGTGGCGTTGAGTGAACTGATTCATTCTCGTCTGAGCGGCGAAACGCTCGAGCACGCGATCGAGGTGAGCAAGACCTCCATCACCACCGTGGCGATGCTGGAAATGACCCAGGAAGGTCGCGAAATGACCGACGAAGAGTTGAAAGCGAATCCGGCGGTAGAGCAGGAATGGGATATTCAGTGGGAAATTTTCCGCCTGCTGGCCGACTGTGAAGAGCGTGATCTTGAGCTGATAAAAGGCCTGCGCGCGGACCTGCGCGAGGCTGGCGAGAGCAATATTGGTATAAATTTTCAGCAGTGAGACCAGAAAACGTGATTTACCGCCTGAATTGTAGCGTCTGAAGGCTTCCATTCCGCCCCCCGTCTGGTCTACATTTGGAGGGCGAAAAAAAGTGGCTATCGGTGCGTGTATGCAGGAGGGTGCTTTTTTGGCATTTCCGTCGCACTCGATGCTTAGCAAGCGATAAACACATTGTAAGGATAACTTATGAACAAGACTCAACTGATTGATGTAATTGCGGACAAAGCTGACCTGTCCAAAGCACAGGCTAAAGCTGCCCTGGAATCTACCCTGGCTGCAATTACTGAGTCTCTGAAAGAAGGTGATGCTGTTCAACTGGTTGGTTTCGGTACCTTCAAAGTGAACCACCGCGCTGAGCGTACTGGCCGCAACCCGCAGACCGGTAAAGAGATCAAAATCGCTGCAGCTAACGTGCCGGCATTTGTTTCTGGCAAAGCACTGAAAGACGCAGTTAAGTAAGACCGCGTGGCAGTGAACAGTTTTATCGAAGGGGCTATTAAGCCCCTTTTGTCTGTCTGGCGCCGGCCTCTGGCGCTGGCGGGCATCCTGTTGCTGACTGCCTGCAGCCACGACACGTCGCTACCGCCGTTTACCGCCAGCGGATATGCGGACAATCAGGGAGCGATGCGCATCTGGCGTAAAGATTCTGGCGATGAAGTCCATCTTCTCGCCGCCTTCAGCCCGTGGCGTCACGGGGACACCTCGACCAGCGAATATCGCTGGCAGGGCGATCAACTGGCGCTTATCGAACTCAATGTCTATGGCAAACCGCCGGAACATATTCGCGCCCGTTTCGACGCGCAGGGCGATCTGAGCTTTATGCAACGGGAAGTGGACGGGCAGAAGCAGCAGCTCTCCAGCGACCAGGTCGCGCTATATCGTTATCGCGCCGAACAGATCCGCCAGACCAGCGACGCCCTCCGCCAGGGGCGGGTCGTCCTGCGCCAGGGACGCTGGAACGCTGCCGCGCATACCGTGCTGACCTGCGAAGGGCAGACGGTTACGCCCGACCTCGATAGCCGGGCCCTGGCGCACATTGAACGCCGCCAGAGCCACGCTTCCGCCGCAGTGAGCATTGCCTGGCTGGAGGCGCCGGAAGGCTCTCAACTGCTGCTGGTCGCCAATGAAAACTTCTGCACCTGGCAGCCGACGGAAAAAAACTTCTAACCTTTACCAATGGTTCATGCCCATATGACCGCCGGCGCTACCGCGACAGCCGCCATATCCCATTCCTGCGCCGCGGGGAACGCCTGCCTCAGCCAGGGCGATATCAAACTTCACCCGCTGCTGATCCAGCTTCTGGCGTAAGCCTTCCATCTCCTGAGCGACAGCTTCAATCTTCCCGCTGTCCGGCTTTTGCGCCGTGAGCAGCGCATTGTACTCATAGCGTTTGGACTGCAGCTGCTGGCGCAGGGCGCTGGTTTGCGCATAGTAATCGTTATGCAGCTTTTGCACGGTAGCCTGCTGCTCCTGGGTCAGCTGACTGTAGCCCTGGTTGCCCATCCCGTTATTGTTGCCCCAGTGGTGGTTGGCCCAGGCCGCGTTGCTGGCGAAGGTCAGCGCGGCAAAGGTAACGAGGGCGAGAGGTAAGGTACGGTTCCGTTTCATGGCATTTTCTCCTGTGTGGTTTCCCTCGGTATTGCATCTTCCATGCCAGTCTGAAAAAGCCCGTCTGTGTGGGCCTGCCGAAGCCTTTGCCGAGGAGAGCGAGTAAAAATGACCCGTTCCGCCAGGGTCAGGCGAGTCATTTTTACTCGCTTAAGCGCAGGCGATATGTTTGAGAGCAGGATTGGCCGCGCGGAAACATGGCATGATTTCTGCTGAAGGAGCCTGCAGATAGTGAAAAAGAGATGACAAGGACTCGCCGATGAAGATCAAATCTCTCTCCCGGGACGCCGCCGCTGGCGCGCTGAGCTGGCTGCTGACCGGCACGGTTGTGCTGCTGGTCATGCTGTTCTCCGCGATGATCGTCCGCGACTACGGTCGCGAGACGACCGCTGCCCGACAAACCATTGAAGAGAAAGGGAGCGTGCTGATCCGCGCGCTGGAGTCCGGCACGCGCGTCGGGATGGGGATGCGTATGCATCATGCGCAGCTGCAGGCCCTGCTGGAAGAGATGGCCTGGCAACCGGGCGTCCTGTGGTTCGCGGTGACCGATGAAAACGGTAAAATTATCGCCCATAGCGATCCGCAGCAGGTGGGTAAAACGCTGTATAGCCCGGCGCAGATGCGTGCGTTAGCGGTTGGCGAACAGGCCCGCTGGCGCCGGCTTAGCGAACCGCGGCCGGCGCTGGAGATCTATCGCCATTTTCGCCCGCTTAATCCGGCCCGCGGCCACCATATGGGAATGATGAACCGCGGCAATAGCGCCCTGGCTCAGGCCACCGTCC
Source organism: Klebsiella sp. CD33 (assembly GCF_051992865.1). NCBI lineage: Bacteria > Pseudomonadati > Pseudomonadota > Gammaproteobacteria > Enterobacterales > Enterobacteriaceae > Klebsiella > Klebsiella sp. CD33. Next base: position 4,950,765 of record NZ_CP197023.1, on the reverse strand, counting down.
CGCAGGTGATTTTTATCGCCTTTGATAGCCGCGAGCTGGATGCCGCGCAGGCCCGCGGGCAGCGGAATATGGCCATCATGCTGGGTGCCGCCGCGCTGGTGATAGCGGCGACGATCCTCGCTCAGTTCTGGTTCCGCCGCTATCGTCGCTCGCGGAAACAGCTGCTGGAGGCGATGGCCCGCAAGGAAAAGCTGGTGGCGCTTGGCCATCTGGCGGCGGGGGTCGCGCACGAGATCCGCAACCCGCTCTCGTCGATTAAAGGGCTGGCGAAATATTTTGCCGAGCGCACGCCGCCTGGCGGCGAGTCGCATCAGTTAGCCCAGGTGATGGCCAAAGAGGCTGATCGCCTGAACCGGGTGGTCAGCGAGCTGCTGGAGCTGGTCCGGCCCGCCCATCTAAACTACCAGACAGTCGATATCAACGCGCTTATCCGCCACTCATTGCAGTTGGTAAGCCAGGATGCGCAGAGCCGCGGGATCGCGCTGCAATTTACTCCGCGACCTGAGTTAACCACGATCAGCGCCGACCCCGATCGCCTGAATCAGGTGCTGTTGAATCTGTACCTGAATGCAATGCAGGCGATTGGCCGTGACGGCGTCATTCGCGTAACAGCAAGCGAAGCCGATCGTCAGCGGGTGAAAATCGTCGTCACGGATAGCGGTAAGGGGATGAGCGATGAAGAGTTACAGGCTATCTTCACGCCGTATTTCACCACCAAGGCGGACGGCACCGGGCTGGGGCTGGCCGTAGTGCAGAATATTATCGAACAACATGGCGGGACGATCCGCGCCGAAAGTCAGCCGGGAGCTGGAGCGATATTTACGCTTTGGTTACCGGTGGATGCTCAACGGAGGGAAGATGAGCAGCGATAAAGTACAGATTCTGGTCGTTGATGATGACATCAGCCACTGCACGATCCTGCAGGCGCTGCTGCGCGGCTGGGGCTATCAGGTGGGGTTGGCTCACAACGGCCTGCAGGCGCTGGAGCAGATCCATCAGCAGGTCTTCGACCTGGTGCTGTGCGATATCCGTATGGCGGAGATGGACGGTATCGCAACGTTAAAAGAGATTAAGGCCTATAACCCGGCGATACCGGTGCTGATCATGACGGCGTTTTCCAGCGTCGGTACGGCGGTAGAAGCTATTAAGTCCGGGGCGCTGGATTATCTGGTTAAACCGCTGGATTTTGACACCCTGCAGCAGACGCTGGTTCAGGCATTGGCGCACACCCGGCAGAGCGAGAGCGACCCCAGCGTTGCGACGGATTCACGGTGGGGCATGATTGGCGACAGCCCGGCGATGCAGGCGCTTCTTAACGATATTACGCTGGTGGCCCCTTCGGACGCGACGGTGCTGATTTATGGGGAGTCGGGAACCGGTAAGGAGCTGGTGGCGCACGCCATCCACGCCTGCAGCGAGCGTCGTGACAAGCCGTTGGTCACGCTCAACTGCGCGGCGCTGAATGAGTCACTGCTGGAGTCGGAACTCTTCGGCCATGAAAAAGGGGCGTTTACCGGGGCGGATCGGCGGCGGGAAGGACGCTTTGTCGAAGCGGATGGCGGCACGCTGTTTCTTGATGAGATAGGCGATATCTCGCCAGTGATGCAGGTCCGCTTGCTGCGGGCGATTCAGGAGCGGGAGGTGCAGCGGGTCGGCAGCAACCAGACGCTTGCCGTTGATGTGCGGCTTATCGCCGCCACCCATCGCAACCTTGCGGAAGAGGTGAGCGCCGGGCGCTTTCGCCAGGATCTCTATTACCGACTCAACGTCGTGACCATCGAGATACCGCCGCTGCGCCGGCGACGGGAAGATATTCCGCAGCTGGCGCAGCATTTTCTCAAACGCTATACCGAACGCAATCGTAAGACGGTAAAGGGGTTCACGCCACAGGCGATGGACCTGCTGATCCACTACCCCTGGCCGGGCAATATACGCGAGCTGGAAAACGCGGTGGAGCGGGCGGTGGTGCTACTGACCGGAAACTATATCTCTGAGCGAGAACTGCCCCTGGCGATCGCCGGTACGCCGCTGCCATCAGGCGGGAGCGAGGAGGGGGGAATTCAGCCGTTAGTGGAAGTGGAGAAAGAGGTGATTCTGGCGGCGCTGGAAAAAACGGGCGGCAACAAAACCGAAGCCGCCCGTCAGTTAGGCATTACGCGCAAAACGCTGCTGGCGAAACTTAGCCGTTAGCCTTTTCACGTTCGATGGCGCGCCAGCCGATATCGCTACGGCTAAAGCTACCGTCCCAGCGAATGTCGGTCAGCAGCTGATAGGCGCGCTGCTGCGCCTGCGCCACGGAGTCACCCAGCGCGGTGACGCACAGCACGCGCCCGCCGTTGGTGACCACGCGCTGGTCGTCAGACAGTTTGGTGCCGGCGTGGAAGACTTTACCGTCTGCGACTTCCTGCTGCGGCAGGCCGTAGATCTCATCGCCCGTATTGTAGCTGCCCGGATAGCCGCCGGCGGCAACCACCACGCCCAGCGACGCGCGGTCATCCCACTCGGAGGTTTTCCCGTCCAGCTTGCCCGCGCAGGCGGCGAGGCACAGCTCGACCAGGTCGGACTTCATGCGCAGCATGATCGGTTGGGTTTCCGGGTCGCCAAAGCGGCAGTTGAACTCAATCACCTTCGGGTTGCCCTGCTTGTCGATCATCAGACCGGCGTAGAGGAAACCGGTATAGGTGTTGCCTTCAGCGGCCATGCCTTTCACGGTTGGCCAGATAATCCGCTCCATGGTGCGCTGGTGGACTTCGTCAGTAACCACCGGTGCCGGGGAGTACGCCCCCATCCCGCCGGTGTTCGGGCCGGTATCGCCGTTGCCGACGCGCTTGTGATCCTGGCTGGTGGCCATCGGCAGGACGTGCTCGCCGTCGACCATCACAATAAAGCTAGCCTCTTCGCCATCGAGGAACTCTTCAATCACGATGCGGTGGCCTGCGTCGCCAAAGGCGTTGCCGGCCAACATATCTTTGACCGCCGCTTCGGCTTCCTCGAGGGTCATCGCCACGATAACGCCTTTACCCGCCGCCAGACCGTCGGCTTTGATGACGATCGGCGCGCCTTTCTCGCGCAGATAAGCCAGCGCAGGCTCCACTTCGGTGAAGTTCTGGTATTCCGCCGTCGGAATATGATGACGGGCGAGAAAATCTTTGGTGAAGGCTTTTGAGCCTTCCAGCTGCGCGGCGCCTTCGGTTGGCCCGAAGATGTTCAGCCCGGCGGCACGGAACGCGTCGACCACGCCAATGACCAACGGCGCTTCCGGGCCAACGATGGTCAGATCGATGTTCTCATCCTGCGCGAAGCGAAGCAGCGCCGGAATATCGGTGACGCCGATGGCGACGTTTTGCAGCGACGGCTCCAGGGCGGTACCGGCGTTGCCCGGCGCGACATAGACGGTATCAACCAGCGGCGACTGAGCCGCTTTCCAGGCCAGCGCGTGCTCGCGCCCGCCGTTACCGATTACTAATACTTTCATCTGCTGCTCCAGGAATTAATGGCGGAAGTGGCGCATGTCGGTGAAGATCATGGCGATGCCGTGTTCGTCAGCGGCGGCAATCACTTCGTCGTCACGGATAGAGCCGCCCGGCTGAATAACGCAGGTGATGCCTACCGCGGCTGCGGCATCGATGCCGTCGCGGAACGGGAAGAAAGCGTCAGAGGCCATGGCGGAACCTTTCACTTCCAGACCTTCATCACCGGCTTTAATTCCGGCGATTTTCGCCGAGTAGACGCGGCTCATCTGACCGGCGCCTATACCGATGGTCATATTATCTTTGGCATAAACGATGGCGTTGGATTTGACGAATTTCGCCACTTTCCAGCAGAACAGCGCATCGCGCAGTTCCTGCTCGGTTGGCTGACGTTTGCTGACCACGCGCAGTTCACCTGCGGTGACCATGCCGAGATCGCGGTCCTGAACCAGCAGACCACCGTTAACGCGTTTGAAATCGAGGCCGGCAACGCGAGTATCCCACTGGCCGCAGGTCAGTACGCGGACGTTCTGCTTCGCGGCGGTGATTTTCAGCGCTTCTTCGCTGGCGGACGGCGCGATGATCACTTCGACGAACTGGCGAGAGATGATCGCCTGCGCGGTTTCAGCATCCAGCTCGCGGTTAAAGGCAATGATGCCGCCGAACGCGGAGGTCGGGTCGGTTTTGTAAGCGCGATCGTAGGCGTCAAGAATCGAGTCGCTGACGGCAACGCCGCACGGGTTGGCATGCTTGACGATAACGCAGGCCGGCTCGTTGAACTCTTTCACGCACTCCAGCGCCGCATCGGTATCGGCAATGTTGTTATAGGAGAGCGCTTTGCCCTGCAGCTGAGTGGCGGTCGCCACGGAGGCCTCTTTTACATTCTCTTCTATATAGAAAGCCGCCTGCTGGTGGCTGTTTTCGCCGTAGCGCATATCCTGCTTCTTAATGAAGTTCAGATTCAGGGTACGCGGGAAGCGGCCAGCGGCTTCTTTGCTTTCGCCGTGATAGGCCGGAACCATGCTGCCGAAGTAGTTGGCGATCATGCTGTCGTAAGCGGCGGTGTGTTCGAAGGCTTTAATGGCGAGGTCGAAGCGGGTGGCCAGCGTGAGGGAACCTTCGTTGGCGTCCATCTCATTAATGATGGCGTCGTAGTCGCTGCTCTTAACCACGATGGCGACATCTTTATGGTTCTTCGCCGCAGAGCGCACCATAGTCGGGCCGCCGATATCGATGTTTTCCACCGCGTCTTCCAGCGAGCACCCTTCACGAGCGACGGTCTGGGCGAACGGGTAAAGGTTCACGACAACCATATCGATAGGCGCGATACCGTGTTGCTGCATGATACCGTCATCCTGACCGCGACGACCGAGGATGCCGCCGTGTACTTTCGGATGCAGGGTCTTCACGCGTCCATCCATCATTTCCGGGAAACCGGTGTAGTCAGAGACTTCGGTAACCGGCAGGCCTTTATCTGCCAGCAGGCGAGCGGTGCCGCCGGTGGACAGCAGCTCGACACCACGAGCGGAAAGCGCCTGCGCGAATTCGACGATACCGGCCTTGTCAGAAACACTGAGCAGAGCGCGGCGGACTGGACGACGTTGTTGCATGGTATTAAATCCCCAGGATTTGAACATTACAGAGAGCGTTAGGTGAGTTTTTGCCTAAAAACTCACCTAACGCACCCAACCGGGCATCCGTGTCATAGCGCGGCATTGTAACGAAAACGTTTGCGCAACGCTCGCGAATTTTTATGTTTCTCTCCAGGCCGGTGATTCTCCTTCTATATAGCTGGCGATCCACGGGGCTAGCGGTCATGTTTTTACGCTCTCCTGTGGATAATTCTGTGTGTAACGAGGTATAAAGCGGGGTTTTGCTGGGGAATGCAGCAGTCAGTCATTTTTCTGCCATTTTTCTATTGCGGACGCTCGAGAACTCCCTATAATGCGCCTCCATCGACACGGCGGATGTGAATCACTTCACACAAACAGCCGGTTCGGTTGCAGAGAAAAATCCTGAAAAACGGGTTGACTCTGAAAGAGGAAAGCGTAATATACGCCACCTCGCGACAGAGCGCTAAAGCGCGTCGCAACTGCTCTTTAACAATTTATCAGACAATCTGTGTGGGCACTCAAAGTGACATGGGTTCTTAACGTCCTCGGACGAAAAATGAATACCAAGTCTCAAGAGTGAACACGTAATTCATTACGAAGTTTAATTCTTTGAGCATCAAACTTAAATTGAAGAGTTTGATCATGGCTCAGATTGAACGCTGGCGGCAGGCCTAACACATGCAAGTCGAGCGGTAGCACAGAGAGCTTGCTCTCGGGTGACGAGCGGCGGACGGGTGAGTAATGTCTGGGAAACTGCCTGATGGAGGGGGATAACTACTGGAAACGGTAGCTAATACCGCATAACGTCGCAAGACCAAAGTGGGGGACCTTCGGGCCTCATGCCATCAGATGTGCCCAGATGGGATTAGCTAGTAGGTGGGGTAATGGCTCACCTAGGCGACGATCCCTAGCTGGTCTGAGAGGATGACCAGCCACACTGGAACTGAGACACGGTCCAGACTCCTACGGGAGGCAGCAGTGGGGAATATTGCACAATGGGCGCAAGCCTGATGCAGCCATGCCGCGTGTGTGAAGAAGGCCTTCGGGTTGTAAAGCACTTTCAGCGGGGAGGAAGGCGTTAAGGTTAATAACCTTGGCGATTGACGTTACCCGCAGAAGAAGCACCGGCTAACTCCGTGCCAGCAGCCGCGGTAATACGGAGGGTGCAAGCGTTAATCGGAATTACTGGGCGTAAAGCGCACGCAGGCGGTCTGTCAAGTCGGATGTGAAATCCCCGGGCTCAACCTGGGAACTGCATTCGAAACTGGCAGGCTAGAGTCTTGTAGAGGGGGGTGGAATTCCAGGTGTAGCGGTGAAATGCGTAGAGATCTGGAGGAATACCGGTGGCGAAGGCGGCCCCCTGGACAAAGACTGACGCTCAGGTGCGAAAGCGTGGGGAGCAAACAGGATTAGATACCCTGGTAGTCCACGCCGTAAACGATGTCGATTTGGAGGTTGTGCCCTTGAGGCGTGGCTTCCGGAGCTAACGCGTTAAATCGACCGCCTGGGGAGTACGGCCGCAAGGTTAAAACTCAAATGAATTGACGGGGGCCCGCACAAGCGGTGGAGCATGTGGTTTAATTCGATGCAACGCGAAGAACCTTACCTGGTCTTGACATCCACAGAACTTTCCAGAGATGGATTGGTGCCTTCGGGAACTGTGAGACAGGTGCTGCATGGCTGTCGTCAGCTCGTGTTGTGAAATGTTGGGTTAAGTCCCGCAACGAGCGCAACCCTTATCCTTTGTTGCCAGCGGTTAGGCCGGGAACTCAAAGGAGACTGCCAGTGATAAACTGGAGAAAGGTGGGGATGACGTCAAGTCATCATGGCCCTTACGACCAGGGCTACACACGTGCTACAATGGCATATACAAAGAGAAGCGACCTCGCGAGAGCAAGCGGACCTCATAAAGTATGTCGTAGTCCGGATTGGAGTCTGCAACTCGACTCCATGAAGTCGGAATCGCTAGTAATCGTAGATCAGAATGCTACGGTGAATACGTTCCCGGGCCTTGTACACACCGCCCGTCACACCATGGGAGTGGGTTGCAAAAGAAGTAGGTAGCTTAACCTTCGGGAGGGCGCTTACCACTTTGTGATTCATGACTGGGGTGAAGTCGTAACAAGGTAACCGTAGGGGAACCTGCGGTTGGATCACCTCCTTACCTTAAAGAACCTGCACTTTGTAGTGCTCACACAGATTGTCTGATGAACGTAAAGAAGCAAGGCGTCTTGCGATTGAGACTTCAGTGTCCCCTTCGTCTAGAGGCCCAGGACACCGCCCTTTCACGGCGGTAACAGGGGTTCGAATCCCCTAGGGGACGCCACTTGCTGGTTCGTGAGTGAAAGACGCGTGCCGAACTATCTCAAAACTCATCTTCGGGTGACGTTTGAGATATTTGCTCTTTAAAAATCTGGATCAAGCTGAAAATTGAAACGACACACAGTCAATGTGTGTTCGAGTCTCTCAAATTTTCGCGACACGATGATGTTTTACGAAACATCTTCGGGTTGTGAGGTTAAGCGACTAAGCGTACACGGTGGATGCCCTGGCAGTCAGAGGCGATGAAGGACGTGCTAATCTGCGAAAAGCGTCGGTAAGGTGATATGAACCGTTATAGCCGGCGATGTCCGAATGGGGAAACCCAGTGCAATTCGTTGCACTATCGTTAACTGAATACATAGGTTAACGAGGCGAACCGGGGGAACTGAAACATCTAAGTACCCCGAGGAAAAGAAATCAACCGAGATTCCCCCAGTAGCGGCGAGCGAACGGGGAGCAGCCCAGAGTCTGAATCAGCTTGTGTGTTAGTGGAACGGTCTGGAAAGTCCGACGGTACAGGGTGATAGTCCCGTACACCAAAATGCACAGGCTGTGAACTCGAAGAGTAGGGCGGGACACGTGGTATCCTGTCTGAATATGGGGGGACCATCCTCCAAGGCTAAATACTCCTGACTGACCGATAGTGAACCAGTACCGTGAGGGAAAGGCGAAAAGAACCCCGGCGAGGGGAGTGAAAAAGAACCTGAAACCGTGTACGTACAAGCAGTGGGAGCACCTTTATGGTGTGACTGCGTACCTTTTGTATAATGGGTCAGCGACTTATATTCTGTAGCAAGGTTAACCGTATAGGGGAGCCGCAGGGAAACCGAGTCTTAACTGGGCGTTAAGTTGCAGGGTATAGACCCGAAACCCGGTGATCTAGCCATGGGCAGGTTGAAGGTTGGGTAACACTAACTGGAGGACCGAACCGACTAATGTTGAAAAATTAGCGGATGACTTGTGGCTGGGGGTGAAAGGCCAATCAAACCGGGAGATAGCTGGTTCTCCCCGAAAGCTATTTAGGTAGCGCCTCGTGAACTCATCTTCGGGGGTAGAGCACTGTTTCGGCTAGGGGGTCATCCCGACTTACCAACCCGATGCAAACTACGAATACCGAAGAATGTTATCACGGGAGACACACGGCGGGTGCTAACGTCCGTCGTGAAGAGGGAAACAACCCAGACCGCCAGCTAAGGTCCCAAAGTCATGGTTAAGTGGGAAACGATGTGGGAAGGCACAGACAGCCAGGATGTTGGCTTAGAAGCAGCCATCATTTAAAGAAAGCGTAATAGCTCACTGGTCGAGTCGGCCTGCGCGGAAGATGTAACGGGGCTAAACCATGCACCGAAGCTGCGGCAGCGACACTATGTGTTGTTGGGTAGGGGAGCGTTCTGTAAGCCTGCGAAGGTGTGCTGTGAGGCATGCTGGAGGTATCAGAAGTGCGAATGCTGACATAAGTAACGATAAAGCGGGTGAAAAGCCCGCTCGCCGGAAGACCAAGGGTTCCTGTCCAACGTTAATCGGGGCAGGGTGAGTCGACCCCTAAGGCGAGGCCGAAAGGCGTAGTCGATGGGAAACAGGTTAATATTCCTGTACTTGGTGTTACTGCGAAGGGGGGACGGAGAAGGCTATGTTAGCCGGGCGACGGTTGTCCCGGTTTAAGCATGTAGGCTGATTGTCCAGGCAAATCCGGATAATCAAGGCTGAGGTGTGATGACGAGGCACTACGGTGCTGAAGTAACAAATGCCCTGCTTCCAGGAAAAGCCTCTAAGCATCAGGTAACATTAAATCGTACCCCAAACCGACACAGGTGGTCAGGTAGAGAATACCAAGGCGCTTGAGAGAACTCGGGTGAAGGAACTAGGCAAAATGGTGCCGTAACTTCGGGAGAAGGCACGCTGGTGTGTAGGTGAAGTCCCTGCGGATGGAGCTGAGACCAGTCGAAGATACCAGCTGGCTGCAACTGTTTATTAAAAACACAGCACTGTGCAAACACGAAAGTGGACGTATACGGTGTGACGCCTGCCCGGTGCCGGAAGGTTAATTGATGGGGTTATCCGTAAGGAGAAGCTCTTGATCGAAGCCCCGGTAAACGGCGGCCGTAACTATAACGGTCCTAAGGTAGCGAAATTCCTTGTCGGGTAAGTTCCGACCTGCACGAATGGCGTAATGATGGCCAGGCTGTCTCCACCCGAGACTCAGTGAAATTGAACTCGCTGTGAAGATGCAGTGTACCCGCGGCAAGACGGAAAGACCCCGTGAACCTTTACTATAGCTTGACACTGAACATTGAGCCTTGATGTGTAGGATAGGTGGGAGGCTTTGAAGCGTGGACGCCAGTCTGCGTGGAGCCAACCTTGAAATACCACCCTTTAATGTTTGATGTTCTAACGTTGGCCCCTTACCGGGGTTGCGGACAGTGTCTGGTGGGTAGTTTGACTGGGGCGGTCTCCTCCCAAAGCGTAACGGAGGAGCACGAAGGTTAGCTAATCCTGGTCGGACATCAGGAGGTTAGTGCAATGGCATAAGCTAGCTTGACTGCGAGCGTGACGGCGCGAGCAGGTGCGAAAGCAGGTCATAGTGATCCGGTGGTTCTGAATGGAAGGGCCATCGCTCAACGGATAAAAGGTACTCCGGGGATAACAGGCTGATACCGCCCAAGAGTTCATATCGACGGCGGTGTTTGGCACCTCGATGTCGGCTCATCACATCCTGGGGCTGAAGTAGGTCCCAAGGGTATGGCTGTTCGCCATTTAAAGTGGTACGCGAGCTGGGTTTAGAACGTCGTGAGACAGTTCGGTCCCTATCTGCCGTGGGCGCTGGAGAATTGAGGGGGGCTGCTCCTAGTACGAGAGGACCGGAGTGGACGCATCACTGGTGTTCGGGTTGTCATGCCAATGGCACTGCCCGGTAGCTAAATGCGGAAGAGATAAGTGCTGAAAGCATCTAAGCACGAAACTTGCCCCGAGATGAGTTCTCCCTGAGACTTTAAGTCTCCTGAAGGAACGTTAAAGACGATGACGTTGATAGGCCGGGTGTGTAAGCGCAGCGATGCGTTGAGCTAACCGGTACTAATGAACCGTGAGGCTTAACCTTACAACGCCGAAGATGTTTTGGCGGATTTGAGAGAATTTTCAGCTCTGATACAGATTAATCGATACGTTGGTGAGACGTGTTGATAAAACAGAATTTGCCTGGCGGCACTAGCGCGGTGGTCCCACCTGACCCCATGCCGAACTCAGAAGTGAAACGCCGTAGCGCCGATGGTAGTGTGGGGTCTCCCCATGTGAGAGTAGGGAACTGCCAGGCATCAAATAAAGCAGAAAGCCCGGTCGAAAGACCGGGCTTTTTGTTTTTGCGTTTAAAAAGAACCCCGTCCCGAAAGGTGCGGGTTTTTTTGCTGTGTGGGGTATATCTCCCCCGGTGGCGCTGCGCTTACCGGGGCTACAGATCCTCGGCCACCTGCTGGCCGAGGGGACATCAATGCCGCAAAGTTACCGACGTCAATCGTAGTCTGCTTCAGCCTGCTGCTCATACATCAAATTCAATAACGGATACGGTTGCCCCAGATCGTCCGTTTCAGAGCGCCCTGTCACCCTAAAACCCATCTTCTGATAAAACCCGACCGCTTGTTCATTCTGCTCATTTACATTGGTCGTCAGCTTCGGCGTTAACGACAGCGCATGCTCAATCAGCAACTTCCCCACGCCACAGCCGCGGACATCCGGATCGACGAACAGCGCATCCATATGATCTCCGGTCAGCAGCATAAAGGCGATCGGCTGGTCTTCCGTATTAACCGCCACCCACAGCGGAGCCTCCGGTAAAAATGCGCGTACCATCTCCTCCAGCTCCTTTCGATACGCTTTTGTCAGAAAATCATGCGTGGCGTCGACCGACCGACACCAGATCGCAGTCAGTTTATCCCCTTCATCAGGCCGGGAACGGCGGATGTTAATAACCATACTTTCTCCTTTTCTACATTCTTATATTCTAACTCAACAAGCGCCGTGAAATTTTCTCACCGTGAACATGCAGACTCGACATTCACCCGATTCCTGGTTATCTTCAGCTATCTGGATGTCTAAACGTTTATACGTATGCTATGAGGTAATACAGTTATGCCAATTCGGGTGCAGGACGAGCTGCCAGCCGTCAATTTCTTGCGCAATGAAAACGTCTTCGTAATGACGACAACACGTGCAACGACTCAGGAAATCCGCCCCCTGAAGGTGTTAATCCTCAACCTGATGCCGAAGAAAATCGAGACGGAAAATCAGTTCCTGCGTCTGCTATCAAACTCTCCGCTGCAGGTGGATATCCAGTTATTACGTATCGATGCGCGCGAGTCGCGTAATACCCCTGCGGAGCATCTGAATAACTTTTACTGTAATTTCGATGAGATCTGCGATCAGAACTTTGACGGCCTGATTGTTACCGGCGCTCCTTTAGGCCTGGTTGAGTTTAACGATGTTGCTTACTGGCCGCAGATCAAACAGGTGCTGGAGTGGGCCAAGGATCACGTCACTTCGACGCTGTTCGTCTGTTGGGCGGTTCAGGCCGCGCTGAACATTCTGTACGGCATTCCCAAGCAGACCCGCGCCGAAAAGATTTCCGGCGTCTATGAACACCATATTCTTCATCCGCACGCCTTACTGACCCGCGGTTTCGACGACTCTTTCCTGGCCCCGCACTCACGCTATGCTGATTTTCCGGCCGGACTTATTCGCGACTATACCGATCTCGAGATCCTCGCGGAGACGGAAGAGGGCGATGCGTATTTGTTCGCCAGCAAAGATAAGCGCATCGCCTTTGTCACCGGCCACCCGGAGTACGATGCCAATACCCTGGCAAGCGAATATTTCCGCGATGTGGAAGCCGGTTTGAACCCTGAGATACCTCATAACTATTTCCCACAAAACGACCCGCAGAACAAACCGCGCGCCACCTGGCGCAGCCACGGCAATCTGCTGTTCGCTAACTGGCTTAACTATTACGTCTACCAGATTACGCCATACGATCTGCGTCATATGAATCCGACGCTGGAATAATACTCTACGTGAGACGATCCTAAAGCGTTTCAGCATTTTGCCTCTGGCACCTTCGGGTGCCTTTTTTATTTCCGAAATTCACTTCATACGCGAGGATAACTTTAATTTCATTGTTATCAATGTGTTAATGATAAATTAAAATTAAAATGGAAATTGTTTTTGATTTTGGAAATTAATTGAGTAGTCTTAATTGTGCTGAGCGAAAACTGCACAACGATCTTTCGCTCGCTTCCAGCGGATCAACCAAGAGGAGCAGCACAATGACGCAGCAGGCGACAATCACCGATGAACTGGCCTTTAGTCAGCCCTATGGCGAGCAGGAGAAGCAGATCTTAACGCCTGAGGCGGTAGAATTTCTGACGGAACTGGTGAGCCGCTTTACGCCGGCGCGCAATAAGCTGCTGGCCGCTCGTTTGCAGCAACAGCAGGCTATTGACGACGGGCAGCTTCCGGATTTTATTTCGGAAACTGCTTCCATTAGAAATGGCGACTGGACTATTCGCGGTATCCCGGCTGATTTGCAGGATCGCCGCGTGGAAATCACCGGCCCCGTCGAGCGCAAGATGGTCATTAACGCGCTGAATGCCAACGTCAAAGTCTTTATGGCGGACTTTGAGGATTCGCTGGCGCCTGACTGGCGCAAAGTCATTGATGGTCAAATCAACCTGCGCGATGCCGTGAACGGAACCATCAGCTACACCAACGAGGCCGGCAAAATCTATCAGTTGCAGCCCAATCCCGCTGTGCTGGTATGCCGTGTGCGCGGCCTGCATCTGCCGGAAAAGCATGTGACCTGGCGTAATGAGGCCATCCCCGGCAGCCTGTTCGATTTTGCGCTCTATTTCTTTCATAACTACCAGGCGCTGCTGGCGAAAGGAAGTGGTCCCTACTTCTATCTGCCAAAAACACAGGCCTGGCAGGAGGCGGCATGGTGGAACGATGTCTTCAGTTTTACGGAAGATCGCTTTGACCTGCCGCGCGGCACCATCAAGGCCACGCTGCTGATTGAGACGCTGCCAGCGGTGTTCCAGATGGATGAGATCCTGCATGCGCTGCGCGACCATATTGTTGGCCTGAACTGCGGCCGCTGGGATTACATCTTCAGCTATATCAAGACGCTGAAAAACCATCCGGATCGCGTACTGCCGGACCGGCAGGTGGTGACGATGGATAAACCCTTCCTCAGCGCCTACTCACGCTTGTTGATTAAGACCTGCCACAAACGCGGCGCGTTTGCGATGGGCGGTATGGCGGCGTTTATCCCGAGCAAAGATACCGAACGTAACCGCCAGGTGCTGAGTAAAGTCACCGCCGATAAAGAGCTGGAGGCCAACAACGGTCACGATGGGACCTGGATCGCCCACCCGGGCCTGGCGGATACCGCCATGGCGGTGTTTGACCGCGTGTTGGGCGATAAGCCGAATCAGCTCTCGGTCACCCGGAGCGAGGATGCGCCAATTACCGCTGAACAACTGCTGGCTCCCTGCGAGGGCGAACGCACGGAAGCCGGAATGCGCGCCAACATTCGCGTGGCGGTGCAGTACATCGAAGCGTGGATCTCCGGCAACGGCTGCGTACCGATTTATGGCCTGATGGAAGACGCCGCAACGGCCGAGATCTCGCGCACCTCTATCTGGCAGTGGATCCATCATCAGAAAACCCTGAACGACGGTACCCCGGTCACTAAGGCGCTGTTCCGCCAGTGGCTGGCGGAAGAGCTGATGGTGATTCAGGAGGAGCTGGGAGAGCACCGCTTCAGCCACGGCCGCTTTGACGATGCGGCGCGACTGATGGAGCAGATCACCACCTCCGACGAGCTAATTGATTTTCTGACATTGCCGGGCTACCGCCTGCTGGCCTAATCGCCAGATGGTGTGGTTCGCCATTTAGTCCTTCACCTATGAGCCTGGGGAGCCAGGAAATTATATGGAGCATCTGCACATGAAAACCCGTACCCAACAAATCGAAGAATTAAACAAAGAATGGACGAACCCGCGCTGGGAAGGCATTACCCGTCCCTACAGCGCGGAAGAGGTGGTGAAGTTACGCGGCTCGGTGAATCCGGAATGCACGCTGGCGCAGCTTGGCGCTGCGAAACTGTGGCGTCTGCTGCACGGGGAGGCGAAAAAAGGGTACGTCAACAGTCTCGGCGCGCTGACCGGCGGCCAGGCCTTGCAGCAGGCGAAGGCGGGTATCGAAGCCATTTATCTCTCCGGCTGGCAGGTGGCGGCGGATGCTAACCTGGCGTCCAGCATGTATCCGGATCAATCGCTGTATCCGGCCAACTCGGTACCGGCGGTGGTGGATCGGATCAACAACACCTTCCGCCGCGCCGATCAGATCCAGTGGTCAGCGGGAATTGAACCGAACGATCCGCGCTTTATCGACTACTTCCTGCCGATCGTGGCGGATGCGGAGGCCGGTTTTGGCGGCGTCCTGAACGCCTTTGAGCTGATGAAATCGATGATTGAAGCCGGTGCAGCGGCTGTTCACTTCGAAGATCAGCTGGCATCGGTGAAGAAGTGCGGCCATATGGGCGGTAAAGTGCTGGTTCCGACTCAGGAAGCGATTCAGAAGCTGGTGGCGGCGCGTCTGGCGGCCGACGTGATGGGGGTCCCGACGCTGGTCATCGCCCGTACCGATGCCGACGCCGCGGATTTAATTACCTCAGACTGCGATCCGTACGATCGTGAGTTTATTACCGGGGATCGCACCAGCGAAGGGTTCTTCCGCACCCACGCCGGGATCGAGCAGGCGATCAGCCGCGGGCTGGCCTACGCGCCGTATGCGGATCTGGTGTGGTGTGAAACGTCGAAACCGGATCTCGAGCAGGCGCGCCGCTTTGCCGAGGCTATCCATGCGCGTTTCCCGGGCAAACTGCTGGCCTATAACTGCTCGCCGTCGTTTAACTGGAAGAAAAATCTTGATGATAAAACCATCGCCAGCTTCCAGCAGCAGCTGTCGGACATGGGATACAAATACCAGTTTATTACCCTCGCGGGGATCCACAGCATGTGGTTCAACATGTTCGACCTCGCCCATGCCTACGCTCAGGGTGAGGGGATGCGCCACTATGTTGAGAAAGTGCAGCAGCCGGAATTCGCCGCCGGGCCGGAAGGCTACACCTTCGTCTCGCATCAGCAGGAGGTGGGCACCGGCTACTTCGACAAGGTCACCACCATTATCCAGGGTGGCACCTCGTCGGTAACGGCGCTGACCGGCTCGACCGAAGAAGAGCAGTTTTAAGCCATGCCCGGTGGCGCGACGCTGACCGGGCCTGCAAGAGGACGCAGGCCGGATAAGCGAGCGCGCCTTCCGGCATGACGTGGCGCCGGATGGGGGAAAGCGATGACGCGTGGTCTTGAATTACTGATTGCCCAAACGATATTGCAGGGATTTGACGCGCAGTATGGGCGTTTTCTTGAAGTCACTTCCGGCGCGCAGCAGCGCTTTGAACAGGCTGACTGGCACGCCGTGCAGCAGGCGATGAAGCAGCGGATCCATCTCTACGATCACCACGTGGGTCTGGTAGTAGAGCAGCTGCGCTGCATCACCGAAGGGAAAAGCACCGACGTCGATTTTCTTCTGCGGGTGAAACAGCAGTACACCCAACTTTTACCGGATTACCCTCGCTTTGAAATTGCTGAGAGCTTTTTCAATTCGGTCTACTGCCGCCTGTTTGACCACCGCTCGCTGACCCCCGAGCGGCTCTTTATTTTCAGCTCGCAGCCCGAGCGACCCTTTCGTACCCTCCCGCGACCGCTGGCGAAAGATTTCTTTCCGGAACGCGGTTGGTCGCACCTGCTGGGTAAAGCACTGTCCGATCTGCCGCTGCGGCTACCGTGGCAAAACAAAGCGCGGGATATCGGCTATATCATTGCCAGTCTGCAGGAGGCGCTGGGGGAGGAACTGCTCGCCACCTGTCATCTGCAGGTCGCCAATGAGCTGTTCTACCGCAATAAAGCCGCCTGGCTGGTGGGCAAACTGGTCATGCCGATGGCGACGCTGCCTTTTTTGCTGCCGATCCATCGCAGCGAAGAGGGTGAGCTGTTTGTTGACACCTGCCTCACAACCCATGCCGAAGCGAGTATCGTTTTTGGCTTCGCGCGTTCCTATTTTATGATTTATGCGCCGTTGCCCGGCGCCCTGGTGGAATGGCTGCGCGAGATCTTGCCGGGTAAAACGACGGCCGAGCTGTACATGGCGATTGGCTGTCAGAAGCACGCCAAAACCGAAAGCTATCGCGAATATCTACACTACATTACTCGCTGCGATGAGCAGTTTATTGAAGCGCCGGGTATTCGCGGGATGGTGATGCTGGTGTTTACCCTGCCGGGCTTTGACCGGGTGTTTAAGGTGATCAAGGACCGCTTCGCGCCGCAGAAAGAGATGACCGCCGCCCATGTGCGGGCTTGCTATCAGCTGGTAAAGGAGCATGACCGCGTCGGGCGGATGGCGGACACCCAGGAGTTTGAAAATTTCGTGCTGGATAAACGGCAAATCGCGCCGGCGCTGCTGGCGCTGCTGCAGGCGGAAGCGGGGAACAAACTCACCGATCTCGGCGACCGCATCGTCATCAGCCATCTCTATATTGAACGGCGAATGGTGCCGCTCAACCTGTGGCTGGAGCAGGTTAACGGCCAGGCATTGCGTGATGCGGTAGAAGAGTATGGCAATGCTATCCGCCAGCTGGCCGCCGCCAACATCTTTCCCGGCGATATGTTATTTAAAAACTTCGGCGTCACCCGCCATGGCCGGGTGGTGTTCTACGACTATGATGAAATCTGCTATATGACGGAAGTGAATTTTCGCGAGATCCCGCCGCCGCGCTATCCGGAGGATGAGCTGGCCAGCGAGCCGTGGTACAGCGTTTCGCCTGGCGATGTGTTTCCGGAGGAGTTCCGCCACTGGCTGTGCGCCGACCCGCGCATTGGGCCACTGTTTGAAGAGATGCATGCCGACCTGCTGCGCGCCGACTACTGGCGCGCACTGCAGATGCGGATTAAAAACGGCCATGTGGAAGATGTCTACGCCTACCGGCGCAAGCAGCGTTTTAGCGTGCGCTATGGCGCCGACAGTAGACCGGATAAGGCGTTTACGCCGCCATCCGGCAAGGTGCGCCGATCTGCCTGATGGCGCTACGCTTATCAGGCCTACTTAAAATGCCCCTCTGGGGCATTTTTTTATTTAACCCCGCCATACGCCAGCGTCACTTCCTTCGCCGCCTTGATCACCAGCGCGCCCAGCTCAGTCACCCGATCATCGGTCATACGCGAGATGGGGCCTGAGATGGAGATTGCCGCGAACGGTTCGCGATGTTCATCGTAAATGCAGGCGGCGACGCAGCGCAGGCCGAGCGCGTGCTCCTCATCATCGAAAGAGTAGCCCCGCTTGCGGGTCTGGGCTAAATCTTCCTTCAGATGCAGCGGGGAGACCAGCGTGGCATGCGTATAGGCATGCAGCCCTTTACGGTGCAGCAGACTGGTGACCTGCTCTTCGCTCAGCTGCGCGAGAAACGCCTTCCCGGCGCCGGAAGCGTGCATCGGCAGTTTACCGCCGATTGGCGCCGACATCCGCATCAGCTGGGTGCACTGCACCTGATCGATAATGATCGCCTGGTGGTCGCTCTGGTCGAGCACCGCCAGATTCACCGTTTCACCGGAATCTTCCATCAGCTGGCGCAGGATCGGGTGGACAATGGCCAGCAGATTGCGGCTTTGTAGAAAGCTGCTGCCGACCACGAAAGCATGCGCCCCGACGGCCCAGTGACCCAGCTCGCCAACCTGGCGGACGAAGCCCAGCTGTTGCATGGTGGTTAGCAGACGGTGAGTCGTGGAGTTGGGCAGACCCGCCTGCTGCGCCAGTTCGGTCAGCGCGACGCTGCTGTGGGACTCGGCAATCCATTCGAGTAATTTCAGGCCGCGGGTCAGCGACTGAACCTGACCGCCAGCCTGCTGGGCAGTGGCAGCCGCGGGTTTTCTGCCGCGTTTCGCGGGAATGGGGGTAGTGGCCATCGCGAACTCCTTTTTCTGTATCGTGGAAATAATTTTCGTTTTATTTGGCAATAATGCAATCACAACCGGACTCATCGGAGGAGTGAAGCTGAACATGTCTCATATTGCCCGTTGTTGTCTTTTCCGCTCCGGTGGTTTATGCCAGTATGGTTTGTTGGCTATTTGGCCTGAGTCGAGCGTTGTCGGGAGCAAGTGTGAGCAGCAAAGTTGAGCAACTGCATCAGCAGTTAAAAGAACGTATTCTGGTTCTGGATGGGGGCATGGGCACCATGATCCAGGGCTATCGTCTGAGTGAGCAGGACTTTCGCGGTGAGCGCTTTGCTGACTGGCCGTGCGACCTGAAAGGCAACAACGACCTGCTGGTGCTCAGCAAACCCGAAGTGATCCGCGAGATCCACGACGCCTATTTCGAGGCCGGCGCGGATATCATTGAGACCAACACCTTTAACTCGACGACCATCGCGATGGCGGATTACCAGATGGAATCCCTGTCGGCCGAGATCAACTTTGCCGCGGCGAAGCTGGCCCGCGCCAGCGCCGACGCCTGGACGGCCCGCACGCCGGAAAAACCGCGCTATGTCGCGGGCGTGCTTGGCCCGACCAACCGCACCGCCTCTATCTCGCCTGATGTGAACGATCCGGCGTTCCGTAATATTACCTTTGACCAGCTGGTGGCCGCCTATCGCGAATCCACCCGTGCGCTGGTGGAAGGCGGCGTGGATCTGATCCTGATTGAAACGGTGTTTGATACTCTGAACGCTAAAGCGGCCATCTATGCGGTGAAAGAGGAGCTGGAGGCGTTAGGCGTTGACCTGCCGCTGATGATCTCCGGGACCATTACCGATGCCTCTGGCCGCACGCTTTCCGGACAGACCACCGAAGCCTTTTATAACTCGCTGCGTCACGCCGAAGCCTTATCGTTTGGTCTGAACTGCGCCCTCGGGCCGGACGAGCTGCGGCAGTACGTCCAGGAGCTGTCGCGCATTGCCGAATGCTACGTCACCGCGCACCCGAACGCCGGCCTGCCCAACGCCTTCGGCGAATACGATCTGGACGCCGACACCATGGCGACGCAAATTCGCGAATGGGCGGAAGCCGGTTTCCTCAATATCGTTGGCGGCTGCTGCGGTACCACCCCGGAGCATATCGCCGCCATGAGCCGGGCGGTAGCGGGCCTGCCGCCGCGTCAGTTGCCGGAAATTGCGGTGGCCTGCCGCCTCGCCGGCCTGGAGCCGTTGAATATCGGCGACGATAGCCTGTTCGTTAACGTCGGTGAACGAACTAACGTCACCGGCTCGGCGAAATTTAAGCGGCTGATTAAAGAAGAGAAGTACAGCGAAGCGCTGGACGTTGCGCGTCAGCAGGTGGAAAGCGGCGCGCAGATTATCGATATCAACATGGACGAGGGGATGCTCGACGCGGAAGCGGCGATGGTGCGTTTCCTTAACCTGATTGCCGGCGAGCCGGACATTGCCCGCGTGCCGATCATGATTGACTCCTCCAAGTGGGAAGTCATTGAAAAGGGCCTGAAATGTATTCAGGGCAAAGGCATCGTTAACTCGATTTCGATGAAAGAGGGCGTCGAATCCTTTATCCACCATGCGAAACTGGTTCGCCGCTACGGCGCCGCGGTGGTGGTGATGGCTTTCGACGAGGTTGGTCAGGCCGACACTCGCGAACGTAAAATAGAGATTTGCCGTCGCGCCTACAAAATCCTCACCGAAGAGGTCGGCTTCCCGCCGGAAGATATTATCTTCGACCCCAATATCTTTGCCGTCGCCACCGGTATCGAAGAGCATAACAACTACGCACAGGACTTTATCGGCGCCTGCGAAGACATCAAACGCGAGCTGCCGCATGCGTTAATCTCCGGCGGGGTCTCCAACGTCTCCTTCTCCTTCCGCGGTAATGACCCGGTACGTGAGGCGATCCACGCCGTATTCCTCTACTACGCGATCCGCAACGGCATGGACATGGGGATCGTCAACGCCGGTCAGCTGGCCATCTATGATGACCTCCCGGGCGAGCTGCGCGACGCGGTCGAAGACGTGATCCTCAACCGCCGCGATGACAGTACCGAACGGTTACTTGAGCTGGCGGAAAAATATCGCGGCAGCAAAGCGGACGACGGCGCGAATGCCCAGCAGGCGGAGTGGCGCACCTGGGAAGTGAAAAAACGCCTCGAATATTCGCTGGTTAAGGGCATTACCGAATTTATCGAACAGGACACCGAAGAAGCGCGTCAGCAGGCCGCCCGCCCGATTGAGGTCATTGAAGGGCCGCTGATGGACGGCATGAACGTGGTCGGCGATCTGTTCGGCGAAGGCAAAATGTTCCTGCCGCAGGTGGTGAAATCCGCCCGTGTAATGAAACAGGCGGTGGCCTACCTTGAGCCGTTTATTGAAGCCAGTAAAGAGCAGGGCTCCAGTAACGGCAAAATGGTGATTGCCACGGTAAAAGGCGACGTTCATGACATTGGCAAAAACATCGTCGGCGTGGTGCTGCAGTGCAATAACTACGAAATCATCGATCTTGGCGTGATGGTCCCGGCGGATAAAATTCTCAAAACGGCCAAAGAGGTAAACGCGGATCTAATTGGTCTTTCCGGGCTGATTACCCCATCGCTGGACGAGATGGTTAATGTGGCGAAAGAGATGGAGCGCCAGGGCTTTACCATCCCGCTGCTGATAGGCGGCGCGACCACCTCGAAAGCGCATACGGCGGTGAAAATCGAGCAGAACTACAGCGGCCCGACCGTTTACGTACAGAACGCCTCGCGCACCGTCGGCGTGGTGTCTGCGCTGCTCTCGGACACGCAGCGCGACGAGTTTGTCGCCCGCACGCGCAAAGAGTATGAAACGGTGCGTATCCAGCATGGGCGTAAAAAACCGCGTACGCCGCCGGTGACCCTTGCCGCCGCGCGGGAAAACGATCTGGCCTTTGACTGGGAGAGCTACACGCCGCCGGTGGCTCATCGTCTGGGAGTACAGACGGTGGAAGCCAGTATCGAGACTCTGCGCAACTACATCGACTGGACGCCGTTCTTCATGACCTGGTCGCTGGCGGGTAAATATCCGCGCATTCTGGAAGATGAAGTGGTAGGGGAAGAGGCGCAGCGCCTGTTCAAAGATGCTAACGAGCTGCTGGATAAGCTGAGCGCAGAGAAAACCCTGAACCCGCGCGGCGTGGTGGGTCTGTTCCCGGCCAACCGCGTGGGCGACGATATTGAAATCTATCGCGATGAAACCCGCACCCACGTGCTGACGGTGAGCCATCATCTGCGCCAGCAGACGGAGAAGGTCGGCTTCGCCAACTACTGCCTCGCCGATTTTGTCGCGCCGAAGCTGAGCGGCAAGGCGGACTACATCGGCGCCTTCGCCGTGACCGGCGGCCTGGAAGAGGACGCGCTGGCGGACGCCTATGAAGCGCAGCATGATGACTATAACAAGATCATGATCAAGGCCATCGCCGATCGCCTGGCGGAGGCCTTTGCCGAGTATCTGCATGAGAAAGTGCGCAAGGTTTACTGGGGATATGCGGCTAATGAGAACCTCAGCAATGAGGAGCTTATTCGCGAGAACTACCAGGGGATCCGACCGGCGCCGGGATATCCGGCCTGTCCGGAGCACACCGAAAAGGGGACCATCTGGCAGCTACTGGACGTCGAAGCCCATACCGGCATGAAGCTCACCGAATCGTTCGCCATGTGGCCGGGCGCATCGGTTTCCGGCTGGTACTTCAGCCATCCGGATAGCAAGTACTTCGCCGTGGCGCAGATCCAGCGCGATCAGGTCGAAGATTACGCGCTGCGCAAAGGAATGACGCCGGCGGAGGTCGAGCGCTGGTTAGCGCCTAATCTGGGCTATGATGCGGACTAGTCGTCATCTTTCCTTACAACAAACAAGGCGCTCTGTGAGCGCCTTGTCTCTTTATTGAGGTTAACCCCTTATACTGAGATAGGTTCCTGAACTTCGGAAAACCTATAACGATAAGGAGAAGCTGATTCCGTGTTAACTCTGCTACACCTGTTGTCCGCGGTTGCTCTGCTGGTGTGGGGCACGCATATCGTGCGTACCGGGGTGATGCGCGTCTATGGCGCTCGCCTGCGTACCGTTCTCAGTAGCAGCGTAGAGAAAAAGCCGCTCGCCTTCTGCGCGGGTCTTGGCGTGACTGCGCTGGTGCAAAGCAGTAACGCCACCACCATGCTGGTGACCTCATTTGTCGCCCAGGATTTAGTGGGTCTGATGCCAGCGCTGGTGATGGTGCTGGGGGCCGACGTCGGGACGGCGCTGATGGCGAGGGTGTTGACCTTCGACCTGTCGTGGCTGTCGCCGTTGTTGATATTTATCGGGGTGATTTTCTTCCTCGGCCGCAAGCAGACCCGCGCTGGGCAGCTTGGACGGGTGGGGATTGGTCTGGGGCTGATCCTGTTGGCCCTCGAGCTGATTGTCCAGGCCGTACACCCCATAACC
The DNA here is from genome assembly GCF_051992865.1 of Klebsiella sp. CD33. Taxonomy (NCBI): domain Bacteria; kingdom Pseudomonadati; phylum Pseudomonadota; class Gammaproteobacteria; order Enterobacterales; family Enterobacteriaceae; genus Klebsiella; species Klebsiella sp. CD33. Next base: position 4,927,822 of record NZ_CP197023.1, on the reverse strand, counting down.
CAGGCGAACGGCGTGCAGGTGATTTTCGCCTCGCTGACCGGGGATATCATGCTGGATGCTTTGATTGGCGCCGTATTTGCAATCATTAGCTACTCCAGCCTGGCGGCGGTGCTGTTAACGGCGACGCTGACCGCGGCGGGAGCGATCTCTTTCCCGGTGGCGCTGTGTCTGGTGATTGGCGCCAACCTGGGATCGGGGCTGCTGGCGATGCTTAACAACAGCGCGGCGAACGCGGCGGCGCGCCGGGTGGCGCTGGGCAGCCTGCTGTTTAAGCTGGTGGGGAGCCTGATTATTCTGCCGTTCGTCCATCCGCTGGCCGCGGCGATGCACAAGCTGCCGTTGGCCGAGTCCGAGCTGGTTATCTACTTCCACGTCTTTTACAACCTGCTGCGCTGCATCGCGATGGTGCCCTTTGCCGGACCGATGGCGAAGCTGTGCCAGCGTCTGATCCGCGATGAGCCCGAGCTGGATAACCATCTAAAACCCAAGCATCTCGACCCGTCGGCGCTGGACACCCCGGCGCTGGCGCTGGCCAATGCCGCGCGTGAGACGCTGCGCATTGGTGACGCGATGGAGCAGATGCTGGAGAGCCTGCACAAGGTGATGCATGGCGAACCGCGTCAGGAGAAAGAGCTGCGCCGTATGGCGGATGATATCAACGTACTTTACACCGCTATTAAGCTCTATCTGGCGCGAATGCCAAAGGATGAGCTGGCGGAAGAGGAATCCCGGCGCTGGGCGGAAATTATTGAGATGTCGTTAAACCTCGAACAGGCGTCCGATATCGTCGAGCGAATGGGCAGCGAGATCGCCGATAAATCGCTGGCTGCGCGGCGCGCCTTCTCGGTAGAAGGGTTAAAGGAGCTGGACGCCCTGTACGATCTGCTGCTCAGCAACCTGCAGCTGGCGATGTCGGTCTTCTTCTCCAGCGATGTGCCCAGCGCCCGCCGCCTGCGGCGCAGCAAACACCGGTTCCGCATTCTTAACCGCCGCTACTCGCATGCGCACGTTGACCGTCTGCATCAGCAGAACGTGCAGAGCATCGAAACCAGTACGTTGCACCTGGCGCTGCTGGGGGATATGAAGCGTCTGAACAGCCTGTTCTGCTCGGTGGCTTACAGCGTGATGGAGCAGCCGGATGAAGACGACGAACGGGATGACTACTAAGACGGGTTATTTTCCCCGTTTATGTCGCTTCTTTTGTGGCGCGATAGCCCTCCCGGGAGGTGGCTGACGCCTTTCCCGGGAGGGAGACACTAGCTTCTGGCAAACGCCGAGGCTTCTGCCACCAGCGCATTATCCGGCCGTACGCCGGTATAAAGGGCGAACTGCTCGACGGCTTGCAGGGCAATAACTTCCGCACCGCTGATGGTTTGCTTACCCCGTTGTTGCGCCAGGCGGATCAGCGGAGTTTCCGCCGGCAACGCGACCACGTCAAACACGACGCTGGCCTGGGCCACCATGGCCTCGCTGAACGCCAGCGTGTTGCTTTCCGCTCCCCCCGCCATGCCCAGCGGTGTGACATTGACCAGAATCTCGGCTGCGATCCCTTCGGGCAGGGGCTGCCACTGAAAGCCATACTGTTTTGCCAGCGCCAGGCCGCGCTGGCGATTGCGGGCCGCAATGATCACGTCGCGGAAACCGGCATCACGGAAGGCGGCAATGACGGCTTTCCCCATGCCGCCGCTACCCTGAATCATCACTCTGGCGTTGGTATCGAGCCGATGGCTGGCGATCAGACTTTTAACCGCGATGTAATCGGTGTTTAGCCCGGTTAACTTCCCGTCGTCATTGACGATGGTGTTGACGGAGTCGATGGCTTTTGCCGACGGGTCGATCGCGTCAAGAAACGGTATGCAGCTCTCTTTAAACGGCATGGAGACCGCACAGCCGCGGATACCCAATGCGCGGACCCCTTTTACCGCCGCCTCAATATCCGTTGTCGTAAAGGCTTTATAGAGATAGTTCAACCCCAGCTTGTCATACAGATAGTTATGAAAGCGGGTGCCGAAGTTGCCGGGGCGACCCGCCAGAGAGATACACAGCAGCGTATCGCGGTTAATCATGCGTAATATCCTCCGCGTGGGCCAGCAGATACGCTTCAGCCTCCTGGGACCAGATCCCATGGTGACGCGCCACAATCGCTGCCAGTTCGGGATCGGCGATCTCGCCAAGCGGCGTGAGCGGGAAGGCTTTTCCGGTATACACCAGCTTTTTCCCCCCGCCGACGGCAGGCAGATCGAGGGTGGTTTCGCCCGCGGCGTTCAGGCCGAGAATATGGGTGACCACTTTCGCCGTCTGGACCTTTTTCGCCTGCATCAGCGCCACCGCGGCGCGCATATCGTCAGTATTGCCGCCGGAGGTGCCGACGTAGTGGGTAAAGGCGTAGTGCACGTCGTAGAAGTTGATCGGGGCGCTGAATTGCTTATCCTGGGGGCCAGCAAAGAAATTCAGGCAGCCGTCCGGGGCCAGCAACGAGGAGGCCAGAGTGATCAGCTGTTCGTTTGGCACAAACACGAAGATATCGTCGAAGCCATGGCCACCGCTGAGCGCCAGCAGCGTATCGCGACTGGCCTCATGGCCGTCGAGGTAGTGGATCAGCGTCTGCGGCTCAGAGGGGTAATGACGGCGGGCGTAGCTGAGCTTCGGCTTATTGGTATCGGTCACTACCAGTAGTGAAGGGTTGATGGGGCCGTGTAGCGCATAGTCGATGGCCAGCAGCCCCATTGGCCCCGTCCCGCCCAGGATCAGGGTGCGCCCCTGAGGACGGATCCCCATCACGTGGTTGTAACTCCCCTCCTGCAGATGATAGTTGGCGTTGAAGGCGCCAATGACGCAGGAGAGCGGCTCGACCAGCGATCCTTCAAACCAGGTATCCCCCTCCCAGGTGAGCAGGCAATCCTGCGCCATCACCTCATTGGGGATCACCACATGGGTGGCTTCGCCACCGATCCATGGGAACGAGTAGCCGGGGCAGTCGGGTCGGTCGGGCAACTGCAGGTTGGCCTGGATCACGTAGCGCTGCCCTGGCTGAAACTTATGCTGCCACTTTTTACCGACGGCGAGGATTTCGCCGCAGAATTCATGGCCGATAATAATGGGCCTGGTGGCCACATCATCTGGCACCTTTTTATGATCGGCCCCCTGATTGGCCTCTTTCCATGAAGAAAGGCACAGGCTGTCAGTGACCACCCGGGCGAGGATCTCATCGTCCTGCATCGCCGGGAGGGTAAAGGTTTCCAGGCGCAGGTCTCGTTTGCCATACAGGCGCAGGGCCGTTGTTGTTTGCATAAACCACCTCATCCCCTTAATCTTTCGGGGCTATGTTGTTGACGTCACCCCGGCATCGCCGGGGCGGAATAATCAGGACAGAAAGCCGAGGGCGTTGCCGATAATGCCTAAGCCGAAAAGGGCGAAAATCAGCCAGACCGGATTCACTTTCTTGTTCAGCAGACGCACCATCAGTAGCGTCAGGCCCAGCGCCAGCAGGCCGGGGCAGAGCTGATCGAGGATGTTCTGGACGGTCATCGTGACGGTGGCGCCGTCTGCACCGGGCGTTTGGGAAACCACCAGCGGCACATTGATGGTGGTCCATTTGGTCACCAGCACCCCCATGACAAACAGGCCGAGAATGGAGGCGCCTTCGGTCAGCTTCTGCAGCAGGTTACCGCCCATATCGCTGACGATATTGACCCCTTTACGGAAGCCCAGTTGCAGGCCGTACCACTTCATTGCCAGCCGCACTGCATTGAAAATAAAGAAAAATAACAAAGGTCCCAGAATGTTGCCGGTGAAGGCCAGCGAGGCGCCAAGGGCCGCAGTAATCGGCCGCAGCGTGCCCCAGACCAGCGGGTCGCCGACGCCGGCCAGCGGGCCCATCAGACCCACTTTGATGCCGTTGATAGCGCCATCGTCAATGGCCGCGCCGTTAGCCCGGGCCTCCTCCATGGCGGCGGTGACGCCGATCACCGGGCCACACACCGCCGGCGTGGTATTAAAGAACACCAGATGACGCTTCAGCGCCGCGACCTGATCGGCTTTGAGCGGATACAGGCGTTTGATCGCCGGGATCATGTCGTAGCAAAACCCCAGGCCATGAATACGTTCGAAGTTAAAGGAGGCCTGCTGGAGGTTGGAGCGGAGAAACATGCTCACCAGGTCGCCTTGCGTGATTTTTTTCTGTTCCATTTTCGGCTCCATTAGTCGTCAAGCTGGTCAAGGGCGGGGGCAGAGGGGGCAGTGGAGGCGGCGGGTTCAGCCTTACGCCACTGTGGATTGAGCTGGATGTAGATCAGCGCGATGATGACGCCCACGCCGCCGAAGGCCAGCAGGCTGAAGTCGAGATAACCCCCGGCGAGAAAACCGAGGAAAAAGAAGGGCATCAGGTATTTCACGCCCATCATTCGCAGCACCATCGCGTAGCCCACGACGACAATGAAACCACCGGCAATCTGCAGGCCGCGGGTGACGAATTCCGGGATCGCGCTGAGCATACTGCTGACCATATCCGCGCTAACGAACAGCGAGACCACCAGCGCCGGGATTGCCACGCGCAGTGCCTGCACCCCCAGTGCGGAGACATGCAGCAGGTCGATGGTGCGAAAGCGCGCCTCCTCGGCCGCTTTGTCCGCGGCGTGCTGGAACACCACGGTAATGGTACGGGCGAAAACGGTCAGCACCTGCCCGGCGGCGGCCACCGGCAGAGCAATGGCGATACCGGTGGCAATGCTCTGGTGGCCCACAATCACCAGAATGGCGGAGATAATGCTGGCCAGCGCCGAATCTGGCGACTGCGCTGCCCCCACGTTCATCCAGCCGAGGGCGATCAGCTCCAGCGTACCGCCGAGCATAACCCCGGTTTTTAAATCGCCCAGGATGAGGCCAATCACGGTACAGGCGATAAGGGGCCGATGGGTCTGAAATTCATCCAGCACGCTGCCCATTCCGGCAATACAGGAAAAAATAAATATGGCTATTATCTGTAGGGTACTAATTTCCATAATTTATGACCTTTAAGGTGTGAGTCATCCTGCCTGCTACGGCATATCACAACAGGCGCTATTTTTTATTCGCAGAAAGCTGTTTCGTTAATTTTGTCGAGAATATTGACTAACGGATCTGATGCGACCACGCGTAAATCGAGTTTTACGCCCAGTTTATCGAGTTCACGGAATGCCTGAATATCCTGCGGATCCAAAGAAACGGCTTTGGTTAGCTGTTTTTTACCGGGTCGCCAGGCCATGCCACCAATATTTAACGTGGCGATCTGCACGCCCTGGCGCACCATCGTTAAAACATCGTGTGGATTGGTAAATAAATAAAAGACGGTCTCGTCCTGATATTGCGGGTTATGATAGACCGCAACCGCTTTTTCCAGACTGACAACGTTTACCTTCATGCCTGGCGGAGCCGCCTGGCGCAACAGGGTCCGGCGAACCTCATCGTTAAATACATCGTCATTGCAGATAATTATCCGCTGGGCGTTGGCGACTTTTGACCACACGGTGGTGACCTGGCCATGAATCAGTCGGTCATCAATACGGGCGAGGGTAATTTGCATCAGAACTCCTCCTCAACGGTTTCTGGCTGCTGCCAGACCACACAGCACTGACTGGCGATGGCCTGCAGATGCTGGCATAAGTCATCGGCGCTCAGGGTATGCTGGTTATCCACCAGCTCGAGCGCCAGCGGCAGCGACAGGCCGCTAATCACCCGGATCTGCGGGTGACGCATTGCCAGCCCGGCTGCGGCATTCCATGGGCTTCCGCACTGCAAATCTACCGCGATTACCCACTCCTCATCGGTGTGGGCGCTTACTAACTTTTCCGGGTTAATGGCGATATCCGCCGCGTTTTCGCCGGGGACAAACGCGACGGCGCTGACGTTAACCTCGCCGTAGACCATGCATACCGAATCAAGCATGGCCCCGGCCAGCTGGCCGTGGGCGCAGAAGATAGCGTGAACCATACTGCCTCCTTAACCGCGCGTTTTTCCGCCGGCAATGTTAGTGGTGACTCCGGTGATGTAGCTGGCGCGCGCTGACAAGAGATAGCAAACAAAATCAGCCACTTCCGAGAGCTTTCCTGCCCGCCCGATGGGAATGGCGTTTTTGGTATATCCCTCGCGAAGTTGCTCGACGGTGATATTGCGCGTCCAGGCCAGCGCCTCTTCATATTCCGGTGTCCGCAGACCGGTTTTTTCGAGGATCCCCGGTGCAACGCCGACCACGCGGATCCCATATTTACCCAATTCTTTGGACCAGGAGCGGGTAAAGCTGTTGAGCGCGGCCTTGGTCGCGGCGTAGCAGCTTTGACCTTCAGAGCCTTCCAGGCCGCTCTCCGAAGAGACATTGACAATCACACCGGCGCGCTGTTTGACCATTTGACGCGCCACCGCCTGCGACATGAAAAACACCCCTTTCTGGTTGATATTGACCATTTTTTCAAAAGCGGCTTCGTTTAATTCATAGCGGCCGGCCGGTGCTTTTTCGTCGACTAATAAACGCGGGAAATTCACGCCAGCGTTATTGACCAAACCATCAATACGCGACCAGCGCTGAATAATGTCATCGATAGTCTGTTGCACCTCTGTCGCGCTGGAAATATCCGTCGGCCAGAAGTGATAAGTATCGCCATTGTGATGGCGATCGCCGCCATGAATATCAATCATCTGGACATGAGCGCCTTGGGATAATAATTCATCGACAATGGCCAGCCCAATTCCCGAGGCGCCGCCGGTCACGATAATGACGTTATCTTTTAAATTTAACCAGGTATTCATTATTCACTCCCATTTCTTTAGATAAAGGGATCCCCCGCAGCGGGTGCTGCGTGAAATCATATCCTGTGTGTTATTTCAGTAATAACTCAGCCGTTTCTCTGTTTGTCACCAGACAATTAATATAGCGTCCGTGCAATGCGCCAAGAATGCCAGAGTATTTCTCTTCCCCCATGGCGATGCCGATGGAATAGCGAGCCTGGCGCAGCTTCGCCATTTCGATCGACAGGGTTTTTTCGCTCATATTGGTATCGACTAACCCGCCGTTAATATCGTAGAAACGCGAACAGATATCCCCGGCGACGTGGCGGGCGTTGAGATCGTCGCTCTCTTCGCTGCCGTAGAAGGCGTGCCAGTTTGCGCCGTCGCGAATGGCCGGTGAACCAATACCCACCAGCGCGACATCCAGGCTGTCCCAGTAGGATGAGATGGTTTTAAAGTGCTGGGACTGCATGATGCCGTTGCGGATCAGCGGGTTATCCAGCAGGGCTGGAAAATCGGCAAGGTGGGATTCCGCTTTCAGCCTGGCTGCCGCACCGTAGGTTAACGTGTTCACATGGTAGCGGCTCTCCAGTTTACCGGAAGGCCCGCCGATGATGGGGACGCAGATCACCTGGCGTGAGTGGCTGGCCTGCGGCAGGTTCTCCACCAGCGAACGCACGGCGCGGCCCCATGAAAAACCGATAATATCGCCTGGCTCCAGCAACCGATCGACAAGCAGGGCGCCATGCTGGCCCATCGCGCTCAGCTGTTCTTCTTCCAGCAGCCCATCGCTACTGGCAACCACCGCCTCTTTCAGACCAAATTTTTGCTTGAGCTGTTGCTCGAGCCACAGGTTTTCATTGTAGTCATAGTTGATGGCGATGGTGACAATGCCCTGCTCACGGCCGCGCTTCAGCAGGCGACTGATGGTGGTGCGATAGATCCCCAGCTCGCGAGCGATTTGCGCCTGGGTCATATCCTGCTCGTAATAGAGCTGGGCGATTTTGACAATCAACCGGATATCATCGCTGTTTTCCATAGTCATCTGCTGGCTCCTGCACATTTGTGCAAATCGCGGGTTTGTGCTGTTGATCTGATATAACCCTATTAGAGCCGCCGTTTGAAGCGATTTTCTTTTATTTCATCACCCTAATCTGGCGAATAATCTTGCACATTTGCGTTATCAATAGCGGGTTGTTGGCACCTTTGTGCATTGCACGCTAAATCGCTGATTCTGTGATATTTCATCATGCAAAGTTGCCAGGCGTTGAGCGGGACACTTTTGTGAAAAAAGGCGTAGTCGATCACACCTTGCGCCGGAGGGCGCAAAGGCACATCTTTTTTCTCGCCCACAAGGTAGGGTATATTTCGCTTTTACAGGAGAATCTATGCTGCCCGACTCATCAACCCGATTAAATAAATACATCAGCGAAAGCGGCATCTGCTCGCGTCGCGAAGCGGACCGCTTTATTGAACAAGGCAACGTCTTTATCAATGGCAAGCGCGCCACTATTGGCGATCAGGTGAAGCCTGGCGATTTAGTCAAAGTGAACGGACGGTTGATTGAGCCGCGCGAAGCGGATGATCTGGTACTGATTGCGCTGAATAAGCCGGTCGGCATTGTGAGCACCACCGAAGACGGCGAGCGCGACAACATTGTCGATTTCGTCAACCACAGCAAGCGTATCTTTCCTATCGGCCGTCTGGATAAAGACTCCCAGGGGCTGATCTTCCTCACCAACCATGGCGATCTGGTGAACAAGATCCTGCGCGCCGGCAACGACCATGAAAAAGAGTATCTGGTCACGGTCGATAAGCCGGTGACCGATGAGTTCATTCGCGGCATGGGCGCGGGGGTACCGATTCTCGGGACCGTGACCAAAAAATGTAAGGTAAAGAAAGAAGCGCCGTTCGTTTTCCGCATCACTCTGGTGCAGGGGCTGAATCGCCAGATCCGTCGTATGTGCGAGCACTTTGGCTATGAAGTGACGAAGCTTGAGCGTACGCGGATCATGAACGTGAGCCTGACGGGGATCCCCTTGGGTGAATGGCGTGATCTAACCGATGACGAGCTGATCGACCTGTTCAAGCTGATTGAAAACTCCTCTTCCGAAGCGAAGCCGAAAGCCAGGCCGAAGGCCAAAGCGGCGACTCCCGGCATCAAGCGCCCGGTGGTGAAGATGGAAAATAGCAACGATAAGGGCCGCCCGGCTGGCAACGGGAAACGTTTCACCCAGCCGGGACGTAAAAAGAAAGGGCGTTAACGCCTGCCGCGGGTCGGCGTATTCGCCGACCAGGAAAAGGTCGCTTCCTTATCCGTTTTATAAGCCTGCTGTTTTCTCACCTGGCGGGCTTTCTTCGCTTCCGCTTCACGCTGCGCCATCAGCTTATCGATATATTCCTTTTTCACGCTGTTCGTTTCCGCATTGCTCAGCGGGCGGCCATGCGCAATACGCGCGCGGTCAAGCAGCGTTTTCAATTCGCGCTGTTCGCGCTCGGTCATCTCTTTTTGTGTAATACGGGGGAGTGCCATGGTGGTGCCCTCAGTCAGACCAGAGCACCCAGTGTACGGCAATGAATATTTTACTGATAGCCTGTATGGCAACTAAAGCAGGCACACGCCCGGGCCTGCGCCCGGACGTATCAAACTCAGCGCTTGTCGGCTTTTTTGGCGATGGGCTTTCCTGACCAGTACCCGGCCAGCAGCGAACCGGACAGGTTATGCCAGACGGAGAACAGCGCGCCCGGCAGCGCCGCCAGCGGGCCGAAGTAAATTTTACCCAGCGCGGCCGCCAGGCCGGAGTTCTGCATCCCCACCTCGATCGCCAGCGTACGGCAGGTGGATTCATCAAAACCAAACAGACGTCCGCCCCAGTACCCGCCAAGCAGACCAATAGTGTTATGCAGGATCACCGCGATAATCACCACCAGGCCGACGGAGGCGATATGGGCGGCGGAACCCGCCACCACCGCGCTGATGATCGCCAGAATGCACACCATCGAGAAGGCGGGCAGGAACGGCTCTACCGCTTTCACCACCTTCGGCAGCAGATGATGGACAATCAGTCCCAGCGCGATGGGAATGACCACAATCTGCAGAATGCTGAGCAACATGCCCATGACGTCGACCTGAATATGCGCGTCGACGTACAGACGGGTGAGCAGCGGTGTCGCCACGACGCCGACGAGGGTGGAGACCGAGGAGATGGTCACCGACAGCGCCACATCCCCTTTGGCAAGAAAGATCATCACGTTGGAGGCGGTCCCGCTGGCGACGCTGCCGACCAGCACCATCCCGGCGGAAAGCTCCGGCGGCATATGAAACAGCAGCGCCAGCAGCCAGGCGGCGAGCGGCATCACCAGATAATGGAGAAAGATCCCCGCAGCGACCGGCGCCGGGCGCGACAGGACGCGTTTGAAATCCTCCAGCTTCAGATGCACGCCCATACCGAACATGATCAGCATCAGCAGGGTGGTGACCCATGGGCCAATTGGGGTGAAGGTGGTGGGAGTGTAATAGGCCAGAACGGAGAGCAGCAGTGCCCATAACGGGAACAGCCGCGTCAGAGTTGCGAGCATGTTGTGTTCCTTGCGATACGCGAACCGGGCCGCGCCATCCCGATGGGCGGCGAGCAGGTCAGCTGGTTGTGTTGATATTGTTATAAAAAAGCCGGGTTCGAGCCCGGCTATAGGTATTGTTTATCGTGCTAAGGAATTTTATTCAAACAAATTATGATGCAGCTTCTGCACAACCTTCTCCGCATCGTCGCCCGGCACCAGGAAGCACAGGTTGTGGCTGGAGGCGCCATAGCAGATCATGCGGATGTTAAACGGCTCGAGGACGCCAAAGACCTCTTTGCCGACGCCGCAGGCTTTCGACAGCTCATTGCCAATCAGGGCGACCAGCGCCAGATTTTCTTCCACTTCCACGCGGCACAGCGAAGAGAGCTCGGTCAGCAGCGCCTGGGTCAGCAGGGTATCGCCCGCAGAGGTCGAGCCGGTGGTGTCCATGGTCAGGGCCACGCTCACTTCGGAGGTGGTGATCAAATCAACTGAGATGTTATGGCGCGCCAGAATACCGAACACTTCGGCGAGGAAGCCGCGGGAGTGCAGCATATTCAGGCTGTGCAGCGTCAGCAGCGTTTGCCGGCGACGCAGCGCCAGCGCGCGGAACAGCGGCGGGTTCTCGGTGGTTTTACACACCAGCGTACCGCCCGCTTTAGGCTCTTTACTGGAGCCGACAAACACCGGGATATCGCTGCGCACGGCAGGCAGCAGGGTCGCCGGATGCAGCACTTTGGCGCCAAAGGTGGCCATTTCCGCTGCCTCTTCAAAGGCGATGACGTCGATGCGTTTCGCCGCCGGCGCGACGCGCGGGTCGGTAGTATAGATCCCCGGGACATCGGTCCAGATATCGACGCGGGTGGCATTCAGCGCTTCGCCGAGCAGAGCGGCGGTATAATCGCTGCCGCCGCGGCCGAGGGTGGTGGTGCGGCCTTTCGCTTCGCTGCCGATAAAGCCCTGGGTCACCACCAGGCCTTCCGCCAGGCGCGGCGCCAGCTGCTGCTGGGTCAGTTCGGCGACGGCGGCGATGTCCGGTTCGGCGCGGCCAAAGCGATCGTTAGTGCGCAGCACTTTACGGGCGTCAAACCACTGCGCCTGAATACCGCGTTCACGCAGAATTTCCACAAACAGCAGGGTAGACATCAGTTCGCCATGGCTGACCAGTTCGTCAGTCAGGGCGGTTGAGGAGGCGAGCGCGGCGGCTTCCGCCAGCGTCGTGATATTTTCCAGCAAGCGCTCAATCTCTTCGCGGATCACGTTGGGATAACGCAAACGCTCCAGAATATTGAACTGGATCTGACGCAGAGCGTCCAGCTGGGAAAAACGTTCGGTGGGTTCCAGCCCTCCCGCTAAGGCCACCAGAATGTTGGTCACGCCGGCAGAGGCGGAGAGCACAACAATACGGGTATTGGCATCGAGCAGCGCCACATCGATGCTGCGGTTCATTGCGTCAAAATCAGCAACGCTGGTGCCGCCAAATTTGGCGACGACTAGATCTGTCATAACAACCTCGTGTCAGGGGGCCTGACTTATTAAAACGATTCCTGAGCACCGATCCTGGCAGGGGCTGGACGCCGCCGGATCGCAACAAAATGTCTTAATAAGCCAGGCCAAATTATTCAGCCATGGCACAAGGGAAGAGCGATAAACAGGGTGGCGCAGAGTGATAAACAACTACGATGTCACCCAGAAGTGCTCCACCTTGTAGACCCGACTCACCGCTTTGGGCGCTGAGGTGTTCGGGTATGAAACGCCCGACTGCGAACGTTTCTGGTGACAACCCAGGGGATTCAGCCCCTGTGGCCGGCGAGGAGCGTGACCAGACGCTCTTTCACCTCGGCGTTGCTCCCCCTCACGTATCTTCCCCGGACTGGTTCCTCCAATACGGTTACCTGGGCAACGCACCTCTTCTGGCAATTACTGACGTCTTTCACCTGGCCGGGGGAACAGGGACATTATATCCCCCGCGAATACCCTTTCGCTGTAGCGTGAAATGCGCGAGCAATAGATACCTACCAATACGTAAGCACTGCGGATATATAAAGGCTTAACGCCAGCTATGTCAACGCTGCGGTTATGCGGATTTTTCATGCCTCTGCGGCTAACAGAAAAAAGCCTTATGATAGCTATACTAATGGGGCTTTTTACTCCGTTTTGACCCGATTCCTGACCGGCGTCAGGGTCAAGTCACAAAAATCATCACAATTTTCCGTCACCGGCGCTACAATCGACCGAAGTCACAATCTCAAATCAGAAGAGTATTGCTAATGAAAAACATCAACCCAACGCAGACCTCTGCCTGGCAGGCATTACAGAAACACTTCGACGAAATGAAAGATGTCACTATCAGCGAGCTTTTCGCCAAAGATAGCGACCGTTTTTCTAAATTTTCCGCGACGTTCGACGATCTGATGCTGGTGGACTTCTCCAAAAACCGCATCACTGAAGAGACGCTGGCTAAACTGCAGGATCTGGCGAAAGAGACTGACCTGGCGGGCGCTATCAAGTCGATGTTCTCAGGTGAGAAGATCAACCGCACCGAAGACCGCGCGGTACTGCACGTCGCGCTGCGTAACCGCAGCAATACGCCGATTGTGGTTGATGGCAAAGATGTGATGCCGGAAGTGAACGCTGTGCTGGAGAAGATGAAAACCTTCTCCGAAGCGATTATCTCCGGTAGCTGGAAAGGCTACACCGGCAAACCGATCACCGACGTGGTTAACATCGGTATCGGCGGCTCCGACCTCGGTCCTTTCATGGTGACCGAGGCGCTGCGTCCGTATAAAAACCACCTCAACATGCACTTTGTCTCTAACGTCGATGGCACCCATATCGCCGAAGTGCTGAAGAACGTGAATCCGGAAACGACTCTGTTCCTGGTGGCGTCCAAGACTTTCACTACCCAGGAAACCATGACCAACGCCCACAGCGCGCGCGACTGGTTCCTGGCAACCGCGGGCGACGACAAGCACGTGGCGAAACACTTCGCCGCGCTTTCCACCAACGCGAAAGCGGTTGGCGAGTTCGGCATCGACACCGCCAACATGTTCGAATTCTGGGACTGGGTTGGCGGCCGTTACTCCCTGTGGTCGGCGATTGGTCTGTCCATCATTCTCTCCGTGGGCTTCGACAACTTCGTTGAGCTGCTGTCCGGCGCGCATGCGATGGATAAGCACTTCTCCACCACTCCGGCGGAGAAAAACCTGCCGGTGCTGCTGGCGCTGATCGGCATCTGGTACAACAACTTCTTCGGTGCGGAAACCGAAGCGATTCTGCCGTACGACCAGTACATGCACCGCTTTGCCGCTTACTTCCAGCAGGGCAACATGGAGTCCAACGGTAAGTATGTTGACCGTAACGGCCACGCGGTAGACTACCAGACTGGCCCAATCATCTGGGGTGAGCCGGGCACCAACGGTCAGCACGCGTTCTACCAGCTGATCCACCAGGGCACCAAAATGGTACCGTGCGATTTCATCGCTCCGGCTATCACCCACAACCCGCTGTCTGACCACCATCAGAAACTGCTGTCTAACTTCTTCGCCCAGACCGAGGCCCTGGCCTTTGGTAAATCCCGCGAAGTGGTTGAGCAGGAATATCGCGATCAGGGTAAAGACCCGGCGACCCTGGAGCACGTGGTGCCGTTCAAAGTGTTCGAAGGTAACCGCCCGACTAACTCCATCCTGCTGCGTGAGATCACCCCGTTCAGCCTCGGGGCGCTGATTGCCCTGTACGAGCACAAAATCTTCACCCAGGGCGCGATCCTCAACATCTTCACCTTTGACCAGTGGGGCGTTGAGCTGGGCAAACAGCTGGCTAACCGCATCCTGCCGGAGCTGAAAGACGGCAGCGAAGTTAGCAGCCACGACAGCTCTACTAACGGCCTGATTAACCGTTATAAAGCCTGGCGCGCATAACGCTTGCGCAGCTAAGACGGAATGCCGACCCTTTGGTCGGCATTTTTATTTATAGCCGCCGCAGCAGCCTCGCCGGATTCCCCGCCCACACGCCTTTCTCGGTAATGGACTTCGTTACCACGCTGCCCGCGCCTATCACCACCCCATCGCAGATGCTGACGGCCAGAATCGTGGCGCCGCTGCCGATCGACACGTCATCGCCAATCTCGATCCGCCCCCAGCTGGCGCGGTCGGCGTTTGGTTTACCCTCGCGAAACAGGTCGTTGGCAAACATCACGCCGTGACCGATAAAGCAGCGCTGGCCGATGGTGACGTACTCGCAGATAAAGGTATGGGATTGAATTTTACTGTTCGCGCCGATGCGGGTATTCCCCTGGATCTCAACGAACGGCCCGACGAAGACGTTATCGCCGAGCTGGCAATCATAGAGGTTGGCGGGCTGGTAAATAACGACATTTTCCCCACAAACGACGTTACGTACGCCGGTATCACGAAGCTCAGGCATAGTTCCTCTCAAATAGGTTTGGCCAGAATATGTAAGGTGCTTTGCTGGCTGGCGGAGTGGAAAGTCGTGTCTCTGATGTGCTGCATCCCCTGGCGTTCGTAAAAACGGCGCGCGGCGGGATTCGCGGCGAGTACTTCCAGCCACAGCCAGCTTTCACCGGCCGTTTTTGCTCGCGTCTCGACGGCGTGAAAAATATGCTCGCCGTAGCGGTGGCCAGTCTTCCCCGGCATCAGGTAGAGCTTATGCAGCAGCGTACCAATCTTGCCGTCGTCAGCCATTCGCTGCTGATAGCTATATTTAGCGAAACCAACAGGAGAGGGGGCTTCGGCGATGAGCCAGTGTTGGGTCGCATCCGCAAGACTCCGACGTAGCGCATCTTCGGCATATTCTTGCTTAAGAAATAACGCCAGTTCATCGGCATCGCGCCAGAGATGAGCAAAGTGGTGATGATAGCTGGCATAGCCCATCGCGCTAAGCTGGGGCGCGTCCTCGGGACATGCCTGTCGAATAGTTAACATGCTGCGTTCCTCGCGTCGTTCTGCGGCTATATTGCCTGTAAAGTGAACAATGTGGAACGACAAAAATCGGTGGGAGAAGGCTGGAGGCGCTCCCTCCAGCCTGGGGGTTAGCGGGCGAAAGCGATCGCTTCGATTTCGACGCCGGCATCTTTCGGTAACCTTGCTACCTCCACACAGGAGCGCGCCGGAAAGGCCGCCTGGTGTTCGATAAAGAAGGCCTCGTAGGCGGCATTGATGGCGGCAAAATCCGCCAGGTCTTTGACAAACACCGTAGTTTTAACGATCTGCCCGACCGTGAGTCCGGCGGCTTCGACGATGGCTTTCACGTTCTCCAGTGATTGCCGCGCCTGTTCGGCGATATCGCCTGGCATGGTGCCGTCCAGCGGATTAATCGGCAGCTGACCGGAGGTGATGGTCATCGCGCCGAGATTGACGCCCTGCACGTACGGGCCGATAGCGGCAGGCGCGTCAGCGGTGGTAATAATCATACGGTTTATCCTTCAAACGGTTACATAAAATAATTTAACAACACCAGCGAGCCGACGCCGCTCACTACCACCCACACCAGGCCTAAACGGAAGCTGGCGAGCGTGCAGATGATGGCGGCGATCACCTTCGGATTTTTTAAGTCGAACTCCATGCTGGAATTCACGCTCAGGATCTGAATGGTGATGATGGCCGGCAGAACAGTGACCGGCACGAAGCGTAGCGTTTTGGTCACCCGCTCGGACATCTGGATCTTGCCGGCCAGGCCGATAAACGAGAAACGGATGAGAAAAGTCACCGCGGCCATGCCCAGCGTCAGGGCGATAAAATAGCTATTACTCATTTTCCATCGCCTCCACTAACGGCATATCGGATTCGGTTTTTGCCATCTGCTTGCGCTCTTCCGCCAGGTCGACGCACAGGCCGGCGAGGACGCCAAGCACTGAGGCGACGACGATACCCAGCGAATAGGGTAGGACCACTAACAGCACGCCGGAAACGGCGGCTACAACCGCGGCGACGGTGCAGGCCTGGCTTTTAATTTGCGGCACCACGATGGCGATAAAGGCGGCGACCATGGCGAAATCGAGACCGTATTTCTCAATGTGGGGAAACGAGGCGCCGACCAGCGCGCCAAGAAAATCAGCCAGCACCCAAATCGCCCAGAAGGTAATCATCGCCGAACCATAAAACAGATATTTTTCCTTTTTATTTCCTTCCATCTCTTTGACGGTGGTGGCATACACCTCGTCGGTGAGCGCATAGGACATAAAGCATTTTTTAAAGAATGAAGCTTCGCGCACGGTGCCGGAAATAGAGGCGCTATACAGCACGTGGCGAAGATTGATAATTAATGTGGTGAAAATAATCACGCCGAGCGTGGCGCCGGTTTTTAACATATTCAGTGCCAGCATTTGCGCCGAGCCGGCAATGACGATCGCCGACCACGCCGTACTCTGCCAGACGCTCATGCCCGCGCTAACGCTTAATGCGCCGACAATAAATGAAAATGGAAAGTCGCCGATGCATAGGGGCATAATAGCGCTGGCGCCGCGGAAGATGACTTTTTTATTCATCTGCTATACCTGCTAATTTATAAATAATAGTGTGGGTAGAGTACGTTAATCGGGGCCTGCTCTTTCAGGCCCGTGAAATGGTATTATTTAGCGACCATAATGCTGATAATTTCTTTATCGGTGAGAGTCATTGGTTTAATCACCAGACGGCACAGGTTATTAATAGTCTGCTCGACATCGGCGCAGACAATACCGTCATTGGCGCCAGCGCAGCTATTTTGCATTGCCATTAGTACCGCCTTAAAGGCGCTGGAGACCACTGACGAGACTTTCATCGCGCAGCTGTTGGAAGCGCCATCACAAATCATGCCGGTAATATCGCTGACCATATTAATAATTGCGGTATTAATGGTGTTGATATCGCGGGTAAACAGCCATGCCATACCGGCGGCGGCGCCCATAGCGGCGGTTGAGGCTGCGCATAGCGCAGATAAGCGCGTATAACGAGAATGAATTGAGATGGCGGTGAGATGAGAGAGAGACAAAGCGCGAGCCAGGGTCTCTTCATCGACGCCAAGATGCTCTGCAACCACCACTACCGGCATGGTTGCTGTAATGCCCTGATTGCCTGAGCCGAAGTTTGACATCGCTACCACCGGCGCGCCGCCCATGCGGGCATCTGAAGCGGCGACGGTGTTGATGATCACCTTGCTTAACAGATCGTTGCTCATCAGGCCGTTTTTCACTGCGTCAGAAAAGGTACCGTTAATGTTCAGGCCATATTTTTTGTTTTGCCTTCTGCCGCCAGCGCGGAGTTTAAGCGCGCGGCGTCGAGAATAAAGCGAATATCATTAAAGTCGACGCGATTAATAAATTCGTAAGCCTGTTGTAGCGAGAAAGTGGGCAGCGTTTCGCGCTGGGTGCGCGTATTCTGTTTTTCGCTTAATGGCTGCGGCTGGCCATTAATATAAAGTTCGACCACGTTGGTGTGGGTTCCTTTGACCACGACACGACAGCAATTCTCGCCAGCAGAGAGGGTTAAATCGAGATGGATAAAATCCGGGGTCTCTTCGACGGCAATATCAACGGCGTTATTGGCGATCAGCTTCTGCGCCATTTCAACGTGTCGCGGAGTGATATCTTCCAGCGTTTTTAATCCCTTTTGCGGGTCGCCGCCAAATGCGCCAATTGCGGCTGCCAGCGGTACACCGCAAACGGTGGTGCCGGGTATGGTGACGCCCATCGCGTTTTTATAAAGATTGGCGGAAATAAAACCGCTAATTTTAGTGCAAGGCTGATCCAGATATTGTGCGGCGTAGGCGG
Organism: Klebsiella sp. CD33; assembly: GCF_051992865.1. Taxonomy (NCBI): domain Bacteria; kingdom Pseudomonadati; phylum Pseudomonadota; class Gammaproteobacteria; order Enterobacterales; family Enterobacteriaceae; genus Klebsiella; species Klebsiella sp. CD33. The sequence goes on along the minus strand of NZ_CP197023.1, from coordinate 4,909,734 downwards.
CCGCGAAGGAAATAGCGACGGGTTCAGTACAACCTAAAGCCGGGGCGACCTCTTGTTTGAGCCATTTTACGTACAGGGAAGCGTTATCGTTGTTCATAATGATTTAATGTCCAAAATTAAATTTTATTCAGCTGCGATAATGCTAAGACAAAAGATAAGAAAAAACTTACCCTAATAACCATAAAAAGACTGTGGTATGGAGAAAAATTTTATCTTACGGGAGGTTTTAAGATACACCTGTTTCAAAAAGTAAACTTTTTATATTTCAGTTAGTTGGGCTGATTCGTTCTAAGCGTAACGGATGATTTTGTTAATCTGCTCACAGCGTTGCTGGAAGGACAATTTTCTCTTGTTCGTACTTTTCGAATCAATAGCCCGGAGATAGCGTAAGACGAAGGAATCATAGGTAGATCTGGATCACACTTTTGCGCTATACAGATCGACAACGTTCATGCATTTGAGGTGTTACTATGCCGTCGGTATATCGTCCGCTGGTTAATTTCGTTGCGAAGGCCATGCAGGCCGTGCTGAATCTGGCACTGCTGTGCCTGGGAATTATTCTGGTGGTGTTCCTGGGAAAGGAGACCCTGCATCTGGCGCACGTACTGTTTACGCCGGAGCCGGTGAGTAAGTACAAGCTGGTCGAAGGGCTGGTGGTCTATTTTCTCTACTTTGAGTTTATCGCGCTGATTGTTAAATATTTTGAATCCGGTTTTCACTTTCCACTGCGCTATTTCGTCTATATCGGTATTACCGCAATTGTGCGGCTTATTATCGTCGATCATGAGTCGCCGCTGGCGGTGCTCATTTACTCCGCGGCGATCCTGATCCTGGTGATTACGCTCTGGCTGTGTAACTCCAATCGCCTGAAACGCGAATAAAAAAAAGCGGCCTCCAGGGCCGCTGACCAACAGTCACAAATAGAATTTATGTAGGGTCCAGTTGAGGATAGCAGTGGCATTGACCTTACTTTTTCAGCTGAGGGCGACGGCGACAATACCCGGTTGGGGTCGTGTATTGCGGCTAGACCGTCGGCCCTCCTCTGAAATTTGGGGCCGGTGTTACAAAAAAATTAACCTTTCACCCCACCCGCCGTCAGGCCATTAACCAGCCAGCGCTGCGCCAGCAGGAAGACAACCGTGATCGGAATGGCGGAGAGCACCGCCGCGGCGGCAAAGTCGCCCCACAGATAGTTCTGCGGGTTGAGATACTGTTGCATACCTACCGCCAGGGTATAGCTGTTCACATCGCGCAGCAGCAGCGAGGCGACCGGCACTTCGGTGATGGCCGCGATGAACGACAGAATAAACACGACTGCCAGAATCGGCACCGACAGCGGCAGCAGCACGAGGCGGAAAGCCTGCCATGGGGTCGCGCCATCCAGCGCCGCCGCTTCTTCCAGCGAGCCATCGATGGTTTCGAAGTAGCCTTTAATCGTCCAGACGTGCAGCGCGATACCGCCCATGTAGGCAAAGATGACGCCGCCGTGGGTGTTGAGGCCGACGAACGGGATGTACTGGCCCAGGCGGTCAAACAACGCGTACAGGGCAACCAGCGACAGCACCGCCGGGAACATCTGGAAAATCAGCATCCCTTTCAGCAGGGTCGCTTTCCCCGGGAAGCGCATACGGGCGAAAGCGTAGGCGCAGGTGGTGGAGAGAGCGACGATACCGATCGCGGTGATCCCGGCGACCTTAATCGAGTTCCACAGCCACAGCAGGACCGGGAACGGCGGCGGCGTGACGCGGCCATCGGCGTGTTCGACGCTGAAGCCTAACGCCAGACGCCAGTGCTCCCAGGAGATGGTATCCGGGATCAGGCTGCCGGTGGCGAAGTTACCCTCGCGCAGCGAGATGGCGATAACCATCAGCAGCGGAAACATAATCGCGGCGATAAAAATCAGTAGCAGGAGATGCGTGGTAAATAAACGTAGCTTCTGCGATTTGGGTTGGACCATAGCCATTATCGTTATCTCCCTTAATCAAACTTCATGCGCGTGGCTTTCAGATTCACAATCGCTAACGCGCCAACCAGCAGGAAGATAAGCGTTGCGATAGCCGCCGCCAGGCCGAAGTCCTGACCGCCGCCGCCTTCAAAGGCGATGCGATAGGTGTAGCTCACCAGCAGGTCGGTATAACCGGCCGGGGTGGTGGTGCCGAGACGGTCCGGACCGCCGTTGGTCAACAATTGAATCAGGACGAAGTTGTTAAAGTTAAAGGCGAAGCTGGCGATCATCAGCGGCGTTAGCGGCTTAATCAGCAGCGGGAAGGTAATTTTAAAGAAGTTCTGGAACGGGCCGGCGCCATCCATTGCCGACGCTTCGTACAGATCGTCCGGAATCGCCTTCAGCAGCCCCATGCACAGGATCATCATGTACGGGTAGCCCAGCCAGGTGTTGACGATGATGATCATGGTGCGCGCGGTGGTCGGGTCGCTAAACCAGGCCGGCTTAATGCCGAACAGCGTGCTGAGCATCATGTTGATTTCACCAAAGCTCTGGTTGAACAGCCCTTTGAAAATCAGAATCGAAATAAACGACGGTACGGCGTACGGCAGAATCAGCAGGACGCGATAAATCGCTTTGCCTTTCAGCGCTTCCCACTGCACCAGGCAGGCGAGGATCATCCCCACCGCGACGGTCAGCACCACGGTCAGCACCGAGAACACCACCGTCCAGACGAAGATCGCGAAGAACGGTTTCTGAATTCCTTCATCGTGGAAGACGCGGGTAAAGTTGTCCCAGCCGATAGTCACAGTGTAGCCCGGGCTCAGCTTCTCATTGCCCCAGCTGCCGTCGGCGTTAATTGACTGGTAGAAGCCGACGTCGTTGTTCGGGCGGTATTTAACGTGGGTCTGATTGTTGGTCAGTACCCCGTCTTCGCCGAGGGTATACAGAGGCTGGGTACCGGAGAACTGGCGCAGGGAGCTCATGATGACTTTGCTGTCATCCGGCAGCACAGCGGTCAGCTGGTTCAGCGCGGTGCGATTCTGGGTAATCACGCGCAGGTTGGCGCGCTCGCCTTCCGGCAGGGCGTCGGTTTCTTTTAACGCCAGCTTCTGCTCGCCGCCAAATTTAAAGGCGTCAGAAAGGTAGTTTTTACCGCTTTCGCCGTCGGTCAGCGCCAGCTTCCACTCGTCACCCGCCGGGATCAGCGTGAAATTATAGGCTTTGCCGGCCTGGAAGGAACGATCCATCAGCACCTGCTGCGCACGCTCAAAGGTCAGCTGGTTGGTGCTGCTGTAGTTGGTAAACGCGATAGCGATAGTGCAGATCAGCGGAAACAGGACAAACAGGCCCATGCCGGCGAGGCCGGGATAAACATAGCGCCAGGCATAAGCCTTGCGATTAGCGAAAATATACAGGCCAACTGAGCTTAAAATCAGCGTCATGATGGCGAACAGGTACTCCCCCTGGGCGTACATCAAAACAACAAGGTAACCCACCAGCAGGCACAGTAAGCCAATCACAGACCATGTGAGTTGCGGGCTTTGCCACCAGTGTCTCTTTTTAACGGCATCCATGGGGATCATCCTCTACAGCGGTGAAAACTGATTTGTCAGGTGGCGCTTCGCTTACCTGACCTACGGTCCGAGCCGTAGTGGTAGGGCGGGTAGGCGCACGCGCCACCCGCCGTTTTCTTACTTAGTGATACGGCTCTGTGCATCTTTCAGCGCAGCATCGACAGTCTGGCGACCGCTGGCGGCGTTGATAACCGCGGTACGAACGGCATACCAGAAGGCAGACATCTGCGGGATGTTAGGCATGATTTCGCCTTTCTGGGCGTTCGCCATGGTGGCAGCGATGCGCGGATCTTTTTCCAGTTTTTCCTGGAAGGATTTCAGCGCCACGGCACCCAGCGGTTTGTCGTTGTTAACGGCTTCCAGACCCTGATCGGTCATCAGGTAGTTTTCGAGGAACTCTTTGGCCAGCTCTTTGTTCGGGCTGGCGGCGTTGATCCCCGCGCTCAGCACGCCAACGAACGGTTTCGATGGTTTGCCTTTAAAGGTTGGCAGCAGGGTCACGCCGTAGTTAACCTTGCTCTTATCGATGTTAGACCACGCCCACGGACCGTTGATGGTCATCGCGGTTTCGCCTTTGTTGAAGGCCGCTTCCGCGATGGAGTAATCGGTATCGGCATTCATGTGCTTGTTCTTGATCAGGTCAACCAGGAAGGTCAGGCCCGCTTTCGCGCCTGCGCTGTCCACGCCGACGTCTTTCACATCGTACTTGCCGTTTTCAAACTTGAACGCGTATCCGCCGTCGGCAGCGATCAGCGGCCAGGTGAAGTACGGTTCCTGCAGGTTGAACATCAGCGCGCTCTTACCTTTCGCTTTCAGTTCTTTATCCAGCGCCGGGATCTCTTCCCAGGTCTTCGGCGGGTTCGGCACCAGGTCTTTGTTGTAAATCAGGGACAGGGCTTCGACTGCGATCGGGTAGGCGATCAGTTTGCCGTTATAGCGAACCGCATCCCAGGTGAACGGATAGAGTTTGTCCTGGAACGCTTTGTCCGGGGTGATTTCCGCCAGCAGGCCCGACTGCGCGTAGCCGCCGAAACGGTCATGCGCCCAGAAGATGATGTCCGGGCCGTCGCCGGTCGCCGCAACCTGCGGGAATTTCTCTTCCAGCTTGTCCGGGTGTTCTACGGAAACTTTAATGCCGGTGTCTTTTTCAAACTTTTTACCCACTTCAGCGAGGCCGTTGTAGCCTTTGTCGCCGTTAATCCAGATAACCAGCTTACCTTCTTCAATTTTTGCGAGGGCAGAGGCGGAAAACATCATCGTGGTCAGTGCCGACAGCGCGAGGATGCGAGCGCCAGTTTTGATTTTCATATACCCGTCCTTTTTGGTGTTGTACTCGTGGATACACTTCGGTGGCTTAACGATGATGAGTTTCCTTTTTTAACAACCCCTTTCCATCCTCCCCAGGTCTACGCCCCACCCGCTGGTTGTGTGATCTCCATTGCAAAAACGGCCGTATTGCGTCCTGGAGCACAGAAAAAAGCGCCCAATTTTGTCGCCTCCATCACGAAATCACGCTCCGCCCGCCATCCCCCGCGGCGAGAGCCAATCTCTCATCCTCCCATCTCCTCCCCCATAAAAAAGCCGGGGGGTGGAGGATTTGCCTGCGTAATGAATGCCGCATAGTCGACCCATCTTGAATGTGACTGTTAGTGACAGGTTGTAACGAAGGGAGAAGGGCATGGCGAGCGTACAGCTGCGAAATGTAACGAAAGCCTGGGGTGACGTGGTGGTATCGAAAGATATCAATCTCGATATCCACGAAGGGGAATTCGTCGTGTTTGTCGGGCCATCGGGCTGTGGCAAATCTACCCTGCTGCGTATGATTGCCGGGTTAGAAACTATTACCAGCGGGGACCTGTTTATCGGTGACACCCGCATGAACGAGATCCCACCGGCAGAACGCGGCGTTGGGATGGTATTCCAGTCTTATGCACTCTATCCCCACCTTTCCGTTGCGGAAAATATGTCGTTTGGCCTGAAGCTGGCCGGCGCGAAAAAAGATCTGATTAACCAGCGGGTGACTCAGGTTGCGGAAGTGCTGCAGCTGGCCCATCTGCTGGAGCGTAAACCGAAAGCCCTCTCCGGCGGTCAGCGCCAGCGCGTGGCGATTGGTCGTACGCTGGTGGCAGAGCCAAGCGTTTTCCTGCTGGATGAGCCGCTTTCCAACCTCGATGCCGCCCTGCGCGTCCAGATGCGTATCGAAATCTCCCGTCTGCATAAGCGACTGGGCCGCACCATGATCTATGTCACCCACGATCAGGTGGAAGCGATGACCCTCGCCGACAAGATCGTGGTCCTCGACGCCGGCCGTGTGGCGCAGGTTGGGAAACCGCTGGAGCTCTATCACTATCCGGCTGACCGCTTCGTTGCCGGCTTTATTGGTTCACCGAAGATGAACTTCCTGCCGGTCAAAGTCACCGCGACGGCTATCGATCAGGTGCAGGTTGAACTGCCGAACCGTCAGCAAATCTGGCTACCGGTGGACAGCGCCAACGTGCAGGCGGGCGCCAATATGTCCTTAGGTATTCGACCGGAGCATTTACTGCCCAGCGATATCGCCGATGTAACCCTTGAAGGCGAGGTCCAGGTCGTCGAACAGCTCGGTCACGAAACGCAAATTCATATCCAGATCCCCGCCATCCGTCAGAACCTGGTTTACCGCCAGAACGACGTGGTGTTGGTAGAAGAGGGAGCCACATTCGCTATCGGTTTGCCGCCAGAACGTTGCCATTTATTCCGTGAGGATGGCACCGCTTGTCGTCGGCTGCATAAAGAGCCGGGCGTGTAAGGCTTCCCATTAAAAAAGCGCGAACCCGGCTGGCGATATACCGGCGAAGCGTGCAAAGAAAAGCAATGATCTCAGGAGATAGAATGATGATTACTCTGCGCAAACTTCCTCTGGCGGTCGCCGTCGCAGCAGGCGTGATGTCTGCTCAGGCGCTGGCTGTCGATTTCCATGGCTACGCGCGTTCCGGCATTGGCTGGACCGGCAGCGGCGGCGAGCAACAGTGCTTCAAAGCGACCGGCGCTCAAAGTAAATACCGTCTTGGTAACGAATGTGAAACCTATGCGGAACTGAAGCTGGGCCAGGAGCTGTGGAAGGAAGGGGATAAGAGTTTTTATTTCGATACTAACGTTGCCTATTCCGTGAATCAGGAAGATGACTGGGAAAGCACCTCTCCGGCGTTCCGTGAAGCCAACATCCAGGGTAAAAACCTGATCGACTGGCTGCCGGGCTCCACGCTGTGGGCGGGTAAACGCTTCTATCAGCGTCATGACGTTCACATGATCGACTTCTACTACTGGGATATCTCCGGCCCGGGTGCAGGTCTGGAAAACGTTGACCTTGGCTTCGGTAAGCTCTCTCTGGCCGCTACCCGTAACTCAGAAAGCGGCGGCTCTTATACTTTCTCCAGCGATGACACCAAAAAATATGCTGCGAAAACTGCCAACGACGTCTTTGATATCCGTCTGGCGGGTCTGGAAACCAACCCGGGCGGCGTGCTGGAGTTAGGGGTCGATTACGGCCGTGCTAACCCGCAGGATGACTATCGCCTGGAAGACGGCGCGTCGAAAGACGGCTGGATGTGGACCGGTGAACATACTCAGTCTATCTGGGGCGGCTTCAACAAGTTTGTGGTTCAGTACGCCACTGACGCAATGACCTCCTGGAACAGCGGCCACTCTCAGGGGACCAGCATCGATAACAACGGCAGCATGATCCGCGTTCTGGATCACGGCGCGATGGACTTCAACGATGACTGGGGCCTGATGTACGTGGCAATGTACCAGGACGTGGATCTGGACAGCAAGAACGGTTCTACCTGGTACACCGTGGGTGTCCGTCCGATGTACAAATGGACGCCGATCATGAGCACCCAGCTGGAAATCGGTTACGACAACGTGAAATCCCAGCGTACCAGCGAAAACAACAACCAGTACAAAATTACTCTGGCTCAACAGTGGCAGGCAGGCAACAGCGTCTGGTCTCGTCCGGCTATCCGTATCTTCGCAACCTACGCGAAGTGGGATGAAAACTGGGGCTACAGCAACACCTCCGGTCTGCAGACGAAAGACAGCAGCGGAAGCGGCGCTTTCACCTCCAGCCGCGGTGACGACAGCGAAGTTACCTTCGGTGCCCAGATGGAAGTGTGGTGGTAATACCGTCCGCAGGACGGGTGTAACCTGGGAGGGGCGTCAGCCCCTCCTGATTATTCAGGGTTAGCGCGCTATTGCCTGGCTACCGCTAAACCGATGCTATCCAAGGTGAGAAGAATGAAAATGAAGAAAACTCTCGTCGCTCTGTGTTTATCCGCAGGGATGTTGGCATGCGTGCCGGGGATGAGCCTTGCCGATGTTAACTTTGTACCGCAGAACACCAGCGCCGCGCCGGCTATTCCAGCCAGCGCGCTGCAGCAGCTGATCTGGACGCCTGCCGATCAATCAAAGACGCAGAGCGTTGATTTAACCACCGGCGGTCAACGCCTGGATGTCCCGGGGATCGTCGGACCGGTCGCCGCCTGGAGCGTGCCGGCCAATATCGGTGAGCTGACCCTGACGCTCGACAGCGAACTGAACAAACATAAGCAGATTTTTGCGCCGAACGTGCTGATTCTCGACCAGAACATGACGCCCGCGGCGTTCTTCCCCAGCAATTACTTTACCTATCAGCAGCCGGGCGTGATGACCGCTGACCGCCTGGGCGGCGTGATGCGCCTGACCCCGGCGCTGGGCCAGCAAAAGCTCTATGTGCTGGTGTTTACCACTGAAAAAGATCTCCAGCAGACCACGACCCTGCTGGATCCGGCGAAAGCCTATGCCAAAGGCGCCGGCAATGCGGCCCCGGATATCCCGGATCCGATCGCTAAACATACCACCGATGGCGTGCTGAAGCTGAAAGTGAAAACTAATAGCACTTCCAGCGTGCTGGTAGGGCCGCTGTTCGGCTCCTCCGGCCCGGGTCCGGTAACCGTCGGCAACACCGCGGCGCCGGTAGCCGCGCCAGCCGCCGCCGCGGCGCCGGCCGCCAAAAGCGAACCGATGCTCAGCGATACCGAAACCTACTTCAACAATGGTATTAAGCAGGCGGTGAAACAAGGTGACATCGACAAAGCCCTGAAATTGATGAACGAAGCTGAGCGCCTCGGCTCGAAATCCGCTCGTTCCACCTTTATCAGCAGTGTAAAAGGCAAGGGGTAATCGTCTCCCCACAATGCTGATGTTTAGGCACAGCCTTTAGGTGCATCCTCCGGGATGCACCTTTTTTTGCACGCGCGGCAGCCTGTTGCATGGCTGTTGCGTGAATGATCGTATATTGACGTTTGCCCGCCACCAACCGCCTATTCTGCGATACAATGCTTTCACGTTATGTACCGGAGAATCAGGCATGTCCCATCCTGCGCTTACGCGACTGCGTGCGCTGCGCTATTTTGCCGTTATGCCATCCCTGCCACCGCCGCTAAGTGACTGGCTGCTGCTGGAGGACTCAATGACCCAGCGCTTTGAACAACAAGGAAAGCAGGTCACCGTGACCCTGGTTAACGAAGGGTATATCGGCCGTGACGCGCTGACTGACGAAGCGGCGCTGCTGCCCGACGAGCCGCGCTACTGGCTGCGGGAGATTATACTCAATGCCGATGGCGAGCCCTGGCTGGCCGGGCGCACGGTGGCGCCGGAGTCGACGCTGTGTGGTCCGGAGCTGGCGCTACAGCAGCTCGGGCAAACTCCGCTGGGCCGATACCTGTTTACGTCGTCGACATTAACCCGCGATTTTATTGAAATTGGTCGCGATGCAGCGCTGTGGGGGCGTCGTTCCCGCCTGCGGCTGAGCGGCAAACCCCTGCTGCTGACCGAGCTTTTTTTGCCTGCGTCGCCGTTGTACTAAGAGGAAGAAAAAATGGAGTGGAGTCTGTCGCAGAATAAGCTGTTGGCGTTTCATCGCCTGATGCGCACTGACAAACCGATCGGCGCTTTGCTGCTGCTGTGGCCGACGCTGTGGGCGCTATGGGTGGCCTCGCCGGGCGTCCCGCCGCTGTGGATCCTGGCGGTATTCGTCGCCGGCGTCTGGCTGATGCGCGCCGCCGGCTGCGTGGTGAATGACTATGCCGACCGAAAATTTGATGGTCACGTAAAGCGTACCGCCCGCCGTCCGCTGCCGAGCGGCGATGTTACCGAGAAAGAGGCGCGAACGCTGTTTATCGTGCTGGTGCTGCTCTCTTTCCTGTTGGTGCTCACCCTCAACACCATGACCATTCTGCTGTCGGTGGCGGCGCTGGCGCTGGCGTGGATCTATCCGTTTATGAAGCGCTACACTCATCTGCCGCAGGTGGTGCTGGGCGCGGCCTTTGGCTGGTCGATCCCGATGGCCTTCTCGGCCGTCAGCGAATCGCTGCCGCTGAGCTGCTGGCTGATGTTCCTCGCCAATATTCTGTGGGCGGTGGCCTACGATACCCAGTATGCGATGGTGGATCGCGATGACGACGTTAAGATCGGCATCAAGTCGACGGCGATCCTGTTTGGCGAAAACGATCGTCTGATTATCGGTATCCTGCAGGTGGCCGTGCTGGCGCTGATGGGCGCGGTGGGTTGGCTGAATGGGCTGGGCTGGGAATATTACTGGTCGCTGTTCGTGGCGGCGGGTCTGTTTGGCTGGCAGCAGAAGCTTATCTTCAATCGCGACCGCGATAGCTGCTTCAAAGCGTTTATGAACAATAACTACGTCGGGCTGGTGCTGTTCCTCGGCCTGGCGATGAGCTACCTGTAACCTCCTGTCCGCTGCCCCCCGGCATTCCGGGGGGCAGCAAACGCCGCGTTACGCGTCGTCCTGCGTGACGCTCTCAATGGTCAGTCGGACATCCGACGTAATCAAATCCGCCAGCATCCGATAAACCTTCAGGGTCTCTTCCGGCTCGGCGTCGCCGGTGTCGCTGATATAGCCTTCATCGCGCAGGGTCAACACCAGGGTGCTGAACACCGCTTTGTCGAAGAACTCCGGCGCATTGATGCCGTGTAGCACCGACAGACGCTGGGCCACGGTGCGACTCTCTTTTTCCAGCGAGCTGCGGTTGATCGCCGGGTTAGCGCTCAGCAGCCAGAAGGTGATGGCATAGCGCTGCAGCGTCTCGCGGGCGCCAGCGGCCAGCAGCTGCAGGGAGCGAGAGTGCGACGGGTTGAGGCTCATGACATCGCCATCGACGACGATCAGCTCCTGACGCAGCATCTCGGCAATCAGCGCATCCACCACTCCGGCCAGCTCCGCTTTTTCCCAGCGCAGGAACAGCTCGGCCTTGAGGAACGGATAGAGTGTTTCCACATGACGCAGCACTTCGGCGCGGCTGAGATGACGATGCTGAGTCACCAGAGCGGCTAACAGCGACGGCATCACCAGCATATGGGCGATATTGTTGCGATAGTAGGTCATCAGCACCGCCTGCTCGCGCGGCAGGATGATGATGTCGCCAATGGTGTCCTTCTCCACTTCGAACTTGTTCATCTGCAGTGCATGATCGATGAGCTCGCTGGCCGAAGCGGATGGGGCGGTCGCATCCGGAGAATAGGGCACATTGCGCAGCAGCGCGAGGTAGCACTCTAACTGCTGGGTGAGCTGCTCACGGGTCAGCGAACGCTGGCGGGAGGCCAGTAGCGCCGTACAGCACAGGTTCATGGCGTTGGCCGCGCCGGCGTTATTGATGCGCACCATCAGGTCAGCGGCGATGCTATTCACCGTCGGCGTCAGCCAGGAGGGGCGAACCGCTTCGATCGGGTCGATCGCTTCCCGCCAATCCGGCACATGCTGGTTAAGATAGGTCATCAGCGGCAGCGGTTCGCCGAAGTTAACGTAACCCTGGCCCAGGTTGCGCAGCTTGCTTAAACCGCGCACCATCTGCGGCAGACTCTCTTTCTCTTTAGTGGCGCCGCGCAGCTCTTTGGCGTAGGTTCCTACCTCCATCACGTGCTCATAGCCGATGTAAATCGGCACCAGGGTGATCGGTCGGGTTCCGCCGCGCAGCATCGCCTGGATGGTCATCGACAGCGTACCGGTCTTCGGATCGAGCAGGCGGCCGGTACGGGAGCGGCCGCCTTCGACGAAATACTCCACGGAATAGCCGCGGCTGAACAGTTCGCCAAGGTATTCGCGGAACACGGTGGAATAGAGTTTGTTGCCCTTAAAGGTGCGGCGAATAAAGAAGGCGCCGAGGCGGCGGAAGATCGGCCCGGCCGGCCAGAAGTTTAGGTTGATGCCCGCCGCGATATGCGGAGGGACCAGCCCCTGATGGTACAGGACGTAGGAGAGCAGCAGATAGTCCATGTGGCTGCGGTGGCAGGGGACATAGACAATTTCATGGCCGTCGTGCGCCAGCTGGCGTACGCGCTCGGCGTTATGCACGTTGATGCCCTGGTACAGGCGGTTCCAGGTGAAGCCGAGAATGCGGTCGGTCAGGCGGATCATCTCGTATGAGAAGTTCGCCGCAATCTCTTCCATCAGCGCGATAGCGTTCTGCTGTGCCTTCTCGTGCGAAATTTTCTTGCTGCGCGCTTCGTCTTCCACCGCGCGGGCAATCGCTTTCGAGGCCAGCAGTTTATTAAACAGATCCTGGCGGGCCGGCAGACGCGGGCCAACGGCGGCCAGCCGCTGGCGGGCAAAATGCATGCGAGCGACGCGAGCCAGCTTCTGGGCGATGATCTTATCGGTACCGTGCTCATCCGCCATGCGGCGCAGCGAAACGGACGGCGAGAAGCGCACGAAGCTGTCGCGGCCGAGCCAGGAGACGGCGAAAAATTTCTGAATGCCGTTCAGCATCCGCAGCGGCGGATTGACTTCTCCTTTCTCGCGACCCGGCGAACGGCCGAACATGACCGAAACCGGCACCATTTGCACATCGAGGTCCGGATGGTTGCGGTGCAGATCGAGGTAATCGTGGAACAGCTTGATGGACTCTTCTTTTGGCGTGTAATAAGTAAATACGCGCGGCCCACCGTGGATGAATACGTAACGCGGCAGCAGGGCGCCGTCGATTTCCAGCGGTTCAAGCGGGTCAGGTAAATCATGCGCCAGGCATTGGGCGCGCAGCGTCAGCAGGTCCGCCTTCGAATTATAGGGCAGGACGTACATGACCGGACGCGAGGTATCGAGTCCTAATTCCTGGGCAGGCTCTGCCGGAATAGACTTGCTTTTTACCAGCACCTGTAATGGTAAATTCAGTAATTTATAGTAAATTCGTTGCCAGCCGGACATAAACGATGTGAAGCCTCTGGTTAATCATGCAAATGCGCGGCAAGAATAACAGAAAGTGGGCAAAATTTCCGTTACCACGCGGCAAACGCGCACACTCATCGACGTCATTTACGTAAAAAGGTTTTGTGATGGCCAATAATACCACCGGGTTAACCCGGATCATTAAGGCGGCAGGTTACTCCTGGAAAGGATTTCGCGCGGCGTGGATCAACGAGGCTGCGTTTCGTCAGGAAGGCGTCGCCGCTATCGTGGCCGTCGCGGTAGCCTGCTGGCTGGACGTCGACGCCATCACCCGCGTATTGCTGATTGGCTCGGTCCTGCTAGTGATGATAGTCGAAATTCTCAACAGCGCGATTGAAGCGGTTGTGGACCGTATCGGCTCGGATTTTCACGAGCTTTCAGGGCGCGCCAAAGATATGGGGTCGGCGGCGGTTCTGCTGGCGATTATCATCGCGCTGATCACCTGGGGAACGCTGCTGTGGAGCCATTATCACTAACGTTCTTCGCTAACCCTCGCAAAATATGAACAATCCGCCGATTTTTGTGTGCCATGTGGTTCCAAAATCACCGTTAGCTGTATATACTCACAGCATAACTGTATATACACCCAGGGGGCGGAATGAAAGCGTTAACGACCAGGCAGCAAGAGGTGTTTGATCTCATTAGGGATCATATCAGCCAGACGGGCATGCCGCCGACGCGTGCGGAAATTGCTCAGCGCTTGGGGTTCCGTTCCCCAAACGCGGCGGAAGAACACCTGAAAGCGCTGGCGCGTAAAGGCGCGATCGAGATCGTCTCCGGCGCTTCTCGCGGTATTCGCCTGCTGACGGAAGAAGAGCAAGGCCTGCCGCTGATCGGCCGCGTCGCCGCCGGTGAGCCGCTGCTGGCGCAGCAGCATATTGAAGGCCACTATCAGGTCGACCCGTCGATGTTTAAGCCCAACGCCGATTTCCTGCTGCGCGTCAGTGGGATGTCGATGAAAGACATCGGTATTCTGGATGGCGATTTGCTGGCGGTCCACAAAACCCAGGATGTGCGTAACGGCCAGGTGGTTGTCGCGCGTATCGATGAAGAAGTGACGGTGAAGCGTCTGAAAAAGCAGGGCAATGTCGTTGAACTGTTGCCGGAAAACAGCGAGTTTTCCCCGATCGTCGTCGATCTGCGCCAGCAGAGTTTTACCATTGAGGGTCTGGCCGTTGGCGTGATCCGTAATGGAGAATGGCTGTAGCGCCTGCCTCTGCGCAGCGTCATCTGTTGCGTGACGCTGCGACGTTTTTCCTCAATCAGGTCCTCAAACATGCTGCTCAACGCTGCCGATAAAGCGCTGTGGCGTCTTGCCCTCCCTATGATTTTCTCCAACATCACCGTCCCGCTGCTGGGGCTGGTGGATACGGCGGTGATCGGCCACCTGGACAGCCCGGTATACCTCGGCGGCGTAGCGGTCGGGGCGACGGCCACCAGTTTCCTCTTCATGCTGCTGCTGTTCCTGCGCATGAGCACCACCGGGCTCACCGCTCAGGCCTGGGGCGCTAAAGATCCGCAGCGCCTGGCGCGGGCGCTGGTGCAGCCGCTGGCCCTGGCGCTGGGCGCCGGGGTGCTGATTATCCTGCTTCGCCTGCCGCTAATTGACCTCGCTCTGCATATTGTCGGCGGCAGCGAGGCGGTGCTTGAGCAGGCGAGACGGTTTCTCGAAATTCGCTGGCTCAGCGCCCCCGCCTCGCTGGCCAACCTGGTGCTGCTCGGCTGGCTGCTGGGCGTCCAGTACGCCCGGGCGCCGGTTATTCTGCTGGTGGTGGGTAATCTGTTGAATATTGTGCTCGATCTGTGGCTGGTGATGGGCCTGCGGATGAACGTCCAGGGAGCGGCGCTGGCCACGGTCACCGCGGAGTACGCCACCCTCATTATTGGCCTGCTGATGGCGAAGCGGGTGCTGACGCTGCGCGGCGTGTCGCTGGCGATGCTGAAAAACGCCTGGCGCGGGGATCTGCGCCGTTTATTGGCGTTGAATCGGGACATCATGCTGCGCTCTCTGCTGCTGCAGCTGTGCTTTGGCGCGCTGACCGTATTCGGCGCCCGTCTGGGCAGCGACATCGTGGCGGTTAACGCCGTACTGATGACCATGCTGACCTTTACCGCCTACGCGCTGGATGGCTTTGCCTATGCCGTGGAGGCTCACTCCGGCCAGGCTTACGGCGCGCGCGACGGTAGCCAGTTGCTGGAGGTGTGGCGGGCGGCCTGCCGGCAGTCCGGCATGGTGGCGCTGGCGTTTGCCCTGATTTACAGCCTGGCGGGGCAGTACATTATCGCGTTGTTAACCTCACTGCCTTCCCTGCAGCAGCTGGCCGATCGCTATCTGATCTGGCAGACGATCCTGCCGGTGGTCGGCGTCTGGTGCTATCTGCTGGACGGCATGTTTATCGGCGCGACGCGCGGCGCTGAGATGAGGAACAGTATGGCGGTCGCCGCGGCGGGGTTTGCCGTGACGCTGCTTACGCTACCGGTGCTTGGCAACCATGGTCTGTGGCTGGCGCTGGCGGTGTTCCTCGCCCTGCGCGGCCTGTCGCTGGCGCTGATCTGGCGTCGTCACTGGCGACGCGGCACATGGTTTAGTTAGTCATCTCCCGTCATTGCCGCTAGCCGTGACCTTCCCCGGTCGCGCTACGTTTACAGGGCGATTCAATAGCCCGGCTCAGCGTGGCGCAGGCCGGGAACATCCTCTTCGCGTTATCCCGCGGTGCGATGGTTAAAAATTCCGAATAACGAATCGACGCCAGCATTCTCATCTATAGTTAATACCATGTCCGGCACAAAACGGGCTGTAAACCCACCGAATGATGAGGACGTTATTATGAATAAAGACGAAATCGGCGGTAACTGGAAACAGTTTAAAGGTAAAGCCAAGGAACAGTGGGGCAAACTTACCGATGATGATATGACCGTAATCGAAGGGAAGCGCGACCAGCTGGTCGGCAAAATTCAGGAGCGTTACGGTTATGAGAAAGATCAGGCTGAGAAAGAAGTCTCAGACTGGGAGCATAAGAACGACTATCGCTGGTAGCGTTCCTTGATCCGAAGAATGAAGCATTTGTGTTAGTGCCTGTCTGAATGGCGCAGGGACGCGCCGTTAACCCTTTTTCCCGCTGCGGCAGCCGCTCAGCGGGCTTTCTTTTTGAGCTGAATAGTATGATCGTGCTGGCAATGTCCCGGGGTGCTGCAGGCTTCGACTTCCACGCAGCCCGCGCAAAGCCCGTGAGCTTCTATCACATTGTGGCGCAGGGCAAACCCCATGCGGGCCGCCAGCGTATGCATGATATCTTCCACCCCTTCCGCCGCTTCTTCTTTTACCACGCCGCAGCGGTCGCAGATAAACATGGCCGAGCTATGGGTCGGCTGGTCGAACAGATGGCACAGCACATAGCTATTGGTTGACTCTACCTTATGGACAAAACCCTGCTCGAGTAAAAACTCCAGCGCACGGTAAACCGTCGGCGGCTTCGCCTGCGGCTCTTTCTCACGTAGCAAGTCCAGCAGATCGTAGGCGCTGATTGCCCCTTGCTGCAGGCTCATCAGGCGCAACACTTCCAGACGCTGTGGAGTCAGGCGTACGCCGCGCTGTGCGCAAAGCTTTTCAGCATGCGCTAACATCTCTTGCGAAGGGGTCTTATCCATGAGCATCCTCGGATTGCGTGAATTTGAATCTGTTACTTTATCACGTTCCTCAGAAAACACCGAGAGCCGGCAGGTGATACGGGTCATACTTCAGGTTGTCGGCACCGGCGCCCGTCCCGAGCGCTGGCCGCTTATTCTCGAGCAGACTACGCCTTAGCCGCTCGCTAAAACCACCATGTCCGATTTAATCACAACACGCCCGACCCTGGGTATGCTATATCTGAAGTGTCTCATTTTCGGGAGAAAACGATGAAACGACCTGATTGCATTCGCCACTGGCGCGAACTGGAAGGGCCCGACGATGCTACTTATCCCGACAGCCCGGAGCGTTTTTCAATCGGCGCGCCGCTGGGGCGAGGTTTACGTCTCAACCGGCTGGGGATCCACCACGAGCGGCTGCCGCCCGGGCGGCGCACCTCTTATCCACACGCGGAGAGCGATGAGGAAGAGTTCATCTACGTGCTGGAGGGCTATCCGGAAGTGTGGATAAACGGCTATCTCTGGAAGCTGGAGCCCGGCGACAGCGTGGGTTTTCCCGCTGGTACCGGCATCTGCCACACCTTTCTCAATAACACCGAGCAGGAAGTTCGTCTGCTGGTGGTGGGCGAGGCCAACAAGAAGTACAACCGCATTTATTACCCGCTCAATCCCGGCTATGCCGCGACGCGCCAGGATCGTTGGGTTGACCATCCGCCGCAGTTCTTCGGTCCACACGACGGCAAGCCGCGGAAAAAGTAATCATTTCAGGTGAGGGGCGAAGCGCGGCGCACTATGCGCCTGTGGTGTATCTTTATGCTATAGTAGCGCCCCTTTTTACCCGGATGCTTATTTATTCGCCATGATGCCTGAATCAACGTCACCTGTTTTCCCTGCTCACCGCTTCTCCATCGCGCCGATGCTCGACTGGACCGACCGACACTGCCGCTACTTCCTGCGGCTGCTGTCGCGGCATACGCTGCTGTATACCGAAATGGTGACCACCGGGGCGATTATTCACGGCAAAGGGGACTATCTGGCCTATAGCGAAGAAGAGCACCCGGTTGCTCTGCAGCTCGGCGGCAGCGATCCCCAGGCCCTGGCGCAGTGCGCAAAGCTGGCCGAGGCGCGCGGCTATGATGAGATCAACCTCAACGTCGGCTGCCCCTCCGACCGCGTGCAGAACGGGATGTTTGGCGCTTGCCTGATGGGCAATGCGCAGCTGGTGGCCGACTGTATCAAGGCGATGCGCGATGTGGTGTCGATTCCGGTCACGGTAAAAACCCGTATCGGTATCGACGACCAGGATAGCTATGAGTTTCTGTGCGATTTCATTGAGACGGTCTCCGGCAAGGGCGAGTGTGAGATGTTTATTATTCACGCCCGCAAAGCCTGGCTCTCCGGGCTGAGCCCGAAAGAGAACCGCGAGATCCCGCCGCTGGATTACCCCCGCGTCTGGCAGCTGAAGCGCGATTTCCCCCACCTTACGATGGCGATCAACGGCGGCATCAAATCGCTGGACGAAGCCAGAGTACAGCTTGAGCATATGGATGGGGTGATGGTCGGGCGTGAGGCCTATCAGAACCCGGGCATTCTGGCCTCGGTCGACCGCGAAATTTTCGGCGTCGCCGGCGCGGATGCCGATCCGGTAGCGGTGGTGCGAGCCATGTACCCCTATATTGAGCGCGAGCTCAGCAAGGGCACCTATCTGGGCCATATTACCCGCCATATGCTGGGGCTGTTTCAGGGGATCCCTGGCGCTCGCCAGTGGCGTCGCTACCTGAGCGAAAATGCGCATAAAGCCGGCGCCGATATTGCGGTGCTGGAGCATGCGCTGAAGCTGGTGGCCGATAAACGTTAATTTCTGACCAAAACCTGGTGAAATTGACCACGCCTCGCGCACTGACGCGGGGCGTTTTGTTTTAAAGTCAAGTGCTTATGTTTGGCATGCTTTTTGTAATACCTGCAGAGTGAAGTATTCATTTTTTGGGGAGAGAACCATGCTGGAACTGCTATTTGTCATTGGATTTTTTGTCATGCTGCTGGTCACCGGCGTATCGCTGCTGGGGATTATCGCGGCAATCGTGGTGGCGACGGCGCTGATGTTCGTCGGCGGGTTGTTCGCCTTGATGATCAAATTACTGCCGTGGCTGCTGCTGGCGGTGGCGGTGGTGTGGGTTATTCGGGCGCTGAAATCCCCGAACGGAAATGCTTTTCGCGACAATAACCGTTGGCGTTACTAAGGTATTGAGGGGTGCGTCACAACCTGAACAATTTTGCAGACAACCGCGTAGGCATTGCTGCGCAAATCTGTCACTATTAGCGCGTTAACGAATTCATCGCGCTGTACCCTACATACAGCCGAACTAAAAAAAGTAAGGGCTTCCCAGGTGGAAGCCCTAAACTTTTGCCCCTTCTGCCAACTTATGGCAGCAGCAAACTCGAACCCTGCGTCACCCGGCTCTCCAGAACTTCATGCGCCCGCCGCGCTTCGCTCAGCGGATAGATCTGACTTTCAGCCACGTCCACTTTAATCACCCCGCTGGCGATCAGCGAAAACAATTCACTGCAGGCTTCCTCCAGTTCTTCCCGGTTGGTGATATAGCCCTGCAGCGATGGGCGAGTGACGTACAGGGAGCCTTTTTGATTCAGGATCCCCAGATTAACGCCGGTCACCGGACCGGAGGAGTTACCAAAGCTGACCATCAGGCCGCGGCGCTGCAGGCAGTCCAGAGAGGCCTCCCAGGTATCTTTCCCCACCGAGTCGTAGACGACGGCCACTTTCTTACCGTCGGTGAGCGCCTTGAGCCGCTCCACGATAGACTCCTCGCGATAGTTAATCACCTGCCAGGCGCCCGCCTCTTTGGCGCGCTGCGCTTTCTGCGAGCTGCCGACGGTACCGATAAGTTTCGCCCCCAGCGCTTTCGCCCACTGACAGGCTATCAGCCCCACGCCGCCAGCGGCCGCGTGAAACAGGAACATCTCATCAGGCTTAATTTCATAGGTTTTGCGCAGCAGATACCAGACCGTTAATCCTTTGAGGAACGACGCGGCGGCCTGTTCGAAAGAGATAGCGTCCGGCAGGACCGCCGCTTTGTCGGCCAGCACATTGTGTACCGTGCTGTAGGCGCCGAGCGCCGACTGGGCGTACACCACCCGATCGCCTACCTTAATATGCGTGACCCCATGGCCAACTTTACTGACGATGCCGGCCGCCTCGGTGCCCAGGCCGCTCGGCAGCGACGGCGGCGGATAGAGGCCGCTGCGAACATAGGTGTCGATATAGTTGATGCCGATGGCTTTGTTTTCGACCTGAATCTCATGTTCTGCGGGATCGCGTGGCGTGAACTCAACCGCCTGAAGCACCTCCGGTCCCCCGTGTTTCGAAAATTCGATGCGTGTTGCCATGTTCGCTCCTGTGTTGTTCCGAGATTATTCAGTAAGCTTAACAGCCTGCGCCGGCGGCGACGGATTTTCTTACCCGCCTCAGGCCTGCCACGCTTAATGGGTTCTTTAGCGGCAATGGCTTTCTCGCTATACTGTCACGCTCTTTTCCGGATCGGTGAAATGTTAGGCTATGGCAGGAAATAAACCCTTCAACAAACCACAGACAGAAACCCGCGAACGCGATCCGCAGCTCGCCGGGCTGAAAGTCCCGCCGCACTCGATTGAAGCGGAGCAGTCGGTGTTGGGCGGTTTAATGCTGGATAACGAGCGCTGGGACGACGTCGCCGAACGCGTCGTTGCCGACGACTTTTATACCCGTCCGCACCGTCATATTTTTACCGAGATGGCGCGCCTGCAGGAGTCCGGCAGCCCGATTGACCTGATTACGCTCGCCGAGTCGCTGGAGCGTCAGGGGCAGCTGGACAGCGTGGGCGGCTTCGCCTATCTGGCCGAACTGTCCAAAAACACGCCCAGCGCGGCTAACATCAGCGCCTATGCCGACATCGTGCGCGAACGCGCGGTGGTGCGCGAAATGATTTCGGTGGCCAACGAGATCGCCGAAGCCGGCTTCGACCCACAGGGGCGAACCAGCGAAGATCTGCTCGACCTCGCCGAATCCCGGGTTTTCAAAATCGCCGAAAGCCGGGCCAACAAAGACGAAGGGCCGAAGAACATCGCCGATGTCCTCGATGCCACTGTCGCCCGTATCGAACAGCTGTTCCAGCAGCCCCATGACGGCGTCACCGGGGTCAATACCGGCTACGACGACCTCAACAAAAAGACCGCCGGCCTGCAGCCGTCGGATCTGATTATCGTCGCCGCCCGTCCATCGATGGGTAAAACGACCTTCGCGATGAACCTCGTGGAAAACGCGGCGATGCTGCAGGACAAACCGGTATTAATCTTCAGTCTCGAGATGCCCTCGGAACAGATCATGATGCGTTCTCTGGCCTCGCTGTCGCGCGTCGATCAGACCCGCATTCGTACCGGTCAACTGGACGACGAAGACTGGGCGCGGATCTCCGGCACCATGGGCATCCTGCTGGAAAAGCGCAATATCTATATCGATGACTCCTCCGGCCTGACGCCGACGGAGGTGCGCTCCCGCGCGCGGCGTATCGCCCGCGAGCACGGCGGCATCGGACTGATTATGATCGACTACCTGCAGCTGATGCGCGTGCCGTCGCTCTCCGACAACCGTACCCTTGAGATTGCCGAAATCTCCCGCTCGCTGAAGGCGCTGGCGAAAGAGCTGCAGGTGCCGGTGGTGGCGCTGTCGCAGCTTAACCGCTCGCTGGAGCAGCGCGCCGATAAGCGCCCGGTCAACTCCGACCTGCGTGAGTCCGGCTCTATCGAACAGGATGCCGACTTAATCATGTTCATTTACCGTGATGAGGTCTATCACGAGAACAGCGATCTTAAAGGCATCGCGGAAATTATCATTGGTAAACAACGTAACGGCCCGATCGGCACCGTGCGACTGACCTTTAACGGCCAGTGGTCGCGTTTCGATAATTATGCCGGTCCTCAGTATGATGATGAGTAATCCTTCCGCCTTCTTTTATTAAGGAATTCAAATGCAAGCGGCAACTGTAGTTATCAACCGCCGCGCTCTGCGACACAACCTGCAACGTCTGCGTGAACTGGCGCCCGCCAGCAAACTGGTTGCGGTAGTGAAAGCGAACGCCTACGGACACGGTCTTCTCGAGACCGCGCGAACGCTGACCGACGCCGACGCCTTTGGCGTCGCCCGCCTGGAAGAGGCGCTGCGCCTGCGAGCGGGGGGCATCGCCCAGCCGATCCTCCTGCTGGAAGGCTTTTTTGCTGCGGAAGACCTGGCGGTGATCGCCGCCCAGCGCCTGCATACGGCGGTGCATAGCCCCGAACAGCTGGCGGCGCTGGAGCAAGCCGATCTCCCCGAGCCGGTGACCGTGTGGATGAAGCTGGATACCGGCATGCATCGCTTAGGGGTGCGCCCGGAGGAAGCCGAGGCGTTTTATCAGCGTCTGAGCCAGTGTAAAAACGTCCGCCAGCCGGTGAACGTGGTGAGCCACTTCGCGCGCGCCGATGAGCCGACCTGCGGCGCCACCGAACGCCAGCTGGACATCTTCACCACCTTTACCGAAGGCAAGCCGGGCTTGCGCTCTATCGCCGCCTCGGGCGGCATTCTGCTGTGGCCGCAATCGCATTACGACTGGGTGCGCCCCGGAATTATCCTGTATGGCGTGTCGCCGCTGGACGATCGCTCCACCGGGAAAGATTTCGGCTGCCAGCCGGTGATGACCCTGACGTCCAGCCTGATTGCGGTGCGCGAGCATAAAGCAGGGGAGCCCGTCGGGTACGGCGGCACCTGGATCAGCGAACGCGATACCCGTCTCGGCGTGGTGGCGATGGGCTATGGCGACGGTTATCCGCGTGCGGCACCGTCGGGCACGCCGGTACTGGTCAATGGCCGGGAAGTGCCGATTGTCGGCCGGGTGGCGATGGATATGATCTGCGTTGACCTCGGACCGCAGGCCCAGGATAAGGCCGGCGACGCGGTAGTGCTGTGGGGAGAGGGGCTCCCGGTAGAGCGCATCGCCGAGATAACGAAAGTGAGTGCTTACGAACTTATTACGCGACTGACCTCCCGCGTCGCCATGAAATACCTCGACTAAGCCTCTGGCGTACCGGATAGTACAGAGGCTGATCCGGTACGCACCAGGCCTGCGGCGCTCAAAAAAGCGGTTTATACCGCTGCGCGGTCACTTTCCCCTCAACATCCTCTCGACCTGCCGTCATATCCGGTTTATTGTGTAAGAACCTGCCCCATGTAAACCTGGAGATACATCGCGTGTTTCAAAAAGTTGACGCCTACGCCGGCGACCCTATTCTTTCTCTGATGGAACGCTTCAAAGAAGACCCGCGAAGCGACAAAGTCAACCTGAGTATCGGGCTGTACTACAACGATGACGGCATTATCCCGCAGCTGCAGGCGGTGGCGGAAGCGGAAGCACGCCTGAACGCCGAGCCGCATGGCGCCTCGCTGTATCTGCCAATGGAAGGGTTGAGCGGCTACCGTCAGGCGATTGCGCCGCTGCTGTTTGGCGCAGAGCATACCGCGCTTAAGCAAAATCGCATTGCCTCTATTCAGACGGTCGGCGGTTCGGGCGCGCTGAAGGTCGGGGCCGACTTCCTCAAACGTTACTTTCCTGAGTCTCATGTCTGGGTCAGCGATCCGACCTGGGAAAACCACATCGCCATTTTTGAAGGGGCTGGCTTCGAAGTAAGTACTTACCCCTGGTTTGATAAAGCCACCAACGGCGTGCGCTTTGAGGACCTGCTGGCGACGCTGCAAACGCTGCCGGCCCGCGATATTGTGCTGCTGCACCCTTGCTGCCACAACCCGACCGGCGCCGACCTGACGCCAGCCCAGTGGGACCGCGTGGTTGAGGTATTGAAAGCGCGTCAGCTGATCCCCTTCCTCGACATCGCCTACCAGGGCTTTGGCGGGGGGCTGGAAGAGGATGCCTACGCTATTCGCGCCATCGCCAGCGCCGGGATGCCGATGCTGGTCAGCAACTCGTTCTCCAAAATTTTCTCGCTGTACGGGGAGCGCGTCGGCGGTCTGTCCGTGGTCTGTGAAGACAGCGAAACCGCGGGCCGCGTGCTGGGTCAGCTGAAGGCCACCGTGCGCCGCAACTACTCCAGCCCGCCAAGCTTTGGCGCGCAGGTGGTGGCGACGGTGCTGAACGATGCAGCTCTGAAAGCCACCTGGCAGGCGGAAGTGGACGCCATGCGCGCGCACATCCTGACCATGCGCCAGGCGCTGGTCGACGCGCTGCAGCAGGTTGCCCCGGGCAGCAAAGTGGATTACCTGCTCAAGCAGCGCGGGATGTTCAGCTATACCGGATTTAGCGCGGCGCAGGTGGATCGTCTGCGCGATGAGTTTGGCGTCTACCTGATTGCCAGCGGACGCATGTGCGTGGCGGGGTTAAACTCACGTAATGTTCAGCAGGTAGCGAAAGCTTTTGCCGCGGTAATGTAAGCCGCTCTCCAGCAGGTTGTCTCTGCCGGTCAACGGGCAGGGGCAACCCCTCGGATGTGATCATCCTCTTTTTCTATGACATCTGCGCGAAAAAGGCTTTTCATCCATGCCGCCGGCGGGTAAGGTCGGGACGTTGATAAGCATGCACATTATTGAAAACAATAATGATTGATAGATTTAGGGATAAATATGCGCAAACTTACTCTCGCCCTTGCGGCGGCTTCTCTCCTGTTCACGCTGAACAGCGCCGTTGTGGCGCGCGCCTCCACGCCGCAGCCGCTGTGGGTCGGCACCAACGTGGCCCAGCTGGCCGAGCAGGCGCCGATCCACTGGGTTTCGGTGGCGCAAATTGAGAACAGCCTGCTGGGGCGGCCGCCGATGGCCGTCGGCTTTGATATCGATGACACCGTCCTCTTCTCCAGTCCGGGTTTCTGGCGCGGGCAAAAATCCTTCTCTCCCGGCAGCGAGGATTACCTGAAAAACCCGCAGTTCTGGGAAAAAATGAACAATGGCTGGGATGAATTCAGCATGCCGAAAGAGGTGGCGCGCCAGCTGATTGCGATGCATGTGAAGCGCGGGGACAGCATCTGGTTCGTCACCGGCCGCAGCCAGACCAAAACCGAAACCGTTTCTAAAACCCTGCAGGATGATTTTCTCATCCCGGCCGCCAATATGAATCCGGTGATTTTCGCTGGCGATAAGCCTGGCCAGAACACCAAGACCCAGTGGCTGCAGGCGAAGCAGATAAAGGTTTTCTACGGCGATTCGGATAACGATATCACCGCCGCCCGCGAAGCGGGCGCCCGTGGCATCCGCGTGCTGCGGGCCGCCAACTCCTCCTATAAGCCGTTGCCGATGGCTGGCGCGCTGGGCGAGGAAGTAATCGTCAATTCCGAATACTGATGACCGCCTGAACGCGATAAACGGCAGCGACGGCGCTGCCGTTTTTTTATGCAAAATCAGGGGTGGAAGGTTTTACCTTTTCACGTATTGCTGCACACTTAGAAGGATTCATTCGCAAAAGGAGTCAATGATGTGGTATCAGCAAACCCTGACGCTTGGGCCAAAATCCCGCGGTTTTCATCTGGTCACCGACGAAATCCTTGGCCAGATCCGCGGGCTGTCCGGGGTGAAGGTTGGCCTGCTGCACCTCCTGCTCCAGCATACTTCCGCTTCCCTGACGCTCAACGAAAACTGCGATCCCACCGTCCGCTACGACATGGAGCAGTATTTTCTCAACGCCGTACCGGACAATGCGCCGTATGAACATGACTATGAAGGCCCTGACGATATGCCGTCGCACATCAAATCATCAATGCTTGGCGTGTCGCTAATGCTGCCGGTCGAGGACGGACGCGTCAGGCTGGGAACCTGGCAGGGCATCTGGCTGGGGGAGCATCGGATACACGGCGGTTCGCGGCGCATCGTTGCGACGCTCATGGGGGAATAAAAGATGACAATTTCGGAGTTATTACAGTACTGCATGGCGAAACCGGGAGCAGAGCAGAGCGTCCACAGCGACTGGAAAGCCACGCAGATTAAGGTCTCAGACGTGCTGTTTGCCATGGTGAAGGAGGTTGAGGACCAGCGGCCGGCGGTCGCGCTGAAGGCGAGTCCGGAGCTGGCTGAGCTGCTGCGTCAGCAGCATCGCGATGTCCGGCCCAGCCAGCATCTCAATAAAGCGCACTGGAGCACCGTCTATCTGGATGGCTCGCTGCCGGATTCGCAAATCTACTACCTGGTCGATGCGTCTTATCAGCAGGCGGTGAAAATGCTGCCGGAGCCGGTCCGGCAGCAGCTTACCCGCTAATTATTTCAGCATGGGCTTGAGGAAGCGCGCGGTGTGCGAGGCTTCGCACTCGGCGACGGTTTCCGGCGTACCGGAGACCAGGATTTCGCCGCCGCCGCTGCCGCCTTCCGGGCCGAGATCGACAATCCAGTCGGCAGTTTTAATCACATCGAGGTTGTGCTCAATCACCACGATGGTATTGCCCTGATCGCGCAGCTGGTGCAGCACTTCCAGCAACTGCTGGATATCGGCGAAGTGCAGACCGGTGGTCGGCTCATCGAGGATATACAGCGTCTGGCCGGTACCGCGCTTGGACAACTCGCGCGCCAGCTTCACGCGCTGCGCCTCGCCGCCGGACAGGGTCGTCGCCGACTGGCCAAGGCGGATATAGGTCAGGCCGACGTCCATCAGGGTTTGCAGCTTACGCGCCAGCGCCGGCACGGCATCAAAGAATTCACGCGCCTCTTCAATGGTCATATCCAGCACTTCGTGGATGGTCTTACCCTTGTACTTAATCTCCAGCGTTTCGCGGTTATAGCGTTTGCCTTTGCACTGGTCGCACGGCACGTAGATATCCGGCAGGAAGTGCATTTCGACCTTGATCACTCCATCGCCCTGGCAGGCTTCGCAGCGCCCACCGCGAACGTTAAAGCTAAAGCGCCCCGGCGTATAGCCGCGTGAGCGAGACTCCGGTACGCCGGCGAACAGCTCGCGCACCGGGGTAAACACACCGGTATAGGTTGCCGGGTTGGAGCGCGGCGTCCGGCCGATCGGGCTCTGGTCGATATCGATCACTTTATCGAAATGTTCCAGCCCCTGGATATCGCGATACGGCGCTGGTTCGGCGATGGTCGCGCCGTTGAGCTGGCGCTGGGCAATCGGGAACAGGGTATCGTTGATCAGCGTGGATTTACCCGAGCCGGAGACGCCGGTGATGCAGGTAAACAGGCCCACTGGCAGGGTCAGCGTTACATCCTTCAGGTTGTTGCCGCGCGCGCCGGTCAGCTTGAGGACTTTCTCCGGGTTGGCGGGCACGCGCTGTTTCGGCACTTCAATTTTGCGTTTACCGCTCATGAACTGGCCGGTCAGGGATTCCGGGACCGCCATAATGGCCTCCAGCGGCCCTTCCGCTACTACCTGGCCGCCGTGAACGCCAGCGCCGGGACCGATATCGATCACATGGTCGGCGGCGCGAATGGCGTCTTCGTCGTGCTCAACGACGATCACCGTGTTGCCTAAATTACGCAGGTGGATCAGGGTGCCGAGCAGGCGTTCGTTATCGCGCTGGTGCAGGCCGATAGAGGGTTCATCCAGCACGTACATCACGCCAACCAGCCCGGCGCCAATCTGGCTTGCCAGACGGATACGCTGGGCTTCGCCGCCGGAGAGCGTTTCCGCCGAGCGGGAGAGCGTCAGGTAGTTGAGGCCGACGTTGACGAGGAATTTCAGACGATCGCCAATCTCTTTCAGCACTTTTTCGGCGATTTTCGCCCGCTGGCCGGAGAGCTTCAGATTGTTGAAGAAATCCATCGCATGGCCGATGCTCATATCGGAGATGGTCGGCAGCGGGGTGTTTTCCACAAACACGTGGCGCGCCTCGCGACGCAGACGCGTGCCGTCGCAGCTGGCGCACGGACGGTTGCTGATGAACTTCGCCAGCTCTTCGCGCACCGCGCTGGATTCCGTCTCTTTGTAACGGCGCTCCATGTTATACAGCACGCCTTCGAACGGATGGCGGCGCACCGAGGTATCCCCGCGGTCGTTCATGTATTTGAATTCAATACTTTCTTTACCTGAACCGTACAGCACCACTTTCTGCACGTTGGCGCTGAGGGTGCCCCATGGCGCTTCGACGTCGAATTTATAGTGCTCCGCCAGCGACTTCAGCATCTGGAAGTAGTAGAAGTTACGCCGATCCCAGCCGCGGATGGCGCCGCCCGCCAGCGACAGCTCGGGATTTTGCACCACGCGATCGGGATCGAAATATTGCTGCACGCCGAGGCCGTCGCAGGTCGGGCAGGCGCCCGCCGGGTTGTTAAAGGAGAACAGACGCGGCTCCAGCTCGCGCATGCTGTAGCCGCAGATCGGGCAGGCGAAGTTGGCGGAAAACAGCAGTTCTTCCGCTTTCTCATCATCCATATTAGCCACAATGGCGGTCCCGCCGGAGAGCTCCAGCGCGGTTTCAAACGACTCGGCCAGGCGCTGCGCCAGATCGTCGCGCACCTTGAAGCGGTCGATGACTACCTCAATGGTGTGCTTCTTCTGCAGCTCCAGCTTCGGCGGATCCGACAGATCGCAGACCTCGCCGTCGATCCGCGCGCGGATGTAGCCCTGACTGGCGAGGTTTTCCAGGGTTTTAGTGTGCTCGCCTTTGCGCTCTTTAATAATGGGCGCCAGCAGCATCAGGCGCAGGCCTTCCGGCTGGGCGAGGACATTATCGACCATCTGACTGACGGTTTGCGCCGCCAGCGGCACGTCATGATCCGGACAGCGCGGTTCGCCTACGCGGGCGTACAGCAGACGCAGATAGTCGTGAATTTCGGTAATAGTACCCACCGTCGAGCGGGGGTTGTGAGAGGTTGATTTCTGTTCGATGGAAATCGCCGGCGACAGCCCTTCGATATGGTCGACGTCCGGCTTCTCCATCAGCGACAGGAACTGTCGCGCATAGGCGGAGAGCGATTCGACGTAGCGACGCTGGCCTTCGGCATACAGGGTGTCGAAAGCGAGTGAAGATTTGCCAGACCCGGAAAGCCCGGTGACGACAATGAGTTTGTCGCGCGGGATAACGAGGTTGATGTTTTTGAGATTATGGGTGCGGGCGCCCCGAACTTCGATCTTATCCATTCACCTTTCCCGGTAGGTAGATACACGGATTGCCTGGTTTGCTTGAAGGACAAACGGCAGAAACGGCTAATTATGACACAATTTAACCTGAATGAATATACAGTATCGGAATGCAAATTCGGGTCCAGTGTGCAACAATGTCGTAGCCGGGTACTATCTCTGGAATCAGCCTCGCAGCTATTAAAATGCTACGTGGAAATGGTACACTCGCGCGTTTACACTATTAAGAAACGTATTCAGGAGACACGAACATGGCCAGCAGAGGCGTAAACAAGGTGATTCTCGTCGGTAATCTGGGGCAGGACCCGGAAGTACGCTACATGCCAAGTGGCGGCGCTGTCGCCAACTTCACGCTGGCAACTTCCGAATCCTGGCGTGACAAGCAGACCGGCGAAATGAAAGAGCAGACCGAGTGGCACCGCGTTGTGCTGTTCGGCAAACTGGCGGAAGTCGCTGGTGAGTATCTTCGTAAAGGCTCACAGGTGTACATTGAAGGCCAGCTGCGTACCCGCAAGTGGACCGATCAATCCGGTCAGGACAAATACACCACCGAAGTGGTGGTGAACGTGGGCGGCACCATGCAGATGCTGGGCGGCCGTCAGGGCGGCGGCGCACCGGCAGGCGGCGGCCAGCAGCAGGGCGGTTGGGGTCAGCCGCAGCAGCCGCAGGGCGGCAACCAGTTCAGCGGCGGCGCGCAGTCCCGTCCGCAGCAGCAGGCCCCGGCAGCGCCTTCCAACGAACCGCCGATGGACTTCGACGACGACATCCCGTTCTAAGGCTTGCCTTAGGCGCACTGTCTGCGCAGTCGAAAACAGAAAGCCCCGGTTTCGCCGGGGCTTTTTCTTTGTTATTCCTGCACCGTCATTTCAGGATGGAATTTGACCTACGGTAACGAGCGATTCAGATGACGGGCACCTGAGCGGTGGCGGCTGTCGCCACGCTGGGCTGCGGTTTGACTGGCTGCGCCACCGGCTCCTGCCGCGGTACGGCCGTCGCTTTCTGTTTGCGGGCCATGTCATCGACGATCAGCCGATAGGCGATGTAATACTTATAGATATTGCTGACGTAGGTTACCGTCTCGGCGCCAATTTTTTCTGCCGCCATATTTTCGACGTTACCGAACCAGACGTTCGGGTCAAATCCTCGCTGTTTAGTCATGGTGCGCAGGCGGGCGATACGCGCCGGACCCGCGTTATAGGAGGCAAAGGTAAACAGCGCTTTATCGAGCCGGGTCATGGGCTCATCGGCATAGTACCGATCCATCATCCAGCGCATGTATTTCACGCCGGCATGGATATTGGGATCCAGCTGTTTAATATCGCCCACCTTCAGCTCTTTTCCAGTGCTGGGCATCACCTGCATAACGCCGATGGCGCCGACGTGGCTCCGTACCGACTGATTCAGCCGCGACTCCTGGTATCCCTGGGCCGCCATCAGCAGCCAGTCGACGTCGTAACGATCGCCGTACTTGCGGAAGACATCTACCATCGCGAGGAATTTGCGTCGTTCCTTACTCGCCGCGGCATTTTTGACATATTTAGCATTTTTCAGGTAACGCAGCAGGAGAGTATTGCCCAGCGTGGTGCCCTGACGATTCTTTTTGACGAAGTTGTTCAGTACCGCCAGCAGCTGCGGGCTGTCTTTGCGTACCGCCCAGGCAATTTCGCCGCCCTCGCGCAGCACCACATTGTCATGGACCTGAATTTTTGGAAACACCTGTTTCCAGAACAACGCTTTATGCTGATCGATGACGATCAGCGGAATCAGCCCGGCGTTGAGCATTTCCAGCAGATCTTCATCCTCCAGCGCTTCCGGCGCCGCCTCCAGTATCACCGGTGGGCGCGACTCACCGGCAAATCGGGCGTTCAGCGCTTGCAGGCTGTCGTAATAGCTGGAGGAGCGGCGAACAAAGACGGTTTGACCAGAGAGTTGCTCCAGGCTGTCGACCTTCGGTGAAGCCGGGCCGGAGATCAGTAATTCTTTCACGTTGCTGTAGAGCGGCTGGGCGAAATCGACCTGTGCTTCCCGCGAGGGCGTGATAGTCAGATTGGCAGCCGCAATATCGCCTTTACCTTCATTAAGCGCGATAAAGAGATTGTCCCGACTGACCGGCACAAAAACGATATGCAGCTTCAGGTGGCGCTGTTTGAGCTTTTTATTCTTCGCTAGCTGTTTATTCAGATCGTTTTCCAGCGCGATAAAAATGTCGTGCGTCGCCCCGCGCTGGGTGCCTTTATCAATAAAAAAGAAGGTCTTGCTGTAGGTGGTTAATACCCGAATGGTACGACGGTCGATCATGCCAGGCAAATCGCCTCTCCATGGCCGTAGCATATCGTCGATATGAATCGACAGCGTGTTGTCTTCGGCTGCTGCCGGCGGCGCTTTTTCCGCCTCTACTGCCGGCAGCAGAGGAGCGAATAACAGTGTCGCGAGGCAGGTGAGCCAGGCGATAAACAGACGTGATAGCGAGTAGGCGTTCATGGAGGAATACTCCGCAGGGGATGTGATTATTTTAGCAGAACGGCCGCCGTTAGCTGGGAACGACAAGGGCGTAAAAAACATAACGATGCCGACAAATAGTTTTCTCCCATTTTATCGCTTACTATTAATGTGTTTTTATCTTTACTTTAACTATGGAGATAATATGGCGGAAATGTGTGTTTTTAATGATAAATAGAAAATAATGATGATGTTTTTATTTTATCTCTCCCCATCTGTTTTGTTGTAACCTTTTGATTGTTAGTGTTTATTTTATTTTTCTCCGATATTGATTATTATCATCTTGATAATGAATCTCATTTTTATTACCGTAACACGGCACATTACTCTAATGACACGCTGTCTGGATTACGCTATCAAAGAATAGCGCGCAGCGCTTTTTCTCTAATGATGAAACAGGGCACTTAATTTTATTATGCCTCACGCTTTTTTTTATTCCCATTAATGCCGGGAAGGCGCTGACCTGCGCCAAAATCTGGCGACGCGCTGAGGCAAGTATTTTATCCCATTGTTTTTTCAATTGGGGAAGGCGTTATGCCCGACAGCAACAGAAAACAGGGCATATTCTATGAAATACACGTCTCACTTCCCGCTGGGGATCGTCATTCCTCTGCTCGCCTGTAGCGTGCCGCTGCAGGCGGCAGAGAACATGACCGAACAATCGACGCCTGACGAGAGCGCCGCCACTGCCGAAAATCACGAGGAGACGATGGTCATAACCGCCGCCAGGCAGAACCTGCAGGCGCCGGGCGTGTCGACCATCACCGCAGAAGAGATCCGCAAACATCCCCCCGCCCGCGATGTGTCGGAGTTAATTCGTACGCAGCCCGGGGTAAACCTGACCGGCAACTCCACCAGCGGGCAGCGCGGCAACAACCGGCAAATTGATATCCGTGGCATGGGGCCCGAGAATACGCTGGTGCTGGTCGATGGTAAACCGGTGACCAGCCGTAACTCGGTGCGGTATGGCTGGCGCGGCGATCGTGACTCCCGCGGCGATACCAGTTGGGTGCCAGCGGAGATGATCGATCATATCGATGTGATCCGCGGCCCGGCGGCGGCGCGCTATGGTAATGGCGCGATGGGCGGGGTCGTCAACATCGTGACCAAACCGACCACGCGAGAATGGCACGGGTCGTGGAATACCTATATGAATGCTCCGCAGCACCGTAAAGAAGGGGCGACGAAACGTACTAACTTTAGCCTCAATGGTCCGCTGTCGGACAGTGTCAGCTTCAATCTCTGGGGTAATCTGAGTAAAACCCAGGCCGATGCACAGGATATTAACGCCGGGCATGAAGCGGAACGTACCGGTTCCTACGCCGGTTCTTATCCCGCCGGACGTGAAGGGGTGGTGAACAAAGATATTCACAGTAAGCTGCGCTGGGAGTTTGCCCCGATGCAGGCCCTGGAGTTTGAGGCCGGTTACAGCCGCCAGGGTAATCTCTATGCCGGCGACACACAAAACACCAATACCAGTACGCTGGTGAAGAGTATGTACGGGAAAGAGACCAACCGTCTCTACCGGCAAACTTACGGCGTAACATGGACCGGCGGCTGGGATAATGGCGTGACCAGCAATAGCTATGCCCAGTACGAACACACCCGTAACTCGCGAATGGATGAAGGGCTGGCGGGCGGTACGGAAGGGATCTTCTCCAGTAGCGAGTTTTCAGATATCGATCTGGCCGATGTCCTGCTACATAGTGAAGTGAATATTCCGTTTACGCTGGGGGTCGATCAGAATCTGACGCTGGGGACAGAATGGAATCAGCAGCGGATGAAAGATGGCGTATCGACAACCCAGGCGCTCTCTTACGGCACTATCGATGGCGTATCGGCTACCGGTCGTAGCCCGTACTCCAGCGCCGAGATCTTCTCGCTGTTTACCGAAGATAATATGGCGCTAACGGACAGCACCATGCTGACACCCGCTCTGCGCTTCGATCACCACAGCATCGTCGGCAATAACTGGAGCCCCTCACTGAACCTGTCTCAGGAGCTGACGGACGACTGGACGCTGAAGCTGGGCATTGCCCGCGCTTACAAGGCGCCTAACCTCTACCAGTTGAACCCGAACTATATTCTCTACAGCAACGGTCAAGGCTGTTACGCCAGTAGTTCCGCCTGCTATCTGATGGGGAATAGCGATCTGAAAGCGGAGACCAGCGTTAATAAAGAGATTGGTCTTGAGTACAAGCATGATGGCTATCAGGCGGGGATCACCTGGTTCCGTAACGACTATCACAATAAGATTGAGTCAGGGTATGCGGCGGTGGGTACCGCCAGCAACGGCACCACCAATATCTATCAGTGGGAAAACGTACCAAAGGCGTTAGTGGAAGGCCTGGAAGGAACGCTGAATCTGCCGGTGGGGGAGGCGGTTAACTGGAGCAATAACCTGACCTGGATGCTGCAGAGCAAGAATAAGACGACCGGCGACCGGCTGTCAGTGATCCCGCAGTTTACCCTGAACTCGACCCTAAGCTGGCAGGTTCGTGAAGATCTCTCCCTGCAGAGCACCTTTACCTGGTATGGCCGACAGAAACCAAAACGCTTCAATTATAAGGGCGAGGCGGTCAGCGGCAGCGAACTAAACGAAGTCAGCCCATACAGCATTGTCGGCCTCAGTGCGACCTGGGATGTGAACAAAAATCTGAGCTTCACCAGCGGGATAGATAACCTGTTTGATATCCGCCACTACCGGGCAGGGAATGCGCAAACGACCGGCAACGCGACGACGGGAGCTTATCTGTATGGCGCGGGTGCCGAGACCTATAACGAATCGGGGCGGACCTTCTTTATGAGCGTTAATACTCATTTCTGATGATCCTGATGAGGAGTAAACCGGGTGCAACGCGACCCGTTTTTTTTATTTCAGATGAGAGCGGAGGTGGCGGTTATAAATCGTGACAAAATCTTCACGCCCTCTATATTATTAGCTCAACATATCCTTTTATACTGATTTCCGTCGCGCAAGGTCGTTGATCCCGACCGGGTTCGATAATAGCATCCTGCTATTTCCCTTCTGTAATATCCCCTGTCCCCCTTCCATTCCCAACCGCAGCGATGCGGAGGAGGGGGACCTCCTTATTTTTGCCGCGTGATCTGATAGCGATACTGAGTGGGCGTGAGCGCATGATATTTTTTGAAGGTACGATTAAACGCACTGAGATCGTCATAACCGACCATCATACAAATATCGACGATTCGGTAACCAGGCGTCGTCAGCAATAAACGGCGACACAGCGACATGCGCTGCTGGCGGATATATTCCATTGGCGAACGATCAAAATAATGACGGAAGAGCCGAAACAAATGCCAGGGGGAATAACCAGAGATATCGCTCAGATCGTCGACGGTCAGTTTCTTATCCAGATTATTATCGATCCACAAGAGCAGGTCGCTTAATACCGATTGCTGGAGCGTTTTGCTACGCATAATTGCGGCCAATCCCATAACGCAGGGCTCCTCAGTGAGGAGCCCTGGGGTTTATTGAACAGTGAGTGTGCCGTGGCGAACCTGATAATTTTTTTGATTATCAGGGCCAATATAGTCGCTGGCGGGTTTTGCCAGCTGCAGATGACCAAAGGCGGTAGTTTGCTCTGCATGATAATTTTCGCCGTCATTCACGTCGCCGCGCCCGTTATAACGGGCAATAGCCGGGAAGGGATACACCGGACGAGTCGCGATAACAGCTGGAGCAGCGTCAGCGTAAGGCTGACTGACTTTCTGCACGCCGTGAAACTGCGTTTGCGCATCTGGTTTTTCTGTCATCGGCGGCAGGTCGGCAGCGGCTGTTGCCCGTTTGCCGGCCATGATCTCCTGCGGCGCGATGCCTTCCTCGGTCCAGCGCATCAGCGGGGTAAGGAGATCAATTTGATCGTAACCTTCGCCATTACCGCAATGGGCTACCCCAGGCAGCAGGAATAACCGCAGGAAGGTATCCGTTGCGGCATGGCCCATCTCTGCTTCTACGCCGCGATAATAGGCGATAGAAAAGGCCGGACTGACGGAGTCATCGGCCAGACCGTGCCAGAGGATAAGCTTGCCGCCGCGCTGTTGATAGGCATGAAGATTGGTATTTGCCGCGTTATAGAGCGGCGCCAGTTGGGCGACGGCGTCAAAATTCTGCTGGTTAAGCGGAAAATCCCGCATCGATTGGATCTTCTGTTTTTCTCCTGGCAGGAGCACGGATTGCAGAGCCGGTAGTACCATCATTTCCGACATTGAGTGGCCGGTCGGCGTCTCGGGCACCGGCCAGCGTAGCTCGGAACCCAGCGGCAGACCGCCCGCGACGAACTGGGCGCCGTGGCTGTCGTAAGCGCCGCGGTAGAGCTTTTTCACCACCTCGATCTCTTCCTGCGTCAGGCAGGTAGAACGATCCCGAGCATCGGCAGGACAGCGGGGGAGCCATGACTCAGAGAACTGACAGGCATACGGATTTTGCAGGATACCATCCTGCACGCCGGAAAGCGTCGGGCAGTGAGCCAGCACGGCCTGGTGAATCAGAGGAAGGCGATTTTTCAGCAGGATAGCGGTACCGTCCGGGCGCTGATTGGCGGCCACATTCCAGCCGTGGAAGAAGGAGTTCTGAAACTGGAAAAAGGCCGCTGGCGCGCCAGCGCTGATACCGTCAAAATCCTGCGGAAAGCGCTGCGCTTCCATCAATGCTTCGCGACCGCCGTCTGAGCAGCCCATAAAGTAGGCATACTTTGGCGGCTGGCGGTAAAGCGTCTGCATCACCGCTTTGGCCAGCACGGCGGTCAGGTGGTTGGCGCGCCAGGCAAAATCGATGCGCTTTTGCGGATCTTCGGCCCATGACGCATCCATCATACTGCCATGGTGCCCCATATCGGTTGCTGCCACCACAAACTCGCCGTTCATTGCCGGCAGGCAGCCGCTGGCATTCGACAGACTCAGGTTAATACTCCCGCACAGTCCGCCACAGCCGACCTGCAAAAAACGTTGACTCCAGCGTTGAGTCGGCAGGGCAATCTGCACGCCAATCTCAGGGGCGATAGTGGCGCTCACCTTGCACCAGCTTCCCTGCGCGGAGGTCTGCATTTCAGTGTGATTGATAGTGACCTTTGCGCCAACGGCCGCGCTGAAGTTGGTATCGCTTAGCGCATCGCATGTCAGCGCGGGAAGAACGATCGGCAGACTGGCGACAGCCTGCGTGGGTGAAGCGAACGATAACCCGAAGAGGGCGCAGAGGATGATGGGCAAGATTGTCTTGAGTAAGCGTGTCATACGCAGTTCCCTGTGGCTGATGATGGGAGGCGGCAGGATGGCTAAACCTATGCCTCACCTTCCCTGGCGAGGCGCCACTGCTTGGCTATTGTAGATAACGATAGACTTTCCTTGATGCCTTGATAAGGCGACCCTACTGTATTCTGCTATTTTGAGGAAAATATGGAGATGTTTGCCAACGGCGTCTGGCGGTGAATTCGGGGTAGAATGTTGTGATATCAGTTGCATAATTTATTCAATTTCTCTTCATTAAATCTGCTGGGTTGCAGGTTATTTTTCTCCCTGTTCCTGGTGATCCCAGAGAGCATCATTCCTAACGAGATCCTTCCCCCTTTCCATTAATAAGAAAGGGGGCTTTTTATTAATAAAACGTTCAGGCAAATCTAAATATAGTACTGGTGTTGGCCATTAGAACCATGCGCTTCAGAAAAAGTTCCATCATTAAATATATTTTTAAAGATGCTTTAACATCCATTTTTTCTCCATTTTGTCGCCATAATTGCATGTAATTCTGCGCCTCGCTCAGGTTATTTTCTGTCGCATATTTTAGAGATGCATCCTGAACAAATAAGCTCAACGCCAGCAGAACACTGCTATTGCTCATTATCTCGTAGACGACACATTCATGTTAAAAAAGACTCATATCATCAGCGGATTATTGATCGCCCCTTTAACGTTATATGCCGCAACATCATATCAAGTTGATGATATCCGTTTTGAAGGGCTACAGCGCGTGACCGTCGGGGCGGCGCTATTAAGTATGCCATTGCACGCGGGAGATGCGGTGACGCCAGAAGATGTCAGCGAGGCAGTGCGCGCGCTGTATGCGAGCGGCAATTTCGAAAATGTGCAGATCCTGCGCGATGGGAAAACGCTGGTGGTGCAGGTTAAGGAACGGCCCACTATTGCCAGCGTCAGTTTTTCCGGGAATAAGGCAGTGAAGGATGATGCGCTAAAGGAAAATCTCACCGCGTCCGGTATTTCTGCAGGTAGCGCACTGGACAGAAATTCGCTTAGCGAAATAGAAAAGGGGTTGCAGGATTTCTATTACAGCGCGGGGAAATACAGTGCGCAGGTTCACGCGGTGGTGACCCCGTTACCGCGTAATCGCGTTGACTTAACGTTCGTCTTTCAGGAAGGCATCGGCTTTGTTGAATAAATCAGATTTCGGGTAAGTCTCCCCCGTAGCGGGTTGTGTTTTCAGGCAATACGCACGCTTTCAGGCATACCTGCTTTCGTCATTTTGTTCAGCGCTCGTACCAGGGCCATAGCCTCCGCAACCTGACCATCGTAGTCACGCAGCGTCAGTGAACCCCCGAACAGCTGTTTTACCCGGTACATCGCCGTTTCCGCTATCGAGCGACGGTTGTAGTCTGTTGTCCATTTCCACCGCGCATTACTCCCGGTCATTCGCTGATTAGCCACTGCACGGTTACGGTCTGCATATTCACCGGGCCAGTAACCCGCACCTTTTCGGGGAGGGACAAGCGCGCTGATTTTCTTACGCCGCAGTTCATCGTGACATAGCCGGGTATCGTAAGCGCCATCGGCGGCGGCTGACCTGATTTTCCGGTGGGTTTGCCGGATTAACCCGGGGAAGGCCTCTGAGTCCGTAACGTTGTTCAGCGACAGGTCAGCGCAGATGATTTCATGTGTTTTACTGTCAACGGCGAGATGCAGCTTACGCCAGATACGGCGGCGTTCCTGGCCATGCTTTTTGACTTTCCACTCGCCTTCACCGAAGACCTTCAGCCCGGTGGAATCAATTACCAGGTGTGCGATTTCACCCCGGGTGGGCGTTTTGAAACTGACATTAACCGACTTTGCCCGCCTGCTGACACAGCTGTAATCCGGGCAGCGTAGCGGAACGTTCATCAGAGAAAAAATGGAATCAATAAAGCCCTGCGCAGCGCGCAGGGTCAGCCTGAATACGCGTTTAATGACCAGCACAGTCGTGATGGCAAGGTCAGAATAGCGCTGAGGTCTGCCTCGTGAAGAAGGCGCTGCCGACTCATACCAGGCCTGAATAGCTTCATCATCCAGCCAGAAAGTTATGGAGCCACGGTTGATGAGGGCTTTATTGTAGGTGGGCCAGTTGGTGATTTTGAACTTTTGCTTTGCCACGGAACGGTCTGCGTTGTCGGGAAGATACGTGATCTGATCCTTCAACTCAGCAAAAGTTCGATTTATTCAACAAAGCCGAAGGCATCTCGGCGAAAATCGCACAAATAAACATTATCGGTAATCAGGCGTTTCGGGAAGAGACGCTCCTGGACCAGCTTCAGCTACGTGATAATGTGCCGTGGTGGAACGTGGTAGCCGATAAAAAATACCAGAAGCAGAAGCTGGAAGCCGATCTGGAAACGCTGCGCAGTTTTTATCTCGATCGCGGCTATGCGCGCTTTGCTATCGAGTCCACGCAGGTCAGTATGACGCCAGATAAAAAATCCCTGTATATCACTATCGCCCTCAATGAAGGCGAACGTTATCGGGTCGACCGAACTCAGGTGACAGGCGATCTGGCTCAGCATGGGCCGGAGATCGAGGCGCTTGCCCAGCCGCTGGCGGGGGCATGGTATAGCGGGGCGCAAGTCACCACGGTTGAAAATGAGATCAAAAAGCATTTTGGTAAGTATGGTTATGCCTGGCCGCAGGTGACGTCCACGCCGGAAATCGATGATGCGCATCACCGCGTGGTGCTGCATATTCAGGTCAACGCGGGCCGCCGCTACTCGGTACGCCAGATCCGCTTTTCCGGTAACGACACCTCCCGGGACGCGGTGCTGCGTCGTGAAATGCGCCAAATGGAAGGGGCGTGGCTCAACAACGAAAAAGTCGATCAAGGGAAGGTACGTCTTGATCGAACGGGTTTTTTTGAGAACGTTGAACAGCAGATCGTTCCGGTCAATGGAACGGCGGATCAGGTCGATGTGGTCTACAAGGTGAAGGAGCGCAACACCGGCTCATTCAATGTGGGCCTGGGATTTGGTACGGACAGCGGCGTGAGCTATCAGCTTGGCGTGACGCAGGATAACTGGCTGGGAACGGGTAATAGCGTTAGCTTCAACGGGACGCGCAACAGCTACCAGTCTTATCTTGAACTGGGGGCGACGAACCCGTGGTTTACCGTAGATGGCATCAGCCTGGGCGGAAAGATTTTTTATAACAGCTATGATGCTTCTGATGCGGATGCCGGGAGCTATAACCAGCAGAGCTATGGTTTAGGTAGTACGCTAGGGTTTCCCATTAGCGAAAATAACTCCCTGAACCTGGGACTGGATTATGTCCATAATCGCCTGACCAATATGGATCCGGAGCTGACGACCTGGCGCTACCTCAGCTCTCGGGGAATCGAGCCCAGCGTGGTGACGAAAGATGGCGACAGCGGCGCAAAATATAGCGCCAACGATTATTTTGTGAGTCTTGGATGGGGCTACAACGATCTCGATCGCGGCTTCTTCCCGCGTGCGGGAAACAAGAGCAGCCTGAGCGGTAAAGTGACGCTCCCCGGTTCGGATAATAGCTACTACAAACTCTCTTTTGACACCGCCCAGTATCTGCCGCTGAGCGAGAACAAGCGCTGGGTCTGGATGGAACGCCTGCGCGCAGGCTATGCCGGCGGGTTAGACGGCAAAAGTGTGCCGTTCTACGATAACTTTTACGCTGGCGGTTCGTCGTCAGTGCGCGGATTTTCTTCTAACACCATTGGGCCTAAAGCGGCCTATTACCGCTGTAACGGTAGCGAAAGCAGCTATAGCGCCTGCCCGCTGGACGCCTCGTCTGATGCGGTCGGCGGGAATGCCATGGCGGTGCTGAACAGCGAATTTATCATTCCAACCCCCTTTGTGAATGACAAATACGCCGATAGTCTGCGAACCTCGCTGTTTGTTGACGCGGGGACGGTCTGGAGTACATCCTGGCACAACACCGCGCAGACGCTGGCGGCAGGGATCCCTGACTACGGCGATCCGAGTCATATTCGTCTCTCCGCGGGGATTGCCGTGCAGTGGATGTCTCCCCTCGGTCCACTGGTCTTCTCCTGGGCAGAGCCGTTTAAAAAGTACGATGGTGATAAAGCAGAACAGTTTCAGTTTAATATCGGCAAAACCTGGTAGGGCTCCAACGGGGCCTGATAGACCGGCGTGGCTATATTCTGTGGACTGTCCTCCGATATAGCGATTGAGCAGAATATACTCAACCGCTATGTCGATATTATCGCTAAGGAATGCGATCTGGCGGGACACCCGCGACATTTACCCGAGCGCGGTCTGCGGGCCTCGCGGACCTGGTGGCGTACGACGAGGTAACCGCGCAATAAATAGCTGCCTGCTACTATCCTCTCTTCTTGCCAAACCGCAGGTAATACTCAGCGCTGCATCATCTAATACCAATGACTGAGGCCTCATCCAGAGGGACTAAGACGTATTGTAAATTAAGTTTATATTATCTTATTTTTTATTATATTTTCTTTTTTAAGGGTAATTTGGCTGTTTTTCATCAGGCCTAACCATAAATTTAGAGAGGGAAATGAAACGTTACTAATAATGGAGTATGTCGTTAGGAATTGCCTTAAATCACATAATTGTCAGGGGTGCTTGCGATTTATAACAATGAATGCTATCACTATATATTGTAATAATTTGTAGCATCTTTATAAGGAAGGAATATGAAATGGACTATTCTTAATACCCTGATCTGCCCGCAATCTGGTATCGCCTTCTCGGCTATATCCAGTCTGCGTTTCTTGAAATTTATCATGTGGTACGAGGCTGATGTAATCCTGTTGCCCGGTGAGTCGATAAGACTCTATTCCTCGAGAGTTTTAATTAATGACCAGTATCATTCATTAAAAATCTATAATATTACGGTGTACGACGAGGCGCAGTGGGAAAAATTACGCGAGCGACCATCGTGCCCGTACCATGCCGGTGGCGAGCGGTCTGACTCCTGTTTTTACCAGTCCTTTTGCACGATTAAGCGTTGCCCGAATAATATTCCCCGCAGTGAACCCTGGCGTTAGCCAGTCCACGCCGCCGGTCAGACACCGACGGCGTGGCGTCATTTCGCCAGCAGGGCGGCCAGTCGAGGCTGGACGCTTGCGCAGCCGGCCAGCACGAGGTTGCCTCGCCGCAGGCCCGCATTGGCGAGAAACGCATTGCACGTTCCGCCCGCCTCCTCAATCAATAGCATGCCTGCCAGCGCATCCCAGCTGTTCATATGCGCTTCATAATAGGCGTGGAGCTGACCGGCGGCGACATGCGCCAGCATCAGGGCGCCCGCGCCAAAACGGCGATACTCCAGACCGGCGTCGAGCAGCGTGTCGATGGCCCGGGCGTAGTCGCTGGCCGGGGCCCGGCTGGAGCGCCCCATGCCGATCACCACCGCATCGGGCTCCGGCTCGCGTAGCGTCAGGCGCCGACCGTTGAGATACGCGCCTTCGCCGCGGGCGGCGAAGAAAAATTCATCGCGATCGGGGGCGTAAATGATGCCGAGCGACAGCTCGCCCTGGCACACTCGCGCCAGTGAGATGCACCAGTAATCCATGCCGAGGATAAAGTTGGTGGTGCCATCGACAGGATCCAGCACCCAGACGGTCTGGTCGTCGCCTTCAAAACCGCTCTCCTCCCCGAGGAAACCCTCCTCGGGAAAGTGGGCCTGCAGCCAGCCTTTAATCTCTTGTTCTACCGTGAGATCCGCCTGCGACACAAAGTCCTGGCGCGCTTTTTTATCGACCTGTAATCCCGCATCGCGCAGCGCCTGGGCGTGGGCGCCTGCCTGGCGAATCAAGGCGCATAATGACTCTCGTTGTGCTTCCGTCATAGTCCTGCTCTCAGATAACAAAGGGCGACGTGCGCCGGTGAATTAAGGTTACCTCCACCCAGGTGGTGCGTGAAGGTTGCGAAGGGTCGGCGGCGCGC
Organism: Klebsiella sp. CD33; assembly: GCF_051992865.1. NCBI lineage: Bacteria > Pseudomonadati > Pseudomonadota > Gammaproteobacteria > Enterobacterales > Enterobacteriaceae > Klebsiella > Klebsiella sp. CD33. The sequence goes on along the minus strand of NZ_CP197023.1, from coordinate 4,867,552 downwards.
TCCAGAAGCCGGGCGAGCGCCTGGCGGGCGATCGCCGCCACATCCTGATGTAGCGTGGTGAGCTGATAGCTATATTGCGCGGTCGTCGGCGTGTTATCAAAACCAATCAGCTGAAAATCCGCCGGAGCCTCTCTGCCGCGCTGGCGCATTCCATCGAGAAAGCCACAGGCAAGCTGGGCGTTGGCGCAGAAGATCCCCTCCAGCGCCTCGTCGGCGAGCGCCGCAGCCTGTAACCCGCCCGCGTAACCTTCTTGCTGACAGGCGAGGATCGCCAGGTGGCGTTCAACGTCCACTCCGCGCGTTTGCAGCGCCCGGCCGAACGCTTCCCCGCGCATGCGGCCGGCCCAGGTGGAAGGATGGTGGTTGAGCCAGCCAAAGCGCTGACAGCCGCTGCGCAGCAGTTGGTCGGCGGCCAGTTCGGCGCCGGCGGCGTTGTCAGAACAAACGTAATCCACGCCGGGGATCGTCGGCTGTCGATTAATGCCCACGACCGGAATATGCTGCTGGACGCAATCGTTCACCAGCGCCTCCGGCGGCTGGCCGGAGGTGACGATAACGCCGGAGACGCGAAACTGAGCGAAACGGCGCAAGGTCTGCGCCAGATCCTGCTCGCTGTGGATCTCGCTCACCAGCGCCTGAAAGCCTTGGCGCTGGATCTCGTTAAGCAGCGCATCAAGCAGGGTACTGCGAAAAGGATCGCTGATGCGCGAGACGATCACGCCGATTAAGTGGCTGCGCTGGCGGTTCAGCCCCTGGGCGAGGAAGTTAACCTGATACCCCAGCTCTTCGGCGGCGCGCAGTACCCGCGCCCGGGCGTCGGGAGAGATGCTGCCGTTGTTGCTCAACGCCCGGGACACCACTGCCCGGGAGACGCCCGCTCGCCGGGCAACATCCTGGGCGGTGACGCTGGGTTTGCGTGGGTTCATAGGAGGTACGTCTCGTCAGTGGGCGTGGGACGCGGCAGCGTTAAGGTGAGTCCATCCCGGGAAACGAATAAGCCCGGCCACGGCTGACAGGCCTGCTTTAGCGCCGACAGAGAAGCATCCTCGCAGTGATAGAGCCCCATCGCCGGGAGCTGCAGCGTTCTGAACAGCATCAGGCAGGAGGGGAAATCGCCATGCGAGGCGTCATCGTCCAGGGCTGCTACCGAGGCGCACTCCTGAAACGCCAGCCCGGCGCCGGCCATCAGGGCTATCGAGTCGGCGGTCGGTCGGCCATCGCCGCTGTAAAACAGCGTCTGCCCGGCAATGGTGATGCGGATGGCACGATTACTCAGCTCATGCTGGGTGGGGGCAGTGCGGATCTGCCAGTCCTGCCACGTCCAGGCTTCGCGGCATTCCTGCCAGTCGATGGTGAAACCAAGGTCCGCCTGCGGCCAGTTCGCCAGCGCGGCCAGCTGCATGAGCACCGGCTGCTGCGCCGGCTGGCAGTAGATAATGACTGGCTTCTGACGGGAATAACTTTTCCAGTGGTTCAGTAGCGCCGTCAGGCCGGTGCAGTGGTCCGGGTGAACGTGGGTGAAGTAGATCGCGTCGATATCGTTGACCTCGCCGCCGCGCTGCCAGAGCGCGCGGGGAACGGTGGGGCCGCAGTCGATTAACCACTGTTTGTTGTCCGCATCGATCACCCGCAGCGCGGAGGTATTTTGCGTGCAGGAAAAGGCGCTCCCGCAGCCAAGCACATCTATTTTCATTTACCCTCGCCAAAATTTTTTGCCGCTTAATTAAATTGTCATAAATACCCGACAAAGTAGGCTCACATCATGTCGATTCAACGTTGCATTTTTTTTACAGCCAAATGAACACGTGTTCACCTTGCTAAAAAAAATGCCGCAGCAGCGCTTTCAGGTAGCGAATATGAGTTATTTACAGATCTCCGGCCTTAAAATTAGTTATGGCGATAAGGTGGTTTTACATAATATCGATCTGGCGGTAGAGCAGGGAGAGATGATTGCTCTACTGGGCGCGTCGGGATGCGGAAAAACCACGCTGCTGAACGCCCTCTGCGGCTTTATTCCGGTGCAAAGCGGCGAGGTGGCTATTGCCAGCCGAACGATCACTCATCTTGCGCCGGAGCAGCGCAATATCACCATGGTATTTCAAAGCTACGCCCTGTGGCCGCACCTGACGGTAGCGCGCAATATCGGCTATGGCCTGAAGCTGCGCAAATGGCGCGGGGCGGATATCGCGCGGCGGGTGGCGGAGCTGCTGCGAATAGTCAATCTCGAAGGGCTTGGCGAGGTGAAAGTGACCGAACTGTCAGGCGGCCAGCGGCAGCGGGTGGCGCTGGCGAGAGCCCTGGCCATAGAGCCCCAGGTGCTGGTGTTGGATGAGCCGTTATCTAATCTGGATGCCAAAGTGCGCCTGAATGTGCGCCATGAAATTAAATCTCTGCAAAAGAGACTGGGGTTCACGTCATTAATTGTCACCCACGATCAGCAGGAAGCCTTAGTGATGGCGGACCGCATTGCGGTATTAAATCAGGGGCGTATTGAACAAACCGGCACGCCGGAAGAAATATATCAACGCCCCGCGACGCCCTTCGTCGCTGATTTTATGGGGGCCGATAATAAAATAATTTCCGGTGAATTATCCGCTGCCGCAATATCCGGTTTATCTGCCGCTCAGCAGGGTGACAACGTTATTTATTTTCGCAGCGCCGATGCCGCGCTCGCTGAATTAACGCAGCCTGCGCCGCAGGAGGGGCTGGCTCTGGAAGGCGTGGTGGAGCAAAGCGCGTTTCTGGGCAATCTGTATCGTCACAGCGTGCGCTGCCATGACCGCCTGCTGCTGGCGGATGCCGCGCAGTGCTGGCCGACAAAAAGCCGCGTTCGGCTCCATGTGCCAACGCCGGCCCTGCATATTTTTCCTTTACCACTATCACAGTGATATCAGCGTGTTCATTCTGGGGACAATCCATGTTGACTAAGACGAAAGCAGCGATCGTAACGACCCTCTTCCTGAGCCTTGGCGCACAGGCCGACACCATTCTCAACGTCGCCACCGCGGGCGATCAGAATATGGTGGATTATGTAAAAACCTGGCTGGGGCCAAAATTTGAAGCCGCTCATCCCGGCGTCAAGGTGCGGGTGATCGGTACCGGCCCCGGCGACGCCGGGTCGAATAAAATTAGCGAGAAGCTAACGGCCCAGCAGGAGAGCGGCGCGCAGCAGTGGGATATCGACGTCGCGGTAGTGCACCAGAAGGCGGGCGGTGAGCAGGTGGCAAAGGGATTGCTGCAAAAATACCGTCAGGATATTCAGACCGGCGGCATGGTAAGTTCGCCGAGCGCCACCCAGGCGCTGGGCGTTAACGTTGACGGATACGTGATGCCGATGTTCTTAAGCCAGACCGCTATCGCCTGGAACAGCGATCTGGTCACTACCCCGCCGACGTCGTATGACGAGCTGGTGGCCTGGACGCAGAAACACCCGCAGGCTTTTGGCTATAACGGCATCAAGAACGGCATGTCCGGCGTCAGCTTTGTGGTGGGCTGGATCTACGCCTACGGGACCGACGCCCAGCGTCTCTCCGCCGGGCCTTATGATAAAAGCGTCGAAAAAGGCTGGCAGCAGGCCTATGAGAAGCTAAAGGCGTTCAATAAAAACGTAACTTTCACCCCGGGCAACGCCGGGACGCTCGATATGCTGAGCCGGGGGGAAATTGCCATGGGCCCGGTGTGGGTCGATATGTTCTATAGCTGGAAAGATCAGGGCAAGCTGCCGCCGTCGATCAAGCTTGCTTTACTGGCGCCGGGCATGCCGGGCCAGCCGATGTATTACGTCATCCCGGCGAAGGCGGCGAATCCGCAGCTGGCGCGCGACTTTATCGCGCTAGCCACCAGCCCGGAAGTGCAGGCGCAGGGGATCGTCAAGCAGTTCAACTGGTATCCGGGCATCGACGCCGGGCAGGTGAAGCCGAAGCTGGATGCGGCGACCTGGCAAAAGCTGTTTGCCGAAATCTCGCCGGAAGCGCTGGCGAAGTATGGCAAAAGCTTCCCGATCGCCCCCTACTTTGACGATATCAAAGAGGGTTACGAAAGCCAGGTGGCTAATTAAACCTTTTCCAGCCCGGGCCGCCGTCCCGGGCGCTTGCTTGTGCTGACGCCAGGTTTATTATGTCCAGTTCATTAAAATATCTGCTGCTGGTTGCCCCGGCGGCGCTGATGATCGCGATCCTGTTTTTGTATCCGCTGGGGTTTTCGCTGGTCTCGGCGTTTACCGCGCCGGGACAGCCGTTCACCCTCGATCACTTCCGCAAGGTCTATGCGCTCTACGCCAGCGATGTGCTCTTTTCGCTGCTTATTGTGCTGATCTCGGTGGCGCTGTTAGCGCTGCTCGCCATTACCCTGTCGGCAGTGATTGCGCTGTCACCCTGCCGACCCGTTGTGCGTCTGCTGGGTTTTTTGTATCGCCTGCCGCTGTTTATTCCTTTTATCGTTGTTGCCCAGATGATGCGCACTTTTCTCGCCAAAAATGGCCTGATGAACAATGCGCTGGTGGCGGCCGACCTGGTCACGCCGCTGGAGACGCTCTCCTGGCTGGGATGGAAAGGGATAGTGATCACCTTTGTCTGGAAGCAACTGGCCTTTGCCACGCTGCTGATCTGCGGGGCGATGGCGGCGCTGGAGTCGTCGCAGATCCTTGCTGCACGTAATCTTGGCGCCTCCCGGCCGCGGATCCTGTTCGATATCATGCTGCCGCAGGTCCTGCCGACTATCGGCGTGGCGCTGGTGCTGTCGACGGTGACCATGATGTCGGTGCTGTCGGTACCGTTGATGATCGGCGTGGGAACCCCGACGATGCTAACCGTGGATATGGCGTTTCGCGTCAATTCCTATGGTGATTACGCGGTGGCGAATGCGCTTGGCGTGGTGTCGCTGGCGATCTGCGGCGCGCTGTCGTGGTTTTACCTGCGCCACAGCCTGCAGCAAAAAGGCGGTGAATCATGAAAGCGCTGGCCCTCGTATCAACCCCGGCATGGTGGGTGAAAGGGCGCCGTAAAGTGCGCGCCAGTCCGGTGCTGCAGACCCTGCTGCTGCTGTTTATGCTGCTGGCGATGTTTGGTCCGCTGCTGAACCTGTTGATCTGGACCGTAGCGGAAAGCTGGTATTTTCCCCATTCGCTGCCCAGCCGGTGGGGGCTGAAGTACTGGTATCAGGTTTTCAATCCATACAGCGATGTCTCCAGCTCGCTGTTAACCAGCGTGCTGATCGCTCTGTTATCGGTGGGGGTCTGTTTGCTGATTTCCGTACCCGCCGGCTATGCGCTTTCCCGGCGGAAAATGCCATTACGGATGCTGTTCATGCTGCTATTTCTTATCCCGCAGGCCTTTCCTAACCTGACGGTATACATGAATGTTGCCCGATTGTTTTATCAGTGGGGATTGAACGGCAGTATCGCAGGGGTGGTGCTGGTGCATAGCGTCCACGGTCTGATGTACTCGGTGTGGATCTGTGTGGCCGCGTTTTCAGCCATCGACCCGCTGCTGGCGCGGGCATCGCATAACCTGGGCGCCGGGCCGGTGTATACCTTCTGGCACATCGTGCTGCCGCAGGCGGCGCCGGGGATCGTTGCCGCCAGCATCTTTGTTTTTCTGGAGTCGCTGGATGAGTTTACCGGCACTTTCTTCGTCGGGGCGCCGGATATCACCACGCTGCCGCTGCTTCTCTATAATGCCAGCATGTCGGGTAACTATCAGGTCTCGTCGATTTCCGCGCTGATTTTGCTGGCCCCGTCGCTGCTCTTTATGGTGGTGATCCATAAATTTATGCGTCCGGAGATGATGGCGAAATTAGGGAAATAAGGGCTGCAGAAAACGAAAAAGCTTCCCGTCGGGAAGCTTTTTAACCTCAGGTCATCATCATTGGCCATTCTGGCGGCGTCTGACTCATGACTTCAATCATCACATCTTTGATATTGCCCCAGATTTTGGCCATATCAAGCAGGGTGATACCGAGCAAACCGGTGGCGAACCAGCAGGCGGCGGCCAGGCCGAGGCAGCTGCAGATCACCGCCAGACCGGCGTAATCGCTTTTGCGAAGCTGAATATTCAGTGAGCTGGCGAGAAACATCAGTACCGCGCTCACCAGGGGCCAGCGCAATAATACGACACTGGTAGTAATGGAAGCCATTAACCTATCCTCAAAGAAAGTCGGGAGCCATGGACGACCTGACGCGACTGACGATGGCATAGCGCTCTGGTCTCAACTGGCGTACTAGAGAGTGATGAAACGCCATTTCTGTTTCATCAACTTGTGTGAACTATATCACACTTGGCGCTTTATTCACCAGTCAAAAAATGAGCTTTTGCTGCGTTTAATAACTATGAAGTTTGTGTGGATATTGGTGAGCAACCCCGGGAAGCATATTTTCATTCACTGCCTAATGATTATTATTCTGCGGGTTTTATTACCTGTTCTTGTTTATTACACGGAGAAACCGAGTCAGATGCGCGTCTATTCTTAATCTTGCCGGAATATCTTCCGAATACCTGATAAATAAGTATTATTCATCACCATCAGAGGTAAAACTGACGCTCGTGAGGGCTGTCGGATGTCAGCTGATGTCTATCGCAATCGCGATTGCTAACGTGTTCGGGCTACCTTAATTAAGGCATATCGCATGGATGTAAGCGTAAATGGGTGACAGTGCGCCGCATAAGGCGCTAAGACTCATCGGAACAGGTTTGGTTATTTTATTGCCAGTGGTGCTGGCATTGTGGTTTGCCCAGCTGCGGGCTAAAGCCGAAACCATTGATCAATTACACTCATTTTCGCAGCTGGCGCTGCAAAAAACGGAAATGGTCATCCGGGAAGCGGATCAGGCTCGGGCTAAAGCCAGCCAGTATCGCGGTGAGTTGTGTTCAGCGGATCACCAGCGTTATTTACTGCATATTGTGCGCGGCCTGCTGTATGTGGAAGATCTGATCTACGCTAACGGCCAGCGCTTTATCTGTTCAACGTCCGTTCATCAGCAAACCGGCTGGCGGATGCCGGCGGCTAATTACACCAAAAAGCCGGATGTCGCGATTTACTATTACCGGGACACGCCGTTTTATCCGGGCTTTGCCATGAATTATATGCAGAAGGGGCCCTATGTTGTGGTGGTTAATCCCTTCTCGTACAGCTCGGTGATCGCCAGCGACCGCGATTTAGCCTATGGCGTTTTCGATACCAAAACCAACCTCTTTTTCTCGGTAAGTAACAATGTCGAGCCCGCGGAACTCCATGCGTTAATTCGCGAAGGCGATACCTTTTTTAATCAGAATGGCCGGGTGTATACGATCGCCCGCTCCGCTATTCGCCCCATCGCCGTCATTATGTCCACCTCGCGGGCCAGCTACTATCACAACTTTTGTGACCAGGCCAGTCTGACGCTGCCGCTGGGGATAATTTGCAGTATTTTACTGGTGCTGGTGTGGTCGCGCACCCGCCGACAGTATCACTCGCCGCGCAATATGCTGCAGCGGGCTCTGAGCTGCCGCCAGCTGCGCCTGCACTACCAGCCGATTATCGATATTAAAAATAACCGCTGCGTTGGGGCGGAAGCGCTGCTGCGCTGGCCTGGGTTTGACGGTCCGGTGATGAACCCGGCGGAGTTTATTCCGCTGGCGGAAAATGAAGGCATGATTGCCCAGGTCACGGACTACGTGGTGGATGAACTGTTTTATGAAATGGGTGAGTTTCTGGCCAGCCATCCACAGTTGTATATAGCCATCAATCTCTCTGCGTCGGATTTCCATTCGGCGCGGCTGATTTCACAGATCAGTGAGAAAGCGCACAGCTACGCGGTCTGTATCGGACAAATCAAAATCGAAGTGACCGAGCGCGGGTTTATCGACGTACCGAAGACCACGCCGGTGATCCAGGCGTTCCGCGAAGCAGGCTATGAAATTGCCATCGACGATTTCGGCACCGGCTACTCGAATCTGCATAATCTGCACGCGCTGAACGTCGATATCCTCAAAATCGATAAAACCTTCGTCGATACGCTCACCACCAACAACACCAGCCACCTGATTGCTGAACATATCATCGAGATGGCGCGCGGGTTGCGGTTAAAGACGATTGCAGAAGGCGTGGAGACGCCGGAGCAGGTAAGCTGGCTCTACAAGCGCGGCGTACAGTATTGCCAGGGCTGGCTGTTTGCGAAAGCGATGCCGGCGCGGGAGTTTATGCAGTGGTTAGCCAATGCTCCCGCGCCCGCGAACGTGCCTCAGCCGCCGCGTCACGCGGAGATCTGATGGCGATAGTCGCTGGGAGTGCGGTCAAACTCGCGGCGGAACACTCGGGAGAAGGTTTGCTGCGAGACGTAGCCCAGATCCATGGCGATATCAAAGATCGGCCGCTGGGTGGTTCGCAACGCTTCCGCCGCCAGCAGCAGGCGGCGCTGGCGAATATAGTCCCCCAGCGTCTGATGCATCACGGTACGGAACATCCGCTGCAGGTACCACTTCGAGTATCCTGACTTTCTGGCGACTATATCAATGTTAAGTGGTTGATCGATATGTTCATCAATCCATTCAATCAAAGTTTGAATAATATCCTGATGGGACATAAAGCGGCCTCTCTCAATTCTCGATTCGTCGTTTTGTCTGCAGGCGAGTATAATTCCTCAAGTTAACTTGAGGTAAAGCGCTTTATGGAAAAGAAATCACCCCGCATCAAAATGCTGTTGACGCCTGGAGAAGTGGCAAAACGAACCGGCGTGGCGGTCTCGGCCCTCCATTTTTATGAGAGTAAAGGATTGATCCACAGTCAGCGGAATGCCGGCAATCAGCGGCGCTACCGGCGTGACGTTCTGCGCGCGGTGGCGATTATCAAAATTGCGCAACGTATTGGCATCCCGCTGGCCACTATCGGCGACGCGTTTGGCGTGCTGCCGGAAGGGCACAATCTCAGCGCAAAAGAGTGGAAGATGCTGTCATCGCAGTGGCGTGAGGAGCTGGATCGGCGCATTCATACCCTGACGGCGCTACGCGACCAGCTCGACGGCTGTATCGGCTGTGGCTGTTTATCGCGACGCGACTGCCCGCTGCGCAACCCGGGCGATAAACTGGGGGAAGAGGGAACCGGCGCCCGGCTGCTGGAAGACGAGTGATAAAACTAAAGCGCCACAACTGGGCGCTTTAGTTGTTTTCCGGTCTTGGTCTTTCGCATTATCTCGCTGGTTCGCGAGAGGGTTTCCCCGACGTCGACGTCCCTCAGTATTGCGCAATCTGTTGATGGAGGTTCCGGTTTGCGTCGACACTTTAACTATGGCATCTGTCGTCGCTTTTTCCTCACTATTTTGCTGAAATTTTCCCGGCAATGAGCGCCTGTTTCTATAGTTAATTTGAACAAACTACGGGAGAGGCTCATGCTGACGGTACATCATCTTAATCAATCACGATCGCAACGCGTACTGTGGGCACTGGAAGAGCTGCAGCTGCCTTATCAGATAGTCCGCTATCAGCGGGAGAAAACGATGCTGGCGCCGGCGGCGCTGAAAAAAATCCATCCGTTGGGAAAATCACCGGTACTGGAAGACAACGGCTATGTGCTGGCGGAGTCCGGGGCGATCCTCGAGTATTTGCAGGAAACCTGGGACAGCGGCGGGTTGTTGAAGCCGCAGGGAATTGACGACAAACTGCAGTACCGCTTCTGGCTGCACTATGCCGAAGGCTCGCTGATGCCGCTGCTGTTAATGAAGCTGGTGTTCGCCAGCCTTGGCAAACCCCCTGTGCCCTTTGGCGTTCGCTCGCTGGGTTCGCTGCTGGGCAAGGGGATACAGAAAACGTGGCTCGATCCGCAGCTGGCCACCCATGCGCGGTTCATTGACGACCATCTTGCCGCGCGGCCATGGTTCGCTGGCGAGCGGCTGAGCATGGCCGATATCCAGATGAGCTTCCCGGTGATGGCATTGTTGGCGCGCGGCGGCATGCATGACCTTGTCCATATCGAGGCCTGGCGTCAGCGAGTGGAACAGCGACCGGCCTGGCAACGCGCCATCGAGCGCGGCGGCCCCTTCACCTTACCCGGCGCCTGAGATATCAGCGGATCCGATGACGTCGATAAATGAAAGCAACTCACTAAAAAATTGTTAGCGGATTGCGCATAGACGATAACGTTTGCGCATCGGCTGGTCATTTTCTGTTCGTCATAAGCGAAATTTAGCGAAATACGATAAACATCGGTTGAAAAGGGTTATCTAAAGGCCGGATAATCGTTTGCCTTTCTGTTTCGCTCCCCCTTTTTTCTGCTGTCCGGGGGAGGCGATAAGGTTGACCACCGTAGTGTATGCGCGGAGTTAAACGTTTGCTTTTTTGCGGCCCCCCTGGCGCTGCGATTCGGTACATGGAGATCGCGTTTAACTGGCAGTGGACGGTCCACCACGCATATCAACGAACGATAAAAATTTTCAGGGGAAGTTTTCTATGTCTACGCCTTCAGCGCGTACCGGCGGTTCATTGGACGCCTGGTTTAAAATTTCGGCGCGCGGCAGCACCGTGCGTCAGGAGATTGTTGCAGGTCTTACTACCTTTCTGGCGATGGTGTACTCCGTCATCGTGGTGCCGGGCATGCTCGGTAAAGCGGGCTTCCCGCCGGCCGCGGTGTTTGTCTCGACCTGTCTGGTAGCGGGCGTTGGCTCGCTGGCGATGGGATTATGGGCGAATCTGCCGATGGCGATCGGTTGCGCTATCTCGTTGACCGCCTTCACCGCCTTCAGCCTGGTGCTGGGGCAGCAGATCAGTATTCCGGTAGCCCTCGGCGCAGTATTCCTGATGGGGGTCCTGTTTACGGTGATCTCGGCAACCGGCATCCGCAGCTGGATCTTGCGTAACCTGCCGCAGGGCGTGGCGCACGGTACCGGGATCGGCATTGGCCTGTTCCTGCTGCTGATCGCCGCCAACGGCGTTGGTCTGGTGATCAAAAACCCGCTGGACGGTTTGCCGGTGGCGTTGGGCAACTTTGACAGTTTCCCGGTGGTGATGTCGCTGATTGGCCTCGCGGTGATCATTGGTCTGGAAAAAATGAAGGTGCCGGGCGGCATTCTGCTGACCATTATCGGCGTGTCGATTGTCGGCCTGATTTTCGATCCCAACGTCCATTTCTCCGGCATTTTCGCTATGCCATCTCTGAGCGATGGCCAGGGTAATTCCCTGATCGGCAGCCTGGATATCGTCGGCGCGCTCAACCCGGTCGTGCTGCCAAGCGTGCTGGCGCTGGTGATGACGGCGGTCTTTGACGCCACCGGTACCATCCGCGCAGTGGCTGGCCAGGCGAACCTGCTGGATAAGGACGGACAGATCATCAACGGCGGTAAAGCGCTGACCACCGACTCCCTGAGCAGCGTCTTCTCCGGTTTAGTCGGGGCGGCGCCGGCGGCGGTTTATATCGAATCGGCGGCGGGTACCGCGGCCGGTGGTAAAACCGGTCTGACCGCGGTGACGGTCGGTGTCCTGTTCCTGCTGATCCTGTTCCTCTCCCCGCTCTCTTATCTGGTGCCGGCCTACGCGACCGCGCCGGCGCTGATGTACGTTGGCCTGCTGATGCTGAGCAACGTGGCGAAAATCGATTTCAATGACTTTGTTGACGCGATGGCTGGCCTGATCACCGCGGTGTTTATCGTGCTGACCTGTAACATCGTGACCGGCATCATGATCGGTTTCGCGACCCTGGTTATTGGCCGTCTGGTCTCCGGCGAGTGGCGCAAACTGAACCTCGGCACGGTGATTATCGCTGTGGCGCTGGTGGTGTTCTACGCCGGCGGCTGGGCGATTTAAACCCTTCGTGCTCCTCACGGGCGGCTCAGGCCGCCCGTTTTATTTTTAAGCCACATCCTGTTTCCATTTGCGTTAATCTGGGTAGCGTATGATTCACAGGCACGACGCCTTACAGGTATAAAAGAAAACGCAGCAAACAGGGAACACATGGAAATATTCTTTACCATCCTCATCATGACCCTTGTGGTCTCACTCTCCGGGGTAGTGACGCGCGTACTGCCCTTTCAGGTTCCACTTCCACTGATGCAAATCGCCATTGGCGCGCTTCTGGCGTGGCCGACCTTTGGTTTGCACGTTGAATTTGATCCAGAGCTGTTTCTGGTACTGTTTATCCCGCCGCTGCTATTCGCCGACGGCTGGAAAACGCCAACCCGCGAATTTATTGAACACGGGCGCGAGATCCTCGGCCTGGCGCTAGCGCTGGTGGTCGTGACGGTGGTCGGCATCGGCTTTCTGATCTACTGGATTGTGCCGGGCATTCCGCTGATCCCGGCGTTCGCGCTGGCGGCCGTGCTGTCGCCGACCGACGCCGTGGCGCTTTCGGGCATCGTTGGGGAAGGGCGGATACCGAAGAAAATCATGGGCATTCTGCAGGGGGAGGCGCTAATGAACGACGCCTCCGGCCTGGTCTCGCTCAAGTTTGCCGTCGCGGTGGCGATGGGCACCATGGTCTTTACCGTTGGCGGCGCCACCGTAGAATTTCTGAAGGTGGCGATTGGCGGCGTGCTGGCCGGGTTTGTGGTGAGCTGGTCGTATGGCCGCTCGATGCGCTTCCTCAGCCGCTGGGGCGGGGATGAACCCGCCACGCAGATTGTCCTGCTGTTCCTGCTGCCGTTTGCCTCCTATCTGATTGCCGAACATATCGGTGTCTCCGGCATCCTGGCGGCGGTAGCGGCGGGGATGACCATCACCCGTTCCGGCGTGATGCGCACCGCGCCCTTGGCCATGCGCCTGCGCGCCAACAGCACCTGGGCAATGTTGGAGTTTGTCTTCAACGGCATGGTCTTCCTGTTGTTGGGCCTGCAACTGCCGGATATCCTCTCCAGTTCGCTGGTAGCGGCGGAGGCCGACCCCAACGTTGAGACCTGGATGCTGTTTACCGACATTATCCTGATCTATGCCGCGCTGATGCTGGTGCGTTTTGGCTGGCTGTGGTCGATGCGTAAGCTCAGTCAGCGCTTCCTGAAGAAGAAGCCGATGGAGTTTGGCTCCTGGACTACGCGCGAGCTGCTGATCTCCTCCGTTGCCGGGGTGCGCGGGGCGATTACCCTCGCCGGTGTGCTCTCCATTCCTCTGCTGCTGCCGGACGGGAATGTCTTTCCGGCGCGCTATGAACTGATTTTCCTCGCCGCCGGGGTGATCCTGTTCTCGCTGTTCGTCGGGGTGATTGCGCTGCCGATCCTGCTACGTCACATTGAATCGAGCGATAATGTGCAGCAGCGGAAAGAGGAGCGTCTGGCGCGCGCGGCAACGGCTGACGTGGCGATTGTGGCGATCCAGAAGATGGAAGAGCGTCTGGCGGCGGATACCAAAGAGAATATCGATACCCAGCTGCTGACCGAAGTCAGTTCGCGGGTGATCGGTAACCTGCGCCGGCGCGCCGATGGGCGTAACGACGTGGAAACCTCTATGCTCGAAGAGAGTCTGGAACGCCGCTTCCGCCTGGCGGCGCTGCGCTCTGAGCGCGGCGAGCTGTATCATCTGCGCGCCACCCGGCAGATCAGTAACGAGACGCTGCAGAAGCTGCTCCACGATCTCGACCTGCTGGAAGCGCTGTTAATCGAAGATCAATAACCTGTAATCCGGATAGCGCGACGCTTATTCGGACTACTGGCGAGACTGCAGTAAATGTGTAGCCCCGGTAAGCGTTAGCGCGACCGGGGGAAACCCGGGCAGCGGCGCAAGCGCCTGACCCGGGCTACCCCTTCCCTTGCGGAACGCGTTGTCACCAGAGAATTATTCCAGCCAGAACGCTTTGCTGCACGTCAGCCAGGCTTCAGCGCTGCGCGACATATATACGCCTTCCCGCCAAATCATCCCCAGCTCCCAGCGCAGCTCGCTTTGCAACGGGATCCAGCAAAAATTCTGCCGGTCGAGACGCTGGCAAATCGGTTCCGGCAGGATCGCTACGCCAATGCCCGCCTGCACCATGGCGGCGAGAAAATCCCACTGGCCGCTGCGCACTGCGATACGTGGCTTCACGTCATGCTCGGCAAACAGCCGCATCAGCTGCTGGCTAAGGGCAAATTCCTCGTTGTAGATAACCAGCGGATGCGACGCCAGCTCGGCCGGCGAGAGCGAGGTTTTACCTTCCCACTCCGCGGTCCTTGGCGTCAGGACGCACAGCGGGTGATTGAACAACGGCAGAATGGTGAGGCTGCTATCCTCCTCGACAGGCAGGGCGGTCATCGCCATATCAAGTTCGCCATTGCTGACCGCCTGCTGGACCGTCAGGCCGCCAAACTCGGCGATCTTCAGCTCGACGCCCGGATAGCGCTGGCGGAAGCGACTGATCGGCTCGGCCATCAGCATCCCGACCATCGGCGGAATGCCAAGCCGCAGCACCCCTTTATGCAGGTGGTTGATATCGCTCAGCTCTGACTCCAGCTGGCTGAACTCGCCCAAGATCGCCTGGCCGCGTTCAAAAACGACGCGCCCGGTATCGGTGAGCAGTAGTTTGCGGCCGTCGCGGATCAACAGCGTGCAGTTCAGCTCATCTTCGAGATTCTTGAGCATCTTGCTGATGGTGGGCTGTGTGACAAACAGCTTTTCCGCCGCGCGAGTAAAACTCTGCTGACGAACCACTTCAACGAAATAGCGCAGCGTTCGGATATCCATAATTATTCCCTGAGACTATACCTGCGATGATTTTAATTCATTTCTGTCCGCTTCGGCGGCTCTCTATACTGCTCGCCTGACTTCTTTTTTTCAGGACTATCGCACATGGCCTTCGCGCCAGCTCGCGTTGCCCCCGCCGTGGCGCAACGACTTCAGATCCCGGTACAGGTACTTCTCTACGTCGGGTTATTCATCTTCGCACAATATCTGGTGAACAGGTGGCAGGTACCGCTGCCGGCTAACCTGGTCGGCATGGTGATGCTCCTGCTGCTGATCGTCTGCCGGGTGATACCGGTAAGCTGGGTGCGCGCCGGCGCCCGCTGGCTGCTGGCGGAGATGCTGCTGTTTTTCGTCCCGGCGGTGGTCGCGGTGGTGAACTACGCCCAGCTGTTGATGGTCGATGGTTGGCGGATATTTCTGGTGATTGCCTTAAGCACGCTGATGGTGCTCGGCGCCACCGCCTGGGTCGTTGACAAGGTCTATCGTTACGAAGTGGGCAGGTTAAAAAAATGAGCGATGCCGTGCTGAGTATCCTGTGCCTGGTGGCGACGCTGGTCCTCTATTACGCCAACAAAAAACTGTATCGACGTTTTCATAAACTCCCTCTGATGCCGCTGGTGTTCACGCCGATCCTGCTGGTGCTGATTCTGGTGGTAGGCCACATCTCTTATCAGAGCTATATGGGAGAGACCCACTGGCTGCTGTGGCTGCTGGGCCCGGCGACCATCGCCTTTGCCGTTCCGGTGTATGAAAATGTCGCGGTGATTAAACACCACTGGATGTCGCTCAGCGCCGGGGTGGTGACGGCGGTAGTGGTGGCTGTCACCAGTTCCGTATGGCTGGCGCGCGGGTTTATGTTGTCTGATGAAATTCAGCGTAGCCTGGCGGTGCGCTCGGTGACCACGCCCTTTGCGCTGGCGGCGGCGAAACCGCTCGGCGGTCAACCCGATCTGGTGGCGCTGTTTGTGGTGATCACCGGCGTGTTTGGCATGGCGGTGGGAGATATGCTGTTTTTACGTCTTGCTATCCGGGAAGGGATGGCGAAAGGAGCCGGGTTCGGCGCGGCTTCCCATGGTGCGGGAACGGCGCGCTCGTATGAGCTGGGCCAGCAGGAGGGCGTGGTGGCCAGCCTGGTGATGATGCTGTCAGGCGTAGTGGTGGTGCTGGCTGCGCCGGTCGTCCGCTGGCTGCTGTTTTAACATTATCGCCAGAGTGAATGTTAATAAATATTGAGGAGAGGAATAGCTATCGGCTATTCCCTGTTTTTGTTATTGATGCATTTAACGGTTCATCATAAAAGATTAAGCCAATTCTTATATCAGCACTGACTTTGTAACTAAATGTTTCTCTGCATGCCCGTATTTAATTATGGGGCAAATATTATATAAATATCCAATTATCTTTGCGAATTTTATAACTTTATAACTCTTTGATTTTTATGGTTTTGAATATGGCCACGCATGCGTTGTGATGTTATATCGCAAAAAATCAATTTTTACATTAATAATTGAGTTCTTACCTCATGCTAGTTATTATTTTTACGCGAGCTTGTATTATTGAATGGATTCAAATGCTGGTCGTTTATTTATGAATAATATTAATTGTCATAAACCATATGTCATGTAAATACATGCATGACGCCGCGCTGCTTGAATTTCATTCTCTAATATCGCTGCATAAAGCAATTGACGGACTGATTGTCGTTTATAATGGATATGGGAATAAATATGAAGATGAGTAAAAAATTTCTGGCGGGTGCCCTGATTTTCTCTGCCTGCAGCGCGCTGTCTACCGTTGCGCAGGCTGATAACACCATTACCTTTAATGGTATTGTTTCCGATACCACCTGTACGGCGACCATTGATGGCGGTGTAACGGCTATTGATATGGGCACCACCTCAGTGGCGGATCTGAAAGCGTATACCTTCGGCGCTGCCAAGAACTTCTCCTTTAGCTTAGCTGATTGCCCGACCGCGGAAGAAGGTGGCAACAGTGTCGCCCGCGTCACTTTTGGCGGTGTTTCCGATACCGCGAACAGCGATTATTTTAAAAACCAGGCAACTGATGAGCCGGCAACCGGCGTCGCTGTGGCCCTTTTCGACGAAGCGGGCAATGTGATGAAGAATAACGAAGAGGGTTCTGATGTTGATATCTCTTCGGGTGCAGCAACCATTCCGTTCACCGTTAAAATGGTGAAATCGGGTGATGCCGATCCGACGAAAGGTACCGTTCAGACAACCGTGACTGGCTTTGTTGAATAAATCAGATTTCGGGTAAGTCTCCCCCGTAGCGGGTTGTGTTTTCAGGCAATACGCACGCTTTCAGGCATACCTGCTTTCGTCATTTTGTTCAGCGCTCGTACCAGGGCCATAGCCTCCGCAACCTGACCATCGTAGTCACGCAGCGTCAGTGAACCCCCGAACAGCTCTTTTACCCGGTACATCGCCGTTTCCGCTATCGAGCGACGGTTGTAGTCTGTTGTCCATTTCCACCGCGCATTACTCCCGGTCATTCGCTGATTAGCCACTGCACGGTTACGGTCTGCATATTCACCGGGCCAGTAACCCGCACCTTTTCGGGGAGGGATAAGCGCGCTGATTTTCTTACGCCGCAGTTCATCGTGACATAGCCGGGTATCGTAAGCGCCATCGGCGGCGGCTGACCTGATTTTCCGGTGGGTTTGCCGGATTAACCCGGGGAAGGCCTCTGAGTCCGTAACGTTGTTCAGCGACAGGTCAGCGCAGATGATTTCATGTGTTTTACTGTCAACGGCGAGATGCAGCTTACGCCAGATACGGCGGCGTTCCTGGCCATGCTTTTTGACTTTCCACTCGCCTTCACCGAAGACCTTCAGCCCGGTGGAATCAATTACCAGGTATGCGATTTCACCCCGGGTGGGCGTTTTGAAACTGACATTAACCGACTTTGCCCGCCTGCTGACACAGCTGTAATCCGGGCAGCGTAGCGGAACGTTCATCAGAGAAAAAATGGAATCAATAAAGCCCTGCGCAGCGCGCAGGGTCAGCCTGAATACGCGTTTAATGACCAGCACAGTCGTGATGGCAAGGTCAGAATAGCGCTGAGGTCTGCCTCGTGAAGAAGGCGCTGCCGACTCATACCAGGCCTGAATAGCTTCATCATCCAGCCAGAAAGTTATGGAGCCACGGTTGATGAGGGCTTTATTGTAGGTGGGCCAGTTGGTGATTTTGAACTTTTGCTTTGCCACGGAACGGTCTGCGTTGTCGGGAAGATACGTGATCTGATCCTTCAACTCAGCAAAAGTTCGATTTATTCAACAAAGCCACCGTGACTTATAACGTGACCTATCATTAATTCGGCTTCTTGTTGAATGGAGAAAGGGGAATCGCCTGCTATTCCCCTTAAATTAAACATATGAGATATCCTTTTTTTGCGATCGGTTTATTGCTGTCTTCTTCCTTCGCGCAGGCCAGCGTGGTCGTTGGCGGTACGCGTCTGGTTTTTGATGGTACGAAAAATAACGCTGTAATAACGGTTGAGAATAAAGATCAGAACAGCAATATCGTTCAGTCCTGGCTCTCGGTGGTTGATGCAGCCTCACCCGCCAAAGACGCATTTATTATTACGCCGCCGCTGTTTCGTCTCAAAGCCGGGGAGAAAGGATTTGTCCGCGTAGTTCGATCAGGAAAGAAATTACCCGACGATCGCGAGTCGATGTTTTGGCTCAATATTAAAGGGATCCCGGCAACAGAATATGTACCTGATAAAAATGTTGTACAGTTTGCGATTAATTCGAAAATAAAATTGATTTATCGACCCGCTGCGTTAAAAGGTAATACACCGGAAGCGTACGCTGAAAAATTACAGTGGGGGAAAGAGGGGACGTCGGTGACGGTAAAAAATAACTCACCGCTGTATATGAATTTCTCACAGGTTAGCCTTAACGGTAAAAATATTTCTGGCGCATGGTTTGCTGCCCCGTTTTCCACCTTAAAAATACCCGTGCAGAGTAGCCTGTCGGCGACAGGAAAAAAAGAGATCACATGGAGCGTGATTAATGATTATGGTATGTCAGGGAAGAAATATACCGCTATCATTCAGTAGCGTTGAGCTGCTATTTTCAACTAAAAGTATCTGCGTCGCTATTATTCTGTGCCTAAGTACTCTGCCCTCTCGCGCGGAGGCCGGCGAATATTTCAACCCAAATTTACTCGAAGTCGCCGAGAGTCCTGCGGCTTCGGTTGATCTATCCTATTTTTCGCAAGATGGCATACCGCCGGGCACCTATCACCTGGATGTTTACATCAACGATAAGTACGTCAGTTCAGACTCGCTGACTTTTCAGGAAATTAGCCATGACGCAGGCGCGACTGCTTCTCCCTGCCTGTCCGCGGAGTATCTGAATTCATGGTTGATTAATACCACCGCCTATCCGCAGTTGTTCGAGGCAGGGGAAACCTGCGCCCGGCTGTCGGCGATCCCCGGGATGACGTTCTCGGTATCTCTTGCCCAGCAGCGCATTGATTTTACCGTGCCGCAGGCCGCCATGCTGAATCGCCCCAGAGACTATATTCCCGAGAGCCAGTGGCAACAGGGGATCAATGCCGGTCTTCTCAACTATAGCGTCACCGGGCAGCGTAATGCGCCGCGGCATAACGGCGCCACTATCGACAGTCAGTTCGTCAGCCTGCAGCCTGGGCTGAATCTGGGACCATGGCGCCTGCGCAACTACAGCACCTATAGCCACAGCGATAACAACAGCCGCTGGGAGTCGGTTTACTCCTATCTTGCCCGCGATATTCACACCCTACGCAGCCAGCTGGTGGTCGGTAATACGTATACCTCTTCCGGCATTTTCGACAGTTTGAGTTTTACCGGTCTGCAACTCAGTTCAGACAAAGAGATGCTGCCGGATAGCCTGCATGGCTTTGCGCCGACGATTCGAGGGATCGCGCGCACCACCGCGGAGGTCTCGGTTTATCAGAATGGTTACAGCATTTATAAAACCACCGTCGCTCCCGGCGCCTTTGAAATTAACGATCTGTACGCCACCGGCAGCGCCGGCGACCTGTACGTCAACATTAAAGAGTCTGACGGCAGCGAGCAAAACTTTGTGGTGCCTTTCGCGTCGCTGGCGATCCTGCAACGTGAGGGCCAGCTGGACTATGCGCTGAGCAGCGGCAGGACGCGATCGGGCAGCTCCGACGATAAAGAATATAACTTTATTCAGTCTTCCCTGGCCTATGGCGCCACCAGCAACATCACTTTTTATACTGGTTTCCAGCAGGCGGAAGATAAATACACCAACCTGTTGTTAGGCGCTGGCTTTAACCTCGGTACTATCGGTGCGCTGTCGTTTGATGGCTCTCAGTCGTGGGCCGACGTGAAAACCAGCGATACGGCCTCGTCAACCAGTAAAGAGCAAGGGCAATCGTATCGCGTCCGCTTCAGTAAAAGCTTTCTGCAGACGGGCACCAGCTTTTCCGTGGCCGGTTATCGCTACTCCACCTCGGGATATTATTCGTTTCAGGACTTTGTCGATAACTCTTCCACACAGCGCGACTGCTGTACGCAGAGCGGCAGAACGAAAGGCCGGTTTGACGCATCGTTGTCGCAGACGCTGTTTGGCTATGGTTCGCTCTCGCTTTCGTTGGTCAATGAGACCTACTGGGACAGTTCGCGTATGGAATCGGTGGGCGTGGGCTATAGCGGGTCGATTGGCAAGGCCTCCTACTTTATTAACTATTCCTATAACCGCAATGTGCAAAGCACCGATGACAGCAGCAATAACCGGCCGGCCAGCGATACGGTCGTCTCCCTGACGTTAAGTATTCCGCTTGGCGAGACGCTCTCGGCAAATTACACCATGAACCATGGTCGGCATAACGATACCACGCACAGCGTGGGGCTCAACGGCTCGGCGTTCGAGGATCGTTCCCTGAACTGGAGCGTACTGGAAGGGTACAACACGCAGGATAAAAGCACCTCCGGCAACCTCAGCGTCAACTACCAGGGCTCGAAAGGGGATGTGGCTGGCGGCTATGGCTACGACCGCTACAGCAATCACTACAACTATTCGCTGCGCGGGGGCATGGTCGCCCATGCGGGCGGACTCACGCTATCACGCTTTCTGGGCGAGAGTTCTGCGCTGGTCGAAACGCCTGGCGTCAGCGATGTGACAGTGCGCGGTCAGACAAACGTGACGACGGATGCCGCCGGATATGCGGTGGTGCCTTACGTCCGTCCGTACCATCGTAACAGCCTGGCGCTGGATGAACAGGAAATACCTGGCGCTGAAGTGGATAACGTCGCCAGAACGGTGGTTCCGACGCGCAATGCGATCGTCAAAGTGAAGTACGACACGCGAATTGGCTATAAGGCGATGCTCACCCTGCGTACCCGCAATGGCGTGGTGCCTTTCGGCGCGCTGGTGACCCTCGATAATGATCACGGTAGCGCGTCGCGCAGCAATATCGTTGGCGATGAGGGGCAGGTGTATCTAACGGGGCTGCAGAAAAAAGGCCAGCTGTTAGCGCGCTGGGGGGAGAAAAGCAGTGAGCAGTGCACCGTTCATTATGACTTCTCCGGCATGGCCCTTGGCGACGATATTCTGTTCTATCAGGCCGAATGTCGGTAATGGATGCAGGTTTTCAACATGGAAGAGGGGCTGATATGAATATGCGAGACGGCAGCACAAGGGGCCTCCTGGTGGCCATTTTGCTGCTCTCCCTTCCGGCGCTGGCTTATGAGGGCAGCAGCACGGTCAATTTTAACGTCACGGGCACCATCGAAGCGCCTTCCTGTGAGGTGGCCGTGGAGCCGTCGAACAGTATCGATTTAGGCACCGTCTCCTCGCAGACGTTCTCCGGACATGCCGGGGCGAGCGGCGCCAGCGTGCCGGTTAAGCTGGTCTTTTCCAGCTGTTCCGCCGATGCGTCGGCGGTGACCATCGCGTTTAGCGGCACCAGCTTCGATAGCACCCACGCTTCAATCTATAAAAACTTCCAGACTGGCAGCAACGGTGCCAGCGGCGTCGGTTTGCAGCTGCAGAGCATGGCCGACCAGCAGCCCCTTGGCCCCGGCGACCAGTATCTCTATACCTTTGGGGACGATGCGGATATCCATACCTTTAATATGGTGGCACGTATGTTTTCGCCTTATGGCCAGGTAAGGTCCGGGATGGTCGGGTTTACCGCCACGTTCGATGTGGCCTACAAATAACGTTTCGACAGGGATGGGTATGAAAAAACTGATCTTATTGCTCATATTGGCACTGTGTCCCGTCTATAGCTGGGCGGCCTGCACGGGAATCAACTATGGCGATGTCTCGATGACCAACCTGCCGGAAAAGATCCTGGTCAATGCCGGGAGCTATACCGCAGGGACGGTACTGTATGACTCGGGGAAGATTACGCGCTCGCAAACGGAATTGCTTAACTGTGAGGGGAGCACCTACGCGGTTTTTGCCTGGTCCTCGAACAATGCCGGGGCACTGATAGGGGATAATATCTATGCCACCTCGGTGCAGGGGATCGGTATCCGCGTCAAGGTGTGGCTCAATATCAGCGGTGAATATGGCGATGACACCGATGATTTCAGCCCCGACTCGCAGGTGCATTATATTGGTGATGTGAATTATTACCTCGGAAAGCCGACAGGTCTTTTCGACTCTTTCGCGTCGACTCATTATACCCCAGCGTATCAGCTGCAGCTGGTGGCCACCGGCGGCGCCATCGCCAGCAAGAGTCAATTATCGTTCAGCGACCCGGTGGCCACGGTATCGGCCAAGGATAAAAAGGGGACCATCGCTATTTCACAACTGCACATCAGCGGCACCACCAGCATCCAGCTAATCCCGATGGGGTGTATTGTCGGTAGCAATAATCTCAGTTTTTCCATGGGCAGCATCAATGCCAGTGAGTTTAATACCGCGACGAAGGTGGGTAGCGCGCGGCAGTCTCTGAGCCTCTCCTGCGAGCCGGGAACTAACGTTTCGATGCGTGTAGCGGCTGCTTCTGCAAGCGGGGATAACCCTGACAATACGGTGATGGCCCTCACGGCGGAACAGAATGCCGCCACTGGCGTGGGAGTGCAGTTAAATTTGAATGGCAAAGCACTGCCGTTAAATACCGATATCAGCCTCTATACTTCGAGCCGCGCGACGGTGACCAACAGCGGCGCGGATGCCAGCTACAGCTATTTCACCAACCCCGACAGCCCCGGAGGCGCAGCGGCCATGCAGACGCTCGCCTTATCCACTAACTATTACAGGACGGGGAGCGCGGTGACCGCGGGGACAGCCAACGCCACCGGGGTGATCACCTTTACTTATAACTGAGGGGGAGAATCCCTTCCCCGAACGATGCCGGGGAAGGTAGAGGACAATTAATGCGCCTGGCCGCGTTCGATACCGATCCCGGTTTGTGAACGGATAAACTGGGCGCGGAACTGCTCGCGCTCGCGCATCCCTTCCGGTGAGTTATCGGTGGCGGAGAAGACCCAGATGCCAATGAACGCGATGGCAATGGAGAACAGCGCCGGATATTCATACGGGAACAGCGCTTTCTCATGGCCGAGGATCTGCACCCAAATGGTGGGGCCGAGGATCATAAGAATGACCGCAGTCAGCAGGCCCAGCCAGCCGCCGACCATCGCGCCGCGGGTGGTCAGCTTCGACCAGTACATCGACAGCAGAATAATCGGGAAGTTACAGCTGGCGGCGATGGAGAAGGCCAGGCCGACCATGAAAGCAATATTCTGATTTTCAAACAGAATACCCAGCAGAATGGCCACCACCCCAAGGATCAGCACGGTGATCTTGGAGACCTTCAGCTCCTGACGCTCGGTCGCGCCCTTGCGGAAGACGTTGGCGTACAGGTCGTGCGACACCGCTGACGCGCCGGCGAGGGTCAGGCCCGCCACCACCGCCAGGATAGTGGCGAAGGCTACCGCAGAGATAAAGCCGAGGAACAGGTTGCCGCCAACCGCATCCGCCAGGTGCACCGCCGCCATGTTATTGCCGCCGATAAGCTGTCCGGCCGCGTCTTTAAACGCCGGGTTCGCGCCGACCAGCATGATGGCGCCGAAGCCGATGATAAAGGTCAGGATATAGAAATAGCCCATAAAACCGGTGGCGTAGAAGACGCTTTTACGCGCTTCTTTGGCGTCGCTCACGGTAAAGAAGCGCATCAGAATATGCGGCAGGCCAGCAGTACCGAACATCAGACCCAGACCCAGAGAGAGCGCAGATATCGGATCTTTTACCAGTCCGCCGGGACTCATAATCGCCGCCCCTTTCGGGTGGACCGCCATCGCCTCGGTAAACAGGTTATTGAAGCTGAAGCCGACGTGCTTCATGACCATAAAGGCCATAAAGCTGGCGCCGCACAGCAGCAGAACCGCTTTAATAATCTGCACCCAGGTAGTCGCCAGCATGCCGCCGAACAGGACATAGAGCACCATCAGCACGCCAACCAGCACTACGGCGACATGGTAATTAAGGCCGAACAGCAGCTGGATTAGCTTGCCGGCGCCCACCATCTGGGCAATCAGATACAGGGCCACCACCACCAGCGAACCGCAGGCGGAGAGGGTGCGGATCGGCCCCTGCTTCAGGCGGTAAGAGGCGACATCGGCAAAAGTATAGCGGCCAAGATTGCGCAGACGTTCAGCAATTAGAAACAGGATAATCGGCCAGCCGACGAGAAAGCCCAGCGAGTAGATCAGCCCATCGTAGCCGGAGGTATACACCAGCGCGGAGATACCGAGGAACGACGCCGCTGACATAAAGTCGCCGGCAATCGCCAGCCCGTTCTGGAAGCCGGTAATATTGCCGCCGGCGGTGTAGTAATCGCTGCGCGAACGCACCCGTTTTGAGGCCCAGTAGGTGATGTACAGCGTCAGGGCGACGAAAATCAGGAACATGACAATCGCCTGCCAGTTGGTCGGCTGGCGCTGTACCGCGCCGGTAATAGCGTCTGCGGCGTGGGCGCCGAGGGGCAGCAGCGTGGCGGCGAGCGCCGTCAGGACTCTCTTGATCATGCTTTTACCTCGTTGAGAACGCTTTTGGTCAAACGGTCGAATTCACCGTTAGCTCGCCAGACATAAATACCGGTCAGGATAAACGAAATGACGATCACGCCAATGCCGAGCGGGATCCCGCGGGTGACGCTGGTTCCGGCGTGCAGCGGGGTGCCGAGCCAGCCGGGTGCAAAGGCGATAAGCAAAATAAAGCCCACGTAGATCACTAACATAATCACTGACAGAATGGCGGCAAACCGTTGCCGTGATGCAACTAACTCCCTGAAATGCGCACTATTTTCTATCCGCTGACAAAGTTGTTCATTCATCTTAGCGTCTCCAGAGGTCTCCCTTTCGTCATCCACTCGGCGGACGCTGGCGACAGCAACCCCTCCGGCGACGGAGCCGGGACAGGTGTTGCTGACGGCGTTCCTGCGAGTGAAATCCTGGGGGAGGGACTTATTTTTATCCTCTCCCCGGAAGGGGAGAGGGTGTAGGGAATCGGTCCTTACTTACGATGGCATGGTAATGGCCTGCTTCTCTTCGAGCAGTTTTTCCACGACGCCAGGATCGGCGAGGGTCGAGGTATCGCCGAGGTTGCTGGTGTCGCCTGCGGCAATCTTACGCAGAATGCGGCGCATGATTTTGCCCGAGCGGGTTTTCGGCAGCGAATCGGTCCAGTGCAGCACATCCGGCGTCGCCAGCGGACCGATCTCTTTGCGTACCCAGTTACGCACTTCGGCATACAACTCCGGCGTCGGTTCTTCGCCGTGATTGAGCGTCACGTAGGCATAGATGGCCTGGCCTTTGATGTTATGCGGGATCCCCACCACCGCCGCTTCGGCGATTTTTGGGTGCGACACCAGCGCCGATTCGATCTCGGCGGTCCCCAGACGGTGTCCGGAGACGTTCAGGACGTCATCCACCCGGCCGGTGATCCAGTAATAGCCATCTTCATCACGACGCGCGCCGTCGCCGCTAAAGTACATATTTTTGAAAGTGGAGAAGTAGGTTTGCTCAAAGCGCTCATGGTCGCCGAACAGGGTACGCGCCTGGCCGGGCCAGGAGTCGGCGATGGCGAGGTTGCCTTCGGTGGCGCCATCCAGCGGCAGGCCTTCGTTATCCACCAGCACCGGCTGGACGCCGAAGAACGGACGCGTCGCGGAGCCGGCCTTCAGCTCAATCGCGCCCGGCAGCGGAGTGATCATAAAGCCGCCGGTTTCGGTCTGCCACCAGGTGTCCATCACCGGGCACTTCTCGTTACCGATCTTCTTCCAGTACCACTCCCAGGCTTCCGGGTTAATCGGTTCGCCGACCGAGCCAAGAATGCGCAGCGAGGAGCGGTCTGTGCCTTCGATAGCTTTGTCGCCTTCCGCCATCAGGGCGCGAATAGCCGTCGGGGCGGTATAGAGAATGCTGACCTTATGCTTATCGACGACCTGGCACATGCGCGCCGGCGTAGGCCAGTTCGGCACTCCTTCGAACATCAGGGTGGTGGCGCCGCAGGCCAGTGGGCCGTACAGCAGATAGCTATGGCCGGTGACCCAGCCCACGTCGGCGGTGCACCAATAAATATCGCCCGGATGGTAGTCGAAAACGTATTTAAAGGTGGTGGCCGCATAGACCAGATAGCCGCCGGTGGTGTGCAGCACCCCTTTCGGTTTACCGGTGGAGCCGGAGGTATAGAGGATGAACAGCGGATCTTCGGCGTTCATTTCGACGGGCCGGTGTTCGGCGCTGGCGTTCGCAATCAGGTCGCTCCACCACAGATCGCGGCCTTCCTGCCAGTCGATATTGCCGCCGGTGCGTTTCAGGACCACCACGTGCTCAATGCTTTTCACGTTCGGGTTTTTCAGCGCGTCATCGACGTTTTTCTTCAGCGGGATGGCGCGACCGGCGCGCAGCCCTTCGTCAGCGGTGATCACCAGGCGTGAGCTGGAGTCGATAATGCGTCCGGCCACCGCCTCCGGCGAGAAGCCGCCGAAAATGACCGAGTGGATTGCTCCGATGCGGGCGCAGGCCAGCATCGCCACCGCGGCTTCCGGCACCATCGGCATATAGATAGCAACCACGTCGCCTTTTTTAATCCCGAGGTCGAGCAACACATTGGCGAAACGGCACACGTCGGCATGCAGTTCACGGTAGGTGATGTGCTTGCTTTGGCTGGCGTCGTCGCCTTCCCAGATGATGGCGGTTTGATCGCCGCGTTCGGCGAGGTGGCGGTCGAGACAGTTAGCGGCGAGGTTCAGGGTGCCATCTTCATACCATTTGATGGAAATATTACCCGGTGCGAAGGAGGTGTTCTTTACACGGGTATAGGGCCGCATCCAGTCAAGGATCTTGCCCTGCTCGCCCCAAAATGTATCAGGGTCGGTTATGGATTGTTGGTACTGCGCCTTGTACTGATCCGGGTTAATCAGGCAACGTTCCGCAATATTAGCGGGAATAGGGTGTTTGTGAATTTGGCTCATGGCTTTTTTTCTCCTTTGAACTTGTTAAATATATGTCAAACAAACGTTAAGAGTAGGGGTTTTGACAGCTTTGTTTGTTAATTGGGGGGCAGATCACGCAATGATTAAACTGGGTGAAATTTCATCAAATGAAACTTTGAAGAGAAATAATTACGCAAATGAATTTATAGAAACGGAAGCTGTGAAAATTTTTTTATTACAAATACTTATGCAATATAACTGGGGGAAATTCGCTGCTTTATGCATAAAAGCAGAGGAAAGCCCTGTTCTTAAAGGCTTGCGCAGCATGCCGTGCAAATGATACTGATATTGCGCGTTAAATAACCCCACAAAGCAACGCAACACAATTCATACCCCCTGCAGTGGGTACCATGACGAAAAGGAATGGTGCCTTTCATTGAGGAAGTCAGTAGTGAAGAAAACAAAAAAAGTCAGTCTGGCCTGGCAAATTTTGCTAGCCCTGGTGCTGGGTATCCTTCTGGGCAGTTATCTGCATTACCACGCTGAAAGTCGCGATTGGTTAATTAGCAATTTGCTGACGCCGGCGGGCGATATCTTTATCCATCTGATTAAAATGATCGTGGTCCCGATTGTCATTTCGACCCTGGTGGTCGGGATTGCCGGCGTGGGTGACGCCAAACAGTTAGGGCGGATCGGTGCCAAAACCATTATCTATTTCGAAGTGATCACCACGGTGGCGATTGTGCTGGGTATC
The DNA here is from genome assembly GCF_051992865.1 of Klebsiella sp. CD33. Lineage (NCBI taxonomy): Bacteria > Pseudomonadati > Pseudomonadota > Gammaproteobacteria > Enterobacterales > Enterobacteriaceae > Klebsiella > Klebsiella sp. CD33. The sequence continues at coordinate 4,839,764 of NZ_CP197023.1, read as the reverse complement.
ACCCTGGCCAACGTCTTCCAGCCGGGGACGGGCATTGATATGTCGCAGCTGGCGGCAGTTGATATTTCGAAATATCAGAACACCACCGCCGAAGTGCAGAGCCATGCGCACGGCCTGATGGGCACCATCCTGTCGCTGGTGCCGACCAATATCGTGGCATCGATGGCGAAAGGCGATATGCTGCCGATTATCTTCTTCTCGGTGCTGTTTGGCCTGGGGCTCTCCTCGCTGCCGGCGACCCACCGTGAGCCGCTGGTGACGGTCTTCCGCTCTATCTCCGAGACCATGTTTAAAGTCACCCATATGGTGATGCGCTATGCGCCGGTCGGGGTATTCGCCCTGATTTCGGTAACCGTCGCCACCTTCGGTTTCGCCTCGCTGTGGCCGCTGGCCAAGCTAGTGTTGCTGGTTTACTTTGCGATCCTGTTCTTCGCGCTGGTGGTGCTGGGGATTGTCGCGCGCCTGTGTGGTTTGAGCATCTGGATCCTGATCCGCATCCTGAAAGATGAGCTGATTCTGGCTTATTCTACCGCCAGCTCGGAGAGCGTACTGCCGCGCATTATTGAGAAGATGGAAGCCTACGGCGCGCCGGCGTCGATCACCAGCTTTGTGGTGCCGACCGGTTACTCCTTCAACCTCGATGGTTCAACGCTGTATCAGAGCATCGCGGCGATCTTTATCGCCCAGCTGTACGGTATTGACCTCTCTATCTGGCAGGAGATTACCCTGGTGCTGACCCTGATGGTGACCTCGAAAGGGATCGCCGGCGTGCCGGGCGTCTCCTTCGTGGTGCTGCTGGCCACCCTGGGTAGCGTCGGGATCCCGCTGGAAGGGCTTGCCTTTATTGCCGGCGTCGACCGTATCCTCGATATGGCGCGTACCGCGCTGAACGTGGTGGGTAATGCGCTGGCGGTGCTGGTTATCGCCAAGTGGGAGCATAAGTTCGATCGCAAAAAAGCGCTGGCCTATGAACGCGAAGTGCTGGGCAAGTTTGATAAAACCGCCCAATAAAACACAAAGCCCGGCGCGATAGCGCCGGGCTTTTTCTTATCCTTTACTAATCCGGTCAAACTCTTCGCAGCCGGTATCAAACCCCTCCAGGCAACTGACGTTGAGCCAGTGCAGCGCCTTCTGCTTATTCGGTTCGATAAAGCCTTTCTCTCCCTGCTGGAACATCATCCCGGCCCAGTATTCGGCATAGCCGGTGCGGGAAAGTGATGAACTGCCTTTAAAGTATTCACTTGCTTTCACATCATCCTCCGGGCCGTGTACGCCGCTGGCGTAGATCAGCCCCAGCAGCATCTGGGCATCTACCGCCGCATCGCTTTCGCTATCCCGGGCAGCATCCTGCAGCAGCGTGATGGCGTGCGCTACGTCGGTGGCGCCAGCCTGACGGTTGACCAGCACCCGCGCGAGGACGATCTCTCCGGATTTACTGCCGGCCTCGACGGCTTTTTCCGCCAGCTGGCGGGCCTGCGGATAGTCCGCCTGTTGGGGGTTACGGATTTTGAGCTGCGCCAGCAGCGCCAGCGCATCGCCATCGCCCTGGGCGGCCGCCTTCTGCGCCCAGTATTCGGCTTTTTGATAATCGCCGGAGCTGACCCAGGTATCGGCAAGGTAATATTGCGCGCGTCGATCGCCGGCTTCGGCCTGCTGTTGATACTGACTGCCAGGTTCGGTGGCCACCGCTGCGCCGCTGGTGAAAACCAGTAGAAATAAAAAGAGGTATTTCATTTGTATTTATTATCAGTAAGGAACATAGCGCGCAGTATAAAGGGAGGCGAAAAAGAAGAAAATGGCGGGTATCGGTAGGTAAGGCCGATTTGCGCTACCTGACCGTAGGCCCGCGCCAGCGCAGCGCCGCCGGGCGACAGACTGCGGACACGGAGCCGCTTGTGTGCCGGGTGGCGGCTGCGCCTGACCCGGCCTACGGATGGAGATGCTCCTGCCAGCCGTAGGCTCGCGCCAGCGCAGCGCCGCCGGGCGACAGACTGCGGACACGGAGCCGTTTATGTGCCGGGTGGCGGCTACGCCTGACCCGGCCTACGCATCGCGCGAGCCGGGTCAGACCGCCGAACCTTAACCCATCGCGCTTTCGCGCAGGCGGGATTTCAGCTTGTTGTACTCGTCGATCACGTACTGTTCCGCGGCGCGCTGATCGGCAATCCGCTCAACGTTGACCGCGCAGTACTTGTACTCCGGCGTTTTGGTTATCGGACTCAGGTTCTCTGAGACCAGTTCGTTACAGGCGCCGATCCACCACTGGTAGGTCATGTACACCGCGCCTTTATTCGGCCGATCGCTGACCTGCGCGCGGGTGATGATGCGCCCCTTACGCGAATTGACCCATACCAGCTCTTCATCTTCAATGCCTAGCCGTTCGGCGTCGGCGGTGTTGATTTGCGCATAGCCTGGTTCATCCGCCAGCGCCGCCAGCGCCGCGCAGTTACCGGTCATTGAACGGCACGAGTAATGGCCGACCTCGCGCACCGTCGACAATACCATCGGGTACTCATCGGTAAGCTTATCGATCGGCGCGACCCAGTCGCAGGTGAAGAACTGCGCCAGTCCGTTCGGGGTATCGAACTTCTCTTTAAACAGATATGACGTCCCCTGATCGGCGTCGGACTCATCGCGGCACGGCCACATGACATAGCCGAGCTCACCCATTTTCTCGTAGGTGGCGCCGTAGAAGTCCGGGCACAGATGCCGCAACTCGTCCCAGATCTCCTGGGTGTTGTTGTAGTGCATCGGATAGCCCATCCGGGTGGCGATTTCGCTGATGATCTGCCAGTCGGTTTTCAGGTCCCACTTCGGCTCCACCGCTTTAAAGAAGCGCTGGAAGCCGCGGTCCGCTGCGGTATACACGCCTTCGTGCTCGCCCCACGAGGTGGACGGCAGGATGACGTCAGCCGCGGAGGCGGTTTTGGTCATGAAAATGTCCTGGACGATAACCAGTTCCAGATCGTCGAACGCTTTGCGGACCGCCGAGAGTTCGGCGTCGGTCTGCAGCGGATCCTCACCCATAATGTACGCCGCCCGCACTTCACCGTGCGCCGCGCGGTGCGGCAATTCGCTGATGCGATAGCCGGTATGCGCAGGCAGGCTTTCCACGCCCCAGGCTTTGGCGAATTTCTCGCGGTTCTCCGGGAACTTGACGTACTGATAGCCCGGATAGGTATCCGGTAGCGCACCCATATCGCAGGCGCCCTGAACGTTGTTCTGGCCGCGTACCGGGTTGACGCCGACGCTCGGCTTGCCGAGGTTGCCGGTGAGGATCGCGAGGCTGGTCAGCGACCGCACCGTCTCCACGCCCTGGTAGAACTGGGTGACGCCCATGCCCCACAGGATGGCGGCGGATTTGGCGCTGGCATACATCCGGGCGCAGGCGCGGATCTCCTGGGCGCTGACCCCGGTGATCTCCTCCACCGACTCCGGCGTATAGCCTTCAACGATTTTGCGATACTCCTCGAAGCCTTCGGAACGGCTAGCGACGAAGGATTTATCGTACAGATCCTCTTCAATAATCACGTGGCCAATGGCGTTGAGCAGCGCGATGTTCGAGCCGTTCTTCAGCGCAATGTGCATATCGGCGATGCGCGCGGTTTCAATTTTGCGCGGGTCGCAGACGATAATTTTCGCCCCGTTGCGTTTAGCGTTAATGACGTGATTCGCCACGATAGGGTGGGAATCCGCCGGGTTGTAACCGAAGATAAACACCAGATCGGTGTTATCAATCTCCGTGATGGCATTACTCATGGCGCCGTTACCGACCGACTGGTGCAGACCTGCAACCGAAGGGCCGTGTCAGACGCGAGCGCAGCAGTCGACGTTATTGGTACCAATAACGGCGCGCGCGAATTTTTGCATCACATAGTTGGTTTCATTACCGGTGCCGCGGGAGGAGCCGGTGGTTTGGATCGCATCCGGGCCATATTTGGCTTTAATGGCGCTGAGGCGGGTGGCGACGTAATCCAGCGCCTCGTCCCAGGAGACGGCTTCCAGCTTGCCGCCGCGTTGACGGCGGATCATGGGGGTTTTCAGGCGCGGCGTTAGGATCTGGGTATCGTTAATGAAGTCCCAGCCATAATAGCCCTTCAGGCACAGGGTTCCTTGGTTGGTTTTCCCCTGCGCCGCTTCAGCCCGAACGATTTTGCCGTTATCGACCACCAGGTTGATTTTGCAACCTGATGCGCAATACGGGCAAACCGTGACGACTTTTTTCATCGGTCTTGCTCCAGTTATTCAATGGGCGCGTTTGCGCTATCGCGCCGTCACTATGCATCTTCTATGCCATATTTTCATTGTGGGTATTCCTTGATGATACGCGGGTTTTTTGGGCGGAATGCTGACGAAAAACAGCCTGTCGACAGATTTGACGTGTCGATACCCTGGAGATGTGACGGCGCTTGAAAAAATGTCACCGGGAGAGGAATTTGTCGGCGCAGGCTTGCAGAATCGATCAGACTGACACTAATTCCCGGCGGGCAGAGGCAAAAATGAAACCAGTCATTTTAGTGGTGGATGATGACAGGGCAATGGGCGAGCTGCTCAGCGATGTGCTCGGCGCGCACGCGTTTGAAGTGCTTGTCAGCCAGACCGGCAACGACGCGCTGGCGACGGTGGCGCAGCGGGCGGATATCGCGCTGGTCTTACTGGACATGATCCTGCCGGATACCCATGGCCTGCAGGTGCTCCAGCAGCTGCAGCGCACGCGGCCTGAGCTGCCGGTGGTGATGCTCTCCGGTCTGGGCAGTGAGTCTGATGTGGTGGTGGGCCTGGAGATGGGCGCCGATGATTACATCGCCAAACCGTTCAGCTCGCGGGTGGTGGTCGCCCGGGTGAAAGCGGTACTGCGACGCAGCGGGGCGCTGGCCGGCGAGGCGTCGGGCGCCGGTGCTGGCCTGACGTTTAACGGCTGGCGGCTGGATACCACGCGCTGTGAACTGTATAACCCGCAGCAGCAGGCGATCCCGCTGACCCAGGGAGAATATGGCCTGCTGCTGGCGCTGGCGCAGAACGCGCGCCGGGTATTGAATCGCGAACAGCTGCTGGCGCTGACCCATAACGAAAGCACCGAGGTATTCGACCGGACCATCGATGTGCTGATCATGCGCCTGCGGCGCAAAATTGAGCTCAACCCGCATCAGCCGACGTTGATTAAAACCCTGCGCGGTCTGGGCTATGTCTTTTCCGCCGACGTGACCCACAGCGAGAAGGCGGCGTAGGGCGGGTTTGCTGCCAACCCGCTGTTGACTTTATTTGGCGCAGGGAGTTTACTTTTTTTATTAAAGTGACACTCTGGGTTAATCTATGGTAACAAAATTAAACTGGCTGCTGCAAAACAGCGCTCCCGGAGATGTGATCCTTCAGTCCTGGTTAAGCCAGCATGCCATCTCTCCCTCTCTGGCCTTTAAATACGCGCAAAGTGGCTGGTTAAAAAAAAGAGGCAACGGCGTATATGCGCGTGCGGGACGTGAGCCGGAGTGGAACGATGCATTAGCATGTTTGCAAAATCAGCTTGCCGCTCCGGTGTATGTTGCGGGGCTCAGTAGCTTAGTCTGGCAGGGCCGTTCACACTATCTACAGCTAAAACAAAACCAGTGCTGGCTTAGTGTGGAAAATAAAGCGCTGCTGCCGAAATGGTTCAGGGAATTCCCGGGTGTGGAGTGGATAGTCATATCGGGGAAAAAACTGCCGGTGCTGGATGATAGATACCGTGTAACGCTTGATATAAAAGGGAAAAAACTCATCGGCAGTGCGCCAGAACTGGCTGCTTACGAGTTGCTGAGCGCGGTGCCGGGGACCCTCTCATTTAACCACGCTGCAGAGCTTTTCCAGGGGCTGGTTAATCTTAATCCTCGTAAAGTAGAGTATCTTCTTTCCGTCAGCCAGTCCGTGCAGGCCAAGCGTTTGTATCTCTTCTTCGCCAGTTTTTACGAGCATGGCTGGCTCAAACGAATCGATAGCCAAAAAATCGATCTGGGAGCGGGCAAGCGGCAAATCGTGGAAAATGGAAAGTTCAATGCTCAATACCAAATCACAGTGCCTGAACGCTTTCAAAAGGAATAAAAAATATGGATATACAGGCGCCTTATTATCGGCAGGTTGCTCTGCTAATGCAGGTTTTACCCTATGTTGCTGTCGAACGGGAATTTGCGCTGAAAGGTGGCACTGCCATCAATCTCTTTATCCGCGATTTCCCTCGATTATCGGTGGATATCGACCTCGCCTGGGTGCCCCTGGAAAGCAGAGCCATCGCTTTACCTCATATACGGGATGCGCTTGCACGTATTGCCGCCAATCTGCAACAACAGGCAGGTATGAGCGCTGTATTACAAGCTAATCGTTCAGATGAGATGCGTGTCATTGTTACTACCGATAGCGCGCAAATAAAGATAGAGGTTTCACCGGTCGCCCGGGGAACATTATATCCACCACAGGAGCGAGAAGTGGTGGGGGCGGTAGAGGACGTTTTTGGCTATGCCAGCCTTCCAGTGGTTTCGTTGCCTGACCTCTACGGTGGAAAATTATGCGCGGCGCTGGATCGCCAGCATCCCAGAGATTTTTATGACGTGAAATTACTTCTTGATGCGCAGGAGCTTGACCGTCCCATTTTCAATGGGTTTATCGCGTATTTACTGAGCCATAATCGGCCTCTGGCTGAAGTGCTGAATCCTCGCTGGAAAGATATTGCTGAACCTTTTTACCGTGAATTCAGCGGGATGACATTTGAGACGATAGCCCTGGAGGAACTGACAGCAGTCCCCAACAGGATGATTGCTGCGTTAAAATCCTGTTTCACACAACAGGATGTCGATTTTTTACTGTCATTTAAACGAGGCGAACCAGACTGGCGTTTAGCGCCGGAAATGCGTATTCAGGATTTGCCTGCCGTGCAGTGGAAATTGCGCAATATTCATCAGATGCCAGCGATAAAACGCGCTGAGTCATTAGATAAACTGGAAAAGGTGCTGGCCGAGTGGCGCAGTTAGTTACCTGGCCCGCCCTTGTTGAACTCAGCGTAAAACAGGCGTGATTTGAATAAACCGTATCCCTTTTCTCGCCATGAAACGCCGTTCTCCTGTGGCATCGCCCTGATAGCGGGATCTACTCGATCTAAACATTCTGCAACTGAATAAACGCCTGCAGCTCAGGGAGCGTTTTGGCGCCGTCGATCGCATTGGCGGCCTGCAGGCTGGCGCGGGCGCAAGCGTGAGCCAGCTGCAGACTGGCGGTTAACGGCCAGCGTTCGTGGCTGCCGTACAGCAGGCCGGCGCAGAAGGCGTCCCCCGCGCCGACGCTGCCGATAATCTCCTCCGGCGGCAGCCGCCATGACGGTACCCAGCGCCCGGCTTCGGTACGGGAAACGCCCCATGCCCCCTCCGGACAATGGATCACTACCCGCTGGCGTACGCCGGCGTCAAGCAATGCGCTGGCGGCGCGGGCGATATTGGCGACGTGCGGCTCGCCGTTGGGTAGACGAATCTCCAGCCCGCTAAACTCGCTGGCTTCCAGTTCATTGATGGTCAGGTAGTCAAGATGCTTCAGCGCCGGCAGGACCAGCGGCCGGTAGCGCGGGTCGCCCTTGCGCGACACCAGATCGAGGGACACCTCATAGCCTCGCTCGCGCATCTGCGCCAGCAGTCGCGCGCTGCGGGTGCCGTACACTTCATCGGGGCGATCGAGGCTTTCGAGCAGCAGCAGATAGCCGAGATGGAAAATTTTCAGCGGCGCATCCAGCGGCTCAAAAGCCGGGAGATCAAGCAGGCGGTTGGCGCCGGGAGAGTGAAAGAAAGTGCGCTGGCCTTCGGCGTCGGTCATCACCTGGGTCATCGAGGTGGGGGCGGAGCTGGTGCGCTGTACGAGCTGGCGATTGATATGGTACTGATCGAGCATGGCGGTGATGTAGTCGCCATCGTTATCCTCGCCAATCAGGCCGACCGCCTGCAGCGGCAGCCCGGCGTGCATTTTGGCCAGGGTCAGCAGGACATTCAGCGGCGCGCCGCCGGTGGCGCGTTCGCTATGGACAATTTCCACCAGCCAGCCGCGCTCCGGCCACTGCCCGATCTGGTGGACATGATCGACCAGCATGTTGCCTGCGGCAATAATGCCTTTCCGTTCCATGATTGCTACTCCGCGCCGTCATATTCGTTAAGCGTAGCGCACAATCGGCGGAACGATTGTGCGCCTGGTTGCGCTTATTTCACGGTCCAGCCTTTGTAAGAGCTGACGTTATTTTTGTCGATCATCGTCACCGGGATCAGTACCGGCGCGGTCGGCGCAGGTTTGCCCTGCAGGATGTCGTAGCCAATCTCCACCGCCTTCGCTGCCATCACCTGTGGGTCCTGCGCTGGGGTGGCGACGAACAGCGAGTTCTTACGCTTCAGCGCCTCTTCGCCGTCCGGGCTGCCGTCGACGCCGACGATGAAGAACTCGCTGCGCTGCGCCTGTTTCGCTGCCAGATCGGCACCAATCGCCGTCGGATCGTTGATCGCGAACACGCCGTCAATCTTCGGATTGGCCGCCAGCAGGGAGGTCATCACCTCCAGGCCGCCTTCCCGGCTGCCTTTGGCGTTCTGGTTGGCGGAGAGGATTTTAATGTCCGGGTGTTTTTTGAACTCCGTTTCGCAGCCTTCGACGCGGTTTTGTACGGCGGAGACCGGCGGCCCGTTGATGATCACCACGTTGCCTTTGTTGTTCAGGCGGTCGCTAATGTATTTACAGGCCAGCTCGCCCGCCTGGGTGTTATCGGAGGTGATGGTGGCGTCGGCCCCTTCGGCGGCGACGTCAACCGCCACCACCACGATCCCGGCCTCTTTGGCCCGCTTCACCGCCGGGCCAATGCCTTTCGAATCGGCGGCGTTGAGGATGATCATATCGACTTTGGCGGCGATAAAGTTATCGATCTGCGCCACCTGCTGGCCCAGATCGTAGCCGCTGGAGACCAGCGTCACTTTGACGTTATCCCCCGCCAGCTTGCGGGCCTCCAGCTCCGCCCCTTTGGTGATCTGTACAAAGAACGGGTTGGCAAGGTCGCCCACCGTCACGCCAATCGCTTTCAGCTCTTTGGCCGACGCAAAAGGGGAGGCGGCCAGCAGCGCGCCAGCACACAGCGCGGTGACTATCGGTTTTAAACGCATTCGCTTTTCCTCGCAGGTAAGATGTTGTTGTTATGCACTTTGATGATGTCGGGTACGGTATTTGTCGATCAGCACCGCAATGATGATCACCGCCCCTTTGATCACCAGTTGCCAGAAGTAGGAGACCCCCATCAGGGTCATGCCGTTATTGAGGGTGGCGATAATTAGCGCCCCCACCAGTGTACCGGTGATGGTGCCGATACCGCCGACGAAGCTGGTGCCGCCGAGAATGACCGCGGCGATGGCGTCCAGCTCGTAGCCGACGCCGAGGTTGCCGTTGGCGCTGTACAGCCGCGAAGCGCTCATCACCCCGCCAAGGCCGGAGAGCAGGCCGCTCATGCCATAGACAAACAGCAGCACCAGCCAGACTTTGATGCCGGTCAGCCGCGCCGCCTGCATGTTGCCGCCCACCGCGTAGATATGCACCCCAAGGGTGGTGCGGCGCAGGATAAACCAGCACACCGCGATCACCGCCAGGGCGATGACTACCAGCCAGGGCACCGGGCCGAGGTAGTCATTGCCGATCCACTCGAAGCTGATATCGGAGTTGATCACCGTGGTGCCGTCGGCCAGCAGATAGGCGGCGCCGCGCAGCGCCGTGTAGGTGCCGAGGGTGACGATAAACGGCGGTAGCCCGGCGAAGGCGACCAGCGCGCCGTTGAACAGGCCGAGCAGCAGGCCGAGCATCAGCGCCGCCGGAATCGACAGCAACGCAAACGCCGGGATCAGCGACACCACCATCGCGGCCACTGCGGTGGTGCCAAGGATGGAGCCGACGGAAAGGTCAATGCCGCCGGTGAGGATGATGAAGGTCATTCCCGCCGCCAGCACAATATTGATCGAGGCCTGGCGGGTGATATTCAGCAGATTGCTTTCCGTGAAAAAGTTGGGGGCGATAAAGCCGAAAACGGCGACGATCAGGATGAGGATCGGCAGAATGCCGACGGTCTGCATCAGGTCGCCCATCAACATTTTTTTCGCCGAAGCGGATTTCGCGACCGGCGCGGAGGTCTCTTTCGGTATGCTCATAGTTGCCCTGCCTTAAGGTGAGAATCGGTCACGCCGGTGGCCAGCGTCATGATACTTTCCTGGCTAATATCACCGGCCTGTAGCTCGCCGGCGATAACGCCCTCGCGCATCACATAGACCCGGTCGCTCATGCCCACCACTTCGGGCAGCTCGCTGGAGATCATCAGAATGGCGACGCCCTGGCGCGCCATGTCGTTCATGATGCGGTAAATTTCGCTTTTCGCGCCGACGTCGACGCCGCGGGTGGGTTCATCGAGGATTAGAATGCGCGGGCCAATCGCCACCCAGCGCGAAATTAACAGCTTCTGCTGGTTGCCGCCGGACAGTCCGCCGGCGCGCACCTGGGCGTGCGGCACGCGGATGTTAAGCAACTGGATGGCGTCATCGGAGATGGTTTGCGCCTTCCGGCGGTTGAGCATCCCCCAGGTCGCGTCGCGCTCCAGCGTCGCCATGGTGATGTTTTCCTGGGCTGCCAGTTCGAGAAACACCCCCTGTTCTTTGCGGTTTTCGGTCAGAAAGCCGATCCCGAGGTCGATGGCTTCCCGCGGCGAGTGGATCACCACCGGCTCGCCGTCAATCTCAATCACCCCGGCGGTGGCTTTGCGCACCCCGAAGATCAGCTGTGCCAGTTCGGAACGCCCGGCGCCGACCAGCCCGGCGAGGCCGACGATTTCGCCGGCATGCACCACCAGGCTGCTGGGCTTAACCTTGCCGCCATCGGTCAGATCCTCGACCCGCAGGCGCGGCTGGCCGCGGGGAATGTCCCGTTCTTTATTGAACAGATCGCTGAGCGGCCGACCGACCATCATGCGCACCAGCTCCGGCGCGTTGAGCTTGTCGCGCACCAGGCTGCCGACATACTGCCCATCGCGCAGAACGCTGACCCGGTCGGAGAGCTCATATACTTCCGCCATGCGGTGGCTGATATAGATGATCGCCATCCCCTCATCGCGCAGGCGCAGGATGAGCTCGAACAGGCGCTGGGTTTCCCGCGAGGAGAGGGCGGCGGTGGGTTCATCCATCACCAGAATGCGGCTTTGACGGTGCAGGGCGCGGGCGATCTCCACCTGCTGCTGTTCGGCGATGGTCAGGGTCATCACCCGGTCGCTGGCTTTGAACTGGGCGCCGAGACGGTCGATCACCGCCTGCGCCTGGCTGAGCATGGCTTTGCGCTGCACCAGACCACCGCGCGCCAGCTCGCTGCCGAGGAAAATGTTTTCCGCGACGGTCAGGTTCGGCGCCAGCTGCATCTCCTGGTAGATCAACGTGATCCCGGCGGCCAGCGCGTCCTTGGGGCCGCGGATCGTTTGCGGTTTTCCGTCGATCAGGATCTCGCCGCTGGTGGCGGTATAGGCGCCGGCGAGGATCTTCATCAGCGTGCTTTTTCCGGCGCCGTTCTCCCCCATCAGGGCATGGATCTCGCCGGGCCAGACCGTCAGGTCGACGCCCTTCAGCGCGTAGAATTTGCCAAAAGCTTTGGCGATATGGCGCATTTCCAGTACCGGGGTGGCGGTCATCGCGGCGCTCCTGTCTGTAAGAACAATAGCTGCAGTCCACCACCGGAAAATAAATGCAGAATGTCAGAATCCATTCATATTTGTCATAGTGATAAATAGTTAACCGCGATCACAGTTACGCGGCGTCATTTTCTGCACCGTCACGCTTATCTGCCGACCGATTCTTCACCGGAGTTGTTATGACCGCTCGCCGACACCCGTTTTTCACCAGCGCCCGTGGCCGCCTGCTCTCCTTTAATCTGCTGATGGGCGTGGTCACCCTGTTGGTCAGCGGCGTGGCGGTGTTCGGCTTTCACCACGCCAGCCAGCTGCAGGAGCAGGTGCAGCGCCAGACTCTCAACGACATGCGCGGCAGTATGGATCTGGCGCGGGACACGGCGAATGTCGCCACGGCGGCGGTGCGCCTGTCGCAGGTGGTGGGGGCGCTGGAGTACAAAAGCGAAGCGGAACGGCTGCTGGCGACGCAGCAGGCGCTGAAGCACTCGCTGGCCCAGCTGGCGGCGGCCCCGCTGGCGCAGCAGGAGCAGGCGCGGGTGGCCAATATTATTCGCCGCAGCAACGCGCTGCAGCAGAGTGTGGCGGAGATGCTGGAGCGCGGCCAGCGCCGCCATCTGCAGCGCAATGCGCTGCTGAGTTCGCTTTACCAGAATCAGAGTAACCTGCGCCATCTCGCCGATCTTAACGATCGCGGCGGGGATAAGGCGATCGATCCGCGCCGGCTGGCCGAGATGGACCGGCTGATCGTGGCTGCGATCCATACCGTCACGCCGCGGTCGATCGTCCTGCAACTCGACCAGCTGCGCGGCTCCCTGCCGACACGCAGCGCCGATCCCGCGCTGGCGTTTGTCCTCCCTGATGTGAACCGCGAGCTGGCGACGCTGGCCCCGCTGTCGGCCCAGCTGGAGGAGAGCGACCTGACGATCAGCTGGTACATGTATCACATCAAAGCGCTGGTCGCGTTGCTTAACGAAGATATCAATCAGTACGTGACCCGGGTGGCGGAAGCCTCAGAGCAGCGGGCGGCGCAGAGCCATCGGGAGCTGCGCTCCATCAGTATGTTTATTCTGCTTTCCGCGCTGCTGGCGCTGGCGATCACCGGCTGCGCCGGGTGGTACATCTACCGTAATCTCGGCTCGAACCTGACCGCCATCTCGCGGGCGATGTCGCGGCTGGCTCAGGGAGAGCCGAACGTCTCGGTGCCGGCCCTGCAGCGGCGCGACGAGCTGGGGGAGCTGGCGCGGGCCTTTAACGTTTTCGCCCGCAATATGGCGTCGCTGGAGCACACCACCCGGCTGCTGAAAGAGAAGACCAACCAGATGGAGATCGATCGGATTAAGCGCCAGGAGCTGGAGGAGGCGCTGCTGCATAGTCAGAAGATGAAGGCCGTCGGCCAGCTGACCGGAGGTCTGGCGCATGACTTTAACAACCTGCTGGCGGTGATTATCGGCAGTCTTGAGCTGGTGGAGCCGGATGCGCGCGATGTGCCGCGCCTCTCCAGGGCGCTGAAGGCGGCGGAGCGTGGGGCGCTTCTGACCCAGCGGCTGCTGGCCTTTTCGCGCAAGCAGGCGCTGCATCCCCAGGCGGTGGCGATGGCGCCGCTACTGGAGAACCTCAGCGAGCTGATGCGTCACTCCCTGCCGGCGACCTTAAGCCTGGAGATTGAGGCGCAGTCGCCGGCGTGGCCGGCATGGATAGACGTTGGCCAGCTGGAAAATGCCCTGATCAATCTGGTGATGAACGCCCGCGACGCCATGGCGGGGCGCGGCGGGGTCATCAAAATACGCACCTGGAATCAGCGGGTCACCCGCAGCAGCGGCCAGCGGCAGGATATGGTGGCCCTGGAGGTGATCGATCATGGCAGCGGGATGTCGCAGGCGGTGAAAGCCCGGGTGTTTGAACCTTTCTTCACCACCAAAGCCACCGGCAGCGGCAGCGGCCTGGGGCTGTCGATGGTGTATGGCTTTGTGCGCCAGTCTGGCGGCCGGGTGGCGCTGGAGAGCGCGCCGGGGCAGGGGACGACGGTGCGGCTGCAGCTGCCGCGAGCGTTGACCGAGGTTGAGAAGGAGGTGGCGCCAGCGGTGGACGAGCCGCCCCCGGCGGGCGAGCGGCTGGCGCTGGTGCTGGAAGATGAAGAGGATGTCCGCCAGACGCTATGTGAACAGCTGCATCAGCTGGGCTGGCTGACGCTGGAAACCGCCAGCGGTGAAGAGGCGCTGCAGCTGCTGGAGGCCTCGCCGGATATTGCCCTGCTGATTAGCGATCTGATGCTGCCCGGCGCCCTGAGCGGCGCCGATGTGATCCATACCGCCCGACGCCGCTTTCCGGCGCTGCCGGTGCTACTGATCAGCGGCCAGGATTTGCGTCCAGCGCAGAACCCGGCCCTGCCGGAGGTTGAGTGGCTGCGTAAGCCGTTTACCCGAGCCCAGCTGGCGCAGGCGCTGAGCGCGGCGTACGCGAGGATTTGAGATTCCTCCGCTACCCGGGTTTCATGCGGATGATTAAGGTAGCGGCAGGACTCTGATGAGATTGGCCCCGATGAAACGTTACGCAACCGCACTGCTCTTTTGCACTCTGTCGCTGACCAGCCTGGCCGCTCGCGCCGATATTATCGATGACGCGATCGGCAATATTCAGCAAGCCATTAACGACGCCTATAACCCGGGCAGCAGTCGCTCCGATGACGACGACAGATACGATGACGATGGCCGGTATGATGACGGGCGCTATCAGGGGAGCCGTCAGCAGAGCCGTGACAGTCAGCGCCAGTATGACGAGCGGCAACGCCAGCTGGACGAGCGCCGCCGCCAGCTGGATGAACGCCAGCGTCAGCTCGACCGCGATCGTCGTCAGTTAGAAAGCGACCAGCGTCGGCTGGATGATAGCTACTGATCGCCCCCCGCAGGCCAGCGCTTAATCCAGCGCTATTTCCATCCCGTCATAGCCCGCTTCGAAACCTGTCGGCAGCGGGTTATCCATCATCCAGATGTCAAACTGGTGGCTGATATGGGTGAGGATCACCCGCGGACAGCCAATGATCTGGTTAAGGCTGCGGACGGTGTTTAGATCGTTATGGTTACGCGGGGTCTGCGCGCGCGGCTCATGACTGCAGTCGATGATCATCGCCTGCGGGCGGTTATTGAGCAAAAACTTCAGCGTCTTGTCCGGCAGCCCGGCGGTATCCGAGAGCCAGGCCAGCCGGCTGTGGGCCGACTCCAGCAGATAACCAAAGGTCAGCTTCGAGTGATTAAGGGGTAGGGGCGTCACCCGCAGCCCCTGCAGGTTAAACATCACAAACGGCGTGACGGTATGGCTAAAGTCAAGCAGACCGGGGTGTTTGAGCAGATCGTCGCAGCCTGCGTCATCCGGCGGGCCATAGACCGGAATCGACGCGCCGACTCCCCAGCGCAGCGGAAACAGCCCCTGCACATGATCCAGATGGTAGTGGCTCAGCAGCACCTGTTGAAAGCTGCCGGCGGGATGATGCTCCATCAGATCCGGTCGTCCGGCATCGAGCAGCGTCACGGCGCTGTTGAACGTGACCACTCCGCTACAGGGGCGGCGTCGGTGGCTCTCCTCGCGGCGTGCGCGGCGGCAGGCCGCGCAGTCGCAGCCGAAGACCGGCACCAGCTGAGCGCCGCCGGTGCCGGTTAAGCGGAGGGTCAGGCTCATCGTGTCACCTTTTGTTTATACCAGTTGATCCGCTTCGCGCGCCGCGTGGCTGCGCAGCAGGCGGAAAAATTCATCGACCGATTGTCGGAGACTGCCGTCGTTATTCAATGTCAGGCAGTTGTCCGGCTTATAGCGCGCGGCGCGTTCCAGACGCTGGGCGATTTCCAGCGCGTTTTCCCGGCCGCGCTGCTCCAGCCGCTGGCGCAGCACCGGCGGCGAGACGGCGAGACAGATCGGCACCAGCACCTCGCCGTAGCGTTCCCGGGCCAGCGCCAGATGGGCGCGGGAGCCGTTGGCCACCACGTCAAAGCCGGCGTGCAGCCAGAGGTCGATCTCCACGCCAATGCCATAGTAAGTATTGTTGGCGTGCCAGCTGAGAGCAAAAAGATGCTGCTCGGCGCGGGTAAAAAACTCATGTTCGCTGAGGGCGATATGATTCTCGCTGCCCGCGTTAAACGGGCGGGTTATGTAACGATGGGCCACCAGCAGCTGCGGGTGCTCGCGCTGGCGCAGCGCCGCCAGCAGGCTATCTTTACCGGAGCCGGAGGGGCCCACCAGCCAAATCAGTTTTCCTGGCATTAAAAGACCCTCTTTCCCTGGCGCCAGACATGGTCGATCTGGATATGTTCGCCGCGACGGTGCGCCAGCACCAGGTCGGCGCGTTTCCCCTCGGCGATGACGCCGCGATCGTCAAGGCCCAGCGCCTGCGCCGGATGCTGACTGACCAGACGGATCGCCTGTGGCAGGGTGAAGGCATTGTCCTCGGCGTCGGCGATGCGGAAAGCGGCATCCAGCAGGCTGGCGGGGTAATAGTCAGATGAGAGGATGTCCAGCAAACCGTGGCTCGCCAGCTGGTGGGCGGCGACGTTGCCGGAGTGGGAACCGCCGCGCACGATATTCGGCGCCCCCATCAGGACGTGCATCCCGTGCTGACGTGAAGCCTGCGCCGCGGCCAGCGTGGTGGGAAACTCGGCGATCACGCTCCCTAGCTGGTGAGATTCGGCCACATGCGCCTCGGTGGCGTCGTCGTGGCTGGCGAGGGCGATACGGCGGGCGCGGCACATGGCGGCGATGGTCTGGCGATTGGGCTGCGACCAGGTGGCGGCCAGAGCCATCTGCTCGGCTTCAAAACGGTCCATTTCGTCATGCGTCAGATGATATTTGCCCTGATAATAATCGCGGTACTTGCTGCGATCGGCGTACTGACGCTGGCCCGGCGAGTGGTCCATCAGAGAGACCATGCTCACCGACTCGCGATCGATCAGCTTTTCAAACAGCGGCAGCGTGGTGTGATGCGGCAGCTCGCAGCGCAAGTGCAGGCGGTGTTCGGCGCGGTTGAGACCGCGCTTTTGCGTCTCCTCCACGGCATTGACCATCTTCTCCAGATTCTCAAGACGATCGCCGCCATCGCGCACGTCGCCAATCGCCACGGCGTCCAGCACGGTGGTGATGCCGCTGGCGACCATCATGGCGTCATGGCTGCTCATCGCCGAGTGGGCCGGCCAGTCTACCTTCGGCCGCGGGGTAAAGAACTTGTCGAGGTTATCGGTATGCAGCTCGATAAGGCCCGGCAGCAGCCAGCCGCCTTCCCCATCCAGCGCCTGCGGCAGCCGGCTCTGGCTTTCGGCGAAGGCGAGGATGCGACCGTCCTGGACTTCCAGCGAACCGTGGACCACCTCGTCGTCGAGAACCAGTTTTACGTTATTGATAATCATGCTGTCATTCCCATGGAGTGCAGTCGGTCGGCGACCTGACGGCGTACCCCTTCGTCATGGAAAATCCCCACGATGGCCGCGCCGCGCGCTTTGGCATCGTGGATCAGGTTGACCACGGCAGCACTGTTTTTGCCATCCAGTGAGGCGGTGGGTTCATCAAGGAGCAGGATCGGATAGTCGACCGCAAAACCGCGGGCGATGTTGACCCGCTGCTGCTCGCCGCCGGAAAAGGTGGACGGCGCAAGGTGCCACAGGCGTTCCGGAACGTTGAGGCGGGTCAGGAGCTGGGCGGCTTTCGCGGCGCTCGCTTCGCGCGGCGTCCCAAGATCGAGCAGCGGCTGCATCACCACCTCCAGCGCCGAAATGCGCGGGATCACCCGCAGAAACTGGCTGACCCAGCCGATGGTGGTTTTGCGCACTTCCAGCACCTTGCGTGGGGTGGCGGTGACCAGGTCCACCCATTCGTCGCCGTGGCGAATATGGATATGGCCGCTGTCCGGCAGATAATTGGCGTACAGCGAACGCAGCAGGGTCGATTTGCCGCTGCCGGAGTGACCGTGGAGCACCACGCACTCCCCGGCGTTAACGGTCAGCGAGGCGTCGGCCAGCACCGGCAGACGCACGCCGTGCTGTTGGTGCAGAACAAAGGTTTTATGGACGTTTTCAACGCGGATCATGTTAGCTCTCACGAGGTTGAGTTGCCGGGTGGCGCTTCGCTTACCCGGCCTACGAATAACGCACCTGTGGGCCGGGTAAGGCGCAGCCGCCACCCGGCAAAACAGCATCAATTCTGCAACACCGACGACACCAGCAGCTGGGTGTAAGGATGGTGCGGATCGTCGAGCACCCGGTCGGTTAAGCCACTCTCCACCACCTGGCCCTGCTTCATCACCAGCAGACGGTTCGCCAGCAGGCGAGCGACGCCGAGATCGTGGGTAACAAGCACCACCGCCAGATTCAGCTCCACCGCCAGGCCGCGCAGCAGGTCTAGCAGTCGCGCCTGCACGGACACATCCAGCCCGCCGGTGGGTTCATCCATAAAAACCAGCTTCGGCTGGGTGACCAGATTGCGGGCGATCTGCAGACGCTGCTGCATGCCGCCGGAGAAGGTGGTGGGCAGGTCGTCGATGCGCGAGGGCGGGATCTCCACCTCCTGCAGCCACTTTTCGGCGGTGGCGCGAATGTTGCCGTAGTGGCGGGCGCCGGTGGCCATGAGCCGTTCGCCGATGTTGCCCCCGGCAGAGACCTGGCGACGCAGACCGTCCATCGGGTGCTGATGCACCACTCCCCATTCGGTGCGCAACAGGCGGCGGCGTTCGGCTTCGCTCATGGCGTACAGCGAGCGCTGCTGGTACAGCACCTCGCCCTGCTGCGGCGTCAGGCGGGCGGAGATTGCCTTCAGCAGGGTGGTTTTACCGGAGCCGGACTCGCCGACGATGCCGAGCACTTCTCCCGGCCACAGCTCGAAGGAGACATTGCGAAAACCTTTATCCGGGGCGTAGAGATGGGTCAGGTTATTCACAGCAAGTAATGGCTGGTTCATTTTTTCTGCCCCTCGCTCTGCTGGCGGCAATAGTCGGTATCGGAGCAGACAAACATCCGCTGGCCGCTGTCATCCAGCACCACTTCGTCGAGGTAGCTGTGGCGCGAGCCGCATATGGCGCAGGGCTCATCCCACTCCTGCACGGTAAAGGGATGGTCGTCGAAATCGAGACTCTCCACCGGGGTATAGGGCGGCACGGCGTAGATCCGCTTTTCGCGCCCGGCGCCGAACAGCTGCAGCGCCGGCATCATGTGCATTTTCGGGTTATCGAATTTCGGGATCGGCGAAGGGTCCATCACGTAGCGGCCATTGACCTTCACCGGATAGGCGTAGGTGGTGGCGATATGGCCGAAGCGGGCGATATCTTCATACAGTTTCACCTGCATGACGCCGTACTCTTCCAGGGCGTGCATGGTGCGGGTTTCGGTTTCACGCGGCTCGATAAAGCGCAATGGCTCCGGGATCGGCACCTGGTAGATCAGGATCTGATCCTCCACCAGCGGCGTCTCCGGGATCCGGTGGCGGGTCTGGATCAGGGTGGCGTCTTCGGTACGCTCGGTGGTGGCGACGCCGGTGACGCGCTTAAAGAACTGACGAATCGACACCGCGTTGGTGGTGTCATCCGCGCCCTGGTCAATCACCTTCAGCACGTCGTTCTCACCGATGACGCTGGCGGTCAGCTGGATGCCGCCGGTGCCCCAGCCGTAGGGCATTGGCATTTCGCGCCCGCCGAACGGCACCTGGTAGCCGGGAATCGCTACCGCTTTGAGAATAGCCCGGCGGATCATGCGCTTGGTTTGTTCGTCGAGGTAAGCAAAGTTATAGCCAGTCAGTGGGTTAGCCACGTTCGTTCTCCCGTTGCAGGCGTTTCAGCAGCGCCAGTTCGGCCTGGAAATCGACATAGTGCGGTAGCTTCAGATGCGAGACGAAGCCGGCCGCTTCGACGTTATCGGCGTGAGCCAGCACAAACTCTTCATCCTGCGCCGGGCCGGCAATCTCTTCGTCATAGTCCGGCGCCTGCAGCGCACGGTCGACCAGCGCCATGGCCATCGCTTTGCGCTCGCTCATGCCGAAGGTCAGGCCGTAGCCGCGGGTGAAGTGCGGCGGCTCCTCCTGCGGGGCGACGAAGCCATTAACCATCTCGCACTCGGTCAGCAGCAGCTCGCCAATATTGACGCTAAAGCCCAGCTCTTCCGGGACGATTTCCACCTGCACGTAGCCGCTGCGGATCTCGCCGGCAAACGGATGGTTGCGGCCATAGCCGCGCTGGGTCGAATAGGCCAGCGCCAGCAGGTAGCCTTCATCGCCGCGCATCAGCTGCTGCAGGCGCGAGGAACGCGAGCAGGGGTAGACCGGCGGGGTGCGGGTGATATCGTCGGGCGGCGTGCCGCGATCTTCCTCGGTCTTCGCCAGCCCCTGCTGCGTGAGCAGGCTAAAGACGTGCGGCGTCGGCTCTGCTTCGCCATCGGCTTGCTGCACAGACGGCGCTTCGCCGTTGGCCAGCAGGGTAAAATCGAGCAGGCGGTGGGTGTAGTCGTAAGTGGGGCCCAGCAGCTGGCCGCCGGGGATATCTTTATACACTGCGGAGATGCGGCGTTCGAGGCGCATCTCCGCGGTATTAATCGGTTCGCTGACCGCCAGCCGCGGCAGGGTGGTGCGGTAGGCGCGCAGCAGGAAGATCGCTTCGACGTTATCGCCGCTGGCCTGCTTCAGCGCCAGCGCCGCCAGTTCGCGGTCGGCGATGCCGCCCTCGGTCATCACCCGGTCCACCGCCAGGCTGAGCTGGTCGCCTATCTGTTCGACGCTCAGTTCGGGAAGCCGTCCATCGCCCCGTCGTTTCTGTTCCTGTAAGGCGTGAGCGGCGCGGATCGCCTTCTCGCCGCCCTTGACGGCAACGTACATTTAGCACACCTCCACGTGGGTAGTGCGCGGGATCGCCAGCAGGCGCTCGCCGCAGGTGAGGATCAGGTCGATGCCCAGCGGGAACGGGTGCGGGCGTTCGGTTAATTCGTCGATGATGCAGTCCGGCAGCTGCGGCGCGATCATTCGCTCTTCGGCAATGCCTGCCCCGGTCAGGCGCAGCATGCGTCCGCCGCTGAGGCTGGCAAGCTGAACGATCAGTGTGACGCCGGTTTCCGGCGCGGTGACGGTGCCAGCGGAAAGGACGTTGAGCTGCTCGGCGCTGATGCCGTCATTGGCGACGGCAAAAACCGCCTGCTGCGGCTGGTCCACCAGCGGCGCGCCGGTATGAAAGCGCAGATTCTGTCCCACCAGATCGTTACGCAGAGCGCTGGCGAGCCAGACCGGTGTTTCATGATCGGCAAGGGTCAACAGCAGGCTGGTGGAGGCCACGTTCAATGGCTGCCAGCCGTGCTGAAGCTGCTGCAGGGAGACAATCACCCCCGGCTCGCTCATCGCTTTCAGCAGGCGACGAAAACTGTGTTGGGCATCCTGCACAGCCAGGGTAAAAGCGGGTTGTAAGGTCATACGTTATCTCCGCGAACCAGGGTAAAGAAGTCGACCCGGCTGGCGTTGACTTCGGCGCGTCGGGCTTCAATGCGCGCGCTGCGTAGCGCTTCCAGCGGGGTTATCAGGGTTTCCATTAAGGTGTGAAAATGGCGGGGCGACTGCAGCAGGGCGTCGATCGCCGCGCAGCGTTCAGCGTGCGGGCGGTCGCGGCCTAAGATCCAGCTGTAACCGAGGGTACCGTCAGCCAGGCGTACCGCTGCGCGGGTAAGGGTGGCGTCGCCGGCAAAGAAGCGGTCGCCGATACCGCCCATGCGGGCCTGGAGCTGTACCAGCCCGGTTTCCGGGGTGCGAATCAATTCATATTCCGGCGCCAGCTGCAGGGACTGCATGCGCGCCAGAAGGTCCTGCGGTTCACTGTGGGCCAGCACGGACATCCAGCGCTGGCGGGTGGCGGTATCGAAGTGCATTCAGTGCTCCATGGTAAATTCAATCATGTCGGCGCGGGTCAGGCTGACGGAGTACTCCGCCGTGAGCGACTCGCTCTCGCGGCTATTGAGCGTGCGGACGCAGAGCAGCGGCGCCATATTGGGGATTTCCAGCAGCTTGCTCTCTTTTGCCTGCGCGCGGCGGGCGCTAATTTTGGTGCGTACGCGGGTCAGTTCGACGTCGAGCCGATCGCGTAGCAGATCGTGCAGCGAGCCGTGGCTGAAGGTCTGTAGCACCGGCCAGAAGCGCAGGTCGGCGAAGTAGTGGTCAATCAGGCACAGGGCGACGCCATTGACCCGGCGCAGGGTACGCAGGTGGATCACGTTCTCGCCCTCATTGATGCCAAAGGCTTCGGCGACATGGGCGCTGGCAGGGCGCAGCACCGACAGCAGCTTTTCGCTGGTGGGATCGCTGCCTTGTTCCAGCAGGTTTTGGCTGAAGCGCGCCTGGGCGTTAAGCGGGTAGTCGATGGGGCGCATCAGCACCAGCACACCCACGCCCTGACGGCGCTGAACCCAGCCGCGCTCAACCAGCTGGTCGATAGCCCGGCGCAGGGTGTGGCGGTTAACGTCGAAGCGCGTCGCCAGCTGCTGCTCGGCGGGCAGATAGTCGCCGCAGCGATAGTGATGGCGCAGCTCCTGCTCAAGTCGGGCGGCGATTTCCTGATAGCGCGTGGGGTAACTGGTCGGATGTCTGGACAGGTGCATAGTCATCAAGCCTCACACAGCATAGGCGAGGAGCTTCCTCGCGTTGTGGGCCGATCCTGACCGGTTTATGTTGCATTTCGGTTAAGTGACGATGACTAAAGGATGAAGAGTTGATGCCAGGCGGATGACAGGGCGGCCGGGCCGCCCTGGGGGCGTCAGCCTTGTTTGACCACGTTGATCATCCAGGGGACGCCAAAGCGGTCGACGACTTTGCCGAAGCCGTGGGCCCAGAAGGTTTCCTGCCAGGCCATCTCAATGCGCCCGCCGACAGCCAGCGCGTCGAACCAGCGCTGGCCTTCAGCGACATCGCTGGGATCGAGGACGAGGGTGAAGCCGGCGTAATGCACATCGGGCCCGAAGGCGCTGTCGCTCAGCATCAGCTCGCCATTATTGATGCGCAGGCTGGCGTGGGCGATAGCATCATCCGCCATCTTCTGGCCAGACGGGCAGCCGTCTGACGCTTCCTGCGCCGGGGGCGGCATTTCGCCAAAGGTCATTTTAAACATCAGCTCTGCGCCCAGCGTCTGCTGGTAGAAGGCGATCGCCTCGGCGCAGTTGCCCGCAAAGGCAAGGTAGGGACTTAAGGACATGGTGAATACCTCAGTGACCGTAACCCGTAAAGCGTAGTCGCCCGGCAGGCGATTGAGCCAGACGGCAGGGCGAAAAGGGGCGCTGAAATATGACGGCAGGCGACAGCGTAAATAGCGGTTGCCGGCGAGGGAAATAACAGGATGCGCCGGGGGACAAACGGCCACCAGGATATCGGGAGCGGCGACGGTTATGTGAAAAAATAATCGCGCCGCCTACCCGAAATTAAATCAGTTCTTTTTCACAAATTCCGATTTGAGCTTCATCGGACCAAAACCGTCAATTTTGCAGTCAATATTGTGATCGCCTTCGACCAGACGGATATTTTTCACTTTGGTGCCGATTTTCAGCATCGAAGAGCTGCCTTTAACCTTCAGATCTTTCACGACGGTAACGCTGTCGCCATCGGCCAGTAAATTGCCATTGGCATCTTTAACGATCAGAATGTCGCTCTCTTCCGTCGCCTCGGCAGGGTTCCACTCATGGGCACATTCCGGGCAGATGTACATGCCGCTATCTTCATAAGTGTAAGTCGAATCGCATTTTGGGCAGTGTGGCAGTTGCATGACGCTCCTCATGATGTCGTCGAAAAACAGGACGTTGGTCCTTTAAACAGCGGCTGAGAGCCGAAAGTGGGTATGATTATAGCGCAATCACCCACTTTTGTCGGGTGTTTTTTTGCTAAAAAATAGCCGTGGTGTTATTCCGGAAAGAAGCGAATAAACGCTGAAATTAACCGCCCGAAGTGGAGCAAAATCGACGAAATAATTTCCGCGCGATCGGTAGGAAATGAACTTATTTATTTTCCGACACTCTGTAATGAGGCGGTAAATTTCTGTGAAGTTGATCGCAGATATAAACACTGTTAGGGTAAAAAAGGGGAGCAGGTCAATTTCATCAAGCATCACGATGAGCCGCTCCATTTATTCACCAGTAGCCAGAGCAGGCGTCAACAGGTTCGGTTGTACATTCTGTCAGCAGACAGTGCAGGCAAACCTGCTACGCTTGAAATGAGGAGCACAGCAATTCACCGCTCCTGACGCACGATGCGAATGGCCTTGCCATTCGGCGAAGAGGCGTGCACTCAAGGCGGAGTAGCAGAGGAAAAATATGCTTAAAAGGAAAAAAATAAAGCCCATCACCCTTAAGGATGTGACCATCATCGATGATGGTAAACTGAAAAAGGCGATCACCGCGGCCTCCCTGGGCAACGCGATGGAGTGGTTCGATTTCGGCGTCTACGGCTTTGTGGCCTACGCCTTAGGTAAAGTCTTCTTCCCCGATGCCAACCCAAGCGTGCAGATGATTGCCGCGCTGGGTACCTTCTCCGTACCATTTTTAATTCGTCCGTTAGGAGGCCTGTTCTTCGGGATGCTGGGCGATAAATATGGTCGGCAAAAAATTCTCGCGATAACTATCGTGATCATGTCGATAAGTACTTTCTGTATCGGCCTTATTCCGTCGTATGCCACGATAGGTATCTGGGCACCGATCCTGCTGCTGCTGTGTAAAATGGCGCAAGGCTTCTCGGTTGGCGGTGAATATACCGGGGCGTCGATCTTCGTCGCGGAATACTCTCCTGACCGCAAGCGCGGCTTTATGGGCAGCTGGCTGGACTTTGGCTCCATCGCCGGGTTTGTGATGGGGGCCGGCGTGGTGGTTCTCATCTCCAGCGTGGTGGGTGAACAGAACTTTCTCGACTGGGGTTGGCGTATCCCGTTCTTCCTGGCGCTACCGTTAGGTATCATTGGTCTCTACCTGCGCCATGCGCTGGAAGAGACGCCAGCGTTCCAGCAGCATGTTGACACCATGGAGCAGGGCGACCGTGAAGGACTGCAGGACGGGCCGAAGGTCTCTTTTAAAGAGATTGCCACCAAGCACTGGCGTAGCCTGCTGACCTGTATCGGTCTGGTGATTTCCACCAACGTGACTTACTACATGCTGCTGACCTACATGCCGAGCTATCTGTCGCATAACCTGCACTACTCGGAAGATCATGGGGTGCTGATCATCATCGCTATCATGGTCGGGATGCTGTTTGTACAGCCGGTTATCGGTATGCTCAGCGACCGTTTCGGCCGTCGCCCGTTTATCCTGATTGGTAGCGTGGCGCTGTTTGCCCTGTCGATCCCGGCCTTCATTATGATCAACAGCAACGTGACTAGCCTGATCTTCGCCGGCCTGCTGCTGCTGGCGGTGGTGCTGAACTGCTTTATCGGGGTGATGGCCTCCTCGCTGCCGGCGATGTTCCCGACGCACATCCGCTTCAGCGCCCTGGCCAGCGCCTTTAACATCTCGGTGCTGATTGCCGGTCTGACGCCAACCCTGGCGGCGTGGCTGGTGGAGACCACCCAAAACCTGATGATGCCGGCGTACTACCTGATGGTTATCGCGGTGGTGGGTATGGCGACGGGCCTGTCGATGAAAGAGACGGCTAACCGTCCGCTGAAAGGGGCGACCCCGGCGGCGTCGGATATTCAGGAAGCGAAAGAAATCCTTGGCGAGCACTACGATAACATCGAGCAAAAAATCGAAGATATCGATCAGGAGATCGCCGATCTGCAGGCAAAACGGTCGCGTCTGGTGCAGCAGCATCCGCGTATCAACGACTAACCGTTTTCACTGTTAATCATGCCGCCTGGGGAAACCCCGGCGGCATTTTTTATGCCTTCGGCAAGGCCAGGCCGTGACGCCGCTGCTGGCTGAGTTTACGGTACTGCTGCGGCGGCATGCCCACGTAGCGGGTAAAGGTGCTGTAGAAGCGGCTGCTGGAGCGAAAACCGGCGGTAAGGGCAATATCCAGGATGGTCTTGTCGGTATCGCTCAGCAGCGCCCGCACATGATTGATACGCATGGCGGTAATGTACTGCTTCATGGTCTGCTGCATCACCCGCTGAAAGACCCCCATCGCATAGTTCGGGTTGAGCTTCACGTGCTCCGCAACGGCATTGACGGTCAGCGCCTGGTCGTAGTGGGCAGCGATAAACTCCAGCATCTGGCTGACATAAAACTGCGCGTGGCGGGAGACGCTGTTCTTGTGGGTGCGTGAGGTTTTATTGACCAGAATCGGCTGCCAGCCGGCGAGGCTCAGCCGCTTCAGCATCAGGGCGATTTCATCGATCGCCAGCTGGCGTATCTGTTCATTCTCGTGGCTCAGTTCCTGCTGCCAGCGGCGCACTTCGAAGGCGCTCAACTGCTGCGCGGCGAGGGATTTAATCACCATCCCATGGGTGACGTGGTTGATAAGCTCCCGGTCCAGCGGCCATGAGAGAAACAGATGCATCGGCAGGTTGAATATCGCCATCTGCTGGCAATCGCCGGGGCGGGTCAGCTGATGCGGCGTACAGGCCCAGAACAGAGTGATATAGCCTTTCTCAATGCGCACCACTTCGTTATTAATCAAATACTCCACGTCGCCATCGAACGGCACGTTGACCTCCACCTGGCCGTGCCAGTGGCTGGTGGGCATGGCGTGCGGCGGGCGCAGTTCGATATCCATACGCTGATACTCGGAGTAGAGCGCCAGCGGGCTGCGGCTCTGCTTTTCGTCGCTGCTGCACATAAAGGGATCGGGGGGCAGAGAGGTGAAGCGGTGTTCCATCGTTAGCGTATTCCTGAATTGTCAGAGTGGCTGCATTTTTCGCCAGAACTGACGACAGCTTAGCGGAAGAATCGGCCCATTTTCTCTCCTTTTTGCTCAATCTGTTCCCGAAATCTCAGATTTTGTGGCGCTTAATGGCCGATCTGAGCTTTCGGGAATGCTCCGGCGGGAACAGGGCAGCGCAGCGGGGAGCGGCGTGCCACTCTGCAAGTGTTCAATGACCTGATGGAGAGTGCGTGATGTCTGCCCCAAAAATTACTTTTATCGGCGCCGGTTCGACGGTGTTCGTCAAAAATATTCTCGGTGATGTTTTCCAGCGCCCGGCGCTGAAATCGGCGCATATCGCGCTGATGGATATCGATGAAACCCGGCTGGAAGAGTCGCATATCGTGGTGCGCAAGCTGATGGATTCCGTGGGCGCGAACGGCGAAATCAGCTGCCACCGCGACCGGAAAATCGCCCTGCAGGGCGCCGATTTTGTCGTCGTTGCCTTCCAGATTGGCGGCTATGAGCCCTGTACCGTCACCGATTTTGCAGTCTGCAAGC
Source organism: Klebsiella sp. CD33 (assembly GCF_051992865.1). Taxonomy (NCBI): domain Bacteria; kingdom Pseudomonadati; phylum Pseudomonadota; class Gammaproteobacteria; order Enterobacterales; family Enterobacteriaceae; genus Klebsiella; species Klebsiella sp. CD33. The sequence goes on along the minus strand of NZ_CP197023.1, from coordinate 4,812,751 downwards.
GCCACGGCCTGGAGCAGACCATTGCCGATACGCTGGGGCCGGGAGGCATTATGCGCGCGCTGCGCACCATCCCGCACCTGTGGGCTATCTGCGACGATATGAGCGAGGTCTGCCCGGACGCCACCATGCTTAACTACGTCAACCCGATGGCGATGAACACCTGGGCGATGTACGCCCGCTACCCGCATATCAAGCAGGTTGGCCTGTGCCACTCGGTGCAAGGCACAGCGGAAGAGCTGGCGCGCGACCTCGATCTCGATCCGGCGGATTTACGCTACCGCTGCGCGGGGATTAACCATATGGCGTTCTATCTGTCGCTGGAGAAAAAGCTCGCGGACGGCAGCTACGTCAGTATCTACCCCGACCTGCTACAGGCCTACGCCGACGGGCGGGCGCCGAAGCCGAACCTGCACGGCAACCCGCGCTGCGAAAACATTGTCCGCTATGAAATGTTCAAAAAGCTGGGCTACTTCGTCACCGAGTCCTCGGAGCATTTCGCGGAATACACGCCATGGTTTATCAAGCCGGGCCGCGATGACCTTCTCGCTCGCTATAAAGTGCCGCTGGATGAATACCCTAAACGCTGCGTCGAGCAACTGGCCAACTGGCATCAGGAGCTGGAGAGCTATAAGCGCGGGGAGCGCATTGAGGTGAAACCCTCCCGCGAATATGCCAGCACCATCATGAACGCCATCTGGACCGGCGAGCCAAGCGTGGTGTACGGCAACGTGCGCAACGATAATCTCATCGACAACCTGCCTCAGGGCTGCTGTGTGGAAGTGGCCTGCCTGGTGGACGCCAACGGCATCCAGCCGACCAAAGTGGGCGCGCTGCCGGCGCATCTGGCGGCGCTGATGCAGACCAATATCAACGTGCAGACGCTGCTCACGGAGGCGATCCTCACTGAAAATCGCGATTACGTCTATTACGCCACGATGATGGATCCGCACACCGCCGCGGTGTTGGGGATCGAAGAGATCTACGCGCTGGTGGACGATCTGATCGCCAGCCACGGCGACTGGCTGCCGGCCTGGCTGCACCGTTAATCCTCTTATGCCGCCGGGGCAACGAACCCGGCGGTGCCTGTCACGCTCTATCAAACGCTAAAGGAGGCGCTGGCGACAGCGACCTGGACCCTATGAGTATTTCAATGACAACAAAGCTCAGCTACGGATTTGGTGCCTTTGGTAAAGATTTCGCTATCGGTATCGTCTACATGTACCTGATGTATTACTACACCGATATTGTTGGCTTATCGGTCGGGGTGGTTGGCACCTTGTTCCTGGTGGCAAGGATCCTCGATGCGATAGCCGATCCGATTATGGGATGGATCGTTAACTGTACGCGGTCGCGATGGGGAAAGTTCAAACCGTGGATCCTGATCGGCACGATAACCAACTCGGTGGTGCTGTATATGCTGTTCAGCGCCCACCATTTCAGCGGCGGGGCGCTGCTGGCGTGGGTGTGGCTAACCTACCTGCTGTGGGGCTTCACTTACACCATCATGGATGTGCCGTTCTGGTCGTTGGTGCCGACCATTACCCTCGATAAACGCGAACGCGAGCAGCTGGTGCCTTACCCGCGCTTTTTCGCCAGTCTGGCGGGATTTGTCACGGCCGGCGTCACGCTGCCGTTCGTCAACGCCGTCGGCGGCGCCGATCGCGGTTTCGGTTTTCAGATGTTCACTCTGGTGCTGATCGCCTTCTTCGTCGTTTCCACCCTCGTCACCCTGCGCAACGTGCATGAGGTTTACTCCTCCGACAGTGGTGTGAGCGAAGACTCCAGCCACCTCTCACTGCGCCAGATGGTGGCGCTGATCTATAAAAACGATCAGCTGGCCTGCCTGTTAGGCATGGCGCTGGCCTATAACACGGCGGCGAACATTATCGCTGGCTTTGCGATTTACTACTTTACCTACGTGATTGGCAGCGCGGAGATGTTCCCGTATTACATGTCCTACGCCGGGGCGGCGAATTTGCTGACGCTGATCCTGTTCCCACGACTGGTAAAAGGGCTATCGCGGCGCATTCTGTGGGCGGGTGCTTCGATCATGCCGGTGCTGGGCTGCGGCGTGCTGTTGCTGATGGCGCTGGGCGGCGTTTACAACATCGCGCTGATTTCGCTGGCCGGGGTGCTGTTGAATATCGGCACCGCGCTGTTCTGGGTGCTGCAGGTTATTATGGTGGCCGATACCGTCGACTATGGCGAATATACGATGAATATCCGCTGCGAAAGCATCGCCTATTCCGTTCAAACGCTGGTAGTCAAAGCCGGTTCGGCGTTTGCGGCCTGGTTTATCGCTATCGTGCTCGGTATCATCGGTTACGTGCCGAATGTTGTGCAGTCGTCCCACACGCTGCTGGGGATGCAGGCGATTATGATTGCGCTGCCGACGCTCTTTTTTGCTCTGACGCTGTTTCTCTATTTCCGTTATTACAAACTGAATGGCGATATGCTGCGACGGATTCAGATTCACCTGCTGGATAAATATCGCCGGGTACCGGAAAATGACGTCGAGCCGGAACGGCCGATTGTGGTACCCAATCAGGTGTAAAAAGCGTGCGAAAACCGCTGACGAAAGAGGGGAGGGATGCTCTCTTTTTGAGCAAAAAACAGTGTCTTAAAAAGACAGAAAGAGAAAACTGTAGTTCTCTATTTTATCTCAATTATTTCTCTTTTTGAGTGTTCTGGACTGTTTGTTTCTCCGATTGTTCTCAAATAAAACTCAGAATTGTCTCTTTTTCGTGCTCTTGCGCTGCTTTTTAACTCTTGCTACTCTTTTTGGGTCTTACATTTTTCTCTTATTTGTCTCAGTGATGGAGCAATGCAATGCGCATTTTTATCGATGATGGTTCAACCAATATCAAAATGCTGTGGGAGCAAGATGGCGAAACTTTCACCCATATCAGCCCCAACAGTTTTAAACGCGGCTGGTCTGCCACCTTCGGTTCGGGGAAGCCTTTTAACTACACGGTGGATGATGAAAAGTACTCATTCGACCTGATCACTCCCGATGCGCTCCCAACCAATAACATTGACTGGCAATACAGCCCGTTGAACTCCATCGCTGTCCATCACGCGCTGCTGACCAGCGGTCTTGAGCCACAGGATGTTGAAATTGTGGTCACCCTGCCGCTGACCGAATTTTATGATGAAGATGCGCAATATCGCCTCGACAATATTGAGCGCAAGAAAAAGAGCCTGCTGCGCGACGTTAAACTGAATAAAGGCGTGGTGTTCAATATCACTAAAGTTACCGTGCGCCCGGAATCGATTCCGGCGGGCATTAGCCTGTGTGATGAGCTGAAACCGTCGCATTCGGTGCTGATTATCGACCTTGGCGGCACCACGCTGGATATTTCAATGGTCGCCGGGCAGATGACCTCGGTTTCGCGCATTTACGGCGACCCGAAGCTGGGCGTATCGCTGGTGACCGACGCCGTTAAGCTGGCGCTGGCCCGGGCGAATACCGACACCTCCAGCTATAACGTCGACCAGATAATCATCAACCGCCACGACGAAGAATACCTGACCGACAACATCAACGATCCGGATGCGGTTTCTGAGGTGAAGAAGGTGATCAATAACAGTATCGAACGTCTGACCACGCGTGTCCTGACGGCCATCGATAGCTTTAAAGGCTATTCGCACGCGATCGTCATTGGCGGCGGCGCGCCGCTGGTTGCCGACGCCATTCGTGAACGGATGGGTCTGCGCGAGGATCGTTTCGTGGTGGCTGAAGAGCCGCAGTTTGCCCTGGTGCGTGGTCTGAAAATTATTGGTTAAGGAGCGTCTATGACTCTGGATCGCAGAAAAGTGCTGATTTACCTGCGCCCGGATATCAGCGCCAGCGAGCGCTTCGCGGACGCAAAAATTGAGGCCCATCACCGTGGCGACCGCGGCGATATGTCGCGTACCGCGCTGCTGGCGGGGCTGGCGTTAGGGGAAGTCGATAGCCGCTTGCCGTCGATGCTGGCGGCGTTGCTGGCGGAAGATACTAAACCGGAAACGCTGCGTAAGATGCTGGCCTCGTTCCTTGAGATCCAGCCGGCCTCTCCCGCCCCGGCAGCCGCCCCGGCTAAGGCGCCGGAGCCGCCCGCGCCGGTGAGCGAGAGCGTCTCCGCGCGTAATCTCGCCGGTTCGTTACCGGATTAAGCGCTATTCCCGGTTTGCGCGACCCGGGAAACTCCCCGGCTTGCGCTGCGCTTAGTTTGTATGCCGGGTATGGCGTAGCCGCCATTCGGCATACAGACGGCTCCCTGGCTGGGGCCATGCCCGGCGGCGCTACGCTTGCGCGGGCCTACGGATCCAGTTCAATGGTGGGCTCCAGTGCCGTTTGTAGGCCGGGTAAGGCGTAGCCGCCACCCGGCATACAGGCGGCTCCCTGGCTGTAGCCATGCCCGGCGGCGCTACGCTTGCGCGGGCCTACGGATCCAGTGCAATGGTGGGTCCAGTGCCATTTGTAGGCCGGGTAAGGCGTAGCCGCCACCCGGCATACAGGCGGCTCCCTGGCTGGGGCCATGCCCGGCGGCGCTACGCTTGCGCGGGCCTACGGATCCAGTGCAATGGTGGGCCCAGTGCCATTTGTAGGCCGGGTAAGGCGTAGCCGCCACCCGGCATACAGGCGGCTCCCTGGCTGGGGCCATGCCCGGCGGCGCTACGCTTGCGCGGGCCTACGGATCCAGTGCAATGGTGGGCACTGTGCCGTTTGTAGGCCGGGTAAGGTGTAGCCGCCACCCGGCATACAGGCGGCTCCCTGGCTGGGGCCATGCCCGGCGGCGCTACGCTTGCGCGGGCCTACGGATCCAGTTCAATGGTGGGCTCCAGTGCCGTTTGTATGCCGGGTATGGCGTAGCCGCCATTCGGCAAACAGGCGGCTCCCTGGCTGGGGCCATGCCCGGCGGCGCTACGCTTGCGCGGGCCTACGGATCCAGTGCAATGGTGGGCACTGTGCCGTTTGTAGGCCGGGTAAGGTGTAGCCGCCACCCGGCATACAGGCGGCTCCCTGGCTGTGGCCATGCCCGGCGGCGCTACGCTTGCGCGGGCCTACGGATCCAGTGCAATGGGTGGGCTCGATGTCATTTGTAGGCCGGGTATGGCGTAGCCGCCATTCGGCAAACAGGCGGCTCCCTGGCTGGGGTCATGCCCGGCGGCGCTACGCTTGCGCGGGCCTACGGATCCAGTGTAATGGTGGGTCCAGTACCATTTGTAGGCCGGGTAAGGCGTAGCCGCCACCCGGCATACAGGCGGCTCCCTGGCTGGGGCCATGCCCGGCGGCGCTACGCTCGCGCGGGCCTACGGATCCAGTGCAATGGTGGGCCCAGTGCCGTTTGTAGGCCGGGTAAGGCGTAGCCGCCACCCGGCGCGAAGACGGAACGCCACGACCCGGGATGTCGCCCCTATCCGTGGGCGAGGAAGCGCGCCAGGCGCTGCTGCAGCAGGCGATTTTCGCGGGTCAGCCGCGCGTTCTCATCCAGCAGGGTCAGCGCCACCGCAATTCCCGGCCAGTCCAGCTCCAGCTCGTTACGCAGGCGTACCGCGCGATGCACGATCGTCACCGCGCTGTCGTCGAACAGCCAGGTGTCCGCCTGCGGCTGGTGTGGCTCAATCATCCCTAAGCCGACGATCTCCGTCAGCTCCTCTTCCGACACCCCGGTACGCAGGCACAATTCGGTAATGGTAAACGTCACTGTTACTGTAGCCATCAGGCTTTCCCCCATGTCTTACGCGGATCGAAGCTGGCTTCGGCGGCGGCCAATTGTTGCCAGAGCTCACGCGCTTTTTCATCTGGTTTTGGCGGCATCACTATTTTAATAACGGCGAACAAATCGCCGGTGTGGGTTTTGCTCACGAGTCCTTTCCCTTTGATACGCAGTCGCTGCCCTGCCTGACTGCCCGGCGGCACCGTCAGCAGAATGCTCTCTTTCAGGGTGGGCACCGTCACTTTCGCGCCCAGCGCGGCCTCCCATGGCGCCAGCGGCAGGACGATCTCCAGGTTATGACCGACAATATCGAATAGCGGATGCGGGGCGATGTGGATAACCAGCCACAGATCGCCGTTCGGGCCGCCATTCTCCCCCGGCGTCCCCTGGCCTTTTAGGCGGATACGCTGACCATCGACTACCCCGGCGGGGATCTTCACATTCAGCGTTTTCGGCGTTTCGCTTTCGATCATGCCAAACACGTTGTACACCGGCAGGTTATAGCTGATGGTGCGCGTCTGCTCGGCCAGCGTCTCTTCAAGGAACACCGCCACTTCGATCTCCAGATCGTGGCCGCGCGCCGCGTGTTGACGACGACGCTGATGCGCCTGCTGGCCAAACATGGAGGAGAAGATGTCGTCGAAATCTTGCTGACTGTAGCTCTGCTCGTGGGTCTGTCGCTGGCGACCGAAGCCGGGATCGTTGCGATGCTGCCAGAGCTGATCGTATTCGGCGCGCCGTTGCTCATCTTTCAGGACTTCCCAGGCTTCGGCGAGATCCTTAAATTTGGCTTCGGCATCGTTTTCTTTACTGACGTCGGGGTGATATTTGCGCGCCAGGCGGCGGTAGGCGGTCTTGATGGTTTTCAGATCGTCGGTTGGTTGCACCCCGAGAATGGCATAATAATCCTTCAATTCCATGATTTTATCTCATCTATGCTCAGTGCGGTGGTTACATATTCCCTGGAACAGGCGTCAGTATAAAGCGTAGGGCAAATGCGCCCTGACGGGGAAGAAAAGTGGCGGAAACTTGACGCCGTCGGGGTAGACGGCGCCGTGGATAAGATTAGTCTTTCGCCTGCGGCCGTGGGCGGCGGCGCCATCCGGTGAATAGCACCAGCAGCGCGCCGACGGCGCCAGCCAGGCGCGCGGTGCCCTCGCCGGCGCTGGGAAACAGCTGGCGAATGGTAGGGTCGCTGACCAGCATTGACCCGGCAATCCAGCCGATGAGCATCCCGCCCAGCAGCACCACCGCGGGAAAGCGGGTGAGCAGGACCAGCACCAGCTTGCTGCCGGCGACAATAACCGGAATGCTGATCGCCACGCCGAGGGCGACCAGCGCAATGTGCCCTTTCCCCGCAGCAGCTACCGCCAGTACGTTATCCAGCGACATAATCACATCGGCAACAGTGATGGTGATCGCGGTGCGCCACAGGCTGCCAGAGCTGCTAACCTCGCTCTCTTCTTCCTCATTCCTGACCAGCTTGATACCAATCCACAGCAGGAGCAGGGCGCCGACTATTTTCAGCCACGGCAGCGACAGGAGATACAAAGCGATCGCCAGCAGCAGAACGCGCGCCAGGATGGCGCCCACGGTACCGATGATGATCGCTTTGGTGCGTTTCTGCGGCGGCAGTTTGCGGCAGGCCATGGCGATCACCACGGCATTGTCGCCACCCAGCAGTAAGTCGATGGCGACAATCTGCAGCATAATCACTGCCATGTCCCATTGTTGAAGAAATGCATACATATCGAGAGAAACCACCTGAAAAAAGAGCAAGAAAAACCGCTGCGCAGGGTACTCCGCCTGGGCCGCGTTGACCACTGGCGCAGACCTGCGCTATCGCGCGGGAAAGAGAGAGCCTGAAAAATAAAGTTACGAATCAAGGCGCCGTTGGGCAAGGCTTCGGCGAAAAAGGGTGATATTTTGTCACCCAGACTCACCTGCCGTTCACTTATCGCAAGGATCCCCACTATGTCTGGCCACAAGAAATACCTCTCTGTCGCCCTGCTGAGCGCTGTCTTACTGCCGGCGATGGCCTCTGCCGCTGACGCGCCGGCGACTTTCACCCCGGAACAGGAGGCGAAAATCGGCAAAATCGCCGCCGACTATCTGGTCGCCCACCCGGAAGTCCTGCTGCAGGCGAGCCAGAAACTGCAGCAAATTCAGGCTGAGCAGCAGGCCAGCGCGGCCACTCAGGCGGTGCTGAAGAACGCCGCCGTGTTGACCCAGGATAAAAATACCCCGACCTACGGCCCGGCCAACGGCAAAGTCACGGTGATCGAATTCTTCGACTACCAGTGCGTCTACTGCAGCCGTCTGGCGCCGGTGATGGAGCAGGTGATTAAAGCGCACCCGCAGACCCGCTTCGCCTTCAAAGAGTGGCCGATTTTCGGCGGCCGCTGGGAAAGCTCGCTGGAGGCGGCAAAAACCGGCCTGCAGATCTATCAGCAGAAAGGGGCGGATGCCTATCTGGCCTACCATAACGGGATTTACGCTACCGGCCATAACGAAGGCAAGCTGACGACGGCGGATATCCAGCAGCAGGCGAAGAAAGCCGGCTTCGATACGAAGAAGGCCGCCGACGTCGAACCGGTGCTGCAGAGCATAAACGATCTGGCGCAGGAGATTGGTCTGAGCGGCACGCCGGGCGTGATCGTGATGCCGACCACCGGCGCCACGGAAGCCAGCATCACCGTCTTCCCGGGGCTGGCAGACAAAGCCTCGCTGGAAGCCGCCATCAAAAAAGCCGGCGGCTAATCCCCGGCATATTACCTGTCCAGGCCGCCGACGGCGGCCTTGCTCTCATGCGTCATCGCTCTCTTCCTGCGGCGGCGGTAACGCGTGGCTTTTTAAATCAATAATCTGCCCGATTTGATCGTGGTAAACGGTGAGCAAATTATAGCGGCTCATCTCCGAGATAATCTGCGGCGCGACGTTAAAGCTGCTCGCCAGCTCATCGTCGCGCAGAGCGAGCACCGCGGTATGACGCCGGGTACGGGCGCGGCGCCGGTTGTAGTGATACCAGAGGATCAACAGCCAGCCGTTCAGCGCGGCAATCAGCAGATACACCAGCGCCGTATTCAGGGAGTCCATCAGCGATTCCCAGCGCGGAGAGGGCGGCGCGATGAACTGCATCAGCAAATTGGCGTACAGAAAGAACAGAAAACCGAGCCAGGCCAGCAGCGTTAAGCCGGCGTCGACCAGCCGGGGCAGCACCCGATGTTCGGTTAAGATGAGCGTATTTTCATTCATCACAGGCTTCCTTTTCCCCGGTCCGGACTCACCCAGCGCGCGCGGGAACGTTGACGTTTCACCATCACTTTCGGAAAAGCGACCAGCGTGGTCAGCAGGCCGATCATCCAGTAGACCATCGGGAACCAGATCACCCAGAACAGCGATTTGGCGACCTTTTTCTCATAGCGCCGCTCGATATACAGGCTGGCGACGAACTGCAGCAGGCACATCAGGCCGAGCAGCATGCCGGTGAATTCCGGTGGAAACAGGCTATGCACCGCCAGATTGTCAGGCAGCGGCATCAGGCGGCTGAGGATAAACAGCAGAATGGTGATCGCATAGGCAAAGGCCCACAGCGTGGAGCAGGCATACTCCAGAAACAGCAGCCACATCCGGTGATGCTGCCAGTGAAACAGGCGGCGCAGATTGACCAGAAAGACTTCGGCGCCGCCCTGGGCCCAGCGCAGACGCTGCTTCCATAACCCTTTGAGGGTCTCCGGCATCAGGATCCAGCACAGCGCTCGCGGCTCGAAAAAGATGTCCCAGTGGCGGAGCTGAAGCTTCCAGCTGATATCAATATCTTCAGTGATCATATCCGGGCTCCAGTAGCCGACGTCCGCCAGCGCCTGGCGCCGGAAGGCGGCGATTACGCCGGAGACGGTAAAGACCCGGCCATAGATCCGCTGCGTCCGTTTGATAAGCCCAATGATCGACGAGAACTCCCCAACCTGAATGCGGCCGATCAGCGTGGATCGGGTGCGGATCCGCGGATTGCCGGTGACCGCCCCGACGTGCGGATAATGGATCAACGGCGCGACTAGCCAGGCCGCGGTATCCCGGTCCAGCAGGGCGTCGCCATCGATGCAGACCAGCAGATCGCCGCGGGCGGCGGCGGCGCCCGCTTTGAGCGCCACCGCTTTTCCCTGATTGGCGGCCAGATGGATCACCCGCAGCCTCGGCTCTTCCTGCGCCAGCTGCTGGAGCACCTGGGCGGTGTTGTCCGAAGAGCCGTCGTTAATCGCGATCACTTCAAGATTGGCGTAACGCTGGGCCAGCGCTGCGCTGATGGTTTCCCGGGCGTTTTTCTCCTCGTTAAAGCAGGGGATCAGGATCGAGATCAGTGGATTGCCCGGCAGCGTCGGCGGCGGGGTATCCTCCCCCCACGGCCAGTGACGTTCCAGCTGAAACCAAAAGTAGAGACCCCCGGTGATCCACAACACTGACATAAACAGCGGCCAGAAAAAGACAAAGTCGAGGATAAGCTCGCCGGTAAATACCGCTGCGACACCTAACGGCAGCCCGAATACGAGGCATAAAATGCACAATGCGATAATGCGATCAGTCATGGTCAGGGTACCACCAGGAAGAAAATTGCGGCCTGATACGAGAGATATCAGGCTGGTTGTTAATAAAATCGTCAGGGTAGTAGCCGTAGTTTTTGACGCCGTTCAGCCGCAGCAAACGCATCCAGTCCACCAGCTGCTGGTCGGGAATGGCGTTTTGCTGGCGTCGATTCCAGTCTCTGGCCTGCAGTTCAAAGATGGTTTTCTTCAGCGCACCCGGGTGGCGGGCGACGGCCTGCACCAGCCGCGTCAGCCAGGCCTGGCTGGCGTCGATCGGCACGGACTCCATCAGCGGCATCGCCATGGGGACCGTCCAGTCATAGGCGGCAAGGAAGTCATCCAGATTCTGCGCAAACCAGGCTTCGCTTTGCGGCTCCAGGATCGGCAGGGCGAAGAGATTACGCGCCGTTTTCACCTGCGGGCCGCGGATGTCCTGCACTGCCTGGCGTAGATCCAGAGTGAAGCGGGTCAGGGTTTGGCTTTTGAAACGCATCCATGCCTGGCGCTCTTGCGGACGTTGGGGCACTGGGGCGGCATCGTGCGCCATACCCGTCTGCCGCCAGGCGGCGACCGCCTCCGGGCTCACGTCTTCAAAATCGGTCAGCACGGCGTCGTCGTGAAACAGGATCCCGCTGAAGCTGGCGTGTCGGGCCAGATCTTCGTAGATGTCGGTGATCTGCTGGCGAACCCGGGGATCCCAGGGCGACAGACGGACGTACGGCTGGCGGGCAAGTAACGCCTTCCCGGTTTGCGGATCCCAGCGCTGAACGCGCGGCAGATCTGAGGCAAGATCGAAGGCCAGCACCGGCATCCAGGCATAAACCTTCACATTGCCGCGGGTCTGCAACTGCCAGGAGACGAAGTTAAACAGGTCGGCGCGCATCGGCAGCCAGCGGTTGGGGAAATAGAGCGACTTGACCGTGCCGTCGCCCTGCGGGTCGGAGAAGGCCTGCAGAAAGACGTGGCTGATTTTCATGTCATAGACGCGCTGCACCAGCTTATCGATATTCTTTGCCTGCTGGACGGGATTGGGGTCATAGACATAGTCCAGATCCACATGCATCACCCGAACAGGATCGGCTTCCTGAATTTGGGTCACGGCGCTGGCAAAGGCCTTGAGCGACGGGTTACCGGCGATCAGCAGGCGTGGAATATTGTCCAGATCCTTCACGTTGCCCAGGCCGTCGTTCAGCGTAAACGCCAGCTGATACCCTTGCTGTTTGGCGATGGCCAGGGTGCTGCCGCTGGCGGCGCCGTAGGGCCACACCCAGGCGCGCGGCGTTTTCCCGGCAACCTCATGGATTTTCGCCGTCACTTTCTGCACGTCATCGGTCATTCGCCGGGTAAACTGCGCGTCGCTTTCATAGCGGCCGGTGGTTTTATCCCAGCCGCGGTTGGCGGCGGCAGGCTCGCGGCTGCCCTGCGGATTGGCCGGTAGACCGTAGTGCGAGGCCCAGGTGTGCGCGCCGATCTCCACCAGCGGCGAGCGGCTGAGCTCGCGCACCATCTCCCAGGTAGCGAAGCGCTCGCGCGGCGTCATCAGGCCGCCAAAATTAACGGGCTGACCAGCGGGAGTGTCCACCCAGCTGCCCACCGGCGCCCACAGCGCCGGGACGTTCCAGGCTTTAAGCAGCGGCCATACGCGGGTGTAAAAGCTGCTGTAACCATCGTCAAAACTGAGGAGAAAAGCCTTGGGCGGCAGCGACTTTAAGCCATAATGTGCATCGAGAATGTCCTGAACGCTAATCGCATGGTAGCCGTTATGCAGCAACCAGGCGATCTGCTCATTGAGTGCGCTGGTGCGCACCGAAAGATAACGCTGGTCGGCGGCATCGTCTTCGACGTCATGGTAGGCCAGCACCAAAAAGCGATCCGCCGGCCAGGGTTGATTGGCCTCCAGTTGGGGGCGCTGCTGCGGGGCGAGGAAGGGGACTTCCTCAGCACGCACGCTGAAGATAAGGCACAGCCAGATGAGAAGCATCAGGCCGTTGCGCAGGGTCGTGTTCAGCATGGTCATCCTTAAAACCGTATATTTGCATCAAGAGTGATGGCGAGGTTGTTTTCACGTTTGCCGTCGTAGGGGCGCTTATCCCAGTTCAGCATCACCCCGGTGTCGACGACGTTGTTCCAGCGCAGGCGCTGCCCGTAACCCAGCACCGTGATCGCCCCGGCGGCGTGATTTTTTTGCCAGTAGCTGCCGCCGCCGGCGAGCAGCTGCTGGCTCCAGACGGTGTCATAGCGCTGGTAAAGCGTGTGATCGACGGCCAGCGCCGCGGTGGCAGCGAGGTCCCGTGCCGGACTGTAGTAGGCGGTGTCGGTGCGGCTATTGGCGCTGGCCGACAGACCGGGCTGCAAATCCAGCGTTAACCATGGGGTTTGCCAGAGGCGTTCTTTACCGGAGAGGGTGTACTCCTGGCGGCGGTTGCGATCGGTAAACCGGCTGGCGGCCGCGCTGACGCGGTACTCCCGGCGTTCGTTTGGAGACCAGCGCAGCCAGCCTTCGCCGCGGTTGGCGCTGACGCCGTTGCGTAACGCGCGCAGCGGCGTCTGCTGCGAAATCCGCTCCAGTTCGCCGCCCAGCTGCCAGCGATCGCTAACGTCATGGGCGGCGGAAAGGCGGACGCCGGGCTTGTTCTCGCCGTGAAAATTGACGCTGGAGAGCTCAAGCTCGCCCCAGTAGTCGCGCGGACGCCATTCAATACCGGCAAACAGCTGGCGACGGCTGCCTTTCCCCTCTTCAAAATTGCCTTCAGCGAAGCGGTGCCCGCCGAACAACCGCCAGCTGTCGGCTAGCGGCGGGCTGTAGATCGCCGTCTCAAAACTGAGGTCGTGCGTGCCGCTCACCGGGTTGTCGGAATGCAGCCCTTTGCCAACGCTCAGGCGCAGCTCGGAGAGATGATGGATCTCGCGCGCTCTGGCCAGGCGCTGGGTGTTCAGATCCCGTGGCGAGCGGGCGACGACGTCGTCAGTCAGCAGATCCATTTGCCGCCACTCCTGCAGATCGAGGGCGACCCAGGCCTGCTGGCGCTCCAGCTGCAGGCTGGCGGGTTCCAGAGATTCCGCCGCTTTTAGCTGGCGTTCGGCTGCCCGTGGCAATCCTCTCTCCTGCAGAAGGGCGGCATAGTCTATCTGCAGGCCCTGGTTTCCAGGGGCCGTCGCCGCCAGGCGCTGCATTCGGGCTTCGGCCTGCGGCAGGTCGTTGGTAGCCGCTAAATAGTGCACGTTAAGCGACTGTGCGGTGAGCCAGTCGTCGTTCGGCTGCGGCGTTGGCGAGCCGTAGAGACGACGGATGTAGGGCGCATTCCTGGTGAGGCGGGCGACATACCGTTGCGCCGCCGGGTACTGACCGGTGTCCAGCAGAGCGTAGAAAAGCTCGTGTTCCTCATTCTGTTGGCTTGTCAGCCACGAAGGATGCTGGTGGATAAGCGTCAGCGCAGGCTCAATTTGCTTAAGGGCGATAAAAGAGGAGATGACCCAGCCGATGGCCCAGTCGGGAACGGCCCGCTGCTGGGCGATCAGGCTTTGGTATTCGCGGATGACCTGCGCGTACTCGGCGCTGGCGTACAGCGCGCCCAGACGATCAATACGCGCCCGGATGATGTCGGGCGCAGCCTGTGGGTCGGGGTGCCAGGCGGCGATCATCGCGTCATACTGCGTGAGCGCCGTGCGGGCCAGCGCGTAACGCGCCTTTTCTTCGCGGGAAGGGGTATCGGCAAGGCGCACCAGTTCGGCGGCGGCGTTCAACTGCAAGTTACGCTTTTCCGCAGGCGTCAGTTCGACGCTATTCGCCAGGCCGAGAGCAGGGGAATCAATCCGGTTGCGGGTCAGGGTCGCCATCAGGCTGGCCAGCGCGGTTTTGTTTTGCGGATCACGATCGAGGATCTGCGTGTCCACCAATAGCTGGTCCCAGCTTTTGCCCAGCCGCAGGTAGACATAGGAGAGCGTCTGCAGGTGCGCAACGCTCGCCTGCTCCGCCACCAGGCGACGCGCTTCGCTGAGCGCCTCGCCGTCCTTGCGGGCATCGGCGAGCGTTTTGATATAGCCGATACGATAGTCGTCGCTGCCAGGGGCCTGGCTGAGCGCCTGCTGCCAGAGGGTGAGCGAGGTTTGCCACTGCTTCTGGTTGCGCAGGGCCTGCGCCGCGGCGGCGGTGCCCCGTGCGGGAAGCGGCATATAGACCTGGTAGCGTCGCCAGACTTTCACCACTTCATCGTCCTGACCGGCCCAGAGGGCCACCTGCAGCCAGTCCGCCACCTGAGAAGGGGTTAAGGCATGCCGCAGCTGGTACTGCTGAAGGTAACTGAGAAAGGGGGCGTACTGGCCTTGGCGCGCTTGCAAGATTTGCTGGTCATAGAGCGAATCCGCTCCCTGAACCAGCGCCGGGAAGAGCAAAAGCAAGCCGATTGATAGCGAGAGTTTCGTGTTGCGATTAAACAATAACGTATTTGAATAAGGTGATCTTTCCATTTCTATTTGCCATATGTTCATCAAGAATCCATTGCACAACACGACCGTCCTTTGACGGTGAGTTAAAGGATGAGGATGGTCCCATTTAGCTGACTGGCACTGCAGGTGAATGACCTATTGCAAACTAATAAACATATCTCCTGTAGATAAATGAATGGGTAATTTATACCCGATACGGCAACCGATAAATATGGATAAATTATGGTCTGCGTTTTAAGATAATTCTGTAAAATCGACTTCATTCGAGCGGAAGTGTTCAAGTTGATTTCTTTAACCTACTGATATAAATAAAAAAGAAAGTCAGGTGGAATTTTGTTTCAAAATGGCGGTGTGACTTATATTTAGTTGGGATTAGAGTTTTTTAGGCAATATTTAAGATGATTTCTGACAAAAATTCTCAATAGCAAAAAAAGCATCTTTTCTGTGGATTTTTTTATTTATAATCAATCTGTTTATTTCCTGTCAGAACGCAAGGAGGGTTTTCACAGCCAGATTCAGATGCCGCGCTAATGATAAATCACAGGTCTCGTTATTTTCACCGCCATGCGAAGCGTTCCATAGGGGGAGGGAAAACGTCTGGTTGACGAGAATTTGTTGATTAAATGTTAAAGGGACGATTTGTGGCAACTTTAATGATATTGGTTACCCAGGATTACTATCTTTTTCAAGGTGTTAAGAATTTTTTTCCTGATATCATTCAGTTAGATTCTAGCGGAAAAGCGATTTTAGATAATGAGGTTGATGAAGTCTCTCTGCTGGTTGATAGCCGCTCGCCGCTTTGCCATTACGATTATCTCGTGCTGGCAGCGGCGAAATCCAGAAAGCGAATATGTTGTATCGTCCTCGATATGCGCCATCGGGAAGAGCATTTACTGAGCCTGAAATCGTTTTTAAACATGTCATTATCACCCGCGGATATGGCGACATTATTTGGCCTTTTTCTGGAGATGAATAGCAAGCGTCTGACCAAAGAGTGGTTTGACGATCTGCGCTTAAGTTTGTCTGAACAGTTAATGTTACGTTTACTCATGGCGGGGATGACCATGGAGGAGGTGGCCGTCAATCTCAATACGTCACTAAAAAGCCTTTACCGCAAGCGTACTGCGCTTTATGAGCGGTTGGGGTTAGATAATTTTAATGAAGCTTGCTTATTTATCTTTCGAAATAAGCTGCTGGAGCAGACCGAACGTTCGTTATGAAGCTTCGCTGTACAGAGAATGGATGTTATCGCAAGGTATTTGTTGACGAAAATCTAATAAATTAAATAGATATTGATAGGTACAACCGTCGATACCCGGCGGTATCGATGATGGCATTCGGCATATAATTCCGGAGCTCTTTGGAAGTATTTACCGCCAATGCGGTTTGCTATGCACAGCGATTATTATAATGAATATATTCCTTGCGCCGCACAGGAATAGTTTTGTCATAAATTAACACTACCATGGTATTCCGACTCACGTGTCGGAATACCATGAGATATCGTGAAAGCATCAGAGGAGCGAGGTGGATGAGAATAAGGGACAGTATTGCTGAGCGGCTAGAGGCATGCGGGCTCTACCGTCGGGCGGCATCCAGATGGATTGAGGTGATGCAGCGTTGCCTGGACGATGAGGACCGAGAGTGGATCCGTCACCATCGCAATCAGTGTCTGAAAAAGGCGCAACGTCCGCCGGCGCCGAAAGAGGAGTTTGCCGACCTCCACCAGGCGGCGAAAGAGACTCAATATCGTATGGGCATTGCGAAGCCCTATGGCGAAGCATTCAGGCTGCCCGGCAAAGGGAAAACGGCCGCCGAGTAATGCCTTTCTTCACGACGTTTGCCTGACGGCTTCGCCTTATCCGGCCTGCGGGTCCTCCACAGGTTCAAACAGCGTAGGCCCGCGCAAGCGCATGGACTGCACCCCAAAAGTTGGACACCCAACTGAGTAAGGTGCAATTTTATGGCTAAACCAAAGTATTCCCCTGAAACAAAACTGGCTGTGGTTAATCATTATTTGTCCGGTAAAGACGGAGAACAGAGTACAGCCGACCTTTTTGGTATTGAAAGAACATCTGTCCGTCGCTGGGTCAGGGCATGGCAGTTCCACGGTGCAGAAGGCCTGACTGCAAAAAATAATCATTATTCCGATGAATTTAAACTCGTGGTCGTCCGGGCGGTTATCAGTGACCGCCTGACGATGCGTGAAGCGGCTGCCCGGTTTAACCTCTCCGCAGAAATACTTGTCCGGCGCTGGCTCGACGTGTACAACGATGCCGGAGCGGAAGGTCTTTTAAACATGCAATGCGGACGGCCCGGACAAATGACAAAGCCAAAAAATATCCCACCACTGACAGATAAAGAGCTGGAAAAACTCTCCCCCGAAGAGCTCAGGGCCGAACTGCGTTATCTGCGGGCAGAGAATGCCTATCTAAAAAAGTTGAAAGCCTTGGTTCAGAGCGAAAAAAATGGCAAAAAGCCCTGATAATCAGTGAACTAAGGCATGAACACGCTCTGCGGGACCTTCTGCGGGCGGCCGGTATGTCCCGTAGCACGTGGTATTACAATATGAATGCACTGAAGCAAGGGGACAGGTATGCGGGTCTTAAAGAGAACATCAGGAAGATATACCACTATCACAAAGGTCGTTATGGCTACCGCAGGATCACGCTCGCACTGAGAAAACAGGGGCTGCGGATAAACCATAAAACAGTGCAGCGGCTGATGGCAGAACTGTCACTCCGGTCTGTGATAAGGGCGAAAAAATATCGTGCCTGGAAAGGGAGAACGGGCGAGGCCGCGCCCAATATCCTGAGCCGGAACTTCGGTGCGTCAAAAGCCAACGAAAAATGGGTAACAGATGTGACAGAGTTCCCGGTACAGGGAAAAAAGCTTTACCTGTCGTCAGTTCTCGATCTGTTTAACCGGGAGGTTATCGCCTACAGCCTGTCGGAAAGGCCGGTGATGGAGATGGTGAATACGATGCTGGACGGTGCGTTCCCGAAGCTCAGACCGGGAGATGCTCCGCTGCTGCACTCGGATCAGGGCTGGCATTACAGGATGAGGAGCTATCAGGAACGTTTAAAGGCGCATGGGATGACGCAGAGTATGTCGCGTAAAGGAAACTGCCTGGATAATGCAGTGATGGAAAACTTCTTCGGGACCCTGAAATCGGAGTGTTTTTATCTGAGGGAGTTCAGGAGTGTCAGTGCGCTAAGAAAAGCCGTAGAGGACTATATCCATTACTACAACAACGAGCGGATAAGCCTGAAATTAAAAGGTCTGAGTCCGGTAGAGTACCGAACCCAGGCTCTGAGAGCCGCTTAATATGAACCATCCAACTTTATGGGGTCAGTCCAGCAGCGCCGCCGGGCGATACACATCAGACGCCGTACCCGCGGTTGTGCCGGATGGCGGCATAAATGCCTTATCCTGCTTACAAATGGCATTGGGTCCACCCATGACATTCGTCCGTAGGTCCGCGCAAGAGCATGGGGTCAGTTCATTGCTGAGCGGTTTTTTCGTTTTCAAAGCAAGAGAATACGCATGAAAAAAGGATCTCAAGAAGATCCTTGTGATGTCACGTTCAGCCGTTAACAATTACGTTAATACGACTCATATTTAAGCCCGTAATTCCTACTCCACCTAACGTCAAAAAGGGGCTTTCTATCAATACACCGATCCTCTGTCGGGATGTCGTTAAAACAAAAAACCTCATCGGTAGAAAACAGTAGGTTTTCATCCGGTTCCGTGCGATATCCATTCCCAAAATCAACAATCCATACATGGTAAAAGCCGTCTTTACCCTCGTGTGGAATCCCGTACTTCGCCTGTATTACGGCCTTATTGGCTTCCCACCAGGCTATCTGACGACTTTTCAGGTATGGAAAATGCCTGACCAGAATCGTATTTCCATCGTGAACTGCCACAATCTCAACCGGGGACATATACTGCCATAGTAGATAACCACCTACCGCAGCCGCTACAACCCCCGCTATCAGTCGCTTATTCACCCCGCCTCCCGCTGATTTCCACGGTCGCATTCATCTCGGTGATGAACGGCCTATAGCCGTATTTCACATAGCGCTGCAGCACAAACCAGATCCGGAAAATTCGGCCCTGATGAAAAACAGGGTTCAGGATATCCGCGTCATCAAGCCCGAAGTGGTCCTGTACCCGGTAGTGTACTTTCGCCCGGTAGCTGTCGCCCGTCACCTCCAGTGACTCGAGCGTGATATGCGTCGACCACGTATCATGGACGGTAATCACCAGCCCGTTAGTCTTATCGATCTGACGATCAAATTTAGGTAGAACAGCTTTATTAACTTCCTTAAAGTTGCCCTTTCCGTCGAATAAATCGTCCTTTTTACCGAGAGGAAGAAATCCATATTCGTAGCTAACAGCATCATCCAAGGCCCTTTTAATCCCCAACAACGAGCTATCACTCGAATGGTCATTCAGGATCTGCTCTTTCAGCGCCCTGTCCAGTAATGGGCTGCTGTACGGTGTGCCGCTGTTCCCCTGCATATGATTAATCATGTCGGTGATGATGTTTTTATATGGGCCATGGAAGGAGAATACCTTGGCAAGTCCCCGGAACTCATCAAACATCAGCCGGACACTTTCCTCCCGGGTGACCACGACCGGCGTACTTCCCGTCAGGCTGCCCGGATAAAATACACCATACGAACTGGCGGGCGCTGGTGGGACAAGGGTCAGCGTATACGGGTTCACTTTCGCCGAGACGTCCGTCAGACCAAAGCGCTCTTTCAGTGCTTCCTCGCTCAGATCACCGTGGTGCATGTCCTTTGCGCCGTAGTCATCCATTGCCCTCTGCGTGGCATAAATCAGCGCCGGAAGGGGCATTGGCTCAGGCCCTTTAGCCTTCGCCTCATTCAGTTTTTTCCTGCTGGCTTCCCTCTCCCGTTCGGCAGCCAGCCCGGCATTGCAGTTATATTCGTAGGTGTTATCCAAATCTTGCGGAATGAATTTCGCCCGACACGGGCAGGAGCTGTAACTTTCGATAGAGCCTGCTAGCTGGCGGTTTACACCGCCTACTTCGTACATGTCGCCCATGCCACCACAAATACGGTAGATCCCCGGATGTTTTCCGCAGGTCACTTTATCGCTTTCCCGCGCCTGTGATCGCCCGAAAAATTCGGTGTCTTCAGCACCGGTGATAATTTTACCGCCACAGACGGTACGATCTCCCTGGAAAAGAAAATAGCCTTCCAGCGCCATCAGTGCTTATCTCCCGGCACAGTTAAAAAGCCATCCGGCAGTGCATCGCCCTCACGGAATACAAACATCTGACACCCCTGAGGTGTCGAAATGATTTCATCACCGTTATCCAGCATGCTGCCCACGAGCGCCATCGATTCCCCCTGCATCACCCGACCTTTACCGGCTCCGCAAATAATGGTCGCCTCACGTCCATCCGGATACACAACTTTATCTCCGACCCGCGCAGAATAATGCCCGTCAAGGGTACTTTTGCCGGATGTCTCACGGATCACGCCACCATGACGGGTCAGGCTACCAATCGTTGCACCCCGGAAAATATGGAGAATAGGGCGCTGTAACATTGATTCCATTTCTGCGACGAGTGACTGACGCGACTGTGGCTCAAGTTCTGACAGAAACTCATCGGTAAATGGCGGCTGACGCAGCCGTTCCAGTACATCAGTGGTCAGTTCATTGGTGTATTGCTGTGACATGGTAAATCCTTTTAGTGTATCTGGTTGCTCATTCCGCTCTGAGCGATCATGGATTAGAATTGAAGTTCGATCAGTGTTTCGCATCTGTTCGATCAATCGGGATGCGTTAACTTTTTATAGTGCTTTTAACCTGTTTTTCCCTCGCTTTCCACTACCAGCGAGCTTTTCCTCATCGACTTACCCTGCAGAACCACCCTGCGCGCGTTTTATACAGCAGCCTGTCCAGGATTACGTCTGCCGTTGTCAGGATCTCCATCAGTCCATGCTGTCCACTGGGAACTGATTCACTACGATGGTACTGCTTTGGCCGTAATGGTCTTAGGTGATCTCCAGCAGGCGTTTCTTCGTCCTCCAGGCCCGTGCAAGCGCAGCGCCGCCGGGCGATACACATCAGACACCGTACCCGCGGTTGTGCCGGATGGCGGCATAAATGCCTTATCCGGCCTACGAGTCCTCTGCTGGTTCAAACAGCGTAGGCCCGCGCAAGCGCAGCGCCGCCGGGCGATACACATCAGACACCGTACTCGCGGTTGTGCCGGATGGCGGCATAAATGCCTTATCCGGCCTGCGGGTCCTCCACAGGTTCAAACAGCGTAGGTCCGCGCAAGCGCAGCGCCGCCAGGCAGCGGGTGATAGAACGGAGTTCGATGAAGAGTCCGGATGTAGAAAAGCAAAAACCCGCCTTTTGGGCGGGTTCTTTAAATAGTGGTGCCCGGACTCGGACTAACGCCGCAGGCGTTGAACAGCGCGCTTGCCGCGCTGGCCCCGAAGGGGTGAGCCGCTGTGCGGCGAATAATCGAACGGAGTTCGATGAAGAGTCCGGATGCAGAAAAGCAAAAACCCGCCTTTTGGGCGGGTTCTTTAAATAGTGGTGCCCGGACTCGGAATCGAACCAAGGACACGGGGATTTTCAATCCCCTGCTCTACCGACTGAGCTATCCGGGCAACGGGGCGCATTAAACCGTAATCCGCCCACCCCGTCAACCAAATTTCTTAAATTACTTATCGATTGCTTATCTTTGCGGCAATTCTGCGTTCAAAGGCGCGTTTTGGCTTAACTTCACTGCATGCCGTTATCGCCCTCGCGGGTTTTCCAGCCGCTGGTAATGGCGATAACGTGGCGTAGTCCGGAGATGAGATAATCGCCAATGACCTCCTCGTCCTCACGCGGCGAGCTCAGGGTAATTTCCGCATCCACGCCGTGGCGATAGGCGCCATGATGGCTGAAAATGGTGCCGATATAACACTTCCCGTTCAGCCAGACCGGAATATAGGCCACCGTCTCATAGATATAGTTAACGGCGACGCCGCTGTAGTAGTTATCCGCCTCGTCAGCGGAGGTGCCCGGCGGGATGGGGCAGATCGGCGCGTCGTTGTCGCTGGCGGGTCTGTCTTTCAGCAGGCTGCCCTGCATTACCTCCAGCGAGCGCAGCAGGTCAGCTTTATCGCCGTCGCTCAGGCTGGGGGTCAGCGGCTGGTCTTTCTCCGGGGAGCGGATGCTGTTCAGCGTATAGCGATAGCGAACCGTCACCGCGGGCGTCTGGCTGGTGGTGCTGAACGGGCGTAGCAGGTAGAGGTTATCTTCGCCAAACTGGCCGTTGTACCACAGGGCATACACCTGGCCGTTGATTTTGACCCAGTGGTTCCACTGGTTAGCCCCGCGGCCATTAATGGAAAAGAGGGCGCCGGGCACCCCGGCATCGAAATCATCACCATTATCACTGTCGCTGCCGTTGACGGCGGCAAAATCATCATCACCTCGCTTGAGCACCCCGGTGTAGCTGAAGAGCCCGGTGCCGCCCACATAGCTGTCGATGATCAGGTCGCGTTTGCCGTCGCCGTCGAGGTCGATAAGGGTAAAGCTGACTTTGCCGTTTTCTGAATCCGCGCTAATCGAGGAGCGCAGAAACGCCTGCCACTCATCATCGCTGATATCCGGGGACGGTTTACTGGTCGTGATCAGCGTATCGTCGGCGTAAGTGAGCGTGAAGTCGGTAATATGGCCGGTTAACGGAAACTGCTCGGCGACCTTATTCAGCGACAATTCTGGATCGCTTTTTTGCGCTTTCAACACTGCGTTATACAACGTGCGCAGAGCCAGGTTATCCGCCTCTTTCTGCTGCCTGGGGATCACCTGGCTGACAAAGGTCGGCAGCATCCAGGTGCCACCCGGGGTGATTTCCCGACACATACCGGTGCTGTACTTCAGGCTGGGGGTAAAGGTTTTACCATCCCAAACGCGCGTCTCGCCGGTGACGCAGTCGGCCATGCCCCGTTCTTTGTGCAAAAAGACGATAGCGCCGTCGGCGTAGCTGGAGGCCTCGGTAGTGAGCAGTCGCGGTTTGCTCAACTGGTCGTTATCGACCAGCCACAGGGCATAACCGTCGTTATAGGGCGCTCGCCAGCAGAGCGCCTGCGCCAGAGAATGGGTTTTATCCAGCGCGGTCAGCGTGATCTGGCGATCTGCCGCCGGAATGGCCTGATTCTGCCAGTCGTCGCAGCGCTGGTTCAGCAGCGGCGTCAGGATGGGCAGCAGTTTCTGGCGCTGAAGCATACTCAACGGCACTGGCTGCGCGTTATGGAGAACCGGGGCGGCGATAATTTCCGGGGCGGGAGTGGCTGGCAAAATGGCATCGTCGCCGGCATCGCCTTTATCCAGCAGCGCATCGGCGGTGCCGGTGCGTCGCTGAAACGCATCCATTTTACCCAGCACCTCGCGGCTGCCGGCGCTGGAAAGCGGCAGGTGCTGGCCGTTAAGGGTGAATTCGATTTTGCGCTGATTCGTTAACGCCTGTAGCAGGGCGGTGGTCTGATCGCTGTCGAGGCGAAAGTGGCTGTCGTCGAGAGCGTCCAGCGCGCCAAAATCCCGGTCGTCGATCAGCAGGCTGGCGGTGGAGTCGGCGGGGATATCGTGCTCGATTTGCGCAAAGGTTACCGTAGCGGTGAGGTGCTGTTCGCTGCCCGCGTTGCGGGTCAACAGCACGCTGACCTCACCCATGCGGACGCCGTAACCCGCCGCCCGGCAGGCGCCGGTATTATCGCAGGCGAGCTCCCAGTCTTTTTGTGCAAAGGAAAAACCTTGCAGGGGAGCCGCCAGCAGGGGCGTAGAGCAGAGGCCCAGCCAGGCAGCCCAGAAGAACGCGCGCATATCAATCCCTGTCAGCAATCAGTGAGGGGGAAATTATAGGCGCGACGTGGCGGTTAGGATATCAGAATCAGGTCAAGGCGCCGCCCATACGGCACTGGGCGAAGCGTAGAATATCTTCAGCCAGCCGCCGGGCGGTATCCACATCCGTCTGGCTACGTTTGACCAGCAGACGGCTCAGACAGCCCTCGACAATCAGCTCCATCTGCTTGGCGACCATTTCCGGGTCATCCACCTCCAGCTGAGTCAGCAGCTCGTGAGTGTAGGCCAGCGAAGCCTGCTTCTGCTGTTCCGCCAGCTGGTGAATGGGGTGCTGAGGATCCGGGTAGAAGGTGCAGGCGGCGATAAACAGGCAGCCCGGGTACCGCTGGTTGCTTACGCAGGTGGTGAGTGCGGCATAGCGTGCCAGCAGCTTTTGCTCTGCGCTTAAGGTCTCGTCCAGCAGGAGCTGACGACGCCAGGCATCCACCTGCTGGCTCAGATAGCGAAGCGCGTCGTACAGCAGCGCTTCGCGGTCAGGCCAGAAGCGTTTCAGGTCGCTCGTCGGGCAGGACACGCGCTCAGCGACCATCTCCAGCGACGTGTTGGCGATACCTTCAATTTCAAGAATCTTAATGGCTTCTGCCAGGACGTCTTCACGTAGCACGGTGTTCTCCTCCATCTTTCCTCCTAAAGTGTCGCTCACGCTTGCCAATCGCGCAAATGGGCGCTGAATGCCGCGGCATCCATAAAGCCGGTGACTCGCCGCTCAGGCTGTTCCTGACCCTCAGCGTTGAAGAACAGGATCGTCGGCAGACCCAGCACCTGCAGGTGTTTCAGCAGCGCGACGTCTTGCGGGCTGTTCTTCGTCACATCAACCTGTAATAACACGGTGCCTTTCAGCGCCTGCTGCACGTCAGGTGAACTAAAGGTGTATTTTTCAAACTCTTTGCAGGCCACGCACCAGTCGGCGTAAAGATCGAGCATCACCGGTTGACCTTTCGCCTGCGCCAGCGCCTGGTCAAGCTCGGCCACCGAGCTGACGCGGGTGAAAGCCAGGTGCGCCTGCTGCTCGGCCGCCGGGGCGCCAAACGCCCAGTCCTGCAGAGGCCGCGCGCTGACCAGCGCGGCGGCAAGCAGAATGATCTGTACCAGCCGCATCCACGGCCGGGTAGCGCCCAGCGAGGTGATAAACGCCCAGCTGAAGAAGGCGACACCGAGCATTGACCACAGCCGTAACCCCCACTGGTCGCCGAATATGCGTTCCAGCAGGAAGACGGGCAGGGCAAGGATCACAAACCCGAAGGCGGTTTTCACATGGCTCATCCACGGGCCGCTTTTCGGCAGCAGGCGATTGCCAAACACGGTCACAAGGATCAACGGCAGACCCATGCCCAGCGCGTAAAGGTACAGCGTGCCGCCGCCCAGCCACAGATTACCGCTCTGGGCGATATACAACAGAATGGCGCTTAGCGGCGCGGTAGTGCAGGGGGAGCAGATCAGCCCGGCAATAGCGCCCATCGCAAAGACCCCGCCGGGCGAGCCGCCCTGGCGCTTATTGCTGAGCAGCGTCAGCCGGGTCTGCAGCGACGACGGCAGCTGCAGCGTGAACAGGCCGAACATGGAGAGCGCCAGCAGTATAAACACCGCCGACAGGCCGACCAGGACATACGGGTGCTGCAGGGCCGCCTGGAACTGCAGCCCGGCGGCGGCTACCACCAACCCCAGCGCGGTATAGGTCAGGGCCATCCCCTGGACGTAAATAAAGGCCAGCAGCAGGGCGCGCGCGGTGGAAAGCCGCTGTTTTCCGCCCAGCACGATGCCCGAAATCAGCGGGTACATCGGCAGCACGCAGGGGGTGAAGGCGATACCAATGCCAATCAGCAGCGCCCACAGGGCGGTGAAGGGCAGACGAGCGGGGACGTCTGCTGGCGGCGCCATGGCAGGCGCCTGCGGCACGGCGTTCTCCTCCATCGGGCGCGGTTCAACCGGCAGCGGCGGATTGAAGGCCGGGCGATGGTTCAACGACGACACGGGCGCGGCGGCGGTTGGCTGAGCGTCGTTTGAGGCCGCCCGCACGGCGCTCAGCGGGATCACTTTAGTCTCCGGCGGATAACAGAATCCGGCATCGGCGCAGCCCTGCCAGGTGACGGTGAGAGTAGCCTCTTTGTCCGCCTCCTTCACCGTCACCGGCACGGTCAGGCGTTGGCGAAAGATCTCGCTTTTGCCGTAAAACTCATCTTCATGCCACTCTCCCGCCGGCAGCGCCGGTTCGTCGATCGTCGCCCCGGCGGCGCTGAAGGTAAACTGTTGACGATAAAGATAATAACCATCCTTGATTTGCCAGCTCAGGTTGACGTCATGCTGTTGCTGCTGAAAGTCAAAGGCGAAAGCTTGATCAGCAGGCACGAAGTTCGAGCGCCCCGGCGCGTCGAATAACCCGGCGGTGGCTGATGTGCTGCACAGCAGCAGGATCAGCGTAATGATGCGGTAAGCCATGAGAGGTAATCGTTGTCTCCATGCGTGACGGGTAGAACCAGCAGTTCTGGGGTTTGATACGGATGGTGTGACTTCAGGCAGTCCAGCAGCGCCTGCTGATGGGCAAGGTCAGTTTTGAGTAGCATCTGCACTTCATACTCCTGCTCGAGTTTCCCTTCCCAGTAATACAGAG
This sequence comes from Klebsiella sp. CD33, assembly GCF_051992865.1. Classification (NCBI taxonomy): domain Bacteria; kingdom Pseudomonadati; phylum Pseudomonadota; class Gammaproteobacteria; order Enterobacterales; family Enterobacteriaceae; genus Klebsiella; species Klebsiella sp. CD33. Next base: position 4,786,511 of record NZ_CP197023.1, on the reverse strand, counting down.
AGGTAGCCCCCGGCAGTAGCGTGGCGCAGGCTGCCACCTTTTCCGCCAGCGCTTTTGCCGCCAGATCCTGGGCGGTCGCTTCGTCCGGCGCGGTACAGAGCACAACAACAGCATCAGGCGTAGTCATCATGAACCTCGTATCAGCGAAAAGAGGCACTATAACACGCAAGATGCGGGGATATTAGCGTAACGAGCGGGGAAAGTGAGGGCAACGGAAGGCGGGCCCGTAGTGGGCCCGCCGCCAGCGGTATTTACAGCATAATCCCGCCAAAGATAAAGCCAAGGATCACGCACAGCGTGATAGCGATAACGCCGGGGATCAGGAAGGCGTGGTTAAAGACATATTTACCAATGCGGGTTGAGCCGGTGTCGTCCATCTCTACCGCCGCCAGCAGGGTTGGGTAGGTCGGTAGAACGAACAGCGCCGAGACCGCGGCAAACGAGGCGATAGCCGTCAGCGGGCTGACGCCCAGCAGCAGCGCGGCAGGCATCAACGCCTTGGTGGTGGCTGCCTGCGAGTAGAGCAGCGTGGCGGCGAAAAACAGTACCACCGCCAGCAGCCATGGGTAATTGTGCAGCAGATCGCCGGCCACGGCCTGGATGTCGCTGATATGCGCTTTAACGAAGGTATCTCCCAGCCAGGCGACGCCGAGGACGCAGACGCAGGCGCTCATCCCGGACTTAAAGGTGCTGGCGTTGAGCACTTCGCCGGTGTCGATTTTACAGGTGATGCTAATCAGGGTGGCGATGGTCAGCATAAATACCACGATCGCCTCGTTACGCGGCAGCACCGGGTTCTTAATCAGGCCGACGGTATCGCTGATGGCCGTGGCGTAGAACATCACCGCCACGATGCCGATCAAAAACAGCAGAACTGAACGTTTGGCGTGCGGCTGCAGCTCAAATACCTGGCTACCGCGCAGTCTGACTTCCCCCTTGGCCAGCCGCTCCTGGTAAACCGGATCGTCTTTCAGTTCGCAGCCGAGGAAGTTGCAGACGATAGCGGTGAGCATCACCGCCAGCAGCGTGACCGGAATACAGATGGCCAGCAGCGTCAAATAGCTAACGCCCAGCGGTTCAAGGATACCTGCGAAAAAGACCACTGCGGCGGAAATGGGCGAGGCGGTGATCGCTATCTGGGAGGCCACCACCGCAATCGACAGTGGACGAGACGGACGAATGCCTTGCTCTTTGGCAACTTCGGTGATCACCGGCAGCGTGGAGAAGGCGGTATGGCCGGTGCCAGCGAGCACGGTCATAAACCAGGTCACCAGCGGGGCAAGGAAGGTAATGTACTTCGGGTGGCGGCGCAGCATCCGTTCGGCGAGGCTGACCAGGTAATCCATCCCGCCGGCGACCTGCATGGCGGCGATAGCGGCAATGACCGCCATAATGATTTCAATAACGTCGAAGGGGATCGCACCCGGTTTAATTTGAAAAATAAGCGTCAGGACAAGGACGCCAAGGCCACCGGCAAAGCCGATACCGATGCCGCCGAGCCGGGCGCCGAGATAAATCGCCAGCAGGACAATAACCAGTTCTGCACCAAACATATATGCCTTCCTTGTTTTTTAACAAGTTGATATTGAATTGTTGTATTTTAGTAAAACCAAAAAGCAAAAAAGGCATGTCATCGCTGACATGCCTTTGAATGACTAACCTGAAAGATTACTGTTCGCTTTCATCGGTATAACGCTTTGCTTTATAAGCGGGATGCATCAGGTTTTGCGCAGAGAAAATATCATCCAACTCCGCCGCCGTCAGCAGTCCGCGCTCCAGCACCACTTCCCGTACGCTCTTGCCGGTTTCGGCACAGATCTTGCCGACGATATCGCCATTGTGGTGGCCGATAAACGGGTTGAGGTAGGTGACGATGCCGATGGAGTTGTAGACGTAGCCTTCACATACCGCTTTATTGGCGGTGATGCCGTTAACGCATTTCTCCAGCAGGTTGTAGCAGGCGTTGGTCAGGATATGAATCGACTCGAACATCGCCTGGCCGATCACCGGCTCCATCACGTTCAACTGCAGCTGACCGGCTTCGGAGGCCATGGTCACAGTGGTATCGTTGCCGATAACTTTGAAGCAGACCTGGTTGACCACCTCCGGCACCACCGGGTTAACCTTCGCCGGCATGATTGAAGAGCCAGCCTGCAGCTCAGGCAGGTTGATTTCGTTGAGGCCCGCGCGCGGACCGGAAGAGAGCAGGCGCAGGTCGTTACAGATCTTGGATAGTTTCACCGCCAGGCGTTTCAGCGAGCTGTGAACCATAACGTACGCCCCGCAGTCCGAGGTGGCTTCAATCAGATCTTCCGCCGGGACGACCGGTAAGTTGCTTACTTCAGTCAGCTTCTGCACCGCCAGCTGTTGATAGCCGTCCGGGGTGTTGAGGCGAGTACCAATGGCGGTGGCGCCGAGGTTCACCTCCAGCAGCAGCTCCGCAGTGCGCAGAATGCTTTTGGTCTCTTCATTAAGCAGCACATTGAAGGCATGGAACTCCTGGCCGAGGGTCATCGGCACCGCGTCCTGCAGCTGGGTGCGGCCCATTTTGAGGATGTCCTGGAACTCCACGGCTTTCGCCTGGAAGCCTTCGCCCAGCTGTTTAATCGCATCGATTAACTTAAGGATGGAGGCATACACCGCAATGCGGAACCCGGTGGGGTAAGCATCGTTGGTGGACTGGCATTTGTTGACGTGATCGTTTGGGTTCAGGTACTGGTATTCGCCTTTCTGGTGGCCCATCAGCTCAAGGCCAATGTTCGCCAGGACTTCGTTGGTGTTCATGTTTACGGAGGTACCGGCCCCGCCCTGGAAGACATCGACCGGGAACTGGTCCATGCATTTGCCGTTATTCAGGACTTCGTCACAGGCGGCGATAATCGCATTTGCCGCGCTTTTGGGAATGGTCTGCAGCTCCTTGTTCGCCAGCGCGGCGGCTTTCTTAACCATGACCATGCCGCGCACGAATTCTGGTATGTCGCTGATTTTGCTGTTGCTAATGTAGAAGTTTTCAATCGCTCGCAGAGTATGAACGCCGTAGTAAGCGTCCGCGGGAACTTCCCTGGTGCCCAACAGATCTTCTTCGATACGAATGTTGTTTAACATGTGAACCTTCTTTTCAAGCTGCCAATGAATTCACCAAACACACAGAATATCCAGTATTCAGTATATTTTCTGGCCGACGATTATTTCCTTAACCGGCCCGGTGCCCAAGATCATATGCTGATGATAGCGAATATCAGTAAGCTTGATCACTTATTACATTGCGGGTATGAGAAGATTTATTAATCTGTGAAATGGGTCACCGCTTTCTTATTCCTGAGAAAAATAAGCCTTTCCGCTGATTGAAAAGCCGCTCAGCATCCCCATGTTAGTGGGATGCGATCAGCAAATTGATGATTACGGGCGCTGAACGCAGCGCCCGTTGATGAAGGAGACGCCGGTGCGTTGGATTCCGTTTATTGCCTTTTTTCTTTACGTTTACATTGAGATATCGATCTTTATCCAGGTTGCGCACGTGCTGGGCGTCTTTATGACCCTGATCCTGGTGATCTTTAGCTCGGTGGTAGGGATGTCGCTGGTGCGTAACCAGGGCTTCAAAAACTTCCTGCTGATGCAGCAGAAGATGGCCGCGGGCGAGAGCCCGGCGGCGGAGATGATCAAGAGCGTATCGCTGATTATCGCTGGTCTGCTGCTGTTGCTCCCGGGGTTCTTTACCGACTTCCTCGGCCTGCTGCTATTGCTGCCGCCGGTGCAAAAGCATTTGACGATGAAGCTGATGCCGCACCTGCGCTTCAGCCGGATGCCGGGCGGCGGCTTTAGCGCCGGAACTGGCGGCGGAGAGACCTTCGAAGGGGAATTCCAGCGCAAAGATGAGCAGCGCGACCGTCTGGACCATAAGGACGATCGCCGCGATTAACATTCCCCCGGCCCGGTCAGCAGATGCGACCGGGCCGCTTTCTTTGCAGGCCTACACGCTTCCCGTCGCCAGCTTGCGCCTGGGTAAAAACAGCCACAGCCCCGCCAGCATCACCAGCGCGTACAGGCTTTTCCAGCCGACCATCGCCAGCAGCAGCAGACAGAGAATGCTGCCCACCACCGCCAATAGCCGATAGCGACCGCGCAGCAAACGACAACCCGCCAGCATGCACAGCAGATAGATCATGATGAAAATGCCATTGGCGTAAACGATCAGCGCGTCCAGATTGATATCGAGCAGATAGATGCCAAGGGTGCTAACTACGCAGGATCCCAGCACGGCGTTGAGGGCGTTGCGCGGGATCTGCCGTGGCGACAGCCTTGCGAGGTAGCTGTGTGGCTTATGCTGCGCTTGCGACCAGACCAGGCGGGCAAAGCTTTGAATATAGATGTTGAGGCTGGCGAAACAGGCGAGATAGCCGATGACGCAGGCTACCCACAGCGCTTCGACGCCGAACAGACGGACCACGATATTCGGTAATGACGCCGCCGCCGCCATCTCCTCGCCAAAGGCGTGGAAGTGCAGCACCAGCACGGTGCAGGCCCAGTAGACCGAGCCGGCAAGCAGCAGGCCTATCATCAGCGCCCTGGGGAAATCACGCTCGGGATGTTTAAACTCCGAGGCGAGATGCGCGAAGGCTTCCAGACCGACAAAGCACCAGAACATCACCGACAGCGCCAAAAAGAGCTGCCCGCGGTCAATCTCCGCCGGGGCCGGGAAGGGGATCTGCGCCGGGCTTATCCCGCCGCGCCACCAGACTACGACGATCAGCGCCACAATCAGTACGGCAACCAACGTCTGCAGGTTGGCGCTGGAGCTGGCGCCACGCGAACCGACCCACCAGACGATGGCCAGGGTGCCCAGCTCCGCCAGCAGCAGCTGCGCATCATGCCAGCCGAACAGCGCCTGGCCAAAACCGGTGGCGATGTGCAGGGCGGCGGGGAGTCCGACCGGGATAACCGATAAAAACAGCCAGCCGGTGACGCTGGCCAGACGTGGCCCAAAGGCCATATCGACAAAGTGGGCCACGCCGCCCGCGCTGGGAAAATGGCGGCCGAGCAGGGCGAAGACGATGGCAATCGGGAAAACAAGGAGAATGAGCAGCGGCCATGCCCACAGGCTGTTATCGCCAGCGACCAGCGCCGCCAGCGCCGGGACGGCGAAGACGCCGGTACCCAGCAATGAGGTGGAAAGCAACCCAACTCCCTGTCCCAGCCCTAACTCCTGTTTTAAACCACTCATGATTCAATCCTGCGCCAGTGAAAAAAAAGAGAGTATCACAATCGCTTTTCCTTATGACCGATTGCCTGACATGGCCGCTTTTTGTGCGCCAGCGCAAAGGTAAAAATTTTTTTTAATTTTGCCCTTGAAGCCGTAAATGGCCATCCCCATCTCTCTCTGCACTAGCCGGTAAACCGCGTTCGGCCCGGCGTCACCCATAACTGATAATGACTTTCTCGAAGGAGAGCTATCAATGAGTATTCGTCCGTTACATGATCGTGTGATCGTCAAACGTAAAGAAGTTGAAACCAAATCTGCGGGCGGCATCGTTCTGACCGGTTCTGCAGCAGCTAAGTCAACTCGTGGCGAAATCATCGCTGTCGGTAAAGGCCGCATCCTGGAAAACGGGACCGTGCAGCCGCTGGACGTTAAAGTTGGTGACATCGTGATTTTCAACGATGGCTACGGCGTGAAGACTGAAAAGATCGACAACGAAGAAGTACTGATCATGTCCGAAAGCGACATCCTGGCAATTGTTGAAGCTTAATTCGCACGACCCTGAACGAATTTGAGGAATAAAAGAAATGGCAGCAAAAGACGTAAAATTCGGTAACGACGCTCGTGTAAAAATGCTGCGCGGCGTAAACGTACTGGCAGATGCAGTTAAAGTGACCTTGGGCCCGAAAGGCCGTAACGTGGTTCTGGACAAATCCTTCGGCGCGCCGACCATCACCAAAGATGGTGTTTCCGTTGCACGTGAAATCGAACTGGAAGACAAGTTCGAAAACATGGGCGCGCAGATGGTGAAAGAAGTTGCCTCTAAAGCGAACGACGCAGCAGGCGACGGTACCACCACCGCAACCGTACTCGCTCAGGCTATCGTGAACGAAGGCCTGAAAGCTGTTGCAGCAGGCATGAACCCGATGGATCTGAAACGCGGTATCGACAAAGCGGTACTGGCTGCAGTAGAAGAGCTGAAAGCGCTGTCCGTTCCGTGCTCTGACTCCAAAGCTATCGCTCAGGTAGGTACCATCTCCGCTAACTCCGACGAAACCGTCGGTAAACTGATCGCGGAAGCGATGGATAAAGTTGGTAAAGAAGGCGTGATCACCGTTGAAGACGGTACCGGTCTGGAAGACGAACTGGACGTAGTTGAAGGTATGCAGTTCGACCGCGGCTACCTGTCTCCGTACTTCATCAACAAGCCGGACACCGGTGCCGTTGAGCTGGAAAGCCCGTTCATCCTGCTGGCTGACAAAAAAATCTCCAACATCCGCGAAATGCTGCCGGTTCTGGAAGCCGTAGCGAAAGCTGGCAAACCGCTGGTCATCATCGCTGAAGACGTTGAAGGCGAAGCGCTGGCGACCCTGGTGGTTAACACCATGCGCGGCATCGTTAAAGTGGCTGCGGTGAAAGCACCGGGCTTCGGCGACCGTCGTAAAGCTATGCTGCAGGACATCGCTACTCTGACTGGCGGTACCGTTATCTCTGAAGAGATCGGTATGGAGCTGGAAAAAGCGACTCTGGAAGACCTGGGCCAGGCGAAACGCGTGGTTATCAACAAAGACACCACCACCATCATCGATGGCGTTGGCGAAGAATCCGCAATCCAGGGCCGTGTTGCTCAGATCCGTAAGCAGATCGAAGAAGCGACCTCCGACTACGACCGTGAAAAACTGCAGGAACGTGTCGCTAAACTGGCTGGCGGCGTGGCAGTAATCAAAGTCGGTGCGGCTACCGAAGTTGAAATGAAAGAGAAAAAAGCACGCGTCGACGACGCCCTGCACGCAACCCGTGCTGCGGTTGAAGAAGGCGTGGTGGCTGGCGGCGGCGTAGCGCTGGTTCGCGTTGCGGCGAAACTCGCTGGCCTGACCGGTCAGAACGAAGATCAGAACGTCGGTATCAAAGTTGCGCTGCGCGCAATGGAAGCGCCGCTGCGTCAGATCGTGTCCAACGCCGGTGAAGAGCCGTCTGTTGTGGCTAACAACGTGAAAGCTGGCGACGGTAACTACGGTTACAACGCAGCAACTGAAGAATACGGCAACATGATCGACTTCGGTATCCTGGATCCAACCAAAGTCACCCGTTCTGCACTGCAGTACGCGGCTTCCGTGGCTGGCCTGATGATTACCACCGAGTGCATGGTGACCGACCTGCCGAAAGGCGACGCGCCTGACTTAGGTGCTGCTGGCGGTATGGGCGGCATGGGCGGTATGGGCGGCATGATGTAGTGCGACGAGAGTCGCGTAGGTAGCTAGCCTAGCGGGCTACGTCGATAGTGAACACTAACTTTGGTTGTGTTCACTATATCCCGCATTAAGTAGCATAAATGTAATAAATGTCCGATGTTCCGGACTTTAAATGCCTCCGGAACATCGGCGCTTCGCTTAGCGAAGCCCTAACTTCCGGATATGGCTTTAAAGTCAGAGTCCCTTAAAACTTACAAATGTATTAACTGTTATAACTATTTGAAATTTATCAAATATATTAACTTTTATAACTATTGTAACGTCTCAATAGATTCACGCTGAAGCAAGTTGCTGTTTTGACTTGTGATGTAGCGGGGAAAACATCGTCTTTATTAATGTTATGTACGCTAGCACCTACCGGTGTGAAGCTGTACGCATGATTGTCTGGCTGTATTGCTGTTTGATACAGAGCCAGACCTGTTATGTAACTAGCAGTAGCCTAGGAGCAGCGCGTCGCCAGTAATGGCGAGGTGTGAGAGCGCTCTGACAATGTACTCCCCGATGTTTGGGTGCTGTTTTATCGTGAGATAAGCAGTGGATTTTGCCAGTAGCAGGCAAATGAGAGGCTAGGCTGGATCATAGGGTTAACGTTAAGTGAACTGTCCGTAAGCACCGTCAGCCGCAAGCAGCAAAAGCTACTGATATGCTGTGACCAAAAGGTACAAGGTCGGTTATTCCTTTTACATCTGGGAATACGTTACCAACAGACCTTCGGTGTATAGGCAGAACCTAAGTGATTCGTGTCATGAGTACGGAACTCGGTAAGCCCGTATCTTCGCCACAATGTGGCAGGTGAGTCGCAAGACAAGCTGTTGAGGGTGCGGGTAGAGGAGGTTGGAGAAAGCGAATGCCATTCTGTAATGGAATGGATAGGGGGTTAAAGGTTCCTCCACCGGAAACGGGGCAGACTTCCGACTGGTCTTTAATTGTGTGCAGTACTGTAAAGCAATCTAACGTGGCAGAAAGCTGGCTAAGGTGGTTCATACCCACCCTAACCAGACCCTTGCGGGAGCATAAGATAACTCCCGTAAGGGGGTTGTCCGTCTGCTATTCGCTCGGGGCTTTCTAACCAAAGCACTGAGGAGGGTAGCAAGTTGAGTACGTTAATAAAAGTACCTGCGCTTTCCGGCAGGGCGGAAAATTGGCACCAGATTAACTGGCGTCAGGTACACCGTCAGGTCAGAGGGCTACAGATACGAATCGCAAAGGCAACGGAGCAGAAGCGCTGGCGTAGGGTGAAAGCCCTGCAAAGGATGCTGACGCGCTCGTTTGCAGCTAAAGCACTGGCTGTCAGGCGAGTTACCGAAAATCGAGGCAAAAAGACAGCCGGAGTGGATCGCCAGTTGTGGAACACTCCCGGAAGTAAGTGGCAGGCGATAGGCCAGCTAAAACGGACGGGTTACAAACCGTCTCCGTTAAGGCGTGTTTACATTCCCAAGAGCAACGGCAAACGCCGTCCTCTGGGTATACCGACGATGAAAGACAGAGCGATGCAGGCGTTATACCTGCTGGCACTTGACCCCGTCTCGGAAACAACGGCCGATCGCAACAGCTATGGCTTCCGTCCGGCTCGTTCAGCAGCAGATGCGATTGAGCAATGTTTTGTTAATCTCAGTCGTAAAAGCTCTGCTGAATGGGTATTGGAAGGCGATATAAAAGGGTGTTTTGACAATATCAGTCATGACTGGTTACTTGCTAACATTCCGTTGGATAAACAGGTACTCGGGAAATGGCTTAAAGCGGGATTCATGGAATCCGGTCGGTTACACCCGACGGAGGCTGGTACACCACAGGGGGGCATTGTTTCTCCGGTACTGGCGAATATGGCACTGGACGGGCTGGAAGCGGTGTTAGAAACCCATTTCGGGAAGAAAAACACCAAAGCCAGCTACAAAACCAAGGTCAATTATGTGCGTTACGCAGATGATTTTATCATTACGGGTATCTCTAAAGAGTTGCTGGAAGATGAAGTCAAACCCCTCGTTGAAGCCTTTATGGCGGAACGGGGGTTGCAATTATCACCCGAAAAAACGGTGATAACGCATATCTCCGAAGGGTTTGATTTTCTGGGGCAGAACGTGCGCAAGTACCATGGCAAGATGCTGATAAAGCCTGCTGCTAAGGGATTGCGTAACCACCTCCAGAAAGTCCGGCAAATAGTGAAGCGCAATGCGGCATCAAAACAAGGTGATCTGATAAGGCAACTTAATCCGGTACTTCGGGGTTGGGCAAATTATCATCGTCATATTGTCGCCAAAGAAACGTTTAGCTATATCGACTATCGCGTCTGGAAGTTGCTCTGGCGCTGGTCATGCCGTCGGCACGGTAATCGCAACAAGTACTGGGTGAAACAGAAGTATTTTCACTCTGTAGGTAGCGAAAACTGGGTATTCCAGAGTGTCGATGCGGATAACGGCCTGCAAAGGCTGTTCTCCTGCAAAGATATCCCTATAAGACATCACATTAAAATCAGGTCTGAGGCTAATCCATATGATCCGGTTGACGAGTTGTACTTCGAACAGCGGCAGGTTAAGCGCTGGAAAGAAGGTAAAATGCAGCACGGAAAACTGCGGTTGATATGGGAGCGACAGGGCCATCGGTGTCCGGTCTGTCACCAACTATTTAAAGATAATGATGATTGGGATGTCCATCACATTATTAGACGGGTAGATGGTGGCGGTGACGAAATCGATAATTTAATGATGCTGCATCCTAACTGCCATCGGTTGGTGCACAGTTAAAAAATACGCTCGACAGTCACTAGACCCACATCTAATCTATGGTTTTATACCTTGATGGGAGTGATCTATGAGCATTATTAAACGTCATATGGAAGATCAGCAGGATAAATTCAATGTTGCCACTAATATCGCAATTGAAGCTGGGGTATTAGAACGCTGCGAATACTGTGAAGCTACGGTTTTTCAAGGTGATGAGGACATTGAAGAAGCCTATAAGCTTGGTAACACTCAATTTAGTAAAGGCAAATTTGAAGGTTTCTTTGAATCTCGAAGAGAGATGACAGATGCTATCAAAGACGCAGTGGAATCGGGTGACCATGCGGCAGAATGCTGTTTCTATTGTCACGATAAAATGTACGGTGATGACTGAGCATTAACGTTGTCGGCCCAACAGTAGTGCGGGCTTATAAAGGCTTGAGCCGTATGCGGGGAAACTTGCATGTACGGTTCTTAGGGGGCGGCGGCACAGTAATGTGCTGCTGCTACCCGACATCGTGCGCTCTACGGCATAAAAAAGCAGAAACCCCTGGCCAGCAATGGCTGGGGGTTTTTCTTTTGGCGCGCTTTTTAGTATAAGGCTTATACATAAAAATCATTTAAGCTGCATCAGAGCGGCAAGCACCTCTGTTTCGGGCGTGAACTGACAAGCGCGGCCGGGGAGGAAATGAACGCGGCTCATGCCGACGCAGTTTGAAGGATGACAGATTTACATCCGGGCCAGTGCGTCCAGCTCATCGATCATGGGGAATAACATGCAGGTAAAATATTTAGCAGGGATTGTCGGCGCAGCCTTACTGTTGGCAGGTTGCAGTTCCAGCAATGAATTAACCTCTGCCGGCCAGAATGTGCGCTTCGTGCAGGAGAAGCCGGGCGCAGAGTGTCAGCTGTTAGGGACCGCGACGGGTAAACAGAGCAACTGGCTCTCCGGCCAGAATGGCGATGAGGGTGGTTCCATGCGCGGTGCGGCAAACGCCCTGCGCAACCAGGCGGCAGCCATGGGCGGCAACGTGATTTACGGCGTCAGCAGCCCGACGCAAAACCTGCTGTCGAGCTTTGTGCCTACCGACAGCGAAATGAACGGCCAGGTTTATAAGTGCCCGAACTGATGCGTGACGCCTCTCTCCGCGAGCGCAGAGAGAGGCGTGGTCGTTAGATGAGGATCAGGCGCTAAGCTCCGCTTTCTTTTCAAGGTAGAAGGCGTGTAGGGGACGCAGGCATTCTTCCAGACTGAGCATTCTTCCCGGCTGGGAAGGGATGACAGTACTGAAGATCTGACATGGCGCCAGCTCCGCGTGCATCGCCTTGAGCTTGGGGCTTTTCTCGATAATCCGCGTCACAACGTTATTTTCCAGTTCTGATAAATGCGGCGCACTGGTTTTCACCACCGCACCGGAGACAATTTTCTTGCCTTCGTCTGTCTCGCAGCAGTACAGCACACCCAGATAATGGGAAAACAGGTTTAGCTTCCAGTCTTCCTGGGGATACTGCTGGTAATCAATATTGGGTTGAGTGGTTAAGTCGACGGTATAGCACATTAAAAAATCCATATTTGAGCTTAAGTATTGGATTAGTGTTTGATCGCCTACAGTTTTTAATGCTTGTTGAATACCTATTATCAGGGCTTCTACTTGCCTGTCGTCAATACATAAAGTACTAATCTGTTCATCCTGAAATACAAGAATTAACGTTGACTGTGTTTCGCCAGGTTTGAGCGTAATGGACATGATTCGCCGCTCAGGGGATGGTTGCTGTATTTCAGCCATCTCAACCTGAGGGATATTGGCAACAACTGCCTCATTATAGGTGATAAGCTCATCTTTATAGGCCTCTCCTTGGTTTTCAAGCCGCTGAAAAATCACAGCCATTCTGCTCTGCAGTATCAGGAGCAGATCGGCTAGCACCGGTGCCTGAAGATAGTAAATTTCGCAAAAGCCATTTTCCTTCTTAACTTTTAGCAGCAACGCTAAAAAACGCTCTTCAAAGGTAATTCCGGCGGTATTAAAACCTATAAACGTTCCTTGCATATTCATATCCTTTATTAAGCAGTAGTCACCGGCTTCGATTGTGCGAGATCGATAACACGATCGGCGGATGCAATGGTCGATGGTCGATGCGCGACGATAATCCGGGTAATACTTAGCGCTGAAATAGACTGATTGATAACCGACTCATTTCTGAGGTCAAGATGGCTGGTAGCCTCATCCATAAATAAAATACTCGGTTTGCGATACAGTGCACGGGCGATCAGGATACGCTGCTTTTGCCCGCCTGAAATGCCCAGTCCAAGTTCGCCGACAATGGTTTCGTACCCCATGGACATCTTCATGATTTCATCATGAATGTTGCAGCGTCTGGCACATTCCATCACAAAATCAAGATCGGCGTTATCATCAAATCCACTAATATTATCAATAAGTGAACCGGAAAAGAGGCGGTCTTCCTGTAGCACGCAGGCGATACCAAGACGGTAGTTATTTAAGCCAATCTTTTTAATCTCCAGATTATCTGCAAGTATTTCACCTGAGTCAGGTGAGAGCAGTCCGCACATCACTTTTAAAAGCGTTGTTTTGCCAACCCCGGATGGACCAATTAGCGCGACTGATTCTCCAGGATCAACGGTAATGTTCAGATTGGTGAAAATGGGTTGCGAAAAAGGATCGTACTGGTAACTTAGATTTCTCACTTCTAATTTTACGCCAGTATTTTCTGTAAACACCCGGCGTGAAGGAAGTTCTTTCTCTGGTTCACTAAATGCTATTTCTGATAGACGTTCATTATGCAGAGATAGCATACGAAGCTGCATGACCAAATCAATGAGATTAGATGCTCGTTGCGAAAATTGGCCGCGGTAAGCATTGAATGCCATAAACATACCGAGCGTCATCTCGTTATCAATAACCATGATAGCACCCAACCACAGTACAGCAACCTGATCGATTGAAGTGATGAAAGTATTAATGCCACCATACATCATATCAAAACGAGTTTGCTTTATGCCTGCATTACTGGCATCGACGTTAAGATTCAGCCAGTGCTGCGAGCGACGCTCTTTTAAATTTAATGCCTTTATTGTAGAAATACCGTACAGTGACTCCATAAAGTGGGAATTTGCACGTGCGCCTTTAACGACCTGTTCTTCCGTAACTCGACGATAAAATCCATAGGTTGCGAAACGCATAATCGCATAGCAAACGGTAAAACCAACGACGACCCATACTAACCAACCACCGTATAAGGTCAGCATCACCAGTAAGCCGATTGTCATTATGGAATCAATGATGCCGGTGACGATACTATTGGTAAATATTGAGCGAATGGTATCCAGAGACGAGAAGCGAGATTGAATATCACCTAGATGCCTTTTCTCAAAAAAGGATAATGGTAAACTTGCCAGATGGTCAAATAGCGTCGTTTTCCATTGAATATTTGTCAGCGTATTTAATGTCAAAGACGTCCATGCACGTAACATGCTAATAAACATGCGGAATAGGGTAAAAAATATCAAGCCAATACAAATAACAGAAAGTAAGCTTTGATCGTGTGCCATGATAACATGGTCGGTTACTAGTTGCGTACCAATCGGTAACAGGAGGCCGATAGCTTCAACTACAACCGAATAGGCAAAAATCTTTATAAGAGCCGGTTTTAAACCAACAATTTTATGCATAAGATCCAGAAGTCGCAGCCTGGATTTTGCTTCTTCTTGTTGGAAATTATGGTCGGGCCACAGTTCAAGTGCAACGCCGGTAAAATTGTTTGACATCTCGCTGATGCCGATGACTCGTTTACCCAGAGCCGGATCGTGAATAATAAATCCGTTTTTTCTTACTTTCGTAAGAACGACATAGTGATTCATTCCCCAATGAATAATGCAGGGAAGTTTAAGTTGCTTAATTTCATCGAGATCGAGAGCTAACGCTCGGCTTTTTAGACCGGCATGCTCTGCCGTTTTGCTTAGAGACATCAGTGAGGAGCCCTGTGAGGGGCTACCAAACCGCTGACGAAAATTAAACAAATCGATATTCAGCCCATAATAACCACAGACCATTGCCAGACAGGCAATACCACATTCTGATGATTCAGACTGAAGTATAACAGGCGTTTTGTTAACCAAGGAAAAATTTAACTTCGCAACTACGGTTTTGAATAGTTCGTTAGTCATTGATCGGCCCAGTAATGCTTTGAGTTATCTTATACACAGGGGTAAACATCCACATATAAAGTGGGCGCTCTTCCAGGAATACAACAGCTTGAGCCTTGAGGCCATTTGAAAGCGAAAGCGTTTTGCCATTATACTCGAAAGTTTTGTTTTCTATTTTTACTATGGTTTTATAGAGCGCCAGTTCCTGCTGATTAGTTCCGTTATTCACATTAGTGTATTCAGACAGTTCCTGTCGAGATGTAGGTACTGAAGATATCGAAAGTATCTTTCCAGGGAATTGCCCAAATTTATCAGCAGGGAAAGCATCATAACGAATGTTTATAATGTCACCAGGTTTTACATAAGGTATACTGTTATTAGGTAGCCATAGAATAAGATAATACTCTATATCACCAGTAGGTTGGATCTGAGCTAAGCTGCTACCTTTATCAACCATCTGCCCTTTAGTAACAGCCAGCGATTCAATTCTTCCTTCTGTGGTTGCTTTAATAATGACATTGCCATTTGCATTTGATTCAACCAGCTGATTTTTATAATCATTTATCTGATTTTCCTGAGATGAAATTTGGTTGTCAAAATCTGCTATTTTTGTAATCCTATCGCTATTCAACTGAGTTATTTGTGACTCCAGTTGCATCTTTTGGCTGACCAATGACTGATAGGTGCTCTGTTGCTGAAAGTATAGTGAATGCTGATAATTATACTGATCTTTGGTGATAAGACCGTCACTAAGATATTTATCGTAGCTGGAAAGATTATCATGCATTTTCTTTAAACCAGTCTGTGCATTAACCAGCATGCGATTCGTTTCTTTCAACGAGTCATTGATGGTTTGTAGTTGTTTATCTAAAGATAACCTGGTCTCATCTTTATTATGAGAAAGTTTAGTAATGATATCTTCAGCGTTCGCAATTTTTTCATTTATAACTTCTATTTGTGACGCACTGACGTTGCCTGATGTTGTATTTCGAGAAATATCAATTTCATATAAAGGCTGTCCTTTTACTACAATGTCGCCGACTTTAGCATATTGGGAAATAACAAAGCCTTGCTGGGGGGCATAAACGTTAACGGAATGGGGTAGTGTAATCACTTCTCCCCGAACGTCAATACGTTGGGTAAAAGAGCAAAGTATTGTAGTGGCGATCAATATGGTTAGAAAGGCAAAAGAAAGTAATGCGACAAGCCATGCTGGAATCCCTGCAAGCAACAGCGCTTTTCCTTTCCAGTGATGTTTTTTGTATTCAATCGCTTCCTTGCGATAGATTTTTCTCAACATAATTATCACTTAAATAATAAAGTGAAAAGGCCCGATACTTCAGGCCTTAATTAATTAACAAATGATGGCAACTGAATATTGCCATCATTTATAGGCAATTAGGATTAATTGCTCCAGAAGTTTAAGGTGCCATCATAGATAGCATTCATTGCGCCCTGCGCATATTCCAGAGTCATATCCCAGCCAACAATACCAGCAGCTGCGCCAAAGCAAACGCCACCAAGGATAACCCCAGAAATCATCCCTACAAGCTGTCCGATTGAGCCGATACCGAAGATACCGCCGCTCACGCCACCCCAGCGTCCTGCAAATGCAGTGCCCATGATTGCACCGATTGAAACACCCAGCGCTACAGCACCAATTTCTTTAGCAACCCAGGTCGCGACGTCGGACAGTGTATCTGTCAGCGCGCCGCCAGAAATTTCTTCCATTTCAAGGCTTTGTTGAATAAATCGAACTTTTGCTGAGTTGAAGGATCAGATCACGTATCTTCCCGACAACGCAGACCGTTCCGTGGCAAAGCAAAAGTTCAAAATCACCAACTGGCCCACCTACAATAAAGCCCTCATCAACCGTGGCTCCATAACTTTCTGGCTGGATGATGAAGCTATTCAGGCCTGGTATGAGTCGGCAGCGCCTTCTTCACGAGGCAGACCTCAGCGCTATTCTGACCTTGCCATCACGACTGTGCTGGTCATTAAACGCGTATTCAGGCTGACCCTGCGCGCTGCGCAGGGCTTTATTGATTCCATTTTTTCTCTGATGAACGTTCCGCTACGCTGCCCGGATTACAGCTGTGTCAGCAGGCGGGCAAAGTCGGTTAATGTCAGTTTCAAAACGCCCACCCGGGGTGAAATCGCATACCTGGTAATTGATTCCACCGGGCTGAAGGTCTTCGGTGAAGGCGAGTGGAAAGTCAAAAAGCATGGCCAGGAACGCCGCCGTATCTGGCGTAAGCTGCATCTCGCCGTTGACAGTAAAACACATGAAATCATCTGCGCTGACCTGTCGCTGAACAACGTTACGGACTCAGAGGCCTTCCCCGGGTTAATCCGGCAAACCCACCGGAAAATCAGGTCAGCCGCCGCCGATGGCGCTTACGATACCCGGCTATGTCACGATGAACTGCGGCGTAAGAAAATCAGCGCGCTTATCCCTCCCCGAAAAGGTGCGGGTTACTGGCCCGGTGAATATGCAGACCGTAACCGTGCAGTGGCTAATCAGCGAATGACCGGGAGTAATGCGCGGTGGAAATGGACAACAGACTACAACCGTCGCTCGATAGCGGAAACGGCGATGTACCGGGTAAAAGAGCTGTTCGGGGGTTCACTGACGCTGCGTGACTACGATGGTCAGGTTGCGGAGGCTATGGCCCTGGTACGAGCGCTGAACAAAATGACGAAAGCAGGTATGCCTGAAAGCGTGCGTATTGCCTGAAAACACAACCCGCTACGGGGGAGACTTACCCGAAATCTGATTTATTCAACAAAGCCCCATTTCAAATACAGTTAATTGATGCATGATTAGTCCTTTAACTAAAATTAAAATTATATATTCATTCCAGACCAGAAGTTGGTCCGCAGAGAAGATAGTTGTTACTGTAGTATGAATCAACTCAACAATGTATGAATTATTGATGAAGTTATGGGAGTAAACTAAATTTAATATGAAGTGTTTTTGATGGTGCTGAAAAATAACATTTTTTGAGAATTCTTGAGGATTTTTCATTATTATAAAAGCGACCGGGCATTGTCTGTTGTTATCTTTGGGTGTTAAATGAAATGCCATTATTTTGAGGATGTTTTATTAAATATAAAAAAGGCGGATAAAACCCGCCTTTTTTATAAGTGCGCCGTTTAAACTATTCTTCCTGAACCACAACCTCCAGCATAGCTTTTACATGCCCTGAGGTGACTTCGGCGCTATTGTCACTCATTCGATAATAGTCAGCGGTAAAATTAAAGCTTTGTGATGCTTTGGCCTTGGAAAAACTGTACGCTTCTGCATCATAAAATGTAATGGGGGTGTTGTCTTTCTTGAAAATAATGCCGACATTACTTGCGGCTTCGCTGCCGGTTAACATATTATCGATGATGCCGTCCCCGGCGGGGCTGGTACCAGTTACAGGGTTAAACCAGTAGTAAAGCTTGTTGCCAATTGATCCGGTTGGGCACGAAACATTCATTGTGATGGTTTTCTGTGAAGGTGTTGTACCACCTCGTGCAATTGACATTAATGTATTTTTTTCAATTTTATTCAGGGTAATTTGACTAGGTCCAGATACTGAAATATCACAAGAAGTATCTTTATATGAAATACTCTTGAATTTTAGGTATGCAGTTAGTAATAGTCGGTCAGATGCTCTGGGGTTGGTGTTTAAGTTACCTGCTGAAAACTTGAAGACCGGATTAGTACTGGTTCCGGATGTATCAATGACAGGCTTTGTTTTGATTAACCATACAGTCATAAATTTATAATCATCATTCGAATCGTTAATTGGTACGATTGTAGATTCTGCAATTGCCGGTTTTATTGAACCATTTTTACTACTCAAAATGTCTGAAAACTGAAAGCCAATCCCATCTATGCCGGTTTCATAGACCGGTTTGCCCATTATACCCGTGACGCCGGTAACTTCCGGTGCTGTTGAGGTAATAATATACTGGTCTCCCATTATTTTGCTGCACTCAAATGTTTTATAATGTCCGGTGCCGACTTTTTTGGTATAGAGAACTGTACCCACCGGAATTGTTGGGTCTGTTGCGATTTTAGGACTTAAGTTAAAATTTGCTTGTCCAGCGGAACCAGAATAATCGCATTTGGCAATTACCTCGCTACAACAGCATAGTAGGGATAAAAAAAGAAGTATTTTTCTCATTCTTTATTGTTCCTTGATCAATATTAGCGACAAACCGTTTCGATTTGACTGATGCCAGACGCTTTGCCTTCCCTGGTCGGTAAAGTAAATGAAGCATTGCACTGCTGCGCGGCGCTTTTGCCCCACTGGACGTTAAGGATCCCGGTCTGCTGCAGGCCAGACATATAAACCATACCAGCGTCGCTGACGATACTTGGCTGCGATTTACTATCTCCGGCTAGCAGGACCATCGCGCCATAAGGCACGTCCTGACCGCTGGCGGTTTTCAGATGCACAAAGGCCCGCTGGCCGATATTGCCGGCATAGTTTGCACGCACGATGGCGCCGCGCGTCGGAACGACGCTCTGCGTGGTTTCCGGCAGCTCCATATCTTCGCCAAGCGTGGAGCTGTCGAGCGTAATATCGGTGCGACGGTATGGTGTTACATATGGGACGATGGCGTAGCCGCGATAGTCGGTAGAAATGGTGTTGTCGTTAGTCAGTCTGACGTTATCCAGCCCCGGCGCTTTAACCAGTACCGCTGCGTCGGTGATGTCCTGACCCAGAGTGATGCCATCGGCATGAGCAACGATACTGCCGTTGGCGCCGTAGTCAATGCGCTCGCTGCTGCGATCATAGCTGTAGCCAGCGTTGACGCTGCCGCGGGCACCGTTATAGGTCGCCCGCATATCGCCGCTGTAGTATTCCCGGTTGCTGTACCCTTGCTGCAGGCTCCACTCCAGGCTATCGTTCTCCAGCGCATTACCACCGATGGAAACCGACTGATCGGTTGATCCCAGATTGCTGTTGGTTAACTGATAGCTGGTGTAGGTGCCAGGCAGCCAATTGCTCAGCGGCAGCGTTACGGTCAGTGTAATGCGCTGGTCGTCCCGGGCGTCTTTCCCGGAGTTATCTCCGCTCCAGGTATAGCGGTTATAGCTGTAGCCGAGGTAGTAGTTCACATTGCGGAAACCGCCGTTGTACCCCACACTGATCGACTTGTTGGTACGCTTATCATCCCAGTAATCTTCGATTAATCCGCTTACCGACAGGCTACCGAGACCTTTACCCAGGCTTTGGTTAACCGTCAAATTGGTACGGTTGCGCAGCGAGCGCGAAGTGTAGTAGCCGTCATTAGAGTAGCTATCCAGGACCTCTGAGAGAGTATGAAATCCGCGAGTGGAGTAGCGGTAGCCGGCGATGGTCACGTTTGTACCCGTTTCAAGAATGTTTTTCCCGTAACGAACACGCCAGGACTGTCCGGAGGTCTTTTCATCCTCTTTCATTTTTGACCAGGCCTGGGTGACGTCTGCCGAGGCGGCGCCCAGTTCACCAAGGTTATAGCCAAGCCCTGTCGACAGCGCCTGATATCGCGAAGCCGCCTGCATGCCGCCATATAGCGTCAGGCTGCTGGAGACGCCGTAGGTCGCGGTGGCTTGGGTAAACGGCGTTTCATCGACTCCGCCATCGTACGGGCGATATTTACCAGATGTGATCTCATATTCCAGCTGATCCTCACGGACCATCACCGGCAGGGTGGCGAACGGCACGACAAATTCTTGTTTCGATCCGTCGGATTCCTCCACTGTGACGTAAAGGTCGCCGCTACCGCCGCTCGGGTACATATCGGCGATTTCAAACGCCCCGGGAGCGACATAGGTCTGGTATACCTGATAGCCGTTTTGTTTAATGATGACGCGGGCATTGGTTCTGGCGATACCGCGAATAATTGGCGCATAGCCGCGCATACTTTCCGGCAACATCGTCGTATCGGTGGCCAGCTGAATACCGGTAAACGGCACGCTGTCGAAGATACCGTTGAGCGATGAACTCTCACCCATCACAAGGTTACTGTTGATGGAGCGGATGCTGCGCTGCATATAGAGATAGGCGGAATCCCAGTCCCCGGCACCGCTGTTGTTTTTATTCCAGGTGCTGAGGTTACGGATGCGCCACGGGCCAACGTTGAGGCCGGACTGCAGATTCAGACTGTAGTATTCATCATTGGCCTGCATGTCGTTTGAGCCGCTGAACTGATAGTTCACCAATAACGCGTTGATGCCGTCATCAAACTGATCCGGTGGAATATATCCCTGTGCGGTGGTGGATAAGGCCGCCTGCGGAATAGAGATATTTAAGCGCTGGGCGGTAAAGTCAAAATCTGCTTTGGTGTCAGGAATGACAGAAAAGTTTGCACAGCCGTTTTGATCCTCGGCTAACTCTGGAAAGGCTTTTATCCTTACGCCATATTCCGCGAGTGCTTTTAGACTCAGGCAGGGAACCAGAGCGGGTTCGCGGTTATCGCTGCTGGCGCGATTGTTGGCGACAAACTTTATGGTCCTGGTGTCCAGGTAGCGGCCATTAAACATAATATCGACCCGATAATCCCCTGGCGCCTGCGCGTTCTGAGTCTGAAATATGGATAAATCGGGAGTGGTTGATGGATCGCTACCATTCAATGAGCTAATGAATGAGGGATCGAAAAAGTCACGTGCTTGCGCTTTATTATTCAAACCAGAAAGCAATGCCGGAAGCATTGCGAGAAAGACGGTGGATAGTTTGAATAATCCATTATTCTTATTTGGCATAGACACATCCCTATAATGATAAAATAAATTTCTTATTACAGCGATGAGGAATAGAGCGACCCTGCTCCGCCATAATCATTGACCACTTTCCAGGTAATGCTGGAGGCATTAATATTTTCTTTTAGCGTCACTTCTTTGGTCGTCATTGGGGCGACGGAGTTGACTTCCGGCTTCACTTCTTTTCCACCAAGCTGGATGCTATTGAAATAAAAGAAAAACGGTGTCGGATTTTTGATGGTCAGCTTTTTGCCGGCCTTACGCCATTCGAGCTTTTTCGCTTCCGTATTAGGGGAGAGGTCGAAAAGTGTTTTGGGACGATAGACCAGACGCATGCGGTGACGAACCGCCAATTGAATAGTATTGTTATTCGCTTTGGCATCATCTGCCGGAGGAATCGCCATCACGTTAAAATAGTACATGGATTCCCGGTCGGTCGGCGCATTAACGTTGCCGGTGGCAAACAGACGAACCGTATTCTGTTGTTTCCCCTCGAGGCGAAAAAGCGGTGGGGTAGCCATAAACGAAGGCGCTTTCCCTGCAGGCGTTTCAACCCAGGATTTAATCAGATAGGGAATATCATCTTTATTTTCGATTTGCGCGGTAATTTCACGCGCACCTTCCTTATAGAGGTAGCGGGTGGATTCAACGACAATACCGGCATGAGCAATACTGCTGAGGAGTAATGCACAGGATACGGTGAGATTTAATAAGGTCCTGAACATGGCTTTTCTCTGAATGCAAAAAAGGGCCCGCCGTGAAGCGGGACCCTTTAGGGAAAAATTAGAGGGTGTAATCGATAGTAAAGGTCGCAACACCTTTAACCGGACCTTCGGTAACCGGAGTCGCGGCGTTAGTTCTTACATAACCAGTGGTGTACTTCAGCTGAGTACCGTTGGTTGCAGAGTAGCTTTCGGACATAGTGTCGGAACCGTCGAAGGCTACGCGATGTGCATCGCTGACGCGCTGGATACCGATGCCGATACCGGCTGCACCGTTAGCGGCGGTGTTGTCCAGAATGGTTGCATCGCTGCTGGAAGTGCCACTAACATTTACGGTCACAGCGGTTACCGGTGAAGTGCTGCCCTGGGCACAGTCTTTCACATCAAAACCGAAGTCCTGAGTTTTGAACAGTTTACCAGCCGCTTCAGCGTTCGCTTCGGTGGTGGTAACAGTGATCAGCTGTACGATACCGTTGTTCAGGGTACCCGTCGGAGTCACGACGCAAGAGTTAGCTGCATCAGAGACTTCACCCAGTACAGTTACCTGAGCGGTGTTGGTTGCCATTGCCTGAGCACTCAGCACTGCAGATGCAGCGACCATTACAGCTACGATTGTCTTTTTCATTTAATTAATCCATATATAGATACTTAGTCCTGTGTAGAATCGATAACAGTTATCAAGGGAATGGAGTATGCATTCGCATTGATATTGAAAATAAGCGTCAGCTTTCCTTTATATAGTGCTGAGACCAATCATCCTGTTGAACGACGCTACCATATCGCTTGCCATAGCGAACCATGGAGAAGCGGGAGTAATTTAAAAGTCTGGTGCAAAAAATGCTTGTGAATTATTGATGAAGCACCTGTGAATTTAATGCTTCCCCCCTCTCTGATGAGATGTGGATTCCAGTTGAGATTAATTTAATCTGAAAATGTGACCATTAAGCAAGTTAGCTATCGCTTGTTTTTTTATCTGCGGTATCCTGTGGGCTGAACTTCAATGTGAAATGTACCTGTTTCCATCTGAAACAAGAATGTTCACATAATCGTTTGGTTGAAATCATTTGATTTTATTATGGATAATAGGGTTACGTGGGGCAAGGATATGGATGACGCAGTATTATTTAATGGGTGTATAATTAATCAGGAGATTATATTTAATGCCAATATGAATGAGCTGCGACCGCTTGCCGGGGACGGGGAGTGCATCAGCCTCAATGCGCCTACCGCCAGATGCTTGCTGCTGCTTTTGCAGAATTGCGGCAAAGTCATTTCACGGGATGAGTTCCTGGCGGCTGTATGGGAAACACGGGGGGTAGTCGTTTCGCAAAATACGTTCTATCAAAATATCTCTTTGCTGCGAAAATCGCTGGTAAAAGCTGGACTATCTGAGGATATCATTATCACCGTCCGGCAAAAAGGCTTTAGCGTCGCTCCGAATACATTGGTCATTCCTCTCTCTGATGAAGAGTGCGAGAATATGAACCGGGTGACATTAACGCATTATCAGAATAATAAAGTTGTCGGCTTTATTTCTGAAGATAAGGAAAAACCTGACACTCATTTAAATCTTCCACTAATAGAAAACTCATCAAATCATGACAGTGATTTGATGGCAAATAAACCGGAAGAAGGTGAAAAAGTATCTGAGCGGTTACATGTTACTTTTAAAATACCCATATGGTTAATCGCGCTAATTGTAGTGATGATTGTAATTAATATTATTGTGTTGGTCGTGCTAAACCGGTAGCTCGTCGCACCCAGGGGGTATAGCGCGGTGCGATAGTCATTTGCTGGTCACCTTAACACCCGTCTGTCGAAATCTTCCTATCGAAGGTCTGCCAGAACGTCCTGGCAGACCTTCAGTTTATTAACGCTGCTTCAGCCCTAAATCCAGCGGCGTCTTGCTGGGTTCCCCGCCGATCTCGCGCGCCAGCTTCGGCACCATATAGCCGGAGATGAGGGTCAATAGTTCACGCATGATTTCACGGGCTTCATCATCGCTGACCATGAAGTGCGCCGCCCCCTGCACCCGATCCAGCACGTGCAGGTAGTAGGGCATTACCCCGGCGTCGAACAGCGCATTACTGAGGTCGGCCAGGGTTTGCGCGTTGTCGTTCACCCCGCGCAGCAGCACGCTCTGATTGAGCAACGTGACGCCCGCCTGACGCAGCATGGCCATCGCCGCGCGAAACTCACCGTCAATTTCATTGGCGTGGTTAACGTGGTTAACCAGGATCACCTGCAGCGACGAACGCTGGAAGCGGCTGGCCAGCGTCTCGGTGATGCGCGCCGGGATCACAATTGGCAGGCGGCTGTGAATACGCAGGCGCTTAACGTGTGGAATAGCTTCCAGCTGGGTCATTAGCCAGTCAAGCTCATGATCCTTCGCCATCAGCGGGTCGCCGCCGGAGAAGATGATTTCATCAAGCTGCGGATGTGCCGCGATGTAGTCCATCGCCGTCTGCCAGTTGCGCCTGGTGCCCTGATTTTCGGCGTATGGGAAGTGGCGGCGGAAACAATAACGGCAATTGACTGCACAACCGCCTTTCACCAGCAGCAGGGCCCGGTTGCGATATTTGTGCAACAGACCGGGCACCACGCTGTGCTGTTCTTCCAGCGGATCGGTGGAGTAGCCGGGGGCGACGATAAATTCTTCCTCGGCGGTAAGTACCTGACGAAGCAGTGGATCGTTAGGGTTGCCTTTCTCCATGCGGGCGATAAACGCGCGCGGGACGCGCAGCGGGAACAGGCGTCTGGCCTCGCGTCCGGCCAGCAGTTTTTCATCAGCGTCTACATTTAAAAGACGCAGCAGTTCATCAGGACTGGTCACAACATTGGCAAGTTGCGTTATCCAATCTTCTCTGGATGGGGTATTTAGGGTTACAATATGCGCCATTTTGTGGCTTAGCTACCAGTTAAACAATTTCAGAGGGCCTTATGGCGACTTACTATAGCAACGATTTTCGTGCTGGTCTTAAAATCATGTTAGATGGCGAACCTTATGCGGTAGAAGCCAGCGAATTCGTTAAACCAGGTAAAGGCCAGGCGTTTGCGCGCGTTAAGCTGCGCCGTCTGCTGACCGGTACCCGCGTTGAGAAAACCTTCAAATCTACCGATTCCGCAGAAGGCGCGGACGTTGTCGATATGAACCTGACTTACCTGTACAACGACGGTGAGTTCTGGCACTTCATGAACAACGAAACCTTCGAGCAGCTGTCTGCTGACGCGAAAGCGATCGGTGACAACGCTAAATGGCTGCTGGATCAGGCTGAGTGCATCGTGACCCTGTGGAACGGCCAGCCGATCGCGGTCACCCCGCCGAACTTCGTTGAGCTGGAAATCATTGAAACCGATCCAGGCCTGAAAGGCGACACCGCGGGTACCGGCGGTAAACCGGCGACCCTGTCTACTGGCGCGGTGGTTAAAGTTCCGCTGTTCGTTCAGATTGGCGAAGTGATCAAAGTGGATACTCGCTCTGGCGAATATGTATCCCGCGTGAAGTAATTTCGCGTCATGATGACCGGCGTAGCCTCCGTGCTGCGCCGCTCTTTTCGTACAGTCACAACGAGCACGATACATGAAGCGCAGCGTTAAACTCCTGGTGTTACTCTTTCTGAGCAGCGCGCTGTTGGCTGGCTGCAATACCGCCCGCGGTGTGGGTGAAGATATTCAGGGCCTGGGCCACGCTATCTCTCACGCTGTGAGCTGAATTTCCCTGCCGTTTCGTTGATGGCGCTTGCCTCCCGGTATGTCAGCCTCCTCCACGCATACTCCTTTTCTCTTAAAAATCGCAAAGATCCCTTCATCTTTGGACGGTTTGTCTATGCTTATAGGGCATGAAAACAAAACTGACACTAAGGATGACATTATGGTGAAAAAAACGATTGCAGCGTTCTTTACGGTTTTGGTCCTCTCTTCAGCACTGACCGCTTGTAACACCACGCGCGGTGTCGGTGAGGATATTTCAGACGGCGGCAACGCAATCTCTGGCGCGGCAACCAAAGCTCAGCAATAAACGCCGTCAACGGTACGGTTTAGCGCCGTACCGTTCTTCACTTCTCTCATTCCGTTGGATATACTCACCACGACTTTTCATCCACCTTACGGGACGACCCGTAAGCGTTTCTCATCCGGGGACGGCCCCAGCAAAGGAGCCTTATGTCCTGGATAGTCTTGTTTATCGCTGGCCTGCTGGAAGTGGTGTGGGCCGTCGGCCTGAAATATACCCATGGCTTTAGCCGCCTGGTTCCCAGCGTTATCACCATCGTGGCGATGGTGGCCAGCATGGCGCTGCTCTCATGGGCGATGAAAACCCTACCGGTAGGTACCGCCTACGCCGTCTGGACCGGGATCGGCGCGGTGGGCGCCGCCGTGACCGGTATTGTGCTGTTAGGGGAATCCGCCAGCGCCATGCGTATCGCCAGCCTTGTCTGTATCGTGATTGGCATCATTGGCCTGAAGATCAGCGCGCACTAATCATAGCGCTGATTGACCCAGACCAGTTTGCCGACATCAAAGCCCTGTCGGGTGGCAATGTCCAGCATCTGCTGCCTGACCTCCGGGGCGATGGTCGGCGCCCGGGCCAGCAGCCAGAGATAGTCGCGATCGGGGCCGCAGACCAGCGCGTAACGATACTCCTTATCCAGAGCAATGACGTTATAGCTGCCGTAGAAAGGGCCGAAGAAGGAAATCTTCAGCGCGGCGCGGCTGGGCTCCCCGGTAAAGTACGCTACCCCGTCCGTTTTCTGCCACATGCCGCGGTCGGGGTTATAACCTTTATTCACCACATCCAGACCGCCGTCATCACGTGGGTGCCAGGCGATCGTGACTTTTTCCAGCCCGCTTTCAAAAGGGTGGTCAAAGCGGGCGATTTCATACCAGGTACCCAGATAGCGCTGAACGTCGAAGGGACTGACCACGGTGACGCCCGGCGGCGGGGTGGGCGTGCTGCAGGCGACAGACAGGAACGAGACGGCAATCGCGGTGATTATCGGCAGGATACGCATGGCATGCTCCTTGCTGGCTTTTAAGCTAAGTGTAGAGTCCAGCAGGGAAAAGGCGGCAAGATTTTTCTATGAAGCGAGCCCGGTAGCAGAAATGCGACCGGGCTCTTGCAGGATCAGATAAACAGTACGCCAACGAGGGTGATGACGCTGAGGATTGCCGCCAGGCCGTAGAAGACCCATTTACCGTTTGGCACATGGATTTTCAGATCGTGCATGGCGTGGTGAATACGATGCAACCCACACCACAGCGGCAGGACAATCATCAGAAAGATGAATGCGCGGCCGATAAAGCTTTGGGCAAAGGCCAGCACACGCTCATAGCTGAAGGCGTCGGCCGGAGCGAGCCCCAGCGGCAGCAGGATGCCGACCAGCAGCACCATCACCGGCGCGACGATCGCGCCCCACATGCCGCCTGCGCCAAACAGCCCCCAGAATACGGGTTCATCGGAACGTTTCGGATTGGGATTAATCATCTCAGCCTCCTTACCAGAACAGGGCGACAAACAGGATCACCACGGTGACCACCGCCGTCACCACCCAGAGCCCTTTAATGACCGGCTCTGGCCCCATTTTTTCGCCTTTGATGATGACGTTGGCGGCTTTCGGCGCCAGCTCAAACCAGGTTTTGGTGTGCAGCAGCGCCGCCGCCAGAGTAATCAGGTTGAGGATTACCACCACCGGGTTTTGCAGGAATCCGATATACCCCGCCCAGCTCTCGGCGCCGTGCTTGAGGGCAAACAGCCCATAAATCAGCACAATGCTAAACCATACCGTCGGTACCGCCGTGCCTTCCCGTACCATGTAGAAGCGATAAAACGGCAGCTTTTTCCACCAGGTGGAGGTCATTGGTCGCACGTAGGGTTTGCGTTTCGTCGTCATAATGCACTCCTTAGCGTGGTTTCAGGGTGGCGATAAGAAAGTCTTTCGAGCTTTCCACCTTGCCCTGCTGGATCGCGGCCGCCGGGTCGACGTGCTTCGGACACACTTCCGAGCAGTAGCCAACGAAAGTACAGGTCCATACGCCATTCTGGCCGTTAAGCTGCGCCATGCGTTCCTTTTTACCGTGGTCGCGGCTGTCTTCGTTATAGCGGTGGGCGAGGGTGATCGCCGCCGGGCCGATAAATTCCGGGTTCAGGCCGAACTGCGGGCAGGCGGCATAGCACAGCCCGCAGTTGATGCAGCCGGAAAACTGATGGTATTTCGCCATCTGGGCCGGGGTCTGCTTGTTTGGCCCCTGGTCAGGCGTGCGGTTATTGCCGATGATATACGGCTTAATGGCTTCCAGGCTTTCGATAAAGTGGGTCATGTCCACCACCAGATCGCGCTCGATCGGGAAGTTGGCCAGCGCCTCAACTTTGATGCCTTTGGTGTAATCGCGCAGGAAGGTTTTGCAGGCCAGCTTCGGCACCTTGTTGACCATCATGCCGCAGGAACCGCAGATTGCCATTCGGCAGGACCAGCGGTAGCTCAGGTCTGGCGCCAGGTTGTCTTTGATGTAGCCCAGCGCGTCCAGCAGCGAGGTCTGTTCATCATAAGGCACGTCATAGAATGCGCTGTGCGGTGCGGTGTCGACCTCCGGATTGTAGCGCACCACTTCGACTTTCAGGTTTTTCATCTCAGCCATGGGTGGTCTCCTTCTTCTCAGCCGCGTCCGCTTCTGC
This sequence comes from Klebsiella sp. CD33, assembly GCF_051992865.1. Classification (NCBI taxonomy): domain Bacteria; kingdom Pseudomonadati; phylum Pseudomonadota; class Gammaproteobacteria; order Enterobacterales; family Enterobacteriaceae; genus Klebsiella; species Klebsiella sp. CD33. The sequence goes on along the minus strand of NZ_CP197023.1, from coordinate 4,758,046 downwards.
GCCATAGACACGTTTTGCCGGCGGCAGCGTGGTGATCTTCACATCGCCATATTCCAGACGGGTAGTGCCATCGGCCTCGCGGAAGGCGAGAGTGTGCTTGAGGAAGTTGACGTCGTCGCGTTCGGTACAGCCTTCATCCAAACGCTGGTGCGCCCCGCGCGATTCTTTACGGGCGATGGCCGAGTGCGCCATACATTCGGCAACGTTTAAACCGTGCCCCAGCTCAATGGTGTAAAGCAGATCGGTATTGAACACGCTGGAGTTATCAGTAATGCGCACGCGCTTAAAGCGTTCCTGCAGTTCAGCCAGCTTGTCGATCGTTTTCTGCATCAGCTCCGGCGTGCGGTAGATGCCGCAGCCTTCCTCCATCGACAACCCCATTTCATCGCGAATTTTCGCCCAGTTTTCGTTACCTTCCTGGTTGACGAGATCTTTCAGGCGCTGCTCCACATCGGCAGCCTGCGCATCGAGGGCGGCGCCGTTTGCCTCGCCCGCCTGAGCGGCGCGCTGCATGGCCTGCTCCCCGGCCAGGCGGCCGAAGACCACCAGCTCGGCCAGCGAGTTGGAGCCCAGACGGTTGGCGCCATGTAAGCCAACGGACGAGCATTCGCCCACGGCAAACAGCCCTTTGATTCGGGTTTCGCACTGCTGATCGGTTTCAATACCGCCCATGGTGTAGTGCGCGGTCGGGCGCACCGGGATCGGCTCTTTCACCGGATCGACGCCGACGTAGGCTTTCGCCAGTTCACAGATAAACGGCAGACGCTCCAGCAGTTTTTTCTCGCCGAGGTGGCGGAGATCGAGGTAGACCACGTCGCCGCGCGGCGTCGGGATAGTGTTCCCTTTCCGCCACTCGTGCCAGAAGGCCTGGGACACTTTGTCGCGTGGGCCCAGCTCCATATATTTATTCTTCGGTTCGCCGAGCGGGGTTTCCGGGCCCATGCCGTAATCCTGCAGATAGCGGTAGCCGTTTTTGTTGACCAGAATCCCGCCTTCGCCGCGGCAACCTTCGGTCATCAGGATCCCGGAGCCCGGCAGGCCGGTCGGGTGATACTGAACGAATTCCATGTCGCGCAGCGGCACGCCGTGTCCCAGGGCCATCCCCATCCCGTCACCGGTGACGATGCCGCCGTTGGTGTTGTAGCGGTAGACGCGCCCGGCGCCGCCGGTAGCCAGGACCACGGCGTTAGCGCGGATCTGCACCAGGGTGCCTTCCATCATATTCATCGCCACCAGGCCGCGGGCCTGCCCGTCATCGACCAGCAGGTCAAGGACGAAATGTTCGTCAAAGCGCTGAATTTGGGGAAACTGAAGGGAGGTCTGGAAGAGGGTATGCAGCATGTGGAAGCCGGTTTTGTCGGCGGCAAACCAGGTGCGTTCGATTTTCATGCCACCGAAGCGCCGGACGTTGACGCTGCCGTCGGGGCGGCGGCTCCATGGGCATCCCCACTGCTCCAGCTGGGTCATTTCCGTCGGGCAGTGATGAACAAAATAGTCGACGACATCCTGCTCGCACAGCCAGTCGCCTCCCGCGACGGTGTCGTGAAAATGGTACTCAAAGCTATCGTGATCCTGGGCAACGGCTGCGGACCCCCCTTCTGCAGCGACCGTATGGCTGCGCATCGGATAGACTTTAGAAATCAGGGCGATTTTAGCGTTGGGGTTGGCCTGAGCGGCGGCGATAGCGGCACGAAGGCCTGCCCCGCCGGCGCCAATTACGGCGAGATCGGCTTGAAAAGTTTGCACGACATTCCTCCAGTTTTAGTGTATTTCGCCGCCGGGCTGGCGAAAAAGTATCACTGCTCCTTTATAGGTACAGGAGTATAGCCTTAGGGTCAGTATGGAAAATTGACGTGTTCGATTTTTTTATCGATATGTGCGGTTATTTATCAGTGGTATTTATGCGTCAGGGTTAACGATAGATTAATGGCATGTAGTCTGCCGGAGATTGCACAAAATTTGTTTCACTCGCCGATTGCGAGTAGACTTCGTGCCCTTAATTTGCAATCGGAGAAAGTACCATGAGCGAGACGGCAACCTGGCAGCCGAGCGCACCCATTCCCAATCTGTTGAAGCGCGCGGCGGTGATGGCGGAAATCCGCCGTTTCTTTACCGATCGCGGCGTGCTGGAGGTGGAGACGCCTTGCATGAGTCAGGCGACGGTAACGGATATTCATTTGTTCCCGTTCGAAACCCGTTTCGTCGGCCCGGGCCATTCTCAGGGGCTTAACCTGTACCTGATGACCAGTCCGGAATACCACATGAAGCGCCTGCTGGCGGCAGGTTGCGGCCCGGTCTTCCAGCTGTGCCGCAGCTTCCGAAATGAAGAGATGGGGCGTCATCACAATCCGGAATTCACCATGCTGGAGTGGTATCGTCCATGCTATGACATGTATCGCCTGATCAATGAGGTGGACGATCTGCTGCAGCAGGTGCTGGAGTGCCAACCGGCGGAAAGTCTCTCCTATCAGCAGGCGTTTCAGCGCCATCTGGAAATTGACCCGCTCTCTGCCGATAAAGCTCAGCTGCGTGAAGTCGCAGCGAAGCTGGATCTGAGCAATATCGCCGATACTGAAGAAGATCGCGATACCCTGCTGCAGCTGCTGTTCACCATGGGCGTGGAGCCGCACATCGGCAAAGATCGACCAACGTTCATTTATCATTTCCCGGCGACTCAGGCCTCTTTAGCGCAGATCAGCCCGGAAGATCATCGGGTCGCTGAGCGCTTTGAGGTCTATTACAAAGGTATTGAGCTGGCGAACGGTTTCCACGAGCTGACCGACGCCCATGAACAGCGCCTGCGGTTTGAGCAGGATAACCGCAAACGCGCCGCGCGCGGCCTTCCGCAGCAGCCCATCGATAACAACCTGCTGGCGGCGCTGGAGGCGGGTTTGCCGGACTGCTCCGGCGTGGCGCTGGGCGTTGACCGCGTGGTCATGCTGGCGCTGGGCGCTGAAAGCATCGGCGAAGTGATTGCCTTTACGGTAGACCGCGCCTGATCGCTTTTTCACCTCCCTCCGCCGGCGGGTGGGGGAGGTGAAAGACGACTTTGGACCTGACACCCTCGCCCCGGCTTTAGCCCGAATACCCACAATTTCCATCCGTGATTTTGCTACTATCCGCGCTCTTTTTATGAGGCCAGGCGTCGCTCGTCGGGCGATGCCCACGTTTGGATAGATTTATGCATCAACAACTCAAGAAGATGAGCCTGATCGGGCTGATTCTGATGATCTTCACCTCGGTGTTTGGCTTTGCCAACAGCCCATCGGCGTTTTATCTGATGGGCTATAGCGCGATGCCGTTTTACCTTTTTTCCGCCCTCTTTTTCTTTATCCCGTTCGCGCTGATGATGGCGGAGATGGGCTCAGCTTATCGTCGCGAAGAGGGCGGGATCTATTCCTGGATGAACCACAGCGTCGGGCCGCGCTTTGCCTTCATTGGTACCTTTATGTGGTTTGCCTCGTACGTAGTGTGGATGGTGAGTACCGCCGCTAAGATCTGGGTCCCGCTATCTACTTTTTTGTTTGGCGCGGACAAAACCCAGACCTGGGCGCTGGGTAGCCTGACGCCGACGCAGACGGTCGGTATTCTGGCGGCCTGCTGGATGGTCGTGGTGACCTTTATTGCCGTCAAAGGGATCAATAAAATCGCTAAAATTACCGCCGTCGGCGGTATCGCGGTGATGGGGCTTAACCTGGTGCTGCTGCTGGTGAGCGGGGCGATCCTTCTGCTTAACGGCGGTCATTTCGCCCAGCCGTTAAACTTCACCCTTTCGCCTAATCCCGGGTATCAGTCGGGCATGGCGATGCTGTCGTTTGTGGTATTTGCCATCTTTGCCTATGGCGGAATTGAGGCGGTTGGCGGCTTAGTGGATAAGACCGATAAGCCGGAAAAGAACTTTGCCAAAGGTATTATCATCGCGGCGATTGTTATCTCGATCGGTTACTCGCTGGCGATTGTGCTGTGGGGCGTGAGCGCCAACTGGCAGCAGGTGCTTGGCGCGCGTTCGACCAACCTCGGCAACATCACCTATGTGCTGATGACCAGCCTCGGGGCGACGCTGGGCCAGGCCCTGCACCTGACCCCTGCGGCGTCAGCCCTGACCGGGGTCTGGTTCGCCCGTATTACCGGCCTGTCGATGTTTCTCGCTTACACCGGCGCGTTCTTCACCCTCAGCTATTCTCCCCTGAAAGCGATTATCCAGGGCACGCCAAAAGCGCTCTGGCCGTCGGTGATGACCCGTCTCAACGTCAACGGAATGCCCGCCGCGGCGATGTGGCTGCAGTGTCTGCTGGTCGGGGTGTTTATCGTACTGGTATCGTTCGGTGGGGATAGCGCTTCCGCGTTTTATAACAAGCTGACGCTGATGGCCAATGTCTCTATGACCTTGCCTTATCTGTTCCTGACCATCGCCTTCCCGTTCTTCAAGGCGAAAACCCATCTTGACCGGCCGTTCGTGATCTTCAAAAACCGTCCGTCGACGCTGCTGGCGACCGGCGTGGTGCTGCTGGTGGTGACCTTCGCCAATATCTTCACCATTATCCAACCCGTCATCGACAGCGGGGACTGGAACAGCACCCTGTGGATGGTCGGTGGGCCGATCTTCTTCTCACTGCTGGCGCTGGGGATCTACGAAAGCTACCGTCGGCGCATGGCGTCCGGCGCGCTGGTGATGGAGAGTTAAAGAGCCTGCCCGGCGGTGCCGCCGGGCAGGGGATGGTTTACAGGCTACCAGCCGTACGGCGGCTGGTTTTTCCGGCCGAGGTCATGGTTTTACTGCTTTGCCTGCCGTCAATACTTTCCAGACGCATCTGGAACGGAGGGAACGGCATATCAATGCCATGCTCGCGGAAGCCCGCCAGGATCAGCTGATGCATCTCATGGCGCAGCGGCATGCGGTGCCCCATCTCCGCGGCAAAAATACGTAGCTCGAAAATCTGGATCCCCTGCTGCAGGTCGACGAGAAACGCCTCCGGCGCCGGGGTATCGATGACCAGCGAGCAGCGATGCGCCGCGGCGATGAGAATTTTCGTCACCTCTTCGGTATCGGCGTCCACAGGCGCCGGCACCGTCAGCACCACGCGGGTAACCGAGTCCGACAGCGACCAGTTGATAAACTGTTCGGTAATGAACGCCTTGTTCGGCACGATAATCTCTTTCCGGTCCCAGTCGCTGATGGTGGTCGCACGGGTATTAATGCGGGTGACGCTGCCCGTCAGGTCGCGAATGGTGACCGTATCGCCGATGCGGATCGGCTTCTCAAACAGGATAATCAGGCCGGAGATAAAGTTGGCGAAGATCTCCTGCAGGCCAAACCCGAGACCCACACCCAGCGCGGCGACCAGCCACTGCAGCTTCGACCACTCAATACCGATCATCGAGAAGCCCACCAGCCCGCCGACCAGCATCAGCAGATATTTAGTGATGGTGGTGATGGCGTAGCCGGTGCCGGGCGTTAAATCGAGATGCTGGAGGATCGCCAGTTCCAGCAGCGCGGGCAGGTTGCGTACCAGCTGAGTGGTGATGATCAGCACCAGAATGGCAATCAACACCGCGCCAAGCGTAATAGGCTCAAGGCTTTCCACCCCTTGTACCGTCGAGGTCACGTCCCACAGCGAGATATTCTCAAGGAAGCCAAACGCCGAGTGAATTTCCGACCACAGCACGATGACCGATAGCAGCGCGATCAGCATCAGCAGGGAGCGGACAAGCCGCAGCGACTGGGTACTGATGGCATCGAGGTCGACCTCGCTGACCTCCGTCTCCACCGACCCTTCCGGGCTGCTGACGTGAACGGGCTCATCTTCGCCGCGGGCGCGCTGAGCGAGAATTTCCGCGCGACGATGGCGGGCCCGGTCGAAGGCCAGCCGGCGGCGCTGGATCAGCATCCAGCGGCGGATGATGTGATAGACCACCAGCAGCAGGAACCAGATGGCGACCGAGGTTTCCAGACGCGCAAGCAGCGCCTGGGCGGTGGCGAGGTAGCCGACGGCGGCCGCCAGCATGGCCACCAGCGGGGCGCCAAGCATCAGGTTCCACAGCAGGCGGTTCACCATATTGTCGCCATTCCCCTCTTTATCCAGATAGAGCGGAATACCGGCGTGCTTAAGGCTCAGGGTGACCACCGCCAGCGCGCCGCAGATCAGCAGGAAGCACAGGCGGCCCAGCGAAGCGGAGAATTCGCGGTCGTTAAGATTATCGAACATGATCAGCGCCATAATCAGCGGCACAATCAGCCCGATGCTCATCAGGTAGTAGCGCATCGCCTTCGCCACGCGGCTACGCGGCCAGCCGAAGTGGGCGATAAACAGCCCGTTTGGCCGGGCGAAGGTGGCGCAGATCATCACCACCCACAGCAGAGGCACCGTCGCGGTGACTCCATCGCCAATCGCCACCGCCAACGGGAACGGCCAGGCGGACTGCAGACCATAGCCGAGCGTCATCCACAGCACCGGCAGCGGCGAGGCCACCAGTATCGACCAGAAGACCGTGCGCAGCGTCAGCCAGAAGTGATCCTGAGTGACTTTCCCCACCCGGGCGCTGGAGCGCTCGAGAAAGCGGGTGAAATGGCGCCGCGAGCTGATGCTAAAGCCAACCAGCAGCAGGGCGGCAAACAGCGGCAGCAGGGTCTCTTTGCTGGTAAGCATCATCGCGCTGGCTTTGCCCAGTTCGCTGATGGTATCCAGGGAGATCAGGCGCCGCAGATCCTGGACGATTTCCAGCGGCCAGGAGAAGCCGATGGGGCTGACGTCCGAAGTCCAGAACAGATAGCGGTGGGTGGCTTCGTTGATCTCTTTCAGCGCGTCTTCCAGCTGGCCGTTGGCGACCTTCAGCTTGGTGAGCTCCAGCATCAGGGTGTCGCCGCCGCGCAGCAGCGAGTTCAGCAGCTCGTTCTGCGTGCGCAGCTGCGCCTGCAGGATCTTGTTCTGCTCGCTGGTCAGCGGTTCGCCGTCGGCCTGGCGGATCTGCCGCAGCTGCGGCTGCTTACTCAGCAAATCTTCAAAGCGCAGACGCTGCACGCGCAGCTGCGCCATTTCCGTATCCAGCTGCTGCGGGCGAGGGCGCTCCGGCAGCCGCGCCACCTGGGCGCGCAGGGCTTCGCCCAGCAGATTGGAGGAGCCCAGCCACTGCGACTGCTCGCGCAGAGTGTTTAACGCCTGGCGCACCTGCAGCGTTTGATTCGTCGCCTGCCGCTGCTGGGACGCCACCAGATCCATGCGCTGCGCCTGCTGGTTCAGCGCCTGGGAGAGCTCACGGTTGACCTTAAACTGGGCGGTGATGTCCGGCGGCAGGTTTTCACTGTTCTCCGCCAGCAGTTCGGTACTCTCCAGCGCCTTTTCCGCCTCCCGCTGGCGCTGGCTGTTTTGCAGATTGCGCAGCGCCTGCAGATAGGCATCCAGCTGCTCGCTCTGCTTTTGCGCCAGCTCGGAACGGGCGCGCGACAGCTCCTGGCGGTTGTTGGCGGAGAGCTGGGCGAGGTCGAGTTCATCTACCAGCGCCTTCAGACGCGCTGATTCCGCCTGCAGAGCAAGATTTTGCGCCTGGGCGAGAGCATTGTTGCCGGTTTGCGTGCCGATGCGGCGCTCAACCTCATTGAGCTGACGACGGGCATCGGTTTGCTGCTGCGGCAGCTGGTTCAGGGAGTCGGCGATTTCACGCGCGCGATCCTGCTCCTGCTGCGCCTGGCGGCTCGATTCCAGCAGCTGGCTGCTGACCTGCAGGATCTCCTGGTTCAGCGCATCGGCGGTCAGGCCGGTTGGCACCTGGCGCGGCTCTTCGCTCAGATTATTGAGCTGGGCACGCAGGCTTTGAAACAGTTTGGGGAAATTGTCGATAACGTCCTGATACTGACGGGCGCGCTCGAGGGATGATTTTCGCTCCTCAAGCGCGTTCAGCGCGGACTGCAGAACTTCAACGGTTTCAGGCTGGGCGGGCTTTGCCGCCTTCGCCTGTTCCAGTTCCTGGGTTATCTGTTTAGCATCCGGGGCTGTCGCAGCGTACGCCCCGAAACTGAGGCTCAAGGCCAACAGGAAAGTGTATATCAGGCGCACGGCATAACCCTTTTGCTGAAGAATTAACCTTGGTCTTGTTTATCGTCAACCAGCGGGCTGGCGCGGTGTTCGGCGCGGATCTCTTCTTCCGGTAACGGCGCGGGTTCAGCGGCGGCGGTCGCTTCCACTGCTGTCGCCAGCGGTTGGCCGATCTTGGTCACGGACAGGCTTTGCAGCGTGTCGACCAGCTTCACCTGGCCCGGGGCAAACAGGTTGATCACGGTGGAACCCAGTTTGAAGCGGCCCATCTCCTGGCCTTTCAGCAAGGCGATGGAGCCTTCGTTGTCGCCAGCGGGCCAGGTCCAGCGTTTAATAATGCCTTCGCGCGGCGGGGTCACGGTGCCGGACCACACGGTCTCGATGCTGCCGACGATAGTTGCGCCCACCAGAATTTGCGCCATCGGGCCAAACTCAGTATCAAACAGGCAGATGACGCGCTCGTTACGGGCGAACAGGTTCGGCACGTTCTGCGCCGTCAAGTGGTTAACAGAGAACAGGTCGCCAGGAACGTAGATCATTTCGCGCAAGATGCCGTTGCACGGCATGTGTACGCGGTGATAGTCGCGCGGCGACAGGTAGGTGGTGGCGAAGCTGCCGTTACGGAACAGGTCGGCCATCTGATAGTTGCCGGCCAGCAGGGCTTCCAGACTGTAGTCATGACCTTTAGCCTGCAGGATTTTATCGTTCTCAATGGCGCCAAGCTGGCTGATCACGCCATCGGCCGGCATCACCAGCACGTTTGGATCGGTATTCAGCGGGCGAACGTCGTCGCGCAGCGGGCGCACGAAGAAATCGTTGAAGGTGCGATAAGCCGCGGTATCCGGCTTCTGCGCCTCTTTCATATCGACCTTGTAGTATTTCACGAACAGATCGATGACCAGCTTCGTCAGCCAACCTGCGCGTTTGCTCGCACCCCAGCCTGCGAGGCGGGTGAGCCACAGTTTAGGCAGAATGTATTGCAGTGAAAGTTTAAGATCGTTTAACAAAGTAGCCTCCAGGCCATGATATGTCGTTCCTGACCCCGCCTGCGGGCGGGGACCTGAAAAAAGGGGACGATTCTATACGTAAAACTCGCCAAATGGCATCCGCGTAAGCTGCGTCATCACCGCTGCCCGGCAGCGCCTGATGTGATGCTCAGCTTAATGATCAGTCATCGGACGAGGAAAAGTTTTTACGCGTTTTTACCTGTACCTGCGCCATGCTTTCCAGGATGCGGTGGTAGTTCTCAAAACGGCTTTCGGCGATCTTGCCGTTCTCTACCGCTTCGCGAAGCGCACAGCCAGGATCGGTATCGTGTTTACAGTCGCGATATTTGCAACGGCCTAAATAATCATGGAATTCGACAAAGCCGTTGGTGATTTGTTCCGCTTCCAGATGCCACAGGCCGAACTCACGTACCCCCGGTGAATCAATCACATCGCCGCCGTGCGGGAAGTGGTAGAGGCGTGCCGCGGTGGTGGTGTGTTGACCTAAGCCGGAAACGTCCGAGACATCATTGGTGAGGATCTGATCCTCGTTCAACCCGAGCAGGGCGTTCAGCAGGCTAGATTTACCGACCCCGGACTGCCCGGCGAAGATACTGATGCGGTCGGTCAGGGCCGCTTCCAGCGGCTTAAGGCCGTCCTGAGTCCGACTGGAAACCAGCAGCACGCGGTAACCGATGTTGCGGTAGATATCCATTTGCTCATTGACGAAGCGCAGACCATCATCATCCAGCAGATCGATTTTATTCAGCACAATGAGCGGCTCGATATCCTGCGCTTCGCAGGCCACCAGATAGCGATCGATAATATTCAGCGACAGCTCAGGCAGGATCGCGGAAACCACCACGATCTGGTCGATATTGGCGGCGATAGGCTTCACGCCGTCGTAAAAATCCGGACGCGTCAGGACGGAGGCGCGATCGTGCACCGCCTCGACGATCCCTTTGACGCTTACGCCGTCGGCGGCGTCTTTACCCGGCCGCCAGACCACGCGGTCGCCGGTGACCAGCGAGCGGATCGTCCGGCGGATATTGCAGCGATGCACGCTGCCGTCAGCGGATTCGACGTCGGCATGCATACCAAAGCGACTGATGACAATGCCTTCCGACGTTTCGCCAAACAGGTTGTCATCGTAGTCGGCCTTCTCCGCAGTGGTTTTCAGACGGCGCTGGTGGTTGGCTTTGACGCGGCGCTGCTGGCCTTTGGAGAGTTTATTTTTACTCAATCGAACTGGCTCCTGGTCGCCCTGATGGGGCAAAACCTCTATGATACACGCTATTTTAGATGAATATAGTCACGCGAGAAGGGTGGAAAATAGCATGAGTGCAAATGAAAACAACCTCATTTGGATCGATCTTGAGATGACAGGGCTGGATCCGGAGCGCGATCGCATTATCGAAATCGCCACCCTGGTGACCGATGCCAACCTGAACATTCTGGCTGAGGGCCCGACCATCGCGGTGCATCAGTCGGACGCTCAGCTGGCATTAATGGACGAGTGGAATGTGCGGACGCATACCGGCAGCGGTCTGGTGGATCGCGTAAAGGCCAGCACCGTCAGCGAGCACGATGCCGAACTGGCGACCATTGAGTTTCTTAAGCAGTGGGTGCCGGCGGGCAAGTCGCCGATCTGCGGCAACAGTATCGGCCAGGATCGTCGCTTCCTGTTTAAGTACATGCCGCAACTGGAAGCCTATTTCCACTATCGCTACCTGGACGTTAGCACGCTGAAAGAGCTGGCGCGCCGCTGGAAGCCGGAAATTCTCGACGGTTTTAAAAAGCAGGGCACTCATCAGGCGATGGACGATATCCGCGAGTCGGTCGCCGAGCTGGCTTACTACCGCGAACACTTCATTAAGCTGTAAACCGCGACCGGGCCCTGTGCGCGGCCCGGTACACTTTTCTGCGTTATTTAAACCACTTCTGCTGCATCTGCTGGAAGTCAGGTGTCGCCATGACCGCGGCCAGGGCATCGTTGATCGCATTCAGCAGCTCCGGATCGTCTTTGCGCACCGCAATCGCATACTGCTTACCGTAATAAGCCGGGTCGGTGGCCCGTTCATCCATGATGGCGTAGTCAGGGTTCTCCTGCTGCCAGGCGTCGAGGGTGGCGAAGTCGCCCATGACGCCGGTTATTTGCCCGGCTTTCAGCGCGGCCAGGGCGCTGGCGACATCGTCGTAAGGGACAGCCTGTACGGCTTTCTGTTTATCACGCAGGTAGCGCTGATGCAGCGTGCCTTTCACCACGCCGACTTTTTTAGCCTTCAGATCGGCAAAGGTATGGGCGACATCTTTGTTGACGATCACTACCCCGGAGAGCGCCTGGCGATAGGGTCGGCTGAAGGCGACCTGCTTCTCACGCATCGGGATCACTTCCATGCCGGCAATCACCGCGTCAAATTTCTTAAAGCGTAAAGCCGGGATCAGGGTATCGAAACGCTGCGCCGTGAACTGGCACTGCGCCTGCATCTGCTGGCACAGGGCGTGCGCGAGATCGATATCGAAGCCAACGGGCTGATTTTTGCCGTTGGCGGTGACAAACGGTGGATTGGCCGTGGTGGTGCCAAAATGGAGCGTCTCGGCTGACGCGGTTCCGATGGCCAGCGTGCTCAGCAGCAGGACGGTGAGGACTTTTCTCATGCTAATTCCCTGTTTGGCGTCGGGGTGGCCTCGTTATATGTCGCGCCACCGCTGTATGATGCGAGCGATTTTGCGTCATTCAGCCGGGCGGAAAAAGCGATTTTGCCCGTTATGACGCTTATTTATACAATTCAGCGGCGTAGATGGCGAGAAAATGTCCATTTAAACAAAAAACGCAAAAAAGTGATCGTCAGGGGGTTGCAGGGGCATCGAATTCTCGTATAATGCGCCTCCCGTAACGACGCAGAAATGCAAATTACGACGCCATCGAAATATGGCAAAAAATGCAGTAACGCGGGAATAGCTCAGTTGGTAGAGCACGACCTTGCCAAGGTCGGGGTCGCGAGTTCGAGTCTCGTTTCCCGCTCCAAAATTTGAAAGCACCATCCTGATCAAAGGATTTCATCTCGCAGATGCGGGGCGAAAGCCGAAGATTAAGCGGGAATAGCTCAGTTGGTAGAGCACGACCTTGCCAAGGTCGGGGTCGCGAGTTCGAGTCTCGTTTCCCGCTCCAAAATTTGAAAGACACACCACACCAGTCGCAGTTTTCAGGTTGCTAGACGGTAGCTTGAATGACGATGATTAAGCGGGAATAGCTCAGTTGGTAGAGCACGACCTTGCCAAGGTCGGGGTCGCGAGTTCGAGTCTCGTTTCCCGCTCCAAATTTTCTTCCATCTCTTATTTATCCACAGTGCAATCCAGCTCCGGGGATGATTTTCGTTTGGTCCGCAGAAATACTGTGAACAGAGTTATCCACAGGTTGTCGTTCCGTCACTGGCGGCGCAAATGCTTCGCTTTGTAAATAGTATCTTTGTATGTGATTGAAATTTAACAAATAAATTTCATTTCAAAATGTTAATCCGATCACTTGACCTTGGTCTGCGCCTTGAAACGCAATGTGTTTTAGATTTTATTCACAGCCTGTGAATGAATCAGGCGTCGCGCGGCAAGCCTTTCTCTACCACTCTGACCAGACGTAATTTTTTCGGCAGCTGTACTTCAACGGCGTCGGCGTTCCGCTTTTTCAGTTGCTGGGCAATCGCCCACTCAATGTGTTCGTCGAGAAGCGGGTGCTCGCCCCGGCGGCTCTCCAGGGCGCGAAGATGGGCTTCATCCCAGGGCGCATTGCCCAACGCGACGGCGATATTACGCAGCCAGCGCAGGTGGCCAATGCGACGAATCGCCGACCCTTCGGTCACCTTCAGAAACCACGCTTCGCTCCAGGCGAACAGCTCCACCAGCGGCGGGGCATGCAGCGCTTTGCGTGGGCTGAAATCCTCTTCATCGGTGAGCTGTGAGAAACGGTTCCACGGGCAGATCAGCTGACAATCATCACAACCGTAAATACGGTTGCCGATAAGTGGACGGAACTCCTCGGGGATTGCACCTTCCAGTTCAATGGTGAGATAGGAGATGCAGCGCCGGGCGTCGACGGTATAGGGCTCAACGATGGCCCCGGTGGGACAGATGGTCATGCAGGCGACGCAGCGCCCACACTCTTCCGCGACCGGGCTGTCGACCGGCAGGGGCAGATCAATCAGCAGTTCGCCGAGGAAAAAGAACGATCCGGCGTCGCGGCTTAAGATAAGTGAGTGCTTACCTGTCCAGCCTAGGCCCGCTTTTTCTGCGATTGGCCGTTCCAGGATAGGCGCGGAATCGACAAAAGGTCTAAAATTGAGCGAAGCACACTGTTCCTGAATCTTCTCCCCCAGCTTTTTCAGGCGATTACGTAGCAGCTTATGATAATCACGCCCGAGGGCATAACGGCTGACGTAACCCAGCGTGGGATCTTTCAGGGTGCGGGCAAAGGCGGCGTTAGCGGGCAGATAGTTCATCCGCACGCTGATGACGCGTAACGTACCGGGCAGCAGTTCGTGGGGACGGGCGCGCATCATACCGTGACGGGCCATCCATTCCATTTCGCCGTGGTATTGTTTATCCAGCCATGCCTGCAGTTTGGGTTCACTGGCGCTGAGGTCGGTATCGGCGATCCCCACCTGCTGGAACCCAAGCTCTGTGCCCCATTGTTTGATTTGTTGCGCTAACTGAACGAGATCGAGGGGCTGTGACATGATGGACCATACAATGACGAAAAACCCTGACAGTATACCATACAACATTTGGCCTGCGGAGGCGCTGCGCCTGGCCGAACGAGAGGCGGCGGACAGCCTGGGGCTGACGCTGTTCGAACTCATGCAGCGCGCGGGCGAGGCGGCGTTCCAGCTGGCCAGCTGTGCTTATCCTGCCAGCGCGCACTGGCTGATCCTCTGCGGACATGGCAACAACGGCGGCGACGGATATGTCGTTGCGCGTCTGGCACAGGCCGCGGGGCGGCGGGTGACGCTGCTGGCGGTGGAGAGTGACAGCCCGCTGCCGGAAGAGGCGCAGGCGGCGCGGGAGGCGTGGCTTAACGCCGGCGGCGTGATCCATGCGGCGACCATCCCATGGCCCGACGATATCTCACTGATTATTGATGGCCTGCTCGGCACCGGTCTGCACAGCGCGCCGCGCGATCCCGTTGCGGCGCTCATCCACCAGGCGAACCACCACCCGGCGCCGGTGGTGGCGCTGGATATCCCTTCCGGCCTGAATGCGCAGACGGGCGCGACGCCAGGTGCAGTGGTACAGGCCGACCATACGCTGACCTTTATCGCCCTCAAGCCGGGGCTGCTGACCGGCAAGGCGCGGGATGTCGTCGGGCAACTCCACCATCATGCGCTGGGGCTCGAACGCTGGCTCGCCGGACAAAGCACTCCTCTGACGCGGTTTTGCGCCGCCCACCTCGCCGACTGGCTGCCGCCGCGGCGGGCCACCTCCCATAAAGGCGATCACGGCAAGCTGGTGATTGTCGGCGGCGATCGCGGCACGGCAGGCGCTATCCGTATGTGCGGTGAAGCGGCCCTACGCAGCGGCGCGGGACTGGTGCGAGTACTTACTCACCCGGAGAACGTGGCGCCCATTGTCACCGTGCGGCCGGAGTTAATGGTAGATGAGCTGACGCCGCAGACTCTGAAAGCCGCGCTGGAGTGGGCGGACGTGGTGGCGATTGGCCCGGGCCTGGGGCAGCGCGAATGGGGGCGCAGCGCCCTGCGCACGGTGGAAAGTTTTAACAAACCGATGGTCTGGGACGCCGACGCGCTGAACCTGCTGGCATTCAATCCCGATAAACGTCACAATCGCGTGCTAACGCCGCACCCCGGCGAAGCGGCCCGTTTGCTGAACGTCAGCGTGGCAGAAATTGAAAGCGATCGCTTACTTTCTGCGCAGCGTCTGGTAAAACGGTATGGCGGCGTGGTTGTGCTGAAAGGCGCGGGCACGGTGGTGGCTAGTGAAAGCGGGGCGATGGGCATTATCGATGCCGGCAATGCCGGGATGGCCAGCGGCGGGATGGGCGATGTGCTCACCGGCATCATCGCCGCGTTGTTAGGACAGCACCTGACGCCGTATGATGCTGCCTGTGCCGGGTGCGTCGCGCATGGCGATGCCGCCGACCGACTGGCCGCTCGCGAGGGCACCCGCGGCATGCTGGCGACCGATCTCTTTTCCACGCTCAGGCGTGTTGTTAACCCGGATGTGATTGACGTAGACCATGATTAACCGAGTGATTCCTTTACCCGATGAGCAGGCCACGCTGGCCCTTGGCGACCTCATCGCGCAGGCCTGTACCGGCGCCACCGTGATTTATCTGTATGGTGATTTAGGCGCGGGGAAAACGACCTTCAGCCGCGGCTTTTTGCAGGCGCTCGGTCACCGCGGCAATGTCAAAAGCCCAACTTATACCCTGGTGGAGCCCTATACCCTCGAGAACCTGATGGTGTATCACTTCGATCTCTACCGTCTGGCGGATCCTGAGGAACTCGAATTTATGGGGATCCGTGATTATTTTGCCGACGATGCCATCTGCCTGGTGGAATGGCCGCAGCAAGGCGCAGGTGTCCTGCCTGACCCGGATGTTGAAATTCACCTTGATTACCAGGCACAAGGGCGTGAGGCGCGTATTACCGCGATCTCCTCACGGGGTGAATCTTTACTGGCGCGTTTAGCCTTTTAGCCTGAAGGATAACGGGATGAAGTATCGCATAACCACCTGGCTTGCCGCTGCGCTGATGCTGTCGAGTCTTCACGCCACTGCGGCGAGTTTATCCGATATCCAGGTCTCTAACGGAGACCAGCAGGCCCGTATTACCCTAAGCTTTGTCGGTGAGCCGGAGTACTCCTTTACCCCACAGGGTAAACGTCTGGTGGCGCTGGATATCAAGCAGACCGGCGTATTGCAGGGACTACCGCTGCAGTTTAGCGGCAGCAACCTGGTGAAGAGTATTCGCGCCGGCACGCCGCAGGATACGCAGACGCTGCGTCTGCTGGTGGATCTGACGGAAGATGGCAAAACCCGGGCGGTGAAGCAACAGAACGGGGCGAATTACACGGTGGTCTTTACCATCAACGCCGACGCGCCGCCGCCGCCGCCTCCGCCGCCCGTGGTGGTGAAACGGGCCGACCCGCCGCCGGTGATGCCTTCCCGGACGACGACGTCAGGGCGTAACCCGTTCAGCTCGTCGGGTCATGAACGGCAGACGGTGATGACCTCCTCTCAGCCGGCGATGACCAACAATCAGACCGTGACTCGCCCGGCGGCCCGTACGGTGTCGGCGGATGATAAGGTGATTATCGCCATCGATGCCGGACACGGCGGCCAGGATCCTGGCGCAATTGGTCCGAACGGCACCAAAGAGAAGAACGTCACTATCGCTATCGCGCGCAAGCTGCGGGCGTTACTGAACGCCGATCCGCAGTTTAAGCCGGTGCTGACCCGCGACGGGGATTACTTTATTTCGGTGATGGGCCGCTCTGACGTGGCGCGTAAGCAAAACGCCAATTTCCTCGTCTCTATCCATGCTGACGCCGCGCCAAACCGCGATGCCACCGGCGCCTCGGTGTGGGTGCTCTCGAACCGTCGCGCCAACAGCGAAATGGCCGGTTGGCTCGAGCAGCATGAGAAGCAGTCTGAACTGCTCGGCGGTGCGGGCGATGTGCTGGCAAACAGCCAGGCCGACCCCTACCTGAGCCAGGCGGTGCTGGATCTGCAGTTTGGTCATTCCCAGCGCGTCGGCTACGATGTGGCGACCAACGTGCTGAGCCAGCTGCAGCGTATTGGCAACCTGCACAAACGCCGCCCGGAGCATGCTAGCCTTGGAGTGCTGCGCTCGCCGGACATCCCGTCGATCCTCGTGGAAACGGGCTTTATCAGTAACAACGGCGAAGAGCGGCTGCTGGGTAGCGATGATTACCAGGAGCAGATTGCGGAGGCGATTTATAACGGCTTACGCAACTACTTTATGCAGCATCCGCTGCAGTCGGCGCCTCGCGGCGAGGCGGCGCAGACCGCCAGCGCCGCGGCGCCGGGCGGGATGTTGATTAACTAAGGAGCAGGGGATGCCGATTCAGGTTCTGCCGCCGCAGCTCGCCAACCAGATTGCCGCCGGCGAGGTGGTGGAGCGGCCCGCGTCGGTGGTGAAAGAGCTGGTTGAGAACAGTCTTGATGCGGGCGCTACGCGGATTGACATTGATATCGAACGCGGCGGCGCCAAGCTTATTCGCATCCGCGATAACGGCAGCGGCATCAAAAAAGACGAGCTGGCGCTGGCCCTGGCTCGTCATGCGACCAGCAAGATCGCCTCGCTTGACGATCTGGAGGCCATTATCAGCCTCGGCTTTCGCGGCGAAGCGCTGGCCAGTATCAGTTCGGTGGCGCGCTTAACGCTGACTTCGCGCACGGCGGAGCAGCAGGAAGCCTGGCAGGCGTATGCTGAAGGCCGCGATCAGGCGGTGACGGTGAAGCCGGCGGCGCACCCGGTCGGTACCACTCTGGAAGTCCTCGATCTGTTCTATAACACCCCGGCGCGGCGCAAATTTATGCGCACCGAAAAGACCGAGTTCGGCCACATTGACGAGGTGGTGCGCCGCATTGCGCTGGCGCGCTTCGACGTCACTATCAACCTCAGCCATAACGGCAAGGTGATGCGCCAGTATCGGGCCGTCGCTCAGGATGGCCAGCGCGAGCGCCGGCTGGGGACAATTTGCGGCGCCGCTTTTCTCGAACATGCGCTGGCGATCGAGTGGCAGCATGGCGATCTGACCCTGCGCGGCTGGGTCGCCGATCCGCTGCATACCACCCCGGCGCTGGCGGAAATTCAGTATTGCTACGTTAACGGGCGGATGATGCGCGATCGGCTGATCAACCATGCTATCCGCCAGGCCTGTGAAGACAAGCTGGGGGCCGATCAGCAACCGGCGTTTGTGCTGTATCTGGAGATCGATCCCCATCAGGTGGATGTAAACGTCCACCCGGCCAAGCATGAGGTGCGTTTCCATCAGTCGCGCCTGGTGCACGACTTTATCTACCAGGGCGTACTGAGCGTACTGCAGCAGCAGCTTGACGCGCCGCTGGCGGAAAAAGACGACCCGCCGGCGCCGCGCCCGATGCCGGAGAACCGCATCGCCGCGGGAGGCAACCAGTTTGCGCGGCCAGCGGAAGCGCGGGAGCCTGCGACCCGCTTCAGCATCACGCCATCGCGTGAGCCTGCGGCCTCCAGCGGCAAACCGGGCGGCGCGAGCTGGCCGCATGCGCAGCCGGGTTACCAGAAGCAGCAGGGAGCGCTTTATCGTCAACTGCTCGACACGCCAACGGCGCCAAAGCCAGCGTTGCAGCCTCCGTCGGCGGCAGAGTTGGCCGGTCACAGTCAGAGCTTTGGCAGAGTGCTGACGATTGTTGGCGGCGACTGCGCGCTGCTGGAGCGCGAGGGCGGTCTGGCGCTGCTGTCGTTGACCGTTGCCGAGCGCTGGCTGCGCCAGGCGCAGTTGACCCCGGGAGCGGAGGCGGTATGTGCTCAGCCGCTGCTGATCCCGCTGCGGTTAAAAGTTACGGAAGGGGAAAAACAGGCGCTGGCCGCCGCTCAGCCGGCGCTGGCGCAGCTAGGGATCGATGTGCATACCGATGCCCTGCACGTGACGGTGCGCGCGGTCCCTTTACCCTTAAGACAACAAAATTTACAAATCTTGATTCCTGAACTGATAGGCTACCTGGCGCAGCAAAACGCATTCGACGTCGGCAATATCGCCCAATGGATGGCGCGTAATCTGACGAGCGAACAGACGTCATGGAATATGGCGCAGGCGATTGCGCTGCTGGCGGACGTTGAGCGTCTTTGCCCGCAGCTGGTGAGAACGCCGCCGGGTGGCCTGTTACAACCTGTAGATCTCCATTCGGCGATGAATGCCCTGAAAGATGAATGATGTAACCGAGGCGAGCCTGCCCAAGGCAATTTTTTTAATGGGCCCGACGGCCTCCGGCAAAACCGCGCTGGCGATAGCCTTACGTAAAGTTTTGCCAGTAGAGTTGATTAGCGTTGATTCCGCCCTCATTTATCGGGGAATGGATATTGGCACCGCCAAACCGGATGCTGCGGAGCTTAGCGCTGCGCCGCATCGGCTGCTGGATATTTTGGATCCTGCGGAGGCCTATTCCGCGGCGGATTTTCGCCGCGATGCGCTGGCGGCGATGGCGGATATTGTCGCCGCCGGGCGAATTCCGCTGTTAGTCGGCGGAACGATGTTGTATTTCAAAGCGTTGCTGGAAGGATTGTCGCCCTTACCGTCGGCTGACCCAGAGGTCAGAGCGCGGATTGAGCAGCAGGCCGCAGAGCAGGGGTGGAATGCGTTACATCAGCAATTACAGGAGATCGATCCCGTGGCTGCTGCGCGTATTCATCCAAATGATCCGCAAAGGCTTTCCCGGGCACTGGAAGTTTTTTTCATTTCGGGTAAAACTTTAACGGAACTGACGCAAACGTCAGGAGACGCTCTGCCATATCAGGTGCATCAGTTCGCCATCGCCCCGGCGAGCCGTGAACTGCTCCATCAACGCATAGAACAGCGTTTTCATCAGATGTTAGCTTCAGGTTTTGAAGCAGAAGTACGGGCGCTTTTTGCCCGCGGAGATTTGCATACGGACATGCCTTCCATCCGTTGTGTCGGATACCGCCAGATGTGGTCATATCTCAATGGCGAGATCCCGTATGATGAGATGGTTTATCGAGGTGTTTGCGCCACGAGACAGTTAGCCAAACGTCAGGTCACCTGGCTGCGCGGTTGGGAAGGTGTGCACTGGTTAGACAGTGAACAACCTGAACAAGCGCTCAACAAAGTATTACAGGTTGTTGGTGCGAGCCAGAACTGAACGTGTACAATTAAACGGTATCGTGCGTAATTTTTTTTGAGAATCGTAAGGTTCTGAGTACAAAACAAGCATACATATAAGGAAAAGAGAGAATGGCTAAGGGGCAATCTTTACAAGATCCGTTCCTGAACGCTTTGCGTCGGGAACGCGTTCCGGTTTCTATTTATTTGGTGAATGGTATCAAGCTGCAAGGGCAAATTGAGTCTTTCGATCAGTTCGTGATCCTGTTGAAGAACACGGTCAGCCAGATGGTCTATAAGCACGCAATTTCTACTGTTGTCCCGTCTCGCCCGGTGTCTCACCACAGCAACAATGCTGGCGGCGGTTCCAGTAACTATCACCACGGTGGTAGCGCGCAGGGTTCTTCTGCGCCGCAACAAGACAGCGACGACGCCGAATAAGGCCAGTGCTGTTTTTCCACGCCGGGGAGCCAGGTTTTCTGCGTTCCCCGCTGGTATTTTATAAGGGGTTTACGCTTGTTTGACCGTTATGACGCCGGTGAGCAGGCGGTACTGGTACACATCTATTTTTCGCAAGACAAAGATATGGAAGATCTCCAGGAGTTTGAAACTCTGGCCTCTTCCGCCGGTGTCGAAGCAATGCAGGTGATTACCGGTAGCCGTAAAGCACCGCACCCGAAGTATTTTGTTGGTGAAGGTAAGGCAGTCGAAATTGCGGAAGCCGTTAAAGCGACCGGCGCTTCGGTCGTGCTCTTCGATCATGCCCTGAGTCCGGCGCAAGAACGTAACCTGGAACGCCTGTGCGAATGCCGGGTTATCGATCGCACCGGTCTTATTTTAGATATTTTCGCCCAGCGCGCGCGCACCCATGAAGGGAAATTGCAGGTCGAGCTGGCGCAGCTGCGCCATATGGCGACTCGCCTTGTCCGCGGTTGGACCCACCTTGAAAGACAGAAGGGCGGGATTGGTTTGCGTGGCCCGGGTGAAACCCAGCTCGAAACCGACCGCCGTTTATTGCGTAACCGTATCATGCAGATCCTGTCGCGGCTGGAAAAAGTCGAGAAACAGCGCGAGCAGGGGCGGCGGTCGCGTGCGAAAGCCGATATTCCTACCGTGTCGCTGGTGGGCTATACCAACGCCGGAAAATCAACGCTCTTTAACCAGATCACTGCCGCCGAGGTCTATGCCGCGAACCAGCTGTTCGCCACCCTGGACCCGACGCTGCGCCGCATTGACGTCCCTGACGTCGGCGAAACGGTGCTGGCCGATACCGTCGGCTTTATTCGCCACCTGCCGCACGATCTGGTAGCCGCGTTTAAAGCGACGTTGCAGGAGACGCGTCAGGCGACGCTGCTGCTGCATGTGATTGATGCGGCGGATGTCCGCGTGCAGGAAAACATTGATGCGGTAAATACGGTTCTCGCTGAAATTGAG
This sequence comes from Klebsiella sp. CD33, assembly GCF_051992865.1. Taxonomy (NCBI): domain Bacteria; kingdom Pseudomonadati; phylum Pseudomonadota; class Gammaproteobacteria; order Enterobacterales; family Enterobacteriaceae; genus Klebsiella; species Klebsiella sp. CD33. Next base: position 4,736,742 of record NZ_CP197023.1, on the reverse strand, counting down.
GCCGATGAGATCCCGGCGCTGCTGGTGATGAACAAAATCGACATGCTTGACGATTTTGAACCGCGCATCGATCGCGACGATGAAAATAAACCGATTCGGGTCTGGCTTTCAGCCCAGACCGGGGTTGGCGTACCACTGCTTTTTCAGGCATTAACGGAGCGTCTTTCCGGTGAAGTGGCCCAGCATACGCTGCGCTTACCGCCGAAAGAAGGGCGACTGAGAAGCCGTTTCTATCAGCTTCAGGCGATAGAAAAAGAGTGGATGGAGGATGACGGCAGCGTGAGTCTGCAGGTGCGCATGCCGATCGTTGACTGGCGGCGCCTCTGTAAGCAAGAGCCAACGCTTGTTGACTATGTGGTTTAACCTTGCAGCTTGCCTGAAGATATTGACCCCTGTGGGGATATCAAAAACAAATATGGAGCATATACATGGCGTGGAATCAGCCCGGTAATAACGGACAGGACCGCGACCCGTGGGGGAGCAGCAAACCTGGCGGCAACTCTGAGGGAAATGGCAATAAAGGCGGTCGCGAGCAGGGGCCGCCGGATCTGGATGATATCTTCCGCAAGTTAAGTAAAAAACTTGGCGGGCTCGGCGGCGGCAAGGGCGGACTGGGCGGCGGCAATAGCGCGCAGGGGCCTCGCGGACCGATGGGCGGGCGTATTGTCGGCATCGTTGCCGCGGCGGCAGTGATTATCTGGGCGGCCAGCGGTTTCTATACCATTAAAGAGGCCGAGCGCGGCGTGGTCACCCGTTTTGGCAAGTTCAGCCATCTGGTTGAGCCTGGCCTGAACTGGAAACCGACCTTTATCGATAACGTTCAGGCGGTGAACGTGGAGTCGGTGCGCGAACTTGCGGCTTCCGGCGTCATGCTGACCTCTGACGAAAACGTGGTGCGCGTTGAGATGAACGTGCAGTACCGCGTCACCGATCCGGAGCGCTATCTGTTTAGCGTGACCAGCGCGGACGACAGTCTGCGTCAGGCCACCGACAGCGCGCTGCGCGGCGTGATCGGCAAATACACCATGGATCGCATTCTGACCGAAGGTCGTACCGTGATCCGTAGCGATACCCAGCGTGAGCTGGAAGAGACGATTCGCCCGTACAACATGGGTATCACTCTGCTGGACGTCAACTTCCAGACGGCGCGTCCGCCGGAAGAGGTGAAGGCCGCGTTTGACGATGCCATTGCCGCGCGTGAGAACGAGCAGCAGTACATTCGTGAAGCGGAAGCGTATACCAACGAAGTCCAGCCGCGGGCGAATGGTCAGGCGCAGCGTATCCTCGAAGAGGCACGCGCCTATAAGACCCAGACCGTTCTGGAAGCCCAGGGTGAAGTGGCTCGCTTTGCGAAGATCCTGCCGGAATACAAAGCCGCGCCGGAAATTACCCGCGAGCGTCTGTATATCGAAACCATGGAAAAAGTGCTGAGCCACACCCGTAAAGTGCTGGTCAATGACAGCAAAAACGGCAATCTGATGGTTCTGCCGCTGGATCAGATGCTGAAAGGCGCCGCTGCGCCGGCAGCAAAGAGCGATAGCAGTGACGCCAGCGATCTGCTGCGCCTGCCGCCAGCATCCAGCTCAAGCAGCGCCAGCACCTCATCAACCTCGAGCTCAACCGGGGGTAGCATTATGGACCAACGCCGCGCTAACGCGCAGCGTAACGACTACCAGCGTCAGGGGGAATAACGATGCGTAAATCTGTTATCGCGATCATTGTCATCGTGCTGGTAGTGCTCTACATGTCTGTCTTTGTCGTAAAGGAAGGCGAGCGCGGTATCACGCTGCGTTTCGGTAAAGTTCTGCGCGACGACGAAAACAAGCCGCTGGTGTATGCGCCAGGCCTGCACTTCAAGATCCCGTTTATCGAATCGGTGAAGATGCTGGATGCGCGTATTCAGACCATGGACAACCAGGCTGACCGTTTCGTTACTAAAGAGAAGAAAGACCTGATCGTCGACTCCTATATCAAGTGGCGCATCAGCGACTTCAGCCGTTACTACCTGGCAACCGGCGGCGGCGACGTCTCCCAGGCCGAGGTGCTGCTGAAGCGTAAATTCTCTGACCGTCTGCGTTCTGAAATTGGTCGTTTGGATGTGAAAGATATCGTCACCGACTCCCGTGGTCGCCTGACCCTGGAAGTGCGCGATGCGCTGAACTCGGGTTCGGCCGGTACGGAAGATGAGGTTAGTACCCCGGCGGCTGACGACGCGATTGCTAAAGCGGCAGAGCGTGTGGAAGCCGAAACCAACGGTAAAGTGCAGGTGATCAACCCGAACAGTATGGCGGCGCTGGGTATCGAAGTTGTCGACGTACGTATCAAACAGATCAACCTGCCGGCAGAAGTGTCGGAAGCGATTTATAACCGTATGCGCGCGGAGCGTGAAGCGGTTGCTCGTCGCCACCGTTCACAGGGTCAGGAAGAGGCGGAAAAACTGCGCGCGACTGCGGACTATGAAGTCACCAAGACGCTGGCGGAAGCCGAGCGCCAGGGCCGTATCCTGCGTGGTGAAGGTGATGCGGAATCAGCGAAACTGTTTGCCGACGCGTTCAGCCAGGATCCAGGCTTCTACTCCTTTATCCGTAGCCTGCGTGCCTATGAGAAGAGCTTCCAGAGCAATCAGGATGTGATGGTCCTGAGTCCGGACAGCGATTTCTTCCGCTATATGCGTTCACCGGATTCGGCGCGTAAATAAGCCGGAGAAGGTGTAAACCTGAAGTAATAATGCGAAAAGGCGCCTGAAACAGGCGCCTTTTTTCATGCTGCGAGGGCGGGAATTAGTTGCCGAGTAGCTTGTTCAGCAGGCCGCCGATCACCGGCAGGCCTGCCAGCGCACTTTCGATGGTGCCACCGATAGTCGACCCAACGCTTTCGCCCAGGGTTTTGCCCAGGTCCGGCGCCAGGTCGGCCAGATTGAGGGTGCCAAGCAGTGGCAGGTTAATGCTCAGGGCATCGGTGCCCATCGTCCATGCGGCTGCGCCGACCTTGCTGCCTAAGGCCGCCAGACCATCCTGTAACCAGCCTGCGCCGCTCACATTTTCGATTTCAAATGCGGTTAATTCTCTCATCATAATCTTCCTGATTAAGTAGACGTACCGGGTTGTAGTACGCGATGGCATAGTTACAATTTAAAAAATATGCAGCAATACAATTAGTTGTGAATTTTGTTTCACCTTTCCGGTTCATAATGAAGCTGAAATACGGGACAATGTGAAATGAGGGAATGAATTCACCATGCTGGCCGATGACGCCCGCGAGGGCGGCAATGATACTTTTCAATTAGGGTTGACGATGAACTCCACCATTTGGCTGGCGCTGGCGCTGGTTTTAGTACTTGAAGGGCTTGGCCCGCTGCTTTATCCGCGCGCCTGGCGCAAAATGGTCGCCAGCCTGAGCCAGCTACCGGATAATTTATTGCGTCGTTTTGGCGGCGGACTTGTGGTTGCCGGGATTGTGATCTACTACATGTTGAGGAAATCGATTGGCTGATCAAAAAGTGGTCGGATTTGCCTTATTTTGGATGCAAAAAGTGCTGTAACTCTGAAAAAGCGATGGTAGAATCCATTTTTAAGCAAACGGTGATTTTGAAAAATGGGTAACAACGTCGTCGTACTGGGCACCCAATGGGGTGACGAAGGTAAAGGGAAGATCGTCGATCTCCTGACTGAACGGGCTAAATATGTTGTGCGCTACCAGGGTGGTCACAACGCCGGCCATACTCTCGTAATCAACGGTGAAAAAACCGTTCTCCATCTTATTCCATCAGGCATTCTGCGTGAAAACGTCACCAGCATCATCGGTAACGGCGTCGTGCTGTCTCCGGCCGCGCTGATGAAAGAGATGAAGGGCCTGGAAGACCGTGGTATCCCGGTTCGCGAGCGTCTGCTGCTCTCTGAAGCCTGCCCGCTTATCCTTGACTATCACGTGGCGCTGGACGTGGCGCGTGAAAAAGCGCGTGGCGCGAAAGCGATCGGCACTACCGGTCGCGGCATTGGCCCGGCTTACGAAGATAAAGTCGCTCGTCGCGGTCTGCGCGTTGGCGATCTGTTCGATAAAGCAACCTTCGCCGATAAACTGAAAGAAGTGATGGAATATCACAACTTCCAGCTGGTGAACTTCTACAAAGCAGAAGCGGTTGACTACCAGAAAGTGCTGGACGATGTGATGGCGATTGCCGACATCCTGACCAGCATGGTGGTGGACGTATCCGACCTGCTGGATCAGGCGCGTCAGCGCGGCGACTTCGTGATGTTCGAAGGCGCGCAGGGTACGCTGCTGGATATCGACCACGGTACCTACCCGTACGTTACGTCCTCTAACACCACCGCAGGTGGCGTGGCGACCGGCTCCGGCCTGGGCCCGCGTTATGTGGATTACGTACTGGGCATCATTAAAGCGTACTCAACTCGCGTCGGTGCAGGTCCGTTCCCGACCGAGCTGTTTGATGAAACTGGCGAGTTCCTCTGCAAGCAGGGTAACGAATTCGGCGCCACCACCGGCCGTCGTCGTCGTACCGGCTGGCTGGATGCGGTCGCAGTCCGTCGCGCGGTGCAGATTAACTCCCTGTCCGGCTTCTGCCTGACTAAACTGGACGTCCTCGACGGCCTGAAAGAAGTGAAAATCTGCGTTGGCTACCGTATGCCGGATGGCCGCGAAGTGACCACCACTCCGCTGGCTGCCGATAACTGGGAAGGTATCGAGCCTATCTACGAAACCATGCCGGGCTGGTCCGAAACCACCTTCGGCGTGAAAGAGCGCAGCGGCCTGCCGCAGGCAGCCCTGAACTACATCCAGCGTATTGAAGAGCTGACCGGCGTGCCGGTGGATATCATCTCTACCGGTCCAGACCGTACCGAGACTATGATTCTGCGCGATCCGTTCGACGCGTAATCACTCTCAAGGGGCGCCGTTCGGGCGCCCTTGTTTTTGCTGTTCGCCCGCCCCATTTCAAATAAATTAGCGGCCTGAGCGCTGGCTGGTTTATCATCAATAATAATGATGTCGCTCGACATACCCTGTTTTCTTTTCCCTGAGGTTTATGTGCAGTTAACGAGTTTCACCGATTACGGACTACGCGCGCTGATTTATATGGCGTCGCTGCCGGAAGGACGAATGACCAGTATCTCGGAAGTGACCGAGGTCTATGGCGTCTCCCGTAATCATATGGTTAAAATAATCAATCAGTTAAGTCGCATGGGCTACGTGACTGCCGTGCGGGGGAAGAACGGGGGCATTCGCCTCGGCAAACCAGCAGGACAGATCCGCGTCGGTGACGTGGTGCGTGACCTTGAACCCTTATCGCTGGTCAACTGCAGCAGCGAGTTTTGCCACATTACACCAGCCTGTCGTCTGAAACAGGCACTAGCTGAAGCCGCGCAGAGTTTTCTCAAGGAACTGGATAACTATACGCTGGCTGATTTGGTTGAGAAGAATCAACCGCTTTATAAATTATTGCTGGTGGAGTGACGCCACTCTGCCGGAGATGACAACGGAGGAACCGATATGTCACAAGATCCATTCCAGGAACGCGAAGCTGAGAAGTACGCGAACCCTATCCCGAGCCGGGAATTTATCCTCGAACATTTAACTAAACGGGAAAAGCCTGCCAGCCGCGATGAGCTGGCCATCGAGTTAAATATCGAGGGCGAAGAGCAAACCGAAGCGCTGCGCCGCCGCCTGCGCGCGATGGAGCGCGACGGTCAGCTGGTCTTCACCCGCCGCCAGTGCTATGCCCTGCCGGAACGCCTCGATCTCCTCAAAGGAACCGTTATTGGCCACCGCGATGGCTATGGTTTCCTGCGCGTTGAAGGGCGCAAAGACGATCTGTACCTGTCGTCAGAGCAGATGAAAACCTGTATTCACGGCGACCAGGTGCTGGCTCAGCCGCTGGGCGCGGACCGTAAGGGCCGCCGCGAAGCGCGCATCGTCCGCGTCCTCGTGCCGAAAACCAGCCAGATAGTTGGCCGTTACTTCACCGACGCTGGCGTCGGCTTTGTCGTCCCGGACGACAGCCGCCTGAGCTTCGATATCCTGATCCCGCCGGAAGAGATAATGGGCGCGCGGATGGGCTACGTGGTCGTGGTCGAGCTGACCCAGCGACCAACCCGCCGCACCAAAGCGGTGGGTAAAATCGTCGAAGTGCTGGGCGACAACATGGGCACCGGCATGGCCGTCGATATGGCGCTGCGTACCCATGAGATTCCTTATGTCTGGCCGCCGGCGGTGGAAAAACAGGTTTCCGGTCTCAAAGAACAGGTGCCGGAAGAGGCGAAGGCCGGACGCGTCGATTTACGCTCGCTGCCGCTGGTTACCATTGACGGCGAAGATGCCCGCGACTTCGATGACGCGGTGTACTGCGAGAAGAAACGCGGCGGCGGCTGGCGCCTGTGGGTCGCCATTGCCGACGTCAGCTACTACGTGCGCCCGGGGACGCCGCTGGATGCGGAAGCGCGCAGTCGTGGCACCTCGGTCTACTTCCCGTCGCAGGTAGTGCCGATGCTGCCGGAAGTGCTGTCTAACGGTCTATGCTCGCTGAACCCGCAGGTCGATCGCCTGTGTATGGTGTGCGAGATGACGATTTCGTCAAAAGGCCGTCTGACCGGTTATAAATTCTATGAAGCGGTGATGAGTTCACATGCTCGCCTGACCTACACCAAAGTGTGGCATATGCTGCAGGGTGACCAGGAACTGCGCGAACACTACGCGCCGCTGGTGAAGCACATTGAAGAGCTGCATAACCTCTACAAAGTGCTGGAGAGCGCCCGCGAAGAGCGCGGCGGTATCTCATTTGAAAGTGAAGAAGCTAAATTCATCTTCAATGCCGAACGCCGTATTGAGCGTATCGAACAGACTCAGCGTAACGATGCGCATAAGCTGATTGAAGAGTGCATGATCCTGGCGAACATCTCCGCCGCGCGCTTCGTTGAGAAGGCGCAGGAGCCAGCGCTGTTCCGTATCCATGATAAGCCAACCACCGAAGCGATTACCTCCTTCCGTACCGTGCTGGCTGAGCTGGGACTGGAGCTGCCTGGCGGCAACAAGCCGGAGCCGCGTGATTACGCCGAGCTGCTAACCTCCATCGCCGATCGCCCGGATGCGGAAATGCTGCAGACGATGCTCCTGCGCTCCATGAAGCAGGCGGTCTACGATCCGGAAAACCGCGGTCACTTTGGCCTGGCGCTGCAGTCATACGCCCACTTCACCTCGCCGATTCGTCGTTACCCGGACCTGTCGCTGCACCGCGCTATCAAGTATCTGCTGGCCAAAGAGCAGGGACATAAAGGCAACAGCACCGAGACCGGCGGCTGGCACTACAGCATGGAAGAGATGCTCCAGCTGGGTCAGCACTGTTCGATGACCGAGCGCCGCGCCGACGAAGCGACGCGCGAAGTGTCTGACTGGCTGAAGTGCGACTTCATGCAGGATCAGGTGGGCAACATCTTCTCCGGCGTGATCGCCAGCGTGACCGGCTTTGGCTTCTTCGTCCGCCTGAACGATCTGTTTATCGACGGTCTGGTGCATGTTTCCAGCCTGGATAACGACTATTATCGTTTCGATCAGGTGGGGCAGCGTCTCATTGGTGAGTCCGGCGGCCAGACCTATCGCCTGGGCGACCGCGTGGAAGTCCGTGTGGAAGCGGTCAACATGGACGAGCGGAAAATCGACTTTACCCTGATCTCCAGCGAGCGTGCGCCGCGTAATGTCGGCAAGACCGCCCGTGAGAAAGCGAAAAAGAGTACCTCTGGCAAGCCGGGCGGCCGTCGCCGCCAGGTGGGTAAGCAGGTAAACTTCGAGCCGGACAGCGCTTTCCGTAAAGAGAAAGAGACCGCCCGACCGAAGAAAGAGAAAAAAGCGAAAAAACCGTCGGCGAAAACACAGAAAATCGCCGCCGCGACGAAAGCCAAGCGCGCGGCAAAGAAGAAGATCGCCGAGTGATTGACCTCCCTTCACCCTGAAGTCTGCTGACGCAGGATGGGGTGAAGGGGGCAGATAACAGAACCTAAAACGAGTACATCAATGAGTGAAATGATTTACGGCATCCATGCGGTGCAGGCACTGCTGGAGCGCGCACCTGAGCGTTTTCAGGAAGTTTATATTCTGAAAGGCCGTGAGGATAAGCGCTTGCTGCCGCTGATCCATGCCCTGGAAGCGCAGGGCGTGGTGATTCAGCTGGCCAACCGTCAGTTTCTTGATGAGAAGAGCGAAGGCGCTGTGCACCAGGGGATCATTGCCCGCGTGAAGCCGGGGCGTCAGTATCAGGAGAACGATCTGCCGGATCTGCTGGCGCAGCTCGATCAACCGTTCCTGCTGATCCTCGACGGCGTAACCGATCCGCACAACCTCGGCGCCTGCCTGCGTAGCGCTGACGCCGCCGGCGTGCATGCGGTGATCGTGCCAAAAGATCGTTCCGCTCAGTTGAATGCGACGGCGAAGAAAGTGGCCTGCGGCGCGGCGGAGAACGTCCCGCTGATCCGCGTCACCAACCTGGCGCGCACCATGCGTCTGCTGCAGGAAGAGAACGTCTGGATCGTCGGAACCGCAGGGGAAGCCGACCATACGCTGTTCCAGAGCAAAATGACCGGCCCGATGGCGCTGGTGATGGGCGCGGAAGGCGAAGGCATGCGTCGTCTGACCCGCGAACACTGTGATGAATTGATCAGCATCCCGATGGCGGGCAGCGTCTCCTCGCTGAACGTCTCGGTGGCTACCGGCATCTGTCTGTTTGAAGCAGTACGCCAGCGCAGCTAAGCTGAACCATCGACGAATCAAAAAAAGCCATCCTCCGGGATGGCTTTTTTGTGACCGCTCTCGCGGGCGAGTATCCCTCCGGATAACCATACTTATGGCTATCGCCATTGATGGAGGGAGACACGATGCACTGGCAAACGCACACCGTTTTTAATCAACCCACCCCGCTGAATAACAGCAATCTGTTTCTGTCCGATACCGCTCTGCGTGAAGCAGTGGTCCGCGAAGGCGCCGGCTGGGATGGCGATCTGCTCGCCAGCATTGGCCAGCAGCTGGGGACAGCCGAATCGCTGGAGCTGGGACGCCTGGCCAACAGCAATCCGCCGGAGCTGCTGCGCTATGACGCCACCGGCGCCCGGCTGGACGACGTGCGCTTTCATCCCGCCTGGCACCTGCTGATGCAGGGGCTGTGCGCGAACCGGGTACATAACCTCGCCTGGCAGGAGGATGCCCGCGAAGGCGCGTTTGTCGCCCGCGCCGCCCGCTTTCTGCTCCATGCCCAGGTGGAGGCCGGGACGTTGTGCCCGATTACCATGACCTTCGCCGCGACGCCCCTGCTGCAGCACGCCCTGCCCGCGCCCTTTCGCGACTGGCTGTCGCCGCTGCTGAGCGACCGTTACGATCCGCACCTTGCGCCTGGCGGCCAGAAGCGCGGCCTGCTGATCGGCATGGGGATGACCGAGAAGCAAGGGGGGTCTGATGTGCTGAGCAATACCACTCGCGCGGAGAAAACGGCGGAAGGGTTTTACCGACTGGTGGGACACAAGTGGTTCTTCTCGGTGCCGCAGAGCGATGCTCACCTGGTGCTGGCTCAGGCTCCGGCGGGGCTCTCATGCTTCTTTGTGCCGCGTCTGCTGCCCGACGGGCAGCGTAACGGCGTGCGTCTTGAACGCTTAAAAGAGAAGCTCGGCAACCGCTCCAACGCCAGTAGCGAAGTGGAGTTTTATGAGGCCTGCGGCTGGCTGGTGGGCGACGAAGGCGACGGCGTGCGGCAGATCCTCAGGATGGGCGGCCTGACCCGCTTTGACTGCGCGCTGGGCAGCCATGCCCTGATGCGTCGCGCCTTCTCGGTGGCGCTGTATCACGCGCTACAGCGTCAGGCGTTTGGCAAAAACCTGGTCGAACAGCCGATGATGCGCCAGCTGCTGGGGCAAATGGCGCTCCGTCTGGAGGGGCAGACCGCGTTTCTGTTTCGCCTGGCGCGGGCCTGGGACCATCGGGATGATGCCCGGGAAAGCGCCTGGGCGCGCCTGTTTACGCCTGCGGCCAAGTTTGCCATCTGTAAGGCCGGTATCCCGTTTGTCGCCGAGGCGATGGAAGTGCTGGGCGGCATCGGCTATTGCGAGGAGAGCGAACTCCCGCGCCTCTACCGTGAGATGCCGGTCAACAGCATCTGGGAAGGCTCCGGCAATATTATGTGCCTCGATGTGATGCGGGTGCTGAGCAAGCAGCCGGCGGCGATGGAGCTGCTGGCCGCGGAGTGTGCGGAGGTGAAAGGGCAGAACCGCCATCTCGACCGCGCATGGCGTCAGCTGCAGCAACTGCTGAAACGACCCGCCGAAGAGCAGGGGAGAGAGATTGCCCGGCTGGTCTATCGTCTTGGCGCGGGGGCGCAGATGCTGCGCCATGCTTCGCCGCCGCTGGCCGAAGCCTGGTGCCGGATGATGCTCGACACCCGCGGCGGCATACGTCTTGACGCGCCGACCCTCGACGACCTGCTGCTGCGGGCTATGGGGCGCGGGCGCCAGGCGCCTCAGGCGTAGAGAATGGCCTGCACGCGCCAGCTGTCCGGCTGTTGTTCCTCGTACATCTGAATAATGCGATACCAGGAGGCGCCTTGCTCGTCTGCTTTGCGGGCAATGGCGTGCTCTACATCCTGTTGGCTACCGGAAAGATTAGTGACGGAGATCAGACCGATTTCATTCAGGCCAGTGACGCAATCCGCGCTGGCGAATTCGGCTGACTGCGCGGACGTATTGGCCGTCGCAGCGGTTAACAGCAGGCTGGATAGGGTAAAAGATCGTTTCATCGTCAGCTCCATTTCACGTAGTCCCAAGGGCAGTCCGTTGCTAACGTCCTGCCAGGTGGCTGGCCGAACGTTATTATGCACAGGAGAACGTGAATGGACGCAAAGCTGTGTAAAGCAGATTTAAAGACGCCGCCTCGTTATCGACGATAGAGGATCGCCTGCGAATACCACTGGCCGGGTACCATGGTGTCATCGATCATGATGATGACGTAGTAATCGGCTTTGGCCGCTTCTGCTTTGGCCTTCAGCGCCGCTTCGACATCCATCGGCGAACCGTACATCAGTACGCTTACCGTGGCCATTTTCTGCAGGCCAGCAGTCTGGTAGCGCTGGATCTCCTGCGGATGGTCGGTGGCGGGCGGCGGGGCTTCCGGCGTTCCCTGCAGGGCGCTACACCCGCTGAGGACGATAGCCAGTAACCACGGTGAAAACCTGCGCATAACCATATCTCGTTTCCTGATAGTGATAGTGTAGTGGTAGCCTTAACAGGATTGCCGGGGAATGTTCCCGAACTGTTATCTCTGACGCGATTTTCGAATGAAAATGTTGTGAAAGCGTAACCGGGTTCTCAACATTATGAATCGTAGCAAACTGGGTTGCCTGGTGAATGAATTTTCCCATGGCGCCTAACCACGATAGAGAAGGAAGACGATAAATGATTGCACTAGAAATGCGCAACCTCGGCGGTGGTGAAATTTTACATGCCTGTCCGCAGGAGAGTCTGGATAAGCCCTTGCCCTGTATCGTCTTTTATCATGGCTTTACCTCGTCGAAGCTGGTCTACAGCTACTTTGCGGTGGCGCTGGCCGAGGCCGGATTCCGGGTGATCATGCCGGACGCGCCGGAGCATGGGGCGCGCTATCAGGGCGATGAGGCCGGGCGGATGCAGCGCTTCTGGCCGATTCTGCAGCAGAATTTCAGGGAGTTTCCTGCGCTGCGCGAGGCGATAATCGCTGAAGGATGGCTGGAAGGGGAGCGGCTGGCGGTGGCGGGCGCTTCGATGGGTGGAATGACGGCGCTGGGCATCATGACGCATCACCCCGAGCTAAACAGCGTCGCCTGTCTGATGGGGTCGGGCTATTTTCGTTCCCTGTCGCAAACCCTGTTCCCCTCGCCTGATTTTGATGTCGATAGCCTCAACGAATGGGATGTCAGCCATCAGCTGGCGTCCCTTGCCCGGCGGCCGCTGCTGCTCTGGCATGGCGATGCCGATGACGTGGTGCCGCCGGAAGAAACCTTTCGACTAGAGCAGGCGCTCCGGCAGGCGGATCTTGCCGCCAGGCTGACCTGCGTCTGGCAGAAAGGCGTCCGCCATCGCATTACGCCAGAGGCGCTGGCTACCACGGTCGCCTTTTTTCAGCAGCACCTTTAAACGCGGATTACGCTGACGCCCTGATCCTCAAGCTGTTTGAGGATCGCGGCATCGGCCTGTTTGCCGGTGATCACCACGTCTATTTGTCCGGCCTGGCTGAATAGCATCCCGGCGCGCTCGCCGATCTTGCTGCTGTCGACCAGCACCGCCAGTTTGCCGACCACGTTAAGCATTTTTTGCTCGGCCATGGCGGTCAACATATCCGTTTTGTAGAGGCCTTCGGCGGTGAGCCCTTTGCCGCTGGTAAACATCCAGTGTCCGGCATAGAGGCTGTTCTCGCTACCGTGGGGGCTGAGGGTGATGGCGTGGCTGCGGTTGTACTGGCCGCCCATGATAATCACGCTGTCATGCTCCTGGTCGATCAGGTAGTTAGCCAGCGGCAGATAGTTGGTGATGATCTGCACCGGTTTGCCGCACAGTTCCCGACCCAACAGAAAGGCGGTGGAGCCGCAGTTAATGACGATGCTCTCACCCGGCGCGATCAGTTGCGAAGCGGCGCGTGCAATACGCACTTTTTCATCCAGATTTTGCGCCTGGTGGATGTTCATCGGCGTCCAGCGGGGGCGCTGTTCGCTAATGGCTTCCGCGCCATTACGAACCTTTTTCAGTTTGCCGCTTTCATCCAGCTTGTTGATATCACGTCGGGCGGTAGCGGGTGAGATCCCGAGCCGCGACATCACCTGCTCCACGGTAACAAACCCCGTTTGGGCGAGCAGATCCAGCAGAATTTGGTGCCTTTGCGCTTCCGTCATGAGCGAATCCGATTAAAAGTGAACGGCAAAGATGATATTTGAAATCATGTGAAAATACTAACCCTGCGGCGGGGTATTTCCGGCAGGCAGGGCCTGCCGGCGGCGACTTACAGGAAGGATTTGAAAGGCAGATCCGGCTCAATGGTGAAGCAATCGTCGAAACCGCGCGGGTAGTGATATTCGAAATTGTCTTTATCCAGCGGCCAGGTAAATTTGCCGCCGACCTGCCAGATAAACGGCTTGAAGCCGTACTTCAGACGATCCTTTTTCATCTCCCACAGAACGCGGATCTCCTGCGGATCGGCCTGAAAGTTTGACCAGATATCATGGTGGAACGGGATCACAACTTTGGCGTTGAGCGACTCTGCCATGCGCAGGATATCGGCGCTGGTCATTTTGTCGGTGATCCCGCGCGGGTTCTCGCCATACGAGCCGAGGGCGACGTCAATCCGATGCTCGTTGCCATGCTTCGCGTAGTAGTTGGAATAGTGGGAATCGCCGCTGTGGTACAGGTTGCCGCCCGGTGTTTTAAACAGGTAGTTGACCGCGCGCTGGTCCATGCCGTCCGGCAGTACGCCAGCGGCTTTTTGGTCCGCCGGGAGGGTGATCAGCGCGGTGCGATCGAACGCATCGAGCGCATGGATCTCAATGTCTTTGATCTTCACGACATCGCCAGGTTTCATGACGATACAGCGCGCTTTCGGCACGCCCCAACCGATCCACAGGTCGACGCAGGTTTTCGGGCCGATAAACGGCACATCGGCCGGGCAGTTCTGCATGACGGCGGCGGCGACGTTGACGTCAATATGATCGTTGTGATCGTGGGTCGCGAGGACCGCGTCAATCTGGCGAATGGCGAACGGATCCAGCACGAACGGCGTGGTGCGCAGGTTAGGCTGTAATTTTTTCACGCCTGCCATCCGCTGCATCTGGTGGCCGGTTTTCATCAGCGGATTGCCGTGGCTCTGTTTGCCAGTGCCGCACCAGAAATCGACGCAGACGTTAGCCCCGCCTTCGGATTTTAACCAGATACCGGTACAGCCGAGCCACCACATGGCGAAGGTGCCGGGCGCAACCTGCTCCTGCTCAATCTCTTCATTCAGCCAGCTGCCCCATTCCGGAAAGGTGTTCAGGATCCATGATTCACGGGTGATGGTCTGTACTTTACTCATCGTGCTCTTCCTCGTATTTTCAATAGTAATCAAATTTTGATTGGTTTTGATTTATGTTGTCACTGGATTTTCAAGATTGCAATCTTGTTTTCCATCAATTTTACGAAGAGATGCGCATCACCTCTCAGGGGTTCCAGCATTCATAAAGGTTGTGCTTTATTTTATCTATATGATTTGAAAATGTTTAATTATGTTTCGGCGCTACTGCTCGGCAATAGTCACAATGAAACAGAGGATTATTGCGGCGCGCGTCACATTTAATCAAATTCAATCTTGTTGTGATTATTTTTGATTATTAGAGTGGGCAGCGAGAAATGCTGAGCGTAAGGCGCGTTCAGCGCCTTCACCATCGGGAGTGTGTTATGGCAATCCTCTACAACATCTTTACCGTTTTCTTTAATCAGGTGATGACCAATGCCCCGCTGCTGCTGGGTATCGTCACCTGTCTGGGCTATATCCTGCTGCGCAAAAGCGTCAGCGTGATTATTAAAGGCACGATCAAAACCATTATCGGCTTCATGCTGTTACAGGCCGGCTCCGGCATCCTCACCAGCACTTTTAAACCGGTGGTGGCGAAAATGTCAGAGGTGTACGGCATCAACGGCGCGATCTCTGACACCTATGCCTCGATGATGGCGACCATCGACCGGATGGGCGAGGCCTATAGCTGGGTGGGCTACGCGGTGTTGCTGGCGCTGGCGCTCAACATCTGTTACGTCCTGCTGCGCCGGATAACCGGCATCCGCACCATCATGCTGACTGGCCATATCATGTTTCAGCAGGCGGGGCTGATCGCTGTCTCGTTCTTTATCTTTGGTTACGGAATGTGGACGACCATCATCTGTACCGCCGTGCTGGTCTCCCTGTACTGGGGTATCACCTCCAACATGATGTTCAAGCCGACTCAGCTGGTCACCGACGGCTGCGGCTTCTCCATCGGTCACCAGCAGCAGTTTGCCTCGTGGATTGCCTACAAAGTGGCGCCGTATCTGGGGAAAAAAGAGGAGAGTGTGGAAGATCTCAAGCTGCCAGGCTGGCTCAATATCTTCCACGACAACATCGTTTCCACCGCGATTGTCATGACCATTTTCTTTGGCGCGATCCTGCTTTCCTTTGGTATTGACGTCGTGCAGGCGATGGCGGGGAAAACCCACTGGACGGTCTATATCCTGCAGACCGGTTTCTCCTTCGCGGTGGCCATTTTCATCATTACCCAGGGCGTGCGGATGTTCGTCGCCGAACTGTCCGAAGCCTTCAACGGTATCTCGCAACGCCTGATCCCCGGCGCGGTGCTGGCGATTGACTGCGCCGCGATCTATAGCTTTGCGCCGAATGCGGTGGTGTGGGGCTTTATGTGGGGCACCATCGGCCAGCTGATTGCCGTCGGCATTCTGGTTGGCATTGGCTCTTCAATTCTGATTATTCCGGGCTTTATCCCGATGTTCTTCTCCAACGCGACGATTGGCGTCTTTGCCAACCACTTCGGCGGCTGGCGCGCGGCGCTCAAAATCTGCCTGGTGATGGGCATGGTTGAAATTTTCGGCTGCGTGTGGGCGGTGAAGCTCACCGGTATGAGCGCCTGGATGGGAATGGCGGACTGGTCGATTCTGGCGCCGCCGATGATGCAGGGCTTCGCCTCCATCGGGCTGGCGTTTATGGCCGTCATCATCCTGATTGCTCTCGCTTATATGTTCTTCGCTGGCCGCTCGCTGCGCGCCGAAGAAGACGCGGAAAAACAACTGGCAGAGGCCTCTGCCCAATAAGGAGTTCTGATTATGACCGTACGTATTCTGGCTGTATGTGGTAACGGGCAAGGCAGTTCCATGATCATGAAAATGAAAGTGGATCAGTTCCTGACGCAATCCAATATCGACCACACGGTGAACAGCTGCGCGGTGGGTGAATACAAAAGCGAACTAAACGGCGCGGATATCATCATCGCTTCAACCCATATCGCGGGGGAGATTACCGTCTCCGGCAATAAACACGTGGTGGGGGTGCGTAATATGCTTTCCCCCGCGGATTTCGGGCCAAAGCTGCTGGAGGTGATTAAAGCTCATTTCCCGCAGGACGTGAAATAAGGAGCGGCCATGAAACTCCATGAATCACTGGCGCAGAATCACTCCATTCGCCTGCAGGCGGAAGCGGAAACCTGGCAGGAGGCGGTGAAAATCGGCGTCGATCTGCTGGTGGCCGCCGACGTGGTGGAACCGCGCTACTACCAGGCAATCCTCGACGGCGTCGCGCAGCACGGCCCCTATTTTGTGATCGCTCCGGGATTAGCCATGCCGCACGGGCGGCCGGAAGAGGGCGTCAAAAAAACCGGCTTTGCGCTGGTCACGCTAAAGAAACCGCTGATTTTCAACCACGAAGATAACGACCCGGTCGACATCCTGATCACCATGGCGGCGGTTGACGCCACCACCCACCAGGAAGTGGGCATCATGCAGATCGTTAACCTGTTTGATGACGAAGCCAATTTCGACCGTTTACGCGCCTGCCGCAGTGAGCAGGAAGTGCTGGATTTAATCAAAAACGCCACCGCGGCGGCTGTTTAAAAGGAACACTATCATGTCATTACCTATGTTACAGGTCGCCCTGGACAACCAAACGCTGGCCAGCGCTTATGAAACAACCCGTCTGATCGCCGAAGAGGTAGATATCATTGAAGTCGGCACTATCCTCTGCGTCGGTGAAGGTGTACGCGCGGTGCGCGATCTGAAAGCGCTGTATCCGCATAAAATCGTGCTGGCGGACGCCAAAATTGCCGATGCCGGCAAGATCCTGTCGCGGATGTGCTTCGAAGCCAACGCCGACTGGGTCACGGTGATCTGCTGCGCCGATATCAACACCGCCAAAGGGGCGCTGGATGTCGCCAAAGAGTTCAACGGCGATGTGCAAATTGAGCTGACCGGCTTCTGGACCTGGGAGCAGGCGCAGGCGTGGCGCGAGGCGGGTATTCAGCAGGTGGTCTATCACCGCAGCCGCGACGCGCAGGCGGCAGGCGTGGCGTGGAGTGAGGCGGATATCAGCGCGATTAAGCGTCTGTCTGATATGGGCTTCAAAGTGACCGTCACCGGCGGGCTGGCGCTGGAAGACCTGCCGCTGTTTGCCGGGATCCCTGTTCACGTCTTTATTGCCGGACGCAGCATCCGCGATGCTGCCTCGCCGGTGGAAGCGGCGCGCCAGTTTAAACGCTCTATCGCCCAGCTGTGGGGTTAAGGAGCGACTATGTTGGCGAAATCCATTCCGCTCGGCATCTATGAAAAAGCGCTCCCCGCCGGGGAGTGCTGGCTGGAGCGGCTAAAGCTTGCAAAAGCGCTGGGCTTTGATTTCGTTGAGATGTCTCTCGATGAAACGGACGCCCGCCTTGCGCGGCTGGACTGGAGCCCGGAGCAGCGTCTGGCGCTGGTCAAGGCGGTGGCTGAAACCGGCGTCCGGGTGCCGTCGATGTGCCTTAGCGCCCATCGCCGTTTTCCGCTGGGTAGTGAAGACGACGCGGTGCGGCATCAGGGGCTGGAAATTATGCGTAAAGCTATTCAGCTGGCGCAGGATGTGGGGATTCGGGTGATCCAGCTGGCAGGCTACGACGTCTATTACCAGCAGGCGAACGATGAGACGCGCCGCCGCTTTCGTGACGGCCTGAAACAGAGCGTCGAGATGGCCAGCCGAGCTCAGGTAACCCTGGCGATGGAGATCATGGACTACCCGCTGATGAACTCGATCAGTAAAGCGCTGGGCTATGCCCATTACCTGAATAATCCGTGGTTCCAGCTTTACCCGGATATCGGCAATCTGTCGGCGTGGGATAACGACGTCCAGATGGAGCTGAAGGCGGGGAGCGGGCATATCGTGGCGGTACACGTCAAAGACACGAAGCCCGGCGTCTTTAAAAACGTGCCGTTCGGCGAAGGGGTGGTCGATTTTGAACGCTGCTTCGAAACGCTCAAGCAGACCGGCTACTGCGGACCGTACCTGATTGAGATGTGGAGCGAAACCAGCGCTGACCCGCTGGCGGAGGTGGCGAAGGCGCGTGACTGGGTGAAGGCGCGGATGGCCCGCGCGGGTCTGATGGAGGCGGCATAATGCAACAGCTGAAACAGCAGGTGTTCGAGGCCAATATGGATCTGCCGCGCTACGGCCTGGTGACCTTTACCTGGGGTAACGTTAGCGCCATTGATCGGCAGCGTGGGCTGGTGGTGATTAAGCCCAGCGGCATCGCCTACGAGTCAATGACCGTCGATGACATGTCGGTGGTTGATCTGCAGGGGCACGTGGTGGAAGGGCGCTGGCGTCCCTCCTCTGATACCGCCACCCATCTGGCGCTCTATCGCCGTTATCCCGACCTTGGCGGGGTGGTGCATACCCATTCGACGCACGCCACCGCCTGGGCGCAGGCGGGGCTGGCGATCCCGGCGCTCGGCACCACCCATGCGGACTACTTCTTCGGCGATATTCCCTGCACCCGGGCGCTTAGCGCACAGGAGGTGGACGAGGCCTACGAGCTGAACACCGGGCAGGTGATTATCGAAACGCTGGGTGAGGCCAATCCGCTGCATACGCCGGGGATCGTCGTCTATCAGCACGGGCCATTTGCCTGGGGCAAAGACGCCCACGAGGCGGTACACAACGCGGTGGTGATGGAAGAGGTGGCGCGCATGGCGTGGATTGCCCGCGGCATTAATCCGCAGTTGCAGCCCATCGATAGCTGGCTGATGAATAAGCATTTTCAGCGTAAGCATGGGCCAAACGCCTACTATGGGCAAAAGTAGATAGCGCGCTCCGGGGCTTTCACCCCTCACGGTGAAGCAACTGGTCTGGCCCCGGAGCCGTTTTTAATCCTGACGATAGGCCGACGGCATCACGCGCATGCCGATGAGCGTGACCACGCAAATTATCGCCCCGGCGTAAAACGTCGAGGCGGCGCCGAAGGTTTCCCACAGTACCCCCGCGCCAGTGCTGGCCAGCAGCAGAGCCAGGCCACTCATCAGATTAAACATACCGAACGCCGTGCCGCGTAGCTCCGGTGGCGCCGTATGGGCGACCATCGCCGCCAGCAGGCCCTGGGTCATTCCCATATGAATCCCCCACAGCGCGACGCCGATCAGCAGCGTGCTCCAGTGGCCGCTGAGCGCCAGCACGATATCGGCGAGGATCAGCACCAGCAGCCCCCACTGCAGCAGTTTGCTGTGGCTCATGCTGTCTGAGAGTTTACCGAACGGGTAAGCCGTGAGGCTGTAGACCAGGTTCATCGCCACCATCACCAGCGGGATGGTATAGAGCGGGATCTCCATCTGCTGGGCGCGCAGCACCAGAAAGGCTTCGCTGAAGCGGGCGAGGGTGAAAATGCTGCCGATCGCGACCACCCACCAGTAGGCGGCGGAGAGCTTTTTCAGGTTTTCGCGCTTCAGCGGATTGCTGCGTTTGTGCGCGATGGCGGATTTTGGCTCCTGTAGGCCGAATCCGAGCAGGAGAATGGAGAGCACGGCGGGAATGACCGCCACCCAGAAAATAGCGTGAAAATCGTTGGCCCAGATAAACATCAGCAGCACCGCCAGCAGCGGGCCGAGAAAGGCGCCGACGGTATCCAGCGCCTGGCGTAGTCCGTAGGCGGCGCCGCGGATCTCCGGTGGGGTGACGTCGGCGACCAGCGCATCGCGCGGCGCGCCGCGAATACCTTTGCCTACGCGGTCAATCATGCGGGCGCTAAACACCACCCCGGCGGTAGGGGCGATGGCAAACAGCGGCTTACTGAGCGCGCCCAGGCCGTAGCCCAGCAGCGCCAGTCCTTTACGCTTGCCGACATAGTCGCTGATTGCGCCGGAGAAGACCTTCAGGATCAGGGCGGTGGCTTCCGCCAGTCCCTCGATAAGACCGATAATTATCACGCTGGCGCCGAGGGTAGTGGCCATAAACAGCGGTAAGAGGCTGTGGATCATCTCGGAGGAGACATCCATCAGCAGGCTGACGCCGCCGAGTACCCAAACGCCTTTGGGGATACGGCCTAAGGTGGCGAAACGCGGAACCATCAATCACTCCTGATTATCAAATGGCGAGTGGCTGATTAAATCAGGTTGCGATGACGCTGGTAAGTCGGTTTGTAAAATAATTCTCAATTGCGTTTGGGCGCAGACCTCGCTTCGCCCCTCGCGAGGAGAGGCGAAGAATCGGGCAGGCGTTAGCGGTATATCACCGCGCTGGCGCGAAGCGGGCCGTTGGTTTCGGGTTCGTGCATCAGGATAGGCTGAAAGTATTTCGCCCCCTGCGCATCGCTCATCTGGCTAAGGGCCTGTTCGGCCTCGTGCTCAGTGGCCATATTGTGATTGATATAGATAACGCCGAGGCTCTGCACGTCGTCCATGTTGCGGGCCTGACGTTCGGTGATTTGGATAGCTGCCAGCGCGTTGGCGCTGAAGAAAAGCGCAGCCATCATGGCGATGATTTTCAGTTTCATATACTACGCTCCTGACTGACAGTCCTGACGCTGACTCGGGGCTCTCCTGTGGTCGTTGGGCTTTGATATAAGTGTAATCGCTGCGGGTTCATCGCATGGCGACCTTTTCTGATGCAGTTGTTCAAAAAAATGCCGCTTCCTTTATTGGTTGATTTTAAATCACCCACTTAGCCCAGCTTGGCGCTTAGTGCGAATTATTTGTGCAAATGCGCTTGTGTTCCTGAGGGGCCGCCATTAGAATGACGCGTCAATTTTTCAGCCGCCCTTTAACACGTTCCTTGCCTCCATGGGCCGCGGCTGACCCAGACAGGAGGCTGAATAATCCGTAAGGAGCAATTCGATGCGTCATTACGAAATCGTTTTTATGGTCCATCCTGACCAGAGCGAACAGGTTCCGGGCATGATCGAACGTTACACTGGTGCAATTACTGCAGCAGCAGGTACGATCCACCGTCTGGAAGACTGGGGCCGCCGTCAGCTGGCTTATCCGATCAACAAACTGCACAAAGCTCACTACGTTCTGATGAACGTTGAAGCGCCGCAGGAAGCGATCGATGAGCTGGAAACTAACTTCCGCTTCAACGACGCCGTTATCCGCAGCATGGTAATGCGTACTAAGCACGCTGTTACCGAAGCATCTCCGATGGTTAAAGCGAAAGACGAGCGCCGTGAGCGTCGCGAAGATTTCGCCAACGAAACCGCAGATGATTCTGAAGCTGGGGATTCTGAAGAGTAATCCTGATGACCAACCGTCTGGAGCTGTCCGGCATTATTTGCAGGACTCCACTTCGTAAGGTCAGCCCGTCAGGAATTCCTCACTGCCAGTTCGTGCTTGAGCATCGTTCAGTGCAGGAGGAAGCCGGTTTTCACCGGCAGGCATGGTGTCAAATGCCCGTTATTATTAGCGGTCACGAAAACCAGGCCATTACTCACAGTATAACGGTCGGTAGCGCAGTAACCGTTCGAGGGTTCATCTCTTGCCATAAGGCAAAGAACGGCTTGAGCAAAATGGTTCTGCATGCCGAGCAGATTGAATTGATAGATTCTGGAGACTAGCCATATGGCACGTTATTTCCGTCGTCGCAAGTTCTGCCGTTTCACCGCGGAAGGCGTTCAAGAGATCGACTATAAAGATATCGCTACGCTGAAAAACTACATCACCGAAAGCGGTAAGATTGTCCCGAGCCGTATCACCGGTACCCGTGCAAAATACCAGCGTCAGCTGGCTCGCGCTATCAAAC
Organism: Klebsiella sp. CD33; assembly: GCF_051992865.1. Taxonomy (NCBI): domain Bacteria; kingdom Pseudomonadati; phylum Pseudomonadota; class Gammaproteobacteria; order Enterobacterales; family Enterobacteriaceae; genus Klebsiella; species Klebsiella sp. CD33. Next base: position 4,714,971 of record NZ_CP197023.1, on the reverse strand, counting down.
GCGCTCGCTACCTGTCCCTGCTGCCGTACACTGATCGTCATCAGTAATCGGTCACGGTCCATTAATACGACTTTGAGAGGATAAGGTAATGCAAGTTATTCTGCTTGATAAAGTAGCAAACCTGGGTAGCCTGGGTGATCAGGTTAACGTTAAAGCGGGCTACGCTCGTAACTTCCTGGTCCCGCAGGGTAAAGCTGTTCCTGCTACCAAGAAAAACGTTGAATTCTTCGAAGCACGTCGTGCTGAACTGGAAGCCAAACTGGCTGACGTTCTGGCAGCAGCTGAAGCTCGTGCTGAGCAGATCAACGCCCTGGAATCCGTAACCATCGCGTCTAAAGCTGGCGACGAAGGTAAACTGTTCGGTTCCATCGGTACTCGCGACATCGCTGACGCTGTTACTGCAGCAGGCGTTAAAGTTGCTAAGAGCGAAGTTCGCCTGCCGAACGGCGTTCTGCGTAACGTTGGCGAGCACGAAGTGAACTTCCAGGTTCACAGCGAAGTATTCGCTAAAGTTATCATCAACGTGGTTGCTGAGTAATCGGCCTCTGACGTTCTGGTAACAACAAACCGCCGGCCTTGTGCCGGCGTTTTGCTTTTTAGCGCCTTTCATTTTGCGGCGGCGTAACGCTTGCTGTCGTCTTCTCTGCTATCGCGCACGCACAAAGCTGCCGTTCGACTGGCGGGTAAACAGCACCTGCTGGCCGTTGCCGGTATCGATAGTGAGCCCGGTGACCACGCCGTTGGCGTTCTGCCGAATCTGCACCGTCTGTCCGCTCTGCAAAGTACTTAGCGGCTTGCCAGCGCCTTCAACCTGCGCCATGGCGTAGACGTCAGTGGCCGGCAGCCCATGATCGCGGAACAGCTGCGCCAGGGTTTTGCCTGACTCGATGCGATAGGTCCGCCACTGCTGCTCAATGCCCGGTGCGGACTGCTGCTGCGAGGATTGATACGGTTGGGAAGCAGGCTGCTGCGTCTGCGCCTGATCTGGCTGCTCGTCCTGAATCGGCTCCGGGGCGACCGGCGCCATCTGATCGGCATCGCTCACGGTCGGCGTATTGGTGATCGGCGGGAGCGGAACGGCCTGATTGCCGCCAGCTTGCGGCTGGGACTGCGACTGAAGATTCAGGTTCGCTTCGCGGCTGTTTGTCGCCGGGCTTTGGCTATCGTCGGAAGGAAGAAGGATACCGATAATGACCAACAGGAAGCCTGCGATGATACCCCGGCGGTGCATCGGGGGCAGCGGGTCCAGGAGGCGAAAATCATCCGGAGCGTGCCAGATTTTCGCCAGAATAGATGTCAGTTCAACGCGCCCGGGCATGGCTTTCCTCCTGCTCCGCATATTTTTATCCTGCCTATGAGTATAGATGGCTAACGTCCTGATGACCGGAACAAAGTAAAGTTAACCTGCTGCCGCCTATTGTTTCTTTTTCGCTGAGATTTGTCATCATCCGCCGACAAAGTTTTACCCATTTCGCTATGGCTGTTATGCTTTCGCACGCTTTTATCTTGATGTTTATCACCCAAAAAGGAACAACGATGGCAACCCCAACTTTTGACACTATCGAAGCGCAGGCAAGTTACGGTATCGGCTTGCAGGTTGGACAACAGCTGAGCGAATCCGGCCTGCAGGGGCTGCTGCCGGAAGCGCTGGTGGCGGGTATCGCCGATGCGCTGGAAGGTAACCAGCCGCAGGTGCCGGTGGAAGCCGTTCACCGCGCGCTGCGTGAAATCCACGAGCGTGCTGACGCTGTGCGTCGCGAGCGTTTTCAGGCCATGGCCGCTGACGGCCAAAAATACCTTGATGAAAACCGCGAGAAAGAGGGTGTGAACAGCACCGAGTCTGGTCTGCAGTTCCGCGTACTGACCCAGGGCGAAGGCCCGATCCCGGCGCGTACTGACCGCGTTCGCGTGCACTACACTGGCAAACTGATCGACGGCACCGTCTTCGACAGCTCCGTTGCTCGCGGTGAACCGGCTGAATTCCCGGTGACCGGCGTGATCGGCGGCTGGATTGAAGCGCTGACTCTGATGCCGGTAGGTTCCAAATGGGAACTGACGATTCCGCACAACCTCGCCTACGGTGAGCGCGGCGCTGGCGCATCGATTCCTCCGTTCAGCACCCTGATCTTCGAAGTTGAACTGCTGGACATTATCTAAACAGCAGCGGCTTCCTCTTCCCCGCGGCAGGGGAAGCCATAAAAATAGCGTAAAATCCTTAAGTTAAAAATTAATTGGAATTATGTTTTGCATTCATCACGTATGGGTGTATTTTTGTGAGCTATTTCGCGTTAGATGAGTGATATAACACTCACTTTAAACATAAAATTAACATTATATCTAAATCATAGTATTCATCCCTCCGATTCTTACCTAATATCGACTAGCCCTTGCTGGGGTTAATGACAGACGACGGGCCATCAGAGCCTGAACAACACAGACAGGTACAACAGGAAGAAATCACATGGTAGATCAGGTTAAAGTCGCTGCTGTCGAGCAGGAGCCGACTGAACAATCGCTACGGCGAAATCTCACAAACCGACATATTCAGCTGATCGCGATTGGCGGAGCGATCGGCACCGGGTTATTTATGGGTTCTGGCAAAACCATCAGCCTTGCCGGACCATCCATTATCTTTGTTTATATGATTATCGGTTTTATGCTGTTTTTCGTGATGCGTGCCATGGGCGAATTACTGCTGTCGAACCTCGAATATAAATCCTTTAGCGACTTCGCGGCCGATCTGCTGGGGCCGTGGGCGGGCTACTTTACCGGCTGGACCTACTGGTTCTGCTGGGTAGTGACCGGGATGGCGGACGTTGTCGCCATCACCGCCTACGCGCAATTCTGGTTTCCCGGACTCTCCGACTGGGTCGCCTCGCTGGCGGTGATCCTGCTGCTGCTGGGCCTGAACCTGGCCACCGTCAAGATGTTTGGCGAAATGGAGTTCTGGTTCGCGATGATCAAAATTGTCGCCATCGTGGCGCTGATCGTGGTCGGCCTGGTAATGGTGATGATGCATTTCAAATCGCCGACCGGGGTCGAAGCCTCTTTCGCCCACCTGTGGAATGACGGCGGCTGGTTCCCGAAAGGGCTGAGCGGCTTCTTCGCCGGCTTCCAGATTGCGGTGTTTGCCTTCGTGGGGATTGAGCTGGTGGGTACCACCGCCGCCGAAACCAAAGACCCGGAAAAGTCCCTGCCGCGGGCGATTAACTCCATCCCGCTGCGTATCATTATGTTCTACGTCTTCGCGCTGATTGTGATTATGTCGGTGACGCCGTGGAGCTCCGTGGTGCCGAGCAAGAGCCCGTTCGTTGAGCTGTTCGTGCTGGTTGGTCTGCCGGCGGCGGCGAGCCTGATCAACTTCGTGGTGCTGACCTCCGCGGCCTCCTCGGCCAACAGCGGCGTGTTCTCTACCAGCCGTATGCTGTTCGGTCTGGCGCAGGATGGTCAGGCGCCGAAGATGTTCGCCAAGCTGTCGAAGCGTGCGGTGCCGGCGAAGGGCTTAACCTTCTCCTGCATGTGTCTGCTGGGCGGGGTGGTGATGCTGATGGTCAACCCGAGCGTGATTGCCGCCTTCACCATGATCACCACGGTGTCGGCGATCCTGTTTATGTTCGTCTGGACCATCATCCTTTGCTCTTACCTGGCGTATCGCAAAAACCGCCCTCAGCTGCATGAGAAGTCGAGCTACAAGATGCCGCTAGGTAAAGTCATGTGCTGGGTGTGCATGGCCTTCTTCGTCTTTGTGCTGGTGCTGTTGACCCTGGAAGACGATACCCGTGAAGCGCTGATGGTCACTCCGCTGTGGTTTGTGCTGCTGGGCGCGGGCTGGCTGTTTGCCGGCAAAAAACGGCTGGCGAAATAAACGAAAATTTTAACGTTGCTTGCAACGGCCCGTCATAAAAAAGGCCACCCAGAGTGGCCAAATAAGACGGACAATGTCGAGGGCGCCCGCGGGCGCCTTTTTCTTTACTTTCCGCCGAGGGCGCGCGGGAACAGCACATTATTTTCCAGGCTGATGTGTTCCATCAGATCGTCGATCATCTCGTTGATACCGTTATACATCGCCTTCCAGGTGGTACAGGCTTCCGGCGGCGGCGTCACGTTGTGGGTGATGTGCTTAATGACTTCCAGCAGTTCACCCGCTTCATCATGCTCGCTTTCCATCACGCTGATCGGCCCCCCGGCCTGGGCGCCCATTCCCTGTTTGATCATCGGGAACAGGATCTGTTCCTCTTTCATCATGTGGCTGGAAAGCTCCTGATGCAGCATGGTCAGGTACTTAGTCAGTCCTTTCGGCACGTTCGGTTTATCGGCATGGACGCGTTCAACCTTGGTGGCCTGCAGGATCAGCTCCGGCAGCTGTTCACGGTGCCGGTCGTGATAGCGAACGATGATATGGTCGATAATCTCCGCGAGGGGCGCCGCGCGCCAGTCGCGGGAGAGAGGCTGCTCGGCCAGTTTCGCCAGCTCGGCTTCAATCACCGCGACATCCAGCGCTTTGCGCGACGCGGCGCGCGCCAGGGTCTGTTTGCCGCCGCAGCAGTAATCCATATCGTATTGACGGAACAGGGCGGAGGCGCGCGGGATGGTCAACGCCAGCTCGCCTAAAGGTTGGTCACGGAAAGCCATAGCAGTTACCTCGTCATCAGGAATATAAGATGTATTTTAAATGCATCTTTTTGGCGAGGGAATACCCCTTAAGGAGGCGAGGCTACTTTTTTTCGTCCGCCAGCGGCTGCAGCATCGGTTTTTCCGGTCTGGCGCGTACGGCAGAGACCACGCCGAGCACCAGCAGCAGGATGCCGCTCAGGGTCAGCAGCGGCGGTAAGCTTTGCCGCAGCAGGAAGGTATACAGCAGTCCGGCCAGGGTTTCGAAGACGATAAGCGGGCCGAGGATCACCGTCGGCAGCCGCTGGCTGGCAATATTCCAGCATAGCGCGCCGACCCATGAGCAGAGCACCGCGATGGCCAGCATCAGCGTAATAAACACCGCCGGACGCGGGCCGAAGGGCAGGGGAAACCCGGCCTGCTGACCGTGCAGCCAGGCGCAGGCGGCGAGATAGCCGGCCAGCGAAACCGGAAGCGTCACCAGCGCCTGAGCGGTAGCCCACATCATTGGCGGTTGATGCGGGTTCTCCCGCAGCCAGCGGGCGTTGCGCAGGGCATACCAGGCCCAGCAGACCACCGATCCCAGCGCCAGCGCAATGCCGGAGCCGTAGCGCCACGGGCTAAAATTCGGCAGCCCCTGACGCAGCTCCGCGACGTTAACGCAGATCAGGCCCACGGCGATGCAGATCAGCGCCGGAAACAGGCGCCGCCACGGCAGCTTCCCGTCGCGCTGGCTGTAGAGCAGATTGGCGAACACCGGCAGTACCACCGGCAGCGTGCCGATAATCATTGTGGAAACCGGCGCCCCGGTGCGCTGAATGGCGCTGGCCAGGCAGACGTAATAGATAAGGTTCCCCATCATTGTCAGGCCCAGCGCGGTCCACCAGTCGTGCCGGCTCAACTGGCGCAGTCGCGCGCGCCCGAGCCACGCCAGCGGCAGAGCGATCAGGCCCAGCGCCAGATAGCGTCCCATCGACTGCAGCATCGCCGGATACTCTGGCACCAGCAAAGGCCCGACGAAAATTAAACCCCACATCAGCCCCGCCAGCAGGGCGTATAACACACCACTAATCATCATTGCATCCGTTGTCATTACCGTTGTCTGCAGTGTAGAAGGGGGCCGGGCAGGAATATTGTATGAGATTGCGCATTAGCGCCTGGCGACCTGCTTCTGATAGCGCACCGGCGTAATGCCGTAACGCTGGGTGAAGGCGCGGGTCAGGTGGGACTGGTCGGTGAGGCCGACGGCTATCGCCACTTCGGCGGCGGGCATGCCGTGGGTGAGGAACGCTTTGGCGCGCCACAGACGGATGGCCATCAGCATCTGATGGGGCGTTACGTGATAGTGGGCTTTAAACTGGCGCTGAAAGTGGTACGGGCTCAGCGCCGCCACCTGCGCCAGCTCGTCGAGGGTGATAGGGCGCATATAGTTATCGTGCAGGTAGTCGCGCACGCGGTCAAAGCGATGCCCGGCCTCACCTTGCGCAGAGGCATGGTGGGCCAGAGGGCGGAAGGCGTCGATGAGGTCGAGCAGCAGTCCCTGCTGGGCCAGCGGATCGTCGCTATGCCACAGGCCATAAATCAGCTGGCCAATCTGTCGGGAACGTAGAGGATCCTCGCGGACCACCTCGCTGAACCACCAGTCTCGCACCCCGGTGATGGCTTCCAGACGGTCCGGCTCCAGATAAATCATCCGGTAGCGCCAGCCGTCGGCGGTTTCCGCTTCGCCGGTGTGCAGCTCGTCGGGATTCATGGTGACAATTGAGTTTGCGGCGGCAATATGCTGACTGCCGCGGTAGCGAAAGCGCTCCGCGCCTTGCTCAATCACGCCGATGCCGAAGGCTTCGTGGGTATGGGGTTCAAAGGCGTAGCGGGATATATGGGCGTGGTAAAGCTCCACCCCGGGCAGCTGTTCGAGATGGCGAAAGCGCGCGCGGTCTTTTTCATCACTAAATTGGAGTGGTACGCCCTGCATGCCTGCCTCCCGACGGTTATCCCTTCAATATGAGAGAGGAACCGCCGGGACGCAACCGCAAAAGCTGAGAGGGGCGGTTACAGAATGCCTTTTACTCTCTCGGCAAGGGAGGTGGTTGGACGGCCGATCAGCGTACTCAGGGTGCGGCTGTCGTCAAACAGTCCGTCTTTCGACGCGCCGACGTCGGAATCCGCCAGCATATCGGCAAGCCCGGCCGGCAGGCCGACGCTTTTCAGCGCGGCGGCGAAATCGGCTTCGCTGAGGTTCTGGTAGACCACGTTTTTCCCGCTTTGCTTGCTCAGCTCGGCAGCCAGGTCGCTCAGCGTCCAGGCGTTATCACCCGCCAGTTCGTAAATTTTGCCTTCATGACCCTCACTGGCGATAACGCGGGCGGCAGCGGTGGCATAATCCGCGCGGGTGGCGGAGGCGATTTTACCCTCGCCGGCGGCGCCGATAAACACGCCATGCTCCAGCGCCGGCGGCGCGCTGGCCAGATAGTTTTCGGTATACCAGCCGTTACGCAGCAGGGCGTAAGCGATACCAGAGTCGGCCAGCATCTGCTCGGTTTCGATATGCTCTGTGGCCAGACCCAGCGGCGAAGTGTCGGCATGCAGCAGGCTGGTATACGCGATGAATTTCACTCCGGCGGCTTTGGCGGCGTTAATGACGTTGCGGTGCTGTACAGCACGCTGGCCGACTTCGCTGGAGGAGATTAACAGCAGTTTATCCACGCCCTGCAGCGCGGCGGTCAGCGCCGCTTCGTCGCTGTAGTCGGCCTGGCGGACAACCACGCCCTGCTGGCTGAGCGCCTGGGCTTTGGCCGGGTTGCGGACAATCGCCACAATCTGGCTGGCAGGGACGGTGTTAAGCAGGTCTTGCAGAACGTAGTGACCAAGCTGGCCGGTGGCACCGGTAAGAGCGATCATGGGTCTTCTCCTTCGTGTTTATTGGCAGTTGTGGTAAGCTACCACCTTAACTAACTTTTAGTAAGTACGTACAAAAAGGTAAGTGTGAAATGGCCGAACCGACGCTGAGCGAGAAACTGCGCACCGGCAATTTGTTTGCGGAACAGTGCCCGTCGCGCGATGTGCTTAAACATGTCACCAGCCGCTGGGGCGTGTTGATTCTGGTGGCGCTGCGCGAGGGAACCCACCGTTTCAGCGATCTGCGCCGTAAGATGGGCGGGGTCAGCGAAAAGATGCTGGCGCAGTCGCTGCAGGCGCTGGAGCAGGATGGTTTTATCGACCGCGTCTCTTATCCGGTGGTGCCCCCGCACGTTGAATATAGCCTGACGCCGCTCGGCCTGCAGGTGAGCGAGAAGGTGGCTGCCCTGGCGGACTGGATCGAGGTTAATCTGCCCTCGGTGCTGGCTAACCACGGGGAGTGAAAATGTATCACTCCCTGTAGCCCCGGTAAGCGCAACGCCACCGGGGAACAGGCATTACTTGCTCAAATCCAGCTGATAAATGGCGAAGCCGATATCATCGGTGGCCACCTGGCGCATTGGATACTGCGCTTTCTCTTTGATAAACGCCGCGGCTTTATCGCCAGGCGAGGTCTCAAAACGAATATCCAACGGCGTGTTGCTGTGGATCGGCGCCAGACGCCAGTTGTTATCCGCCGCCGGATGGATCGCGCCTTCCTTCTTCGATTGCGCGCCAATCCACGCCGCCAGCACCGAACGGTTTTCATCCGGTGAGGCGAAGGCGATATGGCTCTCACCGGTGCCGGCGAATTTGCCGCCGTAAGCGCGATAGTTATTGGTCGCGACCAGGAAAGTAGCCTGCGGATCAACCGGTTTTCCATTGAAGGTCAGGTGCTTAATACGCTCTGCCTGCGGATGGATCATCTGACATTCGCCGTCGTAGCGGGCCGGCTGAGTGACGTCGATCTGGTAGTTCACCCCGTCAATGACGTCGAAGTTGTAGGTGCGGAAGCCGTCCCAGTTGATCAGCGACTGCGGCTTGCTGCTGGCGGGATCGATCTGGTTAAACTGTCCGGCAGAGCATTCCAGCCACTCCTTAACCTCTTTCCCGCTGACCTTCATCACCACCAGGGTGTTGGGGTAGAGATAGAGGTCGGCGGCATTGCGGAAGGTGAGCTGGCCTTTCTCCACTTCGACAAAGCTCGCCGGATCGTTTTTACGCCCGCCGACTTTAAACGGCGCGGCGGCGGAGAGCACCGGCAGCTTCGCCAGATCCGGGTCGCCCTGAATATAGTGTTCGACGTAGGCTTTCTGCGCCATGTTGACCACCTGCACCGTCGGGTCGTCCTGCACCAGCGCCAGATAGCTGTACATGTTGTCGGCGGACTTGCCGATCGGCTTGCTGACGAATTCGCGAGTGGCGTCATGATCGGCTTTCAGCACCGCCACCAGCTTGCCATCTTCGGCCGCCAGTGATTTCTTCGCCACCGCGTCATAGATTGGCCGCGCTTCCGCTTTACTCTGAGTTACCTGCCATTTACCGCTGTCGTTATTTAGCACCAGATCGACCACCCCGAGATGATCGCCCCACATTCCCGGCATCACCGCCGGTACGCCGTTCAGCGTCCCTTTGGCGATATCCGCGCCTTTGATGTTGGCGAAGTCTTTACCCGGGAACACCGCGTGGGCATGGCCGAACATAATGGCGTCCACGCCGGGCACCTGGCTTAAGTAGTAAACCGAATTCTCGGCCATCGCCTGATACGGGTCGGCGGAGAGGCCGGAGTGAGCGACCACTACAACCACATCAGCCCCTTTCGCCCGCATCTCCGGGATATATTTGCGCGCGGTTTCGGTAATGTCATTGACCGTCACTTTGCCGTTAAGATTGGCTTTATCCCAGGTCATGATCTGCGGCGGCACAAAGCCGATATAGCCGATGCGCAGGGTGTGGATTTGACCGTCGCTGTCCACGACCCGGGTATCCTGGATCAGGTACGGCGTAAACATCGGTTTTCCGGTTTTGGCATCGATGATATTGGCGTTCACGTAGGGGAACTTCGCCCCGGCCAGCGCCTTGTGCAGGAAGTCGAGACCGTAATTGAACTCATGGTTGCCCAGATTGCCGACGGCGTAATTCAGGGTGTTCATCGCCTTATACACCGGATGTACATCGCCCTCTTTGAGCCCTTTTGCCGCCATATAGTCGCCTAACGGGCTCCCCTGGATCACATCCCCGTTATCCACCAGCACGCTGTTTTTAACTTCTGCCCGCGCCTGTTCGATCAGGCTGGCGGTACGCACCAGGCCGAATTTCTCCGTGGCGGCATCTTTGTAATAGTCGAAGTCCATCATATTGCTGTGCAGATCGGTGGTTTCCATGATCCGCAGGTCGACCGTCGCGGCGTTGACGCTGGCGGCGATCAGCGTGGCCAGGAGCGTTGCGCTAAACTTAATCATCAGAGGCGTCCTTTTTTATGAGCGATAGCACAGAAGAAAATGTATTTATATTCTGTTGCTTACAGAAATGTGAATCTTGCCAGAAAAGCGGGCAGAGAAACCGCCATCGTTATCACAGATAGCGGAACTCGCGGTGATGCGATATAAATAAAACAACGAGTTAACGCCACTGTAACCAGACGAGGTGGAGAATGTTAGAACAAGTATGTCAGCTTGCACGGAATGCGGGCGATGCCATCATGGAAGTCTACGATGGAAACCAGCCGATCAACGTCGCCAGCAAGAAAGATGATTCTCCGGTCACGGCGGCGGATATCGCAGCGCATAAAGTCATTGTCAGCGGCCTGCAGGCGCTGGATCCGGATACCCCGATCCTCTCCGAGGAGGACCCGCCGTCCTGGGAAGTGCGCCAGCACTGGCAGCGCTACTGGTTGGTCGACCCGCTGGACGGCACCAAAGAGTTTATTAAGCGTAACGGCGAATTCACCGTCAATATCGCGCTGATTGAAAACGGCAAGCCGACGCTGGGCGTTGTCTATGCGCCGGTGATGAAGGTGATGTACAGCGCGCAAAATGGCAAAGCCTGGAAAGAAGAGTGCGGCGTACGCAAGCAGATCCAGGTCCGCGATGCCCGTCCGCCGCTGGTGGTGATTAGCCGCTCCCATAGCAACGATCCGGAGCTGCAGGAGTATCTTGAGCAACTTGGCGAACACCAGACCACCTCAATCGGTTCGTCGCTGAAATTCTGCCTGGTGGCGGAAGGTCAGGCCCAGCTCTATCCGCGCTTCGGGCCGACCAGCACCTGGGACACCGCCGCCGGCCATGCGGTCGCGGTGGCCGCCGGGGCGCATGTTCACGACTGGCAGGGGAAAACCCTCGACTACACGCCGCGTGAATCCTTCCTTAACCCCGGCTTCCGGGTCTCTATTTATTAAGCAATTTATGCAGCAGGTCGATCACCTGCTGCACCTCTTGTTGGGTGAGGGCGCCGTCTTTAGCCCACTGCACACGCCCGTTCTTATCCAGCACCACGATCGCTGAGCTCTTCTCGTCCAGCTGCCAGGCTTTCCGCACCAGGCCATTGCTGTCGACGATAAATTGCGACCATGGGAAGAGCTTTTTATTACTTTCAATGCTGTTACGTACAAACATCCCGGTGCCCGGGATGGCGTCGTCAGTGTTTACAATGGTGGTGGTCTGATAGCGATCGTGCGGGAAGCCCGCCGCTTTAATCGCCTCGATCAGGTTGGCATTCTTCTCTTTTGCTGACGAGCGTCCGGCGATGTGCTGGACCACGCGCACTTTTCCCGCCAGCTGGGCGCTATTCCAGTTTTTATAGCTAAACTTATCCTTATCCAGAATAAGCTCTCCCCGATCCGCGACGCCAACGGGCGCCACGCGCTGGCCGTCGACGAAGTTATGCGCTGTGGCCAGCAGCGGGAGAAGCAGTAACGAGGCGGCCAGTATGCTACGTAGGGTCATGCGCAATCCTTAATCATTTTTATGCAGGTGATCCGACCACTTGGTCTCGTTTAATCATAAGTGCGATTGACGGTGATTACCCGCAATGAGGATGCCAGTTTGCGTGTTGACGCACAAATTAGTCGTAAAACGGCGACTTATACTTACTTCATCGTATGTCTGAAACGAAAATTCTGAATTATTGTCATCAAAGGGTAAATAAACTTATACATACTGGGTCCCTCTGAGATTCTGGACTATAGTTTTAGGGCATTAAAATTTGCGCTCCCAAGACGTGGGCTAACTGTGGCACCACAAGAGCGTAACCCTGGCAGGAGAGAAGAATGAAAATTTTCCAACGCTACAATCCGCTGCAAGTGGCGAAGTACGTGAAGATCCTGTTTCGTGGACGGTTGTACATCAAGGACGTTGGCGCATTTGAATTTGATAAGGGCAAAATCCTTATCCCGAAGGTCAAGGACAAGCTGCATCTGTCAGTGATGTCCGAAGTCAATCGTCAGGTGTTGCGTCTGCAAACTGAGATGGCATAGCCTGGCACGTAGCAGTACGTAGTAGGTAAAAGACGGCTCCCGATGGGAGCCGTTGATGTTTTTAGCCCTTCATTTCCGCATAGCGTTTGCGATATTCGCCCGGTGGGATGCCGTTATGTTTACGAAACAAGCGGGTGAAATAGACCGGATCGCTGTAGCCCACCGATAAAGCAATTTTGTTAAGTGGGAGCGAAGTGCTCTGAATAAGCCACCTGGCGCGGTTGATGCGCTGCGTTTCCCGCCACGCATAGACCGTTTGCCCCAGTTCATTTTTGAAAAGGTGCGCCAGACGTGAAGGGGAGATAAACACCATCGCCGCCAGAGTCTCGATTTTTACCTCCTGTGCAATGTGGGCGTTAAGATAGTCGCAGATGGCGTTAATCCGAGGGTCGTGGGCATGGCGGTTGCTAATGGGTTGCTGTTGAAAACAGCGGAGAATTAATCTCTCCAGCGCGTTCATTGCCAGCGCTTCTGACAGCGGTACGGACGCAGAGTGGTGGCGTATCACTTCGTAGAACAGATCGCGCAGTTGCTGGAGCTGGTCGGGATCGTTAATGGTTGTTTTGCCGATACCGTGGGTGGTTTGGTCCCACTTCAGCCAGTCTATCCAGTAGGGGCGGGGGATAAAGTAGATCCACAGATGGTCCCAGTACTCGCTGTGTTCGTCCCTGCCGTAATGATGGGGCACGCCGGGAGGAAACAGCAACAGATCGTTTTCCCGGCACAGCAGGAAGCCATCGCCCGCTTTCGCCCGCGCCTGGCCGCGCAGGGTCAGATTAATGATGTAACCTTTCATCCCCTGCGGGCGATTAATGTAGTAGTCCAGCGTGGAGCCGCGGGTAATCGGCGTGAAGCCTGCGACGACCCAGGCATTGAAGGTAAAGGTCTTCATCAATGGCGAGAAATTGAGTAGCTCATTGATATCCAGTTCCATTCTCTCTTCCACCTGAGCGCCGCCGCGTCGTTAGCTTTCGATGATAGTAAATTCCCAGGCCCTGAGGCGCAACGGCTGGCCGACGTATACTGTCTCCCCGCTCAGCAGCGCGGTACCCAGGGTCTCGCTGACAACATCCATCGCCTCGCCGGAGTAATTGAACAGGAAGTGGATATTATTTCCGGCGCGGTTACGCATCTTTTTAACCACTAACGGATAGCGATAGGCGGAAGTTCGCGAGTTCAGCGTGAGATCCGCCGTCAGGACATCAAACAGCTGGCTAATCAGGCCCTTCTGCGGCAGAAAGCCAACGTACAGGGCGCGACCCTGACCGTAATCCGCCTCCGTTGCGGCGGCGTATTCGCCCCATGCCGGGTGCTGATAGCGCAGCAGGGTGCGGGTCCCGTCATCGGGCGTCAGCAATTCTATCCACAGCTCAGCCTGATTGTCATTGCGGCAATCAATCTCTGCGCAGCAAGAGCTTACCGTCGTCTCTTCCGGCAGGGTGAACTGGCTGTAGCTGACGCCGCAGCTCTGGCGCAAAACCCCCGGCTGCGCGCTGCTGCGCACCTTGACGTTTTCATCGCTAAAGCCTGATTTAAAGCCGATCAGCGCTCTGCCGCCCCGGGCGATATAGTCGTTAATCCGCGTTAGCAGGCCCTCATCGGCGGCGTACAGACCAGGAACGATCAGCACCCGGTAGCGCGAGGTTTCCTCGTTCACATCGTGGATGATGTCGAGGCTGATATTGTGGTCATACAGCGCATCGTGGAAGCGGCGGAAGATATCGTTATAAATGTTGCCCCTGGCGTCGCCGGGAAGGAAGTGATTGAGAGCGTCCATCGCCTCATTACTTATTAGCAACGCGACGTCATTTTCGGCCTTCAGCTCCGCCAGCTGCGGGGACAGGCGGGCGAAATCGGCGCCGATGGTGGTAGCTTCCTGCCAGGTTGGGTTGCGCGAGAAGTCGTGGCTGAGCAGCCCCTTCCAGTAGGTTTCAAAGGCGTTATGAATCGAATGCCAGTGCCAGTAGGAGACCATGGCGGCGCCGGAGGCGATATGGCTGAATGCCTGCAGGCGTAGCTGGCCCGGGAAGGGGGTCCACTGGGCGAAGCCCTGAGCCTGGGTTTCCAGCACGAAGTAGTTCTGGCCCGGCTTAAGCGAGCGGGTGATGGCGCCGCCAAAGGCGATTTCCCGTCCGGTCAGGTGTGCCTGACTCGGGTGATAGATATCGACGCCGGCGATATCCAGCGCCTGCGCCGCCGCAAAATGGTCGACCCGCGGCTGCACGCCGTAAGAGTAACCGCGCCATTCGAAATCGAAGTTGTGGGTGACGAACTGGTGCGGCTGGGCGTATTCCCGAACGATGGCCGCCTGCCAGGCCAGATACTCGGTGACCTGCTGACGCTGATAGCGGGAGAAGGCGCAGGCGAGGCTGGCGTTGATGGTGTTTTCCACCGGCGGAAAATCCTGCCAGCGGTCAATGCGGTTGCTCCAGTAATCCAGGCCGAAATCGTGATTCAGCTGCCGGAGGTCAGGATATTTCTCCTGCAGGCTGCGCACGAAGCCCTCCTGCATATAGCGGCCAATATTGTCGTAATGCTTGGTTTCGTTATCCAGTTGCCAGCCGATAATCGCCGGATGGTGTTGCACATGGGCCATCAGCGTGCGGATAATTTTTTCGGCATAGCGGCGAAAGGTCGGGTTGACGATATCCATGATCTGCCGCGGACCATATTTTTGCTGCCCCGCGACGGTGGTGACCAGAATATCGGGATGTTTCGCCGCCAGCCAGGCCGGGACCGCGTAGGTGGGCGTCCCTACGATGACCGCAATGCCGGCCTCATGCATCGCCTCCAGCACCCGGTCGATATGGTAGAAATTATACTGGCCCTCTTCAGGCTCCAGCGTACTCCAGGTGGACTCGGCAATACGCACCACGTTAATGCCGGTTTCGCGCATTAAGGCGATATCCTTAGCCAGCCGATCTTCCGGCATATATTCATCGTAATACGCCACGCCATAAAATAAATGAGACATACACACTACCTCCTGACATTAATTCGCGGGCACCGGTTGTGAAGAGAAGACACGTGCTTTATCCAGCGTAATAAAAGAAATAAGCGTGAAGCACAGAGCGATACCGCCGAGTACGATATAGCTACTGGTAAAGCCCATGCTCTGGTACATATGGCCGATACCGGTCGAGAGAAAAATAGAGCTAAAGCTTTTCGAAAATTGGAAGCCAATTAAGTAAACGGTCGCTGACAGCAGAGGATTAAAGTTAGCCGTAATATATTTTAACGCCGCGACAAGTAGCACTGAGCTTTCAAAACCGTGGAGGAGTTTAATCAGACTGATGGAGACGGGGCCAATAGCCCACGCGGAGCCGATAATACGCAAGCTCATAATCAGCCCGCAGTATAACAGCGCATTTTTAGGGCCGATTTTATTCACAAACCATGGCGCAAAGAACATCACGATGGCATCAAGGAAAATTTGACCCGTGGTTAAATAACCGAAGACTTCTGCACCCCGGGCTTTACTCTCAAAGAAATGGCTGTAATAGATAGCGAACTGCTGGTCATAGGTTTCATAGACCGCCCCGACGCCAATGACATAGAGGGCGAAGAACCAGAATTTTTTAATTTTTAACAGCGAGACGGCATCGCGGAGGGTAACCGGCGAGGCTTTGCCAGGCAGCAATCCCTGCTGAGGGTGGGCGCTGATCTGCATTTTCCAGACAATGACCAGCAGGCAGACGCCTGCGCCGCTGGCCAACCAGAAAATCATATTCTGATCAATGCCGTAGAGTTTTCCTGCCGCAAAGGTGCCGATTGCGGCGCCGATGCCGCCGAACATCCGCGCCCGGCCAAATTCGAAACCGGAGGCGCGGCTGACTTTATCAATGTAGGCTTCGCAAACCCCGCAGCCTGCGCCGTAGGCCATGCCAATATAAAGGCCGCCAGCCAGCGCGCCGAGGAACACATTTATTTTTAACAGGGGAGCAAAGACATAAATCCAGTAAGGGGCGAATAACGTGATAATAATCGCCAGCATCCACATCAGATTCTTACGATACACCAGTTTATCGGAGATGAAGCCGAATAATGGCTGAACGCAGACGGCGACAATGGCGGTGAAAGAATAAACCAGGCCGACGTCTGTGTAGTTAATACCGATGGTTTCCGTCAACCACAGGGATAAATAAGGGTAGCAGCATCCCCAACCTATAAAGAAGAACAGGAAAAACAGACAGCTGATAAAGTAATTTTTATTTGACGTTATCATGGTAACCCTCGCTTCCTTTATTCAGGAATATGATCGTGTTGATGCGAGCAACGTTACCTTTTTGCGCGTCGGGGAGTCATGAACGTTTCGCTATCGAGCAGGAGTAATCTGCTATCGGCAGAGGGGCGTGAGCCGCTTCACATTCGAGCCATAAAAAAAGGGCGGATGGTCATCCGCCCTTAGGAGAGAGAAAAGATTACGCTCAGGCGTTCTGGCTTTCCGCCGTTTCCGCCTGCTTCGGCACCAGCACCGTTGGCTTGTTATCGATACGGGTCACCAGCAGCTGGTCGATACGGTAGTTATCGATATCCACGACCTCAAACTTATAGCCGGAGAACTTCACCGCGTCGGTGCGTTTGGGGATTTTACGCAGCATAAACATCATAAAGCCGCCGATGGTCTCGTAATTCCCGGACTGCGGGAACTCGTCGATATCCAGCACGCGCATCACGTCATCAATCGGCGTACCGCCATCGATCAGCCACGAGTTTTCATCGCGGGCGACAATCTGCTCTTCCAGCCCCTGGCCGACGAGGTCGCCCATCAGGGTGGTCATTACGTCGTTGAGAGTGATGATCCCGACCACCAGCGCGTATTCATTCATGATCACCGCGAAGTCTTCCCCGGCGGTTTTGAAGCTTTCCAGCGCTTCCGACAGGGTCAGGGTGTCCGGCACGATCAACGTGTTGCGGATCTGTACGCCGCCGGTCAGCACCAGGCTCTGGTTCGCCAGCACGCGGTTCAGCAGATCTTTTGAATCGACGTAACCGATAATGTGGTCGATATCTTCATTACAGACGAGGAACTTCGAGTGCGGATGTTCGGCCACTTTATTCTTCAGGCTCTGCTCGTCTTCGTGCAAATCAAACCAAATGACGCTTTCACGCGGGGTCATGGAGGAAGGAACGGTGCGGGACTCCAGCTCGAACACGTTCTCAATTAGCTCATGCTCCTGCTTGCGCAGCACCCCGGCCAGCGCGCCGGCCTCGACCACGGCATAGATATCATCGGAAGTGATATCGTCTTTCCGCACCATCGGCAGTTTGAAGATGCGGAAGATCATGTTGGCCATGCCGTTAAACAACCACACCAGCGGGCGGAAGACTAACAGGCAGAAGCGCATCGGGTTGATGATGCGCAGGGCCACTGTTTCGGGCGCAATCATACCGATGCGTTTCGGAGTCAGGTCAGCAAACAGGATGAACAAGCTGGTGACCAGGGTAAAAGAGATGATGAAGCTCAGCTGCTCGGAGAGCTCCGGCGACAAATACCCGCTGAGCAGGCTATGAAACGCCGGTGAGAAAGCCGCGTCGCCCACAATACCGCCAAGAATGGCGACGGCGTTGAGGCCAATCTGCACGACGGTAAAGAAGGTGCCCGGGTTCTCCTGCATCTTCAGCACCCGCTGTGCGTTGACGTTGCCTTCATCGGCCAGCAGTTTCAGTTTGATTTTACGTGAGGCGGCCAGTGAAATTTCCGATATCGAAAAAAACGCACTGACGGCTATCAGACAGAGTATTACTAAAATACTGTTTAACATATCTTTTCTGACCGTTGAGGCCAGATCCTCGGAAGGGAAGTTGATCGAACTATAAGGAAGCTACTTGAACACCCGCCCACAGACGCAGGCGGGCAATTTCAGAGGCTAGTATAGCGTAACAGTCAGCAAAATCGCCAGAGCATTGATTAATCATTGTTAATTACACGGTTATCTCACCACTAGAGGTCGTAGTAAAAGCGTACTTATGCGGACAGGGCGCACCTGGTTATTTTCACCGGAAAACGAGGTGCGGCCAGAGGAAAGTGCCGCCCGGCCGCGGTAATAACGGGCGCGGAGTGGATCACAAAAATACATACGCCAGAATAAAAACCGGGGGAAATGTGTGATGAGAATAGCATTGGTATTTTTAGCGGCTTGACCACCTCACTTCAGTAATAGAATGATAACCGCGTTTGAAAACGATACCGCGAACGATTTCACATTCATTTTTAAAATATTTAAATACCGTCATATTATTTTCCGTTTCATTTAAAAATGATTAATTTTAGGGATAAAATATGCATAAGAAAATAGCTTTGATAGTATGTGTCGCCCTGGGGATACCCGCCGCTGGTCACGCGCTGACTTTCGATGTCAGAGGAGGATATCGGGCGGGAAGTCACTCTTATGAATCTCGCTATAAGGTGAGTCAGGGGTGGCAGAATGGCTGGTGGGCGAGTATGGAGATGGATAATAAAAACAACAAAAATAACCACCAGGGAAAAAATGGCACAGATAAAACGGATGCGTCCCACTCCTTTGGCGACAGTACAGTCGATTATAATGAAATCGAGGTTAACTATAGCTGGCCATTCGCGGAAAAATGGGCCTTGCAGCCAGGCGGTATCTATCACTGGAGCAGTAAAGGCACCCAGCTACGGCCTTATTTTCGTATTAACTATAAAGCGACTCCCGATCTCACCTTTGGACTACGTTATCGCTATGACTACAACACTTACGAAACGGTTAATAGCGTCGGCGAGTCACATCGCGACAGCGTCAACCGCCTGGATTTATATGTTAATTATAAATTTAATGCCCAATGGAGTGCCCTGTATCAAGGCACGGTCTATCGACATGTCAACGATGACTATAAATATAATAATGATAAATCTTCGGCGACAGAAAACGCCGTAACGCTACGCTATAAATGGAATGACTGGTTTAGTCCCTATATCGAATATGATTACCTTGATAAACAGGGTTACCATGATGGCAAAAATAAAATTTCAGAATCACGATATCGTATCGGTATGACGTTTACGCTATAAAATCTCGCCCTGACGAGCAGGAAACAATATCTGCTGACATTTGCTGGAACCATATTGAATACGTTCCCGGCCCTGGCACGCCTTCGGGTCGGGAACGTGCGCCGCTTAGCGATAAGGCCGCGTGGAAGCGCGCGGAATCAGGGTGGGTAAAGAGTAGCGTTGGGGGTTTTCCACATGATGACCTAGCAGCAATTCAACGGCATGGCTGGCAAGCTGATCGAGCGGTGTCTTCACGGAGGTCAAAGGGATCGGCAGGCGACTGACTAACGGAATGTCGTTATAGCCTACCAGTGAAACGTCGCGGCCTATCTCCAGCCCGAGTCGGTGTGCAGCCGCCATCACGCCGATCGCCAGGTCATCATTGACGGCGAAAATGGCGCTGGGGCGCGCCGGACTATTCAGGATTTCATAACCGGCGTTTTCACCGGCCACAATGGTAAAGTCGGAATCTCGCCACCATTGCGGATTCACCTCGGCCTGCGCTTCCTGCATGGCACGCAAAAATCCTTTTTGCCGGTTTAAGGTGCTCGATGAAAAATTGGGGCCGGCAATAATACCGATTTCCCGATGACCGAGATCCAGTAAGTGGCGGGTTGCCAGATAGCCTCCCAGTTCGTCATCACCAATAGCGGATGGGCTGATACCGTCGGTACGCAGCGCCAGAACATGGTTGATCTGTTTCTCCCGCAATTGCTGAGGCAGGCGGTCATCCAGGCGACAGGTGGAGAGGATCAGGCCATCGACCCGGCGATCCAGCAAAGATTGTGTGGCGCGCTCTTCCGTGTCTGGATCGTTGCCGCAGGTTGCCACCACCGTGAAATAGCCCTGACGCGCGGCGGCCTGAGAGACCGCTTCATAGAACATCGCCGTGACGGTATCGGTCAATCTCGGGACCAGAACGCCTATCGTGCCCGTATCGCCACGGCGCAAACTGGACGCCACGTAGTCACGTCGGTAGCCCAACTGCTTCGCCGCTTCCCGTATTTTTTCAGCCGAAGGGCTGCGGGACGGGGGGAGACGTTCATCCAGCACGCGCGAAACAGTTGAAACACTCACGCCGGCGGCGCGAGCCACATCCTGCATCGTAATGGTTCTTCCATTGTGCTCTTGAGATGATTGATTTCCCATGACCGATTTCCTGTTTAAATTCAGTTGCGATTGTATTCGTAGTTATTTCTTCCACGCAACTTAAATGGCGTAGAGGAGCGCCAGACGCAATGTGGGAAATAGATCACGTAATGTAACTTGATAAATGTTTAACCCGCCCATTTTTGTGATTCCAATTGCATTTATTAGCGGAGTCCCCTTGATCTTGTGAAGTAAAGGGAAGACATTTCAATTCACTTGCAATCGTTCCTGCAATCGATTTCAAGAAAGAGAGTTTATCATCTTTATCTGTTGAAATTTGTAAGGAGTTAACATGAAAGCACTTGATTTGCGTGGAATTGTTCCAGCACCGGTTACCCCTTTCACCCGCGATGGACGTATCGATCATAAAGCCATCAAACGTTTAGGTTCCTGGCTGGGTAGCGTAAAAGGCGTGAAAGGCTTGGTGGTTCTGGGACATGCCGGGGAGGGCACCTTCCTGACTCAGCAGGAACAGGCTGACGTTATCCGTAGTTTTGTTGACTCAACCGACGGCCGTGTACCGGTCATCGCCGGGATTACTGGCGAAGGGACGGAAGTGGCGGCGCTGGAAGCGCAGCGCGCCGTGGAAGCCGGGGCCTCCGCAGGTCTGCTATATCCTTCACACGGTTGGCTGCGTTTTGGCTACCAAAAAGGGGCGCCTCAGGATCGTTATCGCGTGGTATATGAAGAGAGTGGATTGCCTCTTATTCTTTTCCAGTATCCGGATGTCACTAAAGCCACTTATAACCTTGAAACGATGCTGGATATTTCCGCGCAACCGGGGGTCTTTGCGATGAAAAATGGGGTGCGTAATATGCGCCGCTGGGATACGGAAATTCCGGTTATTCGTCGCGAACGCCCTGATTTACAGATCCTCAGCTGTCATGATGAATACCTGCTGCATACCGCCTTCGATATTGATGGTTTCCTGGTGGGATATGGCAATATTGCCCCTGAACTCCTGCTGGAACTGCTGGAGGCCGGTAAAGCGCAGGATTATGTGAAGGCCAAAGCGGTTCACGACCGTCTGCTGCCGGTTACTAAGGCCGTTTATCACCGCGGCTCGCATATGGAAGGTACCGTGGCGTTGAAACATGCTCTGGTTGAACGTGGCATTCTGGAACACGCTACCGTTCGGTCACCTCTGTTGCCGCTGGAACCGGGCGCAGAAGAAGAGATCAAAGCGGCTATCCGTGCCGCAGGCATTAAAAAAGCGGTTATTTAATTTATTATTTGAATACCAAGCCCGTATTCATTATGAATACGGGTTGGTTTTAATAAGGATAGTCAGGTTTTATTCAGTATATCAGTGTGGCCGTATAATATTTTATAAAGATACTATAATGAGGCTGTCATGAGTAATTTAGAAAAAACATCTACCGCTGTACCCGCACAAATAGAAAGACTTCCCTTCTCTCAATTAATTCGCCGCATCGGTCCGGGGATTGTGCTTACCGGAGTCGTGATTGGCCCCGGCGCTATTACCACCGCGTCGATGTTAGGGGCGGACTATGGCTATTCCCTACTATGGCTGCTGATCCCCATTGCCTTTATGGGGATCACGTTTATGTTGACGACCTATCGTATCTCCATGCTCACCGGGATGCCGTCAATAGAGGCGATACGTCACTATTACGGTAAAGTCGCCGCGGGGTTTGTAGGCGTGGCCACTTTTTTAGCCTGTCTTTTTTTTACCATGGGGAATATCTCGGGTACCGGGGCCGGCATGAACCTTGTTTTCGGCATTGACTGGAAGCTCGGTGCGTTAATTATGATTGCAGTGATGATCTATTGCTATTTCTCTAAAGGCGTTTATTCCAAAGTCGAAAAAGGGATCACTATTTGTATTGTGGCAATGATTATCGCCTTTTATATCACACTGGTGGGAACGGGGGGGCCAGACTGGAAAGCCAGCGGGGAAGGATTAACGCATTGGATCTTTCCTGCGGGGAGTTTAGTCACCGCGCTGGGCTTTATCAGTACCAATGCCTCCCTGACGACCGGGATCTACGGTACTTACCTTGGCAAAGAGAAAAAATGGAAAAAAGATGATCTCTTTAATGGCGTGATGGTGGCGGATACCGTAGCCCATATTATCGGTGTGCTGCTGATCAGTGGGGCTATTATTCTGGTAGGGGCGATTGTGCTTTTTCCTCAAGGAATATCAATCAATACGCCGACGCAGTTGGCTGATTTATTAACGCCAAGCATGGGACGCGCGGCAAAATACATTATGGGGATCGCATTATTGGGCGCGGGTTTCTCATCTTTACTGGGGAATACTCAGCGTGGGGTTGTCCTGCTTAACTCGGGGTTCAATAAATCTACTGCGCTGGAGAGTAAAGCGGTCCAGTGGGGATCCATGGTAGTGCTGGTGATTGCGGGGTTAATCTGTTTTAGCTTCGGCGGATCTCCGGTGCAGTTAATTTACTTAGCGAATGTCGCAACGGCGGTGTCGACGCCTGTCGCGGGTCTGTTTATCTGCCTGCTGCTGTGGCGAAAGGATATTAATAAAGGATATAAGACGCCAAGGTTATTACAAATATGTATGGCGGTCAGCTATCTCTTTTGTTTGTTACTCACTCTCGTCGCCCTGATTAACACCTTACCTAAATTTATGTCCTCTCTTTCTTCCATGTTTTGAGGTGGGGTATGACTAATGCCATCCTGTTAGGCGAAGGCTTCACCCTGATGTTTCTCGGCATGGGCTTTGTGCTGGTGTTCCTGCTGCTGCTCATCTTTGCCATCCGGGGAATGTCCCTCGCCGTCAACCGCCTGTTTCCCGAGCCGCCCGCCGCCCCCGCAGCGGCGCCGGCCGCCGTCGCGCCCGCCGACGATTTCGCCCGCCTGAAGCCGGCGATTGTCGCCGCCATTCACCACCATCGCCGTCTTCACCCTTAATTCACGGAGGAATTCATGACCGTTGCCATTACCGATGTCGTCCTGCGCGACGCCCACCAGTCCCTGTTCGCCACCCGTCTGCGTCTCGACGATATGCTGCCCGTTGCCGCTCAGCTGGACGACGTCGGCTACCGCTCCCTTGAGTGCTGGGGCGGCGCCACCTTTGATGCCTGCATCCGCTTTCTCGGCGAGGACCCGTGGGTCCGCCTGCGCGAGCTGAAAAAGACGATGCCCAAGACCCCGCTGCAGATGCTGCTCCGCGGCCAGAACCTGCTCGGCTACCGCCACTACGCCGACGACGTGGTGGAGCGCTTCGTGGAGCGCGCCGTCAAAAACGGCATGGACGTCTTCCGCGTCTTCGATGCCATGAACGACCCGCGCAACATGCAGGCCGCCCTGCAGGCGGTCCGCCGCCACGGCGCCCACGCCCAGGGTACGCTTTCGTACACCACCAGCCCGGCCCACACCCTGCAGACCTGGCTCGACCTCACCGAACAGCTGCTGGAGACCGGCGTTGACTCCGTCGCCATCAAGGACATGTCCGGCATCCTCACCCCGCATGCCGCCTTTGAGCTGGTCAGTGAAATCAAGAAGCGCTATGACGTCACCCTGCACCTGCACTGCCACGCCACCACCGGGATGGCGGAGATGGCCCTGCTGAAGGCCATTGAAGCCGGGGTCGACGGCGTCGATACCGCCATCTCCTCGATGAGCGCCACCTATGGCCACCCGGCCACCGAGGCGCTGGTCGCCACCCTCGCTGGCACGCCCTACGACACCGGCCTCAATATCCACAGGCTGGAGAGCATCGCGGCCTACTTCCGCGAGGTGCGTAAGAAGTACCACGCCTTCGAAGGCCAGCTGAAGGGCACCGACAGCCGTATCCTCGTCGCCCAGGTGCCGGGCGGGATGCTCACCAACCTCGAAAGCCAGCTGAAGCAGCAGAGCGCCGCCCACCGTCTGGATGAAGTGCTGGCGGAAATCCCCCGCGTGCGCGAGGACCTCGGCTTCATCCCGCTGGTGACCCCGACCTCGCAGATTGTCGGCACCCAGGCGGTGCTCAACGTGCTGGGCGGCGAGCGCTACAAAACCATCGCGAAGGAGACCGCCGGTATCCTGAAGGGCGAGTACGGCCGCACCCCGGCCCCGGTGAACGCCGCCCTGCAGGCGCGGGTGCTCGACGGCGCCGACCCGGTGACCTGCCGCCCGGCCGACCTGCTGAAGCCGGAGCTGGCGCAGCTGGAAGCCGACGTCAGACGCCAGGCGCAGGAGAAGGGCATCACGCTTGCCGAAAACGCCATCGACGACGTGCTCACCGTGGCACTGTTCCCGCAAATCGGCCTGAAGTTCCTCGAAAACCGCCACAACCCGGCGGCCTTTGAGCCGGTACCGCAGGCGGAAGCCGCGCAGCCAGTGGCAAAAGCAGAAAAACCTGCCGCCTCCGGCGTCTACACCGTGGAGGTGGAAGGCAAAGCCTTTGTGGTCAAGGTCAGCGACGGCGGCGACGTCAGCCAGCTGACGGCGGCCACCCCGTCTTCCGCACCGGTTCAGGCTGCCGCCCCGGCCGGCGCCGGCACCCCGGTGACCGCCCCGCTGGCGGGCACCATCTGGAAGGTGCTGGCCAGCGAAGGCCAGACGGTGGCCGCAGGCGAGGTGCTGCTGATTCTGGAAGCCATGAAGATGGAAACCGAAATCCGCGCCGCGCAGGCCGGGACCGTGCGCGGTATCGCGGTGAAAGCCGGCGACGCGGTGGCGGTCGGCGACACCCTGATGACTCTGGCGTAAGGACGAGGAGCGGAAATGGAAAGTCTGAACGCCCTGATTCAGGGCATGGGGCTGATGCACCTCGGCGCCGGCCAGGCCATCATGCTGCTGGTCAGCCTGCTGCTGCTCTGGCTGGCGATTGCGAAGAAGTTCGAGCCGTTACTGCTGCTGCCGATTGGCTTCGGCGGCCTGCTCTCCAATATCCCGGAGGCCGGGCTGGCGCTCACCGCCCTGGAGAGCCTGCTGGCTCACCACGACCCGGCGCAGCTGGCGGTGATTGCCGCGAAGCTCCACTGCGCGCCGGACGTCCACGCCATTAAGGCGGCGCTGGCCCTGGCCCTGCCGTCGGTACAGGGGCAGATGGAGAGCCTCGCGGTGGACATGAGCTACTCCGCCGGGGTGCTGGCCATCTTCTATAAGGTGGCGATTGGCTCGGGCATCGCGCCGCTGGTCATCTTTATGGGCGTCGGGGCGATGACCGATTTCGGCCCGCTGCTGGCTAACCCGCGCACCCTGCTGCTGGGGGCGGCGGCGCAGTTCGGGATCTTCGCCACCGTGCTCGGGGCGCTGACGCTGAACTACTTCGGCATCATCAGCTTCACCCTGCCGCAGGCGGCGGCCATCGGCATCATCGGCGGCGCCGACGGCCCGACGGCGATTTACCTGTCGGGCAAGCTGGCGCCGGAGCTGCTGGGGGCCATCGCGGTGGCGGCCTACTCCTATATGGCGCTGGTGCCGCTGATCCAGCCGCCGATCATGAAGGCGCTGACCACGGATAAGGAGCGGAAGATCCGCATGGTGCAGCTGCGCACGGTGAGTAAGCGGGAGAAGATCCTCTTCCCGGCGGTGCTGTTGCTGCTGGTGGCGCTCCTGCTGCCGGACGCCGCGCCGCTGCTTGGGATGTTCTGCTTCGGCAACCTGATGCGCGAGAGCGGCGTGGTGGAGCGGCTGAGCGATACGGTGCAGAACGCGCTGATCAACATCGTCACCATCTTCCTCGGGCTGTCGGTGGGGGCCAAGCTGGTGGCGGACAAGTTCCTGCAGCCGCAGACGCTGGGGATCCTGGTGCTGGGGGTGATCGCCTTCTGCGTGGGGACCGCCGCCGGGGTGCTGATGGCGAAGCTGATGAACGTGTTCAGCCGGCACAAAATCAACCCGCTAATCGGCTCGGCGGGGGTGTCGGCGGTGCCGATGGCGGCGCGGGTGTCGAACAAGGTGGGTCTGGAAGCGGACGGGCAGAACTTCCTGCTGATGCACGCCATGGGCCCGAACGTGGCGGGGGTGATCGGCTCGGCGATCGCCGCCGGGGTGATGCTCAAGTACGTGCTGGCGATGTAACAGAGGAATAAGACAATGGAAGAAACCGTATTACTGGATATCCAAAGAATACAGACCTCCGAACAGAGCAATATTATTCTCAGGTCGATACGGGCGATTGATTTAGTGAATCACCTGACACCGGCGCTAGGCATCATTGAGAGCCTCAGCGAACAGTACAATGTGCAGAAAATATTAGTGACTTGTCTTTATGCCGGACAGCAGCTTGCCATGGACCGGCGGATAGTATTGCCGCTATTACCCGAGTCGCTCTATTTGTTGGGTGGGGTGGTGATGGCCGCTGGAAAGGCAGTGGAAAAAAGAGAGACTCTTACTCACAACCGCCTGTGCGAAGAGGCGGGAAAGCTGCTTAAAGATGATGCGGCCTGGGAGAGCTTTGATGTGATAAGAAGCATTGCTCTGCCGGTTTACCGCCGGCTGGTTAAAGAGCAGCGTACCCACGTCGCCTCTTTATTACAGGCTCTGCTGCATATCCTTGCCTGGCGTAGTGAAAGCGCATGGGCGCGTGACCAGGCGCAAAGAATGCTCTGGGCAGGGGGCGTATTCGGGCGGGGTGGGATAGATTCGCTGATCGCCTTTGACCACGCGTTGGCAGAAAAAGAGATAACATTCCCGTCTCTGCGTGAGTTGTTAACCGTGACGGCATTTCTGGCCCACTTCCCTGCGGGCCCGGTCTTTTCTGATTAATACGCGCTCGCGGCCAGACGATGCGCGCTTACTGAGGCGGCAGGCAGACGCCAATGCCGCCGATGCCGCAATAGCCGTGCGGATTTTTATACAGATACTGCTGGTGATCGTCCTCGGCATAGTAGAACGGTTTGGCGGTGGCGATCTCGGTGGTGATGTGACGGGTATCGTGCGCGTCGTTCATCGCCGCCTGGAAGCGCGCGAGGCTGGCCTTTGCCGCCTCCGTCTGTTCCGGGGTCAGCGGGTAAATCGCCGAGCGGTACTGGGTGCCGTGGTCGTTACCCTGTCGCATACCCTGCGCCGGGTCGTGATTTTCCCAGAACACCTGCAATAACTGCTCATAGCTAATCACCTGCGGATCATAAACCACGCGTACCGCTT
Organism: Klebsiella sp. CD33; assembly: GCF_051992865.1. NCBI lineage: Bacteria > Pseudomonadati > Pseudomonadota > Gammaproteobacteria > Enterobacterales > Enterobacteriaceae > Klebsiella > Klebsiella sp. CD33. Next base: position 4,687,753 of record NZ_CP197023.1, on the reverse strand, counting down.
CCGCGTGACCGGTCTGGCCGCTGCATACTTCGCGATAGGTCGGATTGGGCGTATAGCCGCCAGTGTAACCTGCGGCGGTGCTGTAAACCCCCGGCAATTGCCAGAACAGGCGCTCAACTCCCCAGAAGCAGCCCATGGCGAACAGCGCCACTTCCATCCCCGCCGGGACGTTGGTCATCGAGTGGCCGTTAACTGCGTGGAGCGTCGCCACTGGCATGGGGGTATTGCGTCCAGGCAGCGCATCCGCCTGGGCGACAAGATGCGTTTTATCAAATAGACTCACGGTTGGCCTCTCAATACAGAAATCGTCGTTAAGGTTGTAACGAAGCGTGTCTTTTAACACAATAAATACGCGTAATACGTCTAGATTAATACATAAGAATTATTTGGGTTATTGCCACTTTTTCAACCCTATGTTGTTAGGGTTTTGTTAAGCCGTGGAGCGGCGCCAGTGTTTCCTGTAGAGGAAACAGGGATATTCAGGAGAAAATGTGCTAAAAATCCGCCAGTTATGTGTCACCAGCCTTTTGCTGGTCAGCGGGGTCGCCAGCGCAGCGAATGTGCGTTTGCAGGTTGAGGGATTATCCGGGGAGCTGGAGAAAAACGTTCGCGCCCAGCTTTCCACCATCCAGAGCGATGAAGTCACGCCGGATCGTCGCTTTCGCGCGCGCGTCGATGACGCCATTCGCGAAGGTCTGAAAGCGCTGGGTTATTACGAGCCGACGATTGAATTTGATTTGCGTCCGCCGCCGAAAAGGGGACGTCAGGTGCTGATCGCCAAAGTGACCCCGGGAGAACCGGTGCGCATTGGCGGAACCGAGGTGATTCTGCGCGGCGGCGCCCGCACCGATAGCGACTACCTGGCTCTGCTGAAAACGCGCCCGGCCATCGGGACGGTGCTCAACCACGGGGATTACGACGGCTTCAAGAGCTCGCTGACCCGCGTCGCCCTGCGCAAAGGCTACTTTGACAGCGAGTTTCTTAAGAGCCAGCTCGGGGTCTCCCTCGACCGTCATCAGGCGTTCTGGGATATCGATTACGACAGCGGCGAACGCTATCGCTTTGGCCACGTCACTTTCTCTGGCTCGCAAATCCGCGATGAATACCTGCAAAACCTCGTGCCGTTTAAAGAGGGCGACTACTACACCTCGCAGGACCTGGCCGAGCTAAACCGCCGCCTGGCGGCGACCGGCTGGTTCAGTTCGGTGGTGGTGGCGCCTGATTTTGCTAAGTCGCGGAAAACCAAGGTGCTGCCTCTGCAGGGCGTTGTCTCGCCTCGCAAAGAGAACACCGTGGAAACCGGGGTCGGCTATTCCACAGACGTCGGTCCGCGGGTGAAAGCCACGTGGAAAAAACCATGGGTCAACTCGTATGGTCACAGCCTGACCTCCAGCGTCAGCCTCTCCGCCCCGGAGCAGCAGTTCGACTTTACCTATAAAGTCCCACTGCTGAAGAGCCCCCTCGAACAGTATTATCTGATGCAGGGCGGTTTTAAGCGTACCGACCTCAATGATACCCAGGCCGACTCTACCACCCTGGGGGTCTCGCGTTTCTGGGAGATGTCGAGCGGCTGGCAGCGAGCGATTAACCTGCGCTGGAGCCTGGATCACTTTACCCAGGCGAACGTCACCAACACCACCATGCTGATTTATCCTGGGGTCTCGGTGAACCGCACTCGCTCCCGCGGCGGCCTGATGCCTACCTGGGGCGATTCCCAGCGCTACTCGGTGGATTACTCCAACACCATGTGGGGCTCGGACATCAACTTCATCGTGATGCAGGCCCAGGACGTCTGGATCCGTACCCTCTATGACCGCCACCGCTTTGTGGTGCGCGGCAACCTTGGCTGGATCGAAGCGGACAACTTTGACAAGGTGCCGCCAGATCTGCGTTTTTTCGCCGGGGGCGATCGCAGTATTCGCGGCTATAAATACAAATCTATCTCGCCGAAGGACGATGACGACAAGCTGATCGGGGCCTCGAAGCTGGCGACCGGCTCGCTGGAGTATCAGTACAACGTCAGTGGTAAATGGTGGGGCGCCGTGTTTGTCGATAGCGGCGAAGCGGTCAGCGATATTCGCGAGAGCGATTTCAAAACCGGCGCCGGGGTGGGCGTGCGCTGGCAGTCGCCGGTGGGGCCGATCAAGCTGGATATCGCCCGGCCGATCGGCGACAAAGAAGAGCATGGTTTACAGTTTTACATCGGTCTGGGGCCTGAATTATGAGTTTATGGAAGAAGATAAGCCTCGGCGTCTTAATCGTGTTGGTGCTCCTGCTGGGCACCGTCGGGTTCCTGGTGGGGACCACCACCGGCTTGCATCTGGTGTTCAAGGCGGCGGATCGCTGGGTACCGGGGCTGGAAATCGGCAAAGTGACCGGTGGCTGGCGTGATTTAACCCTCGATAATGTTCGCTACGAACAGCCCGGCGTGGCGGTGACCGCCGGTCAGTTTCACCTCAGCGTCAGGTTGCGCTGCCTGTGGGACAGCAGCCTGTGCGTAAACGACATCGCGCTGCGCGATATTTACGTCGCCGTCGATACCAAGAAGATGCCGCCCTCAGCGCCGGTCGAGGAAGAGGACAGCGGGCCGCTGAATCTCTCCACTCCTTATCCGATTACCCTCAGCCGCGTCGCGCTGCATAACGTCAACGTCAAAATCGATGATACCGCGGTCTCCGTACGCGACTTTTCCACCGGCCTGAACTGGCAGGAGAAAAATCTGACCCTGACGCCGACCTCGCTGCAGGGGCTGCTGATCGCCCTGCCTAAGGTGGCGAAAGTGGCGCAGGAGCAGGTGGTTGAGCCGAAAATTGACAACCCGCAGCCGCAGGAAAAACCGCTCGGCGAGACGATGACCGACCTCTTCTCGCAGCCGGTGCTGCCGGCAATGACCGATGTCCATCTGCCGCTGAACCTCAATATTCAGGCGTTCCGCGGCGAGCAGCTGCGCCTGACCGGCGATACCGATATCACCGTGTATAACCTGCTGCTGAAAGTCAGCAGTATCGACGGCCAGATGAAGCTCGACGCCCTTGATATCGACTCCGATCAGGGCAAGGTTAGCGCCTCGGGCAGCGCGCAGCTGCAGGATAACTGGCCGGTGGACATTACCCTCGCCGGAACCCTGAACGTCGACCCGATGAAAGGGGAGAAGGTGCAGCTGAAGGTGGGCGGCGAAGTGCGTAAAACGCTCAAAGTCGGAGTGGACTTAAGCGGGCCGGTCGCGGCCACGCTGCGCGCGGATGCGCAGCTGGCGGAGGCCGGGCTGCCGCTCAATATGGAGCTGAAGAGTAAGCAGCTCGCCTGGCCGTTCAGCGGCGAGAAGCAGTTCCAGGCCGACGATGTCCAGTTGAAGTTCAGCGGCAAAATGACCGACTATGCGCTGGCCTTCTCCACCGCGGTGAAAGGTCAATCGCTGCCGCCGGCGAAAATCGCCCTCAACGCCAAAGGTAATGAACGGCAGATCAATCTCGACAAGCTGACGGTCAACGCCCTGGAAGGGAAAACCGAGCTGAAGGCGCTGCTCGACTGGCAGCAGGCGATCAGCTGGCGCGGCGAGCTGACCCTCGACGGCATCAACACCGCCAAAGAGGTGCCGGACTGGCCGTCGAAGCTTAACGGCCGGATCAAGACCCAGGGCAGCCTGTACGGCGGCAGCTGGCAGATGTCGGTGCCGGAGCTGAAAATTACCGGCAACGTGAAGCAGAACAAAGTGGATGTGGCGGGCTCGCTGCAGGGTAACAGCTATCTGCAGTGGAAAATCCCGGGACTGCATCTGGCGTTAGGCCCGAACAGCGCTGATATCAAAGGCGAGCTGGGGGTGAAGGATCTTAATCTCGACGCCACCATCGATGCGCCGCACCTGGATAATGCGCTGCCGGGGCTCGGCGGGACGGCGAAGGGCTTGGTAAAAGTGCGCGGCACTGTCGATGCGCCGCAGCTGCTGGCCGACATCACCGCCCGGGCGCTGCGCTGGCAGGAGCTGACCATCGCCCAGGTCAACGTCAAAGGGGATGTGAAATCCACCGATCAGATTGGCGGTAACCTGGACGTGCGGGTGGATCGCATCAGCCAGCCGGGGGTCAATATCAGCCTGGTGCAGCTCAATGCCAAAGGTACAGAGAAACAGCATGAGCTGCGGCTACGCGTGCAGGGCGATCCGGTTTCCGGCCAGCTGGCGCTGGCAGGTAGCTTCGATCGTCAGGCCGAACGCTGGAAGGGCTCACTGAGCGATACCCGCTTCCAGACGCCGGTGGGGCCGGTAGCGCTGACGCGCAGCATTGCGCTGGACTATCGCAATCTGGAGCAGAAAATCAGCATCGGGCCACACTGCTGGACCAACCCGAACGCCGAGCTCTGCGTGCCTGAAACCATTGACGCGGGCGCCAGCGGACGGGCGCGGGTGAATCTCAACCGCTTCGATCTGGCGATGCTCAAGCCGTTTATGCCGGAGGCGACCCAGGCCAGCGGCGTGTTTACTGGTAATGCCGATGTGAGCTGGGACACCACCAAAGAGGGACTGCCGCAGGGCAAAGTGACCCTCAGCGGGCGCAACGTCAAGGTGACCCAGGTCGTCAACGACGCGCCGTTGCCGGTGGCGTTCGATACGCTGAACCTCAGCGCCGACCTGCACAACAATCGCGCCGAGCTGGGCTGGCTTATCCGCCTGACCAACAACGGTCAGCTGGATGGGCAGGTGCAGGTCACCGACCCGCAGGGGCGGCGTAACCTCGGCGGCAACGTCAATATCAGCAACTTCTCGCTGGCGATGATCAACCCGATTTTCGCTCGTGGTGAAAAGGCAGAGGGAAGGCTCAACGCCCGTCTGCGTCTGGGCGGCAATGTGAAAAGTCCGCAGCTGTTCGGCCAGATGCAGCTGAGCGGGGTGGATATCGACGGCAACTTTATGCCGTTTGATATGCAGCCGAGCCAGCTGGCGATGAACTTCAACGGCACGCGCTCGACCCTGCAGGGGACGGTGAACACCCGCCAGGGGCAAATCGCCCTCAGCGGTAACGCCGACTGGACGCAGATCGATAACTGGCGGGCGCAAATTGCGGCGAAAGGCAGCCGGGTGCGGATCACGGTGCCGCCGATGGTGCGTCTCGATGTATCGCCGGATGTGGTGTTTACCGCCACGCCAAGCCTGTTCAATCTCGACGGCAAAGTGGATGTGCCCTGGGCGCGGATCGTGGTCAACGAGGTGCCGGAGAGCGCGGTCGGCGTCTCCTCTGATGAAGTGATGCTGGATAAAAACCTCAAGCCGATTAAGCAGCAGAGCGCCAGCATCCCGATCAACAGCAACCTGACCATTCACGTCGGCAACAACGTTCGTCTGGAAGCCTTCGGCCTGAAAGCGCGTCTGACCGGTGATTTGAAAGTGGCGCAGGACAAGCAGGGGCTGGGCCTCAACGGGCAGATTAATATTCCGGACGGCCGTTTCCACGCCTATGGTCAGGACTTGATTGTCCGCAAAGGGGAGCTGCTGTTCTCCGGTCCGCCGGATCAGCCGTTGCTGAATATCGAAGCGATTCGTAACCCGGATGCCACCGAAGACGATGTGATCGCCGGCGTTCGCGTCACCGGCTCCGCCGATCAGCCGAAAGCGGAGATCTTCTCTGATCCGGTTATGTCCCAGCAGGAAGCGCTGTCTTATCTGCTGCGCGGCCAGGGTTTGAGTAGTGGTCAGAGCGATAGCGCCGCGATGACCTCAATGCTTATTGGTATGGGGGTTGCACAAAGTGGTCAGGTTGTGGGTAAAATCGGCGAGACGTTTGGCGTAAGCAACTTGGCGTTGGACACCGAAGGGGTAGGCGATTCTTCCCAGGTGGTGGTCAGCGGCTATGTACTGCCGGGTCTACAGGTAAAATACGGGGTCGGTATCTTCGATTCCCTGGCGACGCTGACTTTACGTTATCGCCTGATGCCTAAGCTATATGTGGAAGCGGTGTCTGGCATCGACCAGGCGCTCGATTTGCTCTATCAGTTTGAGTTTTAGCAATGCGAATATTTGTTTACGGCAGTTTACGACGCAAACAAGGCAACAGCCACTGGATGACCAACGCCCAGTGGCTGGGCGCTCATAGTGTCGACGATTATCAGCTGTACAGCCTGGGCCACTATCCAGGCGCGGTGCCCGGCGAAGGCACAGTACATGGTGAAGTTTATCGTATTGATGCATCGACGCTGGCCGAACTGGATGCGCTGCGCACCAAGGGGGGCGAGTATGCGCGCCACCTGATTCAGACGCCTTACGGCAGCGCATGGATGTATGTCTATCAACGTTCCGTTGAGGGTTGTACGTTGATAGCGAACGGCAACTGGTTGGATCGCGACCAGTATTAACCACGACAGCGCCACCTTCGGGTGGCGTTGTTTTTTCCTGCGCCCACCTTCTTACCAGAGCGGAAGATAATCCTTCACCATCCACTTCACGGAAGCCAGCATCGTCAGCGCGAGCAATAGCTACGGGCGCCAGGATGCAAAGGCTGATTGATCGTCAGGTGGTCAAAAAGCGAGGGGTCGTTAAAATAGCGTTTATCGGTATAAAAGACATGGTCGCCGGCGATAAGACGCAGATACCCCTGTTTTTCACAGGCGGCGGTCGTGAAGCCAGAAAAGTTAAGGGTGAAATAGCGAATGCTTTTCACGGGACACCCTCCATGGTGTTATCGCGGCTATCCGTGCCGCAATCAGGCAGGGGATGACCCTGCCTGAGACAGAATTACTTCTGCTTAGCGCGCTCGAAAGAGGCAACGATTTCGGCTTTCGCCGCTTCCGCGTTGTCCCAACCGTCGACTTTAACCCACTTGCCTTTTTCCAGATCTTTGTAGTGCTCAAAGAAATGAGTGATCTGGGCTTTCAGCAGTTCCGGCAGGTCGTTCACATCGTTGATGTGATCGTATTCTTTGCTCAGCTTGGTGTGCGGTACGGCAACCAGTTTCGCATCTTCACCAGATTCGTCGGTCATCTTCAGAACGCCAACCGGACGGCAGCGGACCACGGAGCCCGGCTGCAGCGGGTACGGAGTCGGGACCAGCACGTCAACCGGGTCGCCGTCCAGGGACAGGGTGTGGTTGATGTAGCCGTAGTTGCACGGATAGAACATTGCCGTGGACATGAAACGGTCAACGAACAGTGCACCGCTCTCTTTGTCGACTTCGTATTTGATAGGATCTGCGTTCGCCGGGATTTCGATCACGACGTAGATGTCTTCCGGCAGATCTTTGCCCGCAGGTACGTTGAGTAAGCTCATGTCTGTTTCCTTTAAAATGTATGGCAAACAAGTGCTCGGTATTATAGCCAACTCACATCGAAAGTCTTCGCTTCTTTTTCCCGATATCGCCGCAGAGTGCTCCGAATTTTTCGCGTAATAATGACATGAAAATCCATAAACATAGCCACATCATGAATAAATTTATGTAACCGTTTTCATTGCATGTGATTGATTTATCATACTGCTTAAAAAAACGTCATAAACCGCAACAGCCGCGCTCCCTGCGAAGCCTTATCGGCTCTCCGCTGGGCAGTAGGGCCATCATTAACATCTCATTTACTTTTTTGAAGTGTGATGTAACGCATTCAGTTACATCACCGATTGTCTATAGTTTGTCCGCAGGTGAGACTTTAACCAACAATAACCCTACGAGGATACCCTTATGTGGAAGCGCTTACTTCTTGTCACAGCAGTTTCCGCAGCTATGTCGTCTATGGCGATAGCTGCCCCGCTAACCGTAGGTTTTTCGCAGGTCGGTTCTGAATCCGGCTGGCGTGCGGCGGAAACCAGCGTCGCGAAAGAGGAGGCCGCCAAGCGCGGTATCACCCTGAAGATCGCTGATGGTCAGCAAAAACAGGAAAACCAGATCAAAGCAGTGCGTTCCTTTATTGCTCAAGGGGTCGACGCGATCTTCATTGCGCCGGTGGTGGCCACCGGCTGGGAACCGGTGCTGAAAGAGGCGAAAGAGGCCAAGATCCCGGTTTTCCTCCTCGACCGTTCCATTGATGTTAAAGATAAAGATCTCTACATGACCACCGTGACCGCCAACAACGTGCTGGAAGGCCAGCTGATTGGCGACTGGCTGGTGAAAACCGTCGACGGTAAGCCGTGTAACGTCGTTGAACTGCAGGGCACCGTTGGGGCCAGCGTGGCCATCGATCGTAAGAAAGGGTTCGCCGACGCGATTGCCAAAGCGTCGAATATCAAAATTATCCGCTCCCAGTCCGGCGACTTCACCCGCAGTAAAGGGAAAGAGGTCATGGAGAGCTTTATCAAAGCTGAGAATAACGGCAAAAACATCTGCATGGTGTTTGCTCATAACGACGATATGGCCATCGGCGCCATCCAGGCCATTAAAGAAGCTGGTCTGAAGCCGGGCAAAGATATTCTGACCGGCTCCATCGACGGCGTGCCGGATATCTATAAAGCGATGATCGCCGGAGAAGCCAACGCCAGCGTCGAGCTGACGCCAAATATGGCCGGCCCGGCGTTCGATGCGCTGGAGAAATATAAAAAAGACGGCACCCTGCCGGAGAAGCTGACCATCACCAAATCGACGCTGTATCTGCCGGATACGGCGAAAGAAGAGTTAGAGAAGAAGAAAAATATGGGCTACTGAGTGGGGAGCCCCTCATTCCATCCCTCTCCCCGGTGGGAGAGGGTAAAAAGCAGCGTTCCAGAAACCCCGGGAAGCCCAGCGCGACCCGGGGTAACCTGACATCATTTGAAGGTGACATCGATTATGAGCGCCGAGGCACACCAGGAGATCCTTCGCACCGAAGGACTTAGTAAATTCTTCCCCGGCGTTAAGGCGCTGGATAACGTCAACTTTAGCCTGCGGCGCGGCGAAATCATGGCCCTGTTGGGCGAAAACGGCGCCGGAAAATCGACGCTGATCAAAGCGCTGACCGGCGTTTACCATGCCGATCGCGGCACTATCTGGCTGGAAGGCCAGGCTATTTCGCCCAAAAATACCGCCCATGCCCAGCAGCTGGGGATCGGCACCGTCTACCAGGAAGTGAACCTGCTGCCTAATATGTCGGTGGCGGATAACCTGTTCATCGGCCGTGAGCCGCGGCGGTTTGGTCTGCTGCGACGTAAAGAGATGGAGGCCAGGGCGACGGCGCTGATGGCCTCCTACGGCTTTTCCCTCGACGTGCGCGAGCCGCTGAACCGCTTTTCGGTGGCGATGCAGCAGATCGTCGCTATCTGTCGGGCCATCGACCTGTCGGCCAAGGTGCTGATCCTCGACGAGCCCACCGCCAGCCTCGATACCCAGGAGGTGGAGATGCTGTTCACCCTGATGCGCCAGCTCAGGGATAACGGCGTCAGCCTGATCTTCGTCACCCATTTTCTCGACCAGGTCTATGCGGTCAGCGACCGCATCACCGTGCTGCGTAACGGCAGCTTCGTCGGCTGCCGTGAGACCCGCGAGCTGCCGCAGATTGAGCTGGTGAAAATGATGCTGGGTCGCGAACTGGACCACAATGCCCTGCAGCGGGCGGGCCGTACCCTGCTGAGCGATAAACCGGTAGCGGCGTTTGAAGGCTACGGTAAAAAAGGAACCATCGCCCCGTTCGACCTGCAGGTCCGCCCGGGCGAAATTGTAGGCCTCGCCGGCCTGCTGGGTTCCGGACGCACGGAAACCGCCGAGGTGATCTTCGGCATTAAAACGGCGGACAGCGGGAAGGCGTGGATCAAAGGCAAACCTCAGACCTTGCGCTCCCCGCATCAGGCGTCCTGCCTCGGGATCGGCTTCTGTCCGGAGGATCGCAAAACCGACGGCATTATCGCCGCTGCCTCGGTGCGGGAAAATATCGTTCTCGCCCTGCAGGCGCAGCGCGGCTGGCTGAGGCCGATCCCCCGCCGGGAGCAGAATGAGATCGCCGAGCGCTTTATTCGCCAGCTGGGGATCCGTACCCCGAGCGCCGAGCAGCCGATCGAGTTTCTCTCCGGCGGCAACCAGCAGAAGGTGCTGCTCTCCCGCTGGCTGCTGACCAAACCGCAGTTCCTGATCCTCGATGAGCCGACCCGCGGCATCGACGTCGGCGCCCATGCGGAAATTATTCGCCTGATTGAAACCCTCTGCGCCGATGGCCTGGCGCTGCTGGTTATCTCTTCTGAACTGGAGGAGCTGGTGGGTTACGCCGATCGGGTCATTATCCTGCGCGATCGCCGACAAGTGGCGGAGATCCCGCTCGCCGAGCTCTCTGTTCCGGCGATCATGAACGCTATTGCGGCATAAGGAGTAACCCATGATGCCTCGATCTCTTTCGCAAACCGGCCCGGAGAAGCGACGCTTCACCTGGCCGAAGGGCACCCCGCAGATTATTGCCCTGCTGCTGGTTCTGCTGGTAGACAGCCTGGTGGCGCCCCATTTTTATCAGGTGGTGCTCCAGGATGGCCGCCTGTTTGGCAGCCCGATCGATATTCTCAACCGCGCCGCGCCGGTGGCGCTGCTGGCGATTGGCATGACGCTGGTGATCGCCACCGGCGGCATCGACCTGTCGGTAGGGGCGGTGATGGCGATTGCCGGCGCGACGGCCGCCTCGATGACCGTCGCCGGGCACAGCCTGCCGGTGGTGCTGTTGGCCGCGCTGGCCGCGGGCGCGCTGGCCGGATTGTGGAACGGCATCCTCGTGGCGGTCCTTAAGATCCAGCCCTTTGTGGCGACGCTGATCCTGATGGTGGCCGGGCGCGGGGTGGCGCAGTTGATCACCGCCGGGCAGATCGTCACCTTTGATTCCCCGGCCCTGGCGTGGCTCGGCAGCGGATCGTTTCTGCTGTTTCCGACGCCGGTGATCGTCGCCGCCGCTACGCTGCTGCTGTTCTGGCTGTTTACCCGTAAAACGGCGCTGGGCATGTTTATTGAGGCGGTAGGGATCAACATCCGCGCGGCGAAAAACGCCGGCGTCAATACCCGCATCGTGGTGATGCTGGCCTATGTCCTGAGCGGCGTCTGCGCGGCGATCGCCGGGATCATCGTGGCGGCGGACATCCGCGGCGCGGATGCCAATAACGCCGGGCTATGGCTTGAGCTGGACGCCATTCTGGCGGTGGTCATCGGCGGCGCCTCGCTGATGGGCGGGCGCTTTAACCTGCTGCTCTCGGTGGTGGGGGCGCTGATTATCCAGGGAATGAACACCGGGATTTTGCTCTCCGGCTTCCCGCCGGAGCTCAACCAGGTGGTGAAAGCGGTGGTGGTGCTGTGCGTACTGATTGTCCAGTCGCCGCGCTTTATCGGTTTACTGAAAGGGGTACGCGGCCATGATAAAACGTAATTTACCATTGATGATCACCCTTGCGGTGTTTGTGCTGGGCTACCTCTACTGCCTGACTCAGTTCCCCGGTTTTGCCTCAACGCGGGTGATCTGCAATATCCTGACGGATAACGCCTTCCTCGGGATCATCGCCGTGGGCATGACCTTCGTGATCCTCTCCGGCGGGATCGATCTGTCGGTGGGGTCGGTGATCGCCTTTACCGGCGTCTTCCTCGCCAAAGCGATTGGCTTTTGGGGAATCTCGCCGCTGGTGGCCTTTCCGCTGGTGCTGGTGATGGGCTGCGCCTTCGGCGCGTTTATGGGGCTGCTGATTGACGCCCTGAAGATCCCGGCCTTTATCATCACCCTCGCCGGCATGTTCTTCCTGCGCGGCGTGAGCTATCTGGTGTCAGAGGAGTCGATTCCGATTAACCACCCAGTGTACGACACCCTGTCCGGGCTGGCATGGACCATTCCCGGCGGCGGTCGTCTCAGCGCCATGGGACTGCTGATGCTGCTGGTGGTGGTGGCCGGTATTTTTGTCGCCCATCGCACCCGCTTTGGCAACCAGGTGTATGCCATCGGCGGCAACGCCATGTCGGCGAATCTGATGGGGATTTCGACTCGCAGCGCCACGATCCGTATCTATATGCTCTCCACCGGACTGGCGACGCTGGCCGGGATCGTCTTTTCCATTTATACCCAGGCGGGCTATGCGCTGGCGGGCGTCGGCGTCGAGCTGGATGCGATTGCCTCGGTGGTGATCGGCGGTACGCTGCTAAGCGGTGGCGTCGGTACCGTGCTGGGAACGCTGTTCGGGGTGGCGATCCAGGGGCTGATTCAGACCTACATCAACTTCGACGGCACCCTCAGCTCATGGTGGACGAAAATCGCCATCGGCATTTTGCTGTTTATCTTTATCGCGCTGCAGCGTGGGCTGACCGTGCTGTGGGAAAATCGGCAGAATGCGGCGGTGACGCGGGTGAGCGGGGCGGGGAGTCGCTAAGAAATGCTCCTCCCGCAGGCGCGGGAGGAGCGGGCAGGGCGCTTAGGCGTCCGGGAACGCTTTAATAAAGTTCTCGACGTCTTCTACCATGTGGTTGTTGCCGACGAAGAAGGAGCGACGCTGATGCAGGCTTTCCGGGATAATATCCAGAATACGCTCTTTACCGTCGCTGGCCTTACCGCCCGCCTGTTCGGCGAGGAAGGCCATCGGGTTGCATTCATACAGTAGGCGCAGCTTGCCTTCCGGGTGGCTGGCGGTGCTCGGATAGAGATAGATGCCGCCTTTCAGCAGGTTGCGGTGGAAGTCCGCCACCAGCGAGCCGATATAGCGAGAGGTATAAGGACGCTGAGTCGCTTTGTCCTCTTCCTGACAGTACTTAATGTACTTCTTCACGCCCTGCGGGAATTTGATGTAGTTGCCTTCGTTGATGGAGTAGGTATTGCCCTTCTCCGGGAAGCGCATACGCTCCTGGCATAGACAGAAGACGCCAAGGGACGGGTCGTAGGTGAAGGCATGAACGCCGCAGCCGGTGGTATACACCAGCATCGTCGACGATCCGTAGACCACATAGCCCGCGGCCACCTGCTTGTTGCCCGGCTGCAGGAAGTCTTCTTCTGTCACCGGCGTGCCGACAGGCGTCACGCGACGGTAGATAGAGAAGATCGTACCGACAGAGACGTTAACGTCGATGTTAGAGGAGCCATCCAGAGGGTCCATCAGCACCACGTATTTGGCGTGTTCACACCCTTCGAAGACGACAATCTCATCTTCTTCTTCAGAGGCGATCCCGGCAACAATATCGCGTGCTCGCAGTGCGGCTTTTAATTTTTCATTAGCGAACAGATCGAGTTTTTGCTGAACCTCGCCCTGAACGTTTTCAGCACCGCTGGCACCCAGGATATCGACCAGACCGGCCTTGTTGATATCGCGGTGGATGATCTTGGCGCCCAACTTTATTGCTGACAACAAAGCAGTCAGCTCACCGGTGGCGTGGGAGAACTCGTGCTGCTTTTCAACAATAAACTCACCTAACGTTTTCATAACTCGTTCCCTGCATTTTTATGTTGAGTAAAACGAACGCAACAATCTTAACAAAGAATCAAAAAAGTGCGCACAGGTGAATCGCGCCAGCAAAATACAGATTCGCCTGAAATGCATTTCGCCAGGGCCCGGGATATGGGTAAAATGTGCCCCGGATAAGAAAAGGAAATGACGAATGCGCATTCATATTTTAGGAATCTGTGGCACGTTTATGGGGGGGCTGGCCATGCTGGCGCGCTCCCTCGGTCATGAGGTAACGGGGTCGGATGCTAACGTCTATCCGCCGATGAGCACCCTGCTGGAAAACCAGGGGATTGATTTAATTCAGGGCTATGACCCCAGCCAGCTGGAGCCCCGGCCGGACCTGGTGATCATCGGTAACGCCATGACTCGCGGCAACCCGTGCGTTGAAGCGGTGCTGGAAAATAATATTCCCTATATGTCCGGCCCGCAGTGGCTACACGACTTCGTGCTGCGCGATCGCTGGGTGCTGGCCGTCGCCGGGACCCACGGCAAAACCACCACTGCCGGCATGGCGACCTGGATCCTTGAAGCCTGCGGCTATAAACCGGGGTTCGTGATTGGCGGCGTTCCGGGCAATTTCGACGTCTCCGCGCGCCTGGGCGACAGCCCGTTCTTCGTCATTGAAGCCGACGAATATGACTGCGCCTTCTTCGACAAGCGCTCCAAGTTTGTTCACTACTGCCCGCGGACGCTGATCCTCAACAACCTTGAGTTCGACCACGCGGACATCTTTGATGACCTGAAGGCGATTCAGAAACAATTCCACCATCTGGTGCGCATCGTGCCGGGCAAAGGCAAAATTATCCTGCCGGAGAACGACATCAACCTGAAGCAGGTGATGGCGATGGGCTGCTGGAGCGAGCAGGAGCTGGTGGGCGAGCAGGGCCACTGGCAGGCGAAAAAACTGAACGCCGACGCCTCGCAGTGGGAAGTCTTACTCGACGGCGAAAAGGTCGGCGAAGTGAAGTGGGCGCTGGTCGGCGAGCATAATATGCATAACGGCCTGATGGCGATTGCCGCGGCGCGTCACGTCGGCGTGCTGCCGGCGGATGCCGCGAACGCGCTGGGCAGCTTTATCAACGCCCGCCGTCGCCTGGAGCTGCGGGGCGAAGCCAACGGCGTCACCGTGTATGACGATTTCGCCCATCATCCGACGGCAATCCTCGCCACGCTGCAGGCGCTGCGCGGTAAAGTAGGCGGTACCGCGCGCATTCTCGCCGTGCTGGAGCCGCGCTCTAACACCATGAAAATGGGCGTCTGCAAGGACGATCTGGCGCCGTCTCTCGGCCGCGCCGATGAAGTGTTCCTCCTGCAGCCGCAGCATATTCCGTGGCAGGTGGCGGAAGTGGCGGAAGCCTGCGTCCAGCCGGCCCACTGGAGCGCCGACGTCGATACCCTGGCGGAGATGGTGGTCAAAACCGCCCACCCGGGCGACCATATCCTGGTGATGAGCAACGGCGGCTTCGGCGGTATTCATCAGAAGCTGCTGGATAAGCTGGCGCAAAAAGCGGCCGCGGCTGAATAAGCGCGTACGCCTCCGGTAACTGCCCTCCGCGTGAGGGCAGTTTTATTTTAGCTACCAGGAATTGTGTGATGCTGACCTGCGAAAGCGTACGTTCTACCGACTCGCCCCATTTCGCCATGCTGGACGCGCTTTACGCGCGCGCCTTTCCGTGGCACGAGCAGCGCGAAAGCGAGGCCAAACGTCAGGCGCTGAGCCACCCGCGCTACGCGCTGGAAGCATGGTTCGATGAAGGCGTCTTTGTCGGCCTCAGCGGCTGCTGGCAGTTTGCCGGCTACGGTTATATCGAACATCTGGCGATCGACGACACGCTGCGCTCCCGCGGCTATGGTAAACAGCTGCTGGCGCAGATCCTGACGCGCGCCCCGCTGACCATTCTGGAAATCGATCCGCTAACCACGGCCATCGCCCATAAACGGCTGCGCTTTTATCAGTCGATGGGGTTCCATGCTAATCCCTGGGCGCATCATCACCCGAGCTATCATCAGGGCATTGCGGATCATGAGCTGCTGGTGCTGAGCTACCCGCAGCCGATCGATGAGCGGCAGTATCAGCAGTTTGCCCGGGATCTCGGGCACGAGGTGATGGGGCGGGAGTAGCCCGGCTCGGCGTACCGCTCCGGGCATTCGACTGGCGGCGCTGTTACTCTTTGGCGATCGGCGTCTCGTTCTCCGCGACTTTGTTATCGCCCTGAATCTTAGCGATTTTCTGCTCAACGGCGGCTACCTGGGCGCTGTCGTGCAGCAGGGTGTAGGTTAGATCAAACTGCGCGCTGGCGCCCGGCTGCAGCTGCTTCACGCGTTTTTGTTCGCGTTCAATGGTGACTGGATAGGCGTAGCTGGTCCCCGGTTCGATACCGGTGACATAGCCCTGCTTGACGGTATCGGTGTTTTTCCATAGCGTCAGGACCGGCAGCTGACGGGTATCAAACTGAATAGAGGCCCCTTTATCGCCCGCTTTGTTGACCACCGCGGCCAGGGTCTGGTGATTTTCATCGGCCAGCGGCTGAATATTAAATACCATCTCGTCAAAATCTTTGGTCGGTCCCTGATAGGTTTGCCAGGTTTTTAACCCACTCTTAGCGTAATCATTGAACGGGCTGATGCTGGAGATCGGGGCGAGGAAACGCGCGCCTTCTTCGAGGATCGGGGTGCCGAAGTTGCTGTGGTAGATGATCTGATAATCATGCGGATAGTCGGCATGGTTGGTTAAGACGTCATGTAAGCTGAAGCTGTTGCTGCCCGGGACGTAGCGCAGTTCGGTCAGGGTCTGCAGATCGGCTTTTTTAAAGGTGCTCTCTTTCACCAGCCCGCGGATGCGGATTTCATACGGCGCGCTGTCGGCCACCTCCACCTCCACCAGAGAGGCCGGAGTGTTGCCCGCCTTGCCGTGTAGGGTATAAATTTGCCCGTCCGCGGTCACCGGATGGCCGGTCCATTCATAGCCGCAGCGGACCATCATCTCGTTGAATCCTTCCAGCCAGCCGAGGCCATTGCGGCTTTCCAGGTTGATAAACGCCGGGTTGACGACCTCTTTAACCGGCGAATCCCAGCCCATCCGGCTGCCGAAACCCTCAATACGCAGTAAGTTCATGCCGCGTGTCGGGCTCAAGGTAATGGTCAGGCCGTCTTTACTGTGAATGGTAAGGATTTTGCTGCCTTCCTGCTTACCGCCGTGCAGGACTTTCTGCTCAATGCTGAACGCATGATCTTTCACCTTCAGCTGATCGCTGTTGATCTGCCAGTTTCCTTTATCCATCCCCTCTTCAGCGTTCGTCAGCACCCATGTTTTTGCCGCGGCCGAGCCGGAAACCAGCAGGGCGATCGTCGTCAGAACCAATGTCTTTTTCATTTTTATCCCCTTTTTGCTGAATCGATTGTGTCATTGACGTGTGAAATCTACCGGCATGGGGGTGATTAAAATGTGAAGCGCCTCACCTGGTGAGAAAGTGGCCGTTTTTATGATGTTAAATGAGATGAAAGTCGTATTATTTTGCTGAGTAATACGTATTTATCACCAGGATATGTGATCTATATTGTTTTTAGCTTTAACGATTCAGCTTGATAAGTCAGGCTATAAACAAACGCATCGTTGTGCGGATGAGGGGACTCAGGCGATGCGACGGGAATCCCCCTGCTGGCGCAAGCCTTAGAGCTGGGGTGAAGGTAGGCCGGATAAGGCGTAGCCGCCATCCGGCATAACGACGGGAACGGGGTTTGGTACAGCTTGCCCGGCGGCGCTGCGCTTGCGCCGGCCTACGGTGTGAGTAACCGTTTGATATACAGGGCTCTGTAGGCCGGATAAGGCGTAGCCGCCATCCGGCACAATGACGGGAACGGAGTCTGGTACAGCTTGCCCGGCGGCGCTGCGCTTGCGCGGGCCTACGGTGTTGGATAACCGTTTGATATACAGGGATCCGTAGGCCGGATAAGGCGTAGCCGCCATCCGGCACGACGACGGGAACGGGGTCTGGTACAGCTTGCCCGGCGGCGCTGCGCTTGCGCGGGCCTACGGTGTTGAGTAACCGTTTGATATAGGGAACCGTAGCCCGGATAAGGCGCAGCGCGCCGCCATCCGGGAGACTATTGCGGGCAAAAACAGCGGGACTTAGCCTTCGTTTTCCGCCAGTTCACGCAGATACTGGAAGATCAGGCGCGCCGATTTCGGCGGCTTGTTGCCTTCTTTCTCTTTCTTCGCATTGCGGATCAGCGAACGCAGCTGCTGACGGTCAGCATCTGGCCACAGGTTCAGCACTTCAGCGACGGCGTCATCCCCGTCGTCAATCAGTCGGTCGCGGATCTGCTCCAGCTTGTGGAACAGCGCAACCTGCTGGTTGTGACGGTTTTTCAGCTTGTCCAGCGCCTGACGAATCGGATCGACATCGCGGTTGCGCAGCATCTTGCCGATAAGCTGTAGCTGGCGGCGGCGACCCTCTTTTTTGATTCGCTGGGCGAGTTCGATGGCGTCGCGCAGGTCGGTATCCAGCGGAATTTTATCCAGCGCGTTTTTCCCCAGGTCAACGAGTTCCGCGCCAAGACGCTTCAGTTCTTCCGCGTCGCGCTTAATTTCACTCTTACTGACCCAGATGATTTCATCATCTTCATCTTCAACGTCATCACCGGGCACGTCGTCGAGCCAGTCTTCGGGCTGCTTTGTCATCTCAGGCTCCTTAAAAAAAGAGGCTAATGTTACCAGTTAAGGCGCGCACTGAAAAACGGTTCTCTGTTAGACTTCAGTTAACTCCTTCTTACATTATGGCATTAGCAATGAAAGTCATCTCTCAAGTTGCACAGCAGCGTAAGACGCTGGAAGAAGCCGTTACCACGGCACTGGAACTGGCGGCAGGTAAATCTGATGGTGCGGAAGTTTCCGTCAGCAAAACCACGGGCATCGGCGTCAGCACCCGCTATGGCGAAGTGGAGAATGTAGAATTCAACAGCGATGGGGCATTAGGCATCACGGTTTACCATCAGAACCGCAAGGGCAGCGCCTCCTCCACCGATCTTAGCCCGGACGCTATCGCCCGCACCGTGCAGGCGGCGCTGGATATCGCCCGCTATACCTCCCCGGACCCGTTTGCCGGCGTAGCCGATAAAGATCTGCTGGCCTTTGACGCCCCGGATCTGGACCTGTTCCACCCGGCGGAGGTCTCCCCGGACGACGCTATCGAACTGGCCGCCCGCGCGGAGCAAGCGGCCCTGAAGGCCGATAAACGCATCACCAACACCGAAGGCGGCAGCTTTAACAGCCACTACGGCATCAAAGTGTTCGGCAACAGCCATGGCATGCTGCAAAGTTACTGCTCGACTCGCCACTCCCTCTCCAGCTGTGTCATTGCGGAAGATGACGGCGATATGGAGCGCGACTACGCCTACACCATTGGCCGGGCGATCGAGGATCTGCAGTCCCCGGAATGGGTCGGGGAAGAGTGCGCCCGCCGCACCCTGTCACGCCTGGCGCCGCGTAAGCTGTCGACCATGAAGGCGCCGGTTATTTTCGCCAACGAAGTGGCGACCGGGTTGTTTGGCCACCTGGTCGGAGCGATTGCCGGCGGCGCGGTCTACCGTAAATCGACCTTCCTGCTCGATTCGCTGGGCAAACAAATTTTGCCGGAGTGGCTGACCATTGAAGAGCATCCGCACCTGCTGAAAGGGCTGGCCTCCACGCCGTTCGACAGCGAAGGCGTGCGCACCGAACGTCGCGATATCGTCAAAGACGGCGTGCTGACCCAGTGGCTGCTGACCAATTACTCAGCGCGCAAGCTGGGGATGAAAAGCACCGGCCACGCCGGGGGCATCCACAACTGGCGCATTAACGGCCGCGGCCTGAGTTTTGCAAAGATGCTTAAAGAGATGGGCACCGGCCTTGTGGTTACCGAACTGATGGGGCAGGGTGTCAGTGGCGTCACCGGCGACTACTCACGCGGCGCATCCGGCTTCTGGGTAGAAAACGGCGAAATTCAATATCCTGTCAGTGAGATCACCATTGCAGGAAATCTGAAAGAAATGTGGCGTAATATCGTGACCATTGGCGATGATATTGAAACGCGCAGCAACATTCAGTGCGGTTCTGTGCTGCTGCCGGAGATGAAAATCGCCGGGCAATAACACCTGTTTGCTTAAATAATAAAAAGGAAGTGAGCAATGCGTAAAAAACTGTTAGCGATGCTGGCTGTCTCTGCTTTTGCGCTCGGTTCAGCGTCGGCCTTCGCCGACCTGGGCGAAGACATGGACACTCTGGCAGAAAACCTGCAAGTGGTACAGAAGACCTCCGACGCCGGCGAGCTGAAAGCGGCGCTGAATAAGATGCGTACCGCCGCGGTCGATGCTCAGAAAGAGACCCCGCCGAAGCTGGAAGGCAAAGCGGCCGACAGCGCTGAGATGAAAGATTACCGTCACGGTCTGGATATTCTGATCGGCCAGATCGACGGTGCGCTGAAGCTGGCGAACGAAGGCAAGGTGAAAGAGGCGCAGGCCGCCGCGGAGGAGTTTAAAACCACCCGCAATACCTATCATAAGAAGTACCGCTAACCGTTCTTTTCGGGAGGCATCAGCCGATGCCTCCCACCTGAAAGCCTACCGATATCACATTTTTCCACTCTCTTTTTCCGGCCTTTCCGCTGCCGCGGGCGCCTTGTCCACGCTCATTGTTGTGATACATCTCACGCCATAGCCGTCGTTTTTACCTTTTCCCTGTGAATATGTGGGGTCGATCACCCCTGCCGCCTCCCTTTCCACTTCGAAGTGGAAAACAACTCGCTACAAACTCCTGTCCCCCGGCGCTACCTTGATTTCCAGAGACATCAGCGGGGTAACACAAGTGAATAACGGAGCGGTAATAAACGACGTAGGGGAGCAGGCGGCGCAGACCGAACGCCTGGCTGACAAGATGTTACAGCAGGTATTCGCCCTGTTAAGCCGTCACGACATCGTCCCTAACGACGTTCAGGAGCAAATGCTGACTTCCCACGTGCGGGCCATGGCCCACCGGTCAATCAGCGGCGAACCGCTACCGGAAGTGGATGCCAGTCTGTTCGAAGAAATTTCTGAAGATTCAATGATGCTGGCCCGCGAAGTGGTCGCACAGTTCGGCAACCTGCCTGATGAAGAGGCCTGGCTGCTCTCCGTCCACTTCGAAGTCGCGAAAGATAACCTGTAAGGAGCAAAACATGGAACAAATCACTGTAGTCATTGGCGACCGTCTGGGTAAAGGCCAAAAAGTCGCCGCAGGCGCTGAAAAAGCGGGCGCACGTGCTGTGGTCGTCCCTGGCGTTGCGGCCGACATGAAGCTTGGCGACATAATGAAAGCGGAAAACGCCACCTTCGGCATCTCCTTCTGCGGCAGCGGCGGCGCCGGCGCCATCACCGCCCAGACCAAATACGGCTACAAAGCAAAATACGGTATGCGCTCTATTGATGAGGGCGTCACCGCTATCAACGAAGGCTGCAACGTGCTGGGCTTCGGCTTTATGGATAAAGAAGAGCTGGGCGAGCGGCTGGTAGAAGCCTGGAAAAAGAAATACGGCGCATAAGTATGAAAGAGCAATTCACCACCACGGTGAGGGTTGCCGGCAAAGGCGAAAGCAAATCACGGGCCTTCGCCGATGCCCTGAACCATGTGCAGGCTGCGGTGATGAAATCATCCTCGCGCATCCTACTGCGTATTGAGCCACAGGACGTGACGGTTGTTCATGCGCGCGAAGCGGTACGAAAAGAGGCGTTTCTGTTCTTCTTTTTGCGCCGTGAACGACGGACCTAAAGCGTGGAGCTGGACGTCACCGTCAACGTGACCGCCATCGATCTCGATAAAGTGGATTTCGTCACGCAAACCTGATTGTTAGCAAAAGGTCTGACTATGTTCCTGATAATTTTAATAAAATCGCTTATCATCGGCGGCCTGGTCGGCGTCGGCGTGGGCGCCGGAGCGGCACGCATGTTTCATGCCCCCACCACGCAGGGGATGGGGGCGTTTCGAACCCTGGGCGAGCTGAATTCCTGTGAGGGCGATCCGGCCTCCCACTTCTCCTTTGGCCTTGGCTTCTTCTTTAACGCCTGGGCCTCTTCCGTTGCAGCAGGCTCCTTCACCCAGGATGTTGACCACCGCATTATACCCAACTGGGGCGCGGCGGCGCTGATGCTGAAAAATCGTAACGTCGGCGAAACGCTGCACGATCCGAAAAAAATGGCCATCTCCTGCGGCATCATCGGCATGATTGTCGTCGCCTTCCTCAACCTGACCGCCTCGTCCGTACCGGAAGCGCTGCAGGTGACCGCCGTTAAGGTACTGGTGCCGGCGGCAAACCTGCTGGTGAACACCGTGATGCCGGTGATCTTCTGGCTGGCGGCGATCGATGCCGGTAAAAAATCAGGCTTCTGGGCGACGATTTTCGGCGGCGCCGCGCAGCTGATTATGGGTAACGCCGTACCGGGTCTGGTGCTGGGGATCCTGATCGGTAAAGGCGTCGAAGAGAGCGGCTGGAACCGGGTGACTAAAGTGATGATGGTGGCCATCGTCGCGCTGTTTGTCCTCAGCGGCTTCTTCCGTGGCTTCGACATGAAGATGATCGAATCCTTCCATCTGACCGTGCCGAACTGGCTGGACATGATCCACAACTCACTCAGCGGCAAGTAACGGGAGCCGGATAATGGAACAGAATAAAGGTTTTTGGTATGCCGACTGGTCGTTCCCGATCTTTGTTGGCCTGCTCTCCTCCGGCGTCTTCGCCGGGACCCACATGTACTACCTGTACGGCATCGGCGCCTTTAACGAAGTGGCCTTCGTGGCGATGCTGAAGTCGGGGATTGATACCGGCGTTTACGGCGCGGTGGCGGCGTTTGGCGCTAGCTTCCTTTTCGCCCGCATCATCGAAGGGTCGCTGGTAGGGATCCTCGATATCGGCGGCGCGATACAGACCGGTATCGGTCTTGGCGTGCCGGCGCTGCTGCTCGGCGCGGGCTTTGTCTTCCCGGTGGCGAACTTCGCCGCGTCGCTGGTCACCGGCCTGGTCCTCGGCCTGGCGGTGGGCTACATCATCATTCTGGCGCGTAAGTTCACCATCAACCAGAGCGATTCCACCTACGGCGCCGACGTGATGATGGGGGCCGGTAACGCCTCCGGCCGCTTCCTCGGTCCCTTGATCATCCTCAGCGCAATGACCGCCTCGATTCCTATCGGGATTGGCTCGCTGGTTGGCGCACTGCTGTTCTACATCTGGCAGAAACCGATCACCGGCGGCGCCATCCTCGGGGCGATGATCCTCGGTTCCATCTTCCCGGTGGCGATTAGCTAAGCGCCCGATGGCGCTGCGCTTATCGGGCCTACAAGCCAGCGCGGTTTGTAGGCCGGATAAGGCGGTACGCCGCCATCCGTACACTCTTTTCATCAGGAGATAGCTATGTTTGATTTACTCCTGCGCCGCGCGCGCCTCGTCGACGATACCCTGACTGATATCGCCATTCAGGACGGGAAAATCGCGGCGCTGGGCGAGATTAGCGCGCCCTCCCGTAAAACCATTGAGCTGAACGGCAAGGTTTACGTCAGCGCTGGCTGGATTGACTCTCACGTTCACTGCTACCCGAATTCACCGATTTATCACGATGAGCCGGATAGCGTCGGCATCGCCACCGGCGTCACCACCGTGATCGATGCCGGCAGCACCGGCGCCGACGACGTCGATGACTTCTATCAACTGACCCGTAAAGCGGCGACGGAAGTTTATGCGCTGCTCAACATCTCCCGCGTCGGGCTGATTGCGCAGAATGAGCTGGCCAATATGGCCAATATCGACGCCGCCGCGGTGAAGCAGGCGGTGCAGCGTTATCCCGACTTTATCGTCGGCCTGAAGGCGCGGATGAGCAGCAGCGTCGTTGGCGAAAACGGCATTACGCCGCTGGCGCGCGCCAAGGCCATTCAGCAGGAAAACGACGATCTGCCGCTGATGGTGCACATCGGCAATAACCCGCCGAACCTCGATGAAATCGCCGATCTGCTGAGCAGCGGCGACATCATTACCCACTGCTATAACGGCAAGCCGAACCGCATTCTGAATCCTGCCGGCGAGCTGCGCAGCTCTATTACTCGCGCTCTGCAGCGCGGCGTGCGTCTCGATGTCGGCCATGGCACCGCCAGCTTCAGCTTTGAGGTGGCGCGGCGGGCGATTGCGCTGGGCATTCTGCCGCACACCATTAGCTCCGATATTTACTGCCGCAACCGGATCGACGGCCCGGTGCGCTCGCTGGCGCTGGTGATGTCGAAATTCCTCGCCATCGGCATGACGCTGCCGCAGGTGATTGACTGCGTGACCGTCAGCGCCGCAGAAGGGCTGCGCCTGTCGCGTAAAGGGCGGCTGGAAGTGGGCTTCGACGCCGATTTAACGCTATTTCGCCTGGAGCACCGGCCCTCGCTGCTGGTGGATGCCGAAAAAGAGAGCCTGCAGGCTGACAACATTCTGGTGCCGCTGGCCGCGATCCGCGCGGGCAAAGGCTATCTGACCGAACAAGGGAGCGCGGAACATGCCTTCGATTTTTGAGAAATACCATTTAAAACAGGTGATTAATACTTCTGGCCGCATGACGGCGCTGGGCGTTTCCACACCGCGCCCGGAAGTGGTTGAAGCCGCGATGGCCGGTATGAACCAGTACTTTGAAATGAAAGACCTGGTGAATAAAACCGGCGAGTACATCGCCAAACTATTGGATGTGGAAGGGGCGACCGTTGTCTCCTGCGCATCGGCGGGGATTGCCCAGTCGGTAGCGGCGGTGCTGGTGAAAGACAGCGACTGGCTGCTGGAGAACCTGCACGTTACGCCGATTGAAAATAACGAAATCGTGTTGCCGAAGGGCCACAACGTCAACTTCGGCGCGCCGGTTGGCACGATGGTGGCGTTGGGCGGCGGTAAGCTGGTGGAAGCGGGCTACGCCAACGAATGTTCTGCCCAACAGCTGGCGGCGGCGATCACTCCGCGCACCGCGGCAATTCTGTATATCAAATCCCACCACTGCGTGCAGAAAAGCATGCTCAACGTGGCGCAGGCCGCGGAAGTGGCGCACCAGCATAACTTGCCGCTGATCGTCGATGCGGCGGCGGAAGAAGATCTGCAGTGCTACTACCGCATGGGCGCCGACCTGGTTATCTACAGCGGCGCGAAAGCGATTGAAGGGCCGACCAGCGGGCTGGTGATCGGCAAAACGCAGTACGTCGAGTGGGTTAAGCGCTGTCGATGGGGATTGGCCGGGCGATGAAAGTGGGTAAAGAGGGCATTCTCGGCCTGACCTGCGCCATTGAACACTACCTGACGGCGAGCAAAGAGAGCGGCGAGCAGATGGTGGCGAAGATGACGCCGTTTATCGAACAGCTCAACGCGCTTAACGGCGTGACCGCGCGGGTGGTGTGGGACAGCGCGGGCCGCGATATCGCCCGCGCCGAAATTAAATTTGATGAAGTCACGACCGGCGTGAAGACCGGCGATCTGGTTAACGCGCTGAAGCAGGGCGAATACGCCATCTACTTCCGCGGCTATAAAGCGAATGAAGGCATTATCGAAGCCGATGTCCGCAGCGTAAACGCGGAGCAGCTGGCGGTGGTCGCTCGCCGCATCGCAGAAGTTCTGAATAAGGAGAAACAAGCATGAAACTGACCCCAAACTTTTACCGTGACCGCGTGTGCCTGAACGTCCTGGCGGGCAGCAAAGACAACGCCCGTGAAATTTACGACGCGGCGGAAGGTCACGTCCTGGTCGGCGTGCTCTCCAAAAACTATCCGGACGTCGCCAGCGCGGTGGCCGATATGCGCGACTACGCGAAGCTTATTGATAACGCGCTCTCCGTCGGGCTGGGGGCAGGCGATCCAAACCAGTCGGCGATGGTGAGCGAGATTTCTCGCCAGGTGCAGCCGCAGCACGTCAACCAGGTCTTCACCGGCGTGGCCACCAGCCGCGCGCTGCTCGGGCAGAACGAGACGGTGGTCAACGGCCTGGTCTCTCCCACCGGTACGCCGGGAATGGTGAAGATCTCCACCGGCCCGCTGAGCAGCGGCGCGGCGGATGGCATTGTGCCGCTGGAAACCGCCATCGCGCTGCTGAAAGACATGGGCGGCAGCTCCATCAAATACTTCCCGATGGGCGGCCTGAAGCACCGCGCCGAGTTTGAAGCCGTCGCTAAAGCCTGCGCCGCGCACGATTTCTGGCTCGAGCCGACCGGCGGTATCGATCTGGAAAACTACAGCGAGATCCTGAAAATCGCCCTCGATGCCGGGGTAAGCAAAATCATCCCGCATATTTACAGCTCGATTATCGATAAAGCCAGCGGCAACACCCGCCCGGCCGATGTTCGCCAGCTGCTGGAGATGACCAAACAGTTAGTGAAGTAGTGCCCTTGTCCCTCACCCTCAAAGGGTGAGGAGCAGCTTATCCCACTGAACCATCAAGGAGTTGCTATGCCTGTCGCTCGTCATCTGCTTGTCGCTTCACTGTCCCTGTTTGCCGCCGCCGCGGGCGCCGCGCAAACCCACTATGCCTGGGTAGGCACCTATAACCCCAATGGCGAAGGTCTGTATCGCTTTACCGTCGATGCCAAAACCGGCGCCCTGCGCGATAAGACGCTGGTGAGCTCGTTGCCGAACGTCGCGCAGTTAACCGTGTCGCGCGATGGCAAAACGCTGTATGCCGCCAGTGAAGTCGAAAAAGGCGTGGTGCAGGCGTGGCGCATTGAAAAGAACGGCGAGCTGACCGCGCTCAACCAGGTCGCCTCCGGCGGCGCCGGGCCGGTGTATCTCTCCCTGACGCCGGACGGTAAGCATCTGCTGGTGGCTAACTATGTCAGCGGCAGTATCGCCGTGCTACCGGTGCAAGAAGATGGTAGCCTGGCTGAGGCGGTGGACAGGCATCAGGATGAAGGCCCGGCAGGCGCCGAACGCCCGGCGGCGGCCGTCGAGGGCAGCTTCGCCATCAGCGATCACAACGGCCCGCATGCCCATATGATCGCCGCCGATCCCAGCGGGAAATACGTTTACTCTACCGATCTGGGGCTGGATCGGATCTATCAGTACCGGCTGGATAGCGCCAGCGGCAAGCTGACGCCGAACGATCCGCCGTTTATCGCCGCCTCGTCGCCGGGAGCCGGCCCGCGCCACTTCGTCTTTACGCCACAGGGCGACGGCCTGTGGCTGATTAATGAGGAAGCGTCGACGCTGACCTTCTATCATCTGGATAAGCAAAGCGGCCTGCTGCGTGAAGGCAAAACTGTCTCCGCGCTGCCGGAAGGGTATAAAGGCACCAGCTTTGCCGCCGGACTTGTGTTGAGCAACGATGGCAAACAGCTATATGTCGCCAACCGCCTGCATAACAGCATTGCCCACTTCACAGTGCTGGCCGACGGCAGCCTGAGTCACCAGGAAGATATCTGGACGCGTGGCGATTATCCCCGCACCCTGACGCTGGATAATCAGGGGCAGTGGCTGTACGTCATGAACCAGCGTAGCGATAATATTACCCGCTTCAGCGTGGCGCCGAAGGATGGCAAATTAACCTTTGCCTCCGACTATACGCCGGTCGGTAGCCCATCGCAGATGGTGATATCCGCCCAACCCTGAGCCGTAATTACAAGGAACTGACATGCGATTTCCCAACCAACGCTTAGCGCAACTCTTCACCCTGCTGCGAAATGAAACGCTGCCGCAGGATGAGCTGGCGCAACGCCTGTCGGTTTCCACCCGTACCGTGCGCGCCGATATTACCGCCCTGAATACGCTGCTGGCGCAATACGGCGCGCAGTTTATCCTTAACCGCGGCAGCGGTTATCAGCTGAAGATAGATAATCCGACGAGTTTCCAGGCGCTGGAGGAGACCGCGCCGAAGGCGCAGCACGTGCCGCGTACCGCCCAGGATCGCATCACGTTTCTGCTGGTGCGTTTCCTGACCTCGGCGTTCTCTATCAAGCTGGAAGATCTGGCGGATGAGTGGTTCGTCAGCCGCGCCACGCTGCAAAATGACATGGTTGAGGTGCGCGAGCGCTTCCAGCGCTATCAGCTGACTCTTGAAACCCGCCCGCGCCACGGTATGAAGCTGTTCGGCAGCGAGGTGTCAATTCGCGCCTGCCTGACCGACCTGCTGTGGGAGCTGACCCAGCAAGGCGATATCGCGCCGCCGATCGGCGCCGAGGCCTTTGCGGCGGAGGTGCCAGCGCTGCTGGAGCCGGTGCTGCAGGAGACGCTCACGCGGCATCATATTCGCCTCACCGACGCCGGCGAGCGCTTTGTCTGCCTGTATGGCGCGGTGGTGGTGCGCCGCGTCAGCGAAGGCTACCCGCTGGCCGATTTCAGCGCTGAAGATGTGGCGCAGAACGTCCGCGACGCCGCGCGCGAGCTGACGGGCGAGCTGCAGCGGCTGGCCGGGAAACCTTTATCGCCCGCCGAAGAAGAGTGGCTATGCGTGCATATCGCGGCCCGTCAGGTGCAGGATGTCGATCCGGAAACTATCAGCGCCGACGATGATGAAGCGCTGGTCAATTACATCCTGCGCTACATTAACAGCCAGTATAATTACAACCTGCTGGACGACGCCCAGCTGCATGCCGATCTGCTGACCCACATTAAAACCATGATCACCCGGGTGCGCTACCAGATCATGATCCCCAATCCGCTGCTGGATAACATCAAACAGCACTACCCGATGGCCTGGGATATGACCCTGGCCGCGGTCTCCAGCTGGGGGAAATATACTCCGTACACCATCAGCGAAAACGAAATCGGCTTTCTGGTGCTGCATATCGGCGTCGGGCTGGAGCGCCACTACAACATCGGCTACCAGCGTCAGCCGCAGGTGCTGCTGGTGTGCGATACCAGCAATGCGATGGTACGGATGATCGAGGCGATCCTTCAGCGTAAATATCCGCAGCTGGAGATCGCCGCTACCATCTCCCAGCGCGAGTACGAACAGCGGGACGCGATCGAGGCGGATTTCGTTATCTCAACGGTGCGGATTGGCGAAAAAGACAAGCCGGTGGTGACCATCGCGCCGTTCCCCACCGACTATCAGCTGGATCAAATCGGCAAGCTGGTGCTGGTGGACCGTACCCGTCCGTGGATGCTGAATAAGTACTTCGATGCCACCCACTTCCGGGTGGTCGATAAGCCGATGGATCAGCAAACGCTGTTCGCCGAGCTGTGCCAGCAGCTGCTGGAGGAAGGCTTTGTCGATGCGGAGTTTCATGCTTCGGTGGTGGAACGTGAAGCGATCGTCAGCACCATGCTGGGGGATGGCATTGCGCTGCCGCACTCCCTGGGGCTGCTGGCGAAAAAGACGGTGGTTTATACCGTTATCGCCCCGCAGGGCATCGCCTGGGGCGACGAAACCGCCCATCTCATCTTCCTGCTCGCTATCAGCAAGCGCGAGTATGAAGAGGCGATGGCGATCTACGATATTTTCGTGACTTTCCTGCGCGAGCGCGCCATGAGTCGCCTCGCCGCGACCCGCAGCTTTGATGAGTTTAAAACGGTGGCGATGGAGTGCGTCAGCCGGTTTTGAGAGGCGTTTTCCAGATTCGAGTGTAATTCAAATGTAATGCTATACTGCATTACAAAATTCCCCTTTCCGGAGGCATAATGGCCACGCTCAATGTTCGACTGGACGATAAACTCAAAAAAGAGGCTTATGCCGTGCTGGAGAAACTCGATATGACACCAACGGAGGCGGTACGCCTGCTGTTTCAATACATTGCGGAAAATGGCCGCATGCCGGTGAAAAGTATGACCATCAGTGATGGCGAAGCGGCGTTATTACGCACCGTTCGCGAACGGCTGGAAAACCCACGGCCAGGGGTTAAGGTGAGTCTGGATGACCTATGAACTGGAGTTTGATCCACGAGCCTGGCGCGAATGGCAGAAGCCTGGCGAGACGGTCAAAAAACAGTTCAAAAATAAGCTCCAGCAGATTGTGCAGAATCTGCGAATTGAGTCGACCAGGCTGAGCGATTTACCGGATTGCTACAAAATCAAGCTTAAGGCGTCAGGTTATCGGTTGTTGTATCAAGTACGAGATAGTGTGGTGGTGGTTTACGTTATTGCCATTGGCAAAAGAGAGAAAGCGGCCGTTTATCATCAGGCGAATAAACGGCTCTAAACGCTATCGCAAATGATGTACGACCTGGTTGCTGCTGCCGCGCCAGATAAGCGCCGGATCTTTCAAATCCTGCACAAACTTACCGTCAACCAGCACGTTAATCAGGTTCACCACCTGCATTTGCGCCTCATTCAGCTCATCAAGTTTATAGCCGGTCCAGACCCAGATATCTTTGCCGGGGCATTCGGCGCGCACGCGCTGAACCAGCTTTAAAATATCCGCGACGTTCTGCGGATGCAGCGGATCGCCGCCGGAGAGCGAAAGCCCCTGGCGTTTGATGCGGGTGTCGTTGAGGTCGGCGATGATACGGTCGGCCATCTCAGCGGTAAACGGCATACCGGAGTTCACCCGCCAGGTGCTTTTGTTGTAGCAGCCGGGGCACTCGTGGACGCAGCCGGAGACAAACAGGGTGCAGCGGGTGCCGGGGCCGTTGACGATGTCGACGGGGTAGTACTGGTGATAATTCATTTTCACTTCTCAATTAACGCCAGAGCGGCGTTGGCTGCGCTCACTCACCCCAGTCACGTACTGAATGTACGCTCCTGGGGATTCCTTCGTTTGCCGCCTTGCTCTGACGCTAATTGCTTTGCGAAAACGGAGGAATGCGGCCATTTCCCGGGTTGCGGCGTTCCGCCTTACCCGGGCTACCGGACGGTGCAAAACAGTAGCCCGGATAAGGCGCTGCGCGCCGCTATCCGGGAAAAGCGCATTGGTCTTTAACCAATCTGCCCATTGCCCAGGTGCTTCACGCGGCGCTTCACTTCTTCCTGCTTGCCGGCGTTGAACGGCCGCGCGTCCGGGCTGCCGAGATAACCGCACACCCGGCGGGTAACGGAAACGCGGGCGGCGTCGTGGTTACCGCATTTCGGGCAGGTAAAGCCCTTGCTGGTGCACTCGAACTCGCCGGTAAAACCGCACTCGTAGCACTCATCGATCGGCGTATTGGTCCCGTAGTACGGCACGTGCTGATAGCTGTAATCCCACACGTCTTCCAGCGCCTTGAGGTTATGCTGGATATTCGGGTACTCGCCGTAGCAAATGAACCCCCCATTGGCCAGCGGCGGGTACGGCGCTTCGAAATCGATCTTATCGTACGGGTTGACCTTCTTCTCCACGTCGAGGTGGAAGCTGTTGGTGTAGTAACCTTTGTCGGTTACCCCTTCCACCACGCCAAACTCGGCGGTGTCGAGACGGCAGAAGCGATCGCACAGGTTTTCGCTCGGCGTGCTGTACAGGCTAAAGCCGTAGCCGGTTTCTTCCTTCCACAAATCGACGGCGTCGCGCAGGCGCTGGACGATGGCTACGCCTTTCTCACGCAGCGCCTCGCTGTCGTACATATGCTGGTTGCCGTACAGCGCATTGATGGTTTCATGGATACCGATATAGCCCAGAGAAATGGACGCGCGGCCGTTTTTGAAGATCTCGGAGACGTCGTCGTCGGCTTTCAGCCGCACGCCGCAGGCGCCTTCCATATACAGGATCGGCGCCACGCGAGCCTTCACTCCTTCCAGGCGGGCGATACGGGTCATCAGCGCTTTACGCGCCAGCTGCAGGCGCTCGTCCAGCAGCGCCCAGAAGGCGGCTTCATCGCCTTTCGCTTCCAGGGCGATGCGCGGCAGGTTGAGACTGATCACGCCGAGGTTATTGCGTCCATCATGCACCTGCTCGCCGTTCTCGTTTTCCCATACCCCGAGGAAGCTGCGGCAGCCCATCGGCGTTTTAAACGACCCGGTGACTTTCACCACCTGATCGTAGTTGAGGATATCCGGGTACATGCGCTTGCTGGCGCACTCCAGCGCCAGCTGTTTGATGTCGTAGTTCGGGTCACCGAACTTATGGTTCAGGCCGTCGCGGATCGCGAACACCAGTTTCGGGAACACCGCGGTTTTGCGATTTTTACCGAGGCCGGCAATGCGGTTGCGCAGAATCGACTGCTGGATCAGCCGCGATTCCCAGCTGGTGCCAAGGCCGAATCCGAAGGTGACGAACGGCGTCTGGCCGTTGGCGGTATGCAGTGTGTTAACCTCATACTCCAGCGACTGGAAGGCGTCGTAGCACTCTTTTTCGGTACGGGCGCGGGCATAGCCTTCGGCATCCGGGATCTGCCACTCTTCGGCGATTTTGCGATGCTTTTTGAAGCTTTCGCTGACGAACGGCGCCAGCACTTCATCGATGCGGTTGATGGTGGTGCCGCCGTAAATATGGCTGGCGACCTGGGCGATGATCTGCGCCGTCACCGCGGTGGCGGTAGAGATAGACTTCGGCGGCTCGATCTCCGCGTTGCCCATCTTAAAGCCCTGGGTCAGCATGCCTTTCAGGTCGATCAGCATGCAGTTGAACATCGGGAAGAAGGGCGAGTAATCGAGGTCATGATAGTGGATCATGCCGCGCTCGTGGGCCATCACCACATCGTGGGGCAGCAGGTGCTGCCGGGCGTAGTGCTTGGCGACGATCCCGGCCAGCAGGTCGCGCTGGGTCGGGATGACTTTACTGTCCTTGTTGGCGTTTTCGTTGAGCAGCGCGGAGTTGGTCTGCTCGACGAGGCCGCGGATCTCCTGATTGAGGCGGCCGCGCTTCTCACGCTGGCTATCGCGGTCATGGCGATACTCAATGTAGGCGCGCGCCAGCTGCTTATAGGGGCCGGACATCAGCTGGTTTTCCACCGCGGTCTGGATCTCGTTGATGTCGACCTGGGCGCGGCCCTGCATTTGTTGGCTAACGACTTCTGCGACGGTGGCGCAATAGTCTGCGTCATCGACTCCCGCTGCTTTAGCTGCACGCAGAATTGCTTCCTGAATGCGCTCTGAGTTGAACGGCACTTTACAGCCATCACGTTTCATCACATGCGGTGTCATGATCACTCCATATATAGAACAGGTTATCCACAGAGGCGGAGGTTATCCCGAAGGCGCTGCACGCTACGGCTCGTGCTGTTTACCTTCGGATCCGGCCCGTTTTATCCACATCTCATCACCGCCAGACATCGACAAGATATGGTGACATAATAGACGATTAATACAACATGTTGGGCCGAGGCGCATTTTAAGTTCTATATGTAGTGATTTGCATCAAAGATGTTTGCGATTTTATTGACCCAGAACAAGGTAAAAAGGTGAGAGTACGGATGATGGGCGCTGGCGATAAATGTAAATTTAGGCGCTTAAAATATAAGCAAAAATCGAGCCCGTTCACGCATGAAACGGGCAAATATTCAGGCAATCAACGTATCGTTAAGCAGATCGACCAGCAGTAGCAGGGCATAGCGAGCCTGCTGCGGGTCAGCGGGCAGCGGCAGGATGGCGCTGGCCATATCGCCAAGGGCGTGCTGTTCCGGCGTCAGAGCAATAATGGTCACTCCCTGCGTACGCGCCTGCAAAGTGGCGCTTTGCAACACAGGGTTGGCCTCGGCAGTGGCCAGCACCAGCAGCAGATGATCGTCATTGAGGGTGCTGGCGGTCAGCCGCATCAGCGCCGCATCCTGGCAGAGATTAATCGCGATGCCGGAGGGCAGTAGCTGATGCTGGAGCAGCGCGGCCAGCGTCACGTCCTGGGCGCCAAGGGCGAAGCAGTGTACCGCACGGGCGCTCAGCAGGCGCGATTTACACTTTTCCACCGCCGCTTCTGCGGTATGGCCGAGCTGACGAGTTAGGGTAACGCCAAGGCTGCTAAGTTTGTCGCGCCAGGCGACGGGCAGGGCGGCGCTGTCCGGCGTAAGCCAGCTGGCGCGCCGTTCGCTGGCCTGCGCCAGCTGTTTACGCAGATCACGAATATCATCGCAGCCCACCGAGCGGGCGAAGCGGGTAATGGTGGCAGGGCTGACCCCCGCGCTGGCTGCCAGCTCGTCAATAGAGGCGCTGGCGGTAAAGCTAAGATTTTGTAGAATAAAGGTGGCGACGCGCGACTCCTGGGCACTAAAGCGGCGCATTCCTTCCTGCAGCTGACCTACGATATCCATCCTCATGTTCCCTTTGGCAAAACCCGCATTTGAAAATATTTTTCAATTATCGACTGTCTCTCTTTATAGCACCCACGCCGGATATTTCCTATGGTCAGAGCAGTAAAGGGTGACACCCTGGCGATAAAAATGCGCAAAAATTGAGCCTCGATCACATCGGTGAAAATTATTTTCATATAGCCTTCACTATCACACAATATTAACAATATAGTCGTCCAGGCCCTGAGGGCTGAAGCGATAACACGTAAAGGGGAAGCGCAATGCAACGAATCGTACTCTGTTGTGCCGCAGGCATGTCGACCAGCATGCTGGTGAACAAAATGAAAGCAGAAGCCCAGCAGCGTGCGCTGGCGCTGGAAATCTATGCGGTGGCGGTGGCGGAATTTGAACGCGAATTGCCAAACGCCGACGTCATCCTGCTCGGGCCGCAGGTTAAATATGAAGCCGGACGGCTAACCGCGCTGGCCGCGCCGCAGGGCAAGGCGGTGGCGGTGATCGATATGGCTGACTACGGCATGATGCGCGGCGCTGCGGTGTTGGATAAAGCGCTAGCCCTGCTCGAACACTAATTTTCTCATCCCGTTTTTCATCATCATCACGTGCGGTCCTGACGATCGCGCGCGGCGCTCTGTATGCCGAAAATCCGAAAAGAGGACACTATGCAAGCACTGAAAATTGCCGTTATCGGCGGCGGCAGCAGCTACACGCCGGAGCTTATTGAAGGGATTATCGTTCGTTACGAGCAGCTTCCGGTTACAGAGCTGGCGCTGGTAGATGTCGAATCCGGCCGGGAAAAGGTGGAGATCATCGCCGCGCTGACCCGGCGGATGCTGAAACATAAAGGGCTGGAGCAGGTGGCGGTCAGCGTCCACTTTACGCTCGATGAGGCCATCCGCGGCGCCAGCTTTGTGCTGACCCAACTGCGTGTCGGACAGCTGGCGGCGCGCGCCGCCGATGAGCGGCTGGGTCTCAAGTACCACCTGCTGGGCCAGGAGACCACCGGCGTCGGCGGTTTTGCCAAGGCGCTGCGGACGATCCCGGTGATCCTTGAGGTGGCGCGCAAAGTGGAACAGCTGGCGCCGGAAGCGTTCATTCTCAACTTTACTAATCCGGCGGGGATCGTCACCGAGGCGGTCAGCCGCTACAGCAAGGCGAAGATCATCGGCCTGTGCAATGTGCCGATCAACATGCAGCACATGATCGTCGGGATGCTGGGCGCCCAGGAGTCCGAAGTAAAACTGCGCTTTGCCGGGCTCAACCATATGGTCTGGGTGCATAAGGTGCTACAGGGGCGCGAGGATGTCACCGGCAAGGTGATCGACATGCTGTGCGACGGTAAGGCGCTGTCGATGAACAACATTAAAGAGCTGCCGTGGCCAGCGGAATTCCTGCGCGCGCTGAAGGCGATTCCGTGCCCCTATCATCGCTATTTTTGGTTGACGCCGGCGATGCTGGCGGAAGAGATCGCCGCGGCGAAAACCAAGGGCACCCGCGCCGAGCAGGTGATGAAAGTCGAGCAGGAGCTGTTTGCGCTGTACGCCGACCCGCAGCTGGAAGAAAAACCGGAGCAACTGAGCTTTCGCGGCGGCGCCTACTACTCGGAGGTGGCCGTCGAGCTTATCAACGCGATCTACAACAACCTGGGCGCGGAGATGGTGGTGAATACCCGCAACAACGGCGCGATTCATGGTCTGGATGATGATGCGGTGGTGGAAACCAACAGCATTATTGATGCGCAAGGGGCGCGGCCGCTGGCGTTCGGCCCGCTGCCGCCGGCGATGAACGGCCTGACCCAGCAGGTAAAAGCCTTCGAGCGGTTGACGATTGAAGCCGCGGTACACGGCTGTCGCGAAAGCGCACTGCTGGCGCTGGTGACCAACCCGCTGGTCGGTAACGTCACCGATGCCCAGGCGCTGCTGGATGAAGTATTAACCATCAACCGTCAATGGCTGACGCAATTTAACTGACCGCTATTTCCCCTCGGGAGCACACCATGTCGAATACAAGCTGGATTGAACGTTACGTCATGCCGGCGGCGCTGAGAATCGCCGGGCAAAAGCACGTCCTGTCGGTGCGCGACGGCATCATTCTCAATATGCCGTTTATGTTGATTGGCTCATTCTTCCTGATTTTCGCCTACCTGCCGATCCCCGGCTATGCCGATATGATGAGCAGCCTGTTTGGCGAGGTCTGGCGCGATAAAATGTTGTACCCGGTGAAAGCGACCTACGACATCATGGCGCTGATTTCCAGCTTCGGCATCGCCTACCGGCTGGCGGAGAAGTATCGCACTCTCGATCCGCTGAGCGCTGGAGCGATGTCGCTGGTGGCCTTCATGATGACGATCCCGCAGAACACGCTGTTTACGCCGGTACACGGCGCGGCGGAGGTGATTAAAGGGGTGATCCCGGTGAGCATGGTCGGCAGCCAGGGGCTGTTTGTCGCCATTGTCATTTCGCTGCTGTCGACGGAGATTTATCGTTTGGTCGCCAGCCGCAATCTCGTTATCCGCATGCCGGACGGCGTGCCGCCGGCAGTGGCGAAATCATTCCTCGCCCTGATCCCCGGCTTCTGCGTGCTGGCGGTGGTGCTGGCGCTGCGCCTGGCGGTCGAGGCCTCGCCGTTCGGCGACATCAACAGTATGATCGCCACCCTGATTGGTATTCCGATGCACCACGTCGGCGGTACGCTGCCGGGCATGATTATTTCAGTCATTTTGATTGGTATTTTGTGGACCCTGGGCCTGCACGGCGACGCGATCGTACTGGTGTTTATCCAGCCGGTATGGCTGTCGAATATGTCCGAGAACCTGACGGCCTTCCAGAACGGTCAGCCGATCCCGCATATCATTACTCAGCAGTTTTACGATCTGTGGATTGCCCCCGGGGGTACCGGCGCGCTGCTGGGGCTGGTGATTTTTATGTTGCTGCGTAGCCGTAGCCAGCAGATGAAGCAGCTGGGGAAAATTGCCGCGCCCGGGGCATTGTTTAACATCAGCGAGCCGATGGTGTTTGGCATCCCGCTGGTGATGAACCCGTACTTTTTCCTGCCGTTTATTTTAACGCCGGTGCTGCTGGTGATCGTGTCCTATACCGCCATGGCGACCGGGCTGGTGGCGCCGCCCGCCGGAATCGCGCTGCCGTTCACCACGCCGATCTTCATCAGCGGCTATCTGGCGACCGGCGGCCATATCTCCGGCACGGTGCTGCAGGTGGTGAATTTAGCGATTTCGCTGGTGGTCTACTATCCGTTCTTCCGCGCCTGGGATCGGCTAAAGGCAAAAGAAGAGCACGCCTCGGCGCAACCACAAGCGAGCGCTGCGATTGCTGATGCCGACCGCGCATAACTTCCAGCCTGACGAATCGTAGCCCCGGTGAGCGTTGCGCCACCGGGGAAAAGCGTTATCCCTGCAGCCACCATATCGCTTCGAACGGCCGCAGCGTCAGCCCGGTCGGGCGCGGGGTGGTCTCGGCATAGTTGCTGATGATCATCTTCCACTCGCCCGGGGCCTCAGCGGGCTGCCAGGCCTGCAGCTCGCGGCTCAGGTTAGCGGCGACTACCAGCGTTTGCCCCTGCCACTGACGACGATAGCACCACAGCGACGGATGCTCCGGCAGCAGATCCTCGTAATCACCCCAGGTCAGTAGCGGCAGGGTTTTACGCAGCGTAATCAGCTGCTGATAGGTATAAAACACCGAATCGGGGTCCGCCAGCGCCGCCTCGACGTTGATCTCCTGGTAATTATCGCCAAGGCCGATCCACGGCTCACCGTCGCTGAAGCCACCGTTCTCGCCGGCGTGCCACGGCATCGGCGTGCGGCTGTTGTCGCGCGACTTGCTGGCGAGGATCGCCAGCAGTTCGTCCGGGCTTTGCCCCTGCGCCGCACGTTCGATAAACATATTGTGGCTTTCGACGTCACGGTAATCGCTGATGCTGCTGAAGTGCGGATTGGTCATGCCGATCTCTTCGCCCTGGTAGATATAGGGCGTGCCCTGCATGCCGTGCAGCACCATCGCCAGCATCTTCGCCGCCGTCACCCGGTACTCGCCTTCGTCGCCAAAGCGCGACACGATGCGCGGCTGATCGTGGTTACACCAGAACAGCGCGTTCCACGCCCGATTGTGCATTCCCTGCTGCCAGTGGCGGAACAGCGCCTTCAGCGCCACATAGTCCGGGCGGGCTAGGGTCCATTTCTCTCCGCCGGGATAATCGACTTTTAAATGGTGGAAGTTAAAGGTCATCGACAGCTCGCGGCCGTCCAGCGCGGCGTACTGCTGGCAGTGCTCCAGCGAGGTGGAGGACATCTCGCCGACGGTCATCAGGTTACGCGGGGTGAAGACATCGCGGCTCATCTCCTGCAGGAACTCAT
The DNA here is from genome assembly GCF_051992865.1 of Klebsiella sp. CD33. NCBI lineage: Bacteria > Pseudomonadati > Pseudomonadota > Gammaproteobacteria > Enterobacterales > Enterobacteriaceae > Klebsiella > Klebsiella sp. CD33. Next base: position 4,649,966 of record NZ_CP197023.1, on the reverse strand, counting down.
GCACCCGCGGGCCGTCGGTATAGAAGCGGCGGCCATCCCCGTCCAGATCGCAGGGAAAGGTCTGGTCTTTTGAGATCAGGTTGACCACGTCGAGGCGCAGACCATCGACGCCGCGGTCAGCCCAGAATTCGCAGACCTTTTTCAGCTCGGCGCGCACCGCCGGATTCTCCCAGTTGAGATCCGCCTGCTCAATGGCGAACAGGTGCAGATAATACTGCCCGCTGTCGGCGTGCCACTGCCAGGCGTTACCGCCAAATTTAGAGCGCCAGTTGTTCGGCAGGGCGTCCGGTTCGCCATCGCGCCAGATATAGAACTGGCGGTAGGGACTCTCCTTATTCAGCGACTGACGGAACCATTCATGTTCGGTCGACGTGTGGTTCAGCACCATATCCAGCACGATACGGATGCCGCGGGCCTTCGCCTCCGCCACCAGGGCGTCAAAGTCGGCCATCGTGCCGTAGGAGGGATCGATGGCGGTGTAGTTCGCCACGTCGTAGCCGTTATCTACCTGCGGTGAGACGTAGAACGGCGTCAGCCAGATGGCGTCGACCCCAAGCTTTTGCAGATAGTCGAGGCGGGAGGTGACGCCGCGCAGGTCGCCGGTACCGCTGCCGGTGGTATCCTGAAAACTCTTCGGATAGATTTGATAAATAACGCCGTTTTGCCACCAGTGGGGGAGATGATTCATAGTACTTTCCTGCTGCAACGAGGGGCGCCAAAGGCGCCCCGAAAGAAGAAGTTAGACAATCTGCAAGGTGCCCTGACGGTACTTGCGCTGATACACCACGCTGGTGAGGATAATCGGCACCACCACCGCGATAGCCATCGCCATGGCGTACACCTGCCAGTAGGTAGGCTGGATGGAGAGGATCCCCGGCAGGCCGCCGACGCCGATGCCGTTCGCCAGCACGCCGTTCAGGCCGCACAGCAGGCCGGCGAGGCCAGAGCCAATCATTGCGCACAGCATCGGGAAGCGGTATTTCAGGTTGATACCGTACATCGCTGGCTCGGTGACCCCGAGATAGGCGGAGATCGCCGCCGGTACCGAGATTTCACGTTCATTCTGCTTGCGGCTGGCGATGATGATGCCGACCACCGCCGACGCCTGGGCAATATTCGACAGCGCAATCAGCGGCCACACCGGGGTACCGCCCATGCTCTGGATCATCTGCATATCGATAGCGAGGGTGGTCTGGTGGACACCGGTAATCACCAGCGGCGCGTAGAGGAAGCCGAACAGCGCGGCGCCGATCGGCGCGAAGCTGCCGGTTAACAGATGGCGTACCGCGAAGGCCACGCCGTCGCCGATCAGGCGGCCGAACGGACCGATAATGGCGTGCGCGAGGAACACCGCGAGGATCAGCGAGCAGACCGGGACAATCACCAGGTAGAGGTAGTCAGGCACAATGCGCTTGAGGCGCGTCTCGATAAAGCCTAAGGCCAGGCCAGCCAGCAGGGCCGGGATCACCTGCGCCTGGTAGCCGACTTTGGCAATGGTAAACAGGCCGAAGTTCCACACCTCCGGCACCTGCTGGCCGAGGAGATAGGCGTTCATCAGCTGCGGGGAGACGAGGGTGACGCCAAGGACGATCCCGAGGATCGGCGTGCCGCCCATCTTCTTCACCGCTGACCAGCAGATCCCCACCGGCAGATAGAAGAAGATCGCCTCGCCAATCAGCCACAGGAAGTCATAGATGGTTTTCAGCGACGGGTGCATCTGGGCCAGCGTCTGGCCATTGCTCATGGGCAGGTCGCCGATAACGTTGCGGAAACCGAGGATCAGACCGCCGCTGATCAGGGCCGGCAGCAGGGGAAAGAAGATCTCGGCGAAGTGCGAGATTAACTGTTCATGCCACTTCATATTTTGCCGCGCGGCCTGCTTGACCTGCTCTTTATCGGCGGAGGTCTGGCCGGTGGTCGCCAGCAGGGCCTTGTAGTAATCGCCCACCTCGGTGCCGATGACCACCTGGAACTGGCCGGCGTTAGTGAAGCATCCCTTCACCATGCGCAGCTGCTCAATCTCTTTTGGTCTGGCGATGGCCGGGTCGTTCAGCACAAAGCGCAAACGGGTAATACAGTGGCTGACGGTGGCGATGTTACCGCGCCCGCCCACCAGTTCGATCAGTTTATCGATGTCCTGCTGGTTTACTTTGCTCATGATGAAGCCTCAAAAACAGAGGGGAGAGATGCCGTTTTTACCTTGAGGGCATCCTAACCGTTCCGCTTAATTTGCAAAATGGGAACGTTCCCGAAACCCGGCGACGATCACATAAATCGCCCGAGCGAGATTAATTGAGGGCGGCGGGAATCACGATCTGGCGGGGATCGATGCTGCCGGCGATCTGCTCGATCAACTGCCGGGCGGCCCGGCGTCCGGACTCGGCATAGCCCGGATCGACGGTCAAGATTTCCGGGTGGAGAAACTTCATCAGCGGCGTGCTGCCGACGCTGGCGAGCTGCAGCGCATCGCGACCCTGCTGCTGGAGGTACTTGCTGGCGCCGAGGGCGAGGGTATCCGTCGCGCAGACCAGGGCGCTGGTTTCAGCCGTCAGCACGCTGGCGACGGTGTCATATCCCTGCTTCATGCCCAGCCCCGGCAGGGCGGCGGTGGGCGTCAGACGATGCTTTTTACAGAAGGCGAGGTAGGCCAGATGGCGGCGTTCGCCGGTGGTGACGTCGCTGTGCGGTACGCCAAGAAAACTGATGTGGCGGTGTCCGCGATCGTAGAGCCGCTGCATCAGCAGCGTGATGGCCCCCTCGTCGTCATAGCACACCGAGGCGAAGCCGGGAGCGTCGCGGGCCATCAGCACCAGGGTGTCGCGCCAGGGGGCGAGCATCGCTTCGTCGATGCCGGTAAAACCGAACAGCACCACGCCGTCAATATTGCGCCGGGCGAGCATGCCGAGATGCTCCTCCACCAACGCCGGGGAGAACTGGCTCTCCATCATAATCGGATCGTAACCCTGCTCATAAAAGGCGGGCAGCATGGTCTGCACGGCAAGGTTTTCCGACAGCGAATCGAGACGGGTGACGATAATCGCCACCACTTTATCGCTCTGGCCGCGCATGGCGCGGGCGGAACGGGAGGGCGAGAAACCGTGCTGCTGCATCACCGCTTCGACGCGCTCGCGGGTCCGTTCGCTGACCCCGCTCTCGTTGTTAAGGACGCGGGATACCGTCGATTTCCCTACGCCGCTTAAGCGCGCGATATCTTTGATGGTCAGCCGGTTCTGCATGCGGAATTCTCGTCAGGGATGGTAGAAGTGAGCCTAATGCTACTCAACCAAACCGCAATGAGCAAAGTCTGGTTTACGTTCGGTTTAGTTGCGCGGGTTTATCATCGCCATTATTGCCACACAATCCTCAGCGAGGGCGCTATAATTCGCGCCGTTTATATTCACTTACCGGAGATAGTTATGGACCCCGATCCCACTCCTCATCCTCGATGGAGTAACCTTTCTTTCCGGTAAGCCTGTTTAACACTGCTTTACCGGAAAGCGTAAAGCAGTGACGTCCTTGATGTCCCTGCCATAAAAATAACATGCCTGACAGGTAGGTTTTGCTACGCCCGTCGGCAACGCTGCGTTCGCTTTGGCGAGCGCGGAGGGACTGTTTATGCTGAAAAATTATACCCGGCAGCTGTTCGCGCAGCTTAGCCGCCATCTGCCACGTCGTTTAGTCCAGCGCGATCCGCTGCCGGACGCCCGCCATCTGGCGAGTGGCCCCATTCCTGAATCGCTTGGTCAGCATTGCCTGAACGTGGCGGCGATGGACGACCAGGAGATCTGGCGCGCCTTTGACAGCCACCCTGAAGGGCTCAATGAAGGCGAAGTGGCGGCGAAAATCCTCAAACATGGTGACAACCAGATCCCGGAGCAGAAGCCCTCCCCGTGGTGGGTGCATCTGTGGACCTGCTATCGCAACCCGTTCAACCTGCTGCTGACGGTGCTCGGCATCGTCTCCTATTCCACCGAGGATCTGTTCGCCGCCGGGGTTATCGCCCTGATGGTGGGGATCTCGACATTGCTCAATTTCATCCAGGAGGCGCGCTCGACCAAAGCGGCGGATGCGCTGAAGGCGATGGTGAGCAACACCGCCACCGTGCTGCGGGTGGTGAACGAGCAGGGGGAGAGCCGCTGGCTGGAGCTGCCTATCGACCAGCTGGTGCCGGGCGACATTATCCGGTTGTCGGCGGGAGATATGATCCCGGCGGACCTGCGTATCCTGCAGGCGCGGGATTTATTCGTCGCCCAGGCCTCGCTGACCGGCGAATCGCTGCCGGTGGAGAAAGTGGCCCGCAGCCGCGATCCGCTGCAGCAAAACCCGCTGGAGTGCGACACCCTGTGCTTTATGGGCACCAACGTGGTGAGCGGCTCGGCGCAGGCCATCGTCTTCGCCACCGGCGGCCGCACCTGGTTTGGCCAGCTGGCCGGCCGCGTCAGTGAACAGGATAGCGAGCCGAACGCCTTTCAGAAAGGCATCAGCCGGGTCAGCATGCTGCTGATCCGCTTTATGCTGGTGATGGCCCCGGTGGTGCTGCTGATCAATGGCTACACCAAAGGCGACTGGTGGGAGGCGGCGCTATTCGCGCTGTCGGTGGCGGTCGGCTTGACGCCGGAGATGCTGCCGATGATCGTCACTTCGACGCTGGCGCGCGGGGCGGTGAAGCTGTCGAAGCAAAAGGTCATCGTGAAGCACCTCGACGCCATTCAGAATTTCGGCGCGATGGACATCCTCTGCACTGATAAAACCGGCACCCTGACCCAGGATAAGATTGTGCTGGAGAACCATACCGACGTCTCCGGCAAGGTCTGCGAGCGGGTACTGCATGCCGCCTGGCTCAACAGCCACTACCAGACCGGCCTGAAAAACCTGCTCGACACCGCGGTGCTGGACGGGGTTGAGCTGGATGCCGCCCGCGGGCTGGCGGAACGCTGGCAGAAGGTGGATGAGATTCCCTTCGACTTCGAACGCCGCCGCATGTCGGTGGTGGTGAAGGAGGATGACGCCGCGCATCAGCTGATCTGCAAAGGGGCGCTGCAGGAGATCCTCAACGTCTCGACCCAGGTGCGCTACAACGGCGATATCGTACCGCTGGACGACACCATGCTGCGCCGCATTCGCCGGGTGACCGATACCCTGAACCGTCAGGGACTGCGGGTGGTGGCGGTGGCGACCAAATACCTGCCGGCCCGCGAAGGCGACTACCAGCGCGCCGATGAGTCGGACCTGATCCTTGAAGGTTACATCGCCTTCCTCGATCCGCCGAAAGAGACCACCGCCCCGGCGCTGAAGGCGCTGAAGGCCAGCGGCATCACGGTGAAGATCCTCACCGGTGACAGCGAGCTGGTGGCGGCGAAGGTGTGCCATGAAGTGGGACTGGATGCTGGCGAAGTGGTGATTGGCAGCCAGATTGAAGCCATGAGCGACGACGAACTGGCGGCGCTGGCCAAACGCACCACGCTGTTCGCCCGCCTGGCGCCGCTGCATAAAGAGCGTATCGTGACGCTGCTCAAGCGTGAAGGTCACGTGGTGGGCTTTATGGGCGACGGCATAAACGACGCCCCGGCGCTGCGCGCGGCGGATATCGGCATCTCGGTCGACGGCGCGGTGGATATCGCCCGCGAGGCGGCGGATATCATTCTGCTGGAGAAGAGCCTGATGGTACTGGAGGAGGGGGTAATCGAAGGCCGCCGCACCTTCGCCAACATGCTCAAGTACATCAAAATGACCGCCAGCTCCAACTTCGGCAACGTCTTCAGCGTGCTGGTGGCCAGCGCCTTCCTGCCGTTTCTGCCGATGCTGCCGCTGCACCTGTTGATTCAGAACCTGCTGTACGATGTCTCCCAGGTGGCGATCCCGTTTGATAACGTCGATGATGAGCAGATCCGCAAGCCGCAGCGCTGGAACCCGGCCGATCTCGGGCGCTTTATGGTCTTCTTTGGACCGATCAGCTCGATTTTCGATATCCTCACCTTCGGCCTGATGTGGTGGGTGTTCCACGCCAATACCGTGGAGATGCAGACCCTGTTCCAGTCCGGCTGGTTTATCGAAGGGCTGCTGTCGCAAACGCTGATTGTGCACATGATCCGCACCCGGCGCATTCCGTTCGTTCAGAGCCGGGCCGCCTGGCCGCTGTTCGCCATGACCCTGGTGGTGATGGCGGTGGGTATCGCGCTGCCGTTCTCGCCGCTGGCTAGCTACCTGCAGCTGCAGGCCCTGCCGCTGAGCTACTTCCCATGGCTGGTAGCGATCCTGGCGGGCTATATGGTGCTGACCCAGGCCGTGAAGGGCTTCTACAGCCGCCGCTACGGCTGGCAGTGAGGGACGCGTTTTCGGATGACCCACGTAAAAAAGGCAGCCACTGGCTGCCTTTTTTCATGCCGAGGTTAGCGATCAGCGACGCACGGCGATGGCTTCGATCTCGATCTTCACGTCTTTCGGCAGACGTGCGACTTCAACGCAGGAGCGCGCCGGGAAGGTGGCGTTATGCTCGGTGAAGAACGCTTCGTAGGTGGCGTTAACGGTAGCGAAATCGTTGAGATCTTTGACGAATACGGTGGTCTTGACGATATCGCCGACGGTGAGGCCTGCGGCTTCAACGATCGCTTTCACGTTGTTCAGCGACTGGCGCGCCTGCGCGGACACGTCTTCCGGGACGCTGCCGGTTTTCGGGTCGACCGGGATCTGGCCAGAGGTGATGATCATGCTGCCGAGGTCAACGCCCTGAACGTAGGGGCCAATCGCCGCTGGTGCATTTTCCGTCGCAATAGTTTTGCTCATGTTATCTCCAGATGAACTGAGTAATGTTACGCAAAATCATTCAGGTTGCCGCCAGGCGGTAAGCGCTGTATCGCCGGCGCAGACGCCGCCTGAAGGACGAAGCGTAGGGTGGTAGCCATTATAGGGAGGCCTACCACCAATACCAACCGCATTTAGTTGGCCAGCACCACATAATGAGAAAACTCTTTTTCGCAGTATTTGCATTTGAGTGCGATGTCATCAGCGCGTTTTTTCACTGCAAAACTGGAAGAAACCGGTTCGGCGTGGCTGATACAGTTGCTGTTCGGACAGACCAGCACGCTGTCGATACGATCCGGCAGGCTCGGGCGGGATTTGCCCACCACTTCGTAATCATCAATGCGGTTTACCGTCGCCTGCGGGGCGTACAGCGACAGCTGGTTAACCTGCTCGTCGGTCAGGAAGGTGTTCTCGATTTTAATCAAATCCTTGCGGCCCATCTCGCCGGAGGGCAGGTTCAGGCCGATGGTGATGCGCTGGTCGGTTTCGGTCAGTTTGAACAGGGTGAGCAGCTTAAAGCCGACCTGCGCCGGGATATGGTCAATCACGGTGCCGCGTTTGATCGCTTCTACCTGCAGTTTATTGTCGTGTGTCATCTCTCATTCCCCCTTACAGTGCCAGCTCGCTATTCAGTACCAGTGCCAGTAACGCCTGGCGGGCGAAGATGCCGTTACCGGCCTGCTGGAAGTACCAGGCGTGCGGTGTTTTATCGACATCGGTGGTGATTTCATCAATGCGCGGCAGCGGGTGCAGCACTTTCATGTTGGCGCGCGCCCCTTCGAGGTCGGCGGCGCGCAGGACGAACTGCGCTTTGACGTTGGCGTATTCCGACGGATCCAGACGCTCTTTCTGCACGCGGGTCATGTACAGAATATCCACTTCCGCCATCACGTCGTCGATGGCGCTATGCAGGCTCCAGGCGATGCCTTTTTCATCGAGCATATCGAGGATGTACTGCGGCATGGCCAGCGCGTCCGGGGCGATGAAGTAGAAGCGGTTGCCGTTGAATTTGGCCAGCGCCTGGGTCAGGGAGTGGACGGTACGGCCATACTTCAGATCGCCGACCATCGCCACGTTGAGGTTTTCGAGGCGGCCCTGGGTCTCCTGAATGGTGAACAGGTCGAGCAGGGTTTGGGTCGGGTGCTGGTTAGCGCCGTCGCCGGCGTTCAGTACCGGCACGCCGCCGGAGAATTCGGTCGCCAGGCGCGCGGCGCCCTCCTGCGGATGACGCATCACGATGGCGTCGACGTAGGTGCTGATGACGGAGATGGTATCCGCCAGCGTTTCCCCTTTTTTGCCCAGTGAGGTGTTGGCGCTGTCGGAAAAGCCGACCACGCTGGCGCCCAGGCGGTGCATCGAGGTTTCAAAAGAGAGGCGGGTGCGGGTCGAGGCTTCAAAGAAACAGCTGGCGATAACCTTATGCTTCAGCAGCTCGGGTTGTGGATTGGCTTTCAGCTTTGCCGCCGTCGCCAGCACCAGTTCGAGGTCTTCGCGGCTGAGATCGTTTATGGAAATGATATGTTTTTGATATAGCGGGTTAGCCATGCTTATCTCCTGACGCCTGGGCAAAAAAAAAGCCCCTTAAATAAGGGGCTTCGGGAATCCAATGAGCAACGGAAAGAAAAACGGCAGGCCAGCGTCTGCATTGAGACGCGCTAAGACAGAATGTCGTACGCAATTGGCCATGCTTCCTCCCGGCAAAACGACTGGCATTATACGCAGACCGTTATGACGATCAAGCGATTCATTCACAAACAGGTAATCGTTTGCCTGTCGAAAAGTGCGCCAGCGCAAAGAAGCGTGAAACTGTACTGGTATGGCAGCCGCGATGGGGGTATAAAACAAAGAAATGAAATACTGTTTTATATTTGAGGTTGGCAATGATTATTGGCAATATCCACCATCTGCAGCCATGGCTGCCTGCCGCGCTGCGCGAGGCTATCGAACACGTTATCGCTCAGGTCAGCGAGGCGACGCCGCTGGGTAAACACGATATCGACGGCGACAACCTGTTTTATCTGATCTCCGAAGACACCACCGAGCCGCAGGCCGCGCGCCGCGCGGAATACCATGCTCGCTATCTCGATATCCAGATTGTCCTCCGCGGCAGCGAGGGGATGACCTTCAGCACCTTGCCGCCAGGAGAGCCGCAGACCGACTGGCTGGCGGAGAAAGACATCGCTTTTCTTGCCGAAGGCCAGCAGGAGAAAACGGTGATCCTTAACGAAGGGGACTTTGTGGTGTTTTATCCCGGCGAAGTGCATAAACCGCTGTGCGCCGTAGGCGCCCCGGCGAAGGTGCGCAAAGCGGTGGTGAAGATGCTGATGGCGTAAAATGGCGAACCGAATCCCGGATGAACGCCGTGCCATCCGGGACACAGCCGCGAGCGAGGGGCTATTTGCTCAGCGTCGCCACCATCACCGCTTTGATGGTGTGCATCCGGTTTTCCGCCTGGTCGAAGACCACGCTCGCCGCCGACTCAAATACCTCGTCAGTCACCTCCATGCCGCCGTGCAGGCCGTAATCGGCAGCCATCTGTTTGCCCAGCGTGGTCTGGTCGTCGTGGAACGCCGGCAGGCAGTGGAGGAACTTGACCTGCGGGTTGCCGGTGAGCGCCAGCATCGCGCTGTTAACCTGATAGTCGCGCAGCAGGGCGATACGTTCGGCCCATTTTTCCTTCGCCTCGCCCATTGAGACCCAGACGTCGGTATAGATAAAATCGGCGCCTTTCACCCCTGCGGCGATATCTTCCGTCAGGGTGATGTTGCCGCCCTGCTGTTTGGCCAGCGCGGTGCAGGTCTCCACCAGCGCGGCCTCCGGCCAGCAGGCCGATGGCGCCACCAGGCGCAGATCCAGACCGGTCAACGCGGCGGCTTCCAGCATCGAATTGCCCATGTTGTTGCGCGCGTCGCCGGCGTAGACCAGCGTCATCTGGTTAAAGGCTTTGCCCGGCAGATGCTCTTTCATGGTCAGCAGGTCCGCCAGCAGCTGGGTGGGGTGGAACTCGTTGGTGAGACCGTTCCACACCGGCACGCCGGCGTATTGCGCCAGGGTCTCTACCACTTCCTGGCCGTGGCCGCGGTACTGAATGCCGTCGTACATCCGTCCGAGCACGCGGGCGGTGTCCTTGATCGACTCTTTATGGCCAATCTGGCTGCCGCTGGGCCCCAGGTAGGTCACGCGGGCGCCTTGATCGTATGCGGCAACTTCGAAAGAGCATCGTGTACGGGTTGAGTCTTTTTCGAAGATGAGCGCGATGTTTTTTCCTGCCAGTTTCTGGACTTCGATACTGTTTTTCTTATCGGCTTTCAGCTTTGCCGCCAGCTCGAGCAGGGCGGTGATTTCTGCAGGCGTAAAATCGAGTAACTTTAAAAAATGCTTCTGGTAAAACGCAGACATGGTTCCCTCACCTGGCATAGGCCACTAATTGAATTAAAATTCAATTTATATGTATGAATATTCATTTGCAAGTCTGTGATCGAAATCTTTCACTGAGAAGTGGAGGCAATGACGGCGGTATGTGACAATAGGGATAACTGCCGCACATTATGAGGAACGAGCCATGGCAAACCCGGAACACCTGGAAGAACAGCGTGAAGAGACGCGTCTGATTATCGAAGAGCTGCTGGAAGATGGCAGCGATCCGGACGCACTGTACACGATTGAGCATCACCTCTCTGCAGACGATTTCGAAACCCTGGAGAAAGTGGCGGTTGAAGCGTTCAAGCTGGGCTACGAAGTGACCGAGCCCGAAGAGCTGGAAGTGGAAGAGGGTGACATGGTCATCTGCTGCGATATTCTGAGCGAATGCGCGCTGAACGCAGACCTGATCGATGCCCAGGTGGAACAGCTGATGACGCTGGCAGAAAAATATGACGTCGAGTATGACGGTTGGGGCACCTATTATGAGGACCCGAACGGTGAAGACGGCGACGACGATGACGAAGAGTATGTCGATGAAGACGACGATGGTGTTCGCCACTAAGTCGCAAATGTCGTAGATGGATACGGCGGCGCCTGCCGCCGTATAGCAAGGAACTTTCATGGATTACCCGCAGATTCTTTCCCCGATTATCAACTTCCTGCACTGCCCGACGCCGCAGGCGTGGATTGACGAAGCCCGCAAGCCGGAAAACCTGGCGCTGCTGCTGACCGACCACATGGTGTGCGAGCTGAAAGCGGCGCAGAACGCCATGCTGCTGGTGCGTCGCTACGTCGCGGATAAAGCTGACGCCGACGAACTGTTGGCCTGCCTGAAGCCGTACGAAGACTTCACCTACCGCCGGGGGCCGGAGCCGGATTTTGTCACCCTGCATAAACGGATCAACAAAAGCGCCATGCCGCAGACCGACGACCCGTGGGGTCGCCAGCTGCTGGACAGCATGATTTTATTGATTAAAGAGGAACTGCATCACTTCTGGCAGGTGCGGGAGATGATGCTGGCGCGCGATATCCCCTATGTCAAAATCACCGCCAGCAACTATGCCCGCGGCCTGCGGCGCGAAGTGCGCTCGCATGAGCCGGTGATGCTGATCGATAAGCTGATCTGCGGCGCCTATATCGAGGCCCGCTCCTGCGAACGCTTTGCCGCCCTGGCGCCGTGGCTGGACGACGATCTGCAAAAGTTCTACCTGTCGCTGCTGCGCTCCGAGGCGCGTCACTATCAGGACTATCTGGATCTGGCGCAGAAGATTGCCGGAGAAGATATCAGCGAGCGGGTGCGCCAGCTCGGCGAGGCGGAAGCGGCGCTGATCCTCCGTCCCGAGGCCGAGTTCCGCTTTCACAGCGGTGTGCCGGTAGCGGCGTAACCCACGATATTCGGGCCCTGTAGCCCCGGTAGCCACTAACACCGGCAGTTTCAGTAGCCATGGGGAGAGATAGCGTTGAGAGCTTCAGCTCGCAATGGTACGGGCCGTAGGTCGGGTAAGGTTAGCCGCCACCCGACAAAAAAACGGCACCGCGAGCACGGGTAAGGTGCCATTCGGGACATACCCGGCTCGCGCTACGCTTAGCCGGGCTACCGAACTGTAGCCCCGGTAAGCGTAGCGCTACCGGGGACGCCTGCGATATCGAGGCGCTACAGCGTTTTCAGCATCCGTACTTCGCAGTCCACGTGGCCGGTGCAGCCCAGCGGCCCGTCAATGTGCTCGAAGCCAAGATGTTCATATAAGCCGATCGCCTCCGTCAGGAAGGCGGTGGTTTCCAGATAGCAGCGCTTAAACCCTTGTTCGCGGGCGTAGTCCAGCGCCAGCAGCGCCAGCTTCTTCGCCAGCCCCTGGCCGCGGGCGCTGGTCATAAAATACATTTTCTGCAGTTCGCAGATATCCGGCTCGCTGCAGGCGAGCGGCGCGACGCCGCCGCCGCCAACCACTTCCCCCTCTTGCTCCACCACCCAGTAGGCGGAGCCCGGCTGGCTGTACAGCTCATACAGCTCATCGAGATTCGGGTCGGCGACCGTATAGCCTTTATCGGCGGTCAGGCCATATTCAGCCGAGACCTGGCGGATGACCCTGGCGATGGCGGCATTGTCTGCCGCCGTAATGCGACGCAGCAACGTCGCCGCGGGGACGCTCGTATTCATACAATGACTCATTACCCAAAAAAGACGAATGATGATGTTAATAACATCGCGACAGGGGAAAGCGCAAGCGAGGATGTTTCATAAAAAACGCCCCTTGCCGGGTGGCAAGGGGCGGGAGGATCACAGCGCGGCGATCACCGCCTGCTGTTCAATCAGCTTCGCTTTCGCTTCCGCGTAGCCTTCCAGCTTCTCGCGCTCTTTAGCGATCACCGCTTCCGGCGCGCGGGCGACAAAGCCTTCGTTGGCCAGCTTGCTCTCGATGCGGCCAATTTCACCTTCGATTTTGGCCACTTCTTTCGCCAGACGCGCCAGCTCATCTTCTTTATTGATGAGGCCCGCCATCGGGATCAGCAGCTCGGCGCCGTCGACAATCTTGGTCACCGAGACCGGACCTTTATCATCGGCAGGCAGCACGGTAATGCTTTCCAGACGCGCCAGGTTCAGCAGGAAGCTGCGGTTGTCGTTCACACGACGCTCGGCATCTTTGCTGCAGCCGCGCAGCAGCAGTTCCAGCGGTTTGCCCGGAGCGATGTTCATTTCCGCACGGATGTTACGCACGGCGACGATCGCCTGCTTCAGCCATTCGGTGTCGGCCAGCGCCGCGTCATCCACCTGAGAAGCATCGTACTGCGGGAACGGCTGCAGCATGATGGTGTCGGCGGTGATACCGCAGATCGCTTTCACGCGCTGCCAGATGGTCTCGGTAATGAACGGAATGATCGGATGCGCCAGGCGTAGCAGACCTTCCAGCACGGTCACCAGCGTATGGCGAGTCCCGCGCAGCTCCGCTTCGCTGCCACCGTTCATAACCGGCTTGGTCAGCTCCAGGTACCAGTCGCAGAACTGGTTCCAGGTGAACTCGTACAGGATGCCAGCGGCGATATCGAAGCGGAAGTTATCCAGCGCTTCGCGGTACGCTTTCACGGTGTGGTTGAATTCCGCGAGGATCCAGCGGTCGGCCAGGGAGAGCACCATCTCGCCGCCGTTGAAGCCACAATCCTGGTCTTCGGTGTTCATCAGCACGAAGCGGCTGGCGTTCCACAGCTTATTACAGAAGTTACGGTAACCTTCCAGACGCTTCATATCCCAGTTGATGTCGCGGCCGGTAGAGGCCAGCGCCGCCAGGGTGAAGCGCAGGGCGTCGGTGCCGTGCGGCTCGATGCCGTTCGGGAACTGTTTCTCGGTACGCTTGCGGATTTTATCCGCCAGCTGCGGCTGCATCATGTTGCCGGTACGTTTTTCCAGCAGCTCCGGCAGGGTGATGCCGTCAACCATATCCAGCGGGTCGATAACGTTACCCTTGGATTTGGACATCTTCTGGCCTTCGTCATCGCGGATCAGACCGGTCATGTAGACGGTCTTAAACGGAACCTGCGGTTTACCGTTTTCATCTTTGATGAAGTGCATGGTCATCATGATCATGCGGGCGATCCAGAAGAAGATAATGTCGAAGCCGGACACCATCACGCTGGTCGGGTGGAACTGACGCAGGGCGTCGGTGTTTTCCGGCCAGCCGAGGGTGGAGAAGGTCCACAGCGCGGAGGAGAACCAGGTATCGAGAACGTCTTCATCCTGACGCAGGGCAACGTCGGCGCTCAGGTTGTTTTCCTGACGCACTTCGTCTTCGCTACGGCCTACGTAGACGTTGCCGTCGTTGTCATACCATGCCGGGATGCGGTGACCCCACCACAGCTGACGGGAGATACACCAGTCCTGAATATCGCGCATCCAGGAGAAGTACATGTTTTCGTACTGCTTCGGTACGAACTGGATGTCGCCGTTTTCAACGGCCTCGACTGCTGGCTTGGCCAGCACGTCCGCGCGCACGTACCACTGGTCGGTCAGCATCGGCTCGATCACCACGCCGCCGCGATCGCCGTAAGGGACGGTCAGGTCGTGCGGTTTGATCTCTTCCAGCAGGCCGAGGGCGTCAACTGCCGCAACAACGGCTTTACGCGCCGCGAAGCGTTCCAGTTTCTGGAACTCCGCCGGGATCTCGCTGGAGTAGACGTCGGATTCATTGCCTTTGGTGTCGTAGACTTCCGCGCTTTCGCGGATGTCGCCGTCAAAGGTGAGGATGTTGATCATCGGCAGCTGGTGACGACGACCCACTTCGTAGTCGTTAAAGTCGTGCGCCGGGGTGATCTTCACGCAGCCGGTGCCTTTTTCCATGTCGGCGTGCTCGTCGCCCACGATCGGGATGCGGCGGTTAACCAGCGGCAGCACCACGAATTTGCCAATCAGATCTTTGTAGCGCGGATCTTCCGGGTTAACGGCCACGCCGGTATCGCCCAGCAGGGTTTCCGGACGGGTGGTGGCGACCACCAGGTAATCTTTACCGTCAGCGGTTTTCGCGCCATCGGCCAGCGGGTAGCGGATGTGCCACATGGAACCTTTCGATTCGCGGTTTTCCACTTCGAGGTCGGAAATGGCGGTGCGCAGTTTCGGGTCCCAGTTAACCAGGCGTTTGCCGCGGTAGATCAGGTCTTCTTTGTACAGGCGAACAAAGACTTCTTTCACGGCATTGGAAAGCCCCTCGTCCATGGTGAAGCGCTCGCGCTCCCAGTCCACGGAGTTGCCGAGACGGCGCATCTGACGGGTAATAGTGCCGCCGGATTCCGCTTTCCACTGCCAGATTTTGTCGATAAAGGCGTCGCGGCCGTAGTCGTGGCGGGTTTTCCCTTCTTCAGCGGCAATCTTACGCTCAACCACCATCTGGGTAGCGATACCTGCGTGGTCGGTACCGGCCTGCCACAGAGTGTTTTTGCCCTGCATGCGCTGGTAGCGAATCATGGTATCCATGATGGTTTGCTGGAAGGCATGACCCATATGCAAACTGCCGGTGACGTTCGGCGGCGGGATCATGATGCAGAAGCTCTCCTGGCTTTCATCACCATTCGGTTTGAAATAGCCCTGCTTTTCCCAGTGCTCGTAAAGCGGCTGTTCGATATCTTGTGGGTTGTATGTCTTTTCCATTATTTCCAGGTTGCCGTGTTCAGGTTGAAACCAGCCATGCGGTACGCCTTATAGCGTTCGCGCGCCAGTTGTTTCAGATTGTCTTCGTAAGGGACAAAGTCTATCACTTCTGTGAAAGCGGTGGCAAAATCTGCAAAGTTTAGCCGCAGGCTGATAAGAATATCCCGCGGGCTGCTGTTGCGCTTTTGCGGCCAGGCAATCTCTACCGGCGCGCCGCCTCTCGGGCCTTCGCCCGCCAGATTATGCGGCACAAAGCTCTCCGGCGGCCGCGACCACAGCGCCTCGTCGAGACGAATCGCCTGCTGTTCATCTTCGCAGGCGATCAGGACGCGCTTGCCGTTGCGCCAACGTTCTGCGGCAATGTCACACACCAGCTGCTCGACGGCGCTCAGGCCGTCGACGGTGGCGTCATTGTCCAGAAGATAGAACGTTGCGTTTTTCATATATGGGGCTTCTTGTTGTGGATTTAAATGCAAAGCCGGGCGGCGCTACGCTTACCCGGCCTACAATGTGCTGCCGTTTGTAAGCCGGGTAAGGCATCGCCGCCACCCGGCATGTCACATCACTCTTCGCCGTTAAAACCCGCACGATTGAGCAGGAACTGCGACAGCAGCGCCACCGGACGACCGGTCGCGCCTTTGGCCTTACCGGAACGCCAGGCAGTACCGGCGATGTCGAGGTGCGCCCAGTTGTACTTGCGGGTGAAGCGCGACAGGAAACAGCCGGCGGTGATCGCGCCGCCAGGACGGCCGCCAATGTTCGCCATATCGGCAAAATTGGACTCCAGCTGATCCTGGAACTCGTCGGCCAGCGGCAAACGCCATGCGCGGTCGCCCGCCAGTTCGGAGGCGCCGATCAGCTCATGGGCCAGCGGGTTATGGTTCGACATCAGGCCGGTGATGTGATGGCCGAGGGCAATCACGCAGGCCCCGGTCAGCGTCGCCACGTCGATAACCGCTTCCGGCTCGAAGCGCTCAACGTAGGTCAGGACGTCGCACAGCACCAGGCGGCCTTCGGCGTCGGTGTTCAGCACTTCCACCGTCTGGCCGGACATAGTGGTCAGGACGTCACCCGGACGATAGGCGCGGCCGCCAGGCATGTTTTCACAGCCCGCCAGCACGCCGATGACGTTCAGCGGCAGCTGCAGTTCGGCAACCATCCGCATCACGCCGTACACCGCCGCCGCGCCGCACATGTCGTACTTCATCTCGTCCATGCCTTCGGCAGGCTTGATGGAGATACCGCCGGAGTCGAAGGTCAGGCCTTTACCGACCAGCACGATAGGGCGCGCGTCCTCAGCCGGGTTACCTTTATATTCGATGACCGACATCAGCGACTCGTTCTGCGACCCATTGCCGACGGCGAGGTAGGCGTTCATCCCCAGCTCGCGCATCTGCTGTTCGCCGATCACCCGGGTGATGACGTTTTTGCTGTAGGTATCGGCCAGCTGACGCGCCTGGGAAGCCAGATAGGCGGCGTTACAGATGTTCGGCGGCATATTGCCAAGATCTTTCGCCGCTTTGATGCCGGCGGCAATCGCCAGGCCATGCTGAATGGCGCGTTCGCCGCTGGTCAGCTCGCGACGGGTCGGCACGTTAAAGACCATTTTACGCAGCGGGCGACGCGGCTCGCTTTTGTTGGTCTTCAGCTGGTCGAAGCTGTACAGCGTCTCTTTGGCGGTTTCAACCGCCTGGCGAACTTTCCAGTAGTTGTTACGGCCTTTGACGTGCAGCTCGGTCAGGAAGCAGACGGCTTCCATTGAGCCGGTATCATTCAGGGTATTGATGGTTTTCTGGATGACCTGCTTATACTGACGCTCATCCAGCTCGCGCTCTTTGCCGCAGCCAATCAGCAGAATACGCTCAGACAGAATGTTTGGCACATGGTGCAGCAATAACGTCTGGCCAGGTTTGCCTTCCAGCTCGCCGCGACGCAGCAGGGCGCTGATGTAGCCGTCGCTGATTTTATCGAGTTGTTCGGCGATGGGGGAGAGGCGACGTGGTTCAAAGACGCCGACCACGATACAGGCGCTCCGCTGCTTCTCCGGGCTACCGCTTTTTACACTGAACTCCATGCACTATGCTCCTGAATCTTAAAGACAACAGTGGTGGCTACGGCTATACTCGTCGCCTTTCAAGTTGCAGATGCGCCGGCTGCGCCTGCTTACCCTGACGTGGCACATTGTGCGCGCCAGGGGCCACAGCCCTGCTGCCTTCTTACAACTCGAAATCCATTGAGTATATAATTGCAAGCTTTCGTAACTCATATCCGCTGTTGCGGTGACTTCGTGTTAATCTTAACGTTATTAAGGCCTGGGTTCGTCAGAAAAGATCCTGACATGCAGAACCGATGAGTCATTTAATCTTAGCGACGTTTTCGACGACCAAAGAGAATAAATGACGTTTAAGCCATGAAACAAGCAATTTTCCTGCACTAAAACGGGTTTTTACGGGCGTATTTATAGTGATAATCATAAGATATCTGGTTCGTGAGACGCTGAAAAGCCAGTTGGCGATCCTATTCATCCTGTTACTGATTTTCTTTTGTCAGAAATTAGTCAGGATCCTCGGCGCCGCGGTGGATGGCGATATCCCAACCAATCTGGTGCTCTCGCTGTTGGGGCTCGGCATCCCGGAGATGGCGCAGCTTATCCTGCCGTTAAGTCTGTTCCTTGGCCTGCTGATGACCCTCGGCAAGCTGTACACCGAAAGTGAAATTACGGTGATGCACGCCTGCGGCCTGAGCAAAGCCGTGCTGATCAAGGCGGCGATGATCCTCGCGCTGTTCACCGGCGCGGTGGCGGCGGTCAACGTTATGTGGGCGGGGCCGTGGTCGTCGCGCCATCAGGACGAGGTGCTGGCCGAAGCTAAAGCCAACCCCGGTATGGCGGCGCTGGCCCAGGGCCAGTTCCAGCAGGCCAGCGATGGTAACGCGGTGATGTTTATCGAAAGCGTCAACGGCAACCGCTTCCATGACGTCTTCCTTGCCCAGCTGCGTCCGAAAGGCAATGCGCGCCCCTCGGTGGTGGTGGCGGATTCCGGCGAGCTGTCGCAGCAGAAAGACGGCTCGCAGGTGGTGACCCTCAACAAGGGCACCCGCTTTGAAGGCACCGCGATGCTGCGCGACTTCCGCATTACCGACTTCAATAACTATCAGGCTATTATCGGCCACCAGGCGGTGAGCGCCGATCCGGACGACACCGAACAGATGGATATGCGCACCTTGTGGAAAACCCACACCGACCGCGCGCGCGCCGAACTGCACTGGCGCTTCACGCTGGTGGCGACCGTCTTCATTATGGCGCTGATGGTGGTGCCGCTCAGCGTGGTGAACCCGCGTCAGGGCCGCGTGCTGTCGATGCTGCCGGCGATGCTGCTTTACCTGGTGTTCTTCCTGCTGCAAACGTCGATTAAGTCGAACGGCGGCAAAGGCAAAATGGACCCGGCTATCTGGATGTGGGCGATTAACCTGCTCTATTTTGCGCTGGCGGTGCTGTTAAACCTGTGGGACACGGTGCCGATGCGCCGCTTCCGCGCCCGTTTTAATAAAGGAGCGGCCTGATGCAGGCGTTTGGCGTACTTGACCGTTATATCGGTAAGACGATTTTCAACACCATCATGATGACCCTGTTCATGCTGGTGTCGCTCTCCGGCATTATCAAGTTTGTCGATCAGCTGAAAAAGTCCGGGCAGGGCAGCTACGATGCGCTGGGCGCTGGTCTCTACACCATCCTCAGCGTGCCGAAGGACATCCAGATCTTCTTCCCGATGGCGGCGCTGCTTGGCGCGCTGCTGGGGCTGGGGATGCTGGCCCAGCGCAGCGAACTGGTGGTGATGCAGGCATCCGGTTTCACCCGGCTGCAGGTAGCGCTGGCGGTAATGAAAACCGCGATCCCGCTGGTGCTGCTGACCATGGCCATCGGCGAGTGGGTGGCGCCGCAGGGCGAACAGATGGCGCGCAACTACCGTGCCCAGCAGATGTACGGCGGCTCGCTGCTCTCAACCCAGCAGGGGCTGTGGGCGAAAGATGGCCACAATTTTGTCTATATCGAACGCGTAAAAGGCAACGATGAGCTGGGGGGCGTCAGCATCTATGCCTTCAACCCGGAGCGTCGTTTACAGTCGGTGCGCTATGCCGCTTCGGCAAAATTCGATAGCGAAAATAAAGTGTGGCGTCTGTCGCAGGTGGATGAATCCGACCTGACCGATCCAAAGCAGGTGACCGGGTCGCAGATGGTGAGCGGCACCTGGAAAACCAACCTGACGCCGGACAAACTGGGCGTGGTTGCCCTGGATCCGGATGCGCTGTCGATCAGCGGGCTGCACAACTATGTGAAATACCTCAAGTCCAGCGGCCAGGATCCGGGACGCTACCAGCTCAATATGTGGAGCAAAATCTTCCAGCCGTTGTCGGTGGCGGTGATGATGCTGATGGCGCTGTCGTTTATCTTTGGCCCGCTGCGTAGCGTGCCGATGGGCGTCCGGGTGGTGACGGGGATTAGCTTCGGCTTTATCTTCTATGTCCTCGACCAGATTTTCGGCCCGCTGACCCTGGTCTACGGCATACCGCCGATCATCGGCGCGCTGTTGCCGAGCGCCAGCTTCTTCCTGATAAGCCTCTGGCTGATGATGCGCAAGGCCTAGCGGGTAAGCCTGAAACGTAAGCCCCCTCAGCGATGAGGGGGCTTTTTTTTAGCGCTTGCGTCCGCCCAGCAGGCTGCCCAGCATGCCGCGGACGATCTGATTGGTGACCTGGCGAACCGCGCTTTTCGCTGCGGTCTGCACGATACCGTCGCGTTTACCGCCTCGCGGGCCGGTGCTGCCGAACAGGATATCTTTCAGGCCGCCAAGCAGCCCGTCGTCATCGCCGTTCTGCTGGCCCTTCGCCGGCGGAGCCGACTGCTGCCCGGTGGCGACCTGCACCCCTTGCTGCAGCATTTCGAAAGCCGACTCGCGGTCCACCTCCTCCTCATACTTACCGTACAGCGGCGAGTGGTTCAGCAGACCATTGCGCTCGTCATCGCTGACCGGCCCCATTCGCGAACAGGGGGCGATAACCATCGCCCGCTCGACCACCGACGGGCTGCCTTTCTCATCGAGGAAGGAGATCAGCGCCTCGCCGGTGCCCAGCTCCTGGATCGCCTGCTCGGTACTGAAGGCCGGGTTGGCGCGCATGGTCTGGGCGGCGGTTTTCACCGCCTTCTGGTCCTTCGGCGTAAAGGCGCGCAGGGCATGCTGCACGCGGTTGCCCAGCTGGCCGAGCACGGCGTCGGGAATATCCGCCGGGTTCTGCGAGACAAAGTAGACGCCGACGCCCTTGGAGCGGATAAGGCGGATCACCTGTTCAATTTTATCCAGCAGCACCTGCGGCGCGTCGTTGAACAGCAGATGCGCCTCATCGAAGAAGAACACCAGCTTCGGTTTATCGAGGTCGCCGGCTTCCGGCAGGCGCTCGTAGAGCTCGGAGAGCATCCACAGCAGGCTGGCGGCGTACAGCTTCGGCATCTGGTAGAGCTTTTCGGCGCTAAGGATATTGATCACCCCTTTACCGCTGGCATCGACGCGCATCCAGTCGGCAATATCCAGCATCGGCTCGCCGAAGAAGTGCTCGGCGCCCTGTTGCTCCAGGGTCAACAGCCCGCGCTGGATGGCGCCGATCGAGGCGCTGTTAATATTGCCGTACTGGTTCTGGAAAGACTTGGCGTTATCGCCGATAAACTGAGTGATTGCGCGGAGGTCTTTGAAGTCGAGCAGCAGCAGGCCGCGGTCGTCCGCGATGCGGAAAATAATGTTCAGTACGCCGCTCTGCACCTCGTTGAGATTGAGCAGGCGCGCCAGCAGCAGGGGGCCGAGATCGGAGACCGTCGCCCGCACCGGGTGGCCCTTCTCGCCAAAGATATCCCAGAGCACCACCGGGTTGGCGTGCGGCTCCCAGTCGCTGACGCCGATCTTCTCCAGCCGCGCCTGCAGTTTCTCTGAGCTCTGCCCCGCGGCGGCAATGCCGGTCAGGTCGCCCTTGACGTCGGCCATAAATACCGGCACGCCAATCTCCGAGAACGACTCAGCCAGCTTCTGCAGGGTGACGGTTTTACCGGTGCCGGTCGCACCGGTGATAAGCCCATGGCGGTTGGCCATCGCGGGCAGTAAATAGAGCGCGTTATCCAGCGTGCGCGCAATCAACAGGGGTGAGCTCATGGTCGATTCCTCCATTTATCCTGCGACGATTATAGGCAACCTCGTCGTCCGGCGTTGGGAAAATCGTCACGCGCCGCGCACGCTGTACCGTGAGGGTCTCAGGCGCAGTGGCGCTGGATGAGCGCGATGCTCTGCTCAATTTCGCGCTCGATATCCGCTTCGCTCCATTGCGCCAGCTCGGGGGCGAAGGGCTCAAAAGCGTACACCCCCTGATAGCCGCGGGCTTCCAGCGCTTTAACCTGCTCGCAGGTGCCGAGACGATCCTTCGGGGTTAGCATGATGCGCTCGGCATCGGTGAGCTGCTCGCGCGGACGGCTATCGTCCACTCCTGAAAGGTGCACCAGCCCAATATCCGCCACCTCTACCTGGCTGAACTCGTCCACCGCCTGCGGGTAAAGATGGTGATGGAAGGTATCGATCAGCAGCTTAAACGGCACGCGGGCGTCGTGGATCAGCGTCTGCGCCTGGTGCGCAGAACGCAGCGAGCTTTGCGGGAAGCCCAGCGGCTCCACCAGGCCGTGGATGCCATAGAAGGCGAACAGCGGCGCCAGGTCGCGCAGGGCGCCCAGGGTTTCGCTGGCCGGCACCTCGCTGCCGTCGTTGAGCGGACAGAGCACCAGCGATTTGGCGCCGATGGCCTGGGCCTCTTTCAGCAGCGATTCGGTCAACTGCCGCACCTCTTCGCTACGACGGTTAAAGGGGTAGACCGCGTTAATCGTCAGGATCTCGATGTGGTAGCGCGCCGCCAGCTCGCGCACCTGCTGATGGCTCAGATCGTCGGTCACTTTTCCACTGGGTAAATCGTTGCGCAGCTCGACCTTATTCAGGCCCAGACGGTTCACCAGACGGAAAAACGCTTCAATGCTGAGCGCTGGCGCGATTTTGCGGTTAATACAAAAACATTGCATTGCGATGGCCATAGGACACTCCTGACGGAAGAGGGGGTAGGTTCGTTCAATTGGCTAACAGTCAAAACGTTTATTCCAAAATTAGCAAGAATGGAAATGATGAATGTTTGAGCTGTCTCGCAAAATATCACCGGCACCGACTACCGGCGCGACAGCGGCGGGAAGCCTGGCGTCGAGGGCAACGAGGCGCGATGCGGGAAGCGCACAGGCGACCGGTTAGCGCAAAATGCGACTGTTATCACCAAAATGAAATTTCATTTCACAACAATGTTGAAATATAAATTTCATTTTACTACGGTTATAGCACAGCAGAATCAGCGACGGGCCGGTGTGCGCTGGCCCCCTTCACTATGAGGCGAGAACATGACGATCACAGGAAACTTTATTGGCGGGAAAACCGTTATTAGCAGCAGCAACGAAACGATGCCGGTGTATGACCCGGCGACGGGCAAAGCGGTGCGCGAAGTCACGGTGTCAACCGCGCAGGAAGTCTCCGAGGCGATTCAGGTTGCTCGCGATGCGTTTGACAGCTGGTCCCGTACCACGCCGCTGCGCCGCGCCCGCGTGCTGTTCAACTTCAAAATGTTGCTGGAGCAGCACGTGGAAGAGCTGGCGGGGATCATCGTCAGCGAGCACGGTAAGGTGTGGTCGGATGCGCTGGGCGAGCTGACCCGCGGTATGGAAGTGGTCGAATTCGCCTGCGGGATCCCGCACCTGATTAAAGGCGAATACTCCTCTGACGTCGGCACCGGCGTCGACAGCTACTCGTTGATGCAGCCCCTGGGCGTGGTGGCAGGGATCACCCCGTTCAACTTCCCGGCGATGGTGCCGATGTGGATGTTCCCGCTGGCGCTGGCCTGCGGCAACAGTTTCGTCCTCAAGCCGCCCGCGCTGGCGCCGACGGCCGCTGTGCGTCTGGCAGAGCTGCTGAAAGAGGCCGGTCTGCCGGACGGCGTGTTTAACGTCGTGCACTGCAGCAATGAAGATGCCGAGCAGCTGTACACTGACCCGCGTATTGCGGCGGTGAGCTTCGTCGGCTCCTCCGGCGTGGCGGAGTATATCTATAAGACCGCCAGCGCCCACGGCAAGCGAGTGCAGGCCTTCGGCGCCGCCAAAAACCACGCGATTGTGATGCCGGATGCCGATCTCGACGCCACCGTTAACGCCATTATGGGCGGCGCTTTTGGCTCCGCAGGCGAGCGCTGCATGGCGCTGCCGGTAGTGGTGGCGGTGGGAGATGAAACCGCCGACAAACTGATCGCCCGCCTGAAGCCGCTGGTGGAAGCGCTGAAAGTAGGCCCGGGCTGCATGCGCGGCCAGGAAGAGAACGAGATGGGACCGGTGGTGTCTGATACCCACCAGAAAAAAGTGCTCGGCTATATTGATAAAGGCGAAAGCGAAGGGGCAAAACTGGTGGTCGATGGCCGCAAACTGCGCGTGCCGGGTTACGACGCGGGCTACTATGTCGGCGGCACCCTGTTCGATCACGTCACCCCGGAGATGACCATCTGGCGCGAAGAGATCTTTGGCCCGGTGCTGGGGATTGTGCGCGCGGCGGACTATGACAGCGCCCTTGAGCTGGTCAACAGCCACGAGTTTGGCAACGGCAGCGCCGTTTTCACCAGCAACGGCCACACCGCGCGTGAATTCGTCCACGACGTGCAGGCGGGGATGGTCGGGGTGAACGTGCCGGTCCCGGTGCCGATGGCGTTCCACAGCTTCGGCGGCTGGAAGCGCTCGGTGTTTGGCGCGTTGAACGTCCACGGGCCGGACGGCGTGCGCTTCTACACGCGTATGAAGACCGCCACCGTACGCTGGCCGGCAGGGCAGCAGACCGTATCTGAATTCAGCATGCCGACGTTAGGTTAATCGGCGAAGGAGAGCGCCATGTCGTTACTGGCTAAATCGCGAAAAGAGGGACAGATCCAGCATATTACGCCGCAAAGCGCCGGTTGGCGCTATATCGGCTTTGATGTCTGGATGTTGAAAAAAGGGCAGACCGTGACGCTGGAGAGCGGCGATCGCGAGCTGTGCCTGGTGCTGGTCGCCGGGCTGGCGTCGGTGAAAACGCAACATGCCGATTTCCCGAATCTCGGTAAACGGATGTCGCCGTTTGAACGCACCCCGCCGTGGTCGGTCTACGTCCCGCCGCAGGATAAAGTCGAGGTGACCGCCGATTCCGATCTGGAGCTGGCGGTATGCAGCGCGCCGGGCAAAGGCAGCTTCCCGGCACGCCTCATTCGGCCGGAAGACGTCGGCGTAGAGCACCGTGGGAAAGGGCGCAATCAGCGCCGGGTGCATAATATTCTGCCGGACAGCGCCGAGGCGGACTGCCTGCTGGTAGTGGAAGTCTACACCGACGAGGGGGCCACCAGCTCGTGGCCGTCGCATAAGCATGATACCGCCCAGCCGGGCAAAGAGACGCAGCTGGAAGAAACCTACTATCACCGCTTCGATCCGCCGCAGGGCTTTGCCTTCCAGCGGGTCTACACCGACGACCGCAGCCTGGACGCCTGTATGGCGCCCTACAACCACGATGTGGTGATGGTGCCGCGCGGTTACCATCCGGTGGCAGCGATTGCCGGTTACGATAGCTACTATCTGAACGTGATGGCCGGGCCGGACCGGAAATGGCTGTTCACCTGGGAAGATGACCACGCCTGGATCAACACGCCGGAGTACCCGCGCCACGACTGACGTGCGGTGCAGAAGCGGATAAAGAAGGCCGGTTAGCGATGCTAACCGGCCTTCCTGTTTGAGGGCGGCAGGTGTTTTTTCGCGAAACGCTCCGCGGAATCCCACTCCCGACCCGGCAAGCGCAGCGCCGCCGGGCGATGACCACAGGCACGGCGCTGCTTTTATGCCGGGCGGCGGCTCACGCCTTGCCCGGCATACGGTTCGTGCGACCTGCCGTTAATTTATTCACCATTGTTACTGAAACTGCCGGTGCTGACGGCCTCAAAATCGCTGAGACGTTCCCGGAAGGCCGGGGCAGCCCGCATGGATGCGGGCTGAGGGCCGTGTTTTGCACGGATGCTGCCTCGGCCCGACCCGAAGCCTGCAGGGATAAGTCGAAGGGACCGCGTAGCGGCGATTTTGCTGGCCGGAGCCCGGGGGTACAGGGGGCGGCGGCGACTGGCCGCCCCCTGTGCGCTCCCTGCGCCATGCCAGGCATAACGCAGAAGATTAACCGGGAGCGCAATGTGCGCTGAAATCACATGCGACAAACGCTTTACCCGGATTAATAAAGTTGCATACCAATAACATTATCTCCGGCACCCCGCAGGCGCATATACCCCGACCCGGCAAGCGCAGCGCCGCCGGGCGATGACCACAGGCACGGTGCTGCTTTTATGCCGGGCGGCGGCTCACGCCTTGCCCGGCATACGGTTCGTGCGACCTGCCGTTAATTTATTCACCATTGTTGCTGAAACTGCCGGTGTTGCGGCCTCAAAATCGCTGAGACGTTCCCGGAAGGCCGGGGCAGCCCGCATGGATGCGGGCTGAGGGCCGTGTTTTGCACGGACGCTGCCTCGGCCCGACCCGAAGCCTGCAGGGATAAGTCGAAGGCACCGCGTAGCGGCGATTTTGCTGGCCGGAGCCCGGGGGTACAGGGGGCGGCGGCGACTGGCCGCCCCCTGTGCGCTCCCTGCGCCATGCCAGGCATAACGCAGAAGATTAACCGGGAGCGCAATGTGCGCTGAAATCACATGCGACAAACGCTTTACCCGGATTAATAGAGTTGCATACCAATAACATTATCTCCGGCACCCCGCAGGCCCATATACCCCAGGCCCGGCAAGCGCAGCGCCGCCGGGGAGGATACCTCCGGCGCCATACCCGCCTTTGTGCCGGATGGCGGCTTCGCCTTATCCGGCCTACGGGATCCTCCCGTAAGTCCCTATACACCAGGCCCGGCAAGCGCAGCGCCGCCGGGCAGGACACCGCAGATACCGTAGCCATTTTTGTGCCGGATGGCGGCATAAAGGCCTTATCCGGCCTACGGCATCCTTCCGTAAGCCTATACTGCGCCGCCGAGTAACAAACGCCAGGCAGCCTATCTCACGCCTTCTGCTTGGCCTCGGACTCCTGGCTGCTGTTCAGCGCCAGCGAAACCGCCAGCGTCTGGGCCAGACACAGGGAAGCAACCTGCGAGCGGAAGCCATCCACCTGCGCTTCACGCACCACAAAGCAGACATCGCTGAAAGCCGCCAGCGGGCTGACCTGGCTGTCGGTAATGGCGATCTGCCGCGCTTTGCGCTGCGCGCCCAGTTCCACCAGCTCGACCACTTCCCGCGCGTACGGCGAGAAGCTCACCGCCACTACCACGTCTTTCGGACCGACCAGGCTCAGCTGCTCGGTGAACATGCCGCCGAGGCCGTCGATCAGAAAAGCTTTGCGATCGAGGTGACGCAGCGCATAGGTCAGATAAGAGGCGACGCTAAACGACCGGCGCAGACCAATGACGTAAATATTTTCCGCCTCGCCCAGCAGGGCCACCGCGCGCTCCAGATCATCGCTGGAGGTCTGCATCGCCAGCTGCTGCAACGCCTGGTTGTTCACCATCGTGAACATATTGAGGATTTCCGTCGGCGTTTCCGGCGGGCTGGACTCATCGCTGGTGGTCTGGCGGAAAAGACGGGCGCGCTCGGTATAGTTGGCGGTCTCTTCCATCAAATGTTGCTTGAACATCTGTTTCATTTCGTTAAAGCCGCTGAAGCCGAAGGCGTTGGCAAAACGAATCAACGTGGAAGGGGGAACATCCGCCTGTTGCGCAATGGAGGCCACGGTATCGAAAGCCACGCTATTGCTGTTATCAAGGATATAGCGGGCGACCTGTTTCAGGCGTTTGCTTAACGTATCGTAGCGACGCCTGATTTCATCCTGCAGGATGGTCAGCTGTGTTGGGTTATTGGCCATAGAGTGCGCTCTGAGAAAATGGAAGGAATATGGCTTCCAGTGTACCAAATGAAGTGAATTTTTCATTTATTGCGACGAAATACGCGATTCATTTCACGAAGAAACAGAAAAACGCCCGTTCCGCAAGGTGACGGAGACGGGCGTCGGGGGATCAGCGGTGGGCTTCGCGCCAGTAGCCAATAAGCGTCAGGTAGTTGCGTTTCACTTCCTCTATCAGGGCCTCATCGCTGAGCTCACCCTGCATCCAGCGCCGCGACGGCTGGCCAAAGATGGTGCGCCCGACGGCGAAACCTTTGATCATCGGGTGGGCGGCCGCCTCGGCGAAACCGGCGCGCAGTTTGTCGGAAGGCGCGTCAAGCCCGAGGATCAGGATCCCGCGGCTCCACGGATCTTCACGCTCGATAAGCGCGGTGATCTGCTGCCAGCTGGCGCTGGAGAGCGGCGGCAGCTTCCACCAGTCCGGCTTGATCCCCAGCTGATAGAAGTGTTCCAGCATAGTGTGGTAATGGCGCTCGTCTTTGTCCGGGCCATTTTCCGGCAGGATCACCTCCAGCAGCAGCTCATGGCCTGACTTGTTACAGGCCTGCCAGACCTCGAGCAGCAGGGCGTCCTGCTCTGCACGCAGCGCCGCCGGGTCGTCCGGGTGATAGAAGACCAGGCATTTGACGACATGCTCCAGCGGCCAGTCGATCAGCTGCGAGCCGATGTTGCCATGCTCCAGACGCAGCGGTCGCGAGCTGGGCAGTTCGATAGGGCGCCCGATCCACCAGCCCTTGCCGGTAATGGCGTTGAGCGCACGCTGGCCGTAGGTGCCGTCGGCCAGAATGCCGCTGCGCTGATCGAGACCTGCCTCCTGCGCCGCCGCTTCGGCCGCGGCCAACAACAGCAGCTTGAGCTGCGGAATGCAGGCTTCGTCGCGCCCGGTCTCCCGCGCCAGGTCGGCCAGCTGTTTACGATGGTCAAAGGCGAAAATGCACAGCTCCGGCCACTGTTGACGGCGGCTGGTGACCCGGTGCAGGTGGTTGAGGCGCTCGTCGACGTCCGGGCGCGGCACCGATTCGGCGCGCTGCAGGTAGTCATCAAGTTCGACTTTGGTCGGCATCGCCGGCGCGCAGCCGTGGCGGGAGACCACCAGCGCCCCGCAGGCGTTGGCGTAACGGCAAGCCTGCTCCCAGCCTTCGTCGTTGAGCCAGCCGCGCAGCAGACCCGACATAAAGGCATCTCCGGCGCCCAGCACGTTGAGAACCTCCACGCGCACGCCCTGCTGCAGCGGCACCTGGTCCCAGCTGTCCGGGATGTCGCCTTCCAGCACCACGCAGCCCATCGGCCCGCGCTTGCAGATGAGGGTGGCTTTGGTGGCATTGCGCACATTTTTCAGCGCGGTCAGGGTATCGGTGCTGCCCCCGGCAATATGAAACTCTTCTTCGGTTCCCACCACCAAATCGAACAGATGCAGCACTTCCTGCAGCTGGCTGGTGACCGGTCCGGACTCAATGAAACGGGTTTCGCCATCGCCGAGCGAGGTGAGCCCCCACAGCACCGGACGGTAATCGATATCCAGCGCGGTACGCAGGCCGTGACGGCGGGCGTACTCCAGCGCCTTCAGCACCGCGGCGCGGGTGTTGGCGTGCGACAGGTGGGTGCCAGTCACCGCCAGCGCCCGGGAGGAGGCAATATACTCCTCGCTAATGTCGTCAGGCGTTAAGGCCATATCGGCGCAGTTATCGCGGTAGAAAATCAGGGGGAAGGTCTCCTGATCCTTAATCCCCAGCATCACCAGCGCGGTCAGGCGAGATTTGTCGGTAATCAGATACTCGGTATCCACCCCGGCGCGGTTGAGCGTTTCGCGCAGGAAACGGCCGTTGTGTTCATCGCCAACGCGCGCCAGCATGGCCGATTTCAGCCCCTGAATCGCGGTGCCAAAGGCCACGTTGCCGGAGGAGCCGCCCAGATATTTCGCGAAACTGGCAACGTCTTCTAGCCGCGAACCAATCTGCTGGGCATAGAGGTCGACGGCCACCCGACCTATACAGATGACGTCGAGCCGCTTTACTGCTGCATTCATAGCTAGGATTTCCTTTTTGGTGTCTGCTGCCTGGAAGGGTCGGGATCCCGACGTCGACTCCGTGAACAGCCTGAGGGTTATTGGTTACCCTTAGTTTGAGAAATAAATATTTCATTTGCAAACTCGTTCGAAATTAAAAAACCAAAAGTGTGAGGAATCTACCACTCTGCCGCACTGAGCCTCGCGCGAGCGCGGATCGCCCCCTCTGTCGACCCGGGGGAAAATGAAACGCCAAATGGCATCCATTTACCTATGATTTTTAAGGGGATATTGCCGTCTGGTGCGGCAAAAAAGGGCCCGAAAACGTGTCTGGAATGTAAGTGAAACGTATGAAATGGGTAGAGAGTTTGATCCTTCTCGCAAAATGAAATATTTCTTCTGTATTTGTATTTAATGAAAAAAATGTTTGCCTATAATCCACAGGTATTCCAGTGACGTGAACGACGGCCCCGGCGGCATCGGCGCGACGCCACACACAAATACTGAACAATAAGGATTGTGCATCATGGGCAAACTGAGACTGACAACGGCGCAGGCGCTGGTGAAGTTCCTCGATAACCAGTACCTGGAAGTGGATGGCGTAGAGCTGAAGTTCGTGAAAGGCATTTTCGCGATTTTCGGCCATGGCAACGTCCTGGGGCTGGGGCAGGCGCTGGAGCAGGACAGCGGCGATATGCGCGTCTATCAGGGGCGCAACGAGCAGGGGATGGCCCACGCGGCCACCGGTTTTGCCCGCCAGGCCCTGCGCCGGCAGATTATCGCCTGCACCTCCTCCATCGGTCCGGGAGCGGCCAACATGATCACCGCCGCCGGCACCGCCAGCGCCAACCGCATCCCGCTGCTGCTGCTGCCGGGCGATGTCTTCGCCACCCGCCAGCCGGATCCGGTGCTCCAGCAGATTGAACAGAGCTACGATCTCAGCATCAGCACCAATGACGCTTTCCGCGCAGTCAGCAAATACTGGGACCGCATTACCCGCCCGGAACAGCTGATGAGCGCCTGCATCAACGCCATGCGCGTCCTGACCGACCCTGCGGAAACCGGCGCGGTAACGCTGTGCCTGCCGCAGGACGTGCAGGGCGAAGCCTGGGATTACCCGGAATCCTTCTTTGCGCGCCGCGTGCACCGTCTCGACCGCCGCCCGGCCAGCGCCGCGCAGCTGGCGGACGCCGTGGCGGCCATCAAAGGCAGCCGTAAACCGCTGATCGTCTGCGGCGGCGGGGTGAAATACTCCGGCGCGGGCGAAGCGCTGTCCCGTTTTGCCGAGCGCTACGGGGTGCCCTTCGCCGAAACCCAGGCCGGGAAGGGGACGGTGGTCTCTTCTCACCCCCTGAACGTCGGCGGCGTCGGCGAGACGGGCTGCCTGGCGGCGAACCTGCTGGCGAAAGAGGCCGACCTGGTGATCGGCGTCGGCACCCGCTTCAGCGATTTTACCACCGCCTCGAAATGGATTTTCCAGCACCCGGAGGTGCGTTTCCTGAATATTAACGTCAGCAACTTCGACGCCTGGAAGCTGGACGGCATTGCCATGCTGGCGGACGCCCGGGAAGCGATGACCGCTCTCGACGCGGCGCTGGCGGACAGCGGCTGGCAGGCCGGCTGGGGCGCGCAGATCGAGAGCGTGCAGAGCCGTCAGTTAAAAGAGACCCAGCGCGTCTACCAGGCGGTGTGGCAGGAGAAATCCTTTGTGCCGGAGATCGACGATCATCTCGATCGTGAATCGGTGTATCGCGAGTTCCGCCAGATCACCGACTCCACCCTGACCCAGAGCAGCGTTCTTGGGGTACTGAATGAAACGCTGCCGGCCGAGGCGGTGATCGTCGCGGCGGCGGGCAGCCTGCCAGGCGATCTGCAGCGCGTCTGGCGCAACCGCGCGGAAAACACCTACCACGTGGAGTACGGCTACTCCTGCATGGGATACGAAGTCAACGCCGCGCTGGGTGTGAAGCTGGCGCAGCCGCAGAGCGAAGTCTACTCCCTGGTCGGCGATGGCTCCTTCATGATGCTCCACTCTGAGCTGGTCACCTCCCTGCAGGAGCGGGCGAAGATCAACGTCGTGCTGTTCGACAACATGGCCAACGGCTGCATCAACAACCTGCAGATGGAGCACGGGATGGACAGCTTCGGCACCGAGTTCCGCTACCGTCAGCCGGAAACCGGCCAGCTACAGGGCGGCCTGGTGCCGGTGGACTTCGCCACCATCGCCGCCGGCTACGGCTGCAAAACCTGGCGCGTCACTACCCTGGACGAACTGCGCCACGCGCTGGACGCCGCCCGTCGCGAAACGGTCAGCACTCTGATTGATATTAAAGTGCTGCCGAAGACCATGGTGCACAAATACGGCAGCTGGTGGAACGTTGGTGTCGCCCAGACGGCGCTCTCTGAGCGGATCCGCAAGGTGGCGCAAATGATTAATGAAAAGCGCGCCCAGGCGCGTGATTACTAAAACGAACATCCACTCTGAATCCTACAGACTTACGGAGAAAACCATTATGTCGCTCAAATTAGGTGTCATCGGCGCTGGCGCTATCGGTAAAGAACACATCCGTCGCTGCACCCAGGTTCTGCAGGGGGCCACCGTTGTGGCGGTGTCTGATATCAATGCCGACAACGCCCGCGCGGCGGTCGCGCTGCCGGGCGTGCAGGCGGAAGTCTACGCCGACGGTCACGACGTGATTAACGCCAGCGATGTCGATGCCATCCTGGTCACCTCCTGGGACCCGACCCACGAAGAGTACACCCTGGCCGCCATCGCCGCCGGTAAGCCGGTATTCTGCGAAAAACCGCTGGCGATGTCTGCGGAAGGCTGCCGCCGCATCGTCGATGCCGAAATGAAGGCCGGCCGTCGTCTGGTGCAGGTTGGCTTTATGCGCCCGTACGACGAAGGCTATCTGGCGCTGAAAAAAGTGATCGACGATGGCGATATCGGCGCACCGCTGATGCTGCGCTGCGCCCACCGCAACCAGTCGGTCGGCGAGAACTACACCACCGATATGGCGATCACCAACACCCTGATCCACGAGCTGGACGTGCTGCGCTGGCTGCTGAACGATGACTACCGTTCCGTGCAGGTGCGCTTCCCGCGCTCCACCTCGCACACCCATGCGCGCCTGAAAGATCCGCAGATCGTCTCCTTTGAAACCAAAAAAGGCACTCTGATCGACGTCGAGGTGTTCGTGAACTGCCAGTACGGGTATGACATCCAGTGCGAAGTGGTTGGCGAGACCGGGATTGCCCGTCTGCCGGAGCCGTCTGCCGTCCAGATGCGCAAGTCCGCCAGTCTGTCGACCGCCATTCTGACCGACTGGAAAGACCGCTTTATCAAAGCCTACGACGTCGAGCTGCAGGCCTTTATCAACGACGTCAAAGCCGGCCAGCTGCACGGCCCGTCGGCCTGGGACGGCTACGCGGCGTCGGTGGCGGCGGATGCCTGCATTAAAGCGCAGGGAACCAGCGAGCCGGTTGAAGTGACGCTGCCTGAGTGCCCGGCATTCTACAAACGTTAAGCGCGTTTTGCTGACGGAACTTCTTTGCACAGGTAACGACGATGAAAATTGCCTTTGATGTGGATGTCATTAAGGACCTCGGGATCACCCGCATGGTCCATCAGGTAGCGGAGTGGGGCTACAAGTACATTGAACAGTCGCCGCACCCGCAGATTAACCCGTTCTACAAGCACCCGCGCGCCAGCCGGGAGATCATGGCGGAGTACAAGCAGGCGCTGCGCGATACCGGCCTTGAGCTATCGTCGTTTATCTGCGTCTACCGCTGGTCCGGCCCGGACGAACTGCGCCGTCAGGCGGCGGTAAAAAACTGGAAACGGCTGGTGGAAATTGCGGTAGAGATGGGCGTTCAGGTGATCAACACCGAGTTCTCCGGCGATCCGAATCAGCCTGAGATCTGCGATGAAATGTTCTATCGCTCAATGGAAGAGCTGTTGCCGATTTTTGAGCGGGAAGGCATCCGCGTGGAGATCCAGGCGCATCCCTGGGATTTCTGCGAAGAGAACAATGAAACCGTCGATATCGTGAAGTCGTTCCGCAGCGATAACGTGAAGTACGTCTACAGCGTGCCGCACACCTTTTTCTACGACAAAGGCGTCGGCGACGTGGCGAGCATGCTGCGCTATGCCGGGAGCGATCTCTCCCATGTCCTGATTGCGGACACCCGCAATCATACGAAACATTGCCGCTATATCGTTAACCCGCCGGGCGTGGATGCCGTGGTGCACCAGCACGTAGGCGTCGGGGAAGGGGATGTGGATTTCGACGCGCTATTCCGCACCCTGCGCGAAATGAAATTCGCCGAGCAGACCTTCAAGGTCGGCGGGGAGCCGATTGTCGCCACCTCGCTGTTTGGCTACCCGGAAAAAATGAAATACCAGGCAGTGGAAACCCGTGAACTTATTGAACGTGAATTGCTGCGCCGGTAAGGCGCAGCGGCAGGAGCCCTACTATGAACAAAGATAACGTCAAACTGGCTATCGCCCCGATCGGCTGGACTAACGATGATATGCCGGAGCTCGGCAGCGAAAACACTTTCCAGCAGATCGTCAGCGAAATGGCGCTGGCCGGCTTTACCGGCAGCGAAGTCGGCAGCAAATATCCGCGCGACCCGGCGGTTCTCAAGCCGATGCTGGATATTCGCGGCATTCAGATCTGCAACGCCTGGTTCAGTACCTTTTTCGCCAACGGCCAGCGGGAAAAAACCATTGATGAATTCGTCAATCACATGAACTTCCTTC
Source organism: Klebsiella sp. CD33 (assembly GCF_051992865.1). Taxonomy (NCBI): domain Bacteria; kingdom Pseudomonadati; phylum Pseudomonadota; class Gammaproteobacteria; order Enterobacterales; family Enterobacteriaceae; genus Klebsiella; species Klebsiella sp. CD33. The sequence continues at coordinate 4,615,777 of NZ_CP197023.1, read as the reverse complement.
ATGCGATGGGCGCGAAAGTGATTGGCTGCTCCGAGCAGAGCGGCAGCATCCAGGGGCTGGATAAACCGATCCTCGGCGATGCGAAGCCGTGCTTCAGCGACGAAGAGTGGCAGAGGGTGGCAGAAGGCTACAACACCCTCGGCCGCCTGGCGGCGGAGAAGGGGATGCAGGTCTGTCTGCACCACCACATGGGCACCGGCATTCAGACCACCGCGGAAATCGACAAATTTATGTCGCTGGTGGACGAGCGCGTCTTCCTGCTGTTCGACACCGGCCACGCCTGGTATTCCGAAGGCGGCGAAGCGCCGATGCTGGCGATCCTCAAAAAGTATCTGCCGCGCATCAACCACGTTCACCTGAAAGACGTCCGCCCGCTGGTGATTGACCAGGTGCGCCGCGACGGCCTGTCGTTCCTCGACGGCGTGAAAAAAGGCACCTTCACCGTCCCGGGCGACGGGGTGATCGATTTCCGTCCGGTGTTCAAGCTGCTGGACGACTTTGGCTATAAAGGCTGGATGGTAGTGGAAGCCGAGCAGGATCCTGCTCTGGCCAATCCTTTCGAATACGCCGTCAAAGCGCGCAAATATATTCGCGAAACGGCAGGGATCTAATCGTTGTGACATTTTCAGGCCATACCGGGTATGGCCTGCTTTTTTCCTTTCACAACCGGACTCAGGGCTTAACCACAGCGCCGGACAGTTCCCTCTCCCTCAGGGAGAGGGCCAGGGTGAGGATGACGGGTAAAGCGTCACTTCACTTCCGCCAGCGCGGTCTTATCCACATACGGTTTCATCAGCGCGTCGGCTTCCTTCTGCGCCGCCTGCACCGCCGCTTCCGGCGTCACTTTGGCATCATTGACCACCGCCGCCAGCTGGTTCTCCATCGCCTTACGCACCGCCACGGTCTCCCAGGTGGAGTACCATGGATGGGCGTACTTCAGCTGCTCAAGGGCGATCGCCGCCCGCGGATCCTGCTGCAGATAGGCCTTCATCTCCGGCGTATCGTATGACGCCTTGCGCGGCGAGAAGTAGCCGGTGAAGCGGCTCCACGCGCCGTTCACCTCGGGGCTCACCAGATAGGTCAGGAACTGATACGCCGCTTTCTTCTGCGCCTCGTTGATGCCTTTAAAGCTCACCAGGCTGGCGCCGCCGATCGGCACCGCACGCTGCTCTTTGGCCGGCAGCATCGCTACCCCAAGCTCAAAATCTTTGCTGTTCTCGCGCATAAAGCCCAGCGCGCCGGTGCTGAGCATCGCCATCCCGAGCTTGCCAGAGAAGAACGCGGCGCTGATCTGCTTCGAGTTCAAGACCCCGGACAGCATCACCTTGTCCTTGTAGATCAGATCCTGCCAGAAGCGCAGAGCGCCGATGGCGGTCGGCGAGTTGTAATAGACCTCGCCCGGATAGTCTTCGTTAAAGTATTTCCCGCCGTTGGCGCGCACCAGCGCCGAGAAGATCCAGCCGCCGTAGTCGTCGTTAGTCGACGGCAGCATGATCCCCCACTGGTCTTTGCTCTCGTCGGTCAGCTTTTTGGCATCGGCCAGCAGCTCGGCCCAGGTCTGCGGCGGCTGTTTGATCCCGGCCCGATCGAACATCGTCTTGTTGTAGTAGAGGATCGGCGTCGAGTTATGGAACGGGATCGCATAGGTGGTGCCCATCACCTGGGCGTTCTTATGCATCGCGGGCCAGAATTCCTTGTGCAGAAAATCGCCGGCCTTTTGATCGCCATATTTAAACAGCTCATCCATCGGCAGGATCTCATCCTTCAGCGCCAGATCGGTGGTGAAGTTGGCGGACATGATCACCAGCGCCGGCGGCTGGCCGGCCTTCTGCGCCGATTCGGCTTTGATCTTGGTTGTGTCGTAGTTGCCGGTGAAGATCCCGCGTACTTCGACATCCTGCTGTGAGTCGTTGAATTGCTTAATGACGCGGGTCATCTCCATGGTCAGCTTGCCGTCCACCGGCGCCGGGAACATGAAGTCTATTTTCTCTTTCGCCAGCGCCGCGCCGCTCAGGGCAAGGCTGAGGCCAACCGCGACTAGCGTAAAAGGTTTAAACATGATTACACTCCATCAGTAAATTATGCTGGGTCTCAGCATGAAAAAGATGCACATCGGCAGGCGAAAAGCCGATCGGTAGCGACTCGCCTTTCTCCGGCACCGTGCCGCGGTGGCGGCGGCTAAAGCGCAGGGTGCCGATCGGGGTGCTGACGTGGAGCAGGTAATCGGCCCCCATCAGTTCTCGTTGCAGAACGGTGGCCGGCAGGCGCAGATGGCCCTCCTCCACGCGGTCGGTAATATGTTCCGGGCGAACGCCCAGCCAGACGCGGGTCTGATCCCGGTGGCGCGGCGGCAGCGGATGGCGCTGTTCTCCCAACAGTACTTCACCGTTGGCGCAGGGCAGCGACAGGAGGTTCATCGCCGGCGAACCGATAAATCCGGCCACGAACAGGTTGGCCGGGTTGGCATACAGATATTCTGGCCGTCCTACCTGCTGCACGTGGCCGCCGTTCATCACCACGATGCGGTCGGCCATCGACATCGCCTCGGTCTGATCGTGGGTCACATAGATGGTGCTGGTTTTCAGCTGCTGGTGGAGGGCCATAATGCTGTCGCGCACTTCGCTGCGCAGGCGGGCGTCGAGGTTGGAGAGCGGCTCGTCCATCAGAAACAGCCGCGGATTACGCACGATCGCCCGGGCCATCGCCACCCGCTGGCGCTGGCCGCCGGAGAGCTTCGCCGGTTTGCGGTCGAGCAGCGCCTCCAGCTGCAGCATCTGCGCCACTTTATCTACCCGCGGCTGCCAGCTGCTTTTCTCTTCCTTGCGCACCTTCATGCCGAAGGTGATGTTGTCGCGCACCGACAGATGCGGAAACAGGGCATAGTTCTGGAAGATCATCGCGAAGTTGCGCTCGCGCGGCGTGGTGGCGGTGATGTTCTCATCATGCAGCCAGATTTGGCCTTCGCTGACCGGTTCCAGCCCGGCGAGCAGGCGTAGCAGGGTGCTTTTCCCGCAGCCCGACGGGCCGACCAGCACCACGAATTCGCCTTCGTGAATATCCAGCGACAGGGCGCTGAGCGCCGGTTTGCCGTCGAAACGTTTACTGATGTTTTGCAGACTGAGCATGGCGGTTAGCGCTCTTCCGTTGGGCAACTGATGTTTTCGTCGTACAGCCACGGCCCGGCGTAGTGGGCCAGCGAGTGCTGGTAGCTCACCCACTGCTCGCCGACCTGACGGTGCATCAGGCACGAGGCCGGGGAGAGGTCGTAATAGGGCCGGGTGTCTTCGTGGCAGTACGGCACCTGATGAACGGTGCCGGGAATGGTGGAGATCAGCGCCTGGCGATACTGGGTCATGGTCAGGCTGTGGTTGTGGCCGCAGAAGATGCGCGTCAGTGACGGGAAACGCTCCACCAGCGCCAGCAGACGGTGGCCGTTTTCGCAGGCGATCGGGTCCATCTGCGCATTGCCCAGCGGCAGCGGCGGGTGGTGCATAAAGATCGTTGCCGGTTTGTCGCCGCCCTCGAACAGCTGGGCCTCCAGCCAGCTGATGGTCTCGTCGGTCAGCCAGCCTTTTGACGTGCCGGCATGACTGGAGTCGATAAATAGCAAGCGGGTGGCGAAGTCATCCACCGCATAGCGCATATTTTGCGGATCGTTGCCCAGCTGCGGGCACAGCGGGTGAAGATGCTCGAGAAAATGGGCTTTGTCGTCGTGGTTGCCGGGGATCAGATACAGCGGATAGCTCAGGCTGCCGAGGATCTGGCGGGCCACCTGATACTCCTCCGGGCGGCCGCAGTTGACGATATCCCCGCTCACCACCACCGCGTTCGGGCGCTCGCGCAGCGCGTTAAGCTGGGAGACCACGTCGGCGTTGGCGGCATTGACGTCGATAAAGCCGTACAGCTTCTCGCCGCGGCTGCGGAAATGGGTATCGGAAATGTGCGCTAACAGCATGAATCACTCCTTATTTGATCCCGGAGAAGCCGAAGCTCCGCAGGAACTGTTTCTGAAAAAGGATGAACGCCAGCATCAGCGGCAGGCAGACCATCAGCGTCCCGGCGCCGATGGTGCCCCACTGGCCGCCGGATTCGGCGCCCATGGCGAAGGAGACCAGCCCGACGGTCAGCACCTGCTTATCGGGATCGTTGAGCATCATCAGCGGCCACAGGTACTCGTTCCAGTGGTAGGTAATGCTGACGGTGGCGAAGGCCAGCACCGACGGCCAGGACATCGGCAGCAGTACGCGGAACAGCACCTGCCACCAGCGGCAGCCCTCCATCAGCGCCGCCTCCTCCAGCTCTTTCGGGATGGCGAGGAACGCCTGACGCATCAGGAACACGCCGAACGCCGAGGTGAAGTAGGGCATCATCACCCCGGTGAGGGTGTTGAGCAGGCCGAAGGTTTTCAGGGTCAGCATGTTCGGCACCATCATCACCACCGGCATGATCATCAGCTGCACCAGGAACAGGAGAAACAGCGTCTGCTTGCCGCGAAATTCGTGGCAGGCGAAGACGTAGCCGGCGGTGGTGATGGTCAACAGCTGCACGAAGAAGGTGCCGAAGGTGAAGATAAGGGTGTTGGCGTACAGGCTCAGCCAGTCGGCGCTGTTCCAGGCGTCGCGGAAGTTATCGAGAGTCAGCGGCAGGCGGGGCAGCAGCGACGCCATATCGTCGCCGAAGGTGGTGGCGCTGAACGAGGTCGCCAGCATCCAGATAAACGGGCTGACCCACAGCAGCGCCATGCAGCACATTAATACTGTGAGCGTAAAGGGCGACGAGCGGCGCAGGCGCAGCCACAGCGGACGGGCGGCGGCGGGCGTGCGGACCAGCAGCGGCGAGATTTCAGCGCTCATAGTGGGCTCCTTTCTCCAGCAGTTTCAGGTTAATCAGCGAGAAGGCGAACAGCCCGGCCAGGGTGAGGAAGGTGGCGGCGGAGGCTTTACCGAGGTCGTGGGTATCCCAGGCGAGATTCTGGATGTAATAGAGCAGCACGGTGGTGGCGTTGTCCGGCCCGCCGCGGGTCATCACCGCCACGTGGTCGATCTGGGTGATGGAGTAGATCAGCGCGGTGGTGATCACAAAGCTCAGGGTCGGGCGCAGCAGCGGTAGCGTGACCTTAAAAAAGACCTGCGTGCGGGTAGCCCCCTCCATCAGCGCCGCTTCCCGCGTCGAGGCCGGAATGCTCTGCAGCCCGGCGAGGAAAAACAGCATGTAGTAGCCGGCGAACTTCCACACGCCGATCAGCGCCAGGGCCAGCAGCGCGCTGTTGCTGCGCCCCAGCCAGTTGTTGTTCATCGGCCCGAACAGCTTTGCCAGATAGTGGTCGAGCAGGCCGAGGCCGGGCATAAAGATAAACAGCCACAGCGCGGCGGCGCTGACCATCGGGATAATCATCGGGAAGAAAAAGGCGGTGCGCAGCCAGCGGTTGACGCGATGGTTCTCGCTCAGGGCGACCGCCAGCAGCAGGGCGAGGGTCACCCCGGGCACCACCGTCAGCAGGATATAGAGCAGATTATTGACCAGCGACTGCCAGAAAACGCCGTCGGCAAACAGGCGGGCGAAGTTATCCAGCCCGACGTACTGCGCGCCGTCGCTGGCCATGCGGGTATCAAACAGGCTGTCATACACCGAACGCCCCAGCGGGAACCAGGTAAACAGCAGTAAAAACAGCAGGGAAGGCGACAGGATCAGCCAGGGAAGCCAGGTCTTTCTCATGGTGACGCGCATCTCGTTCAGCCATTTATCGAAGCCCGGATTGTGGGAAGCAATGACTACAGAGGCATGGCGGGGAGATGACGGTTTGATGAAGCGACGGGGAAAACGCCGGGCGAGCGTGCCGCCCGGCGGGAGATAACCATCAGAAGTCGGCTTTCAGCACCGCGCGGTAGCGGGCTTTGCCTTCGCGAACGTGTTTCAGCGCTTCGTTAATCTGCGACATCGGGAACAGCTCGGTGGTCGGAGCCACTTTGCTGCGCCCGGCAAACTTCATCAGCGTGCGCAATTCGGACGGGTTACCGGTCGCCGAGCCGGAGATGCTGCGGTCGCCGCCGATCAGGGTAAAGGCCGGCACCGGGAACGGCTTCATCACCGCGCCGACGGTATGGAAGTTGCCGCCGTAAGCCAGGGCTTCGAAGTACGGCTGCCAGTCGAGGTCCACCGCCACGGTGTTGATGATCAGGTCGAACTGACCGGCCAGCGCTTTTAAGGCTTCAGGATCGCGGCTGTTGACCACGCGATCGGCGCCCATCGCCAGCACTTCCTGCTCTTTCGCCGGGTTGGAGCTGAAGGCGGTCACTTCCGCGCCCATCGCCCGCAGCAGCTTAATGGCGATATGGCCGAGGCCGCCGATGCCGATCACCCCGACGCGGCTGGTGGCGGTGACGTGGTGGGTCAGCAGCGGTTTAAAGACGGTGATGCCGCCGCACAGCATCGGGCCGGCGGACGCCAGATCGATGCTCTCCGGCAGGGGGATCACCCACTGCCAGTCGGCGCGCAGCTTATTGGCGAAGCCGCCGCGGTTGAGAATGGTCGGCACCGAGCCTTCCAGACAGTTGATCTGGTTGCCGCTGATGCAGGCGTCGCAATGGCCGCAGCTGCGCGCCGTCCAGCCGATGCCGACCTTCTGGCCAATCTTCAGCCCTTTATCCTGCGCCGCGCTGCCCAGCGCCGCCACCCGGCCAATCACCTCGTGACCGGCCACCAGCGGGTAGCTCGACATCCCCCATTCGTTGTCGATCATCGACAGGTCCGAATGGCAGATCCCGCAGTATTCCACCTCAACTTCGACATCTTCCGGCTGCAGCTCGCCGGCATCGTATTCCCACAGCGACAGATCGGCGCCCGCTTCTTTGGCGGCGTAGCTTTTAATGATGCTCATGTTCATTTCCTTGGGGTTGGCGTGATAACCCAGAAAGTGTAGAGCATGGTATTCCCCGGCGCTTGGCAATCGGAGGGGTCGCGAAGCGGGCGGACCAGCCGCCCGTTAAGGTCAGCGGCTGGCCAGCGGCCACTGATTAAGGAGGATGCCGCGCTGCGGGGCGTTCTCGGCAAAATCATCCAGCACCGCCCGCACGTCCGGGTCGAGATAGCCGACGCTGTCGTGCTCGACGATCACCACGCTCTTTTCCGGAATCTTCGCCAGCAGGGCCAGCAGATGCGGATTGTGCATAAAGGTCAGATTCTGCTGTATGCGCAGCACGTAGTGGTCATCGTAGCGCGCCAGCTGCAGCGAGTGGCGATGGCTGCGCCAGAGGCTGAACGCCATCTGGGTGGCAAGACCAATCCCGATCCCCGCCAGCATGCCGAAGGCGATAATCCCGCCGATGGTGGCGAGGAACGGAACGTACTGCGCCGCCCCCTGGCGGAACTGCTCGATGAACAGCCGCGGGGTCGCCAGCTTATAGCCGGTATACAGCAGCACGGCGGCGAGGCTGGCGAGCGGGATTAAGGTTAGCAGACCGCTAAACCACAGGCCGCAGATCAGCAGCAGCACGCCGTGGATAAAGATCGACAGTTTACTTTGCGCGCCATTGCTGACTTTCACCGAGCTGCGGACGATCACCGCGGTGATCGGCATCGCCCCCAGCACGCCGGAGAGCAGGTTGCCGACGCCCTGGGCGACCATTTCGCGGTTCGGCGAAGGCGGCGGATTTTGCGGGCGCAGCTTTTTCAGCGCCTCCTGGCTGAGCAGGGTTTCGAGGCTGGCGACCAGCGCCAGGGTTACCGCCACCACCCACACCGACGGATTGCGCCACGCGTTCCACGCCGGAGATTCCAGCTCGCCCAGCAGGTCGCCGAGGCTGCCGAACGCCGGCAGGGTAATACGCGGCAGAGCGGCCAGCTGCTGCGGCGCAAAATGGGTCAGCAGCAGGGTGGTCACGCAGCCGAGCAGGACGGCGATCAGCGGCCCGGGGATCCAGCGCAGGCTCTTCACCCGGCGGATAAGCGGCGAGCCCCACAGCCAGAGCACCAGCAGGCCGCCCGCGGCGACGGCGATAGCACTGAGGGAGAAGGTGGCGTTACCCTTCACGATATCAACGAGCCCGGTCTCTTCTGCGCTGCCGAGCGCAACGGGGATCTGCTGCATAATCAGCAGGATGCCGATCGCCGCCAGCATGCCTTTGATGACGCTGGCGGGAACGAGGGAGATAAAGCGCCCGGCCCGCAGGATCCCGAACAGCAGCTGCAGCACGCCGGCCAGCACCAGCGCCATCAGGAAGAGGGAGAAGGAACCCAGGGATTCAATGGCGGCGACGACGATGGTGACCAGTCCGGCGGCGGGGCCGCTGACGGCGAAGCGGGAGGGGCTGAGGGCGGTGACGACCAGGCCGCCGATGATGCCGGTCAGCAGGCCGACGAAGGGCGGTAAGCCGCTGGCCTGGGCGATGCCGAGGCACAGCGGCAGGGCGACAAGGAAGACGACGATGCCGGCGAGAGAGTCCTGACGAAACGTATTCATGGGGCGTGCTCCTGCGGTGAGAGGTGTTCGACGAGGGTGGTTAAATGGCCGGAAGCCAGATCGTAGACGCAGCCGTGCAGGCTGAGGGGCCGCCCGCTGGCGAGCACCGTCTGCACCGGCTCACTCTCCAGCAGACGGGCGAACTGGGCGCGAACGTTGGCTTCCACCAGGGCGTCCAGCGCATGACGAGAGCGCTCCGCGTCGGTGCTGGCGCTGGCGCCGGGGGAGGCCGCAACACAACATCCATCGGCGATCTGTGCAATTTCGTGATGCAGGGTGTGGCGCAGCTGGCCGATGCGGCGAGCCAGCGCCGAGGACTCCTGCGCCAGCGGTAGGGTGGGCAGGGAAAGCGCCGCCTGCACGCCGCCGCAGCCGTAGTGGCCGCAGAGCACCACCCGCTCCACCTCAAGGTAGTGGAGGGCATACTGCAGGACGCTCATGACGTTGTCGTCGGCGGGATCGAGCATGTTGGCGATATTGCGGTGGACAAAGAGCTCGCCGGGCTGACTGCCGGTGAGCACCTCGGCGGGCACGCGGCTGTCGGAGCAGCCGATCCACAGCGAGTGGGGCCGCTGCCCGTCGACCCATTTTTCGAAATAGTCCGGGTCATGCTGACACTTCTGCAGCGCCCAGCTGCGGTTGCGGGCCAGCAAAGGTTTTAACGTCGTCACAGGTATTCTCCTGAGTTAATTCATCGAGTGAATATGTCCATCAAGACTCGTACAGCGACTAGTAAAAATAGTGTTTACCGGAACCCTTCACGCCTGAGGAAAATCCTGGAATAAACGGCAAAAAGAAAACTTTTCATTAATGTAAAGTTATAAAAATATTGATGAAATTAATGTTTTGCCGCGGAGCGGATGAATAACTAAAAGGCATTGGCTAAAACTTTCTGGAATATATGGGAATGGTGGCGGGTGAGGTTGGGGGAATAGTTGGGGATAGGATATTGGGCATTTGTTTGAGGAGAGATGGATTGTGATGGGGATGCAGGTGAGAGTGAGATGAGAACAATTTGAGATAAGTTTGAGTGGGGTTTGGGTGTTATTGAGCGGGAAGGGGGAACGGCTGGCAGGTGGAGCTGGGTTTGCGGGAGGGGGCGGTGGTGATGGGGCGCCCTGGAATAGCGGCAAAAGGTGACGCCGCGCAGGATAGCGCTGTTTTTTTCAACACTTAGCGTGCTGGCGACACGCTGTCGCTTGCATGGCCGCCGCCGACAGGTATAATCCAGAACGTTTCCGCATCCCCTTCAGTGCCGAAGTGGCGAAATCGGTAGACGCAGTTGATTCAAAATCAACCGTAGAAATACGTGCCGGTTCGAGTCCGGCCTTCGGCACCAACAGTACGTAAATAGACCTCAACTGAGGTCTTTTTTTATGCCTGAAATCCACAAAATACAAGGCTTTACACGTCTTTTCAGTCAATACAGGTCAATTGAACTCTACCTGCATCAAGTGACATGTGAGTATATAAATGAGTATATATCTCGGTTCGATAATGGTTATATACTCAAAAGATACATAGAAGGAGAACTTTTATGGCTCTGACTGATATCAAAGTACGTTCTGCTAAACCACAAGAAAAAGAGTACACGCTGGTGGATGGTGACGGCATGTTTTTGCTTATTCATCCGAATGGCTCAAAATACTGGCGCTTCCGATTCCGTTTTGCTGGTAAGCAGCATCTTATGGCATTTGGAACCTACCCAGAAGTCTCATTGGCTGATGCACGACAAAAAAGAGAAGAGGCCAGGAAACAGATTGCTGCGGGTATCGATCCCCGTGAAAGTAAACGCGCGATAAAAGAAGAACAGCTTAAAGAGGCCATTACCTTCGAGTCAGTGGCAAGAGACTGGCATGCAGCAAATAAGAAGTGGTCAGAGTCTCATAGTGCGCGGGTATTAAAAAGTCTGGAGGATAATCTCTTCGGGGCCATTGGTAAGCAAAGTATCGCCGAGCTTAAAACGCGAGATCTTCTTACTCCTATTAAAGCCGTAGAGGCGTCTGGGCGTCTTGAAGTGGCTGCGCGCTTACAACAGCGCACGACCGCTATTATGCGTTTTGCTGTACAGAGTGGTTTGATCGATTATAACCCTGCCCAAGAGATGGCGGGTGCAGTAGCTACCAGTAATCGACAACATCGGCCTGCATTAGAACTCAGCCGTACACCCGAGCTGCTTTATCGTATCGATCACTATTCTGGCAGACCTTTAACTAAGCTAGCCGTAGAGCTTACTTTATTGGTTTTCATTCGTTCAAGTGAACTACGCTTTGCCCGTTGGTCAGAAGTAGATTTTAAAACGGCCATGTGGACGATTCCGGGCGAGCGCGAAGCGATTGACGGTGTTAAACACTCTCAACGTGGATCAAAAATGAAAACACCTCATCTTGTACCTCTTTCCCGACAGGCAGTAACAATCCTTGAACAAGTGAAGATTCTTAGCGGCGATCATGAACTGATCTTTATTGGGGATCATAATCCTCGTAAGCCGATGAGTGAAAACACGATCAATAAGTCTTTACGCGTAATGGGGTATGACACACAAGCTGAGGTCTGTGGTCACGGTTTCCGAACGATGGCCTGTAGTTCATTGATTGAGTCAGGATTATGGTCAAGGGATGCTGTAGAGCGGCAAATGAGTCATATGGAACGTAACTCTGTACGTGCTGCTTATATCCATAAAGCTGAACATCTTGATGAACGCAGGCTGATGCTGCAATGGTGGGCTGATTTTCTTGATGCAAACAGAGAAAAGGCCATCTCACCTTTTGATTATGCCAAAGTGAATAATCCCTTTAGTAATCATCGTTAAAACTTCGATGTAATACATCTCATTCAATAAAGAAGCTTTATCACTGAAAGCCTCTGTCCTCACGGACAGGGGCTTTTTGCTTTTTAATCAACTTAAAAGGAAATTATCATGGAAAATTACATTCGTTGCCCGGCCTGCGATTCAACTCGCATTCGTGAACGTCATATCGGGAAAAAGACCGGAGCTGTTGCTGGTGGCGTATCAGGCGCACTAGCTGGAGCGTCTATCGGCTCTGCTGTTCCTGTTGTAGGGACGATTGCTGGTGCTGCGGTAGGCGCTCTATTTGGACGTTTAGTAGCTGGAGCTACTGCTGGGGCTGTGAGTGGTTCAGCTTTAGATGGCGTGGTATTTGATCGTTATGAATGTATCGAGTGTGAATATACATTTGATTGATAGCCATAAGTTAATGGAAACCCCTGATGGGGTTTCATCTCTTAGGAGTCTGTGAGTCTGAACTGCCCCTAGTTTATTGGAACAGGGGCTTTTTTCGTTTTAACCCACACAAAGGCTTTGTTGAATAAATCAGATTTCGGGTAAGTCTCCCCCGTAGCGGGTTGTGTTTTCAGGCAATACGCACGCTTTCAGGCATACCTGCTTTCGTCATTTTGTTCAGCGCTCGAACCAGGGCCATAGCCTCCGCAACCTGACCATCGTAGTCACGCAGCGTCAGTGAACCCCCGAACAGCTGTTTTACCCGGTACATCGCCGTTTCCGCTATCGAGCGACGGTTGTAGTCTGTTGTCCATTTCCACCGCGCATTACTCCCGGTCATTCGCTGATTAGCCACTGCACGGTTACGGTCTGCATATTCACCGGGCCAGTAACCCGCACCTTTTCGGGGAGGGATAAGCGCGCTGATTTTCTTACGCCGCAGTTCATCGTGACATAGCCGGGTATCGTAAGCGCCATCGGCGGCGGCTGACCTGATTTTCCGGTGGGTTTGCCGGATTAACCCGGGGAAGGCCTCTGAGTCCGTAACGTTGTTCAGCGACAGGTCAGCGCAGATGATTTCATGTGTTTTACTGTCAACGGCGAGATGCAGCTTACGCCAGATACGGCGGCGTTCCTGGCCATGCTTTTTGACTTTCCACTCGCCTTCACCGAAGACCTTCAGCCCGGTGGAATCAATTACCAGGTGTGCGATTTCACCCCGGGTGGACGTTTTGAAACTGACATTAACCGACTTTGCCCGCCTGCTGACACAGCTGTAATCCGGGCAGCGTAGCGGAACGTTCATCAGAGAAAAAATGGAATCAATAAAGCCCTGCGCAGCGCGCAGGGTCAGCCTGAATACGCGTTTAATGACCAGCACAGTCGTGATGGCAAGGTCAGAATAGCGCTGAGGTCTGCCTCGTGAAGAAGGTGTTGCTGACTCATACCAGGCCTGAATAGCTTCATCATCCAGCCAGAAAGTTATGGAGCCACGGTTGATGAGGGCTTTATTGTAGGTGGGCCAGTTGGTGATTTTGAACTTTTGCTTTGCCACGGAACGGTCTGCGTTGTCGGGAAGATGCGTGATCTGATCCTTCAACTCAGCAAAAGTTCGATTTATTCAACAAAGCCCCACACAAAAATAAATCATGGTAAAAAACATAACATGTTATCGGGATCGTAAGGCAACTCATTATCCTGCTCTAAACCGTCATTAATCATTTTTAAAGCGAGTTGCCTGTTTTTCAGCTGATTGGCTTTTTATATCAATATCATCTTCTAAAGGGAAATAGCTCCCTTTATCAAAATATCGCCATTAATTAGATCACAATACATCAATAATAGGACATGAATATGCGTATAACTGCGACGGCTTCCCCATGCCTAAAATCGGGGATGATTTCTGTTTTTATTACGAATTTAGGAAAATATAACGAAGGTGAACTGGTTGGTGAGTGGCTTGAGCTTCCGGCAACCTCAAAAGAAATCGAACACTGTTTAGTGCAGATTGGCATTGATGGTATTCACTATGAAGAGTATTTTTTGACCGACTATGAATCTTCAATTGATGGCCTTTCTTCTTACATTTCAGTATTGAAGTGGTCAACAAAAACTGGCCACCGCGTTAGAGTTTTTCCAGTATCGGTTTTCTGATTCGTTTGGCGGTAACCCACCATTATATTCGTGCGGTCTTAGTGCGCTGTAATATCCAACGATATAGTCCGTTATTGCGTGAGCTGCATCGCTGAAGCTTACATAGCCCGTCGCCGGCACCCATTCGTTCTTCAGACTCCTGAAGAAGCGCTCCATTGGGCTGTTATCCCAGCAGTTTCCACGCCGACTCATACTCTGCCTGATCCGGTATCGCCACAGTAACTGCCGGAACTGCCTGCTCGTATAATGGCTGCCTTGGACGCCCTTCTAAGAGTCAAGCTGTTATCGGGATACTGTTGATCCGCCTGTTTTGATTGCGCAGTAACGTGTAAACTTCGCGGGAGATATATCGCTTTAGACAGCGTATCGCTTCCATTTTTGTATGTCCTTCGGCTACACGCCTGGCGACATATTCCTTTGTTTTTGCGTCAGTTCGTAAGCGTCCGATGGCGATGATGTGAAGTGCACTATTTGCAGCACGATCTCCACCACGATTAAGTCGGTAACGGTTCGTTTTTCCAGAAGAAACGGGGACCGGGCTGACACCACACAGTGCCGCAAATCCTGATTCTGATCTTAACCGTTGAGGATTGTCTCCGGCAGTGATCAGCAACTGTGAAGCGCTTTCGTATCCGATAGCATTACGTTTAATCAGCTCAGGTGCCAACTCGTCGACAATTGCCGCAATCATGACATCCAGATCAGCGATTTCGTCATGTAACTCGAGATAGCGTCGGGCAAGGGACTTTAATGAAATGCGATAAACGTTGGTTACATTGCGGTATTCACTGGCATCAGGTCTCCAGGAACCCAGGGTCCTGATGAGCTGCATGCGCGTCATATTTCTGAGCTGTTCACGTAATTCATCCGGGGCAGAGATAATATTTGAATGGATAATCTGGAGAGCGACTCTGCGGGCTGATATTGCTGTTTTTCGGCAAGTTTTTAATACCCGCAGGGACTCAATCATGCCATCACGCGTTTTGGGAGTAACTGTCCTGATGCCTGAGAATGCTGCATGAGCGGCACATTCAGCATCAATTGTGTCACTTTTACCCCGTTTGCGTCGCTCCATCCGGTCTGGAGCAGTCACCTCAAGAACTTCTAACCCGGCGTTCTGAAAATAACGAAGCAAACCGGAACCATAGGTACCTGTGCACTCAACACCAATTCGCTTTAATGTCCCAAACGAGGTCATCCATGCCAGCATCTGCCGGTAACCTTGTCGTGTTGTGGAGAAATACTGAGTCCCAAGGACTTTATTGTTCTGATCTACGACAGCGGCAACGTGCAAATCTTTATGTGTATCCACGCCACCCACAACGGCAGCTTCGGTAACTTTATCAACCATGACAGAGCTCCTGTGAGGAAACAGAGTTGAATCTCCAGACAGATAACCCGGACAGGACAGTAACGAGACAAGCCGTCAGGCCCTTCTTGAGTCACGCGCATCGGTGAGGAGATGCCTCGCATGAAGGCGCTTCCGGCAACCGACGGGTCCAGGGCAGGACACAAAAGGTCGATCGCTGTGTGAGTCAGGATGCGGGAAGGTCTTCAGTGCATCAGTAATCACACCAATCTGGTTAAACGGCAAACTAAGTGGTGGTAAAGACTGACATCGGCATTATTACTATCGCTGTGGAACATCACCCCGACGGGCTTACCACGGGTTTCCCATGCCATTTCCAGTGCTTTCATGGTGAGCCTGCTGTCCGGCGAGAACGACATGGCCCAGCCCACTGGTTTTCTTGCGAACAGGTCGAGAACAACGGCGAGGTACGCCCAGCGCTTACCCGTCCAGATATAGGTCACATCACCGCACCACACCTGATTTGGTTCCGTTACGGCGAACTGTCGCTCAAGATGATTCGGGATAGCAACGTGCTCATGACCGCCACGCTTATACCGGTGAGTCGGCTGCTGGCAACTGACCAGCCCCAGCTCTTTCATGAGTCTGCCAGCAAGCCAGCGCCCCATCTGGTAACCTCTCTGGGTTGCCATTGTGGCGATGCTTCTTGCTCCGGCAGAGCCGTGGCTGATGCCATGCAGTTCAAGTACCTGACTGCGTAATACAGCCCGTCTGCCGTCTGGCTTTTCAGGACGGTTTTTCCAGTATTTGTAGCTGCTGCGATGAACCCCGAACACATGGCAGAGAGTGGCCACAGGATAACGCGCCCTGAGTTTCCCGATTATCGAGAACTGTTCAGGGAGTCTGACATCAAGAGCGCGGTAGCCTTTTTTAATATTTCATTTTCCATTTCAATACGTTGTAGCTTTTTCCTGAGCTCGCGGATTTCAATTTGTTCCGGGGTAATGGGGGAGGCTTTTGGTGTTTTGCCCTGCCGTTCATCACGTAATTGTTTCACCCATCGCGTCATTGTGGAAAGGCCGACATCCATAGCGCTGGCTGCATCTGCCACGGTGTAGTTCTGGTCAACGACCAGTTGAGCGGATTCGCGTTTAAACTCTGCGCTGAAATTTCTTTTTTTCATTATGACACCTGTGTTGTTCTGAGGTGAGCATATCACCTCTGTTCAGGTGGCCAAATTCAGTAAACCACTTCAAGCCGAACACTGCCTTAACCATAAGTTAAAAGGCGTTGAGGGCATCTACGACCGCCACGATTACTTTGAAGAGCGCAGTATTGCCCATCAAACCGTGGCTGATGTGATCGAACCACTGGTGAACTTTGAGCACTCTTCACAGCACAACACAGGAGGGCATTAACATGCAATTTATGATGCGACTTGCCCCCATTACCTTTCCAATCGCCATGCTGGCAGGCCTTGGTTGGTGTATTGGCATTGCCTTACTCGAACAGCCTTATGGTATAGGCTACGCACTTACTCGGCATTGCCTGATGGTATTCGTGGTGCTCGCTCCTTGGCTGATGCTAAAAACCATGTTCTATGTGATTGTCAGTTTAGGACGCAAACTGGGACTCATCCCGCCTGCACGCCCAACGCACAGCTTGGGGTATGAAGAATCACTCTATTGGTTCAGAGTATTGGCCTTTTTCGATGGCAAACGCAGTCGCATGCCAAAAAGGCCCATCAGGCGAAACTAGCAATCCCCCATTTGCTCACTTACTGTGGGCAGTTGGGACAATGGGGCAACACTTGATACAGCGAGCTTTAGAAAGTGAATAAGAAGAAATTAAACTGCCCCAAGGAATGGGGCAGTTGGGGCTTTGATTGACAAAATAGGTCGCTAAACATAATCTTCAAGCCAATATGGCCGACGCCTCTGCATTTCTGTACGCGTCGGTTCTCATTTCGCCTTGTCACTATTCAGCCATTGCTTTTCCTACCGATAGCTCGCTTACAAAATACCACACCCAGCTTTAAGCTAAATCAACCAACCCAATTACTTACTTTGATCGGCTGATGCAATCCCCCCTAGGCGTCATTTGCTAATCCATGAGTTTCAACAGCCGCCACACACTTCCCCATGCCTTTACCCCCTTACGCCAAAACCACTATCCGTTTGGCTTTTGGATCGAAACGCCAAACAGGGAAATTAGCCCATTCACTGTTTGGCTTCTCGATTGAAATCCAATGCTGCTAAGCCTTGCCAGTACTGGATAAAAGCAAGGTTTGGCACTTTTTGCGCCTTAAACCAACTTCGAGCCCAAAGTACAAACCGTTTGATTTTTTAAACCCAAAATGCAAACGATCGTTTGGCGTCTCGATTTTTTGCACTTGGCGAATGCCGCCAAGCATCACCGTATTTTGCTATGTATATCAAATGTTTAGCCGCGCGCAGGGCATCATAAAAAACCGATTTGACTGGTTAGTTTCATGGCCATTTCTTTCATCTATTTCACCACCGAGTCTGCACCCAACGACTGAAAATAGACGGCAAGACGAACCAACAAGGTGATAAGTGACGTGTTATGGGCAAGTGGCAACGATTGGGATAGAGAATGGATACAGCAGGTGGTCGCTTTACTGGTTGGGCATGGTGCGTTTACTCTCTACCCAGCATTAAGCCAGTGCGATAATGCGGCCGAACGCTTAACCCGCTGGTTGACCTATCAGTTACCACGCGTTAAACAAGCGCACCCAGGCTGCCCGATTCACCAATGGCTAAATAGCATTGGCGCACAAGTGAGCGTAGAAAAATGGCAAAGCCCCGAGCAATGGCCAAACCTGTATTGGCTACCTTTACCTGAGGTTGATGGCAACGCACAAGGCGGGTTAGCTTTGTTACCAGCGCATTTATTACCGGCAGATTTTTTATCGTTATATGTGGATGGCACGATTCAAACCAGAACATTGCAAGCAAACACACCGGCCAACACCTGTATTTTTTGGTGCATCACACCTTTATCTAAAACAGGAAAGCACGCTACCTTGCATCCCAAACAGCAAAACCGAGCTTTTTGCCTGCCCAGCTCGCCGGAGCAAATGGGTAAATCGTGCACAGGTTTATTACTGAGCGGTTTAAGAAAAGACAATGGAAAACGAAACGGCAACGTGATCAGCCACCAGATCAACCTAGCGCTGCTGCACCATCTTTGTAGACCGGAGAATGATGTTTGGATGAAAGCGAGTTTTGGTACCCTCATCATTGAGGGTACCAACAGCAAAATACTCGGCGAATGCTATTGTCTAAGCACAGCGCCAAGCCTTAGCGGCACGAATAGTTGTTAACCTTACTCAGCTTTAGCAAACTGCTGGGTGAAGTAAGCCAATGAATTAGCTTCTTTCACGGCATCATGCGGAATGAGTAAGTATTTCCAAGGTTTGCCACCGTGCTGTGCAAGGTATTCACTGGCATGACTACACCATTTCACACCACTGCGGGCTTTTTCGGTGACTTCCTCATTCCAACTGCCGTCTTGGTTTTGATGTTGAGTACTTTTAGTTTCAATCATCAATACATAGTCGGCGGTTTCAGCAACGAAATCCGGCACGTATTCAGGATGCTCGCTACCGCGTTTGTAGTACATTTTGAATTGGCCTTTGGCAGGCTTAAACCACTTCTCGCAGTCGCGTTCTAAAATCACCGCAAAACGGCGCTCAGTGTCTGAATCAAACTTTTGCAATGGGTATAGACAACGGCTAAAGCCGCCAAAGAGCATTTGTTTGATGCGACTGACATCGCGTACTGTATCACGGTAGCTTTGCACCGGCTGGTCTTGCGCTATGGTGTAAGCGCAGTCACGTAAGGTACTAAAGCCACTGCGTACATCGACGACGTACTCGGTTGCTTCTTCAAAGAAGTGGTTGTTCAGTTGCGCATGAATTAACTTCGCAATCGCATCACTCTGGTTTTGCAGAATGTTCTCAACCACATCGTCGTCGTTTTCAGCGGCCAGTGTATTGACAGCTTGAGTGGCTAGGTCAAACAAAAGTTCAGCTTGCTCGTCGTAAGGAATATCGTCGTAATCGAACAGCTTCTTCAAAATATAGTTTTGTTTCACCGGCTCGTAGTTGCCCGAATCGCCTTCGCCACGAATGGTTTGGTGATTGTCTTGCAGGCTTTGTTGAATCAGAGTTCGGTCGATAGGTTTTAAACCTTTAATGGCAGCAATGTCCAAATCGAACGGGTGATAGCCGGTACGTACTTCACCTGATGGTGAAACAATAATACGCGGAATATCTATGGTGTTATCCACCGTGAGCTGGGTGACTTGCTCAACAATCGCCGCAATATCCACCGATTCTTCAGTAAATAGCTCCCGTTGCTCTTGGGTTAACTGAGCTTTTACTTGTTCGGTGATCTGTGCTTTTACCTCAGTCGTTAACAATGCTTTGCTGGTCGGCGCATCGGTAGGGCGTGTTTGATATTGCTTGATCACGTCCAATGCAGCGCGGGCAACGGTTTGTTGGTTAGGCGTGGTATAAGTGGCTTTAGGTTCTTCTACCTCACGGTTAACGTCTGCACCGGTTGCGGTTACACCTGAACCAGTCAGTTGCTGCTCTAGGTTCGATTTAACCTGCACACTTTGTTTGGTTACATCGTCTTCTGGGCGATCTAATACGCGTGTTTTCAGGCGCAGTGGGTTATTCGGGTCGTTAGCCTCATCAACAATTTCTTGGAATTTGTCGTGCGCAACAATGCTCAGCGTATCGACGGCTTCAACACCTGTACGTTTGCCATAAGGTAAACGCAAACCACGGCCAATTGACTGTTCAATTAGGGTTCTGGCGTTGGCTGCACGTAGTGGCACAATGGTGTACAGGTTAGTAACGTCCCAACCTTCTTTCAGCATGTTAACGTGAATGACGATCTCGGTTGGCTCATCGACATGCTCAACATTGAGCAGTGCTTGAATAGTTTCTTCTTCTTTTTTACTGCTATCCACTTGAATGACTTTGCCACGGTAGCGGCCGTCAAACACTGTTTCAAGTTTGGTTAAAAGCTCTGCTGCATGCGTGGTATCACGGGCAATCACCAACATAAAAGGCTTAACTAACTTAGCATCGTTTTCATGTGCATAAGTGATTAAATCCACCTTGGTTTGCTCATGTAAACGAATACCGTCCATTAACTTAATGGTTTCTAGTTCGTCTTTATCATATTGGCTGGCATCAAAGTTACGCTGAGTAACAACGGCCGGCTCTTTAACAAAACCATCATCCATGGCACAGGCCAATGGGTAATCAATCACCACATTTTTAAAGTGCACAGGGCCACGACTTGATTCGGTAAATGGTGTGGCCGTTAGCTCTAATGCGAATAGTGGATTAAGCTCATTGAGCGCACGCATACCGGCATCGGCACGATAGCGATGCGATTCGTCCATCAGCAGCACTAAGTCAGGTAAGTTCGATAGATACTCAAAGTAGCTTTCGCCTAGGGTTTCCGCTAAACGCTTAATACGCGGGGCTTTGCCTCCACGTACTTCGGTGTTAATTTTCGCGATGTTAAACACATTGATCCGAACCGAACCAAATAGATCGCCCATGACTTGTGCACCGCGGCTCTCATAGTTATCACCGGTGATCACTTCTGGCGGTGCTAGCACAAAATCGGTAATGCCTTTAAACACGTACTTCGGTGAGGCGGGCGAGAAATCGCTGATCAGCTTTTCATAAATAGTCAGGTTAGGTGCCAACACAAAATAATTGCGAATGCCATGTACCTGATACAAATAGGTAATAAACGCCCCCATCAAACGGGTTTTACCTACACCTGTTGCCAAGGCAAAACACAGTGAAGGAAAGTCACGTTCAAAATCGCTGAGCTTAGGAAACTGCGCTTTTAAGGTTTCTAATAGCTCCGGCACATCGCGTTTTGGGTTCAGTAGTTTGTGCTCAGAAGCACTAATCGCCACTGCCAACGCACGCAGCGAATCTTGCTGCGGCTGGCGTAAGCTTAAACGGCCAATAATATTATTAATGGCACGTAATTGGTCGGGTTTTAAGCTTGATAAATCCATGGTCATTATAATTATCCTTATTAACCGTTAATCTTGTGCTGCATCGTCATCGGCAGACGCATCGTCAGTTAGGTTTGCCACGTTTAACGAATAATCGTCCTGACCAAATTGGCACTTGTCTAAAATGGCTTTTGGCAGTTTTTTCAAGGTTAAATTGGTAAAACGACCTGGCTCGCAGCGAAATGCACCACACATAACCAGTAAAGTTCGGTCACTGCCAACTTCTTCTGACAGCGCTTCTAATTTATCTACCGATAAGCTTTGTGTGGTGACATAAATATGATCCGTCTCGGTTGAATAACCGTGATCCCACCAATTCACTTCCGATGGCGCATAGGTAAAACCTTCCAGCTTACAAACGGCTTCGGCGAGCATTTCTGGGTTGTACTCTTTATTGATCACTTCCAAGCCAAACTTATCTTTCACAATTAAGGTCGGGGCAAGTTTGTAATAGCGGAAGCCACCGCCACCTTGCCAGTTTACAGACTTAGAAATACCACCTTGATCTTCACCATCAATCACTTTTTGCAAGCGCGGGATGATATGGGTATGACAATGCTCGCCCAACTCAACCATAATCCAACGACGACCCATTTTGTGGGCTACTGCACCAGTTGTGCCTGAACCAGCGAAAGAGTCCAGTACAATATCCCCTGGCTTTGTTGTCATCTCAATACAGCGCTTAATAAGCTTCTCTGGCTTTTTTCCATTTTTAAACGTTACGTCACCTTCTCTCGCAATACCATTCCATGGAATATCTAGCCATAAATTTGTTAGAGGCTTCGCAGGGACAATCTCACCTTCAACTTCCTTCATTTTATTTGAGTAAAAATAGATCTGGCGTCCGTTCAGAATATAAACATCATCGTAGTCATCTCGAGGAAATTTATATACAACTCCAGGATTAGACTTAGACTCATCCCGCATTTCAACTATTGCTCTTCCCGCAGCATTACTTATAGCAGTTGCTTGGTAGACTGAATCCGAGTTTTTGTTTGCAAATTCAGCGACCAACACTTCAAAATCCAGCTTACCTATGGCCTTTCTTGCTGCTCTGGCATCCTCGTATCCATGATTTTGTGCAACTATCTCAACCAGAGAGCAGCTTTCCCAATCAGAATAATTCTCTTCAATATTTTTGATATATTTACCGTAAGATGCGTCGTATTCAGCTTTTATATACTGTTGCTCGTATTGATAACTCTGCCTATCTCGGCAATACATAAGAATATATTCGGTTTGAGAATATGGAGAAGGGTTAACCGTTTTGTGGCCAGATGGGTCTGATGTTTTAACTACCATCATATTAAGGAAGTTTCTTCTTTCAAATACTTCGTCCATTAAAATACGAAGATAAGCCATTTCTTTATCATCTATTTGAACGAAAATAACCCCCTCCTTATGCAAAAGAGATCTTAGTATTAGCATCCTGTCCTTCATCAAAGACAACCACGTTGAGTGCTCTAATCCATCATCATAATGCTCGAACGCTGCGCCAGTGTTATAGGGAGGGTCTATATAAATACACTTTACCCGACCAGCATATTCTTGTTCTAGTGCCTTCAGTGCCAATAAGTTATCGCCAAAAATCAGCTTATTATCAAAAATATCGTTTTCGGTGAATTTTTGGCTGGCATGGTAAGACTTACTTGGGTCTTCTAATAAAATGCGCGGCTCTAGCTTTTTGCGCTCGTTTTTACCTATCCAGGTCAGTTCTAATTTAGTTTTGCTCATGTGTTCTATGCTCATATCTTGTGTTTTTTACTTAGCATTTTCGTGCCATCGCAATAGCTACGCCTGCTGTACTTGCCGATTGGCAGCTTGAGCGTTTTGCTCTTGTCGGCGTTGCGCTTGTTTGGCTAAGTAACTGAATAAATTCCGGTTGTATGGGTCATTCGGTTGCAGCCGTTGTTTAGCTATCACAGCTGGGTTTTCTGCCAAGTTTAAATGGCTGACCCACACCGTTTGCATTAACCGTGCTGTATCGCTAAGGCGTTTAAAATAGGCGTGCGGCGCACTGCCGAATACTAATGTCCTAAAACTATCGGAGAACTTCTGACGAAGTTCATCAAAGGCTCGGCTAATTAATCTTTCGAATGCTTCTTGCTCGGTGATTTCAACGGCGGTAATTGTGTTTTTAAACTGCGCCATTAATAACGTGGTTATACAGTAGGTAAAATGGCGGTAAACCAGTTTTTCCGGGCTTGGGCTGCTGCGTTCCGCAGCTGTACATAAAGCTTGGATGGCTAAGTAAATATTGACGGCATTAATTGCCATGACCCCTTGCAAATCTGGGTTGAAAATAGCCTGATACTCGACACTTTCTTGGTTTATAAATCTACTCGGCTCTGCTTTTAGTTGATAAGGCACGCGCACATCTGCTTGCATACAGGCCAAGGCTTTTGCCAACGTTTCTATAGTAATGCTGCGAATACCCGCTGCAGCGCTTTGTTGTGGGCGATAGAGGTATTCGACACCGAACATTTTCATCTCTTGGCGTAGACGTTCTTGAGTATCATCTAGGGCCGCGAAGTTTGCTAAATCAACAGGGTTTTGCAGGTTACGCGCTTTGGTTACTTGCTTGTGAAATGCATCGTTACCCGTGTTGATAATGGTTACCATCACTTGAGCTTGGCTGATATCGGCATCAAGATTTTCACGCATAAATTGCGCAGCACTGGCGATGGTTTGTGCACCGTTAACGACAGATAGGCCATCGACTGCAATATGCTTGCTACCTGTGTGGCCTCTAATATTCCCTTTTGGTTTTACTGCATTGCCATCCAGAGTAATACCATTGTTAAGATAAATAAAATTTTCAGGCTCATGTAAAAGGGTATCTTTAATAGCCTTATTTACACCGCGTCTACCTGAACCAATAAAATAGCGAATATTTTTCTCGTAGAGTTTACGATCATGAGTAGTGTGCAAAGCAATTAAATCGGTTAGTTTGGCGATACCAAATACGACTTTTCGTGGTTGTTCTTGCACTCGAAACTTATATACGGCGACACGCTCGTTTACCGTATCAACCGCATGTTCACTGCGAAGAGCCTGCTCAACATCGGTGGCAGTGAACTCTTGATAACCAGGTTCGATTTGCTCTTCACCTTCATCAATAAGCTCTTGTATGGCAGGCTGCAAGTAGTTCTGTGCTTGCATTGTAATGCCACTACCTGTGTATGCTATCAGCAGTTGAATGTGCTCGCATTCATCTAGTGCCGTTTCAATCTGTGCTTGAAGGTTTTGTACGTTCTGATTGAAGCGATTAAATTGCTTATTTAAAAGTAATTTAATCTCCTCTATAAAGGCTTGAGCTTCACCCAATGTGAATTGGGCATCTACTTTCATTTTGGACTGTACAAGGTACAACGTCTGATCAGCTTCGTGGTAATAAATGGCATCAAGACCATGATCTTCGTAGTCATCCACTACAGCTTTTGTTGCGGTCACTACGTCTAAATCGAATTTTTGCTGTAGTACGAATGCGCTAAAAGCCCTGGAAATTTGCTTTTTAGGTTTATCTTCCTGTCCACCTTGCCCAAGTAATGGCGGTAAATGTGGCACAAAACGCTGCTGTAGCAGTTCCTTTAATGGGGCAAGAAATTGTGGTTGTAATGCTGCCAAGTGAGTTGTCCTTATTTTTATTGCCAAATTGGCCGCGCTTGCCAGTCGGCTGGAAAGCCCATGCGGTCAATGTCTATTTGGTGATGATTAATCAATTGGATGAGTCGTTGCTTCCAGTGATGTTCACCACTGATCACATCCATGAGGTAGCCCAACATCACCAAGGTGTTATAAATCTTTCGCAAACGCCGGTCGCTATCGGGCAAGTTTTGCAAGCTTTGGATCAGTGCCGGTTCGCCATGGCGTGGCAGTACCGTGGTTTTTATAAAGTCGCGGTTCCACAACCTAGAATGGTGGGTGCTTAAATTACGCACTAGTGATAAATGTTCACAGAATGAGGTCAGAGTTTTTTCATCTAGGCCGTAGCTTTTACTTATTACTTGGCGGTCGGCACGCAGCTTGATATTACTGTACCAACGGGAAAGTTGCCCCATGGTTAACAACTCAACACAGGCCCAAATAGGCGGTAGTGGCTCTTGGTATTTTTGAGTCAGGTGTTTAATAAACTCTTCACGACTGCGCTTTACCTCACCCGTGAGTTTGCCAAGGCTGCTGGCGTATTCTAATAAATCACCAAAAAGCTCTGGTTTTAAATGAGGGTGCGCCGTTTGGTATTTTTGGCTCAACTGATACGCAATTTGTGTGTGCAATGACACTTCAAAACGCTCTATGGCATCTAGCACCAACAAACGTAGTTCACGGTCGAACACATATAGGTTTAGGATTTGTTCAAACTGGGTGCCTGCGATAAACGCATGACTGGCGTGATCTTGCTCATAAGGCAAACAATAAGCCGCAAAACGATAGTAGTTCAGCTGTGCCAGGTAAAACTCAGCTTTAGGGCCATCACTAATCACTAGGCCACGCTGTTGCAACAAGCGTATTTGATCGCTAAAGCTTGTAGGGGGCTTGGTAAAAGCGACTTTAGGGACTGGTTTGCGGCTCATTTGACCTCCCATGCAACAGAAGATCGAATTTTACGGGACCCAGAAACGAGTACCCCCTCACAGGACGCTGATCTTACGGGTAGCGGTAGGGGTGTTGTTGCAGTGATTATAGCCCCAAACGGAAAAAAGTCAACGCTGGCGTTGAAATTGATTGTCATCATTGAACCGTCCACCCAATGGTAAATAGGGTCTCTTGGCTGGTTTTTTTATTCAGTTTGCCTTCTAAGCTTTCAATAAGCTGTTCGCGCTTTTCGTCCACTTCATCTTGTTTATCAAAAAGTTCGCGGCGGCTTTTATTGCGCTGACTTTCCAACTGGCGCTGCTGTTTTTGCAGGGCAAGTTTCTCTTCTAGCGTTGGGGCTATTTTGGCTTCGCGGCGTACTTGCTTGATTTGCTTATCAAGCTCTTTTATGGATTGTTCAAGCCCTTCTTTTAAATCGTCTGCCCAAGAATCTAACTTGTTTACTTCTTGCTCGAAGAAGCTGAGATTACGATCGTTAACTTGCTTTTCGATGCCTAGTCTCGACTGCTGTAACGCTTGCTGCAGCGCATTTTGATAGCCAGGATATAAGGCGGCAAGTTCTTGCTCACTGACTACACTTTGCACACAGGCACTAAGCTGCATCAGCTTTTGCACGACTTCACTTGGTAACGGGTGACCATGTTCATCTTGCGCTGCGAACAGTAAATGGTCTTCGCTACGCTCCAATGATTCAACACTAAATTTCTGTAGGCTTAGTACACCTGACGAACCCACTAAGGGTTCTAGCATACTGATTTTTGTTTGGTGGTTGCTGTAATCAAAAATTACGCTGGCAATAGGTAATTCACGTTGAAGCGCGTTGCTGATCACCCATTCACCCAGCGGGTGGGTGATACGATAAACATGGGCATTGGCTAGTTTGCCGGTTTCAATACTGCCGCTTTGCTGTCCTCGGCGTACAAGTTGGTAGCTACCTGTAGGAGCCTGATTGATGCTCTGATTAAGCGTAAAACTATGGTTGCTTGGGTCAATGTCTGCGATAGCTGCAAGCTCATGCGTACTGAGTTGCCAAAACCAACGGCCTACTTTATCGAGGCGTTGCTGCGCGGCATCAAGCTGAATTTTCAGTAAGTCGTGAATATCTTCATCGAAATTTTCCAGCAGCAGTTGCTGGGTCTCGCGCATTTTTTGGTTAATGTCGGCTTCTAGCTCTTTTTGCAATTGATCAAAAGCTGCTTCTATTTCCGCCAGTTGCCGACAAGTCTCGTATATATTTTGGATGCGTTTTTCAAAATCAATACCAGATTCGATACTGCCTAGCACATCGTCCGATGCACCAAACACGCCATCGAACAGATGGAATTTTTCTGTTAGTAGCTCTAAAACACGCTGATCGGCTTTGTTGGCTTCGTTGAGGAAGTTGATCACCACAACATCAAATTGCTGCCCATAGCGGTGACAACGGCCAATACGTTGTTCTACCCGTTGTGGGTTCCATGGTAAGTCATAGTTAATCAGTAACGAACAGAACTGTAAGTTAACCCCTTCTGCAGCCGCTTCGGTTGCGATCATAACTTCGGCATGATGGCGGAAGTAATCAATTAGGGCGGTACGGCGGTCAATTTGCGGTGAACCACTAACCTTATCACTACCTTGGTTTTCAGCTAACCACTGCTGATAAACTTTGGTTGCTTCTGGATGGTTATTGCTGCCACTAAAAGTGACTAATTTATCAGCAAAGCCATTCGCCTCGAGGAAACGAGCTAAGTATTCTTGCGTGCGCTTCGATTCGGTAAAAATAATGACTTTACGCGGCGCACCCATCTCCTCCATTTTGGCAAACCCTTGATTAAGCGCCGTTAGCAAGGCTTGGGTTTTACTGTCGGTGGTAATGGATTTAGCCTGCTCGATATAATGCTCAAGCTCGGCTATTTCAGCATTGAGTAACTCAAAGTCAATATCACTCTCAGGGGTATTGCTTTGTGTTTCTTCTACAAACTCGCTGTACTCTTCTCCTAAATCATCACTCTCAACAAGCTCACTGATAATATCGAGGTCCGATTTAGCCTGTACTTTCAAGTCAACCAATCGGCGCTTTATAGTTTCGAGTGTGTTGAGCACTGCGTGCGAACTAGATGCTAATAGCTTTCTCAGTATAAGGCCGGTTAAATGACGTTGGCTCTTGGGTAGTGCATAGCTCTCGTCCTTTTCCAATAAGGCACTAATACTTTCGTAAAGTGCCATCTCAGCATTAGAGGGTGTAAACGGTACGGTGAGTGTTTGACGTTGGGTATAGCGGACGTATTCGAGTACATCTTTGCGCAAGGTACGCTGAATAAACCCGGTAAGTCGTTTCTTTAAATGCCCTAGCGCACTTTCGTTATTGACAAAGTGTTGTTTGAAGCTTCGCTCATCGCCGAAGATTTGATCGTCGATAATGGTTGAAAGTCCATACAATTCCATGAGCGAGTTTTGTAAGGGTGTTGCAGTAAGTAATAGCTTTTTACTGCCATCTAATGCGCGGCGTAGCGTTTGACCCATTTTACTGCTGCTACGATGTGCATTACGTAGCTTGTGCGCTTCGTCGATGACGACAATATCCCATGGCTCTAGCATTAGCTGCGTTTCCATTCTCGCAGCATAGTGATAGGACATAATAGAAACGCAGTGATTAGCTAGCGGGTTAGTTTGACCATTGTTAACACTAATGCGCCACGTTTTTGCATCAAGCACTTGCGTTGGTAAATTAAACTTATCGCCCAATTCCTGCGCCCACTGGCGTCGCAATGACGCCGGGCAGATGATCAATATGCGGCGTTTACGCTCTGCCCAATACTGTGACAGTACTAAGCCTGCTTCAATAGTTTTCCCTAAGCCCACTTCATCAGCGAGTACAACACCTTTGCTTAACGGGTTGTTGAGCGCAAAAAGTGCCGCATGAATTTGGTGCGGATTGAGATCAACACTGGCATCAAAAAGAGATTGAGACAATTTATCAACGCCATTTTCAGCGTGGCGAATGGTTAATTCCTGCGCAAAGTATTTTGCTTGATAATCAGTTATTACCATCCAACCCCCCTTTTCCTTGAGCTGCTTGCGTACTGATCCATTCTTCAAGATCGGATTGTTTAAAGCGCCAAGCATTGCCAACTTTAAAAGCAGGAATTTTATGTGCCGCTGCTAGACGGTAAACAGTTCTCTCATTTACCTTCAAATACTCAGCTACTTCTTTAATTGTCAGAACGGTATCAGTCATTTTCACTCGGCCACTTTGAAAAGTGCGTCAATTATCTAATGCGAGTGTCAAAATATTACAAATAAGTACATGAATCAATCTTATTCGGCACTTGCCGGAGCTCCTTGGCTTTAATCCTCATCAATTTTAGGTACACAACCAGTACACTAACGGTATTGTCCGCCTTAGCCTTTAAACCTAGCCAAGCTCTTTGGTTGACTGGCGGTTCACTACAAGGCGACAAGCCAATACAGGATCGCCTTTTTAGTCATCCAAGATGCTGCCTTTAACACAATACATGCGTGGGCGGGTGTTGTCGGGTAGGCTGACTTTGCGCTGTGGTCGGTTGCCATCGGGGACAAGGTAGCCTGCGGCCATCAGTGCTTTGGCGGCGCGATCTGGGCTTAGGCCTTCGGTGGCTTCGCGCCAGCCGGTTGGGTAAAACAGGTAAAGGGTTTGTAGGCCTGTAGAGTCAAGCCAATCGGCGCGTTGGAGTACTTGGCTGCTGCAACCGGTTTGTTTGGGCGTAAAGCGGCTTTCGCCATGTTGCTCAATAAAACTGCGTACTTGGCGAATGGCTTGTTGGTCTTCATTGGCGGCCACACCACCGCGGGCGAGTATCCATTGGTTAAGCAGGCTTAAACAAGCGGCTTCGACACTTTGAGCTGGCCAATCGAGTACTTTGGCTTGAATGGCTAACAGGCCTGCGCTGGTCAGTAAGGCAAACTTTTCGGCGACCCGGCGCACTTGGCCGTCAGCCTCGGTTGGTAAGCTGGTTAAAAATCGTTGGCTACAAACCACAGCCTAAATAACTGTTCGGAATAGTAGATCACTTTGAGGGAACTCAGCCCGAATTGTGCGATCTGATCAATCGCTGAATATCCCAAATCACCAACCGGACTGAGCGATGCCGATCATAGCACCAATTCCCCGTGACGAACGACGCCTGATGCAGAAAGCTATCCATAAAACGCGTGATAAAAATTATGCCCGCAGACTGACCGCCATGCTGATGTTGCACCGGGGCGAGCGCGTCAGTCATGTGGCCAGAACACTCTGCTGTGCACGCTCATCGATTGGTCGCTGGATTAACTGGTTCACTCTGTCTGGTGCTGAAGGCCTGAAGTCATTACCGTCAGGACGTGGCAGGCGCTGGCCGTTCGAACATATTTGCGCATTGCTGCGTGAGCTTGTGAAGCATTCTCCCGGCGATTTCGGTTATCAGCGTTCCCGCTGGAGTACCGAACTGCTGGCGATAAAAATCCGTGATGTCACCGGTTGTCCGCTACATGCCTCAACCATCCGGAGATGGTTACCTGCAGCCGGGCTGGTATGGCGCAGAGCAGCGCCGACACTGCGTATCCGTGACCCACACAAAGAAGAAAAAATGGTCGCTATCCATGAAGCACTGGCGAAATGCAGTGCGGAAAATCCCGTGTTTTACGAAGATGAAGTGGATATTCATCTCAACCCGAAAATCGGTGCTGACTGGCAGTTACGCGGGCAGCAAAAACGTGTTGTCACACCGGGCCAGAATGAAAAGTACTATCTTGCCGGTGCGCTGCACAGCGGTACGGGAAAAGTCAGCTACGTAGGTGGAAACAGTAAAGGTTCATGTTTATTTATCAGACTGTTAAAACATCTTAAGGCGACATACCGGCGGGCAAAAACGATTACGCTCATTGTCGATAACTACATTATGGCTTTGTTGAATAAATCAGATTTCGGGTAAGTCTCCCCCGTAGCGGGTTGTGTTTTCAGGCAATACGCACGCTTTCAGGCATACCTGCTTTCGTCATTTTGTTCAGCGCTCGTACCAGGGCCATAGCCTCCTCAACCTGACCATCGTAGTCACGCAGCGTCAGTGAACCCCCGAACAGCTGTTTTACCCGGTACATCGCCGTTTCCGCTATCGAGCGACGGTTATAATCTGTTGTCCATTTCCACCGCGCATTACTCCCGGTCAGCCGCTGATTCGCAACAGCACGGTTACGGTCTGCATATTCACCGGGCCAGTAACCCGCGCCTTTTCGGGGCGGGATAAGCGCGCTGATTTTCTTACGCCGCAGTTCATCGTGACAGAGCCGGGTGTCGTAAGCGCCGTCTGCCGATGCTGCCCTGATTTTTCTGTGAGTCTGCCGGATAAGACCCGGGAAGGCTTCTGAGTCCGTTACGTTGTTCAGCGACAGGTCTGCACAGATGATTTCATGTGTTTTGCTGTCAACTGCCAGATGCAACTTTCGCCGGATACGACGGCGTTCTTTGCCGTGTTTTTTGACTTTCCATTCGCCTTCACCAAAGACCTTCAGCCCGGTGGAATCAATCACCAGATGCGCGATTTCACCCCGGGTGAACGTTTTGAAACTGACATTAACCGACTTTGCGCGCTTACTGACACTGGTGTAATCCGGGCAGCGCAACGGAACATTCATCAGTGTAAAAATGGAATCAATAAAACCCTGTGCAGCCCTCAGGGTCAGCCTGAACACGCGTTTAATGACCAGAACGGTGGTGATAGCGAGATCAGAATAGCGCTGAGGTCTTCACCGTGATGAAGGCGTTGCCGACTCATACCAGGCCTGAATAGCTTCATCGTCCAGCCAGAAAGTTATGGAGCCACGATTGATGGGGGCTTTGTTGTAGGTGGGCCAGTTGGTGATTCTGAACTTTTGCTTTGCCACGGAACGGTCTGCGTTGTCGGGAAGATGCGTGATCTGATCCTTCAACTCAGCAAAAGTTCGATTTATTCAACAAAGCCCAGGTACACCTCAAACCCAGCAACAGATTGATTTATAAAATAAAAACACTGTACCAAGATAGATTATTGATTTACTGGATGATTTTAAGTGCTATGCCATACCATGAAAGCGGTTTTATAATAATAGGAGTCCGAATTTGGCATTAAATAGCTTCACGGCAATACGGCATGCCGCACGCATGACCTGATTCTACTTATTTACTTCCATTAAAAATGGGGGGCCATTTCAAGGAAAGTACTATGGTAATTAAGACAGTCACTCCAAGCGATGTTTACCAAAACATATCTCTGGAGGTAGATCACATACTGCAAAACCTAGCGCAGACCACCAGCGATCCATCGCTACAACAAGCTAACGATAATGCTTGCCAACAGCTAGATGGTTTTCGTCAGAAGCTTAACAAAAATATAGAAAGCCTTCAAAAAAATGCTGAATGGGATACTTTTACGATTGCCTTTTACGGCGAAACAAACGCGGGTAAATCGACGGTCATCGAAACTCTGCGCATCTTGCTTAATGAAAAAAGTAAGCTTTCACGCCAGCAGGCATTCCGCGCTTTTCAACAAACACATAAGCTTACTGACAGCGATATCGAAATCTTGCAGCGCAATTTGCTCGAGAATGAAAAACGTGCCTCTGAGCTAGAGAAAGCCATTGAGGCGATCAATTTGGAATATATCGATCGCGAACAAGCTTTCCAGAACAAAATTGATGCTATCACTGCACTCATCGCAGCACAGCGCAAACAGTTTTCTCTCTGGCGTAAGTTCATCCATCTATGGGTGAAAACGAACGAGCAAAAAGAGAAAGAGGCCCAGCTGGCCCTTAAGCAGTCCTTGGAGCACGAAAAAAGTGAAGCTTTGGAATTTCTTCAGGCAAAAAAAAGGGAGTGCGATTCTCACTCCGCCTCCTTGCGACAGTTACAATCTGTGCAAAAGAGCAAGCTGGAGGAATTATCTCGGCTGGCCGATGGAGAAATTATCGGTACCGGCGTGTCAGATTTCACGATGGACACTGCCCTGTATCCTTTCGAAGTAGGAACGCAACGCTTCGCTCTCTTGGACGTGCCGGGCATCGAAGGCAAAGAGAGCAAGGTTTTGGCGCAGGTTCAGCAGGCAGTTGAAAAGGCTCATGCAGTGTTCTACGTCACCAGTAAACCTACTGCGCCGCAAAAAGGGGATGAAAATACGCCCGGAACGCTGGAGAAGATCAAAGACCATCTGAATGCACAAACTGAAGTCTGGACGCTTTTCAACAAACGTATAACTAATGTGGTTCAGTTGAATCGGCCAAGTCTTGTCAGTGATGATGAGCATCTCAGCCTCGACGATCTGAACAAAAAAATGAGCCAGCAGCTGGGTGAGAATTACCGGAATACTTTCTCAGTCAGCGCATTGCCCGCTTTTCTAAGCGTGGCGGAGCATCTGGTACCAAGTTCAGATAACGCCAAAAGACGAAGCAAATTATTAGAAAAATTCGATCCCGAAGATGTGCTGGAAAAAACCGGTTTTAAAGGCTTCTTAGCATTGCTGACCGAACAGCTAGTGTCTGACAGCAAAGCTAAGATCACCCGTTCCAACTTCAATAAAGCGCGAACTACCGTAGAAAATATCATCTCCGAGCTGTCATATCTGCAAAAAGAGAGCTATGGCAGGCTTGCTAAGCAGCTACAAAACGATACAGCCAATGCCCATCATTTACTGGATATCGCACTGGAGTCATTAAGAAACCGTCTAATTAGTCAGGGCGAAAATGCGGTGGATGAATTCCGCAGCCGCGCTCGAAAACAGATATACAGTGAAATCGACGATGATATCAGTAACGATCGTTTCAAAGATAGACTGGAAACGTCGATTAAACAACAGCATGAGGTGTTGGAAAGAACTCTGCCTGATATTTTCAAAAATGAGCTGGATACGTTCAAAGATGAAATTGAATACACCGTGCAACGCTTTCAGAAATATGCGCAGGATATTCTAGCTACATATGCGAAAATTCAGAAGCAGAAATTTGACAACGATTTTGAAGTAAAGATCGATATCGATAACGGACTGAAACTAACCAGCCTTGTAGCTACTGTGGTAGGAAGTGCACTAATGTTCTGGAATCCGGCGGGATGGTTGATCTTAGCACCTGCCTTAGCAGGCATGGTATTCGCTGCGTACAAAGCAGTGCGTAGTTTCTTTAGTTCCTCATACAAAATCGCGCAGCAAAAGCAATCTGCCGATGACAATCTCAATAAGATTGCCCGCAATATGAAGTCTAGGATTGAAGAAGGCATTGATAGCGTCTTTCCGGAGCTGGAAGAGAAAATAGAGCAACTTAAGCTCATGCTAGAAGAACCAACCCGTCAAGCATCGCAAATTAACAAGATCCTGATTAATGCAATCACTAATTTACGCAGTCTGTCACACAGACTTGCCTTCTCAGGAGAGCAATAATGGAAAAAACGCTGAATATCTTTAAAGCGCAGCAAGCGAAGAATCTCGAAATCCTCAATAACCTAAGCGCGTTTTTACAACAGGGTGAGACCTTTGGTATTCAAATGGAACCACATCTGCTGCAGAAATTAGCGATCGCGAAAGAGAACGCTGCAAACGGCAAACTGCACATTGCGTTGATAGGCGGCTTTTCGGAAGGGAAAACATCCATTGCAGCGGCATGGATGGAGAAACTGGATAAGGCGAGCATGAACATCAGCCACCAGGAATCCTCTAATGAGGTCAAAGTTTACGATGTCGGATCTGATTTCGTCCTAATCGACACTCCAGGGCTGTTCGGTTTTAAAGAGCAGTTTGATGAAAGCACACAGTCGATGGAAAAATATAAAGACATGACCAAAAAGTATGTCAGCGAAGCACATTTGATACTGTATGTCATGAACTCAACCAACCCCATTAAAGAGAGTCATAAGCAGGATCTTGAGTGGCTGTTCCGCACTCTAAATCTACTGGATCGCACAGTGTTCGTTCTTAGCCGCTTTGATGAAGTAGCCGATGTAG
Organism: Klebsiella sp. CD33; assembly: GCF_051992865.1. Taxonomy (NCBI): domain Bacteria; kingdom Pseudomonadati; phylum Pseudomonadota; class Gammaproteobacteria; order Enterobacterales; family Enterobacteriaceae; genus Klebsiella; species Klebsiella sp. CD33. The sequence goes on along the minus strand of NZ_CP197023.1, from coordinate 4,581,479 downwards.
AAGACGAAGACGATTATCAGTCGAATGCGCGGGTGAAGTGCCAAAACGTCGCCTCGCGTCTGCAGGATCTTATTGCTCTGACACCAAAAGAGCGCGATACACTAAGTATCGTCGCTGTTGCAGCCAACCCGTTCGATATGGGTACGGACTACTGGCTGCAAAATCCGGAAAAATTCCGCGCGTTGTCTCATATTAGTACTCTGCAAACTGCAACCAGCGAAAAGATTGTACTCAGCGGCGGCCTACAGGCGTTGGAAGAAGAGACTAGAAAGAGCGTTATTCGAGACATACTAACACGCAAACTCCCGGTCGCCATCAAGCAGGATGAGCGCATCCGTGAGGAGGTCGCTGATCTGGCGACAATCCATCAACGCATGCGTAAAGAGATGAGCGCGATGCAGTCTAAAATGATAGATATCCGTGCGTCGTTACGCAAATTTGTCACCGATTACTTCGCCGATCTGATTATCCAAGCCGAAGGGCTGAGTATGGAAACCTACGCGGCATTTTTTGAACGCGAAGTTGGTGATAAAGGCATAGTGTTGTCGACGCACCTGCAAAACGAATTCGATCGCCGACTTCAATCTGTATCGCAGGCGCTCGATAAAATGCAGACTAGCTATAACTCTGAAATCAGCCACTACAATGGCACTCTTACAGCGATGGGCAAACAAGGACTGGAATATGTGGTGAACAGCAAAATAATTAACAATACCACGGTGATCGCCACGCGCGATGGTGTGGTGTCGCTGGCTAAAATGGTTGGACTGGATCTGGGAAAAATGCTGAAATTTAAGCCTTGGGGCGCAGTAAATCTAGCTAAAGGATTAAATGGACTACTTTCCTTTGCCGGACTCGCTTTAGAAGCTTGGGACTCCTTTGAACAGGCAAAACGCGAAAAAGAGTTTGCCAAAAACATTCAAAAAATGGTGACTAACTTTAGCTCTCAGCGTGAAGAGTTGATCAACCTGCTGAACTCAGATGACTACGAAGAGCGCTTCTTCTCTGGATATGTAGTGATGAAGGAAGAATTAGAAGGGCTTGAGCAAACACTGCACCGTAGTCAAGAGCGGCAAGCCCAGTTCGCAAAATGGCGTGAGCAAGCCGAGGCTATAGACGCCGAATTTACCCGGGTATACGCCTGATTACTCCCTTCGCTGGTCTTTTTTCCTTAACTAAAGACGATGCTCAGCCTCCTGCTGAACATCGTCTTTCATCAGAATCTAATCGCCTTGCCAGGTCAACGTTACTAAGTTCTTCAGCCAGATTGAGCAGACCGGTTTTGTGTTTGATAATGGGATTGGTAGTATGAATCATAAGAGTCACCTCGTGTTTTGTATAAGGATTCGACACCCATATCAAAACCGGTAACTCTCAACCTTTCAAGGCGATGTGTCAGATCAAGTCGCGACTAATACAGTGTAAGACCTTCAGGTAGCATAACATTCTCCAACACCCCAGCAATGGCACACTTCAACCAAATAGTCGGACCTGTCCGCTGCTCTGGCTGATAATCATCAAGTTCGAGCAGCTCTGGAATAAATTATTTAATCAGTGGTATGGCACTTTTCCAATGGCAGGCTTCGTCTGTCCCTAGCACCGCTGCCGAGAGCTCCCTGTACCGCAGGATTAAAATGTACTACCTCGTAGCTGCTCTATCAATTTATCAATTACTTGCATTCGTTATCTCCCGACGACACTCGGTAAACTAAACAGAATTAGTGCATTATCTACCATCGCGGTTGTTCTTTGCTCAATTTGCACTATAGACCAAGTATCAGTAATAGCCAGCTCCTGATTTAGATACAAACCATTGTTGTAGCCTACAGGACGTTTATCCCGGGTTGTACGATCACGTTTTTCCAAAAAACACTTATTTCCTAAAGAACTGTTGTATCCGGAGATAGTCAAGTTACCAAGTTTATGCACATGGCTTTGACGATATTGCTCCGCCAACGTTTTATCGCCATCTGCTATCATATCTACCCAAGAATTAGGGATATTTAATCCTTGTGGGAAAACATGCTCAATGGTCCACACATATTGCTTGCCTTCCACTGCCCATAGGTCTACTTGATTCTCCTTAGTCATCATGCTTTCTTCAAGAGCACACAGGATAAAACGGCAGACCCAGCTATTGTCTTCGTATAGATTTCCACTAAGCGCTTGGCGGAAATGCTCATCAGAGGTACTGACAGACCCTAGAGTATTAGCAATCGCGCTGACAACCTGCTCACCGCGGCAGCTTTGCAGAATTTCAGTTAACTCCATAAATATGCGGTTTAAATCCCGAGTAGCAGGCACATCAGTAGTGTTCCTACGGACAAAGAAGTTGATCAGCAAAGTGACCACTTTTTCAATATGCTCAATGCTCAATGCTAAGTTCTGTCGTCTAGCAAACAACATTAGCAATAAGAGATAAGAAGGAGTTCCTTGAATTCTATCCAGACTTTTAAGCAGTTTTGTTAGTTTAGGTTCATCCGAAACTTCGCAATTACCTACAATCTGCGCATACCAGTCAGAATGACTGCGCATAGCTTGTAGGAATTGTTGCGGGTCATGAGCAATCAATTTTTCGAAAATTTGAATAAGATTAGATTTAGTCGCTACTGGTACATTGACAATATCTTTTAACTCAGGCTTGAACGCATTGTAGTACTGACGGAAGAAACGCTCTTGCACCCCATAATCATCCCCCAAAGCTTCCATCACTTTGGTCCAGCTTATAAAAGACTTATTAATACTGCCTGGCTCAATCTGTTCGATCTTCGCCAGTAGCTTGTTTTTCATTAAATCAATCGCGGTAAGAGGCACGCCGCGATTGTTAAGTGATTCAAATAGAGTATAAGCATCTGAATGACTTGCCACCTCTATTTTTACCAGAGTAGATGCATTGACTTTATCGAGTAGCGCATTTAGTGCCTGCAATGGGGTTTCGCTTTCACTGACATACTGTTTAATACGTGTTAAAAAATGTCGATAGGCACGAAATATCCGACGATTACCTGCATTGGAAACCGACTCAGCTTCTTTAAGAATGCCTGCCTCTTTCAACACCGCCAAGTAATCCTGCTGGTTGGCATTTTGCACCTGAGGTACCAATCTGGGCTGGTCCGCATGCTTTTTCAGCACCAATTTATGCTTCAGGTTATACAGCTCTATCTGCTGATCCATCTCAAGTTCAATACCTAACTGGTTGTAACTTGCATAAATGGCGGCTAACAATAATGACAATGTGGTCATTCGCTGTTGACCATCCACTAACTCTAACTGCTGCAGAGCCAGAGTATCTGTACTTTGGTTGATACAGATAATCGATCCCAAGTAGTAATTAAGGTCATTTTCTAACAAATCTTCAAACAAAGCATCCCATTGCCATTTACCCCAAGTGTACTCCCGTTGATAGCGGGGGATGGCATACACCACCCCGGCTTCAATATCCAACAAGGTTGACACCGGATAGTTGAATACTGATTTAATCATCTGTAATTTTCCTTATTTTCATGTTTGTCTCTGGCAGTTTGTTTATCTGCAAGACTGATATGGTGGTAAATGATACGCGCTCCCTCCTTTTCACCATACTGCAGGCTCAGGTAATACTAAGGGAGCGATTCAACATCGTTGCCGATCAATATCATATCTAGCATGACTCATTAATCCGTTCTGTAACCATCAGTTCACATGGTTCTCTAGACACTATTTCCGGTACTGGAAATAAACCCTTGTGATGACAAGTATCCGTCTTCTACCATGCAGCAGTAAGCTACCAGCGGATTATCCCCTTTGGCTGCGTTAAAATCAGTGCAAATTATCAGTTCTGAAAGCGGCGTAGGCTCGCCGTGTAGCGTATAGTGACCAATCACCACCGGGATCTCAGATGATAAAGGAGAGTAAGTCTTATCAAGTGGCAGATCCGGAATCAGCGACTCAGCGTCAGGCGGCACCTGGGCCAGTTGACGATAGGTTGTCGCCTGCGGTAGCCACCAGCGAACCCGGATATTTTTGCGGGGCTGACCGGTTTTATCGGGAAACATAATGCCTTCGGGCAGAGCCAGTTCGGGGCCTTTTAACAACGTTTCTGTCATGTTGTACAGCGGCGAGTTTTTCTCAAATGCCTCCTCCCAATAAGCCTCTGCGATGGCATGGTTGGCTTTCAGATAGGGCTGAATAGCATGGATAACCGCCTCATCCCAGCAGGCATGTACCGCTCTGATGGCACCGAAGTCAGCATACAGCGGCAGGCTCTGGAACCACGTAATCCATTTCTGGTGCAGAGCAGAGTCTTCTGTCACCGCATCAAGAAAAGCCTGATGCTGTTTGCGGTTATTTTCCGTATGCGGCCGCAGCGGCTGCCCGGTTTTCTGATGACGCAGGGCCCAGCCGACAGCATTAAACTCATGGTTGCCCATCAGACAAAGGGCTTTTTTGCTATCAACCAGAGATTTCACGGTTTCCAGCGTGTTTAACTGGCTCTCAGTGATGCCTCTTTTATTGTCAATCAGGTCGCCAACAAAGACATAAAACCAGTCCGCTGACTCGGCCTGCAGAATAGCTAGCAGAGCCTGCAGTTTGGCATACTGACCATGGATATCACCGAAAAAGGCATAGCGGGTCATGATAACTCCTTGCCTGCAAAGTGCCCTAGGCGTTGCAGTAATGCATCGATTGTTCCATCCGACGCGCACTGTCTGACAATGCCGTCGAAAAAGCGATCGTTGCGTACAATTGTAGTGATAAGGGAGATGCAGTCTGCCAGAGGAGCACTGGCAATATTCTGCGGGTTCTCGCCGTATCGCTGATTGGCAAACACCTGTAACCACTCTGACCAGTCAAAGATTACGGTAAGCTTATGAAATAAATCGGAGGTCATTGAAAAACTGTATTCAGGATCTGGTCTGCATTCATCAATAAAATTCCGAATTACCCGTGGAGAGGGACGATTAATCAGCAGCCGCGCACGGCTATCCAGCACGCTGCGCCAGGCCACGGTGTTACACCACTCCCGGGGTATCGCATCATATCCATAGAAGGCTCCGGCTAACTGGCCGTAAATAGCGGCCACCGTATCGGCATCATCGCCCAGATTGGCTGCCAGCAAAGCGCCTTCGGCAAAACTGCCGCTGTGCCAGAAGCACCATAGTGCCGCCTCCAGAGAGTCGATAACAAAGCCTGAGCTGCTAATCTCATCGCGTTTTTTGATGCGATAGCTGCCCTGAATTACCGCCAGGGTATCCGCATGCATCTCCCCCAGCCAGGGTAAAAGCGCTGTGTGCTCAGAGGAGAGCAGGTCTGCTTTTGCAGGCAAATCCGGGGCTGAAAGCAGGGTATGGATCAGAAAGGTCATATACCGGCAGGTATCAATGCAGCGTTGTTCGCCATGAGTAGTCAGGCTGCTCTCTGTCGCCAGCGACATGGCGATACTGAGTGGCTTTTTGTGGGTAAAAAGCGCCACCGGGGCGACACGCATCAGGCTGCCGTTTCCGGCACTGTATTCGCTGGTGCTTCCCGCAAGCGCATTGCCTGTTTGCTCAAAAAGCCTTAATGCCTGAGCCACGGTCGATCCGATATCAAAGCAGGTACCCGTACAGGACTGATATCCACTGTCCCGCCAGGCAAGATAGCGCTGCATCTGGTCTTTGGGGTCACTGCTATTGGCATCAATCAGACTGTCGGCCAGGCAGAGTGCCATAGCGGTATCGTCCGTCCACTCTCCGGGACGCAGTTTAAACGGTCCGCCTCCCATCATGCTTTTAATGACTGGCTCAGCGGGCCTGGACTGAAACTCCAGCGTGGTCCCCAGCGCGTCGCCCACGGCCAGACCAAAGAGTGCGCCTTTTGCACGGTTAATTACATTTTCTTTTTTCATGCGCCTGTTCTTCCTTAAAGCGCCAGCCTGATATCTTAAAGTATACAAAAAACTTCCTTAAGAAAGGCAATAAATCTGGCTCATAAAGAAGGCGCTAAGAAAGTGAGAGGTGAGAAAAGAAGGACGGAATGAGTCAGCGTGGTTAGTGTAATAGCCCCCGTTTTGTAATAGCCCCCATTTAAACCGGACACTTCACCAGTAAGACATAGGCATAGAGCTATGTTTAAGGAGTGTCCAGTGCAAAGAATCGAAGTGATCACTGGCGAGCAAAAGCGCCGCCGTTATACTCCCGAAGAGAAAGCCCGTTTTGTCGCGCTCGCCATGCAGTCCGGCTACACCGTCTCACTCGTTGCCCGGCAATATGGCATCACTCCCAGTCTTCTTTTTAAGTGGAAACGACTCATGAACGAGGGTGGCAAGTCTGCGATCGCCGCAGGCGACGAGGTGGTCAGTGTCTCCGGGCTCAAAGCGCTGGAGAAAAAAGTGAAACAGCTTGAACAGATGCTGGGACGCAAAACGATGGAAGTCGAAATCCTTCGCGACGCGCTTGAGATAGCCCAGGCAAAAAAGTTGATATCGCGCATGCCATTGCTGCCACCGGACGATATCCCCTCATCCGAATAGCAGAAGTGCTCTGTGTATCGCGTTCGAATCTGTATGACCGGTTGCTGGAGAAACGCCAGCACCGGTCAGCCCGCTACAGCAAAGACGATGTGGATTGGCCCCTATATTTCCAGACACTTTTTATCGCTTAACCCATTACTGGTTCGCCGCCGCAGATATTCCCGTGGCGAACGATATCCCAGTGCACTGTGCGGATGCCATTCGTTGTAATGTTCGAAGGCCTCCGCAAGGTTCTTTACCGCTGTTAACCCGTCAGGTTTTGGCATGATGCTGATGTAGTCGCGCTTCATCGTTTTCACGAAGCTCTCCGCCATTCCGTTGCTTTCTGGACTACGTACCGCCGTATGTTTTGGCTCCAGTCCTACCATTCTGGCGAACTGACGCGTCTGATGAGAACGGTAGGCTGAACCGTTGTCTGTCAGCCACTCAACGGGGGATGTCGGCAGCCTGTTACCGAAGCGACGCTCTACTGCACCCAGCATGACGTCCTGCACGGTTTCACTGTCATATCCACCGGTACTTGCCGCTCAGTGAAGTGCCTCGCGATCGCAACAGTCCAGCGCGAACGTGACCAGCAGTTTTTCACCGTTATCACAGCTGAACCCGAAGCCGTCGGAGCACCACCGCTGGTTACTTTCTCCAACGGCCACTTTCCCTCTATGCGCCCGCTTCGAGGGCGGTATTGCCGGTTTACGCTCAAGCAGCAGCGCATTCTGACGCATGATGCGGTATACGCGTTTGGCATTGATCACCGCCATGTCGTCAGTTTCTGATTGTCTGCGCAGCAGTGCCCATACACGACGATAACCATAGGTGGGCAGATCGTCGATAACGGTATGGATACGAGCCAGCGCTTCAGTATCATCAGGCTTGCGCTTGCACCGACGATCCTGCCAGCCCTTCGACCGACGGGCCATGGCATGCAGTTGCGCACGTGAGACCCGGAGGTAACGACTGACAAGGCTTATTCGCCATCCTCCGGCAACAAGGGCACGTGCGCTATCCACTTTTTTTGTCGGTCATATTCAACGGCTTCTTTCAGCAGCTCGTTTTCCATGGTTTTTTTGCCCAGCAGGCGCTGTAACTCTTTAATTTGCTTCATTGCAGATGCCAGCTCCGACGCGGGTACAACCTGTTCACCAGCGGCAACCGCAGTGAGACTGCCTTCCTTGTATCTTGAAGACTGATTAAAATTAATACGATTAGATTTGGCAAAACGTATGCAGCCCGATGCCTTCCAGGGTTCAAGCCCGTATATCAGCGACTGGCGCATACGCTGAGCCACTCATCTGAAACCCGAACAGTTGTCCGTATTCCATAACGTATTTGCAAGGAGGGGTAAAAATGAGTCAGCCAAATCCACTTTGTGTGGGCATCGATGTTTCCAAAGCCACACTGGACATCGCTGCCAGCAGTGATGTTGCTCAGTTTACAGTCAGCAATGACTCTGATGGCTTTAACGCGATTATTACCGGACTGAGACGGCACTCCGTTGCTCTGGTTCTGATGGAGGCCACTGGTGGGCTGGAAGTTGCGGTGGCCTGTTCGCTTCAGGCCGAAGGTTTTGAGGTTGCCGTGGTCAATCCCAGGCAGGCCCGTGACTTCGCCCGTGCAATGGGATATCTTGCGAAGACCGACCGAATTGATGCCAGAGTCCTCACGCAGATGGCTGAGGTTATTAATCGTCACCCTGAGCGGAAACGCTTTATCAGGGCACTGCCGGATGCTGAACGTCAGGCCCTTGCTGCGATGGTGGTTCGCAGACGCCAGTTGATTGCGATGTTGGTGGCTGAGCGTAACCGACTGCATCCATTCCATCCGCAGAACAAGAAAAGCATTAATACCATCATTAAAGCGCTGGAAGATGAGCTTGTCAGGCTCGAGAAAGAAATGGACAGTCACATCCGTAACCACTTTAAAGAGATTGCTGAGCGCCTGAGCAGTATCAAAGGTGTAGGCACCATGACCGTTTCCGCGATGTTGGCGGAGATTCCGGAACTGGGAACGCTCTCCCGGCGCGAAATCAGTGCGCTTATAGGTGTTGCTCCTGTCAACCGGGACTCAGGGACTATGCGTGGCCGGCGAACCATTTTTGGCGGCAGGGCTGGCGTAAGATCAGCACTGTACATGGCTGCGCTTGTGGCAACCCGCTTTAATCCGGTGATAAAAACGTTTTATGTGCGCCTGCTTGCAGCCGGAAAGGCCAAAAAAGTGGCGCTGGTAGCCTGTATGCGTAAGCTGCTTACCATCCTGAACGCAATGCTCAGAAAGAACGAAGAATGGGATGAGTCGTACCACCACGTTGCTCCATAATTTTTACCTTCAAGACAGTTGCTGAGTAAGCGTTAAGTGAGCGCCGTATTGACGGTTATTTATCGGTAAGAACCACGTTCCATGGCAGCAGTTCGGCCACTTTGTTGCTGAGCCACTCCGGCAGTACGCTCAGGATATGGCGAAGGTAGGCTTCCGGATCGATACCATTCAGCCTGCACGTCCCGATCAGTCCGTACAGCAGGGCTCCGCGCTCACCACCGTGGTCGCTGCCGAAGAAGATAAAATTCTTTTTCCCAAGACAGACGGCACGAAGGGCTCGTTCGGCAGCGTTGTTATCAGGCTCTGCCAGGCCATCTTCACAGTAGTAGCACAGCGCATCCCACTGGTTCAGGACATAAGCGAACGCTTCGCCCAGACGGGACTTTTTCGACAGCGTCTCATTTTTTTCTACCAGCCATTCATGCAGCGATGCCAGCAGTGGTTTGCTTTGCGATTGTCTGGCTGCCAGACGCTCTTCTGTCGTGAGGCCGCGTATTTCTTCTTCTATCGCGTACAGCTCACCGATACGTTTCAGGGCTTCTTCCGCTGTCGCTGTGTGAGTGCTTATATAGACATCATGGATTTTTCGGCGGGCATGGGCCCAACATGCGGCTTCTGTCAGCGGCCCTCCTTCACGTTCCGGACTGAACAACCGATCGTAGCCTGCGAAGGCATCCGCCTGCAGCACACCATGATAGTGGCGAAGGTGTTGCTGAGGATGTTTTCCCTGCCGGTCTGGCGAGAAGGCGAACCATGCCGCTGGCGGATCTGATGAACCTGCGCTTCTGTCGTCACGTACATACGTCCAGATACGCCCGGTTTTCGTCTTCTTTCTGCCCGGTGCAAGCACCGGAACCGGAGTGTCATCCGTATGCAGTTTGTGGCAGTCCATCACGTAGTGGTAAAGGGCCTCATCCAGCGGGGCCATTAACCGGCAACAGGCATCCACCCAGTTGGAGAGCATAGCCCGGCTCAGATCCACGCCCTGACGGGCAAAGATTTCGCACTGGCGATACAGCGGCAGGTGTTCGCAGTATTTGGCCGTTAACACGCGGGCCAGCAGACCCGGCCCGGCGATACCCCGATCGATGGGACGTGATGGCGCAGGTGCTTCAACGATACAGTCACATCGGGTGCAGGCCTTTTTCACCCTGACCGTGCGGATCACTTTCAGGGCGCTGGAGACCAGTTCCAGCTGCTCCACGCTGACTTCGCTGAGGTACGCCATACCGCTGCCGCATTCCGGACAGCTGGTTTCCGCAGGATCCAGCCGATGTATCTCGCGGGGAAGGTGTGCCGGTAACGGGCGACGATGGCGGGACTGACGCAACTGGCGAGGTACCTGCGGATCGTCTTCCCGTCCGTTGTAGCGATCGCTTTGCTGCTCCTGCTGTTTCAGCAGGGCTTCGGCTTCTTCAACCTGTCGGCGAAGTTTTTCGGAGCGGGTACCGAACAACATTCGACGCAGTTTTTCTATCTGTGCCCGCAGATGCTCTATCTCGCGCTCTTCGTTCTCTATTTTCTCTTCTGCGCGGGCCAGTGCAGAACGCAGGAACGACTCAGTCTCTGCAACGAGACTGAGCTGACTGTCTTTCTGGCGAAGCGCGTCTTCCAGCGCAGCGATACGGGCGAGATAGTCGTGATTCATAACCGCTTTTATAATGCGGTTATATTTTTTTTACAACATTGTCAGTGAGTTAAGGCGGGATATTTTTGGCTGGCGCCAGTCCAGCTTATCAAGGAGCATGGCAAGTTGTGAGCGGGTGATCGCGATTTTGCCGTCGCGTACAGCAGGCCAGACGAACTGTCCCTCTTCCAGGCGTTTGATAAACAGGCACAGACCATCAGCATCAGCCCAGAGTATTTTCACGGTATCGCCACGGCGTCCCCGGAAGATAAACAGATGGCCGGAGAAGGGATCCTCATCCAGAACGTGGTGTATCTGTTCGCCCAGCCCGTTGAAGGATTTACGCATATCCGTGGCCCCGGCGACCAGCCAGATGCGGGTGCCTGACGGGAGGGATATCATTGTGTCCTCCCGGTCAGTTCGCGGATCAGCACAGTCAGCAACTCTGACGACGGGTTCTCCAGCGTCATTTTGCCGTGGCGGAACTCAACATGACAGGAAGTGGCGCTGGCGTGAGCGGAGGAGAACGTACACAGAGTGTCATTCTCTGCTGCGGGCAACGGGTCGTTGATAACGTCGACGGACAACAGAGTCGGAGAAGCCGGAAGAGATTGAGGTACCACCGGCCCCACGATAGTTGCAGGCATTCGACGAGAGATTCGCCCCTCTCTCTGCCAGAGGCGTAGCCACTTAAAAATGAGATTATTATCAACGCCATGTTCCCGCGCCAGTTGTGCGACGTTGGCATCTGGTCGTGAAGCCAGTTCGACCATCCGAAGTTTGAAGTCACTGGAATAGACGGTACGCGATTCAGTTCGCCAGTTGGCAGCATTTTCCATAAACAGAGCTCCTTCTAAATTAGACGGAGCTCTAAGCTAGCGATCCCGGGACTGGAATCACAGGCGGCAGTGACTTGACGCTTACCCTCAATCGTGCGCTGAAGGAACAGAACTGGCGGGTTAACCCCAAACGTATTTACCGGATCATGCAGGCGAATAACCTTTTACTGGCAAAATCTGGCCATAAAAAGCCAGAGCGCTGTCATACCGGCAACGTCGTGACACTTAAGCCGGATACGCGCTGGTGCTCAGATGGCTTCGAAATCCGCTGCTGGAATCGGGAAGTCGTGCGGGTGGTGTTCAGCCTTGACTGCTGTGATCGTGAAGCCATCAGTTGGTCGGCCACAACAGGCGGTATAAACAGCGTTATGGTGCAGGATCTGCTGACAGATAGTGTAGAAAAGCGCTTTGGAAATACGTTTTACCTGCCACACGCCGTTGAGTAGCTGACCGATAACGGCAGTTGCTACATAGCGGACGCCACAAGGACGTTCGCTGTCTCACTGGGGTTCATCGTGTGTACGACGCCGGTGCGCAGTCCGGAGAGCAATGGGATGGCTGAATCATTCGTGGCGATTCACGTTCTAACGCGACTACGTATATGTGAATGATCTGCCGGATGCCATGACGGTAATGGAAAAACTGACGGAATGGATGGAAGACTATAATAACTGGCATCCCCATAAAGGGCTGAAAATGCAGTCACCGAGAGAATACAGAAGTTCGCTGCTAGCTATAAATTAACCGTGTCCGTTTTATCGGGGGCAACTCCAGTCAGAGCTATCAGGCGGTACGAGAATCTTCAATCCGCGCCTGCATCCAGGTTTCCACCTCACTGCGTAACCAGCGTGAACTGCGGCCCAGTTTAATGGGTTTGGGAAACTCACCGTCCTGTATGAGTTTGTAGAACCACTTATCAGTGAGACCCGTGAACTGTGTCAGAAACTTCATATCAACAAGCTGGTCGTTCAACAGGCTGGTGGCGGGAGTTGTTTGTGTCGTCATTGTCTTGTCTCCTGAGTGTGAAAAGGAGAAGGCGACTGGGGTGGGAAATGTGTTGTGTCAGTCGTCCTTCAGACAATAACGGGCTGCTGTATTTTTTTATCCCGCCTTATAGTCAGCATCCGGTTCGGCCAGTCGCAGCAAAGGACCGACTGCGAGAGGTTCAGTGTGCGCGTTATTCATAACGGAGCCTGAATAACCATGAACGTCAATCACCTGACTCGTTGGTATGCTGTAAATACCCTCCCTGCATTTCGGACAACATCTCCTGACCGGCCACTCTGGACTGGTATAAAACCGATGACACCAGACGCAATACCATTCTGTGACAGGTTTGAGCGGATTAATCCCCTTGAACTGTGCAGCCAGTTCCACCTGCCTCTTCAGATAGCTGATCGTTGCCTGTACCTCCGGACAGTCCCGATATTCATCAGTAACGGGATGAGCAAAGAACACGTATTGCTTACGTCGGCTGGGATACACCTGCAGGTGGCAGTATCGGCAGTAAAAGGAAACTGGTTGTGCTGGCTGCCAGCGGGCCTGTTCTCTCACCGCATTGGTCAGGCGGCCATCAGGTAATTCAGCGATACCCATTTCCAGTTCTTCAAGGTGATAAGTACTCATTGTTTCTCTCCGGTGTCAGATGTGATCACCGGATTGATGACGGCTGTAATTTTTTACGCCCGTGAGCAGGACATGGCACTGGCTACTACCATACGTCTGAGGATGGGCGGATTAATCTGCGTCAGGAGGTTGACCCGAATAATAGCCGCCCCATTGTTATCGCCTGTGTAGTGGGAACCGACCATGCTACGGTCTGCAGTCACTGCAAGCTGATGGCGGAAGAGAAGTGATGGGTATCAATAACGCGCTCAGCGCCACTCTGCCCGTTTTATTCGGGCAGGGGATAAACGAGTAAGGCATTACTTGGATAAACGCCTGCAGGGACCGCAGAGATCGTCATACAGCCCCTGACTGGCATTGTGTTCAAAGGTAAGCATGATTTAGCGACGACGAGCCCGGGGACGTCCGGTCGGTTTCTCACTGATATCAGGCAGGCGGGAGATATGGTAAATCGGCTCAAAAGGTTTCTGCTCTGTTTTGGCTAAATAGTTCACCACGTAGCGCATGGCTTTACGGCCCGTATTATCATCAAAGTGTACCGGACGGCGTATAGCGTATCGATAATCGCTTTTATCAGGACAGTGATAGACATACCCTTCTGCGTCAGTCACGGCTCTCCACAGGGTTTCTGTGACATCCTGAAAGCCCCATTTTTTACAATGCTGCTGACCATTCACGTAAATGGCGGCATGTCCATGTAATCCCCTGTCCAGACTCTCTTCGAGTACCCAGGCATAACCAATAACGCCGGGATAGTCTGACAGACGTAACATTAAATGGCTCACGTCATCTGTAAACTGATGTTCGTCTCCATAATCAAATCGGTCAGTATTCTCAGACCAGTGAAGGTCCACTCTTATCATCAGGATTTTCGAGTAACGCTTAAACAGGTCTGACTGATGACGATGTAATACTCTCTGTAATTCAGGGATGAAGGTTAAGCTCATGATAGTGACTCCGTTGGATTAATTCATGGTGATGACTCAACGGATAAGAGCGATATGTAATTTATTCTCAGAGCTGGCCGATGACTTACAGAGAGACAGGCCTGGGGTGTGAAAGGATCACGGATAGTTAATTTGCTTACGGATAACACGCCCCCGGGTGTTGTTTTTATTCATACCCGAGGGTGGCGGGTGAGTGAGGTGATGGGAGGGGTGTGAGGTTATTTTTGATGGGGAGGTGAGAAAGTTGACTGGATGCTTCTTTAAGATTATATCAATAACCTAAAGGTTTCATTTTTATCATTCTAATCGACGTAACAAACGCTAAAATCATTCCGATAAAATCAAATCCTGAATGTGATTATTTCGAATCCATCGACAGAGACGGCTTCAATAACTGCCATCCAGTCCTGCCAAAATCGCAAAAGCCTCTTGCCGTCTGACATTATCGTAATCTTTCACTCATCCCTTCTTCTTATCATGGTTATGAGATGTTTTAAATTAATCGCTGCTATTTTTTATCATTAAAAACATCTGGCTTCAAACATCATTCTGCCGCCATGTTTTATATATAAATACAGGATTTCATATAAAAACAGAAAGCAAAAATGCCCTCAATCCTCTTGGATGTAGCATTGAAGAGATTACCGTACAGAGCGATAAGGCGCGATTAGCAGCGGTTTTTATTAATTTTAATTACGTGATCACTATCAAAAAACCACTATAAAAACACTTAAAAATCACCTCAAGACAGCTAAAAATTAACTAGAATAACATGATAAACACACAGAAAAGTTACTGGGTAATGGTGAGATTATGGCTTTTAAAGATGACTTTAAAAAGTATTCATTCCACAGCAATGATATAAATGAATCGAGATATGTTTTACATAGGCTAAATAAATCCTTAAACATTATTGAAACTAGCAGGTATTTAGAAAACTCATCCAATACAGAATTAATATGGAGAATAAATGAAATAATCAATGAGGATAATGCTGAGAAATACGTCAGGGAATACTCTTCAGACTACAAAAAGACATATGCTGAATTTGTAAATGTCGATCTGTCATGGATAAAGACTGATTTTAATGCAGGTTTGTATTTATGGTTTAGCTTGTTTGTTTCTAAATTTGAAAGTAACAGGGAAAGGTTGACAGCAGAAGAAAGGGAATGGTTTAAGAAGGCAAGGCCAATTTCATCAGAAAACATTATTGTAGATATTACGACCTACGCCTTGTCAAAAGTAAAACAAATACCATCTATTAAAAATGAGGTTAATTTTATTCATAAAGAATATCAGCAGTTAACAGGGAGGAAAAGGCTTGGGTGGTTAAAAAATGACAAAGAGCAGGCAACTTGGGCATATCGGTACCTGGAAGAGAAGGATCGTCTATTTAAACGGCTATACATGGGTGACAGCGTAAATGCGCTTGATTTTATCAAGGTGTACTACGATTTACATATCGATGATAGTGGGGTTAGACTTACTTTCATAGAAATGAGTAATGCTTGGAATCAGCAGAGATATCGAGCCAAAAGAAAACAGGATGACAAAAAAGCACTAAGCGGCTATATAAGCATTGAGGCCAAGTCAAAGCTAAAAGAAATAGCAAAAAAAGAAAAACTCTCTGAGAGCGAAATGATAGAGTTTCTTATTATGACCTACTAAAATTTTTATCTTTACGATGAAAGAAGAGCCTGTATATAGAATGGTGTACAGGCCCTAAATGAAATTACTTTCAGATATATATTACTTCAGTGAAGAATCCCCACAGATTGCTCTGACAGTCACATTCCACTATACAGGCCCTGCACCTCACGGTGCGGGGCTTTTTGCTTTTATATCACGCCATTCGGCGAAATCCTTTCTCACTTACAGGAGAACCGTTATGTTTACTCTTCAGCAAGAGCCTACCATCATCAAAACCAATCTCGTCCATTCCCGGGGTCGTAGTACCTTCTGGCGTTTCTATTTCGGCACGGTACCTGGCTGGGAGCGTTTAGAGGGCGATATCTTCAACCTGATGGACAGGATGTGTGAGGTCTATCAGGGCGCTTTCTGGGAATTCAGTATGCTGTCTAATGGAGGGGCATTTATCTGGCCTGATATGCCCGAAACCTCGCTGCGTATGTTTAATCCGCATAACGGCCATAAAGCGGAGTTAAGTCTGGAAGCAGCCGGTATCGCGGTATGCCTGATGGCTTACAGTATCTGGTCGTTCAAAACAGAAAGTCCTGTGCTGGTGGAGTATTTTTACCAGTTGCGTGACTACGCTATTCAGCATCCGGAACAGGCGAACATCTTTCATCTGATTGACTGAGCTGCCTGGCCCGATTTTAGCTTCCTCTCACCCACCAGCAGTAACGCCTTTTATCCCTTTATCGAACAATTTATCAGTTTAATGACTGAGGAGAACCCCTATGTCCCGTTTAGCCTCCCGCTTTGGCAATGCCTGTACGATTCGCCGTGACCGTCCGTTAACGAATGAAGAGCTGTACCGCACTGTACCCAGCGTGTTCGGTGAAAATAAACATGAATCCCGTAGTGACCGCTATACCTACATCCCGACCATTAAGTTGCTGGATAGTTTACAGAAAGAAGGTTTTCAGCCGTTCTTTGCCTGCCAGACCCGGGTACGGGATGCCAGTCGCCGGGAGCACACCAAACATATGCTCCGCTTACGGCGTGAAGGTCAGATTACCGGTCAGCAGGTACCCGAGATTATCCTGCTCAACAGTCACGATGGCTCATCGAGCTATCAGATGTTACCCGGCCTGTTTCGCTTTGTTTGTCAGAATGGTTTGATTACCGGCCAGACTTTCGGAGAAGTGCGTGTTCCCCATAAAGGGGATGTGGTGGAGAAGGTGATTGAAGGAGCCTATGAAGTGCTGGGCCTGTTTGACCGCATGGATGAGCAGCGGGATGCGATGCAGTCCCTGCTGTTATCCCCGCCCGCACAACAGGCACTGGCCAGCGCGGCTCTCACCTATCGCTATGGGGAGGAGCACCAGCCGGTGACACCCGAGCAAATTCTGACTCCCCGCCGCTATGAAGACAATAAGCCAGACCTGTGGACCACTTATCAGCGGATACAGGAGAACCTGATTAAAGGCGGCCTGTCCGGTCGCAATGCCAAAGGAAAACGCAGCCATACCCGTGCCGTAAAGGGCATCGCCGGAGATGTGAAGCTCAATCGCGCTTTGTGGGTGATGGCGGAAAATATGCTGCAGTTGGCATCCTGATATGGGAGGTTTTGTCCATGCATTATACCAGTGAGTCTTCTCAGAATTTCACATTACAGCCCAGTGAACAGCGAGCCATCAAACGGGCACTGAGCATACTGGATAAACATCTACGTGAGCCCGGGATTGCCTTTACCTCCACCCAAAGCGTCAGAGACTGGTTACGACTGAAAATGGTCGGGCTGGAGCGGGAGGAGTTTATGGTGCTCTATCTCAGTCAGCAACATCAGCTGACAGGTTATGAAACCCTGTTCACCGGCACTATCAACAGTACCGAAGTGCATCCCAGAGAAGTTGTGAAACGCGCATTGTACTTTAATGCGGCAGCCGTCATTTTTGCCCACAATCATCCTTCGGGAGAGATAACCCCCAGTCAGGCGGATAAAAATCTCACCCAACGTCTGGTCAATATCTTACAGGTGGTGGATATCCGGGTGCTTGACCATCTGATTGTTGGTGGCAGGCACGTCTTCTCTTTCGCTGAACACGGCCTGATACGAGGTGAACTATGAATATCATCAGTAAATCTGCGGCAATGAAAATTCACCGGCAGCATACAGATTCTCGTCTTGCTCGCTATTGTCGGGGAAAATACAAATGGCTGGGCCACAGCCGCGGTAGAGAGGTGACGGAGTGCTCTGGTATCCTGGCGGTATATGTTGAACGTCGTCAGGACGGTCATGGCCCTTATGCCTGCCTGATGAGTGTCACTTTAAATTGATGAGGTGCATGGCCTAAGATGTAGGGGGAGCAGTTCAATGGATCATTGTGATCTATTGCGAGGGGGATACGATATAGTAGAGGCTCTGAGGGAAGAAGGGCTATACGTTATGGTTTACATTCTCGGAGTAAGATTTATTGCTGAGTATACAAGTGAGTATATATTGTGATCTTACATTATTTAAATCTATTATTAATCAATGCATTGATGTTTAAATTCGAGTCCGGCCTTCGCACCATACAAAGCTTTTTTCAAGTTTACTAACGTCTATTTTAGTCCTTAAAAACAGTAAGTTAAGCAGATTTCTGACTTGGCTTAGTCTGTTCACGTCTACTCAATTCCTTGAACATATACCAACCGATGATGGTATAACTGAAGGTATTCCCGGTTCGATTGATTTTGATTCCAACACTGGAGGTGTCAACTGATTGAATTGACAGGAATAATCTAGACACTTCTCAGCTGTTGATAATATTGATTTTTATATTCCCTCGGTGGTATTTGATCATTCGAACCATGCCGACGCTTACTGTTATAAAATATTTCGATGTGAACAAAAATATTGCTTGGGGCTTCTTCCCGCGGCTTTGTTGAATAAATCAGATTTCGGGTAAGTCTCCCCCGTAGCGGGTTGTGTTTTCAGGCAATACGCACGCTTTCAGGCATACCTGCTTTCGTCATTTTGTTCAGCGCTCGTACCAGGGCCATAGCCTCCGCAACCTGACCATCGTAGTCACGCAGCGTCAGTGAACCCCCGAACAGCTCTTTTACCCGGTACATCGCCGTTTCCGCTATCGAGCGACGGTTGTAGTCTGTTGTCCATTTCCACCGCGCATTACTCCCGGTCATTCGCTGATTAGCCACTGCACGGTTACGGTCTGCATATTCACCGGGCCAGTAACCCGCACCTTTTCGGGGAGGGATAAGCGCGCTGATTTTCTTACGCCGCAGTTCATCGTGACATAGCCGGGTATCGTAAGCGCCATCGGCGGCGGCTGACCTGATTTTCCGGTGGGTTTGCCGGATTAACCCGGGGAAGGCCTCTGAGTCCGTAACGTTGTTCAGCGACAGGTCAGCGCAGATGATTTCATGTGTTTTACTGTCAACGGCGAGATGCAGCTTACGCCAGATACGGCGGCGTTCCTGGCCATGCTTTTTGACTTTCCACTCGCCTTCACCGAAGACCTTCAGCCCGGTGGAATCAATTACCAGGTATGCGATTTCACCCCGGGTGGGCGTTTTGAAACTGACATTAACCGACTTTGCCCGCCTGCTGACACAGCTGTAATCCGGGCAGCGTAGCGGAACGTTCATCAGAGAAAAAATGGAATCAATAAAGCCCTGCGCAGCGCGCAGGGTCAGCCTGAATACGCGTTTAATGACCAGCACAGTCGTGATGGCAAGGTCAGAATAGCGCTGAGGTCTGCCTCGTGAAGAAGGCGCTGCCGACTCATACCAGGCCTGAATAGCTTCATCATCCAGCCAGAAAGTTATGGAGCCACGGTTGATGAGGGCTTTATTGTAGGTGGGCCAGTTGGTGATTTTGAACTTTTGCTTTGCCACGGAACGGTCTGCGTTGTCGGGAAGATACGTGATCTGATCCTTCAACTCAGCAAAAGTTCGATTTATTCAACAAAGCCGCGTTGCGCATCAGTTTAAAAGCGCGCGTCTGTACGAGATCGAGTTTGAGGGGCGTCGGTATCCTTCAAAAGCCATCGTCGGGTTAGCGGCCACGCTTGCCACGGGAACGGAATTTACCCCGGCGGATTTCAGCGGGGGGATTAAATCCAAATGCGTGCGCCTGTTACTGGAGCAAGGATTTACGATCGCGTCGCAGGGCGCTGGCGATGACGAGGCTGCGCTTTTCCCCGATGAGGGACAGACGACTATGGAGTTCGTGGAAGGGGCGGCGATGCAGGTGGTGGTCAATCGCTATGAGCGCGACCGTCAGGCTCGTCAGGCGGCGCTTCGCCTGCACGGCTGCCGGTGTCAGGTATGCGGTCTGGATATGGCCAGCCGCTATGGCGAAATCGGCCAGGGTTTTATCCATATCCACCATCTCATTCCGCTGTCCGGAATAAAGCAGGACTACCGTCTGAACCCTGAAACCGATCTGATCCCGGTTTGTCCCAACTGCCATGCAATGCTGCACCGGCGAGATCCGCCGTTTACCCCAGAAGAGCTGAAGGCCCGGCTGCGCCCCGCAGACTGACATCCGACAGCGCTCGCTTTAATTACATCAAACACACCACAAAACCCACGCTACCTCACCGGTAGCGTGGGCCCGCTCTCTCTTACTTATCCCGCGTCTCGCCAGCCTCCCAGCTGTAACTGCCATCGGCCGCTAACCTATCGCCCAGCTCCTGATACTCGAACTGATAAAACTCAGCCTGGGTGCCGTACCCGGCGTAGTCTACCGCCGCCAGGCCGACGAACGCCCCGGTAAAGAACCCGCCGTAGCTCTGCAACACATAGTCATCGGACAGTACCGCGGCATCCAGCTGGACCGGGATCTCGGTGAACGTCACGCCATCGAAGCTGTATTCATAGCTGTAGGTCTGCTTGCGGACTTTGGTCCGGAACCAGACGTATTCGACGCCGTCCGGCACCTTGATGGCGTTATCCTTCAGGTACGACGTGTATTTTCCGCGGTTATTTTCGCCGACTTCGATGACCTTGCCGTTAATTTCATTCCAGGTCAGGAAGACGAAGCTCCAGTGGCGGTCGTTATAGTAATTCGTTAACCCGGCCATCTGCTGGTAGCTGAAGGGTTCGAATTTCACCTTCACCGCGGCGTCAAAATAGAAAGCCTGCCAGCGGCGGGCAATCAGCGACAGGTCATGCGTATTGGCTAACGAACCCTGGCCGATTAAGGTTAATTTGCCGTCGCCGGTGGTGCCCATTTTGGCCGTAAACGGCACCCGCAGGGTATTCCAGTTCGGGTCGAGGGCTGGCGAGGTAAAGTCATCCTGCTGGCTATTATCGCTGGCGCTTTCGGTGAAGATGGCGTCTTTCGGCCCTTCGACGAAGGTTTTCCCGCCGTGACCGCCTTCAATACGCGGCCAGCCCTCGTCGTCCCAGTATACTTTCTGGATCGCGGTTTCCCGGCCGAGAGTTGACCAGCCGCGCGGGTCGTAGATGGATTCCCCCGGGCGATTCCACGGCCGGGCGCAGAGCGAGGCGTAATACCATTCGCCTTCCGGGGTGGAGACCAGCGCGCCATGGCCCTGTTTCTGGATGTAGCTGTCCGGGGTATCGACATTGGTTAAGAACACGTCGCCCGGCTCGGTTTCGAAGCTGTCGGCCTCGAGGGTTTTCGACCGAGCCACCACCTCCTGGTGGGTAAATACGGTGCCGCCCTGGGCGGCAAACAGATAGTAGTAGCCGTTCAGTTTATAGAGGTGCGGCCCCTCGACCAGCGCCACGGCGGTGCCGCGGTAGATGGTGCGCGCGGTTTCCGGCATTAACTTCAGCGTTTTGGTATCCAGCTCCGTTAAGGTAATGCCATCGAAGGGGTGATGGTACTCCCGGTGATCCCAGGTTTGCTGGACGATATATTTCCGGCCATCGTCGTCATGGAACAGCGAGGCGTCAAACCCGACGCCGTTCAGCTTGATCGGGTCGCTCCACGGGCCCCGAATATCCTTCGCCGTGGTCAGGTAGTTGGTCATGTCTTTAAAGGCGCCTTCGGTGACCTTCACATCGGTATACACCAACCAGAATTGCCCGTCGGCCCAGGAGAGCGCCGGCGCCCAAATGCCGCCGGAGGAGGGGTTGCCCTTCATGTCCAGCAGGGTGGTGGTGGAGAGCGGCGAAGGCAGCAGGTTCCAGTTTTTCAGGTCTTTCGACTCATGTAAACGCACGCCCGGGAACCACTCAAACGTCGAGTTGGCAATATAGTACGTATCCTCGACGCGAATAATACTGGGGTCGGCATTAAAGCCGCGTAATATCGGGTTTTGAATAAGTGACATTTCATTACACCTTTTAAAATGGAAAGTTAAGGATCGGTCTGATTTATATTTTTTTTAACTACACGCGGATCTCATCCAGCTGACGGTTGATGTCGGTCACATGTTTATCGGAGATCGGATAAACCTGCATGATCACCATCGAAATAGCGGCCAGCGCAATTGGGATCCACACCGCGGTCATAATGATCCCGTCGATGGCGCTGGCGCTCTGCACGGCGCCGCTTTCATTAAATCCATACACCGCCAGCAGCCACAGCGGGATAGCGCCGCCGATGGTGAAGCCGATCTTGAAGAAGAGTCCCATAATGGCATTGATAATGGCGGCATTGCGTTTGCCCGATTTTAATTCGCCGTACGCGATAACTTCCGGTACCAGCGCCCACATAAAGCCGGTGGCGGAGGTTAAGCCCCACTGTTTAATAAAGGTGGCGATGTAGGCCAGCCACAGGGCGTCGTGCATCCCTTCGCGGGACCAGGCGTAGGTCAGCAGTTCGCCGACGATGAACATGGCGAGGAACAGATGGAAGAAGCCTTTTTTACCAAAGATTTTTTTCAGTTTCGGCCAGAACACCGGGAAGGCGATGCCGGGAATAGACGCGACGAGGCCCACGGCGCCCATCCATTCGGAGTGGCCGACGACGAACTGGTTGAAGAAGCCGTTAACGGTGTTCATGAAGAACATGAAGGTAAAGGCCAGCATAAAGAACATGCCGAGAATAACCAGCGGACGGTTATGTCTGAGCTCGTGGAAAAGGTCGGTAGTTTTGACGTTGGCGGTCTGCTCGGCGGTCGCGACAACGCGTTCTTTGGTGCATTTGTAGCAGATAAACAGGGCCACCGCGCCGATGATCATATAGATGGCGTACACGCCGAACCAGGCGTAGTTCGCCGACGGATCGGTATAGTTGCCGAGATTCAGCTCAAGGCCGAAAAAGCCGGTGTCTTTCAGGCTACGATCTTTCGGCGCCGCCATCTGCACAAACATCGGGAACAGGGTATAGACCAGCAGGTTGGCGCTGTTGGCCAGCATCATGCGGGTACTGGTCAGCTTATCGATCGATTCCGGGTCGCGGGTCAGCGAGGCATTCAGCGAGCCATAGGGAATATTGACTAAGGAATAAACCAGGTCCAGCGCCAGATAAATAATAAAGGCGAAAGCCACCGAACCTTTCACTCCGGGGATTGGCGCGAACAGTAATGCCGACAGGATCACCAGCGGCACGCCGGCTCGTAAAAGCCAGGGGCGATATTTTCCTGCCTTCGAGGTTCGTTTATCCACGTAGGTTCCGACCATCGGATCCCAAAACACATTAATGATGCGGACAAAAAGAAAAATAAAGCCTGCCGTTGCCGTGCTGATAGTATTTACCGTCAGCATATGCAAAGCCAGAAAACCCCCAATGGTGCCGAAAACCAGGTTTTGCGCAAAGTCGCCCATGCCATAACCAATTCGTTCTCCGCGGGTTAATTTATGATATTCATCATGCCGACTGTGCATTATGTTTTTACTCATTCTAAGCAGACTCCGGTTTGTTTTGTGTAGGTGAAACACTTTCTGACACAGTTGACCTGGAAGAATCTATTACGTTTTTAAATTAAGTAATTATGTTTTTTTACTTCTGTGATCCTCGAAGCAAAGGCCTGTATCACCTGCGTTGAATCGTTATCCGCCGCTAATTTTCTGACAGATATGCAATGTGACAAAACCGGCATTTTAATTCGCTATGTTCACCTGAATTCCCCAGGAAGTGTACGCTATACGCGCGCGAAGCGAGATATTTAAAATAGTTTTATTTGCGAGATGGCTCACATTTGAGCATTTTCTCAATCGCTGAGTGAAATAACGTAATTGAGCAACCGACGATGAGAATACACGATGTGTCACAGTTGTTAATTTTCGGCTTCCTCAATTTCGGAGTTCATCATGCAAACTTATTTTGACCAGCTCGAACGCGTTCTTTTTGCCGGACCTAAAACCGATAATCCGCTGGCGTTTCGCCACTATAATCCGGATGAAATCGTGCTGGGAAAACGGATGGCAGATCATCTGCGTTTTGCCGCCTGTTATTGGCATAACTTCTGCTGGAATGGCGCTGATATGTTTGGCGCCGGCTCGTTTGAGCGTCCCTGGCAGGCCGCGGGCGATGCGCTGGAAATGGCCAAACGCAAAGCGGACGTAGCGTTTGAATTTTTCTACAAGCTCAACGTGCCGTATTACTGCTTCCACGATGTCGACGTCTCGCCAGAAGGCGCGTCGCTGAAAGAGTATTTGCATAATTTCGCCGTGATGACCGAAGTGCTGGCGGAGAAACAGCAGCAAACCGGCGTGAAACTGCTGTGGGGCACCGCCAACTGCTTTACCCACCCGCGCTACGGCGCCGGGGCGGCGACCAACCCCGATCCGGAGGTGTTTGCCTGGGCGGCCACGCAGGTGGTGACCGCCATGAACGCCACCCACCAGCTCGGCGGCGAAAACTATGTGCTGTGGGGCGGCCGAGAAGGTTACGAGTCGCTGTTGAATACCGACCTGCGCCAGGAGCGCGAGCAGATTGGCCGCTTCCTGCAGATGGTGGTGGAGCACAAGCATAAGATTGGCTTTGGCGGCACGCTGCTTATCGAGCCGAAACCGCAGGAGCCCACCAAGCATCAATACGATTACGATGTCGCGACGGTGTATGGCTTCCTGAAGCAGTTTGGTCTGGAAAATGAGATCAAGGTGAACATTGAAGCCAACCACGCCACCCTGGCGGGGCACTCTTTCCACCATGAAATCGCCAGCGCCATCGCGCTGGGCATTTTCGGCTCCGTTGATGCCAACCGCGGCGATGCGCAGCTCGGCTGGGATACCGATCAGTTCCCGAACAGCGTGGAAGAAAATACCCTGGTGATGTACGAGATCCTCAAAGCCGGGGGATTCACCACCGGCGGCCTGAACTTTGACGCCAAAGTTCGCCGGCAGAGCACCGACAAATACGACATGTTCTATGGCCATATTGGCGCCATGGACGTGATGGCGCTGTCCCTCAAGCTGGCCGCGCGCATGATTGAGGATGGCAAGCTCGATCGGGCTCTGGCAAAACGCTATGCCGGCTGGCAGGGCGAGCTGGGGCAACAAATTATGGCCGGCCGCATGTCGCTGGATAATATTGCCCGGTACGCTGAGCAGCATAATCTGAATCCGCAGCATCACAGCGGGCGTCAGGAATTACTCGAAAATCTCGTCAATACCTATATCTTTGGTTAAATTTGGCTGATATGCCCCTGCGGGGGCATATATTCCGCCATCTGCCCGCTGCCGGGAAATAGCCTTTATTGGTTCGTGTTGTATTTATGCTGTCTGCGCCGTAAGGCCATCTGTTTGACTGTCTATAGCAGAACAATCCGCCGTGCGGATGGTTCTGCTATTGTGCCACCTGTTTAATATTAGTGAAGGAGGAAGAGTCGCGATAATTGTGTAATGCCTCTGTGACCGTACAAAATAAAAAATAACTTGTTCTGATGATAGCGACATATTCTGTCAGCTCAGAATAGGCTGGTTATTGTCTGAATAAAATTAACCTATATTGAGAAACTCATGACAATGATAAAAAAACTTCCATTAACCATGGCGGTTATCGCCGCGTTTTTTCCGCTTACCTCTGTAATGGCGCAAGAATTTACTCAGGAACAGATCGACGCCATCGTCGCCAAAGCCGTTGATAAAGCGCTGGCCGAACGCCAGGCGAAAATCGACGCCGCGGCCGACAAAAAGGTCGACGTGATCACCAACCCGCAGACCACCGCCGCCTCGCCGGATATGGCCATTCCGTTCGGCCTCAAGTTCAGCGGCTACGCCCGCTATGGCGCCCACTTCCAGACCGGCGACCAGAAATATGTCGGCGTCGACGGCTCCTATAACGGCGCCTCGGCGATCGGCCGCCTGGGCAACGAAAGCAACGGCGGCGAATTCCAGATCAGCAAGGCCTTCAAAAGCGCGCAGGGGGCTATCTGGGATCTTAACGTGATGTTCGACCACTGGAGCGACGAGGTTAACCTGAAGAAGGCCTACGTCGGCGTCACCAACGTGCTGGAATCCAACCCCAACGCCTATATCTGGGCCGGCCGCGACTTCCACCAGCGTCCGCAACAGGGGATCAACGACTACTTCTGGATGAACCACGACGGCCAGGGCGCCGGGGTGAAGAACTTTGATATCGGCGGCGTGCAGTTCGACGTGGCGGCGGTGTCGCAGGTGAAATCCTGTAGTCCGGAAGTGATGGCCGATGAGACCAACCCGTCGCGCATCACCTGTACCGGCAGCTCCGACACCGGCGACAACGGCCACTACGCGCTGACCACCAAAACCCACAACATCAAGGCCGGGCCGATCGACGTCGAGGTGTACGCCAACTACGGCTTTGACTCAAAGGCGGTGGACAGCGACGCGCGTCTCGAAGCCTGGCAGGGCGGCCTGGTGCTGAGCCACACCAACGACAGCGGGGTGAACAAGGTGATCCTGCGCTATTCCGACAACTCGGATAACAGCGTCTACAACAAAACCGACGACCTGACCACGGTCTACGCCAGCTTCGAGGGCAGCCATAAGTTCACCCAGCAGGCGCAGGTGGAATATCTGCTGGCCTTCCACGACTACGACAACGGCAAGGACAATACCGATAACCGTAAAAACTACGGCGCCATCGTGCGGCCGATGTACTTCTGGAACGACGTGCACTCCACCTGGCTGGAAGCGGGCTACCAGCGCGTGGATTACGACCAGGGCGGGGATAACCACGGCTGGAAGCTGACGCTGTCGCAGAACATCGCCATCGGCATGGGGCCGGAGTTCCGTCCGATGCTGCGCTTCTACGTGACCGGCGGCCAGGTGGACAACGAGCATACCGCGAAGGTTAACGGCACCCAGGACCAGCAGCTGGATTCGCTGAACGTCGGCGGGATGTTTGAGGCGTGGTTCTGATGCGATAGCGCTGTCGAAGGAGCGTTCCCGGCTGGCGCTACGCTTAGCCGGGCTACAACTGGTGCGCTCCATTTATGCCGGATGGCGGCATAAATGCCTTATCCGGCCTACGTTCCTTCCTGCGGGCTCCCCCTGTAGGCCCGGCAAGCTCAGCGCCGCCGGGCGGTCAGGCGCCGTACCTACGATAGTGCCGGATGGCGGCATAAATGCCTTATCCGGCCTACGTTCCTTCCTGCGGGCTCCCCCCCCAGGACCGGCAAGCGCAGCGCCGCCGGGCAGCTGGTTCAGGCCAACTCCCTCAGTTCACCGTCAGGCGCAGGGCCAGATCCTGCGGGTAGGGGTCAAAATAGTTCTGCGCCTGCAGGTAGCGATCCGGATACTCGGCCAGATAGTGCTTAAGCAGCGTCAGCGGGGCGAGGATCGGCAGCAGCCCGGCGCGATAGTTGAGGATCACCTCCCGCAGCTCGCCGCGCTGGCGGCTGTTCAGCTGGTCGCGGAAATAACCCTGAATATGCATCAGCACGTTGGTGTGGTTTTTCCGCGAGGCGGGCTGCTTGAGGATCGCCATCAGCTTCTCGCGGTAAACCTCGAAGAACGCCTCCAGATCCTCCCATTCATGCAGCGAGGCGACGAACGGGCCGATCTCCCGGTAGCCCGCCTGGTGATGAGCCAGCAGCTGCAGCTTGTAGCGGCTGTGAAAGGCCAGCAGGCTGTGGCGGGTCAGGCCGCGGGCGCGCAGGGCGTTGAGTTCATGCAGGGCGAAAACGCGCTCGACAAAATTCTCCCGCAGCAGCGGATCGTGCAGCCGGCCATCCTCTTCCACCGGCAGCCACGGGTAGCGCGCCATCAGGGCGCCGGTAAACAGCCCCACGCCTTCCTTACGCCCGCGATTGCCTTTTTCGTCATACAGCCGCACGCGCTCCATCCCGCAGCTCGGCGATTTGGCGCAGACGATAAAGCCCGACAGCTCGCCCAGGGTTGCCAGGTGGGCGCTGGCGAAATCAGCCATCTTCTCCGTCACATCCTCGTGCGGGGCGTGGCTGAAGCGCATGCGGATCTCCCCGACCGGGGTCTGCACCAGGCGGAGCGCCGGACGGGGAACGGGCAGGCCGATCGCCATCTCCGGGCAGACGGGTTTAAACGCCACCCACTGCGCGAGCTCATCCATCACAAAGCCCATACGCTTATGCCCGCCGTCGAATCGCACGGCTGAGCCGGTTAAACATCCGCTGATCCCAATGACAGGTTGCGTGTTCATGGCGCTGTCCTCTCTTCTGCTGTGGTTCGGGTAAAGAAAAGGGTCACGGTGGCGACCGTAATGCCGAATTTCTTCATCTCGGTTTTGTTAAATAAATGGCTGCCGTCCTGCAGGAACATCCAGTCGTCAAAGTGCAGCAGCCACCGGCTGCCGCTGGCCTCGACGTTCATGCTGTAGCGCCAGTGAAAGGCATTGCCTGCCGCCTGGCCGCTGGCCACGCCTTCGATATCGCCGGCGGTGCCCTGATAACGGTTATCGCCGGTGCGGCGAATGCGCCATACCCGCTGCTGCTTCTCGCCGTCGTCATAGACAAAGCGCTCATGGAGGGTCAGGGTGTCGCCGACGACGTCGCCATCGATCTCAACATGGAAGCGGCGCAGCTGCTTGCCGCTGCGATCCTGCACCATCCCCCACGCCTCGGTTCGCCCTTGAAAATAGTGAAAGATGTCGAGGGCGGGCTGCTGCTGCCGGTACTCCGTGACCTCGGTGCTGCAGCCGGCGAGGATCAGCATCAGCAGCGCCAGGCCAAGGGTCAGAATGCGTTTCATGGTGTACCTCCGATCAACTGCTGACGCAGTTCGGGATAAGTGGTGCGCGGATCGAGCCAGATGGCGAGAAAGCGGGTGCTGAACGCCGCCGACTGGCGCGGGCCGAGCGGGGTAAAGGCGGTCTGTGCGGCGCTGGCGCGGTACCAGAACTGCCCCTCGCCGCCGCGGACCACGAACGCCAGCTGGCTGCCCGGCGCGACGTCCGGCCAGATCCCCTGCAGCATGCGCAGCCAGGCTTCGCTACGCGGTTCCTGTTGCAGAATGCCCTGTGCCTGCCACTGGTCGCGGGTGGCGTCCACCAGCGCCTCACGATCGATGTCGCGCTGGTAGGTGATGATCAGCGCCCGATCCTGCTGCGGGCCGTCATACCGACCATTGGGCGTGCGCAGCTGTGAGTGATAGACGGTGAACGGCCCCCAGGTGAGGGTCGCCTCGCCGACGCGGCGCCACGCCAGCCAGTCGGCGGCGTGGGCCGCCGGGGCGAGGACGGTCAGCCATAGCAGTAACAGGGCGAATCTCATTTTTGCCTCCCCATCCCCAGATGGAATAACAGCATGATCACCAGCCAGCCGCAGGCCATGGCGGCCACAGCAAGCGCCGTCGGCACCAGCAGGGTCATGGCTCCGAGGCGAGCGCCGATCAGGTAGGCCACCGGGCCGCCGAGGGTCGCCGCCGTGGCCAGCACCCAGCCGTGAAGCGTCGCGGTGCGGGTCAGTCGGGTCCAGACGACGGCGAACATCAGCCACAGGGCCACCATCCACAGGGGCAGCAGGCTGTCGCCGCGAAAATCAATCAGCCCCGCCAGCGCCCAGCAGGCGTCCAGCCCGCAGCCCGCCGCGGCCAGCAGCAGGGCGGGCGGACGACTGGTCGCCGGCAACCGCAGCCAGGCGAAGATGGCCAGCGTCAGCCAGATCAGCAGGCCGCGCTCGCGCAACATCACCACCAGCGTCCAGTAAACATCGAACGCGAGGGCCATCAGCAAGTGCTGCGCCGGGCGTGTCATACCCGCTCCGCGGTGAGCTGCACCACGCTGATGGTGCGGGCGTTAAATCCGGCTTCGCAATAGCCGAAGTAGTAGAGCCACATCCGGCGGAAGCGCTCATCGAAGCCGAGCTTTTCAATATCCTGCCAGGCGTGGGTAAAACGCTGCCGCCAGTGCGCCAGCGTGCGGGCATAGTCCGGGCCCATGTCGAACAGGTTGCGCACCACAAAATCGGTATGGCGGGTCATCAGCTCGCTCATTGCCGTGATGCTGGGCAAAAAGCCGCCCGGGAAGATGTAGCGCTGGATAAAATCGACGCTTTTGCTGTAGTCGCGATAGCGCTGATCCTGAATGGTGATCGCCTGCAGGGCCATTTTACCGCCCGGGCGCAGGCGCGCCTGACAGGTGCGGAAGAAGGCCGGCAGGTAGCGCTGGCCCACCGCCTCAATCATCTCCACCGACACCAGTTTGTCGTACTCGCCGCGCAGATCGCGGTAGTCGCAGAGCAGCACCTCGACGCGATCCTGCAGCCCGGCGCGGGCCATGCGCTCGGTAGCCCAGCGGTGCTGCTCCCGGGAAAGGGTGGTAGTCGTGACCCGGCAACCGTAATGGCGGGCGGCGTACTCGGCCAGCGCCCCCCAGCCGGTGCCAATCTCCAGCAGATGATCGCCGGGGTTGAGCGCCAGCTGGTCGCACAGACGCGCCATCTTGGCCCGCTGGGCCTGGGTCAGATCCTGCTCGTCGTCGGTAAACAGCGCGCTGGAGTAGAGCAGGTCGTCATCCAGAAAGTGGGCATAAAATTCGTTGCCGAGGTCGTAATGGGCGGCGATGTTCTCCCGCGCCTGGGCGCGGGTGTTGCGGCGAGTCCAGTGGCGCAGGCGGGCGACAGGCTTACCCAGCAGACGAAAGCCGCGCTCCAGACGCCCCAGCACCTCGCCGTTGCGCGCGAGGATCTGCAACAGAGCCGTCAGCTGGTGGCTCTCCCAGTCGCCGTCCATCCAGGCCTCGGCCGCCGCGAGACTGCCGCCGGTCAGCAGACGCCAGTAAACCTCCGGCGTGCAGACCCGCGCCTCAGCGCGCAGCGCGGCGGCGGGGTCGCCAAAATGAAAAGTCTGCGCCCCTTCGCGCACGGTGAGCGAGCCTTCGCGGAGGCCGCTCAACAGACGAAAAAGCAGCCAGCGCGCGAGCCGCACGTTGCGCGGCACATCGGGTTCAAGCGCAAAGACGGGATCGGTCATGAGCGTTCACTCCTGCTGACAGGATGGTTGTACAGCGGCACGCGCTTCAGCCACAGCCGCAGCGCCTGCCAGTAGATGGCGAGGACGGTTTTCAGGGTCATCATCGGCAGACGCAGCAGCAGCCCGCGCAGGTTGGCGCGGGTTAACGGCACGCGGCTCAGGGCCAGCGTGGCGTCGAACACCTTGCTGGCCTGATGGTTTTCAATGTGCATGTGCAGCGTTTTGCCCGGCGCGTTGAAGCGCCAGTGATAGACCATGTCCATCGGGTTAAACGGCGAAACGTGAAAGGCTTTCTCCAGCGGGCGCGCCTGCTGGCCGTCCACCGCGTAGTAATGACGCTCATTCCACGGCGTGTTGCGCACTTCGGCCAGCACCCAGCGCAGGGTGTCGGCCTCGTCATAGCAGTAGTAAAAGTTGACCGGATTAAAATGGAAGCCGAAGTAGCGCAGCTGGGTCAGGAGCATCACGCGGCCCGCCGGGCGGCAGCCGGTCAGGCTCTCCAGCCGGTTCAGCACCTGAGCCTTCAGCGGCGCGCCCAGCGGATAATCGGCGTCGTACCAGGCGGCGGCGGCCAGGCGGTTGCGGCGGATGCCCGCCTCAGGCAGCCTGTCCAGTTCGTCGAGGTCAAGCCAGGCCATAAACAGGCGGTAGACGAAGTGGTGCGCCTTCGGCTGCAGGCGACGGTGGCGCAGGACGCCCTGATAGAGGCAGCTGTTCATTTCAGTTGTCCTCCGCCGCGGCGATGCCCTGCACCACGTCGAGCGCACTGCGCACCCCGTCCTCATGAAAGCCGTTGTACCAGTAGGCCCCGCAGTACCAGCTCCGCTGCTGGCCGTTAATCTCTTCGCGCCGCAGCTGGGCCGACCAGCTTTGCGGGTTAAACAGCGGATGCTCATAGACGAAGCGCTGCCAGACATAGCGATCGTCCACTGGCGCGTCCGGGTTCAGAGTGACGCAGAACAGGGGGGCGCCCGCAGGCAGCCCCTGGAGAATATTCATGTTGTAGGTGACGCAGGCCCGGGCCAAATCCCCGTCGCTCAGGCGATAGTTCCAGCTGGCCCAGGCGCGCTGGCGCTCCGGCAGCCAGCGCGGATCGCTGTGCAGCACCACCTCGTTGCGCTGCCAGCCGATATCCCCCAGCACCTCACGCTCGGCGTCGGTGGGCGCCGCCAGCATCGCCAGCGCCTGCGAGGAGTGGCAGGCGAAGATCACCTGGTCAAAATGCGCCTCCCCGGACGCCAGCCGCAGGATAACTCCCGCCGGGTGGCGGTCCACCTGCTGCACCGGCGCGTTGAGCCGCAGGTCCAGGCGATCGCCGAGCCTGGCAAGCAGGGCGCGGACGTATTCCCGGGAACCGCCGGGCACCACGTACCATTGCGGACGATCGCGAATATCCAGCAGACCGTGGTTTTCAAAGAAGCGCAAAAATAGCGGTAGCGGGAAGCGGCGCATCTCCTGCAGCGACGACGACCAGATGGCCGCCCCCATCGGCAGGATATAGTGGCGGGCGAAGAAGGGGCTAAAACGGTGGCGGGAGAGGAAGTTCTCCAGCGTCGCGCCCGGATCCAGCGCCTCGGTCAGCGCCAGTTTTGCCAGCCGGTTGAAGCGGACGATCTCGCTCAGCAGCCCCCAGAAGGCCGGCTTCAGCAGATTGCGTCGCTGGGCGAAGAGCGAGGTCAGACTGTGGCCGTTGTACTCCAGGCCGCTGGCCGGGTTGTGGACTGAGAAGCTCATCTGCGTTTTTTGCCCGTCGATCCCCAGCTCGCTGAGCAGGCCCATAAAGCGCGGATAGGTGCGATCGTTGTAGACGATAAATCCGGTATCGATGGCCCAGGTGCCCTGCGGCGTGGCGACATCCACGGTGGCGGTGTGGCCGCCCGGCGTGGCGCCCGCTTCGAACAGCGTTACCTGATGGTGTCCGGCCAGTCGCCAGGCGCAGGTCAGCCCGGCGATGCCGCTGCCGATGATGGCGATGTTCATGAGCGCACCATCCTGCGCAACAGCAGGCGCTGGATACCCGATGGCAGACTGGCCAGCAGACGCAGGGCCAGGCTGAAACCGGTGGGGAAGGCGATGTGGTTTTTGCCCTTCGCCAGACCGTGGCGGATCGCCGCCACCGCCCGATCCACGCTCACCCGGCCGGGCATGGCGAAGTCGTTTTTGCGCGTCAGCGGGGTGTCGACGAAGCCCGGAGAGACCACCGTGACGGCCACCCCTTTCGGCTCCCAGTCCAGACGCAGGCTATTGGCAAACCAGCTCAGCGCCGCCTTGGAGGCGCCATAGGCTTCCGCGCGCGGGAAGGGCAGCCAGTGCGCCATGGAGCTGACCAGCACCACCCGATCGCCTGCCTCCAGCTGCGTCTGCAGCGCCGACAGGCAGTTCACCGGCCCGAGGAAGTTGGTGGCCATCACCCGCTCCACGAGGGCGGCATCCACCTGTCCGTGGTCGAGGTATTCGCAGGTCCCGGCGCAGAGAATGATCAGGTCGGCAAAACAGCCTGTCAGCGCCTGGCGACAGGCGTCCCTGTCTGTCATATCGAACAGGCGTACGCTGATGTTGGGGCTGAGCTGCTGGAGCGCTGCCAGGCGCGACGCATCGCGCCCGCAGGCGATGACCAGATGGCCATCCGCCGCGAAGGATTTCGCCAGGCCGGCGCCGATCCCGGAGCTGGCGCCGGTGATGAGCACCGTCATCATGAGCGCACCCTCCGCTTCACGCCGCGTACCGCCCAGCCCAGCAGGGGAAGATGCTCGTAGATCATCTCCCCGGCGTCGTAGTAGTCGCGCTGATGGAGAACCTGCTCCCCGGCGATGTCCACCACCGAGCAGCCCGGCAGGGCCAGGGTTTCTCCACCGGCAATGCGCGGATGCGACCAGTGCATGGTCCAGGTCACGGCGAACCGCTGGCCGTCGCAAAGCGGCGTGTCGATGGTGAACCGGCACTGCTCCACGTTGGCCAGCAGATGGGTAAAGTAGCGCTGAATGGCGAACAGCCCCTGATGCTGACCAAAAGGATCGCTCAGCGTCGCGTCCGGATGGTACAGCGCGGCCAGCGCCGCGGGCGGCTGTGCATCCAGCCCGGCGTAGTACTCAACGAAACGACGAATCACGGACGGCGAGGTGCTCATGGATCACATCCTGGCTAGATACGGTAGCGTAATGGCATACTTAAAACTTACACAAATAAAATCATTTGTCCAAGTTTGTAGAAAAATATATTTTATTTGTGTTAAAAATCATGTTGTTATGATTGGTGTTTTAAGGAGTGAAAATCGCGGGTGGTGCAAAGGGCAAGCGTGAGCCCGCCGCGCCACCGGGCGCTGGCGGAACAGAGCGTGGAGGTAAGTGAAAACAGGGGGTTAGAGCGGGATCACCTCGAGGGAGACGACCTGCTGCTGCCAGAGTTCGACCTGCCTCTGGCGGGCGGCGGAAAGTTTGCCGCTGGTGACCAGCAGCCAGTTGCGCTGGGGAAAAATCTCCGGCGCCAGGGCGGCGGGAGGCACCGGCAGGACGTCGATGCGATGGCCCTGGCCGGTACGTTTGAGCGCCTCAAGCCAGATTTCGCAGGCGTCGGTTAGGTGCCAGCCGGTGATCAGAAAGTTATCCCCGGGCGCCTTCTTATCGCCTTCGAGGCAAAACGAGGTGTAGGCGATGATGATGCCGTCGAGGATTTCGCGCAGGGTCATGATGGCCGGTACGTTGGCGGAGACCTGGCTGCGCAGCGGACGCAGCACCTCGGTCACCAGCTCCTGGCGCGGATATTCGCGCCCGGCATCGTAGATCAGCTGGCGCAGGGACTCGATTTTTCCCTCTTTCAGCCGCTGCAGCATGGTCTCCTGCAGCGTCAGCCAGTTATTGGTGCGCCGCGCGCCGGGGCGCGACAGCAGGGGTTTCACCTGGCTGACCGGCACCCCTTTTTTCACCCAGTCGAGGATCTTCAGCGCCTGCTGGACGTCGTCATCGCTGTACAGACGGTGTCCTCCATCGGTGCGCAGCGGCTTAAGCAGGCCGTAGCGGCGCTGCCAGGCGCGAAGCGTGGTCGCATTTATCCCGCATAGTCGGGCAAATTCGCCGATGGAGTAAGGCATGGAGGCCACCTGTTAACAAAGAATATTCTCAATATACTACGAATCACGACGGCTGGCGTGAAGTGTAGTGGCTTTGCACTACACTTTCCCCAACCGCGTAAATGAAAGGAGTTCTCATGAAGCTATGGCCTGTTGTCACCGGCGTCGCTATCGCGTTAACCCTGGTGGCCTGCAAATCGCCCACGCCGCCGAAGGGCGTTCAGCCGATTAGCGGGTTTGACGCCAGCCGTTACCTCGGAAAATGGTATGAGGTCGCCCGCCTGGAGAATCGCTTCGAGCGAGGCCTGGAGCAGGTGACCGCCACCTACGGCGCCCGCAGCGACGGAGGGATCAGCGTCGTCAACCGCGGTTATGACCCGGTCAAAAAACGCTGGAATGAGAGCGACGGGAAAGCCTATTTCACCGGCGCCCCCACCACTGCGGCGCTGAAGGTGTCGTTCTTCGGGCCGTTCTACGGCGGCTATAACGTGATCCGCCTGGACGACGACTACCAGTACGCGCTGGTCAGCGGCCCCAACCGCGACTATCTGTGGATCCTGTCGCGAACCCCCACCATTCCGGCGGCGGTGAAGCAGGATTACCTGAATACCGCGCGCGAGCTGGGCTTTGACGTCGATCGCCTGGTGTGGATCCGCCAGACGCCGCGCTAGCCTCGCCGCTTAGCGGCTGAGCAGATGGGTATAAACCACGTACAGCCCGGCCAGCGCCGCCACGTTGAGCGCTACGCTGATGAAAAACCGCGTCCGGAAGGGCTGCTTTTGCGTTTTATGGCGAAAGCACTGCTGGCCGAGGATGGCCCCCGGCCAGCCTCCCGCCAGGCCCAGCACCAGCAGCGTGGTTTCCGGCACCCGGCGCCAGGCTTTGCGCGCCGCCAGCTTGTCGGCGCCATAGATAAGCCATGTCAGAAGGCTGCTCAGTAAAAACCACATCGCCAGCGGGTAGGGCAGCAGGGCGCTGCCCACGGCGGTGAGCAGCAGCAGGGAATAACATACCAGGTTCAGATTCATAGGGACGTTCACGCCGGCCAGAAGAATGGCGCCACTATAGCCAATTTCCCGGACCGGCGTAAACGCGGCGGGCTATTGGCTACGCTTGCCCCGATGCCGGGACAGCCACATCAGCTTATACGCCGCCGGAATGATAAACAGCGACAGCAGCGGGGCGGTGATCATCCCGCCAATCATCGGCGCGGCGATACGGCTCATGACTTCCGAACCGGCGCCGGTGCCCCATAAAATCGGCAGCAGGCCGGCGATAATCACCGCCACGGTCATCGCCTTCGGCCGCACGCGCAGCACCGCCCCCTGGTACAGCGCCTCGTCGAGCTTATCGACGCTGAAAGTCTGCGGATTCTCCAGCGATGGCTCCGCCTCGATGGCATGGCGCAGGTACATCAGCATCACCACGCCAAATTCTGCCGCCACCCCGGCCAGGGCGATAAAGCCGGTCCCGGTGGCCACCGACAGATGGAACCCCATCCAGTAGATGAACCAGATCCCGCCCACAAGGGCGAACGGCACGCTGGTGATAATCAGCAGCGCTTCGCCGACGCGGCGGAACGCCAGATACAGCAGCACGAAGATAATCATTAGCGTCATCGGCACCATCAGCTTCAGCTTCTGATTGGCGCGCTCCAGCAGCTCAAACTGCCCGGAGTAGGACACACTGATGCCCGGCTTCAGCTTCACCTCCTTGCCGATGGCCTGCTGCAGATCGTGCACTACCGACACCATGTCGCGGTCGCGGGCATCGATGTAGATCCAACTGGTCGGGCGGGCGTTCTCGGTCTTCAGCATCGATGGTCCGGTGACCACTTTCACCTCAGCCACGTCGGCGAGGACAATCTGTTGCTTCAGCGGCGTGAGGATCGGCAGCTGGCGCAGGGTCTCCGGGCTGTCGCGATAGCTCTGCGGGTAGCGGATGTTGATCGGATAGCGCTCGACGCCCTCCACTGTTTCGCCAACCATCGCCCCGCCGATGGCGGACGAGACGAACAACTGCACGTCGCCGACGGTCATCCCGTAGCGGGCCGCCTTCTCACGATGAATATCAATTTTGAGGTAGCGCCCGCCGACCAGCCGCTCGGCTAATGCTGACGTGACCCCCGGCACGGTGCGCGCCACCACTTCAATTTGCCCGGCGATGGCGTCGATATCGGCCAGGTTGGTGCCGGAAACTTTAATGCCGATCGGGCTCTTGATGCCGGTGGAGAGCATGTCGATGCGGTTGCGGATCGGCGGCACCCACAGGTTCGCCAGTCCCGGCAGGCGCACGGTTTTATCCAGCTCCTCGACGATCTTCTCCATGGTCATCCCCGGTCGCCATTGATCCTGCGGCTTGAGCTGAATGGTGGTCTCCACCATCTCCAGCGGCGCCGAGTCGGTGGCGGTTTCGGCCTTGCCGGTTTTGCCGAACACCCTTGCCACTTCCGGCACCGTCATGATCAGCTTATCGGTTTTCTGCAGCATATCCGCCGCCTGCGCAGCGGAGATCCCCGGCAGCGTGGACGGCATATACAGCAGATCGCCCTCGTTGATCTGCGGCAGAAACTCGCCGCCGACCCGGTTAAGCGGCCAGGCAACCGTCAGGATCGACAGGAGCGCAATCAGCAGGGTAGTCTTCGGCCAGTGCAGGACCTTCAGCAGCAGCGGGTGATAAATGCGGATCAAAAAGCGATTCAGCGGATTGCTGCTCTCCGCCGGGATCCTGCCGCGGATCCAGAAGCCCATCAGGATCGGGATCGCCACGATCGCCAGCAGCGCTGCCCCGGCCATCGACCAGGTTTTGGTGAAGGCCAGCGGACCGAACAGTTTGCCCTCCTGGCCTTCGAGGGTGAAAATCGGGATAAACGACAGGGTGATGATCAGCAGGCTGATAAACAGCGCCGGACCGACCTCCACCGAGGCCTCGGTAATGATTTTCCAGCGTGTGTCGTTGCTGAGCTTCTCTCCCGGGTGCTGATGTTCCCACTCCTCCAGCCGCTTGTGGGCGTTCTCGATCATCACGATGGCGGCATCGACCATCGCCCCCACCGCAATGGCGATCCCGCCCAGCGACATGATGTTGGCGTTGAGCCCCTGGAAATGCATCATGATAAAGGCGAAGCACAGGCCGAGCGGCAGCGAGATAATCGCTACCAGCGCCGAGCGCACGTGCCACAGGAACAGGGCGCAGACCAGGGCGACGACGATAAACTCTTCCAGCAGCTTGTAGCTGAGGTTGTCGATGGCGCGGTCGATAAGCTGGCTGCGGTCGTAGGTGGTGACCACTTCAACCCCTTCCGGCAGGCTGCTTTGCAGCGACGCCAGCTTCGCTTTGACCGCCGAGATCACTTCGCGGGCGTTCTTGCCGGAGCGCAGGATCACCACGCCGCCGGCCACTTCGCCTTCGCCGTTAAGCTCGGCGATACCGCGGCGCATTTCCGGGCCGATCTGCACCCGCGCGACGTCGCCGAGATAGACCGGCACACCGTTGTCACCGGTTTTCAGCACGATGTTTTTGAAGTCGTCGAGCGTCTGCAGGTAGCCGCTGGCGCGCACCATATATTCGGCTTCCGCCAGTTCGACGGAAGAGCCGCCCGCCTCCTGGTTAGAGGCGTCCAGCGCCGATTTCACCTCGCCGAGGCTGATGCCGTACTGGGTCAGCTTCATCGGGTCGACGACAATCTGGTACTCCTTGACCACGCCGCCCACCGACGCCACTTCCGAGACGTTAGGGATGGTTTTCAGCTCATATTTTAAGAACCAGTCCTGCAGGGAGCGCAGTTCGGCGAGGTCGTGCTTGCCGCTGCGGTCGACCAGCGCGTATTCGAAGACCCAGCCGACGCCGGTGGCGTCCGGGCCCATTTCGGCGCTGACCCCGGCGGGAAGTTTGCCCTGCACCTGGTTGAGATACTCCAGCACCCGCGAGCGCGCCCAGTAAGGATCGGTGCCGTCTTCAAAAATCACGTATACGTAGGAGTCGCCGAATTGCGAGAAGCCGCGCACCGTTTTGGCGCCGGGGACTGACAGCATGGTGGTGGTCAGCGGCCAGGTGACCTGGTTTTCGACGATCTGCGGCGCCTGCCCCGGATAGCGGGTTTTGACGATCACCTGTACATCAGAGAGATCCGGCAGGGCGTCTACCGGGGTGTGGATGATGGTCCAGGTTCCCCAGATGCTGAGAAACAGCGCCGCCATCATCACCAGGAAGCGGTTGGCCACCGAGCGGCGGATAATCCATTCAATCATGGTTCCGTTCCTTAGTGCGCGTGGGCGGCAGAGGCCGCGGCATCAGGGGCCTGCGCGCGCATGCGCTCCAGCGCGCCGGCGATATTGGCCTCCGAGTCGATCAGGAACAGGCCGCTGGCGACGACTTTCTCACCCTCCTGCAGCCCGCTGCGAATGGCTGTGACGCCATTGGATTCATGGAAGACCTGGACCCGCTTCGGCACGAAGCGGCCCTCGTTATCGACGGTGATCACTCGCTGCTCGCTGCCGCTGTCGATCAGCGCTTTGGAGGGGATCAGCAGCATCGGTTCGCTTTCGCTGGTCAGCTGCAGATAGGCGTTCATCCCCGGCTTCAGCGCTTCATCCGGGTTGTTGACCTGCAGGCGCAGCTGCAGGGTGCGGGTGACGCTATCGACGCTGGGGAGAAGAGTCCATTTGCTGATGCGGAAGGTTTTGCCCGGCCAGGCGGGAACCTGAATGCTGAACTGCGAGGCGTCTTTAATCAGCCAGGCGATGGATTCCGGGACCGCCACGCTGACCCACACCGGATCCATGCCCTGAATTTTCGCCACCACGTTATCTTTGGCGATGTTCATTCCGGCGCGCAGATCGAAGGCGGTGATCACCCCGTCGATGGGCGCCTTGAGGGTGAAACGGGTCTGGATCTTGCGCGTGGCTTTCAGGCGGCGGATATCGTCGTCCGGCATTCCGGCGAGACGCAGCCGCTCGAGGATCCCCTCGACCTGGGTGGCGGTGCCCCCGGTCTCCTGCAATAGCAGATATTCGCTCTGCGCTTCCACCCAGTCCGGGATGGTCAGCTCGAGCAGCGGCGTGCCTTGTTTCACTTTGTCGCCGACGGTCAACGGATAGACTTTATTGATAAAGCCCGCCGCCCGCGCCTGCATAATCACATACTGGTACTCGTTATAGCTGATGTTGGCCGGGAAGGTCTGGGCGTAGCGCAGCGGCCCGCGGGTGACGGCGGCGGTTTTCACCCCAAGATTCTGGGTCTGCGTCGGGTCGATACGCACCCCCGGCGCACCGGCGGCGGCATGCTCCTCATCGGCGTATTTCGGCACCAGATCCATATCCATAAACGGCGATTTACCCGGTTTATCGAAGCGGGTGTTCGGGTACATCGGGTCGTACCAGAACAGCACTTTACGCTGCTGCTCGGCCGCCGGAGCGGCAGAGTGGGTCGGTGCCCATCGGGCGTACAGCGCCGCGGTAAGCGCGCCGCCAATCAGCATGCTGCCGAGGATCAGCGCCGTATTTTTCAGTTTCAGGGATGCCATGTGTCGTCCATTCAGTTGTTGAGGGGCCTACCGTCGCCGGGCCGTTATTGGGCGCGGATATCCTGTAATAGCGACAGATTGCCCTGCTGAACGAAGGTGAAATCCACGCTGTCGCCGTCCTTCACATTGTTGAGCTGCGTCTGCGGGGTGATGGTGAAGCGCATGGTCATCGGCGGCCAGTTCACCGCCGGGATGGCCTCGTGGGCGATGGTGATTTTTTTGCTATCCATATCAATAGCTTTAATGACGCCTTTACCGCGGATGCTTTGCGCCTGCGCGGCGGCGGGCTCCTCGTGCATCGCCATGCCGGCATGCGGGTTGGCGGCCTGGGCGGCGAACACCGCGCCAGAGAGCAGGGTGAACAGGGTTATTTTAGATAGTGAATTCATCATCAAGACTCCTTGGGTTATTCCATCCAGCCGCCGCCGAGGGCGGTGAACAGGGTGATTTCATTCGCCTGACGGGAATAGTTGAGTTCCAGCAGGGTTTGTCGGGTGGTGAAAATATCGCGCTGGGCGCTCAGGACTTCGATATAGCTGACCGCGCCATGGCGATAGAGCGCAGTGGCGCGCTGCAGGGTGATATTTAGTGAAGCGAGATAGTGCTCCTGCGCGGCAATTTGATCGGCCAGGCTCTGGCGCAGGGCCAGCGCGTCGGCCACCTCTTTAAAGGCGGACTGGATTTTTTGTTCATAGTTGACCACCTGCTGCTGCTGGCGGATCTCCGCCAGATCGAGGCTGGCCTGATTACGCCCGGCGTTGAAAATCGGCAGTTCGATTTTGGGAATGAAGTTCCACATCGCGCCGCCAGCGTTAAACAGGCTGGAGAGTTCGCTGCTGCTGCCGGAGAGCGAGCTGGTCAGGGTGATCGACGGGAAGAAGGCCGCCCGCGCGGCGCCGATGTTGGCGTTGGCCGCTTGCAGGCTGTGTTCGGCCTCTAAAATATCCGGCCGCTGCAGCAGGATCGCTGAGGAGAGCGATGGCGGCAGGGTTACGCCTTGCAGGTCTACCGCGCTGCTGGCGCTATCGTCCGGCAGGCGCTGATAGCTGCCGAGCAGCAGTTGCAGGGCGTTATTGGCCTGCGCCAGCTGGCCCTGACGTTTGGCGATATCGGCGCGGGTGCTTTCGATCATGCCGCGCGCCTGCTCCAGCGCCAGCACGGTGGTGCTCCCGG
The DNA here is from genome assembly GCF_051992865.1 of Klebsiella sp. CD33. NCBI lineage: Bacteria > Pseudomonadati > Pseudomonadota > Gammaproteobacteria > Enterobacterales > Enterobacteriaceae > Klebsiella > Klebsiella sp. CD33. The sequence goes on along the minus strand of NZ_CP197023.1, from coordinate 4,539,954 downwards.
TCAGCAGCTGTTTTTCAACGAAGGCGTAAGACTGCTGATAGTTCTGTAAGGTATCGTTGGCCACCTGCAGCTGCGCTGCCGCCAGCCGCTGGTTGAAGTAGCTTTGTGAAACGTTAGCAATCAACAGGATATGCACTGCGCGCCGCGCCTCTTCGCTGGCGAAGAAGTTCTGTCGGTCGGCCTCGCTAAGGTTTTTCAGCCGGCCAAAGAAGTCGAGGTCGTAGCTGAGGTTTAAGCCGGCGGCATAATCGCTGCTGGTGGTGGTGTCGCCTTTGAGCTTGCCGCCATAGGTGGTGCTGCCGTCACCGTTCAATTGCGGGTAGCGGTCGGCGTCGGTAACCCGATATTGCGCGCGAGCCTCCTGCACTTTCAGCGTCGCCATCCGTAGATCGCGGTTGTTGGTCAGCGCGGTGCTAATCAGGCTTTTCACCTGCGGGTCGACGAAAAAGGTGCGCCAGCCGGTCTCCTGGTAGCCCGCCGTTGCGGCAACCAGTCTGTTCTGGCTGAGTGAGAACTGCTGCGGCACCGGCGCGACAGGGCGCTGGTAGTCCGGAGCGAGCGACAGACAGCCGGTTAAGGCAAATATCACGCTGAGGGTAAGTAGCTGTATTGAGCGCATGGCGGCAGAAGTTTCGACGATTTATCCATGGCGGCTACTTTACGTAGCGGGCTCTGTTCAGGGCGTGACGGGAAAATGACAAAGCTGTCATTTTCCTGATATTTCATTGCTATCCGGAGGCGCTCCTCTAAAATTGAATACCCGCACAAAGCGCGCGTGAAGGAGCCTGCCGTGAAGATTTTGATTGTCGAAGATGAGAAGAAAACCGGAGAGTACCTGACCAAAGGGCTCACCGAGGCCGGCTTCGTCGTCGACCTGGCCGATAACGGCCTCAACGGCTATCACCTGGCGATGACCAGCGATTACGATCTGCTGATCCTCGACATCATGCTGCCGGATGTGAACGGCTGGGATATCGTGCGCATGCTGCGCGCCGCCGGGAAAGGCATGCCGATCCTGCTGCTTACCGCGTTGGGCACCATTGAGCATCGGGTGAAGGGGCTGGAGCTGGGCGCTGACGACTATCTGGTAAAACCGTTCGCCTTTGCGGAGCTTCTGGCGCGGGTGCGCACTCTGCTGCGCCGCGGGGCGGCGGTCATCGTCGAAAGCCAGTTTCAGGCGGCCGATCTCTGCGTCGATTTGGTCAGCCGCAAGGTGACGCGCGGCGCCACCCGCATCACCCTGACCAGTAAGGAATTCACGCTGCTGGAGTTCTTCCTGCGTCATCAGGGCGAGGTGCTGCCGCGTTCGTTAATTGCCTCGCAGGTGTGGGATATGAACTTCGACAGCGACACTAACGCCATCGACGTGGCGGTGAAGCGGCTGCGCGCCAAAATTGATAACGACTTCGAGCCGAAGCTTATCCAGACCGTGCGCGGCGTCGGCTATATGCTTGAGGTGCCGGATGGCCGCTAAGCGCCCCTTTTCCCTGGCAACCCGGCTGACCTTCTTTATCAGCCTCGCCACCATCATCGCTTTCTTTGCCTTCACCTGGATCATGATCCATTCGGTGAAGGCCCACTTTGAAGAGCGCGACGTGCACGATCTCAGGCAGCTCAGCACCACGCTGGAGACGGTCCTCGACCACGCTGACTACCCGCAGGCGCGGCGGCTGGAGATCGTGAGGAATATCATTGCGGGTTACGCCAACGTCTTTATCTGTCTGGACGACGGCCAGGGCAATATTCTGTTTCAGTCGCCCGACGGGCCGGATCTCAGCCATATGCTGAGTACGCCGGGGCTGGCGATGCAGCTGCGCGACGGGAATGTGATTTCATGGACTGACCCGCAGCCGCGGAAGATGGTTCATGATAATCATCCAATGGAGACCCGCGCCTGGCGGCTGATCATGCTGCCGCTGGGCAAGCAGGCGGACGGCAAACCGGCGTACCACCTGCTGATGGCCTTATCCATCGATTTTCACCTGCACTATATTAATGAGCTGAAAGCGAAGCTGATTTCCGCGGCGACGATAATCAGTTTGCTGATCATCGCCATCGTGCTGTTTGTGGTCTATCAGGGGCATAAGCCCATCCGCCAGATCAGTCGCCAGATCCAGAATATTACCTCGCGGGATCTCGACGTGCGCCTTGACCCGCAGGCCGTGCCTGTCGAGCTGGAGCGGCTGGCGCTGTCGTTTAACCATATGCTGGAGCGCATAGAGGATGTCTTTACCCGCCAGTCCAACTTCTCCGCCGATATCGCCCATGAAATCCGCACGCCGATTACTAACCTGGTGACGCAAACTGAAATCGCCTTAAGCCAGAGCCGCAGCCAGCAGGAGCTGGAAGAGGTGCTCTATTCCAATCTTGAAGAGTTCTCGCGGATGTCGCGGATGGTCAGCGATATGCTGTTCCTCGCCCAGGCGGATAATAACCAGCTGATCCCTGAGCAACAGGCGCTGGATCTGGCCGATGAAGTGCATAAGGTGTTTGAGTTCTTTGAAGCGTGGGCGGAAGAGAAGGCGGTGGCGCTGCGCTTTGTCGGTAGCCACTGCCGGGTGACGGGCGATCCGCTGATGCTGCGGCGAGCGATCAGCAACCTGCTGTCGAATGCGATCCGCTACACGCCGGCCGGCCAGGCGGTGACCATCCAGTTGAGCGAAAGCGCCGAGACGATCCGTCTGGTGGTGGAGAATCCCGGTACGCCGATTGCCGCCGAACATCTGCCGCGGCTGTTTGACCGTTTCTATCGCGTCGACCCCTCGCGTCAGCGCAAAGGCGAGGGCAGCGGTATCGGCCTGGCGATTGTGAAATCGATTGTCGGAGCCCACCACGGCAGCGTGGCGGCGCAGTCCGATCTGCGCTCGACGCGGTTTATTGTGGTGTTGCCGAAATAGGCGCAATCCGCGAGTGATAGTTGAGTATGTGGCTTTCTGTCGCTATATTAAATGTACGGAAAATAACCGTACATGAAGTTTGCAACAGGCCGGAGATAACGTATGCCCGCACTTAAAAAGCAGCGTATAGATTTGAGATTAACCGATGATGATAAGAGCATCATCGAGGAAGCTGCGGCAATTTCGAATCAGACGATTACCCAGTTTGTGGTTGCCAGTGCCTCAGAACGTGCTGCGGAAGTGATTGAGCAGCACCGCAGAATGGTCCTCAATGAGCAATCATGGAGCCTGGTGATGGAGGCGATTACCCAACCGCCAGCCCCGAATGATCGACTGAAACGTGCAGCGAAGCGTCTACAAACCAGGTAAGGTAGAGCTAATGGAGCAGCAACTGACGATTGAGATGATTGCCGATGCGTTCAGCTACGATATCACTGGATTTGATTGCGGCGAGGAAGCGCTGAATACGTTTTTAAAAGAGCACCTCAAGCGGCAGCACGATGGACAAATCTTAAGGGGTTATGCGCTGGTCTCCGGGGATACCGTTCCCAGGTTGCTGGGTTATTACACCTTATCGGGGAGTTGTTTCGAGCGAGGCATGTTGCCGTCTAAAACTCAGCAAAAGAAAATCCCGTATCAAAATGCGCCAAGCGTAACCCTCGGGCGGCTGGCCATTGATAAATCTGTTCAGGGGCAGGGCTGGGGAGAGATGTTGGTTGCCCATGCGATGCGAGTGGTGTGGGGAGCGTCTAAAGCCGTTGGCATCTACGGATTGTTTGTTGAAGCCCTTAATGAGAAAGCTAAAGCATTCTATCTTCGTCTGGGGTTTATACAGCTCGTGGATGAAAATAGTAACTTACTGTTTTATCCGACCAAATCGATTCAACAGCTCTTTACTGACGATGAGTCATAAAAGAAACCGGGCAGCGCCAGGCGGCTGCCCGCAGTATCGCGACTCTCTTACTCTTCGAAGTACCAGTAGCCCTGATTAATCAGCCGCGTCAGTTCGCTCACGAACGCCGGATTCTGCAGGCCGCTGCCGAGCTCTTCCTGGCCTAATGAGGTATAGCGACACAGCGCATCCAGCGCTTCGGCATCGGTGGTGTCGAGTTGTTCGCTATGCACGAAGAAGCTGTCGCCGATATGCAGAACGCGCAGGCCGCTCAGGCGGGAAAGCTTTTCACCACCCAGCAGCGCATCGACCACTTCCTCTTCTTCATACGGTGGTTCTGCCGGCGCAATATCCAGCTCGTGACGCGGGGTGGTGACGAAACTGCCGAACCACTGCTTGAAGTCTTCCGGCTGGCGAATCATATCGATCATCATGGTGCGCAGACGTTCGAGTTCATACTCTTCAACCCGGCCCGGATGCTCGCGGCAGGTGAGGTCCGGATCGCTGTAGTGCTCGCCGCCGAGATCGTTCTCCAGCACATAGTCGGCGAAGCTGCTGATCAGGTCGCGGCCGTTTGGCCCGCGGAAGCCGACGGAGTAGTTCAGGGCGGTTTCGTGGGTTATGCCGTCGTGCGGGAATCCCGGTGGAATATAGAGGATGTCGCCTGGCTGCAGATCTTCATCAATGATCGGTGGGAACGGATCGACGTGCAGCAGTGCCGGATGCGGACAGAACTGACGCATCGGCAGCTTGTCACCCACGCGCCAGCGGCGGCTGCCCATGCCCTGAATAATAAAGACGTCATACTGATCGATATGCGGACCGACACCGCCGCCGGGGACGGAGAAGGAGATCATCAGGTCGTCCAGGCGCCAGTCCGGCAGTACGCGGAACGGACGCACCAGCTCGGCGGCAGGCATATGCCAGTGGTTTACCGCCTGGGCCAGCAGGGACCAACCGGTTTCGCCCAGCCCGTCGAAATGTTCAAAAGGACCATTGCTGGCCTGCCATTTGCCGTTTTTCAGGCTGACCAGTCGGCTGTCGACTTCCGGCTCCATGGCTAATCCGGCCAGCTCGTCCGGAGTAATCGGGTCGACGAAGTCCGGAAACGCGTTTTTTAATACCACCGGCTGTTTCTGCCAGTATTTTTCTAAAAACTCGGGCCAGTTAATGTTGAGTTGATAAGCCATCGATTATTACCAGTAAGAAGAAACGGGCCTGATTATAGAAATGAGGGCCGGGCGGGCGCATTGTCGTGGGTCAAGAGTGATGCTTAATTCACCATCGGCGCGATAATGGCGTTGGGTAAGAGAGAAAATCACATTTTCGCCAAAAACCGATCTTAGCGTAAATTGCGCTGCAGGCCGCATGAACACTGGGATTGCGCCTTTAATGGTAAGAAGATGAATTAGCGAAAAGTTCAAATAATGAGCGGTCGATAAGATTTTTCTATTTTAACGCTTGCTACTTCCGGCGAACTCCCTATAATGCGCTCCCACTGACACGGCAGATGTGAATCACTTCACACAAACAGCCGGTTCGGTTGCAGAGAAAAATCCTGAAAAACGGGTTGACTCTGAAAGAGGAAAGCGTAATATACGCCACCTCGCGACAGAGCGCTAAAGCGCGTCGCAACTGCTCTTTAACAATTTATCAGACAATCTGTGTGGGCACTCAAAGTGACATGGGTTCTTAACGTCCTCGGACGAAAAATGAATACCAAGTCTCAAGAGTGAACACGTAATTCATTACGAAGTTTAATTCTTTGAGCATCAAACTTAAATTGAAGAGTTTGATCATGGCTCAGATTGAACGCTGGCGGCAGGCCTAACACATGCAAGTCGAGCGGTAGCACAGAGAGCTTGCTCTCGGGTGACGAGCGGCGGACGGGTGAGTAATGTCTGGGAAACTGCCTGATGGAGGGGGATAACTACTGGAAACGGTAGCTAATACCGCATAACGTCGCAAGACCAAAGTGGGGGACCTTCGGGCCTCATGCCATCAGATGTGCCCAGATGGGATTAGCTAGTAGGTGGGGTAATGGCTCACCTAGGCGACGATCCCTAGCTGGTCTGAGAGGATGACCAGCCACACTGGAACTGAGACACGGTCCAGACTCCTACGGGAGGCAGCAGTGGGGAATATTGCACAATGGGCGCAAGCCTGATGCAGCCATGCCGCGTGTGTGAAGAAGGCCTTCGGGTTGTAAAGCACTTTCAGCGGGGAGGAAGGCGTTAAGGTTAATAACCTTGGCGATTGACGTTACCCGCAGAAGAAGCACCGGCTAACTCCGTGCCAGCAGCCGCGGTAATACGGAGGGTGCAAGCGTTAATCGGAATTACTGGGCGTAAAGCGCACGCAGGCGGTCTGTCAAGTCGGATGTGAAATCCCCGGGCTCAACCTGGGAACTGCATTCGAAACTGGCAGGCTAGAGTCTTGTAGAGGGGGGTGGAATTCCAGGTGTAGCGGTGAAATGCGTAGAGATCTGGAGGAATACCGGTGGCGAAGGCGGCCCCCTGGACAAAGACTGACGCTCAGGTGCGAAAGCGTGGGGAGCAAACAGGATTAGATACCCTGGTAGTCCACGCCGTAAACGATGTCGATTTGGAGGTTGTGCCCTTGAGGCGTGGCTTCCGGAGCTAACGCGTTAAATCGACCGCCTGGGGAGTACGGCCGCAAGGTTAAAACTCAAATGAATTGACGGGGGCCCGCACAAGCGGTGGAGCATGTGGTTTAATTCGATGCAACGCGAAGAACCTTACCTGGTCTTGACATCCACAGAACTTTCCAGAGATGGATTGGTGCCTTCGGGAACTGTGAGACAGGTGCTGCATGGCTGTCGTCAGCTCGTGTTGTGAAATGTTGGGTTAAGTCCCGCAACGAGCGCAACCCTTATCCTTTGTTGCCAGCGGTTAGGCCGGGAACTCAAAGGAGACTGCCAGTGATAAACTGGAGGAAGGTGGGGATGACGTCAAGTCATCATGGCCCTTACGACCAGGGCTACACACGTGCTACAATGGCATATACAAAGAGAAGCGACCTCGCGAGAGCAAGCGGACCTCATAAAGTATGTCGTAGTCCGGATTGGAGTCTGCAACTCGACTCCATGAAGTCGGAATCGCTAGTAATCGTAGATCAGAATGCTACGGTGAATACGTTCCCGGGCCTTGTACACACCGCCCGTCACACCATGGGAGTGGGTTGCAAAAGAAGTAGGTAGCTTAACCTTCGGGAGGGCGCTTACCACTTTGTGATTCATGACTGGGGTGAAGTCGTAACAAGGTAACCGTAGGGGAACCTGCGGTTGGATCACCTCCTTACCTTAAAGAACCTGCCTTTGTAGTGCTCACACAGATTGTCTGATGAACGTAAAGAAGCAAGGCGTCTTGCGATTGAGACTTCAGTGTCCCCTTCGTCTAGAGGCCCAGGACACCGCCCTTTCACGGCGGTAACAGGGGTTCGAATCCCCTAGGGGACGCCACTTGCTGGTTCGTGAGTGAAAGACGCGTGCCGAACTATCTCAAAACTCATCTTCGGGTGACGTTTGAGATATTTGCTCTTTAAAAATCTGGATCAAGCTGAAAATTGAAACGACACACAGTCAATGTGTGTTCGAGTCTCTCAAATTTTCGCGACACGATGATGTTTTACGAAACATCTTCGGGTTGTGAGGTTAAGCGACTAAGCGTACACGGTGGATGCCCTGGCAGTCAGAGGCGATGAAGGACGTGCTAATCTGCGAAAAGCGTCGGTAAGGTGATATGAACCGTTATAGCCGGCGATGTCCGAATGGGGAAACCCAGTGCAATTCGTTGCACTATCGTTAACTGAATACATAGGTTAACGAGGCGAACCGGGGGAACTGAAACATCTAAGTACCCCGAGGAAAAGAAATCAACCGAGATTCCCCCAGTAGCGGCGAGCGAACGGGGAGCAGCCCAGAGTCTGAATCAGCTTGTGTGTTAGTGGAACGGTCTGGAAAGTCCGACGGTACAGGGTGATAGTCCCGTACACCAAAATGCACAGGCTGTGAACTCGAAGAGTAGGGCGGGACACGTGGTATCCTGTCTGAATATGGGGGGACCATCCTCCAAGGCTAAATACTCCTGACTGACCGATAGTGAACCAGTACCGTGAGGGAAAGGCGAAAAGAACCCCGGCGAGGGGAGTGAAAAAGAACCTGAAACCGTGTACGTACAAGCAGTGGGAGCACCTTTATGGTGTGACTGCGTACCTTTTGTATAATGGGTCAGCGACTTATATTCTGTAGCAAGGTTAACCGTATAGGGGAGCCGCAGGGAAACCGAGTCTTAACTGGGCGTTAAGTTGCAGGGTATAGACCCGAAACCCGGTGATCTAGCCATGGGCAGGTTGAAGGTTGGGTAACACTAACTGGAGGACCGAACCGACTAATGTTGAAAAATTAGCGGATGACTTGTGGCTGGGGGTGAAAGGCCAATCAAACCGGGAGATAGCTGGTTCTCCCCGAAAGCTATTTAGGTAGCGCCTCGTGAACTCATCTTCGGGGGTAGAGCACTGTTTCGGCTAGGGGGTCATCCCGACTTACCAACCCGATGCAAACTACGAATACCGAAGAATGTTATCACGGGAGACACACGGCGGGTGCTAACGTCCGTCGTGAAGAGGGAAACAACCCAGACCGCCAGCTAAGGTCCCAAAGTCATGGTTAAGTGGGAAACGATGTGGGAAGGCACAGACAGCCAGGATGTTGGCTTAGAAGCAGCCATCATTTAAAGAAAGCGTAATAGCTCACTGGTCGAGTCGGCCTGCGCGGAAGATGTAACGGGGCTAAACCATGCACCGAAGCTGCGGCAGCGACACTATGTGTTGTTGGGTAGGGGAGCGTTCTGTAAGCCTGCGAAGGTGACCTGTGAGGGTTGCTGGAGGTATCAGAAGTGCGAATGCTGACATAAGTAACGATAAAGCGGGTGAAAAGCCCGCTCGCCGGAAGACCAAGGGTTCCTGTCCAACGTTAATCGGGGCAGGGTGAGTCGACCCCTAAGGCGAGGCCGAAAGGCGTAGTCGATGGGAAACAGGTTAATATTCCTGTACTTGGTGTTACTGCGAAGGGGGGACGGAGAAGGCTATGTTAGCCGGGCGACGGTTGTCCCGGTTTAAGCATGTAGGCTGGTTGTCCAGGCAAATCCGGATAATCAAGGCTGAGGTGTGATGACGAGGCACTACGGTGCTGAAGTAACAAATGCCCTGCTTCCAGGAAAAGCCTCTAAGCATCAGGTAACATTAAATCGTACCCCAAACCGACACAGGTGGTCAGGTAGAGAATACCAAGGCGCTTGAGAGAACTCGGGTGAAGGAACTAGGCAAAATGGTGCCGTAACTTCGGGAGAAGGCACGCTGGTGTGTAGGTGAAGTCCCTGCGGATGGAGCTGAGACCAGTCGAAGATACCAGCTGGCTGCAACTGTTTATTAAAAACACAGCACTGTGCAAACACGAAAGTGGACGTATACGGTGTGACGCCTGCCCGGTGCCGGAAGGTTAATTGATGGGGTTATCCGTAAGGAGAAGCTCTTGATCGAAGCCCCGGTAAACGGCGGCCGTAACTATAACGGTCCTAAGGTAGCGAAATTCCTTGTCGGGTAAGTTCCGACCTGCACGAATGGCGTAATGATGGCCAGGCTGTCTCCACCCGAGACTCAGTGAAATTGAACTCGCTGTGAAGATGCAGTGTACCCGCGGCAAGACGGAAAGACCCCGTGAACCTTTACTATAGCTTGACACTGAACATTGAGCCTTGATGTGTAGGATAGGTGGGAGGCTTTGAAGCGTGGACGCCAGTCTGCGTGGAGCCAACCTTGAAATACCACCCTTTAATGTTTGATGTTCTAACGTTGGCCCCTTACCGGGGTTGCGGACAGTGTCTGGTGGGTAGTTTGACTGGGGCGGTCTCCTCCCAAAGCGTAACGGAGGAGCACGAAGGTTAGCTAATCCTGGTCGGACATCAGGAGGTTAGTGCAATGGCATAAGCTAGCTTGACTGCGAGCGTGACGGCGCGAGCAGGTGCGAAAGCAGGTCATAGTGATCCGGTGGTTCTGAATGGAAGGGCCATCGCTCAACGGATAAAAGGTACTCCGGGGATAACAGGCTGATACCGCCCAAGAGTTCATATCGACGGCGGTGTTTGGCACCTCGATGTCGGCTCATCACATCCTGGGGCTGAAGTAGGTCCCAAGGGTATGGCTGTTCGCCATTTAAAGTGGTACGCGAGCTGGGTTTAGAACGTCGTGAGACAGTTCGGTCCCTATCTGCCGTGGGCGCTGGAGAATTGAGGGGGGCTGCTCCTAGTACGAGAGGACCGGAGTGGACGCATCACTGGTGTTCGGGTTGTCATGCCAATGGCACTGCCCGGTAGCTAAATGCGGAAGAGATAAGTGCTGAAAGCATCTAAGCACGAAACTTGCCCCGAGATGAGTTCTCCCTGAGACTTTAAGTCTCCTGAAGGAACGTTAAAGACGATGACGTTGATAGGCCGGGTGTGTAAGCGCAGCGATGCGTTGAGCTAACCGGTACTAATGAACCGTGAGGCTTAACCTTACAACGCCGAAGATGTTTTGGCGGGTTTGAGAGAATTTTCAGCTTAGATTCAGAGTTGAGTACGCAATATAAAGAATTGCGTACTGAGCACAAAGAATTTGCCTGGCGGCACTAGCGCGGTGGTCCCACCTGACCCCATGCCGAACTCAGAAGTGAAACGCCGTAGCGCCGATGGTAGTGTGGGGTCTCCCCATGTGAGAGTAGGGAACTGCCAGGCATCAAATAAAGCAGAAAGCCCGGTCGAAAGACCGGGCTTTCTGCTTTATCTGTTGTTTGTCGGTGAGCGCTCTCCAGAGTAGGACAAATCCGCCGGGAGCGGATTTGAACGTTGCGCAGCAACGGCCCGGAGGGTGGCGGGCAGGACGCCCGCCATAAACTGCCAGGCATCAAACAAGTGAAGAGCCCATCCTGTCGGATGGGCTTTTTGCGTTTCTGTCGTCCGGCCAGCGTGCCGGTATGTCTCCCCGGTGGCGCTGCGCTTACCGGGGCTACAAAACCGTACCCCGGACAAAGTGCGCAGCACCGCCTTTATTGCTTCGCAAAATAGCGTGACGAATGCTTGTGGCATGGTCAACCGGATAGTGAATTTACCGGATGATACAAGTCGGAAAATAATTATCAGCAGCTACGATTAATATTATTTCTTTATTTCAGCGCCATTATATTGTGCTCCGGTAAAATAATGATGCGGCCTCTTCCTCCCACAAAATAACGCGTTTACGCTTCAGAAAAAATATTTCCGTGACTGGATACTTCGCTTCCGGATGTATTGTGGCGAACGGTATGCTTCTTCCCTGTTTTTGTCTAAATGAGCTTTATCATTAACACTTTGTTAACTTGATCTGGTTTATATGGCAGCAAATTTGATATACAAAGGGGGATGATTGCCTGTATGGATGCTGCCCGAAATACCTTGCGAAACATATGCAGGTTCTCGGCTGGCAAATGAGAATAGAAATGAAAATCCTGCTTAACTGGTCGCCATTGCGCCAGCTCTTCACTTACATTCAGGAGCGCTTTACCTTTCTGGTGCTGCTCTGCTGGCCAGCGATTATCTGGTTGTTCTGCCGGGTCGGCGTGTGGCTCACCGATAACGTTTATGAACTGCTGGGAAAATCACCCGCCCAGTCCTTCACCGTGTATCTGCAGCCGTTTATGACCCCCGGCACGCTGCTGCGCATCTCCATCAGCTGGGTGGTGTTGCTGTTCATTCTCTTCAGTATGGCGATGGCCTTCACCTGGGGTTTACGTCGCTTTATGAATCGCCATAAATAAACCATTCGGCCGCCGTAAGTCGACGGCCCTTCTTAAGCCTTTATGCCATCTCACCAATAGTCTTACGAAAACGCAGCAACGCGATAGTAAAGAACACTCCGCCGATAGCCAGCAAGGTTAAGAACTGCGGCCAGACGATGGCGAAGCTGGCGCCTCGATACAATATCGCCTGCGCCAGGCTGACGAAGTGGGTGGTCGGCATGGTCAACATAATATCCTGTACCAGCTGCGGCATACTTTCTCGCGGCGTGGATCCGCCGGAGAGCATCTGCAGCGGCAGTAAGACCAGGATCATCAGCAGCCCCAGCTGCGGCATCGAGCGGGCGAGGGTGCCCATAAAAATGCCGATCGAGGTCGTGGCGAACAGGCTGAGCGCCACCCCCAGCATAAACAGGGGAACCGATCCCTCAATGGGTACCTGCAAAATCCCCTGCACCATCAGCACCAGCGACAGCCCGGACACCACCAGCACCACCAGGCCCATCGACCAGATCTTGGCCAGCATAATTTCAAACGGCGTGACCGGCATCACCAGCAGATGCTCAATGGTGCCATGTTCCCGCTCGCGGATCAGCGCCGAACCGGTGAGGACAATGGCCAGCATGGTGATATTGTTGATGATCGCCATCACCGCGCCAAAGCGCTCCTGCTCAAGGTTAGGATTAAAACGCATCCTTACCGCCAGCTCTACCGGCAGCACGCTGTTATCCCGATAGCGGGCGACAAAACTGTTTACTTCGCCGGTGATAATATTCTGGATGTAACCGTTGCCGGTAAAGGCCTGACTCATGCGCGTGGCGTCGACATTGACCTGGATTTCCGGCTGCCGACCGGCCAGTACATCGCGCTGGAAGTTAGGCGGGATGTTGATGGCGAACGTGTAGCGCCCGGCATCCAGCCCGGCGTCCATCTCATCAGCGGTGATCAGCTCCGGCTCAAGAAACCAGGGACGGTAAAAAGCGTTAATAATGCGTGATGAGAGCTGTGATTTATCCATATCAGCAACCGCGATCGGCGCCAGGTGCAGCGAACCGGGCATCACCGTGGCCGAGGAGTACACCGACACGGTAAACGCAAACACGATCAGCACCAGCATCGCTTTATCACCGAGCAGGCTGCGCAGCTCTTTGACGCCAAGATTATAAATATTGCGTAATCCGCGCATCATCCCTCCTGTTTCTTCAGCAGCAGCACGCTCAACCCGAGCACCAGCGGCACCGCAATCAGTAGCGGAATGAATGAGCCCCACAAATCGCTAATATTCAGCGCTTTCGAAAAGGTCCCGCGGGCGATAGTCAGGAAGTGGCTGGTCGGGTAGATTTGCCCAATCCAGCGCCCGGGACCTTCCAGCGAGGCCACCGGATCGATCATTCCGGAAAACTGGGTTGCCGGGATCAGCGTAATAATCGCGGTACCGAAAATAGCGGCGATTTGGCTCTTCATAAAGGTTGAGATCAGCAGCCCCAGACCAGTGGCGATGGTGACATACAGCAGCGCCGCCAGGGTCAGCGTCAGGAAACTCCCCTTATGCGCGACGCCAAAGACAAAAACCGACAATGCGCACAGCAGGAAGAAGTTAAACATCCCCAGTACGATATAAGGCAGCTGTTTGCCGAGCAGGAACTCGCTACGGGTGGTCGGCGTCACGTACAAGTTGATAATCGACCCGAGCTCTTTCTCACGCACTACGCTCAGGGCGCTGAGCATCGCCGGGATCATCATCAGCAGCAGCGGGATCACCGCCGGGACGATGGCCGGCAGGCTCTTCACATCTGGATTGTAGCGATAGCGGGTCTCGATGGAGATGAGCGAGGTATCGCGCTGCGGGCTGCTCTGCCGGCCGGCCATCTCCTGCAGCCAGGCCAGATGCATCGCCTGTACGTAGCCGCGCACGGTTTCCGCGCGGTTGGGCATCGCGCCGTCCACCCACACGCCGATTTGCACCGGCGTGCCGCGGGCGATATCGCGACCAAAGTTCGGCGGGATCTCTATTGCCACCGCCAGCTCGCCGTCGCGCATCCGGCGGTCCAGTTCGTCATAGCTGTGCAGCGGCGCCTGCTCGATAAAGTAGCGTGAACCGGCTATGTTCTGCGACCAGCCCTGGCTGCTGAGGGTTTGATCGCGGTCGAGGACGGCAAAGCGCAGATCCTCAACGTCCATGCTGATCCCATACCCCATGATAAACATCAGGATCACCGTCCCCAGCAGCGCCAGCGTCGATCGTACCGGATCGCGGCGCAGCTCCAGCGCCTCGCGGCGGCTATAGCTAAACAGCCGGCGAAGACTGAAGGCCTGCCGTGGAGCCGTATGTCCGGAATGCGATGCCACAGCAGACGTGGGTTCTTCTGGTACTGGAGAGGACGGCTGGGCCTCTTTAAGCCAGGCGATAAACGCCTCTTCCAGGCTGTTTGAACCGCGCTGCTCGACCAGCGCCTGCGGCGTATCGCTGGCCAGCACTTTGCCGGCGTGCATCAGGGAGATACGATCGCAGCGTTCCGCCTCATTCATAAAGTGGGTGGAGATAAAAATGGTCACCTGATCCTGCCGCGCGAGGTCTACCATCAGCTGCCAGAACATATCCCGCGCCACCGGGTCGACGCCGGAGGTCGGCTCGTCGAGGATCAGCATCTCCGGGCGATGGATGACCGCCACCGCTAACGACAGGCGCTGACGGATCCCCAGCGGCAGATCGGCGGGAAGCGCGTCTTCAACCTCGGTCAGCATAAAGCGCTCGCACATTTCCGCCACCCGGCCGGGGATTTCGCCGTCCGGAATATGGAACAGGCGGGCGTGCAGCTCGAGGTTTTGCCGGACGGTCAGTTCGCTATAGAGCGAGAAGGCCTGCGACATATAACCCACCCGCTGGCGGGTGGCGATATCCTTCGGGTCGACCGGCTGGCCGAACAGCCAGGCTTCACCTTCGCTGGCGGGCAGCAGGCCGGTGAGCATCTTCATGGTGGTGGATTTGCCGCAGCCGTTGGAGCCGAGGAAGCCGAAGATTTCACCGCGGGCGATGCGGAAATTAACGTGGTCGACGGCAACAAAGTTGCCAAAGCGCATGGTCAGGCCGCGCGCTTCGATGGCGATCTCTTCCTCACGGCTGCCGCGCGGTGGGATAACTACCGCCCTATGCGCCTGACGCTGTGCTTCTGGCAGCAGGGCGATAAACGCCTGCTCCAGGGTCTGGCTGCCGGTCTGGGCTTTGAGCTCTGCGGCGCTGCCGGTCGCCAGCACCTCGCCGGCGTTCATCGCCACCAGCCAGTCAAATCGCTCGGCCTCTTCCATGTAGGCGGTGGCCACCAGCACGCTCATCGCCGGCTGGCGCTGGCGAATACTGTCGATAAGCTCCCAGAACTGCGCCCGGGAGAGGGGATCGACGCCGGTGGTCGGTTCATCAAGGATCAGCAGCTGCGGATCGTGGATCAGCGCGCAGCACAGGCCGAGCTTTTGCTTCATCCCACCGGAGAGTTTTCCGGCGGGGCGATCGCGAAACGGCGCCAGCCCGGTACTCTGCAGCAGCTCGTTGATGCGCAGTTCGCGCTCGGCTTTATCGTGGCCGAACAGGCGGGCGAAGAAGTCTACATTTTCATACACCGAGAGAGTGTGATAGAGGTTTTTCCCCAGCCCCTGCGGCATCCACGCGATTTTCGGACACACCTCGCGGCGGTGATGCACATCGCGCATATCGCCGCCAAGCACCATCACGTTCCCCTGCTCGATGGTCCGCGCCCCGGCGATCAGCGAAAGCAGGCTCGATTTGCCGACGCCGTCCGGGCCAATCAGGCCAACCATACGCCGTGCCGGGATCGCCAGACTGATATCGCGCAGCGCGATGGTGGCGCCAAACTGCTGACCAACGTGTTCCAGCAGGGCGACGGGGGGCGAGGTATCCTGCGGCGTTAGTTTCATTGCGGCAACCTCACCGCCAGGGCTTCAGGCCAGGGTTGTTGTTTATCCAGCCGTACGTAAGCCATACCGGGCAGGCCGGTTTTGACATACTCCAGGTGCTGCGCCAGCAGCTCCGGCGGGATACGCGCTTTGACGCGGAACATTAGCTTAAGGCGCTCGTCGCTGGTCTCGACCGTTTTCGGCGTGAACTGGGCGACGCTGGCGACAAAGCTGATATTGGCCGGGATCACCAGATCCGGCGCGGCATCAAGGACCAAGCGCGCTTCGCTGCCGAGCGCCAGCAGACCTGCCTGTTCGGTGGGCAGAAAGAAGGTCATATAGACATCGGCGAGATCGACCATGTTCAGTACCCGGCCACCGGCGGCCAGGACTTCGCCTGGCTCAGCGACGCGATACTGAATGCGGCCGTCGCGAGGGGCTTTCAGCTCGCTATCGTCAATATCGGCGAGGATCCGCCGCTCGGTCGCCTGGGCGGCTTCGACGCGGGTTTGCGCCTGAATAATGCTGGTGCGGGCAGCTTCGATGGCGGCGCGGGCGGCGGAGACCTGGGCTTTCGCCGATTCCAGCGCCGCGCGGGCGCTCTCTGCGGCCGCGCGATCGTCATCCAGCTGCTGGGCGGAGACGGCGCCACGCTGGGAGAGGGCGTTGGAGCGAACATGGCGTTTCGCCGTGGAATCCAGCTCCGCCTGGCGCTGCTTCACTACCGCTTCGCTGGCGCGCATTTCACTTTGTCGCTGATCGAGCAAGGCTCTGGCGGCCAGGACCGCGCTTTCCGCTTCCTTGATTTGCGCGGCGGCTTCAAGACGCTGCTCGTTCAGTACCCGGGTATCCATTCTCGCCAGCACCTCTCCCTGGTGCACGAACTGACCCTCTTTGACCAGAATGGTGTCGATACGCCCGGCGATTTTACTGGCAATATCAACTTCGGTGGCTTCGATTCGGCCGTTGCTGCTGGCAAACCCCGCCGGGAGTCCCGGCGGGCGCAGCAGCCACCATGCGGCGGCGGCGAGCACCACCAGTAAGCCGACAAAATACCCTGCCCAACGTTTCTTTATTTTGTCCATACGCGACTCGCTTGATTCCCTTTGCTGAGTGGTGCGCGTGTTTCCTCCGGCGGGCGGAGCGTCCTTCTTGCGAAGGACGAAAAAGTGGAGGGAGGGCCGCTGACGCCGCGCTCTGCCGCGCCGATGCGCAGCCGCTCGCTGGGCTACTTATGTGGTCATCATCAGCGATCCTGGCCTTAATGAAACACGCATAGTGAGAGCTACCGTTAACGCGATAGTAACAGCCGGGGCGATATTGTCCATACGAAAGACAGGGTCTTGTCGGCGTGTTATCAAAATTATCCGCACAGGGAGTATTTCACCATCTCAGAACAGCACCGGCAGACCCAGCCCACGCTTCACCTCATGCAGCGTCTGCTGTGTGAGGTGGTGGGCGCGTTCGCTGCCCTGGCGCAGCAGCTCCAGCAGCATCCCTTTATCCTGAATAAAAGTGGCCCTGCGTTCGCGGATCGGCGCCAGTAGCGTCTGCAGGCAGGTCTCCAGCTCATTCTTACACTGGCGATCGCCCAGCCCGCCGCGTTGATAGTGGGTTTTCATCTCTGCCACCCGCGCCTTATCGCTGTGGAATGCATCGAGATAGGTAAACACCACGTTGCCCTCGACATGCCCCGGATCGCTGACTCTCAGGTGCGTCGGGTCGGTATACATCGCGCTGACCGCGTGGTGGATCTCCTCCTCTGTGGCCGATAACGTCAGCGTATTGCCCAGCGATTTCGACATTTTGGCGTTGCCATCGACGCCCGGCAGGCGACTCACTTCGCTGAGTAGCGCCTTACAGTGGCGCAGCACCGGCTCGCCGGTGAGGCTATTCATCTTGTGGACGATCTCGTTGGTCTGCTCAATCATCGGTAGCTGATCGTCGCCCACCGGCACCAGCTCGGCTTTGAAGGCGGTGATATCGGCCGCCTGGCTAATCGGATAGGCAAGAAAACCCACCGGTAGCGAGCGGGCGAATCCCTTTTGGGCAATCTCATTTTTGACCGTCGGATTACGTTCCACGCGGGCGACGGTGACGATATTCATATACAGCGCGCTGAGCTCCGCCAGCGCCGGCAGGGCGGACTGCAGGCAAATAGTGGTGAGCCTGGGGTCGATGCCGACGGCCAGATAATCGGCCATGACTTCGAGGATATGGTGGCTGATTTTTTGCGGATTGCTGCCGTTGTCCGTGAGCCCTTGCAGGTCGGCGATCAGGATAAATTGCTGGTGGTTATGCTGCAGCGCGACGCGCTGGCGCAGCGAGCCGACGTAGTGGCCAAGATGCAGCTGGCCGGTCGGGCGGTCGCCGGTGAGGATGGTTTGTGGATGGTTCATCAGGGACTCCTTATCAGACTGTTCAGCCGAAAGACGTCCTGAAAACACCAAAGCCGCCTTCCGGCGGCTTTGAAAATGGAAACGTATATCGTGCCGCCTGTTATGCAGGCAGCCACCAACGGCGGGGATAGGTCACGATCGCGTTTCTGTTCATAGGGAGTATCCTGCCACGGAAGGGGCTGGAGGCGCAATCAAAAATCACATACTTTTCCTGATGTTATTTATGTGATTATTTTTCGGTAAATAACGAAGCGGGAAAAATATATTTTCTCTGCGACCCGATCATTATTCTGGAACAACAAACTATGTTGCATTTTTTTTGTGAAAAAGCTCACGCCACAGGATTATAGTATTATTATCCATATTTATAGCTGGATATTACCTGTCTGCTGTTACAGCTTGTGTTTATTCTCTTCTAAATTATTAACATTATTACAATTTCTATCTATTTTTCCGCTTTGCGTCATACCCCTGTCTGACTACAACGTATTGAGGCTAATTATTATGCATAAACGTCTGGTCGTTAATATTTTTTCATCCTTGCTGTTGGGGGCTGCGCTTATTTCCGCGCCGGTATATGCGGCGGAAAAAACCGTAGTCAATATTTCAAAAGTGGACGGCATGCCATGGTTTAACCGGATGGGTGAAGGGGTAGTCCAGGCCGGGAAAGAGTTTAACCTCAACGCCTCCCAGGTAGGGCCGTCCAGCACCGATGCGCCGCAGCAGGTGAAAATTATTGAGGACCTGATTGCACGTAAAGTGGATGCCATCACTATCGTGCCTAACGATGCCAACGTGCTGGAGCCGGTATTCAAAAAAGCCCGTGACGCCGGCATCGTGGTACTGACCAACGAATCGCCCGGGCAGCCGAGCGCCAACTGGGATGTGGAGATAATCGATAACGAGAAGTTCGCTGCTGAATACGTGGAGCATATGGCCAAGCGGATGGGTGGCAAAGGCGGCTACGTTATCTATGTCGGTAGCCTTACGGTACCGCAGCACAACCTGTGGGCCGATCTGCTGGTGAAATACCAAAAAGAACATTACCCGGACATGCATGAAGTCACCCGCCGAATGCCGGTGGCGGAAAGTGTTGATGATTCCCGCCGTACCACGCTCGATCTGATGAAAACTTACCCGGATCTGAAAGCGGTGGTCTCTTTTGGTTCGAATGGCCCGATTGGCGCGGGGCGCGCGGTGAAAGAGAAGCGTGCGAAAAATAAAGTCGCGGTCTACGGGATGATGATCCCATCGCAGGCGGCCTCTCTTATTAAGAGCGGCGATATTACCGAAGGGATCACCTACGATCCGGCGACAGCCGGCTATGCTCTCGCGGCCGTCGCCAGCACCCTGCTGAACGGCAAAACCATTGAGCCGGGATTTGAACTGAAAGAGCTCGGTAAAGCGGAAGTCGATAGCGACAAGCATATTATCCGCTTCCATAAAGTGCTGCTGGTAAATAAAGACAATATTGATTCGCTCTACTAATCCACCTTCCGGGGCGCCTGCCGCCCCGGCTTAACCAGCCAGGGGATGCTATGGAACCTTTCCTTTCCCTTCGACACGTCAGCAAAACCTTCCACGCGAACCGCGCGCTCAATGATATCAGCATCGACTTTATGCCCGGAGAAGTGCACTGCCTGGCCGGGCAGAATGGTTGCGGGAAGTCGACGTTGATCAAAATTATCTCTGGCGTCTATCGCCCGGATGAGGGCGCAGCGATGACGCTGGGCGGCAAGACGTGGCCCAAACTGACGCCAGCGGCCTCTGTCGCCCATGGGATCCAGGTGATTTATCAGGATCTGTCGCTGTTTCCCAATCTCAGCGTGTGGGAGAACATTGCTATAAACCACTATCATCGCGGCGTGCTGGTGAGGCGCAGCGAACTGCGACGCAGTGCGGAGCAGGCGATGCGCAGTATTAACGTCTCGCTGCCGCTGGATGCCGCCGTGGAATCGCTCTCCATCGCTCGCTGTCAGCTGGTGGCTATCTGCCGCGCGCTGGCGCAGGATGCCCGGCTTATCATTATGGATGAACCCACGGCCTCATTGACCCATCAGGAAGTGGAGGGACTATTGCATGTGGTGCGCCAGCTGCGTGAGAGGGGGATCTGCATCGTCTTCGTAAGCCACCGTCTGGAAGAGGTCATGGCCGTATCGGACCGCATCAGCGTGCTGAAGGATGGCAATCTGGTCGGCACCTTGCCGGCGGCAGAGGTAACCACCCGTCGGCTCGGTTTTCTGATGACGGGCCAGGAGTTTGACTATCAGGTGCGCGATCTGTGGCAGGGGCAGGGCAGTACGCCGGTGCTGGAGGTGCGCAATCTCAGCCGCAAGGGGGAATATCATAACGTCTCCCTGAAGGTCGAAGCCGGAGAAGTGGTGTCGATAGTCGGCCTGTTGGGCGCCGGGCGAACAGAGCTGTGCCTGAGCCTTTTCGGCATGACCCGCCCTGACAGCGGCGAGATCCTGATAAATGGCCAGCCGGTGCGGTTGCGTAGCAATCAGGACGCTATCCGCCACGGTATCGGCTATGTCTCCGAGGACCGTATGTCGCGCGGCCTGGTGATGAGTCAGTCGATTGAAAACAACATTATCAGCACCGTGTTTCATAAAGTGAAAGGCGCTTGCGGACTATTGAGTGATAGTAAAGCTCAGCAGCTGGTCGCAAGAATGGTCAACGCGTTGACCATTAAGGCGCCGGATACGCATCTGCCGGTGAATACCCTCTCCGGTGGTAATGCCCAGCGCGTTTCTATCGCCAAATGGCTGGCGATCTCTCCTAAGCTGCTGATCCTTGATAGCCCAACCGTGGGGGTGGATATCGCAAACAAAGCCGGGATCTATCATATCATCAGCGATTTGGCTGCCCATGGTATCGCCGTGCTGATGATTTGCGACGAGATTGAAGAGGCGTGGTACCAGAGTCATCGCATCCTGGTGATGAAGCAGGGCGAGTTGACCCATAGCTTCCTGCCGGACAGCAGTACCCAGCAGCAGATAGCGGAGGTGGTCAATGGCTAATCTGTTGAAACGACATGAATTCTGGTTAGGCATGTTCATTATTGCGCTGTGCCTGCTGCTGGGCTGGCGCAGTGAGGAATTTTTCACTTTCGGCAATCTTTACGACCTCGCTAATAACTATGCGATGCTGACCATTCTCGCCTGTGGTCTGTTCGTGGTGCTGATCGCCGGCGGGATTGATATCTCCTTCCCGGCTATGACCATTATCGCCCAGTACGGCATGGTGGTGATGCTGCAAAAAGTAGGCGGCAACTTCGCGGTGGCTTTTGTGCTTGCCGGCGGCATCGGCGTGCTGCTGGGGCTGGTGAACGCGCTGTTGGTTAATCGTCTGCGGGTGCCCTCGATCATTATCACCATTTCTACGCTCAACATTTTCTACGGTTTGCTGCTGTGGTTAAGCAAAGGTGTCTGGCTCTACGACTTCCCTCCGTGGTTTGAAAAGGGGGTTATGCTGTTCAAATATACCGATGCCGATGGTTACGATTACGGCCTGGGGCTGCCGCTGCTGACGATGATCGCCGTGGTGCTGTTGACCGCGTTTATCATGAATTTCACCACCGTTGGCCGCAAGATCTATGCCATGGGCGGCAACCGGGAATCCGCCAGCCGCGTCGGCTTCAGCGTGCTCCGCCTGCAGCTGTTCGTTTATGGCTATATGGGACTAATGTCGGGGGCCGCAGGTGTCGTGCAGGCGTGGACAGTGATGACCGTTGCGCCGGATTCACTGCTGGGCTATGAGCTGACGGTGCTGGCGGCGGTGGTGCTGGGCGGCACCAGCCTGATTGGCGGGCGCGGAACTCTCACCGGTACGCTGCTGGGGGTGATTTTACTGGCGGTGATGCAGAACGGCCTGAACCTGCTAGGGGTCTCCTCCTACTGGCAGACCCTGATCACTGGGGCGATCATCGTCGTCAGCATCAGCGTAACGGCATGGAGCCAGCATCAGAACCGGAGCTTGTTATGAAAAAATCATGGCGCAATAACGTTGAGTTTTACCTGATCGGCCTGCTGCTGCTGATGGTTATCGCCTTTAGCATCGCCATGCCAAACATCTTCTGGTCTGTCAGCAATTTCCAGTCGATTGCCTCGCAAATGCCGGTGCTGGGGATCCTGGCGCTGGCGATGGCCATGACTATGCTTTGCGGCGGCATTAATTTGTCAATTATCGCGACGGCTAACGCCTGCTCGCTGGTGATGGCCTGGGTGGCGACGAGCTATCCGCCTGGGGGCGCTACCGCGCTGGCGACGCTGCTGGCCGGCGGAGGGGCGGCGATGATCATTGGCCTGTGCAACGGGATATTGATCGCCGGGATCCGCGTTTCGCCGATCCTGGCTACCCTTGGCATGATGACCCTGCTCAAAGGGATAAATATTCTGATCACCGGCGGCAGCGCCATCGCTAACT
Source organism: Klebsiella sp. CD33 (assembly GCF_051992865.1). Taxonomy (NCBI): domain Bacteria; kingdom Pseudomonadati; phylum Pseudomonadota; class Gammaproteobacteria; order Enterobacterales; family Enterobacteriaceae; genus Klebsiella; species Klebsiella sp. CD33. The sequence goes on along the minus strand of NZ_CP197023.1, from coordinate 4,517,601 downwards.
ATCCGCAGTGGGTGCTGTGGCTGAATCACGCCCAGTGGTTCGGTATTCCGCTGCCAATGTGGCTTTTTGCGGTGGTGGCGGCCGGGCTGTGGGTGCTGCTGGAGAAAAGCCCGCTGGGTCGGGCGATCATGTTGATCGGATCCAACGAACGGGCGACCCATTATTCCGGGATCAATACCCGGCGGGTGTTGATGTGGGTATATGTCATCTCGGCCCTGCTCTGCGCGGTGGCTGCGTTTCTGATGATGTCGAAGCTGAACTCAGCCAAAGCATCTTATGGGGAATCGTATTTGCTGGTGTCGATCCTCGCGGCGGTGCTTGGCGGCGTGAATCCGGATGGCGGTAGCGGGCGCATCGTTGGGATGGTGCTCGCGCTGTTCCTGCTGCAGATTATTGAGAGTGGGTTCAATATCCTCGGTATCAGCCCCTATCTGACGATGGCGCTGTGGGGCGTATTGCTGCTGTGCTTTATCCAGGCGCGAGGCATGCTGGGACTGGAGAGAGCCGGGTAAATGACCCGTCCTCGGGGGTGAAGACGGGATAGCCAGTTATTCGCTACGCAAATGCACCGCCAGGCCGCTTTGCCCTGGCGCCAGCTCCGGGCGCAGCGTCAGCGACGGGATCAGATAATCGCCATGATTCTGGCGGCGGAATGGAATGGGCTCGGTTTGCCACAGCGTGTCCAGCCGCTCGGCCAGGGCGGCGCACTGATCGGCGAACTGCCCGGCATCGGTTTTATCCGTGCGGTAGAACACCAGCGGGGGAAGCACCTCAAAGCCGGGATAGAACAGCATACCGTGCTGAATGGGGAACAGGATGTCGTCGATGGGGCCATTGATCCCGCGCGGTGAATAGTGTTCCGCCCAGCCGCCGGCGGTGACGATCAGCATCGCCCGCTTGCCGACGAAAGTGCCTTCCCCGTAGCGATCGCCCCAGTGGCGGTCGCTGTGCTCGCCGACGCCATAGGCAAAGCCCCAGGCGTACACCCGGTCGATCCAGCCCTTCATGATGGCGGGCATCGAGAACCACCATAGCGGGAACTGGAAAATCACCGTATCGGCCCACAGCAGCTTTTCCTGCTCGGCTACGATATCCGCACTTTGGGTGCCCTGGGCAAAGGCCTGTTTGGAATCGAGGGTCGGCCGCCAGAACTCGCCGACCGGCGGGGCGCCGCTATCGTCGGCGTCATATCCGGCCTTCCAGCGCATGGCATAGAGATCGGAAACCTGCACTTCATGCCCGGCCTGCTGCAGATGGCGGATGGCGAAATTTTTCAGCGCGCCATTGAGCGAGCGCGGTTCCGGATGGGCGTAAATCAGCAGTACTTTCATAATATCACCTCTGGCGTATGGAGATCTGCAGAGTAGGAAAGCTGACGCTATAGTAGAAATTAATTACTTAAATTCCCGGTATAGTCGTGATTAATTTACAGCGTCTGGATCTCAATCTGTTGCGCACCCTGGATGTGCTGCTTAGCGAAAACAACGTTACCCGGGCGGCGCAGCGGCTGAATCTGTCGCAGCCCTCGGTAAGTATTCAGCTCGCCAGGCTGCGGGAGATTTTCGCCGATCCGCTGCTGATGCCGGGCCCGCGCGGCATGCAGCCCACCGCCCGCGCCGATGAGCTTCGCCAGCCGCTGCGCGCCGCATTAGCCGCGCTGGAGCAGGCGGTGGCGCCGGTCAGCCCTTTTGATCCGGCCACGGCGGCGGAGACCTGGCGGGTGGCGGCGACGGACTATATGGCCTCGGCGATCCTCCTGCCGATGCTGGCTGGGTTACGCCAGGCCTCTCCCGGCAGTCGGCTGGCGGTATTCGAACTGCAGCCTGCGCGGCTGGAGCAGCAGGCGGCCAACGATACAGTAGATCTTTTCTTTCATACCCGTGAGGGCGCGCCGCCGGGGCTGCATCAGCGCCTGCTGTTTCGCGAACGCTACGTGCTGGCTGGCCGGGCGGAACATTCGGCGCTGCGGCCTGGGCTTAGCCTGGAAACGTTCTGTCAGCTGGAGCACGTGATCTTCTCCCCGGACGGGGGCGGCTTCAGCGCGGCGACCGATATCGCGCTGGCGAACCTCGGACTGACGCGGCGGGTTGTCCTTTCCGTGCCACATTTCCTGTTTATGCTGGAGACCCTGCGCAATAGCGATCTGGTGGCGGTCCTGCCGGAGCGGCTGGTGCGCGGGCAGAGCGGGCTGGTGGTCGTCGAGCCGCCGCGGCGGTCGCCGGCTTTGAGATGCTGATGCTGTGGCACGAGCGCTGGCACCGCGACCCGGCGCATCAATGGCTGCGTCAGTTCATTGTGAATTCACTGGAGGAACAGACATGCTGAGTGGACTGAATCACCTGACCCTGGCAGTCAGCCAGCTGGCGCCGAGCGTGGCGTTTTATCAGCAACTGCTGGGCATGACGCTGCACGCCCGCTGGGACAGTGGCGCCTATCTCTCCTGCGGCGATCTGTGGCTGTGCCTGTCGCTGGATCCGCAGCGGCGCATCACCCCGCCGGAAGAGAGCGACTACACCCATTATGCGTTTAGTATTAGCGAAGCCGATTTTGCTAGCTTCGCCGCCCGCCTTGAGGCTGCCGGCGTGGCGATCTGGAAGCTGAACCGTAGCGAAGGTGCCTCGCACTATTTCCTCGATCCCGATGGCCATAAGCTGGAGCTGCACGTCGGCAGTCTCGCCCAGCGTCTGGCCGCCTGCCGCGAACAGCCGTATAAGGGGATGGTGTTTTTTGACCAGTGAAGCTGATTTGCGGACGCGAGGTAACCCGTAGCCCCGGTAAGCGCAGCGCCACCGGGGAGATGAGCGTCGTGTATTAACCTTCGAGGTTTAGTTCGACATTGCGCTTGAACACCAGGAAGCCCATCAGCGCGCACAAGTTCGTCAGACGGCTGAGATTATTACTATTGCCGTCGAATCGGAGGCTGGAAACCAGAGATATCAGCGCCACATGCAGGGGGATGTAGGTATTTTTAGTCGCAGGCGTACCTTCGCCAGCAGCGGCTTATCACCCGCCATCCTGCAGTAAACTTAGTGCAGCGTGTTAATATGATGCTGCTTAAAATTCTCCGCCTGCGCCAGTACGCCCATATACACATCATCATTCGCCACCGGTGGAAATTTATGCTTATGCAGTAACAGAATGAGTTCCACTTTCAGTTTCGCTTTAATGTCATCACGCTTGCTCCAGTCCGGATACTTCGAGGTGTTATCGACCACCGCCTTCATCTCTTTCGCCAGCGCCAGCATCTTGTCGTCCTCATAGGTGAACTGATACTTATCGCGCATATGCGCCAGAATGTCGTAGAAGGCTTTCTCTTCGATATCAATCCCCATTTCGGCGTAGGTACCCATTTCGGTTTTGATATCGTAGATAATATCGGTCATCTCCTGACTGAAAGAATCAAACTCTTCACCGTTGAGAACATCATCTTCCCGGCGTTCGTTATATTTATCCATAATCGACTGAAAACGACGGGTGAAATTGATCCCCTGAAGCTGGTTGATCTTTTTAAAGTCGCTGATGGCTTTTTCCAGCAGCTTTTGCAGCAGCTGAATTTTGGTTGCCGGCAGTTTTATCTTATTAATGCGCGCCAGATAATCGTCGTCGAAAATATCGATCGACTCTGCTTTCTTATCGCCAAGGAAAAACAACTCTTCCACGCCGTCGGCCTTTAACGCATCGGCAATCATCTCGCGTACGCGAGCGTTCATCTGCGTGACATCCGGCGCGTCGCCTTTGGTCAGCTTGAAGACGATGGAGCGTACGGCAATATAAAAGTGGATGTAGTCGCGCTCGGCCTGCGAAAGCGCTTCGCTGCCGCAGCAGACGTCGTAGGCCGCTTTCAGGCGCTTCACCAGCCCCATAAAGCGGCGCTCTGTCTTCTGAGTGCGCATGACAAACTCTGCCGCCTGATTCAGGCAGGCCAGCTGCGCCTGCGGTTCTCCTGTGAAGTAAGCCCGGCTGTCGAAGTCGTGCAAAACCTGCGCCAGCAGTTCGAGATGGTTTTTCACCTCAATCACTGACTGCTGGATATCTTCAAAGTTAGTGGCGTCAATGCGGGAATACATCGCCAGCGCCTGGTTCATCTGGCGCTTAATGCCGATATAGTCGACGACCAGCCCTTTACTTTTGCCTTCCAGCTTGCGGTTAACGCGGGAGATGGTCTGGATCAGGTTATGCTTTTGCAGCGGCTTATCGATATAAATAGTGTCCAGCTCCGGTACGTCAAAACCGGTCAGCCACATGTCCACCACGATGGCGATTTTGAAATTCGACTTCGCGTTTTTGAACTGTTTATCCAGCTCTTTACGGTACTCTTTACTGCCCAGCAAATCGTACAGTTCTACGCTATCGTCTTTACCGCGCGTCATTACCATTTTGACCATTTCGGACGGCTGCAGCTCTTTCGCCTCCTGCCCGGTCAGTTCAACCCCATCAGGGGCCTGTTTAATTTCAAACCATGCCGGACGAAAGTCTTTCAACTGACGATAGAAGTCCCAGGCAATCTCCCGGCTGGCGCAGACAAACATCGCCTTGCCTTTCACCGTTGAGCCTTCGGCGACACGTTTTTCATAGTGCCTGGCAAAGTCTTCCGCCAGCGCCTTCAGACGGTCTTCATCACCAAGAATGGCGTTCATGGTGGCGCTGGCTTTTTTGCTCTCGTCGATTTGCCACTCGTTGGTTCCGGCGTCGGCGCACTCTGCGTAGTACTTTTCCACCTCTTCCAGCTTGCGGGCGTCGAGGATGACCTTCGCGGCGCGGCCTTCATAGACGATGCGCACGGTGATCTCATCCTGCACGGATTCGGTCATGGTGTAGCTGTCGACGATGTTGCCAAAGACTTCCATCGTGGCGTCGATAGGGGTGCCGGTAAAACCAACATAGGTGGCCTGCGGCAGCGAGTCGTGCAGATATTTGGCGAAACCGTAAGTTTTGCGCACCTTGCCGCTCTCTTTATCGACGATCACTTTCTGATCGAGGTTGACCTGGCTGCGGTGCGCTTCGTCGGAAATACAGATGATATTGCTGCGCCCGGAGAGCAGTTCAGTGTCTTCGGTAAATTTATGGATAGTGGTCAGGAAGACGCCGCCGCTGTTGCGACCGGCCAGCTTTTCCCGCAGATCCTCACGGCTGGTGACGGGCACCACGGTCTCGTCACCAATATAGTTTTTGGCATTGCACATCTGCGCCGAGAGCTGATCGTCCAGATCGGTGCGGTCGGTGATCAGCACGATCGTCGGGCTGGCGAACTCGACGCTTTTCATCAGCAGACGGGTTAAGAACTGCATGGTGTAGCTCTTGCCGCAGCCGGTCGCGCCAAAGTAGGTGCCGCCCTTGCCGTCGCCGTAAGGTTTACGCGCCCGTTCGATGCTGTAGTACAGCTTGCGCGCCGCATAGTACTGCGGGTAGCGGCAGCAGATTTTTATTTCGTGTTTGGCCTTATCCGGGAAGCAGATAAAGTTTTTGATCACGTCCAGCAGGCGGACCGGATGAAACAGCCCCTGAATCATCGAATGCAGGGAGGGGATGCCGTCCTGCTCGCGGTTTTCATTGCCGGTAACTTTGCGCCACGAGTAGAAATACTCATACGGCGCAAACAGGTTACCCATGCGGTTATTGACGCCGTCGCTGATAATGCACAGCGCGTTATAGACAAACAGCTGCGGAATATCGCGGCGATAGCGGGTGCAGAGCTGCTTATACGCATCGCCAATATTGGCTTCCTGCTCGCGCACCGCGCTTTTAAACTCAAAGACCACTAACGGCAGGCCGTTGATATACAGGATGGCATCCGGAATACGCGGCTGGTTTTCTTTGCCGGTGATGGTCAGCTGATTGACGATTTTCACCCGGTTCAGCGGCTGGATAAGATAGCTTGCCGGGGGCTCAGCAGCATGCTGCAGCGGCATGTCTTCGGTATCGAACAGTTCACGTAGTGCCGCAGAAAGATGCCGGGTATCGAGCAGTTCGATATAGAGATCTTTCTGCTGACGATCGTCGCGTTTAAACAGGAAACCGTTGGCCAGCCAGGCGCAGAAGGTTTTATTGCTTTCGTAAAGATCGGAGGCGGGCAGCGTGGTGAGCTGCTTAATCAGCCGCTGGATCTCCTCTTCGGTGATGCCGTCGGCCTGATAGCGGGCGGCGAGGTAATGGCGAAGATCGTCTTCAATAATCACCTGATCGAGGCTGGAACGCGGAACATCATCGCCGATCAGGTGCTGATAGCCTTGATCCTGTAGCAGTTCAATAATGGCTTGTTCTAACTTCGCTTCACTGAATGAGAGATGCATATTTCGCTCCGGCCCTGGCTGTTTTTCTGGTAAAGGTTCCTGTAACAGAGAAAACCTTACCAGAAAGCCCCTGATTTAACAGGGGCAAAATGCATTAAGCGGGTTCGGTTTGGGTTACTAAATCTGGTAGATCCTCCAGGGACAGCTCGCCTGAGATAAGTTTGGGGAGCAGGGTGTCGCGGAGGGCAGTTAGCTGTTTACTTTCGTTATTGTTAAGTTGCCCTTTTGACCAATAATCGTTTAAGAGCAATTCAAATTTTTCTAAAATGTTTTCATTGGGTAAAACGATTTTATATTTAAGCAGGTCTTTAGCCTCTGCTCTAGGCATTCTTGTTCCTGTAGAACGTAAATTTGCGTATGCTACAAACTCATCGGTAAATGCATACATTGCCATTAAAGATTGGCTTTGTTGAATAAATCGAACTTTTGCTGAGTTGAAGGATCAGATCACGCATCCTCCCGACAACACAGACCATTCCGTGGCAAAGCAAAAGTTCAGAATCACCAACTGGTCCACCTACAACAAAGCTCTCATCAACCGTGGCTCCCTCACTTTCTGGCTGGATGATGGGGCGATTCAGGCCTGGTATGAGTCGGCAACGCCTTCATCACGGGGAAGGCCCCAGCGCTATTCTGACCTTGCCATCACGACTGTGCTGGTCATTAAACGCGTATTCAGGCTGACCCTGCGCGCTGCGCAGGGCTTTATTGATTCCATTTTTTCTCTGATGAACGTTCCGCTACGCTGCCCGGATTACAGCTGTGTCAGCAGGCGGGCAAAGTCGGTTAACGTCAGTTTCAAAACGTTCACCCGGGGTGAAATCGCGCATCTGGTGATTGATTCCACCGGGCTGAAGGTCTTTGGTGAAGGCGAGTGGAAAGTCAAAAAGCATGGCCAGGAACGCCGTCGTATATGGCGAAAGTTGCATCTGGCAGTTGACAGCAACACACATGAAATCATCTGTGCAGACCTGTCGCTGAACAATGTGACGGACTCAGAAGCCTTCCCGGGTCTTATCCGGCAGACTCACAGAAAAATCAGGGCAGCATCGGCAGACGGCGCTTACGACACCCGGCTCTGTCACGATGAACTGCGGCGTAAGAAAATCAGCGCGCTTATCCCTCCCCGAAAAGGTGCGGGTTACTGGCCCGGTGAATATGCAGACCGTAACCGTGCAGTGGCTAATCAGCGAATGACCGGGAGTAATGCGCGGTGGAAATGGACAACAGATTACAACCGTCGCTCGATAGCGGAAACGGCGATGTACCGGGTAAAACAGCTGTTCGGGGGTTCACTGACGCTGCGTGACTACGATGGTCAGGTTGCGGAGGCTATGGCCCTGGTACGAGCGCTGAACAAAATGACGAAAGCAGGTATGCCTGAAAGCGTGCGTATTGCCTGAAAACACAACCCGCTACGGGGGAGACTTACCCGAAATCTGATTTATTCAACAAAGCCTTAAAGATTTGTAATATTTCTCTTTGGCTCGGAAAACTAATATATCAGTTGAGCATATTCCTGAAAACGGAGTTATTGCTACTTTGTGAAAATAAGGACGCAACTTGCCGAATAGCAAATCACCTTTATTGAAAGCGGATTTGTTACTGGATACTTCACTACCATTCCCATAATTAGTAATCAAAATATGTTTACGTTCTAAATGTTCCAATCCTACGTAGTGAACGTCCGTAGAGATATCTTCCGATTTTACATTTTCTTTTACTAATTGAGCAATCTCGGAAAAATTTTCAATGCGCCAGCCTTTCGGCACCCAGCCTAACTCTGTTTCTTCAAACTCAGCCGGGAATCGTGTACGAATATCCACCGGAAGTGGTTTGAAATCTGCACCGTTGCGTACTTTTTGACGTAGTTCGGCGCGAGATTGCAGCGTTTCCGGGATTGGGTTTCCCGCATCCAGCGCGTTATCAATCACCGGATCGAAATCCACAAACCAGGATTTGAACAGTGTTTGGGACATTTGTTCCAAAGTTTGGTTGATTTTATTATTTAAATCAATCTTTTTATCAAGGCATTTTAATTGATGCGAAATTGATTTTTGTAAAGTGGTCGGAGGCAATTTTAATATTATTTCTCTAAGCTCAGACTGCTTGATTCCAGTAACTGTGCTTCCGGAGGCTCTACCATCAAGCTGGTTTTGAACAAAAGAAGACTGTAAAAGATATAAAAGATAATCATTTTCCAGAATTCCTTTTTTACCTCTCAGAGTAATAACTCGTTGAGCTAAAGCCACCTTGCGCGCATCTAATTGAGCTACTTCGCCTAGTGGCGCCTCTGTAGTTAGTACGACGTCACCTTCCAAAGGTAACCCTCTAACCATCCAATTGTCATAATCATCAATAGCAATAAACTCACTAACTTCTTGAATTCTACCATTTTTAATTATTTTAGCCGTGATCAGGGGAATGCCATTATCAACTTTTTTTGGGGTTTTACCTCTGTAATCAATAATAGCATCCATACAATCTTCAAGGCGCATTTCTATATAATTACTCCCCATAACCCAGCGCCTCCAGGTTCTGGCGAATGGCTTTATCCAGTTCTTGCGCCTGCTTCATCTGCGCAAACAACGTCTGCGACAACTCGCGCATTTTGGTTTCAAACGCCACGCCGTCGTCTTCCTGCTCGGCGGCGCCGACGTAGCGGCCCGGAGTCAGCACATAGTCGTTTGCCTTGATCTCTGCAATCGTCGCAACCTTGCAGAACCCGACCTGGTCTTCGTACTGCGCCAGCTTGCTGTCGCCGCGCTTAACTCGTTCGGCCAGCTCTTCCGGCGTGCTGCGCCAGGCATGGTAGGTGTCGGCGATGGTGGCGATATCGTCTGCCGTCAGCTCTTTGGTGGTGCGGTTGATCATGGTGCCGAGGTTACGCGCATCGATAAACAGCGTTTCGCCCTGACGGTTACGATAGCCTTTGGCCGGATCGGCCGTCTTCGACTTGGTCATAAACCACAGGCACACCGGGATCTGGGTGGTGAAGAACAGCTGGCCGGGCAGGGCGATCATGCAGTCGATCAGATCGTTTTCGATCATCTGCGCGCGGATCTCGCCTTCGCCGCTGGTGTTGGAGCTCATCGAGCCATTCGCCAGCACAAAACCGGCGGTGCCGTTGGCCGACAGCTTGGAAAGCATATGCAAAATCCAGCCGTAGTTGGCGTTACCGGTTGGCGGCGTGCGGTAGCCGGCAAAGCGCGGGTCTTTGGTCAGCTCGGCGTCGTTGCGCCAGTCTTTCAGGTTAAACGGCGGGTTGGCCAGAATATAGTCGGCTTTCAGATCCGGGTGCTGGTCGCTGAAGAAGGTGTCCGCCGGGCGCTCGCCAAGGTTGGCGGAAAGGCCGCGAATCGCGAGGTTCATCTTCGCCAGCTTGTAGGTGGTGGCCGTCAGCTCCTGACCGTACAGGGCGATATCGCGGCTTTTCCCCTGATGGCTTTCGACAAACTTCACCGACTGGACAAACATCCCCGCTGAGCCGCAGCAGGGGTCATAAATTTTACCCTGGAACGGTTCGAGCATTTCGGTCAGCAGCGTCACCACGCATTTTGGCGTATAGAACTCGCCGCCGCCTTTGCCCTCGGTGGCGGCAAACTTGCCGAGGAAGTATTCGTACACGCGACCGACTAGGTCTTCTTTCGACAGCGCTTCGACGTCGGTTTCGTGGGCCAGCGTTTCGATGTTATCGATGGTGTCGATAAGCGACGCCAGCTTCTTGGTTTCCAGATTCTGGCGGCTGAAGTAGTTGTCCGGCAGCGCGCCTTTCAGCGTCGGGTTGCGCTTCTCAATGGTGGAGAGCGCAGTATCAATACGTACCGCAATGTCGTCCTGCTTGGCATTTTGCTTGATGAACGACCAGCGCGCCTCTTCCGGCAGATAGAAGATGTTGTCCTGCTGATAGAAGACTTCCATCTCAAGGAAATCGCCCTGACCTTCGTCTTTCATCTTCTGACGGCGGGCTTCAAACTTATCGCTGATAAATTTGAGGAACACGAGGCTCAGCACCACGTGCTTGTACTCGGAGGATTCCACGCTGCCGCGAAGCTGGTTCGCGGTATCCCATAATGTGTCTTCAAAGCCTTTCTTTGCTTTGGCTTTTTTGGTTGGTGCTTTGGCCATGATGAACTCGTTCTGGAAAAATTTGGTGGCTATTGTAACGATAAAAGCGGTGAAGTTCGCCCTTTAGTCGAGATCCAGCTCATCAAACAGCTGTAGATCCACGTCTAATAATTCGACCGCATTGCTGCGTCTGATCCCAACGTTGTTTTCTATTAGCAGCTCCAGCAGGCGATCGCCATCAATTAGCGTAATCGGCGCGGCTCCGGGAAATAGTGCCGCCTCTGCACATTTCGCTGCAAATTTTCCGGTGGTGATAAGCGTGCCGCGAATGGCTTTGTGGTAGGGCAATGCACCGCGCAGCTGATCGATAAACGGGCGGGTAATAGTGTTTTGCATCCGCTTCACCTGCACCACTTCGGTAATGGTGGTGATGCCAACCTGCACTTTACCGACCACATCCACGCCTTTATCGCCGGAGGCTTTGGTCACTTCGACTTGCTCATAGCCCATTGCTTCCAGCAACTGGCCGACCAGATGCTCAAACTTGTAGGGATTCATGGTGGATATTTGCTCGCGCAGTAATTCCTTTTGCTGCTGGTTATAGCGTTTAACCGCATCCAGCAGCTCTTTGCGCGGATCGGTTCGGCGCTCAGGCAGCGCTTTGCCAAGCCATTTTCTACCGGCATCGGTGATTTTGTAGCTCATCCCTTCACGAGTAATAAGTTCGCGCTCGACCAGATTGTAAAGCCGGGCATAGAGCGTTGTTTTAACTGAACTTGGAGAGGCGAATTTAGAGTGCTGATGCAAGAAAGCCTGCCATTCCGGAAGCAGATCGGCGCGCCGGGCCTGTTCGCGACCGGCGAGCAATTCCAGTAGTTGCAGCATGCCTTCGATATCGTCCAGTTTACGCAGCGTCGCTTCATCGTGAGCGAGGAATAAACGTCCCTGTTCACTGGGATGCCAGCCGCCATCCTCATCGGTCTGCATCAAATCGAATAGCGGGTTGTTGATAAACATATAACAACCATAGCTGTGGCGGGGGTTGAGTATATGGTTATCGGTCTTCCAGATTTGCCAGGCTATTTTGGCATCTTCTCCGCTCAGTCGTTCCTTAATCCAGTGGTCCGGCTCTGACCAGTCTACCGGGTTTTGCGGGGTGCCAGTCTGTTCCTGAATGGCGGAGATCATATTACGGACCGATTTTACTGAGCATCCTGCTACGGCTTTCATCATCGCTCGGGTCTGGTCGTAGGTCGGGAATAACGGAGTAATGACTTTGTAATTTCGCATGGCAATTCCTTCGCTAAAGCAATGTACGGCATCATGCCATTTTATAAAGGCTAATGGCGGGCCGACTATCATTAAATTCGTTTAATTTCATTCTATTGCTCGCCTGGCTGATGGTGAGTGTGTTTATCCCGGAAGCTGCGCTTGCTGCGCCTTTTCCGGGTTACCGGCTCGCAGATTGTGGGAATGCCGCAGCTTCACTCCATCGCCACCTTCACCGCTTCTCCCAGCTTCACCATCACCGCTTTATGTTTCTCGGTCGGCGGCAGGGCGCAGTTGATCCTGACGCAGTTGCGATACTTGCCCGCCGCGGAAAACAGCGAGCCCGGCGCGACCTGGATCTTCAGCCGGCACAGCTGCTTGGCGACGCAGACCATATCTACCTGCTCCGGGAGCTCAACCCACAGCATAAAACCGCCCTTCGGCCGGGTGACGCAGATCCCGCAGGGGAAAAATTCCCGCAGCCAGCAGGTGTAGATCTCGATATTGCGCTGATAGATCTGCCGCATCCGCCGCACGTGGCGGTGGTAGTGGCCTTCGCGAATAAAATTGCAGGCCGCCAGCTGAGTGGAGGGGACGTTGGTCCCGCTGGCGGCGTACTTCATCTGTAGCAGCTTGTCGTAGTAGCGCCCGGGGGCGATCCAGCCGATACGCAGCCCGGGGGCGATGGTTTTGGTAAAGGAGCTGCAGAGCATCACCCGGCCGTCGATATCCCAGGAGTGGATCGTGCGCGGGCGCGGGTATTCGGTGGCCAGCTCGCCGTAAATATCATCTTCGAAAATAACGATATCGTAGCGTTGGGCAAGGTTCAGCACCGCGCGCTTGCGGGCGTCCGGCATGATAAAGCCCAGCGGGTTATTGCAGTTTGGCACGAGGATCACCCCTTTGATCGGCCACTGATCCAGCGCCAGCTCCAGGGCCTCGATGCTGATCCCGGTTTCCGGATCGGTGGGGATCTCAATGGTCTTTAATCCCAGCCCGCGCAGCATCTGCATGGTGCCGTAGTAGCAGGGGGATTCAACGGCGATGATGTCCCCTGGCTGACACACCGACAGCAGGGCCAGCGACAGCGCGCTGTGGCAGCCGCTGGTGAGCACCAGATCGTCGGCAGTTACCACCGATCCGCCGTCGAGCATCAGGCGGGCGATCTGCTCCCGTAGCTCGCGACGCCCGGCCAGTTCGTCATAGTTCAACACCTCAGTGAGGTTGTGCTGGATAGCCCGGCTCAGTTCACGCCAGATTGGCTTCAGGCTTGGCTGCGTCACGTCCGGCGAGCCGCCGCCGAAGGGGATGATCGATTTATCGTAGCGGGCGTCAAGCATGGTCAGCACCTGATCCCACTGGGTTATCTCCACCGGGCGCTGGACCGGACGCGACATCGGCGGCACCGGCGGCTGGGCTTTGCGCGGGGCGACGAAATAGCCCGATCGCGGCTGCGGCACAATCATCTGCTGCTGCTCAAGCAGCTGATAGGCCTGCTGGACAGTGCTGATGCTGACGCCGTGCTCCTGGCTCAGGCTGCGCACCGACGGCAGCTTTTCGCCATGGCGATACAGGCCCTGTTCGATGCGTTCGGCCAGCAGCGTAGCGAGATGTTGGTAGCGGGTCATGCTGTATCCTTAATTGCCGCCATACAGATGGAATAACCAGTACAGATGGGCGTAAAAATTGGGCTCTGGTGTACGTTTTAGCTAATCTGTATGTTAAAGAAAAGCGTTTTGTGAATCTGTATTCCTTACCCCCAAATCCGTGAAGATAAAGCCTCTGGCAAGGTGAGGAGGTAGAGGATGGAATTTCACGAGAACAGGGCAAGACAGCCATTTATCGGTTTCGTACTGCTGGTGCGGTTTATCAAAAAATGGTGGCTTCAGGAGCAAACGCGCAGAGTTTTGCAGCAAATGAGCGACGAACAGCTGAAAGATATCGGCCTGCGTCGGGACCAGATCAATTAAAACGTGCGGTTTTTTACAGGCAAACCTTCTTCATTATCCCGGTGAGCGCAAAGTGCCGCCGGGATACATTCACGAAATTTATCAATTGATGCGGCACGAGCTTCCGTTTCTTGATACTTACCCTGATAAGTATTATTTTCTTCTCAATAATGAGAGGAAGACCCGTGACTGAAGACGAACTGTTTGCCCGCCGCCCGCTGGGGATGCGGATGGCTATGGTGGTGCGCCAGTGGCGCGCCATTATTGACTCCGCTATCACCGATACCGGACTCACCCAGTCCAGCTGGACGGTGCTGATGCAACTGCATCAGCTGGGAGACAACGTCTCGGTCAGCGAACTGGCGGAGGTGCAGGGCATTGAACTGCCACCGCTAATGCGCACCCTCTCATTACTGGAAAAGCAGGGCTATCTGGTGCGTTCCACATCGCCATATGACAAACGCATTCGCCTGCTGACGCTGACCGCTGAGGGGCGGGCTATTCTGGAAAAACTGAGCTGCGTGATCGAGACCTATCAGGAGCGCGTAACCCAGACCATCCCGGAGGCCGATCTCGCCACCTTCAGCGCCACGTTAAATCAAATCGCCTGCCGTTTGCGGAATATCCGCGAAGAAGATAACAAGATCTAACACACTATGATGACGCCTGAACAAAAATTTGCCCGCTGGGTACGGGTGAGTATTGCCGCTTTTCTGGGAATATTCGCCTGGTTTATCGTTGCCGATATCTGGATCCCGCTGACGCCGGACTCCACCGTCATGCGCGTGGTGACCCCGGTTTCGTCGCGGGTCTCCGGCTATGTCTCGCACGTCTACGTGCACAACAACAGCCAGGTGAAAAAGGGCGACCTGCTGTATGAGCTCGACCCAACGCCATTCATTAATAAAGTTGAAGCGGCGCAGATCGCCCTCGAGCAGGCGAAACTGAGCAACCAGCAGCTGGACGCGCAAATCGCCGCCGCCCGCGCCAACCTGCGCACCGCGCAGTACACCGCGCGTAACGATAAGGTCACGCTCGATCGCTACCAGCGCTTGAGTACGATGCAGAACGTCTCGCAGTCCGACCTCGATAAGGTGCGAACCACCTGGCAGACCAGCGAGCAGTCGGTCTCGGCGCTGAACGCGCAGATCCAGAACCTGCTGATCCAGCGCGGCGAGCGCGACGATAAGCGCAACGTCACCCTGCAAAAATACCGCAATGCGCTGGAGGAGGCGCAGCTGAACCTGGCCTGGACCAAAGTGCGTGCGGAAACTGACGGCATGGTCAGCAACCTGCAGCTGAACCCGGGGATCTACGCCACCGCGGCGACGGCTGTGCTGGCATTGGTTAACAACAACACTGACATCGTCGCCGACTTCCGCGAAAAAAGCCTGCGCCACACCGCGGTGAATACCGATGCGGCGGTGGTCTTTGACGCCCTGCCGGGTCAAGTCTTCCCGGCGCACGTGACCAGCAGCGACGCCGGGATTCTGGCGGGACAGGAGGCGGTGAACGGCCAGCTGTCGCAGCCCGAGCAGTCCACCCGCTGGGTGCGCGACGCCCAGCGGATGCGCATTCACGTCGCGCTGGATCAGCCGCTGGACAAACCGCTGCCGACCGGCGCCCGCGCCACGGTGCAGCTGTACAATAGCGAGGGACCTTTCGCCCGCACCTTCGCCGGCCTGCAGATCCACCTGGTGAGCTGGTTGCACTATGTCTATTAATACCCTGGCGCATGTCTTTACCCCGCACGGCAATATCGTCTACACGGCGAATGATTTTCGCCAGACGGTGCGTATCGCCGTGGCCGGGACCATTGCGCTCAGCATCTCCACCTTCTACGACGTACAGTACGGCGTATTTTTCGTCGTTTATCCGCTGATGCTGATGTCGCTGGTACCGATGTTCAACCTGCACGTCGCCCGCCAGTTTATATTTAGCGCGGCGGTAAACTGTGTCGAAATGGTGCTAATTGTCGGCTATTTGTCGCAGTGGCCGGTGATCATGACCCTGGTGGTGTTTGCCCTGTACGTGATGCGTTTCCGCTTTATGAGCCAGGGACCGCTGTTCCTGTTGGGATCGATGGGGGTGGTGTGCCAGAGCACGATGCTCAACTTTATGAGCTATCCCACCAGCAACTGGCACACCCTGATGTTCTCCAATATGGAAGCCTGCGTGATGGCCGTGGCGCTGAGCGCGCTGCTGCATTACCTGATCCCGGACGTCGAACCGCGCAAGCCGCCGCCGCGGATTGAGAAAGACGCCGCCCGCATCCGTCATGAGTCGCTGCTCTCCGGTACGGTAGCGACGATCATCTTTGTGGTGTTTCAGATCTGCGATCTCAGCGACTCGCTGTCGGCGCTGATGGCCGGGATCCTGATCCTGTTCCCGATGCACTATCGCGGGGCGGTGATCAGCTCGATCTGGCGCGTCGTCGGGGTGGTGCTGGCCTGTCTCTATATACTGGTGGTGCAGCTGATTATCTATGATTTCAGCAACCACATGATCCTGATGATGCCGCTGATTGGCCTCGGGCTGGCCTTCAGCGCCCGCCTACACGTGATGGAGAAAGTGGGCGCCGGGGTGGGCTTCGCCAGCATCACTACCATCGGCATTATGTTCGGCCAGAATCTGCATCCGTATCAGGATCTGGTGTTCAGCGATCTGTACCGCATCACCTCGGTGACGGTCTCGCTGGTGGTGACGCTGACCCTGGTTTTTCTCATGCACCGCCTGCTGAACTGTTTCGCGGCGACGCGTTTTGTGGTGAGCGATTAACCTGCAGGTGGGAAGGTGGCGAGACAGCGCCATGCTTCCCCGTTCTGCTGATACAGCGCCGCCGTCTGTTCCGGGACGATCCAGCCTCGCGCATCGGCTTCCGTCCCCTCCAGCAGGATGCACAGCCCGCAGCCGCTGCGCAGCTGGCGGGGTATATCTTTGACCTCGAAGGCCACTCCCGCCGCCTGCATGGCTTTGCGCATCCGCACTACCCCCACCGTGGAGTGAAATAAAAACAGAAACGTTGTCATCCGCGCCTCCGCTGGCGCTGGCCGATCAGCGCCGCGCCGATCGCCCCGGCAAACTGGGCGTCGGGATGGGTTGTCACCGCCATGCCGACATGGCTTTCCAGCATCCGGGCAAAGGCGGCGCAGTGGCTGACGCCGCCGGTAAACAGCAGCGGCCCCTGCGCCGATAAGCGGCCAATAAAGTTCGCGCTGCGCCGGGCCATGGCGTTAATCACCCCCGCCAGAATCGCCTCCGGCGCGACACCGGCCGACCGCAGGCTAATGACCTCCGATTCGGCAAACACCGTGCACATACTGGTAATGGCGTGCGGTTCCACGCCGTCGGTAATGGCGTCCAGTTGTTGGACGCTGGCGCCGAGGGTGCGTGAAATGACCTCCAGAAAACGGCCGGTGCCGGCGGCGCATTTGTCATTCATCAGGAAGTCGCTGAGGTTGCCCCCGGCGTCCAGCTGGATGACTTTGCTGTCCTGGCCGCCGATATCAATCACCGTGCGGGTGTCCGGCGCCAGCAGGCGGGCGCCGAGGCCGTGACAAGAGATCTCCGTCACCTGCTTATCGGCAAAATCCACCAGCTGGCGGCCATAGCCGGTGAGGGTTAAAAAAGGCGTCTCCGTGAGGCCAGCGCGCAGTGTCTCCCAGGCATCGTGGATGGCGTCGGCGGGGCGAAAGGGGGTGGGGCAGAGGAAGCGGCGCACGATGACGCCGTCCGCCAACAGGATGCCTTTTGTGGCGGTGGAGCCGGAATCAATGCCAACCGTATAGTTCACGCCAGCTCCTTACAGCATTTCGATAAAGGCGGCGACGCGGGTGCTGAGCTGGCCGAGGTCCGCTGTCGAATAGTCGGTTTCAATCGCCATGTAAGGAAGATCGTGCCGTTGGCGCAGATGGCGTTTAATCGCCAGCGATTCCACGGCATAGGTATGGCAGGCCTGCAAAATGACGTCGATCACCCCGTCGGCCTGATACTCCTCCACCATCTGGCTCAGCAGCTGCAGACGCTGGTCGTTGGGGGAGATACAGGAGCAGCCGATGGCGAGATATTTATCGGTTAAGGCGTCGTAGACGTCACCCTCTTCCGCCACGCAGCGCTCGGTCGCTTTCGCGCCGGTGCAGTTCTCATAGCCGACCACCCAGCCGCCGTTTTCCTCGATGGCGCGGACCACTTTTTCCGCCGCGCCGCCGATCGGGCAGCCGGTGATCAGGATCCGCGGACGAGGTTCCAGCCGTTTACCCTGCTGCCACTCCTGATGGATGCGCTCCGCCATGGCATGCAATTCATCAATCAGGGCGGTTTTGTCGAAACGAAAAGTGGCGCCGTACACCACTTTCAGGATGTCGCCGCCGCTGAGCGCCGGCGGATTGAGCTGCCCGAGACGATAAAAGTGGGCCAGCGCCCGGCGCTCGCGATTTTTCAACACGATGGCTTCGCGCAGCGCCGCCTCGCTAATCGGCGTGCCAAACCGGGCCTCAATCACCTGCTGCAGGCGCAGGATCTCCGTTTTCCACAGTGCGCGCGAGGCGGCATCGCTGGCGCTGTTCGGCAACTGCATGACGTGGACCGCCTTGAACTCGGCCATGTACTCATACATTTTCTTTTTGCCGTCGCAGGTGGTTTCCCCAACCACCAGGTCAGAGAAATAGAAGTAGGGACATTTATCGGTTTTGCCGAAGCCGTAGCTGCTTTTGATAAGCGGGCAGAGGTTGCGCGGGAGATCTTTTTCCGCTTCCTCGATGGTTTCATCGGAGGTTGAGCACAGCGAGACGACAACGGCGCCCGCCGCCATGGCGATCTCCTGGGGCATAAAGGTGCAGTAAGTGCCCACCAGCGGTACGTTCTGCTCTTTAAGATCCATGACGGTGAGAAAGCCCTTCTGGCGAGCTTCTGAGAACTGGTCAAAAATGGCGGGTAGATCGGTGATAAGCGACATGGTTTTCCTTCCCCGTACACGGGAGATGCTGAAAGAGTCGCCATTATAGCCATGGTGTATGCAGGGTTTTATTGATCTCCTGCGTCTGTACGCGGTGTTAATAGACCTTTTTCAAATCCATCTCTTCCTGGATACGCTCGCTCCATGCCTGATGGGTGCGGATGGCCTCTTCGATACCGGCGTTGTAAAACAGCGGCCCCAGCTCTTTGGCGATAAAGTCGACGAAAAATTCGGCGTCAAACTGCTCCAGTTCGAGGTCGAAGGTCTCTGTGCAGTACTTGCTGAGCCTGTCGCGCAGCAGGTCGCGCTGCGCCTGGCTGAGTTCAATGTCATTCATGATGGGGCTTTCTCCGTAAAAGGGCTCACGACTGCCGGGCTTCGATCACCGCTTGTCCGCGCTGGTGGCGTAACAGTCCGGCCAGGCAGCAGGCGGCGACAATCCCGGCGGCCACTGCCAACAGGTGGAAGGGGAGTCTGCCGCCATGGAACCACAGCCAGCGCGCGCCTTCAATTGATAACGCGCTGACGCTGAGGATCACGATATTCAGCGAGGCGGAGACCGTGCCTTTCGGCAGGTCGTTGGAAAAGAGGGTAAAGCGAAACAGCGTCGGGAAAATCAGCCCGATGCCGAAGGCGTAGAAGCAGGTGCCGAGCACCGACCACAGCCAGACGTGGGGCCATACCAGATTGCCAACGATCAGGATGGCCAGGCCGAGCATCTGTACCGGCACCGCGCTGAGGACAAAGCGCGGGCGGGTAGGGTCTTTTACCCAGCGCGCCACCGACAGGTTGGCGATGATAACGGCGCTGAAGACCGGCACCTGGCTCCAGGCGAACTCGCTGGTGGTCAGTCCGCCGGCGTCCATTAAAATCACCGGCGATACCGCCACCCAGCTCATCAGCGGAATATAGCTCAGCGACAGCGTGGCGGCGCCGAGTAAAAAGATGCGGTTGCGAAAGACGTTGCGAAAATCGCGCAGCACGCCCAGGGGGCTGAACGGCACATCGCCGCGGCGCACCGTCTCCGGCATGGTCAACAGCAGGCCGAGCCAGGCCACCAATCCCATGGCGGCGATAATGCCGAACAGCGCTTTCCAGTGGATGAAATGCATCAGCGCCGCGCCGGAGAGCGGGCCGACGATCGGCGCCACCAGCACGACGGAGGTGATCACTGCCATCAGCCTGATCGACCTTTTTTCCTCAAAGGCCTCCTGTACGGTGACGTAGCCGACGGTGGCGATAAAGCAGATGCTGGTGCCCTGCACGAAGCGGGCAATCAGGAACTGCGTCATGGAGGTGGTGAACAGGGTCGCCAGGCATGCGAGGGTGAAAATCAGCGCGCCGGTGAGCAGCACCGGACGCCGTCCTATCCGGTCAGAGAGCGGCCCCAGCAGCCACTGTAGCGCCATGCCGCCGGCCATATACAGGCTCACCGAGGCCGGAGCCAGCGCCACATCAGCATTGAAATCCCGCACCACGTGCAGGATCCCCGGCTGGATCAGATCGGTAGTGAGATAAGCGGAAAAATCATACAGAATTAACGCCGCCGGGAAGAACAGCGCGGCGGCGTGTCGGCTCAGCCAGTGGGAAATCCTGTGCATCATCTCGCCCTCCCTGTGGAATATTTATCAGCGCTATTGTTCGGATAGTATCATTGCTAACCAATATGCAGATGCAGCAGCGAGGGGATCTGCGAGAGCAGCCACAACAACAGGCCGATGGTTCCCCCCACCAGGGTACCGTTGATGCGGATGAACTGCAGATCTTTACCGATATTGAGCTCGATCTGCCGCGACATATCGCGGGCGTCCCAGCTCTTCACTGTGTCGCTGATATGGCGGGTGAGGAAGGCGGCGAACTCCGGCGCCACCCGGTGCGCCGCCTGCTCCAGGTGTTCGTTAAGCGATTCGCGCAGCGCGTCGTCGCGGAGTAAGGTTTCACCGAACCACTGCCCCGCCTCGGCGATACGCTGCTTAATACGTGAGTCGTCGCTGCTGATATCGTTTTTTACCCAGCCGCGCAGGTCGCCCCATACTTCGCCAAGATAGTGGTTAAAGGTCTCATCATTTTTTAGCCAGGCTTTGATGTTATCGGCCTTCTGCGCCATATCCGGGTCGGATTTCAGGTTATCGATAAGCTTTTGCACGGCGCGGTCAAAAGTCTGACGGATCTGATGCGTACGGTCGTGAGTCACCTCGTCCAGCAGGGTATTCACCGCGTCGGTGACCATCTCAGCGCTGTGCTCGCCGAGCCACTCGGTGGGTAGGAGTTTGGCCTTCAGCGGGTGTTCGGTCTCCAGCCAGTGTACGATGCCGCGGGCGATAAAGGCGCGGGAGCTGTCGCGCTGCAGCAGGGCAATCAGTTGGTTTATCAGCGAATCGAGCAGCTTTTGATGGCGATTGTCGCGGGTCAGTCCCTCCAGCATCATGGCGCTGGTCTGCGTCAGGTCGACCTTATCGATAGCCTTATGCACCGCGCGTCGCAGCAGACGTTGAATGCGCGCGTCATCGGTCAGTTCGAGAAAACCGCTCATCACCTGCAGCAGGTGCTGGCCGACCCGTCGGGCGTTCTCCGGCTGGCTGAACCAGTTGCCGAGCATCAGGGCTGGCTGATAGCGGCGGATCAGCGCGACCAGCGACGGGGTATCAAGGAACTTTTCCTCGACAAAGCGGCCGAGGTTGTCGGCGATGCGGTCTTTATTGCGCGGAATAATCGCCGTATGGCGGGCGACAAAGGGCAGCGGAATACGGCGAAACAGAGCCACGACCGCAAACCAGTCGGCCAGCGCCCCGACCATCGCCGCTTCGGAAATAGCTTTTAGCGCACCGACCCAGGGCGACGGTGGTAGCGCGAGGGTAGTGATAAAAATGGCGGCTGCAATCAGCAGCAGCGACAGCGCCAGCAGTTTGGCGCGTTTCAGTTCAGCGAGTTTTTCCATATGCTTAAGCATATAGCCTGACGGCGAGGTCGTGCAAAAATCGCCAGATAATCCCCAGGCCGAAGAGCATCAGGATCGCCCCCGCCGCCCGCTCGACTCGCCAGACGATGGCGCCCAGGCGGCGCTGTATCTGCGGCAGCGCAATCGCGCTCACCAGCAGTAAATCCCAGAAGAACACCACGCTGACCATCCACAGCCCGCTCACCGTTTGCTGAAGCAGGGTCACAGCCGGCCCGAGCAGGGAAGTCATCAGCGCCAGATAAAACAGGGCGTTTTTGGGGTTGAGCAGCGATGACCCCAGCCCCAGCAGCAGCTGCCTGCCGAACCCCGGACGCGCTGCGCGAACGCTCTCCATCGCCAGCGTCGCGGGACGGCTGCGTATCAGCAGGCTGCCAATCCACAATAAATAGCCCGCCCCCAGCAGTTCGATGAGCAAAAAAAGCAGCGGCGCCTGGCGCAGAAGCCCCCAGCCGACGATGGCGAGCACAATATACAGCGCATTGCCTGCGGCGATGCCGAGACACAATCCGATGCTGCCGCGGATCCGGTAGCGCACGGCGTAGCCGACCAGCAGAAAAAAATCAGGGCCCGGACTGAGCAGAGCGACAAAGTGGGACAGGGCTAACGCCGGGAAGGCGGCGGGAAAGAGCGTCGATAAGGTATGCATAGTGGCCTCGATAATGGTGCAGAGGCCACCCTACGCCAGGTGGCGTATTACTTATTGTCAGATATTGATCTGCTTTGCGCATACTGCCGCGGCGTGGCGGCGGTATAGCTGACAAAGGTTTTATGGAAATGGCTCTGATCGGCAAAGCCAGCCTGATAGCCAACGTCGGCGATAGGATCCCCGGCGCGTAAGCGCGTTTTCGCATATTCGATGCGCGCCATGTTGATCAAACTGGCAGGCGTCAGGCCGGTATCTTGTTTCACGGCGCGGATAACGGTCTCTTTACGAAGCGCGCTGTCGTGGGCCAGCTTATCCAGCGACGGCGACGCCGGCAGATCCATCGCCAGGCGCTGAAACAGCAGGGCGCTGGCGTGATGTGGCGCCTGCGGCGCGGCGGCGCACAGCGGCAGCGCGTGCAGGAGTTGCGCCAGCCGGGCGGGCAGTTGTTCAAGGCTCCCGCGGCTCATCAGGGCGACAACCTGCTGGAAACTGGCAAAGAGAGGGCTGTCGCGCAGCAGCGGCTGCGGCGAGGTGATACTGGCGCCAGGGGGAATATCCGGGCGCTGCGCGTGGCACCATGTCGCGTCCAGGTAAAGCATGTGATAGCTGCGCGGCCTGCCATGCAGCGGATTACAGCTATGCGGCGCGTGCGGCGGGATCACGATCAGATCCCCGGGTTGCAGCAGGTACTCCTGGCCAGCGCACAGGCAGCGCGTTTCCCCCTCGATAATCGCCCCTACGGAAAGCTGGGGGTGGCTGTGGCGCTTATAGGCCCGGCGGCTGCGCCGGGTGCTGCGCAGCTCCAGCCACGGCAGACGATCGTCTCGCCAGAAGGTTTGGGGAATATCTCGGGTATGGTTCACTGCTTTGGCCTTTGCTGCGGGGATAAGCCGTTTATAGCATGCTGCGCCGAGGCTGTCGCCCGCCTGGATTTGCGTACCGCGTCGAAAAAGGATGTCACGCTTGCAGTCCGGGGAAATATGTTTTCGTAGCGGAATGTAAAATCCCGGTTTCCGGGGGTGCCAGAGACATTCATGGGAGGTAGAGTCCCTGCAGGATAAGCAGGCAGGGATGAGCCGATGGCAAAGGGCACCACCTCGACGCCGCATGATGCGGTGTTTAAACAGTTCCTCACTCAGGCCGACACCGCGCGCGATTTTCTGGCGATCCATCTACCGCCTGCGCTGCGTCAGCGCTGCGACCTCGATACCTTACAGCTGGAGTCGGCAAGCTTTATCGAGGAGAGCCTGCGGGCCTGGTACTCCGATGTGCTGTGGTCACTCAAAACCGCCTCTGGCGAGGGCTACATTTATGTGGTTATCGAACATCAGAGCTCGCCGGATGCGCAGATGGCCTTCCGCCTGATGCGCTACGCCATCGCCGCGATGCAGCGCCATCTTGATGGCGGTCATACAAAACTGCCGCTGGTGGTGCCGATGCTGTTCTATCACGGAGCGACCACGCCATACCCGTGGTCACTCAACTGGCTGGACTGTTTTGCCGATCCACAGCTGGCGAGTGAGCTTTATATCTCGCCCTTTCCGCTGGTGGATGTCACGGTGATCCCCGACGATGAGATCGTTCGCCACCGGCGCGTGGCATTACTCGAGCTGATACAGAAGCATATTCGCCAGCGCGATTTAATGGGCATTGTTGAGCAACTGACGACGATTTTACTTAGCGGGGACGCTAATGACAGACAGCTAAAAACGCTGTTTAATTATCTGCTGCAGACTGGCAACGCGCGCCGCTTTGGCCGGTTTATCCACGAAGTGGCGCAACGGGTTCCTCAGCACAGGGAGAGATTGATGACTATTGCTGAAAGATTACAGGAAGTGGGCCGCAGAAAAGGCAAGCGTGAAGGACAGCATGCCGAGGCGCTGCGCATTGCCCAGAGGATGCTGGCCGACGGCATTGCCCGCGAGACGGTGGTGAAAATCACCGGCCTGACCGCCGACGAGATCGCCGCGCTGGCGCATTGATAACGCCGGGGCGGACTGACGGTCGCCCCGGTTAGCCTCTTTATGGAATATTCCGGATATACCTAACTTTACCCGCATCGCCAGCCATCTCGACTACCCTTAATATCCTTAACGGCATTTTTGACTGCCTTAGTAGCGATAACAAGGAGACATGCGATATGGCCTATCAGACGGTGAATCCTGCGAACAATCAGCTTATTAAAACGTACCCGGCGCACAGCGATGCGGATGTGGAGGCGGCGCTGCAGCAGGCGGATGCGCTCTACCATTCTGCCTGGGCAAAAGGCGATATTGAACCGCGGCTGGCGGTACTGCATAAGCTGGCGGATCTGATCGATAGCCGGGCGGAGGAGCTGGCAAAAATCGCTAGCCAGGAGATGGGGAAACTCATTAAGCAGAGCCGCGGCGAAGTGAAACTTTGCGCGCAGATCGCCCGCTATTACGCCGATAACGCCAAATCGTTCCTGGCGCCGGTGAAGTATCCCTCCGAACTGGGTGAAGCCTGGGTTGAGCACCATCCCATTGGCGTCTTACTGGCGGTGGAGCCGTGGAACTTCCCCTATTACCAGCTGATGCGCGTCCTTGCGCCAAACCTGGCGGCCGGTAACCCGGTTATCGCCAAACACGCCAGCATTGTGCCGCACTGCGCGGAGACCTTTGCCCATCTGGTGCGTGAGGCCGGTGCTCCGGAGGGGGCGTGGACTAACCTGTTTATCTCCCAGGATCAGGTGGCGAAGATTATCGCCGACGATCGCGTGCAGGGCGCGGCGCTAACGGGGTCGGAGAAAGCCGGCAGCGTGGTGGCGGCGCAGGCGGCGAAGCATATTAAGAAATCAACGCTGGAACTGGGCGGCAATGATGTGTTTGTCGTGCTGGACGATGCCGACCTGGAGCGCGCGGTGAAAATCGGCGTCCAGGCGCGGCTGAACAACGCCGGCCAGGTGTGTACCGCTGCCAAGCGCTTTATCCTGCACGAAAATATCGCGGATGCGTTCCTGACAAAATTTAGCGAGGCGTTTCGCCAGGTGAAAATCGGCGATCCGCTGGATGAAAGCACCACGCTGGGGCCGCTCTCTTCCAAAGATGCGCTGGATACCCTAAGCAAACAGGTGGACGAGGCGGTGAAAAATGGCGCTAAGCTGCATCTGGGCGGCAAAGCGGTGGCTCGAGAAGGCAATTTCTTTGAACCCACAATTTTGACCGGTATCACCCGTGATAATCCGGCGTACTTCGAAGAGTTCTTTGGCCCGGTGGCGCAGATCTACGTGGTGAAAAACGATGAGGAGGCAATCCAGCTGGCCAATGATTCCCACTATGGTCTGGGCGGCGCGGTGTTCAGTCAGGATATCGAACGCGCCAAACGGATGGCCTCCGCCATTGAAACCGGAATGGTTTATATCAACTGGCTCACCGATACCGCGCCGGAGCTGCCGTTTGGCGGCGTGAAGCGTTCCGGTTACGGTCGGGAGCTCTCCGATCTCGGCATCAAAGAGTTTGTGAACCAGAAGCTGGTGGTGGTGCGCCGCTAAGCCTATGACCCGGCCATAAAAAAACCTGCCATTCGGCAGGTTTTTTTATGGCTAATGCTCAGCGCACCTTAACTTTATCGCGGGGCGTTGACCATAATCAGAAGGTGACCCCGCCGCCCACATAGGCGCCATCAATCAGGGTGTGGTTCGGGCGACCCTCTTTACCGTCAACGCTCACATGGCGGTAACCCACTTTCAACGTCACTGGACCAATCGGAGACCAGCTCACGCCGCCGTTCGCTTCAACATAGTTTTTCACGCTGTTGTTCAGACCATCCGGCGCGACATACCCTTCGCCAAACACGTGGATGCTATCGGTCAGGGCCACGTTCACTCCGCCGCCGACCGGAAACGCGACGCCGTTATCGCCTTTTTTCGGCCCGAGGTAGATGGCTTTCGCGCCGGCGTTGAGCATCACCGGGCCCACTTCCAGGTTGTAACCCGCGCCCACGCCGCCGGTCTGGCTACCATCATCGGTATTCTTCAGCCAGTGGCTTTCGGCGTACAGGCCAGAAGAGGATTTACCCATTTCCATATTCAGATTAGTGAAGTTTTTACCCTGTTCAACGGTAAACCCCACCGCCATGGCGGAACCAGAGACCGCGGTCAGGGCTGCAAGAATAAGGATGTTAAGCTTTCTCATGGTTTACTCCTCGTCAATAAAGTTGTCTGAGGGCACCTTAACAAGCGATGTTTACCTCTGCAAATGTGACTTGCGTCGATTTTTTATGCTGGTTTTGTCAGGAAGGTGTTTTGAAAATGTTGTAATGACGTTGGGTTACGGCGAGGTCAATCATCAAATTTAGCCTGTTTAGCCGTGGTTTAATTGGTGGGCTAAACAGAAACTGAACAGAGCAGTCATTAATTATTAAGGGGCCTATTCATTCAGTTTCTTATAATTTCCAAAAATGTTTCTACTGTTACTTATTAAAACGTTGCTTTACATTTTTCGACGCGCTGCCGACGTTTGGTCCCTGTTTTTGACGAGGTCTCAGAGAGAAGGGGGCCTGCGCCTTAGGGCGCAGGCGGGCAGGTTAGCGTCGTAACCCGGCAAACGCCGCGCGAATTTCCTCTTCCGGCAACTGAATGCCGATAAACACCAGCGTGCTGTGCGGCGTTTCATCGCCCCACGGGCGATCCCAGTCGGCGCTGTAGAGGCGCTGCACGCCCTGGAACAGCAGGCGATTTGGCTCGCCGTCGATCCACAGCATGCCTTTATAACGCATCAATTGCTCGGCGAAGGAGAGCAGCAGATTTTCCATTACCCGTGAAACTTCACTGATATCCACCGGATAGTCGAGCTCGACCACAATCGACGAGACGTCATTCTGTTTTTCTGCCACAAAATGAAAGCGCGGTGTGGCGCTGACAACCTTCTCTTCCAGCATAAAACCGCTGGTGTTAAACAACTGGCTTAAATCGATATCGCCGTGAATGACGGTATAAATCGGCGCCCGCGCGTTAATGCGCGCCAGCCGTTCACGCAGCTTTTCGGTGTCGCCGGCGACGTCGGTTTTGGTTAACAGGATCCGGTCCGCGTAGCCGACCTGCGACTGGGCGATGGTGAACTGATCCATCTGCTGGTCGGCATGGACGGCGTCAACCAGGGCGATCACGCCGTCCAGCAGATAGCGCTCGCAGAGCACCTGATGGGAGAAAAAGGTCTGGATAATCGGCCCCGGGTCGGCCATGCCGGTGCATTCAATCACCAGCCGGTCAAACTCGATTTCGCCGCGATCGCGACTGTCGAGGAGATCGAGCAGGGCGTCTTCCAGTTCGTTGGAGCGTGTACAGCAGATACAGCCGTTGGTCAGGGTTTTAATCTGCGTGGCGCGGTCGCCGATCAGCTGATCGTCAACGGAGACTTCGCCGAATTCGTTTTCAATCACGGCGATTTTGAAACCGTGCTGCTCATTGAGGATATGGCGCAGGAGGGTGGTTTTTCCTGCGCCGAGAAAACCGGTGAGTAGGGTGACTGCAATCGGTGCCATTATTGCCTCCATTAACAGCAGCGTACGCCGCCTTTGCCGTCGCCGCCGTAGCGGGCCTGCTGACGTTCGCGGAAGAATTCTTCATAAGTCATGTACGGCTGATCCGGATGGTTGGTTTGCATATGCGTGACGTAGTTGTCGTAATCCGGAATGCCAATCAGCATTTTTGCCGCCTGACCGAGATATTTTTTTGCCTGACCTAAGTTACCAAACATTATAAGTTCCAGATAACGAATAAAGCCGGATGGCGGCTAGCGCCATATCCGGCCTACGTTAATGCGCTTTTGGTAGGCCGGATACGCGTAGCGCTATCCGGCATCAGGGTTAATGATGTGACGAGGTCTTCACGCCGCCTTCCGGTACCGGCACGTACGGAGTCTCTTTGTCGGTACGCACCTTATTGTTGCGGACATTGAGCCAGGTTTTGATGCCGTAGAAGATGATGCTGTACACCACCACCAGGAACAGAATACTCAGGCCGGCGTTGGTGTAGTTGTTGACCACGATATGGTTCATGTTGGCGATCTGCTGCGCGGTCAGCTCGCCGCCGGCGGCAATCTTCTCTTTATACTGCTGAGCCATAAAGAAGAAGCCTTCCATCTGCGGGTTGCTGCTGAACAGCTTCAGGCCCAGCGCCCAGGTGGTGCACAGCAGCAGCCATGCCGCCGGGATAACGGTGACCCAGATATATTTGGTGCGCTGCATCTTGACCAGCACCACGGTGCCAAGCACCAGCGCCACGGCGGCCAGCATCTGGTTAGAGATCCCGAACAGCGGCCACAGGCTCTTCACGCCGCCCAGCGGGTCGACCACGCCCTGATACAGCAGGTAGCCCCACAGCCCGACGCAGCCGGCGGTACCGATAATCCCGGCGACCAGCGAGTCGGTTTTTTTCAGGAACGGCACGAAGTTACCCAACAGATCCTGCAGCATAAAGCGGCCTGCGCGGGTACCCGCATCCAGCGCGGTGAGGATAAACAGCGCTTCAAACAGGATACCGAAGTGGTACCAGAAGCCCATATCCGCCATCGGGATGATTTTATGGAATACGTGGGCGATACCGACGGCCAGCGTCGGCGCGCCGCCAGCGCGGTTCAGTACCGAAGGTTCGCCGATATCTTTCGCCGTCTGCAGGATCTGCTCAGGTGAAATCACAAAGCCCCAGGAGCTGACGGTCGCCGCCGCGTGGACGGTGACTTCTTTCAACTGCGCTGCGATCATCGCCGCGTTTTCACCGCCCATTTCATGCAGGTTCGGCATGACGATGCCCAGGCCTGCCGGCGGGGTGTTCATCGCGAAATAAAGGCCCGGTTCGATAATCGAGGCGGCGACCAGCGCCATGACTGCAACAAAGGATTCCATCAGCATCGCGCCGTAGCCAATAAAGCGGGCATCGGTTTCGTTGGCCAGCAGCTTCGGCGTGGTGCCGGAGGCGATCAGCGCATGGAAGCCGGAGACCGCGCCGCAGGCGATGGTGATAAACAGGAACGGGAACAGCGCGCCTTTCCACAGCGGACCGGTACCATCAATGTACTGGGTCACTGCCGGCATTTTCAGGTCCGGGTTGAGGATAACGATCCCCAGCGCCAGGCCGACGATTACGCCGATTTTCAGGAAGGTGGCCAGATAATCGCGCGGCGCCAGAATCAGCCATACCGGCAGCAGCGCGGAAATGAACGCGTAGCCAATCAGGGTAAAGGTGATAGTGGTATCTTTAAAGGTCAACGCCGGGCCCCAGTACGGGTCGTGGGCAATCACGCCGCCGAACCAGATAGAGGCCACCAGCAGCACGATACCGATAACCGACACTTCACCGACGCGGCCTGGGCGCAGGAAGCGCATGTAGATCCCCATAAACAGGGCGATAGGCACCGTCGAGCAGACGGTAAACACGCCCCACGGGCTTTCCGCCAGCGCTTTCACCACGATGAGCGCCAGCACCGCGAGGATGATGATCATAATCAGGAAGCAGCCGAACAGGGCGATAGAGCCCGGAACCGGCCCCATCTCCTGTTTAATCATCTCGCCCAGCGAGGCGCCGTTACGCCGCGAGGAGATAAACAGCACCATGAAGTCCTGTACCGCGCCCGCCAGCACCACGCCGGCCAGCAGCCACAGGGTGCCCGGCAGATAGCCCATCTGCGCGGCCAGTACCGGGCCAACCAGCGGGCCAGCGCCGGCGATCGCGGCAAAGTGGTGGCCAAACAGCACGTAGCGGTTGGTTGGCACATAGTTCAGGCCATCGTTATTAATGACCGCCGGCGTGGAGCGCGTCGGGTCAAGCTTCATCACCTTCTGCGCGATGTACAGGCTGTAATAACGGTAGGCGACGAGGTACACAGAAACCGATGCGACGACGATCCACAGGGCGCTGACGTGCTCACCGCGGCGCAGGGCGACGACTGAGAGGCAAAATGCCCCGATGATTCCGAGAACCACCCAGGGTATGTGCTTGAATAGTTTTTTGGTATCCATAGTAAAACCTGGCGTTAATTAGATGAATAATTGGCCGAAGCCGTCTGGTTTTAAGTAAGGGTTGATGGAGGTATTGATTAGCTAGGCTGCCTCCGATCTTGCCAGAACAGCGCGCGCGTAAAGTTGGGTAAATCGGTGAGTGGTTGTATAGGGGGTTAAGCGGTTACTTGCGGGGGTAAGCGGTTAGATATGAGTACGAGAGCGCGTAAATGTGTGATTAAGCTCACAATATTATTCTGCGCATCTCAAAGATATGCTTTCAAACTGAGGATAACGATTTTTATCACCCGCAGATCACTATCTTTATTTCAAGTAGAGGTATTTTGATATTATGCTGACTTTGCCATGTCGTATGGATAGCGTTTAACAAAGGGAATTCGAGTTATGAAATTTGTAAAGATAATGATCATCGCCAGTGCTTTTTACTTAACATATGCTCATGCAAGAGAGATACATCAGGCTGTTGATGAGCCGGCAGCCCCTTATAATTTGCGCTGGGGGATGAGTTACGATGAGGCCAGAAACACGCCTTTATATTCTCTGGAGGTATCAGATATCAATTATGCCGGAAAAGACCCGGATCTGATTATCTCAACGCTGACTCCCCAGGAAGTGGGGGCGTTGAAATATCAGGAGATGAAGCTTTATTTTGATAAGAATAAAGGGCTGAAAAGTGTTTTTGTTAGCGCTGATGTTGATTCCAGTCAGCAGGCCTATAAAGTTGATGATGGCCGGGAAGCACTCGCCTTATATAATGAGGAAGTTAAGGTTCTTGATCGAGAATATGGGCCAGCGACAATCAAAGAAGAGTTCATTGCAGAAAAAGGGAAATTCTATCAAAGTCTTTCCGCCTGCATTGCAAAACAGCAGGAGTGGTATAATAAAAGATTAGATCTGAATAAAATAAAAAACTGTTCAACCTGGCAACGTACTTATAAAAAAGGTCGGGTAACCGTTTTGCTATACATCGAACCGAGACAAGTTTCCAAACATTATATTTATAAATAAATTAAAGGACTTAACGGTGAGAATATATAAGATTTTTTTTAGAAGTATTGCCATGGTCATTAAGGTTATGATCCTTTCTGATTGTCGTCAGTCGTATTATATTGCCAGAAATACGGGGCGCAATATAATGACCTTATCGGACCATCAGCGCGCTAAATCGGCGTTAAACGCTAACGATTTAAATGCAGCTCAGGGCTACCTGACGGGAGAAAAATACAATAATCGCTACAGGCCTGTTAGCGGTGAGGAATCCTGGGGAAGTTTACAATATCGGGCGGCGAAAATCGTCGCCAACGCCGCGGCGAACGGTCAAAAAGTGCGTGATGATGCGCTCTATCTCGCTTATATCTCTTTGTTTGAAGCAGAAGAGGGAGTGCCCGAACATCCCGATATTATGTTGGGTTACATGCATAAAGCCATGGCGCTACTGTTAGCGAATCCGCAATTACTCGATAAAATCGATTCTAAAAATGTCAATACTTTACCCAGCCAGTTTACCCTTGAACGCTATGCTGTATGGCAATATTTATACGATGGCGGCGAGATTGACTGGACCAAAAAAGCGCCTGAAGGTGAAGGTTATACAATTGCTGGTGAAAGCTATCAGACCTGGAATATCAAGTTAAAAAAAGCCATCTGGAATCGGGGAGACGCTTTTTTAACAAATATAGGTAAACAACAATTTATTCATGACGCTATAGATTATTCGCAATTTCCGGTTATTGCCTGTACCGCCAGGCGAAAAGGCTGGCACTTAACATTACCTGCTGACTACCGGGAACAAAATTTCCGCGGCGGTGGACGTTTTGATTGGGCTTCATGTCGCGCTGTTGAATAAGGCTGGCGGGTGAGATGACGCATATTAAGCGCCAGGTTTACGTATCGGGCGATAAGTAAACCTGGGCGCGGATTTTAGACTGCGACTTCCATTTCCATCATCACCGGGTGGAAACGGCGTTTAAAGTAAATCAGGCCGTGCCCTTGCGGGCTCAGGGTAATATTGCGGATCTCCACCAGATACACCAGGTGGGTACCAATGGTTTGCACCTGGCTAATCTCGCCTTCGAGACTGGCCAGCGAACCTTTCAGCACCGGCTGCCCGAGCGCGCCCTGCTGCCAGCCGCTGAGGGCAAACCGCTCTTCCATCGTCACCCCGGTCATCCCGGCGAAATGACGGGCCATGATTTCCTGTTCGTGGTTCAGCACGTTGATGCACAACTTGCCGTTACCCTGAAACACCGGGTTCATCGCGCTGTTGGCGTTGATACAAACCATCACCGATGGCGGCGTATCCGTCACCGAGCATACCGCCGTGGCGGTAATGCCGCAGCGGCCGGCTTCGCCTGCGGTGGTGACAACGTTAACCGCAGCCGACAGGCTGGCCATGGCATCGCGAAAACGCAGGCGTTGTTCATCTAATTGCATTATGACCTCCCGCTGCGAATTACTTCAGCAGCTTATCCAACATGTTGATATCAGCGTTATTGTGCAGATGCGGCACCGTCCAGCCGTTCTGGTCGTACTCGGACAGGCAGCGGTCGACCATCGCCATCATCTTGTCCATATTGCCGGAGCTCTGCGCCTGGCGCAGACACTGCAGGCGAATCTCATCCTGGCTACCGGAGTAGTTGATCTCATACAGTTCATGGCGGCCGCCGAATTCGCTGCCGATGGCGTCCCACATCAGTTTGAGGATCTTGATACGTTCAACGTGATCCATACCGTTGGAGCCGCGCACGTACTTCGCCAGATACTGGTCGATCTGCGGGTTGTTCAGATCGCGGGCGCTGGACGGCAGATAAATCAGGCCGCTGGTGACGTTACGCTCGATGATGTTCTTGATCTTGGCGTAGGCCATCGGCGCCATTACGCGATAGGTCTGCAGCGCGGCGTGATCCGGCAGCCATGCGCCGTTGACCCACGGCGTCGCTTCCGAGCACATGGAATCGCTCAGCGCCCAGAACATGTTGCGCCACGCCACCACTTCGCCAAGGTCGGCCTGCACGCCGCGGAATTCGAGGGTGCCGGTACATTCCAGAGAACGTTTCAGCAGGGCGGTGATAAAGTCCAGTTTTACCGCCAGGCGCACGCAGGCCTGCAGCGGGTACATGCGGGCGAAACCACCTTCCATGGTCCAGCGACGGCAGCGGTCAAAGTCGCGGTAAATCAGCACGTTCTCCCAGGGGATCAGCACCTTATCCATTACCAGAATCGCGTCGTTCTCGTCGAAACGGCTGGAAAGCGGATAGTCGTACGGCGATCCGGTCGCGCCGGCGACCATCTCATAGGAGGCGCGGGAGATAAGCTTGACGCCTTCGGCATCCATCGGCGCGACGAACATCAGCGCGAAGTCCGGGTTCTCGCCCATCACCTGTGCGGAGCCGAAGCCGATCATGTTGTAGTGGGTCAGCGCCGAGTTGGTGGCGACCACTTTCGCGCCGCTGACGATGATCCCGGCATCGGTCTCTTTTTCCAGCTTGATGTAGACATCCTTCACTTCATCAGCTGGCTTGTGGCGGTCAATCGGCGGGTTGACGATAGCGTGGTTAAAGTACAGGCCGGTTTCCTGAATGCGGGTGTACCAGTTGCGGGCGTTCTGCTCGAACTGGCCGTAAAACGCCGGGTTGGCGCCCAGCGCGCAGCCGAAGGCGGCTTTGTAGTCTGGGGTGCGGCCCATCCAGCCGTAGCTTAAGCGCGACCATTCGGCGATGGCGTCGCGCTGCTGGCGCAGATCGTCGGCGCTTTTCGCCACGCGGAAGAATTTATGGGTGTAGCCGCCGCTGCCGGTATCGGTGCCCCAGCACAGGGAATCCTGCATCTCCGGTTTGTGCAGCGCATCGTACAGCTGAGCGACGGAGGCCGCGGCATTACGGAAGGCCGGATGCGTGGTGACGTCTTTCACGCGCTCGCCGTAGATATAAATTTCGCGGCCATCCTGCAGGCTTTTTAAATACTCTTCGCCAGTTAACGGGCGTTTCGCGTCGGCGCGGAAATCTTCAGGTTTCATAGGTGACCTCTTCAGTATTAATCGGAATGCGATGTTAAATTTATGTTTTGTTTTTGTTGTTCAATTGAAGCGGTTATTGCGCTTGCCGTGAAGGGACGTTTGCGACAACGACGGGTACTTTTCAGGCGGGAGTGAATTTTGTGATCTCGGCAGCGTTTGGCGGGCAACGCGGCGCTGAGCCGCCCTGTGAACCGCAGCCCCGTAAGCGCCGCGCCAGCGGCGAATTACGACACCGGTACTTTTTGCGCCCGGTAGCTGCTGGGCGAGCAGCCGACCTGGCGGCTAAAAAAGCGCGCGAAATAGGCGGGATCTTTAAACCCCAGTTGCCAGGCTATCTCATTGACCGCGCTATCGGAAAACAGCAGTAGCCGCTTTGCCTCGCGCAGCTGGCGGTCGAATATCAGCCGCTTCGGCGAACGGTTGGCAAAGCGGCGACAGATATCGGTCAACCGCGATTCGGTCAGATGCAGCTCCCTGGCGTAATCCGGTACCGTCCAGTGCTGATGGTAGTGGCTGTCGATCATCTGGTTAAAGCGCTGGAATAGCTTCAGCTCGCCGCGCATCCCACTGGCGGCGTGATCGTCGAGCTTTGCGTTACGCAGCAGCAGGGTAAAGACCGCCTGCGCCAGTAGCGCCAGGGTATGCTCCCGCCCCGGCAACTGGGCGGTAGATTCCCGGCGAATCAGCTGCCAGTAGTGGGCCAGCGCCGCCAGCTCGTCGGGTTTATCCGCCAGCGACAGGCAGATCCCCGGCAGGCCGAAGGTCTCCCGCGTGCCGGGATAAAGCACCTCCAGCAGCGGCCAGATCAGCTCCTCATGGACCGTCAACACATGGCCATCGCTATCGGACTCGGTAATAAAGGCGTGCGGTACCGAGGGCGGCGTTATCACAAACAGCGGCGCCTGCACCGAATAGCGATGGTCATCAAGCTGCAGCTCAATCTGTCCGGTATCAAGGTAGTGCATCTGGAAATAGCGGTCGTGGCGATGCGCCTGCATGTCGCGGCCAAAAAAGGCCGCCATGCGGGAGAACGACTGGTAGTGCACCTCTTCGGTGCCCAGACTCTCGTCGTAATCTTTATTGATGTCGATGTTGGCGATTGAATGCTGGCACATACCCGCTCCTTAGTGGCCTTTTTGCGCCGCTAATCCCGGCGCGGCGGCGGCGTCCTCACGCTGGCTCATTGGAATGCGGGTAAGCACCAGCGCGCCGACGATCAGTAATCCGGCGACAAACCACAGCCCGGAGCTAAAGCTGCCGGTGGTATCGCGCAAAATGCCGATCAACAGCGGGCTGACGGCAGAGCCGACGTTGCCGATAGCGTTGATCACCGCCAACGCCACCGCGCGCGACTGCAGGCTGATCACCCGATCCGGGGTGGTCCAGAAAATGGCCATCGCGGTAAAGGATCCCACCGAAGCCATAATAATGCCGATCAGTTGGATCAGGCTGTGGTGCGTTGCCGAAGCCAGCAGCCAACCCGCCGCGGCGAACAGGTAGGGCAGGATGGTATGCATCTTGCGCTCTTTGCGGCGGTCGGATCGGCGGCTCCACCAGATCATGCCGAAAATAGTGCAGAACTGCGGGATCGCCGCCAGCAGGCCAATCATGATGTTGCTGCTACCGGTGTTGAAGCTCTGCAGGATCTGCGGCGTCCAGATATTAATGGCGCTGAGGGTATTGGTCAGGCAGAAGTAGGCGAGGGTATACATCAGCACCGCTGGCGTCAGTACTTCGCGCAGCGTGGAACGCGGCGAAGCCGGGACGATCGCCGCATGTTCCCGTTCGCGATCGATCATCGCCATCAGCGCCTGTTTCTCTTCGTTATCCAGCCAGTTGGCTTTATCCGGCGTGTCGTTGAGGAAGAACCAGGTGACGACGCCGAGCACCACCGACGGCAGGCCTTCCAGCAGAAATAGCCATTGCCAGCCTTTCAGGTTCCACAGGCCGTCGAGCGCCAGAATATAGCCGGAAAGTATCGAGCCGAGCATCATGGTCACCGGCATGGCGATCATAAACAGGGCGTTGGCGCGGGCGCGATGGTAGGCCGGGAACCACCAGGTCAGATAGACGAGGATCCCCGGCAGAAAACCAGCCTCGGCGATGCCGACCAGCATGCGCAGGATGTACAGCGTATGCGGGCTGGTGGCGAACATGGTGCAGGTCGAGGCGATCCCCCAGACCACCATGATCCCGGCGATCCAGCGGCGCGCGCCAACTTTCGCCAGCATGATATTGCTGGGGATCCCGCACAGCACGTAGGTGACGTAGAACAGCGTCGCCGCCAGGCCGAACATGGTGGAGGTCAGGCCGAGATCTTTACCCATCGTCAGACCGGCAAAGCCGATATTAATTCGATCCAAAAATGAGAAAACAAAGAGAACAAACAGGAAGGTAATCAGGCGGCGGAACAGCTTTTTGATCACTCGGTGTTCTACTTCAACGGCTTTATTATCATTGTGTTGCAGGGTAGAGGTAGTCATGTTGCGCTCCACATTATCCGTTCAATAGACGGATTTATTGTTATCGGTTGTGGTGGTTGCGTTGTGGGTAAACCGGGCCGCCAGCGCTTCTGCGCCGCGGGCCAGCAGGGTGGTATCGACGCCGACGGCGACGAACAGCGCGCCCAGTTCGAGATAGCGTTTCGCCAGCTGTTCATTAGCCATCAGGATCCCCGGCGCTTTACCGGCCTGACGGATTTGCTGGATGGCATCTTCAATGGCGGCCTGCACTTCCGGGTGCTGCGGATTGCCGCCGTGGCCCATATCAGCGCTGAGATCCGCCGGGCCGATAAACACACCATCTACCCCGTCGACATCGAGGATCTGCGGCAGATTTTTCAGCGCTTCGCGAGTCTCAATCTGTACCAGCACGCACATGGCGTCATTGGCCTGGTGGATATAATCCGGGACACGATTCCAGCGTGAGGCGCGGGCCAGCGCGCTGCCGACGCCGCGAATGCCGGCTGGCGGATAGCGGGTGGCTCTGACCGCCAGCCGCGCCTCTTCGGCATTCTGCACCATCGGCACCAGCAGGCTTTGCGCGCCGACATCCAGCAGCTGTTTGATCTGCACCGGATCGTTCCACGACGGACGCACCACCGGCTGGCTGGGGTAGGGCGCAATGGCCTGCAGCTGGGTCAGCACCGTTGGTACATTGTTGGGCGCGTGTTCGCCGTCGATCAGC
This sequence comes from Klebsiella sp. CD33, assembly GCF_051992865.1. Classification (NCBI taxonomy): domain Bacteria; kingdom Pseudomonadati; phylum Pseudomonadota; class Gammaproteobacteria; order Enterobacterales; family Enterobacteriaceae; genus Klebsiella; species Klebsiella sp. CD33. The sequence continues at coordinate 4,480,288 of NZ_CP197023.1, read as the reverse complement.
AGCCAGTCGAAGCCCGCGCCGGCCAGCAGTTCGGCGCTGTAGCTGCTGCACAGTCCAAGCCACAGGCCGATTTGCGGACGCCCGGCCTTGAGCGCCTCTTTAAATGCGTTGTTCATGTTGCTCTCCTCAAACAAACCGGCAGCTGATGGCGCCCATGTTGCCGTAGTCGACGTGGAAGGTATCGCCCTTGCGCGCCGGGACCGGGCGGGTGAAGGAGCCGCCGAGGATAATCTGCCCGGCTTCGAGCTGGACATCGTACGGCGCCAGCTTGTTGGCCAGCCAGGCCACGCCGTTGGCCGGATGATTGAGTACGCCCGCGGCGACGCCGGTCTCTTCAATTACGCCGTTGCGATACAGCAGGGCGGAGATCCAGCGCAGGTCGAGCTCGTCCGGTTTAATCGGCCGGCCGCCGAGGATCACCCCGGCGTTGGCGGCGTTGTCGGAGATAGTGTCGAACACTTTGCGCGGACGCTGGGTTTCCGGGTCGATGTTGTGGCAGCGCGCGTCGATAAGCTCCAGCGCCGGGATAACGTAGTCGGTGGCGTTGTAGACATCAAACAGCGTGCAGTTCGGGCCGCGCAGCGGTTTGGCCAGCACGAAGGCCAGCTCGACTTCAATACGCGGCACGATAAAGCGGTCGGTGGGAATATCGCTGCCGTCGTGAAAGAACATATCGTCGAGCAGCGCGCCGTAGTCCGGCTCGCTGATCTGCGAGCTGGCCTGCATCGCTTTAGAGGTCAGGCCGATCTTGTGGCCTTTGAGCACGCGGCCTTCGGCGATCTTCATCTCGACCCACTCGCGCTGGACGGCGTAGGCGTCCTCAATGGTGATCGACGGATAATCCAGCGAGATCGCGCGGATCTGTTCACGCTGCTTTTCGGCCTGGTTCAGCCGCTGGGCAATCAGGGTACGGGTCTGTTTATCGAGCATAGAGATTCCTGTGGCATTGCATTGCCGGATGGCGCTTCGCTTATCCGGCCTACAAATTCATGGCCGTTGTAGGCCCGGTAAGCGCAGCGCCACCGGGCAATTTGCACATTATTTAAATAACGCGTGCACGTTGTTTTGTTTGTAGTTCAGCGTCGGGTCGAGCTCTTCCATGGCGAACGACAGCGCCAGATAGCGGCTCTCCATTAGCGTCGCGAAGTGGGATTTGATCAGCGCGAACAGCATATCTCCCACGTCCTGACGGCTCTCCAGGCTGCGCCCGGCGCCGATCTTCAGGGTCATATGCACGAAGGCGTAATCCTGCCTGCCGTCGGCCATCTGCCAGGTATCCAGCCAGTGGGCGCGGCTGCGGATCCCGCCGATCGGAAAGATGCCGGTGGCGGCCAGCGCCTCGTTGACTTTGGCGAACAGCCCAGGCAGATCGGCCTGCTCGCGGATGTTGTCGGTACATTCGGCGATAAAATGCGGCATGGGGCCCCCTTACGCCTGCGCTGGCAACGGGAACACGGCGTTAACCTGGCCGGTACCGGAGCTGGCGAATAGCTCGGTGATAAACTCCACTTTGCCGTCGTATTTATCCCAACCCAGCAGACCGAGCAGCATCACCGTGTCGTGCATGTTGCCTTCGCCGTAGCAGTAGTCGGCATACTCCGGCAGCATGGTGCAGAACTCTTTGAATTTGCCCTCGCGCCACAGCTTCACCACCCGCTCATCCATTTGATGGTCAAATTCGCGGGTGTAGCTGTTCATCCCCTCTTCGGCGCGCTGGTCGTCGATAAAGCGGTGCGACAGCGAACCGCTGGCCAGCACCGCCACGGTGCCGTCGTATTTCTCAATGGCTTTGAGGATCGCTTCGCCCAGCCTGCGGCTATCGGCAAAGTCGTGAACGGTACAGAAAGCAGAGATAGATACCACCTTGAAGTGCTTATCGCTGTTCATGTAGCGCATCGGCACCAGGGTGCCGTACTCCAGCTTCAGGCTGGGAATATTGTGCGCTTTGGCACGCACCCCGAGCTTCACCGCCTCGTCGGCGATAAGCTGGCCCAGCTCCGGGTTGCCGTCGTAGTCGTAGGTCATGTCGCGAATGAAATGCGGCAGTTCGTTACTGGTGTAGACGCCCTGAAAATGGTCGGCGCAGTTGATGTGGTAGGCGCTGTTGACCAGCCAGTGGGTATCGAACACGATGATGGTATCGACGCCCATTTCACGGCAGCGCTTGCCAATTTCTTTATGCCCGTCGATCGCGCCCTGACGGCAGCCGTGGTTTTTCCCCGGCAGCTCAGACAGATACATCGACGGCACGTGAGTGATTTTTGCTGCTAACGCTAACTTACCCATATCAGACTCCCCATTTCGGGATCGGATGGTCGCCCATCGAGATGCAGACGTTTTTCATTTCGGCGAACACTTCAAAGCTGTACTCGCCGCCTTCGCGGCCGGTGCCGGAGGCCTTCACGCCGCCGAACGGCTGACGCAGGTCGCGCACGTTCTGGGTGTTGACGAACACCATCCCGGCTTCAATACCGCGCGCCAGACGCAGCACTTTGCTGACGTCCTGGGTCCAGATATACGACGCCAGGCCGTATTCCACATCGTTCGCCAGGCGCAGCCCTTCCGCTTCGTCTTTGAACGGCAGCAGGCAGGCGACCGGGCCAAAAATCTCTTCCTGGGCGACGCGCATACGGTTGTCGACATCCGCCAGCACCGTCGGGCGCAGGAAGTTGCCGGCTTTCAGATGCGCCGGCAGGTCGGACGGTTTATCCGCGCCGCCGGCCAGCAGGGTGGCGCCCTCTTCAATGCCGAGGCGAATGTAGCCGGACACTTTCTCCCAGTGCTGCTTGCTAATCAGCGCGCCGACCTGGGTATTCGGATTGGTCGGATCGCCCACGCGCAGGCGGTTGGCGCGCTCGGCGAAGCGTTTGACGAACTCCGGATAAATACTCTGCTGAATGAAAATGCGCGAACCGGCGGTGCAGCGTTCGCCGTTGATCGAGAAAATGGTGAACAGCGCGGCGTCGAGCGCGCGCTCGATATCGGCGTCTTCAAAAATCAGCACCGGCGATTTTCCGCCAAGCTCCATGGAGTACTTTTTCAGGCCGGCGTTTTTCATAATGTTGCGGCCGGTGGCGGTGCCGCCGGTGAAGGAGACGGCGCGCACATCATGATGGCGTACCAGCGCGTCGCCAGCGGTGGCGCCATAGCCCTGCACCACGTTGAGCACGCCAGCCGGGATCCCGGCCTCCAGCGCCAGCTCGCCCAGACGATCGGCGGTCAGCGGCGACAGCTCGGACATTTTCAGCACCGCGGTATTGCCCAGCGCCAGGCACGGCGCCACCTTCCAGGTGGCGGTCATAAACGGCACGTTCCACGGCGACACCAGCGCGCAGACGCCAACCGGTTGCACGAGGGTGTAGTTGAGCATCTTGTCATCGACCGGATAGGTCTTGCCGTTCATCTGCTGGCACACTTCGGCGAAAAATTCGAAGTTATGCGACGCCCGCGGGATCAGCACGTTTTTGGTCTGGTGGATAGGCAGGCCGGTATCGGCGGTTTCCATCGCCGCGATCTCCGGGACGTTCTGATCGATAAGATCCCCCAGGCGGCGCATCAGCCGCGCGCGCTCTTTCATCGGCAGGTTAGCCCACTTCGGGAAGGCCTCTTTCGCCGCCGCTACCGCCTGGTTGATTTCGGCTTCGCCGCCGGAGGCGACTTCAGCCAGTACCTCGCCGGTGGCCGGGTTGGTGGTATGAAAATAGTCTGCGCCGGCAACGTTTTTACCGTTGATCCAATGGTTAATCTTTTTCATGACAGTGTCTCCTCATACGCTTGCTGGCTGATGATATGGTTGACCAGGCGGCCCACGCCCTCGACTTCAACGATTACCTCGTCGCCCGGCACCACATCGGATAGCCCTTTCGGCGTGCCGGTGGCGATCATGTCGCCCGGTTGCAGGGTCATAAATTCGCTTAAATAAGCGATGAGGAACGGGATGCTGAAGATCAGATCGGCGGTGGTGCCCTGCTGGCGCAGTTCGCCGTTGACCCAGGTGCGCAGGGCCAGATTATGCGGATCCGGGATCGCCTCTTTGGCGACGATCCACGGGCCAATCGGCGTCAGGGTATCGCGGCTTTTCACCCGCAGGTTCGGGCGGTAGTAGTTTTCCAGATAGTCGCGGATCGCGTAGTCGTTGCACACGGTATAGCCAGCGACATAATCCATGGCCTCGGCTTCGCTGACGCGGCGCGCGGTTTTCCCGATCACTACCACCAGTTCGGCTTCGTAGTGCATGTATTCGACGTTATCCGGGCGTACCGACTGCTGCTGGTGGCCAATAAAAGTGTTCGGCGCTTTGATGAATACCAAAGGCTCGGTTGGCGGTTTAAACTCCAGCTCGCTGGCGTGGTCGGCGTAATTCAGCCCCAGCGCGAACAGCGTGCCGTCGGCGGGCGGCAGCCAGCGGAATTCGCCTTCTTTCAATACCGTGCCATCGTGCAGGCGCACCTGATCGCGTTCATCGACCAGCACGTCGCGTACCTGTCCCTGCCATTCAATACGTGCCTGTTTCATGCCAGCTCTCCTTCTGCGACAACCGGGTTTTCGAGCGCCGGGAAACCGTCGGCGAGAATACGTACGCGGTCGCCGGGGCGCAGCGTGACGCGAGAGTGGGGCGTGCCGATAAGGATCGCGTCGCCGGGATTGAGGGTGGCGAACTCGCTTAAGGCGCTAAGCAGCTGCGCGGCATTTCGCTGCAGATCGCCGGTATTCCAGCTATCCGCCTCGCGGCCGTTAATTTCGGTGATGATGGTTAGATCGTCGACGTTGCGTACCGCCGATAGCGCGCCGATGGGGCAGAAGCCATCGCGGCATTTGGCTTTGATCGCCGGGCGATAAAAACTCTCTTCCGGCAGGCTAACGTCGTTAGCCAGCGCGTAGCCGGCGATATAGTGCGCTGCCTCTTCCGCCGCCACTTTACGCGCGGTTTTGCCGACAATCAGCGCCACCGTCGCGCCGCTTTGTACGGTCTCGCCCTGCGGATGGGGAATGGCTTCGCCATCGCCAATCACGGTATTGCGGGGTTTGATGAACCAGACCGCGGTTTTCGGCGGCGTCTTGTAGGGGGCCTGTTGAAACGCTTCGCGCCAGGCGTCGAGCTGGCTGCGATGATTGAGCGCAACGGCGAAGATGGTACCTTTCATTCACCACTCCTCTGGTACTGATTATCGATTCGAAGGAATTTCATTAATATGTTAATGATCATCTTTTATTCTTTGCGCGCCGGTTTGGCAAATAGAAGTGAATGTTTTGTGATCGGATTAACACAATATTTACATAACAATTACTTATTTGTTATAAATCAATAGATTGAATATTTTTCAGGAAAAGACTGGTACTTTTCAGGTGCAGAAACCGGTTGTACATGGCAGGATGAACGCTAATTATTAAGTTATTAATAAGTTTTTGGTGAGGCTGTTGAGGGGATACTATGCATGATTCATTAACCATTGCCTTGTTGCAGGCGCGTGAAGCGGCGATGGCCTACTTTCGACCGATCGTCAAACGGCACAATCTCACCGAACAGCAGTGGCGGATCGTGCGAATTCTCGCCGAACGTCCGTCGATGGACTTTCACGATCTGGCCTTTCGCGCCTGTATCCTGCGCCCCAGTCTGACCGGTATTTTGACGCGTATGGAGCGGGATGGGCTGGTGCTGCGCTTAAAGCCAGTTAACGATCAGCGCAAGCTGTACGTCTCGCTGACGCCTGCCGGAACTGCGCTGTACGAAAGCGCCCAGGCGGAGGTGGAAGAAACCTATCGCCTGCTGGAGGCCCAGTTCACCACGGAAAAGCTGCAGCAACTGACCTCCCTGCTGGAGGAGTTTATTGCGCTTGGCGTCCCTGCCGGGCGCGGCGATGAAGAAGAGTAGCGGTTACGGCTCGGCGCTCAGCCTGGCGAGGGCAATAAGCGTTTCCGCGCGGGCGGGGGACAGCGGCTCTCTCGGCTGCGGCAGCGGCCAGCCATACAGCCAGCGGGCGCTGGGTCAGTTTGGCCTGCAGCCAGTCGTCGGCGGCAGCCACGTCGCCGCAGCGCACATCTTCGCAACGGCACAGCAGGCTCTCCGGCGTCGCCGCGTTTTTCAACGACTCCGCCAGCCGGAAGGTGCGGTTGATGGCCGCGGCGAAGCGCTGCCAGCGCTGCAGCAGAGGATCAGTTTCTGCCAGTAAACCACGCCGCCGCCGTCGGCGGTTTCAAACAGCGCGTTGTGCACGGAGGGGCGGGCAATCAGCCGCGCGCCCTTCACCTTCCGGATGGCGGCGATGTCGTTGGGGATTTACTACTGGGGCGCGCGCAGCTGCCTGCCGCAGGCTAACTTTAGCGGAGACGAAGAAGAGTAAAGGAGAACAGTATGGAGTCGGTAACTCTATCGTTACCTGAAGCTTATGACCTGGCGCTGGAGGTACTCAGCGCCAATGGATTTAGCGCCGACCACGCGGCGGCGATTGCCCGCAATGTGACCGCCGGGGAGCGCGACGGCTGCGCTTCCCACGGCCTGTGGCGGCTGTTGGGCATTGTCGATACCCTGCGCAAAGGTAAGGTATCGCCCGATGCCGAGCCGCAGATCCATGACCATGCGCCGGGGATTGCGCGGGCGGACGCCGGGGGCGCTTTTTCACTGCTGGCCTACGAGCGCGCGCTGCCGCTGATGCTGGAGAAGGCGCGCCACAATGGCATTGCGGCGCTGGCAATTAATCGCTGCGTTCATTTTTCCGCGCTGTTTGCCGATATTGAGCCGTTGACCGAGGCAGGGCTGGTAGGGCTGGCCTGTACGCCAAGCCACGCCTGGGTCGCCCCGGCGGGCGGCACACGTCCGCTGTTCGGCACCAACCCCATCGCCTTCGGCTGGCCGCGGCAGGATAAGCCGCCGTTTATTGTTGATATGGCGACCAGCGCCGCGGCGCGCGGCGAGATCCAGCTGCATCAGCGCGCCGGCAAAGCGCTACCGGAAGGCTGGGGAATCGACAGTCAGGGACAGCCAACGACCGATGCCGCAGAGGTGCTGAACGGCGCGATGTTGACTTTCGGCGGCCATAAGGGCTCGGCGCTGGCGGCAATGGTTGAGCTGTTGGCCGGGCCGCTTATTGGCGATATGACCAGCGCCGAATCGCTGGCGTGGGATAACGGCGCGGGCGGTCTCCCCTACGGCGGCGAGCTGATTCTGGCGCTGGATCCGCAGCGCTTTCTCGGCGCGCAGGCACCAGAGCAGCTGGAGCGCGCCGAAACGCTGTTCATGGGTATGCAGGAACAAGGGGCGCGGCTGCCGGGCGAGCGGCGTTTTGCCTGCCGCCAGCAGAGTGAACGGCAGGGAGTCATTGTCAGTCGTTCATTGCATGATGAGATTTGCGCCTTGCGCCAGGGCGGGTAAGGCGCGAAGCGCCGCTACCCGATACATCCCCCGGCTCGTGCTACGCTTAGCCGGGCTACCGAACGTCGCGGGTTGTGTAGCCCGGGTAAGGCGCGAAGCGCCGCTATCCGGATGCCTGTCAAAACAGCGTGTCGAGCTCGTCCAGCACGTTGTAGTCGTCATCGACCAGCAGCAACGTCTTCCACTTATCAAAGGTCAGACACGGGTGCGAGGTGCCGAACAGCAGAATATCGCCGACCTGCACATCGCTGCCCGGCGCCAGGCGCAGCATACAATGCTGATCCATGATGCCGGTGCTGACGATCGACTCCGCGCGCAGCGCTAACTGCTGGCCATTACGATAATGGGCGATCGGCTGCGGCAGCCCGGCGTCGAAAGCGCAGTCGCGCTTGCCGAAATTCACTACCGCGCGATCCGCCTCCGGCACCGATTGCACCATCGCCATCAGCTCCAGCGCTGAAGTGAGATCGCCGGCGAGATCGCAGGCAATCGGATCGCGGGCGATCAGCGCTTGTTGGGCGAGATCGTAGATCCCGCGATCGTGGGTGATATAACAGCCAGGGCGGATGACGATACGGCAGCGGCGCGGTTTTGCCGCCGCCAGCCAGATGTTGCACACCACGTCATACCAGACGGTGCCCGCGCCGGTGAGAATAAATTCGCCGTCAACCAGCGGCTCCATGCGGCAGGCAAGCGCCGCGGCCTGCTGTAACAGCGCTTCCACCTGCGGCTGCGGATCGTCGCCGTGCAGCACCCCTTCATACAATTCCAGTCCGCGTAGCCGTAACCCCGGCAGGTCGCTTACCCGCTGCGCCAGCGCCAGCGCGTCATCAACGCTACGACAGCCGCAGCGCCCGCCAGGCACGCCAAGTTCAATCAGCACATCCAGCGTTTGTCCCTGGTCTGCGAAGAATGTGGAGAGGGCGCGCACGTTGACCTCGCTATCGACGCAGCAGATAAAATCCACCGCCCGATAGTGGGCTTTTAGCTGCGCGACCACCTGCATATTGGCTTTGCCGACCAGCTGATTAACCATCAGGACGCGTTGGATGCCGCTGGCCATTGCCGCGCTAGCCTGCCAGGCGCTGCCTACGCCGATCCCCCACGCCCCCGCTCGCTGCTGCGCCTGAAATATCCATGGCGTCATTGTCGTTTTACCATGCGGCGCCAGCGATACGCCGCGGGCGTCGGCGTAGCGCTGCATCCATGAAATATTATTTTCCAGCGCCGACTTTTTTAGCAGCGCGGCGGGTAGACAGACCTCTTCCGCCAGCAGATTAGCCGGCGCGGACATGAGGGCGGATTTGTGCGGGATGAGCGGTGCTGAATGGTATTTCATAACACTATCCTTTCAGGGTTTATAATCGGTTAGTCGCTGGGTATCATTTATAACTATTTGATAAATATATTTTTAATATAAAAATGTTATTCTTTTTGAATAAAAGTATCATAAAACGATCTGAGTTTTGCGTAGTTTTCCACTGTTTTTTGCGCTTGTAAATGGTTAACTTATCGGCATGTCGAAAGGGAGTAATTGCTATGAAAGTTGACTGGCTTTTCAAAAACGTCACGGTGATCGACGGGAGCGGCGGGCCGCAATACCGTGCTGATGTGGCGGTGAAGGGCGATCGAATTATGGCTATCGCCCCGGCGCTGGACGTTGCGGCGGAGCAGGTGATTGATGGCCAGGGGCGGGTACTGGCGCCGGGCTTTATTGATGTGCATACCCATGATGATATCAACGTGATCCGCATGCCGGAGTACTTGCCGAAGCTCAGCCAGGGGGTGACGACGGTGATCGTCGGCAACTGCGGGATCAGTGCGGCGACCGCCACCATGCGGGGGGAAGTGCCGGACCCGATGAATCTCCTCGGCGAGCAGCAACACTTTATCTATCCCACCGTGGAGGCTTATGCCCATGCGGTGGAGGCGGCGCGACCGTCGCTGAATGTCGGCACGTTAATCGGTCACACCGCGCTGCGTAATAACCATATGGACGATCTGTTTCGTCCGGCGAACGAGACGGAAATCGCCGGCATGCGCGTACAGCTACGCGATGCGCTGCGCCAGGGAGCATTAGGGCTCAGTACCGGGCTGGCCTACGCCAGCGCCTTCCAGTCGACCACCGAGGAGGTGATGGCGCTGGCGGAAGAGCTGGCGGCCGGGAAGGGCGTCTATACCACCCATTTACGTTCAGAGTTTGAGCCGATTCTCGAGGCGCTGGACGAAGCCTTCCGTATTGGTCGCCACGGCAACGTGCCGGTGGTGGTTTCGCACCACAAGTGCGCCGGGGCGAAAAACTGGGGGCGTACCAAAGAGACGCTGGCCTTTTTCGATGAGATGCGCCAGCAGCAGGATATCGCCTGCGACTGTTATCCCTACTCCGCCAGCTCGTCGACGCTGGATATGAAGCAGGTGACCGACGAGTTTGATATCGTGATCACCTGGTCCGAAGCGCAGCCGGAGCAGGCGGGGAAAACGCTGCAGCAGATCGCCGATGAGTGGCAGGTGAGCCTGCACGACGCCGCGGCGCGGCTGATGCCGGCGGGCGCTATTTATCACAACATGGATGAGCAGGACGTACGGCGGGTGATGCGCTATCCGGTCACCATGATTGGCTCTGACGGGCTGCCGAACGATCCGATGCCGCATCCGCGCCTGTGGGGCGCCTTCCCGCGGGTGCTCGGCCACTATAGCCGCGACGAGCAGCTATTCCCGCTGACTACCGCGGTACACAAGATGACCGGGCTGTCGGCGGCGCGCTTCCAGCTGGCGGATCGCGGGCTGGTGAAAATTGGCTACTTTGCCGACCTGGTGCTGTTTGACCCGCAGACGGTGCGCGATGTCGCCAGTTTCTCCGACCCGAAACGACCGGCGGACGGCATTGAGGCGGTGATGGTCAACGGCGTGATGAGCTACGGCAGTGATAAGAAAATTACCGGACGGGCAGGGCGTTTCCTGCGTCGTCGGATGGACTAAGGAGTTGAGTATGAGTATCAAGCGTTATGGCGTAGAAGGCGGTACCGGTACCGGCGGGCAGCACCTGCCGTTCGCGCGGGCGGTGGAAGCGGGAGGCTGGCTGTACGTTTCCGGCCAGACGCCGATGAAGGACGGGGAAGTGGTGGAAGGCGGGATTGTCGACCAGTCGCGTCTGGCGATTCAGAACTGCGTAGATATCATGACCGAAGCGGGCTACACCCTGGCCGACGTGGTGCATGTTAAAGTGATCCTCACCGATGCGCGCTATTTTCAGTCGTTCAATAAGGTATTTCGCGAGTTCTTTGGCGACAACCCGCCTGCCCGCATCTGCTGCGTAGCGGACCTGGTGGTGGATTGTAAAGTCGAAGTGGATGTGACCTGTTTTAACGCTGCGCGACAATAACGCTCGAAACCTAAAATAAATCCCTCCCTTTGCGGGAGGGAGCATCAAAAAAGTGTGATATCGGCACCAGAGTGAATAAATAAATCGGTGCCACTGGGTTCGCTATGCCTTTTTTCAGGCATGGTTCCTGTTAACTCATAATATTCAGCGGCACGAATATTATTTATTACGTCTGGATGTGAGCCATGAATAATATGTCATTTATGATTTGGTTTTCCGTTTATGCCTGCGCGATGATTACCTTAGGCTGGTACGTTTCGCGCAAACAGAAAACCGGCGAAGACTTTTTACTTGGCGGTCGTTCGCTGCCGATGATCCTCACTCTCGGTTCGACGGTCGGCACCATGGTGGGGACCGGCTCCAGCGTCGGCGCCGTCGGCTTTGGCTACAGCAACGGCTGGGCCGGGATGCTTTACGGCCTCGGCGGCGCGGTGGGGATCCTGCTGGTGGCATGGTTATTCGCACCGGTACGTAAACTTCGCTTCATGACCATGAGTGAAGAAATGTCGTATTACACCGGCGGCAGTAAAATTATTAAAAACCTCGTCGCGATACTTATTTTTATTGCCTCTATCGGCTGGCTGGGGGCGCATATATTAGGCGGCGGATTATATCTGGCGTGGGCCAGCGGCATTGATATTAATGTCGCGAAAATTATTATCGCGCTGGCTTTTGTGGTTTATGTCGGTATCGGCGGCTATTCCGCGGTGGTGTGGATCGATACCATTCAATCGATCGTGCTGTTCGTGGGCTTTATTTTAATGGCGATACTGGCGGTTCATCACGTTGGCGGCTGGAGCCATATTCAGCAGGCCGTCGATCCGGCGGCGCAAAGCCTGTTCGCGGTCGATAAATTAGGCGTGCTGCCGGCGCTATCATTGGCGATGGTGATCGGCGTCGGCGTGCTGGCGACGCCTTCTTATCGCCAGCGTATTTACTCAGCGAAGACCGTCTCTTCGGTACGCCACTCTTTCACGATTACCGGCCTGCTGTATCTGGGATTCTCCTTCCTGCCGGCGATCATCGGTATGGCGGTATGGACCATGAACCCGCAGTTGGAGAACAGCGGCTTCGCCTTCTTGTTTGCCACCCAGGTGCTGCCGCCGGTGCTGGCGATGGCGATCCTGATTGCCGGCATGTCGGCCAATATGTCTTCCGGCAGCTCTGATGCCATCGCCGCGGTGTCCATTATGCTGCGCGACCTCTACACCCTGGTGACCGGCCATATGCCCGCGCCGGAGAAAGCGATTCGCCTGTCGCGGATCTTCCTGGTTCTGGTGATTGCGCTGGCGCTGCTGTTTGCCCTGACCTCCAACGACATCATCAGCTACATCACCAAAATGATCTCGATGATTATGTCCGGGATGTTTATCTGCACCATGCTTGGCCGTTTCTGGACACGCTTTAACTGGCAGGGCGCGGTCGCCGCGCTGGCCGGCGGCGCCGGGGCATCGGTTGCGGTGCTGGTGGATAGCGACTGGCTGGCGTTCTGGGGCAACCCGTGTATTCCGGCGGTGCTGACGAGCCTGGTGGCCTCGGTTGTGGTGACGTTACTGACCCCGGCCAGCAGCATGAGCCGCGAGCAGGCGCTGGAGATGATTACCCGCGAGCGTGAAAGCCGCCCAACGCCGCCGCCGCTGCCGATTGGCAAACGTCATACCTCACGCGGGTAAGGGGCAATCATGAACGAGTATATTGCCGTCGATTGGGGCTCCACCCAGCTGCGGGCATGGCGGATGCGTGATGGCGAATGCATCGACAAGCTGAAACTGCCCTGCGGCGTCACGCGTCTGAACGGGCAGCGCGCCGAAGCGGTATTTCAGCAGCAGCTGGCGCCGTGGCGCGGCGACCCCGCGCTGCCGGTGGTGATGGCGGGCATGATCGGCAGCGATGCCGGTTGGCAACCGGTGCCTTATCTGGCCTGCCCGCTGGCGCTGGAGGCACTCAACGGTCAGTTATATGAGGTGGCGGAAAAAGTGTGGATCGTGCCGGGGCTGAAAGTGGCGCAGGCTGCAGATTACGACGTAATGCGCGGTGAAGAAACGCAGCTGCTGGGCGCCTGGCAACTGATGCCCGCGGAGTGTTACGTGATGCCCGGCACCCACTGCAAATGGGTGCAGGTGCAAAACGGCGTGGTGCGCCAGTTCGCCACGGCGATGACCGGCGAACTGCATCACCTGCTGCTTAACCATTCGCTGCTCGGCCAGCAACTGCCTGCGCAGTTGCCGGATGAAGCCTCTTTCGCCCTCGGTATAGAAAAAGGGTTAAATCAGCCGGCGTTATTGTCCGGGCTTTTTAGCGCCCGCGCCGCGCGGGTGTTAGGCGCGCTGGCGGCGACTTCGGTGAGCGATTATCTCTCCGGGCTGTTGATTGGCGCGGAGGTGGCGACATTCAGCGAACGCTATCGCGCCAGCCGCGTGGTGCTGGTTGGTGAGCACTCGCTCAACGCCCGTTATCAGCAGGCGATGGCGGCGCGTGGGTTAGCCGTTTCCTGTTGCTCCGGCGAGGCGGCGTTTCTTTCGGGTATAGCGAGGATGATTGATGGACAAGATTAAGCTGGTGGCGATTTTACGCGGCATTCAACCCGCTGAGGCGGCAGATCATATTGAGACGCTAATAAATGCAGGCTTTCGCTATATCGAAATCCCGCTCAACTCGCCGGACTGGCAGCAAAGTATTCCGGCGATGGTGCGTCAGTTTGGCGAGCGGGCGATGATTGGCGCGGGAACGGTGCTGAAGGTTGAACAGGTTGATTTTCTCGCTGAAGCCGGGGCGAAACTTATCGTGACGCCCAATACGGCCCCGGCGGTGATCCGCCGCGCGGTAGATAAGGGGATGCTGGTGTGCGCCGGCTGCGCGACGGCCTCCGAGGCGTTTAGCGCGCTGGATGCCGGGGCGCAATGGCTGAAAATCTTTCCGTCATCAGCATTCGGCGCGGACTATATTCGCGCGCTGAAAGCGGTGTTGCCGCCGGAGGTTCCGGTGCTGGCGGTCGGCGGCGTGACGCCGGAAAGTCTGGCGACCTGGATACAGGCGGGGTGCGCCGGTGCCGGTCTGGGCAGCGATCTTTATCGCGCCGGACAGGCCGTGGAACGTACCCGCGAGCAGGCGGAGAGGTTTATCTCCGCCAGTAAAAGTTAGTCCTCCAGCGGCTGCCGATCGACGCCGCCGCGGTGGCTGTCGAGCGCCAGCTTAATACGGCGTAATTTGCCTTTTGCCTGGGTTTTGTTGGCCATCGCCAGTTCGGTGGCCAGCACATCGACCATCGCCAGCATCGCGTAACGGGAAGTGCTGGGCTTAAAGATATAGTCGTTTTCCCGTACCAGCAGCGGTAGCACCAGATCCGCCTGTTCAGCCAGCGGCGTTCCGGCGGGGGTAATCGCAATAACCTTCGCGCCGTACTGGCTGGCAATCGCCGCGCTCTCGATGATTTCCCGGGTATAGCCGCCCAGAGACAGCACGATCACCACATCCTGCGGCGTCACCGCCGAGCTCATCATGCGTACCAGCAGACCATCGCTCTGGCTGACTACCGGCAGACCGAGGCGAAACAGGCGATACTGAATTTCCTGAGCGCAGATGGTCGAACCGCCGCCCATCCCCAGGGCGAGGATCTGCCGCGCATCGCTCAGCCAGCTCACCGCGCGCTTCAGCGCCTCGATATCCAGCGCCCGCCGGTTGGTCTCCAGTACGCTGATGATTGACTCATAGATCCCCTGGACGCCTTCGAGATCCGGAACATCGAGGATAAACCGCTGGCCGACCGCAAGAGATTGCGCAAGCTTCATCTTCAGCTCGCGGACGTCTTTACAGCCGAGCGCCCGGGCAAAACGGGTGACCGAAGCCTGGCTGGTTTGCGTCAGACGCGCTATCTCGGCGATGGGCAGCTCCGCCGCCGCCGCGACATCATCGAGAATAAACTGCGCGATGCGTTTTTCGGTCGCCGTGAGTTCCACAAAGCGATCGGTTATGCAGGAAATAATATCGATTGACCAGGACATACGGTAACAACGGGTAAGTTTTGAATGGTACTTTGTACCATATTGCGCCGCTGAAATCAGTGCTGAAGTCTACAACGCCAGGCGCATGGCGCAGCGCGACTCGGGCGGCAGGCCGTGCCGGGTCTCCTGTTCCCTTTTTGCCGCCAGCCCGGCGGGCAGGGTCAGCTCATCGAGCATGGCGAATCCCAGACGGGTATAAAACGGCGCATTCCACGGCACCTCGCGGAAGGTGGTGAGGGTTACCGCCGGGTAGCCCATCTGCCGTGCGCTCTCAATAACCCGCTCCAGCAGCATCCGGCCGATGCCCTGTTGCTGCCAGGCCTGGTGGACGGCGACTTCGACGATAAATAACGCATCGTCGAGCGGTTCGGTCAGAATAAAGCCAACGGGTTGCCCGGCGGCTACCGCCAGCAGGCTATGCTCCGTTTCCAGATAATCATGATGGCGCGCAACGCTAATCACCTCGCTGTCCGCCAGCCAGGCGAGAGAAGGGATCTGGCGAAATGCCTGGGCGGCAGAACGTTCAATGGCGGGCAGAAGGGCGATATCGCTCTCCTGAGTCAGGCGTAATACGGCACCGGCAGTTATAGTGTTAGTTTTCATCACCTCAGCATAGCAGCCTTCGGGAGAAAAGTATGGAGCTGACCGCCGTTCCCGCCACGCAGTTCAGCAGCGTGCAGTTAACGGATATTCTCAACGCCTGTTTTGAAGCCTACCTGGTGCCTGTTACCCAGTCGGTAGAGGGATTTGTTCAGCGTTTTAGCGCCGAGGGGATGAGCCTGGTCGATTCCCGCGTCTGGCTGGCCGGAGATGAACCGGCGGCGATCGCGATCGTCGCGCGCCGGGGGAGTGCCGCTCGCCTGGCGGCCTTTGCCCTGCGCCCGGCCTGGCGCGGCAAAGGCCTGGGCCGGAAACTGATGCAGGAGCTGCTGATGCTTTTGCAACAGCAGGGGATCGAGACGGTATTCCTGGAGGTGATCCGCGATAACCATGCGGCCGTCGCGCTGTATCAGTCGCTGGGCTTTACGCGACGCTATGGGCTCTGCGGCTACCTGAGTACAGAACTTCTGCCCCCGGTGCCGGGCGTATTGCAGCTTTATCCCACCCTGTCCCTGCTTCGGCGCGCCATTGAGGAGAGTAACAGCCAGCTTCCCTGGCTGCTGGATCCGCTTACCTTCGCCACTCTGCCATGTCAGGTCGTGACGCTGGAACATCGCGCCTTCGCGGTTCTAACGACGGCGGGCTCGCGCCCTGTACTGTCGTTTTTGTGGGTGGAGCCCGCCGCCCGCCGCCAGGGGCTGGCGCGTGAGCTGCTGATGGCGCTGGCGCAGCAGTTCCCGGGCATTGGTACTTCGGTGACGGTCCCGGAAACTTTTACGCCGCTGTTTGCCGCGGCCGGATATACGCCGCTCTCGCTGCAGCAGTATGAAATGACGATGGATCTGGCCGACGCGTAGTCGGCTTAGCCAGGAGTGTGCGCTGGACCGCAAAAAACAGCATGGGCCGTCGATAAGCCTCTCTTTTCCCGCATCATATCCCTTCGTAATGGCGAAGAGGGGGATGCGATGCGTAAAACGGAACTGTTGGCTTTTTTGCAAAATCAGACCGATTTTTTCGATCCGGATAACCTGAGCGAGGTCTTTACCGCCAGCTGGCTGGCCCGGCGTTTCGCGATGCAAAGAAATACCGCCAGCCATTATCTCAATCAGCTGGTCGCTCAGGACGTGCTGGTGAAAATCAACACCCGGCCGGTCTATTTTCTGCATAAAAAAGCCTTTTGCCAGCAGTTCTACCCGCTTTCCCGCAGTGAGTATGCCAGCATGGCGGAGTTACTCGCGGAGAGCGACCGCCAGCCGGAGCAGGCGGACCATTTTTCGTTGCTGACCGGGCATGACGGCAGCCTGCGTAAACCGATTGAGCAGATGAAAACCGCGCTGTTTTATCCTAACGGCGGGCTACCGCTGCTGATCACCGGCGACAGCGGGACCGGCAAAAGCTATATGGCTGAGCTGATGCATGAGTTTGCCATCGCCCAGGGGCTGCTGGCGCCCGATGCTCCCTTTGTGAGCTTTAACTGCGCGCAGTATGCGAGTAATCCGGAGCTGCTGGCCGCCAACCTGTTTGGCTACGTCAAAGGCGCGTTTACCGGTGCGCAGAGCGATAAAGCGGGGGCGTTTGAGGCGGCAAACGGCGGGATGCTGTTTCTCGATGAGGTCCATCGCCTGGATGCTCAGGGACAGGAGAAGCTGTTCACCTGGCTGGATCGTAAGGAGATCTACCGGGTGGGGGAGACCGCGCAAGGCTTGCCGATTTCGCTGCGGTTGGTGTTTGCCACCACCGAAGATATTCACAGCACTTTTCTCACCACCTTCCTGCGCCGAATTCCGATCCTGGTTAGCTTGCCCGATCTTCAACACCGTAGCCGCGAGGAGAAGGAGGCGCTAACGCTACAGTTTTTCTGGCAGGAGGCGCGCACGCTTGCCGCCCGGCTGCAACTAACGCCGCGATTGTTGCAGGTCCTGACGCAGTATGTTTATCGGGGCAACGTCGGCGAGCTGAAGAATGTGGTGAAGTACGCCGTGGCGTCAGCGTGGGCCAGGTCTCCGGGCCGCGAAATGTTGACCGTGACGCTGCACGATCTGCCGGAAAATGTCATGGCCGCGACGCCAGCGCTCAGCGAAGCGATGGGCCAGCAGGAGCCGCTGCTGATCGAGCCGCAGACCAGCCTGGTCTGGCTGCTGCGCGCGCGCGACCCGGTACAGGGGCTGATCTATGACGTTCAGTGTCGGGTTCTGGCGCAGTATGAAGCGGTGCTGAATAAAAAAACGGTCTGGGAAGAGGCGCAAAGGAGCATGGGGGAAGAGATTGAAACCCTCTTCGATCGGTTGATCTTTGATAATCATGACTCCAGTAGCTCGCAGATGCTGCTGCTGATCGCTCATCAGGTTCGGGAGGAGTATTATCGCCTGGAAAAGCGCTTCAATATCCAGTTTAACGGCAACTGCCTCTACGCGCTGAGCCACTACCTGATCCACCGATCCCGACAGGCGCAGTCCACGATAAACAATGAAAAAGCCCGCCAGCTGGAGGACTTCCTGGTACAGAAGTTTCCGCTGCTGTATCGCTTTTGCGAAGCGATCCTCGGTGCGTTGACGCTGAAGCTGGATATTGAACCCCAGCGTATCGACCTGCTGCTGTTAGTGCTGTGGTTCCACAAGAATGGCGCCATCAGCCAGCAGCAGGTGACCCGGGCGATAATTCTCGCTCACGGTTACGCTACCGCCAGCAGCATCGCCAACGTGGCGAACCGCTTGCTGAAAAGCCAGCTCTTTGAGTCATTCGATATGCCGCTGGACGTGACGCCGGAGGCTATCGCTAACCAGGTGATGGCCTACATAGAGAGCCATGCCCTGGCATCAGGATTGATAATCCTGGTCGACATGGGATCGCTGAACGCCATTCACCGCCATTTTAATCGTCGCCTGAGTACGCCGATGGCGATCATCAACAATGTCTCCACCGGTATGGCGATGTACGTCGGGGAGCGCATTTTGCAGGGCGTTATGCTGGAAGATATCGTCCGCGAGATCGGCGATGACCTTGCGGTTGAGCACCAGCTCTATTACCCGCAAACCGATAAGCCGCGGGCGATTTTAACCACCTGCGCGACCGGTCTGGGCGCGGCGGCGAATCTGTCGGCGCTGTTAAAAGCCAGCATTCCTGAAGCGCTTGGCATTGATATTGTGGCCTGCGATGTGGAGACCCTTGCCGATCCCGCGCGACGGGAGCCGATGCTAAGCCGCTATGAGGTGTTGGCGATCGTCGGCACCCTGGATCCGCATCTTGCCGATCTACCCTGGATCTCGCTGGATTCGCTGATCTCTGGCGAAGGGAGTCGTCCGCTGATGCGCATTTTTGGCGAACTGGCGACGGCGGAGCAGGTCAGCGAGATCAACAACCTGATCCTGAAAAACTTTTCGCTGCGCCGGGTGATCGAGTCGGTGACGATCCTCGATACGGCTAAGGTGATCAACCAGGTTGAGCAGTTTTTGCTGCGCTATGAGCATCTGGCCGGGCGCGATGTACCTAACGATCGTAAGGTCGCGCTGTATGTGCATATAAGCTGTTTGATAGAGCGATTAATTCGTCACGCTTCCCCAGCCCAATACACTGGAGGGCAGTGTCCGGATCGCGAGCTGGCTACGCTACGCGAGGCCTTTAGTGTCATAGAGAGCGGGTATAGTGTCAAAATTCCCGTTGTAGAGCTCTGCTACATTCACGATATCCTGACGCGGGAAACGGAATTTATTCAGGAAGATCAAGACTTTTAACACATCTCTTCTTTTTTATCCTTACGTTAGCCGACGCGCCACTGTTTCTGGCACGTCGGTTGCAATTAAGAAAGCAGTGGAATGCGCTTTCGAGGTAAGGATGAAACGACACTATATTTTTGCCAGCCATGGCAGCTTTGCTAACGGTTTGTTGAACTCCGTGGAACTGATCCTCGGTAAACAACCCGATATACATACCTTGTGTGCCTACGTGGAAGAAGAGGCCGATCTGACGCAGCAGGTGGAAGCGCTAATGGCGCGTTTCCCGGCGCAGGATGAGCTGATCGTAATTACGGATATTTTTGCCGGTAGCGTGAATAACGAGTTTGTTCGTTTTTTATCTCGCCCACATTTCCATTTATTATCCGGTTTAAATCTGCCGTTAATTATTGACTTGCTGATTTCCGCAGCGGAAGACAATACCGAAAAATTAATTACCGAGGCATTAACAAACGCCAAAGAGAGCATTCAGTACTGCAATCAAACGATTGCCAGCGCGATGACTATGGATAAAGACTTCTGAAATGAGGAAGCATGATGATTACATTATTAAGGGTAGACCATCGATTACTTCACGGCCAGGTGGCCTTTTCCTGGACCCAATATGTCGGCGCCGATTGTATTTTAATCGCCAACGATAGCGTCCCTGGCGATGAGCTGCGGAAAACCACCATTAAGCTTGCCAAACCGCCCTCGGTGAAGCTGGTGATTAAAAATATAAATGATTCTATTGAGGCAATAAAAAGCGGGGTTACCGATAAATATAATTTATTTATTGTTGTGGAGTCGGTTAATGACGCCTGGCGTATTGCCAGCGCCATCGACGAAATAAAAAGCATAAATCTTGGCGGAATAAAGGCTAAAGAGGGCAGTAAAAATATCTCTAAGGCGATTAATTTACTGCCGACAGAAATAGAACAGCTACAACAACTGGTGGGCAAGGGCGTCGAAGTGGAGATTCGCCAGGTCCCGAACGATCGCAAACAGCTTTTTGCGGAATGCGTGTAATTCCGGAGGACAGATTATGGTAGAGGCTCTCTTACTGGGTCTGGTGGCGTTTATCGCGCAATCGGAATATGCCTTAGGGACGTCGCTAATTTCACGGCCTATCGTCACCGGGCTGCTGACCGGGCTGGTGCTGGGGGATGTACAGACCGGCGTCATTATGGGCGCGACGCTGGAGCTGGCGTTTATCGGCTCTTTCTCCGTTGGCGCCTCGATCCCGCCCGACGTCGTGACCGGCGGTATTCTCGGCGTGGCGTTCGCCATTACCTCTGGCGCAGGCACAGAAACGGCGTTGCTGCTTGGCCTGCCTATCGCCACGCTGACTTTGATCCTGAAAAACATCTATCTGGGGATGTTCATTCCAATGCTTAGCCAGAAGGCGGACGGGTATGCGGAACGGGCGGATCTCCGCGGCATTGAGCGGATGCATTTGATTGCCGGATTCGGCCTGTCGCTGATGCTTGCCGCGGTGGTCACCGTCTCATTCCTGGTGGGCAGCAACGCGGTGAAATCCCTGCTCGATACGATCCCGGAATTTATCAAACATGGGCTCAGCGTCGCCACCGGCATCATCCCGGCCCTCGGCTTCGCGATGCTCGCCAGGCTGCTGATTAACAAGAAAGTGGCGCCGTATTTTTTCCTCGGTTTTGTGCTGATGGCCTATTTGAAAATCCCGGTGACCGGTATCGCCATTCTCGGCGCCATCGTGGCGGTGGTCATGGTTAACGTCACCGCATTGAATTCACCTCGTATCACGACAGAACAAGGAGTCAGCGATGACGACGAAGATGATTTCTGAAGAGACCCTGCAGCCGCAGGCGCAGGAAGAAACCCGGATTACGCCGCGCGATTTACGCCGGGTGTTCTGGCGCTCTTTCCAGATGGAGTTCTCGTGGAACTATGAGCGGCAGATGAATCTCGCCTTTGTTTACGCGTTGATCCCGGTGCTGAAGAAGCTCTATCCGCGCAGAGAGGAGCTGGCCGCAGCGCTGAAGCGGCATCTGGTTTTTTTCAATACCACGCCGCATATCGTCACCCTGCTGCTGGGGATCACCACGGCGATGGAAGAGAAAAACAGTCAGCAGAAAAACATGGATGCCACTGCGATTGATAACGTCAAAGCCTCACTGATGGGACCGTTAGCCGGGCTGGGTGACTCTTTCTTCTGGGGGACGCTGCGCCTCATCGCCACCGGGATCGGCACCAGCCTGGCGCTGAAGGGCAACATCCTCGGGCCGATCCTGTTTCTGCTGGTGTTTAACGTGCCGCACATTCTGGTGCGCTGGTGTTTTACCCGCTGGGGCTACGTACTGGGCACCGGGGTCCTGCAGCGGATCCAGAAGAGCGGAATGATGGAGAGCCTGACCTACGGGGCGTCGATTATCGGTCTGATGGTAGTCGGGGCGATGACCGCTTCAATGATCGATATCACCATTCCTCTCTCCTTCGGCGCCGGGGAGGCCAAAACCCAGGTACAGGACATTATCAACGACATTCTGCCCTGCATGCTGCCGTTGGTGAGTTTTGGCATCGTCTACTGGCTACTGGGACGGAAAGTTAAACCGCTCTCAATTATTGGCGGCATGGCGCTGGTGGGCATTCTGGGTTCGTGGATCGGATTGTTTTAACGGGAGTGAGCTATGCGACCAACAATGATGACATATATCAGTGAAGAGCCGGCCTGCCTGGCGCAGATCCTGCGCGACTACCGGCAAAAGCTGGCGCCGATTGAAACCTTCGTCCGCCAGCACCCGGTACGGCGGATATTATTGCTCGCGACCGGATCGTCGCTGAATGCCGCGCTGTGCGCGCGCTATTTCTTTGAGCAACGCTTCGGTGTGCTGCTTGACATTAAAGAGCCGTACAACTTCACCCATTACGACGCGATCGACCCGCATGCCGATCTGGTGGTGGCGATTTCACAGAGTGGAAAAAGCGCGTCGACGCTGGAGGCGATGCGTAAGGTACAGGCTTCCGGCAAGTCGGTTTTCGCCCTGACCTCAGATCCGCAAAGCCCGATAGGATGCGCCAGCGATGGCGTTCTGGATATTAATACCGGGATCGAGAGCGTAGGGTTTGTGACCCGCGGCTTTAGCGCGACGGTGCTCAACCTGTTGCTGATAGCGCTGATCATTGCTCGTAAGCAGGAGAAAGCCAGCGAGGTTGAGGAGCAGCACTATCTCGCTGAATTGCAGCGGCTGGTAGCGGCGATCCCGGAGGTTATCGTCCGTACCTCGCGCTTTATTGACCGCCATAGCGAAACGCTGCGCAGCGGCGAGCGCTTTGTCGCCACCGGCTACGGCGCGCTGGTTGGCGTGGCGAAGGAGTTCGAAACCAAATTTACCGAGACGGTGCGCGTGCCTTCCAGCGGCTTTGAGCTGGAAGCCTATATGCATGGCCCCTATCTGGAAGCCAATGCCCGCCATGTGATGCTGTTTATTGAAGATACGCCGGACGCGCGAACCCGGGCGCTGCGCGACTATCTGGCGCCGTCCATTGGCCGGGCCTTTACCCTGACGCTGGGTGACGATGAGGATGCTCAAACGCTGGCGCTAAACTGTCCGTGCGAGCATCACCTGGCGCCTCTGCTGCTGATTGTCCCAGTGCAGATGCTCGCCTGGCATACCGCAGGACTGAAAGGCATCGATCTGGCTAAACGTATTTTCGACGATTTTGACCGCGTCTTAAAAAGTAAAATCTGAATATTCAGGAGAAAACTATGTTGGGTTTTAATCAGGACGAGTACCTGACCAGTGCTCGCGAGATCATCGCTGCGCGTAAACAGGCTGAAACCGTAGCCGACGATATTTATGACAGCGGCTGTAGCGCATTATTTTTTGCTTCGGTAGGTGGTTCCCTGGCGCCGATGATGGCAATTAATGAATTTGCCAAAGAATTAACCAGCGTGCCGGTATATCTTGAACAGGCCGCGGAGTTAATCCATCGCGGACATAAAAAATTAAATAAAGATGCGGTTGTCGTTACGTTATCTAAATCCGGCGATACCAAAGAGTCGGTCGCCATTGCCGAATGGTGCAAGGCACAGGGGATCCGCGTGGTGGCTATTACTCGTCACGCCGACTCGCCATTGGCTGCCGCCGCCAGCTGGCATATTCCAATGTGCCACAAAAATGGCGTGGAATATGAATATATGCTGCTGTACTGTTTATTCTTCCGCGTCATTTTTCGTCACGGCGAGTTTGCTGATTATGCGCGATTTGCCAGCCAGCTCGAGTTACTGCCGGAAAATCTCCTGCAGGCGAAACGCCAGTTCGATCCCCGAGCGGATAGCATTGCCGCGCAATACCATGACTGCGACTATATGATGTGGATTGGTGGCGCGGAAATGTGGGGTGAGGTCTATCTGTTCTCAATGTGTATTCTCGAAGAGATGCAGTGGAAGCGGACGAAGTCGGTGAGCTCCGCTGAATTTTTCCACGGCACCCTGGAGCTGCTGGAAAAAGAGGTTCCGCTGTTTCTGGTGAAAGGCGAGGGGAGATGCCGGGCGCTGGACGAACGCGTCGAGCGTTTTGCCGAAAAAATAACTGACCATCTGGTGGTTATCGACCCGCGCGACTATCCGCTGAACGGCATTGATGACGCGTTCCGCTGGATTATGGCGCCGTGCGTGGTGTCCACCCTGCTGGTGGACCGGCTGGCGGCCCACTTTGAACACCATACCGGCCACGACCTCAATATCCGCCGTTACTACCGGCAGTTTGATTACTAAGCCGTGTTGATGGCGGCCAGCCGGGCTGGCCGCCATGCTATTCTCCGAGGCGCTTCCCAGAAAATTGTCGTCAAACCCAACCGGGTAAAAACCGGTGATAGAGTCCGGCTTACCTTCTCTTTCAGGCAAGCGGATGGCCATGAAAAAACGGATGACCTCGACGCCGCACGATGCGGTCTTTAAGCGATTTCTTCGTCACCCGGAGACAGCGACTGATTTCCTCACCCTCTACCTTCCCGAAGCGATCCGTCAGCGGTGCGATTTCTCTACCCTGAGGCTGCAATCGGCGAGCTTTATCGATGAGGATCTGCGCGCCTGGTATTCAGATGTCCTCTGGTCGGTGCAGACCACCTGCGGCACGGGGTATGTTTACGTGGTGATAGAGCACCAGAGCTCATCGGATAGCCATATGGCCTTTCGCCTGATGCGCTATGCGATTGCCGCAATGCAGCGCCACCTGGATGCCGGGTACAAAACGCTGCCGCTGGTGGTGCCGATGCTTTTTTATCACGGTGCAACCAGTCCGTATCCTTTTTCCCTCAACTGGCTGGATGAATTTGCCGACCCGCAGCTGGCGAAGACGCTGTATGGCTGTCCGTTTCCATTGATCGACGTGACGGTGATGCCGGACGATGACATCGTGCAACATCGGCGAGTCGCCTTGCTGGAGCTGATGCAAAAACATATTCGCCAGCGCGATCTCAGCGGCATAACGGAGTCGTTGGCGGCCGTTGTGATGCTGGGATACACTAACCGTCGGCAGTTGAGAATGCTGTTTCACTATATGCTGCAGTACGGTAATACGGCCGAGCCGGGCGTGTTTCTCCGCCGGCTGGCCCGCCGTCTGCCACAGTATGAGGAGACATTGATGTCTATCGCGCAAAAGCTTAAGCAGGAAGGTCGGCAACAAGGCCGACTGGAAGGCCGGGAAGAAGGGCACCTGGAGGGCTTGCAGGAAGGCAGCCGACGCGAGGCGCTGCGCATTGCCGGCAGTATGTTACAGAATGGCCTCGACAAAGAGATGGTACAGAAGATCACCGGACTGTCGGCTGATGAACTACAGCCGCTGTGTGGTTAACGTCCTGCCACGACAACCGCTGCCCGGCGCGAAAATTCGCCGGGCAGGATTGCGTTAGCCTTCGCTTTTCACCACTTTGATCTCCACCATGCCGATCCCCAACTGACGCGGGGAGTGGCCGAGGATATTGCCCTCGTTAGTGGTTTGCGGGTCCGGCGGGGTGATGATCAGCGTGTTGCTGCGCGTTGGGTTGTCAAAATGCAGCGTCGTGGTAGTCACGTCATTATCCAGAGTGAGCACTTGCTCACTTTCTCCAACTCGCACCGGAATCGGCTTATTGGCGTTTGGGCCATAAGCTTTGGCGGTAATCACCAGATCAAATTTCTCCGGCAGCGGCTCTTTATATTCAATCTTCACGTCGCTGCCCAACTGAGCATTGGACCACCGCCCCCACGACTCGGGACGCGAAATACCGCTGAACTGTTTAACCTCTTCCGGGGCGCCAGCGACGTTAAACACGAAGCTGTCGGCCTTATAGCGAATATCGTTGTCGACAATTTTCAGCGTATCGACGTTGCCCTTATAGCGCTCCATATCGATAAGGGTGTCCCTGAAGGCGGTCTTGCCGTGCCACTGCGGCTTATCAACGTGCTGGACCTTCTGCTCACCCCCCAGCTGTCCCTGCGAGACGCACCAGTCGGTGGAGAGCGCCAGCTCAGGCGACCACAGCTGGCCCATTTTATAACAGCGATCGACCCACACGAAATTATCCCGTGGCGCGAAATCGGCCAGCTGGAAGCGCAGCGGCGCAGAGTATTCACTCTCCGGCAGCGGTTCTACGCGCTGGTCAGATACCCGCAGCAGCAGCGGCAGACGGAAATGGCTGCCGGAGAAAGCGATCATATTTTTCTGCGAGTCGATGGTGAAATTCTTCATTTCTTTGGGGAAATTCCACAGGCGGATCACGTCAGGCTTCCATGCCAGTACTTTCTCTTTCATATTCATGAAAATACCGGAGAGCGACTGGCCGGAGAGGCTGCTACGCCCGAGGCCGATATAGTTATCGCCGCCGAGAATATCCAGCACCGTCGCGCCGTTATCCATGGTGTTGCGTTTCACCGCCAGGGTCTCCTGCTGCGGTTTATCGCCGCGCAGGACGAAGAACAGATTGCTGCGATCGTGCTTGTTGAGATAATCCCAGGCGCTGTTCTTCATGGCCAGGTGATCGGAAGAGACCACGATGACCGTGTTTTTGAAATAGGGTGAGGCTTTAATCTTTTCTATCAGCGCGGCGATATGTTCCTGACTGCAGCTAACGGCGCTGAAAGAGAGGTTTTTCTTGCCGTCCACATCATAGCGTTTACGCTCGCAGGTGCGTGAGATAAAACCGTCGGGATGGTGGGTATCCACCGTCAGGGCGAAGAGCGAGAAGCGTTTCCCGGACTGCGACAGCTCTTCGAATTTTTTCCAGGTCTCGTCGAGCACAGTGTCGTCATAGAAGCCCCAGTCGTTGCGGTAGGTAGGATCCGCCACCGTAGTTTTTAGCTCTTCCGCCCCGTACAGGTGATCGAAGCCGTGGGATTTAAGAAACACGTCTTTGCCGGCAAAGCGCAGGTTAGCCCCCTGCACAAAGTAATTCTCGTAACCGGAGTTCTTCAGAATATCGCCAAGGCAAATATTCTGTGGAAAGAAGCTGGAGACTGAGGCTGAGGCATTACCTTCGAACGGCGCGAACAGCGGAATGCCGCACTGTGAGGCGACCATGCCGGCGATAGTGTAATCGGTCCCCGGCAGCTGCATGGTATTGCTGAAATCAATGGCCTCATCTTTAATTCTGCCAAGCTCAGGGGTGAGGTTGGGGAAGGCGTCGTTATCAAAATAGGTGCGCTCGAGACTTTCGCCATAGATATAGACCAGGTTCAGCTGCGGATTGTCGATTTGCTTCGACGGCTCTTTATAGTACGCGGCAAAGTCTGGATCGCCCTCGCGTGACTGGGATTTCACCAGCTCGCTGATCTGATGGAAGGCCGGGCTGGCATCAACGGAGGCCAGCGCCAGCAGTAGCGCCGCCAGGCTGTAACCGACGTGATGAGGATGATGCCGACGGCGGCGCAGCACCCAGCCGAGGGCGCCAAAGACGGCGACCAGTGCGACGGCCACGCCGACCCCCGGCAGTATATATTTGCCGATCCCGGCGCCGGTCAGGCTGTTGGTCAGAGTGTAGAGTACCGCGTCGTTGATGCCGTCGCCGGTGAAGTAGTCACTGGCGTAGAGGGTGATATTCAGCACCACGAACAGGCCTAACACCGTGAGCGTGGCGGCAAACCACCAGGTGTTACGACCCGCTTTCCAGGCATACAGCACCACCGAAGCTAAAAATAAGGCGATGGATAACAACTCTGACACAGCTCATCCTCATTAATGCCAGTTATCGGCTGGCAGAACAGATTACTTTTCAAGCCCCACTGTAATTGCAGCGCCATCTTGCTGCAATTCTAGCGTCATGAAAGTGTGCAGTTATTCAGAATTGGTTTAGAAGTTGCCTTTTTTGATCGGCATCGCATCGGGCGAAATGGGAAAACGGAACAGGAAAACTGCAAAAAAAGCGTTTCAGGCCGCGGCGGCGCCGCGAAGGCAACAAATGCGGCCTTGTCAGTCAGGATCAGGAGAGGAAATTAACACCCTGTTTTAAGACCAGATCGCAGGCTTTGGTTTTTACCTGTTTCGCCAGCGAGCTATTGCCGAGCGTATTCAGGTCCAACTGCTGGCCGTTTTTGCTGTTGAGCAGCCCCTGCAGGCCATCCAGATAGCTGGTGTCCTGTTTTTGTTTTTCCGGCGTGCTAAGCCCCAGTTTATCCAGCACCTGATTTTTGACGTTATCGGCGCTGGTCACGGAGGCCAGCTTCTGTTTCGCGCAATATGACAGGATCCCGGCCGCATTATTCATGCTGCTGGCGGTCAGGGATTGGCTGCTGCCGTTGAGCAGGCTGGTTAGCGAGGAGACGGACATGCCGCCGCTGGCCTGGGCGTTACTGCCGCTGAGCTGGCTGGCAGCGCTGTTAAGGGAATCCTGCCAGGAGGCGGCGTGGGCGCCAGAGAGGGTAAACGCGCTAACGGCAAGCGCGGCAACAACGCTATTTTTAAA
Source organism: Klebsiella sp. CD33 (assembly GCF_051992865.1). Lineage (NCBI taxonomy): Bacteria > Pseudomonadati > Pseudomonadota > Gammaproteobacteria > Enterobacterales > Enterobacteriaceae > Klebsiella > Klebsiella sp. CD33. The sequence goes on along the minus strand of NZ_CP197023.1, from coordinate 4,452,307 downwards.
CGATTTCATAGACGGACTCATAAGCGTGACTGAATAATCGCTTTAGTATAACGCCGTCGTCGCCCGGAAATCTCTTAATACTCCTTGCCTGTAACGCGGTGCCGGTAACTTTCCCAATTGAAGATAACCCACAGGCTGTTGCCGAGCCGCATACGGTCCATCACCCGCTCGCCGAGCAGTTTGTTCATCTCTTCCATATTGCTGTTGGTGAGCATCCCGGTAGGTCGTTTGGAGGATGAGCGCCGGTCAACTATCTGATTGATAATGACCTTTTCATAGCGAGACTCCGTCTGCATACCAATTTCATCGATCACCAGCAGGTCGACCATGCTGAGGTCGTTAAGCAACTGTTCTTCGCTCGTTTCCCGGTTGCCGAAGGTATCTTTCATCGCCGACATAATATCGGCCACGGTGATGATTAAGACCGACTTCCCGCGCAGCAGCAGCTCGTTGCAAATGGCTGCCGCCAGGTGGTTTTTGCCAGTGCCCGGTTTACCGGAGAAGATAAAGCTGGCGATATTGCCATCGAACTCTTCCACGTACTGGCGCGCCCGGGCGAGCGCATTCATCTGCCCCTCGCACTCGACGCGATAGTTATCAAAGGAGCAGTTCTGATGCAGCGGGCGGATCCCCGAGCGGTTGAAGGTGCGCTGCATTTTCATCGCGCGATTCTCTCGCTCCAGCGCTTCGGAACGCAGCCGGCCTTGCTCTTTTTGCCAGGCCAGCAGCTCTTCGCCGGTTTTAAACGCCGGTTCAATATGTGCCGGCATCATTTTCTGCAGGCGTTTCATCAGGTCGCCAACGTTTTTCATGCTCATCCTCGGAAACCTCGCGGAATATGGCTGTCGGGTTCGCTAACGCTGTTCACATCGCGCTTCGGCTGTCCGCCGTTGCTGGCGCGGCTGATTTGCACGCTACGCGCCAGCTTCTGCTGCCACTGCACGTGGTGAAAGACTTTACCTTCCGCCTGCCAGTAAGCGACGAAAGCGGCCAGCTCTTCAGGGGTAACCGGCTGGCTCAGGGCAATGCCCCACAGCGCGGCCAGGCGCTGAAAATCGGCGTCAGGCTGCCATCCGGCGTACATAGCAAATTTGCCCATCGGCACCGCAACCGGCGCCGCGGCGGGCTCCTCGAAAAACTGCGGGTCAAGCGCGATGTCGCTGCCGGGGCGCGCCAGCCTGGCTTCCAGCTCCAGCAGTTGCGCCAGCCGCGCTGGCGTCAGCGCATAGAATGCCGGCGCGTTATTGGCAAAAACGGCAACGGTGCCGTCAGTCGATTTTGCCAGCAGCGCCGCGTGCTGCTGGAGGAACTCTTCCAGGCCGCTAAAATGGGAGGTTAAAATTCGCGAAGACATAACTCTATCTCAACTCTGAACTGCAAAGAGTGGGGTGATCTGTACATAGTAGCACAGAGGCCATCGCGGAAGGAGCGTCGCGGATTAACCGCGACGTCGGGGTTAGACGCGAGGACGCTTACGATACAGCCACAGGCCGGGTATCGACAGGCCAATCGAAAGGGCGCCCACAATCGAAGAGGCCTTTAAAAAATTGCTCAGCAGCAAAATCATCATCTCTTCCGAATAGCCAAAATGACTGATTTTTACCGCGGAAATCATCGCCGTGTAGGCTGAGATGCCAGGAAACATCGGGATCACGGCGGCGACGGTAAAAATCTTCGGATGCGCCAGATACCAGCGCGACCATTGAATGCCAATGCTGCCCACCAGCAGAGCGGCGAGAAAGGTGGCCCATTCAATGTTAAAACCGGCGCTCATCATGATCATACGCGAGCCATGGCCAATCGCCCCCAGCAGCGCGCACCAGCGCAGAGCGCGCTGAGGGACATTAAAGACCATCGCAAACCCGACGGCGGGGATCGCCGCCAGCAGCATGTCTTCCGCCAGCGCAAAAATAAATGAGATTATGCCCATCCGCGCAGCCCCCATACGGTCATGGCCATCACCACGCCAATGCAGGTGGCGAGGGTTAGCAGGCTGGCGATCGCCCAGCGGGCGAGTCCGGTATTGATATGCCCTTTAAACATATCGGCGACGGCATTGATTAATGGAAAACCCGGGACCAGCAGCAGAACGCTGGCGGCCATGGCAATGGTCGGCGTGCTGGCAAACGCTGGGAGGCGCAGCAGCAGCCCGGAGATGGTGGTGGCGACAAAGGCGGTGATGCAGAAGTTGATCTGCGGATGCATGGAGCGATGGGTCAGCACCTGGCGAATGTACATGGCTACCGTGCTGGCGCAGAAGCTGACCAGCGCTCCATCCCAACCGCCGTTATTCAGTTTGCAGAAACAGGCGCAGGAAAGACCCACCATCAGCACCAGCAGCCAGCGCGGATAGCGCAGGGGAACGATCTGCGCAAAACGCTTCTCGACGTCGCGATAGTCCAGCAGCTTATGCTCGGCGAGGATCACAATGTGCTGCACTTCCGTCACCACATGCATATTAATGCCGCGATCGACATTTTTGCGCGTAGAGGTAAGACATTCGCCATTTTTAATGGTGGTCAGGACGATGGCATTCGAAGAGATGGCGCTTTCAACGCTGTCCATCCCCAACGCCAGCCCGAGACGTGTTGACAGTTCCTCCACCAGCGCACTCTCGGCGCCGTGCTGTAACAGAAAAAGACCACACTGGATGCATAAACGTGTGATTGCCCGCTGCTGTGTCCGATCAACCTGCATACTTCCTCTATTGTCCACGACGCCTGGTATCTGCCGATACTTTAACCTGAAGCGCAGTGGCGGCTGAGGGGGGTGGGATCAAATAATGTGCAAAAATTCCCGGTCTGCGGGGCGGCAGAATTTGAAGCATCCCACACTTTTGCCAGTTTGGTGAAAAGTGCAATTTTTGTCGCCATTCATCCCTTCTTTTTCCCCACTGACTTATCAAAAATGCAGAAAAGCACTTTTATTAAACAAAAATTATACAAATAATTAACCCTGCAAGAGTGAGACATCCCTATGAAGACACAGGTCGCGATTATTGGCGCGGGCCCCTCCGGGCTGCTGCTGGGGCAGTTGCTGCACAACGCCGGGATCCATACCGTGATCCTTGAGCGTCAAACGCCGCAGTATGTGCTGGGGCGCATCCGCGCGGGAATTCTGGAAAGCGGTACCGTTGATCTGCTGCGCGAAGCGGGCGTGGCGCAGCGGATGGATGCCGAAGGCCTGGTGCATCATGGGGTGGAGTTTCTGTTTGACGGCCAGCGGGTGCCCGTCGCACTGAGCGAGCTAACCGACGGTAAGAGCGTAATGGTTTATGGCCAGACCGAAGTCACCCGCGATCTGATGGCTGCCCGGGCCGCCAGCGGCGCGCCGATCGTCTATGGCGTGAGCGAGGTGGCTATCCATGACGCCAAAAGCGACCGGCCGACGATCACCTACCTCAGCGAAGGGGAAACCTGCCGTCTGGAGTGCGATTTTATTGCCGGTTGCGACGGTTTCCTCGGCGTATCGCGGCAAAGTATTCCAGCTGGCATTTTGCAGACCTACGAGAGCGTGTGGCCGTTTGGCTGGCTAGGCCTGCTGGCGGATACGCCGCCGGTCAATCCGGAGCTTATTTATGCGCACCATCAGCGGGGGTTTGTATTGTGCAGTCAACGCTCACTGACTCGCAGCCGCTATTATCTGCAGGTTCCGCTGAGCGATAAGGTTGAAGCATGGTCGGACGAGCGCTTCTGGCAGGAGCTGAAAAGCCGCTTGCCGGAGGAGCTGGCATCCAGGTTAGTGACTGGTCACTCACTTGAGAAGAGCATTGCCCCCCTGCGTAGCTTCGTCGTGGAGCCGATGCAATATGGGCGGTTGTTCCTGGTGGGGGATGCGGCGCATATCGTTCCGCCAACCGGGGCGAAAGGATTAAATCTGGCGGCATCGGACGTGAACTATCTGTGGCGGATTCTGCGCGAATACTACCATCGTGGCCGCAGCGATCTGCTGGCGGCCTACTCGCAACTGGCGCTGGATCGGGTCTGGAAAGGGGAACGCTTTAGCTGGTTTATGACCCGCCTGCTGCATGATTTTCCGGATCAGAACGCGTTCGACGCTAAAATGCAGGCCGCCGACCGCCGCTACTATCTGGGCTCGCGCGCCGGGCTGACCACCATCGCGGAAAACTACGTGGGCTTGCCCATGGAGCGTGTCGCCTGAATTAAGAGGAGTCATCATGCCGTTCGTTCAAAACGTGCCCGTATTTAAGCTGTATGGCGAAGAGTGCGGCTGGCCGACGCCGGACCTGCTGCACTGTGAGTCGATTTTACAGCGCAGCAGCCTGTATCAGTGGCATATTCGCGTCCATCAGCATGCGGAAATGGTCCAGCTTCTCTATCTGCATCAGGGGCGGGCGGAGATCGAAATTGAAGGCGCCACCGCGGTGATGACGGAGTCCTGCATCCAGGTGGTTCCCGCCCTCTGTATTCACGGGTTTAATTTTTCACCCGGGACGCAAGGGTTTGTGCTCTCTCTGGCGCTGCCGCTGCTGAGCCGGTTTGAAAATCAGTTCGGTCGCCCTCTGGATGTGCTTAGCGTGCCGCAGTGTGTGCCGGTGGGCCGTTCTCGCGGGCGCATGCATACGCTGTTTTCAGCGCTTCGCGAGGAGTACTGCGAAGAGCACGATGCGCGAGAAATGATGCTCTATTCGCTGCTGGGGACGCTGTTGGTCTGGCTGAACCGACAGTGCCATCCCGCGTCCCCCGCGGAAGATAAAGCGGAGCGGAAGCGCAGCATGATGCGCCACTTCGCCCGCCTTATCGAGAGCCACTACCGACAGCATCTCCCGTTGGCGGAGTATGCGAAGCTGATTGGACTGTCGGTTACGCACTTAAATTATTTATGTCGTGAGTTTTATGGCTGTAGCGCTCTTGGAGTATTGCACCAGCGGTTGATGCTTGAAGCGCGACGCAATCTGCAGTACACCCGCATGACGATTACACAACTGTCTGATTATTTAGGGTTTAGCGATGCAGCCTATTTTTCGCGTTTTTTCCGTCGCTATAGCGGTATGTCACCCAAAGCATTTAGAGAAACAATTAAAGATAATGCTTCATAATGTTCAGTACTGAAATTATTTTTGCTAAATAATGTTTTTATCTTTTCTAATTTATTAGCGCAGGAACGTCTGTGTTAATATTAATCGCAAGTATACACGGCAATAATATTTTACACGGTATGACCACGGTTCGGTCGTTACGTATATCGTGTGCGCAGGCCATGAATATGATTTTAATATTCATCCAGGAAATGATATGGCGATAAAGTCGCTCGCCGATCGTTTGCAGGCAAGCGAAGGAACTTCGACAGGAAGCGGAGGTGTTATGTTACCAGGACAAGGTAAGTTTGGCGTCGTTATTAGTAAAATTCCCGTCATGCAATCAGGGTTAAAGGTGATCTTCAATGAGAACCTCCCTGATTACGAACTGAGTTTTTGTCGTTCTCATGATGAGCTCACCCTTTTACAACTGCGGCGGGCGGTGCTGGTTGTCGCGGATATCTCCGGCGAGATTGCGCACCCCCGAGCCGTCTGCGAGCGTTATTACTCCCTCATGACCCAGTACCGTGATATTCACTGGGTTTTTATGGTCAGCGACAGCCTCTATCCGTTGGCCGTTGAGCTATTAATTCGTCCTGAAAGCTCGTTGATCTCCGAGAGCGAGCCGGTTAACCGGCTGATTGAGGTGATTTGCGCCGGTAGCCGTGCGGCTGAACAGATTAGCCGTACGCTGTTTGCCGGGGATGAGGACAGCGATTTCGCAAGCTACCACTCTGCGGCGATGCTCACTCTTTCAGAGCGTAAAGTTCTGCGCCTTCTGGCGAAGGGGTGGGGAATAAACCAGATCGCCGCGCTGTTGAAAAAGAGTAATAAGACGATCAGCGCGCAGAAAAACAGCGCAATGCGTCGCTTATCTCTACGCAGCAACGCTGAAATGTATGCCTGGATCAACAGCGCGCAGGGAATGCAAGAGCTGAATATCAATTCAGCTTACGGGGAGCAAATGGAATGGAAAAAAATAGTACAACCCGCCATGTCGCCATCGTAGAAAAATGCGTGATGACGGAAATGGCATGGCGCTATATCTTTAGTCGTGAAGATAATCGCCGTTATCATATTCATCTGTTTAAAAATGTCAGTATGCTCAGGGCGGCGGAAATACCGTTTCCCTGGTCAACCATTATTTTTTCTCTTTCGGGAAGTCGTTCTTCACGAGCTGAGAGTCTGCTCTTTGTTCATGAAATGGCGCGGTGCCGGCCGGAAGTCCAAACGATTATTCTGGCTAATAATGAAAGTGAAATGCACCTGATCGGCCATCTTATGCCGGCCTGTTTGCACGGCATACTGAATAAATCCGCGCCGCGACGCGGGCTACAGGAGCGTTTGCTGCAGCTACTGGACAATCATCATCTCAGCGGCAGCGAACAATTTTGCGACAGAGAGGCGTGCAACGATCCGCTAAGCCCGACGGAGCACGCCATCCTTCGGTATATGTCGTGGGGATATTCGCTTTCTGATATTGCGATACAGCTCAACCGGAATATTAAAACGATCCGCGCGCATAAGTTTAACGCCATGACCAAGCTCGGAGTTCGCTCAGACATTGGTTTATTAAACGCGGCGGATATCCTGTTGCATTTACCGCTCAATAGTACGACCAGCGCCGTTAAACAGGTAGCGTAATGCGGCTATAAACACACATCTACCCATGTTGCATCGGTGAGCTGCGCCATGCGTTCTGGTTCAATGCGAACCGCGCTATGGATGGCTCCCGCTGCGGGTAGTACTTCCTGATAATGTCTGAGAGAGACGTCGCAGTAGACTGCCAGCGGATTTTCCAGACCAAACGGGCAAACGCCGCCGACCGGATGACCGGTCCAGGTAACCACTTCATCGCTGCTTAGCATGCGTGCTTTCGCGCCAAAGGTCTCTTTCAGCTTTTTATTATCCAGGCGCGCATCGCCCCTGGCGACGATCAGTACAATCTTATCTTTGATCTTGAGCGACAGCGTTTTGGCAATTTGCCCCGGCTCAACGTTGTGTGCGGCAGCGGCAAGTGCGACGGTGGCGGTACTCTGATTTAACTCAATAATTTCGATATCGGGGGCGTGTTCGGCAAAAAACTGCCGTACAGACTGCAGACTCATTGGATTCTCCTGATTTAAGCCTGGTTAAATCTGTCACAAGCCTGGCGGAGTGTAAATATCAGCGCGGACAATCCAGATTCTTTCTATTTTGTCGATCTCCTTCACAATCGCCGTAACCGGTTACTGTAACCGGTTGCGGTTATCTGCATTGAGATGAATACTGGAACAGTCACTTCTCCTTTTATTTATAACAAAAGAGCCGTGTATGAATCGTTGCCTCATGAGCAGTATAGCCGGTTGCACATCCGCCAGCGGCCTGCTGCGTCAAAAAGCGGTCATCGTAACGGCAGGGTAATCGTTGTTGGGCCAGTATCAATAGCCTGTCAGGAGGGCTACTATGTCTGCTAACCATGCTGCGTTTAATTTGATATTTCGCTTTGTAGAAAATTACATAAGCCCCATAGCAGGGCGGATCTCGTCGCAGCGCCACGTCATGGCTATCCGTGACGGATTTATCTCAGCGATGCCGTTTATGATCGTCGGATCGTTCCTGTTAGTGTTTGCTTATCCACCGTTCTCACCGGATACCACCTGGGGTTTTGCCCGCGCCTGGCTGGATCTGGCGAAAGAGTTTGAGGGGCGTATTCTGACCCCCTTTGATATGACGATGGGGATCATGTCGATCTACATCTGCGCGGCAATCTCCTATAACCTCGGTAAGCATTACGAGAAATCCAATCAGCTCGATCCCTTTATGTGCGCAATGCTGTCGATCATGGCCTTTTTGCTGATTGCCGCGCCGAAGACCAATGGCACGCTGCCGGTGGATAGCCTCGGGGGGACCGGGATCTTTACCGCCATCCTGGTGGCGATCTACTGCGTGGAGATGATGCGTTTCTTGAAAGCGCACAACATTGGGATCCGCTTGCCGGACCAGGTTCCGCCGATGATCAAAAACTCGTTTGATCTGTTGATCCCGGTGCTGGTGGTCGTGCTGACGCTCTATCCGCTGAGCCTGTTTATCCAGCACCATTTTGACATGCTGATCCCGCAGGCCATTATGGCCATTTTCAAGCCGCTGGTTTCGGCAGCCGACTCTCTGCCGGCAATTCTGTTGGCGGTGCTGATCGGCCACCTGCTGTGGTTTGCTGGGATCCACGGTGCGGCGATCGTGTCCGGGATGCTGCAGATGTTCTGGCTGACTAACCTCGGTATGAACCAGCAGGCGCTGGCCCAGGGCGCGCCTCTGCCGCATATCTTTATGGAGGCGTTCTGGACCTTCTTTATCGTGGTCGGAGGTTCCGGGGCGACCATGGGACTGGTGTTCTGTTATCTGCGCAGCCGTTCAGCGCATTTGCGCTCCATTGGTCGTTTGAGCGTGGTGCCAAGCCTGTTCAATATCAACGAGCCGGTGATCTTTGGGACGCCTATCGTCATGAACCCAGTGTTCTTTATTCCGTTCCTGCTGGCGCCGATGGTGAACGCGGTGCTGGCCTGGGCGGCAATGAAGCTGGATCTGATTGGCCGCGTTATCTCCGTCGTACCATGGACGGCGCCAGCGCCAATTGGCGGCGCCTGGGCGCTGGGCTGGGATTTCCGGGCGGCGATTCTGGTCATTGTTCTGGCCTGCGTGTCGGCAATCATCTACTTCCCATTCTTTAAGGTATATGAGAAACAGCTGCTTGCTCAGGAAGCGGAAGAGGCCGAGCGGGCGGAGCATGAGAGTCAACAGACCGCATAAATAGCAACGGGCGGTAAAGGCCGCCCGTTACTTTTCAGGTAAGTGGTAATTATTTAAGCGTACAGTCGCCGCACTGTTGGACATCCGGCAGGCGATAGCGCTGACAGCAGGTGCGTCGGACTAACTGCCCTTCACGCAGCATCACCGTTCGCCACAGCGGGTTATCCTGGCCATCGGCGAGTTGTTTTTCAAAAAAACAGTGCTGACGTAGCGCGGCAAGCCGCTCATCACCCAGCAGCGCGCGCATTTCCCCAAGATACCAGTTAATCAGATAGCCGGTATTGCTCCAGATAAGTTTGCTATTGATTTCGCCCGTCGCTGCCAGCGCCTCAACAACCGGCTGCAGGGTGCGCGTTACCAGGGCATCCATTCGCGCCTGCGGTGAAAGCCTCTCGATGTCGGCATCGCTATGCACATCAATCCAGAAGCAGGCCGCCCGGCCGCTTTCATGAAATCCGACATGGAAATGTTCTGGCGCCAGGCTGAGGCCTTGCGGTTCATTGAGCAGCGCCAGCATCAGCGGCGGCACCAGCAGACCGATATACCATTGTGCCCAGAGCGAGAGCAGAGGCTTCTGTTCCCGAGGCAGCGTCGGCTGATGACGATAGATATGATCGGACCAGGTGGCCAGCAGGGAGTGCAAGGCGATGGGTTGCGACCATTCGGCAAGCGTTAACGCGTGCCGTGGGGCGGGTTCGTCAAGTCGCAGGAAATCAAGCAGGTGTGGGCGCAGGGTGGCGATTTTTTCCCGAATACTCTCCGCCAGGGCATGCTCAGCCGTCGGCAAAGGAGCCCGCCAGATAAGTTCATCGCTGAGAGGAAGGGAACGCCAGGCCATTCGATTTCCAGATACAAATCTAAATGATAATGATTACTGATATTAGTTGCTTGCAGGCGGCATGGCAAGGCTTTTATCGGCGCCGCGATGTCGCAGCGCGCGCAGGTCAACTGGCAAGAATAATGTTGCGGCCTTTATTTTTGGCCTCATAGAGTGCGCCGTCGGCGCGCGCCAGCGCTTGTTCAATGTTGTCATTAATGAGCGGCGTCAGGCCAATACTGATGGTGACGTTGGTGGCGACGCTTTCATTAAACATATGCGGGATCTTCAGGTCATAGACCCGCTGACGTATACGTTCGGCTGTCTTCCAGGCCGTTTCTTCGCTGCTATTGGTCAGCAGCACCATAAACTCCTCTCCACCAAAGCGGGCGACAATATCGCGTGAGCGTACAGCGTTGCGAATGGCAGCTGAGACGCGAATAAGCGCCTGGTCACCCATCATATGACCATAGTGATCGTTATAGGCCTTGAAGTGATCGATATCGAGGAGCAGCACGTAGTGGTTGTCGCCGTCCAGCGCCAGCAGGGTATCGAGGCGGTTCTGCAGTCCGCGGCGATTATACAAACCGGTCAGGGGATCGAGCATACTGAGATCGTTGAGCGTATTGCGTTCATGCATCAGTTTATCCATTAAACCCTGCGTAAAGGCATCGCTGCGCTTCTGGATAATATTTTGCAGGGTAATACCGGCTATAGGCAGCATAAAGCAGTAAGTCATACGCAACCATTGTTCCCCCTCCGCCATTATCAGGCAGGCAAGGAAAGTTGGTAAAGAGTGGAGGGTAAAGGCAGTGATATTATTGGAAAAAGCGATGGTGCCGATAAACAGAATGCTTAATAGGGCGATCACCAGATAGTTAAAATGCGGCGGTGTCAATAGCATCGCTTTTGTCACTACGTGCCATGCCCATAGCATGCCAAATAACAACGAGATAGTGGGAATATTTATTTTCGATTGCGGCCATTTCCAGTGCCAGAGCAGCAGCAGCCCGCTGCAGACGACGATCAGGGCGCAGGGCAGCGTAAAACGAACTACCGTAAATAGGGGGGAGACCAGCGACAGCGAGGAAGAAATGAAATTAAGCAGTAAAAAAAGCCGTAAGGAATATTGATATTTTTGTGCGTAGTGTGCTCGCCAGGTTTGTGCAGTCATATCGGAAGAATCATTATTAGTCGTTAAATTTCAAAATGATGAAAGCCAAAAATGAAGAGTCTGATAACAATGTGCAAAAAAAGGTTATTTGCAAAATAAGCAAAATATTTAATATATATCGATAATCCGCTTAATTTATCACCTTCATGAATGTATGTCATTACCGCGAACGTAAAGAAAAAGGGGCAGAGCACGTCGCAAATGACAAATGATAAAGATTATCATATGATATTGGTTATCATTATCGTTGTGAGAGGTGAAACCATGCTGCAGCGAGCATTAGGAAGCGGCTGGGGAGTGATGATTCCCGGCGCGCTAATTGTCGCTCTCGGGTATGCCGGAGTGTCGGCTGACGTATGGCGGGTACTGGTCGCGGTGGGCATGCTGATGTCCGCGGCGATGATCTGGCATCGTCAATTGCGCCATTTTATCCTGCTGCCATCGTGTGTCGCGTTGATCGGCGGAATAATGCTGATGATTGTGGATATTAAACTGAGAGGATAATGCCGGGAGAGGGAAGAATATTGGTGCGAGGGGGGGGACTTGAACCCCCACGTCCGTAAGGACACTAACACCTGAAGCTAGCGCGTCTACCAATTCCGCCACCTTCGCACAGTATTCTTTCTTTGAGATATTGCCTCGTTGGTGCGAGGGGGGGGACTTGAACCCCCACGTCCGTAAGGACACTAACACCTGAAGCTAGCGCGTCTACCAATTCCGCCACCTTCGCCCAGTGCGAGCAATATCTTCGTGGATTATGGTGCGAGGGGGGGGACTTGAACCCCCACGTCCGTAAGGACACTAACACCTGAAGCTAGCGCGTCTACCAATTCCGCCACCTTCGCATACCATCGATACTCTGAAAGTATCGTTACCACGGAGGCGCATTCTAGTGGTTTTCGGCGACACGTCAATAGTTAATTATGCAGGTTGTATCGATTGCTGCAAAAATGGGCGGATTTGCCCGCGGGAAGCGCCAGCGGTACCAGGAGCGGGCCGCCGGCGTGAAAAGACGATTATTTTTTCGCCTGACGGGTCATGATGGTGCGATAGACCTTAAAGCGCCCGGTCTGGGCGATCACCTCATGGAAGCCGAACGTCTCATCCAGCACCTGCGGATACGGCAGGAAGGCGTTGGCGACAATGCGCAGCTCGCCGCCGCTGTTCAGATGGCGAACCGCGCCGCGGATCAGCGCCTGGGCGGCTTCGAGACTGGTCTGCAGGCCGTCATGGAATGGCGGGTTGGAGATGATCATGTCGAAGCGACCATTGACCTCGGAGAAGACGTTGCTGGCAAACACATCGCCAGCCAGGCCGTTGGCGGCAAGCGTCGCGCGGCTGGCTTCGACCGCCGGGGCGCTGACGTCGCACAGGGTGAGGCGCACTTTCGGTGAATGGCTGGCCAGCGCGGCGGCCAGCACGCCCGCGCCGCAGCCGACGTCCAGCACTTTCCCTTTGGTATGCGGCTCGAGGGTGGAGAGCAGCAGCTGGCTGCCGACGTCCAGACCGTCGCGGCTGAAGACGCCCGGCAGGGTTTTTATCGTCAGATTATCCAGTGTGTATTCGCCCCAGAATGCGTCGGCGTCGAAGGTCGGCTGCTTTTCCAGACGTCCATGATAGAGGCCACAGCGGCGGGCGCTATCCACTTTGTTTAATGGCGCGTATTCAGCCAGCATCTGCTCCGCGCTGCGGACGCCGCTGCGGTTTTCACCGACGACGAAAATGTCGCTTCCCACCGGCAGCAGAGAGAGCAGGTTCATCAGCTGGAACTGCGCCTCTGGTTTGTTCTTTGGCCAGTAGTAGATCAGGGTGTCGCATTCGGCGACGTCAGCGGCCTCAGCCACTAAGCTAAAACGGACGGTGTCACCCATCTGGCGGTTGAGGACCTGCCAGTGGTGGAACTGTTGGGTGTGGGCGCGGCTGGCCGCGGTATCCAGACGCGCAGGCAGGTCATCCTGCAGGTCACCGGCAAACAGAACGCGGGCGGACTCGAAATCATCACTGTGGCGCAGCAAGACTTCACTTGCCGGGGTAAAAGCGGACATGAAACACTCCTTCATTAAGACTGGCGCCGATTATAGTAGTTTGTTGGCGCAGATACGACGGATTTGCTATATTGCGCGCTTGTTTAACAGGAGTGTTTCGCTATGACATCCCGACGAGACTGGCAATTACAGCAGCTGGGCATTACCCAGTGGTCGCTGCGCCGACCGGGGGCGTTGCAGGGCGAAATCGCTATCTCGCTTCCTGAACATATTCGTCTGGTGATGGTGGCGGAAACCCCGCCGTCGCTGACAGAGCCGCTGATTAGCGACATATTACGCGCGCTGGCCGTGACGCCAGATCAGGTCCTGCAGCTGACTCCGGAGCGGGTGGCGATGCTGCCGCAGGACAGCCGCTGCAACAGCTGGCGGTTGGGCACAGAGGCGTCGCTGCCGCTGGCGGGCGCCCAGGTGTCCACCCCCGCTTTTGATGAACTCCAGACCAGCGCGCCGGCTCGCAGGGCGCTCTGGCAACAAATCTGCGCACATGAACACGATTTCTACCCTCAGCACGGCTGATTTAACCAAAGCCTGGCACATCGAAAAACGCGCCCACGCTTTCCCGTGGAGCGAACAGACTCTGGCCAGTAACCAGGGGGAGCGCTATCGCAACTATCAGCTGTCGGTAGATGGCGAAATGGCGGCTTTCGCCATTACGCAAGTGGTACTGGATGAGGCGACGCTGTTCAATATCGCCGTCGATCCCGCCTACCAGCGCCGCGGCCTGGGGCGAGCGCTGCTGGAGCATGTCATTGATGAAGTCGAAAAACTCGGCGTCGTCACGCTGTGGCTGGAGGTGCGAGCATCCAACGTTGCCGCCATCGCGCTGTATGAGAGCGTAGGTTTCAATGAGGCAACCATCCGCCGCAACTACTATCCTACGGCCGACGGACGCGAAGACGCCATTATTATGGCTCTGCCAATCAGTATGTAACACAAGGTGATACGATGAAATGGGACTGGATTTTCTTTGATGCCGATGAAACGCTGTTTACGTTTGATTCTTTCAGCGGCTTGCAGCGGATGTTTCTCGACTACAGCGTGACCTTTACCGCCGAAGATTTTCAGGACTATCAGGCCGTGAACAAGCCGCTATGGGTGGATTACCAAAACGGCGCCATCACCTCGCTGCAGCTGCAGCACCAGCGTTTTGACAGCTGGGCGGAACGTTTGAATGTGCCGCCCGGGGAACTCAACGACGCGTTTATGAATGCGATGGCGGAAATCTGTGCCCCGTTGCCGGGCGCGGTCTCGCTGCTCAACGCGCTGCAGGGCAAGGTCAGAATGGGCATCATCACCAACGGCTTTACCTCGCTGCAGCAGACTCGTCTGGAGCGGACAGGTTTACGCGATCACTTTGATTTGCTGATTATTTCTGAACAGGTGGGTGTCGCCAAGCCGGACGCGCGTATTTTCGATTATGCGCTGGCGCAGGCGGGTAACCCACCGCGCTCGCGGGTGCTGATGGTCGGCGATACCGCCGAGTCGGATATTCGCGGCGGCGTGAACGCCGGACTGGCGACCTGCTGGCTCAATGCGCATCAGCGCGAGCTGCCGGCGGACCTCGAGCCGGACTGGACGGTGACCTCGTTAAGCGAACTGGAGCAGCTCCTGTGTAAACACTGATTGCCTCCCCCCCGTTGATGGGTAAAATAGCCGCAATTTTTCGTATTCCACATGCGTGGCCCATGGCCGCGTTTACTTAGAAGATTAATTATGACGTTGTCTCCTTATCTGCAAGAGGTGGCCAAACGCCGCACTTTTGCCATTATTTCTCACCCGGATGCCGGTAAGACCACCATCACCGAAAAGGTGCTGCTGTTCGGACAGGCGATTCAGACCGCCGGTACAGTAAAAGGTCGTGGTTCCAGCCAGCACGCGAAATCCGACTGGATGGAGATGGAAAAGCAGCGTGGTATCTCGATCACCACCTCGGTAATGCAGTTCCCGTATCATGACTGCCTGGTGAACCTGCTGGATACCCCGGGGCACGAAGACTTCTCCGAAGATACCTACCGTACCCTGACGGCGGTGGACTGCTGCCTGATGGTGATTGACGCGGCAAAAGGCGTCGAAGATCGGACCCGTAAGCTGATGGAAGTCACCCGTCTGCGCGATACGCCGATCCTCACCTTTATGAACAAACTCGACCGTGATATCCGCGATCCGATGGAGCTGCTGGATGAAGTCGAGAACGAGCTGAAAATCGGCTGCGCGCCGATTACCTGGCCTATCGGCTGCGGCAAGCTGTTCAAAGGCGTTTATCATCTCTACAAAGACGAAACCTACCTGTATCAGACCGGTAAAGGCCACACCATCCAGGAAGTGCGTATCGTGAAGGGGCTCAACAACCCGGATCTCGACGCGGCGGTGGGGGAAGACCTGGCGCAGCAGCTGCGTGACGAGCTGGAGCTGGTGCAGGGGGCGTCGAATGAGTTCGACAAAGATCTGTTCCTGGCCGGGGAAATCACCCCGGTCTTCTTCGGAACCGCGTTAGGTAACTTCGGCGTTGACCATATGCTGGATGGCCTGGTGGAGTGGGCCCCGGCGCCGATGCCGCGCAACACCGACACGCGTGAAGTCACCGCCACGGAAGAGAAATTCACCGGCTTCGTGTTTAAAATTCAGGCCAACATGGATCCGAAACACCGCGACCGCGTGGCTTTCATGCGGGTGGTGTCCGGCAAATATGAAAAAGGCATGAAGCTGCGTCAGGTGCGTATCGGCAAGGACGTAGTGATTTCCGACGCGCTGACCTTTATGGCGGGCGATCGCTCGCACGTTGAAGAAGCGTACCCAGGCGATATCATCGGCCTGCATAACCACGGCACCATTCAGATTGGCGATACCTTTACCCAGGGCGAGATGATGAAGTTCACCGGTATTCCGAACTTCGCGCCGGAACTGTTCCGTCGTATTCGCCTGAAGGATCCGCTGAAGCAGAAACAGCTGCTGAAAGGGCTGGTTCAGCTCTCTGAAGAGGGCGCGGTCCAGGTCTTCCGCCCGATCGCTAATAACGATCTGATCGTTGGCGCCGTCGGCGTGCTGCAGTTTGACGTGGTGGTAGCGCGTCTGAAAAGCGAATACAACGTGGAAGCGATTTACGAATCGGTCAACGTGGCCACCGCGCGCTGGGTTGAATCTACTGACGTGAAGAAGTTCGAAGAGTTCAAGCGGAAAAATGAAGTTCAGCTGGCGCTGGATGGCGGCGATAACCTGACCTACATCGCCCCGACAATGGTCAACCTGAACCTGACGCAGGAGCGTTACCCTGACGTGGTGTTCCGCAAAACGCGCGAGCACTAATCCCTGACGAAGCGCGGCGCAGGCCGCGCTTTTTTCTGGTTACGCTCCCGTTCCCTTCCTTCTGGAAAGTTCTTAAAACACCGCTAATTCGTCTGTTTTTTATCCATATCCTCCGCAACCCCTTCGTCTGTCTACTATATTTAATTCGTGTTTTTAAAAATGCTGGCGTAATTCACTGCGATAAGACGCCAGCGCTGGTGAAAAAACGAGGACATAACGATGACCAGACTAAAGAATGCCAATATGTTGCTGGCGCTCTTCTTAGGCTTAGCCGCGTTGAACGCCTCGGCAGAGACGGAAAAAACAACGGTAGACAGTGCGAAGTCGGCTGCCAGCAATGCGGGAGAGGCGGTAGATAATTCGATTAACAAAGTCGGCGATTTTATGGATGACAGTACCATTACCGCACGGGTAAAAGCGGCGCTGATCGACCATAAAGATATTAACTCCGGCGATATTTCGGTGAAAACGGAGAATAAAGTGGTCACCCTCAGCGGCGACGTCACCAGTGCTGAACAGAAAAGTCAGGCACTGAGCGTAGCGAAAGAGGTCAAAGGCGTCTCACACGTTAACGACAAGCTGACGGTCCATCATAAATCATCGAGCGAGACGGCGACGCTGAAAGGCTATGCCGGGGATACCGCCATTACCAGCGAAGTGAAAGCCAAGCTGCTGGCGGATGACATTGTCCCTTCGCGCAATGTGAAAGTCGAAACCAACGCCGGCGCGGTACATCTGACCGGTACGGTGGCTTCCGCGGCGCAGGCGGAGCGTGCCGCAGAGATTGCGAAAGCGGTCTCCGGTGTGAAAAGCGTGCGCAACGATCTTAGCGTTAAGTAAACCGAGTTATTAACAAAAGTGTTGTCTGGCCAAGGTTGCCGAACGAATAGCAGCATCCACTGAGCGATGAGCTATACAGAAAGGGTGCGCAAACCGCTGTTCACCGTCCATTATGGTAAGGAGAAAAGTATGTTTCGATGGGGAATTATTTTTCTGGTCATTGCATTAATTGCTGCGGCTCTGGGCTTTGGTGGTCTGGCGGGTACGGCCGCTGGCGCTGCGAAAATCGTCTTTGTCGTCGGGATTATCCTGTTCCTGGTGAGCCTGTTTACAGGACGCAGACGTCCTTAGGCGGCCCGCGATGCGGGCGATACTGAAGCCTAAGCATTTTTACTGACACGTCATCTTACACAAAGCCAGTCCTGAGGACTGGCTTTCGCGGTTTAAGCGGCGGGCAAATTGCGTTACCTTGTCAGGAGAAGATCAATCGAACAGGAAAGCAGGGTGGGGCAACGCATTCCCGTCACGCTGGGCAATATCGCCCCGCTGGCGGTTAAACCCTTCCGACCAGGCAAGCTGGCGCTGGTATGCGAAGGCGGAGGACAGCGAGGGATTTTTACTGCCGGGGTGCTGGACGAATTTATGCGCGCCGGATTTAACCCCTTTGACCTGATGCTGGGTACTTCCGCCGGCGCGCAAAACCTCTCCGCCTACATGTGTAATCAGCAAGGCTATGCCCGCAAAGTTATCACCCGCTACACCACTTCACGCCAGTTTTTCGATCCGATGCGCTTTGTGCGCGGCGGCAACCTTATCGATCTCGACTGGCTGGTTGAGGCCACTTCGCAGCAAATGCCGCTTGCCATGAACTATGCCGAAGCGCAGTTCGCGTTGGGGAAAGAGCTGTGGCTATGCGCTTGCCGCGGTGACGATTACTCCGCCAGCTATTTTTCGCCGACGCCGCAAACGTGGCTGGATCTGATCCGCGCCTCCAGCGCCATCCCCGGCTTTTATCGCAGCGGCGTGTTGCTCGACGGCGTTAGCTACCTGGACGGCGGCGTCAGCGATGCGATCCCGGTGCAGGAGGCGGCCCGCCGCGGCGCCCAGACCATCGTGGTGATCCGTACCGTCCCTTCGCAGATGTTTTATACCCCGCAGTGGTTCAAGCGGATGGAGCGCTGGCTGGGAGAGAGTAGTCTGCAACCGCTGGTCAATTTGGTGCATCATCACGAAACCACCTACCGCGCCATCCAGCAGTTCATCGAGAAACCGCCGGGTAAGTTGCGGATCTTCGAAATCTATCCGCAGCGGCCGCTGCGCAGCATGGCGCTTGGCAGCCGACTACCGGCGCTGCTGGAGGACTACAAAACCGGGCGCCAGTGCGGCCGTTATTTCCTGGCAACGGTGGGTAAACTACTGGCCGACCAGCCGCCGCTGCTGCGCCACGCGCCGCGTATTGCCCGGCCCGCGCCGGTGGTGGTGCCGCCGGTGCCGGTGGCCAATGAAGCGCCCCAGGCGACCATCATTCCTGCGCCCCAGGCGAATGACCCCAGTTTTGATCATGAGGATCTGGCGTGACGCACCGTTTTATCGATACCCACTGTCACTTTGATTTTCCCCCCTTCGCGGCAGATGAGGTCGCCAGCCTGGCGCGTGCGGCGCAGGCCGGCGTCGGGCGAATTATCGTTCCAGCCATCTCTGCTGAGCGTTTTAGCCGCGTGCTGGCGCTGGCAGCTCAGCACGAAGCGCTGTACGCCGCGCTGGGTATGCATCCGATCGTCATCGAAGAGCATACTGATGAGGGACTGGCGCAGCTGGAAGCCTTGATGGCGCAGCGGCCGCCTAAACTGGTGGCGGTGGGAGAGATTGGCCTCGATCTTTATCGCGACGATCCGCAGTTTGATCGTCAGCAGGCGCTGCTGGAAGCGCAGCTGAGGCTGGCGAAGCGTTACGATCTGCCGGTGATCCTCCACTCCAGACGCACCCACGATAAGCTGGCGATGCTGCTGAAAAAACATGCCCTGCCGCGTACCGGAGTCATCCATGGCTTTGCCGGCAGCCTGCAGCAGGCCGAGCGCTTCGTGCAGCTTGGCTATAAGATCGGCGTTGGCGGCACCATTACCTATCCCCGCGCCAGTAAAACCCGTGAAGTGATGGCGCGTCTGCCGCTTTCCGCTCTGCTGCTGGAGACCGATGCGCCGGATATGCCGCTAAATGGCTTTCAGGGACAGCCCAATCGACCGGAACAAGCTGCACGGGTATTTGAGGCGCTGTGTGAACTGCGTCCGGAGTCGCCGGCAGCCATAGAAGAAGGGATCATGCACAATACGCTCGCCTTGTTTTCCCTTCCCCCGGTCTCTGTATGGTGATCGATTTCTCATAATTGTCCATCCATATCATTGATTTGCTTAAAATGTGTGAAGCCAGACGGGCAGGATAGTTTCAGGCCGATATAATCACGCGGTTAGTACTGGACTATCAAAAACACAGGGAATCTGTATGCAAATCCTCATGGGACTTATCGGCATGGTGGCGCTATTGGCCATTGCTGTGCTGCTCTCCAATAACCGAAAAGCCATTAACCTGCGCACCGTGCTCGGCGCCTGGATAATCCAGGTGGGTATCGGCGCGTTAATATTGTATGTACCGGCCGGGCGCGCGGCGCTATTAGCGATGTCGAATGGCGTCGCCAGCGTTATTGCCTACGGCAATGAAGGGATTAGTTTCATCTTCGGCGGGCTGGTCTCCGATAAAATGTTCGAGGTGTTTGGCGGCGGCGGCTTCGTCTTTGCCCTGCGCGTGCTGCCGGTGATCGTCTTCTTCTCGTCGCTGATTGCCGTGCTTTACTACCTGGGCATTATGCAGCGGGTCATTCGCATTCTCGGCGGCGCGCTGCGGGCAGTGCTGAAGACCTCACGTACCGAATCGCTGTCGGCCACGGCAAACATCTTTGTTGGCCAGACCGAAGCGCCGCTGGTGGTGCGTCCTTATATCGCCACCATGACTCGCTCGGAGCTGTTTGCGGTCATGTGCGGCGGCCTGGCCTCGGTGGCGGGCTCGGTACTGGCGGGCTATGCGCAGATGGGCGTTCCGCTGGAGTACCTTATTGCCGCGTCGTTTATGGCGGCGCCGGGAGGCCTGCTGTTTGCCAAAATTATCGTACCGGAAACGGAAAAACCGGACGATAACCCGGCTCATGACAGCCAAAGCGCTGACGCGGATAAACCGGCCAACGTGCTGGATGCCGCCGCCTCCGGCGCCGCGTCTGGTATGCAACTGGCGCTCAACGTCGGCGCGATGCTGCTGGCGTTTATTGCGCTGATCGCCTTGCTGAACGGCATACTCTCCGGCGTCGGCGGCTGGTTTAACCATCCTGAGCTGTCGCTGCAGATGATCCTCGGCTGGATCTTCTCACCGCTGGCGTGGGTGATTGGCGTGCCGTGGCACGAAGCGACGGTGGCGGGGTCGTTTATCGGCCAGAAGCTGATCATTAACGAGTTCGTGGCCTACATGAACTTTGGCGAATATTTAAAGGCGGATGCCGAAGTGGCGGCGGCCGGGCTGCAGGTCATTTCAGATCACACCAAAGCCATTATCTCTTTCGCGCTGTGCGGCTTTGCCAACCTGTCATCGATCGCCATTCTGATTGGCGGACTCGGGGGAATGGCGCCCAACCGGCGGCAGGATATCGCTCAGCTTGGGCTACGTGCGGTAGCGGCGGGGACGCTGTCCAACCTGATGAGCGCCACCATCGCCGGGGTTTTTCTCGCCCTGTAAGCCTGTCTCCTGAACCAGCGGCCACCGTGCCGCTGGTGTTGCTGTAAATGTGATAATTGCATCACCACTCTCTTTTTTGAAAAAAGGTTTATATTTCAATTTGTAGCGTTTTTATTGCCCGTAAGTTGGGCAAAATGTGCGCCACGCTATCGAGTGTACCTGTTATTGTGTGTTAGAATTATCACATTCTCATCGGCGGTATAGTATCGATTATGCTTAAGAGGGGACTAACGATAATTGCTGCGGTATTGAGTGGTAATTTGTGATCTTAATCACGTTACAGTAATGCAAATTAGTAAGTAGTTTTCATTAACTGTGATGAATGTCGAAGTGTAACGACGAGCGAATGTTACAATAGTAACAGACTCGCAAGGTGAACAAACTATTGATCCGGCATGACGCCGGCGGAGTATGAAATGACTGATTTAAAAGCAAGCAGCCTGCGCGCGTTAAAACTGATGGACCTGACCACTCTGAATGACGACGACACCAATGAGAAAGTCATTGCCCTGTGTCATCAGGCGAAAACGCCGGTGGGTAACACCGCGGCGGTCTGCATCTACCCGCGCTTCATCCCGATCGCCCGTAAAACGCTGAATGAGCAGGGTACGCCGGATATTCGCATCGCCACGGTCACCAACTTCCCGCACGGGAATGACGATATCGACATTGCGCTGGCGGAAACCCGCGCGGCGATCGCTTACGGCGCTGACGAAGTGGACGTGGTCTTCCCGTACCGCGCGCTGATCGCCGGCAACGAGCAGGTCGGTTTCGAGCTGGTGAAAGCCTGTAAGGAAGCCTGTGCGGCGGCTAACGTGCTGCTGAAAGTGATCATCGAAACCGGTGAGCTGAAAGAAGAAGCGCTGATCCGTAAAGCGTCTGAAATCTCTATCAAAGCCGGGGCCGATTTCATCAAAACCTCGACCGGTAAAGTGCCGGTGAATGCCACGCCGGAAAGCGCGCGCATCATGATGGAAGTGATCCGCGATATGGGCGTTGAGAAAACCGTTGGCTTCAAACCGGCGGGCGGCGTGCGCAGCGCGGAAGACGCGCAGCAGTTCCTGGCGATCGCTGATGAACTGTTCGGCGCCGACTGGGCCGATTCTCGTCACTATCGTTTTGGCGCATCCAGCCTGCTGGCTAGCCTGTTGAAAGCCCTGGGTCACGGCGACGGCAAGAGCGCCAGCAGCTACTAATCCCTTGATTTGCCGGATGGCGCTGCGCTTATCCGGCCTACGAATTGATGCCTGTAGGCCGGATAAGGCGCTCGCGCCGTCATCCGGCAATTTATTCTCTTTGGGAGGTTACCGTGTTTCTCGCACAAGAAATTATTCGTAAAAAACGTGATGGTCAGGCATTAAGCGATGAAGAGATCCGCTTTTTCATCAACGGCATCCGCGACAATACTATCTCTGAAGGGCAGATCGCCGCGCTGGCGATGACCATCTTCTTCCACGATATGTCTATGCCGGAGCGCGTTTCGCTGACCATGGCGATGCGGGATTCCGGTACCGTTCTTGACTGGAAAAGCCTCAACCTTAACGGTCCGATCGTCGATAAACACTCTACCGGCGGCGTCGGGGATGTCACTTCGCTGATGCTGGGGCCGATGGTGGCCGCCTGCGGTGGTTACGTACCGATGATCTCCGGCCGCGGCCTCGGCCATACCGGCGGTACGCTGGACAAACTGGAAGCGATCCCGGGCTTCGATATCTTCCCGGACGACAACCGCTTCCGCGAGATTATTAAAGATGTTGGCGTGGCAATTATCGGGCAGACCAGCTCCCTTGCCCCGGCCGACAAACGTTTCTATGCCACCCGCGATATTACCGCGACGGTGGACTCCATCCCGCTGATTACCGCCTCGATTCTGGCGAAGAAGCTGGCGGAAGGGCTGGATGCGCTGGTGATGGACGTCAAAGTCGGCAGCGGCGCGTTTATGCCGACTTATGAACTCTCTGCCGCGCTGGCCGAAGCGATCGTGGGTGTCGCCAACGGCGCCGGCGTGCGCACCACCGCGCTGCTGACCGATATGAATCAGGTACTGGCCTCCAGCGCCGGCAACGCCGTTGAAGTTCGCGAAGCGGTGCAGTTCCTGACCGGCGAATACCGCAACCCGCGCCTGTTCGACGTGACAATGGCGCTGTGTGTGGAAATGCTGATCTCCGGCAAGCTGGCGGCGGACGATGCCGAGGCGCGCGCGAAGCTGCAGGCGGTGCTGGATAACGGTAAAGCGGCGGAAGTGTTTGGCCGTATGGTCGCGGCGCAGAAAGGGCCGAGCGACTTTGTCGAGAATTATGCTAATTATCTGCCGACGGCGATGCTGAGCAAAGCAGTCTATGCTGATACCGAAGGTTTTATCAGCGCGATGGATACTCGCGCGCTGGGCATGGCAGTGGTTTCTATGGGCGGCGGCCGCCGTCAGGCATCGGACACCATTGACTATAGCGTTGGCTTTACCGAGATGGCGCGTCTGGGTGACCGCGTCGACGGACAGCGTCCGCTGGCGGTGATCCATGCCAAAGACGAGAACAGCTGGCAGGAGGCCGCGAAAGCGGTCAAAGCGGCCATTAAACTGGACGATAAAGCCCCGGAAATTACACCGACAGTCTATCGCCGTATCACTGAATAGCGATATACTGATCTGATCGCTTTTTTGCAGCGCAAGATGTATGGAGAACAAGATGAAACGTGCATTTATCATGGTGCTGGACTCCTTTGGGATTGGCGCAACGGAAGACGCAGACCGCTTTGGCGACGTCGGCGCCGATACGCTGGGCCACATTGCAGAAGCCTGCGCCAAAGGCGAGGCTGACCACGGCCGCAAAGGCCCGCTGAATTTACCGAACCTGACCCGTCTGGGTCTGGTGAAAGCGCATGAAGGCTCCACCGGTAAAATTGCCGCGGGTATGGATGGCAATGCCGAAGTGATTGGCGCCTATGCCTGGGCGCATGAACTTTCTTCCGGTAAAGATACCCCGTCCGGCCACTGGGAAATCGCCGGCGTGCCGGTGCTGTTTGACTGGGGCTACTTCAGCGACCAGGAAAACAGTTTCCCGCAGGAGCTGCTGGATAAGCTGGTGAAACGCGCCAACCTGCCGGGCTATCTCGGCAACTGCCACTCCTCCGGGACGGTGATCCTCGATCAGCTCGGCGAAGAGCATATGAAAACCGGGAAACCGATCTTCTATACCTCCGCTGACTCGGTGTTCCAGATCGCCTGTCACGAAGAGACCTTTGGCCTCGACAAGCTGTATGAGCTGTGCGAAATCGCGCGTGAAGAGCTGACCGAAGGCGGCTATAACATTGGTCGCGTGATTGCTCGTCCTTTCGTGGGCGACAAAGCCGGTAACTTCCAGCGTACCGGTAACCGTCACGACCTGGCGGTAGAGCCGCCGGCGCCGACCGTGCTGCAGAAGCTGGTCGATGAGAAAAACGGCCACGTGGTGTCCGTGGGTAAAATCGCCGATATCTACGCCAACTGCGGTATCACTAAGAAAGTGAAAGCCACCGGGCTGGACGCGCTGTTCGACGCGACCATCAAAGAGATGAAGGAAGCGGGCGACGAGACTATCGTCTTCACTAACTTCGTCGATTTTGACTCCTCCTGGGGCCACCGTCGTGACGTCGCTGGCTACGCGGCGGGTCTGGAGCTGTTCGACCGCCGTCTGCCGGAGCTGATGGAGCTGGTTGGTGAGGACGACATCCTGATCCTCACCGCCGACCACGGCTGCGACCCGACCTGGACTGGTACTGACCACACCCGCGAGCATATCCCGGTGCTGGTGTACGGCCCGAAAGTGAAACCAGGTTCGCTCGGTCACCGTGAAACCTTCGCGGACATCGGCCAGACTATTGCGAAATACTTTGGTACGTCTGACATGGAATATGGCAAAGCCATGTTCTGAGGTCATTGCCCGGTGGCGCACAGCGATCCGGGCCTACGATTTGTAGGCCGGGTAAGGCGTAGCCGCCACCCGGCAAAAACAACAATGTAAAAGGAACTGAAGATGGCAACTCCTCACATTAACGCAGAAATGGGCGATTTCGCTGACGTCGTTTTGATGCCGGGCGACCCGCTGCGCGCGAAGCACATTGCAGAAACCTTCCTCGAAGACGTGCGTGAAGTGAACAACGTGCGCGGCATGCTGGGCTTCACCGGTACCTATAAAGGCCGCAAAATCTCCGTGATGGGCCACGGGATGGGTATCCCGTCCTGCTCTATCTACACCAAAGAGCTGATCACCGATTTCGGCGTGAAGAAAATCATCCGCGTGGGCTCCTGCGGCGCGGTGCGTGAAGATGTCAAACTGCGTGACGTGGTGATCGGCATGGGCGCGTGCACCGACTCTAAAGTGAACCGTCTGCGTTTCAAAGACCATGATTTTGCGGCGATTGCCGATTTCGGCATGGTGCGTAATGCGGTAGACGCGGCGAAAGCGCTGGGCGTTGACGCGCGCGTCGGCAACATCTTCTCCGCAGACCTGTTCTATACGCCGGACCCGTCCATGTTCGACGTGATGGAAAAATACGGCATTCTGGGCGTGGAAATGGAAGCGGCGGGTATCTACGGCGTGGCGGCGGAGTTCGGCGCGAAAGCGCTGACCATCTGCACCGTCTCCGACCACATCCGTACCCACGAGCAGACCACTGCCGCTGAACGTCAGACGACCTTCAACGACATGATCAAAATCGCGCTGGAATCCGTGCTGCTGGGCGATAAAGAGTAAGAGCTGTTGTGCCGGGTGGCGGCTTCGTCTGACCCGGCCTACGGTTTTCCAGGCCCGCTAAGCGCAGCGGGCTTTTTTTATCAGCGCACCGCGCCGGCAATCCACGCCGACAGTTCTTTCAGTTCCGCTTCCTGCTCCGGGAAATCGCCGACCAGCGCCTCGCACTGCTGCTGTAATACTTCCGCCCGATACTGACAGCCGACTAAGCGTGCCGCCAGGGCCTCCAGCGGCGCCGGGTTCAGGCTATCGGTAAAGGCCTGCGCGCGGGTGATATGCCCTTTTTCGACGTCAAAATGCAGCTCAACGCCGCCCCAGCGAAAGCGCTCGTCAAGAAGATGAGAGAAGGCCGGCGCCTGGCCGAAGTTCCACTCCCAGCTGCTCTGACGGGCGAAGGTCTCAGCAAAATTTGGTAGATCCGGCGTGTTGTCCGGGGAGATCACCTCGGCGTCCACCCGTTCGCCGTAATGGCTGAAGAATGCTTCCTGGATCGCCTCGCAAACTTGCTGATGGGTAATGCCCGGCAGCAGCTCAACCAGGTTCGCCACCCGTCCGCGCACCGAGGTAATGCCTTTAGCCTGCAGCTTTTTCTGGTCCGGGTTGAGGTAGTTGGCGAGACGGCTTAAATCGGCGTTGAGCAGCAGGGTGCCGTGATGAAAACCGCGGTCCATGGTTTCACGATAGGCGGAGCCGGAGACTTTGCGGTCGCCGCTGTCGGTTTTGACCACCAGATCGTTGCGCCCGGAGGCTTCGGCGGTTACGCCGAGTGAATTAAGCGCCGTCAGCACAATAGCGGTGGAGACGGTTTTGTCGTACTCCGGTTTGCCTGCCATAAAGGTAAAGCAGGTATTGCCGAGGTCGTGGAACACCGCGCCGCCGCCGCTGCTGCGACGGGCCAGCCGCACATGGTCTTCCTCCATGCGGCGGGTATTACACTCCTTCCACGGGTTCTGCGCGCGGCCGATGACCACGGTATCGGCATTGCGCCACAGGAACAGCACCCGCTGGGTGGCGGGCATCTGGCGGAAAATGCACTCCTCGACCGCCAGGTTGAACCACGGGTCGTAAGAGTCAGAGAGCAGGAGGCGCAATGTGGACATTATAGATTTCCTTTCTTTTCATCGTCTTCATCCTCAACCGGCTTGTTGGCGGTGAGCAGGAAGGGCGATTGCTGCCAGCGGGTGCGTTTGCCCTGCAGCAGCGTGCGGGTCAGCACCACGCCGATAGCCAGGGACAGCAACAGCATCAGGCGTAAGATATTGGTGGTATTATCCACCTGCTTCGCCTCGGTCGCCAGGGTATGAGTATCGAGGGTCAGACGCAGGTAGCCCAGCGGGCCGTTTTTTCCTGGCACCGGTTCGACAATCTGCTGGTTGAAGTAGCCGCCGGCTTTTTTACCATCCAGCGCCAGCCGGTCGCGAACCTCGACGCTTTCGCCAGAGCGCGCCACCAGGTCGCCCTGTTCGTCATATACCCCGGCGTCCAGGACGCGGCTGTTATGGGTTAGCTGGGTCAACAGCTGATTGATGCGCTTCTCGTCAGGCGTCTCGCTGCGCATCAGCGGCGCGAGATTCAGCACCACCTGCTGCGCCAGCGTGCGGGCCAGCTCTTCCAGCTGCGGATTGCGTTGTTTCTGACTGTTCTGACTGAACCACGAAGCGCCCTGCATCAGCGCGACGAGCAGGGCGAGACAGATAAGAACAATGACCGCACGATGCAGCCGGAATTTCAGTTTTGCGCGAACCATATTCCACCTTTGAAAATTTGCAGCTTAATGTTGCCAGAAGCGCTGGTTACAAGGTAGCCTCATGCGTTATTTTCCTCGCCTGAATGAAGAGATGTGGAGCCGTAATGCCTAACAGTTTGACCTGGTGCGACCTGCCTGAAGACGTTTCCCTGTGGCCTGGGTTGCCGCTTTCCCTGAGCGGCGACGAGGTCATGCCGCTGGATTATCACGCCGGGCGCAGCGGCTGGCTGCTGTATGGTCGCGGTCTGGATAAACGTCGGCTGACGGCGTGGCAGCGTGAGCTGGGCGCCGCGTTAGTGATCGTTGCCTCCTGGGTGGTCGAGGATTACCAGGTGATCCGCCTGGCCGGTTCGCTGACTCCCCGTGCGACGCGACTGGCGCATGAGGCGGGGCTGGACGTCGCGCCATTGGGTAAAATCCCCCATTTGCGCACCCCGGGCCTGCTGGTGATGGACATGGACTCCACGGCGATTCAGATCGAATGCATCGATGAGATTGCGAAACTGGCCGGCACCGGCGAGCTGGTCTCGGAAGTGACCGAGCGGGCGATGCGTGGCGAGCTGGACTTCACCGCCAGCCTGCGCCAGCGCGTGGCGACGCTGAAAGACGCCGATGCCAGTATTTTGCTGCAGGTTCGCGACGCGCTGCCGCTGATGCCGGGCCTGGCGCAGCTGGTGCTCAAGCTGGAAACGCTGGGCTGGAAAGTGGCGATCGCCTCCGGCGGTTTCACCTTCTTTGCCGAGTATCTGCGCGACAAACTGCATCTCGACGCGGTATTCGCCAATGAGCTGGAGATCCGCGACGGCAAGCTCACCGGCAACGTGCTCGGCGATATCGTCGATGCGAAATATAAAGCCAATACGTTGCGCAAGCTGGCGGAAAAGTATGAGATCCCAACGGCGCAAACCGTGGCTATCGGCGATGGCGCCAACGACCTGCCGATGATTAAGGCAGCAGGGCTTGGCATCGCCTATCACGCGAAGCCCAAAGTGAATGAACAGGCGGAAGTGACTATCCGCCACGCTGACCTGATGGGGGTATTCTGTATCCTCTCGGGCAGCATGAACCAAAAGTAAGAGGTAAACGTGGCGAAAGCTCCAAAACGCGCATTTGTCTGTAATGAATGTGGTGCGGATTATCCGCGCTGGCAGGGGCAGTGCAGCGCCTGCCATGCCTGGAACACCATCACCGAGATGCGCATCGCCGCGTCGCCGCAGGTGGCGAGAAACGAGCGTCTTTCAGGCTATGCCGGTAACGCCGGCGTGTCGAAGGTGCAGAAGCTGTCAGATATCAGCCTGGAGGCGCTGCCGCGTTTCTCCACCGGCTTTAAAGAATTTGACCGCGTGCTGGGCGGCGGCGTGGTGCCGGGCAGCGCGATCCTGATTGGCGGCAACCCCGGCGCGGGCAAATCGACGCTGCTGCTGCAAACCCTCTGCAAACTGGCGGAAGGGATGAAAACTCTGTACGTCACCGGGGAGGAGTCCCTGCAGCAGGTGGCGATGCGCGCCCATCGTCTCGGGTTGCCAACGGCCAACCTGAACATGCTCTCGGAAACCAGCATTGAGCAGATCTGTCAGATCGCCGATGAAGAAAAGCCGCAGCTGATGGTGATCGACTCCATCCAGGTGATGCATATGGCCGACGTACAGTCGTCGCCGGGCAGCGTCGCCCAGGTACGGGAAACCGCGGCCTATTTGACGCGCTTTGCTAAAACTCGCGGCGTGGCGATTGTGATGGTCGGCCACGTCACCAAAGACGGCTCGCTGGCCGGTCCGAAGGTGCTGGAGCACTGTATCGACTGCTCGGTGCTGCTGGACGGGGATGCCGACTCCCGCTTCCGCACGTTGCGCAGCCATAAAAACCGCTTTGGCGCGGTGAACGAGCTGGGCGTCTTCGCCATGACCGAGCAGGGCCTGCGCGAAGTGAGCAACCCGTCCGCTATCTTCCTCAGCCGGGGAGATGAAATCACCTCCGGTAGCTCGGTGATGGTGGTCTGGGAAGGGACCCGCCCGCTGCTGGTGGAGATCCAGGCGCTGGTCGATCACTCAATGATGTCCAACCCGCGCCGCGTGGCGGTGGGGCTGGAACAGAACCGTCTGGCGATCCTGCTGGCGGTGCTGCACCGTCACGGCGGCCTACAGATGGCCGATCAGGACGTCTTCGTCAATGTGGTCGGCGGGGTGAAGGTCACGGAAACCAGCGCCGACCTGGCGCTGCTGCTGGCGATGGTCTCCAGCCTGCGCGACCGTCCTCTGCCGCAGGATCTGGTGGTCTTTGGCGAAGTGGGGCTGGCCGGGGAAATTCGCCCGGTACCGAGCGGTCAGGAGCGTATCTCCGAAGCGGCGAAGCACGGCTTCCGCCGCGCCATCGTCCCGGCGGCCAATGTGCCGAAAAAAGTGCCGGAAGGCATGCAAATCTTTGGCGTGAAAAAGCTTTCAGACGCGCTAAGCGTTTTTGACGACTTATAATAAGTTAAAAGGAGATTAGCGATGTCGTCATTTGACTATTTAAAAAGCGCCATTAAGCAGAAAGGCTGTACCCTGCAGCAGGTGGCGGAAGCCAGCGGAATGACCAAGGGGTATCTTAGCCAGCTGCTGAATGCCAAAATCAAAAGCCCGAGCGCGCAGAAGCTTGAAGCGCTGCATCGTTTCCTCGGGCTGGAGTTTCCCCGCCGACAGAAAAGCGTCGGCGTGGTGTTTGGTAAGTTTTACCCGCTGCATACCGGGCATATCTACCTGATACAGCGCGCCTGTAGCCAGGTCGATGAGCTGCATATCATTATGGGCTATGACGATACCCGCGACCGCGAGCTGTTTGAAGAGAGCGCCATGTCGCAACAGCCGACGGTGCCTGACCGCCTGCGCTGGCTGCTGCAAACCTTTAAATATCAGAAGAATATTCGCATCCACGCCTTCAATGAAGAGGGGATGGAGCCCTATCCGCACGGCTGGGACGTGTGGAGCCATGGGATCCGCGCTTTTATGAGCGAAAAAGGGATCGAGCCGAACCGGATCTATACCTCGGAAGAGGCCGATGCGCCGCAGTACCTTGAGCATCTGGGGATCGAGACGGTGCTTATCGATCCTAAGCGGACCTTTATGAATATTAGCGGCGGGCAGATCCGCGAGAACCCGTTCCGCTACTGGGAATATATTCCGACGGAAGTGAAACCGTTCTTTGTGCGGACGGTGGCGATCCTCGGCGGCGAGTCGAGCGGTAAATCGACGCTGGTCAATAAACTCGCCAATATCTTCAATACCACCAGCGCCTGGGAATATGGCCGGGATTATGTTTTTTCGCATCTCGGCGGCGATGAGATGGCGCTCCAGTATTCGGATTACGATAAAATTGCCCTTGGGCATGCGCAGTATATTGATTTTGCGGTGAAATATGCCAACAAGGTGGCGTTCATCGATACCGACTTCGTCAGCACTCAGGCCTTCTGTATGAAGTACGAGGGACGTGAGCACCCGTTTGTGCAGGCGCTGATTGATGAATACCGCTTCGACCTGGTGATCCTGCTGGAGAACAATACCCCGTGGGTGGCCGATGGACTGCGCAGTCTTGGGAGCTCGGTGGATCGTAAAGAGTTTCAGTCGTTGCTGGTATCGCTGCTGAAAGAGAACGAGATCGAATTCGTTCATGTGAAGGAGTCGGACTACGATGCCCGGTTCCTGCGCTGCGTCGAGCTGGTGAAACAGCTGATGGGCGAGCAGGGGTAGGTGCTCTGCGGGCTGTAGCCCTCACCCCAACCCTCTCCCAATGGGAGAGGGAGCAAACATTAAAAAAGGCAACTTGCGTTGCCTTTTTGCGTTTTATTTCGCGATACGTTTGTACTTGATTCGCTTCGGCTCCAGCGCGTCGGCGCCGAGAGTGCGTTTCTTGTACTCTTCGTACTCGGTAAAGTTACCTTCGAAGAACTCAACCTTACCTTCATCCTGGTAATCCAGAATGTGGGTGGCAATACGGTCAAGGAACCAGCGGTCGTGCGAGATAACCATCGCGCAGCCCGGGAACTCCAGCAGGGCGTTTTCCAGCGCGCGCAGGGTTTCGATATCCAGGTCGTTGGTTGGTTCATCGAGCAGCAGGACGTTACCGCCGACCTGCAGCAGTTTCGCCAGGTGCAGACGACCACGTTCACCGCCGGACAGCTCGCCAACGCGTTTACCCTGGTCGACGCCTTTGAAGTTAAAGCGGCCCACGTAGGCGCGGCTCGGCATCTCGGTGTTGCCGATCTTCATGATATCCAGGCCGCCAGACACTTCTTCCCACACGGTCTTACTGTTGTCCATCGCGTCGCGGAACTGATCGACGGAAGCCAGCTTAACGGTTTCACCCAGGGTGATGGTGCCGGAATCAGGCTGTTCCTGGCCGGACATCATGCGGAAGAGGGTGGATTTACCCGCGCCGTTCGGACCGATGATGCCGACGATAGCGCCTTTCGGTACCGAGAAGCTCAGATCGTCAATCAGAACGCGGTCGCCGTAGGATTTGCGCAGATGGCTGACTTCCAGAACTTTATCGCCCAGACGCGGGCCTGGCGGAATGAACAGTTCGTTAGTCTCGTTACGTTTCTGATATTCAACGTTGTTAAGCTCTTCAAAGCGCGCCAGGCGGGCTTTGCCCTTAGACTGACGGCCTTTCGCGCCCTGGCGAACCCACTCGAGTTCTTTCTCGATAGATTTGCGGCGTGCGGCTTCCTGAGAAGCTTCCTGCGCCAGACGCTGGTCTTTCTGCTCCAGCCAGGAGGAGTAGTTGCCTTCCCACGGAATACCTTCGCCGCGGTCAAGCTCGAGGATCCAGCCGGCGACGTTATCAAGGAAGTAACGGTCGTGGGTAATCGCCACCACGGTGCCTTCGAAGTCGTGCAGGAAGCGTTCCAGCCAGGCGACGGACTCGGCGTCGAGGTGGTTGGTCGGTTCGTCGAGCAGCAGCATATCCGGTTTTTCCAGCAGCAGACGGCACAGCGCGACGCGGCGGCGTTCACCACCGGAAAGATTAGCGATTTTCGCATCCCAGTCCGGCAGGCGCAGGGCGTCGGCCGCGCGCTCCAGCTGGACGTTCAGGTTGTGGCCGTCGTGCGCCTGGATAATCTCTTCGAACTTGCCTTGCTGTGCGGCAAGCTTATCGAAGTCCGCATCCGGCTCGGCGTATTTGGCATAGACTTCGTCCAGACCCTTCAGCGCGTTAACCACTTCGGCGACCGCTTCTTCCACGGACTCGCGCACGGTGTGCTCCGGGTTGAGCTGCGGCTCCTGCGGCAGGTAGCCGATTTTGATGCCGGGCTGCGGACGCGCTTCACCTTCGATCTCGGTGTCGATACCGGCCATGATGCGCAGCAGGGTAGATTTACCGGCGCCGTTCAGACCGAGCACACCGATTTTCGCGCCAGGGAAAAAGCTGAGGGAGATATTTTTCAAAATATGACGTTTCGGCGGTACCACTTTGCCGACACGATGCATGGTATAAACGAATTGAGCCACGTTGGACTTCGCCTCTTTCTATTTTGATAGATAGTTCAAAGCCGAAGTGTAGCCTTTTTCGCGCGCTAATCCCAGCGAGGCGACAGGATTCACAGAAGCGTAAAAAAATGTCCAGGACATGGCGCGTTTAGCGTTGTCTGATTAGCATAAGTAAAGCCGCCTGCCGAACCGGCAGGGGTTTTTAAGCGGCACGATGCTGCGAAAATGCACCGGAAAGAGGAAGAGCTTGTGGAAAAAGCCAAAAAAATGGCGTGGCATCTTTTGGCTGCTAGCGTTGGTTTGTTGACGTTGAGTCAGCTGGCGCATGCGGATTCACTGGATGAACAGCGCAGCCGCTACGCACAAATTAAGCAGGCGTGGGATAACCGGCAGATGGATGTAGTCGACCAGCTGATGCCCACGTTAAGCACCTATCCCCTGTATCCCTATTTGCAGTACCGACAGATCACCGACGATCTGATGAACCAGCCGGCGCTGGTGGTGAAAAACTTTATTGACGCCAATCCGACGCTGCCCCCTGCGCGTTCATTACGTTCGCGCTTCGTGAATGAACTGGCCCGGCGCAGCGACTGGCGCGGCTTGCTGGCGTTTAGCCCGGATAAGCCGACCAGCACCGAGGCGCAGTGCAACTATTACTACGCCAAGCTGAGCGTGGGGCAGTCGCAGGAGGCCTGGAGCGGGGCGAAAGAGCTGTGGCTGACGGGCAAGAATCAGCCCGGCGCCTGTGAACCGCTGTTCAGCGCCTGGCGCGACTCCGGTCAGCAGGATCCGCTGGCCTATCTCGAACGGATCCGCCTGGCGATGAAGGCCGGCAATATCGGGCTGGTGAAATCGCTGGCCCAGCAAATGCCCGCCAACTACCAGAGCATCGCCAGCGCCGTGGTCGCCCTGGCTAACGATCCAAACAGCGTCCTCACCTTCGCCCGCACCACCGGGGCGACGGACTTTACCCGTCAGATGGCCGCCGTCGCCTTCGCCAGCGTCGCCCGCCAGGACGTGGAAAATGCCCGCCTGATGATCCCTTCGCTGGTACAGGCTCAGCAGCTCAATGAGGATCAGACCCAGGAACTGCGCGATATTGTCGCCTGGCGCCTGATGGGTAGTGATGTAACCGAAGAGCAAGCCATCTGGCGCGATGACGCAATCATGCGTTCGCAGTCCACGCCGCTGGTGGAGCGGCGGGTACGGATGGCGTTGGGGACGGGCGATCGCCATGGCCTCAACACCTGGCTGGCGCGCCTGCCGATGGAGGCGAAAGAGAAAGACGAATGGCGCTACTGGCAGGCGGATCTGCTGCTGGAGCGCGGCAGGGATGAGGAGGCGCAGGCGATCCTTCGCTCGTTGATGCAACAGCGAGGCTTCTACCCGATGGTCGCCGCTCAGCGTCTTGGCGAGGAGTATACCTTCCGCATCGATAAAGCCTCGGGCACCATCGATCCGGCGCTGGCCTCCGGGCCGGAGATGGCGCGGGTACGTGAGCTGATGTACTGGAATATGGATAACACCGCGCGCACCGAATGGGCCAACCTGGTCACTAGTCGCACCAAATCCCAGCAGGCGCAGCTGGCGCGCTATGCCTTCGATCAGCACTGGTGGGATCTGAGCGTGCAGGCGACGATCGCCGGTAAGCTGTGGGATCAGCTGGAAGAACGTTTCCCGCTGGCCTATAACGACCTGTTTGCCCGCTATGTTAGCGGCAAAGATATTCCGCAGAGCTACGCGATGGCGATTGCCCGTCAGGAGAGCGCCTGGAACCCGAAAGTGCGCTCGCCGGTCGGCGCCAGCGGACTGATGCAGATTATGCCGGGCACCGCGACGCATACCGTCAGTATGTTCAGCATTCCCGGCTACAGCGGCCCGTCGCAGCTGTTGGATCCGGAAACCAACATCAACATCGGCACCAGCTATCTGCAGTACGTTTATCAGCAGTTCGGCAATAACCGTATCTACGCCTCAGCGGCCTATAACGCCGGGCCGGGCCGGGTACGCAGCTGGCAGGGGAACAGCGCCGGACGGATCGACGCCGTGGCGTTTGTCGAGAGTATTCCGTTTTCGGAAACCCGCGGCTACGTGAAGAATGTCCTCTCCTATGACGCCTACTACCGCTACTTTATGGGGCAGCAGGATAAGATCCTCAGCGATGCGGAGTGGCGCCAGCGTTACTGATCGCCGGGAAGTATGTTATGCTTTGTACTCGTTGAAGAGTACATTCGACGGGCAGCGTAAGCTGCCCGTCTCAATATGGTGGCGCGATATGACCCAACAATCTCCCTATTCCGCGGCCGTTGCCGAACAACGTCATCAGGAGTGGCTGCGCTTTGTTGCCCTGCTTCAGCAGGCCTATGCTGAGGATCTGCATCTGCCGTTGCTGCAGCTGATGCTGACGCCCGACGAGCGCGAAGCCCTGGGTACCCGGGTGCGCATTATCGAAGAGTTGCTGCGCGGCGAGATGAGCCAGCGTGAGCTGAAAAATGAGCTCGGCGCCGGAATTGCGACCATTACCCGCGGGTCGAACAGCCTGAAATCGGCGCCGGTAGAGCTGCGCCAGTGGCTGGAGCAGACGCTGCTGGCTAGCGATAAATAGCGTTATGGAACGGGCTTAGCGCCAGCACGACCGCCTGGTGGTAAACGCTGCTGCGGGTTAATCTGCCGCCGGTGAAAACCCCAATCGCCCCCTCTTTACGACCGATCTGATCGATGCCGGTATACTGCGACATGACCGGGCCGAGGGCTTCGCCAGCGCGAACCTGCTCAAGAATAACGTCAGGCAACGGCAGCGTGGCTGAGCGCGCTTCTCCGCGCTGGCTGGCGCTTTCGATGACCACCCAGCTAAAGGTGCTGTCATCGTCGATACCGGCTTCGATAGCTACCCAGAAATCGGCATTTGGCCGGGCAAGGCGCGCATTGGCGACGCGATTTCGTGCGCCAGCGCGCGTTTCCTCGCTGCCGAAGGGCTGTTCCGGCACGCCGCTCTCGACGGCGACGGACTCAATGTGGCAGGATCCTTCGCCGAAAATCTCGTCAAAAGCCTGCAGAATTGCCTGAATTTTGGCGGGATTAGTGGTCGCTGAGACAACATGGTGCATAATCAAAACAACTCAGAATAAACTAACGTCATCGCAGTATACTCTAAATCACCCCGAGGGCAGGCGGTAATGCCCGAAAGCGGTTGATAACGAGTCCAGAACGGAAAAAAAGCATGTTACAAGTATACCTTGTTCGCCACGGTGAAACGCAGTGGAACGCCGAGCGACGTATTCAGGGTCAGTCCGACAGCCCGCTGACCGCCCATGGTGAGCGCCAGGCCTGGCAGGTGGGCGAGCGCGCCAGAACGCTGGGGATCACCCATATCATTACCAGCGATCTGGGGCGAACCCGCCGCACAGCAGAAATTATCGCCGAAGCCTGCGGCTGCAGCGTGATCGCCGATGCGCGCCTGCGCGAACTGGATATGGGGGTGCTGGAGAAGCGCCATATCGACTCGCTCAGTGAAGAAGAAGAAGGCTGGCGTCGCCAGCTGGTCAACGGCACACCGGACGGTCGTATTCCGCAGGGCGAATCGATGCAGGAGCTCAGCGAGCGTATGCATGCGGCGCTGGCATCCTGTCTGGAATTACCCGCCGGTAGCCGGCCGCTGCTGGTGAGTCATGGGATCGCGCTGGGCTGCCTGGTGAGCACGATATTAGGGCTGCCGGCGTACGCTGAGCGTCGTCTGCGGCTGCGCAACTGCTCTATTTCGCGCGTCGACTATCAGCAAAGCCCGTGGCTGGCTTCCGGCTGGGTGGTGGAAACGGCGGGCGACGTCTCGCATCTTGACGCCCCCGCAATGGACGAGCTGCAGCGTTAACGGCGGATCGGGATCAGATACTCGCAGCGCAACTGAATCGGCGTGGCCTGATCCCGGCTTTCATCTTCAGGGTAGAAGCGTTCAATATCCAGCCCCTTGCGACGCGTCAGGTTCAGCATCGGCATGCAGGTGCCGTAGACGGTCAGGATGAATTCCTGCAGACCGGTACCCAGCCCTTCATACGTAAACATGACATACTCGCCGCCCTCCAGGGTCACTGGATGGGCATGCTGCAGGTGGCCGTTAGCCATCTCCGGCGTCAGCGCGGTGGTATAGAATACTTCCTGCTCATCGTCTTTTTCCAGGCTCGGACGCGGCTCATGCAGCCCGTAGAGCACCGGGGGGATTGACGGTGAGTTGCCGAGGAAGTCTCGCCAGAACTGGACCCGCATCTGGTTACGAAAATCGGAGATTTCCTCGAGCTTACAGGTATAGCTCTGGGTCACGCCAAGCAGCTGAGTAGGGGGCAGAGTGATAAACTCATGTTTCGGCAGGGTAAATTCGCCAAGACGCAGCGGCGGGCGCATACCGAACGAGCTCCAGTCCGGCGAGCGGCGGTAGAGCGCCGGCGTCAGCGAGAATTGTTTCTTAAACGCTCGGGTGAAGGTCTGCTGGGAGTCGAAACGGTACTGCAGCGCAATATCAAGGATTGGACGGGCGGTCAGGCGTAATGCGACAGCAGATTTCGACAAGCGGCGCGCGCGAATATAGGCACCGATGGCATGGCCGGTGACATCCTTAAACATTCGCTGCAAATGCCACTTGGAATAACCTGCCTTCGCCGCCACATTATCCAGAGAAAGCGGCTGATCCAGGTGACCTTCCAGCCAGCTAAGGAGATCGCGAATAATCCCTGCTTGATCCATAAAATGTCCCCATCCTTAAACACAGGTGCCTGATATTAAAGTAGCGGATAATAGCATTTTTTGATGTTTTAGCATTCAGTGTTTTTTTTGCTTTTAAATGCGGTAGGTCAGGGGATTTGAACGATAATTTTGTAAAGCTGTGATCTATAAACCTTTTCTGCTAAGTGCGTGATAATCACTCAGCTATATTTTTTAATAATGGTAACAATATGAAATACAAGAAGTTTGCGATGGGGCTGCTCCTGCTGGCCGGTAGCCAGCTGGCTCAGGCGGAGCAGATTGGTTCCGTGGATACGGTCTTCAAATGGTTAGGGCCGGATCACAAAATCGTCGTCGAAGCCTTTGACGATCCGGATGTACAGAACGTGACCTGCTATATCAGCCGGGCGAAAACCGGTGGCATCAAAGGCGGGCTGGGGCTGGCGGAAGATACCTCTGACGCGGCGATTTCCTGCCAGCAGGTCGGGCCGATTGAGCTAACGGACAAAATCAAAAACGGTAAAAGCCAGGGCGACGTGGTGTTCCAGAAGCGCACCTCGCTGGTGTTTAAAAAGCTACAGGTCGTTCGCTTCTATGATGCGAAACGCAATGCGCTGGTCTACCTGACCTATTCGGATAAAGTAGTTGATGGTTCGCCGAAGAACGCCATCAGCGCCGTGCCGATTATGCCCTGGAATAAATAAACGGGAGCGCGCATGCAGCAGCCATGGATTTGGTTAGTTGAGGATGAACAGAGTATCGCCGATACCCTGGTTTATATGCTCCAGCAGGAGGGCTTCCAGGTCACCGTCTTTGGCCGCGGTTTGCCCGCGCTGGAGGCGGCGGCGCATCAGGCGCCAGATGTCGCCATCCTCGACGTCGGCTTGCCGGATATCAGCGGCTTCGAGCTCTGTCGGCGTCTGCTGACGCGTTATCCGGCGCTGCCGGTGCTGTTTTTGACGGCGCGTAGCGACGAGGTCGATAAGCTGCTGGGGCTGGAAATCGGCGCTGACGATTATATCGCCAAGCCGTTTTCACCACGCGAAGTCTGCGCGCGGGTGCGAACCGTGCTGCGGCGGCTGCAGAAGTTTGCCGCGCCATCGCCGGTGGTACGCGTCGGCGAGTTTGTGCTCGATGAGCAGGCGGCGGCGATCAGCTGGTTCGGCCAGCCGCTGAATCTGACGCGCTACGAATTTCTGCTGCTGAAAACCCTGCTTCACGCGCCCGGTCGCGTCTTCTCCCGTCAGCAGCTGATGGAGCTGGTGTGGAGCGATGCCTGGGAAAGCCTCGACCGTACCGTCGATACCCATATCAAAACCCTGCGCGCTAAGCTGCGGGCTGTGAATCCTGAAAAGGCGCCAATCAATACCCATCGCGGTATGGGCTACAGCCTGGGGCGCGGCTGATGCGCATCGGCATGCGCCTGCTGCTGGGCTATTTTCTTATCGTCGCGATCGCCGCGTGGTTTGTGCTGTCGATCTTTGTCCAGGAAGTGAAGCCGGGCGTGCGCCGGGCGACAGAGGGGACCCTCAATGATACCGCTACCCTGTTGGCGGCGCTGGCGCGTGAGGATCTGCTGGCGGCAAACCCGCAGCAGGGCAGGCTGGCGCAGGCCTTTCACCAGCTCAACCAGCAGCCGCTCAACGCCAATATTGGCGGAATTAAAAAGGTACGTAATGAGTACCGCGTCTATCTGACCGATGCCCGGGGCAAGGTGGTGTTTGACTCCAGCGGGCAGGCGACAGGGCAGGACTATTCGCGCTGGAACGATGTCTGGCTCACCCTGCGCGGCCAGTACGGCGCGCGCAGTACGCGCAGCGATCCGCATGATGAAGCCAGCTCGGTGATGTATATCGCCGCGCCGGTGATGGATAAGGGGCGGATTATCGGCGTGCTGAGCGTCGGTAAACCCAACCTGGCGATGACGCCGGTCATTAAGCGCAGCGAGCGGCGGATCCTCTGGGCCGGCGGCGCCCTGCTGGGCATTGCGCTGTTGATTGGCGGCGGCGTCGTCTGGTGGATCAATTTCTCTATCGGCAAGCTGGTGCGCTATGCGGACTCGGTGACCGCTGAGCGCCCGCTGCCGCTGCCGGAGGTTGGCAGCAGCGAATTGCGCAAGCTGGCCCAGGCTCTGGAGAGCATGCGGGTAAAGCTCGAAGGTAAGAATGCCATCGAAAACTATGTCTATGACCTGACCCATGAACTGAAAAGCCCGCTGGCGGCCATCCGCGGCGCGGCGGAGATCCTGCGCGAAGGGCCGCCGCCTGAGGTGGCGGCGCGGTTTACTGATAATATCCTCGCGCAAAACACCCGGATGCAACTGCTGGTGGAGCGGCTGCTCCAGCAGGCGCGACTGGAAAGCCGGCTGGAGATAAAGCAGCAGCCGGTGTCGATAGATGCGCTATACCAACGGCTGACGGAGGAGCGCAACATCGCTCTGGCGGCGAAAGCTATCACCCTGCGCTGGCGGGAGAGTGGGATGCTGGTCAATGGCGATGGCGAGCTGCTGGCCCAGGCGCTGGGTAATCTGCTCGACAACGCGATTGACTTTACCCCCCAGGGCGGTGAGATCGCCCTGGCTGCGGAGAAGCGAAATGAAGAGGTGCAATTGAGCGTTATCGACAACGGGTGCGGTATTCCGGACTATGCCCTGGAACGAATCTTTGAGCGATTCTATTCGCTGCCGCGCGAAGACGGCCATAAGAGCAGCGGCCTTGGGCTGGCGTTCGTTCGTGAAGTCGCGCGCCTGCATCACGGCGATATCAATCTGCACAATCGGCCCGAAGGCGGCGTGGTCGCCACGCTGCGACTTCACCGTCCCTTCACATAGCTTCAAATTCTCCCCACACAGCCGTCCTATTGTGAGGCCATCACGATAGGGAGAAAGGCTATGTTGAAATCACCGTTATTCTGGAAAATCACCACGTTAATAGGCTGTATTGTGCTGCTATCTTTGCCGTTAATGATGGTCAGGGAGCTTATTAATGAGCGAGCGGATTATCGTAGCGAAGTGGTGGACGCCATTGAGCAAAGCACCAGCGGCTCGCAAAAACTCGCCGGACCGCTGATCGCTATTCCGATAACCGAGACCCTGACCCGCATGGAGAACCAAAAAGAGGTCAACTATCAGCGGAGCTGGGTGTATTACTGGCTGCCGGAGTCGCTGGCGGTCGCCGGCAAACAGACCGTGGAGTCGAGGAGGGTGGGCATCTACAGCGGCCAGGTCTGGCATAACACCTTGCAGATTAAGGCCTCGTTTGATCCGCTGCGTCTGGCGGCGCTGAGAAAAACGAATATCGTCTTAGGCCAGCCGCGGCTGGTGGTGAGCGTCGGCGATGCCCGCGGCATTGGCGCCATCCATGCCCCGGAGGTCAACGGTAACGTATTAAGCGTGGAGCCGGGGCTGGGGATAAGCGGCGATGGCGCAGGTATTCATATGCCAATGCCTGCGCTGGCGGAGGACAACAAGCCGCTTGAGATTGCCTTTTCACTCGATCTGAACGGGACGGGAGAGTTTTCACTGGTGCCGCTCGGGCGTAACAGCGAGCTGCAGCTGACCAGTAACTGGCCGCATCCCGGTTTTCTCGGCAGCTTCCTGCCAACGCAACGGGAAGTGAGTGCTGCCGGCTATCGCGCCCACTGGCAAAGCAGCTGGTTCGCCAACGATATGGGGAGCTATTTCAAGGATGATATGGAGATCCCGTGGTCGCGACTGCCGGCGTTCAGTGCCGATGTGATGTCCCTTGCCGACCAGTACCAGCTAACCGATCGGGCGACAAAATATGCCATCCTGTTAATCGGGCTGACCTTTATGGCTTTTTTCGTGTTCGAGAGCCTGACCCGTCGTCCCCTGCATCCGATGCAATATCTGCTGGTGGGCTTATCGCTGGTGCTGTTTTACCTGGTGCTGCTGGCGCTCTCAGAGCACGTTGGTTTTACCGCCGCCTGGCTGGCTGCCAGCCTGTCTGGCGCGGTGATGAATGGGATCTACCTTCAGGCGGTGCTCAGAGGATGGCGTAACAGCCTGCTGTTTGTCGCCGCGCTACTGCTGCTGGATGGCGTGATGTGGTTTCTGTTGCATTCTGAGGATAGCGCGCTGCTGCTGGGTACCGGGGTGCTGGCGCTGGCGCTGAGCGTCCTGATGTTTTTGACCCGTCGCGTGGACTGGTATGCGTTATCGCTGCCGAAAGGCACAGTGCCTCCGACACCGGCTGCCGATGACGATAAGCTGCGTCTCTGGAAAGAGTGACGGTATAAAAAACGGCGCCCCAGGGGCGCCGTTTTCGCATCATGGCTGCGGAATAAATCGTATTATTCCTGCAGATCGCCACAGAAACGGTAGCCTTCACCGTGAATGGTAGCGATGATTTCCGGGGTATCCGGAGTGGATTCGAAGTGTTTACGAATCCGACGAATGGTCACGTCAACGGTACGGTCATGCGGCTTCAGCTCGCGACCGGTCATTTTCTTCAGCAGCTCGGCACGAGACTGAATTTTGCCCGGGTTTTCGCAGAAGTGCAGCATCGCGCGGAATTCACTGCGCGGCAGCTTGTACTGTTCGCCGTTCGGGCTAACCAGGGAACGGCTGTTGATATCGAGTTCCCAGCCGTTGAACTTGTAGCTTTCCACGCTGCGACGCTCTTCGCTCACGGTACCGAGGTTCATGGTACGGGAGAGCAGGTTGCGCGCGCGAATAGTCAGTTCACGCGGGTTAAACGGTTTAGTGATATAGTCGTCAGCGCCGATTTCGAGGCCAAGGATCTTATCCACTTCGTTGTCGCGGCCGGTTAAGAACATCAGCGCGACGTCAGCCTGCTCGCGCAGCTCGCGCGCCAGCAGAAGACCATTTTTACCCGGCAGGTTGATATCCATGATCACCAGGTTGATATCATTTTCAGACAGGATCTGATGCATTTCCGCGCCATCGGTCGCTTCGAATACATCGTAACCTTCTGCTTCGAAAATACTTTTTAACGTGTTGCGTGTTACCAACTCGTCTTCAACGATAAGAATGTGCGGGGTCTGCATGTTTGCTACCTAAATTGCCAACTAAATCGAAACAGGAAGTACCAAAGTCCCTGACCTGCCTGCTGCATGTCGCAAATTAACATGCGCGGCGTAACATGACTAAAGTACGTAATTGCGTTCTTGATGCACTTTCCATCAACGTCAACAACATCATTAGCTTGGTCGTGGGTACTTTCCCTCTGGACCCGACGGTGTCAAAAACGGCTGACATCCTAACCATTTTAACAGCAACATAACAGGCTAAGAGAGGCCGAACACCCAATAAAACTACGCTTCGTTGACATATATCAAGTTCAATTGTAGCACGTTAACAGTCTTGTGAAATCATTGCATCGCCATGCTCTTTATAGTCACAATCTTTACCCGGCTCAACTAGTTGCGTGGATAAATTAATAAATACAGTGAATCCAAAGCCTGAAACGATGCAGCAGATGAAATTGCATTGCCCATCATATGGATAAATGGGTTTTGTTAACATACTCCTTGTCACGGCCTCCTGAGAACAGTTTAGATTTTTTTATGGGTAAGAAAACGCAATTTTAGTGATTTTTGTTGCAAATTTGTAAATTTTCACCGCGTAAAATGGGGGGCGCTGCGCCTCGATAAC
This sequence comes from Klebsiella sp. CD33, assembly GCF_051992865.1. NCBI lineage: Bacteria > Pseudomonadati > Pseudomonadota > Gammaproteobacteria > Enterobacterales > Enterobacteriaceae > Klebsiella > Klebsiella sp. CD33. Next base: position 4,409,300 of record NZ_CP197023.1, on the reverse strand, counting down.
GCCTGAGAGAGAGAAAGAAACCGCAATGCGTTTAACGATTATTTTAGTCGGCCCTGCCCGGGCCGAGAACGTCGGCGCTGCCGCCAGGGCGATGAAAACCATGGGATTTCGCGAACTACGGATCGTCGATAGCGAAGCCCACCTGGCGCCGCCGGCACGCTGGGTGGCGCATGGCTCAGGCGACATCCTCGATGGTATCACCACCTATCCCACCCTTGCCGAGGCGCTGCATGACGTTGATTTTACCGTCGCCACCACCGCCCGCAGCCGCGCGCGTTTTCACTATTACGCCACGCCGCAGCAGCTGTTGCCGCTGCTGGAGGAGAAGGCGCAGTGGATGAACCATACTGCCCTGGTATTTGGTCGTGAGGACGCCGGATTGACCAATGAAGAGCTGGCGCTGGCTGATGTGTTGACCGGTGTGCCGATGGCTGCGGATTATCCGTCGCTGAATCTCGGCCAGTCGGTGATGGTCTACTGTTATCAATTAGCATCGCTAATGCAACAAACGGCGCCCGCCGCCGCTGCGGCAGACCATCATCAGCTGCAGGCCTTACGTACTCGTACCCTGGCGTTACTTTCGCGTTTGGGCGTGGAGGATGATGCCAAACTGGCCGACTGGTTGTCGCAACGGCTGGGCCTGCTGCAGCAGCGCGACACGGCAATGTTGCATCGTTTGCTGCATGATATTGAAAAAAACCTTCCAGAATAAAACTCTGTCATATTTTTTATTTATGGATGTGTATGCTGTTCTATGGGCTGGTTTTCCGCCGATCTGGATGTTTTTTCTCACGGCAGCGGGAAAATACGTAAGCCTGCTGAAATGGGACAAATTGAGAAATTCATTGACTTAAGACGGCAGATACTTTAACCAATATAGGCAGGACATACAGACAGATAAAAATACAGAGTACACAACATCCATGAATCGCATCGGCATGATTACCACCATTATCACCACCACCATTACCACAGGTAACGGTGCGGGCTGACGCGTACAGGAAACACAGAAAAAAGCCCGCACCTGAACAGTGCGGGCTTTTTTTTTGACAAGAGATCAAGGGGTAAGAACCATGCGAGTGTTGAAGTTCGGCGGTACATCAGTGGCAAATGCGGAACGGTTTCTGCGGGTTGCCGATATTCTGGAGAGTAATGCCAGGCAGGGGCAGGTAGCGACGGTCCTGTCTGCCCCGGCGAAGATCACTAACCACCTGGTAGCGATGATTGAAAAGACCATTGGCGGCCAGGATGCCCTCCCCAATATTGCCGACGCCGAACGCATTTTTGCCGAACTTCTTCAGGGCCTTGCCGACGCCCAGCCCGCTTTCCCGCTTGCCCAGTTAAAAGCCTTCGTGGAGCAGGAATTTGCTCAGATTAAGCATGTTCTGCACGGCATCAGCCTGCTGGGTCAGTGCCCGGACAGCGTCAATGCCGCGCTGATCTGCCGCGGCGAAAAGCTCTCCATCGCCATCATGGCGGGTCTGCTGGAAGCCCGTGGACATAAAGTCAGTGTCATTAACCCGGTCGAAAAACTGCTCGCCGTGGGTCACTATCTGGAATCCACCGTCGATATCGCCGAATCCACCCGCCGCATTGCCGCCAGCCAGATCCCGGCAGACCATATGATCCTGATGGCCGGGTTTACCGCCGGCAATGAGAAAGGCGAGCTGGTGGTGCTGGGGCGTAACGGCTCCGACTACTCGGCTGCGGTACTGGCCGCCTGCCTGCGCGCTGACTGCTGCGAAATCTGGACCGATGTCGACGGAGTGTACACCTGCGATCCGCGTCAGGTGCCAGATGCGCGCCTGCTGAAATCGATGTCTTATCAGGAGGCGATGGAGCTCTCCTACTTTGGCGCGAAAGTGCTGCACCCGCGCACTATCGCCCCTATCGCCCAGTTCCAAATCCCATGCCTGATTAAAAATACCGGCAACCCACAGGCGCCGGGAACGCTTATCGGCGCCAGCCGCGACGAAGACGATTTGCCGGTGAAAGGCATCTCTAACCTCAACAACATGGCGATGTTCAACGTCTCCGGGCCGGGGATGAAAGGGATGGTCGGCATGGCGGCCCGCGTCTTCGCCACCATGTCCCGCGCCGGCATCTCGGTGGTGTTGATCACTCAATCTTCTTCGGAGTACAGCATCAGTTTCTGCGTGCCGCAGAGCGACTGCGCACGTGCCAAACGGGCGATGGAAGATGAGTTTTATCTGGAGCTGAAAGAGGGGCTGCTGGAGCCGCTGGCGATTATGGAGCGTCTGGCGATCATCTCCGTGGTGGGCGACGGAATGCGTACCCTGCGCGGTATCTCGGCGAAATTCTTTGCGGCACTGGCCCGCGCCAATATCAATATCGTGGCGATTGCCCAGGGCTCTTCCGAGCGCTCAATTTCGGTAGTGGTCAGCAATGACGACGCCACCACCGGCGTGCGCGTAACCCATCAGATGCTGTTCAACACCGACCAGGTGATTGAAGTGTTTGTCATCGGCGTCGGCGGCGTCGGCGGCGCGCTGCTAGAGCAGATCAAGCGCCAGCAGGGGTGGCTGAAGAACAAACATATCGATCTGCGCGTCTGCGGTGTAGCCAATTCTCAGGCGCTGCTGACCAGCGTGCATGGCCTGAATCTGGAAAACTGGAGTGCGGAACTGGCGGAGGCGAAAGAGCCGTTTAATCTTGGCCGCCTGATCCGCCTGGTGAAAGAGTACCACCTGCTCAATCCGGTGATCGTCGACTGTACCTCCAGCCAGGCGGTCGCCGATCAGTATGCCGACTTCCTGCGCGAAGGTTTCCATGTGGTGACGCCGAACAAAAAGGCCAATACCTCTTCGCTGGATTACTATCACCAGCTGCGCCATGCGGCCAGCAGCTCGCGGCGTAAGTTCCTCTATGACACTAACGTTGGCGCGGGCCTGCCGGTGATTGAGAACCTGCAGAACCTGCTCAACGCCGGCGATGAGCTGCGCCATTTCTCCGGGATCCTGTCCGGCTCCCTGTCGTTTATCTTCGGCAAGCTGGACGAGGGGGTGAGTTTCTCCGCGGCGACGGCGATGGCCCGTGAGATGGGGTATACCGAGCCGGATCCGCGCGACGATTTATCCGGGGTGGATGTGGCGCGTAAACTGCTGATTCTGGCCCGTGAGACCGGGCGTGAACTGGAGTTGGCGGACATTATCGTCGAGTCGGCGCTGCCGCCGGACTTCGACGCCAGCGGCGATGTCGAGACCTTTATGGCCCGCCTGCCGTCGCTGGACGATGGTTTTGCCTCGCGGGTTGCTAAGGCGCGCGATGAAGGTAAAGTCTTGCGCTACGTCGGTAACATCGAAGAGGATGGTACCTGCCGGGTAAAAATAGCCGCGGTTGACGGCAACGATCCGCTGTTCAAAGTTAAGAATGGTGAGAACGCGCTGGCTTTTTATAGCCATTATTATCAGCCATTGCCGCTGGTGCTGCGCGGCTATGGCGCCGGGAACGACGTCACGGCGGCCGGCGTATTCGCCGACCTGCTGCGCACCCTGTCCTGGAAGTTAGGAGTTTAAGATGGTCAAAGTATATGCCCCGGCTTCCAGTGCCAATATGAGCGTCGGGTTTGATGTGTTGGGCGCGGCGGTCACGCCGGTCGATGGCACGCTGCTTGGCGACAACGTCACTGTCGAAGCGGCGGAGCAATTTAGCCTGCAGAATCTTGGACGCTTCGCCAGCAAACTGCCGACGGCGCCGCAGGAGAACATTGTTTACCAGTGCTGGGAAAGCTTTTGCCGGGAGATCGGCAAGACGGTGCCGGTGGCGATGACGCTGGAAAAAAACATGCCGATTGGCTCAGGGCTGGGTTCCAGCGCCTGCTCGGTGGTCGCTGCGCTGGTGGCCATGAACGAGTTCTGCGGCAAGCCGCTGAACGAGACGCGCATGCTGGCGCTGATGGGAGAGATGGAAGGGCGTATCTCCGGCAGCATTCACTACGACAACGTGGCGCCGTGCTATCTTGGCGGCATGCAGTTGATGATCGAAGAGAATGGGATTATCAGTCAGCAGGTGCCCGGGTTTGATGAGTGGCTGTGGGTGCTGGCCTATCCGGGGATTAAAGTCTCTACTGCTGAAGCGCGGGCGATTCTGCCGGCGCAGTATCGCCGCCAGGATTGTATCGCCCATGGTCGCCACCTCGCGGGCTTTATTCACGCCTGCTACACCCGCCAGCCGCAGCTGGCGGCAAAATTGATGAAAGATGTGATTGCCGAACCGTACCGAACCAAACTGCTGCCGGGCTTTAGCGAAGCGCGTCAGGCGGCCATGGAAATGGGCGCCCAGGCTTGCGGCATCTCCGGCTCTGGCCCAACGCTGTTCGCGTTGTGTGATAAACCGGATACCGCACAGCGCGTCGCCGACTGGCTTGGCGCGCACTATCTGCAGAATCAGGAAGGCTTTGTTCATATTTGCCGGCTGGACACGGCGGGCGCACGCGTAGTGGGATAACCAATGAAACTGTATAACTTAAAAGATCATAACGAGCAGGTCAGCTTTGCGCAGGCCGTCACCCAGGGACTTGGCAAGCATCAGGGCCTGTTCTTTCCGCACGATCTGCCGGAATTCAGCCTGACTGAAATCGACGACATGCTGGCGCAGGACTTTGTCACCCGTAGCGCCAAAATTTTATCCGCCTTTATCGGCGATGAGATCCCGCAGGATGTCCTGCAGCAGCGGGTGCGCGCGGCGTTTGCGTTTCCGGCGCCGGTAAGCAAGGTTCAGGAAGATGTCGGCTGTCTGGAGCTGTTCCATGGCCCTACGCTGGCGTTCAAGGATTTCGGCGGCCGCTTTATGGCGCAGATGCTGACCCACATCGCAGGCGATAAGCCGGTCACCATCCTCACCGCGACCTCTGGCGACACCGGGGCGGCGGTAGCGCATGCTTTCTACGGCCTGCCGAACGTCAAGGTAGTGATCCTCTATCCGCGCGGCAAGATCAGTCCGCTGCAGGAGAAGCTGTTCTGTACCCTCGGCGGCAATATTGAAACCGTGGCGATTGATGGCGACTTTGATGCCTGCCAGGCGCTGGTGAAGCAGGCGTTTGACGATGAAGAGCTGAAGGCGACGCTGGGTCTCAACTCGGCTAACTCCATCAACATCAGCCGCCTGCTGGCGCAGATCTGTTACTACTTCGAAGCGGCGGCGCAGCTGCCGCAGGAAGCCCGCAATCAGCTGGTGATTTCCGTGCCGAGCGGCAACTTCGGCGATCTGACCGCCGGTCTGCTGGCCAAGTCGCTGGGGCTGCCGATCAAGCGCTTTATCGCCGCCACCAACGCCAACGACACCGTTCCGCGCTATCTGCAGGGCGGCGAGTGGGCGCCAAAAGCCACCCAGGCGACGCTGTCCAACGCCATGGACGTCAGCCAGCCGAACAACTGGCCGCGCGTTGAAGAGCTGTTCCGCCGTAAAATCTGGCGCCTCAGCGAGCTGGGCTATGCCGCGGTCGATGATGAGACCACCAAAGCAGCGATGCGCGAGCTGAAGGCCATCGGCTACATCTCTGAACCGCATGCGGCGATTGCCTGGCGCGCGCTGCGCGATCAGCTGCAGCCGGGAGAGTACGGCCTGTTCCTCGGCACCGCCCATCCGGCGAAGTTCAAAGAGAGCGTGGAGGAGATCCTGCAGGAGACTCTGCCGCTGCCGAAGGAGCTGGCCGACCGCGCCGACCTGCCGCTGCTGTCTCACAACCTGCCGGCGGATTTCGCCGCGCTGCGTAAGCTGATGATGGGCTAAGCCAGGCAATAATATCGGCAACATGATCGACCAAACCGGGCAGCTATTGCCCGGTTTTTATATTTAACGCACTTTTCCATATCAGTAAAATTTCTCTCCATAAAATTCCCCACACTATTTTATTGTCAGCGCACTGCTTTTATTGCAAACTCTTTTACGGATTGTCATCTTTGCCGGATAATTCCACTGGATTATCTTTTTTATTTATTATTTCATGCTGCTTATATTTATGCTGCTGATTTTATTATGAAGCAGCTATAGATATCATTTGATATAGATGCATTGTTAATGCACAAGGTTTTCAAGGAGGAAATATGCGTATTTTATCTCTTTTTTTGGTGGTGTTCGCTTTAACAGGCTGCTCCGGGACAACGATTGGCGGTAATGAAGATAAATTAACGCCAGCCTATCTGAAACAACATCTCATTGTCGGAAAAACCACCAAGGCCGAGGTTCGTCAGTATTTTGGTGCCCCGGATTCTGGTCATACGACGGTGACGGCGTCGGGTAAAGAGAGCTGGTATTATTCAGTAGATAAAGGGATCAACCTGGTCAGCCTCGCGGGTTCCATGATCCCGGTAACCGGGGCATCGCAAGCTGCCGATGCGGTCGATAAGTCCAGCCAAAAAGATTCGAACTCGCTGATGATTTTCTTCGATGAAAAAGGCGTGGTGGAAAACTGGGTGCGTTAAAATAAGTAATAATCTGCTTAATTATATTGAAAAGGGGAATAACTCCCCTTTTTTATTACCGTAACGTGTTACTGCTCGTGGCGTTTAAACACCAGTTCGCCTTTCTCTGAGGCATCCGCATCAAAGAAATAGCCTTCGCTATTAAAGGCTTTGAGCTGCTCCGGCTGGGTTAAGCGGTTTTCAATAATGTAGCGACTCATCAGGCCGCGGGCTTTCTTCGCATAAAAACTGATCACTTTGAATTTGCCGTTCTTCTCATCGAGGAATACCGGCTTGATCAGCTGACCCTGCAATTTTGGCGTTTTCACCGATTTAAAATATTCATCGGAAGCCAGGTTGATGACGATATCGTCGCCCTGGTCGCGCAGCGCCTGATTCAGCTTCTCGGTAATGGTATCCCCCCAGAACTGGTACAGATCTTTGCCGCGCGGATTTTCCAGACGGATCCCCATCTCCAGGCGGTAGGGCTGCATCAGGTCTAACGGGCGCAGCACGCCATACAGCCCGGAGAGCATGCGCAGGTGTTGCTGGGCGAAGTCAAAGTCGTCCTCGGTGAGTGTCTCTGCCTGGAGGCCAGTGTAGACATCGCCTTTAAAGGCGAGGATCGCCTGGCGGGCATTTTGCGGCGTAAAGTCAGGGTGCCAGTCGTGGAAGCGGGTGGCGTTTAGATCCGCTAGCTTGTCGCTAATGCTCATCAGCTTGCCGATTTGCGGCGCGGTCAGCTTACGGGCGATGCCGATAAGCTGCTGAGAATACTCGAGGAGTTCGGGCTGGGTATAGCGAGTCGTTGCCAGCGGGCTTTGATAATCGAGCGTTTTAGCAGGTGAAATCAGAATCAGCATATCCAGTCCTTGCAGGTAATTTCGACGAATTTTAACAAAAAAAGTGCATGGTGGGATCGATAGCTGCAATTGCCGCGCTATTCGCGCGGCAATTCATTCCAGGCGCCCGGGGCCAGCTGTTGGTCAATATCCGGGTAACGAGTGGCATCGAAAGTCGGCTGGATACCCAGCCGCCGCTGACGCAGATAATCGCTGGCGATAATCCGCACCGTCGGGGAGAGCAACAGAATGGCCGTCAGGTTGGTCATCGCCATCAGCGCCATGATGATATCCGCGCTCTGCCAGACGACAGGCAGGCTAACCATGGTCCCCAACAGCACCATCAGGACGGTGAGTATTCGCAGCCCCCAGATATAGCGTGGCTTATCCAGGCGCAGGAAGACCAGATTATTTTCCGCGTACACGTAGTTGGCTACGATAGAGCTAAAGGCGAACAGCAGCACGATGAGGGCGATAAAACCCGCTCCCCAGCCGCCGACCAGCACGCTCATCGCGTGTTGCAAGTCCTGAATACCGTTGAGCGTATATTCATTGTCGGGCCGCGGCGCCAGCATGACGATAATCGCGCTGGCGGTACAGATCACGATAGTATCGATAAACACGCCAATCATCTGCACGATCCCCTGCGCCGCCGGGTGCGGCGGCCAGGAGGCGGCGGCCGCGGCGGCGTTAGGCGAAGAGCCCATCCCTGCTTCATTGGAGAACATGCCGCGCTGGAAGCCGCTGGTCAGCGCCTGGCTGATGGTGTAGCCCACCGCGCCGGCGGCGGCCTCCTGCCAGCCGAAGGCGCAGCGAAAGATGGTGGCGAAAATCGTCGGCAGGGCGGTGATGTGCCACAGGCCGATGAGCAGGCTGGTGGCGATCCACAACAGCGCCATAAAGGGAACGATCCATTGCATCAGACGCGCCACGCCGCGTAAACCACGGAGGATCGCCAGCAAAACGACAACGGCCAGCACGCCGCCGCTGACCGCCGCCGGCAGATCGAACGCATAGCGCAAGGCATGGGCCACGGAGTTAGCCTGCACGGTATTGAAGATAAAACCATAGGCCAGCAGGAGGAGGATCGAAAACAGGACGCCCATCCAACGCATGCCGAGCCCGCGCGCCATGTACCAGGCCGGGCCGCCGCGAAACTGTCCGCGGCTATCGCGTTCTTTATACAGCTGAGCAAGGGAACATTCAGCAAAGCTGCTGGCCATGCCGAGCAGGGCGGAAACCCACATCCAGAATACGGCGCCGGGCCCACCGGCGGCGATCGCCAGCGTCACCCCGGCAAGATTGCCGCTGCCGACCCGGGCGGCAAGGCTGGTACAGAGCGCCTGAAAGGACGTTAAACCACCCGGCTGCGGGTGCAGGCTTTTTTTTAGACTGCGGCCGAATTTGCGCACATAACGAAACTGAATACCCCGGGTTTGCCAGCTAAACCAGATACCGGCGCCCAGTAGCAGATAAATCATTACTGAGCCCCAGAGTATTTCATTGATAAATGAGAGAAAATCAGGCATTAAACATCCTCTTGTCCATGCCGGTACGCCAGTGTAAGCGTTACCAATTAAGTGACAATCCTTTCGCTTTCAGCAAATTAATCTGCATAGTTTATCACACTCTGCGCTCTTCTCTCGTCGGCGGTTGCGCTGACCCGGCAGCGTGTTATCATCTGGGCAGACCGGTTACATCCCCTTAACTGCTGTTTAAGAGAAATATATCATGACGGATAAATTAACTTCTCTGCGTCAGTACACCACTGTCGTCGCTGACACCGGAGATATTGCGGCAATGAAGCTGTATCAGCCTCAGGATGCCACCACTAACCCTTCCCTGATTCTCGGCGCGGCTCAGATCCCTGAGTACCGTAAGCTGATTGACGACGCTGTCGCCTGGGCTCGTAGCCAGAGCAGCGATCGCGCGCAGCAGATCCTCGATGCTTCCGATAAGCTGGCGGTGAACATCGGTCTCGAAATTCTGAAACTGATCCCGGGCCGTATCTCCACCGAAGTGGACGCACGTCTCTCCTATGACACCGAAGCGTCTATCGCGAAAGCCAAGCGCATCATCAAGCTGTACAACGACGCGGGCATCAGCAACGATCGCATTCTGATCAAACTGGCCTCCACCTGGCAGGGCATTCGCGCCGCTGAACAGCTGGAAAAAGAAGGCATTAACTGTAACCTGACGCTGCTGTTCTCCTTCGCTCAGGCTCGCGCTTGCGCCGAAGCGGGCGTCTTCCTGATTTCGCCGTTCGTTGGCCGTATCCTCGACTGGTACAAAGCCAACACCGACAAGAAAGAGTACGCACCGGCAGAAGATCCGGGCGTGGTTTCCGTCAGCGAAATCTACGAGTATTACAAGCAGCACGGCTATGAAACCGTCGTGATGGGCGCAAGCTTCCGTAACGTTGGCGAAATTCTGGAACTGGCTGGCTGTGACCGCCTGACCATCGCCCCGGCGCTGCTGAAAGAGCTGTCCGAAAGCGAAGGCGCCGTTGAGCGTAAGCTGGTATATACCGGTGAAGTGAAAGCGCGTCCGGAGCGTATTACCGAATCTGAGTTCCTGTGGCAGCATAACCAGGATCCGATGGCGGTAGACAAACTGGCGGAAGGTATCCGTAAGTTTGCGATCGACCAGGAAAAACTGGAAAAAATGATCGACGAACTGCTGTAATCGCGCAGGTGGCCGACGCCCGTCGGCCACATTACACTGTCTGTCCCGCCTCCGGCAGTGTATCATTTCGTTTAACGCCACAGTTTGAACGGAATAACCATGAATACCTTACGAATCGGCTTAGTTTCCATTTCCGATCGCGCCTCCAGCGGCGTCTATCAGGACAAAGGCATCCCGGCACTGGAAGAGTGGCTGGCACGTGCCCTGACCACCCCTTTCGAGCTGCAAACCCGTCTGATTCCGGATGAGCAGGCCATCATTGAGCAAACGCTGTGCGAACTGGTTGACGAAATGGGGTGCCATCTGGTGCTGACCACCGGCGGAACCGGCCCTGCGCGTCGCGATGTGACGCCCGACGCAACGCTGGCGATCGCCGATCGCGAGATGCCGGGCTTCGGCGAGCAAATGCGCCAGGTTAGCCTACACTTTGTGCCGACGGCTATCCTTTCCCGGCAGGTCGGTGTGATCCGCAAGCAGGCGCTGATCCTCAACCTTCCCGGGCAACCGAAAGCAATTCAGGAGACTCTGGAAGGGGTGAAAGATGCTGACGGCAACGTGCTGGTGCACGGTATTTTCGCAAGTGTACCTTATTGTGTACAGTTGCTTGAAGGGCCTTATGTGGAAACCGATGGCCGTGTAGTAGAAGCTTTTCGTCCCAAGAGCGCCAGACGCGAAACTTTATCCTGAATTTGATGCATTTTTGATATAACCTGCATCGCTAATGGTGTGCCGTTTTATTTACGATATAGTGATTTTTACTTTACACACTATAAAACACGCTGCACACCTCAGGATGAAATTGCGTTATGTCATATGCAAACCGACCGCTCAACCGCCAGGATTATAAAACGCTGACGCTGGCCGCCCTGGGCGGCGCGCTGGAGTTTTATGACTTTATCATTTTCGTTTTCTTCGCCGCCGTCGTCGGCGAGCTCTTCTTCCCTGCGGATATTCCCGAATGGCTGCGCCAGGTGCAAACTTTTGGCATTTTCGCCGCCGGTTACCTGGCGCGTCCGCTGGGGGGCATCATCATGGCCCACTTTGGCGATCTGGTGGGGCGCAAGAAAATGTTCACCCTCAGCATCCTGCTGATGGCGCTGCCAACCCTGGCGATCGGTCTGCTACCGACCTATAGCTCGGTAGGTATCATCGCCCCGCTGCTATTGCTGCTGATGCGTATTCTGCAGGGAGCGGCGATCGGCGGTGAAGTTCCAGGCGCCTGGGTGTTTGTCGCTGAGCATGTCCCGGAAAAACGCATTGGTATCGCCTGCGGCACGCTGACGGCCGGCCTGACGGTTGGCATTCTGCTGGGGTCGGTGGTGGCCACGCTTATCAATACCAGTCTTACGCCGCAGGGGATCCACGACGGCGGCTGGCGGATCCCCTTCCTGCTGGGCGGCGTATTTGGTCTGATAGCGATGTATCTGCGCCGCTGGCTGCAGGAGACGCCGATTTTTCTTGAGATGCAGCAGCGCAAAGCGCTGGCGCAGGAGCTGCCGGTAAAAGCGGTGGCGCTCAAGCACCAGAAGGCGGTGGTGATCTCTATGCTGCTGACCTGGCTGCTGTCGGCTGGCGTGGTGGTGGTGATCCTGATGTCGCCGGTCTGGCTGCAGAAGCACTATGGTTTTGCGCCGGCCATTACCCTGCAGGCCAACAGCATCGCCACCATTATGTTGTGCATCGGCTGTCTGCTCGCCGGGCTGGCAGCGGACCGCTTCGGCGCCAGCCGCACTTTTATCGTCGGCAGCCTGCTGCTGGCGGTTGCCAGCTGGGCATTTTACCATCTTGCCGGCGCCAGCCCGCAGCGGCTGTTTCTGCTCTACGGTACGGTGGGGCTTTGCGTCGGCGTGGTGGGGGCGGTGCCCTATGTGATGGTGCGGGCCTTCCCGGCGGAAGTACGCTTCACCGGCATCTCTTTCTCCTACAACCTGTCGTACGCGATCTTTGGCGGCCTGACGCCGATTGCGGTCACCATGCTGATGGGGGTGTCGCCGATGGCGCCGGCCTGGTATGTGCTGGCCCTGTCGCTGATGGGGCTAGGATTAGGTATCTGGCTGCGTCAGGAGCTGACGGCGCCGACGGGGATGCTGGAAGGGGAGCTGCAGCGTTAACGATGACTAGCTGATGCTGATAATGACCTGCCGCCGCCCTGTGACCGGACGGCGGCGGAAGATTAGCGCGGTTCGCCGATCGGCAGCACGGTGCGGCCGAACTGTTCGTTCAGCACTTCACCCATCGCCAGGTAAATAGCGCTGGCGCCACAAATCAGGCCGACCCAGCCGGCTACCTTCACAATGCCTTCGTTATCGACCAAATGGCCAATCGCCAGCAGCGCGAACAATACGGTCAGGCTCAGGAAGACAAACTGCAGCATGCGGGCTGCCTTCAGGGTGCCAAAGAACATAAACAGAGTAAAGACGCCCCACAGGCCGAGGTACATACCGAGGAAGTGCGCGTTTGGCGCGTCTGCCAGGCCCATTTTCGGCATCAGAAGAATCGCCACCAGCGTCAGCCAGAAGCTGCCGTAGGAGGTAAAAGCGGTTAAGCCAAAAGTGTTGCCTTTTTTGTATTCCAGCAGGCCGGCAAAAATTTGCGCAATGCCGCCGTAAAAAATGCCCATCGCCAGGATAGCTACATCGAATGCGAACAGGCCGCTATTCGCCAGGTTAAGCAGAATAGTGGTCATGCCGAAGCCCATAAGGCCCAGCGGTGCCGGATTAGCCAACTTAGTGTTGCCCATAATTCCTCAAAATTATCATTAAAAGGGAAGCATTACCCCGCGACTTGGCGGCGGGGCGCGGCATAATAATGAGGCGCTGATGGGCTGTCTATGATCTGGCGGGGTATTTTTCACCAATTTCCGCGGTGTCTGACGGCGGCTGGAGCATTTGCCGTAAACAGGCAATATGCAGGACCGCGGGGATGGTGACCCGGTATGCGCTGCCGCTCACCGCTTTTACGCTGTTCAGCGCGGCGCCGAGCGGTCCGCCCAGCCCGGCGCCGCGCACCAGGCCATGACCGATGACGCTCACCGCGGCATGCGTGCGCAGGATGGCGGTTAAGCGTTCGTCCAGCAACAAAGTGACGCCTTCGCTTAGCTTGCGATGCCTCAGCAGATGAGCCATCAGGCTGTCCAGCTCATGGCTCCGGCACTCCACCGCGGCGAGAAACTGCGCTTTTTGCTCCGCGTTCAGTTTATTCCAGCTGTGCTGCAGAAAATGCGCCAGCAACTGCTGCTCGATCTGCGGCGTCGACAGCTGTTTGTCGACCTTCGCTTTCAGTCGTTTACATACATCCAGCAGGATCGCGCGATAAAATTTGCCATGGCGGCGCAGCGTGTTGGCGATGCTATCGCCACCAAAATGCTGTAGCTCACCGGCGATTAGCTGCCAGTTGCGGCGATAACGCTCCGGGTGCCCCTCCATCGCTAAAAATGTCTCGTTGCGCAGGAGCGTGCTGGAGAGACGGGGTTTGCCATTTTCCCCGTGGGTCAGAATGCGGGTAAAGGCTTCCAGATGCGCCTCGCTGCACTCAGGCAGAAAGGCGAGATCGTCATCCTCCAGGTAATTAATATGCATAACGTTTTCTCTCGGGCAGGGGCGACGTTAGTCATCGCCGATAATTTTCAGTGATGCCATATCTGAGGAGTGCACCGTGTGGCCGGAGAAGGCGATTTTCTTCACGCAACGTTTGTTGTCGTTATCGCTATTGATGTTGATCCAGCCGGTGGTGCTGCCCTCTTTGATCCCGGCGGGGACGTTCAGCGTGTGGCTGGCGCCGCGGCTGGCCTTAAAGTAGACCGTCGCCCCGGAGAGTTGTACATCGCCGCGGTCGGCGCTGAGCTGAATGCGTTTGACCACCCGGCAGACGGGAAGCGTCAGCGTCAGGTCGTTGGTTTCATTGCGCGGCATAGCTATCACGCCGAGAATTTTATGGTCGTTAGCGGCCGCCGAGGTGATAAATGACACGCCGAGGATAAGCCCTACGGAAAGCCGGTATAGCGATTTCATTAATTTGTCCCCTGAATAAGCGAAGTGCGATGGCGGGGGAGTTTATCACTGCGAAAACGGGGCTTTTAGCGCGCAAGTATTGCGGGTTATGTCAATGATATTATGAATGTATTTCCTATTTTAATCCGTTTTTTGTATGTATATTTCGCCGTCGTTTTTGCCATCCAACAACCTTGTTCGGCAAGTCATCCGTAACCCTGTGCGAATCCGAGGCAAAAAATTTTTATGCTTGCCCCTTGATGCCGGAGTGGGCGACCCCATCTTGTAGTCAACCGCAGTGAAGAACCTGAAAAAAAATGATGTCTGGGCAGTTGAAACCGCACGTTTCGCCCTTATTACAGGTTCACAACCACATGTTGATCGAATTTTTAGTGGAGACGTTTAGATGGGTAAAATTATTGGTATCGACCTGGGTACTACCAACTCTTGTGTAGCGATTATGGATGGCACTACTGCACGCGTGCTGGAGAACGCCGAAGGCGATCGCACCACGCCTTCTATCATTGCCTATACCCAGGATGGTGAAACTCTGGTTGGTCAGCCGGCTAAACGTCAGGCAGTGACAAACCCGCAAAACACCCTGTTTGCGATTAAACGCCTGATTGGCCGCCGCTTCCAGGACGAAGAAGTTCAGCGTGACGTTTCTATCATGCCATACAAAATTGTTGCCGCAGACAATGGCGACGCATGGCTGGATGTGAAAGGCACCAAAACTGCACCGCCGCAGATCTCTGCTGAAGTGCTGAAGAAAATGAAGAAAACGGCTGAAGATTACCTGGGTGAACCGGTAACTGAAGCGGTTATCACCGTACCGGCTTACTTCAACGATGCGCAGCGTCAGGCAACCAAAGATGCCGGCCGTATCGCCGGTCTGGAAGTCAAACGTATCATCAACGAACCAACCGCGGCCGCGCTGGCTTACGGTCTGGATAAAGAAGTGGGCAACCGTACTATCGCGGTTTACGACCTCGGTGGTGGTACTTTCGATATCTCGATTATCGAAATCGACGAAGTTGATGGCGAAAAAACCTTTGAAGTTCTGGCGACCAACGGTGATACCCACCTGGGCGGCGAAGACTTCGATACTCGTCTGATCAACTACCTCGTTGATGAGTTCAAGAAAGATCAGGGCATTGACCTGCGCAACGACCCGCTGGCCATGCAGCGCCTGAAAGAAGCCGCTGAGAAAGCGAAGATTGAACTGTCTTCTGCTCAGCAGACCGACGTTAACCTGCCGTACATCACTGCAGATGCGACCGGTCCGAAACACATGAACATCAAAGTGACTCGCGCGAAACTGGAAAGCCTGGTAGAAGACCTGGTTAACCGTTCCATCGAGCCGCTGAAAGTCGCTCTGCAGGATGCCGGTCTGTCCGTTTCCGATATCAACGACGTGATCCTCGTTGGTGGTCAGACTCGTATGCCGATGGTGCAGAAGAAAGTGGCCGAGTTCTTTGGTAAAGAACCGCGTAAAGACGTTAACCCGGATGAAGCCGTGGCGATCGGTGCTGCCGTTCAGGGCGGTGTACTGACTGGCGATGTGAAAGACGTTCTGCTGCTCGACGTAACCCCGCTGTCGCTGGGTATCGAAACCATGGGCGGCGTGATGACTGCGCTTATCAGCAAAAACACCACCATCCCGACCAAGCACAGCCAGGTGTTCTCTACCGCTGAAGACAACCAGTCTGCGGTAACCATCCATGTGCTGCAGGGTGAGCGTAAACGCGCGTCTGATAACAAATCTCTGGGTCAGTTCAACCTGGATGGTATTAACCCGGCGCCGCGCGGCATGCCGCAGATCGAAGTGACCTTCGACATCGATGCTGACGGTATCCTGCACGTCTCCGCGAAAGACAAAAACAGCGGTAAAGAGCAGAAGATCACCATCAAAGCGTCTTCCGGTCTGAATGAAGAAGAAATTCAGAAAATGGTTCGCGAAGCAGAAGCTAACGCCGAATCTGACCGTAAGTTCGAAGAGCTGGTACAGACCCGCAACCAGGGCGACCATCTGCTGCACAGCACTCGTAAGCAGGTTGAAGAAGCAGGCGATAAACTGCCGGCTGACGACAAAACTGCCATTGAGTCTGCGCTGACCGCGCTGGAATCTTCTCTGAAAGGCGAAGACAAAGCGGATATCGAAGCGAAAATGCAGGCGCTGGCGCAGGCTTCTCAGAAGCTGATGGAAATTGCTCAGCAGCAGCACGCTCAGCAGCAGGCGGGTTCCGCTGACGCTCAGGCGAGCAACGCGAAAGACGACGATGTTGTCGACGCTGAGTTCGAAGAAGTGAAAGATAAAAAATAATCGCCCTTTGAACGGGTAAAACACTGGCACGGGCGAAGAGGTTTCCTCTCCGCCCGTGCACGCATGTTAAGGGGCTGAAAAACACCGATGGCAAAGCAAGATTACTACGAGATTTTAGGCGTTTCCAAAACAGCGGAAGAGCGTGAAATCAAAAAGGCTTATAAGCGCCTGGCCATGAAATATCACCCGGACCGCAACCAGGGTGATAAAGAGGCTGAAGCCAAATTTAAAGAAATCAAAGAAGCGTATGAAATCCTGACTGATGCCCAGAAGCGTGCGGCCTACGATCAGTACGGCCACGCGGCCTTCGAACAGGGCGGCATGGGCGGCGGCGGCGGTTTTGGCGGCGGTGCCGACTTCAGCGATATCTTTGGCGATGTTTTCGGCGATATCTTTGGCGGCGGGCGTGGTCGTCAGCGCGCGGCACGCGGCGCCGATCTCCGTTACAACATGGAGCTGACGCTGGAAGAAGCGGTGCGCGGCGTCACTAAAGAGATCCGTATTCCGACGCTGGAAGAGTGCGACGTCTGCCACGGCAGCGGCGCCAAGGCCGGCAGCAAACCGCAGACCTGTCCGACCTGTCATGGCGCGGGCCAGGTGCAGATGCGCCAGGGCTTTTTTGCTGTACAGCAGACCTGTCCGCACTGCCAGGGACGCGGTACGCTAATTAAAGATCCGTGCAATAAATGTCATGGCCATGGCCGCGTAGAAAAAACCAAAACCCTGTCGGTTAAAATTCCGGCGGGCGTGGATACCGGTGACCGGATCCGTCTGGCGGGCGAAGGCGAGGCCGGCGAACATGGCGCGCCGGCAGGCGATCTGTACGTTCAGGTTCAGGTGAAGCAGCACGCTATCTTTGAGCGTGAAGGCAATAACCTGTACTGCGAAGTTCCGATCAACTTCACCATGGCGGCGCTGGGCGGTGAGATCGAGGTCCCAACGCTCGACGGCCGCGTGAACCTGAAAATTCCAGGTGAAACCCAGACCGGCAAGCTGTTCCGCATGCGTGGAAAAGGCGTGAAATCCGTTCGCGGCGGCGCGCAGGGCGATCTGCTGTGCCGCGTAGTGGTGGAGACGCCGGTGGGGCTGAATGAGAAGCAGAAGCAGCTGCTGAAAGAGCTGCAGGAGAGCTTCGGCGGTCCGACCGGGGAAAACAACAGCCCGCGTTCGAAAAGCTTCTTTGACGGCGTGAAGAAGTTCTTCGACGACCTGACCCGCTAATTCCGCCTTTGTTGATATCCGGCCCGGGCCTTTGCTGCCCGGGCTTTTTTTCGCCTTAGAACCCCCCTTTAACTCGTAAAAAGCGAATATTAGCGCAACTTAAATCTGATTTTTTCGAGTTATCAGTGTGTGTATTATGCTTTTATCGAGTTATTCACCAACAGGATGAAAGTAAAAGTGAAACATCTGCAACGATTCTTTAGTAGCGATGCTTCCGGCGGCATTGTCTTAATTATCGCCGCCGCGCTGGCGATGGTGATGGCCAATACCAGCGTGACCAGCGGTCTGTATCACTCCTTCCTTGAGACGCCAGTACAGCTGCGTGTGGGCGCGCTGGAGATCAACAAGAACATGCTGTTATGGATCAATGATGCCCTGATGGCGGTGTTCTTTTTGCTGATTGGCCTGGAGGTCAAGCGTGAGCTGATTCAGGGGTCGCTGGCGAGCCGCCGTCAGGCGGTCTTCCCGGTGATAGCCGCGCTGGGCGGCATGATCGTCCCGGCCCTGGTCTACCTGGCCTTTAACGCCCAGGATCCTGTCGCCAGAGAAGGGTGGGCGATCCCGGCGGCGACGGATATTGCCTTTGCCCTCGGCGTGCTGGCGCTGTTAGGTAGCCGGGTCCCGACGGCGCTGAAGATTTTCCTGATGGCGCTGGCGATTATTGATGACCTCGGGGCTATCGTGATTATCGCGCTGTTTTATACCCACGACCTGTCCATGCTCTCGCTGGGCGTGGCGGCGGCGGCGATCGCGGTGCTGGTGGCCCTGAATCTGAGCGGCGTGCGGCGTACCGGGATCTATATTCTGGTTGGCGCGGTGCTGTGGACGGCGGTGCTGAAGTCTGGCGTTCACGCGACCCTTGCCGGGGTGATTGTCGGCTTTATGATCCCGCTCGAGGAAAAGCATGGCAAGTCGCCGGCCAAAGCGCTTGAGCATGTCCTGCACCCGTGGGTGGCGTTTATGATCCTGCCGCTGTTTGCCTTCGCGAACGCGGGGGTGTCACTGCAGGGGGTCACCCTTGCCGGGCTGACGTCGCTCCTGCCGCTGGGCATTATGGCTGGCCTGTTTATCGGTAAGCCGCTGGGGATTAGCCTGTTCTGCTGGCTGGCCCTGAAGCTGAAGTGGGCTTCGCTGCCGGAGGGAACCACCTGCAAGCAAATTATGGCGGTGGGGATCCTGTGCGGGATTGGCTTTACGATGTCGATTTTCATCGCCACCCTGGCCTTTGGCAGCGTGGAACCCGCGTTGATCAACTGGGCCAAGCTTGGCATTCTGATCGGCTCAGTGCTATCAGCGGTCGTCGGCTACCTCATACTGCGTCAGCGCGTGACGGATACTCGCCTCGCGGTATAACCTTTCTGCAGGAGAGCCCGTCAGGCTCTCCTGGACATTATCAGGGAGAGAAGCATGTCACATATTAACTACAATCATCTGTACTACTTCTGGCACGTGTATAAAGAAGGGTCCGTCGTGGGCGCGGCGGAGGCGCTGTTTCTGACGCCGCAGACCATTACCGGGCAGATCAAAGCCCTGGAGGAGCGCCTGCAGGGGAAATTATTTAAGCGAAAGGGAAGGGGGCTTGAGCCGAGCGAGCTGGGGGAGCTGGTTTTTCGCTATGCCGACCGGATGTTTACCCTCAGCCAGGAGATGCTCGACATCGTCAACTATCGCAAAGAGTCGAACCTGCTGTTTGACGTCGGCGTGGCCGATGCGCTCTCGAAACGGCTGGTCAGCGGCGTGCTGGATGCCGCCGTCGTAGAGAGCGAGCAGATTCATCTGCGCTGTTTTGAATCCACTCATGAGCTGCTGCTGGAGCAGCTGAGCCAGCATAAGCTCGACATGATTATCTCTGACTGCCCGATCGACTCGACGCAGCAGGAAGGGCTATTTTCGGTGAAGATTGGCGAGTGCAGCGTCAGCTTCTGGTGCATGAATCCGGCGCCGACGAAGCCGTTCCCGGCCTGCCTCGAAGAGCGGCGGCTGCTGATCCCCGGCCGGCGATCGATGCTGGGACGTAAGCTGCTGAACTGGATTAACGTGCAGGGCCTGAAGGTGGAGATCCTCGGCGAGTTTGACGACGCGGCGCTCATGAAAGCCTTCGGCGCCGCACATAATGCGATATTTGTCGCGCCGACGCTCTACGCGCATGATTTCTACCATGATGAATCGATTGTCGAAATTGGCCGTATGGATAGCATGATGGAGGAGTATCACGCTATTTTCGCTGAACGAATGATTCAGCACCCGGCGGTACAGCGTATCTGTAATCGCGATTATTCGTCGCTGTTCACCGAACCCCGATAGCCGGAAGGCGTGGGCTGGCGTGGCTCAGATCGCGCCAGCGTGCGCTACCGGGGGAAGATGATAGGCATAAAAAAACCCGCTTTCGCGGGTTTCTTTAACAAAGTTCAGCAAGCAGGCGATTAAGCCAGTTTGTTGATCTGTGCAGTCAGGTTTGCTTTATGACGCGCAGCTTTGTTTTTGTGGATCAGACCTTTAGCAGCCTGACGGTCCACGATCGGTTGCATTTCGTTAAATGCTTTCTGTGCAGCAGCTTTGTCGCCAGCTTCGATAGCTGCGTATACTTTCTTGATGAAAGTACGCATCATAGAGCGACGGCTTGCGTTGTGCTTGCGAGCCTTTTCAGACTGAACGGCGCGCTTCTTAGCTGATTTGATATTAGCCAAGGTCCAACTCCCAAATGTGTTCTATATGGACAATTCAAAGGCCGAGGAATATGCCCGTTTAGCCTTCTTTTGTCAATGGATTTGTGCAAATAAGCGCCGTTTAACACCACAGCGCTTCATTACGTAGTGATGGCGCAAGATTCTACCAGCTTGTTGCAGGCGAATACAGCTTTTCCACCATAAAAATCGCCGGGCGCGGCCAGTTTTCCCGCTTTCTCGCGCTGAGTGAATGAATTCCTGAGAACTTTCGTTGCCGAGGTGCAATCGCTGGTTAACGTTGACAGTTGTACAAGGTATACTCGGACGATTTTCACTGTTTTGAGCCAGACATGAAGCTGATACGCGGCATACATAATCTCAGTCAGGCCCCGCACGGGTGCGTGCTGACCATTGGTAATTTCGACGGCGTGCATCGTGGGCATCAGGCGCTGCTGCAGCGGTTGCGCGAAGAGGGCCGCCAGCGCGGTTTACCGGTCGTGGTGATGATTTTTGAACCCCAGCCGCTGGAGCTCTTTGCCGCTGATAAAGCCCCGGCGCGATTGACCCGCCTGCGTGAAAAGCTGGGCTATCTGGCTGAAAGCGGGGTTGACTATGTATTGTGCGTTCGCTTTGACCGCCGGTTCGCCGCGCTAACCGCGCAGGATTTTATCAGTGAACTGCTGGTGCGTCGCCTGGGCGTGCAGTTCCTCGCCGTTGGTGACGATTTCCGCTTTGGCGCTGGTCGCCAGGGGGATTTCTTGTTATTACAAAAGGCGGGGGCGGAATATGGCTTCGACGTCACCAGCACCCAGACCTTCTGCGAAGGCGGGGTGCGAATCAGCAGCACGGCGGTACGCCAGGCGTTGGCCGATGACGATCTCCTGCTGGCGGAGACGCTGCTCGGCCATCCGTTTAGCATCTCCGGACGCGTCGTGCATGGTGATGAACTAGGCCGAACCATAGGTTTTCCGACGGCGAACTTACCGCTGCGTCGTCAGGTTTCCCCGGTTAAAGGGGTCTATGCGGTAGAAGTGACAGGGCTGGGCGACAAACCGATAGCGGGCGTCGCCAATATTGGCACCCGTCCAACGGTTGCGGGCGTGCGTCAGCAGCTCGAAGTACATCTGTTGGACGTTGTAATGGACCTCTACGGTCGCCATATCAATGTAATACTGCGTAAAAAGATACGTAACGAGCAGCGGTTTGCGTCGCTGGACGAGCTGAAGGCGCAAATCGCACGTGATGAGTTAACGGCCCGCGAATTATTTGGGCTGACCAGCCAGGCCTGAGCCACTGGTGTTTATCAAACCGAAATACGGAACCGAGAATCTGATGAGTGACTATAAATCGACCCTGAATTTGCCGGAAACAGGGTTCCCTATGCGTGGCGACCTCGCCAAACGCGAACCGGGAATGCTGGCGCGTTGGACCGATGATGACCTGTACGGCATCATTCGTGCAGCCAAAAAAGGCAAAAAAACCTTCATTCTGCATGATGGCCCTCCTTATGCGAATGGCAGCATTCATATTGGTCACTCGGTAAACAAGATTCTGAAAGACATTATCGTTAAGTCCAAAGGACTGACGGGCTATGACTCGCCTTACGTTCCGGGCTGGGACTGCCACGGTCTGCCGATCGAGCTGAAAGTGGAGCAGGAATACGGCAAGCCGGGTGAGAAATTTACCGCTGCCGAATTCCGCGCTAAGTGCCGCGAATATGCCGCCGAGCAGATCGATGGCCAGCGTAAAGACTTTATCCGTCTCGGCGTGCTGGGCGACTGGTCGCATCCGTACCTGACCATGGACTTCAAAACCGAAGCCAACATCATCCGCGCGCTGGGCAAAATCATCGGTAATGGCCACCTGCATAAAGGCGCCAAACCGGTGCACTGGTGCGTAGACTGCCGTTCCGCGCTGGCGGAAGCGGAAGTGGAGTATTACGACAAAACCTCTCCGTCTATCGATGTCGCGTTCCACGCGGTAGACAAAGCCGCGGTACTGGCGAAATTCGGCGTAGCCGACGTCAACGGTCCGGTGTCGCTGGTTATCTGGACCACCACGCCGTGGACCCTGCCGGCCAACCGCGCTATCTCTCTGTCTCCTGAGTTCGACTATGCGCTGGTGCAGGTTGACGGCCAGGCGCTGATCCTGGCGAAAGACCTGGTTGAGAGCGTAATGAAGCGCGTTGGCGCGACGGACTACACTATTCTGGCGGCGGTACAAGGTTCTGAGCTTGAGCTGATGCGCTTTAAGCATCCGTTCCTCGATTTCGACGTGCCGGCGATCCTTGGCGACCACGTGACGCTGGATGCCGGTACCGGTGCGGTGCATACCGCTGGCGGCCACGGTCCGGACGATTACACCATCAGCCAGAAATACGGTCTGGAAATCGCCAACCCGGTTGGCCCGGACGGCGCTTACCTGCCTGGCACCTGGCCGTCCCTGGACGGCATTAATGTTTTCAAAGCCAATGACATCATCGTTGAGATGCTGCGTGAGCGTGGCGCGCTGTTACACGTTGAGAAACTGCAGCACAGCTATCCATGCTGCTGGCGCCACAAGTCGCCGATCATCTTCCGTGCCACTCCGCAGTGGTTCGTGAGCATGGATCAGAAAGGCCTGCGCGCGCAGTCGCTGAAAGAGATCAAAGGCGTGCAGTGGATCCCGGACTGGGGCCAGGCGCGTATCGAATCGATGGTCGCTAACCGCCCTGACTGGTGTATCTCCCGTCAGCGCACCTGGGGCGTGCCGATGTCGCTGTTCGTGCATAAAGAAACCCACGAACTGCACCCGCGTACCCTTGAGCTGATGGAAGAAGTGGCAAAACGCGTTGAAGTTGACGGCATCCAGGCGTGGTGGGATCTCGATTCCCGCGACATTCTTGGCGATGACGCCGACAGCTACGAGAAAGTGCCGGATACCCTCGACGTCTGGTTTGACTCCGGGTCGACCCACTCTTCCGTGGTTGACGTGCGTCCGGAATTCGCCGGTCACGCCGCCGATATGTATCTGGAAGGTTCTGACCAGCATCGCGGCTGGTTCATGTCCTCGCTGATGATTTCCACGGCGATGAAAGGCAAAGCGCCATATCGTCAGGTACTGACCCACGGCTTCACCGTCGACGGTCAGGGCCGCAAAATGTCCAAGTCTATCGGCAACACCGTTAGCCCGCAGGACGTGATGAACAAGCTCGGCGCCGATATCCTGCGCCTGTGGGTGGCTTCCACCGACTACACCGGCGAAATGGCGGTCTCTGACGAGATCCTCAAACGCGCTGCGGACAGCTATCGTCGTATCCGTAATACCGCGCGCTTCCTGCTGGCGAACCTTAACGGTTTCGATCCGGCGAAAGACATGGTTAAACCGGAAGAGATGGTGGTGCTGGACCGCTGGGCGGTCGGCTGCGCGCAGGCGGCACAGGAAGATATCCTGAAAGCCTACGAATCCTACGACTTCCATGAAGTGGTGCAGCGCCTGATGCGCTTCTGCTCCATCGAGATGGGCTCGTTCTACCTCGACATCATCAAAGACCGCCAGTACACCGCCAAGGCGGACAGCGTGGCGCGTCGCAGCTGCCAGACCGCGCTGTTCCATATCGTGGAAGCGCTGGTGCGCTGGATGGCGCCGATCATGTCCTTCACCGCAGATGAAATCTGGGGCTATCTGCCGGGCGAGCGTGAGAAATATGTCTTCACCGGCGAGTGGTATGAAGGTCTGTTCGGCCTGGCCGACGACGAAGCGATGAACGATGATTTCTGGGACGAGCTGCTGAAGGTGCGTGGCGAAGTCAACAAGGTGATCGAGCAGGCGCGTGCGGATAAGAAAGTCGGCGGCTCGCTGGAAGCGGCAGTCACGCTGTATGCTGATGCCGATCTGGCGGCTAAGCTCAATGCGCTGGGCGATGAGTTGCGATTTGTCCTGTTGACCTCCGGGGCGAACGTCGCAGACTATGCGAGCGCGTCCGCTGATGCGCAGCAAAGCGAAATGCTCAAAGGGTTGAAAGTCGCATTGAGTAAAGCTGAAGGTGAGAAATGCCCGCGCTGCTGGCATTACACCACCGATATCGGCAAGGTGGCGGAACACGCGGAAATCTGCGGACGCTGTGTGAGCAACGTCGCCGGTGACGGCGAGCAACGTAAATTCGCCTGATGAGTAAATCGATCTGTTCAACGGGGCTACGCTGGCTGTGGGTGGTCGTAGCCGTGCTGATTATCGATCTGGGCAGCAAATTCCTGATCCTCCAGAACTTCGCTCTGGGGGAGACGGTTCCGCTGTTCCCGTCGCTTAATCTGCATTATGCCCGCAACTATGGCGCGGCCTTTAGCTTTCTCGCCGACAGCGGCGGCTGGCAGCGCTGGTTCTTTTCCGGGATCGCGATCGGCATTTGCGTAGTGCTGACGGTGCTGATGTACCGTTCGAAGGCGACGCAAAAGCTGAACAATATTGCCTACGCGCTGATTATCGGCGGCGCGCTGGGCAACTTGTTCGATCGCCTGTGGCATGGCTTTGTGGTCGATATGATCGACTTCTACGTCGGCGACTGGCATTTTGCCACCTTCAACCTCGCCGATAGCGCGATCTGCATCGGCGCAGCGCTGATTGTGCTGGAAGGCTTCCTGCCGAAACCGACTGTGAAAGAGCAGGCGTAAATCTCAATGCCGGGTGACGTGACGCTTACCCGGCCTACAGAATTTTTGGCCCCCGTAGGCCCGGTAAGCGTAATGCCGCCGGGCACCGGGTGACCTAAACAAGCGAGCAATTTGCATGTCTAAATCCGTACAGAGCAACAGCGCGGTACTGGTGCACTTCACTCTGAAACTGGACGACGGCTCCACTGCCGAGTCCACCCGCAGCAACGGCAAACCGGCGCTGTTTCGCCTCGGCGACACCTCTTTGTCTGAAGGGCTGGAGCAACAGCTTCTCGGTTTGAAAGAGGGGGAGAAAAAGGCCTTTTCGCTGGAGCCTGACGCCGCCTTTGGCGTACCCAGCCCGGACCTGATTCAGTATTTCTCTCGCCGCGAGTTTATCGACGCTGGCGAGCCGGAGATCGGCGCGATTATGCTCTTTACCGCAATGGATGGCAGCGAAATGCCTGGCGTGATCCGCGAAGTGAACGGCGATTCCATCACCGTTGACTTCAACCATCCGCTGGCCGGGCGCACTGTTCATTTTGATATTGAAGTGCTGGAGATCGATCCGGCGCTGGAGGAGTAACATGCAGATCCTGTTGGCTAACCCGCGCGGTTTTTGCGCTGGCGTTGACCGCGCTATCAGCATTGTAGAAAACGCGCTGACGCTGTATGGCGCACCGATCTATGTTCGTCATGAAGTGGTGCACAACCGCTATGTGGTGGATAGCCTGCGCAAGCGTGGCGCCATTTTTATCGAACAGATCAGCGAAGTGCCGGACGGCGCGATCCTGATTTTCTCCGCCCACGGCGTGTCGCAGGCGGTACGCAACGAAGCGAAGAGCCGCGACCTGACGGTATTCGATGCCACCTG
Source organism: Klebsiella sp. CD33 (assembly GCF_051992865.1). Lineage (NCBI taxonomy): Bacteria > Pseudomonadati > Pseudomonadota > Gammaproteobacteria > Enterobacterales > Enterobacteriaceae > Klebsiella > Klebsiella sp. CD33. The sequence continues at coordinate 4,383,650 of NZ_CP197023.1, read as the reverse complement.
TCCGCTGGTGACCAAAGTCCATATGGAAGTCGCCCGCGCCAGCCGCCGCGGCGAAGAGTCGATTCTGATTGGCCATGCCGGCCATCCGGAAGTCGAAGGCACCATGGGACAGTACAACAACCCGCAAGGGGGGATGTACCTGGTCGAGTCGCCGGAAGACGTGCTGAAGCTGGAAGTGAAAAATGACGCCCGGCTGTCGTTTATGACCCAGACCACGCTCTCCGTCGACGATACCTCGGATGTGATTGACGCCCTGCGCGCGCGTTTTCCGAAAATCGTCGGCCCGCGCAAAGACGACATTTGCTATGCTACCACTAACCGTCAGGAAGCCGTGCGCGCGCTGGCGGAGCAGGCTGACGTAGTGCTGGTGGTCGGGTCGAAAAACTCCTCCAACTCTAACCGCCTCGCCGAGCTGGCGCAGCGGATGGGTAAGGCGGCTTACCTGATTGACGACGCCTCCGATATCCAGGAAGCGTGGGTCAAGGATGCGGCCTGCGTCGGCGTGACGGCGGGCGCGTCGGCGCCGGATATTCTGGTGCAGAACGTCATTACCCGCCTGCAGGAGCTGGGCGGCGGCGAAGCCGTGCCGCTGGAAGGCCGGGAAGAGAATATCGTCTTTGAAGTGCCGAAAGAGCTGCGTGTGGATGTCCGTGAAGTAGAGTAAGTTCTTTCCTCCAGCAGTATGAGAAGATGCCAGACTTAACGTCTGGCATTTTTTTAGGGAGAAACCATGCGCTTACCAATCATTCTTGATACCGATCCGGGCATCGACGATGCCGCCGCCATTGCCGCGGCGCTGTTCGCGCCTGAGCTGGATCTGCAGTTGATGACCACCGTAGCGGGCAATGTCTCGGTGGAGAAGACGACCCGTAACGCGCTGCAATTGCTGCATTTCTGGAATGCCGATGTACCGCTGGCGCAGGGGGCGTCGATGCCGCTGGTGCGTCCGTTGCGCGACGCCGCCTCGGTGCATGGCGAATCCGGCATGGAGGGGTATGACTTTGTTGAGCATCAACGTCAACCGCTGGCGAAGCCGGCCTTCCAGGCGATCCGTGATGCGCTTATGCATGCTGCCGAGCCGATCACCCTGGTGGCGATTGGCCCGCTGACCAATATAGCGCTGCTGCTGACCCAGTACCCGGAATGCGTGTTTAATATTCGCCGGCTGGTGATCATGGGCGGCTCGGCGGGCCGCGGCAACTTCACGCCGAATGCGGAATTCAATATCGCTATCGACCCGGAAGCCGCCGCGAAAGTGTTCCACAGCGGGCTGGAGATTGTGATGTGCGGGCTGGACGTCACCAACCGGCGCTGCTGGCGGCGGATTATCTGGCGACGCTGCCGACGCTGAACCAGACCGGTAAAATGCTCCATGCGCTGTTTAGCCACTATCGCAGCGGCAGCATGAGCAGTGGTCTGCGCATGCACGACTTGTGCGCTATTGCGTGGCTGGCCCGCCCGGAACTGTTCACTCTCCAGCCGTGCTTTGTGGCGGTGGAGACGCAGGGGACCTGGACCGCCGGCACCACGGTGGTGGATATCGAAGGGCGACTGGGTCAGCCGGCGAACGCCCAGGTGGCGCTGGATATCGACGTCGAAGGGTTTCAGCGCTGGGCGGCGGAGGTGATTGCCCTGGCGCCGTGATATATCACTCGATTTTCAAGGAGAGAAGCAATGACCTATGGACAGGCGTATTTGAGCGGCTGGAAAGAGACCTTTAATTTTAGCGGACGCGCCAGCCGGCAGCAGTTCTGGACGTTTTTTCTTATCAATGTGCTGATCGCCGCCGCGCCAGTGGCCGCCTGGAGTCTGGCCACCCTTGTTGACCCTCACTACGGGATCCTCAGTTTTGTTGTCATACCCTTTGCGGCGCTGTGGCTGCTGTTGATGGCGCTCCCCCTGCTGGCTGTAGGCTGCCGGCGGATGCATGATATCGGCCGCTCCGGGATCTGGTTTGTGTTGGGAGTTATCATTCCGTGGTTTGCAATTATTTCGCTGGCTCTGTGCTGCCTGCGTTCAGCGCCGGCACCGTCTCGCTGAGATAATCGATCATCGCCCGCATCCTGGCGGGCATATGCTTATCTCCCGCCCACAGTAGCCACAGGTCGCCTGAGTAGCTGCTGATAAATTCCCACTCGGGCAGCACCTGCACGATGTCGCCGTTCGCCAGCGCCTCACGGGCGGTGAACAGCGGCAGGCTGCCGATCCCTAAATGCTGTCTGACCGCGTCGAGGCGTACGGCGGTATGGTTGGCGGCGTACCGCCCGTAGGTTTGCACCGTTTCTGTTTTGCCTTCCCGACGGAATTTCCAGCGCGCATCGGCGGGCGTTTCGCCAAGGCTAATGCAGCTATGCGAGCGCAGATCCTGCGGCGTGTACGGCGTACCGTGCTGCTGTAAATAGGCCTCAGTGGCGCAGATAACGTGCCTGATTGGCATCAGCGGTTTGCCATGCAGGCCGGGGGAGGGGGTATCGGTGATGCGTAGCGCCAGATCAATACCGTCATCGATAAAATCGAGAGGGCGATCTTCCAGCCGCAGGCAGACGTCCACCTGCGGGTAGCGGTGGAAAAACGCCATCATCAGCGGGTGGATCACAAAGCGGCCGACGGCTTTCGGGACGCTGAGCGTCAGCTTTCCCTGGGCGACCGTTTGGCGACTGCCTGCGGAATCCATTGCCTGTCGCGCCGCTTCCAGCATCTGCTGGGCATGCTGATATATCGTTTCCCCGGCATCGCTAAGACGCAGCTTGCGGGTGGTACGCTGCAGCAGTTTGCAGCCCATCTCTCGCTCCAGCCGTGACACGCTGCGGCTAACGGCTGAAGGGGTAATGCCGTTCTGGCGGGCGACGGCGGAGAAGCTGCCCTGGTCGACTATCTGAACGAAAAGAGCGAGGTCGGGCAGGAGGTTCAGATTCATTTGTGCTCCCGGAGCAAGAGTGCATTGGCTGGTGGTGGGATTATCGCTGTCGGCATTAATAATATACTGGCCGGACAGAGAGGAGAATCACTATGACTGAACGGGTTTATTACACCAGCGATGCTACCGACGGGCGCGCCCAGATCATTGCCTGCACTGCAGAAGCGGATGGCCGTTACGCCATCGAACTGGATCGGACGCTGTTTCACCCGCAAGGGGGCGGTCAACCGGCGGACCGCGGATGGATTGCCGGGCAGGTGGTTGAGACGGTGGCTGTGCGCGGCGAAAGGGTGCTGCATATTCTGTCGCAACCCCTTCCCCTCGGTGAAGTGGAGATGAAAATTGATGCCTCCGCGAGACAGCTGCATGCTCGTCTGCATTCTGCCGGCCACCTGCTTGGCCTGGCGGGCGAACAGCTTGGCTGGCAACCGGTGAAAGCGCACCACTGGCCCGGCGAAGGGCGGATAACCTTTGCCAGCAGGAATAGCGCCGCGCTGCCGGACGCCAGTGCGCTACTGGCGCTAGTAAAGGCATGGCAGGCGCAGGACTTACCGCGTCAGGTGACGTTCGCTGATGGCATGCGCAAGGTGGGATTCGGCGAGCTGCCAGCCTATCCCTGCGGAGGCACCCACGTCGCCCGTCTGGCGGAGCTGGGCGACATTGTCATTAGTCAGATTAAGATGAAGAAGGGGCAGCTGGTGGTCAGCTACACCCTGGCGTAAGCGTTTTATCTCTGCTCAGGATAGGTCTGCTTGCCGTGATAGATCCGCTCAGGTCGGCCAACCTTGCCGTAGCTGATTTCCGCTTCCAGAAAGTCGTTCTTTACTCCTTGTTCCAGATAACGGCGAGCGGTGGTTTTGCTGCTGCCGAGGATACGGGCCAGCGAGTCGGCGGTATGCACCACCGTCGGGTCGGCAAACAGCTGGAGCACGCGCTGAAAGGTGCTTTCATCGATCCCGCGCAGTGGTGCGCTGGCGGGTTCCGTTTGTTCCCGGGCCTGAATATTAAACAGCGCGTCGACATGGAGCTGGCTGGCCTGTTCACTGGAGCGCAGCGAGCTACGATAGCGGGCAAAGCGCTCCAGCGTGTGCTGCAGGCGCTGATAGTGCACCGGCTTAATCAGGTAATCAAACACCCCAAGACGCAGCGCTTCGCTGATGGTTTCCATGTGATTATCCGCGGTAATAAAGATAATCCGTCCCTTGTAATGTGTACTGACTGCATGGCGGATCAGATCGATACCTTTGCCGTCGGGTAAAAAATTATCCAGCAGGATCAGCTGCGGTTGATACAGTCTGAGCTGTTTCCTGGCGCTCTCAAGCTTATCCGCAATACCAATGACGTCGAACTGGGGAAACTGTTTAATGTTATCCACCAGGATCTCCGCCAGCATAGGTTCGTCTTCAACAATAAGAGTAGTGATGCTATCCATGATGTTCATCTCGGGTCAGGGGGATATAAAGCGTAAAAATGGTGCCAAAAGGAATATTATTTTCGACGACGATACTGCCGCCTGCTTGTTCCACGTAGCTGCGTACCAGCCAGAGTCCGATACCATGATCTTTGCTGGCGCTGCTGGTGACGCCGCGCTCGAAGATCCGATCGCGCAGCGCCTCGTCAATGCCGCATCCCTGGTCGGCGATCTCAATGATCACCTCCTGGCCATCACTGTTGATCAGGCATTCGATCTGTTTTGAACCCTGCGGTTGACGCAGGCTGGCATTGTAGGCGTTATCAAGTAGATTCCCCACGATCGAGATCCATTCGTTGTGCGAAAGGGCGGTAGGTAATCTATCAACGAAGCAGGCCGGATCGAAAATCAGCTCAAGTCCAAGCTCTTTGGCCCGGTAATATTTGCCGATCAACAGCCCGGCCAGGTGGTTGTCCTGGAAATTGCGTGCAATAAAATCGATCACCTTCTGGTGACTTTCCGACTGCTGTTGGATCAGTTCCAGCGCTTGGTTATAGCGTTTAAGAAACAGCAGACCGGCGATAGTGGAGATCAGATTGCGATGCTCATGCTGCACGGCGCGCAGGTTATCGGCGTACTGTTGCACCTGGCTGAGCTGCAGGCTAAGGGTATTGATATCGTCTTTGCTGCGAAAGCTGATCACCCAACCCTGTGGCTCATTGTTTAAGATCACCGCCATCCGGCTGGCGATCACTTTGATCTGATTGAAGGTAACGATCTCGTCTTTTTTATTGGTCTGTGGCGCATCGTAGAAGAAGACCTCCTGAGAGATAACGCTGCTGATCCGTTTGCCGATAAGCGTCGGTTCCGGCTGACTCAAATTGAGCAGGCGACGCGCAGTCTGATTAATCGCAGTGATTTTATAATCGGAGTCGATGGCGATAAGCCCTTCGAACACCGATTCAAACAGCACGCTTTGCTGGATCAACAGCTGTGACAGCTGCTGGGGTTCCATATTGAGCATCTGTTTTTTGATATGCAGTGAGAAGCGGCGGGCGCAAAAGAGCAGAAGCAGTAACATGATGGCCATCGGGATCAGCAGCGAACTTATCTGCAGGCTGAGCCAGTTTTCCAGTTGCTCAATGGTATAGCCTACCGACACAATGCCGATCACCTTGCCGGTTGCGTCCTGAATCGGCGATTTACCGCGCAGCGACGATCCCAGCGAGCCTTTGCGCACTGACACGTAGCTTTTAGCGTTTATCAACGCCTCATCGCTATCGCCGCCTTCCATCGATTTGCCGATTTCATCAGGATTGACGTGATAGAGGCGCTGGCCGCTGGCATCACCGACGGTGATGTAGGTGGCGTCGGAGAACGAACGCATGGGGTCGATAAGGGCTTTGATTCTGGCGAGATCGCGTTTCTGCACTGCCTCCACCAGCTCCGGCATCGCCGAAATCTGCATCGCCTGAATCAGCGCCCGTTGCCCGACCTGATAATGCAGACGCTCCTCGGTAATGTCTGTCAGATACCATGACATCGCCAGCATGACGATCGTCGAGGTGAATAAGATCAGCAGGAAGATGCGATTCTGAAACGATCGCCTGGCAAACCAGTGGGTGATTTTTCGGGTATACATTGGGTAGATAGACATTAAATTGTTATTCTCCCCGTTTTGCGCCCCCGGCGCCGACAGGTGGAGCACAGAACAGAAAATTTCAGACATGTGCCCGGCCCCGTCATGCCAGGAGTGGGTATCAAATCAGCCCGGAGGTGGGGCGACAGCCACACCTCCGGGAAGGATGTCGGCCTACATCGCCAGCACGTACTTGAGCATCACCCCGGCGGCGATCGCCGAGCCGATCACCCCCGCCACGTTCGGGCCCATGGCGTGCATCAGCAGGAAGTTCTGCCCGTCCGCTTCCAGACCCACCTTGTTCGACACCCGCGCCGCCATCGGCACCGCCGACACCCCCGCCGAGCCGATCAGCGGGTTGATTTTGTGCCGGCTGAACACGTTCATCAGCTTCGCCATCAGCACCCCGGCTGCGGTCCCCACGCAGAAGGCGATCACCCCCAGCACCAGGATCCCCAGCGTCTGCGGCTGCAGGAACTTGTCCGCCACCAGCTTGGCCCCCACCGACAGCCCGAGGAAGATGGTCACGATGTTGATCAGCGCGTTCTGCACCGTATCGCTCAGCCGCTCCACCACCCCGCTCTCGCGCATCAGGTTGCCGAAGCAGAACATCCCCAGCAGCGGCGCGGCGTCCGGCAGCAGGAGCGCCACCAGCAGCAACAGCACCGCCGGGAAGAGGATCTTCTCCCGCTTACTTACCGTGCGCAGCTGCACCATGCGAATTTTCCGCTCCTTATCCGTGGTCAGCGCCTTCATGATCGGCGGCTGGATCAGCGGCACCAGCGCCATATAGGAGTACGCCGCCACCGCAATGGCCCCCAGCAGCTCCGGCGCCAGCTTGCCCGACAGGTAAATCGCCGTCGGGCCGTCGGCGCCGCCGATGATGCCGATGGCCGCCGCCTGCGGCAGGGTGAAGCTGATGATGCCGAAGTAGTTCAGCGTCAGCGCCCCGAGCACGGTGGCGAAGATCCCGAACTGCGCCGCCGCCCCCAGCAGCAGGGTGCGCGGGTTAGCCAGCAGCGGGCCGAAATCGGTCATTGCCCCGACGCCCATGAAAATCACCAGCGGCGCGATGCCCGAGCCAATCGCCACCTTATAGAAGATGGCCAGCACCCCGGCGGAGTAGCCCATGTCCACCGCGAGGCTCTCCATCTGCCCCTGCACCGACGGCAGGGCCAGCGCCAGTGCCTCTTTGATGGCGTGGACGTCCGGCGCGCAGTGGAGCTTCGCGGCAATCACCGCCAGCTGCGCCGGGTCGTGGTGGGCCAGCAGGCTCTCCAGGGCGGTGAGCGCCAGCCCGGCCTCCGGGATATTGGAGAGCAGGCCGCCGAAGCCAATCGGCAGCAGCAGTAACGGCTCGAACTTCTTCGCAATCGCCAGCCACAGCAGCAGCAGGCTGACCAGCAGCATCACCGCCTGGCCGGCGCCGAGGTGCATCAGCCCCATGCCCTGAATCAGGGCGTTCAGACTTTCCATTTCCGCTCCTCGTCCTTACGCCAGAGTCATCAGGGTGTCGCCGACCGCCACCGCGTCGCCGGCTTTCACCGCGATACCGCGCACGGTCCCGGCCTGCGCGGCGCGGATTTCGGTTTCCATCTTCATGGCTTCCAGAATCAGCAGCACCTCGCCTGCGGCCACCGTCTGGCCTTCGCTGGCCAGCACCTTCCAGATAGTGCCCGCCAGCGGGGCGGTCACCGGGGTGCCGGCGCCGGCCGGGGCGGCAGCGGCGGCAGCGGCGGGTGCAGGAGCAGGAGCAGGAGCAGCCGCCGTCAGCTGGCTGACGTCGCCGCCGTCGCTGACTTTGACCACAAAGGCTTTGCCTTCCACCTCCACGGTGTAGACGCCGGAGGCGGCAGGTTTTTCTGCTTTTGCCACTGGCTGCGCGGCTTCCGCCTGCGGTACCGGCTCAAAGGCCGCCGGGTTGTGGCGGTTTTCGAGGAACTTCAGGCCGATTTGCGGGAACAGCGCCACGGTGAGCACGTCGTCGATGGCGTTTTCGGCAAGCGTGATGCCCTTCTCCTGCGCCTGGCGTCTGACGTCGGCTTCCAGCGCGGCCAGCTCCGGCTTCAGCAGGTCGGCCGGGCGGCAGGTCACCGGGTCGGCGCCGTCGAGCACCCGCGCCTGCAGGGCGGCGTTCACCGGGGCCGGGGTGCGGCCGTACTCGCCCTTCAGGATACCGGCGGTCTCCTTCGCGATGGTTTTGTAGCGCTCGCCGCCCAGCACGTTGAGCACCGCCTGGGTGCCGACAATCTGCGAGGTCGGGGTCACCAGCGGGATGAAGCCGAGGTCCTCGCGCACGCGGGGGATTTCCGCCAGTACTTCATCCAGACGGTGGGCGGCGCTCTGCTGCTTCAGCTGGCCTTCAAGGTTGGTGAGCATCCCGCCCGGCACCTGGGCGACGAGGATACGGCTGTCGGTGCCTTTCAGCTGGCCTTCGAAGGCGTGGTATTTTTTGCGCACCTCGCGAAAGTACGCGGCGATGCTCTCCAGCCTGTGGATATTGAGGCCGGTGTCGTACGGCGTGCCGGCGAGGGTGGCGACCAGCGCCTCGGTGGCCGGGTGGCCATAGGTGCCGCTCATCGAGGAGATGGCGGTATCGACGCCGTCGACCCCGGCTTCAATGGCCTTCAGCAGGGCCATCTCCGCCATCCCGGTGGTGGCATGGCAGTGCAGGTGCAGGGTGACGTCGTAGCGCTTCTTGATTTCGCTGACCAGCTCAAAGGCGGCATGCGGCGTCAGAATGCCGGACATGTCCTTGATGGCGACGGAGTCAACGCCGGTCTCCAGCAGCTGTTCGGTGAGGTCGAGCCAGGTCTGCAGGGTGTGGGCCGGGCTGGTGGTGTACGAAAGCGTACCCTGGGCGTGGGCGCCGTGGCGGCGGACCGCCTGCAGGGCGGCCTGCATGTTGCGCGGGTCGTTCATGGCATCGAAGACGCGGAAGACGTCCATGCCGTTTTTGACGGCGCGCTCCACGAAGCGCTCCACCACGTCGTCGGCGTAGTGGCGGTAGCCGAGCAGGTTCTGGCCGCGGAGCAGCATCTGCAGCGGGGTCTTGGGCATCGCCTTTTTCAGCTCGCGCAGGCGGACCCACGGGTCCTCGCCGAGAAAGCGGATGCAGGCGTCAAAGGTGGCGCCGCCCCAGCACTCCAGCGAGCGGTAGCCGACGTCGTCCAGCTGAGCGGCAACGGGCAGCATATCGTCGAGACGCAGACGGGTGGCGAACAGGGACTGGTGGGCGTCGCGCAGGACGACATCGGTAATGGCAACGGTCATGAATTCCTCCGTGAATTAAGGGTGAAGACGGCGATGGTGGTGAATGGCGGCGACAATCGCCGGCTTCAGGCGGGCGAAATCGTCGGCGGGCGCGACGGCGGCCGGCGCCGCTGCGGGGGCGGCGGGCGGCTCGGGAAACAGGCGGTTGACGGCGAGGGACATTCCCCGGATGGCGAAAATGAGCAGCAGCAGGAACACCAGTACAAAACCCATGCCGAGAAACATCAGGGTGAAGCCTTCGCCTAACAGGATGGCATTGTCAGTCATTTATACATCTCAAATAGGGGCACGATGACGCGCTGTCTGACAAGGTTTCTGGCTAAGGAGCAGGGTGGATTTCCCTCTGCCGCTCCCGGCATGGGACCCTGATTCGTTCTTCACCTGTCAGTTCAACGTGCCATCGTGCGTATGGGTTAAATCATCATGCCGAACACGATGCTGGCGATGACCAGCACAATACCGCCGCCCAAACGGGAGGAGATTTGCGCATAAGAGATAAGGTTCATACGGTTACAGGCAGAGAGAACTTCCAGGTCGCCGGAGCCGCCGCGGTTGGCCATACACAGGCCTGCAGTGATGGCCGATTCTATTGGGAAGAAACCCATCAGCCAGCCACCGATCGCCGCGCCGAGCACCGCACCGATAACGATAATGGCGGCGATAACAACGTTAGCGAAGGTGATGGCGTTGATAATTTCCTGTAGGTCGGTGTAGCAGACGCCGACCCCGACCATCAGCACCCACAGCAGCTGTTTGGAGAAGAAATCAGACAAGCGTTTAGCACCGGCTTTGATTTCCGGTGAGCACAGCCCGGAGGCGTTCAGCGCGGCGACGATCAGCACCATCCACGCGAAATAGTGAATAGCCACACCGCCAATGCTGGGCAGAATTTTCTTCGCCACGACGTAGGCCAGCAGGAAGCAGGTAGTGGACAGCACCAGACCGACGGCGGTTTCGCGATGGGTGATTTGTCCCGCTTTCTCATCTTCTTCCACTTTGAACGAGGCTTTACGCACCAGTTCCCCTTCGCCGCTCAGCCAGGTGTGTTTTTTGCCGATGATATCGAGGACGGCGGCAAAGACGATGGCGAAGATGTTAGCGATGGTCAGAATAGCGATAGCGGTTGAGTAATACTCTTCGCGAGAACGACCGGTGACGGAGTGGTAAATCTCCGACAGGGGGACCGCGCCCGCGCCGTTGCCGCCACCCATGATCGGCAGGACGTACAGCATCATGATGCGATCCACTGGAATACCGAACACCAGGCCGATAGCGATGCCAAAAATAGACGCGCCGACAATGCCCATCAGGATAGTTGGAATATAGCCGAGCAGTGATTTCAGCAGCAGGCGGCGGTTTACCGACAGAATTGCTCCGGTAATTAATACCGCGATGAATAAGTTAAGGAAGTTACTCTTATCCATAACGTTGCTGATAGCATCGATTTCTTTCTGCGTAAAAATACCGGCATAGACAAAATAAGCCGCCACCAGGAAAATCATCACCGGAGCGCCACCGATATATTTGTTGAATATTGGCAGGCGGTTGCCAATTTCCCCGAATATAGCGCCGATAATAAACATGATGGCAAAGCCGCCGACGATATCGGTGGGTAAAGCGTTATAAAAATGTGAAAGTAATAGTGTAATTAACGCAAATGCGTAAAGGGGGAGCGGCATGCCGAAGATTTTAAATCCCAGCAGATCGCTAACGCCCTTTTTCTCCGTCGCCGGAGCCTGACTCATGTTAGTCATAAACGTTATCCTGTTTATTGATGGAGTAGTAAGACCGGCGCATAGTAATAAATAGATCCAGGGGTAAGGTGTGATTATCTTCACTGAATACTCGTGTTTTTTATTAATTTAATTGTTTTTATGATTCTGAATTAATTAACAACATAAAAACCATAAAGCCAATTAAGCCACGAGAAAAACTGTGACTTAAATACAAGAATCCATAGCCGAACGCTGGCGAAATACAGTTCGTTTTGAAATGACGAAGCGCTAAAAAATGACACTGATATTAAAACGCGTTCAGCTATTAAAAGATAAACCGCGGCGAGAGGCGATCGATCGGTTTCTCCGCCAGCATCAACTGTCGTTAGAGGCCGACTGCGAAATGGCGATTATCGCCGAGTATCAGCAGCGGCTGGTCGGCTGCGGTGCTATCGCCGGCAATGTGCTGAAATGCATCGCCATCGATCCCTCGCTGCAGGGGGAGGGGCTGAGCCTTAAATTACTGACCGAGCTCCTGACGCTGGCCTATGAGCTGGGGCGCAGCGAACTGTTTTTGTTCACTAAACCTTGCAATGCCGCGTTATTTTCCGGCGCCGGCTTCTGGCCGATAGCCCAGGCGGGCGACCGCGCCGTGCTAATGGAAAATAGCCGCGAACGGCTGACTCGTTACTGTCGACAGCTGGCGATGTACCGTCAGCCGGGAAGAAAAATCGGCGCTATCGTGATGAATGCCAATCCCTTCACCCTTGGCCACCGCTGGTTGGTAGAACAGGCGGCCAGCCAGTGCGACTGGCTGCATCTGTTTGTGGTCAAAGAAGATGCGTCCTGCTTTTCCTATCACGATCGCTTCAAGCTCATTGAACAGGGGATTACCGGCATCGATAAGGTGACGCTGCATCCCGGTTCGGCGTATCTGATCTCGCGGGCGACGTTCCCCGGCTATTTCCTGAAAGAGCAGGGGGTGGTTGATGACTGCCACAGCCAGATTGACCTGCAGCTCTTCCGCGAGCGCCTGGCCCCGGCGCTGCAGATTACCCATCGCTTTGTCGGCACCGAGCCGCTGTGTCCCCTGACCCGTAATTACAACCAGCGCATGAAGTCACTACTGGAAGCGCCAGGCGACGCGCCGCCCATTGAAGTAGTTGAGCTTGCGCGAATCGAAAAAAATGGTGGACCCGTGTCGGCCTCCCGAGTGCGCGAACTCTATCGACAGCGCAACTGGCAGGCGGTCGCGGCGCTGGTACCGCCGGGAACCCTCTCTTTTCTGATGCAACTGGCGGAAAGCGAACATCAAACCGCCTGATTTATACGCCCTAACTAAGGATTTTCCCCTATGGAAATGAAGATTGACGCCCTGGCCGGCACGCTGGAGTCCAGCGATGTGATGGTCAGGATTGGACCGGCGGCGCAGCCGGGCATTCAGCTGGAAATCGACAGCATTGTGAAACAACAGTTTGGCGCTGCGATTGAGCAAGTAGTGAGAGAAACGCTGGCTCAGCTTGGCGTGAAACAGGCCAACGTGGTGGTCGATGATAAAGGCGCGCTGGAATGTGTTTTGCGAGCTCGCGTACAGGCCGCGGCGCTGCGCGCGGCGCAACAGACCCAATTACAATGGAGCCAGCTATGAAACCACGTCGCAGTATGTTGTTCATCCCTGGCGCCAATGCCGCCATGTTAAGCACGTCATTCGTCTACGGCGCCGATGCGGTGATGTTCGACCTGGAAGATGCCGTTTCGCTGCGCGAGAAAGATACCGCTCGTCTGCTGGTGTATCAGGCGCTGCAGCATCCACTGTATCAGGATATCGAAACCGTGGTGCGCATTAACCCGCTGAATACGCCGTTCGGTCTTGCCGACCTTGAAGCGGTAGTCCGCGCGGGCGTGGATATGGTGCGTCTGCCGAAAACCGACAGCAAAGAAGATATCCATGAGCTGGAAGCGCATGTTGAGCGGATTGAACGCGAGTGCGGCCGGGAAGTGGGCAGCACCAAGTTAATGGCGGCGATTGAGTCGGCGCTGGGCGTGGTGAACGCGGTGGAGATCGCCCGCGCCAGCCCGCGTCTGGCGGCGATCGCGCTGGCGGCCTTCGATTACGTCATGGATATGGGCACCTCTCGCGGCGACGGTACTGAACTGTTCTACGCCCGCTGCGCTGTACTGCATGCCGCCCGCGTTGCCGGCATCGCCGCCTATGACGTGGTGTGGTCGGATATCAATAACGAAGAGGGCTTCCTGGCGGAAGCGAATCTGGCCAAAAACCTCGGTTTTAACGGCAAATCGTTGGTTAACCCACGACAAATTGAACTCCTGCATCAGGTCTATGCCCCGACGCGCAAAGAGGTCGATCACGCGCTGGAAGTGATTGCCGCGGCGGAAGAAGCCGAAACGCGAGGTCTGGGTGTGGTATCGCTGAACGGCAAGATGATCGATGGACCGATTATCGACCATGCTCGCAAAGTGGTGGCGCTCTCGGCTTCCGGTATTCGTGATTAAGGGGAATAAGATGAAAGAGACAGTAGCAATGCTTAATCAGCAGTACGTGATGCCGAATGGACTGACACCTTATGCCGGCGTAACGGCGAAAAGTCCCTGGCTGGCGAGCGAGAGCGAAAAGCGCCAGCGCAAAATCTGCGATTCGCTGGAAACGGCAATCCGTCGCTCCGGCCTGCAAAACGGCATGACCATCTCGTTTCACCACGCGTTTCGCGGCGGTGACAAAGTCGTCAATATGGTAGTGGCGAAGCTGGCGGAAATGGGTTTTCGCGATCTGACGCTGGCATCCAGTTCTCTGATCGACGCCCACTGGCCGCTGATCGAGCATATTAAAAATGGCGTGATCCGCCAGATCTACACCTCCGGCCTGCGCGGCAAGTTGGGCGAGGAGATCTCCGCCGGTTTAATGGAAAACCCGGTGCAGATCCACTCCCACGGCGGTCGCGTACAGCTGATTCAAAGCGGCGAGCTGTCGATTGATGTCGCGTTTCTCGGCGTTCCTTGCTGCGATGAGTTTGGCAACGCCAACGGCTTTAGCGGTAAATCACGCTGCGGTTCTCTGGGCTACGCGCGCGTCGATGCCGAGCACGCTAAATGCGTGGTGCTGCTCACCGAAGAGTGGGTGAATTATCCTAACTATCTGGCCAGTATTGCCCAGGATCAGGTGGATCTGATAGTCCAGGTAGATGAAGTCGGCGATCCGCAAAAAATTACCGCGGGTGCCATCCGTCTGACCAGCAACCCGCGCGAGCTGCTGATCGCCCGCCAGGCGGCGAAAGTCGTTGAGCACTCCGGTTACTTTAAAGAGGGTTTCTCGCTGCAGACCGGTACCGGCGGCGCCTCGCTGGCAGTAACTCGCTTCCTTGAAGATAAAATGCGCCGTAACGGCATTACCGCCAGCTTCGGCCTCGGCGGTATCACCGGGACGATGGTCGATTTGCACGAAAAAGGGTTGATCAAAACGCTGCTCGATACCCAGTCCTTCGATGGCGACGCGGCGCGTTCGCTGGCGCAGAACCCGAACCATGTCGAGATCTCCACCAATCAGTATGCCAGCCCGGGCTCCAAAGGCGCCTCCTGCGAGCGCTTAAACGTGGTGATGCTCAGCGCGCTGGAAATTGATATCGACTTTAACGTTAACGTGATGACCGGTTCTAACGGTGTGCTGCGCGGGGCGTCCGGTGGCCATAGCGATACCGCCGCCGGTGCGGATTTGACCATTATTACCGCGCCGTTAGTTCGCGGCCGTATTCCCTGCGTCGTGGAAAAGGTGCTGACCCGCGTCACGCCGGGGGCCAGCGTGGATGTGCTGGTCACTGACCACGGCATTGCGGTCAACCCGGCACGTCAGGACCTGATCGACAATTTGCGCAGCGCAGGCATTCCGCTGATGACCATTGAGGAACTGCAGCAGCGTGCTGAGCTGTTGACTGGCAAGCCGCAGCCGATCGAATTCACCGATCGGGTGGTGGCGGTGGTGCGCTATCGCGATGGTTCGGTCATCGATGTGATTCGTCAGGTGAAAAACAGCGACTAAACACAGAGGGGAAAGGCCATGAGCGACGTGTTAATTAATCCTGCGCGTGTGCGGCGCGTGAAGCCACTGAGTGCCGAAGAGGTGGTCAGCGCGGTAGAGCGCGCGCTGTTGACCGAAGTTCGCCTGACCCCAAAGCCCGGGTTGGTGGATATTCGTAACGCTGGCGCGCACTGGGATATGGATCTGGCCTCGTTTGAGGCCAGCACCGCGGTGGTGGCTCCGTGGATGGAGAAATTTTTCATCATGGGCCACGATACTGCGGCGGTCGCGCCGGAGCAGGTATTGATGATGCTGCGCCCGGTAGGGATGGCCTGTGAGAACGATATGCTGGAGGCCACCGGCGGGGTGAATACCCATCGCGGGGCGATCTTCGCTTTTGGCCTGCTCAGCGCGGCGGCGGGCAGGCTGGTGTCGAAAGGTGAGCCGATAGAGCAGCACCGGCTTTGCGACCAGGTGGCGCGCTTCTGTCGCGGCATGGTTATGCAGGAGTTGTCTTCTGCTGGCGGGGAACGGCTCAGTAAAGGCGAGGCTCATTTTCTGCGCTATGGTCTCTCCGGGGCCCGCGGCGAGGCGGAGAGCGGTTTCCTGACGGTGCGTACCCAGGCCATGCCAGTCTTTACCCGCATGATGGAAGAGACCGGCGACAGTAATCTGGCGCTACTGCAAACCCTGCTGCATCTGATGGCGTGGAATGATGACACCAACCTGGTCTCGCGCGGCGGGCTTGCCGGGCTGAACTTTGTCCAGCAGGAGGCGCAGCGACTGCTGTGGCAGGGCGGCGTGCTGGCGGACGGCGGCCTGGAGGCGCTGCGACAGTTTGACGATGAGCTGATTGCCCGCCATCTCAGCCCCGGCGGCAGCGCCGATCTGCTGGCGGTGACCTGGTTTTTATCCGCGTTTCCCGCCGGCGCGCTTTTCCCGCTGTAACCCACTGCAATACCGCCTTCGCCCGCACTGTACGGGCGAAGGCGCCATCATTAGCCTTCCCGGTTGTCATCCGGTAAACACGGAATCGCGGCACAATCGTATAGTTTTTACTGATATCGTCCGCCGTTTGTCATAAATTTCTAATTATCGGCGTTTTTGAGTAGCGGCCCGCTGACGGGCTGGTTACTCTGAAAACAATTTACGTAATGTTAACAAAAGAGAATAGCTATGCATGATGCACAAATCCGCGTGGCCATCGCCGGCGCGGGCGGCCGGATGGGACGCCAGTTAATTCAGGCTGCATTGCAGATGGAAGGCGTGGCGCTGGGCGCGGCGCTGGAGCGCGAAGGGTCAAGCCTGGTGGGCAGCGACGCCGGCGAGCTGGCGGGCGCCGGCAAAGCGGGCGTCGCGGTGCAGAGCAGCCTGGCGGCGGTAAAAGATGATTTCGACGTGTTGATCGATTTTACCCGCCCGGAAGGCACGCTGAACCATCTGGCGTTTTGCCACGAGCATGGCAAAGGGATGGTCATCGGCACCACCGGTTTTGACGACGCTGGCAAACAGGCGATTCGCGATGCCGCGCAGGACATTGCCATTGTCTTCGCCGCTAACTTTAGCGTTGGCGTCAATGTCCTGTTGAAGCTGCTGGAGAAGGCGGCGAAGGTGATGGGCGACTATACCGACATCGAAATTATCGAAGCGCACCACCGGCATAAAGTGGATGCGCCGTCAGGCACCGCGCTGGCGATGGGCGAAGCGATCGCCGGGGCATTGAACAAAGATCTTAAGGACTGCGCGGTCTACAGTCGTGAAGGCTACACTGGCGAACGCGTCCCGGGCACCATCGGCTTCGCGACCGTTCGCGCGGGCGATATCGTCGGGGAGCATACGGCAATGTTTGCTGACATCGGTGAGCGTATTGAAATCAGCCATAAAGCGTCCAGCCGCATGACCTTTGCAAATGGCGCCGTTCGTTCAGCATTATGGCTGAAAGACAAGAAAAATGGCCTGTTTGATATGCGTGATGTGCTGGATCTGAATAGTTTATAACGATTATTACCCATCGTGATGTGGTTATTGCTATCAATAAGTTATTGATGCAAAGGGCAATATTTTGTTGCCCTTTTTTATTTTTACGTATTAAGGTGGATGTTTTGAGTTTAACGCGTAAAAAATACAGTATTAGCGTATTTTTTAGTGAATGAAATGTAAATTTTGACCATCTGGTCCACTTTTTTGCCGAGCATCGCTCTGTTTTACACTCTTCCACATCCGCAAGCGTTTTCTCAGCCAGGTTTGTTGATCTTTTTGGCGTAAAAATCACGTGTTACGCACCAGTGGCGTAAAATGACATTAAAAATCTCCGCTTTAAGTTGACTTTTATCCGACATCTCTCCAGAATGCCGCCGTTTGCCAAAAATCTGCGGGCAACAGATTTGCATTGATTCAGATCGTGTTTATGAATTAATATGCAAATAAAGTGAGTGGATATTCTCTGGAGGATGTTTTGATTAAGTCAGCGCTATTGGTTCTGGAAGACGGAACCCAGTTTCACGGTCGGGCCATCGGGGCAACCGGCACGGCGGTTGGGGAAGTCGTTTTCAATACTTCAATGACCGGTTATCAAGAAATCCTCACTGATCCTTCCTATTCCCGCCAAATCGTCACTCTTACTTATCCTCATATTGGTAATGTCGGCACCAACGCCGCCGATGAAGAATCTTCTCAGGTACATGCGCAGGGTCTGGTTATTCGCGACCTGCCGCTGATTGCCAGCAACTTCCGCAGTACTGAAGACCTCTCTTCTTATCTGAAGCGCCATAACATCGTGGCGATTGCCGATATCGATACCCGCAAGCTGACGCGTCTGCTGCGTGAGAAAGGGGCGCAGAACGGCTGCATCATCGCGGGCGACAGCCCGGATGCCCAGCTGGCGCTGGAAAAAGCGAAAGCGTTCCCGGGCCTGAACGGCATGGACTTGGCGAAGGAAGTGACCACCGCAGAAACCTATAGCTGGACGCAAGGCAGCTGGACCCTGGCGGGCGACCTGCCGGAAGCGAAAGCGGAAAGCGAGCTGCCGTTCCACGTTGTGGCATATGACTTCGGCGCGAAACGCAACATCCTGCGCATGCTGGTTGACCGCGGCTGCCGCCTGACGGTGGTGCCGGCGAAGACCTCCGCCGCGGACGTGCTGGCGCTCAATCCGGACGGTATCTTCCTCTCCAACGGCCCTGGCGACCCGGCGCCGTGCGATTACGCTATCGAGGCGATTGAAAAATTCCTTGAGACCGATATTCCGGTATTCGGCATCTGCCTTGGCCATCAGCTACTGGCGCTGGCGAGCGGTGCCAAGACCATTAAGATGAAGTTCGGCCACCACGGCGGCAACCACCCGGTAAAAGATATTGATAACAACGTGGTGATGATCACTGCCCAGAACCACGGTTTCGCTGTAGATGAGGCGACGCTGCCGGCCAACCTGCGCGTGACCCATAAGTCGCTGTTCGACGGCACCCTGCAGGGGATCCATCGTACCGACAAACCGGCGTTCAGCTTCCAGGGGCACCCTGAAGCGAGCCCGGGGCCGCACGATGCCGCGCCGCTGTTCGACCACTTTATCGAGTTAATTGAGCAATACCGTCAGTCCGCGAAATAATCAGGAGTAAAAGAGCAATGCCAAAACGTACAGACATAAAAAGTATCCTGATTCTGGGCGCGGGCCCGATTGTTATCGGTCAGGCGTGTGAGTTTGACTACTCCGGCGCCCAGGCCTGTAAAGCGCTGCGCGAAGAGGGCTACCGCGTTATCCTGGTGAACTCTAACCCGGCGACCATCATGACCGACCCGGAAATGGCCGATGCCACCTACATCGAGCCGATTCACTGGGAAGTGGTGCGTAAAATCATCGAAAAAGAGCGCCCGGATGCGGTGCTGCCGACCATGGGCGGCCAGACGGCGCTGAACTGCGCGCTCGAGCTGGAGCGTCAGGGGGTACTGGCTGAATTCGGCGTGACCATGATTGGCGCCACCGCCGATGCGATTGATAAAGCCGAAGACCGTCGCCGTTTCGATATCGCAATGAAAAAAATCGGCCTCGACACCGCGCGCTCTGGTATCGCCCACACGATGGAAGAGGCGCTGGCGGTTGCCGCCGACGTTGGTTTCCCGTGCATCATCCGTCCGTCCTTCACCATGGGCGGCACCGGTGGCGGTATCGCCTATAACCGCGAAGAGTTCGAAGAAATCTGCGAACGCGGCCTGGATCTCTCTCCGACCAACGAACTGCTGATCGATGAATCGCTGATCGGCTGGAAAGAGTACGAGATGGAAGTGGTGCGCGATAAGAACGATAACTGCATCATCGTCTGCTCCATCGAAAACTTCGACGCCATGGGGATCCACACCGGTGACTCCATCACCGTTGCCCCGGCGCAGACCCTGACCGACAAAGAGTACCAGATCATGCGTAACGCCTCGATGGCGGTGCTGCGTGAAATCGGCGTCGAAACCGGCGGCTCTAACGTGCAGTTCGCGGTCAACCCGAAAAACGGTCGCCTGATCGTTATCGAAATGAACCCGCGCGTCTCCCGCTCCTCGGCGCTGGCCTCTAAGGCCACCGGCTTCCCGATTGCTAAAGTGGCAGCCAAGCTGGCGGTAGGTTATACCCTTGACGAGCTGATGAACGACATCACCGGCGGCCGCACCCCGGCTTCCTTTGAACCGTCCATTGACTACGTGGTCACTAAAATCCCACGCTTTAACTTCGAAAAATTCGCCGGCGCCAACGACCGTCTGACCACCCAGATGAAGTCTGTCGGCGAAGTGATGGCGATTGGTCGTACCCAGCAGGAATCCTTGCAGAAAGCGCTGCGCGGTCTGGAAGTGGGCGCTACCGGCTTCGACCCGAAAGTGAGCCTCGACGATCCGGAAGCGCTGACCAAAATCCGCCGCGAGCTGAAAGATGCCGGCGCTGAGCGTATCTGGTATATCGCTGACGCGTTCCGCGCGGGCCTCTCGGTTGACGGCGTCTTCAACCTGACCAACATCGACCGCTGGTTCCTGGTACAGATTGAAGAGCTGGTCCGTCTGGAAGAGAAAGTGGCGGAAGTGGGCATCAACGGCCTCGACGCTGACTTCCTGCGCACCCTGAAGCGTAAAGGCTTTGCCGATGCGCGTCTGGCGAAGCTGGCGGGCGTGCGGGAAGCGGAAATCCGCAAGCTGCGCGACCAGTATGACCTGCACCCGGTCTACAAGCGCGTGGACACCTGCGCTGCGGAATTTGCTACCGATACCGCCTACATGTACTCCACTTATGAAGAAGAGTGTGAGTCCAACCCGTCCGTTGACCGCGATAAAATCATGGTCCTCGGCGGCGGCCCGAACCGTATCGGTCAGGGTATCGAATTCGACTACTGCTGCGTACACGCCTCGCTGGCGCTGCGCGAGGACGGTTACGAGACCATCATGGTCAACTGTAACCCGGAAACCGTCTCTACCGACTACGACACCTCCGACCGTCTGTATTTTGAGCCGGTGACCCTGGAAGACGTGCTGGAAATCGTGCGCATCGAGAAGCCAAAAGGCGTTATCGTCCAGTACGGCGGCCAGACCCCGCTGAAGCTGGCTCGTGCCCTGGAAGCTGCCGGCGTGCCGGTTATCGGTACCAGTCCGGACGCTATCGACCGGGCGGAAGACCGTGAGCGCTTCCAGCACGCGGTTGACCGTCTGAAGCTGAAGCAGCCGGCGAACGCCACCGTCACCGCCATTGAGCAGGCGGTAGAGAAAGCGAAAGAGATTGGCTACCCGCTGGTGGTGCGTCCGTCTTATGTGCTCGGCGGCCGGGCGATGGAGATCGTCTATGACGAGCAGGATCTGCGCCGCTACTTCCAGACCGCGGTCAGCGTCTCCAACGACGCGCCGGTGCTGCTGGATCGCTTCCTCGACGATGCGATTGAAGTGGATGTCGATGCCATCTGCGATGGCGAAATGGTGCTGATTGGCGGCATCATGGAGCATATCGAGCAGGCAGGCGTTCACTCCGGTGACTCCGCCTGTTCCCTGCCGGCCTACACCCTGAGCAAAGAGATTCAGGATGTAATGCGCGAGCAGGTGCAGAAGCTGGCCTTCGAGCTACAGGTTCGCGGTCTGATGAACGTTCAGTTCGCGGTGAAAGATAACGAAGTTTATCTGATTGAGGTCAACCCGCGTGCGGCGCGTACCGTACCGTTCGTCTCCAAAGCCACCGGCGTCCCGCTGGCGAAAGTGGCGGCGCGCGTGATGGCCGGTAAGACACTGGCGCAGCAGGGCGTGACCAAAGAGATCATCCCGCCGTATTACTCGGTGAAAGAGGTGGTCCTGCCGTTCAATAAATTCCCGGGCGTTGACCCGCTGTTAGGGCCAGAAATGCGCTCCACCGGGGAAGTGATGGGCGTCGGCCGCACCTTTGCCGAAGCGTTCGCCAAAGCGCAGCTGGGCAGCAACTCGACCATGAAGAAACAGGGTCGCGCACTGCTCTCCGTCCGCGAAGGCGATAAAGAGCGCGTGGTTGACCTGGCGGCGAAGCTGCTGAAGTTTGGCTTCGAGCTGGATGCGACTCAC
Organism: Klebsiella sp. CD33; assembly: GCF_051992865.1. Lineage (NCBI taxonomy): Bacteria > Pseudomonadati > Pseudomonadota > Gammaproteobacteria > Enterobacterales > Enterobacteriaceae > Klebsiella > Klebsiella sp. CD33. The sequence continues at coordinate 4,362,119 of NZ_CP197023.1, read as the reverse complement.
GGTACGGCGATTGTGCTGGGTGAAGCGGGCATTAACCCGCGTCTGGTGAACAAGGTGCATGAAGGTCGTCCGCACATTCAGGACCGCATCAAGAATGGCGAATATACCTACATCATCAACACCACCGCAGGTCGCCAGGCGATTGAAGACTCCAAGCTGATTCGCCGCAGCGCGCTGCAGTACAAAGTGCATTACGACACCACCCTGAACGGCGGCTTTGCCACCGCGATGGCGCTGAACGCTGACGCCACCGAGAAGGTGATTTCGGTTCAGGAAATGCACGCGCAAATCACTAAATAAGCTTCCCGGCCTGGCCGGATAGCAACAATCCTGGGCTGACGACATCGTCAGCCTATTTTTTTGGCCGCAGCCATCTTCAGAGAGTTCTGCTTTTAACCCCCTGTCGGGTCAGGCTAACTATAGTTAGCACCATAACGATACCTATTGATGAAAAGACAGGAGGATACAATGCGGAACAATATTCTGGTGGCATCCGCACTGGCAGCGACGGCAATCATGTTCGTGGCCGGCTGCTCATCGAATCAGTCAATCAAAACCACCGACGGCAAGACCATTGTCACCAGCGGTAAACCGCAGGTGGATGATGACACCGGCCTCGTCTCATACAAAAATGCCGAAACCGGCCGCGTGGAGCAGATTAACCGCGACCAGGTGAAGTCCATGGACGAGCTGGATAACTAAGGCCTGACGTTAACCCTCAGGGCGCGCGTTGCGTAAGCCCTCGCGACATAAATCACAGTTATCATTGTAAGCGGTTCGCTTAACTGTCTACACTCTTGCTGATTACGACAAGAGCAAACGCAGGCCAATCAATGATTCTGATAATTTATGCGCATCCTTATCCGCAGCATTCTCATGCGAATAAGCGAATGCTTGAACAGGCAGGGACGCTTGAAGGCGTAGAGATACGCTCCCTCTATCAACTCTATCCCGACTTTAATATCGATGTCGCCGCCGAGCAGGCGGCGCTGGCCCGTGCCGATCTGGTTATCTGGCAGCATCCTATGCAGTGGTATAGCGTACCGCCGCTGCTCAAGCTGTGGATGGACAAGGTGCTGTCGCACGGCTGGGCCTATGGTCACAACGGTATTGCCCTGCGCGGTAAATCGCTGATGTGGGCGGTCACTACCGGCGGCGGTGAAAGCCACTTTGATATCGGTTCGTTTCCCGGTTTCCCGGTGCTGGCGCAGCCTCTGCAGGCAACCGCGCTTTACTGCGGGATGAAGTGGCTGCCGCCGTTCGCTATGCACTGCACCTTTATCTGCGATGATGAAACGCTGCAGGCGCAGGCCCGCCGCTATCGTCAACGCTTAATCGACTGGCAGGAGGCACACCAGAATGGATAGCCATACGCTGATACAGGCGTTGATTTACCTCGGCGCCGCGGCGCTGATTGTGCCCATCGCCGTCCGTCTGGGGCTGGGGTCAGTGCTGGGCTATCTGATCGCCGGCTGTATTATCGGCCCGTGGGCGCTGCGGCTGGTGACCGATGCCGAGGCGATTCTGCACTTTGCCGAGATTGGCGTGGTGCTGATGTTGTTCGTCATTGGTCTGGAGCTCGATCCGCAGCGCTTATGGAAGCTGCGCGCCTCGGTGTTTGGCGGCGGCGCACTGCAGATGGTGGCCTGCGGGGTGTTGATCGGTCTGTTCTGCATGCTGCTGGGCCTGCGCTGGCAGGTGGCCGAGCTGATTGGTATGACTCTGGCGCTTTCCTCAACCGCGATCGCTATGCAGGCGATGAATGAGCGCAATCTGACGGTGTCGCAGATGGGGCGCAGCGCCTTTGCGGTGCTGCTGTTCCAGGATATCGCCGCGATCCCGCTGGTGGCGATGATCCCGCTGCTGGCGGCCAGCGGCGGCGCCACTTCGCTGATGGCTTTTGCCCTCTCCGCGCTGAAAGTGGCCGCAGCGCTGGCGCTGGTGGTGGTCCTTGGGCGATATCTGACCCGCCCGCTGCTGCGCTTTGTCGCCCGTTCTGGTCTGCGCGAAGTGTTCAGCGCCGTGGCCCTGTTCCTGGTCTTCGGCTTTGGCTTATTGCTGGAAGAGGTGGGGCTGTCGATGGCGATGGGGGCGTTTCTCGCCGGGGTGCTGCTGGCCAGCTCCGAATATCGTCATGCGCTGGAGAGTGATATTGAGCCGTTTAAAGGACTGCTGTTGGGGCTGTTCTTTATCGGCGTCGGCATGTCGATTGATTTCGGCACCCTGGTCACCCATCCGCTGCGTATTGTGATTTTGCTGGTCGGTTTCCTGGCGATAAAAATGCTGATGCTGTGGCTTATCGCCAGGCCGCTTGGCGTACCGCGCGCCCAGCGCCGCTGGTTTGCGGTGCTGCTGGGGCAGGGGAGTGAGTTCGCGTTTGTGGTGTTTGGCGCCGCGCGGATGGCGGATGTACTGGACGGCGAATGGGCAAAAGCGTTGACCCTGGCGGTGGCCCTGTCGATGGCGGCAACCCCCATTCTGCTGGTGCTGCTGACCCGTCTGGAGAAATCGTCCAGCGGCCAGGCGCGTGATGCTGACGAGATTGATGAAGAGCAGCCGCGGGTGATTGTCGCCGGCTTTGGCCGCTTCGGGCAGATTGCCGGGCGATTGCTGCTCTCCAGCGGGGTGAAGATGGTGATCCTCGATCATGACCCGGACCATGTCGATACCCTGCGCAAATTTGATATGAAGGTTTTCTACGGCGATGCCACCCGGGTCGATCTGCTGGAGTCGGCCGGGGCCGAAAAGGCGGAAGTGCTGATCAATGCCATTGACGATCCGCACGTCAGCCTGGAGCTGGTGGCGAGGGTAAAAGAGCATTTTCCGCATCTGCAGATCATCTCCCGCGCCCGCGATGTCGATCATTACATTCAGCTGCGCCAGGCTGGTGTCGAGGCCCCGGAGCGTGAAACCTTCGAGGCGGCGCTGAAGTCCGGCCGAATGACGCTGGAGGCGCTGGGGCTCGGCGCCTATGAAGCGCGCGAGCGGGCCGATCTGTTCCGTCGATTCAACCTGCAGATGGTCGAAGAGATGGTGGCGATGGCGGAAAACGATGCCGCGTCGCGGGTGGCGGTCTTCAAGCGGACCAGCGATATGCTGACCGGCATCATCAACGAAGATCGTCATCATCTGTCGCTGGTGCAGCGTCATGGCTGGCAGGGTACGGAAGAGGGCAGGCACACCGGGGATATCGCCGATGAGCCGGAAAATAAGCCCTCAGCCTGAGGCTGACCAGTAACATTTTGTTTTCGTTTGGATCCTCTTCTGGCGGCCCACGGTGTGAACGTGGGCTTGCCAGCAAATCAGAAAATTTTCTTATTCTTTACCCTCCGGCCAGTCGACGAAGTTGTACGCTTTCCGTATAGTGGCGACAATTTTTTGCACTCGGGAATGAATGAATGATCAGTCTGATTGCGGCGTTAGCGGTAGATCGCGTCATTGGTATGGAAAACGCCATGCCATGGAACCTGCCTGCCGATCTCGCCTGGTTCAAACGCAACACGTTAAATAAGCCGGTGGTGATGGGGCGTCTGACCTGGGAATCCATTGGGCGCCCATTGCCGGGGCGTAAAAATATCGTGATCAGCAGCAAACCCGGCAGCGACGATCGCGTGCAGTGGGTCTCCTCCGTAGAAGAAGCAATTGCCGCCTGCGGCGATGTGGAAGAGATTATGGTGATCGGCGGCGGCCGGGTGTATGAGCAGTTCCTGCCGAAAGCGCAGAAGCTCTACTTGACCCATATTGATGCGGAAGTGGAAGGCGATACCCATTTCCCGGATTACGATCCGGACGAATGGGAGTCGGTGTTCAGCGAGTTTCATGACGCCGACGCGCAGAACTCCCATAGCTACTGCTTTGAGATCCTCGAACGCCGTTAAGCGGGCAGGATAGCGATAAAAAAACCCCGGTCGCGTCTGGCGTGACCGGGGTTTTCTTTTGCATGAATTGCGCGACGATGGCGCACTCAGTATCTCGTCATGTTTCCCATCGCTGGCTTCGTCTTCCTGGAGTGCTGCCCGGGCTACAAATGGCAAGGAAATGTAGGTCGGGTAAGGCGTTAGCCGCCACCCGACAAAACGACGCCGCAGGTAGCCCGGATAAGGCGCAACGCGCCGCTATCCGGGAAGAGTCAGGACGCGACGGCTTCGCCTTCGTCGAGGCTTTTCTGCCGGTTTGACGGCTGGGTGAAGTACTGCTTATCTTCCCAGCGCAGGCAGGTAAGTTCCCCGCCCCAGCAGCAGCCGGTATCCAGGGCGTAAATCCCCTCCGGCGTGCCGCGTCCCTCCAGCGAAGCCCAGTGGCCAAAGGCAATGCTGTAGGCATTGCTGACCGGGCCGGGAATGGCAAACCACGGCTTCAGCGGCGCCGGGGCGTCCTCGGGCGCTTCCTTCGAATACATATCCAGCTGGCCGTTCGGGAAACAGTAGCGCATGCGGGTAAAGGCGTTAGAGATAAAGCGCAGGCGCGCCAGGCCGCTCAGCTCGTTGCTCCAGTGGTTCGGCATGTCGCCGTACATGGCATCGAGGAAGAAAGGATAGGAGTCGCTGGAGAGCACTGCTTCAACATCGCGCGCGCACTGCTGGGCGGTCTCCAGATCCCACTGCGGCGTAATGCCGGCATGGGCCATCACCAGCTTTTTCTCTTCATCCACCTGCAGCAGCGGCTGGCGACGCAGCCAGTTGAGCAGCTCATCGGCATCCGGCGCTTCCAGCAGTGGTTTCAGACGATCCTTCGGCTTGTTGCGGCTGATACCGGCAAAGACCGCCAGCAGGTGTAAGTCATGGTTGCCCAGCACCAGTCGTACGCTGTCGCCCAGAGATTTGACATAGCGCAGGACCTCCAGCGATCCCGGGCCTCGGGCCACCAGATCGCCGGTCAGCCACAGCGTATCTCTCCGCGGATCGAATTCAACCTGCGCTAATAATGCGATCAGTTCATCGTAGCAACCGTGAACGTCGCCAATAAGGTATGTTGACATTGTTTTAATGAATGAGCGTTGGAACTGCGAGACGGAAAACAGGGATCTCAATACGGAACGGCGCGCCGTCGATATCGATCATCTCATAATGACCCTGCATGGTTCCCAGCGGCGTTTCAATCACTGCGCCGCTGGTATATTGATATTCACCGCCGGCGGGAATATGCGGTTGCTCGCCGACCACCCCTTCACCCTGAACTTCAGTCTCACGACCGTGGCCGTTAGTGATGAGCCAGTAGCGGCCAAGCAGCTGAACCTGACTCCGCCCCAGGTTGCGAATGGTGACGGTGTAAGCGAAGACGTAGCGCTCTTCTTCCGGGGAAGACTGCGATTCGATATAGACGCTCTGTACCTGGACACACACCCGGGGCGAATGAATCATGGTTAGCTCTCCTTCGTTGGCAGATTGTCAGACAGCCAGTTGGCCATCAGGCAGTACTGCGCCACGGAAATATTTTCGGCGCGCATGGCCGGGTCGATGCCCAGCTCGGTCAGCACTTCCACGCTGAACAGATTGCCGAGACTGTTGCGGATAGTCTTGCGGCGCTGGTTGAACGCTTCGGTGGTGATGCGGCTCAGCACCCGGATCTCTTTGACCGGATACGGCATGGTGCTGTGCGGCACCAGGCGTACCACCGCGGAGTCGACCTTAGGCGGCGGGGTAAACGCGCTCGGCGGCACTTCGAGTACCGGGATCACCTGGCAATAATATTGTGCCATCACGCTTAACCGACCATACGCCTTACTGTTCGGTCCGGCAACCAGACGATTCACTACTTCCTTCTGCAGCATAAAGTGCATATCGGCAATGGCATCAGTATAGCTGAACAGATGGAACATCAGCGGGGTCGAGATATTGTACGGCAGGTTGCCGAAGACGCGCAGCGGCTGGCCCATTTTCTCCGCCAGTTCGCCAAAGTTCATGGTCATCGCATCCTGCTGATAGATGGTCAGCTTTGGACCGAGGAACGGATGCGTCTGCAGGCGAGCCGCCAGATCGCGGTCCAGTTCGATGACGGTCAGCTGGTCAAGGCGTTCGCCGACCGGCTCGGTCAGGGCCGCCAGGCCGGGGCCGATTTCAACCATCGCCTGGCCTTTCTGCGGGTTAATCGCCGAGACGATGCTGTCGATCACAAACTGATCGTTGAGGAAGTTCTGCCCGAAGCGTTTACGGGCTAAATGGCCCTGATGGACTCGATTATTCATTGGGTATTAACAATCATTTTGATGGCGAGATTAAGCGCCGTGATAAAACTGCCGACGTCCGCTTTCCCCTGACCCGCTAATTCCAGTGCGGTGCCGTGGTCGACGGAGGTACGAATAAAAGGTAAACCGAGCGTAATGTTCACGCCGCGGCCAAAGCCCTGGTATTTTAGCACGGGCAGGCCCTGATCGTGGTACATCGCGAGTACCGCATCGGCATGATCAAGATATTTCGGCTGAAAGAGGGTGTCTGCCGGCAGCGGACCGCTGAGGTTCATCCCCTTTGCGCGCATCTCTTCCAGCACCGGAATGATGGTGTCTATCTCTTCTGTTCCCATATGGCCGCCTTCGCCAGCGTGCGGGTTAAGCCCGCAAACCAGCACATGCGGCTGGCCAATGCCAAATTTCGTGCGCAGGTCGTGATCGAGAATGGTGATGATCTCGCGCAGTAGCTCGGGGGTAATCGCTTCGCTGATGGCTTTCAACGGCAGATGGGTGGTGACCAGCGCCACCCGCAGCTCCTCGGTCGCCAACATCATCACCACTTTGCTGGCCTTCGCGCGCTCTTCAAAGAACTCGGTATGACCGGTAAAGGCGATACCGGCGTCGTTGATGTTGCCTTTATGCACCGGGCCGGTCACTAACGCCGCAAACTCGCCGCTAAGGCAGCCGTCGCAGGCGCGCGCCAGCGTCTCCACTACGTAGGCGCCGTTTTGCACATTCAGCACGCCGGGCTCCGCCGGGACGTTTAGCGGCACGTTCAGCAGCGTCAGGGTACCGGCGCGCTGAGGAACAGGAGGTTGCGCGGGATCGTAAGGGAGGAGAGATAAAGGAAGACCGAGCCGCTTGGCTCGGTCAGTTAACAGGGCGCCATCGGCGCAAATCACCAGCTCAACTGGCCAGTCGCGCTGGGCAAGCTGCACGACCAGGTCAGGGCCAATCCCGGCGGGTTCGCCGGGAGTGATAACAACTTTACGGGTTTCAGGCATCGATATTAGTTGCTCAGAATTTTAACATACGCACTGGCGCGCTGTTCCTGCATCCAGGTTGCCGCTTCTTCAGAGAATTTGCGGTTCATCAGCATGCGGTAAGCACGATCTTTCTGCGCGGCGTCGGTTCTGTCGACCTGACGGCTATCCAGCAGTTCGATCAGGTGCCAGCCAAAGGAAGAGTGCACCGGTCCGCTGGTCTGCCCTTTGTTCAGACGCATCAGCGCATCGCGGAACGCCGGGTCAAAGATGTCCGGCGTGGCCCAGCCTAAATCACCGCCCTGGTTTGCCGAGCCCGGATCTTCCGAATAGGTTTTCGCCGCTTGAGCAAACGTGATTTTCCCGCTCTTAATCTCGGCTGCGATCTGTTCCAGCTTAGCCTGAGCCTGGGCGTCGTTCATGATCGGCGACGGTTTCAGCAGAATATGACGGGCGTGAACCTCGGTAACGGAGATATTCTGGGTACCACCGCGCAGGTCGTTGACTTTCAGAATGTGGAAACCAACGCCGGAACGAATCGGACCGACGATATCCCCTTTCTTCGCGGTGCTTAACGCCTGAGCGAAAATGCCCGGCAGCTCCTGGATACGGCCCCAGCCCATCTGGCCACCCTTCAGCGCCTGTTGGTCAGCGGAGTAGGTGATCGCCAGTTTGCCGAAGTTGGCGCCGTTGCGCGCCTGCTCAACGATGGAGTTTGCTTGCTCCTGGGCCGCGGCGACTTCATCAGAGGTCGGGTTCTCCGGCAACGGGATCAGGATGTGGCTCAGGTTGAGCTCGGTGCTGGCGTCGTTCTGGTCGCCGATCTGTTTCGCCAGCGCTTCCACTTCCTGCGGCAGCACGGTGATGCGACGACGCACTTCATTGTTACGCACTTCCGAAATCAGCATCTCTTTACGGATCTGGTTACGGTAGGTGTTGTAGTTGATGCCTTCATAGGCCAGACGGCTGCGCATCTGATCCAAGGTCATATTATTTTGTTTGGCGATGTTGGCGATAGCCTGATCGAGCTGGTCGTCAGAGATCTTCACGCCCATCTTCTGTCCCATCTGTAACACGATCTGGTCCATGATCAGTCTTTCGAGGATTTGATGGCGCAGGGTGGCGTCATCCGGCAGCTGTTGGCCAGCCTGACCAGCATTGAGCTTAACCGATTGCATCAAACCATCGACGTCGCTTTCCAGCACGACGCCATTATTGACGACGGCCGCTACTTTATCGACCACCTGGGGGGCAGCGAAACTGGTATTCGCGATCATGGCGATACCGAGAAGCAGCGTTTTCCAGTTCTTCATACTTTTTCCATTTCGATTAACCGCAAATGCGGATGATGTTGTAAACCAGCCGCATCACAGGGAGCTCTGGTACGGTAAAATGTTCGAGCGCAGCATCTGCTGGGTGCCGAGGCCGTAGTTAGAGCTCAGACCGCGCAATTCGATATTGATTCCGAAGGTGTTATCGTATTTGCTCTCGCCGCCGTTGTCGTTGCTGTTCCAGCCGTTGACTTTACGTTCGTAGCCAAGACGGATGGCGTAGCAGCAGGAGTTATACTGCACACCCAACATCTGGTTTGCTGCTTTCCGGGTATTAGTATCGTAGTAGTAGGCCCCGACCACGGACCAGCGATCGACAATCGGCCAACTGGCGGTCATCCCCACCTGCGAAATACCCTGTTTATATTGTGCCGCGGTGGAATATGACGGCAGCGTGGCCTGAATATATTCCGGGCTGGCGTAACGATAGTTAAGCTGGACTAAGCGGTTCTCATCGCGACGGTATTCAATGGTGCCGTTACCAGTGGCAACGTTATCCAGACGCGTATCGTACTGGATCCCTCCGCGCAGACCCCATTCATCGGCAATGCGCCAGTAGGTATCGCCGGCCCAGACCAGTGAACCCGTGGTATCGTTGTTCTCCCAGTTGATGTTGTCATCACCGGTGCGTGACTCGGTGAAATAGTAGATTTGACCAACGGAAATATTAAAACGTTCCACCGCGGCGGCATCGTACACGCGCGAGGTGAGCCCGGTGGTGACCTGATTAGCCGACGCGATGCGGTCCAGACCGCTATAGGTACGGTCGCGGAACAGACCGGTGTAATCCGACTGCAACAGCGTGGAGTCGTAGTTGCCGATTTCACTCTGATCGCGGTACGGCACGTACAGATACTGCACGCGCGGTTCCAGCGTTTGGGTGAATCCCTCCTGCAGGTCGCGTTCAAAGACCATTTTGCCGTCGACTTTAAACTGCGGCATTACGCGGCTGACGGACTCTTTATAGTCAGTGCCGTTGGCGGCATTGTACTTATCGAGGTTGCTTTGCTGGTAGTGAGTCGCCAGCAGCTTGGCTTCGGTATTCAGACTGCCCCAACCGTTGGACAGCGGCAGGTTGATCGTCGGTTCGAAGTGAACGCGGGTCGCTTCCGGCATGTTGTTATTCGAGTTAACAAAATGGGCAACCTGTCCATAGAGATGGGTATCGAACGGACCGACATCATTCTGGTAGTAGTTGACGTCGAGCTGCGGCTCAGCCGAATAGGAGTTGCTCGATTCGCGGTCAAAGACCTGGAACTGTTTGGTCGATACCGTGGCGTCAAAGTTCTGGTTGACGTAACCGGCGCTGAATTTCTGCGTCGCATAGCCGTCGGTACTGGAACCATATTTCGAGCTGAAGTCGTTGAAGTAGTCAGGATCGCTGACCTTGGTGTAGTCAGCGTTCAGACGCCATACCTGATCGATAACCCCTGAGTGGTTCCAGTAGAACAGCCAGCGGCGGCTGTTGCTGTCGCTCGAGTGGTCGTCTTCGTAGACTTTATCCGACGGCAGGTAGTCGAATTCAGTTAAGCCGCTGCCGAGCTGGGTCAGATAGCGGAACTCGTTTTCCCACATCACGCCGCCGCGTTTGTTCATATAGTGCGGAGTAATGGTGGCATCGAAGTTTGGCGCGATGTTCCAGTAGTACGGCAGGGAGAATTCCACGCCGTTTTTGGTGCTGTATTTCGCGTTCGGGATCAGGAAGCCTGAACGACGCTTATCGCCCACCGGCAGCTGCAGGTAGGGGCTATAGAAAATCGGCACAGAGCCAAGCTTGAAGCGGGCGTTCCAGATCTCGGCAACCTGCTCTTCGCGATCGTGGATAACTTCGCTGCCGACGACGCTCCAGGTGTCGGAGCCCGGCAGACAGGAGGTAAAGCTGCCGTTTTCGAGAATGGTATAGCGGTTTTCACCGCGCTGTTTCATCAGGTCGGCGGTGCCGCGTCCCTGGCGTCCGACCATTTGATAATCGCCCTGCCAGACGTTGGTATCTTTGGTATTCAGATTCGACCAGGCTTTTGGCCCTTTGAGGATCACCTGGTTATCGTCGTAATGCACGTTGCCCAGCGCGTCCACCGTGCGCACCGGCTGCGCCTGGCCCGCGGCCTGCTGCTGGTGCAGCTGAACTTCGTCGGCGCGGAGGCGACTATTCCCCTGGTTAATATCGACGTTGCCGGTAAAGACGGCGTTGTCCGGGTAGTTGCCCTTCGCATGATCGGCGTTAATCGTCACCGGCAGATCGCCAGGACGACCTTCCACGAGCGGACGATCATAGCTTGGCACGCCAAGCATACATTGCGTTGCGAGATCGGCAGCGAGGCCTTGTTGGCTATACAAGGCGCTGGCAATCATCGTAGCCAGGAGGCTGGGAATACGTTTTTTCATACGTTGTATTTATTGTTCCATCATCTTGTGACAGCGGCTTGCAAACGGTCAGAGCCTAACTTACTCAACATTATCACGCTAGTGTTAATCCTGCCCGTTTCGAGCCCGAGCGTTAGGCACCCTGTTGAATGACGAGTATGATAAAGCAAATTATAGGCTATGTCCCACAATTGACCGAGGCGCGAGTGCCGGGTAACGTGCGGTCATATTCGAGCTTAACGGCGATAAACAGTTGGGGAGTCTATGCAGTATTTGGGTAAAGTGATTGGCGTGGCAGTGGCTTTGCTGATGGGTGGTGGGTTCTGGGGCGTGGTGCTTGGCTTTCTGGTCGGCCATATGTTTGACCGGGCGCGCAGCCGCCGGTTAAATCTCTTCGCCAATCAGCAGGAGCGTCAGTCGCTCTTCTTTTCCACCACCTTCGAAGTGATGGGGCACCTGACCAAATCCAAGGGCCGCGTTACCGAAGCGGATATTCATGTCGCCAATGTGCTAATGGATCGCATGAACCTGCATGGCGCCTCGCGCACCGCGGCGCAGCAGGCGTTTCGCGACGGTAAGGCCGACAACTATCCCCTGCGCGAGAAAATGCGTCAGCTGCGCAGCGTCTGCTTTGGCCGTTTCGATCTGATTCGGATGTTTCTGGAAATTCAGCTGCAGGCGGCGTTCGCTGATGGCGAACTGCATCCTAACGAACGGGAAGTGCTGTTCGTCATTGCCGACGAGCTCGGCATCTCCCGCGCCCAGTTCGATCAATTCCTGCGGATGATGCAGGGCGGCGCCCAGTTTGGCGGCGGTTCGCAGCAGCGCTCTTATGGCCAGCATGGCGGCAACGCCGGCTGGCAGCAGGCGCAGCGTGGGCCGACCCTCGAAGATGCCTGCAATGTGCTGGGAGTAAAACCGACCGACGACGCGGCGACGGTGAAGCGCGCCTATCGCAAGCTGATGAACGAACATCATCCGGACAAGCTGGTAGCGAAAGGTCTGCCGCCGGAGATGATGGAGATGGCCAAACAGAAGGCCCAGGAGATCCAGAAGGCCTGGGAGCTGATCAAAGAGCAGCGCGGCTTCTGACGTTTCCAGCCCCTCCCGTCCGGCGAGGGGTTTTAACTTTTGACCTTAGCGCGGCGATACAGCCGCCGCGGATGGCCAATTTTTCCGTACAGCATCTCCACTTCCAGAAAACCGGTCTCAACGCCGTGCTCCAGATAGCGACGGGCGGTGGTTTTGCTGAGCCCGGCGGCGCTGACCACTTCATCAACGGAAAAACAGTGCGCTTCCCGGTCGCTAAACAGTCCCTGCACCAGCGCCAGCGTTTTCTCTTCAATCCCCTTGCTGCCGCTATCCACGCGATAGTTCTTCGCCTGCAGTTGATAGAGGGAATCGACGTTTTGCTGATCGACGATTTTCCACTCCCGTTGCTGATCGTAGAACTGGATAAAGCGCTCCAGCGACTGGCTCAGCCGCTTCCATGATACCGGCTTAAGGATATAGTCGAAGGCGCCGTTGCGGATGGCCTGGCTGCAGGTTTCCATATCGCTGGCGGCGGTGATAAAGATCACCGAGCATTGGCTGGTCGCCAGCGCCGGGTCGGTCATCAGCGTGACGCCTTTGCCGTCCGGTAAATAGTTATCCAGCAGCACCAGCTGCGGCGGCGTGGCGTGAAGCAGCTGCCGCGCCTGGGCGAGGGAGGCCGCCATGCCTGCCAGCCGCAGTCGCGGGTGTTTTTGCACAAGCTCGGCGTGCAGGCGCGCCAGTTCGCTCTCATCTTCAATGATTAGCACATCGACCAGGTCATGATGCATCGTGGGCCTCCGGTTGCGGACAGGCGTGCGCGTCGGCCGGGATAAATAGGGTGAAGATCGTTCCCCGCGGCGCGTTATCGGCGACTTCGATGGTGCCGCCCGCCTGAGTGACATAATGTTCAATAAGATACAGACCAATGCCGTGATCGCCACGGGTTTTGGTGGTGACGCCGCGTTCAAAAATGCGCTCGCGGATATCGGGGCGGATGCCGACGCCGCGGTCGGCCACTTCGATAATCAACTCCCGGGCGTTGAGCTGGATCAGGACTTCCACCGGCTCATGCGGCAGCTCGGCACGCTGCGTGGCTTCGATGGCGTTATCCAGCAGGTTGCCGATGATGGAGATCAGCTCGGATTCCATCAGCGACGGCAGGGGGCGGTCGATGCGGCAGGCCGGGTCGAAGCTCAGCGCCACGCCTTTTTCGCGGGCGCGGGTGGCTTTGCCGAGCAGCAGACCGCATAGCGTCGGCGAGTGGAAGTGCGAGGAGATAAAGTCCAGTAGCTCCTGAGCATGTTCCGACTGGGCCTGAATATAGCGGATCGCTTCGTCATAATGGCCCATATGCAGCAGGCCGGAGAGGGTAGTCATCCGGTTGAGCTGCTCGTGGCGCATGATGCGCAGATTGTCGACATAGCGCTTCACCTGGCTCAGCTGGGCGGTGAGGGCATTGATTTCATTGCGGTCACGGAATGTGATCACCCAGCCCTGCAGGGTATTCTCCAGCATAATGCGCACCCGACTGGCGAGCACGGTCAACTGGTTGAAGCGGCACAGCTCATCGTGGGTATCGCGTTCGAGCATGTCGCCGCTGGCGAAAAAGGGCTGCGGCGAAATGACGCTGTCGATCGACTGACCGCGCAGCTGGCGGGCGGGCTGGCTGAGCCCCAGCAGGCTGCGGGCGGCATGGTTTATCACCTCAATACGCCGCTGGCGATCGATGACGATCACCCCCTCAAAGATCGACTCCATCATCGCCTTTTGCTGGCGAACCAGCAGGCCAATTTCCCGCGGCTCGAGCGAAAAAATCTGCTTCTTGATGCTGCGGGTAAAGTACCAGGAGAAGATAAACAGGGCGATGAGCAGCAGGACGGCGGCGATAAAAATATTGATCACTTTAGTCAGAGTAATGCTGTCGAGATAGCTGGTGAGGTAGCCGACGGAGACAATACCGATCACTCGCCCTGCGTCATCAACGATGGGCGTTTTGCTGCGCAGCGAGACCCCGAGGCCGCCTTTGCGAATGGTGGTGATGGATTTTCCTTCCAGTACCGCCTGGTTGTCGCCGCCGACCAGTCGGGTGCCGACCCACTCCGGATGGACGGAATGAAACAGATGAACTCCCTGACGGTCGCCGATGACGATAAAGCTGGCGTCGCTATGGGCGGCGATTTGCTGCATAAACGCCTGAATCGCCTGTGGGTCGTGCCGGCTGACCTGTTGACGTAAATTCGGCATCAGGGCTATCTCTTCGGCCTGTATTTTGGCCCGGGCGCTCATCTCCTGATAAAGCTGGCGGCTGGCGTCAAAATAATAATAAATGCCCAGTGCGATAAAAAGGACCGAGAAAAAAGCGACCAGAGAAATAAACAGCTTATATTGAAAAGATAATTTCATAGGCCCCGGACGACGTATTAACCATACCGGCACTCTAACATTTTTCTGTCACGTGACGTAAATGTTAAGGGAAAGTTGTGATCAGCGGCGCAGGTGCGGGCTGCCGCCAGCGGTCGCGGCGGAAATAGGCGGCCGGCGGGAAATAAAAACCATAAAAACCACAGTCATAAATCAGAGATATATCACTCCCGGGCAGTTCAGCGAATAAAAACCATAAAAACCATAGTGACCATTAAAACTTCTTTTTTAATTTGGGAAGCTTCACATTAACGACGCCGCTGTCCCTTTACGCTGAAAATGAATAATAACGACAGGGCTGAATTTATGAGCACCACAGACAATGCATTCTCTGCAACCCTTGAACCGATCGATACGCCGAAAACCACGCTCAAGCAGCGCTGGTGGCATATTATGGATAACTGGAAGGTGGGGATCGTCCCGCTGCCGCTGTTTCTGCTGGCCGGAGGACTGATTGCCCTCGACTGCCTTGGCGGCAAACTGCCGAGCGATATCGTGGTGATGGTGGCCACCCTGGCTTTCTTTGGCTTCGCCTGCGGCGAGTTTGGTAAACGCCTCCCGGTGCTGGGGAAACTCGGTGCGGCGGCGATCTGCGCCACCTTTATTCCTTCCGCGCTGGTCCACTATGGTCTGCTGCCTGACGTGGTTATTGAATCCACGACCAAATTCTATAAATCCACTAACATCCTCTATCTCTATATCTGCTGCATCATTGTCGGCAGCATCATGAGTATGAACCGCACCACGCTGATTCAGGGCTTTCTGAAGATCTTCTTCCCGATGCTGTGCGGCGAAGTGGTCGGCATGCTGGTGGGCATCGGCGTCGGCACGCTGCTGGGCATGGAGCCGTTCCAGGTGTTCTTCTTTATCGTGCTGCCGATTATGGCCGGCGGCGTGGGAGAGGGGGCGATCCCGCTGTCAATGGGTTATGCCGCGCTGATGCATATGGAGCAGGGCGTGGCCCTGGGCCGGGTATTGCCGATGGTGATGCTTGGCAGCCTGACGGCGATCGTCATCTCCGGCTGCCTCAACCAGCTCGGCAAGCGCTTCCCGCATCTGACCGGCGAAGGGCAACTGATGCCGAACCGCAGCCATGAAACCCGCAGCCTCAGCGAGAGCGAAGGCGTGAGCGGTAAGACCGACGTTGGGACCCTCGCCTCCGGCGCGCTGCTGGCGGTACTGCTGTATATGATGGGGATGCTCGGCCACAAACTGATTGGTCTGCCGGCGCCGGTAGGCATGCTGTTCCTCGCGGTGCTGTTAAAGCTGGCTAACGTGGTGTCTCCGCGTCTGCAGGAGGGGTCGCAGATGGTGTATAAATTCTTCCGCACCGCGGTCACCTACCCGATCCTCTTTGCCGTCGGCGTGGCGATCACCCCGTGGCAGGAACTGGTAAACGCCTTCACTTTAACCAACCTGCTGGTGATCGTCAGTACCGTCTCCGCGCTGGTGGCGACCGGTTTCCTGGTTGGTAAAAAGATAGGGATGCACCCGATCGATGTGGCGATTGTTTCCTGTTGCCAGAGCGGGCAGGGCGGCACCGGCGATGTGGCGATCCTGACCGCCGGCAACCGCATGAGCCTGATGCCGTTCGCGCAGATCGCTACCCGCATCGGCGGGGCGATAAATGTCTCGCTGGGGTTGCTGTTCCTCAGCCACTATCTGGCGTGATATAACGCTACGCTCAGCGATAAATCTGCTATTTTCCGCTACAGAACGCCGAAAATATCTGCGTTCTGTATCCTAAATGCTCCGCATTTAGCGTTACAATCAGCGCGCGATCGGCTATCGCAACCATCATCATGACAGTCCAGGCGCTGTCGTATTTATCATATGTAGGAGAGGAATTAATGTCAGTGGATACTCCCGCCCAGGCGGGCGTCAGCATCGACGCATTGCTGGCGGCGAAAGAGCAGCGTGCAGCCCGCCAGGCCGACTGGTTGGCCCATTATCAGCAGCCTGTTATTTCCCTGACCCTGGTGACCCCGGGGGCGGTGAAGGACAGCATTCGCTATCGCAATATGATGGGCGTTGCCCTCCAGGCCTGCGATCAGCTGCTGTGGAAGCACCGCTGGCAAACGCTGGATCGTCAGGTGCTATGGCTGCCGACCGGGCCAGAAGCGCTGTGGTGCGTAGCGCATCCGGCCAGCGAAATCAAAGCGATGTGCAGTACGCTGGAGCAGAGCCATCCGCTGGGACGCCTGTGGGATATCGATGTAATCTGTCCGCAGAACGGGCTGGTGGGACGCCAGTCGCTGGGCGAATCGCAGCGCCGCTGCCTGCTGTGCGATGAGCCGGCGCACGCCTGTGCGCGCAGCCGTCGTCACGACACCGATCTCGTCGTCGCCCGCGTTGAGCAGATGATTGACGCGTGGTTCGCCCGCGATTAATCGGGATTGTTTTCTGTATCCTCACTAATCCGAGTTGCACGCAGCCAACCCGCATGCAACTCGAAGTATGAGCGTTAAAAGTCGATCGGTGCGCGAAAGGTCATCGCGTTGCCGTAGGCAGGATGGGTGATGGTGAGCGTCTCGGCGTGCAGCAGCAGGCGCGGGGCCATCGCCAGCGCCTCCGGCGTGGCATAGAAGCGGTCGCCAAGGATCGGATGCCCCAGCGCCAGCATATGCACGCGCAGCTGGTGCGACCGTCCGGTAATCGGCTTCAGGCGCACGCGGGCGGTGTTATCCTCTGCGTACTCCAGTACCTCATATTCGGTTTGCGCCGCTTTGCCGGTTTCATAGCACACCTTCTGCATTGGCCGGTTCGGCCAGTCGCAAATCAGCGGTAAATCCACGAGGCCTTCCGCCGGCTGCGGATGGCCCCAGACGCGGGCGACGTACTGCTTCTTCGGCTCGCGCTCGCGGAACTGACGCTTCAGTTCACGCTCGGCGGCTTTATTCAGCGCCACCACAATCACGCCGCTGGTGGCCATATCCAGGCGATGCACCGATTCGGCCTGCGGGAAGTCGCGCTGAATGCGCGTCATCACGCTGTCTTTATGCTCCTCAAGACGACCGGGGACGGACAACAAGCCGCTCGGCTTGTTGACCACCATGATGTGCTCATCCTGATACAGGATCACCAGCCAGGGATCCTGCGGCGGATTGTAGTTTTCCATCGCCATGTTCGCGTTCCGTTACTGGTGAGTGACGACGATCAGACGCAGCGCGTCCAGACGCCATCCGGCCTGCGCCAGCGCATCCATCACCTGCTGACGGTTGCTTTCGATCGCCGCCAGTTCGTCGTCACGGATGTTCGGGTTCACCGCCTTCAGCGCTTCCAGACGGGAAAGCTCAGCCGTCAGCTTTTCATCGGCTTCGTTACGCGCCGCGTCGATCAGCCCCTGCGCCGCTTTGGCGATCTGCGCTTCACCCTGCTGCAGAATCGCGTGAACGTCCTGCTGCACCGCATTGACCAGCTTGCTACCGGTATGGCGGTTGACCGCGCTCAGCTGGCGGTTGAAGCTTTCGAACTCCACCTGCGCGGCGAGGTTGTTGCCGTTTTTATCCAGCAGCATGCGAACCGGGGTCGCCGGCAGGAAGCGGTTGAGCTGCAGCTGCTTCGGCGCCTGCGCTTCGACGACATAGATCAGCTCCAGCAGCAGGGTGCCGACCGGCAGCGCCTTGTTCTTCAGCAGCGAAATGGTGCTGCTGCCGGTATCGCCGGAAAGGATCAGGTCCAGACCGTTGCGTATCAGCGGGTGTTCCCAGGTAATAAATTGCGCATCTTCACGCGACAGCGCCACGTCACGTTCGAAGGTGATGGTGCAACCGTCTTCCGGCAGGCCCGGGAAATCCGGCACCAGCATATGGTCGGAAGGGGTGAGGACGATCAGGTTTTCACCGCGGTCGTCCTGGTTGATGCCGACGATATCGAACAGGTTCATCGAGAAAGCGATCAGGCTGGTGTCGTCATCCTGCTCTTCGATGCTCTCCGCCAGGGCCTGGGCTTTCTCGCCGCCGTTGGAGTGGATCTCCAGCAGACGGTCGCGGCCCTGCTCCAGCTGCGCCTTCAGGGCATCATGCTGTTGGCGGCAGGATTTGATCAGATCGTCAAAGCCGTCGATGGATTCCGGCGCCGCAAGATAGTTGATCAGTTCATCGTGCACGCTGTCGTAGACGGTGCGACCGGTCGGGCAGGTATGTTCGAAGGCGTCGAGCCCTTCGTGATACCAGCGCACCAGCACCGACTGCGCGGTTTTTTCCAGGTACGGAACGTGGATCTGGATATCGTGCGCCTGGCCGATACGGTCGAGACGACCGATACGCTGCTCCAGCAGATCCGGGTTAAACGGCAGGTCGAACATCACCAGGTTGCTGGCGAACTGGAAGTTGCGTCCTTCGGAGCCGATCTCGGAGCACAGCAGCACCTGGGCGCCGGTGTCTTCTTCAGCAAACCACGCCGCGGCGCGGTCGCGTTCGATAATCGACATCCCTTCATGGAACACCGCGGCGCGGATGCCTTCGCGCTCGCGCAGCACCTGCTCCAGCTGCAGGGCGGTGGTGGCCTTAGCGCAGATTACCAGCACCTTCTGCGAGCGATGGCTGGTCAGGTAGCCCATCAGCCACTCGACGCGCGGGTCGAAGTTCCACCAGGTACCGGTATCACCTTCAAATTCCTGATAGATCTGCTCCGGATAGAGCATGTCGCGCGCGCGCTCTTCCGCGGTTTTGCGCGCGCCCATAATGCCGGACACTTTGATGGCCGTCTGGTACTGGGTCGGCAGCGGCAGACGAATGGTGTGCAGCTCGCGTTTCGGGAAACCTTTGACGCCGTTACGGGTATTACGGAACAGCACGCGGCTGGTGCCGTGGCGGTCCATCAGCATCGAGATCAGCTCCTGGCGCGCGGCCTGGGCATCTTCGCGATCGCTGTTGGCGGCCTGCAGCAGCGGCTCGATATCCTGCTCGCCGATCAGATCGCCCAGGGTATTGAGTTCGCTATCGCTCAGCTTGTTGCCCGCCAGCAGCAGCGCGACGGCGTCGGCCACCGGACGGTAGTTCTGCTGTTCTTCGACAAACTGTTCAAAATCGTGGAAGCGGTTCGGATCCAACAGACGCAGGCGCGCAAAATGGCTCTCCATTCCCAGCTGTTCCGGCGTCGCGGTCAGCAGCAGGATACCCGGCACGCGCTCAGCCAGCTGTTCAATAGCCTGATATTCACGGCTCGGCGCCTCTTCGCTCCACACCAGGTGGTGCGCTTCGTCGACCACCATCAGGTCCCACTCGGCGTCGCACAGGTGCTCCAGGCGCTGCTTGCTGCGACGCACGAAGTCTAAAGAGCAGATCACCAGCTGTTCGGTTTCGAACGGATTGTAGGCATCGTGCTGCGCTTCGGCGTAGCGCTCGTCGTCGAACAGCGAGAAACGCAGGTTGAAACGGCGCAGCATCTCCACCAGCCACTGGTGCTGGAGGGTTTCCGGGACCACGATCAGCACGCGCTCTGCGGCGCCGGAGAGCAGCTGCTGGTGCAGGATCATCCCGGCTTCAATGGTTTTACCTAAGCCCACTTCATCGGCCAGCAGGACGCGCGGCGCGTGACGACGGCCCACATCGTGGGCAATATGCAGCTGGTGCGGGATCAGGCTGGTGCGCTGGCCGCGCAGGCCGCTCCACGGCATGCGGTACTGTTCGCTCTGGAACTTGCGCGCGCGGTAGCGCAGGGCAAAGCGATCCATGCGGTCGATTTGGCCGGCGAACAGGCGGTCCTGCGGTTTGCTGAATACCAGTTTGCTGTCGAGCAGCACTTCACGCAGGGTGACGTTCGCTTCCTGGGTGTCCAGGCGGGTGCCAGTGTAGGACAGCAGCCCGTTCTCTTCATTCACTTTGTCAACGTGGAGCTGCCAGCCTTCATGGCTGGTGATGGTGTCGCCCGGGTTAAACATTACGCGGGTGATCGGGGA
This sequence comes from Klebsiella sp. CD33, assembly GCF_051992865.1. Taxonomy (NCBI): domain Bacteria; kingdom Pseudomonadati; phylum Pseudomonadota; class Gammaproteobacteria; order Enterobacterales; family Enterobacteriaceae; genus Klebsiella; species Klebsiella sp. CD33. The sequence goes on along the minus strand of NZ_CP197023.1, from coordinate 4,341,917 downwards.
ATCGTTGCGAGAGTACAGACGGTTTTCGCCGATGGCGGGGAAAAGGAGAGTGACCATGCGCGCATCCAGCGCTACCACCGTCCCTAATCCTAGTTCGCTCTCTGTGTCGCTAATCCAGCGTTGACCAAGTGTAAAAGGCATATATGTTCGGCTCTTTAGTTCTTTAATTGCAGGCAATAGTTGATCATCTCCATGAACAATCGGAGATGCGTCAAAATTGGGGCCAGGAATGGAAAGGGCGCTATATTACTGGATGGCAGAACGTTCGTCACGTTCTCCTCACGCTTCATTTTTAGGCTTTCGTGCCCGTGGAATGGGTGACAAAAAATCAAAATAGCCCCAACTGTCCTGTCACTATTGTAGCAAAGTCATCGTTGACGAAGGGCAGGATCCCTTCCGCCACCGGCTGCAACTGCTTTGTTAAATAGTGATCGTAATCGAGCGGCGACTGCTGGTAATCCACCGGCTCCGTGCCGCTGGTGGTCCAGACGTATTTGATGGTGCCGCGCTGCTGATACTGCTGCGCCCGCCCAAGCTTCAGGTTGTGTTCATCGGCAAGCCGGGCGGCGCGCACGTGCGGCGGTACGTTGCGCTGATACTCCGCCAGCGGCCGGCGCAGGCGTTTGCGATAAACCAACTGTTCGTCGAGCTCGCCGTTCATCAGCCTGGCGATAGTCTCCCGCACATAATCCTGATACGGCTGGTTGCGGAAGATGCGCAGGTATAACTCCTGTTGAAACTGCTGGGCCAGCGGCGTCCAGTCGGTGCGTACCGTCTCCAGCCCCTTAAACACCATGCGCTGGGCATCGCCCTCCTGAATCATCCCGGCATAGCGCTTCTTGCTGCCGGTATCGGCGCCGCGGATCGTCGGCATTAAAAAGCGGCAGAAGTGGGTTTCATACTCCAGCTCCAGGGCGCTGGTAAGCTGGCTTTTGCTAAGCTCCTGCGCCCACCAGGCGTTGACATCGCTGACCAGCTCGCGGCCGATCTCCGCCGCCTGGGCTTCGCTATGCGGGCGCTTCAGCCAGACGAAGGTGGAGTCGGTATCGCCGTAGATAACGTCATAGCCTTTGGCTTCAATTAACGCTTTGGTCTGGCGCATGATCGCATGGCCGCGCATGGTGATCGACGAGGCGAGACGCGGGTCGAAGAAGCGGCAGGCGCTGGTCCCCAGCACGCCGTAAAAGGCGTTCATAATGATCTTCAGCGCCTGGGAGAGCGGCTTATTGTGCTGGCGTTTGGCTTCATCCCGGCCGTGCCAGATCTGGCTGACAATCCCCGGCAGGCAGTGCTTATCTCGCGAGAAGCGGGCGCCGAGGAAGCCCTCGATACTGTGCTGGTCATCGGGTTGCGCCAGCCCTTCAACCAGGCCGACCGGATCGATTAAAAAGGTACGAATAATCGACGGATACAGGCTTTTATAGTCCAGCACCAGCACCGAGTCATACAGGCCGGGGCGGGAGTCCATCACGTAGCCGCCGGGGCTCGCCTGCGGCGGTACGTCGCCGAGATTCGGCGCCACGTAGCCCAGGCGGTGCATGCGCGGGAAATAGAGATGGCTGAAGGCGGCGACCGAGCCGCCGTGGCGGTCGGCGGGCAGACCGTTGACCGTCGCCCGTTCGAGCAAAAACGGCATGATCTCCGTTTTGTGGAAGATCCGCGTCACCAGCTCGCAATCCTGCAGGTTATAGATGGCCAGCGCCGGTTTGTCTTCATGAAAGCGGCGATCGATCTCATCCATCCGATCCCATGGGTTGTCGATGGCTTTGCCTTCTCCCAGCAGCTCGCGGGCCACCGCCTCCAGCGAAAAGGAGGAGAAATTCCAGAACGCCGATTTTAGCGCGTCGATGCCGTCGATAATCAGCCGCCCGTTGGCCTGGGCGAAAAAGACGCCGTTCTTAAAGCCGTGCTCACGCCACTCCAGCTCGCTGTTGCCGCGGCCGAGCCGCAGCGGGATACGATAGCGTTCGGCGTGCTTTTGCAGAACGCGCAGATCGAACTGCACTACGTTCCAGCCGATCAGCACGTCGGGGTCGTGTTCGGCAAACCAGGCGTTAAGCTTTTCCAGCAGCAGGGGACGGCTGGCGATGAAGACCAGCTCGAAGTCGACGTCTGGCGGCGTTTCCGGTTCGGGGCCCAGCATGTAGACCACCCGCTGGCCGCAGCCTTCCAGACCGATGCAGTACAGCTCGCCGTGGCGGCTGGTTTCGATATCCAGCGACACCCATTTCAGCGGCGGACGATAGTCAGGGTTCGGCTTCATGCGCGCGTTGACCAGCTGCGAGCCGCGCGTTTCGCCTTCCACCCACACCGGGGCGGTGATAAAGCGCTCCATCAGATAGCGCTCCGGCGGGCGGATATCGCCTTCGTAAACGGTGACGCCGCTGTCGCGGAGCATCTTCTCCAGACGCATCAACTGGCGATGGGCGCGGCAGTAGAGGCCAACAATTGGCTGACGGTGGAAATCTTTCAGGGCCAGCGGGGCGAAGCGGAGCCCTTTCTCCCCCTGCAGCAGCCGTTCAGCCTGCGCCCGCTGCGCTTCGGGAATAAAGGCGACGGACTCCTGCGGCGGGAGGGTTACCTGCAGCGGACCGTCGTCGGTGGCCAGCCAGAAGGAGAGCTCGGTGCCCTGCGGAGTGTCCCGCCAGTGACGGGTGAGTAAAAATCCTGCTCGTGGCTGGGTCACGGGTATTCTCGCCGATAAAAAACCAGGCCTGATTATAGCCTGGTTTCATGAGGGGCGCTGGGGTTTTATACAGGTGTTCGGCGCTAATGTTGCCCCGGATTGCGGCTTGCGCCTTATCCCGGTTACCAGATGGCGCAGAGCCTTGGCCCTGCTAAGCGCAGCGCGAGCAGGGTGATTATTGGCCGTAGTAGGCTTTGGCCCCATGCTTACGCAGATAGTGCTTATCCAGCAGGGTCTGCTGCATAGCCGGCAGCTGCGGCGCCAGCTGGCGGCAGAAAATCCCCATATAGGCGATCTCTTCCAGCACGATGGCGTTATGCACCGCGTCTTCGGCGTTCTTGCCCCAGGCGAACGGGCCGTGGGAATGGACCAGCACGCCGGGCATCTGCGCCGGGTCGATTCGCTGCTGGCGGAAGGTTTCGACAATCACGTTGCCGGTTTCCCACTCATAGTCGCCGTTGATCTCCGCATCAGTCATTAACCGGGTGCAGGGCACCGGGCCATAAAAGTAGTCGGCATGGGTAGTGCCGGTCGCGGGAATAGATTGCCCGGCCTGCGCCCAGATGGTGGCGTGGCGCGAATGGGTATGCACAATGCCGCCCAGCGTCGGGAAAGCCTGATACAGCAGGCGATGGGTCGGGGTATCCGACGAGGGCTTTTTATTACCCTCTACCACTTCGCCGCTCTCCAGACTGACCACCACCATATCGTCGGCGGTCATCACGCGGTAATCCACGCCGGAGGGTTTGATCACGAACACCCCTTTCTCGCGGTCGACGGCGCTGACGTTGCCCCAGGTTAAGGTCACCAGATTATGCTTTGGCAGAGCCAGGTTAGCTTCCAGCACCTGGCGTTTAAGATCTTCTAACATAGTGTGCTCCGAATAGCAGGCGAGTCGGGTATCCCTCACCCCGACCCTCTCCCGGCGGGAGAGGGAGAAAGGCGGCATGGCGCCCGGTCGGTCCCCTCTCCCCAACGGGGAGAGGGGAAGGGTGAGGGGACGGCCTCTTAGCGTTTTGAACCGTAATACACTTCATTCCAGCGCAGCGCGTCCTTGAAGGACGGCAGACGGGTATCGTTGTCGATGACGGTCAGCTCGATATCATGCAGCTCGGCGAACTGGCGCATATCGTCGAGGTTCAGCGCATGGCTGAAGACGGTATGGTGCGCGCCGCCGGCGATGATCCAGGCTTCCGACGCGGTACGCAGATCCGGCTGCGCTTTCCACAGGGCGTTGGCCACCGGCAGCTTCGGCAGATCGTGCGGCGTTGGGACGGTTTCGATGGTATTGACCAGCAGACGGAAGCGGTCTCCCAGGTCGATCAGGCTGGCGACGATCGCCGGGCCGGTTTGAGTATTGAAGATCAGGCGCGCTGGATCCGCTTTGCCGCCGATGCCCAGCGGCTGAACGTCGAGGATCGGTTTCTCGGCGGTGGCGATCGTCGGGCACACTTCCAGCATGTGCGAGCCGAGCACCAGATCGTTACCATTGTCGAAGTGGTAGGTGTAATCCTCCATAAAGGAGGTGCCGCCCTGCAGACCAGTTGACATCACCTTCATGATGCGAAGCAGAGCGGCGGTTTTCCAGTCGCCCTCGCCGGCAAAGCCGTAGCCCTGCTGCATCAGGCGCTGTACGGCGAGACCCGGGAGCTGTTTCAGGCCGTGGAGATCTTCAAAGGTGGTGGTAAAGGCGTGGAAACCGCCCTGTTCGAGGAAGCGTTTCATCCCCAGCTCAATGCGCGCGGCGTCCAGCACGTTCTGGCGCTTCTCGCCGTGAACCTGCGCCGCCGGGGTCAGACGGTAGCTGCTCTCATATTCATCGACCAGGGCGCTGATATCGCCGTCGCTGATGCTGTTCACCACCTGCACCAGATCGCCGACCGCCCAGGTGTTCACCGAGAAGCCAAACTTAATCTGCGCGGCGACTTTATCGCCGTCGGTCACCGCCACTTCGCGCATGTTATCGCCGAAACGGCACACTTTCAGATGACGGGTATCCTGTTTGGAGACCGCCTGACGCATCCAGCCGCCGATACGCTGGTGGGCCTCTTTATCCTGCCAGTGGCCGGTGACCACGCTGTGCTGTTGGCGCATGCGGGCGCCGATGAAGCCGAACTCGCGGCCGCCGTGCGCGGTCTGGTTCAGGTTCATAAAGTCCATATCAATGCTGTCCCACGGCAGCGCGGCGTTGTACTGAGTATGGAACTGCAGCAGCGGCTTATTGAGGATGGTCAGGCCGTTGATCCACATTTTTGCCGGCGAGAAGGTATGCAGCCAGACCACTAACCCGGCGCATTTGTCATCGTAGTTGGCGTCGCGGCAGATATGGGTGATCTCGTCCGGGGTGGTGCCCAGCGGCTTAAGGACCAGTTTGCACGGCAGTTTGGCTTCCGCATTCAGGCTGTTCACCACATGTTCGGCATGCTTCGTCACCTGGCGCAGGGCTTCCGGGCCGTACAGATGTTGGCTGCCAATAACGAACCATACTTCATAGTTATCAAAAATCGTCATTTTCGTATCCTTAATGGGTGAGCGCTGCCTGAGATTGCGGGGCTTTTTCCGCCTTTGCAGCCGAAGGGAGATAGTGTTGTTCCGCGCTGACCGACCATTGCTGGTAGCGCTGATAGAGTTGTTCGAAACGCTGTGCCTGCGCCGGACGCGGCTGCAGGGTAGTTTCCACCTGGCTTGCCATCCGCTGTTGGGCGGCTGGAATATCCTCATAGACGCCGGCGGCGACGGCGGCGAAGATAGCCGCCCCCAGCGCGCAGCACTGATCGGAGGCGACAATCTGCAGCGGACGGTTCAGCACGTCGCAGCAGGCCTGCATGATGACCTGGTTTTTCCGCGCGATACCGCCAAGCGCCATGACGTTGTTAACCGGGATCCCCTGCTCGGTGAAGCACTCCATAATGGCGCGAGCGCCGAAGGCGGTGGCGGCGATCAGACCGCCGAACAGCGCCGGCGCGTCGGTGGCCAGGTTAAGGTCGGTGATCACCCCTTTCAGGCGCTGGTTGGCATTCGGCGTGCGGCGGCCGTTGAACCAGTCGAGCACCACCGGCAGATGCTCCAGCGATGGATTGTTGGCCCAGGCTTCGGTGAGCGCCGGCAGTAACTGTTTTTGACTGGCTTTGATTTGCTCGCGCAACGCCGGCTGCTGCTGAGCCAGCTGCTCCAGCGGCCAGCCGAGAATGCGGCCAAACCAGGCGTAAATATCGCCGAAGGCGGACTGGCCTGCCTCCATGCCGATAAAGTGTGGAACCACGCTGCCGTCGACCTGGCCGCAGATGCCTTTGACCGTGCGCTCGCCGACGCTTTCTTTATCGGCGATCAGAATGTCGCAGGTGGAGGTGCCGATGACTTTCACCAGCGCGTTAGGCTGCGCGCCGGCGCCAACGGCGCCCATGTGGCAGTCAAAGGCGCCGCCGGAGATGGCCACACTCTGCGGCAGACCCAGGCGCTGGGCCCACTCTGCGCTCAGCGTGCCGACCGGCACATCGGCCGTCCAGGTATCGGTGAACAGCGGCCAGGCCAGATGCTGGTTGATGATGGGATCAAGCTCATCGAAGAAGCTGGCCGGCGGCAGACCGCCCCAGCTCTCATGCCACAGCGATTTATGTCCGGCGCTGCAGCGGCCGCGGCGCAGATCCTGCGGACGCGTAGTACCGGAGAGCAGGGCGGGCACCCAGTCGCAAAGCTCTACCCACGAGGCGGCTGCCTGGGCGACAGCGCTATCTTCGCGGGTGACGTGGAGGATTTTGGCCCAGAACCATTCGCTGGAGTAGATCCCGCCGATATAGCGCGAGTAATCCTCTTTGCCCGGCTGGTGGCACAGGCGGGTGATCGCCTCGGCTTCCTCGACCGCGGTGTGATCCTTCCACAGGACAAACATGGCGTTAGGGTTGTCAGCGAATTCTTCGCGCAGCGCCAGCACGTTGCCCTCGGCATCGACGGGAGCCGGAGTTGAGCCGGTGCTGTCGACGCCAATGCCCACGACGTCGGCGCGCTGTTCGGCGCTCAGCGAAGCGAGCACGCTTTTCAGCGCCGCTTCCATGGACTCGATGTAATCTCGCGGGTGATGGCGGAAGCGGTTGTTAGCGCCATCGCAATACTGTCCTTCCCGCCAGCGCGGATACCACTCCACGCTGGTCGCCAGCTCTGCGCCGGACGCGCATTCCACCGCCAGAGCGCGGACTGAGTCACTACCAAAGTCGAGGCCAATCGCAATTGCCATCTTGTTACTCCATGCAGAAATCATTCATGCAGCAACAGTAGATATCCCCGGCAAAATCCGTCAGGCCGGATTCGCTAATCTTATGGATTATTTTGCTGTTACCTTGCAAAGTGTGACGCCGTGCAAATATTCGATGTGGACTTTTCTGCCGTATTTATAGACACTTTTGTTACCCGGCATATCACGGTGGAATGCACGCTACTGGCGCTTTTTTCGCTTGCTGTGCGGGTTTTTCGCCAAATTCCCACCGCCGTCGCAGTCGCGACAGGGCCGAGAGCGATAAAATGATGAATATGGACAATTGGTGCCACTGATACCTTCGGGGAGAACCACGCGTATGGCCGAAACGCAAAATGATCCGCTGCTGCCGGGCTACTCTTTTAACGCTCATCTGGTTACCGGCCTGACGCCGATTGAGGCGCAGGGATACCTGGATTTCTTTATCGACCGCCCGCTGGGTATGAAAGGCTATATTCTCAATCTGACGATCCGCGGCGAGGGGGTGATCAACAACCACGGCGAACAGTTTGTCTGCCGGCCGGGCGATATGCTGCTGTTCCCGCCCGGGGAAATTCATCACTATGGCCGCCATCCCGACGCCAGCGAGTGGTATCACCAGTGGGTCTACTTCCGCCCGCGCGCCTACTGGCACGAGTGGCTCAACTGGCCAACGATTTTTGCCCAGACCGGCTTTTTTCGTCCGGATGAACAGTGGCAGGCGCGCTTTGGCGAGCTGTTCGGCCAGATCGTTGATGCCGGGCAGGGGGCTGGGCGCTATTCCGAACTGTTGGCGATAAACCTGCTGGAACAGCTGCTGCTGCGGCGCATGGAGGCGATCAACGAATCGCTGCATCCGCCGCTGGACAACCGGGTGCGCGACGCCTGCCAGTACATCAGCGACCATCTGGCGGACAGCCATTTTGATATCGCCAGCGTCGCCCAACACGTTTGCCTGTCGCCCTCGCGGCTGTCGCACCTGTTCCGCCAGCAGCTGGGGGTCAGCGTCCTCGGCTGGCGGGAGGATCAGCGCATCAGCCAGGCCAAACTGTTGCTCAGCACCACGCGGATGCCGATCGCCACCGTTGGGCGCAACGTCGGCTTCGAAGATCAGCTCTATTTTTCCCGCGTGTTTAAAAAATGCACCGGGGCCAGCCCGAGCGAATTCCGCGCGGGTTGTGAATAAAAAGTAAAGAAAGTGAAATGATGACCCGCTTAAATGTCACAGCCAGTAAACTATTAAGACAATTGATGGCTTGACGACGGCGCGATGGCTTCGGAGAATCCGGGCTTCGTTTTTTAACCGGGTATATTATGCAAGCATTGCTCGAACACTTTATTACCCAATCCACGGTCTACTCATTGTTAGCCGTGATGCTGGTGGCCTTTCTCGAGTCGCTGGCGCTGGTGGGGCTTATCTTACCCGGCACGGTGATGATGGCTGGCCTTGGGGCGCTCATCGGCGGCGGCGAAGTTAACTTCTGGCAGGCGTGGCTGGCGGGGATTGTCGGCTGCCTGCTGGGCGACTGGATCTCATTCTGGCTCGGCTGGCGCTTTAAGAAGCCGTTGCACCGCTGGTCGTTTATGAAGAAAAACCGCGCCCTGCTGGAGAAAACCGAGCATGCGCTGCATCAGCACAGCATGATCACCATTCTGATTGGCCGCTTTGTCGGACCGACGCGTCCGCTGGTGCCAATGGTCGCCGGGATGCTCGACCTGCCGGTGGCCAAGTTCGTGCTACCGAATATTATCGGCTGCCTGCTCTGGCCGCCGCTCTATTTCCTTCCGGGCATCCTCGCCGGGGCGGCGATTGATATTCCGGCTGATGAAAACAGCGCCAGCTTTAAATGGCTGCTATTGGGGGCGGCGCTGCTGGCCTGGCTGGCGGGATGGCTGTGCTGGCGGCTGTGGCGGAGCGCGAAAACCTCAGGCGATCGGCTGACCCGCTGGCTGCCGCGCGGCCGACTGCTGTGGCTGTCGCCGCTGATGGTCGCGCTGGCGGCTACAGCGTTAACATTTGTCTTCCGCCATCCGCTGATGCCGGTCTATCTGGCGATCCTGCACAAAGTCATCGCGCGCTGATCCCCATCAAATGCGAGGCGCTGCTGTGGCCGCTTAACAGCTCGGCGGTGGCGCCATCCCAGACAATGCGCCCTTCGGCGACCACCATCGAGCGCGGCGCGATGCGCGCGGCGTCCTCTACGCTGTGGGAGACCATCAGCAGGGTGAGCTGCTGCTGCTCGCAGACATCGGCGACCAGGGACAGCATCTCCTGGCGCAGTGCCGGATCGAGCGCCGAGAAGGGTTCATCCAGCAGCAGCACCGGCTGCTGGCGCACCAGACAGCGGGCCAGCGCCGCGCGCTGCCGCTGACCGCCGGAGAGCTCGCCGGGCAGACGTTCCAGCAGCGCATCAATTCCCATCTGTCCAGCTATCGCCGTGACCTGCGCCTGCTGCTCGCGGCTCAGTTTAAGGCCTGGGTGGATCCCGAGGCTGATATTTTGTCGAATGGTCAGATGGTTAAACAGGTTATTCTCCTGAAACAACATCGAGACCGGACGCTGCGCCGGCGGCGTCGCGTTATGCGCCTCGCCGTTAATCAGCAGGCTGCCGCTGGCGGGTGGCAGAAACCCGGCGATCAGATTCAGCAGGGTGCTCTTTCCGGCGCCGCTGGGACCGAGCACCGCGATGCGCTCCCCGCGCGCGACGTCGAGGGTGAAGCGCATCGGCAGATGCTGGTATAGCCAGGTCACATCATTGAGTTTTAGCATCACGCCCCGGAAGTTTTTCAATCAGCGTAAACAACAAGAAACAGAGCAGCAGCAGGAGCAGGGCGGTGACGGCCCCGTCCTGGCTGCGGTAGGCGCCTATCTGCTGGTACAGATAGAAAGGCAGGGTGCGGAACGCCTCGTTGCCGAACAGTGCCACCACGCCGAAATCGCCAATCGACAGTACGCAGGCGAAGGCGAGCGCCTGGGCCAGCGGGCGCCGGAGAGCGCGAAGCTCGACCACCCGCAGCCGGGCAAAGCCTTCAATACCCAGCGACTGGCACAGCATGCTGTAGCGGGCGGCAATGTCGCGCATCGGGTTTTCCAGTACTTTCAGCGCATAGGGGATCGCCATCAGGGCATTAGTGAAGATGACGATGCCGTCGGCGGACTCCGGCAGGCCGATAGTGTTATTGAGCAGCAGGAAGAAGCCGGTCGCCAGCACAATTCCCGGCATCGCAAGGATCAGCATGCCGCTCAGCTCCATTGCCTGCCCGGCCAACGGCCGCTGGCGAGCGCGCAGCTCCCGGCTGCTCCATAACAGCATCATCGTCAGGGTCACGCTCAATAGCCCGGCGGCGATGGCGATGCGTAGAGAGGTGCTCAATGCCTGCCAGAGCGCTGGCTGCGCCAGCACGTCCAGCATATTACGGTTGATCCCGTCGACGATGACCGCCAGCAGCGGCGGGAGCAGCAGCAGCAGGGCGGCGCCGATCAGCAACCCGTCGCTCAGGCGGCTATGCAGGCGATCGTCAGGGTCGCGCCAGCCGCGCACATGGCTGACGCCGATGGCGACGGCTTTACTCAGACGCTGGCTAAGCAGCACCAGCCCAAGGCAGCAGAGCATCTGGATCAGCGCCAGCATTGCCGCTCGCGCCGGATCGTAGTCAAAGCTCAGCGCCTGGTAGATAGCCAACTCGATCGTGGTGGCTTTCGGGCCGCCGCCCAGCGAGAGCACGGTGGCGAAGCTGGCGAAGCAGAGCATAAAAATCAGCGCGGCGACGGCGGGAATGTGCCGGCGCAGCCACGGCCATTCGACGAGGCGGAAGAAGGCATAGCCGCGCATGCCAAGCTGGGCGGCAATTTGCCGCTGCTCGCCGGGAATGTTCTCCAGCGCCTGCAGCAGCAGGCGGGTCGCCATCGGCATATTGAAAAAGACGTGCGCCAGCAGGATGCCCTGCAGACCGTAGGGCGAGAACTCCCATTGCCAGCCGAGCGCGTGAAATAGTGAGGCCAGCCAGCCCTGGCGGCCATAGACGCTGAGGATACCGAACACCGCCACCAGCACCGGCAGGATCAGGGTCATCGCGCACAGGCGCAGCAGCAGCGTACGGCCCGGGAAGCGACGCCGATAAAGCGCGCGGGCGAGAAAGATGGCTGGTCCCACCGAGATCAGCGCTGACAGCGACGCCTGCCAGAAGGAGAAGCGGACCACATGCCACAGGTAGCTATCGCTGAAGACCGATTGCCAGCCCGCGCCGGGGGCGCTAAACCACAGCGCCAGAAACGCCGCCAGCGCGACAGCGCACAGCAGCGTAGCGGCGAACAGGCCCGGCATCAGCCCGCGAAGGTTTAGCGGCTGACGGCGCGTTGCCATGCGCTAATCCAGGTTTGACGCTCGCTGGCGACCTGCTGTGGGGTAAAGGACAGGGTGGTCTGCGGCTTCACCAGGGTATCAAACCCGGCCGGCAGGGTGACCTGGGTCACCGGATACATCCAGTTGCCGGTAGGGATGGCGTTCTGGAAGCCAGGAGATACCATAAATTTGAGGAATTTTTCCGCCAGTTCCGGCTGCTTGCTGGCGGCGGTACGCGCGGCAACTTCGACCTGCAGATAGTGGCCCTCGGCGAAGTTCGCCGCCGCATAGTTGTCTTTCTTCTCTTCAATCATGTGGTAGGCCGGCGAGGTGGTATAGCTCAACACCAGGTCGCTTTCCCCTTTCAGGAACAGGCCATAGGCTTCGCTCCAGCCTTTGGTGACGGTAACGGTTTTCGCGGCCAGCTTCTGCCAGGCCTCGGGCGCTTGATCGCCATAGACCTTTTGCATCCACAGCAGCAGGCCCAGTCCCGGGGTGCTGGTACGCGGATCTTCATAGATGACCCGCCATTTTTGCGGCCCCTCGACCAGCTCTTTCAGGCTCTTCGGTGGATTAGCCAGTTTGTTTTTGTCATAGACGAAGGCGAAATAGCCGTAGTCGTAGGGAACAAAGGTGTCATTATCCCAGCCGCCCGGCACGCTGACCGCGCTGGCGGGTACGTTGCTTTTGGCAAACAGTTTACTCTGCGCCGCGGCTTCCAGCAGGTTGTTATCAAGGCCAAGCACGACGTCGGCCTTGCTGTTTTTGCCTTCCATGCGCAGGCGATTCAGTAGCGAAACGCCATCTTCCAGCGCGACGAACTTCAGCTCGCAGCCGCACTCCGCTTCAAAGGCTTTTTTGACCGCCGGGCCGGGGCCCCAGTCGGCAGAGAAGGAGTCATAGGTATAGACGGTAAGAACAGGCTTAGCCAAAGCGGGCATGGCGACCAGCGCCAGCAGCGGGAGTAATTTTTTCAACACTTTGCACCTCAGAAAAAAGGGGTGGCAAAGGATTTTGAGTGAGCCTCAAATCCCTTCGCCGGCGTTATCCGGATCAGGTTCGACGGGTATTTTCTCAGCCCATACGCTTCATCCTTCAAGCCGCATCTGCGTTAGCTTCGCGCGTTCACCCCAGTCACATAGTTATCTATGCTCCAGGGGATTCACCCGCTTGCTGCCTTGATGCAACTTGAATGATATTGCGTATGTTTATTAGCACCCCGTTGAGAACGGCCTTAGTGTAATGATTTTGTCAGATGACGGAAAGCGCTTACGGCTCCGGCGGCGCAAACCATGCGGATTTAAAATCGAACCAGCCGAGGGTATTCATCCTCACGCCGCGCATACTGCGCTGACCCTGAATCATCAGCCAGTGGTGGATCAGCGGCACGATATGTTGCCCGGCCAGCAGCCGCTGGCTCCAGGTGGCCGGATTAAACTCTCCTGCTCGCCAGCGGCAGGCGTCTGCCTGCCAGTCAATGGGAATGCAGCGCTGAATCAGCGGGACTTCGTACAGATAGGCGAAGAGCGAAAATTCGATCGGTAAGGTGAAGTTCACGCTGTTGAGCCAGATATCGCTGACCACCTCGCCGCGATGCCAGGCATCGTACTCCAGCTCCTGGATCTCCAGCTTTACCTGATGCGCCGCCAGCAGGTCGCGCATGATCCCGCCGATCACCCGATGTTCGACGTGATCGCGGTAGTAGGTAAGGGTGACTGTCTCCAGCCCCGCCGGCTTCTCGCAGGCGTGGTTGCTGGCGTGATGCCAGCGCGGCAGCAGGCCGTAGGCGGGAAACCAGTTGCCCTGGTAGTGTTCGCCCGCATGGTAGAGCAGGTTGGCGGGCTGAAACAGATAGCTTAGCCAGCGGCGCACCGCGTCGTTGGCCCCCAGCGGGCTTCGCGAGTCGAACAGCAGGTAATAGCAGCCCTCTTCCAGGCGACTCTCTACCGCTTTTTCGCTTTCGGTATTGCCCTGCAGCGTCAGGCCGCCGTTGGGCTCTTCGCTAATCTCCGGCAGCACCCAGACGTTCACCTCATCGATCAGCGCCCGGTAGCCAAAATAGTCCTCAAAGGCATGGATCTTGAGCTGATTCTGGTTGTTACGCACCACGGCATAGGGGCCGGTGCCGACCGGCATGGAGGAAAAGTGGTTCATGGTCTGCCACTCCTGCGGCAGCACCATCGCCGGCACCTGCCCCAGCAGCCAGGGCAGCCAGCGGTCGGGCTGGCGCAGATGAATATCCAGGGTCCAGGCGGTGGGCGATTCGATGCGTTCGATATGTGAATAGAGCGGCAGGGCATTGCTGCGCTGCAGAGAGGCGATCACATCCGCCATCTCCAGCTCACGGCCATGGTGAAAATGGATGCCGGGACGGAGGAAAAAGCGCCAGTGGGTGGGGGTCAGCTGCTGCCAGTGGTGGGCAATATCGGCTTCCAGTTCCCCATTTTCCTCATTTACCCGCGTCAGGGCGCTGAATATTTGCCGGGCAATATGCGTTTCCGAACGCCGCAGCGCGCTACCTGGCAGCAAATTCTTCATCGGACGATAGTAGAGCACGCGCAGGATGTGCCGCCCCTGGCGGAAGCTGCGGCCGAGATGCGAGACCAGCATCTGGCGGACGGCAGCCTTATCGCCGACCAACTGCACCAGCTGATCGATGCGATCCTGCTCAAGGAGATCTTCGGCACGTTGCTGCTGCAGGGCGAGGCCGGTATAGAGAAAGGTTAGCCGCGAACGCTTGCCGCGGCCTGCCTCCGCTTCCCAGGTCAGCCAGCCGCGGGACTCCATCATATTGAGCAGGGTGCGCATATGGCGGCGCGAGCAGCTCAGCATTTCCGCCAGCTCGTTAAGGGTGGTCTCCTGCGACTTGCCGTCGCAGCACTGCCATAGGCGAATGAACTGTTGTTGCAGACGGCCGGAAGACATAAAAGGGGAACTCCTGCGCAAAACTCAGCAATTTATTACTTCCTATATTAAGCCAATAATGAATCCCGATGAAGCGAGGAGGTGAATATGATGAGGTCTACCGCAAAATCGTTCTACCAACGCTACTTTTCTGCGACGCAGGAAGCGTCCTGGCTGGCCCGCCTGATGGCAGGACGACAGCAGGAAATTCTGGGGGAACTGATGCAGTGGGGAGTGACGTCAACGACCTCTGATCATTGACTTGCAGACATCATGTGTGACTGAGTATTGGTGTTATACTCGTCGTTTTTCAAACTGCAGGTGCGCTGTCGATGCTTCCTGGGCCGTATGTTCTGGCTGCGTGATTCGCCTCTACGGGACTCACCTTTTCAGGGCCAGCGCGAGCGCGGCGCAAAATGGTTAACCGTTTTGTCCTGCAGCATGAAATCCATAGAGTATAGAATCACCCGCCAGCAGAAAGCCTCTGCTGGCTTTTTTCGTTTTCTTCGCGTGTGTTAAGGACATTCCATGCTGTGGTTGATGACGATGGGACGACGGCTTAACGGCGTCTATGCCGCCTTTATGCTGGTTGCTTTTATGATGGGCGTGGCGGGCGCGTTGCAGGCGCCGACGTTGAGTTTGTTTCTCAGCCGCGAAGTGGGGGCGCAACCGTTCTGGGTGGGCCTGTTCTATACCGTAAACGCCATCGCCGGGATCCTGGTTAGCCTGTGGCTGGCCAAGCGCTCCGATAGCCGCGGCGACCGGCGGCGGTTGATTATGTTCTGCTGTCTGATGGCGGTGGGTAATGCGCTGCTGTTTGCCTTCAACCGCCACTATCTGACGCTGATCACCTGCGGCGTGATGCTGGCATCCATTGCCAACGCGGCCATGCCGCAGCTCTTCGCGCTGGCGCGGGAGTACGCCGACAGCTCGGCGCGGGAAGTGGTGATGTTCAGCTCGGTCATGCGCGCCCAGCTGTCGCTGGCTTGGGTGATTGGCCCGCCGCTGGCCTTTATGCTGGCGCTCAACTATGGCTTCACCACCATGTTCTCCATTGCGGCGGGCATTTTTGTCATTAGCCTCGCTCTGATTGCCATCAAACTGCCTTCGGTTCCGCGTGTGGAACAGCCCTCGGAGGAGGCGGCGGCGCTAGCGCAGGCCGGCGGCTGGCAGGACAAGAACGTGCGTATGCTGTTTATCGCCTCCACCCTGATGTGGACCTGCAACACCATGTACATCATTGATATGCCGCTGTGGATCAGCAGCGATCTCGCGCTTCCCGACAGCCTGGCCGGGATCCTGATGGGCACTGCCGCCGGGCTGGAGATACCGGCGATGATCCTCGCCGGCTACTACGTAAAGCGCTTTGGCAAACGTAAAATGATGGTGGCGGCGGTGGCCGCCGGCGTGCTGTTTTATGCCGGACTGATCCTGTTTCATGGTCGCACGGCGCTGCTGGCTCTGCAGCTGTTCAATGCCATCTTTATCGGCATTATCGCCGGGATAGGCATGCTGTGGTTCCAGGATTTAATGCCGGGACGGGCGGGAGCGGCGACCACCCTGTTCACCAACAGTATTTCCACCGGCGTGATCCTTGCCGGCGTGATGCAGGGGGCGCTGTCCCAGAGCTATGGTCACGCCAGCGTCTACTGGACGATCGCGGCCATTTCGCTGGTGACGCTGTTTTTGACCAGCAAGGTGAAGGATATCTGACTACTCGCCCCGGCATCGCCGGGGCGACCAGGCCTACTTGAGTTCGATACGCTTAATGTCGCCGATGATAAAAATGTAGGCAATCACCCCAATCAGCGCCGTCAGGCCGACGTAGATCAGCGCGTAAAAGAAATTACCCGTGGCGGAAATAATCACACCAATTATCAGTGGTGCGATAATCGAGGCCATATTGGCACAGAAATTAAATATGCCGCCGGTGAGGCCTGCCATATTTTCCGGGGCAATATCAGAAATTAAGGTCCAGCCCAGACCGACCATCCCCTGGCCAAAAAAAGCCACCGACATGATAATAATTACGGTGCTATTGGCGCTTACCCAATTCGCCGCGATAATACAGCTGGACAGCAATAAACCGGAAATTATTGGTAACTTTCGACTGATGTTGACGGAGCCGGTTCGCTTCAACAACCGGTCGGAGATCCAGCCGCCGAAGAGGATGCCAATCGCGGCGGCAAGGAAGGGCCAGGTGGCGAAGAAGCCGACGTGCAGCCATGGAAGATGGCGCTCGTTGGCGAGGTAGCTGGGAAACCACGTCAGGAAAAAGACCAGTGTGGTGTTGCCGGCGAACTGACCCAGGCTGGCGCCGAGGATCTGGCGACAGCCCAGCAGGCGTCTGGCGTCACGCCAGTTAAATGGAACGTTCTGGATTTTATTGTTAATGCTGTTTGCGCCGATATACTCCAGCTCCGCTTGATTAGCCGTGTGCGATTCATGCGGTTCATGATAAAAACGCCACCACACTAAAGTAAATAAAATACCTAATCCGCCGGTGAGGAAAAAAAGCGTTCTCCAGCCATGATGTTCGAGAATTAAAAATAACAGCGGCGAGAAAGCGGCCAGCCCTATATATTCACCAACTGTATACGTTGCCGTTGCCCGCGCGCGCTCATGCTGAGGGAACCAGGTGCTGACGATGCGGCTGTTGGCCGGAAAGCAGGGCGCTTCGCTGACGCCGAGTCCCAGGCGCAGAAGCAGCAGGGATTTTAGGCCGAGGGTGAAACTTTGCAGCAGGGTAAACAGCGACCAGAAGAAAATTGACAGGGCATAGGTCACTTTGTTGCCAAAGCGGTCTAAAAACATCCCGCCGGGGATCTGCGCCAGCGCATAAGTCCAGGCGAAGGCGGAGAAGATGATGCCCATCATCGCCGGATCGATATGGATTTCTTTGCTTAACTGTGGCGCTACAATACCCAGGATGGTACGGTCGAGATAATTGATCATCGTTCCGACGGAAAGTAGCAGCAGAATAACTATCCGTACGCGGCTTCTTTTTTTCGCCCCCGATGTGGAAGTGAGGACTTCCTGAGAGTTTGACATACTCATAGCGAGTTCCTTTAAAGTTTAAAATATTTTTGCATATATTCTAATATGCAAAAATATCTCCAGGAGCTATAGGTAGTATCTATGAATGGCAATGCCTTGTGGCACATTCATGCCCTTCGTCAAATAATATTTGATGTAACGCCGATATTTACCCGTTCATGCGCATTATTGGTGGCTTGCATGGTATATTAGCGTCAGTGCATTTATTCTTATATTATACGGGTAAAAATAATGAACCTAAAGCAACTTTATTATTTTAAACGTCTGTCTGAAACTGAGCATTACACCGAAGCCGCCTCCAGTCTGTGCATCACCCAGCCCTCGCTAAGCCACGCGATATCGGAGCTGGAGAAGGAGTTAGGGGTCGCGCTATTCGCCAGACAGGGGCGGAACGTAAAAATTACCCAAAACGGCAAGCGTTTTTTGCCGTATGTTGAAGATGCGCTGGCCTCGCTGGAGAACGGACGCATGATATTGCAAAAAAATGGCGCTGAGAATAAAGAGAATATTCGCATCGCCTTTATTTACACGATGGGGGAGTATGTTGTTCCACAGTTAATTAATAAATATTCTCTTTCACCTGAATGTCACAATGTGACTTTTTCTTTTACTCAAGGGACATCGCTGACGCTGTTGCAGGAGCTGAAGGCCGGAAAAGTCGATCTGGCGATCTGCTCTTATATTGCCGATGAACCCGATATCGATTTTATTCCGGTGATCCAGCAGGAACTGGTGGTGGTCACGGCAAAGGATCATCCGCTGGCCCGGCTATATGAACATGAAGTCGATCTGGTGGAGACGATTCATTATCCGTATATCTATTTTTCAGAAAATAGCGGCTTACGTCCGTTTATCGATAATGTATTTATGCAGCAAAAGCTGGTGCCGGAGATCGCCTGCTATGTGGATGAGGATACGGCGATGGCCGGGCTGGTGAGTATTGACTACGGGATCGCGATTATGCCGCGCATCACCGCGCTCTCCTATTACAACGTCCATATCCTGAAGATTAAAAACACCATCCCCCCCCGCTATATCTATCTGGCGACCATGAAAGACAAGGGGCTCTCTCCGGCGCTGGAGTCATTTAAAAATGTGGTTATCCACGACAGCCAGAAGATCTGTTAACGGATGGCCCGGATGTGACCTCCGGGCCATCCGGATATCAGGAGAGAATATCCATCACTTCACGCAGCTTAGCGATGGCGATCTGCCCCGGCGCGGAGGCCTGACCAACGGTACCGAAGGTCATCGCCGAACCGAACAAGCGCCCGGTGACCCGGCTAACGCCACCGGATTTGCCCATCGACATGGTGATCAGCGGACGCGTCGCATACTTCTCTTTCATGGTCAGCGTGGCGGCGAGCAAGGTGAGTACGTCCTGCGGCGACTGCGGCATCACCGCGATCTTCGGCAGATCGGCCCCCAGATCCTGCATGCGGCGCAGGCGATAGATAATATCTTCCTGAGCGGGGGTCTTATGGAAATCATGATTACTCATGATCACCTTGACGCCCGCGGCATGCGCATCGTCAACCAGCGCGCGGATCTGCGCTTCATCATTGAACAGTTCGATATCGATAACATCAACCAGTCCACTGCGTGCGGCCTCGCGGTTGAGCGCAAAATAGGCTTCGTCGCTGAGCTCGGTTTCGCCACCTTCTTTCTTACTGCGGAAGGTAAACAGCAGCGGAAGCGCTTTCAGCGCGCCACGGATTTCCGCCAGCGCGGCCATCACCTGGGCCATCTCTCTGACCTGGGCAAAGTGGTCAACGCGCCATTCGATAATATCAGCGCCGGCATCGACCAGGCCGTGGGCGTTACCCAGTATCTCATCCAGGGTTTTACCGATCAGCGGTACACAAATGAGGGTTTCCCCTTCCTGAAAGGTGATGTTCTTTACGGTTACTGCATTTGTCATGTAGGTATCCATTATTTTTCGCGTTGTACTTCAGGCGGTGACTGCGGTGCGTGATACTTTTTGCGCCGCCCGAGCCTGCAGTTGACGATAGCCGATGTACAGGGCGATCACAAAGCCGATAACGGCGATCAGAAAATCAAACCACATAATGCTGGCAATACTGATCTGCGAAAGCTTTGCGGTGATCAACGGGATCGTGAAGCTGGCGATACTGCCGGCAGTGTAGAAGATGCCGGTTGCTTTGCCTTTTCCATTCGGGAAGCTCATCGCCATGATTGTCGCACCCAGCTGCAGCACTCCGCCAGCGGCGGCAAAGCCGATGACAAAAGCAAAGCCGGTCACCATCATCGGCGTCGGGAACAGGCACACCAACAGCAGCGAAATCATCGACAGGCCAGTATAAATAATCATCGCAATGGCCGAGCTAAACACCTCTTTGACGAAGGCGGCAGTTACAAAGACGCAGACCAGCGAGCCGACGGTATAGATGCTAAGCAGTTTAATCGCCGAGGCATAGGGCAGGCCGACGACGAACTGGCCGTACTGCGCCAGCCATTGGCTGACCAGATAGAAGGTCGCCATGCCGATATAACCGTACAGGGTGAAGATCACCATATCCAGCTTATTAGCCTGTGGCCGGACGGCTGTTTCCGCCTGTGCCGTAGGGGCTTCCTCTTTTTTCGCCGCCTGGCTGTCAGGGAACGGCATTTTAAGCAGATAAATCCCGCTCAGTACAAAGAGCGCTGCCGCAATCACGAACGACCAGCCGAACCACAGATTTGCCCATATCAGGAAGCTGATAATGAACGGCAACAGGAACTGCCCTGCAGAGACGAAGGCTTTGATCAGCACGTTGGCCCGGCTGGCAGAGTGCGGGAAAGATTCCATCAGCGCCGGATAGGTACCGGAGTCGAGGAAGCTGTTCGCCAGGCCCGCCATAATGCCGAACACGTAAGCCAGATAGATATTTTTGGTCAGCAGGATGCCGACGAAAAAGATCAGGTAACTCAGGATCCCAAGATAGATAAAGGGCTTGCGACCGAAGCGATCCGAGAGAAATCCGGTCACGATGGTCGCTAACTTACCAATACCTAACGAAGATATAACGATCGATACGCCGGCTTTGTCTGTTCCCCACTGTTCCTGAAGATGGGCCATGTTGAGGGTGATTAACAGCACCCCCATACCGTGGATCAGGTAGTTGAGGTACAGCCCTGCCGCAGTAGGGATGTATTTATTTTTCATCATTCGCCTCTTAGAACAGAATGCTCTTGATGTAATCAACCGGCATCTGTTTGCCCGTCCAGATTTCGAACGCGCGCGCGCCTTGCCACAGCATCATCCCCAGGCCGTTCAGCGTGCGGCAGCCTTTTTTCTCGGCCACTTCCAGCAGGTGGGTTTTGCGCGGGTTGTAGACGACGTCGGAGACGATCAGGTCCGGACGCAGGAAGCTGTCGTCAGGTAGCAGCATCTGGCCTTCGAACGGCTTCATGCCGACCCCGGTGGCATTGGTCAGGATCACGCTGCTGTCAATTTCGGCGCGCAGCTTGTCATGATCGTCGAGATCGAACAGATGGATCTCGCAGTCGGTGTTGTGGCGGATCTTGGCCACGGTTTCTTCTGCGTTAGCGAAGAATTTATCGCGACGGTTAAAGATGGAGATCGCCTTCACGCCATCCAGTGCTGCCTGGACGCAGAGCGCCGTTGCCGCGCCGCCGGCGCCGAGTACGGTCATCTTCTTGCCGATGATATCGATACCGGCTTCGCTAAGGGCGCGCATGTAGCCGGTGCCATCGGTGATATGTCCGGTCAGTACGCCGTCGTCGTTGACCACGGTATTGACCGCCCCGACCAGCTGTGCCGCCGGCGACAGTTTATCGAGATACTGGCAAATCTCGGTTTTGTTCGGCATAGAGACGTTAAAGCCGCGCAGCTTCATCGCCCGGAAGCCCTGCACCACGTCTTTTAGCTCCTGGTTACCGACTTCAAAAGCGAGATAGACGTAGTCCAGCCCGAGATGTGCGAAAGCCTCGTTGTGCATGGTGGGCGACATGCTGTGACGAATCGGGGTGGCGATCAGGCCAATCAGCTCAGTGTGTCCAGTAATACGTTCTGCCATGACAAAAATCCTCAATAAGTTAGAAAGGGAATTCGTTGTGCTTCGCGGCTGCCCAGCGCACCCATGTCTTCCAGTGCATCCAGTACGTTGCGGCCTTCGCGGACGCCATCGATAATGCGTCGCGCCATCACGCTGTCGCCGATGTTCATGATTTTGACGTTATTGGCATTGGCCCAGCGCTCGATCTCGTCGAGACCCGTCCGGTTGGCGCGCATCCCCAGACAGACAAAGCCGTAGTCGAAGGGAATATCGAAGGTTTGCTGTGTATTTTTCACCTGGAAATGGTCGGCAGCGACCGCCATCAGTTGGGTATTCATGTGCTGTTCGACCTGGTGCTCGTCGAGCATGGTCAACATGGCATTTTTGGTAATGATGTCGAGATCGCGGCCGGCGGCGTCCTGCATCTCGATTAGCACCGCCTGTGCGCCGCGAGCGGTAAAGTATTCGATAACGTCAAGGCCAACGGCGCCGGCGCCGACTACGGCGATGCGTTTGCCCTTGATATCGGTAAATTTCGCCAGATTGTCGATCATGCCGGTAATGGAAAAGATCTTGCCGTTCTCGACGTCAATGTTTTCCCGCAAGCCTTCAATGGGTGGCAGCAGCGGCGTTGAGCCGGTGGCGTTGACAATCAGATGCGGACGCAGGGCGGAAACTGAAGCCACGTCGGCCCGCTTGCCGATCTGCAGAATCAGGTTGTCCAGCGAGGCGATACGATTTTTCATAAACTGCGGGAAATCAGCGATGCGTTTTTTCTCCGGCAGGCGGGAGATTTCGCTGGCGAGGCCGCCGACGTGGTTTTTCGCTTCCAGCAGCCAGGTATGGCAACCAACTTCCGCCGCGGTGCAGGCGGCTTCCATCCCGGCGGTGCCGGCGCCGATGACCACCACGTTAGTGTCGCGATTCACGCGCCGCATTTTATAGGCGTCACCGTGAATAATATCCGGGTTAATCGAACAACGCAGCGGGCGCGAGCGGGCGATGCGATGGTCGGCGCAGCCGATGTTGCAGGAGATACATTTGCGCATCAGACGCTCTTTTCCGCCTTGCACTTTCTGCACCCACTCCGGCTCGGCAATCAGACCGCGGCCAATGGCGATAAGATCGGCATCGCCGCTGGCGAGGATATCTTCGGCTACCTGCGGAGTGCGAATATTGCCGGCGATGACCGTGGGTTTATGGAATTTATCGCGCACCGCGCGGGAGAGATAGCGCTTCCAGCCATCCTCCAGCGACATCTGATCGATTTGCAGATTCAGGTTGTCGTTCTGCGCCGCAGAGACGTTGATGATATCGACCTTCTCCTGGCAGAGCTCAAGAATACGCAGGGAATCTTCGAGGGTATTGCCGCCCTTGAGGAAGTCGTCGGCGCTGATGCGCAGGCTGACCGGAAAACGCGGCCCCACGCAGGCGCGAACCTTATCGACAATCAGACTCAGTATCCGAGTGCGATTTTCGACGCTGCCGCCAAATTCATCAGTGCGCTTATTAAACAGCGGCGATAAAAACTGGCTAATTAAATAGGAGTGACCGGCATGAATTTCGACGCAGTCAAAACCTGCGCGCCGAACGCGCTCCGCGGCGTCACCAAATTTCTCTACCGCATGATAAATTTCCTCATGGGTCATCGGACGCGGAATATTACCGTGCTTCTTCGACGGCGTTGTAGAAGAGGAGAGCGGCGTCTGGCCTTCCAGTCGGTAGGCATAAGCGGAAGCGCCGGCATGATTTAACTGAATGGATACGCAGGCGCCATGTTTATGCAGGGTCTCGGTTAATTTAAACAGCCGTGGAATATATTGATCGTTATCGATGCGCAGTTGGGTGGTGCCGTTGGAGGCGAAGGGGAAATCAATACAAATATTTTCGATGGTGATAAGCCCGGTGCCGCCTTTGGCCCGCAGTTCGTAGTATTCCAGCTGTTCCTGCGACACCTCGCCATTGAGCGTGGCCATATTGGTGCCCATAGGGGGCATAATAATGCGGTTTTTTAACGTCATACCGTTGATGGTCAACGGACTGAAAAGGTGCGGATAGTGGCTCATCTCTTCTCTCCACAGGAGGCCGGGAGGCCGATATGCGGGGCCCAGGCGTGTCCTTAGTTAATATTTCTCTGTGGCAAAAGATAACGAGGGGAAAAATCGAAAAATAATGCTTTTTTTTGTGCATAGCCATAGGGGTTCTCTATGAGATTAACGCTTTCTTCACATTCTTATATTTTTATATTAAATACTCGTGCCTTATTTTTACTTGCAGTGCAGGGAAAATACATAAATAGTGCTGGAGAAGGGGAGGAAAGCGGAATAATTCTTCTTTAGGCGGTAGGGCAGGGTGGGGGTAAGGTCTGACAATCAGCAAATTAAAATTGGTTTTTGTGCGTGAGATCGCAATTTTCTCCGCAATAAACTAAAAAGCCCGATCAAATGACCGGGCCCAAAGGTTAATTCATAAACGCCGGCAGCTTGCGTTCATAGTCGGAGATCGCCGCTTCATGCTGCAGCGTCAGGCCGATGCTATCCAGGCCGTTGAGCATGCAGTGGCGGCGGAAATCGTCGATCTTAAAGCTGTAGGTTTTATCCCCGGCTTTAACTACCTGCGCTTCCAGATCCACTTCAAACGTAATGCCCGGGTTGGCCTGCACCAGCTTGAACAGCTCGTCGACCTGCTCGTCGCTCAGGGTCACCGGCAGCAGCTGGTTATTGAAGCTGTTGCCGTAAAAGATATCGGCAAAGCTCGGGGCGATAACGACCTTAAAGCCGTAATCGGTCAGCGCCCACGGCGCGTGCTCGCGCGAGGAGCCGCAGCCGAAGTTTTCCCGCGCCAGCAGTATCGATGCCCCCTGGTACTCAGGAAAATTCAGCACGAACTCCGGGTTCGGCTGTTGACCTTTATCGTCGAGAAAGCGCCAGTCGTTAAACAGGTGCGCGCCAAAGCCGGTGCGGGTGACCTTCTGCAAAAATTGCTTAGGGATGATCGCGTCGGTATCGACGTTTGCAGCATCCAGCGGAACCACCAGGCCGGTATGTTGGGTAAATTTCTCTGCCATGATGGTCTCCTTACTTCAGATTACGGATATCGGCGAAATGGCCGGTAACGGCTGCCGCCGCGGCCATTGCCGGGCTCACCAGGTGCGTGCGTCCGCCGCGGCCCTGACGGCCTTCAAAGTTACGGTTGCTGGTTGAGGCACAGCGTTCGCCCGGATTCAGGCGGTCATTATTCATTGCCAGACACATAGAGCAACCAGGTAAGCGCCACTCAAAGCCGGCTTCGATAAAGATCTTATCCAGACCTTCCGCTTCCGCCTGCGCTTTCACCGGACCAGAACCCGGCACCACCAGCGCCTGGACGCCTGGCGCCACTTTACGCCCTTTAGCGATTTCCGCCGCGGCGCGTAAATCTTCGATGCGCGAGTTGGTGCAGGAGCCGATAAACACTTTATCGATAGCGACTTCCGTCAGCGGGATCCCGGATTTCAGCCCCATATAGGCCAGCGCTTTTTCGGCGCTGGCGCGTTCCACCGGATCGCTGAACGACGCTGGATCGGGGATGTTATCCGTCACCGAGATCACCTGGCCCGGGTTGGTGCCCCAGGTCACCTGCGGGGCAATTTCCGCCGCCTGCAGCGTTACCACGGTATCAAACGTCGCGCCGTCGTCGGTTTTCAGGGTTTTCCAGTACGCTACGGCATCGTCAAAATCTTTGCCTTTCGGCGCATGCAGACGGCCGCGTACGTAATTGAAGGTGGTTTCGTCCGGCGCGACCAGGCCCGCTTTGGCGCCCATCTCGATCGCCATGTTGCACAGGGTCATACGCCCTTCCATGCTCAGATCGCGGATCGCTTCGCCGCAGAACTCAACCACATGGCCGGTGCCGCCGGCGCTACCGGTTTTACCAATGATGGCCAGCACGATATCTTTGGCGGTAATGCCCGGCGCCGCTTTGCCCTGGACTTCGATTTTCATGGTCTTCGCGCGGCCCTGTTTCAGGGTCTGGGTCGCCAGCACATGCTCCACTTCGGAGGTGCCGATACCGAACGCCAGCGCACCGAACGCGCCGTGGGTAGCGGTATGGGAGTCACCGCACACGATCGTCATCCCCGGCAGGGTAACCCCTTGTTCCGGGCCCATGACGTGGACGATGCCCTGATACGGGTGGTTCAGGTCGTACAGTTCAACGCCGAACTCTTTACAGTTCTTAATCAGCTCCTGCATCTGAATGCGGGCCATCTCACCGGACGCGTTAATGTCTTTGGTCTGCGTCGAGACGTTATGATCCATGGTAGCGAAGGTTTTACCCGGCTGGCGCACCTGGCGGCCATGGGCGCGCAGGCCGTCAAACGCCTGCGGAGAGGTGACTTCGTGCACCAGATGGCGGTCGATATACAGCAGCGGGGTTTCGTTCTGCGCCTCATACACTACGTGCGCATCAAATAATTTTTCGTATAACGTCTTCGCCATGATTACACCCCTTCTGCGACATAGCGGGCAATAATATCGCCCATTTCATCAGTGCTGACCGCCGCCGTGCCGCGCGCTAAGTCGCCGGTTCGAACCCCTTCTTCTAAGGCGCGGTTGATCGCGTTTTCAATGGCGGTCGCCGCTTCGTCAGCGTCGAGGCTGTAGCGCAGCAGCAGAGCCAGGGAGAGGATCTGCGCGATCGGGTTGGCGATATTTTTGCCGGCGATATCCGGTGCGGAACCGCCCGCCGGCTCGTACAGGCCAAAACCTTGTTCATTGAGGCTGGCGGACGGCAGCATACCCATCGAGCCGGTGATCATCGCGCACTCGTCGGAGAGGATGTCGCCAAACAGGTTGGAGCACAGCAGCACGTCGAACTGGGACGGATCTTTAATCAGCTGCATGGTGGCGTTATCGATATACATATGCGCCAGCTCAACGTCCGGATACTCCTTGCCGATCTCGCTGACGATTTCGCGCCACAGGATGGAGGACTGCAGAACGTTGGCCTTATCGATGGAAGTCACTTTGTGACGACGCTTGCGGGCGGATTCAAAAGCGATGCGCGCGATACGCTCGATCTCAAAGCGGTGATACACCTCGGTATCAAAGGCTTTCTCATGCTGACCGCTGCCTTCGCGGCCTTTCGGCTGGCCGAAGTAGATGCCGCCGGTCAGTTCGCGTACGCAGAGAATGTCGAAGCCGTTAGCAGCGATGTCGGCGCGCAGCGGGCAGAACTCTTCCAGCCCCTGATACAGTTTGGCCGGGCGCAGGTTGCTGAACAGTTTAAAGTGTTTACGCAGCGGCAGCAGCGCGCCACGCTCTGGTTGTTCCGCCGGCGGCAGGTGCTCCCATTTCGGACCGCCGACGGAGCCGAACAGGATCGCATCCGCCTGCTCGCATCCGGCGACGGTCGCCTGCGGCAGGGGAGTTCCCTGACGGTCGATGGCCGCCCCGCCAACGTCATACTGGCTGGTGGTAATGTGCATGGCAAAACGTTGGCGCACGGCTTCCAGTACTTTCATCGCCTGGTTCATCACTTCCGGGCCAATGCCATCACCCGGCAAAACGGCAATATGGTAATTCTTCGACATTACACGGTTTCCTTATTGTTCTCTTTATTCTGAGCTTTGCGTTGCAATTCTTTTTCGACTTCGGCGGCGCGCCAGATGTTGTTCAGCACGTGAACCATCGCTTTGGCTGACGACTCTACGATATCCGTTGCCAGACCAACGCCATGGAAGCGGCGGCCATTGTAGTCAACGACGATATCCACCTGGCCCAGGGCGTCTTTGCCGTGGCCTTTCGCGCTTAAGCCATACTTCACTAATTCAATGTTGTAGTCGGTGACGCGGTTAATCGCCTGGTAGATAGCATCGACCGGACCGTTGCCGTTGGCGGCTTCGGTTTTGATCTCATCCCCGCAGACCAGTTTGATCGAGGCGGTGGCGATATCGCTGGATCCGGATTGGACGTTGAAGTAATCCAGGCGGAAATGCTCTGGCTCTTCCTGCTGCTTGTTGATAAAGGCCAGCGCTTCCAGATCGTAATCGAAGACCTGGCCTTTTTTGTCCGCCAGCTTCAGGAATGCGTCGTACAGATGATCCAGGTTGTAATCGCTCTCCTGGTAGCCCATCTCTTCCATCCGGTGTTTCACCGCCGCGCGGCCGGAGCGGGAAGTCAGGTTCAGTTGCACCTGGTTCAGGCCGATAGATTCCGGGGTCATGATCTCGTAGTTTTCGCGGTTCTTCAGCACGCCGTCCTGGTGAATGCCGGAGGAGTGGGCGAAGGCGCCGGTGCCGACGATGGCCTTGTTCGCCGGGATCGGCATATTGCAGATCTGGCTGACGGTCTGGCTGGTGCGCCAGATTTCATGATGATTAATGTTGGTGTGCACGTTCATGATGTCTTTGCGCACTTTGATCGCCATGATCACTTCTTCCAGCGCGCAGTTGCCGGCGCGTTCGCCGATACCGTTCATCGCACCTTCTACCTGGCGCGCACCGGCGTGGACCGCGGCGAGGGCGTTACCGACAGCGATGCCCAGATCATCATGGGTGTGGACGGAAATAATTGCTTTGTCGATATTCGGCACGCGATCATAAAGGCCGCTGATGATGTTGGCATATTCGAACGGCATGGTATAGCCGACGGTATCCGGGATATTAATGGTGGTGGCGCCGGCGTTGATCGCCGCTTCCACGACGCGAGCCAGATCGGCAATCGGCGTACGGCCGGCGTCTTCACAGGAGAACTCAACGTCGTCAGTGTAGTTGCGTGCCCGCTTCACCATATAGATCGCGCGCTCAATAACCTCATCCAGCGTACTGCGCAATTTGGTGGCGATATGCATCGGCGAGGTGGCAATAAAGGTATGAATACGGAAAGCCTCGGCCACTTTTAACGATTCCGCCGCCACGTCGATATCTTTCTCAACGCAGCGCGCCAGGGCGCACACGCGGCTGTTTTTAATGGTGCGCGCGATGGTTTGCACCGATTCAAAATCGCCCGGCGAGGATACCGGGAAACCGACTTCCATTACGTCGACCCCCATTCGCTCAAGGGCCAGTGCGATCTGCAGCTTCTCTTTGACACTCAGGCTTGCCTGTAACGCTTGTTCGCCATCACGTAAGGTCGTATCGAAAATAATGACTTGCTGGCTCATGGTTTGGATCCTTAGTCTGTGTCCTGGCGCCTTGTTGACGAGCATAAAAAAACCCGCGCCAAGGCGCGGGTTTTATAGTCTTGCTGGAAGATGACTTAACGCTGAACGTCGCCCAACAGCCTACCGCGCAAATGGCATGCGTTTAGTAGTAGTAGGCTGGTGATACGAGCGGTGCGAATCATTGCGTCAAACTCCAGATGAAATCGTTATGCTTTTAGAGTTACTGGATAGCTGTTTTAAAGTCAACCCCTGGCATGGAAAAAGCGTTTTGGGCTGACTAAATGAATTAGCAAAATGTGCTGATGTAAGCCCCATTTTGCCGAAGATCCTATTTTGGACCGAAGGCGGTTTATCCCCATTTGTTTCATTTGAAAAAGTGCTTTGCATTCAAGGCATCGTCGAAGAGGTGTCGCCAATGAAGGGACAAAAAACGGTATCTGGATGAAAATATTAAATTTATTTTTCCTGTGAATGTATTCGAACGCTAGCGGATTATTTTTCAATGATAAGGATTTGTTAATTTTATGGAGGGAAAAATAAAATACTTTATTATTGCTTAAGTTACAGTTAACTCGTGGTGCTGTTTTTATTTTTATGGATTATGGTTACACTTATCATCATTAAGTAATCAGTATGGTTTGAGCGGCTCAATTTTTTGATCAGGACCGTTTCTTCACTGCCACTCATAGCCTTGATATATTCCTAAAAATTTCTTTTGCTATTTTGTAAATGTCATTTGCATGGTAAATGATATTTTCGGCGCTAATTATAGCGGTTTAGTGAAGGGAATTCATCGTGACGGCGGAATTAGATATGTTAATTGAAACTCCAGAATATAAATCAGCCCCCGGACAGGAAGTCGTTAAACCTCAACTACGGATGGTTGATCTCAATCTGCTTACCGTTTTTGATGCGGTTATGCAAGAGCAGAATATTACTCGTGCCGCCCATACGCTCGGCATGTCACAACCCGCGGTGAGCAATGCGGTTTCACGACTGAAAGTGATGTTTAATGACGAGCTTTTTGTGCGCTATGGCCGCGGTATTCAGCCGACGGCGCGCGCCTATCAGCTGTTTGGCTCGGTACGCCAGGCGCTGCAGCTGGTCCAAAACGAATTGCCAGGCTCCGGTTTTGAACCGCTGAGCAGTGAACGCGTGTTCCATCTGTGCGTCTGCAGCCCGCTGGATAACATCCTGACGTCGGTTATTTTTAATAAAGTTGCAGAGATAGCACCCAATATTCATTTAGTCTTTAAGTCTGCGCTGAATCAAAATACGGAACATCAGCTACGTTATCAGGAAACAGAATTCGTAATCGGTTATGAAGAGTTCCGTCGCCCTGAGTTTGCCTGCGTTCCGTTATTTAAAGACGAAATGGTCCTGGTCGCCAGTCGCAACCATCCGCGTATTTCCGGGCCGATGATGGAGGCGGATATTTATCGCGAGGAGCATGCCGCCGTTGCTCTCGACCGGTATGCCTCATTTAGTTTGCCGTGGTATGACACGGCCGATAAACAAGCGCGTATCGCCTATCAGGGTAATGCGATGGTCAGCGTATTAAACGTAGTATCGCAAACCCAGATGGTGGCCATTGCCCCGCGCTGGCTGGCAGATGAATTTGCTGACAAGCTTGCCCTGCAAATATTACCTTTGCCGTTGAAGGTCAACAGTCGGACCTGCTATCTCTCCTGGCACGAAGCCGCTGGTCGTGATAAAGGCCACCAGTGGATGGAAGAGCTGCTGGTGGACATTTGCAAGCGCTGACCCGACGACGATAGATAGCAAAGGAGCTTCGGCTCCTTTTTTTATATGACATAAATCAAATAAAGCAGAATTTTATTCTGTTTACCTTGCGCGAGGAGTTCGTTGTGTTCGTGAAAAATGGATCTATTCCTGTTATCACCCTTTTTCGCCGAGTATTTACCATTCTCTTTTCTTATCTCTGAAGCAATTCACCATATTTTCCCCTCACCGCTTTCTTTTCTTCTTATTCAAGAAATAAGGCCTCAGCTGCGGCGAATTGCCTGCCTGCTGGCGAGCAGTTATGGTAGTGGCATGCAGTACATTCACCTCAATGCGGAGGACCACTCCTTCGCATCGTGCGAGCGCGCGGAAATTGAGTTCCGCTGTCGTAAAACAATAAGCCTGGAGGCAAACCATGGAGATGTTGTCAGGAGCCGAGATGGTCGTCCAATCGCTTGTCGATCAGGGCGTCAAGCAAGTATTCGGCTATCCCGGAGGCGCAGTCCTCGATATCTATGATGCGTTACATACCCTTGGCGGTATCGATCATGTGCTGGTTCGTCACGAGCAGGCGGCGGTGCATATGGCGGATGGCCTGGCGCGGGCGACCGGGGAGGTCGGCGTGGTGCTGGTGACCTCTGGGCCTGGGGCGACGAACGCCATCACTGGCATTGCGACAGCCTATATGGACTCTATTCCGTTGGTGATCCTCTCGGGGCAGGTAGCCACCTCGCTTATCGGCTACGATGCCTTCCAGGAGTGCGACATGGTGGGGATTTCCCGTCCGGTGGTGAAGCACAGTTTCCTGGTGAAGCAGACCGAAGATATTCCCGGCGTGCTGAAGAAAGCCTTCTGGCTGGCGGCCAGCGGTCGCCCCGGTCCGGTAGTGGTCGATCTGCCGAAGGATATTCTCAATCCGGCGAAGAAGCTGCCTTACGTCTGGCCGGACGCGGTGAGCATGCGCTCGTATAACCCAACCACCAGTGGCCATAAAGGGCAGATTAAACGCGCCCTGCAGACCCTTGTGGCCGCAAGTAAGCCGGTCGTCTACGTCGGCGGCGGGGCGATCAATGCGCATTGCGAACCTCAGCTGCGCGAGCTGGTGGAAAAACTGAAGCTGCCGGTGGCCTCATCCTTGATGGGACTTGGCGCTTTCCCGGCGACACACTCGCAGGCGCTGGGGATGCTGGGGATGCACGGCACCTATGAAGCCAACATGACCATGCACCACTCGGACGTGATTTTTGCCGTCGGCGTTCGCTTTGACGACCGGACCACCAATAACCTGGCCAAGTATTGTCCGAACGCGACGGTACTGCATATTGATATCGATCCGACTTCAATCTCGAAAACCGTGCCGGCAGATGTGCCGATCGTCGGCGATGCCCGGCTGGTGCTGGAGCAGATGCTGGAGCTGCTGGAGCAGGAGGAAGCGCAGCAGCCGCTGGACGACATTCGCGACTGGTGGCAACAGATCGAGCAGTGGCGTGCCCGTCATTGTCTGCGCTACGACGACCAGAGCGATAAAATCAAACCGCAGGCGGTAATTGAAACTATCTGGCGGCTGACCCAGGGCGATGCCTACGTCACTTCCGATGTGGGTCAGCATCAGATGTTCGCCGCCCTGTATTACCCCTTCGATAAACCGCGGCGCTGGATTAACTCCGGTGGTCTCGGCACCATGGGCTTTGGCCTACCGGCTGCGCTGGGGGTCAAAATGGCTCTGCCGGACGAAATGGTGGTCTGCGTGACCGGTGACGGCAGTATCCAGATGAACATACAGGAACTCTCCACTGCGCTGCAGTATGAGCTGCCGGTCCTGGTGCTTAACCTCAACAACCGCTATCTCGGGATGGTGAAGCAGTGGCAGGATATGCTCTATTCCGGGCGTCACTCGCAGTCCTATATGGAATCGCTACCGGACTTTGTCCGTCTGGCGGAAGCCTATGGCCACGTCGGGATCCGCATCAGCGAGCCGCAGGAGCTGGAGACGAAGCTTGCTGAAGCTCTGGAGCAGGTGCGCCAGCGTCGGCTGGTGTTTGTCGATGTGACCGTCGACGGCAGTGAGCATGTGTACCCCATGCAGATCCGCGGCGGCGGCATGGATGAAATGTGGTTGAGCAAAACGGAGAGGACCTGATTATGCGCCGGATATTATCGGTATTACTGGAAAACGAATCGGGTGCATTGTCCCGCGTTATCGGCCTCTTTTCCCAGCGTGGCTATAATATAGAAAGCCTGACTGTCGCGCCGACGGACGATCCCACTCTCTCCAGAATGACCATTCAGACCGTGGGCGATGAAAAAGCGATTGAGCAGATTGAAAAGCAACTGCACAAGCTGGTGGATGTCCTGCGGGTCAGCGAGCTGGGGCAGGGGGCTCATGTTGAACGCGAAATTATGCTGGTGAAGGTTCAGGCCAGCGGCTATGGCCGTGAAGAAGTGAAGCGCAACACCGAAATCTTCCGCGGACAGATTATCGACGTGACGCCTTCTATCTATACCGTCCAGCTCGCCGGCACCAGCGATAAGCTGGATGCATTTCTGGCCTCGCTGCGCGATGTCGCTCGGATTGTGGAAGTGGCTCGCTCCGGCGTGGTCGGCCTGTCTCGCGGTGATAAAATCATGCGCTAAGGATCGGGAACTGCTGTAAAAATAGCCCGGCAGAGACTGTCGGGCTTTTTTTTTGCGAAATCAGTAGGAACTGTAAGCGAAAGCGGTTGCTGCGCTAACTATTCTGCGCTTAGATGTTATAAAAAGGATTCCATACCTGAATAATGGTTATGTTTGGCACTTCTTACCCAAGGGGCAATTGTGAAACTGGATGAAATCGCCCGGCTGGCCGGTGTTTCAAGAACCACCGCGAGCTATGTGATTAATGGCAAAGCGAAGCAGTACCGCGTAAGCGATAAAACGGTCGAAAAAGTGATGGCTGTGGTGCGAGAGCACAACTATCACCCAAATGCGGTCGCTGCTGGCCTGCGTGCAGGACGCACACGCTCTATCGGTCTGGTGATCCCGGATCTGGAAAACACCAGCTATACCCGGATTGCAAATTATCTCGAACGTCAGGCGCGTCAGCGCGGCTATCAGCTGCTGATTGCCTGCTCGGAGGATCAGCCCGATAACGAGATGCGCTGCATCGAGCATCTGCTGCAGCGCCAGGTGGACGCTATCATTGTCTCTACTTCGCTGCCGCCGGAGCATCCATTTTATCAGCGCTGGGCTAACGACCCGTTTCCGATTGTCGCCCTCGACCGCGCCCTCGATCGCGAGCACTTCACCAGCGTGGTTGGCGCTGACCAGGATGACGCCGAGATGCTCGCAGCTGAGCTGCGGACGTTTCCTGGCGAAACGGTGCTCTATCTCGGCGCGCTGCCGGAGCTGTCGGTGAGCTTCCTGCGCGAACAGGGCTTCCGTAAAGCCTGGCAGGACGATCCGCGTGAGGTGCATTATCTCTATGCCAACAGCTATGAGCGCGAAGCGGCGGCCCAGCTGTTTGAGAAATGGCTTGAAACCCATCCGATGCCACAGGCGCTGTTTACCACCTCTTTCCCGCTGCTGCAGGGCGTAATGGATGTGACCTTGCGTCGCGAGGGTAAACTGCCCTCCGAGCTGGCGATCGCCACCTTCGGTGATAATGAGCTGCTCGATTTTCTGCAGTGTCCGGTACTGGCCGTGGCCCAGCGTCATCGCGATGTCGCTGAACGGGTGCTGGAGATCGTCCTCGCCAGCCTCGACGAACCTCGCAAGCCGAAGCCGGGTCTTAGCCGCATTCGCCGTAATCTCTATCGTCGCGGTAGCCTGAATCGCCGCTAAGGGCGCCATATCGCCAGCGCCCAGGTATAAACCTGGCAGGCCTGACCGTAAGCAGGCCGCTGGCGATAAATCAGGCAATTGACGTGCAAAATGCAAAACTGAATATATTTCAGACAAATCCCTAAACTTCTTTACGCGTTATTTTATTTTATTCACTGACCATCGTTTTGTGACTCCAAATGGGGTACAAAAAATGACTGCGCGGACTTTAATTGTATTATTTTGTTACATTCATCAGGTTAATTGCTGAATTAACACTCATTTTGTACGCGCCACGCTTTCTTCCCCGTCATATCCCGCGCCTGGCCAGTCCCTCTGCCAGCAACAGGTACTGTTAACGGCCGGCATAATGGCCTAAAATGCCGCTCGCGTCGCAAACTGACACTTTATATTTTCCCGCCGAAGATATTCTGTTGTTTATAACTGTTACGAGTTTGTTGGTTATTTTCTTACACGTATTCATAACGTTAATTTGCCTCGCCTGTTGATGATTTTTTCATCAGGGCTAATGTCGGCTGTAAATAATGGGTTTTTGAGCTCCGTTGGCATCCGTGCTGGCTTGACAAGCTTTTCCTCCGCTCCGTAAACTCCTTCTGGTGGGAATTTGTGGGGTAAAGTGGCGAAAAGGGGTGAGGCTGGCATGTTCCGTGGAGCAACGTTAGTCAATCTCGACAGCAAAGGCCGCCTGGCCGTGCCAACGCGCTATCGCGAAGGGCTGATCGAGGACGCTGCCGGTCAATTGGTATGCACCATTGACATTCATCACCCGTGCCTGCTGCTTTATCCATTGCCTGAATGGGAAGTCATCGAGCAGAAATTGTCGCGTTTATCGAGCATGAATCCCGTTGAGCGGCGCGTACAGCGTTTGCTTTTGGGTCATGCCAGCGAATGTCAGATGGATAATGCCGGCCGCTTGCTGATTGCGCCGGTGTTACGGCAGCATGCCGGGCTGACAAAAGAAGTGATGCTGGTCGGGCAGTTTAATAAATTTGAACTGTGGGATGAAACGACCTGGTATCAACGGGTCAAGGAAGATATCGACGCTGAGCAGTCCGCGACCGGTGAACTGTCGGAGCGCCTGCAGGATTTGTCCTTATAAAAATGATGGAAAATTATAAACATACTACGGTACTTCTGGATGAAGCCGTCAACGGCCTCAATATTCGTCCAGACGGTATCTATATTGATGGTACTTTTGGCCGCGGCGGTCACTCGCGCCTGATCCTCTCCCGGCTGGGTGCGGAAGGACGCTTGCTGGCTATCGATCGCGACCCGCAGGCTATTGCCGTCGCGCAAACCATCGATGACCCCCGCTTTTCCATCGTACATGGTCCCTTTTCACAACTCGCTGAGTACGTCGGCGAGCGCAATCTTACCGGTAAGATCGACGGCATTCTGCTCGATCTCGGCGTCTCTTCCCCGCAGCTTGACGATGCGGAACGCGGCTTTTCCTTTATGCGTGACGGGCCGCTGGATATGCGCATGGATCCGACGCGCGGTCAGTCCGCGGCCGAATGGCTGCAGACGGCTGAAGAAGACGATATCGCCTGGGTGATTAAAACCTTTGGCGAAGAGCGTTTCGGCAAACGTATCGCCCGCGCGATCGTCGAACGTAATCGCATTCAGCCGATGACCCGCACCAAAGAGCTGGCGGAAGTCATCGCCGCGGCGATGCCGGTAAAAGATAAGCACAAACATCCCGCGACCCGTACCTTCCAGGCGGTGCGCATATGGGTAAACAGTGAACTGGAGGAGATAGAGCAGGCGCTAAAAAGCTCGCTCAGCGTGCTGGCCCCGGGCGGGCGGCTGTCGATCATTAGTTTTCATTCGCTGGAAGATCGCATTGTGAAGCGCTTTATGCGTGAGCAAAGCCGCGGTCCGCAGGTTCCGGCGGGAATACCGATGACCGAAGCGCAGCTCAAAAAACTGGGCGGCCGTGAGTTGCGAGCACTAGGCAAGTTGATGCCGGGCGAAGAAGAGGTGGCAGAGAATCCACGCGCCCGTAGTTCAGTGCTGCGTATCGCAGAGAGGACGAACGCATGATCGGCAGAGTGACAGAGGCCTTAAGCAAGGTTAAAGGGTCGATTGGAAGCAACGAGCGCCATGCTTTGCCTGGCGTGATCGGGGACGACCTTCTGCGGTTTGGGAAACTGCCACTCTGCCTGTTCATTTGCATCATTATTACGGCGATTACCGTGGTCACCACTGCGCATCACACGCGCCTGTTGACCGCGCAGCGTGAACAGCTGGTTCTGGAGCGCGACGCCCTGGATATTGAGTGGCGCAACCTGATCCTCGAAGAGAACGCGCTCGGCGATCACAGTCGGGTTGAGCGGATCGCGACCGAGAAGTTACAGATGCAACACGTCGATCCATCACAAGAAAATATCGTTGTACAGAAATAAGGATTATTGCGACGGATGAAAGCAGCGCCAAAAACGCCTAAAGCAAAACGTCAGGAAGAACAGGCCAACTTTATCAGTTGGCGTTTTGCGTTGCTGTGCGGCTGTATTCTGCTGGCGCTGGCTTTTCTGCTGGGTCGCGTCGCCTGGCTACAGGTGATCAGCCCCGATATGCTGGTGCGCCAGGGCGATATGCGTTCTCTGCGCGTACAGGAAGTGTCCACCGCGCGCGGGATGATAACCGATCGCTCCGGACGTCCGCTGGCGGTCAGCGTGCCGGTGAAGGCTATCTGGGCCGACCCGAAAGAGCTCCATGACGCCGGTGGGGTTACCCTGGATACGCGCTGGAAAGCGCTGGCGGATGCCCTCAATATGCCGCTGGATCAGCTGGCGACGCGCATCAATACCAATCCGCGGATGCGGTTTATCTATCTGGCGCGTCAGGTTAATCCTGACATGGCCGATTACATCAAGAAGCTGAAGCTGCCGGGCATTCATCTGCGCGAAGAATCCCGTCGTTACTACCCTTCCGGGGAAGTAACCGCTCACCTCATCGGCTTTACCAACGTCGATAGCCAGGGGATTGAAGGGGTTGAGAAAAGCTTTGATAAATGGCTTACCGGCCAGCCGGGCGAGCGTATCGTACGTAAAGACCGCTATGGCCGGGTAATTGAAGACATCTCTTCTACCGATAGCCAGGCAGCGCACAACCTGGCGCTGAGTATCGACGAACGCCTGCAGGCGCTGGTCTATCGCGAGCTGAACAACGCCGTGGCCTTTAACAAAGCCGAGTCGGGCAGCGCCGTGTTAGTGGATGTTAACACCGGTGAAGTGCTGGCGATGGCCAACAGCCCATCCTATAACCCGAACAACTTCGCCGGTACGGCAAAAGACACCATGCGTAACCGTGCGATTACCGACGTGTTTGAGCCGGGTTCGACGGTGAAACCGATGGTGGTCATGACGGCGCTGCAGCGCGGTATCGTCAACGAAAATACCGTGCTCAATACCGTGCCTTATCGAATTAACGGCCACGAAATCAAAGACGTGGCGCGCTACAGCGAATTGACCCTGACCGGGGTGCTACAGAAGTCGAGTAACGTCGGTGTTTCTAAGCTGGCGTTAGCGATGCCGTCCTCAGCGTTAGTAGATACTTACTCACGTTTTGGGCTTGGAAAGGCGACCAATTTGGGGTTGGTCGGAGAACGCAGTGGCTTATATCCTCAAAAACAACGGTGGTCTGACATAGAGAGGGCCACCTTTTCTTTCGGCTATGGGCTAATGGTAACCCCGTTACAGTTAGCGC
Source organism: Klebsiella sp. CD33 (assembly GCF_051992865.1). Classification (NCBI taxonomy): domain Bacteria; kingdom Pseudomonadati; phylum Pseudomonadota; class Gammaproteobacteria; order Enterobacterales; family Enterobacteriaceae; genus Klebsiella; species Klebsiella sp. CD33. Next base: position 4,304,267 of record NZ_CP197023.1, on the reverse strand, counting down.
GAGTCTACGCAACGATTGGCAGCTATGGCATCTATCGCCCGTTGTCGATTACCAAGGTTGATCCTCCGGTTCCGGGCGAGCGCGTCTTCCCGGAATCACTCGTTCGTACCGTCGTTCATATGATGGAAAGCGTGGCGCTGCCCGGCGGCGGCGGTGTGAAAGCGGCGATCAAAGGCTATCGCATCGCGATTAAAACCGGTACGGCGAAAAAAGTGGGGCCGGATGGCCGCTATATCAACAAATATATTGCTTACACCGCAGGCGTTGCGCCCGCCAGCCATCCGCGCTTCGCGCTGGTGGTGGTGATCAACGACCCGCAGGCAGGTAAATACTACGGTGGCGCCGTTTCCGCGCCGGTCTTCGGTGCCATCATGGGCGGCGTATTGCGCACCATGAACATCGAGCCGGATGCGCTGGCAACGGGCGAAAAAAGTGAATTTGTAATTAATCAAGGCGAGGGAACAGGTGGCAGATCGTAATTTGCGCGACCTACTCGCTCCATGGGTGCCAAACGCACCGGAGCGCATTCTGCGAGAGATGACGCTGGACAGCCGGGTGGCTGCTTCCGGCGATCTCTTTATCGCGGTACAGGGTCATCAGGCGGACGGGCGTCGTTATATCCCGCAGGCGATAGCGCAAGGTGTGGCTGCCATTATTGCTGAAGCGCAGGGCGAAGCTAAAGACGGTGAGATCCGTGAAATGCACGGCGTGCCGGTTATCTACCTGAGCCAGCTTAACGAACGCTTATCGGCGCTGGCCGGGCGTTTTTATCATCAGCCGTCGCAGCAGCTGCGTCTGGTGGGCGTCACCGGCACCAACGGGAAAACCACCACCACTCAGCTGCTGGCGCAGTGGGCAAAGCTGCTCGGCGAAACCAGCGCGGTGATGGGGACCGTCGGTAACGGTCTGCTGGATAAAGTCGTTCCAACTGAAAACACCACCGGTTCCGCGGTGGACGTTCAACATGTGCTCTCCAGTCTGGTCGGGCAGGGGGCTACCTTCGGCGCGATGGAAGTCTCCTCCCACGGTCTGGTACAGCACCGCGTAGCGGCCCTGCAGTTTGCCGCCTCGGTGTTTACCAATCTCAGCCGCGATCATCTCGACTACCATGGCGACATGGAGCACTACGAAGCGGCGAAATGGCTGCTGTACTCCACCCATCATTGCGGTCAGGCCATCGTCAATGCTGACGATGAAGTCGGTCGTCGCTGGCTGGCAAAACTGCCGGACGCGGTGGCGGTATCGATGGAAGATCATATCAACCCGAATTGCCACGGCCGCTGGCTAAAGGCCACCGCGGTGAACTATCACGACAGCGGGGCGACCATCCAGTTTGACTCCAGCTGGGGCAAGGGCGAAATCGAAAGCCGCCTGATGGGCGCCTTTAACGTCAGCAACCTGCTGCTGGCGCTGGCCACGCTGCTGGCGCTGGGCTATCCGCTGGCCGATCTGCTGAAGACCGCAGCGCGTTTACAGCCGGTGTGCGGCCGTATGGAAGTGTTCAGCGCGCCGGGTAAACCTGCCGTGGTGGTAGATTATGCCCATACGCCTGACGCGCTGGAAAAAGCGCTGCAGGCGGCACGCCTGCACTGCAGCGGCAAGCTGTGGTGCGTCTTCGGCTGCGGCGGCGACCGCGACAAAGGTAAACGTCCGTTGATGGGCGCTATCGCGGAAGAATTTGCCGACATCGTGGTCGTTACTGACGATAACCCGCGCACCGAAGAGCCGCGGGCGATTATCAACGATATTCTGGCCGGCATGCTCGATGCAGGTCAGGCGAAGGTGATGGAAGGCCGCGCGGAAGCGGTGACCAACGCCGTGATGCAGGCGAAAGAGAACGACGTGGTGCTGGTGGCGGGTAAAGGCCATGAAGATTACCAGATCGTCGGCAACCGCCGTCTGGATTATTCCGACCGCGTGACCGTCGCGCGTCTGCTGGGAGCGGTAGCATGATTCGCTTTACGTTAAGTCAACTTGCCGCGATCGCCCATGGCGAACGGCAGGGTAGCGATGTCGCTATCGACGAGGTGACCACCGATACCCGTAAAGTGACGGCGGGCTGCCTGTTTGTGGCGCTGAAAGGGGAGCGTTTCGACGCCCATGATTTTGCCGAACAGGCGAAAGCGGCGGGCGCCGGCGCGCTGCTGGTGAGTCGTCCGCTGGCCTGCGATCTCCCGCAGGTGATTGTGAACGATACCCGGCAGGCTTTCGGTGAGTTAGCCGCCTGGGTGCGTCAGCAGGTGCCGACTCGCGTCGTCGCCCTGACCGGCTCGTCCGGTAAAACCTCGGTTAAAGAGATGACCGCGGCGATCCTCAGCCAGTGCGGCAACACGCTGTATACCGCCGGCAACCTGAACAACGATATCGGCGTCCCGATGACGCTGCTGCGGCTGACCAAAGAGCATCAGTACGCGGTGATCGAACTCGGCGCCAACCACCAGGGCGAAATCGCCTGGACCGTCAGCCTGACGCGTCCGGAAGCGGCGCTGGTCAACAACCTTGCTGCGGCGCACCTGGAAGGTTTCGGTTCGCTGGCGGGCGTGGCGAAGGCGAAGGGCGAAATCTATACCGGTCTGCCGGAAAATGGCATCGCCATCCTCAATGCCGACAATAACGACTGGCTGAACTGGCAGGCGGTGATTGGCGATCGCAAAGTGTGGCGCTTCTCGCCGAACGCGGCGAACAGCGATTTCACGGCGACCAACGTGCAGATCACCAGCCACGGCACCGAATTTACGCTGCAGACCCCAACCGGCAACGTTGACGTACTGCTGCCGCTGCCGGGACGCCACAACATCGCTAATGCGCTGGCCGCCACTTCGCTGGCGATGGCGGTAGGCGCCGATTTGGCGGCGGTGAAAGCCGGACTGGCGCAGCTGCAGGCCGTTCCGGGACGTCTGTTCCCGATCCGGCTGACCGAGAGCCAGCTGCTGCTGGATGATTCCTATAACGCTAACGTTGGTTCGATGACCGCGGCGGTGCAGGTGCTGTCAGAGATGCCCGGCTTTCGCACGATGGTGGTCGGCGATATGGCAGAGCTTGGCGCGGAGAGCGCGGCCTGCCATCGCGAAGTCGGCGAAGCGGCGAAAGCGGCGGGTCTGGATTGCGTCCTCAGCGTCGGTGCCTTGAGCGCGGATATCAGCCGCGCCAGCGGCGTGGGCGAACATTTTAACGATAAAGCCGCCGTGGTGGCTCGCCTGCGCGAGCTGCTGGCGGAGCACAAAATAATGACCATTTTAGTGAAGGGTTCACGTAGTGCCGCCATGGAAGAGGTAGTACGCGCATTACAGGAGACTGGGACATGTTAGTATGGCTGGCCGAACACTTGGTCAAATATTATTCCGGCTTTAACGTCTTTTCTTATCTGACGTTTCGCGCCATCGTCAGCCTGCTGACCGCGTTGTTCATCTCGTTGTGGATGGGCCCGCGCATGATCGCCCGTCTGCAAAAACTCGCCTTTGGCCAGGTCGTACGTAACGACGGCCCGGAGTCTCATTTCAGTAAACGCGGTACTCCGACCATGGGCGGGATCATGATCCTCACCGCGATCACCGTTTCCGTTCTGCTGTGGGCCTATCCATCTAACCCGTACGTCTGGTGCGTACTGACGGTATTAATCGGCTACGGCATCATCGGTTTCGTTGATGATTACCGTAAAGTCGTGCGCAAAGATACCAAAGGCCTGATCGCCCGCTGGAAGTATTTCTGGATGTCGGTGATCGCCCTGGGCGTGGCCTTCGCGCTGTATCTGGCGGGGAAAGATACCCCGGCAACCGAGCTGGTGGTGCCGTTCTTTAAAGACGTAATGCCGCAGCTGGGGCTGTTCTATATCTTGCTGGCCTACTTCGTTATCGTCGGTACCGGCAACGCCGTCAACCTGACCGACGGCCTCGACGGCCTGGCGATTATGCCGACCGTTTTCGTCGCGGCGGGCTTTGCGCTGGTGGCATGGGCCACCGGCAACATGAATTTCGCCAACTACCTGCATATCCCGTATCTGCGCCACGCCGGCGAGCTGGTGATCGTCTGTACGGCGATTGTTGGGGCGGGGCTGGGCTTCCTGTGGTTCAACACCTACCCGGCGCAAGTCTTTATGGGCGACGTCGGTTCACTGGCGCTCGGCGGCGCGTTGGGCATTATCGCCGTGCTGCTGCGTCAGGAGTTCCTGCTGGTGATCATGGGCGGGGTTTTCGTGGTGGAAACGCTGTCGGTTATTCTGCAGGTCGGCTCCTTTAAGCTGCGCGGTCAGCGCATCTTCCGCATGGCGCCGATCCACCACCACTATGAACTGAAAGGCTGGCCGGAGCCGCGCGTTATCGTGCGCTTCTGGATTATTTCGCTGATGCTGGTGCTGATTGGCCTGGCGACGCTGAAGGTACGTTAATCATGGCAGATTATCAGGGTAAAAAAGTCGTCATTATTGGGCTGGGTATGACCGGCCTGTCATGCGTGGACTTTTTCATGGCGCGCGGCGTAACCCCGCGCGTGATGGACACCCGCGTCGCGCCTCCGGGGCTGGATAAATTACCCGAATCGGTCGAATGCCATGTCGGCGGACTCAATGATACCTGGCTGCTGGCGGCGGACCTGATTGTCGCCAGTCCGGGGATTGCGCTGGCCCATCCTTCGCTCAGCGCAGCGGCCGACGCTGGCGTAGAGATCGTTGGCGATATCGAACTGTTCTGCCGCGAAGCGCAGGCGCCGATTATCGCCATTACCGGTTCTAACGGCAAAAGCACTGTTACTACCCTGGTGGGCGAGATGGCGAAAGCCGCTGGAGTTAACGTCGGCGTGGGCGGCAATATCGGCCTGCCGGCGCTGATGCTGCTGGACACCGATCGAGAGCTGTATGTGCTGGAGCTCTCCAGCTTCCAGCTGGAAACCACCTCCAGCCTGCAGGCGGTGGCGGCAACCATCCTCAACGTGACTGAGGACCATATGGACCGCTACCCGCTGGGGCTGCAGCAGTATCGCGCGGCGAAGCTGCGGATTTACGAGAATGCGAAGACCTGCGTGGTGAATGCGGACGATGCGCTCACCATGCCGGTACGCGGGGCGGACGAACGCTGCATTAGCTTTGGCGTCGATGTCGGTGACTACCACCTTAACCGCCAGCAGGGCGAAACCTGGCTGCGCGTTAAAGGTGAGAAAGTCCTCAATGTGAAAGAGATGCCTCTCACCGGTCAGCATAACTACAGCAACGCCCTGGCGGCGCTGGCGCTGGCCGATGCCGCGGGTCTGCCGCGGGCCAGCAGCCTGAAGGCGCTGACCACCTTTACCGGTCTGGCGCACCGTTTCCAGCTGGTGCTGGATCACAACGGCGTACGCTGGATTAACGACTCGAAGGCGACCAACGTCGGCAGCACCGAGGCGGCGCTGAACGGCCTGCAGCTGGACGGCACGCTCTATCTGCTGCTGGGCGGCGACGGCAAGTCCGCTGATTTTACCCCGCTGAAGCGCTACCTTGGCGGCGATCGTATTCGCCTGTACTGCTTTGGTCGCGATGGCGCCGAGCTCGCTGAGCTGCGTCCTGAGGTGGCGGTACAAACTGAGACTATGGAACAGGCGATGCGTCAGATTGCTCCCCTGGTGAAAGCGGGGGACATGGTGCTCCTGTCGCCGGCCTGCGCTAGCCTGGATCAGTTTAAGAACTTTGAACAACGGGGCGAGATGTTTGCCCGTCTGGCGAAGGAGTTAGGTTGATGCGTTTCTCTCTCCCACGCCTGAGAATGCCGCAGCTGAGCCTGCCTCGGCTGAGACTGCCGCGACTGCCGGGGATGTTTATTTTCGCCTGGCTATTCGCTGCGCTGAAAGGCTGGGTGATGGGCTCGCGCCCGAAAGATAACGACAGTCTGGTGATGTATGACCGGATGCTGCTATGGCTGACCTTCGGCCTGGCGGCGATCGGCTTTATTATGGTGACCTCGGCGTCGATGCCGGTCGGACAGCGCCTGGCGAACGATCCTTTCCTCTTCGCCAAGCGTGACGGCCTGTACATTGTGCTGGCCTTCGCGCTGGCGATGATTACGCTACGTCTGCCGATGGATTTCTGGCAGCGCCACAGTACCGCGATGCTGATCGCCTCGATCGTCATGCTGCTGATCGTACTGGTAGTAGGCAGCTCGGTAAACGGCGCATCGCGCTGGATAGCCCTTGGTCCGCTGCGTATTCAGCCGGCGGAGTTCACCAAGCTGTCGCTGTTCTGCTACATCGCCAACTATCTGGTGCGTAAAGCCGACGAAGTGCGTAACAACCTGCGCGGCTTCTTAAAACCGATGGGCGTGATTTTCGTACTGGCCATCCTGCTGCTGGCGCAGCCTGACCTCGGTACCGTGGTGGTCCTGTTCGTCACCACGCTGGCGATGCTGTTTCTCGCCGGCGCGAAGCTGTGGCAGTTCATCGCCATTATCGGCATGGGTATTTCGGCGGTGGTCCTGCTGATCCTCGCCGAACCATACCGTATTCGCCGCGTGACCTCCTTCTGGAACCCGTGGGAAGACCCGTTCGGCAGCGGCTACCAGCTGACCCAGTCGCTGATGGCTTTCGGCCGCGGCGAGATGTGGGGGCAGGGCCTCGGCAACTCGGTGCAAAAACTGGAGTATTTACCGGAAGCGCACACTGACTTTATCTTCGCCATTATCGGCGAAGAACTCGGTTATATCGGTGTGGTACTGGCGCTTTTAATGGTATTCTTCGTCGCTTTCCGCGCCATGTCGATTGGCCGTAAAGCGCTGGAGATCGATCATCGCTTTTCCGGCTTCCTCGCCTGTGCGATTGGTATCTGGTTTAGCTTCCAGGCGTTAGTTAACGTCGGCGCGGCGGCGGGGATGCTGCCGACGAAAGGTCTGACGCTGCCGCTGATCAGTTATGGTGGTTCCAGTCTGTTGATTATGTCGACGGCCATTATGTTGTTGTTGCGAATTGATTATGAAACGCGTCTGGAAAAAGCCCAGGCGTTTACACGGGGTGTGCGATGAGCGGTCAGGAAAAGCGGTTGATGGTGATGGCGGGCGGTACCGGCGGGCATGTGTTCCCGGGACTGGCGGTCGCGCACCATTTAATGGACCAGGGCTGGCAGGTTCGCTGGCTGGGTACCGCCGATCGTATGGAAGCGGATTTAGTGCCGAAAAACGGCATCGAAATTGATTTTATCCGCATCTCCGGCCTGCGTGGCAAAGGTATCAAAGCGCAGCTACTGGCGCCGGTGCGTATCTTTAACGCCTGGCGTCAGGCGCGGGCGATCATGAAGCGTTTCCAGCCGGACGTGGTGCTGGGTATGGGCGGCTATGTTTCCGGGCCTGGCGGTCTGGCGGCGTGGTCGCTGGGGATCCCGGTGGTCCTCCACGAGCAAAACGGCATTGCCGGCCTGACTAACAAGTGGCTGGCGAAGATTGCGAAGAAAGTGATGCAGGCGTTTCCCGGCGCGTTCCCGCATGCGGACGTCGTTGGGAACCCGGTGCGCACCGATGTACTGGCGCTGCCGCTGCCAGGTCAGCGTCTGGTTGGCCGTCAGGGGCCGATTCGCGTGCTGGTGGTCGGTGGCTCTCAGGGCGCGCGCGTCCTGAACCAGACGATGCCGCAGGTGGCGGCGAAGCTCGGCGCTACGGTGACCATCTGGCATCAAAGCGGCAAAGGCGGCCAGCAAACCGTGCAGCAGGCCTATGCCGCCGCCGGACAGCCGCAGCATAAAGTGACGGAATTTATTGATGACATGGCCGCGGCGTATGCCTGGGCAGATGTTGTGGTTTGCCGTTCCGGCGCGCTGACGGTTAGCGAAATCGCGGCCGCAGGTTTACCAGCGCTGTTTGTCCCGTTCCAGCACAAAGATCGTCAGCAGTACTGGAATGCGCTGCCGCTGGAGAAAGCCGGCGCGGCGAAAATTCTTGAACAGCCTGAGTTCACGGTAGAGGCGGTTGCCTCTACCCTGGCGAGCTGGGATCGGGAAACCTTGCTGGATATGGCGGAACGAGCGCGTGGCGCTTCGATTCCGGACGCTACCGAGCGGGTAGCAGAAGAGGTCAGCGCCGTAGCTTTGGCGCGCTAATTGCGGTGATTTTCACCGCCCGAATACAGAAGTTGATGGCGTAAAGAATGAATACACAAGATTTGGCAAAACTGCGTTCCATAGTGCCCGAGATGCGTCGCGTTCGGCACATTCACTTTGTCGGCATCGGCGGTGCCGGTATGGGCGGTATTGCCGAAGTGTTGGCTAACGAAGGTTACCAGATCAGCGGCTCCGACCTGGCGCCGAATCCGGTGACCCAGCAGCTGTCGCAGCTTGGCGCCACCATTTATTTCAACCATCGCCCGGAAAACGTGCGTGATGCCAGCGTGGTTGTCGTTTCCAGCGCGATTTCGGCAGATAACCCGGAAATCGTTGCCGCGCATGAGGCGCGTATCCCGGTGATCCGTCGTGCCGAAATGCTGGCGGAACTTATGCGCTTTCGCCACGGGATCGCCATTGCCGGGACCCACGGCAAAACCACCACCACCGCGATGGTATCCAGCATTTACGCCGAGGCCGGGCTGGACCCGACCTTCGTCAACGGCGGACTGGTAAAAGCGGCGGGCGTACATGCCCGTCTTGGCCATAGCCGTTACCTGATCGCGGAAGCGGATGAGAGCGACGCGTCGTTTCTGCATCTGCAGCCGATGGTGGCCATTGTCACCAACATCGAAGCCGATCACATGGATACCTACCATGGCGACTTTGAGAATCTGAAGCAGACCTTTATCAACTTCCTGCACAACCTGCCGTTCTACGGACGCGCGGTGATGTGCGTGGACGATCCGGTGATCCGGGAATTGCTGCCGCGCGTTGGCCGGCAGATCACCACCTACGGTTTTAGCGACGACGCCGACGTGCGCGTCGAGGACTATCGTCAGGTTGGGGCGCAGGGGCATTTCCGCCTGGTACGCCAGGATAAAGCGATCCTGCAGGTGACGCTCAATGCCCCGGGACGCCATAACGCGCTGAACGCGGCGGCGGCCGTCGCCGTGGCGACGGAAGAGGGGATTGACGATCGGGCTATTCTGCGCGCACTGGAGAGCTTCCAGGGAACTGGACGCCGCTTTGATTTTCTTGGCGAGTTTCCGCTGGCCGAAGTCAACGGCAAACCGGGCAGCGCGATGCTGATCGATGATTACGGTCACCACCCGACGGAAGTGGACGCCACCATTAAAGCAGCGCGCGCCGGCTGGCCGGATAAAAACCTGGTGATGGTATTCCAGCCGCACCGTTATACCCGTACCCGCGATCTGTATGATGATTTTGCCAACGTGCTGACCCAGGTGGATGCCCTGCTGATGCTGGACGTCTATCCGGCGGGCGAAGCGCCGATCCCGGGCGCCGACAGCCGCTCGCTGTGCCGCACCATTCGCGGTCGCGGGAAAGTGGATCCGATCCTGGTGCCCGATTCGGCCCAGGCCGCGGAGATGCTGGCGTCAGTCCTGACCGGCAACGATTTAGTACTGGTGCAGGGCGCCGGTAACATCGGTAAAATCGCCCGCCACCTGGCTGAAATCAAACTGATCCCGCAAAAAACGGAGGAGGAGCGCCATGGCTGATAAAATCGCGGTGCTTTTCGGTGGAACCTCCGCTGAACGTGAAGTGTCGCTGAATTCAGGCGCGGCGGTGCTGGCCGGGCTGCGTGAAGGCGGGGTGGACGCCCATCCGGTCGACCCGCGCGATGTTGATATTACCCAGCTAAAAAAGCAGGGCTTTAAGAAAGCGTTTATTGCCCTCCACGGCCGCGGCGGGGAAGATGGCACTCTGCAGGGGCTGCTGGAGTTAATCCAGCTGCCTTATACCGGCAGCGGCGTGATGGCTTCGGCGATTTCAATGGATAAACTGCGCAGCAAGTGGCTGTGGCAGGGCGCCGGATTACCGGTCGCGCCGTGGGTGGCGCTGACCCGCGCCCAGTTTGCCGCCGGGCTGTCTACTGACGTCGAACAGCAAATTGCGGCGCTGGGTCTGCCGGTCATCATCAAGCCGAGCTGTGAAGGCTCCAGCGTCGGGATGTCGAAAGTCAGCAAAAGTTGTGATTTAGCGAGTGCATTGGCGTTGGCTTTTCAGCATGATGATGAAGTTTTAGTCGAAAAATGGCTCAGTGGACCAGAATTTACCGTCGCCATAGTCGGTGAAGAAATTTTACCGTCAATACGTATCCAGGCCGCGGGAACCTTCTATGATTATGAGGCGAAGTATCTCTCTGATGAGACGCAATATTTCTGCCCAGGATTTGAAGATCCCGCGCGTGAGTCAGCTATTCAGAACCTGGTGCTTAAAGCCTGGAATGTTCTGGGTTGCAAAGGCTGGGGCCGTATTGACGTGATGCTGGACAGCGATGGCCAGTTTTATCTGCTGGAAGCGAATACTTCCCCGGGCATGACCAGCCATAGCCTTGTGCCAATGGCGGCGCGTCAGGCAGGAATGAGCTTCTCCCAGCTTGTTGTACGAATTCTGGACCTGGCGGGGTGATATGTCGCAGGCTGCGCTGAATACGCGGAACCATGAAGAAGAGGCTTCTTCTTCGCGTCGGAGTAATGGAACGCGGCTGGCAGGGATCGTTTTCCTGCTGGCGGTGCTGTTTACCGTGCTGGTCAGCGGGTGGATGGTTCTTGGCTGGATGGAAGATGCGCAGCGCTTACCGCTGTCGAAGATGGTGGTGACCGGCGAGCGTCACTATACGCGCAATGATGACATCCGTCAGGCGATCCTGGCGCTGGGTTCGCCGGGTACCTTTATGACTCAGGATGTGAACATCATCCAGAGCCAGATTGAACGTCTGCCGTGGATTAAGCAGGCGAGCGTCCGAAAGCAGTGGCCCGATGAATTGAAGATTCATCTGGTTGAATATGTGCCGATTGCGCGCTGGAATGATCAACATATGGTGGATGCAGAAGGAAATGCCTTCAGCGTGCCGGCGGATCGCACCAGCAAACAGAATTTACCGATGTTATACGGTCCCGAAGGCAGCGAGAACGAAGTGCTGCAGGGGTATCGTGACATGGGGCAGGTGCTGGCAAAGGATAAATTCACGTTGAAAGTGGCGGCGATGACCGCCCGTCGCTCCTGGCAGTTGACGCTTAATAATGACATCAAGCTCAACCTTGGCCGTGGCGATACCATGAAACGGCTTCAGCGCTTTATGGAACTCTACCCGGTTCTTCAGCAGCAGGCGCAGACCGACGGCAAACGGATTAGCTACGTTGATTTGCGTTATGACTCGGGTGCGGCAGTGGGCTGGGTACCTGCTCCCGCAGAGGAAACTAATCAACAACAGAATCAGGCACAGGCAGAACAACAATGATCAAGGCGACGGACAGAAAACTGGTAGTTGGACTGGAGATTGGCACCGCCAAGGTGGCCGCTTTAGTAGGGGAAGTTCTGCCCGACGGCATGATCAATATCATCGGCGTGGGCAGTTGCCCATCGCGTGGTATGGATAAAGGCGGTGTGAACGACCTCGAGTCGGTGGTGAAATGCGTACAGCGCGCCATCGACCAGGCCGAACTGATGGCGGATTGCCAGATTTCATCAGTTTATTTGGCACTTTCGGGTAAACATATAAGCTGTCAGAATGAAATCGGGATGGTACCGATTTCGGAAGAAGAAGTGACGCAGGACGACGTCGAGAACGTGGTCCACACCGCGAAGTCGGTTCGCGTTCGCGATGAACATCGTGTCCTGCACGTGATTCCGCAGGAATATGCTATCGACTACCAGGAAGGGATTAAAAACCCGGTAGGGCTGTCCGGCGTGCGTATGCAGGCGAAGGTGCATCTGATCACCTGCCATAACGATATGGCAAAAAACATTGTTAAAGCAGTGGAACGTTGTGGTCTGAAAGTTGACCAACTTATTTTCGCCGGGTTAGCGGCCAGTTATTCGGTATTAACAGAAGACGAACGTGAGCTGGGCGTCTGCGTTGTGGATATCGGCGGTGGTACAATGGATATCGCCGTCTACACCGGCGGCGCATTGCGTCACACCAAAGTGATCCCGTATGCCGGTAACGTGGTGACCAGCGATATCGCCTATGCCTTCGGTACGCCGCCGAGCGATGCCGAAGCGATTAAGGTTCGTCACGGATGCGCATTGGGTTCCATCGTCGGTAAAGACGAAAACGTCGAAGTACCGAGCGTTGGTGGACGTCCTCCGCGTAGCCTGCAGCGTCAGACGTTGGCAGAGGTGATTGAACCGCGCTATACCGAGCTGCTTAACCTGGTCAATGAAGAGATCCTGCAGCTGCAGGAACAGCTCCGCCAGCAGGGTGTTAAACATCATCTGGCGGCGGGGATTGTGTTAACCGGCGGCGCGGCGCAAATTGAAGGTCTGGCGGCCTGTGCGCAGCGCGTGTTCCATACTCAGGTGCGCATTGGCGCGCCGCTGAACATCACCGGTTTAACCGACTATGCCCAGGAGCCGTATTATTCAACGGCGGTGGGGCTGCTGCACTACGGAAAAGAGTCACATCTCAGTGGTGAAGCGGAAGTAGAAAAACGCGTGACGGCCTCAGTGGGCTCGTGGATTAAGCGACTCAACAGCTGGCTGCGAAAAGAGTTTTAATTTTTTAAGAGAACGCAGACAATTAGCGTTCTCAGGCGACAGGCACAAGACGGAGAGAAACTATGTTTGAACCTATGGAACTGACCAACGACGCGGTGATTAAAGTCATCGGCGTCGGTGGCGGCGGCGGTAACGCCGTTGAACACATGGTGCGCGAGCGCATTGAGGGTGTTGAATTCTTCGCGGTAAATACCGATGCGCAGGCGCTGCGTAAGACGGCGGTTGGCCAGACTATCCAGATCGGTAGCGGTATTACCAAAGGTCTGGGCGCGGGCGCGAACCCGGAAGTCGGCCGTAACGCGGCTGATGAAGACCGTGAAGCGCTGCGTGCAGCCCTTGATGGCGCAGACATGGTGTTCATCGCGGCAGGCATGGGCGGCGGTACCGGTACCGGCGCGGCGCCCGTAGTCGCGGAAGTGGCGAAGGATCTGGGGATCCTCACCGTTGCGGTGGTCACTAAGCCGTTTAATTTTGAAGGTAAGAAGCGCATGGCGTTCGCTGAGCAGGGGATCACCGAGCTGTCCAAGCACGTTGACTCACTGATCACCATCCCGAACGACAAGCTGCTGAAGGTCCTGGGGCGTGGAATTTCCCTGCTCGACGCATTCGGCGCGGCAAACGACGTCCTGAAAGGCGCGGTGCAGGGTATCGCCGAACTGATCACCCGTCCGGGTCTGATGAACGTCGACTTCGCGGACGTCCGTACCGTGATGTCTGAAATGGGCTACGCGATGATGGGCTCCGGGGTGGCGAGCGGTGAAGACCGTGCGGAAGAAGCGGCTGAAATGGCTATCTCTTCTCCGCTGCTGGAAGATATCGACCTGTCAGGCGCGCGCGGCGTGCTGGTCAACATTACTGCGGGCTTCGACCTGCGTCTGGACGAGTTCGAAACTGTGGGTAACACCATCCGTGCTTTTGCCTCGGATAATGCGACCGTGGTTATCGGTACCTCTCTGGACCCGGATATGAACGACGAGCTGCGCGTGACCGTAGTGGCGACCGGTATTGGCATGGATAAGCGCCCGGAAATCACCCTGGTAACCAACAAGCAGGTTCAGCAGCCGGTGATGGATCGTTACCAGCAGCATGGTATGTCGCCGCTGACTCAAGAGCAGAAGCCGGCAGCCAAAGTGGTGAACGACAATACGCCGCAAACCGCGAAAGAGCCGGATTATCTGGATATCCCAGCCTTCCTGCGTAAGCAAGCCGATTAAGAATCGACTGGAAGTTGGGCATCTGCGCTCTTTGTGCTAAACTGGCCTCCCGATAGTGGTGTACACTTCGGTTGGATAGGTAAATTGGCGAGATTATACGATGATCAAACAAAGGACTCTTAAACGTATCGTTCAGGCGGCTGGCGTCGGTTTGCATACCGGCAAGAAAGTCACACTGACGTTACGCCCTGCGCCGGCAAATACCGGGGTCATCTATCGTCGCACCGACTTGAATCCACCGGTAGATTTTCCGGCTGATGCCAAATCTGTGCGTGATACCATGCTCTGTACTTGCCTGGTTAATGAGCATGACGTGCGGATTTCTACGGTTGAACACCTGAACGCCGCATTGGCTGGCCTGGGTATCGACAACATTATTGTTGAAGTCGATGCGCCGGAAATCCCGATTATGGACGGCAGTGCGGCTCCGTTCGTTTATCTGTTGCTGGACGCCGGCATTGATGAACTGAACTGCGCCAAGAAATTTGTACGTATCAAAGAGACGGTTCGCGTCGAAGATGGCGACAAATGGGCTGAATTCAAACCGTACAATGGTTTTTCGCTGGACTTCACCATCGATTTTAACCATCCAGCGATTGATGCCAGCACCCAGCGCTATACGCTGAACTTCTCGGCCGATGCGTTCATGCGTCAGATTAGCCGTGCGCGTACCTTCGGTTTTATGCGCGATATCGAATATCTGCAGTCCCGCGGCCTGTGCCTGGGCGGCAGCTTCGATTGTGCCATCGTTGTTGACGATTATCGCGTACTGAACGAAGACGGTCTGCGCTTTGAAGACGAATTTGTTCGCCACAAAATGCTGGATGCGATCGGTGACCTGTTTATGTGTGGTCACAACATTATCGGCGCATTCACGGCGTACAAATCGGGTCACGCGTTGAACAACAAACTGCTGCAGGCGGTTCTGGCAAAACAGGAAGCCTGGGAGTATGTGACCTTCGAAGACGACGCAAAACTGCCAATGGCGTTCCGCGCACCGTCGATGGTTCTGGCGTAAGCCTGACCATTCAGTAAATTCGACTGGTAACCTGGTACTCTCTCCGACCAGGGAGCCAGTCGTTTTTCTTTTATAGCACCCTCCAGTTATTTTCGCTGCGATCCCTGGATAATAATTAGCGTGCGTTCGCTGCTTTATTAAGCGTTTTCGCCGGGCAATCGCCTTCATTCATGCTGCCTCAGGCCGGTATTAATGTTAGTATTTGAGCGCAAAATTATTTCTCAGGGTTGCTTTACCCCGTGGACATCAGGTTGTCCTGCGAAAAACATCAATAAAGAGACAGCCTGAACGACGACGGGTCTAGCAAAGAAAGGTAATGAACGTGAGTGGATTGCTGACGCGCTGGCGACAGTTTGGCAGACGGTATTTTTGGCCGCATCTCCTGTTGGGGATGGTCGCGGCCAGCCTCGGCCTGCCTGCGCTAAGCAACGGTCACGAGACCGCGGCGCCAGCGAAGGCGACCGCCAGCAATCACAATCCGAGCAAGGTTAATTTCTCTCAGCTGGCGCTTCTGGAGACGAATCGCCGGCCCAGCTTTACCGTCGACTACTGGCATCAGCACGCCATTCGCACCGTTATTCGTCATCTCTCCTTCGCCATGGCGCCGCAGGCGCTGCCGGTCGCGGAAGAAACTTCCCCGCTGCAGGCTCAGCATCTGGCGCTGCTCGACACCCTCAGCGCGCTGCTGACGCAGGACAGCACGCCGCCGGTGGTGATCCGCCAGGCGGGTTACATCCCTTCTTCATATTCTGCCTTCCGCGTCAGCGCCTGGATAAGCCAGGTGGCGGGGATCCGCGCAGGGCCTCAACGTCCCAGCTGAAAATAACCACGGACCATCCTATTTTTTGTGACTCCGCACCGCGGGGCGTTTGAGATTTTATTATGCTTATCAAAATGTTAACCAAGGTTTTCGGCAGCCGTAACGACCGTACGCTGCGTCGTATGCGCAAAGTCGTCAATATCATCAACGGCATGGAACCGGCGATGGAAAAACTCTCTGATGACGAGCTGAAAGCGAAAACCGCTGAATTCCGCGCGCGCCTGGAAAAAGGCGAAACGCTGGAGAGCCTGATCCCTGAAGCTTTCGCCGTCGTTCGCGAAGCCAGTAAGCGCGTATTCGGCATGCGCCACTTCGACGTCCAGCTGCTGGGCGGTATGGTGCTTAACGATCGCTGCATCGCCGAGATGCGTACCGGTGAAGGTAAAACCCTGACCGCGACCCTGCCGGCGTACCTCAACGCGCTAACCGGCAAAGGCGTTCACGTAGTGACCGTCAACGACTATCTGGCCCAGCGTGACGCCGAAAATAACCGCCCGCTGTTTGAATTCCTGGGCATGACAGTTGGCATCAACATGTCCGGCCTGCCGGCGCCGGCGAAGCGTGAAGCTTACGCTGCCGATATCACCTATGGCACCAACAACGAATACGGCTTCGACTACCTGCGCGACAACATGGCCTTCAGCCCGGAAGAGCGCGTTCAGCGTAAACTGCACTATGCGCTGGTGGATGAGGTGGACTCCATCCTGATCGATGAGGCGCGTACGCCGCTGATCATTTCCGGCCCGGCGGAAGACAGCTCTGAAATGTACCGCAAGGTAAACAAAATCATCCCGCATCTGATCCGCCAGGAAAAAGAGGATTCGGATACTTTCACTGGCGAAGGCCACTTCTCGGTGGATGAAAAAGCGCGTCAGGTTAACCTGACCGAACGTGGTCTGGTGCTGATTGAAGAGCTGCTGGTACAGGAAGGCATTATGGATGAAGGTGAGTCCCTGTACTCTCCAACCAACATTATGCTGATGCACCACGTTACCGCCGCGCTGCGCGCCCACGCGCTGTTCACCCGCGACGTTGACTACATTGTCAAAGATGGCGAAGTTATCATCGTCGATGAGCACACTGGCCGCACGATGCAGGGCCGCCGCTGGTCCGATGGTCTGCACCAGGCCGTTGAGGCCAAAGAGGGCGTGGAGATCCAAAACGAGAACCAGACTCTGGCCTCTATCACCTTCCAGAACTACTTCCGTCTGTACGAGAAGCTGGCGGGGATGACCGGTACAGCCGATACCGAAGCCTTTGAATTCAGCTCTATCTATAAGCTGGATACCGTGGTTGTACCGACCAACCGTCCGATGATCCGTAAAGATATGGCGGATCTGGTCTATATGACCGAAGCGGAAAAAATTCAGGCAATTATCGAAGATATCAAAACTCGTACCGCTGCCGGTCAGCCGGTGCTGGTGGGGACTATCTCGATCGAAAAATCTGAAGTGGTTTCCCGCGAACTGACTAAAGCCGGCATCAAGCACAACGTCCTGAACGCCAAATTCCACGCCAGCGAGGCGGATATCGTCGCCCAGGCGGGCTACCCTTCCGCGGTGACCATCGCCACCAACATGGCGGGTCGTGGTACCGATATTATGCTCGGCGGTAGCTGGCAGGCGGAAGTCGCTGCGCTGGAAAACCCAACGCCAGAGCAGATTGAGAAAATCAAAGCCGACTGGCAGGTACGTCACGATGCGGTACTGGCCGCAGGCGGTCTGCACATCATCGGTACCGAGCGTCATGAATCTCGCCGTATCGATAACCAGCTGCGCGGCCGTGCTGGTCGTCAGGGGGATGCCGGTTCTTCCCGCTTCTACCTGTCAATGGAAGATGCCCTGATGCGTATCTTCGCCTCCGATCGCGTGTCTGGCATGATGCGTAAACTGGGAATGAAACCAGGTGAGGCGATTGAGCACCCGTGGGTCACCAAGGCGATCGCCAACGCCCAGCGTAAAGTGGAAAGCCGTAACTTCGATATCCGTAAGCAGCTGCTGGAATATGATGATGTGGCCAACGACCAGCGCCGGGCGATCTACACCCAGCGTAACGAGCTGCTGGACGTGTCTGACGTCAGCGAAACCATCAACAGCATCCGCGAAGACGTCTTTAAGGCGACGATCGATGCCCATATTCCGCCGCAGTCGCTGGAGGAGATGTGGGATATCGAAGGTCTGCAGGAGCGTCTGAAAAACGACTTCGACCTCGACCTGCCAATCAAAGAGTGGCTGGATAAAGAGCCGGAGCTGCATGAAGAGACCCTGCGCGAACGTATTCTGCAGAGCGCGGTAGAAACCTACCAGCGTAAAGAAGAAGTGGTCGGCGCCGAGATGATGCGCCACTTCGAGAAAGGCGTGATGCTGCAGACTCTGGATTCGCTGTGGAAAGAGCACCTGGCGGCGATGGATTACCTGCGCCAGGGTATCCACCTGCGCGGCTATGCGCAGAAAGATCCGAAGCAGGAGTACAAGCGCGAATCGTTCTCAATGTTTGCCGCGATGCTGGAGTCACTGAAGTATGAAGTGATCAGCACCCTGAGCAAAGTCCAGGTGCGGATGCCGGAAGAAGTCGAGGCGATGGAACAGCAGCGTCGTGAAGAGGCCGAGCGCCTGGCGCAGATGCAGCAGCTCAGCCATCAGAGCGATGATGAAGCCGCAGCCCAGGATCTGGCGGCGCAAACCGGCGAACGTAAAGTGGGCCGTAACGATCCGTGCCCGTGCGGCTCCGGCAAAAAGTACAAACAGTGCCACGGCCGTCTGAGCTAAGGTCTGATAAAACAAACAAAGGCGCAGAGTTCTGCGCCTTTTTTATGGAGCGCATTCAATGAAAAAACTGCAAATCGCCGTCGGGATAATTCGCAATCCGCAAGGCGAAATCTTTATTACCCAGCGCGCCGCCGATGCCCATATGGCGAATAAGCTGGAGTTCCCGGGCGGGAAGATTGAATCTGATGAGACGCCTGAGCAGGCGCTAATCCGCGAACTGCAGGAGGAGGTTGGGATTACGGTCACCACCTCTTCGCTCTTTGATAAGCTGGAGTATCAGTTCCCCGATCGCCATATTACGCTGTGGTTTTTCCTCGTGGAAAGTTGGCAAGGCGAGCCGTGGGGTAAAGAAGGGCAGCCGGGTCGGTGGATGGCGGGACCAACGTTGGATCCGGCGGCGTTTCCTCCGGCGAATGAACCGGTTATCAGCAAACTTATCGCCCAGGGCTGAGCCCCGGGGCGCGAGGCTAACCCGCCAGGCGCCGGGTTAGCTTGCCATCAAATCAGGGTTGCTGCTCGCTCCAGTCATCGCTATCGGAGAGATCCCCCGCGCTGGGGATGCGCTTCTCTTCCGCAGCCCATTCTCCCAGATCGATCAGTTGGCAGCGCTTGCTACAGAACGGACGAAACGGACTCTGCTCGCCCCACACCACAGTTTTGCCGCAGGTCGGGCAGTTGACGATAGTCTCTTCTGACATGTTATCTCCTTAACAGCAGGCCAGTTCAAAATCAAAGCGCTCCGGCACGATCCCATATTCACTGTCCAGCGCCAGGAAACGGATGGCGAAACGGCTCTTATGGCCGGAAATTTGCGGATAAAGCTGGTGAGCCAGATCGAGACGCAGGCGCAGCAGATCGGCATCTTCACCATTATCCTGATAAAAGCCGTTGAGGCTGGTCTGTTTGCGGAACAGCGCGGAGTTGCGGATAAGATCGAGGATCAGGCTCAGGGACTGGACCAGCGGATCGAGGCTGGCAAGCCAGCTGGCCACCTGCTCGTCGCGATGCGCCTGTGGCATATGGAGCCAGATATGCAGGGTCGGTAAATCGAAGCTGCAGCAGCCGCCAGGAATACTCAGGCGCTGACGCACCAGCGCAATCAGGCGATCTTCACGCAGAAACTGACCAATGCGCGGCGCGGCCATCAGGGTGCTGGAGGACTGCTTCAACTGGTGGCGCAGCTCGTTAATGCGCTCCTGATCGACGCCCGGCACTTCTGCCCATGACTGGAGCTTACGCTGCTGGCGTTCCAGCTCTTTAACCAGGTCAGTGCGCACCTCGCCGCGCTCCAGGACATCCAGCAGATCGCCGGCGTTACGGAAAAAATGGAGCGCATCGGCATGGCTGGCAATCTGCGGACGGAAAGCCATCTGCTGGATCAGAAATTCGATGCGCAGCCAGGTGCGCATTTTCTCATTAAGAGGATGTTCAAACAGAACGGGGGTATGCATTACGAGTTTTCCTGTGAGGCGGCCTGCGATGCCAGCGTTAAATACTTTTCGTGCAGGCGGGCAACATCCGATGCCACTGCATCCGGCGTGCCAGTGTTTTCAATAACATCGTCCGCGACGGCCAGGCGCTGCTGGCGCGTGGCCTGGGCGGCAAGAATATGTTCAGCATGTTCGCGGCTGACCTTATCGCGCAGCATGGTGCGTTCGATTTGCGTCTCTTTCGGCACATCGACGACCAGTACGCGATCGGCCAGACTGGACAGGTGGTTTTCGACCAGCAAAGGTACGACCCAGAGGAGATAAGGGGAGGTGGCGGCCTGCATCTGGCGGCGCGTTTCCTGCTGAATCAGCGGGTGCAACAGCGCATTGAGCCAGGCTTTTTCCTCCACGTGAGCAAAAATTTTTTCCCGCAGCAGGCGGCGGTTCAGCGTGCCGTCGGGGGCAATCATCTGTGGTCCAAAGTGGCCGACAATGGCCTGGAGCGCCGGGGTACCGGGCTCGACCACCTGACGGGCGATAACATCGGCATCGATAACCTTAACCCCAAGCTGCGCGAAGGCGTCGGCGACCGTACTTTTACCGCTGCCGATCCCGCCTGTTAACGCGACTGTGTACCCCATATCTTCTGACCCTGAAACGGATTGCTCGTATTTTTTGCAGGCAGACAGCGATGACTGGCAGCGCGCCGGGGAGGCGACAGTGAGCATGTCGTGAGGGCCCCGCGCCAACCGGGATCGCCGTCCGCTATACTGTTTGTTTTAATCAAGCAAATCAAATGGTTAAAAACAATACTCCGGCAGGGGAAGGCATAGGCGCCTTTTTCTCCATTCACCAGGTAAATTTATACGATTGTAGCGTAAAAAAAGTGAAAATCGCAGTCTTGCGCGGGCCTGATTCGCGCGTATGATAACGTCACTGGAGTTGTGCTCTCACATTCATGCCATTAACCCCAGGAATTCGCACATGCGTATTGAAGAAGATCTGAAGCTTGGTTTCAAAGACGTTCTTATCCGCCCGAAACGCTCTACCCTCAAAAGCCGTTCTGATGTTGAGCTGGAACGTGAATTCACCTTTAAACATTCAGGCCTGACCTGGTCCGGCGTGCCGATTATTGCGGCTAACATGGATACCGTCGGCACCTTCAGCATGGCTAAAGCGCTGGCCACTTTTGGTATTCTGACCGCGGTACATAAGCACTACACCGCTGAAGAATGGCTGGCGTTTACCCAGGGCGCATCCGCAGACGTACTCAAGCATGTGATGGTTTCCACCGGCACGTCCGATGCGGATTTCGAAAAAACCCAGCAGATCCTCTCTCAGAACCCACAGCTGAATTTTGTGTGTATCGACGTCGCCAACGGCTACTCCGAGCACTTTGTACAGTTCGTGGCGAAGGCGCGCGAAGCCTGGCCGCAAAAAACTATCATCGCCGGGAACGTGGTCACCGGTGAAATGTGCGAAGAGCTGATCCTCTCCGGCGCCGATATCGTCAAAGTTGGCATCGGCCCGGGATCCGTCTGCACCACCCGCGTTAAGACCGGGGTCGGCTATCCGCAGCTCTCCGCCGTGATTGAGTGTGCCGATGCGGCGCACGGCCTTGGCGGCCAGATCATCAGCGACGGCGGTTGCACCATGCCGGGCGATGTGGCGAAAGCCTTCGGCGGCGGCGCTGATTTCGTGATGCTTGGCGGCATGCTGGCGGGCCATGAAGAGAGCGGCGGAACCATCGTTGAAGAGAACGGAGAGAAATTCATGCTGTTCTACGGCATGAGCTCCGAGTCGGCGATGACCCGCCATGTGGGCGGTGTCGCGAAATACCGCGCGGCGGAAGGCAAAACCGTTATGCTGCCTTTGCGTGGACCGGTGGAGAATACCGCACGTGATATTCTCGGCGGCCTGCGTTCTGCCTGCACCTACGTTGGCGCCTCGCGTCTGAAAGAGCTGACCAAGCGTACGACCTTTATCCGCGTTCAGGAACAAGAGAACCGGGTATTCAATAGCCTGTAATCGGCTGCACTGGCGCCTGCGCGGCGCCAGTGTTTCTCATCCTCCCGCCCCGCCAATGGCATCGCCCAGGTGAAAAACGGGCAAATACATTGCCACCACCAGAATCCCGACCAGCGAGCCGGTTATCACCAGCATCATTGGTTCAAGATGCGCAGCCAGACTATCGGCTCGCTGATAGGTTTGCTGGCGATGGTGATGCGCCAGGTTTTCCAGCATCTGATCCAGCGCTCCCGCGCTTTCCCCCGTGCGGATGAGCTGCAGGCACAGCGGTGTAAAACCGCCGCAGCGGCTTAACGCCTGCCAAATCGGCTCCCCCTGAACGATCAGCGCGCGGGCCTGCGCCAGACGCTGGCGCCACAGCGGGCACGACAGGGACTCTTCAACGCTTTGCAGCCCCTGCAGAAAGCTAATACCGGCGCTTTGGGTTAACGCCAGGATGGTGAAGATCAGGCTCAGCTGTTGTCCGCCGATCAGGGAGCCAATGAGAGGGAGCGCGTTAAGCAACCGCTGGCGGCGCAGCAACCAGTCGCTGCGCCGCCGGATCAGCTGGTTGAGCAGCAGCGGGCTCAGCAGCGAGGCCAGCAGCAGCGGCCAGCCGCGACTTAGCATGTCGCCTGCCGCAACGACCATCCGCGTCAATAGCGGTAGCGGCGTACTGAACGTCTGGTAGATGGCGGTGAACTCGGGCAGGACAAAATAGAGCATCCCCAGCACCACCAACAGCGCCAGAGAGAGCACGATCAGCGGGTAGCGCAGCGCTTTTTTGACTTTGCTGGCGAGCCGCTGCTGCTCCTGCTGCTGATTCGCCAACTGCAGGCAGCAGATATCGAGCTTGCCCGTCAGTTCGCCGGTGCTAATCATCGCCAGATATAGGGGCGGAAAAGCCTGGGGCCACTGCGCCAGCGCGGCAGAGAACGCCACGCCCTGGGCCAGCTCGCGGCCTAGCGCCTCAAGCAGCGCCTGCCACTGGGCATGCGACTGCTGCTGCGCCAGCAGCGATAACCCTTCCGCCAGCGGCAGGCCGGCCTGCAGCAGGGTCGCCAGCTGGCGGATCGTTTCGCAACTGTAGCGCGGGTGCCAGAGGCTCTGCTTCACCGCACAGCGGCGTACAGCCAGCGGTATAACTCGCTGCTGTTGGAGGTGCTGCAGGACCTCCAGACGCTTGGTTTGCCATAGCATCCCCTGACAAGGGGCGCCCTGCACATCGATACCGCGCCAGCGCCAGAGACGCTTAGTCGCCATGGGGGATCCCCAGCACCCGCACCACCTCTTCGAGGCTGGTCAATCCCTGTTCGATAGCCTGACAGCCGCTTTCAAAAAGCGTCATCATCCCTGCGGCTCGCGCCAGAGATTCAATCTCAATGGCGTTAAGTCCCTGGACTATCCCCTGGCGTAGCCCGGGGGTAACAGGCAGCACTTCGAACAGCGCCAGCCGGCCGTAATATCCGTGGTAACAATGTTCGCAGCCCGCTGCCTGCCAGCGTGGCAGCGGGCGGGGCCACAGGCTGTGCGGCAGGTCGGCGGCGCTGCCGGCATTACGCCGACAGTGGGGACACAGCTTGCGGACCAGACGCTGGGCGATGACCAGCGAGAGCGCAGAGGAAATCATCCAGCGGGCGATGCCCATTTGCTGCAGGCGGGTCAGGGTTTCACTGGTGGAATTGGTGTGCAGGGTGGATAGCACCAGATGACCGGTCTGGGCGGCTTTGAGCGCGATTTCAGCGGTCTCGGCATCGCGGATCTCGCCCACCATGACAATATCCGGATCCTGGCGTAACAGGGCGCGCAGCACACTGTGAAAAGTGAGTCCGGCGCGGGGATTGATTTGCGTCTGGTTCATCCCGGCGATGGGGATCTCCAGTGGATCCTCCACGCTACAGATATTCACTTGCTCACGGTTTCTGGCCTGCAGGGCGCTGTAGAGGGTCACCGTTTTCCCGCTTCCGGTTGGGCCGGTGACCAGCAGCAGACCCTGCGGCTGGTTCAGCGCCTGGCGAAAGGCCGCCAGCTGGGAGGATGAGAGTCCGAGTGCTTCCAGATCCAGCGCCTGGTCAACCTGATGCAGAAGGCGCAGGACAATCTTTTCGCCATAGCGGCAGGGCAGAGTGGCGATGCGAAAAGAGAGCGGTCGTCCCGCAAGATTCAGCGCGAACTGGCCATCCTGCGGTAAACGGTGCTCGGCGATATCGAGACTGGCCAGGACCTTGAGTCGCGCGATAACCGGTGCGGCCAGTTCGGGAGCCAGCAACGGTAGGGCGTGAAGGACGCCATCGACCCGCAGGCGGATGCGTAAGTGCGTTTCCGTGGGCTCGATATGAATATCAGACGCCCGCTGACGCAGGGCCTGTTCGAGGATCTGGTTGACCCGTTCGGCGATATTTTCCGGCCCGTCGTTCTGCGCCAGTTGCGCCTGCTTTTCCTGGGCCTGCAGACGCTTATCCATCTGCTCCTGGCTCCAGCATTCAATGTCGATCCGCTTTTGCGTCGCGAAGCGTAGCGCCTCCATTAACTCCGCCGGCGGGGTATTAACCACCGCAATAGAGATTGTCTGTTCATCGCTATGCAGCAGCATGGCGTGGTAGCGACGGCAGAGAGGGATCAGCTGTTCTGTTTTCATGCATTCGCCCTCACTTCACCCGGAAAACGTCTTCGCAGGCCTGCTGAAGCGCGCTATTGCCGGTGATTGTGCAGACGCGCTGCCAGCCGGTGACGCCCTCGGCATTGTCCCAGGTCGGCGTCAGGGTGACCCCCAGTCCGTTCAGACTCTCCTGACCGGTGAGGGTGACGACCCCTTTGGCCACGCTCATGGCGGAGAGGTAGCGCGTGGTTGTCGGCGAGGGAATGCCGTTGCTGCCGCCGTCGCATGGCGTTAGGCCGCCATGATCGAGCGCGCAAAGTTCGATGGCTGTCCGGTAAGGGACAAAGGTCTGCAGCAGGTCGGTGAGGGCGGCTTTACGCAGGTAGTTCTGGTAGGCCGGGATGCCGATGGCGCTAAGAATGGCGATGATTCCGATAACCACCATCAGTTCAATCAGGGTAAAACCTCTTTGTTTATCCATAAGTCGCTCCTTGTTGTGACAGGAGCACTGTGAAGGGATTGAGGGGCGCAGGCGAGGGGGCGAAAACGATCCGGGAAAGCGGGTTCCAGGGTTTTTATCTGGATTTCATGGTGAGCACGGGCGACTGCGAGGCGGGCCGCAAATTCAGGCCTTCACGCCCGGAAGCGTGAAGGCCTGTTGCTCAGCGGAAGCGCATCGACAGGTCGAGCGCCTGCACATGTTTGGTCAGGGCGCCGACGGAAATATAGTCGACGCCGGTATCGGCGAATTCGCGGATGGTGTCAAAGGTAACGTTGCCGGAGACCTCCAGCGCCGCCTGGCCTGCGGTAATTTTCACCGCCTCGCGCATCAGGTCGGTGGTGAAGTTATCGAGCATAATGATATCGGCCCCGGCTTTTAACGCCTGCTCCAGTTCATCCAGGGTTTCCACTTCCACTTCCACCGGCACATCAGGATGCAGCCAGAACGCCTTTTCCACTGCCTGACGGATCGATCCGGAGGCGATAATGTGGTTTTCTTTAATCAGGAACGCGTCGAACAGGCCCAGTCGATGGTTGGCGCCGCCGCCGCAGAGTACCGCGTATTTCAGCGCGGTACGCAGCCCTGGCAGCGTTTTGCGCGTATCCAGCAGTTGGGTTTTGGTGCCGGCGAGCAGGTCGACATAGCGACGGACGACGCTGGCGACGCCGGAGAGGGTTTGCACAAAGTTCAGCGCCGTGCGTTCGCCGGTGAGCAGAATACGCGACGGGCCTTCCAATTCGAACAGCGGCTGGTCGGCTTTGACCGCATCGCCGTCGGCCACGTGCCAGGTGATATTCACGTCGTCACCGGCGAGCTGAATAAAGACCTCTTCCACCCAGCGTTTGCCACAGAAGACGCCATCTTCACGAGTAATGACCACCGCATGGGAGCGTGCATCCTGCGGCAATAATTGCGCGCTAATATCGTTGTTGGCGTCGACTTCGCCGCCCAGATCTTCCCGCAGGGAGTGTGCGACAGCATCGGTAATATCGAGATTAATACGTTCCAGCAGCACGTCACGGCGGCGGTCGGGGTTGTAACGACGAGGCGACATGATAAAGCTCCAGATAGATAAGATTCAGAAGTGGGAAACATGCTAACCTGAACGACGTTTCAGTACCATACACACTTCATCCTTTGGGCCGGCGTGTGGCCCGGAAGCATGAGTTCGCGAAAGGAGATCCCGCATGCAGTTGAACGAGGGGTGGTTGGTCGGCGCGCGTCGGGTTCCCTCGCCGCACCATGACTGCCGTCCGGATGAAGAGACCCCTTCCTTACTGGTGGTGCATAACATTAGCCTGCCACCGGGGGAATTTGGTGGTCCGTGGATTGATGCGCTGTTCACTGGTACCCTGGATCCGCACGCGCATCCTTTCTTTGCCGAGATTGCTCATCTGCGCGTTTCGGCGCATTGTCTGATTCGCCGTGATGGCGAAATCGTGCAGTATGTGCCTTTCGATAAGCGGGCGTGGCATGCGGGCGTCTCCTGTTATCAGGGACGCGAACGCTGCAATGACTTTTCCATCGGCATAGAGCTGGAAGGCACCGATACTCTGGCGTATACCGACGCGCAGTACCGGCAGCTGGCGGCGGTGACGGATCTGCTGATCGCGCTTTATCCGGCTATCGCCGAAAACATTGCGGGCCACAGCGATATCGCGCCCGTGCGGAAAACCGATCCAGGACCGGCCTTTGACTGGATAAAATACCGTGCGCTGCTCAGCGCCCCGTCAGAAAAGGAGACCTCATGACGCTGTTTACGACGCTGTTGGTGCTTATCGCCGAACGGCTGTTTAAGCTGGGCGAACACTGGCAGCTTGATCATCGGCTGGAGGTGGCGTTTCGCCGGATAAAACATTTCTCGTTACCGGGCACGCTGCTGATGACGCTGGTGGCCGTCGCGGTCGTGTATATCATTCAGCGTCTGCTGCAGGGGCAGCTGTTTAACATACCGCTGCTGGTGTTCTGGATTTTACTGGGCCTGCTATGCATTGGCGCCGGCAAAGTTCGGCTGCACTACCATGCCTATCTGAAAGCGGCGTCGCGCAATGACAGTCGCGCCTGCGATGCCATGGCCAGCGAGCTGACGCTTATTCACGGCGTGCCGCCGGGCTGTGATGAGCGTGAGTACCTTAGCGAACTGCAAAATGCGCTGCTGTGGATTAACTATCGATACTATCTGGCGCCGCTTTTCTGGTTTGTCGTGGGGGGCGCCTGGGGCCCGCTGACGCTTATCGCCTACAGCGTACTGCGCGCCTGGCAGACATGGCTGGCGCGCTACCAGACGCCGCACCACCGGTTGCAGTCCGGGATCGATGGTATCCTGCATATTGTGGACTGGCTGCCGGTGCGTCTGGTGGGGGTGGTCTATGCCCTGGTGGGCCATGGTGAAAAAGCGCTCCCGGCGTGGTTTGCTTCGCTGGGCGACCGCCATTCGTCGCAGTATCAGGTGTTGACCCGCCTGGCGCAGTATTCCCTGGCCCGTGAGCCGCACGTGGATAAAGTAGCGACGCCGAAGGCTGCGGTATCGATGGCTAAGAAGACTTCGCTGGTGGTAGTGGTGATTATGGCGCTGCTGACGATTTACGGTACCCTGGTTTAACGGCCTGAGCCCGCGCGCTGCCTGCCACGATGTACGTACCTGCGGGGCTTTTGTTGCCTGATGGCGCTGCGCTTATCCGGCCTGGCGAGTCACCCGCAGGCTCACGTCACGTAGGCCCGGCAAGCAACAGCGCCGCCGGGCGATATATCAGACGCCGTGCTGGTCATGTTGCCGGGTGGCGGCTTCGCCTGACCCGGCCTGGAGAACCCGCGCCAGCGGGTAACATTCCGAACCGCTACAGCGTATCCGCCGGTGGAATACCGAAGTCGGGCATCCCGTCTTCCCGCCAGCTGACCAGCTTTAACCGCGTATGGCGATTGGGATCATACAGCGGGTCGCCTTCTATCTCAGTGTAATTCCGCGCGTGATACACCAGCACATCTTCCCCTTCCGGCGTTTGGGTAAAACTATTATGACCTGGGCCATACTGGCGGTTTTCATAGCTGGTGCGGAACACCGGCTGCGGAGCTTTATGCCAGTTTGCCGGCTGCAGCGGATCGGCCTGCCGGTCGATCCATAACAACCCCATGCAGTAGTTTTCATCGGTGGCGCTGGCGGAATAGCTGATAAATAGCTTATCGCCATGCATCAGTACCGCAGGCCCTTCGTTGACCTTAAATCCCCGGCACTCCCAGTCGAACTCCGGCTTGCTCAGCATGACCGGCTCGCCTTTTAACGTCCATGGGTTAGCCATTTCGGCGAGATACAGGTTTGAGTTGCCTTCGATATGCGGGGATTTTTGCGCCCACAGATACCAGCGTTTCCCCTGATGGGTAAAAGTGGTGGCATCGAGGGCGAAGGTATCGAAAGGCGTGACCACCTGGCCTTTTTCCTGCCAGCGGCCGGTCAGCGGATCGCTGTCAGCGCACTCGAGAACGAACATGCGATGCTGGAACATCCCCAGCGCATCCAGATCGTGAGTATGGGTGGCGGCAAAATAGATATACCACTTACCGTCTATTTCATGCAGCTCCGGCGCCCAAATCAGCTGGCTCATCGGCCCGCTTTGCGGCGCGCGCCAAACCACGACCGGCTCAGCATCGCGTAATCCTTCAAGGGTTACCGCGCGCCGGATCTCCAGCCGGTCGTATTCCGGCACCGAGGCAATAAAGTAGTAGTGGCTAAGATGGCGCAGGATAAAGGGGTCTGCACGCTGTTCAATAAAGGGGTTTGGCCAGTTGTTCATCAGGCTTTCCTTACGTGTTCACTGGTTTTCAGTTCCTGGTATTCGTTCAGCTCGCTGTAGTTGCTGCGGCGCTTCTCCAGATCGCTCTGAATCTGGCGCATCAGGGTACGGTCAACCTTCAGCAGGCGCACCACGCCGGCGGTGATCAGATAGCCGACGCCGGGAATGACTGAGAATAGCAGCACGATACCGTTCAGCGCGGAGGCGCTTTGCGCTTTCGCGCCGGCGTCGTAGCCGTACCATGACAGCAGGAAACCGACCATTGCCCCGGCGACCGCCAGGCCGACCTTGAGGAAGAACAGATTACCGGAGAAGCTGATACCGGTGATGCGCTTGCCGGTTTTCCATTCGCCGTAGTCATCAACGTCGGACATTAGCGACCAGTGTAGCGGGGAAGGGATTTGATGCAGAATGTTGAGCAGGAAGTAGAGCACCATAATCAGCGTGGTGGCGTGTGGATTAAAGAAATAGAAGGCGCAGGAGAACACGGCCAGCACGATATTGGTCCAGAAGAAAACCTGCAGTTTGCACCAGCGGTCGGTCAGGACTTTCGCCAGCATGCTGCCAATCATCATCCCAACTACGCCGAGGCTGATAAACAGGGTGGCAAAATGGGTGCTTTGTCCCATCACCCAGGTGACGTAGTACATGGTGGCGGCCATGCGGATAAAGCCCGGACAGACGTTGCACAGCGTGAGCAGCAGGATGCGCACCCACTGGTCATTTTTCCAGACGTCTTTCAGATCTTTTTTCAGTTCGTCATTCGTCTGCACCGCCGGGCGGATACGTTCGCGCACGGTGGCGAAGCAGAACAGGAACATACACATACCGATAAAGGCCAGCACGGTCATCGCCATCTGGTAGCCCTTCGCTTTATCGGCGCCGCCGAACCAGTCGGCCATTGGCAGCAGCGTCAATGACAGCAGGAGCGTGGCGATACCCACCATGACGAAACGATAAGACTGGCAGGCAACACGCTCTTTCGGATCGGCGGTCATCACCGTTCCCAGCGAGCAGTAGGGAATATTAATCGCGGTATAGGTAATCGACAGCAGAAAGTAGGTCACAAACGCATAGATGACTTTGCTATTGTAGGTCCACTCAGGAGTGGTGAACATCAGGACGCTGAACAGGGCGTAGGGGAAGGCGATCCACAGCAGCCATGGACGAAAGCGACCATATTTACTACGGGTGCGGTCGGCAAGAGCGCCCATGATAGGGTCGGTTACCGCATCGATGACTCGCACCGAGAGCAGAAGTACGCCGACCAGCGCCGGCGCCAGTCCGAATATATCAGTGTAAAAATAGTTCACAAACAGCATGATGGCGCCAAAGATAATATTGCATCCGGCATCACCCATCCCGTAACCAATCTTTTCTCTTATTGAAAGCGTGTTCTCTGCCATGTGCGGTCTCTCCGTTGCAGTATGGAGAGAATTATTGGCTGCGGTTGGCAGAAATACGTTGCAGGAACTCGTTGACGATATGGATAAATAAGCTATGGAGGGGAAAGTGTGAAGCAGATAACAATGCTCTGCGCCCATTATTCAGGGGAGGGCGCAGAGCAAAGTGAAGTATTGGTGAGATGTATTATTGTGCTTTTATGGTGGCGGCGGCTTTCTCTTTAAACAGGTAGCCCACGCCCAGCACCGCAATCCATACCGGGATCAGCCAGACGGAAATCGCCATCCCCGGGGTCATCAGCATAATCACCAGCACCGCCGCCATAAACAGCAGGCACAGCCAGTTGCCCAGCGGATAGAAGAGGGCCGGGAAACGCGTGACCACGCCCTGCTGCTTTTTGGCGCGACGGAATTTCATATGCGCGAGGCTGATCATCGCCCAGTTGATGACCAGGGCCGAGACCACCAGCGCCATCAGCAGACCGAAAGCAGATTCAGGCGCCAGGTAGTTGATCAGCACGCACAGCGCAGTGACCAGGGCCGAGACGAGAATGGTATTCACCGGCACGCCGCGTTTGTCGACGCTGAGCAGCGCTTTTGGCGCGTTGCCCTGCTGAGCAAGGCCGAACAGCATACGGCTGTTGCAGTACACGCAGCTGTTATAAACCGACAGCGCTGCCGTCAGCACCACCACGTTCAGAGCGTTTGCCACCAGCGTATCGCCAAGTTCATGGAAGATCAGGACGAACGGACTGGTGTCCGCGGTGACGCGGGTCCACGGCAGCAGGGAGAGCAGCACCGCCAGCGAACCAACATAGAAGATCAGAATACGGTAAATAACCTGATTGGTGGCTTTTGGAATGCTTTGCTCCGGATTATCCGCTTCCGCGGCGGTGATCCCCACCAGCTCCAGGCCGCCAAAGGAGAACATGATGATCGCCATCATCATCACCAGCCCGTAAAAGCCGTGCGGCAGGAAGCCCCCCTGGTCCCACAGGTTACGTACCGTCGCCTGCGGGCCGCCGTTGCCGCTGAACAGCAGCCAGCCGCCGAACAAAATCATCGCCACTACGGCGACCACTTTGATAATCGCGAACCAGAATTCCATTTCACCGAACACTTTGACATTGGTCAGGTTAATGGCGTTGATGGCGATGAAGAAGACCGCCGCCGAGGCCCAGGTAGGGATTTCCGGCCACCAGAACTGGATATATTTGCCAACGGCGGTCAGTTCCGCCATGGCCACCAGGACATACAGTACCCAGTAGTTCCAGCCGGAGGCGAAGCCGGCAAAACCGCCCCAGTATTTGTAAGCAAAGTGGCTAAATGAGCCGGCCACCGGCTCTTCCACCACCATTTCGCCCAGCTGACGCATGATCAGGAAAGCGATAAAACCGGCGATAGCGTAACCAAGAATGATACCCGGGCCGGCGGACTGAATGACGGACGCGCTCCCCAGAAACAGGCCGGTGCCGATAGCCCCGCCCAGCGCGATGAGCTGAATGTGACGGTTTTTCAGGCCGCGCTTCAGCCGATCGCCGTGCTGTTGACCTTCCATATGAAACCTCGTGTGTGGTTATTTTTTGTGTACGTCATCCGTCAGGTTGCTGCTTCACTGCTGTCCCTGCCTGAAAGCATAGCCAGCGAAAATTTGGGCGAAGTGGCCCACTTTTTACCTGAGTGATGGCGCGCACATATTGTTGTGTTTGTGTATTCAGTAACTTCCGTTTCTGTATTGTTTTGTTTACGGAAGGCTGTGTGGTAATTCCGAAAAAGGCCTTTCGTCTCCGGCAGAATAGTGGTAAGCGCGTTTGAATGCACCTGCTTTATGAAGGGATGATGACGATGTGTCTAAAAAGACATCAATAGTCACAATCTGTCGTATTTTGATGCATGCTGCTTTGTCATTATTTATTCACTTTAAGTGACTATGTATTCATTTATTGCAGCGTTGAATCGGTTCAGAAAGCGTAATTTTTCGTTTCTATAAAGTTAAGGCTACCTCTTTGTGAGTAAACGTAACATTTGTGCAAGGTTACATTTCTGAAATGTTATTTCTGTAAGGTTGTTAAAATGTCCCGGGTTTACTGATTTCAATCAAAACCTGTATGGACAGAAGGTGAATACTTTGTTACTTTAGCGCTACGAACTTTAAATTGGTAAGACCAATTGACTCCGGGCTAATGGCAGAGACAGGGAATATGGCCTACAGCAAAATCCGCCAACCAAAATTATCCGATGTGATAGAGCAGCAGCTGGAGTTTCTGATTCTTGAGGGGACCTTGCGCCCCGGTGAAAAACTCCCGCCAGAACGCGAACTGGCTAAACAGTTCGACGTTTCCCGCCCCTCGCTGCGTGAGGCGATTCAACGCCTCGAAGCCAAGGGCTTGTTGCTTCGTCGTCAGGGAGGTGGAACGTTTGTTCAGAGCCGCCTGTGGCAGAGCTTCAGCGATCCGCTGGTTGAGCTGCTGTCCGATCACCCTGAATCCCAATTCGATCTGCTTGAGACCCGTCACGCGCTGGAAGGCATCGCGGCCTATTACGCGGCGCTGCGCAGCAATGATGAGGATCGCGACCGTATCCGTGAGCTGCATCAGGCTATTGAACGCGCTCAGCAGTCGGGCGATTTGGACGCTGAGTCCGGCGCCGTCGTCCAGTATCAAATCGCCGTCACCGAGGCGGCACACAATGTGGTGTTGCTTCATCTGCTAAGGTGTATGGAGCCGATGTTGGCGCAAAACGTGCGTCAGAACTTTGAATTGCTGTATGCCCGGCGGGAAATGCTCCCGTTGGTCAGCAACCATCGCACTCGCATTTTCGAGGCGATAATGGCCGGGGAGCCGGAGCAGGCGCGTGAAGCGTCGCACCGTCACCTGGCGTTCATTGAGGAAATTTTGCTGGATCGTAGTCGTGAGCAGAGCCGTCGAGAGCGCTCACTGCGTCGTTTACAGCAACGAAAGGACGAGAACTCCGGTTCTTAAGCGCCATTTTTAGAGCGCGGCAACTAAACGCAGAACCTGTCTTATTGAATTTTTGGTTGTTCCAGCGTGAAGAACGAAGAGTTCAATGGGACAGGTTCCAGATTAATCAACGATTAGATAGATAAGGAATACCCCCATGTCAGAACGTTTACACAATGACGTGGATCCGATCGAAACTCGCGACTGGCTACAGGCGATCGAATCGGTCATCCGTGAAGAAGGTGTTGAGCGCGCTCAGTATCTGATTGACCAACTCCTTTCTGAAGCCCGTAAAGGCGGAGTGAAGGTTGCTGCAGGCGCTTCCGCCGGCAACTACGTCAACACTATTGCCGTTGAAGATGAGCCGGAATACCCGGGCAATCTGGATCTGGAACGTCGCATTCGTTCTGCGATTCGCTGGAACGCCATCATGACCGTTCTGCGCGCGTCGAAAAAAGATCTCGAACTGGGCGGCCACATGGCGTCCTATCAGTCTTCCGCGACCTTCTACGAAGTCTGCTTCAACCACTTCTTCCGTGCGCGCACTGAGAAAGATGGCGGCGATCTGGTGTACTTCCAGGGTCACATCTCTCCGGGCGTATATGCACGTGCGTTCCTGGAAGGCCGTCTGACCGAAGAGCAGATGGACAACTTCCGCCAGGAAGTTCACGGCAAGGGTCTGTCCTCTTATCCGCACCCGAAACTGATGCCGGAATTCTGGCAGTTCCCGACCGTATCCATGGGTCTGGGGCCGTTGGGCGCTATCTATCAGGCCAAATTCCTGAAATATCTGGAACACCGCGGTCTGAAAGACACCTCCGAACAAACCGTTTACGCCTTCCTGGGCGACGGCGAGATGGATGAGCCGGAATCAAAAGGCGCTATCACCATCGCCACCCGTGAAAAACTGGACAACCTGGTCTTCGTCATCAACTGCAACCTGCAGCGTCTGGACGGCCCGGTCACCGGTAACGGCAAAATCATTAACGAACTGGAAGGCATCTTCGGTGGTGCTGGCTGGAACGTTATCAAGGTTATCTGGGGCGGCCGTTGGGATGAGCTGCTGCGTAAAGACACCAGCGGTAAGCTGATTCAGCTGATGAACGAAACCGTTGACGGCGACTACCAGACCTTCAAATCCAAAGACGGCGCTTACGTTCGTGAGCACTTCTTCGGCAAATATCCGGAAACCGCTGCCCTGGTCGCTGACTGGACTGACGAGCAGATCTGGGCTCTGAACCGCGGTGGTCACGATCCGAAGAAAGTCTACGCTGCATTGAAGAAAGCGCAGGAGACCAAAGGTCAGCCGACCGTGATCCTGGCGCATACCATTAAAGGTTATGGTATGGGCGATACCGCTGAAGGTAAGAACATCGCGCACCAGGTTAAGAAAATGAACATGGACGGTGTTCGCTACGTCCGCGATCGTTTCAATGTGCCGGTGGCGGATGCCGATCTCGAAAAACTGCCGTACGTAACATTCCCGGAAGGTTCCGAAGAGCACACTTACCTGCACGCTCAGCGTCAGAAGCTGAACGGCTATCTGCCGACTCGTCAGCCGAAGTTCACTGAGAAACTCGAGCTGCCGACCCTGGCCGACTTCAGCGCGCTGCTGGAAGAGCAAAACAAAGAAATCTCTACCACTATCGCTTTCGTTCGCGCCCTGAACGTGATGCTGAAGAACAAGTCGATCAAAGATCGTCTGGTGCCGATCATCGCCGACGAAGCGCGTACCTTCGGTATGGAAGGTCTGTTCCGTCAGATCGGTATTTACAGCCCGAACGGCCAGCAGTATACCCCGCAGGACCGTGAGCAGGTTGCTTACTACAAAGAAGACGAGAAAGGCCAGATTCTGCAGGAAGGGATCAACGAGCTGGGCGCAGGCGCATCCTGGCTGGCTGCTGCGACCTCTTACAGCACCAACAACCTGCCGATGATCCCGTTCTACATCTACTACTCGATGTTCGGCTTCCAGCGTATCGGCGATCTGTGCTGGGCGGCTGGCGATCAGCAGGCTCGCGGCTTCCTGATTGGCGGGACTTCCGGTCGTACTACCCTGAACGGCGAAGGTCTGCAGCACGAAGATGGTCACAGCCACATTCAGTCGCTGACTATCCCGAACTGTATCTCTTACGACCCGGCGTACGCCTATGAAGTGGCTGTCATCATGCATGATGGTCTGGTCCGTATGTACGGCGAAGCGCAAGAGAACGTTTACTACTACATCACTACGCTGAACGAAAACTACCACATGCCGGCCATGCCGGAAGGCGCCGAGGAAGGTATCCGTAAAGGTATCTACAAACTCGAAACCATCGAAGGTAGCAAAGGTAAAGTTCAGCTGCTGGGCTCCGGTTCTATCCTGCGTCACGTGCGTGAAGCAGCGCAGATCCTGGCGAAAGACTACGGCGTGGGTTCCGACGTGTATAGCGTTACCTCCTTCACCGAACTGGCGCGTGATGGCCAGGATTGCGAACGCTGGAACATGCTGCACCCGCTGGAAACCCCGCGCGTGCCGTATATCGCTCAGGTAATGAACGACGCTCCGGCAGTGGCATCCACTGACTATATGAAACTGTTCGCTGAGCAGGTTCGTACTTACGTACCGGCTGATGATTACCGCGTACTGGGTACCGATGGCTTCGGTCGTTCCGACAGCCGTGAAAACCTGCGTCACCACTTCGAAGTCGATGCTTCCTATGTGGTCGTAGCAGCGCTGGGCGAACTGGCTAAACGTGGTGAAATCGATAAGAAAGTGGTGGCTGACGCTATCGCGAAATTCGACATCGATGCAGAAAAAGTTAACCCGCGTCTGGCGTAAGAGGTAAAAGAATAATGGCTATCGAAATCAAAGTACCGGACATCGGGGCTGATGAAGTTGAAATCACCGAGATCCTGGTCAAAGTTGGCGACAAAGTAGAAGCTGAACAGTCGCTGATCACCGTAGAAGGCGACAAAGCCTCTATGGAAGTCCCGTCTCCGCAGGCTGGCGTCGTGAAAGAGATTAAAGTCTCCGTCGGCGACAAAACCGAGACTGGCAAACTGATTATGATTTTCGATTCCGCCGAGGGTGCAGCCGCCGCTGCACCTGCGCAGGAAGAGAAGAAAGAAGCCGCTCCGGCCGCCGCTGCTCCAGCGGCTGCCGCGGCAGCGAAAGAAGTTCACGTCCCGGATATCGGCGGCGATGAAGTCGAAGTCACCGAGATCATGGTTAAAGTGGGCGACACCATCGCCGCTGAGCAATCCCTGATCACCGTAGAAGGCGATAAAGCCTCTATGGAAGTTCCGGCGCCGTTCGCCGGTACCGTCAAAGAGATCAAAATCAATACCGGCGATAAAGTTTCCACCGGCTCCCTGATTATGATCTTCGAAGTGGCGGGCGCTGCGCCTGCAGCCGCTCCGGCACAGGCTGCCGCGCCGGCTGCTGCGGCTCCGGCTGCCGCAGCAGGCGTGAAAGATGTTAACGTCCCGGACATCGGCGGCGACGAAGTTGAAGTCACCGAAGTGATGGTTAAAGTCGGCGATAAAGTCGCGGCGGAACAGTCCCTGATCACCGTAGAGGGCGACAAAGCCTCTATGGAAGTTCCGGCGCCGTTCGCGGGTACCGTTAAAGAGATCAAAATCAGCACCGGCGATAAAGTCAAAACCGGTTCCCTGATCATGGTCTTCGAAGTGGAAGGCGCTGCGCCTGCCGCCGCTCCGGCTCAGGCTGCTGCCCCGGCGCCAGCTGCTGCCCCGGCTCAGGCCGCTAAGCCTGCCGCTGCGCCGGCTGCGAAAGCAGAAGGTAAAAGCGAATTCGCTGAAAACGATGCCTACGTTCACGCGACCCCGCTGATTCGCCGCCTGGCGCGCGAGTTCGGTGTTAACCTGGCGAAAGTGAAAGGCACCGGCCGTAAAGGTCGTATCCTGCGCGAAGACGTTCAGGCCTACGTGAAAGACGCGGTTAAACGCGCTGAATCCGCACCGGCGGCTGCCGCTGGCGGCGGTATCCCGGGCATGCTGCCGTGGCCGAAGGTTGACTTCAGCAAGTTTGGCGAAGTCGAAGAAGTGGAGCTGGGTCGTATCCAGAAAATCTCTGGCGCCAACCTGAGCCGTAACTGGGTGATGATCCCGCACGTTACCCACTTCGACAAAACCGATATCACCGATCTGGAAGCGTTCCGCAAGCAGCAGAATGCCGAAGCTGAGAAGCGTAAACTGGACGTGAAATTCACTCCAGTGGTCTTCATCATGAAAGCGGTTGCCGCTGCGCTTGAGCAGATGCCGCGCTTCAACAGCTCGCTCTCCGAAGATGGTCAGCGCCTGACGCTGAAGAAATACATCAACATCGGTGTGGCGGTGGATACCCCGAACGGTCTGGTGGTTCCGGTCTTCAAAGACGTGAACAAGAAGAGCATCACCGAGCTGTCTCGTGAATTGACCACCATCTCGAAGAAAGCGCGCGATGGCAAACTGACGGCTGGCGAAATGCAGGGCGGTTGCTTCACCATCTCCAGCATCGGCGGCCTGGGTACCACCCACTTCGCGCCGATTGTTAACGCGCCGGAAGTGGCCATCCTCGGCGTGTCTAAGTCCGCGATGGAGCCGGTATGGAATGGTAAAGAGTTTGTGCCGCGCCTGATGCTGCCAATCTCTCTGTCCTTCGACCACCGCGTCATCGACGGTGCTGATGGTGCCCGCTTCATTACCATCATTAACAACACCCTGAGCGACATTCGCCGCCTGGTGATGTAATCGAAAAAGCCGGCCTGACGGCCGGCTTTTTTCTGATAACCTCAGGCTGTTGGGGATTATCAGCAACAAAGGACAAAATCGTTTGCCGTTTGTTGTTTAAAAATTGTTAACAATTTTGTAAAATACACGCGGATAGAACGTCCCGGTGGACTTGGGCGTAAGAATAATAGCGTCAGACCCGCCGGATATAAATTACAGAGGTCATGATGAGTACTGAAATCAAAACTCAGGTCGTGGTACTTGGGGCAGGCCCCGCAGGTTACTCTGCAGCCTTCCGTTGCGCTGATTTAGGTCTGGAAACCGTCATCGTAGAACGTTACAGCACCCTCGGTGGTGTTTGTCTGAACGTGGGTTGTATCCCTTCTAAAGCGCTGCTGCACGTGGCAAAAGTTATCGAAGAAGCGAAAGCGCTGGCCGAACACGGCATCGTTTTCGGCGAACCGAAAACTGACATTGACAAGATCCGCACCTGGAAAGAAAAAGTCATCACTCAGCTGACCGGTGGTCTGGCTGGCATGGCCAAAGGTCGTAAAGTGAAGGTGGTTAACGGTCTGGGTAAATTTACCGGCGCTAACACCCTGGAAGTGGAAGGCGAAAACGGCAAAACCGTGATCAACTTCGACAACGCCATCATCGCGGCGGGTTCCCGTCCGATTCAGCTGCCGTTTATCCCGCATGAAGATCCGCGCGTATGGGACTCCACCGACGCGCTGGAACTGAAATCTGTACCGAAACGCATGCTGGTGATGGGCGGCGGTATCATCGGTCTGGAAATGGGTACCGTATACCATGCGCTGGGTTCAGAGATTGACGTGGTGGAAATGTTCGACCAGGTTATCCCGGCTGCCGACAAAGACGTGGTGAAAGTCTTCACCAAACGCATCAGCAAGAAATTTAACCTGATGCTGGAAACCAAAGTGACTGCCGTTGAAGCGAAAGAAGACGGTATTTACGTTTCCATGGAAGGTAAAAAAGCACCGGCGGAAGCGCAGCGTTACGACGCAGTGCTGGTCGCTATCGGCCGCGTACCGAATGGTAAAAACCTCGATGCAGGTAAAGCTGGCGTGGAAGTTGACGATCGCGGCTTCATCCGCGTTGACAAACAAATGCGCACCAACGTGCCGCACATCTTTGCTATCGGCGATATCGTCGGCCAGCCGATGCTGGCGCACAAAGGTGTCCATGAAGGCCACGTTGCCGCAGAAGTTATCTCCGGTCTGAAACACTACTTCGATCCGAAAGTGATCCCATCCATCGCCTACACTGAACCAGAAGTGGCATGGGTCGGTCTGACCGAGAAAGAAGCGAAAGAGAAAGGCATCAGCTACGAAACCGCCACCTTCCCGTGGGCTGCTTCCGGCCGTGCTATCGCTTCTGACTGCGCAGATGGTATGACCAAACTGATCTTCGACAAAGAGACCCACCGTGTTATCGGCGGCGCGATTGTCGGCACCAACGGCGGTGAGCTGCTGGGTGAGATCGGCCTGGCTATCGAGATGGGCTGTGACGCTGAAGACATCGCCCTGACCATCCACGCTCACCCGACTCTGCACGAGTCCGTTGGCCTGGCGGCGGAAGTGTTCGAAGGCAGCATCACCGACCTGCCAAACGCCAAAGCGAAGAAAAAGTAACTTTTTCTTTCAGGAAAAAAGCATAAGCGGCTCCGGGAGCCGCTTTTTTTATGCCTGATGTTTAGAACTATGTCACTGTTCATAAACCGCTACACCTCATACATACTTTGAAAATAGTCACTCAGTAAACTTATAGGCAGTTAACGATATCGATGAGGTGTGAGATGAAACGCTTTTTAACCACAGCGCTGGTCGCTGCA
This sequence comes from Klebsiella sp. CD33, assembly GCF_051992865.1. Classification (NCBI taxonomy): domain Bacteria; kingdom Pseudomonadati; phylum Pseudomonadota; class Gammaproteobacteria; order Enterobacterales; family Enterobacteriaceae; genus Klebsiella; species Klebsiella sp. CD33. The sequence goes on along the minus strand of NZ_CP197023.1, from coordinate 4,264,622 downwards.
ACGTTTTTTACCGGTGTGGCTTACGCCGCTGACGCCAACATTCCCTGGGCGGACAACAGCGGCGGTACGGAAACGACCCACATTGCGGCGATGGGCCAGGATCTGAATGCCCAGCATCAGCAGGTGACGAAGACCAATGAAGGGGTATGGGCGGCGAATTCCGGTAGCATCAGCGCTGACGAAGCGGCATTATCCAGCACAAAACCAGCCTTTGCCGGCGATCCTTCTCTGATGCCTCACCAGGGCTAAGTGAATGAAAACGCCCGGTTGCGTGAGTGCAACCGGGCGTTTTTTTTAAGGTTCTGCCACCTGCCAGCCGGCGTCAGCGTCGGGGGTAAAGCGCGTTATCTCCTGTGCCTTTGCGGCGCTCTCTTCACCGAGATTGGCCTGATAGACCCTATCCTGTTGATCGATCATAAAGCTCATCACGCCGGTTTCACCCCAGGCTATCGGCCAGGCCAGCAAGGCGACGCTCTGGTCATCGCGACCGGCGATAATTCGAAAGCGATAGCCATGGTAGCCGCTACCGGGTACCGTCGGGCTAAAGGCCGGACCGAGCGGGCTTGGCGCTTCGCCCGGCGAAGTTGGCCAGTACAAGCCATCTTTTTTGCCTTCGCTACTGATGATTTTCTGCGCCCAGCGGTGGTTCAGATGATAATAATCCTGCTGGGCATCAACATAGGCATGCATGGCGGCGATCGCCGACAGCTCATTGCGGCCGATGGCGCGGGTGAGGATCTCCTCTTCGCCAGCGGCCATATCAAAGCGCCATCCCTCAGACGTTTTTACGATAGGCACGGGCAGACGCCATGCCTCGCTACCGACATCGAGCCAGGCTTTGTCACCCTGCTGGATGATGACATGTTTCACCTGCCAGTCGCGTTGAAAGCGATCGACGGCGGCAGGGTCGATCCCGTCCGTGGGTAAAAACTGCTGCCAGTTATCGCCGAGTACTTCGCTCAGCGCGGCTTCATTAGGCTGGCTGATCGCTTCGGCCAGCGCAGTTGCGGCCTGTTCCGGCGTGGCAAACTGCTGTTGGGCGAAGGCGGCAAGCGGCGACAGCATTAACGTAAACAGGGCAACGGATAATGGGTTTCTCATTCTGCTCATCCTTAGCGGCGACGCAGTTCATGGTGTTCGGAAAGACGTTCTCTGGCGCCCTCGCGTAACTCGCGGTTTACGCCGGATAACTGGCGGCTCTGCAGTCCTCGTTCCTGCTGCGCTTGCCAGGAGGGGGCGCGGCTTTCGTTGCCGCTAAGGGCGTTGGCGCGCAGATGGCTGAGCGTCTGCTGACGCTGGGCTGGCGTGGCGGACTGGAACTGCTGCCGGCGCTGCTGCTGCTGAGGTGTGCGGTTCTGCTCGTGGCTCCTGGCGGCTTCTCGACGCTGCTGTTGCTGCGGCGTGGGGGTTTTCAGCTGCGTTTTTGCCGCCTCGCGACGCTGCTGTTGGGTCGGCGTGCTGTCGTAACCGCGGTAATTACTGCGTTGGGTGGCTTGCTTCAGCTGCGCCGAGGCCGCCTGACGCTGGGCGTCGCGTGAGGCGTTGTTTGCCGCCAGATTGCCCGCTGTGGCCGTCGGTACGTTATGCTGCAGCTGGGTCATCGCTGCCTGGCGCTGCGCTTCGCGATCGACTGGCGCATGTTGGGTCGCGCTCAGTCCGCCGGAAACGTTGGTCTGATGGAAGCGCTGAGCTACCGTATTATCGGGATACGGTGTGTGTCCGCGATAGGCAGGATTGTGCTGCCAGTTAACGTGGTTTCCCGGCAGGTTTTCTCCTGTTATGTGATTGAAATTATTTACATTAATATTGATGTTATCGCCATTATGCGAGTAATCGCCGTGGTGGTAGTCGTCATCGTGATGGTGATGGTCATCATCATCCCAGTCGATACTGCTGAACAGCGCCCAGGTGGTGGCCACGCCGAGGCTGTACCCGAAGCCTTTGACGAAGCTATCGGTAAACTGCTCCCCGGGAGGGGGCGGCAGATAGACCGGCGGATAGGCGCTGTTCGGCCAGGTACCATAGACGGTGGAGGGGTTATAGCTGGGAACATAGACCACCTGTGGATTGGTCGGCTCTATTTTAATGACCTGCGTGGGCGCAGGCGCCGCTGTGTGGGCGGTTGCGGTTGCTGCCGTGCTGCTGCTGGCTGAAACCGGTGCGGCAGGGGTGACAATCACTTTCTGCTGCGGTGTGGATTTCAGCGTCCCGGTCTGTTGGGCAATGGCGCGCAGGCGCTGCACTGAATCCATCACATCATGCGGCTGGGCCAAAAACGCATTGCCAAGATTTTCCACCCAGGGCGGATTCTCGCCCATCATCGCCAGCAGGGCAGGGAAAGCGACAAGAGATTTGACGCTAGGGTCCCACGGCTGGCTGGCAACCGCCTGCACGGCCGCATCCCCTTTCATCGCGGGGTTATCCTGGGACCACTGGACCGCCTGCAGGACGTTGTCGGGATAAGTGGAGGCCATCAACACCTGCGACAGCAGGCTGTCCGGGTAGAGCGCGATAGGGGCGACCCACTGATCAATTTGCGCCTGGGTGTAAGTGGCGGCCACCGGCTGTGTCGTCGACGCTGCGGGCGCTGGCGCTTGCTGCGCAGGCGGTTCAGCGATCGTCGCTGGGGTTCGGCTTTGCACATAGAGTGTTCCTGCCGCCGCGAGTAAGCCAGCGCTACAGAGCAGGGCGATAATATGGGGTTTGAACGGCAGTGACATGGAAACTCCTGACCCAAAAAGTAACCCATCTCGCTAAAGTATCTGCGAAAACGGCGCGTTTGCTGAGTATAAGTAAGCGGTATGGCTTTTTATTGATTATTGTTGGGATCGGCCCGTGGCGTTGTACGCGGAAAGGAATTTTTGTCGTGGGATTTGAACAGAAAGCCTGCAATATCCTGCCCTTAACGATTCAGCTAAATTTTAATGTTGCTTTTTTGTAAACAGATTAACACCTTTCAAAAATCCTGCTATGCTGCCGACGCGGTATCGGGCATTTACCCTACAAACTGCTGTCTCACAGGAGCGTGAAGAAAATCGCCCAGCCACTAAATCCTTCAAGATGCGTCACGCGGCAAGCTAAGCCAGGACAGAGGCAGATTGATTGAAGACGTGTAGGCCGCATTATGACAATGAGAGCGAGGAGAACCGTCGTGCTAGAAGAATACCGTAAGCACGTAGCTGAGCGTGCCGCCATGGGGATTGTTGCCAAACCCTTAGATGCAACCCAAATGGCCGCGCTGGTAGAACTGCTGAAAAACCCGCCTGCGGGCGAAGAAGAATTCCTGTTAGACCTGCTGATTAACCGTGTACCGCCGGGCGTCGACGAAGCCGCCTATGTTAAAGCTGGATTCCTTGCCGCGATCGCCAAAGGCGAAGCGACCTCCCCCCTGGTTACCCCTGAAAAAGCCGTTGAACTGCTGGGCACCATGCAGGGCGGTTACAATATCCATCCGCTGATCGATGCGCTGGACGACGCGAAACTGGCGCCGATTGCCGCGAAAGCGCTCTCCCATACCCTGCTGATGTTCGATAACTTCTACGACGTGGAAGAGAAAGCTAAAGCGGGTAACGAGCATGCTAAACAGGTTATGCAATCCTGGGCTGACGCCGAATGGTTCCTGAACCGTCCGCAGCTGGCAGAGAAAATCACTGTTACCGTCTTCAAGGTCACCGGCGAAACGAACACCGATGATCTCTCTCCGGCGCCGGATGCGTGGTCGCGCCCAGACATCCCGCTGCATGCGCTGGCAATGCTCAAAAACCCCCGCGAAGGCATTGAGCCGGATCAGCCGGGCGTGGTTGGCCCAATCAAACAGATCGAAGCCCTGCAGCAGAAAGGCTACCCGCTGGCCTACGTCGGCGACGTGGTCGGGACCGGTTCTTCACGTAAATCCGCCACCAACTCGGTGCTGTGGTTTATGGGCGACGATATCCCGAACGTGCCGAACAAGCGCGGCGGCGGCCTGTGTCTGGGCGGTAAAATCGCGCCAATTTTCTTCAACACCATGGAAGATGCGGGCGCGCTGCCTATCGAAGTTGATGTGTCTAACCTGAACATGGGCGACGTAATCGACGTTTACCCGTTCAAAGGCGAAGTGCGTAACCACGAGACCAACGAACTGCTGGCCAGCTTCGAGCTGAAAACCGATGTGCTGATCGACGAAGTGCGCGCCGGCGGCCGTATTCCGCTGATCATCGGTCGCGGTCTGACCACCAAAGCGCGTGAAGCGCTGGGCCTGCCGCACAGCGATGTCTTCCGTCAGGCGAAAGACGTGGCGGAAAGCACCCGCGGCTTCTCGCTGGCGCAGAAAATGGTTGGCCGCGCCTGCGGCGTTGCCGGTATCCGTCCGGGCGCTTATTGCGAACCGAAAATGACCTCCGTCGGTTCTCAGGACACCACCGGTCCAATGACCCGTGATGAGCTGAAAGACCTGGCGTGCCTGGGCTTCTCTGCAGACCTGGTGATGCAGTCCTTCTGCCACACCGCGGCCTACCCGAAGCCGGTTGACGTTACCACGCACCACACTCTGCCGGACTTCATCATGAACCGCGGCGGTGTTTCTCTGCGTCCGGGCGATGGCGTGATTCACTCCTGGCTGAACCGCATGCTGCTGCCGGATACCGTGGGTACCGGCGGTGACTCCCACACCCGTTTCCCAATCGGCATCTCCTTCCCGGCGGGCTCTGGTCTGGTGGCCTTCGCCGCCGCGACCGGCGTGATGCCGCTGGATATGCCGGAATCGGTGCTGGTGCGTTTCAAAGGTAAAATGCAGCCGGGGATCACCCTGCGTGACCTGGTCCACGCCATCCCGCTGTACGCCATCAAGCAGGGCCTGCTGACCGTGGAGAAGAAAGGTAAGAAAAACATCTTCTCTGGTCGCATCCTCGAGATCGAAGGTCTGCCGGATCTGAAAGTCGAGCAGGCGTTCGAGTTGACCGATGCCTCGGCGGAGCGTTCTGCCGCCGGCTGCACCATCAAGCTGAATAAAGAGCCGATCGTTGAGTATCTGAACTCCAACATCGTTCTGCTGAAGTGGATGATCGCCGAAGGCTACGGCGACCGCCGTACCCTGGAGCGTCGTATCCAGGGCATGGAAAAATGGCTGGCGGATCCGCAGCTGCTGGAAGCCGATGCTGACGCGGAATACGCGGCAGTGATCGACATCGATCTGGCGGATATTAAAGAGCCGATTCTGTGCGCGCCGAACGATCCGGACGATGCCCGCCTGCTGTCTGATGTGCAGGGCGAGAAGATCGACGAAGTGTTCATCGGCTCCTGCATGACCAACATCGGCCACTTCCGTGCCGCCGGTAAGCTGCTGGACAGCCACAAAGGCCAACTGCCGACTCGCCTGTGGGTGGCGCCGCCAACCCGTATGGATGCCGCGCAGCTGACCGAAGAAGGCTACTATAGCGTGTTTGGTAAGAGCGGGGCGCGTATCGAAATCCCTGGCTGTTCCCTGTGTATGGGTAACCAGGCGCGCGTGGCCGACGGCGCGACGGTGGTTTCCACCTCTACCCGTAACTTCCCGAACCGTTTAGGTACCGGCGCTAACGTCTATCTGGCCTCTGCCGAACTGGCAGCGGTGGCTTCGCTGCTCGGCAAACTGCCGACGCCGGAAGAGTACCAGACCTTCGTGGCGCAGGTGGATAAGACGGCGGAAGATACCTACCGTTATCTGAACTTCAACCAGCTGGATCAGTACACTGAAAAAGCTGACGGCGTGATCTTCCAGACCGCGGTGTAAACCATTCGGTCAGCCCGGCTGACCGTTTGGCGATAAACTCTCCAATGCCCGGTGAACATTGCATCAGCGGGCATTTTTATTTCCAAACCTCCCGCCCGCTACGCTTTTTTTCTTTCTGTCTGCTGCGATAATTACTGCATGGGTACAGTGCAGCGGTGACGCATTGCCCTTGCAGAGGAAAAGACTATGGATTACGAATTTCTGCGCGATATTACCGGAGTGGTAAAGGTGCGAATGTCGATGGATCACGAGGCGATCGGCCACTGGTTCAACGAGGAGGTGAAAGGCAATCTTACTCTGCTGGACGAAGTGGAGCAGGCTGCGCGCACCGTGAAGGGCAGCGAGCGTTCCTGGCAGCGTGCCGGGCATGAATATACGCTGTGGCTGGATGGCGAAGAGGTGATGATCCGCGCCAATCAGCTGGAGTTTTCCGGCGACGAAATCGAGGAGGGGATGAGCTACTACGACGAAGAAAGTCTCTCTCTGTGCGGTGTTGAGGATTTCCTGCAGGTGGTCGCCGCCTATCGTGAGTTTATGCAGCAGCGTTAATGACGCCTTTTATGTCGGGTGGCGCAGAACCGTAGCCCTGCAAAGTGTAGCGTGAGCAGGGGAAATCCCGGGAGCGGCTAGCGCCTGACCCGGTCTACCAGGCGGCGCAGAACTACAGGCCCGGCAAGCAAAAGCGCCGCCGGGCATTTCATAGATTACACGGCAGGAATATTGCGGCCGTAGTAAATCTCGCGCATCTCTTTCCATAGCAGGTCGGTAATGACCTTGCGCTCTTCGGCAGTCAACTCTTCCGGTCGGGTATGGAACATATAGTGCTTAAGGTCGAACTCCTTGAGCAACATTTTGGTATGGAAGATATTTTCCTGATAAACGTTGACGTCGACCATGTCATACAACGACTTCATATCGTCGGACATAAAGTTCTGAATCGAATTGATTTCATGATCGATAAAATGCTTCATCCCATTGATATCGCGGGTAAAGCCGCGCACACGGTAGTCAATGGTCACAATGTCCGATTCCAGCTGGTGAATCAGATAGTTCAGCGCTTTAAGCGGGGAAATGACGCCGCACGTTGAAACTTCGATATCGGCGCGGAAGGTGCACAGGCCGCCCTCCGGATGGCTCTCCGGGTAGGTATGCACGCAGATATGGCTCTTATCGAGATGGGCGACCACGGTTTCCGGTAGCGGGCCAGGATGTTCGGTCTGGTCAATCAGCTTGGGATCGACAGGCTCTTCGCTGACCAGAATGGTCACGCTGGCGCCCTGGGGTTCATAATCCTGACGGGCGATATTCAGGATATTGGCGCCAATAATAGAACAGGTTTCTGTCAGGATCTCCGTCAGGCGATTGGCATTATAGAGTTCGTCGATATAGGCGATGTAGCCGTCGCGCTCTTCTGCCGTTTTGGCGTAACAGATATCGTAGATACAAAAACTCAGGCTTTTGGTCAGGTTGTTAAAGCCGTGCAGCTTCAATTTTTTCAATTTAGTTCACCCCCTTATTTCGCGTCACGGTGCGGACAGAGCATCATGCAGATATTGTGGTAAGGCGAAGGCCGCCGTATGGATTGCCGGATTGTAGTAACGGCAGGTCAGGTTGGCTTTGTGAAAGCGCGCCTGAATGATTTCGCTGGAGAGATGGCGCAGCGCCTCATTGTCGCTCGCCCAGGCAAAGGTCATGATCCCGCCGTAATAGGTTGGAATTGCCGCCTGGTAGAAGCTGACGTCGCGAAAATAGTGGCTTAGCTTGCGATGGCTGCCTACCGCTTCATCCTGTTGCAGGAAGCAGACGCCATTCTGGGCAACAAAGATCCCACCCGGGTTCAGGCAGCGTTTGCAGCCTTCATAAAAAGCCGAGGTGAACAGGCTTTCTCCCGGGCCGATAGGGTCGGTACAGTCCGAAATGATCACGTCAAACGTTTGCGTCGTCTGATTAACAAAATTGACGCCATCATCAATCACCAGCGTAAAGCGCGGATCGTCATAGGCGCCGGCGTTATGGTTCGGCAGGTACTGGCGGCAGAATGAAACTACCCCGGCGTCGATTTCCACCATGGTGATGGTTTCGATGCTACGGTGACGAGAGACTTCGCGCAGCATCGCGCCATCGCCGCCGCCAATGATTAACACATGCTTCGCGTTGCCGTGAGCCAGCAGCGGCACATGGGTCATCATTTCGTGATAGATGAACTCGTCGCGTTCGGTGGTTTGTACGACGCCATCCAGCGCCATCACCCGGCCAAAAGCGCGGTTATCAAAGATGATCAGATCCTGATGATCGGTTTTTTCGTGGTACAGCACGTTATCAACGCTAAAATACTGACCAAAATGGTCATGCAGCGTTTCATGCCACAGTGGATTATCGGCCACGATAAGGCTCCTCCTTCGTTAACATCTGTTACACCCGTAAAACGAGTGCAACATCATAGACAACTATAGATGAGGATGCACGGCGGTTATTGCAGCAATGAGGCAGGAATAACAGCCACCGCCCCGGAAGGGCGGTGGAGAGGATGAGGCTATTTTGCCGGCTCGGGTTGGCTATCTACTATCCGCACGGAATAAACCATGGTGGCGCCTGGCGGGATTTTTGGCGGTAATCCTTTACTGCCATAGGCCTTTTCAGGCGGGACGACGAGCGTCACGGAGCCGTGGTTCTGTAGACGCTTCAGCGGTTCGCGAAACACCGGGGGATAGGCATCCAGCTTTTGCGTAAGCGCCTGATCTTTCGCTTCCATATCGTTGATCACCGTCCCGTCCGTCAGCATCTCTTTGATCACCACGGTAACCAGGTCATTACCGCTTATTTTTCCTTTACCCAGGTAATCGACGCGGCTGTAGACGCCCTCTTTAAAGACCACATCTTTTTTGCGCGCAAACGCCTGCTGATATTTCTTGCCGGCACTGATGTTTTTCTGCTCTATTTTATTCAGGTTCTGATAAACCTGCTGCGACACATCAAACAGCGCTTTGTTACGTTCCTGCTCTCCGAGACGAAGCTGGCCGCGAAAGGCATCTTCGATGCCCTGCAACACCAGGCCTGCGTCGACGGTAACTCCCTGAGTGCGACGGGTGGTAAGGACGTTGAGCGCCTCGCTTCCCATCGAGGCGCCGATCGCATAAGCCTGCTGTTCTCCCGATGCGCTGAGTTTGGCAGCGGCGCTCTCGCCGCTGCGCGTTTTGGACTGTACAGAAAGCTGCGTTCTCAGCAGTTCGATTTCATCTTCTTTCATCCGTAGCTGGGCGTTGTCTTTATCCGCCTGCAGGCGATAGGCTGCCACTATGGCCGCCATCTCTGGTTGCTCATTTTTTGGCGCAGCGGCGTCGTTAGCGGGGCCATGCGGCGCTTTATCCGCGGCGGCCAGCCGGGTGGACAGTGATTGTTTATCGGCGTTAAGGGCTTTGACCTGATCGAGGGCAGCCTGCTGCGTCTTTTCCGCAGCGGCGAGGCGAATAGTCAGCGACTGCTTATCGGCGTTAAGGGCCTTAACCTGCTCGAGGACGGCCTGTTTCTCTTTTTCCGCGGCGGCCAGCCGGGTAGCCAGCGGCTGTTTGTCAGCGTTAAGCTGGTCAAGAGCGGCCTGCTGCGCCTTCTCCGCAGCGGCGAGGCGAATAGTCAGCGACTGCTTATCGGCGTTAAGGGCCTTAACCTGCTCGAGGACGGCCTGTTTCTCTTTTTCCGCGGCGGCCAGCCGGGTCGTCAGCGGCTGTTTGTCAGCGTTAAGCGCTTTGACCTGCTCAAGAGCGGCATGTTTCTCTTTTTCCGTTGCGGCCAGTTGGGTCATTAGCGCGTGTTTATCTTTATTAAGCGTGGTAAAGCTGGCGCTGAGGCGTTTATTTTCAGCTTCGGCTTGCTGAATCTGCGTCGTTAATTGCTGGATCTGCTGACGCGCCGCGGCCTGGCTTTGCTGTAGATTATTATTCTGCACAACGCCTGCTTTTTTTATTAATGCCTCTTTTTCTGCAGTAGCGGCGCTTAAGGCGACCTGTAATTCATTAATTCTCTTATTCAACGCCGCTTGCTCATTCGCTCCGGCAGTATCCGTTTGCGGCGTAGCGGCAAGCTGTTTTTTTAATTGCTGTATAAGCTTATCTTTTTGTGCAATCGCCGCCTGCTGGCTGGTGATTCTTTTTTGTAATTGTGAGGTGTTGGTACCGGTTTTTTTATTATCTGCGCTCTGGCGGCTTTCTTGTGTTTGTTTTGCGCTTGCGGCATCGTTTTTTTCTTGCGCCTGAGATTGCTGGGTTTGCTGTTGGGCGTAATCAAGAAAGGCCGGCGCGGCGCCGGCGGTGAAGGGGGTTGAAAGCGCCAGCGCAGCGACGAGCATCAGCAGGGGCGCGTTGAGGGTCAGCGTGGCGGCTCTGTTCATGGCTGTTTGCTTTCACCACGCTGTACCAGGCTATCGATCAGCGTTTTCTGGATATCGGCGCACAGTTTGATGGATTTAAACTGATACATGGAGTCAATGCCAAGCCGGGTAGGATCCGCCACTTTCTCGCGCACGCTATTGTATTGTGACGCCGCGCGCACTAAAGCGTTAAAGTCATTGCTGAGTTTAGTGGCTTGCTGTGGGTTAACCTCTTTTAGCGAATCCAGCGCCTGGCGACAGGATTCAATGCGCGCTTGTTCGCTGGCCGCCCGCTCCTGCTCTGCCTGCTGCTGTGACGTCAGCGGCGTGGCGATCGGTTTAACCGGCTGGCGGGAAGAGGTATTGCTACAGCCGGCTACTAACAGCGCGGCGAGTGGGATAACACGAAGAGTCAGCGAGATATTCACAATTTCAGTCCATGAAGTAGGTATATTTTTACCGGATTCTAGAAGGGTGCTTTTTATTTTGCAATATATGAATAATGATATTTTATTAGTTTTTTAGTCATTCTTCATTATTATGGGTTTACTTTATTTGGCAAATTGATAGGTTCGCAATTAAATAAGGTTTGTTTATATACAATAATAAATATAAATATTTAAAGGGGGAAGTTGAAATGCTAAAGGCGCGGAGCGTTGCCGCCCGCGCAGGGAATTATTTAACGTAAGCCAGCAGGCTGAGCGAATCGCGGGCCAGCGCTTTACATTTTTTCGCCGTCGGAATGTTAATGCCGCTAAGATCGCGATAGCTGTCTTCGCCAAGCGCTTTCATGTTGTAGCTGTCATAGTTGCTCAGGTCCCACTGGTTCTGTTGGGCAAAGAACACCAGCGCGCGACGGATCTGCGTGTTGGGCAGGTTCTGGTAGCCACAGTCGTTTTTCAGAAACACAAAAACCGCGGTTAAATCAGCCATATCTTCCGCTTCGGATTCGCTGAGCGCGTAGCTGTTGGCGGAGAGAGCAAGCAGGCTGCCGAGTACCATTGTTCTGAAAAGCGTCTTCATTTTTTCTACCATTAGATCACCGACGCTTCAAATTAGCATACTTCTTTACACAGCGCCGATCTTTATTCTTACTCTTCTGCTTGACCTTCCCGTTACGGTAGGGTTTAAGCTCAAATATTCGCCCGCAGAATAAAAGGATGTGAATATGCAACGTAGAGACTTCCTCAAACTGACCGCCGCGGTCGGCATGGCCAGCGCATTGCCGTTATGGAGCCGGGCGGTCTTTGCCGCCAGTCGCCCGGCTCTGCCGATACCGTCGCTGTTAGCCGCCGATGCGCGCAACCGCATCGCGCTCAGGATCCAGGCGGGCAAAACGCGGTTTGGCGCCCTGAATGCCACTACCTGGGGCTACAACGGGTCGCTGCTGGGCCCTGCGCTGCAGCTCACGCAGGGGAAGACCGTCACGGTGGATATTACTAACCAGCTGGCGGAAGAGACCACGCTGCACTGGCATGGTCTGGAGGTACCGGGCGAGGTCGACGGGGGGCCACAGGGGGTTATCGCGCCGGGCGCCACCCGCACGGTAAGCTTCACGCCAACGCAGCGGGCGGCGACCTGCTGGTTTCATCCGCATCAGCATGGGAGCACCGGCCGGCAGGTGGCGATGGGGCTGGCCGGCCTGGTGCTGATCGAGGATGAAGAGAGCGGGCGCCTGCTGCTGCCTAAGCAGTGGGGAATCGATGATGTGCCGGTGATCGTCCAGGATAAGAAGTTCACCGCCGCCGGCGAGATCGACTATCAGCTGGATGTGATGAGCGCCGCCGTCGGCTGGTTTGGCGATACGCTACTGACCAATGGGGCCCTCTATCCCGAACATGCCGCGCCGCGCGGCTGGCTGCGCCTGCGCTTGCTGAACGGCTGTAATGCCCGTTCCCTCAATTTTGCCACCAGCGATAAGCGCCCGCTGTACGTAGTGGCCAGCGATGGCGGTCTGTTGGCCGAGCCGGTCAAGGTCGATGAATTGCCGGTCTTGATGGGGGAACGCTTTGAGGTGCTGGTGGACACCAGCGACGGTAAACCTTTCGATCTGGTGACCCTGCCGGTGAGCCAGATGGGCATGGCGATTGCGCCTTTTGATAAACCACAGCCGGTACTGCGCGTCCAGCCGCTGGTCATTCCCGCCTCCGGCAAGCTGCTGGATACTCTGGCCGCTCTCCCGGCGTTACCGTCCCTGACGGGGCTGACGCAGCGTCAGCTCCAGCTGTCGATGGATCCGATGCTCGACCGGATGGGCATGCAGGCGCTGATGGAGAAGTATGGCGACCAGGCGATGGCCGGAATGGATCACGGCATGATGGGGCATGGCGACATGAGCGACATGGGGAATATGCATCACGGCGACATGAGCATGAACCACGGATCCGGCATGGAGCATGGCATGTCGTCAGGCAAGGGCTTTGATTTCCATAACGCCAACCGCATCAACGGCAAAGCCTTCGACATGAATGAGCCGATGTTTGCCGCCGCCAGAGGCCAGTATGAGCGCTGGGTGATTTCAGGTAAAGGCGACATGATGTTGCATCCGTTCCATATCCACGGCACCCAGTTCCGTATCCTCTGCGAAAACGGCAAGCCGCCAGCGGCGCATCGTCGCGGCTGGAAAGACACCGTTCGTGTGGAAGGGGACGTGAGTGAAGTATTAGTGAAGTTTGATCATCCGGCGCCGAAGGAGTTTGCCTATATGGCCCACTGCCACCTGCTGGAACATGAAGACACCGGGATGATGTTGGGGTTCACGGTTTAAGTCTCTGCGACCTGCTGCCATCCCCTACGGGAAGAAGGACGGAACACCAAAAAAAACGGCAACTTTCGTTGCCGTTTTGCGTTTTATTTGGCGTCATCCGGGAGCGCATAGGCGACAATATAATCGCCCATTTTGGTACCGAACGAGCCGTGACCGCCGGCAGAGATGACAACATACTGTTTGCCATTCACTTCGTAGGTCATCGGAGTCGCCTGACCGCCGGCTGGCAGACGGGCTTCCCACAGCTTCTCGCCGTTGCTCATATTATACGCGCGCAGGTAGTTATCTGCAGTCGCGCCGATGAACAGGACGTTACCGGCCGTGGAGATCGGACCGCCCAGCATCGGTATCCCCATGGTAAACGGCAGTTTAACCGGCATCGGGAACGGCAGGCTGTCCTGCGGAGTACCGATACGTTTTTTCCATACCACTTCGTTGGTTTTCAGATCCAGGGCGGAGATATACCCCCAGGCCGGCTGTTTGCACGGCAGGCCGAACGGCGACAGGAACGGGTTCAGCGTTACGCCGTACGGGACGCCGTACTGCGGCTGCACGCCGGACTCGGTACCAGAGCCTTTCGCATCTTTCGGCGGCTCCATCGGATTGCCTGGCCCGCGCGGGATCAGTTTTGAGACGAAAGGCAGCGCCATCGGGTTGGCGATAGCCACCTGACGGTTCGGATCGACGGAGATACCGCCCCATTCAAACATCCCCAGGTTACCCGGGAACACCAGCGTGCCCTGCTCAGACGGCGGGGTGAAGATACCTTCATAGCGCAGCTGGTGGAAGATCACGCGGCACACCAGCTGGTCGAACATAGTGGCGCCCCACATGTCCGCGCCGGTCAGATCTTTCTTCGGACGGAAGCTCAGATCGGAGAAGGGCTGGGTTTTGGTAACGTAATCACCTTTGGCAGCGCCCTGCGGTACTGGTTTTTCCGGCGCCGGGACCACCAGCTCGCCGTTACGACGATCCAGCACGAAGATGTTGCCGGTTTTCGCCGGGGCATAGATGACCGGTACGGTTTTGCCGTTGACCTCAATATCAGCCAGCGTCGGCTGGGAAGGCATGTCCATATCCCACAGATCGTGATGGACGGTCTGATAGCTCCAGGCCAGCTTACCGGTGGTGGCGTTCAGTGCCACAATCGAGCTGGCATAACGCTCTTGCTCCGGCGTACGGTTGCCGCCCCAGATGTCCGGAGTGGTCACGCCCATCGGCAGATAGACCAGATCCAGCTTAGCGTCGTAGGCGGCAGGCGCCCATGAGTTCGGCGAGTTGAGCGTGAAGTGATGTTCATCGCTCGGGATGGCGTTCGGATCTTTCGCACCCGGATCGAAGGCCCACAGCAGTTTACCGGTATTCACATCAAAGCCGCGGATCACGCCTGACGGCTCGCGGGTAGAGAAGTTATCGGTGACCGCGCCGGCAATCACGATGGTTTTATCGGTGATGATCGGCGGTGAAGTGGGTTCATACATGCCCGGCGTGGTGACCGGCATGTTGGTCTGCAGATTGAGAATACCTTTATTAGCAAAGGTTTCGCACAGCTTACCGTTGTCGGCGTTTACCGCGAACAGGCGACCATCGTTCACCGGCAGGATAATGCGGCGCGGACAGTCGGCGACGACGTCGGCAGGGGCGTTATCCGCTTTCGCTTCGTGATAAGAAACACCGCGGCAGGTGACGTGCTGGAACGACGGATCGGCGTTCAGCTGCGGGTCAAAATGCCACTTCTCTTTACCGGTGGCGGCGTCCAGCGCAAACAGGCGCTGGTGAGCGGTACACAGGAAGAGCGTATCGCCGACTTTAATCGGCGTCACTTCGTTAGTGATTTCACCCGGATCGTTCGGCTGTTTCAGGTCGCCGGTGCGGAACACCCAGGCTTCCTTCAGGTTCTTCACGTTATCGGCGTTAATCTGCTTCAGCGGGGAGAAGCGCTGGCCTTCCTGGTTACGGCCATAGGCCGGCCAGTCGCCGTCGGCGACGGTGGAAATCGGTGCGGCCGGCGTAGCGTCGGCGCTCAGGGTGCCGTTGACTTCCTGCGGGTCGTTAAAACCAGCCCAGGTCAGCATGCCGCCGCTGATCAGCAGGGCGACGACCAGCGCGCCAACGGCGCCAGCGGAAGGCACCGGCAGACGACGCCAGACAAAGGGCAGGATCAGCCAGATGCCAAAGAAGACGAGGATATCGCTACGCGGCGTCAACGCCCAGAAGTCGAAACCAACTTCCCAGACGCCCCAGATCATGGTCGCCAGAAGCAGCGCGGCGTACAGCCACAGAGCAGCGCGCTTGCCGCGGAACAGCATTACGGTCACGCCCAGCATCACCAGCCCGGCGATAGGGTAGTACCAGGAGCCGCCAAGCACGACCAGCCATGCCCCGCCGATTAATAGATAGAGGCCGCAGAACGCTGCAAATAGCGCAGTCAGCGTCACCAGGAGCCTTGATTGTTGAGACTTTGTTTCAGCCATAAAAAGTTACTCATGTGTTTGTTAAATTTTTTAACTGCAATTAATTATAGGATTTAACAAGTGTGATCGGAATCACAAATATGGCTTTATTAATCCCTGCACCGAAGATTTCTTTTTGCTGGTATACTGGATGGCTTGCCGGTCATCGTCGGGGCGAAAGCAGCGGCTTTGATGATTTATATTTAGAATCAAATGGTTAGTATTATGAAACATACTGTAGAAGTGATGATCCCGGAATCCGAGATCAAAGCGCGTATCGCGGAACTGGGTCGTCAAATCAACGAACATTATCAGAACAGCGGCAGCGAAATGGTGCTGGTGGGGCTGCTGCGCGGCTCGTTTATGTTCATGGCCGACCTGTGCCGTGAAGTGCAGGTGCCGCATGAAGTCGATTTTATGACCGCCTCCAGCTACGGCAGCGGCATGTCCACCACTCGTGATGTGAAAATCCTTAAAGATCTGGATGAAGACATCCGTGGTAAAGACGTTCTGATCGTGGAAGACATCATCGATTCCGGCAATACCCTGTCTAAAGTTCGCGAAATCCTCAGCCTGCGCGAGCCGAAATCGCTGGCCATTTGTACGCTACTTGATAAACCCAGCCGCCGCGAAGTGAACGTCCCGGTTGAATACGTCGGTTTCGCGATTCCGGATGAGTTCGTGGTGGGCTACGGTATCGACTATGCTCAGCGCTACCGCCATCTGCCGTATATCGGCAAAGTCACCCTGCTGGACGAGTAAGGGGATATCCCACTCTGGACAGCGCGCGCCGCGCTCTCCAGGGTGGCGAAGTCTGAAGGCTATCTGTGGTTGATGTGCTTGATCTTGAGGTTGGAGATCCCGTGGCGATAGCGCTGTTCGAGGGTTTCCCTGCTCACAGCGGTGACATCCAGATCGCGCAGCAGTCCGTCGTGAATCCCGTAAGCCCAGCCGTGGATGGTCACCTTCTGTCCGCGCTTCCACGCGGATTGCATAATCGTCGAATGTCCCAGATTGTACACCTGTTCCATCACGTTCAGTTCACAAAGGGTATCCAGACGGCGCTCCTCTGGCATTTCACCGAGCAGCGAGCTGTGCTTAAACCAGATATCGCGGATATGCAGCAGCCAGTTGTCGATAAGCCCCAGCTCCGGGTTCTCCACCGCCGCCTGCACGCCGCCGCAGCCGTAGTGGCCGCAGATAATAATGTGCTCGACTTCCAGGACATCGACGGCATACTGCACCACCGACAGACAATTGAGATCGGTGTGGATCACCAGGTTCGCTACGTTACGATGCACGAACAGTTCGCCAGGCTCCAGGCCGGTGAGTCGCTCAGCGGGAACGCGGCTGTCCGAACAGCCAATCCACAGGAAGCGTGGTTTCTGCGTCTGCGACAGTTTCTCAAAAAAGCCGGGGTCCTCTTCCACCAGCATTTTTGACCATAGTGCATTGTTGCTGATGAGTGTATCTATATCATTCATGGACGTTATCGGCCTGTAACCAAGTAAGTGCGTTGCGCTAATATAGGGTAAGCTCACCTTTTTTAAAACCATCTTAACCCGTGATACTTCAGGCTGCAGATGCGTTGGCGGCGTCAGCGCCGGTCCAGCGCAAACGTGAGTCAGGCGGGTTAATGACGTGTCACGACACGAGAAGAGATATTTAATGACCATTGCTCTGGAATTAAAACAGCTCAAAAAAACCTATCCCGGCGGGGTTCAGGCGCTGCGGGGGATCGACCTGCAGGTCGAAGCGGGGGATTTTTATGCCCTGCTGGGCCCGAACGGGGCCGGAAAATCCACGACCATCGGCATCATCAGCTCGCTGGTGAACAAAACCTCTGGTCAGGTCAATGTCTTTGGCTACGATCTGGAGAAAGACGTCGTCAATGCCAAGCGCCAGCTTGGCCTGGTGCCGCAGGAGTTTAACTTCAACCCGTTCGAAACCGTGCAGCAGATCGTCGTTAACCAGGCGGGCTACTACGGCGTTGAGCGTAAAGAAGCCCTTTCCCGCAGTGAAAAGTATTTAAAACAGCTCGACCTGTGGGAAAAACGCAACGAACGCGCGAGAATGCTCTCCGGCGGGATGAAGCGCCGTCTGATGATCGCCCGCGCGTTGATGCATGAGCCGAAGCTGCTGATCCTCGACGAACCGACCGCCGGCGTCGATATTGAACTGCGTCGCTCGATGTGGGGCTTTCTCAAGGATCTCAACGATCGCGGAACCACCATTATCCTGACCACCCACTATCTCGAAGAGGCCGAAATGCTATGTCGCAACATCGGCATCATCCAGCACGGCGAGCTGGTGGAAAACACCTCGATGAAAGCGCTGCTGTCGAAGCTGAAGTCAGAGACCTTTATTCTTGACCTCGCGCCAAAAAGCCCGGTGCCGAAGCTCGAAGGCTACCAGTACCAGCTGGTCGATACCTCGACGCTGGAAGTGGAGGTTCTGCGTGAGCAGGGAATTAACAGCGTCTTCGCGCAGCTGAGCGCCCAGGGGGTGCAGGTACTGAGTATGCGTAACAAAGCTAACCGTCTGGAAGAGCTGTTTGTCACGCTGGTGCATGAGCGAAAAGGAGAATCAGCATGATGCAGCTTTATTGGGTCGCGCTGAAAAGCATCTGGACCAAAGAGATCCACCGTTTTATGCGCATCTGGGTACAGACGCTGGTGCCGCCGGTGATCACCATGACCCTGTATTTCGTGATTTTTGGCAACCTGATCGGCTCGCGCATTGGTGAGATGCATGGTTTTACCTATATGCAGTTTATCGTCCCGGGCCTGATCATGATGGCGGTGATCACTAACGCTTACGCCAACGTCGCCTCATCCTTCTTCAGCGCCAAGTTTCAGCGCAATATTGAAGAGCTGCTGGTGGCGCCAGTGCCGACGCATGTGATTATCGCCGGCTACGTGGGCGGCGGGGTAGCGCGAGGACTGTGCGTAGGTATCCTGGTGACCGCGGTGTCGCTATTCTTTGTGCCGTTCCAGGTTCACTCCTGGCTGTTTGTCGCCCTGACGCTGCTCCTCACCGCGGTGCTGTTCTCGCTGGCCGGGCTGCTGAACGCAGTGTTTGCCAAGACCTTCGATGACATTAGCCTGATCCCGACCTTTGTGCTGACGCCGCTGACCTATCTCGGCGGGGTGTTCTACTCGCTGACCCTGCTGCCGCCGTTCTGGCAGGGGCTGTCGCATCTGAACCCCATCGTCTACATGATCAGCGGTTTTCGCTTCGGCTTCCTCGGTATCAACGACGTCCCGCTGGCGACCACCTTCGCCGTGCTGGTGGTGTTCATTGTCGCCTTCTATCTGCTGTGCTGGTCGTTAATTCAGCGCGGTCGCGGCCTGCGTAGCTGATACTCATCATGGTTAGCGCTTCCTGAAGTAAATATGCGAAGCGCTAACCGCTTATCTTTGACTCCCATCACCGATACGTCATCTTCACCTTGCTACATTATTCGCTGGCTAAGGAGGGAAGCATGCTCGGATGGGTCATTACCTGTCACGATGAGCTGGCGCAGGAGATGCTGGATCGTCTTGAACAAAAGTTTGGTCCGCTGGCCCAGTGCCGGGCGGTCAATTACTGGCGCAATCTCAGCAGCAATATGTTGAGCCGGATGATGTGCGATGCGCTGCATGCCACCGACTCCGGGGACGGGGTCATTTTTCTCACTGACAAAACCGGTGCGGCGCCTTATCGGGCCGCGGCGCTGATGAGCCACAAACATACCCACTGCGAAGTGATCTCCGGCGTCAGCTATCCACTCCTTGAGCGAATGTATCTCCTGCGAGGCACGTTAAGCAGCGTGGCGTTTCGCCAGGCGATCGTCAGCGCGGGCGGGCCGATGGTGAGCAGCCTGTGGCATCAGCAGCAGAAGAACCCCCCGTTCCGGTTGCGCCATGATGCCTGGGGAAATTAAGCAGCGGGACAGATACCGCTTTTGTTACAATAACCGCCGTTGATGGTATAACGGTTTGATGCGTATGCTTGCCCGATTTTTGACCCTGCTTCTTTTCCTGACCTCACTCAGCGCCTCCGCCAGCCTGCTTAGCCAGCAGGGCAAGGCTGTGCGCTATATGCAAACCACCGAAGACGCGGTCATCTGGGCGCAGGTGGGAAACCATGTGGTCAGCGTCGGCAATGTTCGTGCCGGGCAGATCCTCGCAGTCGTCCCGACGGCGGCTGACTACTATGAGTTTCGTTTCGGCTTTGGCACCGGGTTTATTGATAAAGGGCATCTCGAGCCGGTGCAGGGCAAGCAGCGGGTGGAGGACCGTTTGGGGGATCTTAATAAACCGCTGAGTAACCAAAATTTACTCACCTGGAAAGATACACCGCTCTATGACGCTCCCTCGGTAAGCAGCGCGCCGTTCGGCACGCTGGCCAACAATCTGCGCTATCCGATCCTCAGCAAGCTGAAGGACCGGCTCAATCAGACCTGGTTTCAGATCCGCATTGGCGACCGGCTGGCGTGGGTCAGTAGTCTGGACGCGCAGGAGGATCACGGTATTCCCGTGCTGACCTATCACCATATTCTGCGCGATGAAGAGAACACCCGTTTTCGTCATACGTCGACCACCACCTCGGTTCGCGCCTTCACGAATCAGATGACCTGGCTGCGCGATCAGGGCTATACCACGCTGACCCTGTATCAGCTGGAAGGCTATGTGCGTAATAAAATCAATCTCCCGGCGCGGGCGGTGGCGATCACTTTCGATGATGGCTTGAAATCGGTGAACCGCTACGCCTATCCGGTGCTGAAACAGTACGGTTTCCATGCCACCGCGTTTATTATCTCCTCGCGTATTAAGCGCCATCCGCAGAAGTGGGATCCGAAATCCCTGCAGTTTATGAGCATTTCCGAGCTACGCCAGATCCAGGACGTCTTTGATATTCAGTCGCATACTCACTTCTTGCATCGGGTTGACGCCGGCCGGCGGCCGATTTTATTCAGTCGCAATTACCATAATATTCTGTTTGATTTCGCCCGCTCGCGCCGGGCGCTGAGCCAGTTTAATCCGCACGTTCTCTACCTTTCCTATCCCTTCGGCGGCTATAACGCTACGGCGGTGCAGGCGGCGAATGACGCCGGGTTTCATATGGCGGTAACGACGGTGCGTGGGAAGGTGAAGCCGGGGGACAATCCGTTTCTGTTAAAGCGGTTATATATCTTACGCACGGATTCGCTGGAGACGATGTCGCGGCTGATCAGTAACCAGCCGCAGGGGTAATACCGACGCTGCGCCTGAGCGCAGCGTCGCGGCCATCAGGCGACCTGTACCGGAATAGCTTTTGCCTGGCGCTTCATTTCGTTGTCGCCTTCGAAGTAGGCGATGTTAGGCTGCCAGCTGCGCGCCTCTTCGTCCGACATGGTAACGAAGCTGGCGATGATCAAAATATCGCCGACGCTGGCGCAGTGCGCGGCGGCGCCGTTAACGGAGATGATCCGGGAGCCCCGCTCGGCGGCAATGGCGTAGGTGGAGAAACGGTTGCCGTTGGTGACGTTCCAGAGGTGAATAGTTTCATTCTCCAGAATACCGGCCGCATCCAGGAAGTCCTGGTCAATGGCGCAAGAACCTTCATAGTGCAGGTCCGCCTGCGTGACTTTTACGCGGTGGAGCTTGCCCTGCAGCATATTACGCATCATAACTTCTACCCTTCAACCTTAATGTAGCAGAGCGGACACGGCGCCCGCCCTGAGAAAAGCCCGGGCAGTATTGCCCGATTTTTACCCGCTGTCTACTGAGCGAGCGTGACGATCCGGTTGTCGATCAGGCGGGCCTGCCCCAGCCAGGCGGCCATCAGGATCACCGCGCGCTGGCTGGCATCGGTCAGCTCAAGCAGGGTGTCGGCATCGCGGATCTGAATGTCGTCGGCGCGGAAGCCTTTCTCATTCAGCTCTTGTTCAGCGATAGCGATGATCTCATCGAGCTGCCGATCGCCGGCGGCCAGCTTTTCCGCCACCGCGCTCAGCACTTTATACAGACCAGGCGCGATTTTGCGCTGGTCGGCGGTCAGGTAGCCGTTACGCGAACTCAGCGCCAGGCCATCTTTCGCGCGGACGATCGGCACGCCGATGATCTCAATGTCGTAGCCCATGTCGGCGACCATCTTGCGGATCAGCGCCAACTGCTGGAAGTCTTTCTCGCCGAAGCAGGCGACGTCTGGTTGAACAAGGTTGAACAGCTTACTGACGATGGTCGACACGCCGCGGAAATGGCCCGGGCGGCTGGCGCCTTCGAGCATGGTGGATAATCCCGGAACGTCGACGTAGGTCTGGCCTTCAGTACCCTGGGGGTACACTTCCGCCGGCGTCGGCGCGAAGACAAAGTCGACATGACGTTTGTTCAGCTTTTCGCAATCATCCTGTAAGGTGCGCGGGTAGCGCGCCAGGTCGTCGACGCGGTCAAACTGCATCGGATTGACGAAAATACTGACCACCACCACGTCCGCACTGGCTTTGGCTTCATCAACCAGCTTCATATGACCATCATGCAGGTTGCCCATCGTCGGGACCAACGCGATACGCTTACCTTCCTGACGCAGACGGCGGATATGCTGCCGCAGCAGCAGTACGGATTCAATAATCAGCACAACAAGACTCCTTAATGGAAACTGTGTTCTTCGCCCGGATAGACTCCGGATTCGACTTCGGCAATATACTGCCGCACCGCGGCGCGGATGTCGCCCGCTTCGGCAAGGAAATTCTTGGCAAATTTAGGAATGTGGCCGCCGGTAATGCCGAAAGCGTCATGCATCACGAGGATTTGCCCGTCGGTGACGTTGCCCGCGCCGATGCCGATCACTGGAATGGTCAGAGCGTCGGTGATGCGCTTCGCCAGTTCAACCGGCACGCACTCCAGGACCAACAGCTGCGCACCCGCCGCCTCCAGCGCTAACGCGTCTTCAAACAGGGTCTGCGCCGCATCGCCGCGACCCTGCACTTTATACCCACCGAATACGTTCACCGACTGCGGCGTCAGGCCAAGATGGCCGCAAACCGGCACCGCGCGCTCCGCCAGCATCCTCACGGTGTCGGCCAGCCAGGCGCCGCCCTCGAGTTTGACCATATTGGCGCCAGCGCGCATCACGATGGCGGCATTTGCAAAGGTCTGCTCGGGGGTGGCATAGGCCATGAACGGCAGGTCGGCAAGCAGCAGGCTGTTTGGCGCGCCGCGGCGGACGGCGCGGGTGTGATAGGCGATATCTTCCACGGTAACCGGCAGGGTGGAGTCGTGACCCTGCACCGTCATTCCCAGCGAGTCGCCTACCAGCAGCACATTTATGCCTTCATCGGCGAACAGCTTCGCGAAGCTGTGATCGTAGGCGGTAATGGTGGCAAAGCGCTTCTTTTCCTGTTTGCATTTCTGCAGCAGGGCAATGGTGGTCGGTTTCATAACATTTCCTGATGATGAAAGTCATATTAACCGGCATTCTAACAGCAGCATTCAGAGGGGCAATGATTTTGGGCAACCGATTACGACGATCGCCGCAAATGCTAAAAAAGGAAGAGGGGATTACCAGCTGGCGGGCTTTTCCGCGCCGAGATTATCCAGCACGGCGCGCAGCGCCGGTCCGTCAGGAAAGTGAAGGTCCGGGGCGATCTCGAACAGCGGCCAGAGCATAAAGCCGCGGTTTTTCATATCGTAGTGCGGAACGGTCAGGCGCTCGCTGTTAATGACAGCATCGCCAAACAGCATGATATCGAGGTCCAGCGTGCGCGGCCCCCAGCGTTCGGCTTTGCGCACTCGCCCCTGCTGCAGTTCGATGCGCTGAGTATGATCGAGCAGCGTCTCGGGGGGCAGGGCGGTTTCCAGCGCAACGGCGGCGTTGAGATAGTCCGGCTGATCCTGCGGGCCCAGCGGCGGCGTGCGGTAGAACGAAGAGACGGCGACCACGCGGCTGTGCGGAATTTCGCCCAGGGCGCGGATAGCCGCCTGCGCCTGCTCCAGTGGAGAAGCAAGGTTGCTGCCAAGAGCGATATAGACCAGAGTCATGCGCTACCCTGGCGCGGCGCGCGCTTGCGCGGACGACGGTGACGACGGCGCGGCGCCGGATCGTCCCCGAGGTCGTTGAGCATATCTTTTTGCGCCGGCGGCGCGGCGACCTGGAATTCGCCCCACCATTTGGTCAGGCGCTGCAGTTCGTGGTTGTTCTCGGCGCCGGCGCGTAGCTCCAGCAGGTCATAGGCGGCGCGGAATTTCGGATGCTCCATCAGCTTCCAGGCGCGTTTGCCCTGACGACGGGACATGCGCAGCTGCAGCTGCCAGATATCACGAATAAGGGTGGTGATGCGCTTAGGGATCGCCAGCGTACGGCAGGCTTCGTCCAGCACATCGTTCATCGCCAGGGCGAAGGCGTCGTAGTACGCCAGGCCGCTCTCCTGAGCGATTTTTTGCGCCGTCTCCAGCAGCGGATACCAGAACATCACCGCGAAGAGGAAGGCCGGATTGACGCGCATATCGTTATGAATGCGGGTATCGGTATTCTTCAGCACCTGGCTGATGATCCGCTCCATCGGGCTGTCGCCGCGCTCGGTAAAGTAGCGGGTGATGGTCGGGAACAGCGGCTGGAACAGGCTGTATTCCCGCAGCAGCATGTAGGTCTGGTAGCCATACCCGGCCTGCAGCAGCTTGAGCACTTCTTCGAACAGACGCGCCGGCGGCACATCGTGGAGCAGGGCGGCCAGGCGCGGCAGCGGTTCAGCCGTTTCCGGGCTGATGGTCATATTGAGCTTGGCAGCAAAGCGCACCGCGCGCAGCATGCGCACTGGATCCTCGCGATAGCGGGTTTCCGGATTGCCGATCAGGCGGATCACGCCGTCCTGCAGATCCTTCATGCCGCCGACGTAGTCGCGAACGGTAAAGTCCGCCACGCTGTAATAGAGGCTGTTGATAGTGAAGTCGCGACGCTGGGCATCCTCCTCGATCGAGCCGAAGATGTTATCGCGCAGCAGCATGCCGTTCTGGCCCCGCTGGGAGGTGACGCGATCGGTGGTATGCCCTTCGTGATGGCCACGGAAGGTGGCGACCTCAATGATTTCCGGCCCGAACATCACATGCGCCAGGCGGAAACGTCGCCCAACCAGACGGCAGTTGCGGAACAGCTTGCGTACCTGATCCGGCGTGGCGTTGGTGGTAACGTCAAAATCTTTTGGCTTTTTGCCAAGCAGCAGGTCGCGGACGCCGCCGCCGACCAGCCAGGATTCGTAGCCCGCCTTGTTGAGGCGGTACATGACCTTGAGGGCGTTTTCACTGATATCTTTGCGGGAAATAGCATGCTGCTCACGCGGGATCACCGTCATAGGCGTTGGTTCGACGGCGGCTTCTGCCTCGCGCTCCTCACGGCTTAGCACCTTACGGCAAAAATTAGCGACTCGGGTAAAAATGGTGCACCTCGTAGTGTCAGACGGACTTCAGATCAACTGTACAGTGTAAAAATAGCGGCTAATCATAGCTCAGCGGGAGCCATTTGAGAATGCTCGATTTTCGCCGGCTGCCAGTTGGCGACGGCCTGGACGAGTAAATCATCGATGCTCAGGGCCTGCCACTCCTCGGGGATCGCCTGATTCAGAAAGCGGAGCGCCCGGACGATTTCGGGGCGCGGATCGCCTTCCGGCAGCGCCGGCGCGTGGTTTTGTTTAGAGAGTTTATTGCCGTCGCCATTGAGAGCCAGCGGCAGATGGAGGTAATCCGGCGCCTGCCAGCCAAAATGCTGATACAGCGAAATCTGCCGCACCGTCGGCTCAATCAGGTCTGCGCCGCGGACAATCTCGGTGATCCCCTGAAAGTGGTCGTCGACCACCACCGCCAGGTTGTAGGCGAACAGCCCGTCGCGACGGTGGATAATAAAATCCTCACACGCCAGCGGCTCATTGGCGATGAGCGTGCCGCGCAGACGGTCGCTAAACTGCAGCACCGGACGGGTTTGGCGCAGGCGCAGCGCGGCGTTTTCCGCCCCCAGCCCGAGATCGCGGCAGTGGCCGTCGTAGATCCCGCCCACGGCGTGGATCCGCGCGCGGGTGCAAGTGCAGTAATAGCTCAGCCCTTGCTCGCCCAGCCACGTCAGCGCCTCGCGGTAGGCTTCGTGCCGTTGCGACTGCCACAGCACGTCGCCATCCCAGTGCAGACCGTAGTGGTCAAGCTGGCGCAGGATGGTATCGGCAGCACCGGGGACTTCGCGCGGCGGGTCGATATCTTCAATACGAACACGCCAGATGCCCTGGTTCGCGCGGGCTTGCAGGTAGCTGCCGAGCGCGGCGATCAGAGAGCCGAAGTGGAGTTCGCCGGAGGGGGAGGGGGCGAAGCGCCCTATATAGCGTGAGTCAGTCATGGTACGGACAACAGAACCAGGCGGGAGAGACTCCCGCCAGAGAGTGAGGCAGCAGGGGATTAGCCCGCCATCTGTTTTTCGCGAATTTCCGCCAGGGTTTTGCAGTCAATGCACAGATCCGCTGTCGGACGCGCTTCCAGACGGCGAATGCCGATCTCCACGCCGCAGGATTCGCAGTAGCCGAAGTCTTCGTCTTCAACTTTTTTCAGCGTTTTCTCGATCTTTTTGATCAGTTTACGTTCGCGGTCGCGGTTACGCAGCTCCAGGCTGAACTCTTCTTCCTGGGCGGCACGGTCTACCGGGTCCGGGAAGTTAGCTGCTTCATCCTGCATGTGCGATACGGTGCGATCCACTTCATCCCTGAGTTGATTACGCCATGCTTCAAGAATACGCTTGAAGTGCGCCAGCTGGGCTTCGTTCATATACTCTTCGCCCTGTTTCTCTTGGTACGGCTCCACCCCAGCGATGGCGAGAATACTCAGGGACGATGTTTTACGGTTTTGCCCTTCTTGCATGTTGCTTCTCCTTAACACGCACTATCGATCCCCATGTGGGGGAAAATCAGGCCGCTATAAATAGCAGATGCTTTTCCGGATAGCAATTATCTAAACGTTACACTTGACAACCCTGTGAAGAAAAGCGTATTCGCGCTTGCGACCCGAACACTATTTAGCCACTTATTTACCGGGGTTTAACACCACGGCGATCGGCTTATTCAGAGTCATCCTCGTCGTAGAAAGTTCCGCTTTCCAGGCGAGAATTTCCACCCCCTTGTCCTGGGCTTCTGTTAACAGCTGTGCGTATCTGGCATCAATATGATGCGCGGGAGAAAAACGGTCAATTGCCGAATGCAGGACGGCAAATAAAATCACCGCGCGGTCGCCATTTGCCGCGACGGCCATCAGTTCCCGCAGGTGCTTCTGACCGCGCGTGGTCACCGCATCGGGAAAATAACCGTATTCTTTCTCCGCCAACGTAACCGATTTCACTTCAATATAGCAGTTTTGTCGGTCATCTGCCTGTAACATAATATCGATACGGCTATTCTCTTCGCCATATTTCACTTCGCTTTTCAGCTGGTTATAGCCTGAAAGTTCAGGAATTATTCCGGCGGAAATCGCCTCTTTCGCCAAAGAATTCGCGCGCAGCGTATTGACGCAAATAACTGCGCCCTGCTGGGTTTCAGTTAATTCCCAGGTGTGGGCATATTTGCGCTTCGCATTGTCTGAGGTGGAATACCAGACGGTGTCGCCCGGGGCGGCGCAGCCGGTCATCGCCCCGGTATTCGGGCAGTGGAGCGTCAGCTCGCGGCCATCGGGGGTGACCACGTCAGCAAGAAATCGTTTGTAACGTTTAAGCAAAATGGCGGGCTGCAACGGCGGATCAAACTGCATCAACTTTCCTTATCAAACGGATAACGTTCCAGCGCCGTGTAGCGCGTGCGCCCCCGGCTAAAGCTGGACTCATAGAGCACGAACTCGTTCACCGGAAACGTCCAGCGAAAGCCGGGGGCCGGGATCGGCACCGCCTGGCGAGCATCGCGCCACAGGGTAATATGCGGGTGAAACGGCTGCGGGCTCTGATAGCAGCCGCTGCGCGCCGCCTGAGCGCGCAACATGCTGGCGAGCTGCAGCAGGCCGCGCGGCGGCTGGCGGGTTCCGAGCCACACCACTCGCGAACGTAGCCACTGTCCGGCATCGTCCAGAGTCAGGGTAAAGCCCGGCTGGCGCAGGCGACCAGCGAGAGCGGCCAGCGCCCGCTGTTTTTCCGCGCTCACCTCGCCGAGAAACGCCAGCGTCAGATGAAGATTATCCGCCGCGACGGGCCTGCCGGCATCTTCGGGGAAGTGCGTTGCCCGCCACTGGACAATCTGCTTCTGGACGGCAGACGGCAGTTCAAGCGCAAAAAACAGCCTTTTCGGCTCAGACATGATAGAGACTCGGTAATGAATTAGGGGGATGCTACAATGCGAACCCCTGAATGTTAACCCCCGGAGCCTTTTGTGTCCTCATTGCCGGTTGCCGCTGTCCTTCCAGAACTGTTATCCGCCCTGCAGCATGCGCCGCAGGTTTTGCTCAACGCGCCGACCGGCGCCGGGAAGTCGACCTGGCTGCCGCTGCAGATCCTCGCCGAGGGCAACATCGCGGGACGCATTATCCTGCTCGAGCCGAGGCGCCTGGCGGCGCGTAATGTCGCGCAGCGGCTGGCTGAACTGCTTGGCGAAAAGCCGGGGGAGACCGTGGGTTTCCGCATGCGCGCCGAAACCTGCGTCGGACCGCAGACCCGCCTGGAGGTGGTTACGGAGGGGATCCTGACGCGCATGATCCAGCGCGATCCGGAGCTGACGGGCGTGGGGCTGGTGATCCTCGATGAGTTTCACGAGCGCAGCCTGCAGGCGGATCTGGCCCTGGCCCTGCTGCTCGACGTCCAGCAGGGGTTACGTGACGATCTCAAGCTGCTGATTATGTCGGCGACCCTCGATAACGATCGCCTGCAGCGTCTGCTGCCGGAGGCGCCGGTGGTGGTCTCGGAGGGGCGCGCTTATCCGGTGGAGCGTCGCTTCAGCCCGCTCTCCGCGCACCAGCGTTTTGATGAGGCGGTGGTGGTAGCGGCGGCGGAGCTCCTGCGGCATGAACAGGGATCGATGCTGCTGTTTCTGCCCGGCGTCGGCGAGATCCAGCGCGTTCAGGAACAGCTGACGGAGCGCGTGGCGGAGGATGTCATTCTCTGCCCGCTGTATGGCGCGTTGCCCTTAAGCGAACAGCGCAAAGCGATCCTCCCGGCGCCGGCCGGGAAGCGCAAAGTGGTGCTGGCCACCAATATTGCCGAGACCAGTTTGACCATCGAGGGGATCCGCCTGGTGGTCGACAGCGCCCAGGAGCGGGTCGCCCGCTTTGACCCGCGTACCGGCCTGACCCGGCTGGTGACGCAGCGCATCAGCCAGGCATCGATGACGCAGCGTGCCGGACGCGCCGGTCGTCTCTCCCCGGGGATCTGCCTGCATTTGCTCGGCAAAGAACAGGCGGAACGGGCGGCGGCGCAGAGCGAGCCGGAGATCCTGCACAGCGATCTGTCGGCGCTGTTGCTGGAGCTGCTGCAGTGGGGCTGCCACGATCCGGCCGCGCTGGCCTGGCTGGATCAGCCGCCCGCGGTCAATCTGGCCGCCGCGCGTCGCCTGCTGGAGGCGCTGTCGGCGCTGGACGGCGAGCGGCTGTCGGCGTTTGGCCGCAAAATGGCAGCGCTTGGCAACGAGCCGCGGCTGGCGGCGATGCTGGCCGCCGCGCAGACCGATGACGAGGCGGCGACAGCGGCAAAGCTGGCGGCGATCCTCGAGGAGCCGCCGCGCGGCGGACTGGTGGATTTGGGGGCCGTCTTTTCCCGTCAGCAGGCCAACTGGCAGCAGCGAGCGCAGCAGCTGATGAAACGCCTGGCCCGCCGAGGCGGCCAGCCCGATGCCGGGCTAATGGCGGGGCTGCTGGCGTCGGCCTTCGCCGATCGCATCGCCCGCCGCCGCGGTCAGGAGGGGCGCTACCAGCTGGCGAACGGCATGGGCGCGATGCTGGACGCCGACGACGCGCTGGGCCGTCATGAATGGCTTATCGCTCCGCTGCTGCTGCAGGGTAGCGCTTCGCCGGATGCCCGCATGCTGTTGGCTCTGCCAGTGGAAATCGGCGAGCTGATCGCCGCCCGCCCTGAACTGGCGAAAAGTTCCGACACGGTGGAGTGGGATGAAGCGCAGGGGACGCTAAAAGCCTGGCGGCGGACGGTGATCGGCCAGTTGGTGATCAAGACCCAGCCGCTGGCGAAGCCCTCTGAGGCAGAGCTGCATCAGGCGATGCTCAACGGTATTCGTGAGAAAGGCCTCGGGGTGCTCAACTGGACGCCAGAGGCTGAGCAGCTGCGCCTGCGGCTGCACTGTGCGGCGCAGTGGCTGCCGGAAGAGGCATGGCCCGCAGTGGATGACGCTTCGCTGCTGGCCTCGCTGGAGACATGGCTGCTGCCGCAGATGAACGGCGTTCATTCCCTGCGGGCGCTGAAGGCGCTGGATCTGCGTCAGGCGCTACAGGACTGGCTGCCATGGCCGCTGCGCCAGAAGCTGGATCGCGAGCTGCCGACGCACTATACCGTGCCGACCGGCAGCCGCCTGGCGATCCGATACCATGCGGAGAACCCGCCAGCGCTGGCGGTGCGTATGCAGGAGATGTTCGGCGAGGCCACGACGCCGGTGATCGCCGAGGGGCGGGTGCCGCTGGTGCTGGAGCTGCTGTCGCCTGCCCAGCGTCCGCTGCAGATCACCCGCGATCTGAGCGCCTTCTGGCAAGGGAGCTACCGCGAGGTGCAGAAAGAGATGAAGGGACGCTATCCGAAGCACGTCTGGCCGGACGATCCGGCCAACGCCGCCCCGACCCGCCGCAGCAAAAAATACTCGTAGCCGCCGCTGCCGGGCGGCATCCTGCCCGGCCAGTCGGATCGCAAACGCTAGACCATCTGCTGCCAGAGAAAAATACCCCCGCCGGCCAGCGCCAGCCAGGGACCGAAGGCCAGCGGCTGCTGCAGCGACTGCCGGGTCCACAGGCGTTGCAGCAGGGTCCACACCAGCCCGCTGGCCGAAGCGAGCAACAGCACCTGCGGCAGAACCTGCCAGCCGCACCAGGCGCCCAGCGCCGCCAGCAGCTTAAAATCGCCATAGCCCAGCGCCTCTTTCCCGGTCAGCAGGCGGAACAGCCAGTAGACCGACCACAGCGCCAGATAACCGGCCATCGCCCCGGCGACCGCATCCGGCAGGGCAATGTACACCTCGTTAAGATTGAACAGCAGCCCGGCCCACAGCAGGGGCAGAGTCAGGCGATCGGGCAGCAGCTGGGTCCGGGCGTCAATCCGCGCCAGTATCAGCAGGAACGAGAGCAGCACCAGGCCGCCCGCCAGCGGCAGGCCCGGCGCCAGCAAAGCTCCGGCGAGGATAAACAGCAGGCCGGTGGCCAGCTCGGTCAGCGGATAGCTCCACGCGATGGGCGCCTGACAGCAGCGGGCGCGACGGCCCAGCCAGAGGAAACTGAGCAGCGGGATATTGTCCCGCCAGGCGATCGGCTGGCGGCACTGCGGGCAGGAAGAGCCCGGGGTGCTGAGGGTTATCCGCTCGTCGTCCGCGGTCTGGGTCAACATGCGCGGCAGACGATAGATCACCACATTGTAAAAGCTGCCCAGCGCCAGGCCGAACAGCAGTAGAAAGCCATACCAGACAAAGGGAAAGTGCAGCGATAACGCGGCTAGTGTCGTCATTTTTGCTCCTGTGGTAACCATTTTCCCTGCAGCTGCCACGGCGTCGGGCCCGGGGCGTTATTCGCTGTCGGGCGCGTGACCAGCAGCGCCAGCAGCGGCGGCATCCCCTGCCGGGGCTGTAGCGTGCCGCGAAACAGATAGCGGCCATCGGGCGACAGAGTCCCCTGGCCGCTGAGGCTCAGCTGATGAGAGTCCTGACGGAGAGTCAGCGCCACGGCGCCGTCCACCGTACAGCGGAAGGTGCCATTAACCTGGGCCAGCTCCAGGCTGCCGACCGGGGAGTGCAATCGGGCCTGCCGCCACTGCGCGCCTCCGGCGATGATATGCCGGCAGCGTCCGTCGCTGAACCGCCCTTCGGTCAGGCTGAAGGTGACCTCCCCCGCGGCCTTGACGGGCATAGTCGACATCAACCAGCGGCTGAGCAGGCTGGCGGGGGCGGTGAGCCGCCCCTCCTGTAGGCGCAGATCGCGAAGGCCCCACAGCCGGGCCTGACCCATCACGCCGCGGGGATCGCTGAGAGAGACCTGCCAGCCCGCCAGGGTCAGCGACCACGCCAGTCGTTCAAGCCGTTCCCCATGCCAGTAGACCGGTTGCGCCGCGCCGCGCCAGACGCTGCCGCTAAACTGCCCCACCTGTACGCCGGGCGGCAGCATGGGAGCCAGCAGGCGCGCCGGAGCGGTGGCGGTGAGCCACAACAGATAGAGGACCAGCAGCAGTCCGCCCGCGATCCAGTTAGCCTTCATCGTCGCGCTCCAGCAGCAGATGGTTGACCGTGACCCAGCCGGGCCGCGACGGCTGCCCGGTCACGGACAGCGAGATCGCGTTGACGCCGCGCATCGCCGGAGCGTCCAGCCAGTCGATCAGCGCCTGGAAAGCGCAGGGCTGAAGGGTGATCTGCAGACGTTTTCCCTGCGGCTGCAGGCGGACGACCGTCAGTCCGTGGCTCGCCGCCTCGCGCATCACCAGCGCGGTGAGCGCCTCTTTTGCCGCCGGCGCGGGCTGCTGGCTGAGCTGCTGCAGGCGCGGAGCCTGCTCCGTCATCCAGCGCAGGCTGGCCTGCTCTTTCACCAGGGTTTGCCGCCACTGCGCCTCGCGGGCTCGCCAGGGCTGCCACAGCCCATACCAGAAGGCGCATGCCGCCAGCAGCCCTGTCAGACCAAGCAACAGGCGCTGCTCCGACGGCGTGCGCTGCCGCCACCAGATAAGCAGATTAGCCATCGTTTTCCTCCAGCGTCAGTTGTCCCTCAATGCCATCCGGTTTCGTGATCATGTCGCCCGGCCGGACGCGAAACCGCGGCTGCGCCCGCTGGGTAAACTGCTCCAGCGCCCGGGAAGAGACCGCGGCGATATCCAGCTGCAGACGATTGCCCGCGGCATCCCAGCTCAGCGCTCGCAGACGGATCCCCGGCGTTTCGCTGAGGATGTTTTGCAAGGCGCTGAGGCGGTCGACGAGGGGGGCATGCTGCGCCTGACGGGTGAGGGTTTGCAGGTGCTGCTGCATCTGCAGTCGCGGGTTAATCACCTTTTTCTCCGTCGGAAACCAGCGGTGATAGAAGGCCCGGCTGGCCTGTTGCGCCGCCTCGGCCTGACGCGCCAGATCGCGATGGTCCAGCACGCTGTTTGCCCCTGCCAGTAACGCCAGAGCCAGCGCGGCATACCGCGCCGGACGCCAGCTCGCCTGCGCAGACCGCCACCGGACGGCGAACTCCCCCTGCAGCAGACTGAGTTTCTGCGCTGCCGGATGGCGTGCGGCAAGTGTCAGCAATGTCTGCGCAGGCTGCTCCCGCCAGACGCCCGGCGCCGCGGGCGGCGGCGAATAGCTGTCGATGACGTGCTCTTCCGCCTCGCTCTGCAGCAGCTCCGTCAGCCAGACGTTTTCCGCCGCCATGCCGCCCCACGGCTGGTGGCGGATCAGCCACTGCTCGTCCACCTGCACCGCGCTCCACGCCGGCGGTTGCCAGGGCAGGGCCAGCACGTCGGGCGTCAACGCCAGGGGCTGTAAGGAGAGCGATTCGCAGCGCGCCAGCCAGTCGCGCATTTTTTGCCGCTGTACGGCGACGATCTCGCACTGGGCCTGCTGGCGGTGGAGCAGAGCAAAATGGGTGGCTTCCACATCGTCTGCCAGCTGCTCTTCCAGCAGAAACGGGGCCACCTGCAGCGGCGGTTTACGCAGGCCCGCCGGTAGGGTGAGCGAGTGAAACGCGCAGTCGCTGGCCGGGATCAGCACCCAGGCCGGGTACTGCTCAGCCAGCGCCGGGAAAGGGCTGGCGTCGTCAGTCGGCCACCGGCCGCTGGCCTCGTGGTGCGGCTCGCCGGGGGCGAAGAGTTGCCAGTGCAGCGGCGCCTGCGCGGCGGCGAGGCGCACGATCAGCATGGCCTGGGGAGAAGCATTAATCTTGTTCATCGACCACCATAGAGAGTCCATATCGCCGCTGGACGACGGTAAACGTGCGCCCCGATTGTTGCAGGACGCTGTGCAGCTGAAAGCGTAGATTGCCAGTCACCACGGTAAAAGCGGCGATAAAGCGTGCGCTGTGCACCGTCAGCCAGGGACGGGCAAGCGTGGTATCGGTTTTCTGCAGCGTCGGCTGCGCGAGAAAGGCGGCGACGCTGCTCCACCCGGTTCGCGGGCGGTTGTGCAGCAGCTGTTGCGCCTCCTGCAGCGTCAGATCGCCGGGAAAGAGGGCCACCAGCAGGGCGGCCTGGGAGGGGCGCAGGGTGTTGACATTGACCTGCAGCGCGTCATCCGGCTGGACGCAGACGAAGGGGAGCAGGCGCTGATAGAGCGCGGCGTCCATCCCGGCCAGCAGGCGCAACTCGCTGACATCCTGCATCGGCTGGTTGGCGGCGAGATAGCCCGGGGTTTGCGCCATATAGACCTCGTCCTCCGCCCCGTTCAGCCGCGGCTGGCCGTCGCTGTCCGTCCAGTCGCCAAGGGCGGCGGCGATCTGGCTGGCGCGCAGCGGCGGCTCGCCGAGCAGCGCCAGCAGCCGAACGAAGACGTCGGTCGGGTAGGGCGTTCCGTCGCCAGCCTCATCCGCGCGATGGTTGATGGCATTGAGGTTAAAGCAGGCGTGCCCGTCGCGGATCGTGGCGCGGATTTCGCCATCGTCGAGGGTAAAGCGGCGCCCCTCCTGCGCCCAGGTTTGCGCCAGGTTCGTTTGACTGGGCGAGTCCAGCGCATCGCGTTGCAGCAGCGCGGCGGCCATATTTTCCGCCGCCAGGGCGTACCATCTGGCCTGCAAATTATCGAGGGTCACGGCGGTATGCTGATACATGACCGCGGTGCGCTCGGTCATGGCGCTGGCGAGGATCATCATCAGGGCGAGGATGAACAGCACCATCAGGAGCGCGACGCCGCGTTGCCGATTTATCACTGGCCGCCTCCCGGGGTGAGTAAAAACAGGCGGGTTATTTCCCCGCTGTTCGCCAGCGTCAGGGTGATCTCCAGCCCCTGCGGCAGCCTCTGCGGGCGGTCCCAGGTTTCCTGCCAGCGCCCGTCGGCGTAAAACCGCAGGCGAAACGCGGTTACCTCGCGCAGCAGCACCCGGACCATCGGCTGGCTGCCGGTCAGCGGATCCTGCTGATCGAAGCTCAGACGCTCAAGCCGCTGCTGGCGCAGACGGTAGCTGACGTTCTGGATCTCCGAGCGCGGGAGGAGCCCCAGCGGGTTTGGCCAGCCGCTGCGGCTGAAGGCCAGTCCCCAGTCGTCGCTCTGCAACTGGAAACGTCCGGCGAAGAAAAACGTGTCGCTGTTTCTGGCGCGACGGGGAATGATGTGGGTGACATCGTCGGCTATCTGGCGAAAGGCGCGCTGGAGGGCCGCGATCTGCTGGCTTTTCTCGCGGGTCAGGCCATCGGCGCGGATGACGTTCTGCAGCACCATCACGGCGGCGGCGCTGAGGACGGCGAGGATAGCCAGCGCCAGCAGCGTTTCGATCAGAGTGAAACCGCGCATTTTCGTTATCATGGCGGCGTCACCCAGGTGCGCAGGGTGGCCAGCGGCGCGGGATCGCTTTTTTGCCGCCGGACCTCCACGTCCAGCGCCCGCAGCTGCGGCAGCGCGGTTTCCACTCCCTGCCAGCGGACAAACCAGCGCGTCCCGGCGGCCTCCACGGTGGTTTCAGACCAGCTGAGGGCAGGCCAGCGTTTCTCCAGCCGCAGCTGCACCAGCTGGTTATCCGCCAGCCAGCTGGCGAGGATTTTCTCTTCCATACGCCCGAGCTGGCGCGTTTGCTGCAGGGTGGACTGCATCACCGCCAGGCCGGCGAGGGCGAAAATCACCAGCGCGACCATCACTTCGATAAGCGTCATTCCGGCTTCACGCTTCATGGCTGCTCCCGCGCCGCCAGCGGCTGGCTGTCGCCCTGGGCGTCGACGTTGATGCCCGTCGCGGCGTCAATCCGCAGCTGAAACGGCGTGACTTCACCGCCGGGAAAAATAAGCACGTCGGGCTGCTCGCCCGGCGTCCACGCCTGGCCGTCGGGAAAGCGCAGCGTCAGCCTGGCCCGCGGGAGGGTTTCCGCCGTGGTGACGCGTCCGGCCTGCAGCGGCAGCCACTGCGCGTTGCCCCACCGGTCGTCAGCCGCCGCCGGGGCGCTATCGTCGGCAGGCTGCAGGCGCATAAACTGCCAGCGCTCAGGGTGGATGATAATGCCGAAGAGCTGACCGGTTTGCTGCCCGCGCTCGCGGACAAAATCCAGTTGCGCCTGAAAGCGCGCCAGGATCTGTGTGGCCTCCTGGGTGCGGGCGGAGGGAAACGCCAGCAGCACCATGCTGGCGCTGACGCCGATCAGCAGCAGGACCAGCATCATCTCCAGGAGGGTGAAACCGCGCTGAGACACTATTTCTTCCCGAGGGTCCAGTTGCCGATATCGTCATTGGTGTCGGGCATCCCGTCCGGGCCGACGCTGAAGACGTCGATGGCGCCATGCTGACCCGGGCTTAACAGCTGATACTCATTCCCCCACGGGTCCTGCGGCAGACGGCGGATATAGCCGCCTTCCGGGTAGTTGCGGGCATGCGGCTCGGCGGCCGGAGCGGTCACCAGCGCCTGCAGCCCCTGCTCGGTGTTGGGGTAGCGGCTATTGTCGAGTTTATACATGTCCAGCGCTCCCTCGAGCGCCACCAGATCGCTGACGACTTTCTGGCGGTCCGCTTTCTCCTTGTTGCCCATCAGGTTAGGCACCACCAGGCTGGCGAGAATGCCGAGAATGACGATCACCACCATAATTTCCAGTAACGTGAAACCGCGTTGCCGTTGCATAGTTTTCTCCATTAATACAGTTACATACTCATAAGGGTGTTCAGTTGCAGGATCGGCTGCAGGATGGCCAGCACGATAAACAGCACCATGCCGGCCATGGTGACCACCAGCAGAGGCTCAAACAGGCTGAGGGACATCTGGATCTGCGCGCTCAGCTCCCGGTCCTGGTTCTCCGCCGCGCGCTCCAGCATGGCGGTCAGTTCTCCGCTCTGTTCGCCGCTGGCGATCATGTAGCGCATCATCGGCGGAAACAGGGCGGTGGATTCCAGCGCCCGATGCAGACTGACGCCTTCGCGTACCGATTCGCTGGCCGCCGCCAGCTGGCTGCGCGCCCAGGCGTTGCTGAGGACGTCGGCGCTGATGCGCATCGACAGCAGCAGCGGCACCGCGCTGGCATTGAGAATGCTTAAGGTGCGGGCGTAGCGCGCGCTGTTGACGCTGCGGGCCACGCGGCCGATGACCGGCAGGCGCAGCAGCGCCCGGTCCCAGGCGAGCCGCCGGGCGGGCTGGCGCAGCAGATAGCGCAGCGCCAGCAGCGCCAGTAACGACAGCAGCGCCAGCCAGGGGCCCGCGCTGCGCACGATGTCGCTCAGGCTCATTAGCAGCCGGGTAGAGAAGGGCAGGGCCTGTTTAAGATGGACAAACTGCTCAACGACTTTCGGGACTACGGTGGAGAGCAGAATGGCGATCACGCTGATAGCGACCAGCGTCAGTACGATGGGGTAGATCATCGCCTGCAGCAGGCGGGCGCGGAGCTGCTGGCGCTGCTCGGTATAGTCAGCAAGCCGGTTCAGTACGCCGTCGAGATGGCCGGAGGTTTCGCCGGCCGCCACCATGGCGCAGAACAGCCCGTCGAAGCAGGCGGGATAGCCGCGCATCGCCTCCGCCAGCGAGTGGCCTTCGAGCACTTTGCTGCGCACCCCGGCCATTAACGTTCTTAGCGACGGCTTTTCGCACTGCTGGGCGACGGCATCGAGCGCCTTTTCCAGCGGGATCCCGGCGGCAACCAGAGTCGCCAGCTGGCGGGTGAGCAGGGCTAAATCACCGGCGCTGGTGCGCCGGGTAAGGGATCCGCCGGCCCACAGTCGGCGCGCCGGGTCGGCAGTTGTCACTTCCAGCGCCAGCCAGCCCTTGTCCCGCAGCAGCTGGCGGGCGTGGCGGGCGGAGTCGGCCTGCTGAAGGCCGCGGCGGGTTTTGCCCTGCGCGTCCAGCGCCTGATAGCGAAACAGGGCCATCTTAGACGCTTTCCGTCGTTTGCTGTTCGGTGACCCGCATCACCTCCTCCCAGCTGGTGATCCCCGCCAGCGCTTTGTCGCGTCCGGCATGGCGCAGGGTTTGCCAGGCTGGCCCCAGCTGCTGGATCAGGGTGATCTCGTTCTCGCCGCGGTGGATGGCGGCGCGCACGCGATCGTCGATTAGCAGCAGTTCATGGATCCCGGTACGCCCACGATAGCCGATGAAATTACACTCCGGACAGCCTTTGGGCTGCCACAGCCGCGCGCCGACCGGGACCGCCATCTGCCGGGCGGTGTTGGCATCCGCCTGCCAGGGCTGACGGCAGTGCGGGCACAGTTGGCGCACCAGCCGCTGCGACATCACCGCCAGCAGCGAGGTAGAGAGTAAAAAAGGCTCCACGCCCATATCCTGTAGACGGGAAATGGCGCCCAGCGCGCTGTTGGTGTGCAGGGTCGACAGCACCAGGTGCCCGGTCAACGAGGCCTGAACGGCGATCTGGGCGGTTTCGCCATCGCGGATTTCGCCCACCAGCACTACGTCCGGATCCTGGCGCAGGATGGCGCGCAGGCCGCGGGCGAAGGTCATCTCGACTTTGGCGTTGACCTGGGTCTGGCCTATGCCCTCCAGCTCATACTCCACCGGATCTTCAATGGTCATGATGTTGCGCTCCCGGGCGTCGAGGCGGCTGAGGGCGGCGTAGAGCGTCGTGCTTTTCCCGGAGCCGGTCGGACCGGTGACCAGGATGATGCCGTGCGGGCGGGCGATCAGCGCATCGACCCGATCGAGCAGGGCGGGCGGCATGCCCAGCGTCAGCAGATCCAGGTTGACGCTGTTTTTGTCCAGCAGACGCAGGACGACGCGTTCGCCGTGGCTGGAGGGCAGGGTGGAGACGCGCACGTCGATTGCTCGCCCGCCGATGCGCAGCGCCATGCGGCCATCCTGAGGGACCCGCTTTTCGGCAATGTCCAGGCTGGCCATCACCTTGATGCGCGAAATTAACAGGGCGGCCAGCCGCCGCTGCGGGCGCAGAATTTCGCGCAGCACGCCGTCGACGCGAAAGCGGATCTGCAGATGGCGCTCGTAGGTTTCGATATGAATATCCGAGGCTTTCTCTTTGATGGCCTCGGTGAGCATGGCGTTGATCAGGCGGATGATCGGCGCGTCGTCCTCGCTGTCGAGCAGATCGTCGGTGTCCGGCAGCTCTTCGGCGAGGGTATAGAGGTCGAGCTCATTGCCGATGTCGGCCATCATGCGGTGCGCCTCCGCCGAATCACGCTGATAGCTGAGCACCAGCACTTTCTCGAACGCGTCCGGCGCCAGACGGCTGACGCGCATCGGCCCGTCCGCCAGGCGGCGCGCTTCCAGCAGCGCCCGGGCGGCGGTATCGGGGCGGCACAGCGCTTCGCAGCGTTCACCGTCGCTGAGCAGCACAAGATGGTGCGCGCGGGCCCAGGCGAAGGGCAACAGCGGACGGCGTTCGGCGGCTGGCGTCATGGGCGGCCTCCGAGATTGAAGGCGTCAATGGCGGCGCTGACCTGGCGGAAGGCCTGGGTCTCCTGCTGCGGATAGATATGCAGCAGGTCGTTGCTGAGCGACGCTTCGCTGCTTTCTTTACCCCGCTGTTTAGTTTGCGCATTGTTGAAGGCGGTGTACTGGCCGGAAGAAGCCTGGCGGTACTCATCGCGATCGCGAATGATGGTCGGGCGGATAAACAGCATCAGGTTGCGTTTCGACACTTTCTTGCTGTCGGAGCGGAACAGGGCGCCGATCACCGGGATATCCCCGAGCAGCGGCACTTTGTCAGCGGTATCGGTGACGGTTTTATCCAGCAGCCCGCCAACCACCACCGTTTCGCCGCTGCCGACCAGCACGGCGTTATTCACCGTCCGGGTATTGAAGGTCGCCCCGAGATCGCTGCTGGTGCTGGAGGCCGAGTCGGCAACGCTCGATACCTCCTGCTCAATCTCCAGCAGCACCGCATCGCCTTCGTTAATCTGCGGTTTCACCTTCAGTTTAATGCCGACGGTTTTGCGCTCGACGGTATTGAAGATGTTGTCGCCTGAGGTGGTTTGCGAGCCGGTTAATACCGGAACTTCCTGGCCGACGTTAAAAGTGGCTTGCATGTTATCGAGGGTGACGATGCTGGGGGTGGCCAGAATATCGTTCTTGGTACTGCTGGAGAGGGCGGTGAGCAGCATCGCCCAGTTCCCCTGATAGAAGCCGGCGGCGATACCATTAAACGAGCCGAGGGCGCTGGCCAGCGAGCTGCTGATGGTACCGTCTTTGTTGTACTGGTTGGCGCCGGCGATAGCCGTCGATATCGGCAAACCGCTATTGGTGAACTGCGTCATGCCGGCGTTTTTGTTTGCCCACTGGATACCGAGATTAAGGCCATCGGCATCCTGCACTTCGGCAATAATCGCCTCCACCAGCACCTGCGGGCGGCGGATATCGAGCTGGGCGATCACCCGCTCAAGATCGTTCATCACGTCTGGCGCCGCGGTGACGATCAGGGCGTTGGTCTGGCCGTGGGCTTTGATAATAATATTTTTGTCGATCGCGGCCACTGGCCTGGCGCTTTGCTTGTCGCTCTGCAGCGAGCTGCTGATCCCGGTCAGAACTTCCACCAGATCGGCGGCTTTGGCGTACTTCAGGTAGATCACTTTGGTGTTACCCTGTACCGCCTGCTGGCGGTCGAGCTGTTTGATCATGGCGATAATGCGCTGGCGCGAGTTTGGTTCGCCGCTCACCAGTACCGCGTTGGTGCGCTCATCGGCCACCACGTTCGCCACCATCGAGCCCGGCAGCGCCGACTTGCTGGTATCTTTATTAAGCTCGGTAACCAGTTTGACTACTTCCGCGGCGGAGGCCCAGGAGAGGGGCACGGTCACCACGCTGCGATCCCCGGCGTTGTCGACGCGCTCGACAATGGTCAGCAGGCGTTTGATAACCGCCGCGCGGCCGGTCATCAGCAGTACGTTGGAGGGCTCATAATGGACCACGCTGCCGGCGCCAGCGTTATCGTTCAGCTGGCGGAGCAGCGGGGCGAGATCGCGGGCGGCGACGTTGGTCAGGGGCACCACCCGGGTGACCACTTCATCGCCTTCGCCCGGCGCGGCCGCGCTGGCGACCGGCACGGCCGAGGTCTTGGCGTCTTTGGCGCGGACCACTTTTAGCACGCCGTTATTCATATTGATCACGGCGAAGCCATATACATCCAGCACGCTGAGGAAGAATTGATAATATTGTTCTTCATTGAGCATATCGTAACTGCGCACGGTGATAGTGCCGCGTACGCTGGGATCGATAATCACCGTTTTATTCAGGTTTTTGCTGACGGTATTGATAAATTCCTGGATATCGGTGCCTTTAAAACTGGCGGAAAATTCCTCCGCGGCGGCCGGAGAAAATAGCAGCGGGGTTAATATCAGCAGCGCAGGCAGCATTTTTCGCAGGCGTTTCATGGTTGGCAATTATTCATCCCCCAGCGCGAAAGCAATATCGTGTCGTTGGCCTTCCCGCTCAACGGTTAGCGTTATTTCGGTCATGTCGGCCAGATTCTGCAGCGCCTGTTGCGCTTGCTCCTGGTCGCGTAAATCGATGCCATTTAAGGCAATCGCCAAATCATTTGCCTGCAGGCCGGACTGGCGAAACAGCGAGGCGTCTTTGCCTGGGTTTAGTCGATAACCCAGCAGTTTGTCGCCGCTGAGTACCGGCGAAATAGATAAATAAGTGAGGATATTTTGCGGCTGTTCGCGGAGTCGCTTCACGAGGGGCGGGTTGCCCGCGGCGGTGGGCGGCGGCGACGGCGCGCGACTGTCGTTAAATAATAAAATGGCCTCTTTGCGCCCCTGATAGTTGACAATGATCCGGTCAGGCAGAATGGCGGCGATCCGCGCATCATACCCTGGGAGGGGATCGCCCGTGCTAAGGCTAACCTGCTGATTTCCCTTTTCGATAATAGCGATGGAGCGCGCCGGGTTGCTGCTGGCGAGTAGCCCGGCCAGGCGTAGCTTCAGGCTGGAAACCGGCACCTGATTGAGACTGGCAGCATCCGTTGGCGTGGGGCTATTTTTCACCGCCAGGCCAAACAGGGTAAATGCGGGCCGCACATTTTTTAATTCCGGATCTGCCGCCGGAGGCATGGTTAACGGTAGGGCGGAAATATCCTCAGGACTCACAGGGAATACCACGCGCCAGGTTAATTTCGCCAGCTGTGGGATAGCGGTTATTAATATGATGAGCGTCACAATTTGTGGTAATAATTTAATTATCCCTTTATTTATATTTGTTAACCTCATCACAGAAACTGGCATTTTAATTCCTTTGCTAATTTATTTTTCTGCACGTTGGCGTAATACCCTACCGAAACAGGTAGGTGATTATTGGCTTTTGAATTATTTATTGCCGGAGAGTGGCGATAAGCGTGGCGAATCATAATCAGTTTGCGGTTTCGGGTCGTCATTCCCTTTATTGATTTACTCCCCCGGCTTCCTACGCCCCCCGCTCATTTGTGGGGGATGATTGCGCCTGGGAAAGCAAAAATATCTAATTAGCGCGCTGTAAAGATATTCATCCTTTCTTACCTTTTATAATTTAATAAGCATATTAGGGACTATCGAATGCTCAGATATACCTGTCATGCCCTATTTCTTGGATCGTTAGTATTATTGAGTGGCTGTGATAACAGCTCTTCCTCTTCTACCTCTGGCTCACCGGGTTCACCAGGCAATCCTGGCAACCCAGGCACTCCCGGCACGCCCGACCCGCAGGATGTCGTCGTCCGCTTACCGGACGTTGCCGTCCCAGGCGAAGCGGTGCAGGCTTCCGCCAGGCAGGCTGTCATTCATCTCGTCGATATCGCCGGCATCACCAGCAGCACGCCGGCCGACTATGCGACGAAAAACCTCTATTTATGGAACAACGAAACCTGTGACGCGCTGAGCGCGCCGGTGGCGGACTGGAATGATGTCAGCACCACGCCGACCGGCAGCGACAAATATGGCCCTTACTGGGTGATCCCGCTGACTAAAGAGAGCGGATGCATCAACGTTATCGTCCGCGATGGCACCAATAAGCTTATCGACAGCGACCTGCGCGTCTCTTTCAGTGATTTCACCGATCGGA
Organism: Klebsiella sp. CD33; assembly: GCF_051992865.1. NCBI lineage: Bacteria > Pseudomonadati > Pseudomonadota > Gammaproteobacteria > Enterobacterales > Enterobacteriaceae > Klebsiella > Klebsiella sp. CD33. The sequence continues at coordinate 4,222,043 of NZ_CP197023.1, read as the reverse complement.
CGGTATCGGTCATCGCTGGCAACAGCGCGGTCTATGACTCCCGCGCCGACGCCTTCCGCGCCGCCTTTGGCGTGGCGCTGGCCGATGCGCACTGGGTCGATAAAACCACCCTGCTGTGGCCGGGCGGGGAAAATAAACCCATTGTGCGCCTCTATTACAGCCACAGCAGTAAGGTGGCCGCCGACAGTAACGGCGAATTTACCGATAAGTATGTCAAGCTGACCCCCACCACCGTCAGCCAGCAGGTGAGCATGCGCTTCCCGCATCTCGCCAGCTATCCTGCCTTTAAGCTGCCGGATGATGTCAACGTCGATGAATTGCTGCAGGGCGAGACGGTGGCGATATCCGCCGAAAGCGACGGGATCCTGAGCTCCGCCACCCAGGTACAGACCGCCGGCGTGCTGGACGATACCTATGCCGCCGCCGCCGAGGCGCTGAGCTACGGCGCCCAGCTAACCGATAGCGGCGTGACCTTCCGCGTCTGGGCACCCACGGCGCAGCAGGTCGAACTGGTGGTCTACAGCGCCGACAAGAAGGTGGTGGCCAGCCATCCGATGACCCGCGACAGCGCCTCCGGCGCCTGGTCATGGCAGGGGGGAAGCGACCTGAAGGGCGCGTTCTACCGCTACGCGATGACCGTTTACCACCCGCAGTCGCGTAAAGTCGAGCAGTACGAAGTGACCGATCCCTACGCCCATAGTTTGTCGACCAACTCGGAGTACAGCCAGGTGGTCGATCTCAACGACAGCGCGCTGAAGCCGGAAGGCTGGGACGGGCTGACGATGCCGCACGCGCAGAAAACCAAAGCCGACCTGGCGAAAATGACGATCCACGAGTCGCATATTCGCGATCTCTCTGCCTGGGATCAAACCGTTCCCGCCGAACTGCGCGGTAAGTATCTGGCGCTCACCGCCCAGGAGAGCAATATGGTCCAGCATCTGAAACAGCTGTCGGCCTCGGGCGTGACCCATATTGAGCTGCTGCCGGTCTTCGATCTGGCGACGGTCAATGAGTTCAGCGACAAAGTCGCCGATATTCAGCAGCCGTTCAGTCGCCTGTGCGAGATCAACAGCGCGGTGAAGAGCAGCGAGTTCGCGGGCTATTGCGACAGCGGTTCGACGGTCGAAGAGGTGCTGACCCAGCTGAAGCAGAACGACAGCAAGGATAACCCGCAGGTGCAGGCGTTGAATACGCTGGTGGCGCAGACCGACTCCTATAACTGGGGCTACGATCCGTTCCACTACACGGTGCCGGAAGGATCCTACGCCACCGATCCGGAAGGCACGGCGCGCATTAAAGAGTTCCGCACCATGATTCAGGCGATCAAGCAGGATCTGGGAATGAACGTCATTATGGACGTGGTGTACAACCACACCAACGCCGCCGGCCCGACCGATCGCACCTCGGTACTGGATAAGATCGTCCCCTGGTACTACCAGCGTCTGAACGAAACCACCGGCAGCGTGGAATCGGCTACCTGTTGCTCCGACTCGGCGCCAGAGCACCGGATGTTCGCCAAGCTTATCGCCGATTCACTGGCGGTATGGACCACCGATTATAAGATCGATGGCTTCCGCTTCGACCTGATGGGCTACCACCCGAAAGCGCAGATCCTCTCGGCTTGGGAACGCATTAAAGCGCTGAACCCGGATATCTACTTCTTTGGCGAAGGCTGGGATTCCAACCAGAGCGATCGCTTTGAAATTGCCTCGCAAATCAATCTCAAAGGCACCGGGATCGGCACGTTCTCCGATCGTCTGCGCGACGCCGTGCGCGGCGGCGGGCCGTTCGACTCCGGTGACGCATTACGCCAGAACCAGGGCGTGGGCAGCGGGGCCGGCGTTCTGCCGAATGAGCTGACCACCCTGACCGACGATCAGGCGCGTCACCTCGCCGATCTGACCCGTCTCGGCATGGCCGGTAACCTTGCGGACTTTGTGCTGATCGACAAAGACGGCGCGGTGAAGAGAGGCAGCGAGATTGACTATAACGGCGCGCCAGGCGGCTATGCGGCTGATCCGACGGAAGTCGTGAACTATGTGTCAAAACACGATAACCAGACGCTGTGGGACATGATCAGCTATAAAGCCGCTCAGGAGGCGGATCTCGATACCCGCGTCCGGATGCAGGCGGTGTCGCTGGCGACGGTGATGCTCGGCCAGGGGATCGCCTTTGACCAGCAGGGCTCGGAGCTGCTGCGCTCTAAATCCTTTACCCGCGATTCGTATGATTCCGGCGACTGGTTTAACCGCGTGGACTACTCCCTGCAGGACAACAACTACAACGTCGGTATGCCGCGCAGCAGCGATGATGGCAGCAATTATGACATTATCGCCCGGGTGAAAGACGCGGTGGCTACTCCGGGTGAAACGGAGCTCAAGCAGATGACCGCGTTTTATCAGGAGCTGACCGCGCTGCGTAAATCGTCTCCGCTGTTTACCCTCGGCGACGGCGCGACGGTGATGAAGCGCGTGGACTTCCGCAATACTGGCGCCGATCAGCAGACGGGTCTGCTGGTGATGACCATCGATGACGGGATGCAGGCTGGCGCCAGTCTGGACAGCCGTGTCGACGGCATCGTGGTGGCGATCAACGCCGCGCCGGAAAGCCGGACGCTGCAGGACTTCGCCGGCACATCGCTCCAGCTGAGCGCTATTCAGCAGGCGGCGGGCGACCGGTCGCTGGCGAGCGGCGTGCAGGTTGCCGCTGACGGTTCGGTCACGCTGCCGGCCTGGTCGGTTGCCGTTCTCGAGTTGCCGCAGGGCGAGTCGCAGGGCGCTGGCCTGCCGGTGAGCAGTAAATAACATAACGTAGGGCGCCCGTAAGGGCGCCTCTGGCTGATGACAAACCTGTTTCGTTATTGTGCTCGCCTTTCTGTCGGGTGGCGGCTTTCGCCTTACCCGGCCTACGAAAGATTACAATATCAAACAGTTATGCAGTTATCTGTAGGCCCGCGCAAGCGTAGCGCCGCCGGGCAATTCCTGAAGATTGCACTTTGTCAGCAGTCTGGGGCATCCGTAAGGGCGCCTTCTCGTTATCGTGAGGGAACAGGAGACGGTTGTGATTGTTCGTGATGACAGTGAAAGAGGCATCCCGCCGCTGGTGACGCATCAGCCGCCGTCCTCGATGGATGATGCGCCGGTGATCCGCGGACGGATGGTGCAGATCCCCGGCTGGATTATCCCGCTGTACGCCGGATTATTTATCGCGCTCGGCTGGTTTGGCGGCGAGCAGTGGCGTCACCCGGCACCGCCGCAAACGCTGCCCTTGCCGGTGGCGCATGCGGCGCTTCTGCCGTTAACCGCTGCCGGAGAGGCCGCGCCAAAGACGCCGCCGCCGGCGGCAAAAGCCAGCGCGCCCGCGGCGCCGGAAGTGGACAGCGATACGCTGCCGCCTCTGCGCTACAGCGCCCATGTCTATGCCTCGCTACCGGAAAAGCGCAGCATTGTGTTAAACGGCAAAGCGTGGACGGAGGGCGATTCACCCCTGCCCAATCTGGTGGTGGAGCAGATCCAGCAGGATGTGACGATCTTCAGCTTCAACGGCACGACCTTTACCCTCGCGGCGCTGGAGGACTGGCCGGGCGGAAAAATTGACGAGGAGCCGAAAGAGGAATAAAAGCGCGCACAATAACCGGCGCGCTGAGGATATTTCGCTTAGTCGCTGCGCAAGCTGGCAATAAATGGCGCGAGCTGACGATTAAATTGACTGCACTGTGTGGCTTCCGGGGTACTGTCCTGTAAAAGCTGTTGGTAAAGCCGGTCGCTATTTTGGCTTAACGTCGCCACGTCAATATTTCCCCATCCGCGCGCTTTACCGACATTCACCGCTGCCCGATATATCGTTTCATCGGCGGGGAGATCGCTACGATTACATTTATTCTTGAGATAGCGCGTCCCGGCCGCCACGGACGAGAGCTGCTCGAGCTGCGCCTGGCTGCTGATGGCCGGGCTGAGCGTTGAGGCAGGTTTTTGTTGGCAGCCAGAGAGAAGGGCTACCATGCAAAGCGGAAATATAAGCGGAATACGCATCATAGAGTAATCAAAATAATGAATCACTGGCCGCTAGTTTAACAAATATTTCCCTGGTGTCATCATAAAATATTATTCTGCATAAATGTTAACAGGCTCTCATTTTTATCAACGGAAAGGCGCTTAATCGACTTTACTTTTATCAATAATAAACGTTAGCGCTGGGAAAATATATTTTCATCTGCGGATGATGCCACTGCGTTGACCGGCAGGAAGCGCGCCGTTTTTTATGTTATTAAAAAACATACTCTTTCCCATCTTGTTACGTGCGCAGGAGGTAAAATGCTGGTTAAGAATGTCGCATTTTAGTGCTATCCTGTATGCCCTGAACATTACGTGCTATGTTCTGACTTATTCTGCCGATGATGCGTTTAACACAATGATTTTATGGTGAATTTTTATTGTTAGTATCATGTAACATGAAGCAAACCAACCCTCTGAAAGGCTGGCGGCGCGTCCTGCCTGCCAGCAGGTTGTCGTCCGAAGGATAAGCAGCCTGGACGTTAATTTGAGAGATTTCTTCTTCCTCTGAACAGGGGAAGTATTGAGAATCAGGCCTTTGCGCCTGAACGTTGCGGAGAAAAAGCATGGCGGGAGATGACCGCGAGCCTATCGGACGTAAGGGAAGACCCTCACGTCCGACTAAACAGAAAGTCACCCGTCGCCGGGTCCGGGAAGAGGACTACGACGACGAGTATGATGACGATGATTATGAGGATGAGAAACCGGTGCCGAGAAAAGCCAAAGGCAAAGGTGGCAAGCCTCGTCGGAAGCGCAGCTGGCTGTGGCTGCTGGTCAAGCTGGGGATTGTCTTCGCGGTGCTGATTGCCGCCTATGGCGTCTACCTCGACCAGAAAATCCGCAGCCGCATTGACGGTAAAGTCTGGGAGCTGCCGGCCGCGGTCTATGGCCGGATGGTCAACCTTGAGCCGGACATGCAGATCAGCAAAAACGAGATGGTGCGTCTGCTCAACGCCACGCAGTATCGCCAGGTCAGCGCGATGACGCGCCCCGGCGAATATACCGTGCAGGCTAACAGCATCGAGATGATCCGTCGTCCGTTCGATTTCCCGGACAGTAAGGAAGGGCAGGTGCGCGCGCGTCTTACCTTCGACGGCGACCATCTTGAGACCATCGAGAATATGGATAATAACCGCCAGTTCGGTTTCTTCCGCCTCGATCCGCGTCTTATCACCATGCTGCAGTCGCCGAACGGCGAGCAGCGCCTGTTCGTGAAGCGCAGCGGCTTCCCCGATCTGCTGGTGGATACCCTGCTGGCGACCGAAGACCGCCACTTCTATGAGCACGATGGGATCAGTCTCTACTCCATCGGCCGCGCGGTGCTGGCGAACCTGACGGCAGGCCGAACGGTGCAGGGGGCGAGTACCCTGACCCAACAGCTGGTGAAAAACCTGTTCCTCTCCAGCGAACGCTCCTACTGGCGTAAAGCCAACGAAGCGTATATGGCGCTGATCGTCGACGCCCGCTACAGCAAGGATCGCATCCTTGAGCTGTATATGAACGAGGTGTACCTCGGCCAGAGCGGCGATAACGAAATTCGCGGCTTCCCGCTGGCCAGCCTGTATTACTTCGGCCGTCCGGTGGAAGAGCTGAGCCTCGACCAGCAGGCGCTGCTGGTGGGGATGGTGAAAGGGGCGTCGGTCTATAACCCGTGGCGTAACCCGAAACTGGCCCTTGAACGACGCAATCTGGTGCTGCGTCTGCTGCAGCAGCAGCAGGTTATCGACCAGGAGCTGTACGACATGCTCAGCGCCCGTCCGCTGGGCGTGCAGCCGCGCGGCGGGGTGATTTCACCGCAGCCGGCGTTTATGCAGATGGTTCGTCAGGAACTGCAGGCGAAGCTGGGCGATAAAGTGAAAGATCTCTCCGGCGTGAAGATCTTCACCACTTTCGACTCGGTGGCGCAGGATGCGGCGGAAAAAGCGGCCTCCGAAGGGATCCCGGTTCTGAAGAAACAGCGTAAGCTGGCGGACCTGGAAACCGCCATGGTGGTGGTTGACCGCTTCACCGGCGAAGTGCGGGCGATGGTCGGCGGCGCGGAGCCGCAGTTCGCCGGTTATAACCGCGCGATGCAGGCCCGCCGATCGATTGGTTCTCTGGCCAAGCCGGCGACCTATCTGACCGCGCTGAGCCAGCCGAATCAGTATCGCCTGAATACCTGGATCGCCGATGCGCCGGTGACGATTCGCCTGTCCAACGGTCAGACGTGGTCCCCGCAGAACGACGATCGTCGTTTCAGCGGTCAGGTGATGCTGGTGGATGCCCTGACTCGCTCGATGAACGTCCCGACGGTTAACCTCGGGATGGCGCTGGGCTTGCCGGCGGTAGTCGATACCTGGACTAAACTGGGGGCGCCGAAGAATCAGCTCAACGCGGTGCCGTCGATGCTGCTTGGCGCGCTGAACCTGACGCCGATTGAAGTGGCCCAGGCCTTCCAGACCATCGCCAGCGGTGGGAACCGTGCGCCGCTTTCCGCGCTGCGGTCAGTGATTGCCGAAGATGGCACTGTGCTCTACCAGAGCTATCCGCAGGCGGAGCGCGCGGTGCCTGCCCAGGCGGCCTACATGACGCTGTGGACTATGCAGCAGGTGGTGCAGCGCGGTACGGGGCGTCAGCTGGGGGCGAAGTATCCGGGCCTGCATCTGGCGGGGAAAACCGGGACCACCAACAATAACGTCGATACCTGGTTCGCCGGCATCGACGGTAGTCAGGTGACCATCACCTGGGTGGGGCGCGACAATAACCAGCCGACCAAACTGTACGGCGCCAGCGGCGCGATGTCGATTTACCAGCGCTATCTGGCGAACCAGACGCCAACGCCGCTGGTGCTGACGGTGCCGGAAGACGTGGTTGATATGGGCGTGGACAGCAACGGCAACTTCGTCTGCAGCGGCGGTATGCGTTCGCTGCCGGTCTGGACCACGCAACCGGATGCGCTGTGCCGTCAGGGCGAAATGATGCAACAGCAGCAGTTGCAGCAACAGGAAGCGAAAAATCCGTTTAATCAGTCCGGGCAGCAGCAGCCGCCGCAGCAGCAACAGCAGCAACAGCCGCCGAAGCAGCAGGAAAAGAGCGACGGCGTCGCGGGCTGGATCAAGGATATGTTCGGCAGTAACTGATTTTGACCGCACGACCAGACCCCTTAATACGAAAGTATTAAGGGGTTTTTTTATGCCTGTAAAAAAGTTAACGGCTCTTTAACTCCATAATAACTATCTGGTTATTAATTCAGCCTTCGACCGGCGGCGACAGGCATATCGCTTGCCTTGCCTTCGACGTTTCGCCTATTATATCGCCCGTCATAATAATAATTCTCGTTTACGTTATCATTCACTTTCATCAGAGATATACCCATGGCGCGTCCAAAAACTGCTCAGCCAAATCACTCGCTGCGTAAAGTCGCAGCTGTAGTAGCCACGGCGGTTAGCGGCATGTCTGTCTACGCACAGGCAGCAGAACAACCGAAGCAAGAAGAAACCATCACCGTCGTTGCCGCCCCGGCCGCCCAGGAAAGCGCCTGGGGACCGGCGCCGACTATCGCGGCAAAACGCTCCGCCACGGCGACCAAAACCGATACCCCGATTGAAAAAACGCCGCAGTCTGTGTCGGTGGTCACGCGCCAGGAGATGGAGATGCGCCAGCCGACGACGGTAAAAGAGGCGCTCTCCTATACGCCAAGCGTCTTCTCCACTCGCGGCAGTTCGACCACCTATGACGTGGTCACCATTCGCGGCTTCACCACCTCGACGACCGTCAACACCAACCAGTATCTGGACGGCATGAAGCTGCAGGGGAATAACTACTCTGAAGTCTCCATGGATCCTTACTTCCTCGAGCGTGTGGAAGTGATGCGCGGGCCAACCTCGGTGCTGTACGGCAACAGCAACCCGGGCGGTATCGTCAGCATGGTCAGCAAGCGCCCGACTACCGAGCCGCTGAAAGAAGTGCAGTTTAAGATGGGCACCGACAATCTGTGGCAGACCGGGTTTGACTTTAGCGACGCCATTGATGATGCCGGCGTTTGGTCGTATCGCCTGACCGGCCTTGGCCGCAGTCAGGATGCCCAGCAGCAGATGGCGAAATCGACTCGCTACGCGGTGGCGCCCTCCTTTAGCTGGCGTCCGGACGATAAAACCGACTTCACCTTCCTGAGCAACTTCCAGAATGACCCGGATGCGGGCTACTACGGCTGGCTGCCGCGCGAAGGCACCGTGGTGCCGTATTACGACGCCAACGGTAAGGCGCACAAGCTGCCGACCGATTTCAACGAAGGCGAGTCCGATAATAAAATCTCCCGCCGCCAGAAGATGGTGGGCTACAGCTTCTCCCATCAGTTCGATGACACCTTTACCGTGCGGCAGAACCTGCGCTATGCCGATGTGCATACGCTCTATCGTTCCGTATACGGCAACGGCTATGTCGCGCCGGGCTACATGAATCGCGCCTACGTGCGCTCCGACGAGCACCTGAACACCTTCACCGTCGATACCCAGCTGCAGTCTGATTTCGCCACCGGCGCGGTCAGCCATACGCTGCTGACCGGCGTGGACTACTCGCGGATGCGTAACGATGTGGATGCCGACTACGGGACGGCGGATCCTATCAGTATGAGCAATCCGCAGTACGGCAATCCGAATATTCAGGTCACCTTCCCGTACGCGGTCCTCAACCGGATGGAGCAGACCGGCCTGTACGCGCAGGATCAGATGGAGTGGGATAAATGGGTGATGACCCTGGGCGGCCGTTACGATTACGCCACGACCTCAACGTTAACCCGCGCCACCAACAGCCTGGCGGAGAATCACGACCAGCAGTTCAGCTGGCGCGGCGGCATCAACTACCTGTTCGATAACGGCATCTCTCCGTACTTCAGCTACAGCGAATCGTTTGAACCGGTATCGGGTTCCAACAGCCGCGGCCAGCCGTTCGATCCGTCGCGCGGTAAGCAGTATGAAGCCGGCGTGAAATACGTGCCGAAAGATATGCCGGTGGTGGTCACCGCGGCGGTCTATCAGCTGACCAAAGACAAGAACCTGACGGCTGATCCGGCTAACCAGGCGTTCAGCATCCAGACCGGCGAGATCCGCTCCCGCGGCCTTGAGCTGGAGGCGAAGGCGGCGGTGAACGCCAATATTAACGTCACCGCAGCCTACAGCTACACCGATGCGGAGTACACTCACGATACGGTGTTCAACGGCAAACGTCCGGCGGAAGTGCCGCGTAACATGGCCTCCCTGTGGGCGGATTATACCTTCCACGAAACCGCGCTGAGCGGTCTGACGATTGGGGCCGGGGCGCGCTATATCGGTTCAACGGTCAGCTACTACAAAAATGACACCAGCACCGGTAAGAAAAATGATGCCTTTAGTGTGGCCGGTTATGCGCTGATGGATGCGACGGTGAAATACGATCTGGCGCGCTTTGGCCTGCCGGGATCGTCGGTCGGCGTCAACGTCAACAACCTGTTCGACCGCGAATATGTCTCCAGTTGCTACAGCGAATACGCCTGCTACTGGGGCGCCGGACGTCAGGTCGTCGCCACCGCCACCTTCCGTTTCTAACCACCTACGGGCGCGGTTCGCCGCGCCCTCTATCAGGTTATCGCTATGCAGGAACAGACTCCGCACGCAGAAACCACCTTCGCGCTGGATCGCGTCACTTTCCGTGTGCCTGGCCGCACATTGCTCCATCCGCTCTCGCTCACCTTCCCGACCGGAAAAGTCACAGGCCTGATCGGCCATAATGGCTCCGGCAAATCGACGTTACTGAAAATGCTTGGCCGTCATCAGCCGCCCTCCGCAGGCGAAGTGCTGCTGGACGGGCAGCCGCTGGAGAGCTGGGGCAGCAAAGCCTTTGCCCGCAAAGTGGCCTATCTGCCGCAGCAGCTGCCGCCGGCCGAAGGTATGACGGTGCGCGAGCTGGTGGCGATCGGCCGCTATCCATGGCACGGCGCGCTGGGTCGCTTTGGCGCAGCGGACCGTGAGAAAGTAGAAGAGGCGATTGCGCTGGTGGGGCTGAAGCCGCTCGCTCATCGTCTGGTGGACAGCCTCTCCGGCGGTGAACGCCAGCGGGCGTGGATCGCCATGCTGGTGGCGCAGGACAGTCGCTGCCTGCTGCTCGATGAACCCACCTCGGCGCTGGATATTGCTCATCAAGTCGATGTTCTGGCGCTGGTGCATCGTCTCAGCCAGCAGCGCGGCCTGACGGTGATCGCCGTCCTGCACGATATTAATATGGCGGCCCGCTATTGCGACTATCTGGTGGCCCTGCGCGGCGGAGAAATGATTGCTCAGGGGACGCCGGCGGAACTGATGCGCAGCGACACTCTGGAACAGATCTATGGCATCCCGATGGGGATCCTGCCACACCCGGCCGGTGCGGCGCCGGTAAGCTTTGTCTATTGATGATGAACCCAACTCTGATAACCCGACGCCGCCTGCTGATCGCGATGGCGCTCTCGCCGCTGCTGTGGCAGATGCGCGGCGCGCAGGCGGCCGACGTCGACCCGCAGCGCGTGGTCGCCCTGGAGTGGCTGCCCGCGGAGCTGCTGCTGGCGCTCGGCGTGACGCCCTATGGCGTGGCCGATATTCCCAACTATCGCTTGTGGGTGAACGAACCCGCGCTGCCCGACTCGGTGATCGATGTTGGTCTGCGTACCGAACCCAACCTTGAACTGCTGACGCAGATGAAACCGTCGTTTATCGTCTGGTCGGCGGGCTACGGCCCGTCGCCGGAGAAGCTGGCGCGTATCGCGCCCGGCCGCGGTTTCACCTTCAGCGACGGCAAACGGCCGCTGGCGATGGCCCAGCGTTCGCTACTGGAAATGGCCGATCTGCTGGGCAAAACGCAGCAGGCGAAGCGCCATCTGGCGGAGTTCGACGCGCTGATGGAGAGCCTGCGTCCGCGTTTTGCCGGGCGCGGCGATCGTCCGCTGCTGATGATCTCTCTGCTCGATCCCCGGCACGTGCTGGTGTTTGGCGAAAACTGCCTGTTCCAGGAGGTGCTTGATCGCTTTGGTATTAAAAACGCCTGGCACGGCGAAGCGGCATTCTGGGGAAGCGTTAGCGTTGGCATCGACAGGCTGGCGGCATTTAACGAAGCCGATGTCATCTGTTTCGACCATGGCAATGAGCGAGATGTGGCTCAACTGCTGGCGACGCCGCTATGGCAGGCGATGCCCTTCGTGCGCGCGGGCCGCTTCCAGCGCGTTCCGGCGGTTTGGTTCTACGGCGCGACGCTGTCAGCGATGCATTTTGCCCGCGTGCTGGCTGATGCCCAGGGGAGTCCGGCATGAATACGCGTCTCTCGCCGTTAGCTATTATCCTGCTGGCCGGGCTGCTGGGCGTCGCCTTCGCGCTGAGCATCGTCAACCTCAATGTCGCCTTGCCCTATGCGCAGTGGCGGCAGGCGCTGTGGCAGCCGGATGTCGATGATATCGCCCAAATGCTGTTTCATTACAGTTTGTTACCGAGACTGGCTGTTGCGCTGCTGGTGGGCGCCGGGCTGGGACTGGTTGGCGTCCTGTTCCAGCAGGTGCTGCGTAATCCGCTGGCGGAACCGACCACCCTTGGCGTCGCCACCGGCGCGCAGCTGGGGATAACGGTCACCACGTTATGGGCTATTCCCGGCGTGCTGGCGTCGCAATTCGCCGCGCTGGCCGGGGCCTGTCTGGTGGGCGCGCTGGTGTTTGGCGTCTCGTGGGGCAAGCGCCTGTCGCCGGTAACGCTGATCCTGGCGGGGCTGGTGGTCAGCCTTTACTGTGGCGCGCTTAACCAGCTGATGGTGATTTTCCATCACGACCAGCTGCAAAGCATGTTCCTGTGGAGCACCGGGACGCTGACGCAGACCGACTGGAGCGTGGCGCAGCGCCTGTGGCCGCAGCTGCTTGGCGGGGCAATACTCACCTTGCTGCTGCTGCGGCCGCTGACCCTGATGGGGCTCGATGACGGGGTGGCGCGTAACCTCGGGCTGGCGCTGTCCCTGGCGCGCCTCGGCGCCCTGACGCTGGCGATCGTCATCAGCGCGCTGCTGGTGAACGCGGTAGGGATTATCGGCTTTATCGGCCTGTTCGCGCCGCTGCTGGCGAAAATGCTTGGCGCCCGTCGGCTGCTGGCGCGGCTGCTGCTGGCGGCGCTGATCGGCGCGCTGCTCCTGTGGCTTTCCGATCAGGTGATCCTCTGGCTGAGCCGGGTATGGCGGGAAGTCTCCACCGGCTCGGTCACCGCCCTGATTGGCGCGCCGCTGCTGCTGTGGCTGCTGCCGCGGTTGCGCAGCATCAGCGCCCCGGTGATGAACGGCGGCGATAATGTGCAGCCTGAGCGCTATCATGTGCAATGGTTTGTTCTCGCAGGCGTCGCGTTGCTGCTGCTGGCGGTGAGCGTGGCGCTGGCCTTTGGTCGCGATGCCCACGGCTGGCTGTGGGCCCACGGCGATCTGCTGGAGCAACTGCTGCCCTGGCGCTGGCCGCGGGTGCTGTCGGCCCTGTTCGCCGGGGTCATGCTGGCGGTTGCCGGCTGTATTATCCAGCGCCTGACCGGCAACCCGATGGCCAGCCCGGAAGTGCTGGGCATCAGCTCCGGCGCGGCTTTTGGCGTGGTGCTGATGCTGTTCTTCGTGCCTGGCGACGCCTTTGGCTGGCTGCTGCCGGCCGGCAGCCTTGGCGCGGCGGCCACCTTGCTGATCATTATGCTCGCCGCCGGGCGCGGCGGCTTCTCGCCGCATCGGATGCTGCTGGCGGGGATGGCGCTGAGCACCGCCTTCACTATGCTGCTGATGATGCTGCAGGCCAGCGGCGATCCGCGTATGGCGCAGATCCTGACGTGGATCTCGGGGTCGACATATAGCGCGACGCCGGAGAGGGTGGTGCGTAGCGGCGCGGTAATGCTGGCGCTGCTGGCGCTGGCGCCGCTCTGTCGTCGCTGGTTAACCATCCTGCCGCTGGGCGGGGAGGCGGCGCGAGCGGTGGGCATGGCGCTGACGTCATCGCGGATTGTTCTGCTGCTGCTGGCGGCCTGCCTGACGGCGGCGGCGACGCTGACCATCGGCCCGCTGAGCTTTGTCGGGCTGATGGCGCCGCATATCGCGCGGATGATGGGCTTCCGGCGAACCCTACCGCATATGGTGATTTCAGGGCTGACTGGCGGGCTGCTGCTGGTCTTCGCCGACTGGTGCGGACGGATGATGATGTTCCCGTATCAGATCCCGGCGGGGCTACTGTCGACCTTTATCGGCGCGCCTTACTTTATTTATTTGCTGAGAAAGCAGAGTCGCTAACGGTCCTGGATGGCTTCAACATCCCCGGTGGCGCTATCGCTTACCGGGGCTACAGCGCTGTGCGATTTGGTAGCCCGGATAAGGCGCAATGCGCCTCCTCCGGGAAAATCCCTGCGCCACCAGGCATTCAAGCACCTTACAGCTTGGCAAATACCCGACGCGCGGCGTCGATGGTGTTGTCGATATCTTCTTCGCTGTGGGCCACGGACATAAAGCCGGCCTCAAACGCTGACGGCGCCAGGTACACGCCTTCCTCCAGCATCAGATGGAAGAAGCGCTTGAAGCGTTCAACGTCGCACTTCACCACGTCCTGATAGCAGGTGACGGTTTCGGCATCGGTAAAGAAGATGCCGAACATGCCGCCGACGTTATTGACCACCAGCGGGATCCCGGCGTCACGCGCCGCGTCCAGCAGGCCTTGCGCCAGCTGGTTAGTCAGTTCAGTCAGGGTTTCATGGACCCCCGGCTGCGCCACTTCGTTCAGGCAGGCGAAGCCAGCCGCCATGGCGATCGGGTTGCCGGAGAGGGTGCCCGCCTGATAGACCGGACCGGTGGGCGCCAGGGCGTCCATCACCTCACGGCGGCCGCCGAAGGCGCCTACCGGCATCCCGCCGCCGATGATTTTCCCCAGACAGGTCAGATCCGGCTCCACGCCGTAGTAAGCCTGAGCGCCTGCCAGCGCCACGCGGAAGCCGGTCATCACTTCGTCGATAATCAGCAGGGCGCCAAATTCGTCGCACAGGGCGCGCAGGCCCGGCAGGAATTCCGGCTGCGGCGGAATGCAGTTCATATTTCCGGCCACCGGCTCGACGATGATGCAGGCGATCTCCTGCGGATACTGCTCGAACGCCGCGCGCACCGAGGCGAGGTCGTTATAAGTGCAGGTCAGGGTATGTTTGGCGAAATCGGCCGGGACGCCCGGCGAGTTCGGCTGGCCGAGGGTCAACGCGCCGGAACCGGCTTTCACCAGCAGGCAGTCGGCATGGCCGTGGTAGCAGCCTTCGAACTTAATGATTTTGTCGCGCCCGGTGAAGCCGCGCGCCAGGCGAATGGCGCTCATGGTGGCTTCGGTACCGGAGTTCACCATCCGCACCATATCCATGGTCGGCACCAGCTCGGTCACCAGGGCCGCCATTTTCACTTCCATTTCGGTCGGCGCGCCAAAGCTCAGGCCGCGGGATGCCGCCTCGATCACCGCATTGCGGATAGCCGGGTGGTTGTGGCCCAGCACCATCGGACCCCAGGAACCGACATAATCGATATAGGCTTTCCCATCCACGTCATAGAGGTAAGCGCCATCCGCGCGTTCGATAAACAGCGGTGTGCCGCCGACGCCGGTGAAAGCGCGCACCGGCGAGTTAACGCCGCCGGGGATCAGTTCGCGCGCAGCGTGATACAGATTTTCAGATTTGCTCATGGCCAGGGTCCTGGTTCGTGAAAAATGTTTTATCGGCTATTCTAAGTTATTCCAGGATGGTTATGAAAGTTTTGCCCAATTGAAACAATGTGCCGCAAGGGCATTTTTTTGACGACGCAGCGCGCCGGGACGGCTAAAATGCCGCTCTCTTCATTTGTATTACCAATAATTGATAACGGCATGAAAGCAGAAACTCCCTCTTTTGAAGCACATCAGTTTGTGCGGGTGCGTCGCGGCGATGCGGTGCGCCGTCTGATTCAACGCGATAAAACGCCGCTGGCGGTGCTGTTTATGGCGGCAGTGGTCGGCACGCTGGCGGGGCTGGTGGGCGTCGCCTTTGAAAAGAGCGTGAACTGGGTGCAGAACCAGCGGATCGGCGCGCTGGCGCAGGTGGCGGACCACTGGTATCTGGTCTGGCCGCTGGCGTTTATCCTGTCGGCGCTGCTGGCGATGGTCGGCTATTTTCTGGTGCGTCGCTTTGCGCCGGAGGCCGGCGGCTCCGGGATTCCGGAAATTGAGGGCGCGCTGGAGGAGCTGCGGCCGGTGCGCTGGTGGCGCGTGCTGCCGGTGAAATTCGTTGGCGGCATGGGGACCCTTGGCGCCGGGATGGTGCTGGGTCGTGAAGGACCGATGGTACAGCTTGGCGGCAACATTGGGCGCATGGTGCTGGACGTTTTCCGCATGCGCAGTCCGGAAGCGCGGCATACGTTGTTGGCGACCGGTGCGGCGTCGGGGCTTTCGGCGGCCTTTAATGCGCCGCTGGCCGGTATTCTGTTTATCATCGAAGAGATGCGCCCGCAGTTCCGCTACAATCTGATCTCCATTAAAGCGGTGTTTACCGGCGTGATCATGTCGAGCATTGTGTTTCGCATTTTCAACGGCGAAGCGGCGATCATTGAGGTGGGTAAACTAAGCAACGCCCCGGTAAATACCCTATGGCTGTATCTGGTGCTGGGCATGCTGTTTGGCTGCTTTGGCCCGCTGTTTAATTTTCTGGTGCTGCGCACTCAGGATCTGTTCCAGCGCATCCACGGCGGCAACATCAAAAAATGGGTGTTTATTGGCGGATTAATCGGCGGGCTCTGCGGTCTGCTGGGGCTGATGCAGCCCTCCGCGGTGGGCGGTGGCTTTAACTTGATCCCTATCGCAGCTGCCGGTAACTTCTCCGTCGGACTGCTGCTGTTTATCTTTATTGCCCGCGTGGTGACCACGCTGATCTGCTTCTCTTCCGGCGCGCCAGGGGGCATTTTCGCGCCTATGTTGGCGCTCGGCACGCTGCTGGGCACGGCGTTCGGCATGGCGGCTATTCCGCTGTTTCCGGCCTACCATCTCGATGCCGGCACCTTCGCGATTGCCGGTATGGGGGCGCTGCTCGCCGCCTCGGTGCGTGCGCCGCTGACCGGGATCGTGCTGGTGCTGGAGATGACCGATAACTATCAGCTCATTTTGCCAATGATTATTACCTGCCTTGGCGCAACACTACTGGCGCAATTCCTCGGCGGTAAGCCTTTGTATTCGACCATTCTGCAGCGTACTCTGGCGAAGCAGGAAGCCGAGCAGGCGGCAAAAGCGCAGCAGGCTCCCCGGGAGAATACTTGAACGATTTACCAGGGTATTAGATAATGGCTCAAAAGGTCCGGTTATTCTTTAACCGGCCGGAAGTATCAATGGGAGCAGAAAATGAGTGATGACGTAGCGTTGCCGCTGGAGTTTACCGAAGCCGCAGCCAATAAAGTAAAACACCTGATTGCGGATGAAGATAATCCGAACCTGAAACTGCGCGTGTATATCACCGGCGGCGGTTGCAGCGGTTTCCAGTATGGCTTCACCTTTGACGATCAGGTGAACGAAGGGGATATGACCATTGAGAAACAGGGCGTCGGCCTGGTGGTTGACCCGATGAGCCTGCAGTATCTGGTCGGCGGCTCGGTCGACTATACCGAAGGGCTGGAAGGTTCGCGCTTTATCGTGACCAATCCGAACGCGAAAAGCACCTGCGGCTGCGGCTCCTCGTTCAGCGTTTAAAGCGAGTTCTCCCCCAGCGGGAGGGAGCAAACCCTAAAAACGGTAACCTTAAGGTTACCGTTTTGCTTTTATTACCGACCGTTATCGTCCAGGGCAAACGTCGGCAGCTTCAGATGCCAGCGAATAGCCGCCAGACGAATTACCAGGGTGACCACCATCCCCATCATTGCCGAATTCTCCAGCGGGAGATGAAAGGTGTCGTGTGCCGTGGCGTGGACAATACCGCCGACGATACAGGCGGTGGCGTAGATTTCGGTACGCAGAATCATAGGAATTTCCCGCGCCAGCACGTCGCGAATAATCCCGCCGCCGACGCCGGTCACCACCCCCATGCACACCGCGACCAGCGGGCCGCTGCCAGCGAGAAAAGCTTTATTGACGCCAATGCCGACAAACACCGCCAGACCGACGGCATCAAGAACGGGCAGGATCCATTTCGGCAGCCGGCGAGGCTGGCGGACCAGCAGGATGGTCAGCATGCTGGTGACCATCGCCACCACCAGATCGGTGGGATCTTTGACCCAGAATACCGGGCCATTCGCCAGCGCCATGTCGCGGATGGTCCCGCCGCCTACCGCCGTCACTACCCCTAACACCAGCACGCCGAATGGGTCCATACGCAGTTTTCCGGCCAGCAGTACGCCGGAGATCGCGAAGACAGCTGTGCCAATAATATCCAGCCAATAGACAAGCATCGTTGATTCCCACTGAACATCCGGTGTGCCGGATGATTATTTTACCTGGTCAAGCGCCGCACAAAGTTGTTTGGCGGCGAGGATAATACGTGGGCCGGCGCGTTCAAACCAGTCGCTGTGTAACGCAATCAACGAAATGGTGAGCTGATGTTGCCAAAAGCGCTGCGCTTCGGCAATGCGGCTGGCATCCCCGGTCACCACGATCGCCTGCGGCTGGCGGGCCAGCACCTGTTCGCGGCTCACCTGCGGCCAGGGAACGCGGCTGGTGGCGAAGATATTCTCGCCGCCGCAAAGCCTTAGCACCTGATCCTGAATCGAACCGGGGCCGCTGGTGAACAGCGGTGCGGAGCCGAACTGCAGGAAGACGCGTTTCTTCGGCGCGTTGGCATAGCGCGCTTTCAACGCATCGTATTCCTGCTGCATCGCCTGCGCCGCCTGCTGTGCTTTTTCCGGCTGCGGGCTCCACTGCGCCAGCTCACGCAGGGTAGCGATGATCTCTTCTATGGTCGAGGTCTGTACCCACAGGACGTGAATACCCAGAGACTGCAGCTGGTTAACCTGGCGTTCGGCATTGCCCCCGCGCCAGGCCAGCACCACGTCTGGCTTGAGCGCCACGATGCGTTCCAGGTTCATTCCCTGCCAGCTGGCAACCTGTTCGATCGTTTTGGCCTGCGAAGGATAATCGGAATAGCTGCTGACGCCGACCGGCGTGATCCCGGCGGCAAAGGCCAGTTCGGTATTGGCGGGGGAGAGGGTGATCACCCGCGGCGCGGCCAGCAGCCACGCCGGGGCGAGTAACAGCAGCGCGGCAAGCGCGAAGGATAGCGACTTAGCCACGTGCCAGGTTCTGTACCAGATTCTCCACCATCAGGGTGGACTGTCTGGCGGCGACCGCAAGGAACTCCTCAAAGCTGAGGTGGGACTGCTGGTCGGCCACGTCGGAGATAGCGCGAACCACCACGAAGGGAACCTTAAAGTTATGGCAGACGTGGGCGATGGCGGTCGCTTCCATTTCCACGGCGATCGCCTGCGGGAAATTATGGCGGATCTTCGCCAGACCGACAGAGCCGTTAATGAAGGCATCCCCGCTAACGATGAGGCCGCGAACGGCGTTGAGATCTAACGCTTTAATGCAGCTCTCTGCGGCGGCCACCAGTTTTTCATCCGCCTTAAAACCCGCCGGGCAGCCAGGGAGCTGGCCGTATTCATAGCCGAAGGCGGTTACGTCGGCGTCGTGGTAGCGCGCTTCATCGGAGACGACGATATCGCCGACCTTCAGCGTCGACGCCAGGCCGCCGGCAGAACCGGTATTAATGATCACGTCAGGCTGGCAGCGCTCCAGCAGCAGGGTCGCGCCCATCGCCGCCGCTACTTTTCCGATACCAGACTTCAGCAGAGCGACGTCAACGCCGTGAAGTTGGCCGGTATAGATTTCGCTTCTGCCAATGGTGATGGTCTGGCGGTTTTCGATTTTGTCGCGCAGAAGGGTAACTTCCTCTTCCATAGCGCCAATAATGCCAATTTTCATAGATTTACTCGCGATGTGTCAGGTTTAGTTGCATAGTCTATCATGCGCTTAAGGGGAAGCGTATTGCTCGCGCGGGAGAGGCTATGGCAAAGATTGATTTTCGCAACAAGATAAACTGGCGTCGACGCTTCCGTTCGCCGCCGCGGGTGGAGACGGAGCGCGACATCCTGCGGATCTTTGAAAGCGATCGGGGACGGATCGTCAACTCGCCGGCAATCCGCCGCCTGCAGCAAAAAACTCAGGTCTTCCCGCTCGAGCGCAACGCGGCGGTGCGCACTCGCCTGACCCACTCGCTGGAGGTGCAGCAGGTGGGGCGCTATATCGCCAAAGAGGTGCTGAGCCGGCTGAAAGAGCTGAGGCTGCTGGAAGAGTATGGCCTGGAAGAGCTGACCGGGCCATTCGAGAGCGTGGTGGAGATGGCCTGCCTGATGCACGATATCGGCAATCCCCCGTTTGGCCATTTTGGCGAAGCGGCGATTAACGACTGGTTCCGTCAGCGCCTGGCGCCCGGCGATGCGCTCGGGCAGCCGCTGACCGACGATCGCTGCGAAGTGCAGGCCTTACGACTGCATGACGGAGAGACATCGCTTAATGCGCTGCGCCGTAAAGTGCGCCAGGATCTCTGCAGCTTTGAGGGCAACGCGCAGGGCATTCGTCTGGTCCATACGCTAATGCGTATGAACCTGACCTGGGCGCAGGTGGGATGTATCCTGAAATATACTCGTCCGGCGTGGTGGTCTGAGGAGACGCCGGCCAGCCACAGTTATTTAATGAAGAAACCTGGCTATTATTTAGCCGAAGAAGAGTATGTCGCGCGTTTGCGTAAAGAACTGGATCTCGCGCCTTACAATCGGTTTCCATTAACCTGGATTATGGAGGCTGCGGATGACATCTCATATTGCGTCGCGGATCTCGAGGACGCGGTGGAAAAACGTATTTTTAGCGCAGAACAGCTCTATCAGCATCTTTACGACGCCTGGGGCAGTCATGAAAAAGGCTCGTTATTTTCGCAGGTAGTAGAAAATGCCTGGGAGAAATCGCGAGCCAATTATCTGAAGCAGAGCGCGGAAGATCAGTTTTTTATGTATTTGCGGGTGAATACGCTGAATAAGCTGGTGCCCTACGCGGCGCGCCGATTTATTGACAACCTGCCGGCAATCTTCACGGGGGACTTTAATCATGCGTTGCTGGAGGACGACAGCGATTGCAGTCAGCTACTGGAGCTCTATAAAAATGTGGCGATGAAACAGGTCTTTAGCCATCCGGATGTTGAGCAGCTGGAATTGCAGGGCTACCGGGTGATCAGCGGCCTGTTGGATATCTATCAGCCGCTGCTGAAATTATCGCTGGAGGATTTCAGCGAATTAGTAGCGCAGGAGCGGGTACGACGTTTACCCATTGCCTCCCGGCTGTATCAGAAACTTTCGACCCGTCACCGGCTGGCCTATGTTGAAGCGGTAAATAAACTGGCGCGTACGGCGCCCGAATTTGCGCTGATGGAATACTATTATCGCTGCCGTCTGATTCAGGACTATATCAGCGGGATGACGGATTTGTATGCGTGGGATGAATATCGGCGACTCATGGCGGTGGAATAGGCTGGAGTTTTGTAAAGATGGACAATAAATTTTTACTTTTTCCAGAAACTTAATTCCGGAACTTAGCGTTATAAAATGACTCTGATAGTCACGTACACAGCAACTTTCGTTACCTGATATTGAGATTGAAACTGATGAAAAAAACCACGTTAGCAATGAGTGCACTGGCTCTGAGTTTAGGTCTGGCGTTGTCCCCGCTCTCTGCGAGCGCGGCAGAAACGGCATCTTCGGCCACTAATGCACAGCAGATGCCAAGCCTGGCCCCGATGCTGGAGAAGGTGATGCCGTCGGTGGTGAGCATTAACGTTGAAGGTAGCACCACCGTTAATACCCCACGGATGCCACGTAACTTCCAGCAGTTCTTTGGCGATAATTCGCCGTTCTGCCAGGATGGTTCTCCTTTCCAGAGTTCGCCGTTTTGCCAGGGCGGCGGACAGGGCGGTCAGCCTGACGGCGGCCAGCAGCAGAAATTTATGGCGCTGGGCTCCGGCGTCATCATTGATGCCGCCAAAGGGTATGTGGTGACCAACAACCACGTCGTGGACAACGCCACCACGATTAAGGTTCAGCTGAGCGATGGCCGTAAGTTTGATGCCAAAGTCGTCGGCAAAGATCCGCGCTCTGATATCGCGCTGATTCAGATTCAGGATCCAAAAAACCTGACGGCGATTAAGCTTGCCGACTCCGATGCGCTGCGCGTCGGTGATTACACCGTGGCTATCGGCAACCCGTTCGGTCTGGGCGAAACCGTGACCTCCGGGATTGTCTCCGCGCTGGGCCGTAGCGGCCTCAACGTGGAAAACTACGAAAACTTTATCCAGACCGATGCGGCGATTAACCGCGGGAACTCCGGCGGTGCGCTGGTGAACCTCAACGGCGAGCTGATCGGTATCAACACCGCCATTCTGGCGCCGGACGGCGGCAACATCGGTATCGGTTTTGCTATCCCGAGCAACATGGTGAAAAACCTGACCGAGCAGATGGTGAAATATGGCCAGGTGAAACGCGGTGAGCTCGGCATTATGGGCACCGAACTGAACTCTGAGCTGGCGAAAGCGATGAAAGTCGATGCCCAGCGCGGGGCCTTCGTCAGCCAGGTAATGCCAGGTTCGGCGGCCGCGAAAGCGGGCATTAAAGCCGGCGATGTCATCACCTCCCTCAACGGGAAAGCGATCAGCAGCTTCGCCGCGCTGCGTGCCCAGGTCGGCACCATGCCTATCGGCAGCAAAGTTGAGCTTGGTCTGCTGCGCGACGGCAAACCGGTGACCGTGACCGTCGAACTGCAGCAGAGCAACCAGACCCAGGTTGACTCCAGCACCATCTTCAACGGGATTGAAGGGGCGGAAATGAGCAATAAGGGTCAGGATAAGGGCGTGGTGGTCAATAATGTGAAAGCCGGTACCCCGGCGGCACAGATTGGCCTCAAGAAAGGCGACGTCATCGTCGGGGCGAATCAGCAGCCGGTGAAAAACATCGCCGATCTGCGGAAAATCTTCGACGCCAAACCGTCCGTACTGGCGCTGAACATTCAGCGCGGCGACGCCTCTATCTATCTGCTGTTGCAGTAACCGCCAGCGCTCGCTTCCCAGCCCCTTCCCTCGCCGAGGGCAGGGGCTTTTTTCGTTCTGTGACCGCCCCCACAACTCCACATATCTCACCCCGGCTTAGTGCAAATGCACAATGCAGCGCGACGATGACTCTTTTATGCTGGTGCCCAGCAAAGGGGAGGACTACATGGCTGGCTGGCATCTTGATACCAAAATGGCGCAGGATATTGTGGCGCGGACCATGCGCATCATCGATACCAATATCAACGTGATGGATGCCCGCGGGCGGATCATCGGCAGCGGCGATCGGGAAAGGATTGGTGAATTGCACGAAGGCGCGCTGCTGGTCCTCTCCCAGGGGCGGGTGGTGGATATCGACGACGCGGTCGCTCGCCATCTGCACGGGGTTCGCCAGGGGATTAACCTGCCGCTGCGCCTGGAGGGGGAGATCGTCGGGGTGATCGGCCTGACCGGCGAGCCGGAGTCGCTGCGAAAATATGGCGAGCTGGTGTGCATGACAGCAGAGATGATGCTGGAGCAGTCGCGGCTGATGCATCTCCTGGCCCAGGACAGCCGTCTGCGCGAAGAGCTGGTGATGAACCTGATTCAGGCGGAAGAGCATACCCCGGCGCTGAACGAATGGGCTCAGCGTTTAGGCATCGATCTCAATCAGCCGCGCGTGGTGGCGATGATTGAGGTAGACAGCGGTCAGCTCGGCGTGGACAGCGCGATGGCGGAACTGCAACAGTTACAGAACGCGCTGACCACCCCCGATCGCAATAATCTGGTGGCCATTGTCTCGCTCACGGAAATGGTGGTGCTGAAACCGGCGCTGAACAGCTTTGGCCGCTGGGACGCTGACGATCACGTCCGGCGCGTCGAGCAGCTTATCGCCAGGATGAAAGAGAATGGCCAGCTGCGCTTTCGCGTGGCGCTGGGCAACTTCTTCACCGGCCCAGGAAGTATCGCCCGCTCTTACCGTACCGCACGGACGACAATGATGGTTGGCAAGCAGCGGATGCCGGAGAGCCGCAGTTATTTCTATCAGGATCTAATGCTGCCGGTGCTGCTTGACAGCCTGCGCGGCGGCTGGCAGGCCAATGAGCTGGCCCGTCCGCTGGCGCGTTTGAAGGCCATGGACAACAACGGGCTGCTGCGGCGGACGCTGCAGGCGTGGTTTCGCCATAACGTGCAGCCGCTGGCGACGTCAAAGGCGCTGTTTATTCATCGCAATACGCTGGAGTACCGGTTGAACCGTATCTCGGAGCTGACCGGCCTGGATCTCGGTAGCTTTGACGACAGGCTGCTGCTGTATATCGCGCTGCAGCTGGACGAACAACGCTAAGACGTGGAGGAGGCAAAAAAATGCCGGGTAGCGACGCGCCATACCCGGCCTGGACGATGCATGCTGTCTGGAGTGGATAGAGACCACTAGCCCGGCCAGGCAACGCGCCGCCGGGATGCTCTTACTTACGGGTGAGCTTTTCCAGATCGGCTTCGATTTCGCTGATCTTATTGGTGACCACGCTTTCCAGATGGCGTAAATCGTCGAGGATTTTACGCTTGAGATCGATTTCAGTGCGATCGCGCTGGCAGATCTGATCTAACTCGTCGATAACGTAGCGCAGATTGGGGCTGATCTCCTGGACCTCTTTGTAGCCCTGGCCGACGCCGTCGGCGACGACGGTTTTGCGCTGACGCGGATATTTGAACTTCACGCTCTTGGCGAAGAATTCGCCTTTGTCTTTCTGAAAATAGATTTTCAGAATGTCGTTGTTAGCTTCCTGCCGCAGGCTATAGCGATCGATCTCATCAGGGTTGGTAATGCCAAGACTTTTCAGATTATCGTACATAACGGTACCTTTGATAGCATCATAACCATTGAATAATTAACGAAAAAATCCATTTTCGCCAGCATCAAATATAAAAAAAGCGGGATATCTCCCGCTTTTTATTTGCTTTAGTCGATGGTGCGCAGCAGTTCGTTAATGCCGACCTTGCCGCGGGTTTTGGCATCGACTTTCTTCACAATCACCGCGCAGTACAGGCTGTATTTACCATCTTTCGACGGCAGGTTGCCTGAGACCACCACCGAGCCAGCCGGTACGCGGCCGTAGAAGACTTCGCCGGTTTCGCGATCGTAGATTTTGGTGCTCTGACCGAGGTAAACGCCCATGGAGATGACGGAGCCTTCTTCGACAATCACCCCTTCAACCACTTCAGAGCGCGCGCCGATGAAGCAGTTATCTTCGATGATGGTCGGGTTCGCCTGCAGCGGCTCCAGTACGCCACCGATGCCGACACCGCCGGACAGATGCACGTTTTTACCGATCTGCGCGCAGGAGCCGACGGTGGCCCAGGTATCAACCATGGTGCCTTCGTCAACGTAGGCGCCGATGTTAACGTAGGACGGCATCAGCACAGTGTTGCGGGCGATGAACGCGCCCTGGCGCACGGCGGCCGGCGGCACCACGCGGAAACCTTCTTTCTGAAAACGCGCTTCGTCGTAGTCAGCGAATTTCATCGGCACTTTATCGAAGTAGCGGCTTTCCGCACCATCGATAACCTGGTTATCGTTAATACGGAAAGAGAGCAGTACCGCCTTCTTCAGCCACTGATGCGTCACCCACTGACCGTCGATCTTCTCAGCGACGCGCAGCGCGCCGGAATCAAGAAGGGCGATAACCTGGTTAACCGCTTCGCGGGTCACGGTATCCACATTAGCCGGCGTAATGTCGGCGCGACGCTCGAAAGCGGACTCAATAACGTTCTGTAACTGCTGCATTGTTTCTTTCCATTCACTAAAAAAAATACGTCACCCTTTATCGTTTGGATTGAGGGCCGCTGTCAACCGTTGTTGCACTTCTTGTTGCAGCTCATTATTAAGGGCACGCCGGTCGGCGGTGGCGATTATAAATAAATCTTCTACTCGCTCACCAATTGTCGTAATTCGCGCCCCGTGAAGCGATATCCCGAGGTCGGCGAACACCTGCCCGACGCGGGCGAGCAGCCCGGGCTGGTCGAGCGCTATCAGCTCCAGAAACGATTTTCGGTCGGTATGGGTCGGCAGGAAATTCACCTCGGTGTCCACGGAAAAATGGCGTAGCTTTGCCGCCTGACGACGCGGGGCCGGAGGCTGCCAGCTGCGCTGAGTGATGGTCTGCTCCAGCCCCTGGCGGATCGCCTCGTGGCGGTCGGCGGAAAGGGGGCTGCCGTCGGGCTCAAGGACGATAAAGGTATCCATCGCCATACCGTCGCGGGTGGTGAAGATCTGCGCGTCGTGGACGCTGAGGTTGCGACGGTCAAGTTCGCCACACACCGCGGCGAACAGGTAAGGGCGATCCGGGCTCCAGATAAAAATCTCCGTACCGCCGCGGGTGGCCTGCGAGCTCAGCAGGATCATCGGTTTATTCAGATCGTGGCGCAGCAGGTTGCGGGCGTGCCAGGCGAGCTGCGTCGGCGTATGTCGCACGAAATAGTTGGCGCGGCAGCGGTTCCAGATCTGATGCAGCGCCTCTTCATTAATATTGTCCATCCGCAGCAGGGCCAGCGCCTGCAGCTGATGGTGACGCACTCGTTCGCGCATGTCCGGGGTGCTTTGCATGCCGCGACGCAGCTGCTTCTCGGTGGCGAAATAGAGTTCACGCAGCAGGCTCTGCTTCCAGCTGTTCCACAAGGTTTCGTTGGTGGCGCAGATATCGGCGACGGTCAGACACACCAGATAGCGCAGACGATTTTCCGTTTGCACCTCCTCGGCGAACTGCTTAATCACCTCCGGATCCTGAATATCGCGCCGCTGGGCGGTGACCGACATCAGCAGGTGGTGACGCACCAGCCAGGCGACCAGCTGCGTTTCGCGCGAGTTCAGCCCGTGCAGCTCGGCAAACTTCAGCACATCCTGCGCGCCGAGGATCGAGTGGTCGCCGCCGCGCCCTTTGGCGATGTCGTGGAACAGGGCGGCAATTAAGATCAGCTCCGGGTGCGTTAAGCGCGGCCACAGCTCCACGCACAGCGGGTGGCGGCTGCGGGTTTCTTCTTTGGCAAAGCTTTCCAGCTTGAGCATCACCCGGACGGTGTGTTCATCGACGGTGTAGGCGTGAAACAGGTCGAACTGCATCTGGCCGACGATATGCGACCACTGCGGCATATAGGCCCACAGTACGCTGTGGCGATGCATCGGCAGCAGCCCGCGACTTACCGCCCCCTGATGGCGCAGCATACTAAGAAAGAGCGTGCGCGCCTCCGGGATATAGCACAGCGGCTGGGTGAGATGACGGCGGGCGTGGCGCAGATGGCGCAACGTCGTTGAGTAGATGCCGGTGATGGTGCTGTTGCGCACCATGATATAAAACATGCGCAGAATGGCCTGCGGTTCGCGAATAAACAGCGTGTCGTCACGCAGATCGATAAGGGTGCCGCGCAGCTGGAAATCATCATCGATCGGGCGTGGTTTTTCATCCTCGGTCAGGGCGAGGATAGCCTCCTCAAACAGCTGAAGCAGCATCTGATTCAGCTCGCTCACCCGGCGGGTAACGCGGAAGAAGTCCTTCATCATATGCTCAATCGGCTGGTTGCCGTCGCCTTCATAGCCTAGCCGGCGGGCCACGCTGAGCTGGCGGTCGAAAAGCAGACGGTTGTCATAGCGCGTGAGTTCGAGATGCAGCGCGAAACGGATGCGCCACAGCTGATGCAGACACTCATTGAGTTCATTGCGCTCGGCTTCGGTCAGAAAGCCGAAGCCGACCATCTCATCCATTGAGGTGGCGCCGAAATGGCGGCGAGCCACCCACTGTAGCGTATGGATATCGCGCAAGCCGCCGGGGCTGCTTTTCACGTCCGGCTCGAGGTTATAGCTGGTGCCATGATAGCGCTGATGACGGACGTTCTGCTCTTCGACCTTGGCGGCGAAGAACTTTTCCGATGGCCAGAAGCCGTCGCTAAAAATATGTTTTTGCAGTTCAAGGAACAGCGCGACGTCGCCGATCAGCAGGCGCGATTCGATTAAGTTGGTGGCAACGGTCAGATCCGAGAGACCTTCCAGCAGGCACTCTTCGAGGGTGCGTACGCTGTGGCCCACCTCCAGCTTGACGTCCCACAGCAGGGTGAGCAGTTCGCCGACTTTTTGCGCCTGGTCGTCCGGCAGTTTTTTACGACTGAGGATCAGCAGATCGACGTCTGAGAGCGGGTGCAGTTCGCCACGGCCATAGCCGCCGACGGCGACCAGCGCCAGGTCGCTGACGGATTCAAAACCGCAGGCGATCCATAATCGCTGCAGCAACTGGTCGATAAATTCGGTGCGCGCCGCGATGAGCTGCTCCGCGACGATGCCGGAGTCAAACGCCTCGCCCAGCCAGTGCTGGAAGGTATCGATGTGCGCCTTGATTGCGGCACAGTTCAGATCGCCCTGCGGCCAACTCACCGGGTGTTCCGGCGGGACGGGCAGGAGAGGGGAGGCTGTGTCAGGTAATGAGTTGCTCATCGCGTCACCATAAGAAAAAACTATCTAATAAAAAAGCCGGCGGGCGCCGGCTTTTCATCATTCATCGTGCGAGATTATCGCCGGGATGGTGTCATCCTTGCGTAGCGTCAGAATTTCGCAGCCGTTGTCTGTCACCACAATAGTATGCTCGTACTGCGCAGACAAGCTCCGGTCTTTGGTTTTCACCGTCCAGCCGTCTTTCATGCTGCGGATCTCTTTTTTACCGGCGTTGACCATCGGCTCGATGGTGAAGGTCATGCCTGGTTTGAGTACGACGTTGGTCTCCGGCGAATCGTAGTGCAGCACCTGAGGTTCTTCATGGAAGCCGCGGCCGATACCGTGCCCACAGTACTCGCGCACCACGGAGAAACCTTCCGCTTCGACGAATTTCTGGATCGCCGCGCCGATCGCGCGCAGGTTGATCCCCGGTTTAACCATCTTCAGCGCCAGGTACAGGCTTTCCTGAGTGATGCGGCACAGGCGCTCGCCGAGAATCGTCGGTTTGCCAACGATAAACATTTTGGAGGTATCGCCATGGAAATCATCTTTAATGACGGTCACGTCGATATTGACGATATCGCCATCTTTCAGCAGCTTGCCGTCATCAGGGATACCGTGACAGACCACTTCATTGACCGAAATGCAGACGGATTTCGGATAGCCGTGATAGCCGAGGCAGGCGGAAATGGCCTTCTGCTCGTTAACGATATAGTCGTTACAGATGCGGTCCAGTTCGCCGGTGCTGACGCCCGGTTTGACGTAGGGTTCGATCATTTCCAGCACTTCGGCGGCCAGGCGGCCGGCAACGCGCATTTTTTCGATGTCTTCAGATGTCTTAATAGAGATAGCCATGGAGTATGTCCAGCAGTGTCGATATTTTCGACAATAATAGAGTAAGTCCTGTCAATGGTAACAGTCCGGGCAGGCTGGTGCCAAACTGAGAATCATTAACAGCACGCGACGTCAACAAGAGTTGGTGTCTGGATGGATTTTGTGGTATAAAGCGCGCCGGACTTCCGTTCCATCTCAGATACACAAGGATGGACGTAAGCGACATAGCTCACTTTGTGTAATAACACACACGTATCGGCACATATTCCGGGGTGCCCTTCGGGGTCGGTAATATGGGATACGTGGAGGCATAACCCCAATTTAATCTATAGAGGTTTTAAACATGGCAACTGTTTCCATGCGCGACATGCTCAAGGCTGGTGTTCACTTCGGTCACCAGACCCGTTACTGGAACCCGAAAATGAAGCCTTTCATCTTCGGCGCGCGTAACAAAGTTCACATCATCAACCTTGAGAAAACCGTACCGATGTTCAACGAAGCTCTGGCTGAACTGAACAAGATCGCTGCTCGTAAAGGTAAAATCCTTTTCGTTGGTACTAAGCGCGCTGCAAGCGAAGCGGTAAAAGACGCTGCTCTGAGCTGCGATCAGTTCTTCGTGAACCATCGCTGGCTGGGCGGTATGCTGACTAACTGGAAAACCGTTCGTCAGTCCATCAAACGTCTGAAAGACCTGGAAACTCAGTCCCAGGACGGTACTTTCGACAAGCTGACCAAGAAAGAAGCGCTGATGCGCACTCGTGAGCTGGACAAGCTGGAAAACAGCCTGGGCGGTATCAAAGATATGGGCGGCCTGCCGGACGCACTGTTCGTTATCGACGCTGACCACGAGCACATCGCTATCAAAGAAGCAAACAACCTGGGCATCCCGGTATTTGCTATCGTTGATACCAACTCTGATCCGGACGGCGTAGACTTCGTTATCCCGGGTAACGACGATGCAATCCGCGCAGTAAGCCTGTACCTGGGCGCTGTTGCTGCTACCGTTCGTGAAGGTCGCTCTCAGGACCTGGCTTCTCAGGCGGAAGAAAGCTTCGTAGAAGCTGAATAATAAGGTTTAAGCCCTTATTAGTACCGTGTATGAATAGGGGCCCATTATCGGCCCCTTTTTTCAATTTACGCTGTTTGGCCGTTGGCCGGGCAGTATCCACATCTCCCGAGGATTTTAGAATGGCTGAAATTACCGCTTCCCTGGTAAAAGAGCTGCGCGAACGTACTGGCGCAGGCATGATGGATTGCAAAAAAGCGCTGACTGAAGCGAATGGCGACATCGAGCTGGCAATCGAAAACATGCGTAAATCCGGCGCGATCAAAGCGGCGAAGAAAGCAGGCAACGTGGCTGCTGACGGCGTGATCAAAACCAAAATCGAAGGCAACTACGGTTACATTCTGGAAGTTAACTGCCAGACTGACTTCGTTGCTAAAGATGGTGGTTTCCAGGCATTTGCCGACAAAGTACTGGACGCCGCTGTTGCAGGTAAAATCTCCGACGTTGAAGTTCTGAAAGCGCAGTTCGAAGAAGAACGTGTTGCGCTGGTTGCTAAAATCGGCGAGAACATCAACATCCGTCGTATCGCTGTTCTGGAAGGCGACGTTCTGGGTAGCTACCAGCACGGTGCGCGTATCGGCGTTCTGGTTGCCGCTAAAGGCGCTGACGAAGAGCTGGTTAAGCAGCTGGCAATGCACGTTGCTGCAAGCAAGCCGGAATTCGTTAAGCCGGAAGACGTGTCTGCTGAAGTGGTAGAGAAAGAGTACCAGGTTCAGCTGGACATCGCGATGCAGTCCGGTAAGCCGAAAGAAATCGCAGAGAAAATGGTTGAAGGCCGCATGAAGAAATTCACCGGCGAAGTTTCTCTGACTGGTCAGCCTTTCGTTATGGAGCCGAGCAAATCTGTTGGCCAGCTGCTGAAAGAGCACAACGCTGACGTGACTGGCTTCATCCGCTTTGAAGTGGGCGAAGGCATTGAGAAAGTTGAGACTGACTTTGCAGCAGAAGTTGCTGCGATGTCCAAGCAGTCTTAATTTTTAAAAAAAGGAGCCGCCTGAGGGCGGCTTCTTTTTGCGCCCATTTTGTAAATTCAGCCAACTGCTTATAGTGGCCGCGCTGAAATGCGACATACAATGTCGCCGGAATTAACACATCTCATTCGTTGACAGTCTCAGGAAAGAAACATGGCTACCAATGCAAAACCCGTCTACAAACGTATTCTGCTGAAATTAAGTGGCGAAGCGCTGCAGGGCTCAGAAGGCTTCGGTATTGATGCAAGCATACTTGACCGCATGGCTCAGGAGATCAAAGAGCTGGTTGAGCTGGGTATTCAGGTTGGCGTAGTAATTGGTGGCGGTAACCTGTTCCGTGGTGCTGGTCTGGCGAAAGCGGGTATGAACCGCGTTGTGGGCGACCACATGGGCATGCTGGCAACGGTCATGAACGGCCTGGCAATGCGTGATGCGCTCCACCGCGCCTATGTGAACGCTCGTCTGATGTCCGCCATCCCGCTGAACGGCGTATGCGACAACTACAGCTGGGCAGAGGCAATCAGCCTGCTGCGCAACAACCGCGTAGTGATCCTCTCCGCTGGTACCGGCAACCCGTTCTTTACCACCGATTCCGCAGCCTGCCTGCGCGGTATCGAAATTGAAGCCGATGTGGTGCTGAAAGCCACCAAGGTTGACGGCGTATTCACCGCTGACCCGGCAAAAGATCCTTCTGCCACCATGTACGATCAGCTGACCTACAGCGAAGTTCTGGAAAAAGAGCTGAAAGTCATGGATCTGGCGGCCTTCACCCTGGCGCGTGACCATAAATTACCGATTCGCGTCTTCAACATGAACAAACCTGGCGCCCTGCGTCGCGTGGTGATGGGCGAAAAAGAAGGCACATTGATCACGGAATAATTCCCGTCAGCGCCAAATCCGGGTAATATTCCGCTTTACTTTCGCGGGGATATTGCCCGGTGATTTTCATTAAATCTGACTATACTTAGCTCATTTTCCGACGGGTGCCCCGTCTGGTCTGACTGAGACAAGCTTTCAAGGATTCGTAACGTGATTAGCGATATCAGAAAAGATGCTGAAATCCGCATGGAAAAATGCGTCGAAGCATTCAAAAACCAAATCAGCAAAATTCGCACGGGTCGTGCTTCTCCGAGCCTGCTGGACGGGATTGTTGTTGAATACTACGGTACTCCGACCCCGCTGCGCCAGCTGGCCAGCGTCACCGTCGAAGACTCCCGTACCCTGAAAATCAACGTCTTTGACCGTTCTATGTCCGCGGCCGTTGAAAAAGCGATCATGGCGTCAGACCTCGGTCTGAACCCAAGCTCTGCCGGCAGCGATATTCGTGTCCCGCTGCCGCCGCTGACCGAAGAGCGTCGTAAAGATCTGACCAAGATCGTGCGTGGTGAAGCCGAGCAGGCGCGCGTTGCCGTGCGTAACGTTCGCCGTGACGCCAACGATAAAGTCAAAGCGCTGCTGAAAGAAAAAGAGATCAGCGAAGATGACGATCGCCGTTCTCAGGACGACGTGCAGAAAATGACTGACGCCGCCATCAAAAAAGTTGACGCGGCGCTGGCAGACAAAGAAGCGGAACTGATGCAGTTCTAATGCTCTGCCCTTACTCGGGCCAGACAGGCTCTGGCCTGAGTAAAATCTGAAACGCCGTACAGAAGACTGTACGCTCAATTCTCGGGATTGCGTTGCGACCGCTGGCCTTGTAGCCTTTAGCGCTTAGTTGAAGGCCTAATGCCGCCGCCTTATCCCCGATAGTTGCTGCGTAGGGGCTTGCTGGCGGCGTTTTGCTTTTTATTCTGTTTCCACTCTTCTGGACGTCTCATGAAGCAATTAACCGTTCTCGGTTCGACCGGCTCCATTGGCTGTAGCACGCTGGACGTGGTGCGCCATAACCCTGGTCGCTTTTCCGTCGCCGCGCTGGTCGCGGGGAAAAACGTTGACCGTATGGTTGAACAATGCCTGGAATTTACCCCCCGTTACGCGGTGATGGACGATGCGCAAAGCGCTGAGCGGTTGCGCACCCGTCTGCATGAGCATGGCTGTCGCACCGAGGTGCTAAGCGGCCAGCAGGCGGCGGCCGAGGTCGCGGCGCTGGATGAGGTCGATCAGGTCATGGCGGCAATCGTCGGCGCGGCGGGACTGGTGCCGACGCTGGCGGCGATCCGCGCCGGGAAAACGGTATTGTTAGCGAATAAAGAATCGCTGGTGACCTGCGGTCGCTTATTCATGGAGGCGGTGCAACAGTCGGGGGCGCGATTGCTACCGGTCGATAGCGAGCATAACGCTATTTTTCAGAGTATGCCGGAGACAATTCAGCAGCATCTGGGATACGCTGATCTTGCCCGGAACGGCGTCTCGTCTATCCTGCTGACCGGCTCCGGTGGGCCTTTCCGCGAGACGGCCGTGGCTGAACTGGCGGCGATGACCCCGGATCAGGCCTGCCGTCATCCCAACTGGTCGATGGGGCGCAAGATCTCCGTCGATTCGGCCACGATGATGAACAAAGGCCTGGAATATATTGAAGCGCGCTGGCTGTTTAACGCCTCGGCCCAGCAGATGGAAGTGCTGATCCATCCGCAGTCGGTGATCCACTCGATGGTTCGCTATCAGGATGGCAGCGTGCTGGCCCAGCTTGGGGAGCCGGATATGCGCACGCCGATCGCCCATACCATGGGCTGGCCGCAGCGACTGAATTCCGGCGTTAAACCGCTGGACTTCTGTCAGTTGAGCAATCTGAGCTTCTCCGCGCCGGACTATACGCGATATCCGTGCCTGAAGCTGGCGATGGACGCGTTTGACGTCGGCCAGGCCGCGACCACGACGCTGAATGCGGCTAATGAAGAGTCGGTTGCCGCGTTTCTGCATGGCGATATCCGCTTTACCGATATTGCGGCGGTTAACCTGGCGGTGCTGGATAAGATGGACCTGCAGGAGCCGCAAAGCATTGATGATGTTCTGGTTATCGACGCCGAGGCGCGCGCAATCGCTCACCAGCAGCTGCAGCGGTTGGTTGCGCAGGCGTAACGCGGTGATATTTGTGGGCGCAAGGCTTCGGTGATATAGTCTGCGCCACCCGATCGTTGCATTTTGTTGTTAAAGATTACGGTGGCCGTGACAAAACACGGCTTTTTTGCGTAAAGCTTTTGGTTGTTCTCTGCGATTGGCTGCAGCCCCGGCACCGGATAAAAATGCGTATCCAGCGCGGCCCGGTGCCCTCTGTTTGGTGGCTAGTTAATCCTTATTATGGACTTAAAACGCGTGATGTTGTCTGCTAATCAAACTGTCAGCGAAATATCGCCCACCCATGGCTGCCGTCATGTCGCCATTATTATGGATGGCAACGGCCGTTGGGCAAAACGGCAAGGTAAAATTCGCGCTTTCGGGCATAAGGCCGGGGCGAAATCCGTGCGTCGCGCGGTCTCCTTCGCGGCGAATAATGGGATTGAGGCGTTAACGTTATACGCGTTCAGCAGCGAAAACTGGAACCGTCCGGCTCAGGAAGTCAGTGCGCTGATGGAACTGTTCGTCTGGGCGCTGGATAGCGAAGTCAAAAGCCTGCACCGACACAATGTGCGTCTGCGGATTATTGGCGACACCACGCGCTTCAATGCGCGCCTGCAGGAGCGGATCCGCAAAGCGGAAGCGCTAACCGCAAACAATACCGGCTTAACGCTGAATATTGCAGCCAATTACGGCGGTCGCTGGGATATTACCCAGGGCGTTCGTTTGCTGGCGAAACAGGTACAGGACGGGACGCTGCTGCCTGAGCAGATCACGGAAGACATGCTGAGTCAGCAGGTCTGCATGCATGAACTGGCTCCCGTTGATTTAGTTATTAGGACCGGGGGAGAGCACCGAATAAGTAACTTTCTGATTTGGCAAATTGCCTATGCCGAACTTTACTTTACGGATGTTCTTTGGCCCGATTTTGCTGAACAGGACTTTGAAGGTGCACTCCATGCCTTTGTTAATCGAGAGCGTCGTTTCGGCGGCACTGAGCCGGGTGGCAGTCATGCCTGATGGGGGTCACTTTTGCTGAAGTATCGCCTGATATCTGCTTTCGTCTTAATCCCCATCGTCATTGCGGCATTGTTTTTATTGCCGCCGATGGGCTTTGCTATCGTCACCCTGGTGGTCTGTATGCTCGCCGCCTGGGAGTGGGGACAACTGAGCGGTTTTACCTCGACGTCGCAGCGGGTTTGGCTGGCGGTGCTGTGCGGCCTTCTGCTGGCGGCGATGCTTTTTCTGCTGCCTGAATACCACTATGACGTTCATCAACCGATGGTTGAAGGGTCGCTATGGGCCTCTTTTGCCTGGTGGATCGTCGCGTTACTGCTGGTGCTCTCATACCCGGCGTCAGCGGCATTCTGGCGCCACTCTAAGGTGCTGCGCCTCATCTTCGGCATTCTGACCATCGTCCCGTTTTTCTGGGGCATGCTGGCGCTGCGCGCCTGGCACTATGCCGATAACCACTATAGCGGCGCGCTGTGGCTGCTGTACGTCATGATCCTGGTGTGGGGCGCGGACTCTGGCGCCTATATGTTTGGTAAAATGTTTGGCAAGCACAAGCTGGCGCCGAAGGTCTCACCGGGTAAAACCTGGCAGGGCTTTTTTGGCGGTTTGCTGACCGCGGCAGTGATTTCCTGGGCCTACGGCGTGTGGGCCCATCTTGACGTCACGCCGACGGTGCTGCTGGTCTGTTCGGTGGTGGCGGCCCTGGCTTCGGTGCTGGGCGACCTGACGGAAAGTATGTTTAAGCGCGAGGCCGGCATTAAGGATAGCGGGCACTTGATTCCCGGACATGGTGGTATTCTCGATCGTATCGACAGCCTGACGGCGGCGGTACCGGTCTTCGCCTGTCTGCTACTGTTGGTCTTCAGGACGATTTGACGGAAGGTTATATGCTGAGCGTGCTCTGGAATCTGGCGGCTTTTATCATTGCGCTTGGCGTACTGATTACGGTGCATGAGTTTGGCCATTTTTGGGTGGCGCGCCGCTGCGGTATCCGGGTTGAGCGTTTTTCTATCGGCTTCGGCAAAGCGCTGTGGCGGCGGATGGATAAGCAGGGCACAGAGTTCGTCATCGCCCTGATCCCACTGGGCGGCTACGTCAAGATGCTGGATGAGCGTGTTGAAGCGGTGGCGCCGGAGATGCGTCACTATGCCTTCAACAATAAAACCGTCGGTCAGCGTGCGGCGGTGATTGCCGCCGGCCCCATCGCTAACTTCATTTTCGCTATCTTTGCTTACTGGCTGGTCTTTATCATCGGCGTTCCCGGCGTGCGGCCGGTGGTGGGTGAAATAACGCCCAATTCGGTTGCCGCGCAAGCACAAATTGCAAAAGGAACGGAACTTAAAGCGATAGATGGTATCGAAACGCCTGATTGGGATGCGGTGCGTCTGCAGCTGGTGGCCAAAATCGGCAACCCGCAAACAATAGTTACCGTCGCCCCTTTCGGGACCAATCAGCGCCAGGATAAAATCGTCGATCTGCGGCACTGGTCGTTTGAGCCAGACAAGCAAGATCCCGTGACCTCTCTGGGGATCCAGCCGCGCAGCGCGCAGATTGATACGGTGCTGGCTGAGGTTCAGGCGGGATCGGCAGCCCAGAAAGCGGGTTTGCAAGCGGGCGACCGGATCGTTAAAGTCGATGGTCAACCGTTAACGCAGTGGATGACGTTTGTTAATCTGGTGCGCGATAATCCGGGCAAAGCGCTGGCGCTGGAGATTGAACGGCAGGGGAGTGCGCTGCCGTTAACCCTGACGCCGGATGCGAAAACGGTGAAAGGTAAGGCGGAAGGGTTCGCAGGGGTGGTGCCAAAGGTCATCCCGCTGCCTGAAGAATACAAGACAGTACGTCAGTACGGACCGTTTGCCGCCATCGCTGAAGCCACGGATAAAACCTGGCAGCTGATGTCGCTGACGGTCAGGATGCTGGGTAAATTGATAACCGGTGATGTCAAACTGAACAACCTCAGTGGGCCGATCTCTATCGCTCAGGGGGCTGGAATGTCAGCGGAGTTTGGGTTGATTTATTATCTGATGTTCCTGGCGCTGATTAGCGTGAACCTCGGAATCATCAACCTGTTCCCTCTACCCGTACTGGATGGGGGACATCTGCTGTTTTTAGCGATTGAAAAGCTGAAGGGCGGGCCGGTATCCGAGCGAGTTCAAGACTTTAGTTATCGCATTGGCTCAATACTGCTGGTGCTGTTAATGGGGCTTGCACTTTTCAATGATTTCTCTCGGTTATAAGAGAGTTTGTTAGGAAGAACGCATAATAACGATGGCGATGAAAAAGTTGCTCATAGCGTCGCTGCTGTTTAGCAGCGCGACTGTATACGGTGCTGAAGGGTTCGTGGTGAAGGACATTCATTTCGAAGGCTTGCAGCGTGTCGCTGTTGGTGCGGCCCTCCTCAGTATGCCAGTGCGTCCTGGCGATACGGTGACCGACGATGATATCAGTAACACTATTCGCGCGCTGTTTGCCACTGGCAACTTCGAGGACGTCCGCGTCCTGCGCGATGGTGATACCCTGCTGGTGCAGGTGAAAGAGCGTCCGACGATCGCCAGCATCACTTTCTCCGGCAACAAGTCGGTGAAAGATGACATGCTCAAGCAGAACCTTGAGGCCTCAGGCGTTCGGGTGGGCGAGTCGCTTGACCGCACGACCATCGCGGATATCGAGAAGGGTCTTGAAGACTTCTACTACAGCGTCGGTAAATACAGCGCCAGCGTCAAAGCAGTCGTTACGCCGCTGCCGCGTAACCGTGTCGATTTGAAGCTGGTCTTCCAGGAAGGCGTCTCCGCAAAAATTCAACAGATCAACATCGTCGGCAACCATGCGTTTTCGACCGATGAGCTGATCTCCCACTTCCAGCTGCGCGATGAGGTGCCGTGGTGGAACGTGGTCGGCGACCGTAAATACCAGAAGCAGAAGCTAGCGGGCGACCTTGAAACCCTGCGCAGCTACTACCTGGATCGCGGCTATGCCCGTTTCAACATCGATTCTACCCAGGTCAGCCTGACGCCGGATAAGAAAGGGATCTACATCACCGTCAACATCACCGAAGGCGATCAGTACAAGTTTTCCGGAGTGCAGGTGACGGGCAACCTCGCTGGCCATTCCGCGGAAATCGAAGCGCTGACTAAAGTTGAGCCAGGCGAACTGTACAACGGCGCGAAAGTGACCAAGATGGAAAACGACATCAAGAAACTGTTGGGTCGTTATGGTTACGCCTATCCGCGCGTGCAGTCGCAGCCGGAGATCAACGACAGCGATAAAACCGTTAAGCTGCACGTTAACGTCGACGCAGGCAACCGTTATTACGTGCGTAAAATTCGCTTCGAAGGCAACGACACCTCTAAAGATGCCGTACTGCGCCGCGAAATGCGCCAGATGGAAGGCGCATGGCTGGGGAGCGACCTCGTCGATCAGGGTAAAGACCGTCTCAACCGTTTAGGTTTCTTTGAAACGGTGGATACTGATACCCAGCGCGTGCCGGGCAGCCCGGACCAGGTCGACGTTGTCTACAAGGTGAAAGAACG
The DNA here is from genome assembly GCF_051992865.1 of Klebsiella sp. CD33. Lineage (NCBI taxonomy): Bacteria > Pseudomonadati > Pseudomonadota > Gammaproteobacteria > Enterobacterales > Enterobacteriaceae > Klebsiella > Klebsiella sp. CD33. Next base: position 4,184,020 of record NZ_CP197023.1, on the reverse strand, counting down.
TAACACCGGTAGCTTCAACTTCGGTATCGGCTACGGCACCGAGAGCGGCGTCAGCTTCCAGGCGGGCGTTCAGCAGGATAACTGGTTAGGTACTGGCTATGCTGTCGGGATCAACGGTACCAAAAACGACTACCAGACCTATACCGAGCTGTCGGTGACCAACCCGTATTTCACCGTAGACGGTGTAAGCCTCGGCGGTCGTGTCTTCTATAATGACTTTGATGCGAACGATGCGGATCTGTCTGACTATACCAACAAAAGCTATGGTACAGACATTACGCTGGGCTTCCCGGTCAACGAATACAACACGCTGCGCGCCGGCGTCGGTTATGTGCATAACTCCCTGTCCAATATGCAGCCGCAGGTGGCAATGTGGCGTTACCTTAACTCGATGGGCCAGTATCCGGACAACACCAACGACCGGAACTCGTTCAGTGCGAATGACTTCACCTTCAACTACGGTTGGACCTATAACAAGCTTGACCGCGGCTTCTTCCCAACGGAAGGTTCGCGCGTCAACCTGAACGGTAAGGTGACCATTCCGGGCTCAGACAACGAGTACTACAAAGCGACGCTGGATACCGCGACCTACGTGCCGATCGACAACGATCATCAGTGGGTAGTACTGGGTCGTACGCGCTTTGGTTATGGCGATGGTATTGGCGGCAAAGAGATGCCGTTCTATGAGAACTTCTATGCCGGTGGTTCCAGCACCGTGCGTGGCTTCCAGTCGAACACCATTGGTCCGAAGGCAGTGTACTTCCCGGCAAGCAGTCGTCATGATGATGACGATAGTTACGATAATGAATGTAAGAGCACCGAATCCGCACCGTGTAAATCCGATGATGCGGTGGGCGGTAACGCGATGGCGGTGGCCAGCCTTGAGCTGATTACCCCGACGCCGTTTATTAGTGACAAATATGCGAACTCGGTCCGTACTTCCGTCTTCTGGGATATGGGTACCGTATGGGATACTCACTGGGATTCGAGCGCGTACGCTGGTTATCCGGATTACAGCGATCCGAGCAACATCCGTATGTCTGCGGGTATTGCCGTGCAGTGGATGTCGCCGTTGGGGCCGTTGGTCTTCTCCTACGCCCAACCGTTCAAAAAGTACGATGGAGACAAAGCCGAACAGTTCCAGTTTAACATTGGTAAAACCTGGTAATTGTTGGCGGCAACGGAATGCAAGTGCAGTATAGCGCTGACTGTAGGCGATAACGCGTTTATCGCCTCGCCACGCAAATAACGGTACCCCTGGGTACTCATGGGATGGTAAGGAGTTTATTGTGAAAAAGTGGTTATTAGCTGCAGGTCTGGGTTTGGCAATGGTAACTTCCGCTCAGGCGGCAGATAAAATTGCCCTGGTGAACATGAACAGCCTGTTCCAACAGGTTGCCCAGAAAACTGGCGTTTCCAACACGCTGGAAAACGAGTTCAAAGGCCGCGCTAGCGAACTGCAGCGTATGGAAGGCGACCTGCAATCCAAAATGCAGCGTCTGCAGTCCATGAAGCCGGGCGCCGAACGTACCAAACTGGAAAAAGACGTGATGGCTCAGCGCCAGACCTTCTCCCAGAAAGCGCAGGCGTTTGAACAGGATCGCGCACGTCGTTCCAACGAAGAGCGTGGCAAACTGGTTACCCGTATCCAGACTGCCGTACAGAGCGTAGCGAAAGATCAGAGCATCGATCTGGTGGTTGACGCGAATGCCGTTGCATATAACAGCAGCGATGTAAAAGACATCACCGCTGATGTGCTGAAACAGGTTAAATAAGTAATGCCTTCAATTCGACTGGCTGATCTCGCGCAGCAGTTGGATGCAGAATTACACGGTGATGGCGATATCGTCATCACCGGCGTTGCGTCCATGCAGAGCGCGAAAACGGGCCAAATCACTTTCATGGTCAACCCTAAGTACCGTGAGCACCTGGCCGCTTGCCAGGCTTCTGCCGTTGTGATGACGCAGGATGATTTACCTTTTGCCCATAGCGCCGCGCTGGTAGTGCGTAACCCCTACCTGACCTACGCGCGCATGGCTCAAATTCTTGATACCACGCCGCAGCCGGCTCAGGATATCGCGCCGAGCGCGGTCATCGATCCGTCGGCGAAGCTGGGTAGCAACGTTGCCATCGGCGCCAACGCGGTTATCGAATCCGGCGTAGTGCTGGGCGATAACGTAGTTATCGGCGCAGGCTGCTTCGTTGGGAAAAATACGAAAATAGGCGCCGGCTCGCGTTTGTGGGCTAATGTGACCGTTTACCATGAGATTGAGATCGGCGAGAATTGCCTGATTCAGTCCAGCACGGTGATTGGCGCGGATGGCTTCGGCTACGCTAACGATCGCGGTAACTGGGTAAAGATCCCGCAGCTGGGTCGCGTCATTATTGGCGATCGCGTGGAGATTGGCGCCTGCACCACGATTGACCGTGGTGCGCTGGACGATACCGTGATTGGCAACGGGGTTATCATTGATAACCAGTGCCAGATTGCGCATAACGTGGTGATTGGCGACAATACCGCGGTCGCTGGCGGAGTTATCATGGCGGGCAGCCTGAAAATTGGCCGCTACTGCATGATTGGCGGCGCCAGCGTGATTAACGGCCATATGGAAATCTGCGATAAGGTCACCGTCACGGGGATGGGGATGGTGATGCGTCCTATCAGCGAACCTGGCGTATATTCCTCCGGTATTCCGCTGCAGCCGAACAAGGCGTGGCGTAAAACCGCTGCGCTGGTGATGAATATCGACGAGATGAGCAAGCGCCTGAAAGCGATTGAGCGCAAGGTTAATCAACAAGACTAATTCATCATTTGGTCACATGACATTTCCGGCCTGTTGCATTCGCTAAAAGATTGCCGCAGGCCGTGTTATTATTGCCTTTTAGTACATTTAGACAGGAAGAGTATTTTGACTACTGACACTCATACTCTGCACATTGAAGAGATTCTGGAACTTCTGCCTCACCGTTACCCGTTCCTGCTGGTAGACCGCGTGCTGGATTTTGAAGAAGGTCGTTTTCTGCGCGCAGTAAAAAATGTTTCTGTAAACGAGCCGTTTTTCCAGGGGCACTTCCCTGGTAAGCCGATTTTGCCGGGCGTCCTGATTCTGGAAGCAATGGCGCAAGCCACCGGGATTCTGGCGTTCAAAAGCGTCGGAAAACTGGAACCAGGCGAGCTGTACTACTTCGCGGGTATCGATGAAGCACGCTTCAAACGCCCGGTAGTACCAGGCGATCAGATGATTATGGAAGTCACTTTCGAGAAAACCCGCCGCGGCCTGACCCGTTTCAAAGGCGTTGCGCTGGTTGACGGTAAAGTGGTTTGCGAAGCGACGATGATGTGTGCGCGTAGCCGGGAGGCCTGATACGTGATTGATAAAACCGCTTTTGTTCATCCTACCGCCATTGTAGAAGAAGGCGCCGTGATTGGCGCTAACGTCCACATTGGTCCGTTTTGTATTGTTGGCGCTAACGTCGAAATCGGCGAAGGCACCGTGCTGAAGTCTCACGTTGTCGTTAACGGCCACACCAAAATCGGCCGTGACAATGAGATCTATCAGTTCGCTTCCATCGGCGAAGTTAACCAGGATCTGAAATATGCTGGCGAACCGACCCGGGTGGAAATTGGCGATCGCAACCGCATTCGCGAAAGCGTCACCATTCATCGCGGCACAGTACAGGGCGGTGGATTAACAAAGGTGGGCAACGATAACCTGCTGATGATCAACGCCCACGTGGCGCACGATTGTACGCTTGGCGATCGCTGCATTCTGGCCAATAACGCGACGCTCGCGGGCCATGTTTCGCTGGATGATTATGTCATTATCGGCGGCATGACGGCGGTGCATCAGTTCTGCGTCATTGGCTCACACGTTATGGTTGGCGGCTGCTCCGGCGTGGCGCAGGACGTTCCGCCGTTCGTAATTGCCCAGGGCAACCATGCGACGCCGTTCGGCGTTAACATCGAAGGGCTGAAACGCCGCGGCTTCAGCCGGGAAGCAATCACCGCGATCCGCAACGCGTATAAACTGCTGTACCGCAGCGGCAAAACGCTGGAAGAAGCCAAGCCGGAAATCGCCGAACTGGCTGCTCAGCATCCTGAGGTTCAGCCGTTTGTCGATTTCTTCGCTCGTTCTACCCGCGGCTTGATTCGTTAATGGCTGAACAGCGTCCCCTGACGATTGCCCTGGTCGCCGGAGAAACCTCCGGCGATATTCTAGGCGCTGGTCTCATCCGCGCGCTTAAAGCACGCATCCCGAATGCGCGCTTTGTCGGCGTGGCGGGGCCGCTAATGCAGGCGGAAGGGTGCGAAGCCTGGTATGAAATGGAAGAGCTGGCGGTGATGGGCATTGTTGAAGTGCTCGGTCGCCTGCGTCGCTTACTCCATATTCGCGCCGATTTGACCCGCCGCTTCGGCGAGCTGCGTCCCGATGTCTTCGTCGGCATCGACGCCCCTGACTTTAATATCACCCTCGAAGGAAATCTGAAAAAGCAGGGCATCAAAACCATTCACTACGTCAGCCCGTCGGTCTGGGCCTGGCGACAAAAACGCGTTTTCAAAATCGGCAGATCCACCGATCTGGTGCTGGCCTTTCTGCCTTTCGAAAAAGCGTTTTATGACAAATTTAACGTCCCCTGCCGCTTTATTGGCCATACCATGGCGGATGCGATGCCGCTGGATCCTGACAAAGGCGCTGCGCGCGACCGGTTAGGGATCCCGCACAGCGTGCGCTGCCTCGCTCTGCTACCCGGCAGCCGCGGCGCGGAAGTCGAAATGCTTAGCGCCGACTTCCTGAAAACCGCGCAGCTTCTGCGCGCCACCTATCCCGATCTGCAGGTGGTGGTGCCGCTGGTTAATGCTAAACGGCGGGAGCAGTTTGAGCGTATTAAAGCTGAGACGGCGCCGGATATGATCGTGCATATGCTGGACGGTCAGGCGCGCGATGCGATGATCGCCAGCGACGCCGCGCTGCTGGCCTCCGGGACGGCAGCGCTGGAGTGTATGCTGGCGAAATGCCCGATGGTGGTTGGCTACCGGATGAAGCCGTTCACCTTCTGGCTGGCGAAGCGGTTGGTAAAAACCGACTACGTCTCGTTACCGAACCTGCTGGCCGGTCGCGAACTGGTTAAAGAGCTGCTGCAGGATGAGTGCGAGCCCCAGGCGCTGGCAGCCGCTCTGCAGCCGCTGCTGGCCGATGGCAAAACCAGCCATGAGATGCATGAGACGTTCCGCGCCCTGCATCAGCAGATCCGCTGCAACGCCGATGAGCAGGCGGCGGACGCCGTACTGGAGTTAGCAAAACAATGATGGAGTTCGTCTATCCGCATACCCATCTGGTTGCCGGCGTCGATGAGGTCGGGCGTGGCCCCCTGGTTGGCGCGGTGGTTACCGCGGCGGTGATCCTCGATCCGGCGAAGCCGATTGTGGGTCTGAATGATTCCAAAAAACTCAGCGAGAAGCGTCGTCTGGCGCTGTTCGATGAGATTAAAGAGAAAGCGCTGTGCTGGAGCCTGGGGCGCGCCGAGCCGCACGAAATCGACGAGCTGAATATTCTGCATGCCACTATGCTGGCGATGCAGCGCGCCGTCGCCGGCCTGAGCATTGTTCCTGAGTTTGTCCTGATCGATGGCAACCGCTGTCCGTCGCTACCGATGCCCTCCCAGGCGGTGGTGAAAGGCGACAGCCGGGTGGCAGAAATCAGCGCAGCGTCTATTCTGGCAAAAGTCACTCGTGACGCCGAAATGGCCACGCTGGACCTCGCATTTCCCCACTACGGATTTGCCCAGCATAAAGGCTATCCCACCGCTGTTCACCTGCAGAAGCTGCAGGAACACGGCGCAACAGAGCATCACCGGCGCAGTTTTGGCCCGGTGAAGCGTGCCCTGGGCCTGGCGTCCAACTAAGTCACCGGGATCTAAAGATGGCTGAACCACGTTTCGTACACCTGCGGGTGCACAGCGACTATTCCATGATCGATGGGCTGGCAAAGACCGGGCCGCTGGTGAAGAAGGCGGCCTCGCTTGGCATGCCAGCGCTGGCGATCACCGATTTCACCAACCTCTGCGGACTGGTGAAGTTCTACGGGACGGGACACGGCGCGGGGATTAAGCCGATCGTCGGCGCCGACTTTCACGTGCAGTGCGACCTGCTCGGCGACGAATTTACCGAGCTGACCGTGCTGGCGGCGAACAACACCGGCTACCAGAACCTGACCCTGTTGATTTCCCGTGCCTATCAGCGCGGCTACGGCGCCCTGGGGCCGTGGATCGATCGCGACTGGCTGGTGGAACATCAGGAAGGGCTGATTCTGCTCTCCGGCGGCCGGAAAGGTGACGTCGGCGTCAGCCTGATCCGCGGCAATATGCCGCTGGTTGAACAGTGCGTCGCCTTCTACGAAGAGCATTTCCCGGACCGCTATTTTCTGGAGCTGATCCGTACCGGTCGACAGGATGAAGAGGCCTATCTCCACGCCGCCGTGGCGCTGGCGGAAGCGCGCGGCCTGCCGGTGGTGGCGACCAACGATGTCCGCTTTCTCGACACCAGCGATTTCGACGCCCATGAAATCCGCGTCGCGATCCACGACGGCTTTACGCTCGACGACCCGAAACGGCCGCGCAACTACTCGCCGCAGCAATATATGCGCAGCGAGGAAGAGATGTGCGAGCTGTTCGCCGATATTCCGGAAGCGCTGGCGAACAGCGTTGAAATTGCCAAGCGCTGCAACGTCACCGTGCGGCTTGGCGAATATTTCCTGCCGCAGTTCCCGACCGGCGATATGACCACGGAAGATTTCCTGGTCATGAAATCGAAAGAGGGTCTGGAAGAGCGGCTGGAATTCCTCTTCCCGGATCCTGCCGTCCGTGCTGAAAAGCGCCCGGAGTATGACCAGCGTCTGGATATTGAGCTCCAGGTTATCAACCAGATGGGGTTCCCGGGCTACTTCCTGATTGTGATGGAGTTTATCCAGTGGTCGAAGGATAACGGCGTGCCGGTTGGCCCGGGACGCGGTTCCGGCGCCGGTTCGCTGGTGGCCTACGCGCTGAAGATCACCGATCTTGACCCGCTGGAATTCGACCTGCTGTTCGAACGTTTCCTTAACCCGGAGCGTGTCTCGATGCCCGACTTCGACGTTGACTTCTGCATGGAGAAACGCGACCAGGTTATTGAGCACGTGGCGGATATGTACGGCCGCGACGCGGTATCGCAGATCATCACCTTCGGTACCATGGCGGCGAAAGCGGTCATCCGCGATGTCGGTCGCGTGCTGGGTCACCCGTACGGATTTGTCGATCGTATCTCCAAGCTGGTGCCGCCCGATCCGGGCATGACGCTGGCGAAAGCCTTTGAGGCCGAGCCGCAGCTGCCGGAGATCTACGAGGCGGACGAGGAAGTGAAAGCGCTGATCGACATGGCGCGTAAGCTGGAAGGGGTGACGCGAAACGCCGGTAAACATGCCGGTGGGGTAGTTATCGCTCCAACCAAAATCACCGATTTCGCGCCACTGTATTGCGATGAGCAGGGGCTGCATCCGGTTACCCAGTTTGATAAGAACGACGTGGAATACGCCGGGCTGGTGAAATTCGACTTCCTCGGTCTGCGTACGCTCACTATCATTAACTGGGCGCTGGAGATGATCAACAAGCGCCGTGAGAAGAACGGCGAAGGGCCGCTGGATATCGCCGCCATCCCACTGGATGACAAGAAAAGCTTCGACATGCTGCAGCGCTCGGAAACCACCGCGGTCTTCCAGCTTGAATCGCGCGGCATGAAAGATCTGATTAAACGCCTGCAGCCGGACTGCTTCGAAGATATGATCGCGCTGGTGGCTCTGTTCCGCCCGGGCCCGCTGCAGTCGGGGATGGTAGATAACTTTATCGACCGTAAGCATGGCCGCGAGGAGATCTCTTATCCGGACGTGCAGTGGCAGCATGAAAGCCTGAAACCGGTGCTGGAGCCAACCTACGGCATCATCCTGTATCAGGAACAGGTCATGCAGATTGCCCAGGTGCTGTCCGGATATACCCTCGGCGGCGCGGACATGCTGCGTCGTGCGATGGGTAAGAAAAAGCCGGAGGAGATGGCCAAGCAGCGTTCTATCTTTGAGGATGGGGCGAAGAAAAACGGCATAGACGGCGAACTGGCGATGAAAATCTTCGACCTGGTGGAGAAATTCGCCGGTTACGGATTTAACAAATCGCACTCCGCCGCCTACGCGTTGGTCTCCTACCAGACGCTGTGGCTTAAGGCGCACTACCCGGCCGAGTTTATGGCGGCGGTGATGACCGCCGATATGGACAACACCGAGAAAGTGGTTGGCCTGGTGGATGAGTGCTGGCGAATGGGGCTAAAAATCCTGCCCCCGGATATTAACTCCGGCCTGTACCATTTCCACGTCAACGACGATGGCGAGATCGTCTACGGCATTGGCGCCATCAAGGGCGTCGGTGAAGGACCGATCGAAGCGATTATTGAGGCGCGCAACAATGGCGGCTATTTCCGCGAGCTGTTCGACCTCTGCGCGCGAACCGATATTAAAAAGCTCAACCGTCGGGTGCTGGAAAAGCTGATTATGTCCGGGGCGTTCGATCGTCTCGGCCCACATCGCGCGGCGCTGATGAATTCGCTGGGCGATGCGTTGAAAGCCGCCGACCAGCACGCGAAAGCCGAGGCCATCGGCCAGGCTGATATGTTCGGCGTGCTGGCGGAAGAGCCCGAGCAAATTGAGCAATCCTACGCCAGCTGCCAGCCATGGCCTGAGCAGGTGGTGCTGGATGGTGAAAGGGAGACCCTGGGGCTATACCTCACCGGACACCCGATTAACCAGTATCTGAAGGAGATTGAGCGCTACGTCGGCGGCGTGAGGCTCAAAGACATGCATCCGACCGAACGTGGGAAAGTCACCACGGCGGCGGGGCTGGTGATTGCGGCGCGGGTAATGGTCACCAAGCGCGGCAATCGTATCGGCATCTGTACTCTGGATGACCGTTCCGGGCGGCTGGAAGTGATGTTATTCACCGACGCGCTGGATAAATATCAGCAGTTGCTGGAAAAAGACCGCATACTTATCGTCAGCGGACAGGTCAGCTTTGATGACTTTAGCGGGGGGCTTAAAATGACCGCCCGTGAAGTCATGGACATTGACGAAGCCCGGGAAAAATATGCTCGCGGGCTTGCTATCTCGCTGACGGACAGGCAAATTGATGACCAGCTTTTAAACCGACTCCGTCAGTCTCTGGAACCCCACCGTTCGGGAACCATTCCAGTGCACCTCTACTATCAGAGGGCGGATGCACGCGCGCGGTTGCGTTTCGGCGCAACATGGCGCGTCTCTCCGAGCGATCGTTTACTTAACGATCTGCGGGGCCTTATCGGCTCGGAGCAGGTGGAACTGGAGTTTGACTAATACAGGAATACTATGAGTCTGAATTTCCTAGATTTTGAACAGCCGATTGCAGAGCTGGAAGCGAAAATCGATTCCCTGACTGCGGTAAGCCGTCAGGATGAGAAACTGGATATTAACATCGACGAAGAAGTGCATCGTCTGCGTGAGAAAAGCGTAGAGCTGACGCGCAAAATCTTCGCCGATCTCGGTGCATGGCAGGTTGCGCAACTGGCGCGCCACCCGCGCCGTCCTTACACCTTGGATTATGTCCGCCTGGCGTTCGACGAATTTGACGAACTGTCCGGTGACCGCGCCTTCGCTGACGATAAAGCGATTGTCGGCGGTATCGCGCGTCTTGACGGTCGTCCGGTGATGATCATCGGCCACCAGAAAGGTCGTGAAACCAAAGAGAAAATTCGCCGCAACTTTGGGATGCCGGCGCCGGAAGGCTACCGCAAAGCGCTACGCCTGATGGAGATGGCTGAGCGGTTTAAAATGCCGATCATCACCTTTATCGACACCCCGGGCGCCTACCCGGGCGTCGGCGCGGAAGAGCGTGGCCAGTCGGAAGCGATCGCCCGCAACCTGCGTGAGATGTCGCGTCTGAGCGTGCCGGTTATCTGCACCGTAATCGGTGAAGGCGGCTCCGGCGGCGCGCTGGCGATCGGCGTGGGCGACAAGGTCAACATGCTCCAGTACAGCACCTATTCGGTCATTTCGCCGGAAGGCTGCGCCTCCATTCTGTGGAAGAGCGCGGATAAAGCGCCGCTGGCTGCGGAAGCGATGGGCATTATCGCCCCGCGTCTGAAAGAGCTGAAGCTGATCGATTCTATCGTTCCGGAACCGCTGGGCGGCGCTCACCGCAACCCGGAAGCGATGGCGGCAAGCCTGAAGGCGCAGCTGCTGGCAGACCTGGCAGACCTCGATCTGCTCAGCGAAGAAGAGCTGCTGAACCGCCGTTATCAGCGCCTGATGAGCTACGGTTACGCTTAACTTTTTCGTCAGGACTAAACACTAAGGGCCGGATTTTCCGGCCCTTTTTTTATGTGCGATGCGCCCGGGGGATTGCTATGATGCTTGACTTAGGTGAATACCAGGAGGAAAGCGTGAATATCATCGCCATCATGGGGCCTCACGGCGTCTACCACAAAGACGAGCCGATCAAAGAACTGGAAGCGGCGCTGCAGCGCCAGGGCTTCCAGACCATCTGGCCGCAAAACAGCGCCGACCTGCTGCAGTTTATCGAGCACAACCCGCGCATCTGCGGGGTGATCTTCGACTGGGATGAATACAGCGTCGATCTGTGCAGCGATATCAATCAGCTCAATGAATACCTTCCTCTGTACGCCTTTATTAACGCCCACTCGACGATGGATGTCAGCAGTCAGGATTTGCGCATGACGCTGTGGTTCTTCGAATATGCGCTGGGACTCTCCGAAGAGATCGCCACCCGCATTGGGCAGTACACCCGCGAGTACCTGGAGAATATCACTCCGCCGTTTACCCGCGCGCTGTTCAACTATGTCCAGGAGGGAAAATATACCTTCTGTACGCCGGGCCATATGGGCGGCAGCGCCTATCAGAAAAGCCCGGTGGGCTGCCTGTTCTATGATTTTTTTGGCGGGAATACGCTGAAGGCGGATGTCTCGATTTCGGTCACCGAGCTGGGCTCCCTGCTGGATCATACCGGCCCGCACCTGGAGGCGGAGGAGTATATCGCGCGCGCCTTTGGCGCCGAGCAAAGCTATATGGTGACCAACGGCACCTCGACGTCCAATAAAATTGTCGGCATGTACTCGGCGCCCGCCGGCAGCACCCTGCTGATTGACCGTAACTGTCACAAATCGCTGGCCCACCTGCTGATGATGAGCGATGTGGTTCCCCTGTGGCTGAAGCCGACCCGCAACGCGCTGGGGATCCTCGGCGGTATCCCCCGGCGCGAATTTACCCGCGACAGCATTCAGCAGAAAGTGCGCGACACGGGCGGGGCGCAGTGGCCCGTGCATGCGGTGATCACCAACTCCACCTACGATGGTCTGCTCTATAACACCACCTGGCTTAAGGAGACGCTCGATGTCCCGTCGATCCATTTCGATTCCGCCTGGGTGCCCTATACCCATTTCCATCCGATATATCAGGGGAAAAGCGGTATGAGCGGGGAGCGGATCCCCGGGAAAGTCATCTTCGAGACGCAGTCGACGCATAAGATGCTGGCCGCGCTGTCGCAGGCCTCGCTGATCCACATTAAAGGCAACTATGATGAAGAGACCTTTAACGAAGCCTTTATGATGCATACCTCTACGTCGCCGAGCTACCCCATCGTCGCGTCGATTGAGACCGCGGCGGCGATGCTGCGCGGCAACTCCGGTAAACGTCTGATCCAGCGCTCCATTGAGCGGGCGCTGGACTTCCGCAAAGAGGTGCAGCGACTGCGCGAGGAGTCGGACGGCTGGTTCTTTGATATCTGGCAGCCGGAAGCCGTGGATAAAGCCGAGTGCTGGCCGGTAGCGCCGGGCGAGGACTGGCACGGTTTCAAAGATGCCGATGCGGATCATATGTATCTCGATCCGGTGAAGGTCACTATTCTGACGCCGGGCATGGACGAGCAGGGGAATATGGATGAAGAGGGGATCCCGGCGGCGCTGGTGGCGAAGTTTCTCGACGAGCGGGGCGTAGTGGTAGAGAAAACAGGCCCCTACAATCTGCTGTTCCTGTTCAGTATCGGCATCGATAAAACCCGGGCGATGGGGCTGCTGCGCGGCCTGACCGAGTTTAAACGCGCCTACGATCTCAATCTGCGGGTGAAAAATATGCTGCCGGATCTGTACGCCGAAGATCCCGACTTCTACCGCAACATGCGGATCCAGGATCTGGCGCAGGGGATCCACCGCTTGATCCGTCAGCATCAGCTGCCGCAGCTGATGCTCAGCGCCTTTGACGTCCTGCCGGAAATGAAAATGACGCCGCATCACGCCTGGCAGCGCCAGATCAAGGGGGAGGTGGAAACTATTGAACTGGAGAACCTGGTGGGGCGGATTTCGGCCAACATGATCCTCCCTTATCCGCCGGGGGTTCCGCTGCTGATGCCGGGAGAGATGATCACCGAGGAAAGCCGGGCGGTGCTCGATTTTCTGCTGATGCTTTGCTCTATCGGCCGTCATTACCCGGGCTTTGAGACCGATATTCACGGCGCCAAGCGCGATGAGGACGGTGTGTATCGGGTACGAGTCTTAAAAAATGACGAAAGGCTTGCGCGTTAACGGCGCGCACGAGTAACGTGGCTGGCTTAACAGAAGGAGTTTAACCATGCTGGGTTTGAAACGGGTTCACCATATTGCCATCATTGCGACCGACTACGCCCGCAGTAAAGCGTTCTATTGCGATATTCTGGGGTTTACGCTGCAAAGTGAGTTTTATCGCGCCGAGCGCGATTCCTGGAAAGGCGATCTGGCGCTCAACGGCGAGTATGTGATTGAGTTGTTCTCGTTCCCGTTTCCGCCAGCCCGCCCCAGTCGTCCGGAAGCCTGCGGGCTGCGTCATCTGGCCTTTAGCGTGGATGATATCGACGCCGCGGTAGCCCATCTCACCGCGCATGGCGTGGAGTGCGAAGCGATTCGTGTCGATCCCTTTACCGGTAAACGCTTTACCTTCTTTAGCGATCCGGACGACCTGCCGCTGGAAATATATCAGCAGTAAATCTTGCCAGCGCGGCCCTGGCCCGGTAACGTGCCGGGCCATCACTTCTCGGTATGTTCGTGGATATGACGGCTGATATTGCGCATACGCTTCATCCCCATCGCCAGCTGCTGGTGGCCTTCAGCGGCGGTCTGGACTCGACGGTTCTTCTGCATCAGCTGGTGCTGCTGCGGGAACAGGATCCCTCGCTGACGCTGCGGGCGGTGCATGTTCACCACGGCCTTAGCGCCCACGCAGACGACTGGGTGGCGCATTGTCGGCAGATTTGCCAGCAGTGGCAGGTGCCGCTGGTGGTGCATCACGTGACGTTAGCCCGGGGAGGGCTGGGCGTCGAGGCCCACGCTCGTGCGGCGCGCTATCAGGCCTTTCAGGATACGCTCAATGCCGGCGAGGTGTTAGTGACCGCCCAGCACCAGGACGATCAGTGCGAAACCCTGCTGCTGGCGTTAAAACGCGGCAGCGGTCCTACCGGCCTGTCGGCGATGGCGCCATCCTCTGCCTTTGCCGGCAGTCGACTGCTGCGTCCTCTCCTCAATGAAACCCGCGAATCACTACGCCAGTGGGCGCTCGCCCATCAGCTGTCGTGGATCGAAGATGAGAGTAATCAGGATGATACCTATGACCGCAATTTCCTGCGCCTGCGGGTGATCCCGGTGCTGCGCGAGCGTTGGCCGCACTTTAGCGAGGCCGTCGCCCGCAGCGCCAGCCTGTGCGCCGAGCAGGAACAACTGCTGGACGAGATGTTGGCGGCGGAGCTGGCGTCGCTGGTGGCCGAAGATGGCTCGCTGGCTATCGCGCCGCTGGCGACGATGAGTCCGCCGCGCCGAGCGGCGCTGCTGCGTCGCTGGCTCGCCGGGCAGCAGGCGCCGATGCCCGCCCGCGAGGTGCCTGAGCGCCTCTGGCACGAGGTGGCGCTGGCGCGGGAAGATGCCAGCCCCTGTCTGCGGCTGGGGGAATTTACCGTCCGCCGTTTTCAACAGCGTTTGTACTGGGTGAAGTATCTTCCCGGTCAGACGGACAGCGTTCAGCGCTGGCCCGACTGGCGCCAGCCGCTGCGGCTGGCGGACGGTCTCGGCGAGCTGACGCTGCAGCCCGGCGGCAGGCTGCGCCCGCCGTCGGCGGATGAGCCGGTCACCGTCCGCTTTCGCGCCAGCGGCCACCTGCATATTGTCGGGCGCCATGGCGGACGCAAGCTTAAGAAGCTCTGGCAGGAGCTGGGCGTTGCTCCGTGGCGACGAGACACCACGCCGCTGCTGTTTTACGGCGAAACGCCGATTGCCGCAGCGGACGATCTGTTTGTGACCACAGAAGGTGAAGTGAAGGACGGGGAAGGGGTCAGGCTGATGTGGAGGAAAACGGGCGATTAAGCCCGTTTTTGATTCAGGATTCGCTCACCACCACGGTGCCGATTTCCGGGTGACTGAAGCTGGCGATTTTATCCAGGCGCAGCTCGCGGACGTTGCCGGCGAGTTCGACCACCAGATACTCGATATTTTTTCGCGAGATAAGATCGCTGGCCTTTGCCTGCAGCTGTTCGCCATCCTTCAGCGCCAGCGTCAGCACCAGGTGATGCTGGCAGGCCAGCTCCAGGTTGTCGTAATCATCGCAGTTAATGGGTTGATAAGTATCATTCATTGACATAATCGCTCACCAGTAAGTTTGCTGCCGCATAAGCGGCCTTTTCCCTGACTGACTCCGAAAGGGCCTCATCCGCCGCAATCTCATTCAATACTTTCAACACGCAACCCAGCGCATCCGGGATATACCCTAAGTCTCCGCTGGCTATTTCCGCATACCGCTTGCGTATTAACTCACAATAGTGGTCCACATGCCCTCCTGTCAGCGTTCTGACTCAACCGTGGGATGCAAGTTTAAGCCTACGAAGATAAACTCTGTTTAGCAAGGGAACTATATCATAGTCATTTAAGCAATTTCAGCAGGATGAAACAGGTTGCTGCGATTGACGACAGCCTTTTGCCGCCAGTTTCGCTACAATGTACGCCATTCTTTTCAGGAGTTTATTCATGGCGCTGAAAGCGACAATATATAAAGCTGCGGTAAATGTAGCCGATCTGGATCGCAACCAGTTTCTGGATGCTAACCTGACGCTGGCTCAGCATCCGTCAGAAACCCAGGAGCGCATGATGCTGCGCCTGCTGGCATGGATCAAATATGCCGATGAACGGCTACAGTTTACCCGCGGTCTGTCGTCGGATGACGAGCCGGAGCTGTGGCTGCTTAACGATCATCTCGGGGTCGATCTGTGGATCGAACTGGGTCTGCCGGATGAGCGGCGGATTAAGAAAGCCTGCTCACGGGCGCAGGCGGTGGCGCTGTTTGCCTATAATAGCCGGGCAGCTGAAATCTGGTGGCAGCAGAATCAGAGCAAGCTTGCGGCGTACCCGAAGCTGACCATCTGGTATCTTGATGATGCGCAACTGGCACTGCTTAGCGCCTTTGCCGACCGTACCATGACGCTGCAGGCCACTCTGCAGGAGGGCAGTATCTGGTTATCCGACGCTCGGAATAATCTGGAAATTCAGCTTACCGCCTGGCAAGCGTCGGCATGATTACTATTAGCCGCAGCGTAGCCCTTGCCGACGACGAGATCGTCTTGTCAGGCATTCGCGCCCAGGGAGCAGGGGGGCAGCATGTAAACAAAGCGTCGACGGCGATCCATCTGCGCTTTGATATTAAAGCTTCAAGCCTGCCGGAGTTTTACAAAGAGCGCCTGCTCGCCGCCAGCCACCACTTAATTTCTGCTGACGGTGTGGTTATCATTAAGGCTCAGGAATACCGCAGCCAGGAGATGAACCGTGAAGCGGCGATCGCCCGGCTGGTGGCCCTTATTAAAGAATTAACCGCAGTGCAAAAAAGTCGCCGGGAGACGCGACCGACTCGGGCATCGAAAGAGCGACGCCTTGCTTCCAAGGCACAGAAGTCCTCAGTCAAGGCGCTGCGTGGGAAAGTTCGCCAGTGAAGGCGTCGGCGAACGGGTGAAATGGATGATAAGGAAAGCAAAGTGAAGAAAATCGTATTCTCCGTGATAGCGGCCTGTTCGCTGTTCGCGCTGTTTGGTTGTAACCATCGCGCCGAGACTGACACGGTCCAGCCAGCGGCGATGGAAGAGCTCAAGCCGATGCAGCAAAGCTGGCGAGGCGTGCTGCCTTGCGCGGATTGCGAAGGTATCGACACCTCGCTGTTCCTGGAAAAAGACGGGACCTGGGTGATGAATGAGCACTACCAGGGCGCCCGTCGTGAGCCGTCATCCTTTGCCTCGTACGGCACCTGGGCACGTACCGCGGATAAGCTGGTGCTGACCAACAGCAAGGGCGAGAAATCTTACTTTCGCGCGAAAGGCGACAAGCTGGAGATGCTCGACCGCAACGGAAGCCCCATTCAGTCTCCTCTCAACTATACCCTGGAGCCAGTGAAGGCCAGCCTGCCGACGACGCCGATGGCGATGCGCGGCATGTATTTCTATATGGCCGATGCGGCAACCTTTACCGATTGTGCGACCGGTAAACGCGTCGCGGTGGCGAACAATGCCCAGCTTGAACGGGATTATGCCGCCGCGCGCGGGACCGATACTCGCCCGGTACTGCTGGTGGTAGAAGGGCACTTTACTCTCGAAGCGAACCCGGATACCGGCGAGATGATGAAAACGCTGATGACGGATCAAGCCGGCAAATTTATTCCCGGTAAAGACTGCAGCCATTGATTGTCAGGCCCCTGTCCGGGTAACGGGCAGGGGATGATCCCGCGCAGTACCACCTACTTCCTCCTGTTATTAGCCCTGTCACATCAAGAGTGAGCGTGGATCTGGCTAGCGGAAAAGCGTCAATCGTTTCTTTACTCCGCACCGTCCTTCGGTTTGTTCAGCCCCACCAGCTTACCGGCCTGAAGATAAACTCCCAGTTTCAAATGCCCGACATACTGGAGCTGCGTTTCGGGTTTAAACGTGGCGACGTCTCCTTCCCGCATGTGCAGCAGATCGGAAGGACTGATCCACGCCGCCTGCGCGAGCGTCAGCGGATGCCCGGCTCGGACAAAGGCCTCGCTGACAAACTCCGAGCAAAACCACGCTTTCTTGTCGCCGCTTGCCGCATCGCCCAGCTGCGCTTTAGCCAGGCCGCTCACGCACTGCTGGCGAAAGTCTCGTGAGAAGGGGTTGAGCGAGCAGAGCGGTTTGGTGACCATATAAGGGATAAACTGAATAATGCCGCGATAGTTATACCCGCTGTCTTTGACCTGCCAGGCAAAACTTTTCATCGCCGTCGCCTGGTCCGGCGTCAGGTCAGGCACCCTGAGAGCAAAGAGTTTATCGCTGTGCGCCAGCGCCTGCTGAAGGGTAATCACTTGTACGCCGGCACCGGTGGCTTCCGCAACCTGACCTTCGCCAACATACAGCGCGACGTGGCTTACGGAAGAGGCGCTGAAGGCGCGGATCCCAAGCGATGTGACGCCCAGGCTGGAGGAGAACAGCAGGTCGCCGGAGCGCAGGTCGCTTTCGGCGATTTCGCGCAGTCCGCTGCCGGCAATCGAGCTTTGACGCTGGAGGGTAACAGCCCAGGATGATGAATGGTCATCGGCAGCAGATGTGGAAGGCGAGCTGCGGCCGACGTCCAGGGTACAGGCGGTAAGCAGGAGCAGGGCAAAAGTAAGCAGTCCGCTGCGGAGGAGATGTGCAGTCATTGGTACTGTCCTTGTAAAAAAAAAGCCCTGACATCCGTTCAGGGCCCTGAGGTGGGTGTTAGCCTTTTATCGCTTTAACCAGATATTCCACAATATCTCCGGTCTTAATCAGCTGCTTCTCACCGTTGCGACGATACTTGTATTCGATATCATCGTTGTCGAGGTTACGATCTCCCAGCACGATGGTGTGCGGGATACCGATCAGCTCCATATCGGCGAACATCACGCCCGGACGCTCTTTACGATCGTCCATCAGCACTTCAATACCCTGGGCGCTCAGCTCGGCGTACAGTTTCTCCGCCAGCTCCTGCACACGGTAAGACTTGTGCATGTTCATCGGCAGGATCGCCACCTGGAACGGCGCAATCGCATCCGGCCAGACGATACCGCGATCGTCAAAGTTCTGCTCAATCGCCGCCGCTACCACGCGAGTCACCCCGATACCATAGCAGCCCATGGTCAGGATCTGGTTACGGCCATCTTCGCCCTGGACCGCGGCTTTCATCGCCTCGGAGTACTTCGTCCCCAGCTGGAAGATATGACCCACTTCGATACCGCGCTTAATAAGCAGGGTACCTTTACCGTCCGGGCTCGGGTCGCCGGCGACGACATTACGGATGTCGGCCACTTCTGGCGTCGCGACATCGCGGTCCCAGTTGATGCCGAAGTAGTGTTTGCCATCGATGTTGGCGCCAGCGGCGAAATCGCTCATCACCGCTACAGTACGGTCGATAATCACCGGAACCGGCATGTTCACCGGGCCCAGGGAGCCAGGACCGGCGTTCACCAGGGCGCGGATCTCTTCTTCGGTGGCGAAGGTCAGCGGGCTGGCGACCTGCGGCAGTTTTTCCGCTTTCACTTCGTTCAGCTCGTGATCGCCGCGCACCAGCAGGGCAACCAGCGGGGAAGCGCTATCTTCAACCGCTTTCACCAGCAGAGTTTTCACGGTTTTTTCGATCGGCAGGTTGAACTGCTCCACCAGCTCGGCGATGGTTTTGGCGTTCGGCGTATCGACCAGGGTCATCTCCTGGGTGGCGGCTGCGCGCGGCTCTTTCGGCGCAACGGCCTCCGCAAACTCGATGTTTGCCGCGTAGTCGGAGCTGTCGGAGAAGATCACATCGTCTTCGCCGCTCTGCGCCAGCACCTGGAATTCATGAGAGGCGCTGCCGCCGATAGAACCGGTGTCAGCCTGTACCGCGCGGAAATCCAGCCCCATACGGCTGAAGATTTTGCTGTAAGCGGCATACATCGCGTCGTAGGTTTCCTGCAGCGATTCCTGCGAAGTATGGAAAGAGTAGGCATCTTTCATCAGGAATTCACGGGAGCGCATCACCCCGAAACGCGGGCGTACTTCGTCGCGGAATTTGGTCTGGATCTGATAGAAGTTCAGCGGCAGCTGTTTATAGGAGTTCAGCTCGTTGCGGATCAGATCGGTAATGACCTCTTCGTGGGTTGGGCCGAGGACGAACGGACGATCGCCGCGATCGGCAATGCGCAACAGTTCCGGGCCGTACTGCTCCCAGCGCCCGCTCTCCTGCCACAGTTCAGATGGCTGAACGACCGGCATTAACACCTCGATCGCACCGGCGTTGTTCATTTCTTCACGCACGATGTTTTCGACTTTTTTCAGGACGCGCACGCCGGTCGGCAGCCAGGTGTATAACCCGGAGGCCAGCTTGCGGATCATCCCGGCGCGCAGCATCAGCTGATGGCTGATTACCTCGGCGTCGGCAGGTGTCTCCTTCAGAGTGGAGAGCAGATATTGGCTAGTACGCATGTTGTAACGGTTCCAGTTAAACGAGCGGAACAGGCTGGTTGCCCAGCCTGAAACAAAAAAGTGGTTTAGTTTACCAGTGTGGCAAAGATGCCAAAAGAGAGGAAAATAAAATTAGCGCGCTTCGAGGGCAAAGACTTCAAAACCGGAGGCAATCACCCGCCAGCGGACGTTGAAATCCAGCAGCCAGACGGCATACGTTTTTCCCGCTTGTTCCTCTTTTCGGTAGGCCGGACGCGGATCCTGCGCCAGCACCTCGCGGATAAACGCTTTGATATGTGGGTAACGTTTTTCCAGCGTGAGTAACTGTGCGTCTATTTCCGGCGTAAAGCTGACGTTCATACCCGCCAGCGGCGCCTGCTGTGCATAGCTGGCGCTGGCGTCCGGCAGGGCTTCGGCGAAAGGAAGATACGGTTTGATATCAACCACCGGCGTCCCGTCGACGAGATCGAGGCTGCCGAGTTCCAGTATTACCTGATCTTTCTGACAGCGAATGCCCTTGAGCTCAACGAGCGACATGCCGATGGGATTAGGGCGAAACGTTGAACGGGTGGCGAAGACGCCCATCCGCGCATTGCCGCCCAGTCGGGGAGGTCGCACCGTCGGACGCCAACCGCCTTCCATTGTCTGATGAAACACAAACAGGATCCACAGATGGCTGAAGCTCTCCAGGCCACGCACGGCGTCGGCCTGGTTATAGGGCGCGACCAGATGGAGTTCTCCGCCGCCGTGTTTCACCAGGCCTGGCTGGCGAGGAACGGCAAACTTCTCTTTATACGGCGAACGGATGACGCCTATTTGCGCGAACTGAAATGCGCTCATTGCGCCGAGACGTTAAGCGCTGAACCCAGGCAAACGGCCTGACGGTAGCAGCCTGGCGTACCGCTGGTCACTTCGCAGCGGTGAAGCAGGACGGCATTAGCTTTCATACGCGCGGCATTAATTTGCAGACGCTTGCGCGCGGTGGGGATATTCGGCGGAGAATCCTGATTCGAAGCCTGGCAGGACTCGCCAGATACTTCACCCAGATCGCGGAACGGTTTACCAACCAGCTCTGACGCATCGGTGTAAATACGTACTGGGGCCGGGCGGGTGGCGCGCGGTTTGCTCGGCTCAGATTTAACCGGCGGGGTTGCAGTGCTTTGAGCAGGCTCAACGGGAGATCTGCTTAGCATGGAACAACCGCTTAACATGAGTGCTAACAAACAGATCGGTAAAGCACGCATAGTATTTCCTCAATGAATAAAAAACAGGGCGTTATTGAATCAGGTGCTTGCATAAATGACAAGACGGGCGTGAAGCCCGTCCTGAATGATATTACGGTGAGAAAAGATTACCAGCCTTTCACGGCACCGCCGTTAAAGATCTTGTTTGCTGCTTCGTAAACTTCATCGCTCTGGTAAGCCTGAACGAATTTTTTCACATTCTCAGCATCTTTATTGTCTTCACGCGCCACAATCAGGTTCACGTAAGGAGACTCTTTACCTTCAACAAAGATGCCGTCTTTCGCCGGGGTCAGGCCAATCTGGCTGGCGTAAGTGGTGTTGATAACGGCCAGCGCAATCTGCGCATCGTCCAGGGAACGCGGCAGCTGCGGCGCCTCCAGTTCAACAATCTTCAGGTTTTTCGGGTTCTCGACGATGTCCAGCGAGGTCGGCAGCAGGCCTACGCCATCCTTCAGTTTGATCAGGCCCACCTGCTGCAGCAGCAGCAGAGAACGACCGAGGTTGGTCGGATCGTTAGGGACGGCGATCTGCGAGCCCGGCTGCAGTTCGTCCAGCGATTTGATTTTCTTCGAATAACCCGCGATCGGGTAGACGAAGGTGTTACCGACAGCCACCAGCTTATAGCCGCGGTCTTTAATCTGCTGATCGAGATACGGTTTATGCTGGAAGGCGTTCACGTCGATATCGCCTTTGCTCAGCGCTTCGTTCGGCAGAACGTAATCGTTGAAGGTCACCAGCTCAACATCGAGGCCATACTTCTCTTTTGCCACTTTCTGCGCAACTTCAGCGACCTGCTGTTCCGCCCCGACGATAACGCCGACTTTAATATGATTCGGATCTTTTTCATCCTGACCGCAACCCACCAGCGCCAGAGAACCGATTAACGCGCCAACTGCCGCAAAAGTTTTGAAATTAAAGGCCATGTTATTTCCTTCCTGTAAGAATGAGTGTTGTCTGCCAATAACGTTATTTGTGAGTCACAGCCCGGACGATGCGATCGCCAGAGAATTGAATTAAATAAACCAGAACAACCAGCAATACCAGTACGGTATTCATCACGGTGGCGTTATATCCAATATAGCCATACTGATAACCAATCTGACCCAGGCCACCGGCGCCCACCGCGCCGCCCATTGCGGAATAACCCACCAGCGTGATGAGCGTGATGGTGGCGGCGTTGACCAGACCCGGCAATGCTTCAGGTAGCAGGACTTTGCGCACGATCTGCAGCGGCGTGGCGCCCATCGCGCGGGAGGCTTCAATAAGGCCGGTGGGGATCTCCAGCAGGGCGTTCTCCACCATGCGGGCGATAAACGGCGCGGCGCCAACTGTTAATGGCACAATCGCTGCCTGCAGGCCGATAGAGGTACCGACGATCACGCGGGTAAACGGAATCATCCAGACCAGCAGGATAATGAACGGGATGGAGCGGAAAATATTCACCAGCGCCGACAGCGTGCGGTACAGTTTGGCATTGGCGACGATTTGCCCCGGACGGGTAACGTACAGCAGCACGCCCACCGGCAGGCCGAGGACAAAACCGAAGAAGCCAGAGACAAAAGTCATTGCCAGCGTTTCCCATACGCCGCGCAACAGCAGCCACATCATTGCCTCAGACATAACCCAATACCTCTACTTTTACATGATGTTCCTGCAGCCAGGCGATGGCCGCCTGAGTGTCTTCCTGTGTACCGTGCATTTCGGTGAGCATGATGCCGAACTTCACCCCGCCGGCATAATCCATCTGCGCGCTGATAATGTTGTTATTCACGTTGAAGCGACGCGCGGTTTCAGAGAGCAGCGGCGCATCGACGGAGTGGCCGGTAAATTCCATGCGCAGCATCGGTACGCTATCCGCTGTGGCGGTAGGTTTCAGGCGCGCCTGATAGTCATCCGGAATATCGAGGTGCAGAGTGGACTGAATAAACTGCTGAGCCAGCGGCGTCTTCGGATGGGAGAAGACTTCGCTCACGGTGTCCTGCTCGATCAGTTGACCATTACTAATGACCGCCACGCAGTCGCAGATACGTTTAACCACGTCCATTTCATGGGTGATCAACAGAATGGTCAGCCCCAGACGACGGTTAATGTCTTTCAGCAGTTCGAGAATGGAACGGGTAGTGGCCGGATCCAGGGCGCTGGTGGCTTCATCGCACAGCAATACTTTAGGATTGCTGGCCAGCGCGCGGGCAATCGCCACGCGCTGTTTCTGGCCGCCGGAGAGGTTGGCCGGGTAGCTGTCGTGCTTATCACCCAGACCGACAAGATCCAGCAGCTCCGTGACACGGCGTTTGATTTCAGCCTGCGGCGTGTTATCCAGCTCCAGGGGTAATGCCACGTTGCCGAAAACGGTCCGCGAGGCCAACAGGTTAAAATGCTGGAAAATCATGCCAATTTGACGGCGAGCGCGGGTTAGCTCTTTCTCCGACAGGGCAGTCAGTTCCTGACCGTCAACCTGTACGCTGCCCTCGGTCGGGCGCTCCAGCAGGTTCACGCAGCGAATCAGCGTACTTTTACCGGCGCCGGAGGCACCGATGACGCCGTAAATCTGTCCGGCAGGGACATGCAGGCTGACGTTATTCAGCGCCTGAATGCTGCGATTCCCCTGCTGGAATACTTTGGTGATATTGGAAAGTTTAATCATCAGTTATTTATTATCGTTTAGCCGTTTGCCGTGGCATTTTCTTCTGCCGTATCCAGGCGATGCCTGGGAATGAAATGGATGTTAAGGCATCCAGACGTCTAAATCAATCTGACTCTTTATAATGAGCACTTTCTTGCATGCGGAAACATGCGATACTAGCGGCACTAGTCTTTTTCAGGAGCAAACCGGTGGCAAAGTCAGTACCCGCAATTTTTCTCGACCGTGACGGCACTATTAATGTCGATCATGGCTACGTCCACGAAATCGACAATTTTGAATTTATCGATGGCGTCATTGACGCGATGCGCGAACTAAAAGAGATGGGCTACGCGCTGGTGCTGGTCACTAACCAGTCCGGTATTGCCCGCGGTAAATTTACCGAAGCCCAGTTTGAAACGCTGACCGAATGGATGGACTGGTCTCTGGCAGACCGCGGTGTCGACCTCGACGGTATCTACTATTGCCCGCATCACCCGCAGGGTGCGGTTGAGGAGTACCGTCAGACCTGTGATTGTCGTAAACCGCATCCGGGGATGCTGATTTCCGCCCGCGACTATCTGCATATCGATATGGCTGCTTCTTATATGGTAGGGGACAAACTGGAAGATATGCAGGCGGCAGCGGCTGCGGATGTCGGGACTAAAGTACTGGTGCGCACCGGTAAACCCCTGACTGAAGAAGCGGAAAAAGCGGCGGATTGGGTGCTAAATAGCCTGGCAGAGCTGCCGGCGGCGATTAAAAAGCAGCAAAAATAAGCGCTGCGTTTAAAAGATGAGCGGTTGAAATAAAATTGTATTTTTCCGCTTGTCATTCCCGGAGAGCTCCCTATAATGCGCCTCCATCGACACGGCAGATGTGAATCACTTCACACAAACAGCCGGTTCGGTTGCAGAGAAAAATCCTGAAAAACGGGTTGACTCTGAAAGAGGAAAGCGTAATATACGCCACCTCGCGACAGAGCGCTAAAGCGCGTCGCAACTGCTCTTTAACAATTTATCAGACAATCTGTGTGGGCACTCAAAGTGACATGGATTCTTAACGTCCTCGGACGAAAAATGAATACCAAGTCTCAAGAGTGAACACGTAATTCATTACGAAGTTTAATTCTTTGAGCATCAAACTTAAATTGAAGAGTTTGATCATGGCTCAGATTGAACGCTGGCGGCAGGCCTAACACATGCAAGTCGAGCGGTAGCACAGAGAGCTTGCTCTCGGGTGACGAGCGGCGGACGGGTGAGTAATGTCTGGGAAACTGCCTGATGGAGGGGGATAACTACTGGAAACGGTAGCTAATACCGCATAACGTCGCAAGACCAAAGTGGGGGACCTTCGGGCCTCATGCCATCAGATGTGCCCAGATGGGATTAGCTAGTAGGTGGGGTAACGGCTCACCTAGGCGACGATCCCTAGCTGGTCTGAGAGGATGACCAGCCACACTGGAACTGAGACACGGTCCAGACTCCTACGGGAGGCAGCAGTGGGGAATATTGCACAATGGGCGCAAGCCTGATGCAGCCATGCCGCGTGTGTGAAGAAGGCCTTCGGGTTGTAAAGCACTTTCAGCGGGGAGGAAGGCGTTAAGGTTAATAACCTTGGCGATTGACGTTACCCGCAGAAGAAGCACCGGCTAACTCCGTGCCAGCAGCCGCGGTAATACGGAGGGTGCAAGCGTTAATCGGAATTACTGGGCGTAAAGCGCACGCAGGCGGTCTGTCAAGTCGGATGTGAAATCCCCGGGCTCAACCTGGGAACTGCATTCGAAACTGGCAGGCTAGAGTCTTGTAGAGGGGGGTAGAATTCCAGGTGTAGCGGTGAAATGCGTAGAGATCTGGAGGAATACCGGTGGCGAAGGCGGCCCCCTGGACAAAGACTGACGCTCAGGTGCGAAAGCGTGGGGAGCAAACAGGATTAGATACCCTGGTAGTCCACGCCGTAAACGATGTCGATTTGGAGGTTGTGCCCTTGAGGCGTGGCTTCCGGAGCTAACGCGTTAAATCGACCGCCTGGGGAGTACGGCCGCAAGGTTAAAACTCAAATGAATTGACGGGGGCCCGCACAAGCGGTGGAGCATGTGGTTTAATTCGATGCAACGCGAAGAACCTTACCTGGTCTTGACATCCACAGAACTTTCCAGAGATGGATTGGTGCCTTCGGGAGCTGTGAGACAGGTGCTGCATGGCTGTCGTCAGCTCGTGTTGTGAAATGTTGGGTTAAGTCCCGCAACGAGCGCAACCCTTATCCTTTGTTGCCAGCGGTTCGGCCGGGAACTCAAAGGAGACTGCCAGTGATAAACTGGAGGAAGGTGGGGATGACGTCAAGTCATCATGGCCCTTACGACCAGGGCTACACACGTGCTACAATGGCATATACAAAGAGAAGCGACCTCGCGAGAGCAAGCGGACCTCATAAAGTATGTCGTAGTCCGGATTGGAGTCTGCAACTCGACTCCATGAAGTCGGAATCGCTAGTAATCGTAGATCAGAATGCTACGGTGAATACGTTCCCGGGCCTTGTACACACCGCCCGTCACACCATGGGAGTGGGTTGCAAAAGAAGTAGGTAGCTTAACCTTCGGGAGGGCGCTTACCACTTTGTGATTCATGACTGGGGTGAAGTCGTAACAAGGTAACCGTAGGGGAACCTGCGGTTGGATCACCTCCTTACCTTAAAGAACCTGCCTTTGTAGTGCTCACACAGATTGTCTGATGAAAATAGAGCAGTAAGTAATCTCTGCAGGCTTGTAGCTCAGGTGGTTAGAGCGCACCCCTGATAAGGGTGAGGTCGGTGGTTCAAGTCCACTCAGGCCTACCAAATTCGCTCTCGTGCTTTGTTGTGGCAAAGCTCGCATACTTCAGTATGCTTCGCTTCACCACGCCGCGCCCGAAAACGAATTAAGGTTAAAGAGATTCATTCGATGGGGCTATAGCTCAGCTGGGAGAGCGCCTGCTTTGCACGCAGGAGGTCTGCGGTTCGATCCCGCATAGCTCCACCATCTTTACTGCGAACACAAGAAAACTTCAGAGTGAACCTGAAAAGGTGCACTGCGAAGTTTTGCTCTTTAAAAATCTGGATCAAGCTGAAAATTGAAACGACACACAATTAATGTGTGTTCGAGTCTCTCAAATTTTCGCAATCAGAAGTGAAACATCTTCGGGTTGTGAGGTTAAGCGACTAAGCGTACACGGTGGATGCCCTGGCAGTCAGAGGCGATGAAGGACGTGCTAATCTGCGAAAAGCGTCGGTAAGGTGATATGAACCGTTACAGCCGGCGATGTCCGAATGGGGAAACCCAGTGCAATTCGTTGCACTATCGTTAACTGAATACATAGGTTAACGAGGCGAACCGGGGGAACTGAAACATCTAAGTACCCCGAGGAAAAGAAATCAACCGAGATTCCCCCAGTAGCGGCGAGCGAACGGGGAGCAGCCCAGAGTCTGAATCAGCTTGTGTGTTAGTGGAACGGTCTGGAAAGTCCGACGGTACAGGGTGATAGTCCCGTACACCAAAATGCACAGGCTGTGAACTCGAAGAGTAGGGCGGGACACGTGGTATCCTGTCTGAATATGGGGGGACCATCCTCCAAGGCTAAATACTCCTGACTGACCGATAGTGAACCAGTACCGTGAGGGAAAGGCGAAAAGAACCCCGGCGAGGGGAGTGAAAAAGAACCTGAAACCGTGTACGTACAAGCAGTGGGAGCACCTTTATGGTGTGACTGCGTACCTTTTGTATAATGGGTCAGCGACTTATATTCTGTAGCAAGGTTAACCGTATAGGGGAGCCGCAGGGAAACCGAGTCTTAACTGGGCGTTAAGTTGCAGGGTATAGACCCGAAACCCGGTGATCTAGCCATGGGCAGGTTGAAGGTTGGGTAACACTAACTGGAGGACCGAACCGACTAATGTTGAAAAATTAGCGGATGACTTGTGGCTGGGGGTGAAAGGCCAATCAAACCGGGAGATAGCTGGTTCTCCCCGAAAGCTATTTAGGTAGCGCCTCGTGAACTCATCTTCGGGGGTAGAGCACTGTTTCGGCTAGGGGGTCATCCCGACTTACCAACCCGATGCAAACTACGAATACCGAAGAATGTTATCACGGGAGACACACGGCGGGTGCTAACGTCCGTCGTGAAGAGGGAAACAACCCAGACCGCCAGCTAAGGTCCCAAAGTCATGGTTAAGTGGGAAACGATGTGGGAAGGCACAGACAGCCAGGATGTTGGCTTAGAAGCAGCCATCATTTAAAGAAAGCGTAATAGCTCACTGGTCGAGTCGGCCTGCGCGGAAGATGTAACGGGGCTAAACCATGCACCGAAGCTGCGGCAGCGACACTATGTGTTGTTGGGTAGGGGAGCGTTCTGTAAGCCTGCGAAGGTGTGCTGTGAGGCATGCTGGAGGTATCAGAAGTGCGAATGCTGACATAAGTAACGATAAAGCGGGTGAAAAGCCCGCTCGCCGGAAGACCAAGGGTTCCTGTCCAACGTTAATCGGGGCAGGGTGAGTCGACCCCTAAGGCGAGGCCGAAAGGCGTAGTCGATGGGAAACAGGTTAATATTCCTGTACTTGGTGTTACTGCGAAGGGGGGACGGAGAAGGCTATGTTAGCCGGGCGACGGTTGTCCCGGTTTAAGCATGTAGGCTGGTTGTCCAGGCAAATCCGGATAATCAAGGCTGAGGTGTGATGACGAGGCACTACGGTGCTGAAGTAACAAATGCCCTGCTTCCAGGAAAAGCCTCTAAGCATCAGGTAACATTAAATCGTACCCCAAACCGACACAGGTGGTCAGGTAGAGAATACCAAGGCGCTTGAGAGAACTCGGGTGAAGGAACTAGGCAAAATGGTGCCGTAACTTCGGGAGAAGGCACGCTGGTGTGTAGGTGAAGTCCCTGCGGATGGAGCTGAGACCAGTCGAAGATACCAGCTGGCTGCAACTGTTTATTAAAAACACAGCACTGTGCAAACACGAAAGTGGACGTATACGGTGTGACGCCTGCCCGGTGCCGGAAGGTTAATTGATGGGGTTATCCGTAAGGAGAAGCTCTTGATCGAAGCCCCGGTAAACGGCGGCCGTAACTATAACGGTCCTAAGGTAGCGAAATTCCTTGTCGGGTAAGTTCCGACCTGCACGAATGGCGTAATGATGGCCAGGCTGTCTCCACCCGAGACTCAGTGAAATTGAACTCGCTGTGAAGATGCAGTGTACCCGCGGCAAGACGGAAAGACCCCGTGAACCTTTACTATAGCTTGACACTGAACATTGAGCCTTGATGTGTAGGATAGGTGGGAGGCTTTGAAGCGTGGACGCCAGTCTGCGTGGAGCCAACCTTGAAATACCACCCTTTAATGTTTGATGTTCTAACGTTGGCCCCTTATCGGGGTTGCGGACAGTGTCTGGTGGGTAGTTTGACTGGGGCGGTCTCCTCCCAAAGCGTAACGGAGGAGCACGAAGGTTAGCTAATCCTGGTCGGACATCAGGAGGTTAGTGCAATGGCATAAGCTAGCTTGACTGCGAGCGTGACGGCGCGAGCAGGTGCGAAAGCAGGTCATAGTGATCCGGTGGTTCTGAATGGAAGGGCCATCGCTCAACGGATAAAAGGTACTCCGGGGATAACAGGCTGATACCGCCCAAGAGTTCATATCGACGGCGGTGTTTGGCACCTCGATGTCGGCTCATCACATCCTGGGGCTGAAGTAGGTCCCAAGGGTATGGCTGTTCGCCATTTAAAGTGGTACGCGAGCTGGGTTTAGAACGTCGTGAGACAGTTCGGTCCCTATCTGCCGTGGGCGCTGGAGAATTGAGGGGGGCTGCTCCTAGTACGAGAGGACCGGAGTGGACGCATCACTGGTGTTCGGGTTGTCATGCCAATGGCACTGCCCGGTAGCTAAATGCGGAAGAGATAAGTGCTGAAAGCATCTAAGCACGAAACTTGCCCCGAGATGAGTTCTCCCTGAGACTTTAAGTCTCCTGAAGGAACGTTGAAGACGACGACGTTGATAGGCCGGGTGTGTAAGCGCAGCGATGCGTTGAGCTAACCGGTACTAATGAACCGTGAGGCTTAACCTTACAACGCCGAAGATGTTTTGGCGGATTTGAGAGAATTTTCAGCTCTGATACAGATTAATCGATACGTTGGTGAGACGTGTTGATAAAACAGAATTTGCCTGGCGGCACTAGCGCGGTGGTCCCACCTGACCCCATGCCGAACTCAGAAGTGAAACGCCGTAGCGCCGATGGTAGTGTGGGGTCTCCCCATGTGAGAGTAGGGAACTGCCAGGCATCAAATTGCAGTAAGCCGGGGTGACAACCGGTGGTAATAAAGCGAAGAAATTCGGTGGAGCGGTAGTTCAGTCGGTTAGAATACCTGCCTGTCACGCAGGGGGTCGCGGGTTCGAGTCCCGTCCGTTCCGCCACTTATTAAGAGCCCTGAGCATTTGCTCAGGGCTTTTTTGTTTGATCTGTTCTCTATTATTGCTAATTCAGCAAAAATCCTCTGCATTAATCGCTCTTTTTCCCCTCCACACCATCAGCCATAATTTCATCCGTTAACCGAAATGAAGAAATAACGAGGAAAATCATGGCAATCCCTGCATTTGGTCTTGGCACCTTCCGTCTGAAAGATGATGTTGTTATCGCATCCGTAAAAACCGCGCTGGAGCTGGGCTATCGTGCTATCGACACCGCGCAAATCTATGACAACGAAGCCGCGGTGGGTCAGGCTATCGCCGAAAGCGGCGTGCCGCGTGATGAGCTGTTCATCACTACCAAAATCTGGATCGAGAACCTGAGCAAAGACAAACTCATCGCCAGCCTGCAAGAAAGTCTGCAGAAGCTGCGCACGGACTATGTTGACCTGACGCTCATCCACTGGCCGGCACCGAACGATGCGGTTGCCGTTGAAGAGTTTATGGCAGCCTTGATGGAAGCGAAGAAGCTGGGTCTGACCCGTCAGATTGGTATCTCCAACTTCACTATTCCACTGATGGAGCGCGCGATTGCCGCCGTTGGCGCTGAAAACATTGCGACCAACCAGATTGAACTCTCGCCGTATCTGCAAAACCGTAAAGTCGTCGACTGGGCACGTGAGCACGGCATCCACATCACCTCTTACATGACGCTGGCTTATGGTAAGGCGCTGAAAGATGAAGTGATTGCCCGTATCGCGGCGAAACATAATGCGACTCCGGCGCAGGTTATCCTGGCATGGGCGATGGGCGAGGGGTATGCGGTGATCCCGTCCTCGACGAAGCGTGATAACCTGGCCAGCAACCTGAAGGCGCTGGATCTGCAGTTGGATGATGAAGATCGACAGGCGATCGCTGCGCTGGATTGCAACGATCGGCTGGTGAGCCCGGAAGGTCTGGCGCCGCAGTGGGATTAATCACTCGCTACCGGTATGCCGTTCGCCCTGCCGCCCGAGAAGGTATTACGACAGCTCCTTCGGGAGCTGTTTTACGTGGTCGCTCAGAAAATCAATAAATGCCCTGATGCGAGTGCTGACCGCCCGGTCGCTGTAATAGACGGCACTGAAAGGCATTTCCACCGGTAAGCGCTTATCGGCCAGTAGCTCGACAAACTCTCCGCTGGCAATCTCTTTATCCACCATGTAATCCGACAGGCAGGCAATACCGTTGCCGGTCAGGCACAGCTGCTTGAGCGTTTCGCCGCTATTGGATGACACCGCCGCTTCGATCTCTAACAGCTGGCCATCGCAACAGGAGACCGGCCAGGTATTCAGCGATACCGGCTCGGTGAAGCCGAGGCAGTGATGCTGTTTCAGATCGGATGGATGCTGCGGCATACCGTAGCGCGCGACATAGTCGGGCGAGGCGACGATCTTACGATAGCTGGTAAACAGCGGTCGGGCGCGCAGGCTGGAATCCGTTAAGGTCCCGGCCCGAATGGCCACATCCACTTTCCGTTCAATCAGATTGATAAACGTCTCAGACGAGACGAGCGACAGCGTCATTTCCGGGTAGCGTTCGCGAAATGACTTCACCAGCGGCATGAGAAAATGCAGCATCACCGGCGTCGCGGCATCTACCCGCAGCAGGCCCCGCGGCGTCGTGCGCGTCTCCAGCAGATCGTTCTCTGCCGCCGCCATTTCCTGCAAGACCACCTGCATCCGGCGAAAATAGCGCTCGCCTTCTTCTGTCAGGCTGAGCTGGCGGGTGGTCCGATTGAGCAGGCTTACGCCTAGCTTTGATTCCAGCTTTTTGACCGCCCGGCTGACGGCGGAGTTGGCCTGTCCGAGCTGCTCGGCCGCCCGGCTGAAACTCCCGCTTTCCACCACCGCCACAAAGATGGCGATCTCCTCTGATGTGGCTCTCATTATTGCACCTATAGCAAAATTCTATTGATACTTTGATAGTTTTTGTTATTTATACAACCCTTCATACTACGTGTCATCTTAATCCTGATGCTACGGAGTAAATTATGCCACTGGCGCTATTTGCCTTAACCATCGGTGCCTTCGCAATTGGCACCACTGAATTTGTGATTGTCGGCCTGGTCCCGACGATTGCCCAGCAACTCTCTATCTCCCTGCCTTCGGCGGGACTGCTGGTCTCTATCTACGCGCTGGGCGTGGCGATCGGCGCCCCGGTACTGACGGCGTTGACCGGGCGTATGCCGCGTAAACAGCTGCTGCTGGCGTTGATGGTCCTGTTTACGGCGGGTAATGTGCTGGCCTGGCAGGCCCCGGGCTATGAAACGCTGATCCTGGCGCGACTGCTGACCGGCCTGGCACACGGCGTGTTCTTCTCTATTGGCTCGACAATTGCTACCAGCCTGGTGGCAAAAGAGAAAGCAGCCTCGGCCATCGCCATTATGTTCGGTGGCCTGACGGTCGCGCTGGTGACCGGCGTTCCCTTTGGCACCTTTATTGGCCAGCATTTCGGCTGGCGGGAAACCTTCCTCGCGGTATCGATTCTCGGGGTGATTGCGCTAATCAGCAGTCTGCTTCTGGTGCCGAATAATATTCCGGGCCGCGCCAGCGCCAGCCTGCGCGATCAGATGAAAGTATTAACTCATCCTCGCCTGCTGATGATCTACGCCATTACCGCGCTGGGCTACGGCGGCGTGTTTACCGCCTTTACCTTCCTTGCGCCGATGATGCAGGAGCTGGCCGGTTTCAGTCCGTCAGCGGTGAGCTGGATCCTGCTGGGCTATGGTGTCTCGGTCGCTATCGGTAATGTGTGGGGGGGCAAACTGGCCGATAAGCATGGCGCCGTCTCCGCGCTGAAGTTTATCTTCGCCGCGCTGGTGGTGCTGCTGCTGGTCTTCCAGTTGACCGCCAGCGTTCACTATGCCGCGCTGGCAACGGTACTGGTGATGGGCATCTTCGCCTTCGGCAACGTGCCGGGTTTGCAGGTGTATGTGGTGCAAAAAGCCGAACAGTACACGCCTGGCGCCGTCGACGTCGCTTCCGGCCTGAATATTGCCGCCTTTAACGTCGGCATTGCTCTGGGGTCCATCGTCGGCGGACAGACGGTCGAGCGGTACGGTCTGGCGCAGACGCCGTGGATTGGCGCGATGATTGTGCTGGTCGCTTTGCTGTTGGTGGTCCTGAGCGGACGTTTAGATAAATTGCCACGCCGTTCGGCAGCGCTTTCTCCCGAAGGCTAAGGGTTTCTCGCAATTTGCATTGAAAGTGTATGGGAAAATCCCTATAACAGAATAACCAGTCGTCGTCGGGCTGGTTTCTGTTATCGAGGATTAATGCCCAAATTGCGAAAGAACACCTACGCCATGCGCTATGTCGCCGGACAACCTGCGGAGAGAATATTGCCTCCGGGGGCGTTTGCGGGCGTGAGTCCGGTTTATCCCGCCGGTACGCCATTAAGCAGCGATGAGAAGATCCGCGTGCTGGTATGGAATATCTTCAAGCAGCAGCGCGCAGAGTGGCAGTCGATCCTCAAAAATTTCGGCAAAGATGCGCATTTGGTCCTGTTGCAGGAGGCGCAAACCACCCCAGAACTGGTCCGGTTCGCGACTTCAAACTATCTGGCCGCCGATCAGGTGCCGGCGCTGGTATTGCCGCAGCATCCTTCCGGCGTAATGACGCTGGCCTCCGCGCACCCCATCTATTGCTGTCCGCTGCGCGAGCGCGAGCCTATTTTGCGATTGCCGAAATCGGCGTTAGTGACCGTTTATCCGCTGCCGGATGCGCGGTTGTTGATGGTAGTCAATATCCATGCCGTCAACTTTAGCCTTGGCGTCGACGTCTACAGCAAACAGCTGCTGCCAATTGGCGATCAGATCGCCCATCACAGCGGGCCGGTGATCATGGCCGGCGACTTCAATGCCTGGAGCCGGCCGCGGATGAATGCGCTGTACCGCTTTGCGCGTGAGATGTCGTTACGCGAAGTTCGTTTCTCAGACGATCAGCGCCGCCGCGCGTTTGGTCGTCCCCTCGATTTTGTGTTCTACCGTGGGTTAAGCGTGCACGATGCTTCCGTGCTGGTGACCCGCGCCTCCGACCACAACCCGCTACTAGTCGAATTCAGTCCCGGCAAGCCTGATTAATTTAAGGTTGGTCAGGCCTGCCATGGGGCAGGCCTGACCATGCATGGTGCTGCCTTTTATTACTCAAAAAAAACCGTAAGGACAAGACAACATGACAACACGCTCTCACCATGACAACGTCGAAAAGCAGTTCGGCTCCCAGGCCAGCGCCTATCTGACCAGCGCCGTACACGCCTCTGGTCGCGATCTGCAGCGGCTGGCGGAACGGCTGGCTGATTTTCCTCAGGCGAAAGTGCTGGATATGGGCTGCGGGGCAGGGCACGCCAGCTTTACCGCGGCGGGACAGGTTACCGAGGTGACCGCCTATGATTTATCGAGCCAGATGCTGGAGGTCGTTGCCGCCGCGGCAAAGGAGAAAGGTTTTAGCAATATCGTGACCCAGCAGGGGTACGCCGAAACGCTGCCGTTCGCTGATGCCAGCTTTGATGTGGTGATTAGCCGCTACTCTGCTCACCACTGGCATGACGTTGGCCAGGCGCTGCGTGAGGTGAAACGTGTTCTCAAGCCGGGCGGGGTGATTATCGTGATGGACGTGATGTCGCCGGGTCATCCGGTAGGTGATGTCTGGCTGCAGACGGTGGAAGCCCTGCGCGACACCTCGCATGTGCGTAATTATTCCAGCGGCGAGTGGTTGACGCTGGCGACTGAAGCGGGGCTGGTGGTTAACCAGTTGTTGACCGATCGCCTGCCGCTGGAGTTCAGTTCATGGGTGGCGCGGATGCGTACTCCTGAGCCGCTGGTGGAGGCGATTCGCTTATATCAGCAGAGCGCTTCGGCGGAGGTCAAAGCGTACTTCGAGTTACAGGAGGACGGATCGTTTACCAGCGATACCATTCTGTTCGAAGCGCATAAAGCGGTTTAATTTAGGCAATAAAAAAGGCACCGGGGAAGTCGGTGCCTTTTTGTCGAACCAGAGGTATCAGGACTCTGGTCGATCGCTGTTTTTCACAAACAACGTTAGCTGATCGCCTGGGCGCAGGTTGTCGGTATCGCTGTTCCAGCGCATCACGTCGCGAATATTAACGCCGTGACGTTTGGCGATGCTCGACAGCGAATCGCCTTTACGAACGCGATAGGTGATGCTATCGCTGTTGTTCGCCAGACGCTGGGCGCTGCTGCCTGCGCCAATAACCAGATTCTGCCCAACCTTTAATCCAGAGCCGCGCAGGTTATTCCACTGCTGCAGATCGCGGGTCGTCACACCAAGACGGGAAGCTATCCCGGAAATGGTGTCGCCGGAACGCACCTTATAGCTACGGCTGGTCAGCGGCGTATTGTCTGCGAGCTGCGTCGGCTGCACGGCGGCAATGTCGCCAGAGGCCAGCGATTCACGCAGCTGTGCGGCGTGCTTCTGCGGCACCATGACGTACTTTGGCCCGCTCGCGCCCAGCGTTGACCCTTTTACGCCCGCATTGAACGTCTTCAGCTTGCTGACCGGCATACCGGCCATGTCCGCGAGCTGAGAAATATCAACCGGACTGTCGAGGCGAACGCGCGCCAGCGCACGGCTTTCATCAGCCGTAGGCAGCTTTACGCCGTAACGTTTGCTGTTTTTGAGAATGTCGCTCAATGCCAGCATTTTCGGGACGTAGATTTTCGTTTCATGCGGCAGAGACAGCGACCAGAAATCGGTGGGTTTGCCACGCGAACGGTTCGCTTTTACTGCCTTCATGACCCGGCCTTCGCCGCTGTTATAGGCTGCGACCGTTAACAACCAGTCGCCGTCGAACATTTTGTTCAGACGTTGCATCATGTCCAGCGCCGCGGTAGTAGACGCGACGACATCACGACGCGCATCGTAACTGCGGGTCTGTTTTAAACCATAATTGCGCCCTGTGCTCGGAATGATCTGCCAAATGCCTGCGGCATTGGCGCCAGACGTCGCGTGTGGGTCAAAAGCGCTCTCCACTATGGGTAGTAATACCAGTTCCATTGGCATGTTACGTTTCTTAACCTGCCCGGCTATCCAGTACATATACGGCTCTGCCCGTAAAGTTACATCGTGGAGATAGCTCTTATTTCTTAAGTACTTCTGTTTCTGTTCGCGAATCCGGGGATTATCCGGTATTCCCATCTTTAGCTCGTCGCCTATGGAAGTCCACAGATCCTGGTCTTGCGCGTAGAAGGTTCCATCATCTAACCAGCGCGCTTGACTTGTGAACTTGCCTGCTTCCCCTTGACCAGCCGCAGAAAGGCTCTGTGCTCGCTGTTCGACGGTGCCGTCGTGCTTAGACGCCTGGCACCCCACCAGCAGGACAGAGGCGAGTAATATCGCTCGTGCCTTCATGTGTGTGTCAATAGTTGCTTAAAAGACGACCAAGGATAACGGCGAAGTTGGCCGATGACAAGAATTAAATATCAGAAGTCATCTTTCTTTGACCTTAACCATGCAAATCGCGCCACAGAGTGTTGCAAATTTGTTTCTTTGTTAATTTTGTCAATTAAATCAATATCATTTACGCGTAAAAATAAATTTATACGCCGCTCATTTTTCAGAGTTACGGGTAGTGTTTTTTGTTTTTTTGCACGTAACTCATTAACTTTATGATAGTAATCGTTTATGTCCCTATCATCTGGCAGGATACTCAATGCAAACTTCATATTCGCTAACGTATATTCATGTGCGCAACATATGAGGGTTTCTTCAGGAAGGGCATTAATTTTCATAAATGATTGATACATCTGCTCTGCTGTACCTTCGAACAGCCTTCCGCAGCCGCCGGAAAACATCGTATCGCCACAGAACAGATAAGGTTCGCTGTAGTAACAGATATGTCCTAATGTGTGACCTGGCGTAGAGAAAATGGAAAAATCGTGCCCGAGAATTGACAGCCGATCGCCATCGCCTACCACCTGAGTGACGCCTTTATCCTGGGTTTCCGCTGGCCCGTAAACCACTATAGAAGGGAATTTTTCACGTAATTGTTTTACGCCGCCGACGTGATCCTGATGATGATGGGTCAATAAAATAGCCTCGGGCTGCCACTGGTTTTCCTCGATGGCCGCCAGAACCGGCGCGGCTTCGCCTGGATCTACGATGATGCAGCGGCCGTTATTCTCACTGAGAACCCAGATGTAGTTGTCCTGAAACGCGGGAATACTGATAAGATTCATAAATTACCTCTAAAGCGTAGCGGAAGGTGGCAATGAAGCCGGCAAGGATACCTCACACAGTGACAGCGCCTGAGCATTGGTCCAGTATGCCGTGGGGCGAATACTATCGCGAAACGCTGGAGCAGCAGATGAAACCGTGGCTGGCTAAATTATATGGCTTTCATCTGCTTAAGATTGGCAATCTGAGCGCGGAAATCAATACCGAAGCTTGCGCCATCTCGCACCAGGTGAATGTCTCGCTGGCGGGAAATCCAATGCAGGTCCGGGCTGACCCGCTGCATTTACCCTTTGCCGAAAAGTCCGTTGACGCCTGCCTGCTGGCGCACACCCTGCCGTGGTGTAGCGATCCGCATCGTCTGCTGCGGGAAGCCGATCGTGTACTGATCGATGATGGCTGGATGATCCTGACCGGGTTTAATCCGGTCAGCCTGATGGGGTTGCGTAAGCTGGTGCCGGTCCTGCGCAAAGGAACGCCTTATAATAGCCGTATGTTTACGCTGATGCGCCAGCTGGACTGGCTGGCGCTGCTCAACTTTGAAGTGCTGCACTATGGACGTTACCAGGTTTTGCCCTGGTCGCGCCATGGCGGCAAATTGTTGAGCACCCATCTGCCGGCGCTGGGCTGTTTGCAATTGATTGTCGCCCGCAAACGGACCATTCCGCTGACGCTCAATCCGATGAAATCCGGCAAAGCGAAAACTCAGCTGCGGCCGGCGGTGGGCGCCACCCGGCAGTGGCGCAAAGGGCAGAATTAACTCTCAGGCAGGTAGCCGACATCGTCCAGTGTGGGGTGGGAGGCCGCCGCGCGCGCCAACTCGTCGCAGCGTTCATTTTCAGGATGGCCGGCGTGGCCCTTTACCCATTCCCATTTAATTTTATGCTGGCCAAGCGCGGCGTCCAGCCGCTGCCAGAGGTCGACATTTTTCACCGGCTTTTTCTCTGCCGTTTTCCAGCCGCGCTTTTTCCAGTTGTGGATCCACTGGGTGATCCCCTGACGAACATACTGGCTGTCAGTGCTGAGCACTACTTCGCAATGCTCTTTTAACGCTTCCAGGGCAACAATTGCCGCCATCAGTTCCATGCGGTTATTGGTGGTCAGACGGTAGCCAGCGCTGAAGGTTTTTTCGTGCTGGCGGTAGCGCATGATGGCGCCGTAGCCGCCAGGTCCTGGATTACCCAGGCAAGAGCCGTCGGTGAAAATTTCTACCTGTTTGAGCATCTCTGGTAGACTTCCTGTAATTGAAATCGATTTGTAAACGATAAGTCTGACATAAATGACCGCTATGAGCACTGCAATTACGCGCCAGATTGTTCTCGATACCGAAACCACCGGTATGAACCAGATCGGGGCACACTACGAAGGACACAAGATCATTGAGATCGGCGCCGTGGAGGTGATCAACCGCCGCCTGACCGGTAACAATTTTCACGTCTATCTGAAGCCCGATCGGCTGGTGGATCCTGAAGCATTCGGCGTACACGGGATCGCCGATGAGTTCCTGCTGGATAAACCTACCTTTGCCGACGTGGCTGATGAGTTTATGGATTACATCCGCGGCGCGGAGCTGGTGATCCATAACGCCTCGTTCGATATCGGCTTTATGGATTATGAATTCAGTAAGCTAAACCGCGGCATCGGAAAAACCGAGACCTTTTGTAAAATAACCGACAGTTTGGCGCTGGCGCGGAAAATGTTTCCAGGCAAGCGCAACAGCCTCGATGCGCTATGTTCGCGTTACGAAATAGACAACAGCAAGCGTACGCTGCACGGGGCGTTGCTCGATGCCCAGATCCTTGCCGATGTCTATTTGATGATGACCGGCGGCCAGACTTCGATGGCGTTCTCTATGGAAGGCGAAAGCCAGCAGCAGGCGGGAGAGATGGGAATTCAGCGCGTCGTCCGCGCCGGCAGTCAGTTACGCGTGGTTTATGCCTCAGATGAAGAACTGGCGAACCATGAATCCCGCCTCGACCTGGTACAAAAGAAAGGCGGAAGCTGCCTGTGGCGTGCCTGATAGCCACTAAAATGAATTAAAAGTAGGCGGTTGGGTGATTTTTGCAGCA
This sequence comes from Klebsiella sp. CD33, assembly GCF_051992865.1. Classification (NCBI taxonomy): domain Bacteria; kingdom Pseudomonadati; phylum Pseudomonadota; class Gammaproteobacteria; order Enterobacterales; family Enterobacteriaceae; genus Klebsiella; species Klebsiella sp. CD33. The sequence continues at coordinate 4,144,899 of NZ_CP197023.1, read as the reverse complement.
AACGATTCAAAATGGTAGAAAAAGCGTTGACGGGGTAGAGGGGAATCCGTAATATTCGCCTCGTTCCCAACGGAACAACAACGCGGAGCGGTAGTTCAGTCGGTTAGAATACCTGCCTGTCACGCAGGGGGTCGCGGGTTCGAGTCCCGTCCGTTCCGCCACTATTCAGAAAGCCTGAATCAGCAATGATTCAGGCTTTCGTCGTTTTCGTCGCCGAATTTCAGCGCGCCTCTTGTTCCTCCTGCATGCACTGCATAAATACCCGCATCGCCGGACTGATAGCCTTCCCGGCATGGTGGGCGCAGAGCGCATGGATCGTCAACGGCGTCTCGCTGAATGGCAGCTCAACCAGCGTCCCGCGCTTGAGCTCGTCCTCCACCGCAAAGCGTGGCAGAAAACTCACTCCCAGATTTCCCGCCACGCACTGCTTGATACTCTCAATACTCCACAGCTCAATAGTGTTCTCCAGAGTAATTTCGCGTTGGCGCAGGGTGCTTTCAAAAATCTGCCGGAACACGCACTGGGGTTCGTTGATGATAAAGCTCAGCGGGATATGCTGCCGCGGGCACATGAAGTCTACCGGCGCCTGCTCGATCGATGCGACCAGCGCCAGCGACTGCTGGCCAAGCTCCATTATCGTGAGCGCGTCATCGTTACCCACCCGGTAAAACACCCCCAAATCGACCTCGTCGGCAAGCAGCGCATCGCGGATGCTGTAGCAGTTGAGCGACTGCAGCGACAGGCGCACTTTCGGAGCGCGTTGCTTAAAACGCTGCAGCACCCGCGGCATTTTATACGCCAGCAGCGTTTCGCCAGTGGCGACGCGAAGTTCGCCGCCGGGCTCATCGTCCTGGCGTGCCGCCTGACGAATCGAGGCCATCACTTTAGTCAGGTCGTAGACATGCGGCAGGAGCTTCTTACCGGCGGCGGTGAGACACATCCGCCGGCCGATTTTCTCAAATAGCGGGATGGCAAGCTCCTGCTCCAGCTGCTGGATATGAAAAGTCACGGTGGACTGAGTGCAGCATAGTTTCTGCGCCGCGCGCAGAAAGGAACCTTCTTCGACAACAGTTTTGAAGGTGATGAAGCGTCGCAGATCCATATTTCCTCTTTGTATCGATGTTATCGAAGCGAGAATGAAAAAATATTCATTTTTTTAAATTATCAGCTTCGGGTAGTGTCTGCCAGACAAGAGGAGAAAACCCGTGACACCTACCCTGATTAGCGCCTTTTTAACTTACACTTTGATCACCGCCCTGACACCCGGGCCCAACAATATCCTGGCGCTGAGCAGCGTCACCTCCCATGGTCTACGCCGCAGCCTGCGGGTGCTGGCCGGGATGAGCGTCGGGTTTATTATCACTATGCTGATTTGCGCGGCTTTAACCTTTTCGCTGGTTGAACTCGACTCACGCTTTACCCTGGTATTGGGATGGATTGGCGCGGCGTACATCCTGTGGCTGGCCTGGCAGATTGCCAAAAGCAAACCGGCGACAGGGACGCCGAGTGCAGAACCGGTAGGCTTTTGGGCAAGTCTGGGGCTACAGTTCGTCAACGTTAAAATTATTCTGTATGGCATCACCGCGCTTTCTACCTTTGTTCTGCCCGTTACTCGCGAGCCTGTTTGGCTTATCAGCGTGAGTCTGCTGCTGGCGGCGATTGGCGCGCTGGGAAATCTGTGCTGGGCGCTGGCGGGGCATCTGTTTCAGCGCCTGTTTTTGCTGTACGGGCGGCAACTGAACTGGATGCTGGCAGCGTTATTGGTCTACTGTGCTGTGCGGATCGTGGTGGAATAAAAAGGGAGCGCAGCGGCTCCCGAAGGGTGATTAGCCGATCGTGAAAGGATCGGCATCGCGCCAGGCGGGGAATTTTTCACGATATTCCTGAAGGGCGCTCAGCGACAGCTCGGCATCAAGACGAGTGGCCTGATGCGGATCGGCGGTGGCGATAATCTCCCCCTGGGGATTGATAATCCGACTATCGCCGCGGTAATGATGGCCGTTGCCGTCAGTGCCAACCCGGTTACAGCCGGCGACATAGGCCTGGTTTTCAATCGCGCGGGCGATCAGCAGCGACTGCCAGTGCAGCGAGCGCGGCGCCGGCCAGTTGGCGACATACAGCGCCAAATCATAGTCGTTCTGATTACGCGACCATACCGGAAAGCGCAGGTCGTAACAGACCAGCGGCAGGATCCGCCATCCACGCCATTCAAAGACCACGCGCTGGTTTCCGGCCTCATAGTGATGATGTTCATCGGCCATACGGAACAGGTGCCGTTTATCATAATGGTGCACCGTACCGTCAGGCTCGACCAGCAGGAAGCGGTTAACGGCGCCGTGTTCAGTTTGCAGCGCAGCGCTGCCGGCAATCAGCGCCTGGGATTGCGCGGCCCGGGCATGCATCCACTCCACTACGTCGGCCTCGGGTAAAGACTGTTTTGCCGCTTCCATGGCAAAGCCGGTGGTAAACATCTCTGGTAAAACAATCACATCGCGCCCGGTAATTCCTTCCAGTTGGCGATCAAAATGGCGCAGGTTGGCAGGGCCGTCCATCCAGACCAGCGGTTGTTGCAACAGCGAAATTTTCAGGCCAGGCACAATGGTCAACTCCATTCTCATGAGGGGGTTAGGTTAACTGTAACACCATATCAGCCGCGCGGCGGTCCGCGGAATATTTTGTTAAAAAAATGCTACTGATGGAAACGAAAGGGGAGGAGAGGGCGAAAAAAAGGCGGGGAAAGTTCCCCGCCCGGCGTGTGATGTGGTAGTGGTTTTATTATGCAGCTTCAACTTTACGAACTTTTTCCGGCAGCTTTACCGGCTTTGTCGCCAGCTCCTCTGGCGCAAAGTCGTCGACGTTAATGCTGCGCAGACGGCTATGCTCTGCACGGATAAGAATGGCGGCCTCATCCTGACTGATTAATCCTTTGGCCAGCGCGTTGTGGGCCAGCTCATCCAGACGGGTGAACGGCAGATTTTTACCCAACTCTTTGCAGATCCGCTGGTGGATAGGATCGGCCGCCATCACTTCCAGCAGGGCCTCTTCCAGCAGGCCTACCGGGTTATGCTCGCTCGGCGTCAGATACTGACCGCGACCGATGCGGGAGCGCGTGGCGCTGGGCACCTGCAGAATTTTGGCGACCTGGTGGTCCAGCCTATCCGACGGCGCATGATGATGACGGCCGGTCGGGAAGATGACCAGGCGCATTACGCCTGCCACCAGACGGTTCGGGAAATTGTCCAACAGATCGTCAATGGCTTGCTCGGCCTGGTGCAGCGCGTCCTGTACCCCCCAGTGAACCAGCGGCAGATCGGCTTCATTGCGTCCTTCATCGTCATAGCGTTTCAGCACCGCCGAGGCCAGGTACAGCTGGCTTAACACATCCCCCAGACGGGCGGAGATACGTTCGCGTCGCTTGAGGCTGCCGCCGAGCACCGCCATTGAGACGTCTGACAGCAGTGCCAGGTTGGCGCTCAGACGGTTCATTTGCTGATAGTAGCGACGGGTGGCGTCACGGGTCGGCGCGCTGCTGGTGCGCCCGCCGGTCAGGCCCAGCCAGAAACTCCGCACTTTATTACTGCCGACATGGCCGATGTGTTTGAACAGCAGCTTGTCATAGGCGTTCAGGTCATTATTCTGCGCGGCGGCCATCTCCTCCAGTACGTACGGATGGCAGCGAATCGCCCCCTGACCGAAGATCATCATGCTGCGGGTCAGAATGTTTGCGCCTTCCACGGTGATGGCGATAGGCGCGCCCTGATAGGCCCGGGCGAGGAAGTTGCCTTCGCCCAGCATAATGCCTTTCCCGCCGGTAATATCCATCGCGTCGATAATGGAGCGCTGGCCGCGGTGGGTGCAGTGATATTTCACGATAGCGGACAGCACTGCAGGTTTCTCGCCGAGCATGATGCCGTAGGTGATCAGCGACGCCGCAGCGTCCATCACATAGGCGTTACCGGCGATACGCGCCAGCGCCTCTTCAATCCCTTCCATTTTTCCGATGGAGATTTTGAACTGGCGGCGAATATGGGCGTAAGCGCCAGTCGCCATGGCAACGGATTTCAGACCACCGGTGGCGTTGGACGGCAGAGTAATACCGCGGCCGACCGATAGACATTCAACCAGCATGCGCCAGCCCTGACCGGCCATGCTTGGGCCGCCGATGATGTAATCGATAGGCACGAAGATATCTTTGCCGCGGGTTGGACCGTTCTGGAACGGCACATTCAGCGGGAAGTGGCGACGGCCGATTTCCACGCCCGGGGTGGAGGTGGGGATCAGCGCGCAGGTGATACCCAGCTCTTCTTCTCCGCCCAGCAAACGATCCGGGTCAGAGAGTTTGAAAGCCAGCCCCAGCACGGTGGCGATAGGCGCCAGCGTGATATAACGTTTGTTCCAGGTCAGGCGCATCCCCAGCACCTGTTGACCCTGCCAGTCGCCCATGCACACCACGCCGGTATCCGGGATGGCGCCGGCATCAGAGCCCGCTTCCGGGCTGGTGAGAGCGAAGCAAGGGATTTCCAGGCCGCGTGCCAGACGCGGCAGATAATGATTCTTCTGTTCTTCGGTACCGTAATGCTGCAGCAGTTCGCCCGGACCCAGCGAGTTCGGGACGCCGACGGTGATCGCCAGGATGCCGGAGACGCCAGAGAGTTTCTGCAGTACTCGTGCCTGAGCGTAAGCGGAGAACTCAAGTCCGCCATACTCTTTCTTAATGATCATCGCGAAGAAGCGGTGCTCTTTCAGATAGGCCCACAGCTCCGGCGGCAAATCGGCCATTTCGTGGGTGATGGCGAAGTCGTTAGCCATCCGGCAGGCTTCTTCAACTGGGCCGTCGAGGAAAGCTTGCTCTTCGGCGGTCAGCCGCGGCTGCGGATAGTTATGTAACTTTTGCCAGTCAGGATTGCCGCGAAACAGATCGCCTTCCCACCAGGTGGTGCCGGCGTCGATGGCTTCTTTTTCCGTGCGCGACATCGGCGGCATCACCTTGCGGAATGTGCGAAACGCCGGTGCGGAAATCATGGATTTACGCATAGGCGCAAAGTTAAACGGCAACAGTATGATCGCCAGCGGCAGCAGCAGCCAGATATTCCACACTCCGGCCGCGCCGAGCGCCGCGGTCCAGGCGAGCAAAATCACGCTGCTGAGCAGCAGGCTGACCCGGTGATAGAAGAGCGCGCCGAGTAAAACGACGGTTGCAACAATACTCAAAATCATCATAGAGAAATGCTCCCTGAGCTTGTAGGAGGTCTGACCACTTGTGATGTATTGGTTGTAGTGCATGCGTTTTTATTTAGCAATGTGTTTACAAAATAATTACAACCTTGCTCACATTGTTGTATGCAAAAGCGGCACATAAAATCAAAAGAGCGAGGGATAACGCTGCCTGCTGCTTCTCGCTTCGACGGCTATCCGGTACACTGCCGGGGTTATTCCACTCATACTGAAGGATTATCCTCATGTACCAGGATCTTATTCGTAACGAACTGAACGAAGCCGCGGAAACGCTGGCTAACTTTCTGCAGGACGAAGCCAATATCCATGCTATCCAGCGTGCCGCTGTCCTGCTGGCGGATAGCTTTAAGGCGGGTGGGAAAGTGCTGTCCTGCGGTAACGGCGGTTCCCATTGCGATGCGATGCATTTTGCGGAAGAGCTGACCGGACGTTATCGCGAAAACCGCCCGGGTTACCCGGCCATCGCGATCTCCGACGTCAGCCACCTCTCCTGCGTGAGCAATGATTTTGGCTATGAGTATGTGTTCTCCCGCTACGTTGAATCCGTTGGCCGCGCAGGCGATGTGCTGCTCGGTATCTCCACGTCTGGCAACTCCGGCAACGTGATTAAGGCCATTGAGGCCGCGCGGGCGCAGGGGATGAAAGTGATCACCCTGACCGGTAAAGACGGCGGTAAAATGGCCGGTAGCGCTGATGTGGAAATTCGCGTGCCGCACTTTGGCTACGCCGACCGCATCCAGGAGATCCATATCAAAGTGATCCACATTCTGATTATGCTGATCGAAAAAGAGATGGCGAAAGGCTAACAGGCAGGTGAGTGTGTACTGTTGACGGTGGCCTCGCTCCGGCGCCGTCGTGATTTGTGAGGGTGAGGTGATCTATGTGCGAACTGCTCGGGATGAGCGCCAATGTGCCAACCGATATCTGTTTTAGCTTTACCGGGCTGGTGCAGCGCGGCGGCGGGACGGGGCCGCATAAAGACGGCTGGGGCATCACCTTCTATGAAGGTAAAGGCTGTCGCACATTCAAGGATCCCCAGCCGAGCTTTCAGTCGCCGATCGCGAAACTGGTTCAGGATTACCCCATTAAGTCCTGTTCCGTCGTCGCCCATATTCGTCAGGCCAACCGCGGGAGGGTGGCCCTGGAGAACACCCATCCCTTCACCCGCGAACTGTGGGGGCGCAACTGGACCTATGCGCACAATGGGCAGCTAAAAGGCTATAAGTCGCTGAAAACCGGTAATTTTCATCCGGTAGGTGAAACCGACAGTGAAAAGGCGTTTTGCTGGCTGCTGCACCGTTTAACCGAGCGCTATCCGCGCACGCCGGGCAATATGCTGGGCGTTTTCAAGTATATCGCCACCCTCGCGGGTGAACTACGTGAGAAAGGGGTGTTCAACATGCTGCTGTCGGACGGGCGCTACGTAATGGCGTTCTGCTCGACCAATCTGCACTGGATAACCCGGCGAGCGCCGTTCGGCGTGGCAAAACTGCTGGACCAGGATGTGGAGATCGACTTTCAACGCGAGACCACACCCAACGATGTGGTCACGGTTATCGCCACGCAGCCGCTGACGGCCAATGAAACCTGGCATAAGATCATGCCAGGCGAGTGGGCGTTATTTTGTCTCGGGGAGCGTGTAGTTTGAGGCCAGCTGCGGCTGGACAACCTCGTGGCTGAGCGGCTTGCTCACCACATAGCGGCCGTCGGTCACTGATACGACCGGCGGTTTGTGGGTCTGCTGGAAATAGTCATAGCCTGGCTTGAGCTGTTTCCAGAAATCCGCGTAGTAGGAGTATTTGTGGCGTTCCATGTTGGCGTTGGTCATGCGGAACGGATAGATACTCACCTGCACGCTTGGCTGGCCGAAGACTAAGGCGCCGGTCACGAACTGGAAGATCTCATCGATACCGCTGTCGGTCATGGCGTAGCAGCCGACTGAGACGCAGTCGCCGTGGATCATCAGGTATTTCCCTTCATAACCATGGGCGCGATCGTAGGCGTTCGGGAAGCCGATGTTAATCGCTTTATAGAAGCGGCTGTCAGGTTTGAGCTGGCTGCGGGTGACGTTATAGAACCCTTCCGGACTCTTGAAATCGCCCTGGCGCTGTTTCGGACCGAGGCCACCGGAGTAGTTGCAGATCCGGTAGCTGTCGAGGAGCTGGTAGGTTTCACCCATTTTGACGTAAAGGTCGAGCATGCGCTCTTCTTTAAAGATCTCAATGTAAACCGGTGAACCCATTAATTGCTGCTTATATTCTTTGCTAACCGGCGTCGTCGGGCTGTTGCTGCTGAGCAGCCCGGCAAATGACACGCACGGCAACAGAAGCATCGCAATAAATAATGCGATTTTGCGCATACTGCTTGTTCCTTGATAAAACAAAATAGCCACATTGCCAGGACGGCAAGAGAGACCCGAAATCAGAGTTTTCTGGATTTAGAGCGCTCACATTAGCATCACGGCATTTTTTCGCAAGGGCGACGTGGCGGCGTTTACAAATCAGCCTCACTTTATACCCTGCCAGCGACGAAAACACAGTGAGAACTTTGCGCAATAGCTCGCATTTTAGAAGCACTTATCGCCCCTTGCGCTACAGCCGCCGCTCACGAAATGTTACACTTGCGCCGGTTCATCATCAGAGTAAGAAAGGATGCTTCTCTTCCGTCCTGAGCGCTACTGGCGCCGTTTCGCCCTTTCTTCTCTGCCATTCTGTCAATAAGCTGGCCCTGACCTGCGTCGGGGTTGAGGTTACGGATACCTGCTAACGATATGATTAAAATCACGAAAGGGCTGGATTTGCCCATAGCTGGCATGCCATTACAGCAGATTTCTCCCGCGCCAGCGGTGAAGCGCGTCGCGCTACTCGGCGAAGAGTACGTTGGCATGCGTCCCGCGATGGCGGTTAAAGAAGGCGATCGGGTCAAAAAAGGTCAGATCCTGTTCGAAGATAAAAAGATCCCTGGCGTCTGCTTTACCGCCCCGGCGAGCGGGATCGTCAGCGCGATCCACCGCGGCGAACGGCGCGTGTTGCAGTCGGTGGTGATTGATATCGAGGGCAATGACGCGGTGGCGTTTACCCGTTACGCCGCGGACGCGCTGGCCGAACTGCCGCGCGACACCGTACAGCAGCAGCTGCTGGCGTCGGGCCAATGGACGGCGCTGCGTACCCGACCGTTCAGCAAAACGCCGCTCCCGGGGAGCACGCCCGCCGCTATCTTTGTTAACGCCATGGACACCAATCCGCTGGCGGCGGAGCCGCAGCCGATTATTCTGGCCGAACGTGCCGCCTTCGACGCCGGTCTTACCGTGCTCACGCGCTTGACCGACGGGAAAGTGCACGTCTGCCAGCCCAGCGGCGGCAAGCTGGGCGGTCATCCTCTCGGCCAGGTCTGTTTCAATCAGTTCAGCGGGCCGCACCCGGCGGGGCTGCCGGGAACGCATATTCACTTTCTGGAGCCGGTGAGCCTGAATAAGCAGGTCTGGCACCTCAATTATCAGGACGCGATCGCCATTGGTAAGCTTTTCCTCGACGGGGAGCTCTACTGCGAACGGATAATTGCGCTCGGCGGCCCGCAGGTAACATCTCCGCGGCTGGTCAAAACGACGCTCGGCGCCAGCCTGGAGGATCTGCTGGCAGGTGAGTTGCAGGAGGGGGAAAACAGGGTCATTTCCGGCTCGGTGCTTAGCGGCGCCCGCGCCCATGGCCCTCACGCCTTCCTGGGGCGCTTCCATCTGCAGGTGAGCGTGGTTAAAGAAGGGCGGGAAAAAGAGCTCTTCGGCTGGGTGATGCCGGGCAAAGAGAAATTCTCGATTACCCGCACCACGCTGGGCCATTTCTTCAAGCGCAAGCGCTTTCATTTTTCCACCGATACCAACGGCGGCGAGCGGGCGATGGTGCCGATCGGCAACTACGAGCGGGTGATGCCTCTGGATATCCTGCCGACCATACTGCTGCGCGATCTGCTGGCCGGAGACACCGACAGCGCTCAGGCGCTGGGCTGTCTGGAGCTGGATGAAGAAGATCTGGCGCTGTGCACCTATGTATGCCCTGGAAAGTATGAATATGGCCCGGCGCTGCGCAGCGTGTTAACCCGGATTGAGCAGGAAGGATAAGAGATGGGCTTAAAGCACCTGATTGAGAAACTTGAGCCGCATTTCACGCATGGCGGCAAGCTGGAAAAATATTACCCGCTGTATGAGGCGGCGGCGACCATCTTCTACACGCCGGGCCAGGTAACCCGCGGCGCGGCGCACGTGCGCGACGCCATCGACCTGAAGCGGATGATGATCCTCGTGTGGTTTGCCGTATTCCCGGCGATGTTCTGGGGCATGTACAACGTTGGGCTGCAGACCATTCCGGCGCTGCACAAGCTATACGGCGCCGAACAGCTGCAGCAGGCGATCGCCAACAACTGGCACTACAGCGTCGCCCAGTGGTTAGGGGTGAGCTTCAGTGCCGACGCCGGCTGGCTGAGCATGATGACCCTGGGCGCGGTATTTTTCCTGCCTATCTACCTCACCGTCTTTATCGTCGGCGGCTTCTGGGAGGTGCTGTTCGCGATTGTGCGCAAGCATGAGATTAACGAAGGTTTTTTCGTTACCTCTATTCTCTTCGCGTTGATTGTGCCGCCCACGCTGCCGCTGTGGCAGGCGGCGCTGGGGATCTCCTTCGGCGTGGTGATCGCCAAAGAGATTTTCGGCGGCACCGGGCGCAACTTCCTCAACCCGGCGCTGGCGGGGCGCGCGTTCCTGTTCTTCGCCTATCCGGCGCAGATTTCCGGCGATCTCGTATGGACCGCGGCGGACGGTTTCTCCGGCGCCACGCCGCTCTCCCAGTGGGCCAGCGGCGGCGGTGAAGCGCTGGTGAACGTGGCGACTGGCGTGCCGGTGAGCTGGATGGACGCCTTCCTCGGCAATATTCCCGGCTCAATTGGCGAAGTGTCAACGCTGATGATCTTCATCGGCGGGGCGATCATCCTCTTTGGCCGCGTCGCGTCCTGGCGCATCGTCGCCGGGGTAATGATCGGCATGATCGCCACCGCCACCCTGTTTAACGTTATCGGCTCCGACACCAACCCGATGTTCGCTATGCCATGGTACTGGCATCTGGTGCTCGGCGGTTTCGCCTTCGGGATGATGTTTATGGCGACGGACCCGGTATCCGCCTCGTTTACCGATAAAGGGAAATGGAGTTACGGCGTGCTGATCGGCGTGATGTGCGTGCTGATCCGCGTGGTGAACCCGGCTTATCCGGAAGGGATGATGCTGGCGATCCTCTTCGCCAACCTCTTCGCACCGCTGTTCGATTATCTGGTGGTGCAGGCCAATATTAAGCGGAGGAAGTCGCGTGGCTGAGAAGAAAAGTAACGATAGCATCGGCAAAACGCTGCTGGTGGTGCTGGTGCTTTGTCTGGTCTGCTCCATCGTGGTGGCGGGCTCGGCCGTGGGGCTGAAATCCCGCCAGCAGGCGCAGCGGGCGTTGGATAAGCAGCGCAATATCCTGGCAGTGTCAGGGCTGATGCACCCCGGTATGGATGCGGATGCGGTAGCGGACACCTTCGCGGCGCGCATTACCCCGCGACTGGTGAATCTGGCCACCGGCGAACTGCTGGAGAAAGACCCGGGTAAATTTAATCAGGCTCAGGCGCTGAAGGATCCGCAGCAGAGTATGGCCCTGGATGCCAGTCAGGATCCGGCTGGTATAAAGCGACGCAGTAATCTGGCGGAAATTTACCTGGTGCGCGACGCGCAGCAGAAGATTGAGCAGGTGGTGCTGCCCATTTATGGCAACGGCCTGTGGTCGATGATGTATGCCTTCGTGGCGCTGGACGTCGATGGCCGCACGGTAAAAGGCATTACTTACTACGATCAGGGCGAAACGCCGGGGCTGGGCGGCGAGGTGGAAAACCCGAACTGGCGCCAGCAGTTTGTCGGCAAGCAGGTGCTGGATGACAACGGCATGCCGGCGCTGAAGGTGGTGAAAGGCGGCGCGCGCGCAGACGATCTCCACGCGGTTGACGGTTTATCCGGCGCCACGCTGACGTCCAATGGCGTACAGCATAGCTTTGATTTCTGGATGGGCGAACTGGGCTTTGGTCCGTTCCTGAAAAAGGTTCGTGAGGGAGAGCTGAATAATGGCTGAACAGAGCGATATGAAAGAGGTGAAGCGCGTGCTGGTGGGGCCGCTCATCGCCAATAACCCCATCGCCCTGCAGGTGCTGGGCGTCTGCTCCGCACTGGCGGTAACCACCAAACTGGAAACCGCCTTCGTGATGACCATTGCGGTGACCCTGGTGACGGCGTTCTCCAGCATGTTTATCTCGATGATCCGCCACCATATTCCCAATAGCGTGCGCATCATCGTGCAGATGGCGATCATCGCCTCGCTGGTGATCGTGGTGGATCAGCTGCTGCGGGCTTTCGCCTATGAGACCTCCAAACAGCTGTCGGTATTCGTCGGGCTTATCATCACCAACTGCATCGTGATGGGCCGCGCCGAAGCCTACGCCATGAAGTCGCCGCCGCTGGCGAGCTTTATGGATGGTATTGGCAACGGTCTCGGCTATGGCGCGATCCTAATTATCGTCGGCTTCCTGCGCGAGCTTATCGGTAGCGGCAAGCTGTTCGGTATCACGGTGCTGGAAACGGTGCAGAACGGCGGCTGGTATCAGCCGAACGGCCTGTTCCTGCTGGCGCCGAGCGCGTTCTTCATTATCGGTTTGCTGATCTGGGCCCTGCGTAGCTGGAAGCCTGAGCAGCAGGAAAAGGAGTAATCGGTGATGGCTCATTACATCAGCCTGTTTGTCCGCGCGGTGTTCGTTGAGAACATGGCGCTGGCCTTCTTCCTCGGGATGTGCACCTTTCTTGCGGTGTCGAAAAAGGTCTCCACCGCCTTCGGCCTCGGCGTCGCGGTGACGGTAGTGCTGGGGCTTGCCGTGCCAATCAATAACCTGGTCTATAACCTGGTGCTGCGCGACGGCGCGCTGGTTGAGGGGGTGGATCTCAGCTTTCTTAACTTCATCACCTTTATCGGAGTGATCGCCGCGCTGGTGCAGATCCTCGAGATGATCCTCGATAAGTATTTTCCGGCACTGTACAACGCGCTGGGCATCTTCCTGCCGCTGATTGCGGTTAACTGTGCGATTTTCGGCGGCGTGTCGTTCATGGTGCAGCGCGATTACAACTTCCCGGAGTCCATCGTCTACGGCTTCGGCTCCGGCATTGGCTGGATGCTGGCGATCGTGGCGATGGCGGGGATCCGCGAAAAAATGAAGTACGCCAACGTGCCTGCCGGTTTGCGCGGGTTAGGGATCACCTTTATCACCACCGGACTAATGGCGCTGGGCTTTATGTCCTTCTCCGGCGTGCAGCTATAAGGGCGAATAAGTATGGAAATTATTCTTGGCGTCGTGATGTTCACGCTGATTGTGCTGGTGCTGTCGGGGCTTATCCTGGCAGCGCGCTCAAAGCTGGTGAACGCGGGCGACGTGGTTATTGAGATCAATAACGAAGCGGATAAACAGATCCGCACCCCTGCGGGTGACAAACTGCTGAACACGCTGTCCAGCAACGGGATCTTCGTCTCCTCCGCCTGCGGCGGCGGCGGCTCCTGCGGCCAGTGTCGGGTAACTGTTAAAGAGGGCGGCGGGGATATCCTGCCGACCGAGCTTTCGCATATTACCAAGCGGGATGCCAAAGCCGGTTGCCGTCTGGCCTGTCAGGTGGCGGTGAAGCAGAACATGAAGATTGAACTGCCGGAAGAGATTTTCGGCGTCAAAAAATGGGAGTGTGAAGTTATCTCTAACGATAACAAAGCCACTTTCATTAAAGAGCTCAAGCTGCGGATCCCGGAGGGGGAGGTGGTGCCGTTTCGCGCCGGGGGCTATATTCAGATTGAATGCCCGCCGCATAAAGTGGCCTATGCAGATTTTGATGTTCCCGATGAATACCGTTCAGACTGGGATAAGTTCAACCTGTTTCGCTATGTCTCTGAGGTGAAAGAGCCGACCCTGCGCGCCTACTCAATGGCTAACTATCCGGAAGAGAAGGGCATCATTATGCTCAATGTGCGCATCGCGACGCCGCCGCCGAAGGTCCCGGATGCGCCGCCGGGGATCATGTCATCCTATATCTGGTCGCTGAAGCCGGGCGATAAGGTGACGATTTCCGGGCCGTTTGGCGAGTTCTTTGCTAAAGAAACCGACGCCGAGATGGTGTTTATCGGCGGCGGCGCCGGGATGGCGCCGATGCGTTCGCATATTTTCGACCAGCTCAAGCGCCTGCACAGCACGCGCAAAATCAGCTTCTGGTACGGCGCCCGTTCGCTGCGCGAAATGTTCTACGATGAGGAGTTTGAACAGCTGGCGCGCGACAATCCAAACTTTACCTTCCACGTCGCGCTCTCCGATCCGCTGCCGGAAGATAACTGGACCGGGCATACCGGCTTTATCCATAACGTTCTGTACGAGAACTATCTACGCGATCACCCGGCGCCGGAAGACTGCGAGTTCTACATGTGTGGGCCGCCGGTAATGAACGCCGCGGTAATTAAGATGCTCAAAGATCTGGGCGTCGAGGACGAGAATATTCTCCTCGACGACTTTGGAGGCTGACGATGCTGACGGTATTTATCGCGACCTTTGTGATTTTTGCGCTGGTGATCTTCGGCATGTCGCTGGGCTACCTGGTGAAGCGCAAGAGCATCCAGGGCAGCTGCGGTGGGATCTCCGCGCTGGGGCTGGAGAAAGTCTGCGATTGTCCGGAACCGTGCGACGCGCGTAAAAAGCGCCTCGCCCGCGAGGCGCAGCGTCAGCAGCGGCGTATTTTGTAATGCCCGGCGGCGCTGCGCATGCCGGACCTGCTGCTTCAGTTTTGTAGGCCGGGTAAGGCGCCAGCCGCCACCCGGCATAAAGCGGCTCCGTGCCCGGCGGCGCTGCGCTTGCTGGGGCTGCTGCTTCGGTTTTGTAGGCCGGGTAAGGCGCCAGCCGCCACCCGGCAACAACATGCCAGCAATGTGAGGCCGCTTTCGCGGCCTTTTTAGCCGTTGACTCCCTTACTGCCAGCTTTTCGCCTGCGCCGGAGAATCCACCATCACCCCGTCGGCGCCCAGTTCTATCGCCGTGCGGTAGTCTTCCGCACTGTTGATGCCGAAGAAGATAATGTGCGCTTTATCCTGCGAGCGGAAGCAATCCATTGCCTCTTTATCCCAGGTGAGCGTCGCCGGGGAGATCCCTTCGCCAAGGGTGAATTTCTCCACCACCTCGACTTTGCGCTTCAGCTCCAGTCCATACCACTGCTCACCATCGCGTTGACTCGCTGGCTGGCACTGATGGCTGAGCGAAATATTGGCAAGCCTGGTGCGGGTTTCACTGCGAGTGACAAAGCGAGGGATGGCTGGCGGCAGGGCGGCGATATAGCGGTCTTCGGTGGAATAGACCCGCACGCGATCGAGGCTATCGGTGGTTTTTAACACTTCAAGCAGGCGCTGGCCCATCACGGTCGGATCGGCATCCGGAGATTTGATATCAATATAGAAAAAAGTTTGCGGCCATTGCTGTAAAACGCTTTGCAAGGTCGGAATGGTGGCCTGCTTACCGCGCCACGGGTGGCTGTCATCCCCCCATTTCCAGCCGGCGTCGACTTTCGCCAGCTCGGCGGCGGTCAAACTGGAAACTTTGCCCTCGCTATTGGTCAATGCGGAAAGATCGCTTGACCGGTAGAGCACCGGTACGCCGTCGCGGCTTAACTGCACCGTGACCCAGATGGCTTCGGCGTTATTCTCCAGCGCCAGCTTAATGGCCGGCAGGGTATTTTCCGGCGCATCGCCGGTGCCGCCGCGGTGGGCTATCAGCTGTGGAGCGGCCCAGGCGCCGGCTGTGGCCAGCAGGCAAAGCGCGGTAAGTATTTTCTTCATGATTATATCTTCCTGATTTATCTTTTAACTCAATGAAAATAAACATGATTTATTGCAGATTTATGTTTTAACCGCTTTTTTAGCCGATGAAATAAAAAAAGCATAAAATTCGCATCTGTTTTTGCTATGCTGTATGGGTATACAGTGTTGAGTCTGACGATGCGTAAAATTATCCATGTCGATATGGACTGTTTCTTTGCGGCGGTGGAGATGCGCGACAACCCAGCGTTGCGCGATATTCCCCTCGCGATAGGCGGCAGTCGGGTACAACGTGGCGTGATTAGTACCGCGAACTATCCTGCGCGTAAGTTTGGCGTGCGCAGCGCCATGCCGACGGCGACGGCGCTCAAGCTGTGCCCGCATCTCACGCTGCTTCCCGGCCGCTTCGATGCCTACAAAGAAGCCTCGAACCATATCCGCGAAATTTTCTCCCGCTATACCTCGCGCATTGAGCCGCTGTCGCTGGATGAAGCCTATCTTGACGTCAGCGACAGCGAGCATTGTCACGGGTCAGCCACCCTGATAGCCCAGGAGATCCGCCAGACCATCGAACGGGAGCTGCGCCTCACCGCCTCGGCGGGGGTGGCGCCGGTGAAGTTTCTCGCTAAAATCGCTTCAGATATGAATAAACCCAACGGCCAGTTCGTTATCGCCCCCCATCAGGTGGCAGAGTTTGTGCGGGCGCTGCCGCTGGCGAAAATACCCGGCGTCGGGAAGGTATCGGCAGCGAAGCTGGAAAATATGGGCCTGCGAACCTGTGGCGATGTGCAAAACAGCGATCTGGCCATGCTGCTTAAGCGCTTCGGTAAATTCGGGCGTATTCTGTGGGAGCGCAGCCACGGGATTGATGAGCGGGAAATTCATAACGATCGGCAGCGTAAATCGGTGGGCGTGGAGCGCACCTTAGCGGAAGATATCCATGAATGGCCGGAGTGCGAAGCGATTATCGAAAACCTCTATCCCGAGCTGGAGAGGCGACTGGCGAAGGTCAAACCTGATCTGCTGATCGCCCGCCAGGGCATTAAACTGAAATTCAATGATTTCCAGCTGACCACCCAGGAGCACGTCTGGCCGCGGCTGAACAAAGAGGATCTGATCGCCACCGCGCACAAAGCCTGGGATGAGCGCCGCGGCGGACGGGGCGTGCGCCTGGTTGGGCTCCACGTGACGTTGCTCGATCCGCAGCTGGAAAGGCAGCTTTTATTAGGGATTTAGCCATGCATATTCGTGCTTACCGCGACAGCGATTTGCCACTGCTCTGCCAGATCTTTCTGCGCGCGGTGCGGGAAACCGCCAGTCGGGACTATACCCCGGGGCAGATCGCGGCCTGGGCGCAGGTGGATGAGACGCGCTGGCGACAAAAGCTGGCCGACTCAATCGGCCTGGTGGCCGTGGTCAACAGCCAGCCGGTTGGCTTTATCACCGCCATCGGGACGCATATCGATTTGCTGTTCGTCTCGCCGGATCGTGCCCGCCAGGGTATCGGCGGCGCGCTTATCGAGGCGCTCTGCGTTCAGTATCCAGCGCAAATCCTGACGGTAGACGCCAGCATTACCGCAAAGCCCTGTTTTACGGCCCATGGTTTTAAGGTGGTGGCTGAGCAGCGGGTGGCGGCGCGCGGGGAGTGGTTTATTAATTACCGGATGGAAAAACGCGTGGCGCTAAGGTGATGCGGGGTAAAACCGGCGGCGGGCCGCCGCCGGTTGTGGGGCTTATTTAGCCGGAATGGCTTTCAGCAGCTCGGTCAGCAGCGTCCAGTACTGACCGACGCTCTCGATATGGACCTGCTCATCCGGGGAGTGCGGACCGGTAATGGTTGGCCCGATGGAGACCATGTCCATCTCCGGATACGGTTTTTTGAACAGACCGCATTCCAGACCGGCGTGAATGATCTGGATGTTCGGCGTCTTATTGAACAGACGCTGGTAAGTCTCGCGCACCAGGTGCATCACCGGCGAATTGGCGTCCGGTTGCCAGCCAGGGTAAGCGCCTTTGGCTTCGGTTTTCGCCCCCGCCAGCTTACCCAGAGAATCCAGCATGCTGACCACGTAGTCTTTGCCGCTGTCGATCAGCGAGCGGATCAGGCAGTGGATCTGTACGTTGTCATCGGTCATGGTGACGACGCCGACGTTCAGCGAAGTTTCCACTACGCCTTTCGCCACGTCAGAGTTGCGGATAACCCCGTTCGGCGTGGCGTTCAGCAGACGGATGAAAGTGTCGCGGGAAGCCTGAGTCAGCGCCGCTTTGTCGTTATCGACCGCTTCCACGAGCACCACCAGGTTCTTCTCTTTGGCCTCCAGCTCGTTTTTCAGCAGCGCCTGGTAAGTATTCACCAGCGCTTTCAGCGCATCGGCTTTATCCGCGGCGACGGCGACAGTAGCGTAAGCTTCACGCGGGATGGCGTTGCGCAACGTGCCGCCGTTGAAATCGACCAGACGCAGATCCAGCTCATCGGCGTGGCCGGCGAGGAAGCGCGACAGCAGCTTGTTGGCGTTACCCAGACCAAGGTGAATATCACCGCCGGAGTGGCCGCCTTTCAGCCCTTTTAAGGTGACTTTAAAGCTCTGGAACCCGGCGGGAATCGCTTCGCGGGTCAGCGCCAGGTTAGAGGTGAAATCGATCCCGCCGGCGCAACCCATGTAGATTTCGCCTTCTTCTTCGGAGTCGGTGTTGATCAGGATATCGGCCTGTAGCCAGTTGGCCTGCAGACCGAACGCGCCGTCCATGCCGGCTTCTTCGGTCATGGTCAGCAGCACTTCCAGCGGGCCGTGAGCGACGCTATCATCGGCCAGTACCGCCAGTGCGGACGCCATTCCGATACCGTTGTCCGCGCCCAGCGTGGTGCCGCGCGCTTTCACCCATTCGCCGTCAATGTACGGCTGGATCGGATCTTTAACGAAGTCGTGGACGGTGTCGTTATTTTTCTGCGGCACCATATCGAGGTGCGCCTGCAGCGCTACCGGCTTACGGTTTTCCATACCGGCAGTCGCGCCTTTACGAATCAGAATGTTGCCAACCTGGTCGCGTTCCGCATGTAAGCCTTTTTCTTTTGCCCAACCCATAATGTGCTCGGCGAGCTGTTCTTCGTGATAGGACGGGTGCGGGATGGAGCAAATCTTGGCAAAAATATCCCAAAGCGGCTGCGGGGATAGTTGAGACAGTTCAGACACGGTAAGTCTCCTTACAGACTCCTGCATACAGCGGTTGCAGGACGAGGGTTAGCGTTAAAATACACAACAAGCCCGGGCTTGCGCGATGGGATTGAGAATACCACTTTCCACCGCCGCAGGTAGTGTAAACAACGCAAAAAGCGTTGCGCAAACCGCTTAACACTGGTTTTTAGTGCGTCAGATCTCTATAATCTCGCGCAACCATTTTCCCCCTCGAACATTATTTAAGCCGTATTACACAGGCTGGGACACTTCACATGAGCGAAAAATACGTCGTCACCTGGGACATGTTGCAGATTCACGCCCGCAAACTGGCCAGCCGTCTGCTGCCGGTTGAGCAATGGAAAGGCATTATTGCCGTTAGCCGCGGCGGACTGGTACCGGGAGCCTTACTGGCGCGTGAACTGGGCATTCGTCATGTTGATACCGTATGCATCTCCAGCTACGACCATGATAACCAGCGCGAGCTGAAAGTGCTGAAACGTGCGGAAGGCGATGGCGAAGGCTTTATCGTCATCGACGATCTGGTGGATACCGGCGGTACCGCCGTGGCGATCCGCGAAATGTATCCCAAAGCGCACTTTGTCACCATTTTCGCCAAGCCGGCAGGCCGCCCGCTGGTGGACGATTACGTTGTGGATATTCCGCAGGATACCTGGATTGAACAGCCGTGGGATATGGGCGTGGTGTTTGTACCGCCTATCGCAGGTCGTTAATTCTTCAGGACAGTGCTATTTACCACGCCCGGCTTGCCGGGCGTGGTTTTTTTTATCCTTTAGCAGGTTACAATATCCGGAGTGGCACTACGACGGAGACTGCACATGTCACAGGCTAACCTCAGCGAAACGCTGTTTAAACCTCGCTTCAAACATCCCGAAACTTCTACGCTGGTGCGTCGGTTTTCTGCCGGAAAACCCCAGGCGATGCAGTCGGCGCTGAGCGGCAATCACGTCGATCACTGGTACCGTCTGATCAACCGTTTGATGTGGATCTGGCGCGGCGTAACTCCGCAGGAGATCCTCGATGTGCAAGCGCGCATTGTGATGAGCGAGGCCGAACGAACCGATCCTGAGCTGTTCGATACCGTCATCGGCTATCGCGGCGGCAACTGGATCTTCGAGTGGGCGAAAGAAGCCATGCAGTGGCAGCAAAAGGCCGGGCAGGAAGCCGATCCTTTGCTGAGCGGCCGCCACTGGCTGCATGCCTCGAACCTGTATAGCATTGCCGCTTATCCGCATATTAAAGGCGATGAGCTGGCGGAACAGGCGCAGGCTTTAGCCAACCGGGCGTATGAAGAAGCCGCCCAGCGGCTGCCGGGCTCGCTGCGCGAGCTGGAGTTCACCATCCCTGGCGGCTCGCCGATAACCGGCTTTTTGCATATGCCGAAAGGCGAGGGGCCGTTTCCGACGGTGCTGATGTGCGGGGGGCTGGACTCGCTGCAGACCGATTATTACAACCTGTATGAGAACTACTTCTCACCGCTCGGCATTGCCATGCTGACCATTGATATGCCCTCCATCGGCTTCTCGTCAAAATGGACGCTAAATCAGGACACCAGCCTGCTGCATCAGCACGCGCTGCGCCATCTGGAAAATGTGCCGTGGATTGACCATACCCGGGTCGCCGCTTTCGGCTTCCGCTTTGGCGCCAATATCGCGGTGCGTCTGGGCTATCTGGAGCCGCAGCGGCTGAAGGCTGTAGCCTGTCTGGGCCCGGTCGTTCATGGTCTGCTGGTGGATCCCCTGCATCAGGGGCGCGTGCCGGAGATGTATCTTGACGTGCTGGCTTCGCGGCTGGGCATGCATGACGCGTCCGATGAAGCGCTACGCGTGGAGCTCAACCGCTATTCGTTAAAAACCCAGGGACTGCTGGGGCGCCGTTGCCCGACGCCGATGCTCTCCGGCTTCTGGAAGGACGATCCGTTCAGCCCCGAAGAGGAGTCGCGGTTAATCACTTCGTCATCTGCCGATGGCAAACTGCTGGAGATCCCGTTTAACCCGGTGTATCGCAATTTTGATCACGCATTGCGACAGATCGCCCGCTGGATCAATCATAGATTTGGTTAATTTATTGCTAAATTCTATTGGTTTGGTAAAACAGTTGCATCACTAAAGGAGATCGCAATGACGTTACCGAGTGGACACCTGAAAAGTAAGTTGATCAAGAAATTCACGGCGCTGGGGCCTTACATTCGCGAAGAGCAGTGCCATGACAACCGTTTCTTTTTCGATTGCCTGGCAGTTTGCGTCAATGTTAAGCCCGCACCGGAGAAGCGTGAATTCTGGGGCTGGTGGATGGAAATGGAAGCACAAGAGTCACGTTTCACCTATAGCTACCAGTTTGGCCTGTTCAATAAGGAAGGATCATGGCAGGCGGTCGACATTGGCGACCCGGAAGTGAGCGACAGGCTGGAAAAAACGCTGCGCGAGTTTCACGAGCGCGCAGCAGCGCTGCTGACCACCTTTAATCTGAAGCTGGAACCGGCCGACGATTTCAGCGAACCGGTTCGCCTGCGGGCCTGATTGATCTACGGATACGATTTCTCCACGCCCGTGCGGCGTGGAGGAGCGTGACGCCATACCCGTAATTTCAACCCCACCATCTGACTCACCCTGCCTGCGGCGACAGCTTGCCAGCCATCGCCTGTTGAATAATCGGGATCGGAGTCAGTAAGTGCTCACGCATCAGCGCGCTGGCCTGTTCGGCGTCGCGCGCCAGAATAGCGTCCACCAGGGTCTGATGCTGGACATGCTTATCTTCCAGCATCTCCACCGACAGCACGGTGGTGCGCAGCCAGATGAAGCGGTAGCGCGCCGCCAGATCGAACAGCCGTTCGCGCATCTGCAGCAGATACTGCGAACCGCAGCCGGCGACGATGGCGGTGTGAAACGCCTGATGGCGCTGGTCCCATTCATCGAGTAGGTGCTCACTCGCTTCGCACGACTCCAGCTTGTTGAGCAGGTGGGCGCGGGCCAGCAGCTCGGCTTCCCACTCGTCGCCGCCGCGTTCAATGGCGAGACGCACCAGCATGGCCTCCATGTTGGCGCGCGCGTCGAAGATATCGAGAAGCTCCTGTTCCGACATGGGCGCTACCCGATAGCCTTTCTGATTGACCACCGTCACCAGCCGCTCGGCCACCAGCTGCGAAAGCGCCTCGCGCAGCGGACCGACCCCCAGGGCATAGCGCGAGGTCAACAGGCTCATCCGCAGCTTCTCATCGGGGTGGTAAACCCCGCGGATGATGTCGTTTTTTAACCAACGGTATCCGTCAATGGCCGTCGCCTGGGGAATGGCGGTCATGTTCTTACTCCTGAATACTCTTCCCGGCGGGCGCCGGGAACAGGGTTAACGCGTATTTTGCAGCGGCAGTTTTTGCCACAATACCAGCTTTTTCCAGCGTGACATAATCGGTACCGTACAAATAATTCCCAGAGCTAACAGGCCGGTAGAGATCACCTCCAGCTGCTGCGCCGGACGAAACAGCATCACCACCAGCACGAAGGTGATAAAGGCGATCACCAGCCAGGTCAGGTACGGATAGAGCCACATTCTGAGACGGATCTCGCCGCCTTGCGCCTGAAGGATTTTGCGCATCCGCAGTTGTGAAACGGCGATCACCAAATAGACCAGCAGGGCGATGGCGCCAGAGCTGTCGATGAGAAATTTAAACACCTTGGCGGGGGCATAGTAGTTCACCACTACGGTGAGGAACGCCGCGCCGGTAGAGAGCAGCACCGCCACGTATGGCGTTTTGCTGCGGTTGGTCCGGCCCATAATGGCCGGCGCATCGCCGCGACGGCTCAGGGAGTAGAGCATCCGCGAGGCGGTATACAGCGCCGAGTTCAGACAGCTGGTGACCGACAGGAGGATCACGCCGTCCATAATCAGCTTGGCATAGGGAATATGCAGCAGCTCGAGCACCGAGCGGTAGGAGCCGATGCTCTTCAGCCCCGGCATATTCCATGGGATGAGGGCGACGACGATAAAGATCGAGCACAGATAAAAAATAGAGATACGCCAGATCACCGAGTTGGTGGCGCGCACGATATGTTTATCCGGGGTATCCGATTCGGCGGCGGCAATGGTGACGATCTCCGCGCCCATAAACGAGAACATGGTGATCAGCATCGCGCTCAGCACCGCGCCGAAGCCGTTAGGCATAAAGCCGCCGTGATCCCACAGCCGCGAAATGCCGCTCACTTCGGCATAGGGATAAAAGCCGGTAATGGCGACCGCGCCCAGTACGATAAACGCCAGAATAGCGATCACTTTGCACAGCGCCAGCCAGAACTCGAATTCGCCGTAGTTCTTGACGCTCAGCAGGTTACTGCCGGTGAGGGCGAGAGTGATGACCAGGGAGAACAACCACACCGGGACGCCCGGCACCCACGAATGCAGAATAATCGCCGCGATATTGGCTTCCAGCGGAATAACCAGGACCCAGAACCACCAGTACAGCCAGCCGATGGTATACCCCGCCCAGCGGCCGATGGCTTTATCGGCGTAGGTGGAAAAGGAGCCGGTATCCGGCGTGGCGACCGCCATTTCGGCCAGCATACGCATAATCATCACCACCAGCAGCCCGGCAAACAGATAGGCCAGCAGCACCGCCGGGCCTGCCTCGGCAATGGCGACGCTGGATCCGACAAATAAACTCGCGCCGATCACCCCGGCGATAGATAACATCGTGACGTGGCGCGACTTCAGCCCCGCCCCTAAATCCTGTGATTGCGACAGTTGCCCCATCATTTACCCTCTCGAAGTGTGTCACCTGGGAGAGCGCCCCGACGTTCCCGCGCCGGGGCACGCGTATTATTGTTGTTTTGCAGGTCTCGTCTTCATTCCCTTACGAACGTACTTCGCTTCCGCATGTGTTCTGTTCTATGCCTGTTTCGCCTCGCTAAAGCAGTCGGCGATGATCTTGAGCCCCTGCTCGATCTGCGCCTCTTCGATGGTCAGCGGCACCAGGATGCGCAGCACGTTGTAGTACGGCCCGCAGGAGAGCAGGATCAGGCCTTTGTCGCGGGCGCGGGCGACGATATCCGCCGTCAGCCTGGCGTTCGGCCTGCTGTGGTCGCCCTCTTCAAACAGCTCAATGGCGATCATCGCCCCCAGACCGCGCACGTCGCCGATCTCCGGATGATCTTCGGCGATCGCCAGCAGGCCCTGGCGTAGGGTGTCGCCGAGCTGGTTGGCTTTTTCCAGCAGATTCTCCTGCTCGAAAATCTGTAATACCGCCAGGGCGGCGGCGCAGGCGATGGGGTTGCCGGCGTAGGTGCCGCCCAGTCCGCCGGGGGCGATGGCGTCCATCACCTCCGCGCGGCCGGTGACGCCCGCCAGCGGGAAACCGCCGGCGATGGATTTGGCGAAGGTGGTGATATCCGCCGCGACGCCCATCTGCTCCATGGCGAACAGGGTACCGGTGCGGCCCGCGCCGCTCTGGACCTCATCGGCGATGAGCATAATGCCGTGCTCGTCGCACAGGGCGCGCAGGCGCTGCATAAAGGCCGGGGAGGCGGCATAGAACCCGCCTTCACCCTGCACTGGCTCAATAATGATGGCGGCGATATCTTCCGGCGCGGCATCGTTTTTGAAGATGCGATGGATGCTGGCGATCGCCTCGTCATCACTGACGCCGTGCAGCGCGCACGGGTAGAGGGCGCGATAGACATGGCCCGGCATTAAGCCCATACCGGCGGAGTAAGGATTCACTTTGCCGGTCAGCGACAGGGTGTAATGGGTGCGGCCGTGATAGGCGCCGGTGAAGGCGATAGCGCCGCTGCGCCCGGTTGCCGCGCGGGCGATCTTCACCGCGTTCTCCACCGCTTCCGACCCGGTGGTGACCAGCAGGGTTTTCTTGGCGAAATCACCGGGCACCTTTTGATTCATCTTTTCGCACAGCGCCAGATAAGGCTCATAGGCCAGCACCTGGAAGCAGGTATGCGACAGCTTTTTCAGCTGGTCTTCGACGGCGGCGACAATCTGCGGATGCAGATGGCCGGTATTGAGCACCGCGATACCGCCGGCAAAATCGAGATATTCCCGGCCTTCCACGTCCCACACCCGGCAGTTCTCCGCGCGTTCGGCGAAGATAGGGTGGATCTGGCCGACGCCGCGCGGGACCGCGTCGCTGCGACGCGCCATCATTGCTTTATTGCTGTTCATCCGTCGCTCCTGTTAAAGGCCAATGCACATATATTTGATTTCTAAGTAATCTTCGATGCCGTACTTCGACCCTTCGCGGCCGAGGCCGGAGGCCTTAACGCCTCCGAACGGCGCGACTTCGGTGGAGATAATGCCGGTATTGATGCCGATTATGCCGTACTCCAGCGCTTCGCCGACGCGGAAGACGCGGCTCAGATCACGGGCGTAGAAATAGGCGGCGAGACCGAACTCGGTATCGTTGGCCTGGGCAATGACGTCGGCTTCATCTTTAAAGCGGAACAGCGGGGCCAGCGGGCCGAAGGTCTCCTCTTTCGCCACTTTGGCGCTGTCGGGAACGTTGACCAGGATGGTCGGCTGGAAGAAGTTGCCACCCAGGGCGTGCGGTTTGCCGCCGGTGACCACCTTCGCGCCTTTGGCGATGGCATCGGCAATGTGTTCTTCAACTTTGGCCACGGCTTTCTCGTCGATCAGCGGGCCGGTGGTGACGCCGTCCTGCAGGCCGTCGCCAATGCGCAGTTTTTCCACCGCCTGCTGCAGCTTCTCTGCGAAACGGTCATACACCCCGTCCTGGACGTACAGGCGGTTGGCGCAGACGCAGGTCTGCCCGGCGTTGCGGAACTTCGACGCCAGCGCCCCCTCGACGGCTTTATCGAGGTCGGCATCGTCAAAGACGATAAACGGCGCGTTGCCGCCCAGCTCCAGGGAGACTTTTTTGATGTCTTTCGCGCACTGCTCCATCAGCTGGCGGCCAATCTCGGTAGAGCCGGTAAAGGAGAGCTTGCGCACCAGCGGGTTGCTGGTCAGTTCGCCGCCGACCGCGCCGGCGGAGCCGGTGACCACGTTGAACACTCCGGCGGGGATCCCGGCGCGATTCGCCAGTTCGGCCAGCGCCAGCGCGGAAAACGGCGTCTGGCTGGCCGGTTTCAGGACCATGGTGCAGCCGGCGGCCAACGCCGGGCCCGCTTTGCGGGTGATCATCGCCGCCGGGAAGTTCCACGGGGTGATGGCGGCGGTAACGCCGATGGGCTGCTTAATCACCAGCAGGCGCTTGTCGGCCTGGTGGCCCGGAATGGTGTCGCCGTAGATGCGCTTACCTTCTTCGGCGAACCACTCAATAAAGGAGGCGGCGTAGCTGATTTCGCCTTTGGCTTCCGCCAGCGGTTTTCCCTGCTCGAGGGTCATCAGGCGAGCGAGATCGTCCTGGTTCTCCATCATAAGATCGAACCAGCGGCGCAGAATGTTCGCCCGCTCTTTGGCGGTCAGGGCGCGCCAGGCGGGTAGGGCGCGATTGGCGGCTTCAATCGCTTCGCGGGTTTCATCGGCGCCCATTTTCGGCACGCTGCCGAGCTGCTCGCCGTTGGCCGGGTTGGTGACCGCAATCACGTCGCCGTTGGGCGCATCGCGCCACTGGCCATCGATCAGCGCCTGCTGGCGAAACAGTGTCATATCGTTGAGTTGCATAATTGCTTCCTGTCTTCAGGGGGGGTTAACGGGTAAAAGCGGCGTGTAGTGTCTCCACGCTACGTGCCGCACGCAGCGTGCGTCCGGGATTGCTCTGGCTGGCCAGCAGGCTCTGCACCTTGCTGACGATATGCGCGCCGATCGGGATAGCGGAGGTGGCCGCTGGCGATGGCGCATTGCAGGTATGTATCGAACGCGCGGTGGTAACGAAGAGAAAATCGTCGATCAGCTTGCCCTGCGGGGACACGGCCTGCGCCCGCACGCCGGCCGGCCACGGGCGTAAATCGCTCAGCGTCAGGCTCGGGCAGTATTTTTGCACCAGCCGCAGATAGCCGCTTCTGCACAGCGAATTCTTCATTTCGCCCAGTCCGGAGCACAGGTTGTTTTGCAGTACCCGGCGGATGCCGGGCGAGGTGAGGATCTCCAGGGTATCGGCCAGCGAGATATCGCGCTTGCGGTAGCCTTCGCGCTTCAGAGCCAGCACGGCGTTGGGGCCGACGGTGACGCTGCCGTCGATCATGCGGGTCAGGTGGACGCCGAGGAACGGCATCGCCGGATCGGGGATCGGATAGATCAAATGGTTGACGATCTGGTTGTGCTGCGGTGCCAGCTGGAAATACTCGCCGCGGAACGGACAAATGATAAACCCGGGGTCGACGCCGAGCATTTTTACCAGCCGATCGGCCATCAAGCCCGAACAGGCGATCAGCGTCGAGGCCTCATATTCTCCGCCCTGGCGGGTGCGGATCACCACGCCGCTGGCATGTTCTTTCAGGGCGCTGACTTCGGCGTTGTAGACGATCGTTCCGCCTTTCGCTTCGAAGTTCTTCGCCATTGCCGTCGCCACTTCGCGGTAGCTGACGATGCCGCTGGAAGGGACGAAGATCCCGCCGAGCCCGGTAATGTTCGGTTCGCGCTCGCGTAGCTCCCCGGCGCTTAGCCACTCGCGCTGCAGGCCGTTGGCGGCGGTGCGATCCCACAGGGCGCGCATCCGCTCCATCTCCAGCGGTGAGGTGGCGACCAGCATTTTGCCGCAGACGTCATAGCGGATGCCGTTCTGCTCGCAAAAGGCCTTGGTGGCGCGGTTGCCGGCGAGGCAAAACTGCGCCTTGAGGCTGCCGGGCGTGTAATACACCCCGGCGTGGATCACGCCGCTGTTGTGGCCAGTCTGATGGCAGGCCGGGCCGGCCTCTTTTTCCAGCAGCGCAATGCGGGCGTCTGGGTAAATCTCAATTAACTGCATGGCGGTCGACATGCCGATGATGCCGCCGCCGATAATCACGAAATCATACATCCGCTCAATTCCTTCGCCTGAAAACCCTTATTGATGAGTCTGGTAATGATTCGTGGAATACGCAAAGTAGCCGCGCTGGCGCATCAGCTCGCGGCGCAGGTCCGGGTGCGGCGTAAAGCGGTCGCGGCCGTGCAGCCAGAACAGGTTGTTAATGAGCAGAAATTTGCCCACCGGCACCGGTATGGAAAGGATGTTTTTGCTGGTCTCCAGCGCGTCGGAGAGGCGGCTCAGCCAGGTGCCTTCTTCGAAATCTTTCGGCTGGACGAACTGGTCGATATAGCGCATTACCGGGCGGCCCAGCGAATCGACGTCGAACACCGGGTGGAAAACATCCTTGCTGACGTTTTTGCTCGGCGGCGCGGCCCAGCGCATTGGGCGGCGAGCCAGCGGGTCGCGGAAAAATTCGTCGAGATGCTCCCAGTCGTCGAGATGCAGCAGCAGGGAATTGCCGCCCTGTATGTTCTGCTCGTCGATCTTCATCATTAATACGTAGTCGGTTTGCTCTTCGACGTAGGTACCGTCGTTGTGCAGCTCCATCACCCGGTGCGGCTGGCGCAGGTAGCTGTCGGAGTTATCGACATTTTTCACCACGAAGCGGGCGTAATACTGACCGCTCATGGCGTCGAAGTTGGAACGACCAATCAGGTGGGCGACGGCGGTGGCCAGCTTGACCATCTCCTCGGCCTGGCTGACGTGATCGATCCCTTCGCCGTTGATAAGCAGCGCGCCTTCCGCGCGATCGAGCAATGTTTTGATCAGCAACGGCTGCAGCTGATTGCCACACAGATCGTCGAGGATCTTGCCGACCTGGAAGCGTAAGAAAGATTTGTACTCCAGCGCCTGCACCGGCCACTGCGCGACCTGCTGCAGGAACTGCGTGGTCGTTTCGGCGGAAAAGGTGAGCTCCAGCAGGCGCGGCGACTGGGCGGAAGGGGTGAAAGAAAAGCCAGGGTATTGCTGGGCTACCGGCGCGGGTGTCGGTTTTACTGCGGTCAGGGCGTTCATCAGGATCGTTCCTCGCTGTAAGGTCAGGGTGATGTTCATTTCGTAGCCATAAATTAAAAATATCTACATTTTTATAAAATGCGTACGAAATGGCTTTTTTGTTTCCATTTTGTGATCTGACAACAATTATTTAACAATGCGGAAGGGGGGATAAGGTGGTGGTGAAAGTTGCGGAACAGAGCGGGTGGCGTATAGCGCAAAATGGGGATAAGGCCGAGGGAAATCGTAATACCGGTCACAGTTTTTAATCTGCACAATATCCTTACCAGATGAAGGTGTTAATATTCAGCCGGTAAATACCTTTCAATGCTCACTGAGGCTTCGATGCTGGAGAATGTCATTATCAGATAATCAGTTTCCCGACCTGCCCAGGCCGGACTGATTATCGCTGCGCTTAAACCTTACGCACACACCTGCGGGTGTAGGCATGTTTTCGCACATGATAATGAACAGGTTTCAGTATGAATTTATCCCGTCAGGAACAACGGACCTTACACGTTCTCGCCAAAGGTGGCCGTATTGCGCACGTCCGCGATACCTCCGGCCGCATTACCGCCGTTGAATGCTACACCCGCGAAGGGCTGTTGCTGAGCGACTGCACCCTTGCGGTCTTCAAAAAGCTCAAAACCAAAAAGCTGATTAAGTCGGTGAACGGCCAGCCGTACCGGATCAACACGACCGGTTTGAATAACGTTCGCGCGCAAGCGGACAACCGCTGAAATAGCGACCCGGGCAGGGTCGCTGCCCGGGCGTATGGCTCTCAAGGAGAAAACCTCATGATCGATATCCCTCGCATTTTTACCATCAGTGAAAGCGAGCACCGTATCCATAACCCTTTTACCCCGGAAAAGTACGCCACGCTGGGACGGGCGCTGCGAATGGCGCCGGGCACCACCATTCTTGACCTCGGCAGCGGCTCCGGCGAGATGCTCTGTAGCTGGGCGCGCGATCATCAGATAGTCGGCACCGGCGTAGACATGAGCCTGCTGTTCAGTCAGCAGGCGGCCGCCCGGGCAGAGGAGCTCGGGGTAAGCGACCGGGTAACCTTTGTGCACCAGGATGCCAGCGGATATGTCGCCAGCCAGCCGTGCGATGTTGCCGCCTGCGTGGGGGCCACGTGGATCGGCGGCGGGGTGGCAGGCACAATCGAGCTGCTGAAGCAGAGCCTTATCCCAGGCGGCATGTTGCTTATCGGCGAGCCATGGTGGCGCAAACGTCCGGCCACGGCAGAAGAGGCGGTTGCCTGCGGCGCGCAGTCACCCGATGACTTCCTGACGCTACCGGCGCTGGTCGCCCACTTTGGCGAACTGGGCTATGACGTGGTGGAGATGGTGCTGGCCGACCAGGAGGGCTGGGATCGTTATGAAGCGGCGAAATGGCTGACAATGCGCCGCTGGCTGGAGGCCAATCCGCACGATGACTTCGCACCGGAGGTTCGCCAGCAGTTGACCACCGCGCCGCTGCACCACGTCACCTGGACCCGGGAATATCTCGGCTGGGGCGTGTTTGTCCTGATGGCGCGTTAACCGGTATGTCGGTAGCGTCAGGAGGCGCTACCGACCACCTTCAGACCTTCAGTTCGTCGTAGCTGACCATGACGTGTTCTGGGGTATCACAACGTACGGTCAGGAGAGTAGGGGCACAATAGCGATGAGTCGCCTGGTGGTGGATGAGCTGTGGGGGCTGGCTAGCCTTGCGTTAACGCAAATTCATCCCTACAAAGGTATAATGACCATCAATATGGCGCTTGTATAAAATAATGCAGCAATTATCTTTGAACGAGAATAAGGCGCGGGAGTGGAAACGTTAGTTATTCTGGCCGTAGTCGTATGGGTACTTTTCAAACTGGTACAAAAGGTTACGAGCAAACTCTATCCTCCAGACTCGGTGAAGGTACAGGAGAAGCCCGACACAACGCCAGCGACGGATGCCTGGGGAAATTACCCTAAAGCTGAAGGGCATGTCGTTTTATTCGAGCAGTACCGGCGTGAGCAGGCGCTGCGGCAGCAAGCTGCTAAAGAGGCTGATACGTTTTACCGCTCAAGGGAGTGGCGGCGTTTACGTTACCAGGCGTTCCAGCGCTACGGCAATAAATGTTGCGTATGCGGGCGCGGCGCCAGTGACGGGATGGTGATGCACGTTGATCATATTAAACCGCGTTCTCTTTACCCGCATTTAGCCCTCGATATTGCCAATCTGCAAATCATGTGCAACGAGTGCAACGTCAGTAAGGGCAACAGAGATGAGGTTGAGTGGCAATAATAAGGATAAGATGCAAATATCGCAGCAAAACGAACCATTTACTTTCAGACATTTTCCCGCGTACAAATATATGCTTTGAGCGGAGCGTGAATTGCACAGACCGCGCCAGATAACCGCCATAACTGCCATCTGCAATAGAGTGGCAGAAGAGTGAGGCTTCTGATTCACTTTCGGTAATAAAAAATGGCGCTCAAATTTCTTTATCCATAATGGTTGCGGTATAGGTCCGCCAGTTCCCCGAATCATTAATCACCGCATAGTCTACTGTTGACCCCACCGCTGGCATATTAGAAAGCGCGACATCGCGCTGTTCATAGGGCGCGAGCATGATGTTACCGATACTTATTCCCTTTATCGGCGCGACAGCCAGGCTCATATACCACGGGGTCGGATTGGTTATCGTGATGCCCTGCGAAGCGATACTGAAGCGTAATTTCCGCTCATCGTTGCTGGTGGGGGCCTTTAAGCCGTGCGGACGAATAAATACCTTTAACCGTAATCGCAGGGGTAACACTAATTTGCGAGTGACGCTGTCTGTTGCATTCTGCTCGGGGGGGATCTGGTAAATATTAAGCCAGAAAAGGCTTTCCCGATCCCCTGGCAAACTACGGCGCGAGCTCAGCATCACACGAAGCGTTCTCAACTCATCCGGCTGCATTTTAAAGACAGGGGGCAAGACCACCAGCGGCGTGCGGCTACTGTCTGGTGAAGAGGCCGTCTCTCCGGCATCGGTCCAGACCTGTAACAGCATCGGCGTCACGCTATCGTTTGTGAGCGTCAGCGACTGGACAACATCGTTAGCAGCGAAGACGATCCGGGTTCGATCAACGTTAACCGCAGCAAACGGCGCCGGAGTGATGCCTGCCAGCAACAATAGCGCTAACAAAGCCTTACTGAAAACTAACCACTGCCTGTAACTGCGCATTCACGCTCCCTACCGTTACCGTTTGTCCTCCAAGCGCCTCAAGGGAGGCCGTAAAATCACCGTGCCAGATTTCCACCGAACCATGATCTTTTTTGCCGGTTTGTACCGTGAGCTCCTTATACCCATACCAGCCACGGGCATTGCCCGTTCCCGTACTCGTTTTGTCTGGTAACAGGTTAAGCGGCGCACCGCGCTCATCGTAAATCCGTATTCCTACTCCGGAAGCCACGCCCTTTTCGCCATAATGCGTATCCAGTAACCAGGTTAATCCGCCACCGGTGGTCGTCAGGCCCAGGCGGCGCGCGGCGGCAACAGCCGCAGGCTGGTTGACCAAAAAGCCCATGGCGACATTAGCTACCTGGGTTGTGGGGTGAGTTGAAGACATCGCGCCGGCTTCGCACTCAAGCGTTATACTGAAAGGCGCTTCGCTGCTTTCGCCAGAAGTAAGCGCTTCTGCTGATATGGTGGGGAGCAGCACTGTCGCAGGATAATCTTCAATGGTGCAAGCTGCGCCGCGAATATAGGTAACCTGATTATAGCTACTCCATGCACCGGGCCAATAAGCAGGCCAACCATAATAGCTTGAAGCATGATCCATACCTGGCTGAATAGCGGATGTTATTAAGCCCGGCCCTTTAAAGGCGATATAACCGCGCGGCTGGGTATAAAGGTCTTTGTTGATTCTGTCCGAATAAATATACTGATCCGAGGCGGCGATTTTAATCATCTCATACAGGACATTACTAAACGCGCCTGCGGGAATATAGATTGCGTGATCGTCCTGAAACCAACTATCCGCAGTAAGCTGGCGCTGCTTCCAGTAGCGGCTATAGTATTCGCCAGTACTCAGGTTAGTCATCCGTACCGCGACGTTACGTTCCGCGTCATAGTAGGCCCCTTCAACTTCTTTCGCCCGGCGTCCTCCAACAAAAGGGTTATCGGCATTGGTAGAATATAATTCGTACAGTTGCCCGGCATCCTTCAAATCACAGCGGTAAAGCACCTGTTTTGCCGAGTAGGGTGTCTGAACGCCGGCGGTAAGGAAATTAGCCACTGCGCTGGCAAGCACAGTACCTGAAGGCTGGAACTTGTTATTGGCGCTAACGCTAATGACTGACGGCAGACCAAGATGACCGATATTGTCATCATAGGCGCCGCGCCAGTAGCGCGCGGTATAACCCGCTTTAATCGCAGCCTCAGAAAGGAAACTATTATCCGTGACCTTAACGCAGTTAGCCCAGGGCGCGGTGCTGAAAAGCAGGCCAGCTGCAAACAGCAGCGTTCGGCGAAGATGACACATGAGACTATTTCCTCTCGCAGGTAGTCGTGAGATAAATCACGTTTTCAGGAGAATGCATATCGAACTGGTAAGGCACACGGCAACGTCGGTTGGCTCCTTTTCCCCAACGCACCAGTAATGAGCCAGAGGGTGTGCTGATCCGGGCATACACCTGCCCGCCTTGCCCGACCATCCCAATGACGGCCCCTTCGCTGTTCATGACCTCGGCGCCCATTGGCGGTATGCCGCCATCTGCCATTTTCACCGCGATGAGCACCGCTTTGCCGGTAATCGTTGAGAAGTTCACCCGTGCGATCGCGCCAGCATAGGGAACCACCTGTTGACTTCCCCCGGTCAGCTCAGCATCGCTGCGCATCTGCCGGGTATCGAGTGAGACGTTGTTGCGACGATAGGGAGATAGCGAGGGCAAAATGGCATACCCAAAACGGTCGATTACCGCCCCCTGACCGTTCTGTACGACGGCGCCCTGTGCGCCATCGGCGTGAATTAATGCAAACGTGTCGCTGGCGTAGGGGCCGAACGTCACGCCACCGGAATGCAACACCACGGTTCCGGAGGAGCCTAGCGCCACCTGACGATAGTCTTTTCCCTGATCGTAGCCCACGCGCAGCGCGCCAAAACGGGTGTTTTGCTGGACGTTGCCGCCAAAAGTCGTTGCTGTCCCTTCATCCCCATTGCGATAGCGATCATAGCCGCCGTAGACCGACCAGGAGAGTTCGCTCTGCTCGCCACGGGTTCCGTTCATCGACAAGGTTGAGGATCGGTTCGCGCGCGACTGGTTATAATTCATTGCCACGGAGGTCGGATTGTCGCCCCAGTTAAAGGGAATGGATAAAGTGAACGATAGCGTCGTCTCGGTATATTTTTGCCGCTGGTTCAGATCCTGCGGTTCGTTAACGCTGTGGTAGAAGCGGCCATCGTCCCAGGTGGAGCGCTGCCTGGCAAGGTTGAATCCATAACTCACTTTTCGCCACTGGTTGCTATAGCCCAGCTGCAGTTGCGTGATCCGCGACCGGTTATTGTAATAATCAGCGGTACTGGCGCTAAGATTTAGCGTCCCCAACCGACCTAACGGCTGGCTGACGGTTGCAGAAAGACGTTGGCGTTGGTGTAGGGTATCGGAGTAGTAAACAATGCTGTTGTGCTCCTGTTGCCGGACGCCAAACACATCTTCTAAATCGCGGAATCCGCCGGTTGAGTAGCGATAAGCCGCCAGTACCAGATTAGTGCCTGTGGAAAAGGTCTTGCTATAGCTGAACTCCGCGCGCCAGCCCTGCTGCCGATCGTTATGTTCCACTTGTGCGCCAGACCAGGTGGCATTCATCCCGAACGCGCCCAGACGGGTTGCCAGAACGCCGCCAGCCAGCCAGGCCTGATAATCATGCGCCAACCGCGATCCAAGATTAAGCGTGAGATGATTATTCACCCCGTGCTGCAGCGTCCCCTCAAGAAAACGGTTGTCGATGCGGTAATATTGGCGGACCTTGCCTAGAGCAAAAGCGTAGTGCCAGTTACCAGGGCGCACTGAGTCGGGAACGGCGGAATAGGGAACGGTAAAACGAGAAACCTTTCCGTTAGCCTCAATCACCTTAACCTGCAAATCCCCCTGATAGTGGGTGTTGTAAAGATCATCTATATAGAACGGGCCAGGTGGAACATGGGTTTCATAGATAACTTTGCCTAGCTGTTTGATGACCACCCGTGCGCTGCTTGACGCCACGCCATGCACCTCCGGCGCATAGCCGCGTTTGCCCTGCGGCCACATGCGCTCATCCGTGGCGAGTTTAATACCATTGAATGACAAGCTGCCGAATAAACTGGAGTCGGTATAGTTATCGCCAAATGCCATGATGCTGTCGATTGCGGTGAGTGGCCGCTGTACCCAGGTGCGCACGCGATTATAATGCCAGGCGCTACCGCTTTGGTTACTGTCGGCATAGCGCAGATTCCCCTGATGGCGGAGCTGCCACAGGCCAATATTGCTGCCAACGTTGATGCCGCTCCACAAATAGTGGTAGCGGAAGTGCTGGCTGGTGTTGTCTGTGTGGGTCCAGTTGGTGTTATGGCGTAAAAACAGCGCCAGCGCGCCGCTGTCCCACTGCGAAGGCGGGATATAGCCGCGCGGCCTGTGCATCAGCTCGCTCATCGGCAGCGTAAGCCGGAGCTGTAGCGTCGCGCTATCAAATTGCCATTCACCGCGGGATACCCAGCCCCTTAGCGGACGGCAGCTATTTTGCAGCGCGTTGTCCGGGAGCGATTTAACCTGAGCGGCCTGCATCAGCGATAACGGAAGGCAGGGCTCGGTGCGCTGTCCGCCATTGACTGGATTAAAGCGGATTTTTACGCCGGATTTTATCAGCGTTCCATTGACGATAACGTCAACCAGATACTCTCCGGCGGGGGTGTCGGGTCCGTTAACGCTCGCCATACCTTGTCCGTAAGCTGTTCCCTGCAATAGAGAGGGGTCGAAATAATATTCTTCACCGAAAGCCTGGCCAACGCAGGCTACGGCTAAGATAACGAAGATATTTTGGCGTGAGAATTTAACCTTCAGCGACATGATAACGCTCGCTTATCCTTGCACCCTGGTCGTTAACCACCGTCACAGTGACGGTACCGTTAAGTGAATTGGCGCTGACGTTTCCCGGTATCCAGAAAGTGCGACTGGAAAAAGGGGGGACCATGTCGACATTAAGCTCGCGTGAAGTACCATTTACTTTCACGCTCAGATTACTGAGGGAGGCATACCAGGGTTGCGGATTGCTGATGACAATACCGGCGCCTTTTCGGGCATTACGCACCACGGTGATGTGCAGTTTTTTCGCCAGATTACCTGGTGAACCAATGCCTTCCGGCCGATAGAAGAGTTTGATCCGCGTCCTTAGCATCACCAGCACTTTATTTTGCTGGCGGCCACCTATATTGGCTGGCGGTACCTGCAACGCGTTGAACCAGAAAACTGATTCACGATCGTGCGGCAGCGCTTTACGCTGGTTATAGACAACGCGGACGATCTGCCCTGATTTCGGTTGGATTCGAAATACTGGCGGCGTAGAGATAAAAGGAATGCCGCTCGCGTTCTCCGGCCCAATATGCAGATCGCCATTGTCAAACCAGGTTTGTACGATATAGGGAAAGTCATCGTTATTTTTTAGCTGTACATCGACTGAGGCGACGGTCGATGGATAAATAATCCGACTGCCTACAATGGTAACGCTGGCCCAGGCCCCGGTAACGGGAAAGAACAGGGCTATCAGCAGCACCAGATAGCGTAGCCCTGAACGGGGGGCATCCTTTTTCATCGCAACAACTCCATTGCTATCAAAAAGGTCCGACGGCAAGCACCGGACCACGGAGAGTTTTACAGGTAGGAAACGGCGTACTGGAGAGTGGCTTCGACCGTACCAGCCGATGCTGCTCCTGTGGCGTAATACTGCGCAGTGTAGGTGGCGCTGGCTTCCGTCTCTCCAGGCTTCAGTTGTAGATCGCCTTCACCTTTGAAGCCGTTGGTCAAATTGATAACTTTATTTGCGGTATCAAGGAGTTGTACTTCAACGTTGGTCGCGTCTCCCGTATTCCCAAGATTACCGTTGCTGGTCACCTGGTTACCAACGAAGACGGTAGAGATTTTGGTCGCTCTATCGGTATTACCCGTGCAGCCGGTGAGACCAATATCAAATGTCACCTGACCTGCGACATCTTCGCCTTTCGCCAATTCCTTGGCACTCACCGTCGGCAGAATAACTACCGGTTTTGCCTGATTGCCGTTAATCGCCACAGAACAGGTTTCATCGGAAACTTCACCGCGAAAGGTAATAGTATTATTAGATATGGCTAGCGCGCTGGTGGAAATAAAAAGTGAGGCTGTTAATAAAGCCAGTGTGGTTTTCTTGAACATGGTTTTTTATTCCTTTGTTGCTATTCATTTATATATGATGAGGCTCGCTCTGCAGCTAGGGCAGATAAAGACAACGTCCTTTAGTTGATGCAAAACAAAATAGCGTCTCGCCAGGTGATTTTATTGTGCGGTTCCCGGTGATAAGGTTGCATAGCGACGTGGTCAATCGCCGGGCGGCGCCATCATGTTTTAAAGGCAAGATTACGAACCATTTTCTGAAAAGAGCTTACTGATGTGCTGAATATTCCTTAAATTTATCTTACTTGACTGGTGTGTTGATATTCAAAAAAGGTAAGAAAAATTCATAAAGGAAGCTAATCTATTGATTTGGTGAAGAGTAAGCAATAAGGGTAGCAGAGTTGATGTTAGTGACTGTGTTTTGTGAAAAGATTGCGAATGTTAAGGTGGGTGAAATCATTTCACCCTGTGTTAATATGACAGGCGACAGAGTAAGTGTATTGAAGAACGGATTTTCCATGGATGAAGAGTTGTTGTTAATCGCTAAAAAGGTGATATTTGATAGTGCCAGAATGACATTGGCTAATGGTAATAAGATTATTAAAATCTCTGAGTCGGAGACAAACCTACTTCTTGCCTTCCATCGCGGTATATATAAAAAAGAAGATATCATTGATTTCGTCTGGAAGAATCGTGCGGGTTGTGTTTCAGAATCGAGTTATTACAAGCTTATTAATCAAATGCGGAATAATTTTTCGCTCGTTGGTTTGAAAGCGGACGATATTGTTACCCGTCCACGAATTGGTGTTTCGTTGTCACTGCCATTAGAACCGTTCAAAAAACAACGTTCGGAAGCAGGCGAACAGACCAGCGATACAGCGCGGGGTAAAGACAGTCGTCAGACTCATCTCGCGGAGGGTAAAAAATTTACCGCCAAAATACGTCTTCTGGTGCTGACAATGTTGTTGATGCTGTTAACGGCTATAGCGATGCTATTTCAACATGCACCTGTGCAAAATAAACACAAAAGCACCTTCAGGATGCTTGGTGATAAGGATGGCTATATCTTCTTCAAAATGGCGAGCGATAAAGTGACATTTAAGGAGGTGGTTTCGGCCTATAACACCCTGACGCTACCGCTATGTCGCCAGAACGGACATTATCTTTATTACCTCCGGGAGCCGAACATGAATCTTTTTTTGCAGTGCCTGAATCCTGTTGAAACGGCGGTACCAAAATGCATTACCATCAAAGAGCGTTACTAATTATCCTGTGTGGTCTGCTCTGCGCATGTATGGTGCTGGCAACGCAGGTGTATCGGGGAGCCAGACGCGATACGGAAGAAGTGAATAACCTTATTTGCACTGCTAAATCAAATGTTTATATAAAGTCGCGAAAATTAATTTTGAGCGGAACATTGGTGCTGGACTTGAAATCCAATCGGATTGCTATTCATTACGCCGTGCAGGATCAACAGCGGGAGCAGCGGTTATTCTTTCAGGACATCACCATCAGTGCGCCTAACCGCATTGGCCCGAAAACCTACACTTTCCGGATTGAAGCCGTACACAAATTTGATTCGGATACGACGGGGGAGATGTTTTCCTGGCTGCGTCTCCTGCAACCGGCAACCGTGAATGAGCTGACGATAAACAAAGTCGGTCAGCGAACCTATCTTTTTTCACTAAACCGGCAGATCTATAATTTTTGCACAACCAGCGGTAGCACCAAGGCATAATGGGGCTTGCGGTCAGCTATACCACCGCACATCCATTCGTGAATGAGAGGCGCAACCAGTGAAGCTAAAACTATCGTATATAATTTGTGCAGTGCTGGTGCCGCTGGTCATGATGCTTACGTTAGCACTGCTGGTCAGTGTCCTGCAGTTTAAACAGGATGTCGCCCTGAGTGCGAAAACCTTATTACGTTTTAGTGAAGATGTCTCAACTGCTTCGTGGCGGGTCACCGGGCAAGCCGTAAAATTAGCGGACAGGCCCTGCGCTGAAATTTTGTCGGAGCTTAACCGTACCCGCGCCTTTACTCCTTATATTCGTGATATTGGTTTGCTGGAAAAGGGCAATCTGCTCTGTTCCTTTGTTAGCAGAGAGCAGGCGCATCCTTTTCCTCTGCCACCAGGTAAAACGCTCCCAACGCCGCTACCTGCCAGGTGGGTTCGCTCATTTAGCTGGATGGCCGGTGGGCCTGGCAGGCCCGCGGTGGTTTACACACAGCAAG
Source organism: Klebsiella sp. CD33 (assembly GCF_051992865.1). Lineage (NCBI taxonomy): Bacteria > Pseudomonadati > Pseudomonadota > Gammaproteobacteria > Enterobacterales > Enterobacteriaceae > Klebsiella > Klebsiella sp. CD33. The sequence continues at coordinate 4,106,077 of NZ_CP197023.1, read as the reverse complement.
TCGCGGCGGATAAAGCGGCGTTTGTTATCGTCGATTCTCGGTATGTCCAGGAGCTGATGGATGTACTCTCAGAGGAGAGAGAGGCCGTTTTCAGCCTGAGATTTGGCAAAGGCGATGCCATTATCAGTCAACCAGCACAGTATGATCGAATAGTGATGACCCAGAATTACGTCACTGATGACGGAAAGATTTCTCTTACCGTCGCTGCGCCTCTTGGCACATTGACGGCAGTTTGGATGAAATCTCTGCTCATTTTTATCCCTCTCTCGTTTTGCTTCTCATTTTTGACCCTGGTACTTTACCGGCATTGGTCGAAAATGCGGATGTCCATGGCGCGAGAAATTATCCGCGGTATAAAAAATGCGCAGTTCACGGTGCATTATCAACCAGTATTTAACGTCAACCGCGGTAATTGTGGTGAGGTAGAGGCATTAATGCGTTGGCCTCTTCCCGATGGTCGTTTTATTACACCCGACATTTTCATCACCGCCGCAGAAAACGAAGGTATGATCGTTCCGCTTTCGCGGCATCTGTTTAAGCTCATCGCCGAGGATGTCGAAAGGTGGCAGGTCGCCGAAGGCTTTTATATCAGTGTTAATATTTCGCCTGAACACTTGGTGCATGAGAGCTTTATTGAAGACGTTGAGTTGTTACAGGCAAGATTAGGCAATCTGCGTCTGATGCTGGAGCTCACCGAACGCAGCCTCATTGTACAACCAGCACTTGTGTCAGATAAGCTGATACGGCTACGTGAGAAAGGCATATTGATAGCGATAGACGATTTTGGTACCGGCTACTGTTCGCTTTCTTACCTCCAGCAGCTACCCGTTGATTATCTGAAAATCGATCGTACTTTTGTCGATACGATTGATACCAGCGGTAGCGACGTGCCCATTCTGGATACCATTATCATGCTTAGCCATAAACTCGGTCTTAATATCGTTGCGGAAGGCGTGAGTTCAGAACATCAATTGAGCTATATTCTCGATCATAACGTAGGATTTATACAGGGCTATCTTTACGCAAAGCCTATGTGTTCATCTGATTTTACGCGCTGGCTTGATACGCGTGCCAATGAGCAAAATGACAGGATTAAATGCAAAAAATGTTCAATAAATCAGTAACCACTGAGGTAACATAATGGTTTAACCTGAACGACGCATTCTTAACAGAAGGTCTTATGAGTAAGAAAAAATACCTAATTGATAAGAAAGTCATTCTTGATTGCGAAAAGATGACGCTGTCGTGCGATCGCGAAAGCTTGAGAATTTCTGAATCCGAATGCAATTTGCTTATTGCTTTCCATGAAGGGTTATTTAAGAAGGATGACTTAATTGCCTGGGTATGGGGACGAAAAGGCGTTGTGGTTTCCAGTGCGAGCTATTATAAATTAATCAACCAGTTACGCGGTTCATTTGAAAAGGTCGGCCTTCCCCCTTCAGCGGTATTAACGCGTCCTAAGGTCGGCGTAACGCTCTCGGTATCCATCGAATCATTGCCTGATGCTTCAACACCCGCAATGCAAAATATCGCCAGCGATACCGTTGCGCCAGTTGCAGACGCGTCGCCAGAACCAACGCAAATTTCTCAGTTTACCATCAGGAAAGAATGGTTTTTTTTAATCGGCGCAACGTTATTCTTGCTGGTAATGATTTATATATACCACAACAGTAAGCCAGATTATTTTTCTGAATTGGGAACCTATAACGGATATACCTTTTACGGTGTTACAGAGGATAACCGTACTCTTGAGGATGCGGTGGGGGCTTTTTCCGAGTTGAGCCCGCAAGTCTATAAGCAAAATGGCAATTTTATTTATTATATTCGTGTCCCTAATACCAATATTTTTGTTCAGTGTCTGAATCAACTGAATGTTTCGGAGCCCAAATGCATCACTATCAAAGAACGGTACTGAACAGCATTACGCTGCTTATCCTGGCGGTATCCTTCGCGTTACTGATTTTACATGTACGTCAACAACGCTACCCTTTATCAGATTTGAACGCTTTTTTATGTACTACCAGGACGGTAACCTCAGTTCAACCGGGTAATTTTCACGCTGATGGCAATATCGTCCTTGATTTCAAAAATAAACGCATTACGCTTCAATATGACATCATCACCGCACAGCAGATAAAAAAAGTGTTGTATCGCGATGTATATATAAAAAACCTGAAGATGCCGGGGGCCGGAATTTATACATTTGATGTTGATTCGGTAAAGGTGTTTTCTACTGATACTGCCGGTGATTTTTTAGCACATTTTCGCTTGCTGCACCCCGGTGCCGCTAATGAAATAAGAGTCACCAGAGTCGGTAATAGCACCTATTTGTACTCAATAAATCGTAAGATATATAACGTTTGTACCTTGCAGTGAACCTGGGTTTGCGTTGCTAATAGGTTTTTATCTAGTAATATCAATATCTTACTAAATCATACTTTTTCTGAAAGTGACGGTAAAATATATGTAAGACTAATTTCATAATTTTCTCTCGATTTTTATGGTTATATTGCTGCCGCAATCGGTCTTCTACGGTGATTGCTTGTTGATAAGCATTGAGTTATTTACCAGTAAGGAGCTTTACATGCAGCGTATTTTTTCACCATGGATTATGGCAGCACTATTATTTTCGCCCGCATTAGCGGTAGCGATGGAAAATCATACCCTCTCGGTTGGCTATGCCCAAACGCACCTTAGTACGTTAAAGAACTCTGCCAGTAAAGATCTTCGTGGCCTCGCACTAAAATATCGTTATGAGTTCAATTCTGACTGGGGGGTATTAACCTCTCTTACCGCCACTCGTCATGAAGTACAAAATTACAAGTGGGACGCGGGGAAGTTACATAAAGATGGGGATAATACTACCAGCTATAGTTCGTTAATGATTGGACCGACCTATCGGTTTAATGACTACATTAGTTTGTATGGTAATGTCGGCATGGCAGAAATGAAGATAAAAAACCGGGATAATCATTCCTCTTCAGAAAATGCTTTTGCCTATGGAGCAGGCGTTATTTTTAATCCATTAACCAATCTTTCCCTTGGCCTCTCATGGGAAACGGCCAAATTACTTTTCGTTGATACAAATACATTTGGTGTGAGCGTAGGTTATCGTTTCTAATACCTAAAACGCCTCTGTTTATGGCAAGGAATACATTATCTCAAAAAAATAAAATATCATGACGACGATAAGAGATATTATGGACCCTTAAGATAGTTATACTTGATGGTTGTTTAAAACTTAAATCTCCCTGGAGTTCCCTGGGAGGTGTATTTTATTGCCAGCACAATGCGCCTCAACATTCGACTGGTTTCGCAACTATTGGATTATTTTTAGCAGAATTGATTAAGGTATTAACATGAACAAAAAAATGGTCTTTCTGGCCGCTTTTATGCTAACAGCTTGTAGCGCTAACTCCTTACAACATGGCGCTGAAGGAGTACGTATAACACATAACGAACCTGATGCTTCGTGCACCTATTTAGGGGACGTGACTGGTAGCCAGGGTAATTTTTTCACGGGAGGATGGACGTCAAATAGCAACCTCGAGACGGGGGCCCGAAATGATCTAAAAAATAAAGCGTGGAAAATGGGGGGGAACGTCGTGGTACTGTTAACCCAAAGAGCGGGTCAGACCGGTAGCGTCTATCATGGCACAGGTTCAAGCCAGCAAACAAACGTTACATTAAGCGGCACGGTTTATCGGTGTCGGTGATAATTTCTCTATCTTGATAACCTCCTGAGGATAATGCAGGTAGTAAAGTTTAAACTATGCTGCCTGTTCAACTCCCCTTTCTTTATAACTATATAGCGAAGTGGTTAGTAGCGGTGTCATTGATCCATCATTTCTGTCGGGGAATGTTGGAGTGACCACGCTCCGGTAGACAGTTTCTGTCCTCACTGCGAGGCCTTTTCGAAGGCCTCCGGGCTGACGCCGCCGAGATGACTGTGGCGCCGGGCCCGGTTGTAGAACACTTCAATGTAATCGAAAATATCCGCCCGGGCCATGTCCCGGGTTTTGTATATCCGCTTCCTGATGCGCTCTTTTTTGAGTGAACTGAAGAACGATTCTGCCACTGCATTATCCCAGCAGTTGCCGCGACGGCTCATGCTCGGTACCAGATTATTGGCCCGGCAGAACCGCTGCCAGTCATCACTGCCATACTGACTGCCCTGATCGCTGTGCACAATGACGTTTTCTTCAGGTTTACGTCGCCAGACCGCCATCAGCAGCGCATCCAGTGCCAGCTCGCGCGACAGTGTCGGCTTCATCGACCAGCCCACCACATTACGGGCAAAAAGATCGATAACCACTGCCAGGTACAGCCAGCCCTGCCAGGTGCGGATGTAGGTGATGTCGGTGACCCACACCTGATTGGGCTTCACTACAGTAAATTCACGCCGCACGTGATTAGGCGCTATCAGTGACGGTCATCCCCGGCTCCCGCGTGGCACTTTATAACCATGTATAGCCTGAATCCTGTTTTTCCTCATGATTTTGGCAACCCGGTTTCTGCTGCACACTTCGCCAATTTCGCGAAGATCGCCATGAACCCTGCGATAACCGTAAACTCCACCACTCAGCGTATAGGTGTCGCGGATGAGTTCCAGCAGTCGCTGGTTATTCTTTTCTCCGGCAGATACAGGGTTATGGAGCCAGACATAAAATCCGGCACGGGCAACCTTAAGGACCCGACACATTGTAACGATCGACCAGATTTCACGGTGATCGTTGATAAAGCGATACTTCAGTCGGGCTCCCTTGCAAAGTACCGCGCTGCCTTTTTCAGAATATCCCGCTCTTCCTCAGTGCGTTTAAGCTGTGCTTTCAGCCTGAGAATTTCTGTTCTGGCATCCAGTAAATCCTGTGCCTGCTGTCCACTGTTGTCAGGCTTAACAGCCCGGAGCCATTTATATAGGCTGTGCGCCGACACGCCGAGCCGTTCAGATACTTCAGCAATAGAATAGCCCCGCTCGGTGATCTGGCGGACGGCCTCTTCCTTAAATTCAGGGGTAAAACGTGGTGTGCCCATAGACTCCTCCTATGCTCAAACTATAGGGCAGATTTGTCTACGGGCTCGGGGTCACTCCAAACCACCTAGAAGGATGACTACCAAAACAGTGGCAATTCAAATCGTTTACTTTGAGATGAATCACTTGAATGACCAAGGTTGTTTCACTATCAGTGTTCATCACATGGCTATGAATAGTAGAATCCAAGCATAAATTAACGCTTAGAAAAGTTGAGCTTATGAGATTCCACCCTGAAGGGCCTTCCATACCCGATATCCTCTTAGAACGCTGTGATACAGGTCGAGTTGTATTTCTCTGTGGCGCTGGGGTTTCATTACCTTCAGGGATGCCAAGCTTTGTAGAGCTTACCCAGCATGTAATTGAATACTTTGACCCTCCATACGATTCAGAAATCATGGCAGCATTTCGCCCATGGCTTCACGACCAATCTTCGGCAAATGTCCCTCTCGACCAAATTTTCAACCTCCTACATCTGGAATATGGCAAGGATGAGGTGAATGCTTTGGTATCAAAGCGTCTGGGTACTGCAAGAACTGATATAGAGGTTGGACGTGAGCATGCCCTGATTAAAAGAATTTCCTCAAATCAGAGTGGAGTTCCACAGATTGTCACAACGAACTTTGACCGACTGTTCGAGGTTAACCAAGCGCAAGATAATTTAACTCGATATGTGCCGCCAGCTTTCCCAAATCTGAATTTCGGTTCGACAATTGAGGGAATTACATATCTTCACGGTCGCCTGGTCGACGAAAATGCTGTAAACCATCCTTATGTGCTGAGCAGTGCAGACTTTGGACGAGCATATCTTTCAGAAGGGTGGGCGACCAATTTTATTAAGCTTCTTCTGGAACGATACATCGTTGTTTTGGTCGGTTATCAGGCAGAAGACCCACCAGTTAAATACCTCCTTCAGGGTCTCAATCATGATGGCCAGTATGATCGTTCCAGACTTTATGCATTTGATCGCGGCCTTGCTGAGGATATCGAAGCCAAATGGCGTGACAGAGGAGTTACAGCCATAGCCTATTCCGATCATCCAGCTCTTTGGAAGACTTTGGAAGCATGGGCTGAGCGAGCAGATGATCCACGCCGATGGCGAGCTTCTATTATCGCTAAAAGCCAGCAAGATCCGAAAGTTCTAGCACCGTATGAACGTGGTCAACTTGCCCATATACTTCGCACTACACAAGGTGCGAAATTGTTCTCTGAAGCTGTTCCTCTTCCCCATCCAGAGTGGCTTTGTGTGATGGATGCAAATATTCGGTCAGCCAAACAGAAGAAAAGATACTACGAACTTGATGACAATGATGCAGAGACCTTCGATCCACAAGAAGCTTATGGGCTTGATGACGATCTGCAAGATATCTCTGAAGATGAATATAAACGTGGAGTGGTGAGTAACGATAATCTCCTTGAATGGCGCGACGAAGATGATAATCCGTCAGATTACCATCGCTTGGCTGGATGTTTGGAGACAATGCCGAAACGATTGAGCCATCTCATGGCCTGGTTCTGCAAATCTCTTGATAGCCCCGTGATGGCTTGGTGGGCTATCCGAAAAATCAGCATTCATCCTCTACTACTACAAAATATTGAACGCAATATTGAGCATTCAACATCAATCCACAAACGCGCCCGTCAACTGTGGAGCTTAATTCTTGAACATCATAAAGATCCCCGCAATCGTCGTTATGACGTCGATTGGTACGACTTAAAAGATCGAATTACAAACCAAGGCTGGACAACTTGTGTTTTACGAGAGTTTCGTAGAGTAATGACACCCCGATTGGAAATGAAATTGCCGTATGGATTGGGTGAAGTCAGACCGCCAAGCGGCTCCTGGGAGGAAATTCAGTTCAGCGAATTAGGCCAATTTGAAGTTGTGTTCACCGAAAGACATGATGACGATTTAGACGTACCTGATAATGTATTACTACAAGTATTTAGTGCTTTAGAAGCGCAAATAATAATTGCCTCCGGGATGTTAGACGATATTGATACGTACTACTTTCCAAGCCCAAGTTGTTATCCAGAACGTGCGGTTGAAGGAGAAGAACATTTCGCGAAAGGTGCGGAGATATTGACATGGTTTGTCCACCTTTTAGACCGAGTTGTTATGAAGTGGCCAGAATTGGCTAAGGCAAACGTAACAACTTGGCCAGTAAAGGAGCCGTTTTTCTTCCGAAAGCTTAGACTTTATGCATTCAGTAAAACAGGCGTCTTTGAGGCTGACCGTGTTGCCGAAGAGCTTTTGTCTTTGGATCAAAGTGGATTTTGGGACACAAATGTTACCCGCGAACTTCTTTTTCTGCTCACTGATCGTTGGGAAGAATTCTCGCAAGAAAATCAGAATCGAATTAAAGAGCATATTTTAACCGGCCCGAACCATTTACTTTATTTTCCCGAGAACAACATTCCAAAACAAAGGGAGATACTGGCAGCTAGATACGCTCGCTATCTCGAACTAAGCGGCTGTAAAATGTCCACTATTCATCGTGACCAACTAACTGCGATGATTAAAAGAATTCCTGACTGGAATGATGGCTGGGCTACATCTGTTGTCATCAATTGGGGTTCACGGACAGGTTGGGTTCGTACAGACGAAAAGCCAGATATAATCTTAGATCTTCCAGCAAACGAAATAATCCCAAAAGTAAAAGAGATGCTTAAACGAGAAGATGACAGCTTTACTAGTAGGCAACCCTTTGTCGGATTGATAAAAGAAAACCCGCGTAAGGCTTTGTCTGCACTAGCTATTGCAGGGAGAGGCGGTGATTACCCTAAGGAATTTTGGTCGCCAATGATAAGTGAGTTACCTAAAGATCTTAAACCAAGGGTGAGACGAGTATTCCTGAACCGAATTGTGCGGTTGCCAGTTACAGCTTTGGTCGAGTTACGACATACATTAAGTAACTGGCTTGAACAAAATTTAGCTGCGACTCTTGAATTCGATGAGGATCTCGGATGGGCAGTTTACGATCATGTCATAGAGGGTATACTGAGCGGTGGGGCTGATGCAACACGGAGTGGTTTCGGAGAAGTTATCCGAAATGGTGAGGTTGTAATACAGTCTCGGCGTACATTCAGCCATGCAATCAATGGTCCTGTCGGTAAATGTACTCAAGCGCTTTTTCAAGTAATGCCAAGTGAAGAAAAAAAAGCTGGTTCGCTTATTCCGTATTCTATTAAGTCTCGTATTGAACGTCTTTTTACTGCACCAGGAGAAGGTGCGGACCACACTATAGCTATAACGACTCGCAATCTAAATTGGCTAATGTTTGTTGATCCTGCATGGGCAAAAGAATGGCTTATACCTATTTTGGACTTAAAACATCCTGCAGCAGAACCAGCATGGAATGGTTATCTTCATTGCAATGATATGCCTTCGATTGCAGTAGCTGAACTTATTAAACCCTATTTTCTTAACCTTATACCTTGGATCGAATTTCTTTCGTGGGAAAAAAATTATTCAGTTCGAGCTTCGCAATGGCTTGGTTTAATGAGAATGTTTCACCCTGATGAGCCCTCCAGTCCTTCCAGGAATGAAATGCGCTCCATATTACGAGAATTATCTGACGAGGCTCGAAATCGTTTTATTTCCTGGTTAGGATTGGTCGGGCAGAAAAACGAGAGTGGCTGGGTTAAGTATGTGATCCCATTAATCAGAGAGGACTGGCCTAAAGAACGCCAATATAGAACCACGAGCTCTGTAAAAGCATGGGTTGGTTTACTTGACGATACTGGCGATAAGTTTCCGGAGGTTTACGATTCAGTAAAAACATACTTAGTACCAATCGAGACAATTGATCACTTGTTCTACAGATTCACTAGGGAGCTCGGTGGTAAAGAAGCAATTGCAGCTATTTTTCCAGAAACCACACTTGATTTAATGGACAAAATAACACCACAGATATTCACGCGTACATCAGGAGAGCTGCAGAAGATTCTTGAGCTAATTGGAGATACAGATACAAGTCTGATCAAGGATTCTCGGTACTTACGGCTTATTGCACTGGTTGAGAAAAATTAGCATTTATGGTTTTTTACCGTTGTTGATTACTCAGCAATACTTTTCGACATGCCGTAGCGCTTACCGCCTGTTCTTGACTAAGATGAGAAGCAGGCGTTAAAGTTTGGTTAAATGATAACCTCTAACCATTCCTTCTGGTAGAAATAATCTTTGGAGTATTATTGAAATTGCTCAAATATACCATGTAACCCAATAAATTTTATTTTTAGTGCAGGATCATGCCTTAGAACAGTCTCAAGTGAGTTCCGCTCATAAATTATTGATTGTGCTTGTAAGGAGCCGTTCCATGATGGCAAAAGCAGTAAAGCAGATGTTTCCAAATCAATACCCCACCAATCGTTAACATAGCAATTTAAAAAATCAACAAGAGCCTTAATCGCAATAAAAGCATCTTTTTCAGTATATGTTTCGGGATCGAGGGATATACCTGATATATTACTTTTAGCTTGTTCGGAATTAATATTAGACTGGTGTTGATAAGCAATTTTTCCTTCACCCGGTTTAGTTTCTATTGTATCAGTGAAAATTTTAATCTTAGGATGCACCAATGCATTTCGTTGTGCTATTAATTCTTTTATTATTTGTGTTTGAGCGGTCCCACGAGGTAAAGATATGTCTTTATGCCATTGAAGAGTATAGTCAAATTTATCAACTGAAGAGAGCCTGTCAATTTCATCTTTTAACTTTTTCGTTATTTCTATAGAAGATAAAAATGAGTTAGCTGCAGCCTCAATAGCGTAGTTAATTGAAAGTACACTTGATTTGGCAAGTGTTTTTTTGATGTGTGATTTTTTTGTTGCAGCTGATAATTCATAAAGAGTTATTGCATCAGAAAAAAGCTCAAAAAAGCTGTTCTTGGTTATTTCAACTTTTCTTTTCACACGCAGCCCTCTGCATAAAAAATAAAATCATATAGACAGAATACAATTTCCTATAATCTTTATATTCTACTGATTGTTGATATAAATGGCTATCGAGAATAAGAACTGGGTTTAGGGAAACCACCTCTGACGACGACAACAACAATTGCAACTTGAGATTGACCTGTTGGATGTGTGAATACTTCAATATCATCCTCTATTACTCCCACCGGCGCTGATTTTGACGTTGATTCCAGAACAACCAAAATACCGATACGCTTACCTAATCCAATGGCATAAGCTGCTGTTTGATCGAAATATTTTTGAAAATCCTTGGGGAAAAGAACCTTATTATTTTCAACTTTTAGTTCTATCGGAATGTCTTCAAATGTGAGATCCGTTATCCCGCCAGCAGCCTCTGGATGGCCTTGTAAGTTCTCGCCAATCTCATTCCTACTTCTAAGCATTTCGGCTATTTTACGCTGAAATTTTTGCTCTGATGTGCCAGCAATAAATAAACTAGCTTTAAGAGCTTGTGCTGCAACATTTCCTAAGCCGCCAAGTATAACCATTGTATTAGCAATGTCATCTGAGTGTAATCCAGGGAAAGCTCGTAATATGTTACGAATTTTTATAAGATGCCTATCGACGTTTGAAAATCCAGTTAATGGAGCTTGAGCGGAATCACTCCCTTCAAGTAGTAAGCGCCTATGTCCTACGATAGCAAGATTTTGGCAATTACTTAAATTGTCAAACTCGGCAGCATATAGGAATTCGTAAGGTCTCGAGCCAAATGAATTTGCCACTTCCAAGACGACACGACCGATCCCCTTCAGTGTGAAGGGGCCTTCCCCCTCTGGTTTCTCAAATCTAAAATCAGGCAACCAGTCTCGCTCACGAGCATCAATTGTCACTGGCTTTAATGAGAGGAAATTTGCACTTTTTGGCCAATTTGAAACCCTGACCTCTATGTTAAGGTCATAAGCCGTACCCGGTTTAAGATAATTCCATTGCTGAGCTGGTTCCCCATCAATATCAAACTTTAAAAATGCAACTGTTGATTCTTGTGTTTTATTCTCTTTTGTCCCTTTACTAGATATTCCTTGCCTAATCTCCTCAATATTTTTATCGCGAAGATTTGCGAATAAGAGTAGTGGCAATGACCAGCTTGTTAACTGGTCTTGTATTTGTTTTAATGAATCTAATTTACTGATTGAACGGACTTGCTCTATAAATTCATTAAATTGTTTGTTCTCCGAGAGACTCGGCGTCATGTCGATCTCTGATGCTTTTAATTGTGCTGAATTTAAAAACCTTTGAGCATCAGTCTCAGCATTACGTATAGCATGTTTCCACTCAGCTAGAGATACAAATATAGTCATTGCTATGTAATATGCACGATATTGATCTTCAACATATCCCTGACCGAGCTCATCGAGCGTTTCATTGAGCTTTTGACACGCTTCTTTAAGTTTCACCAAGTCATTCGGAATGGACTTGAGTGCACCATCCAACGCTGCTGCAATCTCAACTCTAGGAGAAAAAGCTTGGCGGAAAATCTCGAAATTTGGCTCGTTCTTCATATTCTTTCTCCAACTCAGCCGTAAGGCCATTCCATTTTTCAATTAAGCCATTATAGGGTTCGCAAACACTTATGGCATGTTCAATGCTAGTTGCTTCTGTAACTAAAGCAGCCTTAAGTTTCCATTGTGTATTTCTTTCATCATTTGGAATTTCTTCCAGTAGTTCCTTTAAACAAACATTTGCAGTTACGTTATCACCACACTTACTTAACGCAGCCACGTACACTAATGCTTCAATAAATTGTTGAGGTTTAAATGGTTTCAGAGCATTGAATGCTTTTTGGAGTTCGTCTTTACAATTTCGAAGCTCATCATGTGGCGCTCTTAATATCACTGAGATGCAGTCATCAATAGAAATACTGCGAGTATACTTATCCTGAATTGCTTTGAGTGCGACTTTGACAAAACCGGGAATATCATCAAAATGAAAACGCAATCGATTGATAGCATCATAAAGTGCACTTCCTTCTAAAATTAATAATATATTAGAGAGAAGCAATCCAATTTTTCCCTTTCTATCTTCATCTGATAAGCAAAGAGAAGCAAAAACGTCAATGCATTCTACAATGAAATTATCTTTTTTATCTTGTTGAGTATAATAGCAAATTAGATTCCATAGCCGGGTTCTCACAAGTCCCCGTTTATCCTCAGGAAAAGATCTACGGCTCAAAGCGCGAACAGCATACTGATGCACCATAACATATTGATCTAATAGCAAGACTGAATATGCTTCGAAGAATAAATCTGGGAAATTCTTCACTAAATCATAGGGAACATTTTCCCAAGCTTGTACGGCACGGGCTCGAATCAATGTACTCTCATCCATAAGAGCACGATACCAATCAGAGAGCACTAGTGTTAGGCTGTCAATACCAGTTAATAACTTAGAAACATGGGCAATCATGTTCCCACGCATTTGAGTTTGTTCTTCTGGTAAGCTTCTATAGAGCTGAAGAAAATCATCGATTCCTTCGCTCCCTCTAGATTTAGCTCCAATCGCAGCCCATTCAATCAATGCACCCTGTAAGCCATCAATAGCATTACGCTTATTACTTTTATCTAAATGATCTAGAAAACTCTCATTTATTTCTATGACTTTTTCTTTATTCAACGCCTCAAATTTCTCGCTTAGCGTTGCAGCCGCTCCGATCAAATCGTCAAAATTATCAACTGCAAGCTCAGCAAATTCGTCCCAAGAGTGTCTAAAGAATTGTCCTGCATCATCCATGCTATCCTCTGGATTTTCCACTGCAGCCCAGAGCAAACGCCTAAAAGCTATTTTTTGCGTCTTTCCTATTTTACTTTTTTTTCTATAGTTATTTCGCAGTACAGATCTGTAAGCTCTATTGGCCTCATGTCTCCCAATATCATCTTTGTCAGCAAGATAGGATTGAATAACTTTATCGCTTTCATCGGGAAATCTATCTAAGCATTTCGTAGCAGCCTCCCGAAGAAAGAAAAGAATGCTGCTATCTCTCCGCTCCTCCGGGAGTAGAGTCCGTCGACGCATCAGCTTAGCAAATATACTTCTAATATGTCTTAGAAGCAGCTCATCATCATCCGATGCAATAATTATCTCAATAGCAAATTGAAATTTTCCCCGATGAGTATCTTTTATGTATTCATCAACCACATCACAGATATCAGCTTGTCTTTTTTTAAAAAGTGACTGAATCGGGCCTTTATTAAGTACTTTTCGCTCAAATGTGCCAATCATCATTCCAGGAGGAGATTCAACAGCCATTCTCACAAAGTGGTAAAGGACTTTTAAGAAATCATCTTCAGACAGATTCTCTGCTTCCAAGAGGATTGCTTCTATAGCAGGTGGACAATATTCGAAGTTGTTTATTAAATATACTGAAATTGCCAGTTTTTCCGCTTGTGATAATTCAGTTCTTATTAAAGCTTTTGCTGCTGGCATTGAATATGGTAATTTCTCATGTAACACTGCGGGCAACAAGTGTTCAATTATTTTACTTGTAAATGTCTCAGGTGCCAGATTAGCAAGTTGTTCCAAACGGGGATCGTTGTTCTCTATATCCTCTTGATCGAGTTCATCAAGCAAATCAAGCACAAACGTTTCTTCTAGAGTAAGGGAAAGACGTAATACTGCTCGTTCTTGTTGTCTATTGAGCTGCTTCTGCTTTCTCTGCCTTTCTTCTTCTTTGCGAGCCAAATTTCGTTCTTCGGCAGATTTTTCTCTTGGGCCTACAAACTCTAAAATATTGGGAAATCCCACCGGAACCCGTTGATTACAATGTTTACAGTTCTGTTTATAGAAGCTGTAAACCGAGTCTTCCAGCAGCCAGCTAAGCATTGAACTTTGCTTAACAAATTTGCATTGAACTCCCATGTGACCAATGGGTAACCCTGTTTCAGCCTCAATCATGCCTCTCCCCTCTGATCGAATGAATTCAGAGTGAGAACACCAGTTACTAAGTAGGTGTACAGCACGGAGATTTCGTTGACCAGCTTCGATTGCCTCTTCAAATCTTTTTTTATCTTCAAAATCATCCATTTAGATAACACCCTTATAAGGAACATGTACTCATCTAAAATGCTGTAACCGGATTATTATACCTAAAACAATGAATGCTGTGTATTATGAAATGTGATATAAGTCAATTAGTTACATATAAAAACCAACTCACATCCAAAAGGATAGTATTTCAAGGTTTGTAGCATCATTAAATGTGAACTTATTTATCGCCCCCTCAAGTTAACTAATAAATAAGTTATTATTTACATATACTTCTGGAATTTAGAAACCTTATATTTAATAGTTGAGGAAGTTAATAATCAACTTGAGTGTGATTCATAAAAAAATAATTATTATTTTCAGCCCCTCCATTATGGAGGAGCAATAATAGTATTGTTTTCCTGTATTCCTTACGATCCAGTTAGGCTTAGAGAAATCTAATTATGAAGCACTCCTGAGAGCAACCCTTCCAATTTTATCAATATAATCCGCATACCACTGCATCATCTCTCTCCTGCCTTCCAAATACAGCGCATGGTTGTACATCCCACGAATCGCATTCTTATCGACATGCGCAAGCTGGGTTTCAATCCACGCTGTATTGAACCCTTTCTCATGCAAAATTGTACTCATCGTGTGCCTAAAACCATGCCCTGTTACCTTCCCCGTATATCCAATCCGCTTGAACACCTGATTTATACTCGCTTCGCTCATCGTTTTGCGGGGATCATTTCGCCCTGGGAATACCAGTGGATATTGCCCAGTCATCACTTTGAGCTGCTGTACGATTTCCAGCGCTTGGGTAGAAAGGGGGACAAGATGGGGTCGTTTCATCTTCATACGCTCAGCAGGTATTTCCCACACCGCTTTTTCAAGATCAAACTCACTCCAGGAAGCACCTCGGAGCTCGCCAGTGCGAACTCCCGTAAGGATCAGCAGACGTGCTGCAAGAACAACTAACGGGCTTCCTGTGTAGCCTGCGAGGGCTTTAAAGAAGTCTGGTAGCTCCTCAACAGTCAGGAAGGGATAATGCTTTGATTCATGCCCTGACATCGCGCTGGTTAGATCTGCTGCAGGGTTGTATTCCGCACGGCCAGTAACGATGGCGTAACGAAAAACTTCGCTGCAGCGCTGGCGAACCTTCTTAGCCTTCTCTGTCGCACCACGGCTTTCCATTCGACGCAGCACATTAAGCAGAACCAGCGGTTTGATTTCATTAACCGGTTGTTGGCCGATATAGGGAAAAATATCTTTATTAAAGGCTTCGATAATGTCCGAGGCATAACCTTCTGACCATCGGCTCACCTTCGTTCCATGCCATTCAAGTGCCACAGACTGAAACGTGTTGTTGAGTTGCACATCGCGAACCAGCTTTTCTTCTTTCTTGGCAAACGATGGATCGATACCTTCGGCCAGTTTTTTCTTGGCTTCATCACGTAGCGCCCTCGCTTGTGCAAGAGATACTGCCGGATAGACTCCAAAAGCCAGACGCTTCTCTTTTCCATTGAAGCGATATTTCATTCGCCAGTATCGAGAACCAGAGGGCACAACCTCAAGATACAAACCAGCACCATCTGCCAGCTTGTAGGCTTTCTCTCTGGGTTTAGCAGCATCTACCTGCCGCGCATTTAACTTCATTGGGGGCATCTCCCTGGACCGAACACAGAATGCCCCCACTTATGCCCCCAACTGTAACTTGATTCCGGTTGAGTCCAGTTGATAACAGGAGATAAAATACGGGCCAGAAACCGCAGTATACGGGCTTTAAGTTGATTTCGGTAGACTTGGGAAGAGTTTGAAATGGTGCCGATAATAGGAGTCGAACCTACGACCTTCGCATTACGAATGCGCTGCTCTACCAACTGAGCTATATCGGCCCTGCAAGAGGTGTTCACGAGCGTGAATCACGAGGCAAAAGGTTAGAACTTAGCGGGCGATGCGTCAATAGCCAGTGGAATCAACTGCCTATTTTTGCATCGCCCGTTCTCATTTACGCACGAATGGTATCGTCGCCGAAACCAATCCACTTATAGGTGGTTAACGCTTCCAGCCCCATCGGGCCGCGGGCGTGCAGCTTCTGGGTGCTGACCGCCACTTCCGCGCCGAGGCCGAACTGGCCGCCGTCGGTGAAGCGCGTGGAGGCGTTCACATATACCGCGGAAGAGTCCACTTCATTGATAAAGCGGTTGGCGTTACGCAGGGTGCGGGTCAGGATGGCGTCGGAGTGCTGGGTGCCATGTTCGCGGATATGGGCGATAGCCTCATCCATATCAGCCACCACTTTGACGTTCAGATCCAGCGACAGATACTCGTCGTCATACTGCTCCGCTTTCACCGGCTCGACCTTCGCTGGGCCGTTTTGCAGCGCGGGGAGGGCGGAAGAGGCGGCGTGCAGGGTGACGCCGCTCTCGGCCATCTGCTTGCTCAACGCCGGCAGGAAGGTATCGGCGATGTTGCGGTGCACCAGCAGCGTTTCCACGGTATTGCAGGTGCTCGGCCGCTGGGTCTTGGCGTTGACGATGATCTTCAGCGCGGGGGCGATCTCGGCGGTTTCATCCACGAAGATATGGCACACGCCAATCCCGCCGGTGATCACCGGGATCGTTGACTGCTCACGGCACAGCTTGTGCAGGCCCGCGCCGCCGCGAGGGATCAGCATATCGATGTATTTATCCATCTTCAGCATTTCGCCCACCAGCGCGCGATCCGGGCTCTCGATAGCCTGTACCGCGGCGGCCGGCAGACCGCACTCCTGCAGCGCCTGCTGGATCACCTTCACCGTGGCGGCGTTGGTGCGCCAGGTCTCTTTCCCGCCGCGCAGGATCGCCGCGTTGCCGGTTTTCAGACACAGGGAGGCGACGTCGACCGTCACGTTAGGACGCGCTTCATAAATCACGCCAATCACCCCCAGCGGGACGCGGCGACGTTCAATACGCAGACCGCTGTCCAGCAGCCCGCCGTCGATCACCTGGCCGACTGGATCGGCCAGATTGCACACCTGGCGCACATCGCTGGCGATGCCGCTCAGACGCGCCGGGGTCAGCGCGAGGCGATCGAGCATCGCTTCACTCAGGCCATTGGCGCGAGCTTCGGCTAAATCTTCCGCGTTGGCGCGCAGAATATCGTCGGTCTGCGCTTCCAGATAATCGGCGATCTTTTCCAGTACCTGATTCTTTTCCCGGCTGGAGAGTAACGCCAGCTGCCAGGAGGCCGCTTTGGCGGCAATGCCCATTTGTTCCAGCATTTTCAGCTCCTTAACGGATGATCATATCATCGCGGTGGACGGCCACCGGGCCGTATTCATAGCCCAGAATGGCATCGATTTGCTGCGAGTGCTGGCCGGCGATAAGGCGCAGCGCATCGCTGTTGTAGCGGCTGACGCCGTGAGCGATGTCGCGTCCTTCGCTATTGCGGATGCGGATCACTTCGCCGCGGGAGAAGTTGCCGCTGACGATTTTGATCCCTTTTGGCAACAGCGAGCTGCCTCTTTCGAGGATCGCCTGGGTCGCGCCCGCATCGACGGTGATTTCCCCCGCCGGCGGCGCGCCGAAGATCCAGCGCTTACGGTTCTCCAGCGGAGACTCCTGGGCGTGGAAGCAGGTACCTACCGGCAGGCCTGCCATCGCATGGCCGATGACGTCCGGACGGTTGCCTGCGGCGATGATGGTATCAATCCCCGCGCGGCAGGCGACGTCCGCGGCCTGCAGCTTGGTGCCCATGCCGCCGGTGCCGAGTCCGGAGACGCTATCGCCGGCGATGGCGCGCAGCGCGTCGTCGATGCCGTAGACGTCTTTAATCAGCTCCGCCTGCGGGTTGCTGCGCGGGTCGGCGGTGAACAGGCCTGGCTGGTCGGTTAACAGCAGCAGCTTATCCGCCCCGGCGAGGATCGCGGCCAGCGCGGAGAGATTGTCGTTATCGCCCACTTTGATTTCCGCGGTAGCGACGGCGTCGTTTTCGTTAATGACCGGGACGATGCTGTTATCCAGCAGCGCGCGCAGAGTGTCGCGGGCGTTGAGGAACCGTTCTCTGTCTTCCATGTCGGCGCGGGTCAGCAGCATCTGGCCAACGTGAATGCCATAGATAGAAAACAGCTGTTCCCACAGCTGGATCAGACGGCTTTGTCCCACCGCCGCCAGCAGCTGCTTGGAGGCGATGGTGGCGGGCAGTTCCGGGTAACCAAGGTGCTCGCGCCCGGCGGCAATGGCCCCGGAGGTCACGATGACAATACGGTGTCCCATGGCGTGCAACTGTGCGCACTGGCGCACAAGCTCGACGATATGGGCGCGGTTCAGGCGACGGGACCCGCCTGTTAAAACACTGGTGCCCAGTTTTACCACCAGCGTCTGGCTTTCACTCATGATTCTCTGCCGTTCAAAAGGAATATCGATATCGAGCTGATGTTGTAGCAGGAGTCGGCCCGCTTGCCAACACCCGGGGCGGCGGGCGCGCCATTTTATTGCGCGGGATCGGGCATTCTGGAGAGGGAATGTGACAAAAATATGTCAGATACATTTAAATACCCTTTTTTATAAAAAGTTCCATCTTGTCATAAATATTTAATATCCCGGCGTTAAAAAACCTCCAGTTTTTGATGGGCGAGCGCCCGCAATTGAATAGCGCGTATAAATAAATCACCAGGACTGAATAATGAAAAAGAGTACTCTGGCATTAATGATGATGGGCTTTGTGGCTTCAACAGCGACGCAGGCAGCGGAAGTTTATAATAAGAACGCGAACAAGCTGGATGTGTACGGCAAGATCAAAGCCATGCACTATTTCAGCGACTATGACAGCAAGGATGGCGATCAGACCTACGTGCGTTTCGGTATTAAAGGCGAAACGCAGATTAACGACGACCTGACCGGCTATGGCCGTTGGGAATCTGAATTCTCCGGTAACAAAACCGAGAGCGACTCCAGCCAGAAAACCCGTCTGGCGTTCGCCGGCGTGAAGCTGAAGAACTACGGCTCCTTCGATTACGGTCGTAACCTTGGCGCCCTGTACGACGTGGAAGCCTGGACCGATATGTTCCCGGAATTCGGCGGCGATTCCTCTGCCCAGACCGATAACTTTATGACCAAGCGCGCCAGCGGCCTGGCGACCTACCGCAACACCGACTTCTTCGGTCTGGTGGATGGCCTGGATCTGACCCTGCAGTACCAGGGTAAAAACGAAGGCCGTGAAGCGAAGAAACAGAACGGCGACGGCGTCGGCACCTCGTTAAGCTATGATTTCGGCGGCAGCGACTTCGCCGTCAGCGCAGTCTACACCAGCTCCGACCGTACCAACGATCAGAACCTGCTGGCCCGCGGCCAGGGTTCGAAAGCGGAAGCCTGGGCGACCGGCCTGAAATATGACGCCAACAATATCTACCTGGCGACCATGTACTCTGAAACCCGCAAGATGACCCCGATCAGCGGCGGCTTTGCCAACAAAGCGCAGAACTTTGAAGCGGTGGCGCAGTATCAGTTCGACTTCGGTCTGCGTCCGTCCCTCGGCTATGTGCTGTCGAAAGGGAAGGATATCGAAGGGGTGGGGAGTGAAGATCTGGTTAACTACATCGACGTGGGCCTGACCTACTACTTCAACAAAAACATGAACGCCTTCGTGGATTACAAAATCAACCAGCTGAAAAGCGATAACAAACTCGGCATCAACGATGACGACATCGTCGCGCTGGGTATGACCTACCAGTTCTGATTAACCGCAGAACCACCCGCCGCAGCCCTGGCTGCGGCTTTTTTTTAGCGGCGATTCTTCGCCAGATGCAGGGTGTCGCTGTTCATGGTGATCTGCGCGTTATACTCCTTCGGCAGACGACGTGCCTGATAGAACGCCGATTCCCAGTAAGGGTTGTCCAGCGAAGAGCGCATCACGCCCTGGCTGCTCGAGGCGTGAAGGAAATTATGATCGGTATCGTAAAAGCCAACGTGCATCCCGGCCCGGGTGCGGAAGAACACCAGATCGCCGGGACGTAAATCCCGCTTATTGACCCGCACGCCCATGTGCAGCAGCTCGCGGGTGGTGATCCGCTCCATCGGCAGGTTAAAGCGATCCTTCAGCGTGCGCCAGACGAAACCCGAGCAGTCGACGCCGCTTTGTTCAGTACCGCCCCATTCATAGGGGGTTCCCTGCCAGGTGTGCATCTGATCATGCAGGGCCGCCACCACCGGGATCAGATCGTCCGATCCGCTATCAATGGTCATATCCGCATGAGATTTTGTGTTCTTTGCCTGTTTCGGTGAGGAGGAGCATCCTGCCAACAACAAAAAAGGAATTAAAAAGAGAGCATGCGTCAGTTTTGGCTTCATATCGTTATTTTCGAAGTAGCAAGCAGACTGCTTTGTTTTATAGCCGATTAAAAACCACGGCTGAATAAGCCGAGGCCGCCTTTACGTTTATTTACGATTAAAAATAAACAACCTCGGGCTGGATCAGCCATAAAGGGCAGTTGTCACTCCGCAACGGTCTGTGCCAGGATGCTGACAGGAACATTTCACGAGGCATTCCATGACGCATTACGCCATCTCTAGCGAGACTTTGCCCGGCGCCGCTTTCGACGCGGGGTGGATGACGTCTGCGCCTCATCATCGCTTCGCCACGCTCTGCCCACCGCCTCCCCCTCCAGACCGGGTAGTTTTCGGCGCTTAACGCCGTCTTTAGCAGGCGCTTACCTGCCGGTATGACGCTTGATACCTTGTGTTTGACGTTCTGGAGCATGCTATGCACGTTCGCTATTCTCTGCTCGCCTCGCAGGCGACAACGGCCCTTTTTGTGCTGCTGTGGGGCAGCGCGGCCATCTTCACCCGCTGGGGACTGGATAACGCCTCGCCGATGGCGCTGCTGGTCTTTCGTTTTCTGGTTGCCCTGGTCGCGCTGGCGCCGCTGGCTATCGTCCGTCGGCGCTGGCTGCCCGCGCCGGGCACCCGCCTGCAGACAGCTGCCACCGGTCTGATGCTAATTGGCGGCTATTCGGTCTGTTACTTCGAGGCGATGGCCAACGGCGTGACGCCGGGACTTATCGCCACCATCATGGGGATTCAGCCCATCCTTACGCTTTGCGTGGTGGAGCGCCGCCTGCAGGGGCGGCGGCTGTCAGGACTGCTGCTTGCCCTGGCGGGGCTGGTGCTATTGGTGTGGCGCAGCCTGGCGGCCTCACCGATGGCGACGGTGGGGATCCTGTTTGCGCTGGCGGCTCTGCTGCTGATGACCTTTGGCGCGCTGTGGCAAAAGCGCAACCGTCAGGCGCCGGCGGATGTCCTGCCGCTGCAGTACGCCGTCAGTCTGGGGCTGTGCCTGCTGATCGCCCCGGTCAGCGGCTTCCAGTTTACCGTTAACGCCGGGTTGATTATTCCGGTGCTGTTTCTCGGGCTGCTGATTTCGGTGGTCGCCCAGCTGCTGCTGTATCGTCTGCTGAGCGCGGGAAATATTGTTAATGTCACCAGCCTCTTTTATCTGGTGCCAGTGATCACGGCGCTGCTGGATTATCTGCTGCTGGGCAACCGGCTGCCGGCGGCGGCGATGGTCGGTATGGTGGCGATCATCGGTGGGATCGTGCTGGTGTTCCGCACCGCGAAGATCCGCGCCGGCTGATGGCGAGCCGGGCGCTGCGGCGTCCGGTTCATTTTCCTGTCATCTTTTTTACGCATGCTCCCGGCAGCTTATTTTGACCAGTAAGGGAAAGTACCATGGGCAACACGCTGACGATTTTTGATCTCGATAACACCCTGATACAGGGCGATAGCAGTACGGTCTGGAGCCAGTTTATGGTTCGCGAAGGGCTGGCGACGCAGAAGGGGTATCTTGCCCGCGAGGCGCGGCTAATGGCGGATTATGACCGGGGAGAGATGAATATCGCCGATTATGTGGCCCTGATTCAGGCGCCGTTGGCCGGAATACCGAAATCGGACGTTGACGCGCTGGTGGCCCGCTGCGTGCGCGAGGCGATCCTGCCCCGGGTCTATCCGCAGGCGTGGGAGCTCATTCGTCGTCTGCGGGCCGAGGGAGAGCAGATGCTGATTATCTCCGCCTCGGTTAGCCTGCTGGTGCAGGCGGTGGCCGCCGCGCTGGAGATCGATCAGGCGCTGGGTATTGACGTGGCGATGGTCGACGGCGGCTACAGCGGTGAAATCACCGGGATCCCCAGCTATCAGCAGGGGAAGGTGGCGCGTCTGGCGCAGTGGCGCGAGGCGCATCCGCAGTATGACGGCGAGGTGACGTTCTATACCGATTCCATTAACGATCTGCCGCTGTGCCTGCATGCGGATCGCGTGCGGCTGGTCAATCCCTGTCCGCAGCTGCAGGCGGCCGGTGCCGGATACGGCTGGCCGGTGCTGAGCTGGCGGCTGGAATAGCGGAGCGGATAAATTTTTCTACAGGCCTGTGGGTTCAGTCGTCCCAGTCCGGATAAACCCTGTAGGCCGGGTAAGGCGCCAGCCGCCACCCGGCATAAACGCAGCTCCGTGCCTGATGCCATCGCCCGGCGGCGCAGTTGCTTGCCGGGCCTACAGACAGTCGGAGCCGGACGAGTAGGCCGGGTAAGGCGCCGCCGCCACCCGGCGAAATATCGGCGCAACCGGAAATGTCCCTGCCCGCGCTGCGCTTAGCAGGGCTACAGCTTCTATGTTACTTCCGGGCCGATTGCGCTCCCGGTTAATTGTCTGCGTTATGGCAGTCATGGCGCTGGGAGCGCACAGGGGGCGGCCAGTCGCCGCCGCCCCCTGTACCCCCGGGCTCCGGCCAGCAACATCGCCGCTGCGCGGTGCCTTCGACTTATCCCTGCAGGCTTCGGGTCGGGCCGAGGCAGCGTCCCTGCAAAACACGGCCCTCAGCCCGCATCCATGCGGGCTGCCCCGGCCTTCCGGGAACGTCTCAGCGATGTTGAGGCCGCCAGCACCGGCAGTTTCAGCAGCCCCTGCGCCAGCGGTGATTTGGGGTTGTAGGCCGGGTAAGGCGCAGCCGCTACCCGGCATAAACGCAGCTCCGTGCCTGATGCCATCGCCCGGCGGCGCCGTTGCTTGCCGGGCCTACAGACAGTCAGAGCCGGACGAATAGGCCGGGTAAGGCGCAGCCGCCACCCGGCATAAAAGCAGCTCCGTGCCTGATGCCATCGCCCGGCGGCGCCGTTGCTTGCCGGGCCTGGAGACAGTCGGAGCCGGACGAGTAGGCCGGGTAAGGCGCAGCCGCCACCCGGCATAAAAGCAGCTCCGTGCCTGATGCCATCGCCCGGCGGCGCCGTTGCTTGCCGGGCCTGGAGACAGTCGGAGCCGGACGAGTAGGCCGGGTAAGGCGTAGCCGCCACCCGGCATAAAAGCAGTTCCGTGCCTGATGCCATCGCCCGGCGGCGCAGTTGCTTGCCGGGCCTGGAGACAGTCAGAGCTGGACGAGTAGGTCGGGTAAGGCGTAGCCGCCACCCGGCGCAAAGGCGCGCTAGCGTCCGCCCTGATACAGCGGTACCGCGGCGCCGCCGATATAGCGACGGCGCAGCCAGGCGGAGAGGGTGTCCATGATCATTACCACCGCCACCAGCAGCAGGGTGATAAACATCACCACATCCCAGTTCCACAGACGCATATTCTCGGCATAGATAAGCCCGATACCGCCGGCGCCGACGAAGCCCAGCACCGCCGCGGAGCGGGTGTTGGATTCAATCTGATACAGGCTCAGCGCGAGGAAGGTCGGGAACGACTGGGTAAAAATGCCAAAGCGATGCTTTTGCAGGCCGTTCGCGCCCACGGCGGTCAGCCCGCGCCCGGGAGATCGGTCCACGGCTTCGTGTCCTTCCGCGTACAGCCTTCCCAACAGGCCGGTATCCTGCATGATGATCGCCAGCACCCCTGCCAGCGGCCCGAGGCCGACCGCACGCACGAAAATCAGCCCCCAGATAGCCATGTCGATCCCGCGCAGCACATCAAACAGGCGGCGCATCAGCAGGGCGAGGGTCCCCAGCACCACGCCGCGCATGATGTTGCGGGCGGCGAAGAAGGAGAGCAGCAGCGCCAGCACCGTGGCGGTCAGCGTCCCGGCGAAGACGATGGCCAGGGTGACGCCGATTTGCGTAAAGTAATAGCCGAACGGCCAGTTCCAGAAGTCGTGCCAGACGAACATCCGCGCCAGGTAGCGGCCAATCTGCTGCAGGCCGGTGGTCAGCTGTTCGCCGCTGACGCCGAACTGCAGAAAAAACCAGACGTAATAGAGCAGGCAGGCTAGCGCCACCAGCCCGACGTAGCGCAGGTAGCGCCCCTGGACCTGATAGAGCTGCTTATGTTGCCGCCGGCTGGCGGCGATATCCGGTTGCATGTGCCAGACGCTCATTTTTTCCCCTCCAGTACCCACAGGCGCAGACGACCGGACAGCATGTCCAGCGCCGACACCACCAGAATGATCAGCAGCAGGGTGATGCTCACCTGATCGTAGCGGTCGAGCTTGATGTTGGTCATCAGTTCCTGGCCGATGCCGCCCGCGCCCACCAGCCCGAGAATGGTCGACGAGCGGAAGTTGATTTCAAGCCGCATAAAGCCATAGGAGAGAAACAGCGGTTTCACTTGCGGCCAGAGGGCGAAGCGAATTTTCTGCAGCGGGGACGCGCCGCAGGCCGCCAGGCCGCGTACCGGTTTGTTTTGCGCGCTTTCCACCGCCTCGTAGAACAGTTTGGTCAGGCTGCCGACAGTATGCAGCATCAGCGCCAGAAAGCCCGGGATCGCGCCGATGCCGAACGCCATCACAAAGATCACCGCCCACGCCAGCTCGGGCATGGTGCGTAAAAACGCCACCAGCACGCGAATGGCAAAGCGCACCGGCGCCGGGGACCAGGCGTTATTGGCGGCAAGAAACGCGAAAACCGTGGCGATGGCGACCGCCACCAGGGTCGAGGCCAGCGCCAGCTGCAGGGTTTCCCAGATCAGCGGCAGCTGGATCGGCAGGCGATAGCCCCACCAGGCCAGCGACCCTTTGGTCTGCACATCGGCGAACAGGTTACCAGCGCTCAGGGGCGGAATGGTCTCTGCCATATAGTCAAAGAAGTGGGGCAGCGAGTGCCAGATAGTCAGCAGATTAAATTCCGCGGCGCTGCCGGCGGCAAAATAGAGCGCCAGCAGCAGCAGCGACCAGCAGACGGCATCGCGCTTTTGCCGCGAGCGTACCTGCTGGTAATAGCGTTCAAATTCGGTGTGGGTTGTCTTCATGCGTCGGGGATCTTCAACGTAGCGCCGCCGCTTACCCTGGGGCAAGCAGGCGGCGTTGAGGCAGGATTAACGCGCGCTCACCAGCTCGCGTTTCATATCAATAATCTGCTGGAAGTCAGCCACGCTGCCCGGGCCGATGTGCTGAGTACCGCCCATCGCTTTGATAAAGCAGGCGTGATCCTCGGTGTCCAGCTTTTTCACTGCCGCCACGACCTTCGCCTTAAAGTCCGCCGGCAGCGCATTGCTCACCAGGATCGGGCCGTTCGGGATCAGCGGCGATTGCCAGATAATGCGGATCTGCTTCATCAGATCCGGATGATCCATGCGAATCAGGCGGTTGAACGCGCCGGTAGTGTAGCCGGTGTTGTAATCGCCAACCATCGAGGCCCACGTGACCGCGCCCGCGAACTGGCCATTCAGCACGCCGAGGATGTCCTGCTCATGGCCGCCGGAGAAGGTGACGCTGGAGAAGGTGTTGTTGTATTTGTTGTCGGCGTTACCGCCAAATTTTTCTTTAAACGCATGGTTAGGGATCAGATACCCGGAAGTGGAATCCGGATCGGCGAAGCCGAAGGCTTTGCCTTTTAAATCGTCCAGCGTTTTGTACGGGGAGTCGGCTTTGACAATCACCACCGAGTGATAGCCGCGAGACTGATCTTTGTCGTCCACGGCGATGCCGACGATATCCACCGCTTTCGGATTATTGAGATAAACCGAGGCGTAGGAGGAGGGGGACATGCTCAGCACCACGTCGACTTTCCCTCCCAGCAGGCCCTGGATCACCCCGGAATAGTCGGAAGAGTTGCGCAGTTTGGTATCCACGTTCAGCTCTTTATCGAGGAAGGCCTTCACGCACTGGTTATCGCCGATTTGCTGGGTGGCGTTCTGGCCGCCGAGAATGCCCAGATTGAGCTCTTTCGGCTGCGCCGCCGCTGCCTGCCATGCCATCATCATGCCCGCGACCATTGCGGATAAACGAACTGCGCCAGTCATATATTTTTTCATTATGTTGCCCGTGTGAGTGAAATTAATGCAATTGGCTAACTTCATCGCCGTACAGCCGCTGCAGCACATCCTGCGTCAGCCGGGAGGGGTGATCGTCAAAAATAAGCTGGCCGCTGGCGACGCCGATAACCCGGGTGCAGTAGGCCCTGACCAGCTCCACCGAATGCAGGTTTACCATCACGCTGATGCCCTGCTCGCTAATCTCGCGCAGCACATCCATGATGCGCTGAGTGTTTTTCGGATCCAGCGAGGCGACAGGCTCGTCGGCCAGCAGGATCCCGGGGTTTTGCATCAGCGCCCGGCAGATCGCCACCCGCTGCATCTGCCCGCCGGAGAGGTTCTCCGCCCGCTGCAGCGCGTGCGGCAGCATGTTCATCCACTCAAGCAGCGCAATGGCGCGCGCCCGGTCGGCTGCGGGAAAGATTTTAAACAGCGATTTCAGGGTTGAAGTCTGGCTGAGGCGGCCCAGCAGGACGTTGGTGAGCACGTCGAGGCGCGGCACCAGGCAGAAGTCCTGAAAAATCATTCCGCAGTGGCTACGCCAGGCATTGAGCGCACGGCCTTTCAGCTGTGAGACATCGTGCGGGGTACCGACTTCCGGGTAGCTAAGAATTTCTCCGCCGCTGGCGCTGTGGGTGCCGTTGAGGACATGCAGGAGCGTTGATTTACCGGCGCCGGAGCGGCCTATGATGCCAACCATTTCGCCAGCGTGCAGATCAAAGCTGATGCCGTCCAGCACCTTGTGCTGGGCTTGATAAGCTTTACTCAGATTACGCACGCTTAAGACCTTCCGCTGCCGGCCGGCAGCGAGATCGGTGAACGGTTGGAAATCAGTTTCGGCCACCGCGGCAAGAGAGCTGTTCATAAGAGTGTCCAGGTTCGTCATTAACTGGCCACTATTAATAGGTCTTTATATGAAATTTCGATGACGGTATTGCGAACAAAGCGTGAACTGGCGTGAAAGAGCGACGGCCAGCGGCTCAACGCGTGCGGCATGCTGGCGGCTGGCGAAGCGCCGAAAAGCCGCTATGCTTTGGAGGACGCGGAGGCAGACCGGTTCGTGGGCGTAGGCAGCCTTCGGCAATCTTCGCTTAATCTTGATGAAGAAGACCGTTTAATCGAATAGATAATGCGTCTGCCTTTGTTTAGCATTCAACATCCCGCATGTATTAACATATACATAACTATTTTGTGCGGCAGGTTAATCTATTCATGAGTCTTATGTGTTGGTGAATCATCCTGGTTTTTGTTTATTTGTAGATTTATATCCTTTCTTTTGTGCTAAATCCGGTTTATTTGATAAGCCATTCAAGAGTCCCATTAAGAATATTCCTAACATAATAGGGCGAAGATCCTGGGTAATATAAAGCGCAGATAAGAATTGACGGTTATATTACCAATAACCGTATGAAAATAAATGTCTTTTTCTGGCGCTCAAAAATTTGATATTTTCAGTTTTTGTAAATATTGACCTGGGCGCGAAATTCATTGCCTTTCCGCATGTTGACACTCCATAGGAAAAAACTTAAATTCAACGCCAAGCAGAAAATAATTATAGTTTAATCCCCCGCTTATCCAATATTGATAAGTAATGCGTGTCTTATTTAATGGCGATTTATTAAAGGAAACGAATACGCCAGTAAACTTTATAGGCCTGGCAAGCAGTGACGTTTTAAAAATGATTACTTCAAGGACTATGAGGTTAAAAACTATATGGAATATAAAAGCTGTTCCGATAAGTATATTTGGTCTGCCGATGACTCCTATTTCTATAAAGGACTGTCCGAACTGATTGTAGACATCGACGAATTAATTTATCTCTCACTGGAGAAAATCAGAAAAGATTTTGTGTTTATCAATCTCAATACGGCTTCATTAAACGAATTTATCAGGCGCGACAGCGAATGGCTATCCGCGGTAAAGGGGAAACAGGTCGTATTGATTGCGGCCAGGAAATCAGAGGCCTTAGCGAACTACTGGTATTACAATAGCGATATTCGCGGGGTGGTATATGTTGGTCTGAGTCGCGATATTCGAAAAGAACTGGCCTATGTAATTAATGGCAGGTTTCTCCGCAAAGATATTAAGAAAGATAAAATTACAGATCGGGAAATGAAAATTATCCGCATGACCGCCCAGGGCATGCAGCCGAAATCGATCGCCAGAATTGAAAATTGTAGCGTGAAGACAGTGTATACCCATCGGCGTAATGCTGAGGCCAAACTGTATTCCAAAATATATAAGTTAGTTCAGTAACACCCAGGCAATTCTGTTTTTTAAATGGTTCACCGGGACATCATGTCCTTAATTCAACTCAGGATGAAAAAGCGATGAAAAAAAAGGTTCTGGCAATAGCTCTGGTAACGGCGTTTACCGGTATGGGCGTGGCGCAGGCTGCTGACGTAACGGCTCAGGCTGTAGCGACCTGGTCTGCGACCGCTAAAAAAGACACCACCAGCAAGCTGGTTGTGACCCCGCTCGGCAGCCTGGCGTTCCAGTACGCCGAAGGCATTAAAGGCTTTAACTCGCAGAAAGGTCTGTTTGACGTGGCGATTGAGGGGGACACAACGGCGACCGCCTTTAAGCTGACCTCGCGTCTTATCACCAACACCTTAACCCAGCTGGATACCTCCGGCTCCACGCTGAGCGTGGGCGTGGATTATAACGGCGCCGCGGTGGAAAAAACTGGCGATACCGTGATGATCGATACCGCCAACAATATTATGGGCGGCAACCTCAGCGCGCTGGCTAATGGCTACAACGCCAGCGGCCGTACCACCGCGCAGGATGGTTTCACTTTCTCCATCATCAGCGGCACCACCAACGGCACCACCGCCGTGACCGATTACAGCACTCTGCCGGAAGGGATCTGGAGCGGCGACGTCAGCGTACAGTTCGACGCCACCTGGACCAGCTGATCCTTCTGATGCACCAGCAGGGGGATCCCCCCCTGCTTTTTTCACGGACGGAATTGTTATGAAAAAGCACCTTCTGGCCCTCGGGCTGCTGCTTGCCGGGGTGTCGCCGGCGCAGGCGCTGGATGTCGGCGATATTTCATCCTTTATGAACAGCGGCAGCAGCACGCTGAGCAAAACGATCAAGAACAGCACAGACAGCGGTCGACTGATCAATATCCATCTCGAACGGCTCTCTTCCCCGCTGGACGGCGGGCAGGTTATCCCAATGGACAAACCGGATGAGGTATTGCTCACTCCCGCCAGCCTGCTGCTACCCGCCCAGGCCAGCGATGTGATCCGCTTCTTCTACAAAGGCCCGGCGGATGACAAAGAGCGCTACTACCGCATTGTCTGGTTCGATCAGGCGCTCAGCGATGCCCAACGCGATAACGCCAACCGCAGCGCGGTGGCCACTGCTTCCGCTCGCATCGGCACCATCCTGGTGGTGGCGCCCCGGCAGGTGAACTATCGCTTTCAGTACGCCAACGGCTCTCTGACCAACACCGGGAATGCGACGCTGCGGATCCTCGCCTACGGCCCCTGCCTGAAGGCCGCCGATGGTAAGGAATGTAAAGAGAATTACTACCTGATGCCGGGTAAATCGCGCCGTTTTACGCGCGTGGACACGGCGGATAAAAAAGGACGGGTGGCGCTTTGGCAGGGTGAGCAGTTTGTTCCCGTGAAATAGACAGCTGTGCAGATGGATAACGACGATGCCTCAACGATGGATTACCCCAGGACTGAAAACGCGGCTTGCCTTCGGCATGATCTTTTTGTTCGTTCAGCCCGACGTCAGCGCTGCCGCCGCAGGCGCGCAGCAGATTGGCGGGGTGATTATTCCGCAGGCCTTCAGCCAGGCGCTGCAGGACGGCATGAGCGTCCCGCTCTATATTCATCTCGCCGGCAGCCAGAGCACCCGGGACGATCAGCGGATCGGCAGCGCCTTTATCTGGCTGGACGGCGGCCAGCTGCGCGTCCGGCAGATCCAGCTGGAGGAGAGCGAAGGTAACGCCAGCGTTAGCGAACAGACCCGCCAGCAGCTGATTGGCCTGGCCAACGCTCCGTTCAATGAGGCGCTCACCATTCCCCTGACCGACAGCGCACAGCTGGATCTCAGCCTGCGCCAGCTGCTGCTGCAGCTGGTGGTCAAGCGCGAGGCGCTGGGCACCGTCCTGCGCTCGCGCAGCGAAGATATTGGTCAGTCCAGCGTGAACACCCTCAGCAGCAACCTGAGCTATAACCTCGGCGTCTATAACAACCAGATGCGTAACGGCGGGAGCAACACCTCCAGCTACCTGTCGCTGAACAACGTCACGGCGCTGCGGGAGCATCACGTGGTGCTCGACGGCTCGCTGTACGGCATCGGCAGCGGTCAGCAGGACAGTGAATTATATAAGGCCATGTATGAGCGCGATTTCGCCGGCCACCGCTTTGCCGGCGGGATGCTTGACACCTGGAACCTGCAGTCCCTGGGGCCGATGACCGCTATTTCGGCCGGTAAGATTTACGGCCTTTCCTGGGGGAACCAGGCCAGCTCCACCGTCTTCGACAACAGCCAGTCCGCCACGCCGGTGATCGCCTTTCTGCCGGCGGCGGGCGAGGTGCATCTCACCCGTGACGGTCGGTTGCTGAGCGTCCAGAACTTCGCTATGGGCAACCATGAAGTGGATACCCGCGGCCTGCCGTACGGTATTTACGACGTGGAAGTGGAGGTGATCGTCAATGGTCGGGTGGTCAGCAAACGCACCCAGCGGGTCAATAAGCTGTTCAGCCGGGGACGCGGCGCCGGCGCGCCGCTGGCGTGGCAGGTATGGGGCGGCAGTTTTCATATGGACCGCTGGTCAGAGAGCGGGAAAAAGACCCGGCCGGCGAAAGAGAGTTGGCTGGCAGGCCTTTCGGCCTCCGGGTCGCTCAGCACCCTGAGCTGGGCGGCTACGGGCTATGGCTACGACAACCAGGCGGTGGGGGAAACCCGCCTGACGCTACCGCTGGGCGAGTCGATCAACGTTAACCTGCAAAACATGCTGGCCAGCGACAGCTCGTGGAGCAGCGTCGGCAGCATCAGCGCCACGTTGCCCGGGGGGTTCAGTTCAGTGTGGGTTAACCAGGAGAGAACCCGCATTGGCGATCAATTGCGGCGCAGCGATGCCGACAACCGAGCGATCGGCGGCACCCTCAACCTGAACGCGCTGTGGTCGAAGCTGGGGACGTTCAGCGTCAGCTACAACGATGACCGTCGCTACAACAGCCATTACTACACCGCGGATTACTATCAGACGGTCTACAGCGGCGCCTTTGGCTCGCTCGGCCTGCGGGCGGGGATCCAGCGCTATAACAATGGCGACAGCAGCGCCAACACCGGGAAATATATCGCCCTCGATCTGTCGCTGCCGCTGGGCAACTGGTTCAGCGCCGGGATGACCCATCAGAACGGCTACACCATGGCTAACCTCTCAGCGCGCAAGCAGTTTGATGAAGGCACTATTCGCACCATCGGGGCCAATCTGTCGCGGGCCATCTCCGGCGATACCGGGGATGACAAAACCCTCAGCGGCGGCGCGTATGCCCAGTTCGACGCCCGCTACGCCAGCGGCACGCTGAACGTCAACAGCGCGGCGGACGGCTACGTCAACACCAACCTCACCGCCAGCGGCAGCGTCGGCTGGCAGGGCAAAAACATCGCCGCCAGCGGACGAACCGACGGTAACGCCGGGGTGATTTTCAACACCGGGCTGGAGGACGATGGTCAGATTAGCGCCAGGGTTAACGGGCGGATCTTCCCGCTCAGCGGCAAGCGTAACTACCTGCCGCTCTCTCCCTATGGTCGCTATGAGGTGGAGCTGCAGAACAGCAAAAACTCGCTCGACAGCTACGACATCGTCAGCGGGCGCAAGAGTCATCTGACCCTTTATCCGGGCAACGTCGCGGTGATTGAGCCAGAGGTGAAGCAGATGGTCACCGTCTCCGGCCGTATTCGTGCAGAAGATGGCACGCTGCTGGTGAATGCGCGGATTAACAACCATATCGGCCGTACCCGCACCGATGAAAACGGCGAGTTTGTCATGGACGTGGATAAGAAATACCCCACTATCGATTTCAGCTACGGCGGCAATAAAACCTGCGAAGTGGCGCTGGAGCTCAGCCAGGCGCGCGGCGCCGTCTGGGTCGGGGATGTGGTCTGCAGCGGCCTCTCGTCGTGGGCGGCGGTGCAGCAGTCAGGAGAAGAGAATGAAAGTTAATGCACTGATGGCGCTGGCGATCCTCGCGCTGCTCTGGCCGGCAGCCGCGCTCAGGGCGGCGGTGACCAAGACCACCTGGTCGGATGCGCCGGCGCGCGAGTTTGTGTTTGTGGAAAACAACTCCGACGACAACTTTTTCGTCACCCCCGGCGGGGCGCTGGATCCGCGTATGACCGGCGCTAACCGCTGGACCGGCTTAAAATACACCGGCTCAGGGACCATCTATCAGCAGAGTCTCGGCTATATCGATAACGGCTACAACACCGGGCTCAATGCCAACTGGAAGTTTGATATGTGGCTGGAAAACTCACCGGTTTCACACCCCTTAACCGGCCTGCGCTGCATCAACTGGTACGCCGGGTGCGATATGGCTACCAGCCTGATCCTGCCGCAGACCACCGACGCCAGCGGGTTTTACGGCGCGACGGTGACCAGCGGCGGCGCGAAGTGGATGCACGGCATGATGTCGGACGCCTTCTATCAATATCTGCAGCAGATGCCGGTCGGCGGCAGCTTTACGATGACCATCAATGCCTGTCAGACCTCGGTGAACTACGATGCCAGCAGCGGCGCGCGCTGTAAGGATCAGGCCTCCGGTAACTGGTATGTGCGCAACGTCACCCACACCAAAGCCGCGAACCTGCGGTTGATTAATACCCACTCGCTGGCGGAGGTGTTTATCAACAGCGATGGCGTGCCGACCCTCGGGGAAGGGAACGCCGACTGCCGGACGCAGACCATCGGCAGCCGCGCAGGATTAAGCTGTAAGATGGTCAACTATACCTTGCAGACCAACGGCTTAAGCAACACCTCGATCCATATTTTCCCGGCGATCGCCAACTCGTCGCTGGCCTCGGCCGTCGGGGCGTACGATATGCAGTTCAGCCTCAACGGCAGCTCATGGAAGCCGGTGAGCAATACCGCTTATTACTACACCTTCAACGAGATGAAGAGCTCAGACTCGATCTATGTTTTCTTCTCCAGCAACTTCTTTAAACAGATGGTGAATCTCGGGATCAGCGATATCAACACCAAGGATCTGTTCAACTTTCGCTTTCAGAACACCACCTCGCCGGAGTCAGGCTGGTATGAGTTTTCCACCTCCAACACGCTGATTATCAAGCCCCGTGATTTCAGCATCAGCATTATCTCTGACGAATATACCTCGGCGCCGTCGCGGGAGGGGTATGTCGGCAGTGGTGAACCGGCGCTCGATTTCGGCTACATCGTCACTACCAGCGGTAAAACGGCCGCCGACGAAGTGCTGATCAAAGTGACCGGACCGGCGCAGGTGATTGGTGGGCGCTCCTACTGTCTCTTCAGCTCCGATGACGGTACGGCGAAAGTGCCGTTCCCGGCGACGCTCTCTTTTATCACCCGCAGCGGTGCGACGCAGACCTACGACGCCGGGTGCGATGACAGCTGGCGGGACATGACCGATGCGCTGTGGCTGACCACGCCGTGGACCGATATCTCCGGCGAAGCGGGGCAGATGGATAAGACCACGGTGAAATTTTCGATTCCGATGGATAACGCCATTTCGCTGCGGACGGTAGACGATAACGGCTGGTTTGGCGAAGTCAGCGCTTCAGGAGAGATTCATGTCCAGGCGACGTGGCGCAACATTAACTAAGGCCCTGCTGACGGTGGGCTGCCTGCTGGCAGCGCCGCTGGCGCAGTCGATCTCGGTCGGCAACCTGACCTTTTCCCTGCCGGCTGAAGCGGATTTCGCCAGCAAACGGGTGGTCAACAACAATAAAAGCGCGCGGCTGTACCGCATCGCCGTCAGCGCCATCGATCGCCCGGGCGGCAGCGAAGTCCGCTCCCGGCCGGTGGATGGCGAACTGCTGTTCGCCCCCCGCCAGCTGGTGCTGCAGGCAGGTGAGAGCGAGTATTTTAAATTTTACTATCATGGGCCGCGGGATAACCGCGAGCGCTACTATCGGGTCTCGTTTCGCGAAATCCCCACCCGCAACCTGACGAGGCGCAGCCCGACCGGCGGCGAGGTCAGCATGGAGCCGGTGGTGGTGATGGATACCATTCTGGTGGTGCGCCCGCGCGAGGTGCAGTTTAAATGGTCTTTCGATAAGGTGGCCGGGACGGTGAGCAACACCGGCAATACCTGGTTTAAGCTGCTGATTAAGCCCGGATGCGATTCGACCGAAGAGGAGGGGGACGCGTGGTATCTGCGTCCCGGGGACGTGGTTCGCCAGCCGGCGCTGCGCCAGCCGGGGAACCACTATCTGGTCTATAACGACAAATTTATTAAGATCAGCGATACCTGTCCGCTGAAGCCCCGTCCCGCGGAGTGAGCCTTATCTGGTGGTCGCGCGGCGGGTAAAGCGCCGGCTGGCCAGCAGGCTCAGACCGCAGCACAGCAGGTAGTACACCGCGCCGGTGAAGACGAAGATCGCCAGGGGATAGATCTGCACCCGGTTGTTGACCTGGCCGGCCACGGTGGTCAGCTCCGGGACGTTGACGATAAACGCCAGCGACGTGTCCTTCAGCAGGCCGATAAAGATCCCCACCAGCGACGGCTGAACGTTGCGCAGCGCCTGCGGGAGCAGCACCAGGCGCAGCGTTTGCCCGGGAGCGAACCCCTGGGTCAGCGCCGCCTCATACTGTCCTTTCGGCAGCGACTGCAGCCCGGCCAGCACCGAGTGCATCACCGAGGCGGCGGTAAACCACGCCAGCGCCAGGGTCACGGTCACCGCGCCGGGCAGATCGCCGCCGGTCAGCATCGGCAGCAGATACCACAGCCAGAAGATGACAAATATCAGCGGGATGCCGCGGATAATTTCCGCCCACAGAAACAGCAGACGCCGCACCAGCCCGCCGTAGCGCCAGGCCAGGCCCGCCAGCGCAATGCCTCCCGGCAGCGCCAGCAGGGTGGCGCCGATGGCCATCAGCAGGGTCAGCGCCACGCCGCCGGGCTGGCCCTCCGCCAGCCGGCCCCACAGCAGGTAATCGAGGTTATCGGCGATCACCGCCAGATTAGCGTTCATGTCGGGCGCTCCGTTGCAGTTTTCTTCCCGGGCCGAGACGCGTGAGCGCCACGCCCATCGCCACCCCCAGCGCCAGGTACAGCGCGGTGCCGACGGCAAACGCCTCCAGGGCGTGCGCGTTATAGCTCTCAATCTGCCGCACCTGATAGGTCAGTTCCGCAAAGCCGATGCCGCTGGCCAGCGATGAGAGTTTCATCAGGTTAAGATACTGGCCGACAATCGGCTGCCAGGCGTTGGCCAGCCCCTGCGGCAGGAGGATAAAGCGCAGCTCCTGCCACGGCGTAAAGCCCTGCGACAGCGCGGCTTCCCGCTGCCCGGGGCTGACGGCGCGCAGTCCGGAGGCGATCTCTTCCACCAGAAAGGCGGAGGTAAAGACCCCCAGCCCCCACATTGAGCAGAGGAACTCCGGCGTCAGCCACCAGACGTTGCCCGGCAGAATGGACCAGGCGTGTTCGTCGTTCACCACCTCCTTCACCGCCAGCGGCAGCAGGTTCCAGGCGGCAAAGTACCAGAATAGCAGCTGGACCAGCAGCGGAGTGTTGCGAAACAACGAGACCCACGCGGCCACCAGTCCGCGCCCCGCGCGTCCGCCGCCGAGGCGCAGGGCCAGCAGCAGGACCGCCAGCAGGGTGGCGAGCAGGATCCCGGCGACGCTGACCCAGACGGTGGTGAGAAAACCAGAGATAATCCATTGCAACGGCTGCCCGCTCAGGACGCCGTGCCAGTCAAGCATCGGCGTCACTCGAGGCTCTCCTGGTGCAGCGGATCCAGCACCTTCTGCAGAAAACGCCGCGCGCGGGCATGCTGCGGATGGGCGAAAAACTCAGCCGGCGGGGCGACTTCGAGGATGTCGCCGCCGTCGATAAACACCACCCGGTCGGCAATTTCGCGGGCAAACTGCATCTCGTGGGTCACCACCAGCATGGTGATCCCGCTGTGGGCGAGGGTTTTCATCACCTGCAGCACTTCGCCGATCATCTCCGGGTCGAGCGCCGAGGTGGGCTCATCGAACAGGATAATCTGCGGCGAGGAGGCCAGGGCGCGGGCGATGGCCACCCGCTGCTGCTGGCCGCCGGAGAGCTGCGCCGGCATCTGCTGCGCTTTTTCTTCCAGTCCGACCTGACGCAGCAGCGCCAGCGCCCGCGCCTGAGCCGCGCTTTTTTCCCAGCCATGAACGCGCTCCAGCGCCAGAGTGATGTTCTCCTGCGCCGTCAGGTGGGCATAAAGGTTGAACTGCTGGAAGACAAAGCCGACGCGGCTGCGCAGCTGGCGCAAGGCGCTGCCGCTCAGCCGGCTGGTGGGTTTGCCGTCGATCAGGATCTCGCCGCCGCTTAAGGATTCGAGCTGGTTGATCAAGCGGATCAGCGTCGATTTTCCCGAACCGGAAGGGCCGAGGATCGCCACCACTTCGCCGGGCTCGACCTGCAGGTTGATGGCGTTTAGCACCTGATGATCGCCGTAGCGCTTGGCCACATCACGGAACGTAATGCTGGCGCGCTGCAGACGTGAAAAATCCGCGGCCGGGGCCGCGGAGTGGGAGAGTAAACCCGAGAACATATTATTTCGCTTCTATGGTAAAGGCGCGCGGCTGCGGCGTTTTAGTGGCAGGGCCAAACCAGACATCATAGATTTTCGCGGCTTCGCCGGTTTTCTCCAGCTTCACCAGCTCATCGTTAACGGCTTTCAACAGGGCCGGTTCGCCTTTCTTCACGCCCACGCCAATCTCTTCTTTGCTGAGCAGGTCGGGCAGAATTTTAAACTTGGCTTTATCCGGCGCTTCCGCCAGCAGACCGGCGAGGATGGTGCTGTCCTGGGTGATGGCCTGGACGTTGCCGTTGCGCAGGGCGGTCAGGGCCAGCGGAATATCGTCATAGGAGAGGACGCGAGCCTGCGGGAAACGCTGGTGCAGGGCCTGTTCGCCGGTGGTGCCTTTCACCGCGCCGATGCGCGCTTTGCTGTACTCATCGAGCTTATCCGGAGAGCCGGCCGGCACGAGGAACTGCTGGCCGGTGACGAAATACGGCGTTGAGAAATCAATAACCTGGGCCCGCTCCGGGGTGATGGTAATGTCGGCGACGATCAGGTCGGCTTTGCCGGACTGCAGCAGCGGAATACGGTTGGCCGGGTTGGTGGCCACCAGCTCGAGTTTGACGCCGAGCGCTTTCGCCAGCGCCTGGGCAAAGTCGACGTCGTAGCCGACGATATGGTGGGTTTTGGCGTCCACAGAACCGAACGGCGGGTTGGCGTCGAAGGTGGCGACTTTTACGACGCCGGCGGCTTTGATGTCAGCCAGCTGGTCCGCCTGTGCCTGCGAGGCGAGCAGCAGCATACCCAGCGCCAGTGCGATTTTTGTGGTTTTATTGCGCATAGTTTTTCCCCTGAATCCCTGTTTTGTTTTGTGGACATCACGCTCCCACAAATTGCCCGTCGGCGGCAAAGAAGAAAAAATTCTTATCTATAACCAAAAAGAACTTAACAAACCTATGGGTATTCTTTATGCGCCGCTGGCTTTTACCAGGACGGCAACGACTGCCGGGCGGTCCCCTCTCCCTCAGGGAGAGGGCCAGGGAGAGGGTGATAGGACCGGGGGTAATATGCGCCAGCCAGGATTGCAAATTCGGAATTAATATTTCCCGCGCCCGGCCAACTGTGGTTGAAATAGACCCAGGCGATTCGCTTCCCGACAGAGGAGAAAACGAAAGTGGCATTGTGGCAACGGTTAACGGGCTGGCTGGCTTTTTTGTCCAACGGTGAAGCCGGACAGCAGGATACCCAGCGCGTCATGGAGGCGATCCTGCCGGTAGCCAGCCTCTACGGCGTGGACATTGGCAACGTGGAAACCCGGTGGTTCCGTCATGATAAGACATACTGAGCGACGCAGGACGCGAGAAGCCTACTGGAACGAGGTGTGCTTTGTGTAGCAAGAGACTGCCTGAGGTTGCGGCATCGCGGGAGGCGCCGCCGCAGCCCAGGCAGTTTTGACCATGCCTATCCCCCCAGATACATCCGCTTAATTTCCGGATTAGTCAGCATCTCCCGCGCCGCGCCTGACAAGGTGATCCGGCCATTCTCCAGGACATACGCCCGATCGGCGATCGCCAGCGCGGCCGTCGCATTCTGCTCCACCAGCAGCACCGTCATATTCTCTTCGCGCAGTTGCTTAATGATGCCGAACAGCTCGCCGACAATTTTCGGCGCCAGCCCGAGGCTCGGTTCATCCAGCATCAATAACACCGGCTCGCTCATCAGCGCCCGGGCGATGGCCAGCATCTGCTGCTCGCCGCCGCTCATGGTGCCCGCCATCTGATGGCGCCGCTCCTTGAGCCGCGGAAAGAGGGCGTACATGCGATCGCGCAGGCGGGCGTAGCCGGCGAGATTATTGTAAGCGCCCATGCGCAGGTTCTCTTCGATGGTCAGGTTGGTAAAGACGCGCCGTCCCTCCGGCACCAGCGCCAGCCCGCGACGCACGATCTGGTGGGTCTGGCTGCGTGAGATATCGTCGTTGAGGAAGCTGACGCGCCCACTGGAGCGCACCAGGTTGACGATCCCGTTCAGGGTGGAGGTTTTACCGGCGCCATTGCTGCCGATCAGGGTGACGATTTCCCGGTCATAGACGTCGATATCGACGCCCTTCAGACCCTGGATCACGCCGTAAAAGACCTTCAGTTCCCGGGCGTTAAGCATAATTGGCTTCTCCCAGATAAGCGGAAATGACGTCCGGATGCTGGATCGCCTCGGCCATCAGGCCGCTGAACAGCGGCTTACCGTACTCCAGAACCATCACCCGCTCGCACAGGCGGTTGACGAAGGGCATATCGTGCTCGATTAACAGGACGCTTAGCTGATAGTCATGGCGCATGCGGAAGATCAGCTCCGCCAGATCCTCGGTCTCCTTCGGGTTCATCCCGGCGGCCGGCTCATCGAGCAGGAGCAGCTTCGGCGCGGTGGCCAGCGCGCGGGCGATCTCCACTTTGCGCTGGTTGCCATAGCTTAGGTTTGTGGCCTGCATATGGGCGAAGTGGGCGATGCCGATATCCTCCAGGATGGCCATCGCTTTGGCTTTCGCCGCCCGCTCGGCCGGAAAGTAGCGACCAATATGCAGGGCCGCCTCCAGCAGCGAGTAGCGGCTGGCGCGGTCGAGTCCGACCATCACGTTCTCCAGCACCGTCATGGAGTTAAACAGGCGGATATTCTGGAAGGTGCGGGCGATCCCGGCGTTCACCACCTGGTTGGGCTTCAGCCCCTTCAGCGACGTGCCCGCCAGGGTGACGCTGCCGCTGGTGGGTTTATAGTTGGCGGTAATGACGTTAAACAGGGTCGTTTTGCCCGCGCCGTTAGGGCCGATAAGGCCAAAGATCTCCGCCTCGTCAACATGGAAGCTGACGTTGTCGATGGCCCGCAGGCCGCCGAACTGCATGGTGACGTCCTGCACCTGCAGGATAACGTTATTTTCCGCCATAGCCGCCGCTCCTTCTTCCGGTCTGCCAAATCTCTTTTTTCCCCAGCAGCCCCTCGCGGGCGAAGAGCATGATGATCAGCAACAGCAGGGAGAAGACCACCATTCGCAGGCCCGGGTACGCGCCGAGATCGTGACCGAAGAACTGCAGCGGCTGATCGAGGAAGCGCAGCCACTCGCCGCTGCCGACCACCAGCACGGTGCCGAGCAGGGCGCCGGTGGTGCTGCCGAGCCCGCCGAGGACGATAATAATCAGCAGCTGGAAGGTGAGCATAAAGTCGAACAGCCCCGGGGAAATGGTGGTCAGCAGGGAAGCCAGCAGACCGCCGCCGATCCCTTCGAAGAAGGCGCTGGTGGCGAAGGCGCAGGTTTTAATGCGGAAAGTGTTGACCCCCATGGCGATCGCCGCATCTTCATCGTCGCGAATAGCTTTCATCATCCGGCCATACTTCGACCACACCAGCTGGAGGATCATGCCGGTGGCCAGCAGGGCGAACAGCCCGCACCAGAACAGGAGATGCGGCTGCTGCGGAATATCGTTCAGCCCGATGGCGCCGTTGGTGATTTGCGGGTTGTTAATGGCGAGGATCTTGATGATAAACCCAAAGCCGAGGGTGACAATGGCCAGGTAGTCGCCACGTACCCGGAAGACCGGCACGGCGAGGCACACCGCCAGCGCCGCCGCGCACAGGCCGCTTATCAGCAGGGCGGGGAGGAAGCCCGCGTGCAGGCTGAGGATCCACGGGCTGGGGGCGGCCATTTCAAACATGTCTACCTTGCTGTCGCTGGAGAGGATCAGCAGGGCAGTCACGTAGGCGCCCACCGCCACGAAGCCGTTCGGCTCCAGCGACAGCTGGCCGGTCACGCCGTTGATCAGGTTGTAGCTGACCGCGAGGATCATAAAGATAAAAATGGTGCTGATGACACGAACAATGTAGTCATTGAAAACCACGTTGATTCCGGCCAGCAGCGCGATACAGATGACAATAATGACCAGGTTGCGCAGCTGCGCCCCGGCGGTCGTCGTCGCGTTGAGCATCAAAAACGGCTCCTTTCCAGACGTTCGTCGCCCATAATGCCGACCGGGCGGAACAAGAGGACCAGAATCAAGAACAGGAAGGCGAAAGCGTCTTTATAGCCGCCCAGTTCGGGGAAGATCGCCACGGCGACCACCTCGGTAAAACCGAGGATAAAGCCGCCCAGCACCGCGCCGGTGACGCTGCCGATCCCGCCCAGCACGGCGGCGGCGAAGGCCTTCAGGCCGATAAGCACGCCCATCAGGGGATCGATCGTCGGGTAGCTGATGGAGTAGAACACGCCGCCGAGCGCCGCGAGACTACTGCCGAGGGCGAAGACCAGGGAGATGATCCGGTTGGCGTCAATGCCCATCAGGCGCACGGTGTTGACGTCAAAGGCCACCGCGCGGATCGCCATCCCATAGCGGGTGCGGTACAGCAGCCAGAGGATCGCCAGCAGCAGCAGGACGGTGATCAGCGGCACAATCCACGCCACGTTGGTAATGATGACGCTGCCGAAGGCCCGGGTCTGGTTGAAAAAGTCAGGGGCGGAGAAGAAGCGCGAGCTGCCGCCAAACAGTACGTTAAACAGGTTTTCGAGAAAAAAGCTGACGCCGATGGCAGTGATCAGCATGGAGATTTTCGAGGCCTGACGCAGCGGACGATAGGCGACCCGGTCAATCAGCATACCAAACAGGCCGCACAGCCCGAGG
Organism: Klebsiella sp. CD33; assembly: GCF_051992865.1. Classification (NCBI taxonomy): domain Bacteria; kingdom Pseudomonadati; phylum Pseudomonadota; class Gammaproteobacteria; order Enterobacterales; family Enterobacteriaceae; genus Klebsiella; species Klebsiella sp. CD33. The sequence continues at coordinate 4,064,516 of NZ_CP197023.1, read as the reverse complement.
GTCAGGAAAACGGCTACCCCGAAGGGTAGCCCAACCGAAGAAAATAAAAACAGCGTACTAAACGCGCCGACCATCATCACGTCCGCATGGGCGAAGTTGATCAGCCGCAGCACGCCATAAACCATCGTATAACCGATGGCAATCAGGGCGTACATGCCCCCAAGACTCATTCCATTGACCACTTGCTGGAGAAAAATGGCGCCGTCCATTTTGTAGCCTCGTCACAACTTAAGGGTTAACCACGGTACGAAACGCCAGCTTGCCATCTTTCACTTCGTTGATGACCGCGCTGCGAATGGCGTCGCCGTTCTGTAACGTCAGCGTGCCGGTCACCCCCTGGAAATCTTTGGTGGCGCGGATTTTTTCATTTACGCAGACCCGATCGTGGGGATCGCTGCACTGGTTCATGGCGTTGACGATGACGTTATAGGCGTCCGCCGCCATTGCGCCCCAGGTATGGGTCGGCTGCTGGTATTTGGCTTCCCAGGCTTTGATGAAGGTTTCCCCCGCCGGGGTCTGCTCTTTGGCGTTCGGCGAGTAATAATCGGTGGTCATATAGCCGTTGACCGCGTCTTTACCGACATCGAAGAAGACCTGATCCGCGGCCAGACCGTCGCCGCCCACCACCGGTTTGTTGAGCCCCAGCTGTTTAGACTGCACGGCAATCAGCGCCCCTTCGGTGTAGTAGATCGGCATGTAAATCATGTCGACATTCTTCGCCTTGACGCTCGCCAGCTGGGCTTTAAAGTCCTTGCTGCCGCCCGGGGCCTGGACCTCGATGGGAATGGTGCCGCCGTTTTTCAGGAACTGGGTGCGGAACGCTTTCGCCAGGCCGACGGAGTAGTCGTTGCTGCTGTCAAACACGATGGCGGCGGTTTTGGCTTTCAGATCGCGGGAGGCCAGATTGGCCCCGACCACCCCCTGGAAGCTGTCCGAGAAGCAGACCCGGCTGACGTAGGGATGGTTGCGGGTGACGCGGTCGTTGGTGGCGGTGGAGGAGACCAGCGGCGTTTTGCTGTCGTCGGCGATTTTGGTCATCGCCAGGGTGTTGGAGGAAGTGACTTCCCCGATCACGGCATCCACTTTATCGCTGGAGACCAGGCGCTGCATGGCGTTGGCCGCTTCGACTTTGTCGCTTTTATCATCGATAACGATAAGCTTGATGGTATCGCCATTTTTTAACGTCGGGGTAATGGCCTGAATAATGTCCAGCCCTTTCTGCGACGGCTGGCCATAGCCGCTGAGGGCGCCGCTCAGGGGTAATACCACCCCGATTTTAATTTCCCCTGCCTGCGCGCTGCTGGCGCCGACCAGCGCGGCAACCAGCGTGGCCATTAAAGACGCTTTCCCGGAAAACGATTTCATTGGTATTTCTCCGTCGGTCGATTATTTATCTTTAACCATCAATGACTGCATAACATTGAGGAATAATGCGCCAGCGTATCCGGCGAATTATTGGCTGTTATGTTGAATAGATAACGAGATATATACCCTAATTAATTCGAGTCGCATGAAGGCGGCAAGTAAGCGAGTCCCCAGACGCTTACAGAAGTAAGTGACTGGGGAGAGAACGCAGCCAACGCACATGCAACTTGAAGTATGACGGGTATTTTTAATGCGCTGATTTACCTTACAACGTCCGTTTCGTTTTTACTCATGCAATATTCTTATTACCTGCAGGGAAGGGCATAAGGCTGGCGACAACACGGTTTTTGGTACGGTGAAAGCATTTTGCCGGGGGGCGACTGGCGCCTTACCCGGCCTGAAAAATAAGCCATATAAACCGCTGGCACGGCTTCCGTAGACCCGTACCAGCGAAGCGCCGCCGGGCAATTTCAGCACGCGGCGGAATATAAAGTCAGGTGCACAAGATAATATTAAAAATCTATTCTGCTGCTCGCGTGACTTATTATTTTAAAGGGGGCAACGGTTTTATTTTACCATGCAGCGCCGGATTATCGCTTTCATCTTTCAGACCCACCCCGGTAAGCCGGCGCAAAAAAGCCTGCTCCAGCAGCCAGGCCAGTTTAAAGGCGGCGGCGTCATGGCTTAATCCCTCCGGCCGAATATTGGAGATACAGTTGCGCTCAGACTCCAGGCGCTGACGATGGGGCTGCCAGGTGAGGTAGACGCCGAGGCTGTCCGGCGAGGAGAGACCCGGTCGTTCGCCAATCAGGATCGCCACCGCGCGGGCTTTCAGGGTTTCGCCAATATCATCCCCCAGCGCCACCCGTGACTGATGCGCCAGCACCACCGGCGCCAGGCCGATACCCAGCGTCCGCAGATAGGGCAGCAGGGCGCGGATCAACGGCACCGCCTGGCGCTCTACCGCCCAGGAAGAGAGGCCGTCGCCGATCACCAGCAGCAGGTCGGCGGGGCGGACGCCGCTGGCGGCGAGGTCGGCGCGACTCTCATCGGCGAGCTGCCGCCCGAGATCCGGGCGCCGCAGATAGGTATGACGGTCCGGCGCGGCGCTGTGCACCGTCAGGGCCTCGAGGCCGAGCGCCGCCAGCGGCGCCACCAATTGTTGGCTGGCGAACGGCTGATGAATGGCATCCCGCGCTCTGGCGTGGGCCAGACCAAAGTTGAGGACTTCGCGGGTCGGCAGACTGGCGCCGCTGCGCCCCAGGGCGATCCGCGCATCGGTAAATTCACGCAGCGGGTTCCAGGCATCGGGACGGTTCATACGGAGGCTCCTTGCGGCAGGACGGACAGCAGCGGATGGCGGGCGTCGGTGAGCCGCAGCGCGCCGTGCGGATCGATAATCTGCATCTTCGCCAGCCAGTCGGCGAACTCCGGGGCATGCTTTAAGCCCAGCAGACGACGGGCGTACAGCGCGTCATGGAACGAGGTGCTCTGGTAATTGAGCATGATATCGTCCGCTCCGGGCACGCCTATCAGGAAGGTGAGCCCGGCGGCGCACAGCAAGGTCAGCAGGGTGTCCATATCATCCTGATCCGCTTCCGCGTGGTTGGTATAGCAGACGTCGCAGCCGATCGGCAGGCCCATCAGCTTGCCGCAGAAATGATCCTCCAGCCCGGCGCGAATAATCTGCTTGCCGTCGTAGAGATACTCCGGACCGATAAAACCGACCACGGTATTGACCAGTAGCGGTTCAAAGTGGCGGGCGACGGCGTAGGCCCGCGCCTCACAGGTTTGCTGATCGACGCCGTGGTGGGCGTTGGCCGACAGGCAGCTTCCCTGGCCGGTCTCAAAATACATCACATTGCTGCCGAGGGTACCGCGCCTGAGGCTCAGGGCCGCCTCGCGGGCCTCCTGCAGCATGGCAAGATTGATGCCGAAGCCGCTGTTGGCCGCTTCGGTACCGGCCACCGACTGGAACACCAGATCCACCGGCGCGCCGCGCTCAATCAGCTGCAGCGTATTGGTCACATGGGTCAGAATGCAGGACTGGGTAGGGATGGCGAAGCGCTGAATAATATCGTCCAGCATGACGTTCAGCTGCGCCAGCACCGGTAAGCTGTCGCTGGCCGGGTTGATGCCGATCACCGCGTCCCCGGCGCCGTACAGCAGCCCGTCGAGCATACTGGCGGCGATGCCTTTCAGGTCGTCGGTAGGATGGTTGGGCTGCAGGCGTACGCTGAGGTGGCCGGGCAGGCCGATGGTGTTGCGAAAGCGCGTCACCACCTGGCATTTGCTGGCGGCAAGGATCAGATCCTGATTGCGCATCAGCTTACTGACCGCCGCCGCCATCTCCGGGGTGATGGCGCGGGCGACCCGCTGCAGCGTGGCGGTATCGGTAGCATCATCCAGCAGCCAGTCGCGAAAATCGCCGACCGTCAGGTGACGCAGGGCGGCAAAGCCCTGCGCATCATGGGTGTCGAGGATCAGGCGAGTCACTTCGTCCTGCTCGTAAGGGATAAGCGGGTTGTCGAGAATGTCGGTCAGCGGCACCTCGGCGAGGGCCATTTTCGCCGCCATCCGCTCTTCGGCTGAGGTGGCGATAATCCCTGCGAGGGCGTCGCCGGAGCGGGCTGGCGACGCTTTCGCCATCAACGTTTTCAGACTATCAAAGCGCCATACCTGGCCCGATAGCGTGGTTTTATACATGCCGCCTCCTCAGGAGACCGTGCGCAGTTGAGGATCCACTGGCGCCCGTTCACGGGCCGCTGCGGTTTTGCGGAACCACAGGTAGCCGCCGAGCATCATCGCCGCGAAAATCAGCGCCAACAGCAGGTTATACCAGACCATCGCCACCAGGCAGAGCACCGCCATGCCGAGGGCAAAGGCCGGCGCCAGCGGGTAGAGCGGGGCGCGGAACGGACGGATCAGCTTCGGCTCGCTACGGCGCAGTTTGAACAGCGCCGCCATGGAAGTGATATACATAACAATAGCCCCAAATACCGACATGGTGACGATGCAGGCGGTCAGCGGCATGCCGCTGATGGTGATCAGCGAGTCGGAGAAGATCGCGGCGATCCCCACCACGCCCCCGGCAAGGATCGCCAGATGCGGGGTGCGGGTGCGGCGGTTGAGGGAGGCCAGCCCGGCGGGCAGATAGCCGGCGCGGGCGAGGGAGTAGATCTGCCGCGAGTAGCCCATAATGATGCCGTGGAAGGAGGCGACGAGGCCAAACAGCCCCAGCCACACCAGCATATGCAGCCAGCCGCTGCCGTTGCCCACCACCGTCTTCATCGCCTGGGGCAGCGGATCGTTAATATTGGACAGCGCGCGCCAGTCGCCGACGCCGCCGGCGAAGACCATCACGCCGATCGCCAGCACCGTCAGCGTCAGAATGCCGCCGCCCAGGGCGCGGGGAATGGTGCGCTGCGGATCTTTGGCCTCTTCGGCCGCCATGGAGGCCCCCTCAATGGCGAGGAAGAACCAGATGGCGAACGGAATGGCGGCGAACATCCCCGGCAGCGCCAGGCCGCTGAAGCTGTCCGCGCCCGCCCAGCCGTTAGTGGTGAAGTGGCTCCAGGAGAAGCCGGGGGCGACCACGCCCATGAACACCAGCAGCTCGAAGATGGCCAGCAGAGTGACGATCAGCTCGAAGGTGGCGGCGATGCCGACGCCGAGAATATTGAGCGTCATAAAGATCACGTAGGCCCCGCAGGCGACCCATTTCGGATCCAGCGCCGGAAACTGCACGTTGAGGTAGGCCCCGATGGCCATGGCGATGGCCGGCGGGGCGAAGACGAATTCAATCAGGGTGGCAAAACCAGCGATAAAGCCGCCGGTGGGCCCGAAGGCGCGGTAGGCATAGGCGAAAGGGCCGCCAGCGTGCGGGATGGCGGTGGTCAGCTCGGTAAAGCTGAAAATAAAGGCGCAGTACATGGCGGCGACCGCCAGGGCGACGACCATAAACCCCATCGTGCCCGCCTGCGACCAGCCGTAGCTCCAGCCGAAGTACTCCCCGGATATCACCAGTCCGACGGCGATCCCCCATAAACGAAAACTACCGAGCGTTCTTTTTAAGGTGGTGGTTTGCTCTGTCATACGTATTGCCTCGCCAGATAGAAAGGTGCTGAACGACAGGCTGCAAAGAGAGTGCCAGAACGTTGCCTGCCGCGATAAGGCGTCAGTCCGTGGCGCGCCCGCTGGCGCTGCGCAAAAATGGGGCAGGCTGCACGCTGTCGGCGCGCCCGCTGGTGCAGCGGCTTTGCTTTTTCAGCGGCGGCACGGTATAACACTTCTTCTTTTGGATGTTTAGATGTCTATACGTTTATACGCAGCATGACCCGGGCAAGCGGGCTGGCGTGAGAAAATAAAATGCAAAGCACAACACAACAACAAGGTGGGCAGCTGAAGCGCACCATGAAAACGCGCCATCTGATCATGCTGTCGCTCGGCGGCGTGATTGGCACCGGCTTATTCTTCAATACCGGCTATATCATCTCCACCACCGGCGCGGCCGGGACGCTGCTGGCGTATCTGATTGGCGCCCTGGTGGTCTGGCTGGTGATGCAGTGCCTTGGCGAACTGTCGGTGGCGATGCCAGAGACCGGCGCTTTCCACGTTTACGCGGCGCGATATCTTGGCCCGGCGACGGGCTATACCGTGGCGTGGCTCTACTGGTTAACGTGGACGGTGGCGCTGGGGTCGAGCTTCACCGCGGCGGGATTCTGCATGCAGTACTGGTTCCCGCAGGTGCCGGTCTGGATCTGGTGCGTGGTGTTCTGCGCAGTGATCTTCGGCCTTAACATCATTTCGACGCGCTTCTTCGCCGAAGGCGAGTTCTGGTTCTCGCTGGTGAAAGTGATCACCATCGTCGCGTTTATTATTCTCGGCGGCGCGGCCATTTTCGGCATCATTCCGATGCAGGATGGCTCCCCGGCGCCGGGCCTGCGCAATATCACCGCCGAAGGCTGGTTCCCGCACGGCGGCCTGCCGATCCTGATGACCATGGTGGCGGTGAACTTCGCCTTCTCCGGGACGGAGCTTATCGGCATTGCCGCCGGAGAGACGGAAAACCCGCATAAGGTTATTCCGGTTGCCATCCGCACCACCATCGCCCGGCTGATTATTTTCTTTATCGGCACCGTGTTTGTGCTGGCGGCGCTGATCCCAATGCAGCAGGCGGGAGTGGAGAAAAGCCCCTTCGTGCTGGTGTTTGAGAAGGTGGGCATCCCTTATGCGGCGGACATGTTCAACTTCGTGATCCTGACGGCGATCCTGTCGGCGGCTAACTCCGGCCTGTACGCTTCCGGGCGGATGCTCTGGTCGCTATCGAACGAGAAGACGCTGCCGGCCTGCTTTGCCAAAGTCAATAAACGGGGCGTGCCGGTGACCGCCCTGTCGGTGAGTATGCTGGGCGGCGTGCTGGCGCTGTTCTCCAGCGTGGTGGCGCCAGATACGGTGTTTGTCGCGCTGTCGGCGATCTCCGGTTTTGCGGTGGTGGCGGTGTGGTTGAGCATCTGCGCCTCGCACTTTATGTTCCGCCGCCGCCATCTGCAGCAGGGTAAGGCGCTGAGCGATCTGCAGTATCGCGCTCCCTGGTATCCGGTAGTGCCCGTTCTGGGCTTTGTGCTGTGCCTGGTGGCCTGCGTGGGCCTCGCTTTTGACCCGAGCCAGAGAATTGCGCTGTGGTGCGGGATCCCCTTTGTGGCCCTGTGCTATGGTGCCTGGTATCTTACTCGTTCACGGAATATGACTCAGGAGCCCCAACATGTCGCAGACTAATCCGTTTACCGCCCTGCTTGCCGCCCAGCCTTTCGTGCTGCTGGACGGCGCCATGGCCACCGAGCTGGAGGCCCGCGGCTGCGATCTGGCCGACAGCCTGTGGTCGGCGAAAGTGCTGCTGGAGAACCCGCAGCTGATCCGCGATGTGCATCTCGACTACTTTCGCGCCGGGGCGCAGGTGGCGATCACCGCCAGCTATCAGGCCACTCCGGCGGGCTTTGCCGCGCGCGGGCTGGATGAGGCGCAGTCCCGGGCGCTAATCGGCAAAAGCGTCGAGCTGGCGCGCAAAGCGCGCGAGGCGTACCTCGCCGAGAACCCGCAGGCCGGTACGCTGTTGGTGGCCGGTTCGGTGGGGCCGTATGGCGCGTTTCTCGCCGACGGCTCGGAGTATCGCGGCGATTATCAGCGCAGCGCGGCAGAGTTCCAGGCCTTCCACCGCCCGCGCGTCGAAGCGCTGCTGGATGCCGGCGCCGACTTGCTGGCCTGTGAAACCCTGCCGTCATTCGCTGAGATCCAGGCCCTGGCGGCCCTGCTGCAGGAGTATCCCCGCGCCCGCGCCTGGTACTCCTTCACGCTGCGCGACGCCGAACATCTCAGCGACGGCACGCCGCTGCGCGAGGTGATGGCCGCCCTGGCGGATAACCCGCAGGTGGTGGCGGTGGGGATCAACTGTATCGCCCTGGAAAATACGCCCGCGGCGCTGGCGCATCTGCACAGCCTGACGGCCCTGCCGCTGGTGGTCTATCCTAACTCCGGCGAACATTATGATGCGGTGAGCAAGACCTGGCACCATCATGGCGAAGCCTGCGCCAGCCTGGCGGATTATCTGCCGCAGTGGCTGGCGGCCGGGGCGAAGCTGATCGGCGGCTGCTGCCGCACCACGCCGAAGGACATCGCCGCGCTTAACGCGAAGCGCTAAGTTTTTGCCGGGTGGCGCTGCGCTTACCCGGCCTACATATTGCGCGAACCGTCGCCGCCGCCCGGCGCCAACCATCTGCCACTAACTCACCGCACAAAACCAACTATCCTTTCCCGCTTTTGTTCTAAAAACGATTCGCTATTAGCCAGAATTTTTAATTACTTCATCTCCATCCTGATGCCGGAAATACTGCACCTATAACAACTCAGGGGAAGCAGACATTATGGCATTCACATCGCGAATTACTCTTCTGGCGGCGCTGGCTGTTGCCGCCTTCCAGGCGCAGGCGGTCAACGTTACCGTGGCGTATCAAACCTCCGCTGAGCCGGCGAAAGTCGCCCAGGCGGACAACACCTTCGCCAAAACCAGCGGGGCGACCGTCGACTGGCGGAAATTTGACAGCGGCGCCAGCGTGGTACGCGCCCTGGCCTCCGGCGATGTGCAGATCGGTAATATTGGCTCCAGCCCGCTGGCGGTGGCCGCCAGCCAGCAGGTGCCGATTGAAGTGTTCCTGCTTGCCTCAAAGCTCGGCAACTCCGAAGCGCTGGTGGTGAAGAAAAGCATTACCAAACCGGAAGATCTGATCGGCAAGCGCATCGCCGTGCCGTTTATCTCCACCACCCACTACAGCCTGCTGTCGGCGCTCAAACACTGGGGCATCAAGCCGGGCCAGGTACAGATTATTAACCTGCAGCCGCCGGCGATTATCGCCGCCTGGCAGCGCGGGGATATCGATGGCGCTTACGTCTGGGCGCCAGCGGTTAACGAACTGGAAAAAGAGGGCAAGGTGCTGACCGATTCTTCTCAGGTTGGGGAGTGGGGCGCGCCGACCCTTGACGTCTGGGTGGTCCGTAAGGACTTCGCCGAGCAGCATCCGGAGATCGTCAAAGCGTTTGCTAAAAGCGCCATCGACGCCCAGCAGCCCTACATCGCCAACCCGGAGGCATGGCTAAAACAGCCGGACAACATCAGCAAGCTGGCGCGCCTGAGCGGCGTGCCGGAAGCCGATGTCCCCGGGCTGGTGAAGGGCAATACCTATCTCACCGCCGCTGAGCAGGCGCAGGCGCTGAACGGGCCGGTCAATCAGGCCATCGTCGATACCGCGCGCTTCCTGAAAGAGCAGGGCAAAGTGCCTGCGGCGGGAACCGATTATCGTCAGTACGTTACTGACCGCTTTGTGAAGTAAAGGAGGCGGCGATGCTGCAAATCTCGCATCTTTCCGCCGACTACGGCGGTAAACCGGCGCTGGCGGATATCAACCTGACGCTGGAGAGTGGGGAGCTGTTGGTGGTGCTGGGGCCTTCGGGCTGCGGTAAAACTACCCTGCTGAACCTGATTGCCGGATTCGTGCCCTATCAGCACGGCAGCATCACCCTCGAAGGTCAGCGGGTGGCCGGGCCGGGCGCAGAGCGCGGGGTGGTCTTCCAGAATGAAGGTCTGCTGCCGTGGCGCAATGTGCAGGATAACGTGGCGCTGGGCCTCCAGCTGGCGGGCGTGGATAAAGCGCAGCGCCGGCAAGCGGCGGCGCAGATGCTGAAGAAGGTGGGGCTCGAAGGGGCGGAAAAGCGCTTTATCTGGCAACTGTCCGGCGGTCAACGCCAGCGGGTGGGCATCGCCCGGGCGCTGGCGGCGAATCCGCAGCTGTTGCTGCTGGACGAGCCCTTCGGCGCGCTTGACGCCTTTACCCGCGAGCAGATGCAGACGCTGCTGCTGAAACTGTGGCATGAGACCGGCAAACAGGTGCTGCTGATCACCCATGATATTGAAGAGGCCATTTTTATGGCGACCGAGCTGGTGCTGCTGTCGCCGGGGCCGGGACGAGTGGTGGAGAGGCTGCCGCTTGATTTCAGCCGTCGCTTTGTCGCGGGCGAATCCTGCCGCAGCATCAAATCCGACCCGCGCTTTATTGAACAGCGGGAATACATTCTGAGCCGGGTGTTTGATCAACGGGAGGCTTTCTCATGAGCGTGGTACTGAACGACAAACCGCGTCAGTCGACGCTGAAGTGGCGCTGGCCGCTCTCCCGCCAGCTCACCCTCAGCGTGGCGACCCTGGCGGTATTGCTGGCCGTCTGGTGGGCGGTCGCGGCGCTGCAGCTGATTAGCCCGCTGTTTCTGCCGCCGCCGGGCCAGGTGCTGCAGAAGCTTATCACCATCGCCGGGCCGCAGGGCTTTATGGATGCGACGCTCTGGCAGCACCTGGCGGCGAGCCTGACGCGGATCGTTATCGCCCTGCTGGCGGCAGTGCTTATTGGCGTACCGGTGGGGATCGCCATGGGGCTCAACTCGACGGTGCGCGGGATCCTCGACCCGCTGATCGAACTCTATCGTCCGGTACCGCCGCTGGCCTACTTACCGCTGATGGTGATCTGGTTTGGCATCGGTGAAACCTCGAAGATCCTGCTGATCTACCTGGCGATTTTCGCGCCGGTAGCCATGTCGGCGCTGGCAGGGGTAAAAAGCGCGCAGCAGGTGCGGATTCGCGCCGCCCGTTCGCTGGGCGCCAGCCGGGCGCAGGTGCTGTGGCTGGTGATCCTGCCCGGCGCGCTGCCGGAGATCCTCACCGGGCTGCGCATTGGTCTCGGGGTGGGCTGGTCAACGCTGGTGGCCGCAGAGCTGATCGCCGCCACCCGCGGATTAGGATTTATGGTGCAGTCTGCCGGCGAGTTTCTCGCCACCGATGTGGTGCTGGCGGGGATCGCGGTGATTGCCATTATCGCCTTTTTACTGGAACTGGGTCTGCGCGCGCTGCAGCGGCGCCTGACGCCCTGGCATGGAGAAGTACAATGAGTGAACGTCTGAGCATTACCCCGCTGGGGCCGTATATTGGCGCGCAGGTGAGCGGGGCAGATTTAACCCGTCCGTTGAGCGACAACCAGTTTGAACAGCTGTATCACGCGGTGCTGCGTCATCAGGTGGTATTCCTGCGCGAGCAAAATATCACCCCGGCGCAACAGCGCGACCTGGCGCTGCGGTTTGGCGACCTGCATATCCATCCGGTCTACCCTCACGCCCCTGGCGTGGAGGAGATTATCGTCCTCGATACCCACAACGATAATCCGCCGGATAATGACAACTGGCATACCGATGTCACCTTTATCGACACGCCGCCCGCCGGCGCCATTCTGGCGGCGAAAGAGCTGCCGACGACCGGTGGGGACACCCTGTGGACCAGCGGCATCGCCGCCTGGGAAGCGCTGTCAGAACCTTTCCGGCAGCTGCTGAGCGGCCTGCATGCCGAACACGATTTCCGCAAATCGTTCCAGGAGTATAAGTACAACAAGACCGAAGCCGAGCATCGGCGCTGGCAGGAAGCGGTGGCGAAGCATCCGCCGCTGCTGCACCCGGTGGTGCGTACCCACCCGGTGACCGGCAAGCAGGCGCTGTTCGTTAATGAAGGCTTTACCACGCGAATTGTCGAGGTGAGTGAGAAAGAGAGCGCAGCGCTGCTGAACTTCCTGTTTGCTCATGTCACTAAACCGGAGTTTCAGGTGCGCTGGCGCTGGCAGCCGAACGATGTCGCTATCTGGGATAACCGGGTGACGCAGCATTACGCCAACGCCGACTATCTGCCGCAGCGGCGGATCATGCACCGGGCGACGATCCTCGGCGATAAGCCGTATTACCGGGCGGGGTAAGGCTTGTAGCCGGTTAAGGCATCAGCCGCGAGCCGCGGAGAACATTGCCCGCTGCTTTCCGGAGGCGTCGCCTGACGCGCCTTTTCCGGGCTACCGAACCGTCGGAAACGGTGAACCATAGCCCGGCTAAGGCGCAACGCGCCGCAAGCCGGGAAAAAGCGTTTATGCCGATTTTTGCGCACCCAGATGCGCGCCAATATAGCGCTGGTAGCGATTGGCCTTCAGGTAGGTGAGATCCACCAGCACCAGACCATCCACGCAGTTGTTGAAATCCGGATCGCTGCCGAAATCGATAAACTGCACGCCGCCCGGCTCGCACACTTCCGAGTACTGCTTATACAGCGGGGGGATCGCGCAGCCGAGATTGCCGAGCAGGGACTTCAGCCGGGCCAGATCGTCGTTGTAATCCTCCCCGCCAAACTGCGCCAGCACGTCGGGCAGCGACGCCGGATAAGGTCGACGCGACTCCGCCAGCGGATGCGTCGCCGGGAACCACAGCCGGTAGAACGCCACCAGCAGATCGCGGGCGGCGGGCGGCAATCCGCCAGAAATCGACACCGGACCAAACAGATAGCGATAGTGCGGATAGCGCGCCAGATAAGCGCCGATGCCGGACCACAGGTAGTCCAGCCCGCGACGCCCCCAGTAGCGCGGCTGGATAAAGCTGCGCCCCAGCTCAATGCCGTGCTGCAGGACATCGTCCATCCGCCCGTCGTAATGGAACAGACTGTAACTGTAGATCCCCTCCAGGCCGCGCTTTGCCAACTGGATAGCCGTCGGCATAAAGCGGTAAGCGCCGACGATCTCGAGGTCTTCTTCATCCCACAGGATCAGATGCAGATAGTCGTCGTCATACCCGTCGATATCCCGCCTTTTGCCGCTGCCTTCCCCGACCGCGCGGAAGGCGATTTCCCGCAGGCGTCCCAGCTCGCGCAGCAGCGGCGCGTCCTCCTGGCCGTTGCGCTGCCAGAGGTAAATCACTTTGCCATCGGCGGTGCGGCCCAGGCATTCGGCCTTGTGCAGTTCGCGTTTGAGCAGCGCCCGGTCTTCCGGACGGGCGATGGCGCTTTCTGTTTTAAACCGCCCCGGCAGCCCTTTGCGCAGCTGTTCAAGGTGCTGATAGCAGCGGCCGGTAAGCTCGCGAGCGCTGGACTGCGCATCGAACCAGTTCGACCAGGGGATCTGCTGGCCGATACGCACCGGCAGGCTGCTGTTGCGCCGGCGAAACATCTGCTGCATCAGCAGGAGTAGCGGCAGGTCGTCGGAGACCAGCGTGCTGGCGTAAAACAGGGCGCTGTTGCGGGCCTTAATCCACGCCGGCAGCAGCGGGGCGCGATATTTTGCCGCCAGCTTAATAAAGCCGGAGTGCCATTTTTTATCGCGGATACCGTGGCGGGTCAGACGGGAGACTTCCCCCGCCGGGAAGAAGATCAGCACCCCGCCGGCCTGCAGCTGCTGGTCCATCTGCTGCAGCGCCGCTTTAGCGGTGCGGCCATGAATATTGTCTACCGGGATAAACAGCGAGCTCAGGGGCTCAAGGTGGGTGAGCATGCGGTTGGTGACCACTTTGACATCGCGGCGCACGCGGGATACCGCATACAGGAGCGCCAGGCCGTCGAGGGTGCCGGTGGGGTGGTTGGCGATAATGACCAGCGGGCCATATTCGGGGATTTGTTCGAGATCGTGCGCCGGGATGGCACAGCGGATATTGAGGTATTCCAGCACCTGTTCGACCGTATCAAGCCCCTTCAGGTGGCGGTGACGGTCGGCAAATTGTTGAAACTCTTCCTCATAAAATAGCTTTTTTAACAGTTTCTTTTGCCAGGGGGCGGGCCTCGCCTGAGGCCACAGGTCATCGAGTACGTTGTCGAGACTAAACATAGTGGCTCCTCCTCCGTCCTGCCCAGACAGTAGAAGGTGGAGATGTCGTTCAGATTACAGTTGGGTGAAGTTTCGGTCGCAGCGGGGGAGACGACGAATAGGGAGACGTTTTTGTGCCGGGTGGCGGCTGCGCCTGACCCGGCCTACATGCGGGATGGGACTGCGGGCCCGGCAATCTCGTAGGCCCGCGCAAGCGTCAGCGCTGCCGGGCAATGGCAACGGGTAGGGAGACGTTTTTGTGCCGGGGGGCGGCTGCGCCTGACCCGGCCTACATGCGGGATGGGACTGCGGGCCCGGCAATCTCGTAGGCCCGCGCAAGCGTCAGCGCCGCCGGGCAATGGCTACGAGTAGGGCGCCGTTTTTGTGCCGGGTGGCGGCTGCGCCTGACCCGGCCTACATTCGTGATAGGCCTGCGGGCCCCGGTAAGGGGGTAGGCCCGCGCAAGCGTCAGCGCCGCCGGGCAATGGCAACGGGTAGGGAGACGTTTTTGTGCCGGGTGGCGGCTGCGCCTGACCTGGCCTATATGCGGGATGGGACTGCTGGCCCGGCAAGCTCGTAGGCCCGCGCAAGCGTCAGCGCCGCCGGGCAATGACAACGGGTAGGGAGACGTTTTTGTGCCGGGTGGCGGCTGCGCCTGACCCGGCCTACATGCGGGATGGGACTGCGGGCCCCGGTAAGCGCAGCGCCACCGGGGAGGGGCGGGTTTAACGGAGGATCTTTTTCTCGGCCAGATCGAGGGCGAAATAGCTGAAGATCAGGTCGGCGCCTGCGCGTTTGATAGCGCCGAGGCTTTCCAGAACCACTTTCTCTTCATCGATAGCGCCCGCCCGGGCAGCGAATTTGATCATCGCGTACTCACCGCTGACCTGATAGGCGCCGAGCGGCAGATCGCTGCGTTCGCGGATATCGCGCAGAATATCCAGGTAGGCGCCAGCCGGTTTCACCATCAGGCAGTCGGCGCCCTGGGCTTCATCGAGCAGCGACTCGCGAATGGCCTCCCGGCGGTTCATCGGGCTCATCTGATAGGTTTTCCGATCGCCCTTCAGCGCGGTACCGGCCGCTTCGCGGAACGGACCGTAGAAGGAAGAAGCGAACTTGGTCGAGTAGGACATGATCGCCGTATTGGTGAAGCCGGCGGCGTCCAGCGAGCGGCGAATCGCCTGCACCTGACCGTCCATCGCGGCGGAAGGAGCGATGAAATCCGCCCCCGCGGCGGCGGCGACAACGGCCTGTTTGCCGAGGTTTTCCAGGGTCGCGTCGTTATCCACCCCGTGGTCGCACAGCACGCCGCAGTGGCCGTGGGAGGTATATTCGCAGAAGCAGGTATCGGACATGACGATCATCTCCGGCACCGTGGACTTACAAATCCGCGACATACGCGCCACCAGACCATTTTCATTCCAGGTATCGCTGCCGGTGGCATCGGTGTGATGAGAAATACCAAAGGTCATCACCGAGCGGATCCCGGCGTTGGCGATGCGTTCGATCTCGCGCGCCAGATATTTTTCCGGAATGCGCATCACGCCGGGCATGGCCTCTATCGCTTTGTAATCATCAATTTCTTCTTCAACAAAGATCGGCAACACCAGGTCGTTCAAACTCAGTGTTGTCTCTTCAAACAGGGCGCGCAGCGCAGCGGATTGACGCAGGCGGCGGGGGCGAGTGATTAAATCTGTCATGGTTTGCCTGATTTTGTGAAATGAAAGACGATAGTGTAACTGAAATGGCAGCGGGATGTTTCGCCAAAACGATCGTTATGGCGCATCGGCGAAACCTTCCCCGGGCTTACTGGCTGGCCGTCTGCATGTTGGGCTGTGCGCCGCTCAGCTCGCTGACCAGGTCGTTGATGCCATCGCTCATATTGTTGAAGCGGGTTAACGGCGAGCGGGTTACCACTACAAAGGCGCCAACGTTAGCCTGCGGATTCATCGCCATATAGGTGATAAACCCGCCGCCGCCGCCGGTTTTCTGAATAATCCCCGGATGGCCGTTCTTCGGCTTCATATACACCCAGCCGAGGCCCAGCGCGTCTGCGCGGCCCGGCACGTCCATACCAATCACCCGGGTCAGCTGGTTACGCTGATAAATCAGCGTCTGCATCCGGTCGGCCTGCTGGCTGCGGGTATAGAAATCGGATGACAGGAACTGCTGCATCCAGCGCATCATATCCCCCGGCGTCGAGTAGACTCCGCCGCTGCCGATCGCCGCCAGGGTGTTGTTGCATGGGCTGGCGCCTTTTTCCGGGATCATCAGCCGCTGGCACTGATCCGGTGACGGGGTAAAGGTGGTGTCCTTCATCCCCAGCGGCCGGGTGATCTGTTCTTCAAACAGCTGCGGATACGGTTTGCCGGCGGCGGTGGAGAGCGCGTCCGCCAGTAAATCGAAGGCCAGATTGGAGTAGGCGGCCTGCGAGCCCGGCGCGGTCTTCAGGGTCGCGGTAGAGAGCCAGTTCCAGCGCTGCTGGCGGGTCGGCCAGACAAACACCGGACGATGAGCGGCGCCGCCAGGCTGCTCGCGCGGCAGGGCGCTGGTATGGGTCGCGAGGTTAACCAGGGTGATTGGTTTTCCCTGCCAGTCAGGCACCCGGGCGCCCGGCGGGGCGTATTTACTCAGCGGATCGTTGAGTTTCACCACCCCCTGGTCGAGCAGCTTCACCAGCATCTCGCTGGTCATCAGTTTGCTGAGGGAGGCGATACGGATCACCGAGTCGAGCTGCGGGTGCTGATTATTCCCCGGGCGGGTTTCGCCAAAGCTGCGAAAAACACGCTGATTGCCATCGATAACCACCAGCGCCATGCCGGTGGCGCCGCTGCCGTAGTAGATATGATTGGCGTAACGATCGACCACATCCGAGGCGAAAACCGGGTCAACGGTAGGCTGTGCGGCCTGCACCGAGGTCCACGACGCCGCGCACAGCGCAGCAAAAATGAGCAAACTACGTTTCAACGGAGATCATCCATTAAATAAATAAAAAGAAGAGGGTATTTATACTACGAAGTGGCGCAGAACAAAGCGGGATTCACGACATTCCTGCAGGAAAAAGGTAACTGTGCGTAAAAAAGACTTTTTTACGCTTTCGGATACCGGCTTTTTTCGCCGGCGCGTATGATGACCGTTTGGCTGAAGGTTCGTGGGAGAGAACAATGACGGCTCAACGGGTAGTGATGGTCGTGGATATGCAAAACGGCGTGTTCGCCACGCCGCGTCTGGCGCGCGAGCGCTGCGTCGCGCAAATTAATCGTCTGGTGCGCGCGGCGGACAAGGTTATTTTCATTCAGCATGATGAAGCCGGCGGCCTCGAAGCCGGCAGCGAAGGCTTTGCCCTGCTTCCTGAGCTGGAGCAGCCGGCTGGCGCGCTGTATGTCACCAAAACCGCCTGCGATGCCTTCTATCACACCTCGCTGGCGCAGGTGCTGGACGAACACGACATTCAGCAGTTCGTCATCTGCGGCTGCGCCACCGACTACTGCCTCGATACCACCATTAAAAATGGCGCCAGCCGCGGGTACGGTATTGTTATTGCGGAAGATGCCCACACCACCGCCGACCGCCCCGCCGCGCAGGCCGCGACGCTTATCGCCCACTACAATGAGGTGTGGCGTACGCTGACCATTCCTGGCAATCCTTTACAGGTGAAACCCACAGAAACAATTCTGCACGCATGGCAGCAGAACTAAGCTGTTGATATCCGGTCTTATCATTCGTCTGTCCCGCGAGGGCTCATCCACGCGGCGGCCGACGTATGCGTCGTACACAGCAATAGCAGAACGATAAGAAGTTAGCAGGAGACAATGATGTTTAAATCTTTTTTCCCCAAACCGGGGCCGTTTTTTATTTCTGCCTTTATCTGGTCGCTGCTGGCCGTGATCTTTTGGCAGGCGGGCGGCGGCGACTGGCTGCTGCGGGTCACCGGGGCATCGCAAAATGTGGCGATCAGCGCGGCGCGCTTCTGGTCGCTCAACTATCTGGTGTTCTACGCTTACTATCTGTTTTGCGTCGGCGTGTTCGCGCTGTTCTGGTTTGTCTACTGCCCGCACCGCTGGCAGTACTGGTCGATTCTCGGCACCTCGCTCATCATCTTCGTCACCTGGTTTCTGGTGGAAGTCGGGGTGGCGATCAACGCCTGGTATGCGCCGTTCTACGACCTGATCCAGAGCGCGCTGGCCACCCCGCATAAGGTCAGCATCAACCAGTTTTATCAGGAAATCGGCGTCTTTCTCGGCATCGCGATCATCGCGGTGATTATTGGCGTGATGAACAACTTCTTCGTCAGCCACTACGTCTTCCGATGGCGCACGGCGATGAACGAGCACTATATGGCCCACTGGCAGCATCTGCGCCATATCGAAGGCGCCGCGCAGCGTGTGCAGGAAGATACCATGCGTTTTGCTTCCACCCTCGAAGATATGGGCGTGAGCTTTATCAACGCGGTGATGACCCTGATCGCCTTCCTGCCGGTGCTGGTGACGCTCTCCGAACATGTTCCCGACCTGCCTATCGTCGGCCATCTGCCGTATGGCCTGGTGATTGCCGCTATCGTCTGGTCGCTGATGGGTACCGGCCTGCTGGCGGTGGTGGGGATTAAGCTGCCGGGCCTGGAGTTTAAAAACCAGCGCGTGGAAGCGGCCTATCGTAAAGAGCTGGTTTACGGCGAGGACGATGAAACTCGCGCCACGCCGCCGACGGTGCGCGAGCTATTCCGCGCGGTGCGTCGCAACTATTTCCGTCTCTATTTCCACTATATGTATTTCAATATCGCCCGCATCCTCTATCTGCAGGTGGATAACGTTTTCGGCCTTTTCCTGCTGTTTCCGTCGATCGTTGCCGGTACGATTACCCTCGGGCTGATGACGCAAATTACCAACGTCTTCGGCCAGGTGCGCGGCTCGTTCCAGTACCTGATCAGCTCGTGGACAACGCTGGTGGAACTGATGTCCATCTACAAACGTCTGCGCAGTTTTGAACGCGAGCTGGACGGCAAACCGCTGCAGGAAGCGATCCCGACATTACGTTAATCAAGACAAGGAAGCATAATGGCCGCACGTTTATCGCGCATTATTCCCGTTTCATTGACGCTGCTGGCGGCCATGGCGCTGAGCGCCTGTACCAGCCAGCAGGCTCCGGCGCTGAAAGAGGGCGAGAAGCCTGTTGACGTGGCGTCGGTGGTGCGGCAGAAAATGCCAGCCAGCGTCAAGGATCGGGAGGCCTGGGCGCAAGCCATCGCCACCGCGTTTGACAGCCAGAAGCTGGCGCCGACGGAAGAAAACGTCTGCTCGGTGCTGGCGGTCGCGCAGCAAGAGTCTAACTATCAGTCCGATCCGGTGGTGCCGGGGCTGAATAAAATCGCCTGGCAGGAAATTGACCGCCGGGCGGAAAAAATGCACATTCCGCCGTTTCTGGTCCATACCGCGCTGAAGATCACCTCGCCAAACGGTAAAAGCTATAGCGACCGTCTGGACAATGTGAAGACGGAAAAGCAGTTGAGCGCCATTTTTGATGACTTTATCGGGATGGTGCCGATGGGGCAGAAGCTGTTCGGTTCCCTTAACCCGGTGCACACCGGGGGGCCGATGCAGGTCAGCATTGCTTTTGCCGAGCAGCACACCTCCGGCTACCCGTGGAAAATGAACGGCACGGTGCGCCAGGAGGTCTTCAGTCTGCGCGGTGGCCTGTGGTTTGGCACCTATCATCTGCTGAACTATCCGGCCAGTTATAGTGCGCCATTGTACCGCTTTGCCGACTTCAACGCCGGCTGGTACGCCAGCCGTAACGCCGCCTTCCAGAACGCGGTGGTGAAAGCCAGCGGGGTAAAACTGGCGCTCGACGGCGACCTTATCCGCTACGACAGCGAGGAGCCGGGCAGCACCGAGCTGGCGGTGCGTCGCCTGGCGAGCCAGCTGGGGATGAGCGACAGCGAGATCCATCGTCAGTTGAAAAAGGGCGACAGCCTGGCGTTTGAGAAGACCGATCTCTATCAGCAGGTTTTCCGTCTCGCCGAGAAAAAGGCGGGCAAAACCCTGCCGCGGGAGATGTTGCCAGGGATCCAGCTGGAGAGTCCAAAAATCACCCGAAATCTGACGACGGCGTGGTTTGCGAAACGGGTTGATGAGCGGCGGGCAAACTGTATGGCGCGGCGTTAACGGCGCTGACGCCAGCGCACGATAAGCGCCAGTACCCCGATGAACGTGCAGCCGATCAGGAAAGGGATCAGACCAAAGAGGGTACCCACGGCGAGGCTGATGTCGACTTGCGGACGGCTGGCGTCCTGGGCTTGCATCAGGCGTTCAAATACCCCCGGGGCGTGGATCAGCATGCTGAGCATCTGCGCGCCGGCCCAGCAGCAGATCAACACGAACAGCCCGTAGGCGACATGGCTGCCGGTCAGCGCGCCCCTTTTTTTATTTCCCAAAAGCGATTTTGAAAAACTGAATTCAGCCATAGGCCCTCCCACATCTGCGCTGCTGGTTTTTTCTCCAGCTCTATGTCAGGTATTCTGGCAGTCAGGGGCCATCATCAGTATCAGATTGCTGGTAATTGCCGTCCAGGAATAATCCTGTTTTCGCCGTTGTGTTAACCGCGCCACAGGAGCACAAAAGGGAGAGCGGCGTCGCAATCCAGCAACATTCTCCATATCGCTACAGACCGCCGCGGGCGGCTATGCGAAGATGCGTTTTTTGCTGTTGGAGGCCGCATGAAGCTCACTGATAAAATTCGCCGCGATTGGCACTACTACGCCGTGGCGCTGGGGTTGATTTTTATTCTTAATGGCGTGGTGGGGCTGCTGGGGTTTGAAACTCAGGGGTGGCAATCCTACGTCGTCGGTCTGATCACCTGGGTCATTAGCTTCTGGATTGCGGGCTTTGTGATCCGCCGCCGCCCGGCAGAAGAGGCCTGAGGCCGCCGCTGCCAGGCGGGGTAAAACGCGTTTTAGTTCATGGAGGTTTTCAGCGCCCGGTCCGCGGCATGGCGCTCCAGCGCCAGCTCAATCAGGCGGGTGATCAGGCTGGTGTAGTCGAGACCGCTGGCCTGCCACAGCTTCGGATACATGCTGATGTTGGTAAAGCCCGGCAGGGTGTTGATCTCGTTGATCACCACCTCGTTGTCGGCGGTGAGGAACACGTCGACACGAGCCATGCCGCTGCAGCCCAGGGTCTGGTAGGCCTGCACCGCGATAGCGCGAATTTTGTCGTGGATCTCAGGGGCGATAGCGGCCGGGACTACCACCTGCGCGCCCTGATCGTCGATATACTTGGTGTCGTAGGCGTAAAACTCGCTGTTGAGGACGATTTCACCGCAGGTGCTGGCCTGCGGGTGGTCGTTACCCAGCACCGCACACTCAATTTCCCGCCCTTTAATGCCTTGCTCCACCACCACTTTATGGTCAAATTCGAAGGCCAGGGCCACCGCCTGATGGTACTGCTCTTCGTTTTTAACTTTGCTGACGCCAACCGACGATCCCTGATTAGCCGGCTTAACGAACAGCGGCAGGCCCAGCTTCGCTTCGACATCGGCAAAGCTGAACTGCGCGCGGTTGGCGCGGGTGAGTGTGATAAACGGGGCGACGGCGAGCCCGGCGTCGCGCAGCAGACGTTTGGTCACGTCTTTGTCCATACAGGCCGCAGAGCCCAGCACATCGGAGCCGACGAACGGCAGATTCGCCATGCGCAGCATCCCCTGCAGGGAGCCATCTTCACCCAGCGTGCCGTGGACGATCGGGAAAATCACATCGATGGCCGCCAGCGGTTGGCCGCTTTCGGCGTTAATCAGCTGCTGCGCTTCGCGGCCCGGGATCTGCGCCAGAGTCACCGTGGAAGGGCGCAGGGCAATGCGGGCAGGATCCTGTGCGTTGAGCAGGTAGTTGCCGGCGTCGTTGATGTGCCACAGCCCCTGTTTATCAATACCCAACAGAACCACATCGAAGCGCGATTTATCAATCGCTTCCACGATATTCTTCGCTGACTGCAGCGACACTTCATGCTCCGCCGACTTGCCGCCAAAAACGATCCCAACCCTCATCTTTGCCATTTCAACTTCCATCCAGATAACATCAAAGGGCATAACATACCATGTGAAACCGCTGCCTGGCTGCCATAATATTTACCTGATCAATTGACGGGAGTGGGCGTGAGAGGAAAGACGCTGCTGGTGCTGGCCGGGCTGCTCGGCGCGGGCCTGTTGGGATACCGCAATCTGCCGCCGCACCTGAATCCGCTGGCGCCGCTGGCGCTGGACGATCCCCCGGGCTGGCTGACGTCGTTTAAGCTGCGCAGGCTGACGGCAGACCAGTGCGCCTCCCTGCTGGCGGAAGCCAATCGCCGGCGGCTTATCGCCAGCCGGCCGGTGGCCGACAGCGAGGGAAGCTGCCCTCTGCGTAACGTGGTGCGGGTGGCGAATTTTGGCTCGGTGCAGTTGAGCAGTAGTTTTCTCGCCAGCTGCCCGCTGGCGCTGAGCAGCGCGCTGTACATCGAGCAGCAGGCGAAGCCGCTGACCCGGCAGCTGATGGCGAGCGACCTGCGTCAGATCGATCATCTCGGCAGCTTTGCCTGCCGCAATATTTACCATCGTCAACAGGCGCGGCGCAGTGAACACGCCACGGCGGACGCGCTGGACGTCAGCGGTTTCCGTCTGGCGGACGGTAGACGCGTTAGCGTCCTGCAGGGCTGGCGGAGCGAGACTTCGCGCCCCTGGCTGGCGGCGCTGTTGAACAGCAGCTGCCATTACTTCGGTAACGCGCTGGGGCCAGAGTACAACGCGGCTCACGCCAACCATTTTCATTTCGGCATGCGCGGCCAGGGCTTCTGCTTTTGAGCATAAAGCGCTATGAGCAGTCTAAATGACCAGAAAATGCTTCGTCAGGCTCTCATCCGCAGCCATAAAACACCAAACTCACCGCCAGCGCATCTATGGTAGTACACCAGTGGGATGAAATTGCTAAGCTAGATAATAATTGGCAAATCATTAATGAATACGCGTAGTTATGGAATCCTGGAAGGTTAATCTCATCTCCGTCTGGTTTGGTTGCTTTTTTACCGGCCTGGCGATCAGTCAAATTCTCCCCTTTTTACCCCTCTACGTCTCCCAGCTCGGCGTCACCTCGCATGAAGCGCTATCGATGTGGTCGGGGCTGACCTTCAGCGTCACTTTTCTTGTCTCGGCGATCGTCTCGCCAATGTGGGGAAGCCTGGCGGACCGTAAAGGCCGCAAGCTCATGCTGCTGCGCGCCTCGTTGGGGATGGCGATTGCCATTTTACTGCAGGCTTTCGCCACCAACGTCTGGCAGCTGTTTATCCTGCGGGCGATCATGGGCTTAACCTCCGGTTATATTCCCAACGCCATGGCGCTGGTGGCCTCCCAGGTGCCGCGCGAGCGCAGCGGCTGGGCGCTAAGCACGCTGTCGACGGCGCAAATTAGCGGGGTGATCGGCGGTCCGCTGCTGGGCGGTTTCCTGGCGGACCACGTCGGGCTGCGGATGGTCTTTTTTATTACGGCGATCCTGCTGACCATCAGTTTTCTGGTGACCCTGTTTCTGATTAAAGAGGGCGTTCGCCCGCAGGTCAGCAAAAGCGAGAGTCTCACCGGGAAACAAGTCTTTGCCTCTTTGCCCTATCCGGGGCTGGTGATCAGCCTGTTCTTCACCACCCTGGTGATCCAATTGTGCAACGGCTCAATCGGCCCGATTCTGGCGCTGTTTATTAAGTCGATGGCGCCGGACAGCAACAATATCGCTTTTCTGGCCGGGATGATCGCCGCGGTGCCCGGCGTGTCGGCACTGATTTCTGCGCCACGGTTGGGTAAGCTTGGCGACCGCATCGGCACCTCGCGGATCCTGCTGGCGACGCTCTGCTGCGCGGTGGTGATGTTCTTCGCCATGTCCTTTGTCACCACCCCGCTGCAATTGGGTACGCTGCGTTTTCTGCTCGGCTTTGCCGATGGCGCGATGCTCCCGGCGGTGCAGACCTTATTGCTGAAGTACAGCAGCGACAGCGTCACCGGGCGTATCTTTGGCTATAACCAGTCGTTTATGTATCTGGGCAACGTCGCCGGGCCGCTAATTGGCGCCTCTGTGTCAGCCATGGCCGGCTTCCGCTGGGTGTTTATTGCCACCGCCATTATCGTTTTCATTAACCTCTGGCAACTGGCGTGGATGCTGCGCCAAACCCGCCGGGCTAACGCCTGAACCTCTGCTGGCGGTATTTATTGCGATACCGTCAGCATTATTCGCCGTCAGCGGATTTACTATTACTTTTTGTTATCGTCATGGCGTGAACGCTATTCCATTTTATTATTTTCCAGGCAATCTGGTTATAAGCAACCCCGGTCATGATTAAACAATACTATTTATAGTGGTATTTTATTGTGGTAAAACGTTTCGCTGTATATTGGGTGTTGCGATGATTCTTAATTTAAGTAATTCTGAGGTCCGTCATCGCGTATGACATCCCAATCAAAACAGGCCTCGCATAAGGAACTGGTGCTATGAAGAATCTCATTGCTGAGTTACTGGTTAAACTGGCGCAAAAGGAAGAAGAAGCAAAGGAACTGACGGTGCAGGTTGAAGCGCTGGAGATCGTGGTCACCGCATTATTGCGCCATATGGAGCATGATGCCCAGCAGGCATTGATTCAGGATATAGAACAGGCGATTGACCAGGTGACGCCCTGTCCGCCGGTCAACGACCATGATGCGATGCTGCTGCAGCAATATCTAAAGAAGCTGTTGCGGCATCCTCGTAGCTAGTCTTTGTGACACGACAAGGATGCCGTCATTTTTCTGTCATCTCCCTTTTATAAAGTCTCCCTCGTTTTGTTTTTTTAAGTATTTTTTACATGGAGATGACAAAAGTGAAATTAAGCGCCCTGTTTATTGCCCTGATTCCTCTACTGGGCTCGCCGGTTATTCATGCAGAAACTACTGCTGCGCCGGTTCTGGAAAATCGCGCTGCGCAGGGAGATATCACCACTCCTGGCGGCGCGCATCGTTTAACAGGCGATCAAACCGAAGCGCTGCGCGCCTCGTTAATCAATAAGCCAGCTAAAAACGTTATTTTGCTGATTGGCGATGGCATGGGTGATTCGGAAATTACCGCTGCGCGAAACTATGCCGAGGGGGCGGGCGGTTTCTTTAAAGGAATTGATGCTCTGCCGTTAACCGGGCAGTACACGCATTATTCGCTGGATAAAAAAACCGGGAAACCGGACTACGTGACCGACTCGGCGGCCTCCGCCACCGCCTGGACCACCGGCGTGAAGACTTATAACGGCGCGCTGGGCGTCGATATTCATGAGAATGCGCATCAGACCATCCTTGAGCTGGCGAAAGCGGCGGGGCTGGCTACCGGCAACGTTTCCACCGCCGAGCTGCAGGACGCCACCCCCGCGGCGTTGGTAGCGCATGTGACATCGCGTAAATGCTACGGCCCGACGGTTACCAGCGAAAAATGCCCTAGCAATGCGCTGGAAAAAGGGGGCAAAGGCTCCATTACCGAACAGCTGCTGAACGCCCGACCGGATGTCACCCTGGGCGGCGGCGCGAAGACCTTTGCCGAAACGGCGACGGCGGGCGAGTGGCAGGGCAAAACCCTGCGCGAGCAGGCGCAAGCGCGCGGCTACCAGATTGTGACCGACGCGGCTTCTCTTGCCGCCGCGACGGAAGCCAGTCAGGATAAACCGCTGCTGGGACTCTTTGCCGATGGCAATATGCCGGTACGCTGGGAAGGGCCGAAGGCGTCTTATCACGGTAATATCGATAAGCCGCCGGTGACCTGTACGCCAAACCCGAAGCGTGACGCCTCGGTGCCGACGCTGGCGCAGATGACGGAGAAAGCGATTGACCTGCTCAGTCGCAACGAGAAAGGTTTCTTCCTGCAAGTCGAAGGCGCTTCCATCGATAAGCAGGACCATGCGGCGAATCCGTGCGGCCAGATCGGCGAAACGGTTGATCTTGACGAAGCGGTGCAGAAGGCGCTGGAATTCGCGCGAAAAGACGGTAATACCCTGGTGATCGTCACCGCCGACCATGCGCATGCCAGCCAGATCATCCCGGCGGATAGCAAAGCCCCGGGGCTGACCCAGGCTCTGAACACGCACGATGGCGCGGTGATGGTGATGAGCTACGGCAACTCTGAGGAAGAGTCGATGGAGCACACCGGCACCCAACTGCGCATTGCGGCCTACGGTCCGCATGCGGCTAACGTCGTCGGCCTGACCGATCAGACCGACCTGTTCACGACCATGAAAGCTGCCCTGAGTCTCAAATAAGTTGCTGCCGGTGGCGAAATTGCGTCACCGGCTGGTTTTTTTTCTATCTGCGTCCAGACTTACAACGTTCCACTCACAGAAGGATGGTGCGATGAAAATAACTTTATTGATGACCCTACTGTTTGGCTTGATCTTTATCAGCGCGGTTGGCGCGGCAGAAAAAACGCCCACTCCTCAGCAGCAAAGGATGACGGACTGCAATCAGCAAGCGTCAGCCAAAATGCTGAAAGGTGAGGAGCGCAAAACCTTTATGAGCCAGTGTCTGAAAAAAGAGACCACGACCTCGCAGGGAAAGGCGCTCACCCCTCAGCAGCAGAAAATGAGCGACTGCAGCAAAGCGGCCACGGCGAAATCACTGAAGGGCGATGAACGCAGTACCTTCATGAGTAGCTGCCTGAAGAAAGCCTGAAAAAAAGGGAGCGCTCGCGCTCCCTTGTTCTTTAACCTCTCAGGGCTTGAAGCCCGCCAGCTCAGCTTCAGGAGCGGCTCAGTTTCTCTGATTTTTCCATACACTGGGTGATGGCTTCGATTACCGCCGAGCGGAACCCTTTCTCTTCCAGCACGCGCACGGCTTCGATGGTGGTCCCGCCAGGGGAACAGACCATATCTTTCAGCGCCCCTGGGTGTTCTCCGCTCTCCAGCACCATTTTGGCGGAGCCCATCACCGCCTGGGCGGCGAATTTATAGGCCTGAGCGCGCGGCATTCCGCCGAGGACGGCGGCATCAGCCATCGCTTCGATAAACATAAAGACATAGGCCGGCGCCGAACCGCTTACCCCCACCACCGGATGGATCATCGGCTCGGCAATTTGCTCCGCCTGGCCAAAGCAACGGAAAATAGTCAGCACTTCGGCAACATCTTCGCTGCTCACCAGGGCGTTAGGCGTGACGGAGGTCATACCGGCGTTAACCAGCGACGGCGTATTCGGCATCGCGCGAATGATTTTGCGATCGTGGCCAAGGGCGCGCGCCAGCTGCTCAAGCGTAACGCCGGCGGCGATAGAGACCACCAGCGACTCTTTATTCAGGCTGGAGGCGATATCGCCCAGCACTTTGGTCATGATCCCTGGTTTAACCGCGCCGAAGACGATATCGGCAATCTGCGCCACTTCCTGGGCGCTGCTGGCGGCGTTGATGCCATACTGGTCGCGCAGAGCTGCAACCTTGTCCGGCGACGGGGTGTAGACCCAGATTTGTCCCGGCTGTACCTGACCGCTGGCGATCAGCCCGCCCAGAATGGCCTTACCCATATTGCCGCAGCCGATAAAGCCAATTTTCTTATCCATCACCATTCCCCTCTGCTTTTTTCGTTACGATCTGATTAGCTTACCATCCTGGCGCTTTCCTGGGGGAGAAAAGCAGGTAACATTGGCGTCACTTATTGCAGGTACCAGGAGCTGGCATGGCCATTTGGGTGGATGCGGACGCGTGTCCGAACGTGATTAAAGAGATTTTGTTCCGCGCGGCAGAGCGGACCCAGACTCCGCTGACGCTGGTGGCGAACCAGCCGCTGCGCGTGCCGCCGTCGCGTTTCATCCGCACCCTGCGGGTTGAGCAGGGTTTTGACGTGGCGGATAACGAAATCGTTCGCCAGTGCGCGGCGGGAGATTTAGTGATCACCGCCGACATCCCGCTGGCGGCGGAGGTGCTGGCGAAGGGCGGGGCGGCGCTGAATCCGCGCGGGGAACGTTACAGCGAGGCGACGATCCGCGAGCGGCTGACGATGCGGGATTTTATGGAGACATTACGGGCCAGCGGCGTTCAGACCGGCGGCCCGGATAGTTTATCGCAGCGCGATCGGCAACAGTTTGCCGCCGAGCTGGAGAAGTGGTTGCTGGCGGTTAAGCGTCGCCAGGGTTAAACCCAGCTATCGTCATCGCTGCCAAAATCATCGTCGCCAAAGCCGGCGTCGAAGTCGTCGTTCCAGGTATTGTCGGCAAGGAACTGATCGTCTCCCTGGCGGAACGGATCGTCACCTGCGGTGGTGTCCTGCGCGATGCTGTCCTGCGCGGAGGCGGCATCAGGCTGCGGCTTCTCTTCGATGATATTGACTATCTCCTGCGGGTGCGAGCCGCTGAACATATTGGTCAGCATATTGCCCAGCACCACGCCGCCTGCCACGCCAGCGGCCGTTTGCAGCGCGCCCGCCATAAAGCCGCCGCCGCGTGCGGCAGCCTGCGGGGCATAGTTCTGCTGCGGTGGTGGCGTATACTGCGGCTGAGCGCTGGCCTGCGGGCGACCATATTGCTCCGCGCCCGGGATAGGGTCAGAACCGCGTGACGAGCCGCCACCGCCAAACAGGCCGGAGAGGAAGCCGCCGCTGCTGGGCTTTGCCGCCTGCAGTTGGCTGACCTGACTCTCCAGCGCCTGGATGCGATCGTTAAGCTGTTTAATCGCGGCTTCCTGGATAAGAATGGTTTGCGCCATATAGTAGGGGGCCGCCGGCTGCGCGCTCACGTGTTGGGCAATCCGCTCCTCGGCGCTGGCATCGCGCGATGCGCTGTGCGCCTCAGCCTCTTTCAGCCGGGAAAACAGTCCATCCATAAGGCGTTGTTCTTCAGATTGCATGTTACATTCCTCTGTCACACTGTCGAATAGGCATCAGGGTGCTTCTGAAACATGATGTTGTAAATATGTTGCTTCGTAAAGCTATGCATAAATGTGTTACCGTTTACGCCAGCGGTGGATAAAAAATAACGCCAAGCGGAAAGTAAAGCTGGTTAAACACTAAATGCAATGATAAGTTTACATTAATAGCCCCTCTTCTCACCGTGGTAATGGGGTGTAAAGAAGTTGTGTAATTTTTTCTTTACGTATGCATTGCGGGACAGACAGCGATAATACGTGCTTTCGTTTTCATTTTTTGCGACAGACGGAACCAGGGGGTCTTCGGTTATGACACAGCCTATCTTTCTTATTGGGCCACGCGGCTGCGGTAAAACCACCGTCGGCCATGCGCTGGCGCGAGCGCGGCATTTTCAGTTCTCCGATACCGATCATCGGCTACAGGCCCATGAGCAGCGGACGGTGGCTGAGATCGTGCAGGCGGAAGGGTGGGCGCGTTTTCGCGAACTGGAGACCCTGTCGCTGAAGGCCGTGACCCTGCCGAATACGGTAATCGCCACCGGCGGCGGCATTGTGCTGGCGGAAGGTAACCGTCAGTTTATGCGGGAGAATGGCGTGGTGATTTATCTGCAGGCCTCGGTGTCGGCGCTGATTGACCGTCTGGAAGCCTACCCGAAAGCCGAACAGCGGCCGACGCTGACCGGAAAACCGGTGCGCGAGGAAGTGGGCGAGGTGCTGGCGCAGCGCGAAGCGTTATACCGGGACGCTGCCCACCATATTGTGGATGCCACGGCCTCGCCGGATCGGGTGGTGGAGCAGATTATGTCCATGCTATGCAGCGCGACGGCAACCCCGGTAAGTTAAGAATTTACTTACATTAAGGCGGCGAGGGGCGCCTATACTTAATAGTTCTGCTACCAGAAGAAGGAAGAACTATGCCAAACAGGCCCCCATATCCGAGAGAAGCGCGCGTGGTTGCGGTAGAGAAAGGTCCTCAGGGTCAGACGGTGACCTGGTATCAGCTCCGTGCGGATTATCCTGAGCCTGATTCGCTTATCAGCGAACATCCTACCGAGCAGGAAGCCGTGGATGCCAAACGGCGTTATGAAGATCCTGACAAGTCGTAATCCCCTGAGCCCGAATTGCCCGCCATGCTGGCAATATCGGGCGTATCTCACATTTTTTATTTATCAGTCGTACTAATGAATATCTAACACACGGATTTTTCAGGCACGGCGCCGCCGCCCGGCAATCTTTACATTCAACCGCAGCGTGGAGCTGCTACGCTTCTCGACGGTTGATTTTTACTCACCAGGGGGGCGGATGCTGTGTGTGGAAAGCCTGTGTTGAAGCAGTGGTTGTGAAAAGGTACATGATATGAGTAGTGCAACGATGGCAATTTTGACCATCGGCGTTGTGCCGCTGGCGGGAGTATTGCCGCTCCTGACCGAACATATCAGGGAAGAACAGATCGCCCACATCAGCCTGCTGGGCGAGATGACGCCTGACGAGGTAATGGCCGAGTACGCCGTAGGTGACGGCGAGAAAGGACTCCTGACCTTGCTCAGTAATAACCAGTTGGTGATGGTGTCGCGACAGAAAATTGAACGCGATGTCCGCAGCGCGATCGCGATGCTGGATCGACAACATTATGATGTGATCCTGCTGCTCAGTTCCGAACAGCTGACCGGTTTTACCACCCACCACGCGATCCTCCTCGAGCCGCAGCGGATCATCCCGCCGCTGGTGGCATCGATCGTCGATGGGCACCAGGTAGGGGTGATCGTGCCGGTGGAAGAGATCATGCCCATGCAGCGGCAAAAGTGGCTCTCGCTGGAAAAGTCGCCATACTACGCGCTGGCCAATCCGTTTACCGGCAGCGACAGCGAGCTATTAACCGCCGGCAAAACGCTGCTGGAGCAGGGCGCCGACGTGCTGGTCCTCGACTGTCTCGGTTACTATCAGCATCATCGCGATGTGTTACAAAAAGCCCTCGATGTTCCGGTTTTGCTGTCGAATGTGCTGGTTTCCCGACTGGCGGCAGAACTATTGGTCTAATGTGTTAATTTCGCGTGACAGGGGCAAGGAGCGCCCCCTATATTGAGCCTTTAACCGACGATCAGAAGGGCTTGTTTATGCTTCAAAGCAATGAATACTTTGACGGAAAAGTGAAATCCATTGGCTTCACCAGCAGCAGTACCGGTCGCGCCAGCGTTGGCGTGATGGCGGAAGGGGAATACACCTTTGGTACGGCGCAGCCGGAAGAGATGACGGTAGTCAGCGGGGCGCTGAATGTCCTGCTGCCGGGTGAGACTGAGTGGAAAGTTTACGCTGCCGGCGAAGTTTTCAATGTGCCAGGCAACAGCGAATTTCATCTGCAGGTGGCTGAGCCAACCTCTTATCTGTGCCGCTATCTGTAAGCCAGCGTGACGCCCGGCGTCTGCCGCCGGGTTGTTTTTTCCTTCCTGCCCGGCAAGAAGGAAAGCGGCGCTTAGCGCTGCGCTTCGCCGCCGAGCCCTTCCACCAGGCTTTGGATCAGGGCAGCCAGCTCGCCGGTCATTAAGATAAAGTCGGCGTCAAAGCGCTGGGCGAAATCTTCCCGATCGATATCTTCGTTTTGGTCGCGCAGTTCATCGCAGAACTTGAGGCGCTTAATTGACGCGTCGTCGCAGATCACAAACTGAATACGCTGCTGCCAGTCCAGCGCCAGCTTGGTGACGACCTTCCCGGCCTCAATGTGTACAGCGATTTCGTCGCTAACCAGATCCTGCTTCTTGGCGCGGATCACGCCGCCATCTTCCAGCATCGCTTTCAGCTCGGCTTCGTCCAGCAGCTGGAAGCCCTGCGCCACGGTGCCGGAGCGGACCCACTCGGTCAGCGTTAGCTCAATCGGATTCTCCAGGGTCAGCGGCACCACCGGCAGCGAGCCGAGGGTTTTACGCAGCAGGGCCAGAGTATCTTCCGCTTTCTTCGCGCTGGCGCAGTCGACCATGATCAGGCCGTTGACGGTGTCGATCCACATCATTGTCTGGCTGAAGCGGCTGAAGGCGCGCGGCAGTAGCGAGTGCAGCACTTCATCTTTCAGGGAATCTTTCTCGGTCTTCTTCAGCTTGCGGCCCTGATCGGCTTCCAGCTTCTGGATCTTTGCCTCCAGCGCCTGCTTAATCACCGGCGACGGCAGGATCTTCTCTTCTTTACGCGCGCAGATAATGATCTGGCCGTTTGCCGTATGCGTCAGCGCGTCGCTGTGCGATCCCATCGGCGACACCCAACCGGTTTTCGCCATATCCTGGCTGCCACAAGGGGTAAATGTCAGCTCGGCCAGCTGTTTTTCCATCTCCTCGGCGCGCAATTCGATATCGCGGCTGAGACGGTAAACCATTAAATTTTTGAACCACAGCATGATAATTTCCACGGCTTTGTCGTTAAATCAGGCGGGCATGATAGCGAATTGTCGCTATGCTTGCATTGTTAATCGGGGTGAGGAGCTGAGCGTGCGTATTGGTATTGATTTAGGTGGAACAAAAACCGAAGTGATAGCCCTGAGCGACCAGGGAGAGCAGCTGTTTCGCCACCGGTTACCCACGCCGCGGGAGGACTACCGGCAAACCATCGAGACCATCGCCACCCTGGTGGCGATGGCCGAGCAGGCGACCGGACAGCAGGGTACCGTGGGGATGGGCATTCCTGGCTCAATTTCGCCTTATACCGGGGTGGTGAAAAACGCCAACTCGACCTGGCTCAACGGCCAGCCCTTTGATAAGGACCTCAGCCTGCGCCTTGAGCGGGAAGTCCGGCTGGCTAACGATGCCAACTGTCTGGCGGTGTCGGAAGCGGTGGACGGCGCGGCGGCGGGGGCGCAAACGGTATTCGCGGTGATTATCGGCACCGGCTGCGGCGCCGGGGTGGCGCTCAACGGGCGGGCGCATATCGGCGGCAATGGTAACGCTGGCGAATGGGGACATAACCCATTGCCGTGGATGAACGACGATGAGCTGCGCTACCGTGCGGAAGTCCCTTGCTACTGCGGCAAACAGGGGTGTATCGAAACCTTTATCTCCGGCACCGGTTTCGCCACCGACTATCAGCGGCTGAGCGGCAAAGGGTTAACCGGCAGCGAGATTATGCGCCTGGTGGGAGAAGGTGACGAAAAGGCTGAACTGGCGCTGAGCCGCTATGAACAGCGGCTGGCGAAATCGCTGGCCCACGTGGTGAATATCCTCGACCCGGACGTTATCGTGCTGGGCGGCGGGATGAGCAACGTCGAACGGCTGTATCAGACGGTGCCGGACCTGGTGAAGCAGTGGGTCTTCGGCGGCGAGTGTGAAACGCCGATCCGCAAAGCGATGCACGGCGACTCCAGCGGGGTACGCGGCGCGGCCTGGCTGTGGCCGCTCCAGGGGACCTGAACCGCTTCCCCGCACCCGGACCCTCTCCCTCGGGAGAGGGTCCGGGTGCGGGGACATCGCCATAATTCAGACCTCACTCCACCGCAAACGCTTTGTCCAGCCGGCTATAGCCCAGGCCGTTAATCTTCTTCACTTTGATCTGCACCGGAATGCGGTCTTTCATCGCCTCCACGTGGCTGATCACCCCGATAATCTTACCGCTGGCGTTAAGGGCATCCAGGGCGTCCAGCGCCGTGTCCAGCGTTTCGCTGTCGAGGGTGCCGAAGCCTTCATCAAGAAACAGGGAGTCAATCCGTGTCTTATGGCTCACCAGGTCTGACAGCGCCAGGGCCAGCGCCAGGCTGACGAGGAAACTTTCGCCGCCGGAGAGGGTGCGGGTGTCGCGCACGGCGTCGGCCTGCCAGGTATCGACAACCTCCAGCTCCAGCGCCTCGCTGGCCTTGCGCTGTAGCAGATAGCGGCCATGCAGGCGGTTGAGCTGCTGGTTTGCCAGCCAGACCAGATTATCCAGCGTCAGCCCCTGGGCGAATTTGCGGAACCGGTCGCCGGTGCTGGAGCCGATCAGCGAATTGAGATAGCCCCAGTCGTCCGCCAGCTGCGCCGCCTCTGCAATCTGCTGCCCCAGCGCCTGCTGCTGTTGACGGCTCTCTGCGTCCTGCCTGAGCTGCTGGCGGATCTCACCCTGGCGGGTAGTGTTATCCCGCAGCCGCTGGGCCAGGGCGTGCAGCTGGGTTTGCAGGGTGGGGACGTCAGCGTCCACCCCTTGCGGACGCAGCGCCAGGTGCGCCTCATGTTGCCGGGTCGCCTGCTCGCAGAGCGCAGCCGCCTGCTGAAGCTGCTGCTCCAGCGTCTGTTTTAACTGCGTCAGCCGCTGGGCGGTCTCGTCATCCAGCAGCGCGGCGAGGAACGCCTCCCGATCGCTAAAGCGGCTGGCGGCCAGGGCGGAGGTGAATTGCGCCTGCGACTGGTCCAGACGCGCCTTTTCCTGGGTTTCCTGCTGCTGCTGGGCGACAAGCTGGCTGTGCAGCGACAGGCATTCCTCGTGGATTTCGCGCCAGTTGTCCGGGATGGCCGACTCAGCTTCAACCTCTGTCTCGTCGCTGGTCGGCAGCGTCTCCAGCAGTGGCCGCAGAGCAGCGATTTGCTGCTGAATGGCATCATGTTGGGTCTGTTGCGCCTGCCACTGGGCAAATTCGCTTTCGCGAGCGTGCAGCCAGGCGGCTTCTGTCCCTTCTGCCGGCAGGCTCAGGGCCAGGGCCTGCAGGGCGCTCTCCAGTCCCTGGCGCGAGGCCGCCAGCTGCTGCTCGGCCTGGCGCTCCAGCGCCTGCTGATCGTTAAGCTGACTCTGCAACATCAGGCGCTGGCTGAGCTGATAGAGCTGCTGCTCGTAGCGCTCCTGCTCCTGCATCCAGTCGTTTATCTCTTGCGCAATATCCCGCGCGATGTGCAGAGAGGCGCAGGTCTCCTGCCACGCTTTAGTAAGCGCTTGCTCTTCCTCTGCGAGCCGCCCGGCCGCTTCGGTGTCACGCTGGAGCTGTTGCGTCAGGGCCTTGACCTGCCCGAGGATCAGCAGGCCTTCTTCTTTCAGCGCGGCGACCTCCTTTTCCAGCGCATCGCGGCGGCGCTGATTATCCGTGAGCGTCAACGAGGCGTATTGTTCAATCGCCGGGTGTTCACAGGCGCCGCACAGCGGACAGGGCTTACCCGCCTCGAGCCGGTCGCGGTAGCTTTCCAGGTCTTTAATCGTTTCTTCCCGCTGGCAGAGCGCCTTCAGGTCGAGATAGTGCTGGTTTTTGTCTTTATATTGTTCCCGGCGCAGCGTCAGGGTAGCGTTAAGTTTTACCTGCTCCGCCTGCGCCTGCTGGACGCTCTCGGCGTTCTGGCGCAGACGCTTGCGCAGCAGCTGATGCTGCTCATGCAGGGAGATCAGGCGCTGGCGCAGCGGCCGCGATTGGGTTTGCTGTTCTATCGCTGCGGCAACGTCATCCGCGCTCAGGGTGAGAGGGCTGGCTGGCAGCGTGGCCAGCTTCTGGCGTAGCGCGGCCAGGCGGGTGCTCTGAGCCGTTAGCTGTTGTTTATCCCGCGTCAGTTGCGAGAATTGCGCTCGCCAGCCGGCGATCTCCTGACCCCATAAGCGGAAACGCTCATGGGCGGCCAGCCACTGCGCCAGATCGGCCAGTTCAGCCTGACGCTGCTGCTGAGCGCGCAAGGCGCCCTGGCGGATGCGCGTGCGCAGCGCCGTGCTGGCAAGTAAGCGAGCATTTACTTCACTGATCCGCTGCCGGGTTTGCGCCAGGCCTGCCGTCTGCTCCTGCTGGCGCTCCCACAGGGGACGCAGTTGGGCGGCGGGCTGGGCCAGCTCAAGCTTCGCCAGCGCCGGGGCGGCGTCCGCCAGCGCCTGGCGGGCCTGCTGCTGCCGGGTGGCGGCCTGCTGCTGCTGCTGCGCCAGCTCGTCGCGGCGGGTCAGCCACTGGAGCTGCTGCTGCTGGCTCTGCTGCTGGGCCAGCAGGGCTTTTTCTTCGTCAGTAAGTACCTGCAAACTTTCCTGCAGCGCCTGCTGCTGGGCCTCCGTCAACAGGACGATGCCCGCCGCCTGGGCTTCGAACTTCTCCAGCGCATGGCGAGCGGCTTTGTGCTGTTCGTAGACCATGGCTGAAATCTGGCCGTAGATTTCCGTGCCGGTCAGCTCCTCCAGCAGCTCCGCGCGATCGCTCGGCTTCGCGTTCAGGAAGGCGGCAAATTGCCCCTGGGAAAGCAGCATCGAGCGGGTGAAGCGGCCATAGTCGAGGCCGGTAAGCGTCGCGGTTTGCTCCAGCTTGTCCGAGACTTTATCGGCGAGGATTTTGCCGTCAGCGCAGCGCGCCAGCTCGACGCGGGGCGCCTGCAGATTGCCATCCGGCTGGTTACGGGCCCGGTTCTGGCTCCAGAAAGCGCGGTAGGCGATGCCTTTTACTTCAAACTCGACTTCCGCCAGACACTCGGCGGTATCGCGGGTCATCAGGTCGTTTTGCGACTGGGAGACTTTATTCAGGCGCGGCGTCTCATGATAGAGCGCCAGGCAAATGGCGTCGAGCAGCGTGGTTTTCCCGGCCCCGGTGGCGCCGGTAATGGCGAACAGGCCATTGCTGGCGAACGGCTCGGCGGTAAAGTCTATCTTCCATTCCCCTTTCAGGGAGTTGAGGTTTTTCAGACGCAGACTGAGGATTTTCATGCGTTTTCGTCCTCCGCGGTGAGCGTATGCACCGTATGGGCGAACAGCTCATGCAGCCGGGCGCGCTTCATCTCGTCAATTTCGGTCAGCGCCAGCCGGCGCTCGAATACCTCCTCCACCTTCAGTTCACTGAGCGTCTCCCGCTGGGCGTTGAGCAGTATTTTCTCGCGCTGCTCGCGGCTGCGGCGCACCAGCAGCACTTCCACCGGCAGATCCTCCGTTAGCGCCTGAATATGCCGTTGAATATCGTGCAGATAGTCCTCGGTGGTGATTTCGATATCCAGCCACACCGGCGGGTCCTGCTCGACGCCGCGCCACTGCTCCAGCTGGGCGGTGATGGCGGCCAGATCGCCTTTGATTACCGCCAGAGGCTGGGTCACGGGCACCTCCAGGGTTTCCACGGCGCTAAGTCGCCCCTCGCTAAAGCTCACCAGATGCACCGATTTCGCTTTGCCGGTTTCATCGAAGCTCAGCGGCAGCGGCGAGCCGCTGTAGCGGATATGCTCGCAGCCGCCGACCATCTGCGCCCGGTGAATATGGCCCAGCGCAATGTAGTCGGCAGGGGGGAAGTGTTGCGCCGGAAAGGCATCCAGTGTGCCGATGTAAATGTCGCGGACGGCATCGCTTTTGCTGGCGCCGACGGTGGTCAGATGGCCGCTGGCAATGATGGGCAGCGGCCGATCGCCGCGCAGCGCGCAGGCCTGCTGATACTGCTCCTGATAATAGTCGCTGATGGCGTGCAGCAGCAGCTGCTGTTTTTCCCGACCGGAGTGACCGGCCTGGCTGGTCACCAGCTCGCGCGGGCGTAAAAACGGCACCGGACAGAAGATGGCGCCCGGCGTGCCGTCGCGCAGCGGCAGCTCAATCGGCGCGTAGCCGGCGTTCGCCACCACGGTGGTGTGTAAGAAGGCGAGGATATCG
This sequence comes from Klebsiella sp. CD33, assembly GCF_051992865.1. Lineage (NCBI taxonomy): Bacteria > Pseudomonadati > Pseudomonadota > Gammaproteobacteria > Enterobacterales > Enterobacteriaceae > Klebsiella > Klebsiella sp. CD33. The sequence goes on along the minus strand of NZ_CP197023.1, from coordinate 4,027,573 downwards.
CGGGATTCATTGAGCATCGCCACCGAGTCGTGGTTGCCCGCCAGCACCACCAGGCGACAGCCGGTCTGCTGCAACTGGACGACGAAACGGTTATACAGTTCGCGGGCGTAGCTCGGCGGCGAGCCGGTATCAAAAATATCGCCAGCCACGATAATGGCGTCGACTTCATGCTCCTGCGCGCGGTCCAGTAGCCAGGTAAGAAAAGCGTCGTGTTCGGCCGCGCGGCTTTTGCTGTAAAAATTCTGGCCCAGGTGCCAGTCGGAGGTGTGAAGGAGGCGCATAAATCTTCCCTAGCGAAAAAAGCATGGGCGGCAGTATACCACTTGTTAGTGAGGGGTAAGTCCGCGTCGTGCTTCAAAATACCCGATCATCAGACGGTCATTTTTTTCATAAATCTGTCACAAAAGTGACGCATAATGACGCCGCACTTCTATACTGATGGCTAAAAAACACAGGGTAAATAATGGCGAGAAGAATTCTGGTCGTTGAAGATGAAGCTCCAATCCGCGAAATGGTCTGCTTTGTTCTGGAGCAAAATGGCTTTCAGCCTGTCGAAGCGGAAGATTATGACAGCGCGGTGAATCAACTCAATGAACCCTGGCCTGATTTGATTCTCCTGGACTGGATGCTGCCGGGCGGTTCGGGGCTGCAGTTTATTAAACTGCTCAAGCGCGAGGCGATGACGCGGGATATTCCGGTAGTGATGCTGACCGCGCGTGGAGAAGAAGAGGATCGCGTTCGCGGCCTGGAAACCGGCGCGGATGACTACATCACCAAGCCTTTCTCTCCGAAAGAGCTGGTGGCGCGAATCAAAGCGGTGATGCGCCGTATTTCACCGATGGCGGTGGAAGAGGTGATCGAAATGCAGGGGCTGAGCCTCGACCCTTCATCGCACCGGGTAATGACCGGCGACAGTCCGCTGGATATGGGACCGACGGAATTTAAATTATTGCACTTCTTTATGACCCATCCGGAGCGGGTGTACAGCCGCGAACAGCTGCTGAACCACGTCTGGGGGACCAACGTTTATGTGGAAGACCGCACGGTGGACGTCCATATTCGCCGCCTGCGCAAAGCGCTGGAACACAGTGGCCATGATCGTATGGTGCAAACGGTTCGCGGCACGGGGTATCGTTTCTCCGCCCGTTTCTGAATTTTGACAGGAGTGTGACCCGTGCTGGAACGGCTGTCATGGAAAAGGCTGGCGCTGGAGCTCTTTTTAGCGTGTATTCCGGCCCTGATTCTGGGGGCGTTTGTGGGGCATCTGCCGTGGTTTTTACTGGCGGCAGTGACCGGTTTGCTGATCTGGCATTTCTGGAATTTGATGCGCCTGTCGTGGTGGCTGTGGGTGGACCGGAGCATGACTCCTCCGCCTGGCCGCGGCAGTTGGGAGCCGCTGCTGTATGGTCTGCACCAGATGCAGATGCGTAATAAAAAGCGTCGGCGCGAGCTGGGAAGCCTGATTAAACGCTTTCGCAGCGGGGCGGAATCGTTACCGGATGCGGTCGTCCTGACCACGGAAGAGGGGGCTATTTTCTGGTGTAATGGCCTGGCGCAGCAGATTCTAAACCTGCGCTGGCCGGACGACAGTGGCCAAAACATTCTTAACCTTCTGCGCTATCCTGAGTTCGCCAACTATCTGAAACAGCGCGATTTTTCAAAGCCGCTCAATCTGGTGCTGAATAACGCCCGTCATCTGGAAATTCGCGTGATGCCCTACAGCGACAAGCAGTGGCTGATGGTGGCGCGCGACGTGACGCAGATGCATCAGCTGGAAGGGGCGCGGCGGAACTTTTTCGCCAACGTCAGCCATGAGTTGCGCACCCCACTGACGGTGCTGCAGGGCTATCTGGAGATGATGCAGGAGCAGGTGCTGGAGGGGGCGACCCGAGAAAAAGCCCTGCACACCATGCGGGAGCAAACTCAGCGTATGGAAGGTCTGGTGAAGCAGCTGCTGACGCTGTCGCGTATTGAAGCCGCGCCGGCGCTGGCGATGAATGATCGCATCGACGTGCCGATGATGCTGCGGGTGGTGGAGCGCGAGGCGCAAACTCTCAGCCAGGAGAAACAGACGCTGATCTTCACCGTCGATGAGCAGCTCAAGGTGCTGGGTAATGAGGAGCAACTGCGCAGCGCCATCTCCAACCTGGTCTATAACGCGGTGAACCACACCCCGCCGGGGACCGAAATTCGCGTCAGCTGGCAGCGGACCCCGCAGGGAGCGCTGTTCAGCGTCGAGGATAACGGGCCAGGCATTGCGCCGGAGCATATTCCCCGTCTGACCGAGCGTTTTTATCGGGTGGATAAAGCCCGTTCCCGGCAAACGGGGGGCAGTGGCCTGGGACTGGCGATCGTCAAACACGCGGTTAACCATCATGACAGCCGGCTGGAAATCGACAGCACGGTGGGCAAGGGAACCCGCTTTAGCTTCCTGCTCCCGGAACGATTAATTGCCAAAAATGACGCCTGATCGACGCGCTGTCAGTTTATCTTGCCAATGACCAGCTTCAGCTGGTCATTTTCATTGGCAGTCGTTTTTTCTCGCCTATTTAATGAGCGCGCGCTGCTTTTTTGTTCGCATGATAAGCCACGGGTTTTCTATCAATATGGTAAATGATTCTGGTGTGAAAGACATAACCAGCATAATCATCTGCTTTTGCGATCGTGCCTTGCTTTAAAACGTTATAAGCGTTTAAATTGCGCCTGCGCAGTCGATGACAGACTGCTTTTGCGTGGTAATACCAAAAACAATTCTTTCCCACGCCGCTTCGGGAGCATATCTCGCTGAGTTTACCGGCAATGGCCGCTGTATCGTCCCTGAGAGGGGAGCGCGGTATTTTTCCATTTTTTTACAACACCACATCCACAGGCAGTAATGAATTTATGACCCATCAGTTAAAATCTCGCGACATCATAGCGTTGGGCTTTATGACCTTCGCGTTGTTCGTTGGCGCAGGCAACATTATTTTCCCTCCGATGGTTGGCTTACAGGCGGGCGAGCACGTCTGGACGGCGGCGATCGGCTTCCTGATCACTGCGGTGGGTCTGCCGGTGCTGACGGTGGTGGCGCTGGCGAAAGTCGGCGGCGGCGTTGAAAGCCTGAGCACCCCGATTGGTAAAGTGGCCGGTATCCTGCTGGCGGTGGTGTGCTATCTCGCGGTAGGACCGCTGTTCGCGACGCCGCGTACCGCGACCGTCTCCTTTGAGGTCGGTATTGCGCCGCTGACCGGCGACGGCCCGCTGCCGCTGCTGATCTACAGCGTTATTTACTTCGCGCTGGTGATTCTGGTCTCCCTCTATCCGGGCAAACTGCTGGACACCGTGGGCAATTTCCTTGCGCCGCTGAAAATTATCGCCCTGATTGTGCTGGCGGTCGCCGCCATCATCTGGCCAGCGGGCCCGATCAGCGACGCGCTGGAAGCGTATCGTACGGCGCCATTCTCCAATGGCTTCGTCAACGGCTACCTGACCATGGATACCCTCGGCGCGATGGTGTTCGGCATCGTGATTGTTAATGCCGCTCGCTCACGCGGCGTCAGCGAAGCGCGTCTGTTGACCCGTTATACCGTCTGGGCTGGCCTGATGGCGGGCGTCGGCCTGACCCTGCTGTATCTGGCGCTGTTCCGTCTGGGCTCTGACAGCGCTACTCTCGTGGATCAGTCCGCCAACGGCGCGGCGATCCTCCATGCCTACGTGCAGCACACCTTCGGTGGGGCGGGCAGTTTCCTGCTGGCGGCGCTGATCTTCATCGCTTGCCTGGTGACGGCGGTGGGCCTGACCTGCGCCTGCGCTGAGTTCTTTGCCCAGTATCTGCCGTTCTCCTATCGCACGCTGGTCTTTGTTCTCGGCCTGTTCTCCATGGCGGTCTCCAATTTGGGCCTTAGCCATCTGATCCAGGTATCGATTCCGGTGCTGACCGCTATCTATCCGCCGTGTATCGCACTGGTTGTATTAAGCTTTACCCGCAGTTGGTGGCATAATTCGTCCCGCGTTATCGCGCCGGCCATGTTTATCAGCCTGATGTTTGGTATCATTGACGGGATTAAGTCATCGGCATTTGCCGCGATTCTGCCGGACTGGACCGCGCGTCTGCCGCTGGCGGAGCAGGGCCTGGCCTGGCTGATGCCCACCGCCGTGATGACCATTCTCGCGGTGATCTGGGATCGCGCAGCCGGACGTCAGGTGACTTCCAGCGCGCATTAACCGGCGGTGAGGACAAGCGTTTAACCACGGGACTTCGGGTTCCGTGGTTTTTTATTTTTTGTGTTAAACGGCATTGAAAAACCACGATGGAAAGTAGTAACAAGCTTAAGCGCGGGCTAAGCACCCGGCACATTCGCTTTATGGCCCTGGGTTCCGCCATCGGCACCGGGCTTTTTTACGGCTCGGCCGACGCCATTAAAATGGCCGGACCCAGCGTACTGTTGGCCTACATTATCGGCGGCGTCGCGGCATATATCATTATGCGGGCGCTCGGTGAGATGTCGGTGCATAACCCTGCCGCCAGCTCATTCTCCCGCTATGCCCAGGAAAACCTCGGCGGGCTAGCGGGCTATATCACCGGCTGGACCTACTGCTTTGAAATCCTGATCGTCGCCATCGCCGACGTTACCGCCTTCGGCATCTACATGGGCGTCTGGTTCCCGACGGTGCCGCACTGGATCTGGGTGCTCAGCGTGGTGCTGATCATCTGCGCCGTCAACCTGATGAGCGTCAAGGTGTTTGGCGAGCTGGAGTTCTGGTTCTCGTTCTTCAAAGTGGCCACCATTATCATCATGATCCTCGCCGGGTTCGGCATCATTATCTGGGGGATCGGCAACGGCGGCCAGCCGACGGGGATTCATAACCTGTGGAGCAACGGCGGCTTCTTCAGCAACGGCTGGCTGGGAATGGTGATGTCGCTGCAGATGGTGATGTTCGCTTACGGCGGCATCGAAATCATCGGCATTACCGCCGGTGAGGCGAAGGACCCGGAGAAATCCATTCCGCGCGCCATCAACTCGGTGCCGATGCGCATTCTGGTGTTCTACGTCGGCACGCTGTTCGTCATTATGTCCATCTACCCGTGGAATCAGGTGGGAACCGACGGCAGCCCCTTCGTCCTGACCTTCCAGCATCTGGGCATTACCTTCGCGGCCAGTATTCTTAACTTCGTGGTCCTGACGGCTTCGCTGTCGGCGATTAACTCCGACGTGTTCGGCGTGGGCCGTATGCTGCACGGCATGGCTGAGCAGGGCAGCGCGCCGAAGGTGTTCGCTAAAACGTCGCGTCGCGGTATTCCGTGGGTGACGGTGATGGTGATGACCATTGCGCTGCTGTTTGCGGTATACCTAAATTACATCATGCCGGAGAACGTTTTCCTGGTGATCGCCTCCCTGGCCACCTTCGCCACGGTGTGGGTGTGGATTATGATCCTGCTGTCACAGATAGCCTTCCGCCGCCGTCTGTCGCCCGAAGAGGTTAAGGCGCTGAAATTCAAAGTCCCTGGCGGGGTGGTGACCACGGTGATCGGCCTGCTGTTCCTGGCCTTTATTATCGCCCTTATCGGCTATCATCCGGACACCCGCATCTCGCTGTACGTCGGTATGGCGTGGATTGCGCTGTTGCTGCTCGGCTGGGTTTTTAAGACCCGCCGTGAGCGCCGCCTGGCGCAGGCTCAGTAATCGACATCGCCCCGGTCAGCATCGCGCGGCCGGGGCGGCTTGCGGTCCCGCGTCCTCCCCCGTTATCCTCCCCCAAAAAGTTCTGAGATGATGAGTTCTGCGCCCGGCGGCTATGGCAAGGTGTGCCCATTCTGCACAATGAGGATTCACGATGTTGAAGGCATGGCACCTTCCGGTTGCACCCTTTATCAAGGTGCAACAGGACCGACTGTTTATTACTCTGTGGTTAAGCGGTGAGTCGCTGCCGCAGCGGATCACGCTGCGCGCGGAAGAGGATAACGAAGAGCTGTCGCTGCCGATGCAGCGGCTCCGCCAGGCGCCGCAGCCAGGCGTGGTGGCATGGCGCGGCGAAATCTCTCTCGCCAGCGGCCAGCCGCGCCGCCGCTACAGCTTTAAGCTGCTGTGGGCCGACCATCAGCGCTGGTTTACGCCACGAGGCTTCACCCGATTCCCGCCGGCCCGACTGGAGCAGTTCGCCATTGACCTGCCGGACGCCGGCCCGCAGTGGGTGGCCGATCAGGTGTTCTATCAAATTTTCCCCGATCGCTTTGCCCGCAGCGCCGCGCGTGACGCCGACCAGGATGCGGTCTATTACCATCACGCGGCGGGACGGGAGATTGTGCGCAAGGCGTGGGACGACCCGCTTACCGGCGAGGCGGGCGGGTCGACGTTCTACGGCGGGGATCTCGACGGCATCAGCGAAAAACTTCCCTACCTGAAGCAGCTCGGCGTAACAGCTCTGTATCTGAACCCGGTTTTCGCCGCCCCCAGCGTGCATAAATACGATACCGAGGATTATCGGCGCGTCGATCCGCAGTTTGGCGGCGACGCGGCGCTGCTCCGGCTGCGCCACAACACCCAGCGGGCGGGAATGCGCATGATCCTCGACGGCGTGTTCAACCATACCGGCGATTCCCATCCCTGGTTCGACCGTCACCAGCAGGGCAGCGGCGGCGCCGGCCACGATCCGGACTCCCCGTGGCGCGACTGGTTTACCTTCTCAGAGGAGGGGCAGGCGCACAACTGGCTGGGCTATGCCAGTCTGCCGAAGCTCGACTATCGGTCGACCAGCCTGGTCAACGAGATCTATGCCGGTGAAGACAGTATCGTACGCCACTGGCTGAAGGCGCCATGGAGCATGGACGGCTGGCGTCTTGACGTGGTGCATATGCTGGGCGAAGGCGGCGGGGCGCGGAATAACCTGCAGCATATCGCCGGCATTACCCAGGCAGCGAAGCAAGCGCAGCCGGAAGCTTTTGTCTTTGGCGAACATTTTGGCGACGCGCGCCAGTGGCTGCAGGCGGATGCCGAAGACGCGGCGATGAACTATCGTGGCTTCACCTTCCCGATCTGGGGATTCCTCGCCAATACCGATATCTCTTACGATCCGCAGAAAATAGACGCCCAGACCTGTATGGCGTGGATGGATAATTATCGCGCCGGGCTGTCGCATCAGCAGCAGCTGCGGATGTTCAACCAGCTCGACAGCCATGATACGGCGCGTTTTAAATCTCTTCTTGGCAAAGACGTAGCGCGCCTGCCGCTGGCGGTGGTGTGGCTGTTCAGCTGGCCGGGGGTACCGTGCATCTACTATGGCGACGAGGTGGGCGTGGATGGCAATAACGATCCGTTCTGCCGCAAACCGTTCCCGTGGGATCCGGCGCTGCAGGATACCCAGCTGCTGGCGTTGTATCAGCGGATGGCGAAACTGCGTAAGGCCCACCAGGCGCTGCGCTACGGCGGCTGTCAGGTGATTTACGCCGAGGATAACGTGGTGGTGTTTGTCCGCGTCTACAAACAGCAGCGGGTGCTGGTGGCGATTAACCGCGGGGAAGCCTGCGAGGTGGTTATCGAAGATTCCCCGCTGCTGAACGTGGCCGGGTGGACGCTGCAGGAGGGCGCCGGCGCCTTCCAGGACGGGGTGCTGACCCTCCCGGCCATCTCCGCCAACGTCTGGTCCGGCCGTTAATGGTAGAGCTGGCTCAGCAGGTCGCCGCGGAGGAGCGCCTCCCGCCACCAGCGCTGAGCCAGCCCATCATTCCCGCTGCGCCAGGCCATATAGGTAATATCCTTTTCCCGCCAGCAGGCGACGCTCTTCTCCACCAGACTGCCTTTTACCAGCCACGGGCGAGCGATATGGCGCGGCAGAAAGCCGCAGCCCAGCCCGGCGCACAATAGTTCGACTTTACTGGCGAAATCATCGACGCCGATTTGCGGCTGCTCGTCGAGGAGATTGCTGTTGAGCGGATGGCAATAGCGGGCGCTGTCGCGGATCACGATGGCCCGATGCTGGCTGAGCTGTTTATTGGCCAGTGGCTCCTTCGCCTGAGCCAGCGGGTGATGGGGGGCGACGACGAAGATGTTATCCAACGCGCCGAGGGTTTGCCATGACCACTCCGCGGAGGTGGGCGGCTCATTGATGGCGCCGAGGATAATATCCGCCCCATGATGGGTCAGCTCTTCCCACGAACCGGCGAGGGTGTGATGGCTGAAGTTCAGTCGCGTCTGTGGGTTTTGCGCGTAAAACTCGGCGATCAGCGGCAGCAGGGCCGAAAAGGGAAATGAGGCGTCAAGGGCGATGGCTAGCTCTCGCTCCCAGCCCGCGCTCAGCTGCTGGGCCTGCTTTTCCAGATCTCTGGCGGCACTTAAAAGCTGTCGCCCCTTCTCCAGCATCAGCCGCCCGGTATCGGTAAATTTTGCCCGATGGCCGGAACGATCCAACAGCACGATGTTCAGATCGCTCTCCAGCTTCTGGATCATATAGCTCAGAGCGGCGGGGGTTTTATACAGCGACTCCGCGGCGGTGGCGAAGGATCCGTGGCGGTCAAGGGCATCAAGGATCATCAAAACATCAAAGTTTACGCGCATATGAAGCTATCCATTAATTTGTTTTCTCTGTTGTACCTAAGCGCAATAATCAAAGCCAGTGAATAAATCAGAACAGTTTGGCGTAAAAATTTGATTAAAACAGGCGTGAATAAATCCTGGTCGCGGCAAAAAATATAAACCATAAAAAATCCTTAATAACTTGTTAGAAATAACTGGCTATACTCACCATGCTTTATCAGTCAGGATCCACACGACGCATTAACCATCATGTCATCTTTTTAACTAATTGATTGAGAAGGTATTTAATGTCTATTCGTGAACTGCTCGATCCCACTAATTCCGCGCTTATCTTTATTGACCATCAGCCGCAAATGTCCTTTGGCGTGGCGAATATCGATCGCCAAACCCTGAAAAATAACACCGTGGCGCTGGCGAAAGCGGGCAAAATTTTTAATGTACCGGTGATTTATACCTCCGTAGAGACCAAAAGCTTTAGCGGCTATATCTGGCCGGAATTATTGGCCGTGCATCCTGACGTCAAGCCGATTGAACGTACCTCCATGAACTCCTGGGAAGACGATGCGTTTGTGGCAGCGGTGAAAGCGACCGGCCGTAAAAAGCTGGTGATCTCCGCTCTGTGGACCGAAGTCTGCCTGACTTTCCCGGCGTTGATGGCGCTGGAGGCGGGCTACGAGGTCTATGTAGTGACGGATACCTCCGGCGGCACCTCTGTCGACGCCCATGAGCGGTCTATTGACCGGATGGTGCAGGCGGGGGCGGTGCCGGTGACCTGGCAGCAGGTGCTGCTGGAGTACCAGCGCGACTGGTCGCGCAAAGCGACCTACGATGCGGTAATGGACCTGGTGCGCGAACACAGCGGCGCCTACGGGATGGGCGTGGATTACGCTTATACCATGGTGCATGGCGCGCCGGAGCGTAAAGCGTAAATCACTCCATCCTTCAGGCTGCTGCGTTGTTGGCTGCGTTTGTCCGTCCCCAGCTACTGAATTTATTCAAGTTCACGGGGACGTGCCCGCCTGCCGCTTCAACGCAGCATGAAGGATGTTGTGTCAGATCATTTATGGAGAGTGGCAGGAGAAAACCGGCCATTTCCCTGAAGCAAGGAACTCGTCATGGCGCAGCAAAAATCGGTGACCCTGGTTATCAGCCATCTGCTCGATCCGCAACACAGCCAGCGCGACGAAGAGTGGCTCGGTAAAATTATGCCCATTGCGGCAGAATTTCCCGGCCATCTTGGGGCGAATGTGATCCGGCCCGCCGCAGGGCAGAATCTGTGGAGCGTCATAATCCGCTTCGATACCCTGGAGCACCTCTACGCCTGGACGCAGTCGGAAACCCGTCGGCAACTGGTGGCTGAGATTGCCCCACTGCTGACGGAAGGCGATCGGACTGAGGTGCGGACTGAACCGGCCTTCTGGTTTACCCCGCCGACGGTGAACGTACGCCAGCCGCGGCGCTGGAAACAGTTTCTGATCACCCTGCTGGTGATTTTCCCCAGCACCAACCTGGTGCCTGCGGTGACCGGCATGCTGCTGCCGTCGCTTAAGGGGAGCCTGCTGCTGCACCTCATCAATGATGCTTGTGTGGTTGCGCTGGTGGTCTGGTTCTGGATGCCCATCGTGACCCGCCTGTTTGCTGGCTGGTTGAAGAAAAACTGAGTCAGCCTCCTCAAGGAGTACGTTATGTCGCAAACTGCCACACTGATTCTGACCCACGGTCAGATTCATACTCTCGATCGTGCGAATCCCCTGGCGGAAGCCGTGGCCATCGCCGACGGAAAAATTGTTGCCACCGGAAGTCACGATCGGATCATGAGCTTTGCCGCCGAGGGGACGCAAATCGTCGATCTCAAAGGGCATACGGTGATCCCGGGCCTCAACGATTCTCACCTGCACCTGATCCGCGGTGGGTTGAACTACAACCTTGAGCTCCGCTGGGAGGGCGTCCCCTCGCTGGCGGATGCCCTGCGAATGCTGAAGGATCAGGCGGATCGCACGCCGTCCCCGCAGTGGGTGCGGGTGGTCGGCGGCTGGAGCGAATTTCAGTTCGCCGAGCGGCGGATGCCGACCCTGGAAGAGCTGAACGAGGCGGCGCCTGATACGCCGGTGTTTGTGCTCCATCTCTACGATCGCGCGCTGTTGAACCGTGCGGCGCTGAAAGCCGTGGGATATACCAAAGAGACGCCGGATCCGGCGGGCGGCGAGATCGTCCGCGATAGCCACGGCAACCCGACCGGGATGCTGATCGCCAAACCGAACGCCATGATCCTTTACGCTACGCTGGCCAAGGGGCCGAAGCTGCCGCTGGATCTGCAGGTGAACTCCACCCGTCAATTTATGCGCGAGCTGAACCGACTGGGGCTGACCAGCGCCATCGACGCCGGCGGCGGCTTCCAGAACTATCCGGAAGATTACGAAATTATCGAACAGCTGCACGCGAAAGATCAGATGACCGTGCGCATCGCCTACAACCTGTTTACTCAGCGGCCGAAGCAGGAGCTGGAGGATTTCGAACGCTGGACCGACATGCTGAAGCCGGGGCAGGGGACTGACTTCTATCGCGCCAACGGCGCCGGCGAGATGCTGGTATTTTCGGCGGCGGATTTTGAAGATTTCCTGCAGCCGCGGCCGGATCTGCCGCAAGGCATGGAGGATGAGCTGGAGCGGGTGGTACGCCATCTGGTGGAGCATCGCTGGCCGTTCCGCCTGCATGCCACCTACGATGAGTCCATCAGCCGGATGCTGGACGTGTTTGAGAAGGTGAACCGCGATATCCCGTTTAATGGCCTGCACTGGTTCTTCGATCATGCCGAGACCATTACCGAGCGTAACATTGAGCGGGTGAAGGCGCTGGGGGGCGGTATTGCGGTGCAGCATCGGATGGCCTTCCAGGGCGAATATTTTGTCGATCGCTACGGCAAAGAGGCGGTGAAACATACCCCGCCGGTAGCAAAGATGCTGGCGCTGGACGTGCCGGTGGGGCTGGGCACCGATGCGACCCGCGTCGCCAGCTATAACCCATGGACCGCGCTGTACTGGCTGGTCTCCGGGCGCACCGTTGGCGGGATGGCGATGTATGACGACGCCAACCGCCTGCCGCGCGATGTCGCGCTGGAGCTGTGGACGGCGGGCAGCGCCTGGTTCTCCAGCGAGCAGGGCAAGAAAGGCCGTCTGGCCGCCGGTCAGCTTGCCGATCTGGTGGTGCTGTCGAAAGACTACTTCAGCGTCGCGGAAGAGGAGATCAAAGGCATTGAGTCGGTGCTGACGGTGGTTGACGGCAAAGTGGTGTACGCCGCTGGTCACTTCTCGCCGCTGGCGCCGCCGCCGATCCCGGTGCTGCCGGAGTGGTCGCCGGTGGTGAAGGTCCCGGGCCATTACCGTTCCGCTCCGCCGGCGACGGCTAAAATCGGCGCCATGGTGCAGATGCACCAGTGCTGCGGTAGCTGTGGCGTCCACGGCCATCAGCATGATATTGCGCGTAAGTCGTCGATTCCGGTCTCTGACGAGCAGGCCTTCTGGGGCGTGCTGGGCTGTTCCTGCTTTGCTTTTTGATACCTGAAACCACCGCCCCGGCAGCGTCGGGGCGGTGGTTTCAGCCGCAGGCCCGGCGTCAATAGCGCTGCTCTGAGCCAAAGAGCGCCATGCGGCGGGCAATCATCTCGCGTACCGGCTGCAGTCCCTGGGCGATGACTTTCCGCGGATCGTTCACATCGTGCCCGGTGTCGGCGGCGAAAATTGCTTTCACCTGTTGGCACCAGGCGTACATATTTTCGGTATTAACGTTAATCTTGGCGGTGCCGCAGGCAATCGCCCGGCGCATATCCTCATCGGCAATACCGGTGCCGCCATGCAGCACCAGCGGAACCTTCACCTGCTCGGCAATGGCTTTCATCTCGGTAAATCCCAGTCGGGCTTTACCTTTATACAGACCATGGGTGGAGCCCAGCGCGGCGGCGAGGCAATCCACCTGGGTTTCTGTCACCAGGGTGTAGCACTCCTGCGGATCGGCGTAGATGACTTCGGAATTGACAATGCCGTCTTCACTGCCGGCGATGGTCCCCAGTTCGGCCTCCACAGAGATACCTTTGCTGTGCGCCAGCGTCACCAGGTGGCGGGTAATGGCCAGGTTTTCCCTGAACGGCAGATGCGAGCCATCGAACATAATGGAACTGAAGCCGGCGGCGATCGCCGCTTCGCAGGCCTCCCGGGAGGTGCCATGATCCAGATGCAGCGCCACCGGAACATCAATATGCAAATACTCCATGGCGTTAACCACGATGTCATGAATACATTTTAACCCGAGCATATGCTTAACCGTGCCGCCGGACACCCCCAAAATAACCGGTGAGCGGCACTGCTGGGCGGTGCTTAATACGGCGCCGACCCATTCCAGATTATTAATGTTGAACTGACCGACGGCGTAGCCGTCCCGCAGGGCATGCTGAAGCATGTCCTTCATCGACACTAACATATTCACCTCTTGATATTTATTAAATGCAGTTATTCTTCAAAATATTGCGTTAAGTTTCTCTCGTAGCTATTTAACGAGTGGTGGACGACCGCCAGGTCCGGCATCGATTCCCGAACCCCTTTTTTCTCAATAGAAATGGCGGCGGTCAGGCTGGCAAATAAAATAATGTTATCGATATGCCATGAGTAATGGACGCCATAGGTGAAGGCGCCGTGAAATACATCCCCGGCGCCGGTGGTATCAACGGCATTGCACAGCCAGGACGGGACGATCTGCAGCATACCGCTTTTTAAAAAAGCGCAGCCTTTTTCGCCAAGGGTAATAAATGCTTCACCGCGGCAAATTTTATTCAACTCAATCAGGGCCGCTTTAATTTCTGCTTCGGTGCTCAGCGAGCGATAGCTCATATAATCGCGGGCGAAATGTTCGCTCACTACAAAATAGTCAGTCCAGGCCGCCAGTTTAATATTGCTGGCGCGCAGTGACCCGCCGTCCATCACGACCCTGGCGTTGGGCAGTTTCTTAATTAAATATTCACTGATTTCCGCCTCATGGCCGTCAATTAAAATGGTAACCGGCTCCTCGCTGGCAATCAGTCGCTCGGCGAGGTCGTCCAGTTTGAGCTTTTGCTCGTAGGTCAGGGAAGGCGGCGTTTGCATCTTGCGGGTAATAATTGTCCGCGAACCCGTTAAGCGATTGACCAGCACCGAGGCCAGCGGGGTGATCATGTCATCGGAGAAAACCACCTGGCTGGTATCCACCCCCGCCTCGGCAAACTCATCGATAATGCGCTGACCGTAAAGGTCCTGCTGCAGATGACCAATGTAATAAACCTCCTCGCCCCATAATCCCAGCAGCCAGGCCGCATTGGCCGCCGGACCGCCGCCGCTTTCAATAAAATCATGACAAAAGTTTTTGGTATTCTCCTGGGGCCATTCATTGAGAAAGAAAAACTGATCGAAACAAGCAAATCCAATGGACAAAATAGCCATAACCACTCCTGATTATTTGTCAGCGGCGGAAAGCGTGGCCCTCCCGCCGGGAAAAATGACCTCGCTTATTCATTTTTCTGCTTCGCCGTCAGCTCCTCATAGCTGAGCGTGTTGCCCACCACCTGGACGTGACGGAAGCAGAAAGGCGCCAGCAGCGCGACGAGCAGCGCCAGACAAATCAGATAGATAGTGATCTGACCAAACTGGGTGAACGCATTCCCGATAATGATGCCCCATACCGCGAAGTCGAAATCGGCGAAGGTGCTGTTTTCAAACCCGAGGTTGCCGAGCGCCGGCAGCAGCATCGCCGGCAGGAAGGCGAGGAAGATCCCGCCGATAAAGGAGGCGATGATACATCCGCGCTTCCCCCCCAGTTTGTCGGCGAAGACGCCGGACGTGCCGCCGCAGAAGAAGTGCGGGACCATGCCGGGAATAATCAGCGCCATGCCCAGCCCGCCGAGCAAGAGCATCCCGACCAGCCCGCCCACAAAGGAGCTGATGAATCCCACCACCACCGCGGTGGGGCTAAAGGTGAAGAACACCGCGCAGTCAACGGCCGGGATGGAGTCCGGGATCAGCTTCTGGCTGATGCCCTGGAACGCCGGCACCAGATCGCCGAGGATCAGCCGCACGCCGTTATAGACAATGGCTACGCCAACGGCGAACTGCAGACCGGTCAGCACCGAGAAGATCAGCATGTTTTGGTCGGTGATGGTGCTCAGGTACGCCGACCCGGCGACAGCGCTGCAGACAAAGTAGATAACAAACATCACGATACCGGTGGTGACCGTGGTATCGCGCAGAAAGCCCCACTTTTCTGAAATTTCGGTATCGGCGAAGGAATTTGCCGGATTGCCGGTCCGGCTGGCGATCCATGCCGAGAGGTAGTAGCCGAGAGAGCCGAAATGGCCCATGGCGATCCCGCCGTCTTCGGTTACCTGCCTGGTGTAACGCTGACCGATGGCCGGGGAGATGGCCGACCATGAGCCCAACAGGAATCCACCGATCAGGATCAACATCCAGCCCTGGAACTCCGCTGCCTGCAGAACGGCGGAGAACAGGCAGGCGAGAAAGAACGAATGATGGCCGGTCAGAAAGATATATTTATACTTGGTACAGCGGGCGATAATCAGGTTGAAAATAAAGCCTAACAGCAAAATACTCATGGTTTCCACGCCCAGCATCTTCTGGGCGACGGAGACAATGGCTTCATTGTTCGGAATAACGCCGCGGATATTAAATCCGGCCTCGATAATACCGCCCAGCGGATTGAGATTGGCAACGATAACGCCTGCCCCAGCGCTCAACATCAAATAGCCTAAAATCGGCTTCAATGTGCCGGTAAGCAGTTTATTGCCAGGGGAGCGCAGCGCCACTAAACCAACAAAGGCGATAAGCCCCATTAAAAAGGCGGGTTGACTGAATATTTCCGTTAAGAAACTAAGAATAGCCTGCATGGTCGTTCCCTCTATGCTGATTAAGAGTGAGTCGCAGCAATTTTCATCAGCGCGTCGGTAATATCCTCGGCGATCTTCGCTTTATGGACGTAGCTGCGAATGATGGCGACATGACAGTGGGCCGGAAATTGATTTGCCAGTTCTTTGATCGTGACGTAAAGGTCGGCTTTTTCCCCGACGGCGTTAGCAAAATCGACCGAGGCGACGTCCGCTTTGATACCTAATTCGTCACAAATCTTTTTCACATTATTCGCAGCCATCAATGAGCTGCCAATACCGTTACCACAAACCGTTCTGATAACTAACATAATGACTACTCCATTTGTTTTTGAATGAAATGTAAGACTGAATTAACGTCATTTTCCTGCTGAAGAAAGGTCACAATATCTGACTCGATCAGCGAGGCTATCAGTTGGATCATTTTGAT
The DNA here is from genome assembly GCF_051992865.1 of Klebsiella sp. CD33. Taxonomy (NCBI): domain Bacteria; kingdom Pseudomonadati; phylum Pseudomonadota; class Gammaproteobacteria; order Enterobacterales; family Enterobacteriaceae; genus Klebsiella; species Klebsiella sp. CD33. The sequence continues at coordinate 4,011,714 of NZ_CP197023.1, read as the reverse complement.
ATGACTGTCAGCATCGGCGCCGGCGATCGCGATGACCACGGAAACCGGATCGAACTCATCGTGGCCGAAGGAGATTGGCGTGGCGGTGGTGACAAGTGAGAACCCGGTCTGTAATGCCCCTTTTTCCGGCCGGGCATGCGGCATGGCAATCCCGTCATCTATCACGATGGCGGCGCCAAAATCTTCATATACCGTCAGCATCTCGGTGACATATTCGGCACTGCAAATCTGGCGCCTGGCAAGTAATGAACCCGCCAGTTCGATGGCCTCTTCCGCACGGGAAATATTCTGCTTAAGGGCGATTAACAACGGGTCAAAAATAATTTCCATCCTCAGCTCCTGAACGTATTCCTGTTCCTGAGTTAAATCATGACCAAATACATTGATGAAAATGATGGATGAGATCACATCCGCGGTTTTAAATATTGATGGGGATCACATCGACGGCAAAGTACCGGCAGAAAACGATATAAATAATTTATATGTTTTTCAGGCTGTTATGAAGGCTTTGTATTTTGACGCTGAAATTTGCCAGAGAAAAAGTGAGAGGTAGAGCGAATTTTTTCGCCAGAAGTGTATCGCTGGTCACAAATATCGGCGGGTCATTTTCTTAAATTTTGACGCCGCTAACAAAAAAGGCCCGCCTGAGCGAGCCTTTTATTAAAACGCGTGCCGATTACAGGCTGGAAACGTTTTCGGTCAGGTATTTTGCAACGCCTTCCGGAGAGGCGGCCATACCTTCTTTTCCTTTTTCCCACTGCGCCGGGCAGACTTCGCCGTGCTCTTCGTGGAACTGCAGGGCGTCTACCATACGCAGCATTTCGTCGATGTTACGGCCCAGCGGCAGGTCGTTAACCACCTGATGACGAACGATGCCGTTGGCGTCGATCAGGAAGGAGCCGCGCAGCGCTACGCCTTCGTCCGGATGCTCAATACCGTAAGCTTTCTGGATTTCACGTTTGATGTCAGCAACCATCGCGTATTTAACCGGGCCGATACCGCCCTGGTCTACCGGGGTGTTACGCCATGCGTTGTGCACGAACTCGGAGTCGAAGGAAACGCCAACCACTTCCACGCCGCGTTTCTGGAATTCTTCGTAACGTTTGTCGAACGCGATCAGCTCAGACGGGCACACGAAGGTGAAGTCCATCGGCCAGAAGAACAGAACGGTAGGTTTACCGTTGGTGTGCTGTTTGAAATTGAATTTCTCAACGATCTCACCATTACCCAGCACAGCGGCTGCAGTAAAATCCGGCGCTTGACGAGTGACCAGAACCATTTGATTCTCCTGTAATTACTAAGGTTATTTGGAACGCAACGCGGGCAAGTATAGAGCCTGCCCGGCAATAACACAAAGAGGCGCTAACAATCGTTCAGCCAGCTTTTACCTATCAATGACGTGGCTATTACAGCTGTTTGTTTTCTGCCAGGCGCATCATCTGCGGATAAAAGCGCCAGAACTGCGTCTCCAGACGGTCGTAATGGGTATCCAGATCCTGCCAGGAGTCGCGTAGCGCCTCGAGACGTGGACGGCGGCTGGCCATGCCGTTCAGCACGCGCTGAATAAAATCCATTTCCCGATAGCGCTCCAGCCAGCGCTCCGACCACAGATATTGATTGAGATTGACGAAGCGGGGCGGCGAGTCGGGCAGGATGGGGACGATCTGCCGCTCGGCGTAGCGTACGAACTCGTCCAGCGGCAGGTCAGGGGAGAGCTGCACCCAGTGCTGGGACAGGAAATGATCCCACATGACGTCGAGGGTGATGGGGGCGACGCGGCGGGTCTGCGGGCGAAACCACTCCCGCGCCTCTTTGACTTCCGCCAGGTTGTCAGTCATCACGTCAATCCGCCGATGCATAAAGATGCCGTCGATGATCTCCGCCGGATAGTCGCCCTGCGGGTTGCCGCGCACGAAGTCGGCCATCAGGTTGCCGGGCAACGAACTGTCGGCGAGATGGGCCAGGTGCAGGTGGGCGAGAAAATTCATAAAACGACATCCTTTAAATACGAGCGGGCAGGTGGAAACACCGATGTTGCGCTGAACGGCGCCTCGGTGGCCGAATGGCATGCTGTCTGGCCGCGCGCGGCACCTTTGCCACCGGTAAGGCATTCGGTTGCCGCATGGCGGCATTCGGAATGATTTGGAATATAGATTATGTCATTCATCCGGAGGGGTAAAGGTTGCAGCCAGACCGCCCCGGCACTAGACTACCCGCCTCTTTATTCAGTCTGAGTTACCGTCATGCGCGTTACCGATTTTGCTTTTGAACTACCCGAATCTCTGATCGCCCACTATCCGATGCCTGAGCGCAGTAGCTGTCGCTTGCTCTCCCTGGACGGGCCGACGGGCGCGCTGACGCATGGCACCTTCACCGACATTCTCGATAAGCTTAATCCCGGCGATCTGCTGGTGTTTAACAACACCCGGGTGATCCCGGCGCGTCTGTTCGGTCGTAAGGCCAGCGGCGGCAAGATTGAAGTGCTGGTGGAGCGGATGCTGGATGATAAGCGCATCCTGGCCCATATTCGCGCCTCAAAAGCGCCGAAGCCGGGCGCCGAGCTGCTGCTGGGCGATGACGAAAGTATTAAGGCCACGATGCTGGCGCGCCACGGCGCGCTGTTTGAAGTGGAGTTTAACGACGAGCGCCCGGTGCTGGAGATCCTTAACGGGATCGGTCATATGCCGCTGCCGCCCTATATTGACCGCCCGGACGAAGACGCCGACCGCGAGCTCTATCAAACCGTCTATGGCACCAGGCCGGGCGCGGTAGCCGCCCCGACCGCCGGTTTGCATTTCGACGAACCGCTGCTGGACAAACTGCGCGCCAAAGGCGTTGAGATGGCGTTTGTCACCCTGCATGTGGGCGCGGGCACCTTCCAGCCGGTGCGCGTCGACAGCATTGAAGAGCACACCATGCACTCCGAATATGCCGAAGTGCCGCAGGAGGTGGTCGATGCGGTGCTGGCGGCGAAAGCGCGCGGCAACCGCGTGATCGCGGTGGGCACCACCTCGGTACGTTCGCTGGAGAGCGCGGCGCAGGCGGCGAAAGACGCGCTGATCGCGCCGTTCTTCGACGATACGCAGATTTTCATCTACCCGGGTTATCAGTACCAGGTGATCGATGCGCTGGTGACTAACTTCCATCTCCCTGAATCCACACTGATTATGCTGGTGTCGGCGTTTGCGGGTTATCAGCACACCATGAACGCCTATAAGGTGGCGGTTGAGCAGAAATATCGCTTTTTTAGCTACGGGGATGCGATGTTTATCACGTACAATCCGCAGGCTATTTCTGAGCGTCCCTGAAAAGGCCGGTACGCCGGCTTGTAGACGCCATAACGCATTTTTTAGCTACGGAATCATTCCGTGGCGAGTATGAAAACGTCGGACTGTTTTTCTGACGCAGGAGCAAGCATGAAATTTGAACTGGATACCACCGACGGTCGCGCCCGCCGCGGTCGCCTGGTGTTTGAGCGCGGCGTGGTGGAAACACCGGCCTTTATGCCCGTTGGCACCTACGGCACCGTCAAAGGGATGACGCCGGAAGAGGTGGAAGCCACCGGCGCGCAGATTATTCTCGGCAACACCTTCCACCTGTGGCTGCGCCCGGGTCAGGAGATCATGAAGCTGCACGGCGATCTGCACGATTTTATGCAGTGGAAAGGACCGATCCTGACCGACTCCGGCGGTTTCCAGGTGTTCAGCCTTGGCGATATCCGTAAGATCACCGAGCAGGGCGTCCACTTCCGCAATCCGATCAACGGCGATCCGATTTTCCTCGATCCGGAAAAATCGATGGAGATTCAGTACGATCTCGGCTCTGACATCGTGATGATCTTCGACGAATGTACGCCGTACCCGGCGGACTGGGATTACGCCAAGCGCTCAATGGAGATGTCTCTGCGCTGGGCGAAGCGCAGCCGCGACCGTTTCGATAGCCTTGGCAATAAAAATGCGCTGTTCGGCATTATTCAGGGTAGCGTTTACGAAGATTTACGCGATATCTCGGTGAAAGGTCTGGTAGAGATTGGCTTTGATGGCTACGCTGTCGGCGGTTTGGCGGTTGGTGAGCCGAAGGAAGACATGCACCGTATTCTGGAGCACGTCTGCCCGCAGATCCCGGCCGATAAACCACGATACCTGATGGGCGTCGGGAAGCCGGAAGATCTGGTGGAAGGGGTACGTCGCGGTATCGATATGTTCGACTGCGTCATGCCGACGCGCAACGCGCGTAACGGCCACCTGTTCGTCACCGACGGCGTGGTGAAAATCCGCAACGCGAAGCACAAAAGCGATACCGCACCGCTGGACGCCGAGTGTGATTGCTATACATGTCGCAATTATTCACGCGCTTACTTGCATCACCTCGACCGTTGCAACGAAATATTGGGCGCGCGTCTCAATACCATTCATAACCTGCGCTACTATCAGCGTTTAATGGCTGGTTTACGCAAGGCTATCGAAGAGGGTAAATTAGAGAGCTTCGTGACCGATTTTTACCAACGTCAGGGGCGCACCGTGCCTCCTTTGAACGTTGATTAATTTTAATAATGAGGGAATTTCAATGAGCTTTTTTATTTCTGATGCGGTAGCGGCAACGGGTGCACCGGCGCAGGGCAGCCCGATGTCTCTGATTCTGATGCTGGTGGTGTTCGGTCTGATTTTTTACTTCATGATCCTGCGTCCACAGCAGAAGCGCACCAAGGAACATAAGAACCTGATGAACTCCATCGCCAAAGGTGATGAAGTGCTGACCAACGGCGGTCTGGTCGGTCGCGTGACCAAAGTAGCGGAAACTGGCTACATTGCTATCGCGCTGAACGATACCACTGAAGTGGTTATCAAACGTGACTTCGTTGCTGCCGTTCTGCCGAAAGGCACCATGAAGGCGCTGTAATCTAACTTTTCCCAAAGGGAACTGCCGTGTTAAACCGTTATCCTTTGTGGAAGTACGTCATGCTGGTCGTCGTCATTGTCGTCGGCCTGATCTATGCGCTTCCCAACCTGTATGGTGAGGATCCGGCTGTTCAAATCACTGGCGCGCGCGGCGTCGCCGCCAGTGAGCAAACGCTGATCCAGGTCCAGAAAACTTTACAAGAAGAAAAAATAACCGCGAAGTCTGTGGCACTGGAAGAGGGCGCTATTCTTGCGCGCTTCGACACCACTGATACCCAGCTGCGCGCGCGCGAAGCGCTGCTTAACGTGCTGGGTGACAAATACGTCGTGGCGCTGAACCTTGCTCCGGCAACCCCACGCTGGCTGGCGGCGCTCTATGCCGAGCCTATGAAGCTGGGTCTTGATCTGCGCGGCGGCGTGCACTTCCTGATGGAAGTCGACATGGACACCGCGTTAGGCAAACTGCAGGAACAGAACATCGATAGCCTGCGCAGCGAGCTGCGCGACAAAGGCATTCCTTACGCGACCGTGCGTAAAGAAGACAACTACGGTCTGAGCATCGTCTTCCGCGACAGCGCGGCGCGCGACCAGGCTATCTCTTATCTCAGCCCTCGCCATCGCGATCTGGTTATTTCCTCTCAGGGTGACAACAGCCTGAAAGCGGTGATGACCGATGAGCGCCTGAAAGAAGCCCGTGAGTACGCGGTTCAGCAGAACATTAATATCCTGCGTAACCGTGTGAACCAGCTGGGCGTCGCCGAGCCGCTGGTTCAGCGTCAGGGCGCTGACCGCATCGTGGTTGAGCTGCCGGGTATCCAGGATACCGCGCGTGCGAAGGAAATCCTTGGCGCGACCGCGACCCTCGAGTTCCGTCTGGTCAATACTAACGTGGACCAGTCCGCCGCCGCCTCTGGCCGCGTGCCGGGCGACTCGGAAGTGAAGCAGACGCGTGAAGGCCAGCCGGTAGTGCTGTACAAGCGGGTGATCCTGACCGGGGACCATATCACCGACTCGACCTCCAGCATGGATGAGTACAACCAGCCGCAGGTCAACATCTCGCTGGACAGCGCGGGCGGTAACATCATGTCTAACTTCACTAAGGACAACATCGGCAAGCCGATGGCGACCCTGTTCGTGGAGTATAAAGACAGCGGTAAGAAAGACGCTAACGGTCGCGCTATCCTGGCGAAAGAGGAAGAGGTGATTAACATCGCCAACATCCAGTCGCGTCTGGGTAACAGCTTCCGTATCACCGGTATCAGCAATCCGAACGAAGCGCGTCAGCTGTCGCTGCTGCTGCGTGCCGGCGCGCTGATTGCGCCGATTCAGATCGTCGAAGAGCGGACTATCGGCCCAACCCTGGGAATGCAGAACATCAAGCAGGGTCTGGAAGCCTGTCTGGCCGGTCTGGTGGTCTCTATCCTGTTCATGATCCTCTTCTATAAGAAGTTCGGCCTGATTGCTACCTCGGCGCTGATTGCCAACCTGATACTGATTGTCGGCATTATGTCCCTGATCCCGGGGGCGACGCTGACCATGCCGGGCATCGCGGGTATCGTGTTAACCCTGGCGGTGGCGGTCGATGCTAACGTTCTGATCAACGAGCGTATCAAAGAAGAGCTGAGCAACGGGCGTACCGTTCAGCAGGCGATTGACGAAGGTTATCGCGGCGCGTTCAGCTCGATCTTCGACGCCAACGTGACGACGCTTATCAAAGTGATCATCCTGTACGCGGTCGGTACCGGTGCCATTAAAGGGTTTGCGATTACCACCGGTATCGGTATCGCGACCTCAATGTTTACCGCTATCGTCGGCACCCGTGCCATCGTGAACCTGCTGTACGGCGGCAAGCGCGTTAAAAAGCTGTCTATCTGAGGAGTGCGTTGTGGCACAGGAATATACTGTTGAACAATTGAACCACGGCCGTAAAGTCTGGGACTTTATGCGCTGGGACTACTGGGCCTTCGGCATTTCAGGTTTTCTGCTGATTGTGTCGATCGCCATCATCGGCGTTCGCGGGTTTAACTGGGGGCTCGATTTCACCGGCGGTACGGTGATTGAAATTACCCTTGAGAAACCGGTCGATCTGGACCAGATGCGCGATTCCCTGCAGAAAGCGGGCTTTGAAGAGCCGCAGGTGCAGAACTTTGGCAGCAGCCGCGACATCATGGTACGTATGCCGCCGGTGCATGACGCCAACGGCAGCCAGGAGCTGGGCAGCAAGGTCGTGACGGTGATTAACGAATCGACCAGCCAGAATGCGGCAGTGAAGCGTATTGAGTTTGTCGGCCCGAGCGTCGGCGCGGACCTCGCGCAAACCGGCGCCCTGGCGCTGATTGCGGCGCTGGTCTGTATCCTGATCTACGTCGGCTTCCGCTTCGAATGGCGTCTGGCCGCCGGGGTGGTTATCGCCCTGGCGCACGACGTGGTGATCACCATGGGCGTGCTGTCGCTGTTCCATATCGAGATCGACCTGACCATCGTGGCCTCGTTGATGTCGGTTATCGGCTACTCGCTGAACGACAGTATCGTGGTATCGGACCGTATCCGTGAAAACTTCCGTAAGATCCGCCGCGGTACGCCGTATGAGATCTTTAACGTGTCGTTGACCCAGACGCTGCACCGTACCTTGATCACCTCTGGTACCACTTTGATGGTGATCCTGATGCTGTTCCTGTTCGGCGGCCCGATTCTGGAAGGCTTCTCGCTGACCATGCTGATCGGTGTTTCCATCGGTACGGCTTCCTCTATCTACGTCGCCTCCGCGCTGGCGTTGAAGCTGGGCATGAAGCGCAAGCATCTGATCCAGCAGAAGGTTGAGAAAGAAGGGGCGGATCAGCCGTCTATTCTGCCGTAATAGAGTTCAGTTGAGATAAAGCAATCCCGGCCCTTGCGGCCGGGATTTTTTTGCCCGCGACAAAACCTGCTGACAGTATGCTGTCAGGAGCCCTCCCATACACTGCCTCTGAACTCACTAACGAGCAGGAGGAAGTATGAATAACGTGATTAACTGGTTTGAAATTCCGGTCGCCGATATGGATCGCGCCGTCGCGTTTTATGAGCCGGTGATGCAAGTGTCGCTGCGTCGCGAAACCATGGACTGCGCCGAGCTGGCGGTGTTCCCGCATCAGGATCCGGCCCCCGGCGGCGCGCTGGCCAAATTTGAAGGTATCGCGCCCTCGGCGCAGGGCGCTATTATTTATCTGCATACTGATCATCTTGCCGCCACGCTGGAGCGCGTTGCCTCGGCGGGTGGGGCCTGTGTCTTCGGCCCGCTGACGCTGCCGAATGATATTGGCACCATCGCCCTGTTTACCGACAGCGAGGGCAACCGCGTCGGCCTGCACCAGCCGGCTTAACCTTAACTTTTGTGAAGTGAGACATGACCCGACGCGCCGACCGTTTATTTCAGATTATGCAGATCCTGCGCGGCAGGCGGCTCACTACCGCCGCGCTGCTGGCGGAGCGGTTGGGCGTGTCGGAGCGTACCGTCTATCGCGATATTCGCGATCTCTCCCTCTCCGGCGTACCGGTGGAGGGCGAAGCGGGCAGCGGCTACCGGCTGCTGGCGGGCTACGATCTGCCGCCGCTGATGCTGACCACCAAAGAGTCCGAGGCGCTGATCGCTGCGATTCGGCTGCTGAAAACCTGGGGCGGTGAGGCGCTGTCGCAGTCGCTGGAATCCGCCCAGGAGAAGATGCTGGCGATCCTGCCGGAGGCGCGTCGGCGCCAGGCGGAGCAGACTCGCCTGTTTGCCCCTGACCTTGGCGCGCATCGCTATGCTAAAACCCATTTTGACGTCATTCATCAGGCGGTCTCCGGCCAGCAGGTGCTGCAGCTGCGCTATCAGGATGAGACAGGCCGGGTGACCGAGCGCGACGTGCTGCCCCTGGGGCTGTTTTTCTGGGGCGAACGCTGGCTGTTGGTGGCCTGGTGCGAACTGCGCAATGATTACCGCAATTTTCGCCTCGATCGTTGCCTGGAGGTAAGCGCGACCGAACGTCGATTCAGCGAGTGCGCCGACCGCTCGTTAAGCGATTTTCTGCGCAAGGTCCGGTGCGAGGTGCGGGAGAAATAAAAAAGCCCGGGCAGCAGGAGCTGCGGCCCGGGCGCTGTCTTGCTGTATCAGCAATCAGAAGTTGTAGCCGACCACGAAGTAACCACCCCAGCCGGTCGAGCGAACGCTGAACGGACCATCGCCGAAGTTCAGCTTCGCATCATCAGCCCACTGGCCGCCGTTATGGAAGTAACGGGCGACGATAGAGTAGTGCCAGTGCGCGTAGTTCAGCGCCAGGATGTGGCTGGAGGCGATAGAGTTGCTGGTGCGCGCGTGCTTCCCGTTCAGATCGTAGAAGTTGTCATCGCCGAGGTCAGAACCCCAGTCGAAGTTGGTGAAGCCGATGTAGCTCAGCGAACCGCCCCACAGGTCGGTCAGCGGCACAAAGTATTTCACTTTGAAGCGATAGCCGTCCCATTCGTTTTCGTTGGAGGCGCCGTAGTTCTGCCACTGGTACTTGGCGTAGACGTTCAGCGACAGGCTCATTGGCAGGCCGGTATCGATATCGGTACCCAGACCCATATACCAGGTGCTCTGCTCCTGGGAGTCGTTGCGGCCCATATCGTAGATATAGTTGTTGGCGAAATACCATTCTTTGAACGGCCCGAAGCTCAGGTCGGTATTGGTCAGCTTATCGATAGAGAAACGCGGTTCGATCTCCATAAACAGCGGGGAACCTTTGTTCCAGATACCTTTTGCCGTGCTGTTGCCGCCGAAGAATACCGGGGCATCAATATAGCCGTAGAAATCAAACCAGTCTTTTTTGGCGAACGCTTCGTATTCCAGGTAGGTATCGTTACGGATCTGCGGTCCAAAACGGGTGTGGTAGCTGCCCACCACGTTAACACTCTGGTGCCACCAGTCAGACAGATACTGCGGTTTGTCGTTTTCTGCCGCGCCCGCGGCAAAAGTAGTGGAGAGCGCCACAACCGCACCCGCTGCCAGTAATGTTTTTTTCATAGTAATGCCACTGTTTAAATTGAGCCTGAAGGCGTTAAAAGAAGTGCCGAAGCGTTTCTAAATATTTCGTCTTTCTGTGGGGGTCTATTATAGGAATCATTGCTCACAAAAATACGTGTTGTTTCACATAACCAGAACATGCGTAATCGATTGCGTTCACGATTCTATGCATTTCTTGACAAAATGCTACTGAAAATCGCGCTGCAGAACGATTTCTAATGAACTCTTGCGAAAAGTTGTAAGTGGATAAGAACGACGGGGCAGGACGTAGCCGGGCGGGGCAGGCCCGGCTGAAGGCTTACTGGGCGGCGGCGGGCTGGATATCGTGTACGCGAATAAAACCGACTTTATCTGGCGTTACATTGAGGCGCAACGGGATATCGACATCGCTGGGGGCGAGGGTGCTGGCCGGCGCGCTAATCAGCTGATCCTGAACATTGACTTCCTGATAGCTATGGGTGGTGCCGGTGATCTGTCCGGAAGCGACGGTGGCGGTAAAGGCCGGCAGCGGATCGTTGGATTCGCCCTGAATGCGTAAGGTCAGGCGTGACCCATCGCCATCCGGGGTAATACTGCCCACCGACATGCGCAGGGTGCCGATCTGGCTCTCCAGCCGCGCCGGGGTCTTGGCCTCCGGCAGCAGATAGACGCCGCGGGTGGATTTGGCGTTCAGCGCGTTTTGCTGGGTGATTTTGATCGTTTGCTGGTTGAGCTGGGTCATCTCCTGGCTTAGCGTACTCACGCTCTGGTGCATCTGGCGGATTTCGCTTTGCTGGGCGCAGGCGGTCAGGGTGAACAGGCAGCCCGCGATGGCGAGCTTCAGGTAACGTCTTGTCATGGTCAGGATTCCGTTTACAGAGGATGCTTAATGGTAGCCAAACCGGCCTCATCTCCCATAGATCCTTTGTCTCAAAAGCTCTTTCTTTGTAGTCCGGTCACTTCGCGGTAAACTACTCTTCAGTTTAACTACCTGTCAGGACGCGCTATGCATTGCCCTTTCTGTTTCGCCGTGGATACCAAAGTGATCGACTCTCGTCTGGTGGGGGAAGGCTCTTCCGTGCGTCGCCGTCGGCAGTGCCTGGTCTGTAACGAACGCTTTACCACCTTCGAAGTGGCGGAGCTGGTGATGCCGCGGGTGGTGAAGAGTAACGATGTGCGCGAACCCTTCAACGAAGACAAGCTGCGCAGCGGGATGCTGAAAGCGCTGGAGAAACGTCCGGTTAGCGCCGACGACGTGGAAATGGCGGTCAACCATATCAAGACTCATCTGCGCGGCACCGGCGAGCGCGAAGTGGCCAGCAAAATGATCGGCAACCTGGTGATGGAGCAGCTGAAAAAGCTGGATAAAGTCGCCTATATTCGCTTCGCGTCGGTCTATCGCAGCTTCGAAGATATTAAAGAATTCGGCGAAGAGATCGCCCGCTTACAGGACTAAGCCATGCAGGACGAAATGTACATGGCGCGTGCGCTGAAGCTTGCCGCGCGCGGTCGCTTTACTACCCATCCTAACCCTAACGTCGGCTGCGTCATTGTGAAAGACGGCGAGATCGTCGGCGAGGGGTTTCACTATCGCGCCGGCGAGCCGCATGCTGAAGTGCACGCCCTGCGCATGGCTGGCGAAAAGGCGCGCGGCGCCACCGCCTACGTCACTCTTGAGCCCTGCAGCCACCATGGCCGTACGCCGCCATGCTGCGATGCGCTGATTGCCGCCGGCGTCAGCCGCGTGGTCGCCGCGATGCAGGATCCGAACCCGCAGGTGGCGGGGCGCGGTTTGTATCGCCTGCAGCAGGCCGGCATTGAGGTCAGCCATGGGCTGATGATGAACGAAGCGGAAGCGCTGAATAAAGGCTTTCTGAAGCGGATGCGCACCGGTTTTCCCTGGGTGCAGCTGAAGCTGGGCGCCTCGCTGGACGGCCGCACGGCGATGGCCAGCGGCGAAAGCCAGTGGATCACCTCCCCGCAGGCGCGACGCGACGTGCAGCGTCTGCGCGCCCAGAGCCATGCCATCCTGACCAGCAGCGCCACCGTGCTGGCGGACGATCCGGCGCTGACCGTGCGCTGGCAGGAGCTGAGCGCCGATACCCAGGCGCTTTATCCCGAAGAGAATTTGCGCCAGCCGCTGCGCGTCGTCATCGACAGCCAGAACCGCGTCACGCCTGAGCATCGTATTGTGCAGCAGGCGGGGGAAACGCTGTTTGCCCGCCTGCGCGCCGATGAACGGCAGTGGCCGGAAAGCGCCCGCACGCTGCTGGTTCCGGAGCATAACGGCCATCTCGATCTGGTGCTGCTGATGATGCTGCTCGGCAAACAGCAGATCAACAGCGTCTGGGTTGAGGCAGGGGCCACGCTTGCCGGGGCGCTGCTGCAGGCGGGTCTGGTCGACGAGCTTATCGTCTATATTGCGCCTAAACTGTTAGGCAATGCGGCGCGTGGATTATGCGCGCTGCCGGGGCTTGAAGAGCTGAGCCAGGCCCCGCATTTTAAATTCAATGAGATACGTCAGGTTGGCCCGGATGTCTGCCTGCATTTAACCACTGCGTGAGGCTTTCCTGATTATTAGGAAGCAGCGCTCAGAATAATATGATAAAATCCGCCCCCCTTGCGGGGCACATGAACCCGAAGGAAGAGTATGAACATTATTGAAGCTAACGTTGCTACCCCGGACGCTCGCGTCGCCATCACCATTGCGCGTTTCAACAACTTTATCAATGACAGCCTGCTGGAAGGCGCGATTGACGCCCTGAAACGCATTGGTCAGGTAAAAGATGAAAACATCACCGTCGTTTGGGTTCCAGGCGCGTATGAGCTGCCGCTGGCGGCTGGCGCACTGGCGAAAACCGGTAAATATGACGCGGTGATCGCGCTGGGGACGGTGATTCGCGGCGGTACCGCCCACTTTGAATATGTGGCAGGCGGTGCCAGCAATGGCCTGGCGCATGTCGCTCAGGACAGCGAAATCCCGGTAGCCTTTGGTGTTCTGACCACTGAAAGTATTGAACAAGCCATTGAGCGCGCTGGCACCAAAGCCGGTAACAAAGGCGCAGAAGCTGCGCTGACCGCGCTGGAAATGATTAACGTATTGAAAGCCATCAAGGCCTGATTTTTGTAAGGGGAATTCCGTGAAACCTGCTGCTCGTCGCCGCGCCCGTGAGTGTGCCGTTCAGGCGCTCTACTCCTGGCAGTTGTCCCACAACGACATCGCTGATGTCGAATACCAGTTCCTGGCGGAACAGGACGTAAAAGATGTTGATGTTCTGTATTTCCGCGAACTGCTGTCCGGAGTGGCGACTAACAGCGCGTACCTCGACGGCCTGATGAAGCCCTACCTGTCCCGCCAGCTGGAAGAGCTGGGCCAGGTTGAAAAAGCGGTGCTGCGTATCGCGCTGTTTGAGCTGTCCAAACGTGATGACGTACCGTATAAAGTGGCCATCAATGAAGCTATCGAACTGGCGAAAACCTTCGGCGCTGAAGATAGCCACAAGTTCGTTAACGGCGTGCTGGACAAAGCGGCTCCGGTAATTCGTCCCCACAAGAAGTAAACTGCAGGCCGGGTTTTGCGAGGGTCGCCTCGCAGCCCGGCCTTATTTATTATTTTGCTGAGGCATAACGTATGGCATGCGGCGAATTCTCCCTGATTGCCCGTTATTTTGATCGCGTTAAAAGCGCCCGCCTTGATGTTGAAACCGGCATCGGCGATGACTGCGCGCTCCTGCATATTCCCGAGAAAAAAACGCTGGCAATCAGCACCGACACCCTGGTGGCGGGCAATCACTTCTTACCCGATATCGACCCGGCCGACCTCGCTTATAAAGCGCTGGCGGTGAACCTGAGCGACCTCGCGGCGATGGGCGCGGAGCCGGCGTGGCTCACGCTGGCGCTGACCTTGCCGGAGGTGGATGAAGTCTGGCTGGAAGCCTTCAGCGACAGCCTGTTTGTCCAGCTGGACTATTACGATATGCAACTGATTGGCGGCGACACTACCCGTGGCCCGCTCTCCATGACGCTGGGTATCCACGGCTTTGTGCCGCCGGGACGCGCCATGAAACGCGCTGGCGCGAAGCCGGGGGACTGGATCTATGTTACCGGCACTCCGGGAGACAGCGCCGCCGGTCTGGCGGTACTGCAGAATCGTCTAACGGTGGATGAACCGTCTGACGCCGACTACCTGCTGGCCCGTCATCTGCGGCCGATGCCGCGCGTGCTGCAGGGCCAGGCGCTGCGTGACCTGGCGACATCGGCTATCGATCTCTCCGACGGCCTGATCTCCGATCTGGGCCATATTCTCAAAGCCAGCGGCTGCGGCGCGCGCATCGATCTCGATGCCATGCCGTACTCCGATGCGATACTGCGCCAGGTGGAGCCCGAGCAGGCGCTGCGCTGGGCGCTCGCCGGCGGGGAAGATTACGAGCTGTGCTTTACCGTACCGGAGCTGAACCGCGGGGCGCTGGACGTGGCTCTTGGCCATCTTGGCGCGCGTTTTACCTGTATCGGACAGATTGCGCCGGAGAGCGAAGGGCTGCAGTTTATCCGCGACGGTAAGCCGGTCGCGCTTGATTTAAAGGGATACGATCACTTTGCGTAGTCGAGACGAGGCGCTTAGCCGCCTGAGTATGCGTAATCCGTGGCATCTGCTGGCGACCGGCTTTGGCAGCGGCTTAAGCCCGGTGGTGCCGGGGACGATGGGCTCGCTGGCGGCGATCCCGTTCTGGTATCTGATGACCTTTCTCCCCTGGCAGCTTTACTCGCTGGTGGTGATGATGAGCATCTGTATCGGCGTCTATCTGTGCCATCGCACGGCCAAAGATATGGGCACCCATGACCACGGCAGCATCGTCTGGGACGAGTTCGTCGGGATGTGGATCACCCTGATGGCGCTGCCGACCCTGGACTGGCAGTGGGTGGCCGCCGGCTTCGTGATTTTCCGTATCTTCGATATGTGGAAGCCGTGGCCGATTCGCTGGTTTGATCGCAATATCCACGGCGGAATGGGGATTATGGTCGACGACATCGTCGCCGGCGTGATCTCCGCTGGCGTGCTGTACGTCATTGGCCATCACTGGCCCATCGGTCTGCTTTAACCGCCTCTCCCCGGCAACGCTACGCTGCCGGGGAAACCACGCCCTTCACTTAAATCCCACCACCGGATGCGGCTGATACGGCGCCTCCAGCTTGTCGATCTGTTCCGGGGAGAGCGTCAAATCCACCGCCTGCAGCAGATCATCGAGCTGTTCCTGACGCGACGGGCCGATAATCGGCGCGGCGACGCCGGGTTTGCTTAACAGCCAGGCGAGGGCGACCTGGGCGCGGCTGGCGTCGAGTTCTTCCGCCACGTCCGCGAGATTCCCGGCGATCTGCGCATCGTTTTCTTCACTGGCGCTGTACAGCGATTTGCCGAACTCATCTGAGACCAGCCGGGCGGTGGTCTCACCCCAGGGGCGGGTTAGCCTGCCGCGCGCCAGCGGACTCCATGGGATCACCGCTACGCCGTTACGTTGGCACAGGGGCAGCATCTCATTCTCTTCTTCCCGGTAAATCAGGTTGTAGTGATCCTGCATGGTAACGAAGCGCGCCCAGCCGTTCTGCTGCTGGAGCGCCAGCGCCTGGGCAAACTGTCGGGCATGCATGGACGAGGCGCCGATATAGCGCGCTTTGCCGGCTTTCACCACCTCGTCCAGCGCTTCGAGCGTCTCTTCAATCGGGGTGGTATAGTCCCAGCGGTGGATCTGCAGCAGGTCGACATAGTCCATCCCGAGACGGCGCAGGCTGTCGTCGATGGAGCGCAGGATCTGCGCCCGGGAAAGTCCTTCCGCCAGATCGCCGACCTGGTGATACACCTTGGTGGCGACAACCACCTCGTCGCGGCGGGCAAAGTCGCGCAGGGCGCGGCCAACGATCTCTTCGCTGCTGCCGTCGGAGTAGCTATTTGCGGTATCGAAGAAGTTGATGCCGCCTTCAATGGCGTGCTGGATAAGCGGGCGGCTGCTCTCTTCCGGAAGCGTCCAGGCGTGCCTGCCGCGGTCCGGCTCGCCGAAGGTCATGCAGCCGAGGCAGAGTCGGGAAACACGTAAGGCAGTATCACCGAGGGGGATATAGTGCATAGTGCGCTCCTGCTATTCATCAAGGGTATCCCTTAAGCATAGCAGGAGCGGAAGGGGCAATTATGCCAGCCAGTCGCGGATTTTGGCTTCAATACCGGCGGCATCAAGGCCGAGGTCGGCGCGGATCTCTTCCTGAGTGCCCTGAGGAATAAAATAATCCGGCAGGCCAATATTGAGCACCGGTACCGCCCGGCGGTGGGCCATCAGCACTTCGTTCACGCCGCTGCCGGCGCCGCCCATGATGGCGTTCTCTTCCAGCGTCACCAGCGCGTCGTGCTCGCCGGCCAGCTGGAGGATCAGCGCGGTATCCAGCGGCTTCACAAAGCGCATATCCACCAGGGTGGCGTTGAGTTTGTCCGCTACTGCCGCGGCTTCCGGCAGCAGGGTGCCAAAGTTGAGGATCGCTATTTTCTCGCCCTGACGTTTCACCACCCCTTTGCCGATCGGCAGCGATGCCAGCGGCTCGAGCGTCGCGCCGGTGCCGCTACCGCGCGGATAGCGCACCGCGCAGGGGCCGTCGCTGTAGTGGTAGCCGGTGTACAGCATCTGGCGACATTCATTTTCATCGCTCGGGGTCATTACCACCATATCCGGAATACAGCGCAGGAAGGAGAGATCGAACGCTCCCTGATGCGTCTGGCCGTCTGCGCCGACGATCCCGGCGCGGTCGATAGCAAATAGCACCGGCAGCTTCTGGATAGCCACATCATGGATCACCTGATCGTAGGCTCGCTGCAGGAAGGTGGAGTAGATCGCCACCACCGGCTTGTAGTCGCCAATCGCCAGCCCGGCGGCGAAGGTGACCGCATGCTGCTCGGCAATGGCGACGTCAAAGTACCGATCGGGGAATTTCTTCGAAAACTCCACCATCCCTGAACCTTCGCGCATCGCCGGCGTGATCGCCATCAGCTTGTTGTCTTTGGCCGCCGTTTCACACAGCCAGTCGCCGAAGATTTTCGAGTAGGAAGGGAGGCCGCCGCTGCTTTTGGGCAGTACGCCGCTGGTATGGTCGAATTTTGGCACCGCATGGAAGGTGATCGGGTCTTTCTCGGCGGGCTCATAGCCGCGGCCTTTTTTGGTCATAATATGCAGGAACTGCGGGCCTTTCAGGTCGCGCATGTTCTTCAGCGTGCTGACCAGACCGAGCACGTCATGGCCATCCACCGGGCCAATGTAGTTAAAGCCCAGCTCTTCAAACAGCGTGCCCGGCACCACCATCCCTTTGATATGCTCTTCGGTACGCTTAAGCAGCTCTTTAATCGGCGGCACCCCGGAGAAGACCTTTTTGCCCCCTTCGCGCAGGGTGGAGTAGAGCTTACCGGAGAGCAGCTGCGCCAGATGATTGTTCAGCGCGCCGACGTTCTCGGAAATCGACATTTCATTGTCATTCAGCACCACCAGCAGGTCGGGTTTGATATCCCCGGCGTGGTTCATCGCCTCAAACGCCATGCCGGCGGTGATCGCCCCGTCGCCAATGACGCACACCGCGCGCCGCTGCTTATCCTCTTTCGCGGCGGCGATAGCCACCCCGATACCCGCGGAAATGGAAGTGGAGGAGTGACCGACGCTCAGCACGTCATACTCGCTTTCACCGCGCCACGGGAAGGGATGCAGGCCGCCTTTCTGACGAATGGTGCCGATTTTGTCCCGGCGACCGGTCAGAATTTTATGCGGGTAGGCCTGATGGCCGACGTCCCAGATCAGGCGATCGAACGGCGTGTTATACACGTAGTGCAGCGCCACGGTCAGTTCCACCGTGCCGAGGCCAGAGGCAAAGTGACCGCTGGAACGGCTGACGCTGTCCAGTAGATAGCGCCGCAGCTCATCACATAGCTTCGGCAGGCTCTCTTTTGGCAACAGGCGCAACTCCTGGGTGGAATCTACCAGCGCCAGGGTCGGGTATTTGGCAATATCAAAACTCATCAGAGACTCATTTTTTGTTTATTTATCGCGCTGAATAATGTAATTCGCGAGCGCTTCCAGTGCCGAAGTATCCAGAGATTGTGCGGCCAGCTCATCTAACGACCGGCGGGCATCAGCGATCAGGTCGTGCGCTTTCTTCCGGGCTTGCTCAAGACCCAGGAGGGCGGGATAGGTGCTTTTACCCAATTGCTGGTCGGCACCCTGACGTTTGCCAAGGGTCGCAGTATCCCCTACCACGTCGAGAATGTCATCCTGGACCTGGAAGGCAAGACCGATATTTTCCGCATAGCGATCCAGCGCGGGCAGGGCGGCGCGGCCGCGTTCGCCGGCGCTCAGGGCTCCCATCCGGACGGCGGCGCGGATCAGGGCGCCCGTTTTATGGCGATGGATACGCTCCAGCGCCTGTAAATCAACCTGCTGTCCCTCGGCCTGCAGATCCAGCGCCTGGCCGCCGCACATGCCCGCCACGCCGCTGGCCTGCGCCAGTTCGGAAACCATCGCCAGCCGGTCCCGGTCAGGAACGTCGACCATCGGCGCATCACTCAGTATAGAGAACGCCAGCGTTTGCAGGGCATCTCCCGCAAGAATTGCGTTGGCTTCGCCAAATTTAATATGGCAGGTCGGCAGGCCGCGGCGCAGATCGTCATCATCCATCGCCGGCAAATCATCATGCATCAGGGAGTAGGCATGAATGCATTCGACCGCCGCGGCAGGAGCATCCAGCGTGGTACGGCACACGCCGAACATCTCGCCGGTGGCGTAGACAAGGAAGGGACGCAGGCGTTTACCGCCTAACAATGCGCCATAATGCATCGCTTCCACCAGCGGAGTGTTCTGAAAGGGCTGCGGGGCGATGAAACGGCGCAGCGCTTCGTTTGCCTGTTCCACACAGGCCTGCAATTGTTGCGGGAAATCCATTTATTCAGCGTCCGGCGTAAAAGGCGTGATCGGGGAATCTTCACTATCCGCCAGCAGGATCTGCACGCGCTGTTCGGCCTTCTGCAGCTGACTTTGCCCCTGGCGCGCCAGCTGTACGCCGCGCTCAAATTCGCTTAGCGCTTCCTCTAACGGCAAATCGCCGCTTTCCAGACGGTTAACGATCTGCTCCAGTTCGCCCAGAGCAGTTTCAAAGCTGGCCGGGGCCTCATTTTTCTTTGGCATAGTGAATGTAGACTCTTGTTATGTCGCGACGGCAATACCGGGTATGGTAACGAAGTCACGCGTGTAAGCAAATAACGCGCAATGGTGATATACTCCGCGCCCAGGATGCAGGCACCGGTGTGCGCTGCTTTACAACTTTTGCTTATAGCCCCGTCGGGCTTGCCAACGAACTATTGTCGCTATGAAGTTTATCATTAAATTGTTCCCGGAAATCACCATCAAAAGCCAATCTGTGCGGTTGCGCTTCATTAAAATCTTAACCGGGAACATTCGTAACGTTCTCAAAAACTATGATGAGACGCTGGCCGTCGTCCGTCATTGGGATCATATCGAAGTTCGCGCGAAAGATGAAAATCAGCGCCCGGCTATTCGCGATGCGCTGACCCGTATCCCCGGCATCCACCATATTCTGGAAGTCGAAGACGTGCCGTTCACCTCGCTGCACGATATTTTCGAGCAGACGCTGCCGCTGTGGCGCGAGGCGCTGGAAGGCAAAACCTTCTGCGTGCGAGTGAAGCGTCGCGGCAAACATGAATTCACCTCAATTGAAGTGGAACGCTACGTCGGCGGCGGTCTGAATCAGCATATTGAAACGGCGCGCGTGAAGCTGACCGACCCGGACGTCACCGTCAATCTCGAGATTGAAAACGATCGCCTGCTGCTGGTGAAAGGCCGCTATGAAGGCATCGGCGGTTTCCCGATCGGCACCCAGGAAGATGTGCTGTCGCTGATCTCCGGCGGCTTTGACTCCGGCGTCTCCAGCTACATGCTGATGCGCCGCGGCTGCCGCGTTCATTACTGCTTCTTTAACCTTGGCGGCGCCGCCCATGAGATTGGCGTCCGCCAGGTTGCGCATTATCTGTGGAACCGCTTCGGCAGCTCACACCGCGTTCGCTTTGTGGCGATTAACTTTGAGCCAGTAGTCGGCGAAATCCTTGAAAAAGTGGACGACGGCCAGATGGGCGTCGTGCTCAAGCGCATGATGGTCCGCGCCGCGTCAAAAGTCGCGGAACGCTATGGCGTGCAGGCGCTGGTCACCGGCGAAGCGCTCGGCCAGGTCTCCAGTCAGACCCTCACTAACCTGCGCCTGATCGATAATGTCTCCGATACTCTGATCCTGCGCCCGCTGATTTCGCACGATAAAGAGCACATCATCGACCTGGCGCGTGAGATCGGCACGGAAGATTTTGCCCGCACCATGCCGGAATATTGCGGCGTGATCTCCAAGAGCCCGACCGTGAAGGCGGTGAAGGCGAAGATTGAAGCGGAAGAAGAACACTTCGATTTCAGCATCCTTGATAAAGTGGTGGAAGAGGCGAGCAATATCGATATCCGCGAGATCGCCCAGCAGACGGAAGAGACGGTGGTGGAAGTGGAAACCGTGACCGGCTTTGGCGCCAACGACGCGATCCTCGACATTCGCTCCATCGACGAGCAGGAAGACAAGCCGCTGAAGGTCGAGGGGGTTGAGGTTGTTTCCCTGCCGTTCTACAAGCTAAGCACCAAATTTGGCGATCTCGATCAGAGCAAAACCTGGCTGCTGTGGTGCGAGCGCGGGGTGATGAGCCGTCTGCAGGCGCTTTATTTGCGCGAGCAGGGCTTCAGCAACGTGAAAGTGTATCGCCCGTAACAGGTTGTTATGATGCAAAAGGCCTTCCCTAATGGAAGGCCTTTTTACTATTGGCAGGGGAGTGTATTAGCGCAGGGTCAGCGCCAGGTCATTGAGCTGATCGATGACGATATTCCAGCCCTCGAAAAATCCCATCTGCTCATGCTGCTCGCGGGTTTCATCATCGGCATGCAGCACTGTAGCCGTATAGCGACACCCGCCCTGTTCATCGGCAAAGGTGATGATGGCCGTCATCGCGAAGGGGGAAACGGCGGGGCGATAATCCGCCGTCAGCATCGAGGTCATGACGATTTTTTGTTGCGGGATAACTTCAAGAAAACAGCCGGGGTTATCGCTGCGTTCACCGTCAGACCCGTGCATCACGGTGTGAAAGGCCCCGCCGGCGCGAAAATCAAAGGCCAGAACCTCGGTTTGCCAGGGCTTAGGGCACCACCAGGTTCGGAGTAATGCCGGGTCGGCTCACGCGCGCCACAGGGCTGGGGCGGGCGCGCTGAGCAGGCGGCTGATTACAAGATCGCGAGAATCGGTTGCGCTCCGGGACATGCTGCGACTCCTCAGGAAAAGGGGAGCCAGCCCGCGGCGCGGACCGGCTATCAGGCTTCGTAGTAATTATAGATGCCAGCGGCCATCACCAGCTGTGAGGCGACCTCATACGCTTTCTCGCGCCCCACCAGCAGATCGATCATTTTCAGGGCGAAATCAATCGAAGTCCCCGGACCCTGGCTGGTTAACAGATTCACCCGCGGATCCCAGACCACTCTTTTATCCTGCCACTGCTCGGCGGGGATATGTTCCTTCAGCGCCGGAAAACCGGTCATGTTGCCGATCGGGAACAGATTATGGGGTACCAGCACGGTCGCCGGGGCGGCGCAGATGGCGGCCACAATGCGCCCAGAGAGATGAAACTGGCGGACGGTTTCCACCAGTAGCGTGCTGTCGCGGAAGCACTCTGCGCCCTTGATACCGCCCGGGAGGACGATGATATCGAAATCACCATCGGCCACCTCGACCAGCGGCGCATCCGCCAGCAGTTTGACGCCGCGCGAACAGACGATGGTCAGGCTGCCGTCGCTGGCGACGCTGGCGGTGGTCACCTTTACTCCGCCGCGGACCAGCAGGTCGATAGTGGTGACCGCTTCGGTCTCTTCGCTACCAGGGGCGAGGCAAATCAGTGCCGACGCGCTCATATTCATTCTCCTTACGCTTGATCAATTCAAATAAGCGGGCGTTTTCCGGTACGGCGACGCCGTGGGCGCGGGCGCGGTTGAGCAGAAAACCGGTGATGTAGTCGATCTCTGTATGCCGCTGGGCGCGAACGTCCTGCAGCATGGAAGAGATATTTTCTGCCGTACTTTCAATTACCTGTTCGACATAAAATAGCAGGTTTTCCGCCGAGGTATGAATACCTTCGCGCTCCATCACCGCCGCCACCTCGCGACAAATGGCCGCAACTTCCTGCGTATAGTCGCGCAGATCGCCGTTTTTACACCCTTTGAGCGCGGTCAGAGGGTTAATCACGCAGTTAACCGCCAGCTTGCGCCAGATGGCCGAGTGGATATTGTTATGCCAGGCGACATCCGGCAGCACGCTCTGCAGAACTTCTGCGAGATAGCTGTAGTCCCCCTCGTAGCTTTTTGCCGGTCCGATATGCGTGGTGCCCTGGGCAACGTGGATGATGACATTCCCATCGCGCCGCGCCGCCTGGGTCGTGGAGGCCAGCAGCAATGGCTGTTTCACGCCGCGCAGCTCCTCGACGGTGCCCATGCCGTTATGAATCAGCACAATTGGCGTGGCGTCCGACAGGATCCCGGCCAGGTGCTTTACCGCATTCGACACCTGCCAGGCCTTTAAGGTGACGATCAGCAGCTCGCTGCTGGCGAGAAAATCGGGGTCGTTGGCCGTCAGCGATTCGTTGAACACTGAGCCATCGGTTTCAATGACGTTGACGCTACAGAATGGCTGCGGTACGCGCAGCCAGCCCTGGACTTCATGTCCCTGTTTGTACAACGCGGTCAGCCATAGTTGTCCCAGCGCACCGCATCCCAGTACGGTTACTTTCATTGTTCCTCCTCATCTGCCGCTATCCCAGGCGCTGATGGCTAAAGTCTATCTCGTCGCTTTTCGCATCGTCGGACATCACGGGGAAAATAGCGCGAGCGTTGCGTAATCAGCTAAGCTTCCGGGATAACAAGTTGAGTTATGCCGCGTTGCAGGTATTATGCAACGCAAAAGAAACGGAAGGAGAGGAAAAGATGCCATCTTTCGATATTGTCTCTGAAGTTGATCTTCAGGAAGCCCGTAACGCGGTGGACAACGCGAGCCGCGAAGTCGAGTCGCGTTTTGATTTTCGTGGCGTTGAAGCCACTTTTGAATTAAACGACGCCAACAAGACCATTAAAGTGCTGAGCGAGTCTGACTTCCAGGTGAACCAGCTGCTGGATATCCTGCGCGCCAAGCTGCTCAAGCGCGGCATTGAAGGCACCTCCCTCGACGTACCGGAAGATATCGTGCACAGCGGTAAAACCTGGTTTGTTGAAGCGAAGCTGAAGCAGGGCATTGAAAGCGCGGTGCAGAAGAAGATCGTTAAACTGATCAAAGACAGCAAGCTGAAAGTGCAGGCCCAGATTCAGGGTGAAGAGATCCGCGTGACCGGTAAGTCCCGCGACGATCTGCAGTCGGTGATGGCGCTGGTGCGCGGTGGCGATCTGGGACAGCCGTTCCAGTTCAAAAACTTCCGCGACTAAGGCGGCGGGCAGACAGCAAAAAGCGGGGAATTCCCCGCTTTTTTATACCCCTTTGATGAGCTGCTCTATCTCGAAGCGGTTGGTGACCTTGCTGTCGATTTTGATATACACCGAACGCTCCTCGGGTACCACCAGCGCCTGATGAACCCCGCTGGCGCTCAGCAGACGCGCCTGCAGCGCGCTGTCGACCACCACGCCGTCCGGCACCTCCACCCGCAGGCTGCTGACGTACGGCGGCTCGCTCATGGTGCTGGCCACCAGCAGCCACAGCATCGCCAGCAGGGCGCCCAGCAGAAACACGGTTTGCGAATCAAAGAAACCATCGACCCAGCCGCCAAGCGCGCCGCCAATCGCCACGCCGAGAAACTGGCTGGTGGAGTAGACGCCCATCGCGGTGCCTTTGTAGCCCGCCGGAGACTCCTTGCTAATTAGCGACGGCAGCAGCGCTTCCAGCAGGTTAAACGCCAGGAAGAAGAGCTGAACGCCCGCCACCAGCTCCCAGAAGTAGCCTCCGGCGCCCCAGAGGACAATTTCCGCAATCAGCAGGATGGCGACGCAGAGCAGGAAGACGCGCTTCATCTTGCGCTTCACTTCGGCGTAGATGATAAACGGCACCACCGAGATGAACGAGATAACCATGGTGACCAGGTAAATCTTCCAGTGCTCGGCAGCCGGGAAGCCGGCGGCCTCCAGTTGTCCGGGCAGGGCGACAAAAGTGGACATCAGCATAATGTGCAGGCACATGATGCCAAAGTTAAGCTTCAGCAGGCGCGGCTCCGCCAGCACCTTGCTAAAGCAGCCCTTCACCATCCCGGATTCGCGGTTAAGGACATGGTTATGGCTGTTGGGCACCACCCACAGGGTGAGCAGGATGCCGACGGTCGCCAGGATGGCGATCATCCAGAATAGCGCGTGCAGACCCAGCTGGTGGGTGACAATCGGCCCCAGCACCATGGCGATGGCGAAGGTGACGCCGAAGCTGACGCCGATAAAGGCCATCGCTTTGGTGCGGTTCTGTTCGCGGGTGAGATCGGACAGCAGGGCCATAACCGCGGCGGCGATGGCGCCGGAGCCCTGCAGGGCGCGGCCAAGAATGATGCCCCAGATGGAGTCGGTGAGCGCGGCGATGACGCTGCCGAGCACGAAGATAAGCAGGCCGCCGACGATCAATGGCTTACGGCCAATACGGTCAGATAACAGTCCGAAGGGGATCTGGAACACCGCCTGCGCCAGGCCGTAGATACCGATCGCCAGGCCAATCAGCGCTTCACTGGCACCCTGCAACGCCATGCCATACGTGGTCAGAACCGGCAGGACCATAAACATGCCAAGCATGCGCAGGGAGAATACTGTCCCCAAACCCCAGGTCGCGCGCAGTTCCCCTGGCGTCATTTTGTTATCGTTCATTACCACCTCAATATAAAAACTGCGCCTAGTGTAGCGGCGGGGGGTAAGAAGCGTAAATAAATGTTTGTTTAACAGATATTACGGGGCTG
The DNA here is from genome assembly GCF_051992865.1 of Klebsiella sp. CD33. Taxonomy (NCBI): domain Bacteria; kingdom Pseudomonadati; phylum Pseudomonadota; class Gammaproteobacteria; order Enterobacterales; family Enterobacteriaceae; genus Klebsiella; species Klebsiella sp. CD33. The sequence goes on along the minus strand of NZ_CP197023.1, from coordinate 3,986,747 downwards.
TTGCGCGATGCGACAAGTTGGTAAAAATCAATAAACCAGTGGAGGGGGACTCCACTGGCGAGGGGGAAAATTAAGGTAAAGTAAAGTCAACCCACTGGCTGCCAGCGTCAGCCGATTTGACGCACTGCTCTACCCAATAGACGCCGTGCAGCCCGGCTTCGACGTCCGGATACCAGAAGTCTTGCAGGAAGGCGCGATCGTCGCGATCCGTGGCGTCAATCGCCTGCGCATAGCGGCGATAGAGGTTGGCCCAGGCTTCGAACAGCCCTTCCGGATGGCCGCCGCCAATGCGGTCATCCGCTAGCGCGTTCGGCGACAGGTAGGGCATCCCACGTTCCAGAATGCGCGCCGGCTCGCCCTGCACCTCATAGCTGAGCTGGTTAGGATGCTCATCCCACCATTCGATGCTTGCTTTTTCGCCGACGATGCGCACTTTTTGCGAGTGCATGGCGCCGCTGTTGACCGCGCTGGTCCACATCGAGCCAACCGCGCCGTTGTCATATTCCATCAGGACAAAGGCGTTATCTTCCAGCGGCGCGCGGGAGGGAACAAAGCTCTGACGGGAGCACATCAGCCGTTTGATATTGAGCTGCGGCGCCATGGTCTCGGCGACAAACAGCGGATGGGTGGCCAGATCCCCAAGCACATAGCTGGGCCCGGCAAACTTCGGCGTTACTCGCCAGCGGGTGGATTCTGCCTGCAGCTCGACGGCCTGGTTATGGAAGCCGTGGGCGAATTGCATGTTAACGATGCGGATCTCGCCGAGCAGTCCATCGGCAATCATCTGCCGCGCCTGCTGGATCATCTGATAGCCGGCATAGCCGTAGGTGACGCCGACGATTTTGTTCTGTTTTTTGCTCAGATCCACCAGCTCGCGCGCCTCTTCGGCGGTAAAGCAGAGGGGCTTTTCGCAGATAACGTGGAGTCCCGCCTCCAGCGCCGCTTTGGTGATGGCGAAATGGGTATTGTTCGGGGTGGTGACCGAGACGACCTCGATCCCGTCAGGGCGCTGCGCCTCTTCGCGAAACAGGGTCTGGTAGTCGGCGTAGCAGCGCTCCGGCGCGATGCCCAGTTGCTCACCGAACGCGCGCCCGCGCTCGGCATCGACGTCAAGCGCGCCGGCCAGCAGGGTATAAACATTGTCACGCAGCGCCGCACAGCGGTGGCTGTAGCCGATCTGACTGGTTTCCCCGCCGCCGACCATGCCCCAGCGCAGGGAACGGGATAAGGGTTTCAGGCCGTTTAACATGGTGCTCTCCTTTTTGAAATCATTAGCACTCTGAGGCGCTCAATGCCGACGCCTGCGGCAACGCGCATCCGGATAGACTGACTTCAACTTAAGGAAATGTTTTTTCTGTTTCAATTGTGTTGTGGAATTTATTTTCCATATATGCGAGGGGGATCGAATTAGCGATAGTTTCTTTTGCGCTTGGTTGAAAAGGTGAGGGCGGGATATCGCATGCCGGAGTCGTCCAGATTGTTGCGGGCGTTTTTTCGTTTCAACAAAATATGAAATAAATTTTCTTTGTTAGCTGCTGAAGGCGGTGCAATCCGCCGATTGCACCGGGGACCAGATGCCGCTATGACGCTCCGCGCACAGACGCGGGGGAAGTTGAAGCGACGGCAGGATGACCGGCCGCAAAGATGCCCTTCGCCGCCAGGCCTGCGACGGTGAGGGCTGCCGGGATACCGAGGATCAAAAAGACGCTTTCAAAGGGCAGGTTGAGCGCCATCATCTCGGCGCCGGCAAAGGCGCTGAGAATGGCGCCGATGCGCCCGACGCCGTGCATCCAGCTGGATCCCGTCGCCCGCGCCTGCGTAGGGTAGTAGCGGGCGGAGAGGGCGTTCATGCCGGTATTGGCGCCGTTCAGGCAGGCGCCGCTGATAAACGCCAGCATACAGAGCAAGGCAAAGCTGCCCGCGGCGTAGCCCATCGCCATGGTGAACAGGCCGCCAACGGCGTAGATTATCCCCAGCGCGCGATGGGGGTTGATCCTGTCCATCAGCCAGCCGGCAAACAACGAGCCGAGGGTGCCGCCCGCCTGGTAGATCGCCGTCATGATGGCCGCCTGGCTAACGGTCATCCCTACCGCTTTAACCAGCGTTGGCAGCCAGCTGCCGAGGATATAGACCAGGAACAGCCCCATAAAGTAGACCAGCCATAGCATCAGCGAGCCGAAACCGTACTGGCGGGAGAGGACAATGCGCATCGCGTTGCCGGCCGCTGGCTGCGCCGGTAGGATAAACCTCACATTGTCGCTGATTTGTCCGGGATAGAGACGGTTAAGAATGGCGCGTATGCGCGCCGCGGGCGCTTGTTTGATCACCAGAAAACGAACCGATTCCGGCAGCAGCCAGATGAGCAGGGGGGCAAACAGCAGCGGCAGAATACCGCCGAGCGCCATCAGTGAGTGCCAGCCAAACTGGGGGATCAGCCACGATGCCGAAAATCCTCCCGCCGCCGCACCGAAGGTGAAGCCGCAAAAGATGACGGTGATAATAAATGAACGCTGGCGTTCCGGGGCGTATTCCGACACCAGCGTCCCGATATTCGGCATCGCGGCGCCCAGCCCGAGGCCAGTCATAAAGCGAAAGAACATCATCTGTTCTACGTTGTGCGAGAAGGCGGTGGCGATGGTCCAGAAACCGAAGAAGAAAACGCTGTTGATGATGATTTTCTTACGTCCCAGCCAGTCGGCGAGCGGGCCGGAGAAAATCGCCCCCAGCGCGAGGCCGATCAGCGCGGCGCTGATCACCAGACCCAGCTGGTGGTTGCTTACCCCCCATTCCAGCTTTAGCGTCGGGGCGATAAAGCCCATGATCGCGATATCAAAACCATCGAGAGCGATGACGCAAAAGCCGAGAAATATAATCAGCTTCTGAAATCGGCTCAGCGGGTTACGATTTATTAACTCTCTGACATCCAGGCGTTGAGTCTGTGTCATAGCGTATTCCTTATGCGCAGGCGCGCAGGTAGGGCTGCGCGGCATCGAACAGTAACTGCGCCCGCTGAAGAGGCGGCAGGGCGCCTTGCTCGCCGTCAAGCGGCACTTCGAGAGAGACCGGCAGGGTCGCCGGCAGGGCCGACATCAGACCATGCAGATCCAGACCGCCTTCCCCCGGCACGTTGCGCGCCGAGCGGGCCTGGCGGATAAGTTCCTGCTCGCTCTCCGGCCTCTGCGCCGCGCCATCGCAGAGTTGCATATAGTTGAGATGATGCGCGGGCAGGCTGGAGAGGGCGGCGAGCGATTCTCCCGCGCGCCAGAAATGGAGAGCGTCCACCAGAATGCCGATATCTTCCCGCCCGCTGGCGGCGATTAGTGCTTGCGCTGCGGCGATGTTGCGCAACTGGGTCCAGGGCATCGGCTCAAGATTCATGGTCAGCCCAAATGGACGACCGGCCGCGGCGAGGATGGCGAGGTTGTCAGCGCTGCGCTGAAGGTTGTCATCATTGCCGGCGACTAACACCTGTCCGGCGCCAAGACGCGCGGCGGTCTCCATAAAACGCTGCAGCCGATCGTCGAGGGTAAACCCGGGGGTCAGGCGGACGATCTCCACGTCCGACACGCGGATGCCAGTTTCCATCAACGCGGCGAGCGTCGCCCGGACGGCCGGGGTATCGCCCAGCATGTCGTAGTCCGGGTCGGTCGGTGTGGCGGGGAGCAGTCGCAGTCCAACGTGGGTAAAACCGGTTCTGGCCGCAATCCGCACCTGTTCGGGGGGAGGGACATCGAGCAGGGTCAGCGCGGCGAGCGATAGGGTACGCTTGTTCATAAAGGGCTCCGGTACAGTTGCAGGTGAAGAGAGTTAGGGTGCATCCATTCGTGGAAATCAAACTATGTTATTGTTTATATTTGTTTTTTCTGCCAGATTTTTACCCACCAGATAGCCGAAGGTCATGGCGGGCCCGAGGGTGATCCCTCCGCTGGGGTAATAGCCGCGCATCACGCTCGACATGTCGTTGCCGATGGCGTACAGACCCGGTATCGGCTGCTGCTGTTCATCCAGCACCCGGGCGTGTTCGTCGGTTTGCAATCCGCTGAAGGTGCCCAGCGAGCCGGGCAGAATGCGCACCGCGTAGAACGGCCCTTCGCGCAGCGGTCCGAGCGTCACCTGATGGTCACCCTGGGCGCGGTTATAGGCTGATGCCCCGCGGTGAAAATCGACGTCTTCGCCAGTGCTGGCGAAGTGGTTAAAGCGTTCAACGGTTTCCGCCAGCGCATTGGCGTCGATAGCGCACTGCTTCGCCAGCTCCGCCAGGGTGTTTCCTCGCTGCAGATAGCCGGTACGCAGCCAGGCGGTGGGGGTGAACGGGAACGGTCTGGCGTGGCCCAGGCCGTAGCGACGCAGCGTACGACGATCGGCCAGCAGCCACGCCTGTGGCGTGTCGCCCGCGGGTGTGGCCGCCAGCAGGGCGGCGATAACGTCATGATAAGAGTCGGCCTCGTTAACAAAACGTTTGCCGTTGGGCAGAACGGCGATCACCCCGGGTTTGGCGCGCTCCACCAGATGAGGAAACATTAGCTGCTGGCCGCTGGCCAGAGTGACGCGGGACACCGGCGCCCAGGCCAGCGGGTGGCGCAGGGAAGTGTCGAACTGGCCGCCGACGGATTCGCCAAGCCTGATCCCCTCGCCCTGATTGTCCGGCGGTGCGGCGGAGAAATGGCCGTAACCCTCCGCCGCGTGGGGCACCACCTGCGCCAGCTTCGACGTGAATCTCCCCGCCGTCGCTGCGCAACACCGCGCCGGACACGCCCGGCGGACCCTGCAGCAGCCGGACCACCGGGGCATTGAGCTGAAAACGCACGCCGGCGTCGAGGGCGGATCGCAGCAGACGGGCGACCAGCGCATTGCCATTGACCAGATGCTGCCCCCGTCCGGCGCGTAGCCGCTGCCAGCCGTGGCGCAGCAGGCGGCGGGCAGCATACAGCGCGGAGCGCGGCGAGCGGGTGGCATTGAAAAAATGCGCCATATCCGCGCCGCCGGCGATGCCCATCCCGCCCAGGCTAATGGTTTCCAGCGGCGGACGCAGGCGATGGAGCCAGTCGCCGAGCAGGCGGCCATCGTAGGGTTGCGCGGTGACCGACCGCCCACCGTTCGCCGCACCCGGCGACGGGTGAAAGTCCGGCATGGCGCTGCCCGAGAGAAACTGCACCGCCGTCCGCTGATGGAAAAATTCCACCATCTCCGGCCCGTAACGCAGGAAGGTTTGCAGACGAATATCGGCGGCTTCGCCCCCCATCTCATGCTGCAGATAGGTCAGCGGCGCGTCGGCTGCTTCGTCGATGCCCTCCGCCCGCGCCAGCGGGTTGCGGGGGATCCACAGCCAGCCGCCGGACCAGGCGCTGGTTCCGCCGAGCACTGACGCTTTCTCCGCCACCATGACGCTGGCGCCGTGCATCGCCGCAGTCACCGCGGCAGAGAGCCCCGCGGCGCCGGAGCCGACCACCAGCACATCCACCTTCACAGGCCCGCTCATGTTGGACTCCTTACTGCAGAGGTGAAAAAGCGGTGGGGCGCATCAGCACCGACTCGAGGCGTTCCACGGCGGCCAGTTCGCGATTTTTACGCGAGAAGGTCTGCCAGCGTTCGTCCTGGGCCATCCGCGCGCGGCGCACCAGACGATCGTCCAGGCTTTCATAAGCCCAGATGTGCACTACCTGATTGACCACGCCGATCTCGGTAAAAAAGAAGCCGATTAGCTGGCCGAGATGGTCGGTTTGCACCGCCAGGGCATCGCTTTGGTACAGCGCCAGCCAGTCGGCCATTTTCAGCGGATTGATGGTGTACGTGCGTTTTTCGTAGATCATGATGTTTTCCTGATTAGTGGGTGGAGTGTTGTGCCAGATGGCAGGCGGCGAGATAGCCAAACGTCAGCCCCGGGCCGAGGGTGATGCCGGGGCCCGGATAGGTGCCGGCCATCAGCGAATCCATGTCGTTTCCCACCGCGTACAGCCCCGGGATGGGGTTTCCTTGGGTATTGACGACCTGGGCATCGGCGGTGGTGACCAGGCCCCGTGAGGTCCCCAGATCGCCGGTATAAAGTTTGATGGCATAGAACGGCGCGCTGAGCAGGGGGGCATTACAGGCGTCAGGCTGATGGCCCGGATCGCCCATCGCCCGGTTATAGCTGTTGCCGCCTTTAGCAAATTCCCGATCCACGCCCTGCGCGGCGTCGCGGTTGTAGCGGGCTACCGTCTCGCTCAGGGTTTGGGCATCCAGACCAAGCTGTTGCGCCAGCGCGGCCAGGGTATCGGCTTTGTGCAGATAGCCGGCGGCGACCAGGGCGTCATTATTGACCGGCGCCGGGCGCGCCAGTCCGAGGCCATAACGCTTCATCGCCTGGGCGTCGCAGAGTAAAAAACAGGGGGCATTTTCCGCTGCATCCTGCATTGCGCTGGCGAAATGGTGATAGGAACTGGACTCGTTGACGAAGCGTACCGCCCGCTGATTGACGGCAATCACGCCCGGTTTTGCGCGATCGGTTACCAGATGGGGGAAGCGCTCCTCGCTGCCGTCGGCCCGGGTCAGCACCGATACCGGCGCCCAGAAAAAGTTGGATGGCCGATCGGCTCCCTCGCGAGCGTTAAGCGCCGCCGCGAGACGCAGCGCGGCGCCATCATTGGCCGGCGGCGACATGGTGAAGTGTTCGCGGGTGTGCGGCCGATAGCGCGCCGCCAGCGCGCCCGCGGCGAAGCCGCCTGCTGCCAGCACCACCCCGCGGCGGGCGTGCAGCGTCTCTTTTTGCCCCTGATACTCAATCTCCACCCCGCGGACCGCGCCTTGCGCTTCGCACAGCGTCAGAACATTGACATTCAGCCGCAGGTTCATGCCTTTACGCAGCGCCGTAGTCGCCATGCGGGCAATCAGCGCATTGCCCATCGCCAGGCGGGTACCGCGAGGGTACTTCACCCGGTCGCGGGCATAGCGCAGCAGCAGCCGGGTGCAATGGGCCAGGGAGCGCAGCGAGCGGCGCATGTCGAGAAAATGTTGAATATCGACGCGGTTGACCATCATCCCGCCAAACAGCAGCATCCCCGGCGGCGGCGAACGCAGGTCGCGAAACGCGTCCCCCAGTTCACGGCCGTCATACTCCACCACCTCCAGCGCGCGCCCGACGTCGACTGCGCCGGGTTCATCCGGATAGTAATCGGGCGAGAGCGGACGCAGGCTGTACTTTACTGCCCCCTCACGCTCGAGAAAGGCCAGCGCCTCCCGCCCGGCGCTGACAAACGCTTCGGCGAGATCTTCACGGTACTGGCCCTCGCCGATAATGGTTCGCAGGTAGGTTTTCATCGCCTCGGCGCTACCGCTTTTGCCCTCGGCGCGCGCCTGGTCGGTATCGTGCAGCCACACGGCGCCGCCGGAGATGGCCGAGGTGCCGCCGAACTGGCCGGCTTTCTCCAGCATCAGCACCGACAGCCCTTTACAGCAGGCGGTGACCGCGGCGGCAAAACCGGCCGCGCCGCTGCCGATGACGATCACATCCCAGCTCTTCATGCCGCCGCTCCCTGCGCCTGCGGGATGGCGCCGATAAACTGGCCCATCAGCCTCATCTGCGCCAGCGCCATTTCCGGCCCGGTCTGTACTTTGCAACCACGGGCGGCGGCGAAAGTGAGCAACGGCGTCATCACCGGGGCGGTGACAACGTCGGCCACATGAGTGGCGCTGTCGAGCGTATCCAGAAGCGCCTGCGGTAGAGGCAGCTCATCAAATCCGGCCATGCCGGCCGGTGAGCCATTAACCAGTAGATCGAGGCCGTAAAGGGTGTCTGGCAGCGCGCTCAGTTGCACCGCCGGAAAGGCCTCAGCCAGAAGGTCATGCAGGCGCTGCCGGGTGGCCGGGGTTTGATCGTGCAGGGCCAGCCGACGGATCCCCGCCTCGCACAGTCCCCAGGCGATGGCGCTGCCGACGCCGCCGCAACCGGAGAGCAGCGCCTGCTTACCTGCCGGCTGAAAACCCTGCGCCTCGGCGGCGAGCTGAAAGCCGACGCCGTCCAGCATATCGCCCTGCAGGCGGCCATCCGCCAGCTTGCGGATCACATTGACGGCGTTGAGTCGGCGGGCGCGCGGCGTGAGGTCGTCGACCAGCGCGGCGGCGCGTTGTTTATGCGGCACCGTCACCAGCACGCCGGTCATGTTCTGCCAGCCGCGCAGGGCGTTGAGGTAGGCGGCCACCGCGTCCGGGACGATATCCAACGGGATCATGACGCTGTCCATGTGCTGTTCGGCAAAGTAGCGGTTGAAGTTATCCGGTGATTTCACCTGGGCGATCGGATGACCAATCACGGCGACAACCTGGGTAGTTCCACTGACCATTTCAAACCTCATTTGTTAAATGAATGTTGTGAAAGTATTTCAGTGGAAGCTGGGAGCGACAACGCAGAATTCGGACATGTCGGTTGTTAATCGCACGAACGCTGCGATAATCGCAGGAAATCGATAATGATGTTGCAAAAATGTGAGCGAATATGCAAAACACCATTCATCCACGCGATCTGATCGTCGGTTTACAAAAAGGGCTGGCGCTAATTCAGCTTTTTTCCAAAACCTGCCCAAAGCTCACCGTCGCCCAGACGGCGAAAATGAGCGGCCTGACGCAAAGCGCCGCGCGACGTTTTCTGCTGACGCTCCTGCATGAGCGATATCTGCAAACCGACGGGCGCTATTACTGGCTTACCCCAAAGACGCTGCGGCTTGGCCAGGCCTATGTCGATTCGGCGCAGTTTCCTCGCATGGTACGGCCGATTGTCGAATACATTGCCAGCCGGACCGAAGAGCACGCCTCGGTGGGGGTGGTGGATGAAGATGAACTGGTCTATATCGCCCGCAGTCGGCATACGCCGTTCAACTCTACGTCGGTGCGGCTTGGGGAGCGGGTGCCCATTTTCTGTACCGCCGGGGGGCGATTGTGGCTGGCTTCGCTGCCGGAAGCAGAGTGTGAGACCGTCCTGCAGCGCATAACCCGGGAACAACGTACCCCCTATACGGTGACCGATATTGCGTCGCTGATGGAGAAAATCGCCCAGGTACGGCGCCAGGGATACGCCACTATTGAGCAGGAGTTTGAGATTGGCATGCTGGTGCTGGCGGTGCCGTTAACCGACAGGGAAGGGACCTGGTGGGGGGCGCTGAGTCTGACCAGTCATCAATCGCGCACTTCGCTGGAAGCGTTATGCCGCGATCACCTCGATCTGCTCTACAGCGCGCAGGCGATGCTGGTGGGTTAAACAGGGCAGCCAGTGGCGCTGCCCTAAGATAGACGTCGCTTAGGCCGACGCTTTGGTCAGAAAGGTGTTCCAGTCGCTGGCCGCGTTATTCACGAAAGTATTCCAGCTGTTGCCGGCGGTGTTAACAAAGCTTCCCCAGTTTTCCTTTCCGGCGGTCACAAAGGTTTCCCAGTTTGACTGTCCGGTCAGGAAGGAACCAAACGCCATCGCGCTGTCGCCGACGAAGGAGGCAAATGCGGTGCCGGAGGTCAGAACAAAAGAGGTGAAGCCGACGCCAGAGTTGGCGACAAAGCTGGCGAAGCCGCTGGCTGCGCCGAACAGATTAAAGCCACCGGAGATATACTCCATTTCGTTCAGTGTTAACTCTTTCATTGCAATTCCTTGTAGTGATTATTTCCCAAAGGGGCAAGAGCCCCGGCGAAAGGTAGCATCGCAGGACCGTGCGGCGCGAGTGATGCCCGGTGTGTGCTGGCTCAATTTTTCCTCATTTTTTGATATGAAAGATAGCGGGAAAGCGTCGGAAGAGGGGAGGGAAGTATGAAATGAGAAAGAAAGCGATGATGAAACAGGAAAGAAAAAGCCCCGTAAATACGGGGCTTTAGATCGTACGGGAGTGCGTAATTATCTCACGTAAGCCAGCAGACTATGTGAATCCGGCACCATAAAGTCAACGGACATCATCACGGACAGCGCGGTGATGGCGACGATAGAAAAGACGAACAGCTTACGCGCCCAGACTTTATCATCGGCCACTTTATAGCCACGCAGCGCCATGCCCAGCCACCAGACGCTGACCGCTGCCGCCACGACCAGGTATTTATACCCGGCGTAGCCGCCCAGCGAGAGCATCAGGGTTGCCACGGCAAAGGCGACGATGTACAGCGTAATATGGTTTTTGGCGACCGAAATGCCTTTCACCACCGGCAGCACCGGAATATTCGCCGCCTGATAATCCTTAAAGCGGAAAATCGCGATGGCGTAGGAGTGAGGCATCTGCCACAGGCTAAAGATAGCCAGTAGGATCGCCGCACCGCTGTCGAAATCACCGGTGACCGCGCAGTAGCCAATCACCGGCGGCGCAGCGCCGGAGAGTGAGCCAATCAGCGTGCCGTAGACGGAGTGGCGTTTCATGTACAGGCTGTAGACGCCGACATAAACCACGAACCCCATCACCCCCAGCCAGCAGGCCAGCGGGTTAGCGCCGAACCACAGCAGCATGAAGCCAGCAATACCCAGCAAGGTGGCGTACACCAGCGAAGCTTCTGGCGAGATCAGCCCTTTGACCAGCACCCGGTTTTTCGTCCGTTCCATCTTACGATCGATGTCCCGGTCGATGTAGTTGTTGAATACACAACCCGAGGCGACCACCAGGGATACTCCAAGGAGCGTCCAGACGAACAGCGGATAGTCGATGTGGCCTTTGGAGGCCAGCAGGAAACCGCCGATCACGGAGATCAGGTTGCCAAAAATAATGCCTGGTTTCGTTACTTGCAGGTATTGCTTAAACATACTCGCCGCTCTTAGTGCATCATCATGTTGTAGTTCAGGTTCCACATAATCCAGATGGAGCCGACAACCACGATCGCAATGATGATTACGGTGAAGATAAATGCGGTCAGGTTCCAACCTTCATCGGACTTGCTGTTCATATGCAGGAAGTACACGAGGTGTACCACGATCTGCACCACAGCGGTCACCAGAATGGTGCCAAGGATAACCGCATGCGAGGCGGAGCCACTCATCACCATGGCGAACGGAATGACCGTCAGGATGATGGACAGGATAAATCCTGTCATGTAGCTCTTCACGCTGCCGTGAGAAGCGCCGCTATGATCGGTAGAATGACTCATTACATCGCCCCCATCAGATAGACAACCGAGAACACGCAGATCCACACGACGTCCAGGAAGTGCCAGAACAGGCTCAGGCACAGGATACGCGTGCGGTTAGTGCTGGTCAGGCCACGACGTGAAACCTGGAACATCAGCACCGCCATCCAGATAAGACCGGAGGTCACGTGCAGACCGTGGGTGCCGACCAGCGCGAAGAACGCGGACAGGAAGCCACTACGATCCGGACCAAAGCCTTCCATGATCAGGTGATGGAATTCATAGATTTCCATCCCGATGAATCCGGCGCCAAACAACCAGGTCAACGCCAGCCAGGAAACCACCTGGCTTTTGTTGTTTTTGTACATGGCGATAGCCGCCATGCCGTAGGTGATGGAGCTGAACAGCAGCAGTGCGGTTTCAACCAGAACGAACGGCAGTTCGAAAATATCTTTGCCCGTCGGTCCGCCGGCCGTGCCGTTCACCAGAACGGCATAGGTAGCAAACAGCGTAGCGAAGATAATGCAGTCGCTCATCAGGTAGATCCAGAAACCGAATACCTTCATCGGTCCTGTATCATGGTGCCCGTGTTCATGCGCGTGGGCAGTATGCGCAAGAGTATCAGTTGCCATTTTTCAGCCCTGCTTTGTTAATCTCATCGAAATGCTGTTTTTCCAGTTTTTCGACTTCTGCAACCGGTACGTAGTAATCCACGTCCTCGTCAAAGCTCTTAATAATCCAGGTCGCTACGATGCCGATGAAGCTGGCGATCGCCATCCACCAGATATGCCAGATCATGGCGAAACCAAATACCGTAGCGAAGGCGGCAATCACGATGCCGGCGCCGCTGTTTTTCGGCATATGAATTTCTTCATAGTGAGCAGGCTGTTTGTACGCTTCACCTTTCTCTTTCATTTCCCAGAAGGCATCACGTTCGTGAACCTGAGGAACGATAGCGAAGTTGTAGAACGGCGGTGGAGAAGAGGTTGCCCACTCCAGCGTACGGCCACCCCACGGGTCACCGGTCAGGTCACGGTTCTGATCGCGGTCGCGAATAGACACGTAGAACTGAATCAGCTGGCACAGAATACCGCAGGCGATCAGCGCCGCACCGCAAGCTGCAATAACCAGCATCGGGTGGAACTGCGGATCGATCTGCTGGCTCAGACGACGGGTCATACCCATGAAGCCCAGCACGTACAGCGGCATAAACGCCACGAAGAAGCCGATGATCCAGAACCAGAAAGCGCGTTTGCCCCAGGTTTCGTTCAGGGTGAAGCCAAAGGCTTTCGGCCACCAGTAGGTCAGACCTGCGAAGCAACCGAACACTACGCCGCCGATGATAACGTTATGGAAGTGCGCAATCAGGAACAGGCTGTTGTGCAGAACGAAGTCCGCGCCCGGTACCGCCAGCAGCACGCCGGTCATCCCACCTACGGAGAAGGTCACGATAAAGCCGATAGTCCACATCATCGCCGAGTTGAAGACGATGCGACCCTGATACATGGTGAACAGCCAGTTGAAGATCTTAACCCCGGTCGGGATCGCGATAATCATGGTAGTAATACCGAAGAAGGCGTTTACGTTCGCGCCAGCACCCATGGTGAAGAAGTGGTGCAGCCAAACGATGAACGACAGAACGGTAATACAGACGGTTGCCCATACCAGAGAGGTGTAACCGAACAGACGCTTACGCGAGAAGGTCGCGGCGATTTCGGAGAAGACCCCGAACACCGGCAGAACCAGGATGTACACTTCCGGGTGACCCCAGGCCCAAATCAGGTTGATGTACATCATCATGTTGCCACCCATATCGTTGGTAAAGAAATGGGTGCCCAGGTAACGATCCAGGGTCAGCAGCGCGATGGTGACGGTCAGAATTGGGAACGAGGCGATAATCAGGATGTTAGCGCACAGAGATGCCCAGGAGAATACTGGCATCTTGAACATGGTCATGCCCGGGGCGCGCATCTTGATAATGGTCACGAAGAAGTTAATACCGGTCAGGGTAGTACCGATACCGGAGAGCTGCAGCGCCCAAATCCAGTAATCAACCCCTACGCCAGGACTGTACTCAATTCCCGACAGCGGCGGATAGGCCAGCCAACCGGTCTGCGCGAACTCACCAACGCCCAGAGACAGGTTAACCAGAATCACGCCCACAACGGTGAACCAGAAGCTCAGGTTGTTGAGGAACGGGAAGGCTACGTCGCGCGCGCCGAGCTGAAGCGGAACCACCAGGTTCATCAGACCGATAACAAACGGCATCGCCACGAAGAAGATCATGATAACGCCGTGGGCGGTAAAGATCTGATCGTAGTGATGAGGCGGCAGGAAGCCGGCTTCCCCGGCCGAAGCCAGCACCTGCTGGCTACGCATCATGATGGCGTCAGCAAAGCCACGCAGCAGCATGACGATTGCCACGATAACGTACATGATACCGAGACGTTTGTGGTCGACAGAAGTCAGCCACTCGTTCCATAGGTAGGACCACTTACCGAAGTAAGTGATGGCTGCCAGAAGCGCCAGTCCCCCAATGATAATCGCAGCCACCGTTACCACGATAATAGGTTCGTGGTAGGGCACTGCATCCAGTGTAAGTTTTCCGAACATCGTTTTCTTCCTCGGCCCCTTAGTGAGCGGTTTCCGCGTGGCTCATGTCCATGCCTTCCATCCCGTCGTGAGCAGCGTGCTCGCCTTCAGGTTTAGACATGTTCATGCTCTCGTGAGACATGAATTTGTTCACAACATCTTTGAACAGATCCGGTTTCACGTTAGAGAAATATTCCACTTTGTTGTATTCGCTAGGCACAGCCACTTTCTCGAACGCGGCCATGGAGTCCATGGAGTTCGGAGACTGTTTGGCTTTTGCAACCCACTGATCGAAAGTCGCCCGATCCGGGGTGGCAATCGCTTTGAACTTCATACCTGAGAAGCCCGGGCCACTGTAGCTAGCGGAGATACCGTCATAAGTACCAGCTTCGTCAGCAATGAGGTGCAGCTGAGTCTGCATACCGGCCATTGCATAAATCTGGCTACCTAAGCGCGGAATAAAGAACGAGTTCATCACCGAGTTAGAGGTCACTTTGAAGTGTACCGGTACGTTCGCCGGGAAGGCGATTTCGTTAACGGTAGCAATACCCTGTTCCGGATAGATAAAGAACCATTTCCAGTCCATCGATACGACTTCGATGGTGATTGGCTTCTCGTCATGGACAAGCGGTTTGCTTGGTTCCAGTGCGTGAGTGGTTTTCCAGGTCAGAACGGCCAGGAACAGGATGATCAGAATAGGTACCGTCCAGACCACAGCTTCCACTTTGTTGGAGTGTGACCAGTTCGGGCTATACTTCGCATCTTTATTGCTCGCGCGATACTTCCAGGCAAATCCTACTGCCATCAAGACGGCGGGAATAACGACAATCATCATCAGGCCGAAGGCCGTCAGAATCAAAGAGCGTTGCTCCAGTCCAATCTGTCCTTTTGGGTCAAGGAGTGCAGAATCACAACCACTGAGTAATACAGTACCTGCGATTAATGACATCCATCCCAAACTTTTATTGTATTTCCTGAGTCTCATTGAACGACCTCAATTCCACGGGATCTGGTGGCGTTTAAAGTGTATGGGCATTTTACGGTAAGGTTGCATTACTGTAAACATGATTGGATCTCTGTCAGTTCTGTGTTAGCGGCTTCTGCTTGGTTTGTCACATATGTAACGTAGTGTTACTTAATCGCTTGCAAAGCCTGATTTTCGCGGGATTGATAACGAAAGGGATAAGAAAAGGAGTGCTTAGCGGCTAATGGGCATAACCACCCACAAATTAGAACAATTGTTTAACATTTAATTATCAAATAAAAGACATTGTGAAAACGAAAAATAAAATCCCCGGAGCTGAATCGGTTAAATTATTTAAAGAATCGAACGAAAACTGTCAATAATTTCCAGAAATCAAAAACGCACAAAACAACAAATAGCGCGGCGGACAATATAAAAGCGTTAATAAGCCGTTATAATTACGTTTCGTAATTACAACGGCTAATAATGAGGCTGGATCCTTAAATCAGGCGGGTTTTACGCAGCGCCAGATAGTCAAGCAGGCCGCCGAACAAAATCCCGCCGACGGCGGTGAGCGCGGCAACCTCCAGCAGGCCGGACAGGAAGGAGAACGACGTATAATCCAGCGCGTTGAGGATCAGCAGCGCCAGCCACACCGCGAGCAGCAGGCAGCCCAGAGTCAGGATCCCCAGCGCCAGCGCATAGGCCTGCGGGAACTCGCTACGCGGCATAAAGCTTGCGGTGCGTTGGGTATGCTCAAGCGTTTGCCGGCACAGCAGCAATAGGGCAATCCCCGGCACCGCCGCAACGACAGAGAAGAGATAGAAGGTCGACCAGCCGTGAGCCTCGACAAACCAGCCGGCAATCGGCCCAACGTATACGCGACCGACCGCAGAGAGCGCCGAGAGCAGCGCGAACTGGGTGGCGGAGAACGACTTATTACATAGCGTCATCAGCAGCGCGACAAATGCCGCCGTCCCCATTCCCCCGCACAGGTTTTCAAAGAATACCGCGGTCGCCATGGAATAGAGGTGCTTATCGGTAATCGACAGCAGCCAGTAGCCGGCGTTAGAGACCCCCTGCAGCAAACCGAAAATGAGCAGTGCCCGAAACAGCGTCAGCCGCTGCATCAGGACGCCGCCGTACAGGGCGCCGAGAATGGTGGCGAACAGGCCTAAGGTTTTGTTCACCATTCCCACTTCGCCAGCGTCAAATCCCACGCCGCGGATCAGGAAGGTGGTGGTCAGGCTCATGGCAAACGCATCGCCAAGCTTATAAAGGACGATGAGCAGCAGAATCAGCCAGGCGTTGTTGCGGCCGAAAAAATCGCGCAGCGGTTCGGCTACCGCCTGCTCGAGCGATCTGGGAACCGGGATAACGTCGCTCGGTTCGGGCGCCAGCAGCGTGGCGATAATACAGGGTACCAGCAGCGCCGCCATCAGCCAGTACATCCCCTGCCAGCCGAGATAGCGGTCGGCAAGCCACAGGGCTAGTCCACCGGAGACCAGCATCCCCAGGCGATAGCCCAGCACGCTGATCGCGGCGCCGGCGCCACGCTCTTCTGCTGGCAACACGTCGGTTTTCCAGGCGTCGAACACAATATCCTGCGACGCCGAGCAGAAGGCGATCACCACCGCCAGCGCCGCCATCCAGCGTAATTGGGTGACCGGCTCAAGAAAGCCCATCGCCGCGATCGCCAGCAGGAGTAATACCTGGGTGGTCAACAGCCAGCCGCGACGACGCCCAAGAAACGGCGGCGTGTAGCGGTCCATCAGCGGGGACCAGAGGAATTTAAAGACATAGGCCTGGCCGACGAGCGAGAAAAAACCGATCGTTTTCAGATCGATATTTTCCACCGTCATCCAGGCCTGCAGGGTACCGGAGGTGAGAGCCAGCGGCAGACCGGAGGCGAAGCCAAGGATCAGCAAAATGGCTGATTTCGGCTGCTGAAAAATGCGTAAGTAATGGCTGGACATAGCATAAAGCACGAACCCGGCGGAGGCCGGGTTCGCGATAGCATTAACGCGCGTTTTGCTTGATGAAATCGTGGATGCTGGTGTCCTGCGCCATATCGGCGATGGTATCGGTCAGGACGCTGTTGACGGCATCAGCGATGTTTTTGTTCGAGGCCTGGAAGGCGCCTTCAACGGAGTAGCTGGCGCGGTAGTTTTTGGTCATTTTCGTGCCGTTTGCCGCGGTGGCGATGATGGCGATATCGGCTTTGGTGGCGATGTTATAGCGCACGTTACCCTGAGAGACGTCAGCATAGAGTTTGTTGACGATGATCTGCAGATCGACCGCGCCGTTCGGGCCAATCATGTAGCCGCGAGACGTCATCTGTTTCTCCAGCACTTCCTGCAGCAGGAAGCGCAGATCGCGGGAGGCGGTGAGAGTGACCAGCTGATTGTCACGCGTCACTTTCGCCAGCGCCTGGTCCGGACGCTGATCGGCGCCGTTGATGCTGACGGTCACGCCCATCAGGCTTGGATCCTGCTGCGGCAGCGTGATTTTCGGCGATACTTCAATGGTGGTCGGCGGCGTGGCGCATCCTGCCAGCATAAACATGGCGACCAACGGGAAAAGAATCTTCTTAAGCATGTTCAGGTCTCAACGCATGGTGTTGTTATAAGGAAAATTACCGCCATCATAGCATTGCCAACGGCAAGGGGAAGTGGCAACGCGTGTAAATCCATCGTGCTGGCGGTTTTCTGAGCGTCCCGCCACGGTTAATGGCTCGTTCCCCGACGGATCTGGCGACCAGAGCCAGTAAACGTGATACTTTTGAATGAAAATATCAGAACAATGCTAATTTTTTGTTGTTTTCTCCTAATGGAAGCGGTAAAAGCGGCTAACATTTAAATGGAGTGGCGGCATCTCAGCGTTGTCGGAGGAGAAAATTCATGATGATACGTGAACAGATCGAAGCAAAACTTAGAGCAGCGTTCGACCCGATGTATCTCGAAGTCGTGGATGAAAGTTATCGTCACAACGTCCCTGCGGGCTCTGAAAGTCATTTTAAAGTGGTGTTAGTGAGCGATCGCTTCACTGGCGAGCGTTTCCTCAATCGCCACCGTATGATCTACGGCACGCTAACCGAGGAGCTGTCGAATACGGTGCATGCCCTGGCGCTGCACACCTACACGATTAAAGAATGGGAAGCATTACAGGATACGGTATTTGCTTCGCCGCCGTGCCGCGGCGCAGGGAGTATCGCTTAGAAATCCCATTTGCAACCGCTGGCGCTTTTCCAGTATGTTGCTTGCAGATTTAGCAAAAACGGCCTACGGGCCGTTTTGTTTTGCCTGGAAAATGCGCAAAGTCAGCGCTTTTGCGGGCAAATTTGAGCGGGAAATGTGAAAAATGCCGCAGCATCAGGCGACAACCGTTCTCGACTCACAAAAGTGATGCCGCTATAATGCCGCGTCTTATATATGAATGTCTTCGGGATGATTCTGACGACAGGGAATGTGTTTCTGATTTGAAGAGGGCATCCCGGTTCTGCGAAGCCACCTACACGCGCTTCCAGAGTTGACCGAGCACTGTGATTTTTTTGAGGTAACAAGATGCAAGTTTCAGTTGAAACCACTCAGGGCCTTGGGCGCCGTGTAACGATTACTATCGCCGCTGACAGCATCGAGAATGCTGTCAAAAGCGAGCTGGTCAACGTAGCGAAAAAAGTTCGCATTGACGGCTTCCGTAAAGGCAAAGTGCCGATGAATATTGTTGCTCAGCGCTATGGCGCTTCCGTTCGCCAGGACGTGCTGGGCGACCTGATGAGCCGTCATTTCGTTGACGCGATCATCAAAGAAAAAATCAATCCGGCCGGCGCGCCGAACTACGTTCCGGGCGAATACAAACTGGGCGAAGACTTCACCTACGCGGTAGAGTTCGAAGTGTATCCGGAAGTTGAACTGCAGGGTCTGGACGCGATCGAAGTTGAAAAACCGGTTGTTGAAGTCACCGACGCTGACGTTGATACCATGCTGGAAACTCTGCGCAAGCAGCAGGCGACCTGGAAAGAAAAAGAAGGCGCGGTTGACGCTGAAGATCGCGTAACCATCGACTTCACCGGTTCTGTTGACGGCGAAGAGTTCGAAGGCGGCAAAGCCTCTGACTTCGTACTGGCGATGGGCCAGGGTCGCATGATCCCGGGCTTCGAAGACGGTATCAAAGGCCACAAAGCGGGTGAAGAGTTCACCATCGACGTGACCTTCCCGGAAGAGTACCACGCAGAAAACCTGAAAGGTAAAGCGGCTAAGTTCGTTATCAACCTGAAGAAAGTCGAAGAGCGTGAACTGCCTGAGCTGACCGAAGAGTTCATCAAACGTTTCGGCGTGGAAGATGGTTCCGTCGCTGGCCTGCGCGCTGAAGTGCGTAAAAATATGGAACGCGAGCTGAAAGGCGCTGTGCGTAACCGCGTGAAGTCTCAGGCTATCGAAGGTCTGGTTAAAGCCAACGAGATCGACGTTCCGGCTGCCCTGATCGACAGCGAAATCGACGTGCTGCGTCGTCAGGCTGCTCAGCGTTTCGGCGGCAACGAGAAACAGGCTCTGGAACTGCCGCGCGAGCTGTTCGAAGAGCAGGCTAAACGTCGCGTCGTTGTTGGTCTGCTGCTGGGCGAAGTGATCCGCACCAACGAGCTGAAAGCTGACGAAGAGCGCGTAAAAGCCCTGATCGAAGAGATGGCTTCTGCGTACGAAGATCCGTCTGAAGTCGTTGAGTTCTACAGCAAGAACAAAGAGCTGATGGACAACATGCGCAACGTGGCGCTGGAAGAGCAGGCTGTTGAAGCCGTGCTGGCGAAAGCCAAAGTGTCTGAAAAAGCCACTTCCTTCAACGAACTGATGAACCAGCAGGCGTAATTTCGCCGCTATCGTTTAAGGTTCGAGCAAAAACCCGTTGCCGAAAGGCGGCGGGTTTTTTTTTAAGATAATGATAGCCACAGGCACGGTGCGAAAACGCATTAACCATGATAGCGTTACAGCAAAAGCTTGTTATGCTTGAAATATGGCAACACCATCCCCATTACCGGGGGAGGCAACTGCATCCGCAATCGCACGCGTATTGAAGAGGCGGTGACGCATTCAGCGGATAGAAACTGTGGCTGATAATCCGTCCGTAAGGTTACAATCAGTGCAGCAGGTATTTTAAAATTACTCCAGGAGACGGAAATGTCATACAGTGGCGAACGAGACAACTTTGCACCCCATATGGCCCTGGTGCCGATGGTCATTGAACAGACCTCACGCGGTGAACGTTCTTTTGATATCTACTCCCGTCTGCTTAAGGAACGCGTCATTTTTCTGACCGGCCAGGTCGAAGACCACATGGCAAACCTGATCGTGGCGCAGATGCTGTTTCTGGAAGCGGAAAACCCGGAAAAAGACATTTACCTGTACATTAACTCTCCGGGCGGGGTAATCACCGCCGGGATGTCGATTTATGACACCATGCAGTTCATCAAGCCGGATGTCAGCACCATCTGTATGGGGCAGGCCGCTTCTATGGGCGCGTTCCTGCTGACCGCCGGGGCGAAAGGCAAGCGCTTCTGCCTGCCGAACTCCCGCGTGATGATCCACCAGCCGCTGGGCGGCTATCAGGGACAGGCGACGGATATTGAGATCCACGCCCGTGAAATCCTGAAGGTGAAAGGACGCATGAATGAGCTGATGGCGCATCATACCGGCCAGTCTCTTGAGCAGATTGAGCGTGACACCGAGCGTGACCGCTTCCTGTCTGCTGCGGAAGCCGTGGAGTACGGGCTGGTCGACTCTATTTTGACCCATCGTAATTGATGCCCAAGGCGCAAGGGTGCCGCTTTACGCTTCATCCTTCTCGCCACGTCTGTGCGAGCGGTTGGCTTTTATTCGGCCGCTTGTCTGGCAGGCTTGCGGCCGGTGGCTTCGCTACCGGCTCGATGTAGCGCGAAGGATTTTGTGTATATACTAATGAAGGGCGGCACAACGCTATATGGCGGCTTGCGCCTGAGAATGGCATTTGCGTCGTCGTGTGCGGCACAAAGAACTTAAAAAGAGGTTTGGACTCATGACAGATAAACGCAAAGATGGATCGGGCAAATTGTTGTATTGCTCTTTTTGCGGCAAAAGCCAGCATGAAGTGCGTAAGCTGATCGCCGGGCCATCCGTGTATATCTGCGACGAATGCGTTGATTTATGTAACGACATCATTCGCGAAGAGATTAAAGAAGTGGCGCCGCACCGCGAGCGCAGCGCGCTGCCGACGCCGCACGAGATTCGCCACCACCTTGATGACTACGTCATCGGTCAGGAACAGGCGAAGAAGGTGTTGGCGGTCGCGGTATACAACCACTACAAGCGTCTGCGCAATGGCGATACCAGCAATGGCGTAGAGCTGGGTAAAAGCAACATCCTGCTGATCGGGCCGACCGGTTCCGGTAAAACGCTGCTGGCGGAAACGCTGGCGCGCCTGCTGGATGTGCCGTTTACCATGGCGGACGCCACCACCCTGACCGAAGCCGGTTATGTGGGTGAGGACGTCGAAAATATCATTCAGAAACTGCTGCAGAAGTGCGATTACGACGTGCAGAAAGCGCAGCGCGGCATCGTTTATATCGACGAAATCGACAAAATTTCGCGTAAATCCGATAACCCGTCGATTACGCGCGACGTCTCAGGCGAAGGCGTGCAGCAGGCGCTGCTGAAGCTTATCGAAGGGACCGTTGCCGCCGTTCCGCCGCAGGGCGGGCGTAAACATCCGCAGCAGGAGTTCCTGCAGGTTGATACCTCCAAGATCCTGTTTATCTGCGGCGGCGCGTTCGCTGGCCTGGACAAAGTGATTTCCCACCGTGTGGAAACCGGCTCCGGCATTGGTTTTGGCGCGACGGTAAAAGCGAAGTCCGACAAAGCGAGCGAAGGGGAACTGCTGGCTCAGGTCGAGCCGGAAGATCTGATCAAGTTTGGTCTGATCCCGGAGTTCATCGGCCGTCTGCCGGTAGTGGCGACCCTGAACGAGCTGAGCGAAGAAGCCCTGATCCAGATCCTGAAAGAGCCGAAAAACGCCCTGACCAAGCAGTATCAGGCGCTGTTTAGCCTTGAAGGCGCAGAGCTCGAATTCCGCGACGAAGCGCTGGACGCTATCGCCAAGAAAGCGATGGCGCGTAAAACCGGCGCCCGTGGCCTGCGCTCAATTGTGGAAGCGGCGCTGCTGGATACCATGTATGACCTGCCTTCGATGGAAGATGTCGAAAAAGTGGTCATTGATGAGTCGGTTATCGCCGGTCAGAGCAAACCGCTGCTGATCTACGGCAAACCGGAAGCTCAGCAGGCATCTGGTGAATAATTAACCATTTCACTCAAGCAGTTAACAAAAAGGGGGGATTTTATCTCCCCTTTTATTTTTCCTGCATTCCCGCCGTTGAATGTGTGGAATACATCCCCATATACTGGATTACATATTAACGACGATGCAGTGGAGTGTGGCGTCGTCGGCTACCTGGCGGACTTTAAACTAAGAGAGAGCTCTATGAATCCTGAGCGTTCTGAACGCATTGAAATCCCCGTATTGCCATTGCGCGATGTGGTGGTTTATCCGCACATGGTCATACCCCTGTTCGTAGGGCGGGAAAAATCTATCCGTTGCCTCGAAGCGGCCATGGACCATGATAAAAAAATCATGCTGGTTGCGCAGAAAGAAGCGTCGACGGATGAGCCGGGTGTAAACGATCTTTTCACCGTTGGAACCGTGGCGTCTATTTTGCAGATGCTGAAGCTGCCGGACGGCACCGTGAAGGTGCTGGTCGAAGGGCTGCAGCGTGCTCGCATTTCTGCGCTGTCTGATAATGGCGAGCATTTCTCGGCGAAAGCGGAGTATCTCGACTCGCCGGCGATTGACGAACGCGAGCAGGAAGTGCTGGTTCGCACCGCTATCAGCCAGTTTGAAGGCTATATCAAGCTGAACAAGAAGATCCCACCGGAAGTGCTGACGTCGCTGAACAGCATCGACGATCCGGCGCGCCTGGCGGATACCATCGCGGCGCACATGCCGCTGAAGCTGGCTGACAAGCAGTCTGTGCTTGAGATGTCCGACGTTAACGAACGTCTGGAATATCTGATGGCGATGATGGAATCGGAAATCGATCTGCTGCAGGTTGAGAAGCGCATTCGCAACCGCGTCAAAAAGCAGATGGAGAAATCCCAGCGCGAGTACTATCTGAACGAGCAAATGAAAGCGATTCAGAAAGAACTCGGCGAGATGGACGACGCCCCGGACGAAAACGAAGCGCTGAAGCGTAAGATCGACGCGGCGAAAATGCCGAAAGAGGCGAAAGAAAAAACCGAAGCGGAACTGCAGAAGCTGAAGATGATGTCGCCGATGTCTGCGGAAGCGACCGTCGTGCGTGGCTACATCGACTGGATGGTGCAGGTGCCGTGGAATGCGCGCAGTAAGGTCAAAAAAGACCTGCGTCAGGCCCAGGAGATCCTCGATACCGATCACTATGGCCTGGAGCGCGTGAAGGATCGCATCCTTGAATATCTCGCGGTGCAGAGCCGGGTGAACAAAATCAAGGGGCCAATCCTTTGTCTGGTGGGACCGCCGGGGGTAGGTAAAACCTCGCTGGGTCAATCCATCGCCAAAGCGACCGGACGGAAATACGTTCGTATGGCGCTTGGCGGCGTGCGCGATGAAGCGGAAATCCGCGGTCATCGTCGGACCTACATTGGCTCGATGCCGGGCAAACTGATCCAGAAAATGGCGAAAGTGGGGGTCAAAAACCCGCTGTTCCTGTTGGACGAGATCGACAAAATGTCTTCCGACATGCGCGGCGACCCGGCTTCCGCGTTGCTTGAGGTGCTGGATCCGGAACAGAACGTGGCCTTTAACGACCACTATCTGGAAGTGGATTACGATCTCAGCGACGTGATGTTCGTGGCGACTTCCAACTCCATGAACATTCCGGCGCCGCTGTTGGACCGTATGGAAGTGATTCGTCTCTCCGGCTATACCGAAGATGAAAAACTGAACATCGCCAAACGTCATCTGCTGCCGAAGCAGATCGAACGTAATGCGCTGAAGAAAGGCGAGCTGACCGTCGACGATAGCGCCATTATCGGCATTATTCGTTACTACACGCGGGAAGCGGGGGTACGTAGCCTGGAGCGTGAAATCTCCAAGCTGTGCCGCAAGGCCGTTAAGCAACTGCTGCTGGATAAATCGCTGAAACACATCGAAATTAACGGTGAGAATCTGCATGATTATCTCGGCGTACAGCGCTTCGACTATGGCCGCGCCGATAGTGAGAACCGCGTCGGTCAGGTGACCGGTCTGGCGTGGACGGAAGTGGGCGGCGATCTGCTGACCATCGAAACCGCCTGCGTGCCGGGCAAAGGCAAGCTGACCTACACCGGCTCGCTGGGCGAGGTGATGCAGGAGTCGATTCAGGCTGCGCTGACGGTGGTACGTTCGCGGGCTGACAAGCTGGGCATTAACGCCGACTTCTACGAGAAGCGTGACATTCACGTGCACGTGCCGGAAGGGGCGACGCCTAAGGATGGTCCGAGCGCGGGTATTGCCATGTGCACGGCGCTGGTCTCCTGCCTGACCGGCAACCCGGTACGCGCTGATGTGGCGATGACCGGTGAAATCACTCTGCGTGGTCAGGTGCTGCCGATCGGCGGTCTGAAGGAAAAACTGCTGGCGGCGCATCGCGGCGGCATTAAGACTGTTCTGATTCCTGATGAGAACAAACGCGACCTTGAAGAAATTCCGGATAACGTTATCGCCGATTTGGATATTCATCCGGTGAAACGAATCGAGGAAGTTCTGACACTTGCGCTGCAGAACGAACCGTTCGGCATGCAGGTTGTGACCGCGAAATAGTGATTCTGCGCAAATTGCGCTAATAAAAATAGGGCTGGTAAGTCATTTCGGACTTGCCAGCCTTTTTTTGTGTAGCTAACTTAGATCGCTGGCAGGGGGGTCATCGACAACTGCTGTTGTAAGGGCATGACAGTCCTGATATAACTGCTGCGCGGTCGCACTATGAAGGACTCAGGTGCGATATAAATTATAAAGAGAGGAAGAGAACAGTGAATAAATCTCAACTGATTGACAAAATTGCTGCGGGTGCGGACATTTCTAAAGCTGCAGCTGGACGTGCGTTAGATGCTTTAATCGCTTCTGTTACTGAATCTCTGCAGGCTGGGGATGACGTTGCGCTGGTAGGTTTTGGTACCTTTGCTGTTAAAGAACGTGCCGCCCGTACTGGTCGCAACCCGCAAACAGGTAAAGAAATTACTATCGCTGCCGCAAAAGTGCCGGGCTTCCGTGCTGGTAAAGCGCTGAAAGACGCGGTGAACTGATCGGCTTTCCCGTCAGGGAATGTGACGAAGTACAAGGGCGCATCGTGAGATGTGCCTTTTTTATTGCCTTTTCAGACCACTTTATGTGTGTTTATCGCCACTTGTGGGCTGACAATCACCCTGTTTTCTTGTCAAAATACGTCCTCACGCGCGGCGGCCATCACGTGCTATGCTGCGCGAGCTAAAGTCATCTACAGCGGAGCGTTGTTACACCATGATGGACAACCTACGCACGGCCGCCAACAGCGTCGTGCTCAAGATTATTTTCGGTATCATTATCGTCTCGTTCATTTTGACCGGGGTGAGTGGTTACCTGATTGGCGGTGGCAAAAACTATGCCGCAAAAGTGAATGGCCAGGAGATTGGCCGTGGGCAGTTTGAAAACGCCGTCGCCAGCGAACGTAACCGTATGCAGCAGCAGCTTGGCGATCAATTCTCCGAGCTGGCGGCGAACGAAAACTACATGAAAACCATGCGCCAGCAGGTGCTGAACCGCCTGATCGATGAGTCGCTTCTGGATCAGTATGCCCGCGAGCTGGGCCTCAGCATCAGCGATGAGCAGGTGAAGCAGGCGATCTTCCAGACCCAGGCGTTCCAGACGAACGGTAAGTTCGACAACCAGCGTTTCAGTGGTATTGTCGCCCAGATGGGGATGACCACCGATCAGTACGCCCAGGCGCTGCGTAACCAGCTGACCACGCAGCAGCTGATTAACGCCATTGCGGGTACCGACTTCATGCTGCCGGGCGAGTCCGATCAGCTGGCGGCGCTGGTATCTCAACAGCGGGTGGTCCGCGAAGCGACCATCAACGTAAATGCCCTGGCGGCAAAACAGACCGCCAGCGATGAGGAAATCAACGCCTTCTGGCAGCAGAATCAGGCCCGTTTTATGGCGCCGGAGCAGTTCCGCGTCAGCTACATCAAAATGGATGCCGCCAGCATGCAGGAGAGCGCCTCTGACGAAGAGATTCAGTCATGGTACGACCAGCACAAGGATCAGTTCACTCAGCCGCAGCGCAACCGCTACAGCGTGATTCAGACCAAAACTGAAGCCGATGCGAAAGCGGTACTGGCCGAGCTGCAAAAAGGAGCGGACTTCGCCACGCTGGCGAAAGAAAAATCGACCGATATTATCTCTGCCCGCAACGGTGGCGATATGGGGTGGATGGAAGATGCCTCTACCGTGCCTGAGCTGAAAGATGCCGGGCTGAAAGAGAAAGGCCAGCTGTCTGGCGTGATCAAATCCTCGGTTGGCTTCCTGGTAGCTCGTCTGGACGACGTCCAGCCGGCGCAGGTGAAGCCGCTGGCTGACGTGCGTAATGACATTGCGGCGAAAGTGAAGCAGGAAAAAGCGTTGGATGCTTACTACGCGCTGCAGCAGAAGGTGAGCGATGCGGCCAGCAACGATAATGAATCGCTGGCGAGCGCAGCGCAGGTCGCCGGGCTGAAGGTCGTAGAAACCGGCTGGTTTGGCCGCGATAACCTGCCGGAGGAGCTGAACTTTAAACCGGTCGCTGACGCTATTTTCAACGGCGGTCTGGTGGGTGAGAACGGCGCGCCGGGCAGCAACTCCGATATCATTACCGTTGACGGCGATCGCGCTTTTGTTCTGCGCATTAGCGAACACAAAGCCGAGGCGGTGAAGCCGCTTGCCGAAGTGAAGGCACAGGTTAGCGATATCGTTAAGCACAATAAAGCGGAACAGCAGGCGAAACTGGAGGCCGACAAGCTGCTGGCGGCGCTGAAAGACGGCAAAGGCGATGAAGCGATGAAGGCGGCTGGCCTGAGCTTTGGCGCGCCGCAGACGCTTTCTCGTACCGGTCAGGATCCGCTGAGCCAGCTGGCATTTACCCTGCCGCTGCCGCAGCAGGGTAAACCGGTCTACGGCGTGGGCAGCAATATGCAAGGCGATGTGGTGCTGGTAGCGCTGGATGAGGTGAAAGCCGGCAGCATGCCGGAAGAGCAGAAGAAGGCCATGGTTCAGGGGATCACCCAGAACAATGCCCAAATCGCTTTCGAAGCGCTGATGAGCAACCTGCGCAAGGCGGCGAAAATTAAGCTCGGCGACAGCATCGACCAGCAGCAGTAATTTCGCGTCGTCTCGCAAAAATGAGCAACACGATGTAATCCTCAAGGGCCGCTTTCGCGGCCCTTTCCATTTCTGTGATTTGCCTTTTGTCGACCATCCGCACTGACGCTATCGTGACCTTGCTGTCTACACACAAGGAGATATCAGCATGAAATATGGAATAAAAGCACTGATGGCCGCGGGCGTTCTGGTTTTTGCGGTAGGGGTACAGGGGGCGCTGGCGGCACCCGCCAGCGGCAAAGCGGCAGTGAATAAAGAAAATGTGCAGGCGTCCTCTTCGGCGAAGGCGGAAGCGGTGCCCGGCGAGGCTGACAACGGGGCGACAAAGGTCAGCATTAACCGCGCCAGCGCCGAACAGCTGGCGCAGGCGTTGAATGGCGTAGGATTGAAAAAAGCCCAGGCCATTGTCAGCTACCGCGAAGAGTACGGGCCGTTCAAAACCCTCGATGATCTGAAGCAGGTCCCGGGAATGGGGAGCGCGTTGGTGGAGCGCAATTTAGCCCATCTGACGCTGTAAATTTTATGCCAGACCTTGCACAGCGGTGATTTTTTGCCAGGATAAAGAGGTTGCATCAAGTGGTGTGACCTCTTACCTCATAAACAACAATAACAGAAAGGCATTAGTGCTATGCAGACACAAATTAAAGTTCGCGGCTATCATCTGGACGTCTACCAGCATGTGAACAACGCTCGCTACCTGGAGTTCCTTGAGGAAGCCCGCTGGGACGGCCTGGAAAACAGCCCCGCGTTTCAGTGGATGATGGAGAAAAACATCGCCTTCGTGGTGGTGAATATCAATATTAACTATCGTCGTCCGGCGGTACTGGGCGATGTGCTGACGGTGAGCAGCAAACTGGAGCAACTCAACGGCAAAAGCGGCACCCTAAGCCAGGTGGTCACCCTCAACCCCAATGGCGAAGTAGTGGCCGATGCGCTGATTACCTTCGTTTGTATCGATTTGAAAACCCAGAAGGCGCTGCCGCTGGAAGGGGAATTGCGTGCGAAACTTGACCAGATGAACCTGCGCTGACAACCGTCGTGCGAGTGGCGGGCCCACGGCAGGTGATGAACCCGTAGCCCCGGTAAGCATCGCGCCACCGGGGAATTTGAGTCAAAGCTCTGGTAAATCGATCCCCGGAGATTATGCCTGCGCCAGTCCGGTTTTTTGCTGCATCACCGCCATTACCCCGACCTTGTCCGCCAGATACTGGTTGAGTCCGTTTGCGCGCAGGTTACAGGCGGCGCACTGGCCGCAGCCATCGCCCTTAATGCCGTTGTAGCAGGTGAGGGTTTCCCGGCGCACCAGATCCAGCTGACCCCAGTAGTCGGCGAGCGCCCAGGTCTCGGCTTTATTCAGCCACATCAGCGGCGTCTCAAAGCGAATGTCTTTCGCCATCCCCAGGCTGACGGCGTGGTGCAGCGCTTTGACAAACTCATCGCGGCAGTCCGGGTAGCCAGAGAAGTCGGTCTCGCACACGCCGGTGATGATGGCTTCGGCTTTTACCTGATAGGCGTAGATTGCCGTCAGGGTTAAAAACAGAATATTACGCCCGGGGACAAAGGTGTTGGGAATACCCTCGGCATCAGGCTGATAGTCCGGTACCGGAATGTTATCGCGGGTCAGGCTGCTGACTGCCAGTTCGTTGAGCAGAGTGACGTCCAGCACTTTATGCGCGACGGCGCCCAGTTTCAGGGCGAGTTCGCGCGCAACGTCGATTTCCGCGCGGTGGCGTTGGCCATAATCAAAAGTGACGCAATGCACTTCATCATACTGTTGCAGAGCCTGCACCAGACAGGTGGTTGAATCTTGTCCTCCGCTGAAGACAACTACGGCGCGTTTCATGGCAATTCCTGACTAAA
This sequence comes from Klebsiella sp. CD33, assembly GCF_051992865.1. Classification (NCBI taxonomy): domain Bacteria; kingdom Pseudomonadati; phylum Pseudomonadota; class Gammaproteobacteria; order Enterobacterales; family Enterobacteriaceae; genus Klebsiella; species Klebsiella sp. CD33. The sequence goes on along the minus strand of NZ_CP197023.1, from coordinate 3,957,844 downwards.
TGAATAAAGGCGATATGGTAGCGCCAGACGCCCTCCATCACCAGCTCTCTCACGTCGACGAGGCCGGCAGCCAGGCGCTGGCGAAGTCGAACCAGCCCCGGGCGTTGAGGCGCAGACCATTGACCCCCGGTGGCGCGCTGATCCGATAGTTATACTTGAACAGCGGCGTCATGATGGCGTCTTCCATCAGGCTGTTAAATACGTTGCGCAGCGCATCGTTGCGGCTGCGAGCGTCGGGCTGAGACTGCACCGCGTCTAATGTCGCCTGCAGATGAGCATATTGCGCCCCGGTCAGCAAATTAGGCCACAGCATATCGCAGCGCAGCCACTGTTCCAGGGCGTACTCCGGCGCTTCGCCGATCAGACGGTCGCCCATCATCAGGTCGGCCTGCCCCAGATCCTGGCAGCCTTCCCAGTTTTTAGCGTCGTGAAACAGGAGCGTCAGCTCGCAGCCCAGCAGAGCCAGACGTTGCCTCAGCTGTTCGGCCATCGCATGTAGCTCGACCGGCAGATGATAGAGCAGGGTGAGCCTGGCCGGCAGCGGTACCGCGTTGTTTGCCGGTCCCTGCGGGATGGACCATCCCGGCAGCACCTCATGGCTTGGCGTAATCAGATCCTCCTCCAGCGGCAGTGTATCCAGTAGCGACGAGTGATGGATTATTGACACCAGCCGCTGGGCCTGCGCTTTGCTAAGCCGAGGGCTGTGGCGCAGGGTCAAATAGCAGAAGCCAAGGCTGATACGGTTGCTGACCTGACGCAGATTATGCAGCTCTTCGCGATCGCCGATGGTGATCTGCACCGGATGGCGGCAGCTGGTGCCGAGATCGCGGTCAAAGAGCTGAGGAGTGATCCAGTACTCCACCGCCTGGATCAGCGGATGCTGCAGGTGGTAGCGGGGATGGTTTTCCAGGCGGACGAGTTCCGGACTAAACCGCTTCAGGCGGAACGGTCCGCAGCCAATGGCCGGATCGTCGGGATGCGCCAGCACGCTGCAGTAGCTGGCGAGGCGGAACGGCAGCCAGTAGTCAGGGCGATGCAGGGTTATTGTTAAACACTGGGCATGGGTGACATCGATACGGCTGATGCTGGCGAAGAGGGTCCGCAAGGCGGGCAGCTCAAGCAGCAGCAGTAACCGCTGTCGCAACTGCGCGGTTTCCACCGTATCGCCATTGTGCCAGCACAGCGTGGAGCGGATATAAAAATGCCAGCGCAGGCCGTCCGGGGAGACCTGCCAGTGGTGCGCCAGATCGCCGATCGGCATATTGTCGCCTTCGTCGAAGCGCGTCAGCCCGGCATAGATTTGTCCGGCCAGATGCTGCTCGGCGCGGCCGGGGAGAAAGCCGGGACGCAGCGGCTCCAGCGGGCGATAGTAAGGAATACGCAGCGTGGGGGTATTGTTTTGCCACTGACCGCCGAGGAAGGGATGGAGCAGGGCTTTCAGCTCCACCGGGGCAAGCTGCGCCAGCTCCAGCGCGATTTGTTGCTGACCGTTGTTCAGCGCCTGCTCCATCATCTCGTTGCGCAGACTTTCCGGGGTTTTGTGAAATGAGAGCTGTCCGCGTTTGCCGCGCCCGGAGCTGGCCTGCCAGCTTAGCCACCCGGCCTCCTGCGCCTGACGCAGCAGAGTACGGACGTGGCGCTCGCTGCAAAAACAGCGCTCCGCCAGTTCGCCGACGGTGACCTGCTGCGGCGCCCCGGCTGAGGGTTGCCATAGGCGCTGGTATTGATTTAAACGGTGTAAGAGTCGCATGGGGGCCGTCGTCCACCGGGCCGCTGTAAACCCGGAACAATTAATAATATCTATTCACTATTACTTCCGTATATCCCAGGTGATACTGCAACACAAGCGAAGCCCATCACACATCGGGGAATATACCATGGCAAAACTGGCGGCATTTGATATGGACGGCACCCTGCTGATGCCGGACCATCGTCTTGGAGAAAAGACGCTTTCCGCGCTGAAACGGCTGCGTGAGCGCGATATCACCTTGACCTTCGCCACCGGCCGCCATGTGCTGGAGATGCACCATGTGATTGGCGAATTTTCCCTTGATGCATTTCTGATCACCGGCAACGGGACGCGCATCCATTCGCTGGAAGGGGAGGAGCTTTATCGCCAGGATCTCGCTCCCGAGGCGGCGGAAGCGGTGCTGCACGGCAAATGGGATACCCAGGCCAGCATGCACGTCTTTAACGATGGCGGCTGGTTCACCGGCCAGGCAAGGCCTGAATTGTTGCAAGCGCATGTATTCAGCGGCTTTCACTATCAACTGTGCGATCTAAAGCGTATGTCGGCGCAGCATGTCACCAAGATCTGTTTCTGCGGCGATCATGACGATTTGCGCCGTCTGCGGATCCAGCTGAATGAGACGCTGGGCGATCGCGCATTTCTCTGCTTCTCGGCAATGGACTGTCTGGAGGTGCTGCCGGTTGGCTGCAATAAAGGCGCGGCGCTGGCGGTGCTCAGCCAGCATTTAGGCTTCACCCTGCAGGAGTGCATGGCCTTTGGCGATGCGATGAACGACCGCGAGATGCTGGGCAGCGTTGGGCGGGGGTTCATCATGGGCAACGCGATGCCGCAGCTGAAAGCCGAGCTGCCGCATCTGCCGGTAATTGGCGACTGCCGGAATCAGGCAGTCTCCCATTTTTTAACTCATTGGCTGGATAATCCTGATCTTCCTTATTCCCCCGAATAGAGAGACCCTTCCAGCAAGCCAGATAGGCTTCTATCTGGCTTTTTTTATCGCCTTTCGACCAGACCGGCGATCTCCGCCTGCCAGGGCGCAATATCGCCGATATTGTCCGCCACCCACTGCGGGTTGTAATAGCTTTCCAGGTAACGCTCGCCGCTGTCGCACAGGAGTGTCACTATCGAGCCGGTGCGACCTTCCTCGCGCATCCGCGCGGCCAGCTGCAATACGCCCCACATATTGGTGCCGGTCGAGGCGCCGACCTTGCGCCCAAGCTGCGTTTCCAGCCACAGGGCGGTGGCTACGCTCGCCGCATCCGGCACGCGCAGCATCTCATCGACAACGTCGGGAATAAACGACGGCTCGACGCGCGGCCGTCCGATGCCTTCAATTTTGCTGCCGACCGGGCTGCGCAGGCTGGCGTCGCGGGTCTGCCAGTAATCGAGGAACACCGAATTCTGCGGATCAACGACCATCAGCTGCGTCTCGTAGCCCTGGCTGCGAATATAGCGGCCAATGGTCGCTGAGGTGCCGCCGGTGCCGGCGCTCATGACGATCCATGACGGCTGCGGGTGCGGCTCATGGCTCATCTGGCGGAAAATACTGTCGGCGATATTGTTGTTGCCGCGCCAGTCGGTGGCCCGCTCGGCGAAGGTAAACTGATCCATATAATGGCCGTTCAGCTCGCGGGCCAGCGTTTCGGAAGCCGCGTAGATTTCGCCGGCGCTCTGCACAAAATGGCAGCGTCCGCCGTAGAACTCGATCTGTTCGATTTTGCGTCTGGCGGTGCAGGAGGGCATCACAGCGATAAACGGCAGCCCCAGCAGGCGGGCGAAATAGGCCTCCGAAACGGCGGTTGACCCTGAGGAGGACTCTATAATCGGCGTGCCTTCTTTGATCCAGCCGTTGCACAAGCCATAGAGAAACAGCGACCGCGCCAGGCGATGCTTCAGGCTGCCGGTGGGGTGGGTGCTTTCATCTTTCAGATACAGGTGGATGCCCGGAAAAGCGGGCAGCGGCAGACGGATCAGGTGCGTGTCGGCGGAGCGCTGATAGTCAGCGTTGATTTCGCTAATGGCATGTTTAACCCAGGCGCTATTCATCGTGATTTCCTGTTTGTCATTTTGTGCCTAGCTTAGCGGAAAGCGCAGGAAAAATTGTTGCCATTTAACCTGTGGATTACCATTATGAGAGCAAAATTTTCTCTGAGGATGCCCAATGCTAGATAAAATTGACCGTAAGCTGCTGGCGCTACTGCAGGAAGATTGCACCCTCTCTTTGCAGGCGCTGGCCGATGCCGTTAATCTGACCACCACGCCCTGCTGGAAACGCCTGAAACGGCTCGAAGACGAGGGCATTCTCCGCGGGCGCGTCGCCCTGTTGGACGCGGAAAAGGTGGGGCTGGGGCTGACGGCGTTCGTCCTGATCAAGACTCAGCATCATAGCAGCGACTGGTACTGTCAGTTCGTGAGCGAAGTGACGCAGATGGCGGAAGTGCTCGGCTTCTGGCGGATGGCGGGGGAGTATGACTACCTGCTACGGGTGCAGGTGGCTGATATGAAACGCTATGACGACTTTTATAAACGTTTAGTGAATAGTGTGCCTGGTCTGTCGGATGTCACTTCGAGTTTTGCCATGGAACAGATAAAATATACCACCGCCTTGCCTGTCGAATAACGGTATTGCGCCGTAACCCATTACAAAATCAGGATTTTATTGCTTGCGATTATTTGCTCAACTCAGCTGGTACTTCCGCCGGGAGTGGCGCCGCTATCTTGGCGCAATTGCCCTGCTGGTCATTATTGCCGTCCTGCAGCTTATTCCACCGAAGGTGGTGGGCATTGTGGTCGACGGCGTGACGCAACAGCATTACACCGCGGAGAAGGTGTGGATGTGGATCGGCGCGCTGGTGCTGATCGCGGTGATGGTCTACCTGCTGCGCTATGTCTGGCGCGTGCTGTTGTTCGGCGCTTCTTACCAGTTGGCGGTTGAGCTGCGGGAAGATTTTTACCGGCAACTGAGCCGCCAGCATCCGGCGTTCTATTTGCGCCATCGCACCGGGGATCTTATCGCCCGCGCCACCAATGACGTGGACCGGGTGGTGTTTGCCGCTGGCGAAGGAGTATTAACCCTGGTGGATTCCCTGGTGATGGGCTGTGCGGTATTGATTGTAATGTCGACGCAGATTAGCTGGCAGCTTACTCTGCTGGCGCTGCTGCCGATGCCGCTGATGGCCCTGGCGATCAAACGTAACGGCGATGCGCTTCACGAACGTTTTCGCGTTGCTCAGGCGGCCTTTTCCAGCCTCAACGATCGCACGCAGGAGAGCCTGACCAGCATCCGCATGATTAAGGCGTTTGGGCTGGAGGATCGCCAGTCGGCGCAGTTTGCTGCCGATGCTGCCGATACCGGCGCGAAAAACATGCGCGTGGCACGCATTGACGCCCGCTTCGACCCCACCATCTATATCGCCATCGGGGCCGCTAACCTGCTGGCCATCGGCGGCGGCAGCTGGATGGTGATCCACGGCAGCCTGACCCTGGGCCAGCTGACCAGCTTCGTGATGTATCTTGGCCTGATGATCTGGCCGATGCTGGCGCTGGCGTGGATGTTTAACATCGTGGAGCGCGGTAGCGCGGCCTATGGTCGTATCCGCACGATGCTTGAAGAGGCGCTGGCGGTGGATGACGGGACCGAGGCGGTGCCGGCAGGCCGCGGCGTCCTGCAGGTTGCTATCCGCGATTTCATCTATCCGCAGGCGAGCAAACCTTCGCTGGAGCAGGTAAATTTTACTCTCCAGCCGGGGCAAATGCTGGGCATCTGCGGGCCGACGGGCGCCGGCAAAAGCACCATTCTGGCGCTGCTGCAGCGCCATTTTGACGTCACTCACGGCGAGATCCGCTTTCACGATCTGCCGCTGCCGATTCTGCAGCTCGACAGCTGGCGCGCCCGGTTGGCGGTGGTCAATCAGACGCCATTTTTATTCTCCGATACCGTCGCCAATAATATCGCGCTGGGAAAACCGGACGCGACGCAGGCGCAGATTGAGCGGGTTGCACAACTGGCCAGCGTGCATGACGACATTCTGCGTCTGCCTCAGGGCTACGAGACCGAAGTGGGCGAGCGCGGCGTGATGCTCTCCGGCGGCCAGAAACAGCGCATCTCTATTGCTCGCGCCCTGCTGCTGGAGGCCGAAATTTTGATCCTCGACGATGCCTTATCGGCAGTGGATGGCCGCACCGAGCACCAGATCCTACATAACCTGCGCCAGTGGGGGGAGGGGCGGACGGTCATTATCAGCGCCCACCGCCTGTCGGCGCTCACCGAGGCCAGTGAAATTTTGGTACTGCAGCATGGGCATATTGCCCAGCGAGGCCGCCACGAGGCGCTGGCCGTGCAGCCCGGCTGGTACCGCGACATGTATCGATATCAGCAGCTGGAGGCCGCGCTCGACGAGGTTCCGCAGACGCAAGAGGAGGCCCTGGATGCGTAGCTTTACCGAACTCTGGCCAACGCTTAAACGCCTGCTGGCCTATGGTTCACCGTGGCGCAAGCCGTTGGCCATCGCGGTGGCGATGATGTGGATTGCGGCGGCGGCGGAAGTGAGCGGCCCGCTGCTTATCAGCTATTTCATCGACAACATGGTGGCGAAACATACGCTGCCGCTGAAGCTGGTGGCCGGCCTGGCGGTAGCCTATATCGGCCTGCAGCTGCTGGCGGCGCTCCTGCACTATAACCAGTCGCTGCTGTTTAACCGCGCCGCGGTCGGCGTCGTCCAGCAGTTGCGCAGCGACGTGATGGATGCCGCCCTGCATCAGCCGCTCAGCGAGTTTGATACCCAGCCGGTTGGGCAGCTTATCTCACGGGTAACCAACGATACGGAAGTCATTCGCGATCTGTACGTGACGGTGGTGGCTACGGTACTGCGCAGCGCCGCGCTGATCGGCGCGATGCTGGTGGCGATGTTTAGCCTCGACTGGCGGATGGCGCTGGTGGCGATCGCGATTTTCCCGGCGGTGCTGATCGTGATGATTATCTATCAGCGCTATAGCACGCCGATCGTGCGGCGGGTGCGCGCCTGGCTTGCCGACATCAACGATGGCTTCAACGAAGTGATCAACGGCATGGGCGTCATCCAGCAGTTCCGCCAGCAGGCGCGCTTTGGCGAACGGATGCGCGAGGCCAGCTATGCCCACTATCTGGCGCGGATGCAGACGCTGCGCCTGGACGGTTTTCTGCTGCGCCCGCTGCTGAGCCTTTTTTCCTCGCTGGTGCTGTGCGGGCTGCTGATGCTGTTCGGCTTTAGCGCGGTGGGCACGATCGAGGTTGGGGTCCTGTACGCGTTTATCAGCTATCTTGGACGCCTTAACGAGCCGCTTATCGAGCTGACCACCCAGCAGTCGATGCTGCAGCAGGCGGTGGTCGCCGGCGAGCGCGTTTTCGAGCTGATGGATCGCCCGCGCCAGGCGTGGGGTGCGGATGACGCGCCGCTGAGCAGCGGTCGGGTGGAAATTGACCATCTCTCCTTTGCTTACCGGGGGGACCGTCTGGTTCTCCAGGATATCACGCTGGATATTCCCTCCCGCAGCTTCGTGGCGCTGGTCGGACATACCGGCAGCGGAAAGAGTACCCTCGCCAGTCTGATGATGGGCTATTACCCGTTAACCCACGGCGAGATCCGCATCGATGGTCGACCGCTCGCATCCCTCAGCCACAGCGCGTTGCGTCGGGGCATCGCGATGGTGCAACAGGATCCCGTAGTGCTGGCGGATACCTTCTACGCCAACGTCGCGCTGGGCCGGGACATCAGTGAGGCGCAGGTTTGGGAAGCGCTGGAGGCGGTGCAGCTGGCGGCGGTGGCGCGCAGCATGAGCGATGGGCTGTACACCCAACTGGGCGAGCAGGGCAATAATCTCTCCGTCGGGCAGAAGCAGCTGCTGGCGCTGGCTCGCGTGCTGGTGGACACCCCGCAGGTACTGATTTTGGATGAGGCGACGGCAAACATCGACTCCGGTACCGAGCAGGCGATCCAGCAGGCGCTGGCGAAGGTCCGCCAGCATACCACCCTCGTGGTTATTGCCCATCGGCTGTCGACCATTGTGGAGGCCGATACCATCCTGGTTCTGCATCGAGGTCAGGCTGTCGAGCGGGGCACCCATCAGCAGCTGCTGGCGGCGAAAGGCCGCTACTGGCAGATGTATCAGCTGCAGCTGGCCGGCGAAGAGCTGGCGGCCAGCGCCAGAGAGGAGTCGCTCAGCGCCTGATGCACCACCAGCAGGCAGGGAACGCTGGGCGGCCTGCGATGGTGCAAAAACGTTACATCAAATGCACCGTTGTGGTGCATTTTTGCGCGCCAGGCGCCGTTGCGCAGGATATTGCCTGACCTGTCCCCTGTTTTTTGCCATCAAAGGGCCGCTTTGCGGCCTTTTTTCATTTCTGGCATAGCCCTTGCTTTATATCCATCGTGTTAGCTGCGGCCATTACCGAATACTGACTGGAGGGGACTTATGAAGCTGGTTACCGTGGTAATCAAACCATTCAAACTGGAAGACGTGCGTGAAGCTTTGTCTTCCATCGGCATTCAGGGCCTGACGGTCACTGAAGTCAAAGGATTTGGCCGTCAGAAAGGTCACGCGGAGCTCTACCGCGGCGCCGAGTATAGCGTCAACTTTCTGCCAAAAGTGAAGATTGATGTGGCGATTGCCGACGATCAGCTGGATGAAGTCATCGATGTCATCAGCAAAGCGGCTTACACCGGAAAAATTGGCGACGGCAAAATTTTCGTCGCTGAATTGCAGCGCGTCATTCGCATCCGTACCGGCGAAGCTGACGAAGCGGCACTGTAATTTCCAGACCACACAGTGATGGGGAACGAAACAATGAAAATGGCAACAATGAAATCGGGTCTGGGGGCATTAGCCCTTCTGCCGGGGCTGGCGATGGCCGCGCCTGCGGTGGCGGACAAAGCCGATAACGCGTTTATGATGATTTGCACCGCGCTGGTTCTGTTTATGACTATCCCGGGGATTGCGCTGTTTTACGGCGGCCTGATCCGCGGTAAGAACGTTCTGTCCATGCTGACTCAGGTGATTGTCACCTTTGGCCTGGTCTGCGTATTGTGGGTGATTTATGGCTATACCCTGGCCTTCGGCACCGGCGGCAGCTTCTTCGGCAGCTTTGACTGGGTGATGCTGAAAAATATTGAGCTGAAAGCGCTGATGGGCACCTTCTATCAGTATATCCACGTGGCATTCCAGGGCTCGTTCGCCTGCATCACCGTCGGGCTGATTGTCGGGGCGTTGGCGGAACGTATTCGTTTCTCCGCGGTACTGATCTTCGTGGTGGTGTGGATGACACTCTCCTACGTGCCGATTGCGCATATGGTTTGGGGCGGCGGTCTGCTGGCGACCCATGGCGCGCTGGACTTCGCCGGCGGCACCGTTGTGCACATCAACGCCGCGGTCGCCGGGCTGGTGGGCGCCTATATGATGGGCAAACGCGTGGGCTTCGGCAAAGAAGCGTTCAAACCGCATAACCTGCCGATGGTGTTCACTGGCACCGCTATCCTCTACGTGGGCTGGTTCGGCTTCAACGCCGGCTCTGCCAGCGCAGCGAATGAAATTGCGGCCCTGGCGTTCGTTAACACCGTCGTGGCGACCGCTGCGGCTATCCTGGCGTGGACCTTTGGCGAATGGGCTCTGCGCGGCAAACCTTCACTGCTGGGCGCCTGCTCCGGGGCAATTGCCGGTCTGGTTGGCGTTACGCCGGCGTGTGGTTATATCGGTGTCGGCGGGGCGCTGATCGTCGGTATCGCCTCTGGCCTGGCGGGTATCTGGGGCGTGACTGCGCTGAAACGCTGGCTGCGTGTGGATGATCCTTGCGACGTCTTCGGCGTTCACGGCGTCTGCGGCATCGTCGGCTGTATCCTGACTGGTATCTTCGCGGCGACTTCTCTGGGCGGCGTCGGTTATGCGGAAGGCGTCACCATGGGCCATCAGCTGCTGGTGCAACTGGAAAGTATCGCCATCACCGTGGTCTGGTCCGGCGTTGTGGCGTTCATCGGCTACAAAGTGGCGGATATGACCGTCGGGCTGCGCGTGCCGGAAGAGCAGGAGCGCGAAGGGCTGGACGTCAACAGCCATGGCGAAAACGCCTATAACGCCTGATAAAAAAGCCATTCTCTCCTGATAGCGAAAAGCCTCCCGTCCGGGAGGCTTTTTTTATGCGTTGCGGTTGCGCATCACCCCTTCCTGAACCGTTGAGGCAACCAGCGTGCCATCCTGGGTGTAGAATTCGCCGCGAACGAAGCCGCGGGCGCTGGAGGCCGAGGTGCTTTCGACGCTATACAGCAGCCATTCATTAATATTAAACGGCCGGTGGAACCACATAGAGTGGTCGATGGTGGCGACCTGCATGCCGGGCTCAAGGAAACCAACGCCGTGCGGCTGCAGTGCCACCGGCAGGAAGTTAAAGTCTGAAGCATAGCCCAGCAGATACTGATGAATACGCAGATCGTCAGGGACGGCGCCGTTGGCGCGCAGCCAGACCTGGCGCACCGGTTCGGCGATATGGCCTTTCATTGGGTTATGAAACTCCACCGGACGGATCTCCAGCGGTTTATCGCAGAGGAATTTGTCTTTCACCTGCGGCGGCAGGAGATGCGCCAGCTTGCGAGCGATATCGGTTTCCGAAGGCAGGCCGTCAGGGGAGGGGGCGGCCGGCATTGCTTTCTGATGCTCATAGCCATTCTCTGGCGCCTGGAAGGAGGCGGTCATATAGAAAATCGGCTTCCCGTTCTGGATGGCGGCGACCCGACGGGCGCTGAAGCTGTTGCCGTCGCGCAGCACCTCCACATCGTAAACGATCGGCTTCTGGCTATCGCCGGGGCGAAGAAAGTAGCTGTGAAACGAATGAACCAGACGCTCAACGGGCACGGTCTCTTTTGCCGCATACAGCGCCTGACCCACTACCTGGCCGCCAAAAACCTGACGTAACCCCAGGTCTTCGCTCTGCCCGCGAAACAACCCTTCCTCAATTTTTTCCAGATCTAATAATGCCAGCAGGTTAGAGAGTGCCTGACTCATACTTATCCTCAATTAACAATAGCGGCGCAGCGCGCGTAATGTGGCCAAGTATAACCTGGAATCGCAAGTGGTCCGATGGGTGTAATAATCTGAATAACGACCAGTTAACAGGAACAAATCTGAGATCTGTGCCACACTTATTGACGACACGAAAGTTCCTGCCGGCGAAGCGGCGGAACATCCTCCTGGGTATTAAGGGATGATAAGGAGAACATCATGAAATTTGCCTATATGTTTAGTGCCTTAGCCGTCGCCGCGACGCTGACCGCCTGTGCTAATCACCACTCGAACAATTCTTCGACGCAGGCGGCCGCGCCCGACCCTTACGGTATCGCGACGCTGAGCGTGGCGCAGCAGCAGCCGAGCGTCACGGGGACGATTAATATCCGCCAGAGAATCGCTTTACCGCCGGATGCGGTACTGACGGTGACCCTGTCGGATGCTTCTCTGGCAGATGCGCCAGCCCGCGTATTGTCGCAAAAAGCGGTGCGTACCGAAGGCAAACAGGCGCCATTTAACTTTGCGCTGCCTTACAACCCGGCAGATATTCAACCGAACGCTCGCATTCTGCTAAGCGCGGCGATCACGGTTAACGGCCAGTTGATGTTTATTACCGATACCGTGCAGACGGTAATAAACCAGGGCGGCACTCATGCCGACCTGACGCTGGTTCCGGTCCAGCAGACCGCCGTTCCTGTCGCCCAGTAAGCTCGCTACGCCCCCGGATGGGGGCTTTTTTTTGCCTTCAATAAACCCAACGATAATGCTGGAGATCGATATGGCCGCTGCCGGAGACCTGCACACCCTCGGCCAGCAGCGCCTGACGCTGCCGCTGTAGATCGGGGCCGGTGAGGGAGATATCGCCATGGCGATTGACCACCCGATGCCATGGCAGGGTGGACCCTTCCGGCAGGCGCTTCAATACGCCGCCCACCTGGCGCGCCGCGCGCGGTGAACCAGCCAGCCGGGCGACCTCGCCGTAGGTCGTGACATACCCTTCCGGTATCGACGCCACGATGTGCCAGACGCGTTGGGGAAATGTGTCGTGCGGAGCCATTTTCTGTCCTGTTACCGGCAAAACGTCAGCATAAGCGCTAAGCCAGGAGCTGTACAGCCGGCCTGGGTCAGGCGGCCTGTTCGACGGTGAACGTCAGAGCGAGGCCGAGGATCTGCATGCCATGGACATTGTCGGAGGCTGAGCTGGCGATGAGACTCTCAAGAAATTTCAACCGCTGCGAAGTGGCGTTGATGATCAGCCTTGCGCGCAGGCCCGGCATGGTTAACGACGAGATAGGGTACACCACCCGACCGCTGATATAGACCGGCAGCTTGCGTAGCTCCACCTGGCGCAGCACGCCGACGGTGGAATAGAGCAGCGCCAGCGGCGTAACCGCCCGCACCGGCGCGGGACTGATGGTCGCGAAGTCGAGCATTTTTTCAGGACGCAGGTAGTTTACGCCCTGAAAGGCGATAGTCATCCCTTCAATAGCAGGTAAAGGCAGAGTGATGGTCTGTGGTGATGAGTCAGTCATTCGATTACCGTCGAGACAATGTACTGGTGATAAAAGAGGACGAAGAGGATAAGTATGGTGGATAACCCGGATGTGTGCTGAGCGCGGGCTCGCAATCTCACAGGCTGACCGTGAGTGGCTGGTTTTATTCGCGTTATTGCGCAATAAACCAGCAGGCGGACGGTGTGAGCTTGCAATTCACCAGGTCAGCAGGGATAATGCGCCAGCGCGTTAGGCAACTAACGCTCTCAATGGGGGCTCTGTTGGTTCTCCCGCAACGCTACTCTGTTTACCAGGTCAGGTCCGGAAGGAAGCAGCCAGAGCAGACGACGTGTGTGCCGGGATGTAGCTGGCAGGGCCCCCACCCATTTCTCCCGCCTGGTGTTTCCCTTATATTTGTCCGGTTTTTACTCCTGCAATAATTAATTTCTGATAAAGATCGCATATTAGTTTTTGTTGTTAAAACCCCCTTCTTTTATTCCATAATATTTACTTGTCATAAATCTGAAATACTACTGAAATATTAATGTCATTTGCATGTCATAAATAAAGCGCATCTTACTGATGGGAATTTGTTGCCAGGCTCATGCTGTAAAATATATCTCTGGATCAGCATGTTAACTTCGTGTATTAATTATGATGATTTTATTGCACGGGAAGCGTAGCTATGACCACAGTGGTTTTGAATGTAAAAATTGACGCAGAGCTAAAAGAAAAGTTGCGTCATTTTGCGGAAGTTAATAACGAGAACCTGGGAACGGCAACGGAAAAGCTGCTGCAGCTGGCTTTTCAGCTGGAGGAGTCAGCAGGTGAGGCGGGGGTGACGGAAGAGGACATTGACAGCCAGCATACCGAAGAGGAAGCGACGCCACTTACCCCTAAAGAAATCAAAGCATTAAGAAAACTTCTGAAGAAGAAAAAATGAAACAACAATTCTCTACAGCCAGCAACTATAGCGAAGCTTGCGATATGTTGCGCTCAGGATACGTAAAACACGTCCGCCTGAACTGGAATATCGGTAGTGATGAGTTCTTTCGCATTGCTTCCGACTGGTGTGACACCGGCGCTAAAATCAAAAAAGATGAAGATGGCTTTATTATTTCCCTGAAAGGGTTTCCTATTCCGCGCCAGCATTAATGAAATTGCCTTCTTTCTGTCATTGGGTTGCCATAACCAGAGGGCAGGATAGCCAGGCAATTTTATAAAAACATCTCATATACCTCATGGATGAAGGTCATTTGACGGGCTAAAGTCAGCCCGTCGCTATTTTCTTATATTATTTTTCGCAAACGTGTATTTTCCTTCTGTTCAGCAAGGCTTTGCCACAGCGGTTGTAGCGTGGAGAAGGCCCGGCGCAATGCTTCATCCGGCAGCGTAAACGGCAGACGTAAATAGCGATCGAACGCCCCTTCCAGCCCAAACCGCGTACCGGTGCCGATATGGATCCCCTGGCTTTCCGCACGCGCAGAGAACAGGGTGGCCAGCATGTCAGGAAGTTCCACCCAAAAAGAGAGCCCACCTTCCGGTGGCGAAAACCGCCAGCGGGGAAAATATTCCGCCATCAGCGTTTCGCACATGTCCCGGCGCGCCTTGAGCATATCCCGCCGCGGCGGCAGCAGTGTGGCGGCATTTTCCAGTAGCCAGCTGCAGGCCAGTTGCTCCAGCAGCGGCGTACCCAAATCCAGCGAATCGCGGGCCTGAATAAGCGAGGCGATGGTCCGCGCGCTGGCGCGGATCCAGCCGATACGTAGTCCCCCCCAGAAGCTTTTCCCGGCCGAACCAATGGTGAGCACCGCGGCATCGGGATTGAAGCTGGCCAGCGGCGGGGGCGGCGGCGCGTTATACCAAAGGTCGGCCATGGTCTCGTCGATTACCAGCGTTGTTCGCGTCCTGGCGGCGATGTCCGCAACCCGCTGGCGGGTGGGGGCATCCATACAGCGTCCGGTGGGGTTGTGAAAATCCGGCATCAGCCACGCCAGCCGCGGCGCAGTCTGCGCAATAGTCGCCGCCAGTCCATCGCAGTCCCATCCCTGCTGCGGAAGCGCAACCCCGACGGGACGGCAGGAGGCACCCTGAATGGCGCTGATGGCCATCGGATAGGTTGGAGCGTCAATAACCACCCGATCGCCCGGCCCGGTGAACAGGCGCAGGATCAGCGCGAAGGCGCTGAGCGCGCCGTTGACCACCATCACCTCATCGGGCCGCGTCGGCAGACCGCGTTCGCTGTAGCGCCGGGCAATCGCCTCCCGCAGCACCGGCAGCCCCTGCTGGTCATAGCCAGTCTGTGCGAGATAGGGCGGCAGCAGGGTCATAGCGTGCTGGAAGGCCTGATGGACCTCCGGCCCGGCGCTGAGGGCGGCGGTAGATAGATTAAGCGTAGATGAGATGCCGGCAGGCAGAGGAAGATCGGCGGGGCGTTCCGGCAAAACAATGCGTGACCCGCTCCCCTGGCGGCTGTAGAGAAAGCCCTCCTCCCGCAACTGGCCGAGGGCGCTGGCGATGGTGGTCCGGCTGACGTTCAGGGCCGCCGCCAGCTCGCGCTCGCCGGGCAGGCGCGTTTGCAGCGTCAGGCGACCATCAAGGATCAGCAGGCGGAGCGCTTCCGCCAGCTGGCGCCATAGCGGCGTGCGTGAGCTGGTCTCCTGCCAGTTGCCGAGCAGGCGTACCAGCGATTGGGTTCCAAAGCGTCGGGCTGACATAGCGATCCACTTTTCCAAAACTGGCCATTAATTATCAGTCCATTTTTGCTGATGATGAGGGCATTCGCAATGATGTTGAGGAAAAAATATGCTTCGTCGCCTGCTGCAGTTATATATTGGTCTGGTGCTTTACGGCGTGTCCACGGCGCTCTTCGTGCATGCCAATCTCGGCGCCGATCCGTGGGATGTTTTCCATCTCGGGGTGGCTAAACAGCTGGGGATCAGTTTCGGTACGGTGATTATCCTGACCGGCGCGGCGGTACTGCTGCTGTGGATCCCGATCCGGCAAATGCCGGGGCTCGGCACGGTGAGCAATGTCGTCGTGCTGGGACTAGCGGCGGACGCCACGCTGGCCGTCCTGCCGCCGCTGGAGTCGCTGGTGGCGCGCAGTGCGCTGCTGGCAGGAGCAATTGTGCTGAACGCTATCGCTACCGGAATGTATATTGGCGCGGGCTTTGGCCCCGGGCCGCGCGATGGCCTGATGACCGGTCTGCATGCTCGCACTGGTTGGTCACTGCGCGGTATCCGGACGGCGATCGAGCTTTCCGTACTGCTGATTGGCTGGCTGCTGGGGGGCAAATTTGGCGTCGGAACCGTCATCTACGCGCTGTCGATTGGGCCGCTGATCCAGCTGTGCCTACCGTGGTTCAGCCAGCCCGTCAGCCGCAACGCGGTCAGCCCTCCCCGGGAAATAGTCTCCTGAATTAACCCATCGCCCTCTTCATCACGGAGAGGGCCTTTCATCGCTTACAGGCCGCTCAGGCCATGAAGCATCATGTAGATCCCCACCACAATAATCAGTAAGCCTGAGAACCAGGGCGCCTTGCGCGAGAGGTCGTTAAGCCACGGCCAGCGGCGGGTGGCATGTTTAAGGCTCAGGGCGGCGATGGCCCCGGAAGCCACCAGCGTCAGCGCCAGACCAACGCTAAAGCCCAGCACCAGCGTGGCGCCCAGCGAGAATTTCTTCAGCTGTAAACAGATAAGCAGCACGGTAATGGACGCCGGGCAGGGGATCAGCCCCCCGGTCAGGCCAAACAGCACGATCTGCCCGGTCGTCACCTGGCGGCCATCAAAGCGCCGGTTGATCTCCTGAGCATGAGCCCGCTGATGCGCGTCCTGCCACTCCTCCGCCACCAGCGGCGCGGCGGATGAGGACGCATGGTGATGGTCATGGCGGTGATCATGGTCATGGCGGTGATCATGGTCATGGTGGTGATCATGTTCATGGTGGTGCTCATGTTCATGGTGGTGCTCATGTTCATGGTGGTGCTCATGGTGCGTGTGAGGCTGCGATTCGCGCCAGGTGCGCCAGAGCATCCAGCAGGCAATCAGCACAATGACAATCCCTGAGACCAGCTGAAACCAGGGTTCAGAGGTTTGGGCGTTCCAGCCGCGGCCAAACCACAGGCCGGCCATGGCGATCAGCCAGACCACCGCCGTATGCGAAACCGTGGCCGCCAGCCCCAGCAGTACCGCCTGTTTTAAGGTTCCCCGCACCGCCACGATAAAGGCGGCCATCATTGTTTTTGAGTGCCCGGGTTCGAGGCCGTGCAGCGCGCCGAGCAGTATTGCGCTGGGTATAAACAGCCAGGCATTGCCCTGCTGCAGAAGGGAAGTGAAATCGTTCATATCGGGATCCTTGCCAAAAGTGCGATTATCCTACTCCCCCCCAGTAGTAAAATACTACCCCCCAGTAGATAAAGCGGCTAATAAAAAGGATCATGGTATGCTGGCAGGCGTTGCTGACCACGCAGGTCGGTAATCCCGGACAGAATGAAACGGTGGATCGTGCAATGTCACATACAGTTCGACACAAAAAGATGTTACTGACCCGGCTGAAGAAAATTCAGGGGCAGAGTACCGCGTTAGAGAAAATGCTTAATCGCGAGCATGAGTGCGCTGAAATATTACAGCAGCTGGCGGCGATCCGCGGCGCGGTCAACGGCATGATGCTGCAGGTTATTCAGGGGCATCTTACCGACCATGTGGTGAAAGAGCCTGACGAGACGCAGCGCGAAGCGGATCTGGAGACGGTGATGCAGGTGATTAAATCCTATCTGAAGTAGCGCCCCCTGACGTTCCGCTCAAGCCACCCGCCGCTTAATGCGCATGGAGGTTATGCTCTGCCCACAGAATGAACTGCTCTTTTGGCAGCGCTTTGCTGTACAGCCACCCCTGGGCGTACTGAACGCCATGCTGGCGCAGCCAGTCGCGCTGGCTTTCGGTTTCCACCCCTTCGGCGACGGTGGCCAGATTGAGCGCTTTGGCCATTTCAATAATGTGCGGCGTCAGCGGCCGGTACTCGAGGGTATCGACAAAAGATTTATCGATTTTCAGCGTGTCGACGTCCAGTTTCTGCAGATAGCTCAGGCTGGAGTAGCCGGTGCCAAAGTCATCAATCGAGATCCGATGCCCGGCCTGACGATAGTGAGCGATCACCGGCATAGTCGTCTCCGGGTCGACAAAACCGCGCTCGGTGATTTCAAGGATGATCTGTTCGGCGGCGATCCCCCAGTGCTGTAGCTGATTGTGTAACAACGTCGGCAGGGTGGGCGAGCGTAAATCATCTACCGACAGGTTGATGGAGATGTGCACTTCCGGCCGCTGCCGCAGCCAGGGGCCGAGATCGGCAAAAATTTTCCTGACGATATCTTCCGTCAGCTGCGTGATGAGCCCGGTCTGCTCGGCCAGGGGAATAAAGATATCCGGCGATAAAAAAGTGCCATCGGGCTGCTGCCAGCGGGCCAGGGCCTCCGCCCCGGCAATTTTCCCGTCCTGCAACGAAATAATCGGCTGATAGTGAACCTGAATCGCTTCGGAATTGAGGGCGTCCAGCATGCTGTTGCGCGGTGAGCGCAGGTGCCTTAGCAGACGCAGCAGCAGCCAGGTGGCGAGCAGGCTGGTGAAAATTCCGGCAGGGAGCCAGAAGAACAGCTGCTGTCGAATGCGCTGCTGCAGCGGCAAGGTTGAAGACCAGGTTACGATGCCAGAGCCCAGCTCGGGAATGCGCTGGATCCGGTAGACTGTGTTATCCAGAGTAAGCATATCCACATGCGGATCTTTAATGCGTTGCCAGACTTTCGCCGGCAGCGGCTGACTGCTGATCACCATTTTCTGGTGGTCCAGGCCAAACAGCATGGTATGGATCTTCTCTTCGCTGGCGGGAACGACATCAATAAAGGAGACGGGGTCGATCATCACCATGTGCTGCCGGCTGCCCATGGCCGTCATCTGATGATCGAGGCCAAGATCGTTAATTGAGGTCAGCCAGGTGCGATAGCCGTCGGGGGCAATGTGGTCCGGCGGGGGGAAGGTGACCGCGACGCTATGGTCTTCCAGGGAGGAGCATTGCGGCACGGAATCACGCAGCCAGAGCACTTCCTGAATGTAGCGATGGGTATAGGCGATGCGGCGGAGCGTAAGCAGATGTTCAGGGCTACAGGAGGCGGCGGTGTGTGCGTCAGCCTCTCGTAACGCTTCCCGGGCCTGGTCGGCAACCTGCAGCGTCCGAACGACGATACGGTTGGAATAGTCATCCAGTTCACGATAGAACTGCATTTTGGCCTGCCGCGCCGCCTGCCAGATGCTGAGTGAAATGGGCAGGATGATGGCCAGTATCAGCACTCCTGTAAACAGCGCCATCAGATGCCGGGTCCTCATGCCTGTGTCCTTATCGTTCGCCGGGTGTCATCAGTATATGCGAAAGATAATTCGGGCGCAGCGGGAGAAAACGCGTCGTTTGGGGAAAAAGCCGGCATCACAACAGGCTGCGATGCCGGGAGAGAAGGATGATTCCGATGTAGCAGAATAAAAATGAGGGTGTGAATGCCGGGCAGGGTGTGTTCCGGCATTCAGTCGCAGCATACGCTGCGCAGATGACAGCAATATGTTAGCTAGTGTGCATCCGGCGCCGGGATATCAGCGCTGATGCGCAGGTCATTCTCATCAAACACCATGCAGAAGCGCTCATCGAAAGCCAGATTAATTTTCTGCCAGGGGCGGAAATGGACGTCGCCGGGCAGCAGAACCTTGACGTTGTCGTGGCCGTAGCACTGGCCGAACAGATAGGTATTGTTGCCCAGACGCTCCACCACTTCACATTGAAACTCCACCACGGTACCGGTGGCGACTTCCGGGGTGAGGTGCTCCGGCCGGATCCCCAGCGTCACCGCAGCGCCGGGCTTCAGCGGCTGGGTGGCGATATTCAGGGCCAGCTGATGGTCCTGCGCGAGGGTGACCGTTAAGCGTTCCGGCTGCCAGTCGCTGACGATAGCCGGCAGAAAGTTCATCTTCGGCGAGCCGATAAAGCCGGCGACGAATTTGTTGACCGGATTGTAGTACAGCGCCATCGGCGAACCCATTTGTTCGACTTTCCCGTAGTTCATGACCACGATTTTATCGGCCAGCGTCATCGCCTCCACCTGATCGTGCGTGACATACACCATAGTGGTCTTCAGCTCCTGGTGCAGACGGGCAATATGCAGGCGCATATCGACGCGCAGCTCCGCATCAAGGTTAGAGAGCGGCTCATCGAACATAAACACCCGGGGATTACGCACGATCGCCCGGCCAATGGCCACGCGCTGCCGCTGGCCGCCAGAGAGCTGCTTCGGTTTACGATCCAGCAGGTGCGAGAGCTGCAGCGTTTTAGCCACCATTTCCACCTGGCGACGGATCTCCGTTTTCGGCACTTTATTCACCTTCAGCCCGTAGCCCATGTTCTCTGCCACCGTCATGTGCGGATAGAGCGCATAGGACTGGAAGACCATCGCCACGCCGCGGCGGGCGGGCACGACATCATTCATCACCTCATCGCCGATCAGTACTTCTCCTTCGCTGACCTCTTCCAGCCCGGCAATCATGCGCAGTAGCGTCGATTTTCCACAACCGGAAGGGCCGACGAAGACGGCAAACTCGCCATCTTCAATATCGAGATTGACCTGGTGCAGCGTCACCGTGCTGCCGAACCTTTTGGTGACATTCCTCAGTCGTATATTGGACATCCACATTCCCCGGAGTGAGTAGCTGTTATTTGCCGTTGGCTTATCGCTATGTTGAGTGTGATTTGTATTACGTGTAACAAATCGGTGTGACGATGTTCAACAGCAGTAAAATCATGCCCTGACTATAACTTCCGCGGATTTTGCGCCATACAGGGACGTTTCATTTCTGCAAGGATGATCACACAACTGGCAGCTTATGGTAGTTTTATCAACGATCAAAGCGTAGCGTATAACAAAAGCGCATCAGAACATGTTTTCCACGTAATACGGCAGTTTGAAAAGATTTATTTTTCTAACTGGCAGACGGAATTCAAATAAAAACCATTAAATTGTTATACCTTCACATGAGGTTGATAATGAAAAAGAACACGCTTGCTGCACTGATCCTTACCACCCTGGCGGCGGGGCAACTCGCCAGCCTGCAGGCGCATGCCGCCGGGCAGCTCAACGTCTGGGAGGACATTAAAAAATCCGCTGGCATCAAAACCGCGGTTAGCGATTTTGAAAAGCAGTACAACGTGAAGGTCAATCTCCAGGAGATGCCCTACGCCCAGCAACTGGAAAAACTGCGCCTCGACGGCCCGGCGGGCATTGGGCCGGACGTGCTGGTGATCCCGAATGACCAGCTCGGCGGCGCCGTGGTACAGGGACTACTCTCGCCGCTCAGCGTCGATCAGGCGAAACAGGATGCCTTTACGCCAGCCTCCATCAATGCCTTCCGCATGGACAACGCGCTGTATGGGATCCCGAAGGCGGTGGAAACCCTGGTGCTTATCTACAACAAGGACCTGATCGACAAGCCGCTGGACAGCCTGCAGGCCTGGCTGGACTACTCGAAAACCCAGCGCGAGCAGAACAAATACGGCCTGCTCGCCAAGTTTGACCAGATCTATTACAGCTGGGGGGCGATTGGCCCGATGGGCGGCTATATCTTTGCTAAAAACGACAGCGGCGGCTTTAACCCGCAGCAGGTGGGTCTCAATACCCCCGGCGCCGTCGAAGCCGTCACCTTCCTGAAAAAATTCTATGCCGAGAAGGTCTTTCCGGCGGGGATCCTCGGCGATAACGGGCTGAATGCCATCGATTCCCTGTTTACCGAGAAAAAAGCGGCGGCGGTGATCAACGGCCCCTGGGCCTTCCAGCCGTATGAAGCCGCTGGCATTAACTATGGCGTGGCGCCCCTGCCGACCCTGCCGGACGGCAAGCCGATGAGCTCCTTCCTCGGCGTCAAAGGCTATGTAGTATCGACCTGGAGTAAAGACAAAGCGCTGGCGCAACAGTTTATCGAGTTCATCAACCAGCCGCAGTATGTGAAAGCCCGCTATGTCGCCACTGGCGAAATTCCGCCGCTGAAGGCGATGATTGACGATCCGGTGATTAAAAACGACCAAAAGGCCAGCGCCGTCGCCATCCAGTCGGCGCGAGCGGTGGCGATGCCGGGCATTCCCGAGATGGGGGAAGTGTGGGGGCCGGCCAACGCCGCGCTTGAACTGAGCCTCACCGGTAAGCAGGCGCCGCAGGCCGCGCTTGATAACGCGGTGAAACAGATCACGATGCAGATCGAAGCGATGCAGGCCAGCAATCAGTAATTCACCGTCACGTGAAGTCACCGAGCGGGAGGGGGACCTCCCGTTTGTAGAAGGAGTCGAGTGTGAGCATCCATTCCAGCGAAAATTTTAGCGACGCGCGCGGGCCCGGGCGCCATGCATGGTGCGGTCTGCTGCTGGCAATCGTGCCGGGTTTCGGTCAGTTTTATCATCGCCAGTGGCTGAAAGGGCTGGTCTTCCTGGTGCTGCTGAGCAGCTTTCTGGGGATTTTTTATGATTTCCTGCGTGAGGGGTTGTGGGGGTTATATACCCTGGGTGAAGAGGTACCGCGGGATAACTCTATCTTCCTGTTAGCCGAGGGGATTATCAGCGTGCTGATCGTCGCTTTCGGCGTGCTGATCTATTTTCTCTCGCTGCGGGATGCGTGGCTCAACGGCAAAAAACGCGATGAGGGGATCGCCCTCAACAGCGTGCGTAAGCAGTACCAGATGCTGCTGAGCGACGGCTTTCCGTACCTGATGATCACCCCGGGCTTTATTCTGCTGGTGTTTGTGGTGATCTTTCCGATTCTGTTCGGTTTCGCCATCGCCTTCACCAACTACAACCTGTACCACACCCCGCCGGCGAAGCTGGTGGACTGGGTGGGGCTGAAAAACTTTATTAATATTTTCACCCTCTCCATCTGGCGCTCCACTTTCCTGGATGTGCTGCAGTGGACCGTGGTGTGGACGCTGCTGGCGACCACCCTGCAGTGTACGGTGGGCGTGCTGCTGGCGATTCTGGTCAACCAAAAAGATCTGCGCTTTAAGCCGCTGATCCGCACCATCTTTATTTTGCCGTGGGCGGTGCCGGGGTTTGTCACCATTCTCGTTTTTGCCGGTATGTTCAACGACTCCTTCGGGGTCATCAACAACGCGATCCTGTCCTTTTTTGGCATCAGTCCGAAGGCATGGCTCACCGATCCGTTCTGGACCAAAACGGCGCTGATCATGATGCAGACCTGGCTTGGCTTCCCGTTTGTCTTTGCCATGACCACCGGCGTGTTGCAGGCGATCCCGGACGATCTGTATGAAGCGGCGACGATGGACGGCGCCAGCGCCTTTACCCGTCTGCGCACCATCACCCTGCCGCTGGTGCTGTATGCGATCGCGCCGATCATCATCACCCAGTACACCTTCAACTTTAATAACTTCAATATCATTTACCTGTTCAACAACGGCGGCCCTGCGGTGGCAGGCTCTAACGCCGGCGGGACGGATATTCTGGTGTCGTGGATCTATAAGCTGACGATGTCTTCGTCGCAGTACGCCATCGCGGCGACCATCACGATCCTGCTGTCGATCTTTGTCGTCGGCCTGGCGCTGTGGCAGTTCCGCGCCACCAAATCCTTCAAAAATGACGACATGGCGTAAGGGAAGCAACATGGCTCAATCACCCAGTATTAAACGCGAAAAGTGGATCCGGCTCTCTCTCACCTGGCTGGTGGTTATTCTGGTCTCAGTGGTGATTATCTATCCGCTGGTCTGGACGGTCGGGGCGTCGCTGAACGCCGGCAATAGCCTGCTCAGTACCTCAATCATTCCGGAAAATGTGTCGTTCCAGCACTATGCCGATCTGTTCAATGGCAATGTGAATTACCTCACCTGGTACTGGAACTCGATGAAAATCAGCTTCCTGACCATGGTGCTGACCCTGATTAGCGTCAGCTTTACCGCTTACGCCTTCTCCCGCTTCCGCTTTAAAGGGCGGCAGAACGGGCTGATGCTGTTCCTGCTGCTGCAGATGATCCCGCAGTTTTCCGCGCTGATTGCCATCTTTGTGCTGTCGCAACTGCTTGGCCTGATAAACAGCCACCTGGCGCTGGTGCTGATCTACGTCGGGGGAATGATCCCGATGAATACCTGGTTGATGAAAGGGTATCTCGACGCGATCCCTAAAGACCTGGATGAGTCCGCTCGCATGGACGGCGCCAGCAGCTTTCGCATCTTTATCGAGATCATCATGCCGTTGTCGAGGCCCATCCTCGCGGTGGTGGCGCTGTTCTCGTTCACTGGGCCGCTGGGGGATTTCATCCTCTCCAGCACCATCCTGCGTACCCCGGATAAATACACGCTGCCTATCGGTCTGTATAACCTGGTGGCGCAAAAAATGGGTGCCAGCTACACCACCTACGCGGCGGGGGCGGTGCTGATCGCCGTACCGGTGGCGATCCTCTACCTGGCGCTACAAAAATACTTCGTCTCCGGCCTGACCTCGGGCAGTACTAAAGGATAAGCACATGAAAAGATTCACACCCGCATGGCTTGCGGTTTGTCTGGCATGCAGTTTCTCCACTTCTTCTCTGGCCGCGGACGCGCTTGCAACCCGCGCGTTTCAGGGCATGCCGGCGGACTTTATCAAAGGCGCGGATATCTCCACGCTGCTGG
This sequence comes from Klebsiella sp. CD33, assembly GCF_051992865.1. Lineage (NCBI taxonomy): Bacteria > Pseudomonadati > Pseudomonadota > Gammaproteobacteria > Enterobacterales > Enterobacteriaceae > Klebsiella > Klebsiella sp. CD33. The sequence goes on along the minus strand of NZ_CP197023.1, from coordinate 3,933,884 downwards.
ACGCCGAAAAGCACGGGGCGACGTTCTACGATCAGAATAATCAGCGCAAGGATCCGATCGCCATTCTGAAAGAGAACGGCGTCAACTATGTCCGCCTCCGTCTGTGGGTGGATCCGCAATCGGCGAGCGGCGAGGACTATGGCGGTGGGAATAACGATCTGGCCACCACCCTGGCGCTGGCGAAACGGGCGAAAGCCCAGGGGATGAAGCTGTTGCTTGATTTTCACTACAGCGATTTCTGGACCGATCCCGGCAAGCAGTTCAAGCCGAAAGCCTGGGAAAAGCTGGATTACCCGCAGCTGAAAACGGCGATTCATGACTATACCCGCGATACCATCGCCCGCTTTAAGCAGGCGGGCGTGCTGCCGGATATGGTGCAGATCGGCAACGAAATCAACGGCGGCATCCTGTGGCCGGAAGGGAAAAGCTGGGGGCAGGGCGGCGGAGAGTTCGACCGGCTGGCTGGCCTGCTGAACGCGGCTATCGCTGGCCTGAAGGAGAACCTGCGCCAGGGCGAGCAGGTGAAAATCATGCTGCATCTGGCCGAAGGGACCAAGAACGATACCTTCCGCTGGTGGTTTGATGAGATCGACAAGCGCCATGTACCGTATGACGTGATTGGTCTGTCGATGTACACCTACTGGAATGGCCCGATCAGCGCCCTGAAGGCCAATATGGATGACATCAGCAAACGCTATAACAAAGACGTCATCGTCGTCGAGGCGGCCTATGCCTATACCCTGGCCAATTGCGATAACGCGGAAAATAGTTTCCAGGCGAAAGAGGAAAAGGATGGGGGATATCCCGCCAGCGTACAGGGGCAATATAACTATATTCACGATTTAATGCAGGCGGTGGTTGATGTGCCAGACCAGCGTGGCAAAGGTATTTTCTATTGGGAGCCTACATGGATTGCCGTGCCGGGAAATACCTGGGCCACCCCGGCGGGGATGAAATATATCCACGACGAGTGGAAAGAGGGTAATGCACGTGAAAATCAGGCGCTATTTGATTGTCAGGGAAAAGTATTGCCGTCGGTAAAAGTTTTTAATTAATTTTTTTGTCGTCTTTTTCAGGAAGTTTATTATGAATAAATTTGCACCTTTACATCCGAAGGTTAGTACGCTGCTGCATGGCGCGGATTATAATCCGGAGCAATGGGAGAATGACCCCGATATTATTGATAAAGACATTGCCATGATGCAGCAGGCAAAATGCAATGTGATGTCGGTGGGAATATTTAGCTGGGCGAAACTGGAGCCACGCGAAGGGGTATTTAATTTCGCCTGGCTGGATATTATCCTCGATAAACTGTATGCCGCCGGCATTCATGTCTTTCTGGCCACGCCGAGCGGCGCGCGTCCGGCGTGGATGTCGCAGCGCTATCCGCAGGTTCTGCGGGTGGGGCGCGATCGGGTGCCGGCCCTGCACGGCGGCCGTCACAACCACTGTATGTCGTCACCGGTCTATCGCGAGAAAACCCTGCAAATCAATACCCTGCTGGCAGAACGTTATTCCTCACACCCGGCGGTGCTGGGCTGGCATATTTCCAACGAATATGGCGGTGAATGCCATTGCGATCTCTGCCAGAACCGTTTTCGCGACTGGCTGAAGGCGCGTTACCAGACCCTGGAGAACCTCAACCAGGCCTGGTGGAGCACCTTCTGGAGTCATACCTATACCGACTGGTCGCAGATTGAACCGCCTGCGCCGCAGGGCGAGATGTCGATCCACGGTCTTAATCTTGACTGGCATCGCTTTAACACCGCTCAGGTGACCGATTTCTGCCGCCATGAAATTGCTCCGCTGAAGGCGGCGAATGCCTCCCTGCCGGTGACTACCAACTTTATGGAGTATTTCTACGATTACGACTACTGGCAGCTGGCGGAGGCGCTGGATTTCATCTCCTGGGACAGCTATCCGATGTGGCACCGCGATAAAGACGAAACCGCGCTGGCCTGTTACACCGCGATGTATCACGACATGATGCGCAGCCTGAAGGGCGGCAAACCGTTTGTGCTGATGGAGTCCACCCCGGGCGCCACCAACTGGCAGCCGACCAGCAAACTGAAGAAGCCGGGAATGCATATTCTTTCCTCGCTGCAGGCGGTGGCGCATGGCGCCGACTCGGTGCAGTATTTCCAGTGGCGGAAAAGCCGCGGTTCGGTTGAGAAATTTCACGGCGCAGTGGTCGACCACGTCGGACATATTGATACCCGCATTGGCCGCGAAGTCTGCCAGCTCGGCGAGATCCTCAGCAAGCTGCCGGAGGTGAGGGGCTGTCGCACCGAGGCGAAAGTAGCGATTATCTTCGACCAGCAGAACCGCTGGGCGCTGGATGACGCCCAGGGGCCGCGCAATCTTGGGATGGAATATGAGAAGACGGTCAACGAGCACTACCGCCCGTTCTGGGAGCAAGGCATCGCCGTCGATGTGATTGACGCCGATGTCGATTTAACGCCGTATCAGTTAGTGATTGCCCCGATGTTATATATGGTGCGCGACGGCTTTGCCGGTCGGGCGGAGGCGTTTGTCGCCAATGGCGGCCACCTGGTGACCACCTACTGGACCGGTATCGTCAATGAGTCCGATCTCTGCTATCTCGGCGGCTTCCCGGGCCCGCTGCGCAATCTGCTGGGTATCTGGGCGGAAGAGATCGACTGCCTGAATGACGGCGAGTTTAATCTGGTGCAGGGGCTTGCCGGGAATCAGTGCGGTCTGCAGGGCCCTTATCAGGTGCGCCATCTCTGCGAACTGATCCATATCGAGAGCGCCCAGGCGCTGGCCACCTACCGGGATGATTTTTATGCCGGACGGCCGGCTGTGACGGTGAACGCGTTCGGGAAAGGCAAAGCCTGGCATGTGGCCTCCCGCAACGATTTAGCCTTCCAGCGCGATTTCTTTACCGCCCTGAGCAAGGAGCTGGCCCTGCCGCGGGCGATAGCGACGGAGTTACCACCCGGCGTGGTGGCGACTGCGCGCACCGACGGTGACAACGCATTTATCTTCCTGCAGAACTACAGCGCGCAAAACCATACCCTTACCCTGCCGCAAGGGTATTGGGATTGCCTGACCGACGCGGCGGTATCGGCTCCACTGACCCTGTCGGCATGGGATTGCCGTATTCTCCGTCGTCACGCGTAATTTCTTCTTCTCCACGCCTGCTCTGACGAGCAGGCTTTTTTTTATCTTAAACCTGGAGTTTATTATGGTGAGTTTAAAATCCTTCCTGCACTATTTCTCCCCAGCGCGTCCGGCACAGCCATTAAGCGAGGCGGAAAAACAGCAAATCGAGGCGCTGATTCAGGCCTTTGGTGGCGAAGCGAATATTACGCAAGTGGACGCCTGTATTACCCGTCTGCGGGTTAGCGTTCGCCATCTTGCGGCCGTGGACTCCGAAGCATTACAGCAGCAGGGCGCGCTGGGGGTTATTATTCTTGGTCAGCAGGTGCATGCTATTTTCGGTAAGCAGTCCGATGCGCTGCGTCAGCTTCTGGATGAACATTTTGCCGCCCGGAAATAAATAAAACGGGATAACCTGAAAACAGGTTATCCCGAAAATAAGACAAAGACAGCAGTGGCAATAAAGTTTACCGGAAGATAATTAACAGTCTTACAGCAGGAGATAAAAATAACGTATGAGTCTTAGCCGTGCGCGATTACCACCAGGCCTCAACCTGCACGCCGAAATTCCAGGTATTATTCGCCGTCTGGTCTTCAAACGGTTTACCATCTTCGGAATCATTCAAATATGAAGCAAAAATGCGTAATTCCGGACGTGACATAAAGTCTGGCCCGTCCGCCAGGCCCAACGCAATGGTGTATTTCTCACCGGCCTGTTTGTAGCTGGTGCCATTGTTGTAGCTGTCTTTCTGATAGAAACCGCCGACTTCGCCAATCAGGCGCACGTAGTCGGTGAACTGGTACTGCCCGCGGGCGACCAGCGACAGCATCCGCGTTTTGTCGGTATAGTCGGTAATGTCATCCGCCGAGCCCCAGGTCAGAACGTGGTTGATAGAAAACTTCTCAGTAATCGGGATCAGGCCGGTGTTAATCACGCGATAACCGGTGGCGTCGTTCACGTAGTTCCACATATCGTACCAGCCGCCGCCCTGGGAGACCATGTTCTGCGCCAGGCCTTTGTTGGCGTACTGCAGCACGGTTTTGTTATAGCCGCCCAGCATATCCTGACTGATTTCACCGGTCAGCATGACGCCGTTGTCAGCATCGTACAGTCCGCCGTAGCTATCCTGTTTTTTGGTGGTGTTTGGCATCGCGTAGTCGATACCGAATTCGGTCCACGAGCCCGCCCATGGCTTCCAGCCCGCGTAGCGTAAATCGATATAGTTGATATTGACGTTGCTGTCGCCATCGACGCGATAGTCAACATCGTTGGCATCGCCGCGGATCCAGGCCAGCGAGACGGCGCCTGGACCGAGGGTGTAGTTTTCCACCCCGGCTCCGGAGCCGGAAATGTTCCAGTATTTGGTATCGATGATATGCAGATCATGGCGCTGGTAGTAACGTTTACCGCCCCAGATCACCGCATTCGGATCGCCAGGGATCAGCCCCTTTATCTGCAGGTTCAACTGACGTAAGCCGAACTGTGCATCATCGTTCAGCGTGGTTTCATTATCGTTAGAGCCGTCGGAGACCATGCTGACCATACTGTCGAGATAGAAGCTGACGTCATCTTTCTTATAGACCTCAGAGCCCAGCTCCAGCTCGCCATAGGTATCCGACTCGTTCCCCAAACGGCCCAGCTTATTTTTTTGCCATTCCGCTTCGCTACCGTCGCCGGAGACCCCAACCCCGGCGCGCATATAGCCATGGAAATCGATCGTTGGGATCGCGGCGGTGGCCGCAAACGCGGAAGGAGCGATTAGCGCAGCGGCTAACGCGACTGAAAGGGCGCGCAGTGTAGTGTTCATCTCTATCCTCTTATTGTTTTGTATTACGTTCACATAACTGGTGTCATAAAATGCCTAAATGTAACTTCAGGCAAATGAGATATGATTATTGTGTGACTAACTGCAAATAATTACGGTGGTTTTTGTTGCGATGGGTGAGATGATTCACAATTCGTTGTATTGTGAACGTAATACTTTTATCGCTATTGTTTTGCAGTGAGAGGTGGTGGTGAGCGTTTTTTCAAATGGCCCCTGTTACAATCATGGGATAACAACATAAGGAACCGGACCATGAAGTCTAAAAGCGCTACTCTGGAAGACGTCGCACGCCATGCGGGCGTCTCTTACCAGACCGTGTCCAGGGTACTCAACAAATCAGCTAATGTATCCGAAGCGACGCGTCGCAAGGTGGAGAAATCGATAGAGGCCTTACGCTATGTGCCAAACCGGCTGGCGCAGCAGCTGGTGGGGAAGGAGAGCCAGACGGTCGGGCTGGTGACTATTTCTCTGGCCTGGCATGCGCCTTCCCAGGTGGCGGCGGCGGTAAAACGCTATGCCAATCTGGAAGGTTACCAGGTTCTGATTTCGATGATCGATGAGAGCGTCAACCAAAGCATCCAGGATTCCATCAATGAGCTGAAATCTCAGCGGGTGGATAAAGTCATTATCAACGTGCCGCTGGAGACCGAACAGGCGCAGAAAATCGCTGCTGACAACGATGATATCGTCTGCCTGTTTCTCGACGTTGATCCCTACAGCTCCGTGTTTAACGTTTCGTTTAACCCAGCGGACGGCACCCGGGCCAGCGTCAAATATCTCTATGAGATGGGGCATCGGGAGATCGCCCTGCTGGCGGGGCCGGACAGCTCAGTCTCGGCCAAACTCCGGTTAAAAAGCTGGCTGGAGACCCTGGATGGTTACGGTCTGAAGCCGGTGACCGTCCTGCACGGCAACTGGGATGCGCAGAGCGGCTACGCCGGCGCGCTGCAGATGCTGCGCGAAACGCCTAATTTCAGCGCTGTGCTGGTGGGTAATGATCAGATGGCGCTGGGGGTGCTCAGCGCCTTCCATCAGCATCAGGTGGCGGTGCCGGGTGAGAAGTCGGTTATTGGCTATGACGATACCTACGAAAGCTCCTTTTTCTATCCGGCGCTGAGTACCGTGTCGCTCGACCTCGACCTGCAGGGGAAAGAGGCGGTGCGGCGGATCCTCGCCAGCACCAGCGGGGTGCCTCATACCTCATCCATTCTGCCGGCGCGCCTGGTGATACGCCATTCCAGCGGCGCCCGAATCGAGCAGGGAAAAGATCTGCAGGCCATTGCAGAACAGCTCCGCGCCATCGCCCACCGTCTGGCACCCTGACGCCAAAGGCGGGGAAACTCGCCTTATCACCTTACTCTTAAATTTAGCAGGGTTGATCTTTGTCACAGCACGGCGTACCCTTAATGTTATGTTATAACATAATGAAGAGGTCAGCATGAAAGCCCATATCCATCCTCCCTATCGTACGGTGGTGTTTCACGACACCAGCGCGAATGAGTATTTTAAAGTCGGCTCAACTATCCGCACCGATCGCGTGATTGAACTCGATGGCGAAACTTTTCCGTATGTGACGATCGACGTCTCCTCGAAATCGCATCCGTACTACACGGGCAAACAAAAAACCTTCGCCAATGAAGGCAGTGCAGCCCGATTCCGCCAGCGCTTCGGCGGCTTTATTGATGCGAAAAGGAAAGCATGATGCAGGTCGTCAACTCATTACGTAGCGCTAAACAGCGCCACCCGGATTGCCAGCTGGTTAAACGCAAAGGGCGGCTGTACGTTATCTGTAAGAGCAACCCCCGCTTCAAAGCGGTACAGGGGCGCAAAAAACGCCGTTAACGGAAACTCTCCAGCGAGCGGCGCTGTTGGCCGTCGGCGGTAAAATTGTCGGCGGCCAGCCATTGGCGCATGGCGTTATCCAGCTCCGGCCATTCGCCGTCTATCACCGAAAACCAGTCCGTGTCCCGGTTGTGTCCTTTACTCACCAGCGCCTGGCGAAAACGTCCTTCGTACTGAAACCCCAGCCGCCTTGCCGCCCGGGCTGATGGGATATTAAGACTGTTGCATTTCCATTCATAGCGACGGTAGCCGAGCGTATCAAAGACATACTGCATCAACAGCCAGTGCGCTTCGGTGGCCATGGCCGTTCGGCTCAGTAACGGTGAAAAATGCACATGCCCCACCTCTACCACACCGTGAGCGATATCGATACGCATTAACGCCAGCGAGCCGACCGCTTTCCCTCGCTGCTGGTCAACGACGGCAAAATGAATCGGGTCTGCCAGCGTGGCGACCTGCTCCACCCAGGCACTGAATTCTGCAAGGTTGCTCTCAGGTTCACGCAGCAGCCACGTCCAGCTGCGGGCGTCTGGCGCCAGCTGGTGAGCGGCGAACAGATCGCTGGCATGAGCAAGAGTCAGCGGTTCGAGTCGACAACGGCTGCCCTGTAATACCTGTCGTGTCGGCCAGGGGCGCGGCTGCCAGTCAGGCAGCGCGACGCCGAGCGCCTGGCCAAACTGATTATATTCGCACATTGCGGTTTCCTTATTGGGGATTTACAGGCAGCGTACGCGCTCGCTGGTTCCATAAAAAGTGCCATTAGAGTATGTTTTTATGGGGCCACGAGGAGGCAATATGAATATACCGGACGAGGGGTTTTTTACGCTGTTGACGCAGGGGATGCGGAACCGCACGGTCGAAACCTTACAGCGCGCCCTTTACCACACCTTGCGTGACGCTATCCTGCAGGGAACCCTGACGGCCCGCTGCCGTTTACCTGGATCGCGGGTGATGGCCGAACGGCTACACCTGTCGCGGAATACGGTCAATGCCGCACTGGAACAGCTGGCGCTGGAGGGGTACCTGACACGGAGCCGTCAGGGAACGCAGGTGGCACCACTCGCCTCCTGCCGCCAGGAGGCGGGTCAGATGCCGCCCGTCGTGCTGCCTGAGCGGCTGCAAAGGCTGCCAGCCGCGATGCGCCGCGACTCACCGACGCTGGCATTTACGCCAGGCATGCCGGCGGTAAACTATTTCCCGCTGCCGCTGTGGCGGCGACTGATGGATAACGTGCTACGCGAAGATGGTAGCGCGCTGCTGGGTTATGGCGAAGCCGCGGGCGATCCTTTGCTGCGAGAGGCTATCGCTCGTCATCTGGCGCTCTCCCGGGGCATCCGGTGCGATATCCGGCAGATCGTCATCACCGAAGGCGCGCTGGAAGGCGTCAACTTATGCGCCTCGCTACTGACCAACCCGGGCGACAGCGTGTGGCTGGAAGAACCGGGGTACCTGGGGGCGAGGAGTGGCTTTCAGCGGGCGGGACTGCGGGTCAGAGGAATGGCTGTCGACGATGAAGGGATGTGTATTGCCAACGGCGTCGCGGAGCCGCCCCGGCTCATTTTCACCTCTCCTTCACACCAGTATCCCTGTGGGAGCATCATGAGCGCCGGGCGCCGTCTGGCGCTCGTGGAATATGCCCGCCGGCACGGGGCGTGGATTGTGGAGGATGACTACGACAGCGAGTTTCGCCATAGCGGAGAACCGATCCCGGCGATGCTGGGAATGGTGCCTGATGCCCCGGTGGTCTATCTCGGCACCTTCAGCAAAACGCTGTTTCCGGCGTTGCGTATCGGTTTTATGGTTATGCCGCCCGCGCTGGCGGATGCTGCTCAGGACGCCATTGGCGCGCTGCTGCGCGGGGGACACCGTGCTGAACAGCGGGCGCTGGCCAGCTTTATCGAGAAGGGACACTATGCGCGCCATCTGGCGGCGATGCGCCGCCTGTACCGTAAACGTCAGCAACAGCTGCGCGAGGCGCTGGCGCAAGAGATAACCGTGCCGTGCGACGTTCTCGGCGGGGGAGGGGGGATGCACCTGACGGTGGCGATGGAGGGCGTTAATGACCGGACGCTTGCGCAGCAGGCGCGCCAGTTTCAGCTGGCGCCCGCCGCGTTAAGTCATTTCTATCTCGACCCGCAGCGAGCGCGGAGCGGACTGGTGCTTGGGTATGGCAATACCTCTGCTTCTCGCTATCTCCCGGCGCTGCGGACCCTAAATCGCCTTATTGCGCAGCACCGGCGCGCGTGAGGGTAAAGACATCGTAGAAGGAAAGCTCGCCTTTGGTGGCGACCATCTTTTTGAGCTGCGCCTTCTGCTCGCTATCGACGTCTGGCGACTGCAGGATACGGTCGATCAGCTGCCGGGGGACAAAGCGGGTGTTGTACCATTCCCCGTTGTAGCACACTCGAAAGTCGAGGACATCGATATCCTCGTAGCGATAGCGTGGATAGACGTCAAAGAAGAAAAAGGCGTTGAACAGAATGAACAGCACCACCAGCAACCAGACCGAGTCTACCAGCGTTTCAGAGCGCAGCATGACCACCAGCGTCGCCAGAAACGCGGCATACATGGCAACGAACAGTCCCGGATGATTGCGGATAAAACTGATGCTAAAACGCGGGCGATTATCGCGTTTTTCCTGGACGTTGAGTTCGTCAATGGTGTGAATCAGCAGGCGTTGTATTTCTGTCATCTTGGTCCTCGAATTCTGCAATGAGCCTGCCGCGCCCGGCGGACCAGGCGCGGCAGGCTCAGCCTGAAGGCTATTTTATGTTGCAATATTCTGCGGAGAAAGTAACAGATCAGTTACAGAAAAGCATAACAGTTACGGATTTGTCGGCGGAAGGCGCTTAATGATCTGCGCCGGGTTACCGCCGACGACGGTACAGGCAGGTACGTCTTTGGTGACCACCGCGCCGGACGCAATGACCGCATTATCGCCAATGGTCACGCCGGGATTGATCACTGCCCGACCCCCAATCCACACATTGTGGCCAATAGTTACCGGCTTGCCGTATTCCTGGCCGCTATTACGCGCATCGGCGTCCAGCGGATGAGTGGCGGTATAAATATGGACGCCTGGCGCCAGCATACAGTTATCGCCAATATGGATAGGGCAGACGTCGAGCATCACGCAGTCAAAATTGGCGTAAAAACCGGCGCCGAGAAAAATATTATAACCATAGTCGCAGCGAAAGCTTGGCTCGATATACGCATCGCCGGCGCGAGCGAACAGCTCGGCCAGAATATGCTGACGTTGTTCCTGGTCATCCGGGGCGGAATGATTATAACGGTGCAACAACTGTCTGGCGCGCAGGCGATCGGCGCGAAGCGTTGGGTCGCCAGATAAATAGAGCTCACCGGCGATCATTTTGCGTTTTTCTTCACTCATGGGTCTTCCTTATACCTGACTGTTGATGGCCGTAGCAGTATAAAAAAGAAACCGGTTACAGGGTTGCTGTTGGCTGAATGATGTGATGTCTATCACAAAGATACCCTATGGCGGCTGACCCGTACCGTCCGGCCAGCAGACCACGTAGTACGCGTAAATTAGCGGATAAATTTCCAGACAGAGGTCGGGATTTTATCGTATAGCTTATTCATGGTCAGTTCCGCCAGACGATGGTCGGCAGCTGAGTAAAATACCGCCAGCTCATTATCAGACAGTTCATATTTATTTTTTTCAATGACGCGCTCCAGCGTGTCAATTGTCTGGCAACGACGTAAGCGCATCAAATAGTCTGTTTTAGTTAATGGCTTATCAGACATAATTCCACCTTTTGATTGTAATAATTCTAACACGATAGACTGGCCGGGTTTTCCCGGCTGGCGTTGACAAAGCAACGAAATAGTCGGTTACCGGATTTTTTCCACTTTTGCAAATCCGTAGAGTTAATGCCGTAGTTACTGAACAACGTAAAAGTGTCGTCCAGATATTCGTCAACCTGAGCGATCAGCTTATTATCCTCTGCATACTTAATTTTATAATTAAGAGCGAATGTGGCAATGTGCTCGATCAATTCATTTAACTGGAGATTGACAGCCGACGTCGGGTCGTTGACCCAGCCATGGTTGCTCTCTTCCAGGTTTGCAAGGCAGTCATGATACAGCGTTTCGCAGAGAAAGCGTAGCTGTGCAATATCATGTCTTTTTGGCGAGTATTCGTCCATAACGCATCCCCTTTTGAGTGGTTTAAACGACGACTAGCAAACACCGTTGTGGGATGAACACGACTAACTGACCTGACACTAACTGAGTAATCCTGCTGATTTAACTATAATCCACTCTCCAACAGATTTCATCGTGCTATTACGAAAAATTACAATTATCAGAGAGAAATTATCTTAAAAATAGACGAATTAATTTCGCAGGCGCTGGCCCACAGCCGGAGAAATAGAGAAATCTTATGAATCATTGGTTTAAGGCAGGCAGCTGTCGCGTTCAGAAACCGCCGACCCGTGGATAATGATAGTAAGATTATTCCTGGTAAATGAGTGTTTGCCGATCCCGAGTTGTTGAACAAGCTGCTAAAAATAGCCTGCGCCATATCAATATATATTAAATGCAGAACGAAAAATAAACAATGGCAATATGTGCCTTGCCAGCCAGTGATAAAAAAGGGCCGCGGTAGCGGCCCTTTGTTCAGGAGTGAAGATTAATGATGCTCAACCTGATGGCTGTGCTCTATATCTTCTGATTTTTTGCTAAAGCGGCGACGAACCACCACAAAGAACACCGGCACGAAGAAGATCGCCAGGATCGTCGCGGTCACCATCCCGCCCATTACGCCTGTACCGACGGCGTTCTGCGCACCGGAGCCGGCGCCGGAGCTGATAACTAGCGGCATTACCCCGAGGATGAACGCCAGAGATGTCATCAGGATTGGACGTAGACGCATACGTACTGCTTCAAGCGTCGCCTCAATCAGCCCTTTGCCCTCTTTCTCCATCAGGTCTTTGGCGAATTCAACGATCAATATTGCGTTCTTCGCCGACAGGCCGATGGTGGTCAGCAGACCCACCTGGAAGTAAACGTCGTTGGTTAGCCCGCGGAAGGTGGCGGCTAACAGCGCACCGACCACACCCAAGGGGACGACCAGCATAACCGAGAACGGAATCGACCAGCTCTCATACAGCGCCGCCAGACACAGGAAGACGACAATCAGCGAGATGGCATACAGGGCAGGGGCCTGGTTGCCGGACAGTCGCTCCTGATAAGACATCCCGGTCCAGTCGTAGCCGATACCGGAAGGCAGTTTACCCGCCAGCTCTTCCATCAGCGCCATCGCCTCACCGGTACTCTTGCCTGGCGCGGCCTGACCGAGGATTTCCAGTGACGGCAGACCGTTGTAGCGTTCCAGACGCGGCGAACCGTATTCCCAACGCGAGGTCGAGAAAGCAGAGAACGGCACCATCTGACCATCGCTGCCGCGAACATACCACTTGCCGATATCTTCCGGCAGCATACGGTATTTCGCTTCGGACATGATGTACACTTTCTTCACGCGGCCGCGGTCGATAAAGTCGTTGACATAGCTTCCGCCCCAGGCTGCGCCCAGCGTGGTGTTAATGTCGCTGATGGAGACGCCCAGCGCCTGAGCTTTCTCCTGATCGATATCGATTTTAAACTGCGGTGTATCTTCCAGACCGTTAGGGCGCACGCCGGTCAGCACGTCAGGATGCTGCGCCACCATGCCAAACAGTTGGTTACGCGCCTGGGTCAGTTTTTCGTGGCCCAGACCGCCCTGGTCAATCAGCTCGAAGTCAAAGCCGGTCGCGGTACCCAGTTCAACGATAGCCGGCAGGTTAAAGGCGAAGACCATCGCATCTTTAATCTGCGAGAAGTAGCCCATTGCTCTCGCGGTGATCGCTTCAACTTTGTTTTCCTCACCCGGACGCTGGCTCCAGTCTTTCAGCGAAACGAACGCGATACCGGTGTTCTGGCCGCGGCCGGCGAAACCGAAGCCGTTAACCGCAAACACGGATTCCACGTTGTCCTTCTCTTTGGTGAGATAGTAATTCGTCATCTCATCCAGCACTTTCTGCGTACGCTCCTGGGTGGCGCCGGCAGGCAGCTGCGCCATACTCAGGAATACACCCTGGTCCTCGTCCGGCAGGAACGAGCTCGGCAGACGGACGAACAGCCATGCCATACCCACCACGATGATCAGATACAGCACCAGATAACGACCGGTGCTGCGCAGAATGTTACCTACGCTGTCGGTGTAATGGTGCGTGCTCTTATCAAACATGCGGTTAAACCAGCCGAAGAAGCCGGTGGTCGCGCCATGGCTGCCTTTCTGAATGGGTTTCAGCATCGTGGCGCACAGCGCCGGCGTCAGGATTAACGCCACCAGTACCGACAGCGCCATCGCGGAAACGATAGTGATGGAGAACTGGCGATAGATGGCCCCGGTTGAGCCGCCGAAGAACGCCATCGGGATAAATACCGCCGACAGCACCATAGCGATACCTACCAGCGCGCCCTGAATCTGTCCCATCGATTTACGCGTCGCTTCTTTCGGCGGCAGACCCTCTTCCGCCATCACGCGCTCGACGTTCTCTACCACCACGATGGCGTCATCCACCAACAGGCCGATGGCGAGCACCATCCCGAACATCGTCAGGGTGTTTATCGAGAAGCCAAACGCCGCCAGCACCGCGAAGGTGCCTAACAGGACCACCGGTACCGCGATGGTGGGGATCAGGGTGGCGCGGAAGTTCTGCAGGAACAGATACATGACCAGGAACACCAGGATGATCGCTTCCACCAGCGTTTTAACCACTTCGTGAATAGAAATTTTCACGAACGGGGTGGTGTCATACGGGTAAACGATCTTCATCCCCGACGGGAAAAACGGCTCCATCTTCGCCAGTTCAGCGCGAATAGCGTTGGCGGTATCCAGCGCGTTCGCGCCGGTAGCCAGTTTAATACCCAGACCGGATGCCGGCTGGCCGTTAAACTTCGCCACTACGTCATAGCTTTCGCCGCCCAGCTCAATTTTGGCGACATCACGCAGACGAACCTGGGAACCGTCCTGGTTCACCTTCAGCAGGATGTTGCCAAACTCTTCCGTATTGGTCAGACGCGTCTGCGCGATGATCGAGGCGTTAAGCTGCTGGCCTTTCACCGGCGGCGTACCGCCTAACTGGCCCGCGGCCACCTGGGCGTTCTGCGCTTTCAGGGCGCTGATCACATCCACCGGCGTAAGCTGGAAGTTGTTCAGTTTGTTTGGATCCATCCAGATACGCATCGCATACTGGGAACCGAATAGCTGAACGTCGCCGACGCCGCTGGTACGGCTAATCGGATCCTTCATGTTGGCCGCCACGTAGTCCGAAATATCGTCCTGGTTCATGGTGCCGTTGGTATTAATGACGCCGACAACCATCAGGAAGCTGCTGGACGCTTTCTCAACGCTAATCCCTTGCTGCTGGACTTCTTGCGGCAGCAGAGGCGTCGCCAGCGCCAGCTTGTTCTGAACCTGAACCTGGGCGATATCCGGATCGGTACCGGATTCGAAGGTCAGCGTAATGGTTGCCGTACCGGTGGAGTCGCCATTTGAGGACATGTACATCAGGTGATCGATACCGTTCATATTCTGTTCGATAACCTGAGTTACGGTGTTCTGCACCGTTTCGGCGTCAGCACCGGGGTACATGGCGGTAATGGAAATTGCTGGCGGCGCAATCGTCGGATATTGCGCCACCGGCAATTTGAGGATCGATAATCCCCCAGCCAGCATGATGATAATGGCGATCACCCATGCAAATATGGGGCGATCGATAAAGAAATTAGGCATGTCTTAACGGCTCCTGTTTAAGTTAAGACTTGGTTTGTTCTGATGGCGCGTTGCCTGCGGCTTGCTGTTTATCATCAGAAGCTACTTCCTGCGCTTTTACCTGCACACCTGGTTTGATTTTTTGCAGGCCGGTGACGATAACGCGATCGCCGGATTTCAGACCGTCAGTGACCAGCCATTTATCGCCGATCGCCTGAGAAGCAGTGACCTGGCGGACTTCGACTTTATCGCCTTCCCCCACTACCATGACGCTGGCGTCGCCGCGCGGCGTACGGGTAACACCCTGTTGCGGTACCAGCAGGGCGTCAGGGTTAATCCCTTCTTCCAGACGGGCACGGACGAACATCCCCGGTAGCAGGGTGTGATCCGGGTTCGGGAAAATAGCGCGTAGTGTGATTGAGCCGGTGGTCTGATCGACGGTGACATCCGAGAATTCCAGCGTGCCGGACTGCGGATACTTAAGACCGTCATTAGTCACCAGCTCCACTTTCGCTTTGCCGTTTTCCTGTTTCAGGCGGCCGTCGGCTAGCTCCTGCTTCAGGCGCAGGAAATCATTGCTCGACTGGGTGACGTCAACATAGATCGGATCCAGCTGCTGTACGGTTGCCAGGGCGGTCGTTTGACCATTCTGTACCAGCGCCCCTTCGGTCACGGCGGATTTACCGATCCGGCCGCTGATCGGCGAGGTGACTTTGGTGTAGGCCAGATTGATGCGCGCGGTTTCAACGGCAGCTTTCGCCGCGACCACGGCCGCATTGCTCTGCTGCGCCGTCGCAACGGCGGTATCGTAGTCTTGTTGACTAATATATTTGGTGCCCAACAGTTTCTGATAACGCTTGACCGTCAGTTGATCCATGTTTGCCGCCGCCTGGGCTTTTGCCAGGTCGCCTTTGGCGCTGTCATAGCTGGCCTGATAGGTGGCTGGATCGATCTGATACAGAGAGACGCCGGCCTGGATATCGCTACCTTCCACGAAGTTACGTTTTAAAATAATGCCACTGACCTGAGGACGGACTTCCGCAATGCGATAGGCGCTGGTGCGGCCTGGCAGTTCGGTGGTTATTTGTAGAGGTGCGGATTTGAGCGTCACAATACCGACTTCCGGCATGTGCTGGGCTCCCTGTTGAGCCGGTTTATCGTCACATCCTGTTAGCGCTAAGCTGCCTGAGAGCATCAGAACGACCGCCAGAGGCGTTAACCCTCTGTTTTTGTTCATATGTAAACCTCGAGTGTCCAATTTCAAAATGTTCAGTGGCTCAAACAACCACAAACCCACTACAGTCTTTCTATTATGGTCATGCTATGGTACATACATTCACAAATGTATGTAAACGTAACCTCTGTAAAGTCATTAACCTATGGCACGAAAAACCAAACAACAGGCACGTGAAACCCGGCAACTGATTCTGGATGTTGCTCTGCGTCTGTTTTCGCAGCAAGGCGTATCATCTACCTCGTTGGCAACAATTGCAAAAGCTGCGGGTGTAACGAGGGGGGCTATCTACTGGCATTTCAAGAATAAATCAGATTTATTCAACGAAATTTGGGAGCTGTCAGACGCCAGTATTAGCGATCTCGAAATTGAGTATCGGGCAAAATTCCCCAACGATCCACTCTCAGTTATCAGGGAGATTCTAGTCTATGTTCTTGAAGCGACAGTGACAGAAGAACGTCGACGATTAATGATGGAGATTATCTATCATAAGTGTGAGTTCGTCGGTGAAATGACCGTGGTGCAGCAGGCCCAGCGGCAGCTCTCCCTGGCGAGTTATGAGCGTATCGAGCAGACCTTGAAAGAATGCATCGCGGCGAAGCTGCTGCCCGCCAATTTACTCACCCGGCGGGCGGCCGTGTTAATGCGCAGCTACCTTTCCGGGCTGATGGAAAACTGGCTGTTTGCCCCCGATTCGTTCGACCTGCATGCGGAAGCGCGGGACTACGTCGCTATTCTGCTGGAGATGTATCAATTCTGCCCGACGCTACGCGGCCCGGAGAGCTTGTCAGCTTAAAGGTAGCGCGCGGATGGGCGTGAATTTTTAGCGCCGTCCGCCGCTATTCGCCAGCGCTGAGAAGTGCTATTCTGCGCGCTTGCGACGACCCCCGGTATTCTCCGGCATTTGCATTCATTCATATTAACTATGCTGCACACGATCTCCAGGCAACGCGCCACGTTCATCTTTATTATCACGCTGCTCTGTTTTATTGGCCTTTTCAGCCCAGTCCAGGGCCGCGCCGCGGATCTCCCCGATCGGGCAGAGGTGCAGAGCCAGCTCAATACGTTAAACAAGCAAAAAGAACTGACTCCGCAGGACAAACTGGTCCAGCAGGATCTGACTCAGACGCTGGAAACGCTGGATAAAATCGAGCGTATCAAAAGCGAGACGGCACAGCTGCGACAGCAGGTCGAGCAGGCGCCGGCGAAGCTGCGCCAGGCGGTGGAGAGCCTCAATAACCTGAGCGATGTCCCGAACGACGACGCGACGCGCAAAACGCTAAGTACGCTCTCCCTGCGTCAGCTGGAGTCGCGCGTCACCCAGACGCTGGACGATCTGCAGAATGCGCAAAACGATCTGGCGACCTATAACAGCCAACTGGTTTCCCTGCAAACGCAGCCGGAACGCGTGCAAAATGCGATGTTCAACGCCTCCCAGCAGCTGCAGCAGATCCGCAATCGTCTGAATGGCACCTCGGTGGGCGACGAGACCCTACGCCCGACCCAGCAGGTGCTGTTGCAGGCTCAACAGGCATTGCTCAACGCGCAGATCGAGCAACAGCGCAAGAGCCTCGAAGGCAACACTATCCTGCAGGATACCCTGCAGAAGCAGCGTGACTACGTCACCGCCTGGAGCAACCGGCTGGAGCATCAGCTACAGCTGCTGCAGGAGGCCGTGAACAGCAAACGGCTGACCCTGACCGAGAAAACCGCCCAGGAGGCGGTTACCCCCGACGAAACGGCGCGTATTCAGGCCAACCCGCTGGTCAAGCAGGAGCTGGATATTAACCATCAGCTCAGCGAGAAGCTGATCCAGGCAACAGAGAACGGTAACCAGCTGGTGCAGCGCAATATCCAGGTCAAAAACTGGCTCGACCGCGCGCTGCAGTCTGAACGGGATATTAAAGAGCAAATTTCAGTTCTGCGGGGGAGCCTGCTGCTGTCGCGTATTCTTTACCAACAGCAACAGACATTACCGTCGGCGGATGAGCTGCAGGATATGACCAACCGCATCGCCGACCTGCGGCTTGAACAGTTTGAGGTGAACCAGCAGCGCGACGCGCTGTTCCAGAGCGATGCCTTTGTCGCCAAACTGGAGGAGGGGCACAGCAGCGAAGTGAACGATGAAGTCCACGCCGCGCTACTGGAAGTGATCGACATGCGTCGCGAACTGCTTGATCAGTTCAACAAACAGTTGGGCAACCAGCTGATGATGGCCATCAACCTGCAGATCAACCAGCAGCAGTTGATGAGCGTCTCGAGCAGTCTGAAGGAAATTCTGACCCAGCAAATTTTCTGGGTGAACAGCAATAAACCGATGGACTGGGAGTGGATTAAGGCCTTCCCGGAAGCGCTGAAAGGTCAGTTTAAGGCGATGAAAATCACCGTGAACTGGGAAAAAGCGTGGCCTGCGGTGTTTGTCGCTTTCCTGGCCGGTTTACCGCTGCTGTTGATTGCCGGCCTCATCCGCTGGCGTCTGCAGTGGCTCAAGGATTATCAGGCAAAGCTTGCTTCCCAGGTGGGACAGCTGCGCAACGATACCCAACTGCATACGCCGAAGGCGATCCTGATCGATCTGATCCGCGCCTTACCGGTGGTGCTGTTGATTCTGGCTATCGGTCTGATCTTACTCACCATGCAGTTAAATATTAGCGGACTGCTGTGGGCGTACAGTAAAAAGCTGGCTATGTTATGGCTGGTGTTTGGCCTGTGCTGGAAAGTGCTGGAAAAGAACGGCGTCGCGGTCAACCACTTTAATATGCCGGCGCAGTTGACCAGCCACTGGCGGCGGCAGATTGTTCGCGTCAGCCTAGCGCTGCTGCCGCTGAATTTCTGGTCGGTGATTTCCGAACTGTCGCCGCTGAACCTGATGGACGACGTGCTGGGGCAGTTGGTGATTTTCTTCAACTTACTGCTGATCGCGGTGCTGGTTTGGCCGATGTGCCGGGAAAGCTGGCGCGATAAAGAGTCGCACAGCCTGCGCCTGCTGACGATCACGGTGTTGTCTATCGTTCCGGTGGCCCTGATGGTGCTGACGGCAACCGGCTACTTCTACACGACGCTGCGTCTGGCGGGACGCTGGATCGAGACCGTGTATCTGGTGATGATCTGGAACCTGCTGTACCAGACCGTGCTGCGCGGCCTGAGCGTGGCGGCGCGGCGTATCGCCTGGCGCCGCGCGCTGGCGCGCCGTCAACATCTGGTGAAGGAAGGGGCGGAAGGCGCCGAGCCGCAGGAAGAGCCAACTATCGCTCTTGAGCAGGTCAACCAGCAGACGCTGCGCATCACCATGTTGGTGATGGTCGCGCTGTTCGCGGTGATGTTCTGGGCGATTTGGTCTGATTTGATCACCGTTTTCGCCTACCTCGACAGCATTACCCTCTGGCACTACAACGGCACCGAGGCGGGGGCCAGCGTGGTGCGCAGCGTGACGATGGGCAGTTTGTTGTTCGCCATTGTGGCGTCAATGGTCGCCTGGGCGCTGATCCGCAACCTGCCGGGTTTGCTGGAGGTGCTGGTGCTGTCGCGGCTCAACATGCGTCAGGGGACCTCCTACGCCATCACCACCATTCTCAACTATGCGATTATCGCTATCGGGGCGATGACGGTATTCGGGGCGCTGGGTGTCTCCTGGGATAAACTGCAATGGCTGGCGGCCGCGCTGTCGGTTGGTTTAGGTTTTGGTCTGCAGGAGATCTTCGGTAACTTTGTCTCCGGCCTAATCATTCTGTTCGAACGTCCGGTGCGCATTGGGGATACGGTCACTATCGGAACCTTCTCGGGGACGGTAAGCAAAATCCGTATTCGCGCCACCACCATCACCGATTTCGATCGCAAAGAGGTGATTATCCCGAACAAGGCGTTCGTTACCGAGCGCTTGATCAACTGGTCGCTCTCCGACACCGTGACCCGGGTGGTGATCCGCCTCGGCGTCGCCTATGGCTCAGACCTGGATAAGGTGAAAGAGGTGCTGCTGAAGGCCGCGCACGATCATCCGAAAGTGATGCAGGAGCCGGCGCCAGCGGTTTTCTTCACCACCTTCGGGGCCAGTACCCTGGATCATGAACTGCGTCTGTATGTTCGAGAACTGCGCGATCGCAGCTACACGGTGGATGAGCTCAACCGCGCCATCGACCGCCTGTGCCGGGAGAATGACATCAACATTGCCTTTAACCAGCTGGAAGTTCATCTGCGCAATGAAAAAGGCGATGAAGTCACCGAAGTGAAACGGGACGGGAAAGGCGACGATCTGGCGCCCACCACCGCGTCCTGATCGAAGAGGGGCGGCGCAAAGCCGCCCCTGCTGTATCAGGGCGCCAGCGCGGCGAGTTCTTCATCGCTCAGCCCGGTGAGCTCCTGCACGGTTTGACGTTCGAGGCCGCGCGCCAGCATTCTGGCGGCGATGCTGCGGGTAGCTTCCTGCTCACCCTCTTGCTGTCCCTGTTTACGGCCTTTCTCTTCCAGCCATTCGGCAATGGTCATCATCAGCTCCTTATGCCTGGGCGACTGCGCCGCCAGCGTGCGGATCAGCGCCCCCGGATGTTCCGTAGTTCCCGCCTGCAACATATAGCGCAGCAGCGTATTCAGCTGCGCTTCTGTCAGATAGCCTTGCGTCATCAGCGCAATCAGCGGCACCTGCAGCTCGGCCAGATCGCGATGGCGGATATGCTTTTGCAGCAGCTCCAGCATGGCCATCCGCCGATGACGGGCGATCTGATTATCTGGCATTACGGTGAGGTCCACCAGCGGAAAATCATTGCTATAGAGCGCCTTCGCCAGCGCCGGATCGGCGAATAGCTGTTGCCAGTTGCGGGCCCAGGGCCAGGGGCTCACTTTGCCGTGATAAAACAGAATCGGCGCCACCAGCGGCAGCGTGTCGTGGCCGGCGTCCAGATGACGCTGCGTGGCGGCCAGCGCATAGCGCAGCAGGCGAAACGCCATCAGCTTGTCCGGGGTACTCTGGTGCTCAATCAGCGCGTACACATAGCCCGGTCCATGACGCGTGCGCAGTGAGTAAAGGATATCGGAATAGCTGGCGCGCAGGTCCTCTTCAACAAAGCTACCGGAGACCAGCTGCAGCGAATCCAGTTCGCAGATCGCCAGAAACGGCGCGGGGAGGTACAACTGCAAAAAATCCTTCGCGACCGCCTGATGCATGAGCATCTGGCGAAACACCGCGTCGTGTGGGGTTTGACTGACTTTTTCCATCAATATTGTCTCCAGTGGCGTCATGCGCAGAGGACCAGACTGCCAGCACACTGCCGGAGACAACATCCTACTTCTCTGGGTTTTGCGACCCGCTTTCCGCGTTTTTTAACTTGTTTGCATAATCCCGCCGGACAATTTCCAGCGCGCTCAGCACGGTTTGCGCCGGGATCTGATGCGATTCCAGCAACATGATTAAATCGACGGCCAGTTTGACCTCATCGGATGCATTTTCCAGCGACATCGGGCTCTCCTGTTAGCGCGTCAGCCGCGCCAGTACGTTTTCAATCTTGTCCAGCGCCTGTCGGCAGCGCGCCAACCGGCCGCTGTAGGCTTCAACTTCTTTCCCCAGCCGCTGCTGCTCGTCAAGGCTGGTCGCCTGCGCCAGCTGACGCTGGCGTTGGTCGCGCATCGCCACCAGGCGGCGCTCATACTCCTGATGCTGCAGGCGACGGCGCTGCCAGCGGCTCAACGTTGGCGACGCGTGGTCCCAACTGCGCAAGGACCAGGTGGCGGTTTCACGGCGCAGCGCGGCGATTTGCGCCGCCAGACGCTCGGCAATCCAGACCACCTGCGGCAGCTGCTGGCGCTCGACGGCCTGGCTCAGTTGGGAAAAGTTTTGCCGGGCTTCCGCCAGATAGGCCTGCATCAGCGTGCTGCGGGTATGAAAGAGCTGGCGGTCAAAGCGCGGGCTGAGGGTCGCGTGCTCCGCCAGCGGCGCCACCAGCGCGGCCAGCTCACTCAGCTGGTCGTTCAGCGTTTGTAAAAGTTGAGCAGTTTTCACCAACCCCCTCCATTTTCCGTCAGCCAACTGTGCTACAGTAGCCTCATCTGTTTGATAACGATTCGCATTATGCCACCTGTTATTTTAACCATTATCGGCT
Source organism: Klebsiella sp. CD33 (assembly GCF_051992865.1). Taxonomy (NCBI): domain Bacteria; kingdom Pseudomonadati; phylum Pseudomonadota; class Gammaproteobacteria; order Enterobacterales; family Enterobacteriaceae; genus Klebsiella; species Klebsiella sp. CD33. The sequence continues at coordinate 3,911,990 of NZ_CP197023.1, read as the reverse complement.
GGCTGGCGGTAGCGCTGGGTACGCTGGGCGTCTTCTTACCGTTGCTGCCGACGACGCCGTTTATTCTGCTCGCCGCCTGGTGCTTTGCCCGCTCATCGCCGCGCTTTCACCAGTGGCTGCTGTATCGCTCCTGGTTTGGCGGCTATCTTCGCCACTGGCAACAGTACCGCGCCATGCCTCGCGGCGCTAAACCGCGCGCCATTGCGATGATCGTGGTGACTTTTGCTATTTCGCTATGGCTGGTTAAGCTTACGTGGGTGCGCATCATGCTGTTGGTCATTCTGGCCTGTCTGCTGATCTTTATGTGGCGCATTCCGGTGGTTGACGCAAAGCAACAAAAGCACTGATGCGCAATAATGCCTGTTGCAATTGTTGCCGACAGCCAGTAAATTCTGGCGTTTTCGAGCGCGGGTAAGCCAGGTCAAAGGTTAAACAAATGTTTCTTTGACCCATTTTGCATGCCCGTGGGTAACACCGTTTCAATCAGGCATACACTTATGACCGCAACTGCACAGCAGCTTGAATATCTGAAGAACAGCATCCAGAGTATCGAGGATTATCCAAAACCTGGCATTCTTTTCCGCGATGTCACCAGCTTACTGGAAGATCCGAAAGCCTACGCGCTTAGCATTGAACTGCTGACCGAGCGCTACAAAGACGCGGGTATTACCAAAGTGGTAGGGACTGAGGCGCGTGGCTTCCTGTTCGGCGCACCGGTCGCGCTGGCGCTGGGCGTGGGCTTTGTTCCGGTACGCAAGCCGCGTAAGTTGCCGCGTGAAACCATCGCCGAGACCTATGAGCTGGAGTATGGCACCGATCAGCTGGAGATCCACGTTGACGCCATTAAACCGGGCGATAAAGTGCTGGTGGTTGACGATCTGCTGGCGACCGGCGGCACTATCGACGCCACGGTCAAACTGATCCGCCGCCTCGGTGGCGAAGTGCACGATGCCGCTTTCATTATCAATCTCTTCGATCTGGGCGGCGAACAGCGCCTGGAGAAGCTGGGGATCCACTGCTACAGTCTGGTGCCGTTCCCGGGCCACTAAGCAAATCCCTCCACATAGCCTCGCCGATCGGGCGGGGCTGTGATAGCATGACCCCTTCGTGATTTCACCTTCCAGCGTTTCAGAGCCAGCCCATGAGTTATCAGGTCTTAGCCCGTAAATGGCGCCCACAAACCTTTGCTGACGTCGTCGGCCAGGAACATGTGCTGACCGCACTGGCGAACGGCTTGTCGTTAGGGCGCATTCATCACGCTTATCTTTTTTCCGGTACCCGCGGGGTCGGGAAGACCTCCATCGCCCGTCTGCTGGCGAAAGGGTTAAACTGTGAAACCGGCATCACCGCCACCCCCTGCGGCGTGTGCGATAACTGCCGGGAAATTGAACAGGGGCGCTTTGTCGATCTGATTGAGATTGACGCCGCCTCGCGAACCAAAGTCGAAGATACCCGCGATCTGCTGGACAACGTCCAGTACGCGCCGGCCCGCGGCCGCTTTAAGGTCTATCTCATCGACGAAGTCCATATGCTGTCGCGTCACAGCTTCAACGCGTTGTTAAAAACGCTGGAGGAGCCGCCGGCGCACGTCAAATTCCTGCTGGCGACGACGGATCCGCAGAAGCTGCCGGTAACGATCTTATCCCGCTGCCTGCAGTTCCACCTGAAGGCGCTGGACGTTGAACAGATCCGCCATCAGCTGGAGCATATTCTTGGCGAAGAGCAGATTGCCTTTGAGCCCCGCGCGCTGCAGCTGTTGTCGCGGGCGGCCGATGGCAGCCTGCGCGATGCCTTAAGCCTGACCGATCAGGCGATTGCCAGTGGGGAAGGGCAGCTGACGGCCGCATCGGTGAGCACCATGCTCGGCACCCTTGATGACGATCAGGCGCTGTCGCTGATTGAAGCGCTGGTTGCTGCCGACGGCGAGCGGGTCATGGCGGGCGTCAATGACGCCGCCGCACGCGGCGTCGAGTGGGAGGCGCTGCTGGTCGAGATGCAGAGCCTGCTGCACCGCATCGCCATGGTTCAGCTGTCGCCTTCGGCGCTGGGCGCCGACATGGCCGCGGTCGAAGTGCGGATGCGCGAACTGGCGCGAACCGTACCGCCCGGCGACGTTCAGCTCTACTACCAAACGCTGCTGATTGGCCGCAAAGAGCTGCCTTACGCCCCGGAGCGGCGGATGGGCGTCGAAATGACGCTGCTGCGTGCCCTGGCGTTTCATCCGCGTAAGCCGCTGCCGGAGCCGGAGGTGCAGCCGGCACAGGCCGCCGCGCCCGCGCCGCGTCAGCCGGTTGCCCCCGCCGCGCCGCCGCCACAGTCGCCGCAGAGTTTGCCGCCGACCACCAGCCAGGTGCTGGCGGCCCGCAGCCACCTGCAGCGCAGTCAGGGAGCAACCACCCCAAAAAAGAGTGAACCGGCAGCCGCTTCCCGCGCGCGGCCGGTGAATAACGCTGCGCTGGAGCGACTGAGTTCGATTACCGAGCGCGTCCAGGCTCGTCCGGCCGCGGCCGCGCTGGAGCAGGCCCCGGCGAAGAAAGAGGCCTATCGCTGGAAGGCGACGACGGTGGTGGAAGAGAGCAAAGTCGAAGTCGCCACGCCCAAAGCGCTGAAAAAGGCGCTGGAGCATGAGAAGACGCCGGAGCTGGCGGCCAAGCTCGCCGAAGAAGCGGTCGAGCGCGACAGCTGGGCGGGGGAAGTGAGCCAGCTGGCGGTACCGAAGCTGGTCGAGCAGGTGGCGCTCAACGCGTGGAAAGAGCAGGAGGGCAGCCGCGTCTGTCTGCATCTGCGTCCCAGCCAGCGCCACCTCAATTCCGCCAGCGCGCAGCAAAAGCTGGCTGAAGCGCTGGGGGTGTTGTACGGTACGCCGGTTGAATTGACCATCGTGGAAGACGATAATCCCGCGATGCGTACGCCGCTGGAGTGGCGGCAGGCTATTTATGAAGAGAAGCTCGCGCAGGCGCGCGAAGCCATTATCGCGGATAATAACATTCAGACCCTGCGTCGTTTCTTCGACGCCGATCTGGATGAAGAGAGTATTCGCCCCATTTGAATGCCAGTCTGACTGGCATTCAGTACCTTTAACGATGACTGACTGAGAGAGAAGCCTATGTTTGGTGGAAAAGGCGGCCTGGGTAACCTGATGAAGCAGGCCCAGCAGATGCAAGAGAAAATGCAGAAGATGCAGGAAGAGATCGCTCAGCTGGAAGTAACCGGCGAATCCGGCGCGGGTCTGGTGAAAGTGACCATTAACGGCGCGCACAACTGCCGCCGTGTGGAGATCGACCCAAGCCTGCTGGAAGACGACAAAGAGATGCTCGAAGATCTGGTGGCTGCCGCGTTCAACGACGCCGCGCGCCGTATCGAAGAGACCCAGAAAGAGAAGATGGCTTCCGTTTCTGCCGGTATGCAACTGCCGCCAGGCTTCAAGATGCCGTTCTGATGCAAACCAGCCCGCTGTTAACTCAGCTTATGGAAGCGCTGCGCTGTCTGCCGGGCGTCGGCCCGAAGTCAGCGCAGCGCATGGCGTTTACCCTGCTGCAGCGCGATCGCAGCGGCGGGATGCGCCTGGCGCAGGCGCTGACGCGTGCGATGTCGGAGATCGGCCACTGCGCCGATTGCCGCACCTTCACCGAGCAGGAGGTGTGCAATATCTGCAGCAACCCGCGTCGCCAGGAAAATGGCCAGATCTGTGTGGTAGAGAGTCCGGCGGACATCTATGCCATTGAGCAGACCGGGCAGTATTCCGGCCGCTACTTCGTGCTGATGGGGCACCTGTCGCCGCTCGACGGCATCGGGCCTGATGACATCGGGCTCGATCGCCTGGAGCAACGGCTGGAGGCGGAGTCGATCACCGAGGTGATCCTCGCCACCAACCCGACCGTTGAGGGCGAGGCGACGGCCAACTACATCGCGGAGCTGTGCGCGCAGTATGGCGTCGACGCCAGCCGAATCGCCCACGGCGTGCCGGTGGGCGGCGAGCTGGAGATGGTCGACGGCACCACGCTGTCCCACTCCCTGGCCGGTCGCCACAAGATTACTTTGTGAACAAATGGAGGCGGCCTTCGCCGCCTCCGCTTGAAAAATTTCCCCGCTGTCCCCATCTCCCACTCAACGGTTTTTTACCCATTTAAAATGGCATTGTTGAGGTTGAATCAGATGAAAGGACAAGAAACTCGTGGTTTTCAGTCAGAAGTAAAACAGCTTCTGCACCTGATGATCCATTCCCTCTATTCCAACAAAGAAATCTTTCTGCGTGAGCTGATTTCCAACGCCTCTGATGCGGCCGATAAGCTGCGTTTCCGCGCGCTGTCGCAGCCGGATTTGTATGAGGGAGACGGCGAGCTGCGCGTGCGGGTTTCGTTTGATAAAGACAACCGCACCCTGACCATCGCCGATAACGGTATCGGTATGAACCGGGAAGAAGTTATCGACCATCTCGGCACCATCGCCAAATCCGGCACCAAAGCGTTCCTCGAATCGATGGGTTCTGACCAGGCGAAGGATAGCCAGCTGATCGGTCAGTTCGGCGTCGGCTTCTATTCGGCCTTCATCGTGGCGGACAAAGTGACCGTGCGTACCCGTGCGGCGGGCGACAAGCCGGAAAACGGCGTGTTCTGGGAGTCCGCCGGCGAAGGCGAATATACCGTAGCTGATATCACCAAAGCCGATCGCGGCACCGAAATCACCCTGCATCTGCGCGAAGGCGAAGATGATTTCCTCAACGACTGGCGCGTGCGCTCTATCATCAGCAAGTATTCCGACCATATCGCGCTGCCGGTTGAGATTGAAAAACGGGAAGAGAAAGACGGCGAAACCGTGGTTTCGTGGGAAAAAATCAACAAGGCGCAGGCCCTGTGGACCCGCAGCAAATCCGAAGTTAACGACGACGAATACAAAGAGTTTTATAAGCATATCGCTCACGACTACAGCGACCCGCTGACCTGGAGCCACAACCGCGTGGAAGGTAAGCAGGAGTACACCAGCCTGCTGTATATCCCGTCGCAGGCGCCGTGGGATATGTGGAACCGCGATCATAAACACGGCCTGAAGCTGTACGTCCAGCGTGTGTTCATCATGGACGACGCCGAGCAATTTATGCCGAACTACCTGCGCTTCGTGCGCGGCCTGATCGATTCCAACGATCTGCCGCTGAACGTCTCCCGTGAAATCCTGCAGGACAGCAGCGTGACCCGCAACCTGCGCACCGCGCTGACCAAACGCGCGCTGCAGATGCTGGATAAGCTGGCGAAAGACGACGCTGAAAAATACCAAACCTTCTGGAAACAGTTCGGCCTGGTGCTGAAAGAGGGCCCGGCGGAAGATCCGAGCAACCAGGAAGCGATCGCCAAACTGCTGCGTTTCGCAACCACCCATACCGACTCCTCCGCGCAGACCGTGTCGCTGGAAGAGTATGTCTCGCGGATGAAAGAAGGCCAGGAGAAGATCTACTACATCACTGCCGACAGCTATGCGGCGGCGAAGAGCAGCCCGCACCTCGAGCTGCTGCGTAAGAAAGGGATTGAAGTTCTGCTGCTCTCCGATCGCATCGACGAGTGGATGATGAGCTACCTGACCGAGTTCGACGGCAAAGCGTTCCAGTCTGTCGCTAAAGCCGACGAGTCGCTGGACAAGCTGGCGGATGAAGTGGACGAGTCCACCAAAGAAGCCGAAAAAGCGCTGGAGCCGTTCGTTGAGCGGGTGAAAAACCTGCTTGGCGACCGGGTGAAAGAGGTGCGTCTGACCCATCGTCTGACCGACACCCCGGCGATCGTCACCACCGACGCCGACGAGATGAGCACTCAGATGGCGAAGCTGTTCGCGGCAGCGGGCCAGGCGGCGCCGGAAGTGAAATACATCTTCGAACTGAACCCGGCGCATCAGCTGGTGAAACGCGCGGCCGATACCCAGGACGACGCCCAGTTCGGCGAATGGGTGGAACTGCTGCTGGATCAGGCGCTGCTGGCCGAGCGCGGCACGCTGGAAGATCCGAACCAGTTTATCCGCCGTATGAACCAGCTGCTGGCTTCCTGACGCGAACCTGAACGAGTAGCCCGGCCGAGCGACGCGACGCCGGGAACGGGATAAATGCCCCGTCTGAGCGATGTGCTCAGGCGGGGCATTTCACATTGGATTGCATAAAATATCTCACCATTAACCGTTTCAGCCGCACCGCCTTCCTTGAGCCATCGCCGTTCTGGTGGTATGGTTTAGCGTTTTTGAAAAATTGAATCGACTTTTGAGGGGATTTTCGTAATGCGTATTATTCTGCTTGGCGCTCCGGGCGCGGGTAAAGGAACTCAGGCTCAGTTCATCATGGAGAAATACGGTATTCCGCAAATCTCCACCGGCGATATGCTGCGCGCGGCGGTAAAATCCGGCTCTGAGCTCGGTAAGCAAGCGAAAGACATTATGGACGCAGGCAAGCTGGTGACCGATGAGCTGGTCATCGCGCTGGTGAAAGAGCGTATCGCCCAGGAAGATTGCCGTAACGGCTTCCTGCTGGACGGCTTCCCGCGGACCATTCCGCAGGCTGACGCCATGAAAGAGGCGGGCATTACCGTTGATTACGTGCTGGAATTCGACGTGCCGGACGAACTGATCGTCGACCGCATCGTTGGCCGTCGCGTCCACGCGGCATCCGGTCGCGTATACCACATCAAATTCAATCCGCCGAAGGTGGAAGGCAAAGACGACGTGACCGGCGAAGAGCTGACCACCCGTAAAGACGATCAGGAAGAGACCGTGCGTAAGCGTCTGGTAGAATACCATCAGATGACAGCGCCGCTGATCGGCTACTACACCAAAGAAGCGCAGGCGGGCAACACCAAATACGCCAAAGTCGACGGCACCAAAGCGGTAGCTGACGTGCGCGCCGAACTGGAAAAAATCCTCGGCTGATAAAGCCTTTTCTCATCCTGCTGCGGCAGGATGAGAACTCCTCTCATTTCTACCTTTTGCTATGATTGGTTCCGTTTAGCGCCATTTCAGCTACAATTGGCTGCGATTCAAATGGTTAAGAGGCGGTAATGCATCAGACGAAAACAGGTATCTTGCTGGCCAATTTAGGCACTCCCGATGCGCCCACCCCCGGGGCGGTGAAGCGCTATCTGCGACAATTCCTCAGCGACAAACGGGTGGTGGATACGTCTCGTCTGCTATGGTGGCCGCTGCTGCGCGGCGTCATACTGCCGATTCGCTCCCCGCGCGTGGCGAAGCTCTATCAGTCCGTGTGGATGGAAGAGGGATCGCCGCTGATGGTGTATAGTCGTCGCCAGCAGCAGGCGCTGGCTGCCAGGCTGCCGGATACCCCGGTGGCGCTGGGCATGAGCTATGGTTCACCGTCACTGGCCAGCGCGGTGGATGACTTACTGGCGCAGGGGGTGGAGCACATCGTGGTGCTGCCGCTGTATCCGCAATATTCCTGCTCGACGGTGGCCGCCGTCTGGGACGAACTGGCGCGGATTCTGGCGAAAAAGCGCGCCATTCCGGGTATCTCGTTTATTCGCGACTATGCCGAACATCCGGACTATATCCATGCGCTGGCGGCCAGCGTGCGCGCTTCCTTCGCTGTCCATGGGGAACCGGATCTGCTGCTGCTCTCCTATCATGGGATCCCGCAGCGCTATGCCAACCAGGGCGATGATTATCCTCAGCGCTGTCGCGATACGACGCGGGAACTGGTTTCCGCGCTGGGGCTGCCGCCGGAGCGGGTGATGATGACTTTCCAGTCGCGCTTTGGCCGGGAACCCTGGCTGACGCCGTACACCGATGAAACGCTAAAGATGCTCGGCGAGAAAGGGACGAAGCATATTCAGGTGCTGTGCCCGGGGTTTGCCGCCGACTGTCTCGAAACGCTGGAAGAAATCGCTGTCCAGAACCGGGAAATATTCCTCGAAGCGGGCGGCAAGCAATATGAATATATTCCGGCGCTTAATGCGGACGCAGCGCATATTGAGATGATGGTCAATCTGACGGCGCCTTATCGCTGATCGCGCGCAGGGCGGGGAATATGCTACTATTTCCCGCTTGTTCCCTGTTATTTAAGCGCCACTATGAAATTTCCCGGTAAACGCAAATCTAAACACTATTTTCCCGTTAACGCCCGCGATCCGCTGCTGCAGCAAATTCAGCCGGAGAATGAATCCAGCGTCTCCTGGGTGGTCGGTATCGACCAGACGCTGGTGGATATCGAAGCGAAAGTGGATGAGGCGTTTATCGTGCGCTACGGCCTGAGCGCGGGCCATTCGCTGGTGATTGAAGATGACGTCGCCGAGGCGCTGTACCAGGAGCTGGTGCGCAACAATCTCATTACCCATCAGTTTGCCGGCGGCACCATCGGCAATACCATGCACAACTACTCGGTGCTGGCGGACGATCGCTCGGTGCTGCTTGGCGTGATGTGCAGCAATATCGAAATCGGCGGCTACGCCTATCGTTACCTGTGCAATACCTCCAGCCGCACCGATCTGAACTATCTGCAGGGCGTCGACGGCGCCATTGGCCGCTGCTTTACCCTGATCGGTGACAGCGGCGAGCGCACCTTCGCCATCAGCCCGGGCCACATGAACAAGCTGCGTCCGGAAAGCATTCCGGAAGCGGTGATCGCCGGCGCCTCGGCGCTGGTGCTGACCTCTTACCTGGTCCGCTGCAAGCCGGGCGAGCCGATGCCGGACGCCACGATGAAGGCTATTGAGTATGCCAAAAAGCACGATGTGCCGGTGGTGTTAACCCTCGGAACCAAATACGTGATTGCCGATAACCCGGCGTGGTGGCAGGAGTTCCTGCAGGAGCATGTCTCTATTCTGGCAATGAACGAAGAGGAAGGGGAAGCGCTGACCGGCTTTGCCGATCCGCTGTCAGCGGCGAATAAGGCGCTGGACTGGGTCGACCTGGTGCTGTGCACCGCCGGCCCGGCGGGCCTGTATATGGCGGGCTTCACTGAAGAAGAGGCGAAGCGTAAAACCCAGCATCCGCTGCTGCCGGGGGCGATCCCGGAGTTTAACCAGTTTGAATTCAGCCGCGCGATGCGTCACCAGGATTGCGTTAATCCGCTGCGCATATATTCCCATATCGCTCCCTATATGGGCGGCCCCGAGAAGATCATGAACACCAACGGCGCAGGCGACGGCGCGCTGGCGGCGCTGCTGCATGACATCACCGCCAATAACTACCACCGCAATAACGTCCCCAACTCCAGCAAGCACAAATGCAAATGGCTGACCTATTCCTCGCTGGCGCAGGTGTGTAAATATGCCAACCGCGTGAGCTATCAGGTGCTGAACCAGCACTCGCCGCGTTTAACCCGCGGCCTGCCGGAGCGTGAGGACAGCCTGGAAGAGGCGTACTGGGATCGGTAAGCGCGTCCCTCTCCCGGCGGGGAGAGGGCAGTACATCAGCCGGTGACCACTTCGCCGGCCGGTGGCGTTTCCAGAAGCCGCAGCATGGCGCGGGCAATTTCCCGTTCGCCCATCACCACCTGATTGGCTCCGCGATCGATAATGTAGTCCACTTCGTCATCATAATGGGCGCGGGCGATAATCTCGATATTCGGACATTTTTCCCGTGCGGAAGCGACAATCTCTCCGGCCTCGTAGCCGTTAGGGATTGTCAGCAGCAGCCAGCGGGCGCAATCGAGATGCGCCAGCTCCATGATCTCTTCATTGGCGGCATTGCCGAGCACCGCGCTGATCCCGCGCTCGCGTAGCTCATCCACGCGGGTGCGCGAGGTTTCAACCACCACCAGCGGGATCCCCTGGGCCATCAGCTTCTCGCCCAGCAGGCTGCCGACGCGGCCGAAGCCGACCAACAGCGCGTGGTTGCAGATATCGACCGGCACCTGCTTCTCGTCTTCCAGGACCTCTTCCAGCGTCTGCTCGTCGAGGGTTTCGGTTTTATCGAGATATTTTTCCAGCAGGGTAAACAGCACCGGGTTGAGCATAATTGAGATGATCGCCCCGGCCAGCACCAGATTTTGTCCGGCCTGCGGCAGCAGGTTAAGCGCCATTCCCAGGCCGGCGAGAATAAAGGCAAACTCGCCAATCTGCGCCAGGCTGGCGGCGATGGTCAGCGCGGTGCGCGGCGAGTGACCAAACATCCGCACAAGGAAAAAGGCGGCTGCGGATTTACCAAAGATAATAATCGCCAGCGTCGCCAGCACCGCCAGCGGCTGTTGGACCAGCACCATCGGGTCAAACAGCATGCCGACGGAGACGAAGAACAGCACCGCGAAGGCGTCGCGCAGCGGCAGGGTGTCATGGGCGGCGCGGTGGCTGAGCTCGGATTCGTTAAGCACCATGCCGGCAAAGAAGGCGCCGAGGGCAAAAGAGACATCAAACAGCTCCACGGCGCCGAAGGCGATGCCCAGCGCCAGGGCCAGCACCGACAGAGTGAACAGCTCGCGTGAGCCGGTGGCGGCGCTGCGCGACATGATCCACGGCACCAGCCGGCGGCCGACCAGCATCATAATGGCGATAAAGGCCACCACTTTGCCAATGGTGATCCCGAGGTCGAGGGCCAGGGACGCGAAGCCGACGTTGCCTTTCTCCGCCATACCGGCAATCGCTGGCAGCAGGACCAGCGTCAGGACCATCACCAGGTCTTCCACAATCAGCCAGCCGATGGCGATTTGCCCGCGCTGGCTGTCAATCAGTTGTCGTTCCTCCAGCGCGCGCAGCAGCACTACGGTACTGGCAGTCGAGAGGCACAGGCCAAAGACGATGCCGGTCATCAGCGACCAGCCGAGGGCGGCGGAGAGCGCCATACCCAGCAGCGTCGCCACGGCTATCTGGGCGATGGCCCCGGGGATGGCGATCGATTTTACCGCCATCAGGTCTTTAAGTGAGAAATGCAGCCCGACGCCGAACATCAGCAGAATGACGCCAAGTTCCGCCAGTTCCGGAGCCAGTTTGGTGTCAGCAACAAAGCCAGGGGTGAAAGGTCCGGCCAGCACGCCCGCTAAGAGATATCCCACCAGAGGAGAAATACGTAGCTTATTGGCAATCATGCCGAGAATAAAGGCGAGCACGAGGCCGCCGACAATGGTGGTGATAAGCGGTGTTGCGTGGTGCATTCCGTCTCCTTTCCAGTGGTGTATCGGTCCATTTTGCTACCCTGTCCGGGTAATAGTTTATGACAAAAACGTTCACTTTGTTTATGAATAATTCTTGAGTTGTGCAAAAAAATGCAATTAGCCGATGAAAAGGCACAGAAGGGAAAATGGCGGGGGGAAATCGTGGAACAGGCTGATGACACAAGGGTTAACGGCGGCCAGGGTTGCACTTTGGCCGCCGAATAATCAGGCTTTTTGCCGGTTATCAGGAAGGAATATCGTCAGGAATCCCAGCAGCGGCAGGAAGGCGCAGATTTTATAAACCAGATCGATGCTGGTATGGTCCGCCAGCAGGCCTAACACCGCGGCGCCAAGGCCGCCCATGCCAAAGGCGAAGCCGAAAAACAGGCCAGAAACCATGCCGATGCGTCCCGGCAGCAGTTCCTGCGCATAGACCAGAATAGCGGAAAAGGCCGAGGCGAGGATAAAACCAATGATCACCGTCAAAATACCCGTCCATTCAAGGCTGGCGTAGGGTAAAACGAGGGTGAAAGGCGCTACGCCGAGGATAGAGCCCCAAATCACATACTTACGCCCAATTTTGTCGCCAACAGGCCCGCCAATCACCGTCCCGGCAGCCACTGCGAACAGGAAGGCAAACAGATGAAGCTGGGCGTTTTGCACCGTTAAGCCGAATTTATGCATCAGATAAAAGGTGTAATAGCTGCTGATGCTCGCCATATAGAAATATTTCGAGAAAATCAGCATCAGCAGAATGCCTACCGCCAGAATGACCTTCTTGCGCGGCAGCGGATTAACGATGGCCGGTTTCGGTTTGCCCTTATTCATTCGATGCTGCGCGGCATACCAGCGGCTGATTTGCGACAGCACGACAATAGCCAGCAGAGCGGCCAGCACAAACCAGGCGACGTTGCCTTTGCCGTACGGGGCGATGATCACCGCCGCCAGCAATGGGCCAAGCGAGCTGCCGAAGTTGCCGCCCACCTGGAACAGCGACTGGGCCAGGCCGTGACGGCCGCCGGAGGCCATCCGCGCCACGCGGGAGGATTCCGGATGGAAAACCGAGGAGCCGGTACCTACCAGCGCGGCGGCCAGCAGCACCATGCCGAAGCTACCGGCCAGCGCGAGGAGAATCAAACCGCAGAGGGTGAAGCACATGCCCACCGGCAGCGACCACGGCATCGAGCGTTTATCGGTGATGTAGCCAATCACCGGCTGGAATAGCGATGAGGTGAGCTGGAAGGTCAGGGTGATCATGCCGATCTGCACGAAGGTAAGGGAGAACTCCGCCTGCAGCAGCGGGTAGATAGCGAGAATAAGCGACTGGATCATATCGTTAAGCAAATGGGACAGGCTGATCGCGCCTAAGATGCCAAACGAGGTGCGTGCTTTTTGCGGCGGCGCAGCGGGGCCGGACAAGGGTTGAGCGGTCTGATTGATTGCCATAGGTTCACGTCACTTTTTTATATAGCTTTCGTCTTTTGTCCGCCATGGCGACTGCCCTGATTTTCCCGGCCACTGCATGGGAAATATGACGAACGGGCTGCCGCAATGCCATACAACGCGAAGGCGTATAGAGGATGCAGGTAGAATTATTATCCAACTAACATACCTGTTGATAAGGTTTGAAGGAAGTCGCAATTCTGAAAACATATTTGTCAACGCGACTAACTCGCTATACTTTCGGCACTTGGGATTAAGTCAGGGAGTGAAGCATGCATTATTTCAAACACAGCGTAGCGCTGGCGCTATTCGCCGCTTTATCGCTGGGCAGCTTGTCGGCACAGGCCTATGAGCAGGATAAAACCTATAAAATTACCATCCTGCACACCAACGATCACCACGGCCATTTCTGGCGCAATGACTACGGCGAATATGGCCTGGCGGCGCAGAAAACGCTGGTCGATGGCATCCGGAAAGAGGTGGCGGCGGAAGGGGGAAGCGTCCTGCTGTTATCCGGCGGCGATATTAATACCGGCGTACCGGAGTCTGATTTACAGGATGCAGAGCCCGATTTTCGCGGCATGAACCTGATCGGCTACGACGCGATGGCGGTGGGAAACCATGAATTCGATAATCCGCTGAGCGTACTGCGCCAGCAGGAAAAGTGGGCTAAGTTCCCGTTCCTGTCGGCCAATATTTATCAGAAAAGCACCGGCGAACGGCTGTTCAAACCCTGGGCGTTGTTTAAGCGCGGTGGGCTGAAAATCGCGGTGATTGGCTTAACCACCGACGATACGGCCAAGATTGGCAATCCGGAATATTTCACCGATATTGAATTCCGCAAACCGGCGGAAGAGGCGAAGCTGGTTATCCAGGAGCTGCAGCAGAATGAAAAGCCGGACGTGATCCTGGCCACCACCCATATGGGCCATTACGACAATGGCAACCACGGCTCTAATGCGCCGGGCGATGTTGAAATGGCGCGGAGTTTACCTGCGGGATCGCTGGCGATGATCGTCGGCGGTCACTCGCAGGATCCGGTATGCATGGCGGCGGAAAATAAAAAGCAGGTCGATTATGTGCCAGGCACCCCGTGCGCTCCGGATCGTCAGAACGGCATCTGGATCGTCCAGGCGCATGAGTGGGGCAAATACGTCGGCCGCGCCGATTTTGAGTTCCGCAACGGCGAGATGAAGCTGGTGCACTATCAGCTGATCCCGGTCAACCTGAAGAAAAAAGTGACTTACGATAACGGCCAAAGCGAGCGGGTGCTGTATACGCCGCAGATCGCCGAGAACCCGCAGATGATGTCGCTGCTGACGCCGTTCCAGAACAAAGGCAAGGCGCAGCTGCAGGTCAAAATCGGCAGCGTGAATGGTCATCTGGAGGGCGACCGCAGTAAAGTGCGCTTTGTGCAGACCAATATGGGCCACCTGCTGCTGGCGGCGCAAATGGCGCGCAGCAACGCGGATTTCGCGGTGATGAGCGGCGGCGGGATCCGCGACTCCATTGAGGCGGGGGATATCACCTACAAAGATGTGATGAAGGTCCAGCCGTTCGGCAATGTGCTGACCTATGTCGATATGAACGGCAAGGAGGTAGTGGATTACCTGACCGCCGTCGCGCAGATGAAGCCGGATTCCGGCGCTTATCCGCAGTTTGCCAACGTCAGTTTCGTGGCCAAAGACGGTAAGCTGAACGATCTGAAAATCAAAGGCGAACCGGTGGATCCGGCGAAGACCTATCGGATGGCGACGCTGAGCTTTAACGCCACCGGCGGCGATGGCTATCCGAACATCGCCGATAAACCCGGGTATGTGAATACCGGCTTTATCGATGCCGAAGTGCTGAAAGAGTATATCGAGAAGAACTCGCCGCTGGATGCCGCCGCCTATGAGCCGAAAGGCGAGGTGAGCTGGCAGTAAGCCTGGGCTTCAGGTTGGCTATTTTCCCGGTGGCGCTACGCTTACCGGGGCTACAAGTTGGGTATCCCGGATAAGGCGCGTGCGCCGCTATCCGGGATCGTTTTATCAATCGCGGCGGGCGATATCGGCGAACTTCGCATCGAGAAGCTGCGCCAGATCGCTGGCCGCCAGCTCAATATCCAGCCCGCGTTTGCCGCCGGAAATATAGATGGTGGCAAATTCCTGCGCCGGGGCGTCAATCACCGTCGGCAGGCGCTTCTTCTGCCCCAGCGGACTGATGCCGCCCACCAGATAGCCGGTGATACGCTGCGCCACCATCGGGTCGGCCATGTCGACTTTCTTAGCGCCCAGCGCTTTCGCCACTTTCTTCAAATCCAGCTGCCCGGCGACCGGAGTGACGGCCACCGCCAGATGCTTCATATCGCCGTTCACGGCGACCAGCAAGGTCTTGTAAACCTGGTCGGCATTGAGGCCGAGCTTGCGCACCACTTCATCTCCGAAGTTGGTCTCATTGGGATCGTGATCGTAACTGTGGATCTGAAAGGAAATTTTGTTTTTTTCGAGTAATTTAACGGCGGGAGTCATAGCTATCCTTCTTACCAACCGGTTTTGCGTGACGTCAGAATACGCCCGCAGGTTGTCTAAAAAATAGTACCATCTTGCGCAATAGTGTTGGCAGTGATGGTCACTTTGAGCGACAATCAGACGATCCGGGATGCAAATCCCGGGATAATAATAATGATGAAATTCCTCTTTGACGGGCCAATAGCAATATTGGCCATTTTTTTTATGTCAGCATATCCGGCAGATTCCCTTCGCCATACAGGTGCAGCGCGCCGACGGCAACCACGTAGCGCCCCGGCGGCAAGGCCAGCAGCGTCTCGCGCCAGGCGAGGTTGCGCTGGTGCATCAGCACATCATATAAAGACTGGCTAAAGGTCGTCGGCAGCGATACCGCGCCGCGCGACGGCGGTTGCTCCAGCCACCAGCCGATCATGACCTGCAGTAAACGGGCGTTGGTGCGCCAGTGGGTCAGCGTATCCTCCAGCAGCGCCATCCCCCCGTCGGGCAGATCGCGCAGCAGCGCGATTTGGCTGTCGGCGCCTTCCAGCTCCATCACCGCTATGTTGCTCTCGCGGGCGGCCATCAGCAACTGATAATCGATGCCGTAATCTGGTCGCAGCCCCAGCTTCTGCGCCTGGGTGGCCTGCAGGACCATCGCCACCTGCCACAGCGGCTGGCTGTCGAACAGCCCGACCGACAGGCCCAGCTCGCCGGCTCGCGCCTCTAGCTCGCTCAGCTGCGCATCGCTCAGGCGTTCCGCCAGCGGTGGGTAAGTGGGGAGATTGCTAAACGGGGTTTCATTGCCGCTGATATCGGCCTCGACGATTAACGCATCGGCCTGGCGTATTTTTTTCAGAAGCTTCGCCGGCGGCGGCGCCATGTCGCGGGTGCCCATATGGATACTGCCGACGAGGTGCAAATAGCGTTCGCCGGGCAGGACGATATCCATCGCAGGCCAGGAATAAGACGAGCCGGCGGCGGCTCGCCACAGCATTTTTATCCGGTTTAACAGGCCCATACGCGCTCCGAAGTGTGAGGACTTCATGCTAGCGCATATGGTGATACACGTCACCCTTCCGGCGGGCTTTTCTTGTCCCGGCAAAAAAAGGGCGCCGAACAACGTCGGCGCCCGTTTCATCTGACGGCGTTTACTCTTTTGGTTTAAAGCGCAGCAGGCGGTTGGCGTTACTCACCACGGTGATCGACGACAGCGCCATCGCCGCGCCGGCGACCACCGGGTTGAGCAGGGTGCCGGTCAGCGGCCAGAGGATCCCGGCGGCAATCGGGATACCCAGCGAGTTGTAGACAAACGCGCCCAGCAGGTTCTGCTTCATATTGCGTAACGTTGCTTTCGAAATCGCCAGCGCATCGGCCACGCCGTGAAGACTATGGCGCATCAGGGTGATCGCCGCGGTTTCAATAGCGACATCGCTGCCGCCGCCCATGGCGATCCCGACATCCGCCTGGGCCAGCGCCGGGGCGTCGTTAATCCCATCGCCAACCATCGCCACTTTGTGCCCCTGGCTCTGCAGACGCTTAATGGCATCGGCTTTACCGTCCGGCAGCACGCCGGCGATCACTTCATCAATGCCGGCTTCTTTGGCGATAGCCTTCGCGGTGGTGGGGTTATCCCCGGTAAGCATCACCAGCCGGTAGCCCTGCCGATGCAAACGCGCCAGGGCGTCGACGCTGTCTTCGCGCAGCGGGTCGCGGATGGCGAACAGCGCGGCGGCCTGACCATCCACCGCCAGCAGCACCGGCGTGGCGCCGCGTGAGGCCTGGGCTGTCATCTCGCTTTCCACCTCGGCGGTATTGATATGCTGCTCGTTGAGCAGCGCCTGGTTACCGAGCAGTAGACGATGACCTTCCGCCTCGCCGCTGACGCCAAGGCCGCGCAGGGTGCGGAAGCCGCTGACTTCCGGCAATGGGCCGTCGGCAGCTTTATCAAGGATCGCTCGCGCCAGCGGATGGCTTGAGCCCTGCTCCAGCGCGGCGGCAAGACGCAGCGCGGTATGCTCATCAACGCCAGCGAAAGTTTTCACCGCCACCACCTGCGGCTTGCCTTCGGTCAGGGTGCCGGTTTTATCGAACACCAGCGTGTCGAGTTCACTGGCGCGCTGCAGCGCATCGGCATCGCGCACCAGCACGCCATACTCCGCCGCCCGGCCAACGCCGGAGATAATCGACATCGGCGTCGCCAGGCCTAAGGCGCACGGACAGGCGATAATCAGTACCGTGGTGGCAATGACCAGGGTATAGACGATCTGCGGCGCCGGGCCGAAGAAGTACCAGATCGCAGCGCTAATCAGCGCAATGACGACCACCGCCGGAACAAATACGGCGGAGATTTTATCCGCCAGCTGGCCGATCTCCGGTTTGCTGCTCTGCGCCTGGCGCACCATGCGGATAATTCTTGCCAGCGTGGTCTGGCTGCCGACGGCGCTGGCGGTAAACAGCACGCTGCCATCCTGCACCACGGTCCCGGCGTGAATAGCATCGCCATCGCCTTTTTGCTGCGGCACCGGTTCGCCGGTGAGCATCGCTTCATCAAACCAGGCTTCACCCTGGCTTATCATACCGTCGACCGGGACGCGGTCGCCGGTAGTCAGGCGCAGCGTCATGCCCGCCTGAACTTCCGCGAGCGGCAGATCTTTCTCGCCCTCGGGCGTGACGACCCGCGCCGAAGGCGGCGTCAGGTCGAGCAGTTTTTCCAGCGCTTTCGAGGAGCGCTGACGCGCGCGGGCCTCCAGCATATGGCCGAGGTTAATCAGGCCGATAATCATCGCGCTGGCTTCGTAATAGAGATGGCGGGCTTCCATCGGGAACCACTGCGGCCACAGGTTGACGCTCATCGAGTACAGCCAGGCGACGCCGGTGCCGAGCGCCACCAGCGTATCCATGGTAGCGGTGCCGTTTTTCAGGCTTTTCCACGCGCTGCGGTAGAAGTGGCCGCCGGCGAAGACCATGACGGCGAGGGTGACAAGGCCGATAACCAGCCACAGCGAACGGTTGTCGTCGCTGACCATCATGTTATCGCCGATCATGCCCCAGACCATCACCGGCACGCCGACCAGCAGGGCGACAATCGCCTGCCAGCGAAAACGCTTCATCGTCGCGAGGGCGGTTTCCTGCTGGCGTTCGCGGCGTTGCAGATCGTCTTCGATCGCCTCCGCGCCATAGCCGGCTTTCTCCACCGCCTGCACTAATTCTGCGGCGGACGCACTGCCCATCACCAGCGCCGTGCGTTCCGCCAGGTTAACCCGCGCCTGTGAGACGCCCGGCACCGCGGCAAGCGCGTTTTGTACACGGGAGACGCAGCTGGCGCAGCTCATGCCGTTGATCAGCAGCTGTTGACTGTCATCTTCGTCATGGGCTGCCGGAAGCTCAGGAGTGGCCGCTGTCAGTGCTTCCGACGGGATTGATGATTCTGCCAGCGGTTTAGCCTTTGGGTGGCTGAGCTCCGCGCCGTATCCGGCTTGTTTAACGGTATCAATCAGCGCTTGCGCGCTGGCGCTGCCCGTCACATGGGCTTCAGTGAGGGTGACTTCCGCTTGCTCAACGTCAGGACGCTGCTCCAGACTCTCTTTCACGCGTTTGACGCAGTGGCCGCAGGAGAGGCCATCCAGCGTCAGGTCGATAGTGTTAGACATAAATAACTCCTGAATAATTTTCCGGTCAACGATTGACCAGAACCACTCTTTCATCGAGTATTAAGAAGGTTAAACCTTCCAGCAAGGGGAAGGTCAAGGAGAAAAAATGAATATCAGCGATGTGGCGAAAAAAACCGGCTTAACCAGCAAAGCGATTCGTTTTTATGAAGAGAAGGGGCTGGTGACGCCGCCGTTGCGGAGCGAAAACGGCTACCGCACTTACAGTCAGCAGCATCTCGATGAGCTGACGCTGCTGCGCCAGGCGCGGCAGGTGGGGTTTAACCTGGAAGAGTGCCGCGAGCTGGTGGCCCTGTTCAACGACCCGTCGCGGCACAGCGCCGATGTGAAAAAACGCACGCTGGAGAAAGTGGCGGATATCGAGAACCATATCCGCGAGCTGCAAAATATGCGCGCGCACCTGCTGGCGCTGGCCGAATCCTGCCCCGGCGACGACAGCGCGGAGTGCCCGATTATCGATAATCTTTCCGGCTGCTGCCATCGCAAGGCGCAGGCTTAACGGACGGCGGGTCTGATTCGTAGCGTAATCCCTTCTACGGCAATCACTTCAACCTTGCTGCCCGCCGCGAAGTCTTCATCGGCAATCACCGGCCAGGAGCTGTCGCCCACGCGGACGTGGCCGCGGCCGTTCACCAGCGGGGCATCCAGCGTCAGGCGGCGGCCCACCAGTTGCTGCCCGCGCTGGTTGAGCTGGGCATCGGCCGGGCGCTGCGTTTTGACGCGCTTGCGCAGCCATTTCGACCACAGCCACGCCGCCAGCAGGGTGAGAACGGCAAACAGCGTGCCTTGCCATTCCCAGCTCAGCGGCAGGAGCCAGGTCAGGGCGCCGGTCACCACGCCGGCGACGCCGCTCCACAGCAGGTATCCGCTGCCGCCCAGCATCTCGGCCGCCAGCAGCAGCCCGCCGAGGCTTAGCCAGAACAGATGGGGGTGTGCGAGGATCATGCCGATCATGATTTTTTCCGATCGCCAGCGCCTTCTTTGATCAGCTCGCTGATCCCGGCGATCGATCCCATCAGGCTGCTGGCATCCAGCGGCATCAATACCACTTTGCTGTTGTTAGCGGCGCCAATCTGCTGCAGCGCATCGGTGTATTTCTGCGCCACGAAGTAGTTGATCGCCTGAATATCGCCCGAGGCGATCGCCGAGGAGACCATTTGGGTGGCGCGGGCTTCCGCTTCGGCGGACCGTTCGCGAGCCTCCGCCTGCAGGAACGCGGACTGCCGTTCGCCCTCGGCCTTGAGGATCTGCGACTGCTTTTCCCCTTCCGCTTTCAGAATTTCCGCCTGTCGCACCCCTTCGGCCTCAAGGATGTACGCGCGTTTGGTACGTTCGGCTTTCATCTGGGCGTTCATCGAGGCGATAAGCTCCGCCGGCGGGCGAACGTCGCGAATTTCGACGCGGGTGATTTTCACCCCCCACGGGTTGGTGGCGTCGTCAACGATATGCAGCAGGCGGGTGTTAATGCTGTCGCGCTGGGAGAGCATTTCGTCCAGCTCCATTGAGCCGAGCACGGTACGGATGTTGGTCATCGTCAGGTTGACGATCGCCTGCTCAAGATTGCTGACCTCGTAGGCGGCCTTTGGCGCGTCGATCACCTGAATAAAGCAGACCGCGTCGATGGTGACGTTGGCGTTATCCCGGGAGATAACCTCCTGCGAGGGGATATCGAGCACCTGCTCCATCATGTTCACTTTGCGGCCGATACGGTCCATAAACGGCACGACTAAGCTTAATCCCGGCTGCAGCGTCTGGGTAAAACGCCCGAAGCGCTCCACCGTCCACTGGTAACCCTGCGGGACAATTTTCACCGCCGCGGCCACAATAACCAGCGCGACGAAAATAAGGATAGGAATAAAAATCAGCATCAAAAACCTCCTGTCTTGTTGCCTGGCGGGGCGCTACAAGGAAATAGCGCATGTTTAAACTGAGTATATCTTTCTCCTCATCCTGGAGAAAGGAAAGTGCGGTAAACTAGCGGTGTTTCAGAAAATAATCAGGAAGACTCATGAAGGAAAATAACGCGCTTTTGCGTCTCGACGGTGTGGGGTTTAAGACCGACGACGCCGTTATTTTACACAATATCAATTTTCAGCTTCGCGCCGGAGAATTCAAGTTGATTACCGGCCCTTCCGGCTGCGGGAAAAGTACCTTGCTGAAGATTATCGCCTCGCTGCTCAGCCCAACCTCCGGGCGCCTGTTCTTCGACGATGCGGATGTCGCGACGCTGTCGCCTGAAAGGTATCGCCAACAGGTTTCTTACTGCGCGCAGACGCCGGCCCTGTTCGGTGATTCGGTTTACGATAATCTGATTTTTCCGTGGCAGATCCGCAATAAACAACCGGATCCGCAGGCGCTGCTGGCCGATCTGCAGCGCTTTGGCCTTGACGAAAATATGCTGGAAAAATCCATTAACGAACTGTCCGGAGGGGAAAAGCAGCGCGTATCGCTAATCCGCAATCTACAATTTCTGCCGCGCGTGCTGCTGCTGGACGAAATTACCAGCGCGCTGGATGAAAGTAATAAACAGAATGTGAATGAAATTATTCATGGCTACGCAACGGAAAAACAGGTCGCTGTTCTGTGGGTCACCCACGATCGCAATGAAATTTCGCATGCCGATGAAGTGATTACGCTGCAACCTGCCGGCGGAAATATGCAGGAGGTACAGCATGAACGGGCATAACATTACGAACGAATCGCTGGCGCTGTCGATGGTGCTGGTGCTGATCGCTATTCTGGTCAGCTATCGGGAAAAGCTGGCGCTGGAAAAAGATATTATCTGGAGTATTTGCCGGGCGATCGTGCAGCTGATAATCGTCGGCTATGTGCTGAAATATATCTTTAACGTCAATCATGCGGTTCTGACGCTGTTGATGGTGCTGTTTATCTGCTTTAACGCGGCGTGGAATGCGAAGAAGCGCAGTAAATATATCGACAAAGCTTTTATCTCGTCGTTTATCGCCATCACTACTGGCGCTGGACTAACGCTGGCGGTACTGGTGTTTTCTGGCTCGATCGCCTTCGTGCCGATGCAGGTGATCCCGATTGCCGGGATGGTGGCCGGGAACGCCATGGTGGCGGTGGGGCTGTGCTACAACAATATGGGCCAGCGCTTCAGCAGCGAGCAGCAGCAGATTCAGGAGAAACTGAGCCTCGGCGCGACGCCGAAGATGGCCTCAGCGCGGCTGATTCGCGAGAGCATTCGCGCGTCATTGATTCCCACCGTCGATTCGGCGAAAACGGTCGGTCTGGTGAGCTTGCCTGGGATGATGTCGGGGCTGATTTTTGCCGGTATTGACCCGGTGAAGGCGATTAAGTACCAGATCATGGTGACCTTTATGCTGCTGTCGACCGCCAGCCTGTCGACGATTATCGCCGGCTATCTGACCTACCGGAAGTTCTTCAACGCCCGCCATCAGCTGGTGGTGACGCAGCTGAAAAAGCGCCCGTGAACGATCCCGGGTTGCGGCGTTCACGCCTTACCCGGGCTACTTAGGCTACGTTCCGCATAGTTCGCGTAGCCCGGATAAGCGCAGCGCTATCCGGGGAAGGCAACGGATTAGTACAGCAGCGAATAGAGCTGACGACGATATTTGGCGGCCAGCGCATCGCCGGTACCGAGGGCGGCGAGGATCTCCTGCAGCATCTTGCGCGCCTGGCCATCGCCGGCGCCTAAATCTTTCTGCAGATGGCTGAACAGCAGGGCCAGCGCTTCTTCATTACGCCCGACCTGATGCAGCTGCAGCGCCAGCTGGGAGGCCAACTGCGCATCCTCCGGATTCTGTTCCACCTGCTGCTGCAGTTGCTGGATTTCCGGGGTGTCGGCGGCCTGTTTGAGCAGCTCAATCTGCGCCACCAGACCCTGATAGTGGGTATCCTGATCCTGCAGAGGAATGGTTTTCAGCACGCTTTCCGCTTCATCGGAACGGTGCAGAGCAATCAGCGTTTCCGCCAGCAGCAGGCCAATCTGGCTTTCCTGATTCGACAGCTGCCAGGCTTCCTTCAGCAGCGGCAGGGCATCGGCGTATTTTTCTTCCTGCATCAGGGCCAGCGCCTGCTGAGCTTTCAGCTCCTCTTCACGGGGCAGGACTTTATCCAGCAGGGCGCGGATCGCTTCTTCCGGCTGCGGGCCTTCAAAACCATCCACCGGCTGGCCGTTCTGGAACAGATAAACCGTAGGGATGGCGCGCAGACCAAACTGTGAAGCGAGCATCTGCTCGGCGTCGCAATCGACCTTCGCCAGCGTGAACTGGCCGTTGTATTGGGCTGCCAGGCGCTCGAGCACCGGGGTCAGCTGTTCGCAGTGCTGGCTGCGGGCAGACCAGAAATAAAACAGCACCGGAACGTTCATGGACTGCTGTAGCGTCTGCTGCAGGTTCGCTTCGCTAATGTTGACAATATTCTGTTCGGACATGGGCATTTCTCGTTAGTCGATTTCTGTTTTACATGGGGGCGGCATTCCGCGCTTCAACTCAGCCGTGGATAATTTTGTCCATCGCGCGGGCAGGCAGCAGGCGCTTAAGCAGCGCCACCGCGTGGGTGACCAGGGTGACCGGATAGCGCAGCTTTGGTTTATCGCTGGTAAAAGCATGGCGCACTTTTTCCACCACCGCCTCCGGCCCGAGGGTAAAGCGGGCGGCGATGCCCGGATTTTCTACGGGCTTATCGCTTTGCGTCTGGTTGACGTTATCGGTAAAGCGGGTGCGGATCGGGCCCGGTTCAATCAGGCTGACCTGAATACCGCTGTGGCGCAGCTCCATGCGCAGCGCGTCGGACCATGCCTCGAGGGCATATTTACTGGCGGCATAGGCTCCGCGGCCGGGACTGGCGATAAGCCCCATCACCGAGGAGGTCATCACGATGCGCCCTTCGCCGTGCGGCGTCATCGCCGGCAGCAGCAGCATGGTGAGCTGATGCGCGCCGAAAAAGTTAGCGGAAAATTGCTGTTCCATCTGCTGGCGGCTGATGGTGTTCAGCGGGCCATAGACGCCATACCCGGCGTTATTGAACAGGCCGTAGAGACGATTATCGGTCAGCGCAATCACCTCCGCTGCCGCGCGCTCCACGCTCTGCGGGTCATCCAGATCGAGCAAAATACCGGTTAGCCCCAGCTCCTGCATCCGCGCGACATCCTCTGCTTTGCGGCAGGCCGCCAGCACGCGAAAGCCCTGGCGGGTTAAATCCAGCGCGCTTTCCAGACCAATTCCGCTGGAACAGCCTGTCACTAAAACCGTTTTTTGCATAACTTTACCTGTCAGCGACCCCTGGCGTTCAGGAGTCATGATTAACTAAGGGAGCCAGCCGCTTCGCCATCCAGTCGGCGATAAACGGCTGCGCGTCGCGATTTGGATGAATGCCGTCGTCCTGCATCCATTGCGGCTTGAGATAGACCTCCTCCATAAAAAAGGGCAGGAGAGGAATAGCGAATTCTTTGGCCAGGGCCGGGTAAATCGCGCCGAAGGCTTCATTATAGCGGCGGCCATAGTTCGCCGGCAGGTGAATTTGCATCAGCAGCGGCTCGGCGTTGGCCGCTTTGATATCTTTAATAATGGTGCGCAGCGTCTGCTCGGTCTGCTGCGGCGGAAAACCGCGCAGTCCGTCATTGCCGCCGAGCTCAACCAGCACCCAGCGCGGCTGGTGCTGCTTAAGCAGCGCTGGCAGGCGAGCCAACCCCTGCTGCGAGGTATCGCCGCTGATGCTGGCGTTCACCACCGGCGTTTTCGCCTGCCACTGCTCATTGAGCAGCGCAGGCCAGGCGGCGTTGGCCGCCATCCGATAGCCAGCGCTCAGGCTGTCGCCGAGGATCAGCAGCGTGTCCGCCGCCATCGCGCGGCAGGTAAACAGGAACAACAACAGGAAAGGCACATGCCAGCGGAAAACATACTTGAAGTTCATCATCTTAAGAAGTCCGTCGGTCAGGGGGAGCATCAGCTCTCCATCCTTACCGGAGTTGAGCTGGTTGTCAAACCGCGGCAGACCATCGCCCTGATCGGCGAGTCGGGTTCCGGTAAATCGACCCTGCTGGCGATCCTCGCCGGCCTCGACGATGGCAGCAGCGGGGAAGTATCGATGCTGGGCAAACCGCTGCACCGGATGGATGAAGAGGCGCGGGCGGCGCTGCGGGCGCAGCACGTTGGTTTTGTTTTTCAGTCGTTTATGCTGATCCCGACGCTCAACGCCCTGGAGAACGTCGAGCTGCCGGCGCTGTTGCGCGGCGCCAGCGATAGCCAGAGCCGGGGCGATGCCCGCGCGCTGCTTGAGCAGCTGGGACTTGGCAAACGCCTGCACCACCTGCCGGCGCAGCTCTCCGGCGGCGAACAGCAGCGGGTGGCGCTGGCCCGGGCCTTTAACGGGCGCCCGGCCATTCTGTTCGCCGATGAGCCCACCGGCAACCTCGATCGCCAGACCGGGGACAAAATTGCCGATCTGCTGTTCTCGCTTAATCGCGAACACGGCACCACCCTGATCCTCGTCACTCACGATCCGCTGCTGGCGGCGCGCTGCGATCGCCGTCTGCGCCTGGTGGATGGCCAGCTGCGGGAGGAAGCATGATCGCCCGCTGGTTCTGGCGCGAATGGCGCTCGCCGTCGCTGCTGATCGTCTGGCTGGCGTTAAGCCTCGCCGTGGCCTGCGTGCTGGCCCTGGGGTCGATAAGCGATCGGATGGAGAAAGGCCTTAGCCAGCAAAGCCGTGAGTTTATGGCCGGCGACCGTACGCTGCGCAGTTCGCGCGAGGTGCCCGCCGAGTGGATCGCACAGGCGCGGAAGTCAGGGCTGACCGTCGGCGAGCAGCTGAGCTTTGCCACCATGACGTTCGCCGGGGATACGCCGCAGCTGGCGGACGTTAAGGCGGTGGACGACCGCTATCCGCTGTATGGCACCCTCGAGACGCAACCGCCGGGGCTGAAGCCGCAGGCGGGGAGCGTGCTGCTGGCGCCAAGGCTGATGGCGCTCCTGAACCTGAAAACCGGCGATACGATTGACGTTGGCGATGCCACGCTGCGCATTGCCGGGGAGGTGATTCAGGAGCCGGATGCAGGGTTTAACCCCTTCCAGATGGCGCCGCGACTGATGATGAATATGGCCGACGTGGCAAAAACCGGGGCCGTGCAGCCCGGCAGTCGCGTCGCATGGCGCTATAAGTTCGCCGGCGACGCTGAACAGCTGGCCAATTATGAGCAGTGGCTGCTGCCGAAGCTCGGCCCGGAGCATCGCTGGATTGGTCTTGACCAGGACGACAGCGCGCTGGGCAAATCCCTCGAACGCTCGCAGCAATTCTTGTTGTTATCCGCGCTGTTGACGCTGCTGCTGGCCGTCGCCGCAGTGGCGGTAGCGATGAGCCACTACTGCCGCAGCCGCTATGATCTGGTCGCCATACTCAAGACGCTGGGCGCCGGAAGGTCGCAGCTGCGCAAGCTTATCGTCGGCCAATGGCTGCTGCTGTTGACGCTGTCGGTGATAACCGGCGGGGTGGCGGGCCTGGCGCTGGAGCGTCTGCTGCTGCTGGTGCTCAAACCGGTGCTGCCCGCCGCGTTACCCGCTGCCAGCGGTTGGCCGTGGCTGTGGGCTATCGGGGCGACAGGCGTCATTTCCCTGCTGGTGGGCCTGCGACCCTATCGACTGCTGCTGGCGACCCTGCCGCTGCGAGTGCTGCGTCAGGATGTGGTGGCTAACGTCTGGCCGTTGAAAATCTGGATCCCGGCGGTTAGCGTCGTGGTGGTGGGCCTGTTGGCCTGGCTGCTGGGCGGCAGCCCGCTGCTGTGGTCGGTGCTGGCCGGGGCGGTGGTGCTGGCGCTGCTGTGCGGCCTGGTGGGCTGGGGATTGCTGTGGCTGCTTAAACGCCTGACGCTCAAAGCCTTGCCGCTGCGTCTGGCGGTGAACCGCCTGCTGCGCCAGCCGTGGTCGACCCTCAGCCAGCTGGCGGCGTTTTCCCTGTCGTTTATGCTGCTGGCGCTCCTGTTGGTGCTGCGCGGCGATCTGCTTGACCGCTGGCAGCAGCAGTTGCCCCCGCAGAGCCCGAACTACTTTCTGATCAATATCGCCCCTGAGCAGATAGTGCCGGTGAAGACCTTCCTCGCCGAACACCAGACGCGGGCGGCGGAATTCTATCCGATCGTCCGGGCCCGTCTGACGCAGATCAACGGTCAATCCACGGACGGGAACAAAGACGAAGCGCTGAATCGCGAGCTTAATCTCACCTGGAGCGAACAGCGTCCGGATCATAATCCGCTGGTGGCCGGCAGCTGGCCGCCGAAGCCGGGCGAGGTATCGATTGAGGAGGGGCTGGCGCAGCGGCTGGGGATAAAGATCGGCGATACAGTGACCTTTACCGGCGATACCCAGGAGTTCAGCGCGAAGGTCAGCAGCGTGCGCAAAGTAGACTGGGAGAGCCTGCGGCCAAACTTCTTCTTTATTTTCCCCGCCGGGGCGCTGGACGGGCAGCCGCAGAGCTGGCTCACCAGCTTCCGCTGGGATAACGGTCCCGCGATGTTGACCCAGCTGAACCGCGAGTTTCCCACCGTCAGTCTGCTGGATATCGGCGCCATCCTGCGTCAGGTCGGCCAGGTGCTCTCCCAGGTCAGCCGGGCGCTGGAGGTGATGGTGGGCCTGGTGACAGCCTGCGGCGTGCTGCTGTTGCTGGCGCAGGTGCAGGTCGGTATGCGTCAACGCCATCAGGAGCTGGTGGTCTGGCGCACGCTGGGGGCAGGAAAATCGCTGCTGCGCGCTACGCTGTGGGCGGAGTTTGCCCTGCTGGGGCTGGTTTCCGGCCTGGTGGCGGCGATAGGCGCGGAAGTGGCGCTGGCGATGCTGCAGACGAAAGTCTTTGATTTTCCCTGGGCGCCGGACTGGCGCCTGTGGGTGTTGCTGCCGCTGACGGGAGCGGTGTTGTTATCCCTGTGCGGCGGCGGGCTGGGGCTGCGTCTGTTAAAAGGAAAAGCGCTATTCCGCCAGTTTAGCCAGTAAGAATATTGCATTTTGATGATGCGCCGCCTTTTTTGGCGGCGCTTTTATTTTAAACGCACAAATTGATAAATCATTGATTTTTAAGAGCACAAAACATTAAAAACCCAACAACACGCTATGCTGATTCGCGGTTAATATTCAACTGGAAAATATAAGGTGGCTTATTAATCAAGGAAAAACTATGGCACACACAATAAAAGCGCTGGCGATCTCGATCGGCGCAGCATTAGCGTTAACGTCATTGCCTTCCCACGCGGAGATTACGCTGCTGAAACAAGATCCGCAGGCGGGCGATCCGTTAAGCCGGCTTAACTTTACCGTCGGCGGCAGTATCCGGCCGCAGTTCAACATGATGACCGGCGATGGCGACAAAGGCTCCTATAAGCGTAACGGTTTTGACGGCGGCACCCGCTTCCGCTTCGCGGCGGATTACTACCTGTTCGATGATATTAGCTGGATCAGCTACTATGAGCTGGGCGTGAACATTCCGGCGCTGTTTGACTGGGATAACCACTACGCGGAAGGCGCGAACAATACCACCCGCCGCATGCTGTATACCGGCCTGAAAAGCGATACCTGGGGTACGTTAACCTACGGGCAGCAGAACAGCATTTACTATGATGTGGTGGGGGTGAAAACCGATATCTGGGACTACGATATGATCGGTCAGGCCCCGGGGAACGGTATTAATGGCGATTACGATGGCTCCTATCGTTCACGTAATATGCTGAAATATAAGAAAACTGTAGGTGATGTCGATCTTTACGGCTCTTATCTGTTCGAAGACAGCGAATACCTGCCGGGTAACGGCCTGCGTTACAAGCGTAAAGGCGGTGGTTCTGTTGGCGCGGACTACCACATCATGAAGGATCTGACCTGGGGTACCGCGTGGAACTACACCCGCGCCGAAATGCGCGACCCGTCAAGCGCCGACAGCAAAACCTATGACCAGAATATCGTCGGTACCGCGCTGAGCTGGACCCCGGATAACTGGACCTTCTCCTTCGGCGGCGGCTGGTATCAGAACTTCCTCACCACCAAGAAAACCGATGTGCATAATTACTTTGCCGGTGACGCCTGGGGGATTGAATATTTTGCGGGCTATAAATTCCCGATCAATCAATACGCTGTTAAATCTATTCAGCCGTACTTTATGGGCGACCGTCTGGAATATGTGAACGGCCGCAACTATCAGCGTATCGATAACGGTCTGGGGATTAGCTTCCAGCTGGATTACGGTTTCCGCGTTGACTACGAACACGTGTTTACCTCCAGCACCGACAACCTTGGCGATATGAACCTGGTCCGTCTGCGCTACGACTTCTAAGCGGTCACAACTCCCCGGTCGCGCGCGCTTACCGTGGCTACAAATCGCGCCGACCGGTAGCCCGGCTAAGGCGTTTACGCCGCAAGCCGGGACAATAGAGCATGCGATTACTTCGCCAGCCAGGCGGCGACCTCCTGCCAGCTGCCGCGAAAGAGAATTTTCCCGGCTTTTTTCCCCAACTGATAGCGATACATCGGGTCGTAGTATTCTTCCAGCAGCGGTACCAGCCAGGCAAAGTGCGCCTCGGTGCTGGCGGTGCGCTGCTGCTGCACCAGCGCCTCATCGAGCCGTTCAGTGAGCTGAGCAAAACGCTGCAGCCCCAGGCGACGGCGGATGGCAAACAGGCCGTGATGCAGATACTCGCCGTATGCCTGCCAGCCTTTCTCTTCGCCATACGCGGCGATAAAGTCGCGATACATGCGATCGAAATACTCTTCGCGCAGCCGTTCGAGGCGAACGTCAAACGGATCTTCCACCACCGCCAGCGGCGACTGCGCCATGCGGAGGCGCAGGCTCTCCGGTAGATGATTGGCGCCGATCATATGGCCTTCATCTTCCAGCACCCAGCGGGTCTGCTGTTCGGCTTTTTTAAGCAGGCTGACCGCCAGGTGGTTTTCAAAGGTGGCCTGCGGATGCTGATCCTGCAGGGTTCGACCGAATGAAGAACCGCGGTGATGAGCAAGCCCTTCCAGGTCGATACCGTCCGGGCGCGAGCAGACCAGTTGAGTTTTGCCGTTGCCGGTGCAGCCGCCAATCAGCACGATCGGGCGCTGCACCAGTTCGTCGGTGGCCTGGATCGCCGCCTGGCGTAGCGCTTTATAGCCGCCGACGATCAGGGGGTAATCCACGCCAGCTTCTTTCAGCCACTGCTGGACGATATGCGAGCGCTGGCCGCCGCGGGCGCAGCACAGGTAACCGTGCGGGTAACGGGCGCACGCTTCCAGCCACGCCTGAGTACGGCTGGCGCGCAGGTCACCCTGGACCAGTTTATGGCCGAGCGCCAGCGCCGCTTCCGGCCCCTGGCGCTTGTAGCAGGTGCCGACCGCGGCGCGTTCTTCATCATTCATCAGCGGCAGGTTGATCGCCGCCGGCATCGCGCTTTGGCTAAACTCCACCGGGGCGCGTACGTCAATCAGTGGCGTATCGCTGGCGAGGATCTGCAGAATATTTTTGGGTACTGATTCCATCATTTTAACCGTTAGGCAATCCAGACGCGTCGCTCGACGCGATAATTTTCCTATTGTACGCGGTGAGCGCCCGGGAGGATTGATTTTTCACGGTGTATTGCTGAATAGCTTCAGGAAGCCCGCAATTTCCGGTGCAGAATGGCTGAACAATGAAGCGATATCCTGTACCGCTTTACCATGATGATCTTTACGCCAGGCGAGACTCAATGGCGAAGGGGGACGCATGGTCGGAATGTGTCGGGCGATCAGCTTGCCCTGAGCGATAAGCGGCAGGCACAGCGGTTCCGGTAAAAAGCCGATGCCGACGCCGGCGAGATGGGCGGCAACTTTGGTTTCAATATCGGGAACCACTATCTCTTTTTGCCCGGGCAGACGCCAGGCGACGCGCTTCGTCAGCCGTCGGGCGCTGTCCTCAATATTCACCGCCGGATAGCGCCGCAATTGAGCCTCTGATAGCGGGTCGGTTTGCTGGCTTAGCGGGTGATGCGGCGACATCACGAAGAGCCAGGTCACCTCACCCAGTGGGTAGACCGCCATGTTTTCCGCTAACGGTTCGGTGCCGGTCACGCCAATCGCCAGGGAGAAGTCGTCATGCAGCAGCGTATCCCAGACGCCCATATAGATTTGTCGTGAAAAATGAAATTGCGTAAAAGGGTAGCGCTGGGTGAGCCAGGCCAGCAGCCGGGCAATGGCCTGCGGGTCGTACATCAGATTATTCACGACAATGTTGACCTGGCGCTCTACCCCGTCGTTTATCTGCTGAAGCTCGCCGGGCATACTATCAATCCACCCCAGCCACTCTCTGGCTTGCGCCAGCAGGTGCATCCCGGCCGGCGTCAACAGTACGCTGCGCGTTGTGCGGGAAAAGAGAGCGACACCGGTGTTGTCCTCCAGTAATTTGATGCGATAGCTGATGGTGGCGGTTGTTTTATAAAGTTTTTCCGCTGCTCTTGAGAAGCTGCCGGTCTCAGCGACGCTGACAAAGGTGCGTAATGTTTCGGGATCGAGCATCGCCATATTCCTCGTTATTTAATAATTGACCCATGATTTTTAAGTATTTTTTCATAATAACCTTTTCAATAATGTGGGTTAAATCAGATTTTGGAAAATTATTCCAACTTATAGTGTTGTCACGCTTAGATGGCTGTGGATTGCGCAGCTTCTCTACCCCCTTCGACGTTGGGAAGGGGAACGGTTTTTAATGAATAAGGAACAGCTCATGAAGCTTGAAGTATTGCCCCTGACGCGAGATGCATTCCGCCCGTATGGGGATGTTATCGAAACGGAAGGACAGGATTTTTTTCACATCAATGATGGCAAAGTACAGCGTTTTCACGATCTGGCGATGGTGGAGACGTTACAGCAGGATCGTACGCTCATTAGCATTAATCGTGCGCAACCCGCCGTGCTGCCGATTATTGTCACCGAACTGGAGCGCCATCCGCTTGGTACCCAGGCGTTTGTGCCGATGCGGGGGGAGGCCTTTGTCGTGGTGGTCGCGGCAGGCGGCGATGAGCCGGACATGAACACGCTGCGTGCGTTTATCTCAAATGGCCGTCAGGGGGTGAATTACCACCGTAATGTCTGGCACCATCCGCTGTTTGCCTGGCAGACGGAAACCGATTTTTTAACCGTCGATCGCGGCGGAAAAGACAACTGCGATGTCGTAAAGATCCCGACCGTGGAGCTGAGCTTTGCGTGAGGTTACACGTGACGCTGTCGATTATCTTGCATAACATGTGGGCGCTTACACACTATTTATGCTCAGGTTTTGAGCCGGAGATAATCGAGGTATGACAGAAGTGAGAAGGCGTGGAAGGCCTGGCCAGCAGGAGCCTTCCGCGCAAAAAGGCGCACAGGCGCTGGAGAGAGGGATCGCGATATTGCAATACCTGGAAAAGAGCGGCGGCAGCTCGTCGGTTAGCGATATTTCCCTGAATCTGGACTTACCGTTATCGACCACCTTTCGCCTGCTAAAAGTGCTGGAAGGCGCGGATTTTGTCTATCAGGACAGCCAGTTAGGTTGGTGGCATATCGGTCTTGGCGCGTTCAATATCGGCTCGGCCTACATCCATAACCGGGACGTTTTATCCGTCGGTGGGCCCTTTATGCGGCGGCTGATGCTGATGTCGGGGGAGACAGTCAACGTGGCGATTCGCAATGGCAACGAAGCGGTACTGATTGGCCAGCAGGAGTGCAAGTCGATGGTGCGAATGTGCGCGCCGCTCGGCAGTCGACTCCCGCTCCATGCTTCAGGCGCCGGGAAAGCGCTGTTGTATCCGCTGCCTGCGGAAGAGTTGGTGGATGTGATTGTGAAGACCGGCCTGCAGCGGTTTACGCCGACGACGATTGTGGATTTGCCGGTCCTGCAGCGAAATCTAGATGAGGCGCGAGCCTGCGGCTACAGCATTGACCAGGAGGAGCATGTGACAGGATTAAACTGTATTGCTTCAGCGGTTTACGATGATGTGGGCTCCGTGGTAGCGGCCATTTCGATTTCCGGACCTGCGTCCAGGCTAACCCCGGACCGTTTTGTCAGCCAGGGCGAGCTGGTAAGGGAGACGGCAAGGAATATCAGTACCGCGCTGGGCCTTAAACCCCAGGCCGACTGATCGCCGATCCAACCCGCTCACTTGAGCGGGACTTTTTTGATTATGTTTAGATTTGGAAAAATTTTCCAATAAAGTGAGGTTGTAAAAATGGCAAAAATGAGAGCCGTTGACGCGGCAATGTATGTTCTGGAAAAAGAAGGGGTTAACACGGCATTTGGCGTGCCTGGCGCGGCTATTAACCCGTTTTATTCTGCGATGCGTAAGCACGGCGGGATCCGCCATATTCTTGCCCGCCATGTTGAAGGCGCGTCTCATATGGCTGAAGGCTATACCCGCGCGACTGCCGGTAATATTGGTGTCTGTTTGGGGACCTCCGGTCCGGCGGGTACGGATATGATCACCGCCCTGTACTCTGCCTCCGCGGACTCGATTCCGATTCTGTGCATCACCGGCCAGGCGCCGCGCGCGCGCCTGCATAAAGAGGATTTTCAGGCGGTGGATATTGAATCTATTGCTAAACCAGTTACCAAGATGGCGGTGACTGTCCGAGAGGCGGCGCTAGTTCCGGGCGTGCTGCAGCAGGCTTTCCATCTGATGCGCTCCGGTAGACCGGGACCGGTGCTCATCGATTTGCCTTATGATGTCCAGGTGGCAGAAATCGAATTCGACCCTGAGCTTTACTCGCCGCTGCCGGCTTATAAACCGATCGCCACGCGTCCGCAAATTGAAAAGGCACTGGCGCTGTTAGTCCAGGCTGAACGTCCGGTGATTGTTGCCGGTGGCGGGGTGATTAACGCCGATGCCGCCGCGCTGCTGCAACAATTTGCGGAAATCACCCATGTCCCGGTGATCCCGACCCTGATGGGCTGGGGCTGTATACCGGACGACCACGAACTGATGGCCGGAATGGTCGGCTTACAAACCGCGCATCGCTACGGCAACGCCACGTTGTTGGCCTCAGATCTGGTGTTCGGGATTGGCAACCGCTTTGCGAATCGTCATACCGGCTCGGTTGAGAAGTACACCGCAGGCCGCAAAATTATTCATATCGACATTGAACCGACGCAGATTGGCCGTGTACTGTGCCCGGACTTAGGCATTGTCTCCGATGCCAAAGCGGCGTTAATTCAGCTGGTAGACATTGCGCAGCAAATGCAAAAAGAGGGTCGCCTGCCGCGTCGCGAGAGCTGGGTTAGCGAGTGTCAGGCGCGCAAGCGTACGCTGCTGCGTAAAACCCACTTCGATAACGTGCCGGTTAAACCGCAGCGCGTCTATGAAGAGATGAATAAAGCGTTTGGCCGGGACGTATGCTATGTCACCACCATTGGCCTGTCGCAAATCGCCGCCGCGCAGATGCTGCATGTGTTTAAAGACCGCCACTGGATCAACTGCGGTCAGGCGGGGCCGCTGGGCTGGACGCTTCCCGCTGCGTTGGGCGTTTGCGCTGCCGATCCTGAGCGCAACGTGGTCGCGATTTCCGGCGACTTCGACTTCCAGTTTCTGATTGAAGAGCTGGCGGTAGGCGCCCAGTTCAATATTCCCTATATCCATGTCCTGGTGAACAACGCCTATCTCGGCTTGATCCGCCAGTCGCAACGCGCCTTTGACATGGACTACTGCGTTCAGCTGGCGTTTGAAAATATTAACTCCAGCGAAGTAAACGGCTACGGCGTCGATCATGTGAAGGTCGCGGAGGGACTCGGTTGTAAAGCAATTCGCGTCTTCAAGCCTGAGGATATTGCCCCCGCGTTTGAGCAGGCCAAAGCATGGATGAAAGCCTATCGCGTGCCGGTCGTTGTGGAAGTGATCCTCGAGCGCGTAACCAATATCTCCATGGGCAGCGAACTGGATAATGTCATGGAGTTCGAAGACGTTGCCGATAGCGCCATTGACGCACCAACCGAAACTTGTTTCATGAAATATGAATAAATGAGGTGACATTATGTTGCGCTTTTCTGCCAACCTTTCCATGTTATTTCAGGAATATGATTTTCTGGATCGCTTTGAGAAAGCGGCGGCCTGTGGTTTTCGCGCTGTTGAATTTATGTTTCCCTATGACTATGCCCCCGAGCTATTAAAGCAAAAGCTGAGCGACAACCAGCTGGAACATACTTTACACAATTTACCCGCTGGTGACTGGGCGGCAGGGGAACGAGGCATCGCCTGTATTCCAGGCCGCGAAGTGGAGTTTCGCGAAGGTGTCGACGCCGCAATCCGCTACGCCAAAGCGCTGGGCAATCGTAAAATTAACTGTCTGGTCGGCAAAACTCCGGTGGGTTATCGCGAAGAACATATTCGCTCAACGCTGGTGGCGAATTTACGTTTTGCCGCCGCCGCGCTGGCCCAGGAAGGTATCCTGCTGCTAATTGAGCCGATCAATTACTTCGACATGCCGGGCTTTTATCTGAATACCACGCATCAGGCGTTGGCGCTGATTGATGAAGTGGGTAATGATAATCTGAAAATTCAGTACGATATTTACCATATGCAGCGTATGGAGGGAGAATTAACCCATACGATGCAAACTTACGCTAATCGTATCGGTCACTTACAGATCGCGGATAATCCGAATCGAGGTGAGCCCGGGACCGGTGAAATTAATTATGAGTATCTTTTTAATTTCATTGATAAATCAAACTATGACGGTTGGGTAGGTTGTGAATATAAACCATTGACTACCACCGAAGCGGGACTGACATGGTTTAATCGCTACCGCTAATTTTTAATTTATCGTTGGGCAGTATTTATTATTCCAGACGCAGGGGATTTATTTCCTGACAACCGGAAGGGATAGCTATTGCCCAGATAAATCGAAATATACATTGTGAGAGGATACTTATGAAGCTGGGATTTATTGGTTTGGGGATTATGGGCACCCCGATGGCGCTCCGTCTTGCCAAAGCAGGCCATGCACTGCACGTTACCACTATTGGGCCTGTTGCTGACGAATTGCTCAAGCACGGGGCGCAACATCTGGCCTGCGCAGAACAGGTGGCGGAGCAGTCAGACATTATTTTTATTATGGTACCCGATACCCCGCAGGTTGCCGAGGTGCTGTTTGGCGAACATGGTTGTGCTAAAGCGGTTCTGAAGGGCAAAATTATTGTGGATATGAGTTCTATCTCGCCGATAGAAACGAAACGTTTTGCGCAGCAGGTGCGGGATCTGGGCGCCGATTACCTTGATGCGCCGGTCTCCGGCGGCGAAATTGGCGCACGTGAAGGCACGCTCTCCATTATGGTTGGCGGCGATGAAAATATCTTTGCCCGCGTGAAACCGCTGTTTGATATTTTGGGTAAAAATATCACCCTCGTCGGAGGGAACGGCGACGGTCAGACCTGTAAAGTCGCCAATCAAATTATTGTCGCGCTGAATATTGAAGCGGTGTCCGAAGCGCTGGTTTTTGCCTCTAAAGCCGGGGCGGACCCTGCTCGCGTTCGTCAGGCTTTGATGGGCGGTTTCGCTTCCTCACGTATTCTGGAAGTGCACGGTGAAAGAATGCTCAACCGCACCTTTAATCCAGGCTTTAAAATTTCTCTGCACCAGAAGGATCTCAATCTGGCTCTGCAGAGCGCTAAAGCCCTGGCGCTTAATCTGCCGAATACTGCTACCTGTCAGGAACTTTTTAATACTTGTGCCGCCAATGGAGGGAGCGAGTTAGATCATTCGTCTCTGATTCAGGCCCTGGAATTAATGGCAAATCATCAAATAGCGTAATAAGCGTAAAGCTGCCGAAACCGGCAGCTTTATTTGAACCTCACAGGTGACTTTATGGATACAATCAATAACAAAGGTGTCGACTATTGGAAGAAAATAGTCGTGGTAATGAGTCTGGGCTGGGTGGCAATTTGGATCTATCGTACCGTGTTAACGCCGATTTATCCGGAGATTCAGGCGTCATTAGGTAACGTCAGTAATGCTGAAATTGGCGCGATTGCCAGCTTCTATTTTCTGGCCTACTGCGGCATGCAGATCCCCTGCGGCATTCTGGTGGATAAACTGGGCCAGAAAATTATGCTGATGTGCGGTTTTTCGCTATTTATTATCGGTACCCTGAGTATCGCTAATGCCGGAAATCTGACGCTGATTTATATCGGCTCGCTACTGGCCGGCGCCGGTTGCGCCTCCTTCTTTAGTTCCGCCTATTCGCTCTCCTCGGCCAACGTGCCGCAGGAACGCCGGGCGCTGGCGAACGCCATCATCAACAGCGGCTCTGCCATTGGCATGGGGATTGGCCTGATTGGTTCAAGTATTCTGGTCAAAAGCATGCACATGGCCTGGCAAAACGTGTTGTTTATCGTCGCTGCGATTCTGCTGGTGATGCTCTGCGTGTTTACCCTGGTCATTCGCCGCAAAATGAAAGAACCCGCCGCAGCGGAAAATAAAACGAACGCAGCGGCGTCAACGCCGGTTGCGGAAGAGAAATCGGCGCCGCTGTTCTCGCCATTACTGTGCAGCGTGTACTTCCTCTATTTCTGTACCTGCTACGGCTACTATCTGATCGTGACCTGGCTACCCTCTTATCTTCAGACCGAACGCGGGTTTGACGGTGGGGCGATTGGTTTTGCTTCCGCGCTGGTGGCGGTGGTCGGGGTGCCGGGCGCGCTGTTCTTTAGCCATCTCTCGGATAAATTCCGCGACAGTAAAGTCAAAGTTATTCTCGGGCTGGAGATAGTCGCGGCGGCCATGTTGATGTTTACCGTTCTGTCGCCAAATACCGCCATGCTGATGATTAGCCTGGTACTGTACGGGTTGCTGGGCAAAATGGCCGTTGATCCGATTCTTATCTCGTTCGTCTCCGAGCAGGCGTCAGCGAAAACGTTAGGCCGCGCCTTTAGCTTATTTAATTTCTTTGGTATGAGTTCTGCGGTAGTTGCACCGACGCTCACCGGCTTTATTTCCGACCTGACCGGATCGAAAGAAATTAGTTTTGTGATGTCTGCTGGACTGGTTGTTACCGGGACGGTAATTTTTGCCCTGATTACCTTGCGCAAGAATAAAATACCGTCAAAGTCCATCACCGTATAATAAAAATAAATAATAAAAATTGTTGTTCCACATAGCTAAACCTACAAACGTAATCCGATGCGTATTAAGAGGGAATTATGGAACAAACTCAAGACCTATACAAAACCAGGGGCTATAGTGATGATCTATTGCCGAAATCAGACGCTCAGCGTAACTGGAAAACATTCAATTATTTTACGTTGTGGATGGGTTCTGTACACAACGTACCAAATTATGTGATGGTGGGTGGTTTTTTTATCCTTGGACTTTCCACTTTTAGCATTATGATGGCGATAATATTAAGTGCCTTTATTATTGCCCTGGCCATGGTGTTTAACGGTGCTGCCGGAAGTAAATATGGCGTACCCTTCGCGATGATATTAAGAGCCTCATATGGAGTACGCGGTGCATTATTGCCCGGACTGCTCAGAGGCGGTATCGCGGCGATTATGTGGTTTGGCTTGCAATGCTACGCCGGATCGCTGGCATTTCTGATCTTATTAGGCAAATTATGGCCTGCGTTTCTGACGCTTGGCGGTGATTTTAAGCTGCTGGGGCTGTCATTGCCGGGGTTGATCGCCTTTCTGGTGTTCTGGTTGATTAACGTCGGGATTGGCTTTGGTGGCGGAAAAGTGCTGAATAAATTTACCGCAATCCTCAACCCCTGCATCTATATCGTCTTCGGCGGCATGGCTATCTGGGCCATTTCGCTGGTAGGATTCGGCCCGATCCTCGACTACCTGCCGACCGGGGTGGCAAAAGCGGAACATACCGGTTTCTTGTTCCTGGTGGTGATCAATGCGGTGGTGGCCGTCTGGGCCGCTCCGGCAGTCAGCGCCTCGGATTTCACCCAGAACGCGCGCTCATTTCGCGAGCAGGCTATTGGTCAGACGCTTGGACTCGTGGTGGCCTATATTCTTTTTGCGGTCGCCGGCGTCTGTATTATCGCCGGGGCCAGTATCCACTATGGTATGGATACCTGGAACGTGCTGGATATAGTGCAGAAATGGGACAGCCTGTTTGCCTCGTTCTTTGCGGTGCTGGTGATATTGATGACCACGATTTCCACCAACGCTACCGGTAATATTATACCGGCAGGCTATCAGATCGCGGCGATTGCTCCAGCCAAACTGACCTATAAAAATGGCGTGCTCATCGCCAGTATTATTAGCTTACTGATTTGCCCATGGAAATTAATGGAGAATCAAGACAGTATTTATCTCTTTCTCGATATTATTGGCGGGATGTTGGGGCCGGTTATTGGTGTAATGATGGCTCACTATTTCATCGTTATGCGTGGGCAAATAAATCTTGATGAACTTTATACCGCACCAGGGGATTATAAATATTTTGATAATGGTTTTAATGTTACCGCATTCCTGGTAACCATTGTAGCAGTTATTTTATCTCTCGGTGGGAAGTTTATTCCTTTGCTGGAACCTTTCTCCCGTGTGTCATGGTTTGTCGGTGTTATTGTCGCTTTTGTTGCGTACGCTTTGCTGAAGAAACGGGCGCAACCCAATAATCTGACACGGCCAAATACTGTTAGTTAATTTAATTTTAACCAGGAAAGTTTATTTCATGGATGAAGCATTACCGGCCAAAGCCATTGTTATTGCGGCACGCAATGTCGCAGCAGAAGTATGGCGGCTGACCCATCTGTACACATACAAGGAGTTATTATGTCTTTTGATTTAATCATTAAAAACGGCACTGTTATTCTGGAAAACGAATCCCGGGTAGTCGATATCGCGGTGAACGACGGTAAAATCGCTGCTATTGGTGAGCACCTGGGCGAGGCGAAGCAGGTCATGGATGCCACGGGGCTGATCGTTTCGCCGGGCATGGTCGATGCGCATACGCATATCTCTGAACCTGGTCGTACCCACTGGGAGGGTTACGAAACCGGGACTCGCGCGGCGGCAAAAGGCGGCATCACCACGATGATTGAAATGCCGCTGAATCAGCTACCGGCCACCGTTGACCGGCAGACCATTGAGCTGAAATTCGACGCGGCGAAAGGCAAACTGACCATCGATGCCGCGCAGCTTGGCGGCCTGGTCTCTTATAACCTCGACCGACTGCATGAGCTGGATGAAGTGGGAGTGGTGGGATTCAAATGCTTCGTCGCCACCTGCGGTGACCGCGGGATCGATAACGACTTCCGCGACGTCAACGATTGGCAGTTCTTCAAAGGCATACAAAAGCTGGCCGAAATGAAGCAGACCGTGCTGGTGCACTGCGAAAACGCGCTGATCTGCGACGAGCTAGGCGAAGAGGCGAAAAGGGAAGGCCGCGTGACGGCGCATGATTATGTAGCCTCTCGGCCGGTCTTCACCGAAGTGGAAGCCATTCGCCGCGTTCTGTATCTGGCGAAAGTCGCCGGTTGCCGCTTGCATGTGTGTCATGTCAGCAGCCCGGAAGGGGTAGCCGAAGTGACCCGCGCCCGTCAGGAAGGGCAGGATGTGACTTGTGAATCTTGCCCGCACTACTTTGTACTGGATACCGATCAGTTTGCAGAGATCGGTACCTTGGCGAAGCGCTCTCCGCCGATCCGCGATGCGGAAAACCAGAAAGGCATGTGGGAAAAACTGTTCAACGGAGAAATCGACTGCCTGGTCTCCGACCATTCGCCGTGCCCACCGGAAATGAAGGCTGGCAATATCATGCAGGCCTGGGGCGGGATTGCCGGTCTGCAAAACTGCATGGACGTGATGTTCGATGAAGCGGTGCAGAAACGCGGTATGTCTCTGCCGCAGTTTGCCCGTCTGATGGCGACCAACGCCGCCGATATTTTCGGCCTGAAGCATAAGGGCCGCATTGCCCCGGGTAAAGACGCCGACCTGGTGTTTATTCAGCCGAACAGCAGCTACGTCTTACGGGCAGAAGACCTCGAATATCGCCACAAAGTCAGCCCTTACGTGGGTCGCAAGATTGGCGCTCGGATTGCTAAAACCATTCTGCGCGGCGAGGTGATCTATGACATCGAACAGGGCTTCCCGCGCGAGCCGAAGGGGAAATTTATCCTTAAGCATCAGCAGTAACGGGCGAATAAAAAGTTGGGGAAGGTTTTCTCCCTCTCTCTTTGGGAGAGGGCCGGGGTTAGGGCATTGGTGGGTACATTTCCCCTCACCCTATCCCTCTTCCTAAAAGGGGAGAGGGGACCGTTTCTCGCCCCATTCCATATTTAGCGTCTGTTTAACGGCAGGCGCTTTTTCAGGATTTCATCATGGTGGTATTGCCGCTAAATAAACGTAACACCCTGGCGGGGTTTCAATGGTTCTTCTTTATTTTCTGCAACACCGTTGTGGTACCGCCAACATTACAGTCTGCTTTTCAGCTCCCTGCCAGCGCGTTAATTACGCTTACCCAGTACGGGTTTATCACCACTGGATTGGCCTGTCTGGCACAAGCGTTACTGGGACATCGTCGGGCGATTATGGAAGGACCGACGGGCCTGTGGTGGAGCACCATTCTGACGGTCACCGTGGGCGAAGCCGCACGAGGGACGCCGTTCGACAGCATCGCCTCCAGCCTGGCTGTCGGCATATTTTTCTCGGCGGCGCTCACCATCATTATTGGCGTAAGTGGCATTGGCCATCGCCTGGCGAAGCTGTTCAGCCCAACGGTAATGGTCTTTTTCATGCTGCTGCTGGGCGCGCAGCTGACTACCATCTTTTTTAAAGGCATGCTTGGGCTGCCCTTTAGTTCGACGCAGGTTAATCCGGGTATTCAGCTGGCACCATTTTGCCTGGCGCTGTCGGTGATGATTCTGGTGCTGGGAATGATCATTTTTCTCCCGGATGGTATCGCTCGCTACGCCTTATTGATCGGCACTCTGGCGGGCTGGGCTGGCTGGTATCTGCTGTTTCGCATGCCTCCCGCTACGGTAGCCTCAGGCCCCATTCACTGGCAGTGGTTCCCGCTGGGTTACGGCGGCCAGCTACGACCCGGCATCATTTTAACCGCCCTGCTGGCGGGACTGGTTAATATTACCAATACCTATGGCGCCATTCGCAGCACCGATGTTTTTTACCCCCAACAGGGAGCCAGTAATACCCGCTATCGACGCAGCTTTATAATCTCCGGTTTGATAACATTAATAACGGTTCCGCTCAACGTGGTGCCATTTTCCCCCTTTGTTTCGTCGACAGCTTTATTAACTCAAACTGGCGACACCTCGTGCCGGCCATTTATTATCGGCTGTTTGTGCTGTCTGCTGGTTGGATTATTTACGCCGCTGACCCACTTTTTTACCACCCTACCTTTACCGATCAGCAGTGCGGTCATGCTGGTCTCTTACCTGCCGTTGTTATATTCCAGTTTATCTTTCAGTAAGCAAATTACCTTTACCGCGCGAAATATCTATCGGCTGGCTCTGCCGTTATTTGTCGGCATTTTTTTGATGGGGCTACCGCCGGTTTATCTCCAGACGTTGCCTCTGACAATCAGACCACTCTTAGGTAACGGCTTACTAATCGGGGTGCTGCTGGCGGTAGCCATGGAGAATCTCATTCCCTGGGATCGTATTAAGTCATGACATTAAAAGGATGAACAATGAAAATTATTATTGCACCAGACTCGTTCAAAGAAAGCGTCAGCGCCAGTCGCTGCGCTCAGGCGATTAAGGCGGGCTTCGTCTCCATTTTCCCCCAGGCGGAGTGCATCTGCCTGCCGATCGCCGACGGCGGCGAGGGGACGGTTGAGGCAATGGTTGAGGCGACCGACGGCAAAATGGTGATGCTGCCGGCGATGGGACCGCTGGGAGAGGTGGTAGGCGCCTTCTATGGCCTGAGCGGCGACGGGCAAACCGCGTTTATTGAAATGGCAGCAGCCAGCGGGCTGATGTTGGTTCCCGCCGGGAGACGTGATCCCTTGCGGGCCACCAGCTTCGGGACTGGGGAGCTGATTCGCCATGCGCTGGACGCCGGCGTTCGCCATATTATCCTCGGTATTGGCGGCAGCGCCACGGTAGATGGTGGAATGGGCATGGCCCAGGCCCTGGGGGCACGTTTTCTTGACGAGCGCGGCGAGAGCGTAGGATTCGGTGGCGGCGCGCTGGCGCGGCTGGCTAGCATTGACTTACGCGACCTCGACCCGCGCCTGCGCAAATGCCGGATTGATGTGGCCTGCGAT
Organism: Klebsiella sp. CD33; assembly: GCF_051992865.1. NCBI lineage: Bacteria > Pseudomonadati > Pseudomonadota > Gammaproteobacteria > Enterobacterales > Enterobacteriaceae > Klebsiella > Klebsiella sp. CD33. The sequence goes on along the minus strand of NZ_CP197023.1, from coordinate 3,869,147 downwards.
GTTGATAATCCACTGCTCGGCGAACGCGGCGCGGCGGCGGTCTTTGGGCCGCAAAAAGGAGCCAGCGCTGAGACGGTCGCTGCCCTCGAGCGTGGTTTGCAAAATTACGCACAGGTGCTGCTCACGGCAACGGGTACGGAGGTGACGAAGATTGTCGGCGGCGGCGCGGCGGGCGGTATGGGCGTGGCAGCTTGCGTATTCCTTAACGCGGCGCTGAAGCCGGGCATCGATATCGTGATTGAGGCGATGCAACTGGAGGAGGCGCTGCGCGACGCGAATCTGGTAATTACCGGTGAAGGGCGAATGGATTCGCAAACCGTCGGCGGCAAAGCGCCGATTGGCGTGGCGCGGCTCGCGAAAAAGCATGGCATCCCAGTGATCGGTATCGCTGGCGTTCTGGGGGACGGCGTGGAAGCGGTGCATCAGCATGGCATTGATGCGGTATTTAGCATTCTGCCCGCGCTGGCGCCGCTTGCCGAAGTGCTGGAACGCGGTGAGCAAAATCTGTATGCCTGCGCGCGCAATATCGCCTGTGCTATCAAGCTCGGCCAGAACATTCCCGCCTGAATAAAAAATGCCACGGTTCTCACCGTGGCAAAATCCAACATAGCTAAACAAAAAAAATTTATGCGATGGGTAACAAATCCGCCTTTGCTATTGTGCCCGAATTTCGCCGGGTGGCGGCTGACGCCTAACCCGCCGACGAAAGCGGCGAGATTTCCCCGTAGGCCCGCGCAAGCAAAGCGCCGCCGGGTAATACCAACGAGCGCAGTTTGTTAGCAATCAGATCTCAACGTCGCGGTTGCAATCTTTCGAGTAGATATAGCTGAACGCCTCACGCCCGACGCCGTATCCCGCCTGTAGGGAATAAGCGCCCATAAAGATATAGTCGCCTTTCTTCACCGGAACCCAGTTGTTATCGAGGTTATACACGCCCTGGCCGGAAAGAATATAGGCGCCGTGCTCCTGCACATGGGTTTCGATATAGCCGTGGCTGGCGCCCGGCTCGAAAGAGAGGATATGCATATTCATATCGAAGCCCAGCTCTTTTGGCAGGAAGTCGATCAGAACAACATCTTCCATTCCTTCATAATGAATACGCTCCAGCTGGCTGACGTTGCCGGTGACCAGATAAGGCGCATGGTCCGCTGTCGGAATATAGCGGCGCTTATAGAGAAATAGCTGGCTGTCGGCTGAATGGCTATTACTGAAAGTCATCCGTTCACCCGGTGGGCAGTAAAGATAGCCGCCTTCGGTCAGCGCAAAGGTTTTACCCTGCGCACCGGCGGTGATTTTCCCCTTAATCACATACAGGAAGGGGCTTTGTTGAATAAATCAGATTTCGGGTAAGTCTCCCCCGTAGCGGGTTGTGTTTTCAGGCAATACGCACGCTTTCAGGCATACCTGCTTTCGTCATTTTGTTCAGCGCTCGTACCAGGGCCATAGCCTCCGCAACCTGACCATCGTAGTCACGCAGCGTCAGTGAACCCCCGAACAGCTCTTTTACCCGGTACATCGCCGTTTCCGCTATCGAGCGACGGTTGTAGTCTGTTGTCCATTTCCACCGCGCATTACTCCCGGTCATTCGCTGATTAGCCACTGCACGGTTACGGTCTGCATATTCACCGGGCCAGTAACCCGCACCTTTTCGGGGAGGGATAAGCGCGCTGATTTTCTTACGCCGCAGTTCATCGTGACATAGCCGGGTATCGTAAGCGCCATCGGCGGCGGCTGACCTGATTTTCCGGTGGGTTTGCCGGATTAACCCGGGGAAGGCCTCTGAGTCCGTAACGTTGTTCAGCGACAGGTCAGCGCAGATGATTTCATGTGTTTTACTGTCAACGGCGAGATGCAGCTTACGCCAGATACGGCGGCGTTCCTGGCCATGCTTTTTGACTTTCCACTCGCCTTCACCGAAGACCTTCAGCCCGGTGGAATCAATTACCAGGTATGCGATTTCACCCCGGGTGGGCGTTTTGAAACTGACATTAACCGACTTTGCCCGCCTGCTGACACAGCTGTAATCCGGGCAGCGTAGCGGAACGTTCATCAGAGAAAAAATGGAATCAATAAAGCCCTGCGCAGCGCGCAGGGTCAGCCTGAATACGCGTTTAATGACCAGCACAGTCGTGATGGCAAGGTCAGAATAGCGCTGAGGTCTGCCTCGTGAAGAAGGCGCTGCCGACTCATACCAGGCCTGAATAGCTTCATCATCCAGCCAGAAAGTTATGGAGCCACGGTTGATGAGGGCTTTATTGTAGGTGGGCCAGTTGGTGATTTTGAACTTTTGCTTTGCCACGGAACGGTCTGCGTTGTCGGGAAGATACGTGATCTGATCCTTCAACTCAGCAAAAGTTCGATTTATTCAACAAAGCCACAGGAAGGTCTCAATGCCATCGCCGCCAAACCCGCTTTTATTACCGCCATTTTCATGTAGCGTCACCAGATAATCAACGAAGGATGCGCCTAATTTCGGCGTCGACAGAATAGTCACATCACAGTTAGCAAAATCCGGAATAATATTTTTGACCAGACCGTCCGGCGTCAGCAGGGCATAATTGCCGTGGCGTACGATGGAACGGCTGGCCAGTAAATCATCGCGATAGCCAACCACATTATTTAAATAACCCATATTTTATTCCTTATTCAGTCCAGGCCAGTTGATGCAACATTAAGGCGAGCGTTTTTACCCCTTCCGCCAAATCCTCTATATGCGTACTTTCAGCCGGGTTATGGCTGATGCCTTTGATGCTTGGCATAAAGATCATGCAGGTGGGGAAGCAGGGGGCGAAAATTTGCGCGTCGTGTCCCGCGCCGCTGTGCATCACGCGGAAATTCACCTTCTCCTTTTCGCACAGGGCAGTGAGTTGGGCGACCAGTCTTTTGTCCATGGGAACCGGGGCTTCATCCATCCACAGGTCGATTTCGATGCCAATATCCATTTCCTCGCAGATCCGCCGCATATCGCCTTCGATCATTTCAGTAAATGCCGTTAATGCAAGGGCATCGGTGTGGCGGCAGTCCATGGTAAAGATCGTTTTACCCGGCACCACGTTGACCGTATTCGGCTGCGGGTCGACTTTACCGAAAGTAAGCACCAGAGGGTCGCCGTGGGCTTTCGCTTTGGCGATGGATTCGCAGCAGATGCGGCTGAAAGCATGGACGGTGTCGCGGCGGTAGCCCATTGGGGTGGTGCCGGCATGGTTAGATTCGCCGTTGAGGGTAATGGTGTAGCGGCGTTGACCGACGATGGCGTTGACCACGCCGATGGACTGCTTGTTGGTTTCCAGCACGCGGCCCTGTTCGATATGCAGTTCAACGAAGGCTTTAATATCCCGGCGCGGCGCCAGCGGGGCGGTGGGCAGGCTAAAGCCACACTGCTTCATAGCATCGACAAACGCCACGCCTTTGGCGTCTTTAATCTCACGCACGTCCGCCGGGTTAGCGATGCCGACGATATTTTTGCTGCCCCAGAAGACGTAAGGGAAGCGGCTGCCTTCTTCTTCCGCTAACGCCAGCACCTCCACGGTACGCAGCGGTGCCCCGTAGGTCTCTTTTAGCCAGCGGACCGCCAGCCAGGCCGCCAGCGCGCCAAACTGACCGTCAAGATTGCCGCCGTTGACGACGCTATCAATATGCGAACCGCTGAGGATAACGTCGTCGGGAAAACGGCTACCGGGCAGGCGGCCATAAAGGTTACCGACTTCATCGAAGCGTGTTTCCAGCCCGCTGTCGCTCATCTTTTGTTTAAACGCCTGCTGCGCCTGCAACCACTCCGGCGAATAAAGCAAACGGGTAAGTCCGCCGGTAGGGTCGGCGCCGAAAGAGGAAAGCCAGGGCAATGTCTCTTCAATTGCCTGTCGAAAAGAATGAGTCATACATAACTCCTGTTACTTATTTTATTGAGCAAAAGGGGAATTGGTTTCATAAGAGCGGTTATATAAAGCGTCTGAAACCAGATAGTCATAAATCTCATCAACGATTTCGATCCCGTTGACAGCGCTGTTTTTCTCATTGATATCCAGATTCTGCCCCGGGTAATAAACCTGACTAAATCCAGGTGCTGGCGTAATGGCGCTTAATTCGCGCATGGTGTCGCTAATGTGCTGGCGAAATAAAGCGCTGGAGGAGAAAAAGTCAGGATTAATCACGATATGCAATTGTCCTAACTCACGTCCCTGGCTAAGGTTGTCGTACATCGAGCTGACCTGGCGACCAAACGGAAGGTTGAGCAAAATGCCGGATAGGACGTCAATCATCATCATCAGCCCGTAACCTTTGGGACCGGCGGCAGGAAGCAGAGCATGGACGGCAAAAGGATCCGTGGTTGGGGCGCCGTTTTTGTCCACCGCCCAGCTATCGGGAATGCTTTCATGGCGAGAACGAGCATCAAGGATCTTTCCCCACGCCTGGACGGTGGTGGCCATATCGAAGGTGATGATATCGTCGCCCTCGCCGGGAGCGGCGAAGGCCAGCGGGTTGGTGCCGTAGTAGATCTCCGCTCCGCCAAAAGGGACGACCATCGGGTCTGACTGACACAGCGAGAGGCCAATCAGCCCGGCGCGAGCCGCCTGCTGCGTGAAGTACGAGATGGCCCCGCTGTGTCCCATGCGCCGGATACCCACTACGGCTATGCCATTTTGCCGGGCGATCTCAATGGCATGTTCCATGCCCATTTTGGCGGCGACCTGGCCGGCGGCGTTATCGGCATGCAAAATGCCGCTGCAGGGACCGGTTTTTTCAAAGCTAAAGGTGGGATGACGATTGGTGCCGCCTTTTGAAATTCGTTCAGCATAATATTCAACACGAACCGCGCCGTGCGAATGAATGCCTCTGGCATCGGCATAAACCAACACATCGGCAATAATATCCGCGTGATTATGAGTGAGTCCTGCTGCGTTCAGCTTATTAGCAATAAGCTGATGAAGTGTTTCCCGACTGACTTTCATCTGTCTTCCTTTTAACGACGGTGTAGAGCCTGACTGCTGACTAAAATACGGGGAAAAGAAACTGAAATTGTGATCTGTATAGTTAAATGACCAGTGTTAGATTTTATTTGATAATCGTAATGGATTTGTCATAAATGGCCGTGTAATCGATTTATTAAAAAATCACTGCTAATGTCAGGCGGTTTGTTTGAAAGCCTGTAGTAATAATCCTCATGTGATTTTGGTCACGCCATTGATAATTCCATCCCGTTAGCCTGATTGCAGATTAACCATGCTCATTCAATTGCAATGGGTGCAATTATTGGGGAGTTATTATGATCCATGCCTTTATTAAAAAGGGCTGTTTTCAGGATTCAGTCAGTTTAATGATTATTTCACGTAAGCTGAGTGAGTCAGAAAATGTCGACGATGTTTCGGTCATGATGGGCACGCCGGCAAATAAAGCGCTGCTGGAAACTACCGGTTTTTGGCATGACGATTTTGCCACGGCGACGCCGAATGATATTTGCGTGGCGATCCGTACCGATTGCGCAGATGCATCGGTGACGGAAATGATTATCGCCCGCCTGGATGACGCCTTATCCGCCCTGGCGCAGGGAAGCGGACAAAGTCAGAGTCTGAACGTGGTTCGCCGCTGGCAAAGCGCGATGCAAAAACTGCCGCAGGCCAATATGACCTTAATTTCTGTTGCCGGAGAATATGCCGCGGAGCTGGCCCATCAGGCGCTCAGTAGTGAGAAAAGCGTGATGATTTTCTCCGACAACGTCACCCTGGAAGATGAAATTGCCCTCAAAACCCGCGCCCGTGAGAAAGGATTGTTGGTGATGGGACCTGACTGCGGCACCGCCATGATCGCCGGCACCCCGCTGGCCTTCGCCAACGTTACACCAGAGGGCAATATCGGGGTGATTGGCGCCTCCGGTACCGGTATCCAGGAACTGGTCTCGCAAATTGCCCTCGGCGGCGAAGGGATCAGCCATGCGATAGGTCTCGGCGGCCGTGATCTGAGCGCGGAAGTGGGGGGCCTTAGTGCGCAAACGGCGCTGGAAATGCTAACCCAGGATGCGCAGAGCCAGGTACTGGCCTTTGTATCCAAGCCACCTGATGAGGCGGTGCGCCTGAAGATAATTAACGCAATGAAACGCAGTGCTAAACCGGTGGTGGCGCTATTTCTTGGCTATGTCTCGCCAGTCAACCGCGATGAAAACGTCTGGTTTGCCCGCACGCTGGACGAGGCCGGTCGGCTGGCGTGTCTGTTGGCCCGAGTGGTACGCCACCAGGAAAATCTGACCGCAGTCGCGGATAAGCATATCCGCGGATTATATACCGGCGGCACGTTGGCGGCGGAATCTGCCGGGCTGCTGGCTGAGCGCCTGAACATCACTCCCGATGAGCATCACCCGCAGGGCATGATGCTCAACGCTCTGGGCCACCAGATCGTCGACCTCGGCGATGATTTCTACACCGTTGGTCGTCCACACCCGATGATTGATCCCTCCCTGCGTAACCAACTGATTGCCGAGCTCGGCGAGCAAACGCAGGTGGGCGTATTGCTGCTGGATGTGGTGATTGGCTATGGCGCCACCGTCGACCCGGCGGGATCGCTGGTGGAAGCATGCCGGCTGGCCTGGGCATTGAGGAGTGAAAGCCATCCGCTGCACGTTATCGCGACCGTGACCGGTACCGAAAATGACCCGCAGTGTCGTTCCCGTCAGATTGCCGAGCTGGAAGATGCCGGCGTGGTGGTGGTCGATAGCCTCCCGGAAGCCGCACTGCTTGCTGTTGCGCTGATTAGCCCTCAGCGGATGGCGGAGCCCGCACCGCGTTCCAGTCTGCTGGATGGGGTGGCGGTAATTAATGCCGGTCTGCGCAGTTTTGCGATCGATTTACAGTCCGCCGGAACGCCGGTTGTTCACTATCAGTGGGCGCCGATTGCCGGAGGAAATAAAAAACTGGCTCGTTTATTAGAGCGTTTGCAATAAGAGGTCCCTATGTTTACATCAGTGGCGCAGGCCAATGAGGCAGTAATTGAACGAATTCGGAATGCACGTCCGCACTGGCTGGATGTGAAGCCGGCAGGTGCGCTAATCGGGGCGCTGAATCAGAACAAAACGTTGCTCCACGCCGGGCCGCCGATGCGCTGGCAGGCGATGACCGGCCCAATGAAAGGGGCCTGCATTGGCGCATGCCTGTTCGAAGGCTGGGCGCAGGATGAAAAAACTGCCCATGCGATGCTGGAAAGCGGCGAAATTACCTTTATTCCATGCCATCACGTTAACGCCGTGGGGCCAATGGGCGGCATTACTTCGCCGAACATGCCGATGCTGGTGGTGGAAAATATCGCTGAAGGCAACCGCGCCTATTGCAACCTGAACGAAGGGATTGGCAAGGTGATGCGTTTCGGCGCTTACGGCGAAGATGTGCAGCAGCGCCTGCGCTGGATGCGCGATGTGCTGATGCCGGTGCTTAGCGCGGCTCTGAAACAGATGGAGCGCGGCATCGATTTGACGGCGATGATGGCGCAGGGCATCACCATGGGGGATGAGTTTCACCAGCGTAATATCGCCACCTCCGCGCTGCTAATGCGCACGCTGGCGCCGCATCTGGCGCGCCTTAATCACGACAAACAGCAGATAGCTGAAGTGATGGATTTCCTCGCCATTACCGATCAGTTCTTTCTCAACCTGGCGATGGCCTACTGTAAATCGGCGATGGATGCCGGGGCGCAGGTCCGCGCGGGCAGTATCGTCACCGCGATGACCCGCAACGGCGATATGTTTGGTATTCGCGTCAGCGGGCTGGGCGACCGTTGGTTTACCGCGCCGGTCAATACGCCGCAGGGGCTGTTTTTCACTGGTTTCTCGCAGGAGCAGGCCAACCCGGATATGGGCGATAGCGCCATTACTGAAACCTTCGGCATCGGCGGGGCGGCGATGATCGCGGCCCCGGGCGTCACTCGCTTTGTCGGCGCGGGTGGGATGGAGGCGGCGAAATCGGTCTCCGAGGAGATGGCGGAAATCTTCCTTGAACGCAATATGCAACTGCAAATTCCGGGCTGGGATTTCCAGGGCGCCTGTCTGGGGTTGGATATTCGCCGGGTGGTTGAAACTGGCATTACACCGCTTATCAACACTGGTATCGCGCATAAAGAGGCGGGGATCGGCCAGATTGGCGCCGGAACCGTCAGAGCCCCACTGGCCTGCTTTGAACTGGCGCTGGAAGCGCTGGCGGACGAGTTGGGCGTGAGCTGAGGCACGCAATGGATAAGATCCGTCCGCTGACAGGCAGCATTGACGCGCCGGACCATCGCCAGCCGTGGCGAACCGGCGGCCTCTGGCAGCGCACCATCAATCTCTATGTTGCAGGCGGCGCGATGCTGACGCTGCATCATCGGGGACAAGGCGTGAGCCCCGGCGGATGGGTATTACGTCACCGTGATTTTATCCGTTTACACGCGGCGCTGAAGGCGGGGGGGTTGCCGATAGCGCGTGATGACGGCATTCAGGTCGATAACCTTTTGCTGTTACCGCCACGCAGGCGCTGCTCCCTGCGGCCTCGATATCAGCCTGATGGCCCTTATCTGCCGGCAGCGCTCATGAAGCGCCCGGAAGAGACGGGCCTGTTTGGGCCGCTGCGGCAGGCTATCCATCTGCCGCATCATCCTGAGTTGCGGCAATTACGCCACTGTTTTGCTTCTGCGTTGACCGGGAGCCCCGTTGACTGGCGGCTGTGGTTGGGGAAGGGGCCAGGCCTGACGCCGAGCATGGACGATATGCTGATCGGCATGATGCTGTCCGCGTGGTGTTCTGGACAGATGTCGCGCAACAGCGGACACCATTTCTTTCATGCCTCCGGCGATCTGCATGCTGCCACAACGCAGGTCAGCGTCAACTATTTACGCTACGCCAGTAAGGGATGCTTCGCTTCACCGCTACTGCATGTTGTTAACGCGCTTCAGTGCGGACGACGAATTGAACCTGCCGTCGAAGCCCTGCTGGCGATGGGGCACACCTCTGGTGCCGACACGCTTCTGGGGTTCTGGCTGGCGCAACAAATAATGTAAGGACTTTTATGAAAACGCTGGTTGTTGCCCTCGGGGGTAACGCTTTATTACAGCGCGGAGAAGCGCTGACGGTAGAAAATCAGTATCGCAATATTCACAGTGCCGTTCCCGCGCTGGCGCGTCTGGCGCAGCATTACCGTTTGGCCATTGTGCACGGCAACGGGCCGCAGGTAGGCCTGTTGGCGCTGCAAAATCTGGCCTATAGCGACGTTGAACCTTACCCGCTGGACGTGCTGGTGGCGGAGAGCCAGGGCATGATTGGCTATATGCTGGCCCAATGTCTGGCGCAGGAATCGTTGGTACCGCCGGTATCGACAGTGATGACGCGTATTACTGTGGCATCGAACGATCCAGCCTTTTCGGCGCCGGAGAAATTTATCGGTCCGGTCTATGACCCTGAGTTACAGCAGCAACTGGAAGAGGAGTATGGCTGGACGATGAAGCGCGACGGCAAATACTTGCGTCGGGTTGTCGCCTCGCCAAGGCCGGTGAGAATTGAGGAGAGCGACTCGATTGAGCGTCTGCTGAATGAGGGACATGTCGTGATCTGCTGTGGCGGCGGAGGCATCCCGGTGCTCGAGAGCGGACAGGGCGCAGAGGCGGTTATCGATAAAGATTTGGCCGCAGCGCTACTGGCGGAACAGATTGATGCCGATGGTCTGGTGATCCTCACCGATGCGGATGCGGTATATGAACACTGGGGCACCCCAATGCAGCGACCGATCCGTGAAGCGACCCCGGAAGCGCTGGCGCCTTTTGCTCGCGACGATGGCGCGATGGGGCCGAAAATTTCGGCAGTCAGCAGCTATGTTCGCCGCAGAGGCAAGCGGGCGTGGATTGGTGCGTTATCACGCATTGAGGAGACTCTCGCCGGGCGGGCGGGAACCTGTATCAAGCCCTGACGTGGGACTACCGGCGGTGAGGATGTCTGAATATCGTGCATTTTGCCCCGGGACGGCGACGGAGGCGCGTTGCCAGGGCGACGAGTTCTGAATAGCTGGGTTTTTATCGGCCGGGCAAGCGTCAGCCGCCGCCCGGCAAGACAAAGGTAAGGCGTTACGCCAGCTGCGATTGCGCCCAGAACAGGCCGCTGGTGTACTCCGGCGGCAGCAGCGGCTTGATCGCTTCCAGCGTCGCGCTCAGGCGATCGGTATCGCTGTCGGTGAGGTTCAGGTGGCCGACTTTACGACCCGGGCGCACCTCTTTGTCATACCAGTGCAGGTGCACCAGCGGCAGCTTCAGCCAGTCGTAGTTAAGATCGGTGCCGATCAGGTTGATCATCACCGACGGGCTGTTGACCACCGGCGGCGGCAGCGGCAGGCCGGTAATCGCCCGCAGATGCAGCTCGAACTGGCTGATAGACGCGCCGTTCTGCGTCCAGTGGCCGCTGTTGTGCACCCGCGGCGCCAGCTCGTTAATCAGCAGCCCCTCGGCGGTAACGAAGCACTCCATCGCCATCACGCCGACGTAGTTCAGCTCGTTCATGATCGCCGTCAGCATGCTTTCCGCCTGTTCCTGCTGGCGAGCGTTGGCCTGCGGGAAGGCGACGCTGGCGCGCAGAATACCGTCCTGATGCAGGTTACGGGTCAGCGGGTAGAAGACGGTGCTACCGTCATGAGCGCGGGCGCCCACCAGCGATACCTCGCCGGAGAAGTTAATCCCCTGCTCGACGATGCACTCGCCGTAGTTATCGGCCGGTAGCTGATCGATCTCGTTTTCCCGCAGACGCCACTGGCCGCGGCCGTCGTAACCGCCAACGCGACGCTTAACGATCGCCAGTTCGCCAAGGCGGGCAAACACCGCCGGCCACTCGCTTTTATCCGCCAGCAGCTGCCACGGGGCGGTGGCGAGGCCAAGCTTGTCAAACAGCTGCTTTTGCGTCAGGCGGTCGGCGATAATCGGGAAGACATCGCGGTTGACGAACGCCGGGTGGCGGGCCAGCTCGCGGGTGAGGGCGGTTTCCGGCCAGCGTTCAATTTCTGCCGTGATGACGCTCTGCTGGAACGGCACCGCTTCCGGGTCGGCTTCCAGGCCGACCGGCCAAACGGCGATGCCCAGCGGCTCGCCGGCCTGGCGCAGCATACGGCCTAACTGGCCGTTACCGAGCACGCATACCTGTTTCATGCCGCACCCCGCGGATCCGGATTATCCAGCACTTCATCGGTTTGCGCCTGACGCCAGGCGCTCAGGCGCTGGTGCAGTTCAGCATCGTGCTGGGCAAGGATCTGCGCGGCGAGCAGGCCGGCGTTCGCAGCGCCAGCTTTGCCGATGGCCAGGGTACCGACCGGAATGCCGCGCGGCATCTGCACAATGGAGTAGAGGCTGTCGACACCGCTTAAGGCTGCGCTCTGAACCGGTACGCCGAGCACCGGCACCAGGGTTTTCGCCGCAATCATGCCCGGCAGATGCGCCGCACCGCCTGCTCCGGCAATAATCACCTGATAACCGTGGCTTTCGGCGCTTTCAGCAAAGCTGAACAGCTTATCGGGCGTGCGGTGGGCGGAGACCACTTCGACATGGTACGGAACGTTCAGGGCATCAAGGATTTCTGCGGTAAATTGCATGGTAGCCCAGTCGCTTTTGGACCCCATCACGATGGCGATACGCGCCGAATTATTGCGGGAAGACATGCGTCTTAAAACTCCTGTGGGTGTGTTTCACACTGCTTTAGAGGCCACAGAGAATAGCATGAACTGCCAGCAAGGAAAACGGTTGCGTGCGCATGGTTAGCCGTCTTTTGTCTCGCCTGGAGGTGATGGCGTGGGTGCCTGATTGACCTTTATCTCCCTCATGATACAGGTGATAAGCAGCACTACCCCCCACGGGAGCATCAGGGTGCCCATAAGCAGTAAATAGATTTGTACCAGCCGGCTATCGTGAGGGCGGGTGCAGAGCAAATAAATGGCATAAAAATAGATAGCCCACGCCAGCATCGCACACCAGACAAACGTCAGCGTGTTGCCGATAACGACGCCGATTAAGGCGATATAACTTACCCCTAACGGGTTGAGGATCGCGATGATCATTCCCCACATCAGCGGCTGACTCCACTTTTTCCTGCTCATGCTCGTTCCTTGAGAGTGACGTTGTGGAAGACTAGCATGCAGGACGGGGGGAAGCGCGCACCTTCGCCCGGGCAAAAGGCGCTTTCGGAATTGTGCTCGCGCAGGAATTAGAACGGAAAGTGGATTAGTTCGACGTCGTCCGGCGTCACCTTGACCATCGAACCTTCGCTGTGCCAGGCGCCAAGTACCACGCGCCATGCGGGTTGGCCGTTGGCCTGCAGTTCATGGACCGCCGGGCGATGAGTATGGCCGTGGATCAGCCACTGCACGTGATGCCGCTCCATCGCGTCAACTACCGCCTGTGGATTTACATCCATAATTTCCATTGATTTACTGCTGTTGGCGGCTTTGCTGTCGGCGCGCATGCGGGCGGCGATGCGACGGCGGATAAACAGCGGCAGGGCCAGGAACAGACGCTGGATCCACGGGGTGTGGACTTTGGCGCGAAACGCCAGATAGCCTTGGTCATCGGTGCACAGCGTGTCGCCATGCATGATCAAGACTTCACGGCCATAGAGGTCCAGTCGCTCTTCTTCGGCGAGCAGGATCATCCCGCTCTGGCGGGCAAAGCGCTCGCCGACGAGAAAATCGCGGTTGCCATGGATGAAGTAGCACGGCACGCCGGCGTCGACGACGGCTTTGATTGCCGAGGCAATTTGTTGGTGCAGCGGGTTAGGATCGTCATCGCCGATCCATGCCTCAAACAGATCGCCAAGGATATACAGAGCGTCCGCCTGGCGGGCTTCGCCCTGTAAAAAACGCAGAAAACCGGCGGTGATCGCCGGTTCTTCTGTTTGCAGGTGCAAATCTGCAATGAAAAGTGTCGCCACGAATTACTCGCTGACGGTGACGCTTTTGATGATCACATCATCTTTCGGCACATCCTGGTGCATGCCGCTGCGGCCGGTGGCAACCGCTTTGATTTTGTCCACCACGTCCATGCCTTCAACCACTTCCGCGAAGACGCAGTAGCCCCAACCCTGCAGGCTTTCGCCGGAGAAGTTCAGGAAGTCGTTGTCAACCACGTTGATGAAGAACTGCGCGGTGGCAGAGTGCGGCGCCTGAGTACGGGCCATCGCCAGCGTGCCGCGGGTGTTTTTCAGACCGTTGTTCGCTTCGTTCTGAATCGGAGATTTGGTCGCTTTTTGTTTCATGCCAGGTTCAAAACCGCCGCCCTGAATCATGAAGCCGTTGATAACACGGTGGAAAATGGTGTTGTCGTAGAAACCTTCGCGGCAGTAGTCCAGGAAGTTTTTAACTGTTTCCGGCGCTTTGTCGTCAAACGTTTTGATTACGATATCGCCATGATTGGTGTGGAAAGTAACCATTTTTGCATCCTGTTCCGATGAGTGTGGTGCCAGCACCCGGTGTCGGGTGAGATATAGGGGGGTGTTATAGCATAACCGCGGGGGTCGATGCACCTTGCAATGTGTGCTGCGTCCGGTCTGAATTATGGGTATTATAGAGACTTCATTACCCACACACGTCTACACGGAATCTTCGATGTTAAAAATTTTTAATACACTGACGCGCCAGAAAGAGGAATTTAAACCTATCCATGCCGGGGAAGTCGGCATGTACGTGTGTGGTATTACCGTTTACGATCTCTGTCATATCGGCCATGGACGTACCTTCGTCTCCTTTGACGTCGTGGCGCGCTATCTGCGTTTTCTCGGCTATAAGCTGAAGTACGTGCGCAATATCACCGATATCGACGACAAAATCATTAAGCGCGCTAATGAAAACGGCGAAAGCTTTGTCGCGCTGGTCGATCGCATGATTGCCGAAATGCACAAAGATTTTGACGCGCTGAATATTCTGCGTCCCGACAGCGAGCCGCGCGCAACGCACCATATTGCGGAGATCATTGAGATCACCGAGCAGCTGATCGCCAAAGGCCATGCTTACGTGGCAGATAACGGCGACGTGATGTTCGACGTGCCGACGGACCCGAACTACGGTCTGCTGTCGCGTCAGGATCTCGATCAACTGCAGGCGGGGGCGCGCGTCGACGTGGTTGACGTCAAGCGTAACCCGATGGACTTCGTCCTGTGGAAAATGTCGAAAGAGGGCGAGCCAAGCTGGCCGTCGCCGTGGGGCGCGGGCCGTCCGGGCTGGCATATCGAGTGCTCGGCGATGAACTGCAAGCAGCTTGGCAACCACTTCGATATTCACGGCGGCGGTTCGGATCTGATGTTCCCGCACCATGAAAACGAAATCGCCCAGTCCACCTGCGCCCACGACGGCGAATACGTCAACTACTGGATGCACTCCGGCATGGTGATGGTTGACCGCGAGAAGATGTCGAAATCGCTGGGTAATTTCTTTACCGTCCGCGACGTGCTGAAGTATTACGATGCGGAGACGATTCGCTACTTCCTGATGTCCGGCCACTATCGCAGCCAGCTGAACTACAGCGAAGAGAACCTCAAGCAGGCGCGTTCGGCGCTGGAGCGTCTGTACACCGCGCTGCGCGGGACGGACAAATCCGTCGACGCGGCGGGGGGCGAAGCCTTCGAAGCACGCTTTATCGAGGCGATGGACGACGACTTCAACACCCCGGAAGCCTATTCGGTGCTGTTCGATATGGCGCGTGAAGTAAACCGCCTGAAAACCGAGGACGCGGCCGCGGCGAACGCCATGGCGGCCCACCTGCGTAAGCTTGCTGCGGTGCTGGGTCTGCTGGAGCAGGAGCCGGAGGCGTTCCTGCAGAGCGGCGCGCAGGTTGACGACGCGGAAGTGGCGGAGATCGAATCGCTCATCCAGCAGCGTCTGGACGCGCGCAAAGCGAAAGACTGGGCGGCGGCGGATGCGGCGCGCGACCGTCTCAACGAGATGGGGATTGTGTTAGAAGACGGCCCGCAGGGCACTACCTGGCGCCGTAAGTAAACGCCATATCTAATATAAAGGCCACGCTTGCGTGGCCTTTTTGCGTTCAGGGTTTATTGAACCTGGTGTTCAGGTATAAAAACGCAAACAGAGTCGGGTAGATTCAGATGCTGACAGCCGGGTATCGCCCGGCTGTAACGCGCGATAAACCGAATCACGCTATCGCCGCTATTTAAACCCACTTTACCTTGCGCCAATAGCTCATCCGGCTGATCGTCGGTAAAAACATTGCTGGCCACCACCTTTGCGCCCAGGCGCTCAAAAAGCGTGACGTTGACCAGCGAGGGTTGGTACGACTCCTGCGCCAGCCAGTCTCTGGCCTGCTGACGTGACCAGATATGGCCGTCGTTGGCGCGGGCGAAGAGTTCCAGCAGCCAGCCGTTAGAGTTTTGATACGGCCCGGAGAAGGGCCAGGCGATCAGGTTATAGCGCGGGCTGTGGAACAGGTTCAGTTTGACAGGACTGTGTAAAAGCTCTTGTAAGGCGGCGTTAAGTTCGCCGCGCGGGCGTAAAACCGCTATCTGCTGGTTAACCAGTTCATCGGCGAGAAACTCATAGAGCCCCTGCACGTACAGCGCTGACCGCGCCGTACCGCAGGTATTCAGGTTATGGTACACCCGCCAGCTATTATCGGCCTGTCGGAGGGCGTAACCTGCGTGAGACCAGGTCAGCCCGCGGCTGGACATATCCTGACCCTGGCGCACTAAAATAACCACCGGTTCCGGCTCGCTGTTCAATTGCTGTTTGAGCCGTTGCGCCTGATGCATGGTGGCGGCGATAGTTTCTGCCGATGGCGACCCCGCGCCGCAATCGGTGCTGGCAGCCGTCGCGCTTAACGATGCCGCGCCCAGGCATAGGGCGACCGCCAGGCGCTTCATTTCGCCGACAGCGGTTGGTTAGCGGAGAGCGACGCGTCCTCTTGATTTACCATGTGGGCCAGAACCTTATCCTCTTTTTTCAGCAATGCGCCGGTGCCTTCCGGGGCTTTCTCCAGCGTCAGCTTATCCCCGGTTTTGAGATCGGCCTTTTCGACAACCTGCAGCGGCAGCACCATTTTGACGGTGTTCTGCTTAGGGTCTTTGGTGGTCAGCAGCGCGGTTTTTTGCTTTTTGTTTTTGTCGACAGAAGCGGTGATCAGTGCGACGGGAACCAGGACCGGCGAGAGAATAATACCGCTCACTAATGCCGAACTGCCGATGCTGGCAATTCCCGAAGAGAGAGCATAGACGGCGGTGGTACGCTCATCGGCATGAGCGATGGACGAAATTACCAGCAATGCTGCGGCGAAGATGGACGTTTTACGCATAGTAGTCCCTTAACGTTGAATAGATTGACGATATAGCCAGAGGAGTAACGCCAGTACGCTTGCCGGCAGCCAGACCCACTGCAGCTCAGAGAGGATCACCTGATGGCCATAAGGCGTGGCATAACGCGATAGCGCGAATGGCGCCACTTTAATCACCTGCCAGGGCAGGAAGAAGCGCTCATCGGACCAGGGCCACAGCCAGCCGACGCCTTTACCGCCGTCGGTGATGGCATCGAGCAGGCTATGTGATAACAGGCAGACGCTAAGAAACGCCCAACTGCGCACCAGCCCGCAGCGAAATTTCCTGCCAGCTATCGCCAGACACAGCAAAGGAACCACCAGCGCGAACAGTAACGAGTGGGTAAATCCGCGGTGGCCGAAAACGTTGCCGTAGGCGACGCCGAACTTAAACGCCAGCACGTCGGCATCCGGCAACATCGCCAGCGCTACGCCGGCCAGCAGCAGGTGCGGGGGAATAATTTTGCGTCCCAGCCCTAACCCCAGACACAGTGGAACAGCGGCATGAGTGATGATAGTTGGCATTGGCTTATATTCTGCAAATAAAAGCCTATTATCAGTAGGGTATTTGAGGATTACATCCCCGCATTATTCTGATTTTCCAGCGGGAGAGAGTTGGCGCCGGATCCGGCGCCAGAGAGGATTAGGCAATCACGGTAATGCTTTGACCGTCAAAGGTCACCGTTTGCCCGGCAACGATTTTACAGCGTTTGCGGGTTTCCACCGCGCCGTCGACTTTTACCAGCCCGTCGGCGATGGCGATCTTCGCCTGGGCGCCGCTTTCGCTCCAGCCTTCCAGCTTCAGCAGATCGCACAGCTCAACGTGCGGGTGTTTACCTAAGGAAAATGTCGCCATCTCAGGCCTCCTCAACGTCGTGATACTCTTCGCACGCCTGCAGCGTGTTCTGGATCAGGGTGGCGACGGTCATCGGGCCAACGCCGCCGGGAACCGGGGTGATGTAGGACGCGCGTTCGGCGGCATCTTCATACACCACGTCGCCGACCACTTTGCCGCTTTCCAGACGGTTGATGCCGACATCGACCACAATCGCCCCTTCTTTAATCCACTCGCCAGGAATAAAGCCCGGTTTGCCCACCGCGACGATCAGCAGGTCGGCGTTTTCGACATGATGGCGCAGGTTTTTTGTAAAGCGGTGGGTGACGGTGGTGGTGCAGCCGGCCAGCAGCAGCTCCATGCTCATCGGGCGACCGACGATATTGGAGGCGCCAATGACCACCGCATTGAGGCCGTAGGTGTCGATATTGTAGCGTTCCAGCAAGGTCACGATACCGCGCGGAGTGCACGGACGCAGGCGCGGCGCGCGCTGGCACAGGCGGCCAACGTTGTAAGGATGGAAGCCGTCGACGTCTTTATCCGGCGCGATGCGCTCGAGAACTTTGACGTTATCGATCCCTGCCGGCAGGGGCAGCTGAACCAGAATACCGTCGATGGTCTTATCGGCATTCAGAGTGTCGATAAGCTCCAGCAGCTCGGCTTCGCTGGTGGTTTCCGGGAGATCGTAAGAGCGGGAGACGAAGCCCACTTCTTCACATGCTTTGCGCTTGCTGCCGACATAAATCTGCGAGGCAGGGTTGCTGCCGACCAGCACGACGGCCAGCCCAGGGGCGCGTTTTCCGGCCGCAACGCGAGCCTTCACTTTTTCCGCAACCTCAGAGCGTACCTGCTGCGCAATCGTTTTACCGTCAATAATTTTTGCTGCCATCAGAGAGAGGATTCCATCTGTATCTTTACGAAAGGGGGATGAGGATATTTTGTCAGAAGCGGGCCTCGCTGTCAGTCCTCGTTTGCTGTTTTATCCTGTCTGAGGCTAATTTAGCCTGTTATGACCATGGTTATTACATGGTTATAGGTGCGTTGCGCCAGGCCACTGAGTCGATTTACGCGCGCATTAGGCCCGGCGGTATGCTTCTTGTACAGTTGGTGGAGGATATTTCGCCAGCGTCGTATAAGCCCCGCAGTTTCCTGGTAAAATGGATTGACTCGACCGACGTGGACCGTATAATTCCACGCGTTTCACTCCGCGAAGCACTCGCTTCTCAGGGCGCCCTTAGCTCAGCTGGATAGAGCAACGGCCTTCTAAGCCGTAGGTCACAGGTTCGAATCCTGTAGGGCGTGCCATTTAATAATCAATCACTTATCAACTTCCTCCAGTCGCTGATTTTTCCTTGTGGGACATATTTGGGACATCTTCTGCAAAAATTTGCAAAAATTGAGTCAATTTGACGTGCGTGCTCAGTTAAATGGTTAGGTGCCAGGTGAGCATATCGACGGACCATTTCGATGATTCTAATGTCTTGTAGTATCTGTCGGACGATGGCCAGTCAGAGTACAGCATTACTGCTCTGTAATATCGAACAGAATGGTTAATGCTGGTTATAGCTGAGTGCAGAATAAGCGCTCTGCAGGAATGTGAAAATATGTTGCCGGTAACAGGCTAATAGTCATTATAGCTTTAGGTTCTGTCTGACTGGGTTAACTATCGCATTTTAAGCTGGCGTGAAGTACAGTTGTTATAGATCAATATTGAACACTATTTGAAAGCATACCCTCGATGTTCATCCACTGCCTGGAAAGATCCGAATGAACATCAAATTCGTCGCCATCTCCGTATTCGCTGTTGTGTGCGTCTTTGCATCAGATATTTCCATCGCCAAATCGAATTCCTTAAGCGATGATCAGGTCAGTCAAAGGATTATTGATGACTCTGTCGCATCCTACCCCGGTACTTGTGCCTGTCCCTTCAATACCGCCCGGAACGGCAGCTCGTGCGGTGGCCGCAGTGCCTGGAGCAAAGCTGGTGGGTACTCACCTATTTGCTACAAGAAAGAGGTAACAAAGGAGATGGTTAAGGCGTGGCGACAAGAGAATCAATGATAACGATCAATATCTGAACCAGGTGATTACTTACACTGGAATAGTAGTTTAAATAATATTAAATGATTATTTCGAATACTGCAGCCCATTTGCAGTAAGCACTGTTCTGGTAGAGGCGGCAGAGGCCACGGCGTTTGTCTTTTTACCTTGTGATATTTGAACCCAGCAAATCTATTTCCCCTGCCTGATAGACTTAGTGTCACCGTATCCTGTTACTAAGAGCACGGGGCTACCTACTCATAAGATACTTCCTCTTCTTACGAGGAAACCGGTTCAGCGTGTTGTGTGTGGAGACAGTACCCATCAACTCAAACTGATAACAAAAAGTTTAATTTTTTTCCCCGCCGTGCTGACTATAGTTAGGGCACTTTCACTTGCCCAATAAGGTCACGATTATGAAATTAGTTATCGCCTCCGTAATTTCTCTGCTCAGCTTCAGCGCGCTGGCGGCGCCAGAGGGGACGCTCAGCGTACACATTCTTAATCAGCAAACCGGGCTCCCTTCACCGGGGGTGCAGATTGAGCTGGATAAACAGCAGGGGGAGAGCTGGCAGCATATCGCCACCGGTAAAACGGATGCCGATGGGCGGATTAAATCGCTCTATCCGCAGGAGGAGAATATGGAGCCGGGGGTGTATAAAGTGACGTTTAAAACCGGTGACTATTTTAAAAGCCAAAATATGAATACGTTCTTCCCGGTGATTCCGGTTATTTTCAATGTCACAAAGCAAAATCAAAAACTGCATATCCCGCTGCTGCTCAGTCAGTACGGATACTCTACCTACCGCGGCAGCTGATGACCCAAGCCGCTATCCAGCCAACGCCTGCGCGGCTTCCGCAGGCGTCACGCTTTCCTCGCACCACGATGTCCACGCCTAACGCTCGGTCTCTTTCTCTTTAAAGTGTTTAACGGCTTCGTCGTACATCGCCAGCAGGCCGGAAATTTCGCCTTCATATTGCGGCACGCGCTGGGCGCGAACGAGCTCAATCAGCAGCGCATAGGCTGCTTCTTCCGGGGCCGCATGTGGATTGATCAGTCCAGACATATCACCTCCTTAACAGTGGGCCTTTAGCCTACCCCTCGGCGGGGAAACGCAACAGCCTGATATGCAACCAGTACTTCTTATATGGCTCTTGTGAAACCTCAGAGGCGAAGACCACGGCGGAAATCAATTGAAGGAGGGGTTATCCAGACCACTGGCGTGGCGGTTAGCGGTGCATCTACACCGGCAGGAGGCTCATCATCAGCCAGGCGATGGCGATGCAGATAAGGGTCATCGACAGCACAAAATTCATGGTAGCTCCTCTTCATCCTTTCTTTACTCAACGTAAATTTTGACAGCGATGATCGCCTTTATCCTTGGCGATTTGTGCCGCTATCCGGCGGTGGGCTGGGGAAAGACGGCCTGTTTCCCCGTGAAGGCCAGCAAAATATCCTCTTTGTCAGGGTTATAGTGATGACATCAATGAATAAGCTGCATCACATTGGTTATGTTGGTCTTTCCGCCTGAAGAATGACTTCGGGTCGCTGATAAGCTTGCTGGGGGACTAACAGGATGAGCACTACACCGTTAACGCTTTCTTTTGCCGGACAACAACCGCCCATCGCCCTGCCGCAGGTGCCGGGAACGCGGGGGCCGGTGGGAGTCGATATGCGCGGGCTAAATCAGTCCGGATTCTGCAGCTATGACCCCGGCTTCGCCAATACCGCCGGATGCCAGTCGGCGATCTCGTGGATCGATACGGAAAACAGCGTGCTATTGCACCGCGGCTATCCGGTGGATCAGCTGGCTCGCCAGTGCGATTTTCTCGAAGTGGCCTACATCATGCTGAACGGTGACGCGCCGGATGAGGCCAGCTATCAAACCTTTCGCGAGACCATCACCCGCCATACTCTGGTCCACGAGCAGATAGCCCGCATGTGCAGCGGCTTTCGTCGCGACTCGCACCCGATGGCGCTGATGTGCGCCCTGGTGGGGGCGCTGGCGGCGTTTTATCATGACGTCCTGGACGTGGAAAATCCGCAGCACCGGGCGCTGGCCGCCACCCGGCTGCTGTCGAAAATGCCCACTATCGCCGCCATGAGCTACAAGTACACCATTGAGCAACCCGCAGCATATCCGCGCAACGATCTCTCCTATGCCGGTAATTTCCTGCAGATGCTGTTTGCTATCCCGGCGGAAAAATACGTTCTCAATCCGGTTATCGAGCAGGCGATGAACCAGATCCTGGTGCTGCATGCCGATCACGGGCAGTGCGCCTCGACCACTACGGTGCGCGCGGCGGGTTCCTCCGGGGCGAACTTATTCGCCTGCGTCGCCGCCGGGCTGGCGTCGCTGTGGGGGCCGATGCATGGAGGAGCAAATGAATCGAGCATGCGAATGCTGGAGGAGATTGAAAGCGTCGATCAGGTTCCGGCGTTTCTTCGCCAGGCGAAGCGCGATCCGCAGGCATTTCGCCGGCTGGGTTTTGGCAACTCGCGCTACCGTCACCGTGACCCGCGCGCCGATATCCTGCGTGAAACCAGCCATCGGGTGCTGGCGGAGGTAGGCATGTCCGACCGCCTGCTGCAGGTGGCGATGGCCCTTGAGGACGTGGCGCTGACCGACCCCTATTTTGTGGACAATGGCCTGTCGCCAAGCGTGGATTTCTATACCGCGGTGATCCTTAAAGCGATGAATCTGCCTTCGTCGATGTTTGCGGTGGTCACCGCGGTCGGTCGGACGGTCGGTTGGGTGGCGCACTGGAACGAGATGCACCAGGCGCCGCTGACCATCTACCGGCCACGGCAGATTTACGTTGGCGAGGGCTATCGGGATTACGTCTCCCGACGCGGCGAGCGGTCAACGGGCCCGCAGTGACTGCGGGCGAAGCGAACGCCAGCGCGACCTTCGTGGTGACTTATAACTGATCTGCCTGGCGGCGCGGCGCCGTCAGGCATGCGCCAGTAAAGGAAACATCAACTTCCTGTCTTTAAACAGGTTTTCCTTCTGGTCATAGACGAAGAGGATATCTTCTCCCTCTATCTTCTCATACTCGCCGAGCCGGTCTTCACTGGGGGTAAAACCGAGGATGGCCTGGTAAACGTGGTCATCGGCCAGTTCGTTGACCAGCGTCGACAGGCTCTTGCCCACGTCGCAGAATAGATCAAAGCAGATCAGCACCGGACCGTTTTGCATGGCGATGACCACCGCCTCATTTTTTGCCGAGTAATAGACAAAATGCTTCATAAAGGCTGAGCAGTAAAACATCAGCAGGCCAAAGTTATGCTCCACCCGCAGCGGTGAGAACGGGTTGGATTTTTCATAGTAATGGCGGAGCAGGGCGACATCGTCAGGGCTGTCCATATCCAGTTTACGAAAATCACCGGCTCGCGGGGAGACTGGCATAATATATTGATACTCTTCGCTGCGGGTGAAGCCAAATTTGGGGTAAAAATCCACCGTGGTGGGATTGGCGAATAAAAAGAAGGCGTCCGCCTCCTGCTGCCAGTCCTGCAGGATGTGATGGATAAGCTGGCCGGCTAATCCCTTATTACGGTGGTCCGGTTCGGTCATCACGGTGCCAATCTGAATATAACGCCGGGGCTCGCCCTGCCAGCGCAGGTCGATGATGTTGGCCGAAGCGTTAGCGATAACTTTATTGCGTTCGACAAAAGCATAGGGGATATAGGCGTCGGTCCAGTAACCTTGCTGATACCACTCTTCAAAAGACAGGTCAAAAGTCTTAACGGCAAGGTCAATGAAGCTTTTTCTTAATGGGTTATTTTCTCTGACTTGCTTCACTAATTGATAATTCATTGTCATAGTTCCTTCTCACTATGGCTTCTGAAAGCGGCGACGTCGGCAAAGGCACTTGCGTCGAATGAGCGCTGTAAACGTAGCATATCTGGGAAAAGGATCAGCAATGTCGATGCTTAACCTTTGCCCCAGTCACAAATAACCGCATGCTGACCGTGTCAGACCGGTCTGAACGGCCTGTTTGCATTCACTACCGCCATAATAAAGCGTGAGTAAAAGAGGTATTGGTCGCGAGGCTGAGGCAAATGTACTGGCTATTTTATCGACAATCGGCCGGGCCGTAGAGGTTAGGTTTATTTATTTATGCATTAAACAGGAAATTTTACGCGTTGCGTCTAATAATAGAGTAGTCCCCAGCGTAAGGGCTGAATTTATCCTGGAATCGGCTTATAATAACGCGCTTTGTGATTGAGTATTACCGCACGAATTGGAAAAATACTACGTGCAGGATCCGCTACTTTATTTCGCGGTTTTTGCTCAGCTATTATTGAGTGAATTAACAGGATTACTATGTCAAATTTACCCAAATTTTCCCGCGCGCTGTTGCACCCGCGTTACTGGCTGTTGTGGCTGGGAATTGGCTTTTTGTGGCTGCTGGTGCAATTACCGTATCCGGTGATCTACCGTCTGGGAACGGCGCTTGGGCGGCTGGCAATGCGGGTGATGAAAAGCCGCGCGCGGATTGCCAGACGTAATCTCGAACTCTGCTTTCCCGAGATGAGCGCCGCCGACCGCGAGGCGCTGCTGGTGAAAAACTTTGAATCGCTGGGCATGGGGCTGATGGAGACCGGCATGGCCTGGTTCTGGCCGACGCACCGGGTAGCGCGCTGGACCGAGACCAGCGGCGTTAACGAGGTGGTGGAGCTTCTGGAAGAAAAGCAGGGCATTTTACTGATCGGTATCCATTTTCTGACCCTCGAAATGGGTGCGCGAATGTACGGCATGTTTACCCCAGGCATTGGCGTCTACCGTCCTAACGATAACCCGCTGATTGACTGGCTGCAAACCTGGGGACGCTTGCGCTCTAACAAGACCATGCTGGATCGAAAAAATCTGAAAGGGATGGTCAGGGCGCTAAAAGAGGGGGAAATTCTCTGGTACGCGCCGGATCATGACTACGGTCCGGCCAGCAGCGTCTTCGCCCCGCTGTTTGCCGTCGAACAGGCAGCGACCACCACCGGTACCTGGATGCTGGCGAAAATGTCCGGGGCGACGATTGTGCCGTTTGTTCCGCGGCGCAAGCCCAACGGCATGGGGTATGAATTGATCTCCCTGACGCCGGAGCGCACGCCGCCGCTGGCGAGCGCCGAGGTTACGGCGGCCTGGATGAATCAGATTATCGAACAGTGCATCCTGATGGCGCCCGAGCAATACATGTGGCTGCACCGGCGCTTTAAGACCCGCCCGGAAGGGGTACCGCCGCGTTACTGAACGCCTCGGCCAAAAAATAAGCGCATCGGTAGCACGCTTAGTAAATCGCCGTCTATACTGAAAGGGCCTGACTGAAGGCTAATTCCAAGGAGATTGCAGGATGAAAAAAGTGATAGTCGCGTTAGCCCTTTCCGCCGTTGCATTTGGCGCCTCCGCCGCGCAGTTGATTACCAAAGAAGAAGTGAAACACTTCAAACTGACCAAAGTCGGGCCGATCTCGGTGGGGCCGTCCGGTGGCGAATTCTCTTCGCCTTCCGATCTGCACGATCAGCTCTCCAAGCTGGCCGATGAGAAAGGCGGAAAGTACTACGTGATCACCGCTGCGCGTGAGCATGGCCCTAACTTTGAAGCCACAGCGGAAGTGTATAAATAACCTTTTTTTAAAGCGTGCCGTATCGGCGCGCAACGCATTGAGCCTGGAGCGCGTTAAGCCTCCGGGCTTATTTTTTTCTGCTATCGGAATTGCCTTAGGCAATAGCGGCAGCGGAAATGCGTTTTTATCGCTATATATAGATTTCATGATCACGATGTTAATGAATTATTGCTTTTTATTGTTAATAAAGAGCCAATTCCGGCCTAATGCCTGAGGGAGTGACCCCTGGCAAAAATAGGTAGGACAAATGTGTTATCATCGCGCCTTTCCCTTTTTGTCTGGGGCTTTCTTGTATGCTACAACCTGTTGTTCGCGTCGGTGAATGGCTGGTAACCCCCTCTGTAAACCAAATCAGCAGGAAGGGGCGCCAGCTTACCCTTGAACCGCGTTTAATCGATCTTCTGGTCTTTTTTGCCCGCCATCCGGGGGAAGTGCTTAGCCGGGACGAGCTTATCGAAAACGTCTGGACCCGGAACGTTGTGACCAGCCACGTCGTCACGCAGAGTATTTCTGAACTGCGCAAGTCGCTCAAAGACGGCGACGACGTTAGCCTTGAGTACATCGCGACGGTACCCAAACGGGGGTATAAGCTCACGGTGCCGGTGATCTGGTGCACCGAAGAGGGGGAGGAGCTAGCCCCGTCGATGGAGGCGCTGACGCCTTCGCCGTCGACCGCCGTTCCTGCGCCGCCGGCCGCCGGTGCGCCATCCGACGTCTCTGTCCCTCTCCCTGATGCCGCCGCGCCGCCACCGGCTCCTACCGTGGCCAGCGCGCCGTCAGGCCGCAAGCGCCTCACTACCGCCCTGGTGTGGGGGCTGTTCCTGTTGGCGCTGGGCACCTGCGTGGCGCTGGTGGCGCTGTCGAGCATGGAATCGCGGCCGCCGGTCAACAAGGCGCGTCTGCTGCTCAATCCGCGCGATATCGATATCCACCTGGTGAATGGCAACTCCTGCGCTAACTGGTCGTCGCAGCACTCCTACGCCGTAGGACTGGCCAGCCTGATCACCACCTCGCTGAACACCTTCTCGACCTTTATGGTGCATGACAAAACGGACTACAACATCAATGAGCCGAGCAGCTCCGGGAAAACGCTGACCATCGAGTTCGTCAATCAGCGCCACTATCGGGCGCAGCAGTGCTTTATGTCGGTCCAGCTGGTGGACAACGCCGACAGCTCGACGATGCTGGATAAGCGCTACTTTGTGACCAACGATAACCAGCTGACCATCCAGAACGATCTGATGAACAGCCTGTCGGATGCCCTGGCGCAGCCGTGGCCGGCGCGAATGCAGGCGATGCTCAGGCAATATCAGCCCTCGCAAAGCGTGGCGTTAACCTATTTCTACCAGTCGCATCAGCTGTTAATGAAGGGCGACGTCGATTCATTAAGTAAGGCTAGTAGCCTGCTGGATGATGTGATTAAGCGGGCGCCGGATTTTATTTACGCCTATGCCGAAAAAACGCTGGTGGATGTATTGCGCCATTCGCAACAGCCTCTGGACGATAAACAGCTGGCCGCCCTCTACAGTGAAGTTGAGCGGGTAGGGGCGATGCCGGGTATAAAAGACATGGCGATTTATTATCAAATAAAAGCGGTGGATTCATTGGGGAAGGGCAAAGTCGACGAAGCAAATACCGCAATTAATAGTGCGATTGATTTAGAGATGTCATGGCTAAATTATGTGCTGTTAGGCAAAGTCTATGAGATGAAAGGTGAGAACCGTCTGGCTGCCGATTCTTACATCACGGCGTTTAATTTACGTCCTGGCGAAGATACCCTGTACTGGATTGAAAATGGGGTTTTCCAGACATCGGTTAACCGAGTAGTTCCATATCTCGACAACTTTCTCTCTTCAGAATAAGTAAACCCTCATCATGCGCAAGGTTTTGGGCATGGTGAGGTTAAATTTATGTTTCTCATGAAGCCTCTTGTTGTTATTTTTATTTAGCATTCAGGAGGCTTTAAATAACAGTCAGATAACACGCTCTCCTTCTTCTAACTCACTGTAATTCAACGATGTTTATCTTTTTCTGACACCCTGTTGTCATGTTTATATGTTAAGCGAAAAAGGTCAAAATATCATTTGTCTGATGTTTGTTTTTATATCACTTTATCTTTAGGACTTATCTCGTACAAATCAGTAATCTTGTTGGCAGTTGGTCGGGTCAATTAATGGTTCTGTATCATGATCTGTACCTCCCAAATAAACTTAGGAGAAAAACAACCATGAGTTCTGCCAAGAAGATCGGGCTATTTGCCTGTACCGGTGTCGTCGCCGGTAATATGATGGGGAGCGGGATTGCATTATTACCTGCGAACCTGGCCAGCATCGGTGGTATTGCCATTTGGGGCTGGGTAATTTCAATTATTGGTGCGATGTCTCTGGCTTATGTTTATGCCCGACTGGCCACTAAAAACCCGCAGCAGGGCGGTCCTATTGCCTACGCTGGCGAAATATCTCCGGCGTTCGGTTTCCAGACCGGTGTCCTTTATTATCATGCAAACTGGATTGGTAACCTGGCCATCGGGATTACCGCAGTTTCTTATCTCTCTACGTTCTTCCCAATTTTAAATAACCCGGTGCCAGCAGGTATTGCCTGTATTGCCATCGTGTGGATCTTTACTTTCGTTAATATGCTCGGCGGGACCTGGGTCAGCCGTCTGACCACCATTGGTCTGGTACTGGTGCTTATTCCGGTGGTCATGACCGCGGTCGTGGGCTGGCACTGGTTTGATGTCGCCACCTATCAGGCAAACTGGAACACCTCCAGCACCACTGATAGCCACGCGGTTATTAAAAGTATCCTGCTCTGCTTGTGGGCCTTCGTTGGCGTAGAATCCGCCGCCGTGAGTACCGGGATGGTGAAAAACCCGAAACGTACCGTGCCGCTGGCAACCATGCTGGGCACCGCGATGGCCGGTATCGTCTACATTGCCGCGACTCAGGTTATCGCCGGTATGTATCCTGCTTCTCAGATGGCCGCGTCCGGTGCGCCGTTCGCAATTAGCGCCTCTACCATCCTCGGCGGCTGGGCTGCACCGATGGTATCCGCTTTCACCGCCTTTGCCTGCCTGACTTCTCTGGGCTCGTGGATGATGCTGGTTGGCCAGGCCGGTGTGCGTGCCGCCAACGACGGTAACTTCCCGAAAGTGTATGGCGAAGTTGATAACAACGGTATTCCGAAAAAAGGCCTGCTGCTGGCCGCAGTGAAAATGACCGCGCTGATGGTGCTGATTACCCTGATGAACTCCGCCGGTGGTAAAGCCTCTGACCTGTTCGGCGAACTGACCGGTATCGCGGTACTGCTGACCATGCTGCCTTACTTCTACTCCTGTGTTGACCTGATTCGTTTCGAAGGCATCAACATCCGTAACTTCGTTAGCCTGATTTGTTCGGTACTGGGTTGCGTGTTCTGCTTCATCGCGCTGATGGGCGCAAGCTCCTTCGAACTGGCCGGCACCTTCATCGTTAGCCTGATTATCCTGATGTTCTACGGTCGCAAAATGCACCAGCGCCAGAACAACGCATCGGATAACAACACCACCGCTAACGCGCACTAATCAGTAACCCGTTTTCCTGAGGCTCCTTCCATCACCTGTCATCACGCGACGGGAGGGGCTTTCTACATCTGGAGATTTGACTATGAACGTTATTGCAATCATGAATCACATGGGGGTTTACTTCAAAGAAGAACCCATCCGTGAACTGCATCGTGCTCTCGAACGCCTGGACTTCCGTATTGTCTACCCGAACGACCGTGACGACTTATTAAAACTTATTGAAAACAACTCTCGTCTGTGCGGCGTGATCTTCGACTGGGATAAATACAATCTCGAACTGTGCGAAGAAATCAGCAAAATGAACGAGTACATGCCGCTGTATGCGTTCGCTAACACCTACTCCACTCTGGACGTTAGCCTGAACGATCTGCGCATGCAGGTTCGCTTCTTCGAATATGCGCTGGGCGCTGCGGAAGATATCGCGAACAAAATCAAACAGAACACTGACGAATACATCGACACCATTCTGCCGCCGCTGACCAAAGCGCTGTTCAAATATGTCCGTGAAGGTAAATATACCTTCTGTACCCCAGGCCACATGGGCGGTACCGCGTTCCAGAAAAGCCCGGTAGGCAGCATCTTCTACGATTTCTTTGGCTCCAACACCATGAAATCCGATATCTCCATTTCGGTTTCTGAACTGGGTTCCCTGCTGGACCACAGCGGCCCGCACAAAGAAGCGGAAGAGTATATCGCTCGCGTGTTTAACGCAGAACGCAGCTACATGGTGACCAACGGTACTTCTACCGCTAACAAAATCGTCGGCATGTACTCCGCGCCGGCCGGCAGCACCGTGCTGATTGACCGTAACTGCCACAAATCGCTGACTCACCTGATGATGATGAGCGACATTACGCCGATCTACTTCCGTCCGACCCGTAACGCCTACGGTATCCTCGGCGGTATTCCGCAGAGCGAATTCCAGCACGCGACTATCGCCAAGCGTGTGAAAGAGACGCCGAATGCGACCTGGCCGGTACACGCGGTTATCACCAACTCAACCTATGATGGTCTGCTGTACAACACCGACTTCATCAAGAAAACCCTGGATGTGAAATCCATCCACTTTGACTCCGCGTGGGTGCCTTACACCAACTTCTCGCCGATCTATGAAGGCAAATGCGGGATGAGCGGCGGCCGCGTCGAAGGGAAAGTGATTTACGAAACCCAGTCCACGCACAAACTGCTGGCGGCGTTCTCCCAGGCGTCGATGATCCACGTGAAAGGCGACGTTAACGAAGAGACCTTCAACGAAGCCTACATGATGCACACCACCACCTCTCCACACTACGGGATCGTGGCCTCCACCGAAACCGCGGCGGCGATGATGAAGGGGAACGCTGGTAAGCGTCTGATCGACGGCTCTATTGAACGTTCCATTAAGTTCCGTAAAGAGATCAAACGTCTGAAAGGCGAGTCTGACGGCTGGTTCTTCGACGTCTGGCAGCCGGAGCATATCGATGGTCCTGAATGCTGGCCGCTGCGTTCCGACAGCGCATGGCACGGTTTCAAAAACATCGATAACGAACACATGTACCTCGACCCGATCAAAGTCACGCTGCTGACTCCGGGGATGAAGAAAGACGGCACCATGGATGACTTCGGTATTCCGGCAAGCATCGTGGCGAAATACCTCGACGAACACGGCATCGTGGTAGAGAAAACCGGTCCGTACAACCTGCTGTTCCTGTTCAGTATCGGTATCGATAAGACTAAAGCGCTGAGCCTGCTGCGTGCGCTGACCGACTTCAAACGCGCGTTCGACCTGAACCTGCGGGTGAAAAACATGCTGCCGTCGCTGTACCGTGAAGATCCTGAATTCTATGAAAACATGCGTATTCAGGACCTCGCGCAGAACATTCACAAACTGATTGAGCATCACAACCTGCCGGATCTGATGTTCCGCGCGTTTGAAGTGCTGCCATCGATGGTGATGACCCCGTATGCCGCGTTCCAGAAAGAGCTGCACGGTCAGACGGAAGAAGTGTATCTCGAAGAGATGGTCGGCCGCGTCAACGCCAATATGATCCTGCCGTATCCTCCGGGAGTGCCGCTGGTGATGCCGGGTGAGATGATCACCGAAGAGAGCCGTCCGGTGCTGGAGTTCCTGCAGATGCTGTGCGAAATCGGCGCCCACTATCCAGGCTTCGAAACCGATATCCACGGCGCCTATCGTCAGGCGGATGGTCGTTACACCGTTAAAGTGCTGAAAGAAGAGAATAACAAGTAATAGACGCACACCAGGGAAGTGGCTTGCCACTTCCCTTTTTCACGCTGCAAGGAGAACACATGAAAACACCCTCACAGCCGCGCGCGATTTACTACATCGTTGCGATCCAGATCTGGGAGTACTTCAGCTTTTACGGCATGCGCGCCTTACTCATCCTTTACCTTACCCACCAGCTTGGCTTCGACGACAGCCACGCCATCAGCCTGTTCAGCGCTTACGCATCTCTGGTTTACGTTACCCCTATTCTCGGCGGCTGGCTTGCCGACCGCCTGCTCGGCAACCGCACGGCGGTAATTGCCGGGGCGCTGTTGATGACCCTCGGCCATGTGGTGCTGGGCGTTGAGTCGACCTCCGCATGGAGTTTGTACGTCGCGCTGGCGATCATCATCTGCGGCTACGGCCTGTTTAAATCCAATATCAGCTGCCTGCTCGGCGAACTGTACGCTCACGACGACCCGCGTCGCGACGGCGGTTTCTCGCTGCTGTACGCCGCCGGCAACGTCGGCTCGATTGCCGCGCCCATCGCCTGCGGACTGGCGGCGCAGTGGTACGGCTGGCATATCGGCTTCGCCCTTGCGGGGATCGGTATGTTTATCGGCCTGATGATTTTCTTAAGCGGCAGCCGCCACTTCCGGCATACCCGCGGCGTCGATAAACCGGCGCTGCGGGCGGTGAAGTTCGTGCTGCCGACCTGGGGCTGGCTGCTGGTGATGCTCTGCCTGGCGCCGGTATTTTTCACGCTGCTGCTGCAAAACAACTGGTCCGGCTATCTGCTGGCGATCGTCTGCCTGTTCGCCGCCCAGATGGTGGCGCGGATCATGATCAAAGCCCCGGAGCATCGTCGCGCGCTGTGGCAGATCGTCCTGCTGATGCTCGCCGGAACGCTGTTCTGGGTGCTGGCGCAGCAGGGCGGGAGCTCGATTAGCCTGTTTATCGACCACTTCGTCAATCGTCGTCTGCTGAACTGGGACGTGCCGACCGCGCTGTTCCAGTCAGTTAACGCGATAGCGGTGATGGCGGCCGGCGTGGTGCTGGCGTGGCTGATGCGCCCGGAAGGCAGCGTGCGTTCTGTGCTGCGCGTCTGGCTGAAATTTTCTTTCGGCCTGCTGCTGATGGGCGGCGGCTTTATGCTGCTGGCGCTCAATGCCCGCCATGGCGCGGCTGACGGTCAGGCCTCAATGGGCATGATGGTCGCCGGGCTGGCGATGATGGGCTTTGCCGAACTGTTTATCGACCCGGTGGCGATGGCGCAGATAACCCGTCTGAACATGCCCGGCGTCACCGGCGTATTGACCGGCATTTATATGCTGGCCACCGGCGCGGTGGCCAACTGGCTGGCGGGCGTGGTCGCCCAGCAAACCACCGAATCGCAAATCAGCGATACAGCGATTGCCGCCTATCAGCATTTCTTCGCGCAGATGGGCGAATGGACCCTCGGCTGCGTGGCGGTGATGGTCATTATCGCCTTTGCCGCGGCCTGTAGCGTTGGCAAACGTCGTGCGGCTGCCGGTGAAATTACCGGCGGCGGCGCCTGACGCTCGTCCCGGCTCGTGGCGTAAACACCTTGTCCGGGCTGCGATTCGTAGCCCCGGTAAGCGCAGCGCGACCGGGGGCATTACCTCAACAGCGGAGCGCGAAGTCGCTCCTTGCACAGCTTAGTGAACAGGAGGAGGATATTCTGGCATGCGCGGAGGCCAACGATAAAAAATACCGTTACTGAAGCCATAGCTGAGTGAGATCAGCTTGGAGTGAATCCAGGATCGTTAAGATTGTGCTCTGGTGTCTTCCCAGAGACAGGCCGCGCGGAAGGGTGACCTGGTTCAATTTATCGAAGCTAGTTTGAAAGCAAGGTTATGAGGAATCCATATGTCTGAACAACAAGCACAAGGTGCCGATGAGGCCATTGACCTTAATAATGAACTGAAAGCTCGTCGCGAAAAACTGGCTGCGCTGCGTGAGCAGGGCGTAGCTTTCCCCAACGATTTCCGTCGCGATCATACCTCTGACCAATTGCATGCTGAATTCGATGCGAAGGACAACGATGAACTCGCTTCCCTGAACGTTGAAGTTGCGGTGGCTGGTCGGATGATGACCCGTCGCGTGATGGGCAAAGCCTCCTTCGTCACCCTCCAGGACGTCGGCGGCCGCATTCAGCTGTACGTGGCGCGCGATGACCTGCCGGAAGGCGTCTACAACGAACAGTTTAAGAAATGGGACCTCGGCGATATCATCGCCGCCCGCGGCAAGCTGTTCAAAACGCAAACCGGCGAACTCTCGATCCACTGCACCGAGCTGCGCCTGCTGACCAAAGCCCTGCGCCCGCTGCCGGATAAATTTCACGGCCTGCAGGATCAGGAAGTTCGCTATCGCCAGCGCTATCTGGATCTGATCGCCAACGAAGAGTCGCGTCATACGTTCCGTATCCGTTCGCAGATCCTCGCCACCATGCGCCAGTTCATGGTGGCCCGCGGCTTTATGGAAGTCGAAACGCCGATGATGCAGGTGATCCCTGGCGGGGCGTCAGCCCGTCCGTTCATCACCCATCACAACGCCCTGGATCTCGATATGTACCTGCGCATCGCGCCGGAACTGTATCTGAAACGTCTGGTGGTTGGCGGTTTTGAACGCGTGTTTGAAATCAACCGTAACTTCCGCAACGAAGGGATCTCGGTACGCCATAACCCAGAGTTCACCATGATGGAACTGTATATGGCGTATGCGGACTACAAAGACCTGATCGAACTGACCGAGTCGCTGTTCCGCACCCTGGCGCAGACGGTGCTGGGCAAAACCGAAGTGCCGTATGGCGACCAGGTGTTTGATTTCGGCAAGCCGTTTGAAAAACTGACCATGCGGGAAGCGATCAAGAAACACCGTCCGGAAACCAACATGGCGGATCTGGATAACTTCGACGCGGCGAAAGCGCTGGCGGAATCTATCGGTATTCAGGTAGAGAAAAGCTGGGGGCTGGGACGCATAGTTACCGAAATCTTTGACGAAGTGGCGGAAGCGCATCTGATTCAGCCGACCTTCATCACCGAATACCCGGCGGAAGTTTCTCCGCTGGCGCGCCGTAACGACGTCAACCCGGAAATCACTGACCGCTTTGAATTCTTCATCGGCGGCCGCGAAATCGGTAACGGTTTCAGCGAGCTGAACGATGCCGAAGACCAGGCGCAGCGCTTCCAGGATCAGGTGAACGCCAAAGCGGCGGGCGATGACGAAGCGATGTTCTACGACGAAGACTACGTGACCGCCCTCGAGTACGGCCTGCCGCCGACCGCCGGTCTGGGTATCGGTATCGACCGCATGGTGATGCTGTTTACCAACAGCCATACCATCCGCGACGTGATCCTCTTCCCGGCCATGCGTCCGCAGAAGTAATCCGTTGCACTCCCTCCCGGCCTGCGCCGGGAGGTTCTCCCTGTATTATCCCCGGCCTGTCGGCAGAGCGATGTTATTACAGGACTTTTTGCAACGTGCCGCGCTGGCTGCCGTTTGCCCATACGCCGTTAAAGGCGTCGTTCAGCGTAAAGGCTGAGCTTTTCACCCGGAAGGTCAGTTTACCCTGGCTGGCTTTCGCCGCCTCAACCAGATGGCCGCGGGTTTTCACCGTTTTAGCGGTGACGGTAATCTCATCAATTTTATCGCCATACTCCGTATAAACATACCAGGTGCCCACCCAGGGGCCGAAGCCGCTATCGGCGTGCTGTGCGGCGGCGGCATTCTCGGCTTTGGTTTTATGAATATCGCAGGTGATCCCGTCGGTCATCTGCGTGCAGCCGGAACGTTCAAGCTGTTCCCGGTATTTCGCGCTAATGGCGTGGGCCGGCGCGGCGGCGACCAGCGCCAGGGGGAGGGTGGTGAAAAGCCAGGTCTTATTCATCTTATTGTTTCTCATCGCGATAGCGGCGTGCCGGGCCAGAGAGAGGGATACACGTTGGTGTATTCTCCCGTTGGCGTCAGAATAAAATAACCCAACCAGTCCTGATAAGTAATTAGCAAGAGGCTCTGGGGTTATTTATTAGTAAAACATCAAATTTTCATGCTTATTTCGCAAGCCAACCTTCCCACTGCTTGTCATATTATTGCAGAGAGAATGTTAATTATTTGATGTTTTAAAAGCGGCTATGTGTCATTCAGGCAAATAACAGCAGGCCTGTCCTTGGCGCACGGCAAAAGCCCGCGCTGGTGCGGTGTTGAGTTTTTTTCATATTGCTATCATCATATTTCGAATGAAAGGGATAACCTCTGAAGCGGGTTATTAAGCCAGTAATTTTTATCCGCAAAATAAGCCGGCGGCAAGCATTATTTCCATTTATTTTTCAGGGTTACCTGAAATAGCGAATATACCGCCAGCGCAATGATGGATTTCCATCATTTCTCCGTTTTCATCGTCGGTCGTCACCTGCTTATAGTGACGCCAGACAAGACCACAGGGTGGAAAGGAGAACAAGATGGCGACAGAGCAACTGCGGTGGGGCGTGAGCCCCCTGTGCTGGACCAACGATGTACTCGAGGATTTAGGTGGTGATATTCCCCTGGATACCTGCCTGCGCGAGGCGCGGGAGGCGGGCTATCAGGGCATTGAGTTAGGACGGAAATTTCCCCGCCAGGCATCAACCCTGGGCCCGCTGCTGGCGGCGGCTGACCTGCGCCTGGCGTCCGGCTGGTACAGCGGCATGCTGGCCGACCGCAGCGTGGAAGCGGAGCTGGAGGCGGTGCGGGAGCACGCCCAGCTCCTCCGGCAGCTCGGCGCGAAGGTGATGGTTTACGGCGAATGCGGGCAACTGCCAGGTGAAACCCCGCTTGATGAGCCTATTTCGCTCTCGCCGCCGTTAAGCCGCGTCAGCCTTGCGGCGTATTGCCACAAGCTGAATACCTTTGCCGACCTGCTGCTGCGCGACTATGACCTCCAGCTGGCCTATCACCATCATCTGATGATGCTGGTGGAGCACGATGACGAGCTGGAGCGGTTTCTGTCTCACACCCATGACAACGTCGGGCTGGCGTTTGATACCGGGCACGCCTTTGTCGCCGGGGTCGAGATCCCGCGCGTACTGCACAAATATGGCCACCGTATCCGCCATCTGCATCTGAAAGACGTGCGTCCCCAGGTGCTGGGGCGTCTGTATCGGGAAAACCTGAGCTTTAACGAGGCGGTGCGCGCCGGGCTGTTTACCATCCCAGGCGACGGCTGCATCGACTATGCGCCGATCCTCGACTTTGTCCGGGACAGCGACTACCGCGGCTGGCTGATTATCGAAGCCGATCAGGACCCGGCGATGGCGCCGCCGCTGGCCACCGCCAGCCGCGCCTATGCCTGGCTGGCGCACCATTTATCTTCCCCTTCATCGTCAGAGGAGTACGCATCATGAGCGCGCGGTTAAATATCGGCCTTATCGGCTCAGGTTTTATGGGGCAGGCACACGCTGACGCTTACCGTCGCGCGGCAATGTTCTATCCCGATCTGCCCAAGCGCCCGCATCTCTACGCGCTGGCGGATCAGGATCAGGCGATGGCCGAACGCCACGCGGCGAAACTGGGGGCGGAAAAGGCCTACGGCGACTGGCGCGAGCTGGTAAACGATCCGCAGGTTGATGTGGTGGATATCACCTCGCCGAACCATCTGCACTACACAATGGCGATGGCGGCGATCGCGGCGGGTAAACATGTCTATTGCGAGAAGCCGCTGGCGGTCAATGAGCAGCAGGCGCAGGAGATGGCGCAGGCGGCACGGCGCGCGGGGGTGAAGACCATGGTGGCCTTTAACAACATCAAAACGCCGGCGGCGCTGCTGGCAAAGCAGATTATCGCCCGGGGCGATATTGGCGAACCGGTGCGCTTTCGCGGCACCTTTGATCAGGGGTTTTATAACGACCCGAACCTGCCCTGGTCCTGGCGCTGCTCGAAAACTCTCGGCGGCAGCGGGGCGCTTGGCGACCTCGGCGCCCATACCCTGTCCGTCGCCCAGTTTTTGCTTGGCGGGATCCGTGAAGTGACCGCCAGCGCGCAAACCTGCCTGCGCCAGCGTCCGGTGCCGCAAACCGATGCCGGGTATGCCAGCCGGGTCGCGGCCGATGCCGAGTGGCGGGAAGTGGAAAATGACGATCAGGTTCAGTGCCTGGTCAATTTCGACAGCGGCGCGGCGGGAGTGATTGAGGCCTCGCGCATCGCCGCCGGGCGGATCTTCGGCGTGTTCTGGGAGGTTTCCGGCACCGAAGGCACGCTGTATATGGACGGGGAGCGCTTTAACGAACTGCAGGTATATCGCTTCAACGATGATAAACACGACCGCGGCTTTAAGACGCTGTATGCCGGGAGCCAGATCCCGGCCTATGCCGGCTTCTTCGGCTTCGATTTTGGCGGCGGTGGGCTGGGCTATTTTGACGTCAAGGTGATCGAAGTGCATGACCTGGTGCAGGGGATTTGCGGGGACGACGACTGCTATCCCAACTTTGAATTTGGTTTGCAGAATCAGCGCGTGCTGTCGGCGATTGAAGCCTCGATGGTCAGCCGTCGCTGGGTGAACGTGGTTAAAGACTAAGGAGCCGCTATGTTTCCGTCACACTTACCAACCCCGCGCCGCCCGGCGGCGCAGAGCATTCCCATCCTGCGCTGGGGCATTATCGGTCCTGGCTGGATCGCCGAGCGCTTTGTGCACTCATTGAAAACCTACAGCCGGCAGCAGGTGGTGGCGGTGGCCTCCCGCAGCCAGGCGAAGGCCGACCGGGTGGCCGCGGAATGGGGGATCCCCCAGGCTTACGGCCAGGTGGAGGAGATGCTGGCGCGTCCGGATATTGATGCGGTGTATATTGCGACGCCGCACAACCATCACTTTCCCGACGGCATGCAGGCGCTGAAGGCGGGCAAACACGTGCTGATTGAGAAACCCTTCGCCCTCAACCTCGGCGAAGGACGTGAGCTGCAGGCTGAAGCCGCCCGCCAGGGGAAGCTGGCGCTGGAGGCAATGTGGTGCGATTACGCGCCGAAATATGATGTGATCCGCCAGCTGCTGGAGGATGGGGCGCTCGGCGACCTGCATACCCTGCTGGCCGATCACGGCGAGTATTTCACCCCCGAGCACCGCATCTTCAATGCCGATCTTGCCGGCGGGCCGATGATGGACCTCGGCAGCTATTTGACCTCGTTTGCGCTGATGGTGGGCGGCATGCCGCAGGAGATTGTCGCCCGCGGCAGCGCCACGGCGGAGGGACTGAACGGTCAGACGTCGATGCTGTTCGGCTGGCAGAACGGGATGCAGGGGTTGTTAAACACCACTTTGTTCAGCAACACGCCGGGCGGGGCGGTGGTGGCCGGACGCCAGGCGACCCTGACGATCGACGGCCAGTTTTACGCCCCCGGCGGCTTCACGCTCGCCGCCAGCCAGGGCGGGCAGGTGCTGCGCTGGGAAGAGCCGCGCAATCGCTACGACCAGCTGTTCTGGCAGGCGGAGCATTTTGCCTGGTGCATCGGACAGGGGGTGCAGGACTCGCCGCTGCGGCCGCTCAGTCGGGTGCTGCAGAATCTGCAGGTGATGGATGAGGTGCGGCGCCAGGTGGGCGCGGTGTTTAACGAAGAACGCTAAGGAGCCGGCCGGGCATTGGTTTGTAGATAGCGCGAGCGTATCTGCCATTGCCCGGCAAAAGGACGCGTACGATGCCTGATGTCTGTTGCCCGGCGGCGCTGCGCTTGCGCGGGCCTACTATTTTACTGCAACCGTTTGATATTCCAGTGTATTAATGCCTGTGTTATGTAGGCCGGGCAAGGCGACGCCGCCGCCCGGCATAAAACGGCTCCGCGCCCGCTGTTCTTGCCCGGCGGCGCTGCGCTTGCGCGGGCCTACGATTTTACTGCAACCGTTTGATATTAAATCAGATTAATGCCTGTGTTATGTAGGCCGGGCAAGGCGACGCCGCCGCCCGGCATAAAAGCGGCTCCGCGCCCGCTGTTCTTGCCCGGCGGCGCTGCGCTTGCGCGGGCCTACGATTTTACTGCAACCGTTTGATATTAAATCGTATTAATGCCTGTATTATGTAGGCCGGGCAAGGCAT
Source organism: Klebsiella sp. CD33 (assembly GCF_051992865.1). Classification (NCBI taxonomy): domain Bacteria; kingdom Pseudomonadati; phylum Pseudomonadota; class Gammaproteobacteria; order Enterobacterales; family Enterobacteriaceae; genus Klebsiella; species Klebsiella sp. CD33. Next base: position 3,830,511 of record NZ_CP197023.1, on the reverse strand, counting down.
CGCCGCCGCCCGGCATAAAAGCGGCTCCGCGTCGGCTGTTCTTGCCCGGCGGCGCTGCGCTTGCACGGGCCTACGATTTTACTGCAACCGTTTGATATTCCAGTGTATTAATGCCTGTGTTATATAGGCCGGGCAAGGCATCGCCGCCGCCCGGCATAAAAGCGGCTCCGCGCCCGCTGTTCTTGCCCGGCGGCGCTGCGCTTGCGCGGGCCTGAGATATCTATGCAACTGTTTGATATTAAAGTGGATTAATGCCTGTGTTATGTAGGCCGGGCAAGGCATCGCCGCCGCCCGGCATAAAGGCTGGTACAGCGCCTGATAGCGGTTGCCTCGCACCCGCTCAGCGACAGTCGTCGACGGCGACAAACTGACCATGCTGCAGGGACTGAACCGCCGCTTCGGCAATGGCCTGCGCCTGCAGGCCGTCCAGCAGGCCGGGCAGGTCGGCGACGGTTTCACCATTCAGGGAGCGAATAAAGGCGTCAAGATGCTGGTAATAAGATCCCTGTACCCGGCTGAACCAGTCTGGCCACAGGCCCGGCTCAATGCGCTGATTGCCACGCCACAGGGTAGGGCCCGCGGGCGACTGGCTACCGGACTCCAGCGCGCCTTCGGCGCCCAGCAGGGTGATCCGTTCATCGTACCCGTGGCCGGTGCGGCGGGTATTGTCCAGCTGCGCCAGCGCGCCGCCGCGCATCTGCATCATCAGGATGGAGGTGTCGACATCGCCAAATTCGGCAATGTCCGGCAGGGCCAGCGCCGCGCCCATCGCTGCTACGGTGCGCACTTCATCGCCAGTGAGAAAGCGCAGGAGATCGAAGAAGTGGATCGCCTGATCGCGCATCTGGCCGCCGGAGCTGCGCAGATAGTCGAGCGGCGGCATGCTGGAGGCGCGGCAGACCATCTGCACCAGCTCGACCCGGCCGATCAGCCCTTGCTCCAGCTGGCGGCGGAGCTGCTGATGGCTGCTATCGAAGCGCCGGTTAAAGCCGACAGTGACCGGCACGTTCAGGGGGAGCACCCGCTCCACCACCTCACGGGCGCGCGCCAGGGAGAGGTCGATCGGTTTTTCGCAATAGACCGCCTTGCCCGCCCTGGCGGCGGCTTCCAGCAGTTCGGCATGCGACGGGGTTGAACTGGCGATCAGCACCGCGTCGATGGCGTCGCTATGGATCGCCTCGCTCACGGTCACCGCCCGGGCGCCATAGCGGGCGGCCAGCGCCTGGGCGCGCTCCGGGGCGGCATCGGCCACCATCGTCAGCGCACTTCCTTCATGACGGGCAAGACTGGCGGCATGAACCTGACCGATAAAACCACTGCCTACCAGGGCAAAACGTTTGCAGATCATTTTTTTCTCCAGAATGGCGAGGGGACGCTGCCACCATAATCGGTTTGCTAAACTCACTGACACTGCCGTTTTGATGGATTTCCATCATGAAGAGAGGGGCGATGAAAAACATTTCACTGGCGATGCTGGCCAGACAGATTGGCGTCGGCGTGGCCACCGTTGACCGGGTGCTGAACGAGCGCGGCGGCGTATCGCCGCAGACCACGCGCAAAGTGCTGCAGGCGGCGCGCGAGGCGGGACTGAAGCGGATCCTGCCGGAGGAGCACCGCTTTCCCTGGCAGATTGAGGTCTTTCTCAGCAGCAATGACTCGTTCTTCTTTCCGCAGCTGGCGCAGGATTTTGCCGCCGTGGCGGATAGCCTCGGCTATCGCCGTCTGACCTTGCACCGTACCTTTGTCCCGGAGTCGCAGCCGACGACACTGGCCCGGCGCATTGCGCGCAGTTGCCAGCAGCGTCAGGGGATCATCGTCTTCGGCAATGACCATCCCGCGGTGCACGACGCGCTGCGCCGCTGCCGGGAGGCTGGCGTCCCGGCGATCACCCTGGCGACGGACCTGCCCGGCGCCGACCGACTCTGCCACGTGGGGATCAATCAGCTACAGGCTGGCCGCACGGCGGGGTTAATGCTGGGGAGAATGACGCCACGGCCCGGCGAGGTGCTGATGGTCAGCGGCCGGCAAGATTACAGCGCGCATCGCCTGCGCATTCAGGGGTTCCGCGAGGTGCTGAGCCAGCGCTTTCCCCACCTGCAGCTCAGCGACGTGCTGGCGGGCGAGGAGCGGCGGGAGCAGATCACCCGCCTGGTGGAGCAAGCCCTGTGCCGCAGCCGAAATATTGTTGGGATCTATAACACCGGGCTTGGCAATACCCAGATTGCCGAGGCGCTGGCCCGCCACCGCCGCGAAGGCGACGTCTGCTGGATCACCCATGAGCGTTACAACACCACCCGGCAGCAGCTGGCGAAGGGCAGCCTGGCGTTAACGCTCGATCAGAACACCCGCCAGCACGCCCAGCTGGCGATCGACCTGATGCTGCGCCATCTGGAGTCCGGCTACCAGCCGCAAACCTATGCCGACGGTAAAGTCGACTTTATCCTCTACAGCGCCGAGAACGTGGACTAAGGCGTGCGGCGCCTCCCTTCCTGACAACACGGATTTCCCCGGCGGGTAAATGACCACCCCGCCGGGAGGGATCGCTTCAAAGCGTTGTCTGCTTCTCATTTTTCGCTCATTTATGCGGCAATGTTAGATGTCTGTCAAAATTCTGTTACTGCATAGTTTTAAAATTTTCATTTCAGTTATTTACTTATAAAAGTTTCAAATGTCTTGTTAATGAAATAAATGGTCTGAAATCCAGGTTGCGGCGTAAATGGACTGATGTTTCAAAATAGTGATGATAAAACAGCCGTTATTTGTGATTTAGATCACGATGGAGTGCGAGAGGTGCCGCAGCGTCGTCGATATACCAGCAGACATTTGCCGCAACGTAACTGAAATTAATTTTTCATTTTGTTTCATTCACCGGCGTACCTACAAAATCAAGGATCAACTATGAATATTAAGAAAACGATTGTTGCCTCTTTGTTAGCCTGCATGCTGCCTGCGGTGGTTATGGCAAAAGACGTCTCTATTGGCGTCTCGATGGCGCTGTTTGACGATAACTTCCTGACGATCCTGCGTACCTCGATGCAAAAAGAGATGAAAAAAGATGGCGTTAAATCGCAGATCGAGGACGCGAAAGGGGATGTCTCCCAGCAGCTGCAGCAGGTGCAGAACTTTATCGGCCAGGGGGTGGACGCCATTATCGTCAACCCGGTGGATACCAACGCGGTGAAACCGATCATGGATCAGGCCACCAAAGCCGGGATCCCGCTGGTGTTTGTGAACCGCCGTCCGCAGGCGGAGCTGACCGACAAGATGGCCTATGTGGGATCGGACTCCATTCTTGCCGGCCGTCTGCAGATGGAAGCGCTGGCGAAAGCGATGAACGGTAAGGGCAATGTGGCGATCCTGCTCGGCGACCTGGCGAATGAATCCACTCGCGACCGCACCAAAGGGGTGGAAGAGGTGGTAGCGAAATACCCGAACATCAAAATCGTCCAGAAGCAGACCGCGAAATTTACCCGCAATGACGCAGTGGATGTGGTCAGCAACTGGATGACCAGCGGTGAGGATATCCAGGCCATCGCCTCCAACAACGATGAAATGGCGATCGGCGCCCTGCAGGCGCTGGGCAAAAACCCGAACCATATTCTCATCGCCGGCGTGGATGGCACCCCGGATGCCCTGCAGATGCTGAAGAGCGGCAAGATGATCGCCACCATCTTCCAGGATGCGAAAGGCCAGGGTGAAGGCGCAGTCGACGCGGCCATCAAGCTGGCGAACGGCGAGAAAGTGGAAAAAATCATCGACGTGCCGTATCAGCTGATCACCAAAGAGAACATGGCTGAATTTACCAACCGTAATCAGAAATAGTCCTGGCCAACCTGTGGTACGGAGGTGGATGTATGAACGCTTTTGCCCTTGAAGCCGAAGGTATCAGTAAGTTCTTCCCCGGCGTGAAGGCGCTCGATAATGTCTCATTGCGCGTGCGTCCGGGAACGGTGCATGCCCTGATGGGCGAGAACGGCGCCGGTAAATCCACGCTGATGAAATGCCTGATCGGTATCTATCGCCCCGATAAAGGGTCGATTCGCGTGAAAGGGGAGCCGGTGGAGTTTACCGACACCATGGATGCGCTGCGCTCGGGGATCTCGATGATCCACCAGGAGCTCAATCTGGTGCCGCATATGACGGTGGCGGAGAATATCTGGCTGGGGCGCGAGCCGATGAAGTACGGCTTTGTCGACCACGGCCAGCTGACCCGCCAGACCCAGGCGCTGCTGGATAAGCTCAATATCCGCTTAACCGCTGACCGGCTGGTGGGCGACCTGAGCATCGCCGCCCAGCAGATGGTGGAGATTGCCAAAGCGGTCTCATGGAACGCGGATATTGTGATCATGGATGAGCCCACCTCGGCGCTGACCGAAGGCGAGGTGGCTCACCTGTTCACCATCATCCGCGACCTGCGCGCCCAGGGTAAAGCGATCATCTATATCAGCCACAAAATGGATGAGATCTTTGCCATCACCGATGAGATCAGCGTCTTTCGCGACGGCACCTGGGTGGGGAGCAAAAACACCACCGAATTTACCCGGCAGTCGCTGATCACCCAGATGGTGGGCCGCGAATTAACCCAGCTGTTTCCGAAATTTAATAACACCATCGGCGAAGAGGTGCTGACGGTGCGCAACCTGACGCGTCAGGGCGTGTTCCATGACGTCAGCTTTAGCGTACGCCGTGGCGAAATCCTGGGCGTGGCCGGGCTGGTGGGCGCCGGGCGCAGCGAGGTGATGGAAAGCCTGTTCGGTATGGAGCGCTTCGACAGCGGCGAAGTGCTGATCGACGGGGCGCCGGTGACCATCGATTCCCCCTCCGTGGCGATTGAAAAGGGGATGGCATTATTAACCGAAGACCGGAAAAAGTCGGGCCTGTTTCTGGTGCTGTCGGTGCTGGAAAATATGAGTATCGTCAAAATGCCGGAATATATCGGCAAGAGCGGTTTTGTCCAGCACGTGAAAATGGCCGAAGACTGCATGGAGCAAATACGCCGGCTCAATATTAAAACGCCGACGATGGATCAAATTATTAATAACCTCAGCGGGGGGAATCAGCAAAAGGTCCTGATTGCGCGCTGGCTGTTAGCGCAACCGAAAATCTTAATTCTCGATGAGCCGACCCGCGGTATCGACGTCGGGGCGAAGGCGGAGATTTATCATCTTATCAGTGAACTGGCGAATCGGGGGGTGGCGGTGATTATGGTCTCCTCTGAACTGCCGGAAATCCTTGGCATGAGCGATCGGGTCATGGTGATGCATGAAGGTCGTATCACCGGCATCCTGGAAAAAGACGAAGCCGACCAGGAAACCATTTTGTCGTTGGCATCCCATTGAGGCACAGAGAATGAGTAATATGAAATTAACGGCGGCTCCGGCCAGCGAGGGTTCCTCCTTCTTCGCTAATTTGCGGCATAAAATGCCGAAAGATACCGGCATCTTTGTGGTGATGCTGGTGATTGCCCTGACCTTTGAAATCGCCGGCTGGTATGTTCGCGACCAGTCGTTCCTGCTCAATACCAACCGGCTGGTGCTGATTGTGCTGCAGGTGGCGATTATCGGCATCATCGCCGTGGGCGTCACCCAGGTGATCATCACCACCGGGATTGACCTCTCCTCCGGCTCGGTTATTGCCCTTGCGGCGGTGGTGGCGGCCAGCCTGGCGCAAACCTCCGATAGCCTGTCACCAATGTTCCCGGCGCTGGTCAACCTGCCGGCGGTGATCCCCATTTGCGCGGGGATCGGCGTCGGCCTGCTGTGCGGCCTGACCAATGGTTTCCTGGTGACGCGGACCGGTATCCCGCCGTTTATCGCCACCCTCGGGATGATGGTTTCGGCGCGCGGTCTGGCGCAGTATTACACTCAGGGCAACCCGATCAGCTTCCTCTCCGACAGCTTTACGGCGATAGGCCAGGGGGCGATGCCGGTGATTATCTTCTTCGTGATCGCCGCCGTGTTTCACATTGCGCTGAAGCATACCCGGTATGGCAAATATGTGTATGCCATCGGCGGCAACATGACCTCGGCCAAAGTGTCCGGCATCAATGTGAATAAATATCTGGTGATCGTCTACACCATCGCCGGGGCGCTCTCCGGGCTGGCGGGGGTGGTGCTGGCGGCGCGCGTCAGTAGCGGCCAGTCGAGCATGGGGATGTCCTACGAGCTGGACGCGATTGCCGCCGCGGTGATCGGCGGCAGCAGCTTAATGGGCGGAGTGGGGCGCATTACCGGCACCCTGATTGGCGCGATGATCCTTGGCCTGATCAAAAGCGGTTTTACCTTTGTCGGCGTCGATGCCTATGTGCAGGATATTATTAAAGGCATCATTATCGTTGCGGCGGTAACCATCGATATGCGTCGCAACCGGAAAAAACACTAATCTTATCAACGGGCGGCAACGGCGAAGGATGCCGTTGCCGCCCGTCCTGTCCAGAAATAAACAAAATACTCCCCGCCAGGCTCCGCCTGTCTGTTTTGCCCGCGCTGCGCATCCTGTACAGTTTCGCCACTTCCGTTGTCCATTCGTCAGGGGCCACGCGTGGCCTGCGGTTTCTGGAGTCGTATGAATACACCATCCTTTGGCAAATTCTCGCCGCGCTGGCTAGCGGGAAAAAGGGGCCTTATCGTCACGCTGCTCGCGGGGCTGGCGATCCTGGCGCTCGGTCGGGGCATGAATTTGCCGGCCAGAGAGGTTTACCGTGAGAGGCAGATCCGCCAGCTGGAGGAGGATGCGCAGTGGGTGGCGGAACGCCTTGAGCGGCGGATGAACATTCCGGCGCCGCAGCGGGAAGCGACCTGGCCGCTGGCGGCGATGCGCGCCGCTCTCCGGACCCTCGCCCGGGAGCGGCATTATCAGCTGCTGCTGGTGAATGGCGACGGGCATCTGCTGGCGGCATCGCACGCGCTGCCGGCCAGCGTGCTGGCCCAGGTGCAGGCGCAGTTCCCGCGAGAGATGCAGCCCCCGCTGTTCGGCAGCCACTACCAGACCATTCAGCCATTCGCCCCGCATCAGCGGATGTTAAGCCGGGCGCTGAACGGCAACGCGGGGCTGGCGGGCTGGAATCTGGTGATGCTGGCGCCGGATGGTGGATTGCCCTCGTTGCTGGTGGCTTACCGCTGGCCGGTAACGATCGGCCTTGGCGCGGTGCTCGCCAGCGCGCTGCTGGCGCTGAGGCAGGCGGCGCGCGCCAGGCGAAAACGCTAATTGCCAACCGCGCCGTCAGGGATGGCGAATCTGCAGGGTGGCGGGCAGGTAGCGCTGAAGCGGCTCCGGCGCCTGGCCGTCGATCAGCTGGCTGAGCAGATCATAGCAGTGCCAGGCCAGCTGGCGATTATCCTGCTGCACGGTATCAATGCGCAGGGAAAGCGAATCATACAGATAGTGATCGTCGAAGCTGGCGAGATGAATATTGGAATCCAGCAGATGATGCTGGCTCATATAGCGCAGCACCCCTTCGAGCAGCCCGCAGGCCGCGGTGAAGAGCGCCTTCGGCGGACGCCCCAGCCGCGCGCAGAGCGCCGCGAACATCTCATAGCCGGAGCTGGGGTGGTAGTTGCCGTTGATCACCCACTCGGGGCGCAGCGTGATCCCCGCCTGGGCCAGGCCCTGGGTGAACCCCGCCAGCCGGTCGCGCGACGGCGACAGCCGCGGCTGGCCGCCGAGAAACCAGAACTCGTCCGCATGCTGAGGCGCGATACGGGAGATCAGCTCGGCCGTTGGGGTGACCGAGTCGGTCATCACCAGCGGCAGGGCGCTGTCGCTGGGGGAGCGGTCAAACAGCACCACCGGCAGCTGTTCGCTGAGCTTCTGATAGTCGGCATCGCTGTGCATACAAGAGGCGACAATCAGGCCGTCGACCTGGCGGGCGATCATGTTATTGACCACCACGCTCTCCTGACCTGGGTTTTCGTCGGTGCAGGAGATAAGCAGCTGCACGCCGGCTTCCCGGCAGAGCGTCTCAAGCTCGTGGGAGAAAACGGCAAACCCGTAGTTGGTGATCTCTGGCACCACCAGACCAATGGTATGGCTGCGGTTATCGCGCAGCGAGCGCGCGTGAATGCTCGGCTGATAGTGCTGTTCGCGAGCGATCGCCAGTACGCGCTCGCGCGTCTCCTGCGCCACGCGCAGCTCTTTACCACGACCGTTGAGTACCAGGCTGGCGGTCGCTTTGGAGACGCCCGCCAGTTCGGCGATATCTTTGATAGTTACGCGTTTGGTTTTCATCAGCACCCGGGAGCCTGAAAGCAAAACGCTTATTCTACCATGCATGGCCGCAGCAGCCAGCGGCAGAATGCCACCGGCGTCGCACCGCTGAAGATGAGCTGCCCCGGATAGCCCGGGAAGAAGCGGCTGCTCATCACCCCTTCGCCATCGTTGATGAAAATCTCCACGCTGGAGCGGTCGATAAAGATCCGCAGGCGTCGCGCCTCGCCGCGCCAGTAGCGGTGATGCATCTCTGCCGTCTGCAGGCCGCGGCGCGACAGACGCAGGCCGTCGCGATTGACGGTGAGCTGCAGGGCGCCGGCAAAGTCCAGCCCCAGCGTGCTGTCGGGGGAAAGGTCAAAGGCCAGCTCCATCGGGGCGAGGGGCAGGGTCTGTCCGCGCCAGCCCTGGGCTTCCCCGCGCAGGGCGACCAGCTCGCGCAGCGGACGCTGATACAGAGTGCCAGCCTGCCACTCCAGCTCACGCACGCAGGTCATCTGATGGATCCAGCCCTGCGCGCGGGTGGGCTGATGCATCTCGTCCCCGTCGGGGACGCCCATCCAGCCGACCAGCAGGCGGCGGCCATCGTCGGCCTGCATGGTCTGCGGCGCGTAGAACTCAAATCCGCTGTCCAGCTCGTGCAGCGGGCCGTGGTCGAAGATCCCGCGTTCGGCGTCGAAGCGGCCTGCCATCCACACCGCCGGATAGGTATTGAGAAAGCGCTGCGCTTCGCGGGCCAGCCCCTGCGGGCAGCAGATCAGCAGGTGGGTGTCCGCCAGCGGAAAGAGATCCGGGCACTCCCACATGTAGCCGGCGTTCGCCAGGCCGTTCACGTCGTGCCCGGCGATCTCGCCCACCAGGCGCCACTCCCGCAGGTTGCTGGCGGTAAACAGCAGCACTTTGCCGCGCTGTTGCACATCCTGCGCCCCAAGAACCATGTACCAGCGCCCGTCCTGCCGCCACACTTTAGGGTCGCGCACATGGCCGGTATAGCCTTCTGGCAGCGGCAGCACCGGCCCCAGCTTGCGGAAGGTGCCATCAGCATTCTCGGTCGCCAGACATTGCCAGGCGGTGCGCCCGCCGTCGGGGAATTTCACGTTGCCGGTGTAGCACAGAGTCAGGGCGCCCTCGAACTCGACCGCGCTGCCAGAGTAGCAGCCGTTGCGGTCATACTCTTCATCCGGCATCAGGGCGATAGGTTCGTGCCGCCAGTGCAGCAGATCGGCAGAGCTCCAGTGTCCCCAGCACTTATAGGTATGGTCGCAGGCGAGCGGGTTCCACTGATAAAACAGGTGGTAACGCCCGGCGACCTGGCAAAAGCCGTTAGGATCGTTCAGCAGTCCGTTGACCGGCGCCAGATGCCATTGCGGATAATGGCTGTCGGCCAGCGCCTGCGGCTGGCCCTGCATAACGGCCTGCAGGATCGCAGGCAGGCGTGACGGTAATGACATTATTCAGCGTCCGTTTTGTATTTCAGCGTCAGAGAGAGCGCGAAGGCCACGGCGAAGGCGATCGCCATTCCGATAATGTAGTTCAGCAGCGAGCTGGCCTGCACGATAGCCATCCCCGGGATCGCCGTCAGGCCCACCGCGGTCATGTAGACGTGCATCGACACCACCCAGGCGCCGCCGGCGGCACCGCCCACCAGCGCGGCGATGAACGGTTTCACAAAGCGCAGGTTAATCCCGAAGATTGCCGCCTCGGTGATCCCCAGCATCGCCGAAAACGCCGACGGCAGGGTGATGGCTTTTATTTTGGCATCTTTGGTTTTAAACCACACCGCAAAGCAGGCGCCGCCCTGGGCGACGTTGGCCATCGCCCAGATCGGCAGCAGGAAGTTGACGCCAATCGATGGGTTGCCCAGCAGTCCGGCCTCGATGGCATGGAAGCTGTGATGGATACCGGTAATGACGATCACCGAATAGAGGCCGCCGAACAGCAGGCCCGCCAGCCAGCCGGCATGGCTGATAAGCGTGCTGAGGATAAACGAAATGCCGTCGCCGAGCGCGCGACCGGCCGGGCCGATCAGCAGCAGGGCGATAAAGCCGGAGATAATCACCGTCAGGAACGGAGTGAGGATCAGGTCCAGCGCGTCAGGGATCACGCGGCGCAGCCGCTTCTCGACCATGCTCATAAACCACACCGCCAGCAGCACCGGGAAGACGGTGCCCTGGTAGCCGATCATCGCCACTTCGATGCCGAAGAAATTCATGGTGTGGAAGCCGGCGGCGACGCCCCAGGCGTTGGTCAGCGCCGGGTGGGTGAGGATCCCGCCGAGGGTCGCGCCCAGATAGGGGTTACCGCCAAATTCGCGGGCGGCGGTAAAGCCGATCAGGATCGGCAGAATGATAAACGCCGCCGAACTGCACATATCCAGCATGATATAGAGAGCGTTGCTCGGGTCGACCCAACCGTAGGTTTTCACCATCCCCAGCAGGCCCATCAGCAGGCCGGAGGCGACGATGGCCGGAATAATCGGCACGAAGATGTTGGACAGCAGGCGGGCGATGCGCTGGAACGGGTTCAGCTTTTTCGCCGCCAGGTCGGCGGCTTCGGATTTGCTCGATTCGCTGATGCCTGCGGCCTGGATAAAGGCGGCATAGACTTTATTGACCACCCCGGTGCCGAAGATGATCTGCATCTGTCCGGCATTGCGAAAGCAGCCTTTCACCCCGTCGATTTTGCCAATCGCCTGCTGATCGGCGAGCGCGTCGTCGACCAGCACCAGCCGCAGGCGGGTGGCGCAGTGCGCGGCGCTGGCGATATTTTCCTTGCCGCCCAGCAGGGGAAGCAGTGAGCGGGAAATCTGTTCAAAATCCATAGTACCCTCTAAATGCATGATGATATGGCGTGGGCGGCGCCAGCCGTGGCAGGCGCCGCGAACCTTATATTTATGTGTTATTTACCCTGTCGCCCCGGTTGCCGTCAGAACCAGGTCTCCATTTGCATACCGAACGACCATTCGCCGCCCGATTTGAATCCGTTGCTGCCTAACGCGTCATCGTTGGCGTAGTTGTCCAGTTTTTTGCTCCAGTCCATCCACGATGTATAGAAGCGGATCTCCGGCCGCGAGAAGAAGTCGCCGATGCTGCCCACCTTGAAGGTCGGGGCGAAGGTCAGCTTGTAGAAGCTGCCATTGACCGCATGGCGATCGTTGTAGCCTTCAGGCTGCAGATCCATGTACTGATAGCTGCCCTCCCAGGCGAGGGCGAAGTTCTGCGTCACTTCCTGAATCAGACGCAGGTTGAGGGTGGCCCACTGATAGCTGTCGCCATCGACATAACGATCTTTACTGCTCTGCGCCAGCACGGCCGGGGCAATAAACCAGCGATCGCTCAGCGGCGTGGTGCCATAGCTGGCGAAGCGCCAGGTATTGGCCCCCGGGCGCAGCGCGCCGTCGGAGCCGATGCCTTTAACCTCGGCGCCCAGCCCGTGGCCGTACAGCAGGGCCGTTTTGCTGGTCCCGTCGCGCAGGCCATAGAAGCTCTCATTGTGCAGGCCCAGCAGGGCATGAACCCCGGTGTTAGCGGCATCGCCTTTCACCAGATTGCCGTTCGCGTCCTGGCGGTCGTCATTATCTTTCGCCCGCATCCCGCTGACCATCATCTGCACCGGGCCGGCAAAGTTATTCATGCTGACGATATAGTTCTGCACGCTGTTGCTGCTGTCGGCGATATCGCCAAAGTTGCGGCCGTATAACGAGAAGTTGCTGCGCAGGCTGTCGTTCCATTTCACATCGTAGATCCCGCCGCCGGTCCCGGCGAGGAACACCACATCCGAGTCAATCCAGTGGATGTCGAAGTTGTCGCGGTCAAAGCGTTTCCCGGCCCACAGGGTCGAGCCTTTGAACGGGCCTTCGAAGGTCGGCAGGTTGCCCAGCTCGACGAACGCCTGGCGCACGTTCAGATCGCTGCTGCTTGCCGTCCAGTCGTTATAGGTGGTCTGTCCGTCGGCCACCATCACTTTGAAACGGGTGGTCGCCCCGTTGTCCAGGGTCTGTTTATGTTCGAGGTTCATTTCCACATAGGTGTCGGCCTGGTTGCCCAGGCGACCAATGGCGCCGCCGGTCTCCCCGGCGGGGGTCATATAAGCGCCGGATTTGGTACTGGCGGCCGAGTCGTTCATGATCACCCCGGAACGCGCATAGCCGTGGAACTCAAAGCCGCCGGGCCGTTCGGCTTTTTCTTCCAGTTGAGTGGTGCGCCTGGCCACCTGCTGGGTGGTGGCCTGGGTTTGCTGCTGCTGCTGGGTTAACTGCTGAACTTTCTGCTCCGCTGAGGCGGCGCGGCTTTCGGCAGTGCTGGCGCGGGTCTCGGCGTCCTGCAGGCGTTTTTCCAGGGCGGCGAGACGCGCTTCAATGCTGTTCAGGTCTGTCTGCCCATGGGCGGCGGCGGTGCCGGTTAGCAAAGCAATAAGAATGGCTAACTTCCGTTTTTTATACATGTTGGTGACATCCAAAGGTAAATCAGTGAGTGTGCTAATGTTTGCTAAACCGGTTTAGTTGATATGGTAAACATGTCGGTAACGCGGTGAAAATAAAAATTGCTAAACCGGTTTAAGAATTGTGATGTCGCCAGCAAAGTGGGCCGTTAACCGGCCCAAGGGGATCACAGCGAGCGCTGAAGATCGTTCCTGTAGGGCAGGGCGGTCATGGCGCCTTTGGCGGTGGTGGCCAGCGCGCCGCAGGTTTGCGCCAGCGCGAGGTCGGGAGCCAGGGCTGCGAGGTTGTCCGGGATACCGTGGGCGGCGAGGCCGGCGAGTAGCCCGGCGACAAAGGCATCGCCGGCGCCGGTGGTATCGACGGCCACCACCGGGCGGGCAGGGAAGTGGCTAACCTGCCCGCGCAGGGCGGCCTGGACCCCCGCTTTACCCTGGGTCACCAGCAGTAGCGTCGGCTGGAAGCGGGCGTTCAGCCGGGCGATGCCGCTGACGATGTCGTCGCTGCCGCTGATAAACGCCAGCTCCTCTTCCGAAAGTTTTATGGCGTCGGCGAGGGCCAGCGCCCGGTCGAGACAGTCGCGAAGGTCCTGCGGATCCTGCCACAGGTCGCTGCGGATATTGGGGTCGAAGCTGACATAGCCCCCGGCGCGCTTTATCGCCTCCATCGCCGCGAATGTCGTGCTGCGGCTCGGCTCCGCGCTGAGAGCGATGGAGCAGACGTGCAGCCACTGACCGGCGGCAAACGGCGGGAGATCCTCGGGCTGAAGGAACAGGTCGGCGCTCGGACGGACCATAAAGGTAAAGGTGCGCTCCCCGTGGCTATCGAGATCGACCACCACCGTGGAGGTGCGCTGCGCCGCATCGAGGCGCATATAGTTCACATCCACTTGCTCCTGCGCCAGGGTGTGACGCATAAAACGGCCGAAGGGATCGTCGCCGACGCGGCCGATAAACCCGCTGTCACCGCCGAGCCGCGCCACGCCGACCGCCACGTTGGCCGGCGCGCCGCCGGGGCATTGCAGCAGGCGGCCCTCTCCATCGGGCAGGAGATCGACGACCGCATCGCCGAGTACCCAGATTTTTCCATTCATACGACAAGCTCCTCTAAGCTAAACTTTATTAAACCGGTTTAGCTCATTAAAGCACAGCCCACCGGTAAGCGGAACGATTGGGTCACGAAACAGGGAGGCGAGGGTAAAAAATGTGAGCCAGGCGGAATATTTCGCCACTCCAGATCTGGACTTTTCCTTCCCCACCCGCTTAGGTATAGTTCAACAGGTCGCGGTTAGCCCCGCCGCGGTGGCCAAAGGTAAAGGAGTGCGTAGCGCGATGAACCCCAGTTTTGGCGATATTTACGATCGGTACCAGAAGCTGACGCTGACTACGCATCTGCCGGCGGTGATCGCCTGCAGTGAAACGCTGAGTTTGGGCAAAGACCAGGGCTTTATTCCGCAGCCGGGCTATCTCTACTTTCTGCTGCAGGGGCAAATGACATTGGCCTTTGGCGATGAGCAGAACCTGGTCGGGATTGTTATCGCGCATATGCCGTTAGGATTACTGGAACATTATTGTCCGTCGGTCGCGCTCTATTATCAGTGTCTGGGCGAGTGCCAGCTGGTGAAAATAACCGCCAGCGATTTTGAGCGAATATTCTTTCATTCGTCGCCGGGCTATATGCAAGAGCTGACCACGATCCTGGCCTATATGGGCATATTTGCCCTTGATGCCCACTATGAACGCGGCAGCCAGACCAGCTTTCAGACCATTAAATCGATGCTGTCGCGCTATTTATATCGCGGCGAAATTGATGGGGGTCAGCATGAGAGCCTGTCGGCATTTATTATTAAACGAACCAATCTCTCGCGCAGCTATGTGTACCAGGTGCTGGCCGCGCTGCGCGAGGGGGGATATATCACGGTGAAAAAAGGCAAGCTGATCTCCATCGACCGTCATATTCCTGAGAAATTCTAAATCCGATTCGGCAGATTCACGCCATCACGTTGCTATTACCGCCAGGGAAAGCGCTAAGCGCGCTTTTTCCCCCGGCCCCGTTACGCCTGAATCTGGCTGTTTTATTTATTTAACCTTGCACTCTGGAGTTATTTTATGACCCTGGACTATGTGGCGCTGGCCATTCTGATCGCCGTGGCCTTAATACTTTTTTATGGCGTGATTGTTATTCACGATATTCCTTATGAAATCGCCAAAGAGCGGCGTCATCCTCATCAGGATGCGATTCATTATGCCGGTTGGGTCAGCTTATTTACCCTCCACGCGCTGTGGCCCTTGTTATGGATCTGGGCGACGCTGTGGCGCGAAGACCGCGGATGGGGGATGCGCCACATTGCCGACGAGCAGCAGGCGCTGCATCAGCGTCTGGAAACGGTGGTCCAGCAGCTGGAACAGGTCCAGCGCGAGGTGGACGTTCTGAAAGCGAAGGAGGCAAAATAATGGAAACGTTAATGTTGCTGACCTACGCCGCGCTATGCATCGTGGTGTTTAAAGTTTTTCGTATCCCGCTCAATAAGTGGACCGTGCCGACGGCGGTGCTCGGCGGTATCGCCCTGATTGGCGCGGTGATCTTCGGGATGAACTACAACTTCCCTTATACCGACGTCGGTAACCAGGTGTTTCGCACCGTGCCGATT
This sequence comes from Klebsiella sp. CD33, assembly GCF_051992865.1. Classification (NCBI taxonomy): domain Bacteria; kingdom Pseudomonadati; phylum Pseudomonadota; class Gammaproteobacteria; order Enterobacterales; family Enterobacteriaceae; genus Klebsiella; species Klebsiella sp. CD33. Next base: position 3,815,218 of record NZ_CP197023.1, on the reverse strand, counting down.
GTGTCGCAGGTACGCGGCCGGGTGCAGAGCGTACCGGTGAAGCCTAACCAGATGCTGCATAAGGGCGATGTGCTGTTTACCCTCGACCCGACGCCGTTCCAGGCGAAAGTAGACGATCTGCAGGCGCAGATAAAAGCAGCCAGTCAGGATGCGCTCTCCTTAAACGCGGCGTTAAGCCAGGCGCAGGCCGAGCTGAGCCGTGCGGTGGCCCAGCGCGACCAGTCGCGGCGAGAGTATGCCCGCTATCGGGAGGGCCATGCCCAGGGCGCCTTCTCCGATCAAATGGTTGATACCCGTCTGCAGACGTGGAAAGCCGATGAAGCCAGCGTCAGCGCGGCTCAGGCGAAGGTGGTTCAGGCGCGTAATGCGCTGGACTCGGTGGTGAAGGGCAAAAACACCACCGTGGCCTCCCTGCTGGCGCAGCTGCAAAAGGCGCAGTTTCAGCTGGAGAACACCGTCGTCCGCGCCCCGGAGGATGGCTATGTCAGTACCGTCGGCTTACGGCCGGGCACCATGTCCACTGCGCTGGGGATGATCCCGCTGATGACCTTTGTGCCGGTGGAGGGCGCCGCCTCGCGGGAGTACGTCGCGGCATTTCGCCAGAACGCCCTGCAGCGTCTGCACAAAGGCGAGCCCGCGGAGCTGATGTTTCCGGCTATCCCGGGCACCGTCTTTCGCGGAGAAGTGGCCGACGTGCTGCCGGCGATTGGCGAGAGCCAGTTCCAGGGGCAGGGCAAACTGCTGACCACAGACGCGCTCAATACCCATGGCCGGGCGCTGGTGGTGCTGAAGGTGACCGATCCGCGTTTTGCCGAATACGCTCTGCCGCAGGGGGCCACCCTCGAGGCGGCGGTCTACTCGGATCATCTGAAAGAGCTGTCGCTGATCAGGAAGATCCTGATCCGTATGAAAAGCTGGGAAAACTATATCTATCTCGATCACTAAGCCGGCGGGCGCGGGGCGGACGAACCGCCCCGCGCCGCGGTCAGGCCTCGCTGTCCACCAGGCCGTCAATAATCACCTGCCGCACCCCCTGCGAACAGGGTTCAATACGCCCGCGCACCCCATAGACGGCCGCCAGAGTCTCGGGGGTGATGACCGCGGCCGGGGTGCCGTCGCCGAGCAGCTGGCCCGCCTTGAGCATCAGCACGTGGTCGGCGTGACGCAGGGCAATATTGATGTCGTGCACCACCACCAGGGTCACGATGTTGCGCCGCCGGGTCTCCCGGCGCACCAGATCCATCACGTGAAACTGGTAGTTGAGGTCAAGGGCGCTGAGCGGTTCGTCGAGCAGCAGCAGGCGCGGCTGGCGGATCAGCGACTGGGCGAGACCCACCAGCTGCTTTTGCCCGCCGGAGAGCTGATCGAGGTAGCTCATCGCCAGATGGGCAATCCCCAGCTGTCGCAGCAGCGCCATCACTTCCTCCTGGCGCTGCGGACTGTGGCGTCCTCCGGCGGCGCGCTGGGCAACGATAATCGACTCCAGCACATGCAGATGCACGCCGGCGGGCAGCGTCTGCGGAAGATAGACCACCTGCTCTGCGCGACGTGAGAACGGCTGCGTCAGCAGATTTTCCCCCTCCAGCAGCAGCTCGCCGCGGCAGGGGCCCAGACCCGCCATCGCCCGCATTAACGTTGATTTACCGCTGCCGTTTGGCCCCAGCAGCGCGGTGATTTTCCCTCGCGGCAGATGGGGAACCGTCAGGTTCTCGATCACCTTGCGTCTGGGGTAGCCGGCGCTGAAGTGAGACAGCGACAGCCCGGATAATGTCTGGTCGCTCATACCTGCCCCCGATGACGTAAAATGATGCTCAAAAAGAACGGGACCCCGACCAGGGAAGTGACGATCCCCACCGGAATAATGGCCCCGGGGATCAGGTTTTTCGAGGCGATGGAGGCCAGGGAGAGCACCAGGGCGCCGATCAGCGCGCTGGCGGGCAGGTAAAAGCGATGGTCTTCGCCGAAGAGCATCCGCGCAATATGCGGCGCCACCAGGCCGATAAAGCCGATTGGCCCGACAAAGGCCACCGAAAGCGCTGACAGGATGCTGATCCGCAGCAGCGTGGTCAGGCGCAGACGGCGAACGTTAATGCCAAAGCTGATGGCCCGGTCCTCGCCCAACCGCAGGGCGGTCAGCTTCCACGCGCTGCGCAGCGACAGGGGCATCACCAGCGCCAGGGCGACCAGCAGGATGGCGACTTTGCTCCAGGAGGCGCGATCGATGCTGCCCATGGTCCAGAACACCAGCCCCTGCAGCGTGTCTTCGTTGGCGATGAACTGCAGCATCGAGACCAGAGCGTTAAAGGTAAAGACCAGCGCGATGCCGAACAGAATGACGCCGGAGGTGGCCACCTGGGTCCAGCGGGTGATGCCGTCCAGCAGCAGGGCCGCCAGCAGGGCGAAGATAAAGGCGTTGGCCGAGATAAACCACTGGCCGGGAATACCGGGCAGGCCAATACCGAGCACAATCGCCAGCGCGGCGCCAAACGCCGCAGCCGAGGAGACGCCGAGGGTAAACGGGCTGGCCAGCGGGTTATTGAGGATGGTCTGCATTTCGGCGCCGGCCAGTCCCAGCGCCAGACCGACGATAATCGCCATCACCGCATAGGGCAGGCGGATATCCCAGACGATGGCGCGCGTGCCCGGATCGGCGCTGGCCGGATCGGTTAACGTCTGCCACAGGCTCTGCAGCGGCAGACCGGAGGGGCCGAGCATAAAATCGAGCAGCAGCGACGCGACAATCAACAGCGCCAGCAGGAGGATCAGCAGCAGACGGCGACGCACGATACGGCGATAGTCATCCATCACGCCAGAGGTCCCGGCGGGCAGCCCGTCGAGCACGGGGTCGGAGGTTAAACGCATGCTGTATTACTCGCTCTGCTGCCAGGAGAAGACGAACGGCTGGTCCGGCAGGTCGGTGAAATGGCGCACGATATAATGGTACGTCTCATCCGGGTTGAGATCGCCGAAGGCCTGCGGGTAGATATCTTTCGCCAGGTATTCCATGCCGACAATATTCCACGGGTGGTTATAGAAGTGGTGATAAACGCCATAGGCCCGCTTTTCCTGTACCGCCGGGATCTGGCTGACCCCAGGTCGCGCCAGCAGCGTCTGCGCCTGGGCCTTCACCGCCTCTGGCTTAACCGCATAACCCAGGGGCAGCACCTGGCTGTTGCCGCGCTTCGAGCCGGTCATGATCCAGGCGTCGGGCTTCATGCTGATTATTTTCTCCAGCGAAACGAACCCGGAGGCGCCCGGCAGCAGCTGCGAACCGATATTGTTCGCCCCGACCGCCTCCACCAGCCCGCCCCAGCCGCTGTGGCCATGAGTAAAGCAGCAGGCGTCGCTGTTGCCGGCCAGCGCTTCCACGAAGACGTTGGCCTTCGGCGTGATGGCCGCGGTTTTCTGGCGAATCGTCTGCAGCTGCTGACGATAGTAATCGGTAAAGGCTTTGGCCTGGCTCTCGCGGTTAAGGACTTTGCCCAGCAGGTCGATGCTGGGGGCGGTATCTTTCGCCGGGGCGATCTCATAGTCGACAAACAGCACCGGAACGTGCAGGGCGCTGAGCTTGTCGATGACGCCGCTCTCCATCAGCGCTGGCCTGGCGCGCAGCTGGGCGATCATCAGATCCGGCTGACGGGCGATGACGCTTTCAAGATCGACGTTCCCTTTATCGCTGAAGCCCATGTCAAGGATCGTGGCTGACTGCGGCCACGTCGTTTTCAGCATCTGCCAGGTGGCAACATCCTGCTTTTTCGCCAGATTATTCCATGCCACCAGCCGTTTAAACGGATTGTCCCGATCCAGCAGGGCGAGGGTCATAATGTCGCGGCCATCCTGCAAAATAATACGCTGCGGCTCTTTGGCGAGGGTGACCTGCCGGCCGTCAAGGTCCGTGACCGTCAGGGGATATTGGGTTGCATAGCTGAGGAGGGGCGTCGCGAGCAGCGCAGTAAGTAACAGCGATCTTACTGATTTTCTTGCCATAAAATGAGTTCCGTTTGCCAATTTATAAATATAATGATTCTGAGAATTATTCTCGAGTAAACGTCAACGGCAAGTATATCAAGGGCAAATTTCATAAAATGTAACAAACATGTTGGAAATTATGCCAACGCCGACAGGGCGCGCGCGGCGGCAGCATTTTCTGCCAAGGCTGGAGGTCGAAGACGTTTTTCAGGCTAATTCCTAATGTCATCCCCGGTTCGTTGTGCCATCCTGAATGCGACTCATAACACGACACGTGAGAGAGGATATTATGAAAAAAGCAATGATTGCGTTATCGGCTATTCTGGTTGCGGCTCCGGTTTTTGCTGCGACAACACATGCAACAGATGATACCGTCGCGGCGGCGAATGCCAACGCCAACACCGCTAAAGAGAAGCTGCATCAGGCCCAGCACGAGGGCGAAGAGCAGCAGCTGAAGGCGAAACACGCCGCCGAAGGCAAGCAGGACAGCGTCGGCAGCCAGGTGAGCGAAGGCGCGCAGAAAACCTGGAACAAGACCAAAGAAGGCACCGAGAAGGGGTGGGATAAGACCAAAGAGGTCAGTGAAAAAGGCTGGAACGCCACCAAATCCGGTGCGGAAAAGGGCTGGGATAAAACCAAAACCGGCGCCGAAGAGTTAAAAAATAAAGTGACTGAATAAGTCCTTTTACCTGTCTGAATAAAGGTCGCGAAAGCGGCCTTTTTTATTGCCCCGCCATCAGCACAACCTCTTCCCGACAGCCGATGCCAGGAATCGTCCTGGTTAACCAGTTACTCACTCTTTCTTCACATTTGCCCGGTACAAAGGAGCTGAATCAGGAGGTGTACCATGAAAAAGATGATTTCTCTGGCAGTAATTTTATCCTGTGTGCTGAGCGTCCCGGCCTTTGCCGATGGCCCGAACGACGGCCATCGTCCGGGGCAACCCACGGTGTGGCAGAACGGTCCGGACCATGACGGGCATGCACCGCAGGGCGGACCTGACGCGCATCATCAGGGCGACCATGACCAGCATGGCCCGGATCGCGAAGGCCATGACAAACACGATCTGGCACGTCATGAGCAGGACCATTTCGCCTGGCGCGGGAACGATTTCCGCAAAGGCCACCCGGCTCCGGCGCCGTTCCGTGGCGATGAATATCGCGTCCGTGACTGGAGCGACCGCGGCCTGCCGCCCCCGCCGGAAGGCCATCACTGGTCCTATATCGACGGTAACTATGTGCTGATCGCCGCGGCGACCGGGATCATCACCTCGATTCTGGTAAGTGGCGCCCTCGGCCACTAAATGCGCTGCTCCGCGACGCCGGGTCAGGAAAAGCCTGATCCGGCGATGGCGCACTCGCGGAAAGCTACGGATCCAGCGCAGCATCCGGCCAGTATTTATAACCATTGATCGTTGCCTGGGTGGACAGTTCTTTTTCGGTCAGATGATAAACGTTGACCTTCGAGAGCAACGAGGCGGTATCTGACGCCACGCCGCTGGAAGCGGCGGCGATCGGCGCGCTGCAGCCCGCCAGCGCAACGATTGCGAGAAGGAAAAGCCTCTGTAATTGCCTGTCCGTTTATTTTATATAACGCTGGATGTGGCCGTGCAGGGTAGGGTAAATAACGGGAAATCCTCAAAAAAATAAACTTTTATTTTTTAATTGCACTATTTTGATTATTCATTGCGCTGTGATGAGTGAATTATTAAATAAGATGCGTCCATTCCAGGTATTAGAAATGCTGCTTGCATAAACTTTTCATCGCGATACCGTGATAAGTCCTTAATTTATTTCCCGGAGAGCGGCATGAGTGATTATGTAATTCCAGAAATTAAAGCGACGGAAGCGGAAATGATTTCTATCCGTCATTATTTACATGCCAATCCGGAATTAAGTCTTGAAGAGTTTAATACCAGCGAACTGGTCGCCAGCAAGCTGACGGAGTGGGGCTATCAGGTGACGCGCGGTCTCGGCAAGACCGGCGTGGTCGGCAGCCTGAGCAAAGGCGATTCTCCGCGCACCATCGGTTTACGCGCCGATATGGATGCCCTGCCGATCGAGGAAACCACCGGTTTACCCTGGGCCAGCACGGCGCCAGGAAAAATGCACGCCTGCGGCCATGACGGTCACACCACCATTCTGCTGGCGGCGGCGAAATATATCGCCTCGCCGGCCTGTCAGTTCAACGGCACGGTGCATCTGATTTTTCAGCCGGCGGAAGAGGCTATCGGCGGCGCGGATTTAATGATTAAAGACGGCCTGTTCGAGCAGTTCCCCTGCGAACGCATCTTTGGCTTGCACAACATGCCAGGCCTGCCTGTAGGCAAGCTGGGCTTCTACGCCGGCAACTTCATGGCCTCGGCGGACACCGTCAAAATCACGATTACCGGCTACGGCGGCCACGGCGCCCACCCCGAGCGCACCGTCGACCCGATCGTCGCCGGTGCGGCGCTGGTGATGGCCCTGCAGAGCATCGTGGCGCGCAACGTGCCGCCGGGGGAAACGGCAGTGGTCAGCGTCGGCACCTTCCAGGCCGGTATCGCCTCCAACGTCATTCCGGAGAGCGCGGTGATGGAGCTGAGCGTGCGGGCGATGAAGCCGGAAATCCGCGACCTGCTGATCAAGCGTATTCACGAGCTCGCTGACTTTACCGCCAAAAGCTATGGCGCCAGCAGCGTAGTGGAGGTTTACGACTCCTATCCGGTATTAACCAACAGTCCTGAAGAGACCGATTTCGCCCGGGCGCTGGCGCTGGAGGTGTTTGGCCGCGAAGGGGTCCTGGAGTCGGTCTCGCCGATGAACGCCAGCGAGGATTTCGCTTTTATGCTGCGCGAACGCTCGGGCAGCTACTTCCTGCTCGGCAATGGTGAGAAAGGGGAGAAGGGCGGTTGCATGGTGCACAACCCCGGCTACGACTTTAACGATGACATTATCACCATCGGCGCGACGCTGTTCGCCCGTCTGGTGGAAAAACACTGTCGCTAATCTCTGGAGAAGAACGCGAATGAAAAAATCACTGTTGCTATGGCTGGCATTAATGGCGTCGACGTCGGCGCTGGCCGAAGGGGGAAAGGAGATCCGCTTCGGCGTCGACCCGACTTTCGCGCCGTTTGAATGGAAAGATCCGCAGGGCAAGCTGGCGGGGTTTGATATCGATTTAGGCAACGCCATTTGTCAGCAGCTGCAGGCGAAATGCGTGTGGGTGGAAAGCAATTTCGACGGCATTATCCCGGCGCTGAAGGCGCGTAAATTCGACGCGATCCTTTCCGGGATGTACATGACCGAGAAGCGCAAAGCGCAGATTGCCTTTAGCGACAAGTTGTATAACGGACCGGTGTTCCTCGTGGCGCGTAAAAATACCCTGCAAGGCAATACGCCGGAACAGCTGAAGGGCAAAACCATCGGTGTGGAGCAGGGCTCGGCGCAGGAGACGTATGTTAACCAGCACTGGCGGCCGCAGGGGATAAACATTGTGGCCTACCAGGGGGCCGATAGCGTGGTGCGTGACCTGGAGTCGGGGCGCATCGACGGCGCGGTGCTCTCCGGGATGATGGCCGACTACAGCTTCCTGCAGCAGCCGCAGGGTAAAGAATTCGCCTTTGTCGGCGGCCATCTGCAGGACGATACGCTGTTTGGCGCCGGGGCGGCGATAGGTTTGCGTAAAGACGATGAGGCGCTGCGTCAGGAAATTAACGGCGCGATTGCGAAGATTCTTGCCGACGGCACCTATAAAAAATTAGCTGGCAAATATTTTAGCTTTGATGTTTATTCCGGGACATAATGTCAGAGTGTACCTGCGGGCGTGGAGCGCCCGCCGTAAGATTCCTTTTCTGATTATCCAATCGACCTCCTCTCCTGACCCCTGTGGTTACCTGAGGGAAGCAGAATATAAGCTAAGGAGTACTCGGCATGATGACACGTCCTTTGGGCAAAACCGGATTTTCCATCGCCCCATTAGTCTTTGGCGGCAACGTCTTTGGCTGGACCATCGATGAAAAAACCAGTTTTGCTCTTCTTGATGCTTTCGTTGACCACGGTTTTGACGCTATCGATACGGCGGATGTTTATTCCCGCTGGGCGGAGGGCAACCAGGGCGGCGAATCTGAAACCATAATCGGCCGCTGGCTACAGGCGCGCCCCGGCATGCGCGATAAAGTCAAAATTTTCACCAAAGTCGGCTCCGATCTCGGCCTCCCCGGCCATAAAGGGCTCAGCAAAGCCTGGATCCAACAGGCGGTTGACGACTCTCTGCGTCGCCTGAATACCGATTATATCGACCTCTACTTCTCCCACTGGCCGGATCCGCAAACCCCGGTGGCGGAAACGCTGGAGGCCTTCCACAGCCTGCAGCAGGCCGGAAAAATCCGCGCGATGGGGGCCTCTAACCTCGATGCGATGCAGCTGGCGGGGGCGCTGGAGGTGGCGCGTAAGGGCGGCTTGCCTGCGTGGCAGGTGCTGCAGCCGGAATATAACCTCTACCACCGCTCTGCGTTTGAAGGCGCGCTGTGCGATCTCTGCGTCAGCCGCGATATCGGGGTGGTGACCTACTACAGCCTGGCCTCGGGGTTCTTAACCGGTAAGTACCGCCAGCCGTCGGATCTGACACAGAGCCAGCGCGGAAGCGGGATTGGTAAGTACCTGAATCCGCGCGGCATGCGGATTATCGATACCCTGGCGGCGGTCGCGGACGAGCAGGGCGCGAAGCCGGCTGAGGTTGCCCTGGCGTGGCTGATCGGCCGCGAAGGGGTGACCGCGCCGATCGCCAGTGCCACCAGCGTGGCTCAGGTGGAGAGTTTTGCCCGCGCGGCGGCGCTGAGCCTGAGCGCGGAGCAAGTGGCGCGGCTGGACGGCGCCAGCGCCTGAGGCAATCCCTCTTCCCGGCGGGGATAGGTGGGAAGGCTAAACATGACGCGGAGCGTAGGCCGGGTAAGGCGCAGCCGCCACCCGGCAAAATAACGGCGCAACCGGAAATGTCCCTGTTCGCGCTGCGCTTAGCAGGGCTACAGCTTCTGTGTTACTTCCGGGCCGATTGCGCTCCCGGTTAATTGTCTGCGTTATGGCAGTCATGGTGCAGGGAGCGCACAGGGGGCGGCCAGTCGCCGCCGCCCCCTGTACCCCCGGGCTCCGGCCAGCAACATCGCCGCTGCGCGGTCCCTTCGACTTATCCCTGCAGGCTTCGGGTCGGGCCGAGGCAGCGTCCGTGCAAAACACGGCCCTCAGCCCGCATCCATGCGGGCTGCCCCGGCCTTCCGGGAACGTCTCAGCGATGTTGAGGCCGCAACAGCGGCAGTTTCAGCAGCCCCAGGCCCGGCGGTGATTTGGGACCGTAGGCCGGGTAAGGCGCCAGCCGCCACCCGGCATAAAAGCGGCTCCGTGTCTGATGGCATCGCCCGGTGGCGCTGCGCTTACCGGGCCTACGAGGTGTGAGCCTGTGAGAGGCTCCTGTAGGCCGGGTAAGGCGCCAGCCGCCACCCGGCAATAAAGCGGCTCTGTGCCTGATGGCATCGCCCGGTGGCGCTGCGCTTACCGGGCCTACGAGGTGTGATCCTGTGAGAGGCTCCTGTAGGCCGGGTAAGGCGCCAGCCGCCACCCGGCAATAAAGCGGCTCCGAGCCTGATGGCATCGCCCGGTGGCGCTGCGCTTACCGGGCCTGCGAGGTGTGAGCCTGTGAGCGGCCCCGGTAGGCCGGGTAAGGCGCAGCCGCCACCCGGCGAAATGACGGGTGCGGTGCCTGAAAGCGTGCCCGGCGGCGCCCTACTATTCCTGATGGCGGGTGACGTTGAGGATCTTCGCGCTGGCGCCGACCGGGAAATTGCTGAGGGCGCCGAAATCGCTGCCCTGATAGCCCATGATCTTGCCGTCAGTGCGCATCTGCTGCAGATCGATGAGGATCACCCCCAGCGTGGGAATGATTTTCTCCCGCCAGACGAACAAATAGAGATCCTCAGCCACCTGCACATAGTGGCAGCGATCGACATCCGCCAGCCCCTTTTCCACGCCATCCAGACACTGCCAGGCGTAAAAATTGTCGTTGAGATAGATGTGCTCATAGCGCTCGGTCGGGCTGTAGGTGTACTGATTGCGCATGCCAATGAGCGCATCGGTAAAGCCCGGCAGCGGCCCCGGCTGGGCATCCAGGCGGGCGAAGACGAAACGGGCCTCAACCGCGGTCAGCGGCAACCCTTGTTCTACCCGGCTGAAGGCGTCCAGCCGCGCGGCGGCTTCGTCCGGCAGCTGGCCGTATACCAGCGTGGCATTGCGCTGCGTCAGGTTGCATACCGCGCTAATGCTGGCGTTATCCCGCTCCGGGTCAAGGAAGTCGATAAACAGAATGTCCGGGCGCAAGGCGGTCGCCCGCCAGGGGGCGCGCTTGCCGTTCCAGCTTAGCGTCTGCTCATCTTCGATAACCAGCTGCTGCGGCTCGCTCCCGGCGACATAAAAGGTAAAGTTTTCGCCTGCGGGCAGGCTGGCGGTAGCCAGCAGGTTACCGTGCGGCGCAAAACCATCGGCCAGCGCGCCGACCTGGATAAATACGGCTTCTGAAGTCATAGGGGCTCCTGAACAGAGTAGGGCGTTAGGCAAACGCCAGAGTGGGAACATCGACGATACTGGCCCCGCCGTCGGCGACCAGCGTAGCGCCGCTGATGATGGCGGCCTGCGGTGAACAGAGAAACTGACAGGCCTCGGCTATCTCCTCGGGGCTGGCGGGGCGGCGCAGCGGAACATCGCGACAGACCCGCTGATAAGCCTCAGCCAGCGACAGCCCTTCCGCCTGCATCAGCGGGCGCATCTCTTCATCCGCCATCGGCGTCGTGACCCAGCCGGGACAGACGGCGTTAGCGCGTACCCCCTGGGGGCCATAATCGCGGGCGACGGAGCGCATCAGGCCGATTAAAGCGTGTTTGGCGGTGACGTAGCCGCAGGCCTGCGGCCCGGCGGCCAGAGAGGCGATGGAGGCGACAAACAGCACATTGCCGCGGCGGGCAATCAGCGAAGGCAGGCAGGCGCGAACGCTGGCGAAGGCGCTGGTGAGATTGCCGTCCAGCGCCTCGCGCCATTGGCGGTCGCTGGTCTCGGCGGCGGGGCTGTTGCCCATCCCGCCGGCGCTGCAGATGAGGACATCAATCCCGCCGGTCTGGTCGAGGATCGCCGGTAGCAGCCGCTGGCGCCACACCTCGCCGTCGGCGGCATCGCCCACCAGCGCCGTGGCGCCGGTCTCATCGGCGACAGCCTGCAGCGGCGCTTCGCGCCGTCCGGTAATAAACACCCGGTCGCCCGCGGCGCGCATCAGCCGCGCGCAGGCAGCGCCAATTCCGGTTCCACCGCCGGTTATCACCACGACTCTCGCCATCCGCACTCTCCTGTAATGGGGTTTCCGATTACCTTAAAAAGCGCGTCAGGTCCCGGCTATCGCCCGGAAGAACGATAGCCGTGGTGGTTAATGGATCTCGCTCACAGGGATCGCCTGCGGCGCAGGCACCGGCTTCATGGTGGCGGGGTCGACTGCCAGATAGCGCCCGGTTTTGCTGTCGATGCCGACGTAGTCGATCATCTTGCCCTGTGCCCGGGTGACCATGGTGCGCTTAGCAAATGCCTCGTAGGCCTCGCTCATGGCTTTGACCCGATCGGGATGTTCGGCCGCGACATCATGCGTCTCCAGCGGGTCGTCGTGCAGATTAAACAGCTGCCACGGCGCGTCGCCGGCGGTGAGGCCGCGCGGCACCAGCCGTCGCAGCTTCCATTCGCCATCGACCCAGGCCGCCTGATGATGCAGTTCAACCCCGTAGTTGCCGCGCGGCGGCTCCTGTACTTCGCCGGTGAGATAGCGCTTAAAGCTGACGCCGATCATCGGCAACACCGGCTTCTTCGCCAGCGACTTGTTCGGATCGATGCCGGCGAACTCATATAGCGTCGGCGCCACGTCATACACCGCCATCGTCGAGGCGTCGATTTTACCGTGGCGGGTGATCCCGGGACCGGAGATCATAAAGTCGGTATTGATGCCGCCCTGGGCGCTGGTGGTTTTGTGATAATTGGCGTAGGGGGCGTTGCTGACGTTGGCCCAGTGCGGGCCGTAGGAGACAAATGATCCTTTGCGGCCGACGTTGTCATAGCTGTTATCGAACTGCTTCCAGAATTCCGGGGTAGATTCGTAGTAGAAACCCTGCGCCGGGTTGGCGCCGTTATCGGTTAAAAAGACCAGCAGGGTATTTTTATCGCGCCCGGTTTGTTTCAGCGTCTCCATCAGGGTGCCGATTTGCGCGTCCATATTGGCGATCATCGCCGCATACACCTGCATCACTTTCGCCGTATATTTCTGCTGCTCTGGCGTTAGCGCCTCCCACTCTTTATCCAGCTCCAGATGCGGCAGCGGGGTATCGTCATGGATAATTCCCAGCGCTTTCAGGCGGGCGATGCGCTGGCGATAGACCTCGGCGTAACCCTGCTCATACTGGCCTTTGAAGCGCTTAATCCACTCGTCCGGCGCCTGCAGGGGATCATGAGGGGCGGTGAAGGCCAGCCAGGCGAAGACCGGCTGTTCCTTCGGCGTCGCTTTAATCCAGCTGTTCATCTGGCGGGCGTAGGCTTCGCTGGAGTAAAAATCATCCGGTAGGGAGACGCGCTCGCCGTCGCGGGTGTAGTAGGTGTGGAAGGCTTCAACGGTCCCCAGCGGTATCGCGTCGTTAAAGTGGCTGGTGCCGCCGCCCATAAAGGCGAAGGCGTGATTAAAGCCGCGATCTTTCGGCGTGGCGCCGGGAACAAAACCGAGGTGCCATTTACCGGCCATCAGGGTGTTATACCCCGCGTCTTTAAAGCGCTCGGCCATGGTGGTGACGCGGTCGGTCAGCCGCAGCTCGTAGCCCTCCTTGCCAATGGTGCTGTCGTACCACCACATGCCGCCCATCCCAGCCTGCTGGTTACTGTTGCCGGTGAGCAGCATTGAGCGCGCCGGGGCCGACATCGGCGAGGTGTAATACTGGCTCATGCGTATTCCCTGCTCGGCCATCGCCTGCAGGTTGGGGGTGGGGATCTCGCCGCCAAAGGGGCTGATGTCCGAGTAGCCCATATCATCGGCGATAATCACGATGACGTTTGGACGCTCCTGCTGCGCGGCGTGCGCGCCACCGGCGAGGATCATGCTGACCGCCGCGGCCATGGCTTTTTTGTTCACGACTGACTCTCCTGTTCAGAGGGGGATATCATCAGGGTAAGGCGCTACGCAGTATGCGCAGTCCCAACAAACGCGGCCCGCCAGGCCTTCAGGCCATTAAGGTCGCGGGAAAAGGGGCGTAATGGTGCGAGGATGTCGCTAAAGAAGCGGTAGTAGCCGCCGCAGAGGCGGTTGTTGCCTGCGGCGTTGAGATGCGCCGGGCAGCCGCCCTGGCAGACCATTTTTACCGAGCAAGTCTGGCATTCGCGGCGCAGACTTTTCTGCTGACCGAAAGGCAGTTGCACCGAGGCGTCAACTGCGGCGGCGAGCGTCTGCTCATCGAGGCGGCCCAGCCGATGTTCGGCGTTGATCAGGTGGTCGCAGGCGTAGAGCTGTCCATCGGGCTCCATCACCAGGTTGCTGCCGCAGCGGGCGCTGTGCACGCAGCTGCCGCTGGTATGAGTGAAATACTGCGCCCACGCCTGTTCGATATTGATAACGAACACCCGCCCTCTATCGCAGCGCTTCCGCCACTGTCGCCAGATGCCGACCATAAAACGTCCCCAGTTATCGGCGCTGAGCTGGTATCCTTCGCGCAGGGCCGCGCCTTCGCTCATCAGCGGCTGAAACTGCAGATAGCGCGCGCCGAGGCTGACCAGCCGGTCATAAATCGCCGCCGCGTGGGCCGCCATCTCGTTATGCACCACCACCAGCAGATTAAAGTCCACCTGATGCTGATGGAGCAGGTCAATGCCGCGCAGCGCCGCCGACCAGGTCGACCGGCCGCGTTTATCCGGACGATGGTAGTCCTGCAGCGCTTCGTTGCCTTCGAGGCTCAACCCGATAATAAAGCCATGTTCGCGGAACAGTCGGCACCATGCGTCGTTGATCAGCGTCCCGTTGGTCTGCAGGCTGTTGCTGATAGTCACGCCGTCGGGGGCATAGCGCGCCTGCAGGGCGAGCGCTTTTTTGTAGAAGCTCAGGCCGGCCAGCAGCGGCTCGCCCCCCTGCCAGACAAAGTTGATTTCCCGCGCGCCGGCGGGCTGGGCGGCAATATAGCGGCGGATAAACTGCTCCAGCCGCGCGTCATCCATCTTGTTGACCGGCGTTTCGTCCTGCGGGTAATAGCAATAGCGGCAGGCGAGATTGCAGGCGGGGCCAATCGGCTTCATCAGAATATGAAACGGCACCGGCGAGCGCGGCTCAGCGGCCAGCGGAATTTGCTGCTGGCGCAGGGCGGCGATATTCAGCATCGGCTTATCCTCGGTTAATGACCGGTACTGTTGATATTATTTTGGCAACAGCGGGTCAGGCGTAATCACATGATTAAGCCGCGGCGAAAATTAAATGCATCCTGTTAAGGGTATAAGTGAAAAAAAACAAAAATCCATCGTTCTTTAGGATGAGAATCACGCGTCGGGAATAGGGTTTTTTTATCACCAGGGGCAGGTACGCCGGGTGTTAATCTTATTTGTTTATGTTTTAACGCCGCTATCGTAAAGCATGGCCGGGGTGTTTTTTAAATGCTTTATATAACAATGTATTGCTGAAAATTTTGTAACGGCTATCACATTGTTAATATGTTAATGATTGTGTTACTTAAATGTGAAATGTATGCTTCAATTATCAGTAGTCATCCATGTGTCATGTACCATCATCTCGACGGGGAGGCCCTATCATGTCTGCTTTGTTAAAAGCCAGCCGTAATGATGCGATAATAGCCCGTTGTTTACAGACTATTTCCCAGTTAATTCCACTAACTTCAGCGGTGTTTTATCGAGTAAATAATCGTTTAAAACCCGAAAACTATATATTGCATAATATTTCCGATAATACGCACCAACAATATCTGGAAAACTTCCAGCCGCTGGATCCGCTTCTGCCGTCGCACTTTAGCCACCAGAACACCACCGTGGCGGCGATGACGCCGCGGCTCTGCGACCGCAACCGGCATTACTATCATGAATTTATGTTGCCGAATAACGTGCGCGACATGACCGAGATCTTTATCCGCCGCGAGCGGCGGATCGTCGCCGGTATCTCGCTGATGCGCGACGTGCCTTTCTCCAGCGAAGAGCGCCAGCGGGCCCAGGCGGTGCTGCCGCTGGTAGAGCTGGCCATTCGCGACTGCCTGCAGGAAGAAGATGATCTGCCCGCCATCCTGACGGCGAAAGAGCGGGAAATCGTCGGCATGGTGCGCGAAGGCGCCAGCAATAAGCTGATTGCCCGCCAGCTGGATATCTCGCTCTCGACGGTAAAAACGCACCTGCGCAATATTTTCGCCAAGACCGAAGTGGTCAATCGTACCGAACTGGTTTCCCGAACCTGGATGCCGGCCGCTCAGCGTACGCTGCATCTGTAATCTGACTTTCGCATCCCGCGCGCGCCGTGGCAGCACGGCGTTTTCCTGATGCCTGTGGGTATCACTCCCTGGAGGATCCTCCGGGGGGAGGCTTTTTTGACCGGAGCACGCCCTACGATGTCGAGTACACCTCTCACTGATAATGCGCTTTCCCGGCCCGCCGGGCTGATGGTGTCCCTGCGTTTGCTGGCGGCGATCGTGATTTTTGCCGCTATTGCGCCGGGTATTCTGATGACCGCGCCGGCGGTGGCGGCGCAGCTGGCCAGCGAATGGCAGCTAAAACCCGGGCAGATCGGCTGGCTGTTCTCAGCGGAGCTGGGGGCGATGAGCCTGGCGACGCTCCCGGCGTGGTGGTGGATGAGCCGCCTCGACTGGCGGCGGGTTGCCCTGACGGCCGGGGTGGTGTTTCTGGCCGCCAACCTCGCCTCGGCGGTGGTCACCCAGTATGAGACGCTGCTGGCGGCGCGCTTTATCGCCTCGCTGGCGGGCGGCACGTTGATGATTTTGTGCATCAGCTGCGCGGCCGGAACGCCGAACCCGTCGCGGGTCTACGCCTTCTGGGTGCTCGGGCAACTGCTGTTAGGGATGCTTGGCCTGCTGGCGCTGCCCGGCCTGTTCGCGACCTTTGGCCTGAAGGTGGTGTATCTGATTCTCGCTGCCATCATGCTCTGCTGTTTGCCGCTGGTATCCGCTTTCCCTCCGCGCTTTCAACCGCTTTCAGTCTCCCGCCAGCAGCCGTCGACGGCGCTGTGGCGTCAGGCGCTGGCGGTGCTGGCGGTGCTCACTTTCTATATCAGCCTCAGCGCCGTGTGGACCTTTATCGGCACCATCGGCAGCGCGGCGGGGCTGAGCCCGACGCAGGTCGGTCTGGTGCTGGCGGCGGCGACGGTTTGCGGCATTATCGGCGCCGGCGGCGCAGCCCTGCGCGGCACCCGGCGGGCCGATCGTTTACCGGTGTGGCTGGGCTACGGCCTGTTGATCGTCAGCGTTGGGCTGCTGATCGGCCAGCCGCTGCTGGTGCGTTACGCCATCGCGGCGCTGCTGTTTAAGTTCACCTGGACCTTCGTGCTGCCCTTTATTCTCGCCCGCGTGGCCGGGCTCGATAACAGCGGTCGGCTGATGAACAGCATCAATCTGGTGATCGGCGGCGGCATGGCGGCTGGCCCGGCGCTTGCGGGGGCCTTACTACAACACTTCGCCAGCGCCGACCCGCTGCTGGCGGCGGCAGGCGTCTGCGCGCTGCTGTCACTGATTTTAATTGTGGCGGCGTCCGCCGCCGGGAAGGCTTAGCCCACGGGAGGATAGAGTGAAAAGAAAAACCGGTTTCTTCTTTGATGAACGTTGTTTCTGGCACAGTACCGGTCTGCACGCGGTGACGCTGCCAGTGGGCGGGTGGGTACAGCCGCCCGCCGGCGGCGGTCATGCTGAATCGCCAGAGACCAAACGGCGGATGAAAAACCTGATGGATGTCTCCGGGCTGACGCCGCAGCTGGCGCTGCGCAGCGCGGCGCCGGCGAGCCTTGAGGACCTGCGGCGGATCCACCCCGACAGCTATCTGGAGCGCTTCAAGGCGATAAGCGATAACGGCGGCGGCATGCTCGGCAAAGAGGCGCCGCTGGGGCCGGGCAGTTATGAAATTGCCTGTCTTTCCGCCGGGCTGGCCTGTGCGGCGGTGGAAGCGGTGCTGAAGGGGGAGCTGGATAACGCCTATTCGCTGTCGCGCCCGCCCGGACACCACTGCCTGCCGGACCAGTCGATGGGATTTTGT
Organism: Klebsiella sp. CD33; assembly: GCF_051992865.1. Lineage (NCBI taxonomy): Bacteria > Pseudomonadati > Pseudomonadota > Gammaproteobacteria > Enterobacterales > Enterobacteriaceae > Klebsiella > Klebsiella sp. CD33. The sequence continues at coordinate 3,797,966 of NZ_CP197023.1, read as the reverse complement.
TTCCTCGCCAATATTCCCATTGCCGTCGAGCGAGCGAAAGCGCAGCTGGGGCTGGGCAAGGTGGCGATCATTGACTGGGATGTTCACCACGGCAACGGCACCCAGCATATCTACCTGCAGCGCGACGACGTACTGACTATCTCCTTGCATCAGGACGGCTGCTTCCCGCCGGGCTACGCCGGCGAGGACGATCGCGGCGTGGGCGCGGGCGAAGGTTACAACATCAATATTCCGCTGTTGGCCGGGGCGGGGGATGACAGCTGGCGCTATGCGCTGGAAACTATCGTTATTCCGGCGCTGGCGCGTTTTGAGCCGGAGCTGATCATCATCGCCTGCGGCTATGACGCCAACGCCATGGATCCATTAGCGCGGATGCAGCTGCACAGCGATAGCTTCCGGGCGATGACCGAACAGGTCCAGCAGGCGGCGGATCGCCTGTGCGGCGGGAAACTGGTGATGGTGCACGAGGGCGGCTACGCCGAATCCTACGTGCCGTTCTGCGGCCTGGCGGTGATGGAAGCCCTGAGCGGCATCCGCACTGAGGTCCAGGATCCGCTGCTGGAATTTATTCAGCAGCAGCAGCCGCGCGCCACGTTCGCGCAGTTCCAGCGCCAGGCCATCGATCGGCTGGCGCAGCAGTTTGGTCTGCTATAGTCGCTCACGCTCACGTTGATCCCTAAAGTCCCAATATGGGACTTTTACTTTACTTAGTCCCGAAATGGGACTAGTCTCTGCCCATGAAGATAATCTCAGTGAAAACCTTAAGGGACTTCTGGGCGGAGAATCCCGACGCTGAACAACCGCTAAAGGCCTGGGTAGACGAAGCGACAAAAGCAGACTGGAAAACCCCGGCGGAGATAAAGGACCAATACCGCAGCGCAAGTATTCTGAAAAATAAGCGGGTGGTATTCAACATTAAAGGAAATGATTACCGGTTAATCGTAGCCGTTGCTTATCTGCGGGGGTGGGTGTTCGTTAAGTTTATCGGTTCGCATAAGGAATATGACGAGATAAACGCTGAGACGATAGAGAGGAAGTAAATGATGAATGTGAAGCCTATCCGCACTGAACAAGATTACGAGGCCGCGTTACGCGCGGTTGAACCTTTTTTTGATAATGAACCTGCGCCGGACACGCCGGAAGGGGATTTTTTTGAGGTGATGTGCCTGCTGATTGCTGAATATGAAAAAAAGCACTATCCCATCGAGCCGCCGACGCCGATAGAGGCGATCAAGTTTCGCATGGAGCAGCAGGGGCTGACCGTCAAAGATCTGGAGCCGGCGATTGGTAAATCGAATCGCGTGTATGAAATTCTCAATGGTACGCGCAACCTGACGCTCCCGATGATTCGCCGGCTTCACGCACAGTTCGGCATTCCTCTGGAGAGTCTGATCGGCGCGTGATGGCGCGGGCATCCGGCTCACTCATGCATCCACTGACTTACCGCCTGATTAACCATCGCCAGCACGCTGAGCAGCAGCATCCGCTGCTGCGCTTCCAGCCGCAGATAACGGCGCAGCGGCGGCATTTTACAGACCACTTCGCTGGCGGCCCAGGGTTCAATGCTGCAGCGCCAGCCGCTACTATCAAAGGTCAGCGAAAAGCGGCGGTAATCCAGCTCGCTTAAGGTCTGCTGGAGATTAGGAAAACCGTTGAGATAGCCAGCGAGTTCCGCGCTGTCTTTGCCGCCGATAAAGCGGATCGGCTGGCGTTTCCACCAGCCGGATTGATGGGCGCGAATGTTACCGCGCACGGGCCGGGTCACCGGCCCCTCGACGACAAACTCGCAGCTGTGAATGCTGGCCATAAACAGCCGCTTCTGACGTACGCTGAAGGTGACGGCGGTGGCGTCGTTCAAGCGCAGCAGCGCGCTGCGTTCGCTCAGCTTTTCGCTGGGCCAGCCCGCCAGATCGCGCTGCACCGCGTTCATTAACGGCGTTTCAAACCAGGGGACGGAGGACATCTGGCGTCATCTCCCCGCGGGTCTGTTTTTCATAATTGTTGATGGCGCGCTCCACCACCTCTTCCACTACCAGCGGCTTGAACGGATTGACGCGCTGCACGCACACCGTCCAGAACAGGGCGTAAGCGGCGGTCAGGCCGAGCATTATGCCGAAAGGCACCAGCACCTGGCGGCTGTCCATCCCGGGCGGCGTGATATTGACGATAGCGATGATGATCCCGACGCTGGAGATAATCTGCGGCAGCGGGAACCACGGCGAGCGGTAGGCGCGCGGCAGGTCCGGGCGGCGAATGCGCAGCATCACCACCGACAGAGTAACCAGCAGATAGGCGACGCCCCAGGCGCAGACCGCGGCGAGGATCAGCGGCACGATGCGGTCCAGATCGCCGTTCAGATACCAGGCGTGCAGGCAAGGGATCGCCACCCCGATGGCAATGGCGATCACCGGTGTCTTAAAGCGCGGATGCAGCCAGGTCAGGAAACGGGGCAGCGCGCCGTCCAGCGCCATGCCGTAGATAATACGCGGCACGGCGGCCATCAGCGTATTGATGGTGGCGCAGCCGGCCAACAGCAGCCCGACCCCCAGCCAGTACTGGCCGGCGTGGCCCATCACCCGTTCGGCGAAGGCCGGGATCGCCATCGGTGTATCCAGCAGATGGACGTTGTTGGCCGCGTCGAGCACGGTATTCTCCACCTGGCGGTTGATCGCCGCGCCGTAGATAAACATGCAGCTGGCGACCCCCAGCAGGCCCAGCGCCATCGCCCGCGGTATGGTGCGGTGGGCCTGTTTGATCTCCGGCGCCATCGGCGTCACCAGTTCGCAACCGACGAACATAAACATCGCCATGCCGATATAGCCGAACAGGCCGTTGATATCGCTAACGTTCAGCGGCGTGCCGAACCAGCCGGACAGATGGGTGACCGGCGCCATAAAAATGCCGCACAGGCCGAAAATGGTCAGCGTGGTCCACATGCCGAAGGTCAGCACCACTTCGACCTTGCCGAAGATTTCCACGCCGATGGCGTTGAGCAAGCCGAAAATCACCACCATGCCGACGCCCACCATCCAGGTATTCTGGTGAGCGGCCATCTGGGCGTTAATCGACTCGAAGTTCACCAGCGCCATAATGCCCGCCAGGATCGTCTCCGCCGTCCCGGCGAAGATATGGACGATCAGATAGGCGCACAGCGCGCCGGTGATAGCGAAGAAGCGGCCCATGCCGCAGGAGATATAGTCGTACACCGAACCGGTGGTGGGAATGAGCGTCGCCGCCTCGGCAAAGGTGGTGACCTGCGCCTGCATCATAATAAAGGCCAGCAGTACCGCCAGCGCGAAGGTATCGCCGCCCATGCCGAAGCCGCTGGTGACCGTCAGGATCACCGGGCTGGCCATGATCAGCCCGACGGAGCTGGCGAGGGTGGTCGGGAAGCCGACGACGCCGCGCTCAAGATGGCTGGCGAGTCTGTTACTAAACATAGTCAACCTCTGCACAATAATGGGGTAGGGCAGGGAATAGCCAGCGCCACTCCCGGATAGTCATAATTTAGGCGGGCATCCTGCTCAACGAATATCGTCCGGAAGGTGGAGGGCGGCGCATGATTCTGTGACGCAGTCGATGAATGTCGCGGCGGATAAACAATATGACCCCGAAAACCGGGGCCATCCGTCTTGCCACGTTGCGCCTGTTTCTGCCGGATGGCGGCTGCGCCTTATCCGGCCTACGGTCCGTGCGGCCTGCCTTTAATTTGGCCTCAAACCCCTCGGTGGCGCTGCCGCTTACCGGGGCTACAGCGCTGTGCGATTTGGTAGCCCGGAGAAGGCGTAATGCGCCGCCGGGCATTATCAGTTTGTTAGCGGGTCTCGACGTTCGCCAGGTAGTGCTTCACAAAGCGCGGCGTCAGAATTTTCCACTCTACTTCGGTGCCCTGTTTAACAAACCAGCTGTCGCCCGGCGCAAAGCGCTGCGGCTCGCCGCCGGCGACGGTCAGCTCCACTTCGCCCTCCAGCACGGTGGCGTGCTCGGTAAACGGATAGGTCATGGTAAAGCTCCCCTCAGTGGACGAAAACAGTCCGCAGGTAAAGGCGTCCTGCGGCTCGCCGTAGATCATCGCGCCCGCTACCTGCGGGTCGCCAGCGGTCGGCGTCGCGCCGAGCAGGCTGACGCTGCCGATCGGCTGCAGATCAGGTACCGGGTGTTTAAGTTTAAAAGCGTGCATAGCGTTCTCCTGGTTAACTCCGGCCTTTCCAGAAACCGGCGGTTTGATGCATCAGTTTTCCGGCCGTGACTAATAGCAAGCGCAGACTGTCACGACCGTGGATGGTCGCGTGGGGGATGCTGCTCAGCAGGCGATAGCGGTCGGAACCGCCGTTGATCCCTTCGGCGAGGATTTTGCACACGATGTGCGACGGGGTGACGCCGAAGCCGGAGTACCCCTGGACGTAAAAGACGTTGTTGTGATCGCGTAGGGTGCCGATCTGCGGGAACAGATTGGCGCTACAGGCCATCGGCCCGCCCCAGGCGAAATCGATCTTCACATCCCTGAGATAGGGGAAGACCTCCGCCAGCAAGGTGCGATTCCAGGCGGCGAAATCGTTCGGCGTATACTCCACAAAGCGGGTGGCGCTGCCGAACAGCAGGCGGTTTTCCCGGGTGACGCGGTAGTAGTTAATTACCGGGCGAATATCGCTGAAGGCGCCGCGCAGCGGGCTGATGCGTTCGATCAGTTCATCGGAGAGCGGCTCGGTCGACACCTGGTAGGAGTAAGTGACCAGCGTCTTGTTGTAGATCTCCGGCTCCATATTGTTGAGGAAGCTGTCGCAGGCCCACAGCAGTTTGGCGGCTTTGACGCTGCCCATCGCGGTGCGCACTCGTACCTGTTTGCCGTAATTCACTTCCACTACCGGTGAGGATTCGAAAATCTTCACCCCCAGCGAGTGCGCGGCCTGCGCCGAACCAAGCAGCATATTGAGTGAATGGATCTGGCCGCCGCCCATATGTTTCAGCGCGCCGCAGTAGACCTCGGAGCCCACCACCTGCTGCACCTCTTTTCCGGTATACAGTTCGATCTCTTCATCCGGGGTAGCGGCTTTAAACTCCTTCTCCCACTGGCGCAGCGTTTTAAGCTGTCGCTGGTTATAAGCGAGATAGCCGTAGCCGGGCACGAAATCGGCGTCGATGTTGTATTTGCGGATGCGTTCGCGAATGATGCCCGCGCCGAGGTTGGCGATTTTAAACAGCGTCTCCAGCCCCTCTTTGCCGACGTGCTTTTTTACCGCTTCGATATCGTGGCCGATACCGGCCATCACCTGGCCGCCGTTGCGCCCGGTGCCGCCGTAGCCGAGATGGCGCGCCTCCAGCACTACCACGTTGGTGATCCCCTGTTCCGCCAGCTCAAGGGCGGTGTTAATGCCAGAGAAGCCGCCGCCGATAATTACCACATCGGCTTCAATATCTTCCCGTAGCGCCGGGAAATGGAGGTGATATTTCTTCGTCGCGCCGTAGTAGTTCAGCGCATCGATCTTGATGTTCATCGCGTTACCCTGTGGTCTTGCCTGGCTCAAGACCCTCATCACAGCACGCCGCGCGGGCGTTGAATATCGTCCGGAAGAATGACGTTCTTTAGAACGATAGGCTGCGGCGGGAAGCCGTGCTGTGATGGGTTAACTTTGCTGAAAAACGGGTGCTGACGATGAGCGAGATAACCTTACTGGCGGAAGTGACCGCCTTCTTACGCCAGCCGCACGGGCAGTTTATTGCCGGTCAACGTGAGGCGGGCCGCGGCGCGCCGTTCGCGGTGATCAACCCGGCGACCGGGCGGGCGATTGCCGAGGTCACCGCGGCGGATAGTGACCAGGCGGATCGCGCTATGGAGAGCGCCCGCCAGGCGTTTAGTCAGTGGCGCGAGATGCCGACGCTGGCGCGCGGCGCGCTGCTGCTGAAGCTGGCGGACACGCTGGCAGAGCATCGCGAAGCGCTGGCGCAGCTGGAAAGTCTCTGTTCCGGCAAAACTATCACGCTGGCGCGGATGCTCGAGCTGGACCAGTCGGTGGCGTTCCTGCGCTACTTCGCCGGCTGGGCGGGGAAAGTCACCGGTGAAACGCTGGATGTCTCGCTGCCATCGATGGCCGGGGAGAAATATACCGCCTTTACCCGCCGCCAGCCGCTGGGGGTGGTGGTTGGCATCGTGCCGTGGAACTTCTCCATCATGATTGCCATCTGGAAGCTGGCGGCGGCCCTGGTCTGCGGCTGCACCATCGTCCTCAAGCCGAGCGAATATACGCCGCTGACGCTGCTGCGCGTGGCGGAGCTGGCAAAAGCGGTGGGTATCCCGGATGGGGTGATTAACGTGGTCAACGGCGCCGGCGGCGAGATTGCCCAGCGGCTGATTACGCATCCGGCCTGCGCCAAGGTGAGCTTCACCGGCTCGGTGGCCACCGGTGAAAAAGTCCAGCAGTCGGCCAGCGCGTCAGGTAAACGGGTGACCCTTGAGCTGGGGGGCAAAAACGCCGCGCTGTTCCTCGATGACCTGACGCCGGAGGCGATGGTCAACGGCATTATTGAAGCTGGCTACCTGAACCAGGGGCAGATTTGCGCCGCTGCGGAACGTTTTTATCTGCCACAGGGAAAACTGGATGCGGTACTGGCGCTGCTGAAAGACAAGCTCAGCGCTTTTGCGCCGGGGTCGCCGCTGGATGAACGGACGCTGATGGGGCCGCTGGCCAACGGCCAGCAGTATGACAAAGTTTTGCGGCTCATTCAGACCGCCCGCGACGAGGGCGATACCATCGTCTGCGGCGGCGAAGCGCTACCGGGGGAGGGCTATTTCCTGCAGCCGACCGCGGTCAAAGTGCGCAGCGAAGAGAGCACCCTGATGCGCGAGGAGACCTTCGGTCCGGTGTGCAGTTTTATCGGCTATTGCAGTGAAGAAGAGGCGCTGGCACGAATTAATGCCTCACCGTATGGCCTGGCGGCCAGCGTCTGGTCGGATAATATTCGTCAGGCGCTACGCTACTCGGAGGCGATTGAGGCCGGCATCGTATGGGTCAATATGCATACCTTCCTCGACCCGGCGGTACCGTTCGGCGGCATGAAGGGCTCGGGCATCGGGCGCGAATTCGGCAGCGCGTTTATCGATGATTATACGGAGCTGAAGTCGGTGATGGTGCGCTATTAATCGCCGTTCAGCGACATAGCGCTGTCATGTGTCGCTTTGCGCCAGATAGGCAACACATTGTGTGCCTTCTGGCCTGCAATCCGGGCGGTGCACGGCATCGCTTCCGGGACGCTTTTCCCGTCACGGATCCTTTCTTCCCCTCCTAATCCGCCATTGCCGTAAAAAAAATCAGCAGATTATCTTTTTTGCCCGCCAGGACTTGTTTGACATTAGATAATGAGTATAGTTCTCATTCTCTTTTTCATTCGTAATTTTGGCAAGGTTCGAGCTGCGCCAGTGAGTCGTTCACTAAGAGTCGCGAAGGCGTAGGGTGACGTAAAGACAGCAGGCTGGAAACACACAATATCGGCCGCTGCGCGTCCATCGGGTCATTGATTTTTTATAGGGTTGATCCAATGAAATACACACTTCCGGCGTTGACGCTGGCCATCAGCGCGGCGTTAAGCGGCTGCGCGACGCCTCATTCCTCTGCCGTTTCCCAACCGGTTGTCGACTCGCCAGTCCCTAACGTGGCGCAACCGCTGCAGCGCCAGCTAGCGGAAGGGCTGTACGAGATGGCGTTAAGCCCGCAGGGTGATGCGCTGTACGTCGCCAGCGCTGAAGGCTTTAAAAATGTACAGGGCGGGGCGGTTTACACACTGGATCCGCACACCCTCAATACCATCGGCCTGACGCATACCGATCTGAAAAACTTCGCTTTACAGCTCTCTGCGGAGGGTAAAACGCTGTATGTCAGCAATTCGCTGGACGGCGGCATCAGCGCTATCGACACCGCCACCGGCAAGGTAAAAAACCGCCTGCTGTTCAGCGAGCGCAATGAAAAAGGTCGCCCTTATGGGGCCCGTCAGCTGCTGTTGCTGAATAATACTCTCTACGTTGGCGCGGTCGCCGACCCGGCGCAAATCTGGGTGGTTGACGCCACAACCCTGAAGCTGAAAACGCGGATTAAAAATACCGGTAAATGGATGACCGGCCTGCACTACTCCGCGCAAACCGGTCGCGTGTACGCCGCTAACGGCAGCGGTGAAATTCTGGTGATCAACCCGCGTAACCAACGCATTGAACAGCGCTGGAAGCCGCTGGGCGACAAGCCGGCGCTGCTGCTTAATATGGCCGAAGATAGCGACACCGGCCGTCTGTTCGTGACCGACAACTCGAAAGCGAAAACCACTCTGGTGCTGGATATCCACAGCGGCAAGCTGCTTAAACAGCTCGACGTCGGCGATTCGCTGGCGGTGCAGTTCAATAAGAAACGCCACGAAATTTATATTTCACAGCGTGAATCCGGCAAGGTCATCAGCCTTGACGCCAGCCGCTACACGCTGAAGAAAAGCTGGGCGCTGCCGGCCAATCCCAACAGCCTGCTGCTTTCCGCCGATGGTCAGACGCTGTTTGTCACCGTCAAACAGCCCTTCAATAAAGACCACTCCACTAAAGGCCCGGACAGCGTCGTACGTATCGACCTGAACGCGCAATAAAAATAACGGGTCCGGCGACGGGCCCTTTGATTCATTTATCCTCATCCATGGGGCAAATTATGCACACCACGCACTATTCATCCTTCCCGCTGCGTAAAACGCTGCTGGCCTTAGCCATCGGCGCCGCCAGTCAAACGGCGATGGCCGCGGACGTTGCCGCCGCGAAGCAGCCTGGCGAAGAGACCCTCATCGTCGAGGCTAACGAAACCAGCGATTTTAAATCCGGCGGCGACCTGGTGGTTCCGGCATTCCTCGATGGCCAGATCGCCCACGGCGGCCGTCTGGGGATGCTTGGCGAACAAAAAGCGATGGACGTCCCGTTTAACGTCATCGGCTATACCTCGAAGCTGATTCAGGATCAGCAGGCGAAAACTATCGCCGATGTCGTCAGTAACGAAGCTGGCGTGCAAGCCGTACAGGGCTACGGCAACTTCGCCGAGACCTATCGAATCCGCGGGTTTAAGCTCGATGGCGATGACATGACGATGGGCGGCCTGGCGGGCGTGGTGCCGCGTCAGGTGATGGACACCCAGATGCTGGAGCGCGTTGAAATTTTCAAAGGGGCTAACAGCCTGCTTAACGGCGCGGCCAGCAGCGGCGTCGGCGGGATGATTAACCTCGAGCCGAAGCGGGCGGAAGATCTGCCGACCGCACGCGTTGGCGTCGACTATACCTCTGATTCTCAGGTGGGCGGCACCCTCGACCTGGGGCGCCGTTTCGGCGACAACAACCAGTTCGGCGCCCGGGTCAACCTGGTGCACCGCGAGGGTGAAGGCGCTATCGATAATGATAAACGCCGTACCACGCTGGCTTCGCTGGGGCTTGATTACCGCGGCGACCGTTTCCGCTCCTCGCTCGATTTCGGCTATCAGAAGAAAACGTTCCACGGCGGTACGATGGGCGTCAATATCAGCGGCGTGGATTTCGTTCCGGCGCTGCCGGACAACAGCAAAAACTACAGCCAGAAGTGGGGCTATAGCGATATTGAAAGCGAGTTCGGCATGGCGAAGGCAGAATATGACCTGACCGATAGCTGGACGGTATACAGCGCCCTCGGCGGCCAGCATTCGCATGAAATTGGTACCTACAGCGCGCCGAAGCTTCTGAATAAAAACGGCGATGCGACGGTGGGCCGCCTGGATACTAACCGCATTATCGACGCGATCAGCGGCATGGGCGGGGTACGCGGCGATTTCAATACCGGCGCGATTTCGCATAAGGTGAACCTCGGCTATGCGGCGCAGGTGCATACCGATGCGACCGCCTGGCGGATGTCGGCCAGAAACCCGACCACTAATATCTATGACAACCATGATGTGGCGATGCCGGATAACGCCTATTTTGGCGGCAACTACCACGATCCGCTGGTCACCTCGCGCAGCCGTACGCAGGGCTGGCTGCTGAGTGATACCCTCGGCTTCTTTAACGATAAAGTGCTGTTTACCGCCGCTGCTCGTCATCAGAAAGTGGTTGTGCGCAACTACAGCAACGCCACCGGGCTGGAAGATACCTCTTCGCGTTATACCCAAAGCCGCTGGATGCCGACGTTTGGCCTGGTGTACAAGCCGTGGGAGCAGCTGTCGCTGTATGCTAACCATACCGAAGCGCTGCAGCCGGGCTCTGTGGCGCCGACGACGGCGGCCAATGCCGGGCAGAGTACCGGGATCGCGCACTCGAAGCAGGACGAAGTGGGCGTCAAGATCGACTACGGTACGATCGGAGGATCGCTGGCGCTGTTTGAAATCAAAAAACCGAACGCCATTTCCGATACCGCTGGCAATTACGGCCTCGACGGCGAGCAGCGTAACCGCGGCGTAGAGATGAACGTCTTTGGCGAGCCGATGCTGGGACTGCGTCTTAACGCCAGTACCGTCTGGCTGGATGCCAAACAGACTAAAACCGCTGAAGGCGCAACCGACGGTAAAGATGCCATCGGGGTGGCTAACTTCTACGCGGTACTCGGCGCCGAATATGACATCAAGCCGGTGGAAGGCCTGACCGCCACCGCGCGCGTCAATCATAGCGGCTCGCAGTATGCCGATGCGGCCAATACCAAGAAGCTGGATAGCTACACCACCCTGGATTTAGGCCTGCGCTATCGTATGCGTCTGAACGCCGACCAGAACGAAATGATCTGGCGCGTCGGGGTGACCAACGTGACCAACGAGAAGTACTGGTCTGGCATTGACGATACCGGTACTTACCTGTTCGAAGGCGATCCGCGTACCGTCCGCGTCTCAATGAGCTACGACTTCTGACGCTAAAAAAAGCGGGGCGGGCGGCTGACGCTCGCCCCACGCAACTTGCGACAATCCCCCCTAAGTGATAAAAGGTGCCCCTTCACAAAAACACACAGGGGAACGACGTGAAAGACGCGTCAACGTCGTCGGAGACCGTCACGGAAAGTGGCCCGACGCTTCATCGCGGTTTACAGAACCGTCACATTCAACTTATCGCCCTTGGCGGCGCCATTGGCACCGGCCTGTTTCTCGGCATTGGTCCCGCTATCCAGATGGCCGGTCCGGCGGTCTTACTGGGCTACGCCGTGGCCGGGATTGTCGCTTTTCTGATCATGCGCCAGCTGGGCGAAATGGTGGTGGAAGAGCCAGTATCCGGTTCCTTTGCCCACTTTGCCTATAAATACTGGGGGCCGTTCGCCGGCTTTCTCTCCGGCTGGAACTACTGGGTGATGTTCGTGCTGGTAGGGATGGCGGAGCTGACCGCCGCCGGGATCTATATGCAGTACTGGCTTCCTGACGTGCCCACCTGGGTTTGGGCGGCGGCTTTCTTCATCATTATTAACGCCGTCAACCTGGTCAACGTACGCTTGTATGGCGAAGCGGAGTTCTGGTTCGCGCTGATCAAGGTGCTGGCGATTATCGGCATGATTGCCTTCGGCCTGTGGATGCTGTTCGGCGGCCACGGCGGCAGCAAAGCCGGGTTCGACAATCTGTGGAAACACGGCGGCTTCCTCGCCACCGGCTGGCACGGACTTATTCTGTCGCTGGCGGTGATCATGTTCTCCTTCGGCGGGCTGGAGCTTATCGGCATTACCGCCGCCGAAGCGCAAAACCCGGAAAAGAGCATTCCAAAAGCGGTCAATCAGGTGGTCTATCGTATCCTGCTGTTCTATATCGGTTCGCTGGTGGTGCTGCTGGCGCTCTACCCGTGGGTGGAGATCAAATCCGACAGCAGCCCGTTTGTGATGATTTTCCATAATCTGGACAGCAACCTGGTGGCCTCCGCGCTGAACTTCGTCATTCTGGTGGCCTCGCTGTCGGTGTATAACAGCGGCGTGTACTCCAACAGCCGGATGCTGTTCGGCCTGTCGGTGCAGGGTAATGCGCCGAAATTTCTCGCCCGCGTCAGCAAGCGCGGCGTGCCGGTGAACTCCCTGCTGCTCTCCGGAATTATCACTTCGCTGGTGGTGGTGCTGAACTACCTGCTGCCGCATGAAGCGCTGGGGCTGCTGATGGCCCTGGTGGTGGCGACGTTGCTGCTGAACTGGATCATGATCTGTATGGCGCACCTGAAGTTCCGCGCCGCCCAGCGCCGCAAAGGGCGCGAATCGAAGTTCAAAGCGCTGCTGGCGCCCGCCAGCAACTACTTCTGCATTGCTTTCCTTGGGCTGATCCTGGCGCTGATGTGCACTATCGACGGCATGCGTCTGTCGGCGATCCTGCTGCCGGTGTGGATCCTGTTCCTGTTTATCGCCTTCAAACTGCTGCGCCGCCCGGCGTAAGCGAGATGCCCCGCCGTCCGGCGGGGCTGCCTGCCTTTTTATTGTGATCCTCTTCGCAGGCGGCGCATTTGCCTGGCGATCTTCTTTTTGTAATCGATTACTTTTGTTTTGAGTGGTTTTGTAATCGATTACTTTTCTGAGGGCGAGCAACATGGTCACAACAACAGAAGGTCGGGAAAGTGTCCGCGTGAGCCACCGTTTTCTGGTGCCGCGGCTGTCGTTAATGATGTTTATGCAGTTTTTTATCTGGGGCAGCTGGTCGGTGACCCTGGGGCTGGTGATGACCCGCTATGAGATGTCATTGCTGATCGGCGATGCGTTCTCCGCCGGGCCGATCGCCTCCATCTTGTCTCCCTTTGTGCTGGGGATGCTGGTGGATCGCTTTTTCGCCTCGCAGAAGGTGATGGCGGTGATGCACCTGGCCGGGGCGGCGATCCTGTGGTTTGTCCCGCAGGCGCTGGTGGCGCAGAACGGCGCGCTGCTGATTGGCCTGCTGTTCGGCTATACGCTGTGCTATATGCCGACCCTGGCGCTGACCAACAATATCGCCTTCCACAGCCTGGCCAATGTCGATAAAACCTTCCCGGTGGTCCGCGTGTTCGGCACCATCGGCTGGATTATCGCCGGGATCTGCATCGGGGTGACCGGTATCTCTGATACCACCGGCATCTTCACGCTGGCGGCGCTCTGTTCGGTCGCGCTGGCGCTCTACAGCCTGACGCTGCCGCACACCCCGGCGCCGGCCAAAGGCATGCCGGTTCAGTTTCGCGACCTGCTGTGCGCGGACGCCTTCGCGCTGCTGAAAACCCGCCATTTCCTGATTTTCTCCCTCTGCGCCACCTTAATTTCCGTGCCGTTAGGCACCTATTACGCCTATACCGCGTCGTATCTGGCGGATGCCGGCGTCAAAGATGTCAGCACCGCGATGTCCTTCGGCCAGATGTCAGAGATCGTCTTTATGCTGGTGATCCCGTTGCTGTTCCGTCGCCTCGGGGTGAAATACATGCTGCTCATCGGCATGGCGGCGTGGTTCGTCCGCTACGCCTTTTTCGCTCTCGGAGTCAGCGAGGAGGGGCGCTTCCTGCTCTATCTGGGCATTTTGCTGCACGGCGTGTGCTATGACTTTTTCTTTGTCGTTGGCTTTATCTACACCGACCGCGTGGCGGGCGAGAAGGTAAAAGGCCAGGCGCAGAGCATGATTGTGATGTTCACCTACGGGATCGGCATGCTGCTGGGCTCGCAGATCTCCGGCGCGCTGTATAACCATCTGGTGGCCGGCCAGAGCGTGCCTCAGGCCTGGGTGACCTTCTGGTGGATCCCGGCGGTGGCCGCCGCGGTTATCGCGCTGATTTTCCTTTTCTCTTTCCAGTACAACGAGAAAGAGCCGCACTAATTTTTCAGGAGGGGGTATGAAAACGATTAAGGGACCGGGCATTTTTCTGGCGCAGTTTATCGGGCCGCAGGCGCCGTTCAACACCCTGGCGGGGATAGCGCAGTGGGCCGCCGGCCTGGGGTACAAGGCATTGCAGATCCCCTGCAACCACCCGGCGATTTTTGATGTCGAGCGGGCGGCGGCGAGCCAGACCTACTGCGACGAGGTCAGCGGCATCCTGGCGGAGCATGGGCTGGTGATCAGCGAGCTGTCCACTCACCTTGAAGGACAGCTGGTGGCGGTGCATCCAGCGTATGACGCGGCGTTTGATGCCTTTGCCCCGGCGGCGCTGCATGGCGATCCGCAGGCGCGCCAGCGCTGGGCGGTGGAGAAAGTGCGCCAGGCGGCGGTAGCCTCCGGCCGCCTGGGGCTGCAGGCGCACGCGACCTTTTCCGGGGCGCTGGCATGGCCCTTTTTTTATCCGTGGCCGCCGCACAATCAGCCGCTTCTGGATGAGGCCTTTGCCGAGCTGGCCCGGCGCTGGCGGCCGCTGCTGGACCTCTTCGACGAGCAGGGGGTCGATGTCTGCTATGAGATCCACCCCGGCGAAGACCTGCACGATGGCGTGACCTTTGAGCGTTTTCTTGCGCTGGTGGATAACCATCCGCGCTGCAATATGCTCTATGACCCGAGCCACCTGCATCTGCAGCAGATGGACTACTTGGCCTATATCGATATCTATCATGCGCGTATTAAAGCGTTTCACGTCAAGGACGCCGAATTTCGCCGCAACGGGCGCAATGGCGTCTACGGTGGATACCAGCCCTGGCAGCAGCGGGCCGGGCGTTTCCGCTCTCCCGGCGACGGACAGATCGACTTCAAAGGGGTGTTCAGTAAGCTGACCGAATATGATTTTGCCGGCTGGGCGGTGCTGGAGTGGGAGTGCTGCCTGAAGGATAGTGAGACCGGCGCGCGCGAGGGCAGCGAGTTTATCCGCCGCCATATCATTCCCGTTGCCGGACGGGCCTTCGATGACTTTGCCGCCGGCGGGAGGGAATAACATGATTCAGGTCGCGATTATCGGGGCAGGGTTTATTGGCCCGGCGCATCTGGAGGCGCTCCGGCGGCTGGGAGATGTCGAGGTGGTGGCGCTGTGCGACAGCCGCCTTGAGGCGGCGCAGCGCAAGGCGCAGGCGTTGAACATTGCCCATGCCTACGACAGCGTGGAGGCGCTGCTGGCCCATCCGGGGCTGCAGGTGGTGCATAACTGTACGCCGAACCATTTGCATGCCCAGATTAACCGGCAGATCCTCGCCGCCGGGCTGCACGTCTTCTCGGAAAAGCCGCTGTGTATGACGGCGGAGGAGGCGCGGGAGCTGGTGGCGCTTGCCGCCCGGGCCGGCGTGGTGCATGGCGTCAGCTTCGTCTATCGCCAGTTCGCTATGGTCCAGCAGGCGGCGGCGATGATCCGCCATGGCGAGGTCGGCAGAATCTTCGCGGCCCACGGCAGCTATCTGCAGGACTGGATGCTGCTGGAGACCGACTACAACTGGCGGGTCGATTCGGCGCAGGGCGGCGCGTCGCGGACGGTGGCCGACATCGGCTCCCACTGGTGCGATACCGTGCAGTTTATGACCGGTCGGCGGATTGTCGAGGTGATGGCAGATCTGTCTATCGTCTGGCCAACGCGTAAAGCGCCGGTCAATGGCAAAGCGACCTTCAGCGCCGTTCACGAGGCGCAGGCATATGAAACGCGGCCTGTCGATACCGAGGACTTTGGCTCGGTGCTGTTGCGTTTTGACGATGGCAGCAAGGGCAGCTTTATGGTCTCTCAGGTGAGCGCCGGGCGGAAAAACCGTCTGGCGGTGGAGATTAACGGCAGCCTCTGTTCTCTGGCCTGGGATCAGGAAGTGCCCCAGCGGCTGTGGATCGGCCACCGCGAGCAGCCGGATCGCCTGCTCAGCGATGACCCGAGCCTGCTGCGGCCGGAAATCGCTGACAGCGCCCATTACCCCGGCGGCCATATTGAGGGCTGGCCGGACGCTTTTAAGAATATGATGGGGCATTTTTATCAGGCGGTGCGCGCCGGGAAGATGCCGGCGGCCGGGGCCCGGCGCTTCGCCGCTTTCGACGACGGCGCCGATGTGATGTACATCATCGAGGCGATCGTCAAAAGCCATCAGCAGCAGCGCTGGGTCAGCGTCGAACGCTGAGCGCAGGCGGGGCGCAGGATTATTTCACCCCAAGATAGCCGTCGAGATAGGCACCGGAGAGCTCGTTGCCGAACAGGACGGCATCTTTATTTTCCATCGCATTATCCCATTTGTCGCTGGCATTGCCGGTGAAGGCGTGCTCGGTGCGGGTGCCCTGCGCCGCCTGCTGTTTGATGGCTTCCGCGGTGCGGCGGGCATCACTTTCGCTCATGCCAGCGGCTTTATCCTGCTGTCCGCGGGCATACATCGCCGTAAAGGTCGGCAGGTTTAAACGGTAATTTTCCTGGCGGTTGACGGTGAAGTTGCCGCCGACAAAATCGGAGCGGTGGGCGACGAAGGCGTAGGCATGGCGTTCCGGTGACGATTTTGACGAGGTGCAGCCGGTGATCGTTGCCAGGGCACAGCTGAGGGCGAGAACCGCGGTGGAGAGCCTCATGGGGATATCATCCTTAATCATAAAAGAAAAAATGGGGCGCAGGCGGTCTGTTGCGCCTCCTGCGCTAATGAGAATATGAAACGGCAAAAGGATGCGCGTTAACGGGGCGGGAGAGAAGCCCTGATTATTAATAGTTTCCCGGGACACCGTCTCGCTGAGCTACGCTTTCGCGCCAGGCTGGCAGGCCAATCAGAGGTCATTTATGATAGCCTGCAGGATCCACCTCTATCGCAGGAAGTGCAGGGTTTATGTCTATTCAGAAAATTGCTCGTCTGGCCGGCGTCTCGGTGGCCACGGTGTCGCGGGTGCTGAACAACAGCGATACGGTAAAAGCCAAAAACCGTGAGCGCGTGCTGCAGGCGATCAAAGAGAGCAACTATCAGCCGAACCTGCTGGCGCGTCAGCTGCGAACCGCCCGCAGCAATATGATCCTGGTGATGGTCTCCAATATCGCTAACCCCTTTTGCGCCGAGGTGGTGAAGGGGATAGAAGAAGAGGCGGAGAAGAATGGCTACCGCATTCTGCTGTGTAACTCCGGGTCGGATCTGGCCCGCTCGACCTCGGGCCTGCAGCTGCTCTCCGGCAAAATGGTCGACGGCATTATTACCATGAACGCGCTCTCCAGCCTGCCGGAATTGACCACCATGATTGGCGACGCGCCCTGGGTGCAGTGCGCGGAGTATGCCGACACCGGCAGCATCTCCTGCGTCGGGATTAACGACGTTGAGGCGGCTCAGGGGGCGGTATCCCGGTTGGCCGATAGCGGCCGCCGACGCATCGCGCTCATTAATCACGACCTCAGCTATCGCTATGCCCGTCTGCGCGAGCGCGGCTATAAAAGCGTGCTGCACGTGCACGGTCTGGCGTATCAGCAGGTGACCTACGCGCAGGATCTTAGCGCGGCGGCCGGTAAACGGGCGATGGAGCAACTGCTGTCGCAAGACGAGAAGCCCGATGCGGTGTTTGCCGTTTCGGACTCCCTCGCCGCCGGGGCGCTGCGGGCTATCGCCCAGGCCGGACTGCGGGTGCCGGAGGATATCGCGGTGATCGGCTTCGATGGCACCGAGCTGGCGGAAGTGGTCTCCCCGCAGCTGACCACCGTCGAACAGCCCTCCCGGGCGATCGGCCGCACGGCGGTGTCTCTACTGATGAAACGCATCGACGATCCCGACGCTGCCGTCGAGCGGGTGATGATGGACTGGCGCGTGATAGACCGCGCCAGCGTCTGAGGATCAGCGGGAGAAGGCGCCGGTCAGCGCGCGAATATCGTTGCCGGTGGGCGTTTGATGAATGCGTAAGCCAAACTCATCCACCACGGCGAAGACATGGTCGAAAATATCCGCCTGGATCCCCTCATATTCCGCCCACACCACGGTGTTGGTGAAGCAGTAGATCTCGATCGGCAAGCCGTTGGCATCCGGCGCCAGCTGGCGCACCATCAGGGTCATATCCTGGCGGATGCGCGGATGATGGCGTAAATACTCCTGCAGATAGGCGCGGAAGGTGCCGACATTGGTCATCCGCCGCTCGTTGAGAACCGACTGTTCCCCGGCGTACTGCTGGTTCCAGGCGCTAATCTCCTCGTGGCGCGAATCCATATAGGGTTTGAGTAATTTCGCCCGGATCAGGCGCTGCTGCTCCTGTTCGTCAAGAAAATGAATGCTGGTGGTGTCGATGTTAAGGCTGCGTTTGATGCGGCGGCCGCCGGAGGCCGACATGCCGCTCCAGTTTTTAAACGAGTCGGAGACCAGCGACCAGGTCGGAATGGTGGTGATGGTATTGTCCCAGTTGCGTACCTTGACCGTGGTGAGGCCGATATCGATCACCGCGCCGTCGGCGCCGTACTTTGGCATCTCCAGCCAGTCGCCAAGCTTGAGCATATCGTTGGCCGAGAGCTGAATACCGGCCACCAGGCCGAGGATCGGATCTTTAAACACCAGCATCAGCACCGCGGCCATCGCGCCGAGCCCGCTAATCAGGATCGCCGGCGACTGGCCTATCAGTAGCGAAATAATCAGAATGCCGATAATAATCGCCGTCACCAGCTTAATTCCCTGGAATATGCCCTTCAGCGGCAACTGAGAGGCGGCGGGAAATTTCTGCGCCAGTTTTAAAATGACATCCAGCAGCGAGAAGAAGGACAGCATGGCATATATCATCACCCATAGCTGGGCCACGGTGGTTAATATTTCCGCGGCCTCGCTGCCTTTTTGCAGCCACAGCACCGCCTGGACGTTGACGATGATCCCCTGCAGGGTAAAGGCCAGTCGGTGAAAGAGTTTATTCTGCGTGATGATTTGCAGCCACAGATGGCTGCTGGCCAGCGCCCGTTTTTCAAATGCGCGCAGGACCACTTTGTGCAATATCAGATGCACGACCACGGCGGTGAACAAGATAATGCCGAAGATAATCATCAGCGAGCGGGTGGGGGTTATTTCGATTCCTAAGGCGGCAATTTGCGATATTAATTCCTGCATAACGTCTCCTGAATATCCAGCGGGTATGATGACCGCTGGATAGCTATTATGCAAATTACCGCCGCCGGTATTACGAGGCCACCGTCGCCGGCTGTCGGTTGAGATGATGGCGCAGCCACAGCGCTATCGCCCCCAGCAACAGCATCATGGCCACCTCGACCAGCAGAAAATCAATCAGCGCCTGCGGATAGTTTCCGCCGCCGCGACGGGCCAGCGCCAGGAACAGCGAACCAAGGATAGCCGGTCCGAGACCGAGGGTCGCCTGCTGCAGGGTGCTGAGGATTGCGCTCCCGGCCCCGGCGTCGCTGGCGCTGATATCGCGCATACCAATCCGATAAAAGCTGTTGACGATCAGCGCCTGGCCATAGCCGATCAGCGCCGTGGCGGGAACCAGCGTCAGGGCGCTGGTGGCGACGCCGAAGCGGGAGAAGGTGGCGCACAGCAGCAGGAGACCGGCGATCTGCACCGCCAGACCGGTCAGCAGGATCCGCCCCATGCTGTAGCGGGCGATAAGCCGCGGGGCATACAGCGCCGAAATAAAATAGGCCACGCCGAGGGCGATAAAGCTATTGCCGGACTGCCACGGCGCCATCCCCAGCCCCTCCTGCATGGTCAGCGCCATGCAGAACATAAAGCCGGACCAGGCGCTGAAAAACAGCAGGGCGATGGCCATCCCGAAGCGGATGCTGGTCAACTGCAGCAGACGCGGCGGCAGCAGAGGATGGTCGCCACGCTGCTGCTGGCGCAGGGCGCTCTGACGCATGGCGAACAGCAGCGGCAGGACCGCCACCAGCATCAGCTGCAGCCACAGCGGCCAGTGCAGCTCCGGACCGAGGGCCATCGGGAACAGCAGGCAGCAGAGGATCAGCGCGAGGTACAGCGTACCCTGCCAGTCAATCCGCGACGGCGTCTCGCGACGGGTTTCCGGCACATAGCGGCGGCTCAGAGCCAGCACCAGCAGGCAGATCGGCACATTGATAAAAAAGGCGTTGCGCCAGCCCAGCCCGGCGATGTCCGCCGACACCAGCCAGCCGCCGCCCATCTGACCGACGATAAAGGCGATCCCGCCGATCCCGCCATACAGGCTGATGGCCCGGGCGTGGGCGGGGCCTTTGAGGGTGACGTGCAGGGTCGCGAGGATCTGCGGCACAATCAGCGCCGCCCCGGCGCCCTGCAGGGTGCGGGCCACCAGCAGGGCGCCGATGCTGTTCGCCATCCCGCACAGCAGGGAAGCGATGCCAAAGAGGGCGACGCCCCACATAAACAGGCGCCGGCGGCCATAGTTATCGCCAAGCTTACTGCCCATCGCCAGGCAGACGGCAAAGGCGACGCCGTACAGCGCGACGATAAGCTCCAGCTGCGTGGCGCTGGCCGCCAGGGTGTGGGTGATGGCGTCCAGCGCCACATTGGTGATCGAGGTATCAATAAGCGGCAGCATCTGGCCGCTCAGCAGCAGCAACAGACCGGCGCGGCCGGGTGAAACAGCAGACGTATTCATGGGATTCTCCATTGCGTCATTCAGCAGACCGACGTAGCATTACCGATAAATTAAACGGGTACCAGTTCCTGTCTATACTGGTATTGGCACTACTATGCTGGAGGGGTGATGACCACGATGCCGCAACGGGAGTCGACGATCGCCGTGCCGGACGATCGACGCAAACAGCTGGGGGCCTTTCTGCGCGCCCGCCGTGAAAGCCTCGATCCGCAGCGCCTGGGGTTGCCCCGGGTGGGCCGCCGGCGCACGCCGGGTCTGCGCCGGGAAGAGGTGGCGATGCTCGCCGACGTCGGCGTTACCTGGTACACCTGGCTGGAGCAGGGGCGGGAGGTGAATCCGTCGGAGGCGGTGCTGGTGGGGGTGGCGAATGCCCTGCAGTGCAGTCCGCTGGAGACCCGGCATCTGTTCGTGCTCGCCGTGCTGACCCCGCCGGAAGCCACCCAGGTGACGGTGTGCGAAGGCATCAGCCCAGGGACCCGCCGGATGCTGGACAGCCTGATGCCGCAGCCGGCCAGCATTCAGAAACCGAACTTTGATATTGTGGCGTGGAACGACAGCTTCTGCCGCCTGATGGGCATCGATTTCGCCACCCTCCCGGAAGAAGATCGCAACTGCATTTATCTCTATCTGACCCATGAGACCTGGCGCAGCCGGATCGAAAATCGCGATGTGCTGCCGACCTTCGTCTCCTATTTCCGCGCCGCGATGGCCGAGCACCGCGGCGATCCGGCGTGGGAAAACAAACTGGCGCGCTTTTTCGCCGCCTCGTCGGAGTTTGAAGCGCTGTGGCATCAGCGCTACGAGGTGCGCGGCGTGGAAAACCAGATTAAACATTTTAACCACCCGCAGCTCGGGCGATTCAGCCTGCAGCAGATGTACTGGTATTCGGCGCCGCGCAACGGCTCGCGCCTGCTGGTCTACCTGCCGATGGACGAGGCGGGCGAGCAGGCGCTGGCGTGGCTGGACCAACATTAATCACAGGGAATCAGATGGCTGGCAATGTGCCATCTTCGGGTATTGCCCGGTCGGCGCTGCTGGACGGTTCCCTCTCCCTCCGGGAGTAGGGGGGAAGGCAAAGCCCTGCCGGGAAGTCTTTTATGTTATCTGTGGCTTCAGCGCACATTGCGCTCCCGGTTAGTCTTCTGCGTTATGTCTCTTACGGCGCAGGGAGCGCACAGGGGGCGGCCAGTCGCCGCCGCCCCCTGTACCCCCGGGCTCCGGCCAGCAACATCGCCACTGCTTGGTGCCTTCGACTTATCCCTGCAGGCTTCGGGTCGGGCCGAGGCAGCGTCCGTGCAAAACACGGCCCTCAGCCCGCATCCATGCGGGCTGCCCCGGCCTTCCGGGAACGTCTCAGCGATGTTGAGGCCGCAACAGCGGCAGTTTCAGTCGCACTAGTGGGTAAGTTAACGGCTGGCTGATACGGACCGTAGGCCGGGTAAGGCGCCAGCCGCCACCCGGCAATAAAGCGGCTCCGTGCCTGATATCATGCTCGGCGGCGCTGCGCTTACGCGGGCTTACGGTAAGGAGTAACAATCTGATATATAAATGGTTAATTAGGCCGGGGAGGGCGACAGCCGCTGCCCGGCAGAAAGGCGAGCATATTAGCGAAAACAGGTTTGTCATCAGTCTCAAGGAATGCCTATGAACGTAACCCGAAAAGAGCAGCGCATTATTCAGCGCGCGCTGAATGCCTGGCAGGCCAGCGGGGAGTTAACCCCCTCGGACAGCCAGCGGCTGGCGCAAACGATGCGCGTCTTCCCCTTTGACTGGCGGCGCCTGAGCCGCTATGCCTTCTGGACCGCGCTGGCCTGCGTGCTGATTTCCCTGGGCAGTCTGTTCGCCGACAGCGAGCTGGTGGCGTGGCTGCTGAGCCTGTTCAGCCACTCGGCGCTGATGCGGATCCTGCTGCCTGCGCTGCTGGCAGTCGTCTGCTACGGCTGGGGTTTTCGCCGCCAGCGGCGGGAGACGCAGTGGCACTACAGCACCGAGGCGATTTTGTTTCTGGGCGTCGTCTTTACCGCGGTGGCGCTATGGCAGCTTGGCGAACGGCTGGATAACGGCAGCGGCCATATCGCACCGCTGTTTCTGGCCGGATGCGTGATTTACGGTGCCATTGGCTATATTGCCCGCTCCGGGCTGGTGTGGCTCTTTTTTCTGCTGGCGCTGGGCAACTGGTTCGGCGCGGAAACCGGCTACGTCTCGGGGTGGGGCGCCTACTGGCTGGGCATGAACTACCCGATTCGCTTCGTCCTGTTCGGCGGCGCGCTGCTGGCGCTCTGCTACGGCGCGCAATCCCTGCTTCGCCAGCGGCAGCTGTTTACCGTCAGCAAGGCGATGGGCCTCACGTACCTGTTTATTGCGCTGTGGATCATGTCGATTTTCGGCAATTACGACGCAGACAGCTGGTACCAGGTGAGCCAGGCGCGACTCCTGCCGTGGGGGCTGCTGTTTGCCGTAGCGGCCGGCGTCTGCATTTTTATCAGCCTGAAAACCGATGACGGAATGCTGCGCGGCTTCGGACTAACCTTCCTGGCGATCAATCTCTATACCCGTTTCTTTGAGTTTTTCTGGAACGGGATGCACAAGGTGCTGTTTTTCCTGATCCTTGCCGTCTCGCTGGCGGTGATTGGCCGCTATGCCGAGCGCATCTGGCATGCGGGGAACGTTAAGCCATGAAAAATTAAGCGTTTTTAAAGAAGTGTGGCTGGCGGCAGCGACGTCCTGCGCGAATTGTCGTATAAGCGAATTTTACGCTTTTGACAGGGGAGCGAGATGAATAAGGAGTCGATTTTTCGCCAACTAGAACAACGGATCGCCGGGCGAGCGCTGACGGCGGAAGCGCTGGGCGAGTTTAACGCTATGGCCATCGCCGATAGCTTGAAGCAAAAACGCAGCATCATCAGCCATCATCTGAATAATCTCCATCGCGAGCAGCGGGTGGTCAAAGTGAACGGTCGCCCGGTGCTGTTTTTACCCGTTACCGTTCTGCGCGATCATCACCGCCTGGCGGTTCGGCACGGCGAATACGCCTCCATTCAGGCGCTGTGCGCGGATCGTCAGGATAGTCTGGCGCAGCTGATTGGCGCGCAGGGCAGCCTGCAGGAAGCATTGCGCCAGTGCAAGGCTGCCATCAGCTACCCTGGCGCAGGTCTGCCGCTGCTGCTGCGGGGCCCTACTGGCACCGGGAAAAGTTTTCTAGCTCGCCAGCTCTGGCACTACGCAATAGATGAAGGTATTTTACCTGCCGATGCGCCTTTTACCGTATTTAACTGCGCCGAGTACGCGAATAATCCAGAACTACTGACCTCGAAGTTATTTGGTCATGCGAAGGGGGCCTTTACCGGCGCCGATAAGGCCGTTCCTGGTCTTATCGAGACCAGCAACGGCGGGGTGTTGTTTATCGATGAGGTTCATCGGCTGCCGCCCGAAGGCCAGGAAAAGTTGTTTCATTTTATGGATAACGGTAGCTGGCGCCGGCTGGGGGAGAGCGCCGACGAGCGCAGCGCCACGGTGCGGCTAATTTTTGCTTCAACCGAGGATCTGGAAAAACACTTCCTGGCGACCTTTATTCGCCGTATTCCGGTGATTGTAAAAATTCTGCCGATCGCTGAACGCGGCCAATTCGAGCGGCTGGCGTTTATCCACCACTTTTTCCGCCGTGAAGCCCAGCGTTTGAACCACGATCTGGAGCTGGATGGCGAAATCGTCAGCCAGCTAATGCGTGAAACGCTTGAAGGAAATGTCGGTGGGCTGGAAAATTTGATTCGCAATATTTGCGCCAGCGCCTGGACATTTGGCGAACGTGATAGCGGTCTTTTACATATAAAAGCGGGTTTGCTGCCCGACCGATTACTGGCGGATGCGCCTTTTACCCTTCAGCAAAATAGCGAGCGGGTTATGATTTACCGCGATGGCGACGCGCAGCCTCTTTTTTCTGGTCGTCACCATGAATACCAACGGCTAACGGAAAATATTTGTAGCCTGTGCGAGGAGTTGGCTCAGGATAATATTAGCGTGCGGACCTTTGAAAAGCTTATTTATCAGAACGTGACGCTCTATCTTGATGCGCTGATGAATCAGGAGAGTACGGTCTCTCTGCAGGACAAACGGCTGCGCTTTATTGAAGATGTGGGCAAAGCAATCGCTGTCAATTATGACCTTCAGCTAAATGTCGAATTCGCTTATCTTACCGGCCGCTACCTCACCAGCCTCCCTCTGGCGCCGCGCAGCGTTGCTGAGCCCGTGCGTCTGGTGATGCAGCGCTGGCTGGACTCCTCGGCGGGGCTGGCGCAACGCATCGCGGAGAAACTACTGGATGTCGTCAATAATAAATACGATCTGCTCATCGATACGCTTGACCGTCTGGCGATTACCGCCATTGTCAGTAATGCTATCGATGCGACCAGCGGCGGAAAAGTGAAAGCGCTGATAATCGCCCACGGTTATTCGACCGCCAGCAGCATTGCCGGCGTTGCCAACCGCCTGATTGGCGAGAAGATCTACCAGGCCATGGATATGCCGATGGAGGTGGCGTTTAACGATGTCAGTCGCGCCGTGGTTGATTATCTCCAGCATACGGACACGCGTGCGGGTGTGATGGTGCTTATTGATATGGGCTACACCAAGGAGATTGCCGATGCGCTTTTGTCGGTGATTAACGGCCCGCTGGTAGTGGTGGATAACGTCACGACCCGCATGGCGCTGAACGTTGCCAGCGAGATCGCGTTGGGAAAAAACATCGAACAAATCGCCGAAGAGATCGTGCCGCTTAATCAGTCGCGTTGGGATGTGTTCTGGCCCGCAGAAAAAAAAGAGCGTGTGCTGCTGGTGACCTGTATTACAGGTATCGGTACCGCATTTAAATTTAAAAATCTGATGGAGAAGAGCCTGCTCAACGATTTTGATATTAACATCATCGCCTGCGAGTATACGCGCTTAAAAAACAGTCGTACGGTGGTATCGTTGCTCCACCAGTATGAAGTTATTGCGGTCGTGGGTACCCACGACCCGCAGCTGGCCGGAGTGCCCTGGGTTGGCATTGAGGAACTACTTGGCGAGCAGGGGCATCGACATCTGAGTCAGCTCTTAAGCGGCTATCTTAATGAAAAGCAAATTGCGCTGATTAATAAAAATATGGTTCGTGAGTTTTCACTGCATAACGTTGTCAACTCTCTGACGATACTGAATGCTGGAAAAACCATGGGCCATATCGAAACCATTATCGCTGAGTGGCAAAATACGCTTGGTTTTCATTTTAATAATAACTTAATTATCAGTTTATATGTGCATCTCAGCTGTATGATTGAGCGTCTGGTAATGCGTAATGAAATTAGCCATTATAAAGATCTTGAGCAATTTACCCGCCAGCATGGCGAATTTATTGCCATGGTGAATCACTCGTTCCAGCGCCTGAAAATACTCTATAACGTGGCGCTACCGGTAGCGGAAATTGGCTATATTCACGATATTTTTGAATTACGTATTGAAGATTTTAGCTGGTAATCCTCAACGCAGCCCCGGAGAATTACGCCGGGGCTGGCAGGCGGTTAGCGAATCAATATTCGACTTTCCACATATAGCGGCGGGTGGTCAGCGGGTGGTTGCGAGCGGTGGCCAGCGCCAGGTTGTAAACATCCAGTACGCAGTTGTGCAGCAGGCCGCAGAAATATTCGCGCACGCTGGCGTGCAGTGCGTCGATTCCCACCTTTTCCACGTCAATAATCTGCAGTTTTCCCTGGTAACGTTCGATAAAGCGGATCGCGCGATCATCCAGCGGGCGGGTGCGGCCGCTGCTTTTTAATAAAATAAACGGCGTTCCCGTTTCGGTAATCTCAAAGGGGCCGTGGAAATACTCGCCGCTGTGGATGCTGGCGGAGTTAATCCACTGCATCTCCAACAGAATACAGATGGATTCCTGATGCGCGGCGCCGAATGAGGGGCCGCTGCCCATCATGTAGATGACCTTTTCGGTCTTCCAGGCTTCGGCAAAATGGCGCGCATCCGCCTGAACCTGCTGCTGAGCGCCGCGTACCACGGATTCAAAACTGGCAAAGGCGCTGACCATCTCATCGTAATGGGCGTATCCCTCAGTTTGCGCAAGCACTTCCAGCGCCAGCCACAGGCTGTATGCCGCTTTTTGCTGCGTCGGATCGACGGTTTCGGGATAGCGCGCCCAGCAGTATTCAATAGTGTAATCGCTGTGTTCGCACAGCGGCGTGCCGGGGGTATATACCAGTCCAATAGTGGCGGCGCCTTTCTGACGCGCGATGCGGGCGGCTTCCACCGTTTCAGCGGTGTTGCCCTGCTGCGAGGCGAGGATCACTACGCTGTTTTTACCTAACGCGTTCGGCGTCGCATGGACAAATTCATTACTGGTAACATAGCCGACGGCCAGCTTTTTAGCTTCACAATCGAGAAAATATTTCCCCGGCCAGAAACCGGTTAATGAACCACCGCAGCCAACAAACCATACGCGCTCAATGTGCTGCTTAGATAAAATATCGCGAATAATAGTATGTGCGTTTTGATGAGCTATAGACATATTGGTCTCCTTGGGATGTATCGGGTCCTCCGCTGAAACGCGGATAACTTTTACTATGCGTCAATTAATTGAGTTGTTTACTTTTCATTTTCTGGTGGAACTGCGGATCCTTCGGTATTGCGGGATCGATGCCCTTCACTGGCGGCAGTCGGGCACAAACCATTTGTAACGGAATAATATATTCAAAGACCGCAAAGTCGGGATCGTTAATAAATGCGAAGGGCATATTTTTGCCGTTATTTTCGACTTGTGGACCAATGCGATAAATATGCTGAGTCCAGCCGCCAAGTATTTCCGCCAGGCGATCCTGACGCTCATCGGGAAACGGATCGAGCATGATCAGGGTAGAGCGCTCGTCGAAGGCGTTATAGATCCCGTGGATGAACTCCTCAAATTCGTAACCGGCAACCGGACAGCGTAGCGTTTCAAGCATCTTTAGCGCACCTTCCTGAACGGTGCCAAACAGCCTTGCCGGACCGGTCAGGCGAATATCCGCGCTGTCGATAAGCGGTCGGGCATGATTGAGAACCCACGCCTGCGAGGCCTCAATGAGCGTCGGCAAATGATTAAACGTGGTATCCATGCGGACGAGTAGCGCCTTGCGCTCCTCATCGCTCAGGCGCCGCTGGCGACTGGCGACAGCAAGCCCCAGCAGCATCAGATTAAGTATGGTGCAGTGATACCCTTTGGTTTTGGCGCCAGCCCGCTCTTCTCCACAGGGTACTGTTAAGACCAAATCTGCCGCCCGGTCGATAACGGCTGGCGCTTCCCCGGCCATGGAAGCGGTAAGATGCCCGGCTGCCCGGGCGCGTTCCATTGCGGCGAGGGTAGAGAGGCTGCCGCCTCCCTGAGAAATGCCGATGACCAGCGCTTTGTCGCTGAGGGTCAGCGCCGAATCATCCAGCAGAAAAGGCCAGTAGACATCAACGGGTAGCCCGCACCACTGCTGCATAAACGAGCGGGCGGTCA
This sequence comes from Klebsiella sp. CD33, assembly GCF_051992865.1. Taxonomy (NCBI): domain Bacteria; kingdom Pseudomonadati; phylum Pseudomonadota; class Gammaproteobacteria; order Enterobacterales; family Enterobacteriaceae; genus Klebsiella; species Klebsiella sp. CD33. The sequence goes on along the minus strand of NZ_CP197023.1, from coordinate 3,770,099 downwards.
GCGCGCCGTGATAAGAGGTACCGGAGCCGGTCAGGATAATACGCGTGACGCCGCGCTCCGTTAGCGCTTTTGCCGCCTGCCAGAGATCTTCCCGCGTCTGCGTCAGCATAGCGAGCAGACAGGCGGGTGTTTCATTCATATAGTCTTCTACGTGCATGGGTGATATTCCTCTTCTTAAAGCAGGCCTAGCGCGCTGGCCGCCATGCCAAACGCGACGGTTCCTAGCAGGATCCAGTTAATATTGACTCCCTTGCGGATCAACTTGTACATCCCAAGGGTGAAAAGCAGCGGCAGCAGCGAAGGAAGTATTTTGTCAATAAACTCCTGCGCCTTCATGGTGGTCTGCCCGGCGGTAAAGCTGAGCGGGGTGGTGATATCTATCATGCTGGCGGTCATCGCGCCGACGACCATGAGGCCAACAATTGATGCGATATAGGTCACCCGGTCCATAAGGCCGCTTTGGTAAATTCTCATCAGCCAGGTCGTACCCGCCCGGTAGCCGAGCTTCAGGCCATACCAGCGGCACAAAAGATGCGGCAGGTTATAAACTAACAGCGCCAGTATCGGTCCCAGCAGGCTGCCCTGCTGGGCGAAATAGATACCCATCCCGGCGGCGATAACCTTTAATGATCCCCAGAATATGGAGTCGCCGATGCCCGCCAGCGGCCCCATCAGGCTGGTTTTAATCGCGTTTATCGACTCCTCATTAAATTCGGGGTTACGCTGGTTCTCTTCTTCCATGGCAATCGACAGGCCGAAGATAAAGGTCGAGAGATGGGGCGTGGTGTTAAACAGCACCAGATGACGCTGCAGGGCGCGCCCCAGCTCCGTTGGGTCCTGATAGATGCGCTTCAGGGCTGGCGACATTGCGAAGGCATAGCCCATATGCTGCTGGCGCTCGTAGTTCCAGGAGCCCTGTAGCGTAAAGGAGCGCCAGAACACGCTGCGTAAATCGCGGGCGGTGATGCGGCTTGCATCATCGCTTTGCGGCTGGGTAGCGCCAGTCACAGTTTGCGTCATTTCGCTCATGATTAGCTCTCCTGCTGCTTAAGATTAAGGAACTGGCTGATGATAAATGCCAACACCACAGCGAACAGCGCGATGGCGATAATATCCAGTTTGGTATATGCCGCTATCAGAAATCCCAGACCGAGGTACGGCATCAGTTTGCTGCTGAGCATCATGCTGATCAGCAGGGCGAAGCCGAGCGCTGGCAGGATCTTACTGGCGACGATCAATCCATTGGTTATCACCGGCGGAATGGCCTCCAGGAACCAGCTTACCGCCGAAGAACCAAGCAGAATGGCAAAAAATACCGGTAGAAATCCGTTTAAAAAATAGAGTAGCGTCGGACCGGCGAGGTGCATCAGGCCGACCATTCGGGTATTACCCTGTGCCGCATAGCGGTCCGCCAGATGACCAAAGCGGGCGTTCACCACGCGCACCAGGATTCCCAGCGTCTGCGCCAGCATTGAGACAGGGATGGCGATGGTGAGCGCAGCCTCTGGACCACGACCGGACATGATCGAAAACGCGGTGGCCAATACGGAGCCGGTCACGATATCTGGCGGGTGCGCGGCGCCGATGGCGACGTTGCCGAGGAAAATAAGCTCCAGCGTAGCGCCAATCAGAATCCCCTCATGTAAATTACCGCAGACCAGACCGGTGAGGGCGCACATCACCAGCGGTCGATCGATCATTGATACCCCAAGCAGGCGGCCATCAAGTATCCCCAGGGCAGCGATCAGTCCGAGTAACGTTGCGGTGAGCAACATAGTGACCTCCGAAGTTAAAGTTGGTCGTTAAGGAGTTCAGCCGAGTGGGCGGGTACCTGACGCATCTCCAGCCGAATACCTTTTTCTTTTAGCGCTCTGCTATGGGCGATTTCCTCTTCGGTCAGATAGATGGCCTTGCCGAATTGTCTTGCCCCTTCCTTCTGTGGCAGACCGCCGTAATTAATTGCGCTAATTCCTGGGACTTTTTCTACTAGCGCGAGGGTTTCCGCAGTATTGCCCAGGACCACCATGACTTTTTTATGATCCAACTTGCCGCTGTTAAGCTTTTCCGCCGCCTGTTCAACGGTGGCGATGTCCAGCGTGACGCCCGCTGGCTTTGCCAGGTTAAGCGACATCGTAATGAAGGCATCCGCCGCGGCTTTGGCGTTGGCGACGATGATATGGTCGATATCCAGCGCTCGGGTCCAGGCAAAAACCACCTGGCCGTGCAGCAGCCGATAATCAATGCGCACGAGTTTAATCATGAGATTCTCCCTGTGGGTCAGAGGATGGTTGTGTTATTAGAGGATTGATGAAAACAATGGATTCACGCGCCGCGCTGGTGGCGTAGATAATCGCGGCCTCGGTAGTGGCTTCTTCGCACAGCAGAAACTCTAGCAGCAGAGTCAGATTGATGCCGGCGACCACGAAAACGTTGCGATGTCGCATCAAGACGCTCACGGCGCTATTGTTGATACTGCCGCCAAGCAGGTCGGTGAAGATCACCACTTCATCACCATTCGCCTGGACGATGAGATGCTCCAGGGTTTGCTCCAGCTGTTCGGTGGTCACGATATCTTCGTCATAGGCGCAGACCGGGATAACGCCGTGTTCGTCGCCAATCAGCAGTGACAAACTGTTCACCAGTCCGCGAGCAAAATGGCCGTGGCTGGCCACATAGATATGTTTCACCCGGTTTCTCCTTCATCCAGATAGCGGTATCTGTTAAGAGCAAAGGGCGTGCCAGAAATGAAAAGTATTATTTATCAATTAATTAAATCGTCTGGTTCACACTAAAGTCGTTATTCCTGGCACAAGCGGGATTATGAGCGCCAGAAACTTGGCACAAACGGCAGAAAAGAGGGGGAAAGAGTGGGTGAAGAAAGTCCCGGGCGAGACGCTGCTGCGCCATGGCCCGGGCGTCCCCGGCAGAAGGGAATTAAATCTCGGTAATGGTCGTCGACTGCGGCAGACGCGACTTCGGCAGGGTAGCGTTGAAATCTTCTACGCTATGGTGGCCGACCGGGACCACCACCAGGCTGGTGTAGCCCTGGGCTTTCAGGTCAAATTCCTCATCGAGGATCGCAAAATCGACCCCTTCAATCGGCACGGCGTCGAGACCCATCGCCGCTACGCCCAGCAGGAAATTGCCGACGTTGAGATACACCTGTTTCGCCATCCACTGATCGTCATCTTTCAGCTCTTTGCGGTGCATATCGGCAAAGAAAGTGCGACCCTTGTGGTTAGCGGCTTTTGCGTCCGGGGTGGCGAAACGGCCATCGGCCTCTTCCTGATCCACCACGCGCTGCAGCCAGGCGTCGTCCATCGCGGTTTTCGCGCAGAACACCACCACGTGCGAGGCGTCGAGAATTTTACGTTCGTTGAACACGTAGGTGCCGCTGGCGGCTTTCGCCACGCGAGCTTTCCCTTCATCGGTGCTGGCGACAATAAAGTGCCACGGCTGGGAGTTGGTGCTAGACGGGCTGTACTGCAGCAGCGTTTTCAGCTGTTCCGCTTCCCCGGCAGTCAGCTTTTTCGTGGCGTCAAAGGCCTTGGTGGAATAGCGCTTCAAAGCGACCGATACGATATCCATAACTCTTCCTCACAGTTTACAGCACCTTACCGGTGCGTTCAGGAGAGGAAGAGTACAGCGAAGATCGCAAAATGATAAGGGTGAAAAATGCGATAACACTTATCGCATTTGGCTGAAAATCAGCGCGGACGCAGGCGCTGCTGGGCCTTTTTACTCAGCTTGTTCACCACCTGATGCCACGAATCGTCAATCAGCTCGGCCAGCAGATCCTCGCTGATATCCTCTCCTGGCACCACCGTGATCCAGTGTTTCTTGTTCATATGGTAGCCGGGTTCGATACTGCGATAAATTTGCTGATTCAGCAGCGACTTCTGCGGCTCGGCCTTGAGATTGACCAGCGCCCGCCCGCGAATAGTCATGGTGATCATAAAGATGCGGCCGTCGACCTTAAACACGTCGTACTCTGGCCCAAAGGGCCAGCAGTGTTCGGTAAACGGGTAGGTCAGGGCGATACGGTGAGCGCAGGGATGCAGTGTTTCCGGCGTCATTAGGCGTCCGCCTCATGCAGGGCGTGCCACATGGCTTCAAAGCCGAGGGCGATAATCTCCCGGGCGCGCTGCGGATCGTGGCTGGCGAATTCGATGGTGGTTTCCGCCAGCGACAGAAACAGGGCGTCGCCAAAGGCGCGGTACGCCTCGCTGAGGAATATCTCTTTCACCGACAGCTGGCACATTTCGTTGAGCTCCGGAAAGCTCTCTTTTACCTGGCGGCGGGTTTCGTCGGTGATGCGCTCGCTGAGCGCCATCCGGCGGATCGCTTTGTGCTCCATCGGGTTGCGCACGCCCCAGTCGATATAGCTGTTCCAGATATTGCGCGCGTTCTCTTTCGGGCGCTTCTCGTCCGGATCCAGCCCGGCGATCATTGTGCGCACCAGGCGCAGCTTAATCGCGAGGTACAGCTCGTTGAGCAACTCATCCTTGGTGGCGAAATAGCGAAACAGCGTTCCCTCGGCCACACCGGCGCTGCGGGCGATGGCCGACGTCGAGGCGGCTATGCCGGACTGGGCGAAAGCCGCGGTGGCAGCTTCCAGTAACGCTTGCTTTTTATCTTCACTCTTTGGACGAGCCACTACTTTTTTCCTCACGCAGGTTTAAACAAACCGCCGATCTTGGCACGTCTGACCAGGTCGCTGCAACGGCGGAACGCAAAAATTGAAAATCGTCTTGACGACTTTCATCGCTTTCCTAATAATGAGTGCGTACTCACTCATAATCAAGTTATATCATAAAGCCTCCGGGATGGGGGCTTTTGTCTGGTCAGGATATGAACCGTGTCACTTTCAGCGTGGTCGCCATCATGTTACTCGCAGCAGCAACGACATTGCCGTTTGTTCTTAATGCCGGTTTTGGTAAAGCGCCGCAGGGGGCACAGCTTAGCCAGGTGGAAGCGTCTCCCCACTACCGGGACGGCCAGTTCCATAACCAATTGCCCACGCCAGGGTTCACCGGGCAGAAAAATATGCTGGCGGCGTGGTGGGATTTCCTGATGACCAAACGGGAAAACGCCCGTCCCGCGCAACCGCTGCCGCTGGTGAAAACCGATCTGGCGACGCTGCCCCTCGGGCAGGACGTGATGGTCTGGCTCGGCCACTCCTCCTGGTACCTGCAGCTGGCGGGAAAACGCATCCTGATCGACCCGGTGTTCAGCGATTACGCGGCGCCGTTCTCCTTTATCAATAAAGCCTTCCCCGGCGACTATCCGTGGCGGGCGGAAGGGATGCCGGAGATCGATCTGCTGATCATCTCCCACGATCACTACGACCATCTGGATTACGCCACCATTCGCGCCTTACTGCCGAAAATTAAGCGGGTCATTACGCCGCTGGGGGTCGGATCGCATCTGCGCTACTGGGGAATGGACGGGGCGCTGATTACCGAAGCGGACTGGCAGCAGGCGGTACCGGCCAGCGACGAGCTCACCGTCCACGTGCTGCCGGCGCGGCACTTTTCCGGCCGTGGGCTGAAGCGTAACCAGACGCTGTGGGCCAGTTTTCTGTTCGTTACCCGGCAGCAAAAGATTTATTACAGCGGCGACAGCGGGTATGGGCCGCACTTTAAAGCGATAGGCGATGAGTTCGGTCCGGTCGATCTGGCGATCATGGAGAACGGGCAGTATGACCAGGACTGGAAATATATCCACATGATGCCGGATGAAACGGCTCAGGCTGCCGACGACCTGCGCGCTCGCGCGGTGCTGCCTGGGCATGCAGGACGATTCGTTTTGGCGAAACACAGCTGGGATGAACCGTATCAACGGCTGGCGGCTGCCAGCGAAGGAAGGGCCTGGCGTCTGCTGACGCCTGTGCAGGGCGAGCCGGTGTGGGTCGCCGATAAGACGCAATCATTTAACGCCTGGTGGCGCTAAGCGCCAGTGCAGTATCAGAGGAGAGAGCATATGACGATTTCCGCTCAGGTGATTGATACTATCGTCGAGTGGATTGATGATAACCTGCATCAACCGCTGCGTATTGATGATATCGCTCGCCATGCCGGGTATTCGAAATGGCATCTGCAACGGCTGTTTTTACAGTACAAAGGGGAGAGCCTGGGGCGCTATATTCGCGAAAGGAAGCTGCTGCTGGCCGCCCGCGATCTGCGCGACACCGATCAGCGGGTCTACGATATCTGCCTGAAGTATGGCTTCGATTCGCAACAGACCTTTACCCGCGTCTTTACCCGTACCTTCAATCAGCCGCCGGGCGCCTACCGCAAAGAGAACCACAGTCGCGCCCACTGAGGCGCGCCTCTCCTGGTTTACCGCTCGAGGGAAAACCAGCGACGCCACACCCAGCGCAGCACCAGATACTCAATGGCGCCCAGCGCTAAGAACCACAGACAAAACAGCACCGTATAGAGCTGGTTGAGATCCATCATATGGAATGTCTCAACCAGCTTTTGCGCCAGCGTCAGGCCCAGCGAAGGCGCGGGCAACAGCAGACAGGAGAGCAGGGCCAGCAGTAAGATCCCGGCGGCGGAGAGCAGCGTTTCCAGTGGATGTTTCATGTCATGTTAATCATCAGTTAAAAAACATATTGTCCGGTAAAATAATGCTTAACGCAATATGCTTTGTTTTTTTACTCGCTATAACACGACTATTTTAAATATTATCGCCTGCCTTTCGCTCTCATGTTAATTAATCTGAAATAGTTTGTAATTAAGTTAATTTCAGCCGGGTGTAAATTAACGTCATTATTATGCCAGCGCTTTTACAAAACTGTAAGTGCTATATCCCACCAGCGTAGCAATGATGATGGCTAGCGCGATGTACAGCGCCAGACGGCGCCCGCGGTAGATTCCAAACATATTTTACCTCGTTTAGTTTTGGTTTATTAATATTCTGTAATAGTTGGTTTGTGGAATTAACTTATCACAAAATTTTTATTTTGCGAAAAATTTAGACTTGTATTGGTTCACATTTTTATCGGCATTTTTGCCCTCTTTTACTTCATTGGCCAGGAATGATTTCAGGCTTTCCGACTCACGGAATTTATAAGGAAAATGTAAATTGACCAAGATGAATAACCCAAAGTTTACGACGCCCTCGGGCGACACCGCGCCACGGCAGGTCTGGCAGCAGACCGTTGACGCAGTGCTGGCGCAGACCAAAAGCCAGGCCGCTGGGTTAAGTTCCGCAGACGCCGCCGAGCGCCTGAATACCTGTGGGCCGAATGCGCTGCCGGAAAAGAAAGGCAAACCGGGCTGGCTGCGCTTTCTCGCCCACTTTAACGACGTACTGATTTACGTGCTGCTGGCCGCCGCGGCGCTGACCGCCATCATGGGGCACTGGGTCGATACCCTGGTGATCCTCGGCGTGACGGTGATTAACGCCCTGATCGGTCATATCCAGGAGAGCAACGCCGAAAAATCGCTGCAGGGGATCCGCAACATGCTCTCCAGCGATGCCCGCGTCCAGCGTAACGGCAAGCATGAGACTATCCCGACGCGCGACCTGGTTCCGGGGGATATCGTTATCCTGCGCGCCGGCGACCGCGTGCCGGCGGATATGCGCCTGATTGAAACCCACAACCTGCGGGTGGAAGAGGCGATCCTCACCGGCGAGTCGACGGTGGTGGATAAAATCACCGACGCGCTGGAGGGCGATCTGCCGCTGGGCGACCGGGTGAACATGGTCTTTTCCGGGACCACCGTCAGCGCCGGCGGCGGCGTCGGCGTGGTGACCGCCACCGGCGCGCAGACCGAACTCGGCCATATCAACCAGATGATGGCGGGTATTGAGAAGCACCGTACCCCGCTGCTGGTGCAGATGGATAAGCTCGGCAAAGCGATTTTCGCCATTATTCTCGCCATGATGGTGGCGCTGTTTATCTTCAGCCTCGCGCTGCGGGATATCCCGATGGGCGAGCTGCTGCTGTCGCTGATTAGCCTGGCGGTAGCCGCGGTACCGGAAGGACTGCCGGCGATCATCTCGATTATTCTGTCGCTCGGCGTGCAGACGATGGCGCGCAAGCGGGCGATTATTCGTAAGCTGCCGACCGTGGAAACCCTCGGCGCCATGACCGTGGTCTGCTCGGATAAAACCGGCACCCTGACGATGAACGAAATGACCGTCAAAGCGATCATCACCGCCGACTGCTGCTATCGGGTGGAAGGCGACAGCTACGAGCCGCAGGGGCGGATCTTCCTCGAGGGGAGCGATGAGCCCGTGCAGGTTCAGCCCGGCACCGTGCTGGAGACCTGGCTGCGCACCATCGACCTGTGTAACGACAGCCAGCTTACCCAGGATGAGCGCGGTCTGTGGGGGATCACCGGCGGGCCGACCGAAGGGGCGCTTAAAGTGCTGGCGGCGAAAGCGCAGCTCCCGGCGGTGGAGGCCCGTCTGGTGGCCAAGATCCCCTTTGACTCGCAGTACAAATATATGTCGACCCTGCAGCACATCGATGGCGATGCCCGGGTGCTGATCACCGGTGCGCCGGACGTTATCTTCGCCATGTGCCGCGAGCAGATGAGCCGCCACGGCGCGGTGCCGTTCGAGGCGCAGTACTGGGAAGAGGAGATGGCGCGCTTCGCCCGTCAGGGACTGCGGATGGTGGCGGCGGCCTGTAAGCCGGCCAGCCTTGATGCCACCACCCTCAACCATGAGGACCTGCAGGAGGGGCTGATTTTCCTCGGCATCGCCGGGATGATGGATCCCCCGCGTCCGGAAGCCATTGACGCCATCCACGCCTGCCAGACCGCCGGCATCCGCGTGAAAATGATCACCGGCGACCACCCGCAGACGGCGATGAGCATCGGCCAGATGCTGGGGATCACCAACAGCAGCCAGGCCATGACCGGCTACCAGCTGGAGCACATGGACGATGCGGCGCTGGCGAAGGCGGCGGTGGAGTACGACATCTTTGCCCGTACCAGCCCGGAGCATAAGCTGCGCCTGGTGAAAGCCCTGCAGGATAACGGCGAAGTGGTCGGCATGACCGGCGACGGCGTCAACGACGCGCCGGCGCTGCGCCAGGCCGACGTGGGTATCGCCATGGGTATCAAAGGCACCGAAGTCACCAAAGAGGCGGCCGACATGGTGTTAACCGATGATAACTTCGCCACCATCGCCAGCTCGGTAAAAGAGGGCCGTCGGGTCTATGACAACCTGAAGAAGACCATCCTCTTCATCATGCCGACCAACCTGGCGCAGGGGCTGCTGATCATCATCGCCCTGCTGGCGGGGAACATTATTCCGCTGACCCCGGTGCTGATCCTGTGGATGAACATGGCGACGTCGGCGACGCTCTCCTTCGGCCTGGCCTTTGAGGCCGCAGAGCGCAACGTGATGAACCGTCCGCCGCGTAAAACCGGCCAGCATGTGATGGATGGTTTCGCCGTGTGGCGAGTGGCTTTCGTCGGGTCGATGATCGCGATTGCCGCCTTTATCCTTGAGGCCTGGCTGGCGCCGCGCGGCCACAGTCCGGAGTTTATCCGCACCGTGCTGCTGCAGATGCTGGTGACGGCGCAGTGGGTCTACATGATCAACTGCCGCAGCAGCGACAGCTTCTCCCTGAGCATGGGTCTGCTGCGCAACAAAGGCATCTGGCTGGTGACCGGCGTCCTGCTGCTGATGCAGCTGGTCATTATCTATGTCCCGCTGATGCAGAGCATGTTTGGTACGGAAGCGCTGCCGCTGCGCTACTGGTTTGTCACTCTGGTCATCGGCGTCGCCATGTTCCTGGTGGTGGAAGTCGAGAAGCGTCTGACGCGCCGGTTCCGCAAAACGGCCTGAACAATCTCGCGCGCCTCGCTGCAGGCGCGCGTTACTGTCGCAAGGATCCTCTATGATTAAAACCTTCCGCTTTGCTCTGCTGGCCTGCGGTCTGGTCGGCGGCGCCCTGACGGCGACCGCCGCGCCGGCGGTGCCGGTCCGCGTCGCCACGGTTGAACTGGCTCCTCATGCTGAAGAACGCGCTATCCCCGGGCGGGTCGAGGCGATCCGCGCCGTCGACATTCGCGCGCGCACCGAAGGGGTGATTGTTCAGCGCCACTTCCAGGACGGGCAGTATGTTACCGAAGGCGACCTGCTGTTTACCCTCGACGACGCGCAGCCCCGCGCGGCGCTGGCTCTGGCGCAGGCCGAGCTGAAAAGCGCCGAAGCCTCATTACGTCAGTCGCAGCAGTTGCTCACTCGCTACGAGCGGCTTATCAACAATCACTCCATCAGCCGCAACGACGTCGATACGGCCCGGATGCAGCGCGACGTCGCCGCCGCTGCCGTGCAGCAGGCCAAAGCCCGCGTCGAGGCCCAGCGGATAGTGCTCAGCTACACCCGGATTGCGGCGCCGGTGACCGGTCGCGTGGGCCATAGCGCCTTTCACGTCGGGACGCTGGTCAATCCGTCCAGCGGCGTGCTGGTGGACATTGTGCAGTTGGATCCGGTGCGGGTCTCGTTCGCCCTCGACGAAGCCGCGTTTTTCAGCAAAACCGGCCAGCACGCCGATATCCACGCTCTGAAGCAGGCGTGGCTGGCGCAGATTGAGGTTGATGGTAAACGGCGCGACGGGGTGTTGACCTCTATCGATAACCGGATCGACGCCCGCACCGGCAGCGTAGCGGTGCGGGCCGAGTTCGCCAATCCGCAGCACCGTCTGCTGCCGGGGGGCAGCGTGACGATCCTGTTCCGTCCGCAGGAACTGCCGTCGCGAGTGATGGTCCCTGCTGCCGCCGTGCAGCAGGATCCGCAGGGCTTTTTCAGCTGGGTGCTGAAGCCGGACCACACCGCCGGGCAGCGTCGTCTGACCCTCGCGGGGCAGCAGGGGCAGCAGTTTGCGGTCGAGAAAGGGCTGCAGGCGGGCGAGCAGGTGATCACCGACGGCGCGCAGCGGTTGCGCGAAGGCGCCGCGGTGCAGGTGCTGAACTAGCTAAGGAGAAGGGATGCTGACCTTTTTTATCCGTCGTCCGCGATTTGCCATGGTGATCGCGCTGCTGCTGGCCTTTGTCGGCGCGGTGTCGCTGAAGCTGATCCCGGTGGAGCAGTACCCGGCGATCACCCCCCCGGTGGTGAACGTCAGCGCCAGCTGGCCGGGCGCCAGCGCGTCAGACGTGGCGGAAGCCATCGCCGCCCCGCTGGAGACCCAGCTCAACGGCGTCGATCATATGCTGTATATGGAGTCCACCAGCTCGGATGAGGGGACGTACCGCCTGAGCATAACCTTCGCGGCGGGCACCGATGCCGACCTGGCGGCGATCGACGTGCAAAACCGGGTGGCGCAGGCGCTGGCGCAGCTCCCGGCGGAGGTGCAGCAGAATGGCGTCCAGGTGCGCAAGCGCGCCAGCAATCTGCTTATGGGGGTAAGCCTCTACTCACCGCTGGGCACGCTGTCGCCGCTGTTTGTCAGCAACTACGCCAGCACCCAGGTGCGCGAGGCGCTGGCCCGCCTGCCCGGCGTCGGCGAGGTGCAGATGTTTGGCGCCCGGGATTACAGCATGCGCATCTGGCTGCGCCCGGACCGCATGAACGCGCTCAACATCACCACGGATGATGTCGCCCAGGCGCTGCGCGAGCAGAATGTGCAGGGCGCGGCGGGGCAGGTGGGCACCCCGCCGGTATTTAACGGCCAGCAGCAGACGCTGACCATCAACGGGCTGGGGCGTCTGAACGAGGCGGCCAGCTTTGGCGAGATTATCCTCCGCCGCGGCGCGCAGGGGCAGCTGGTGCGCCTCGCCGACGTGGCGACCATTGAGCTGGGCGCCCGCAGCTACAGCTCCGGCGCCCAGCTGAACGGTAAAGCGTCGGCCTATCTGGGGATCTATCCGACGCCCACCGCCAACGCCCTGCAGGTCGCCAGCGCAGTGCGTGCGGAGCTTAACCGCCTGCACACTCGCTTTCCGGCGGATCTCACCTGGGAGGTGAAGTTCGATACCACCCGCTTTGTGGCGGCGACGATCAAAGAGATCGGCGTCTCGCTGGCGCTGACCCTGCTGGCGGTGGTCGTGGTGGTGTCGCTGTTCCTGCAGAGCTGGCGGGCGACGCTGATCGTAGTGCTGGCGATCCCGGTGTCACTGATCGGCACCTTTGCGGTGCTCTATCTGCTGGGCTACAGCGCCAACACCCTCAGCCTGTTCGCGATCATTCTCGCCCTGACGATGGTGGTGGATGACGCCATTGTGGTGGTGGAGAATGTGGAAACCAAAATGGCGGAAGGGCTGGATCGCCTGCAGGCCACCGCCCAGGCGCTGCGGCAGATCGCCGGGCCGGTGATCGCCACGACCCTGGTGCTGCTGGCGGTGTTTGTGCCGGTGGCGCTGCTCCCGGGGATCGTCGGCGAGCTGTACCGGCAGTTTGCCGTGACGCTCTCCACCGCGGTGGCCCTGTCGAGCCTGGTGGCGCTAACCCTGACGCCGGCCCTCTGCGCGCTGCTGCTGCGCCCGCGTCCTGCCCGGCCGGCGGCGGTGTGGCGGGCGTTTAACCGTCTTCTCGACGGCACCCGCGACGGCTATGGCCGGCTGGTAGGCTGGATGAACCGCCGCCCCTGGCTGGCGCTGGCGGCGACGGTGGCGGCAGGCGCGCTGGTGGCGTTCAGCTTCACCTCGATGCCGAAAGGCTTCCTGCCGCAGGAAGATCAGGGTTACCTGTTTGCCAGCGTGCAGCTGCCGGAGGCGGCGTCGCTGGAGCGTACCGAAGCGGTGATGGCCCAGGCGCGCAAGCTGCTGATGGCTAACCCGGCGGTGGAGGATGTGATTCAGGTGTCCGGGTTCAACATTCTCAACGGCACCAGCGCCTCTAACGGCGGGTTTATCTCGGTAATGCTCAAGGACTGGCATCAGCGGCCGCCGCTGGATGCGGTGATGGCGGATATTCAGCGCCAGCTGCTGTCGCTACCCGAGGCGACGATCATGACCTTCGCACCGCCGACCCTGCCGGGCCTGGGCAATGCCTCGGGGTTTGATCTGCGCATCCTGGCGCAGGCCGGTCAGTCGTCGGCGGAGCTGGAGCAGGTGACGCGGGAGATCCTCCAGCTGGCGAACCAGCATCCGCAGCTGAGCCGGGTGTTTACCACCTGGAGCAGCAACGTGCCGCAGCTGACCCTGACGGTCGACCGCGACCGGGCGGCGCTGCTGGATGTGCCGGTGGCGCAGATCTTCAGCAGCCTGCAGACGGCGTTCGGCGGCACGCGCGCCGGCGATTTCAGCCGTAACAATCGTGTCTATCATGTGGTGATGCAAAATGAGATGCAGTGGCGCGAGCGGGCTGAGCAGATTAGCGAGCTGTACGTCCGCAGCCGCGACGGCGAGCGGGTGCGGCTGAGCAATCTGGTCACCATTACGCCGACGGTGGGGGCGCCGTTTATTCAGCAGTACAATCAATTCCCGTCCGTGTCGGTGAGCGGTTCAGCGGCCGAGGGGGTCAGCAGCCGCACGGCGATGGCGGCCATGGAGCAGATTTTGCAGGCCCATCTGCCGCCGGGATATGACTATGCCTGGAGCGGGATCTCCTGGCAGGAGCAGCAGACCGGCAATCAGGCGGTGTGGATCGTGCTGGCGGCGGTGGCGATGGCGTGGCTGTTTCTGGTGGCGCAGTATGAGAGCTGGACGCTGCCGGCGAGCGTCATGCTCTCGGTGCTGTTCGCCATCGGCGGAGCGCTGCTCTGGCTGTGGACCGCGGGCTATGCCAACGATGTGTATGTTCAGATAGGGCTGGTGCTGCTGATCGCCCTGGCGGCGAAGAATGCGATTCTGATCGTTGAGTTCGCCCGCAGCCGGCGCGAGGAGGGGCTGTCGATAGTCGACGCTGCGCGCGAGGGGGCTACCCGCCGCTTCCGCGCGGTAATGATGACCGCGGTGTCGTTTATTATCGGCATCATGCCGATGATGCTCGCCACCGGCGCCGGGGCGCAGAGCCGGCGGATCATCGGCACCACGGTATTCAGCGGGATGCTGGTGGCGACGATGGTTGGCATCCTGTTTATCCCGTCGCTGTATGTACTGTTTCAACGTATGCGCGAGTGGGCGCATCGGCGGGGGTAAGCGCGGCGCTACCGGTCGGTAACGGGGATACTCCAGGCTGCAACGACTACCGGGCGGTCCCCTCTCCCTTTGGGAGAGGGGTAGGGTGAGGGTGGGTTTTGCGTTCACGTTGCGTTTGGGCGTGAGCCCCGCCTTATCTGCCGACCTTCGGTTCGCCGATTTCAGCGGGAATCGGCCCTGCTGCACGCCCGTAGATTTCAGGAGCCACACCATAGCGAACAGACTCTGTAGGCCCGGTAAGCGCAGCGCCACCGGGCAAGGACATCGGGCACGGCGGCAATACCTTGCCCGGCCTGTCGTTAATTTATTCACTCTCCTGGCTGGAATGGCCGCCCCCAAACGCGCCCGCTATTTTCTCTCCACCGTTATCATGGTCACGAACGGATGATACTGCCACGGCACGCTGCCGCCTTTGCGGTACATCTTCGACAGGGTGCCGTCGAGATAAAGCATCTGCCGCACGCCAAGCTTTGACTGCGCATAGCAGGCAAAATCGTAAAAGTTGGTCTCGCGATCGCTGAGCATAAACACCACCCGGCCCTGCTTATCGATACCAACCCCGTTGCGCAGCTTGCGCGAACTGGCGGAGGGCTTCAGTCGCCAGTTGATGACGCCATTTTCAATCAGCATCGGGCCGGACTGCACCGCATAGCGGATGGCGGGAGAGGGTTTGTACGCCGGCAGCGGCACGATTTTCGCCCGGCCGTTTTCCACCAGGAATACGCCGCCGGGGCGGATAAAGAAGTTCCCGCCGCCGGCGGAGCGGTTGACCGGCGTCAGCCGTTTGCCGTCTTCGATATACAGCCCCAGCGGCGCGTAGGCCTTATCGTAAATGCCGCCGTTCATCGCCATCTGCACTCGGCCGTCGCCATCGATACCCGCCAGCAGCGAACGCAGGGAACCCCAGGCTTTGCCGTGCCGATCCTGCCAGTACATCGCAATGCGCTCTTTCTGCGCATCCACCCGATAGCTCTGCAGGGTCAGCGTCGGGTCGGTGAGGGTACAGGCGGCGCTGGCGACGGCGGCCAGGGGCAGCAGCGCCAGAGGGAGCAGGCAACGTAATAACATGGGCAGTCCTTTCTATAGTCTGCGCCGAGTATACCCGCCTCGCTGCCTTATGCCGCCCAAATCTCACAGTGTTTTTGCACCAGCCCGGAAAGCGAACCGCCGTTGGCGATAAAGTCGCGCATCTGCTGCGCCTCGCTGTGCGGCGATTTCGCCTGGCGAACCACCGCCTCCAGCGCTGCCGTCGCCTTCAGCTGATGGGCGAAAGGGGCCAGCCGGTCGGCGAGCTGCAGGATCTCCTGGCGGATGCTGCGCTGCTCCCCGCTGCGCACGTCGGTGAGGGTCCCGTCCAGCCCGTAGCGGCAGGCCTGATAGCGGTTAAAGGGGTACAGCAGATAATCATCAGGCTGGTGCTTAAAAGGGCGCTCCGTCAACAGCCAGCAGGCCAGGGTCTGAATAAAGCCGGCGATGTGGATCGCCTGGGCAAGGGTCAAGGGGGTGTCCATCACCCGCACCTCGACGGTACCAAACTGCGGGCTGGGGCGAATATCCCAGTGCAGATCCTTCATGCTGTCGATCATGCTGGTGTAGCTCAGCTGGCGGAACAGGCGACGAAACCCCTGCCAGTCGGCCACCCACGGCATCGGACCGTTGTCGGGATAGGAGGAGAAGCGGTTCAGGCGTGAACAGGCGAAGCGGCTGTCGGTACTGTCAAACCACGGTGAGGCGGCGTTAAGGGCGATGAAGTGCGGTACAAAGCGCGACAGGCCATGCAGCAGATAGATGGCGTCGTCACCGCTCTGGCAGCCGACGTGCACATGCTGGCCAAAGACCGTCGCCTGCTGTGCCAGATAGCCAAAATGCTCGACGGTTTTGACATAGCGCGGGTTATCGCTGATTTGCTGGCGCTGCCAGGCATGAAAGGGGTGGGAACCGCCGCCGCAGATCTGCAGATGATGGCGCAGCGCCGCGCGCTGGACCGCCTGCTGGATGGCGCTGAGCTGGATTTGCGCATGGCTGATGTCGCGGCACACCCCGGTGGCGATCTCCAGCATGCTCTCGGTGATGTCGTGTTTGGCTTCTCCCACGGTCAGCTCATGCTGGACGTCGGCAATCAGCGTCGAGGCATCCTGGCTGAGGTCGTAACCCGGCGGGTTCACCACCTGCAGCTCCAGTTCGATACCGAGGGTAAAAGGATCGGAGCGGTGAAAATCGGCTAAAGGCATAGTCTCTCCCGGTCGATGTGTTCCCTGAAGTATATACCCGTCACACATTTACGTTGGCTTTGCTACGCAGCTTATCCATTCGCCTCGCGCCGCATCCCGCGATATTAGGCGACGCGTCAGGTCAATTGTTGCCCCCGTTCTCTTCGCCAACCCGCTGGCGGCCAAATTTGCGCGAGCCCACCACGCACAGCACCACGCCCAGCGTAACCGCCAGCATCAAAGGGCTGACGGTTTCGTGCAACAGCGCCGCCGACAGGCCAAGTCCGAAGAACGGCTGCAATAGCTGGAGCTGGCCGACGGCGGCGATCCCGCCCGCGGCCAGCCCTTTGTACCAAAAGATGAAACCGATCAGCATGCTGAACAGCGACACATAGCCGAGCGCCGCCCAGGAGGAGGCCGAGATGGCATGCCAGGATGCGGGCTGAACCAGCAGCGAGGCGGGGAGCATCAACGGCAGGGCAATCACCAGCGCCCAGCAGATCACCTGCCAGCCGCCGAGCTCCCGCGTCAGCTTCGCCCCTTCCGCATAGCCGAGGCCGCAGACGATAACCGCCGCCAGCATCAGCAGATCGCCGCTGAGTGAGGCCGCCGCATTTTGCGTCAGGGCGAATCCCACCACCAGCAGGCTGCCCAGCAGCGAAAAGATCCAGAAAGCCCGCCGCGGGCGTTCGCCGCCGCGCAGTACGCCAAAGAGGGCGGTCATCAGCGGCAGCAGGCCAATAAACACAATCGAATGCGCCGAGGTGATGCGCTGCAGGGCCAGCGCCGTGAGTAGCGGAAAGCCGAGCACCACCCCGGATGAGACGATGATCAGGGACACAAGCTGCGCCAGGCGCGGGCGTTTCTGGCGAAAGCCCACCAGCAGCGCGATGGCAAGCAGCCCGGCGATAGAGGCGCGCAGAAAGGTCAATAACAACGGATCCATATCCTGCACCGCCAGCCGCGTCGCGGGCAGCGAACCGCTGAAAATGATCACCCCCAGTAAACCATGAAGCCATCCGGACCAGGGGCCGGGCGCCGATTTATCCATTATTGAATCTACCACGTTAACCTCGCGTTATCAGATGTGCTGTGCCCGCTTGAGCATCGTCTGCGGCGATGGTAATGTGCCCAATCTAATACAATCAAATTATTGTCATAGATACATTTCACGATGAAAGCCCGATATAAAGCCGTTGTCGACCGATATGCGCAGGCGATCCGCAGCGGGCAGCTGCCCGCCGGCAGCCGTCTGCCGACGCACCGTACCCTTGCCGCCGGGGAGCGCATCTCGCTGGCCACCGCCACGCGCGTCTACCGTGAACTGGAAGAGATGGGGCTGGTTAGCGGCGAAACCGGCCGCGGCACCTTCGTGCGCGACCTCTCGCTGCCTCCGGGGCACGGGGTCGATCAGCAGGTGGTCGCCGCCGATGTCGTGGATCTCAATTTCAACTACCCTTCGCTGCCGGAGCAGGGCGATGCGCTGCGCGAGGCGCTCAGGCAGCTGGCGATGGCGGGCGATATTGACTCGCATCTGCGCTATCAGCCTCATGCAGGGCGGCTCGCCGAGCGGGACATTATCGCCCGCCATTTGACCTGCCAGCACTTTGCGCCGGACGCGGAAAATGTCCTGATCGTCAACGGCGCACAGCACGGGCTGGCGGTGACCGTCATGGGGCTGTTACGTCCGGGGGATGTGGTGGCGGTGGATGCGCTGACCTATTCGGGCTTCAAGGTTCTGGCGGCGCTGTATCATCTGGAGCTGGCGGCGATCCCCTGTCGACCGGAGGGACCGGACCTGCAGGCGCTTCAGACGCTGTGCCAGCAGCGGCGGGTGCGGGCGGTGTATACCATGCCGACGCTGCACAATCCGCTGGGCTGGGTGCTCAACACCGGGCAGCGACAGGCGCTGGCCGATCTTGCGCGCCAGCACGATCTGCTGATTATTGAAGATGCCGCCTACGCCCGGCTGGTGAGCCGTCCGCCGCCGCCGGTGGTCAGCTATGCGCCGGAAAGAACGGTGTATGTCACCGGATTTTCAAAAAATATCGCCACCGGACTGCGCGTGGGCGTGGTGATTTCTCCGCCGCGCTATCGGCCGGAGATTGAGCGCGCCATCCGGGCCACGACGTGGAATACGCCGACGCTGATAAGTTCGCTGATCTGCGCCTGGATTGAAGATGGCACGGTGGCGCGCTTTGAAACGCAGAAACGCCAGGATGCGCGACAGCGACAGCAGGTGGCCCGCGAGGTGCTTTGTGGGCTTCCCGTCGTCAGTCATCCCGATTCGTACTTCGTCTGGCTGCCGCTGGGTGAAGAGAGCCGAGCCGATCGGCTGGCGAATGCGCTGATGGAACGCCGCATTTCGGTATCGACCGCCGAGCCGTTCTGCGTCTCCGCCACGATCCCGCAGGCGTTGCGCATTGCGCTCGGATCGGTGCCTTTCGACAGCCTGCGCCCGGCGCTGCTCAGCGTGCGCGACGCCGTTGAGTATGAACAATACCGCTAACCCATCTGCTCCAGCTGGCCGCGCAGGACCTCCACCCCCTGGGCGATGGCGTCAGGGTTAATGGCGTGGAATCCCATGCGAAAATAGTTATCCGGCGGCGCGGCGTTAAGAAAATGGCGCGCCCCGGGCTCAATCAGCACGCCGGCGTGGGCGGCGCGCCAGGTGAGCTGCTGGGTGTTGATCTGCGCCGGGGTCTGCAGCCAGAAGGCGTTAGCATGTTCGCTCCCCGCCAGCGCGCGACACGACGGCAGATAGCGCTGCAGGGCGGCGTGCAGACGCTCCCAGCGCTGGGCGGAGTCATAGTGGTAGCGCCGCAGATGGGTCTCATAATGGCCCTGTGCAAGGAAGTGGGCCATCTGGTACTGAATGTTGGTCGGCGGATGGCGATAGACCAGCCGGCGCAGGGCGCGCGCCTCGTCGATCAGGTCCGGGTCGGCGACCATAAACCCCAACCGCAGCCCCGGTGACAGCGCTTTTGACAGGCTGCTGACATACACCACCCGGCCGCTGCGATCGCTGGCCTTCAGCGCCGGCAGCGGGTTGAGGGTAAAGTTACTCTCCGAGTCATAATCATCTTCAATAATGACCGCGTCATGGCGGGCGGCATGCTCCAGCAGCTGGCGACGCCGCGCACTGCTCATGGTCACCCCGGTGGGCACCTGATGACCTGGAGTGACATAGTAGTAATCGCAGGGACGCTCATTAAGCACGATCCCCTCTTCATCCACCGGGTGCGGCACCACCTCGGCGTCGGCGAGCAGAAAGGTGTTGATGGCTTCGCGGAAGCAGGGGTTTTCGACGCCAATGCGGGTGGTGGAAGAGAGCAGCAGTCGGGTCAGCAGGTAGAGGGCATTTTGCGAGCCAAGGGTGATGAGAATTTCATCCGGCGCGGCGACAATGCCGCGCTTGGGCAGCACCCGGGTGCGGATCTGCTCGATCAGCATCGGCACATCCTGGTCAATATGGTCGATGACCCACGCCGGGTCGCGCACCCCGCCGTGCAGCCAGTTCGCCGCCGAGCGCCAGGTGGCCAGCGGGAATTGCCGGGTATCGGGCTGGCCGTAGATAAACGGGTAGCGGTAGTGCATCCAGCCCGCCGGTTTGAGGATCGACTCCTGCTGGCTGGGGGTCATCTGCAGCCGGTCGCCCCAGCGTGGTGCAGCCGCTTCGCGCTGCGGTGCACTCTCGACGGCGGCAGGCGAAGCTTCATGATAGTCGGGATGCAGGTAGTAACCGCTGCGTGGGCGGCTAATCAGGTAGCCCTCGTTGACCAGACTTTCAAACACCAGCGCGGTGGTGTTACGCGAGACGCGAAGCTGGCTGGCCAGCTGGCGACAGGAGGGCAGCGGGGTGTCGGCGGCGAAGATCCCGCTGAGAATGGCATTCACCAGCGTCTCTCGCACCTGTTCCTGCAAACCGCGGCCAGGCTGAAAATCAACGTGTAACAGGTGACGGATCATACGGGGCTCCTCTGGCAATAACGCATTGCGACCACCCGTTACACTCAGCAAATTCCATACCACCCTGCCGCCATCTGACACAGCGATGCGGCCCATCTGGCTCTATACGGAATTGAAAAACGCTCCCACATTAAAAACGTATTCAGCCGCCGTGGACCGGAACGTCCCCGGCCACTATTTTGCAGAAACCTTTTCGCGTTCTGGAATGAACCCGTCTGGCCAATCCATCAGGGGTGAAATAATGAAAAAATAATTGGCATCAATGTGTCTGAGCGCTGTATTAACGGTCGCTTTTTCTTATCACGCCGTCGCGGCCGATCTTCCGGAAATAGAAAAGTCCGGCACCTTGAAAGTGGCGACGGAAGATGATTATGCGCCATTTAACTTTATGAATAATGGCCAGGCCGATGGCTTTAACAAAGATATGCTTGAGGAATTACGTAAGTACGCCAAATTCCATGTCGACCAGAGCATATTACCGTGGACCGGATTATTAGCGGCTGTCTCCACCGGGCAATACGATATGGCCTTAACCGGGGCGGTTATTACCGATGAGCGGCTGAAGGTCTTTGATTTCACCCCACCGTGGGCCTCCGCGCAGCACTATTTCGTCAAACGCGCTGGCGATACCTCGCTAAATACCATTGCCGATCTCAGCGGCAAAAAAGTGGGGTTACAGGCCGGGAGCGCGCTGCTGGCGCGTTTGCCGGAGCTGAAGGCGATGCTGGAGAAGACCGGCGGCAAGCTGGGGCCGGTGGTGGAGTATCCCTCCTATCCGGAAGCCTACGCCGACCTGGCGAACAAGCGACTGGATTACGTGATTAACGTGGTGATCTCGGTAAACGACCTGGCGAAAGCCAAACCGAAGGTCTTCGCCAAAGGGCTGGCCGTCTCCGGACCGGGGTATATGGCGTGGCCGATCCCGAAAAACTCGCCGCAGCTGCTGGCCTATATGACCAGGTTTATGAACCACATGAAGGAGACCGGCAAGCTCGCCGAGCTGCAGAAAAAATGGTTCGGCGAAACCTATGACAACCTGCCGACCGAGGCGATCACCAGCCCGGAACAGTTTCACAAACTCGCCGGACTGTAATATTCCGCGGCGGGCGACCGCCGCCTGTTGCTGAGAAGGAGGGCCTCATGGATGCAATTTCCTGGCAGTTATTAATCGAAGGCGCATGGACGACCCTCTGGATTTCGGCCATCGCTATCGCCTTCGGGGTGGTGGCTGGCCTGCTGATCGCCCTGGTACGGATGCTGCGCCTGCCGGTGATCGACCAGCTGCTGGTGGTCTATATCAGTCTGGCCCGCGCGACGCCGCTGGTGACGCTGGTGCTATTTCTGTTCCTTTCCCTGCCCACGATGGGCATTAACCTCGACAAGAACGTGGCCGCCATCGTGGCGCTGACGCTTAACACGTCGGCGTTTAACGCTGAGATCTGGCGCAATGCCTTCCGCACCTTTCCGCGCGAACAGCGGGAGGCGGCGGAGTCGGTAGGGATGCGCCGCTGGACCTACTTCCGCTACATCATGCTGCCGCAGATGTGGATCGAGAGCCTGCCGGCGCTGGTCAATGAGATGTCCTTTTTGATCAAAGGTAGCCCGGCGATCGCCGTGATTGGCGTGGTGGATCTCACCCGGGTCACCAACCGTGTCTCCTCGGTCACCTACGAGCCGCTGTCGCCGATCCTCGCCGCCGGCCTGCTGTATGTGGCGATCATCGGCTGTTTGTTGAAGCTGCAGGGTATCGCGGAACGTAAAGCCAGGCGTCTGGCGCGCTAGGAACGGGAGGCATTATGAATCAGTGGGGCGTTATCTGGTCGGTTCGCGATAGCTTTATTGCCGGGTTATTCGCGACCCTCGAACTGTTTATTACCGCCGCCCTGGCGGCGCTGATTATCGGTATTGCGCTGTGTTATTTTAGCGAATATCAAAAGAAAGTAATTAACCGGATTATTATTGGTTTCGTCAGCCTGATGCGCGCGATCCCTTTTTTGATCCTCGCTTATCTTCTGTATTACGGACTGCCGCAGCTCGGTATTAGCATGGAGCCGTGGACCGCCGGTTTACTGGCCCTGATTATTTATCATGGCGCCTATTTCTTTGAAATATTGCGCAGCCAGCGGCGGGTATTTTCCGGCGGATATATTGAAGCGGCGATTGCTCAGGGCTTTTCTCGCTATGCCATTTTTCGGCGGATTATTTTACCCAATATCGTCTCTTCCGCCTTACCGCTGATCGGCAATCAGCTGATTATTTGCCTGAAGGACACCGCTTTCCTGAGCATTATTACCGTTCAGGAGATCACCGCCGCCGCCAACAGCGTCCAGGCGACCTATTTTATTCCGTTTAACGCCTTTATCGTCGCCATTGGGCTTTACTGGGCGATCAGCATTCTACTGGAGCTGCTGATTAAGCGCCTGACCGCCTGGGGAGCCAAAAGAGGAATGAGCCATGCCTGAGTCTATTGCCGTAAGCGTCAAAAACGTCTCCAAACAGTTCGATAATGTGGAAGTCCTGCGGGATATTAACCTGACGGTGGAGAAGGGGACCGTGGTGAGTATTCTCGGCTCGTCCGGGTCGGGAAAATCCACCCTGCTGCGCTGTATGAACTGGCTGGAACAGCCGGACCGCGGTGAAATTCATATCGGCGGTCAGCGGCTGGGGATTGATGAACAGCGCGGCCGGGCGATGTCGCACCGCCAGCTGGCCAAAATCCGCGAGCGGGTGGGGATGGTCTTTCAGAGTTTTAACCTGTGGCCGCACCTGACCGTGCAGCAGAACGTCAGCGAGGCGCTGCTGCGCGTTAAGGGCATGAAACGAGACGAGGCGAAGGCCATGGCCATGCAGCAGCTGGAGAAAGTCGGCATGGCGCACAAAGCCGATGTCTACCCGATCACTCTCTCCGGCGGACAGAAGCAGCGGGTAGCGATCGCCCGTTCGCTGGCGATGTCGCCGGAAGTTATTCTCTTCGATGAACCGACGTCGGCGCTGGATCCGGAGCTGGTTAATGAGGTGTTGGGGGTAATGAAAGCCCTTGCCGCCGAGGGCTACACCATGGTGGTGGTGACCCACGAGATGGATTTTGCCCGCCAGGTGTCCAACGAGGTGGTGTTTCTGGAGAAGGGACTGCTGATTGAGAAGGCGCCGCCGGAGAAGTTCTTCACTCAGCCTGACTCCGAACGCGTCAGGCAGTTTCTGCAAAGCAGCCGTTAGTCCGGCCTGCATCCCCTGCCGGTATCGCCGGCAGGGGATGCGTCGGGTTTCGCTTAATCCCGGTCGATGGCGAACGGCTGCCACGCCTGACGCACCGGCATCACCTCCACCCGGTTAATGTTCATATGCGCCGGCAGCGTGGCGATATAAAACATCTGCTCGGCGATATCGTGCGCGCTCAGCGGCGTGGTGCCGCGATAGAGCTTATCCGATGCCGCCTGGTCGCCTTTGGTACGCACCAGGGTGAATTCGGTCTCGGCAATCCCCGGCGCCAGATCGGTGACCCGCACGCCGGTGCCAAGCAGATCGCAGCGCAGGTTATAGCTGAACTGCTTCACAAACGCCTTGCTGGCGCCATACACATGGCTGCCGGGATAGGGCCACTGCCCGGCGATCGAGCCGATATTGATAATACTCGCCCCGGCGCCATGGCGGATCAGCGTCGGCAGCAGGGCGTGAGTGACTGTCACCAGACCGGTGACGTTGGTGTCGATCATCGTTTTCCAGTCCTCCAGCGCCACCTCCTGCGCCGGCAGCGGCGACAGCGCCAGCCCGGCGTTGTTGATCAGGGTGGTGATATCGGCGAAATCGGCGGGCAGCGACGCCACGGCGGCAGCCACCGCCTCGCTGTCACGAACGTCAAGCTCAATAATATGCACCGGCACCCTGGCGGCGAGTCTGTCCTGCAAGGCCTTCAGTCGCGGATAGCGGCGCCCGCTCAGCACCAGCGACCAGCCCGCGTCGGCAAACACCTGCGCTGCCGCTTCGCCAAAACCCGAGGTCGCCCCGGTGATAAACACTACGTTGCTCGTTGCCATCTCATTCTCCTGTGCGGTTGTCCCTTCACTATAAAAACGCCGGCCGACAAGGCACAGGGCCAGACGACGGGCGGGGATGTGACACCGTGTCACATCGTTATGCGCGCACTGGCTCTATCCGATTTGCGCGGCCAAGGCCAATGATGAAGCCAACCACTACGACATGAGAGAGGGCAGGGTATGAAGCTGGCAATTCACAACGAGGTCGCGGTAAGCAATGACGAAGTTCGGCAATTAGATCGCGCCTATGTGTTTCATTCATGGTCGATGCAGGGCAATCTCAACCCGCTGGTCATCGCCGGGGCGCAAGGCTGCGAGCTATTGGATTATGAGGGGAACACCTGGCTCGATTTCAGCAGCCAGCTGGTGAACGTCAACATTGGCTATCAGCACCCCCGGGTACTGGCGGCCATGAAGGCGCAGCTGGAGACCCTGGTCACCATCGCGCCCGCCACCGCCAACCTTGCCCGCGGCGAAGCGGCGAAGCGCATCGTCGACCTGGCGCCGGCGGGCTTCAGTAAGGTGTTCTTCACTAACGCCGGGGCGGATGCCAATGAGAACGCGATTCGCATGGCGCGGCTCTATACCGGGCGCGACAAGGTGCTGTCGGCCTATCGTTCCTATCATGGCAACACCGGCAGCGCGATCGCCGCTACCGGCGACTGGCGCCGGGTGCCGAATGAGTTCTCCCGCGGCCACGTTCACTTCTTCAACCCCTACCTTTACCGCAGCGAGTTCAACGCCGCGACTGAGGAAGAGGAGTGCCAGCGCGCGCTGGCGCATCTGCGGCGGATCATTGAATGCGAGGGGCCGACGGCCATCGCGGCGATCCTGCTGGAGTCCATCCCCGGCACCGCCGGGATCCTCGTGCCGCCGGCAGGCTATATGCAGGGCGTGCGCGCCCTGGCCGACGAGTTTGGCATCGTGCTGATCCTCGATGAGGTGATGGCCGGCTTTGGCCGCACCGGCAGCTGGTTCGCCTTCGAGCAGGATGGCGTGGTGCCGGATCTGGTGACCTTTGCCAAGGGGGTTAACGCCGGCTACGTGCCGGCGGGCGGGGTGCTGATTAGCGAGCCGATTGCCCGCTACTTTGACGACCACTTCTTTGCCGGGGGGCTGACCTACTCCGGCCATCCGCTGGCGATGGCGGCGATTGTCGCCACCATCGACGCGATGAAAGAGGAGAAGGTGGTTGAGAACGCGGCCTATATCGGCAACGAGGTGCTGCGCCCCGGTCTCGAGGCGCTGGCGGAGAAGCACGCCATTATCGGCGAGGTGCGCGGTCGCGGCCTGTTCCAGGCGCTGGAGCTGGTGAGCAGCCGTGAACAAAAAACGCCGCTGACCGCCGCCGACATGGCTGCGATCAAAGGGGCCCTGACCGAAGCCGGGCTGCTGGCCTTTGTGGTGGAGAACCGCATTCACGTGGTCCCGCCGTGCACCATTACTGCTGAGCAGGTGGCGCAAGGGCTGGCGATTTTTGATGCGGTCTTTGCTCGCTTTGCCAGTCTGGCGAAGTAGGGGAGGGGGCCGGATACTGTTGCCCGGCGGCGCGCTTGCACGGGCCTACGGGGTGTGAGCCTGTGAGTGGATCCTGTAGGCCGGGTAAGGCGCAGCCGCCACCCGGCGAAATAACGTCACAACTGAATATTTCCCTGTTCGCGCTGCGTCTGGCAGGGCTACAGCTTCTGTGTTAATTCCGGGCAGATTGCGCTCCCAATATTTCTTCTGCGTTATGTCATTCATGGCGCAGGGAGCGCACAGGGGGCGGCCAGTCGCCGCCGCCCCCTGTACCCCCGGGCTCCGGCCAGCAACATCGCCGCTGCGCGGTACCTTCGACTTTTCCCTGCAGGCTTCGGGTCGGGCCGAGGCAGCGTCCCTGCAAAACACGGCCCTCAGCCCGCATCCATGCGGGCTGCCCCGGCCTGCCGGGAACGTCTCAGCGATGTTGAGGCCGCCAGCACCGGCAGTTTCAGCGACCCCAGCGCCAGCGGTGATTTGGGGCTGTAGGCCGGGTAAGGCGCAGCCGCCACCCGGCGAAATCAAGGATACCGTGCCTGATATCTTGCCCGGCGGCGCTGCGCTTGCCGGGCCTACGGGGTGTGAGCCTGTGAATGGATCCTGTAGGCCGGGTAAGGCGCAGCCGCCACCCGGCGAAATCAAGGATACCGTGCCTGATATCTTGCCCGGCGGCGCTGCTGGACTGACCCCATAAAGTTGGATGGTTCATATTAAGCGGCTCTCAGAGCCTGGGTTCGGTACTCTACCGGACTCAGGCCTTTTAATTTCAGGCTTATCCGCTCGTTGTTGTAGTAATGGATATAGTCCTCTACGGCTTTTCTTAGCGCACTGACACTCCTGAACTCCCTCAGATAAAAACACTCCGATTTCAGGGTACCGAAGAAGTTTTCCATCACTGCATTATCCAGGCAGTTTCCTTTACGCGACATACTCTGCGTCATCCCATGCGCCTTTAAACGTTCCTGATAGCTCCTCATCCTGTAATGCCAGCCCTGATCCGAGTGCAGCAGCGGAGCATCTCCCGGTCTGAGCTTCGGGAACGCACCGTCCAGCATCGTATTCACCATCTCCATCACCGGCCTTTCCGACAGGCTGTAGGCGATAACCTCCCGGTTAAACAGATCGAGAACTGACGACAGGTAAAGCTTTTTTCCCTGTACCGGGAACTCTGTCACATCTGTTACCCATTTTTCGTTGGCTTTTGACGCACCGAAGTTCCGGCTCAGGATATTGGGCGCGGCCTCGCCCGTTCTCCCTTTCCAGGCACGATATTTTTTCGCCCTTATCACAGACCGGAGTGACAGTTCTGCCATCAGCCGCTGCACTGTTTTATGGTTTATCCGCAGCCCCTGTTTTCTCAGTGCGAGCGTGATCCTGCGGTAGCCATAACGACCTTTGTGATAGTGGTATATCTTCCTGATGTTCTCTTTAAGACCCGCATACCTGTCCCCTTGCTTCAGTGCATTCATATTGTAATACCACGTGCTACGGGACATACCGGCCGCCCGCAGAAGGTCCCGCAGAGCGTGTTCATGCCTTAGTTCACTGATTATCAGGGCTTTTTGCCATTTTTTTCGCTCTGAACCAAGGCTTTCAACTTTTTTAGATAGGCATTCTCTGCCCGCAGATAACGCAGTTCGGCCCTGAGCTCTTCGGGGGAGAGTTTTTCCAGCTCTTTATCTGTCAGTGGTGGGATATTTTTTGGCTTTGTCATTTGTCCGGGCCGTCCGCATTGCATGTTTAAAAGACCTTCCGCTCCGGCATCGTTGTACACGTCGAGCCAGCGCCGGACAAGTATTTCTGCGGAGAGATTAAACCGGGCAGCCGCTTCACGCATCGTCAGGCGGTCACTGATAACCGCCCGGACGACCACGAGTTTAAATTCATCGGAATAATGATTATTTTTTGCAGTCAGGCCTTCTGCACCGTGGAACTGCCATGCCCTGACCCAGCGACGGACAGATGTTCTTTCAATACCAAAAAGGTCGGCTGTACTCTGTTCTCCGTCTTTACCGGACAAATAATGATTAACCACAGCCAGTTTTGTTTCAGGGGAATACTTTGGTTTAGCCATAAAACTGCACCTTACTCAGTTGGGTGTCCAACTTTTGGGGTGCAGTCCATGCGCTTGCACGGGCCTACGGGGTGTGAGCCTGTGAGTGGATCCTGTAGGTCGGGTAAGCGAAGCGCCACCCGACAAAACAACCGCGCATCCGCTGACCTCACCTCATCCGGTGCTCTCCGTTGACCAACGCTTCGCGATCGAAAAAGCGCTGGATCACGCCCTCCGCCATAAACGCCGCCCGATCGGACATATGGGCTATGACGTCGGCATCATGGCTGACCAGCAGATAGGTCATGCCGTGCTCCTGTTTCAGACGATTAAGTAGATTAAGGATTTCCGCCTGTACCGACATATCCAGCGCCGAGGTCGGCTCATCCAGCAGCAGGATCTGCGGGCGCAGCAGCAGGGCGCGGGCAATGGCCACGCGCTGCCGTTGGCCGCCGGAGAGCTGATGCGGATAGCGGCGCACGGCGTCGGCGGGCAGACCCACCTGCTCAAGGGCGGTGGTTACTCGCGGGGCAACGTCGCGGATGCCGTGGATCTGCAGCGGCTCCGCCAGGGTGCGCCACAGGGTATGGTTGGGATGCAGCGAGGCGTACGGATCCTGAAACACCATCTGCACGTTGCGCCGCAGATCGCCCTGAAAGCGGGCGCCCGGCGTAATGGCCTGGCCGAGCAGATCCACGCTGCCGCGCCATTCGCGCTGCAATCCGGCCAGCACGCGCAAAATCGTCGATTTGCCGCAGCCCGAGGCGCCGATCAGGCTGAAGGTTTCCCCGGCGTCGACACGGAAACTGGCGGCGGAGACCGCCGTCTTCGCGCCGAATGTAACCTGTAAATCCTGAAGATTAACGATCGCCATGGGCTGTCTCCGTAAAGTCCTGGGTTCTGTCGAGGGTCGGCAGCATCTGGCCGTAGGTGTGCGCATTTGGCCGGCAGGTCCACAGGGTGCGGGTGTAAGGGTGCGTCGCGCTCGGCAGCGCCCGCGCCGGCATCTCGTCGACCTGTCTCCCCTGGTACATCACCAGCACGCGATCGCAATGCGCGGCTACCAGCGGTAGATCGTGGCTGATCAGTAACATGGCCATCTGCCGCTGCGCGCTCTGCTCCACCAGCAGCTCGAGGATCTGGTTGCGCAGGCGGGCGTCGAGGGCCGAGGTCGGCTCGTCGGCTATCAGCACCTTCGGGTTATTGAGCAGCGCGAGGGCGATCATCACCCGCTGTCCCATCCCGCCGGAGAGTTCGCCGGGATAGCGGCTGAGGACCGGCAGATCCAGACCGACGGCGGCGATGGCGTCTTTGACCGCCTCGGCGCGCGCGCGGCGGCTGAGACGCTGATGCAGGGTTAACGCCTCCTCCAGCTGCGTCTGAATGGTCTGCACCGGATTCAGCGCATAGCGCGGGTCCTGCAGCACCATGGCGATATCGTTGCCGCGCAGCGCGCGCCAGCCGCGGGCGCTGAGGGTCAGCACATCGCGCCCCAGCACCTCCAGCCGTTCAGCGCTCACCACCCCGGGCTTGCGCACCAGGCCCATCAGCGCCCGGGCGGTCATCGATTTGCCGGAGCCGGATTCGCCCACCAGCGCCAGCCGCTCGTTGCCGAGGGTGAAGCTGACGTTGTCCACCACCCGGGCGGTGGGATAGTCGACGGCGAGTCCCTGGACGGTCAGTCGGATGTCAGTCATGTTGCGGCTCCAGAATATCGCGCAGGCCATCGCCCAGCAGGTTAAACGCCAGGCTGGCGAGCAGGATCGCCGCGCCGGGGATGGCGGCGATCCACCATTGGTCGAAAATCACCTGCATCCCGTCGGCAATCATCGCTCCCCACTCCGCCATCGGCGGGCGGGCGCCCAGACCGAGAAAGCCGAGCCCGGCGGCGGCAAGGATAATGCCCGCCAGATCGAGCGCCAGCCGGACAATCGCCGACGGCAGACACAGCGGCAGAATATGGCCGACCAGCAGCCGCCCGCCGCGGATGCCCAGCATCTCCGCCGCGGCGAGGTAGTCGCTATGGCGCAGGCGCTGAATTTCGCTGCGCGCCTGACGGGCGTAGGCCGGCCAGGTGGTCAGGGCTAACGCCAGCGCGCCGTTGACCAGCCCCGGGCCGAGCATCGCCACGAACGCGAAGGCGAGGATCAGGCGCGGCATCGACATCACCACGTCGGTAAAGCGCATCAGTATCCGCTCCAGCCACCCGCCATAGTAACCGGAGAGGATACCCACCAGCAGACCGACGGGCAGGGTAATGGCGGTCACCAGCGCCACCAGACCCAGCGCCGGGCGGGCGCCGTAGAGCAAGCGCGACAGCAGGTCGCGGCCGTAGCTGTCGGTGCCGAGCCAGTGTCCCGCCCCGGGCCCCTGCAGACGAGCGGCGGCATCCTGCCAGTTGGGATCGTGCGGCGCCAGCCACGGGGCGAACAGCGCGGTCAGCACCAGCAGGATCACCAGGGTCAGGCCGCTGAAGGCGGCGGGTGAGCGGCGCAGACGGCGTAAAAACAGATAAGTCGGCATCAGCGCACCCTCGGGTCGGTTAACCGTACCAGCAGGTCGGTCAGATTATTGATCAGCACAAAACTCACGCCGATCAGCAGCGTGCCGCCCATGATCGCCGTGGTATCCCCGGCGAACAGCGCCGTGGTGAGGTAGCGGCCGATCCCCGGCCACGAGAAGACGGTTTCGGTGAGCACCGCCCCTTCGAGCATGGAGGTCCAGGCGAGGGCGGTCACCGTCAGCAGAGTGCCGCGGATATTGGGCAGGACGTGGCGCAGCAGAATCGTCATCTCTCCGGCCCCTTTGGCCCGCGCCAGCAGAATGTACTCTTTGTTCATCTCGCTCAGGCAGGCGGAGCGGGTCAGGCGGGTGATGCTCGCCAGCGAGTAATAGGCCAGCACCAGCACCGGCAGCGTCAGATGGCCGATCGCATTTTTAAACGCCGCGGTATCGCCGGAGAGCCAGGTGTCGATCAGCGCAAAACCGCTGCGTGGCTCGACGGTGTACTGATAAATATCGTCGAGGCGACCCGGGCCCGGCGCCCACTGCAGCCGGGCGTAGAACAGGGCCAGCATCAGCAGGCCGAGCCAGAAAATGGGCACCGAGTTGCCCAACAGGGTAAAGGTGCGAACCGCCAGATCCCACGGCGAACCGGCGTAACGGGCGCACAGCACCCCGGCGACGATGCCCAGTACCGCGCCGACGATCAGCGCCAGGGTCGCCAGCTCAAGGGTCGCCGGAAAGACCGCCAGCAGGTCGTGGAGCACCGGCTGGCCGGTGGCGCTGGCGATGCCAAGATCGCCATGGGCCAGGTTGACCAGGTAGTGCCAGAACTGCACCGGCAGCGGCTGGTCGAGACCCAGCTGATGGCGAACCTGGTCATAGGTCGACTGGCTGGCATGGTCGCCGACGATCTGCAGTACGCGGTCGACGGGCGACAGCGCGGAGAGCGAGAAGGTGACCAGCAACAGCCCGAACAGCGTGAGCAGCAGCGTAAACAGCCCCTGCAGCAGGCGGGTAAGGTGAGTGGAAAACGATGGCATGGAGAATGGAAATTCCTGGTATATCAGCATTGTACCCGGCGGCGCGATGCCGACCGGGCCCGGGTGAGGAGTCGGTCATCCGGGCAGACAAGGCCGCCGTACCCGGTGACAAAACCCGCTTACTTGGTCACGTTATCGTACCAGACCATGTCGGCGTTCAGTCCCTGCTGATAGCCCTTCACGTTGTCACGCACCACGATCTGGGTTTTCCCCTGGTCAATAAAGACGTACGGCGAATGCTGGAGCAGGGTTTCCTGCATCGTTTTGTACAGGTCGAGGCGTTTCGCCGGGTCCGGCTCCGCCACCGCGGCGAGGGTGGCTTTATTCAGCTCAGGGATCTGCCAGCCGTTGAGCCCGGCCACGGTGCTGGATTTACCATCGTTCCAGGCAAAGGCGCTGGCATTGGAGTGGGCATCAAAGTAGTCGGGGATCCACAGGCGGATCGCCGCCTGATGCTGCTTCGCGCGCACCCGGGCATAGACCTGGCTGCCGGCGGCGGGTAGCAGATCCACCTTCACCCCGCCCTGGGCAAAGCTGGCCTGCAGCGATTGGGCGATGGTGATAAACGGCGGTTTATTCTCCACATCGAGGGTGAAGTGGGCATCCTTAATGCCCGCTTTATCGAGGATAGCCTTAGCTTTTTGCGGGTCAAAGGTGAACGGATTAGTCTCCAGCGCCCCCGGCAGGCCGGCCGGCAGGAAGCTTTGGTGAATAAAGTACTGGCCTTTCAGCAGATTTTTGGTGATGCCATCATAATCAACCAGCCAGCGCGCCGCCTCCCAGAAGGCCGGATTATTGAGCAGCGGGTTGGCGCTGTTGGCGGTATTAAACACCAGGTAGTTCTGCTCGGCGGACGGGATGCTCAGCACCTTCACGCCGGGTTTATCCTGCAGGGCGGCAATCTGGTCAGCGCCGAGATCGCGCGCCACGTCGGCATCCCCCTGCTGGATCAGCAGGCGGCGGGAAGCCGGGTCGGGGACGTTTTTAATAATGATGCTCTTGATCTTCGGCGCGCCGGTGGGGGAGCTGGCGTTGGCCTCCAGCACGATGGCCTGATGCGGCTGGTAGACGCGCATTTTATAGGCCCCGCTGCCCGCCGAGTGCATCTTCAGCCAGTCGTTGCCGAAGTCATTATTTTTCGCGTTCGGCGCCACCTGTTTTTCATCAACGATAGAGGCGATGGGGGTGGAGAGAATATTCAGCGCCACCGCCGGGCTGACGTCGGCGGTCCAGTGCAGCGTCAGGGTATGGTCATCAACCTTTTTCAGCTGGCTGGCGATGTTGTCCGGCTGCCAGCCGAGCACGTTGAGAATAAACGCCGGCGATTTATTCAGCGTCACCGCGCGGGTGTAAGAGAAAATCACATCTTCCGGGCGCAGCGGATTACCGGAGGCGAATTTGGCATCCGGCTTCAGTTTAATGGTCAGGGTTTTCGCCGCCGGATCGGCCTGCCAGCTTTCGGCGAGGATCGGTACGATTTTTTCAGGGTTGTTGCGGTCCGGCTGCACCAGACGCTGATAGAGGCTGGGGACCGTCTGAATGCTGGAGAGTTCGTTAGCTTCCGCCGGGTCGAGGCTGACGATATCGTCGAGACCCTGGGCGACCACCAGCGTGTTGGGCGGCGTGGCGGCATGCGCGGCGGCGGAGAGCGCCGACAGTAGCAGTAAAGGCAACAGTTTTTTGGTCATGTGCAATCCCTGAAGAATGGTTATTTTATTGTTTTATGCCTCGCTACGTTAGGCCGCTTGCCATAAGGCGTAAAGTCAAAATAAGGATATCCTTATGCTAAAAACGCATATTCAAGAACGACAGGTTATTGCCGGTCGCGCAGAAGCGCCTTTCTCCGCTGCGGGGTTCTTGCTATAACGCATTGTCTATTGCGAGGAGGTGGGTGTGCCGGAAATCAATGAGTATGGCCAGCAGGTGAACGACCTGGTCCCTGGCTGGCAGGGGGCGCAAGTCCTGCGGCGGACGGCGTTAAATGGCCGTTTTTGCCGCCTGGAGCCGCTGGACGTTGACCGTCATGCGGCGGATCTGTTTGCCGCCTATGCGCTCGGCGACAACAGCGACTGGACGTGGCTGGCGTCTACGCGGCCGGAGAGCGTGGCGGCGACCGCCCACTGGATCGCGGGCAAGGTGAATGATGATGCCCTGGTGCCGTATGCGGTGGTTGACCTGCGTAGCGAGCAGGCGGTGGGCATTGTCAGCTATATGGCGATCGAGCGGGAAATGGGCACGGTTGAGATCGGCCATGTCACCTGGTCGCGACGGATGAAAAACACCCCGCTGGGTACCGAAGCGGTCTGGCTGCTGCTCACAAACGGCTTTGACCATGGCTATCGTCGGCTGGAGTGGAAATGCGATTCGATGAATGTCGCCTCGCGCCGCGCCGCCGAGCGGCTGGGCTTTAGCTGGGAAGGACGTCTGCGGCAGAGGCTGGTGCGTAAAGGGCGGACGCGCGACAGCGATATGCTG
Organism: Klebsiella sp. CD33; assembly: GCF_051992865.1. Classification (NCBI taxonomy): domain Bacteria; kingdom Pseudomonadati; phylum Pseudomonadota; class Gammaproteobacteria; order Enterobacterales; family Enterobacteriaceae; genus Klebsiella; species Klebsiella sp. CD33. The sequence goes on along the minus strand of NZ_CP197023.1, from coordinate 3,736,241 downwards.
TCCATCATCGACGGCGAGTGGCCTGCGCGCGATGCGGCGCTGCGGGCGTGGCTGGCGGCGGAGAACTTTACTGCCGACGGTCAGCAGATTAAGCGCCTGGAGGCGTTTCGCTAACATCAACCTATGGGGTCAAAACCCGGAACGGCACCCCGGTCGCGCTGCGCTTACCGGGGCTACGTTACATCGCCTCAGGGTAGGCCGGGCAAGGCGTAGTCGCCGCCCGGCATTGACCTGTTAGCGGCGAACCGGCGCGTCGCCAGCGACATAATACGTCGCGGTGCTGCGCGGCAGCGGCTGGCGGCCGCGAATGGCGTCGGCCATCTTCTCGCCGATCATAATGGTGGTGGCGTTGAGGTTGCCGGTGATGATCTGCGGCATGATCGAGGCGTCGACCACCCGCAATCCTTCCAGACCGTGGACGCGGCCCTCGCCATCGACCACCGCCATCTCGTCGTAACCCATCTTACAGGTCCCGCACGGGTGGAACGCGGTCTCGGCGTGGTTGCGCACAAACTCATCCAGTTCGGCATCGCTCTGGCATTCTATTCCCGGACTGATTTCGCGACCGCGATACTTATCCAGCGCCGGCTGGTTCATGATCTCCCGGGTAATGCGGATGGCGTCGCGGAACTCCTGCCAGTCCTGCTCATGGGACATATAGTTAAACAGGATCGCCGGATGGGCGTGCGGGTCGCGCGACTTCAGGCGCACGTGGCCGCGGCTGGGCGAACGCATCGAGCCGACGTGGCACTGGAAGCCGTGCTCTTTCACCGCGTTGGAGCCATTGTAGTTAATCGCCACCGGCAGGAAGTGGTACTGAATGTTCGGCCAGGCGAACTCTGCGCGGCTGCGGATAAAACCGCCCGCTTCGAACTGGTTGCTGGCGCCGATGCCGGTGCCGCCGAACAGCCACTCGGCGCCGATCTTCGGCTGGTTCCACCACTGTAGCGCCGGGTAGAGCGATACCGGCTCTTTGCACTCGTACTGCAGATACATCTCCAGATGGTCCTGCAGGTTCTCACCCACGCCGGGGAGATCGTGCACCACCGGGATATCGAACTGCCTGAGCAGCTCCGGGTTACCCACGCCGGAGCGCTGCAGGATCTGCGGCGAGGCAATCGCCCCGGCGCACAGCAGCACCTCTTTGTTGGCCGTCGCTTTTGACGGGATCGTGCTCTCTCCCTCCAGCCACTCGACGCCCACCGCGCGCTTGCCGGCAAAAATAATGTGATCGGTCAGCGCATGGGTGCGGATGGTCAGGTTCGGGCGACCGCGCGCCTGGTCGAGATAGCCGCGGGCGGTGCTGGCGCGACGGCCCTGCGGCGTCACGGTGCGGTCCATCGGGCCAAAGCCTTCCTGCTGGTAGCCGTTGAGATCGTCGGTACGCGGATAGCCCGCCTGCACCCCGGCTTCAACCATCGCCTCGAAGAGCGGATTATTGCCCGGCTTCGGCGTCGTCACGCTCACCGGGCCATCGCCGCCGTGGTAGTCGTTAGGCCCGATATCGCGGGTTTCCGCTTTCCGGTAGTAGGGCAGGCAGTCGAGATAGCTCCAGTGTTCCAGACCCGGCTCTTTGGCCCAGTTATCCAGATCCATCGCGTTACCGCGAATGTAGCACATGCCGTTGATCAGCGAGGATCCGCCGAGCCCTTTGCCGCGTCCGCACTCCATGCGGCGATTGTTCATGTACGGCTCAGGTTCGGTCTCGTAGGCCCAGTTGTAGCGCTTGCCTTGCAGCGGATAAGCCAGCGCGGCGGGCATCTGGGTGCGGAAATCGAACCGGTAGTCAGGGCCGCCGGCTTCCAGCAGCAGGACGGTGGTGTTTGGATCTTCAGTCAGTCGTGTTGCCAGAACGTTGCCGGCGGAGCCGGCACCAATAATGATGTAGTCAAATTGCAAAAAAACCTCCCGGTTAAAATATGGACTGGAATTTACCCATCTCAACCTGGATGGACTTCACCTGGGTGTAACTCTGCAGCGTCATCACGCCGTTCTCGCGGCCAATGCCGGAGTGTTTGTAGCCGCCAACCGGCATTTCCGCCGGGGATTCCCCCCAGCTGTTGATCCAGCAGATGCCGGCTTCCAGCTGGTGGATAATTCGGTGAGCGCGGTTGAGGTTGGGCGTCACCACGCCGGCGGCGAGGCCGTATTCGGTGGCGTTGGCGCGGCGAATGACCTCCGCTTCGTCGGCATAGCTGAGGATCGACATCACCGGGCCGAAGATCTCTTCGCGCACGATGGTCATCTCGTCGCTGCAATCGGTAAACACCGTCGGGGCGACCCACGCGCCGTTATCGAAACCGTCGCCTTTCAGCGCCTCGCCGCCGCACAGCAGGCGCGCGCCTTCGCGTTTGCCGCTCTCGATATAGCGCAGAACGTTGTCGCGATGGGGGAAGCTGACCAGCGGGCCGAAGTTGGTGTCATCGGCAAACAGATCGCCGGCGCGGATGCGGGCCACCCGCTCGAGGATCTTGTGCTCGAATTCCGCCTTCCGTTTCGCCGGGACAAACACCCGGGTGCCGTTGGTGCACACCTGGCCGGAGCTGTAAAAGTTGGCCATCATGGCAATATCGGCGGCGAGGTCGAGGTCGGCATCGTCGGCGATAATCAGCGGCGATTTGCCGCCCAGCTCCATGGTGACCTCTTTCAGTGATGAAGCGGCCGAGTTGGCCATCACTTTTTTGCCGCTGGCGACGCCGCCGGTGAAGGAGATTTTGGCGATGTCCGGATGCTCGGTCAGATACTGGCCGGTTTCCGCGCCGATCCCTGGCAGGACGTTAAACACCCCGTCCGGCAGGCCCGCTTCGCTGTAAATTTCCGCCAGCTTGAGGGCGGTCAGCGGGGTGACTTCGCTCGGTTTGAAAATCATCGCATTGCCAGCGGCCAGCGCTGGCGCCGATTTCCACAGGGCGATCTGGATCGGGTAGTTCCACGCGCCGATCCCGGCTACCACCCCCAGCGGTTCGCGACGGGTATAGACGAAGGAACTGTCGCGCAGCGGGATCTGGCTGCCTTCCAGCGCCGGGATCAAGCCAGCATAATACTCCAGCACGTCGGCGCCGGTGACGATATCGACGGCGGCGGTTTCGCTGAGAGGTTTCCCGGTATCCAGCGTCTCCAGTCGCGCCAGCTCGTCGTTGCGCTGGCGCAGAAGGTCGACGGCGCGACGCAGGATACGCGAGCGTTCCATGGCGGTCATCGCCGCCCAGATTTTTTGCCCACGCTGTGCGCTCTCGACGGCGCGGTCGACATCCTCGCGTCCGGCAGCCTGAACGGTCGCCAGCACCTCGCCAGTGGCAGGGTTGATGGTCTCGAAGGTGCGACCGCTGGTGGCCGATGTATAACCACCATTAATATAAAGCTGCTGTTCTGCCATTCGGGACATAACGCCTCCTCGGTTATGGGTTCGGTAAATGCTGACGAATAAAGTGGCTGGTCAGCGACTGCGCCAGCGTTTTATCCAGCGGTTTGCCGCTGAGCGCCGCCCGCAGCCACAGGCCGTCTATCAGCGCCGCCAGCCCGTAGCCGGCCTCCTGCGCCTGCTCGCGCGGCAGCTCGCGGCGGAATTCGTACACCAGGTTCGACAGCAGGCGACGGCTGCTGACCTGCTGTAACCGATAAAGCATCGGCTGATGCATGCTGCTGGCCCAAAAGGCCAGCCAGGCCTTCATCGCCGCGCTGCTGATCTGCGTCTCATCAAAGTTGCCGCCGACAATCGCCTGCAGGCGCTGGCTGGCGCTGCCGTCCGGCAGAGCGTGCAGACGGTTGAGCACCGCGTCGCGCAGCTGGCTGGTGATGTCGCGCATGGTCGCCTCCAGCAGACCATTTTTGTCTTTGAAATAGTGACTGATGATCCCCGTCGATACGCCCGCCCGCCGGGCGATCTGCGCGATGGTCGCGTCGTGCATTCCGACTTCATTTATTGCGTCCAGCGTGGCGTCGATCAGCTGCCTGCGCCGGATCGGCTGCATCCCCAGTTTGGGCATTTTTGCCACTCCATTCATCAGCGTTGGTTAACTATTAAAGCGGTTTTTGATTGGACGTTCAATATAAAATGTGTCTTAATTGTTGCGGATTTGGATTTTAATAGTTACAAAAACAGTGGGGATACTGGATGACAGATCTTTCGCAAAGCAGAGAAAAGGACAAAATCAATCCGGTGGTTTTTTATACCTCGGCCGGACTGATTTTGTTGTTTTCCCTGATGACGATCTTTTTTCGCGATTTTTCTGCCGAGTGGATTGGGCGCACCCTGGACTGGGTGTCGAAAACCTTCGGCTGGTACTATCTGCTGGCGGCGACGCTGTATATCGTCTTCGTCGTCTGCATTGCCTGCTCGCGCTTCGGCTCGGTGAAGCTCGGGCCGGAGCAGTCAAAGCCCGAGTTCAGCCTGCTGAGCTGGGCGGCGATGCTGTTCGCCGCCGGCATCGGCATCGACCTGATGTTCTTCTCAGTCGCCGAGCCGGTGACGCAATATATGCAGCCGCCGGAAGGGGCGGGGCAGACCATCGAGGCGGCGCGCCAGGCGATGGTCTGGACCCTGTTTCACTATGGCTTAACCGGTTGGTCAATGTATGCCCTGATGGGCATGGCGCTGGGATACTTTAGCTATCGTTATAATTTACCTCTCACCATCCGCTCGGCGCTGTACCCGATTTTTGGCAAACGGATCAATGGGCCCATCGGCCACAGCGTCGATATTGCGGCGGTGATCGGCACCATCTTCGGCATCGCCACCACCCTCGGTATCGGCGTCGTGCAGCTCAACTACGGTCTGAGCGTGCTGTTCGATATTCCGGACTCGCTGGCGGCGAAAGCGGCCCTGATTGCGCTGTCGGTGATCATCGCCACCATCTCGGTCACCTCCGGGGTGGACAAGGGCATCCGCGTGCTCTCCGAGCTGAACGTCGCCCTCGCGCTGGGGCTGATCCTGTTCGTGCTGTTCATGGGCGATACCTCCTTCCTGCTCAATGCGTTAGTGCTCAACGTCGGCGACTACGTCAATCGCTTTATGGGCATGACGCTGAACAGCTTCGCCTTCGACCGGCCGGTGGAATGGATGAACAACTGGACGCTCTTTTTCTGGGCGTGGTGGGTGGCCTGGTCGCCGTTTGTGGGCCTGTTCCTGGCGCGCATTTCGCGCGGGCGCACCATCCGCCAGTTTGTGATGGGCACCCTGATTATTCCCTTCACCTTTACCCTGCTGTGGCTGTCGGTGTTCGGCAACAGCGCGCTGTATGAGATCATCCACGGCGACGCGGCCTTTGCCCAGGAGGCGATGGCCCACCCGGAGCGCGGCTTCTACAGCCTGCTGGCGCAGTATCCGGCGTTTACCTTTAGCGCGTCGGTGGCGACCATCACCGGTCTGCTGTTTTACGTTACCTCCGCCGACTCCGGCGCGCTGGTGCTGGGGAATTTCACCTCGAAGCTGAAGGACATCAACAGCGACGCCCCGAACTGGCTGCGCATCTTCTGGTCGGTGGCCATCGGTCTGTTGACCCTCGGGATGCTGATGACCAACGGCATCTCGGCGCTGCAGAACACCACGGTGATCATGGGGCTGCCGTTCAGCTTTGTGATTTTCTTCGTGATGGCCGGACTGTATAAATCTCTGAAAGTGGAAGATTACCGCCGGGTCAGCGCGAGCCGCGACACCGCCCCGCGCCCGATGGGCCTCCAGGATCGTCTGAGCTGGAAGAAGCGCCTGTCGCGGCTGATGAATTACCCGGGCACGCGCTATACCAAACTGATGATGGAGACGGTGTGCTACCCGGCGATGGAGGAGGTGGCCCAGGAGCTGCGGCTGCGCGGCGCGGCGGTGGAACTGAAGAGCCTGCCGCCGGAAGAGGGTGAGAACCTTGGCCACCTCGATCTGCTGGTGCACATGGGCGACGAGCAGAACTTTATCTACAAGATCTGGCCGCAGCAGTACTCGGTGCCGGGCTTTACCTATCGGGCGCGCAGCGGGAAATCCACCTATTACCGGCTGGAGACCTTCCTGCTGGAGGGCAGTCAGGGTAACGACCTGATGGACTACAGCAAAGAGCAGGTGATCACCGATATTCTCGACCAGTACGAGCGGCACCTGAACTTTATCCATCTGCATCGGGAAGCGCCGGGGAACAGCGTGATGTTCCCGGATGGCTAATCAGGGAAGCCCCCGTCGGGGAAAGGCTGACGGGGGCGATGGTCGTTACTGGTAGTTAAAGGCGTCCGGGTGGTTGTCGAGGCTGCCGCTGAGGGCGGCAAACAGCACGGTTTTGCCATCGATGGACAGGGCATCGCTGACGTTAAGCCAGGTCAGCTTCTCCTGGTCGGTTTTTTCATCGACCACCGAGTAAACGCCGGACATCTGTTTGCTTTTTTCCGACCAGATCACCGCGATACGTTCATGGCCGCAGTCGTGGGGTTTGCAGGCGCTTAACACCTGCCAGGATTCGCTACCCAGTTTCACCGTCTGCGCGGGCGAACCGGTGCCGCCGGTGGTCACCCAGGCGGGCAGCTGATGGCCTTTGACCATCTGGTTAAACGACGCCCGGGTGGCGGCATCGTGAGCCAGACTGTTCAGCGTGACATCGCCTTGCGCCATAACGCTGGCGGAGGCGGCTAAGGCGACGATAGCGGTAAGAGCTTTAAACATGTTTCCTCCTGGACTTATTCCGTCCTCATAACAAGCCTCTTTATAGTGAGCGTAGAGAATGATTAATGCAAACTCTGACATATTTTCTGTGAATGATTAGAAGCGGTGCGCGCATGGACGTTACGCTAAGCGATATGCCATGATGCGGATTGATTTATTTTCCAAATATATGCCCTTGGGATAAAGCAGTTAGCGAAGTGGCATAGTTATTCAGGCGATAAAGCATGGCGTATGTGAATCATCTACTGACGTTTATTGAGAGTAATCCGGCGCTGGCGGTGGGGTTTAATCTTATTCTGCTGCTGCTCTCCGGCATATTTGCCCATCTTTTATGCAAGTTCTTGCTGATTAAAGTGGTGCGTAAGGTCTTCTTTAGTAGCCACAAACAGGATGTGCCGCTGGAGAAGGATCGACGCATCGCCGAAAAGCTGTCCAATTTCATTCCGGTTATTATCGTCTATTACGTTCTGCAGTTTATGCCGGCGATGCCGGCATCGCTGGTGACGGCGATTAATACTATCTGCGGGATCTTGTTTTTTATTTTTATGTCGGTGTTTTTCAACGAGATGCTGGATATTGTCAACAGCTCCTATCTGCGAAAGACCAAACGTAAAAATCATTCCATTAAGGGCTATATCCAGATAGGCAAAATCTTAGTCCACATCCTGGCGGCGATTATGATCCTCGCCGTGATGTCGAACAAATCGCCGATCATTATTATCTCCAGTCTGGGGGCCGTGGCGGCGGTACTGATGATCGTGTTCCAGCATACTCTGCTGTCGCTGGTGGCGAACGTTCAGCTGTCGTCCAACGACGTGCTCCAGCTGGGGGACTGGATTGAAATGCCTGACAAGAACCTCAGCGGTGAGGTGACGGATATCGCGCTGCACACCATTACCATCCGCAACTGGGACAATACCATCTCCCGTATCCCGACCAAGAATTTCCTCACCGAGACCTATACCAACTGGCAGGCGATGTTCTCCTCCGGGGCGCGGCGGATCATGCGCAGTATCGCCATCGATCAACACTCGGTGCGTTTTCTCGACCAGGAGATGCTCTCCTCGATGCTGACCATCCGCGGGGTGAGTGAGCCTCTGGCGACGCTGCTTGACGGCCGGGATCCCGGCGGCGTGGCCGACCGCTGGTTTGTCGATAACGGGCTGACCAACCTGACCCTGTTTCGCCACTATCTGATGCACTATCTCGCCGAGCGGCCGGATATTATTAAGGAGATGTACATTGTGGCGAGAACGCTGAAACCTTCGCCGTCGGGCATCCCGCTGGAGATTTACTGCTTCACCACCTCAACGCTATGGAAAGACTACGAAAACACCCAGTCGGCGATATTTGAGTACATTACTGCGGTGGCCGGACAGTTTTCCCTGCGCCTCTATCAGTATCCCGCCGGGCACGATTTCTGGCGTCTCTCCCAGGAGCACGCCGCCCGGACGGGCCTGCCGCCGTCGGCCGAAGGCTAAGCGCTGATATGCTGGCGCCAGAGGGCGATCTCCTCCTCCAGCCAGGCGATGAACCGGGCGACTTCCGGCCGGTTCTCCGCCTGCGGGGAGACGGTTAGCCAGTAGTGCCAGGGGTAGGGGACGGTGACGGCGGTGAGCTGCACCAGCTCGCCGCGGGCTATCGCCCCCGCCACCAGGGAGCGCCGCTCCAGCGCCACGCCGGCCCCCAGGCGGACCGCCTCCAGCACCAGATTGGAGTCGTTCAGGCGCAGGCCCGCGGGGACGATCGGCTTTTCCAGCCCCGCCTGGCTGCACCAGGCGTTCCAGGACTCCATGGAAAAAATAATATCGCTGGCGGCGATCGCCTGCGGGGTGGTCGGCAGGTTACCGCCGCGATAGCCGGGGGCGGCGACCACCAGCTGTTCATCGGCAAACAGATGCCGGCTTTCCATTCCCTCCCAATCGCCTTGCCCCATGCGAATGGCCAGATCGATACCCTCCTGTTGCAGGTTAACCACCGCCAGGCTGGTCAGCAGGCGCACCGCGATCTGCGGATGCCGCGCCTGAAAGCGCGCCAGCCGCGGCAGCAGCCAGTGACAGCCAAAGGAGGGGAGCGTCGCCAGGGACACTTCCAGGGTGCGGGGTTTGATCTGCACCATGCGCGTGGCGTCGGCGATGTGCTGTAACGCCTCGCGGATTTGCAGGGCATAGAGCCGTCCTTCTTCCGTGATGCGCACTCCGCGGCCGTGGCGGATAAAGAGCGTGACGCCGACCAGGGCTTCCAGCTGTTTGATGTGCTGGCTGACCGCCGAATGGGTCACGCTCATCTCGTGGGCGGCCTGCGTTACGCTGCCGAGGCGCGCCACCGCCTCAAAGCTGCGCAGGCTGGCGACAGGGGGAAAATCTGCCATGGTGATCTCTTAGTCAGTGAGTCGATACGTTAACGTTACTACCGGGTTAGCGGGTTTTATAGCCGCCGCGAACAGGCTGAAAAGGGGGCTAAATGCTGCCTCAGTCGGTATAGCACAAGGGGGAGTGGAGGGCTACAGCGAGTCGCCTATCTGTTAGTTTTACTAACCCTTGCGGTAAGTATCTGGTGATATTCGCGGCATCGGTTTTCCAGTAAGGTAAAGCCGCAACCTCTTTATCGCAGGCAGGAGTGACGATGAAACTCATTGGTATGATGGATTCACCTTATGTAAGACGCGTGGCGGTTTCTCTGGCGCTCTATGGCGTGGAATTCGAGAGCCTTCCGCTATCGGTCTTTAGCGGCTTTGACGAATTTTCCCGCATTAATCCGGTGGTCAAGGCGCCGACGGTGGTGCTCGATAACGGGACGCAGCTGATGGACTCCACGCTGATCCTCCACTATTTCGAAACGACCAATCCGGCCGGGCGCCGGCTGCTTCCCGCGCATCCCGAGGCGCTGGCCCGCGATCTGCACCTGCTGGGGGTGATCCTCGCCGCCTGTGAAAAAGCGGTCCAGCATGTTTATGAGCACCGTCTGCGGCCGGAAGAGAAGCAGCATCAGCCGTGGATAGCCCGGGTGACCGGCCAGCTGCTGGCCGCCTGTCGGGAGTGGGACGCCCGGCTGGCAGACCGCGCCGTCGCCGCGCAGCCGGATCAGGTGATGGTCACCAGCACGGTGGTCTGGTCCTTTATCCAGTTGATGATCCCGGCGGTGGTGTCGGCCGCGGCGTTTCCGCATATTCGCGCGCTGGCGGAGAAGGGGGAGGCGCTGCCGGCGTTTCAACAGTATCCGCTGGGTTAACGGCAGGGGGCGTTGGATTGCAGCCGGACGAAGACGTTATCGCCCGGCTGGGTTGCGCTCAGCGTCTTGCCAGCGTCACCGCGTGTTGCCAGGACTGCCATCGCTGCACAAGCCGATGATGCCGGAGCAGGTCTGGTGCATAAGTGATGTGTTCTGGTAAAAAGGGCTGAAGCTCTGCCACCGTCAGCTTGTGCAACGCTTTACGCGCCAGCAGTGCCGCGCCGGTCGCCGACAGCTCGGCCACATCGCTGCGCATCACCGGACAACCTAGCAGGTCGGCCTGGTACTGCATTAACCAGTCGTTTTTGGTGGGTCCCCCATCCACCAGCAGCGTGTTGAGCGTAAAGCCATGATGGGCACGCATCGCAGTGATTACATCGGCAATCTGGTAGGTAATTGACTCTAGCGCGGCACGAATGAGATGGGCCCGCTTCACGCCCCGGCTTAATCCATGGATCAAACCGCGGGCCTTATCGTCCCACCAGGGTGCGCCCATGCCGGTGAGCGCCGGCACAAAAAAGACGCCTAAGGTGGAATCTACCGAACGAGGCAGAGCATTCAGCGCCTGGGCCAGTTCGGCGGGAGAGCGTTCGCTCAATCCGGTACTGTCGGCCATCCACGCCACCGCATCGCCGGTATGGGGAATGTTCCCCTCGAGTGCGTAGACCAGCTTTTCTCCGTCGTGCCAGGCCACCGTGGTGGCGAGATTGCTGACGTGAAACGCCACCGAATCGACGGGCGCCATCACCGAGGTCCCTGTACCGTAAGTGGCTTTAACACAACCGGTGGCGCCCAGACCGTGGGCGAAAAGGGCGGCATGCGAATCGCCAATCATCGCCATTACCGGGATCCCATCAGGGAGGGTGGCTAAACCAGCGGTGTAACCAAACAGTCCACTTGAAGGTTTTATCACCGGGAGTGCTGCACGCGGAATGCCAAACAGGGCGAGCATATCGGTATCCCAGTCCGCTGTTTGCAAATTCATGAGCTGTGTACGAGACGCGTTGGCGTAATCACAACAAAAATGCTGGCCTTGCGTCAGGTGCCAGAGTAGCCAGCTATCCACCGTACCGAGGCAAATCTCGCCATCTTTCGCTCGGTTCAGACCATCCGGAGTGTGGTCCAGCAGCCAGCGCATTTTCGAGGCGGAAAAGAGCGGGGCGACTGGCAGGCCGGTTACCGCCTTGATCTGCGGCTCATGACCTTGTTCACGCAGCATGTGGCAAAATGCGGCAGTACGTGAACATTGCCAGCTCAGGGCAGGCGCTATGGCCTCGCCCGTTTCCCGATACCAGCCCACGACGGTTTCGCGCTGGTTGCTGATCGCCAGGGCCGCCACACGCTCCTCGCCAACGGCGGCCACTGTGCGAGAAATCACCTCCAGCGACGCGGCAAGCAGAAGCTCCGCTGACTGTTCAACCCATCCTTCCTGCGGCGTAGCGATCTCAAGCGCGCGGGAAAATTGCGCGATTACCCGCCCGTGGCTGTCGAAGGCAACGGCTTTGGCATTGGTTGTGCCCTCATCGAGGGCAATAATAATATCCTTGTTTACCGACATAGCGGCCTCCGGCCTTACTGGTGGAGATAGGTCGACACGCCCAGGTAGCGCGTAAATGCCTCGTGCAAAATTGCGGCACTGGCAGAATGGTTCATCGCGACATGGTGCTCAAAGCCGTTGCGGCAGATCCACGACAGCAGATTTTCCAGGTGGGGAACCTGAATGACCGCCCGACAGCCTACCGTATCGAGGGGATCGTCAACTGACTGACCTTCTCCGACGTAGGCCTTGATTTCGCCAGTCAGGTCGTCGGTGCTGAGGCGAAAATAGGTCAGCGCGCCGCTTTTCATGCGACCGTGCACGGCACCGCAGGTGTTTTCTTTGCCGACGGTGGTGCCGATAATATCGGCCGTTCCCATGTGCGGCGACTCAAGGCTGGCCGAGGCAAAGTTCCCACAATGGAACAGCACACATTTATCACGATCGTCGCCGAAGTTATTGTTCCAGTCTGCGATCGAGGCGGGGCTCAGGTTGCTGCTGGCGAGCGCGTACATGGAGAGCGCGCCCATGACATCGACCTCACAGGCGCTTGGCATCAGTTGTCCGGACATCACGCTCATGATGGAGCAGACGTTAATCCCCAGATTTTCCTGCAGCGAGGTCCAGCACTGAATTGCGGTGGTGTCGATGTCGTTGGCAACAATCCACTCGCTCAGGACCACAAACAGTTTCGCCATGGTGATCAGTTTATCTGCCGGAATACCGCTGGCGTCGGCATTATCGATCAGCAGGCGGCGCTTCTCATCGACACGAATATCGTCATCACGCAGGGCTTTAATCCGGGTAAATACCTCTGATAGATCTAACGTTTCCACTGCGATGCCTAAACGTTCGAGCAGTTTTTCACTGTAGCGAACGGTGTTAAAGCCCGCTGGACGGGCGCCAATCGCGCCAACGCGCACGCCGCGCATACTGTTCACCACGCGACATATCTGCGTGAAGCGCCGGAGATCCTGCTCAAACACCTCGCCGCTAAGCGCGCAAACGTGCTGGGTGGTCAGCGTAAACGGGATACCGTACTGGCGCAGGTTGTTGCAAAGGGAAATTTTGCCGCAAAAGCTATCGCGGCGAGTCGACAACCCCATTTTATCCAGATTATCCTCTTCGGCCTGAATAAGCACCGGGACGTTGAGACCGGAGAGGCGCAACGTTTCGGCGATGGCTTTTTCATCACCAAAGTTGGGTAACAGCACCACGACACCGTGAATGTTGTCGCGGTGGGTGCGGAACAGCTCGGCGCAAATTTTGGCATCCTGCCGGGTTTCCACGCCACCCAGTTCCGTCTGGGATGGATCAAGCATAATAGTGTTAATCCCAAGGCGGCTAAACAGCGCTACCGCCTGTTCGCGCGCTTCGGCGACCAGGTAGCTGGGGAAAAATCCCCGGTTGCCAATAATGACGCCCATGGTGAGTTGTTGAGGAATACGGGACATTGCGTTCTCTCCAGTAAGATGTTCTTGTTATTTTTCAGCATGCTTTTTTTGTGAGCAGCTTGCGGGCGTGCTTCACCACCCCGGCGGCATCAATTTCATGGCGCGCGCGCGTGGCGGCGCGATCGGCGGCAATGGCGTATTGCCCGTCAGGGATACCTAAGCGCCGCAACGGGATAGCGCACCCGGCCTCGGCCAGCACTTCCGCCACCAGGCTCCCGACGCCGCCGTTGACGTTGTGTTCTTCCACCGTGATTGCGGCCGGACAGGACTGGATTGCCGCCAGTAGCGCCTGGGTATCACAAGGACGAATAGATGGGACACTGATAACGGTGGCGTCAATACCTTCTGCAGCGAGTTGTGCGGCGGCTTCCACAATTTCATGTACCGTTGAGCCCATGGCAACCAGCGCAATATCGCGCCCCAGACGCAGCACATCAATGTTGCCCGGAATAAACCGGTAATGTTCATCATGCAGTTCCGGCAGCGCTTTACCGTCGAGGCGGATATACACTGGCCCGACGTGGGCAAGGGCATAATCAATAATCTGCCGGCACTCGCCGGGACTGGACGGTGCGTAAATTTCAATATTGCCAAAACCGCGCAGAATGGCGATATCGTCAATACTGTGGTGGGTGCTGGCCAGTGGACCGTAGCTGGCGCCCGCGTTCAGCCCGAACAGTTTGACGTTGGTGTTGTTGTAGCAAACGTCGACCTTAATCTGTTCATTAGCACGTGAAATAAGGAATGGCGCCGCGTTGCAGGTCACGGCCACTTTACCCCCCAGCGCCAGGCCGGCGGCAGTGCCAACCAGCGTCTGCTCGGCGATGCCGACGTTGACCAGCCGGCCAGGGAATCTTTTGATAAACGGGGCAATTTTCGCCGTTGAGGTGGAGTCGGCCACCACCGGCACCAGATCCACGCCGCGGTCTACAGCATCAATAAAGGCATTCACCATCACCGTGGCGAGATGTTCGCTATTACTCATCTTTCAGTTCCTCCAGCGCCAGTTCAATTTCTTCTCCTTTCGGTACCCGGTGATGCCATTCGGGGCGTCCCTGAATAAAGGAAATACCTGCGCCTTTGGTGGTATTGGCAATCACGACGTGTGGTTTCCCGTTCGGCTGCAAGCGCTCAAGCGTGGCGACCACCTCCGCCATATCGTTGCCGTTGCACTGTGTGACCTCCATGCCGAAAGCGCGCCATTTTTCATCCAGCGGATCGGTATTCATGATCTCTTTGGTCGCACCGGCCAGCTGCAGATTATTTTTGTCGTTGATAATAATAAGGTTATCCAGTTGGTAGTGGGCGGCGACCAGCGCGGCCTCCCAGTTGCTGCCCTCCGCCAGTTCGCCATCGCCGGTGACGACAAATACGCGACGCGGGTTGTTATCGCGTTTCGCTGCCAGCGCAATGCCTACCGCCACGGGCAGACCATGGCCCAGCGCACCGGTATTGAGCTCAATACCTGGCGTTTTGTGCTTTACCGGGTGTCCTGGCAGAGCCGAGTCGGCGTGTTGATAGGTTGCCAGCCAGTCAACGGGAATAAAGCCTGCTTCGGCCAGCACGCAGTAGTAACCACCGACAGCGTGCCCCTTCGACTGAATATAGATATCGCGGTCGTCACTCTCTTTTCGCGCAGGGGAGCAGTTAAGGATACGAAAATAGAGGGCGGTCAGAAGTTCGACTTGTGACAGATCGGCACCGGTGTGGCCGCCTGCCGGGCTTTCCGCATTTAAGACGATGATGCGGCGGCGGATGGCGCGTGCTTTTTGTTCTAACTCCTTAACGGAGAGTGAAAACGGATTCATAAAACACCTCTTGAAAGTAAATTCTTGTGTGAATAAATATTCCAGCAGGGTAAAGAAACACTTCCCATCCTGACTACCTTTTATCGTCGACAAAACAAGGTATTAATAAGTGATTGAATATATATTCACTACTGATTTATTATTCACATTGGTAAGATATGCCCTGTGACGGGGTTTGTCCACGATTTGTACGGCCTATTTTCTAAAAAAGGAGAAAACGATCACATTTGGATCGTCGGGAAAAGGGCGCTGCGCTTGTTATCTATTCAATGATGCATAAAAATAACGAGCAGAAAACAGAGGGGAATGCCATGTCGAAGCAGGATGAACAGCGGTTGCTGGTGAAGATCGCCACGCTTTACTACAGCGAGAATAAAAAGCAGTCCGAGATCGCCTCGCTGCTGCATCTGTCCCAGTCTTTTGTTTCACGGGCGCTTACCCGCTGTCAGAAAGAGGGGCTGGTGAAAATTACCGTGGTCCAGCCGACAAACATTTTTGTCGATCTGGAAAAGGCGATTGAGGAGCGTTTTGGCATTCGACAGGCGATAGTCGTGGATGTGGGCGAGAACGCCAGTTACAGTCAGGTAAAGCATGCCATCGGCAGCGCAGCGGCGCACTATGTCGAAACGCGGCTGCGGCCGGAAGACCTCGTGGGGATCTCGTCCTGGAGCAGTACGATCCGCTGCATGGTGGATGAGATGCATCCGCAGAACATTCGCGCCGCCGGGGTGATACAGCTGTTGGGCGGCGTCGGTCCCAACGGCAACGTGCAGGCTACCATCTTAACCCAGCAGCTGGCGGCGCATTTAGGCTGCCCGGCTTGGCTGTTGCCGTCGCAGAGTATTGAGCACTCCGTGGAGGAGCGCAGCCGTCTTGTAAACAGTCCGGACGTCGCGGCGGTGGTGGCGAAATTTGCCGAAGTGGATGTGGCCATCGTCGGTATTGGTGAACTGGAGCCTTCGCAGCTGCTGAAAAATTCCGGTAACTATTATAATGAAACCATGCTCCAGCTGCTGGCGGCGCGCGGCGCGGTGGGGGATATCTGCCTGCATTACTATAATGCGGCGGGCAAACCGGTACTGAGCCAGGATGAGGATCCGGTGATCGGTATGGAGCTTGATCAAATTCGTCGTTGTCCGCAGGTGATTGCGCTGGCTGGCGGCGTGGACAAAGAGAACGCCATCCGCGGCGCGTTGCAGGGCGACTATATTGATGTCCTGATCACCGACTTCCCGACCGCGCGCGCGTTAATTAAGGGTTAAGCGGGGGTGAAGACTGGCGTGCCTGGCGCGCCAGCGTCGCCAGTTCGTCCGCGCTGAGGCGAGTCATCCGCAACACGGTTTCAGTGTCCATACCGTTCTCTAACATCATCAGCGCGATGCGGCAGGCTTCGCGATGCTCACCCGCTTGTAAACCTTCGTTCAAGCCTTCCTGTAACCAGCGTTGTTTTCCCTCTTCGCGACCTTTCTCCTTCAGGTACTCGGCAATCGTCATCAGGGTATCCTCATATTGCGGCAGACGTTCGACCAGCTGGTCGATAAAGTTTTCCGGGTCGGCGCTATTGCCATGCAGCGACATATAGGTAAATAACGTTTTGAACTGCTGGTGGTCAGTGTATCCCATCAGCACCACCTCCACCAACTGCTGGAGGATATGGCTGAGATCGCGTTGACGGATGTGTTTCTGGACCAGTTCCAGAAGCGCGATCCGCCGATGCTGTAATATGGCGTCGTCGGGAATATCGGTCACATCGACGAGCGGAAAGGCCCCGAGATAAAGCTGTTTTGCCGGTGAGTCAGGTGGGAACTCGTCCAGCCAGCACAGTGAAAAGGGATAGGGAGAAATGCTGCCATGATAAAACAGCATGGGAATTACCAGCGGCAGCGCTTTATGGCCGCGATCAAGATGCTGTTGCATGGCCGCGAGGGCATAGCGCAGGAGTCTGAACGCCATATGGCTGTCCGGGGTGCTCTGATGCTCAATGACGACATAGATATAGCCTTCTCCCTTGCTGGTATGCAGAGAGTAGAGAATATCGGAATAGCTGGCGCGCAGGTTGTCCTCAACAAAGCTCCCGGATTCCAGGTGCAGAGTGCTTAAGTCGCACAGTTGCCGCAGCGCGGGCGGCAGATGAATATCCAGAAAATCGCGTGCGGTTTCGCTGTCGCGCAGAAAGCGCTTAAACAGACTGTCGTGCGGGGTCGAGTGAGGACGTTTTTTCATGGCTTCCTTGCCTGGCAGAGCAGAATGGCGGGATGCTACCACTGCTTGCCGTCGGGCAGGATTTTTCGATGAGATTTTGCGAAGCGCCTCGGAGAAAGGCGCATCGTGAGTCAGGCCCGCTCCCCCTGTGGCCTGAGCCACAGGAGGTCTTGCGGTTACTTATTCTCCATGACCGCTTTCTGGGCGACCACCGCCGCCTTCTGCTGCATCCGGTTTTGCATCTGATCGATAATGACCGCCACAATAATCACGATCCCTTTGATGACCATCTGCCAGAACTCGCTTACCCCCATCATCACCAGCCCGTCGGCGAGAAAACCGATGACAAACGCACCAATCAGCGTACCCAGAATGGTTCCCCGGCCGCCGGCCAGCGATGTTCCGCCCAGTACGACGGCGGCGATAGCATTCATCTCAAAAGCGGTACCGTTAGCCGGATGGCTGGCCAGCAGCTGTGCGGAGACCACGATCCCGGCTATGGCGGCGCAAAAGCCGGACAGCGTGTAGACCAGCACTTTAATTTGCTTCACTTTCACGCCGGATAGCTCGGCGGCACGCTCATTGTCACCGATCGCATAAACATGGCGGCCAAAAGGCAAACGCCGGGCGATATAGGCGATGATCAGCGCCAGGAGGATCATCAGCCAGATGGCCCACGGGATGCCAAAGAGCGCACCTGCGCCAATTTCATCGAAACCCGTGTTGCCCAGCTGCGGATTGCCCGCGAGCCCGGGGAAGGTTTGGCCATCAGAGGTCAGCATCGCGGCTCCGCGGAGCACATACATAGTACCGAGGGTGCAGATAAACGGCGCCACATTGTAGCGGGTAATGATCCAGCCATTAACGGCGCCAATCAGCGCGCCTATCAGCAGCACCAGGGGCACAATGACCCACACGCTTGGAAAAATGGCGATACCGAACATCGGCAAGACGATCCCTTTGGTGATAAGCCAGCCGGCTATCATTCCGCAGAGACCGAGCGTAGCGCCAATCGAAAGGTCGATACCGGCAGTGATAATGACAAAGGTGATCCCCAACGCCAGAAAGGCGTTAATCGCAATGTGTTTAATCATAATCACCATGCTGCCAGCGGATAAAAAACCGGGCACGGTCATCGTGAAGAAGCCGACAATCAGGAACAGCGCGATAAAGGTGCGCAGTTTTAATAACAACAGCAGGATATTTTCACGGGAGAGAGAGGCTCCGCCGCGCGGCGCCAGTGCGACCGATTGTGTCATTTTCATCTTAGAACCCCTGAGCGCTTGCTGAAACCAGCGCCGACTCTTCGGCCTGGTCACGAACGATATCGGCGGTCAGTTTGCCGCCTGACATCACCAGGATACGGTCAGAGACCGCCATGATTTCTTTTAAATCGGAGGTGGAGAACACCACCGCCATTCCCTGCTGCGACAATTGCACCATCATGCGAAACACATCCCCCTTGGCGCCGATGTCGATTCCGCGCGTAGGCTCGTCAAGAAACAGCACCTTCGGATTGGTTAACAGCGAACGGCCAATAACCACCTTTTGCTGATTGCCGCCGCTGAGCGCCTGGATCTCGACTCCTGGTGATGAGACCTTGATGGATAGATTGCCAATTGTGCTGGCGACGACGGCCTCTTCCTCTTTATTGGCAATGGTTACCCCGCGCTGAAGACGACGCCACAGGCTGGCAATGGTCAGATTGCTGGCGACTGAAGAGATCGGAAAAATCCCGGTCCGCTTACGATCTTCCGGCACCAGACTCATGCCCATGCGGATGCGTTCGGCCGTGGTTAACCGCTGGGGAACCGGTTTGCTGTCCAGCCAGATCTTGCCAAAGTAGTGGCGCGCTGTCCCCAGCAGACATTCAAACAGCTCGGTTCGTCCGGCGCCCATTAGACCGTAGATCCCAATAATTTCACCGGCATGTGCTTTAAAACTGACGTTATCCACCACCGTATTGCCCGCGGCATTCACGCAGGTCAGGTTCTCCACTTCCAGCAGTGGGGCACCGAAGCGGCGATTCGGGGGAAGAAAATGACTTACCGGATCGCTTCCAAGCATTTCACGGACGATCCATGGCACATCAATTTCACTCACCCTGGCCTCCGCCTGGAATTTGCCGTCACGCAGAATGGTAATGACGTCGCCGATGGCCATCAGCTCTTCCAGACGGTGTGAGATGTAGATGATGGACACCCCCTGACGCGTCAGCTCGCGGATGACCCGAAACAGGATATCCACCTCGGTTTTGCTTAAGGCGGATGTAGGCTCATCAAGGATCAGAATGTCCGCATTTTCCGCCAGCGCTTTGGCTATCTCAACCAACTGCTGCTGACCGACCTTCAGGTTACCCACCAGCTCCCGCGGCGAGATCGGCTGATCGAGTCGCTGCAACAGCTCCGCGGCTTGTCGTTCCTGCTCTGCTTCGTTAATTGGCGTAAGCCCGCGCTGTAGCTCGCGACCAAGAAAGATATTTTCCGCGACGCTAAGATTTTCAAACAGGTTCAGCTCCTGATGGACCATACCAATGCCGTGGGCGGCGGCCTCGCGGGTGCTGGAGAAATGGACTATGTTGCCGTTGAGTTCCATTTCGCCCAGGCTCGGCTGTTGCACACCGGCGAGAATTTTCATGAGCGTTGATTTACCCGCGCCATTTTCGCCGATGATCACGTTAACTTTGCCACGCCAGACGTTGTAGTCGACGTTATCCAGGGCCACCGTGCCGGGGAACAGCATGGAAATACCACGGGTGCGTAAAATGATTTCCTCTGCGGGTGAACTGGCCATCAGCGCGCCTCCTGTTTTAGCTCAAGAGCGGCCGCATCCTGCAGGCTGCCGTTAACCACCGTGACCGCAAAGAGAATATCGACAGGCTTGCCTGTCCAGCTCGCGTCCACTGTCGGCAACGATTTTATTGCCTCCCGGTTGTAGGCGCGTGAAAGCTGCGCAAACTGCACCTGGTTGGTAAAGTCTTCAAATTTAAAACCGCTGGCATCGCGAATGGCGTTGCCTCTCATGACAGGACCCAACTGCACGACCAACGGCTGGCCCAGTAGCGTAAGAGTGAGCTTTTGCTCGCGTGGGTTGCTGACGTCAGTCCCGGTCACCTCGCTGTTCAGGCGGACAAAGACGCTCTGTGGCGTAGCGCCAGACGCCTGGCGCACTTTTTCCAGCGCAGTCGCGTCCAGCGCATGTTGGTTCGCTGCGTCAATCACTCGAGATTGCCAGGTTTGTTGCGCGATCTGCTGCGGGGTGAGATGGTCGAAGCTGGGTTTCGCGTTCGGGTCGGCAGGCAGCACTGGCTTGCCATTCTCATCTAAGTCCACCACCGTGCAGGCCGTCAGCAACAGGGCGGCGCAGCCCATCAGCACGGCGCCCCATTGTTTTAACCGCATCATTTCCGCCTTACTCGCTGAGGTTGAACATGTTGAGTTTTTTCGCATTGCCACTATCGATGAGGATGCAGTCCATCAACTGCTTCTCTTCTTTCTGGGCTTTCCCGTTCTTCAGGAAAAAGTCCGCCTGTTCCACGGCCATTTGCGCCTGCTTCCAGCCGGGCTGGAGAACCGTGGCCTTAATGTTGCCCTGCTTGAGTATCGAGTCGCGCGTGTAGTCGCTGCCGTCGAAGCCGACAACAATCACGTCGTTTTTACCCGCGGCTTTCAGCGCCGCTTCCGCCCCCAGCGCCATGGTATCGTTGCCGGAAATCACGCCGACGATATCCGGATTCGTCTGCAGAATGGCTTCCATACGGGTAAAGGCCTCCGTCTGGCTCCAGTTCGCCGTCTGCTGGGCGACCATTTTCATTTCCGGATAGTCGTCCAGCACATCGTGATAACCCTGCGAGCGGACGCTGGCGTTAGTGTCTGACTGACGACCTAATAGTTCGACATACTTGCCTTTACCGTTGAGGAGACTGGCAAACTTTTCTGCGCCAAGCTGGGCGCCCTGATAGTTGTTAGAGACGATCTGCGCCACGGCGACGCCGGTTTTATTGATCTCCCTGTCGATTAAAAATGCCGGCACACCTGCCGCTTTTGCTTTTTCCAGCGGGCCGACGGTAGCATCCGCGCCAGCATTATCAAGGATGATGGCTTTGGCTTTCCGCGCAATAGCCGTTTCAATCAGTTGGTTTTGTTTGTTGACGTCGTCGTCGTGAGAGGCGACCAGGGTGCTGTAACCCAGTTCTTTTGCTTTCGCCGCTGCGCCGTCAGCCTCGGCTTTAAAGAAAGGATTATCATGTGAAGGGGTAATGATTGCGATCAGGCCATTATCGGCGGCGAAAAGTGAGCCAGATGCGGCCATCATGGAGGCAAACAGAACAGACTTTATCAGGGTAGTTTTCATTATTATCTCCGCATTGAATATATATTCAATAATGATTTATTATTCAATGTAACCATAAAGCGGCCAGTCAGAACTGTCTACGGTTTGCACAGGTAATTTCTTAAAAAGCGAAAAGGATCACGCTTCGCGAGTCGGGCAGGTACAGGTAATAACGAGATCGTCTTTTATCAGATGATTGATTTGAAGGGGGAAATCAGCAAGTTGCAGGGAGAAGCTGGCGGTAAAACGTAAATGGATCTGCTGCGTAGTGAGTGCCACAATCCGGGCGCTGTGGAAGCCGGGCAGGCCGGAAGCGTGTGAGGACCAGGCCTTAAACCCACTCTCTTTTGCCGAAAACGCCAGCGTCAGCGCCAGCGGGAAGGGCAGGCCGCTGCGCAGCAGCGCTGTTTTTTCCGCCGGACCGATAATGCTGCTCTCCAGTTCCGCCGCCAGCTGGGGGGTAAACCGGCGCTCGATATCGACGCCCACCGGCCGATCGGCGATCACCGCCAGCGCGCGCTGGCCGCAATGACTTATGCTGCCGAACCAGGGCGTGGGCCACAGCGGCTGGCGCTGGTCGCCGATGGCGGGAAGCCGTTTCTCCCCCACCTCGCGCAGGGCGTATGCCGCGGCGATGCGTCCGGCCAGGTGCTCCGCCTGCCGCTTGCGGCCCCACCCGGTCAGGCTGGCGTGATAGGGCAGCCAGAACAGATCTTCAGGCTGGAAAGTCGCCGGGTCGAAGTCGATCTGCTGGATGGTATAGCCGGCCAGAGGCAAAACGGTGCGATGGTGGCGCATAGGATAAGGTTACCGCGGTTGCCCCCGCCCTTTGTCCAGCAAGGGCGGGGGAGGGAGAACCCGCTATCAGAAGTGGGTGTTGACGCTCATATACCAGGTGCGGCCCGATTCGTTATAGGTCTCGGCGCCGGCGCCATACATATAGCCGGTGGCGCCCCCGGTGGTCTGGGCGTTGCCCGCGCGCCAGTGGCGCTTGTCGAAGACGTTATCCACGCCGCCGGTCAGACTGACGTATTTGGTGACGTCCCAGGTCGCGCTCAGGCCGAGGATGCTGTAGGGGCTGACCTCGTTCTTCTCGCTACCGGTAACCGGTTGACCCTTGTAGTTGTACTTCTTCGGCTCCTGCTTGCCGTACCAGGTAAAGGTTGACTGCAGCGAAACGTCATCGCGTACCTGCCAGCTCAGCGTAGAGTTCAGCGTGTATTCCGGGATAATCGACAGACGATCGCCGGTCTCTTTGTTCTTACTCTGCAGCATATAGGTGATGTTGTTGGTCCAGTTCACGGTCTCGCTCACTGGCACGTTCAACGTCCCTTCCAGGCCTTCCACCACCGCTTTCGGCACGTTTTCCCATTGGTAGAGGTCAGTGCCGCTGCCGTTGGTATAGACCGGGGCATAGCCCGCTTCAATCTTATTGCGATAGTCGTTGCGGAACCAGGTGACGCCCGCCAGCCAGCCGTCGCGTTTAAACTCGAGGCCAATCTCTTTGTTGATGCTGGTCTCGGCTTTTAAGTCGTCGTTACCCTGCAGATAGCAACCGGATTTACTGGCGTAGCAGCCCTGTCCTTTGCTGTAGAGAATATAGTTCGGGTTGGTCTGATACAGGCTCGGTGCTTTATAGGCGCGAGCGATACCCATCTTCAGCGTGAAGTCGTCCCACAGCCCCTGCGACAGGTTGAGGGACGGGCTCCAGTTATTGCCGACAATGCTGTGATGATCGAAACGCAGCGCCGGAGTCAGCATGGTGGTGTCGGTCAGCTCCATGTTGTTCTCGGCGAACAGCGAGAAGATTTCCGCCTGCGAGTACGGGCTGCGGCCGGTGCTGTCGTAACCCGGAATTTCGCCTCCCGACAGCGCCTGGGTGTTGGAGGCGTTATCCTTCATCCGCTGTTGATTCCACTCGCTGCCCAGCGTCAGGTTCTGATTAACCAGGTAGTCGAACGGGATACTGACTTCACTGTGCAGCATCACATCTGACAGATCGATATCCGAGAACTGATTACTGTTAAAGATCCCCTCGGTGCCCCCGGCCAGGCCTTCGCCTTTGCGCGAGTTGCGGGTGCGCTCGTACTGCGCCCAGTTGCTGGTGGTCACCCCGTTGTCCCAGGCGCCGTTCCAGGTGACCGAGTAGGTGTTGCGGTACAGCCGGTTGGTCTCTTTGCCGTAGTTCTCTTTTACCAGGTCGTTGGAGTTGGTGTTCTGGGTATCGCCGGCGTAGAGGTTGCCCTGGCGGCTGTAGCCGGCCTCAAACTCCAGCGACTGCATCGGAGCGAATTCCCAGCGCACCAGACCATCGATGTTTTTGTTTTTCACCCCTTCGCGCCCGGCCGGCAGAGTATCGGCATAGATCCCGGTACGCTCGGACTGATGGCCCTGGTTGATATCCCAGGCGTCGGCCTGCGTTTTGTCGAGGTTACCGAACAGGCGGAAGCTAAAATCGCCGCCCAGCGGGCCGCTGAGGCTGAAGTTAGTGCGTTTGGTGGAGCCTTCATCCTTGTGCTCCGGGGCGTTCATATAGGTGTTCCATGAGCCGTGCCACTCATCGCCGGTTTTTTTGGTGATGATATTCACCACGCCGCCGGCGGCGCCGTTGCCGTAGCGGGCGGCGGCCGGGCCGCGAATCACTTCGATACGTTCGATTATCTCCGGCGGCACCCAGCTGGTATCGCCGCGGGTGTCGCGCTCGCCGCGCCAGCCAAGGCGCACGGAGTTGCGGCTGGTGACCGGCTTGCCGTCGATCAGGATCAGGGTATTTTCCGGGCCCATGCCGCGGATATCAATCTGGCGGTTGTTGCCGCGCTGGCCGCTGGTGGAGTTGCCGGTCAGGTTGACTCCCGGCATGGTGCGAATGATCTCCGAGACGTCGCGCGCCGGGGGGCGTTTGCGGATCTCATCGGCGGTGATGGTGGAGACGCCCGGCGCCTGCAGGTTCTGCTCGGCGGCGGTGACCACCATGGTCTCTTCAGCGGCGCTGTTTTTATCGTCGGTGGCGGTTTCCGCTGCGCTTAACGGAAAAGCAACCCCGTAAATTCCCAGATTGACCAGCAAGGCCAGGGATTTGATCCTGTTATTCATTGTTATTCCTGCTTTTTGTCGCCACGTTCCCCAAACGCCCCTTCCCACCGGGAGGGGAGGCGGCATAAATGTTGCCAAAAGCGGGCAAAGGCACTCCGTCGCTGGCTGAATAAGCCCGATTTGACATGTTCTGATGAAAGACGCGCTTCCCACGGCGCGCTAATACGCTATTGCAAATGCAAATAGTTATCAATAATATTATCAATAAATAATGACAATTAATTAAAAAAGTCACGCTATACATAGGGTTAATGACAGAATGTTAAGGACAGGAAGCGAGGAGTGGTGGCAAACCCTGCGGGGGCCGCAGTGCCGCGCAGTGGATGACGCCATCGAGGTAACGTTCTGGTGGCGGGACCCGGCGGGGGATGAAACCTGCTCTCCCCATCGTCGGGTATGGCTCTATATCACCGGCGTGACCGACCACCATCAGAATGCGCGTCCGCAATCGCTGCAACGTCTCCCCGGGACCGACGCCTGGTTCTGGCGCACTACGCTGTCGCCGACCTGGCGCGGCAGCTACTGTTTTATTCCCTCCGACCGTGACGATGATTTTTCCCCTGAGGTGTTCAGCGCTGATGCGCCCGACCGCGCGCTGCTACGCGAAGGCTGGCGCAAACTGCTGCCGCGGGCGATAGCCGATCCGCTGAACCCGCACAGCTGGCGGGGCGGACGCGGCCATGGCGTGTCCGCCCTGGAGATGCCGCAGGCCCCCGCGCAGCCCGGCTGGGACCCGCTTAATGAGGCGCATCCTGCCGCCCGTTGCCTTGAGTGGCGCAGCGCGCGTCTGGGCAACCATCGCCGGGTCTGGATCTACACCACCGGCGAGGCTGTCGACCCGCAAACGCGGCCGCTGGCGATCCTGCTCGACGGCCAGTTCTGGGCCGAGAGCATGCCGGTGTGGTCGCCGCTGGCCGCCCTGACCCGCGAGGGGAGACTACCGCCGGCGGTCTACCTGCTGATCGACGCGATCGACAACCAGCGCCGCGGGGTTGAGCTGCCCTGTCACCGCGATTTCTGGCTGGCGGTGCAGGAGGAGCTCCTGCCGCTGGTCCACGGCTATGCCCCGTTCAGCGACCGCCCGGATCGGACGGTGGTGGCCGGGCAAAGCTTCGGCGGTCTGGCGGCGATGTTCGCCGCTCTCAACTGGCCGCAGCGCTTTGGCTGCGTGCTCAGCCAGTCAGGCTCCTACTGGTGGCCGCACCGTGATGGCCGCGGGACGGGCTTTATCGGCGAACAGCTTCGCCAGGGTGAGGTGTCCGCGGCCGGGCTGCGCGTCTGGCTGGAAGCGGGCCAACGCGAACCGATCATTTTTCGCGCGAACCAGGCGCTACTAGCGCAACTCACCACAACACAGCAGACGATTTTCTGGCGTCAGGTTGACGGCGGGCATGATGCGCTTTGCTGGCGCGGCGGGCTGACGGCAGGGCTTATCCAGCTCTGGCAGCCTCTGCTGTCGCACCCTTAGCATCGCGTTTTACGACAGGAGTTTGATATGCAATTCAGTAACCCCTTCGACAATCCGCAAGGGCAGTTTTACATTCTGCGCAATGATCAGCAGCAGTACAGCCTGTGGCCGGCGCACTGCGACCTGCCTGCCGGCTGGGCGGTGGTGTGCCCCCCGCAGTCGGCCGAGGCCTGCAACGCCTGGCTGGCGGCCAACTGGTCAACCCTGACCCCCGCCCATCATGCGTCATAAG
This sequence comes from Klebsiella sp. CD33, assembly GCF_051992865.1. Classification (NCBI taxonomy): domain Bacteria; kingdom Pseudomonadati; phylum Pseudomonadota; class Gammaproteobacteria; order Enterobacterales; family Enterobacteriaceae; genus Klebsiella; species Klebsiella sp. CD33. Next base: position 3,710,244 of record NZ_CP197023.1, on the reverse strand, counting down.
GAGCTGACAATGACCACTCGTTTACCGCTGGTTGCCGCGCAGCCGGGGATCTGGATGGCCGAGCGCCTCTCCACTCTGCCAGGCGCCTGGAGCGTGGCCCACTATGTTGAACTGCGCGGCGCGCTCGACCCGACGCTGCTGGGAAAAGCGATTGTCGCCGGTCTGCAGCAGGCGGACACCCTCAGCTTGCGCTTTGAGGAAGAGGAGGGGGAAGTCTGGCAGTGGCTGGCGGCCGACCGCACCTTTGCCGAACCGTCGATCATTGACCTGCGTACGGCGCCGGATCCGCATCGCGCCGCCACGGAGCGGATGCAGGCGGACCTGGCGCAGGATCTGCGCGTCGACGGCGGCAACCCGCTGGTGTGCCATCAGCTGCTGCGCGTCGGCGACGACCGCTGGTACTGGTATCAGCGATATCACCACTTGCTGGTGGATGGCTTCAGCTTCCCGGCGATAACCCGGCAGATCGCCGCCATTTACCGCGCCTGGCAGCGGGGGGAAGCCACTCCTGAGTCGCCTTTCACCCCCTTCGCCGAGGTGGTGGACGAGTACCAGCGCTACGCCGGCAGCGAGGCCTGGCAGCGGGATAAAGCTTTCTGGCAGGCCCAGCGCCAGGCGTTACCTGCGCCTGCCTCACTCTCTGCCGCGCCGCTGGGCGGGCGCGCCGCCGGGAGCGATATCTGGCGGATGAAGCAGGAGATGAACGCCGACGCCTTCCGCCGCCTGGCCAGCCATGCGCCGCAGTGTCAGCCCGCTGACCTGGCGCTGGCGCTCACCACGCTGTGGCTGGGCCGCCTGTGCAACCGGATGGACTACGCGGCGGGCTTTATCTTTATGCGCCGGATGGGTTCAGCCGCGCTGACCTCGACGGGGCCGGTGCTCAATGTCCTGCCTCTGGCGGTGCATATTGACGCCCGGGAGACGCTGGCAGACCTGGCGATACGCCTCGCCGGTCAGCTGAAAAAGATGCGCCGCCATCAGCGCTATGACGCCGAACAGATCGTCCGCGACAGCGGCAAAGCGGCAGGGGACGAACCGCTGTTCGGCCCGGTGCTGAACGTCAAAGTCTTTGATTACCAGCTGGATATCGATGGTGTGCAGGCAGTGACCCACACCCTCGCCACCGGCCCGGTCAACGATCTCGAGCTGGCGCTGTTCCCGGATGAGACCGGCGGGCTGTCGCTGGAGATCCTCGCCAACAAGGCCCGGTACGACGAAGCCGAGCTCCGTCGCCACATGGCGCGACTGACCGCGCTGCTGGCGCAGTTCGCCGCCGATCCGACGCTGCGCTGCGGCGAAGCAGAGATGCTCTCCGCCGACGAGCTGGCCCGGCTGGCGGCGGTCAACGATACCGCTGTGCCGCTGCCTGCCACCACCCTCAGCGCGCTGGTGGCCGACCAGGCGCGGAAGACCCCGGATGCGCCGGCGCTGGCGGACGCCCGCTGGCAGTTCAGCTATCGCGAGATGCGTCAGCAGGTGGTGGCGCTCGCGCAGCTGCTGCGTCAGCGCGGCGTGAAGCCTGGGGACAGCGTGGCGGTGGCCCTGCCGCGCTCGGTGTTCCTGACCCTGGCGCTGCACGGCATTGTCGAAGCGGGGGCCGCCTGGCTGCCGCTGGACACCGGCTACCCGGACGACCGCCTGCGGATGATGCTGGAAGACGCCCGGCCGTCGCTGCTGATCGCCACGGAGGACCAGCTGGCCCGCTTCAGCGATATTCCGGGGCTGGAAAGCCTCTGCTACCAGCAGCCGCTGGCCGCCGGGGATGACGCGCCGCTGGCGCTGTCAAAACCAGACCATACCGCCTACATCATCTTTACCTCCGGCTCCACCGGGCGGCCGAAAGGGGTGATGGTCGGCCAGACCGCCATCGTCAACCGCCTGCTGTGGATGCAGGATCGCTATCCGTTATCTGCCGACGACGTGGTGGCGCAGAAAACGCCGTGCAGTTTCGACGTGTCGGTGTGGGAATTCTGGTGGCCGTTTATCGCCGGCGCGCAGCTGGTGATGGCCGAGCCGGAGGCGCACCGCGACCCGCAGGCGATGCAGCAGTTCTTCGCCCGCTACGGCGTGACCACCACCCACTTTGTGCCGTCGATGCTGGCGGCGTTTGTCGCCTCGCTGGATGCCGACAGCGTCGCTGCCTGCCGCACGCTGCGGCGGGTATTCTGCAGCGGCGAAGCGCTGCCGGCGGAATTGTGCCGCGAGTGGGAGCGCTTAACCGGCGCGCCGCTGCATAACCTGTACGGCCCGACGGAGGCGGCGGTGGACGTCAGCTGGTACCCGGCCTGCGGCCCTGAGCTGGCGGCCGTGACCGGCAGCAGCGTGCCGATTGGCTGGCCGGTGTGGAACACCGGGCTGCGCATTCTCGATGCCGCGATGCGCCCGGTGCCGCCGGGGGTGGCGGGGGATCTTTATCTCACCGGCATCCAGCTGGCGCAGGGCTATCTGGGGCGCCCGGATCTCACCGCCAGCCGCTTTATCGCCGACCCGTTTGCCCCCGGCGAGCGGATGTATCGCACCGGCGACGTGGCGCGCTGGCTGACGAACGGCGCGGTGGAGTACCTTGGCCGCAGCGACGATCAGCTGAAGATCCGCGGGCAGCGCATCGAGCTTGGCGAGATTGATCGGGTGATGTCGGCCCTGCCGGACGTGGCGCAGGCGGTGAGTCATGCCTGCGTCTTCAACCAGGCGGCGGCGACCGGCGGCGATGCCCGACAGCTGGTGGGCTATCTGGTCTCTGACTCCGGCCTGCCGCTGGATACCGCGGCGCTGAAAGCGCGGCTGGCGGAACAGCTGCCGCCGCATATGGTGCCGGTGGTGCTGATGCAGCTCGCTGAGCTGCCGCTGAGCGCCAACGGCAAACTGGACCGCAAAGCGCTGCCGCTGCCGACCCTCGGCGGCGAGCGCAGCGGCCGGCCGCCGGAGCCCGGCATGGAAACTCTTGTCGCCGCCGCCTTCAGCCAGCTGCTGGGCTGCGAGGTGAACGATATCGACGCCGATTTCTTCGCCCTTGGCGGTCATTCGCTGCTGGCGATGCGCCTGGCGGCACAGCTCAGCCGCCAGCTGGCGCGGCAGGTGACCCCGGGGCAGGTGATGGTGGCCTCGACGGTGGGCAAACTGAGCGCGCTGCTGGCCGCCGATCTCAGCGATGAGCAGGCCCAGCGCCTGGGGCTGGATACGCTTCTGCCGCTGCGCGAGAGCGACGGCCCGACGCTGTTCTGCTTCCATCCCGCCTCCGGCTTCGCCTGGCAGTTCAGCGTGCTAGCGCGCTATCTCAGCCCGCGCTGGTCGATTACCGGTATTCAGTCGCCGCGCCCGCAGGGGCCGATGGCCAGCGCCGCCAGCCTCGACGAGGTCTGCGAGCATCATCTGCGCACGCTGCTGGCGCAGCAGCCGCACGGCCCTTATTACCTGTTCGGGTATTCGCTGGGCGGCACCTTAGCCCAGGGGATTGCCGCCCGCTTGCGCCAGCGCGGCGAAGCGGTGGCCTTCCTCGGCCTGCTGGATACCTGGCCGCCGGAGACGCAAAACTGGGCAGAGAAAGAGGCCAACGGGCTGGATCCCGAGGTACTGGCGGAGATCGACCGCGAGCGCGAAGCGTTCCTCGCCGCCCAGCAGGGGCAAGCCTCCGGCGAGCTGTTCAGCGCCATCGAAGGCAACTATGCCGATGCGGTGCGGCTGTTAACCACCGCGCATAGCGCGAAGTTTGACGGCAAGGCGACGCTGTTCGTGGCGGAGAAGACGCGGCAGGAGGGGATGGATCCCCAGGTCGTATGGGGCCCGTGGGTGGGGGAACTGGAGGTGTTCAGCCAGAACTGCGCCCACGTCGATATCATCTCCCCGCAGGCCTTTGAGGCCATCGGTCCGGTGGTCAGGGAGATTCTGGGGTAACGGTTGAGTTCGGGCTACAGCAGGTAGCCCGGCTCAGCGTAGCGCAAGCCGGGGAAAGAGGAGATTACCGGCGGCCCAGCGGGACCACCAGCGGCGTATGCGCCACCGGATCTTCAATGATCGTGCAGCGCAGACCGTAAATCCGTTCAATCAGATCGGCGGTGACGATCTCCTTCGGCGCCCCCTCGGCGACGATCCTGCCGTCGCGCAGGGCGATCAGGTGGGTGGCGTAGCGGCAGGCCTGGTTAAGATCGTGCAGCACCGCCGCCAGGGTATAGCCCTTCTCGCGATTCAGCTCGCTCAACAGCTCCAGCAGGTCGATCTGATGGCTGATGTCCAGCCAGGTGGTCGGCTCATCCAGCAGCATAATCGCCGTTTCCTGGGCCAGCACCATCGCAATCCACGCCCGCTGCCGCTGGCCGCCGGAAAGCGTGTCGACGCTCTGCAGCGCCAGATCGCTGATCCCGGTCGCCCGCATCGCCTTGTTCACCGCCTCTTCATCTTCTTTGCGCCAGCGGGTAAACAGCGGCTGGTGCGGATAGCGCCCGCGGGCCACCAGCTCCTGCACCGTGATATCGCCAGGGGTGGTGGCATTCTGCGCCAGCAGCCCGATGCGGCGGGCAACCTCTTTACTGGCGTACTGCTGGATCTGCGCGCCGTCGAGCCAGACGTGGCCGCTGGCGGGCGTCATCAGGCGACTGAGGGTGCGCAATAGCGTCGACTTGCCGCAGCCGTTGGGGCCGATAATGGCGGTGAAGTGACCGTCAGGGATGGTCACGTTCAGCGACTCGGCGATGGTCTTGTTCCCGTAGGCCAGGGTTAACTGCTCGCCGCGCAAACGGGAGGGGACAGCACTCATTTTTTGCGGGACTCCTGAATCAACAATGCAATAAGGTAAATACCGCCGAGGCTGACGGTTAACACGCCAACCGGCAGCTGCCACGGCATAAACAGCCGTTGGGCGCCATAATCGGCCAGCGCCAGCAGCAGCGCGCCGCACAGGGCCGACTGGGTCAGTCCCCAGCGGGCCGTGCCGCTCAGGCGGCGGGCGATATGCGGCGCCACCAGCGCGATAAATGAGATCGGCCCGGCCAGCGCCGTCGAGGCGGCGGTGAGCACCACCGCCACCAGCATCAGCAGCAGGCGCGAACGCTCGACCTGCACCCCCAGCGCGCAGGCGGTATCGTCGCCCATCTCCAGCAGCCGCATCCGGCGAACCAGCAGGGCGCTGCCCACCAGCATCAACAGGATCAGCGGCGCCGACGGCCAGGTTTTACCCCAGGTCAGGCCGTTAAGCGATCCGGCGTTCCACAGGCCCGCAGAAAGGGCGGTCTCCAGCGAGGCGCGCAGCAGCAGCCAGGTGTTGAATGCCACCAGCATGGCGCGCACGCCGATGCCGATAATGATCAGGCGGAAGGTTTCGATCCCGTTGCGCCAGGCCAGCAGCCAGACCACCAGCGAGGTCAGCACGCCGCCAAGCATCGCCGCCAGGGCGATCGCCGTCAGGTTCTGGCCGAAGAGGACCATCGCCACCAGCACGCCGCTCCAGGCGCCGGTGTTAAAGCCCATCACGTCCGGGCTGCCGAGCGGGTTACGGGTCAGCGACTGGAAAATGGCGCCGCTAACGCCGAGCGCGGCGCCGATGAGCAGCGCCATTAACACCCGCGGCAGCCGCCATTCGTTCACCACCATCGCGACGTTGCGCGGCGCATCGCCGAACAGCGCCGAGAACACCTGGTCAATCGTCAGGGGCACCGGGCCTTGCGCCAGCCCGAGCAGAGAAATCAGCAGGCTGGCGGCCATCAGCAGCAGACAGCTGGCTATCAGGCGGCGGGACGGAGCAATCACAGTCCACCTCCCCGCGGCTGGCGGCGCACCAGCCAGATCAGCACCGGCGCGCCGAGAAAGGCGCTCACCACCGATACCCGCAGTTCGCCGGGCACCAGCAGGCGGCCAATCACGTCGGCAAACAGCAGCAGGGCCGGGGTGGCGAGCAGGGTGACCGGCAGCGACCAGCGATGATCGGCCCCCACCAGCCAGCGCGCCATATGCGGCATCATCAGGCCGATAAAGGCGATGGGGCCGACGACGGCGGTGGCGCTGCCGCACAGGACGGTGATGACGATCAGGCCGATCAGCTGGGTGCGGGCGACGCGGCTGCCGAGGGCGGTGGCGGTATCGTTGCCCAGGCTCAGGCTGTTCAGCGCCCGGCTCAGCAGCAGAGCGGCGATCCCCGCCACCACTACCGGCAGCAGGACAATTTTCAGCGTTTGCAGGGTGCGGATATCCAGCGAACCGGCCTGCCAGAAGCGTAGCTGATCGTAGACGTCCGGGTTGAGCAGGGCGATGCCGTTGGACAGCCCCTCGAGTACCGCCGCAAGGGCGACCCCGGCGAGAGTGAGGCGCACCGGGCTCAGCTGACCGCCGCCCTGGCTGCCGGTAAAGGCTACCAGCAGCGAGGCGCAGAGCGCGCCGCAGAATGCCAGCAGCAGCTGCTCCTGCGGGGAAGTGATCCCAAACAGCGCCGCGCCGAGGACGATGGCGAAGCTGGCGCCGGAGTTGACCCCCAGCAGGCCGGGGTCGGCCAGCGGGTTGCGGGTGAGCGTCTGCATCAGCGCGCCGGCGAGGCCGAGGGCGACGCCGGCCAGCAGACCGGCCAGAGTGCGCGGCAGGCGCGCGTCCAGCACGATAGTGCAATCAGCGCTTTGACAGGTTCCGCTGAAGGCGGTGAATACCGTGCCGATCGGCAACGATTTGGCGCCGATGGTCAGGCTAAGCGCGGCGGCTAAGGCGAGTAATAGCAACAATCCGGGCACGGCGACAGAGCGTACCGCGGTCGTAGAAAACGACATAACTGACATCCCTGATATGATAATGATAGTAATTATCGTTATCGATTTTATTCAGCTATGGTAGCATGACCCACAGTAAAAAGGGTATTAAAAATAACGACAAGGCGCTGTAATGAACCGACAATCCTGGCTGCTCAATCTCAGCCTGCTGAAAACTCACCCGGCGTTTCGCGCCGTTTTTATCGCTCGCTTTATCTCTATTCTGTCGCTTGGCCTGCTGGGCGTGGCCATTCCGGTGCAGATCCAGATGATGACCCATTCGACCTGGCAGGTCGGGCTGTCGGTGACGCTGACCGGGGCGTCGATGTTTGTTGGTCTGATGGTGGGGGGCGTGCTGGCTGACCGCTATGAACGTAAACGCCTGATCCTGCTGGCGCGCGGCACCTGCGGCGTGGGCTTTGTCGGCCTGTGTCTGAACGCCCTGTTGCCGGAGCCGTCGCTGGCGGCGATCTACCTGCTGGGGATCTGGGACGGGTTCTTCGCCTCGTTGGGGGTGACCGCGCTGCTGGCGGCGACCCCGGCGCTGGTGGGACGGGAAAACCTGATGCAGGCCGGGGCCATCACTATGTTGACGGTGCGCCTGGGCTCGGTGATTTCGCCGATGATCGGCGGCCTGCTGCTGGCCACCGGCGGCGTGGCGTGGAACTTCGGCCTGGCGGCGGCGGGGACCTTTATCACCACCTTAACCCTGCTGCGTCTGCCGCAGCTGCCGCCGCCTCCGCAGCCGCGCGAGCATCCGCTGCGCTCCCTGCTGGCGGGGCTGACCTTCCTCTGCCGAAGCCCGCTTATCGGCGGGATTGCGCTGCTTGGCGGTCTGCTGACCATGGCCAGCGCGGTGCGGGTGCTCTATCCGGCGCTGGCCGGTAGCTGGCAGATGTCGGCCGGACAGATTGGCCTGCTGTACGCCGCTATTCCGCTCGGTGCGGCGCTGGGGGCGTTGACCAGCGGCCAGCTGGCCCAGACGGTGCGGCCGGGCGCGCTGATGCTGGCGACGACGGTGGGATCGTTTGTCGCCATTGCGCTGTTCAGCCTGATGCCGCACTGGGCATTGGGCGCGCTGTGCCTGGCGCTGTTTGGCTGGCTGAGCGCTATTAGCTCGCTGTTGCAGTACACCCTGATTCAGACCCAGACGCCGGAACATATGCTCGGGCGGATTAACGGTCTGTGGACCGCGCAAAACGTCACCGGCGACGCCATCGGCGCGGCGCTGCTCGGCGGCTTAGGGGCGGTAATGACGCCGGCGGCATCCGCCAGCGCCAGCGGCTGGGCGCTGGCGCTTGTCGGTGTGCTGCTGGTTGGGCTGCTACGCGAGCTGCGCCGTTTCCAGCGCCCGGAAATTGTCAACGAAAGTTAAGTAGGGTGCGATTGCCCGGTGGCGGCTGCGCCTTACCGGGCCTACGGTACGGCAGGCCGGTACAAGCTCAGTAGGCCGGGCAAGCGCAGCGCCGCCCGGCAAAGAGTTCAGGTTGCGTGCCCCGGCCTGATGCCCGGTGGCGGCTGCGCCTTACCGGGCCTGGGGTACGGCAGGCCGGTGCAAGCTCAGTAGGCCGGGCAAGCGCCGCGCCGCCCGGCAAAGAGTTCAGGTTGCGTGCCCCGGCCTGATGCCCGGTGGCGGCTGCGCCTTACCGGGCCTACGGTCTGGACTGGGGGACGCTGGCATTGTAGGCCGGGCAAGCGCAGCGCCGCCCGGCAAGGTGTGCAGGCCGAGTGCCCGTCCTGATGGCGCAGCCCGCGTTAGCCGAACAGGCTGGAGAGACGCTGGAGCACCAGCAGAGCGCTGTAGTAGTCAAGGCGGAAGGTCTCGGTGCCCAGCGGGTAGACGCGTTTGCCTGCGACCGCCGGGAGATGCGCCAGCAGCGGGTTGGCGTAGATGGCATCCGCATCTTTCTGGTCGCCGGCGAACAGGAACAGGCTCTGGCCGTTCAGACCGGCCGCGAGGTTCTCCCCGCCCAGTTGCACGATATCGTGGCGTTTACCCTGGCTATGGCTGGCGGGCAGGCCGCCCGGCAGCGTCGCCAGGCTAAAGCCCAGCTGTTCGAGCATCTGCCCCTGAGCCGATTCCGGCGTCCAGATATTGGCGCTGTGCGCGGCGGCGGTATAGACCAGGGCGGTCACCGGCTGCGGCGGCAGTTTCATTTTTTCTTTTAACGAAACGAGCTGTTTATTGAAGTCGGCAATGCGCGCGCTGGCCTGTTGTTCATGACCGGTGATCTGCCCCAGCTGGGTGAGCAGGGTTTGCCAGCTTTTATCGTCATAGTTGATGACCAGCGTCGGGGCGATGGTTTTAAGCTGATCGTACAGCGGCAGGGCGGAGTCGCCGCCGGTCGCGCTCACCAGGATCAGATCCGGCATCTGGGCGGCCACCGCTTCGGCGCTTGGTTCGCCGATGTACAGCCGCGCCAGCTTGCGGGCTTTGGCAACCTCGCTCCACTGGCGCAGAAAGCCCTGGCTATCGGCGACGCGGTTGTTCGGCGTGGTCGCGCCGCTGGCGACCACCGGAGCGTCAATCGCCAGCAGCGAACCGGTAAGCGTCACGCTGGTGGAGACAATGCGCAACGGCTGGCTCGGCAGGGTATGCGTCCCGTAGCTGTCGGTGACCTGGCGCGGCCAGTCCGCCGCCTGGGCTGAGGTAATTCCTAAAAGCAACAGCATGCCGGTCAGCGCACCGCGGCGGCAGAAAGAAAAGAAGTTCACGTCATCGCATCCTGATTTGAAAGGTGATAAATGCGTCTCATTTTCAACTTTGTGTCAGCAGGATGCAAGCCAAAGTGGCGGCGCCATGACGTAACGCGGTTGACATGGCGGGCAATACCTTTTAGGTTAGCCAACCAAAATATAAATGATAATTATTCTTAATATCTTTATCGTTTTTGGAGGATGATATGGAAACGTCACTGGCTGAGGATGTAAAGAAACCGACCCGGACCCTGTCGCCGGACAGCTTCTTCTTTATGTCGCCGTACCGCAGTTTTACCACTTCAGGCTGCTTCCGTCGCTTCTCACAGCCCGCCGTTGGCGGCGATGCGCTGAACGGCGAGTTCCAGCAGCAGATGGCGGCCGCCTTTGCCGAGGCCCGGGCGGCGGGGATCCGCAAGCCGGTGATGGTCGGGGCTATCCCGTTCGACACCTGTCAGCATTCCGAGCTCTATATCCCCGAGCGCTGGGAAGCGTTCTCTCGCCCGGAAAAGCAGCGTTCCGCCCGCTATGCCGCGCCGCTGGAGGCGATGGAGGTGGTGGAGCGTCGGGAGATCCCGGAGCAGGACGCGTTTTTAGCCATGGTGGAACGCGCCGCCGCGCTGACCGCCACCCCGGAAGTCGACAAAGTGGTGCTATCAAGGCTTATCGATATTACCACCCGCGACCGCGTCGACAGCGGCGCGCTGATGGAGCGACTGATCGCCCAGAACCCCGCCAGCTTTAACTTCCACGTGCCGCTCTCCGACGGCGGCGTGCTGCTGGGCGCCAGCCCGGAGCTGCTGCTGCGTAAAGAAGGACAGCACTTCAGCTCTCTGCCGCTGGCCGGCTCCGCCCGTCGCCAGCCGGACGATGTGCTGGATCGGGAAGCAGGCAACAGGCTGTTGGCCTCCGGCAAAGATCGCCACGAGCACGAGCTGGTGACCCAGGCGATGAAGAGCGTGCTGGGCCCGCGCAGCAGTCAGCTGTCGCTACCGGAGTCGCCGCAGCTGATTACCACCCCGACGCTCTGGCATCTGGCGACGCCGATCGCAGGCACCGCGCTGGCGGAAGAAAACGCCATGTCGCTGGCCTGTCTGCTGCACCCGACGCCGGCGCTGAGCGGTTTCCCGCATCAGGCGGCGAAGCGCCTGATTGCTGAACTGGAACCCTTCGATCGCCAGCTGTTCGGTGGCATCGTCGGCTGGTGCGATGACGAAGGCAACGGCGAGTGGGTGGTGACTATCCGCTGCGCGCGTCTGCAGCAGCGTACGCTGCGCCTGTTTGCCGGCGCGGGCATTGTTCCGGCCTCCTCGCCGCTGGGCGAATGGCGCGAAACCGGCGTCAAACTGACCACCATGCTTAACGTATTTGGCTTGAACTAAGAGGCAAGGATGATTGCATTTACCCGTTGGCCGGAAGAGTTTGCGGCCCGCTATCGTCAAAAAGGCTACTGGCAGGATCTGCCGTTAACCAATCTGATCACCCGTCACGCGGACAATGACGCCGTGGCGATTATCGATGGCGAGCGGCAGATTAGCTACCGCCAGTTTAACCAGCTGGTGGACAACCTCGCCTGCTCGCTGCAGCGCCAGGGACTGAAGCGCGGGGAGACCGCGCTGGTGCAGTTGGGCAATGTCGCCGAGTTTTACATGACCTTCTTTGCGCTGCTGCGCATCGGCGTCGCGCCAGTGAACGCTTTGTTCAGCCACCAGCGCAGCGAACTTAACGCCTACGCCGCGCAGATTAAACCGGCGCTGCTGATTGCCGATCGCGAGCACGCGCTGTTTGCTGACGATAGCTTTCTCCACGCGTTTATCGCGGAACATCCTTCCCTGCGCGTCGCACTGTTGCGTAACGACGGCGGCGAGCGCGATCTGGCGACGGAGATTAACCGCCCGGCGGATAACTTTATCGCCAATCCAACCCCTGCCGACGAAGTGGCCTTTTTCCAGCTCTCCGGCGGCAGCACCGGGACGCCGAAGCTTATCCCACGCACCCATAACGATTACGACTACAGCATCCGCCGCAGCAATGAGATCTGCGGGATTAACGCTGAAACGCGCTACCTCAACGCGCTGCCGGCGGCGCATAACTATGCGATGAGTTCCCCGGGTTCGCTCGGCGTCTTCCTCGCCGGCGGGCGGGTGATCCTCGCCGCTGACCCGAGCGCCACGTTGTGTTTCCCGCTGATCGAAAAACATCAGATTAACGTCGCGTCGCTGGTGCCGCCGGCGGTCAGCCTGTGGCTGCAGGCGATTCACGAATGGGGCAGCAACGCCCAGCTGCAATCGCTGCAGCTGCTGCAGGTCGGCGGCGCGCGCCTGTCAGCGACACTCGCCGCGCGCATTCCGGCGGAAATCGGCTGCCAGCTGCAGCAGGTGTTCGGCATGGCGGAGGGGCTGGTGAATTACACCCGCCTTAACGATAGCCCGGAGCGGATCATCAATACCCAGGGCTGTCCGATGTGCCCGGACGATGAAGTGTGGGTGGCGGATGCCGACGGCAACCCGCTGCCGCGCGGCGAAGTGGGCCGCCTGATGACCCGCGGGCCGTACACTTTCCGCGGCTACTACAACAGCCCGCAGCATAACGCTGAAGCCTTTGACGCCGAGGGGTTTTATTGCTCCGGCGATCTGATTTCGATCGACGAAGATGGGTATATCACCGTCCAGGGCCGGGAAAAAGATCAGATCAACCGCGGCGGCGAGAAGATCGCCGCTGAAGAGATCGAAAACCTGCTGCTGCGCCATGAGGCGGTGATCCACGCCGCGCTGGTCAGCATCGAAGACAATCTGCTGGGCGAGAAAAGCTGCGCTTATCTGGTGGTGACCTCGCCGCTGCGCGCCGTCGCCGTGCGCCGCTTCCTGCGCGAGCAGGGGGTGGCGGAATTTAAACTGCCGGACCGCGTGGAGTGCGTTGCCGCGCTGCCGCTGACGCCGGTGGGCAAAGTCGATAAAAAACAATTACGTCAGTGGCTGGCCGAAGGCAAGCTGGGCTGAAGGAGAACAGAGAATGGCAATCCCTAAATTACAGGCATATGCGCTGCCGGAAGCCAGCGATATCCCGGCGAACAAGGTCAACTGGGCCTTTGAGCCGTCGCGCGCCGCGCTGCTGATCCACGATATGCAGGAATATTTCCTCAACTTCTGGGGCGAAAACAGCGCGATGATGGAGAAAGTGGTGGCTAATATCGCCGCCCTGCGCGACTTCTGCAAACAGAACGGCATTCCGGTGTACTACACTGCCCAGCCGAAAGAGCAGAGCGATGAAGACCGCGCCCTGCTGAATGATATGTGGGGGCCGGGTCTGACCCGCTCGCCGGAGCAGCAGCAGGTGATTGCCGCGCTGGCGCCGGATGAAGACGATACCGTGCTGGTGAAATGGCGCTACAGCGCGTTTCATCGCTCGCCGCTGGAGGAGATGCTGAAAGAGACCGGCCGCGATCAGCTGATCATCACCGGCGTTTACGCCCATATCGGCTGCATGACCACCGCCACCGATGCTTTCATGCGCGATATCAAACCGTTCTTTGTCGCCGACGCGCTGGCAGATTTCAGCCGTGAAGAGCACCTGATGGCGCTGAAATATGTCGCCGGCCGCTCCGGACGGGTGGTGATGACCGAAGAGCTGCTACCGCTCCCAGCCTCCAAAGCGGCGCTGCGCGCGCTGATCCTGCCGCTGCTCGACGAATCCGACGAACCGCTGGATGATGAAAACCTGATCGATTACGGTCTGGATTCGGTGCGGATGATGGCCCTGGCCGCCCGCTGGCGCAAAGTGCACGGCGATATCGACTTCGTGATGCTGGCGAAAAACCCGACCATCGACGCCTGGTGGGCGCTGCTCTCCCGCGAGGTGCACTAATGGCGGCGCTGGATTTTCGCGGTCAGACCGTGTGGGTGACCGGCGCAGGTAAAGGGATTGGCTATGCCACCGCGCTGGCTTTCGTCGAGGCCGGGGCTAACGTCACCGGGTTCGACCTCGCCTTTGACGGCGAAAGCTATCCGTTTGCCACCGAAACGCTGGACGTCGCCGATGCCGACCAGGTACGCGAGGCATGTAGCCGGCTGTTGGCGAACACCGAGCGTTTAGATGTGCTGGTGAACGCCGCCGGGATCCTGCGCATGGGCGCTACCGACCAGCTGAGCGCGGAAGACTGGCAGCAGACCTTCGCGGTCAACGTCGGCGGGGCGTTCAACCTGTTTCAGCAGACGATGGCCCAGTTCCGTCGCCAGCGGGGCGGGGCGATCGTCACCGTCGCCTCCGATGCTGCGCACACGCCGCGCATCGGCATGAGCGCCTATGGCGCCTCGAAGGCGGCGCTGAAAAGCCTGGCGCTGACCGTCGGGCTTGAGCTGGCGGGCTGCGGGGTGCGCTGTAATCTGGTGTCGCCGGGCTCCACCGATACCGATATGCAGCGCACCCTGTGGGTCAGCGACGATGCAGAGCAGCAGCGGATCCGCGGCTTCGGCGAGCAGTTTAAGCTCGGCATCCCGCTGGGTAAAATCGCCCGCCCGCAGGAGATCGCCAATACCATTCTGTTCCTCGCCTCTTCTCACGCCAGCCATATCACCCTGCAGGATATCGTGGTTGATGGCGGCTCGACGCTGGGGGCGTAAATGGCCTGGAAGCGAGAGCTTACGCTGGCGGCGCTGAACGCCAGCAGCGAAAATACCATGGTGGCGCATCTTGGCATCATCTACACCCGACTGGAAGAGGGGCTGCTGGAGGCGGAGATGCCGGTGGATGCGCGCACCCATCAGCCGTTTGGCCTGCTGCACGGCGGCGCTTCCGCGGCGCTGGCGGAGACGCTGGGCTCGATGGCCGGTTGGCTGATGACCGAAGAAGGGCAGTGCGTCGTCGGGACTGAGCTTAACGCCAGCCATCACCGGGCCGTCTCCAGCGGGAAAGTGCGCGGCGAGTGCCGTCCGCTGCATCTTGGTCGCCAGAGCCAAAGCTGGGAGATTGTGGTGTATGACGAGAAGGGGCGGCGCTGTTGCACCTGTCGTCTGGGCACCGCGGTGCTGGGCTAAGAAGCCGCTGTTTCCCCGGCTTGCGCTACGCTTAGCCGGGCTACGTATCGGCGCAATGGGGTAGCCCGGATAAGGCGCAGCGCGCCGCCATCCGGGAGTGTCCCTGCTCGCATTGCGCTTAGCAGGACTACGGATCTGTAGGTCGGGTAAGGCGTTAGCCGCCACCCGACAAAAAAAACGGCACCGTTCACGGTAACCCTTTCATTCATTTTCCTGCCTTAAGTGATCTCGCTAGCAATGTGAGACAAATCTCTGTGGGTGTACGGCATCTGCGATGTTTCGGTGTTGTTAAATTCTGCGTTGTGATCTAGAAACAAAATGTAACATCCTGATTACCCTACCGGTGGACCACAACAATGAATAATTCAGGGAAATACCTTATCTGGGCGCTGCTCTCCGTCATCGGAGCCTTCGCCCTCGGCTATATCGCTTTAAACCGGGGTGAGCAGATAAACGCGCTGTGGATTGTCGTCGCCGCGGTCTGCGTTTATTTGATCGCGTATCGTTTCTACGGCCTGTATATCGCTAAAACCGTGCTCGGCGTTGACCCGACGCGGATGACGCCCGCGGTGCGGCATAACGATGGCCTCGACTACGTTCCAACCGACAAAAAAGTGCTGTTCGGTCACCATTTTGCCGCCATTGCCGGCGCGGGGCCGCTGGTGGGCCCGGTGCTCGCCGCGCAGATGGGCTACCTGCCGGGGATGATCTGGATCCTCGCCGGCGTGGTGCTGGCTGGGGCGGTACAGGACTTTATGGTGCTGTTTGTTTCGACCCGCCGCGATGGCCGTTCGCTTGGCGAACTGGTTAAAGAGGAGATGGGGCCGACCGCTGGCGTCCTGGCGCTGGTGGCCTGCTTTATGATCATGGTGATCATCCTCGCGGTCCTGGCGATGATTGTGGTGAAAGCGCTGACCCACAGTCCGTGGGGGACATACACCGTCGCCTTTACCATTCCGCTGGCGATCTTTATGGGCATCTACATCCGCTATCTGCGTCCGGGACGCATCGGCGAGGTGTCGGTGATAGGCCTGGTGATGCTGGTGTTCGCCATCATCTCCGGCGGCTGGGTGGCGGAAAGCCCGACCTGGGCGCCGTGGTTTGATTACACCGGCGTACAGCTGACCTGGATCCTGGTGGGCTACGGATTTGTGGCTGCGGTACTGCCGGTCTGGCTGCTGCTGGCCCCGCGCGATTATCTCTCCACCTTCCTGAAAATCGGCACCATCGTGGGGCTGGCGATTGGCATCCTGATTATGCGCCCGACCCTGACGATGCCGGCGCTGACCAAGTTCGTCGATGGTACCGGCCCGGTATGGACCGGCAACCTGTTCCCGTTCCTGTTTATCACCATCGCCTGCGGCGCGGTCTCCGGCTTCCACGCGCTGATCTCCTCCGGCACCACGCCGAAAATGTTGGCCAACGAAAGCCAGGCCTGCTTTATCGGCTACGGCGGCATGTTGATGGAATCCTTCGTCGCTATTATGGCGCTGGTGGCGGCCTGTATTATCGATCCGGGCGTCTACTTCGCGATGAACAGCCCGATGGCGGTGCTGGCGCCGGCGGGTACCACCGATGTCGTCGCCTCGGCAGCGCAGGTGGTGAGCGGCTGGGGCTTTAGCATTACGCCTGATACGCTGCATCAAATCGCCAGCGAGGTCGGCGAACAGTCGATTATCTCCCGCGCCGGCGGCGCGCCAACGCTGGCGGTGGGGATGGCCTACATCCTGCACGGCTCGCTGGGCGGACTGATGGATGTCTCGTTCTGGTACCACTTCGCCATTCTGTTTGAGGCGCTGTTTATCCTGACGGCGGTTGACGCCGGCACCCGCGCGGCGCGCTTTATGCTGCAGGATCTGCTGGGCGTGATTAGCCCGGGGCTGAAAAAAACCAGCTCGCTACCGGCCAACCTGCTGGCGACCGCGCTGTGCGTCCTGGCGTGGGGCTACTTCCTGCATCAGGGGGTGGTCGATCCGCTGGGCGGGATTAACACCCTGTGGCCGCTGTTCGGTATTGCCAACCAGATGCTGGCGGGGATGGCGCTGATGCTCTGCGCGGTGGTCCTGTTCAAGATGAAACGCCAGCGCTACGCGTGGGTGGCGCTGCTGCCGACCAGCTGGCTGCTGATCTGTACGTTGACCGCCGGCTGGCAGAAGTCGTTTAGCCCGGACACCAAAGTTGGTTTCCTGGCGATCGCTAATAAATTCCAGGCGATGATCGACAGCGGCAACATTCCGCCGCAATATACCGAATCACAGCTGGCGCAGCTGGTGTTTAACAACCGTCTCGATGCCGGGCTGACCATCTTCTTTATGATTGTGGTGGTGGTGCTGGCGCTATTCTCGATTAAAACCGCGCTGGCGGCGCTGAAAGAGGATAAACCGACGGCGAAAGAGACGCCGTATGAGCCAATGCCTGAAAACCTGGACGCGATTGAGACCCAGGCGAAAGGGGCGCATTAACCGGTGTGCCGGGTGGCGGCTTAGCCTTACCCGGCCTACATTTCCGATCCTCCCTCTCCCTTTGGGAGAGGCTCGGGGTGAGGGATACAAAAGAGAAATGACTTATGTTTGACACCCTCTCCAAAGCAGGAAAATATTTAGGCCAGGCCGCCAAAATGATGATCGGCGTGCCGGATTACGATAACTACGTCGAGCACATGCGAATAACCCACCCGGATCAGACGCCGATGACTTATGAAGAGTTCTTTCGCGAACGCCAGGACGCGCGCTACGGCGGCAAGGGCGGGGCGAAGTGCTGTTAACCCTCTTTCGGCAGATAGAGGCTGATCTGCTCCTGAGTACAGCCGTAAATCGCCGCCAGCTTCTCGCGGGTGCGCTTTTGCGGACGGGAGTCCAGCGCTTCCAGCTGTGACACCGCGGACTGGCTGATGCCAAGCTTTTCGGCTACCTCCTGCTGGGACATCCCGCGCAGGATGCGCCACGCGGCCTGCAGGCTGACGTTTTCTTTATGCATCACGTCGCATACTTCGCCCGGCAGCATGACGTCATCATAGATATCTGATTCATAAGGAATATCTTCCCAGTCGCTTTCATCCTCGTCGTCGTACTCCAGCAGAGCCAGGCGCATACGAAAGTAATCGCTGTAAGGAATGACGACATACTGGTCTTTTCCTTCTTCATCCTTGATGTACTGAATAGTCATATTCGGTATCTTCCTCATGAAGGTAGGTGGTGGTGGTTCGGCGTTTAACCGCCACGACGTAGCAGGTATCGCCCGGCGGATCCCCAAAGGTGTAGATGACTCTGTAATCACCTAATCGCAGCCGGTAGTGGTTTTCGGGAGAGGACAATTTTTTGATATCCGAGATAGGTGAAGCTTTATCATCCATCTTCTCCAGCCTGGATTTAATGCGACTCTTATACCGAGTATCGATTTTAGAAAATTGCTTATCTGCCGTTTTTGACCAGACAATTTTCATCCGTACCTCCACTGTACGCCCACACAAAATATAAGGAAATAATAAGACTATTAGATAAATTCCGAATTTCTTATGGGGTACTGTAGAGCGGAGAAAAAACGCAGGTAAGAGGCAAAACGCAACCCGTCGAGGCGGCGCGGAAAGGCCTCTGCCGGGCGACAGAGGCTTGCAGAAAATGTGCGATCAGGCGTTCAATCCGCCATCCACGTCCAGCCCCGTACCGGAGATCTGCCCGGCGGCCGGGCTGGCGAGGAAGGTGACCGCCGCGGCGATGTCTTCCGGCTGGCCGTAGTGACCGACCGCAATCATCTGGCGCTGGGCTTCCGCCTGTTCTCCGTCTTCCGGGTTCATATCGCTGTTGGTCGGCCCTGGATGGACAAGGTTAACGGTGATCCCGCGAGGGCCTAAATCACGCGCCAGGCCACGGGTCAGGGCGTTGAGGGCGGACTTGGTCATGGCGTAAACCGCGATGCCCGGCATGGCCACGCGGTTAGCCAGACAGCTGCCGATGTTGATGATTCGTCCGCCATCGGCCATATGCACCAACGCTTCCTGGGTGGCGATGACCACCCCACGGATATTGACGTTGATAAGCGCGTCAATGTCCGCCAGCGTCATGGATTCCAGTGGACCGCCGCGGGCTATTCCGGCGTTGTTGACCAGAATGTCCAGCCCGCCGAGGGACCGGGCCGCATGGGTGACGGCATCCTGAATCGCCTGCGCGCTGGCGCTGTCGGCCTGTACCGCTTCGCCGTACCGACCCAGCGCCTTTATTTCATCGGCGACCGCCTGGGCTTTATCGACCGATTTTTCATACGTAATAACCACATCGGCGCCGGCGCGCGCCAGCGACAGCGCGATTGCGCGACCCAACCCACGGCTGGCGCCGGTAACCAGCGCCTTCTTACCTGTTAAATCGATCTGCATGATGACCTCGTTGCGAGAGTGGTGAGCATCATCATTAGGTATAGACGGTCGGGGTGATTAACGGCTGAAGTATTCCACCTTCTCAAACGCCGCGCGCAGAACCTCAGGGGTTAACGTCACCGGTAAATAGTGAATCGACTCGCCCGGGCGCAGGGTATGGGCAATGACCCGGTCCAGCTCTGCGCGGTTATTGATATCGACCTCCAGCGCCGCCAGGGTGGTCGGCAGGTTAAAGCGCTGATACGCCTGCACTAACTGCGCCAGCACATCGTCCTGACCAAGCAGGGCGCTCTGTACCAGAATGCCGTAGGCCACTTTGGTACCGTGGAGAAATTTATCCGTCTGCGGCAGCACCGTCAGTCCGTTGTGCACCGCATGGGCGGCGGCGACCCGGGTGTAACGTTCCCCCAGCCCGCCAACCATCCCGCCGCCGGCTATAATCGCCTCCACCACATCGCGAAACGCCTGGGTCAGATCGCCGCGGCGCTGGTCCGCCAGCGCCGTTTCGCTGCTGGCCAGCAGCACATCGCGGATCGCCAGCGCGCCGTTAATCCCCAGCCGCACGGTGAGCGGTAGCGCCTCCGGCTGCGGCGCCAGCACCACGGCCTCATACCATTTGGCTAAGGTGTCGCCAATGCCCGCCAGCAGGTACTCCGCCGGAGCGTGGAGAATGATGCGCGGTTCGACCAGCACCAGGAAGTTGGCGTCATCGAAGATCTCAAAATTCAGGGCCTGTCCGGCGTCGTTATACCACACCGACAGAGGCGTCCACGCCGCGCAGGTGGCGGCGATAGTCGGGATGGCCACCAGCGGTACCCCCAGGCGGCGGGCCAACACTTTCGCGCTGTCGAGCAGCGCGCCGCCGCCGACGCCAATCACTACCGCCCGATCGTCACCTGAGGCCTGCACCAGCCCCGCCACGTCGCGTTCGCTGCAGTGGCCGGTAAAGCGGATCTTTTTCGCCTCCGGCAGGTGGAAGGCCGCCGGCAGAAAAGGTTCTGCGCCGGCCAGGGCGCGCTCGCCATAGACCCACACCGCTCGCGAGAGCTGGTCGGCGTTAAAAAAATCGCTCAGTCGCTCAAGGCTGCCGGGGTGGGAGAAATAGTTGGCCGGGCCGGGCACGACGCGGATATCGCTGTTGCTCATGGAAGCTGTCCTTATGGGTGTTGGGCTAACCTGATGTTATGTCTGGACATCCAGATGGCTAATATTATTTCGTTGTATCTTATGCTTTTTACGCAGTTGTCAGCCAGCGGCGGCTATGAAAAATTCGTTAAATCAGAAGATTAATTGCCGCACGGGAGCAGTGATGAGCGCGAATCGCCTTGAGATGCATAACATTAGCCTGGCCTTCTCCGGCTTTCAGGCGCTGAACAAGGTGGACTTTACCCTCCATGGCGGGTCGGTGCATGCCCTGACCGGGGCCAACGGCGCGGGTAAGTCGACGCTGATGGCCGTGCTGTGCGGCACCCACGCCCACTATGAGGGCGAAGTGACGATCAACAACCAGCCGGTCATCATTCGTTCGCCGCGGGATGCTAAACAGCTGGGGATCCACCTGGTGCAGCAGGAGGTGGACGTAGCGCTGGTGCCGGGCCTGAGCATTGCGGAAAACATTATGCTGGACAGGCTGGCGGAGCCGGGCATGACCTTCCGCTGGTCGCGGGTTCGGCAGCTGGCGCGCGAGGCGCTGGCGCAGCTGGACGTTGCGCTGGACGTCCGGCGCTCCATTGACAGCTGCACGCTCGCCGAAAAACAGCAAATCCTGCTGGCCCGCGCCCTGTCGCATCATTGCCGCTTTTTGATTCTGGATGAACCCACCGCGCCGTTGGATCAGCATGAAAGTGAGCGTCTGTTTGCGGTAGTACGCCGTCTGCAGCATCAGGGGATCGGGGTGGTGTTTATTTCGCATCGTATCCATGAGCTGAAGGCGATCTGCGACACCCTGACGGTGCTGCGCGACGGGCGGCTGATTGAGAGCGGCCCGATGGCGCCGCTGAGCGGCGAACAGATCGTCGAAAAGATGCTGGGCCACGAGCTGAGCGATATCTTCCCGCCGCCGCGCCCGCCGCACGGCGAAGAGGTGCTGTTGCAGGTTGACGGTCTGCATGATGAGGCGCTGCTGCAGGATATTTCGCTGCGCCTGCGGAAGGGGGAAATCCTCGGGATCGCCGGGCTGGCCGGCGCGGGCAAAACCGAGCTGTGCAAAGCGCTGTTCGGCGCCAGCAAAAGCCGGGTGCAGCGGGGCGAGCTGAACGGTCAGCCGTGGCGGCCGCGCGATCCGGCCGACTCGGTAGGGCGCGGCCTGGCGCTGGTCCCGGAGGAGCGACGCAAAGAGGGCATTTTCATTGAAGAGCCGATCGCGATGAACCTGGCGGTCAGCGCCGATAACAGCTTTTCGCGCTGGAGCCTGTTCGGCCATCGGCAGGCCTGGCGCTGGGCGGAGGAGGTGATTGCCCGCCTCGGCGTGCGCGCTACCGGTCCCGGTCAGACGCTGCGCCGTCTTTCTGGCGGCAACCAGCAGAAGGTGGCCATTGGCAAATGGCTGCGCGGTGATGCCAACGTTTTGATTTTTGACGAACCGACCAAAGGGGTCGATGTGAAAGCGAAAACCGATCTGTTCATGCTGATCGATGGTCTGGCGCGGGAAGGCAAAGGGGTGATTTATGCCTCGGGTGAATTCGCCGAGCTGGTCGGTTTATGCGACCGCATCTGCGTACTGTGGGACGGACGGATCGTAGCGGAGATCCCCGGCGCGGAAGCCCGGGAAGAGACACTGCTTTATTATTCAACCGGAGGAGCGGCAGCGTGAGCAAGGCCCTGGCAGTAAACGCGACGGTATCGGGCCGTCAGCGATTTTTTGATTTTCTCTATAAGTGGGGCATGTTGCTGACCGTGGTGCTGCTGGTGGCGGTCTTTGGCCTCGCCTCGGACAACTTCCTTGACCCGTTCAACATCATCAACATTCTGCGCTCGATTGCCATCGTGACGGTGATTGCCATTGGGGTGTCGATTTCCCTCACCATCGGCGGCTTCGATCTGTCCGTCGGATCGACGGCATCGCTGGCTAACGCGCTGGTGATTTCCCTGTTTGTCTGGCATGGCCTGGGGACCACCGAAGCGATTCTGATAACCCTCGCGCTCTGCACCCTGGTGGGGCTGTTTAACGCCTTTCTGATCGTGGTGCTGCGCATTCCTGACATGCTCGCCACCCTGGCCAGCCTGTTTGTGATTCAGGGCGTGGCAATGACCTACAGCTACGGTGGGTCGATTACCGAAAACATGGTTCTGCCGAGCGGCGAGATGGCGGAGGGTACTATCCCGGCGGCCTTTGGCGCGCTGGGGCAGGTGCCGACCATCGTCATTATCATGCTGGTGGTGACGCTGGTCGCCCAGCTGGCGCTGTCGTTCACTACCCACGGACGGCGGATGTACGCCATCGGCGGCAACCCGGAGGCGGCGCGGCTCTCCGGCCTGCGGATCACGCGTTACAAAGTCGCAGCATACGTGATTGCCTCGCTGCTGGCCGGGCTCGGCGGCATTCTGCTGGCCTCGCGCATCGGCTCTTCGCAGGTCAACGCCGGCGGCGGCTATCTGATGGACGCGGTGGCCGCGGCATGGATCGGCTTTTCGCTGGCGGGCTCCGGCAAACCAAACGCCCTGGGGACGCTGGTGGGGGCGGTGATCCTCGGCGTACTCTCCAACGGGCTGGTGATGCTCTCGGTGCCGTATTACGCGATGGACATTATTAAAGGGTTGGTGCTGGCTGGCGCGCTGGCACTGACCTATTTTCAGCGCCGTACTTAACATTTTACAGGGTAAACCGCATGAAAAAGATCGCACTCTCTCTGATGACGCTGGGTCTGTTGCAGTCGACGGCGGCGCTGGCCACCGCCCCGACGCCGGTGCCGGCGGCGATTGCCGAACACAACGGCCCGATCCGCATTGCCGTGATCCGCAACCTCGGGTCTGACGATAACACCACCCAGTTTGTCGCCGGGGCGCTGCAGGAAGGCAAAAAGCTCGGTTTCAAAATCAGCACCTTCCTGAGCAACGGCGATGACGCCAAATTCCAGGACTTCGTCAACCAGGCCATCAGCCAGAAATACGATGGCATTATTCTCTCTCAGGGGCGTGACCCGTATTCCACCGCCCTGGTGAAGAAGGCGGTGGACGCCGGGATCAAAGTGGCGGTGTTCGATACCGCGGTGAGCGGTGAGATCCCCGGGGTGACGGTCAGTCAGCAGGATGATGCCTCACTGACCGAGCTCTCTTTTGGCCAGCTGGTGAAAGACTTCAACGGCAAGGCCAACATCGTCAAGCTGTGGGTGGCGGGCTTCCCGCCGATGGAGCGCCGTCAGGCGGCTTACCAGACGCTGCTGAAGCAAAATCCGGGGATTAAAGAGCTGGAGTCGATCGGCGCCGTGTCATCCGATGTGCAGGGCGACACTGCCAACAAGGTGGGGGCGATCCTCGCCAAGTATCCGAAAGGGAAAATTGACGCGATCTGGGGCACCTGGGATGCCTTTAGCCAGGGAGCTTATAAAGCGCTGAAAGAGAATGGCCGCACCGAGATCAAACTCTACAGCATTGATATTTCCAACCAGGATTTGCAGCTGATGCGCGAGGCCGGCAGCCCGTGGAAGGTGAGCGTGGCGGTGGATCCGAAGCTTATCGGCGCGACCAACGTGCGGCTGATCGCCAATAAGATCGCCGGCGAGCCGACGCCAGCCACCTACGACTTCAAGGCGGCAGCGATTCCCCAGGCGCTGCTGGCGGCCCAGCCGGGAGCGGTAAACGTGGCGTCGCTGGGGAAAATTATCCCTGGCTGGGGCCAGACCGAAGACTTTATCGCGCCGTGGTTCGCGACGCTGGAAGCGAAGAACAAATAAAATCAAGCCGGGTGGCGGTGGGCGGCGGCCTGGTGCCCTCGCCCCGGCCCTCTCCGCAGGGAGAGGGGGAAAACCATGCCACCGGGCGAGAGGGATCCCCTATGTCAGCATTACCTTCCCCCGAATACAGCCGCAATATGCGGCTGATTGGCCATAGTGATCAGGGCGGTCGTCCGGACGGCGTGCAGCTGATGGTGCATCGCGGATTCGCCTATATCGGCCATATGGTGTCGCAGGGTTTTTCCGTGGTCGATGTTCGCGATCCGACCCGGCCCACCACCGTCAACTATATTGCCGCGCCGCCGGGCACCTGGAACGTGCACCTCCAGGCGCATGACGATCTGCTGCTGGTGATCAACGCCCGGGATCTGTTTGCTGACGCCCGTTTTGCTGATGAGAAGGTGTACTACACCCGCTCGGTGGGTGACACGGTCAGCGATGTGCAGGACAGGGGCTGGAGCGCCGGGCTGCGCATCTTTGATATTTCCACTCCCGCGCAGCCGCGGGAAATCAGTTTCCTGTCGCTTAACGGCATCGGTATTCACCGCATCTGGTACGTCGGCGGGCGCTGGGCGTATGTGTCCGCGCTGATCGACGGTTTTACCGACTACATCTTCCTGACCATCGATCTGGCCGATCCGCGTAAGCCCGAAGTAGCCGGGCGCTGGTGGCTGCCTGGGATGCACCAGGCGGGCGGTGAAACACCGGACTGGCCGCAGGGCAAACGCTATGCGCTGCATCACGCCATTATTGCCGGGGATACCGCCTACGGCAGCTGGCGCGACGGCGGCCTGACGCTGCTGGATGTCAAAGACCGTACCCAGCCGAGGCTGATTAGTCATCGCAACTGGAGCCCGCCGTTCGGCGGCGGAACGCATACCGCGCTGCCGCTGCCGGATCGTGACCTGCTGGTGGTGCTGGATGAAGCGGTGCTCGACAACCAGGAGGACGGCGAGAAGCTGATCTGGCTGTTTGATATCCGCGAGCCAACCAACCCGGTGAGCATCGCCACCTTCCCGCCGCCGGACGAAGCGGATTACGTGGCGAAAGGGGCGCATTTCGGCCCGCATAACCTGCATGAGAACCGGCCGGGGAGCTTTGTCAGCTCAACGCTGATTTTTGCCACGTATCAGAATGCCGGCGTGCGGGCTTACGATATTTCCAACCCGTATCGCCCGTTGGAGACCGGGGCGCTGGTGCCGGCTGCGCCTGAGAGAATGATGGATACCCGTCCCGGCCGCCCGCGGGTGATCCAGTCCTGTGACGTGTTTGTCGATGCGCAAGGCATTATCTACAGCACCGATTACAACGGCGGGCTATCGGTGATTGAGTATCTGGGGTGAGGGTAAGGTAAACGCAAAATTGTACTCGCATGTCTGCCGGGTGGCGGCTTTCGCCTTACCCGGCCTACGAAAGAGTGCAAGATCAAACCGTTATGCGGCTATCTGTAGGCCCGGCAAGCGCAGTGGACTGACCCCATAAAGTTGGATGGTTCATATTAAGCGGCTCTCAGAGCCTGGGTTCGGTACTCTACCGGACTCAGGCCTTTTAATTTCAGGCTTATCCGCTCGTTGTTGTAGTAATGGATATAGTCCTCTACGGCTTTTCTTAGCGCACTGACACTCCTGAACTCCCTCAGATAAAAACACTCCGATTTCAGGGTACCGAAGAAGTTTTCCATCACTGCATTATCCAGGCAGTTTCCTTTACGCGACATACTCTGCGTCATCCCATGCGCCTTTAAACGTTCCTGATAGCTCCTCATCCTGTAATGCCAGCCCTGATCCGAGTGCAGCAGCGGAGCATCTCCCGGTCTGAGCTTCGGGAACGCACCGTCCAGCATCGTATTCACCATCTCCATCACCGGCCTTTCCGACAGGCTGTAGGCGATAACCTCCCGGTTAAACAGATCGAGAACTGACGACAGGTAAAGCTTTTTTCCCTGTACCGGGAACTCTGTCACATCTGTTACCCATTTTTCGTTGGCTTTTGACGCACCGAAGTTCCGGCTCAGGATATTGGGCGCGGCCTCGCCCGTTCTCCCTTTCCAGGCACGATATTTTTTCGCCCTTATCACAGACCGGAGTGACAGTTCTGCCATCAGCCGCTGCACTGTTTTATGGTTTATCCGCAGCCCCTGTTTTCTCAGTGCGAGCGTGATCCTGCGGTAGCCATAACGACCTTTGTGATAGTGGTATATCTTCCTGATGTTCTCTTTAAGACCCGCATACCTGTCCCCTTGCTTCAGTGCATTCATATTGTAATACCACGTGCTACGGGACATACCGGCCGCCCGCAGAAGGTCCCGCAGAGCGTGTTCATGCCTTAGTTCACTGATTATCAGGGCTTTTTGCCATTTTTTTCGCTCTGAACCAAGGCTTTCAACTTTTTTAGATAGGCATTCTCTGCCCGCAGATAACGCAGTTCGGCCCTGAGCTCTTCGGGGGAGAGTTTTTCCAGCTCTTTATCTGTCAGTGGTGGGATATTTTTTGGCTTTGTCATTTTTCCGGGCCGTCCGCATTGTATGTTTAAAAGACCTTCCGCTCCGGCATCGTTGTACACGTCGAGCCAGCGCCGGACAAGTATTTCTGCGGAGAGATTAAACCGGGCAGCCGCTTCACGCATCGTCAGGCGGTCACTGATAACCGCCCGGACGACCACGAGTTTAAATTCATCGGAATAATGATTATTTTTTGCAGTCAGGCCTTCTGCACCGTGGAACTGCCATGCCCTGACCCAGCGACGGACAGATGTTCTTTCAATACCAAAAAGGTCGGCTGTACTCTGTTCTCCGTCTTTACCGGACAAATAATGATTAACCACAGCCAGTTTTGCTTCAGGGGAATACTTTGGTTTAGCCATAAAATTGCACCTTACTCAGTTGGGTGTCCAACTTTTGGGGTGCAGTCCAGCAGCGCCGCCGGGCAATCCCAGAAAATGGCACTTTTTTAGGGGTTGCTCCCTCTCCCTGTGGGAGAGGGTTGGGGTGAGGGAAACAGGCGCACTCAGCTGTACTGGCGTACCCGCGCCAGCAGCTCGTCGACGCTGTCGATACGCTCGGCCAGCACGATCAGCGCTCTGCCCAGGGTAATGGCGTGGCGCAGACACTCATGACGCATGGCGTCGTCCTGGATAGTGTCGATATCCGCGACGTGCGACAGTCCGACGCTGCGGCGGATAAGTTCGCTGCCGCAGAAGCCGACTGCGTCCGCCCACACCTTTTTCAGAAAGGCGGAGGCGTAGCCGGGGTAAGCCAGCGCCGCGTCGCGGGTTTTCTCCGCCGCCAGCGCCTGGAAGTGCTCGGCAAAGGTGGTCCACAGCTGGTGGATGTCGTTCAGCCGCTGCTCGCGCGCGGCGGCGGCATCGCGAATGCCGAGCTGGCCCGGCAGGCCGCAGTAGTTCAGCAGCAGGTTGCCGATGGCGGTGCCGATATCGAAGCCAATGGGGCCGAAGTAGCCGAACTCGGCGTCGATGGCCTTCAGGCTGCCTTCGGCAACGAAGATCGACCCGCTGTGGATATCGCCGTGCAGCAGCGCTTCCGCATGGGCAAAGAAACGGTGCTTCAGCGCCGCCACCGCCAGCTTAAGCTGAGCGTCGTCGCGCAGGGCGGCGACATCGGCCTCCAGCTCCGCCGGGTAGTTATTGCGCTCGTGGATCTGATACGGGTCGTTAAAGAACAGATCCTCGGTGATCTCGCACATCGCCGGGTTAATAAACTGCGCCACCTGCGCCTTTTTCTCGTGGGGATGGAGGTAGAAATCGCTGGTGTGGAACAACACCTGCGCCAGATAGTCGCCAAGCTGGCGGGCCGCCTGGGGATAGTAGACGTTAGCGATAAGCTCTCCGCGCCAGATGCGGTGGTCGGAAAGATCTTCCATCACCATCACCGCCAGCTCGGGATCAAAGTGATGGATTTTTACCGTGTGCTGCGGGCTGTGCTGATAGTGGGCGATAAGAGTTTGCGCCTCCAGACGGGCGCGGTCGAGGGTCAGCGGCCAGGATTCGCCGACGCAGCGCACGTAGGGCAGAGCCTGTTTGACGATCGCCCGGCTGACGCCCTGGCGATCGAACACTTTAAACACCAGATTGAGGTTGCCATCGCCCACTTCCTGCGCGCTGACCAGCTCAGATGGGTTGTCGATGCCGGCGAACTGTTGCGCGTAAGCCACGGCATCGTGGGCGGTGAAGGTATGGTATTGCGACATTGCCTCGATCCTCGAATTCTGATTAAGCCGTTCAGACGTCTATACTTCTGGATTCCATCCTGACACAATGTGATACAACAACGCAACAGGGATTTAACGACATGCAGACATTACAGACCACCAGCCTGCGGGTGAGTGAAAATCAGCTTTTTATTCTCGACCAGCAGGCCTTGCCGCAGGAAAAACGCTGGCTGGCGGCGGATAACGTTGCGCTGCTGGTGGACCATATTCATACCCTGCGGGTGCGCGGCGCGCCGCTGATTGGCCTGTCCGCCAGCCTGCTGCTGGCTCTGCTGGCCCAGCGCGGCCTGAACCGGGATGCACTCCAGCAGGCGCTGGAGACGCTGCGCGCGGCGCGGCCGACGGCGGTCAACCTGATGAATAATCTGGATCGCATGAAGCAGGCGCTGGCCCGGGAGGATTACCCGCAGGCGCTGGAAGCGGAAGCTTTGCGTCTGGTCGAAGAAGATAAACAGCTGTGCGACCGCATCGCTGAGGCGGGCAGTGCGCTGGTGAAGCCCGGCAGTCGACTGCTGACCCACTGCAACACCGGTGGCCTGGCGACCGCCGGGGTAGGGACCGCCCTCGGCGTTATCGCGCTGGCGCACCGGCAGGGAAAAGTGACCAACGTATGGGTTGATGAAACCCGGCCGCTGCTGCAGGGCGGTCGTTTAACCGCCTGGGAGCTGGGCGAGCTGGGCGTGCCCTATCAGCTGATCGCCGATTCAATGGCCGCCAGCCTGATGGCGCAGGGGCAGGTGGATGCGGTGTGGGTCGGCGCCGACCGTATCGCCGCCAACGGCGACGTGGCGAATAAAATCGGCACCTATTCTCTGGCGGTTTTGGCCCATTATCACCAGATCCCGTTTTACGTCGCTGCCCCGCAGACCACCCTCGACCGCCATTGCCCGAACGGGGCGGCGATCCCCATTGAGCAGCGCGCGGCGGCGGAAGTGACCGGAGTGGCGGGCAGCTTCGGCGCGGTACAGTGGGCGCCGACGGGGGCCGCCGTTTACAATCCGGCGTTCGACGTCACGCCTGCTGGGCTGATAAGCGGCTGGGTGCTGGACAGCGGGGTGGTCACCCCGGCGCAGGTCGCCGCCGGGGCGTTTGCGCCGGACAATGAATAGCCGACACCGTGCCGGGCCTGGAAAAAATGGCTTTCCCGGGCCCGGGCAAGCGCTGCATTACTACGGCAGGACCATGGCTACCGCCGGGGCGGATGACCGGTCGATACGCTGACCCAGCGCGGTGATGGCCGCCTGGAAGGGACACAGCGTACCGACGTCGGTCTGACGGCAGCCCGGCTGATGCCACTCCTGACGCAGCATCGGGTGCTGCGCGTCCGGCGTCTGCAGACGACGCAGGTCGTCGAGGCCCTGGGCCTGGAAATAGACCCGCAGATAGCGTTCTCCGCTCTTCGCGTTGCGCCAGCGCTCCAGCACCAGGCTACTGCCCGGCGGGATATTTCCCCGGCTGTAGCCCGGCAGCTGCCAGCTAAAGTTCATCAGCGTGCGCACCATGGCGATATTGGTGTCATGGGCCACCAGCAGCAGCCAGCGTACGTTCGGATTCGCCTCCGGTTTGACGCCATCGAGCATAGCGTTGAGCAGCACCGACCCGCGTTTTTGCGCGGTATACAACACATCGTTACTCAGATCGTAGTTTTCCGTTAACAGCGGCAGCAGGGCGGTGATCTGCCTGGCCTGGGTGATCTTGCCCCACGCCAGCTGGCTGAGAGGCAGGTTTTCACTCCAGCCGAGACGCAGCGTCTCCACCATATTGGCCATCACGCTCAGTCCGCTAATGGTGGTCTTCCCACTTTTGCTCTGCTCGACCTGCCACGGGGTATCGAAGATCGGGCAGGGCTTATCGGCCTGACAAACCACCTGTTTCAATAGCTGGATGGTCGGCGCCAGCGCCTGCCGACGCTGCGCCAGATCCCCGGCCTTCTCTTTCACCGCCGCCAGCTGGCGGGCGGGGTCGGTTTGCGTGGCGGCGAACTTGTCGGTCTGAAACAGGGGATCGGCATCCCCGCTGACATAATGGATAGCGACGCCGCAGCCGGGGAAGGCGCCATCCACCAGCGCCTGGGCGGTCGCTCGCGTCCGCTGCAGCGGGCTGGCGCGCACGTATATCGACTCCGCCGTCGGGCATCCGGCCTGCAGCAGGCCGAGCTGGCGGTAATGCTGGCCTTCCGCACGCCCTTTGTTGACCACGGCGGCATAGCCATGGCCGGTGAGCTCCCCGTCATGGGTGGTCCACTCGGTCCACGGTCGGCCGGTGGCGGCCTCGATGGCTTCCCGGTTGCCGGCCGTCGGCGGACGAATACCGTGGCGGCTGAGCTCGACCACTTTCTCCAGCTGCCAGTCCGCGGCGGCGGCAGATTGCAGCGCCAGCAGCGGCAGCGCGCAGGCGATAAACAGGCGTAACAGCCCCTGATGTCTTGCAGGCATCATATCTTCTTCCTTATTCGTTAATCGGTTATGAGGAGAACGAGGTCTGCCGTTCGACGGCATGGCGCCGGGCGACGATGGCGGCAGTGGTAAAACAGAGTAGCGCGGAACCTAGACCGGTACCCACCCAGAACAGCGCCAACGTGCTGAAATCATACAGCGTTTTGCCGTTCTCAAGGATAGCCGTTTTATCAATAATGATCCCGGTGAGAAACTCGCCCAGGCCGGCGCCGGCGTAGCTGGCGATGCCGATGGTGCCGAGCGCGGCCCCCGCCGCTTTGCGCGAAGAGATATCGACGGCGATCAGCCCGCCAAGGAAGCAGGTCAGAGCGCCAATAGTGGCCCCGAAGATAATCATCGCCAGAATATCAGTGTAGTAATTGTGCGGCGACCAGAGCATCAGGGCGAAGCCGGCGGTGTTCAGCAGGCTGATAAACCCGGCCATCACGCTGCGGTTGCGCGGGAAAAAGCGGTCGGAGAGCATGCCGGCGATGATGGTCCCGGCGATGCCGGCGATAGCGTTGACGCCGATAATCCCGGACGCCTCCAGGGTGGAATAAGCTTTATCCTGCTCGAGAAAGAAGATCCCCCAGGAGTTGACGGCGTAGCGGTCGATGTACATAAAGGCGGAGGCGAGGGCGAGGGTCCACAGCGCCGGGTTGCGCAGCGCCAGCAGCTGGTTTTTAAACACCGAGCCGCGGGCTTCGACCTCCTCCTGCGGTTCATCGCGGATGACGTTGATGGACGGGAAGCCGCTGCTCTGCGGCGAATCGTGCATGAACAGCACCAGCAGCACCACGCCGGCGGCGCCGAGCGCGGCGGTGGACAGGTAGCCCATCTGCCAGCCAAACCCGGCGATCACCGCGGCGATCACCATATAGGTCACCGCCTCGCCGATATTATGCGCCGTCGACCAGATGCCATAGAAGGTGCCGCGCTCCTTAACGCCGTACCAGCGCGCCAGCGAGACCGCGCAGGGGCCGACGCCCATCGACTGCGCCCAACCGTTGATCCCCCAGAAGATGGCCAGCAGCAGGGCGTTGGTGGTCATCCCCATCATCAGGTTCATCCCGGCGCTGAGCAATAAACCGAGGCTCATATAGCGCACCACGTTGGCGTGATCGGCGATAAAACCATTGACCAGTTTGCCGATGGCGTAGCTGAAGAACAGGGTAGAGCCGATCATGCCGAGCTCCGTCGGGGTGATCCCCAGCTCCACCAGCGCGCTTTTGGCGACGGTGAAGGATAACCGGCAGACGTAAAAGGTGACGTAGGCCAGGGTCATGGCGATAAAGGTTTGCCAGCGCACCCGGCGAAAACGGTGTTCATCAAACGCGGCGCCCGCTTTCGGCGGCGACGCCCGGAAAAAAGCGATAATTCCAGACATAGGTGGTTCTCCGCAGGTCGGAGGCCTGACTGATTGATGTGGTTCGTCCGTGAATGAAGTTATCGTTACTGTGTAGAGTACATAATCAGAAATAGCCTGACCCGTAAGGGTTAATGTAATGGTTGTGGGATCATCTTTTTCAGCTGCGGGTAGAGCGTCTGGCTGGCCAGCAGCAGCGGATTGCCGCGCTGGATCCCCTCCTGCGCCAGAAAATCGTTGCTGGCGCCGCCCGCTTCGCGCATCAGCACCAGCCCCGGCAGGGCGTCCCACGGGTTCATGTGCGGCTCGTAGTAGCCAATCAACCGGCCCGCCGCCGCCCAGGCGCTCATCAACGCCCCGGAGCCGTTGCGGATAAACATGCCGCCGTCGCTGAGCAGCGCCTGCAGAAACGGCAGAAAGTCCGCCGGGGTGACGCGATGCGAGGTGCCGACGCCCATCACGCCCTCTTTGACCGTCGTCGCGGGGTGCGGACGGATCGGAGCGTCGTTGAGCCAGGCGCCATGGCCCCGCAGGGCGTGAAACAGCTCCCGATGGTTGGGGTCGTAGACCACGCCGATGACCGGTTCGCCGTCGGCGACGATCGCCAGCGACAGGCACCAGGTGTGCAGGCCGTTGAGGAAACAGCTGGTGCCATCGATGGGGTCGACCACCCACAGCACTCGCGCGTCGGGCAGGCGAGCGCCGCTCTCTTCGCCGAGAAAACCATCCTCCGGAAACGCGCTCTGAATGCGCTGTTTGACAAAGGCCTCCACCCGCTTATCGGCCACGCTGACCACATCCTGCAGGTCGTCGCCCTTATGGTCGACGGTCAACGCCTCGCGCTGTTGATAGTATTCAAACGCCAGCTCAGCCCCCGCTTTCGCCAGCTCGCAGGCCAGACGGTAGCGGGCCTGTAGCGCTTCTGATTCCTGAGATTGCATAGTGACTCCCTATTTTGCACACGTGTGCATTTTGCGTGAAAAAAACAGCCCCGAAGGGCCGAATGAGTGTGGCCGGGTTTCGCAGAAGATTCTGTGATCGCTCCAGCATAAAATGATTTTTTCATTTGGCGCTATGACGAATAATTAGTTTCACCGGCACTTCGCGATGGCGCGAGGGCAGGCTGAAGCGGGCGATCCGCGTCATTAACAAATCCACCGCGTGGTGGGCCAGCAGGGCGGTATTCTGCTGAACGGTGGTGAGCTGATAGGGCTGCCAGTCCGCCTGCGGGATATCGTCAAAGCCGACGATGGCCGGCAGCGGGGCGGCGGCGTCCCGCAGGCCGTCCTGGGCGCCCAGCGCCAGCATATCGGTGGCGCAAAACAGCGCCTGCATCCCGGGGTTTTCAGCAACCAATTCTCTGGCAGCCTGGTAGCCGGCCTGATAGCCGCCGCCGTCGCAGAAGCGGCTGCTCACCGCCATATCCGACGTCCGGGCGATAAAAGCCTCATAGCGCTGGCGGGTGCTGAAGTTCTCGCGATTTTCGCCAATAAAGCCAACCTGCCGCCAGCCTCGGCGGCTGAACAGATCCGCCACCAGCTTCGCTCCCTGGGCGTTATCGCTGCACACCCGGTCGCAGCCGGCGAGGTCCGCATGGCGGTTGATCAGGGTGACGGGGATCTTGCGCGCCAGATACTCCTCCGCCAGCGACAGCGGCGGCGCGCCGGAGGTGATGATCACCCCGGCGACGTGATAGCTCAGCAGTTGTTTAAGCGAGGGGGCGAGCTGCTGCGGATCGTCAGCGTTCATCAGCAGCGGCATAAAGCCATTGAGCGCCAGCTGATGGACCAGCGGCGCCAGCAGTTTGCTGCGAAACGGGTTGTCGAAACCGGCGGTAACGATGCCGATAAAATTACTGCTGCCGGTGATCATCGTCCGGGCGATGATATTCACCTGATAGCCCAGGGCTTCCGCGGCGCTCAGCACCTTCTGCCGGGTCTTCTCCGACACCGAGGCGCCGGGGGTGAAGGTGCGGGAGACCGCCGAGCGCGAGACGCCGGCCAGTCTGGCCACGTCCTCGGCCTTAATCCATTTTTTATCGCTCATCGTCGTTTCGCGCCGTCTGTTTTCCAGGATGCCGACGCCCGGGCGGGCGTCGGTCACGCACACTGCCTGAAAAGGTATCACAGAAAGGCGTCGTCGCGCAGCGCCTTGCGCCCTATGCCGGGTAGCGGATGTGCTCCACCTCACGCTGCAAAATCACCTTGCCGTGGCGAATGGAGGTCAGCACCCGTGCCTGACGACGGACGGCCTCGTAGTCGTTTTCCGCATCGAGGATCAGCAGGTTCGCCGGGCGGCCTTCGGCGAGGCCGTAGTTATCGCCCAGACACAGCGCCCGGGCGCTGTTGTCGGTGACGAAGTCGAGGCAGCGCTGCAGATCGTCATAGCCGAGCATATGGCAGATGTGCAGTCCGGCATCCAGAATGCGCAGGATATTGCCGTTCCCCAGCGGATACCACGGATCCTGAATCGAGTCCTGAGCAAAGCAGACATTGGTGCCGGCGCGATCCAGCTCCGCCACCCGGGTGACGCCGCGCCGTTTCGGCCAGCTGTCAAACCGGCCCTGCAGATGAATGCTTTCGGTCGGGCAGGAGATGAAGTTGATCCCCGAGGCTTTCAGCAGGCGAAACAGCTTTGAGCAGTAGGCGTTATCGTAAGAGCCCATCGCGCAGGTGTGGCTGGCGGTGACCTGCGCCCCCATGCCGCGCACCCGCGCCTCTTCCGCCAGCACTTCGAGGAAACGCGACTGCGGATCGTCGATTTCATCGCAGTGGACATCCACCAGGCGGCCGTAGCGCTGGGCGAGGTCCATCAAAAACATCACCGAGCTGACCCCTTTGTCGCGGGTGTTCTCATAGTGCGGAATGCCGCCCACCACGTCGGCGCCCATCTCGATGGCGCGCGTCATCAGCTCCCGGCCGTTGGGATACGATTCGATTCCCTCCTGCGGAAAGGCGACAATCTGCAGATCGATGAGATCGGCGGCCTCTTGTTTCACCGCTAGCAGCGCCTGCAGGGCCGCCAGCGACGGGTCGGTGACATCCACATGGGTGCGGACGTGCTGGACGCCGAAATCGCGCAGCATGCCGATGGTTTTCAGCGCTCGCTGACGGGTGTCCTCCGGGGTAATACTCGCTTTGCGCTGGCTCCAGCGGGTGATGCCTTCAAACAGGGTGCCGCTGCGGTTCCACTCCGGCTCACCCGCGGTGAGGGTGGCGTCAAGATGGATATGCGGCTCGACGAAGGGCGGGATCGCCAGCCGGCCCTGGGCGTCGATAGCCCCGGCGTCGGCAGTCTGCATCGCGGCCTGGGCGGTGATGCGGTGAATCATCCCGTCCTGCAGGTCAAGAGTAAACAGCGCCTCCTGGCGGCGCAGGCGAGCGTTAATAATTTTCATGGTGGGTCCTGTAAATGGTTTTGCGATAAACGCCAGATCACCAGCGCGACCGAGGCGTTGAGATGAAACTGAGGGTGGCTGACCGGGTAGCCGGTCAGTTTTTCAATGCGCTGGATGCGCTGATGCAACGTGTTGCGGTGGAGACCCAGCCGGTCGGCGGCCCGCACCACGTTGCCGTTCTCCTGCAGCAGCGTCTCGAGGGTCTCCAGCAGCAGCCATGGCGCTTTGCGGCCCGGCTCGATCAGGCAGCCCAGGGTGTCGTGCATAAAATCGTTGAGCAGCGCCGGGTCGCTGACCGCGGACAGCAATTTGATAAACCCCAACTGCTGATAGTCGCTGATACGCTGGGTCGGCCGCAGGGTATCGCACAGATCCAGCGCCTGGCGCGCCTGCGACAGCGCCCGCGGGTAACCCTGCAGCTGCCTGACCGGTGCGGAGAGGCCGCAGAGCAGCGACAAACTCTCCTCTCCGTCCGCCAGCGCCTGCAGCCACTGCTGCAGCCATTTTTTCTGCTGAAAGCCTTCCCCCTCCTCATCCGGCAGCAGAAAAAGAAACATATTGCTGCGCTCCAGCAGCGGGAAGGGATTGCCCTGCTGGTTGAGCTGCTGCTGCAGCTGCTGACGTACGCTGCGGTGGGCCTGCAGCAGCCAGGCTTCGGCCTGCTCGGGCGGGAACTGGCGAAACAGGCGGGACAGCCCCTCCAGACGCAGCGCCGCCAGCCGCAGCGGACGGGTAAAATCGAGCTGCTGGTGCAGGGCGCGCTGATGGAGCATCTGCAGGTCCGGATAGTCGCCGGTGACCAGCTGCATCAGAATGTCGCGCTGCGACTGCAGGACGTTTTCGCTGCGGACCAGCGCGGTGCCGATGCGCTCGGTGACAATCACCATCTTCAGCAGGTAGGGCTGCTCGATCAGCGGCATGCCCAGCTCGTCGGCAAGGGCGATCAGCGTGGCGGGAATGGCGTGGATATAGGCCTCGCCGGTGAGGATC
Source organism: Klebsiella sp. CD33 (assembly GCF_051992865.1). Taxonomy (NCBI): domain Bacteria; kingdom Pseudomonadati; phylum Pseudomonadota; class Gammaproteobacteria; order Enterobacterales; family Enterobacteriaceae; genus Klebsiella; species Klebsiella sp. CD33. The sequence continues at coordinate 3,674,117 of NZ_CP197023.1, read as the reverse complement.
ACCATCCCGGCGATGCCGCGCTGTTTGCCCTCTATCAGCAACTGGATCAGGTTGGCTTCATCCCGGGGATGGTTGATGCCGGTGATAAACACCAGCTCGCCGCCCATGATCCACTCGGCGATATGTTCATTTTCCGCCACATAGTACCAGCGTACGGCCCGCTGCAGCCCTTGCTTTCCCGCCCGCAGACGCAGGGCGGAGAGTCCCTCAAGGGCCAGCAGTTCGCTGACCGTCAGGCTCATGGCTCCTGCTCCGCGACGGCGGCAGGCTGGCGTTTGCTTAGCAGGGTCAGGACGATATAGACCAGCGCGGAGACGGTGATCCCCACCAGCGGCGCGATCCACGGCGAAAGATAGGCCACCACCGCGCCGGCGGCGTAGGCGCCGAGTCCCAGCCAGTTAAAACGCGGCAGGCGGGCGTTCTGCAGCAGGGGATAGCGCCCGCTGCGGGCGAACCAGTAGTCGGCGAGGATCACCCCGCCGATGGGCGGAATAATACTGCCCAGCAGCACGAGGAAGGGGATCAGCATTTCGTACATCCCGCCAATGGCCAGCACAATGCCCACCCCGGCGGCGGCGAGGGTCAGCGTCCGGCGACGTTCGCTGCGCAGCAGATGGCAGGCGGCGGCGGAGACGTTATAGATGGTGGGGCCCTGGATGGTCAGCAGGTTGAGACAGAGCATGATCACCGCGGCCACCGACAGCCCCTGCAGGATCAGCACTTCAACGATATCGGCCTGTTGATAGACGATAGCGCACCAGGCGCCGGCGACGATCATCAGCCCGTTGCCGATGAGGAAGCTGCCCATGCTGGCGAGAATGGCGGTCCGGCTGGAGTTAGCCAGCCGGGTCCAGTTTGTCGCCTGGGTGGCGCCGCTGGCGAAGGTCCCGAAGACCATGGTGATGGCCGCCGACCAGGTCATGGTGTCGCTCGGCGCAATACGGGTCATCGCCTGCCAGCCGCCGGCGTGGTGCAGCGCCAGATACATGGAGACCATCAGCAGCACAAACATCAATGGCACCGACAGGCGCGACAGCGCGTCCAGTCCCTTGTAGCCCACCAGCGCGGTGACACAGAACAAAATGCCAAACAGCACCATCAACGGCTGGGTCAGCGCCTCGGGCAGAGCGAGGATCTTCACCAACGAGATAGCGACCGTGGCGGTGCCCCAGGCGTACCAGCCCAGCTCGGCAAAGCCAAGAATAAAATCGGCCAGCTTGCTGCCAATCTCCCCGAAGCAGAACCGGCCCATCAGCACCGTATTCAGGCCGCTGCGCGCGGCGATCCAGCCCAGCGACGCGGCATAGAGGGCCAGCAAGGCGTTGCCGATGACGGCTATCCACAGCAGATTGACGATGGAAAAGGAGACGCCGAGTTTACCGCCGGCGAACATCGTGCCGGTGAAAAAGGTAAAGCTGAACAACACCATGGCGATGGAAAATACGCCTTTGCGTCCGGCGGCGGGCGCTTCGACGAGGGGAAAATCATTGCTGTTTGACATCCTGGAACCTCTGGCTGGTAGATGGGCGGTGATAGCCGGAAGTAGCAAGAGATGTGCCAGGAAAAACCGGGCACGGGGAATAGCACGCGGTGTGCAACATGCACAGTTATTGAAGGATCCCGGAGGGGTAATGCCATTCTACTGTGCATCCTGCCAGGTTTTGCACCAGTCCAGGGCAGAGGAGGGCAGTGAGCGCATCCCTGGCGCCGGAGGAGAATTTTAGCCAGGACGATCCGCCTGTTTTTGGCCAGAGAGTAGTGGAGAATAGCGGTGTACTGAAAATGGTTGGTTAAATCACTGTGAATAAAGGTTATTTAATATGCTTTTATGATATAACCATTTGTCTTGTGTGTGTTTCCTGAAATATTGTCCCCTCCGGTTAGCGGTGTTAGTATCGGATAAATAGCCATTTAGACGGCTAAATAAATCATCGCTAACCTAAGGAACTGCTATGTGGCAAGAAAGACTCGCGCAACTGGTCACCACCTGTCATTGGATCGGCGCGAAAGGCTGGGCGCCGGCGACCGGCGGCAATATGTCGGTGCGTCAGGATGATACCTGGTGCTGGCTAAGCGAGTCGGGCCGCGACAAAGGCAGCCTGACAACCGAGGATTTTCTGCAGGTTGAGATCGCCACCAACCAGGCGCCTTCCGGACGGAAGCCGTCGGCCGAGACCGGTCTGCACACCCTGGTGTATCGCCTGTTCCCGGAAGCCAACGTGGTGCTGCATGTGCATACCGTCAACGCCACCGTGCTGTCGCGCATCGAAAAAAGCGACACGCTGGCGCTGCAGGGGTATGAAATGCAGAAAACCCTTAGCGGGCAGCATAGCCATCTCGATACCGTTCCGATCGCCATCTTCGATAATGACCAGGATATTGACGCCCTGGCGGCGCGGATTGCCGATTATGCGCAAACCCGCCCGCTGCGCTACGGCTTTCTGCTGCGCGGCCACGGCCTGACCTGCTGGGGGAAAGATATTCAGGAGGCCCGCCGTCAACTGGAGGGGCTGGAGTTCCTGTTCGAGTGCGAGCTGATGCGCCGCCGCTACGAGCCCTGAGCCGGAGCAGGTATGGATTTTTATCTTGGTATCGATATTGGCACCTCGCGGGTGAAAGCGGTGCTGTTTGATCAGCATTTCACCGCCTGCGCCAGCGCCGCGGAAAACACCTCACCCCGCCTGTCGGCCAATGGCTACGCGGAACAGGATATGACCCAGCTGTGGCATTCGGTGCTGGCTATTCTGCGCCAGATTGCCCGCCACCCGGCGCTCCAGGCGGGGCGGCTGCGGGCTATCGGCCTCGCCGGGCAAGGGGAGGGGGTCTGGCTCAGCGATGAGCAGGGCGAACCGGTGGGCCCGGGGATCCTGTGGAGCGATACCCGCAGCCACGAGCTGATGAGCGACCTGCTGCGCCGACCCGGCTTCGACCGCCGCTATTTCGCCGATACCGGCACCCACCTGCAGCCCTGCAATACCAGCCTGCAGCTGTACTGGCTGAAACAGTATCAGCCGGCGCGGCTGGCGGCCGCGCGCTATCTGTTTTTCGCCAAGGACTGGATCCGCTTTCGCCTGACCGGCGTGGCGGCGCTGGAGCTGACGGACGCCAGCAGCTCGTTACTCAATCAGCAGACCGGCAGCTGGTCCTCGGTGGTGATGAACGAGATGGGGCTGAACGAACTGCTGCCGCTGTTTCCCCCGCTGCTGGCCCCGGATGCCCCGGCCGGCACGCTGAGCGACGCGGTGGCGGCGCTGACCGGGCTGCCCGCCGCGACGCCGGTGGCCGCCGGGGCGCTGGATGTCTGTAGCGCCGCGCTGGGCTGCGGCGCGGTCAACGAAGGGGATATCTACACGATCCTCGGCACCACCTGCTGCACCGGGATCGTCTGCCGCGGCCCGCAGACGGTGAACGAGGCGACGCGCTTTGTCACCCATACCGAAGCCGGACAGGTGATCTCCCTGTTTCCGATGCAGGCCGGTACGCCAAACATTGACTGGCTGCAGCAGCATATTTCGCTAGACGCCGATCTGGGGCGCCTGGAGCAGGCGATCGCGGCGGTGGAGCCAGGCAGCGGCGGCGTCTTCTGGCAGCCGTACCTCAATGGCGAACGTGCGCCGTTTTACAGCCCGGACGCGCGGGCCGGCTTTTTCGGCATTAGCCCGCACACCACCCGCGCCGAACTGCAGCGCGCGGTGTTTGAAGGCCTGGCCTTCGCCATTGTCGATGCGCTGCAGGGTTATCCGCAGGGCGGCGAGCTGTATCTGACCGGCGGCGGCGCAGCCTCGGCGACCTGGCTGCAGATTATCGCCGACTGTACCGGACGCACGGTGGTCTCCAGCGCCTTTAACGAACTGAGCGCGCGCGGCGCGGCGATCCTGGCGGCCCGTAGCGTCGCGGCGCTGGCCGAGACGCCTCCGCTGGCGCAGACCCGCTATCAGCCGCGCCCTCAGGCGCATGCCCGCTACGCGGCGCTGTATCCCGTTTACCGCCTGCTGCGCGAGCAGATGCTGCCGGTATGGCAGGCCAGACAGGCCGCCCTTCAACCTCTTTCTCAGGACCTACAACCATGAAAATCGTTTTTACCGCCGAGCATGCTGGCGACCTTAGCGCCTTCCACCAGCTGGGCGAGCTGCTGGTGGAGGGGTGGGCGCTGGGCAAACCGAAACTCAGCGCCGGTCAGCTGATTGAGCTGGCCCACGACGCCGAGGTGCTGGTGACCAGCTATGATGAGGTGACGGACGCGGTAATGGCCGCCTGTCCGCGCCTGCAGGTGATCGCCTGCACCCGCGCGAATCCGGTGAATATTGATACCCAGGCCGCCCAGGCGCGCGGCATCCGGGTACTCTACACCCCGGGGCGCAATGCCGATGCCGCCGCGGAGCTGACGCTTGGCCTGATGCTCAGCCTGGCGCGCCATATTCCGCAATCCCATGCGGCGCTGAAGCGGGGGGAATTCACGCAGGCTGACAATGCCGCCGCCGCCACCCAGCAGGGTCTGCGGCGGGATGTGGTCTGGGACGTGAGCCCGGAAAGTCCCTATGAAGTGTTTAAAGGCACTGAACTGCGCAATAAAACGCTGGGGCTGGTGGGGTATGGCAACATTGGCCGCCGAGTGGCGCGTATCGCCCGGGCGTTCGGCATGGCGGTGTTGGTGGTGGATCCGTTCGTCGCCGCAGAGGATATCAATGAGCCAGGGCTACAGAAAACGACCCTGGAGGCGCTGTTCCGCGAGGCGGATATCGTCAGCCTGCACCTGAGCAGCGGGCCGCACAGCGACGGGCTGGTGAATGCCGCGCTGTTAAACAGCATGAAGCCCGGCGCGCTGCTGATCAATACCTCTCGCGCGGCGGTGGTCGACGAGGCAGCGCTGATTGATGCCCTGCGCCACGGCCCGCTGGGCGGCGCGGCGCTGGATGTCTATCACCGCGAACCGCTGTGGCGCGATCATCCTTTTGTCATCGAGTTCGATAACGTGATTATCACGCCGCATATCGCCGGAGCCACCCGGGAGAGTATCGCCAAACACACGGCGATGATTGCCGCCGATCTTCAGCGCTATGTCGCCGGGGAGCCGCTGCTGTACCAGTGGCGTTAAGCCGCTTGCGCCGCCGCATTCTGCAGCGGCGCGGGTCCATCGTCAGGGGCGATGGGCCGCCATAAAAGCCTGGGTCTGTTCCCAGTCCACTACCCCGGCATCCGATCCCATCCCGGTCGCCACCAGCGCGGCCACCGCCGAGGCGACGTCACACGCTGCTTTCACGCTGAGTCCGCGCGCCAGTGCGGCAATAAACCCGCCGCAGTAGCTGTCGCCGCAGCCGGTGGTATCCACCGCCTCGACCGGCCACGGCGCAATATGCTGCGGCCCGCCATCGCGGCCGATAAGCCAGGAGCCGTTCTCGCCGTCTTTCAGAATGCAGGTGCCCACGCCGAGCGCCAGGAAGAAGCGGCCGATGGCCTCCGGCTGCGTCTCTCCGGAGAGAAAGGCGGCTTCCTCCAGCGAAGGCATGAAATAATCCACCGACGGCAACAGGGGCCGCAGTAGTTCGAGGGTCTCTTCATTCGGGGCGATAAGGTCAAAGCTGGTGGTGACTCCGCGCGCTTTGGCCGCCTGCAACAGCCGCGCGCTCTGTCCCTGGTCCATTGCCGCCAGCAGCCCGGTCCCGCCGTGATGCAGGAAACGACAGTCAAGGACGGCGTCAAATTCCGCTTCACTGACAAACAGGGCGTCAGACGCGCCCCGGCAGTGCAGGGCCGGACGTTCGCCGTTGGGGCGAATCGGCAGGATCGTCGCCGAGGTCTCCTTCAGCGCGGTGCGCTGGATAAGCGAGCAGTCGATGCCCAGCCGGGCATAGCTGGCGAGGATAAAGTCGGCCTTTTCATCTTCGCCCAGGCAGGCCACCGCTGCGGTGCGGATCCCGAGCTTCGCGGCGTTGATATTAGCCCCGGCGGCGGTGCCGGCGGGGTTGAGACGAATTTGCTCAATAAAGGCGACGCCGCCGCGCGGCGGGATCGCCACCACCGGGCGCCCGGCGATATCCAGAATAGTCAGGCCGACAAATACGGCGTCAAAGGTTGCCATCGTTCTCCCGTTTAGCGATGCGTTTGGCGCAGGCGCGCCTGCCAGAAGGATAGGGCGAGGGCCACCACCAGAATCACGCCGACCAGCGCGTCCTTCACCAGATAATTGAGCCCCATCAGGTTCAGGCCGTTATCAATAATGGCAAGGAACAGCACGCCGCCGAGGGTGCCGAGGATGCTGACCCGGCCCAGACGGGTAAAGGCAGTGCCGATAAATACTGCCGCAATGGCGTCCATCAGGTAAGACTGCCCGGCCAGCGGGGTAAACTGCCGCAGGTTGGCGGAGAGGATCACCCCGCCGACGGCGCAGAGCGCCGAGGCGGCCACCAGCACGCCGAGCATGGTCAGGCGATCGCGGATCCCGGCGATACGCGCCGCTTCGCTGTTCTGACCGATGGCGCGGACATATTTGCCCCACAGGGTGCGCTCGGTAACCAGCCAGGCCGCCAGCCACAGCGCCAGCACGATCGCTACCGGCGTGGGGATCCCGCCAAGGTTGCCCACCGCCAGGTCGTGATACTCCGGAGCCATCCGCCGATAGGCTATCGCGCCGCCGCCGTCGGTATAGATGCGCTCGGCGCTGCTGGCGATAAACCAGGTGCCGAGCGTGGCGAGGAAGGGACGGATCCGGCAGATGAGGATCAGAAAGGCATTGAGCAGGCCAATCAGCACGCCGCCGAGCAGAGCGCAGCCCACCGCGGCCTGCCACGGCAGATGCCAGGTTTTCAGGGCGACGAGGGCGAAGGCGGCGCCGAAATCGAGCGCGACGCCCACCGACAGATCAATCGCCCCGGCGCTGACGATCAGGGTCATCGCCATCGCCACAATCAGCAGGATCGCGCTGCCCTGCAGCAGGTTGGCCCAGTTATCCACGGTTAAAAATACCGGATTCGCCCAGCCAAACAGGGCGATGGCCAGCAGGATGATGACGCCAAATCCGGCCCGCGACAGCCAGGCCAGCGGGCTGCTGGCCGTCTGTTCCGCCGACGCAGAGGTTTTCAGAGTGATTTGACTCATGCCTCGCCTCCTTTGTGTCTGACCGCCGAGGCCGCCAGCACCACCAGGATCAGGCCGCCTTTAATGGCGCCCATCCAGAAGATATTGACCCCCAGCAGGCCGAGCCCGTTAGAGAGGGCGTTGACCAGGATTGCCCCCAGCAGCGCGCCCCAGATGGTGACCACCCGACGGCGCGAGAAGGCGGCGCCGATAAAGGTCGCCAGCACGGTCTCCAGCAGCAGCGGCGTGGCCGTCCCGCTGGAGCTGCCGGAGCCCTGGCTGAGCAGCGGCAGAATAGCCAGCCCGGCGGCAATGCCCGCTAACAGCCAGACCAGCAGGGTCAAGCGGCGCACGTTCAGGCCGCTCATCTGCGCCATATCGCGATTGCCGCCCACCGCCTGCACATGCTGGCCGAAGCGGGAGTGGTGGAGCAGGAACTGGAACAGGATAAACACCCCCAGCAGGTAGACCAGCGGCCAGGGCAGGCCCAGCACGCTGTTGTCGCGAAAGGCGACCATCAGCGGATCGCTGACCGCGATGCGCCGCTGGCCGGTCAACAGATCTGTCAGACCGGTAAACGCCACCGAGGTCGAGAGGGTGGCCAGCAGCGGCTGCAGGCCGGCCGCCAGCACCAGCAAGCCATTGATCGCCCCGCACAGCAGGCAAACCGCCGCCAGCAGCGCCAGCAGCAGGAGATACGGCGTGTGCCATTCGGCCAGCCCGAGGCTGAGCAGCGCGACGCCGAGCACCGCCGTCGCCGGCAGGGAGAGGTCGATGCCGCCGGAGACCACGTCATCTCCGCCCACGGCGATAACGCAGACCAGGCCGAAACAAAGGATTGCCAGCGGAACGCTCTGGACCAGCATCAGGCTGATATTTTGCCAGCTGAGAAAGTAGGGCGACTGTACGCTCAGCCATACCAGCAGCGCCAGAAACAGGATCAGGGGAAATTTTTCAATCAGCGTCGCCAGGCCCGGACGGCCGCGACGCTGGATAGCAGTACTCATGGTGAAGGCTCCTGTCCGCCGTTGATCGCCACCAGTAGGGCGTCCAGCGTTAGCCCGCGGGTGGGCAGATTGGCCGCCAGCGCGCCGCGCCAGAGGACCAGGATCCGGTCGCATAGTCCGAGCAGTTCGGGGGCGTCGCTGGAGGAGACCAGCACCGCCCGTCCTTGATCGGCCAGCTGGCGCGTACGTTGATAAATATCCCGGCGGGCGCCGATATCGACCCCAAGGGTGGGTTCATCGAGAATAAACAGCCGGGCATCGGTCCCCAGCCAGCGGGCGAGGATCGCTTTTTGCTGATTACCGCCGCTCATGTAGCGTACCGGCAGCCCCGGGCGTCCCGGGCGGATCGCCAGCTGTTCTATCCAGTCGCGCGCTTTCTGCTCGGCGATACCCCGCCGCTCCCAGCCAAAGGTGGCGGTCTCCGGCAGCGAGGCGAGATTAATATTGTCGGCGGTGGTGAAGGGCAGGATCAGCCCCTGATGGCGGCGGTCGCGCGGCACCAGCGCCATGCCGGCGCGGATCGCCTGCTTTGGCGTACGAATGCGCCGCGGCCGGCCCTCGAGGTGGATGGTGCCGCGTTCCGCCGGGCGTAAGCCGTAGAGTAGGTCGACCAGCACATCGCGTCCGGCGCCCAGCAGGCCGGCGACGCCGACGATTTCGCCCGGCTGAATATCAAAAGAAAGATCCTGCAACTGCCGCCCGTCGCTCAGCTGGCGCACCGAGAGCAGCGGGGTCGCCCCATTGTCTGCCGCCGGGCGCTGGCGCGGAGTATACAGCTGGTCGATTTCCCGGCCGACCATCATGGCGATCAGCGCCTCGGTATTCTGCAGCAGGTCGCGGTCCGGGTAGCCGACAACTTCCCCGTTGCGCAGCACGGTGCCGCGGTCGCAGAGGGTGGCTATCTCATTGAGGTAGTGGGAAATATACAGAATGGCAATGCCCTGGTCGCGCAGGCGCAGGATGGCGGAGGAGACCAGACTGGCCTCCTGCGCCTCCAGGGGGGCGGTGGGTTCGTCGAACACCACCAGCCGCGCTGCGCCGTCGATCAGCGCGCGGGCAATTTGTACCAGCTTGCGCTCGGCCAGGCTCAGGTCGCGCACCAGCCGTTCGGGGTCGATCGCCAGCTGCCAGTTTTGCTGGAAAAATTGCGCCGTGGCGGCCTTCATCCGTCGGCGATCCAGCGCCCCCCAGCGGGTGCGATACTCCTGGCCCAGAAACACCGATTCCGCGACGGTAAAGTGCGGGATCAGGTTCAACTCCTGGTGGATAACGCGGATGCCGGCGGCTTCGATGGCTGCCGGATTGCCGAGGGGCAGCGGGTGACCGTCGAGGGTGGCGCTGCCGCTGTCGGCCTGATACACACCGGCGAGGATCTTGATCAGCGTCGATTTACCGGCGCCGTTCTCGCCAATCAGGCCATGAATCTCCCCCGGATTGAGGCGCAGGGTAACCGCATTAAGCGCGGTGACGCTGGCAAAACGTTTACCGATCTGCTCCATGACCAGACCAGCGGCGGGGCGTTCCCCGCCTGGATGTTGATTAATCACTGCAGCTCGCCGTATCCCAACTGTTTATACACCGCTTTCGCTTCCTGCGGACCTTTCACCGGAACCACCGGAATAAAGGTTTGCACCGGTAGTTTCTGGCCGGCAAAGTAGCGGGCCACGTTGTCAGCCGAGGTCTGGCCGATCAGATGCGGCTGCTGCGCGACGTTAGCCACGAACGGGCTGCCGGGCTCCGCCATGATCTCCAGGGTCTCCGGACCGGCGTCGATGGCCGTCACTTTCACGTCTTTATCGCGACCGGTCTCTTCCAGCGCCTGGACGATGCCGATGGCCGGTTGATCCCAGCAGGCGACATGGATGGCGTCCAGTTTGCCTTTCGGATACTGGCTGAGTAATTCGAGGGTTTTCTTGCGCGCGTCTTCCGGCGAGTTGGCGAACTGTTCCGCGAGCTCGGGCTGGATAATATGAATATCCGGATAATCCTTAAGGACATATTTCCACTGATCGTAGCGAATTCCGCAAATACGCAGCGCGCTGGAGAAGGCGTTAAATACGGCGACGTTGCCTTTGCCGCCTAATTCATCCGCCATGTAGCGGCCGATGGTTGAGCCTAAGGTGTAGTTATCGGAAGTAGTATTGTTGACCGAATATTGAGAAACATGATCTACGGTAAATACCGGGATACCGGCATCACGCAATGCTTTAAATTTTGGTTCGACGGCGCTATCGCCGAGAATACTAATTACCGCGTCCACCTTGCGTGACAGTAAAATATCGTGGTTATTGGCATGCACCTGATTATCGCGGCCGCCATCGACGCCAATGACTTTGCCCCCCAGCTTCTCCACCTCCTTTGTCGCGCCTTTAAAGGCCTCGCGATCCCAGAAATGCTGAGTGCCGACCACGGCAACGCCAATGGTTTTTCCCTGTAAGGAGAGGGCGTCTGCGGCAGCGACGCTCAGCGAGGCAAGGGAAAGCAGTGCCAGCGCGGCAGGCAATAATTTTCTTTTCTGCGACATTGTTATTATGATCCTGTGATGAAGGTGGTTGCGGACCGGTAGCATGACAAGAAGCACCTCGCCACCTCAAATACAAAATAAGTCTAAGTTATGCCAGGAATGTTATATCGCAGAAACGTCAGAGAAAAAGTTTATTTTGTCATGAGGAACCTGAAAATATTTCATGATGGCGGATAGACCTTTTTATTTTGTGGTTTTATTTTTGACTTATTCCGTGTTTATTTAGCGGATAAAGACAATTTTCTTAATATTGTGAGTGCATGGGAAATACGGCGTCTACAGAGAAAAAAAGAAGATTGCGCGGGCTAAAGCTTTTTTTAGCAGAGCAATGTCTGGCCGGGTAAGGATTATTACCCTATTTCCCCGCTTTATTGTAATGAACCTTAAGCTGAGAAGAACGCGGGCGCTATGAAGAAACAGCATAATTATACGGTGATGCACTGGGGAACCTGGCAGGTGGAGAGCCGTGAGGGCGAGATCGTGGCGGTTAAGCCGGTGCCCTGGGATAAAAATCCCTCACGCATCGGCCAGTCGCTCCCCGACGCGGTGACCAGCCAAACGCGCATTCGCCGTCCGGCGGTGCGCGCCGGATATCTCCAGCACGGGCCGGCGTCACGAGAAGGGCGAGGTAAAGAGCCCTTTGTCGAAGTCAGCTGGGAGGTGGCCCTGGACCTGCTGGCGCGCGAGCTGCGCTCGGTCAAGGCGCGCTGCGGCAATGAGGCGATCTACGGCGGCTCCTACGGCTGGGCCAGCGCTGGACGCTTTCACCATGCGCAGAGCCAGCTGCACCGGTTTCTCAAGGGCTTTGGCGGGTACACCGCCAGCACCAATACCTATAGCAGCGCCGCGGGCGAGCGTATTCTGCCGCATATTCTCGGGCCGCTGAGCCCGCTGCACCGACAGCATACCCATTTTTCCGAGCTGGCCCGGGAGTGTCAGCTGTTTGTCGCCATTGGTGGTCTGCCGCTGCGCAATGCCCAGGTCAACGGCGGCGGCGCCAATGACCATATGCTCCAGTACTGGCTGGATAAGATGCAGGCCAACGGCACGCGGTTTATCAATATCAGTCCGGTGCGCAATGACCTCAGCGCGGTGCCCGACGCCGAGTGGCTGGCCATTCGGCCGGGCACCGATACCGCACTGCTGCTGGCCCTGAGCTATGTGCTGATCGCTGAGTCTCTCTACGACCAGGCGTTTGTTGCCAGCCATACCGTCGGGTTTGCCCCCTATCGCGCTTATCTGTTGGGCGAGCACGATGGCGTGGCGAAAACCCCGGCGTGGGCGGCGGCGATTACCGGCCTGGACGCCCAGCGCATCGCCGATCTGGCGCGGGAGATGGCCCGCCACCGGACGATGGTGAATATCTCCTGGTCTATCCAGCGCGCCCGTCAAGGGGAGCAGGCCTACTGGGCGACGGTGGCCCTGACTGCGCTGCTGGGACAGCTCGGCACGCCGGGCGGCGGCCTCGGGTTTGGCTACGCCTGCACCAACCTGGCGGGCGCGGTGCGAAAAGCGTTTTCCGGCCCACGCTTACCCGCCGGAGAGAATGCGGTGGACAGCGTTATCCCGGTGGCGCGGCTGTCCGATATGCTGCTGCACCCGGGAGAAACCTATGAGTTCGACGGTCAGCAGCGGCGCTATCCCGATATCCGTTTAGTCTACTGGGCGGGAGGCAATGCGTTTCATCATCATCAGGATCTCAACCGACTGTGCGAGGCCTGGCGCCGCCCGGAGACGGTGGTGGTGCATGAGCAGTACTGGACCGCGCAGGCCAAATTCTCCGATATCGTTCTGCCGGCCACCACCTCGCTGGAGCGAGAGGATATCGGCAGCGGCGGTCACGACGGGTTTATGATCGCCATGAGCGCGCAGATCCCGCCGGTGGGCGAGGCGCGTGACGATTACGCTATTTTCTGCGATCTGGCCGGGCGGCTGGGATTCGGAGAAGCGTTCAGCGAAGGGCGGGACGCCGGGCAGTGGCTGCGTCATCTCTATGAGGAGTCAAGACCGCGGGCGCAGGAGGAGGGTATTGCGCTGCCCTCGTTCGATGACTTCTGGCAGCAAGGGGTGCTGGAGTACAGCGCGCCGGAGCGGCCGCAAATTTTTCTCGCCGATTTTCGCGCCGATCCTGAGCGCTATCCGCTCTCCACCCCCTCCGGCAAAATTGAACTCTTTTCCGCCACCGTCGCCGGGTTTGGCTATCGCGAATGTCCTGGCCATCCGTGGTGGGATGAACAGGAGGCCGCCCGGCAGCGACAGGAGGCGGCGCGGTGGCCGCTTCATCTGCTCTCCAGTCAGCCGCGCGCCCGCCTGCACAGTCAGTACGACCACGGCAGCGTCAGCCGGGCGACGAAAGTTCAGGGACGCGAGCCGCTGTGGATGCATCCGAGCGATGCGCAGGCAAGGGATATCCGCGAAGGCAGCGTGGTGAAAGTCTATAACGACCGCGGGGCGATTCTGGCGGGGGTGCACCTGAGCGAGCAGATTTTGCCCGGCGTGGTACAGATGTCCACCGGCGCCTGGTATGACCCGCTGGATCCGAAGGAAGAACGGTCGCTCGATAAGCACGGTAATCCCAACGTATTAACCGAGGATCGCGGCAGTTCGCGCCTGGGGCAGGGCTGTAGCGCCCAGAGCTGTTGGGTGGAGATCGCCCCGTGGCGTGAGGAACTGCCGCCGATCACCGCCTTTGATCCGCCGAAGTTTATTGAAGTTTAGGCGTTGGCGCTCGCCGGCGGCGGGGCGGGTAGCCCGGAGAAGGCGCGGTATGCGCCGCCTCCGGCAAAGCCCGCGCCTGGCGGTTTAAGACTGACGACAGTTTGACGTTACGCCAGCCGCGGGTAGGCGCTGGCGATATCGTCGCCGGTAAACTGGGCGATCCAGCCTTCCGGGTTATCAAAAATGCGAATGGCGGTGAAGTTCGGTTCTGATCCCATATCAAACCAGTGCGGAGTGTGGGCGGGAACCGAAATCAGATCGTTCTTTTCGCACAGCACCTGGAACACCTCGTCGCCAATGTGCAGGCAAAACAGGCCAGCGCCCTCGACAAAAAACCGGACCTCGTCTTCGCCATGGGTGTGCTCGTTCAGGAACTTTTCCCGCAGCGCCTCTTTTTGCGGGTTATCGGCGCGCAGGCTGATGACGTCCCAGCTCTGGTAGCCCTTTTCGGCGACCAGTTTATCAATCGCATGCTGATAGGCGGCAATCACCGTTTCTGGGCTGGGATTTGCGCCGAGGTCGCGGTCGGCCTGCCAGCGCTCGAAGCGGACGCCTTTGGCGTTAAGTTGATCCTGAATCGCTTTGGCGTCGGTGCTGTGCCAGACCGGCGTTTGCGGATCGGTCACGGAAAAAAGAGTTAATGCGCTCATGCTGGGATCTGCTCCGGATGAATGTCGTCAAAACGCTGAACCTGAGGATGGTGGCTCGCCGGGTCGCGGTCGCCGCGTACCAACTGGATCGTTCGCAAACCCGCGGCCTCGGCGGCGTCGAGCTCCTGATGGATATCCGACAGGAACAGGATGGTGCCAGGGGCATGGCCCAAGTGTTCAGCAATGTTACGGTAGGACTGCACCTCGCGTTTGGCGCCTACCAGGGTATCGAAATAGCCCGTGAACAGATGAGTAATATCACCTTCATCGCTGTAGCCAAATAACAATTTCTGCGCAGCCACGGAGCCTGAGGAATATACATACAGATCAATACCCTGCGCTTTCCATTTCTCCAGCGCCGGCAGTACGTCCGGGTAGAGATGGCCGGTAAAGTCGCCGTTGAGATAGCCGTCACGCCAGATGATCCCCTGCAGCGCCTTCAGCGCCGTGGATTTACGGTCTTCATCCATAAAGGTGAAGAGGGTAGTGATAAGGTCGGCGGTGCTGGCGGCGGGGGCGTCTGTTTCGCGGCGCAGGTTGTCGAGAATGGTTTTGACCGGTTCAGCGTGCTGCTGAGCGGTCACAAAGCCGGCCAGTCGTTCGCGGGCGTAGGGGAACAGCACGTTATGCACGAAGCGGATATCGCTGGTGGTGCCTTCTATGTCGGTCACGATGGCGCGGATCATGGTTTCTCCAGAGTGGGCGTAGCGTGGAATAACATTAGCATTTAGACGTCTAAGCGTCTTGATTGCCAAATATTAACATCGTGTTATAGTGGCTTCAACAACAGCATTACAATCGGTATAAAAAGAATGAACAATAACCCCTTGATTCCAGAGAGTAAACTTCCTGCGCTCGGCACCACGATTTTTACCCAGATGAGCGCCCTGGCCCAGCAGCATCAGGCCATAAACCTGTCCCAGGGCTTTCCCGATTTTGACGGCCCGCGCTATCTGCAGGAGCGTCTGGCGTACCACGTGGCGCAGGGGGCGAATCAGTACGCCCCGATGACCGGCGTGCCGGCGCTGCGCGAGGCGATCGCCGGGAAGACGGCGGAGCTGTATGGTTACCAGCCCGACGTTAACAGCGAGATCACGGTCACCGCCGGCGCGACGGAGGCCCTGTATGCGGCGATCACCGCCCTGGTGCGCCGCGGCGACGAGGTGATCTGTTTCGATCCCAGCTATGACAGCTACGCCCCCGCGGTGGCGCTGGCCGGCGGCGAGTTACGTCGTATTGCGCTGCAGCCGCCGCACTTTCGCGTCGACTGGCGGCAATTTGCCGCCGCCCTGAGCGAGAAAACCCGGCTGGTGATCCTCAACACCCCGCACAACCCTTCGGCCACCGTCTGGCAGCGCGAGGATTTTGCCGCCCTGTGGCAGGCGATCGCCGAACGCGAGATCTATGTCCTGAGCGATGAAGTCTATGAGCATATCTGCTTTGCTGAGGGCGGCCACGCCAGCGTACTGGCGCATCCACAGCTGCGCGAGCGGGCGGTGGCGGTCTCTTCGTTTGGCAAAACCTTTCATATGACCGGCTGGAAGGTCGGCTACTGCGTGGCCCCGGCGGCCATCAGCGCCGAACTACGCAAGGTGCACCAGTATCTGACCTTCTCGGTGAATACCCCGGCGCAGCTGGCGATCGCCGACATGCTGCGCGAAGCGCCGGAGCATTATCGTGAGCTGCCGGCGTTTTATCGGGAACGTCGCGATCTGTTTATTGAAGCGCTGCGTCCCAGCCGGCTGGAAATCCTGCCCTGTGAAGGGACCTATTTCCTGCTGGCGGACTACAGCGCCATCTCCGATCTAGACGATGTCAGCTTCTGCCGCTGGCTGACCACTGAGATCGGCGTGGCGGCGATCCCGCTCTCCGTCTTCTGCGCCGATCCGTTCCCGCACAAGCTGATCCGCTTGTGCTTCGCCAAACAGCCGGCGACTCTGCTGGCCGCGGCGGCGCGTTTGTGCCAGCTGTAGTTACTTAATCGTCCACGCCTGGGAGAACTGGCGGCCGGCGAACATCTCTGTCAGGCCGCTAATTTGCTTCAGACGCAGCACTTCATCGGCATCCATCCCCAGCTCTTTGCCGATTTTCTGCGGCGTCCAGCCGAGCCGGGTCAGCTCGCGGACGATCTCTGACATGGCGTGGATTTGGTGGCGACCGCGCGCCCGGTTATGGCGTATGGTCGCTGCCATCAGCCCGTCACGCGAGGCAGCATCACTCGTCAGGCAGGTCACCGGCAAATAGCCTTTTAGCGTTTTTTTCAGCACGGCTTTGCTGCAGGCCAGCTCATGGCGGTGAAAACCATCGACAATCGTATACGCCTGTGGGCCTTGCTGGATGACGACGACCGGCTGGGTAAAGCCGTCGGCCTCCAGCGACGTTTGCAGCAGACGCTTCTCCGGCGGCGCCACGTTATTCGGGTTGTAGTCGTTGGGGGCGATCAGCTCCTGTTTGACCCACAGCACGCAGTCGACGGGCTGCGAGCGGAAGGGGCTGTAGTGGTGGAGCACCTGGCGAAACGCGTTGATAGCCTCAATGCGCGCCTCGTCATCCAGCTTTTGCAGGTAAGCTTCCAGCGCCTGCGTCAGTTGTTGTTGCATAAAATCCCCCATTGTTGGCGATGTTTTTCCATGCGTTTACGGTAGCGCTGATAGTGGCTGCTTTTGGTTGGGCTAAACGAAAGCTGTCGGCACCAGTAATCGTTATTGAGCAGTACTTTGCAGACTCGCCGCCAGGATGGGATATCTTTGGTGCCAATGTCCGCAGGTTGGGTATCCGGAATATCCTCCATACCTTTTTTCTGGTACCAGCGCAGGTAGACGGCGATTTTATTGCGGTAGTGCTCGGCGGTGGTTTCCGGCATGCTGTCGAGCAGGAACAGGGCGTAGCTTTTCCACGTCAGGTGGTCGGGCTTGTCGATTTTCCGATGACCGTAGAACTGATTATCATGCCCGGCATAGACCCCGCCGCTGTGCGCGCCGCTCACTCGCTGGCACATCGCGGCCCAGCGCTCAGGTTCCAGCACGTGATACAGCCACAGCCCCTGGCGCTGCTCGGGACCAAACGGTTCGCAAATGCGCATATAGCGCAGCGGCACCCCGGCCTGATACATCAGATCGTACAACGGGTTATAGGGCTCGCCGCTTTTGGCAAACCAGGTCCAGATATCGGCGGTTTTCCAGTCATAGAGCGGGTAGATGTACCAGGCGTGGCCGCCCGGCGCTGAAGTGGTCCATGGTTTATCGTCGGCGAAGCGCTGTTTACGCTGTGAAGAAATCGTCATAAAGCGATTTAGCGATTCGTCGGCGCGAATGCCCACCAGCACGGCGGCGGGACGACGCTGCGAAAACCACTCGGCGAAGTGGCTGACGAAGGCTTCAAAGCTCATTCCGGGTTGATAAAATGAAAAATAGCCCGGGTGGGTAATGGCCCAGGGCGGCGGCTGGCGTACCCACTCGGTTCCGGACTCCCAGCATTGCCATTGCGGCTTATACTGCGTCAGGGCATTTTGGGTGGTGAGCGGCAGGGCGACCCAGTAAAAGGTTTCGATGACATCCGCATACAGCGCACGCAGTTTTTCACAGTGGGCGATGGTGCAGGAGAACTGCGCTTCCCAGTCAATAAACAACACGCAGATTTTTTTCCCCTGTAACCGCGCCGCCTGGGCGGTTAAATGCAGCATAACGGTGGAGTCTTTTCCCCCGGAAAAAGAGACACAGATGCGCGAAAAATTATCCATGACCCACTGGATCCGCTGCTCAGTTGCCTGCAGCACCGATTCCGGTAAGGGATATTTAATAAACGACATGACCATTAATCCTTTAATAGTAGAAAATTCCCGTTAGCTCAGTATAAACGATGAGGGGTAGGAAATTAATGGTCGATTATTGTTTCTGGCAGCGGGGGAACAGAAGGGCGTTATTCGCTGTGATTAAATTGGGGCTGTGATGCCTCTCGATCATTCATTAATATGGTGATTAATTCAGTTAAAAAATGATTTTGCGAAGATGCATGGTGGTAATTAATGTAGATCGTGATATCCGGAAAAAGATTATCTATGTTGATGGCGTGAAGCTGCATAGTGGGTGAGATAAAGTCATATAAATAGGAAGGCAAAAAGCCAATTAAGTCGGTTTTATTAATCATGTTAAGAATGGTCATAAAAGAGTCGCTGCGAAAGGCAATATTGCGCGGATTCAGCCAGGCGATGCTGCTTTGCTGCACGCGCTGAATAACGGGATCGTTGGTAATATAGTGAGTGAAAAACTCCTGTGCCAGTGACTCTACCGAGGTAAGCGTTTCGCGTCGCGGATGGCCCGCCCGGCAAACCGCCAGCGTCTGCACCGTCTGATAGGGCTGACAGATCGTGGCGCGGTTGGTAATGGGCATGCGGGTGAACACCAGGTCCGCCTGGCGATACGCCAGCAGCTCCTCAGCCGATTCGGTGGTGGTCAGGTTATGGTGCTCAATTTGCAAGTTCGCCTGATGACAGAGCTGGTTAATCATAACGTGGCTATTGACTGAACAGAACAGCGGGGGGCCATATATCACAATACGTTTACGCAGTTCTGAGCGATTATTAAGATTGATGGTTTTTTCCAGCTGCTCCAGATTTTGCTGTAGATGATAATGAAGATTGACGCAGGCGGTGGTGGGCGTCATTCCTTTGCCAACACGAACAAATAGCGGATCGTTTAACTGCTGGCGCAGACGCTGCAACGACTGACTCACCGCTGAGGGGGTGATAAATAACATCGCCGCCGCTTTGCTGATGCTCAAATGTTGATAGATACATTCGAAAATAACCAATAAATTCAAATCGAACTTTTTCAGATCGTAAAGATTTGCCATTAATGCAGTCCTGTTTATTACCGGTGCGGATTATAATATTCTTAATGATAATGTTTTGTGGCTTAATATTTGCGGTGTGAATTTAATTATTGGCAAATACAGTTAAGTTCTGCTTAATATATCTTATCGTCGACGGTGGCGCCAGCGGTCGCTTCCGCCAGGCGCCATTGCGGGATGGAATTACTCTTTTTCACCCATCATAATATGCAGTTTCTCTTTATCCGGTAGGCCGACCACCTGCTGCAGCATATTATCTTTATTCATATAATAAATCGCCGGCGTCACGTTGGCTCCCAGATCGTCCATCAGCTGCTGGTTGACGTTGAGCATTTTCATTTTCTCCGGCGGAATTGCTTTCGGGATCGTCAGAGCCATTTTCCCATTCGATTGCTCGTAATCATGCCAGGTTTTCGCCGGATCGCTGCTGGCGAGAATCGCCGCGGCGGTGGCCGGGCTCTCCGGCTTAATCACCCCCACCAGCAGAGTGCGGATCTGCACTTTACCGGCCTCTACCCAGGGGCGGGATTGCTGCCAGAACTGCTTGCAGTAGGGACAGAAGGGATCGGCAAAGACATACAGCACGATAGGGGCGTCCTTGCGACCATCCTGCAGCCAGTGGGCGCTGGCCATCTTCTTCCACATCTCTTGTCCCGCCGGGGTATAGAGTTCTTTCTGAAACAGCTGCTCGCTGAGGTTGCTGCCGTTCTCATCATACATATAGCCGGAGATCGCGTGTTTACCATCCGGCGTTAGGTAGATGGCGACCCCCATGTCCTGGTATTTGCCCAGCCAGCCTTTCATTCCCCCCGGCGCCTCAAAGGGTTTTATAATGGTAATGCCCTGTTTTTCAATCGCTTTTACCGGAGCGGGGAGTTCCTCCGCATGGCTGCATAACGGCAAAAGGCTGAGTAACAGCAGACGCTTTAACATAAGTATTCCTTGTAAAATCAGCAGGAAAGGGCAAAACGATTGTCGAACCTATCACAGTCATAGGCAAGATCAGCAGAATGACGGATTGCCCTTTGCTGGCGTGGGTGATGTAATCCTGGATGCTGTTACATTAAGGTAATGTAGAGCGCAACACATAGCCAGTCTGACTGGCGCTGAACCTACCCTCGGGTATTTCAGGTAACGGGGCCGCCTGAAAAGGTGGCCTTTTTACTTTTGTCGCGGCAAATGATGCGAAAAACAGCGATTAGCGCTGAACGCGTCGACAGGTTCACAGAGTTGTCTTGTTCCGGTTGTTAGATAACGCTTATTGATTCGATAATGTAAACGCATTGGTCGGGTCAGGAAAAATTCGTTAACTTAGACCTCAACGAAAACACGGAGGAAGTATAGATGTCCTTAATTAACACCAAAATCAAACCGTTCAAAAACCAGGCATTCAAAAATGGTGAATTCATCGAAGTCACCGAGAAAGACACCGAAGGCCGCTGGAGCGTCTTCTTCTTCTATCCGGCTGACTTCACCTTCGTCTGCCCGACCGAACTGGGCGACGTGGCTGACCATTACGAAGAACTGCAGAAGCTGGGCGTAGACGTTTACTCTGTGTCTACCGATACCCACTTCACCCACAAAGCGTGGCACAGCAGCTCTGAAACCATCGCCAAAATCAAATATGCGATGATCGGCGACCCGACTGGCGCCCTGACCCGTAACTTCGACAACATGCGTGAAGATGAAGGTCTGGCTGACCGCGCTACCTTCGTCGTTGACCCGCAGGGTATCATCCAGGCGATCGAAGTTACCGCTGAAGGTATCGGCCGTGATGCGTCTGACCTGCTGCGTAAAATCAAAGCGGCGCAGTATGTTGCGTCTCACCCAGGCGAAGTCTGCCCGGCGAAATGGAAAGAAGGCGAAGCGACGCTGGCTCCTTCTTTAGATCTGGTTGGTAAGATCTAAGTCTGTTTGTGCCCGGCGGCGCTACGCTTGCACGGGCCTACAAGATCGTAGGCCGGGTAAACGGCGTGCCACCCGGCAATCAATGGGCGCTTTCGCGCCCATTTTATTCCAACACCATGATGCAAGCGCATTCAGGCAGCCTGACGAGGCCGCTTGCATGATGATGTTTTAAGCCCAGGAGATAACAATGCTCGACACCAACATGAAAACCCAGCTCAAGGCCTACCTTGAGAAGCTGACCAAGCCTGTTGAGCTGATTGCCACGCTGGATGACAGCGCTAAATCGGCAGAAATCAAGGAACTGTTGGCTGAAATCGCTGAACTGTCAGACAAAGTCACCTTTAAAGAAGACAACACGCTCGCGGTACGTAAGCCCTCGTTCCTGATTACTAACCCAGGTTCCGACCAGGGGCCGCGTTTTGCGGGCTCGCCGCTGGGCCACGAGTTTACCTCGCTGGTGCTGGCGCTGCTGTGGACCGGCGGTCATCCGTCGAAAGAGGCCCAGTCGCTGCTGGAGCAGATCCGCGATATTGATGGCGATTTCGAATTCGAAACCTACTATTCGCTCTCCTGTCATAACTGCCCGGACGTGGTCCAGGCCCTGAACCTGATGGCGGTGCTCAACCCGCGCATCAAACACACGGCGATTGACGGCGGGACCTTCCAGAATGAGATCACCGAGCGTAACGTCATGGGCGTGCCAGCGGTGTTCATGAACGGTCAGGAGTTTGGTCAGGGACGGATGACGCTGACTGAAATCGTCGCCAAAGTGGATACCGGTGCGGAAAAACGCGCAGCGGAAGAGCTGAATCAGCGTGACGCTTACGATGTACTGATCGTTGGCTCCGGCCCGTCCGGCGCGGCGGCGGCGGTCTACTCTGCACGTAAAGGGATTCGTACCGGCCTGATGGGCGAACGCTTCGGCGGCCAGGTGCTGGATACCGTGGATATCGAAAACTATATTTCGGTGCCGAAAACTGAAGGCCAGAAGCTGGCAGGCGCGCTGAAAGCGCACGTCAATGACTATAACGTCGACGTGATCGACTCCCAGAGTGCGACCAAACTGACGCCGGCGGCGACAGAGGGCGGCCTGCATCAGATCGAAACCGCCTCCGGCGCGGTGCTCAAGGCGCGTAGCGTCATCATCGCCACCGGGGCGAAATGGCGCAATATGAACGTGCCGGGCGAAGAACAGTATCGCACCAAGGGCGTGACCTACTGCCCTCACTGCGATGGTCCGCTGTTTAAGGGCAAACGCGTAGCGGTAATCGGCGGCGGGAACTCCGGCGTGGAAGCCGCCATTGACCTGGCGGGCGTCGTAGAGCACGTAACCCTGCTGGAGTTTGCCCCAGAGATGAAAGCCGACCAGGTGTTGCAGGATAAAGTCCGCAGCCTGAAGAATGTCGACATCATTCTTAATGCGCAGACCACGGAAGTGAAAGGCGATGGCAGCAAAGTCACCGGTCTGCAGTATCGTGACCGGGTGAGCGGCGATGAGCATCATGTCGCGCTGGCGGGGATCTTCGTCCAGATTGGCCTGCTGCCTAACACCACCTGGCTGGAAGGCGCCGTTGAGCGCAACCGCATGGGTGAGATCATCATCGATGCGAAGTGCGAAACCAACGTCAAAGGCGTGTTCGCCGCGGGCGATTGCACCACCGTGCCGTACAAACAGATTATTATCGCGGCAGGGGAAGGGGCAAAAGCGTCGCTGAGCGCTTTCGACTACCTGATCCGCACGAAAACCGCATAACAAGTCAGACAATAGACCTGCATAACAAAGAGGCTACCCAGGGGTAGCCTCTTTTTTTATACTCTTTTCGTCATTCTTACCTGACGACCATTACCGGGATATGGGCATGGCGGATCACGCTCGAGGCATTGGAGCCGAGCAGGTGGGTACTGATGGAGGGATTGCGTGAGCCAATAACTACCACGTCGGCGTTAATTTCGCTGGCCAGCTCGTTGACCATATCGCGCACGCTGCCAAAACGGACATGTAGCTTGATACGAGACGGGTCAATGCTGAAGTGGCTGACCATCGTCTGCAGGCGAGTCTCCGCCTCATGCTGCAGATGTTCCTCAAACCGCCGCAGGTCGGCGGTAAAACGGCTCATGGTAAAGCTCGCGGAACCCGGTAAGACGTGGAGCAGATGGATCACCCCGTCCTGCTGGGCCAGAAACTCCGCGTGCCGGACGGCTTTATCGCTCAGCGCCATCTCAAAGACATCAACCGGCATAATGATAGTCTTATACATATGCAATCCTCCTTGTTCGTTTGCGTCTATATCAACATATTATATGCGGATATTGTGTCATTCAGGTCGCAAAACTGTCAGCCAGGCAGGCGCAAAGCGTAAAAAAGGGTAAGCGGCGGGAAAACAGCAGAAAGAGGATGTGCGGACATCCTCTGAATAAAGCGCGAAACGCCTCAGGCAGCGGAATTAGCGGTGGAATTCGCCAGCGGCTTCCGGCTGGTACAATAGCTCCAGCACTTCCAGGTGCGTCGATGCGCCGCCCGGCAGCTCCCAGTGAATGGTGCTGCCGACTTTCAGGCCCAGCAGCGCGGCGCCCACCGGCGCGAGGACGGAGAGCTGGCTGGCGCTGTCGGTCACCTGTGACGGAAACACCAGCGTCCGCACGCGCTCTTCGCCGCTGGTTAAATCGCGGAATTTTACCCTGCTATTCATGGTGACGACATCATGCGGCATCGCTTCCGGGGCCAGCATTTGCGCGCGGTCGAGTTCCTCATTCAGGGCATCGGCAACCGGTGAGTTGGCGAAAGCCGGCTGCTCCAGCAGCCTGTCGATACGTTCGGCATCCAGTTCATTAATGATGATTGCGGGTCTGGTCATTGCATACTCCATGTTATCCAGGAACCTGTCCGTAAAAGAAAACCCTCGCCGAAAGGGGCAAGGGTTAAGGTCCTACCATCATACTGAGAGTTGCCGGCAGTTTGAAGTGATGAAACGCACATTCAGCGTGCAACACCATCCGGCGGACGGTGTTTTCCAATCAGCATCCCGCTTTGCGCTAGTGGCCAACCTTATCGAGGATAAACTGTGCGCCGCAGTTACCCGGGTGAGGCTGGGGCAGAAAAGCGGAAGTGGCCAGCGGGGCGTTGATGGTCGCGGCGTTGAGCGAGATTTGCATCTCCGTCAGATAGGCCGGATTACCGTTGCAGGTTAGCTTAAACGCCTTCACGCTCTGCGGACCCCAGGCGCGGGCCACGGCGGCGTCGAAGTCGGCGCGGCTGACCGTTTGGCCATAGTGCTTCGCGAGAAAATCCCCCACCGGGCTGCGCTTAATTTCACCGTTTAGTCGCACCATGGCGCCAAAGTAGCTGTCGGGATCGAAGCCGAAGCAGACGCCATGTTTGGCATATTCGTAGCGTTCCAGACAGGAGGTGCCGCCCGAT
Source organism: Klebsiella sp. CD33 (assembly GCF_051992865.1). Taxonomy (NCBI): domain Bacteria; kingdom Pseudomonadati; phylum Pseudomonadota; class Gammaproteobacteria; order Enterobacterales; family Enterobacteriaceae; genus Klebsiella; species Klebsiella sp. CD33. Next base: position 3,649,970 of record NZ_CP197023.1, on the reverse strand, counting down.
CCCGGCATCACATTATTAAGTTTATTGGCCATCTCCAGCGACAGCCCGGTCTCCGCCGCCTGGCATTTGCGGTTCGCTTTTACCTCCGGCATGTTGGGCACCGGACGCGTGGCGCAGCCGTAGCGCATCCAGCGACGTTCATCCACTCCGCGCGCGGCAATGGACTTTGGCAGCCCGGGCCACAGGCCATGCACGGTCAGAAAGTCGGCTTTATTCGCGGTGTCCTGCTGCAGGCGACACTCTTCCGGTTCGTTGCGATTGCGGTCATATATGCTCTGACAGAATCCGGTTTGCCAGGAGAGGGCAAGGACGTAGCGGTCAAAATCAGCGTATCGCGTCGCGGTGAGCGGTTCAGCACCGGCCTGAGTGGCGGTAAGCACAAGGGCAATCGCGGCGAAATCCTTCCTGAACATTTTTATTCCTGATTATGGATGGCAAAAGATAACGGGGAGTTATTAAAGCATAAAAAAGGCGCCCGCTGGCGCCTTTTCGCGTGGTTAGACCATTAGTGGAGCGCGCTGCCGGGCACCAGGATTTCAGTAGCAACGATCACCACCAGCAGGCCAACGAGCACCGGCACTGAGGTGCGCTTGACCACTTCGAATGGGGAAATCTTCGCCATCCCGGCAACGGCGACCACCACCCCGGAGACGGGCGATATCGTGCGGCCGAGGTTAGAAGCCTGCAGCATCGGAATCGACAGGTAGGCCGGATTGATGCCGGAGGAGTGCGCCAGCTTGGGGATCATCTCAACGAAGGCGTAGAACGGGGCATTACCGGAACCGGTGGTCATCGCCGCCAGCATGGTCAGGATCACCAGCACCAGCATCAGAATAATGCTGGCCGAGCCGAAGGAGGTGGCGATTGAGATCAGACCGTTGATAAAGCCGATAGTGCTTAACCCCTGGGCAAAGACGCCGGCGGCAACCAACAGCATCACTACGCCGGCGAAGGCGTCGGCCATTCCACGGTAGGCGACTTCCAGCCCGCTAAAGACGTTTTTGGTGTTGAAACCGCGCAGGAACTCGAGGATCGCCGCCAGCAGCATGCAGCCAACGAGGATGGTGATAATGTGCAGCTCCGGCCCCCATTTACCGTCAAAGATCAGCACGCCGATGATCGGGGTAAACGGCAGAATGGCATACAGCGCCGGGGCGGTGGTGGTGATGTCGTTGACATCGAGCATCTCGTGAGAAATGTGTTCTTTTTTATCAAGATAGCGCTGCCAGAAAAAATGGGCGATTGCCATGCAGATAATGGCCGCGATGGAGATCGGCAGCGTGGTTTTAAAAGCAAAGTCGATCAGCGGCATTTCAGCGGCTTTGGCCGCCAGGACGACGTCACCCGAGGTTGGCGAGAGGATAATCGCCGCCGGTGAGGCGCAGATGGCGGCGGCGGCCCCGCGGCTGATACCGACGTTCACCATTACCGGGAACAGCGTCGCCATCAGTAGTACGCCAAGGCCGGTCGCGGAGGAGACGGCCAGCGACATCAGGCAGGCGACAAAATAGGCGGCAATCATCAGCAGATAGGGCGAATTAATATAGCGCAACGGCTTCGACGCTAATTTGACCACCATATCATTAGCGCCAATATGGGTCATATAGGTGGCGAAGCCGCACAGCATCATGATCATCATACCCAAATCGCCGCCGCGGCTCATGAGTAGAATCTTAATGTATTCAATAATATCGGTAGCGGAATAGCCGGTGCTCGCGGTATTACCCGGTAACACTTTATGTCCCAGCAGGGCGCTGACGATCAGTAAGATTAAGCCTCCGACGAACAGCACCCCGGTGGCCGAGTAGCCTTTAATGATATAGCGGGCTACGCCCACAATGACCACGATCCCTATCAGGATCTCAATAAACGTCAGCATTTATTACCCCTAAACCCAAAGAATATGTAGATAAAAAGCACCACACCAAATTTTAATGTGCGAATGTGCCGAAAAAACGGACAAAACTCGCTGATGCAAATCAATAAAGCGATAAGAACTACACGTCCCCCATCACGCCTGGATATAATCACCAGATGGATAGTTAAGCCGTTCTGATGGACAGCGGGCGAAAATCAGGAGTTTGCCTTATTTCGTTCAACCTGCATTGAGATTATCTTTGCTATTTTAGGTGGCTTTTAAATCAAAGTGGTAATAGAAAAGTGTTGATGTTACGTCGTTTTTCATTGTTTTCTCTTGGTTTTTTAGGATGGTTATTGGTGTCCGGAAACGCCAGCGCGTCGTTTTCATCGACCCTTAGCGAAGGTTACCATACCTTAAGTAATAACGTAGCGCAGACCTGGAATGAGCCGGAGCACTATGATTTGTACGTTCCAGCCATCACCTGGCATGCGCGCTTTGCCTATGACAAGGAAAAAACCGATAAGTATAACGAACGTCCGTGGGGGGCAGGTTTCGGCGTCTCGCGCTGGGATGAGAAAGGGAACTGGCATGGCCTGTACCTGATGGCGTTTAAAGACTCTTTTAATAAGTGGGAGCCCATCGGCGGCTACGGCTGGGAGAAAACCTGGCGCCCGCTGACGGACCAGAATTTCCACCTCGGCCTTGGCTATACCCTCGGCGTCACGGCGCGCGATAACTGGAACTACATCCCGATCCCGGTGATCTTGCCATTGGCGTCAATAGGTTACGGTCCGGCAACTTTCCAGATGACCTATATTCCCGGCACCTACAATAACGGTAACGTTTACTTCGCCTGGGCGCGCTTCCAGTTTTAATTCGCTAAGTCTTAGCAATAAATGAGATAAGCGGAAGGTCTTGTGCAAAAACAAGGACTAAAGCGTTACCCACTAAAAAAGATAGCGACTTTTATCACTTTTTAGCAAAGTTGCACTGGACAAAAGGTACCACAATTGGTGTACTGATACCCGACACAGCATTAGTGTCGATTTTTCATATAAAGGTAATTTTGATGTCTAAGATTAAAGGTAACGTTAAGTGGTTTAATGAGTCCAAAGGATTCGGTTTCATTACTCCGGAAGATGGCAGCAAAGATGTATTCGTACACTTCTCTGCAATCCAGTCCAACGGTTTCAAAACTCTGGCTGAAGGTCAGCGCGTAGAGTTCGAAATCACTAACGGTGCCAAAGGCCCTTCTGCTGCAAACGTCATCGCTCTGTAAGCAACGCGTCAGTAGAATATAAAAACCCGCTAATAAGCGGGTTTTTTTTTGCCTATCTCCTTCGCTTTTAGCGGCTGGCCGCCTGCGAGAAAAGCCAGAAGGCGACCGCCGTCATCGCAAACGAACCCAGCAAATTCACCGCGACGTTGAGCAGCGCCCAGCTTACCCGGCCCTGCTGCAGGAGAAACACCACTTCCGCAGAAAAGGTGGAGAACGTGGTCAGGCCGCCGCAGAAACCGGTGGTAATCAGCAGTTTCCACATCGGGTCAATACCGGTCAGACGATTAAACCACGCCAGCCCGGCGCCAATCACAAAGGCGCCTAACAGGTTGGCCGTTAGAGTCCCAATCGGGATAGCATGGTGCACAGGATTGAGCTTCATGCCGAGCCACCAGCGCAATACGCTGCCGGTGCCGCCGCCAATAAAAACGGCGCAAAGAAGTTGAAACACGGTCGTTTCCTGCTATTTGATGTAAGAGAGTGTCAAGTGTAGCGCGCATCGGGCGCGATTGGCTATCCATAACCTGACGGGAGAAGAACATGCGGGTAGCGGCAGGACAATTTGCCGTCACGCCAGTATGGCGGACGAATGCGCAAACCTGTGTGGCGATGATGCAGCAGGCGGAGCGAGAAGGGGCAGCGCTGCTGGTGCTGCCGGAGGCGTTGCTGGCGCGGGATGACAACGACCCGGATCTGTCAGTTAAATCGGCCCAGCCGCTGGATGGCGCATTTTTGCAGCCGCTGTTGGCCGAGAGCAGGCGTAACAGCCTGACCACGGTCCTGACGCTCCATGTGCCGTCAGGGGAGGGGAGAGCGACCAACACGTTGGTGGTATTGCGGGAAGGCGCAGTGATCGCCCATTATCATAAACTTCATCTATATGACGCCTTCGCGATGCAGGAGTCCCGGCGGGTGGATCCCGGTCAGCAGATCCCGCCGGTGATTGAGGTGGCGGGATTACGCGTTGGCCTGATGACCTGCTACGATCTTCGCTTTCCGGAACTGGCGCTTTCGTTGGCCCTGAATGGGGCACAGCTGCTGGTGCTGCCCGCTGCATGGGTGAAAGGGCCGCAGAAAGAGCATCACTGGGCGACGCTGCTGGCGGCACGCGCTCTCGATACTACCTGCTATATCGTGGCGGCAGGCGAATGCGGAACGCGCAATATCGGGCTGAGCCGCATCGTCGATCCGCTGGGGACCACTCTGGCGGGGGCCGGGAGCGAGCCGCAGCTGATCTTTGCCGATCTCTCTGCGGATGACCTTGCGCGCGTTCGCGAGCGTTTACCAGTGCTGCGGAACCGACGATTTGCGCCACCGCAATTATTATGACGTTTTTTTAAACAAGGCTTGATTCACCTTGTTACAGATTGCTATTGTGTCCGCGCGTCAAATACCCGTATTGTTTATCCCAATAATTCGCTGTGCACGTCAGGATGGACATCTCAGCGCTCACTCCCGGAGGGGAGGCTATGGGCCGAAACACGCAGCCCACGCACAGGTGGATTACAATAGGACGGATAAATGCGTGTATGATGGCGTATTCGCAGCTTGTATAGAGAAGAAGGTTAGCTATGGGTGAGATTAGTATTACCAAACTGCTGGTAGTCGCAGCACTGATTATCTTAGTGTTTGGTACCAAGAAATTACGTACGCTGGGCGGCGACCTGGGGTCGGCTATCAAGGGCTTTAAAAAAGCCATGAACGAAGATGACGATAGCGCGAAGAAAACCACCGCAGAAGAAGAAGCGCCGGCGCAGAAGCTCTCTCATAAAGAGTAATTCTCCGGCTGCGTCTCCTGACGGGATGCTGGCGGTACGGCGAAGAGGCCGCGACGTTTATCGTTGCGGCCTTTGTCGTTTTTGTCGACGCCGCGGAGAAAAGATGCAACTAACTGTTACGGACAGGCGAAACGGATGAAGCGGAGAGAGCCGCTGCGCCGAAAAGGCGCGCAGCGGCGGAAGCGGTGGGTTATTTAACTTCCATCCCTTTAGCCTGCAGGTCGGCATGATAGGAAGAGCGGACGAAGGGACCGCAGGCGGCGTGGGTGAAGCCCATCGCCATCGCTTCCGCTTTCATCTCTTCAAACTCTTCCGGGCTGACGTAGCGCTGCACCGGCAGGTGGTGACGGCTCGGCTGCAGATACTGGCCTAACGTCAGCATGGTGACGCCATGGCGACGCAGGTCGCGCATCACTTCGATGATCTCGTCGTTGGTTTCGCCCAGACCTACCATCAGGCCGGATTTCGTCGGGATCTCCGGGTGCGCTTCTTTAAAACGCTCCAGCAGCTTCAGCGACCAGTTGTAATCCGCGCCCGGACGTACCTGACGATAAAGACGGGGCACGTTTTCGAGGTTATGGTTGAAGACATCCGGCGGGGTCACCGTCAGAATATCAAGTGCGCGATCCATGCGGCCGCGGAAATCCGGAACCAGCGTTTCGATCTTAATCGACGGGTTTTTCTCGCGAATGGCGCTGATGCAGTCGGCAAAATGCTGTGCGCCGCCATCACGCAGGTCGTCACGGTCTACCGAGGTGACTACGACATAGCGCAGACCCATATCGGCGATAGTTTGCGCCAGCTTTTGTGGCTCGTTTGCATCTGGCGCGACCGGGCGTCCATGCGCGACGTCGCAGAACGGGCAACGGCGGGTACAGATCGCGCCGAGGATCATAAAGGTCGCGGTACCGTGGTTGAAGCATTCTGCAAGGTTCGGGCAGGAGGCCTCTTCGCACACAGAGTGCAGGCCGTTCTTACGCATCGCTGCTTTGATTCCCTGGATACGGGACGAGTCTGCCGGAAGTTTGATTTTCATCCATTCCGGTTTTCTGAGCAGAGCTTCACGCTCAGTTGCCACGTTTTTCACCGGGATAAGGGCCATTTTATCGGCGTCGCGGTACTTAACACCGCGTTCCATCACAATGGGTTTACTCATAGCGTGCGTGTTCCAGTTGCGAGTCACGAAGGAAAGCGAATTAATTCAATGAAATGTTGCAATTATCAACTATTTTTGAATCAAGAGCAGGCAGTATACCATTGAAAAGGGGCAGAAAGCAGCCTGCCTGCCCGGCAAATTGTAAAATAGTTGTTGTTTTATCCTTTTCCCTTCCGTGCGCTACGCCTTAAACGAGCGGATCACCGTCTCGATGATCTCTTTCAGCAATGGCTCTTTCCCGCTCAGCTTATTAAAGTGCAGCGCAACGTCAATCTGCTCTCCACCCAGGGAAGGGAAATCCAGGGTCTGCAGCGGCCAGAGACGGGACACCATGGCGAACAGGCGTTCGGTGGTCAGACCCAGCATATCGCTCCCGGCGATCATCGCCGCCTGGGTCATCAGGTTAAAGGTGCTAAAGCCGCAGCGGCGCTCGCCCATCTCTTCCTGTAGTCGGCGATGGAGGGTGGGGTAGCGCTGGCCTTCCGGCAGCAGCAGCGCAAATTCGTACTCCGCGAGGGTCGTTTCATCCTGCGGACCGTCCAGCGCGGGATGCCCTGCGCGGCAGTACATCTGTACCCGATCCTGATACAGCACATGATGGCTTATCGCCTGGCCGCTGTGCAGGTGGGTATCAATGAGCAGATCCACCTGGCGCTGGTCAAGCTGCCGCGCGGCGTCGACGATGGCGATATTGTGCAACAGGATCTGCGGGAAGGTCGGCTTCAGCGCGCTGGCCAGGCCAGGCATCAGCAGCGCTCCCATCGCTGGCGTAGTGGCGATAGTGATCACCCGCTGCTGGTGCGGGCTACCGGTGATATCCAGCGCGCTGAGGAAAGCTTCCATGCCGCGGCTGATGTATTGATGAAGATGGGTGGCATAGGCGGTGGGGGTGACGCCCTGTCCTTTGCGGATAAATAGCGGATCGGGGAACAACGCCCGCAGTTTGTTAATTGACTGGCTAATCGCCGAGGGTGTGATATTGAGTATCTTCGCGGCGTTGACGATACCTTTATGTACGTATACCGCTTCAAAGATCGTCAACAGATTGAGGTCAATATTACGCAGGATGCGAAACATTTGACGATCGTAACGTTCATCCTGTCTGTCAGGAGATTCTGACGGAGGCGTATTCTCTGGCACGCGATGAGTCCGGTTGGGAATGATAGGCCAAGTATAGCGGCCCACCGCGTTGCCGTGCGTGACAATTGATTGCAAAAATAACGTGTTACTCGTTTAGCGCCCCGCTGACAGCGGGACGTTGGCCTGCCGCTTAATCCCGGGGAAGATATTCGTGCGGTGGATGATTTAGCAGCGCCAGCAGATTGGCGACCAGCCGCGGAGCGACCGTCTCCGGGGAGGCTGCAGGCTGCCACTGGCGCATTTGCGTCATCTCCATACCGGCATAGCCGCAGGGGTTGATACGCAGAAACGGCGTGAGATCCATGGCGATATTAAGCGCCAGACCGTGGAAAGAACAACCTTTACGGATCCGCAATCCCAGAGAGCAGATTTTGCGTTCGCCGACATAGACGCCAGGGGCGTCGGCGCGGGGGTGCGACTCGATACTATATTCAGCCAGGGTATTGACGACCGTTTGCTCCAGCAGCGTCACCAGCTCCCGCACGCCCAGCTTACGGCGCTTGAGGTCCAACAGGACGTACATCACCTGCTGTCCCGGACCGTGATAGGTGACCTGGCCGCCGCGATCGCTCTGGATCACCGGAATATCGCCGGGCACCAGCACGTGTTCCGCTTTGCCGGCCTGACCCTGGGTGAATACGGGGTGATGTTCCACCAGCCAGATCTCGTCGAGGGTATCTTCATCACGGGCGTCGGTAAATTCATGCATCGCCTGCGAGACGGGTTCGTAAGGTTGCAGGCCAAGCTGCCGGATAAGAATTTTATTGTGCTGCAAAACAACATCTCCGCCGGGAAGAGAGAATTCAGGTTGGGGAGTATATCACAGCCGTGCAGAAGGGAATGAGAAGACCCGGCACGGCGGCCGGGTCAGGGAAAAGGTTACAGCACCATCCGAACGATATCGATATTGCCTAACTCTTCGTACAGCGTTTCCACTTGTTCAATGTGGGTGGCGTTGATGGTGATGGAGACCGAGTGGTAGTTACCTTTGCTGCTCGGTTTTACTGACGGCGAGTAATCACCAGGCGCATGGCGCTGTACCACTTCCACCACCTGATCAACCAGCTCCGGCAACGCCTGCCCCATTACTTTGTAAGTAAATGGCGTAGGGAATTCAAGCAGTTCGTTAAGTTTGGTTTTCATGTCAGCTCCGGTGTTACGACAAAATAATAACTCCCACCAAGGGCGGGAGTTATCAGGTTACTTGGATGAATAGTATATGGGGATGGAAATCACACTTTCAAGTGTTCGATTTTTAACCAAACCAGTGGTGGAACATTAATTTAATGTAATCAATAATTTTGCCGAAGAAATTACCTTCCGGAATTTCCTGCAGGACCACCAGCGGACGCTGGTCGATGGTTTTACCATCCAACTGGAAGTTAATGGTGCCGACAACCTGGTTTTTCTGCAGCGGGGCGTGCAGCTCAGTGTTATTCAGTACGTAGCTGGCTTTCAGATCTTTCATTCGGCCGCGCGGAATGGTCAGGTAGACGTCTTTATCCACCCCCAGCGAAGCGCGATCGCTGTCGCCGAACCAGGCCGGTTCGGAGGCAAACTCTTTGCCAGCTTTAATCGGGTTGACGGTTTCGAAGAAGCGGAAGCCCCAGGTAAGCAGTTTTTTGCTTTCCGACTCACGGCCTTTGAACGTCCGGCCGCCCATTACCGCGGAGATCAGGCGCATCTGGCCTTCGGTGGCGGAGGCGACGAGGTTGTAACCCGCTTTGTCGGTATGGCCGGTTTTGATGCCGTCGACGTTCAGGCTGTTATCCCACAGCAGGCCGTTACGGTTCAGCTGGCGGATGCCGTTGAAAGTGAACTCTTTCTCACGATAGATGGAGTACTCGTTCGGTACGTCGCGGATCAGCGCCTGGCCAATCAGCGCCATGTCGCGCGCGGAGCTGTACTGTCCGTCAGCATCAAGACCGTGAACGGTCTGGAAATGGGTGTTTTTCAGGCCCAGAGCATTGACGTAGTTGTTCATCAGGCTGACGAAGGCGTCCTGGCTGCCGGCGACGTAGTCGGCCATCGCCACGCAGGCATCGTTACCGGACTGCAGGTTAATACCACGGATCAGCTGAGAAACCGGCACCTGCATGCCCGGCTTGAGGAACATCAGAGAAGAGCCTTTGAAAACCGGGTTGCCGGTGGCCCAGGCATCGTTGCCGACGGTGACCAGATCGGACTCTTTGAATTTGCCCGCTTTCATCGCCTGACCGATAACATAGCTGGTCATCATTTTGGTCAGACTGGCCGGGTCGCGGCGGGAGTCGGCATTGTTTTCAGCCAGTACCTTGCCAGAGTTGTAATCGATAAGGATCCAGGATTCGGCGTCAATCTGCGGGGCGCCTGGGATCATCGTTTTGATATTCAGGTCATCGGCGCGGGCAGCGGAGGAGAGCGCTGCAACGGAGAGCGCCGTAATGAGTAAACGAGCGGTGAAAGAGGTCTTCATGGTCAGAACAACGGCATCCGTGATGGAGTTAAAAAAGTGCCTTACTATAGCAAATGCTCTGCGGGCCAGCATCCGACATTGCGCATGAGTTTGTTAATGACTTTTACATGCGCGAGGTGAACGGGCGGCCCGCGGCGTTTAGTTGGCGCGAGTAATAAAGGACTGCAGCTGCGCTTCGCTTTGCAGGCGCTGCTGCACGGCGCTGGCCTGTGCTTTATCAGCAAAGGGACCCAGCTGAATACGCCAGACCGCGCCGTTTTGCATGACCCGGCCTGGCACAGAAAACTGCTGGCTCAGGCGCTGCTGATACTGCTGCGCCCGCGTCTGGTCGCTTACTGCGCCCACCTGGACAACAAAATTACCGCTGGCGCTGGAGGTCGCCGAGGACGAGGCCGCCACGGCGCCAGCGGCTGCGGCGGTGGCCGCAGCGGGCGCCACATTACCCTGAATGGAGCCAGGCGCGGTCACTGGCGCTGTTGGCGTGGCGCCGGCGGCAGGAGCCGTCGCGGCGGCTGCCGCTGGTTCGCTACTCTCCAGCACGCCGTTGTTCAGGGGCGTCGGCGCGCCGAGGAAACCGCCGCTGTTCACCGGCGCGCCCACGCTGTCTGCCGGCGTCAGCGTGCTGTTGCTGATCGGGCGAACGTCAGTGGGTGCGGGCTGGCTCATGCCAGCGGCGTCCCCACCGTCCAGATTCGGACGGGCGGGCAGGGCGTAAGTCTGTTTGGCGACGGTGGTACAGGCCATCCCCGGGCCGGAAAGCGAACCGTCAGGCGCGACGATGATGGGGTCGATGCGCACTTTGGTGTTGTTGGAGGTGTTCAGGCGGTCAGCGGATGCGCGGGAAAGCGAGATGACCCGATCGTTGCCATAGGGACCGCGATCGTTAATCCGCACGACGATCATCCGTCCGTTGGCAAGGTTAGTGATCCGCGCGTAGCTCGGGATCGGCAGCGTCGGGTGCGCTGCGGTCAACTGAGTCGGATCGAAGGCTTCGCCGCTGGCGGTCAGGTTGCTGTTGGGTTCAGCGTCATAGATCGCCGCGAAACCGGCCTGAGTAAAGTTGGCCGGATCCTGAACGATTTTGTAGCTTTTACCGTCGCGCTCATAATCCTGATTCGCCGTGGCGTTCGGCGTTTCATACTGCGGATCGGCGCCGCTGATCTCAACCGTCGGGCCATTACAGACGGCCGGCTGTGGAGTACTGACCGTTTTTTGTTGCACGTCATCACTCGAACATGCCGCCAGCAGCCCCGCTGCTATGCAGATCCCCAGCCATTGCTTACGCATTGCTAACCCCTTTAAACGCTTTTCGACAACATTTTTCTGTGGGTATGGATCGACATTACGATACCAAACCCGGCCATCAGTACGATCAGGGCGGAGCCCCCGTAGCTCACCAGCGGCAACGGTACGCCCACCACCGGTAAAATACCACTCACCATACCAATATTTACGAAGACATAAACGAATAAAATCAACATTAAACCACCGGCCATGACCCGGCCAAAGGTGGTTTGCGCCTGGGCGGCGATCCACAGTCCGCGCATAATCAGCAGAATATAAAGCGCTAGCAGGATCAGTACGCCAATCAGGCCCAGCTCTTCGGCGAGGACGGCGAAGATAAAGTCGGTGTGGCGTTCCGGCAGAAACTCCAGCTGCGATTGGGTGCCGTGCAGCCAGCCTTTGCCGCGCAGACCGCCGGAGCCAATGGCAATTTTAGACTGAATAATGTGATAGCCGGCGCCCAGCGGGTCGGTTTCCGGATCGAGGAGCATCATCACGCGCTGACGCTGATAGTCGTGCATCAGGAAGAACCACAGGATCGGAATAAAGGCGGCGACCAGCACCACGGCGATACCAATCAGGCGCCAGCTGAGGCCGGAGAGGAACAGCACAAACAGCCCGGATAGGGCGATCAGGATCGAGGTCCCGAGGTCAGGCTGCGCCGCCACCAGCAGCGTCGGCAGGAAGATTAGCACCAGGGCAATGCCGGTGTTCTTCAGCGACGGTGGACAGACATCGCGGTTAATAAACCGCGCCACCATCAGCGGCACGGCTATTTTGGCGATCTCCGACGGCTGAAAGCGAACAATACCGAGATCCAGCCAGCGCTGCGCCCCTTTGGAGATGGCACCGAAGGCGTCAACGGCTACCAGCAGGATGATACAGAAAATATAGAGGTAGGGCGCCCAGCCTTCATAGACCCGCGGCGGGATCTGCGCCATGACGATCATGATCACCACGCCCATGGCGATCTGGCCGATTTTACGCTCCATCATGCCGACATCCTGACCGCTGGCGCTCCAGATAACCAGCGCGCTGTAGGTCAGCAGCGCCAGCAGGATAAGCAGCATGGTGGGGTCAAGATGGATTTTATCCCATAGCGATTTTTTGTTCGGATTATCCGTCATTATTGATCCTCCCCTGCGGTTACCGCCGGGTTTTCGCTTGGCAGCGTAGTGTTGTTATCGCCCAGCATGATGTGATCGAGGATCTGGCGCATAATCGTACCGACCGCCGGGCCGGCGCCGCCGTTTTCCAGAATCATCGCCACGGCAACCTGCGGGTTGTTATAAGGCGCAAACGCTGTCATCAGTTTATGGTCGCGCAAGCGCTCGGAGATCCGGTGCGCGTTATAGGTTTCGTTGGCCTTCAGGCCGAACACCTGAGCGGTACCTGACTTGGCCGCGATTTTATACGGCGCGCTGGCGAAGTATTTGTGCGCGGTGCCGTTGCCGCGGTTGGCCACGCCGTACATGCCGTCTTTGGCGATTTCCCAATAGCCGGAATGGATATCGCCTACCGGCGGCTCATGGGGCTGGACCCAGGGTACGGGCTTGCCGTCTTCCACGGTGCTCTGCAGCAGATGAGGCACCTTCACCACGCCGTCGTTAATCAGGATCATCAGCGCTTTGTTCATCTGGATCGGCGTGGCGGTCCAGTAACCCTGGCCGATGCCCACCGGAATGGTGTCCCCCTGGTACCAGGGTTTCTTAAAGCGCTTGAGCTTCCATTCGCGGGTCGGCATGTTGCCAGAGCGCTCCTCGGAGAGGTCGATACCGGTGTAGTGGCCGTAGCCAAACTTGCTCATCCACTCTGAGAGACGGTCGATGCCCATGTCATAGGCGACCTGGTAGAAATAGGTATCTGCAGACTCTTCGAGCGCTTTGGTGACGTTCAGATGGCCGTGGCCCCACTTTTTCCAGTCACGATAGCGTTTCTCTGAGCCGGGCAACTGCCACCAGCCGGGGTCGAAGAGGCTGGTGTTGCGGGTGATCACCCCGGCGCTCAGCGCCGAGACGGCGACGTACGGTTTGACCGTCGACGCCGGCGGATAGACCCCCTGCGTCGCTCGGTTGACCAGCGGTGTGTTCGGGTCGTTGAGCAGCGCGGAGTAGTCTTTGCTGGAGATGCCGTCGACGAACAGGTTCGGGTCATAGCTCGGGGTTGAAACCAGCGCCAGAATAGCGCCGGTACGCGGGTCGGTCACCACCACGGCGGCGCGGCTGCCGGCCAGCAGCGTTTCAATATACTGCTGCAGCTTGAGGTCGAGGGTGAGGTAGATGTCGCGTCCGGCCTGCGGAGGCACCTCTTTCAGCTGACGAATGACGCGGCCGCGGTTGTTCACTTCAACCTCTTCGTAGCCGGTCTGACCGTGCAGAACGTCCTCGTAATAACGCTCTATACCCAGCTTCCCAATGTCGTGCGTCGAGGCGTAGTTGGCCAGCTTGCCCTCTTTATCCAGGCGGTCGACGTCTTTATCGTTAATTTTTGAGACATAGCCAATGACGTGAGTCAGCGCCGAATTATAGGGGTAATAACGACGCTTGTAGCCTTTGACTTCCACGCCGGGAAAGCGGTACTGGTTGACGGCAAAGCGGGCCACCTGCACTTCGCTGAGGTTGACCTTTACCGGAATCGAGGTAAAACGATGGGAGCGGGCGCGCTCCTTTTTGAAACCGGCGATGTCATCGTCGGTTAAATCGACGACGTCGCGTAGCGCATCCAGCGTCTGCTGTACGTTATCGACTTTCTCCGGCATCATCTCCAGCTGGTAAATGGTGCGGTTAAGCGCCAGCGGGGTGCCGTTGCGATCGTAAATAATGCCGCGGCTCGGCGGGATCGGCACCAGCTTGATGCGGTTTTCGTTCGAGCGCGTCTGATAGTCGTCGAAGCGAACGATTTGCACATTGTACAGGTTGGCGATCAGAACGCCGGTAAGCAGCAAAATCCCCAAAAAAGCGACCAGCGCCCGGCGCACGAACAGCGAGGATTCAGCCGTATAGTCGCGGAAAGAATTCTGTAATTTCATTCGCTGCTTAGTCTACCCTGATCATCATTACTCACGGTGGTACGGGTGGTTGGTGGTGATGCTCCACGCCCGGTACAGACTCTCGGCCACCAGTACGCGCACCAGCGGGTGAGGTAAGGTGAGGGTGGAGAGCGACCAACTCTGTTCCGCCGCTGCTTTACAGGCGGGAGAGAGACCTTCCGGACCGCCTACCAGTAAACTGACGTCGCGCCCGTCCTGTTTCCAGCGTTCCAGTTCGCGCGCCAGCTGCGGTGTATCCCATGGTTTACCCGGAATATCCAGGGTCACGATGCGGTTCTTACCGGCAGCGGCTAACATCATCTCGCCCTCTTTTTCGAGGATGCGTTTGATATCAGCGTTCTTACCGCGCTTACCGGCAGGGATCTCCACCAGCTCGAACGGCATATCTTTGGGAAAACGGCGCAGATACTCGCTAAAGCCGGTCTGTACCCAGTCCGGCATTTTGGTGCCAACGGCCACCAGCTGCAACTTCACGCATTAACTCCAGAGTTTTTCCAGCTCGTACAGACGACGGCTCTCTTCCTGCATGACGTGGACCATCACGTCGCCGAGGTCGACGACGATCCAGTCGGCGGCGGCTTCCCCTTCAACGCCCAGCGGCAGCATGCCGGCGGCGCGGGACTCCTGAACCACGTGGTCGGCGATAGACATCACATGACGCGTGGAGGTGCCGGTGCAGATAATCATGCAATCGGTGATGCTGGATTTGCCATGTACATCAATGGCAACGATGTCCTGACCTTTCAGGTCATCAATTTTGTCGATAACAAAATCCTGGAGTGCTTTACCCTGCAAGTGTTCCCCCTGGGTGCGTGAAGATTGATAATCATAAAGAGCCTGACAGTATACCTGAACTGATGAAAAAGTCGGGTGAAATGTCTGTCGGCAGGCGTTCGTGGCGGGCTATCATCCCATCCCTCGCCGCGGATTGCATCGCCATTTTTGTAAAACAATTTCTGCAAACCGGCTTTGGCGGATGCTGCCTGGCAGCGGAGAATAACAGCCTGCTCTGGCCTGTCAATGGTCTGGCGGGAATTCTTCTTGCGGCTGCCAGACGGCCTGGCTATTTAATACCCGCAGGGTGGTGAAATCGTCGCGGATTTCGAGGAGGCTCCAGGCGCCATGGGCAATGGGAAAGTGCCACATCGCCGCCGGAGGCATCTGCAACAGCAGGGCGGTCAGCAGGCTCAGGACGCCCTGATGGCCGACGATCAGCAGATGGTCAAGATGGCGGCAGTCGGTCAGCGTTGGGATAAACTCGCTGACGCGGCGGGCAAAATTCTGAAAGCTTTCGCCGTTGGTGGGGGCCGCATGCTGCCAGTCGGCACACCAGGCGGCATAGTTTTCCGCATCTTCTCGCTGGAGGTCGCGATGATGACGCATCTCCCAGTCGCCGAAAAACATCTCATTGAGCGCGGGATGGCGCTCACGCGGAATAGCGCGGTCGCCAAGCAGCAGATCGGCCGTTGTCTCGGTCCGCGCCAGCTCGCTACAGAATACTTTATCGAAAGGCGCCAGGCGCAGCCGTTCGCCGAGCGCGCGCGCCTGAGCGACGCCGCGCGGCGTCAGGGGCGTTGGGGCATGGCCGCTGTATAACCCGGCAACGTTGGCTTCGGTTTCGCCATGGCGAACTAACCACAATTTCATGAACAGGCTCTGACAGGCGATGAAGAGATGGCGTTACGATAGCGCTTTTTTCGCGCCAGGCCCAGCCTGGGGTTAGCAATAGAGTCCCTGCTCGCGGATGTAATCCAGCACGGCGGCAGGCAGCATCTCGGCGCAGGACTCGCCGCGCTCAAGGCGCTGGCGGATGATCGTCGCGGAAATATCGAACCACGGCGTCTCAGCCAGGTAGATCACGCCGGAAGGGCGGTTATGCAGAGACTCCACGTCGTGTGTTAAATGGCGATCCAGCCAGCGCTGATCCGCTTCCTGCGCCATGGTCAGCGGGTAACCCGGGCGGCGGCAAACAATCAGGTGGACATTGTCGAGAATGGTTTCATAGTTGTGCCAGGTGGGAAAGGTCAGTAGCGAATCCTGGCCAATGATAAACGCCAGCGGTTTGCGCAGCCCCTGCTCCTGGCGCCACTCCTGCAGCGTTTGCGCCGTCCAGGAGGGGGTATCGCGCCGTAGTTCGCGTTCATCGAGCGTGAACAGCGGTTTATCGGCAATCGCCAGCTTCAGCATGTGCACGCGCTGGGCGCTGGTGGCTTCCGGCTGCGGCCGGTGCGGCGGGACGTTGTTAGGCATGATGATGACCTTGCTCAGGCCAATCTGATTCGCCAGGATCTCAACCGGCTTGAGGTGACCGTAATGCACCGGATCGAAGGTGCCGCCATAGATTGCCTGTAACTGAGTCATATCAACCATCAATAAAAACGTCCGCCAGGGCTTTGTGGCAGAGCAACAACGAAAGACTTTCCAGTTCGGGCCAGACGTCGTGCCCGTAATCCTGTTTAAAGGTGAGCTCCGCGCGGGTCAGAAGGGTCACCGCCTGGCGCAGCTGTTCCCCGCTCAGGCGCGTGAGGGCGTCGCTGAGCAGCTGACGGCGGTTTTGCCAGACCCGATGTTTATCAAACAGCGAGCGCAGCGGCGTGTGCGTCGCCTGGCGCTTGAGGGTAACCAGCAGCAGCAGCTCCCGCTGCAGAGTACGCAGCAGGATCGCCGGCTCGCAGCCTTCAAGGCGTAACTGCTGCAGAACGTGCAGCACGCGCTTACTTTTGCCTGCCAGTAGGGCATCGACCCAATGGTAAGGCGTAAAGTGCGCGGCATCGTTTACCGCTTGCTCAACGCGGGGCAGGGTTAGCTTACCGTCCGGCCAGAGCAGCGCCAGACGCTCCAGCGCCTGCGCCAGCGCCAGCAGATTGCCTTCGTAACAGTAGCACAGCAGCTGACTGGCCGCGTCGTCGAGCTGCAGCTGATGCTGTTTGGCACGGGCGGCCAGCCAGCGCGGCAGCTGCGCGTATTCCGGCGTCTGGCAACTGACCTGGACGGCGCGCTGAGCCAGGGCGGTGAGCCATGCGGCATTCTCCTGGGCTTTGGTCAGCTTATTTCCGCGAACTATCAGCAGCAGGTCGTCGTGCAGCAGGCCAACCAGCGTGGCGAGCTGTTCATTGATCGCCGCGTTGGGGCCGTTTTCCGGTAGGATCAACAGCAGGGTTTGCCGGCTGGCAAACAGGCTCATCGCCTGGCTTAAGGCGAAAATCGCCTGCCAGTCGGTGCTGTTGTCGATTGAAAAAGTATGGTGCTCGGTAAAGCCCTGCGCGGCAGCAGCTTCGCGAATGGCGTCCTGGCTTTCCTGCAACAGCAGGGGATCGTTGCCAAGCAGCAGATAGGCCGCGCGCAGCCCTTCAGTGAGCTGCGCGCGGAGCTGTTCCGGGTACAACCGAATCATCATTGACCCAGCGTGGTGGAGACGCGGTTACCCGAGGAAGCCGGCGCCGCGCTGCTGGCGACCGGTTTCTCTTCCTGCTGGGTTGCTTCAACATCCGCTACCTGAACGCTTGGCAGCTTACGAATCAGCTGTTCCGCCGCTTTGTCGTACATTTCCTGGATAATCATATCCTGCTCGGCGTCTTTCGCTAATGCCGCCTGCGGGTTATCAAAGAACGACCGATAGACCTTGGTGGTAATCGGATAGATATCGTGACCCGGGATCAGGACGCTGGCATGAACGGTCATGACCATCTGATACTCCGCCGTACGACCATCCTGGAACACCGATGCGGTATCTTTCTGAATCGACGAGCCATCGAGGCGCAGAGAAGGGACATCTTTACGCAGCGTGCTGGCGTCGATCAGTTCCACGCCGTTAAGACGCAGCTGATTACGTACCGCGCGGCTTAACGGGCCGTTCGGATCGCTCGACTGGAAAATCATGGTTTTCATGGTGGCGGGCACCTTGGTAGTGCTACGCAAATGCCAGCCACAGCCGGCGGTGACGAGCACCGCCAGAGATAACAACATTGTTACCAGATATCGCACGCTTCCTCCCGCGCTTAGCCAACGACCAGATTGAGCAGTTTACCCGGAACGTAAATCACTTTACGCACGGTTTTACCGTCGAGATATTTCGCCACCAGATGTTCCTGGCCGGCGCGCTCGCGAACCTGCTCTTCAGTTGCATCTACCGCAACGGTAATTTTACCACGAACTTTGCCATTGACCTGGACGACGACGAGGGTGCTGTCTTCCACCATCGCGCTCTCATCCGCTACCGGCCACGGCGCGTTGTCGATATCGCCTTCGCCGTTCAGCTCACGCCACAGGGTGAAGCTGGCGTGTGGAGTGAACGGGTTGAGCATACGCACCACCGCCAGCAGAGCTTCCTGCATCAGCGCACGATCCTGCTCATCTTCCTGCGGCGCTTTCGCCAGCTTGTTCATCAGCTCCATGATTGCCGCGATGGCGGTGTTGAAGGTCTGACGACGGCCGATGTCATCGGTCACTTTGGCGATGGTTTTGTGGATATCGCGACGCAGCGCTTTCTGATCTTCGCTCAGAGCCGCCACGTTCAGTGCCGCAACCTCTCCTTTGGTGGTGTGCTCGTAGACCAGTTTCCAGACGCGTTTCAGGAAGCGGTTCGCCCCTTCAACGCCAGATTCCTGCCACTCGAGGGTCATATCCGCCGGGGACGCAAACATCATGAACAGACGCACGGTATCCGCGCCGTAGCGCTCAACCATCACCTGCGGGTCGATGCCGTTGTTTTTCGACTTGGACATCTTGCTCATGCCGGTGTACACCAGCTCGTGGCCCGCCGCGTCTTTGGCCTTCACGATGCGGCCTTTTTCGTCGCGCTCAACGATGGCGTCAACCGGGGAAACCCAGTTACGTTCGCCGTTTTCGCCCACATAGTAGAACGCGTCAGCCAGCACCATGCCCTGGCACAGCAGCTGTTTCGCCGGCTCATCGGAGTTCACCATGCCCGCGTCGCGCATCAGCTTATGGAAGAAGCGGAAGTAGAGCAGGTGCATGATGGCGTGTTCGATACCGCCGATGTAGATATCTACCGGCAGCCAGTAGTTGGCCGCTTTCGAATCCAGCATTCCTTCCTGATACTGCGGGCAGGTGTAGCGCGCATAGTACCAGGAGGATTCCATAAAGGTATCAAAAGTGTCGGTTTCGCGCAGCGCCGGCTGGCCGTTGACGGTGGTCTTGGCCCATTCAGGATCGGCTTTGATCGGGCTGGTGATGCCGTCCATGACCACGTCTTCCGGCAGGATCACCGGCAGCTGATCTTCCGGGGTCGGCAGCACGGTGCCATCTTCCAGGGTCACCATCGGGATCGGCGCGCCCCAGTAGCGCTGACGGGATACGCCCCAGTCGCGCAGACGGTAGTTAACTTTACGCTCGCCCACGCCCATAGCAGCCAGTTTGTCGGCAATGGCGTTGAAGCCCGCTTCATAATCAAGACCGCTGAACTCGCCGGAGTTAAACAGGACGCCTTTCTCGGTCAGCGCCTGCTCGGAGAGATCCGGCTCGGAGCCGTCGGCAGCGAGGATAACCGGCTTAATGTTCAGACCGTACTTGCTGGCGAACTCGTAGTCGCGCTGGTCGTGACCCGGAACGGCCATTACCGCGCCGGTGCCGTATTCCATCAGCACAAAGTTTGCCGCCCAGACCGGAATTTCTTCACCGGTCAGCGGATGAATGGCTTTAAAGCCGGTATCGACGCCTTTTTTCTCCATCGTCGCCATGTCGGCTTCGGCCACTTTGGTATTGCGGCACTCGTCGATAAAGGCGGCCAGCGCCGGATTGTTCGCCGCAGCCTGCTGCGCCAGCGGGTGACCCGCCGCGACGGCCAGGTAGGTACAACCCATAAAGGTGTCCGGACGGGTGGTGTAGACAGTCAGTTTGTCAGCGTAGTCGTTGACGTCAAAGGAGATTTCTACCCCTTCCGAACGGCCGATCCAGTTGCGCTGCATGGTCTTCACGGTGTCCGGCCAGTGGTCCAGCTTATCCAGATCGTTCAGCAGTTCATCGGCGTAGGCGGTGATTTTAATAAACCACTGCGGGATCTCTTTACGCTCGACCTTGGTATCGCAGCGCCAGCAGCAGCCGTCGATAACCTGTTCGTTGGCCAGCACGGTCTGGTCATTCGGGCACCAGTTCACTGCGGAGGTTTTTTTGTACACCAGGCCTTTTTTGTACAGCTCGGTGAAGAACTTCTGCTCCCAGCGGTAGTATTCCGGGGTGCAGGTCGCCAGCTCGCGGCTCCAGTCATAGCCGAAGCCCAGCATTTTGAGCTGGTTTTTCATGTAGGCGATGTTGTCGTAGGTCCACGGCGCTGGCGCGGTGTTGTTTTTCACCGCCGCCCCTTCTGCCGGCAGACCGAACGCATCCCAGCCGATCGGCTGCAGGACGTTTTTGCCCAGCATGCGCTGGTAGCGGGCAATCACGTCGCCGATGGTGTAGTTACGCACGTGACCCATGTGTAGTCGACCAGAAGGATAAGGAAGCATCGACAGGCAGTAATACTTCTCTTTGCTCTCGTCTTCAGTTACTTCAAATGTACGATTTTCGTCCCAGTGAAGCTGGACTTTCGATTCTATCTCTTCCGGGCGGTATTGCTCTTGCATGGCAGCCAGTGGTCCTGTTTTCAATACAGCTACAAAGTGTAGCCAATGGATGTGTTATTTCAGATCGGCATAGCATAGCCCAAACGCCCACGTCAAAACAGCTTTTCGCACATCAACATCGGCAAAAGCTGCGCAGATTATTTCGCGACTCTGTGGCTTGTCAGACACAGCGGGAGAGGAATAAGGTCTATTATCAGAAGACGTTAACCCCACCGGAGGCGAAATGATGAACAAGGTTGCTCAATATTACCGTGAACTGGTCTCCTCGCTCAGCGAACGGCTCCGCCATGGAGAGCGCGATATCGACGCGCTGGTGACGCAGGCGCGGGAAAAAATCGTCCGCGCCGGCGATCTGACGCAGAGCGAGATCGAGTCGGTGATTGCGGCGGTCAAACGCGACCTCGAGGAGTTTGCCCGCAGCTACGAAGAGAGTCACGAAGACGAGAGCGACAGCGTGTTTATGCGGGTGATCAAAGAGAGCCTGTGGCAGGAGCTGGCTGATATCACCGACAAAACCCAGCTCGAGTGGCGGGAAGTCTTTCAGGATCTGAATCATCACGGCGTGTACCACAGCGGCGAAGTGGTCGGTCTGGGCAACCTGGTCTGCGAGAAGTGCCACTATCACCTGGCGGTATACACCCCGGACGTGCTGCCGCGCTGTCCAAAATGTGGCCACGATCAGTTCCAGCGTCGGCCCTTCGAGCCCTAAGCGTGCGAAAAACGATGCGCGAGGCTTCGCGCATCGTGGTTTGTCTTATTTCACCGTGTTGACTTCGGTGCTCTTGAAATACTGTTTTCCACCCATGTCGCTAACATATTTCTGCGATGAGTTCAGTACCAGCTTGTCAGCAGTTAACGTCCCGACGCCGCATTTCGCCAGGCCCAGGATGCCGCAACTTTTACCACCATTGACCACTTTGGTGGCGGTTAACGTCATGTTGCCGCCCGCGCTGAGGGTTGAATAATTGTAGATCGCGCCTTTATTTTTGGTATTTAAGGTCAGGTCGCCGGTGCTGCTGATCTGCCCTTCGTTGGTGATATCTGAGTAGGTCGTGATTGAAATATTTTTGGCAGTAATATTGCCATAATTATTCACTACGCCGTGATCGGTGGTGATATCGGCGGCATTCATATAACCATTTTGGTTCAGCCAGTAGCTGTGGGCGGTAATGGCGTTGGTTGCCTCAATACGACCACTGCTGCTTTGCGCCAGCGTGCCATTGGTCTGCAGATTGATATTTTCGCCGGTGATATTGCCGAGGTTATAGATCTCGCCCGTATTGGCGCTGCCGTCCTGTTTAAGCGACTGAATGGTGGTTTGGCCAGTAGAGTTAATATTGCCAGTGTTTTTAAAGCTGTCGCCGACAAACGTCAGGCTGGTGTGTTTGGCGCTGATTTTGCCTTCATTGAGGAAATCACCGATTGCCGTGGCGGCAATCTGGTTATTTGACAGCAGGGAGGCTTTTTCTTCGTTGCGGATTTTCCCGCCGCTGGTCAGGCTTAATCCACTGGTGCCGGTCATCGTGCCTGAGTCGCCGTTGGTGATGTTGCCGTTAGCGGTGGCAATCAGCTGGCCGCCGGAGAGAGAACCGGTGTTAACGATATAATCGCCACTGGAGAGCATTAAATAATAGGCGCCGGCGATGCTACCGTCATTGGTGATGCCCGTGACGGTGGAAACCTGGCTCAGCAAACCTTTGCCCGTTATTGACCCTTTGTTCAGTAAATTACCGTTGCTGGTGAGCATCAGCGTGCCGTTGGAGATAATAGAACCCTTATTACGTACGCCAAAGCCGATGTTATTGCCGACCATGCTGATGCTGTTGGCCTCAATGCCGCCAAGGCTGCTGACGTCGATGCTGTACTGCGGGTTAACCGTCATCTGGATCAGGGTGGCCTTTTTACCGGCGGAGGTCACCGAGCCAGAGCTGTTATCCATGGTGAAGTTGCCCGCGCTGACCAGGGCGTTGTTGGCCTGCACTTTACCGTTAATCTTAATCGCGTCGGCGAGCAGAACCGCGTAGCCGTTGGCGGCGTTCATGCCATTTTCGCCGATGGTGAGGGTGCCTCCCGTTACGGTATAGCTGCCGATGGCGCCATCGTCGGTCATATTAACCTTGCCGGTGGTCAGGATAGCCTTGTTGGTATTAACAAAGCTACAGCCGGAACAGGTGATGCCGTTCGGGTTGGCGATTACCACATCCGCTTTCTGACCGTTGACTTCGATAAAGCCCTTCAGGCTACTGGCGTTTTTGGAGGTCACCTCGTTCAAAATCACCGAAGCGCTGCCGGCGGTCAGATTATTGTTGCGGGCGATATTGCCAAATGTGCTGTGGCTGACATCATCGCCGCTGTTATTGAGGATGGTGCCATTGGCGCCGACGTTGAAGTCGCGGTACAGGTTATGGGAGACACCGGCGGCGTTCGGCTTTTCAATATCGATAACCGTGGCGCCGGAAGAGTGCGTATAGCTTGTGGGGTCGGCATAAACTACCGACGAGGTTAATACTGCCGCCAGTGCGACATAAGAAGCCTTAAACTTAAACATTTTCTTTATTCCTTTAAATAATGATTAATAAATAATGTAAATATGACGAGTCAATAATGTGCGAATTAATACCTCCACTGTAATGAAAAGCCCATATTCAGGGCGTCGCTATGAAACTTATCCGGTTTACTCAGCGGGGTACTAATAAACAGATCGTACTGCGTTGACCATAGCTGACCGCGCAGCCCGCTGACGGCGCCGGAGAGCACTTTGCCTTTTTGATATAGATCGGCGCCGATAAGACGGCCTATATCCGCGCCCAAATAGAATTGCCGCTCGTGGGTGGCCAGATCCCAGATAAAATCGTTGCGCCAGTACCATCCCTGATTGCCGGACAGGCTGTTTTCACCGTCAAAACCGCGCACGCTCCAGCGACTACCAATATTGAATTTATTATCGGAAGCGAGTTTGTCCGGGCTGAACTGGGCGCTGAGGCGGGGAGCCCAGGTAAATTTGTCGCCGGTGGCGTCAAATTTCATCATTGCCTGCAGATTACCATGCACAATCCGCGACAGCGGGCTATACAGCCCGGCCTGCTCTTCCGGCGTTGCTGTCGAGCTGAGCCACGGCAGGCTGCGCTGGATGCCGATGCTGGCATCAACAATCTTTTTGTTAAAGTAGTGCTGGTGGTTGAGGGTGAATTCCCATGAGGGGTTCTGCTTGCGCATCACCAGTAGCTCACTGCCGCCGAAGTAATAATGCGAGGTACTCTTGGCGATCCGCAGGTCGGCGGTAGTTTTTTGCTGCCGGGTGTGGGAGAGCAGACGACTCAGCGTGGCGCTGTAATAGCGATTTTTACTCTTATAATCCATCGTCGACCAGTTGCCGTTAAACTGCTGACGATACTGGCTGTATGCCCCGTAGGCGCTTAGTGTCCAGTAGCCAAAGGGAATGGAGTAATACAGGCTGCCGTTGTGGTTGCCGTCGTTATGCTGATTGAATTCAATATCGCCCCCGCCGGAAAGGTACAGGATATCGTTGAGGGTGGTCAGGTCATAGAGATAGAGGGCCCCGCCGGCCTGGTAGCGTCCGCTGGCTTTGCTGCCGGCGTCGTCAAGCCAGGCGCCAAGCTGCCATTTTTTCGCCAGGCTGCGGGCGATCTGGATATCGCTTTCGCCCTCGTGCTGGCCCGGCAGCAGTTTCATGTGCGCGGTGGCGCCGGGCAGACGCTGCAGGTTGGCCATCCCTTGCTCAAGGTCGCTTAAGCGCAGGATAGTACCGGAAGAGGTGGGTAGGGAATTCCACAGGCGGGTGGTGTCCGAGCCGTCGGCATAGTCGATAGCGCCCACTTTGCCATAGTGCAGCGTGAACCTGAGTATGCCGTGCTCCAGCGACTGGGAGGGCACATCAATCAGCGAGGTGATGTAGCCTTGCGCGATCAGCTCATTTTGCAAGGTATAGGCCAGCAGGCGAATGCCTTCGCTGCCCAGGCAGCGTCCCTGCGCCTGCCGCGCGGTTTTCGCCAGTAATTTCCGGGTGAGCGCCTGGTTATCGGAGTCGATATCGACCCGGTTGATCAATTTGCAATGCGTTTCCTCAGGAAAAGGGATACCCTGCGGCGCCACGCGCTGTTGTGAAGACTGAAAATCCTGTTGCTGCGGCGCCAGCGCTTCCTGGCGGGCTTTATCCTGCTCCGTCTGGTGAGTAGAAGAGGCCAATGGCGCGGCCCCGGCGGCTGAGGTGCCCGCCAGCGTGATAAACAGCAGCCCGGTGAGCGTGCGAGATCGAATTAACATGAAGCAATATCCATTTGTTTCATTGGTTTGGTGGCGCATCCATTATTCTGCGAGCGGCAGAGAATATTGATGACCTTTATTTCGGCATTTAGGCGCAGGCGAGGTCAGGCAAGAATATTATATTCAATTAATAAAATAATCGTGCGGCGAACCTGTTACGAGGCGTTATATGCTAGCGGCGGCGGCAATGCCGGTCCACGAATTCATTATTGAATTCTTTATGAATTGATCGATTTAATAAATAAGCTCAGCTTTTATCGCCGAGGTTTATTGGGTACGTAAATGATAGTAGCGATAATCTGCCGCATAAATAACATTGGCGAATAATATGGCGGAAAAGATTAACTGCGCATACCGGGCGGTATGCGCAGAGAAGAACCATCAATGAAGTATTTTGGCGAGGAAATCTTTGGCACGCTCGGATTGCGGATTGGCAAAGAAGGCCTCTTTATCGGCATCCTCGACAATCTTCCCTTCATCCATAAAGATCACCCGGTTCGCCACCTTGCGGGCAAAGCCCATCTCATGGGTCACGACCATCATGGTCATCCCCTCGTTGGCCAGTTCGACCATAACGTCCAGCACCTCGTTAATCATCTCCGGGTCAAGCGCTGAGGTGGGCTCATCAAACAGCATGGCGATTGGGTCCATACACAGGGCACGGGCAATGGCCACGCGCTGCTGCTGGCCGCCGGAGAGTTGCGCCGGGTATTTTTCCGCATGCGCCGCCAGGCCAACGCGCTCCAGCAACTTGAGGCCTTTCTTGCGCGCTGAGGCTTTATCGCGGTTAAGCACTTTGACCTGCGCCAGCGTCAGGTTGTCGATAATCGACAGATGCGGGAACAGTTCAAAATGCTGAAACACCATGCCGACGTGCGAGCGCAGTTTAGCCAGGTTGGTCTTTTTATCGTTAACCACGGTGCCATCGACAATAATCTGCCCCTGCTGTACCGGCTCAAGGCCGTTCACAGTCTTAATCAGCGTGGATTTACCGGAGCCTGACGGCCCGCAGACCACCACGACTTCGCCTTTTTTCACTTCCGTGGAGCAATCGGTCAGCACCTGAAAGTGACCATACCATTTTGAAACGTTTTTCAGGGTAATCATTACACAGTCCTTTTCTTCAACCAGCTGACCAACAGCGAGGCGCTGAGGCTAATCACAAAATAGACGCCGCCCGCGAACAGGATCATTTCGACCTGGGTTCCGTCACGCTCGCCAATGGTGGAGGCGGTACGGAAGAAGTCGGCGAGACTCAATACATACACCAGCGAGGTATCCTGGAACAGGACGATCCCCTGGGTTAGCAGCAGCGGCACCATGGCGCGGAAGGCCTGCGGCAGGATCACCAGCCGCATTGACTGCCAGTGGGTCATCCCCAACGCCAGCGCGGCGCTGGACTGGCCGCGGGAGATGCTCTGAATGCCGGCGCGGATAATCTCTGAATAGTAGGCGGCTTCGAACATCGAAAACGCCACCATCGCCGAGATCAGGCGAATATCCGTTTCCGGCGACAGTCCCAGCACGTTCTGCAGGAAGCCCGGGACAATCAGGTAGAACCACAGCAGGACCATCACCAGTGGGATTGAGCGGAATACGTTGACGTAGGATTTAGCAAACCAGGCCAGCGGCATAAAGCTGGACAGGCGCATAACCGCCAGCAGGGTGCCCCAGACGATGCCGACCACGATGGCGATCACCGTAATCTTCAGGGTGATCACCAGCCCTGCCAGCAGATAGGGCATGGAGGGAACGATCGAACTCCAGTCAAAATCGTACATTATTTGCCTCCCATATTGCCAGGCAGGCGAACCTTACGCTCGACCACATACATAATCAGCATAATCACCGCGTTGATGAAAACATAGGCCAGGGTGATGGCGGTAAAAGACTCCCAGGCATGAGCGGAGTAGTCCAGCAGTTTGCCCGCCTGCGCGGCCATATCGGCCAGACCGATGGTGGAGGCGATGGCCGAGTTTTTCACCAGGTTCATCATCTCCGAGGTCATCGGCGGCACGATAACGCGGTAGGCGTTCGGCAGCAGCACGTAGCGGTAGGTTTGCGGCAGGGTCAGGCCCATCGCCAGGCCGGCGTTCTTCTGCCCGCGCGGCAGCGACTGGATGGCGGCGCGTACCTGCTCGCAGACGCGAGCGGCGGTAAACAGCCCCAGGCACAGCATGGAGGAGACAAAGAATTGAATGTTTGGGTCCAGCTCCGATTTAAACCACATGCCGATATTTTCCGGCAGGAACTCCGGCACCACCAGGTACCAGGTAAAGAACTGCACGATCAGCGGCACGTTGCGAAACAGTTCGACATAGCAGGTGCCAATGCCCGAGAGGAAGCGATTGGGTACCGTGCGTAAAATGCCGAACAGTGAGCCGACGAGAAAAGCGATGATCCAGGCCGAGATGGAGAGGGCGACGGTGATTTGAAAACCGCTCCACAGCCAGCCCAGGTAGGTAGTGTTGCCGAAGGGGGCCTGTTGCAGGAATATCCCCCAGTTCCAGTCTATTGACATACATGACTCCTGGAAAAAAAAGGGTAGCCATTGCTACCCTCGAAGACGGTTGTCCAGCTTGTTTCGGTATTCGCGGCGGCTGGGGAACGACCAGCCGCCGTATAGTCTGTCCGTGCTGTGACAATCATCGGGAGGGCAGGATATCCCGCCCCTGGTTGTTATAATTAGTTCAGTGCTTTGTCGTTAGGTGATTTGAACAGCGCTTTCATGTCGTCCGACAGCTCGAAGTTGAGGTTAAGATTTTTTGGCGGAATCGGGTTTTTGAACCATTTGTCAAACCACTTCTCCGCTTCGCCAGAGGTCTGAGCCTGGGCGACGGTTTCATCAACCAGCGCCTTGAACGTCGGATCGTCCTTCCGCAGCATGCAGCCATAGGCTTCCTTCGACTGCGGGGTGCCGACGATTTCCCAGTTATCCGGTTTCTTCGCCTTGGCGCGTTCGCCAGCCAGCAGGGCATCATCCATCATAAAGGCCACGGCGCGTCCGCTCTCCAGGGTGCGGAAAGAGTCGCCATGATCTTTGGCGCTGATAATGCGCATATTCATTTTTTTCTCATCGTTCAGCTTATGCAGCAGGATCTCTGAGGTGGTTCCAGAGGTGACGACGACCGCTTTATCCTTCAGGTCCGGGAAATCTTTGATCGGACCGCCTTTCTTCACCAGCAGACGGGTGCCGACCACGAAGATGGTATCTGAGAAGGCCGCCTGTTTCTGGCGCTCAAGGTTGTTGGTGGTTGAGCCGCACTCGAAATCAAAGGTGCCATTCTGCAGCAACGGGATACGGTTCTGCGAGGTGACCGGGATCAGTTTGACCTGCAGATCGGGTTTGTTCAGTTTTTTCTTGATGGCATCGACGATGGCGTTGGAATAATCCTGAGAGTAGCCCACAACCTTCTGCTGGTTATCGTAGTAAGAGAACGGGACCGAAGATTCACGATGGCCGACAACGATAACCCCGTTTTTGGCGATCTTATCCAGGGTGTTCTGGCCAGCCGCCGGGGCAGCATCTTCCGCCTGCGCCAGACCAGCGGTCATTCCCATTACCAGCATTGCCGTGGCCAGTTTACGTAATTGCATATCCAACTCCTTATCCGCAGCGTCAGCGACGCTATTGATACCCATTGTGATTGTGTGTGTTGTTATTAGGGGCACGCGTCCACGTGCCGCATTTGTATGTGTTTGTTAGCATTTAGTTTGGCTTAATGTAAAGATTTTGCTGCTTTATTGTTTATTTTTGCGAAGCGCTCCGCACCAATCGGAGGCAAATATCTTCCATTGCACCAAAATAGCGCGACCACCGATCGTTTCTGGTGCAACCCGGTTGCACTGGGTCGGACGAGGCCGCTACCAGGTTAAATCAAGCAATGACTGTGCCAGAGTGGCAGATGATGGGAAGAAAAAGCCGGCGACGGGCGTCGCCGGCGAAGAAACTTATCGGCGACGCTGGCGCAGGCTCATCAGCAGCGCGGCGAAACCAAACAGAGCCGTCAGCGCCCATAGCGGCCAGTTGCCGGTGCGGGCGTAAGGGGTTAAGCCGCTGGCGGGGGTCACGGTGGTGGTCAACACCTCGCGGGTAAACTGCGGGATCATCTTCTGGATCTCGCCGCGCGGGCCGATCACCGCAGTAATGCCGTTGTTGGTGCTGCGCAGCAGCGGGCGGGCCAGCTCCAGGGCGCGCATTCGCGCCATCTGGAAGTGTTGCCACGGGCCGATGGACTTGCCGAACCAGGCGTCGTTGGAGATGGTCAGCAGGAAGTCGGTGTCCGGCCGGAAGTTATCCCGCACCTGTTCCCCGAGGATGATCTCGTAGCAGATGGCCGCGGTCAGCTTCAGGTTATGCGCCATCAGCTGCGGCTGCACGTAGGGGCCGCGGCTGAAGGAGGACATCGGCAGGTCAAAGAACGGCGCCAGCGGGCGCAGAATCGACTCCAGCGGTACAAACTCGCCGAACGGCACCAGATGGTTCTTGTTGTAGCGGTTGGTCGAGTCGTAGCGGTACGGGTTATCTTTGCCGAGAGTAATGATGGTGTTGTAGGTATCGTAACGGTTCTGCTTGTTGAGACGCGCATCGACAATGCCGGTGATCAGCGAGCTGTCTTTTGCGCGCAGCAGATCGTCCATCATGCTGAGGAACTGCTGCTGGTTGATCTCCAGATCCGGGATCGCCGATTCAGGCCAGATAATCAGCTGCGAGTGGCCGATATGCGGCTGGGTCAGCGCCAGGTAGGTTTTCAGGGTATTGACCAGCTGCTTTTCGTCCCATTTCATGGCCTGTGGGATATCGCCTTGCACCAGCGAGACCTGGGTCGCGCGCGCCGGCAGCAGCTGATACCACTGGATATAGCGCAGCGGGAACGGCAGGGCGAACAGCAGCGCGGCAATCGCCAGCGGCTTCCAGTTGCGCTGGACGAGGGCCAGGGCCAGCAGGCCGCTGACTACCATCAGCAGGAAGTTAATAGCCTCGACGCCCATCACCGGCGCGAGGCCTTTCAGCGGGCCGTCAATCTGGCTGTAGCCGAACTGTAGCCACGGAAAGCCGGTCAGCACCCAGCCGCGCAGGAACTCGGTGATTTGCCAGACGACAGGGGCAGCGATAGCCATCCGTATCCAGTTAGTTTTAGGCCACAGACGGGCGAGCAGGCCGGCAAACAGGCCGGTGTAGAGCGAGAGATAGGCCGCCAGCAGAACGACGAGGAAGACGTTAACCGGGCCGGGCATTCCGCCAAACTGAGCGATGCTGACATAGACCCAGTTGATACCCGTGCCGAACAGCCCGAGTCCCCAGAAATAGCCGATCCCGGCGCTTTGCAGCGGGCGTCGGTTGAGGGTTAACGCCTGCAGACCGATCAGCGAAACGATAGCCGCTGGCCAGAAGTCATAAGGTGAAAAAGCCAGCGTTCCGCTGGCTCCAAACAACAGCGCCAGCAACAGACGTACGCGCTGGCGTTCAAGAAGAGAGGCAAATACCATTTAGGTTAATCGTCCCGTTAATTAACGCCTGCTGCTACAGGCTATTCTTTTTGCCAGCCGGACGCGGGGCACCTACAACCGTGTATGACTCGCGGTCTCCCGGCTGGCCATTTCAGCGCTACCGCTTACTCTTCCAGCTTCGGCTGGGGAGCGTCATCGGGCAGCTTTACATGCACCTGAATGATACGACGACTATCTGCCATTGCTACCTTGAATTGGTAACCATCAATGTCGATAGATTCGCCGCGGGCCGGCAGATGGCCGAAGGCCTGCATCACCAGCCCGCCAATGGTATCCACTTCTTCATCGCTAAAGTGCGTGTCGAAGGCGTCGTTGAAGTCTTCGATGGAGGCCAGGGCGCGCACCGTCCAGGTGTGGCGGCTCAGCTGGCGGAAATCGATATCTTCTTCTTCGTCGTACTCGTCTTCAATTTCCCCGACGATGAGCTCAAGGATATCCTCGATGGTCACCAGGCCAGAGACGCCGCCGAATTCGTCAATAACGATCGCCATATGATAGCGCTGTGAGCGAAACTCTTTCAGCATGCGGTCGACCCGCTTGCTTTCCGGGACGACAACCGCCGGCCGTAACACTTTTTCCATGCTGAAGGCTTCGGCGTCGCTGCGCATAAACGGCAGCAGATCCTTGGCCATCAGAATCCCTTCGATGTGATCTTTATCTTCACTGATGACCGGGAAACGCGAGTGGGCGGATTCGATGATGACATCCAGGCACTCGTCCAGCGTCTGGTTGCGCTTCAGGGTTATCATTTGTGAACGGGGGATCATAATGTCGCGGACCCGCTGGTCGGCGATATCCATTACCCCTTCGAGCATGTCACGCGTATCTTCATCGATAAGATCGTTCTGCCCGGAATCACGGATCAGCGCCAGCAGTTCATCGCGGTTTTTCGGTTCCCCGTGAAAAAGCTGGCTGAGTAACAGGGAGAAAAATCCCTTTTTGCTGTTTACTGTGTCACTACTGTGTGAATTGTCGTCGCTCATGGCGTCGTTTGGGTTCTCATGTTGATTTAACTGTCGCTCGTCGCGCGTAAACTCAGCGCCGGACGGCATGGGTTGCCTGACTTTCTGGCAGGTAAAACGCAGAAACAGCGGCCGGATGAGGCGCAAGCACCGCCATCCGGCTGGGCGCTATTCCGCAATCTTCTCGGAAATGTACGGGTCCTCATAGCCCAGAGCAAGCATTATCTCTGTTTCAAGGCCTTCCATCTCTTCCGCTTCGTCGTCTTCGATATGATCGTAGCCCAGCAGATGCAGGCTACCGTGCACCACCATATGCGCCCAGTGCGCCTCCAGCGGCTTACCTTGCTCGCTGGCTTCCTGCTCTACCACCTGACGGCAGATGATCAGATCGCCGAGCAGCGGCATTTCAATTCCCGGCGGCGCTTCAAACGGGAAGGAGAGGACGTTGGTCGGCTTATCCTTGCCGCGATAGGTCAGGTTCAGCTCATGGCTTTCTGCAACGTCGACCAGACGAATCGTTAACTCTGACTCCTCCTGAAACGGCGGAATGACGGCGTCGACCCAGCGTTGGAAAAGGGCTTCGTCCGGCAGGCCGCTGGTCTCTTCGCAGGCCAGCTGTAAATCGAGGATCACCTGACTCATTTTTGCTCCTGTTCCTGGGCTTCGCGTTTGCGCTCGGCGGCCAGCTCTGCTTTACGTTTCTGGTCTGCGGCTTCCCATGCCTCATAGGCGTTCACGATGCGGGCGACCACCGGATGGCGCACCACGTCTTCGCTATGGAAGAAGTTAAAGCTGATCTCATCGACTTCCGCCAGCACTTCGATGGCATGGCGCAGACCGGATTTGGTGCTGCGTGGCAGGTCAATCTGCGTGATGTCGCCGGTGATCACCGCCTTGGAGTTAAAGCCGATGCGGGTCAGGAACATCTTCATCTGTTCGATGGTGGTGTTCTGGCTTTCATCAAGAATGATAAAGGCGTCATTCAGCGTCCGTCCGCGCATATAGGCCAGCGGGGCCACTTCGATGACGTTACGCTCAATCAGCTTCTCCACTTTCTCAAAGCCGAGCATCTCAAACAGCGCGTCATACAGCGGGCGCAGATACGGGTCGACCTTCTGGCTCAGATCGCCGGGCAGGAAGCCGAGCTTTTCGCCTGCCTCGACGGCCGGACGGGTCAGCAGAATACGGCGGATCTCCTGGCGCTCCAGCGCATCGACCGCCGCCGCCACCGCCAGATAGGTTTTACCCGTACCCGCCGGACCCACGCCGAAAGTGATGTCGTGATCGAGGATATTGGCGATGTACTGCGCCTGGTTCGGCGTACGCGGTTTGATTACCCCGCGCTTGGTCTTGATATTGACGGCTTTACCGTACTCAGGCACGCTTTCGGCGCTCTGCTCCAGTACGCGCGCTTCCTTGATCGACAGGTGGATCTGCTCTGGTTCAATATCCTGAATCTGACCGCGCATTGGCGCTGTGTCGACATACAGGCTGCGCAGAATATCGGCGGCAGCGTGCACGCACAGGGCGCGACCGGTCAGCTTAAAGTGATTGTCACGGCGGTTGATCTCAATGCCTAACCGACGCTCCAGCTGTTTAATGTTGTCGTCAAACGGGCCGCACAGGGCTAACAGGCGTGCGTTATCCGCTGGCTCCAGGGTAATCTCACGAGTGTCTATGTTCAAACTATTCCTCTTTACGCAGGTGGCCGGACGCGGCGCGTGGCCGGCTAATCAGGAAATTATTTACGTCACAGGAAAATGGCGCAAGCATTGCTGTAGATATAGGGACGGAGAGAGGAATTACAAGGCCTGCCGGAACCGACAGGCCTGAAGGGATCATGGCTGGTAAATTCCCACGCCAAGATCGTTCTCTTTACGGGTGCGGGCAATCACTGATTCGGGTGATTCAGCGATACGCAGACCCATCTCCGCTTCGGTGCGCACGATTTTACCGCGCAGCGAGTTGGTGTATACATCGACGATTTCGACATCGACAAACTTACCGACGAGGTCCGGGGTACCTTCGAAGTTGACCACCCGGTTATTCTCCGTACGTCCGGAAAGCTCCATGATGTTCTTACGCGAGGTGCCTTCCACCAGGATGCGCTGTACCGTGCCGAGCATGCGACGGCTCCAGGCCATCGCCTGCTGGTTAATGCGTTCCTGCAGGATATACAGACGCTGTTTTTTGTCCGCCTCCGGCACGTCGTCGACCATATCGGCCGCCGGGGTGCCCGGGCGAGCGGAGAAGATAAAGCTGTAGCTCATATCGAAATTGACGTCGGCGATGAGCTTCATGGTCTTTTCGAAATCTTCCGTGGTTTCGCCGGGGAAGCCGACGATAAAGTCGGAGCTTATCTGAATATCCGGGCGCGCTTCACGCAGCTTGCGAATAATCGCTTTATACTCCAGCGCGGTATGGGTGCGTCCCATCAGGTTCAGCACACGGTCGGAGCCACTCTGCACCGGCAGGTGCAGGAAGCTCACCAGCTCCGGCGTATCGCGATAAACGTCGATGATATCGTCGGTAAATTCGATCGGGTGGCTGGTGGTGAAGCGAATGCGATCGATGCCGTCGATGGCGGCGACCAGGCGCAGCAGGTCGGCAAAGCTGCCGGTGGTGCCGTCGTAATTCTCACCGCGCCAGGCGTTAACGTTCTGCCCCAGCAGATTGACCTCACGCACGCCCTGCGCCGCCAGCTGGGCGATTTCAAACAGGATATCGTCGCACGGACGGCTAACTTCTTCTCCGCGGGTATACGGCACCACGCAGTAGGTGCAGTATTTATTGCAACCTTCCATAATCGAGACAAAGGCGGTCGGCCCTTCGGCGCGCGGCTCTGGCAGGCGATCGAATTTTTCAATTTCCGGGAAGCTGATATCAACTACCGGACTGCGGTTGCCGCGCACGGAGTTAATCATCTCCGGCAGGCGGTGCAGGGTTTGCGGCCCGAAAATAATATCGACATAGTGCGCGCGCTGGCGAATATGGTCGCCTTCCTGGGAAGCCACGCAGCCGCCGACGCCAATAATCAGGTCCGGGTTCTTCTCTTTCAGCAGCTTCCAGCGGCCAAGCTGATGGAAAACTTTTTCCTGGGCCTTCTCACGAATTGAGCAGGTATTGAGCAACAGCACATCTGCTTCTTCCGCCACTTCGGTCAGTTGATACCCATGTGTCGCATCCAGCAGATCGGCCATCTTTGATGAATCATACTCGTTCATCTGACAGCCCCAGGTTTTAATATGGAGTTTTTTTGTCATTGACTTGCTCATGCTCAGTAATAAATATCCAAAACGCGGGGATATATACAGGGTGAATTTCGCATTCCAGGGCGCGTATTGTAATGCTTTGGTCGCCCCCTGACCAGTGCGAGCGTTATCGCCGCAAGAGGGCGAAAAATCCGGTAAACTTAACGGATTCTGCTTTAAGGATAATAGCCATGACAATTCACGTAACAGATGTCGCCATCGTGGGCGGCGGCATGGTCGGCGGCGCCCTGGCGTTAGGGCTGGCGCAACAGGGATTTACCGTGACGGTGCTTGAGAAAGCGGCGCCACCGGCGTTCGATCCGGCATCCGCCCCGGATGTGCGGATCTCGGCGATCAGCGCGGCTTCGGTCGGCCTGCTGAAGAGTCTCGGCGTCTGGGATGCCATACGGGCGATGCGCGTCCATGCTTATCGCCGTCTGGAGACCTGGGAGTGGGAGAGCGCGCACGTCGCCTTCGACGCCGCGGAGCTCAAGCTGCCGGAGCTGGGCTATATGGTCGAGAACAAGGTTCTGCAATGGGGCCTGTGGCAAGCGCTGGCGGCGCATGAGGCGGTTACCCTGCGCGTCGGTAGCGAACTGAAAACGATGCAGCACGGCGAGACGCAGACGGCGTTGCATTTGCGCGAGGGGGAGACGATCCACGCCCGGCTGGTTATCGGCGCCGACGGCGCTAACTCCCAGGTGCGGGATATGGCCGGCATCGGCGTGCACGCCTGGCAATATCA
This sequence comes from Klebsiella sp. CD33, assembly GCF_051992865.1. NCBI lineage: Bacteria > Pseudomonadati > Pseudomonadota > Gammaproteobacteria > Enterobacterales > Enterobacteriaceae > Klebsiella > Klebsiella sp. CD33. Next base: position 3,614,634 of record NZ_CP197023.1, on the reverse strand, counting down.
GCAGTCCTGTATGCTGATCAGCGTCGAATGCGCCGACGATCCCGGCGACAGCACCTGGCAGCAGTTTACTCCCAGCGGCCCACGCGCCTTCCTGCCGCTGTTCGACCACTGGGCCTCGCTGGTCTGGTACGACGCCCCGGCGCGGATCCGTCAGCTGCAGAGCATGACCATGGCGCAGCTCCAGCAGGAGATCGCCAGTCACTTTCCGGCGCGGCTGGGACGGGTGACGCCGCAGGCGGCCGGCGCCTTCCCGCTCACCCGGCGTCATGCGCTGCAGTATGTTCAGCCCGGCCTGGCGCTGGTGGGCGATGCGGCGCACACCATTCATCCACTGGCGGGGCAGGGGGTTAATCTTGGCTATCGTGATGTCGATGCCCTGCTGGAGATCCTGGCGGAAGCGCGCGGCCGCGGCGAAGACTGGGCCAGCCTGCCGGTGCTGAAGCGCTACCAGGCGCGGCGGCGAGCGGATAATTTAATCATGCAGTCGGGGATGGACCTCTTTTATGCCGGTTTCAGCAATGACCTGGCGCCGGTGCGGATGCTGCGTAATATTGGCCTGATGGCGGCTGAACGCGCCGGGGTGCTGAAGCGTCAGGCGCTGAAGTATGCCTTAGGCTTGTAAAACCGGCTTCCCGGGCAGGAGCGTAGCGGAGAGCGCCTGCCCGGCAGTCAGTACGGAGTAAGCATGTCAGGACGCCAATAGCAAAAAAGCCCACCGAAGTGAGCTTTTTTGCATCGAAATGGCTGGGGTACGAGGATTCGAACCTCGGAATGCCGGAATCAGAATCCGGTGCCTTACCGCTTGGCGATACCCCAATTGTCTGTTGCGCTTGACCGTAACTACGCCGGTTGAGGGCAACAGTGCGTTCACTGCTGAACGACTTTTAAATTTGGCTGGGGTACGAGGATTCGAACCTCGGAATGCCGGAATCAGAATCCGGTGCCTTACCGCTTGGCGATACCCCAACAAATTGTTTGCGGATTTATCGATGCGTATCGATACGTCCAGAATTTGGTGGCTACGACGGGATTCGAACCTGTGACCCCATCATTATGAGTGATGTGCTCTAACCAGCTGAGCTACGTAGCCTAATTGTCTTACTGCTTCTTCGATGGCTGGGGTACCTGGATTCGAACCAGGGAATGCCGGTATCAAAAACCGGTGCCTTACCGCTTGGCGATACCCCAATACCGTCGCGGTGAACCGCAAATATCGAAGAAATATGGCTGGGGTACCTGGATTCGAACCAGGGAATGCCGGTATCAAAAACCGGTGCCTTACCGCTTGGCGATACCCCATCCGTACAACGCTAACTGGTGAATGGTGCGGGAGGCGAGACTTGAACTCGCACACCTTGCGGCGCCAGAACCTAAATCTGGTGCGTCTACCAATTTCGCCACTCCCGCAAAAAAGATGGTGGCTACGACGGGATTCGAACCTGTGACCCCATCATTATGAGTGATGTGCTCTAACCAGCTGAGCTACGTAGCCATCTTTTTTTCGCGTAACCTTATCGGCGTTGCGGGGCGCATTATGCGTATTGGGCCTGCGAGCGTCAACCTCTTTTTCAAGGAAAATCGTTGTAATGTGACTGTTTGGTTAGGTTGCGAACAGCTCGCTGGAATATTCGGCAATTATTGGTTATTTATCGTTTTTCAGCGGTATAAATCCGGCAAAAAGAAAACGGACCCCGGAGGGGCCGTTTTGCGTTGCACCGCCCGTCTGGGCTTATTTGTAGGCCGACTGGTGGACACCGACCGCGCGGCCTGATGGATCGTTCATGGTTTTGAACGCTTCATCCCACTCAATGGCTTTCGCTGAAGAGCAGGCCACCGACGGACCGCCAGGGACGCACTCCGCCGCGCTCGGCAGCGGGAACAGCTCTTCGAAGATCTCGCGGTACAAATAGCCTTCTTTGGAGGTCGGCGTGTTGTACGGGAAGCGGAAGCTTGCGGTTTCCAGTTGCTGGTCGCTGATCTGTTTGGCGGCCACTTCTTTCAGGGTATCGATCCAGCTGTAGCCGACGCCGTCAGAGAACTGCTCCTTCTGGCGCCAGGCGACGCTGGCCGGCAGGTAGGATTCAAAGCATTCGCGCAGAATGTGTTTTTCCATTTTGCCGTTGCCGCACATCTTATCCTGCGGGTTAATGCGCATCGCGACGTCGAGGAACTTCTTGTCGAGGAACGGCACGCGGGCCTCCACGCCCCAGGCGGACATCGCTTTGTTGGCGCGGGCGCAGTCAAACATATGCAGCGCCTGCAGCTTACGCACCGTCTCTTCGTGCAGTTCTTTGGCGTTCGGCGCCTTATGGAAGTAGAGGTAGCCGCCGAACACTTCGTCCGAACCTTCGCCGGAAAGCACCATTTTGATGCCCATGGCTTTAATTTTCCGCGACATCAGGTACATCGGCGTCGAGGCGCGAATAGTGGTCACATCGTAGGTTTCGATGTGATAGATAACGTCGCGGATGGCATCCAGCCCTTCCTGGACGGTAAAGTGAATTTCGTGGTGCACGGTGCCGAGGTGGTTGGCCACCTCCTGCGCCGCTTTCAGGTCAGGAGAGCCTTCCAGACCGACCGCGAAAGAGTGCAGCTGCGGCCACCAGGCTTCGCTACGCTCCTGATCTTCGACGCGACGGGCGGCGAATTTCTTGGTGATAGCCGAGATGACCGATGAATCAAGACCGCCGGAGAGCAGCACGCCGTAAGGCACGTCGGACATCAGGTGGCTTTTCACCGACTCTTCCAGCGCCTGGCGCAGCTCGTTCTTATCGGTAACGTTGTCTTTCACCGCGTCGTAATCAAACCAGTCGCGCTGATAGTACTGGCGAATTTCGCCGTCTTTGCTCCACAGGTAGCTGCCCGCCGGGAACTCTTTAATGGTGCGGCATACCGGCACTAGCGCTTTCATTTCGGAGGCGACATAGAAGTTGCCGTGTTCGTCATGGCCCATATACAGCGGGATAATGCCGATATGGTCGCGGCCAATTAAGTACGCGTCTTTTTCGCTGTCGTACAGGGCGAAGGCGAACATTCCCTGCAGATCGTCGAGGAACTCCGGGCCTTTTTCCTGATACAGCGCGAGGATCACTTCGCAGTCGGAACCGGTCTGGAACTGGTAGCGATCGCCATACTCCGCGCGCAGCGCCTGGTGGTTGTAGATCTCGCCGTTAACGGCCAGCGCATGGGTTTTTTCGGCGTTGTACAGCGGCTGGGCCCCGGCGTTGACGTCGACAATCGACAGGCGCTCGTGCGCCAGAATCGCTTTGTCGCTGGCATATACGCCAGACCAGTCCGGACCGCGGTGGCGCATCAGGCGGGAAAACTCCAGCGCCTTTTTACGCAGCTCGCCTGCGTCAGTTTTAATATCCAGTACGCCAAAAATAGAACACATAGCCTTCTCCATTACCCTGTCGTGTTTGATGTTGTGCTGGCTTCGTCTCGTAGCGAAGCCTGAGTGCGTGCTTAAGAAAATGCCGTAAAGGGGGAGCAGGCGCAAGGGTTTTGCGGCCGGAAAAAGAAAAAACGCAACCGTGATTGTTGAACAGTGAAAAAAGAGTATCTTTTGAACGGCTTTATTGAGGAATTCGTATTTATAGGCCGTTTTTATTAGATGGGGTAATTCTGATGGGCGCTAGAAATGAAAAACCACGTCCTGCGACGTGGTTGGCATCAGAAAATATCGATTTCCGCGACGGAAGGGTAAATCCACGACGGGCGGAACGGCATGCTGTCGATGTCGTCGAGGGTGGAGACGCCGGAGAGCACCAAAATAGTCTCCAGCCCTGCCTGGAAACCGGCCAGTATATCGGTGCGCAGGTTATCGCCGACAATCACCGTCTGCTCGGAGTGAGCCTGCATTTTATTCAGCGCTGAACGGATGATCCACGGGCTGGGTTTGCCGACGTAAAACGGCTTACGGCCGGAGATCTTCTCGATCCCGGCGCACAGCGCGCCGCAGGCAGGGTAGAAGCCGCGACCGTGCGTATCCGGGTTAGTGGCAATGAAGCGGGCGCCGTTGGCGACGAAGAAGGCGGCCTTATGCATCATTTCCCAGTTAAAGGAACGAGTTTCCCCGACGATGACAAAATCCGGGTTCACATCGGTAATGGTAAAGCCGGCTTTGTACAGCTCGTGGATCAGCGCCCCTTCTCCCACCACGTAGGCTTTTTTGCCTTCCTGGCGACGCAGAAAATCGGCGGTGGCCATCGCTGAGGTGTAAAAGGCGCTATCCGGAACATCAATTCCAGCGGTGGCGAAACGGTTCGCCAGATCCTGGCCGGTTTGCGACGGGTAGTTGGTCAGCATTACCAGCGGCATGCCTTTATCGAGGATGCGCTTGATAAACTCGGCTGCGCCGGGAACGGCGACGTTATCGTGCATCAGTACGCCGTCAATATCACAAATTATGTTTTGAATGGTCATGGTGGGTCCAGAATCATTAACAAAGACGAAACTATACGCGTCATCGATGAGGTTTCACACCTCTGACGGGCGAGGCCCGTCCGTATCAAGGTGACGCGCTATCAGAAAAGGGGCGATTAGCTCTCAAGCAAACGCTGCAGCAGCGTGCCATTGAGCATGGCGCGTTTGACCAGCGCGAAGGCGCCGATTGCAGAGCGGTGATCGAGGGTGGAGCGCACCACCGGCAGGTTCTTACGAAACGCCTTAAGCGCCTGGGCGTTAATGCAGCCTTCGATGGCCGGAAGAAGGACCTTTTCAGCTTCCACTATTTCGCCGGCGACGACGATTTTTTGTGGGTTGAACAGGTTAATGGCGATGGCGATCGTTTTCCCGAGGTGGCGCCCCACGTACTCAATCACCTCGCAGGCCAGGGCATCGCCCTTGTTGGCCGCTTTGCAGATAGTTTTGATCGTGCAGTCATCCGGCGTCAGACGGCTCTGGTAGCCCTGCTCCAGCAGGTGGCGAACCCGCTGTTCAATGGCGGCATTGGCCGCGACGGTCTCCAGACAGCCGAAGTTGCCGCAGTGGCAGCGTTCGCCCAGCGGGTCGACCTGAATATGGCCAATTTCGCCGACGTTGCCGTTGCGGCCGATAAAAATGCGCCCGTTGGAGATAATCCCCGCCCCGGTACCGCGGTGCACGCGCACCAGAATGGAGTCTTCGCAATCCTGGCTTGCGCCAAAATAGTGCTCGGCCAGCGCCAGGCTGCGGATATCGTGGCCAACAAAGCAGGTAACGTTGAAGCGTTTCTCCAGCGCCCCGACCAGGCCCCAGTTTTCCACCGCAATGTGCGGCATATAGCGGATCACGCCGCTTTCCGGGTCGACGAGGCCCGGCAGGATCACTGAGATAGCGATCAGCTCGCGAATTTTGCGCTGACAGTTTTCGATAAAGGTGGCGATGATATTCAGCAGGGCGTGTTCCAGCGTTTCCTGGGTGCGCTCGGGCAGCGGGAAGTGCTCCTCTTCCAGGGTCTTGCTGCTTAAATCATACAGGGTCAGAGTGGCGTCATAGCGGCCAAGCCGCACGCCGATGGCGTTGAAGTTGCGAGTTTCTGCGATGATAGAGATAGCGCGGCGGCCACCGGTGGAGGCCTGCTGATCGACTTCTTTGATCAGGCCGCGCTCAATAAGCTGACGCGTGATTTTGGTCACGCTGGCAGGGGCAAGCTGGCTTTGTTCGGCTATCTGAATGCGCGAGATGGGCCCATGCTGGTCAATCAGGCGGTACACGGCCGCGCTGTTCAGTTGTTTTACGAGGTCAACGTTACCAATTTGAGCTTGTCCGCCTGCTGTCATACTTTTACTTACTCAGTGACGACCTCGTTACCATTAACGATGGTCTTGGTGATTTTATAATCGCGTGTAAAGGCGGTCAGGTTAGCGACCATGCCCGGCGCAATGCTGCCGAGCTGCTTGTCCACGCCGATAGCGCGCGCAGGATAGAGCGTCGCCATGCGCAATACTTCGTCCAGTGCCACGCCGCAATGCTCAACCAGATTACGCACCCCTTCAATCATGGTCAGGGAAGATCCGCTGAGGGTGCCGTTTTCATCTACGCACAGCCCATTGCGGTAGTATATTGTTTTCCCGGCAAAAATGAACTGGTCAATATTCGCCCCCGCCGGCGCGGTGGCGTCGGTGACCAGGCACAGCTTGTCGCCTTTCAGGCGCTTGGCGTTGCGCACGTTGGCGTAATCGACGTGCATCCCGTCGACGATGATACCGCAGTAGACATCCGGCTCGTCAAAAATCGCCCCGGCAAGACCCGGTTCGCGGCCGGTAATGTACGGCATCGCATTATACAGGTGGGTGGCGAAGGTAATGCCCGCGCGGAAGCCGACTTTCGCCTCTTTCAGCGTAGCGTTGGAGTGGCCCGCGGAGACAACGATCCCGGCGGCGACCAGTTTGCGGATCACTTCTGGCTCAACGCGCTCAGGGGCGAGGGTCACTTTGGTGATCACATCGGCGTTGTCGCACAGGAAATCGACCAGCGCCGCGTCCGGTTTACGCACGTAGTCCGGATTGTGGGTGCCTTTCTTAACGATATTCAGCCACGGCCCTTCGAGATGCAGGCCCAGCGCCTGGTTCGGATGTTTTTGCAGATATTCGCGCATCACGCGCACGCCTTGCTTCATCAGATCGTCGCTGGAGGTAATCAGCGTCGGCAGGAAGCTGGTGCAGCCTGAGCGTTCGTTGGCCTTCTGCATGATCTCCAGCGTTTCGACAGTGACCGCCTCTGGGCTGTCGTTAAACTGCACGCCGCCGCAGCCGTTGAGCTGGACGTCGATAAAACCGGGGGCGATTATTGCGCCGTTGACTGAGCGCTGCTCGATGTCAGACGGCAAATCTGCCAGCGGACAAAGACGTTCGATAAAGCCATTAGCGATAACAACCGCATGGTCATCGAGAATTTCATGACCGGTATAAACCCGGCCCTGGGTTAATGCATACATTACGACCCCCGGTATATACGCCTCATCAGGTCAGCGTTCGTTCGTTTGCCGCCGGCATGATGGTGCGTACAAAGAAAAAGATGATCCCGCGCCAGGGCGCGGGAAGGACTACATTACAGACCTTTAATATTTTCAGCTTCTAATTCGTTGAAATATTTCAGCGTCTTCACTTTCAGCTCCATGGTGGACGGTTCGTCGCAGACGATCACCGCCTTCGGATGCAGCTGCAGACAGGTAATGGTCCACATGTGGTTGACGTTACCTTCTACCGCCGCCTGCAGCGCCAGCGCTTTCTGATGACCCAGCACCAGAATCATCACTTCTTCTGCGTCCAGCAGGGTGCCCACGCCGACGGTCAGCGCATATTTCGGCACCAGATCCACATCGCCGTCGAAGAAGCGGGAGTTCGCTACGCGGGTTTCATGGGTCAGGGTCTTAATACGGGTGCGGGACGCCAGAGAAGAGGCCGGTTCGTTAAACGCGATATGACCATCGTTGCCCACGCCGCCCATGAACAGGTGGATTTTACCGTAGGAACGAATTTTTTCTTCATAGCGACGGCATTCCGCATCGATGTCCGGCGCGTTACCATTCAGCAGGTTGATATTTTCTGCCGGAATATCAACGTGGTCAAAGAAATTACGGTGCATAAAGCTATGATAGCTTTCCGGATGCTCTTTCGGCAGGCCAACGTATTCATCCATGTTAAAGGTGACGACGTGCTTGAAGCTAACCTGGCCTGCTTTATGCATTTCAACCAGCGCCTTGTAGGCGGTCAGCGGGGTACCACCGGTTGGCAGACCCAGCACGAACGGACGGTCCGCGGTTGGTTTAAATGCATTAATGCGGTTAACGATATGGCGGGCAGCCCATTTACCGACCTGCTCAGCGGTTACCAGGGGAATCAGTCTCATTCTTCACCTCTATAGTCAAAGTAGATTCTGGCGGATTGGCGCCAGCACTCTAAGGAGAGTATTGCAGCAACTGCGCCGACCGGGGTCAATCCGTGTTGATTTTTTGAATGATAAAATAAGTTTTCGTTGTTAGCCAGTGCAAGGGAGGAGGGAATACGATATTTGGTGATAATTATCACAAAAAATACCCGTTTAATTTGCGATACGAATTAATTTTTCACACACTTTGCCGGTAAGTGATAAAACCGACCTTGTTACACAATAAAAAAGTGGCTTTGAAATGAGCCTCATCGGGGTCTCATAGGGGGAATAAGATGAATATTTTAGGTTTCTTTCAGCGACTGGGTAGGGCGTTGCAGCTCCCTATCGCAGTGCTGCCGGTCGCGGCATTGCTGCTGCGTTTCGGGCAACCAGACCTGTTGAATGTACCCTTCATCGCGCAAGCGGGTGGGGCGATCTTCGATAATCTGGCGCTGATCTTCGCAATTGGTGTGGCATCAAGCTGGTCTAAGGATAACGCCGGTTCAGCGGCGCTGGCCGGTGCGGTAGGGTATTTCGTGATGACCAAAGCGATGGTCACCATCAATCCGGAAATCAATATGGGCGTGCTGGCCGGTATCATTACCGGTCTGGTGGCAGGGGCGGTATACAACCGCTGGGCCGGCATCAAGCTGCCGGACTTCCTGAGCTTCTTCGGCGGCAAACGCTTCGTGCCGATCGCCACCGGCTTCTTCTGTCTGATCCTCGCGGCGATCTTCGGCTACGTCTGGCCGCCGGTGCAGCACGCTATCCACTCTGGCGGCGAATGGATCGTCTCCGCAGGGGCGCTGGGTTCCGGTATCTTTGGTTTCATCAACCGTCTGCTGATCCCAACCGGTCTGCATCAGGTGCTGAACACCATCGCCTGGTTCCAGATTGGTGAGTTCACTAACGCCGCTGGCGCTGTGTTCCACGGCGACATCAACCGCTTCTACGCCGGCGACGGCACCGCGGGGATGTTCATGTCCGGCTTCTTCCCAATCATGATGTTTGGTCTGCCGGGTGCGGCGCTGGCGATGTATCTGGCGGCGCCGAAAGCGCGTCGTCCGATGGTAGGCGGTATGCTGCTGTCCGTGGCCATCACCGCGTTCCTGACCGGGGTAACCGAGCCGCTGGAATTCCTGTTCATGTTCCTGGCTCCGCTGCTGTACCTCCTGCATGCGGTGCTGACCGGTATCAGCCTGTTCATCGCAACGGCGCTCGGGATCCATGCGGGCTTCTCCTTCTCCGCAGGTGCAATTGACTACGTGCTGATGTACAGCCTGCCGGCCGCCAGCAAAAACGTCTGGATGCTGCTGGTGATGGGCGTGGTGTTCTTCTTCGTCTACTTCCTGCTGTTCAGCGCGGTGATCCGCATGTTCAACCTGAAAACGCCGGGTCGTGAAGACAAAGCCGCTGACGTGGTAACGGAAGAAGCCAACAGCAACACTGAAGAGGGGCTGACCCAGCTGGCGACCAGCTATATCGCCGCGGTGGGCGGAACGGACAACCTGAAAGCCATTGACGCCTGTATCACCCGTCTGCGTCTGACCGTGGGCGATTCGGCGAAGGTGAACGACGCCGCCTGTAAACGTCTCGGCGCGTCCGGGGTGGTGAAACTGAATAAGCAAACCATTCAGGTTATCGTCGGTGCGAAAGCAGAGTCTATCGGCGATGAGATGAAAAAAGTGGTTACCCGCGGCCCGGTAGCGGCAGCGGCAGCCGCACCGGCTGGCAACGTCGCCACCGCAGCGCCCGCGGCTAAACCGCAGGCGGTAGCGAACGCGAAGACCGTTGAGTCGCTGGTTTCGCCGATTACCGGTGACGTGGTGGCCCTCGAGCAGGTGCCGGACGAAGCCTTCGCCAGCAAAGCCGTCGGCGACGGGATCGCGGTGAAACCGACCAGCAACATCGTGGTGGCCCCGGCCGCCGGTACCGTGGTGAAAATTTTCAACACTAACCACGCGTTCTGCCTCGAAACCAACAACGGTGCGGAAATCGTCGTTCACATGGGTATCGACACCGTGGCGCTGGAAGGCAAGGGCTTCAAACGTCTGGTTGAAGAGGGCACGGACGTGAAGGCGGGTGAGCCGATTCTGGAAATGGATCTGGACTTCCTCAACGCCAACGCGCGCTCAATGATCAGTCCGGTCGTCTGCAGCAACAGCGATGACTACAGCGCGCTGGTGATACTGGCGAGCGGTAAGGTCGTTGCTGGCCAGACGCCGCTGTATGAGATTAAAGGCAAGTAAGGCTCCTGAGTCGAGTTTTTGCCTCAGCGGCGAAGGGAAACCTTCGCCGCTTTTTTTTCCAGCAATCGGCCCCATAATCCTCTTCTGATACCTATTTTACGTAACTAATAGTTGTCACTACGCCCTGCTTGTAAGATCATGTGCCGTTATACGTTGTTTACGCTTTGAGGAACCCGTGATGAGTGAGGCAGAAGCCCGCCCGACTAACTTTATCCGTCAGATTATTGATGAAGATCTGGCTACCGGTAAACATACCACCGTTCACACTCGCTTCCCGCCGGAGCCGAACGGTTATCTGCACATTGGCCATGCAAAATCCATCTGCCTGAACTTCGGCATCGCCCAGGATTATCAGGGCCAATGCAACCTGCGTTTCGATGACACCAACCCGGTGAAAGAAGATATCGAATACGTTGAGTCGATTAAAAACGACGTGCAGTGGTTAGGTTTCCACTGGTCCGGGGACGTATGCTACTCGTCTGATTATTTCGATCAGCTGCATCAGTATGCGGTTGAGCTGATCAACAAAGGTCTGGCCTATGTTGATGAACTCTCTCCTGATGAAATTCGCGAATACCGCGGCACCCTGAAAGCGCCGGGTAAAAACAGCCCGTATCGCGACCGCAGCGTGGAAGAGAACCTGGCGCTGTTTGAAAAAATGCGCAGCGGCGGCTTCGAAGAAGGCAAAGCCTGCCTGCGCGCGAAGATCGATATGGCGTCGCCGTTTATCGTGATGCGCGATCCGGTGCTGTACCGCATTAAGTTCGCTGAGCATCATCAGACTGGCAACAAGTGGTGCATCTACCCGATGTACGACTTCACCCACTGCATCAGCGATGCGCTGGAAGGCATTACCCACTCGCTGTGTACCCTGGAGTTCCAGGACAACCGCCGCCTGTACGATTGGGTGCTGGACAACATCAGCATCCCGGTGCATCCGCGTCAGTACGAATTCTCGCGCCTGAATCTCGAATACACCGTGATGTCCAAGCGTAAGCTGAACCAGCTGGTGACTGAGAAGCACGTGGAAGGCTGGGACGACCCGCGTATGCCGACCATCTCCGGTCTGCGTCGTCGCGGCTACACCGCCGAATCCATCCGTGAGTTCTGCAAGCGCATCGGCGTGACCAAGCAGGACAATACCATCGAGATGGCGTCGCTGGAGTCCTGCATTCGTGAAGATCTGAACGAAAACGCCCCGCGCGCGATGGCGGTGATCGATCCGGTGAAACTGGTTATCGAGAACTATCCGCAGGGCGAAAGCGAAATGGTGGTGATGCCGAACCATCCGAACAAGCCGGAAATGGGCAGTCGTGAAGTGCCGTTCAGCGCCGAAATCTGGATCGATCGCGCGGACTTCCGCGAAGAAGCCAACAAACAGTACAAGCGTCTGGTGCTGGGTAAAGAAGTGCGTCTGCGCAACGCCTACGTCATCAAAGCGGAACGCGTGGAGAAAGATGCCGAAGGCAATATTACCACCATCTTCTGCACCTACGATGCCGACACCCTGAGCAAAGACCCGGCCGACGGCCGCAAGGTCAAAGGCGTGATCCATTGGGTAAGCGCGGCGCATGCGCTGCCGGTAGAGATCCGTCTCTACGATCGTCTGTTCAGCGTGCCAAACCCGGGCGCGGCGGAAGATTTCCTCGCAGTGATCAACCCGGAATCGCTGGTGATCAAACAGGGGTACGCGGAGCCGAGCCTGGCGCAGGCCGAAGCCGGTAAAGCTTACCAGTTTGAGCGTGAAGGCTATTTCTGCCTCGACAGCCGCTATGCAACCGCAACCAATCTGGTGTTCAACCGCACCGTCGGGCTGCGTGATACCTGGGCGAAAGCGGGCGAATAACATTTCTTTTCTGTCAAAGCGTCGCTCCCAGCGGCGCTTTTTTTGTTTCAGAATCAGCTAATTAAACTTTTCATTTTCGCGATGCGAATTAATTCTGTTTCTGCGCGGTAATAAATAGCGCTTCTGATGTTTCCTGTCACATACAAAAAACCAATGTAATCGCTTTCAATGATTGCGTTTTTCCCTGATTTTGCAATGACTTCCATAACAAAATCATCAGAGATAAGACTGTAACAAAACGACATAAAATATGTGCGCTTTGTCATAATCTTAAGCTTTGCCTCACGAAAAACATTGATAATTCGCGTCACGAAAAATAGTCTATCTATAGTGGTTTCGCGGTCTTTTTTACCGCCCCACATTTTGCAGTTTTATTTATTTTTTAGCGATTGACCGCTGGTCTTCGCCTTTTAAAACGTCAAAGAGGATATGCACATGCGTACGTTTAGTGGCAAACGTAGTACGCTGGCGCTGGCTATTGCCGCCGTCACCGCGATGTCGGGCTGGGTTGTGGCTCCACAGGCCAGCGCAGCAGGCTTTATCGATGATTCAACCTTAACCGGCGGTATCTATTACTGGCAGCGTGAGCGTGACCGTAAAGATGTGACCGACGGCGACAAATACAAAACCAACCTTTCCCACTCCACCTGGAACGCCAACCTGGACTTCCAGTCCGGCTATGCCGCCGATATGTTTGGCCTTGATATTGCCGCGTTTACCGCGATTGAAATGGCGGAGAACGGCGATAGCGGCCACCCGAACGAAATTGCCTTCTCGTCACGTAACAAAGCCTATGACGAAGACTATTCCGGCGATAAAAGCGGCATCAGCCTGTATAAAGCGGCAGCGAAATTCAAATATGGTCCGGCGTGGGCACGTGCGGGCTATATCCAGCCAACCGGCCAGACTCTGCTGGCCCCGCACTGGAGTTTTATGCCTGGTACCTATCAGGGGGCGGAGGCCGGGGCTAACTTCGACTATGGCACGGCGGGCGCGTTAAGTTTCTCCTATATGTGGACGAACGAGTATAAAGCGCCATGGCATATCGAGATGGACGATTTCTATCAGAACGATAAGAAGACCAAAGTCGATTATCTCCACTCCGTCGGCGCTAAATATGATTTCAAAAATGACCTGGTGCTGGAGGCGGCATTTGGTCAGGCTCAGGGCTATATCGATCAGTACTTTGCTAAAGCCAGCTACAAGTTTGACGTCGCCGGCGCGCCGCTGAGCACCAGCTATCAGTTCTACGGCACCCGCGATAAGGTCAGCAACGGCGGGGTCAACGACATCTATGATGGCACCGCATGGCTGCAGGCGTTAACCTTTGGTTATAAGGTGGCGGATGTCCTGGATCTGCGTCTCGAGGGAACCTGGGTGAAGGCTGATGGCCAGCAGGGCTACTTCCTGCAGCGTATGACCCCGACCTACGCCTCTTCCAATGGTCGTCTCGATATCTGGTGGGATAACCGCTCCGACTTTAACGCCAACGGCGAAAAAGCGGTCTTCTTTGGCGCGATGTATGACATGAAAAACTGGGATATGCCGGGCTGGGCGTTCGGCGCGTCTTATGTCTACGCCTGGGATGCGAAGCCGGGAAGAATGTCCTCTCCGGATGCGTACTATGACCCTGACTATCGCCTGAAAGAGTCGGCCTATAGCCTGGATGCAATGTATACCGTACAGGAAGGGCGGGCGAAGGGCACCCTGTTCAAACTGCACTTTACCCAATACGACAACCATTCCGATATTCCGAGCTGGAGCGGCGGCTACGGCAACATCTTCCAGGATGAGCGCGACGTGAAGTTCATGGTTATCGCCCCGTTCACTATTTTCTGATGCCTGCGCGGCGGGCGTGAGCCTGCCGCACCTCTGGGAGAACGACAATGAAAAAAATGCTGCTTATTGCCATGATGGCAGCGGGCCTGGTGGCCTGCACCACGTCGCCGGCGCCGAAAGAAGACACCAAACTGAAAGATGCCTATAGCGCCTGTATTAATACGGCGGAAGGGAACCCGGACAAGATTGAAGCCTGCCAGAGCGTACTGAATGTGCTGAAAAAGGATAAACAGCACCAGCAGTTCGCCAACCAGGAGAGCGTTCGCGTCCTGGATTACCAACAGTGTATTCAGGCCACCCGCACCGGCAACGATCAGGCGGTGAAAGCGCGCTGCGATCAGATCTGGAAGGAGATCCGCAGCAATAATACGACCCATTAAATCAGACGGCAGCGGTAAACGGGCGGGGCATACCTCCGCCCGTTTGTTTTTTTAGCGCTGACTCTCCGCCGGCTGATAGCCGCGGCTCAGCCGCACGAACAACAGGACGGTGGCGACGAACCCGCATAGCGCGGCGCACATTAGCCACCAGCCCGGCGCGCTTTTATCGCCGCTGAGCTCGACCAGGGCGGTGGAAATAGCTGGCGTCAGGTCGCCGAAAATGGCAGTAGCGAGACTAAAGGCCAGCGAAAAGCCCACGGTGCGGACGTATACCGGCATCACTTCGGTAAGCGCCGCGACCATCGCGCCGTTATACATGTCAAAGAAGAACGAGAACCATAGCAGGACCAGCGTCATACGGGTGAAATCGGGCGCGACGGTGAGCCAGTGCATCACCGGCCAGGTGGTGAGCAGCGCCAGCACGGTAATGCCCATCAGCACCGGACGACGACCGATCCGGTCACAGATCGCCCCGCTGGCGAAGTTCCATATCAACTCTCCGGACAAAGCGGGGATGAGGAAAGTCACCCCAGGGGCGTGAGCGGGAAGGGCGGCAGAGGCGCCCATAAAAAAGCCAACCGGCAGGTTGGCTTTTCAGTCTCAGCGAAACGGGGAATTATTTTTCCACCGCGTCGTGGGCGTGTTCGTCCTCGCGGCAATCCCCTTCCGCACAGTGACCGTACAGATATAAACTGTGGTTGGTCAGGCGGATGCCGTGGCGGGAGGCAATTTCACGCTGGCGTAATTCGATCGAGTCGTCGCTGAATTCGATCACTTTGCCGCAGTCGAGGCAGATCAGGTGATCGTGGTGATGCTGCTGGGTCAGTTCGAAAACGGATTTTCCGCCTTCGAAATTATGACGAGTCACGATGCCGGCGTCATCAAACTGGTTGAGGACGCGGTAAACGGTCGCCAGACCGATCTCTTCGCCCATGTCGATCAGGCGTTTATATAAGTCTTCCGCACTGACATGATGGTTATCCGGTTCCTGCAGCACTTCAAGGATTTTTAGTCGAGGAAGTGTGACTTTCAGGCCAGCCTTCTTTAATGCGGTATTGTTGTCAGTCATGCGGAATCTGTCCTGTTGCTAAACGATCTACTTCCTTCAACGGAAGTCATACAGAAATTAACCCGACGTAATGCGTCTCATTATAGAACTGCCACTGGTAAATGAAAACTGCAAGCATCAGGCCTGGTTTGCTGTCAAAAACGAGGCACCAGCTACAAACTGCGTCACGTGCCTCGTAGAATCAGAGGACATTGTACAGATATGTGATTAAAAGTTAAAAACTTGTAGCTATTAGTTTGATTGCTTTTGTCTATTAATGCGGCGCAACTCAATGATTGCGCCGCTTAATCATCAGGCGTTTTTGATTTCTTCGAGGTGCAGCTCTTCGGCAACCTGCTTCACCCATTTCTCAACGCGCTCGTTGGTCAGCTCCGGCTGGCGGTCTTCATCGATGGCGAGGCCGACGAAGTGGTCGTCATCCGCCAGGCCTTTGGAAGCTTCAAAATGATACCCCGCCGTTGGCCAGTGACCGACGATGGTCGCGCCGCGCGGCTCAATGATGTCGCGGATGGTGCCCAGCGCGTCGCAGAAGTATTCTGCGTAATCTTCCTGGTCGCCGCAGCCGAACAGCGCCACCAGTTTGCCATTGAAGTCGATCTCTTCCAGCGTCGGGAAGAAGTCATCCCAGTCACACTGCGCTTCACCGTAGTACCAGGTCGGGATACCGAGCAGCAGGATGTCGTGGGCTTCCAGGTCTTCTTTGCTGCTTTTGGCAATGTCGTGAACATCAGCAACATCTTTACCAAGCTGCTTTTGAATCATTTTTGCAATATTTTCGGTGTTGCCGGTGTCGCTGCCAAAAAAGATGCCGATGATTGCCATGAGTAAAATAACCTCTTGAAACTTAAATGATGTGGTAGGGACGCAATGCCCATAGATAACGGCAATCATAGCAGAACAGGCAAGGGCGCGGAAACAGCAATCACGCCCGACTGCACACTCTGCTACATGAATGCGGGTTTTTCGCGGAAAGTTAGACTTTTCCCTGGCTGCGCAGGGCGGTTAACTGGGTCATCAGCATCTCTTCAATGAGATCGCTGCGGCTCATATTACGCGCTTCCGCCAGCTCGTTGAGCGCATCGACCGCATCGGCGTTGAGTTTTAACTCCACGCGCTTCAGCCCGCGAACCTTATCGCGTTTCAGCTGGTTACGTTTGTTGATGCGCAGTTGTTCATCGCGCGACAGCGGATTGGTTTTCGGTCTTCCCGGGCGACGCTCGTTTGCGAACAAATCTAATGTCGTACGGTCCGTTTGTTCTTTTGCCATGATTCTGAGTGACTTCGGGGAAACAAGCTGCCGGGCTCTAGCCGGCGCAGATAGCGCGCCATCATACATCAGGCGAACGGCTGCGCCAACGACCGCGGGCATTCTGCGGCGCGGTCGGGCATATTTTAGCCAATCAGGCGGCGATGCTCGTCAGATAGCGGCGGATGGCGCGTAACACCGCCTCGGGTTTCTCGGCATGGACCCAGTGTCCGGCGCCGGCGATGACGTGGGCCCGGGCCTGCGGGAACTGGGCCAGCAGCGCGTCGCGGTAGGCGTCGGTCACATAGGGCGAGTTGCCGCCGGGAATAAACTGCGTCGGGTGCGGCCAGGCCGGGATGGTTTCCCAGCCGACGATATGCGGATACTGGTCCCACAGCACCGGCACGTTGAAGCGCCAGTCGCCGTCGACGAATGATTTCAGCAGGAACTGAATCACGCCTTCTTCCTGCAGGTGCTCGCGCATCACCTGCGCCGCCTGCTGGCGGGTGCTGGCGGCGGATTCGCTGACGGCGCGGATAGCGGCGAAGATCTCATCATGGCGGCGAACGTGATAATCCACCGGCGCGATATCGATCGCCACCAGACCGCTGATGCGTTCAGGCGCCAGGGCGGTAAGCGCCATTACCGCTTTCCCGCCCATCGAATGGCCGATAAAGGTGGCGCGCTCGATCTGGTGCGCGTCGAGCGTATCAAGCAGATCCTGCGCCATGGCGGGGTAGGTCATCTCTGGCGACCGCGGCGACAAACCGTGGTTGCGCATATCGACCTGCACAATATCGTGGTCGGCGATCAGGTCGCGGGCGAGGATGCCCAGGTTGTCCAGGCTGCCAAACAGACCGTGGACCAGCACGATCGGGGAGTGGTTGTGCGGATTCTGTGCAGATTGCGCTCGGCTATTTAATTTCATGGCAAAGTTCTTTTTTTCGCTCCGTCGGGTTAGGGTATTATGTTGGACATTCTGCCATCCGGCTGCAAGACCCAGAAGTTTTCTGAGTTTTACCGCCATCCTGGTTTGACGCTATCCGCGGTTGGGATTTGTACTTATAATCCCAACGATTTGTATTCAGAAAAGATATCGCACTGGATTAAGATGAAAACAATTGAAGTTGATGATGAACTCTATCGCTATATTGCCAGCCACACTCTGCATATCGGCGAGAGCGCATCCGACATTTTACGGCGTATGCTAAAATTTTCCGCCGTTTCCCAACCGGCTACACCGGTCAGCAAAGCCGCGCCGACGCTGGCGCCAGCGCCTGTCGCTGAGGTGAAACCCGCTAACCCGGTGAAAGATAAAGTCCGCGCCATGCGCGAGATGCTGTTATCTGATGAATACGCCGAGCAGAAGCGCGCGGTGAACCGTTTTATGCTGGTGTTGACGACCCTCTACTCCCTGGACAGTAAAGCATTTGCCGAGGCCACCGAGTCTCTGCACGGCCGCACGCGCGTTTACTTCGCGGAAGATGCGCGTACGCTGCTGAAAAGCGGTAATCAGACCAAACCGAAACAGGTTCCTGGTACACCGTGGTGGGTGATCACCAATACCAATACCGGCCGTAAATGCAGCATGATTGAGCACATCATGCAGTCGATGCAGTTCCCTGCGGAGCTGATTGAAAAGGTTTGCGGCACGATCTAGCTTTTTAACATTTGCACCAGAAGGATCAGGCAATGGCAATCGATAAACGTGCGGGGCAGCCTGCGCAACAGAGTGATTTGATTAACGTCGCCCAACTGACTGCTCAGTACTACGTGCTGAAGCCTGAAGTCGGTAATGCGGAGCATGCGGTAAAATTCGGCACCTCTGGCCATCGCGGTAGCGCGGCGCGCCACAACTTCAACGAACCGCATATCCTGGCCATCGCCCAGGCCATTGCGGAAGATCGTGCGAAAAACGGGATCACCGGTCCGTGCTATGTCGGCAAAGATACCCACGCCCTCTCCGAGCCGGCGTTTATTTCGGTGCTGGAAGTGTTAACCGCCAACGGCGTCGACGTGATCGTGCAGGAAAACAACGGCTTCACCCCGACGCCGGCGGTCTCCAACGCGATTCTGGTGCATAACAAAAAAGGCGGTCCGCTGGCGGACGGCATTGTGATCACCCCGTCACACAACCCGCCGGAAGATGGTGGTATCAAGTACAATCCGCCAAACGGCGGCCCGGCTGATACCAACGTCACCAAAGTGGTGGAAAACCGCGCCAACGAACTGCTGGCCGCGGGCCTGCAGGGCGTGAAACGCATTTCTCTGGACGCGGCGCTGGCTTCTGGCCACGTTAAAGAACAGGATCTGGTGCAGCCGTTCATCGAAGGGCTGGCGGATATCGTCGATATGGCCGCAATCCAGAAAGCCGGCCTGACGCTGGGCGTCGATCCGCTGGGCGGGTCCGGTATCGAATACTGGAAACGCATTGGCGAGCACTACAAGCTCAATCTGACCATTGTTAACGATCAGGTGGATCAGACCTTCCGCTTTATGCACCTCGATAAAGACGGCGCCATCCGCATGGATTGCTCCTCAGAGTGTGCGATGGCCGGCCTGCTGGCGCTGCGCGATAAGTTCGATCTGGCGTTTGCTAACGACCCGGATTACGACCGCCACGGGATTGTGACCCCGGCGGGGTTGATGAACCCGAACCACTACCTGGCGGTAGCGATCAACTACCTGTTCCAGCATCGTCCGCAGTGGGGCAAAGAGGTGGCGGTGGGTAAAACGCTGGTCTCCTCCGCGATGATTGACCGCGTGGTGAACGATCTGGGCCGCAAGCTGGTGGAAGTGCCGGTGGGCTTTAAGTGGTTTGTCGACGGCCTGTTCGATGGCAGCTTCGGCTTCGGCGGCGAAGAGAGCGCCGGGGCCTCCTTCCTGCGCTTCGACGGCACGCCGTGGTCCACCGATAAAGACGGCATCATCATGTGCCTGCTGGCGGCGGAAATCACCGCGGTGACCGGGAAAAACCCGCAGGAGCATTACAACGAACTGGCGGAACGCTTCGGTGCGCCGAGCTACAACCGTCTGCAGGCTTCCGCGACCTCCGCGCAGAAAGCGGCGCTGTCCAAGCTCTCTCCGGAAATGGTCAGCGCTGACACCCTGGCGGGGGATCCGATCACTGCCCGTCTGACCGCGGCGCCGGGCAACGGGGCGGCGATTGGCGGCCTCAAGGTGATGACCGACAACGGCTGGTTCGCGGCGCGTCCGTCAGGCACCGAAGACGCCTACAAGATCTACTGCGAAAGCTTCCTCGGCGAAGAGCATCGCAAGCTGATTGAAAAAGAAGCGGTAGAGATTGTCAGCGAAGTGCTGAAGAACGCTTAACGACGCACTACCATCAGGCCCCTTGCGGGCCTGATTTTTTTCGCAAGGATAGCGATGAAAATACAACGGAAGTCCCTGTTTTTGTTCTGGGCGTGGATGGATCTCTTTTTCGTCCTGCAATTCTTATGGTGGAATATTGCCCACCGCCGCCTCCCTTTTTACGACGATCTACTCGCTTATCTCCAGCTGCTGCACACCTGGGGCTCCGCGGCGGTCTGGCTGTACCCGCTGAATGTTCTGCTGATTATCAGCATCCCGCTATCGATGATCTTTTTTTTCCGCCAGAGCCGCTATGCGCTGTGGCTGGCCTGGGGGCAGGCGCCGCTCAGGCTGCTGTTTATGCAGCCTTCGCTATCGCTGGGCCTGTGGCTGATTCAGGCTGCCGGCATCAGGCATGTAGCGATCCTGGCAGGCTTTCTGCTGCTCTCTGAAGGGCTGAAAATCGCCAGCCTCTGGTACTGCAGAGGCGGGATTCAGGGCATAAAGCGATAGCCAATCCCGGTTTCGGTCAGCAAATGCTGCGGCCGTGCCGGATCGGCCTCCAGCTTTTGTCGCAGATGACCCATATAGATCCGCAGATAGTGGCTGTGCTCCACGGCGTTAGGCCCCCACACCTGATTCAGCAGCTGACGCTGGGTAAGCACTTTGCCGGGATTATTCAACAGCGCCGCCAGCAGGCGAAACTCGATAGGCGTCAGGTGGATCTCTTCGCTGCCGCGCAGGATGCGGCGGGCGGGGATATTGACCTCCAGGTCAGCGAAGCGCACCACCGGCTCATCGGCCTGCACCGCGCCGTGGCGACGCAGCGCGACGCGCAGGCGGGCCTGCAGCTCGCCGATGCCAAAGGGTTTACTTAAGTAGTCATCGGCACCGGCATCCAGGGCGGCAATTTTGTCATGCTCTTCGCTACGCGCTGACAGGACGATAATCGGCATCTGGCTCCACTGACGCAGGTCGCGAATAAAATCAATGCCGTCACCATCCGGCAGGCCGAGATCGAGGATCGCGAGGTCGGGCTTACGGGTGGCGGCTTCAATCAGCCCACGCTGCAGGGTTTCCGCTTCAAATACGCGCATGCCGTCGGCTTCCAGCGCGGTGCGAATAAAGCGTCGGATAGCGTGTTCGTCTTCGATAATCAGAACGTTAATCACAATTCCTCAGGTAGCTCTTCCAGTTCAGGGGGCGTTTCTCCAGGCAGTGTAACACGGAATGAGGCGCCGCCCTCGGGCCGGTTGCTGGCGGAGATGGTCCCGCCGTGGACGTCGACGATGGCCTGACAGATGGCAAGGCCCAGCCCGACGCCAGGGATCGCCGACTCTTTGTTGCCGCGGGCGAATTTATCAAAGATAGTCTGTTCCTGGCCTGCCGGGATCCCTGGACCGTTATCCCATACCTCCAGCGACAGCTGCCGGGCGTCCGCCTCGGCGCGGATGCCGATGCTCGCCCGGGCGCCGGCATACTTATGGGCATTTTCCAGCAGGTTGATCAGCACCCGCTCGAACAGCGGCCCGTCGACATGCACCAGCTGGAGGGGATCGGGTAAATCCAGCTGAATATGCTGGCCGCCGAGGCTTGGCTCGAGCATGCGCAGCGCGCTGCCGACCACTTCCTCCAGCGTCAGCCACTCCTTATGCAGATTAAAGCCGCCGGACTGGATCCGCGCCATATCCAACAGATTGTTCACCAGCCGGGTGGTGTTGAGCACATGCTGGCGGATTTCGTTGGCCTGCGGGGCATGTTTTGAACCTTCGCTGGCCAGATCGAGGGTCAGAATTTCCGCCTGGCCAAACAGCACGGTCAGCGGAGTACGCAGATCGTGCGACAGGGCGGCGAGCAGCGAGTTACGCAGGCTTTCCCGCTCGCTGGTCAGACGGGCCTGCTCTTCGCTGGCGGTCAGGGTGAGGCGCTCCAGAGCGCTGGCCACCAGCAGGGTAAAGGTCTCCAGCAGCCGCTGCTGCTCCGGGATCATCAATTGGCGCAGATTCTCCGGTTCCACCACCAGTAGTCCCCAGGTGCGGGCGGCGCTCTTCAGGGGCAAGATCTGATACGGCACGCCGGGCAGGGTATCGGTGCCGGCGCCGGCAAGTTGGCCCTTATCAAAGCTCCAGCGGGCGATGGCATCATCCCACGGGGTCAGCCCTGGCTGGTGGGTTAAGGGCAGCAGTTTTCCCTGGGCGTCCGGGAGCAGCAGCTGGCTGCGGGCCTGAAAGGTGGAGGCGATAAATCGCTCGCTGGTGGTGGCGATATCCTGCTGGCTGCGACCCACCGCCAGCGCTTTAGACATCTCATACAGATGGCGGGTACGGCGTTCACGGTAGCGCGCCACCCGCGCCTGGTAGCGCACGCCGGCGGTGAGGTTGCCGATAAGCAGGCCCACGGTGAGCATCACGCCGAAGGTGAGCAGATACTGGACATCCGACACCGCCAGCGTCCCGCGCGGGGCGACAAAAAAGAGATCGAAGCTGATGACGTTGATCACCGTCGCCAGCACCGACGGCCAGCGGCCATAGACCAGGGCGATGATCACCACCCCCAGCAGATAGAGCATCACCAGGTTGGCGGCTTCGAAAGCCATCAACCACTGCATGGCCACCAGGGTAATGATGGCGCATAGCGCCACCGCCACCGCGCAGCCCTGCAGCTGCAGGCGCCATTTCTCCAGCGCCGGACGGCTGTCGCTGGCGCGTGCGGCAAGGGGGAAGGGTTTCTCATCGAGGGCGATCACCACCAGATCGAGGTCCGGCGCATGGCGAGCCAGACGATCGGCGAAGCCGCTGCGATCCCACCAGCGGCGCTTGCTTTGGCGGCCAATGACGATTTTGCCGAGGTTATGTTCGCGGGCGTAATGGAGGACCGCTTTCTCTTCCGACGGGTCGGAGAGGGTGGCGGTTTCGGCCCCCAGCTCCTGGGCCAGACGCAGCGCGGCGAGAATAGCCCGCCGCCGGCCTTCCGGCAGCCGGTGCAGGGAAGGGGTCTCGACATACACCGCATGCCAGACGCTGCCCAGGCGGGCGGCGAGCCGGGCGGCGGCGCGCACCAGCTTTTCGCTGCCGGTGTTGTGCCCGATACAGAGCAGGATCGCATCGCGGGTGTGCCAGACTTTCTCCTGGCCCTGGCGGTCGCGCCAGGCGCGCATCTGCTCATCGACGCGGTCGGCGGTGCGGCGCAGGGCCAGCTCGCGCAGCGCAATCAGATTGCCCTTGCGGAAAAAGTTTTCGATAGCGCGCTCGGCCTGGCCGCCGATGTAGACTTTGCCCTCATTGAGCCGCTGGCGCAGATCGTCAGGGGGGAGGTCTACCAGCACCACGTCGTCCGCGGCGTCAAAGAAGGGATCGGGAACCGTCTCCCGCACCTGCACGCCGGTGATCCCGCTGACGACGTCATTCAGGCTTTCCAGATGCTGGACGTTAACGGTAGTGAAAACATCTATCCCGGCCTCCAGCAGTTCATCCACATCCTGCCAGCGCTTTGGATGGCGGGAGCCTGGCGCATTGCTGTGCGCCAGCTCATCCACCAGAATCAGCGCCGGACGGCGGGCGAGGGCGGCGTCGAGATCGAACTCATAGACGTACCGCCCGCGATGGGCAAGCCGCCGCGGCGGCAGAGTGCTTAGGCCCTGCAGCATCGCGGCGGTCTCTTTACGGCCGTGGGTCTCCGCCACGCCAATCAGAATATCCAGCCCCTGGGCGCGCAGCCGCTGCGCTTCCGCCAGCATCGCCCAGGTTTTCCCCACCCCGGCGCAGGCGCCAAAGAACACTTTCAGTTTGCCGCGATGCGGGGCGGCGGTGTGCTGCAGCAGGCGGTCAGGGTCCGGGCGCAGCGGCTCGTCACTCATTTACTTATCCTTCAGGGCATCCAGCGCCATATTGAGTTGCAGTATATTGACCACCGGCTGGCCAAGGAAGCTCAGCAGCGGGGTTTGTGTGGCCTGATTCACCAACTGGGTTACCTGCTCAACGCTCAGCTGGCGCGCTTGAGCCACCCGGGGCACCTGCCACAGCGCGGCGGCCGGAGTCAGGTTGTTATCGAGACCGCTCGCCGAGGTGGTGACCAGTTCGACCGGCACCCGCGGGTCGGCGTCCGGGTTGGCGGCGCGCAGGGCCTGCACGCGCTCGCTCACCGCTTTATCCAGCGCCGGGTTGCTGGCGGCGAGGTTGCTGCCGCCAGAGGCCATGGGATTATCCGCCGTCTCCGCGGTGGCCGACGGGCGGCCCTGGAAATAGCCTGCGGCGGTGAAGTTCTGGCCAATCAGCGCCGAGCCGCGCACTTCACCGTTCAGGCGGATCAGCGAGCCGTTGGCCTGTGAGTTAAACCACCATTGTCCCAGGCTGGTGGTAAGCAGAGGATAGACGCCGCCGGTGAGCAGCGTTAACAGAATAAATAGCACAAGTGCTGGACGAATCAATGACATAGTTTGTTCCTCACACCAGACCGCTCAGGGTCAGCAGCAGGTCGATGGCTTTAATACCGATAAAGGGCACCAGCAGACCGCCGAGGCCGTAGATCCACAGGTTGCGGCGCAGCATCGCCGAGGCGGAGAGCGGGCGATAGCTGACGCCTTTCAGGGCCAGCGGGATCAGGAAGACGATGATCAGCGCGTTGAAGATAACGGCGCTGAGGATCGCCGATGAGGGCGAATGCAGGCCCATCACGTTCAGCATGGCCAGCTGAGGATAGACCGCGGCAAACGCCGCCGGAATAATGGCGAAATATTTCGCCACGTCGTTGGCAATACTGAAGGTGGTCAGCGAGCCGCGCGTCATTAACATCTGTTTGCCGATATGGACCACCTCAATCAGCTTGGTGGGGTTGGAATCCAGGTCGACCATGTTGCCCGCTTCCTTCGCCGCCTGGGTGCCGGAGTTCATGGCCACCGCCACGTCGGCCTGAGCCAGCGCGGGCGCGTCGTTGGTGCCGTCGCCGGTCATCGCCACCAGCCGACCTTCCGACTGGTACTGGCGGATCAGCGCCAGCTTGGCTTCCGGCGTCGCTTCGGCGAGGAAATCATCGACGCCGGCCTCGGCGGCGATCGCCGCGGCGGTCAGGCGGTTATCGCCGGTGATCATCACCGTTTTAATGCCCATTTTGCGCAGCTGGGCGAAACGTTCTTTGATGCCGCCTTTGACGATATCTTTGAGCGCAATAATCCCCAGCACCTTTTCGCCTTCGGCGACCACCAGCGGCGTGGCCCCCTGGCGGGCGACCTCTTCCACCTGTTTATCGACATCGGCAGGAAAGTG
Source organism: Klebsiella sp. CD33 (assembly GCF_051992865.1). Lineage (NCBI taxonomy): Bacteria > Pseudomonadati > Pseudomonadota > Gammaproteobacteria > Enterobacterales > Enterobacteriaceae > Klebsiella > Klebsiella sp. CD33. The sequence continues at coordinate 3,589,578 of NZ_CP197023.1, read as the reverse complement.
GCCGCCGTTGGCCTCCACGTGGCGGCGAATGGCGTCCACCGACCCTTTGCGGATCATGCGCTGATCGATATTGATGCCGCTCATCCTCGTTTGCGCGGTAAAGGGGACAAAGGTGGCGTGCAGCGACTGCAGATCGCGTTCGCGCAGGTTAAAGCGCTGTTTCGCCAGCACCACGATGCTGCGCCCCTCAGGGGTTTCATCCGCCAGCGAGGAGAGCTGGGCGGCGTCGGCGAGGGTTCGCTCTTCCACGCCGCGCGTCGGCAGGAAGGCGGAGGCCTGGCGGTTGCCGAGAGTAATAGTCCCGGTTTTATCCAGCAGCAGAACATCGACGTCGCCAGCGGCTTCCACCGCGCGGCCGCTGGTGGCGATCACGTTGGCGCCGAGCATACGGCTCATCCCGGCGACGCCGATGGCCGACAGCAGCCCTCCGATGGTGGTCGGGATCAGGCACACCAGCAGGGCGACCAGTACGGTAACGCTGACCGCATTGCCGCTCCACGCCGAGAAGGGCCAGATGGTGGCGGTGGCCAGCAGGAACACTAGCGTCAGGGCGATCAGCAGGATCGTCAGGGCGATCTCGTTCGGCGTTTTACGGCGCTGGGCGCCTTCCACCATGGCGATCATCCGGTCGAGGAAGGTTTCTCCCGGGTTCACGCTGCAGCGGATCACCAGCCAGTCGGAGAGAATGCGTGTCCCGCCGGTCACCGAGGCAAAATCGCCACCGGATTCACGGATCACCGGGGCAGACTCGCCGGTAATGGCGCTTTCGTCCACCGAGGCGCCGCCTTCGATGACTTCGCCATCGCAGGGGATAATATCCCCGGCTTCCACCAGCACCACGTCGCCTTTGCGCAGGTCTTCCGCTGGCACGTGGTCGACCGTCGCGTCATGCTGCGGGGCGCGCAGTTTGCGGGCGAAGGCCGTTTTTTTCACCCCTTTCAGGCTGTTGGCCTGGGCTTTGCTGCGGCCTTCCGCCATCGCTTCGGCAAAGTTAGCGAACAGCACGGTAAACCACAGCCAGATGCTGACGGCGGCGGTAAAGGTGGCGCTACCGGTCAGGGCGCCGCCAGCCATGGCGATCGCCAGCAGGGTGGTTAACAGACTGCCCACCCAGACGATAAACATCACCGGATTGCGCCATTGCACCATAGGGTTGAGTTTTTTCACGGCATCCAGCAGCGCCTGGCGCACCAGCGTCGGCTCCAGCAGGGCTAATTGTTTGCGACTCATAACAGGGTGCTCCGCATCGCTCAAAGTAAGGAAAAGTGTTCAGCCAGCGGGCCAAGCGCCAGCGCAGGAATAAAGGTCAGGGCGCCCACCAGCAGCACGGTGCCGATCAGTAAACCGATAAACAGGGCGTCGTGGGTGGCCAGGGTGCCGGGGCTGGCCGGTTGAATTTTCTTCGCCACCAGCGAGCCGGCGATGGCCATCACCGGAATGATGACGGCGAAGCGGCCGACCAGCATGCAGAACGCCAGCAGCAGGTTCCAGAACGGCGTCGCCGCGCCCAGGCCCGCGAAGGCGCTGCCGTTGTTATTGGCCGCCGAGGTGACGGCGTACAGCACTTCGCTAAAGCCGTGCGGTCCAGGGTTGAACATCCCGGCGCGGCCGGCGTCGGTCATCATCGCCAGCGCCGTGCCAAGCAGCACCAGCGTCGGGGTGACCAGAATGGCGAGGGCGATCATTTTCATTTCCCGGACATCGATTTTCTTCCCGAGGTACTCCGGGGTGCGGCCGACCATCAGCCCGGCGATAAACACCGCCAGCATAACGAACAGCAGCATGCCGTACAGGCCCGAACCGACGCCGCCGAACACCACTTCGCCAATCTGCATCAGCCACATCGGCACCATGCCGCCCAGCGCGGTGAAGGAGTCATGCATGGCATTGACCGCGCCGCAGGAGGCGGCAGTGGTGATCACCGCGAACAGACTGCTGGCGAGAATACCGAAGCGACTCTCTTTACCTTCCATATTCAGGCTACTGTCAGCGCCCAGCGTCAGCAGGTGGGGGTTGCCGCGAGTTTCCGCCCACATCACCACGGCGACGCAGAGGATAAAGATCAGCGTCATTGCCCACAGGATGGCGCGCCCCTGGCGGCGATCGCTCACTACCTCGCCGAAGGCGAAGCACAGTGCTGCCGGGATCAGGAAGATCGCCAGCATCTGCACGAGATTGGTCAGCGCGGTCGGGTTTTCAAACGGGTGAGCGGAGTTGGCGTTAAAGAAACCGCCGCCGTTGGTGCCCAGCAGCTTAATCGCTTCCTGCGAGGCGACAGGCCCCATCGGCAACAGCTGGTGCGCCCCTTCGAGGGTGGTAAAGGGCTGGTAGGCCAGCAGATTCTGCGGCACACCCTGCTGAATAAAGAACAGGGCCACCAGCAGAGAGAGCGGCAGCAGCAGCCACAGGGTAATGCGCGTCAGGTCGACCCAGGCATTGCCAAGGGTGGACATTTTCTGCCGGGCGAAGGCGCGGGTCAGGGCGAATACCACGGCGATGCCGGTGGCGGCAGAGAGGAAATTCTGCACCGTCAGGCCGACCATCTGGCTGAGATAGCTCATGGTGCTTTCGCCGGCGTAAGCCTGCCAGTTGGTATTGCTGACAAAGCTGACCGCCGTGTTGAGCGCCAGATCCCATGACAATCCCGGCAGATGCTGCGGGTTAAACGGCAACACGCCCTGGAGCATCAGCAGGGCAAACAGGGCCAGGCCGCCGAGGGCGTTAAACAGCAGGATCGCCAGCAAATACTGCAGCCAACCCATCTCCTCGGCGCGGATCCCGGCCACGCGCCACAGGACGCGCTCGACGCCGGCCAGGCCGGGAAGCGGGATATCGTTCACCATTCTTGCCAGACACATCCCCAGCGGGCGCGCCAGCACCAGCAATACCAGCAGATAGCTGGCTAATAATAAAAATCCCTGGGCAGCCATCAGAATGCCTCCGCATGTATCAAGGCATAAACCAGATAAGCCAGTAACAGGAACACCAGCCCAACGCCAGTGAGTACGCCTGCAGTCACAATCCACCTCCGGGTGTGTTTTCGATTTACCTGGAGGATAGAAATTACGGCGCAAAGATTTCGCAAAAATCCGCGGGTGCGGTGTAAAAAAAGTATAAAAATGACAAAGGCACAAATTAACTGATGGTTAGTATTAATTTAACTTTTTCGTAACTAATTTACGTGGCGAATGTAAATTAAGTATAAATACGTGTTTTTTAGTGGTCGGATGAGTAGTAAAATTACAAGCAGAGCGGTATTATTTTGCTCAGACAAACATGATTAATTTTACCGGCGCTGCTTGCCGGCCTGACAAAGGGGAGAGAAATGATGGCGTTGTACAAAGCTTATCCTGCTCATATTATTTTGCTGCGTCGTGCTTTCGCCGTCGTGGCTGGCGTCGCGGCGCTGCCGGTGATGCTGTTCTGGAAAGATCGCGCCCGCTACTACAGCTGGCTGCACCGGGTGTGGTCGAAAACCAGCGAGCAGCCGGTGTGGATGGCGCAGGCGGAGAAAGCCGCTCACGATTTCTATTAATCCTCCTGCTGCGAAGAAAATAACAAGACCGCCGGGTTGCCCCGGCGGTTTTTTTTCGCCGCTTGTCTACACTCGTTTTTATGCGCCGCCTTGGAATTGGCAGGTGCGTATTTTGCCGGAGCGCGCTATTTTTGCCGGCTTAGATCATAAGATGATTATTGCTGATGGATAATAAGGAGTGATATGGCCACCCATCTGGTCTGGTTACGCACGGATTTACGCATTCACGATAACCTGGCGCTGGCTGCCGCCTGCCGCGATCCGCAGGCGCAGGTGCTGGCGCTGTATATCGCCACCCCGGGGCAGTGGCGTGAACATCACCTGGCGCCACGGCAGGCCGCTTTTATCGCCAGCCATTTACAGAGTCTGCATGCCGCGCTGGCGGAACGGGGCATACCGCTGTGGGTAGAAGAGGCGGACGATTTTACCGCCAGCGTCGAACGGCTGGCCGAGTTTTGCCAGCAGCATCAGGTCAGTCACCTGTTCTACAACTATCAGTACGAATTCAATGAACGCCAGCGCGATGCCGCCGTTGAGAACACCTTGCGCGACGTGATTTGCCAGGGCTTTGACGACAGCGTCCTGTTGCCGCCCGGCAGCGTACTGACCGGTGGCGGCGAAATGTATAAAGTCTTCACCCCGTTTAAAAATGCGTTTATTCGCCGTCTGCGGGACGGACTGCCGGCGTGCGTGGCGGCCCCGAAGCCGCGCCAGGCGCCTGCCTGCCAGGCGCCGCCGCTGCCTGAGCTTAACTACCCGCAAACGCCGTTCGACGGGCTGCTGTTTGCCGCGGATGAAAAAACGGCGCTGGCGCGTCTGCGCGCGTTTTGTCAGCAAGCGGCGGCGGATTACGAGGGGCAGCGCGACTTCCCGGCCGTGGAAGGGACCAGTCGACTGTCGCCCTGCCTGGCCATCGGCGTGCTGTCCCCCCGCCAGTGCCTGCATCGTCTTCTGACGGAACATCCCGCCGCGCTGGACGGCGGAGCCGGCGCCACCTGGCTTAACGAGCTGATCTGGCGCGAGTTTTACCGCCATCTGATGGTCTACTATCCGAAGCTCTGTAAAGGGCGGCCATTTACTGCCTGGACAGATAAGGTCGCCTGGCGCGCAGAGGAGGCCGCCCTACAGGCCTGGCAGCGCGGGGAGACCGGTTTTCCGATTGTTGATGCCGCCATGCGCCAGCTTAACGCCACCGGCTGGATGCATAACCGGTTACGCATGATTGTCGCCAGCTTCCTGACCAAAGATTTGCGCCTCGACTGGCGGGCGGGCGAGCGCTATTTCATGAGCCAGCTGATTGATGGCGACCTGGCGGCGAATAACGGCGGCTGGCAGTGGGCGGCTTCAACGGGCACCGACGCCGCGCCCTATTTCCGCATATTTAACCCCACCACCCAGGGCGAAAAGTTTGATAAACAGGGGGTGTTTATACGTCGCTGGCTGCCGGAGCTGGCAAAGGTGCCGGAGAAGGCCCTGCATCAGCCGTGGGCGTGGGCGGATAAACAAGGGATCACGCTGGACTATTCGCGCCCGATAGTTGATCACAAGCAGGCGCGGCAGGAGACGCTGGCGGCCTGGGAGGCCGCCAGAAAAGGAATTACTCCACCGCCAGACGGCGGGTCCTGACTTTCAGCGAATGATACAGCCAGATGACCAGCACCACGCCGACGCAGGCCAGCGCGCCCCAGGTGATCTGGCTGAAGACGGTAATGTAGGCGTCAATGGAGTAGTTCACCGCTCCGGCGGCGTCGAATGACGCCTGCGAGGTCTGGTCGGCGATAACGCCGGCCAGATAGTTGGCGATGGCCCCTGAGAGCAGCATATAGATACCGGTCAGCACCCCAGTGACACCCGGGATCTCAATGCGGGTGATCTGCGACATCGCGACCGGGTCGATAAACAGTTCGGCAAAGCCCATCACCGCCAGACCCAGCACCATCAGCGGCATGGACGACTGACCATAGGCCGCCGACCAGCGGGCGCTGAGGGTCAAAATGCAGAACCCGGCGCTCATCAGGCCCAGACCGAGGGCAAATTTCCCCCAGATGCGCACGGTGCGATTGCCGTTCACGCTCTCTTTCACCAGCCACGCCAGCACCATCCCGCAGAGCATCACCGCGAAGGCGTTGATTGACTGGAACATAGCGGTAGGGACTTCGTAGCTCATGATATGGCGGTTAACGAAGCGGTCAATATACAGGCTGATGGAGCTCCCGCCCTGTTGGGCGAAGGCCCAGAACAGCAGGCTGAAGGCGGTCAGGACGACGATCAGGCGCAGATCCTTGCGCTGTTTATCGGTTTCGGCGCGCAGGTAGATCCGCGCCAGTACCGCGAGGCCAATGGCCGTGGCCACGATCAGGGCATACACCGACCACTCCTGCCAGAACAGTACCGCAATCAGCAGCGGGGCGGTAACCAGCAACACCAGCAGCCAGCCCCAGTTCGGCAGCAGGAAGCGGCGCGCGCACAGCGCCTGGCGGTTGACGCCAGCGGTATGCTGGAAATGACGGTTGCCGCAGAGGAAAATCACCAGCCCCGCGACCATGCCGATGGCCGCCAGGGCAAAGCCCATCGCCCAGCTATACTCCTCCTGTACGTAGCCGCAGGCGATCGGCGCGATAATCGAGCCGATATTGCCGGCGGCATACATCAGCGAAAAGCCGCCATCGCGACGCGGATCGGCGGGTTCGTACAGCTCGCCCAGCAGACAGCTGACGTTGGATTTAAACAACCCGTAGCCGCAGACGATGATCGCCAGCGACAGGTACAGGAAAAGCGGAGCGGTTTCGCTGGCCCCGAGCACCAGATGGCCAATGGCCATCAGCAGCGCGCCGAGTATGACCGCCATCCGGTTGCCTAACAGCTTATCGGCCAGATAGCCGCCGAGGATCGGCGTCACATAGACCAGCGAACAGTAGGCGCTGAACAGGGCGTAGGCATGGTTATCGTCATATTTGAGCTGATTGGTGAGATAGAGGATCAGCAGGGCGCGCATGCCGTAAAAGCTAAAGTACTCCCAGATTTGCAGCGCCACGACGTAGTAGATCGCCCGCGGCTGCGATGATGTTGTCTGCATATGAAGTGTGTTTCCTGGCGTAAAGCGAAAGTCGATCGTTCTGCATGAATAGCGATTTATCAGTCATATTCATGGCTTGAGGGGCTTTCTGATTATTTAATATGCTTTATTAGTGCATAAATATACACTAATGCGCGGCGGGATGAATAGACAAATTGCGGGATTCGTTAAAAAGTCATGGTCAGTGACGGTAGCGGACTATCGACGACCCGAATGGATATGGTTATGTTATGCCTTTGTATAACCTGATTATCTGCTGGAGTGGCGATGAAAAATAGCGAACTGGAACAACTGATTAACGACAAGCTCAATAGTGCGGCCATCAGTGACTTCGCCCCTAACGGTCTGCAGGTGGAAGGACGCGAAACGGTGCACAAGATCGTCACCGGAGTGACGGCCTGCCAGGCGCTGCTGGATGAGGCCGTCCGTCTGCAGGCGGATGCGGTGATTGTTCATCACGGCTATTTCTGGAAAAACGAATCGCCAGTGATCCGCGGCATGAAGCGCCGTCGCCTGAAAACCCTGCTGGCCAACGATATCAATCTCTACGGTTGGCACCTGCCGCTGGATGCCCATCCGGAGCTGGGCAATAACGCGCAGCTGGCGCATCTGCTGGGAATTAACGTGCTCGGTGAAATCGAACCGCTGGTGCCTTGGGGCGAGCTGTCGATGCCGGTTTCCGGCCTCGAACTGGCCTCGTGGATCGAAGCGCGACTGGGGCGCAAGCCGCTGTGGTGCGGCGATACCGGGCCGGACACCGTCAGCCGCGTCGCCTGGTGTACCGGCGGCGGCCAGAGCTTTATCGACGCCGCGGCGCGCTTTGGCGTGGACGCCTTTATCACCGGCGAAGTGTCGGAACAAACTATTCACTCTGCCCGCGAGCAGGGCCTGCATTTTTATGCCGCCGGCCACCACGCCACCGAGCGGGGCGGCATTCGCGCCCTCAGCGAATGGCTGACGGAAACGACCGATCTGGATGTTACCTTTATTGATATTCCTAACCCTGCCTGACGGGAGAGAAGAAAGTGCAGCGAGCGCGTTGTTATCTGTTAGGTGAAACGGCGGTGGTCCTGGAGCTTGAGCCTCCGGTGACCCTGGAGAGCCAAAAACGTATCTGGGGCCTGACGCAGCGGTTGACCGATCGCGAAGAGGTGGTTGAAGTGATCCCGGGGATGAACAACATCACCGTTGTGCTGCGTCGTCCGCAGGAGATGGCGTGGGAGGCGATTGACAAGCTGCAGCGCTGGTGGGAAGAGAGCGATGCGCTGGAGCCGGAATCCCGTGAGATAAGTATCCCGGTTATCTACGGCGGCGAGGCGGGGCCAGATCTTGGCGACGTCGCGCGCCATAGCGGGTTGAGCGAAAAGCAGGTGGTCGAACTGCACTCTTCGGTGGAGTATATGGTGTGGTTTCTAGGTTTCCAGCCGGGGTTTCCGTATTTTGGCGGCCTGCCGGAGCAGCTGGCGATGCCGCGTCGCGCCGAGCCGCGCGTACTGGTACCGGCGGGATCCGTCGGTATCGGCGGATCGCAAACCGGTATTTATCCGCTGGCGACGCCGGGCGGCTGGCAGCTGCTGGGGCGCACGCCGCTGGCATTATTCGATCCAAAACGTGAAGAGCCGGTGCTGCTGCGTTCCGGCGATCGCGTGCGCTTTGTGCCGCAGAAGGAGGGGGTATGTTGAAATTTATCCGCGCCGGCATGTATACCTCGGTACAGGATGGCGGCCGGGAAGGCCAGCGCCAGTGGGGGATTAGCCGCTGCGGCGCGCTGGATAAACCGGCGATGACCATTGCCAATCTGCTGGTGGGCAATGCGCCGGAGGCGGCGGCGCTGGAAATTACGCTGGGTCAGATCGATGTGCAGTTCACCCGCCACTGCTGGTTCGCGTTGACCGGCGCCGCCTGTGAAGCGACGCTCGACGGCGCGCCGGTCTGGTTGGGCTGGCGAATGGAGGCGAAGGCCGGGCAGCGGCTGGTGCTGAAAAATCCTCAGCATGGGATCCGCAGCTATCTGGCGGTCGCGGGCGGTATTGATGTCCCTGAAGTTTTAGGTTCCCGCTCTACCGATCTGAAAGTCGGTATCGGCGGAATCGAAGGGCGCCGGTTGCAGGATGGCGATCAAGTGAAGATTGGGAAATCGTCCCGCCGCTTTAGCGCCTCGCGCGGCGTTAAACAGCTGCCGATAGGCAATATTATTCGCGCGCTGCCGGGGCCGGAGTATCACGAATTCGACAGCGTGTCGCAGGAGTCTTTCTGGCGCTCGCCGTGGAAGCTGAGTCCGCAGAGCAACCGTATGGGCTACCGCCTGCAGGGGCAGCCGCTCAGGCGCACAACCGACCGGGAAATGCTCTCTCATGGCCTGCTGCCCGGCGTGGTACAGGTACCGCATAACGGCCAGCCGATTGTGTTGATGAACGATGCGCAAACCACCGGCGGCTATCCGCGTATAGCCTGCATTATTGAAGCCGATATGTACCAACTGGCGCAAATTCCGCTAGGTCAGCCGATCCATTTCGTCCCCTGTTCGCTGGAGGAAGCGCTAAAAGCGCGCGCCGACCAGCAGCGCTACCTTGAACAACTGGCCTGGAGATTAAGCGATGAAAATTGATTTAAATGCCGACCTCGGCGAAGGCTGCGCCAGCGATAGCGCGCTGCTGCAGCTGGTCTCTTCCGCCAATATCGCCTGCGGCTTTCACGCCGGCGATGCGGTTCTCATGCAGCAATGCGTGCGCGAGGCGCTGAAAAACGGCGTCGCTATTGGCGCACACCCGAGCTTCCCGGACCGGGAAAATTTCGGTCGAACCGCGATGCAGTTACCGCCAGAGACGGTCTACGCCCAGGTGCTGTACCAAATTGGCGCGCTGGCGGCAATCGTACACGCCCAGGGGGGCGAGCTGCGGCACGTCAAACCGCATGGCATGTTGTACAACCAGGCGGCGAAAGAGCCGCCTTTGGCCGACGCTATCGCCCGTGCGGTGCGCGATGCCGACGCCGACCTGGTGCTGGTTGGGCTGGCGGGCAGCGAGCTTATCCGCGCCGGACAGCATTATCAGTTGACGACGCGCCAGGAAGTCTTCGCCGATCGCGGCTATCAGGCCGACGGCAGCCTGGTGCCGCGCAGCCAACCGGGCGCGCTGATTGAGAGCGAAGAGCAGGCGCTGGCGCAAACGCTGGAAATGGTGCAGCACAATCGGGTGCGCAGCCTGAGCGGCGAATGGGCGCATGTTAAGGCGGAAACGGTCTGCCTGCATGGCGATGGCGCTCACGCGCTCGATTTCGCCCGACGCTTGCGCGCCGCGTTTGCCGGGCGGAATATCGACGTCAGCGCGGACCTCGAGTAATAGTCCGCCTAAGTTATTAATAATAATTAAATCAAATAATTAACAACACTCACAATACTCACAACTGAACAGGACGTTATTATGCAAGAGGCGATATCCCTCTGGCCGCTAATCGGCATTGCCGTGATTGTGGTCGGTTTTGTATTACGCTTTAACCCGGTGCTGGTGGTGATTATCTCCGGGATCGTCACCGGCGTGGCGGCGCATATGCCAATAGCCACTATTCTGGAGAAACTGGGCGAGGGCTTCCTGAATACCCGTAATCTGCCGTTTATTCTGCTGCTGCCGCTGGCGGTGATCGGGCTGCTGGAGCGCCATGGTCTGAAAGAGCGGGCGCAGGCGTGGATCGCGAAGATCCATAGCGCGACCGCCGGACGTCTGCTGATCGTCTATCTGTTTGTGCGCGAAGCCACCGCCGCTCTGGGGTTGACCAGCCTCGGCGGACATCCGCAAATGGTGCGCCCGCTGCTGGCGCCGATGGCGGAGGGGGCGGCGGAAAAGCGCTTTGGCCCGCTGCCGGGCAATGTACGCTACCGCCTGCGCGCGATGTCGGCGGCAACCGATAACGTCGGGCTGTTCTTCGGCGAAGATATTTTTGTCGCCTTCGGCGCGATCATCTTCATGCACAACTTTATGCTGGAGTCGGGTGGGATCCAGACAGAACCGTTGCATATTGCCCTGTGGGGGATCCCGACGGCGATCTGCGCCTTTCTGATCCACGCCGCGCGCCTGTGGCGACTCGATCGCCATCTCCAGCGCGAGCTGGACCGGATAAACGCCGGACAGGCGAAAGGCGGTGCGGCATGAATTTCCAGCAAACCTATTTATACTGGCTGGCCGGCGCGGTACTGCTGGTCGTGGCTATCATGTCCTGGCGCGACAAAAGCAATCCGCGGCGTCTGACAACCGGTCTGTTCTGGGGCCTGTACGGGCTGGTGTTCTTGCTCGGCGACTGGACATATCAACTGGTGGGCGATAAGCGTACGGTGAATATCGCTGTCGGCGGGGTGGTGGTCGTCCTGGCGCTGATCGCCGGTTTTGGCGGCGTGCGCCTCGGCAGCTACCATCAGCGTACCCAGGAAGAGAAAACCACCAGCGCGAAACGCCTCGGCAACAAACTTTTCTTTCCGGCGCTGGCGATTCCGGTCGTCACCGTCATTGGCGTACTGCTGTTTAACAATCTGCCCTCATGGCAGGTGGCGCTCTTCGGGCCGGGCAACCACGCGACGCTGATTACTCTGTTCTCGATGACTGTCGGTACGCTGATTGGCCTGGCGATGGCGATTCGTATGACGCATGAAACGGTGGCGCAGCCAATGCAGGAAGCGCGCCGTTTGCTTGATTCCGTCGGCTGGGCCTTTATCCTGCCGCAAATCCTCGCGGTGCTGGGGCTGCTGTTTACCGCAGCGGGCGTCGGAACCAGCATTTCATGGCTGACCGAGCACTATCTGGCGGTCGATAACCGCTTTATCGCCGTGGCTGTGTATGCCATCGGCATGGCGGTGCTGACAATGGTGATGGGCAACGCCTTTGCCGCTTTCCCGATTGTGACCGCCGGAGTTGGCATTCCGATTTTAGTCCTGCAGCACGGCGGCAATCCGGCGGTAATGGCGGCGATTGGTATGTTTTCCGGCTACTGCGGCACACTGATGACGCCGATGGCGGCGAACTTCAATATTGTCCCGGCGGCGCTGCTGGAATTGCCGGATAAAAACGCGGTGATTAAAGCCCAGATACCGACCGGTATCCTGCTGCTTATCGTCAATGTATTCTTACTCTATTTCCTGATGTTCCTGTAAGGAGGGATGATGGCTGGCGTATTGATTACCGGTTTTGAGCCGTTCGGCGGCGAAACGGTTAACCCTTCATGGGAAGTGGTTAAGCAGCTGGATGGCATGATTATTCGCGGACAGCAGGTGGTGGCTAAACAGTTACCCTGCGTATTCGGCGAAGCGCTGACGGTGCTGAAGGCGGCGCTGGAAACCTATCAACCGCGGCTGACGATTGCCGTCGGACAGGCCGGCGGCCGTGTCGATATCACCGTCGAACGTGTAGCGATCAATGTCGATGATGCGCGGATCCCCGACAATAAAGGCCAGCAACCGATCGATGAGCCGATCGTCGCTAATGGCCCTGCGGCCTGCTTCAGTACGCTGCCGATCAAAGCGATCGTCAGCGCGCTGCGCCAGCAGGGGATCCCGGCCTCGGTGTCGCAAACCGCGGGCACCTTCGTCTGCAATCACGTGATGTATGGTTTGCTGCATCAGCTGCAGGGAAAACGCGGACAGAAGGGCGGTTTTATCCATATTCCGTATCTGCCTGAACAGGCGGCGGCCCACCCCGGCGAGGCGAGTATGTCGGTCGCGACGGTACGCGCGGCGCTGGAAACGGCGATTGCCGTCGCCCTTGAACAGGATGACGATGTCAAAATTGGCGGCGGCGCCACCCATTAACAGAAGGATGACAGTATGCCGGAAGGTCCGGAGATCCGCCGTGCGGCGGATAAACTGGAGGCGGCAATCAAAGGCGAACCCTTAACCAACGTTTGGTTCGCCTTTCCTCAGTTGCAACCCTATCAAACTCAGCTAACTGGTCAGCGGGTGACCCATATCGCCACCCGCGGCAAGGCCCTGCTAACCCACTTCTCCGGCGGATTGACCCTGTATAGCCATAACCAGCTGTACGGCGTCTGGCGCGTGGTGGATGCCGGCGTTGAGCCGCAATCGAACCGCGTACTGCGCGTCAGGCTGCAGACCGCCAGCAAGGCGATTTTGCTCTACAGCGCGTCGGACATTGATATCCTCACGGCGGAGCAGGTTGCCAACCATCCGTTCTTGCTGCGCGTCGGACCGGACGTGCTGGACATGACGTTAACCGCGGAGCAGGTGAAAGCGCGGCTGCTGTCGGCCAAATTCCGCAATCGTCAGTTTTCCGGCCTGCTGCTGGATCAGGCTTTTCTTGCCGGGCTCGGAAACTATCTGCGGGTGGAAATTCTCTGGCAGGTGGGATTAAGCGGGAAGCGTAAAGCCGCTGAACTGAGCGACAGTCAGCTGGATGCGCTGGCGCACGCGCTGCTCGATATCCCGCGGCTGTCCTATCGTACTCGCGGTCTGGTGGATGACAACAAGCATCATGGCGCGCTGTTTCGCTTTAAGGTCTTCCATCGCGATGGGGAAAGGTGCGAACGCTGTGGGGGAATCATTGAGAAGACGACGCTCTCCTCGCGGCCATTTTACTGGTGTCCAGGATGCCAGCATTAAGCCGGCTGGCGGGCGATTTCAGCATGAAGCGCGTTATCAGGCATAAAAAAACGCGCCAGCAGGCGCGTTTTTATGATCCGGACAGTGAGATTAACGCTTAATGTCGGACTGGAAATCGCGTTTGGCGTAGCCGGTATACAGCTGACGCGGACGGGCGATCTTCATGCCATCGCTGTGCATTTCGTTCCAGTGCGCAATCCAGCCCACGGTACGCGCCATGGCGAAGATAACGGTAAACATGGAGGACGGAATACCCATTGCTTTCAGGATGATACCGGAGTAGAAGTCGACGTTCGGATACAGTTTCTTCTCGATGAAGTACGGATCGTTCAGCGCGATATGCTCCAGCTCCATGGCCACCTGCAGCAGGTCGTCTTTGGTGCCCAGCTCTTTCAGCACTTCATGGCAGGTTTCACGCATTACGGTGGCGCGCGGATCGTAGTTTTTGTAAACACGATGGCCGAAGCCCATCAGGCGGAAAGAGTCATTCTTGTCTTTCGCACGACGAACAAATTCCGGAATGTGCTCAACGGAGCTGATCTCTTCCAGCATTTTCAGCGCCGCTTCGTTGGCGCCACCGTGTGCCGGTCCCCACAGGGAGGCTATGCCCGCAGCGATACAGGCGAACGGGTTAGCGCCGGAGGAGCCCGCGGTACGTACCGTGGAGGTCGACGCGTTCTGCTCGTGATCGGCGTGCAGGATCAGAATACGATCCATCGCGCGCTCCAGCACCGGATTGACTTCATACTCTTCGCACGGTGTCGCAAACATCATGCGCAGGAAGTTGCCGGCGTAGGAGAGGTCGTTGCGCGGATAAACAAACGGCTGGCCGATAGAATACTTGTAACACATGGCTGCCATGGTTGGCATTTTGGACAGCAGACGGTAGGCGGCAATCTCGCGGTGACGCGGGTTATTCACGTCGAGGGAATCATGATAGAACGCCGCCAGCGCGCCAGTGATCCCGCACATCACCGCCATCGGGTGGGAATCGCGACGGAACGCGTGGAACAGACGGGTGATCTGCTCATGAATCATGGTGTGGCGGGTGACGGTAGTTTTGAATTCGTCATATTCGGCCTGGGTCGGCTTTTCGCCGTACAGCAGGATATAACAGACTTCAAGATAATTAGATTCGGTCGCTAACTGGTCGATCGGGAAGCCGCGGTGCAGCAGGATCCCCTCGTCACCATCGATAAACGTAATTTTAGATTCACAAGAAGCCGTTGATGTGAAACCTGGGTCAAAGGTAAATACGCCTTTTGAACCAAGACTACGAATATCAATAACATCCTGACCGAGCGTGCCTTTTAGCACATCCAGTTCAATAGCAGTGTCACCACCCAGGGTGATTTTTGCTTTAGCATCAGACATTTATGGTCTCCTTAGCGCCTTTATTGCTTAAGACTGCCGGGTGGTGGATTTGCTTTCGGCCCGCGCCTGCATACGTTACCAGTTTGTTATGTTGCACACAGCTCTGCGTCAGCGAAAAGGGCAGGGTACAGAGCAACGGCGCTTGATGGCACGTCCTTCAGGGCTGCGGTGAAACAACAGCAAATCAGCGTTTTAGCAGTCCGAATATTAAAACCTATATACCACTAATAACTGTCCTGATTACATCGGTCAATACTGACACACTGTTACATAACTTATTCTCAGGTGAAAGAGTGACCCCATAACTTTTGAGCATTATTGCATTTAACTGGTAATGGTTGTAACAAGAATGTTTAATATTTGTCAAATCAGGTGATTAAAAATTAAAAAAATGTTGGTATCGTGACCTTGATCACTGTTCCGGAGAAAACCCAACAAACTATATGTAGGTTAATTGTAATGATTTTGTGAACGGCCTATACTGCGGCCAGGTCTCCGGAACACCCTGCAATCCCGAGCCACCCAGCGTTGTTTAGTGATGTTTTAATGCCTGAAAAGACGTTTTAACATGACTTCTGGTTATAGAAAGGACGCTGTCTGACCCGCAAGCAGACCGGAGGAAGGAAACAATAAGAACAGCATGTGGGCGTTATTCATGGTAAGAAATGTGAAAAAACAAAGACCTGTCAATCTGGATCTACAAACGATACGGTTCCCAATCACGGCGATAGCGTCCATTCTCCATCGCGTTTCCGGTGTCATCACCTTCGTGGCGGTCGGAATTCTGCTTTGGCTGCTGGGCACCAGCCTTTCCTCCCCAGAAGGTTTTCTGACGGCGGCCTCCATCATGGATAGCTTCTTTGTGAAGTTCATCATGTGGGGCATTCTCACCGCGCTGGCCTATCACGTCGTTGTCGGTATTCGCCATCTGATGATGGACTTTGGCTACCTGGACGAAACCCTCGAAGCAGGGAAACGTTCCGCCAAAATTTCTTTTGTTATTACTGTCGTGCTTTCACTTCTCGCAGGAGTCCTCGTATGGTAAGCAACGCCTCAGCACTGGGACGCAACGGCGTACATGACTTTATCCTGGTCCGTGCTACCGCCATCGTTCTGACCCTCTACATCATCTACATGGTTGGCTTCTTCGCCACCACCGGTGAAATCTCATGGGAAGTGTGGACCGGATTCTTTGCCTCCGGCTTCACTAAGGTCTTCACTCTGCTGGCTCTCGTTTCCATTCTCATCCATGCCTGGATCGGGATGTGGCAGGTGTTAACAGACTACGTTAAACCACTGGCTCTGCGCCTGGTTCTGCAACTGGCTATCGTTGTGGCGCTGGTGGCTTACGTTCTTTATGGATTTGTTGTGGTGTGGGGTGTGTAATGAAATTGCCAGTCAGAGAGTTTGATGCTGTTGTCATCGGTGCCGGCGGCGCAGGTATGCGCGCGGCGCTGCAAATTTCCCAGAGCGGACAGACCTGTGCACTGCTCTCCAAAGTTTTCCCTACCCGTTCCCATACCGTATCCGCGCAGGGTGGCATTACCGTCGCGCTCGGTAACTCCCATGAAGATAACTGGGAATGGCATATGTACGACACCGTAAAAGGGTCGGACTATATCGGCGACCAGGACGCCATCGAATACATGTGTAAGACCGGCCCGGAAGCGATTCTTGAGCTGGAGCACATGGGACTGCCGTTCTCTCGTCTTGACGATGGCCGTATTTATCAGCGCCCGTTTGGCGGCCAGTCGAAGAACTTCGGCGGCGAACAGGCGGCGCGTACCGCGGCGGCGGCTGACCGTACCGGTCACGCCCTGCTGCACACTCTGTATCAGCAGAACCTGAAAAACCACACCACTATCTTCTCCGAATGGTACGCCCTCGATCTGGTGAAAAACCAGGACGGCGCGGTAGTCGGTTGTACCGCCCTGTGCATCGAGACCGGCGAAGTGGTCTACTTTAAAGCCCGCGCCACCGTGCTGGCGACCGGCGGCGCAGGCCGTATCTATCAGTCCACCACCAACGCCCACATCAATACGGGTGACGGCGTCGGGATGGCCATCCGCGCCGGCGTGCCGGTGCAGGATATGGAAATGTGGCAGTTCCACCCGACCGGTATCGCCGGGGCTGGGGTTCTGGTTACCGAAGGTTGCCGCGGCGAAGGCGGTTACCTGCTGAACAAACACGGCGAACGCTTTATGGAGCGTTATGCCCCGAACGCTAAAGACCTTGCGGGCCGTGACGTGGTGGCGCGTTCCATCATGATCGAAATCCGCGAAGGCCGCGGCTGCGACGGTCCGTGGGGCCCGCACGCGAAACTGAAACTGGATCACCTCGGTAAAGAGGTTCTGGAATCTCGTCTGCCGGGTATCCTTGAACTTTCCCGTACCTTTGCCCACGTCGATCCGGTGAAAGAGCCGATCCCGGTTATCCCAACCTGTCACTACATGATGGGCGGTATCCCGACCAAAGTCACCGGCCAGGCGTTGACCGTGAATGAGAAGGGCGAAGACGTGGTGATCCCGGGCCTGTTCGCGGTAGGCGAAATCGCCTGCGTATCGGTCCACGGCGCCAACCGTCTGGGCGGCAACTCGCTGCTCGACCTGGTGGTCTTCGGCCGCGCGGCGGGCCTGCATCTGCAGGAATCCATTGCCGAGCAGGGCACGCTGCGCGACGCTAGCGAATCCGATATCGAAGGCTCGCTGGATCGCCTCAACCGCTGGAACAACACCCGCTCTGGTGAAGATCCGGTGGCGATTCGTAAAGCGCTGCAGGAATGTATGCAGCATAACTTCTCGGTGTTCCGCGAAGGCGATGCGATGCACAAAGGTCTGGAGCAACTGAAAGTGATCCGCGAGCGCCTGAAAAACGCCCGTCTCGACGATACCTCCAGCGAGTTCAACACCCAGCGCGTTGAGTGCCTGGAGCTGGATAACCTGATGGAAACCGCCTACGCGACCGCCGTATCCGCTAACTTCCGTACCGAGAGCCGTGGCGCCCACAGCCGCTTCGACTTCCCGGATCGTGATGATGAAAACTGGCTGTGCCATTCCCTGTACCTGCCAGAGTCGGAATCCATGACGCGTCGTAGCGTCAATATGGAACCGAAACTGCGTCCGGCATTCCCGCCGAAGATTCGTACTTACTAATGCGGAGACAGGAAAATGAAACTCGAGTTTTCAATTTATCGCTATAACCCGGATGTTGACGACGCTCCGCACATGCAGGATTACACCCTTGAAGCGGAAGAAGGTCGCGACATGATGCTGCTGGATGCGCTGATCCAGCTGAAAGAAAAAGATCCGTCGCTGTCGTTCCGCCGCTCCTGCCGTGAAGGGGTCTGCGGGTCCGATGGTCTGAACATGAACGGGAAAAACGGTTTGGCGTGCATCACGCCAATCTCCGCGCTGAATCAGCCGGGCAAGAAGATTGTTATCCGTCCGCTGCCAGGATTACCGGTTATCCGTGATTTGGTGGTGGACATGGGGCAATTCTATGCACAATATGAGAAGATTAAGCCTTACTTGTTGAATAATGGGCAAAATCCTCCGGCTCGCGAGCATCTGCAGATGCCTGAGCAGCGTGAGAAACTCGACGGGCTGTACGAGTGTATTCTGTGTGCCTGCTGTTCGACCTCGTGCCCGTCGTTCTGGTGGAACCCGGACAAGTTCATCGGCCCGGCTGGCCTGCTGGCCGCGTATCGCTTCCTGATCGACAGTCGCGATACCGAAACCAGCGAGCGCCTGGACGGCCTGAGCGATGCTTTCAGCGTATTCCGCTGTCACAGCATTATGAACTGCGTCAGTGTGTGTCCGAAGGGGCTGAACCCGACTCGCGCCATCGGCCATATTAAGTCGATGCTGCTGCAGCGCAGCGCGTAAGCAACACGGTCTGTCCCGGATGGCGCTAGCGCTTATCCGGGCTACCAAAGCAGTAGCCCCGGCAAGCGTTAGCGCCGCCGGGGGATATAGCAGGAAATCTTTAAAAACCGCCACAAGATGTACCAGTAATCGAGGCGTTCAGTGCGAGGTAAGGCGGCAACTGAGCGCATCCCCGGGAGCATAGTGAACTATGTGACCGGGGTAAGCGAAGGCAGCCAACGCAACCGCAGCCTGAACGCTGAAGATTAATGGCAGTTTTTAAAGGTTCCTTAGCGGATAGAAACCACAACTCGTCCGCAACAAGTGAACCCCGGCACGTGCACTCGGTGTGCGTGGTAGTTTCTACGGCGAAATAAGCATATGAATGCTTAAGGGATCACGATGCAGAACGGCGCAATGAAAGCCTGGCTGGACTCTTCTTACCTCTCTGGTTCGAACCAGAGCTGGATAGAACAGCTCTATGAAGACTTCTTAACCGATCCTGACTCTGTTGACGCCAACTGGCGTTCAATGTTCCAGCAGTTACCTGGCACCGGAGTTAAACCGGATCAATTTCATTCCAAAACGCGTGATTATTTCCGTCGACTGGCGAAGGATGCCTCACGTTACACTTCTTCGATTTCCGACCCAGACACCAATGTGAAGCAGGTTAAAGTCCTGCAGCTCATCAACGCATACCGTTTCCGTGGCCACCAGCATGCGAATCTCGATCCGCTGGGGCTGTGGAAGCAAGAGAGAGTGGCGGATCTCGATCCGGCCTACCACGATCTGACCGAGGCCGATTTCCAGGAAAGCTATAACGTAGGTTCATTTGCCATCGGTAAAGACACGATGAAGCTGGGCGAGCTGATTGCCGCCCTCAAGCAAACCTACTGCGGCTCCATCGGCGCGGAATACATGCATATCACCTCTACCGAAGAAAAACGCTGGATCCAGCAGCGCATTGAATCGGTAGCTGGCAAAGCGAGCTTTACCGCGGAAGAGAAAAAACGCTTCCTCAGCGAGCTGACCGCCGCGGAAGGTCTGGAGCGCTACCTCGGCGCCAAATTCCCGGGGGCGAAGCGCTTCTCGCTGGAGGGTGGCGACGCCCTGATCCCGATGCTCAAAGAGATGATCCGCCATGCAGGCAAAAGCGGCACCCGCGAAGTGGTGCTGGGCATGGCGCACCGCGGCCGTCTGAACGTGCTGGTCAACGTGCTGGGTAAAAAACCGCAGGACCTGTTCGACGAGTTCGCGGGCAAACATAAAGAACACCTCGGCACCGGCGACGTGAAGTACCACATGGGCTTCTCTTCCGATATGGAAACCGAAGGCGGTCTGGTGCACCTGGCGCTGGCGTTTAACCCGTCGCACCTCGAGATCGTCAGCCCGGTGGTTATCGGTTCCGTACGCGCCCGTCTGGATCGTCTGGACGAGCCAAGCAGCAACAAAGTTCTGCCTATTACCATCCACGGCGACGCCGCCGTCACCGGCCAGGGCGTGGTTCAGGAAACTCTGAACATGTCCAAAGCCCGCGGTTACGAAGTGGGCGGTACCGTGCGCATCGTTATCAACAACCAGGTGGGCTTCACGACCTCTAACCCGCTGGATGCGCGCTCAACGCCGTACTGCACCGACATCGGTAAAATGGTGCAGGCGCCGATTTTCCACGTCAATGCGGACGATCCGGAAGCGGTCGCCTTCGTCACCCGTCTGGCGCTTGATTTCCGCAATACCTTTAAACGCGATGTCTTCATTGACCTGGTGTGCTACCGCCGTCACGGCCACAACGAAGCCGATGAGCCGAGCGCAACCCAGCCGCTGATGTATCAGAAGATCAAAAAGCATCCGACTCCGCGCAAAATCTATGCTGACAAGCTGGAGCAGGAGAAGGTGGCGACTCTGGAAGATGCGACCGAGCAGGTTAACCTCTACCGCGATGCGCTGGATGCCGGCGAATGCGTGGTGCAGGAATGGCGTCCGATGAATATGCATTCCTTTACCTGGTCGCCGTACCTCAACCACGAGTGGGACGAGAGCTATCCGGATAAAGTTGAGCCGAAACGTCTGCAGGAATTGGCCAAACGCATCAGCACGGTACCGGAAGGTATCGAAATGCAGTCCCGCGTGGCGAAAATTTACGCCGACCGCCAGGCGATGGCGGCAGGCGAGAAGCTGTTTGACTGGGGCGGCGCTGAAAATCTGGCCTACGCCACGCTGGTTGACGAAGGTATTCCGGTTCGTCTGTCCGGCGAAGACTCCGGCCGCGGCACCTTCTTCCACCGTCATGCGGTGATCCATAACCAGACCAATGGTTCAACCTACACGCCGCTGCAGCATGTCCATAACGGCCAGGGCCAGTTCCGCGTTTGGGACTCGGTACTGTCTGAAGAAGCGGTGCTGGCGTTCGAATATGGTTACGCCACCGCCGAGCCGCGCACTCTGACCATCTGGGAAGCGCAGTTTGGCGACTTCGCCAACGGTGCGCAGGTGGTGATCGACCAGTTCATCTCCTCCGGTGAGCAGAAGTGGGGAAGGATGTGCGGCCTGGTGATGCTCCTGCCGCACGGTTACGAAGGCCAGGGCCCGGAGCACTCCTCCGCGCGTCTGGAGCGTTATCTGCAGCTGTGCGCTGAACAAAACATGCAGGTCTGCGTGCCGTCCACGCCGGCACAGGTTTATCACATGCTGCGTCGCCAGGCGCTGCGCGGTATGCGTCGTCCGCTGGTGGTGATGTCGCCGAAGTCGCTGCTGCGTCATCCGCTGGCGGTCTCCAGCATGGATGAGCTGGCGAACGGCACTTTCCTGCCGGCTATTGGTGAAATCGATCAACTTGATCCGCAGGCTGTGAAGCGCGTTGTGCTGTGCTCTGGTAAGGTTTACTACGACCTGCTGGAACAGCGCCGCAAAAACGAGCAAAAAGATGTCGCTATCGTTCGTATCGAGCAGCTCTATCCGTTCCCGCATCAGGCGGTGCAGGAAGCGCTGAAAGCGTATGCGCACGTGCATGATTTTGTCTGGTGCCAGGAAGAGCCGCTCAACCAGGGCGCATGGTACTGCAGCCAGCATCACTTCCGTGAAGTGATTCCGTTTGGGGCCTCTCTGCGTTATGCAGGCCGCCCGGCCTCCGCCTCTCCGGCGGTAGGGTATATGTCCGTTCACCAGAAACAGCAACAAGATCTGGTCAATGACGCGCTGAACGTCGATTAATTAAAGGATACACAATGAGTAGCGTAGATATTCTGGTTCCCGACCTGCCTGAGTCCGTAGCTGACGCAACCGTCGCCACCTGGCACAAAAAACCGGGCGACGCGGTCGTCCGTGACGAAGTTCTGGTCGAAATCGAAACTGACAAAGTGGTACTGGAAGTACCGGCATCAGCGGACGGCATTCTGGATGCAGTGCTGGAAGACGAGGGCGCCACCGTCCTGTCTCGCCAGATCCTTGGCCGCCTGCGCGAAGGCAACAGCGCAGGTAAAGAAAGCAGCGAGAAAGCCGATGCGAAAGCGTCCACTCCGGCGCAGCGTCAGCAGGCCTCTCTGGAAGAGCAGAACAACGACGCGCTGAGCCCGGCGATCCGTCGTCTGCTGGCTGAACACAACCTTGACCCAGCGGCCATCAAAGGCACTGGCGTCGGCGGCCGTCTGACCCGCGAAGACGTTGAGAAACATCTGGCGAAAGCCCCGGCGCCGGCAGAAGCCAAAGCGCCAGCCGCCGCCCCGGCAGCCGCGCCGGCGCCGCAGCTGGGCCACCGTTCGGAAAAACGCGTCCCGATGACCCGCCTGCGTAAACGCGTAGCCGAACGTCTGCTGGAAGCGAAAAACTCTACCGCCATGCTGACGACCTTTAACGAAGTCAACATGAAGCCCATCATGGATCTGCGTAAGCAGTACGGTGAGGCGTTCGAAAAACGTCATGGCATCCGCCTGGGCTTTATGTCCTTCTACGTGAAAGCGGTAGTGGAAGCGCTGAAACGCTATCCGGAAGTGAACGCTTCCATCGATGGCGACGACGTGGTGTACCACAACTACTTCGACGTCAGCATGGCCGTATCCACTCCGCGCGGTCTGGTCACCCCGGTGCTGCGTGACGTCGACCTGCTGGGCATGGCGGATATCGAAAAGAATATCAAAGAGCTGGCAGTGAAAGGCCGCGACGGCAAGCTGACCGTAGACGACCTGACCGGCGGTAACTTCACTATTACCAACGGCGGCGTCTTCGGCTCCCTGATGTCCACGCCGATCATCAACCCACCGCAGAGCGCTATTCTGGGTATGCATGCCATTAAAGACCGTCCGATGGCGGTCAATGGCAAGGTAGAGATCCTGCCGATGATGTACCTGGCGCTCTCCTATGACCACCGTCTGATCGACGGACGTGAATCGGTAGGCTTCCTGGTGGCGATTAAAGAGCTGCTGGAAGATCCGACCCGTCTGCTGCTGGACGTGTAGTCAGCAAGCGTATTACCTACCGTAGGCCGGATAACACGCGTTAGCGCCGTTATCAGGCCTACAGGTTTAAAGATAATTACACCCTGAAGGATGGACTGAACACATGAACTTACATGAATATCAGGCAAAACAACTTTTTGCCCGCTATGGCTTACCGGCGCCGGTGGGTTATGCCTGTACTACTCCGCGTGAAGCAGAAGAAGCCGCTTCAAAAATCGGCGCGGGTCCGTGGGTAGTGAAATGTCAGGTTCACGCTGGTGGCCGCGGCAAAGCGGGCGGTGTGAAAGTAGTTAAGAGCAAAGAAGAGATCCGCGCATTTGCCGAGCACTGGCTGGGCAAACGTCTGGTGACCTATCAAACAGATGCGAACGGCCAGCCGGTTAACCAGATCCTGGTTGAAGCGGCGACCGATATTGACAAAGAGCTGTACCTGGGCGCGGTTGTTGACCGTAGCTCCCGTCGCGTGGTGTTCATGGCGTCTACCGAAGGCGGCGTGGAAATCGAGAAAGTGGCGGAAGAGACCCCGCACCTGATCCACAAGATCGCCATCGATCCGCTGGCGGGCCCGATGCCTTACCAGGGTCGTGAACTGGCGTTCAAACTGGGTCTGGAAGGTAAACAGGTTCAGCAGTTCACCAAGATTTTCATGGGTCTGGCGACCATTTTCCTTGAGCGCGACCTGGCGCTGATCGAGATCAACCCGCTGGTGATCACCAAGCAGGGCGACCTGATCTGCCTCGACGGCAAACTGGGCGCTGACGGCAACGCGCTGTTCCGCCAGCCGGATCTGCGCGAAATGCGCGATCAGTCTCAGGAAGACCCACGTGAAGCGCAGGCGGCGCAGTGGGAACTGAACTACGTCGCGCTGGACGGCAACATCGGCTGCATGGTTAACGGCGCAGGCCTGGCGATGGGTACCATGGACATCGTTAAGCTGCACGGCGGCGAACCGGCTAACTTCCTCGACGTAGGCGGCGGCGCGACCAAAGAGCGCGTGACCGAAGCGTTCAAAATCATCCTCTCTGACGACAACGTTAAAGCGGTGCTGGTTAACATCTTCGGCGGCATCGTGCGTTGCGACCTGATCGCTGACGGCATCATCGGCGCGGTAGCGGAAGTAGGGGTTAACGTTCCGGTTGTGGTTCGTCTGGAAGGTAACAACGCCGAACTGGGCGCGAAAAAACTGGCTGACAGCGGCCTGAATATTATTGCAGCGAAAAGTCTGACGGACGCAGCACAGCAGGTTGTTGCCGCAGTGGAGGGGAAATAATGTCAGTTTTAATTAATAAAGATACCAAGGTTATCTGCCAGGGCTTCACCGGTAGCCAGGGGACCTTCCACTCTGAACAAGCGATCGCTTACGGTACGCAAATGGTTGGCGGCGTGACGCCAGGCAAAGGCGGCACCACTCACCTGGGCCTGCCGGTGTTCAACACCGTGCGCGAAGCCGTTGAAGCGACCGGCGCGACCGCGACCGTGATCTACGTTCCGGCGCCGTTCTGCAAAGATTCCATCCTGGAAGCGATCGACGCGGGCATTAAGCTTATCATCACCATCACCGAAGGTATCCCAACGCTGGATATGCTGACCGTGAAGGTGAAGCTGGACGAAGCGGGCGTGCGTATGATCGGCCCGAACTGCCCGGGCGTTATCACTCCGGGCGAGTGCAAAATCGGCATCATGCCGGGTCACATTCACAAGCCGGGTAAAGTGGGCATCGTTTCCCGTTCCGGCACCCTGACCTATGAAGCGGTTAAGCAGACCACCGACTACGGCTTCGGCCAGTCTACCTGCGTCGGTATCGGCGGCGACCCGATCCCGGGCTCCAACTTCATCGATATCCTGAAGATGTTCGAGGAAGATCCGCAGACCGAAGCGATCGTCATGATCGGTGAGATCGGCGGCAGCGCGGAAGAAGAAGCGGCTGCTTATATTAAAGATCATGTCACTAAGCCGGTTGTTGGCTACATCGCGGGTGTTACCGCGCCGAAAGGCAAGCGTATGGGCCACGCGGGCGCTATCATCGCCGGCGGTAAAGGTACAGCGGATGAGAAATTCGCAGCGCTGGAAGCGGCGGGTGTGAAAACTGTTCGCAGCCTGGCCGACATCGGCGAAGCGCTGAAAGCTATTATCAAGTAAACCCTCTCTGCTTGTCCGCAAGCAGAAATCTGTCCGATTTCGACATGGTTGGCCACCGTCAGGTGGCCTTTTTTGTGACCGTTATCCCGTCTCGTCAGAACCGCAGCGCCAACAACGAATTGATTTTCTGCGAAAAGCCCTATCTATCATATTGATTTAATTTATTATTTAATAAGTATTTTCTATGCGCTGTAGTGGCTAAAAAAAAATATACCCCGGCTGTACCGTAGGGAAACAAAAGCGGCAGCGAAAAAGCGTGGGGCAGGGGATAAGGAAGCAGATAAAATACTGTGAGCGGTCTAACATTATTCGGATCGGTTCCTTTTTTTTGTTTTTTTTCCACGACGTTAAATAATATTACCTATGATTCTCATATCTCTCTTTTTAGTAACTGGAAAAGCCATAGTTTAAACACTTAATTAACATTAAGTTCACCAATATTCTTTATTGGGCTACATAATTAACACATAGAGTAAAAATTGATTTATATCAATACTTAATCCTTGGAAAAATCCCTCAAAAAACGTTAAATTGTCTCAAGTCAAATTGGCTGAATTCAGCCATCTTCACTATATATTGATCACCGTCGAAAAATGTAAAACTGGAACAATAAAAACATATTTATTGTAAGGTTATTGCGGCGTAATATATTGGGGAATCAATTGGGTTTTTCGTTAACGTATTTGTAACCTTACCCTGGCATGGTTTTACCTTCGATTGAAACCTGCTGTGGACGGGCGACAAATAAATTTGTATTGGGGCATGCGTATGAGCCAGAGCTTCTCGGTTCATTTTCGGAGTCTTCATGCGATGAGCAAGGAGTCATGATGTTAGATATAGTCGAACTGTCGCGCTTACAGTTTGCCTTGACCGCGATGTACCACTTCCTGTTTGTGCCGCTAACGCTCGGTATGGCGTTCCTGCTGGCCATCATGGAAACGGTCTACGTCCTTTCCGGCAAACAGATTTATAAAGATATGACCAAATTCTGGGGCAAGTTGTTTGGTATCAACTTCGCGCTGGGTGTGGCGACCGGTCTGACCATGGAGTTCCAGTTCGGGACTAACTGGTCGTATTACTCACACTACGTGGGCGATATCTTTGGTGCGCCGCTGGCCATTGAAGGTCTGATGGCCTTCTTCCTCGAATCCACCTTTGTAGGTCTGTTCTTCTTCGGTTGGGATCGTCTGGGCAAAGTTCAGCACATGGCCGTCACCTGGCTGGTTGCGCTGGGTTCCAACCTCTCCGCGCTGTGGATCCTTGTCGCCAACGGCTGGATGCAGAACCCTATCGCATCGGACTTCAACTTCGAAACCATGCGTATGGAGATGGTCAGCTTCTCTGAACTGGTGCTCAACCCGGTCGCCCAGGTGAAATTCGTTCACACTGTGGCGTCGGGCTATGTCACCGGCGCGATGTTCATCCTGGCGATTAGCTCCTGGTACATGCTGAAAGGTCGCGACTTCGCCTTTGCCAAGCGCTCCTTTGCCATCGCAGCCAGCTTCGGTATGGCGGCGATCCTCTCCGTTATTGTGCTGGGTGACGAATCCGGTTACGAAATGGGTGACGTGCAGAAAACCAAACTGGCGGCTATCGAAGCAGAGTGGGAAACCCAGCCTGCGCCGGCGGCCTTCACCCTGTTTGGTATTCCCGATCAGAATGCGCAGACCAACCACTTTGCGATCCAGATCCCCTACGCGCTGGGCATCATTGCTACCCGCTCGGTGGACAAGCCGGTTATCGGCCTCAAGGATCTGATGGTTCAGCACGAAGAGCGTATCCGTAACGGCATGAAAGCCTACGCGCTGCTGGAACAGCTGCGCGCCGGTTCAACCGATCAGGCCGTGCGTGACCAGTTCAATAACGTGAAGAAGGACCTCGGTTATGGCCTGCTGTTGAAGCGCTATACCCCGAACGTCGCTGACGCCACGGAAGAGCAGATCGCCAAAGCGACCAAAGACTCCATTCCAAGCGTCGCACCGCTGTACTTCGCCTTCCGTATCATGGTGGCGTGCGGCATCCTGATGCTGCTGATTATAGGCGCCTCCTTCTGGAGCGTGATCCGTAACCGCATCGGCGAGAAAAAATGGCTGCTGCGCGCCGCATTCTACGGCCTGCCGCTGCCGTGGATTGCCGTGGAGTCGGGCTGGTTTGTTGCCGAATACGGCCGTCAGCCGTGGGCGATTGGTGAGGTCCTGCCGACGGCGGTGGCTAACTCATCATTAACCGCGGGCGATCTGATCTTCTCAATGTTGCTGATCTGCGGTCTGTACACGCTGTTCCTGGTGGCTGAACTGTTCCTGATGTTCAAGTTTGCCCGCAAAGGACCTAGCAGCCTGAAAACCGGCCGCTATCACTTTGAACAGTCCTCTGCGGCTATTCAGTCGGCACGCTAAGACAGGAGTCGTCAAATGATCGATTATGAAGTATTGCGTTTTATCTGGTGGCTGCTGATTGGCATTCTGCTGATTGGTTTTGCCGTCGCCGACGGGTTCGACATGGGGGTGGGCATGCTCACCCGCTTCCTCGGCCGCAACGACACCGAGCGTCGGATTATGATCAACGCCATCGCCCCGCACTGGGACGGTAACCAGGTGTGGCTGATCACCGCCGGCGGCGCGCTGTTCGCTGCCTGGCCGATGGTTTACGCCGCGGCGTTCTCTGGCTTCTATGTGGCGATGATTCTGGTGCTGGCCTCGCTGTTCTTCCGTCCGGTCGGTTTTGACTACCGTTCCAAGATCGAGGACACCCGCTGGCGCAACATGTGGGACTGGGGCATCTTCATCGGTAGCTTCGTGCCGCCGCTGGTGATTGGCGTGGCCTTTGGCAACCTGCTGCAGGGCGTGCCGTTCCACGTCGATGAATATCTGCGTCTGTTCTATACCGGTAACTTCTTCCAGTTGCTGAACCCGTTTGGTCTGCTGGCCGGTATCGTCAGCGTGGCGATGATCCTGACTCAGGGCGCCACCTACCTGCAGATGCGTACCGTAGGCGAACTGCACCTGCGTACTCGCACCGTTTCCATGGTGGCGGCGCTGGTGACGCTGGTCTGCTTCGCGCTGGCGGGCGTGTGGGTCTACTACGGCATCGACGGCTATGTGGTGAAATCGGTGATTGACCATACCGGCCCGTCTAACCCGCTGACCAAGGAAGTGGTGCGGGAAGCTGGCGCGTGGATGGTGAACTTTAACAATATGCCAGCGCTGTGGGCGGTGCCTGCCCTGGGCGTGGTGTTGCCGCTGCTGACCGTCGTTTCGACCAAAGCGGATAAAGGTGCCTGGGCATTCCTGTTCTCCTCGCTGACCCTGGCCTGCATCATTCTGACTGCCGGTATCGCGATGTTCCCGTTCATCATGCCGTCCAGCACCATGCTGAACGCCAGCCTGACAATGTGGGACGCGACCTCCAGTCAACGGACGCTGAACCTGATGACCTACGTGGCGATTGTTTTCGTGCCGATCATTCTGGCCTACACCAGCTGGTGTTACTGGAAGATGTTTGGCCGCATCACGCGCGAAGACATCGAAAAGAATACCCACTCGCTGTACTAAGGTAAGGAGCTATATATGTGGTACTTCGCATGGATTTTGGGAACGCTTCTTGCCTGTGCTTTTGGGGTCATTACCGCGCTGGCGCTTGAGCACGTGGAAGCCACCAAAGCCGGGAAGAAAGAAGAAATCTGATGAAATTTATCGCTACTCTGTACGCGATAATGGACAAGCGCCCGCTCCGGGCGCTTTCCTTATTGATGGCGCTGCTGCTGGCTGGCTGCATTTTCTGGGATCCGTCGCGCTTTGCGGCGAAGACCAGCGAGCTGGAAATCTGGCATGGTTTCTTGCTGATGTGGGCGGTTTGCAGCGGCGTTATTCACGGCGTGGGCTTTCGCCCGCGTGCCGTTCACTGGCAGGGGATTTTTTGTCCGCTTATCGCTGATATCGTGCTCGCTTTAGGTCTCTTCTTTTTCTTCTTTTGAATAAGAGATCTCTGTTAATGCTATGGGCTTGCATAAGCCCATAAAAATTTACGCCCCGTTTACTTTCCCCCATTCCAAAGCACCTTTCCCGCGCGTATAGTAGCGAAGTTTGAAAGCTCTAACCTTTTTTTGCATTACCGGGATGTAAAGTGAATACAACGCTGTTTCGATGGCCGGTTCGGGTCTACTACGAAGATACCGATGCCGGTGGTGTGGTTTACCACGCCAGTTACGTCGCTTTTTATGAAAGAGCACGCACAGAGATGCTGCGCCACCATCACTTTAGTCAACAGGTGCTGTTGGCTGAACGCGTTGCCTTCGTGGTTCGCAAAATGACGCTGGAGTATTTTGCCCCCGCCAGACTCGACGACATGCTCGAAGTCCAGACGGAAATTACCTCGATGCGCGGCACCTCTTTGGTTTTCACGCAGCGAATCGTCAACGCCGAGAATACAGTGTTAAACGAAGCTGAGGTTCTCATTGTGTGCGTTGATCCACTCTTAATGAAGCCACGTGCGCTTCCCAAGTCTATTGTCGCGGAGTTTAAGCAGTGACTGACATGAATATCCTTGATTTGTTCCTGAAGGCGAGCCTTCTGGTAAAACTTATCATGTTGATTTTGATTGGTTTTTCTATCGCTTCCTGGGCTATCATTATTCAGAGAACGCGTATCCTTAACTCGGCCGCGCGTGAAGCTGAAGCGTTCGAGGACAAATTCTGGTCCGGGATCGAGCTCTCTCGTCTGTACCAGGAGAGCCAGGGGCGTCGCGATAACCTGACCGGTTCGGAACAAATCTTCTACAGCGGTTTCAAAGAGTTTGCACGCTTGCATCGGGCTAACAGCCATGCGCCGGAAGCGATTGTCGAAGGGGCATCGCGCGCGATGCGTATTTCGATGAACCGCGAACTGGAAACGCTGGAGACCCATATTCCGTTCCTCGGCACCGTAGGCTCGATCAGCCCGTATATCGGTCTGTTCGGTACCGTCTGGGGGATTATGCACGCCTTTATCGCCCTTGGCGCGGTGAAGCAGGCCACCCTGCAGATGGTGGCGCCAGGTATCGCCGAAGCGCTGATCGCCACCGCGATTGGTCTGTTCGCCGCGATCCCGGCGGTCATGGCGTATAACCGCCTGAACCAGCGCGTGAACAAGCTTGAACTGAATTACGACAACTTTATGGAAGAGTTCACCGCTATTCTGCACCGTCAGGCCTTTACCACCAGCGAAAGCAATAAGGGGTAAGCCATGGCCAGAGCACGTGGACGCGGACGTCGCGAACTGAAGTCCGAGATCAACATCGTTCCGCTGCTGGATGTCCTGCTGGTGCTGCTGCTGATCTTTATGGCAACGGCGCCGATCATTACGCAGAGCGTGGAAGTCGATCTGCCGGACGCCACGGAATCGCAAGCGGTGAAAAGCAATGACGATCCGCCGGTGATTGTGGAAGTCTCCGGGGTAGGGCAGTACAGCGTGAAGGTGGGGCAGGAGACGCTGTCCCAGCTGCCGCCGGAGCAGGTGATTGCCGAAGCGAAGCGTCGTCTTGAAGCCAATGAAAAAACGGTATTCCTGATCGGCGGTGCGAAAGACGTCCCTTACGATGAAATTATTAAAGCGCTGAACCTGTTGCATAGTGCAGGGGTTAAATCGGTCGGCTTGATGACCAAACCTATTTAATCGCTTCAGGTAGGTGCGTCCGCGCGGCGTCCGGTGGCGGGTATCGCTCGCCGTCGGTGCGCATCGCGGATACAGGCGAACAGTTTTTGGGAACCGATAGTGTCAAAGGCAACCGAACAAAACGACAAGCTTAAACGAGCGATCATCATTTCAGTCGCGCTGCACATCATTCTGATCGCGCTGCTGATCTGGAGTTCGTTTGACGAGCATCTGGATGCCTCTGCCGGCGGCGGCGGCGGATCGTCGATTGATGCCGTCATGGTCGATCCGGGGGCGGTGGTAAATAACTATAACCGTCAGCAACAGCAGCAGGCCAGCGCACGTCGCGCCGCTGAACAGCGTGAAAAACAGGCGCAGCAGCAGGCGGAAGAGTTACGTGAGAAACAGGCGGCGGAACAGGAGCGGCTGAAACAGCTCGAACAGGAGCGGCTGCAGGCGCAGGAAGCGGCGAAAGAAGCGAAGGAGCAGCAGAAGCAGGCTGAAGAAGCGGCTGCCAAGGCTGCCGCGGCGGCAAAAGCCAAAGCGGACGCACAGGCAAAAGAAGCGCAGGAAGCCGCTGCCAAAGCGGCCGCCGAGGCGAAAGCGAAGGCGGATGCCCAGGCGAAAGCGGCAGAACAGGCGGCGGCCAAGGCGGCTGCTGACGCGAAGAAGCAGGCCGAAGCCGCTGCAGCGAAAGCCGCTGCCGAGGCGAAGAAACAGGCGGAAGCTGAAGCGGCGAAAGCTGCGGCCGAGGCGCAGAAGAAAGCGGAAGCGGCGGCTGCGAAGAAAGCGCAACAGGAAGCGGAGAAAAAAGCCCAGCAGGAAGCGGCTAAGCAGGCGGCAGCTGAAAAAGCGGCTGCCGAAAAAGCCGCTGAGAAAGCCGCCGCGCAAAAAGCGGCCGCTGAGAAGGCCGCCGCCGAGAAAGCCGCAGCCGCTGAAAAAGCGGCGGCAGCGAAAGCGGCTGCAGCAGAGAAGGCTGCAGCTGATAAAGCGGCCAAAGCGGCAGCAGCAAAAGCCGCGGCGGCGAAGAAAGCGGCGGCTGCGAAAGAAGCGGACGGCGTTGACAACCTGCTCGGCGATCTGAGTTCTGGTAAGAATGCGCCTAAAACAGGCGGTGGGGCCAAAGGAAACAATGCCTCCGCTGCCGGGAGTGGTAATACTAAAAACAGTGCCTCAGGGGCTGATATCAACAACTATGCCGGACAGATAAAATCGGCGATTGAAAGTAAGTTTTATGACGCATCGTCCTATGCGGGCAAAACATGTACCTTGCGTATCAAACTTGCTCCTGACGGCCTGTTGTTAAATATACAGTCCGAAGGTGGTGATCCTGCTCTGTGCCAGGCCGCTCTTGCCGCAGCCCGACAGGCTAAGTTTCCGAAACCACCTAGCCAGGCAGTATATGAAGTCTTCAAAAATGCGCCACTGGACTTCAAACCTCAGTGACATTTTTCCCCGTGCAAACGGGGAAAAACAATCTATGGTAGTCACAGGGTTTTGGTAGTTTTGTATATTTGAGTTTGTTAACATTCTGCTAAATTATCGTGGGCTTTCTGCCCGGATAAGGGAGATATGATGAAGCAGGCATTACGAGTAGCATTTGGTTTTTTAATGCTGTGGGCGGCGGTGCTGCACGCAGAAGTACGTATCGAGATCACCCAGGGGGTGGACTCGGCGCGCCCTATCGGCGTGGTACCGTTCCAGTGGGCCGGCCAGGGCGCTGCGCCGGAAGATGTCGGTGGTATCGTGGCAGCTGACCTGCGCAACAGCGGTAAATTCAATCCGCTGGATCGCTCTCGTCTGCCGCAGCAGCCGACCAGTGCCCAGGAAGTGCAGCCTGCTGCCTGGTCTGCGCTGGGTATTGACGCCGTAGTCGTCGGCCAGGTCACGCAAAATCCGGATGGTTCTTATCAGGTTGCGTATCAACTGGTGGACACCGGCGGAGCGCCGGGCACAACGCTGGCGCAAGGTTCTTTTAAAGTCACTAAGCAGTACCTGCGCTATGCGGCGCACGCGGCCAGCGACGCGGTATTTGAGAAGCTGACCGGCATCAAGGGCGCCTTCCGTACCCGTATCGCCTACGTGGTGCAGAAAAACGGCGGCCAGTACCCTTACGAACTGCGCGTGTCCGACTACGATGGTTACAACCAGTTCCTGGTTCACCGTTCCTCCCAGCCGCTGATGTCCCCGGCCTGGTCTCCGGACGGTTCTAAACTGGCCTACGTTACCTTTGAAAGCGGTCGTTCTGCGCTGGTGGTTCAGACCCTGGCGAACGCCTCTGTGCGTCAGATCGCCTCCTTCCCGCAGCACAACGGCGCCCCGGCGTTCTCACCGGATGGTTCTAAACTGGCGTTCGCGCTGTCGAAAACCGGTAGCCTGAACCTGTACGTAATGGATCTGGGATCGGGTCAGATTCGTCAGGTGACCAACGGTCGCAGCAACAACACCGAACCAAGCTGGTTCCCGGACAGCCAGAATCTGGCCTTCACTTCTGACCAGGCAGGTCGTCCGCAGGTATATAAAGTCAACATTAATGGCGGCACGCCGCAGCGTATCACCTGGGAAGGTTCTCAGAACCAGGACGCCGACGTGAGCGCGGATGGTAAAACCATGGTAATGGTCAGCTCGGCCGGCGGTCAGCAGCACATTGCCAAACAAGATCTGGAAACGGGTGGTGTACAGGTTCTGTCATCAACGTTTTTAGACGAAACGCCAAGTCTGGCACCTAACGGCACTATGGTAATCTACAGCTCTTCTCAGGGGATGGGATCCGTGCTGAATCTGGTTTCTACAGATGGGCGTTTCAAAGCGCGTCTTCCGGCAACTGATGGACAGGTAAAATCGCCTGCCTGGTCGCCGTATCTGTGATAATAAATAATTGATTATTAAAGGAATCAAAGAAATGCAACTGAACAAAGTGCTGAAAGGGCTGATGATCGCTCTGCCGGTTATGGCAATCGCGGCATGTTCTTCTAACAAGAACGCCAGCAACGACCAGAGCGGTGAAGGCATGCTGGGTGCCGGCACTGGTATGGACGCTAACGGTAACGGCGGCAACATGTCTTCTGAAGAGCAAGCTCGTCTGCAGATGCAGCAGCTGCAGCAGAACAACATCGTTTACTTCGATCTCGACAAGTACGATATCCGTTCTGACTTCGCTGCTATGCTGGACGCGCACGCTAACTTCCTGCGCAGCAACCCGTCCTACAAAGTGACTGTAGAAGGTCACGCGGATGAGCGCGGTACGCCGGAATACAACATCGCTCTGGGTGAGCGTCGTGCTAACGCCGTTAAGATGTATCTGCAGGGCAAAGGTGTTTCTGCCGATCAGATCTCCATCGTTTCTTACGGTAAAGAAAAACCAGCAGTACTGGGTCATGACGAAGCGGCATATGCCAAAAACCGTCGCGCCGTACTGGTTTACTAAGAGAATTGCATGAGCAGTAACTTCAGACATCATTTATTGAGTCTGTCGTTACTGGTTGGCATAGCGGCCCCCTGGGCCGCTTTTGCTCAGGCGCCAATCAGTAGTGTCGGCTCAGGCTCGGTCGAAGACCGCGTCACTCAACTCGAGCGTATTTCCAATGCTCACAGCCAGCTTTTAACCCAACTCCAGCAACAACTCTCTGATAACCAGACTGACATTGATTCTCTCCGCGGGCAGATCCAGGAGAACCAGTACCAGCTGAATCAGATCGTTGAGCGCCAGAAACAGATTCTGCTGCAGATAGATAGTCTGAGCAGCGGTGGCGGCGCAGCATCAGGTGCGCAGGCTCCGTCGTCTTCTGGCGATCAGAGCGCGGCTGCCACCAGCGCAGCGCCAGCGGCCACCTCAGGCGCCCCGGCGATGACCGGCGATGCGAACACCGATTATAATGCCGCTATTGCCCTGGTGAAGGATGCCTCACGCCAGGATGACGCGATGGTGGCGTTTCAAAACTTCGTCAAAAAGTACCCGGATTCAACCTACCAGCCAAACGCTAACTACTGGCTCGGGCAGTTGAACTACAATAAGGGGAGAAAAGACGACGCGGCGTTTTACTTCGCTTCGGTGGTGAAGAACTACCCGAAATCGCCAAAAGCGCCTGACGCGATGTTTAAAGTCGGCGTGATCATGCAGGACAAAGGTGATACCGCGAAAGCGAAAGCGGTTTACCAGCAGGTGATCAATAAATTCCCCGGCACCGACGGTGCGAAACAAGCGCAAAAACGACTTAATGCTCTTGGTTGATTACGGCATGACCAGAAATCGTGTTATTTCTGGTCTTGTCGCCTGAATCGCCAGCAGTTAAGTGATCTTTATCGAAATTTTAGTTGCGCTGAATTCTGAAATCAGTAATATATGCCGCCGTTGCCAAGGGATATCAAACAAGCCCAAAGCAATGCCAGAGTGGGTCGTTAGCTCAGTTGGTAGAGCAGTTGACTTTTAATCAATTGGTCGCAGGTTCGAATCCTGCACGACCCACCAATCGTTCTGGTGGAACGCGATAGTAAAACGTGAAGGATAACGTTGCGTCAGCAACGGCCCGTAGGGCGAGGCGAAGCCGAGTCATCCTGCACGACCCACCGCTTAGTAGTATCCAGCGTAGTATCGGGTGATTAGCTCAGCTGGGAGAGCACCTCCCTTACAAGGAGGGGGTCGGCGGTTCGATCCCGTCATCACCCACCACCGGGTCGTTAGCTCAGTTGGTAGAGCAGTTGACTTTTAATCAATTGGTCGCAGGTTCGAATCCTGCACGACCCACCATCTTTAACATCGAACGTCGGTGTTAAACGTGAAGGATAACGTTGCTTCAGCTACGGCCCGGAGGGCGAGCGAAGCGAGTCATCCTGCACTCCAATCATTTTTATGATGGGGTAGGTGGACGCAGTATCGGTAGTATCCAGCGCAGTTTCGGGTGATTAGCTCAGCTGGGAGAGCACCTCCCTTACAAGGAGGGGGTCGGCGGTTCGATCCCGTCATCACCCACCACTCGGGTCGTTAGCTCAGTTGGTAGAGCAGTTGACTTTTAATCAATTGGTCGCAGGTTCGAATCCTGCACGACCCACCAATTTCAGCATTTAACTCAGATGCTGAACGTGAAGGATAACGTTGCGTCAGCAACGGCCCGAAGGGCGAGGCAAAGCCGAGTCATCCTGCACGACCTACCAATTTCTGAATTGGTGTCGAGTGAAATTATTCAGGTAGTACCAGAGCGGGTCGTTAGCTCAGTTGGTAGAGCAGTTGACTTTTAATCAATTGGTCGCAGGTTCGAATCCTGCACGACCCACCAATTTCAGCATTTAACTCAGATGCTGAACGTGAAGGATAACGTTGCGACAGCAACGGCCCGAAGGGCGAGGCGAAGTCGAGTCATCCTGCACGACCCACCATCCTGAATGATGGCAGCAGTAAAATCCCGCAAGGGGTCGTTAGCTCAGTTGGTAGAGCAGTTGACTTTTAATCAATTGGTCGCAGGTTCGAATCCTGCACGACCCACCAATGTAAAAAGGCGCCCTAAAGGCGCCTTTTTGCTATGCGCAGAACTCAACGATTCGACAAAATTGTCGGGAACAATTTTGAACAACGCGGCAGCGTTGGCCCGCAGGGCGAGTCTCAGGATGAGACGAGTTTATCTGCAGCAGGTTCGAGTCGAACGCAGTGAGACAACGGAGCCGCTTGCGGCGACGGCCCGCAGGGCGAGGCGAAGCCGAGTCATCCTGCACGACCCACCAATGTAAAAAGGCGCCTTTTTGCTATCTGCATTTCCCTGCCACTCATCAATGTTAATAATTTCTTAATTCATCATTTTCCCACGGTCACGCTGCGCTTACCGTGCCTGCACAGGATACGAACCGGTCGTTCGGGCATATGCGCAGCACCGTCCCCGGGAAAAGGGTCTGATGTACAAAATTCATCACGACTTTTAGCTCGTAATCGGCTATCTTGTTTAGCATATAAAACACCATGACCGTGTTAAGCCGCCGAAAGGCCATAAAGACGGTTGTAGAGTTAAGCCAGTAAAACGAGATTGCATGATGAGCGTAATGTTTGATCCTGAAACGGCGATTTATCCTTTCCCTGCTAAACCGCAGCCGCTGACCGTCGACGAAAAGCAGTTTTACCGCGAAAAAATCAAGCGCCTGCTGCGCGAGCGCGATGCCGTGATGGTGGCGCATTACTACACCGATCCTGAAATTCAACAGCTGGCGGAAGAGACCGGCGGCTGTATCGCCGACTCGCTGGAGATGGCGCGCTTTGGCGCCCGCCATTCGGCCTCCACGCTGCTGGTCGCCGGGGTGCGTTTTATGGGGGAAACCGCCAAAATTCTCAGCCCGGAAAAGACCATTTTGATGCCGACCCTGAACGCCGAGTGTTCATTGGATCTGGGCTGTCCGATTGAGGAATTCAACGCCTTTTGCGACGCCCATCCTGACCGCACCGTCGTGGTCTATGCCAATACGTCCGCCGCGGTGAAGGCCCGCGCCGACTGGGTGGTGACCTCCAGCATCGCCGTGGAACTCATTGACCATCTGGATAGTCTTGGTCAAAAGATCCTCTGGGCGCCGGACCGCCACCTTGGGCGTTACGTTCAGCGTCAGACCGGCGCAGACGTGCTGTGCTGGCAGGGGGCGTGCATCGTGCACGACGAGTTTAAAACCCAGGCGTTGATACGGATGAAGGCTCTGCATCCCGAAGCCGCCGTGCTGGTCCATCCCGAGTCGCCGCAGGCGATCGTTGAGATGGCCGATGCCGTAGGCTCCACCAGCCAGCTGATTGCGGCGGCGAAAAGCCTGCCCCAGCGCCAGCTGATCGTGGCCACCGATCGCGGTATTTTCTATAAAATGCAGCAGGCGGTGCCGGAGAAAACGCTGCTGGAAGCGCCCACCGCCGGCGAAGGGGCGACCTGTCGCAGCTGCGCGCATTGTCCGTGGATGGCGATGAATGGCCTGAAAGCCATTGCCGAGGGGCTCGAGCAGGGCGGCGCTGAACATGAAATCCATGTCGACGAAGCGCTGCGAACCGGCGCATTAATTCCCCTTAACCGGATGCTGGATTTTGCGGCTACACTACGGGGATAACCTATTGTCGCGTCGCCAGACGCTGAGGGGAGGAAATGGATTTTTTTAGCACGCAGAATATTTTAGTACATATACCCATCGGCGCTGGGGGGTACGATCTCTCCTGGATAGAGGCCGTGGGGACGATTGCCGGGCTGTTGTGTATCTGGCTGGCGAGCCTGGAGAAGATCAGTAACTATGCTTTCGGGCTGGTCAACGTCACGCTGTTCGCCATCATCTTCTTTCAGATCCAGCTGTACGCCAGCCTGCTGCTGCAGCTGTTCTTTTTTGCCGCTAACGTTTACGGCTGGTATGCATGGTCGCGACAAAGCAGCAACCATGAGGCTGAGCTGCAGATCCGCTGGCTGCCGCGCAGCAAAGCGCTGGGCTGGCTGGCGGGCTGCGTGGTAGCGATCGGCTTGCTGACCCTGTTTATCAACCCGTTCTTTGCTTTCCTGACGCGGATCGCGGTCAGCCTGATGCAAGCGCTCGGTTTGCAGGTCACTATGCCGGAACTGCAGCCGGATGCTTTCCCGTTCTGGGACTCCTGCATGACGGTGCTGTCGGTGGTGGCGATGATCTTAATGACCCGCAAGTATGTTGAAAACTGGCTGCTGTGGGTGATCGTCAACGTGATAAGCGTGGTGATTTTTGCCCGTCAGGGCGTCTATGCCATGTCGCTGGAATACCTCTTGCTGACGTTCATTGCGTTGAACGGCAGCCGGATGTGGATAAACAGCGCGCGTGAGCGAGGTTCTCACGCGTTTTCTGGCTAATGGTGGTGGTGATGATCGTGCCCGGCGTGCATCGTGTTGAGATGGCACTCCGGGCCGCTGCAGGGCTGGTACTCCATCTGCACCGTGGCATGCGCAATTTCATATTTATGTTCCAGGAAATGCAGGATGCGGTTGAGTAACGCGTCATGGTCGTGCGGTGGAACGACCTGTACATGGAGCGTCATCACCGGTTTTTCCCCCACCAGCCAGACGTGGACGTGGTGAACATCGCGTACCTCCGGGATAGAGCGACGGATATCCCGCTGCAGGGCCGCCACATCCAGCGAACGCGGCGCGCCTTCCAGCAATTCATTCAGACTCTCTTTCAGTAATCGCCAGGCACTACGTAATACCAGGCAGGAAACCAGCACGGAAAGAATCGGGTCGACAGGCGTCCAGCCGGTGGTGAGGATCACCACGGCCGCCACGATCGCGCCGACCGAGCCCAGCAGGTCGCCAAGCACGTGTAGCGCTGCGGCGCGTACGTTAAGATTCCGCTCCTCGCTACCCCGATGTAGGATCCAAAACGCCAGCACGTTGGCCAGCAGACCGGCGACTGCAATGACCATCATCGTCACGCCGGCTACCGGTTGCGGATGCTGGAAGCGCTGAATCGCCTCCCAGACAATCAGCATGGTGATCACCACCAGAGCAATAGCATTGAGAAACGCCGCCAGGGTGGTTAAACGCAACCAGCCAAAGGTATGGCGGGCATTTGGTGGGCGGCTGGCGAAGCGAACCGCCAGCAGCGCAAACAGCAGAGCGGCGGAGTCGGTGAGC
Organism: Klebsiella sp. CD33; assembly: GCF_051992865.1. NCBI lineage: Bacteria > Pseudomonadati > Pseudomonadota > Gammaproteobacteria > Enterobacterales > Enterobacteriaceae > Klebsiella > Klebsiella sp. CD33. Next base: position 3,550,315 of record NZ_CP197023.1, on the reverse strand, counting down.
ATATGGCCGGCATCCGCCAGCAGGGCCAGCGAGCCGGAGATCGCGCCGCCGACGGCTTCAATCAGCATAAAGCCGGCGGTGACGATAAACGCCCATAGCAGCCGGCGGGCGTTGCTGTTATCCGGAGCCTGGACAGAGGAGTGCGAATGCGAGTGCGCCATAGTGTCGTCCCTTAATAGTTATCATTATTACGCTATGACATCATAAACAGAGAGCGATAAAAAACGAAGAAAAGGCGAGACCGGCTCGCCTTTTCTTCGATCTGCCCACCTCATATGTTACTGGGTGGTGCCGTCGGTTTTGCTGTTGTCTTGGGTCGTATTGCCGCCGTTGTCCAGTTTTTTACCGGTGTCCGGACAGCGGCCGTCTTTACACATCGAGTTTTTATGTACCTCATCGCTCGACATATTATCCTGGGTCATCGTCGAGCCCGTGGTGCCCCCAGAGCCAGAGTTGATCTGACTATTGTCCACGTTGTTCGGCGCCACGTTCTCACGGGCATCCGGCGCCACCTGACCGGCATCCGCGGAAGAGTTGGCCTGGCCATTATTGGACTGGGCGCCGGTGTCTGCCGCCAGGGCCGCGCCGCTGGCAAGACCTAAGGTGGCGGTGAGCAAAAGGGTCGTCAGTTTTTTCATATTCATCGGATACTCCTGTTAAGCCGGGAAGGGGAAATGCGCTTCCCGCGGTGAGTGTGCCAGGGATCTGACTCGCTATGGTTTAAGACTCCGCAGACGATCGCAGTGTCACTATATAATCCTGAAACGTAAGACTTAATTAGCTTTAACAGTTAAATATTGTAGTTCATGAGCCTGGTTTCGCTACTTTATGGCGTATTTTTGCCTATTTCCAGGATTATTCCATCACTACTGTAAAATCACGTTTACACTATTTCAGCGAAGAGATAGATTGGAGGGATTGCATTTCATTGAATAAGTATGGCAACGCTGGAAAGAAGATGAATTATCAGAACGACGATTTACGCATTAAAGAGATCAACGAATTATTACCTCCCGTTGCGCTCCTGGAAAAATTCCCTGCTACCGAAAATGCTGCAAACACCGTTGCACATGCTCGCAAAGCGATCCATCAGATCCTCAAAGGCGACGATGACCGTCTGCTGGTGGTGATTGGGCCTTGTTCTATTCACGATCCGGCAGCGGCGAAAGAGTATGCCGCCCGCCTGCTGACCCTGCGCGAGGCGCTGAAGGGCGAGCTCGAGATCGTCATGCGGGTCTATTTTGAAAAACCGCGCACCACCGTCGGCTGGAAAGGGCTCATCAACGATCCCCATATGGATAACAGCTTCCGCATCAACGACGGGTTGCGCATCGCGCGCAAACTGCTGCTGGACATTAACGACAGCGGCCTGCCGGCGGCGGGGGAATTCCTCGATATGATCACCCCGCAGTATGTCGCCGATCTGATGAGCTGGGGCGCCATTGGCGCGCGAACCACCGAATCCCAGGTGCACCGTGAGCTCGCCTCCGGACTCTCCTGCCCGGTGGGCTTTAAAAACGGTACCGATGGCACCATCAAGGTGGCTATCGATGCGATTAACGCCGCCGGCGCGCCGCACTGTTTCCTGTCGGTCACCAAGTGGGGCCACTCCGCCATCGTGAATACCAGCGGTAACGGCGACTGCCATATTATTTTGCGCGGCGGCAAAGAGCCTAACTACAGCGCGAAGCACGTGGCGGAGGTGAAAATCGGTCTGGCGAAAGCGGGTCTTCCGGCCCTGGTGATGATCGACTTCAGCCATGCCAACTCCAGCAAGCAGTTCAAGAAGCAGATGGAAGTGGGCGCCGACGTATGCCAGCAGATCGCCGGCGGCGAGCGCGCCATTATGGGCGTGATGATTGAAAGCCATCTGGTGGAAGGCAACCAGAGCCTCGAGAGCGGTGAACCGCTGACCTACGGCAAGAGCGTCACCGACGCCTGCATCGGCTGGGAGGATACCGAAACGATCCTGCGTCAGCTGGCGGAAGCGGTGAAAACCCGCCGCGGCTAAGGTACTCCGCGCTAGCGCAGGTCATAAAAAAAGCGTGGAGATTTCCACGCTTTTTTGTTCTCACCAGGAGAAATTACTTCGCTTTACCCTGGTTGGCGACGGCAGCAGCTTTCGCCGCGATCTCTTCCGCGTTACCCAGATAGTAATGTTTGATCGGCTTGAAGTTTTCATCGAACTCATATACCAGCGGTACGCCGGTCGGGATGTTCAGTTCGAGGATCTCGTCTTCGCCCATGTTGTCGAGGTATTTCACCAGCGCGCGCAGGGAGTTACCGTGAGCGGCGATGATCACGCGCTCACCGCTTTTCAGGCGCGGCAGAATGGTTTCGTTCCAGTAAGGCACGACGCGGTCGATAGTCAGCGCCAGGCTTTCAGTGGTCGGCAGTTCGGCGTCGGTCAGTTTTGCATAGCGCGGATCGTGGCCCGGGTAGCGCTCGTCGTCTTTGGTCAGCTCCGGCGGAGTGACAGCGAAGCCGCGACGCCACTGTTTAACCTGCTCGTCACCATATTTCTCAGCGGTTTCCGCTTTGTTCAGGCCCTGCAGCGCGCCGTAATGACGTTCGTTCAGCTTCCAGGATTTCTCAACCGGCAGCCAGGCCTGATCCAGTTCGTCCAGCACGTTCCACAGGGTGTGGATGGCACGTTTCAGCACGGAGGTATAAGCAAAATCAAAGCTGAAGCCTTCAGCCTTCAGCAGTTTACCCGCTGCTTTCGCTTCGCTAACGCCTTTCTCGGACAGATCCACGTCGTACCAACCGGTGAAGCGGTTTTCGTTGTTCCACTGGCTTTCGCCATGACGAACCAGTACCAGCTTAGTTACAGCCATTCTCTCACTCCTCTCTACACGCCATCCCTCGCGCCGCGAACGGTGCGCTGAATGTGATGGTGTATGTGTTATTGATTGATAACTATTCTCATTATATTGCCGTGATTTGGCGCACGGCAATGCTTATCCCTAACCATAGCGAAAATAGTGGCGCAGTGTAAGGTGCTTGTAATACACAGGTTATTTTTTTGTCCTTTGGTGACGGAAAATAGAGCAGGTTGCTGAAAAAAGAGGCGGCAGAGAGGAGGGCGGGGACGAAAAGCAGCGCCCCCTGATGGAGGGCGCTGGCGATTATCGGGCGATAAACTGATATTCCGTCAGGCTGACGTACTCCTGGCCCGGACGTAATACACAGTCCGGCTGCGGCCATTGCGGATGGTTCGGCGAATCCGGCAGGAATTCGCTCTCCAGCGCCAGTCCCTGCCAGTCGGCGTAGGGCTCCGTCGTCTGCGACGGGGTGCCGCCGAGATAGTTGCCGGAGTAAAACTGCAGCGCCGGAGCGGAGGTATAGACCGTCATCTGCAGCTTGCCATCCTGCGACCAGACCTGTGCCGCAGGCTGGCTGGCGTCGCCTTTGGCATCCAGCAGGAAGGCATGATCGTATCCCTTCACCTTTTGCTGATCGGCATCCGCGAGGAAGTCGGCGGCGATGGTTTTCGGCTGGCGGAAATCAAAGCTGGTGTTAGCAACATCTTTCAGTTCGCCATCCGGGATACCGTCGCTTTCCACCGGCAGATACCTCTGGGCGAGGATCTGGAGCTGATGCTGGCGCACATCGCTCTGCTCACCGTCGAGGTTGAAATAGACGTGATTGGTCATATTCACCGGGCAGGGTTGGTCCACGGTGGCGCGATAGGTAATCGCGATGCGGTTATCGTCGGTCAGACGATAGTGCGCGGTGGCCTGCAGGGTGCCCGGAAAGCCTTGATCGCCATCGGGCGAGGTCAGGGCGAACAGCACTTCCTGCTCGTCGGCGCGGACAATGCGCCAGCGGCGCTTATCAAACCCTTCCGGGCCGCCGTGGAGCTGGTGGCCCGCGTCGTTTGACGGCGTGACGTTGACGACCTGGCCGTCAAGCGGGAAGCGGCTGTGGCCGATACGGTTGGCGTAGCGGCCTACCGAGGCGCCAAGAAATGCGGCCTGGCGAGCATAGTCTTCCAGCTTTGCGCAGCCCAGCAGCGGTCGGCGCAGGCTGCCATCGGCCAACGGCACCTCGGCGCTGAGCAGCGTCGCGCCCCAGTCCGCCACGGTGACGGTCATCCCCGACTTATTGCGCAGGGTCACCTGCTGCCATGGCTGACCGTCCGGGGCCAGCGCGGTGGTTTGCGTTAGCATTGCCCGGCCCCCTGTGACGGTTTGCAGACATAGAATGTCTCTTTAATACCGGTTTTCGCTTCATACTCGTTGGCAACGGCCTGCTGAACGGTATCGACCAGATCTTCCGGGATTAACGCTACCACGCAGCCGCCAAAGCCGCCGCCGGTCATGCGCACGCCGCCCTTATCGCCGATCGCGGCCTTAACGATCTCCACCAGGGTGTCGATCTGCGGGACGGTGATCTCGAAATCATCACGCATCGAGGCGTGGGACTCTGCCATCAGCTCACCCATCCGCTTCAGGTCGCCTTTTTCGAGGGCGCTGGCGGCTTCCACAGTGCGGGCATTCTCCGTCAGCACGTGGCGTACGCGCTTCGCGACGACCGGATCCAGCTCATGGGCGACGGCGTTAAATTGCTCAAGAGTGACATCGCGCAGGGCGGGCTGCTGGAAGAAGCGCGCGCCGGTTTCGCACTGTTCACGACGGGTGTTGTACTCGCTGCCGACGAGGGTGCGCTTAAAGTTGCTGTTGATGATCACCACCGCCACGCCTTTCGGCATCGAGACGGCTTTGGTGCCCAGCGAACGGCAGTCGATCAGCAGCGCGTGGTCTTTTTTGCCCAGCGCTGAAATCAGCTGATCCATGATGCCGCAGTTGCAGCCGACGAACTGGTTTTCCGCCTCCTGGCCGTTAAGGGCGATTTGCGCGCCATCCAGCGGCAGATGATACAGCTGTTGGAACACGGTGCCGACGGCGACTTCCAGCGAGGCTGAGGAGCTTAACCCCGCACCCTGCGGTACATTGCCGCTGATCACCAGATCCGCGCCGCCAAAGTGGCTGTTCCGCTGCTGCAGATGCTTTACCACGCCGCGGACATAGTTCGACCACTGCTGGGTGTCGTGGCTGATAATCGGCGCGTCGAGAGAGAACTCATCGGTCTGATTATCGTAATCGGCGGCAATCACCCGCACGGTACGATCGTCGCGCGGCGCACAGCTGATCACTGTCTGGTAGTCGATAGCGCAGGGGAGCACAAAACCGTCGTTGTAATCGGTATGCTCGCCGATCAGGTTGACGCGGCCTGGCGCTTGAATGACATGGCTGGCCGGGTAGCCGAAGGCGTCAGCGAACAGGGTTTGGGTTTTCTCTTTCAGACTCATCATTACACTCCGGATTCACGAAAATGGACGTCGCTGACGGCGCGCAGTCGTTCGGCAGCTTGCTCGGCGGTCAGATCGCGCTGAGTTTCGGCCAGCATTTCATAACCAACCATAAACTTGCGGACCGTCGCGGAGCGCAGCAGCGGCGGATAAAAGTGGGCATGAAGCTGCCAGTGGTTATGGTCTTCGTCGTTAAACGGCGCGCCGTGCCAGCCCATGGAGTAGGGGAATGAGCACTGGAACAGGTTGTCGTAACGGCTGGTCAGCTTTTTCAACGCCAGCGCCAGATCGCTGCGCTGGGCGTCGGTGAGATCGGTAATGCGCTGCACGTGCGCTTTCGGCAACAGCAGCGTTTCGAACGGCCAGGCGGCCCAGTAGGGCACCACCGCCAGCCAGTGCTCGGTGTCCACCACCGTGCGGCTGCCGTCGGCCAGTTCGCGCTGCACATAGTCCAGCAGCATCGGCTGGCCCTGTGCGGCGTAATACTCTTTCTGCAGACGGTCTTCCCGTTCCGCTTCATTGGGCAGGAAACTGTTGGCCCACACCTGACCATGCGGGTGAGGGTTGGAGCAGCCCATCGCTGCCCCTTTGTTTTCAAAAACCTGCACCCACGGGTAGCTTTTCCCGAGGTCCGCGGTCTGTTCCTGCCACGTTTTAACCACGTCTTCCAGCGCTTCAAGGCTCAGTTCCGGCAGCGTTTTGCTGTGGTCTGGCGAGAAGCAGATCACCCGACTGGTGCCGCGGGCGCTCTGGCAGCGCATCAGCGGATCGTCACTCTCCGGTGCGTCCGGGGTGTCGGTCATCAGGGCCGCAAAGTCGTTGGTAAATACGTAGGTACCGGTGTAATTCGGGTTGGTGTCGCCGGTCACCCGGGTGTTGCCCGGGCACAGGAAACAGTCCGGATCGTGGGCCGGCAAGGTCTGTTTTGCCGGCGTTTCCTGCGCCCCCTGCCAGGGGCGCTTGGCGCGATGCGGAGAAACCAGAATCCACTGTCCGGTTAACGGGTTATAACGACGATGTGGATGGTCAACGGGGTTAAATACGCTCATGAAGGTTCCTTAGTCTGGATAACCCTGCGGATGACGGGACTGCCAGTGCCAGGTGTCCTGCGCCATTTCGTCCAGGTTGCGCGTTACGCGCCAGTTCAGCTCGCGGTCGGCCTTGGCAGCATCCGCCCAGTAGGCCGGGAGGTCGCCATCGCGGCGCGGCGCGAAATGGTAGTTAATGGGTTTGCCGCAGGCCTTGCTGAAAGCATTGACTACGTCGAGCACGCTGCTGCCGACGCCGGCGCCAAGGTTGTAGATATGCACCCCGGCTTTGTCAGCCAGTTTTTCCATGGCCGCGACGTGGCCATCGGCGAGGTCCATCACATGGATGTAATCGCGCACGCCGGTACCATCTTCGGTCGGATAGTCGTTACCAAAAACGGCCAGCGATTCGCGACGGCCAACGGCGACCTGGGCGATGTAGGGCATCAGGTTGTTCGGGATCCCCTGCGGGTCTTCCCCCATGTCGCCCGACGGGTGGGCGCCGACCGGGTTGAAGTAGCGCAGCAGGGCAATGCTCCACTCCGGCTGGGCTTTCTGCAGGTCGGTCAGGATCTGCTCTACCATCAGCTTGCTTTTGCCGTAAGGGCTTTGCGGGGTGCCGGTCGGGAAGCTTTCGACATACGGGATTTTCGGCTGATCGCCGTAGACGGTAGCGGAGGAGCTAAAGATAAAGTTCTTCACGCCAGCGGCGCGCATGGCAGAGACTAATTTCAGTGTGCCGGTGACGTTATTGTCGTAATATTCCAGCGGCTTGGCGACGGACTCCCCGACGGCTTTCAGCCCGGCGAAGTGGATCACTGCCTCAATGGCGTGATCGTGGAGGATCTCCGTCATCAGCGCTTCGTTACGAATATCGCCTTCAATAAAGGTGGCTTCTTTGCCGCCGAGACGTTCAATCACCGGCAGTACGCTGCGCTTGCTGTTGCAGAGATTGTCGAGGATCACCACCTCGTGTCCCTGCTGCAGCAGTTGAACGCAGGTATGACTTCCAATGTAACCGCTACCACCTGTAACCAGAACTTTCATGATTCGCTCCATTCGGCTTATCGTTTGTGAGGAAGATAGCATATCAAAGAAGTGAAAAGTGTGACATAGGGCAAGTTAGTGGAATCGTTTACACTTGGGGTGTAAATAACGTAAATTTTATATTTTTAATTTTAATTCAATGTATTAGGTTTGTTTGGCGCTATTTTTCTGAAAAATACCAGGGATCTTTCGACCCCCGGCAGGGGGCATCAGGCCACGGGGCCGAGCTGATAAGTGTAACCGTCTCCACTGGGAACGAACGCCAGGCGATGGGTAATACAGTCCGGGGCATCTTCCGCATGGTGCGAGACAAACAGCAGCTGTGTGGCCCCTTCGCCAATCAACACGTCGACAAAGCGGCGCACCAGCTGGCGGTTGAGGGGGTCCAGCCCCTGCAGCGGTTCATCGAGGATCAGCAGGGTTGGATGCTTCACCAGCGCGCGGACGATAAGCGCCAGCCGCTGCTGGCCCCACGACAGACTGTGAAACGGCGCGTCGGCGGTACGCTTATCGATGCCGAGAATATCCAGCCATTGCTGCACCAGCTTATGCTGCTTGTCGGAGACCGCCTGATAAATGCCGATCGAGTCAAAATAGCCCGACAGGATGACGTTGCGGACGTTGGTGCTGACCCGGTAGTCCAGATGCAGGCTGCTGCTGACGTAGCCGATATGCTTTTTAATATCCCAGATGGTCTCACCGCTGCCGCGCCGGCGGCCAAAGAGCGTGAGATCGTTGCTGTAGCCCTGCGGATGATCCCCGGTGACCAGGCTCAGCAGCGTAGATTTACCGGCGCCGTTAGGACCGACGATCTGCCAGTGTTCGCCCGGATTCACGGTCCATGAGAGGTGATTGATGACCGGGCGATCGTTATAGGAGACCACGCCGTCGTTGAGCACGATACGCGGCGCCGAGTCTGCCAGCGCATGACGGGCCGGTGGGACATCCGGCTCCGGCAGGGTGATGCCGTCCAGTTTTTCACTGTGCGCCAGCTGGGCGACCAGCGCCTGCTGCAGCAGGGAAGACTTCTCGCCGGTCTCGCTAAGGGTGCAGTCAGCCAGCACGCCGGCGAATTGCACAAACTCCGGGATCTCATCGAAGCGGTTGAGCACCAGCACCAGGGTGATGCCGGCGCTGTGCAGGTCGGCCAGCAGGGCAGCCAGCTGCTGGCGGGAGTTGACGTCGAGACCGTCGAAAGGTTCATCGAGGATCAGCAGTTGCGGATCGGTCATCAGGGCCTGACACAGCAGGGTCTTACGCGTTTCCCCGGTCGACAGGTATTTAAACCGGCGGTCCAGCAGGGCGCTGATGCCAAACTGTTCGGCCAGGCGCGCGCAGCGGGCAGGATCTTTCACCTCATCCTGGATAATCTCCGCGGTGGTGCGGCCGGTGTCTTCTTCGCCTGGGCTGAGCAGGTCGGTGTTATTGCGCTGCCACTCGTCGCTGACCAGCTTCTGCAACTGTTCGAAGGAGAGGCGGGTTACGCGGGAGAAGTGGCTTTCGCGCTGGCCGCTGAGCAGGGGCAGGTCGCCGGCCAGGGCCCGCGCGAGGGCGGATTTGCCGCTGCCGTTGCTGCCGACGAACGCCCAGCTTTCACCCGCCGCCACGCTCAGGTGGTCTATTTTTAAGGTCTTTGTATCGCTCAGGCGAAACGTGCCTTGCGAAATTTGCAATGATGACATGATGTATCCCATTTTTTGCAGCGATGTGCATCAGGGATACGACTTCAGGCGCGTAATGTCAATGGGGTCAGCATAACGTCGCGAGAATGATGCGATCGGCATTGAAGTAAGCGATCGCCTCCGTTCCTTCCGCCAGGCCAGCGGCCTGCGCCTGTGGCAGGGTGGCGCACAGGGTTTGACCGTCCGCCAGGGTCATCAGTACTTCGCACTGGCCGGACCCGCATTCGATATGACTGATACGTCCCGACAGCTGGTTATCGGCCTGGCGGGCTGCTGCGGGATCGAGGGTGATGCCGACCCATGGCGCTTTGAGCAGGACCAGCACCTCCTGGCCCTCATCGAGTCCCAGCTTCTCAGCGCTTTGCGCGGTGATGGCGACGTTCAGGCGGGTTTTTCCGTCAGCCAACAGTACTTCCACGTGCTGCTGCACCTGCTGGCGATCGCGGCCGGTAATGGTGCCGAACCACTGGTTGCGGGCGCTGGTCTGCAGGGAAAAGCGCGAGATGGCCGCCAGCAGGCTATCCAGCGGCAGGGCATCGTCATCGCTGAGTACATCAAACGCTTTCTGCTGGATCTGCGCCAGCAGATCGTACAGCTGGATCAGACGCTGCCCGTAGCGGGTCAGCACCGCGCCGCCGCCGCCCTTTCCGCCGGTGGCGCGATCCACCAGCGGCTGTTCGCTGAGCTGGTTCATCTCATTGATGGCATCCCAAGCGCTCTTATAGCTGATACCCGCATGCTTCGCCCCCTGGCTTATCGAACCGGTCTGGTCAATCTGTTTGAGCAGGGCGATCCGCCGCGGATCGGCAAACAGGCGCTGCTGTAGCTTAAGGGTGAGAAGAATTTCGGCCTGCATAATCGTTTCCTGACAAAAAAGGGTATTGTGACCGATAGTCGCCCACTTGCAAAACCTCTCTGCGCGGTTGGTCATTACCCACCGCACAAATGGGACGTGTTTTTTCGGCTGAAATCGTTACAATCAGGAAATCATACTATCTGGAGTGAACCATGTTAGAGCTTTTGAAAAGTCTGGTTTTTGCGGTCATCATGGTACCGGTGGTGATGGCGGTCATCCTGGGACTGATTTACGGTCTTGGCGAAGTGTTCAACCTCTTCTCCGGCGTAGGCCACAAAGATCGCAGCCAGCAAAATCACTGATTTCCCGGCGCCCGGTTTAACCGGGCGCTGTGCTATTTCCCTCCTGTATCATTTCCCTTCGTTTTATTGTCCTGTGTCACTATAAAAACGCTTCGCATATCGTTATATTATCGACTACATAACGCATTGACAGGAGAGTAAGATGGCAGGTTCTTGGTTACGCGGGGTTGTCGGGGTATCACTCACGCTGTGCGTCGCGGGTCAGGCGCTGGCGGCAGAGGGTAAAGTGACCGTTTTCGCCGCCGCATCGTTAACCAACGCGATGCAGGATATTGCCCAGGCGTACAAGAAAGAAAAAAACGTCGAGGTCGTGTCGTCGTTTGCCTCGTCGTCGACGCTGGCGCGGCAGATAGAAGCGGGTGCGCCAGCGGACCTGTTCATCTCCGCCGATCAGAAATGGATGGATTACGCGGCAGATAAAAAGGCCATCGATCCGGCAACCCGCGCCACTCTGCTTGGCAACAGCCTGGTGGTGGTCGCGCCGAAAGCCAGTGCGCAGGGGGCGATAACCATTGATGAGAAAACCGACTGGACCAGCCTGCTGAAAGGAGGCCGTCTGGCGGTGGGCGATCCACAGCATGTCCCGGCCGGTATCTATGCCAAAGAAGCACTGCAGAAACTCGGTGCCTGGGAGACGTTGTCGCCGAAGCTCGCCCCGGCTGAAGACGTGCGCGGTGCGCTGGCGCTGGTGGAGCGCAACGAAGCGCCACTGGGGATTGTCTATGGCTCCGATGCCGTGGCCAGCAAGGGGGTGAAAGTGGTCGGCACCTTCCCGGAAGCCTCGCATCAGAAAGTCGAGTACCCGCTGGCGATTGTCGATGGGCACCGCAATGCGGCCGTGAGCGCCTTCTATGACTACCTGAAAGGGCCGGAAGCGTCCGCTATCTTTAAACGTTACGGATTTACCACCCGCTGATGTTTCTGAGCGAACCCGAATGGCAGGCGGTGCTGCTGAGCCTGAAAGTCTCCTCCCTGGCGGTGGCCTTGAGCCTGCCCTTTGGCATCTTTTTTTCCTGGCTGCTGGTCCGGCGCACCTTTCCCGGCAAGGCACTGCTCGACAGTATTCTCCATCTGCCGCTGGTGCTGCCTCCGGTGGTGGTGGGGTACCTGCTGCTGGTGGCCATGGGGCGGCGCGGGTTTATTGGCAGCTGGCTGTATGACTGGTTCGGCATCAGCTTTGCTTTTAGCTGGCGCGGGGCGGTGCTGGCGGCGGCGGTGATGTCTTTCCCGCTGATGGTGCGCGCCATTCGCCTGGCGCTGGAAGGGGTGGACGTCAAACTGGAGCAAGCGGCGAGAACCCTCGGGGCCAGCCGCTGGCGGGTATTTTTGACCATTACGTTGCCGTTGACTCTGCCGGGGATTATTGTCGGCACGGTGCTGGCCTTCGCCCGCTCGTTAGGGGAGTTTGGCGCGACCATCACGTTCGTTTCCAATATTCCCGGTGAAACGCGCACCCTCCCTTCGGCGATGTACACCTTGATTCAAACCCCGGGCGGGGAGGGGGCGGCGGCCCGCCTCTGCCTCATCGCCATCGGTCTGGCGCTGGTTTCGCTGCTGATTTCGGAATGGCTGGCCCGCGTGAGCCGCCAGCGCATGGGAGGATAATGATGCTGGAGCTGGACTTTACCCAGACCCTCGGCAGTCACTGCCTGCAGATCCGTGAAACCCTGCCCGCCAGCGGGATCACCGCCGTCTTTGGCGTCTCCGGCGCGGGCAAAACCTCGTTGATTAACGCCATCAGCGGCCTGACCCGACCCCAGGCGGGGCGGATCGTGCTCAATGGCCGGGTGCTGAACGACACCGCGCAGCGTATCTGCCTGGCGCCGGAGCAGCGCCGTATCGGCTATGTCTTTCAGGATGCGCGCCTGTTTCCCCATTATAAAGTGCGCGGCAATCTGCAGTATGGGATGGCGAAATCCATGGTCAGCCAGTTCGATAAGCTGGTGGATCTGCTGGGGATTGCGCCCTTGCTGGATCGTCTGCCGGGCCGGTTATCCGGCGGCGAAAAGCAGCGAGTGGCTATCGGCCGCGCCCTGCTGACCGCGCCAGAGCTGCTGCTGCTGGATGAGCCGCTGGCCTCGCTGGACATTCCGCGCAAACGCGAGCTATTGCCCTACCTGCAGCGGCTGGCGCAGGAGATTCATATTCCGATGCTCTACGTCAGCCACTCGCTGGATGAGATCCAGCATCTGGCCGATCGTGTGCTGGTGCTGGAGGCCGGTAAGGTGAAAGCTTTCGGTCCGCTGGAGGAGGTCTGGAGCAGCAACGTGATGCACCCCTGGCTGCCGGCGGAGCAGCAGAGTACGATCCTTAGCGCCACCGTCGCCGCGCAGCACCCGCAGTATGCGATGACGGCCCTGGCGCTGGGGGACCAGTTGCTGTGGGTCAACCGGCTCGAACGTCCCGCAGGCGACACCGCACGGATCCGCATTCAGGCGTCGGACGTTTCGCTGACACTGGCCCAGCCGTCCGGGACCAGCATCCGCAATATCTTGCGCGCCGAGGTGGCTCAGTGTCTGGAGGTCAACGGACAGATTGAAGTGCAGCTCAGAGTGAGTGACCGTCTGCTATGGGCCAGGATTAGCCCATGGGCGCGGGACGACCTGGCGATAGCGCCAGGTCAGCAGGTGTTTGCCCAGATCAAAAGCGTGTCGATCGCCGCCTGATTACAGCAGTTGGCGGTAGATAAACTCGGCGATGCTGGTGGACTCATTGTCGCCGATGACTATGTTGGCGCGGGCTTTCACCTCGTCCACCGCGTTGCCCATCGCCACCCCGGTGCCCGCCGCTTCCAGCATGCTAAGATCGTTGTAGTTATCGCCGAAGGCCACCACATCCTGCATCGACAGCCCCTGGTCGGCCACCCATTGCGCCAGGCGTTTGCCTTTGCTGTTGCCGGCGCGCGCGATATCTACCTGATCGTGCCACGACCATTCGCACTCGAGGCCCAGCGTCTCGCCAACCTGCTGCGCAAACCGCTGCAGGCGGGGAATGTCGTCATCGGTGAGAGCGAATTTCCATACCGCGTTAACTTCGCGAACCGCCTGCGCCAGCGAATCGACCTGAGCGAAAACCGGACGCTGATCTTCCGGTAACGCCTGCGCCCAGTTGCGGGTGCGGATCACATGCCCGGTGGGGTGTTCATAAAGCATCGCGTCGTCCACATATGCCAGGCCGTGGATCTGCTGTTTGGCGAGCATGGCAGTGAGGCTTACCGCTTGCTCTACCGGCATAGGATCGGCGGCCAAAACCTTTTTTGCGTGATAATCATACAAATAGGTGCCATTACAACAAATTGCAGGTGTATCGAGAGCCAGTGCCTGATAAAAAGGATGGATAGCGACGTGATGACGTCCGGTGACGACGATGACCTGATAGCCTGCCTCTCTGGCGCGGGCCAGCGCCTCCAGCGAAGCGGGCAGAATGGTTTTTTTGCTGGTAAGCAGGGTGCCGTCTAAATCCAGGGCAATCACGCGTGTTGTCATGTGTTATTTCCGGTTGATGTTGAAAAGTGACCTGGCCATGATGGTACACCGCCGTGGCGTCAGGACCAATTTTTCCACATCTGCCGTGAATGTCTGTATGCCCTTTGTGCCGCCGTCCGGCGGAAATTCGGCGGACGATGCGAGTATCATGGGCGGATGTCTTATAATTTTCAGGGTGCTGTTATCCTGAAAATGAAAATTCCACGTGCAGTGAGGGAAGGAGTAGTCATGAAACAAACCGTTTATACCGCCAGCCCGGAAAGCCAACAAATACATGTCTGGAGTCTTGAAGCGGACGGCAAACTGACGCTGGTGCAGGTGGTTGATGCCCCAGGGCAGGTCCAGCCGATGGTGGTCAGCCCCAACAAGGAATTTCTGTACGTTGGCGTTCGTCCGGAGTTTCGCGTGCTGGCCTATCGCATCACGCCGGATAACGGGGCGTTAACCTTTGCGGGCGAAGCTGCGCTGCCGGGCAGCCCGACCCATATCTCTACGGATCATCATGGCCGTTTTGTCTTCAGCGCCTCCTACAATCAGGGCTGTGTCAGCGTGACCCCGCTGCACGATGGCCTGCCGGGCGAAACCATCACCGTGGTGGAAGGGCTGGAAGGCTGCCACTCGGCCAATATCTCCCCGGATAATCGCACCCTGTGGGTGCCGGCGCTGAAGCAGGATCGCATTTGCCTGTTTACCCTCAGCGACGATGGTTTCCTCTCGGCACAGGAGCCCGCGGAAGTGACGACCGTCGAGGGCGCCGGTCCGCGTCACATGGTATTCCATCCCAACCAGCAGTATGGTTACTGCGTCAATGAGCTAAACAGCTCGATTGACGTCTGGGAGCTGAAAGATCCTAAGGGCAACATCGAATGTGTACAGACCCTGGATATGATGCCGCCTGATTTTAGCGGCGTGCGCTGGGCGGCGGATATTCATATCACCCCGGATGGCCGTCATCTTTACGCCTGCGATCGTACCGCCAGCATCATCACGGTGTTCAGCGTTTCGGAAGATGGTAGCGTGCTGGCGGTGGAAGGCTATCAGCCTACCGAGACCCAGCCGCGCGGCTTTAACCTCGATCACAGCGGTAAATATCTCATTGCCGCCGGGCAGAAGTCGCACCATATCGCGGTGTACGATATCGTCGGTGAGCAGGGACTGCTGCAGGAGAAAGGCCGCTATGCGGTTGGGCAGGGGCCGATGTGGGTGGTGGTCAACGCCCACTGAACCGCCATCAGGTAAAAGAAAAAACCTCGCCTTAGCGAGGTTTTTTTTGCTCAGAGCGGACAGGCTCTGCGGAGAAGGCGTTGTCCTGGCGGGCCAGAAGCGTGACGACGTTAGATATCGTCCATGGTGTAGCCAACGACAATCTCCAGCGTTTTTCGGATCACGTCCGCGGTCACCACGTCATCGGTGGTTTCCAGCGCCTGAATCAGCCATAAAATAATGGCCTTATTGTTCAGGTGACCCTCGGACTGGAGAATACTGTTGATGGCGAGCGACATGACGGCGGACTCATCAACCAGTTTATCACCGGCGTTACGGAAATAGTCGGAGAGCGCGGTGTCCTGCAGTCTTGCGTAAATATCTGGTTGCTGATGCATAGTCTGTCTCATCACATTCTCACTCTGTTTAATTCACCATGGTTGGGATAATCAGTGGATCTTTTTAGCTTCCGACGGCATGCTGTCTGGCGCCAGCGAACCTCTGGTTTCCCAACGGCCATTGATTTTCTTTACCTGTAAAGGCGCGTACTTCCGCTGACGGATAAGCTTCGCGCAAATTTCTTCGATCACGGCAGCGATGATCTTTCTACGCTGGCGATCTGGTTCTGTCGCCTGCATTAACCGAAGTCGAACCAGCAGGTTCGGGGTGGTAATCGGGCGATTCGTTTTCAGAAGCGCTAGAACCGCCTCGCCGATGATTTCATCGGTTATTTCCTCAGTTTCACTGTTATTCATAACCGTCTCTATGCATGCCACCCTTTTCCTGAATAGGCGAACGGCATTCAGGTCAGCAGCAGGTTTGTGGAAGCGATCGCCCCTCATCTGCTACTGCGGCGCTGCAACAGGCGACGATCGATGACGTTATTCCTGGCCAGCAAACAGCAGACCAATTAAGGTCTGATAGTGGCTCTCTTCCTCCGGCGCGCGAGCGCGGTCCAGGCGGCTCAACAGTTTGGTGCATAGCGCTTTGCGGTTGAGATGACGCCCTTCGTTAAGAATATCCATCACGATCTGACCCAGGGTTTCCTGCTGGGAAGGCAAAGATGCTTTGTTGAAATACTGGGCAATTGCGTTCGCTGTATCTGGAATGTAACCATTCTGCTGCATATGTGCTCCTTTCATTTCATTCATCTGTTAACTGCCATTAAACTTATACAATAATTATTAACCTGTACACACAAAGTTGCACAATAATGATTCATGTTAGTTTAACTATATGATTTTTAATTGTTTAATTTTTTTTTGCCTGGCGCGGTTCTGGCTTGTAAAGGTGGGGTTTAGCGTTGCATGTTGTACAAGGAAAGAAAAAAAGGGAAAACCTTGCACAAAGAAGGGATTTTTAGTGTATCTTTTTTGTTAAGACAAAACGTAGTTTTACGAGACCCTTAGCCTGATAACTGCTACTGTGAATGCTTATCCCTCCCATCTGGAATCACTATGCTAACCACCATCATTTATCGCAGCCATATCTGCGACAATGTCTCATTCAAATCGATCGAGGCCATGGTCGCCAGGGCAAACGAAAGAAATGGGCAGGCGGACGTCACCGGTATTTTACTTTTTAACGGGACGCATTTTTTTCAACTCATTGAGGGGCCTGAAGAAAAGGTTCAGGATATTTATCAGCATATCTGCCAGGATCCTCGCCACTATAATCTGGTGGAGTTGCTTTGCGATTATGCGCCGTCCCGTCGTTTTGGTAAGGTCGGGATGGAACTGTTTGATTTACGCGAACACGATCGCGAGGAAGTTCTGCAGGCGGTGATGGACCGGGGGACGTCAAAATATCAGCTCACCTATGATGACCGGGCGCTGCAATTTTTCCGTACTTTTGTCGAAGCCACAGAAAAAGCGAACTATTTTGAGATTCCTTCCGCAGATAGTTGGGTTTTTATTCCTGATAAGGAGACGTTCTATCCTGATACCCCGATTATCGATAATACGGAAGGTTGTTCCTTTGCCTTCCAGCCGATTGTCGACCCTTTCGCCTGCGAAATTATTTCGTGGGAAGCGCTGTTGCGTACACCGGACGGGCAATCCCCCGGCGCCTATTTTGCCGGGCTGACCGGGGACGATATTTATCTCGCTGACCTGCACAGTAAACGGGTGGCGTTGTCGCTGGCGGGAAAATTAGGTTTACGTAATAAGGCGTTAAGCATTAATTTACTGCCGATGACCATGGTCAAAGCGCCGAATGCGGTGGCTTTCCTGCTCGACGAAATTAGTCGCAATGACCTTATTCCGGAGCAGATTATTGTCGAGTTCACTGAGCGGGAAGTGATTTCGCGGATGGACGATTTTACCGATGCGGTGCGCAAACTGAAGGGCGCGGGAATTAATCTTGCCATCGATCACTTCGGCGCCGGGTTTGCCGGGCTATCGCTGCTGGCGCAATACCAACCCGACAGAATTAAAATCGACCATGAGCTGATCCGCAATATCCACCAGGACGGACCGCGCCAGTCGATTGTACAGGCGATTATCAAATGCTGTACTTCTCTGGAGATTGCGGTCTCAGCCGTCGGCGTTGAGCGTGCTGAAGAGTGGATGTGGCTGGAATCAGCCGGTATTTCACAGTTCCAGGGTAATTTGTTCGCCAGCGCGCGCCTGGGGGGCCTACCCGCCGTCGCATGGCCGGAGAAAAAATGAACCACCGCGAAATCAGCTAAACATTTTTTCATCTTTTTTCCCGGGCGCTGTGAGCCGCAACCTGATATCTTTATCTGTACAAGAAAATAGAGTTGTACAGGATGCCTGAATTCGTTAGTTTAGGTATTAAGGTATCAGGTTGATGTGAGGCTGCTATGGCGTTTTACAGTATCGGTGAAGTCGCCGAACGTTGCGGAATCAATCCGGTCACACTGCGCGCCTGGCAGCGTCGTTACGGTCTACTGAAACCGCAGCGTAGCGAAGGCGGGCATCGACAATTTGATGAAGAAGATATCCTGCGTATCGAAGAGATCAAGCGCTGGATAGAGCGCGGTGTATCAGTAGGGAAAGTCAAAGCGCTGCTGGAGGATAACCTGCCGGCGGCGCGCGACGAATCCGCGCATCTTCAGGAAGAGATGATGTCCATTCTGCGTTATATGCAGCCCGCCAGAATCCGCGCCAAATTAATGGCGCTCAGTCATCAACACCCCGTCGACACCCTCATCGATAGCCTGTTAGTGCCGGTACGACAGCGTCTCAAGCTGGATCAGAATACCTCGCTGGTGATTAGCAGCATGCTGGACGGCCTGTTAATTGACTGCGTAGCGTTGTTTCTCGCCGAAGCGCGTAAAAAAAATGGCAAAGAGACGCTGCTGGTGGGCTGGAGCAATGAGGACAGGACGCGTCTGTGGCTGGAGGCATGGCGTCTTTCCCAACGCGGCTGGCATGTCAACGTTCTCGCCGAACCGCTGGAGTCGCCGCGGCCTGAGCTATTTCCCGGGCAGCATATTTTCGTCTGGACCGGACGTGCCGCCACGCCTCTGCAGGAGGAGCTGCTCAGCCACTGGCAGGAGCAGGGCTTCAGCATCCATTTTCACGGCCAAAATTAAGCGCCCCGATCCGTGGTGCGGATCAGGGCTTGAGTGCTGGGTTACAGGTGAATCTGGCTCCAGGATTTGAACGTTTCGCTGCGGCTGATATTAAAAAAATCGGTTCTACCGCTGCAGCCGAGCTTTTTAATCAGATTCAGCCGGATCTGATAAATGGTTTTTATATGCAGGTTTAGCGACCGGCCAATGCTGGCGACCGCTTCGCCATTGCTGATAAGTTGAATAACTTTCTTTTCCCGCTCGGTAAACTGCACCGAGGCGCCTGGCGCCGGATGGGTTTTGTAATAGCGGGTGGGTTGATGCAGAAATATCTTTAACTCTTCCGGCGTCGAGTTGGCCGGTAAGCGCAGCATAGGCAGTTCACTAAGAAAATTAAGATCGTTGCCTTCGGTTAACAGAATAAATAATGTATCCCGCCGATTATAGTTGTGCTGCAGTACCGCGAAATAATTGTCGCTGGTGAAGAAAACATGTTTTTTGCGGAAGTAAGATGCCGGCAGGCTATTCAGGATCAGCGACATCCCATAGAGAAGAAAACCATTATCAAACCACAGATCGTAATGCTCAGAACGATAGCAAGTATTATGGTGTGACATTTTTTTGCCTCAGTTAGCCGATAGAGACCCAGGCGCGCCGGTACAGCAGGTCGAAGCCTGCTGCCAGCACAGTGGGTTTATTTAATGATGAGGTTTGCTGTACAGCATATCCAGCGCCTGCAGATAGAGATCGGAAAGTATTTCGTTACTTTCCGTTTGCAGACGATGCTGGATTTCCGTAATCATCCGCTCATTATTTACCGTTCTGTGCTGCTTAATGAGCGTATTCTCAATATTCTTCATCAGGGCCGAATTGAAGACAAACTCTGCTGGAATGGTATTTTTAATATGCATAGCTCGAACTCTCCCACGTATAAAGCAAACAGACAATAAAAGTCGCAGCGTACCGTTGGTACGCGCCAAGTCACGAACAGGAAATGTATAACCAGGAACCACCGTCCGACTCGCTGCGCAATCGTCAAGCTTCCCCGCTTTGTTGCGCAACAAGCAGTTAACACTCCAAAACTATAGACGCTGATTTCACTATGTACAACTTTTTTCATTACTATATGTACAACGTAACGGCTTATTTTTTTTGTGTGTGTTTTAATTTGTTGATTTATAACAATTTTATTAAGTGATAACTTGTACAGAAAAGTCGGGTTGTGCAGGATTTAGCTGTAAAACCAGCGGGAAGAAGCTGATGATGGTAGAAGAAAGCCAATTGTGAAAATTCTGTCATGGCTGGCGAAATGCATGAAATTGCGCCGACGCGCGAAGGGGTAAACAGCAACGCTGTCGTCGACAGGTGGCTTTCTTCCGCGTCGGACTCTGAGCATAGCGGAAAATATGATGAGGCTTTGTCTGCTTTTTGCACAGTAAGGTAAAGGGGTAACGTCTGCCATGTCGTAAACGGCCCATTCGATTTGTTGGCGAATAAGGGCTGTGCTACGCTTTTTGGTAACGACGCGGCGGTTTGGCATCGTTATTTTTCCCCCATTTCCCTGTCGAGTCTTATACCCCTGTCACGACCGGTAAATACGGCAAAAGCTTTCTGTCCCTGGACAGGCCTTGAGGACTGAGGAGGGAAAATGCGCGGCAAAAGCGTGATGCTCCTGGCCGGGTTAGCCTCTCTCGCGCAGGCGAACGAACTTAACCTCTATTCGGTGAATACCGGTTCCTATGTTTACCATCTGACCAATAATCACGGACAATATACAGAGAATTTCGAAAATCATTTTTTCTCAGTGGAGCGGAAATTCTCTGCAGACTCCAAATACAGCCTTCTGCTTGGCACTATGAATAACAGCTTCAACGATCGCTGCCTGGCGCTGGGGGTGAGAAGAGACTGGTACCACAGCGGCAGCGGGTGGACCTTCAAAGGCGTTTACGGCTATACCGGCGAATTCTTCTTCGACGCCTTCGAGCATTGCGGCGATCATGGCTCCTATAAAGACTTTAAGGACGCCACGGGGATCGGCTTTTCACCCTATATCTACCACGCTATCCAGTATAACTTCACCGATTATTTCGCCGTTGAAAGCGGCATTATTATTCCCAGCGTGTTTGTGATCAGTATCCAGTGGAGCTTCCGCTAAATCGTCCCGTTGTCGGTTACAAGGTAATCACCTTCCTGAGCAGCGTACTGGAGAGCGCGGCAAGGGTAATGAGCACCGACAGGACAAAGGTCAGCGCTATTACCCCCAACTTGGTGGCTAGCGAATGCACAGGGATGAGCATCACCAGCAGGTGAAACACGGAATAGTGGAGGATATAAACTCCGGTCATCGCTTTACTGACCGTCGCCAGCACGGCCTCTTTCCACTCGCGGTTCTTTTTAAACTGCACGGCGTTAGCGGCGATCACCAGCAGGACGATCAGGATATAAATTTGCGATCCCGTGAGAATGAACGCATTACGATCTGCTTTAAACAGGGCGAAGAAGAAATGGCGTTCATAAAACCAGGTAAATAAATAGACAAAGGGCAGGGCGATAATCGACCCTTTAATCACCTGTGGGTTGCGTATCCACTCCGCGACCTTTGGATCGTTAAACAACTGCCCGGTTAAATAAAACAGTAGCCATGTCCACAGGCGATACTGCGGCGGCAAACTGAAAAGATGTCTGTCCGGGTAGATCACCGAGAGCAGGTCGTAACCGTAGGAGCAGCACAGCAGCGTCAGGAGCACGGCGAAAAAGAGCCCGCGCCGCTGGCTGAGCCAGGCGATCAAAGGATGAAAGGTATAGATGACAATCAGGGCGAAAATAAACCAGGGCTGGATCAGGTAGCCGCGCTGGTAAGGCTCCCAGACATAATAGACCGTCACCCAAAACAGAAAGACGATGACCACGCTTTTAATTTTACCAATTTGCCAGTTGGCATCGTGGCGCGTCTGCGCATCAAGATAACCGGCCACGACAAAAAACAGCGGCGTCGCGATGGTCGAGATAAAGGTCAGCAGCCCGAGGATCCAGTGATAGTCATAATCAAAGCGATCCCAGGTGTTATAGATGGTGAAAAAGGTCACCGCTGTCATACAGCCTAATGTCTTGATAATGCTCAGACCGGTACTGTTCATCGTTGAGGCGTCATATCCTTATGGTGAAAGCAGGCGTAAATCACCGGCAGAACCAGCAGCGTCAGCACGGTGGCAAAGGCGAGGCCGAACATGATCACCACCGCCATACTCTGGAAAAAGACATCGCGCAGCAGCGGGGCCAGACCAAGTACGGTGGTGAAGGCGGTCAGCAGGATCGGCCGCAGACGAGAGGTTGCCGCATCAATAATAGCTTGTCGTTGATCTTTCTCCTGTTTTTGTTGCTCTATCTCTTCTACCAGCACAATGCCGTTACGGATCAGCATACCGCTCAGGCTGAGCAAGCCGATTAAGGCCATAAAGCCGAAGGGGATGCCGGTAAGCAGAAAGCCGGGTGTGACCCCGATCAGCGCCAGCGGAACGGTCAGCCAGATGGCGACGGCGTTTTTCAGCGAACTGAACATCAGCACCGTTATGATAAACATCACCAGATAGCCAAGCGGCAGGGTTGTAAACAGCCCCTGCTGCGCCTCACTGGAGTTCTCGGCATCGCCGCCCCATTCGATACGGTAGCCGTGCGGCAGCGGCAGTGCGTCAATGCGCGGTTTCACCCGCGCGAGAATATCACCCGAGGTTTGGCCGCTTAGCGGGCTGGGGTCGGTCTGGACCGTCAGCACCCGGGTACGATCCCGGCGGAGGATCAACGGATCTTCCCACTCCAGGGCGAAACCATTGATGACGTTACTCAGCGGGATATATTGCTGGCGACTCTGGCTCCAGACCAGCACATTATTCAGATGGTTGGCATCCTGACGTTCTGCTTCCGGCGGCCGGACGATCACTGGCAGCAGATCGGCCCCTTCACGATATAACCCGGCGCGACTCCCGGAGAAATTCATCTCCAGCGCGTTATCAATATCCTGTTTATCCACCCCCAGCTCGCGTCCCAGCGCCGGGGAATACTGCGGGCGGATCACTTTGCTGCGGTTCTGCCAGTCATTACGCACGCTGTCGGTCGCCGGGTCCGCGGCGAGGATATCGCCTACCTGACTCGCCAGCGCGCGCAGCGTATCCGGGTCTGGGCCCTTAATGCGCACCTCAATCGCGCTATCCCCGGAGGGCCCGAACATAATGCGTTTGGTGCTGGCGTTAACCTGCGGGTAGTTTCTGGCAATCCAGTCCTCCACGTGGCGGGTGACAGGGGCGATGCCGCGTTGATCATCCATCCGCACCATAATCTGCGCGTAGTTGCTGTACTGGCGCTGCCCGCTGTAGGTGAGAATGAAACGCATACTGCCCTGGCCGATGGTGGAGACGGTGGTGACCACCCCCGGCTGACCGGCTATCGACCGCTCGATATCCCGGGTCATCTTCTCCGTGGCGTTTATATCGGTACCGTAGGGTAGCCACAGGTCGACAAAGAATATAGGCGTATTCGATGACGGAAAAAAATTCTGCCGAACAAAGGTAAAGCCCCAGATCGCTCCGGCTAACAGCGCACCCATCAGCACCAGGGTCAGGGTCTTTTGCTGCAGCAGTATTCGCAGCGCCTGCTGATAGCCACGGTAAAAGCTGCCGCGGTAAGGATCGGCCTTTTCCTCCGCGGCGGCGGCCGACGGGGCGTTTTTAAACAGCCACCACTTAATAAGCACCGGGGTGATGGTCAGAGCGGAAAACCAGCTCAGCATCAGGGAGATCAGCAGCACCTGGAACAGCGATTTGCAATACTCCCCGGTAGAGTCCTGGGAGAGGCCAATCGGCGCGAAGGCGAGGATGGCGATGATCGTCGCGCCAAGCAGCGGCAGGGCAGAGCGACGGATCACATAGTTAATCGCGCCCAGCAGCGGAGAGCCTTGCTGACGGGCGATGAGCACCCCTTCGACAATCACAATGGCATTGTCCACCAACATACTCAGGGCGATGATTAGCGCTCCGAGGGAGATCCGTTGTAGTTCGATCCCCCAGATATACATGATAAGCAGGGTGCCGAGAACGTTGAGCGCCAGCGACAGAGCAATAATAATCCCGCTGCGCACCCCCATAAATACCAGCAGCACGCCGACGACAATCGCCAGGGCCATCAGAAAATTGGTAATAAAGCCATTGACCGAGTGGGCGACCTCAGCTGCCTGATCGTAAAAAATAGCGATGTCGATGCCCGCCGGTTTGTCGGCGGCCATCTGCTGGAGGCGGGCCTCGAGAGCGTGGCCGACGTCAATAACGTTGACGCCAGGGATAAAAGAAACTCCCATGGTCACCGCCTGGCGCCCGTTGGCATGATAGATACTGGCCGGCGAGTCGGTTAGCCCGCGCGACAGCGTAGCAATATCCCGCAGTCGGGTGGTGGCGCTGGCGCCGTGAGGGCTGACCAGCAGATCTCCCAGCTCATCGATGCTCTGAAACTCACCGGTGGGGTGGAGGCGGATCGATTCGCTGCCAACGCGGATCTCCCCGGCGCTGGACACCACGTTGAGTCGGGCCAGGATTGCGGCGAGCTGGTTGAGGGTGATCCCGCGCGCCGCCATCTTCGCCAGCGAGATATCCACATTGATCTGCTGCGGAATGACGCCGCCGATAGCGACTTTACCGACCCCCGGCACCAGCACCAGCTCCCGGCGCAACTGTTCGGCATAGCGCACCAGCTCCGGGTTGGTAAAACTGTCGCCCGAGATAGCGAAGAAAAAGCCAAACACATCGCCAAAGTCATCGTTGACGAAAGGGGGGACTACGCCAGGGGGGAAAAGGCGGCTGGCGTCACCGACCCGGCGACGTAGCTCATCCCAGATTTGCGGCAGCTCGCTGGAATGGTACTGCGAAGCAATATTCACCGTAATTTGCGATAAGCCATTCGAGGAGATGGAGCTGACGTTATCCAGCGAGGGAAGCTGCTGAATCGCGTTTTCCAGCGGCAGGGTAACCTCCTCTTCCACCTGCTGAGCGGACGCGCCAGGGTAGTGGGTGACGATCACCGCCGTTTTGATGGTGAAGGCGGGATCTTCCAGGCGGCCGATATTGAGCAGGGCGAGCAGGCCACCCACCCCTAACAGCAAAATGGCTAACCAGACGCGGGTCGGGTTGTTAATAAACTGACGGGAAATATCCATTTATAATCCTCGTTCACGCGTCCAGACCCGCACCGGCTGCCCGGCATGCAGCTCGCTCACGCCCGCCGCAACCACCTGTTCACCCGCGCGGAGACCGTCGGTGATCGCCACTCCCTGCGAAGTCACCTCGCCGACGGTGACCTTACGCTCCTCAAGATATCGATGCGCGTTATCGCCTTTCACCACCCAGACTACCGGCTCGTTCTTTGGCCGGTTATCGGGGTTAAACACCGCCTCCGCTGGCACAATGAGGGTTTCCCGTCCGGCGCTGGCCGGTAAATTGCCGAGATTGACCGTCACGGTGCCGCTGACCCCGCCGACGGCGGGAAAATCATCTGGCCGCGGCATGGTTAACACGATCTGCCAGGTGAGGGTGCTATTGTCGCTGCTGCCGGTATGCTCTTTGTATTCCGCGGTAAACTCGCGGCCCGGCAGGGTATTGATCCTGACGACGGGACGGTAGGCGGTATTGCGGATATCCAGGGAGGTGAACAGATTTTCGGGAATGCTGAAGACCACATCCAGCAGGTCGGTCCGCGTCAGGGTGATCACCGGTTGGCCGGCGGCGACCACCTGATGGTTGCGGATATGCACGCCGGCGGCAATCCCGCTAAAGGGCGCGATGAGGCTCATTTGCGCCAGCTCTTCGCGAGCGATTTTTAAGGCCGCATTGGCGGCATCGCGATTGGCGCGCTGCACGTCCATCTCCGCCTGGGAAATCGCCTGGCGCCCGGCCAGAGTCTGGAAGCGGTCGAATTGACGCTGGGCGAGAGTGGCCGCCGTTTGCCGCTCATTGACCCGTTGCTGGGCCTCGCGGGCATTCAGGCGCGCCAGCGTTTGCCCCTGGGCGACGCTTGCCCCCTGACGAATATCTAGCGACTCCACCTGGCCACCCCGCTTAAACGACAGTTCGGTGGAATCGCCAGACTCAATGCGTGCCGGAAACGTTCGCTGCTGGGTATTGCCCACGGCGGTCACCTGCGCCACTTTAACCATGCGCGGGGCGGACTCGACGGTGGGTGCTTTCTGATCGCAAGCGGTTGTAAATATAATAACAACCGGGATGAGAGAAAAATAACGGTTCACAATATTCCCCTCAGATTCAGGATTTATTTTACATTTTTATTACATGGCGCCTGCTTATTCTGCGAGAGCGGCGACGACCAGATAAGTGAAGAGCCCCACCGCTGTGCAGGCGACAATGGCCAGCGCGACAAACAAACCCAGGCGTAACAGGCTATAACCCAACATAATTTCCTCCCTTTACTCCCATCCGAACCGTGAATGTCATTGAATTCGGCCCCCACTGTGACCACCGGACATTCGGAGCGGCATGCCTGCTTGTAATCAGCATAGTCGGAGAAAATATGAAGTGTTAAAAAAGAGAATGCCGCGAGCGTTGGCGGCATTGAGGGGAAAGCGCAGGAGATCCGCAGGGAATATGCGGTTTTTATAATATTTTTCAGTCTATTAATCCGCCATTTTCTAATGTTAATTTTCCTGTGCTACGTTTAATAACATCTATTCCGCTCGCCGCTTCTGTTGTTGAGATTTCGTTCCTCCCCAAGTAAGGGGCTATTCATCACTACGCATTGTATTGGTAATAAAAGGATTATCTCATGTATAAAAATATCGTTGTTCCCGTTGACGTGTTTGATGCGGGCCTGGCCGACAAAGCGCTCTCTCATGCGAAATTCCTCGCCCAACATTCTGCCGGGCAAATTCATCTTATCCATGTTATTCCGGCCTTTTCTCCTGTATTAACCCGCGGATTTATCTCTGATGCCCGAAAGATGGAAGACCATTTGCTTAATACCGCTAAGGAAAAGCTGAGCGAGCTGGTGAAGAAAAATGGGCTTGCGGAAGACGCCAGCCATCTTTATGTGCGCAGTGGCAATGTTCGCGATCAAGTGATTGCCCTGGCCGATGAGCTGAAAGCGGATGTGGTGATTGTCGGTTCGCGCAATCCGGGGATCCAGACTCATCTGCTGGGCTCGGAAGCGGCCAATATCGTGCGCTATGCCCATGTACCAGTGTTCGTTGTGCGCTGATGATGGCGGGATGTCGCCCTGACTTCCGCTTCAGAAATCGAGGGAAAGAGTATGAATACAGATAAACCGGGGGCGCCCTATTATCAGCGCTCCGTCGAGGAGACTCTCGCCAGCGTGCAGAGTTCGCCGGAAGGGATTAGCGGAACAGAGGCGGCTACGCGCCTGCAGCAGTATGGCGAAAACGCCCTGCCGCAGAAGCCGGGTAAACCCGCCTGGCTGCGTTTTATTGCGCATTTTAACGATGTGCTGATCTACGTCCTGCTGGCGGCAGCGTTGCTCAAGGCGGTGATGGGCCATTGGATCGACATGGCGGTGATCCTCGCCGTGGCGGTGGTCAATGCGCTGATCGGCTTCATTCAGGAGAGTAATGCGGAAAAATCGCTGCAGAGTATCCGCAATATGCTGTCCAGCGAGGCGGTGGCGATCCGTCAGGGCAACCATGAAACCATCCCCACCACCTCGCTGGTACCTGGCGATATCGTGGTGATCCGCGCCGGCGACCGTATTCCCGCCGATCTACGGGTGATTGAGGCGCACAACCTGCGGGTGGAAGAGGCGATCCTCACCGGCGAGTCGACGGTGGTGGAAAAAACCACCGAGCCGCTAAGCGGCGATTTACCGCTCGGCGATCGCAGCAACCTGTTGTTTTCCGGGACCACCGTTAGCTCAGGGGCGGGAAAAGGGATCGTGGTGGCCACCGGCGGCGATACCGAGCTGGGCCATATCAACCAAATGATGGCGGGCATTGAAAAACACCGTACGCCGCTGCTGGTGCAAATGGACAAGCTGGGCAAAGCCATCTTTATCCTTATTCTGGTGATGATGGCGGCGCTGTTCGTCTTTAGCCTGCTGTTCCGCGATATGCCGGTCTCCGAACTGATGCTGTCGTTGATTAGCCTCGCGGTGGCATCGGTCCCGGAAGGGTTGCCGGCGATTATCTCGATTATTCTGTCGCTCGGCGTACAGGCGATGGCCCGTCAGAAAGCGATTATCCGCAAGCTGCCGACGGTGGAAACCCTCGGCGCGATGACGGTTATCTGCTCGGATAAAACCGGGACCCTGACCATGAACGAAATGACGGTGAAGGCGGTGATCACTGCCGACAGCGTCTATCGGGTGGAAGGGGATAGCTATGAGCCGGTCGGTAAGATCCACGCCAATGACGATCCGACGCCGGTCACGATCGCGCCCGGCTCGCTGTTCGAGCGCTATCTGCGCACCATCGATCTGTGTAACGACAGCCAGCTTATCAAAGAGGAGAGCGGGCTGTGGAAAATCACCGGCGGCCCGACCGAGGGGGCGCTGAAGGTGCTGGCGGCGAAGGTCACTCTGCCGCCGCTGACCAGCGAACTGCGCAGTAAAATTCCTTTTGATTCGCAATATAAATACATGTCGACCCTCTACCGGCTGGGTGAAGAGGAGGTAGTGCTGGTCACTGGCGCGCCGGATGTCCTGTTCCGCCTGTGCCAGTATCAGCAGAGCGACAGCGGATTGCAGCCGCTGGATCTCCCGTACTGGGAAGGCAAAATTGAAGAGTACGCCCGGGAAGGGCTACGGATGGTGGCCGCAGCCTGGAAGCCGGCTGCCGCAGGCCAGACCGAACTGACCCATCAGGATCTGCAGCAAGGGGTGATTTTGCTAGGGGTCGCCGGGATGATGGATCCGCCGCGTCCGGAGGCCATCACGGCGATTGCCGACTGCCTGCAGGCCGG
The DNA here is from genome assembly GCF_051992865.1 of Klebsiella sp. CD33. Lineage (NCBI taxonomy): Bacteria > Pseudomonadati > Pseudomonadota > Gammaproteobacteria > Enterobacterales > Enterobacteriaceae > Klebsiella > Klebsiella sp. CD33. The sequence continues at coordinate 3,521,898 of NZ_CP197023.1, read as the reverse complement.
GATCCGCGTGAAGATGATCACCGGCGACCACCCGCAAACGGCGATGAGCATCGGCAAGATGCTGGGGATTGGCAATGCGGGAAATGCCATTACCGGACGCGAGCTGGAGGTGATGGACGACGCGCAGCTGAGCGTAGCCGCGCAGCAGTTTGATATCTTCGCCCGCACCAGCCCGGAAGATAAGTTCCGCCTGGTGCAGGCTCTGCAGAGTAAGAAAGAAATTGTCGGAATGACCGGCGATGGGGTGAACGATGCCCCGGCGTTGAAGCAGGCTGACGTCGGCGTGGCGATGGGGATCAAGGGGACCGAGGTGACCAAGGAGGCCGCCGATATGGTGCTGACCGATGATAACTTCGCCACCATCGCCAGCGCAGTCCGCGAGGGGCGCCGGGTGTATGACAACCTGAAGAAAACCATTCTCTTCGTCATGCCGACCAACCTTGCCCAGGGGTTACTGATCGTGATCGCGCTGCTGGCGGGCAACGTACTGCCGCTCACGCCGGTGTTGATCCTGTGGATGAACATGGCCACCTCCGCCACGCTGTCGTTTGGCCTGGCGTTTGAAGCCGGTGAGAAAAATATTATGCGGCGGCCGCCGCGCGATCCGAAAATTCACGTGATGGACGGCTTTGCCATCTGGCGCGTAGCGTTTGTGGGGTCAATGATTGCGGTCAGCGCCTTTATTCTCGAAGCCTGGCTGCAGCCGCGCGGCTATTCGCCGGAGTTTATTCGTACCGTGCTGTTGCAGACTCTGGTCACCGCCCAGTGGTTCTATATGCTGAACTGCCGCGTATCGGATGGATTCTCGTTAACCAAAGGTCTGCTGGCCAACAAAGGGATCTGGATCGTCAGCGGCGTACTGCTGCTGCTACAGCTGCTGATTATCTACGCGCCTTTTATGCAGATGCTGTTCGGCACCACCGGGCTGCCGTTCCGCTACTGGGTGATCACCTTTATCATCGGCTTCGCCATGTTCCTGATCGTGGAACTGGAAAAACCGCTGACCCGCAAATGGCGTTCCGCCTGACGGCGTGAAGCGCTGAACGAAAAAGAAAAGAGGGGGCATCGCCCCCTCTCTGGCTGACGACAAACCTGTTTCGTCATTGTGCTCGCATTTCTGCCGGGTGGCGGCATTCGCCTTACCCGGCCTACGAAAGACTTCAATATCAAACCGTTATGCAGTTATCTGTAGGGCCGCGCAAGCGCAGCGCCGCCGGGCAATTCCTGAAGATTGCACGTTGTCAGCAGTTTGAGAGAGGGCATCGCCCTCTCTTTTATTATGGTTCACGCTTGTTGCGCTTTACTGTTTCGGCTCGGCGACCACGGTGCTTCCCACGCCGCGGTTATTGTACTCCCACATGCGGTTGAAGCCGTTGTCGTTGAGGTTGCGCTGCAGATTGCCTTTGTCATCGGCGCTGCCGGTGTTGCCGCTGAACGGGCGGCCGGAGCCTACCGCCGCCGCCCACGGCTGGGCAATATTAAAGCCTTCATTGATAGCGCTGTCGCGGATCACCACCTGGCCGTTGCTGTTGCCATCGACGTCCAGCGCGCGGCCGAGCTGCGCGACGTTATCCCCGGAGGCGGTGAAGCGGCTGTTGGTCGCCAGGAAGCCGTAGGTCACGCTCTTCAGAGTAGCCGGCGCGAAGACGTAGGCCTCTTTCTGGGTACGGGAATTCACCACGCGGAAATCGGTGTTATCAAACACCACCGCGCCGCGGCCGGAAACGATATCCACATCGCCTTCAATGTAGCTGTTGGTCACCAAGGTGCGGGTCTGACGGTTGTCCTGCAGACGGTTTTGCACGCCGCTGTTGGTCACGAAGAAGGTGTTCTGACGGCCAAGAATATTGACCTTATTGATCTGCACCTGGTCGCCATCGCTGCGCAATGCCACCGCCTGGTGGGTACCGGCGTCAACGCTGTCGCCGAGGTTGTTGGCGATGGTCAGGTTCTGCAGCTGCAGACCATTATTCTGTGACCAGAAGACTGCGGAACACATTACGCCGACGGTCGCCGCGGATTTGCTTTGGCAACTGTCGAACATATACCACGCCGGTTTACCCGGCATATATTTACCGCCTGGATTGACCAGACGACGCCAGGTGTTGCGATCCATCTCGGAATCAATGGCTTCGCTGATTTTCACGTCGATTGGCTTATCGCCAGTACCATACAGGGTCAGGGCGCCCGGCGCCGCCGGAACGTAGACGGTTCCCGGGTACTCGCCCGGCATAATCGCGATATACAGACGACGGTTAGAGTGACGGGCAATTGCCGCATCCACCGCCGCCTGAATGGTGGTATGGGTTACGCCCTGGGTTCCCGCAGGGCCGACGATAAAGTCAGGCTGCGCCGGCAGGCTGATAGCAGACGGCGTCCAGGCGGCGGCGTTGGGAGCCAGCGACTGGAAATAGGCCGCCGGCGTGAAGTTTTTCGCTTCTTCGGCGTTGAGTATGGGACGCGCGGTAGTGCCCGGTGCAGTCTGCGTTGAGGGCTGTTGATCGGCAGGCGTCGAGCTACAGGCGGACAGCGTCACGCCGAAGGCCAGCGCCAGCGCCAGACGGGAAACGGAATATGTGTTCATGTTGCTCCGGGCAAAATTAAGCGTAGTGAAATACCCCGGCTGAGACGCCAGGGTATAAGTCCTTTAAAACCTGCTGTTTTATACTAACTTGAACGAAACGGGAAGACGTGGACGGAAAAACTTACCGTCTTTACGCAACGCGCAGCCCTGCCGGATGGTCTTTAGTCACAAAAAAATAACATTTCCCTCCGCTATTGTTGACTTTACCGGCGTTATGAAAATAAATATCTATACAACCCATGACAAGTTAAGCGCTATGACTGAAGCCACTTCCGAACTCGTTATCTGGCGAAACGGGCGTCTCGCCACTCTGAACCCCGATCACGCTCAACCTTACGGCCTGCTGGAGCGCCATGCGCTGCTGGTGCGCGACGGCCGCATCGCGGCGATTGTCGCCGAAGATGACGTCCCCAGCGGGCGCAGTATCGATCTTGAAGGCCGGTTGGTAACGCCGGGATTAATCGACTGCCACACCCATCTCGTCTTCGGCGGCAGCCGGGCCCAGGAGTGGGAGCAGCGGCTGAACGGCGTGTCGTATCAAACCATCAGCGCCAGCGGCGGCGGCATTAACTCCACCGTGCGCGCCACGCGCGACAGCAGCGAAGCTGAACTACTGGCGCTGGCCCAGCCGCGTCTGGAACGCCTGCTGCGTGAAGGGGTGACCACCCTGGAGATCAAATCCGGCTACGGCCTCGACCTGCCAAACGAACGCAAAATGCTGCGGGTCGCCCGACAACTGGCCGATCATAATGGCGTGGAACTGTCGGCGACGCTGCTCTCCGCCCACGCCACGCCGCCGGAATATCAAGGCGATGCTGACGGCTATATTACGCTGGTCTGCGAGACCATTTTGCCGACGCTGTGGCAGGAGGGACTGTTTGAAAGCGTTGACGTCTTCTGCGAAAACGTCGGCTTCAGCCCGCAGCAAACTGAGCGCGTCTTTCAGGCGGCGCAGGCGCTGGGCATTCCGGTAAAAGGCCACGTTGAGCAGCTCTCGTCGCTGGGCGGCGCGCAGCTGGTGAGCCGTTATCATGGGCTTTCCGCCGACCATATCGAGTATCTGACGGAAGAGGGCGTGGCGGCGATGCGCGAAAGCGGCACCGTGGCAGCCCTGCTCCCCGGCGCGTTCTACTTCCTTAATGAAACCCGTAAACCGCCGGTCGAGCTGCTGCGCAAGTACCAGGTGCCGATGGCGGTGGCGACCGATTTCAACCCCGGCACCAGCCCCTTCGCCAGCCTGCATCTGGCGATGAACATGGCCTGCGTCAAGTTTGGCCTGACGCCGGAGGAGGCGTGGGCCGGCGTGACGCGCCATGCCGCGCGGGCGCTGGGGCGCCAGGCCAGCCACGGCCAGCTGGCGCCGGGCTTTGTCGCTAACTTCGCCATCTGGGATGCTGAGCATCCCGTCGAGATGGTGTATGAGCCGGGGCGCAGTCCGCTCTGGCATCGCGTTGTTCAAGGAGAGTTGCAATGATGCTGTGGCAAGCTACGCCAGCCAGTCTCTGGCAGGGACGCGACGACAGCGCGGAAGCGCCCAATGCGCTGCGCCTGTTCCAGACCATCGCCCGCGCGGAACGCTTCGCGCCGCAGGAGATGCCCGGCGATATCGCGCTGCTCGGCTTCGCCTGTGACGAAGGGGTTCGGCGTAACAAGGGGCGTACCGGGGCAGCGGACGGCCCGGCGACCCTGAGCCGGGCGTTGGCCAATATGGCCAGCCATCAGGGTCATGACCGCTGCGTGGATATGGGCACCATCAGCGTCGACGGCGAGCAGTTAGAAGCCGCGCATCAGGCGCTGCGCGAGGCGGTGGCCGACTGTCAGCGGGCGGGTAAACGCACACTGGTCCTGGGCGGCGGCCACGAGACGGCCTTCGGCCACGGCGCTGGGGTACTGGACGCCTTCCCGGGCGAAAAAGTGGGCATTATTAATCTCGATGCGCATCTGGATCTGCGCTTTGCCGACTGCGCCAGCTCCGGGACGCCGTTCCGCCAGTTGGCGCTGGAGTGTGACGCGCAGCAGCGCGGTTTTCACTATACCTGCATCGGGGTTAGCCGGGCGGCGAACACCCAGGCGCTATGGGATGAAGCGGCGCGCCGCCAGGTGGCTATCGTTGAAGATCTGGAGGTGCTGACAGCCTTCGAAACTCGCGTGTTGCCGGAGCTTGAGCGCAATATCGCGCAATTCGACCGTCTGTATCTGACTATCGATCTCGACGTGCTGCCGGCGCGAGAAATGCCGGCGGTGTCGGCCCCGGCGGCGCTGGGCGTGCCGCTGGCCACGCTGCTGCGCATCGTTGAGCCGCTGTGCCGCAGCGGTAAGCTGCAGGCGGTGGATCTGGTGGAGTTTAACCCGCTGTTTGACATTGACGGTCAGGGCGCTCGCGCGGCGGCCCGTGTGGCATGGCAAATCGCCCATTGGTGGCGCTAGCGATCCGCGCTATTATTTTCGTTTCGCCGCTCCGCTTATTACGCATAAGGAAAGCCAGGCCATGTTTGCACAACAACCTCGTTCCGCGCCCGCGCCTTTCTATGAAAAGGTGAAGCAGGCGATCAGCGAAAAGATCCACAGCGGCGTCTGGCGACCGCATGACCGTATCCCGTCGGAAGCTGAGCTGGTGGCCCAGTTCGGCTTCAGCCGGATGACCATCAATCGCGCGCTGCGCGAGCTGACGGACGAAGGCCTGCTGGTCAGGTTGCAAGGGGTGGGAACCTTTGTCGCCGAGCCGAAAGGGCAGTCGGCGCTGTTCGAGGTGCGCAGTATTGCCGCAGAAATTGTCGCCCGTCACCATCAGCACCGCTGTGAGGTACTCCTGCTTGAGGAGACCCGGGCGGATCATATTCAGGCGACGGCGCTCAGCGTCCCGGAAGGCACCCGCATTTTTCACTCGCTGATGGTGCATTACGAAAACGAGGTGCCGGTGCAAATCGAAGATCGCTGCGTCAATGCCGCAGTGGTACCGGACTATCTGCATCAGGACTACACCGCCACCACGCCCCATGATTACCTGTCGCTGATCGCGCCGTTAACCGAAGGTGAACATATTGTTGAAGCGGTGCAGGCCACGGCGGAAGAGTGCGCGCTGCTGCATATTCACGCCCACGATCCGTGCCTGCTGATCCGTCGCCGCACCTGGTCGACAACCCACATCGTCTCCCACGCGCGCCTGCTGTTCCCCGGTAGCCGATATCGTCTGCAGGGGCGCTTTGGCTCCTGATCCACGCTGGCGTCAGCAAAACGTGATTGCTGACGCAATATAACAAAATTGTATCATTTCTGTTAAATCCTGGCTTGCGCATGCTTGTATAGACAAGTATATGTATCTACGTAAACAACGTTCATTGTCAGGAGAAACCCCGATGTCGCAAAGCAAATATCGCCAGCTGGACGTCCGTGCGCCAAGAGGCACGACGCTGACCGCGAAGAGCTGGCTGACCGAAGCCCCGCTGCGTATGTTAATGAATAACCTTGATCCCGATGTCGCCGAAAACCCGCACGAGCTGGTGGTCTATGGCGGTATTGGTCGCGCAGCGCGCAACTGGGAATGCTATGACGCTATCGTGAAGGCGCTGAAGAACCTGGAGAGCGATGAAACCCTGCTGGTGCAGTCCGGGAAGCCGGTGGGCGTATTCAAAACCCATGAAAACTCACCGCGCGTGCTGATCGCCAACTCCAACCTGGTCCCGCACTGGGCCACCTGGGAACACTTTAACGAGCTGGATGCCAAAGGGCTGGCGATGTACGGCCAGATGACCGCCGGCAGCTGGATCTACATCGGCAGCCAGGGCATCGTGCAGGGTACCTACGAAACCTTCGTCGAAGCCGGTCGCCAGCACTACCAGGGCAGCCTGAAAGGCCGCTGGGTATTAACCGCCGGTCTGGGCGGCATGGGCGGCGCGCAGCCGCTGGCCGCGACGCTGGCCGGCGCCTGCTCGCTGAATATCGAATGTCAGCAGAGCCGCATCGATTTCCGTCTGCGTACCCGCTACGTGGATGAGCAAGCCACCTCGCTGGATGACGCCCTGGCGCGCATCAAAAAATACACCGCCGAAGGGCGGGCCATCTCTATCGCGCTGTGCGGCAACGCCGCGGAGATCGTACCGGAGCTGGTGAAGCGCGGCGTGCGCCCGGATATGGTCACCGACCAGACCAGCGCCCACGACCCGCTGCATGGCTATCTGCCGAAAGGCTGGAGCTGGGAAGAGTATCAGCAGAAAGCCGAATCCGACCCGCAGGGCACTATTCTGGCGGCGAAACGCTCGATGGCCGATCACGTGCAGGCGATGCTGGCCTTCCATGAGATGGGGGTCCCAACCTTCGACTACGGCAACAACATCCGCCAGATGGCGCAGGAAGTGGGCGTCAGCAACGCCTTCGATTTCCCGGGCTTCGTGCCGGCCTATATCCGCCCGCTGTTCTGCCGCGGTATCGGCCCGTTCCGCTGGGTAGCGCTGTCCGGCGATCCGCAGGATATCTACAAAACCGACGCGAAAGTAAAAGAGATCATTAAAGATGATCAGCACCTGCACCACTGGCTGGATATGGCGCGCGAGCGCATCAGCTTCCAGGGGCTGCCGGCGCGTATCTGCTGGGTCGGTCTGGAGTGGCGGCAAAAGCTCGGTCTGGCGTTTAACGAAATGGTGCGCAGCGGCGAAGTCTCCGCGCCGATCGTCATTGGCCGGGATCACCTTGACTCCGGCTCCGTCGCCAGCCCGAACCGCGAAACCGAAGCGATGCGCGATGGTTCTGATGCGGTCTCCGACTGGCCGCTGCTCAACGCCCTGCTCAATACCGCCAGCGGCGCGACCTGGGTGTCGCTGCACCACGGCGGCGGGGTAGGCATGGGCTTCTCGCAACACTCCGGGATGGTTATCGTCTGCGATGGTACCGATGAAGCGGCGGCGCGTATCGCCCGCGTCCTGCGCAACGACCCGGCCACCGGCGTGATGCGTCATGCCGACGCGGGGTATGAGATTGCCATTGAATGCGCAGCAGAACAGGGTCTGAATCTTCCGATGGTGGCGGCAACGCAGGGGAACGCTAAATGAAATCTTTAACTTTGATCCCGGGTCAACTCAGCCTGTCGCAGCTCCGCGACGTTTACAGCCACCCGGTAAATATTACCCTCGACAGCGGCGCGTTTGCCGCCATTGACGAGAGCGTGGCCTGCGTCAACGCCATCCTTGCCGAAGGGCGTACCGCCTACGGCATCAACACCGGTTTTGGCCTGCTGGCGCAGACCCGTATCTCGACGGAAGATCTGGAGAACCTGCAGCGTTCGCTGGTGCTGTCCCATGCGGCGGGCGTTGGTGAGCCGCTGGACGATGATCTGGCGCGGCTGATTATGGTGCTGAAGATTAACAGCCTGTCCCGCGGTTTCTCCGGGATCCGCCTGAGCGTGATCCAGGCGCTGATTGGCCTGGTGAATGCCGGCGTGACGCCGTGGATCCCGGCCAAAGGCTCCGTCGGCGCTTCCGGCGACCTCGCGCCGCTGGCGCATATGTCGTTGACCCTGCTCGGAGAAGGTAAAGCGCGGGTACGCGGCGGCGACTGGCTGCCGGCCACCGAAGCGCTGCGTCAGGTGGGGCTGGAGCCGATTACCCTGGCGGCGAAAGAGGGGCTGGCGCTACTCAACGGCACCCAGGCCTCGACCGCTTTTGCCCTGCGCGGTCTGTTCGAAGCCGAGGATCTGTTCGCCTCCGCGGTCGTCTGCGGGGCGTTAACCACCGAAGCGGCGCTGGGCTCACGTCGTCCGTTTGATGCGCGCATCCATGAAGTGCGCGGCCAGCGCGGGCAGATTGATGCGGCGGCGTTGTATCGCCACCTGCTGACCGAAGATAGCGCGATCTCGCAGTCGCACCATAACTGCAGCAAGGTGCAGGACCCGTACTCCCTGCGCTGCCAGCCGCAGGTGATGGGCGCCTGCCTGACGCAGATCCGCCAGGCGGCTGAGGTGCTGCTGGCTGAAGCCAACGCGGTCTCCGATAACCCGCTGGTCTTTGCCGCCGAAAATGACGTCATCTCCGGCGGTAACTTCCATGCCGAACCGGTGGCGATGGCCGCGGATAATATCGCGCTGGCGATCGCCGAAATCGGCTCGCTCTCCGAGCGCCGCATCGCGCTGATGATGGACAGCCATATGTCGCAGCTGCCGCCGTTCCTCGTCAAAAATGGCGGCGTCAACTCCGGGTTTATGATTGCCCAGGTCACGGCGGCGGCCTTAGCCAGTGAAAACAAAGCGCTGTCGCACCCGCATAGCGTTGACAGCCTGCCCACCTCTGCCAACCAGGAAGACCACGTCTCGATGGCGCCGGCGGCCGGTCGCCGCCTGTGGGCGATGGCCGAGAACACCCGCGGGGTGCTGGCCGTTGAGTGGCTGGCGGCGGCGCAGGGGCTGGATATGCGCGAAGGACTGACCACCAGTCCGCTGCTGGAAGAGGCGCGTCACTTGCTGCGCGAACGCGTGCCGCACTATACGCAGGATCGCTACTTCGCCCCGGATATCGATAACGCCATTGCGCTTCTGGCGGCCCGTCACCTGACGCGTCTGCTGCCTGCCGTACTGCATTAATCACCGTTGTTCTCTGTACCCGCGTCGGGGGAAGTCATTCCCCCGACCGCCCTACACCGCATATTTGTCGTCATATAAAAAAATCAGGACACCTGTATATGCAACAACAACACAAGCCACATCTGCTGCGCGGGCTCAATGCCCGACACATTCGGTTTATTGCGCTCGGCTCCGCTATCGGCACCGGGCTGTTCTATGGCTCGGCCTCAGCCATCAAAGCGGCGGGCCCGGCGGTGCTGCTGGCCTATCTGATTGGCGGCGCGGCGGTGTTTATCGTCATGCGCGCGCTGGGCGAGATGGCGGTGCGCAACCCGGTTTCCGGCTCCTTCGGCAGCTATGCCCGCCAGTATCTCGGGCCGCTGGCCGGGTTTATTACCGGCTGGACCTACACCTTTGAAATGGTGATCGTCGCCCTGGCCGACGTCACCGCCTTCGGCATCTATATGGGATTGTGGTACCCCGATGTGCCGCGCTGGATCTGGATCCTCAGCATCATCTTCTTTATCGGCGCGATGAACCTGTGCAACGTGCGGGTATTTGGCGAGATGGAGTTCTGGCTGTCTCTGGTGAAGGTGGTGGCGATTATCGCCATGATGCTGGCGGGGGCGGGGATCATCTTCTTTGGCTTTGGCCACAGCTTCCCGGCCACCGGGCTGGAAAACCTCTGGAGCCACGGCGGCTTTGCCCCTAACGGCTGGCAGGGCGTTATCGCCTCGCTTGGCATCGTGATGTTCGCCTTCGGCGGGGTGGAGATTATCGGCGTCACCGCCGCGGAAGCGAAGGATCCTAAGAAGGTGATCCCGCAGGCCATCAATACCATTCCGCTGCGCATTATTCTGTTCTACGTCTGCACCCTGGCGGTGCTGATGGCGATCTTCCCGTGGAACAGCTTTGGCGAACAGGGGAGTCCGTTTGTGCTTATTTTCGACGGTCTGGGGATCCCGGCGGCGGCGACCATCCTTAACATCATCGTGATCAGCGCCAGCATCTCGGCGATTAACAGCGATATTTTTGGCGCCGGACGCATGATGTACGGCATGTCGAAAGAGGGGCTGGCGCCGAAAAGCTTCCAGCGCATCGCCAGCAACGGTGTGCCCTGGATGACGGTGGTGGTCATGGGCGGCGCGCTGCTGGCGGCGGTGGTATTGAACTATCTGATCCCCGAGCAGGTATTTGTGCTAATTGCTTCGCTGGCGGCATTCGCCACGGTATGGGTGTGGCTGATGATTCTGCTATCCCATTTTGCCATGCGCCGCGGTTTGTCTGCCGAAGAGCGCAGCCAGATCGCCTTTCCCATTCCGTTCTGGCCGGTTGCGCCGCTGTTGACGCTGCTGTTTATGGGGCTGGTCATCGCCGTACTAGGGATGTTTGCCGAAACGCGGATGGCGCTGATCGCCGGCCTGGTCTGGCTCGGGCTGCTGACGGTGGTGTGGTATGCGCGGGTGCGTAAAACGGCGCTGCAGGTAGCCACTGAACAGTAAGATCAATTTCCCCGGTGGCGCTGCGCTTACCGGGGCTACAAATGGCACGGACCGTAGGCCGGGCAAGGCGTCAGCCGCCGCGCGGCATAAAAGCGGCTCCGTGCCCGCGGCAATCGCCCGGCGGCGCTGCGCTTGCGTAGGTCTACGTGTATTGTAGATTCTGTTATCGGATTGCCACTTTCTCAGTCCGGCAAAAGCGTGTATCACGTGTGACTTCAGCGTTCTTTGCGCTCCCGGTTATTTTTTCTGCACTCTGTTTTTCATGGCGCAGGGAGCGCACAGGGGGCGGCCAGTCGCCGCCGCCCCCTGTACCCCCGGGCTTCGGCCAGCAACATCGCCACTGCGTGGTGCCTTCGACTTATCCCTGCAGGCTTCGGGTCGGGCCGAGGCAGCGTCCTTGCAAAACACGGCCCTCAGCCCGCATCCATGCGGGCTGCCCCGGCCTTCCGGGAACGTCTCAGCGATGTTGAGGCCGCAACACCGGCAGTTTCAGCAGGACTGGTGGGTAACTTCACGGCAGGTCGCACGCACCGTAGGCCGGGCAAGGCGTTAGCCGCCGCCCGGCATAAAAGCGGCTCCGTGCCCGCGGCAATCGCCCGGCGGCGCTGCGCTTGCGTGGGCCTGGGGGTAGTGTAGGTCGGGTAAGCGCAGCGCCACCCGAAAAACAAATGGCGCCGCGGGTACCCCGGATAAGGCGCAAGCCGCTATCCGGGGGGAAGATTAACTGAACAGGGCGGTGATGGAGGCGCTGGCGAGGGAATGGAAATGGACGTTAAAGCCGACCATCGCGCCGCTGGCCTCAGCATCCACCTCAATTTTCTCGACGTCCAGGGCGTGGACGGTGAAGATATAGCGGTGGGTTTCGCCCTTCGGCGGCGCCGCGCCGCCGTAGCCTGCCTTACCAAAATCGGTGCGGGTCTGAACGGCCTCTTCCGGCAGCTCCGCCTGACCGGAACCGGCCCCTTGCGGCAGGACGCGGGTATCGGCCGGCAGGTTTGCGACCACCCAGTGCCACCAGCCGGAGCCGGTCGGCGCATCCGGATCGTAGCAGGTCACCACAAAGCTTTTGGTTCCCGCGGGCACATCATCCCACATCAGATGCGGCGAAATATTGTCGCCATCGTAGCCCATGCCGTTGAAGACGTGACGATTAGGCAGCTTACCGCCGTCCTGGAGATCGTGACTGATCAGTTTCATGCTTCATCCTCATTGATAATGCGCTGATTAACAAAGAAGTGTAGCCTTCCCGACGACGCAATTCCGCTATTTATTCGCTAAAAAATGTTTCGTCCTGCACTGCCTGGTTGACCGCACGGGTCAGGCGGGTCAGCTGCTCGGGCGTGATGATGTACGGCGGCATCAGATAAATCAGCCGGCCAAACGGACGGATCCAGACTCCCTGCTCGACGAAAAAGCGCTGCAGGGTGGCCATGTTGACCGGGCGACGGGTTTCAACCACGCCAATAGCGCCCAGCACGCGGACGTCCGCGACCAGCGCAGATCCCCGCGCCGGGGCCAGCTCGGCCTGCAGCTGGGCTTCAATCGCCGCCACCTGCGGCTGCCATTCGCCGCTCTCCAGCAGGCGCAGGCTTTCGCTGGCCACCGCGCAGGCCAGCGGATTGCCCATAAAGGTGGGGCCGTGCATAAAGCAACCGGCTTCGCCATTGCTAATGGTTTCAGCAACCGTTCGGGTAGTGATGGCGGCGGAAAGGGTCATGGTGCCGCCGGTCAGCGCTTTGCCCAGACACAGAATGTCGGCGGTAATCCCGGCGTGTTCACAAGCGAACAGCTTGCCGGTGCGGCCAAAGCCGGTGGCAATCTCATCGGCGATCAGCAGTATCCCTTCCCGGTCGCACATTTTACGCACCCGCTTCAGCCACTCCGGATGGTACATCCGCATGCCGCCCGCCCCCTGGACGATAGGTTCGAGGATCACCGCGGCGATTTCGTGACGATGCGCGGCCATCAGGCGGGCAAACGGTACCATATCTATCTCGTCCCACTCGCCGTCAAAGCGGCTTTGCGGCGCGGGGGCGAACAGGTTATCCGGCAGGTAGCCCTGCCACAGGCTGTGCATCGAGTTCTGCGGATCGCAGACCGACATCGCTCCGAAGGTATCCCCGTGATAGCCGTTGCGGAAGGTCAGAAAACGACGACGTGGTTCGCCTTTAGCCTGCCAGTACTGCAGCGCCATTTTCATCGCCACCTCTACCGCCACTGAACCGGAGTCGGCGAGGAAAACGCACTCCAGCGAGGCCGGGGTCATCGCCACCAGCTGACGGCATAGCGCTACTGCCGGCGGATGGGTGATCCCGCCGAACATCACGTGCGACATTTGGTCAATTTGTCCCTTCAGCGCCGCATTGAGGCGTGGGTGATTGTAGCCGTGGATCGCCGCCCACCAGGAAGACATACCGTCAACCAACTGTTCGCCGCCGGCGAGGGACAGCTCGCAACCGTGGGCGGATACCACCGGGTAGACCGGCAGGGGGGAAGTCATAGAGGTGTAGGGGTGCCAGATGTGGCGCCGATCGAAAGTGAGATCGTCCAGTGTCATAAGCGACTTGTAAACCATTTTGAAAACATTTAGGTTTACAAGTCTACACTGAACTTACTTACAATGAAACGTACACAAAATATTTCGCGCAGCATCGAGGCGGCAAGCGAGAACATCCCCAGGAGCATAGTTCACTATGTGACTGGGAGGCGCGAGTGCCGCCAACAAAGAGGCTGTGTGAAATAGGAAGTGTACGACCTTTTGGAGAGGAAAATGGCTCACCAACCTCGCTGGACAATGTCGCAAGTAACGGAATTATTTAATAAACCGCTGATCGATCTGCTATTCGAAGCACAGCAAATCCATCGTCAACACTTTGATCCGCGCCAGGTGCAGGTCAGCACCCTGCTGTCGATCAAAACCGGCGCCTGCCCGGAAGATTGTAAATATTGCCCGCAGAGCGCACGCTACAAAACCGGCCTCGAAGCCGAGCGCCTGATGGAGGTTGAGCAGGTGCTGGAATCAGCGCGCCAGGCGAAAAACGCCGGCTCCACCCGCTTCTGTATGGGCGCGGCGTGGAAAAACCCCAATGACCGCGATATGCCTTATCTGGAGCAGATGGTAAAAGGGGTGAAGGCGCTGGGGCTGGAGTCCTGTATGACGCTCGGCACCCTGACCGACAGTCAGGCGCAGCGCCTGGCCGAAGCGGGCCTCGATTACTACAACCACAACCTTGATACCTCGCCGGAATTTTACGGCAACATCATCACCACCCGCACCTACCAGGAGCGCCTGGATACGCTGGACAAAGTGCGTGATGCTGGGATCAAAGTCTGCTCCGGCGGTATCGTCGGGCTGGGAGAGAGCGTAAAAGATCGCGCCGGACTGCTGCTGCAACTGGCTAATCTGCCGACGCCGCCGGAGAGCGTACCGATCAACATGTTGGTGAAGGTCAAGGGCACGCCGCTGGCGGATAACGACGACGTCGACGCTTTCGATTTCATCCGCACTATCGCCATCGCGCGCATCATGATGCCCACCTCCTACGTGCGTCTCTCCGCCGGCCGCGAGCAGATGAACGAGCAGACCCAGGCGATGTGCTTTATGGCCGGGGCGAACTCGATTTTCTACGGCTGCAAGCTGCTGACCACGCCGAACCCGGAAGAGGACAAAGACCTGCAGCTGTTCCGCAAGCTGGGGATCAACCCGCAGCAGACGGCGGTGCTGGAAGGCGACAATGAGCAGCAGCAGCGTCTGGAGCAGGCCTTACTTACCCCGGACACTGAGGAATATTACAACGCGGCGGCGCTATGAGCTGGCAGCAGCGAATCGATCGGGCGCTGGACGAGCGGCGGGCGGCGGAAGCTTTTCGCCGCCGCCTGCCGGTGACGCACGGCGCCGGGCGCTGGCTGGAGCGGGAAGGGGAGCGCTGGCTTAACTTCTCCAGCAATGACTATCTGGGCCTGAGTCAGCATCCGGCGATTATCGCCGCCTGGCAACAGGGGGCCACGCGCTATGGCGTCGGCGCCGGCGGCTCGGGCCACGTGAGCGGCTATAGCGAAGCCCACCGCGCGCTGGAAGAGGCGCTCGCCGACTGGCTGGGCTATCCGCGCGCATTGCTGTTTATCTCCGGCTTTGCCGCGAATCAGGCGCTGATCGCTGCCCTGGTGGAGAAAGACGATCGGATTGTCGCCGACCGTCTGAGCCACGCCTCTCTGCTGGAGGCGGCGAGCCTCAGCCCGGCGCAGCTGCGGCGCTTTACCCACAACGATCCGCAGCAGCTCGCGCAACTGCTGGCTAAGCCGCTGGCGGGCGAACAGTTGGCGGTCACTGAAGGCATTTTCAGCATGGACGGCGACAGCGCGCCGCTGGCGGCCATTCACGCCGCGACGCAGGCCGCAGGGGCAGTGTTGCTGGTGGATGACGCCCACGGTGTTGGCGTGGTCGGCGACGAAGGACGCGGGAGCTGCGCCGCGCAGGCGGTGCGCCCTGAGCTGCTGGTGGTTACCTTCGGCAAGGCCTTCGGCGTCAGCGGCGCGGCGGTGCTGTGCGACGAAGCAATGGCCGATTATCTGCTGCAGTTTGCCCGTCATCTGATCTACAGCACCGCGATGCCGCCCGCCCAGGCGGTGGCGCTGAGCGCTGCCCTGGGGATCATTCGCAGCGATGAAGGGCAGCAGCGTCGCGACATCCTGGCCGCCCGCATCCGTCAGTTCCGTGAGGGGATGGGCGAGGTGTCGCTGGGGTTGACCGACTCCGTCAGCGCGATCCAGCCGCTGATCGTCGGCGACAACGCCCGGGCGCTGAACCTGGCCTGCCGTCTACGCGACGCGGGCTGCTGGGCAACGGCGATCCGTCCACCGACGGTGCCGGTCGGCAGCGCGCGTTTGCGCCTGACCCTGACAGCCGCCCATCATATTGAAGACATTAACCGTTTACTGGAGGTGCTGCATGGCCACAGTGAATAAGCAGGCGGTGGCCGCGGCGTTTGGCCGGGCGGCCAGCGGCTATACGCAACATGATGAACTGCAGCGGCGCTGCGCCGATCTACTGCTGCGCCAGCTGGCGCGCCGCGATTTTGCGCAGGTGCTGGATGCCGGCTGCGGCCCCGGCAGTATGAGTCGCTATTGGCGTGAGGCGGGCAGCGTGGTGACCGCGCTGGATCTCTCCGCCGGGATGCTCGCCCAGGCGCAGCGTAACGACGCCGCGCAGCATTATCTGTTGGGGGATATTGAGGCGCTGCCGCTGCCGGACGCCTGCGTCGATCTGGCGTGGAGCAATCTGGCGGTGCAGTGGTGCGACGATCTACGGGCGGCAATTGGCGAGCTGTACCGGGTGGCGCGTCCCGGCGGCAGAGTGGCGTTTAGCACGCTTCTCGCCGACTCGCTGCCGGAGCTCAATCAGGCGTGGCAGGCCATCGACGACCGGCCGCATGCCAACCGTTTCCTTAGCGAAGCGGCGGTGCGCGCGGCGCTTAGCGGCCTGCGCGCGACCGGCGAGGTTCATCAGATTAGCCTGCCGTTCGCCGATGCGCTGAGCGCTATGCGCTCGCTGAAGGGCATCGGCGCCACCCATTTGCACCAGGGGCGGACCGCCGCCCCGCTTGGCCGCGGCAAACTGCGCGAGCTGCAGCTGGCCTGGCCGCAGCGGCAGGGCATCTGCCCGCTGACGTATTCTCTTTTTACAGGAGTCATTGAGCGTGACTAAACGTTTTTTTGTCACCGGGACCGATACTGAAGTCGGTAAAACCATCGCCAGCAGCGCCCTGCTGCAGGCGGCTAATCTGCTGGGTTTTCACACTGCCGGCTATAAGCCGGTGGCCTCCGGTAGCGAGCTTACCGGCGATGGGCTGCGTAATGAAGATGCGCTGGCGCTGCAGCGTCATAGTCGGGTCGCGTTGCGTTACGACCAGGTGAACCCCTATACCTTCGCCGAGCCGACCTCCCCGCACATCATCAGCGCCGACGAAGGGCGGCCGATCGCCGCGGCCAGGCTCTCCAGCGGGCTGCGTGAGCTGGAAGGTCTCGCCGACTGGGTGTTGGTGGAAGGCGCCGGCGGCTGGTTTACGCCGCTCTCGGATTCCCTGACCTTCGCCGACTGGGCGCAGGCGGAACAGCTGCCGGTCATTCTGGTGGTGGGCGTTAAGCTCGGCTGTATCAACCACGCAATGCTTACCGCTCAGGCGGTACGCCAGGCGGGACTACCGCTGGCGGGGTGGATCGCCAATGACGTACAGCCGCCGGGCAAGCGCCACGCCGAATATCTGGCGACGCTGAAAAACCGACTGGCCGCGCCGTTCCTCGGCGAAATACCGTGGCTTGCCGACATCGCGCAGCGCGACGATCTCGGCCAGTATCTGGACCTCAGGGCGCTGGATCCGGCGTTATCCACTGCGCCAGCAGCGGCTCATCCAGCGCCATAATATCGCCTTCGGCGACGTTACGGCCCCGGTGCAAGACACAGAAGCGATCCGCCACCCGGCGGATAAAGGGCAGGTGCTGCTCGGCGAGCAGCACCGTCAGGCCGATATCGCGATTTAACCGCAACAGCAGATCCGCCAGCTTTTGCAGGCAGCGCGGCCCTCTGCCGCGCGAGGGTTCATCAAGGATCAGCAGCCGCGGCTGGACGATCAGCGCCCTGGCCAGCGCCAGCTGGTACTGATCGTCGTCGCTCAGCGAGGCGCCTTTGCGCTGCCGTAGGGCATAGAGCTCGGGAAAATGCTCATAAATCTCGCCGCCGCTGGCGTTAGCCCCGGGTTTCCCGGCCGCCAGGGCGATGTGCAGGTTCTCTTCCACGCTGAGTTGGGAAAAAATGCGTTTATCTTGTGGCACGTAGCCGATACCAATGGCGCTGCGCGATTGAGCGGACAGGGGGGTGAGATCCTGCGGCGGGGCGCCAATGTCATGCCAGGTCATCCGGCCGCTGGCCACCGGCAGGTGGCCAGCAATGCAGTTAACCAGGGTGGTTTTTCCCATGCCCTCGCGTCCCAGTACGCCAATGCACTCTCCCGGGCGTAGTACTAGATCGACATTCCACAGCGAATGCTGGTTGCCGTAAAAGTGATTTACTGCCTGTAAATTCAACATGGACGTTTTCTCCTTATCCTGGCGTCAGGGCGACAGAAAGATGCTGCAAAACTCTTGCCAGGAAAAAGAACGCTCGGAAAAAAGCGCTAAACGCCGATACCATCGGGCCTCGTCAGCGCCGGGGCTGCACTTTTCCGGTGCCAGACGCTAAAGGGTGGTGCAAAAAGCAGCAAAAATCGAGCGGCTTTAAGCGGATAGTTATCAAAAATAGTTCGATAAAAATTTTTCGCCACGCGGTTGACGGCAAAAGGCGACAGGCGCCGGGCGGCGGTGGTCTTGGGCTGCGGACAGTTATCCACTATTCCTGTGGATAACCTTGTGTATTAGAGTTAGAAAACCTGCGGTAAGCTAGAGCGTACGCGGCTTGCGGCTGAATTGGCGCGAAAGGCGTCTTTTCTTGAAAGATCTTAAATATCAGCTTGTTAGATAAAATCAATGGGTGTAAGAAAAGCGTCATCTGCTGCCATAAAAGTTTCATCCGTCCGCTTGACAAATGTTAAAAGGTAAAATTTTTTGGGGATAACCCTGGCGGCCGGAGGATTATTCCGTCTGACGCGCGTTTTGCACCCAGCTTGCCGGCCAATAAGACCCTTTTGTGGCGTTATCATAAGTACGCACTGTTTAAATATCCAGTGTAATTTATTGGCAAAAAACGGCCCGGGGGGTAGAATTAAACACCGGCCGCTAATTCTTTTTTCAGGTTCTGATTGATGAGTAAATCGTTTGTACTGCATTCCGCCTTTCGCCCCTCCGGAGACCAACCGGAAGCCATCCGCCGCCTGGAAGAGGGGCTGGAGGATGGGCTTGCGCATCAGACGCTACTGGGGGTTACCGGCTCCGGTAAAACCTTTACCATCGCCAATGTGATTGCCGACCTACAGCGGCCGACGATGGTGCTGGCGCCAAACAAAACCCTGGCGGCTCAGCTCTACGGCGAGATGAAAGAGTTTTTTCCGGAGAATGCCGTCGAGTATTTCGTCTCCTACTACGATTACTATCAGCCGGAAGCCTACGTTCCCAGCTCAGATACCTTCATTGAGAAGGACGCCTCGGTAAACGAACATATTGAGCAGATGCGTCTGTCGGCCACCAAAGCGCTGCTCGAGCGGCGCGACGTAGTGGTGGTGGCGTCAGTCTCGGCGATCTACGGCCTCGGCGACCCGGACCTGTATCTGAAAATGATGTTGCATCTGACGGTCGGTATGCTGATTGACCAGCGGGCGATCCTGCGTCGTCTGGCCGAACTGCAGTATACCCGCAACGATCAGGCCTTCCAGCGCGGCACTTTTCGCGTGCGCGGCGAGGTGATCGACGTCTTCCCGGCGGAATCCGACGATATCGCTCTGCGCATTGAGCTGTTTGACGAAGAGGTCGAGCGTCTGTCGCTGTTCGACCCGCTCACCGGCCACGTCGAAGGGACGGTGCCGCGCTATACCATTTATCCCAAGACCCACTACGTGACGCCGCGGGAGCGCATCGTCCAGGCGATGGAAGAGATCAAGCTTGAGCTGGCGGAGCGGCGCAAGGTGCTGCTGGCCAACAACAAGCTGCTGGAAGAGCAGCGCTTAACCCAGCGTACCCAGTTTGACCTCGAAATGATGAACGAGCTGGGTTACTGCTCGGGCATTGAAAACTACTCGCGCTTTCTCTCCGGGCGCGGGCCCGGCGAGCCGCCGCCGACCCTGTTCGACTATCTGCCGGCGGATGGCCTGCTGGTGATTGACGAATCCCACGTCACGGTGCCGCAGATCGGCGGTATGTACCGGGGCGACCGGGCGCGCAAAGAGACGCTGGTGGAATACGGTTTCCGCCTGCCGTCGGCGCTGGATAACCGGCCGATGAAGTTTGAAGAATTTGAAGCGCTGGCGCCGCAAACCATCTATGTGTCGGCGACCCCGGGCGCCTATGAGCTGGATAAATCCGGCGGCGAGGTTGTGGATCAGGTGGTGCGGCCGACCGGTCTGCTTGACCCAATCATCGAAGTGCGCCCGGTGGCGACTCAGGTCGACGATCTGCTGTCAGAGATCCGCCTGCGCACGGCCATCAACGAGCGCGTGCTGGTCACCACTCTCACCAAGCGGATGGCGGAGGACTTAACCGAGTACCTTGAGGAGCACGGCGAGCGCGTGCGCTATCTGCACTCGGATATCGACACCGTCGAGCGCATGGAAATCATCCGCGACCTGCGTCTTGGCGAGTTTGACGTGCTGGTGGGGATCAACCTGCTGCGTGAGGGGCTGGATATGCCTGAGGTGTCGTTGGTGGCGATCCTGGATGCGGATAAAGAGGGCTTCCTGCGTTCTGAACGCTCGCTGATCCAGACCATCGGCCGCGCGGCGCGCAACGTCAACGGCAAGGCCATCCTCTACGGCGATAAGATCACCCCCTCCATGGCCAAAGCCATTGGCGAGACCGAGCGTCGACGGGAGAAACAGCAGCGCTACAACGAAGAGCACGGCATCGTGCCGCAGGGGCTCAATAAGAAAGTGGTGGATATCCTGCAGCTGGGCCAGGGCCTGGCGAAAACCAAAGCCAAAGGGCGCGGTAAAGCGAAGGCCGTTGAGCCTGCCGGGCTTAGCGCTGTGGATATGACGCCAAAAGCGCTGCAGCAGAAAATCCACGAGCTGGAAGGGCAGATGATGCAGCACGCGCAGAACCTCGAGTTTGAGGAGGCGGCGCAAATACGCGACCAGCTGCATCAGCTGCGCGAGCTGTTTATCGCCGCCTCCTGATTCTGGGCGCAGACTGGCGGAGTGGACGTGCGGGATATAGTGAAGGCGCGCTTCTCTTATATCGTCCTGCTTGCCAGATAACAAAC
The DNA here is from genome assembly GCF_051992865.1 of Klebsiella sp. CD33. Lineage (NCBI taxonomy): Bacteria > Pseudomonadati > Pseudomonadota > Gammaproteobacteria > Enterobacterales > Enterobacteriaceae > Klebsiella > Klebsiella sp. CD33. The sequence goes on along the minus strand of NZ_CP197023.1, from coordinate 3,501,364 downwards.
ATTTGAGAAGAAAAAAGGCCGCGTTGCGGCCTTCTTAATGTTTGCTTAATCTCGCCAGGCGACACTATCTTCAACCTGATGAGGATAGCGCCCATGCAAAAAATTAACTTCCGTGAATATCTGGCGGTCGCCACCGCCCTGGTCATTATTGTTGCCTTCTTCCATCAATGGGTGCTGACGTTCTGACCCCCGCGCTGCGGGAATAGCACCCACGCGCGGACCCCTGGCCCTGGCTGTCGGTTATGCAAAAAAAACTGGGCGTCATGCAGCTGAGCGATGCGCGTGACGATGCTCAGTCCGAGGCCAATGCCGCCGTAGCGACTGTCCATGCGCACGAAGGCTTTACTGAGTTCGCCGCTTTTCGCCTCATCGATCCCCGGCCCTTCATCTTCCACCGCCATCACCGGCATCAGGCCCGCTTTCACCGACACGCGGATCGTCGACCCTTCAGGGCTGTAGCGGTGAGCATTCTCCACCAGATTGCGCAGGATCACGCGGATTAACGTCGCATCGCCAGAGACGACGGCCTCGTTTTCGTCCGTCAGCAGCAGCCGCTGCTGACGCTGCGCCAGCATAGCCTCCAGTTCGTCCTGCAGGGGTTTTACCACGTCATCCAGCAACAGCACCTGCTGGTAGCTGCCGGCGGAAAAGGACTGGCCGACGCGCGCCAGCTGCAGCAGCTGGGAAATGCTGGTGGTCATCTGATCGAGACGCTGGATCAGCGGGTCGACGCCCATGCCATGCACTTTCGCCAGCAGCTCAAGGTGCAGCCGCAGCCCGGCCAGCGGGGTGCGTAGCTCATGCGCCACGTCGGCGGTAAACAGCCGCTCGCGGTCGAGGGTCAGATTGAGGCGGGAAACTAACTGATTCAGGGCGGTGGTCACCGCCGTGACTTCGGGCACCGATTCGCTGAGTACGATAGGAGTGAGGTTGTCCGGCGTGCGGTTCTCCAGTTCGCTTTGCAGTCGTGAAAGCGGGCGGGTGATCTTGCGCACCGCCAGCATGCTGATATACAGCGCCAGGCCAACGATCAGCAGGCTCGGCACCAGCAGGCTGGCAACCGCTTCCCGTACCTCATGCTCCACATGTTTCTGGTTGTTGTGCCCTTCGATGGCGCTGGCCACCAGCAGCTGGATCTGCTCTTTGCTCTCATGCCATAGCCAGAAGACGCTTATCAGCTGGCAGACCACCAGGATGGCGCCGATGGTCAGCAGCAGCCGGTGGCGCATGGTCCAGGTTTCAGTTGCAAACAGAGCCATGGTCTATTCCGTGTCGATGTTGTTAGCCAGCATATAGCCAAAGCCCCGGACGGTGCGGATCCGCGATTTGCCAATCTTTTCGCGTAGGTTGTGAATATGCACTTCCAGGGTATTGGTCGCCGGCTCGTTGTCCCAGCTGTAAATGTCGTTGTAGAGGATCTCGCGATGCACCGGGCTACCGGCTTTCATCATCAGTCGCGACAGCAGGGCATACTCTTTCGGCGTAAGATCCAGCGCCGTTTCACCCAGCCACACCAGGCGGCGAGTGACGTTAAGGCGCAGATTGCCGACGCTGATTTCATTATCGCCCTGGTTGTTATGCCGGCGGAGCAGGGCGCGAATGCGCGCATTGAGTTCCTCCAGGGCAAAGGGTTTTACCAGGTAGTCATCCGCCCCGGTATCGAGACCGCTAATGCGATCCTCAAGCGTATCGCGGGCGGTGAGGATCAGCACCGGCTGGGTCATTTTCTCCCGCCGCATGCGGGAGAGAAAATGCAGCCCGTCTTCATCCGGCAGGCCGAGATCCAGCACGATCAGGCTGTAATGATTGCTGGCCAGCGATAGCGCGGCTTCGTGCGCGGTGGAGACGCCGTCGCACACGTATCCTTCACTTTGCATCGCCAGAATTAACCCCTGCAACAGCAGCGCATCGTCTTCAATGACTAAGATTTTCATCAACCAGCCTCTCTACATGGCGTTAAGATATCATCTGCCGCCTGGTACTCGCGGGTGCTGACGCCGAGCAGGCCGAGCAGGGTGGAGAACAGATTATCCTGCGAGTAATTCTCTTTTTGCGCCCGCTGCTGCAGACAGTGCGCGGAAATGCCGTAGCGCTGCTGGTAGTCGGCGGAGAGCCACAGCGCCATCGGCACATGTTTCTGCGTATCCGGCGCGATGGAATACGGTAGACCATGCAAATAGACGCCATCTTCTCCCAGCGATTCGCCGTGGTCGGACAAATAAACCAGGCTAGTGGTAAATTTATCCTGTTTAGATTGCAGTAGTTTTATCGCTTTATCAACGACATAGTCGACATAAAGGATGGTGTTGTCATAGGTATTGGTCAACTGCTCCCGGGTACAGCCCTGGATCTCATTGGTGTCGCAGGTCGGCGTGAATTTGCGAAACGCCGCTGGATAGCGATTGTAGTACGTCGGACCGTGGCTGCCGATGGTATGCAGCACAATAATGCCATCCTGTTGCAGGTTATCGATATAGCTGTCGAGATTATGGAACAGGACGTCATCGTAGCACTCGCCATCGATGCACTGCCCGGTGAGCTTCAGGTCGGTGACGTTCTGGTGTGGTACCCGGTCGCAGGCGCCTTTGCAGCCGCCGTCATTATCGTTCCACAGCACCTGGATCCCTGCGCGTTGTAGAATATCCAGGACGCCTTCCTGATGGTGCGCCAGCTCTTCGTCATAATGCGCGCGCGGCATATTGGAGAACATGCACGGTACGGAAACTGCGGTTGCCGTGCCGCAGGAAGTGGTATGCGGAAAATAGATCACGCCGTCCTGCCGCATCAACGGGTTGGTGTCGCGCGAATAGCCGCCCAGTGAGAAGTTATCCGCTCGCGAAGTCTCGCCGAGCACGACGATCGTCAGGTTCTTACGGGGAGCGTTATGCATCACCGCTTTCTGCGTGGCATCTTCGCCAATCTTCACCAGCGGCAGGTTGTCCATCCGATGATGAGCATACCATGAGTTCACGGCCACAATGCTGTTGGAAGGGCTCAGGGATTTCACCAGCTCTTTGTTGTTACGGAACACCGAGGCGTAATCTTTGTAGAACAGCGCGGCCACCAGAATAATCAGCAGCGCCGAAACGGCGATATTGAGCAGGCGCATCGCCGCGCCGCGCCACCGCGTGGCGGGCTTACGGATTTTCACCCACCAGGCGACGAATACCGCCAAAACCCCGGAAAGGCCGAGGACGGCAATCATTTCGCCGGAGAGTAGAGCAAAGCTTTCCGCCGGAGTGGTGTCGAGGATATTGGTGATCATGCTGCGGTCGATCACCACGCCAAAGTTCCAGATGAAGTATTGCGCCGAGGCGCTGAGCAGAATGAACAGGCTAATCACCAGCCGGTCCAGCTTCAGGAACGAGGCGAGAGTGGTGAGGATATTCATCACGCTAATGGCCACGATCGGCATACTGAGAAATACCAGCCAGTTATGCAGGCTATTTACCGGCAGTAACGGGAAAACCTGGCGATAAAAAGCCAGGTTGAGAAAGATACCGATATAGCAAGCAAAGAGAATCAGATAAGTCGTGCGGCTGACCACCGGCCGACGCAGAGGCAATAACGACATAATGCACACCCACAGAAAAAGATGAGGGTATAGTGCCAGCCCTATTTTAAGACAACCTTAAGATTTTAAGGTGCGCCGAAGTGGGCCGCTTCCGGCGCGCAGGATCAGCCCGGCAGCTGGATCGCTTTCTCCAGCGCCCCGCGGAGCAGCGCCCGGTCATGACGATAGGGAACGTCGCTGGCCTCCAGCGGCGTCTGGATCACCAACCGGTCGTCGATGCCGCTGATATCGGCTTTTGGACCGGCGATCACCGCATCCACCACCCGCTTGCCTACATAGCGCTCCATAATCGCGATGCGCTCCGCCAGCGACAGCCTCGCGGCCGGGCTATGCTCTTTGCCGAGGTTATCGATAAAAACCATCGGCGCCGGGGTGCGGCGCAACGCCTGGGCCATCTCGTCGAGCAACAGGATCGGCAGCAGGCTGGTGTAAAAACTGCCCGGCCCAATGAGGATCAAATCGGCTTCGGCGATAGCCTCCACCGCCTCGCGGGTGGCCGGTACCGGCGGGGTGAGCATCAGCTCCTGCGGCACATTATCAAGCTGATCAATATTCACTTCGCCATAAACTTCATGGCCTTCATGATCGAGCGCCATCAAATCCACCGGTTGTTCTGACATCGGGATCAGGAAAGCGTCCACTTTCAGCAGGTTTCTGATCAAATTGATCGCCTCTAACGGCCGCACGCTCAGGTGATCCAGCGCCTTTAACATCAAATTTCCGAGGTTATGTCCGGAAAGCTCGCCGTTACCGCCAAAACGATACTCAAACATCGCCGACGCTACGCTCGGCTCGGCAATTAACTGGTTGATGCAATTGCGCATATCGCCCCAGGCAATGCCACCTTCCGAACGACGGATCCGCCCGGTGGAACCCCCGTTATCGGTGGTGGTGACAATGCCGGTCAGCCGTGAACCGAGCGAGGAGAGGGAGGACATCACCCGGCCCAAACCATGCCCGCCGCCGAGCGCTACCACCCGATCGAGGTCAGCGAATGTACGATTGCGCATAGAAATTCCTTATTTCACATAAACGGCCACACACTACCCGATCTACCCCTAAAAGACGATGGGAGGAGCCCGACAAACTGACCGACATCAAGGCAAAAAAATGATTTATGGCTATTCTGTAGCGAAAATGCACGAAGATAGCGATATGTATAAAATTATATAGCGAAATCGCCAATGGCGAAACTGCCTGTAACGCGCTACTATCGACATAACCTGTTAACACTCTAGCCTCTTCGCCTGTGTCAAAAGATATGGCGATTTGGCCGCGACGCCGCCGGTTGTCGCCAGGGCGTGGAAAGAAATGACCGCGTCTCCCGTATTTGGAAAGGTGTATATGGCCTCACAGCTTACCGATGCATTCGCGCGTAAGTTTTATTACCTGCGTCTGTCGATTACCGATGTGTGCAACTTCCGTTGCACCTACTGCCTGCCGAACGGTTACAAACCCGGCGCCGTCAATAACAATGGCTTTCTCAGCGTAGACGAAGTACGCCGGGTTACGCGCGCTTTCTCCGCGCTGGGCACCGAAAAAGTTCGCCTCACCGGTGGGGAACCCTCCCTGCGCCGCGACTTCACCGAGATTATTGCCGCCGTGCGTGAAAACCCGGCGATCCGTCAGATTGCGGTCACTACCAACGGTTACCGCCTGGCGCGCGATGTCGAACGCTGGCGCGATGCCGGCCTGACGGCGATTAACGTCAGCGTTGATAGCCTCGACGCCCGCCAGTTCCATGCCATCACCGGCCAGGATAAGTTCCACCAGGTGATGGACGGCATTGACGCCGCCTTCGCCGCCGGCTTTGACAAGGTAAAGGTGAATACCGTGCTGATGCGTGATGTTAACCATCACCAGCTCGATACCTTCCTCGCGTGGATCCAACCCCGCCGTATCCAGCTGCGCTTTATTGAGCTGATGGAAACCGGTGAAGGCAGCGACCTGTTCCGCCGTCACCATCTCTCCGGCATGGTGCTGCGCGATGAACTGCTGCGCCGCGGCTGGATCCATCAGATCCGCCAGCGCAGCGATGGCCCGGCGCAGGTCTTTTGTCACCCGGACTACGCCGGCGAGATCGGTCTCATCATGCCGTATGAAAAAGACTTCTGCGCCACCTGCAATCGGCTGCGCGTCTCGTCCGTTGGCAAACTGCACCTGTGCCTGTTTGGCGAAGGCGGCGTCGACCTGCGCGACCTGATGGCCGAAGACCAGCAGCAGGCTGCGCTGGAGGCGCGGATCGCCGAAGCCTTAACCCATAAAAAGCAGACCCATTTCCTGCATCAGGGCAACACCGGTATTACGCAGAACCTGTCCTATATTGGCGGTTAATCTTTTTCGAAAGGAGCATTCAGATGAGCCAGGCTAGCGCTGAGTTTATCCCGACCCGTATTGCTATTCTTACCGTTTCCAGCCGTCGCGGCGAAGAGGACGACACTTCCGGTCACTGGCTGCGCGAGGCGGCGCAGGAGGCGGGGCACCAAGTCGTCGAGAAGGCGATCGTCAAAGAGAATCGCTACGCCATCCGCGCTCAGGTATCGGCGTGGATAGCCAGCGATAACGTGCAGGTGGTGCTGATCACCGGCGGCACCGGTTTTACCGACGGCGATCAGGCGCCGGAAGCGCTGCTGCCGCTGTTTGATCGTGAGGTCGAAGGCTTTGGCGAAGTGTTCCGCATGCTGTCGTTCGAAGAGATCGGCACCTCGACGCTGCAGTCCCGGGCCGTGGCCGGCGTCGCCAATCGCACGCTGATTTTCGCCATGCCGGGCTCAACCAAAGCCTGCCGTACGGCGTGGGACAACATCATCGCCCCGCAGCTTGATGCCCGCACCCGTCCGTGTAACTTCATTCCACACCTGAAGAAATAATCTATGTCACAACTGACCCATATTAACGCCGCGGGTGAAGCCCATATGGTCGATGTCTCCGGCAAAGCGGAAACGGTGCGCGAAGCGCGCGCCGAGGCTTACGTTGAAATGCAGGCGACGACCCTGGCGATGATTATCGACGGCAGCCACCATAAAGGCGACGTGTTTGCCACCGCGCGTATCGCCGGGATCCAGGCGGCCAAACGCACCTGGGAGCTGATCCCGCTGTGTCATCCGCTGATGCTCAGCAAAGTGGAAGTCAATCTGCAGGCGCAGCCGGAACATAACCGGGTGCGCATTGAATCGCTCTGCCGACTCACCGGGAAAACCGGCGTTGAGATGGAAGCATTGACCGCCGCCTCGGTTGCCGCGCTGACCATTTACGATATGTGCAAAGCGGTGCAGAAGGATATGGTGATTGGCCCGGTGCGCCTGCTGGCGAAAAGCGGCGGCAAGTCCGGCGATTTTAAGGTGGGTGAATGCCATGATTAAGGTTCTGTTTTTTGCCCAGGTGCGCGAGCTGGTCGGTACCGATTCGCTGACCCTTGATGCCAGCGAACTGGCGACTGTCGAAGCGGTTCGTCAGCAGCTTGCCGCTCGCGGCGATCGCTGGGCGCTGGCCCTGGAGGAGGGCAAGCTGCTGGCGGCAGTTAACCAGACGCTAACCTCTTTCGAACATCCAGTGGCCAGCGGCGACGAAGTGGCGTTCTTCCCACCGGTAACAGGGGGCTGACATGACGCAAACCCGTATCGTGGTCAGCCCGGCGCGCTTTAGCGTCAGTGAGGAATATCCCTGGCTGGCGGAACGCGATGAAGACGGCGCGGTGGTCACCTTCACCGGTAAAGTGCGTAACCACAACCTCGGCGACAGCGTGAAGGCGCTGACCCTCGAGCACTATCCGGGGATGACTGAAAAATCGCTGGCGGAAATTGTCGAGCTGGCGCGCGAGCGCTGGCCGCTGGGCCGGGTGACGGTTATCCATCGCATCGGCGAAATGTGGCCGGGGGAAGAAATTGTGTTTGTCGGCGTCACCAGCGCTCACCGCGGCAGCGCCTTCGCCGCCGGCGAGTTTATTATGGATTACCTGAAAACCCGCGCGCCGTTCTGGAAGCGTGAAGCGACGCCGGATGGCGAACGCTGGGTCGACGCCCGCGACAGCGATCGCCAGGCGGCAGAGCGCTGGTAGTGTGATACGCTTACAGGGTGAAACTTTGTTTATCAGGAGAGAGTCATGGACAGATATCCGCGTTCCGATTCAATAGTGCAGGGCCGTACCGGCCTGCAGACTTACATGGCGCAGGTGTACGGCTGGATGACGGTCGGCCTGCTGCTGACGGCGTTTATCGCGTGGTTTGCAGCGAATACTCCGGCGGTGATGATGTTCGTCTTTTCGAGCAAAATCACTTTCTTCGGGCTGATTATTGCCCAGCTGGCGCTGGTGTTTGTGCTGTCGGGAATGGTGCAGCGGCTGAGCGCCGGGATGGCCACCACGCTGTTTATGCTCTATTCGGCGCTGACCGGACTGACGCTATCGAGCATTTTTATCGCCTATACTTATTCATCGATCGCCAGCACCTTTGTGGTCACCGGCGGGATGTTTGGGGCGATGAGCCTGTATGGTTACACCACGAAGCGCGATCTGAGCGGCTTCGGCAGCATGCTGTTTATGGGGCTGATTGGCATCGTGCTGGCGTCGCTGGTCAACCTGTGGCTGAAGAGCGAGGCGCTGATGTGGGCCGTGACCTATATTGGGGTGGTGCTGTTTGTCGGTCTGACGGCGTATGACACCCAGAAGCTGAAAAACATCGGCGAGCAGATTGATACCCGCGACAGCGCCACGCTGCGTAAATACTCGATCCTTGGCGCCTTAACGCTGTATCTGGACTTCATCAACCTGTTCCTGATGCTGCTGCGTATTATGGGCAACCGCCGCTAACCTCTTTATATCACGGGGTTGCATCTCCGAACGCCCGGCAAGCGCAGCGCCGCCGGGCGAGATATCAGGCACGGTACCCGTGGTATTGCCGGGCGGCGGCTACGCCTTACCCGGCCTACAGGATCCTCTCACAGGCTCACACTCCGTAGGCCCGCGCAAGCGCAGCGCCGCCGGGCGAGATATCAGGCACGGTACCCGTGGTGCTGCCGGGCGGCGGCTGCGCCTTACCCGGCCTACAGGCTCCTCTCACAGGCTCACACCCCGTAGGCCCGCGCAAGCGCAGCAACGCCGGGCGAGATATCAGGCACGGTACCCGTGGTATTGCCGGGTGGCGGCTGCGCCTTACCCGGCCTACAGGCTCCTCTCACAGGCTCACACCCCGTAGGCCCGCGCAAGCGTAGCGCCGCCGGGCGAGATTTCAGGCACGGTACCCGTGGTGCTGCCGGGTTGCGGCTGCGCCTTACCCGGCCTACTGGATCTTCTCACAGGCTTACACTCCGTAGGCCCGCGCAAGCGCAGCGCCGCCGGGCGAGATTTCAGACACGGTACCCGTGGTGCTGCCGGGCGGCGGCTGCGCCTTACCCGGCCTACAGGATCCTCTCACAGGCTCACACTCCGTAGGCCCGCGCAAGCGCAGCGCGACCAGGCCGTTTCATTCGCGGGCCAGCTTGCGCTGGTTCTTTTGCCGTAGCTTTTTCGCCCGGCTCTCCAGCAGCAGATAGGCCACCGTCGCCAGCAGCAATGGCAGGAAATAATAGAGCGCGCGCCAGGCGAGCAGGGCGGCAATGATCGCGCCCTTCGAAATATCTTCCCCGGAGAGCATGGCGATAAACACCGCCTCCAGCACGCCGATCCCAGCCGGAATATGGATAATCACCCCGGCGATACTGCTCACCAGCAGCACCCCTAATACCAGAAAATAGTTAATCTCGCTGCCCAACAGCAGCCAGATTATCGCCCCCATCGCCATCCAGTTCGCCGCCGAGAGCCCCATCTGCAGCAGCGCGAAGCGCCAGGAGGGCAGCACCAGCCGCTGGCCTTTAATCGTCAGGTGACGGCGTTTGGCGAACGCGCAGCCGAACAGATAGCAAAGCGTAAGGATCAGCATCACCCCGCCGATAATACGCAGAGTGGTCTGGCTGATGTACCAGTGCGGCGGCAGCTTCACCAGATCTGCCGTGAATATCACCCCGCCCAGCAGAATATAGCCCAACCAGTTGGTGGTAATGCTTAAGGAAAAAATACGGGTGATGGTGCTGCCGTTCAGCCCCAGCCGCGAGTACAGCCGGTAGCGCATACCGATCCCGCCGACCCAGGTGCTGAGTGTCAGGTTAAAGGCGTAGCAGATAAACGACACCAGCATGACCTGGCGTTTCGCCAGCTTGTGCCCGCAATAAGCCCGACCGAGCAGATCGTAGCAGCCGTAAATGAGGTAGCTGACGATAACCAGCGCAATGGCGCTAAACAAGGCCAGCCGATCGTAGCCGCGGATCACCTTCCACACGTCCTGCCAGTCGACTTTTTGCGCGTAGATCACCAACAGGACGATGACGGCGATAAAAAAGAGCACGGTCAGCACTCTTTTCGCCATCCGCCAGCGGGGATGTGATTTGCTCATAGTGGATTATCCCTGGCTGGAGACTCGACGCGGTCCTGAGTTTCAATTTCCGGCTGGACCGGCGGGCTGACTCTGGCCAGCCGCGGGGTATGAGCCGGTAGCCAGCCGACCCATGCCGGGAAGTGGCGCAGAAAGTGGAAAGCCATCACGCTGACGCCCAGCCGCCACCAGTTGCGTTTCGGCAGCATCGTTTTATCGATCCGCTGGCAATCCCGGGCGATAAGCCCGTTGAGATTATCGCGCAGCGTCTGGTTAAACACCCGATCGTGGATGATCAGATTGGCTTCCAGATTCAGCGACAGGCTGAGCGGATCCAGGTTGCTTGACCCAACGGTGGCCCAGTGGTCGTCTGCCAGAGCGACCTTGCCATGCAGCGGGCGACGGCGATATTCGTAAATCTGCACCCCGCCCTTAACGAGATAGTGATAGAGCAGGTGGGCGCCAAACTTCACAATGGGAATATCCGGTTCGCCCTGCACGATCAGCTTAACCCGTACTCCGCGCCGCGCGGCATTGCGCATCGCATGCAGCAGGCGGTAGCCGGGGAAAAAATAGGCGTTAGCGATAATCACTTCCCGGCGGGCGCTGGTCAGCATCTTCAGGTAGTGGCGTTCAATATCGTCGCGGTGATCCTGGTTGTCGCGCCAGACGAACAGCGCCTGCGCTTCGCCGGGGGTCTGGTTAATCTCCGGCTGGTGGCGACGACGTCGCCACCAGCGGCGGGCGGTTTCGCTGTTGGGCAGGTTTTCCAGCTCGAACTGCAGGATGTCGAGCACCACCGGCCCTTCGACCTGCACCGCATAATCCTGCTTCGCCTCCGGACCGTAGTCGCTCATATGTTCGGCGGAGTAGTTAATACCGCCGACAAAGGCGGTGGTGTCGTCGATTACCACGATTTTACGGTGCATGCGACGGAACAGATTGGTGCGCATCCCCATCAGCTTAGGACGCGGATCGTAGTAGCGGAAAATCACGCCAGCGGCGGTGAGCTCGCCGACAAATTCATCGCTGAGATCCGGGGAACCATAGCCGTCGAGGAGCACCTCCACCTGGATGCCGCGGCGGGCAGCCTCGAGCAGGACCGCGTGCAGCCGCCGGCCTACCTCATCTTCAAACCAGATAAAGGATTCGAGGATCACCCGCCGGCTGGCGCGACCGATGGCCGCAAACAGCGCCGGATAGTACTGGTCGCCATTCTCCAGTAGCGTAATGCGGTTGCCTTCCTGCCAACGACATTTCACAAATGTATCTCCACGCTAAGGGGTGCATGATCGGACAGATGCCGCCATTGTTTAAGGGCCAGCGCCTTCGGGCGACTGGCGTGGGCGTTCTTGACGTAAATGCGGTCGAGGCGCAGCAGCGGAAAACTGACCGGAAAGGTGCGCGCCGGCCGTCCGCGGGCGCGGGTAAAGATCTCTTCCAGCCCGGCCTGGGCTTTTAACGGCTGGTTAGCCTGCTGACGCCAGTCGTTAAAATCGCCAGCCACCACCACCGGCTCGCCCGCGGGCAGGGTATTGACCCACTCCGCCAGCATGGTCAACTGCGCCTGCCGTTGGTCGGCGCGTAGACCGAGATGGACGCAAATCACGTGAATAGTTATCCCGCTCTGCGGCGGCACGATGCGGCAGTACAGCAGGCCGCGCTTCTCCCCGTTGCCGACCGAGATATCGCGATTTTCGTAGTATTCAATGGGAAAGCGCGACAGCACGGCGTTGCCGTGGTGGCCTTCCGGATAAACCGCATTGCGCCCGTAGGCGTAGTCGCTCCACATGGTGCCGGCGAGAAATTCATAATGGGTCGTATCCGGCCAGTTTTCGATGTGCAGCGGATGTACCTCATGAGCGCCCATCACCTCCTGCAGGCAAACAATATCCGCGCTAACGCTGCGCACGGCGTCGCGCAGTTCGGGCAAAATAAAACGCCGATTAAACGCCGTAAAGCCTTTATGGGTGTTAATTGTCAGCACGTTCAACGAAAATCCCGCCGTTGGCTCAGCCATAATTCTCCAGTAAATGTCACTTTCCTGAATAAAATAGTGTAGTAGACGTCACAAAAAGATGCGGTGTTACGGAATTTTCCGTAAAGTGCGGTACTCTGAGTAGCAGAGAAAAATCCTTCAGGAGAGAAGCCATGAAGTGGCAACAACGTGTACGCGTCGCAACGGGTCTTAGTTGCTGGCAGATTATGTTGCATCTACTGGTCGTGGCAGTACTGGTGATGGGTTGGATGAGCGGCGCGCTGGTGCGCGTCGGATTGGGACTGTGCGTCCTCTACAGCGTCACGCTGCTGGCGATGCTGTTTTTACAGCGTCACCATGAGGCGCGCTGGCGCGATGTGGGAGACTTCCTTGAGGAGCTCACCACGACCTGGTACTTCGGCGCGGCCATGATAGCGCTGTGGCTGCTGTCGCGCGTGCTGCACAACAACCTGCTGCTGGCCCTCGCCGGGCTGGTGATACTGGCAGGCCCGGCAGTGGTCTCGCTGCTGGCGAAAGATAAGAGCCGTTACCCTAAAGCGTTCGGGCTACAACAAGGCGGCAACGCAGCGAATCCCCAGAAGCATAGATAACTATGCGACTGGGGTGAGTAAGGAAAGCCAACGCCGTTGTAGTTTGAACGATGACGGGTATTACGCAATCTTCCTTCGGAACATCGCATACGCCGCTGAGCCGGTGGTGGCCGCTATGACCAGTAGCGGCCACAAACTTCCCCACACAATCTCCAGACTCGCATCCTTCAGATAAATTTGCTTGGTGATATCGGTAAAGTGGCGGATGGGATTTATCCAGGTCAGATCCTGCAGCCACTGCGGCATGTTTTCCACTGGTGAGACGTACCCCGACAGGAGAATAGCCGGCATCATAAAGACGAACACGCCGATAAACGCCTGCTGCTGGGTGGCGCACAGCGACGAAATCAATAAGCCAAAGCCCACCAGCGATAGACCGTAAATCACCATGGTGAAATAGAACAGCAGCAGCGAGCCGGCAAACGGGATCTGATAGGCCCAGATACCAATCGCCAGCACGATAGTTGCCTGCAGGGTGGCGACGATCAGCGCCGGCACCGCCTTGCCAACGAAAATTTGCCAGGTGGCGAGGGGGGAGACCAGCAGCTGGTCAAGGGTGCCCTGCTCGCGCTCGCGAGCCACCGACAGCGAGGTGACGATCATCACCCCGATGGTAGTGATCATGGCGATAAGCGACGGCACCACGAACCATTTATAGTCGAGATTCGGGTTGTACCAGTTGCGCACCACCAGCTCGCTGTTGTTCGGCTTCGCTTTACCCTCCAGCAGCTCCTGCTGATAGTTTTTCACAATCTGTTGTAGATAGTTGGCGGCGATTTGCGCGCTGTTGGAGTTGCGTCCGTCGAGCAGAAGCTGCAGCGGGGCGGTTTGATAGTTATCCAGATTGCGCGAGAAATCGGCCGGGAAGCGCACCACCAGCAGAGCTTTTTGTTCATCGATGGTCGGCTGGATCGCCTGCGGGCTTTGCAGCAGCAGGACGTGGGTAAAGGCTTTGGCGCGGGCAAAGCGCTGAGTGAGTTCCACCGCGTGGCGACCGCTGTCCTCGTTGTAGATGGCGATGGTGGCGTTGGTCACCTCCAGCGTCGCGGCAAAGGGAAAAAGCAGCACCTGAATCAGCACCGGCATGATTAAAATCGCCCGCGTCTGCGGCTCGCGCAGCAGCGACTGCAGCTCTTTGCGGATTAATGTCCATAAACGGTGAAACATAATAGCTCCTTTGGCCCATTCAACCACGCCGGGCGGCACTGCGTTTGCCCGGCCTACGGGATCGGCGAACCGTATAATCGATGTTGGTTAAACCGTAGGCCCGGTCGGCGCAGCGCCACCGGACAAAACCTAATCCAGACGCCGTTTGGTTTTCAGCCACGTCAGACCGATAAACATCACCGCCGACGCAATCAAAAACAGCACGTTGACCAGCAGCACCACCGGAATATTGCCCGCCAGAAACAGGCTTTGCAGAGTACTAACGAAATAGCGCGCCGGGATCACATAGGTCACCGCGCGGATCACCGCCGGCATACTGTCTATCTGGAAAATAAACCCGGACAGCATAATCGACGGTAAAAAGGCGGCGTTCAGCGCCACCTGCGCGGCGTTAAACTGGTTGCGGGTAATGGTTGAGATCAGCAGCCCCATCCCCAGGGTGCTGAGCAAAAACAGACTGGTAATGACAAACAGGATCGGCAGCGAGCCGCGATAGGGCACGCCGAGAATAAATACCGACACCAGCATACACAGCAGCATCGCCAGCATGCCGAGGAAATAGTAGGGAATGAGCTTGCACAGCAGCAGTTCGGCGCGGGTGATCTCCGTCGACAGCAGCGCCTCCATGGTGCCGCGCTCCCATTCGCGGGCCACCACCAGCGAGGTCAGTATGGCGCCGACCACGGTCATGATGATGGTGATCGCCCCGGGGATAATAAAGTGCTGGCTAATAGCCGCCGGGTTAAACCAGTAGCGCATCTGCACGTCGATCAGCGGTTCAAAGGTTTCGCCGCGGTCTTCCGCCCGCTGCTGCTGCCAGATTTGCCAAATACCTTCCACATAGCCCTGAGCGAAGTTGGCGGTATTGGGCTCGCTGCCGTCGGTGATGAGCTGCAGCTGTGCGTCGGCGCCGGGGCGGGCCATCTGGCGGTCGAAATCCACCGGAATGACCACCATGGCGCGGATGCGCCCGGCCTGCATCATCTCAATCAGCTGCCTGCGGCTGTCGCTGACGGTGGCGTCGATATAGGGCGAGCCGGTCATGGTATGGACGAAATCCAGCGCCTCTTCGCTCTGCTGCTCAAGCAATACGCCGACCCGCAGCCTGCTGGAGTCGAGGTTAATGCCGTAGCCGAAGATAAACAGCAGCAGCAGGGGGATCACCACCGCGATCAGCCAACTGCTGGGATCGCGCACAATCTGCCGGGTCTCTTTGACGCACAGGGCGCGGACCCGCCGCCAGGAGAGAATGCTATTGCCCATGGCTATTCTCCTTGTCCCAGCGGTTAATCAGGGTAATAAACGCCTGCTCCATGGTCGGGTCCGTCTGGCTGTCGTCCGCCGCCTGGGCTTTCAGCTCATCCGGGGTCCCGCTGGCGATAAGCTTGCCGTGATAGACCAGCCCGATGCGGTCGCAGTATTCCGCCTCATCCATAAAGTGGGTGGTGACCATTACCGTCACGCCTTTATCAACCATGCTATTAATATGTAGCCAGAACTCGCGGCGGGTGAGGGGGTCGACGCCGGAGGTGGGTTCATCGAGAAACAGAATATCGGGTTCATGCATCAGGGAGCAGGCCAGCGCCAGCCGCTGCTTGTAGCCGAGCGGCAGCTCGTCGGCGGCGTGGCGGGCGATCCTTTCCAGGCCAAAGGCATCGCTCATCCGGGCGATTTTTTCATTTTGCGCCCGGCCGCGCAGGCCATAGACGCCGGAGAAAAAGCGCAGGTTTTGCTCGACGCTGAGGTTGCCGTACAGCGAAAATTTTTGCGCCATATAGCCCAGATGCTGGCGCGCCTTGCCAGAGCTGACCTTGAGATCCATTCCCAGCACCAGCGCTTTGCCGGAGGTGGGCACCAGCAGGCCGCACATCATTTTGAAGGTGGTGGATTTCCCGGCGCCGTTGGGGCCGAGCAGGCCGAAAATTTCACCGCGCTTAACCTGGAAATCGACATGGTCGGTAGCGGCGAAATCACCAAACTTTTTCGTTAACGACTGGGCTTCAATGACCGTTTCCTCTTTGCTGCCGTCAACGCGATGGATAATCGCCCCCAACGGCGATTCAGCGGTCCCGGCGCCGCCGAGCAGGTCGATAAACGCATCTTCAAAGCGCGGCGCGGTGTCGGCCACCTGCAGCGGCGGCATGTCGCCATGCTGCTGGACTTCCTCAATGCGCGCGTCCTTTTTCAGGATCAGACGCACCGATTTGCCCTGGATCACCCCGTCGCTAACCTGCGGCAGCTTCAGCGCCCGCTGCAGCAGGCGGCGGTTGTTCTCCTGCGGGCTGGAGACCAGAAAGCTGCGCCCGGCCATGGTTTGCGTCAGCGCCGTCGGCTCCCCTTGATAGAGCAGTTTGCCTTCGTTCATCAGCAGCACATCGCGACACTGCTCGGCTTCATCGAGATAGGAGGTGCTCCACAGGATCAGCATGCCGTCGCCGGCCAGCTCGTGCACCATCTGCCATAGCTCGCGGCGCGAGATAGGGTCGACGCCGACGCCGGGCTCATCGAGCAGCAGTACTTTCGGATCGCCCACCAGGGTACAGGCGAGGCCCAGCTTTTGCTTCATCCCGCCGGAAAGCTTGCCTGCCAGCCGTTCGGTGAATGGACCAAGGGAGGTGAACTCCAGCAGGCGATCGAAAATTTTCTTCCGCGCCTCGCCGGTGACGCTGCGCAGGTCGGCGTACAGGGTCAGGTTTTCCATCACCGTCAGATCTTCATACAGACCGAACTTCTGCGGCATATAGCCGAGCACCGCGTGCAGGGCGCTGTCGTCTTTTAGCGGGTCGAAGCCTATCACGCTGGCGCGGCCCTCATCAGGCTTGAGCAATCCGGCGAGCATTCGCATCAGGGTGGTTTTCCCCGCGCCGTCGGGCCCCACCAGCCCGGTGACGTAGCCGGCGCGGATCGTGCAGGTGAGCGGCGCTACCGCTGGCCTGTCCATACCGGGAAAACGGCGGCTCAGGCCGTTTAAGGCGATGACGGTCTCACTCATGTCCGTTCCCGTGGCTAAAGGAGATGGTCACCGGCATTCCCTGGCGCAGCGCGCCGTCGGCATCAGTCACCACAATGCGCAGACGGTAGACCAGATCGGTGCGCAGATCCGGGGTCTCGACGGTCTTCGGCGTGAATTCAGCGCTCGGCGAGACAAAACCGATTTTGCCGTGATAGGGCTTATCCGGCCGGCTGTCGGTATAGAGCAGCACTTCTTGTCCCGGCTGCGCCTGGCCGAGGTTTTTCTCGTCAACATAGGCGCGGACCCACACCGGATGCGTTAACGACAGCGTCAGTACGGTACCGCCGGCGTTGAGCATAGTGCCGGGCTCGACGGCGCGGGTCATCAGCGTACCGTCAGAAGGGGCGGTGAGCACGGTATCGTGCAGGTCCAGTTTGGCCTGGGCCAGCGCCGCCTGCGCCTGTTCCAGACTGGCTTTGGCCTGGGCAATCTCCTGCGGGCGGTTACCGGCGCGATACTGACGCAGCTTATCCTGCGCCGATTTGAGCGTTGCCTGCGCCTGATCGCGCGAGGAGCGGGCATTCTCCAGATCGTTGGCGGAAATGGCGCTGCTGGCGCGCAGCCCGAGCTGGCGCTGATAAAAGTTTTGCGCATAGTCGTAAGCGGCCTGCGCCTGTTTCACCGCCGCCGCGGCCTGGGCAATCTCTTCCGCGCGGTAGCCGGCCATCATCAGGTCATACTGCGCCTGGGCGGTGGAGACATTGGCCTGGGCCTGCAGCAGGGCATTTTCATACGGCGCGCGGTCAAGCTCGCCGAGAGTTTGCCCGGCGCGGATGCTGTCGCCTTCGTCGACGGTCAGCGAGGCCAGCCTACCGCCAACGCGGAAGCTCATGTTGACGGTGCGGATATCGACATTGCCATACAGGGTCAGCGGCTGCTGCCGGCTGCTCTGGTACCACCACCAGCCGCCGCCCAGCGCGGCGAGAAGAATCACGATCAGCAGAATGACGACGACGGGTTTTTTCATCAGCCCAAACTCCTTTGCGATAACCCATGCAGGATGAAATCGATATGACAGGTAATGACTTCGAAAATCTGTTCCGTTTTTTGCGCGTCAAACTGCGTCCAGCCGGTGCGCAGCAGGATAGTTTCACGCCCGAGACGGAAAGCGAGCACCTCGCCCAGCAGGGCGTGGGTATGGAGGATCATTTGCGTATCACTGGCTTCGCAGCCGGTCCAGGCGGCAATCAGCCGGGTGAGATAATGGTGCAGGGGGGCAATCACCTGCTGGTGGATCAGATGGTAGGCGGCGGTCGGCGCCAGCTGCTCACGGGAAATGAATTTGCTTAAGTTAACCGTATCGTCCTGGGTGAGCAGCAGGATCATGTTGTGGCAGGCGCTAAGGATGAGGTCGCGGATCGCCTGGCGATCCGGCGCTTCCCCGGCAAGCAGGTGCTCCGCCGCTTCGGCCTGCGGGCGAAAATTGTCGCCGATAAAATCGGCGATCCACTGGGCGCAGGCAAGATACAGATCGTCTTTCGAGCCAAAATAATAGGTGATAGCGGCGATATTCTGCCCGGCCTGGGCGGCGATATCGCGGGTGGTGGCGTGCTGGCCGTACTCGCCAAACTGGGCGATAGCGGCCGCGATAAGCTGATTTTTTGCCTGTTCGCCTTTACTGGTCATCGCGCTCGGTAAAAATTAATCAATCGATTGATTAACTTTAGGCGCCGACTGGCGGTTTGTCCACCAGCCGGGATCAAATATGGAACCCTTCCTCTTTCAGCTCTCCGGCGACCCAGGCGAAGAAGCGCTGGACCTTCTCCTTCTGTTCATTAGCGTGGGGGAGGACGAAGTGGTGCGCGCCGACCGGCATGCTCCGCTCGTCGGCAAATACCGGCGTCAGCTGCCCCTGGCGCACGTGTCCGCCGGCCAGCAGATTGCTCTCGAGGATCACGCCCATCCCCATTCTGGCCGCCTCGATGCTCATATATGACCGGTCGAAATTAAAAATGAAGTTTTTATGCCAGCCGCGGACCTTGTGCCACGACAGCCAATTGCTCCAGTTAATTAAGGTGCTGTCGGAGTGGATCAGATCGCAGGCCAGCAGATCTTCCACAGCCTGCACAGGATGGCTGGCTAAATAAGACGCTGCGCTGTAGGGCAGGACGCGCTCATTTTTAATGGTTCTGACCAGCAGCGTCGGCCACTGTGACAGCCCGTGACGAATATCGATATCAATATTATCCCGGGAGAACTGGATGCTTTCGTATGAACAGGTCAGGCTGATTTTTAACGCCGGCCACGCCTGGCGGAATTTATCCAGACGGGGCATCAGCCATAGCAGGCCGAAGCTCGGCGCCGAATGAATGCGTAAATAATCCTGATGGATATCGTTGATCACTTGGCTGGTGGCCTGGCCAATCATATTTAGCGCCCCGGAGACCTCTTTGAGATATTTTTCTCCCACCGCCGTTAACGTGACGCCTTTGCTGCTGCGGGAGAACAGTTTTTTCCCCAGAAAGTGCTCCAGGCTAGCTATCTGATGGCTGACCGCCGAGGCGGTAATATTGAGATTCTCTGCGGCCAGGTTAAGGCTGCCGGTAGCGGCGACTTCAATAAAAGCCTGGATATTGCGTAAAGAGGGCATCGGCAGATTTTTATTGGGTAGCGGTTGGCTCATGGCGGCATCCTGCGCGGGGCGCGAATAAAAGAAAATAGCGAACAGCGTGGCGCAGCCGGGATGTACAGCATAGGGAAAAGCGAAAAAACAACGTTAATTTGTGATGGGCTTAACAATTTATCTTGTTAAAAGCGCGCAGGTCAGTAAACGCTAAAAATTTGCGGGAAGTCACTAACTCAATTTTTCTCAATCATAATTGAGGTTTTTTGAATACCGTTTCATTTTGGGGTTGTTATATTCCTCTCACAGGCCTGATAACAAACTGCGATGTGCTTGCATCGCAATTATAAAACACCTAACCACCTGTTTCGCTGGCGAAAAGCATTTATCTCTTGCTCCTGTATGGATAGTAAAACGCGGTGATCCGAAGCGGCAGCTTACAGCGAAGTGGATGAGGTATAAAACGAGGAAACCCTATGTCACGTATAGATACGCTGGTCTGTACTGACGCCAGGAAAACGAAATATCGTTTCGTGGTTTTGACGATGATTTTTCTGGTGTATGCCATCAATTACGCCGACCGAACGAATATTGGCGCGGTACTGCCTTTCATCATTGATGAGTTTCATATCAATAATTTTGAAGCCGGGGCCATCGCCAGTATGTTTTTCCTCGGCTATGCGGTAAGCCAGATCCCGGCCGGCTTTTTCATCGCCAAACGCGGTACCCGGGGGCTGGTATCGCTCTCCATTTTCGGCTTCTCCGCCTTTACCTGGCTGATGGGCACGGTGAGCTCCGTGTTTGGCCTGAAGCTGGTGCGGCTGGGACTGGGGCTGAGCGAAGGGCCTTGCCCGGTGGGGCTGGCTTCCACCATAAATAACTGGTTTCCACCAAAAGAGAAAGCCACAGCAACCGGCGTTTACATCGCGGCGACCATGTTTGCGCCGATTATTGTGCCGCCGCTGGCGGTGTGGATTGCGGTAACCTGGGGCTGGCGGTGGGTCTTTTTCTCTTTTGCTATACCCGGAATTGTGGCGGCCATCGCGTGGTATCTGCTGGTCAAATCCAAGCCTGCTGAGAGCGGATTTGTTTCCCAAAGCGAACTGGCAGAGATTAATGCCGGGCGTGAAAGTCATAATAATAGCGTACGCGAAAATATCTTAATTGCCGAAAGATTTACCTGGCTGGATAAAATCATTCGGGTAAAGAAAATGGCGCCAATTGATACGGCGAAAGGCTTATTCACCTCAAAAAATATTCTCGGTGACTGCCTGGCGTATTTTATGATGGTTAGCGTGCTGTACGGATTATTAACCTGGATCCCCCTGTATTTAGTCAAAGAGCGCGGTTTCGATGTAATGAGTATGGGCTTCGTGGCCAGTATGCCGTGCATCGGCGGCTTTATTGGCGCGATCGGCGGCGGATGGATTTCGGATAAGCTATTAGGCCGCCGGCGTAAACCCACCATGATGTTCACTGCGGTGTCAACGGTGGTCATGATGCTAATTATGCTGAATATCCCGGCCAGCACCCTGGCAGTTTGTATTGGATTATTCTTTGTCGGCTTTTGTTTAAATATCGGCTGGCCAGCCTTTACCGCGTACGGTATGGCCGTTTCGGATAGCAAAACCTATCCAATCGCCTCTTCCATAATTAATAGCGGCGGCAACCTCGGTGGATTTGTCGCGCCGATGGCGGCTGGTTTCTTGCTTGATAAAACCGGGAGTTTTAATTCTGTATTTACCTATTTTGGTATCTGCGCCGCCATTGGTTTGGTGGTGATTCTTTTCCTCGATGAACCACAATAACGGAAATATATCCTGTTAATTAATATGACGTAATGTCATGGAGTGAAACTATGTTATTAAAAGATAAAGTCGCCATTATTACTGGCGCGGCCTCCGCACGCGGTTTGGGCTTCGCGACTGCGAAATTATTCGCCGAAAACGGCGCGAAAGTGGTCATTATCGACCTCAATGGCGAAGCCAGTAAAACCGCCGCGGCGGCATTAGGCGAAGGCCATTTCGGCCTGGCGGCCAACGTCGCTGATGAAGTGCAGGTGCAGGCGGCCATCGAACAGATCCTGGCGAAATACGGTCGGGTTGATGTACTGGTCAATAACGCCGGGATTACCCAGCCGCTGAAGCTGATGGATATCAAGCGCGCCAACTATGACGCGGTGCTTGATGTTAGCCTGCGCGGCACGCTGCTGATGTCGCAGGCGGTTATCCCCACCATGCGGGCGCAAAAATCCGGCAGCATCGTCTGCATCTCGTCCGTCTCCGCCCAGCGCGGCGGCGGTATCTTTGGCGGACCGCACTACAGCGCGGCAAAAGCCGGGGTGCTGGGTCTGGCGCGGGCGATGGCGCGCGAGCTTGGCCCGGATAACGTCCGCGTTAACTGCATCACCCCGGGGCTGATTCAGACCGACATTACCGCCGGCAAGCTGACTGATGACATGACGGCCAACATTCTTGCCGGCATTCCGATGAACCGCCTTGGCGACGCGATAGACATCGCGCGCGCCGCGCTGTTCCTCGGCAGCGATCTTTCCTCCTACTCCACCGGCATCACCCTGGACGTTAACGGCGGCATGTTAATTCACTAAGCGAGGCAAACAGATGAAGATGACCGAATCACAAAAAGTCGCCGCGGCGGCGTGGCGTATTCGCCGTTACGCCCTGCAAATGGGGGAAGTGCAGGGGCAGGGCTATATCGGCCAGGCGCTGGGCTATGCCGATGTGCTCGCCACCGCCTTCAGCCATGCCATGACCTATCGCCCGGAAGATCCCGAGTGGGAGGGGCGCGATCGCTTCCTGCTCTCTCATGGCCATTACGCTATCGCTTATTATGCCGCGCTGCTGGAGGCGGGCATTATCCCGGAAGCCGAACTGGAAACCTACGGCTCCGACGACAGCCGCCTGCCGATGTCCGGCATGGCGACCTACACCCCGGGGATGGAGATGTCCGGCGGCTCGCTGGGGCAGGGGCTGTCCATTGCCGTCGGCATGGCGCTTGGGCTGCGGCAGAAACAGAGCAAGGCCTGGGTCTACAACTCCATGTCCGATGGGGAGCTGGACGAAGGGTCGACCTGGGAGGCGGCGATGTCGGCGGCTCACTATGGCCTGAGCAACCTGATTAACCTTGTCGATGTCAACAAACAGCAGGCTGACGGCGATTCACGCAAAATCCTCGGCTTTGAGCCGCTGCAGGATAAATGGGCCGCCTTCGGCTGGTACGTACAGCGCGTGGACGGTAACGATCTGCCGGCGGTGATGGCCGCCTTTGACAACGCGAAAAGTTATTCCGGCAATCAGCCGCGGGTCATTTTATGCGACACGCTGATGGGCAAAGGGGTGCCGTTCCTCGAAACCCGCGATAAAAACCATTTTATTCGCGTCGATGCCGACGAATGGCAAAAAGCGATCGCGGTGCTGGACGCTAACAAACCGGAAGGAGTGCTGTAATGAGCCAGAGTCAACCCCGTTTAAAAACGTCGGCGATGATCGCCTCGATTGCTGATGAAGGCCAGGCGACCGTCCCTGCGCCCTTCGGCGTCGCGCTGTCAAAACTGGCGGCGCAGCGCCCGGATATCGTCGGCATGACTGCGGATCTGTCAAAATATACCGACCTGCATATTTTCGCCCAAGCCTTCCCGGATCGCTTTTTCCAGATGGGCATGGCCGAACAGCTGCTGATGGCGGCGGCAGGGGGGATGGCGAAGGAGGGATTTATTCCTTTCGCCACCACCTATGCCGCCTTTGCAACCCGTCGCGCCTATGATTTTATTCACCAGGTCATCGCCGAAGAGCATCTGAACGTGAAGATCTGCGCGGCGCTGCCGGGCCTGACGACCGGCTATGGCCCCAGCCATCAGGCCACCGAAGATCTGGCGATCATGCGTGGTATCCCCGGGATGGTTATCGTCGATCCTTGCGATGCACTGGAGATAGAGCAGGCGGTACCGGCCATTGCCGATCACCAGGGGCCGGTGTATATGCGTCTGCTGCGCGGTAAGGTGCCGCTGGTGCTGGATAAATATGACTATCAGTTCGAACTGGGTAAGGCGAAGCTGCTGGAGGACGGCAACGATGTGCTGATTATCTCCTCCGGGCTGATGACCATGCGCGCGCTGGAGGCGGCTGAAAAGCTGCGGGCCGATAATATCGGCGTGGCGGTTCTGCACGTGCCGACCATCAAACCGCTGGATGAGAAAGCGATTATTGAACAGGCGTCGAAGCCGGGCCGCCTGGTGGTAACTGCGGAGAACCACACCGCGGTCGGCGGCCTGGGGGAAGCGGTGGCCGCGCTGCTGATGCGTAAGGGCGTACGCTGTGAGCTGGATAGCGTGGGGCTGCCCGACGCGTTCCTGTTAGCCGGCGCCCTGCCGACCCTCCACGATCGCTACGGCATCTCCACCGCGAAGATTGTCGAAAAAATTAAGTATCGTCTGCGTTAACCGCGCTGCTATGACCCACTGGCCGCTGAGCGCGCTCGGCGGCCTTCTCATGCCCGCCAGCCAGGCGCGGCATTCTTTTGCAGATTTTATGCGGCCTGTCACAAAATCTGCTAGACTGCGCCCCTTCATGGCATTGTGGTTTTTGCCATCTCTTATCGCAATAATCTCCCTGAAAACTACGCCCTTCACCGGGCCGGGGCGGTTCGGAGTTGTTATGTCTTTTGATTCCCTTGGCCTGAATCCCGATATCCTGCGCGCTGTCGCTGAGCAGGGCTACGTTGAGCCGACCCCTATCCAGCAGCAGGCGATCCCGGCGGTACTGCAGGGCCGTGACCTGATGGCCAGCGCCCAGACCGGCACCGGTAAAACGGCGGGCTTTACCCTGCCGCTGCTGCAGCGCCTGATCCAGAATGAGCCGCACGCAAAGGGCCGTCGTCCGGTGCGCGCGCTGATCCTGACCCCGACCCGTGAGCTGGCGGCGCAGGTGGGCGAGAACGTCCGCGATTACAGTAAATACCTGAATATTCGCTCGCTGGTGGTCTTCGGCGGCGTGAGCATCAACCCGCAGATGATGAAGCTGCGCGGCGGCGTCGACATCCTCGTCGCCACCCCGGGCCGTCTGCTGGATCTTGAACATCAGAACGCCGTCAGTCTTGATAAAGTTGAAATCCTCGTGCTGGACGAAGCGGACCGTATGCTGGATATGGGCTTTATCCATGACATCCGTCGCGTACTGGCTAAACTGCCGGCGCGTCGACAGAATCTGCTGTTCTCGGCGACCTTCTCCGACGAGATCAAGGGCCTGGCCGAGAAACTGCTGCACAACCCGCTGGAAGTGGAAGTGGCGCGTCGTAACACCGCGTCCGAGCAGATCACCCAGCACGTCCATTTTGTTGACAAGAACCGCAAGCGTGAACTGCTGTCGCAGCTTATCGGCGAAGGCAACTGGCAGCAGGTGCTGGTGTTTACCCGTACCAAGCATGGCGCCAACCACCTCGCGGAACAGCTCAACAAAGACGGCATCCGCAGCGCGGCGATCCATGGCAACAAGAGCCAGGGAGCGCGTACCCGCGCGCTGGCCGACTTTAAATCCGGCGGCATTCGCGTGCTGGTGGCGACCGATATCGCCGCCCGCGGTCTGGATATCGAAGAGCTGCCGCACGTGGTGAACTACGAGCTGCCGAACGTACCGGAAGATTACGTCCACCGTATCGGCCGTACCGGTCGCGCGGCGGCCACCGGCGAAGCCTTATCGCTGGTGTGCGTGGATGAGCATAAGCTGCTGCGCGATATCGAGCGCCTGCTGAAAAAAGAGATCCCGCGCATCGCGATTGCCGGCTATGAGCCGGATCCGTCCATTAAAGCCGAACCTATCCAGAACGGTCGCCAGCAGCGCGGCGGCGGTCGCGGGCAAGGTCAGGGACGCGGCGGCCAGGGTCAGGGACGCAGCGGACAGCCGCGCAGCCAGAATAATGCCCCGCGCCGTCAGGACGGCGAGGCGCCGAAAGCGCGCACTCAGGACGGCAAACCGCCGCGCCGCCGTCGCCCGCGTAAACCGGCTGGCGAATAACACGCTGATGTCCGGGCCGCGATAACGCGCCCCGGCTCAGGCCCGTCTGTCCGCTACGCGGCGGCGGGCCTTTTTCTTTCCATTACACTATTTGTCGAGCAGGCTTCCACACTCCGCAGAAAGCAATACCTCCGGGCGGGCAAAAATGGCACAATAGTGGCTGTTTATACAGTATTCAGGTTTTCTCATGGCTTTGACCGCTGCGCTGAAAGCACAAATCGCCGCCTGGTATAAGGCGCTTCAGGAACAGATCCCGGACTTTATTCCGCGTCCCCCGCAGCGGCAGATGATCGCCGATGTGGCGAAAACCCTTGCCGGGGAAGAGGGCAGGCATCTGGCTATCGAAGCGCCGACCGGTGTCGGCAAAACGCTGTCATATCTGATCCCGGGCATCGCCATCGCCCGCGAGGAACAAAAAACGCTGGTGGTCAGCACCGCCAACGTCGCCCTGCAGGATCAAATCTACAGTAAGGACCTGCCGCTGCTGCGTAAAATCATTCCCGACCTGCGCTTTACCGCCGCCTTTGGCCGCGGACGCTACGTCTGTCCGCGCAACCTGACGGCGCTGGCCAGCACCGAGCCGTCGCAGCAGGATCTGCTGGCCTTTCTCGATGACGATCTCACCCCGAATAATCAGGCGGAGCAGAAGCTGTGCGCGACCCTGAAGCAGGATCTCGACAGCTACCGCTGGGACGGCCTGCGCGACCATACCGACAAAGCCATCGACGATGGGCTATGGAGCCGGCTGAGCACCGATAAGGCCAGCTGCCTGAACCGCAACTGCCACTACTATCGCGAGTGCCCGTTCTTTGTGGCGCGGCGGGAAATTCAGGAGGCGGAAGTGGTGGTGGCCAACCATGCGCTGGTGATGGCGGCGATGGAGAGCGAAGCGGTGCTGCCGGAGCCGAAAAACCTGCTGCTGGTCCTCGATGAAGGCCATCATCTGCCGGACGTCGCCCGCGACGCGCTGGAGATGAGCGCCGAGATCACCGCCCCCTGGTTTCGCCTGCAGCTGGATCTATTCTGCAAGCTGGTGGCTACCTGCATGGAGCAGTTTCGTCCGAAAACCACGCCGCCGCTGGCCAATCCGGAGCGGCTCACCGCTCATTGCGAAGAGCTTTTCGAGCTGATTGCTTCGTTGAATAATATTCTCAATCTCTATATGCCCGCCGGTCAGGAAGCGGAGCATCGCTTCCCGATGGGCGAACTGCCGCAGGAGGTGATGGAGATCTGCCAGCGGCTGGCGAAGCTCACCGAGTTGCTGCGCGGCCTGGCGGAGCTGTTCCTGAACGATCTCAGCGAAAAGACCGGCAGCCATGACGTGGTGCGCCTGCATCGGGTGCTGCTGCAGATGAACCGCGCCCTTGGCATGTTTGAAAGCCAAAGCAAGCTGTGGCGCCTGGCGTCGCTGGCGCAGTCCTCAGGCGCGCCGGTAACCAAATGGGCGACGCGGGTGGTGCGCGATGGCCAGATCCACGTCTGGTTCCACTGCGTCGGGATCCGCGTCAGCGATCAGCTTGAACGGCTGCTGTGGCGCAGCGTGCCGCATATCGTGGTGACGTCAGCGACGCTGCGCTCGCTAAACAGCTTCTCGCGCCTGCAGGAGATGAGCGGTCTGAAGGAGAAAGCGGGGGACCGCTTCGTGGCGCTGGATTCGCCGTTCAACCACGTGGAGCAGGGGAAAATTATTATTCCTCAAATGCGTTATGAACCGCTGATGGATAACGAAGAGCAGCACATTGCCGAGATGGCGGCCTATTTTCGCCAGCAGGTGGAGAGCAAAAAACATCTCGGGATGCTGGTGCTGTTTGCCAGCGGGCGGGCGATGAACCGCTTCCTCGAGCATGTGACCGATCTGCGCCTGATGCTGTTGGTGCAGGGCGACCAGCCGCGCTACCGGCTGGTGGAGCTGCATCGCAAACGGGTGGAAAGCGGCGAGCGCAGCGTGCTGGTGGGTCTGCAGTCCTTTGCCGAAGGTCTCGATTTAAAAGGCGATCTGCTAAGCCAGGTGCATATCCATAAAATCGCTTTTCCGCCCATCGACAGCCCGGTAGTGATCACCGAAGGCGAATGGCTGAAAAGCCTCAATCGTTATCCCTTTGAGGTACAGAGTTTGCCCAGCGCCTCCTTTAATCTTATTCAGCAGGTGGGGCGTTTGATCCGTAGCCATAACTGCTGGGGAGAGGTGGTGATTTACGATAAGCGTCTGTTGACCAAAAACTACGGCGCGCGTCTACTGAACGCGTTACCTGTTTTTCCCATAGAGCAGCCGGGCGTTCCGGAGGTTATAGTAAAACGGAAAGCAAAACAGACAGCAAAACAGACGGGCCGCAAACGTCGCTGACGCCGGCGCGTGATGCACCAGGGGGAGCCATGGAGTACAGCAAAATTATAAAAGAGGTGGGTCGCGGTAAGAATCATGCCCGCGATCTCGATGAAGAGACCGCCCGTGCGCTCTACGCGCGGATGCTGAACGGCGAGGTGCCGGAGCTGGAGCTGGGGGGAATATTAATTGCCCTGCGCATTAAAGGCGAAGGCGAAGCGGAGATGAAAGGTTTTTACGCCGCGATGCAGCAGCATACGCTGCGCCTGACCCCGCCGGCCGGCAAGCCGATGCCGATCGTTATCCCCAGCTACAACGGCGCGCGCAAGCAGGCGAACCTCACGCCGCTGCTGGCGATGCTCCTGCACAAGCTGGGATTTCCGGTGGTGGTTCACGGCGTCAGTCACGATCCCACCCGGGTGCTGACCGAAACCATTTTTACCCTGCTGGACATTCCGGCCACCCTGCACGCCGGACAGGCTCAGGCGCAGCTGGAGGGCCATGAACCGGTGTATATCCCGGTGGGGGCCTTCTGTCCGCCGCTGGAGAAACAGCTGGCGATGCGCTGGCGGATGGGCGTACGCAACAGCGCCCATACCCTGGCCAAGCTGGCCACGCCGTTTGGCGAAGGGGAGGCATTGCGTCTCACCAGCGTGTCGCATCCGGAATATGTTCCCCGGGTGGCGAACTTCTTTCGCGAGACCGGTGGCCGCGCGCTGCTGATGCATGGTACCGAGGGCGAAGTGTACGCCAACCCGCAGCGCTGTCCGCAGATCAGCCTGATTGATGAGCAGGGCGTGCGGGTGCTGTACGAACGCCAGACTGAGATGGCAGCGGAGGCGGTGGTCCTGCCGACCTCGAAAGACCCTGAGGTCACCGCGCGCTGGATTGAACGCTGCGTCGCTGGCGTCGAACCGGTGCCCAACTCGTTGAAGATCCAGCTTGCCTGCTGTCTGCTGGCCTGCGGGGAAGTCACCTCGCTGGAGCAGGGCCTCAGCCGCGTCAACGACTGTTGGTGATCGGATCTGCAGGATAAAAAAAAGCCCGTCCGGTGGCTCGGACGGGCAAGGCAAGGGTATTAAAGGTCTTTTCAGGGTTAATTCAGTGGCTTACAGATGGGTGCAGCGATTATTTATAGATAACCGCAGTACCGCTCAGTTTGTTGTTGGTGTTAGCGGAAGTAATGCTGTAGCCGGTCGCGCCAGCGGCTTCGGCTTTAGCAGCCAGTTTTGCTTCCAGACCATCTAAAGTGGTTGCGCCTTGCGCAGACACCACGCCGATCTTATTCATGCTTTCAGCCTGAGCGGGGGTAACCGGTTCGGCGGCAAAGGCGCCGAAGGAAAGAGCGGTCAGAGCGATGGCAGCGGCAGCATATTTGATGTTTTTCATAGTTAATCTCTCGCAGGTTGTTCTGTTCAGGGGACGATGTTCCGTCGATGTGATAAGTATCACGCTTTTTTGCGGGAGATAAAATCGAAGGAAATTCACAGTCTTCATCGAATTTTTTGAATGATTAATAATTTACTGATTATTAATAAATTATTTCTTATTCTTTTCGTCACGAAGCGTAGCGAGGAACACCGACGCGTTTAAGGGCACATATTGCGACTTTTTCCGCCAAAAAATGTGCGCGAAAAGATAATGCGAAAGGCTGTCATAAACGGTAAAGGAAAGTCAGCGTAGCTGGCTATCCTTGGAACCGCGACGATTATATCCTGAAAATGTATTGTTATGTAAATCTTTCTCCTGCTGGCACTTCACGCAGTATCTGACCCCTGGGATGGCCTGTCGACGGGCCTCCGGAATCGGCTCTCCGCATTCATCACAAAATTTGTTGCTTTCGCCGCGCGGAAGCTCGCGGCGGGCGCGAGCCACCGCATCGTCAATAGTGCTGTCGATCTGATCCTGTACGGCGCCGTCGCTTGCCCAACCTGATGCCATCGTCTGCCTCCTGTAAAAGGTTATTGATAAATTATAGCTGAACCGTACAGCCGGTTACCGCTGCTGGCGGCATTGATCCGCCAGGCTATCGCCCCATGACGGTGGGCCTTATCCGCAAGGGCGGCCGTCAGGTCGTCCAGGGTGCTGGCGCCGAAGGCGGAGACGGTGCCGACAGGGCGGAGCGGCCCGTTATAGGGCAGTACGGATGGCGGTGGCAGGGGAGAGGCCGCGGTGGCATGAGCGGTGAGCGCCGCGGCGAACAGCAGCGAGACCAATTTCATCAGCATATCCTCATAAACCGCATGGGACATAGCTTAAGTGTAGGTCTTTCCAGACCGCGCGACAGGGAATGTTTAATGCAAAACAGTGCGTTTTGCATGCTACCGGCGCAGGGGAGCGCTACTCTGGCCGGTAGATTATTTAGCGGGCGTCAGGGCGGATCATGTCAAAGCGCAGGCTGTCATCAATACCGTAATAGGCGCTCGGGCCACCGGCGCGCAGGATCGGCTGGGCCCGGGCGGTTTGATAGATACCGTTGTCCAGCAGTGATTCATCGATATGCACGGCGACCACTTCGCCGAGCACCAGCCACGTATCGACAGGGTTGCCGTCGGCGGTGGTGAGTTGAATACACTGCGACAGACGGCACTCAAAGTTCACCGGACTCTCCGCGACCCGTGGAGCGCTGACCAGGCGGCTGGCGGCGGCGGTGAGGCCGGCGCGCACGAATTCGTCCTCATGGTGCGGAATCGAGGCTGACGTTTCATTCATCGCCATGGCCAGCGGTCGCGTCGCCAGGTTCCAGACAAACTCCTTTGTTTCGACGATATTTCGCACGCTGTCTTTCCAGCCGCTGCTGGCGAAACCAATGATTGGCGGCCGATAGTTAAAGCAGTTAAAAAAGCTGTATGGCGCCAGATTACGCTGGCCCTCGGCGTCCTGGGAGGCGATCCAGCCTATCGGGCGAGGCCCGATTATCGCGTTCAGAGGGTCATGCGGCAGGCCGTGGCCCTGCGAAGGTTGATAAAAGTACATGCTGCACCTGTCACGGATAATGGAGATATCCAGACTCCCTTATTTACCGCGCCGCCGTCAACGGGTATCTTACGCGGCTGTTCAAAGGAGATTGTCATGAAAGCCCAGAAACCGGGGTTACACCCGCGTAACCGCCACCATCAACGCTACGACCTGCCCGCGCTCTGCCAGGCCCATCCTGACCTGCAGGGCTACATTACGCTCAATCCGCTGGGTGAGCAGACCATTGATTTTGCCAATCCGCAGGCGGTGAAAGCGTTGAATAAAGCGCTGCTGGCGCATTTCTACGCGGTCAAACACTGGGACATTCCTGACGGCTTTCTCTGTCCGCCGGTGCCTGGGCGGGCCGACTATATTCATCATCTGGCGGATCTGCTGGCCGGGGATAGCGGCGAGGTGCCGAAGGATGCCACGATCCTTGATATTGGCACCGGCGCCAACCTCATCTATCCCCTGATCGGCGCCCACGAGTATGGCTGGCGCTTTACCGGCAGTGAAATCAACCCGCAGGCGTTCGCCAGCGCGCAGGCGATTATCAATGGCAACCCGGGCTTGACCCGGCAGATCCGCCTGCGCCGGCAAAAAGAGAGCCAGGCTATCTTTCACGGCGTGATCCATAAAAACGAGACCTACGACGCCACGCTGTGTAATCCGCCGTTCCATGACTCCGCAGAGAGCGCCCGGGCGGGGGGCGAGCGCAAGCGCCGCAACCTCGGACTCGGCGCCGAAAGCGGCCTCAATTTTGGCGGTCAGCAGCAGGAGCTGTGGTGCGAAGGGGGCGAAGTAGCCTTTATCTCGCAGATGATCCGCGAAAGCCAGGCCTTCGCCCGCCAGGTGAAATGGTTTACCTCGCTGGTGTCGCGTGGCGATAATCTGCCGCCGCTCTACCGCCTGCTGACCGAGGTCGGCGCAGTGAAAGTGGTGAAAAAGGAGATGGCCCAGGGGCAAAAGCAAAGTCGCTTTATCGCCTGGAGCTTTATGGACGACGCCAAACGCCGTCGTCCATTCTAACGCTACTCGGCGGCCGGGCTGTCGGCGCCCGGCATCGGCAGCTGCTGCCAGGTCTGTACCGGCGCGCGAACCCCGGCGCGGTCGAAGTGCTTTTTCACTTGGGTGTCGAGGGCAAAACGCACCGTCCACTGCTTCAGCGGCAGGGTAGTGAAGCTGACGCGTAGCGTAAAGGCGGTATTGCTCAGCCCCACCAGCCCGGCGAACGACGGTTCGCCAATGATCAGACCGCGGATCTCCTCCTGGGCCAGCAGATCGTCCACCGCCGCCTTCAGCGCCTGGCTGGCTTTATCCAGATCCTCATGGCGGTCAACGTCATAGTTAGCCACAACCGAGCCAATGCCGCGCACGAAGTTGGCAAAGGTGGTGATCGAGGACCAGGGAATAATGTGATAGGCGCCGGTATCCTGACGTACCCCCACGGAGCGAATCGACATTCGTTCCACGGTGCCGGTCAAAGGGCCGATGGTGACCAGGTCGCCGGTGTTCATCCCGTTCTCAAACTGGATAAATATGCCAGTGATAATGTCTTTGACCAGGGTTTGCGCACCAAACGAAATGGCCAGCCCTAACGCCCCGGCGCCCGCCAGCAGCGGCGCAATGTTTACCCCAATTTCCGAGAGCAGGATCATCACCGTGATGGTGCTGATCACCACCGCCAGCGCGTTGCGAAACAGCGTCAGCAGCGTCCGGGCCCGCGCGCTGGGCAGCGGACGGCCATGAATATCCGATGCCAGCCGGTTTTCAATCAGGCTGGCCAGAACCGTCCAGCCAATGGCGGAGAAGAAGAGGATCAGGGCGATGCGGATCAGCACATCCACCGTTTTTTGCCCGGCATCGTTGTGCAGCCATTCCCGGAAGTCAAACAGGCCCCAGGCGCTCAACAGCAGCATGATGGCGACACAGACGGTGAGAATGCGCGCCGCCTTCAGCGAGGCGGAGATCCAGCCATTTAGCCGCTTTTGCAGTTCAGGGTAGTTGCGCTGAGTGGCGGGCGACAGGGTGATGGTTTTGGCTATCCAGCGCGACAGGATGCCAGACACCAGCGCCGCGCCGCCGATAATCGCCAGGCTTTGCAGGGTGGCGCCCATCATGAATTTCAGGCTGTTGCCCGGGTCGAACAGGGAAAAGAAAAAAAGCACCACAAAGTAGGCGCAGGCCAGCCAGTGCCAGACCAGCGCGAAGGCGCGGATAAACAGGCTAAAGAAAGCGAGTGAGTGGTCGGCCAGGTGGATCAACCCTTGAGTAATCACCGCTTTGTTATGAAAAATCAGGTACAGCGCCCACAGCGTAATGCACAGCATGATGACGACGTTAGCCAGCGCGCCAACCTGAACATTCACCTGATTGGAAATAATCGGCACCGCGACGATCAGACCGTAACCAATCAGGCTGCTGAGCGCGCTCAGGCGCAGGCTCCAGTATGACGCGGCCTCGTCGCTGAGGTTAAAGGGCCGCAGGGCAGGAATGCGCGGGCAGAAAATGAGCCGCAGAATAGCTTTAAAAAACTCGATCAGCGCGAAGGCGTTGAGGAAAAGGCTCTGCTGGAAGGCGATGGTAGGGTTATTCCCATTCAGGCGATCGCTTAGCAGCTGACCGACAAACAGGGTTAGCGCCAGCAGCAGCAGGTCGATGATAAACGCCCCGGCGATGGTCAGGGGCAGCTGAAGCCAGTTACCGCGATCGCGGTTTTTATGCCGTCCCCATTCGCCCATTTTGCGATACAGCGGCAGCGCCGCGAGGCGTACCAGCCACCAGAAGGCAAACACCAGCCCGGCCAGCAGTAAAAAATGCCAGGCCGCGCTGGTAAAGGTTTGCGGATTAAAGGGCTTATGCGGTGAGCCGGTGATATTGCGCCACAGCTGGGAAAAGCGTGATGAGAGCTGTTCGCCATATTCCCGGCTTATCTGGGTGACGTTCTCCAGTACCGTGGTCTCTTCTTTCACCGCCGGTGGCGTCAGCGTCGGGGTGCTGTCGGGCGGCGGCGTGGCGGCTGCTTTACGCAGCTGGTCAATGAGCTCCTGACGGGCGGAGTCGTTGGCCAGCACATCGGCCAGTGCGGCATAAGCCGCTCTTTTCTGTTCCACATCGGGTTCGCTGGCGCTGTTTTTATCAGTGTTAGCCGTCGGCACGCCGGGAAGGGTGGCGGCGGAAAGCGGGGCAGTAAACAGTGCAGCGAGCAAAAGCAGGATCCACGGCATGGGCACCTCCGTTGCAACGTAAACGGGTAAGTATAGAAGCCGCTGGCGGAAGGGGAGGGAAGAGGATTCTGGAAAAGCGGCTCTCATCGTGGGGGAGAGAGCCGTTGTGGGTCAGGCGACGTGTTGCAGGAATTCACGCAGGCGCGGGCTGGGCGGGTTCTTCACCAGCTCCTGGGGATTGCCGTCTTCAGCAATTCGTCCTTTGTCGATAAAGATTAGTCGCGAGGCCACTTTTTCGGCAAAGCCGATTTCGTGGGTCACAATCACCATCGTCATGCCCTCTTCCGCCAGGTCCTGCATCACCTTGAGCACTTCATGGCGCAGCTCCGGGTCGAGCGCGGAGGTCGGTTCATCAAACAGCATCATCTTCGGCTTCACCGCCAGCGCGCGGGCGATGGCCACACGCTGTTGCTGGCCGCCGGAGAGTTCGGACGGATAGTGATGCGCGCGCTCAGCCAGACCGACTTTCGCCAGCAGCTCTTTCGCCTGCTTCTCTGCCGCCTGCTTGCTGGCGCCGCGTACCCGCAGCGGGCCAAACATCACGTTTTCCAGCGCCGTGAGGTGCGGGAACAGATAAAACTGCTGGAAAACCATCCCGGCTTCCTGACGAATCAGACGTTCGTCCACCTTCGGGTCGTTGACCTTCAGACCATCGACAATCAGATCGCCGCTGGTGATCTCTTCCAGCTTATTGATGCAGCGCAGCATCGTTGATTTACCGGAACCGGAAGGGCCGATAATGACCACCACTTCACCCTGATTAATTTTCAGAGAGATATCGTGTAGCACCTGGGTCGGACCAAAGTGCTTGGAGACGTTTTTAAATTCAATCACAGGATTTTCATCCTTCTTTCAAGACGACGCAGAATAAAGCTCAGGACCAGGGTGATAATCAGGTAGATCACGGCTACGGCGCTCCAGATTTCCAGCGCGCGGAAGTTGCCAGCGATGATCTCCTGTCCCTGACGGGTCAGTTCGGCGACGCCGATGACGATGAACAGCGAGGTATCCTTGATGCTGATGATCCACTGGTTGCCCAGCGGCGGCAGCATGCGGCGCAGCGCCAGCGGCAGGATCACGTGGCGAATGGTTTCGCGACGCGACAGGCCAAGCGCCAGGCCCGCTTCGCGGAAGCCTTTATGTATGGAGAGCACCGCGCCGCGGGTGATTTCCGCGATATAGGCGCCCGAGTTTATCATGATGGTCACTACCGCCGCGGAGAAGGGGTCGATGCGCAGATCGCTAAAGGCCATCGGCAGCGCAAAGTAGATGAACATAACCTGCACCACAATCGGGGTGCCGCGAATGATTTCAATAAAGACCAGCGCGATGTGGTTGGCGATCCAGCCGCCGAAGCAGCGGGCGAAACCGGCCACCAGACCAATTATCAGACCGCCGGCCAGGCCGAGGACGGAAATCCACAGCGTCATTTTGGCGCCTTCCAGCAAAATCGGAA
Source organism: Klebsiella sp. CD33 (assembly GCF_051992865.1). Lineage (NCBI taxonomy): Bacteria > Pseudomonadati > Pseudomonadota > Gammaproteobacteria > Enterobacterales > Enterobacteriaceae > Klebsiella > Klebsiella sp. CD33. The sequence continues at coordinate 3,466,061 of NZ_CP197023.1, read as the reverse complement.
TGGCAGGCCAGATGGCACTCCAGTCAAACTGCATAATACGTTCCTGTTACCGTGTCGAGAGCAGAGGAAAGCCTCCGCCAAAATACCGTCTCCCGCTGAGCCTGTGCCGGAAGACCGTTGTGGTGTCGCCGGACCTCGGTCCGGCGAAGTACGTTTTTATTATTTGGGTTCAGTGCCGAACCATTTTTTATAAATTTCGTTATAGGTACCATTGTCGCGCAGCGTTTTCAGCGCACCGTTCACTTTCTCACGCAGCTCGTCGCTGCCTTTCGGGAAGGCGATACCGTAGTTTTGCGCTTCCAGTGATTCGCCTACCGCTTTGAACTTACCGTTGCCCGCGGTTTTGATGAAGTACAGAATATTCGGCGTATCGTGCAGCACGGCATCCGCGCGACCGGTTCCCAGCTCCATATAGGCGTTATCGATGTTCGGGAACTGACGCAGATCTTTGGTTTTGATATTGGCTTTCGCGTAGTCAACGGAGCCGGTGCCGCTCTTCACCGCGACCACTTTACCGTTCAGATCTTTGACATCTTTGATGTCGTTATTATTGGCGTTGACCATCACCAGCAGGCCGCTTTTGTAGTAGCCGTCGGAGAAGTCGATCGCTTTTTTACGCTCGTCGGTAATGGTGATCCCCGCCAGCGCCAGATCGATATTTTTGGTTTGCAGCGCCGGGATAATGCCGCTGAAGTCCATTGGCTTCAGGGTGTAGTCGAGCTTCAGCTCTTTGGCGATAGCCGCCCACAGGTCAACGTCAAAACCCACATACTTATCGCCTTGCTTAAATTCGAACGGGACGAACGCCGTATCGGTGGCGACAACCAGGGTCTTATTGGCGGCATGGGAAGAAACCGCAAAAGCCAGGGTCAGTGCAGCCAGTGAAACTTTAAATACAGACTTCATAGCATTTCCTTTTATATCCACGGGACGATCCCCTGCGAGAACGACTAGCCTAATGAAAAAATCGTGCCACTTTTACAAGCTGTTGTTTTTCAACAAACGAAGCGTAAGTCGTTGCACAAGATCGATCATTTCAGGCAGTGACTGCACCATGGTGGGGCGTCATTTTGGTGCGTCATAAGGGTGCTGAATTACCAGCCCATTTTTAGCGCAAACCCTGATGGGAAAACAATCTCGACGTAACGATTGTGTGAGGTGATTATTACAATCTTTTTACTTTTGCGCGCATTTTCATCAATCTGGTGCCCTGAAACGGTGCAAGGCCAGTGGGGGATGAAAAGCAAAGGATGGAATATAGGGCAGGGAGAAACGCTGTGGCGCCGCCGACCGCGCTGGGCCGGCGGCAAAGCCTTACTCAATGTTGGCTTCAATGAACCACAGGAATTTATCCAGATCGCGGGAAGCCGCGGTGAAGATATCTGCAGTGTCTTCGTCTTTTGCTTCGTCGATCGCCTTACGCACATCGTTCGCCACTACCGCGTAGCGGTCAGCCAGGGCTTTCAGGTGATCCTGAACGTGATGGATGTCCAGCGGGTAGCTCTGCAGCGGGGTTTTGCTGTTAATGACCTGAGTGGTACCCAGGGCGACGCCGCCCAGCTGCACCGCGCGCTCGGCCATGGTGTCCAGATGTTCGGTCAGCGCGGTACGGAAGCCATCCAGCATTTCGTGCACGGCGATAAAGTTCGCACCGCGCATATTCCAGTGTGCCTGCTTGGTGATAAGTGACAGGTCAATGAACTGGATCACCTGGCGATTCAACAGCTCAATGGTCGCTTTCTTTTCGCTGTCAGCGACATCGTTGCGGGTATAGACCAGATTAGACGCTTTTGATTTAACCAGTTTTGCGGTACTCATCGTTTCATATCCTCTTGATATTGATGCTCATCACACTTCAGATCTGAATGATGTGGAGCGTTGTCCCAAATGACTTCGGAAATAAGTATAGCAAGGGTTTTCAAGAGTGAGGCATCGGCAGGCTATATCACTCCGATAGCGCAAAGTGGTTGGTTATTTTAAAAATATTTAAATATCAGCTATTTATATTTGGCTGAACGGCTCGGATTTCTCTCGGGCCGGCGCCGTAACAGAATGTTAATTGATATCGACCTGCTCGACTTTACTCTGCCGTTGCATCGTCAGCGTGGCGCCCATCGAGGCGATAATGATCGCGCCGAGCGCCAGGGTCTGGGAGAGCTTCAGCGTTTCACCGAGGAAGATCATACCGGAGAGGGCGGCTAACGCTGGCTCAAGGCTCATCAGCGTGCCGAAGGTGCGCGTCGGCAAGCGCGTCAGGGCCATCATCTCGAGGGAGTAGGGCAGCGCGGTAGAGAGAATCGCGATCCCCAAACCCAGCGGCAGCAGCGACCACTGCCACAGCGTATCGGTGGCCTGCGCCATGCCTAACGGCACAAACACCAGCGAGGCGATGAGCGACCCCATCGCTACCGTGGCTGGACCATGCTCTTCACCGGCACGCTGTCCGGTCAGAATATAGACCGCCCAGCACGCCCCGGCGCCGAGGGCGAACAGCGCGCCGGTTAAATCGACCTGCGCCACGTTCTGCCCCAGCGGCAGAAGATACCATAGTCCGAGGATCGCCAGCGCCACCCAGACAAAATCCAGCGGGCGGCGCGAACCAAACAGCGCCACCGCCAGCGGGCCGGTAAACTCCAGGGCCACCGCCACGCCGAGCGGAATACGCTGCAGGGATAAATAAAAGAGATAGTTCATCGCCCCGAGCGCCAGGCCGTACAGTAGCAGCGGCACGCGCTGCGCCGGGGAGAAACGTAGCCGCCATGGCTTGAACACCACCACCAGAATCAGCGTTCCCAGCGCCAGACGCAGGGCGGTGACGCCCGGGGCGCCGACCACCGGGAACAGCGATTTAGCAAGCGATGCGCCGCTTTGAATCGAGGTCATGGCGACTAAAATCACCAGTATCGGCAACCATGCCGCCGCTTTTCTGGATGGACCGGGCATCCTTTCTCCTGTCAGGTTTTGTCAAAAGGGGTAAAAGTTCCAGTGTACTGGAATTACCTGCCGGCGGTTGAGCTAATGTTGAAAAAAACAGGGGCAAAAACAGTACAATGGCGAAAACTGCTGAGAAATTCACCAGGCGGTTAGGATTAATCTGGATGCTTGCGAATTTCTTAATGAGCGTTAAGATGTAAGTTAACGCCAAAAATTGTTGTTTTCCATATTGTTACAGAAATATGGAAACTTTTGGTTACATGAAAAAGTATGTTAGACAATGTAAACTCCAAAGAGTTTCCCAAAAGTTTTTGATATATTTAAGGCTTAGGACTTATTAGAAACACATTTGAGGTGGTTATGAATAAAATTGCACGTCTTTCAGCACTGGCCGTTGTTCTGGCTGCATCCGTAGGTACCACTGCATTTGCTGCAACTTCTACCGTAACCGGCGGTTACGCGCAGAGCGACATGCAGGGTAAAGCGAACAAAGCTGGCGGTTTCAACCTGAAATACCGTTACGAGCAAGATAACAACCCGCTGGGCGTTATCGGTTCCTTCACCTACACCGAGAAGGATAACAACAGCAACGGTACTTACAACAAAGGTCAGTACTACGGCATCACCGCTGGTCCGGCTTACCGTCTGAACGACTGGGCAAGCATCTACGGCGTAGTGGGTGTTGGTTACGGTAAATTCCAGAACAACAACTACCCTCATAAATCCGATATGAGCGACTACGGTTTCTCCTACGGTGCTGGTCTGCAGTTCAACCCGATCGAAAACGTTGCTCTGGACTTCTCCTACGAGCAGTCTCGTATTCGTAACGTTGACGTCGGCACCTGGATTGCTGGCGTGGGTTACCGCTTCTAATCACTCCGGTGATATGAAAAATCCGCCTCTCGGGGCGGATTTTTTTTGCCTGCTGACGGCCGGCCCGGGCGACTGGCCGGGCCGGCGCAATTAATTGACTGTGAACTCATCGGTACCGAGGTGAGCGTAGTCCACCTTCTGCAGCTGGAAGTTGGTGATGTACACCGGACCGGCCTTTTGCTCAGAGATAAACCGATAGCGTGGGGTGATTTCCGCCGCCTGGATCCCGGTCCACTGGGAGAAGAAACTGAGGAAATCATTCGCCGAACGCTGCGCCTTAATCACTTTATGCGCTTTGTCATCGCTGGATAGCACCATAAACGGCACCTGGAAGTTCTGCTGGAACTTATCATCATGCGCCAGATACTGCACCTCTTTGCCCCGCTCCTTGAACGCCAGACCATGATCGGAAAAATAGGTCAGGGAAAAAGTGTCACCGGAATTTTGCAACTGATGATAAAGCTTAGCCAGCAGCGAATCGGTCTGCGTCATGCTGTAGAGGTAGCATGAGGTCTCTTTCGACTGAACGAAAACCGTGTATTTGCCCTTGGTCCGATCGCAGGCCTGTGGGTGAGAGCCCATCAGGTGCAGGACAATCAGCTGCGGCTGGGTACGCTGGGTTGAGAGCACCTGCTCGGTCAGCTTCAGCAACTGCTCGTCCTGGGTGTTTTTATTGGCTTCGAAATCGCCGTTTTTCAGGAACTGTACTTCATCCGCCCGTTTGGCGATGCTGGCGATAGCGGTGTCGTACTCGCCAATTTGCCCCTGGTTGGAGAACCACCAGGTCTGGAAACCGGCGCGGTTGGCGAGGGTGACAAAGTTATCCTGATACTGTGGTTTGCCATCGACCACCCGGTTAAGCGTCAGGCCGAGCGATTTCTGCGTTGAGCCGCTGGCGGCGATGTAATTGTTAAACAGATAACCGTTTACCGAGCTGGCAAACGGCGTGTTGTCCCAATGGCCACCGAAAGCGCCGAGGGCATCGCGGCGCGCGCTTTCACCGATCACCACCACATAGAGATGGTATTTTGGCTTTACCGCCAGCACGTGCCAGCTGTCTTTCATGCCAGCCAGCTGCGCCATCCGCGCCTGTTCGTCCAGCACCTCGTTGTTATTCACCACCACGTCTTTGACAAAACGAAAGGCCGGATAACCGGTGTCAATCACCTTGAATACACCGCCCCAGGCAAGGTTTTGCACCGGCTGGAGAAAGAAGATCCCGATGCTGAACAACAGGCCCAGCGTATCCATTTTTCCCCAGCGGGAGGGCTCAACGATCCTGCGGCGGACCGCAATGATCCCCAGTGCGAAAATGAAGACCGCCAGCAGATAGTTGTACCACGGGAAGATGGTCAGGATTTCCGTAGACTCTTCCACGTTGGTGGCGTGCAGCGCCAGCAGAGTGTTGAAGTTGGGGGCACCGTAGGCCTGGCCAAAGGGATAGTACAGAGCCGCCAGCAGGGAATAGGCGCCGACCACCGCTTTCTGGACGCGCGGAAAGGCGCGCCACAGCAGATGTAACACGCAGGTAAATGCCACGGTATAAAGCAGGCTAAATTCATAGCCCAGCGCCAGGTTAATTAACAGCGACTGTAAAAAGTAGAATCCCGTCCATGGGTTCAGTGCCAGTCGGCGGGCGACCAGCGTATCTTTCAGGGTGGTGACATTCATAGTAAACAATCAAAAAGAGGCCATGCGCATCCCCTGGCGTCAAGGGGTAAAACCTGCTGGACAGTGCGTGAAGAGGGTCTCTGCGAGCCGCGAATGTGGCAGGGCTGTGCAAAGATAGGGCTTGTAAATGGTAAGGTCAACCAGACATAACAGATTGTTTTGCGAGGGCGCTTACAAAACTTGAAAAAAGGTCAGGGAAACGGGGGGAACCGGTCATTTTACCGGCAGAAAATGACAGAAAAATGAAGCGGCGTACCGCGACGCCGCCTTAGGAATTGGGTTTGCCCTGCTGCGGTTTACCGTTGATCATCTCGCACAGCATACCGATCAGCATTAATCGTACTTTAAAGGGTGAATGGCTAAACACGTTTATGCACCTCTTGAATTCATTCATCTGCTCTCCTCCTGCCAGTTCGCTCCGTCATTCCCTGATGGATGTTTGCATTATATACAGATATAGCACAGGCTATATTTTATAGCTATGGCTAAAACGTTAATTTTTTGTGCTCTTGGCGCAATCCATTACAATGTGGATCTTTTTATACGATGCTTGACGCGTCACACGAATGAGGAAGCACAATGAACCGTCGCGCAGGTAAGCCAATAACAAAAAAAGTGACGCAGTTAGTGAATGTTGAAGAGCACGTGGAAGGGTTTCGCCAGGTGCGGGAAGCGCATCGCCGCGAGCTGATCGATGACTATGTGGAGCTGATCTCCGATCTGATCAACGAAGTGGGCGAGGCGCGCCAGGTGGATATGGCCGCGCGTCTTGGCGTTTCGCAACCGACGGTCGCTAAAATGCTCAAACGCCTGGCCAGCGTCGGTCTTATTGAACAGATCCCCTGGCGCGGGATCTTCTTAACCCCGGAAGGTGAGAAGCTAGCCCAGGAGAGCCGCGAGCGCCATCAAATCGTGGAGAACTTCCTGCTGGCGATCGGCGTCAGCCCGGAGATTGCCCGACGTGATGCGGAAGGGATGGAGCATCACGTGAGCGAAGAGACGCTGGCGATGTTCCTGAAATTTACCCAAACACAGGGATCTCAGGAAGCATGACTCTTCCCTTCGTCCAGTCGCTGCTGCGCGATCGTTTTCTCCATTTGCTGCTGATTATCGCCTGTGTGCTCAGCGCCATCGTGCCGTTTGTCCCGGCAAGCTGGCCGGCGGCCATTGACTGGCATACCATCGTCACGCTTAGCGGCCTGATGTTGTTGACTAAGGGGATCGAACTGAGCGGCTATTTTGACGTGCTGGGCCGAAAAATGGCCCGCCGCTTTGTGACTGAGCGCCAGCTGGCCATCTTTATGGTGCTGGCGGCGGCGCTGTTGTCTACCTTTCTTACCAACGACGTTGCGCTGTTTATTGTGGTGCCGTTGACGCTGACGCTAAAAAAATGGTGCGCCATCCCGGTGAACCGGCTGATTATTTTCGAAGCGTTGGCGGTGAACGCCGGTTCGCTGCTGACGCCGATCGGCAACCCGCAGAATATTTTGCTGTGGGGACGATCCGGCCTCTCTTTCTTCGGGTTTATCGGTCAGATGCTGCCTCTGGCAGCGGCGATGATGCTGACCCTGCTGGCGCTGTGCTGGTTCTGTTTTCCGGCGAAGCGGCTAAGTTACCAGAGCAGCGACAGGGCGCCGTCATGGCAACCTAAGCTCGTCTGGAGCTGTCTGGGACTGTATGTGGTGTTTCTGACGGCGCTGGAGATGAATCAGGCCCTGTGGGGGCTGGCGCTGGTGCTGCTGGGCTTCCTGGTGCTGGCCCGGGCGGTGATCGTCCATGTCGACTGGTCGCTGTTGCTGGTGTTTATGGTGATGTTTATTGACGTCCATCTGCTGACCCAGCTTCCGGCGCTGCACCAGGTGCTGAGCGGGGTGGGGACCCTCTCCGGCGGTGGACTGTGGCTGACCGCTATTGGCCTGTCGCAGGTGATCAGTAATGTGCCCTCGACTATTCTGTTGCTCAACTATGTCCCGCCGTCGATACTGCTCGCCTGGGCGGTTAACGTGGGCGGCTTTGGCCTGCTGCCGGGCTCGCTGGCCAATATTATCGCCCTGCGTATGGCCAGCGATCGGCGCATCTGGTGGCGCTTCCATCTCTACTCCATTCCAATGCTGCTATGGGCGGCACTCAGCGGCTACTTGCTCTTCAAACTCAGCGCCTGATCTCAACAGAATCGCGCCATCATTCACATCGATCGCCAGGATCGCCTTTCGGGGCGATCTTTTTTTGTCCGGCTCACAGAAACCGATCCCGGCCTTTGCTTACCTTTTCACTTTCCGGTATATGACTAGTCATTACGTTTAAATGACTAGTCATATACCGAGGCGCAGCATGAAGAACAGACTACCGGCAGATTTTTTATGGGGAAATTCCGTCTCCAGCATGCAGACGGAGGGGGCGTGGAACGAGGATGGCAAGGGGATGTCGGTGTATGATATCCGTCAACCGGCGGAGTTCGCCTCCGACTGGAAGGTGGCGACCGACTCTTATCATCGTTATCGGGAAGATTTCGATCTGATGCAGGATTTGGGCATGAACTGCTACCGTTTTCAGATCGCCTGGAGCCGGGTGTGCCCTGACGGAGATGGCGAATTCAATGAACAGGGGATCGCCTTCTACCATCAATTTATAGATGAACTGATCGCCCGCGGCATTGAGCCGATGATCTGCCTGTACCACTTCGATATGCCGCTGTCGCTGGCGGAGCGCTACAACGGTTTTACCGACCGCAGGGTGATGGACGCTTTTATCCGCTACGGCCAGAAGATGATCGCCTGCTATGGCGACAAGGTGAAATATTGGCTCACCTTTAATGAGCAGAATCTGTACCATTCGCCGGAAGCGTTTATGATTTCCGGCTATCTGCAGGGAGAGAAGACCCTGCGCGAACTGTATCTGATCCAGCATCATGTGATGATGGCGCACGTCCATCTAACTCACTATCTGCACCAGACGAAGCCGCAGTGTCTGATGGGCGGAATGCTGGCTCACGCTCTGGTTTATCCGGCTACCTGCAAACCACGCGATATCCTCTGCGCCCAGCAGCTGGATGAGTTCTTAAACCAGAACCTGCTGCGCGCCTACGCGGGTGAGGGTTATAGCCCGGAGGTGATGCATTTTGTCGCCGCGGAAGGGTTCGATGATATCTATCGTCCGGAGGATCTCGCCCTGATGGCGACGGTGAGGGTCGATTATCTGGCGTTCAGCTATTACGCCAGCCGCACATTGAACAGCGACGCGATCCCGCCGGGAACGGCGGTCAACAACTATATGCTGTTTGGCAACCAGGATAACCCGTTCCTGAAAGCGACGGAATGGAACTGGCAGATTGATCCGCTGGGCTTCCGGACGATCATCACTCGTTACTATAACGACTGGCGCCTGCCGGTGTTCCCGATTGAAAACGGCATCGGGGTGATTGAGTCCTGGGACGGCGAACATCCCATTGCCGACGATTACCGCATCGCTTACCATCGCGACCATATCAACGCCATGAAAGCGGCCATCTTTGAGGATGGGGCGCAGGTGATCGGCTATCTCGGCTGGGGATTAATCGATATCCTGAGCTCACAGGGCGATATGCGTAAGCGCTATGGCGTGGTGTACGTCAATCGCGAAAACCATGACCTCAAGGACCTGCGGCGGGTGCCGAAGAAGAGCTATGCATGGTTGAAGCAGGTGTTCCGCAGCAACGGCGAAGCGATGTAACGCTGCCCTGGCGGTCAGATGGTGTATCCAGCCTGCCAGCCACTCACTGAATGGATAAGGACCGGGAAATGACGGCGAAGTATCTGCAAATCGCGCGGGAAATAAAAAAACGCATCATCAGCCAGCAGTATCCTGCCAGCGCGCCGCTACCCGACCAGTTTGCGCTGGCGGCGGAGTTCAGCACCAGTCGGATGACCATCCAGCAGGCGATGCGCCAGTTAATCGTCGAAGGGCTGATCTATACCCGAAAAGGGCAGGGCACCTTTGTGCGGAAAAATTTCCTTCAGCTGTCGCAGTGGGAGCTGCCCGGCAGCGACTATTTCGGCGCCACCAAAACCTGGGAGCATCTTGGCGAGGTGCAAAGCGAAGTGGTGCGCTTTGCGGTGCGCTTTCCCAGCGACAAGGAGCAAAGTTCGCTGCTTATCGACGCCGATGCCCCGGTGTATGACTTTGTTCGCCTGCGGCTGCTCAACGGCGAGCCGGTATCGCTGGATCTGACGGTCATGCCGGTGGGGCTGGTGCCGGGGTTAACCAAAAGCCATCTGGAAGGTTCCGTGTTTCGCTATGTGCAGGAGACGCTGGGGCTGAAGCTGATGGGATCTTACCGCGTGGTGCGGGCGATGAAGCCCGGGGAACTGGATAAACAGCATCTTCACTGCGAACCGACCGATCCGGTGCTGGAGGTGGAGCAGGTTATCTATCTGGAGGATGGCACGCCGCTGGAGTACGCCCACTGCCATTATCGCTACGATCACGGCGGGATTATTCTGGTGAATAACGGCTAGGCCGGGGCTCCTGCTGGCGCTGCGCATAGCGGGGTTACGGCGTGATAGGGTTTGGTAGCCCGGGCGAGCGTTAGCCGCCTCGAGGGAAAATGCCGATAAAAAACGGCGGGCATCAGGCCCGCCGTTTTTCTTGTCATGCACAACTTAGTTCAGACGCACCGGCATACCGGAGCGGTTCTGGATAGCCTGCTCAACCACGTTCTGATCGACATCAGACTGGCTGGTAACTGCCTGTACCGGCTGAGTCAGGGTGATCGGCACGATCTCGCCGCCCTGGAACTGCGCTTCGGTGGTCGACAGCGGGTTGTGCACCTCGATGTAACGGCTGCCGTCCGGCTCGGTGGTCGCTTTTACCGGCTCATCGATAAACTGTACGCGGGTGCCGACCGGCACGTTCTCAAACAGGAATTTGATGTCATCGTTACGCAGACGCACGCAGCCGTGGCTCACGCGCAGGCCGATACCGAAGTTAGCGTTGGTGCCGTGGATGGCGTACAGACGGCCGATATACAGCGCGTACAGCCCCATCGGGTTATCCGGACCGGCCGGTACGACGGCTGGCAGCGGGTTGCCGGCGGCGGCGTATTCAGCATGCATTTTGGCGGTCGGTGTCCAGGTCGGGCCGGCCTTCTTGCGTTCGACTTTGGTGGTCCAGTTGATCGGCGTATCTTTACCTAACTGGCCGATGCCGATCGGCAGAACGATCACGGTATTGGTGCCTTTCGGGTAGTAATACAGACGCATTTCCGCGCTGTTGATAATGATCCCTTCATGCACGGTATCCGGCAGAATCAACTGCTGAGGGATGTTCAGGACGCTACCGCCCTTCGGCAGGTAAGTATCCACCCCCGGGTTGGCTTCCAGCATGTTGGAAAGCCCCATCTGATATTTCGCCGCGAAGTATTCCAGCGGCTGTTTGTTATCATCCGGAATGGTAATGACCTGATTCTGACCAACCAAACGGCTGCCATCGGTTGGCAAAGGATAGGTGACAGCAGACGCTGTATTGCAAAAGCCTACGATGGCGAAGGCTGCCGCTAAGAGTGTAGATAATTTCATAGTCTTTAATGTCGTGTGCGAAATCAACGCCACACAGGCCTTTGTTAATGATTGAGACAGTAGATGGGAGCGCATTATATGTGCATTCCGCTGAACAGGTAAATCAGATGTGTACGAAATCACATTTTTTTCCCTGTCGCCTCGGCTGCCGCGGTCCGGCAGGCGGCCGAAGCATCGCTCGCCGCGCGGGTAACGGGCGGTTACTCTTCCAGCAGCCGGGCCTGCAGCGCGGCGCGAACCGGCGCCGTAAGCTGGTACTCTGCCGCCAGCCAGGCGTCGACGGTGCCATAGCGCTGGTGAATAGCCGACAGCGCGGCGGCGAGATAGGACTCTTTTACCGTCAGAATATCCGCCAGGCTTTGGCGCCCCTGGGCAGTGAGGTCGTTGCCGAGCAGCTCCAACATCCAGGCCTCCACCTGCGTCAGCATGCCGTGGGTAAGGAGATACTCCTCCATTACCGTTTCGCTGTCGCAGCCGACGGCGAACAGCGTTAACGCGCAGCCGACGCCGGTGCGATCTTTGCCGACCGCGCAGTGTTGCAGTAAAGCGCCTTCAAAAGGCGTGGTCAGCCAGGCGGCGAGCTGGCGATAGGCCGGGTTGTTAAACGGCAGCTGACGATAGAGTTGCAGCATAAACTGCTCGCCGTTCAGCGCGTTAAGGGTGGCGGCATTCAGCTCGGTGACCTTCGCATTTACCTCGCTCACCGGCGGATTGGCCGGCGCGTTGAGATAATGGGTAAGCGGGCTAAGCTTGTCCGGAGTACGGGCTACCTCTCCGGGGTCGCGATAGTCGAGCACCCGGCTGAGCGGCAAAGTATCGAGGTGGTTGAGATCCTCCGCCGTTAACCGGTTTAGCGCGCCGGATCGCAATAGCTTGCCGCTGCGGACGCGGCGTCCGTCGGCGGCAAGCTGGCCGCCCAGGTCGCGAAAATTGATGCCGCCCTGCAGGGATAAAAAAGCCGGGTGTCGCGATAGGCTGCTGGTCATGGGACTCCTTATAAATACGTACAGAATAACCGTTTGAGCGCGGGTTTCCGGCTCATCTGACAAAGACCTTAGCACAAGCGCCGCGGTGGAATTTACCGCAGGCCGTGAAAAGTGTGTCATTTGCTGGCATAATGTCTGCTGTATCACACCCCTCATACTCTTTTTTCAGGATATCCCCGTGCTAGTATCCAGCAACGTTACCATGCAGTTTGGCAGTAAGCCGCTGTTCGAAAATATCTCCGTTAAATTTGGCGGCGGCAACCGTTATGGTCTGATCGGCGCCAACGGCAGCGGTAAATCGACCTTTATGAAGATCCTCGGCGGCGATCTCGAACCGACGCTGGGCAACGTTTCTCTCGACCCGAACGAGCGCATCGGTAAGCTGCGTCAGGATCAGTTCGCCTTTGAAGCGTTCACCGTGCTGGATACGGTCATCATGGGCCACGGCGAGCTGTGGGAAGTGAAGCAGGAGCGCGATCGCATCTACGCCCTCGCTGAGATGAGCGAAGAAGATGGCTACAAAGTGGCCGACCTGGAAGTCAAATATGGCGAAATGGACGGCTACTCGGCGGAAGCGCGCGCCGGCGAACTGCTGCTCGGCGTCGGCATTCCGGTTGAACAGCATTATGGCCCGATGAGCGAAGTCGCGCCGGGCTGGAAGCTGCGCGTCCTGCTGGCGCAGGCGCTGTTTTCCAATCCGGATATCCTGCTGCTCGATGAACCGACCAACAACCTGGACATCGACACCATTCGCTGGCTGGAGCAGACGCTGAACGATCGCGACAGCACCATGATTATCATTTCGCACGACCGTCACTTCCTGAACATGGTCTGCACCCACATGGCGGATCTCGACTACGGCGAGCTGCGCGTGTATCCGGGCAACTACGACGAATACATGACCGCGGCCACCCAGGCGCGTGAGCGTCTGCTGGCGGACAACGCCAAGAAAAAAGCGCAGATTGCGGACCTGCAGTCCTTCGTTAGCCGCTTCAGCGCCAACGCCTCTAAATCGCGTCAGGCCACCTCGCGCGCGCGCCAGATTGACAAAATCAAGCTGGAAGAGGTTAAAGCCTCCAGCCGTCAGAACCCATTTATCCGCTTCGAGCAGGATAAGAAACTGTTCCGTAACGCGCTGGAAGTGGAAGCCCTTACCAAAGGCTTTGATGAAGGTCCGCTGTTCAAAAACGTCAACCTGCTGCTGGAAGTGGGCGAAAAGATCGCCATTCTGGGCGCCAACGGCGTGGGTAAATCCACCATGCTGAAAACCCTGGTAGGCGAACTGCAGCCGGACAACGGCAGCGTGAAATGGTCTGAAAACGCGCAAATCGGCTACTACGCGCAGGACCATGAGTACGAGTTCGAAAACGACCTGACGGTCTTCGAATGGATGAGCCAGTGGAAGCAGGAAGGCGACGACGAACAGGCAGTACGCAGCATCCTCGGCCGTCTGCTGTTTAGCCAGGACGATATCAAAAAGCCGGCGAAGGTGCTTTCCGGTGGCGAGAAAGGGCGCATGCTGTTCGGTAAGCTGATGATGCAGAAGCCAAACATCCTGGTGATGGACGAACCGACCAACCACCTGGATATGGAGTCGATTGAATCGCTGAACATGGCGCTGGAGATGTATCAGGGCACCCTGATCTTTGTCTCCCACGACCGTGAGTTTGTCAGCTCGCTGGCGACCCGCGTCCTGGAGATCACTCCGGACCGCGTGATCGACTTCAGCGGCAACTACGAAGACTACCTGCGCAGCAAAGGTATCGAGTAATCCCTGTCCGTTACCCGGGTAGCGGCTACGCCTTACCCGGGCTACCAAACCGCATAGTGCTGTAGCCCCGGTAAGCGATAGCGCCACCGGGGATTTCTAGACCACCAATACCGGCATTTCAGCCGGCCTATGGTCAGAGTCTCCACTCGGTCCCTTCAACGCCATTCACCAGCAGCTTACGCTTTTCTCCTACCGGTAATGACAGCTTCAGCGCTTTCCAAGCCGGGCGATAGTTGCCGCGGGCGTTGATATCCAGGTTTATGCTGCTGGCGCTGCAGGTCATTTCCCACTCCAGCCATAGCGCATCCCCCTGTTTATAGCCCCAGCTTTCGCCGTCGTCTTCAAACAGCAGACCGCGGGTTGAGCCGGTACCTTTCAGCGGGAACAGCTGCAGTTCGCGACGATCGTCTTTTTGCGCATCGACATGGCTGATACGTTCACTAAGCGGCAGACCAGCGCCGGCGCGGACCAACAGCGGCAGTTTTTCCAGCGGCGCGTCCAGCGTCACCCACTGGCCGCCGGCGAACCACTGATGGCTGTAGAAATCGTACCAACCGGCCTGATTATCCGGCAGCCATACTTCACGCTGGCGGGCGCCCGGCTCGACCACGCTGGCCACCAGCAGGTCGCGGCCCAGCAGGAAGTCATCGCATTCGGCGAAGGTCTGCGCATCGTGCTGGTGATCGAGGAAGGTCGGGCGGAGCATCGGCTCATCATCAGCATGCGCCTGCCATAGCAGAGTGTACAGATAGGGCAGCAGGCGGTAGCGCAGCTCAATGGCTGAGCGGATCGCCGGAGTGATGGCCGGATACATCCATGCTTCGTTTACCGTCTGGTCATCATTCCACGAGTGAATGGTAAAGCGCGGATGCATGACGCCATTTTGTACCCAGCGCACAAACAGTTCCGGCTCTGGTTTATCGCCGGAGAAACCGCCGACGTCGTGGCCGACGTTAAACAGCCCGGAAAGGCTCATCCCCAGGCCCATGCGGATGTTATAGCGCAGCGTATCCCAGTTGGTGCGGTTGTCGCCGCTCCAGGTCTGGACGTAGCGCTGCATCCCGGCGCAGCCGGAGCGGGAGATCAGATATGGGCGCTTTTGCGGCGCAAAGCGCTGCTGGGCTTCCAGCGAGGCGCGCATCATCAACAGCGGCATCACCGGGCGAATATGTTTGATGGCGATTTCACGGCCAAAGCCGTAGCAGCGGGCTTCGCCGTCCCATACTTCGTATTCGTTATTATCGTTCCAGGTCGAATCGATGCCCATCTCCAGTAGCTGGGTGGTCACGCCTTCCTGCCACCAGGCCACGGTTTGCGGATTGGTGAAATCGAGATGCGACCCTTCATCATCCCAGAAGCTGGAACGCTCCGGAGCGTCAGTTTGCGAATCGCGAATGAAGAGACCGCGCTCCGCCACCTCGCCGTAGCGCGGGTGATCCTGCAGCAGGCACGGTTTGATATTGGCGGCCAGCTTCAGCCCGGCATCGTGAAACGACTGGCTCATCACTTTGGGCTGCGGCACCTTGTCGTAGTTCCAGTTAAAGACGTAGCGCTTGCCGTTGATTGAGGTATAGCCGGAAGAGAGCTGGAACGAATCGCAGGGGATCGCGTGCTGCTCGCACAGGCGGATAAAGTTCATCAGCTGAATTTGCGCATCCGGCGCGTCGGTATAGTGCATGGTGGAGCCGCTGTAGCCGAGGCTCCATTTGGGTCCAAACAGCGTTTTACCGGTCAGGCGAACGAAGGCTTTGGTCACATCCAGCACCTGCTTACCGGTAAACAGGTAATAATCGATGTCGCCGGCTTCCGCCTGCCAGCGGCGATAGGCGGTGTGGTAGTTGTCGATCTCGTTCCCCAGATCCAGCCAGCAGCTGCTCAGGTTGTCATAGAACAGGCCGTAGCTGATATCGCTGCGCTGGGTGATGGTGAACGGAATATGTTTATACAGCGGGTCAGTGCTGACGGCGTTGTAGCCCATGGCATCGAGGTTACGCATCTCATAGCGTTTACCGGTGCGCTGCAGGTCGCCGGCCTTTTCGCCCAGGCCGTAGAAACGCTCGTCTTTGCGGCGGCTCAGATAATGGGCGACGCCGTCGCCGTGGGCATTCGCCAGGTAGGCGCTGGTCGGACGGTCATTGGCAAGCGGCTGCCATTCGCCGGCCTCGTCGCGATAGCTCCACTCCAGCCACAGCGGCTGGTGAACGGTGACGCGCAGCTGGCGGGTGGCGATAGTCAGCGTATCGCCCTCCCGGGTCAGCTGCCAGGCCGGGAGACTAAAACCGCTGAGGTCATCCCGGGCGCGGCCTTCCCACGGCACATCCTGCTGTGGAGCGATGCTCCAGGTGCGATCCAGCGCCAGCTGGCCCTGGCGTTTTAGCAGGACGCGGAACAAATTCTCTTCCAGTACGTACAGGCACAGGGTGTGCTGGCCATCGACCGTCAGTTCAACGTGATGCTCCAGCTGTTGATGCAAACTCCAGTGTTTCAGCGTCTTCATATCTTACATCCACTCTCAGGCGCGCTTGGCGCGACGTTCAGCAATAAATGCCACCAGGAAAACGGCGCCAATCAGGTCAAAGAAACCCATGGCGATAAATAGCGGGTTGAAGCCGATTTTGTCGGCGGTCACCCCGATTAATAACGAGAACAAGAAGCTGGCGATCCACGCTGCGGAGCCGCGCATACCGTTGACCGTCGCCATTTGTCCCTTGTCGAAAGACTCCACCACCAGCGCGCTGAGCATGCAGGAGATGATCTGATGGCCGAAGCCGCCAATGGAGATCAGGATGATGGTGATATAGGGATCGCGGGTGATGGCGACGAGGGCCAGGGAGAGCATCAGGAACGCGCCGGTTACCGAGCTGGCGATCACCGAGTTCACTCGCGTACAGCCGAACCAGCGAACATACAGGCGGGTGAGGTAGCCGCTGACCACGCTGCCGAGATCGGCGGCGAGAAACGGCAGCCAGGCGAACATGGCGATCTGCTTCAAATCCATGCCGTGCTCTTTCGCCAGGTACAGCGGCACCCAGAAACTCAGCACCGCCCAGGCGGGCTCGGCCATAAAGGCGGGAATGGCGATCCCGTAGAAACGTTTATTTTTCGAGACGGTTTTGAGCGCGGTAAAGAAGGGCTGTTTTACCGGCGGGGCTTCGTTATCCTGTTTGATGTACTCCAGCTCGCTTTTGCTGAGATTGGGGTGCTTTTCCGGGGTCTGATAGAAGGCCCACCATAGTATTACCCACAGTAGCGCCAGCGCGCCGGTAAACATAAACGCCCCTTGCCAGCCGAAGGAGGCGTGGGCGAAGTAGATGATCGGCGGGGCCAGCATCGCGCCGATGGAGAACCCAACGCCAGCCCAGCCGGCGGCAATCGGGCGTTCAGATTTCGGAAACCATTCGCCGATGGTTTTGGCGTTGGCCGGAGTAGCGGCCGCCTCGGCCCCACCCATAAAGAAGCGCAACATAGCCAGGTGCAGCCAGCTACCGGCCCCGGCGTGGGCGATACAGGCCAGCGCCCACAGGGTGGCGCAGATCATAAAGCCAAGCTTCAGGCCGATGACGTCGATAAGCCAGCCGCACAGCGGCTGGAAAATCGTGTAAGCCAGCTGAAACGCGCCGACGATCCACGAGTATTGTTCGGTAGTAATGCCGAGGGTCGCTTTCAGTTCCGGCGCGATAATTCCCAGCGAGTTGCGTGTGATGTAGTTGACGGTAACGCCAAGTAAAAACAGGACCAGCACCCACCAGCGCAGGTTTTTCACTACCCGGCGCGTTTTGCTGACGGCGATATCATTGTTGAGGCCTTGACTCATAGCACACTCCACAAGACGTTTGTAGGGGGAAAGTGACGGTCTCACTCCCTGAGTGGTCACGTAGATTTATTAACTATTTGAATAGTCTATTTTTAATCTCAACATCATTGGTATAACTAGTATGGGAGATGTTGGACCAATTCAGGCTAGGGCAGAAAAATCGTCTGGCAAAGCGCTATTTATGCAAGTTTTTTCATGAAATGAGCGAGATCGCATATTTGACAGCGGAATTTGCTTGTAACGTGTGCTTTGGCGATTATGAAAATTCTTTCATTTTTCAATCGGAGCTGGATCACAAAATGGATAAAAAGCTGCGCGTCGCCGAAATTGCCGCCCGCACCGGGCTATCGCCCAGCACCGTTTCACGCGTCCTGGCCGGGAAAGCGAATACCAGCGACAAGGCGCGCCGGGCGGTGCTGGACTGCGCCCGCGAGCTGGGTGTCATGCAGGGGTTGGCCGCCGGGCGTCTGCTGCTCAATCATCTGCTGGTGTTTGCCCCGCAGCGCGCATTCGATGAGCGATCGGATATCTTCTACTACCGGGTGATCCAGAGTATCAATAACGCGCTGGCGGCGCATGAAGTGCGCCTGCGCTACTGCGCGCTGGATGAGAACGACAGCGACGCCAACCTGTTTCTTGCCCGCATGAATGAACCTGAGACCCAGGCCGCGGTGCTGCTGGGGATCGACGATCCGCATATTCATGGCCTGGCGGCGGATCTGGGCAAACCCTGCGTATTGATCAACTGTCGGGATGAAGGGATGCGGCTGCCGTCCATCGCTCCCGATCATCGGCTGATCGGCCAGTGCGCGGCCCGCTATCTGTTTGATATGGGGCATCGGGCGGTGATGAACGTGATGTGCCTGCGCCGCTATACCATGGAGCTGCGGCTGGGGGGGATTCAGGAGGCGTGGCGCGCGCGTAATCTGCGCTTTACCGCCAGCCGGGATCTTATCAGCGTCGCCAACTTTAGCGCCAGAGAGACGGAAGAGCAGGTGGGCGCCTGGCTTGACGGCTTACAGGGCAGGCCGTTGCCCACCGCCTTCCTGGTGGGCGGCGATTTTATGGCCGCCGGCACCGTCAGCGCATTGCAAAAGCGTGGCCTGCGGGTGCCGCAGGATGTCTCGGTGATGAGCATTGACGGATTTAATCTGGCGGCGATTCAGGAGGTGCCGCTGACCGCGGTGCATGTGCCGCGGGATGAGCTGGGCAGCGAGGCGGTGCATCTCCTGCAGCAGCGCCTGCTGCGCCCGGAGGCGCCGCACGGCTCGCTACTGCTGCATGGCACGCTGGTGGTACGCGATTCGGTACGGCGGATCCGGCCGGGCAAAGGCCATACCGCCGTCGAGCCGCAGGGGCTGTATGACGATTAGACCGGCATACCCAGCGCCCGTTTGCCGTGGATATTCAGATCCTCCAGGGTGAAGCGCCCCTGCCAGCTGGCTTCATAGTCCTCGCGCGGGAAATCCCCCGGCGAGGCGCCTTTTTCCAGGGCGATTTTTACTTTCTGCGCGTAGGCGAGGTTCTTCTCGCACATCGGCGCGGCCGGAATGTACATCACATTTCCCCAGCCCTGCTGATTTTCCACCGGTGCCACCGAGTGAATGATGTCGCAGTGCCACCAGACGGAGTCCCCGGCATTCAGCGCTGGAATCGAGCTTAACGCTTTAATTAAGAGCGGGTGCCACTGCTCAGAGATCGGCAGCACTCTGCCCGGCGCGACGCCGCACAGCTCATCTTCCGGCACATCGTCGAGCAGGGGGCGCAGCAGCACATAAGCCATCGCCTCCGGGATCGGCACCACGTGCAGCAGCCCCTGACCCGGGATCATGTCCGACAGCGCGGTCCAGCCCTGGAAGGTACGGAACACCGAGCATTTGGTGGTGTTGTCGACGGTATACTCTTCCACTTCGGTACGGTGCGCGGCGTCCCACGGGTCGTAGGCGTCGATATTGCCATTAAAAACGTTGGCGAAAACCTGCTGATAGGCGGGAAGCAGCCAGCGCTCCAGCGCGCCGGAATCGGTATGCGCCCCCAGCCCCTTCGAAGTGGTTCCCGGCGGGCGGCGGCGGATGCGGTCGGGATAGATCACGCTGACGTCCGGATCGAACCAGCGTTTGCCATTCTGTTCAAAACGCCACAGGCGGTTGAGAAAAGATTGCACTGCCGCCATTTCATCGCTCTGCCGCGCCTGCATTTGCGAGGGCGACCAGTAGATCGGGTAGATCTCCGGGCGCGAAGCCTCCAGCGAACCGAAGAAGCTGTCGCCAGGCCCTTTGTAAACATCGTCGAAATGGTTGCGATCCAGATATTCCAGCATCGCGGTATCCCACGCCAACGCCTGTTCGCGTGGGAAGTGGCCTTTAATCACCGCGCAGCCCCGGCGCTTAATGGCCGCGCGCTGCTCATCGCTCACTGTTCCTTCGGCGATATCGCGGAACGGAACGGTTGGCCAGACCTCCTGGCCTGCGGCTTTCAGTGTCTCAATCTCCTGCAGCCGCTCGCTGATGCGCGCTGAGAGCTTATCGAACACCGCCTGGACGTCGCCAATTTGCGCCCGCAGGGCCTGTTTCATCTGGCGAATCGCCGCTTTGTGATCGGCGGGAAGTGTTTCGTGGGTCGGGAGAGCAGCCATAATAACCTCGCTGTATCTTTCATTCGAAAGTATCAAATCTTACAAACGTTAATTTAAGTTAAAATGGAGTTAATGCAAGTTTAAAATCTTGCTGCGGCGCACAAAATGGAAAACCGGGGCGCGATGCCCCGGCGAAGGGTCAGGCGTTGAAGGGCGGGGTGTTATCGAGGACGGCCTGGATAACGTTCAGCGCGCCGTCATGGTTATTATCGTCGGTAGCGTAGCCGGCGATGGCCTTGATGCTGTCGGCAGCGTTACCCATGGCGAAAGCGTATTTCACCAGCTTCAGCATTTCGGCGTCGTTGCCGCTGTCGCCGATGGCGACGCATTGCTGCGGCGAAAGATCCCAGCGCTTGAGCAAACGGCTGATGCCGTTGGCTTTATGCAGGCCAGGGATAATCAAATCGACAAAGCCAAAGCCGCTGGTGACCGGCTTCATGATGCCGTCGAGCGACACGTGCAGTTTATCAATCAGCTGTGGGATCTCGCTGTCCGGCAGGTTGAGAGAGAATTTAAACAGCGTATCGTCGATGGCGTGATAGTCGCTCACCCGCTGTAGGCGATGGTAGTGCTTCGACATCAGCTCAACAAAGGCGTCCGGAGCTTTATCGCTGACGTAGGCGCTCTGCAGGCCGCAGGCGACAAAGTTGAGCTGCGGATCTTTGAGCAATTCGCCAATCACCACTTGTGATTCGTGGCGGGTCAGTTCGCCGTGGAACAGCTGCGTGCCATGTTCATAAACCAGAGCGCCGTTTTCTGCGACGAACGAAATCTGCTCGCGGATCTCCGGGAAGAAGGAGATCAACTGATAGTACTGGTTGCCGCTGGCGACAACAAATTCAATGCCGCGCTGCTGCAACTGGGCGAATTGCGCCAGAAACCGTGAGCGATCGTAGGTTTTGGCGTCATTGAGAAAAGTTCCGTCCATATCGGTGACGATAACTTTAACGGTCATAAGGGGATGCTCCTGGCTTAACTTCGACCAGTAACATTCTAATTACAATGTGATGGGGAGCACAAATTTATTTCGAATGAAAGTTCAGGCATTCAGAAAATGCCGGAAGGGCATGTCTTTTCCGGCCTGCAGAACAGGGTTGGCCCGCTAAGCATAGCGCCAGCGGGCACGAAGGATTACAGCGTATGTTCGGTACGGGCGATGATATCGTCCTGGGTATCCGGCGACAGGGCGGTGAAGAACGCCGAGTATCCAGCGACGCGGACCACTAAATCGCGGTACTGGTCAGGATGTTTCTTGGCTTCCAGCAGCGTGTCGCGCGACACGATGTTGTACTGGATATGCCAGCCTTTGTGCACCTCGAAGAAAGTGCGCAGCAGCACCATCAGCTTCTGCTTATCGGACTCGTTCTCCAGCGTTGACGGATTCAGCTTCTGATTAAGCAGCACGCCGCCGAGGATCGCCCCGGTCGGCAGCTTGCCCACCGAACTGATAACCGCCGTCGGCCCCAGATGATCGGTACCGGAGGCCGGGCTGGCCCCCTCCGCCAGCGGGGTATGCGCTTTACGGCCATCCGGCGTCGCCATGGTCTGCGCGCCGAACGGGACGTTAGCGGAAATAGAGGAGGTGCCAGCGTAATAATTGCCGCCAATCGGGCCGCGGCCATAGCGCGGGTTGTGATACTGCTTCAGCTCGTCGATATAGGTCTGGTAGGCCCGCGCCAGCAACTCGTCGACGCTGTCATCATCGTTACCATACTTCGGCGCGCCGTTGATCAACCGCTGGCGCAGCTGCTCGTGGGTCAGACCGTCGAAATCTTCCGCCAGCGCCTTCGCCAGCTCCTGCTGGCCGATGGCGCCCTGATCGAAGACCAGTTTTTTCACCGCCGCGAGGCTGTTGCCGAGGTTGGCGATACCCACCTGCAGGCCGGAAACCCAGTCATACTTCGCGCCGCCTTGCTTAATGCTTTTCGCCCGTTCGATGCAGTCATCGACTAGCGCCGAGCAGAGAATATCGTGGACGTTCTCTTCCAGCATGGTATCGACCACGTACTCAATCTCGATGGATTTACGGGTGTAGTAACGAATCTGGCGGTCCCAGTCTGCCAGCACCTGATCGAAGTTAGCGAAGTTGCCTTTCGACAGGGCGTGCTCCTGCGGCAGGAACACCTGACCGCTGGTGGCATCGCGGCCGCCTTCCAGCGTCGCCAGCATCACCCGCGCGAAGTTAATAAAGCTCATGCCGGTACAGCGGTAGCCCCACTTACCGCCGACCGCGGTTTCGATACAGCCGATAGCCGCGTAATCGTAGGCGTCCTGCGGCTCAATGCCCAGCTTAATGAATTCCGGGATGACGATTTCATCGTTGTTAAACGCCGGCATGCCGAAACCGCAGCGGATCACCTGGACGCAGGCGTCGAGGAAGTCGTTGCTCATCCCGGCGTGGTAGCGCACGCTGAGGTTCGGCTGGGTAGAACGCAGGCGACCGCAGGATTCCAGGATCGCATAGGACAGCGGGTTGACCGCGTCCTGCGGCTTACCATCCACCAGATTCTGGCCGCCGATGGTGACGTTCTGGTATAGCGGGCTGCCGGCAGAGGCTTTGGAGTGCGAGCCGGAACGGATCTTATTGACCTCCAGCAGCTTCAGCCAGCAGCTGTGCAGCAGCTCAATGGCCTGTTCGCGATCCAGCGACTGTTGCAACTCAACGTCGCGGCGGTAGTACGGGTAGAGGTACTGGTCCATACGGCCGAAGGATACCGAATGGCCATTGGATTCAATCTGCAGGATAAGCTGAATGAAGTAGCACAGCTGCAGCGCCTGCCAGAAGGTTTTCGGCGGCTCATGGGCGATGACGTCGCAGTTTTCGGCAATCGTCAGCAGTTCGTGGCGGCGTGATTCGCGGGATTCTGCTGTCGCCATCTCGCGCGCCAGCGCGGCGAAGCGTTTGCTGTGATCGCTGACCGCTTCCAGCACGATATCAATCGCTTTCAGGAACTGCTCGCCGTGCAGGTCTTCCAGTACTGTCAAATTGATACGCGAGCGGCGTTCGGCGACTTTCGCACGCATCCCGTCGAGGCCTTTCTCCAGCAGCAAGGGGTAGTTGACCGCGAGGTGAGCATCCCCGGAGGTCATATTGCCTTCCGCCTTAATAATGCCGGTGGCGAGCAGCGCCTTTTGCTCATCGGTGAACATACCGTAGCAGCGGTCTTGTACGGTCTGGCCGCGCCACCATGGGCACACTTCATGCAATACGCGTTTATTCTCCTCGCTGACCGAGAAGCCGGCGCCGGGGCGGTCGGCGAGATCGTCGATCTCTTTCTCAATCCAGCTGACGGTGTATTCCGGGAAAATAGGCGCGGCGCGCACTTCGCTGGCCTGGTTACCGACGATCAGCTCATCGTGCTTGATCCAGATGGTGCGCTCCGCCAGGTGGTGAGCCAGCGCCAGCGCGCGGCGCACCGGGATCGGTTTATCGAGATGCCGCTGATACATCTCCGTATAGTGGCGGGCGCGCTCGGTACAGACCGGCGGCTTGACGATATGCACCAGCGCCATTTTATGGGCCTGGATACGGGCGCTGAGGGTGTTGAGCTTCAGGGTAGTCATAGGGTTATCCTCGTAATATCGCCGTTAGCCCCTTGCTTTGCGCATAATCCTGCGCGAAGGCGAGCAGCTCAGGAGCGTCCAGCGGTTTGTCCGGTGCGGTGTAGGGCTGACTGAGTAACTGGTATTTGTTCATTCCCAGCGTGTGGTACGGCAGGTAATGGATCTCGCTGACCTGCAGGCGATCGGCGGCAAAATCGGTGATCGCGGCAATGTCGGCTTCGCTGGCGTTGAATCCCTGGATCAACGGCACGCGAATAATCATTTTTTTCCCCGCCTGCGCCAGACGCTGCAGGTTATCCAGCACCCGGCGGGCGCTGCCGTCGGTCCACTGCTGAAAAACGGCCTCGTCAACATGCTTCAGATCGGCGAGAAACAGGTCGACAAAGGGTAAAGACGGTTCAATGTATTTCCACGGCACGTGCAGGCAGGTTTCCACGGCGGTGTGAATGCCTGCCTGATGACTGGCTTCGAACAGCGCTTGCGCCAGCGTTGGGTTCATAAAGGGTTCGCCGCCGGAAAGAGTGATGCCGCCGCCGCTGCGATCGTAGAATGGTTTATCACGCAGCACCGTCGCCATGATCTCCTCGACGCTCTTCTCCTCGCCGCACACCGTGAGCGCGGTGGTGGGGCAGCAGTCGCGCAGCGCGGCGATATGGCTGTCGTTAACGTTTTGCCGGTGAATGATCAGGCCATCGAGGGTGCGGGTGATAACCGCCGGCGCCGCCTGCTGGCACAGCTCGCAGCCGGCCAGGCACAGCCGCGAGTCATACAGCAGATCTTCGCTACGGGCGCGGCTCTCCGGGTTCTGGCACCAGCGGCAGCCCAGCGAGCAGCCTTTCAGGAAGACGACGGTGCGGATCCCTGGGCCGTCATGGGTGGAATAGCGCTGGATGTTGAAGATCATGGCTTATCCTCTTGCTTGCGTATGAACATAAAAACACTTTCGAATGAAAGTTGTGTTGACGCAAATCAACAAGCGGGATGGGGATAAGTCAGAGAGGAGAAAATAACGAGAGCGGTCACAAAACCACCGGCGACTCTCGTCGCCGGTGTGAGGGTCAGTGCGAGCCGCATACCTCGCACTGCGGGTGACGCATCAGCCTCATTTCGCGAAACTGGCAGGTCATGGCATCGTAGATGACGATTTTTCCGCTGGCAGGGGTGCCGTAGCCGCTCAGCAGCTTAATCGCCTCCATCGCCTGCAGCGAACCGATGGTGCCCACCAGCGGGGCCATTACCCCGGCTTCGACGCAGGTGAGGGCATTTTCGCCGAACAGACGGCTCAGGCAGCGGTAGCAGGGTTCGCCATCCTGATAGGTAAAGACGCTGATTTGCCCCTCCATACGGATCGCCGCTCCGGAGACCAGTGGGGTTTTGTGCTGAAAGCAGCCGACGTTAAGCTGGTTGCGAATGGCGACGTTGTCGGTGCAGTCGAGCACCAGATCGTGATCGGCAATCTGCGCCGCCAGCGCCGCCTCATCCAGCAAGGCATTGAGCGGGACCAGACGGACGTGCGGGTTAATGCGCGCCAGCGCCTCGCGGGCGGAATCCACCTTCGGCTGGCCGAGGGTGGCGTCGCTGTGCAGCGTCTGGCGCTGCAGGTTGGAGAGCGAGACAGTGTCGAAATCGAGCAGGGTGAGCTGCCCGACCCCGGCGGCGGCCAGATACTGCGCGGCGGCGCAGCCGAGCCCGCCGAGGCCGACCACCAGCACGCGAGCGGCTTTTAACCGCTCCTGGCCGTCAAAATCAAAACCGCGCAAGACGATCTGCCGGTTATAGCGCAGCATCTCTTCATCGCTCAGCTCAACGGTCATTACAGCCCCCCAAACAGGTGACTGAAGGGTTCGACCTCGACCCATTCGCCTGCTTCAACATGGCCGCGCTCACGCTCCAGCACGATAAAGCAGTTGCCGAGGCTGAAGGAGCTGAAAATGTGCGAGCCCTGATGGCCGGTGGTGTTCACCACCAGTTCGCCGTCCGGGTTGCGCTGCAGAATACCGCGCTGAAAATCGAGGCGGCCAGGCGACTTTTTCAGGCGCGTGGCGGCGCGGACCCGCAGGCGGGGCGCCTGAAGCGGGCCGTGCTTGCCCGAGAGTTTCGCCAGCAGGGGTTGCACCAGCTGACAGAAGGTGACGGTGGCGGACACCGGGTTACCCGGCAGGCCGCAGAACCAGCTGCTGCTGAGCTTGCCGAAGGCGAAGGGTTTCCCCGGCTTAATCGCCAGCTTCCAGAAGCCGATCTCCCCCAGCTCTTCGAGGATAGTTTTGGTGTAATCGGCTTCACCCACCGAGACGCCGCCGGAGCTAATGACCACATCGGCCTGCTGGTCGGCGTCGATAAAGGCGTCGCGCAGCTTCGCCGGGTCGTCAGGAATAATGCCGAGGTTAATGACCTCGTAGCCCAACTGCTGCAGCATCAGGTGCACTGCCAGGCGGTTGGTATCGTAAATCTGGCCGTCGCCGAGCGGTTGACCCGGCAGCTGCAGCTCATCGCCTGTTGAGAAGACCGCGACGCGTACCTTGCGCACCACCTCGACCTCGGCAATGCCGAGCGAGGCCAGCACCGGCAGCTCGGCCACCGTCAGGGGTGTCCCCGCCGGGAAGACCACCGCGCCGTGGGCAATATCTTCTCCGCGGCGGCGAATATGCTGCCCGGCTTTTACCGGCGCGATAAAGCGCACGCCGCCCTCGGTCTGTTCAGTCTCTTCCTGCATCACCACCGCATCGCAGCCTTCCGGCACCGGCGCGCCGGTCATGATGCGGATACAGGTGCCCGCCGGCCAGGCGTCGTTGAACGGCTGGCCGGCGAAGGCCTTACCGGCGACCGGCAGCGCCGCGCCGTCGCGAAGGTCGTTCAGCCGGACGGCATAGCCATCCATCGCCGCGTTATCAAAGCCGGGCACATCCAGCGGGGAGACGATGTCATGGGCGGTCACACGCGAGAAGGCCTGCAACAGCGGTACAGTTTCCGTCGCGTTCAGCGGCGTAATACGATCGAGCATCTGGGCGAGGGCTGTGTCGAGCGGCATCAGTCCGGCGGTAAAATCCATGGGTCACTCCTGCGGGCAAAACAGCGAAAACGCCTATTATGGCAGAAAAGCGGCGCGGGCTGTATGCCACCTGGGTACGAGGCTTTACATCGCCCGCCGCTCTTTCTATATTCAAAAATTGTATAAGACATTCAGCAATATAATGATATCAATACCCTTATTCATGACGTGACCGGCGCCGCGCCGCGGTACGACAGGGCAGGGGCGATCCACTTCATCGTTAAGGACTGGCGAAATGGGCAAGGCGGTTATAGCAATTCACGGCGGCGCAGGGGCGATTTCTCGCGCGCAAATGACGCCGGAGCGGGAGCGAGAGTATGTGGCGGCGCTGTCGACTATCGTCGAAAGCGGGCAGAAAATGTTGGCCGCGGGCGCCAGCGCGCTGGATGCCGTGACCGAGGCCGTTCGGCTGCTGGAGGAGTGTCCGTTGTTCAACGCCGGAATGGGCGCGGTATTTACCCGCGATCAAACCCACGAGCTGGACGCCTGCGTAATGGACGGCTACAGCCTGCAGGCGGGCGCGGTAGCCGGGGTCAAACATTTGCGTAATCCGGTGCTGGCGGCGCGTCTGGTGCTGGAGAAGAGTCCGCACGTACTACTGATCGGCGAGGGGGCGGAAAATTTTGCCATCTCCCACGGGATGGCGCGCGTGGATAACGATCTGTTTTCCACTCCTGAAAGGCTGCTGCAGCTGCAGGAGGCGAAAGCGGGCGGGGAGATTATCCTCGACCACCACGCCGCTCCCCTCGACGAACGCCAGAAAATGGGCACCGTCGGCGCGGTGGCGCTCGATCTGGCCGGCAATCTGGCGGCGGCGACCTCCACCGGCGGCATGACCAACAAACTGCCCGGACGCGTCGGCGACAGCCCGCTGCCGGGCGCGGGGTGTTATGCCAATAATGCCAGCGTGGCGGTCTCCTGTACCGGCACCGGCGAAGTCTTTATGCGCACCCTGGCGGCCTACGATATCGCCGCCCTGATGGAGTATGGGCAGCTCAGTCTCTATTCCGCCTGCGAGCGGGTGGTGATGGAGAAACTGCCGGCTCTCGGCGGCAGCGGTGGGCTGATAGCCGTCGATCGCGAAGGCAACGTCGTTTTACCGTTTAACAGTGAAGGCATGTACCGGGCCTGGTGCTATGCCGGCGATACGCCGACCATTGGCATTTATCGCGAATAGAACAAGGGAGAGGGCGAGTGTCGCAAACTCACGAAACCGATACCTGCGAAGTGCTGGTGGTGCGCAACCTGAACGTGGCGTTCCGCCAGCAGGATGCGCCGGAGGTGCAGGCCGTGCGTCAGCTTTCCTTCAGCCTGCGCCGCGGCGAGACGCTGGCGATAGTGGGTGAGTCCGGTTCGGGAAAATCGGTGACCGCGCTGGCGCTGATGCGTCTGCTAGACGCGGCCAGCAGCGAGGTGAACAGCGAGGGGCTGTGGTTGCGGCGGCGTAACCGGCAGGTGATCGCGCTCAATGAGCAAACGGACGCTGAGATGCGCCGGGTGCGCGGCGCGGATCTGGCCATGATTTTTCAGGAGCCGATGACCTCGCTGAATCCGGTTTTTACCATCGGCGAGCAGATTGCCGAATCCCTGCGCCTGCACCAGGGGCTGGGGCGCGAAGAGGCGCTGCGCGCGGCGAAAAAGATGCTCGATCAGGTGCGTATTCCCCAGGCGGAAGAGATGCTCTCGCGCTATCCGCACCAGCTCTCCGGCGGCATGCGCCAGAGGGTGATGATCGCCATGGCGCTCTCCTGTCGGCCGGCGGTGTTGATAGCCGATGAGCCAACCACGGCGCTGGATGTCACCATCCAGGCGCAAATTCTGCAACTCATTGCCGTCCTGCAAAAGGAGATGGCGATGGGGGTGATCTTTATCACCCACGATATGGGCGTCGTGGCCGATATCGCCGATCGGGTGCTGGTGATGTATCGCGGTGAGGCGGTAGAGACCGGCAGCGTTGAGGAGATCTTTCGTTCGCCGCAGCACCCGTATACACAGTCGCTGCTGGCGGCGGTCCCGCGGCTGGGGGAGATGCGTGGCCAGGATCTGCCGCGCCGTTTTCCGCTGCCGGGCCAGCCGCTGGCGGAGAGCGAAACGCCCGATACGGTAGTCGCCGGCGAGCCGATCCTGCAGGTGCGTGACCTGGTGGCCCGTTTTCCGGTGCGCGGCGGGCTGCTCAATCGCGTGACGCGCGAAGTGCATGCGGTGGAGAAGGTCAGTTTTGATCTCTGGCCGGGAGAGACCCTGTCGCTGGTGGGCGAGTCCGGCTGCGGCAAGTCGACCACCGGCCGGGCGCTGCTGAGGCTGGTAGAGACCCAGGGAGGCACCATTACCTTCGACGGTCAGCGGATCGATACCCTCGCCGGCGGCAAGCTGCAGGCTCTGCGGCGCAATATTCAGTTTATTTTTCAGGATCCTTACGCCTCGCTTGATCCGCGTCAGACGGTCGGCGATTCGATTATGGAGCCGCTGCGGGTGCATGGCCTGCTGCGTGGGGAAGCAGCGCGTGAGCGGGTCGCCTGGCTGCTGAAGCGCGTGGGGTTGCAGCCGGAGCATGCCTGGCGCTATCCCCATGCCTTTTCCGGCGGCCAGCGGCAGCGGATCTGCATTGCCCGCGCGCTGGCGCTGAATCCGAAGGTGGTGATAGCCGACGAGTCGGTGTCGGCCCTGGATGTCTCCATTCGGGCGCAGATTATCAATCTGATGCTCGACCTGCAGCGCGAGATGGGCATCGCGTTTCTGTTTATTTCCCATGATATGGCGGTGGTGGAGCGCATCAGCCACCGCGTGGCGGTGATGTATCGCGGTCGCATTGTCGAAATAGGCCCGCGCCGCGCGGTGTTTGAAAACCCGCAGCACCCCTATACCCGTAAGCTCATGGCCGCCGTACCGGTGGCCGATCCGGGCCACCGTCATCCGCAGCGGGTTCTGCTGTCTGATGACGTCCCGGGCAATATTTATAAGCGGGGCGAGGAGATCGCCAGCGTGCCGTTGCAGCAGGTCGGGCCGGGCCACTTCGTCGCCCGCGAATCCGCCGATGTGCTGGGCAGAACATAACAACACATAACGCATCTTTTCAGGAGAACACGATGACACAACCTGTTTCACGCAAATGGTGGCTGGCGCTGAGTATCGCGGCAGCCCTGGCGAGCGCTCCCGCCTTTGCCGCCAAAGATGTGGTGGTGGCGGTCGGGTCTAACTTCACGACCCTCGACCCCTATGATGCCAACGATACCCTGTCGCAGGCGGTGGCGAAGTCCTTTTATCAAGGCCTGTTCGGCCTTGATAAAGAGATGAAGCTGCAAAACGTTCTTGCTGAGAGCTATACCGTGTCACCGGACGGCCTGGTGTACACAGTTAAGCTGCACAGCGGGGTGAAATTCCAGGATGGCACTGACTTTAACGCCGAGGCGGTAAAGGCTAACCTCGATCGCGCGAGTAACCCGGATAACCATCTCAAGCGCTATAACCTGTATAAAAATATTGCCAGTACCGAGGCGGTCGATCCGACTACGGTCAAAATTACCCTGAAGCAGCCCTTCTCGGCGTTTATTAACATTCTCGCCCATCCGGCGACAGCGATGATTTCGCCGGCGGCGCTGAAAAAATATGGTAAGGATATCGGCTTCCACCCGGTGGGCACCGGGCCGTATAAGCTCGACACCTGGAACCAGACGGATTTTGTGAAGGTCAGCAAGTTCGATGGGTACTGGCAGCCGGGGCTGCCAAAGCTGGATTCTATCACCTGGCGTCCGGTGGTGGATAACAATACCCGGGCGGCGATGCTGCAGACCGGCGAGGCGCAGTTCGCCTTCCCGATCCCTTACGAACAGGCGCCGCTGCTGGCGAAAAACAGCAAACTGGAGCTGGTGGCCAGCCCGTCGATCATGCAGCGCTACATCAGCATGAACGTGACGCAGAAGCCGTTCGATAATCCGAAGGTACGGGAAGCCATCAACTATGCGATTAACCGTCAGGCGCTGGTGAAGGTAGCGTTCGCCGGCTACGCCACCCCGGCGACCGGAGTGGTGCCGCCGTCGATCGCCTATGCCCAGACCTACCCCGCCTGGCCATACGATCCGGCGAAAGCGCGCCAGCTGCTGAAAGAGGCGGGCTACCCTAACGGTTTCAGCACCACGCTGTGGTCATCACATAATCACAGCACCGCGCAGAAAGTACTGCAGTTCACCCAGCAGCAGCTGGCGCAGGTGGGGATTAAGGCGCAGGTGACGGCGATGGACGCTGGTCAGCGGGCGGCGGAAGTGGAAGGTAAAGGGCAGAAAGAGAGCGGGGTACGGATGTTCTATACCGGCTGGTCCGCCTCCACCGGTGAAGCCGACTGGGCGCTGTCGCCGCTGTTCGCCTCGCAAAACTGGCCGCCGACGCTGTTTAATACCGCGTTTTACAGCAACCCGCAGGTGGATAACGCGCTGAGCGAGGCGCTGAAAACCACCGATCCGCAACAGAAAACCAAACTCTATAAAGAGGCGCAGGATATTATCTGGAAAGAGTCGCCGTGGGTGCCGCTGGTGGTCGAGAAACTGGTCTCCGCCCACAGCAAGAACCTCACCGGTTTCTATATTCAGCCGGATACCGGCTTTAGCTTCGAACAGGCGGACCTGACGCCGTGATCATGTTCATCTTCATGCGTCCTCTCTCCCGGAATGGGAGGGAGCGATGCTGAATTATGTGATTAAGCGCCTGCTGGGCCTGATCCCTACTCTGCTTATCGTCGCGGTGCTGGTGTTTCTGTTCGTCCATATGCTGCCCGGTGACCCGGCGCGGCTGATTGCCGGACCTGAGGCCGATGCCCAGGTGGTGGCGATGGTGCGCCAGCAGCTGGGGCTTGACCAGCCGCTGCATGTCCAGTTCTGGCACTACATCACCAACGTGCTGCGCGGCGATTTTGGCATTTCCATGGCCTCGCGGCGTCCCGTTGCCAGTGAGATTGCCAGTCGCTTTATGCCCACGCTGTGGCTGACGCTGGCCAGCATGAGCTGGGCGGTACTGTTCGGGATGGCGGCGGGGATTGCGGCCGCGGTGTGGCGCAATCGCTGGCCCGACCGTCTGGGAATGGCGCTGGCGGTGAGCGGTATTTCGTTTCCGGCTTTTGCCCTTGGTATGCTGCTGATGCAGGTGTTTTCGGTTGAGCTGGGCTGGCTGCCGACGGTGGGGGCCGACAGCTGGC
Source organism: Klebsiella sp. CD33 (assembly GCF_051992865.1). NCBI lineage: Bacteria > Pseudomonadati > Pseudomonadota > Gammaproteobacteria > Enterobacterales > Enterobacteriaceae > Klebsiella > Klebsiella sp. CD33. The sequence goes on along the minus strand of NZ_CP197023.1, from coordinate 3,434,027 downwards.
GGCACTATATTTTGCCGTCGTTGACCCTTGGCGCGGCGGTGGCGGCGGTCATGGCGCGCTTTACCCGCGCGTCATTCGTCGATGTGCTGCATGAAGACTATATGCGTACCGCCCGGGCGAAGGGGGTGAGCGAAACGCGGGTGGTGCTCAAGCATGGTCTGCGCAATGCGATGATCCCGGTGGTGACCATGATGGGGCTGCAGTTCGGCTTTCTGCTCGGCGGGTCGATCGTTGTGGAGAAGGTGTTTAACTGGCCGGGGCTTGGGCGCTTGCTGGTCGATTCGGTGGAGATGCGCGATTACCCGGTGATTCAGGCGGAAGTGCTGCTCTTTTCGCTGGAGTTTATTCTTATCAATTTAGTGGTGGATGTGCTGTACGCGGCCATAAACCCGGCTATCAGGTATAAGTAAGGTGCGATTGCTTAACTGGAGAAGGCAGGCGGCGCTGAACGCCATGCCGGGCATCAGACCCGGCGAGATCCATACCCCCTGGCATGAGTTCTGGCGGCGCTTTCGTCGCCAGCCGGTGGCGATGGGCGCTGGTATTTTCGTGCTGTTGCTGATTGCGGTAGCCATCGTTGCCCCATGGATAGCGCCGTACGATGCGGAAAATTATTTCGACTACGACCGTCTGAACGAGGGACCTTCGCTGGTGCACTGGTTTGGAGTCGACTCCCTGGGACGGGATATTTTCAGCCGGGTGCTGGTCGGGGCGCAGATCTCGCTGGCCGCCGGGGTACTGGCGGTGCTGATTGGCGCGGCCATCGGCACGGTGCTTGGGCTGCTGGCTGGCTACTATGAGGGCTGGTGGGACCGGCTCATTATGCGACTTTGCGACGTGTTGTTCGCCTTTCCGGGGATCCTGCTGGCGATCGCGGTGGTCGCCGTCATGGGCAGCGGGATGGCCAACGTGATCATCGCCGTGGCGATCTTCTCGATCCCGGCGTTTGCTCGTCTGGTGCGCGGCAATACGCTGGTTCTGAAGCAGCAGACCTTTATTGAATCGGCGCGCAGCATCGGCGCCAGCGATGCCACCATTCTGTTCAACCATATTCTGCCGGGGACGGTGTCATCGATCGTGGTTTATTTCACCATGCGCATTGGGGTATCGATTATTTCGGCGGCCAGTCTGTCGTTTCTCGGCCTCGGCGCGCAGCCGCCCACCCCGGAGTGGGGCGCGATGCTCAACGAAGCGCGGGCGGATATGGTGATGTCTCCGCACGTGGCGCTCTTTCCGGCGGTGGCGATTTTCGTGACCGTGCTGGCGTTTAATCTGCTGGGAGATGGCCTGCGCGATGCGCTGGATCCGAAGTTAAAGGGGTAGGGTGAGGGAAAGCTCCGCCGGGAGTCCTTTATGTTATCTGCGGCTTCAGCGCACATTGCGCTTCCGGTTAATTTTCTGCGTTAGGTCTCTCATGGCGCAGGGAGCGGTGTGAGGCGGAAACGACCGCCGGACGGTTCCCTCTCCTCCCGGGAGAGGGCCAGGGTGAGGCGAAGCATCGCTGGAAAGTCCTTTATGTTATCTGTGGCTTCAGCGTAGTTTGCGCTCCCGGTTAATCGTCTGGGTTATGTCTCTTATGGCACAGGGGGCGGCCAGTCGCCGCCGCCCCCTGTACCCCCGGGCTCCGGCCAGCAACATCGCCACTGCGTGGTGCCTTCGACTTATCCCTGCAGGCTTCGGGTCGGGCCGAGGCAGCGCCCCTGCAAAACACGGCCCTCAGCCCGCATCCATGCGGGCTGCCCCGGCCTTTCGGGAACGTCTCAGCGATGTTGAGGCCGCCAGCACCGGCAGTTTCAGCAACAATGGTGAATAAATTAACGGCAGGCCGCACGAACTGTAGGCCGGGTAAGGCGTTAGCCGCCACCCGGCAATATGAAGGCATGATGACTGATAAATTACCCGGCGGCGCTGCGCTTGCGCGGACCTGGGGGGTCAGCCTACGGGAGGACCCCGTAGGCCGTGGAATGCGCTAAGCCACTATCCGGGAAGCCGGACTAGACCCGGGTACCCCACAGGTCGTATTCGTCGGCGTGCTCGACTTTCACCCGCACCACGTCGCCCGGCTTAACGCGGGTTTCGCCGTTCAGGTACACCGCGCCGTCGATTTCCGGAGCGTCGGCCATGCTGCGGCCAATGGCGCCTTCTTCATCAACTTCATCTACCAGCACCAGGATTTCGCGCCCCACTTTCTCCTGCAGACGCTCGGCAGAGATCTGCTGCTGCAGCTGCATAAAGCGGTTCCAGCGCTCTTCTTTCACCTCTTCCGGCACCTGGTCCGCCAGCTCGTTGGCGGTAGCGCCTTCAACCGGGCTGTACTTGAAGCAGCCGACGCGGTCGAGACGCGCCTCTTTCAGGAAGTCGAGCAGCATCTGGAAATCTTCTTCCGTTTCGCCCGGGAAGCCCACAATAAAAGTGGAGCGCAGGGTCAGATCCGGGCAAATTTCACGCCACTGCTTAATGCGCGCCAGCTGACGGTCCGCAGAACCAGGACGCTTCATCAGCTTCAGAATACGCGGGCTGGCGTGCTGCAGCGGAATATCGAGGTACGGCAGAATCTTGCCTTCCGCCATCAGCGGGATCACATCGTCAACGTGCGGGTACGGATAGACATAGTGCAGGCGCACCCAGATGCCGAGCTTCGCCAGCTCTTCGCACAAACTGACCATGCTGGTCTTCACCGGCATACCGTTGTGGAAACCGGTGCGGTGCTTGACGTCGACGCCGTAGGCAGAGGTGTCCTGCGAAATCACCAGCAGCTCTTTCACGCCGGCGTCAGCGAGGCGTTTGGCTTCGGCCAGCACTTCGCCAATCGGACGGCTCACCAGATCGCCACGCATGGACGGGATGATGCAGAAGGTGCAGCGATGGTTGCAGCCTTCAGAAATTTTTAAGTAGGCGTAGTGGCGCGGCGTCAGCTTAACCCCCTGTTCCGGCACCAGGCTCAGGAACGGGTTGTGCTTCGGCTTCGGCGTATAATGGTGGACATGCTCCAGCACCTGCTCATAGCTGTGCGGACCGGTGATCTCCAGCACCTTCGGATGCACTTCGCGGATCTGATCCTCTTTCGCGCCGAGACAGCCAGTGACGATTACCTTGCCGTTCTCTTTCAACGCTTCGCCGATCGCTTCCAGCGATTCCTGCACAGCGCTATCAATAAAGCCGCAGGTGTTAACGATCACCATATCGGCGTTGTCGTAGGTCGGTACGACGTCATAACCTTCGGTGCGCAGTTCGGTCAGGATACGCTCTGAGTCCACGAGGTTTTTCGGGCAGCCCAGGGAGACGAAGCCGATTTTCGGCTGATGCGTGACATTGCTCATAGCTTAAAAAGTGTTCAATTATTGGAATGGTCAGGGCAGGAATTCTACAGATCTTTGCGAAAAAGAGTATAGCTCCGTCGCGGTTAATGGTGAAAAAGCGCCCCCGACCTGTCTTTTACGCCCCCCACCGCCAGAGCGGATCCCACACGCCCCGGAGCAGAGGGGCGGGACACGCTTCTGACAAGGCGTGCGCACAGGCGGCTCAAGCCCGGCGTGGCTGCCGGGCAGAGACTTATTGCGCCGGGTTAATGGCTGCGGAGGGCGTGGCGCCGGTTTTTTTCGGCTCGCGCTTATCCTGCAGCGTGAAAATAGAGATCAGGGTAAAGAGCCCGGCGACGCTGCCGAGAATCAGATAGGTGTTGGCGAAGCCAATGGTATCGTACAGATAGCCTGCCAGCGGAGAGTAAATGGCGGTGGCGATCGAGGCGACGAACAGCACCAGCAAATAGACCGTCGAAGAGAGCTTGTGGTCGAAGTTGGCGGCGATGAATTTAAAGACCGATACCAGAATCAACGGCTTCTCCAGAGCATGCATCATTTTCACCGCACCAATCCACACCGGGCCGAGGGGCACGGCTGAGCCGACAATACGTACCGACATGATCAGCCCGGCGATGATCAGCGCCCATTTGGCGCCGGTCCGGTTAACAAACCATGGCATCAGGCAGAGGAACAGGGTTTCACCGCAGACCTGAATAGACGCGAGGATCCCGTACCAGCGGTTGCCTTCCTCCGGCGTCGGGAACTGTAGCGAGAAGTACTGGGCAAACTGCTGATCGTAGGTGTCGTAAATCTGCGTGACGAACAGGGTAAAGAGCAGCAGCATCCAGAACTGACCATTCTTCGCCAGCTCAAGGGCATGAGAGACCTTCAGCGATTCGCTTCGCGCCACATCGGCGTCGGTTAATTCAATTTTGGTTAGCATAAAGCAGATGGCGGCGATGACAATGGCGAGGCTGGCGAGCCAGAAGGCCAGATTAGGATTGCTGTCGATATATTTACCCACAATCCAGGCCGCCGCTGCCCAGCCTAACGAGCCCCACATCCGCACACGACCATATTCGAACTGATAGCGCCGGGAAATCTTATCGATATAAGAGTCGATTACTCCGCAGCCGGAGTTAAAGATGATCCCCAGATAGATCCCTCCCAGCAAGGCGCCAAACCAAAAGTTGTGCACCAGCAGCGGCGCGTAAACGTAGATAAAGAAGGGGCCCACCGGCAGGAGCAGGGCGACCAGCAGCCAGATAAGCCGTTTTTTCAGGCCGAACTTGTCAGAGATAAAGCCGAAGAAAGGCTGCATCAGCAGGGCGATAAAGGCGTTGACCGAGTAAAGCAGCCCGGTCTTCGTGGCGCTGATGCCAAGATGCTGGGTGGTCCAGATAACGAAGAAAGCCATGGTCGACGACCAGGCGAACAGGTAGAGGAAATCGAAAAGACTCAACAGAAGGTAGTTTCTTTTACCGGACGTCATGTTTAAGTTCCTTGCAAATGGGCAGAGAGAATGTCAGCGATCCGCGGGCCGCGTTCGCTGTTTTTCTGGGATGTTATACGTATTACATTAATTATTTGTTATGACATCCGAATTGACGATGGTGCAACAGATCATATGAGGTATTGTGATCATTGCTGCACTAATTTTGTCTCTTATTGCCATTTTCTGTTTATTAATTTCATCTTGAAATTAATTGTGATCGTATAACATTATTTTTGTTATACACCCTACAATGCGTTAAAGTTGTCACATTGTAAATGATGTTAAAGAACTGGGGATTATTGACCTGGCGCATCATTTTGCACAAAAAATAACCGTATTATGGAAAGGGTAAAGGACGACAGAGGAGGAACCGTGATGACCGTTGACAGACTATACCGCCACCTTCTGCAGAAGCTTATTAACGCCAATATCGATATTGACGCCTATCTGCAACTGCGAAAGGCCAAAGGCTACATGTCAGTCAGCGAAAATGACCATCTGCGTGATAACTTGTTTGAGCTTTGCCGTGAAATGCGTGCGCAGGCGCCGCGCCTGCAGAATGCCATTTCACCGGAGGAGAGGGATGTCCTTCGCCTGGCCGGCGAATCGGTCGCCGCCGCTGCACTATGCCTGATGAGCGGGCATCATGATTGTCCGCTATACATCGCTGTTAACGTAGAGAAGCTAGAACGCTGTCTGACAGGATTGACCTCAAATATTCATAAATTGAATAAATTGGCGCCAATCACTCATGCCTGATCGGCTGAAACCCAGGGGAAGTGAACGCTTCCCCTGTTAAAGGTTATGTAAAAATCCCCGCGCAAATTTCCCCGCTGGCTACCCTTTAGCCCAGAGCTGACGAAAGGAGAATGCCATGCGTCCGATCCCACTGCTGTTGATATTGAGCGCCTTAGCGCTACCAGCCCTGAGCCAGGCCGCGGTGCGGGTGGAGGTATTGCAAAACCGGCTGGCCCAGCCGTGGGGCATGGCCTTTCTGCCTGACGATCAGGGCATACTGATCACCCTGCGCGGCGGCGAGCTCAAGCGCTGGCAGCCGGGTAAAGGTCTGTCGGCGCCGATAGCCGGCGTGCCGCAGGTATGGGCCAACGGCCAGGGTGGCCTACTGGACGTGGCGCTGGCCCCGGATTTCGCCCAGTCGCGGCGGGTGTGGCTGAGCTATGCGGAAAGCGACGCCAGCGGTAAGGCGGGCACCGCGGTGGGCTATGGGCGGTTGAGCGAGGATGCCACGCAGCTGACGAACTTTACCGTGGTCTTTCGCCAGCAGCCGAAGCTCTCCGTCGGCAATCATTTTGGCGGCAGGCTGGTGTTCGACGGCAAAGGATATGTGTTTATCGGGCTGGGCGAAAATAATCAGCGCGCCACCGCCCAGGATCTCAGCAAGCTGCAGGGGAAAGTGGTCCGCCTGACGGAGACCGGAGGTGTACCGCCGGATAACCCTTTTGTCGGCCGGGCTGACGCCAGGCCGGAGATCTGGGCTTACGGCATCCGTAATCCGCAGGGCATGGCGATGAATCCCTGGAGCGAGGCGCTGTGGCTGAACGAGCATGGCCCGCGTGGCGGAGATGAAATTAATATTCCGCAGGCGGGGAAAAATTACGGCTGGCCGCTGGCGACGCACGGTATTAACTACAGCGGCCTGCCCATTCCGGAAGCAAAAGGCAAAACGGTTCCGGGGACCGAACCTCCCCTGTATGTCTGGCCGGTCTCTCCCGGGGTGAGCGGGATGGCCTTTTATTCGGCGCCGACCTTTCCCCAGTGGCAGCATAAGCTGTTTATCGGCGCGCTGAAGGAGACATCGCTGATTGTCCTGGCGGTGGACGGTAATCAGGTCCGCGAGGAGGGGAGATTACTGGAGGCGCGCGGAAAACGCATCCGCGATGTTCGCGTGGGACCCGACGGCTATCTGTACGTTTTAACCGACGAGTCTAACGGCGAGCTATTGCGGTTGAGTCCCGAGGCTTAGCCTCAGGTCACCGGGATCTGCACTACTTCGCGCCAGGCAGGACGTTGGCTAATCTGCTGATACCAGCGCTGCAGATGGGGCCGCGGTTGCCAGCTGTCGAGGATCGACAACAGATTGTAGACGAAGGGAGCGACGGCAATATCGCCAAGGCCGAACTGCTCGCCGGAGAGCCACGGCATTTTGGCCAGTTCGTCATCCAGCATGGCGAACAGCGCTTCGCAGGCGCTGATCCCCGCGGCGATGGCCGCCGGGTCGCGCTGCTCCGGCGGCGTTCTCACCAGGCCCATTAATACCGGGCGATGGGCGGGAGAGAGGGTGCCGTTGGACCAATCCATCCACTTTTCCCCTTGCGCGCGCTGCGCCGGCGCGGCCAGCCACAGACGGTCAACGCCATACTGGGCCGCCAGGTAGCGAATAATCGTATTTGATTCCCACAATACCACCCCGGTGGCATCGTCCTTTAACAGCGGCACCAGCCCGTTCGGGTTCATCGCCAGATATTCCGGGTCATGATTGAGACCAAACTCCAGCCCGGCGAGGATCTGCTGATAAGGCAGATCCAGCTCCTCCAGCACCCAGCGTACTTTCTTCACGTTGGTCGAGTTATTACGTCCCCACAGTGTAATCATTTTCGCTCCTGAGTTTGTTTCACTGCCGTTGCAGCGCGATCGGCGATCATGTTGGGATAAAGTTAAAAATCCGGCAAGCTTTTTTATTTGGCTGTTATTAAAGGTTTTTATGCTTACTCCCTTCAGCCAGGGGCACTCCTGGGTCACAGGGCCCGGAAAGTGTTTTTACTATTTTACAGGAGTAATATCTATAGGGTGTTACGCTACGAAGGAAAGGGCGTGATCATGGTATATCTTATTGATAATTAAAGCTTTAAATCATGCGCGCATCTATAAAAACGCTCCCTCTCCGTCTCGGTTAAAATCTCAATGTCGCCTGAGGGTATAATTTGATGCTGATTATTGCATCGCAATCATCTGAGGAACACAGGTTAATATTAATAAATAGAAAGTCGGTGAAAGAATTATTTTTTTACAGGGATGAACTGTTGTTTTTATCGATCGGATATACATCTTTTTCATCCCACCCAGAAAAAATAGACCATGAGAGGCGCCGACTGGCTGGAAGATATTCTGAAAAATAGCAAAAAAAACCCAGTGACTGGCACTGGGGAGTAAATTTACTCAGGGTTGCATGCTGTTCTCAAGATAATATTCGAGTCTCGAAGTATGGGTTAACCAAAGGTAACCATCAACTTCCATACAGACTACATGGGAAATATACTGTATTAAATAACCAGGAATCCACCCTTACTTTTGTGCTATTTATCTTACCTGGGTAATCACTGCGGGGGTAAGTGGTATATAATGCAATAATCAGTATTTGAATCTATAGCGTTAAACGAGCAGAGCCTGGTAGAGGACTTTACTTTCCCCGGAAGGATTTGAAAAAGGCGGTTAAAATGAATGACTGATAAGGATGGCCAGCATACTATCGCGGTGCTATCAAAACATCCCTGCAAAACGAAATAGGGATAAAAGAAGCACTGGCGAACTGCAGTCTGGAAGAGCGAGTCGTAGAGCTCGATATGGCATCGGACGAGAAGGGTAGGAGATTACCCGGGAAGAGATGTTAACCTTTTCATCAAACCGGCGTGATTAATAACGGGCAACAGAATCAGAACGGCCCGGGGTTTTGAGAGCAATACTTCTGTAAAGGCCACGGCTGTGGATGCGCTGTTATGAATGTATTTGTAAAATTTATCACCATCCAGAGTCGCCTTGAAAAAAAAAGCCCAGCGACAGGCTGGGGTGTAATTACACGCATAAAGGGATATGCCATTTTCAACACAATATGCGAATCTTAATTTATGGAATAACTGCGGGTGAGCTACCCGCTTCCATAAAGATTGCAGGGGAAACTATACTGTATTTAATGACCAGGAATCCATCCTTATCGATGTGCTATTTTTCTTACTTGTGTAATACGGAAAGTGAAAATAGCCCGATAAACTATTTTTTACCGATATGCCGACTAAAACAGGGAAGCCGTCTGCCTGCTTATCCACTGGGCGAATAATTCATATCATTAGCGGGAGGCTCTCCCTTCCTGACCTCAATCCCTGATGGTGGCGTATAGAGGGGATAGCTGATTGATATCCTTTATCAAGGAGATTGCGCCTCCATCGGCGGAATGCTGTGGCAATCGAAGCCCTGCTGAACATGGCGATCAGGCAGACCCGATGGAGAGAAAAGTGCGGGCGTTGTTGCTAATTTCCTGAGACGGGCGTAATGACCGTCTCAAGCATAGCCCGGGAGTTCTCAACTGCATTTCAGGCGTAAATAGGGCCTACAGAACCTTCAGGTTTATATTTAAGCGTCTGAGACTTCTACAGCAGCAAGTCAGATGTGGTTATTGTGAGTTCGGAAGTTGAGCTGGGCCTCATGGAATGCAACCGGGCCGACATTTTGAGTTTTGTGAAGGGTATCAGCAGTAACAACCATCCCCGGTTCTCAGGTGAAGGGGGTAGGGGCGAGGCGACTGGATATCACTGGCCAGGCTTTCGCTTACCCCACACGGCCCCGCCATAATGTGAATATATGACCAGGCAAACCACAATGAAAGACACGCTCGCGACGTCTCTTTAGTAGCATTTTTCCCGAAGAGAAGTGAGCTATGTCATTGAAATTTCGGTGACTAATTGGTTTTGAAAGGCGATTTTTTTCTTGCCATAATAAAGTTAACATTAAGGCGATTACGATCAAAAAAATTGTTCTGATTAAAGCACAGCGGCATGTTATTGCGTAAACTTTAAAAACTTTACCAACTCGCTGTTTCTTTAAGGTCATTTGTACGCTTTACTCACCGGTTGCTGCGGCGCGGTCAGAGTGGCGCGGCATATTTTGTTTGGAAAGGATACTTGGGTGGCTCTTATGATGCATGACGCTTTTTCCCTTCGCGGCCTCGCGGCAGGTTACGCGCTGTTATTTCTTGTCGCACCTGCGGTGCAGGCTGCGGAACAACTCCCCGACGCCCCTTCAATTGACGCTCGCGCCTGGATCCTGATGGACTATGCCAGCGGGAAGGTGCTCAGCGAAGGCAATGCCGATGAAAAACTCGACCCGGCCAGTCTGACGAAGATCATGACCAGCTACGTGGTAGGGCAGGCAATAAAAGCGGGAAAAATCAAACTGACCGATATGGTGACCGTTGGGCGCGATGCCTGGGCGACCGGCAACCCGGCGCTGCGCGGCTCATCGGTGATGTTCCTCAAGCCTGGCATGCAGGTTTCCGTAGAAGATCTGAACAAAGGGGTCATCATTCAGTCCGGTAACGACGCCAGCATTGCGATTGCTGACTACGTAGCGGGCAGCCAGGACGCTTTCGTTAGCCTGATGAACGGCTACGCCAAAAAAATGGGGCTGACCAACACCACCTTTATGACCGTCCACGGCCTTGACGCGCCGGGGCAGTTCAGCACCGCCCGCGATATGGCGCTGCTGACCAAAGCGATGATCCACGACGTACCGGAAGAGTACGCGGTACATAAAGAGAAAGAGTTCACTTTCAATAAAATTCGCCAGCCGAACCGCAACCGCCTGCTGTGGAGCAGCAACCTCAACGCCGATGGCGTGAAAACCGGGACCACCGCCGGGGCCGGCTATAACCTCGTCTCCTCGGCCACTCAGGGTGATATGCGTTTGATTGCCGTGGTGCTGGGGACCAAAACCGACCGCATTCGCTTTAACGAGTCAGAAAAACTGCTGACCTGGGGCTTCCGCTTCTTTGAAACCGTGACGCCGATTAAACCAGATGCCACCTTCGTTACCCAGCGCGTGTGGTTTGGCGATAGCAATGAAGCGAAACTGGGGGCTGGCGAGGCGGGCTCTATCACTTTGCCGAAGGGCCAGCTGAAAAACCTGAAAGCCAGCTATACCTTAAATCAGCCACAGCTTACCGCGCCGCTGGAGAAGGGGCAGGTGGTCGGGACTATCGACTTTAAGCTAAATGATAAAACCATTGAACAGCGTCCGCTGATTGTCATGGAGCCGGTAAAAGAGGGCGGTTTGTTCAGCCGGATGATCGACTTCGTGCTGATGAAACTGCACGGCTGGTTCGGCAGTTGGTTCTCCTGATGCCTGCCCGCGCCCTGCGGGGCGCGGGCAGCGACGCTTCAATACAGTAGGGAAATCTGCTGCGCCTTCGCCAGCGCGACCAGCTCATCATCCGGGCAGATATCGCTGGCAATCACGTCAAATTTCGCTAACGCCCCCATGCGCGCCGGACGCACTTTGCCAAACTTGCTGTGGTCGACCACCAGCACGTGATAGCGCGCGTGACGCATCGCCCAGTGCTTAACCGGCAGCTCTTCCAGGTTATAGCAGGTCGCCCCCTGCTCGCAGTCGATCCCCGCCGCCGAGTAAAAGGCGATATCAGGGCTCAGATGGCTGAGGGTATCCTCAAGGCTCAGCGGCATAAAAATCGCGTTGCTGGCATGAAACTCCCCACCGCACAGGACCGCGCGGCACTGGGGTTTTTCCTGCAGGGCCAGAAAGGTGTTCAGGGAGTAGCAGACGCCGGTGAAGGGCAGGGCATCGTCAATGGCGTCAATAATCCACGGCGTGGTGGTCCCGCAGTCGAAGAAGGCCATCTGATGGGCCTCCAGCAGCGCGGCCGCATGGCGAGCGGCACGGCGTTTTTCCTCGACCAGCCGGGTTTTTTGATCGCTGAGCAGGTAATGGGTAGCGCTGCGCGGCTCCAGCACAATGTATCCGCCGAGCAGCACAACCGGGCCGCTGTGGCCATTGAGGTCGCGACGAATGGTCATTTCCGACACCCCAAGCAGGGAAGCGGCTTCTTTCAGATGCAGCTTATCGCTGCGTTTAAGTGCCTGAATGAGCTGACTGATACGTTCGTCACGGCGAGTTTCCATATTCCCTCTGCGCTAAAATCGCCCTGCGGGGGCAGGGCGTTAGCGGGATTTTACCTGTCGCTTGCGGGTTAGTCACGCGGTGGCCGCAGCGACGGCGGCGTTTAGCCGCGCACCCAGCCTTTGCGGATTGGCAAGGAGAAGCAGAGACGATACAGCCGCTGCAGCTGATGGTATAGCGCCGGGCCGAACGTGTGCCAGATCAGCGCCGCGCCAAGGCAGCCGCACATCCCGGCCAGCAGCCCGCCGACCATATCCAGCGGCCAGTGCACGCCGAGATAGACACGGGACCAGGCGATGGCGGCGGCAATGGCCATCAGCAGGGCGCCGGACCACAGGCGATGCCAGAACAGGAAGGCCAGGGCAAAGGTAAAGCTGACGGTGCCATGGTCGCTGGGGAAGGAGTCGTCCGCCGCGTGGTGCAGGAAGTTATAGCCTACGCCGGCGACAAACGGCCGATCGTGCGGATAGAGGTGGCCGATCGCCCACGACACGGTCAGGCTGATCGTCAGCGCCAGCATCAGCTTAAACACCATCTGCCGCTGGGCAGGCCCCCACAGCCACAATGTCACCACCAGCAGAGGTACGATCAGAATCAGATCTTTAGCGATGAAGATCGCCATCTCAATGGCCCACTGCGGCGAGGCAGGCGTCGCGTTGAGCAGGGCGAACAGCGCATAGTTAATATTTTCCAGCATAGACTTCCAGGCTCGTTGGTCCGATAGCAATTAAGCCGCCTACCCTAAATAAAAGCGGTGCGGAGTTAAAGGCGGCATTGTCTTAAAGATCAGGTTGTTATGAAATCCACTACCATAAAGTCTACGGCTAACAGCCTGAAAAACGTCAGTATATCGTTTGTCACATTGCTGAAACATAAACGGAATATATACACAGGCTGAATAACAGGGGAGAGGCAGGACGATGGCGCACGGCTCGTAATATTGTGCGGTGTCACCCACAATTCACTATCTCCGCGCCGGGAGTTTCATTACACTTTGCGCGATTTTTGATAGATAAGAGATTTCATGCAAAATTATTCGCTTTCAGGCCGCCGCCTCGGAAGGCAGGCGCTGTTGTTCCCGTTATGTCTGGTGCTGTACGAATTTTCCACTTATATCGGCAACGATATGATTCAGCCGGGCATGTTAGCCGTGGTGCAGGAATTTCAGGTGGGTAACGAATGGGTACCTACCTCAATGACTGCCTATCTGGCAGGCGGCATGTTTTTACAGTGGCTGCTGGGGCCGCTGTCGGATCGTATTGGCCGCCGTCCAGTGATGTTGACCGGCGTAGTATGGTTCATCGTTACCTGCCTGGCGACGCTGCTGGCGCAGACCATTGAGCAGTTTACCCTGCTGCGCTTCCTGCAGGGGATCAGCCTGTGCTTTATCGGCGCGGTGGGCTATGCGGCGATACAGGAGTCCTTTGAGGAGGCGGTGTGTATCAAAATCACCGCCCTGATGGCTAACGTGGCGCTGATAGCCCCGCTGCTGGGGCCGCTGGTGGGCGCCGCCTGGGTGCATATCCTGCCGTGGGAGATGATGTTTGTCCTGTTCGCCGTGCTGGCGGCCATCTCGTTCTTCGGCCTGCAGCGGGCGATGCCGGAGACCGCGACGCGGCTGGGCGAAAAGCTGTCGGTGAAAGAGCTGGGCCGCGACTATCGGCTGGTGCTGAAGAACCTGCGCTTCGTCGCCGGCGCGCTGGCCACCGGCTTTGTCAGCCTGCCGCTGCTGGCGTGGATTGCCCAGTCGCCGGTGATTATTATCAGCGGCGAACAGGCCACCAGCTATGAGTACGGCATGCTGCAGGTGCCGATTTTCGGGGCGCTGATTGCCGGCAACCTGGTGCTGGCGCGCCTGACTGCGCGCCGGACCGTGCGCTCGCTGATTATCATGGGCGGTTGGCCGATCATGTTTGGCCTGATCCTCTCTGCGGCGGCGACCGTGGTCTCTTCCCACGCTTATCTGTGGATGACGGCCGGTCTGAGCTTCTACGCCTTCGGGATTGGCCTCGCGAACGCCGGCCTGGTGCGTTTAACCCTGTTCGCCAGCGAGATGAGTAAAGGCACGGTCTCGGCGGCGATGGGAATGCTGCAGATGCTGATCTTCACCGTCGGCATCGAGCTCAGCAAACATGCTTACGAGCTGGGCGGCAACGGGCTGTTCAGCCTGTTTAACCTGCTGGGTGGGGTACTATGGCTGGGGCTGATGATTTACTTTCTGAAAGATAAAAGCGTCGGCAATTCGCAGCAGGGGTAGTTGTTTTCAACCCGGATGCGCTCGCATCCGGGTCTTATCAGGCGAACGGCGCTTCGCGATCCAACACCTTATCAATAATCTGCAGGACACCTTCTTCGTTGTTATGCGGCGCCTGATAGCGGGCGACGGCTTTGACGTCTTCCCGGGCGTTGGCCATGGCAAAGCCAAACCCGGCGTGCTGCAGCATTTCGATATCGTTGCCGCTGTCGCCGAACGCCACTACCTCGTGATCCTCAATGCCCCAGCGCTGCTGCAAAATGCGCAGCCCGTTGGCTTTGTGCACACCCGGGATAATTAAGTCGATGCTGCCGTAGCCGGTGGCCACCGCGGTGACCATGTCCCCCAGCGCCGCGTGCAGCTTCGGCTGAATTTCCGGGATCAGGCTGTCTGGCACGTTGAGACCAAATTTGAGGATGGTGTCATCGAGATGGTTAAAATCATCCACCAGTTCAAGGCGGTGATAATACTTCGCCGCCACCGTCTTCAGCGCGTCGTTGTAGCGATTGAGGGTGTAGGCGCTGCGCTTCCCGCAGGCGATGATTTCGATATTCGGCAACGTCTGCAGATGGTCGACCACGGCGTTGAAGTGGTGAACCGGCAGTTGGCAGTTGAAGACGTCTTCATTGCCGCTCACCACCCAGCCGCCGTTTTCCGCCACGAAGGCGATCTGATGGGCGATCTCCGGGAAAAAGGAGATCAGCTGATAATATTGGTTGCCGCTGGCGACCACGAAGCGAATATTCTGTTCGCGCATTCGCTGGTACTGGGCGAGGAAGCGCGGCCGGTTGTAAGTTTTGGCATCGCTTAAAAAGGTGCCGTCCATATCCACCGCAATCAGTTTGATGCTCATTAGCTGTTCTCCATAACGGGTTCAGATTGTGGCTTAGCCACCGCGCGGGCGACCAGCGCCGCCACCATCACCAGACCCAGCACCACCATCATGGCGCTGCGCAGGCCGAAGTGTTCGCCGAGGAAACCCAGCAGCGGCGGCCCGACGAGGAAAGCGAGATAGCCGGTGATCGCCACCACGCTGACGCGCTTGGGCGCGTCCGGCCCGGTATCGCTGGCGGCGGAGATGGTCAGCGGGAAGCCGAGCGAGGCGCCAATGCCCCACAGCAGCACCGAGATGCCCGCCACCCAGGGGTTATCGACGAAGATGATCAGGCCTATGCCGAGGGCGCCCATCACTGCGCTGCCGCGGACCACCGCCACCCGGCTGTAGCGATCGATAAACCAGCCGCCGGTAAAGCGGCCCAGCGTCATGCCGAGGGTGAAACCGGCATAAATCAGGGAGCCGGAGGTGGGGCTAAAGCCGTGGCCATCCACCATCAGCAGCGGCAGCCAGTCGTTGGCCGAGCCTTCGGCAAAGGCCATCGCCAGGACAATGACGCCGATCAGCAGCAGCTGCGCGTCGCGCCACACCGGCAGACCTTTCGCCTCACCGTGGGCGACTTCGGCGGCATTTTTACCGGTGCCGTCGGGAATGGCGCGGATAGCAATGGTGATGGGCAGGATAGCCACCAGCGCAGCCGCCAGGATGTGCGGGGCGGCCGGCAGACCGAATCCGGTCACTGCCATGCCCGCCCCGGCGCCGAACAGGGTGCCAAAGCTGTAGAAGCCATGCATCATCGGCAGCACCGTTTTATTCATCTCCCGCTCGATCGCCGCGCCTTCGACGTTGATAGCGACCTCTGCGGAGCCGAAGCTGGCGCCGAAGATAGCCAGACCGAAGGCGAACAGCGGGGCGGAAGTGACCCACAGCGCCAGGCTGAGCACCAGCATGCCAAGCACGGCGAAGGACATGGTGGTGCGGATGACCTTGCGGGTACCAAAGCGCTTCACCAGCCACGCCGAGCAGAGAATACCGCTCATCGACCCCACCGACAGACCAAACAGCACCACGCCCATCTCTGCGGTGGATAGCGCCAACAGATCGCGGATCGCCGGCGTGCGGGTGGCCCAGGAGGCCATTAACAAGCCGGGGATGAAAAAGAACATAAACAGCGCCCATAGCCGAAGCTGCAGCGCTCTGCGCGAGGATTGCGTCGTCATCCGTAAACGCCTTAAAGGAGAAGAGTGAAGACAACAGTAGCAAGTATGTGTACATTTGTACATAAACCGGAAGAGGAAAATCATGGCCCGTAGACCAAACGATCCGCAGCGCCGCGAGCGCATCCTGCAGGCGACGCTGGATACCATCGCGGCGCACGGCATCCATGCGGTGACGCACCGTAAAATCGCCACCTGCGCGAATGTGCCGCTGGGATCGCTGACCTACTATTTCAGCGGCATTGAGGCGTTAATTGAGGAGGCGTTCAGCCTGTTTACCGCCGAGATGTCGGCGCAGTATCAGCAAGGCTTCGTCGGGGTAACGAACCGGGAACAAGCCTGCGATGCCATCGCGGATCTGATCTTCAGCGCCCAGGTGACCACGGCGCGCAATATGGAGCTGATGTACCAGCTGTACGCGTTCTGCAGCAGTCAGCCGGCGCTGAAGGCGGTGATGCAGAACTGGATGCGGCGCAGCCAGCAGACGCTGGAGCAGTGGTTCGCCCCCGATACCGCCCGCGGTCTCGACGCCTTTATTGAAGGGATGACCTTGCACTTTGTCACCGACCGCGCGCCGCTGTCGAAGGCGGCAATCCGCATGATGGTCGGGCAGCTGGCGGGGGAGAGGGCGCAGGAAGAGGGGCGCTGAAGCGGCGTTTCACCCGGAATGGCTAAACGCAGGCAACAAAAAACCCATCAACCTTGAACCGAAGTGGCGGGGTTGATGGGCTCCACAAAATGGGGACATCAAAGAAAAGCAGTGGCATTACTTATGACTGATGCCCTGAGAAAAAGTTCTGCCTGTGACGGCTTTTTTCTCAAAAAATTATTGTAGCCCTGGCCAGATGATCACGATGAGCGTCCCGGCAAGGGTAAGCAGCACGTTGGCGATGGCGTAGGTGCCTGCGTAGCCGAGCGCTGGAATATTGCTGCGCGCGGTATCGCTGATGATCTCCATCGCCGGGGCGCAGGTGCGGGCTCCCATCATGGCGCCGAACAGCATCGCCCGGTTCATGCGCAGCACGTAGGCGCCGAACAGGAAGCAGATCACCACCGGCACCAGGCTGACGATAAGCCCTGCCGCCAGCATCTGGCCGCCGACGGCGCCCAGCCCGTTATTGATCCCGGCCCCGGCGCTGAGACCGACCCCGGCCATAAACACCATCAGACCAAACTCTTTCACCATGTTCAGCGCCCCCTGCGGGATATAGCCGAAGGTTGGGTGGTTGGCGCGCAGGAAGCCAAGCATGATGCCGGCGAACAGCAGGCCGGCGGCGTTGCCGATGCCGAAGCTGAAGGAGCTGAACTGGAAGGTGATCATGCCGATCATCAGGCCGACGATAAAGAAGGCACAGAAGGCCAGCAGATCGGTCACCTGGCTGTGAATGGAGATAAAGCCGATGCGGTCGGCCACGGTTTTTACGCGGCGGGCGTCGCCGCTGACCTGCAGCACGTCGCCTTTGTTCAGTACGACGTTATCGTCGATAGGCATCTCGATCTGGCTGCGAATAACCCGGTTTAAGAAGCAGCCGTGGTCGGTAAGCTTGAGCTGCGCCAGGCGGCGGCCGACGGCATTGTGGTTTTTGACCACAATCTCTTCAGTGACGATGCGCATGTCGAGCAGATCGCGGTCGAACACCTCTTTACCGTTGCGGAAGCTCGGGTCGAGGCGGGCGTGGGCGTCCGGGTAGCCCACCAGCGCAATATCGTCACCCATCTGCAGCACCGCGTCGCCGTCCGGGTTGGCCAGAATACCGTTGCGACGAATGCGTTCAATATAGCAGCCGGTCTGGCGGTAAATACCCAGTTCGCGCAGATTTTTGCCATCCGCCCAGGCCACCAGCTCCGGGCCGACGCGGTAGGCGCGGATCACCGGCAGGTAGACTTTACGTTTGGAATCGGTATCGAGGCCGCGCTCGCGGGCGATTTGCTGGGCGCTGGTCTGCAGATCCTGATGCTGCAGCTTGGGCATATAGCGGGCGCCGACGATCAGGCTCACCAGACCAACCAGATAGGTCAGGGCATAGCCGAGGCTCAGATGGTCAAGCGACTGCGCCAGCTGATCGCTGGGCAGGCCGAAATGGCGCAGGGTGTCGCCCGCGCCCACCAGCACCGGGGTGGAGGTCATGGCGCCTGCCAGCATACCGGCGGTGAGCCCGATATCCCAGCCGAACACTTTACCCAGCATCATGGCGATCAGCATCGCGCTGCTGACCATCACCAGCGCCAGCATCAGGTAGTTTTTCCCGTCGCGGAAAAAAATAGAAAAAAAGTTGGGCCCGGCTTCTACGCCAACGCAAAAAATAAACAGCATAAAGCCGAGATTAAGGGCATCGGTGTTAATCGCGAAATGCTGCTGGCCTAATAATAGAGAAACGACTAAAACGCCAATGGAATTACCAAGTTGTACTGAGCCGAGACGCAGTTTTCCCAGGCATAGTCCTAATGCAAGTACAACGAATAATAACAGGATGTAATTCCCGTTTAACAAATCTGCGACGTTTATATTCACGAAAGCCAACTTCTCATTTACTAGTAAGTTGTTGAAGGAAATGGTTATTTGGTCTAAGGTTGCTCAGGCGTTCGCGTTGTCGCGAACCTATTCTGGCACCCTGTTATAACCAGCAAAAATATACCGCTAGTTTAATCCTTCCTGGATGCGGCGGCTAGTGACAATCGTTTTTAGGCTGGTAGGGGAGTTATTGGCATGGATTGCCGAAATGCTTTATCTGACTGGGCGACGTGGACGTGAGTTAGAGGCAACATCAGGAGGATACGGTGAAATCTGAGCGTAGTTGGGCCGGCATTATCTGTGGCTTCGTTCTGTTCATTGTGGTGTGCTTATCGTTGTTGTTACATATGAAAGGGGCATTTCGCGCCAGCGGCAACCCGGAGCTAGGCCTGCTCTTCTTTTTGCTGCCAGGGGCGGCGGCGAGCTGTCTCTCTCCCGGACGGCGGGTGCTGCGTCCTTTGCTCGGCGCGATACTGGCGGCGCCGGTCTGCATGGTGACGATGCGGCTGTTCTTCGTGACCCACCGGACGTTCTGGCAGGAGATGGCGTGGGTGTTGAGCGCCGTGTTCTGGTGCGCGCTTGGGGCATTGTGCTTTTTGTTTATCTGCGCCTGGCTTGATACCTGGCGCAGTCATTCATCGAGCAAATAAATTGACTCAGGCAAACAGGCCGAGATTCTCTTTTGCCCAGGCTTCAAAATCGGTGCAGCCGCCGATGTGTTTCTGGTCGACGAAAATCTGCGGCACGGTTTCAACCGGTTTGCCAACGGTTTTTTCCAGGTCAGCTTTGCTGATGCCTTCGGCATGAATATCCACGTAGCGGTAGTTGAAATCATCACGCTCGTTGGTCAGTTTTTCTGCCAGTTCTTTAGCGCGAACGCAGTAAGGGCAGCCTGGACGACCAAAAATAACGGTAAACATTGCTTCTCTCCTTAAACCTCAGCCGGATGGCGAATGGCGCTTATGATGCCTGGAACGGGCGGGGAGGGAAAGAAGGTTCTGCCTTTTACTTCGATGGTTTACGGCTATGTTTGATAAATGTCGGACTGTCAAAACCCGTATACTGGCCCGACGGCGCGGTGGAATTGGCTGGCGCGCCGCGTTTATCAACCGGAGAGGCGTGATGCGAAAATTTGCCCCATTGCCGAAAAGCATACTGCTGGTTGAGATCCTCGGGATGGGGCTGTTAACCCTCGCCTGGCTCTCCCTTAACCAGTATGTCCAGCTGCCTGCGCCCATTGCCAGCCCGACCGCGGCGCTGGTGATGCTCTTTGCCGGGATCGTGCTGATGATCCCCGCCGCCCTCGTCGTGATGTGGCGGATGGCGCAGATCGTGGCCCCGCAGTTAACGCACTCTCCAAAGCCTGAATCCTTGTCTGACAGAGAAAAACGTAATGACGCCGACCATTGAGCTGCTGCGCAGCCACCGTTCCATCCGCCACTTCACCGATACCCCCGTGAGCGACGAACAGCGCGCGGCGATTATCGCCAGCGCGCAAGCGGCATCTACCTCGAGTTTTTTACAGTGCACCTCCATCATCCGTATTACTGACCCGGCGCTGCGTGAACGTCTGGTCCCGCTGACCGGCGGCCAGCAGCACGTCGCCCAGGCGGCGGAGTTTTGGGTCTTCTGCGCCGACTTTAATCGCCACCTGCAGATCTGCCCACAGGCGCAGCTGGGGCTGGCGGAACAGCTGCTGATCGGCGTTGTCGATACGGCGCTGCTGGCGCAAAACGCGCTGACCGCCGCCGAGTCCCTCGGACTAGGGGGCGTCTATATCGGCGGGTTGCGCAACAGCATTGAGGCCGTCACAGAGCTGCTGGAGCTGCCGCAGCACGTCCTGCCGCTGTTCGGTCTTTGCCTTGGCTGGCCGGCGGATAACCCGGACATCAAGCCGCGGATGCCGGCGGCCATGCTGGTGCATGAGAACCGCTATCAGCCGCTGGATAACGCGCTGCTGGCGGAGTATGACGAACAGCTGGCGCACTATTATCTGTCGCGCGGCAGCAACGCCCGCCGCGATACCTGGAGCGACCATATCCGGCGCACTATCGTGAAAGAGAGTCGTCCGTTTATTCTTGACTATCTGCATAAGCAGGGGTGGGCAACGCGCTGATTACGTGTACACTGCTGCTCCGGCCAGGTGATATCCGCCGCCGGCCGCAGGAAAGGTGAAAGTGTGTTCGATAGCTGAGGCCCGCCAGAGCGGGTCTTTTCGCAGAGGTGCAGGATGAAAATTGCCATATTATCCCGGGATGGAACGCTTTATTCATGTCGGCGCCTGCGCGAAGCAGCGCAACAGCGCGGTCATCAGATCGAGATCCTCGATCCGCTTTCCTGTTATATGAACGTCAGCCCGGTGGCCTCGTCGATCCACTACAAAGGGCGTCAGCTGCCGCACTTTGATGCGGTGATCCCGCGCATTGGCTCGGCGATCACCTACTATGGCACCGCGGCCCTGCGCCAGTTTGAGCTCCTGGGAAGCTATCCGCTGAATGAGTCGGTCGCCATCACCCGCGCTCGCGATAAGCTGCGCTCGCTGCAGCTGCTGGCGCGCCAGGGCATCGATCTGCCATTGACCGGCATCGCTCACTCCCCGGATGACACCAGCGATCTGATCGCCATGGTGGGCGGCGCGCCGCTGGTGGTGAAGCTGGTGGAAGGCACCCAGGGGATCGGCGTGGTGCTGGCGGAGACCCGCCAGGCGGCGGAGAGCGTGATCGACGCCTTTCGCGGACTGAACGCTCATATTCTGGTGCAGGAATACATTGCCGAAGCGAAAGGGTGCGATATCCGCTGCCTGGTGGTCGGCAATGAGGTGGTGGCGGCGATCGAGCGGCGGGCGAAAGAGGGGGATTTCCGCTCTAACCTGCACCGCGGCGGCATGGCCACGGTGGCGCAGATTAGCGACGAGGAGCGGGCCATTGCCATCAAGGCAACGCAAACTCTCGGGCTGGACGCCGCCGGTGTCGATATTTTACGCGCCGCCCGCGGGCCGCTGGTGATGGAGGTGAATGCCTCGCCGGGGCTGGAAGGGGTGGAAACCACCACCAGCGTGGATGTCGCCGGCAAGATGATCGCCTGGATCGAGCGCCAGGCGACGCCGGAATTCTGTTTGAAAATAGGCGGCTAACCGCCGGATGCAAGACGGCCATGGTATGCGGCGCTTTTTTTGCGTAAGCTATGGCGTCGTTTTTCCACTGTAAGAGGTCACAGGCACTATGGATTCACTGGTCGTTCCAGGTCTGGATACGCTACGTCGCTGGCTGGACGAAATCGGCATCAGCTTTTTTGAGTGCGATTCCTGTCAGGCATTGCACCTACCGCATATGCAGAATTTCGACGGTATTTTTGATGCCAAAATTGACCTGGTGGACAACGTGGTGCTCTTTTCCGCCCTGGCGGAGGTGAAGCCGTCTGCCCTGCTGGCGCTGTCGGCGGATCTCTCGGCCATCAACGCCAGCTCGTTAACCGTGAAGGCGTTTATCGACATTCAGGACGATAATTTGCCCAAGCTGGTGGTTTGCCAGTCGCTGTCTATCGGCCCAGGGGTGACCATGGAGCAGTTCGCCTGGTTCTTCCGCCAAAGCGAAGAGCAGATCTCGATGGTAATCCTCGAAGCCGGCGCAAATCAGCTGCTGTACAAAGGCGAAGAAGAAGAGCCTGCGGCGGAAAACGTGCAATACCATTTTCTTCACTAAACCTGCCTAAAATTAGCGCAGCCACTACCGCAGCGGCTGCGTATTACCCGCTTTTATTCTGCATTTAACCTTTCTTTAAAGCATTATTCACCGCCATTCAGGCCGTTTTGGCTTATCACGTAGACCGTTATTGCATAAAAATTTGATAAAAGGCGTTTTTTTACCTGGGCTATAGCCTCTTATTCTGGCTACAGTTATTCTGGCGATGCTTCCAGTTGCGAGCAACCACTCCGGGAGAGATCCGCTCTCCTTTTCTCAGGCAATGAAAAAATATGCATGATTTTTGCATGCGTAGAAATGCGTATATTTGAGCCCGTAAGTTAACGGGCGTTGAGAAGGAAAAGAGATATGACCGCCTTTGGTAAAAAATGGTTAACAGGTCTGGTTACGGGTGCGCTGATGGCCGTCTCTGCCGGTTCGCTCGCCGCCGAACAAAAAACCCTGCATGTTTATAACTGGTCTGATTATATCGCGCCGGACACGGTAGCGAATTTCGAAAAAGAGACCGGGATTAAAGTGGTGTATGACGTTTTTGATTCCAACGAAGTGCTGGAAGGCAAATTAATGGCGGGTAGCACCGGTTTCGACCTGGTGGTGCCGTCGGCAAGCTTCCTCGAACGCCAGCTGGCGGCGGGCGTGTTCCAGCCGCTGGATAAAAGTAAGCTGCCCAACTGGAAGAATCTTGACCCCGAAGTGCTGAAGCTGGTCGCCAAGCATGACCCGGAGAATAAATACGCCATGCCTTACCTGTGGGCGACGACGGGCATTGGCTACAACGTGGATAAGGTGAAAGCCGTTCTCGGCAAAGATGCGCCGGTGGACAGCTGGGATCTGGTGCTGAAGCCGGAGAACCTCGAAAAACTGAAAAGCTGCGGCGTCTCCTTCCTCGACGCGCCGGAAGAGATTTTCGCCACCGTGCTGAACTACCTCGGCAAAGATCCGAACAGCAGCAAAGCGGATGATTACACCGGCCCGGCGACCGATCTGCTGCTGAAGCTGCGGCCGAACATTCGCTACTTCCACTCTTCGCAATATATTAACGACCTTGCCAATGGCGACATCTGCGTGGCGATCGGCTGGGCAGGGGACGTCTGGCAGGCGGCCAACCGCGCGAAAGAGGCGAAGAACGGCGTCAATGTCTCCTACTTTATTCCGAAGGAAGGCGCGCTGGCGTTCTTTGACGTCTTTGCCATGCCGGCCGACGCGAAGAATAAAGATGAAGCCTATCAGTTCCTTAACTATCTGATGCGTCCGGACGTCATCGCCAAAATCAGCGACCAGGTGTTCTACGCCAACGGCAACAAGGCTTCCACGCCGCTGGTCAGCGAGACTATCCGTAACAACCCGGCGATTTATCCGCCAGCGGATGTGTTCGCCAAACTGTTCACGCTGAAGGTGCAGGATCCGAAGATTGACCGCGTGCGCACCCGCGCGTGGACCAAAGTGAAGAGCGGCAAATAATTCCTGACGGCCCGTCGAATACGGGCCAAATCAGATCTGCACTCGCCGGGAAATAGCAGCGCGCCCGGCGAGCAGAAGCACCAGGATGGTGCAAATGCACTGTTAAGCACGAAGTATGGCACCGGACCATATGGTGATCGTTTTTTTGCCGGAGAGCACCCGATTGAACGACGTAATGCCCCGCCCACAGGCGAAAGCCCCCAAAGCGCTGACCCCGCTACTGGAAATCCGTAACTTAACCAAGTCGTTTGATGGCCAGCATGCGGTCGACGACGTCAGTCTCACTATCTACAAAGGCGAAATTTTTGCTCTGCT
This sequence comes from Klebsiella sp. CD33, assembly GCF_051992865.1. Classification (NCBI taxonomy): domain Bacteria; kingdom Pseudomonadati; phylum Pseudomonadota; class Gammaproteobacteria; order Enterobacterales; family Enterobacteriaceae; genus Klebsiella; species Klebsiella sp. CD33. The sequence continues at coordinate 3,410,011 of NZ_CP197023.1, read as the reverse complement.
GGGCGCGTCAGGCTGCGGGAAATCGACGCTGCTGCGCATGCTGGCGGGCTTTGAACAACCGACCGCCGGGCAGATTATGCTCGACGGCGTGGATCTGGCGCGCGTGCCGCCCTATCAGCGGCCTATTAATATGATGTTCCAGTCCTATGCCCTGTTTCCCCATATGACCGTTGAGCAGAATATTGCCTTCGGCCTGAAGCAGGACCGCCTGCCTAAGGCGGAAATCACCGCCCGGGTGCAGGAGATGCTGGCCCTGGTACATATGCAGGAGTTTGCCAAACGTAAGCCGCACCAACTCTCAGGCGGCCAGCGGCAGCGCGTCGCGTTGGCGCGCAGCCTGGCGAAACGGCCCAAGCTGCTGCTGCTTGATGAACCGATGGGGGCGCTGGATAAAAAGCTGCGCGATCGCATGCAGCTCGAGGTGGTGGATATTCTTGAGCGCGTTGGCGTGACCTGCGTGATGGTGACCCACGATCAGGAAGAGGCGATGACCATGGCGGGCCGTATCGCCATCATGAATCGCGGCAAGTTTGTGCAGATTGGCGAACCGGAAGAGATTTACGAGCACCCGACCACCCGCTACAGCGCCGAGTTTATCGGCTCGGTGAACGTCTTTGAAGGGCTGGTGAAGGAGCGGCTGGAAGACGGTCTGGTGCTAAGCTCGCCGGGACTGATGCATCCGCTGAAGGTCGACCCCGACGCCTCGGTGGTGGACAACGTGCCGGTCTGGGTGGCGCTGCGTCCGGAGAAGATCATGCTGTGCGATGAACCGCCGGCGGACGGCTACAATTTTGCCGTCGGCGAGGTGATTCATATCGCCTATCTGGGGGATCTCTCTATCTATCATGTGCGCCTGCAAAGCGGGCAGATGATCAGCGCCCAGCTGCAGAATGAACACCGCCATCGGAAAGGGACGCCCACCTGGGGCGATGAGGTGCGTTTATGCTGGGATGCTGACAGCTGCGTTGTGCTGACGGTGTGAGGAGAGGGCGATGAATACCGTTGAATCCCCGTCAGGGGCGAAAAAACCGGGCGGCTTCGCGCTGTGGGCGGCGCGCCTGCAGATGGCGCATGGCCGCAAGCTGGTGATTGCGCTGCCCTATCTGTGGCTGATCCTGTTGTTTATGCTACCGTTCCTGATCGTGTTCAAGATAAGTCTTGCCGAGATGGCGCGGGCGATCCCTCCCTACACCGAGCTGATGGAGTGGGCGGACGGCCAGTTGACGCTGACGCTTAACTTTGCCAACTTCCTGCAGTTGACTGACGATCCGCTCTATTTTGAAGCTTATCTCCAGTCGCTGCAGGTGGCGGGTATCTCGACGATCTGCTGCCTGCTGCTGGGCTATCCGCTGGCCTGGGCGGTGGCGCACAGCAAGCCGTCGACGCGTAATATTCTGCTGCTGTTGGTGATCCTCCCGTCGTGGACCTCGTTTTTGATCCGCGTCTATGCCTGGATGGGGCTGCTGAAGAGCAACGGGGTGTTGAATAACTTCCTGCTGTGGTTAGGGGTTATCGATCAGCCGCTGGAGATCCTGCACACCAACCTGGCGGTGTACATCGGTATCGTGTATGCCTATCTGCCGTTTATGGTGCTGCCTATCTACACCGCGCTGACCCGCATCGACTATTCGCTGGTGGAGGCCTCGCTGGATCTCGGCGCCCGGCCGCTGAAGACCTTCTTCCAGGTGATCGTCCCGCTCACCAAAGGCGGCATTATCGCCGGCTCCATGCTGGTGTTTATCCCGGCGGTCGGCGAGTTCGTGATCCCGGAACTGCTGGGCGGGCCGGACAGCATCATGATTGGCCGCGTGCTGTGGCAGGAGTTCTTTAACAACCGCGACTGGCCGGTCGCCTCGGCGGTGGCGATTGTCATGCTGCTGTTGCTGATCGTGCCGATCATGTGGTTCCACAAGCACCAGCAAAAACAGATGGGAGAGCAGGGATGAACGACTTGCCGGTAGTACGCTCGCCGTGGCGCATTCTGATCCTCGTGCTCGGATTCACCTTCCTCTACGCCCCGATGCTGATGCTGGTGATCTACTCGTTCAACAGCTCGAAGCTGGTAACGGTCTGGGCCGGATGGTCGACGCGCTGGTATAGCGAACTGTTCCACGATGATGCGATGATGAGCGCGGTAGGATTGAGCCTGACCATCGCCGCCTGCGCGGCGACGGCGGCGGCGATCCTCGGTACCATCGCCGCGGTGGTGATGGTGCGCTTTGGGCGTTTTCGCGGCTCCAACGGCTTCGCGTTTATGATCACCGCGCCGCTGGTCATGCCGGACGTGATCACCGGTCTCTCGCTGCTGCTGCTGTTCGTGGCGCTGGGACATGCCATCGGCTGGCCGTCGGACCGCGGCATGTTGACCATCTGGCTGGCGCATGTCACCTTCTGTACCGCCTACGTGGCGGTGGTGATCTCCTCGCGCCTGCGCGAGCTGGACCACTCCATTGAAGAGGCGGCGATGGATCTTGGCGCCGCGCCGCTGAAGGTCTTCTTCGTCATCACGCTGCCGATGATTATGCCAGCGGTGATCTCCGGCTGGCTGCTGGCCTTCACGCTGTCGCTGGATGACCTGGTGATCGCCAGCTTTGTCTCCGGTCCCGGGGCCACGACCTTGCCGATGCTGGTCTTCTCCAGCGTGCGCATGGGGGTCAACCCGGAGATCAACGCCCTGGCGACGCTCATCCTCGGCGTGGTCGGTATTGTTGGTTTTATCGCCTGGTATTTGATGGCCCGCGCAGAAAAGCAGCGAGTGCGCGATATCCAGCGTGCAAGACAAGGCTGAACCACCTAAAATCGGTACAGCAGCCTCCGGTCGGCGCCACCCTGTGGCGCCGTTTTCATGGAAGACATTACGTTGGGATTGTTTACGAAAACTCGCTCATCGCATGCCCGCCTTAACGTCCCTGCGCTGGTGCAGGTGGCGGCCTTTGCTATTATTTTGATTCGTGGCCTGGATCTGCTGATGATCCTTAATCTGTTGGGCCTGCAGGGGCTGAACGAATTCATACACCGCAGCGTTCAGACCTGGAACCTGACGCTGGTCTTCCTCGGCAGCCTGGCGCTGGTGTTTATCGAAATCTGGTGCGCCTTCTCGCTGGTGAAAGGGCGCAACTGGGCGCGCTGGATCTATCTGCTGACGCAGATTATCGCTGCCGGCTACCTGTGGGCGGCATCGCTGGGCTACGGGTATCCGGAGCTGTTCAGCATTCCCGGGGAATCAAAACGAGAGATTTTCCACTCGCTGGTGATGCAAAAACTGCCGGATCTGCTGGTTCTGACGCTGCTGTTCGTGCCGGCGAACTGCCGTCGCTTTTTCCGCCTGCAATAACGGTGATACAATCCCCGCCCCTGGATTTTTGAAGGTCAATTATGCATTGCGCACTCTACGACGCCGGCCGCTGCCGCTCCTGTCAATGGCTGGAGCGGCCGGTCCCGCAACAGCTCGCCGATAAAATGGCCGATCTGCGCACGCTGCTGGCGGCGATCCCGGTCGCAGCCTGGGGCGAGCCGGTCAGCGGGCCGGAGGCGGCTTTCCGTAACAAGGCTAAAATGGTGGTCAGCGGCAGCGTTGAGCGTCCGCTGCTGGGGATGCTGCACCGCGATGGCACTCCGGTGGACCTCACCGACTGCCCGCTCTATCCCGCCGAGTTTGCCCCGGTTTTTGCTACCCTGAAGCCCTTTATCGCCCGCGCCGGGTTAACACCTTACAACGTCGCGCGCAAACGCGGGGAGCTGAAATATCTGCTGCTGACCGCCAGCCAGCAGGGGGAGATGATGCTGCGCTTCGTGCTGCGCTCAGAGGCCAAGGTGGCTCAGCTGCGCGCCGCGCTGCCGTGGCTACAGGCACAGCTGCCGCAGCTCAGCGTGATCACGGCGAATATCCAGCCGGTGCATATGGCAATCATGGAAGGCGAGCAGGAGATCTTCTTCACCGAACAGCAGGCGCTGGGGGAGGTCTTTAATGGGGTGCCGCTGTGGATCCGCCCGCAAAGCTTCTTTCAGACTAACCCGACGGTAGCCAGCCGGCTGTACGCCACGGCCCGCGACTGGGTGCGCGCGCTGCCGGTCCAGCATATGTGGGATCTGTTTTGCGGCGTTGGGGGATTTGGCCTGCATTGCGCGACGCCGACGATGCGCCTGACCGGTATCGAGATCGCCCCGGAAGCCATCGCCTGCGCCAGACAGTCAGCCGCGCAGCTGGGGCTCAGCAATCTGCATTTTCAGGCGCTGGACTCGACGCAGTTCGCCACTCACGAAGCGGATGCCCCGCAGCTGGTGCTGGTTAACCCGCCGCGCCGCGGTATTGGCGCTGAACTATGCGACTATTTAAGCCGCATGGCGCCGCCCTATATTATCTATTCCAGCTGTAACGCCCGCACCATGGCGACCGATATCGCTCGTCTTAGCGGCTATCGCGTTGAGCGGGTCCAGCTGTTTGATATGTTCCCTCACACCGCCCACTACGAAGTGCTGACCCTGCTGGTCCGCGAAGTTTAAACAAAATGTGAAGGCTTTGCGCCGCTGAAATCGGGTAAGCTTGACGCAGCATGTTTTGTTATTGGTGGGGGGAATCTAATGGCCAAAACCATTCTGCTGGTAGAAGATGACGAGGATATAGCCACGCTGCTGCGGCTCAATCTTCAGGATGAGGGCTATCAGATCGTCCATGAAGCCGACGGCGGCCAGGCCCTCGCCCGGCTGGAGACGCAGGTCTGGGATGCGGTGATCCTCGATTTGATGCTGCCCGGCGTCGATGGTCTGGAGATATGCCGGCGTATCCGCCAGATGACCCGCTACCTGCCGGTGATTATCATCAGCGCTCGTACCAGCGAAATGCACCGCGTGCTGGGCCTGGAGATGGGCGCCGACGACTATCTGGCGAAGCCCTTTTCATTGCTGGAGCTTATCGCCCGCGTCAAAGCGCTGTTTCGTCGCCAGGAGGCGATGGGGCAGAATCTGCTGATGGACGCCGGGCGCCTGTCCTGCCATGGCCTGAGCATCGACCCGCTGTCGCGCGAAGTGAAGCTGCGCGGCGAGACGGTGGACCTCACGCCGCGTGAATTCGACCTGCTGTATTACTTCGCCCGCCACCCAGGGGAAGTGTTTTCCCGCCTGGCGCTGCTGGAGCAGGTCTGGGGATATCAGCACGAGGGCTATGAGCATACCGTCAATACCCATATCAACCGCCTGCGCAGTAAAATCGAACGTGACCCGGCCGAGCCGGACATCATTCTTACCGTCTGGGGAAAAGGCTATAAGTTCGCCCCGGTGACGCAAGAGGCCGCCCCGTGATCCGCCGCCTGAGCCTCAGCCAGCGGCTGGCGCTGGTGGTGGTTTCCCTGCTGATGCTGTGCGCGGTGGCGGTATGCGCCGTCCAGTTACACAGCAGCGCGCAGTATGGCAACGCTATGGTGCAGCGTCTGTCGTCCGGGCTGGCTCAACAGATTGTCGCCCGCGAGCCGTTGCTGGACGCCCACGGCGAGGTCAACCGGCAAACCCTGAAGTCGCTGTTTGACCGACTGATGACCTTTAATCCCAGCGTGGAGCTCTATCTGCTGTCGCCGGATGGCGATCTGCTGGCCGATGCGGCGCCGCCGGGCCATATCCAGCGCCAGCGTATCGACATGGCGCCGGTGCAGGCTTTTCTCACCGGCAGTGCGTCGCCGGTGTATGGCGACGATCCGCGCAGTCCCGACGGACGAAAAGTCTTCAGCGCCGCCCCGCTGCGCGTCGACGGCCAACTGCGCGGCTACCTGTATATCATTTTGCAGGGGGAGACGTTTAATCAGCTGGCGGCCGACGCCTGGCAAAAAACGCTGTGGAGCATTGTTCTGTGGACGCTGCTGCTGGTGGCCCTGTTTGGCCTGCTGGCAGGGGGGCTGGCATGGTTCTGGGTCACCCGGCCGGTCCGCCTGCTCACCGCCCAGGTGGCGGCGAGCGGCCAGGACAGCATCAGCGCCATCAAAACCCTGGCGGCCCGCAGGCCGGAGCCCCGGCCTGGTAACGAGGTGGCGGTGCTTGAGAACCGCTTTATTGACCTTGCCCGGCAGATTGCCGATCAGTGGGATCGGCTGGCCGACAGCGATCGCCAGCGCCGTGAATTTGTGGCCAATATCTCTCACGATTTGCGTACGCCGCTGACTTCGCTGCTGGGGTATCTGGAAACGCTGACCCTGAAGGATGAATGGCTGACCGCCGAGGAGCGCAGGCAGTATCTCACCATCGCCCTGCGCCAGGGGAACAAAGTGCGCCATCTCTCGCAGCAGCTGTTTGAGCTGGCGCGACTGGAGCATGGAGGCATTAAGCCGCAGCGCGAGCGTTTCGCGATGGGGGAGCTGATTTCCGACGTGGCGCAGAAGTTTGAATTAACTGCCCGCACGCGCGAGGTGAACCTGCATATTGATGTACCGGGACCGCTGCCGCTGATTAACGCCGATGTGTCGATGATTGAGAGGGTGGTGACCAACCTGCTCGATAACGCGATGCGGCATACTCCCGTCGGCGGGGAGATCCGTCTGGCGGTCTGGCAGGAGAATCAACAGCTTCAGGTCGAAGTGGCAGACAACGGAGCGGGCGTCGATGCCGCGCTGCGCGACGATCTGTTCCAGCGGCCGTCGGCGTTGTCAACCCAGGCATCGCGGGAGGATCGCGGCGGGTTAGGACTGCTGATTGTGAAACGAATGCTGGAGCTGCACGGGGGCGATATCAGACTGGTGGAGTCGGTAAGCGGGGCGCGGTTCAGGTTCTTCGTGCCACTTTGAGAAATCGCCGGGTGGCGGCTACGCCTTACCCGGCCAACGGGGAAGAGCGGTGGCCGGGTAAGCGCAGCGCCACCCGGCGAAAAAAGTTACTCCGGGAACCACTGGTTGCTAATTTTCTGGTAGGTACCGTCGGCCTTAATCGCTTTCAGCGCGGCGTTCAGTTTCTCCAGCAGCGCCTTGTTATCCGGGCGCACGGCAATGCCGAGTCCGGTGCCGAAGTATTGCGGGTCGGTCACTTTCGGCGTGGCTGCCCCCAGCTGCGGGTTAGTTTTCAGCCATTCGTTGACCACCGCGGTGTCGCCGAACACGCCGTCGATACGGCCATTTTTCAAATCGATAATCGCATTCTGGTAGCTGTCATAGGCGACGGTCTTCACCTCAGGATGCTTATCCTGCAGATATTTCTGGTGGGTGGTGCCGTTTTCCATGCCGATCCGTTTGCCTTTCAGGTCATCGAAAGAATGGAACGCATCTTTTTTGGCGATCACCAGCGCCGAGTTGGCGTAGTACGGGTCGGTGAAGGCCACCTGCTTGCTCCGTTCCGGCGTAATATCCATTCCGGAAATCACCGCATCATATTTCTTGAACTTCAGCGCCGGGATCAGGCTGTCAAACGCGTGGTTGGTAAAGGTACATTCTGCCTGCATTTGTTTGCACAGCGCGTGGGCCAGATCGATATCAAAGCCGACAATCTGGTTATTAGCGTCCATCGATTCAAACGGCGGATAGGTTGCGGAGACGCCAAAGCTGATTTTTTCCGCGGCAGCAGCGCCGAACGCGAAAGAGGTGAGCAGTGCAGCCAGAACTAACTTTTTCATCGTGGAACTCCCGTCTGTCTATCTTATGATTATTCGCCGTGTCTGCGGCATAGAGTGACAATGCCATTAAATGAATTTATATGCAATAAATTTGATTAAATATTTTTATAGGCATAAAAAAAGACGGACAGGTGTTAGACTTGTCCGCCTTGCTGTTTGCTTTTTATGCAATATGCTCAGGTGCTAGCTACGTCGCTCGAAGGCCAGCGCTTTGCGTTCCACCAGGCGCATCAGCAGCGTCAGCAGTCCATTAACGATGAGATAGATAATCCCGGCGGCGCCGAACACCATCACGTCGTAGGTGCGTCCATACAGCAGCTGGCCGTGGCCCATCACTTCCATCAGCGTGATGGTGTAGGCCAGAGAGGTACTCTTGAAAACCAGCACCACTTCGTTGGAATAGGACGATAGCGCACGCTTAAAGGCGTACGGCAGCAGGATCGCCAGTGTATCCTTTTTACTCATCCCCAGCGCGCTGCAGGACTGCCATTGCCCGTCGGGGATCGCCCGGATGGCGCCATAAAACAGCTGAGTGGTGTAGGCGGCGCTGTTGAGCGACAGAGCGATCAGGGCGCACAGCCACGGCTCGGAGATAAGATGCCACAGCCACGGATACTCCTGCAGCGAAGGGAACTGTCCCGGGCCGTAGTAGATCAGGAAGATCTGCACCAGCAGCGGCGTACCGGTAAACAAGGTGATATAGCCGCGCACTATCCATACCAGCCCCGGCGTCTTCAGGGTCAGGATAATGGTGAAGATCAGCGACAGGATCAGCGCCACGATAATCGACGCCACGGTCAGCGTCAGGCTGGTATGCAGTCCTTTCAGCAGTTCGGGTAAATAGTCGAGCATCAGCCTGGTCTCCGTTCGAAGCGCGTCGCACGCTGGTCAATCCGCTTAAGGATGTATTGACTCAACAGGGTGATGACGAGATAGATTGCCGCCGCAATGATATACCAGTTAAAGGGTTCCTGAGTGCGGGTGGCGATGCTTTTGGTCTGCAGCATTAGATCGTTGACGCTGATCAGGCTCACCAGCGCGGTGTCCTTCAGCAGCACCAGCCACTGGTTACCGAGGCCGGGCAGGGCATGGCGCCACATCTGCGGCATCACCAGCCGGAAGAATATGGCCGCTTTCGACAGCCCCAGCGCCTGGCCGGACTCCCACTGGCCCTGCGGAACCGCTTTCAGCGCGCCGCGCAGCGTTTGCGAGGCGTAAGCGGCATACAGCAGCGACAGGGCGATCGCCCCGCAGAGGAACGGGCTGACGTCAAAGTTCTCAATCTGCATCTGCACCGGGATCTGCGTGAACCCGAGCGGGATGGTGAAACCGTCAGAGAGCGTCAGCAGCAGCTGGGAAGAGCCGAAATAGATAAACAGCACCACCAGAATTTCCGGTAGCCCGCGCAGGATGGTCACTATGCCGGTTGCAAGCCAGGCTACCGGGCGCCATTTCACTGACTCCAGTACCGCAAAGAGCATCGCCAGGACCAGGCCAATGACGAGCGCGCAAACGGCAAGGCCGACGGTCATCCCGGCGGCGCTTGCTAATGGAAAAATTTCGTTCATTCAGTCTTACTTCTGGAACCATTTGTTATAGATGGTCTGGTAAGTGCCGTCTTTCTTCACTTTTTCCAGCGCAGCGTTAAATTTCTGCTGCAGGTCGGTGTTGCCCTGACGTACGGCAATGCCCAGCCCGGTGCCGAAATAGGCTTTGTCGGTCACTTTATCGCCCACGGCCGCCAGCTTCGGATTGCTCTTCAGCCATTCGGTCACCACGGCGGTGTCACCAAAGACCGCGTCGATACGACCGTTCTGCAGGTCCAGCTTCGCATTCTGGTAGCTGTCGTAAGGCACGGTAGTGATTTCCGGATGTTTATCGGTGATGAATTTCTGGTGGGTGGTGCCGTTCTGCACGCCCACTTTTTTGCCCTTCAGCTGGTCAATGCTGGTGAACTTACCCTGCTGGCCGACGAACAGCGCCGAGTTGTCATAATACGGGGTAGAGAACAGCACCTGCTTTTCACGCTCCGGCGTGATGTCCATCCCGGCCATGACCGCGTCGAAACGGCGGAATTTCAGTCCCGGGATCAGGCTGTCAAAGGCCTGGTTGGTGAAGGTACAGGTGGCGTCGATCTCTTTACACAACGCGTTCGCCAGATCGACATCGAAACCGACGATCTGGTTGTTGGCGTCCACCAGCTCAAACGGAGGGTAAGAGGCCTCGGTGGCGAAACGAATGGTCTGCGCGGCGGAAGCGGAGAGGCTCATGCCTGCGAGCAGGGCGGCAATCAGTACTTTTTTCATCGTCATTTCCCCGAAAAACATCAATGTGAAAGATAGTTTTTAAACGCGTCAGTTTGCGGATGCGTGAAGCAGGAGGCATCCCCTTGCTCGACGATATGGCCATTTTCCATATACACCACCCGGCTGGCCGTCTTGCGCGCCACTTCAACTTCGTGGGTGACGATAACCTGGGTAATGCCGGTTTCAGCCAGCTCGCGGATGATGCTGACGATCTGGGCAGTGATTTCCGGGTCGAGCGCCGCGGTAGGCTCATCGAACAGCAGAACCTGCGGCTCCATCATCAGCGCGCGGGCGATGGCCACCCGCTGTTGTTGGCCGCCGGATAAATGCAGCGGGTAACGATCGCTGTACGGCTTCAGACGCAGGCGCTCCAGCAGCTTCTCTGCGCGAGCCAGCGCCTGATCCTTGCTTAACCCCAGTACGCGACAGGGGGCCTCGATCAGGTTCTGCTGTACCGTCAGGTGCGGCCACAGGTTGTATTGCTGAAAGACCATGCCGACGTTCTGACGCAGCTCGCGAATCGCTTTATCGGACGGCGCTCTGGTGAAGTCGAATTGGTTGCCGGCGATGGATAACGAACCGGACCGCGGCATCTCCAGCAGGTTGAGTACGCGCAGCAGCGAGCTCTTCCCGGCACCGCTGGGGCCGAGCAGCACCAGCGTTTCCCCCTGCGGGCAATCCAGCGTGATGTCGAACAGCGCCTGGTGCGCGCCGTAGAAGCAATTAATGCCGTTTAGTTTAATACTCATCTGGGCAGTCTGATACGAATAGCTATTGAGGCCGCAAATACTACCTTTGGCAGAATAGTTATGCAATATTTATGCGTTAAAAGTTAAATCTAAACCACGTTTAGCTTTAAAATTAGCACAAAATATGGCCTGGTGGGTGAGGGGGGCGCAAATGTCGGCATTCCTGGGGCGAATACCGACATTTTACCGGGGTTATCGTTTCAGCGGCGTCGCTTCAACTCCGGAATCAGCGTTTCTCCAGACTCTGTCGCAGCGTCCCGGCTGGCGCATGGCTGTTGTTGCCGAGATAGCGAACGTCATCGACGGCCCAGCACTGGCCTTCCTGGATCATCAGCACTTCATCTTTCCAGCTCTGGGTGCCCTGTTTCAGATCGACGCGCAGCGGAATATTGCGCGCATCGCGGTTCGGGATGGTGGAGGCGCTGGCGACCACGGCGCTGTCTGCCGGGGTGCTGCTGCTGGAGAACGGATTAGCCTGCAGTAATTTGCTGTTGGCGGGATCCTGGCGGGCGTCATTGAGTAACTGCGCCAGGCCGTCGCTCAGATAGGGGCGCAGCGCCGCCGGATCCTGAGTACGATTCTGGATCTGGGTGTCGTAGAATTTTTGCGCTACGTCGTCAGGGCCGCCTTCGACGCAGGGGCCGCTGCGGGTGCCATTATCTTTATAGGCCGGGGTGACGGTCGTACAGGCGCTGAGCGCCAGCGCGCAAGGGAGAAGTACAGCAAAAAGTTTGTAGCGCATGATGATTTCCTTATAAGCGAACTACGTTTTCAGTTTCCGTTAAAGCATAGCGTATAGCGTGCGGATTGTACTTGACGCAAAGAGCTAAGACCTTGATGTGGCTACAGCCTTAGGGCGGGAAATCGGCACGGGGATGACAGAATTCCGTCAGGCGCTAAAAGGCAGGGCAGTATAAAAATAAACTTAATTTTCCCGTGAACAAGAAATATTGCCCCGTAAAATAGGGAAATGGCTCTTGAAAGATAAGGGTAATTATTTCTTCTTATAGATGCGAGTGGCGACGTGCATTTTTTTATCCGTATTACCGGAGGAGGGGACAATGACGCCCCCCTTGTTCATTTGTTTTTTTAATCAGCTCTTCACGGGCATCGTTGGATGCGGTTTGACCAGTAGAGGAAATGGCGCCGATTTTGGTATATTGCGTATGGACTTTATCAAAAGCTGTTTTGTTAAAATTTCTGCGGAGACGGCATTGGCCGCTTAAAACAATGCTGTACCTGCCACTAAAGCTGCATATTTAATATTCTTAGCCCCTATTGTTTATCTCGCTATCATCATGCTCTTGTTTGCATTCACCAATGAATGATTCAGATTGAACTCACACTGCTTTTTGTAAGCAAAATGCTGCAATTTAATGACGATTAGTTAACGCTTTTTAGCAAAAAGATGACGTATTTCGCAGTGCTGATGCTTGTTTTTTGAGCCGGTTACCTATCGGGAGCGGACCAGGCTATTTTCTTCGGTCGTTAGCTGAAAATCACCCTGAGAGGCCGGAGCTGAGGGGATAGGGCGCTGACAGACATTCCCGGTAACATGGTTTATCATATAGAAAAGCAGGGGCTGCGCCCATGGTCATGCAGGTCACCAGGGAGTTAAGATGTTAACAAATAAGCGAGAGCGCGCCCGGCAGCAGCGAGCCGCGTTGTGGGCCACCAGAGATAATGTCCAGCGCCATGCGCTGTCCATGAGTATGCCCTGGCTGGCCTTTGTCAATATCGCTTTTGCGTTAATGATTTTCTTCCGCAATTTTATCTTTACCTATTTTGATAAGAGGCTACTGACGCACCGGGCGGTTATTCCTTATATCGAAGCGGCGTTGATTGCGGTTATTATCATTTCGGCCATTTTAGTGATTATTGCCCTCACGCCGCGACTGGCGCAGGGACGATATACGTTGAATATCATCACCGGGCTGCTGCTGGCGCTCAGTCTGTGCTGGTCCCTGAGTAATTATTGTTTTATTTTTTTCTGGACCTTGCCCTTTGCCTGGCCGCTGCTGGTGATATTAATGACTACCGGCCTCACCGCGCTGTATCACCATTGGCCCGGCATAACCGCTTTTATGCTGCCGCTATGGGTGACCGCCTTGCTGGCGGGAATACAGCTCCACTATCACACCGAGATCCGCTTTTTGATCCTCTGGGCCATTTTTACCGCGATTTTGCTGTATGGCCGACGTATTTTGCAGCGCTGGTATGACGAAGCCTGGGATACCCACCAGGAGAATATGCAGCTTATTCAGCGGCTGGAAAGTATCGCCAACCAGGATGCCTTAACCGGAACCGCTAACCGTCGGGCGCTCAATGCTTACCTGGCGGCGATCTGGCAGCAAAAAACGCCGCTGGCGCTGATGATGATCGATGTCGATTATTTTAAGCGCTATAACGATCGCTATGGCCATCAGGCTGGTGATGAGTGCTTATCTTCTGTCGCGCAGGTGCTTAAAATGGCGGTCCGGGCGGAGGGCGATCTGGTGGCTCGCTACGGCGGCGAAGAGTTTGTCGTCGTGTTGCCCGGGGTGTCCTTAGCGCATGCCACCGCTATTGCCGAGCGCATTCAGCAGAAGATCCGCGAGGCAGGCCTACCGCACGCCGCTTCGGCGGTGGCGTCGGAGGTCACCGTGAGTATCGGGATCGTCGCCTCCGATGGCACGGTCCCGATAGAGACGCTGATCGCCCGGGCGGACAGTGCGCTGTATCAGGCGAAAAATAAAGGACGTAATCAATGGTCTTATTAACCCGGAGACGCTGCCGGGCAAGGGAGAAGGGATGAAACGGATGATGCGGATCGTGCTGCTGGCGCTGCTGCTAACCGGCTGCGCTGGGGAAAAGGGCATTATCGATCGCGGCGGATACCAGCTGGACACCCGTCATCCGGCGCAGGCTGCCTATCCGCGAATAAAAGTGTTAGTGATCCACTATACGGCTGACAATTTTGATGTCTCGCTGGCCACGTTGACCGATAAAGAGGTCAGCTCCCACTATTTAATTCCTGAACAGCCCCCGCGTTATCAGCATAAACCGCGGATCTGGCAGCTGGTGCCGGAAGAGGATTTAGCCTGGCACGCCGGGGTAAGCTACTGGCGCGGCAGTACGCGCATTAACGATACCTCCATTGGCATTGAGCTGGAGAACCGCGGCTGGCAGAAGACGGCGGGCGTCAAAAGTTTTACCCCCTTTCATCCGGAACAGATTGCGGCTCTGATCCCGCTGGCGCGCGATATCATCGCCCGCTACCACATCGCGCCGCAGAATGTGGTCGCCCATGCGGATATCGCCCCGCAGCGCAAAGACGATCCGGGGCCGTTATTCCCCTGGCAACAGCTGGCGCAGCAGGGGATCGGCGCCTGGCCTGACGAGCAGCGGGTGGCCTTTTATCTCAACGGGCGGCCGGCCAGCGAGCCAGTGGACCCCGAAATCGTACTGGATTTGCTCTCGCGCTATGGCTATCAGGTGACGCCGGAGATGACCCCCGCGCAGAAGAAGCGGGTGATTATCGCCTTCCAGATGCACTTCCGTCCGCAGCGCTGGGATGGGGTAGCGGATGCGCAAACCGAAGCGATAGCCGAGGCGCTGTTAGAAAAATATGGCCAGGGTTAGCGGTGTAGTTTACCGTGGTCGCGAAGCCAGGCGGCGGTGCGCACGATGCCGTCGTCAAGCGTCACCACCGGCTGATAGCCCAGCTCGTCCTGCGCGCGGGTGATATCGAGCGTAAAATCAAAGTTAAGCTTGGAGACGCCGTAGTGGGTAAACGCGGGTTCTTTGGCGGTTTTATCGCCAAAGCGCTCCATGCTGCGGGCGATAATATCCAGCATCGGATAGGGAACTGAGCGGATCCGGCATTTGATGCCGAGCTCGTCGATCAATTTCTGCACGATGCTCCGCAAGGTGCGCGGTTCGCCGTTGCTGATATTCCACGCGCGGGCGGAGGGAAGATGATCGCAGGCCGGCTGGCTCGCCAGCCACATCGCATGTACGGCGTTTTCATAATAGGTCATGTCGACCAGCGCACTGCCGCCGCGCGGGAGCAGGACGCTGCCATAATGCTGCATCATTTGCGCCAGCCGGGGGATAAAGACTTTGTCGTGCGGCCCAAACAGGCTCTGCGGCCGCAGAATGGTAAAACGGGTATGCGGGTTGGCCTGCGCTAGCAGGTTGATCACCTCCTCGCTGGCCGCCTTGCTGCGGGCAAACTCGTTGGCGAAGCGGTGTGGACGGAAATCTTCCTGGATATCACGATGATGGTGATAATCAAAATAGAGCGATGGCGAAGAGATATGGACGAAATTGCGCACTCCCCATGCCACTGACCATTCGCCCAGACGACGGGTGGCGCGGACGTTAGCGAGATCGAAAGCCTGCTGAGTGCCCCATGGCGAGGTAAAGCTGGAGCAGTGCCATAGGGTATCGATACCGGCGAGCATCACTTTAGCCTGCGAAGAGACCAGCTCGGTTAAATCTGCCGGGATGAATTCCGCCCCCATTTTGCTCAGAAGCTTGCCCATCGCTTCGTTGCGCCCGGTCGCTCGCACGCTGATGCCCTTGTTGCGCAGATATTCCACTGCGTTGCGGCCTAATCCGCTGGTCGCACCGGTAACCAGTACCTTCATATCACTCTACTGTCCCAGAAAAGAATTTCGTGCGCATTTTTCCGTGATTCTCCCGACTATGCAATGAGAATCATGAAAGAATAACGCTTATCCTTCGACTCTGCCTGAGATTTGTTCGGCCAGCCGGGCGATGCGTTGCGCCATACCGCGGAAAATAAACAGGTGCGCCGGGATCATCAGCAGCCAGTAGATCAGGCCTGGCATACCGTGCGGGTGCCACCAGGCGCGCACGTCCAGTTCACGACGATCGCCTTTATCGTTAATGGTAAAGCTTAATCGGCCCAGCCCGGGCGCTTTCATACCGAATAGCAGGGTGAGCTGTTTTTCTTCCTCCACGATAATTACCTTCCAGCTGTCGACCGTATCGCCGGTTTGCAGATAAGCGCGCTGCGGCCGCCCTTTGGCCAGCCGGTGGCCGACCAGCAGATCCATCGCGCCGCGGGTTTTCCACAGCAGATTGCCGAAAAAATACCCCTCTTCACCGCCGATTTGGTTAACGACCTGCCACAGGGCCTGGCGGCTTGCCTGAGTGACGACGGTGCAACCTGCCTGCTTCGGATAGTAGCCGTACTCCGGTCGCCAGCGGGCGAAAGCCTGATCGTCGTAGCCCCAGTCGCTGGAGTTTACTAACTGCTCTTCTTCTTTCAGCGTGCGGCGAACCGCCTGATCGAAGGGGATCAGCGTTTGCGGGATCAACGCCCGCAGCGCCCGATCGTCAGCGATTAGATCGTGCTTCAGCCCCTGAATCAGCGCCTTGGCGATGGTCGGCGGCACCGAGGTGATGACATTGAGGAACCACACCGAGATCCAGCGCGTCGGCAGGGGAATGGGAATGAGCGGGCGATGTTTACCGCTGACGGCCATAAAGCGAATGAACTGCTGCTGATAGCTTAACACCTCCGGACCGGCGGCTTCGAAGACGCGGTGCGCATCGGAGGGATGATTCAGCAGCTCAACCAGGTCAACGAGCAGGTTTTCCAGCGCGACAGGGGTGGTACGCGAACGTACCCAGCGCGGAGGGGTTAGCACCGGCAGGTTATAAACCATGTCGCGCATCACCTCGAAGGCGGCGGAGCCGGCGCCGACGATAATCCCGGCCCGCAGCTCGGTCACCGGCACGCCCGACTCACGCAGGAGATCGCCGGTAATCTGACGAGCGCGCAGATGGTCGGACTGCTCCTGCGCCGGGGCCTGCAGCGAACTGAGAAATATCACCTGGCGCACTGATGACTGACGCAGGGCATCGCGCACATACGTCGCCACCCGCCGCTCATGGGCGATAAAATCACCGCCTTCGCCCATGCCGTGGACCAGATAATAAAGGGTATCGATACCGGTGAGTAGCGCAGGCAGGTCCTGCGGTTGATTGAGATCGACTGACCGGCAGGTAACGCCGGGCAAAGCGAGTTTTTGCAATCGGTCGATATGGCGTGCCGCCGCCAGCACCGGATAGCCCCGCGCGCTTAATGCGCGCACTAAATGCTGGCCAATATAGCCGCTGGCGCCGAGCACCAGAACTGATTGCGACACGCCTGACTCCTTAGCGTTGTAAAAAAGCCTGCCAGTGGGCGACCACCTCGCTCAGCTGCTGACGGTTGACATCCAGGTGAGTGACCAGACGGACAACAGGCGAGGCGTTAATCAATACCCCCTGCGCCTGCATAAACTTGCCGAGCGCCGGGGCCTGCTCTTCGCCGACGCGAACGAACAGCATGTTGGTATCGTGACGGGTGACGTCGGCGCCGATAGCACGCAGCTGCTCCGCCATCCACGCGGCGTTGTCATGATCCTCCTGCAGGCGCTGCACGTTATTTTTCAGCGCGTACAGCCCGGCGGCGGCCAGGATGCCCGCCTGGCGCATCCCGCCGCCGACCATTTTCCGCCAGCGGACGGCGCGGCGAATGTACGCCTCGCTGCCGAGCAGCAGCGAGCCTACCGGAGCGCCAAGCCCCTTTGACAGGCAGATGGTGAAGGAGTCGCAGTATTGGGCGATATCGCGTAACTCGCAGCCGTAGGCCACCACGGCGTTAAAGATGCGTGCGCCGTCGACGTGCAGCGCCAGATTGCGCTGGCGGGTAAACGCCCAGGCTTCCTGCAGATAGTCGCGCGGCAGCACCTTACCGTTATGGGTGTTTTCCAGGCTCAGCAGGCGGGTGGGGGCAAAATGGATATCGTCGGGTTTGATTTTCGCTGCCACTTTATCCAGAGGCAGCGAACCATCCGCCGCGGCGTCGATCGGCTGCGGCTGAATACTGCCGAGGACCGCCGCGCCGCCGGCTTCGTACAGATAGTTATGCGCCCCCTGGCCGACGATATACTCTTCGCCGCGCTGGCAATGGCTGAGCAGGCCAACGAGGTTGGCCTGGGTGCCGGTGGGTAGAAATAGCGCCGCTTCTTTGCCGGCCAGGTCGGCGGCATAGCGCTGCAGTTCATTGACGGTAGGGTCGTCGCCATACACATCGTCCCCGACCGGGGCGGCCATCATGGCCTCCAGCATGGCGCGCCCGGGACGGGTAACGGTATCACTGCGTAAATCGATCACGGCTTTTCCTTGGTCTGGTTCAACGTATTGCTTCTGTTTTACCTGAGCCAGTTGGTTTTCGCCAGTTCGATGACCTCATCGCCGCGCCCGCTGATGATCGCCCGCAGCATATACAGGCTAAAGCCTTTGGCCTGCTCCAGCTTGATCTGCGGCGGGATCGCCAGTTCCTCTTTGGCGACGACGACGTCGACCAGCACCGGACCGTCGGTGCGGAAGGCGGTCTGCAGCGCTTCATCCACCTCGGAGGCTTTTTCAACGCGTATACCTTTGATACCGCAGGCCTCGGCGATGCGGGCGAAGTTGGTATCGTGGAGCTCCGTACCGTCGGTGAGATAGCCCCCGGCCTTCATTTCCATCGCCACGAAGCCCAGCACGCTGTTGTTAAAGATGACAATCTTCACCGGCAGCTTCATCTGCGCCAGCGACAGAAAATCGCCCATCAGCATGCTGAACCCGCCGTCGCCGCACATGGCCACTACCTGCCGCTCCGGCGCAGTGGCCTTGGCGCCGATGGCCTGCGGCATGGCGTTGGCCATTGAGCCGTGGTTGAACGAGCCCAGCAGGCGGCGTTTACCATTCATTTTGAGATAGCGTGCCGCCCAGACGGTCGGGGTGCCGACATCGCAGGTGAAAATGGCATCTTCATCGGCAAAATGACTGATCTGCTGCGCCAGATATTGCGGGTGAATGGCTTTATCGCTGGGTTTAGCCAGATCGTCGAGCCCTTTTCGCGCGTCGCGATAGTGCTCCAGCGCCTTATCGAGGAAGTGGCGATCGGTTTTCTCTTCCAGCAGCGGCAGCAGCGCCTTCAGCGTCGATTTAATATCGCCCACCAGCGCCATGTCGACCTTACTGTGTGCGCCGATGCTGCCGGGGTTGATGTCGATCTGGATAATTTTCGCGTCGGTTGGGTAGAAGGCGCGATAGGGGAACTGGGTGCCCAGCAGGATCAGGGTATCGGCGTTCATCATGGTGTGGAAGCCAGAAGAGAAGCCAATCAGCCCGGTCATGCCCACATCGTACGGGTTGTCGTACTCCACGTGCTCTTTGCCGCGCAGGGCGTGGACGATGGGGGCTTTAATTTTGGCTGCGAACTCCACCAGTTCCTGGTGGGCGCCGGCGCAACCGCTGCCGCACATGAGCGCGATATTGCTGGAGTAGCGAATAAGCTGCGCCAGCTTGCGCAGCTCTTCTTCCGCCGGGGTGACCGTCGGCAGCGGCGCATGATACCAGTGGCTGCTGGCGCTTTCCGGGGCGGCCTTCAGTGCCACATCGCCGGGTAGCACCACCACCGAGACGCCGCGGTTAATCACTGCCTTACGCATCGCCACTGCCAGCACCTGCGGGATCTGCTCCGGCGTGGAGACCAGTTCGCAGTAATGGCTGCACTCGCGGAACAGCTCCTGAGGATGGGTTTCCTGAAAATAGCCGCTGCCGATTTCGCTGGATGGGATGTGGGCGGCGATGGCCAGTACCGGGGCATGGTTGCGATGACAGTCAAACAAACCGTTAATCAGATGCAGGTTGCCCGGTCCGCAGGAGCCGGCGCAGACCGCCAGCTCGCCGGTCAGCTGCGCTTCCGCGCCAGCGGCGAAAGCGGCGACCTCTTCGTGCCGGGTGGGCATCCAGTCGATGGTGCCCATGCGGTTAAGGCTATCGCTCAATCCATTGAGGGAATCTCCGGTGACGCCCCAGATACGTTTCACGCCGGCCTGTTCCAGCGTTTTGGCAATGTATGCCGCCACGGTCTGTTTCATGATCTCCATCTCCTTTTTTTGATAACGCCTTCAAGCTTAGATGAAACTGACCGCAATGTAACCGATTACCCCTGATTTTTTGCTGGTTTTATTCCTCTCCGGCTGCGCATACTCTGGAAGTACACAGGATGCAAAACAGGATGCACATCAAATGGTTAAAGGATTGTTAAACACAGTAAATTGCAGGCTGTCGCATGATGACGCCGGTAAACTCTTGTTACGACTTGCCGTCGGCGGCTTAATGCTTTTCCATGGAATCCATAAGCTGATAGATGGTGTGGATGGCATTAGCGGGATGCTGGCGGCGCAGGGATTGCCCGGGTTTATCGCCTACGGTGTGCTGGTGGGGGAAGTGGTCGCTCCCTGCTTGTTAATTCTCGGCGTCCTGACCCGCCCGGCGGCGTTGGTGCTGGCGTTCACCATGGTGGTGGCGTGGCTGATGGTCGGCTTAGATAAGACGTTTGCGCTTGATGCGGTGGGAGCGTGGGCCATTGAGAATCTGGTCTATTTCTTTGTTGGCGCACTGGCGATTGCGCTACTCGGCGCGGGGCGTTATTCGCTGGCCGGTCAGTCGGCCTGGCGGTAAAAATGCCTCATTCGTCCTGGGGCGTAAAGTCGATACTGTTGGCGATTTGCAATTTTTTCAGTCCGGGAAAGCGTTTATCTCATGTCGCCTGAGCGTTTGTTTATTGTCGCCAGGGATTTTCCCGGAGGCGGCGCATTGCGCCTTCTCTGGGCTACCAAATCGCACAGCGCTGTAGCCCCGGTAAGCGGTAGCGCCACCGGGGATTTTGACCTCAGGCGAGAACCAGATCGCTCTGCGGATGACAGGAGCAGGCCAGCACATAGCCGTCGGCGATTTCGGCGTCGGTCAGCGTCATGGTGCTGGTGACGCTGTACTTCCCGGAAACCACTTTGGTTTTGCAGCAGCCGCAGACGCCGGCGCGGCAGGCGACGGTCACCGGCACTTTATTGCTCTCCAGCGCGTCGAGCAGCGTAGTGCCCACCGGCGCGTAAAACTCGCGCGCCGGCTGCAGTTTAGTAAATTTCAGCCCGCTGGTGGCGGCCTCAGCCACCGGGGTGAAGAATTTTTCCTTAAAGAAGCGGGTGACGCCCAGGGCGGCAACATCCTGCTCGACCTTCTCCATATAAGGCGCCGGGCCGCAGGTCATCACGGTGCGGCTGGCTAAATCCGGCACGCTCTGCAGCATCTCCCGGGTCAGACGGCCGGCGACAAAACCGTGCGTCGCGTTGTGCTCCGCTACCAGGGTGACCGGGTAGTTGCGCCACTCTTCGGCAAAGATTACATCTTCCGGCGAACGCACGTTATAAATCACCTGTACGTCGGCCTGCGGTCGATGCTTAGCCAGCCAGCGGCGCATCGCCATGATCGGTGTCACGCCGCAACCGGCGGCCAGCAGCAGGAATTTATCTTCCGCTTTATCGTCGCAGGTAAACTCGCCCATCGCATCGGACAGCCAAAGGTAATCGCCGCGTTTGACCTCGCGGGTTAACCACTGCGAACCCGTACCCTCGTCAATACGGCGAACGGTCAGCGTAATGTATTCGCTGACCCCCGGCGTCGAGGAGAGGGTATAGGCGCGCAGCGTTTCCGCCGAGTTACGCACGCTAACCAGAGCGTACTGGCCAGCGCGGTACGGATAGTAATCGTGGCACAGCAGCGAAAGGGTCCACACGTCCGGGGTTTCCTGGTGAATGTGGTGAACCTGCATCCGCCACGGGCACTGGGAGGTTGGCATAGTCATCAGGGACTCCTTAAGCGCTCAGCAGCTGCTGCATATCTTGTTCCACGGTGGTCACGGAACGCAGACCAAACTTCTCATTGAGGACCGCCAGCAGATCCGGGGTGAAGAAACCTGGCGCCGTCGGACCGGTGACGATGTTTTTCACACCCAGCGACAGCAGCGTCAGCAGGATGACGATCGCTTTCTGTTCGAACCAGGAGAGCACCAGCGACAGCGGCAGATCGTTGACGCCACAGCCCAGTTTCTCCGCCAGCGTGACCGCCAGAATAATCGCCGAGTAAGCGTCATTACACTGCCCGGCGTCGACCAGGCGCGGCAGCCCTTCGATATCGCCAAAGTCCAGTTTGTTGAAGCGGTATTTACCACAGGCCAGGGTCAGGATCAGGCAGTCATCCGGCACGCTGGTGGCGAAATCGGTGAAGTAGTTACGCTCCCCGCGGGCGCCGTCGCAGCCGCCGACGAGGAAGATATGGCGCAGTTTTTCACGACTGACCAGATCGATCAGCGTATCCACCGCGCCAAGCAGGGTCTGACGGCCAAAGCCGACGGTGATCAGATGCGGGATTTCGCTGTACGGGAAGCCCGCCATCTGCTGCGCCTGGGCAATGACCGGGGAGAAGTCTTCGCCTTCCAGATGGTTCACACCCGGCCAGCCGACGATGCTGCGAGTCCAGATGCGATCGTCGTAGGCGCCGACGGTCGGGTCGATGATGCAGTTAGAGGTCATCACGATGGGGCCCGGGAAGCGGGCGAACTCCACCTGCTGGTTTTGCCAGCCGCTGCCGTAGTTGCCAATCAGATGTTTGAATTTACGCAGCTCCGGATAGCCGTGAGCCGGCAGCATTTCGCCATGAGTATAGACGTTGACGCCGGTGCCTTCCGTCTGCTCCAGCAGGTTATACAGATCCTTCAGATCGTGGCCGGAGATCAGGATGCACTTCCCTTCGGTGGCTTTAACGTTGACCTGAGTCGGCGTCGGATGGCCGTATTTGGTCGTTTCACCGGCGTCGAGGATGCTCATCACTTTGAAGTTCATCTGGCCGATTTCCATCGAACATTCGAGCAGCGCATTCATATCCGCAGGCCAGGTGCCCAGCCATGCCATGATTTTATGGTACTGGGCATAGATAGCGTTGTCGTACTGGCCGAGCACGTGGGCGTGCTCCATATAGGCCGCCGCACCCTTCAGACCGTACAGGCACAGCAGGCGCAGACCGAGAATATTCTCGCCGATGGCGGCTTTATCTTTATTCGGGGTATAGTCCGCCGCCTGACGCTGCAGGTCGCCCAGATCGTCGCTGACCAGCTGCAGGTCGGCGACCGGGCTGTCGACCGCGGCGCTGGCATCGATCGCCAGGCATTGCGCTTTCAGCGCCTCACGCAAGGCAATTGCCTGGCGGGCGTAGCCGACGATGCGCGGGGAATCGAAGTTAACGTTAGTCAGGGTGGAGAAGAAGGCGCGAGGGGCAAAGCTGTCGACCTGATGATCGATAATGCCATATTCGCGCGCTTTAAGCGCCCAGGCGGACAGGCCTTGCAGTGACGCAATCAGCAGATCCTGCAGGTCCGAGGTTTCCGCTGTTTTACCGCACATCCCCTGCGCGTAAGAGCAGCCGTTGCCGGCTGGGGTACGAATGGTTTGTTCACATTGCACACAAAACATGGTCACACCTTTAAAGTTATATTTGATATACATGTTTAAGGTTATGCCGCGCGGCAACGGGTGAAAAGGTATTTCTCAGACAACTTAAAGGGAGATTGATTTAGCGCAAATTTGGCGGCAGGAGGGCTGCCGCCAGCGGGTGCTCAGGCGGTAAAAAAGGCGATCAGGATCGGGACCAGCAAACTAAGCAGAAAACCGTGCACGATGGCGGCAGGGACGATTTCGACGCCGCCGGAACGCTGCAGTACCGGTAAGGTGAAGTCCATCGAGGTGGCGCCGCACAGCCCCAGCGCCGTGGAGCGGCTGCGGCGAATAAGGCCCGGAATTAACATGATGGCCAGCAGCTCGCGACAGAGATCGTTAAAGAACGCCGCGCTACCGATCACCGGGCCAAAGGATTCGGTGAGTAAAATACCGGAGAGCGAATACCAGCCGAAACCGCTGGCCATTGCCAGACCGGTCTTTAACGGCAAACCGAGAATAAAGGCGTTAAGTATCCCGCCGAGTAATGAACTGGCCGTAACCACCACGGCGACGATCATTCCCCGGCGGTTAAGGACTATTTGTCGCAGACTCATTCCATTATTGCGTAATTGGATACCGACGAGGAACAGGAGAAAAATCAACGTATATTCGCTGGCTTCTGTCGCGTGCTGTAAAAAAGGCAGTCTGGTCAGACCGAGCAGAAAACCGAGCACGACCACACCGCACAGCTGCAGCGATTCCAGGGCCATGGCCAGGCGCGAGGGTAATTTCTCCTGACGATGCTGACTGCGCCATGGCATTTTACTTTCCAGCCACAGCAGGGCGGCGATATTACACAGTAAAATGATAACCACGCTCACCGCGGCGTAATGCAATATTGCCAGCAGGTTGCTGGCCAGATTGTCGAGGAACGCCAGGCTGATACCCATAAAAAAAAGGATTACATAGACAATCCAGCTGAGCATGCGGTTTATCAGCTTTAGCGCGGAGGAGTGACGAAGAGGCAGTAAATAGCCGACGACCAGCGGCAACAGAATAATAAAGAGTCCCGAAAACATGAACGATGCAGCCCTTGCATGATGAGAATAGCGCCCATGACACTACCCAAATCACCGGGCCGAGTAAAGCTGTCGCCAGAAAGAAAAAGCCCGGAGACCCGGGCTTTGAAAAGCGTTAATCGCGTTTTTCCAGCAGGGTGCGATACAGCACGCCGCCGAGGATCCCGCCGACGATTGGCATGACCCAGAACAGCCACAGCTGCTGCAGCGCCCAGCCGCCCTGGAAAATTGCCACCGCGGTGCTGCGCGCCGGGTTGACCGAGGTGTTGGTGACTGGAATGCTGATCAAATGGATGAGGGTCAGCGCCAGGCCGATGGCGATGGGGGCAAAGCCCGCCGGCGCATGTTTATCGGTCGCGCCATGAATAACCAGCAGGAAGCCGCAGGTCAGGACAATTTCAATGACGATAGCCGACAGCATGGAGAAGCCGCCCGGGGAGTGTTCGCCATAGCCGTTGGAGGCGAAGCCACTGGCGGCGGCATCAAAGCCGGCTTTACCGCTGGCAACCACGTACAGCACCGCCGCGGCAATAATTCCGCCGACCACCTGAGCGATAATATAGCCAATGACCTCTTTTGCCGGAAAACGGCCGCCGGCCCACAGGCCTAAGGTGACCGCCGGGTTGAAATGCCCCCCGGAAATATGGCCGACCGCAAACGCCATGGTTAATACCGTTAAGCCAAATGCCAGCGCGACGCCGGCAAAACCAATACCAAGCTCGGGGAAAGCCGCGGCGAGCACGGCGCTACCGCAGCCGCCAAATACAAGCCAGAAGGTGCCGAAGCATTCGGCTGCTAATTTTCTGAACATAACCACCTCAATTAAATTGTTTACGCGCACGAGCGGACCGTGCCGGTCTTTATTTATCGTGATAAGGGATGACGATAAAAATAAAGCGGCGTTATTCTAGAGATAATCGCCATCCCGGAGCCAGTTAAATATATTGATATTATTTGATTTAGGGCAAGGTGAGTGGATTCCTTTTGCCAGTTTAGCCTTTCCTTTATCCATGGAAGATTATCAATAGTGTAGATCATAACGCCTGAAATAAAACTATTTTGCTTGATGAATAATCAACAGTCGGTAATAGGCGATAAGTGAGTAATTTTATGAATATATTTAATCCGCTGAATATGAGCCACGGATGCGATTAAGCAGAGTGTCATCTTGCCTCCGCCCTCGCTATACTGTTGATTACTGAAGGAGAGTGGTGGTGTAGCGGAGGGGATATGCTTCTTGAGCGCGTAGAAATCGTCGGTTTTCGCGGTATCAATCGTTTGTCGTTGATGCTGGAGCAAAATAACGTCCTGATCGGGGAGAACGCGTGGGGGAAGTCCAGTCTGCTTGATGCGCTGACCCTGCTTTTGTCGCCGGAGTTCGATCTTTATCACTTTGTTCGCGATGATTTCTGGTTTCCCCCGGGCGACATCCAGGGGCGCGAACACCATTTGCATATTATCCTGACCTTCCGCGAAACGGAGCCAGGCCGCCATCGGGTCCGGCGTTTCCGTCCGCTTCAGCGCTGCTGGGTGCCTTGCGATGACGGGTATCACCGGGTGTTCTATCGCCTGGAGGGCGAGCTCGCCGAAGATGACAGCGTGATGACCCTGCGGAGCTTTATCGATGGTGAAGGCGAAGCGTTGGTGCTGGAGGAGATTGATGAGCTGGCCCGACACCTGGTGCGTTTGATGCCGGTGCTGCGCCTGCGCGATGCGCGCTTTATGCGCCGCATCCATAACGGGACGGTACCGCACTCGCCGCAGATAGAGATCACCGCCCGTCAGCTGGATTTTCTCTCCCGCGAACTGGTCAGCCATCCGCAAAATTTATCGGACGGTCAGATCCGTCAGGGGCTATCGGCCATGGTGCAACTGCTTGAGCATTACTTTGCCGAGCAAAGCAGCGCTCAGACGCGGCATCGCCTGATGCGGCGGCGCTCCCATGATGAACAGCGCAGTTGGCGTTATCTGGATATTATCAACCGGATGATCGACAAGCCCGGCGGGCGCAGCCATCGGGTGATCCTGCTGGGGCTTTTTGCCACCCTCCTGCAGGCGAAAGGGACGGTGCGCCTCGATCGCGACGCGCGACCGCTGCTGTTGATTGAAGATCCCGAGACCCGTCTGCATCCGATCATGCTTTCCGTCGCCTGGCACCTGCTGAATTTGTTGCCGCTGCAGCGTGTGACCACCACCAACTCCGGAGAGCTGCTGTCCCTGACGCCGGTAGAGCAGGTCTGCCGGCTGGTGCGTGAGTCGACGCGGGTATCGGCGTGGCGGTTGGGGCCGGGCGGAATGAATGCCGAAGAGAGCCGGCGCATTGCTTTTCACATCCGCTTCAATCGCGCCTCATCGCTCTTCGCCCGCTGCTGGCTGCTGGTGGAGGGAGAGACGGAAACCTGGGTTATCAACGAACTGGCCCGGCAGTGCGGTCATCATTTTGATGCCGAAGGGGTTAAGGTGATCGAATTCGCCCAGTCCGGCCTGAAGCCATTGATCAAGTTTGCCCGCCGGATGGGGATCCAGTGGCACGTGCTGGTGGACGGCGATGAGGCAGGGAAAAAATATGCCGCGACGGTACGAGGTCTGCTTAATAACGATCGCGAGCTGGAGCGCGACCATCTGACCAGTCTGCCGGCGCTGGATATGGAACACTTTATGTATCGTCAGGGATTTGATGACGTTTATCATCGGGTGGCGCAGATCCCGGATAATGTCCCGATGAATATGCGGCGGGTGATCACCAAAGCCATCCATCGCTCATCCAAGCCGGACCTGGCGATTGAGGTGGCGATGGAGGCCGGCCGCCGTGGCGTGGACGCTGTGCCGACGCTGCTGAAGAAAATGTTCTCACGGGTGCTGTGGTTAGCCCGCGGTCGTGCCGATTAATCTCACCGTCGTCGTCATTTACGGCGGCACAAAGCTCTCCGGCAGCTAAACAAAACGTCATTGACGAGAAAAATGGGTGTCCTGTTGCCAGCGGGTTTCGATAGAATCACCGCCTGGAGCGGCAGGGAAACAGCAGGAATCGGAATATGAAAGTGAAGGGAAAACGCAGGACCGTCTGGTGGCTGTTGGCGATCGTTGTGCTGGGGCTGGCTATCTGGGGATGGCGGATCCTCAATGCGCCGCTGCCGAACTACCAGACGCTGGTAGTTCGCAAAGGGGATCTCCAGCAGAGCGTGCTGGCCACCGGCAAACTGGATGCCCTGCGAAAAGTTGACGTCGGCGCCCAGGTCAGCGGACAGCTGAAAACGCTGCACGTCAATATTGGCGATAAGGTTAAAAAGGATCAGTTGCTGGGGGTTATCGATCCGGAGCAGGCGCAAAACCAGATTAAAGAGGTGGAAGCGACGCTCATGGAGCTGCGCGCCCAGCTCAATCAGGCGCGCGCGGAGAGCAAACTGGCGCAAGTGACTCTGGCCCGTCAGCAGCAGCTGGCGCAGCGCCAGCTGGTCTCGCGGCAGGACCTTGATACCGCGGCCACCGATTTGGCGGTGAAACAGGCGCAGATCGGCACTATTGAAGCGCAAATAAAGCGTAACCAGGCGACGCTCGATACGGCGAAGACCAACCTCGATTACACGCGGATCCTGGCGCCGATGGCCGGCGAAGTGACGCAAATTACCACCCTGCAGGGACAGACAGTGATCGCCGCCCAGCAGGCGCCTAACATTCTGACGCTGGCGGATCTCAGCACCATGCTGGTTAAAGCGCAGGTCTCTGAGGCGGATGTCATCCACCTCAGACCGGGGCAAAAAGCGTGGTTTACCGTGCTGGGCGACCCGCTTACCCGTTATGAAGGTAAACTGAAAGACATTCTGCCGACGCCGGAAAAAGTGAATGACGCCATCTTCTATTATGCCCGCTTCGAGGTACCGAACCCGCAGGGGATCCTGCGCCTCGACATGACCGCGCAGGTGCACATTCAGCTGGCTGAGGTGAAGAACGTGATTACTATCCCGCTGAGCGCCCTGGGCGACGCGGTAGGCGATAACCGCTACCACGTTCGACTGTTGCGCACCGGTGAGGTCAAAGAGCGTGAGGTTATCATTGGCGCCCGCAATGATACCGACGTCGCAGTGGTGCAAGGTCTGGAAGAGGGCGACGAAGTGATCGTCGGCGAGAGCGCGAGCGGGGCGGCAAAATGACGGCGCTGCTTGAGCTGCGAAATATACGTCGCAGCTATCCTTCCGGCGACGGCAGCGTTGAGGTCCTGAAGGGGATCACCCTCAGCATCCATGCGGGTGAGATGGTGGCGATCGTCGGGGCCTCCGGCTCGGGAAAATCGACGCTGATGAATATCCTTGGCTGCCTCGACAAACCCACCAGCGGCACCTATCGGGTGGCGGGAACCGATATCGCGCAGCTGGATGGCGATGCGCTGGCCCGTCTGCGGCGGGAACACTTTGGCTTTATCTTTCAACGCTACCATTTGCTGTCCCATCTGACCGCCGCGCAGAATGTCGAAGTGCCGGCGGTGTATGCCGGCAGTGAACGGCGCGCGCGCCTGGCGCGCGCTCATGAGCTGCTGGTGCGGCTGGGGCTGGGCGAGCGCGCCGACTATCAACCGTCACAGTTGTCCGGCGGTCAGCAGCAGCGGGTCAGTATCGCCCGCGCCCTGATGAATGGCGGGGAGGTGATCCTCGCTGATGAACCGACCGGCGCGCTGGACAGCCATTCCGGCGAAGAGGTAATGGCGATCCTGCACCAGCTAAAAGCGCAGGGGCACACGGTCATCATTGTGACCCACGATCCGCAGGTCGCCGCTCAGGCGGAGCGGATCGTCGAGATCCGCGATGGCGAGATCGTCCGCAACCCGCCCGCCAGCCGCCAGGGCGGCGGACTGCGCGCCCGTCCGCAGGCGGAGCCTTCGGCGTGGCGTCAGTTTACCAGCGGCTTTCGCGAAGCGCTGGTGATGGCCTGGCGAGCGATGGCGGCGAATAAAATGCGTACCCTGCTGACCATGCTCGGCATTATTATCGGTATTGCCTCGGTGGTGTCGATCGTGGTGGTGGGGGATGCCGCCAAGCAGATGGTGCTGGCAGATATTCGCGCCATCGGCACCAATACCATTGATGTGTATCCTGGTAAGGATTTTGGCGACGACGACCCGCGCTATCAGCAGGCGCTGAAGTATGACGATTTGCTGGCGATCCAGAAGCAGCCGTGGGTGCGCTCCGCCACGCCGGCGGTTTCAAAAAGCCTGCGCCTGCGCGCCAACAATATTGACGTTGCCGCCAGCGCGGAGGGGGTCGGTCCACAGTATTTTAATGTCTACGGCATGACCTTTAGCGAAGGCAATACCTTCAATGAACTGCAGCTCAACAGTCGGGCACAGGTGGTAGTGCTCGACAGCAATACCCGTCGGCAGCTGTTTCCCAATAAAGCGAAAGTGGTGGGAGAGGTGATTCTGGTGGGCAATATGCCGGCCACGGTGATTGGCGTTGCGGATGAAAAACAGTCGATGTTCGGCAGCAGCAAAATTCTCCGCGTCTGGTTGCCCTACACCACCATGGCGGGAAGAGTAATGGGCCAGTCGTGGCTGAACTCCATCACTGTGCGCGTTCATGAAGGCTACGACAGTGAAACCGCAGAGAAACAGCTGCTGCGTCTGCTGGAGCTGCGGCATGGTAAAAAAGATGTATTCACCTGGAATATGGACAGCGTCTTGAAAACCGCCGAAAGGACCACACATACCTTACAGCTGTTCCTGACATTGGTGGCGGTGATTGCCCTGGTGGTCGGCGGGATTGGCGTAATGAATATTATGCTGGTGTCGGTGACCGAACGAACCCGGGAGATCGGCATCCGCATGGCGGTTGGCGCCCGGGCCAGCGATGTGCTGCAGCAGTTTCTCATTGAAGCGGTGCTGGTTTGCCTGGTCGGTGGCGCGCTGGGCGTAGCATTGTCGCTGATGATCGCCTTTATTTTACAGCTGTTTCTCCCCGGCTGGGAGATTGGTTTTTCTCCGCTGGCGCTGCTGACGGCGTTTCTCTGTTCGACGCTGACCGGGGTGCTGTTTGGTTGGCTGCCTGCGCGCAACGCGGCGCGGCTCGATCCGGTGGATGCCCTGGCGCGAGAATAGGCGGGGCGAGAAATAAAAATGCCAGTCAGAAGGACTGGCATTTTATTAGCAGGATGTACACAATGAAGCAAAAGAGTTATGCAGCCGTTTCCGCTTCCACAGGGACGATCACGCTGGCGTGGTTGCCTTTTGGCCCCTGGTGAACATCAAACCGAACGGCTTGTCCGGCTTTTAGCGTTCTGTAACCATCCATCTGGATGGTGGAGTAATGGGCGAAAATGTCTTCGCCGCCGCCCTCAGGGCAGATAAAACCGAACCCTTTGGCATTGTTGAACCACTTAACAGTACCCATTTCCATACTTCGACATCCTTCGTAAATCTTTATTAGTAAGATGGAATGAACCGGTGGTGGAGTGACGAGTTGTTCAATTGCTCGCCAACTCTCGCCACTACAATTTAGAGAAATACGAAAACGCGTCAAGCGATTGAGGAGGGGGAACGGCGAAAAATGCGTCAAAATTTGAAGCAGTTAACGCTATTGCCGGGGAATGTGACAGCCGTCGCGGATAGAAGCGATAGATGATAGTTATCTATGATCTATTGTAGATTTGTGATGAGCATAACCTCTGGTCATCGACAGGCCTCCGCCTGTTGGCAACAGCAACCGATGATGAACACTGACGATGAGTAAGAGAGATTGGCTGGACTTCGAGCACCTGGTTGACGACGAAGTTCGTGATGCGATTAAACCGCCATCTATGTATAAAGTGATATTGGTCAATGATGACTACACTCCGATGGAGTTTGTTATTGACGTGTTACAAAAATTCTTTTCTTATGATGTTGAACGTGCAACGCAACTGATGCTCACGGTTCACTATGAAGGTAAGGCGATTTGTGGCGTGTTTACCGCGGAAGTGGCGGAGACCAAAGTCGCTATGGTGAATCAGTACGCGAGGGAGAACGAGCATCCATTGCTGTGTACGCTGGAAAAAGCCTGAATACAGGCATGAAAATTGGGGGAGGTGCCTATGCTCAATCAAGAACTGGAACTCAGTTTAAATATGGCTTTCGCCAGAGCGCGCGAGCACCGTCATGAGTTTATGACCGTCGAGCACTTGCTGCTGGCTCTGCTAAGCAACCCCTCGGCCCGTGAGGCCCTGGAAGCGTGTTCAGTGGACCTGGTGGCATTGCGTCAGGAACTTGAAGCCTTCATCGAACAAACCACACCCGTTCTGCCAGCCACGGAAGAAGAGCGCGACACCCAGCCGACGCTAAGCTTCCAGCGTGTGCTGCAGCGCGCCGTCTTCCACGTACAATCTTCTGGCCGCAGCGAAGTGACCGGCGCCAACGTGCTGGTGGCGATTTTCAGCGAGCAGGAGTCGCAGGCCGCCTACCTGCTGCGTAAACATGAAGTGAGCCGTCTTGATGTGGTGAACTTCATTTCTCATGGTACACGCAAAGACGAGCCGAGCCAGTCTTCCGATAACAGCGGAAGCCAGCCTGGCAATGAAGAGCAAGCCGGCGGGGAGGAACGTATGGAAAACTTCACCACCAACCTCAATCAGCTTGCTCGCGTCGGCGGCATTGATCCCCTGATCGGCCGTGAAAAAGAGCTGGAGCGCGCGATTCAGGTCCTGTGCCGTCGGCGGAAAAATAACCCGCTGCTGGTGGGGGAATCCGGCGTCGGTAAAACCGCGATCGCCGAAGGTCTTGCCTGGCGTATTGTGCAGGGCGATGTGCCGGAAGTGATGGCCGACTGCACTATCTACTCGCTCGACATTGGCGCTTTGCTGGCAGGGACCAAATATCGTGGCGATTTTGAAAAACGCTTCAAAGCGTTGCTCAAACAGCTGGAGCAGGATACCAACAGCATCCTGTTTATTGATGAAATCCACACCATTATCGGTGCGGGGGCGGCGTCTGGCGGCCAGGTCGATGCGGCTAACCTGATCAAACCGCTGCTTTCCAGCGGCAAGATCCGGGTGATCGGCTCCACCACTTACCAGGAGTTCAGCAACATCTTTGAAAAAGATCGTGCGCTGGCCCGCCGTTTCCAGAAGATCGATATTACCGAACCGTCGGTGGAAGAGACGGTCCAGATTATCAACGGCCTGAAGCCGAAGTACGAAGCGCACCATGATGTGCGTTATACCGCCAAAGCGGTGCGTGCGGCGGTTGAACTGGCGGTGAAATACATTAACGATCGTCATCTGCCGGATAAGGCGATTGACGTCATTGACGAAGCGGGCGCGCGGGCGCGCTTAATGCCGGTCAGCAAGCGTAAGAAAACGGTTAACGTGGCGGATATCGAATCAGTGGTGGCGCGCATTGCGCGGATCCCTGAGAAGAGCGTCTCCCGCAGCGATCGCGACACGCTGAAAAACCTGGGCGACCGTCTGAAAATGCTGGTCTTTGGACAGGATAAAGCCATCGAGGCGCTGACCGAGGCTATTAAAATGGCGCGCGCCGGGCTGGGCCATGAGCACAAGCCGGTGGGATCGTTCCTGTTCGCCGGGCCGACCGGGGTCGGGAAAACCGAAGTGACCGTCCAGCTGGCGAAGGCGTTAGGGATTGAGCTGCTGCGCTTTGACATGTCCGAATATATGGAACGTCATACCGTCAGCCGTTTGATCGGGGCGCCTCCGGGCTACGTCGGCTTCGATCAGGGAGGGCTGCTGACCGATGCGGTGATTAAACATCCGCACGCGGTATTGCTGCTTGATGAGATCGAAAAAGCGCATCCGGACGTGTTCAACCTGCTGCTGCAGGTGATGGATAACGGGACGCTGACCGATAATAACGGCCGTAAAGCGGACTTCCGCAACGTGGTGCTGGTGATGACCACCAACGCCGGGGTGCGGGAAACCGAGCGTAAATCCATTGGCCTTATTCAGCAGGACAACAGTCCGGATGCGATGGATGAGATCAAAAAGATCTTTACGCCGGAGTTCCGTAACCGCCTCGACAACATCATCTGGTTCGATCATTTGTCTACCACGGTGATCCATCAGGTTGTCGACAAGTTTATCGTCGAGCTGCAGGTCCAGCTGGACCAGAAAGGCGTCTCCCTGGAAGTGAGTCAGGAAGCGCGCGACTGGCTGGCGACGAAAGGCTACGATCGGGCGATGGGGGCACGTCCAATGGGACGCGTCATTCAGGACAACCTGAAAAAACCGCTGGCGAACGAACTGCTGTTTGGCTCGCTGGTCGACGGTGGTCAGGTCACTGTCTCTCTGGACAGCGACAAAAATACGCTGACTTACGACTTCCAGAGCGCTCCGAAGCACAAACCGGAAGCGGCCCACTAAGGCGATATCTTCAATGTAAAAAAACCGGCCAGGGGCCGGTTTTTTTTTGCTGACGGCAGAAATGAAAAGACCGGGAATTATCCCGGCCTTCAGCATCTAACGCCTTAAGGGCGAAAACAATCAGCGACTACGGAAGACAATGCGGCCTTTGCTCAGGTCGTACGGGGTCAGCTCAACAGTCACTTTGTCGCCCGTCAGAATGCGGATGTAGTTTTTACGCATTTTACCGGAGATATGCGCGGTTACCACGTGACCGTTTTCCAGTTCTACGCGGAACATAGTGTTAGGCAACGTTTCAAGTACGGTGCCCTGCATTTCAATATTGTCTTCTTTGGCCATCTAGTCCTCTGGGGTATCACTACCGTAGTTTTGAACCGGCAAGATAATGCCGAAGTTCATCATGTAAGTAAAGTTTTACGTATCTACCCTGAATCATTCACCTTGCCGCAAGGCGCATAGTCAGCGCAGCGGCTACGGAAATATGACGGGTATGAATCGCCGAAGTAGTTTTGGCGCATTGCCCGGGACACACACGGCCATGCCGCGTGACAGGCGCAAACGTAAAGGGGAGTGACAGAACGATGGGCGTTATCTGACTCTTATTATTCCCAAACGGCGGCGGGGCAACAGGCAGAAGCTACTCTACCGCGCAATTATACCATCCTGACGCAAAATGTGCTGAAAACATTTTATTATCCGCCAGGAAATAGCACCCGCGGCACCCAAAATCGCTCGGGCAGTCGGTAGCCGCGTAATACCGACAGATAGTCCAGATAATCGCGGCGGGGAATATCCACTGCGCCTAATGACGCGGTATGGTTGTTCAGTACCTGACAGTCAATTAATTTACCGCCGCTGTGCGCAAAGTCCTGGCAAAATACCAGCAGCGCGGTTTTGGAGGCATTTTCCGCCCGGCTAAACATCGATTCGCCGCAAAACAGCGCTCCCTGCGCTACGCCGTACATTCCTCCCACCAGGGTATTCTCCTGCCAGACTTCAATGGAGTGGGCATGACCCAACTCATGCAGCTGGTGATAGGCGCGAACGATACTGCTGGTTATCCAGGTGCCTTCGTCACGATCGCTGGCGCAGCCCTCAATCACTTCGCCAAAGGCGTGGTTGAGCGTGACCCGGTAGGGCGAACGCTGATGAAAGCGCTTCATGCTGCGGCTGAGATGGAATTGCTCTGGCCAAAGTACCGCCCGGGGGTCGGGCGACCACCAGAGGATCGGGTCGCCAGGGGAAAACCAGGGAAAAATACCACGCTGATAGGCCATCAGCAGCCGCGCGGGGCTCAGATCGCCGCCGAGCGCCAGCAGGCCATTAGGTTCTCGCAAGGCGCCTTCCGGAGAGGGGAAGGCGATAGAGTGCCGGGAGAGCTGAACCAGACGCATTTTAACCTCAATACGCATCAGCAAAAATTAGATAATAGAATAGCCTACAGACGCTGTTTAAACTGGAAGTACCGGCCCTGTTTAGCGAGCAGCTCCACGTGACTACCTTGCTCAATTATCTGGCCGTTGTCCATGACTATTATCTGATTAAAACCCGCCAGGCCCCGCAGACGATGGGTCACCATCAGCACGGTTTTGTCGCGCATGACATCTGCCAGTAGATGCAGGATCTGGCTTTCGGTGGCCGCATCCAGACCTTCTGTCGGTTCATCGAGCAGCATCAGCGGCGCATCGTGGAGCAGCGCGCGGGCAATGGCCAGTCGGCGCAGTTCGCCGCCGGAGAGCTGACGCCCGCCTTCGCCCAGCCAGCCGTTAAGACCACCATCTTGCAGCAGTTTTTCGAGACCCACCTTCTCAAGGGTAGCGCTGAGATGAGCGTCATCCGCTTCAGGCGCCGCCAGCAGCAGGTTGTCGCGCAGGGTGGCGCTGAACAGGTGCACGCGCTGCGGCACTACGCTCATTGCCTGCCGCAGAGTGGCTTCGCTGAGGCCGGAGAGCGGCTGATTGTTGAGCAGAATCTCTCCCTGTGACGGGTCCCAGGCGCGGGTAAGCAACTGCAACAGCGTCGATTTTCCGCAGCCGGTCCGGCCAAGAATGGCGATGTGCTCTCCGGCGGCAATCTGCAGGGAAATATTCTCCAGGGCAGGGGAGGGCTGCTGAGGATAGCGGAAGGTGACCTCCTGAAGCGTTAGGGCCACCTGCGCTGGCGGACTGGCTTCATCTTCGACAAAGGTGACCTCCGGCTGCTGGTCGGTAATCTGCGAGATCCGCCGCGCGGAGGCGATCACCTGGCCTAAATGCTGGAAAGCGCCAGTAACCGGCGCCAGGGCTTCAAAAGCCGCCAGCGCGCAGAATACGAATAGCGCGATCAGCGCCCCGGGCTGACTATTGCCGCCGACGCCGTCTGAGGCCAGCCAGAGCATGGCCACCACGGCGATGCCACCGATTAACAGCATTACCGCCTGCGAAAGCGCGGTCAGCTCGGCCTGGCGCCGCTGTGCATCCTGCCAGCTCAGCTCGGTCTTTTCCATTTGTGCGCGGTAGCGGTCGCTGGCGTTAAATACCATCAGCTCCGCCTGACCCTGCAGCCAGGCGGTGAGCTGTTGGCGATACTGGCCGCGCAGCTGCGTCATACTTTCGCCGGCTGGCTTACCTGCGCGATAGAACAGCGGCGGCATAACCAGCAGGGTCGCCAGCATGATACCGCCGAGCGTCAGCGCGAGGGTGACGTCGAGCAGACTTAATCCGCAGGTGACGACCACAATTACCACCAGCGCGCCGACCAGCGGCGAAATGACCCGCAGGTAGAGATGATCCAGGGTGTCAACGTCGGCCACCACCCGGTTGAGCAGCTCACCCTGGCGAAAGCGCGCCAGCCCCGCCGGAGAGAGGGGGAGCAGTTTGCTGAAGGTGAAAACGCGCAGGTGCTGCAGCACGCGAAAGGTAGCGTCGTGGCTGACCAGGCGCTCAAAGTAGCGCCCGGCGGTACGGATAATTGCCGCGCCGCGAACGCCCGCGGCAGGCAGCATATAGTTAAAACTGTAGATCCCGGCGACGCCCACCACCGCTGAAGCGGAGAGGAACCAGCCGGAGAGCGTCAGCAGGCCGATGCTGGCCAGCAGGGTCACAATGGCCAGCACGACGCCAAGCAGCAGCATCCATTTATGGCGTTTATAGAGCGCCAGATAGGGTAAAAGTGCGCGCATTTAAATCTCCTCCTGACGATGGGCCAGCAGCGCCGAGAAGACCCCACCAGCACGGGCCAGCGTGGCGTAGTCGCCTTGTTCGATAATCTGTCCGTCCTGCATCACCCAGACGTCGTCCCAGTCGGCCAGCCCCTCGAGCTGGTGGGTGACCAGCAGCGTGGTTTGCTCACTGGA
The DNA here is from genome assembly GCF_051992865.1 of Klebsiella sp. CD33. NCBI lineage: Bacteria > Pseudomonadati > Pseudomonadota > Gammaproteobacteria > Enterobacterales > Enterobacteriaceae > Klebsiella > Klebsiella sp. CD33. The sequence goes on along the minus strand of NZ_CP197023.1, from coordinate 3,373,296 downwards.
GGCGTGGGTCAGGGCCTGCATGACTCGCTGTTCGCTATGGGCGTCAAGGCTGGCGGCAGGTTCATCCAGCAGCAGCAGGCGGCACGGCACCAACAGCGCGCGGGCGACCGCGATACGCTGCGCCTGGCCTACCGACAGACGCCCCGCCTGATCGCCTACGGCGGTATGGATCCCCTGCGGCAGCAGGGCGATAAACTCGCTGACCCAGGCCTTGTCCAGCGCCAGCCTAAGCTGTGCTTCGCTAGCTTCGGGCCACGCCAGCAGCACGTTTTCCCGCAGCGTGGCGGCAGGCAACTGCGGATTCTGTCCTACCCAGCTCAGCAGGCGGCGCCAGCGCTCAGCGTCCAGCTCGCGCAGCTCTACGCCGTTGACCATCAGCGACCCCTCATAGGGCAGAAAGCCGAGCAGTGTATTCAGCAAAGAGCTTTTCCCGGATCCGCTCTGGCCGACCAGCACCACGCGAGCGCCGGCGGGCAGCGCAAAATTAAGCGGCCCCGCCAGAACTTTACCTTCCGGAGATTTGATCACCAGGTCGCGCGCTTCCACGCTAATCAGATCGTTGTCATTTAACGTTTTCTCGCCACGCTCTACCTGGGTCAGCGGCGTTTCCATAAACGTTTTCAGGCTGTCTGCGGCGCCCACGGCCTGAGCTTTGGCATGGTAGAAGGTACCCAGGTCACGTAACGGCTGGAAAAATTCCGGGGCGAGGATCAGCGTCAGGAATCCCGCCATCAGCGTGACGCCCGCGCCATAGTGGCCGAAGTTCAGCTCGCCAAGGTAAGAAAAGCCAAAATACACCGCTACCAGCGCAATGGAGAGGGAGGTGAAAAACTCCAGAACCCCGGAGGAGAGGAAGGCCAGACGCAGGACTTCCATGGTGCGTTGGCGAAAATCCTGCGAGGCGTCGCGAATATTATCGGTTTCTGCCTGACCGCGATGAAAAATACGCAGGGTTTCCATGCCGCGCAGGCGGTCGAGGAAGTGGCCGCTGAGGCGGGCCAGCGCCTGGAAGTTACGCCGGTTGGCGTCGGCGGCGCCCATCCCGACCAGCGCCATGAAAAGCGGGATCAGCGGGGCGGTGCCGAGAAGGATTAGCGCGGCGGCCCAGTTAATCGGAAAAATAGTAATAACGATCAGCAGCGGTACGCAGGCCGCCAGCGTCATCTGGGGCAGGTAGCGGGCATAATAGTCGTGCATGTCGTCGATTTGCTCAAGAATAAGCGTTGCCCAGCTGCCGGCCGGTTTGCCCTGGATCCACGCCGGGCCTGCCTGCTGGAGGCGGTCAAGAACCTGGCGGCGAATTTCATAGCGAATATGCTGCCCGGCCTGAAAGCCGACCCGCTCACGCAGCCAGACCACCCAGGCGCGTAGTACAAAGATCAGCACCAGCAGCGTGAGCGGCAGCAGCAGGGCGGTCGCTGGAATATTCTCCATTACCATCCGGTGCAGGATCCGCGCCAGGAACCAGGCCTGCGCCACGATCAGCAGACCGCTCGCCACGCCAAGCAGGCGGGAAATCATCAACCAGCGACGGGAGATAATGCTTTGCTGTTTTAACCAGCGGGTTAACTCTTGTTGACGGGTTTTATTCATTGCGCGCTTTGCAGGTGTCGTTATCGGAGTATTGGGCACGGCAATGTTACATCGCAGCAAAAATAAAGGCGACTTTTCGTCGCCTTCTTTACCTTTGTTACTGACTTGTAAAGATTATTTGCAAGCGTCAGCCAAACCGTCGAGGTAACGCTCCGCATCCAGCGCCGCCATGCAGCCGGTGCCCGCAGAAGTGATGGCCTGACGATAGATATGGTCCATGACATCGCCGGCGGCGAACACGCCCGGGATGCTGGTCTGGGTCGCATTGCCGTGGATACCGGACTGCACTTTGATGTAGCCGTTCTCCAGCTCCAGCTGGCCTTCAAAGATGGCGGTGTTCGGGCTGTGGCCGATGGCGACAAATAAACCAGCCACTTCCAGGGACTCGACATTGTCGCTGTTTTTGGTATCGCGCAGGCGCAGGCCGCTGACGCCCATCTGGTCGCCGGTCACCTCTTCGAGGGTACGATCGGTATGCAGCACGATGTTGCCGCTTGCCACTTTATCCATCAGGCGTTTGATGAGGATTTTTTCCGCACGGAAGGAATCGCGACGGTGGATCAGGTGTACCTCAGAGGCGATATTCGACAGATACAGAGCCTCTTCCACTGCGGTGTTGCCGCCGCCGATCACCGCCACTTTCTGGTTGCGATAGAAGAATCCGTCGCAGGTAGCGCACGCGGAAACGCCGCGGCCTTTGAAGGCTTCTTCGGAAGGCAGGCCCAGGTAACGGGCGGAAGCGCCGGTGGCGATGATCAGCGCGTCACAGGTGTACTCGCCGCTGTCGCCTGTCAGACGGAACGGGCGGTTTTGCAAATCGACGCGGCTGATATGGTCGAAAATGATCTCGGTTTCAAATTTTGCGGCATGCTCGTGCATGCGCTCCATCAGCAGCGGACCGGTGAGATCGTTCGGATCGCCTGGCCAGTTTTCCACTTCCGTCGTGGTGGTCAGCTGACCGCCTTTTTCCATCCCGGTGATCAGCACCGGCTGCAGGTTGGCGCGTGCGGCATAGACCGCCGCGGTGTATCCCGCAGGTCCAGAACCAAGGATAAGCAGTTTACTGTGTTTGGCTGTGCCCATGAGATCCCCATAATAATTGGCATACATTGGGCTGGGATTGTAGGGAATTTGTTGTCGTAAAAAAAGAGCACAGCGATTTTGTTAACGATGTGTGCAATAGAAGCTGCCAATGAATTGGTGATTTTCCCGGCAAGGAATATAACTATTTCTACTGTCGGCGGGACAATTATAAGACGAAAAAATGAGAATCAACCAGGGCGGATGATGAATATCTGGCATCTTGTACTAAAAATCGATGTTTTGCTTTGACAATCACCTGTGCTTTTGCGAAAACATTCAAGGAAGAAGAAAAGCAGTATTTAGCGTGCGGCGAATTTTCATGCACGCAAATGCCATTTTTATCCGGGTTAACGAAATCTACGCATGGTGTGGACAGACGCCATGCGTGATGTCGGTGACTGCCGTCAGGCAACGGGCTTCTCACGTACCCCTGGGTTACCCAATGTCGTACGGGTGATAACAGGATGGGCTCTGGCAGTGAAGGCTCAGAGCCGGAACAGGAGTAGGGAAGGAATACAGAGAGACAATAATAATGGTAGATAGCAAGAAGCGCCCTGGCAAAGATCTCGACCGCATTGATCGTAACATCCTGAATGAATTGCAAAAAGATGGGCGAATTTCTAACGTCGAGCTTTCTAAACGGGTGGGACTTTCTCCGACGCCTTGCCTTGAGCGTGTGCGTCGTCTTGAAAGACAGGGTTTTATTCAGGGCTATACGGCGCTGCTCAACCCGCATTATCTGGATGCATCACTTCTGGTATTTGTTGAGATTACTCTGAATCGTGGCGCACCGGATGTGTTTGAGCAATTTAACGCCGCAGTGCAAAAACTTGAAGAAATTCAAGAGTGTCATCTGGTTTCCGGTGATTTCGACTATCTGTTGAAAACCCGTGTACCGGATATGTCAGCGTATCGTAAATTACTGGGCGAGACCTTGCTGCGCCTGCCGGGCGTTAACGACACCCGTACCTACGTGGTAATGGAAGAAGTCAAGCAAAGTAATCGTCTGGTTATTAAGACGCGCTAACACGGAACAGGTGCAAACTCGACGTAGTTTGATTACACTCCTGTTAATCCATACAGCAACAGTGCCGGGGAGACCCGGCGCTGTTGTCCGTTTTAGCAGCAGGCAGGAAACAGCCTGATACCTGGAGAGCCTTTCTTGAGCCAGGAATACACCGAAGACAAAGAAGTCAAACTAACCAAACTCAGCAGCGGGCGCCGACTCCTTGAGGCGATGCTCATCCTTTGCTCCCTCTTCGCCATCTGGCTGATGGCGGCACTACTGAGCTTTAACCCCTCGGACCCCAGCTGGTCGCAAACGGCATGGCATGAGCCTATTCATAATTTAGGCGGCGCCCCCGGCGCGTGGCTTGCCGATACCCTCTTTTTCATTTTTGGCGTCATGGCCTACACCATCCCGGTGATCATCATCGGCGGATGCTGGTTTGCCTGGCGGCATCAGGAAAACGACGAATACATTGATTATTTTGCCGTTTCCCTTCGCCTCATCGGTGCGTTAGCCCTGATCCTGACCTCCTGTGGTCTGGCGGCGATTAACGCCGATGATATCTGGTACTTCGCCTCCGGCGGGGTGATCGGCAGCCTGCTGAGCACCACGCTGCAACCCCTGCTGCACAGCAGCGGCGGCACCATCGCCCTGTTGTGTATCTGGGCGGCCGGGCTGACGCTGTTCACCGGCTGGTCGTGGGTCAGCATTGCGGAAAAGCTGGGCGGCGGCATCCTGTCCGTTCTCACCTTTGCCAGCAACCGTACCCGTCGGGATGATACCTGGGTCGATGAAGGCGAATACGAAGGCGACGAGGAAGAGTACGACGACGAAGAGGCGGCCAGGCCGCAGGAATCGCGTCGCGCCCGTATCTTACGCAGCGCGCTGGCGCGGCGTAAGCGTCTGGCCGAGAAGTTTACCAACCCTATGGGGCGTAAAACCGACGCTGCGCTTTTCTCCGGCAAACGGATGGATGACGGCGAAGAGGTGGTGCAATACAGCGCCAGCGGGGCGCCTGTTGCCGCCGACGATGTACTGTTTTCCGGCGCCAGCGCCGCGCGTCCCGCAGAGGATGATGTGCTGTTCTCCGGCGCCAGCGCCGTGCGCCCGGGCGATTTCGACCCTTACGATCCGTTGTTGAATGGCCACAGTATCGCTGAGCCGGTAAGCGCAGCGGCGGCGGCTACTGCCGCGCCGCAGGCGTGGGCAGAATCACCGGTGGGCCATCACGGCGCTGCGCCAGCTTATCAGCCGGAAGCCAGCTATCCGCCGCAGCAGGCCTATCAGCCTGAACCCGCTCCGTTCCAGCAGGCTGCTTATCAGCCGCCAGCGGGGCAAACCGCACCGCAGGCGTATCAGCCTGAGCCAGCGCCGTATCAACAGCCGGTTTACGATCCGCGTGCCGGTCAACCTGCGCCGCAGGCCTATCAGCCTGAGCCAGCGCCGTATCAGCAGCCGGCTTACGATCCGTATGCTGGTCAACCTGCGCCGCAGGCCTATCAGCCTGAGCCAGCGCCGTATCAGCAGCCGGCTTACGATCCGCATGCCGGTCAACCTGCGCCGCAGGCCTATCAGCCTGAGCCAGCGCCGTATCAGCAGCCGGCTTACGATCCGTATGCCGGTCAACCTGCGCCGCAGGCCTATCAGCCTGAGCCAGCGTCGTATCAGCAGCCGACTTACGATCCCTATGCCGGTCAGCCTGCGCCTCAGACCTATCAGCAGCCGGCTTACGATCCGAACGCCGGTCAGCCCGCGCCGCAGACCTACCAGCAGCCGGCTTACGATCCGCATGCCGGCCAGCCCGCGCCGCAGCCGTATCAGCCGGAGCCAGCGGCGTATCAGCCGCAAAGCGCGCCAGTTCCCCCACCGGAGCCAGAGCCCGAGGTCGTGCAGGAGGAAGTGAAACGTCCGCCGCTCTATTATTTCGAGGAAGTGGAAGAGAAGCGGGCGCGCGAACGCGAGCTGTTGGCCTCCTGGTATCAGCCAATTCCTGAGCCGGAAAGTCCGATTGCCACTAAACCGCTGACGCCGCCGACCACTGCGTCCAAACCGCCAGTGGAGACAACCGTAGTCTCTGCGGTAGCGGCTGGGGTGCATCAGGCTACCGCCGCCAGCGGCGGCGCGGCGGCAGCAACCTCGTCCACTGCCGCATCCGCTGCGGCTACGCCATTGTTCAGCCCGGCGTCCAGCGGCCCACGGGTTCAGGTGAAAGAGGGCATCGGTCCAAAACTACCGCGGCCCAATCGTGTGCGTGTTCCTACGCGTCGGGAACTGGCCTCCTACGGCATCAAGCTACCGTCGCAGCGGGAGGCGGAACAGCGCGCGCGGCAGGCGGAGCGCGATCCGCATTATGATGATGAGCTGCTCTCGGATGAGGAAGCGGATGCTATGGAGCAGGATGAACTGGCTCGCCAGTTCGCCGCCACCCAGCAGCAGCGCTACGGTCATCGCTGGGAAGACGATAACGCGACTGATGACGATGAGGCCGACGCCGCGGCGGAAGCGGAGCTGGCGCGTCAGTTTGCCGCTACCCAGCAGCAGCGGTACGCTACCGAGCAGCCGCCGGGCGCCAACCCGTTCTCGCCGGCAGATTATGAATTCTCGCCGATGAAAACGTTGGTCAATGACGGCCCGAGCGAACCGCTGTTTACGCCGACGCCGGAAGTCCAGCCGCAGCAGCCGGCCCAGCGCTATCAACAACCGGCGGCCGCTCCGCAGCAGGGTTATCAACCTGCGCAGCATCAGCCGATACACCAACAGCCTGTGCCGCCGCAGCCGCAGTCCTATCCGACTGCGTCGCAGCCCGTACAGCCGCAACAACCGGTTGCCCCGCAGGGGCATCAGCCTGCCGCCCCTGCGCCGCAGGAGAGCCTGATCCACCCGCTGCTGATGCGCAATGGCGATAGTCGACCGCTGCAAAAGCCGACCACGCCACTGCCGTCGCTGGATCTGCTTACCCCGCCGCCGAGTGAAGTCGAGCCGGTGGATACCTTTGCTCTCGAGCAGATGGCACGCCTGGTGGAAGCGCGACTCGCCGATTTCCGCATTAAAGCGGATGTGGTGAACTACTCACCGGGGCCGGTGATCACCCGCTTCGAACTGAATCTGGCGCCTGGCGTTAAGGCCGCACGGATCTCTAACCTGTCACGGGACCTGGCGCGATCGCTGTCAACGGTCGCCGTGCGCGTGGTGGAGGTGATCCCGGGCAAACCGTATGTCGGGCTTGAGCTGCCGAATAAAAAACGCCAGACCGTCTACCTGCGTGAAGTGCTCGACAACGCCAAGTTCCGTGATAACCCATCTCCGCTCACCGTGGTGCTGGGTAAAGACATCGCTGGCGATCCGGTAGTAGCCGATCTGGCGAAAATGCCGCATCTGCTGGTGGCCGGTACCACCGGTTCCGGTAAGTCTGTTGGCGTCAACGCCATGATCCTCAGCATGCTCTACAAGGCGCAGCCGGAAGATGTGCGTTTCATTATGATCGACCCGAAAATGCTCGAGCTGTCGGTCTATGAAGGAATTCCGCACCTGCTGACGGAAGTGGTCACCGACATGAAAGACGCCGCCAATGCGCTGCGCTGGAGCGTCAATGAGATGGAGCGCCGCTACAAGCTGATGTCGGCGCTGGGCGTGCGTAACCTCGCGGGCTACAACGAGAAGATCGCCGAAGCCGCGCGCATGGGACGTCCGATCCCGGATCCGTACTGGAAGCCTGGCGACAGCATGGACGCCGTACATCCGGTGCTGGAAAAACTGCCGTACATCGTGGTGCTGGTGGATGAATTCGCCGATCTGATGATGACCGTCGGCAAAAAGGTGGAAGAGCTGATCGCTCGCCTGGCGCAGAAAGCGCGCGCGGCGGGGATCCACCTGGTGCTGGCGACACAGCGTCCGTCGGTAGATGTTATTACCGGCCTGATTAAGGCCAACATCCCGACGCGCATCGCCTTTACCGTGTCGAGTAAAATTGACTCACGTACCATTCTCGATCAGGGCGGCGCGGAATCGCTGCTGGGTATGGGGGATATGCTTTACTCCGGGCCGAACTCTACCACGCCGGTGCGTGTCCACGGGGCGTTTGTGCGCGACCAGGAAGTCCACGCCGTGGTTCAGGACTGGAAAGCCCGCGGTCGCCCGCAATATGTGGATGGCATTACCTCCGACAGCGAAAGCGAAGGCGGCGGTGGCGGCTTCGACGGCGGGGAAGAGCTGGATCCGTTGTTCGATCAGGCAGTCAACTTTGTGACCGAGAAGCGCAAAGCGTCGATTTCCGGGGTTCAGCGTCAGTTCCGCATCGGCTATAACCGTGCCGCGCGTATTATCGAACAGATGGAAGCGCAGGGTATCGTCAGCGAGCAGGGCCATAACGGTAACCGCGAAGTGCTGGCGCCGCCGCCCTTTGAATGAGTGCAAAGTTGGGTAAATAAGCGCAAAATCAGCCAATTCTTCTGTCCCACCGCCGCCGGCGGTCCTACAGTAGGGGCAGAAGAGGCTCCCGCGTCGGGAGTGACGCACATTAAGGAAGAACAATGAAAAAACTCGCAATCACCTGTGCATTACTGTCTGGTATGGTCGTCAGCCAGGTCTGGGCAGATGCGGCCAGCGACTTAAAAAGCCGTCTTGATAAAGTGAGCAGCTTCCATGCCAGCTTCACGCAAAAAGTCACCGACGGCAGCGGTAACGCCGTGCAGGATGGGCAGGGAGACCTGTGGGTGAAACGCCCGAACCTGTTTAACTGGCATATGACCCAGCCGGATGAGAGCGTCCTCGTTTCGGATGGTAAAACGCTGTGGTTCTATAACCCGTTCGTCGAGCAGGCCACGGCGACCTGGCTGAAAGACGCCACCAGCAACACGCCGTTTATGCTGATAGCCCGCAACCAGTCCAGCGACTGGCAGCAATATAATATCAAGCAAAATGGCGATGATTTTGTGCTGACGCCAAAAAGCGGTAGCGGCAACCTCAAGCAGTTCACGATCAACGTCGGTCGGGACGGCACTATCCATCAGTTCAGCGCCGTCGAGCAGGATGATCAGCGCAGCAGCTATCAGCTGAAATCGCAGCAGAACGGCGCCGTCGACGCAGCTAAGTTCACCTTTACGCCGCCGAAAGGGGTGACGGTGGACGATCAACGTAAGTAGAGGCGAAAGTGAGCAATCTGTCGCTCGATTTTTCCGACAACGCGTTTCAACCTCTGGCCGCTCGCATGCGGCCAGAAAATTTAGCGCAGTATATTGGCCAGCAGCACCTGCTGGCGCCGGGTAAACCCCTGCCGCGGGCCATTGAGGCCGGGCACCTGCATTCGATGATCCTCTGGGGGCCGCCGGGTACCGGCAAGACCACTCTGGCGGAAGTGATTGCCCGCTACGCCAGCGCCGATGTCGAACGGATCTCAGCGGTAACCTCCGGGGTGAAAGAGATTCGCGAGGCTATTGAGCGCGCGCGGCAGAATCGCAACGCCGGCCGGCGGACCATCCTGTTTGTTGACGAAGTGCATCGCTTTAATAAAAGCCAGCAGGATGCCTTTCTGCCGCATATTGAAGACGGTACCATTACTTTTATTGGCGCGACCACCGAAAACCCCTCCTTTGAGCTTAACTCGGCGCTGCTCTCCCGCGCTCGCGTCTACTTACTGAAATCGCTCACCACCGACGATATCGAGCGGGTGCTTGACCAGGCGATGAACGATAAAACCCGCGGCTACGGCGGCCAGGATATCGTTTTGCCGGATGAGACCCGCAGGGCCATTGCCGAGCTAGTGAATGGCGACGCGCGGCGAGCGCTGAATACCCTGGAAATGATGGCCGATATGGCCGAAAGCGATGACTCGGGCAAGCGGGTGCTGATGGCGGAACTGCTGACCGAGATCGCCGGCGAGCGAAGCGCGCGCTTTGATAATAAAGGCGACCGGTTCTACGATTTGATTTCCGCCCTGCATAAGTCGGTGCGCGGTAGCGCGCCGGATGCGGCACTTTACTGGTACGCGCGGATCATCACCGCCGGCGGCGATCCGCTGTACGTTGCCCGCCGCTGTCTGGCGATTGCCTCGGAAGATGTCGGCAACGCCGACCCGCGGGCGATGCAGGTCGCCATTTCGGCGTGGGACTGCTTTACCCGCGTCGGGCCGGCGGAAGGCGAACGGGCGATTGCCCAGGCCATTGTCTATCTGGCCTGCGCGCCGAAGAGCAACGCGGTGTACACCGCCTTCAAAGCGGCGCTGGCCGACGCGCGGGATCGTCCTGACTACGACGTTCCGGTGCATCTGCGCAATGCGCCGACGAAGCTGATGAAAGAGATGGGCTACGGCCAGGAGTATCGTTACGCTCATGACGAACCCAACGCCTACGCCGCCGGCGAGCAGTACTTCCCGCAGGAAATGGCGCAAACGCGCTATTATCACCCGACAAACCGGGGGCTTGAGGGTAAAATTGGCGAAAAGCTCGCCTGGCTCGCTGAACAGGATCAAAATAGCCCGATAAAACGCTACCGCTAATTGAGGCGTTGCGGTAAGGTTATTACACTATTTCCGTGGTCGTAGTCTGCGGCCACTTTTCTTTTTTAATTCGATAAGCACAGGATAAGCATGCTCGATCCCAATCTGCTGCGTACCGAGCCAGACGCAGTCGCAGAAAAACTGGCACGCCGGGGCTTTAAGCTGGATGTAGATAAACTTCGCGCGCTTGAAGAGCGTCGTAAAGTTCTGCAGGTGCAAACGGAAAACCTGCAGGCGGAGCGTAACTCCCGATCGAAATCCATTGGCCAGGCGAAAGCGCGCGGGGAAGACATCGAGCCATTACGCCTGGAAGTTAACAAGCTTGGCGAACAACTGGATGCTGCAAAATCCGAGCTGGAAACGCTGCTGGCGGAAATTCGCGATATCGCGCTGGCGATCCCGAATATTCCTCATGATGATGTGCCGGTTGGTCGCGACGAAAACGACAACGTTGAAGTTAGCCGCTGGGGTACGCCGCGTCAGTTCGATTTTGAGGTGCGCGATCATGTGACGCTGGGTGAAATGCACGGGGGGCTGGATTTTGCCGCCGCCGTTAAGCTCACCGGCTCGCGCTTCGTGGTGATGAAAGGGCAGCTGGCCCGTCTGCACCGCGCCCTGGCGCAGTTCATGCTGGATCTGCACACCGAACAGCATGGCTACAGCGAAAACTATGTCCCGTACCTGGTAAACCAGGATACCCTGTATGGCACTGGCCAGCTGCCGAAATTCGCTGGCGACCTGTTCCATACCCGTCCGCTGGAAGAAGAGGCTGACAGCAGCAACTACGCGCTGATCCCGACGGCGGAAGTGCCGCTGACCAACCTGGTGCGCGATGAAATCATCGACGAAGACGATCTGCCGATCAAAATGACCGCCCATACGCCGTGCTTCCGCTCTGAAGCCGGTTCCTATGGCCGCGACACCCGCGGTCTGATCCGTATGCACCAGTTCGATAAAGTTGAAATGGTGCAGATCGTCCGCCCGGAAGACTCTATGGCCGCGCTGGAAGAGATGACCGGTCACGCCGAGAAAGTGCTGCAGCTGCTGGGCCTGCCGTACCTTAAGGTCGCGCTGTGCACCGGCGATATGGGCTTCAGCGCCTGCAAAACCTATGACCTCGAAGTATGGGTTCCGGCGCAAAACACTTATCGTGAGATCTCCTCCTGCTCCAACGTCTGGGATTTCCAGGCGCGTCGTATGCAGGCTCGCTGCCGCAGCAAGTCCGATAAGAAGACCCGTCTCGTTCATACCCTGAATGGTTCTGGCCTGGCAGTAGGTCGTACGCTGGTGGCGCTGATGGAAAACTATCAGCAGGCTGATGGCCGTATCGAGATCCCGGAAGTGCTGCGCCCGTATATGCGCGGCCTCGAATATATCGGCTAAACTTCTCACTCCTTCTTTTAAAAGCGCCTGCGGGCGCTTTTTTTACGCCCTTATTGATACCGGGCAATAATCCTTGCCGCGAATGCAGTGATACTCCCTTTGGATTAAACCAGCATAAAAAACTAATAATATCGCAAAGCATTATATATATATCTATATAACGCTTGTCAGTTTATTGTGAGCAACCAAAGCGAGTATCCATGAAAATTAAAGCCCCTGATGCTTTACTGGCTGCTGAGGTAAGCCGCCGTGGTCTGATGAAAACCACGGCAATAGGCGGCCTGGCGCTGGCCAGCAACGCACTAACGTTACCCTTTACCCGACTGTCGCATGCTGCCGATACGCCGGCGCCCGCCAGTGAGAAGGTGGTCTGGAGCGCCTGCACCGTCAACTGCGGTAGCCGTTGCCCGCTGCGCATGCACGTGGTGGATGGCGCGATTAAATACGTCGAAACCGATAATACCGGTGACGATAACTATGACGGTTTGCACCAGGTCCGCGCCTGCCTGCGTGGGCGTTCAATGCGCCGCCGGATCTATAATCCGGACCGTCTGAAGTACCCGATGAAGCGCGTTGGTAAACGCGGTGAGGGCAAGTTCGAGCAAATCAGCTGGGAAGAGGCGTTGGATACCATCGCCAGCAATATGCAGCGGCTGATTAAAGAGTACGGCAACGAATCCATCTATCTGAACTACGGCACCGGCACGCTCGGCGGGACGCTGACCCGCTCCTGGCCGCCGGGGAAAACGCTGATTGCCCGTCTGATGAACTGCTGCGGTGGCTATCTCAACCATTATGGCGACTATTCATCAGCGCAGATTGCTGCCGGTCTGAATTACACCTACGGCGGCTGGGCGGACGGCAACAGCCCATCGGATATTGAAAACAGTCAGCTGGTGGTGCTGTTCGGCAATAACCCCGGCGAAACGCGGATGAGCGGCGGCGGGGTGACGTACTACCTTGAACAGGCGCGGCAGAAATCCAATGCCCGGATGATAATCATCGATCCGCGCTATACCGACACCGGCACCGGGCGTGAAGATGAATGGATCCCGATTCGTCCTGGGACCGATGCGGCACTGGTTTCGGGCCTCGCGTGGGTGATGATCACCGAGAATCTGGTCGATCAGCCGTTCCTCGATAAATACTGCGTGGGATACGACGAGAAAACGCTGCCCGCCGGTGCGCCAGCCAATGGTCATTACAAAGCTTACATTCTTGGCCAGGGCACTGACGGTATCGCCAAAACGCCGGAGTGGGCCTCGACAATTACCGGTATTCCGCGCGAACGCATTGTTAAACTGGCGCGCGAAATTGCCACCGCTAAACCGGCCTATATTAGCCAGGGCTGGGGTCCGCAGCGTCACGCCAACGGTGAGATCGCCACCCGCGCCATCTCAATGCTCGCCATTCTGACGGGTAACGTCGGGATCAACGGCGGCAATAGCGGGGCGCGCGAGGGCTCGTATAGTCTGCCTTTTGAGCGTATGCCGACGCTGGAGAATCCGGTTGAGACCAGTATCTCGATGTTTATGTGGACCGATGCGATTGAGCGCGGCCCGGAAATGACCGCTCTGCGCGACGGCGTACGCGGTAAAGATAAGCTCGACGTGCCGATCAAGATGATCTGGAACTATGCGGGCAACTGTCTGATTAACCAGCATTCTGAGATCAACCGGACCCACGAAATCCTGCAGGACGACAAGAAATGCGAGATGATTGTGGTCATTGACTGCCATATGACCTCCTCGGCGAAATACGCCGATATTCTGCTGCCGGACTGTACCGCCTCCGAGCAGATGGATTTCGCGCTGGATGCCTCCTGCGGCAACATGTCCTACGTTATCTTTGCCGATCAGGCCATCAAGCCGCGTTTCGAATGCAAAACCATCTATGAGATGACCAGCGAACTGGCAAAGCGTCTGGGCGTCGAAGAGCAGTTTACCGAAGGCCGTACCCAGGAAGGCTGGATGCGCTATCTGTATGAGCAGTCGCGCAAAGCGATTCCCGACCTGCCGGATTTCGACACCTTCCGTCAGCAGGGCATCTATAAGCAGCGCGATCCGCAAGGTCATCATGTGGCCTACAAAGCCTTCCGTGAGGATCCGCAGGCTAATCCGCTGACCACGCCTTCGGGCAAGATCGAAATCTACTCGCAGGATCTGGCGAAAATCGCGGCCACCTGGGAGCTGCCGGAAGGGGATGTTATCGATCCGCTGCCGATCTACACCCCGGGTTTCGAAAACTACAACGATCCGCTGACAGCGAAATACCCGCTACAGCTCACCGGCTTCCACTATAAATCTCGCGTCCACTCGACCTACGGCAACGTCGATGTGCTGAAGGCCGCCTGTCGGCAGGAGATGTGGATTAACCCGATCGATGCCCGCAAGCGCGGCATTGCCAACGGCGATCGTATTCGCATCTTCAACGATCGGGGTGAAGTGCATATCGAAGCAAAGGTGACGCCGCGCATGATGCCGGGCGTCGTCGCGCTGGGGGAAGGGGCCTGGTACAACCCGGACGCCTCGCGTGTGGATCAGGCGGGCAGCATCAACGTGCTGACCACCCAGCGTCCGTCGCCGCTGGCGAAGGGAAACCCGTCGCATACCAACCTCGTTCAGGTTGAGAAGCTGTAAGGAGTAACCGATGACAACTCAGTATGGATTTTTTATTGATTCCGCCCGTTGCACCGGTTGCAAAACCTGCGAACTGGCCTGTAAGGACTACAAGAACCTGACCCCGGAGGTCAGCTTCCGCCGCATCTATGAATATGCCGGCGGCGACTGGCAGGAGGACAACGGCGTCTGGCAGCAGAACGTGTTTGCCTATTACCTCTCCATCGCCTGTAACCACTGTGAAGATCCGGCCTGCACCAAGGTCTGTCCGAGCGGCGCAATGCATAAGCGCGAAGACGGTTTTGTGGTGGTCAACGAAGAGGTATGCATTGGCTGCCGCTACTGCCATATGGCCTGCCCGTACGGCGCCCCGCAGTACAATGCCGACAAAGGCCATATGACCAAGTGCGATGGCTGTCACGAGCGCGTCGCCGAGGGGAAAAAGCCGATCTGCGTCGAGTCCTGCCCGCTGCGGGCGTTGGATTTCGGGCCGATTGCCGAACTGCGCGCTAAGCACGGCCAGCTGGCCGCGGTAGCGCCGCTGCCGTCGGCGCACTTTACCCGGCCGAGTATCGTTATCAAACCTAACGCCAATGCCCGGCCGTGTGGCGATACCACCGGTTACCTGGCGAACCCGAAGGAGGTGTGAGATGGGAAACGGATGGCATGAATGGCCGCTGATGGTCTTTACGGTCTTCGGCCAGTGCGTCGTAGGCGGCTTTATTGTTCTGGCGCTGGCGCTGATGACAGGCAAGCTTTCCCGTGAGCAGGAGCAGCGCGTGGTGGGCAGCATGTTCGGCCTGTGGGTATTGATGGGGATCGGGTTTATTGCCTCGACGATGCACCTTGGCTCGCCGCTGCGGGCCTTTAATTCGCTGAATCGCGTGGGAGCCTCGTCGCTGAGTAATGAAATAGCCAGCGGGGCGATCTTCTTCGCCGTCGGCGGAATTGGCTGGCTGCTGGCCGTGTGCAAAAAGCTGCCTGCCGGCCTGCGGAGCCTGTGGCTGGTGGTGACCATGGTGCTGGGCGTGATTTTCGTGTGGATGATGGTGCGGGTGTACAACACCATCGACACGGTGCCGACCTGGTACACCGTTTGGACGCCGCTGAGCTTCTTCCTGACGCTGTTTATCGGCGGTCCACTGCTGGGCTACCTGCTGCTGCGCGTCGCGGGCGTCGATGGTTGGGCGCTGCGCCTGCTGCCGGTGGTTAGTTTGCTGGCGCTGCTGGTCAGTATTATGGTGGTCGTGATGCAGGGAAGTGAACTTGCCACTATCCGCAGCTCAGTTCAGCAGGCCTCCGCCCTGGTGCCGGATTACGGGTTGCTTATGGCCTGGCGCGTGGTGCTGCTGGCCCTGGCCCTGGCCTGCTGGTGCGTGCCGCAGATTCGCGGCCGCAAACCGGCGGTCTCGCTGCTCGGCCTGGCCTTTGTTCTGATACTGGCGGGAGAGATGATCGGCCGCGGCGTATTCTATGGCCTGCATATGACCGTTGGGATGGCTGTCGCCAGTTAACCACCTCCATCATGCCGGTGCCTAACCACCGGCATGATGAAAACGTGCTGTCGATAGATGAAATTTTTCAACTGAAATTAACTTCGGCATTTATTAATAAACCAGCAAAAACAATAGCGTATTATCTGTTGTCTCACCTTTTTCCATCCTCTGGATAAAAAACTTCTATCGTAGCCGACAAAACCGCGTCACGCCTGATTTCAGGTGGATTGACAATGTTTTTAGCAGTGGCATGATGCGCTCGCGATCTGAACATTCCTCACGGTTTTTACCCATGACCATCTACACCCGGCCAGTGCAAATGCTGCTCTGTGGCCTGCTTTTATTGACCCTGGCGATAGCGGTGCTGAATACGCTCGTCCCGCTCTGGCTCGCCCATGAAAACATGCCAACCTGGCAGGTCGGCATGGTGGGGTCATCCTATTTTACCGGCAACCTGGCCGGTACGTTGCTGGCCGGCTGGGTGATCAAGCGCCTGGGGTTTAACCGTAGCTATTATCTCGCATCGTTAATTTTCGCCGTCGGCTGCGTAGGGCTGGGGATCACCGTTGGCTTCTGGACATGGCTGAGCTGGCGTTTTATCGCCGGCGTAGGTTGCGCGATGATCTGGGTGGTGGTGGAAAGCGCGCTGGTTTGCAGCGGCACTTCCCGCAGTCGCGGTCGTCTGCTGGCGGCGTACATGATGGTCTATTACGTCGGTACCGTACTGGGCCAGCTGATGGTCAGTAAATTACCCACCGATTTAATGAGCGTCCTGCCGTGGGTGACCGGCCTGGCGCTGGCGGCGATCCTGCCGTTGCTGTTTACCCGCATTATGGGGCAGGCAGAAGAGCCGCATGAAACGGTACGTATCTGGCCGATGCTGAAGCTACGCCAGGCGCGCCACGGGGTCAATGGCTGTATTATTTCGGGGATTGTCCTCGGCTCGCTGTATGGCCTGATGCCGCTGTGGCTGAACCATCAGGGCGTCAGCGACTCCGGCATCGGCTTCTGGATGGCGGTGATGGTGAGTGCGGGGATCCTCGGCCAGTGGCCGGTAGGGCGCCTGGCAGACCGCTACGGTCGCCTGCTGGTGCTGCGGGTACAGGTCTTTGTGGTCATTCTGGGATGTCTGGCGATGCTTAGTCAGGCGGCAATGGCCCCGGCGCTGTTTGTGCTTGGGGCATCTGGATTCACGCTGTATCCGGTGGCGATGGCCTGGGCCTGTGAAAAAGTGGAGCACCATCAGCTGGTGGCGATGAATCAGGCGCTGCTGATGAGCTATACCATCGGCAGCCTGCTGGGCCCGACCCTGACGGCGATGCTGATGCAGAACTTCTCAGACAACCTGCTGTTTATCATGATCGCCAGCGTGTCGTTTATCTATCTGCTGACCCTGCTGCGCAAAGCCGGGCATCATCCGACGCCGGTGGCGCACGCCTGACCCTGCAGCGCGCAGCGCATGCTGCGCGTCATCTGCTGCAATCGCATAGGCTTACTGCCGCAGAGAGGACAAGTCGTTTTTCATGAGAATGAAACGGCGGGGCGGACACAGCTTCCCACGCCGTTGCAGGCCGGCATAAGCGCATCACCGGCCCGGGCGGGATTAGTACATTACTTTGTGACCATACTGCTCAAGGATGCCTTTTACCCGCTCCATGGTCTCTTTCTTCGGCGGATGGACGCCGTCCAGCTTGTACTCTTCGCCCATCGCTACCCATTTGTGTTTACCCAGCTCATGGTAGGGCAGCAGCTCGATTTTTTCGACATTGCCCATATCGCGGGTAAATTCGCCCAGGCGGTGCGCGGAATCATCATCGTCTGACCAGCCGGGAACCACCACGTAGCGGATCCAGACATTGATATTCTTCTTCGCCAGATACTGGGCGAATTCCAGCGTACGATGGTTAGAGACGCCGACCAGGTTCTGGTGAATCTCATCGTTCATCTGCTTGAGATCCAGCATCACCAGGTCTGTTACCTCCAGCAGCTCGTCGATAACCGGATCGTAGCGACGTACGAAGCCGTTGGTATCCAGGCAGGTGTGGATGCCTTCTTTCTTACACGCGCGGAACCAGTCGCGAACAAACTCCGCCTGCAGGATCGCCTCACCGCCCGAGGCGGTGACGCCGCCGCCGGAAGCATTCATAAAGTGACGATAGGTCACCACCTCTTTCATTAATTCTTCAACGGTGATTTCTTTGCCGCCGTGGGTATCCCAAGTGTCACGGTTATGGCAGTACAGGCAGCGCATCAGGCAGCCCTGGAAAAAGGTAATAAAGCGGATGCCCGGGCCATCAACGGTACCACAGGATTCAAAGGAGTGAATGCGACCAATAACTGACATTGCGGTGTTTTCTCCAGATGTGGCCCATCCGGGGCCGTGTTGGTGCGCAGCTCAGCGGCTGCGTCGAGTCTGTTTTGACAGGTACCCAAAGTATAGATAACTGGCAAAGCAGGCTGGGGCGGGGAATGCTTGTTAAAAAGGCCCCACTGATGTGGGGCCTTTATTGTACGCCTTTTCAGTCAGACAGGGAATTACATGGTCTGAGTGAAGGTACGGGTAATAACATCCTGCTGCTGTTCTTTGGTCAGGGAGTTAAAACGTACGGCGTAGCCAGATACACGGATGGTCAGCTGCGGATATTTTTCCGGGTTTTCCATCGCGTCGAGCAGCATTTCGCGGTTCATGACGTTCACGTTCAGGTGCTGACCACCTTCGATGGACGCTTCGTGATGGAAGTAACCATCCATCAGACCCGCCAGGTTGGTCTTACGAACTTCGTCGTCTTTACCCAGCGCGTTCGGCACGATAGAGAAGGTATAAGAGATACCATCTTTCGCGTAAGCAAACGGCAGTTTAGCGACGGAGGTCAGAGAGGCTACTGCGCCTTTCTGGTCACGGCCGTGCATCGGGTTAGCACCTGGACCGAACGGCGCGCCAGCGCGACGACCGTCTGGGGTATTACCGGTTTTCTTACCGTACACCACGTTAGAGGTGATGGTCAGAACAGACTGAGTCGGGATAGCGTTGCGGTAGGTGTGCAGTTTCTGAATTTTCTTCATGAAACGTTCAACCAGGTCAACGGCCATGTCATCGACGCGAGGGTCGTTGTTACCAAACTGCGGGTATTCGCCTTCGATTTCGAAGTCGATAGCCAGACCGTCTTCGTCACGAATCGGTTTAACTTTCGCATATTTGATAGCAGACAGGGAGTCAGCAGCAACGGACAGACCAGCGATACCACACGCCATGGTGCGGATAACGTCACGGTCGTGCAGCGCCATCAGAGAGGCTTCGTAGCTGTACTTGTCGTGCATGTAGTGGATGATGTTCAGCGCGGTGACGTACTGTTTAGCCAGCCAGTCCATGAAGTGATCCATGCGATCCATTACTTCGTCGAAGTTCAGGACGTCGCCTTTGATCGGTTCAGATTTCGGACCAACCTGCATTTTCAGTTTTTCATCCACGCCGCCGTTGATAGCGTACAGCATGGTTTTCGCGAGGTTAGCGCGAGCGCCGAAGAACTGCATTTGCTTACCAACAACCATCGGGCTTACGCAGCATGCGATAGCGTAGTCGTCGTTGTTGAAGTCCGGACGCATCAGGTCATCGTTCTCATACTGCAGAGAAGAGGTATCGATGGACACTTTAGCGGCGAATTTCTTGAAGCTCAGCGGCAGTTTTTCAGACCACAGGATAGTAATGTTCGGCTCCGGAGACGGCCCCATGGTGTACAGGGTGTTCAGGAAGCGGAAGCTGTTTTTGGTCACCAGAGTACGGCCGTCAACGCCCATACCGCCGATGGATTCCGTTGCCCAAATCGGGTCGCCGGAGAACAGTTCATCATATTCCGGGGTACGCAGGAAGCGAACCATACGCAGTTTCATGACCAGGTGGTCAACCATTTCCTGCGCGTCTTGCTCGGTGATTTTACCCGCCTGCAGGTCACGCTCGATGTAGATATCCAGGAAGCTGGAGGTACGACCGAAGGACATTGCCGCGCCGTTCTGAGATTTCACGGCAGCCAGGTAACCGAAGTAGGTCCACTGAATCGCTTCCTGAGCGGTGGTCGCCGGACCGGAGATGTCATAGCCATATTTAGCGGCCATCTCTTTGATCTGGCCCAGTGCGCGGTGTTGTTCAGCGATTTCTTCACGCAGACGGATGGTCGCTTCCAGGTCTTCGCCGCTTTCCAGTTTCGCTTGCAGAGAGTTGAACTGGGCGAATTTGTCTTTCATCAGGAAGTCGATACCGTACAGCGCAACGCGACGGTAGTCACCGATGATACGACCACGACCGTAAGCATCCGGCAGACCCGTCAGCACGCCGGATTTACGGCAGCGCAGGATGTCCGGGGTATAGACGTCGAAAACGCCCTGGTTGTGAGTTTTACGGTACTCTGTGAAGATTTTTTTCAGCATCGGGTCCAGCTCGCGATTATACGCTTTGCAGGAACCTTCAACCATTTTGATACCACCGAACGGGATGATCGCACGTTTCAGCGGCGCTTCGGTCTGCAGACCAACGATTTTTTCCAGACCTTTCTCGATATAGCCCGCGTCGTGAGAGGTGATGGTGGAAGCCAGGGCAGTGTCAAAATCAACAGGCGCGTGAGTGCGGTTTTCCTGTTTTACACCTTCCATTACGGTGTCCCACAGCTTGGTGGTCGCTTCAGTCGCGCCAGCCAGGAAGGATTCGTCGCCTTCGTATGGGGTGTAGTTTTTCTGAATAAAGTCACGGACGTTGACTTCATTCTGCCAGTCACCTTTCGCAAAACCTTCCCAGGCTGTGGCTAACTTTTCATTAAGCTCGGACATGTAACACCTACCTTCTTAAGTGGATTTTTTATTTACTGCCTGAAACAACCCTTAGTGATGGTCGTTGCCACGCAGGTAAATGACCCAGTATGTCAACCCGACCAGCAGACCCCCGCCGATAATGTTCCCGATAGTTACCGGAATCAGGTTATCAGTGATGAAGTTCATAACGGTCAAGTGAGAGAAACTTTCCGGAGTCGAACCGATGGCGGTCCAGAATTCCGGGCTTGCAAAGTTGCGGATTACGATACCCATCGGGATCATAAACATGTTGGCGATGCTGTGCTCAAAGCCGCTGGCAACGAACATCGCTACCGGCAGGACCATGATCATCGCTTTATCCATCAGGCTACGACCGGAATAGCTCATCCATACGGCGAGACAAACCATCAGGTTAGCGAGGATACCCAGGCTCACGGCCTCCACAAAAGTATGGTGCATTTTGTGGTCGGCGGTCTGCAGAACGTTTAGCCCCCAGCCGCCGTTGGCAGTCATATATTCGCCTGATAACCACATCAGCAGCACAAACAGCAGCGCGCCCACCAGGTTACCAAAATAGACGTTGAGCCAGTTTTTTGCCAGTTGCCCCCAGGTAATTCGACCGCTGGCTTTGGCCACCACGATCAGTACCGTAGAGGTAAAGAGGTCAGCGCCGCAGATAACGCACAGAATCAGACCCAGAGAAAAACAGATCCCACCGATAAGTTTGGCAATCCCATAAGGCATCGCGGCAGTGCCGGTGGTCGCGGTGATATAGAATACGAAAGCGATGGAGATGAAAACGCCAGCGGTGATCGCCAGATAAAACGTCTTCATCGGATGCTTCGTTGCTTTATAGACACCTGCTTCTTCGGCGACTTTCGCCATCGCGGCAGGGAGCAAAAGATCAAAAGGGTTGTCAGCTTTCACACTAACTCTCTCTTTATATAAGTTGGCGGTGAGATACTAACAAAGCATTATAGAAGGGAAATTGATATAGATCATATCTCGCCGGAACTATATGCCTTTTTAGTGTGTGGTTTTTATTGAAATCATCTATAACTGCATGAAATGTATAGAGAAAATAATTTTTAAATTTTATAAATAATGTTGAATTTTTTCTTTTTTACCCCCATTTTTGAGTTAATTAAAATGGAGTATTTTTATTAAATTTAACAATTGATAAATGATGAAATGGCGTTATTTAACATTAATTAACTTTACAACTACAAATTATAGGAGGCGCTTTCTCAGGGTTAAATAACGGAGCCGCTGAGGGCTCCGTTGTAAGCATGAACGATGGCGCAAGCTGGGCTTATTTTGCCCAAAACGCCGCTTTCGCCCGCTGCAGTTTTTCATAGGCTTTCAGCAGCGACTGATGGGCCGGGAAGGCCTGCAGATCGCTATCGACCGCCTGGAGACCATAGAACGGCGCTTCCCCGCTCAGCGCCGCGCTGGCGGCTTCGACCGCGTCGGCGCCGTACATACGGATGAAGGCGTTCAGGTACTGCAGCGGCTGACGCTCTTCTTCCTGGCTCAGCAGCAGCAGGGTTTGCAGACAGCGATAGTAGTTCGCGCGCTCCGCGCTGAAGACCGAAGCATTAAATTCCATGGTCCACTCGGTCCAGATCAGCGCCTGTTCCAGATCGCCGCCGGCCAGGGCCAGCATCGCTTTCAGCTCGCCGACGCGCAGGGTATACCAGCCGTTGTCTTTTCCGGTGGCGAGCCCCAGCAGTTCGCGAACGCGGGTGAAATCATCCAGACCTTCATCGTCCATCTGCTCGATCAGCGCCAGGTAATCTTCTTTATCCCACTCGCTGCCCGGCAGGGACAGAATGGTGTCCCGCAGATGAGCGCCCATGCTGTTGTTCGCCAGCCACAGGTCTTCCGCCGGGTATATGTCCGACATCCCCGGGACGATGATACGGCAGGCGTAAACGCCCAGGTGCTCGTAGTCGGCGATGTACACTTCTTTATCTTCGGCCTTGAAGATGGCCATCAGGGTGGCGAACTCTTCTTCGGTAGTACCAGAGAAGCTCCAGTCAACGAATGGATAGTCGGCGTCCTGCTTGAACATATCCCAGGAGATCAGGCCGCTGGAGTCGATAAAGTGGGTTTCGAGGTTCGCGTGCTCGGCGACCTCTTCGTCATCGAAGGTTGGCGGCGTGAAGACGTCGAGGTCTTTCAGGCTGCGGCCCTGCAGCAGTTCGGTGACGGTTCGCTCCAGCGCCACGCCAAAGTCCGGGTGGGCGCCGAAGGAGGCGAAGCAGGTGCCGTTAGCCGGGTTAAACAGCACGACGCAGATAACCGGATATTTGCCGCCGAGCGAGCCATCATAGGCAAAGATCGGGAAACCTTCAGCTTCCAGTTTGGCGATCGATTCCACGACGCCCGGATAGCGCGCCATGACTTCCGCCGGGATCTCCGGCAGGCTGATGCTTTCAGCGATGATGCGGTTTTTAATGTGACGTTCAAAGACCTCTGACAGACCCTGTACCCGCGCTTCGTTGCGGGTGTTACCGGCGGACATGCCGTTGGAGACGTACAGGTTACCGACAATATTCATCGGAATATAGACGGTTTCGCCGTCGGACTGGCGGGTAAAAGGCAGACCGCACACGCCGCGCTCATCGTTACCCGACTGCAGATCCACCAGCATACTGGCCGTTAACTGATCGTCAGGATCGTAGAACGCGCGCAGGCGGGCATCCAGCAGACCTTCCGGGACTTCATCATCCTCAGTCAGCGGGAACCACTTTTCGTTCGGGTAGTGAACAAACGGGCCGTTAGCGATTGTGTCGCCTAACCAGAAGTCGGCGAAGAAATAGTTAGTGGACAGACGTTCGAAATATTCGCCCAGCGCGGAGGCCAGGGCTGCCTTTTTGGTGGCGCCTTTACCATTGGTAAAGCACAGCGCGCACGCTTTATCGCGAATGTGAACGGACCACACGTGCGGCACCGGGTTCAGCCACGAGGCCTCTTCGATATCAAATCCGAGGTCGAGCAATTTCTGCTGGAAGCGAGCGATGGAATCTTCCAGGGCGGCATCTTTGCCGGGAATAAACGTTTGGGTCATGGCGATCACTTTTGTCGTACGGAAAGCGCGCAATGATACGGCTTTTATCTGACAGGTGCTATCTCCATCATCTGGCTATGCTTAGAGGCATCTTTAATACACAGGGAGATGGAAAATGAAAGCCTTTGACTGGCAGCGGATGGCGCTCGATAAAGTACCGGTGGAATTCCTGGCGGAGGTGGCGTTGCGCAGCCTCTATACCTTCGTTCTGGTCTTTATTTTCCTCAAGATTACCGGACGGCGCGGCGTGCGGCAGATGTCGCTGTTCGAGGTGCTGATTATTTTGACCCTCGGCTCGGCGGCGGGTGACGTGGCGTTTTATGACGATGTGCCGCTGCTGCCGGTGCTGGTGGTCTTCGTTACGCTGGCGCTACTGTATCGCGGCATTATGTGGCTGATGGGGCATAGCGAAAAGCTGGAGGATCTACTGGAGGGGAAACCTATCGTAGTGGTGGAAGAGGGGCAGTTGGCCTGGGAGAAGCTGCATGCGGAAAACATGACCGAATTCGAATTTTTTATGGAGCTGCGGGTCAACAGCGTCGAGCAGCTTGGCCAGGTCCGGCTGGCAATCCTCGAAACCAACGGGCAGATCAGCGTGTTTTATTATCCCGATGAAGAGGTGAGGGCCGGATTATCGATCCTTCCAGCGCATTGTACCACACGCTATACCACCATTCCGCAAGAGGGGATCTATGCCTGCGTGCGCTGCAGCATCGTAATGGCGATGCAGGCGGGAGAAAAACGAATATGTCCGCGCTGCGCAAATGCAGAATGGTCGAAGGCCAGCCGGGCGAAACGGCTTACCTGACAGCAAATATGTCGGTTTTATTACGTCAAGCCGATAGATTCTGTTGTGTGACGGCGGCCGCGTTTTACCGTCGGCGAGTTTTAGCCATTGCGGACCGTGTCACTGAATGATAAAACCGATAGCCACAGGAATAACTTATGCCCGCGGCGGTTCGCGGGCAAAACAACATAGCAACGTGGTGAGGGGAAATGGCTCAGGTCTATAACTTCAGTTCGGGCCCGGCGATGCTGCCGGCGGAAGTACTCAAACTGGCGCAGCAGGAACTGTGCGACTGGCACGGTCTGGGGACGTCGGTCATGGAGATCAGTCACCGTGGTAAGGAGTTTATCCAGGTGGCAGAAGAGGCAGAACAGGACTTCCGCGCTCTGCTGAACATCCCTTCCAACTATAAAGTTTTATTCTGCCACGGCGGCGGCCGCGGCCAGTTCGCCGGGATCCCGCTGAACATCCTCGGCGATAAAAAGGTCGCTGACTATGTGGACGCCGGCTACTGGGCGGCCAGCGCGGTCAAAGAGGCGAAGAAATACTGCACGCCGAACGTTATCGACGCGAAAATCACCGTCGACGGCAAGCGCGCTGTGAAGCCGATGAGCGAGTGGCAGCTGACCCCGGGGGCGGCCTATCTGCACTACTGCCCGAACGAAACCATTGACGGTATCGCGATTGATGAGACGCCGAACTTCGGCGACGACGTCATCGTGACCGCCGATTTCTCCTCCACCATTCTTTCCCGCGAAATTGACGTCAACCGCTTCGGCGTAATCTACGCCGGCGCGCAGAAGAATATCGGTCCGGCTGGGCTGACGCTGGTCATCGTGCGTGAAGATCTGCTGGGCAAAGCCAGCGTGGCCTGCCCGTCAATTCTTGACTACACCGTGTTAAGCGAGAATGACTCGATGTTTAACACACCGCCGACGTTCGCATGGTATCTGGCTGGACTGGTGTTTAAGTGGCTGAAGCAGCAGGGCGGGGTTGCCGCGATGGATAAAATCAACCAGCAGAAAGCCGAACTGCTCTACGGCGTGATCGATAACAGCGGCTTCTATCGTAACGATGTGGCGCAGGCCAACCGTTCGCGTATGAACGTACCGTTCCAGCTGGCGGACAGCGCCCTGGACAAACTGTTCCTCGAAGAGTCGTTTGCTGCCGGGCTGCACGCGCTGAAGGGCCACCGGGTGGTGGGCGGCATGCGTGCTTCCATCTACAACGCCATGCCGCTGGACGGCGTGAAGGCGTTAACCGACTTTATGCTGGACTTCGAACGCCGCCACGGTTAATCGCCTGTTTCTTTATTCCTCCCCGCGGCCTGTCTGCGGGGTTTTTATTCTGTTTGTTTGAGAGTGAAGTTTGATGGAATCCCTGACGTTACAACCCATCGCACGCGTAGAGGGCACCGTGAACCTGCCAGGTTCGAAAAGCGTCTCCAACCGCGCGCTGCTGCTGGCTGCCCTGGCCCGCGGCACGACGGTGCTGACCAACCTGCTGGACAGCGACGATGTGCGCCATATGCTGAATGCCCTGAGTGCGCTGGGGGTTCAATATACCCTGTCTGCCGACCGCACCCGCTGCGAAGTGACCGGCAACGGCGGCCCGTTGCGCTCTGCCGCGGCGCTGGAGCTGTTCCTTGGCAACGCCGGTACCGCGATGCGTCCGCTGGCGGCGGCTCTGTGCCTTGGCAGCAACGATATCGTGCTGACCGGCGAACCGCGGATGAAAGAGCGTCCGATCGGCCATCTGGTGGATGCCCTGCGTCAGGGCGGCGCTCAGATCGACTATCTGGAGCAGGAAAATTATCCACCGCTGCGCCTGCGCGGCGGTTTTCAGGGCGGCAACGTCGAGGTTGACGGCAGCGTCTCCAGCCAGTTCCTGACCGCGCTGCTGATGACCGCGCCGCTGGCGCCGCAGGATACCGTCATCGTCATTAAGGGCGATCTGGTGTCGAAACCCTATATCGACATTACGCTGCACCTGATGAAAACCTTCGGCGTTGAGGTGGACAATCAGTCTTATCAGCGATTTGTGGTGCGCGGCAAGCAGCAGTATCAGTCGCCGGGAGATTACCTGGTGGAAGGCGATGCTTCCTCGGCCTCGTATTTCCTCGCCGCTGGCGCCATTAAGGGCGGCACGGTAAAAGTCACCGGTATCGGCCGCAACAGCGTACAGGGCGACATTCGTTTCGCCGACGTACTGGAGAAAATGGGCGCCACCGTCACCTGGGGCGACGATTTCATCGCCTGCACCCACGGCGAGCTCAAGGCGGTCGATATGGATATGAACCATATCCCGGACGCCGCGATGACCATCGCCACCGCCGCGCTGTTCGCGCAAGGGACCACTACCCTGCGCAATATCTACAACTGGCGGGTCAAGGAGACGGACCGTCTGTTCGCCATGGCGACCGAGCTGCGTAAAGTGGGCGCCGAGGTGGAAGAGGGGGAAGATTATATCCGCATCACCCCGCCGGCAAAGTTGAAGTACGCAGAAATCGGCACCTATAACGACCACCGGATGGCGATGTGCTTCTCGCTGGTAGCGCTGTCTGATACGCCGGTGACCATCCTTGATCCCAAATGTACGGCCAAAACGTTCCCTGACTACTTTGAGCAGCTGGCGCGGATCAGTACCCTCGCCTGAGTAAAACTTTGTCATCCCGCGGGCTGATGTCCTGTCAGCCCGCTATAATTGCGCAAAACTTCTGCTTTTCATTTCCTGTAGTCCGTAATTTACAAGCAATGCTCACTTTCCGGCGTATTGATGCGTATAATGCGCGGCGTTTATATTCCATGCGCCTTGCTGAAGGAGAAAAAGATGACGGCGAATATTCCGGTAATCACCATTGATGGGCCTGGCGGTGCGGGTAAAGGTACGTTGTGCAAGGCAATGGCGGAAGCGCTGGGCTGGCATCTGTTAGATTCAGGCGCGATCTACCGCGTTCTGGCGCTGGCGGCGCTGCATCATCATGTCGACGTGGAGTCCGAAGAGGCGCTGGTGCCCCTGGCTGCCCATCTTGACGTGCGTTTTATTTCTACTGACGGCAACCTGGAAGTGGTGCTGGAAGGGGAAGATGTCAGTAGCGAAATTCGCACTCAGGAGGTCGCGAACGCGGCCTCGAAAGTGGCGGCTTTTCCGCGCGTTCGCGAAGCGCTGCTGCGCCGCCAGCGCGCCTTCCGCGAACTGCCGGGGCTTATCGCCGACGGTCGCGATATGGGAACGGTAGTTTTCCCGGACGCGCCGGTGAAAATTTTCCTCGATGCCTCGGCCGACGAGCGGGCGCATCGCCGCATGCGGCAGTTGCAGGAAAAGGGCTTTGATGTTAACTTTGAACGTCTTTTGTCCGAGATAAAAGAGCGTGACGATCGCGACCGAAATCGCGCCGTGGCGCCGCTTGTCCCGGCTGCCGATGCATTAGTTCTCGATTCAACCGAACTAAACATTGAGCAAGTGATTGAAAAAGCGCTACAATATGCGCGCGAAAAATTGGCCGTTGCGTAGGCCTTAACCGGTAACGCGCCGAAGCCTCCGAATTATAGCAGTACCCCGCGGCAATGGATGGTCAGCGGGTATGTGAAACAACCCCATCCGGCACGGAGCCAGGTGGACGTTAATATTAACCTGAAGATTAAACATGACTGAATCTTTTGCTCAACTGTTTGAAGAATCCTTAAAAGAAATCGAAACCCGCCCGGGTTCCATCGTTCGTGGTGTTGTTGTTGCTATCGACAAAGACGTAGTACTGGTTGACGCCGGTCTGAAATCTGAGTCCGCCATCCCGGCTGAGCAGTTCAAAAACGCCCAGGGCGAGCTGGAAATCCAGGTTGGTGACGAAGTTGACGTTGCTCTGGATGCAGTAGAAGACGGCTTCGGTGAAACTCTGCTGTCCCGTGAGAAAGCTAAACGTCACGAAGCTTGGATCACGCTGGAAAAAGCTTACGAAGACGCTGAAACTGTTACCGGTGTTATCAACGGCAAAGTTAAAGGTGGCTTCACTGTTGAGCTGAACGGTATTCGTGCGTTCCTGCCGGGTTCCCTGGTAGACGTTCGTCCGGTGCGCGACACGCTGCACCTGGAAGGCAAAGAGCTTGAGTTCAAAGTCATCAAGCTGGACCAGAAGCGTAACAACGTTGTTGTTTCTCGTCGTGCCGTTATCGAATCCGAAAACAGCGCAGAGCGCGATCAGCTGCTGGAAAACCTGCAGGAAGGCATGGAAGTCAAAGGTATCGTTAAGAACCTCACTGACTACGGTGCATTCGTTGATCTGGGCGGCGTTGACGGCCTGCTGCACATCACCGATATGGCCTGGAAACGCGTTAAGCATCCGAGCGAAATCGTAAACGTTGGCGACGAAATCACTGTTAAAGTGCTGAAGTTCGACCGCGAGCGTACCCGTGTATCCCTGGGCCTGAAACAGCTGGGCGAAGATCCGTGGGTAGCTATCGCTAAACGTTATCCGGAAGGTACCAAACTGACCGGTCGCGTGACCAACCTGACCGACTACGGCTGCTTCGTTGAAATCGAAGAGGGCGTTGAAGGCCTGGTTCACGTTTCCGAAATGGATTGGACCAACAAAAACATCCACCCGTCCAAAGTTGTTAACGTTGGCGACGTTGTGGAAGTAATGGTTCTGGATATCGACGAAGAGCGTCGTCGTATCTCCCTGGGTCTGAAGCAGTGCAAATCTAACCCATGGCAGCAGTTCGCGGAAACCCACAACAAGGGCGACCGTGTTGAAGGTAAAATCAAGTCTATCACTGACTTCGGTATCTTCATCGGCCTGGACGGCGGCATCGACGGCCTGGTTCACCTGTCTGACATCTCCTGGAACGTTGCAGGCGAAGAAGCAGTTCGTGAATACAAAAAAGGCGACGAAATCGCAGCAGTTGTTCTGCAGGTTGACGCAGAGCGTGAGCGTATCTCCCTGGGCGTTAAACAGCTCGCGGAAGATCCGTTCAACAACTACGTTGCTCTGAACAAGAAAGGCGCTATCGTTGTTGGTAAAGTGACTGCAGTTGACGCTAAAGGCGCAACCGTAGAACTGGCTGACGGCGTAGAAGGTTACCTGCGTGCTTCTGAAGCATCCCGTGACCGCGTTGAAGACGCAACTCTGGTTCTGAGCGTTGGCGACGAAGTTGAAGCGAAATTCACCGGCGTGGATCGTAAGAACCGCGTAGTGAGCCTGTCTGTACGTGCGAAAGACGAAGCGGAAGAAAAAGACGCTATCGCTACCGTGAACAAGCAGGAAGACGCGAACTTCTCCAACAACGCTATGGCTGAAGCGTTCAAAGCAGCGAAAGGCGAGTAATCTTTGTCATTCAGGTAATAACAACCTGAATAGCGACGAGTTTACTTGACAGATTGCAGGATTCGTCCTGTAATCAAGCACAAAGGGCGGCTACGGCCGCCCTTGTTTAAGCTGTTAGCTAATTTTTGCCTTGAAGGAAACCGGAGGAATAATGACCAAGTCAGAATTGATTGAAAGACTTGCCAGCCAGCAATCTCACATTCCGGCGAAAGCGGTGGAAGATGCTGTTAAAGAAATGCTGGAACATATGGCCTCAACGCTTGCTCAAGGTGAGCGCATTGAAATCCGCGGTTTCGGCAGCTTTTCTCTGCACTATCGAGCACCTCGCACCGGACGTAACCCGAAAACTGGTGATAAAGTCGAACTGGAAGGTAAGTACGTTCCGCACTTTAAGCCCGGGAAAGAATTACGTGACCGCGCCAATATTTATGAAGGGTGAGTTGCACGACGTGCAGCCTGCCTGACGATAAAGAAAGCACCTTCGGGTGCTTTTTTTGTGCCCGCCATTTACGGCCATCCTCACAAAAAAAGCGTGCCCGGCTGCAAGCGAGGCGATTGTCTGGAATGCGCCGCGCAAACCTGAATTCGCCGCCAGGACGCCAGCACCGCTTTGCGTAACACTGCCCACTCACAGGGAGGTGTTTATGCGTCTACCATGGCTTGCCGGATGCGCCATCATTGCAATGCTGCCGCTTCTCTGGCTACCCGTCTTGCCGGGCCCGTGCAGTCTGGCGGGCGCGAGCGCACTGGCGCTGGCGCTGATTCGTCTGCATGGAAGGGCCGTCGCCGGAGTGGCGATGACGCTTCTGCTGGTGGTCTGGGGAGTATTGAGCGCGCATCAGGCGCTGTGGCCGACCCGGCACCTTACCGGCGCCATCCGGCAAGCGGAAGTGATCCTTAGCGAGACGGATGGCCAGACCTTGCACCGTGGACAGATGGTGCGCCTGCGGGGCCGCTATCTGTTTCCCCCGGTAGGCGTAACGCTGTACGGGGAACTTGCACCTGCGCCAGCCTGTGCGGGTCAACACTGGCTGATGACGCTGCGCCTGCGCCCGGTGCACGGGCAGCTCAATGACGGGGGCTTCGACAGCCAGCGCTATGCGCTGGCGCAGCACCGACCGCTGAGCGGAGGGATCGTCGCCGCTTCCGCGCTGGATGCCCGCTGCAGTCTGCGCGCCCGCTATCTGACGTCGCTGACCCGGCGACTGCAGACTTATCCCTGGCGCGCGGTGATGTTGGGATTAGGAATGGGGGAGCGGCTGTCTCTGCCGACGGAGATAAAGGTCCTGATGCAGAACACGGGCACTTCCCATCTGATGGCTATCTCGGGTCTGCATATCGCTCTCGCGGCTTCTCTTATCATGCTGTTGCTGCGCGGCGTGCAGTATATTCTCCCGGGCCGCTGGATTGGCTGGCGGTTGCCCCTTGTCGCCGGGCTGGCGGGCGCCGTCGGCTATGCCTGGCTGACCGGTATGCAGCCGCCGGCCCTGCGCACTTGCTTAGGGCTTGCGGTCTGTTGTGCTTTACGTTTGTCGGGTCAACGCTGGACGGCGTGGCAGGTGTGGCTCTGCTGTCTGGGAGCGATACTGGTTGCCGACCCGCTGGCGGTCCTGTCGCAAAGCCTGTGGCTATCTGCCTTCGCCGTGGCGGGGCTGATCTTCTGGTTCCAGTGGCTCCCGTTGCCTGCCGGCCGCTGGCGCTGGCCGTGGAAGACCATAATTGCTCTTGTTCATTTGCAGGCTGGCGTGACGCTGCTGCTGCTGCCGCTGCAGTTGTTGCTATTCCATGGCATAAGCCTGACGTCGATGGCGGCTAATTTGCTGGCGGTACCGTTAGTCACCCTGTTGGCGGTGCCGCTTATTCTGACCGCGATGCTGGTGCATCTCTCGGGGCCGGAGTTAGTGGAGTCGCTACTCTGGCTGGCGGCCGATCGCGTGCTGGCGCTACTGTTTTGGGGATTACGACGTTTACCGGACGGCTGGTTGATGCTGGATACTCGCTGGCTGTGGATCAGTATCCTGCCGTGGCTGTTGGTGATGGGCTGGCGTTTTCAGAGCTGGCGGCATTCACCGGCGCTGTGTCTCAGCGTGCTGTTTTTACTGACGCGGCCATTCAGCCGACAACCGCCTGCGGACGAATGGCGGGTGACGATGCTGGATGTCGGACAGGGGCTGGCGATGGTGATCGAGCGTCACGGTAAGGCATTGCTTTACGATACCGGGCCGGCTTGGCCGCAGGGTGATAGCGGTCAACAGGTGATTATCCCGTGGCTGCGCTGGCACCATCTGCAGCTGCAAGGGATTATGCTGAGCCATGAACATCTGGATCATCGCGGCGGCCTTGATTCAGTGCTGCAGGCATGGCCGCAGGCGTGGGTGCGCAGCCCGTTAGGCTGGGCGCATCATCTGCCGTGTCATCGCGGTGAGCGCTGGCAATGGCAGGGACTCAACTTCCAGGCCCTGTGGCCGCTACCGGGCAGCACGGCAAAGGGTAACAATCATTCCTGTGTGGTGCGGATCGATGATGGTCGCTCCAGCATCCTGCTCACCGGCGATATAGAACGTCAGGCGGAGCAGGCGATGATCAGCCGTTACTGGCGGCATCTGACGTCTACACTTATTCAGGTTCCCCACCACGGCAGCAATACCTCCTCCAGCGCGCTGCTGGTCCGCCGGGTGGATGGCGCGGCCGCGCTGGCCTCCGCTTCGCGCTACAATGCGTGGCGGATGCCCTCGTACAAGGTGGTTCAGCGCTACCGCCAGCGGGGTTATCGCTGGTTCGCCACGCCGCAGCAGGGGCAGATAACGGTGGTTTTTTCCGCAGAAGGGTGGCAAATCCATAGCTTACGGGATCAAGTTTTACCGCGTTGGTATCATCAGTGGTTTGGCGCGCCCGCCGATAACGGGTAGAATATGCGGCTATTTCAACACAAGCTGGTTTATTGAATGCAGAACGATAAAGATCTCTCCACGTGGCAGACCTTCCGCCGACTTTGGCCGATTATCGCGCCGTTTAAAGCCGGGCTAATCGTAGCGGCGGTGGCGTTGGTGCTTAACGCGGGCAGTGACACCTTCATGTTATCGCTTCTTAAACCGTTATTGGATGATGGTTTTGGTAAAACGGATCGCTCAGTGCTGCTATGGATGCCGCTGGTGGTTATCGGCCTGATGGTGCTGCGTGGGATCACCAGCTACATCTCGAGCTATTGTATTTCCTGGGTTTCCGGCAAAGTGGTGATGACCATGCGTCGTCGCCTGTTCGGCCACATGATGGGTATGCCGGTGGCCTTCTTTGACAAGCAGTCTACCGGAACGCTGCTGTCACGCATCACCTATGATTCTGAGCAGGTCGCCTCCTCCTCTTCCAGCGCGCTGATCACCGTGGTCCGCGAAGGGGCATCGATTATCGGTCTGTTCGTGATGATGTTCTATTACAGCTGGCAGCTGTCGCTGATCCTGATCGTACTGGCGCCGATTGTGTCGGTGGCGATCCGCGTGGTCTCCAAGCGTTTTCGCAATATCAGTAAGAATATGCAGAACACGATGGGGCAGGTCACCACCAGCGCCGAGCAGATGCTGAAAGGGCACAAAGAGGTGCTGATGTTTGGCGGCCAGGAAGTGGAAACCAAACGTTTTGATAAAGTCAGCAATAAAATGCGTCTGCAGGGGATGAAGATGGTTTCCGCCTCGTCTATCTCCGACCCGATCATTCAGCTTATCGCCTCCCTGGCGCTGGCCTTTGTCCTGTATGCCGCCAGCTTCCCGAGCGTGATGGACACCCTGACCGCCGGGACCATTACCGTGGTCTTCTCCTCGATGATTGCGCTGATGCGTCCGCTGAAGTCGCTGACCAACGTCAATGCCCAGTTCCAGCGCGGGATGGCGGCGTGCCAGACGCTGTTTGCGATCCTCGATTCCGAGCAGGAAAAAGACGAAGGTACGCGGGTCATTGAGCGGGCGAAAGGCAATCTCAAGTTCGAGAACGTCACCTTTACCTACCCGGGTCGCGAAGTGGCCGCGCTGCGCAATATCAATCTCGATATCCCGGAAGGGAAAACCGTGGCGCTGGTGGGGCGCTCAGGGTCGGGTAAATCGACCATTGCCAGCCTGATCACCCGCTTCTACGATGTCGACGAGGGGCAGATCCTGCTGGATGGCCACGACCTGCGCGAGTACAAGCTGAGCTCGCTGCGCGACCAGGTGGCGCTGGTTTCGCAAAACGTGCATCTGTTCAACGATACCGTCGCCAACAATATCGCCTATGCCCGTACCGAAGAGTACAGCCGCGAGCAGATTGAAGAGGCCGCGCGCATGGCCTACGCCATGGATTTCATCAACAAGATGGATAATGGTCTGGATACCATCATCGGCGAGAATGGCGTGATGCTGTCCGGCGGCCAGCGCCAGCGTATTGCTATTGCCCGCGCGCTGCTGCGTAACAGCCCGATCCTGATCCTTGATGAAGCCACCTCGGCGCTGGATACCGAGTCTGAGCGTGCCATTCAGGCGGCGCTGGATGAGCTGCAGAAAAACCGTACCTCGCTGGTTATCGCTCACCGTCTGTCGACCATTGAGCAGGCTGATGAAATCGTGGTGGTTGAAGACGGGCGGATCGTGGAGCGCGGAACGCACCATGACCTGCTGGAGCATAAGGGCGTGTACGCCCAGCTGCATAAGATGCAATTCGGCGAATGATCGCGCGCATCTGGTCCGGGGAATCGCCGCTGTGGCGCCTGCTGCTGCCGCTCTCCTGGCTGTATGGCCTGGTGAGCGGGGTGATTCGCCTCAGCTATCAGCTGGGGTGGCAAAAAGCCTGGCGCGCGCCGGTGCCGGTGGTGGTGGTTGGTAACCTGACCGCCGGCGGCAATGGCAAAACGCCGGTGGTGATCTGGCTGGTGGAGCAGCTGCAGCAGCGCGGTATTCGCGTTGGCGTCGTGTCTCGCGGCTACGGCGGTAAAGCCGACCGCTATCCGCTGGTGTTGGACGACAGAACCAGTACGGCGCTGGCGGGTGATGAACCGGTGTTGATCCATCAGCGTACCGGTGCCCCGGTCGCTGTCGCTCCGCTACGCAGCGACGCGGTAAAAGCATTGCTCAGCGCGCACGATCTGCAGATGATTGTGACCGACGACGGGTTGCAGCACTATAAGCTCGCGCGGGACAGAGAAATTGTCGTTATTGACGGCGTGCGCCGCTTTGGCAACGGCTGGTGGCTGCCTGCCGGGCCTATGCGCGAGCGGGCGTCGCGCTTGCAAAGCGTTGATGCGGTTATCGTTAACGGCGGCGTGGCGCGTCCGGGTGAGATCCCGATGCGGTTGCGCCCAGGGATGGCGGTTAACCTGCTTACCGGCGAACGTCGCGATGTCTCCACCTTCACGAACGTAGTGGCGATGGCCGGCATCGGCCATCCGCCGCGCTTCTTCGCCACCCTCGAAAGCTGCGGCGTCCAGCCGGTCAAAACCGTGGCGCTGGCGGACCATCAGGCGCTGAGCCAGGATGATGTCGCCGCCCTGGTGACCGCCGATCAGACGCTGCTGATGACCGAGAAAGATGCCGTGAAATGTCGCGATTTCGCCGCTGCAAACTGGTGGTATTTACCGGTCGACGCCATAATGGCCGATGAACGCGCACAGCGGTTGCTTGCGGACTTAGCGACGTTGGCGCAACGTTAACTGACGCGCCGGCTTTGCTCGCCGCTGTGCTGGAATTCCTGACGGAGAACCTGCATGTCGGTATTGCAACTATCGCTTAACGAGGCGCGCCACCTCCATCTCGCGGCGCAGGGGTTGTTAAAGAAGCCCCGACGTCGCGCTCGCCCGAAAGACATTCTTTCCACCATCCAGCAGATGTCGCTGCTGCAAATCGATACCATCAACGTGGTGGCCCGCAGCCCCTACCTGGTGCTGTTCAGCCGTCTTGGCAGCTATCCGCAGCACTGGCTGGATGAGTCGCTGCGCAACGGCGAGCTAATGGAATACTGGGCGCATGAAGCCTGCTTTCTGCCGCGCAGCGATTTCGCCCTGGTGCGCCATCGCATGTTGAATCCCGACAATATGGGCTGGAAATACCATCGCGCATGGATGGAGGAGCATGCCGGGAGTATTGCCGAGCTGGTGGCGCATATCGGGCAAAACGGCCCGGTTCGCTCGGCGGATTTTACCCACCCGCGCAAAGGCGCCAGCGGCTGGTGGGAGTGGAAACCGCATAAGCGCCACCTGGAAGGGCTGTTTACCGCCGGCGAAGTGATGGTGGTGGAGCGGCGCAATTTTCACCGCGTGTATGATCTAACCCGGCGGGTGATGCCGGACTGGGACGACGAGCGCGACGCGCTCTCCCGCGAAGACGCAGAGGCCATTATGTTGCGCAATAGCGCCCGTAGCCTCGGCATCTTCCGCGCCCAGTGGCTGGCCGATTACTATCGCTTGCGCCAGCCGGCGCTACCGGGTCTGCTGGCGGCCTGGCAGGAAGAGGGGCTGGTGGTGCCGGTTAACGTGGAAGCACTCGGCGAGATGTGGCTGCATCACGAGGCGCTGGCGCAGCTGGAGACCGCGCCCGGCGGTAAGCTGACCGCCAGCCATAGCGCCGTGCTCTCGCCCTTCGACCCGGTGGTCTGGGATCGGAAACGAGCTGAGCAGCTGTTCAACTTCAGCTATCGCCTGGAGTGTTATACCCCGGCGCCGAAGCGTCAGTATGGCTACTTCGTACTGCCTCTGCTGCACCAGGGAAAACTGGTCGGGCGGATGGACAGTAAAATACATCGCAAAAGCCGGGAGCTGGAGATCTTCGCCCTGTGGCTGGAGGAGGGGGTGAAGATCACCCGTGGTCTGGAGCAGGGGCTGCGCCGGGCGATTAACGACTTCGCACACTGGCAATCGGCAGAGCGGATCCTTTGCCGACGCCTGCCGGAAGGGCTGTTTGTCGGCCAGGAGCAGGGGTGGGAAATCGACGCCGATTGATCCCGGCGCCTGCCTTCCTGTGATATGCTGCTGAGAAATCTATCCGGTCCATCAGGAGGAAACATGGATCACCGTTTACTTGAAATCATCGCCTGCCCGGTCTGTAACGGCAAGCTGTATTACAGTCAGGATAAGCAAGAACTTATTTGCAAACTTGATAGCCTGGCGTTTCCGCTGCGCGACGGTATCCCGGTGCTGCTGGAGACAGAGGCGCGTCCGCTGGCGCTAGAAGAGAGTCACTCATGAGTTTCGTGGTCATTATTCCTGCGCGTTTCGCCTCCACGCGCCTGCCGGGAAAACCACTGCAGGACATTAATGGTAAGCCGATGATTGTCCATGTGCTGGAGCGCGCTCGCGAATCCGGCGCGGATCGCATTATTGTCGCCACCGATCACGAAGATGTCGCCCGGGCGGTTGAAGCCGCCGGCGGCGAGGTCTGTATGACCCGCGCCGACCATCAGTCCGGCACCGAACGGCTGGCGGAAGTGGTGGAAAAGTGTGCGTTCAGCGATGACACCATTATCGTCAATATTCAGGGCGATGAGCCGATGATCCCCCCGGCGATTGTCCGCCAGGTGGCGGAGAATCTGGCTGCCAGCAGCAGCGGAATGGCGACGCTGGCGGTACCGATCCATGATGCGGAAGAGGCGTTTAACCCGAATGCGGTCAAAGTGGTGATGGATGCCAAGGGTTACGCGCTCTATTTCTCCCGCGCGACTATTCCCTGGGATCGCGATCGCTTTGCCCAATCCCGCGAGACCATCGGTGACTCCCTGCTGCGTCACATCGGCATCTATGGCTATCGCGCCGGCTTTATCCGCCGCTATGTCAGCTGGGCGCCGAGCCCGCTGGAGCAGATTGAAATGCTCGAGCAGCTGCGAGTGCTGTGGTATGGCGAGAAAATCCATGTCGCCGTAGCGGCGGAAGTGCCCGGCACCGGCGTGGATACCCCGGAAGATCTGGAGCGCGTCCGCGCTGAGCTGCGTTAGTCCTCTGTCCCCTCCTTGCTGGAGGGGATATCCCCGTCGGTTTTTCGCTTTTTTTACCCCTTTTTGATCTTATCCGATGACAAGCCAGGTGCGGGCGCTCATTATGAAACCAGTAGTGTTCATAGGGGTAATCGACAATGGAACAGTTGCGAACCGAACTCAGTCATCTTCTTGGCGAAAAGCTAAGCCGGGTGGAGTGTGTCAGTGAACAAGCCGCTACGGCGCTGTGGTTCCTGTACGATGCGCAGGGAAACCCGATGCCGCTGCTGGCGCGAAGTTTCACCACGCCCGGCGTGGCGCGGCAGCTGGCATGGAAGATCTCGACCCTGGCGCGTAATGGTACGGTGCGTATGCCGGTGGTTTATGGCGTCATGACGCACGAAGAACATCCCGGACCAGATGTGCTGTTGCTTGAGCGCCTGCGCGGCGTACCGGTGGAGGCGCCGACGCGCACCCCGGCGCGCTGGGAGCAACTGCAGGAGCAAATCGTCGAGGCGCTGCTGGCGTGGCATCGGCAGGACAGTGGCGGCTGCGTGGGAATGGTCGACAATACCCAGGAAAACCTGTGGCCGAACTGGTACCGCCAGCGGGTAGAGATATTGTGGAGCACCCTGAACCTGTATCAGGACACCGGTCTCACCATGCAGGATAAGCGCCTTTTGTTCCGCTCCCGCGAGTGCCTTCCGGAGCTGTTCCGCGATTTCAATGATAATGCTGTGCTGGTGCATGGCAACTTCACTCTGCGCAGCATGCTAAAAGATCCGCGCAGCGATCAGCTGCTGGCGATGGTGGGGCCGGGGATGATGCTGTGGGCGCCACGCGAGTATGAACTGTTCCGCCTTGCTGAAGGCGGCCAGGCGGAACAGCTGCTGTGGCGCTACCTGCAGCAGGCGCCAGTTTCCGAGGCCTTTGTCTGGCGGCGCTGGCTTTATCTGCTGTGGGATGAGGTGGATAGTCTGGTCAACACCGGGCGCTTTGATCGCGCCCGTTTTGACCTCGCTGCAAAATCACTCCTGCCCTGGCTCGCCTGAGCTGCCTTTCAGCCATTGCCAGACGCGACCAAGGGTTTCATAGCCGACCCGGTCGCTGTGCATCAGCCACACTGGAGAAGGAATGGCCCGCTCCCACGGATTGAGCGGCGAGGTCACCGCCAGCTGATTGGCCGGCGCGGGAAGCGGATCCAGGCCGGCATGGCGAAAGAATATCATCGCCCGCGGAAGGTGTGACGCCGAGGTGACCAGCAGGAAGGGCGCGTCGCCGATGGCGCGCTTCACCGCCAGCGCTTCCTCTTCTGTATCTTTCGGCCGATCGAGCACAATGATATCGCTGCGAGGTACGCCAAGGCTCTCCGCCACTCTCGCCCCGGCTTCCGCTGTGCTGACGGGGTTCGTTTTCGCCGCCGCGCCGGTAAAGATCATTTTCGAACCGGGATTCGCCTGCCACAGGCGGATGCCCTCCGTCAGGCGCGGCAGGCTGTTATTGATAAGATTAGAGCTTGGCGCCCACTCCGGATTCCAGGTATAGCCGCCGCCCAGCACCACCACGTAGTTCACCGGCTGCTCGCCGCGCCAGGTGGGGTAGGTATCTTCAATCGGTTTTAGCAGGCTGTCGGCCACGGGCTGCAGGCTCAGCAGCGTCAGCAGCAGCCAGCCGAGGCTCACGCATAGCTTACCGGTACGCTGAAAGCGGCTGAACCATAACAGCGCGATCCCGATACCGATCAGCAACAGTAAGGCGGGTAGCGGCAACAGCAGGCCGCCGACGATCTTTTTTAGCGTGAAAAGCATGCCAGATGGTTCCTTTTTTAACCATATAACCAAAGTTATGTTCGGATCTTATAACAGATCGCTTCATTCTCGGCGCGGGTATGACAAAATAGCGGTTTTGTGTTGGCTTGTGGAGTCACTCGTGCAGGATCGCAATTTCGATGACATTGCTGAAAAGTTTTCGCGCAATATTTACGGCACCACAAAAGGCCAGTTGCGTCAGGCGATCCTCTGGCAGGATCTGGAACCGCTGTTGGCGCAGCTGGGGCCGGGACCGCTGAGGGTGCTGGATGCCGGCGGCGGGGAAGGGCAAACGGCCATCAAAGTCGCGCAACTGGGCCATCACGTGACGCTGTGCGATCTCTCCGCTGAGATGGTGGCTCGCGCCCGCCAGGCGGCCGCCGATAAAGGTGTGATCGACAACATGCATTTTGTACAATGCGCGGCTCAGGATATTGCGCAGCATTTGGAAAGCCCGGTCGATCTGGTACTGTTTCATGCGGTGCTGGAGTGGGTGGCGGAGCCCCAGGAAATACTGCATACCCTGTGGTCGACGCTGCGTGCTGGCGGTGGACTGTCATTGATGTTCTACAATGCTAACGGCCTGTTGATGCACAATATGGTTGCCGGTAATTTTGATTACGTTCAACTGGGCATGCCAAAAAAGAAAAAACGCACGCTGTCGCCGGATTATCCGCGTGAACCACAGCAGGTTTATCACTGGCTGGAAGAGATTGGCTGGCAGATCGTCAGCAAAACCGGCGTGCGGGTGTTTCATGATTATCTGCGTGAAAAACGCCAACAGCATGACAGCTATGCGGCGCTGCTGGCGCTGGAGACGCGCTACTGTCGTCAGGAGCCGTATCTCAGCCTGGGCCGTTATATTCATGTCACCGCGCTTAAGAGCCAGGCTCATAGCCGCAGATGCAAGGATAAAGTATGAGTGAATTTTCCCAGACAGTCCCCGAACTGGTTGCCTGGGCCAGAAAAAATGATTTTTCAATCTCGCTACCGGTCGACAGACTCTCTTTCCTGCTGGCGATCGCCACTCTGAATGGTGAACGACTGGAAGGGGAAATGAGCGAGGGTGAACTGGTGGATGCGTTCCGCCACGTCAGTGATGCGTTTGAGCAGACCAGCGAAACCATCAGCCAGCGCGCCAATAACGCGATCAACGATTTGGTGCGCCAGCGTCTGCTGAACCGCTTTACCAGCGAAATTACCGAAGGCAATGCGATCTATCGCCTGACGCCGTTGGGGATTGGGATCACCGATTATTATATCCGTCAGCGCGAATTCTCGACGCTGCGTCTCTCGATGCAGCTGTCGATCGTCGCCGGCGAGCTGAAGCGCGCGGCGGACGCCGCGGAAGAGGGCGGTGATGAATTCCACTGGCATCGCAACGTTTTTGCGCCGCTGAAGTATTCCGTAGCGGAAATTTTCGACAGCATCGACCTGACGCAGCGCATTATGGATGAGCAGCAGCAGCTGGTGAAAGACGATATCGCGCAGTTGTTGAATAAAGACTGGCGCGCGGCGATTTCCAGCTGTGAACTGCTGCTGTCGGAAACCTCCGGCACCCTGCGCGAACTGCAGGATACGCTGGATGCGGCAGGGGATAAGCTGCAGGCGAACCTGCTGCGCATTCAGGACTCGACCATGGCGCGCGACGATCTCCATTTTGTCGATCGGCTGGTGTTCGATCTGCAAAGCAAGCTCGACCGCATCGTCAGCTGGGGTCAGCAGGCGATTGACCTGTGGATCGGCTACGACCGCCATGTGCACAAGTTTATCCGTACCGCTATCGATATGGATAAGAACCGCGTCTTCGCCCAGCGTCTGCGCCAGTCGGTACAGACCTATTTTGATGAACCGTGGGCGCTAACTTACGCCAACGCCGACCGCCTGCTGGATATGCGCGATGAAGAGATGGCCCTGCGCGATGAAGAGGTCACCGGCGAGCTGCCGGCGGACCTCGAATTTGAAGAGTTTAACGAAATTCGCGAGCAGCTGGCGGCGCTGATCGAAGCGCAGCTGGCGGTCTATAAAGAGAAAGGAATACCGCTGGATCTCGGCCTGGTGGCGCGGGAGTTCCTGGCGCAGTATCCGCGCGGGCGTCACTTCGACGTGGCGCGGATCGTCGTGGATCAGGCGGTACAGCTGGGCGTCGCCCAGGCAGATTTCACCGGACTGCCGGCAAAATGGCAGCCGATTAATGATTACGGAGCCAAGGTACAGGCGCATGTCATTGACAAATATTGAACAAGTGATGCCGGTTAAGCTGGCGCAGGCGTTGGCCAATCCGTTATTTCCGGCGCTGGACAGCGCCCTGCGCGCGGGCCGTCATATCGGTCTCGACGAGCTGGATAATCACGCATTTTTGATGGATTTTCAGGATTACCTGGAAGAGTTTTACGCTCGCTATAACGTCGAGCTGATCCGCGCGCCGGAGGGATTCTTCTACCTGCGCCCGCGGTCCACCACGCTGATTTCGCGCTCGGTACTGTCCGAGCTGGATATGATGGTGGGCAAAATTCTTTGCTATCTCTATCTCAGCCCGGAGCGCCTGGCGAACGAAGGGATTTTTACCCAGCAGGAGCTCTATGACGAGCTGCTGACCCTGGCCGATGAATCCAGGCTGCTGAAGCTGGTGAACAACCGTTCCACCGGTTCGGATCTGGACCGCCAGAAGCTGCAGGAAAAAATGCGGGCCTCGCTTAACCGCTTACGCCGTCTGGGGATGGTGTGGTTTATGGGCCACGATAGCAGCAAGTTTCGCATTACCGAATCGGTATTCCGCTTTGGCGCCGATGTGCGCGCCGGCGACGACCCGCGCGAAGCGCAGCGCCGTCTGATCCGCGACGGGGAAGCGATGGCCCTGGAAAATCACCTGCAGCTCAATGATGAGAATGAAGAAAACCAGCCGGATAGCGGGGAGGAAGAGTAATGATTGAACGCGGTAAGTTTCGCTCGCTAACGCTGGTTAACTGGAACGGCTTCTTTGCCCGGACCTTTGATCTTGATGAACTGGTGACCACCCTCTCCGGGGGGAACGGCGCGGGTAAGTCCACGACCATGGCGGCCTTCGTCACGGCGCTGATCCCGGATTTAACCCTGCTGCACTTCCGTAACACCACCGAAGCGGGGGCCACCAGCGGCTCACGCGATAAAGGCCTGCACGGTAAGCTGCGCGCCGGGGTGTGTTACTCGGTACTCGATGTGATCAACTCCCGCCACCAGCGCGTGGTGGTCGGCGTGCGCCTGCAGCAGGTCGCCGGGCGCGATCGTA
Organism: Klebsiella sp. CD33; assembly: GCF_051992865.1. Classification (NCBI taxonomy): domain Bacteria; kingdom Pseudomonadati; phylum Pseudomonadota; class Gammaproteobacteria; order Enterobacterales; family Enterobacteriaceae; genus Klebsiella; species Klebsiella sp. CD33. Next base: position 3,330,642 of record NZ_CP197023.1, on the reverse strand, counting down.
AAGTCGATATTAAACCTTTCGCCATTCAGGGACTGCCGACCTCTATCCTGCCGACCCAGCTGTTGACCGAAACGCTGAACGATCGCCAGGCGCGCGTCGTGAGCCTCAACGAGCTGAAAGATAAACTCGAGGCGATGGAAGGGGTCCAGTTTAAACAGTTCAACTCGATCACCGAATATCACTCGCTAATGTTCGATCTGGGCGTGGTGGCGCGTCGCCTGCGTTCCGCCTCCGATCGTAGCAAGTACTACCGCCTGATTGAGGCCTCGCTGTACGGCGGGATCTCCAGCACCATTACCCGCTCGCTGCGCGACTACCTGCTGCCGGAAAACAGCGGCGTGCGTAAAGCGTTCCAGGATATGGAAGCGGCGCTGCGGGAAAACCGCATGACGCTGGAAGCCATTCGCGTTACCCAGTCCGACCGCGATCTGTTTAAACACCTGATCAGCGAAGCCACCAACTACGTGGCGGCGGACTATATGCGTCACGCCAACGAGAGGCGCATTCACCTGGATAAGGCGCTGGAGTATCGCCGCGATCTCTTCACCTCGCGTTCGCAGCTGGCGGCTGAGCAGTATAAGCACGTCGACATGGCGCGCGAACTGCAGGAGCATAACGGCGCGGAGGGCGATCTGGAAGCCGATTACCAGGCCGCCAGCGATCACCTGAACCTGGTGCAGACTGCGCTGCGTCAGCAGGAAAAAATCGAGCGCTACGAAGCGGATCTCGACGAGCTGCAGATCCGTCTGGAAGAGCAGAATGAAGTGGTGGCGGAAGCCGTCGATCGTCAGGAAGAGAACGAAGCCCGCGCTGAGGCCGCCGAGCTGGAAGTGGATGAGCTGAAAAGCCAGCTCGCCGACTATCAGCAGGCGCTCGATGTGCAGCAGACCCGCGCCATTCAGTATAACCAGGCGCTGCAGGCGCTGGAGCGCGCGAAGGCGCTGTGCCATCTGCCGGATCTGACCCCGGAGAGCGCCGACGAGTGGCTGGAAACCTTCCAGGCGAAAGAGCAGGAAGCGACGGAGAAAATGCTGTCGCTGGAACAGAAAATGAGCGTGGCGCAAACCGCGCACAGCCAGTTTGAACAGGCTTACCAGTTGGTGGCGGCGATTAACGGCCCGCTGGCGCGCAATGAAGCCTGGGACGTGGCGCGCGAATTGCTGCGCGACGGCGTGAACCAGCGCCACCAGGCCGAGCAGGCGCAGGGGCTGCGCAGCCGCCTCAACGAGCTTGAACAGCGCCTGCGCGAGCAGCAGGACGCTGAGCGTCAGCTGGCCGAGTTCTGCAAACGCCAGGGTAAACGTTACGATATCGACGATCTGGAAACGCTGCATCAGGAGCTGGAAGCGCGCATCGCGTCGCTGGCCGACAGCGTCTCCAATGCTCAGGAGCAGCGCATGGCGCTGCGTCAGGAGCTGGAGCAACTGCAGTCGCGTACCCAGACGCTGATGCGCCGGGCGCCGGTCTGGCTGGCGGCGCAGAACAGCCTTAACCAGCTGTGCGAGCAAAGCGGCGAGCAGTTTGCGTCCGGCCAGGAGGTCACCGAATACCTGCAGCAGCTGCTGGAGCGTGAACGAGAGGCTATCGTTGAACGTGACGAGGTCGGCGCCCGCAAGCGCGCCATCGACGAAGAAATCGAGCGTCTCAGCCAGCCGGGCGGTTCGGAAGATCCGCGCCTCAACGCCCTGGCGGAACGGTTCGGCGGCGTTCTGCTGTCCGAGATCTACGATGATGTTAGCCTCGACGATGCGCCGTACTTCTCCGCGCTGTATGGTCCGTCGCGCCATGCGATCGTGGTTCCGGATCTGTCGCGGGTAGCCGAGCAGCTTGAGGGGCTGGAAGATTGCCCGGAAGATCTCTATCTGATCGAAGGCGATCCGCAATCCTTTGACGACAGCGTATTCAGCGTCGACGAGCTGGAAAAAGCGGTGGTGGTGAAGATTGCCGATCGCCAGTGGCGTTATTCGCGCTTCCCGTCGCTGCCGCTGTTTGGCCGCGCGGCACGTGAAAACCGCATTGAAACCCTGCATGCCGAGCGTGAATCGCTGTCAGAGCGTTTTGCGACCCTGTCGTTCGATGTGCAGAAAACCCAGCGCCTGCACCAGGCCTTCAGCCGCTTTATCGGCAGCCATCTGGCGGTGGCTTTCGAGGACGATCCGGAAGAAGAGATCCGCAAACTCAACAGCCGCCGCGGCGAGCTGGAGCGTGCGCTAAGCGCCCATGAAAGCGATAACCAACAGAACCGTGTGCAGTACGAGCAGGCGAAAGAGGGCGTGTCGGCGCTCAACCGCCTGCTGCCGCGCCTGAACCTGCTGGCGGATGATACGCTGGCCGACCGCGTGGACGAGATCCAGGAACGTCTGGACGAAGCGCAGGAAGCCGCGCGCTTTATTCAGCAGTACGGTAACCAGCTGGCGAAGCTGGAGCCTATTGTTTCGGTGCTGCAGAGCGATCCGGAGCAGTTTGAGCAGCTGAAAGAAGATTACGCCTATGCGCAGCAAACCCAGCGCGATGCACGTCAGCAGGCTTTTGCCCTGGCGGAAGTTGTGCAGCGCAGGGCCCACTTCAGCTACTCCGATTCGGCGGAAATGCTCAGCGGCAACAGCGATCTCAACGAGAAGCTGCGCCAGCGTCTGGAGCAGGCGGAGTCCGAACGCAGCCGCGCGCGCGACGCGATGCGTGCCCATGCGGCGCAGCTTAGTCAGTACAATCAGGTGCTGGCCTCGCTGAAGAGCTCGTATGACACCAAGAAAGAGCTGCTCAACGATCTGTATAAAGAGTTGCAGGACATTGGCGTGCGCGCCGACACCGGCGCGGAAGAGCGTGCTCGCGCGCGTCGCGATGAGCTGCACATGCAGCTGAGCAATAACCGCTCCCGACGCAATCAGCTGGAGAAAGCGTTGACCTTCTGCGAAGCGGAAATGGACAACCTGACCCGTAAACTGCGCAAGCTGGAGCGCGATTACTGCGAAATGCGCGAGCAGGTGGTGACCGCCAAGGCGGGCTGGTGCGCGGTGATGCGTCTGGTGAAAGACAACGGCGTCGAACGTCGTCTGCATCGCCGCGAGCTGGCCTATCTCTCCGCCGATGAGCTGCGCTCAATGTCGGATAAGGCGCTGGGGGCGCTGCGTCTGGCGGTCGCCGATAACGAACACCTGCGTGACGTGCTGCGTATCTCGGAAGATCCGAAACGTCCGGAGCGCAAAATTCAGTTCTTCGTTGCCGTGTACCAGCATCTGCGGGAGCGTATTCGTCAGGATATTATTCGCACCGATGATCCGGTGGAAGCGATCGAGCAGATGGAGATCGAGCTCAGCCGCCTGACCGAAGAGCTGACCAACCGTGAACAGAAGCTGGCGATCAGTTCCCGCAGCGTGGCCAACATTATTCGCAAAACCATTCAGCGCGAGCAGAACCGTATCCGGATGCTCAACCAGGGTCTGCAGAGTGTCTCCTTCGGCCAGGTCAACAGCGTGCGTCTGAACGTCAATGTGCGTGAGACCCACTCGATGCTGCTCGACGTGCTCTCCGAGCAGCATGAGCAGCACCAGGATCTGTTTAACAGCAATCGTCTGACCTTCTCTGAGGCGCTGGCCAAGCTCTATCAGCGTCTCAACCCACAGATCGACATGGGGCAGCGTACGCCGCAAACCATCGGTGAAGAGCTGCTCGACTACCGCAACTATCTGGAGATGGAAGTGGAAGTTAACCGCGGCTCCGACGGCTGGCTGCGCGCGGAGTCCGGCGCGCTGTCTACCGGGGAAGCTATCGGTACCGGGATGTCGATTCTGGTGATGGTGGTGCAGAGTTGGGAAGATGAATCCCGTCGCCTGCGCGGCAAGGATATCTCGCCTTGCCGTCTGCTGTTCCTCGATGAAGCGGCGCGTCTCGACGCCCGCTCCATCGCCACCCTGTTCGAGCTGTGCGAACGTCTGGAGATGCAGCTGATTATCGCAGCGCCGGAGAACATCAGTCCGGAAAAAGGCACTACCTATAAACTGGTGCGTAAGGTGTTCAATAATCACGAACATGTGCACGTCGTGGGGCTGCGCGGGTTTGCCGCGCCGCTGCCGGAAGCGCTGCCGGGAACGGCCGACGCCTCGTGACGATGCAGCTCACTACTGGCGGGTAAGCGCTGAAAAGGGCAACGTTAAGTTGCCCTTTTTGCTATCCAGCTTGCTATGCCAGGGTGGTATAATCTTTAAGCTTCTTTACATTAGGTAAGGCAAAAGCCTTTTCGTCTTTATATACTGTGTTAAAGCCCACGAATTTGTGGGCGGCAATGTGTGACAACAGGGGGCAAGGGATGTTGCTTAAGAAACGGTATGGTCGTCCATTGTCAGCGCTCAGTCTGAGCCTGGCAATGGCATTTGCTCCGCTGTTCAATGTCCAGGCCGCAGAGCCTGAAGTCGTACCAGGTGATAGCTCCGCTACGCCTGGAGAGCTTTCCGTCGCGCTGTCGCAAAGCGACGGGCAATCGCCGGCGGTCGCGAAGCTGGCCGGTGAGCAGCCGCTGTCGATGGAAGCCGCGGCGAACAGTCGCGCCCAGATCGAAGCGCTATTGCCGGCTGGCTACAAACCCGTCTTTATGAATCCGCTGGTCTCGCTATACGCCGCCAGGGATATGAAACCGATGTGGGAAAACCGCGAGGCGGTGCAGGCGTTCCAGCAGCAGCTGGCGGAGATCGCCATCGCCGGTTTTCAGCCGCAGTTTACCACCTGGGTCAGTCTGCTGACCGATCCTGCCGTCACCGGTATGGCGCGCGATGTGGTGTTGTCTGATGCCATGATGGGCTACCTGCACTTTATCAGCGGCATCCCCACCCAGGGGACCCGCTGGTTATATAGCTCGACACCGTACAAGATGGCGACCCCGCCGCTGTCGGTGATTAACCAGTGGCAGCTGGCGCTGGATAATGGCTCCCTGCCGGCGTTTATCGCCGGCCTGGCGCCGCGTCATCCGCAGTATGAGGCCATGCATCAGTCGCTGCTGGCGCTGGTGGCTGATTCACGTCCATGGCCGCAGATGACCGGCAGCGGCTCGCTGCGTCCGGGAGAATGGAGCAATGATATCGGCGCGCTGCGCGAGATCCTCCAGCGTACTGGGATGCTGGAAAATTCCGCCAATATCGTTCTGCCCGGCGACGTGGTGAGTCCTTCGGCGAAGAAAAAGAGCAAGCCCGCGGCGCGCGGTGTGTACGATCGCCAGCTGGTGGAGGGCGTTAAGCGCTTTCAGGCCATGCAGGGGCTGGGGGCGGATGGGGTCATCGGCCAATCCACCCGTGACTGGCTCAATGTCTCATCGGCGCAGCGCGCTGGCGTGCTGGCGCTGAACATTCAGCGTCTACGTCTGCTGCCAGGCAAACTATCGACCGGTATCATGGTGAATATTCCCGCGTTTTCGCTGGTCTATTACCAGGACGGCAGCCAGGTGCTGGCCTCGCGGGTGATCGTCGGACGTCCGGACCGCAAGACGCCGATGATGAGCAGCGCGCTGAACAACGTAGTGGTCAATCCGCCGTGGAACGTACCGCCCACCCTGGCGCGCAAAGATATTCTGCCGAAGGTGCGTAATAATCCTGGCTATCTGGAGCAGCATGGCTACACCGTGATGCGCGGCTGGAACAGTAAAGAGACCATCGATCCTTACCGGGTTGACTGGTCAACCATCACCGAGAACAATTTACCGTTCCGTTTTCAGCAGGCGCCTGGGGCACGTAATTCACTGGGGCGTTACAAGTTTAATATGCCGAGTTCGGATGCTATCTATCTGCACGATACGCCGAACCATAATCTGTTTCAGAAGGATGTCCGTGCGCTCAGTTCCGGCTGCGTCAGGGTCAATAAAGCCTCGGAGCTGGCCAATATGCTGCTGCAGGACGCGGGCTGGAATGACACGCGCATTTCCGACGCCCTGAAGCAGGGGGATACGCGCTATGTCAATATTCGGCAAAATATACCGGTGAATTTATATTACTTAACGGCGTTTGTGGACGCTGATGGACGTACACAATATCGAACAGATATTTACAATTACGATATCACCGCGCGATCCAGCGCACAAATTCTGACGAAAGCGGAACAATTAATCAGGTAAATGAAGTAGTTCAATGGATTTTGTTGTCCTAGCACTGGGTAAAAAAGGGCGCTGCACCTCTGCAGCGCCCGATTTTCCTGGGGTGAGGCTGCCTTGACGTTGGCAATAATGCCCGGTAAGGTGCCTTTCGTGCGCCAGAAGTGCATATACATATCATTCCGCTCAATGCGTAGCGCGGTTAGCGCGAACGCTCTCCTTTGCCGGGCAACATCTCGGTCGTGGCGAGCGATAGCGAGCTGATCCTGGCATCGCGCAAAGCGGAAAAAGTATATAACGATTCATTGACTGTAGACCTGATTATCATGGACAAATTTGACGCTAATCGCCGCAGATTGCTGGCGTTGGGTGGCGCTGCGCTGGGTGCTGCCGCCATTCTCCCTGCGCCGGCATTTGCCACCCTCTCGACCCCCCGTCCGCGTATTTTGACGCTGAATAACCTGCATACCGGTGAATCGCTCAGGGCGGAGTTTTTCGATGGCAGAGGCTATATTCAGGATGAATTAGCAAGACTTAACCATTTTTTCCGTGACTATCGCGCGAATAAAATTAAGTCCATCGATCCAAATCTGTTCGATCATCTTTATCGGTTGCAGGGACTACTTGGCACCAACAAACCTGTCCAGCTTATCTCTGGCTATCGTTCCCTCGATACCAACGATGAGCTTCGCGCACGAAGCCGTGGTGTAGCGAAACACAGCTATCACACCAAGGGGCAGGCGATGGATTTCCATATTGAAGGTATTTCGTTAAGCAATATTCGCAAAGCGGCGTTATCTATGCGCGCAGGTGGTGTAGGATATTACCCACGTAGTAACTTTGTGCATATTGATACCGGTCCCGTAAGGCACTGGTAACGAAAGGAGCGTCATGAACTATCGTATTATTCCGGTTACCGCGTTCGCGCAGAACTGTTCTCTTATCTGGTGCGGGCAAACCCGGCTGGCGGCGCTGGTCGATCCTGGCGGCGATGCTGAACGTATCAAAGCGGTGGTGGCGGAGGCTGGCGTCACGCTGATGCAGATCCTGCTGACGCATGGCCACCTCGATCACGTTGGCGCCGCGGCTGAACTGGCGCAGCATTATGGCGTACCGGTTATTGGTCCGGAAAAAGAGGATGAGTTCTGGCTGGAAGGATTACCGGCGCAAAGCCGGATGTTCGGCCTGGAGGATTGCCAACCGCTGCGTCCGGATCGCTGGCTCAATGAAGGCGATGTGGTCAATGTGGGGAATGTGGCGCTGCAGGTGCTGCACTGCCCGGGCCATACGCCGGGCCATGTGGTCTTTTTTGATGACGCCTCCCGACTGCTGATCTCCGGAGACGTGATTTTCAAAGGCGGGGTGGGACGCAGCGATTTTCCGCGCGGCGACCATGGGCAGCTGATTGCGGCTATCAAGGAAAAGCTGTTGCCGCTGGGCGATGATGTGACCTTTATTCCCGGCCATGGTCCGCTGTCGACGCTGGGTGAGGAACGCCGTAATAACCCGTTTCTGCAGGATGAGATGCCGGTCTGGTAACAGACATGACGTGAACACATAAAAAAGGCCGCATTCGCGGCCTTTTTCTTTATACCGAATACTATCGCTTACAGTACGGCGACGATGGCTTCGCACAGCGGCGCCATATTGTCAGGCGTCATCCCGGCCACGTTGATACGTCCGGAAGCTACCGCATAGATGGCGAACTCTTCACGCAGGCGCAGCACCTGCTCTTTAGTCAGGCCGCTGAATGAGAACATGCCGTTCTGCTGGCTGATAAAGCTGAAGTCGCGGCTCGCGCCTTTCTCCTGCAGGGTATTGACGAACAGCAGACGCATACGCTGGATGCGCTGGCGCATATCGGTCAGTTCCTGCTCCCAGATTGCCCGTAGCGCATCGTTGCTCAGAATGGTGGCGACCACGGAGGCGCCGTGCGCAGGCGGGTTGGAGTAGTTGGCGCGGATCACCGACTTCATCTGACTGAAGGCGCGGTCTACAGTCTCCTGATCCGCGGCGACCAGAGTGCAGGCGCCGACGCGCTCGTTGTACAGGCCAAAGTTTTTCGAGTAGGAGCTGGCGACCAGCAGCTCTTTATGTAGAGCAGCAAAAGCGCGTAGCCCTTCAGCATCTTCTTCCAGACCGCGGGCGAAGCCCTGGTAGGCGAAATCGAACAGCGGTAGCCAGCCTTTTTCCACCGACAGCTGCGCCAGCTGCTGCCACTGATCGAGCGTCGGATCGATACCGGTCGGGTTGTGGCAGCAGCCGTGGAACAGTACCACGTCGCCCGCCTGGGCTTCGTTCAGGCTGGCCAGCAGACCATCAAAGTCCAGCGCGTGGTTAGCCGCGTCGTAGTAAGCGTATTCGCGCACTTCCAGCCCGGCAGAGGTGAATACGCTTTTATGGTTCGGCCAGCTCGGATTACTTACCCACACACGTTTCACGTCGGTGTTTTTGGCGAGGAAGTCTGCGGCGACACGCAGCGCACCGGTACCGCCCGGTGTCTGCGCGGTGCGGGCGCGTTTATCAGCGATAATCGCATTGCCTTTACCGAACAGCAGCTCCTGGGTGCAGCGACCAAATTCAGGAATACCATCGATGCCCAGATAGTTTTTAGTCGTTTCATTTTCCAGCAGATACTGCTCTGCTTTTTTGACGCTGGTCAGAACGGGCGTTTTACCGGTTTCATCCTTGTAAACACCAATTCCGAGGTTAATTTTTTCAGGGCGGTCATCGGCACGAAACAGATCGGCCAGACCTAAAATCGGGTCGGCTGGGGCGGCGGTAATGTTCTCAAACATGACGAGGTTCCATTGTGATTACTGAAGGGAAATCCGCTATCAGGTTAACGGGAGAATAACGAATTGCCAACCGTTTGCGACAAAAAGCGCGAAGGTTTTCGAAAGAGACGATCTTTGTCTCACGAATACAGAAAAGCAGGACCGAAGTCCTGCTTTGAAGGCATATCACGAAGGGGTGTACTGCAGATTAGAACTGGTAAACGATACCCACGGCCGCCTGGTCGTCAGTGGCGACACCAGCCGCTTTGGTGTAATCGTTGTCGTCCAGCTGGTTGAATTTATACGCAGCGTAGACGTTCATGTTCTTGTTAAAGTAGTACCAGGTACCCACTTCGATGTATTTAACCAGATCCGCATCGCCGCCGGAGAAGCCAGCACGCGACTGCAGGTCCTTGCCTTTGGTCTGTACGTAGCCGATGGACGGACGCAGGCCGAAGTCAAACTGATACTGTACAACTGCTTCAAAGTTCTGAGTTTTACCGGCGAAGTGGTTATCTTCTTCCGGAGTCATGTTGTAAGTCTGGGAGTACATGACGGCCGCATAGATGTTGTTAGCGTCATATTTTGCAGAGGTCGCCCAGGCTTCGGCTTTGTCGCCATTGCCGTCAGCTTTCTGATCGACGCTACGGTTAGAGCTGGAGTAGCCTGCAGACAGTGCGATACCGTTGTCGAACGCGTAGGTGGCTGCGGTGCTGAAGCCGTCGCCATTCTGCTTGCGAATCGCACGGTCGTGGTCGTTTTTACCCTGGTACTGCAGCGCGAAGCTCAGACCGTCAACCAGACCGAAGAAGTCAGAGTTACGGTAGGTTGCGACGCCGTTGGTACGACCGGTCATGTAGTTGTCGGTGTAGTTCCAGCCGTCACCGCCCCATTCAACCAGCATATCGGTTGCCGCTTCGACGTCGTAGATCGCGCCGTAGTTACGGCCATAGTCGAATGAACCGTATTCGCCCGCTTTCAGGCCCGCGAACGCCAGACGGGTTTTTGTGGTCTGGGAACCTTCAACATTGGACGCGTCCATGTTGTATTCCCACTGGCCGTAGCCGATCAGCTGATCGTTAATCTGAGTTTCGCCTTTCAGGCCGATACGGGCATAGGTGGTATCGTCGCTACTGGTGTCGCCATTGGTGGTCCAGACGTGCTCGCCGACCATTTTTCCATAGAAGTCCAGTTTGTTGCCGTTTTTGTTATAGATTTCTGCAGCGTTGGCTGCACCGGCTACCAGCAGGGCAGGGATCACCACTGCCAGAATATTGCGCTTCATCATTATTTATTACCCTCATTAATATTTTTTATATGAACACGTGCCACTGCCGTCAATAAGTTCTGTCAATAAAAACTTACAGAACCATTGATGAGAGTTTGGTGTCTGAAGGCATCTTTCCATCCGCGACAACGTTTCGCTAGCCGGAAAATGCTACGAATATCTCATATGAGTAACAAAACGAAAAATCATGTAACTAAATGTGTATTTAACGGAACTTTGTGAACTTAATCAAAATTCCGTTCCACCGGATAAGGGCAAACGCGATTACTTATCTATCTATATGAATTATTTATGATTAATTTGGCTAAGCGGCAATTCGTTCATTTTGTGTATTGAATTCGTATTCTTTTTATTCAGTCTTTGTCTTTGCAAGATGTGCGGGTAAAGGTCAAAAAATGAGCAAATTTATCAGCGGTTTTGCTCAGTTATGAACATAAAGTGCGATCTACATCACCAGGATGCACCGAAACAGTGCGTAACATAATTGTGATTTCCAGGTCTTGATGTTTAAGGTTGTTGAATTTTACTAACAGTAATTGACATAAAAAAAGGCCAGCTTGCGCTGGCCTTTCAGATTGATGTCAGAAAAATTTAGAATGTCGCGTTGCGCGGCGTCCGCGGGAACGGAATAACATCGCGGACGTTCTGCACGCCGGTGACGTAAGCGATGAGGCGTTCGAAGCCCAGACCGAAGCCGGAATGCGGCACGGTGCCGTAGCGACGCAGGTCGCGATACCACCAGTAGTCTTCTTTGTTAAGCCCCATCTCTGCCATACGCGCGTCAAGCACGTCGAGACGCTCTTCACGCTGGGAACCGCCGATAATCTCGCCGATGCCCGGCGCCAGAACGTCCATTGCCGCGACGGTTTTACCGTCTTCGTTAAGGCGCATATAGAACGCTTTAATGTCTTTCGGGTAGTTTTTCACCACCACCGGCGCTTTGAAGTGCTCTTCGGCCAGGTAACGTTCGTGCTCAGAGGAGAGATCCACGCCCCAGTACACCGGGTTCTCGAACTGTTTGCCGCAGTTTTCCAGAATGGTGACGGCGTCGGTGTAATCCACCTGGGCAAAATCAGCGGTGATAAAGCGCTGCAGACGGTCGATAGCGTCTTTATCCACGCGCTCGGCGAAGAACTGCATGTCGTCCGCACGCTCTTCCAGTACCGCTTTGAAGACGTACTTGAGCATCGCTTCCGCCAGGCCGGCAACGTCGTTCAGGTTGGCGAAGGCCACTTCCGGCTCCAGCATCCAGAATTCCGCCAGGTGGCGGCTGGTGTTGGAGTTCTCGGCGCGGAAGGTCGGGCCGAAGGTATAAATCTTCGACAGCGCACAGGCGTAGGTCTCGCCGTTCAGCTGGCCGGAAACGGTCAGGAACGACTCTTTACCGAAGAAGTCTTTGTCGAAATCGACTTTGCCCTGATCGTTACGCGGCAGGTTTTCCAGATCCAGCGTCGACACGCGGAACATTTCGCCGGCGCCTTCGGTATCGGAGGCGGTGATCAGCGGGGTGGAAACCCAGAAGAAGCCCTGTTCGTTGAAGAAGCGGTGCAGCGCCTGCGCCAGGGTGTGACGCACGCGGGCTACCGCGCCAATCAGGTTGGTGCGCGGACGCAGGTGCGCTACTTCACGCAGATACTCGATGCTGTGGCGCTTGGCCGCCATCGGGTAGGTGTCCGGGTCTTCCACCCAGCCGGTCACTTCCACGCTGGTCGCCTGGATCTCAAAGCTTTGACCCTGACCCTGAGAAGCTACGACTTTACCGGTGACAATCACCGAGCATCCGGTGGTCAGACGCAGCACTTCCTGATTGTAATTGGGCAGAGAATTATTAATAACGGCCTGTACAGGATCAAAGCAGGAACCGTCATAGACGGCGAGGAAAGAAAAGCCAGCTTTAGAATCTCGGCGGGTACGCACCCATCCGCGGACCGTGACTTCGCTGTCAACGGCAACGCGGCCCTGGAGTACGTCGGCTACAGGCACAACGCTCATAATAATCTCTCTATGTAGTCCAATAAAAAAGTCTCTTCCCCCAACAGCGGGGGGATATCTATGTTACCTGTCATCTTCCATCAGACAAGTAGATTTCGCACAGGGAAGGGTGGATTTCGGAAATAAATACACCTCCGGGGCGTTCTTTGGCTCCCCATTTCGACTTTTACACGACTTACTCGATAATGACCGTCATTTCCTGCTTCGCATTTTGCATCGACACGATGGTCCGGAAAGACTTGATATTTCCCGAGGCAAAAAAGAGTTCACGGGTTAGCGCTTCGTATTCCGCCATATCACGGACGTTGATCACGAGCAGGAAATCGAAGTCGCCAGTGACATAGTAGACCTGCTGCACTTGCGGACAGGTTACGAAACGCTGTTTATCCTCCTCAAGCAGATCGAGACGTTCATTCTCAATGGTCACCTGCACCATAATGGTGATTGGTCTTCCCACTTTACTGGCGTCCACTAAGCTAACACTGCCTTTAATCACCCCTGCATCCTCCAGTGCAGCGATACGCCGATTGACTGCCGAAGGAGACAGGCTGATCCGATCGGCGATCTCCCGTTGCGACAAGCGATTATTACGCTGCAAGAGCGTAAGAATTTTTTTATCCCATGCGTCAAGTTTCATCATATATCTCGTCCTGCAAGCCTGTGATCAACCTCACTAATGCAACGTTGTTGCGTGAGAATGATAAAACAGAGTGAAAATTGCGGCGCGATGGGCAACTTTGCGCCAATTAACCGCCTGGCGCAGTGTACCATCACAGGCAGTGGGAAAGCGGTATATCGCGACAAAAAGCCTCTCACATTCTGACTTAACCAATTTAAAGCGACCGTCCTGTCTCAGGCCGCACGGATCCGTGCACCCGTCGTTTAGGCGGAATGGTCGCAAATAACGTTATCGTCGCAGGACGATATGAAAATAGAGGTGCCTGAATAGTGGACACAATTAAATTTCAACTTAACGCCCGGCGGCAGCCCTATGGCCAGGGAGCAGACTTGAGTCTGCTGAATGAAAGCGTGGGGAACGAAGTGCTGGCATTCCATCAAAAATTTCCTGATTACCGGGTCACGCCGCTGCGTAAGCTGGAATTTTTAAGCCAGCGGCTGGGGCTGGGATCGATCCATATAAAAGATGAAGCGCAGCGATTCGGTTTGAATGCGTTTAAAGGATTAGGCGGATCTTATGCGATGGGGAAATATCTCGCCGCTCTGCTTGAGCGAGATATTAATACGTTGAGCTTTGCCGAGCTTAATTCACCAGTGATTAAGGCGCGTATCAAGGACATCGTATTTGTGACTGCTACCGACGGTAACCACGGACGTGGCGTGGCGTGGGCGGCTGAGCAGCTTGGGCTGCGTGCGGTGGTGTATATGCCAAAGGGCTCGTCGCCGGTACGCGCGCAGAATATTCGCCGACATGGCGCCGAATGCACGATTACTGAACTGAACTACGACGACACAGTTCGGCTGGCGGCCAAAACCGCGCGCGAGCAGGGATGGGTTCTACTCCAGGATACCGCCTGGCAGGGCTACGAGCAGATCCCCACATGGATCATGCAAGGCTATATGACCCTCGCTGTTGAAATCTGGCAGCAGCTGGCAGAAAGCGGAGCGCCGATGCCGACGCATCTGTTTTTACAAGCCGGGGTCGGGTCGTTTGCCGGTAGCATCATGGGATATTTCATCGAAAAGATGCAGCAGCAGGCTCCCACCATCATCATCGTTGAGCCGCACAAGGCGAACTGCCTGTATCGCTCGGCAACCATTAATGACGGACTGCCGCACAGCGTCGGCGGGGATATGTCAACTCTGATGGCCGGGCTTGCCTGTGGTGAACCTAACATCACCAGCTGGCCAATGCTCCGCGACCATGCCACCTGTTTTATTTCCGCCGACGATTGTCTGGCGGCCAACGGCATGCGCCTGTTGGCCGCTCCGCGTCCAGGTACTGACGAACCTTTTGTCTCCGGGGAATCCGGCGCTATTGGCACAGGAGTGCTTTATGCGCTGATGACTCAACCGGCGTATCGCGAGCTTGCCGAATCGCTGCGCCTGAATGCCGATGCACAGGTTCTGTTAATCAGCACGGAAGGAGATACATCACCCGATGTCTATGAAGACATCGTCTGGTTTGGCCGTAATGGTTGAGCGCTATCGACAATAACAAGGGGGCCATCTTACCTACCCTACAAGCCCTCGGTATGACAAGCGTTCTGACTCATAACGAAAACATACGCGCTTTCGCGTCATGCATAGAGAGAACCTGACCGATGAATACTGAAAATATAATTATCAATAAAGGATATTCCGATCCCGCAAAGTGGCATAGCGAAGATACCGTTTGGGTCCTTGGCCTGTTCGGTACCGCCATTGGCGCTGGGGTGCTGTTTCTGCCGATTAATGCCGGAATTGGCGGCTTCTGGCCGCTGCTGATTGTTTTTGTCCTCGCTTTTCCTATTACTTATCTGGCTCACCGCGGTCTGGCGAGATTCATTTACTCTTCCAATACGCCGGAAAGCAGTATTACCGATGTTATTGGCGAGCATTTTGGCGCGCTGGCGGGAAAAGTATTTACCGTCATCTATTTCTTCGCCGTCTATACCATTCTGATTATGTATGCGGTGGCTATCACCAACACCGCGCAGAGCTTTATCACCCACCAGTTGGCGATGGCCGAGCCTCCCCGGTCGCTGGTGGCCATCGTTCTGATCCTCGGGCTGATGTTTATCGTCCGTTTCGGACAGCGTTTGATAATGCGGGTGATGAGCACCCTGGTTTATCCCTTCATCATCTCGCTTATTTTTATGGCACTTTTTCTGATTCCGCACTGGAACGGCGCAATTTTGCAAACCGTAAGCTTCAGCGCCACGGGCGATGGGCAGGGGATCATGTTATCCCTGTGGATGACCTTCCCGGTACTGGTGATGTCGTTTAACCACTATCCCATCATTTCGCCGATGGTGGTGCGCCAGAAGCAGCGTTACGGTCTGGCGCTCGCTGAGGGTAAATGTGCGCAGATCCAGCGCTACGGTATCCTGCTCATGACGGTGGTGGTGCTGTTTTTTGTTCTCAGCTGCGTGTTAAGCCTGTCGCCGCAGCAACTGGCGGAAGCCAAAGCCCAGAATCTGTCGATTTTGTCCTATCTGGCCAATCAGTACGATACACCGATTATTGCCTGGCTATCGCCGATTATCGCCTTTGTCGCTATTACTAAATCATTTCTTGGCCACTACATCGGCGCCTATGAATCGCTGCGCGACCTGATTCTGGAGGCCGCCGCCGCACGCGGTAAAAAACCAGGTATTCGCCTCGTCGACGCGGTCATCCTGGTGTTTATGGTGCTTACCTGCTGGTTCGCCGCGTACAAGAACCCCAGTATCCTCGGTATTATCGAATGCATCAGCGGTCCCACCGGGGCGGCAATTCTGCTGCTGTTGCCTATGTACGCCATTCATAAATTACCGGTGCTTGCCCCCTGGCGCGGTAAAGCGAGCAACGTTTTCGTCACCCTGATCGGTCTTATCACCGTATCTGCCATTTTTTACGGCATGTTCCAATAACCACCATTATTAGCGAGATGTTATATGAGTCATTATCTGCAGATTAACGGCCAACGGCTTATCGATTCCCTGTATGCACTTGGCGAACATGGTGCGCTGCCAGGCGGCGGCGTATGCCGCCTGGCAGCGACTGCCGAAGATAAAGCCGGCAGGGACTTTGTTGTAGCCCGCATGAAGGCGCTGGGCCTGAGCGTGTCAATTGATGCTATCGGCAATGTCACCGGCGTTTATCACGGCGAGGAGACGTTGCCGATGGTGATGATGGGGTCA
The DNA here is from genome assembly GCF_051992865.1 of Klebsiella sp. CD33. NCBI lineage: Bacteria > Pseudomonadati > Pseudomonadota > Gammaproteobacteria > Enterobacterales > Enterobacteriaceae > Klebsiella > Klebsiella sp. CD33. The sequence continues at coordinate 3,314,670 of NZ_CP197023.1, read as the reverse complement.
CATATCGATACCGTCGCCACCGGTGGGTTATACGATGGCAACTACGGCGTTATGGCCGGCCTTGAGGTGATTGCCACCCTCCAGGATGCCGGGATCCGCACCCGACGACCGTTGGCGGTAACCTTCTTTACTAACGAGGAGGGGGTGCGATTTCAGCCCGATATGATGGGCAGCGTGGTGTTTGCCGGCGAGTATCCGTTGGCGCAGGCGCTCGCGGCAAAAGATCTCGACGGTATCACGCTCGATGAAGCGCTGCGTAACATTGGTTATAAAGGCGAACGTCAGCCGGGAGATATGGCGGTAGATAGCTACGTTGAGCTGCATATCGAACAGGGACCAATTCTTGATAAAGAGCAGATTGATATTGGCGTGGTTACCGGCGTACAGGGTATTTCGTGGCAGGAATTTACCCTGAGAGGCGTATCGAATCATGCGGGTACTACCCCAATGTCCATGAGACGTGATGCCGGGCTGGCGGCTGCGAAAATCGCTGTTTTTGCCCGTGAGCTGGCGCTAAGCCTTGGTGGTAATCAGGTAGCTACCGTTGGACATTTCAGCGTGAAGCCTAATCTGATCAACGTCATTCCCAACCATGTCGTCATGTCAGTGGATCTCCGCAATACCGATAATGCGATCTTATGTCTGGCGGAGCAGCAATTAGCCGAATTTGTCGCGAAAACGTCGCAGGAAGAGGGCGTGGAGATAACCAGCCGCTCACTGGTGCGCTTTAATCCGGTCATTTTTGCCGATGAGATCGTCAATGCGGTGGAAGCCGAGGCGGAGCGTCAGGCGCTCAGTTACCGACGTTTGCCAAGCGGCGCCGGACACGATGCACAATTTATGGCGTCGGTATGTCCCGCCGGGATGATTTTTGTCCCCTGCGTCGATGGCATTAGCCATAACGTCAAAGAACATAGCGCAGCCAAAGATCTGATTGCTGGCGCCAATGTGCTGCTGCAGGTGGTTTTACAGCGCGCCCAGCGTATGGACTAATGTTTACAGGAGCAGAGAATGAATCAGCAACAGCTAAAGCAGCAGCTTATCGCCTGGCGTCACTATTTGCATGCTCACCCGGAAAGCGCCTTCGAGGAGCAGAATACTTCACGGTTTATTGCCGAAAAGCTCGAAGCTATGGGCATTGAGGTGCACCGCGATATTGGCAAAACCGGGGTGGTGGGGAGATTGAAATGCGGCGACGGGAAGGGCGTTATCGCTATTCGTGCCGATATCGATGCCATTCAATTGACCGAACAGGGAGACTGGTCTTACCGCTCCATGACCGCCGAGCGGATGCACGGCTGCGGACATGATGGTCATACCTGCATTGCGCTGGGCGCGGCGCAGTTGCTATTGCAGCGGCAGAATTTTAACGGCACGGTCTGCTTTGTTTTTCAGCCTGCTGAGGAACCTGGCTATGGCGCCAGAGCGATGATGGACGATGGCGTTATTGAACGCTTTGGCATAGAGGAAATCTACGGTCTGCATAATATGCCGGGTATGAAAGCCGGAACTATCGCCACGCGAGTCGGTGGCATTATGGCCAGTGAAGATAACTTTATTATTCGTATTAAAGGGCAGGGAGCGCATGCGGCGCGGCCGCATATGGCGAAAGATCCGCTGGTCATTGCGGCGGAAATCATCCTGGCTTTGCAGACAATTGTTTCGCGAAATGTTGATCCGAACATGCCAGCGGTCATTTCCTGTACTGAACTGCACACCGATGGCATCCGCAATGCGATTCCGACGCACGTCGAAATCAAAGGGGATACGCGCAGCTTTGCACCGGAGGTGCAGATGCTGCTCGAAGAACGAATGCGTACCATTAGCGAAGCGATTTGCGCGATGCACGGTGCGACGTGCCAGTTCAGCTATACCCATGAATTTGCGCCAACGGTGAACTGGCAGCAATGCGTTGATGTGGCGGTCACCGCTGCGATTAACGTGGTAGGGGCTGAGAAGGTGGACGGCAACGTCGCACAGATGATGATTTCGGAGGATTTTGGCGCTTTTCTGCAAAAAATCCCCGGCTGTTTCATCTTTTTAGGCAACGGCGATAGTTCAGATGCTCAGGGCAATACACCGTTGCATAATGCCTGCTACGACTTTAATGATGAGATATTGCTAACTGGCGCGGAGTATTTTGCCGAGGTCGTCAGAGCCCGTTTGCCGCAGGAGTGATATTGATTGGCCCGATAGCAGAATGCCGTCGGGCCATGTTTTTTAGCTTGCCTTTTTAATCGGCGGCAGGTCGAAAGCCTCGCGCAGGGCGCGGACGAAGGCCTTATCGTGGCAGATGGTTTTCCCCGGGCTGTCGGAGAGTTTCGCCACCGGCTTGCCGTTACATTCCACCAGCTTAATCACGATATTGAGCGGTTTAACCTGCGGCAGATCGCAGGTTAAACGGGTGCCGATCCCAAAGCTGAGCTTCACCCGCGAGGCGAAGTGGCGGTACAGATCGACGGCTTTGGCCAGGTCGAGATTATCGGAGAAGACCAGCACTTTGCTCAGCGGATCGATACCCAGCTTCTGATAATGGGCGATAGCTTTTTCTCCCCATTCCACCGGGTCGCCGGAATCGTGGCGCAACCCCTGATAGCGGGTGGCGAATTCCGGACCGAAATCGCGCAGGAACGCATCCATAGTGATGCAGTCGGTCAGCGCGATCCCCAGCTGGTCGGGATACTCTTCCAGCCAGGCGGCAAGGGCCGCCCGCTGGCTGCTGGCAAGGCTGGGGCTGATCTGCTGGTGGGCCTGGAACCACTCATGGGCCTGGGTACCCATCGGGGTTAAATTCAGACGGCGCGCCAGATCGTAATTGCTGGTGCCGACAAACCATGGTTCCTGCTGCAGACGCCGCACAATACCTTCCTGCACCTCGCGTGAGAAACGACGGCGGGTGCCGAAGTCCATCAGACGGAAGGCGCTCATGTCGAGGTCAGCGGTCATGGTGGCGAAGTCGCCTAGCTTATGTTCCAGCGTGTTGAGCGCCTGATCGACGCCCATCTCTGGTGAACGATAGCGATGGACCAACTCGCTTATCACCGCCAGCAGCGGGACTTCCCACATGATGGCTTCCCGCCATGGGCCGGTAAGGCGAATGTTCAGCTTACCATTGTCATTGCTGACCGTGACCTGGCTCGGGTCATAGCGAAAATCGCGCAGCCAGTTGAGGTAATCCTGGCGAAAAAAGGGAAGGGTGGACAGCCAGCGATATTCATCATCCCGCAGCCTCAGGTCGCGCATGGACTCCACCTGCTCGCGGATCGCGTCGGCATAGATGCCGAGCAGGTCGTCTCCGCGGCAGCGAAACTCCGCCGCCACATGCACATCGCCGTAGCGGTGGAAGACAGCCTGCTGCATGTGCAGCTTATAGGCATCCGTATCAAGCAGCGAGTGCAGTACAGGAGAAGTGAATTGTGTCATGGTGCGCAGTAGCATCCTCTCACTGGAGCGTCCCATCGAAACCGACGCGGAAAATGGAGGCGGAGTATACCTTTATTACCCGACTCTGTCCCGCGATGGCGAGCAATGGTGACGCTGACGGTCATTTGCGAGGCCTAGTTTAATATATTGAACATGGATCACACCACAAGCTTTGCGTCGGGTCGAGGGCATTTCGTGCCGCGAGTGTTAACAAAATGTAGCGATTTCCGTGTTTCACGTTGAAAAGATGAAGATTCTGCATAGCGCGATTGACACAACAGGAATAGACTGGGACGACACTTTACCGAAGATGCTAAAGGTTTTTTATGACACAACAGCCCCAAGCCAAATACCGCCACGACTATCGTGCGCCGGAGTATCTGATTAGCGATATCGATTTGACCTTTGACCTGGATGCCGCAAAAACCGTTGTTACGGCCGAGAGCAAGGTCTCCCGCCACGCGGCTGCGCCTGATGTGCCATTGCGCCTGGACGGCGAAGATCTGACCCTGATCGCTCTGCAGGTGAACGGCCAGCCGTGGAGTGACTATAAAGAAGAAAACAATCAGCTGGTGATCGGCGGCCTGCCGGAGCATTTCACCCTGACCATCGTCAATGAGATCAGCCCGGCGGCGAACACCGCGCTGGAAGGCCTGTATCAGTCAGGCGAAGCGCTGTGCACCCAGTGCGAAGCGGAAGGTTTCCGCCATATCACCTGGTATCTGGACCGTCCGGATGTGCTGGCGCGCTTTACCACCAAAATTATCGCCGATAAAGCTAAATACCCGTTCCTGCTTTCCAACGGCAACCGTATGGCGGAAGGGGAGCTGGAGAACGGTCGTCACTGGGTACAGTGGCAGGATCCGTTCCCGAAGCCGTGCTATCTGTTTGCGCTGGTGGCCGGTGATTTTGACGTCCTGCGCGATTCATTCCGCACCCGCTCTGGCCGCGAAGTGGCGCTGGAGCTGTACGTCGATCGCGGCAACCTCGATCGCGCGCCCTGGGCGATGACCTCGCTGAAAAACTCTATGAAGTGGGATGAGGAGCGCTTTGGCCTCGAGTACGACCTCGATATCTATATGATTGTCGCCGTCGACTTCTTTAATATGGGTGCCATGGAGAACAAAGGACTCAACGTCTTTAACTCCAAATATGTTCTGGCCCGTACCGATACCGCCACCGATAAAGACTACCTCGATATTGAGCGCGTGATTGGTCATGAATATTTCCATAACTGGACCGGCAACCGCGTCACCTGTCGTGACTGGTTCCAGCTCAGCCTGAAAGAGGGGCTGACCGTGTTCCGCGATCAGGAGTTCAGTTCCGACCTCGGCTCACGGGCGGTGAACCGCATCAACAACGTGCGCACCATGCGCGGGCTGCAGTTTGCCGAAGACGCCAGCCCGATGGCGCACCCGATCCGTCCGGATATGGTTATCGAGATGAACAACTTCTACACCCTGACGGTCTATGAAAAGGGTGCCGAAGTGATCCGCATGTTGCACACCCTGCTGGGTGAAGAAAACTTCCAGAAAGGGATGCAGCTGTACTTTGAACGCCATGACGGCAGCGCCGCCACCTGCGACGATTTCGTGCAGGCGATGGAAGATGCCTCTAACGTCGACCTGTCGCACTTCCGCCTCTGGTACAGCCAGTCCGGTACGCCAATCGTCACCGTGCATGACGACTATAATCCGGAGACCGAGCAGTATACGTTGACCATCAGCCAGCGTACGCCGCCGACCGCCGAGCAGGCCGAGAAGCAGCCGCTGCATATCCCGTTTGCCATTGAGCTGTACGATAACGAGGGCAAGGTGATCCCCCTGCAGAAGGGTGGCCACCCGGTACACCCGGTGCTTAATGTGACCCAGGCCGAGCAGACGTTTGTCTTCGATAACGTTTATTTCCAGCCGGTGCCGGCGCTGCTGTGCGAATTTTCAGCGCCTGTGAAACTGGAATACAAGTGGAGCGATCAGCAGCTGACCTTCCTGATGCGTCACGCGCGGAATGATTTCTCGCGCTGGGATGCGGCGCAGAGCCTGCTGGCGACTTACATCAAGCTGAACGTCAACCGCCATCAGCAGGGGCAGCCGCTGTCGCTGCCGGTGCACGTAGCGGATGCCTTCCGCGCCATCCTGCTGGATGAGAAGATTGATCCGGCGCTGGCCGCTGAGATCTTAACCCTGCCGTCAGCCAACGAAATCGCCGAGATGTTCGCGATTATCGATCCGATCGCCATCGCCGCCGTGCGCGAAGCGCTCACCCGCACCCTGGCGAACGAACTGGCGGACGAATTCCTCGCGGTTTATAACGCCAATAAGCTCGACAGCTATCGGGTGGAGCACGCCGATATTGGTAAACGTGCTCTGCGCAATACCTGCCTGCGCTATCTGGCGTTTGCGGAACCGACGCTGGGCGATAAGCTGGTGGCGACGCAGTATCACCAGGCAGATAACATGACCGACGCGCTGGCCGCCCTGTCGGCGGCGGTTGCCGCTGAGTTGCCGTGCCGCGATGCGCTGATGCAGGAGTACGATGACAAATGGCATCAGGACGGTCTGGTGATGGATAAGTGGTTTATCCTGCAGTCCACCAGCCCGGCAGCCAACGTGGTGGAAACCGTGCGCGGTCTGCTGAACCACCGTTCGTTCAGCATGAGCAACCCGAACCGTGTGCGCTCGTTAATCGGCGCTTTCGCCAGCAGCAACCCGGCGGCGTTCCATGCTGAAGATGGCAGCGGCTATCAGTTCCTGGTGGAGATGCTGACCGAGCTTAACCAGCGTAACCCGCAGGTGGCGTCGCGCCTGATTGAGCCGTTGATTCGTCTGAAGCGTTATGATGAGAAGCGACAGGCGCTGATGCGCGCCGCGCTGGAGCAGCTGAAGGGGCTGGAGAATCTCTCTGGCGACCTGTTCGAGAAAATCAGTAAGGCGCTGGCGTAACGGTGGCATAACCCCGGATTGCGGCGCGCCTTGCGCCCTGTCCGGGTTACCCGTTAGCGTGGTGATGTTGTCGGGCGGCGCGATGCTTACCCGACCTGGAATACACGGCTGATTTGGCGTTGGTAGCCCGGCTGTGCAACGCGCGAGCCGGGGACATGTCGGATGACGATATGCCCCCGTTCAGACAGCAGACAGTTACGCCGGTCAGCCATGACTAAACAAACGCGGCGCACGCTCGCTGTCGCCGCGTTTCATCACCCGATCCAGTACTTCAGCCTCCAGCTCGGCCAGCTTCGCCGAACCGGTGCGCCGCGGTCGCGGGATATCCACGCTTAAATCGAGGCCAATCTTCTTCTCTTCAATTAACAGTACCCGATCGGCCATGGCCACCGCTTCACTGACGTCGTGCGTGACCAGCAGGACCGTAAAGCCATGCTCCTGCCACAGGGAGACGATCAGCTCCTGCATCTCCAGACGGGTGAGGGCATCCAGCGCCCCCAGCGGTTCGTCCAGCAGCAGCAGGCGCGGGCGATGGATCAGCGCGCGGGCCAGCGCAACGCGCTGCTTCTGCCCACCCGACAGCGCGGCCGGCCACTCCTGTGCGCGGCTTTCAAGTCCGACGCTGGCCAACGCCTGCAGGGCGGCGTCGCGCCAGGCGCCTTTTAACCCCAGCCCCACGTTATCAATCACTGTTTTCCACGGCAGCAGGCGCGCATCCTGAAACATCATCCGGGTGTCGTCCTGGATCGCCGCCAGGGGCGTCGCGCCAGCCAGCAGTTCGCCGGCGTTTGGTTTTTCCAGACCTGCCAGCAGGCGCAGCAGGGTACTTTTGCCGCCGCCGCTGCGGCCTACCACCGCCACAAACTGGCCGCTGGGAATATGCAGATCCAGCTCGTTAAGAATGGTGTTGTCGCCATAGCGTTTCGTCACCCCGTTCAGCAGCAGCGGGATACCTGGGTTGAGACGGGCAGTGTTCATGCGTTAGCCTCCTGAAGATGATACGCCGGATTCCAGCGCAGCCAGAGCCGTTCCAGCAGCTGGGCGCAGACGTCGGCCAGTTTGCCAAGGATGGCGTAAAGGATGATCGCCACTACCACCACGTCGGTTTGCAGAAATTCACGCGCGTTCATCGCCAGATAACCGATGCCGGCATTCGCCGAGATAGTTTCGGCGACAATAAGCGTCAGCCACATCAGACCAAGGGCAAAACGCACGCCGACCATAACTGAGGGCAGGGCGCCGGGTAATATCACGTGACGGAACAGGGCGAAGCCGGATAAGCCATAGCTGCGCGCCATCTCAACCAGCCCACGGTCAATATTGCGGATCCCGTGCCAGGTGTTGATATAGATCGGGAACAGGGTGCCCAGCGAGACAAGGAAGATCTTGGCGGTCTCATCGATGCCGAACCACAAGATCACCAGCGGGATCAGCGCCAGATGCGGGACATTGCGCAGCATCTGGATCGAGGTATCCAGCAGACGCTCGCCCCAGCGAGACAGGCCGCTGATCAGGCCGAGTATTAGCCCGATCGAGCCGCCGATGGCGAAGCCGACCAGCGCCCGCCATGAGCTGATGGCCAGATGCTGCCACAGCTCACCGCTGGCCGAGAGGGTCCAGAACGCTTTCAATACCCCCTCCGGCGAGGGCAGCACCCGCGTCGACAGCCAGCCGACGGACGAGGCCAGCTGCCAGACAATGACCGTCCCTACCGGCAGCAGCCAGGGGGCGAGGCGTAACAACAGGGGATGGGTTGATTTTGCCATCACGGTCTCCTCAGCTTTGCGCTACTTTACGCGGAATAAACTCGTTGGCGACCGCTTCCCCCTGCAGGCGCAGGTTTTGCGGCTGCGGGATGGACGGCACCGCGACGTCAAGCAGGGGGAACAGCAGCTCTCCGACCCGGTACGCCTCTTCCAGATGCGGATAGCCGGAAAAGATAAAGCTATCGATACCCAGCGCGGCGTATTCATTGATCCGTTCGGCAACGGTGGCGGCATCGCCCACCAGCGCGGTCCCGGCGCCGCCGCGCGCTAAACCCACGCCAGCCCACAGGTTGGGGCTGATTTCCAGCTTATCGCGTCGCCCGTTGTGCAGGGCCGCCATCCTTTGCTGGCCGACGGAGTCGGTTCTGGCGAAAGCCGCCTGGGCGCGGGCGATCGTCTCGTCGTCAAGATGGGAGATAAGGCTGTCCGCCGCCTGCCACGCTTCCTCGTTGGTTTCCCTGATGATCACGTGCAGACGGATGCCAAAACGCACCTGGCGACCATGCCGGGCGGCTTTCTCTCGCACCTGAGCTATTTTCTCTGCCACCTGGGCCGGCGGTTCTCCCCAGGTAAGATAAAGATCGACCTGCTCAGCGGCCAGCTCCTGCGCCACCTCAGACGAGCCGCCGAAATAGAGCGGTGGACGCGGCTGCTGCAGTGGCGGAAACAGCAGTTTGGCGTCGCGAACGCGCTGATGCTTGCCGTTAAAGGTGACGGTTTCTCCCTCCATCAGCTTGCGCCAGATGTGGGTAAATTCAGCCGAGGCCTCATAGCGCTCGGTGTGGTCGAGGAAGACGCCGTCGCCTGCCAGTTCGGCAGGATCGCTGCCGGTGACCAGATTGAACAGCGCCCGGCCGTTTGACAGCCGGTCCAGGGTCGCCGCCTGACGCGCGGCCACCGTCGGCGATACCACGCTTGGCCTGAGGGCGACAAGGAACTTCAGCCGCTGCGTCACCGGGATCATTGAGGCCGCGACCAGCCACGCATCCTCACAAGAGCGTCCGGTCGGGATCAGCACGCCGGTGAAGCCCAGCCGATCCGCCGTCTGCGCGATTTGCTGCAGATAGCCATAATCGACCGGACGGGCACCCTCTTCGGTACCCAGATAACGACCATCACCATGGGTCGGTAAAAACCAGAACATATTCAGACTCATGATTTCGCTCCTTGTGTGGCGGCGGGCTGCCAGATGCGGGCCCGGATATCAACTTTTTTTGGCACCAGCTTGTTCTCGTAGAACAGGTCTGCCGTCTGCTGCTGGCGAGCGGCGGTTTCGGCGCTCACCGGGGTAACCGCGGTGGGGGGACGATGGTCCAGATAGCTGGCGATCACCGCCTCCGGTAAGCCCATCGTTTTCGCCAGCAGCGTAATGCTTTGCGCGCGTTGGCTGTGGGTCAGGGCATCGGCCTGAGTAAAGGTGTCGAGTACGCCTTCAATGAAAGCGCCATTGCGTTCAGCGTAGGGCCGGGAAGCAAGATAGAAGGATCCCGTCTGTTTCAGATCGGTTCCGTCAGTGAGTACCCGGGCGCCGCCCTGCAGTAGCGCGGCGGAGTAGTACGGATCCCAGATGGCCCATGCGTCGACATTGCCCTGCTGGAAGGCGGCGCGCGCATCGGCGGGGGCAAGGTAAACCGGCTGAATATCGCTAAATTTCAGACCTGCGAGCTGCAGGGCGCGCAGCAGCAGATTGTGGGAGCTGGAGCCTTTCTGAAAAGCGACCTTTTTCCCTTTTAACTCAGCAACGTTATGAATCGGGCTGCCCTGCGCCACCAGGATCACCTCCGCCTTGGGCTTGGGCGGCTCCGCGCCGATATAGACCAAATCGGCGCCTGCCGCCTGGGCAAAGATAGGCGGAATATCGCCGGTACTGCCGATATCAATGCTGCCGACGTTCAGCGCCTCCAGCATCTGCGGACCGGCCGGGAACTCAATCCACGAGATATGGGTTTGCGGATAGCGCTGCTCCAGCAGCTGATGGCTCTTCGCCAGCACCATGCTGACGCTGCCTTTCTGGTAGCCGATGCGCAGAGCGTCAGGCGCCGCCGGGGCGGCGTGACCCAGCGTAGAGATTAGCAGCAGTCCGCCCAGAGTCAGGGCGCGGAGAGGATTAAGCATGCTCCACCCCACGCAGAGATGTTAACGACGGCGCACGGCTGCTGGGGCGATGCAGCGCCTGCCAGAAGGTCTCCAGGGCGTCATCAAGGCGCCGCTGCAGATTCGCGGTAAACTGCGGCTTATGCTGGTAATCGGTCACCTGGCTGTCATCAGCGAAGACGCCATGGAGGATCTCCTGGGCCTTGAGGGCATTCAGCACTGGCTTCAGCGCGTAGTCCACTGCCAGCATGTGGGCGATGGTGCCGCCGGTGGCCAGCGGCAGCACAATTTTGCCCTCCAGCGCTCGCTCAGGCAGCAGGTCGAGCAGCGTTTTCAGCGCGCCGGAGAACGAGGCTTTATACACCGGCGTGGCGATGATCAGGCCATCAGCCCCGGCCAGCTGTTCGTTGAGCGTCTGCAGCGCCGGGTTGTCAAAACGAGCGTACAGGAGGTCTTCCGGGGCAAAGTTCTGCAGATGCCAGTGGCAGACTTCGATATCGGCGGCGGTGAGCGTCTCTCTGGCGTATTCCAGCAAAGCGCTGGAACGGGAAGGGTAACGCGGGCTGCCCGCAAGCGTAATGACGCGCATCTCTCTCTCCTTATAACTAAATGTTTGCATTTATCTATAATTGATAACATTTATAGTGAGTGTGACAGAGGGCCATTATTTCCCTAAATGATTTATCCGCGGTTAGATAGCCGAAAAGCGCATAATGGCGCGCGGGGTAGGTAATCGTTTGCGCTGATGGGGGATTTTTTGTCGCAGGTCAATTCCCTTTCCGCAACAGATCGCACATAATACGCCCCCGGTTTGCACACCGGGAATCCAGGAGAGTTCATGTACTACCCCTTCGTTCGTAAAGCCCTTTTTCAGCTCGATCCTGAGCGCGCTCATGAAGTTACCTTTCAACAATTACGCCGTGTCACCGGGACGCCGCTGGAAATGCTGGTTCGCCAGAAGGTACCGGCCAGGCCTGTCACCTGCATGGGGCTAACCTTTAAAAACCCGCTGGGTCTGGCGGCCGGGCTGGATAAAAATGGGGAATGCATTGACGCGCTGGGCGCGATGGGGTTTGGTTCGATTGAGATCGGCACCGTGACGCCGCGTCCGCAGCCGGGCAACGATAAGCCAAGGATCTTCCGTCTGGTTGATGCCGAGGGATTGATCAACCGCATGGGCTTTAATAACCATGGCGTCGATAACCTGGTTGAGAATGTGAAAAAGGCGCATTTTGACGGCGTGCTGGGTATCAATATCGGCAAAAATAAAGATACGCCGGTTGAGCATGGGAAAGATGATTACCTGATTTGTATGGAAAAAGTCTATCCGTACGCCGGGTATATCGCCATTAATATCTCCTCGCCGAATACCCCAGGGCTGCGCACGCTGCAATACGGCGAAGCGCTGGATGATTTACTCTCCGGTATTAAAAATAAGCAGCTCGAGCTGCAGCAGAAGCATCAAAAATATGTCCCGGTCGCCGTAAAGATCGCGCCGGATCTTTTGCCTGAGGAATTGATCCAGGTTGCCGATAGCCTCGTGCGTCATAATATTGATGGCGTGATTGCAACCAATACCACCCTCGATCGTTCCCTGGTTCAGGGAATGAAACATTGCGATGAGACCGGCGGGCTTAGCGGTCGTCCATTACAATTAAAAAGCACTGAAATTATCCGTATGCTCTCCGCTGAGCTGAATGGCCGTTTGCCTATCATCGGCGTGGGCGGCATTGATTCGGTGATTGCCGCGCGGGAAAAGATTGCCGCCGGGGCATCGCTGGTGCAGATCTATTCTGGATTTATTTTTAAAGGTCCGCCGCTGATTAAAGAAATTGTTACCCACATCTAATCTTTTCCTCCTCTGAATCCCACCCAGGGCTTTATTTCCGGCCCTGGTTGTTTTATATTCCCTCACTGTTGCTTATTTAAACATTTTAGACTTTTCTTAATTTTAGAAAATATTCTGCGGTAAGTCGCAACAACTTTGCAGAGGCGTATGAAAGGGTACAGGGGGAAAAATGCGGATTAAACCTGACGATAACTGGCGTTGGTATTACGATGAAGAGCACGACCGCATGATGCTCGATCTGGCCAATGGCATGTTATTTCGCTCGCGCTTCGCCCGGCGCATGCTGACTCCGGATGCCTTTGCCCCTTCGGGATTTTGCGTTGATGACGCCGCGCTCTATTTCTCTTTTGAAGAAAAATGTCGCGATCTCGAGCTATCGAAAGAGCAGCGGGCGGAATTAGTCCTTAACGCGCTCACCGCCATCCGTTTTCTCAAACCGCAGATGCCGAAAAGCTGGCACTTTATCGCCCATACCCATCACTGGCAGCCGAGCGGCGGCGACGCCGCCTGCGTTTGGCTGAGCGATACCGGCGAGCAGGTGAATTTACTGGTGGTGGAGCCGGGCGATAACGCCGCGCTCTGTCTGTTGGCTCAGCCGGGTCTCACCCTTGCCGGCCGCGTCATGCAGCTAGGCGATGTCATTAAAATCATGAATGACAGACTGCAGCCGGCGCAGAGCGCGGTCAGCTACAGTCTGGGGCAGGCGGTTTAAGGCGCCAGGCGTAGCGCTGTTTTCGGTACACAGCTGCAGGCGAGAATAGTGCCATCTCCGGCAACCGCGTTTTTCTTTAACGGACTCACTTCTCCCTCTTCCAGCCGGATGCGGCAGCTGCCGCAGATCCCCGCCCGACACGAATAGGGTACGCGAATGCCCTGTTGTTCCAGTTGCTCCAGCAGCACCTGCTGGTTATTGCCGGTAAACTGTTGACCCTGCCATTCGATGGCAACCGTAGCCTGCTGCTGCGCCTCGGGAGCCGGGGTATCGTCGCTTTCACCTGCCCCGTAGGCTTTCGCCGGGCCGCGGGTAAGGATTTCCACTTCATCTCCCACCCGGATCACCCCGCTGTTGCGGGCAATCAGGTTCTGGCCAAAATCGACATCGCCATTGTCCAGCGCGGTACGAAAACGCTTTAAGGTTTCCAGCGGCTCCCCGGCGGGATGCTTCTGACCGCGCTCCGGGCTGACGGTGGTAAAAATGCAGCGGCTGCACGGCTTAGCGACATCAAACACCACCTCGCCGATGCGGATCACTTTCCAGCTATCTTCATCCCAGGCCGCCGCGCCGGTGACCACAAGGTTAGGGCGAAACTGTTCTATGCTTACGCTGGCCGGGCAGCGCTGTTGCAGATCGCGCAGGGAGGCCTCGTTAGCCAGCAGGTAAGGGTAGCCGTCGGCGAAGGAGAGCGGCACCGCATCATGGCGCTTTACCCGGCGGGTTAGCTGCGGCCCCAGCCAGCGCAGCTGGACATCGCGCTTGAAAAAGCCGCTGAGCCACTGGTTAACGGCGGCGGGCGCGATGAGGGCGGTAAAATGGTTGCCCCAGACTTCGGTCGGCTCGGCCTGCGTGGCGAAATCGCTAAAACGCACCACGGCGCTGCTGCCGTCCGGTGCGGTCAGGTGAAGGCCATCATGCAGCGGCGCCGGAATAAATTTCACCATTTGCGGAAACTGGCGAGCGGTAATAAAGGTCCCGTCGGTTTCGGTGACCATAAACAGGCGATCGAAGGCCAGGCCGCTGATATCAGCAAAGGCGTGGGTCAGGCCCATGCCGCGCATGGATTTAACAGGATGAATAAAAAGTCGCGATAGCGTTACCATACGCTGCCTCCGGGTTCCAAAAATAAGCCTATAACTTTATGACATAGGGCACATATTGGCTATAATGCGCACCAATTTTCTTTAAGTAAAAGTGACGATATGAATTCTCTGTTTGCCAGTACGGCTCGTGGGCTGGAAGAGCTGTTAAAAACTGAACTGGAAGGGCTTGGCGCGACGGACTGCCAGGTAGTCCAGGGCGGGGTCCATTTTCAGGGGGATACGCGCCTGCTGTATCAAAGCCTGATGTGGAGCCGGCTGGCTTCGCGCATCATGCTGCCGCTGGGCGAATGTCGCGTATACAGCGATCTGGATCTGTACCTCGGCGTACAGGCCATTCCGTGGACGGAGATGTTCAACCCTGGCGCCACCTTCGCGGTGCATTTTAGCGGCCTCAATGACGAGATCCGTAACAGCCAGTACGGCGCGCTGAAGGTTAAAGACGCCATTGTCGACAGCTTCACCCGTAAGAATCTACCGCGCCCGAACGTCGATCGTGAGTCGCCCGATCTGCGGATCAACGTCTGGCTGAACAAAGAGACGGCGCACATCTCGCTGGATCTGAGCGGCGAAGGCCTGCACCTGCGCGGCTATCGCGATGGTACCGGAATGGCGCCGATCAAAGAAAACCTCGCGGCGGCGATCGTCATGCGCTCTGGCTGGGTACCAGGTACGCCGCTGCTCGATCCGATGTGCGGCTCCGGTACCCTGCTGATTGAAGCGGCGATGCTGGCGACCGACCGCGCGCCGGGCCTGCACCGCGGCCACTGGGGCTTTGGCGGCTGGGCGCAGCACGATGACGGCATCTGGAAAGAGGTGAAGGCGGAAGCGCAAACCCGCGCTCGTCAGGGATTGGCAGCGTATGAGTCACGCTTCTACGGCTCAGACGTCGACGCGCGCGTAATCGAGCGCGCGCGCCGCAACGCCCGCCGCGCCGGCATTGGCGAGCTGATCGATTTTGACGTGAAAGACGTCGCCCAACTGAACAACCCGCTACCGAAAGGCCCGTACGGGACGGTGATCAGTAACCCGCCGTACGGCGAACGTCTGGAAAGCGAGCCAGCGCTGATCGCTCTGCACAGCCTGCTTGGCCGGATAATGAAAAGTCAGTTCGGCGGCTGGAACCTGTCGGTATTCAGCGCTTCGCCGGAGCTGCTGAGTTGCCTGCAGCTGCGTGCCGACAAGCAGTTTAAAGCCAAGAACGGCCCGCTGGACTGCGTGCAGAAGAATTATCACCTGGCGGAGAGCGAAGGCGGCAAGCCGGCGATGCTGGCGGAGGATTTTGCTAACCGTCTGCGTAAGAACCTGAAGAAGTTTGAAAAATGGGCCCGCCAGGAAGGAATCGAATGCTATCGCCTGTACGATGCTGATCTACCGGAATACAACGTGGCCATTGACCGCTATGCCGACTGGGTGGTGGTCCAGGAGTATGCCCCGCCGAAAACCGTCGACGCGCATAAGGCGCGCCAGCGTCTGTTCGACATCATCGCTGCGACTATCGCCGTACTGGACATGGCGCCTAACAAGCTGGTGCTGAAAACCCGTGAACGGCAGAAGGGGAAAAACCAGTATCAGAAGATGGCGGAGAAGGGCGACTTTATTGAGGTACAGGAGTATAACGCGCGCCTGTGGGTCAACCTCACCGACTACCTGGATACCGGTCTGTTCCTCGACCACCGTATCGCCCGTCGCATGCTCGGCCAGATGAGTAAAGGTAAGGACTTCCTGAACCTGTTCTCCTATACCGGCAGCGCCAGCGTCCACGCAGGCCTCGGCGGTGCGCGATCCACCACCACGGTGGATATGTCACGCACCTACCTGGAGTGGGCGGAACGCAACCTGCGTCTCAATGGCCTGACCGGCCGCGCGCATCGCCTGATGCAGGCGGACGTGCTGGGTTGGCTGCGGGAGAGCACCGAGCAGTTCGATCTGATCTTTATCGATCCGCCGACCTTTTCCAACTCCAAACGAATGGAAGATGCGTTTGACGTCCAGCGCGATCACATTCGCCTGATGACCGATCTAAAACGTCTGCTGCGTAAAGGCGGCACCATTATGTTCTCGAATAACAAACGCGGTTTCCGTATGGATCATGACGGGCTGGCGGCGCTTGGCCTGAAGGCGCAAGAGATTTCGCAAAAAACGCTGTCGCAGGATTTTGCCCGCAACCGTCAGATCCACAACTGCTGGCTGATTACCGCAGCCTGAAAGGAATAAATAATGTCACTGATTAGTATGCACGGCGCCTGGCTTTCCTTCAGCGATGCGCCGCTGCTGGATAATGCCGAGCTGCATATTGAAGATAACGAACGCGTCTGCCTCGTCGGACGCAACGGCGCCGGTAAATCTACCCTGAT
Organism: Klebsiella sp. CD33; assembly: GCF_051992865.1. NCBI lineage: Bacteria > Pseudomonadati > Pseudomonadota > Gammaproteobacteria > Enterobacterales > Enterobacteriaceae > Klebsiella > Klebsiella sp. CD33. The sequence continues at coordinate 3,298,424 of NZ_CP197023.1, read as the reverse complement.
GAAGATCCTCAACCGCGAGCAGGGGCTGGATGACGGACGCATCATTTATGAACAGGACCTGATCGTGGCGCGTCTGCAGCAGGATCCACCGCGGAACGTTGCTGGTACGGTGTACGATTTCGTCGCCGAAGGGATCGCCGAGCAGGCGGCTTATCTGAAAGCCTACCATGACGTGTCGCATCAGGTGATGACCGATCCGAGCGACAAAAATTTAAATGAACTGGCGCGCCTGCAGGAGCAGCTCGATAACCTGGGACTATGGCAGCTGGACAGCCGCATTAACGAAGTGATTGAGCAGCTGGGCCTTGACGCCAATGCGCAGCTGGCGTCGCTGTCCGGTGGCTGGTTACGTAAAGCGGCGCTGGGCCGCGCCCTGGTCAGTGGGCCGCGCGTGCTGCTGCTGGATGAGCCCACTAACCATCTCGATATCGAAACCATCGACTGGCTGGAAGGTTTCCTGAAAACCTTTAAAGGCACGATTATCTTTATTTCGCATGACCGTTCCTTTATCCGCAATATGGCGACGCGCATTGTCGACCTCGATCGTGGCAAGCTGGTGACCTATCCGGGAAATTACGATCAGTATCTCCTCGATAAAGAAGAAGCCCTGCGGGTCGAAGAACTGCAGAATGCAGAATTTGACCGCAAGCTGGCCCAGGAAGAGGTGTGGATCCGTCAGGGTATCAAAGCGCGCCGGACCCGTAACGAAGGCCGAGTCCGCGCGCTGAAGGCGATGCGCCGCGAGCGCGGTGAGCGTCGGGAAGTGATGGGCAGCGCGAAGATGCAGGTTGAGGAGGCTTCCCGTTCCGGCAAAATCGTCTTTGAGATGGAAAACGTCAACTATCAGGTTGACGGCAAAGTGCTGGTGAAGGATTTCTCCGCACAGATCCAGCGCGGCGACAAGATCGCCCTGATCGGCCCCAACGGCTGCGGGAAAACCACGTTGCTGAAGCTGATGCTCGGCCAGCTGCAGGCCGACAGCGGGCGGATCCATGTTGGCACCAAGCTGGAAGTCGCCTACTTCGACCAGCACCGCGCGGAGTTGGATCCGGATAAAACGGTGATGGACAACCTGGCGGAAGGCAAACAGGAGGTAATGGTTAACGGTAAGCCACGTCATGTGCTGGGTTATCTACAGGACTTCCTGTTCCATCCGAAACGAGCGATGACCCCGGTACGTGCGCTTTCCGGAGGGGAACGTAACCGCCTGCTGCTGGCCCGGCTGTTCCTGAAACCCAGCAATCTGCTGATCCTTGATGAACCGACTAACGACCTCGATGTTGAAACGCTGGAGCTGCTGGAAGAGCTGATCGATGGCTATCAGGGGACCGTGATGCTGGTGAGCCACGATCGTCAGTTTGTCGACAATACCGTGACCGAGTGCTGGATCTTCGAAGGCGGCGGTCGTATTGGCCAGTACGTCGGCGGCTATCACGACGCCCGCGGTCAGCAGGCCCAGTCTTTGGCGCAAAAGCAGACGGTCGTTAAAAAAACGACGGAAGTCGCTCAGCCAAAAGCAGAAACTGTCAAACGCGGCGGGAACAAACTAAGCTATAACCTGCAGCGCGAGCTGGAACAACTGCCGCAGAAGCTGGAGGCTCTCGAGGCCGAACTGCAGACGCTGCAGGATCAGGTTGCCGATCCCGATTTCTTCGGGCAACCGCACGATCGCACGCAGCAGGTGCTGGCGCAGCTGGCCGAAGCGGAGCAGGCGCTGGAAGCGGCCTTTGAACGCTGGGAATATCTCGAAGGATTAAAGAACGGCGCCTGAGCTGAGGAGTTGTCATGTGCGATCATCATCATGCTGCGCGACATATTCTATGTCCCCAATGTGATTTGCTGGTGGCTTTGCCGCAGCTTGAGCATCGCCAGAAAGCCGCCTGCCCGCGCTGCGGTACAACGTTAACCACCACGTGGGACGCGCCTCGCCAGCGTCCCACGGCGTATGCGCTGGTCGCGCTGTTTATGCTGCTGCTGGCCAACCTGTTCCCTTTTATCTATATGAAAGTGGGCGGCATCAGTAGCGAAATAGAGCTGCTGGAAATTCCCAACGTACTGTTTACCGAGGATTACGCCAGTCTCGGGACTTTCTTTTTACTCTTTGTTCAATTAGTGCCGGCGTTTTGCCTGGTCACCATTTTGCTGCTGGTTAATCGGGTCAGAATGCCTGCCGGCCTGAAGACGTTCCTTGCGCGAATTCTCTTTCAACTGAAAACCTGGGGCATGGCGGAGATCTTTCTTGCCGGCGTACTGGTGAGCTTCGTCAAGCTGATGGCCTACGGTGATATCGGCATCGGTCTGAGCTTTGTTCCCTGGTGTATGTTTTGCCTGCTGCAGTTACGTACTTTTCAGTGCGTCGACCGCCGCTGGCTATGGGATGATATTGCCCCCATGCCGGCCATTACCCAGCCGCTGAAGGTCGGGGTGACCGGGATCCGTCAGGGGCTGCGCTCCTGTGCCTGCTGTACGGCTGTGTTGCCGGTCGATCAGACCGTCTGCCCGCGCTGTAACAGTAAAGGAACGGCGCGGCGCAAAAATAGCCTGCAGTGGACGCTGGCGCTGCTGGTGACGTCATTTATCCTTTATCTCCCTGCCAACATTATGCCGATCATGATCACCGATCTGCTGGGCGATAAAATGCCATCGACCATTATGGCCGGGGTGATTTTACTGTGGAGCGAAGGTTCTTATCCGGTGGCGCTGGTGATCTTTATCGCCAGTATTATGGTGCCGACGCTGAAGATGATCGCTATCGCCTGGTTATGCTGGAACGCCAACGGCAACGGCGCGCGAGATTCGGAGCGCATGCATCTGATCTATGAGGTGGTGGAATTTGTTGGCCGCTGGTCAATGATTGACGTTTTTGTCATCGCCGTGCTCTCTGCGCTGGTCCGCATGGGAGGGTTAATGAATATCTATCCAGCCATCGGCGCGGTCATGTTTGCGCTGGTGGTGGTGATGACCATGTTTTCAGCCATGACATTTGATCCCCGTTTACTGTGGGATCGTGAGCCAGATTCAAGCCATGAGGAAATACAACAACATGGAAAATAAGAGCGGAGAAGCGAAAGTGCAGAAGGTGAAGAACTGGTCACCGGTGTGGATCTTCCCTATCGTCACTGCGCTAATCGGGGCATGGATCCTGTTTTATCATTACAGCCATCAGGGGCCTGAGGTCACGCTGATCACCACCAATGCGGAAGGGATTGAAGGGGGAAAAACCCGGATCAAGAGCCGCAGCGTAGACGTTGGGGTGGTGGAGAGCGCGACGCTGACCGACGATCTCACCCACGTGGAAATCAAAGCCCGCCTCAATTCCGGGATGCAGAAGCTGCTGCACAACGATTCCGTCTTCTGGGTGGTAAAACCGCAGGTTGGCCGCGAGGGGATCAGCGGTCTTGGGACATTGTTGTCCGGGGCCTATATTGAACTGCAGCCGGGAACGAAAGGTTCGGTGCCAGCTCAGTATCCGCTACTGGATTCTCCGCCGCTGGCCTCGCCGGATGCCAAGGGGATCCGTATTCTGCTGGAAAGCAGCAAGGCGGGCCAGCTGTCGCCGGGCGATCCGGTGTTGTTCCGCGGCTATCGCGTGGGGTCAGTGGAAACCAGCACCTTCGACACGCAGAAACGTCGTATAACTTACCAGCTGTTCATCAATGCGCCGAACGATCGCCTGGTGACCACCAACGTTCGTTTCTGGAAAGACAGCGGGATCGCTGTAGATTTGACCTCGGCGGGGATGCGCGTCGAGATGGGCTCGCTGTCGACGCTGTTTGGCGGCGGGGTGAGCTTCGATATTCCTGAAGGACTGGACCTCGGCGAGCCGGTGGCGAATAAAACGGAATACCATCTGTTTGACGATCAGAAGAGCATCCAGGATTCAGTCTTTACCGAGCATATCGATTACGTCATGTTCTTCAAAGACTCGGTTCGCGGCCTGCAGCCGGGCGCGCCGGTGGAGTTCCGCGGTATCCGTCTGGGCACCGTCGGCAAAGTGCCGTTCTTTATTCCGGGGCTGAAGCAGCGTTTGAACGATGACTATCGTATTCCAGTGGAAGTGCGGGTTGAACCGCAACGGCTGATTAATCAGCTTGGCGGCGATCCGAATATTCGCGCCCACATTGACGATCTGATCAACCGCGGACTGCGCGGCTCGCTGAAAACCGGTAACCTGGTGACCGGCGCGCTGTATATCGATCTCGACTTCTATCCGAAGGCGCCCCCGCGCGGGAAAATACAGGAGTTTAACGGCTATCCGATTATCCCGACCATCAGCGGTGGACTGGCACAGATCCAGCAGCGTCTGATGGATGCGCTGGATAAGATTAATAACCTGCCGATTAATCCGCTGCTGGAGCAGGCGACCAGTACCCTGGCGCAGAGCGAGAAGACGATGCAGCACGTGCAGACCACGCTGGATAATCTGAATAAGATCACCTCCAGCCAGTCAATGCAGCAGCTGCCCGCCGATATGCAGACGACGCTGCGTGAGCTGAACCGTAGCATGCAGGGCTTCCAGCCTGGCTCTGCGGCCTACAATAAGATGGTGGCCGATATGCAGCGTCTGGATCAGGTGCTGCGTGAGCTGCAGCCGGTTCTGAAAACGCTAAATGATAAGAGCAATGCGCTGGTATTTGAGGCGAAGGATAAAAAAGATCCACAGCCGAAGGGAGCGAAACAATGAAAAAATGGTTACTGGCGGCAGCCGTATGCGTACTGACGGCGTGCAGTAGCGGCGGGGAAAGCAAGACATACTATCAGCTACCGGTTGTGCAGGGCGGCGCGCAGAGCGCCGCCAGTCAGGGGGCACGTCTGCTGTGGGTAGAGCAGGTCAGCATCCCGGATTATCTGGCGGGTAACGGGGTGGTCTATCAGACCACCGACGTGCAGTATGTGATCGCCAATAATAATCTGTGGGCCAGTCCGCTGGATCAGCAGCTGCGCACTACGCTGGTGGCAAATCTCAGCCAGCAGTTGCCCGGCTGGGTAGTGTCGTCCCAGCCGCTGGGGAGCGAGCAGGATACCCTCAACGTTGCGGTCAATGGCTTTCATGGTCGCTATGACGGGCGGGTTATCGTTAGCGGTGAGTGGCTGCTGAAGCATCAGGGACAGCTGATTAAGCGCCCGTTTAACATCGTCCTCAGGCAGGAACAGGATGGTTATGACGCGATGGTCAAGACCCTGGCGCAGGCGTGGAGCCAGGAGGCGGCTGCCATTGCCAGCGAGCTTAATCGTCTGCCATAAGTAAAATTCATCATAATGACCTGCCGCGCGGTTCACCTGGGCCGCGCGGCATTTTTTTTGCCAGGTCAGTTTGTTACCGGCGGCTACGCCGAGCGAACAAAAAATGAACTCTTATATAGGTCACAAATATGACACTGGCGTGAATTTTGCGCATTGACGTTGCCTTCTTTTCGCGGTATTCGTAACCCGTGGCTGCACAATTTGCGACCACTGTTTTCTTTTCCACCAGATCAAAGAATGAGGGAAACGAGGCATGAAGAGACAAAAACGAGATCGCCTGGAACGGGCACACCAACGCGGATATCAGGCGGGTATCGCGGGAAGATCGAAAGAAATGTGTCCATACCAGAGCCTGAATCAACGCTCATGGTGGCTGGGAGGCTGGCGAGAAGCCATGGAGGACAGGGTACTAACGGCCTGACACTGTCTCTTTAAAAAAGAAGCCTCCGCATAGCGGGGGCTTCGCCTTTTAATCGCTACTGAATGTTATCAGAAAGCGGAAGTATCCTGGAACAGACCCACTTTCAGATCGTTCGCGGTGTAGATCAGACGATCGTCAACCAGCACTTCACCATCCGCAAGTCCCATAATCAGACGACGGTTAACAATGCGCTTGAAGTGGATACGGTAGGTGACTTTTTTCGCGGTCGGCAGAACCTGACCGGTAAATTTCACTTCGCCAACGCCCAGCGCGCGGCCTTTGCCTTCGCCGCCCAGCCAGCCAAGATAGAACCCGACCAGCTGCCACATAGCATCCAGGCCCAGGCAGCCCGGCATCACTGGATCGCCGATAAAGTGGCAACCGAAGAACCACAGGTCAGGATTGATGTCGAGTTCTGCCTCAACATAACCTTTATCGTAGTTACCACCGGTTTCGGTCATTTTGATGACGCGGTCCATCATCAGCATGTTTGGTGCCGGTAACTGCGGGCCTTTCGCGCCGAACAGTTCACCACGACCAGAGGCAAGAAGATCTTCTTTTGTATAGGATTCGCGTTTATCTACCATGTTTTCAGTAAGCCTTATTTTAAGTTCGGGACGCAGGATAGCTAACACGTGTAAGCTGAACAAGTCCGATCAGTTAGAACTTGTCCCACCTAACCAGCGTAGCGGCCACGGAAAACGATGGCGAGTCTCTTGCTGGGTCGCCTGCGCTATCCGCTCCTGAATGGTTTGTCGCAGCGTCTGTCCTTCACCGTCCCACATCAGCTGGGTCAACATCGGCAGCGCTTCGGTAATATCGTCAATGGCCCAGATAGCAAACTGGTTGTCGGCAACGGCCTGACGTAGCTCGTGGCTCAGGCTGAGATGACGAACGTTGGCGGCAGGGATAATCACTCCCTGTTTGCCGGTTAAACCGCGCTGCTGACAGATAGTGAAGAAGCCTTCAATTTTCTCGTTCAGGCCGCCGACCGGCTGCACGCGACCAAACTGGTCGACGGAGCCGGTGATCGCGATGCTCTGATTTATCGGTACGTTGGCCAGGGCGCTGATTAAGGCGCAGAGTTCCGCCATGGAGGCGCTGTCGCCATCCACTTCACTGTAGGACTGCTCAAAGGTCAGCGAAGCAGTGAAGGGAAGCTGCTGCTCCAGCTCCAGCTCGGACATCAGAAAAGCCTGCATGATCATCATGCCTTTCGCATGAATGTTACCGCCCAGCTCGGCTTTACGTTCGACGTCGATAAATTCGCCATCGCCAATGTGCACGACGCAGCTGATGCGTGAAGGTTCACCGAACGCGCGTGGATGACCGGGGAATTCGATCACCGACAGGGCGTTGATCTGCCCGACGCATTCGCCTTCGGTTTCAATCAGGATCTGTTCCTGCAGGATTTCATCCTGCATACGCTCCGCCAGGTAGCCTTCACGCCATACCCGGCGCGCCAGCATGGTCTGCATCGCTTCGCCGGTAATCTCCTCTCCTTCGCAGAAGGCGGCAGCCTCCCGCAGCTGGCGGGTTATCCATAGCGGACTGAGCGGCAGGGTCTCCTGGTCGCCGGTATAGCGCGTTCCCTCATCGATCAGCAGAGGCCAGGCATCGGCTGCCGGGCCCGGCAGCTCCAGCTGCTGCGCATTCTGCCATACCCACTGGCACCAGACCTTTAGCGTGTCGGCGTCAGCAAACTGCAGAGTGTCTTCATACTCGCTATAGATCGCCTGCGCAGCCAGCTCCGGCTCCATTTCCTGGAAATCGGCCAGCGATTCGCGTTCGCCCACCAGGATGATTTTCAGACTCAGCGGCATAGAGGGAATGCTGACCGGCAGCGGACGCGATTCATCCATAGAAAGCCAGTCAAAGCGCTGACGAGTCACCATATTTTTCAGACGCACCCACAGCAGCGGTTGCGCCAGCAGTGTACGTAGCGAAAGCACAAGCACGCCGCCGTTGGCCTGATGGACCAGCCCAGGCTGGAGGGTGATTGCACCGTTAAACTGGCGTACGCAGCCAAACAGCTGTTCCGCTTCTACCCAATCGGCCATCACGACCGGGGCAGTGCTGGCGAAATTATCCTCAGCGCCCTGCGCCGGTGCGAGCGTCACCTGAGCGTCGGTTACCTCATAGCGGACGCCGTAAAGCGGTGCGGCAGGCTCGTGCAGAGCTCGGGTTTCAGCCGCCAGCCATTGCAGATATTCCGGCTCTTCAGGGGCTTTCACCAGCATGAAGGAGGAGACTGCCGGCGTGTACAGCAGCTGCTCAAGCCCATAGAACAAACGCGGCTGCAGATCGCCCGAGAGGGAGGGGGCCGGATGGGAAAGTTCAGCTTGAGCAAACAGCGCCTGGTAAGCTTCCAGATCAGGCGCAAGGTCGGTTCGGGTCAGTTTCGTAATGGTCAAAGTCGCTGTTTTTTAGTTAGATGTAAAGCGCGCAATTATACCTGATGCCGCGACCGAGCACACGGAGGATTATGGTTACCCTGATGATTACCCGGTCGCAGACTTCACGAATAATGATTTATATTCAGCACATCAGAAAAAAACTGATATCCTGAAAAGAGTTACACGGTCACATTGAGATCGCAATGAAATATCAACAACTGGAAAATCTTGAAAGCGGCTGGAAATGGAAATATCTGGTAAAGAAGCACCGGGAAGGTGAGCTGATTACCCGCTACATTGAGGCCAGCGCTGCGCAAGCTGCGGTAGATGACTTGCTGACGCTCGAGAATGAACCTGTGCTGGTGCATGCCTGGATTGAGCAGCATATGAATCCGGCGCTGATGAACCGCATGAAGCAGACTATCCGCGCGCGACGGAAACGCCATTTTAACGCTGAGCATCAGCATACGCGTAAGAAGTCTATCGACCTTGAGTTTGTCGTTTGGCAGCGTCTTGCTGGCCTGGCGCAGCGGCGGGGCAAAACCTTGTCTGAAACCATCGTCCAGCTGATTGAAGATGCCGAGCACAAAGAGAAATATGCCAGCAAAATGTCGAGCCTGAAGCACGATCTGCAGGTACTGTTAGGGAAAGAATAGCCAGGTAAGAGCGTCGACCCGCCTGCCGGTGGTTGCCCTGGCCGGGGACTGCTTCACAGCTCTCAGCCGCTGAAGTGGGCGAGAGGGCATAAAAAAAACCCGCCGAAGCGGGTTTTTTTATCGGTTATAACTTAAGCCGCCGGCTGAGTTACAACTTCTTTGTAGCCTTTAACTTCGATCTCTACACGACGATCCGGAGCCAGGCAATCGATCAGGGCAGCGCGAGCTTTCACGTTGTCGCAGGTGTTGCCAGTAACCGGGTTGGATTCACCCATGCCGCGAGCGGAGATTTTGCCAGCCGGGATGCCTTTAGCAACCAGGTAGTCAACAACGGACTGAGCACGTTTCTCAGACAGCTGCTGGTTGTAAGCTTCGGAACCGATGCGGTCGGTGTAGCCCAGAACAACAGCGGAACCGTCTTTCGGATCCATGTTGCTCAGCTGAGTGTACAGCTGATCCAGAGCCTGCTGACCTTCCGGTTTCAGGGTAGCTTTGTTGAAGTTGAACAGAACGTCAGACTTCAGGGTGAAGTGCTTGGTAGCCACTTCCGGAGCCGGAGCCGGAGCCGGAGCAACAACCGGTGCAGCATCTTCCTGACCGAAGCGGTAGGAAACGCCCAGGCTCAGCATGCCGTTATCAGGACGAACGCCAACGGTGCCCGCGTCGCCGATGTTGTTAACCCACTGGTATTCCAGACGGGTAGCGATGTCACGAGTCACAGCCCACTCTACGCCGCCAGCAAATACCGGAGATACGCCAGTGTCGTGGTTGTCGCCAGCGATGCTGTTGCTGGAGTCTGCGCGCCATACCATGCCGCCCAGACGGGTGTAGATGTCCAGATCGTCAGTGATCGGGTAACCCAGTTTAGCGGTCAGCTGAACGCCCTGAGCTTTGAATGCGCCATTAACCTGGTCGCCTTTGTACGGCATACGGCCCAGCCAGTCGTAACCCATTTCGAAACCGAGGTACGGGTTAACCTGGTAACCACCGAACGCACCAGCGCCCAGCTGGCTTTCGTGGGTCGGACCATTGTTGTTCAGAGAGCTGTTGTACCAGCCAGTGTCATGGAACTGGGACCAACCCAGTTTACCACCTGCATACCAGGTGTTATCTTTCGGAGCGGCCTGCGCTACGGTAGCGAAGCCAGCCAGTGCCACTGCAATCGCGATAGCTGTCTTTTTCATTTTTTGCGCCTCATTATCATCCAAAATTCGCCATGAAGTTACAAAAGACCTCACGGTTAAATCCTTCACCGGGGGCGTGACTTGTTGTTAACTATGCTGATACATGCAGCGTAAGCCGATCACCCCTGGCGATGTAAAGTCTACAACTTAGTTCGAAACTTACAAGTGTGAACTCTGTCAGGCATATGAAAAAAAAGGGTTGTGTACACAATATTTAACAAATATGGTTGATTTTCGTACACGAAAAAAAGACAGAAATCCCCGTGTGGCAGGCATTCCGCGAAAAAGACCATAAAAAACGCTGTACCTTTCCCAGCGGTAAAAAAAATTCCAGGAATAATCCTAATTTCACTCAATGATACAAATTTGAGTGAATTTTTAGCCCGCTGAGTTGTCTGCCGAGCGTGCCCTGATTTCGCACCGGGCGCATGATGAATCCCATCGCGGACCCTACCTGGGCAGCGTTAACGAGACGTTCATGTTCGTCAGCGGTTAACTCCTCCGCCAGCCAGCAGATAACCACACTATAATTACCCGTGCGCAGGGCACGGATCATTGAGTCTATGGTATGGCAGGGAGAGAGCTGGCTAATTTGCATGACCTTGGACAGCGGCAGACCGGCGGACTGAACCCATTCGCGGCTGAGCTTTTGTTGCGGCGTGAGCCACAGCTGCCAGCGCGACTGTTGACCCAGCTGCTGTAATAAAGGTAGCAGCAATAACTGCGTCATCATGGGTTGATCTTCACGATAGACAATTTCACTGATCAGCCCATTGGTGTTCTGTTCGCCAGAACGATGAGCGTAGTGGCCTGCCGGAGCAGAAGCCTGTGCTGAACGGTTTGCATGAGCTGAAGTAAACATAGTCTATCCCGCCTTTAGTTACTGTATGCATATACAGTATCTTCACCAGGGGAAAAGATCAACCGCAATTTGCCATTTTGCTGCCGGGAATTTAATCGCTTCTCGTGGTTCCGTATCTGTCAAGAGAAGCCCCTGCATTATCCAATCCTTAACGCGCGCTAATGGTTTCATTTCTCCCTGTCGATTGCTGCAACGCTTGCGATTTTCTGAAAGCGTCTCGCAAAACCGCATTCTGGTGAAAAAGTCGGCGAAAATCATCTTGCTGCTGCCCGGGAAGTCCCTTATGTTTTCTCTTAGCGGATCCGTTAACAACTTAAGTTTAATTACATGATTAACAAAGGAATGATCATGAGAAAACTAGTTTGTCCGCGGCTCCCGCAATTTCAGGCCTGCGTCTCACCGCTGGGTCAACTGCATACTCGTCCGCTCTTTGGCGGCTACAGCCTGGCTATTGATGATACGGTGTTTGCGATGGTGGCCGAGGGGAACATTTATCTGAAGGCCTGCGAGCAGAGCGCTGCTTATCGGGTGGAACATCGTAATCCTCTGTTAACGCTGCGCCGACACGGCCGCATAGTGCCGCTGAAGTATTATCAAATTGACGACACTTTATGGCGCGATGAGCAGCAGCTTTTTCGGCTATCGCTACTGTCGTGGCAGAGTGCGCAGCGCGAAAAGAACTACCGACGGGCGTCGGGCCGCCTGAAGGATTTACCCAATATCAGCTTTCATATGGAATTGCAGCTGATTCACGCGGGCATACCGGACGTTAGGACGTTGCGGGAAGTTGGTGCGCAGGAGGCATGGCTGAGGCTACGCGTAAATAATGCTTCTTTATCGCTGAGCGTATTGCTGGCGCTGGAGGGGGCGATTGCCGGGGTACATGCCGCCGCGCTCCCGACGCCACGGCGTCAGGAGCTTCTCGAATGGGCGGCTACCCGGTAGCGGAAAAGCCTTGTTATTCGGTTTGGGCGTGGACCCGTTGCTGCAGGCGGCAGATTTCAGGCAGCAGCGCCAGCAGCAGGCCAATCTGCTGTAAGACCAAGGGTTCCTTACTGTCCGCGCGCGGTTCCAGATGATGGATCCGGCTTTGCAGGCTGTTCAAAGCCTGTTGCACCCGCTGTTCATCCGCGGGGGTATGGTGCAAGGCGTCATCCACATAACAGACTGCATCATCCAGCAGGGCGAGGATTTCCGGCGTGGACAGTTTTTCCCGATGCGCGCCAAGAGCGGAGATGTAGCTGGTGAACGTGTGGTTGAGGCATAGCAGACGAAAGGCGGTTTCTCGCTGGGTGGCATCCGCGCGTGGTTCAGTCGATAAGTTCGAGACGACGGAGGCCAGCTCAGCATCACGGTTGTAGGCGTCACGACGCGCGACACGGTAGGCCAGCCGGTTGTCGCGGCCCTGATGATACTGCTCCAGAATCGCGTCCAGATAGCGGCAGTTCGCGTTCATTGCCCGGTCCAGCACCCGCGGCAGGTTGCGAAATTTCCAGTCCGGCCAGATGAAGCTGACCGCTGCCCAGGCGATGGCGCAGCCGATCAGCGTATCAATGATACGCGGCAGCGCGACTTCAAAGCCCTCGCCAAGCAGGTTAAAGCACAGCAGCACCAGCAGCGTAATAAACATCGTGGCATGGGCGTACTGCACGTTACGGAAGGCAAAAAACAGCACGCCGGTCAGGACGATCAACAGCAGTTGCCCTTCAACAGAGGGAACCAGCAGCAGGACCGGCAGGCCGATCGCCACCCCAACCAGCGTGCCGATAATCCTTAGCGCCAGGCGATGGCGGGTGGCGTTATAGTTCGGCTGACAGACGAACAGGCTGGTTAGCAGGATCCAGTAGCCATGCTGGAGCCCGGTAAACTGGATAAAGGCATAGCCGGCGCAGAGCACCAACGACATACGTACTGCGTGGCGGAAAAGGGCCGACTCTGGCGACATATTGCGCTGCAGGCGCAGCCAGATATCGCTCAGACCGCCAAGTCTGTCGTCGGCCAGCAGCGTCTCGGTATTACTCCCGGCAGGCGCGGTGGTTTGCACCGATTCAATGGTGGCCAGCTGAGCATCGATAGCGCGCAGGTTATTCAGTAAATACCCTAGGGCGTTGAGCTGCTCGTCGGATGCGCCGCCGGCGCGCACGCGCTCAAGTGCCGCATCGAGATGCATGAACGCCCGTTCAAAATGGGCATCATGCTGATAGGGTTCGCGTAACAGAATCGCCCGCGACAGTTTCTGGCAGGCCTGCGCCTGCATCGAAAGCATTCGCTGGAAACGGAACATCACATCGCTATAGCGAAATTGATCGCGTAGGGTTTGATACTGAATATGCGATGAGCTGGCGCGTTCATGAATATCCTGGGCCACAAAGTAGTACTGCAGGGTGCGGCGGGTGCCGCGCTGGCCACGATCGCCTCGCAGTCGGGTTAGCAGCGAGACCTTGGTTTGGTTAAGCGTAGCTACCAGCTGGCCATTAGCGAGCGCCAGATCGTACAGCGGCGCCTGGCTCTCATCCTCAAGGTCAGGATCAAACAGCCGGGATTTGAGCTCAAGATAGCGGGCCAGCTGCTCATAGCTACGCGCCAGGTTGTCCTGCAATGGACGAATCGGAAAGATCAGGTGCCCGGACAGCGTTAGCAGGTTGTACCACACGGCCCCCGCCAGCAGGAACAACGGCTGCAGATACCAATGATCGTACAGCGTGACGCCGAGCATGGTGTAGATGGCGATAAGCAAGGCACCGAAGGCAATGGTCGCATAGCGCTGACCGAGGCCGCCAAGCAAAATAAAGCCGATGGTAGACACGGTCAAACCAAGGGCAAACAGCGGCGGCCACGGAAACAGCAGCTCCACGGAGGCGGAGGCGATAAAAAAGCAAACCAGAGTAATGGCAAGATTACGCAGACGGCCGGCCAGACGGTCGTCAAGGTCGGTCAGAGCCGCAGCTACGACGCCGAGGGTGAGGGGGATGGTCAGTTTGACTTCGCCGATCCACCAGGGAAACAGCGTTGTGCCGCAGAGCGCGATAAAAATGCGTACGTTATAAAGCCAGGCGCTGTTCCAGGTGTAGCGGCGTAGCAGGGGGCTAATCATGTCCGTGTTCCGTTCGGTTACTGAAAGCGACGACGCGCATTGGCTTCACGCGCAGCACGCGCGGTTTCCACAGAAACGACCCGGCGACCCACCGGCCAGAGGGCGATGGCGGCTATTTTGAAATTCGCGATCCCCACCGGGATGCCTATGATAGTCAGGCACTGAGCTATACCGCTGAAAATGTGCATCAGGCAGAGCCACCAGCCGAAAAAAATGAACCACAGAATGTTCAGAACGGTACCGCCGGCGTTCAGTAGACCGTTTTTGCGCCCCGGCTCGAGCTCGTCAACATGAATCGCCTCGTTACCGTAGGGAAATAACGAAAGGCGAGTGATTTCCCAGCAGGAACGAGTCAGCGGCAGCGTGACAATCAGAATGATGCTGACCAGGGTGGCGAGTAGCCAGCCTAGAGTGGTGGCGAAACCGCCAAGGATAAAGTTCAAAATATTCAGAATGGTACGCATAAAGCCTCGGTTTTGCCCGGTGGATAATAAGACCTGATGATTGTAACGTTTTTTTGCGCTGGAGCACCTGGTCCGGGGCGGTTAAACTGAAAAACAATCCACCCTGATTGAAAATCGACATTATATGGAACTTAAAGCGACAACATTGGGCAAACGCATGGCTCAGCACCCTTATGATCGGGTGCAGCTACTGAACGCCGGGGTAAAAGTTTCCGGCGATCGTCATGAGTATCTTATACCTTTCAATCAGTTATTGTCAGTGCATTGTAAGCGCGGTCTGGTCTGGGGCGAACTGGAGTTTGTGCTACCGGACGGGAAAGTCGTGCGTTTGCACGGTACCGAGTGGAGCGAAACGCAGCGCTTTTATCATCATTTACATACGCTCTGGCAGCAGTGGAGCACGGAGATGAGCGATATCGCCGCCGGCGTGCTGAAGCAGCAGCTGGCGACGATCGAGCACACTCGCGCAGAAGGCAAGTGGCTAACCCGTCAGCAGGTGGCGGATGTTCAGGATAATATACGCCATGCGTTGACTGGTTTGCCGATGCCCACCAGTCGGCTTGATGCCTTTGATAACTGCCGGGAGCTGTGGCGGGAGTGTCAGCGCTGGTTAGGCGATATTGAAGCGACGCGTCTGGCCCATAACCAGGCCTTTACCGAGGCGATGCTGGAGCAATATCGCGAATTTTTTGATAGCGTTGAGTCGTCCCCGCTCAATGCGTCACAAGCGCGTGCGGTAGTGAACGGCGAGCGCTCCCTGCTGGTGCTGGCGGGAGCGGGCAGCGGTAAAACCTCGGTGCTGGTGGCGCGAGCGGGCTGGCTGCTGGCGCGGGGAGAAGCCGCGGCAGATCAAATTTTGCTGCTGGCATTCGGCCGCCAGGCGGCGCAGGAAATGGATGAGCGGATCCGCGAGCGTCTGGCATCAGATGATATTACCGCGCGTACTTTCCATTCGCTGGCGTTGCATATTATTCAGCAGGGCAGCAAAAAAGTGCCCACTATCAGTAAGCTGGAAAGCGATACTGCGGCCCGCCACGCATTGCTGCTGAAAAGCTGGCAAAAGCAGTGCCAGGAGAAAAAAGCGCAGGCGAAAGGTTGGCGCCTGTGGCTGGAAGAAGAGATGGGCTGGCAACTGCCGGAGGGGGACTTCTGGCAGGACAAAAAGGTGCAGCGGCGGATGGCCAGCCGGCTTGACCGCTGGGTGAGCCTGATGCGCATGCACGGCGGCTCCCAGGCGGAGATGATTGCCGGGGCGCCGGAAGCGGTACGCGACCTGTTCAGTAAACGGGTGAAGCTGATGTCGCCTCTGATGAAAGACTGGAAGGCGGCGCTCAAGGCCGAGAATGCGGTCGATTTTTCCGGCCTGATCCATCAGGCGGTCAATATTCTCGATAAAGGCCGCTTCGTCAGCCCATGGAAACACATTCTGGTGGATGAATTTCAAGATATTTCGCCGCAGCGAGCCTCGCTGTTGGCCGCGTTACGCCGGCAGAATAGCCAAACCACGCTCTTTGCCGTCGGGGATGACTGGCAGGCGATCTACCGGTTCAGCGGGGCGCAGCTTTCTCTGACCACCGCATTCAACCACTACTTTGGCGAAGGGGATTGCTGTGCGCTGGATACCACCTATCGCTTTAACGGGCGTATCGGCGAAATAGCCAATGGCTTTATCCAGCAAAATCCGCATCAGTTAAGCAAACCGCTGAACAGCCTTATGGCAGGTGATAAAAAGGCCGTCACGCTGTTAGCCGACGACAAGCTGGACGATCTTCTGGATAAGCTGAGCGGTTACGTTAAGCCCGAGCAGCGCATCCTGCTGCTTGCCCGTTATCACCATCTGAAGCCTGAGGCGCTCAACAAAGCGGCGACGCGCTGGCCGCACCTGCAGCTTGATTTTATGACCATTCATGCCAGCAAAGGTCAGCAGGCTGACTTTGTCATTGTGTTGGGACTACAGGATGGGGAGGATGCGTTTCCGGCCCCGGCGCGCGAGTCGATTATGGAGCAGGCGCTCCTGCCGCAGCCGGAAGATTTTCCGGATGCGGAGGAGCGTAGACTGTTGTACGTGGCGCTCACCCGCGCTCGTCACCGGGTATGGCTGTTATTTAACAAGGCGCAACCTTCGCCGTTTGTCGAGATCCTGCAGGCGCTGGATGTGCCCGTGGCCAGGAAGCCGTAATCGCGGCTCGATTATTTCAGGCGCTCGGCAAGATAGCGTGGATAATCCGGGATCAGAATATCTAGCGGTTGACCGAAGTGCGGTGACTGGATAATAAAGTCAGCGGTGGAGACGTTAGTGGCGACCGGAATGTTCCAGACGGTGGCCAGGCGCAGCAACGCTTTGACATCCGGGTCGTGGGGAACGGCGTTCAGCGGATCCCAGAAGAAGATCAGCACGTCGATTTTGCCTTCTGAAATGAGGGCACCCACCTGCTGGTCGCCGCCCATCGGACCGCTCAGCATGGCATTAACCTCCAGGCCGGTAGCCCGGGAGACGAGATTACCGGTAGTGCCGGTAGCATACAAAATATGTTGCGCCAGCAGCGCCTGATGGCGAGCAACCCATTTCATCAGCATATCTTTGCAGTGATCGTGAGCCACCAGCGCGATATGTTTTTGCGCAGGCAGGGTACGTGTTGTCAGTTCCATATTTTCATTCCACATTTTGACCTGCAAACAGATTACTGAATGTGGCTGTCGCTGCAAGCATCGGGGATGAAAATTTTGCTGAATCTGTGGGTTAGGCTGGATGGCCCCCTGCTGCGGATTAGCATACACTTAGGTGAAATAGCAGGAGGAAACCATGAAAGAGAATGATATTGCTGGCATCCTGACCTCGACACGGACGATTGCGCTGGTCGGAGCCAGCGACAAGCCTGACCGTCCGAGCTACCGGGTCATGAAGTATCTGCTGGATCAGGGGTATCACGTTATCCCGGTTTCGCCGAAGGTGGCGGGCAAGACGCTGCTGGGACAACAGGGGTATGCGACGCTCGCCGACGTTCCGGAAAAGGTCGACATGGTTGATGTCTTCCGTAATTCAGAAGCGGCGTGGGGCGTAGCGCAGGAGGCGATAGCCATCGGCGCGAAAACGCTATGGCTGCAGCTGGGGGTGATCAATGAGCAGGCTGCGGTGCTGGCCAGGGAAGCCGGATTGAGCGTAGTGATGGATCGCTGCCCGGCCATTGAACTACCGCGACTAGGGTTGGCGAAATAAAATAAAACCCCGCGTTAGCGGGGTTTTATTTTAGTTGCGAAGGCGCGGAGCCTGCAGCTGCTGACGAATCGTTTTGGCCAGTTCGTCAAGGGACGGCTGTTCCGGGTGTTCGTCGCGGGTTTCGCTGCTCAGCTGCGCTTCTGCCAGATAGGTGTGAATCGGCTGGCCATCATCATCTTCCATCACCACATGGTACCAGGGCGCCGCGCGCAGTTCGTCATTGGCGGCAATTTCATCCTCTTCCGGCTCCGCGAGCGAATACTCGGGATCGACATCGACGATGACGCCCAGGTAGCCCAAGAGCGTATGGCGGACCTGTTGGCCGATACCGAATTTGCTGGCTATCATAGGCACCTCCTGGGAAACATGAATACTCCCTATATGAGGCTCATGTTTCGTTTTTCAAGTTACATGACGCGACAGGCAAACCCCTTCAGATACAGCCCTTCCGGGTAGGTTGCGATCACCGGGTGGTCGGCAGCCTGACGGAACTGTTCTATAAATTGTACATCACGCCCGGCATCAATTGCGGCATCGGCGATGATTTTCTGAAATAAATCGGTGGTCATCAGCCCGGAGCAGGAGAATGTCAGCAGCACGCCGCCGGGGTTCAGCAGCTGGATCGCCAGCATATTGATATCTTTATAGCCGCGGCAGGCGCCCATCAGCTGGCTTTTATTTTCCACGAACTTCGGCGGATCCATCACGATCACGTCGAATTTCTCTCCCTGATCGCGGTATTTACGCAGCAGTTTGAACACGTCGTCGCGCACAAACTCCGCTTTGGACAGATCCAGTCCGTTGATCTCCACGTTCTGGCGGGCAACGTCGAGCGCCTCCTGCGAGGTATCCACGCTGGTGACCTGGCGGCAGCCGCCCATCAGCGCCGACACCGCAAAGCCGCCGGTGTAGGAGAAGCAGTTCAGCACCCGTTTATCCGCGACATAGCGGCGGGTGGCCAGGCGGCTGTCGCGCTGGTCGAGGTAGTAGCCGGTCTTGTGCCCGCCCTGGATATCGACTAACAGCTTCATGCCGTGCTCGGTGATCGGCAGCAGCGCCGGGGGCAGTTCGCCCACCACCGGCCCCTGGGCCAGCTCCAGTCCCTCTTTTTTACGCACGGCGACATCGCTGCGATCGTAAATGGCGCAGTCCGGGAACAGGTTCTGCAGGGCGCTGATGATGGCGGCGCGCTGGTATTCGGCGCCTGCGCTGAGCAGCTGCAGCACGAAAAAGTTGCCAAAGCGGTCGATAGTGACGCCCGGCAGGCCATCGGACTCGCCGGCGATCAGGCGGTAGCTGTCGAGGCCATCGCGCTCGGCCAGCCAGGCACGCCAGGTTTGCGCCTGCTGCAGACGGCGTTCAAAGAAGGCGCTATCGATGGCTTCATTGCGGTCGAAGGTCCACACGCGGGCGCGGATCTGCGACGACGGCGAGTAAGCGCCGCGGGCCAGCCATTTTCCCTGATGGTCAACGATATCGATGGTTTCACCGCTGCGGGCTTTACCTTCCATGCGGGCGACGCCGCCGGAGAATATCCACGGATGGCGACGCAGCAGGGATTTCTCGCGTCCTTTGGCTAACACTAAGCGGGGGAATAGGGAATCTGTCATGGGGCTACCTTTAAGCAACGGGAATGTCGGCACCGAAAAATGGCGCGTAGATTAGCACACCTGGCGCACGCAAGCATCTTTCGCCCGGCAGGCACAGGTGAGCGTTTCGGCACAAAATGCAGGCGCTTCGGCACATTCAGCTGGTGCGGACTCTCATACCCTGTTTTCTCACCCCAACGAGGAGCAGACGATGAAAACAGGTATCCGCATGGCTGTGGCGATGGTAGCGGCTGTGAGCAGCGGCGCGATGGCCGCGCCGTTTAGCGTAAGCAGCAATGATATGCGTGACGGGCAGCCGCTGGCCCAGCAGCACTGGTTTGCCGGTTTCGGCTGTACCGGAGGCAATGTCTCTCCGCAGCTGGCATGGAAAAACGCCCCGGCGGGTACGCGCAGCTTCGCGGTCACCGTCCGGGATCCCGATGCGCCTACCGGCAGCGGCTGGTGGCACTGGACGGTGGTCAATATCGCCAGCAGCGTCTTTTCGCTGCCCGCTGGCGCGGGAGATAAAAACAGCGCTACACTGCCGGGCGGAGCGGTCCAGGGCCGCAACGATTTTGGCTATGCCGGCTTCGGCGGCGCCTGTCCGCCGGCGGGAGATAAACCGCACCGCTATCGCTTTACGGTATGGGCGCTGGATGTCCCCACGCTGCCGGTGGATGCCGGGGCCAGCGGGGCGCTGGTCGGCTATCTGTTACATAGCCATGCTCTCGCCAGCGCACAGTTGACGGCGATGGCCGGGCGTTAAAATAAAAGGTTGGTCTGATGGAGAGTATCCACTTTCAGCATAACGCCTTAACCGCGGCGGAGATCACCACCCGACGGCTATGCAGACTGCATCGCGTGCGGCTGTTCTCCCCGGCGCTCTGTCGGGTGAAACGCGGCAGCAAAGTTATTGTGCAAGGGGAGAGCCGGGTGCTGGCGACTCCGCAACAGCTGATTGTTTTGCCAGCTGACGTGGAACTGGAGGTGATTAACCAGCCGGAGAATGGCCTCTTTTGCTCCGATCTGCTATCGCTGACGCCCGAGCTGCTGACGAGGTTTAAGATTCGTTATCTCAGCGAACCACCGCCAGGGCGCATGACCTCGCTCTGCGCACCGGTGACGACAGAGCTGGCGTTTATGTGGCAAAGCGTTCTGCAGGCGGTGCGGGAGGGATTGTCCGTCGCGCTGCAGCAGCACCAGACCATGGGGCTGCTGCTGGCCCTGCATGAGGCTGGCTATGCGGGCCCGCTGCTCGTCGAGCGGCAGCAGGATCTGTCGGCGCAGGTGCGGCAGCTGATTATGCTGTCGCCGGCGCAGGCATGGAGCGTGTCGCGGGTGGCGAAAATGCTCTTTCTCGGCGAGTCCACGCTGCGCCGTCGGCTGCAGCAGGAATCGCAGAGTTTTCGCCAGATCGTCGAGGAGGTGCGGATGGCCCACGCCCTGGGGCAGCTGCAGACCACCTCGCGGCCAATAGGCGAAATTGCGCAGAACAGCGGATATCAGTCGGGATCGCGCTTTACCGCGCGCTTCCGTCAGCATTATGGTTTACTGCCGAAGCATGTACGCTGAGCGAATTTGCTATCCTCAGCGTATAGCGTGAGCGAAAAGGAGATGATTATGGCCAGTATCTGCACAATGGCATGGGTTTACGGTTCGGTTCAGGGCGTGGGATTTCGCTATTCCACGCAGCGGGAAGCGCTGCAGCTGGGGGTGACCGGTTATGCCCGTAATCTGGATGACGGCGGGGTGGAAGTGCTTGCCTGCGGCGAGGCGGAGCAGGTGGAAAAACTCATCGCCTGGCTTAAAGCCGGGGGGCCGCGCAGCGCGCGGGTTGACCGAGTGTTAACCGAACCCCATCAACCCACCCGCAGCTGGGACAAATTCGCGATCCTCTATTAGATGCACTTCACCGGCTTCGGCAAGCCGGCGATTTTAGTCGCCTGTTTGGCGGGTCCTTTCGGGAACAGGCGATAGAGATAGCGGCTGTTGCCTTTCTCTTCGCCAAACTTGTTGGCCATCGCCTTGACCAGCATACGGATCGCCGGGGAGGTGTTAAATTCAAGGTAAAACTCGCGCACAAAGCGCACTACTTCCCAGTGTTCAACGGCGAGCGTTATCCCTTCCTGCGCGGCAATGACTTCCGCCATCGCCTCGCTCCACTGGGTGGTATCTTTCAGATAGCCTTCGCTATCCGTTTCAATTTCGTTGCCTTCAAAAATAAACATGATTTTTCACATACCGCCTGAAACTGGCCGCAGTGTAGCAAAAAAAAAGGCCCCGCATAAGCGAGGCCTCTGTTAAGCAGGGGAGCGGTTAGTCCCGGCTGGCGAAGCCCAGGATGCTCAGCAGGCTGACAAAGATGTTGTACAGCGAGACATACAGACTGACCGTCGCGCGGATATAGTTGGTTTCACCGCCGCGGATAATGTTGCTGGTCTCGAACAGGATGGCGCCCGAAGAGATCAGGATGAACACCGCGCTAATCGCCAGGTGCAGCGCCGGCAGCTGCAGGAACAGGTTAGCGACCATACCAATCAGGACGACCACCACGCCGGCCATCAGCATCCCGCCAAGGAATGACATGTCTTTACGCGTCGTCAGCACATAGGCCGAGCAGCAGAACAAGACCAGCGCCGTGCCGCCCAGCGCCAGGCCGATTAAATCGCCCATGCCGGCAGAAAGATACGCGTTCAGCATCGGCCCAAGGATATAGCCGAGGAACCCGGTGAAGGCGAAGGCGGAAATAATCCCGGTGGGTTTATTCGCCGTTTTGTAGGTCAGGAACATCAGACCGTACATCCCCACGAGGGTCAAAATGAGACCCGGCGAAGGGAGCATCAGCACTGTGCTGGCGGTGGCGGTGATAGCGGAAAACGCCAGCGTCAGGCTGAGCAGGAAGTAGGTGTTACGCAGAACCTTGTGCGTGCTGAGCAGCGAGGAACGGTCACGCGATGATGTAATTATGCGATCCATGAGTCACTCTCTTATGACAGATGTAATTAGGGATAAAGAATAAGAAAAACAAGCGTGAAGCCCTAATGCTTTTACCCATCTTTACTTAGTTTTTACCGCTTTTGCCTGGCATAAAATTCTATATAGATAGGGAAAAGCGATATATTTTCGCTTTTCGCGTCGCTGAGCCGATCGAAATCTTATAGGTCACTGAAAAATATTGCCTTATTGCAGTTCTGCGACTAAGTGTGGAAGAGGGGGATTACCCCGTACGTCAAAGGCAAAGGGAAATGACATTACACAAAAAAAATCACATCACCCGAACACTCCTGGCTGTCAGTATGCTGGCTATGAGCGGCGGGGCGCTGGCGGCGCAGGTGCCGCCGGGCACCCAGCTGGCGGAAAAGCAGGAGCTGGTCAGAAATAACGGCAGTGAACCGGCGTCACTCGATCCGCATAAAGTCGAGAGCGATGTTGAATTCAATATCATTAGCGATCTCTTTGAAGGGCTGGTTAACGTGTCGCCAGCGGGGGCGATCCAGCCGCGACTGGCGGAACGCTGGGAAAACAAAGACAACCTGTTATGGACCTTTCATTTACGCCCCGGTCTGACCTGGTCTGACGGCACGGCCATTACAGCGCAGGATATCGTCTGGAGCTGGCAACGGCTGGTCTCGCCGGCAACAGCCTCCCCCTACGCGAGCTACCCTGGCAATATGCATATCGCCAACGCCCGCGAGATTGCCCTTGGGCAAAAGGGACCCGAGACGTTGGGGGTGAAAGCGCTGAACGACACCACGCTGCAGGTCACTCTGACCCAGCCGAATGCCGCCTTCCTGGCGATGCTGGCGCACCCTTCGCTGGTACCGATCGACAAAGTGCTGGTGGAGCGGTATGCCGATAAATGGACCCGACCAGAGCATATCGTCACCAGCGGCCCGTATAAGCTGTCCCAATGGGTGGTGAATGAGCGGCTGGTGGCTGAACGTAATGCAAAGTACTGGGATAATGCGCATACCGTTATTAATAAAGTGACTTACCTGCCAATCTCTTCGGAGGCCGCTGATGTCAACCGCTACAAAGCAGGGGAGATTGATATTGTCTATACGGTGCCGATCAATCAGTTTGCGCAGTTGCAGAAAACCATGGGCGACCAGCTGGACGTTTCGCCGCAGCTGGCGACCTATTACTACGAATTCAATACTACCCGGCCGCCGTTTAACGACGCCCGTGTGCGTCGCGCGCTGAATATGGCGCTTGATAAAGATATCATTGCCGGAAAAGTGCTTGGCCAGGGCCAGCGCCCGGCCTGGCTGATCGGTCAGCCGGATATCGGCGGCGTGACGCTGCATAACCCGGACTACGCCAGCTGGCCGCGTGAGAAACGGATTGCCGAGGCGAAAAAACTGCTGGCGCAGGCGGGGTATGATGAAAGCCATCCGCTGGTCTTTACCCTGCTCTATAACACCTCTGAGTCGCACCAGCGTATCGCCATTGCCGCCAGCTCTATGTGGAAGAAAAACCTCGGCGTCGAGGCGAAGCTACAGAACCAGGAGTGGAAGACGATGCTGGATACCATGCATACGCATAACTTCGACGCCGTCCGCTACGCGTGGATTGCCGACTACGACGATGCCGCCACCTTCCTCAATACTTTCCGTACCGGGGATAGCGAGAACACCAGTCAGTACAGCAACCCGGCTTACGACGCGGCGCTGCGCAACGCGGCGCAAGCCTCCGACGTGGCGACCCGGGGCAAATACTATCAGCAGGCGGAAGATCTGCTGGCGCAGGATGTTCCCGCCATTCCGGTCTATCACTATGTACGTACCCATCTGGTGAAACCTTGGGTAGGGGGCTTCACGCCGGATAAGCTGGGGTATTACTACACCAAAGACATGTACATTAAAAAACACCCATCCGCCAGCGGCGATGGGCGTTGATTTTCTGTGCAAACTGCCTGAAATTCAGACGAATAACACAAAATTGTTTGTTTTTAAGGCAGTTGATCAAAATGATGCTTTACAGCATCCGCCGAGGTGTTTATAGTGCGCCTCACACCGGAAGTGTGGCCGAGCGGTTGAAGGCACCGGTCTTGAAAACCGGCGACCCGAAAGGGTTCCAGAGTTCGAATCTCTGCGCTTCCGCCATATAAAAGAAGGGGTTACCGAAAGGTAACCCCTTTTTGCTTTTACCTGTAGCCGTCCTGACTGCACTTCACCTTCACCTCCCGACTCCGCAAACCCGCCATGTCTGTAGTGTTATCGCTGGCGAAAAGGTGACGATCAATCCATTGCAAATGGTTGTTATTTTAATTATTCAGCCTCTTGTTATAAACGGCAATGGTGCTGAGGAATAAAAGCCATGCGGTAAAATATCTTCGTCTATACTTGGAAAAATGATGATTTACCTGCCATGGTTTTTACGCAGATACAGAGACCAGAGAGGTCAGCATGCCTGACATTAACCCGCAAAATATCAAAGAATTACGGGCGTTGGTTGAACAGCAATTACAGTACACATTGTGTGTTAGCTTAAATAAAGCTACGCATGGCGATATTTTTAACGCGGTGGCGCTGGCCATTCGTCATTTTCAACAGGACCATTTTTTGTTGAGCCAGAAGCGGCAACGTGAAGAACGTAAAAAGCGCGTTTACTATCTGTCGATGGAGTTTTTACTGGGACAGTCGCTGCGTAATAACCTTTTGAATATGAATTTACTGGCGGAGATGCACCAGGTGGTGAATGACCTGGGGTTTGATCTTGACCACCTTCTTGACGAAGAGCCCGACGCCGCGCTGGGTAACGGAGGGTTAGGGCGCTTAGCCGCCTGTTTTATCGATTCGATGGCCACCCTTGATATTGCCGCATCCGGGCATGGCATCAAATACGAATATGGTCTTTTTCGCCAATCCTTTCAAAATGACCAGCAGATCGAGCATCCGGATGACTGGCATTCCATGCACTCCCCGTGGCTGGTCGAACATCACGCTCAGCAAATCCTGATCCCGCTGGGAGGCTATATTGAACACAGCGAAGATGTTGATGGCAATTACAATCCAATGTGGCTGGGCTGGAAAACGATTATCGGTATACCCCATGACTATTTCGTTTCCGGTTACCGGGATACGACGACCAACAAGCTGCGGCTTTATAGCGCGGTGGCCTCTGACTCCTTTAATATCCATATTTTCAATCGCGGTGATTATATCAAGGCGGTGAGTGATAAAATCGCGTCGGAGAATATTTCAAAAATACTCTATCCATCCGATGAGGTGCTGACCGGAAAAGAGCTGCGGCTGACGCAAGAGTATTTTCTGGTGGCCTGTACGCTGCGGGATATATTTCGCGACTATGCCGAGGTTAATGACGATATTACTTTCCTGCCGCAGCATGTGGCGATTCAGCTGAATGACACCCATCCGGCATTAGCGGTGGTGGAGCTGATGCGTATCCTCGTCGATGAATACCGGCTGCCCTGGGAGCAGGCGTGGGAGATAACGCAAAACACCTGTGCCTACACGAATCATACGTTGATGCCGGAAGCGCTGGAGACCTGGCCGGTGACGCTGTTTGAAAAACTGCTGCCGCGTCATTTGCAAATTATATTTGAGATCAACCATCGTTTCCTTGAAGAGGTGGCCCGGCGCTGGTCGGATAAAAATCATCTGTTATCTTCGCTGTCTTTAATCGACGAACATCACGATAAGCAAATCCGTATGGCCAATCTGGCGATTGTCGGTAGCCATCGCGTGAACGGGGTAGCATGGCTGCATTCGGAACTGGTCAAGAAACAACTGGTGCCCGACTTCTATTTTATGACCCCGGAGAAATTCATTAATCAGACCAACGGCGTCACGCCGCGACGCTGGGTGCAGCAGGCTAACCCCGGCCTGGCCGCTTTTTTGCACCAACAGCTGGGGGAAGGGTGGCCAACCGATTTACCCTTGCTGTCCAGTCTGGAAAGCCTGGCCGATGATACTGCTGTTATTGATAATATCCGGGCCATTAAATTTGCCAACAAAACCGCGCTCAGCCAGCTGGTCGCTCAACGCTATGGCATCGTCCTCGATCCGCTGGCGATGTTTGATTGTCAGGTCAAACGTATTCATGAATATAAGCGTCAGTTGCTCAATATTCTTCATGTGATCGCGCTTTACCTGGATATCAAAGAGACAGGGAAAACTATCGCGCCTAAGGCGCATTTGTTTGCGGGTAAAGCGGCGCCGGGCTATCGGATGGCGAAGCTGATTATTCAGTTGATTAATACCGTCGCCCGGAAAATTAACCGCGACCCGCAGGTCGCCGGACAGCTTAAAGTGGTTTTTCTCGAAGATTACAAAGTCTCGCTGGCGGAAAAAATCATTCCGGCCACAGACCTCTCCGAGCAAATTTCCACCGCCGGGACCGAGGCGTCCGGCACCAGCAATATGAAGTTTGCCATGAACGGCGCGTTAACCATCGGCACCTATGATGGGGCGAATATCGAAATTCGCGAGGCCGTGGGGATCGATAATTTTTATCTGTTTGGCGCCGTGGCGGAAGAGATTGAAGAGAGCCGGCGCCTTGGGCATCACCATAATTTCTATCATCAGAACCCGGCTATGGCGCGTGTTGTCGATACCCTCGTGTCTGGGTTGTTCACCAGCGATCGTGAGCTGTTTGCACCCCTTCACCACATGTTGACTGAGGGCGATCATTACTGTCATTTACTGGATTTCGACAGTTATTGTCAGGCCCAGCGGCAGGCGATGGCCGATTTTGAACTGCCGGAACAATGGCACCGTCGGGCCTTACTCAATATTTGTCGGATGGGAGAATTTTCCAGCGACAGAACCATACGTGGCTACGCCCGGGATATTTGGGGTATCACCTGCTAAAGAGAGAACACGCCGGCCGAAAAAGGGACTCGTCGACGGATATCAGTCACTATTGAGGATGAGCATGAACGTTGAATTACATACCGAGCAGGGCGTAAAAATTATTGTACCTCTTGTGCGCCGACTGGATGCTTCCGTCGTGCAGGCGTTTAAGCAGCAGGTTCTGGAGGCTATCGACCCGGATACCAAAAACGTGCTGCTGGATCTGAACCACGTCGATTTCATCGACAGTAGCTGCCTTGGCGCGCTGGTTTCCATTCTGAAAAGCGTCAACGGTCAGGGCGAGTTGGCGCTGTGTTCACTCAATGACACGATTAAAAATCTGTTTAAGCTCACCCGCATGGATCGCATCTTTTCCATTAAGGAGACCCGACAGGATGCGCTGAATTCGTTGACTCAGTGATGAGATTGGTGCAGGCCCGCGGGTTATGGAGCGCCCGCTCATTCTTCGACAATCCGCGCCTTCGGTTTGCTCAGCAGGAGCATCACCAGCGCGACGTAGGGCATCGGCTTCCAGAAATAGTAGCCCTGCAGCAGATGAATATTCTGGCGATTGAGATACTCCAGCTGGACCTGGGTTTCGACACCCTCGGCAATGATGCGCAGTGACAGCGTCCGGGCCATCTCTATCACGCAGTCCAGCAGTTTGCTTGACGGCGCCTCCCCGGTTACCCGGCCGACAAAACTCTGATCGATTTTGATATAGTCGAAAATCAGCTCGTGGAGACAGGAAAGCCCGGAATAGCCGGTGCCAAAGTCGTCCAGCGCGATGGAAAACCCGCGGGAGTGTAACGTATTGAGCTTGTCCACGACCGCGTCGTTGAGCAACAGCGGCTCCTGCTCCGTGATCTCCAGCATCAGCTTCACCGCTTTCCCCTCAAAGCCGCGCTGATAGTGCAGGCAGTCATCGATAAACGACAGGGCGTTAATGTGTGACACGCTGATATTCAGGCCAATATGAAACCCATCCGGCAGCTTACTGAAGATGGGATTCATCTGGGCGGCGACCTGCGCCATCAGGCTGCGGGTCAGCGGGATAATTAAGCCGGTACGTTCGGCCAGTGGAATAAATTCCGCTGGCGAGCGCGATGGCGTCGTGCTGTTTTGCCAGCGGGCGAGAATTTCCACGCCGTATATCTCTCCGGTTTTCCCATTCACCAGCGGCTGATAGTAGGGAACGATATAGCCCTGATTGATGGCGTAGCGCAGTCTTTCCTCTTCAGAGGTATAAACATTGAGATATTTACGCATCAGGAAATAAAACAGCAGCGAAACTGAGAAAATAAAGATCAACAGACCGGAGCCATTATGGACTAAGCGGCCGGGGCTAAAGAAAAGTGAATCAGGGTAGGTAATGCGAAATGGATAGGCAGGTGAGGTAAAGACGCCCTGGTGTGGGTCAGCAGCCAGCGGCTTAACATCGCCATATCTGGCAATCATTTGGTTCTGCACCCAGAGTGCCAGCCCGTTGTTATCGGTATCGCTATATAGTGCATCACGCAGATGGATGTCGCTGATAGTGACAATCACCCGGATCGCCGCTACGCGCGCCTGATAGATCAGTACCGGCCGTTTATTGACCATCATTCTGGCCGGGAGCAGCAGCAGAGGTTCGTCAGGCAAAGACTCAGGGCTGAGCGTCAGGACCCGATTGCCGGGCAGGGACGAGCACCACACCTGGCCATCTTTTATCAGCAGAATGGTACGCAGGTGCGGCTGCAGGGCAGCTTCCGTTCCGAGCTGAAATTGACCCTGGCCGGAGCAACCACTGCGGCTAACGTTCAGCGCCGTGGCCGTCGCTTCACGAGCCTCATCCAGAATGGCTGCGATCTTTTTCGCCGCCTGACGGGCGGCGGCGACATGGGTGGCCTGGTCTGAATGCCACAATTGCCAGTTAATGACAAACACGCCAGCAAGAAATACCACCAGTGCCAGAGAAAAGGCAATCCATGCATTTCGCCGCTTTATCTCTTTCATTTATTTAGCGTGCTAAGGTAATTAGGCATAAAGGGAACCGTCCATCTGGCGTTAAAGGCTTTTCAATGATCGTAGAAGGGGGAAATCTTTCGCGATGATTGAGCATATTAAAAATATGATCCATATCACAATACCCACTGGCAAGGCCGCTTACCGCATGTAACAACGGCAGATTTTTCCACCGACAATAAAAAATCGAAATTTAATGTTTTCTTAATATAAATTCCGGTGCGGTATGTTTTTAAGCATTTTCCCATCCAGAGTGGTGCGCCGACGTTATTTTTTGCTTTTTTAAGTTTATGATAATTGTTTTCATTATCATTCTTTTTTTGCTGTGATTTAATCCTCTCCGTTCAGGCTATTTACCGTTTATTGCCCTATTTCATTAAGGATGCGTTCATGAAATTTCGCTTATCGCCCCTCCGTACGGCAGCGCTGGTTGCCGCTTCTCTGTTTCTGGCGCCGCAGGGGATGGCGGCTGACGCTCAGAACGGGATTGTGGTTTACAACGCCCAGCACGAAAATCTAGTGAAGTCGTGGGTGGATGGATTCACCAAAGAGACCGGTATTAAGGTCACGCTGCGCAATGGCGATGACAGTGAACTGGGTAATCAGCTGGTTCAGGAAGGCTCCGCGTCGCCGGCCGATGTGTTTCTGACCGAGAACTCGCCGTCGATGGTGCTGGTCGATAATGCCAAACTTTTCGCCCCGCTGGATGCCGCCACCCTGCAGCAGGTTCCGGCGCAGTACCGTCCGCAGCATGGGCGCTGGATCGGCATTGCCGCGCGCAGCACCGTTTTTGTCTACAACCCGGCGAAAATCAGCGAGGCGCAGCTGCCGCATTCCCTGATGGATCTGGCAAAACCGGAGTGGAAAGGGCGCTGGGCGGCTTCGCCATCGGGGGCTGATTTCCAGGCTATCGTCAGCGCGATGCTGGCGCTGAAGGGTGAGCAGGCGACTCTCGACTGGCTGAAGGCGATGAAAACCAACTTTGTCGCTTACAAAGGCAATAGCACGGTGATGAAAGCGGTCAACGCCGGGCAGATCGACGGCGGGGTGATCTACCACTATTACCGCTTCGTCGATCAGTCAAAAACCGGCGAAAACAGCAAAAACACCCAACTGTATTACTTCAAACACCAGGATCCGGGCGCCTTCGTCAGCATTTCCGGTGGCGGTGTGCTGGCTTCCAGCAAACATAAAGCGCAGGCGCAGGCCTTTATTAAATGGATCACCGGCAAGCAGGGGCAGGATGCACTGCGCACCAATAACGCCTTCGAATATGCCGTGGGGGTAGATGCGGCCTCTAACCCGAAACTGACCCCGCTGAAAGATCTGGATGCACCGAAGGTAGAACCTTCCTCGCTGAACAGTAAAAAGGTCATTGAGCTGATGACGCAGGCTGGCCTGCTCTGATCCTGAGGAAGTGATGTTGCTATGTCTGTTCTGAGTTTGTCGCTCGGAAAGAAAACAGGACGCCTGCCCGAGCGCAGGCGTCCTGCATTTCCGATGGTGGCGTTAGCGCTGCTGTTTTCATTGCTGGCGCTGTTGCCGTTAGGGTTTGTGGTGGCGGTTGGGTTCGACACCGGCTGGCCGACCATTAAAGCGCTGGTCTTTCGTCCGCGGGTAGGGGAGCTGCTCAGCAATACCCTGTGGCTGACGGTGCTGGCGGTCCCCATCAGTATTGTGCTCGGCGTGACGCTGGCCTGGCTGACGGAACGTACTGCCCTTGCCGGTCGGCAGCTGTGGTCGGCGCTGGCGGTAGCCCCGCTGGCGATCCCGGCCTTTGTCCAGAGCTACGCCTGGGTCAGTGCCGTGCCTTCGCTGCATGGCCTCTCCGCCGGGGTGTTTCTCTCGGTGCTCGCCTACTATCCGTTTATTTATATGCCGGTGGTGGCCGTGCTGCGCCGCCTCGATCCCACCCTTGAAGATGTCGCCGCGTCGCTGGGCACGCCGGCGTGGAAAGTGTTCTTCCGGGTGGTGCTCCCGCAGCTGCGTCTGGCAATCTGCGGCGGTGCGCTGCTGGTGGCCCTGCATCTGCTGGCGGAATATGGCCTGTATGTGATGATCCGCTTCGATACCTTCACGACCGCTATTTACGATCAGTTCCAGTCGACCTTCAGCGGTCCGGCCGCCAATATGCTGGCAGGCGTGCTGGCCTTGTGCTGCCTGGCGATCCTGCTGCTGGAGAGCGCCTCACGCGGTAAAGCGCGTTACGCGCGTATCGGCGCCGGGGCGGCCCGCGAGCAGAAGCGGCTTGTGCTGGGTAAAGGGGCCGCTTTTGGCGCGCAGCTACTGCTTCTGCTGCTGGTGATGCTGGCGATGGGGGTTCCCTTACTGGTCCTGTGCCGCTGGCTATGGCTGGGCGGCATCGACAACTGGCTGCATGCCGATCTCTGGCATTCTCTGCGCCAGACCCTGCTCCTGGGGGCGGGCGGGGCGCTGCTGACAACGGTTTGCGCGATCCCCATTGCGTGGCTCGGCGTGCGCTATCCGCGCCCGCTGTTCCGCCTGCTGGAGGGGTGTAATTACATCACCAGCTCGCTGCCCGGTATTGTCACCGCGCTGGCGCTGGTGACGGTCACCATCCACTACGCCCGTCCGGTGTACCAGACCGAAGTGACGCTGTTTCTGGCCTATCTGTTGATGTTTATGCCGCGTGCGCTGATTAACCTGCGCGCCGGTATCGCGCAGGCGCCGGTGGAGCTGGAAAACGTTGCCCGTAGTCTCGGACGCAGTCCGGCCCGCGCCCTGTGGAGTATCACTATGCGGCTTGCCGCGCCGGGCGCGGCCGCAGGTGCCGCGCTGGTGTTCCTTGGCGTCAGCAATGAGCTCACCGCCACGCTACTGCTTTCGCCGTTAGGCACCCGCACCTTGTCGACCGGTTTCTGGGCGTTAACCAGTGAGATCGACTACGTAGCGGCGGCACCGTACGCGCTGTTGATGATCGTCATTTCGCTGCCGCTGACCGCGGTTCTTTATATGCAGTCGAAAAAAATGGCAGGGTTGTAACATGCTGGAATTGTCTTCTATTTCGAAATCCTTCGCTGATGCGCTGGTCCTCGATAATCTCAATCTGACCGTAGCGCCGGGGAGCCGGACGGCCATTGTTGGTCCGTCCGGCTCGGGGAAGACCACGTTGCTGCGCATTCTCGCCGGTTTTGAAACGCCCGATCGCGGGCGGATCGTCATGCACGGTAAGTCTCTGTTTGCCGACGGTGTGTTTGTCCCCGCCCACCAGCGACGGATCGGCTATGTTCCGCAGGAAGGGGCGCTGTTTCCTCATCTTAATGTTGCGGACAATATCGCCTGGGGGCTCGACGCCAGCCGTGAGGAGAAGCGTCGCCGCGTGGGGGCGCTAATGGAGATGGTCGCCCTCGACGCTGGCCTGGCGAGCCACTGGCCACATGAAATTTCCGGTGGTCAGCAGCAGCGCGTTGCCCTGGCCCGTGCGCTGGCTCAGCAGCCGGCGCTGATGCTGCTGGATGAGCCGTTTTCTGCACTGGATACCGGGCTGCGCGCCAGCACACGCAAAGCGACGGCGGACCTGCTGGCCGAGACGGGGATCGCCTCGATTCTGGTGACTCATGACCAGAACGAGGCGCTGTCGTTCGCTACGCAGGTGGCGGTAATGCGTCAGGGGCGCTTCGCCCAGGTTGGAACCCCGCTGACGGTTTACTCGCAGCCGGTGGATGAAGAGACGGCGTTATTTCTTGGCGATGCCCTGATCCTCCCCGCACGCCTTAGCCCCGGCCGGGCAAGCTGCGCGCTGGGGGACCTGGCGACGGACGCACTGCATCCTGCTGGCGAAGGTAGGGTGATGCTGCGTCCGGAACAGCTGAGCGTCAGTGTGAGCGGGCCGCAGGAAAGTACCGCCATTATCCGCGATGTCGATTTCTCAGGCCAGCTTTCCACGTTGACGCTGTCGATGGCTGGGCACGAGCGGCCGATTGTCCTGCGAACCGTGAGCCAGCCGGCGTGGCAGCCCGGCGCGATGGTGAGACTGACGGTCAGCGGCAAGGCGCGAGTGTTTAGCGGCTAAACCCTGAGCAGGCGGCGCCGGCTATCGCCGGTGCCGCACAGAAAGCTAATCAGGCGGAGGATGAAGCCGATAGTATCCGCGCCACTGACCTCGTCGCCATGGAGTGGTAGTACGTTGGAACAATTCCGCGGGGTCAGTCCAGTTCCCGCCATTTTACCGAACCGTCGCTTTTTCATTCGTCCCTCTACGCTTAACTGTTATCCTGTCTCGCGATCGGCCCTGTTGTTACCATGAGACACCGCTATGCCTGAACTCCATACTCCTGCGAATCGCCCCGGCCCGGCCGCTGTGGCCCGGGTGACGCTCCTGCCTGCGCTGCTGATTATCGTTGCTGTTGCTGTCGGCTGCGCCCTGGTGTCGCCTCCGGTCGGTACACGACACGAGATCCTGAATAACCCCGGCCTCTATATCGATCTGCTGGCGTTGTTGTTTCTGGTGTTTATGCTGTGGAGCTCGGCGAAGGTGCGGATGAGCCACATTGCCGTCAACTGCGTACGCTATGGGCTGCTGTTGTGGATTGCCGGCGGCACCTTTGACGTGATGGATGAGATCGTGGTTCAGCCGCGCTGGATGGGCTACTACTGCGAAGATCTGCTGCGCCTCTCCGGGATGCTGCTTACCGTGGTGGGGGTCTACAAAATTATTGAGCGAATCAATTTGCTGTACGTCGATGCGCGCTCGCAATCCCTGAAGGATGAACTGACCCAGTTACCCAACCGGCGTTTTTTCATTGATACCATTCGCGAGAAGTCCGGGCATGCGCTGGGACTCATGATTCTGGATATCGATTTTTTTAAGAAAATCAATGATAGCTGGGGCCACCTGGTGGGGGATGAAGTGTTATTTTCGCTGGGGAAACAGCTGGCGAAACTAACCAGCGAGCAGGTCCAGCCGGCGCGGATCGGTGGGGAAGAGTTTGCCATTATCGTCGATGGCCTGTCGGAGCCCGAGCTGCACGCTCTGGCGCAGGCGATCCTTGCTAACGCCCGCATCATCCTGATCAATCATCAGACGCCGCTGTCGATCAGCATTGGCGTCGGAACCTGGCGGCCAGGCGAAGCGCAGGAGACGTTTATCCGTAAAGTCGACGAGGCGCTGTACAAGGCCAAGCATAACGGCCGCGGCCGCGTGGAGTGGGCGCCATCTGCCGGTTCGGCAGGTTAGGCCTGCTGCGCGCTACGGCAGTGTCGCCGATACTCCGATGGCGAGCGTTCTGTGTAGCGTTTAAAAACCCGACAAAAATAGTTGCTGTCGACAAAGCCGCAATTATGCGCAATCTCTTTCACCTTCAGGTCATAGCCGCGCAATAGCTGCTTCGCCTTTTCCAGACGGACACGGGTCAGATATTCATTAAATCCCACCGAGCCTGATTTCTGAAAAATATGCGAAAGATAGTTGGGCGTGATGTGAAAACGTTTGGCTACCGATTCCCGCGTCAGCGGTAGACTGAGATTTTCCTCAAGGTAGTCCTGGACGGCGAGAAACAGATCCCGGCTGCGGCTGACGCGCATCTCCAGCCCGACCAGCTGTTCACGACAATGACTCAGCAGCGCGGCAACCACCAGTCGCGCGGTCAGCGGATCGGGCTGCAGGCTGACTTCATTCAGGCTCAGCAACAGGTAGGAACCCACGCGCGGCCCAAGCCGGGAAACGCTCTGTTTTTCCGTGTGCAGGCTTTTTCCGTCCCAGCGCTGAATACTGAATCCCAGTTTCTGCCGACCAAACAGAATGCTCAGGGTAGTGGCCGGGCCGGTCCACTGCGGCAGCGTCCACTTCCCCGCCTGCACGTACAGTACCTGCAGCGTGGTTAACGTCGAGGCGGCCAGCGGCAGTCCCTGTTCATTCAGTTGGCCCTCCAGCACAATTTCCAGACGCGGAAACGGCACGTTGAAGGCGAGGGCAGGCACGGAGATATCCGGCTCAGGAAATCTCACCTGTAGGTGATCTTTTTGACCGATTAACCGATGCAGTATATCCGGCAGATCTTCAATCATTCTTTGCCCTCAGCATGCGCATTATCCTGTTGATGGTAATCTATTTTTTCCTTCCCGGCAGCGTTAGTTTAGCCATTTTGCGCAGCGGATTGCCGGCCAGCTGCAGCGCATGCATCGCCGGAAAAGAGATTGTTGATGTCCATCACACTTTGTGGGCTCGCGTACGTATGTCCAGTTTTTTGTAGCGCTCGCCTCGTGTCATGCCGCGGAGGGACCAGTAGAGTTTGTTTGTGTTATCGGAACGTTAAAAAGGAACGTAAAATGAACTCATCATCGGCTAACTTTCTCGATGCGTTAGGCGCCAGCCAGACGCTCAGCGCGCAAATGAAACACGAGCTCGACACCCTCGGCTACACCGTCGTGCATAACGTCGTTGACGCCCAGTGGCTGAGCGAAATGCGCCTGCTTATTGACACCCTGGTTGAACGCGAAGGCGATAATCTGGCGATGGAGCACCATCAGGAGGCGACGGCGACGCGGATCGCTAACCTGATTAATAAGGGGGTTATCTGGGAGAAAGTCTGGTCACACCCGCTGATCCTCTCCGCTTGTCGCTATATCTTCAACGGGGATTTTAAAGTCTCCAGCCTGAACGCCCGCGAGGCGCTGTATAATGGCGGCCACCAGCCGCTGCACGCCGACTGGAAAAAGCCGCGCCCGGATTTTCCCAAAGTCCACCTGGTGAATACCATCTGGGCGATAGACGATTTGAGCGCCGCCAACGGTGCACCGCGGATCATTCCTGGTACCCACCTCCGCCCCGAGTTACCGGAGGAGGTGCTGGCCGACCCGGAACAGGCCCATCCCGATGAGATTGTGTTTGCCGCGCCGGCCGGCAGCGTGATGATCTACAACGCCCACGCCTGGCACGGCGGCACCCGTAATCGTGAAGGCAGCAGACGACGCGTACTGCATGGGTTATATATCGATCGTGCGGATACGCCGCAGCAGGACCAGCGGCGCTGGCTCACGCCGGAGACGGCAAGCCGCCTGACGCCGGCGCAAAAGTGGCTGCTGGATGTAGAATAAGGTCTGTCGCCGGTCAGGGAAGTTCTACATAGACGACCGGCTTTTTCATGATGCTTTTCACGGCCTCGACGATCTGCTGCGGCTGCAGCAGGAAGCTCTTGATGCTGGTTTTAATCGTCCGCAGGCCGCGAAAGCGATGAGGGTCGTCGATTTCGATATCCGTCACCAGCAGCACCACTTCGGCGCGGGCGATATCTTCCGCGGTGATCCGATTTTCTACGCCGAGCGCCCCCTGGGTTTCCACCTTCAGGTGCCATTTTTCATGATGACCGACCTTTTCCAGTCGTTCGGCGGCCATGTAGGTATGTGCCACGCCGCTGACGCAGGCGGTGACGGCGACAATATTGAAGTCCATAACATCCTCCTGGCGTTAACCGCCGATAGTGACGTGGAAACCGGCCGCTTCGGCCATCACCCGATATGGTTGAATTTCCGCTTCGTCAGGCGCTTTCACGCTGGCCAGCGTCCAGGGTTTGCCCAGCAGACGGTATTTGGGCTCGCCATATTGATGAAACGGCAACAGGTGCATTTCTTTTAGCGCGAAAGGGGCGAGGAACGCCAGAATCTGGCGAAAATTATCGGTATTCAGGGTGTAGCCGGGGATCAGCGGCACCCGCGGGATCAGGTTGATTTTTCTCGCCGCCAGCTGGCGAAAATTGTCCAGCACCCGTGGCTGATTCATTCGCAGCAGCGACCGCGCCCGCTCAGGTTCCATGATTTTAAAATCAAACAGCACTTCATTACAGGCTTCGGCCACCGGCAGAAAGCGGTCAAAAGCGCTGTCGCCCGCGGTTTCGATGGCGGTGCGGATCCCCCACTGGCGCAGGCGCTGGAGAAAGCGGGCGGCAAACCCGGCCTGCATGAGCACTTCGCCCCCGGAGAGGGTGACTCCGCCGCCGGAGGCGCGAAAGAAGACCTCATCCTTCAGCACCTCCTGCAACAGGTTATCCAGCGTCACATCGCGGCCAATCTGTTCCCACGCTCCGGATGGACATTCGGCAACGTCCTGCTGGCAACGGGTGCAGCGCAGGCATTTGCTCTCCCGGCGCAGGGTCTGAATCCTGGGTGAAATTGATTCGGGATTGGCGCACCACGGACAGGTATGAGGGCAGCCTTTAAAAAAGACCACCGTGCGGATCCCTTGTCCGTCATTGAGCGAGTAGCGCTGGAGGTTAAAAATACGCGCCCGGTCGGCGCGCGTGTCGATGACCTCACAGCTGATGCGCGGTGCGGCGGATAATGTCATCCTGAATCTCCTTCGACAGCTCAACAAAGAAGGCGCTGTAGCCCGCGACCCGTACCACCAGACCGGCAAAGTCCTGCGGCCGCTGCTGCGCTTCACGCAGGGTGTCGGCATTGACCACGTTGAACTGAATATGCTGCAGCTTGAGCTTGCAGAAGGCCTGTAAAAAATCGGCCAGTTTGTTCAGGCCGCCGTCGCCGGCCAGCGTTGCCGGAGTGAATTTGACGTTCAGCAGCGTACCGTTCGACAGCAGATAGTTATCCAGCTTGCTGACCGATTTCAGCACTGCCGTCGGCCCCTGGGAATCCTGACCAACCATCGGCGACAGGCCGCCGTCCGCCAGCTGTTCTCCGGCCAGCCGCCCGTCCGGGGTGGCGCCCACCACCGAACCCAGCGGCACGTGCGCGGAGACGGTGTAGGAGCCGGGGGTAAAATGACCGCCGCGCGGGTTCAGATACTGCTCGACTTCTTTGCAGTAAAAACGCAGCAGATCGGCGCTAATATTGTCGACATCGTCGATATCGTTGCCGTACTTGTCAAAACGGTTAATCAGCCGGGCGCGGATCTTTTTCCCTTCCGGCGTCTGGAAATTGGCTTTCAGCACGGCCATCAGTTGGTCAAAGCTGAGACGCTGCTGGTCGAAGACCATACCCTTCAGGGCGTACAGCGAATCGCTCAGGTTAGCGATTCCGATACCCTGAACGCCGGAGAAGTTATAGCGCGCGCCGCCGGCGGTGATATCTTTGCCGTGCTGCACGCAATCTTCAATGAACGAGGAGAGCAGCGGGACCGGCGCCCAGTCGCGGTGGCCGATATCGCAAATGTTGCTGCCCTCGACCATCAGCTTGATGTAATGGCGGATTTTGTCGCGGATCTGGCAGATAAGGCCGTCCCAGCTGACGTCAGGCTGATGTTCATTTTCCTGCAGCACAATTTCCATCACCTTCAGCAGATTAAACATGGCGATATCATGCAGGCCGTAGGTGCGCCCTGGAATAGAGAGCTCCACGCAGCCGACCACCGCGTAATCTCTGGCATCTTCCAGCGACACGCCGCGGTTAAGGAAGGCCGGCACGACCACCTCATCGTTGAAAATCTGCGGGATGCCGGTGCCCAGGCGGATGGTTTCGGCAGTTTTGCGCAGGAACGGGCGATCAATCAGCTCGTTGACCCGCACGCCCAGATTCGGCTGCGGCAGCTGAACGTTTTGATAGGCGTCGAGGCATAAAAATGACAGCACGTTGACCGCGCTGCGCCCGGTGTCCGTCAGCCCGCCGAGCAGGGCGGTATAGCCGGTGGGAAAACCCGCGAAATAGCGCGCGCTGCTGGAGGAGCGTAGCAGGACGATATCGTTGCATTTCACCCACAGCGACTCCAGCAACTCCTTGAGATATGCGGGATCCTGACCCTGATTCAGCGATGCCTGATAAAACGGCAGCATGTACTGGTCAAAGCGTCCGAGTGAAATCGAGCTGGCGTTGGATTCGTATTGCAGAATGATATTCATATACCAGAACAGCTGGCAGGCCTGGGGGAAGTCCGTTGGCCGATGCTGCGCGTTGTGGCGCGAAATAGCGGCGATGGTTAACAGCTCCTGCTGACGCTGCGGGTCCTGACAGTGCCCTGCCATCTCCTCGGCCAGCGCGGCGTAGCGCAGAATATGGCGCTGGGAAGCTTCCAGCAGGATCAGTACCGCCTGATAAAAGGGGTTCTCCGGTTGCCGGGCGCAGTGCGTTTTGAGCTCGGAGACCAGGGCGCCAAGGCCATGATTCAGCAGCCGTGGATAGTCGATGATGATATGGCCCTGGCCTTTATCGGTCTGGTTCACGCTAAATATCTGGGTGTTGACGGCGGCCTTGACCTCTTCGGTCATCTGGCCGTTGATGAAATCTTTCATTGAACGCTTTTCCCAGTAGGGGTACAGCGTTTCGCGGTAGATTTGCTTATCTTCTTCGCTTATCGCGAAGCGGTCCTGTGGGCGGGTCGGGAAGGCGTCGAGCTCGTTGAGCAGCCAGTAGGGGTCCATCTCGGGCGACATAATCCCTGCCCGCGGTTTGACGGTGCGGTTGCCGGCGATCAGTTCATCCTCACGAATCGAAATCATCACCTTATCGAGGATCCACGCGGTGGCTTTCGCCCGGCGGATAATCACCGGCTCGCCCTCCGTCTGCCGATGGCTGGCAGTGTAGAGTAATGCGCGCTCAAGGGAGATTTCGCGCGGCTGGGCGAACAGGCTGGCTTTCAGGCGTTGGGTACGATTCGTCATGATAAACTCCATGTTGTGGCGAAGGGCGCGAAGGCGCCCTTTTAAGGCTTCAGGCGCTCTGGGAAAGGTGGCTGTCTATCTTGTTCATGATGGCGTCGGCGCGCTTGACCGCATCGCTGATATTGACGCGCACGATAGTTTTCCCGGCAAAACGCTCTTCGAATTTGATG
The DNA here is from genome assembly GCF_051992865.1 of Klebsiella sp. CD33. Lineage (NCBI taxonomy): Bacteria > Pseudomonadati > Pseudomonadota > Gammaproteobacteria > Enterobacterales > Enterobacteriaceae > Klebsiella > Klebsiella sp. CD33. Next base: position 3,258,741 of record NZ_CP197023.1, on the reverse strand, counting down.
CCGATATCTTTGGTCAGAATGACCATATCGGCGGTGGCAATCTCCTCCGCCGTCAGTTCGTTTTCAATGCCGATAGAACCCTGCGTTTCAACCTTGACCTGCCAGCCTTTGGCTTTGGCGGCGCTTTCCAGTGATTCAGCGGCCATGTAGGTGTGAGCCACGCCCGACGGGCAGGCGGTGACAGCGATAATGTGGGTCATAATCTGTTCCTTCCAGTCTGTTAGTTAATTTCGAAATCAAGGTCTAGTTCATCGTCAGTGGCGACGTTAGTGGGTTTCTTTTTGGCGAAGGCTTTCAGCAGGATGACGCAGGCAGCGCTGACGCAGGCGCCGACCAGCAGCGCGGCAACAAACCCGAGCTTGCCCTGGACCACCGGCAGCACGATAAGCCCGCCCCAGCCGGCGTAACACTGGGCGCCCATCAGCGCGGCGGTGACGCAGCCGCTGGCGGCGCCAATCATATTGGCCGGAATGACGCGCAGCGGATCCGCGGCGGCAAAGGGAATCGCCCCTTCGGTCACGCCGACACAGCCCATCACCAGCGCGGCTTTGCCGGTTTCCCGCTCTTCGGCGGTGAAATATTTGCGGCCAATCAGCGTCGCCAGCCCCATGCCCAACGGCGGTACGGCGATACCGACGGCGGCGATAGCCACCACGCTGTAGACGCCCTGCGAAACGCAAATCAGCATGAAGGCGTAGGCAACTTTGTTCACCGGGCCGCCCATATCAAAGGCCAGCATCAGACCCATAATGATGGCCAGCACCACGATGCTGCCCTCGCGCATCCCCTGCAGCCAGCCGGTCAGGTTAGCGGTCAGCGCGCCAACCGGCTCGCCAAGCCCCCACATCATGATCCCGGCGGTGATAAAGGTGCCGACGATGGGAATGATGAAAATCGGCATCACCGAGCGCAGAACTTTATGTACGGGGATTTTTTTCAGGTAATAGACCACCAGGCCGCCAATCATGCCGGCGATCAGCGCGCCGAAGAACCCGGCGCCAAAACTGTTGCCCACCCAGGCGCCGATGGAGCAGGGGGCCAGCGCGGCGCGGTCAGAAATGGAGTAGCCGATGTAGGCGGCGAGAAAGGGCACCATCAACGTCAGCCCGGCGACGCCGATATCAAAGAGTTTCTTCAGGTTGGGGTCGGAGGCAGCATCGGGTACCGCGCCTTTGCCATACAACATGACGGACACCGCCAGCAGGATCCCGCCGGAGACCACGAAGGGGATCATATGTGACACGCCGGTCATCAGATGCTGGCGGGTATTTTTTAGTATTTGCACCAGTTCGTTCATTGCTTGCTCCTGAGCGCTGTAGGGCCCGTGACAGTATGGATGGCTCAACATTAGAAAAAGGGCGTCGCATAAAACAGTAGAGAAAAAGTGCATTTACTGGATATTTGTAAGATGAGAAAAGAATTGCGATCCACCTCAAATCTTAGTGATGACAGGAGATATGAGAGCTAACAGGGTGGAATTGTGATGGCGGGCATAAAAAAATATTGTGTGTACAATAGTCCAGTAATTGCCAGTTTTATCACCTAGTGCCTGGGGCTGTCTTTTATTACTTTTTGAGGAAATAATGGATTGCTCTGGAGGAAGGCGATGGCTCTGGTCATTGAATTTACATGTGATTTGCCCAACGGCGTGCATGCGCGTCCGGCCAGTCTGGTCGAAACGCTGTGTAACCGTTTTTCATCAGCGATTGAGTGGCGGAACTTGCGCCGCGGGACCGGCGGAAATGCCAAAAGCGCGCTGGCGATTATCGGCAGCAATACCCTGAAGGGCGACGCCTGCCAGCTGCTTATCAGCGGCGAAGATGAAGCTGAGGCATTCGCCGCGATAACGGCCTTTATGCGCGATGAGTTTCCTCACTGTGACGCGCCGCTGCCCGCTGCGCCAACGCTGGATGTCCAGCCGGTGCCAGAGTCGCTTTCGCGGCTGAACCCGACGCTGTTTCATGCCCACCCGGTGTGCGCCGGCAGCGCGGGAGGGACGCTGGTTCATCTCAAATCACGCGATCTGCACGAGCTGGGCGAACTGCCCGTCGCCGTCAGTCCCGAACAGGAGCAGGCGGCGCTGGATAATGGCCTGCGCCTGCTGGTGAAAGATATCGAGCTGCGGCTGCTGGACAATGACGGCACCGCCAGCGCGATCCTGGAAGCTCACCGTTCGCTGGCGACGGATGCCTCGCTGCGCCAGCACCTGCTTGGTGGCATCCTCACCGGCCTCAGTTGCGCCCAGGCGATTGTCGCCACCGGCGACCACTTCTGCGCCCAGTTCCGCGACTCCGGCAACAGCTATCTGCAGGAGCGGGTACTGGATGTACGCGACGTTTGCTTCCAGCTGTTACAGCATATCTACGGCGAAGCTCGTTTCCCGGCGCCGGGCCAGCTGCGGGAAGCGGCCATTTGCCTTGCCGACGAGTTGACCCCCAGCCAGTTTCTGGAACTGGATAAAACGCATCTCAAAGGACTGCTGCTGCGCAGCGGCGGCACCACCTCGCATACCGTGATTCTGGCACGCTCATTCAATATCCCTACTCTGGTGGGCGTGGATTTAGCCGCGCTGCTGCCGTGGGTAGATACGCAGGTGCAGATTGACGGCAACGCCGGGCTGTTGGTGGTGGATCCGAGTCCGGCGGTAGCGCGCTACTATCAGCAGGAGGCCTGGCTACAGGCGCAAATCCGGCAACAGCAGCAGGTATGGCTGGATAAAGCCGGGCAGACGCAAGACGGTATCCGCGTGGAAATCGCCGCCAATATCGCCCATTCGGTGGAAGCGGTGGCGGCATTCAACCAGGGCGCGCAGTCGGTAGGGTTGTTCCGCACTGAAATGCTGTATATGGATCGCCCGAGCGCGCCGTCGGAAGATGAGCTGTACAACATCTTCTGCCAGGCGCTGGAACCCGCTGCCGGGCGCAGCATTATCGTGCGGACTATGGATATCGGCGGCGATAAGCCGGTGGCCTATCTCAACATCCCTGCGGAAAACAATCCGTTCCTCGGCTACCGCGCGGTGCGCATTTATGAAGAGTATCAGGCGCTGTTTCACACTCAGCTACGGGCGATTTTACGCGCCTCGGCACACGGCTCGCTGAAGATTATGATCCCCATGATTTCATCAATGGAAGAGATCCTGTGGGTGAGAGAGCGACTGGCGGAGGCCAAACAGTCGCTGCGCGTCGAGCAGATCCCGTTTGATGAAAAGATCCCGCTCGGCATCATGCTGGAAGTGCCGTCGGTGATGTTTATCATCGATCAGTGCTGTGAAGAGGTGGATTTCTTTAGCATCGGCAGCAACGACTTAACGCAGTATCTGCTGGCGGTGGATCGCGATAACGCGAAAGTGACGCGCCACTACAACAGCCTGAATCCGGCCTTCCTGCGCGCGCTGGACTATGCCGTGCAGGCGGTGCATCGGCAGGGGAAATGGATTGGTCTGTGCGGCGAACTGGGGGCCAAAGGATCGGTGCTACCGCTGCTGGTAGGCCTCGGTTTAGATGAATTGAGCATGAGCGCACCGGCGATCCCGGCAACCAAATCGCGCCTGGCCCAGCTGGACAGCCGCGCCTGCCGCCAACTGCTGAATCAGGCCATGCAGTGCCGTACCTCACTGGAAGTGGAGCATCTGCTGGCCCAGTTCCGCATGCGTCAGCAGGATGTCCCGCTGGTGAGCGCCGAGTGCATTACGCTGAATAGCGACTGGCGCAGTAAGGAGGAGGTGCTGAAAGGGATGACGGATAATCTGCTATTGGCCGGCCGCTGTCGCTATCCGCGTAAGCTGGAGGCCGACCTGTGGGCTCGCGAGGCGGTGTTCTCCACTGGTCTGGGCTTTAGCTTCGCCATTCCGCACAGTAAATCCGAGCATATTGAGCAGTCGACTATCAGCGTCGCGCGGCTGGCGCAGCCGGTGATATGGGGCGATGAAGAGGCGCAGTTTGTGATTATGCTGACGCTGAATAAGCACTCGGCGGGCGATCAGCATATGCGTATCTTCTCGCGGCTGGCGCGGCGCATTATGCACGCGGAGTTCCGTCAATCTCTGGTATCCGCGGAGAGCAGCGAGGATATTGCCGACCTGCTGCGCCGCGAGCTGGAACTGTAATTGTCTCTCCGGCCAGCGCCGCTGGCCGGAGAGCGAGCTATAAATCCAGCACTAACCGGCCGCCTTTAGCGCGCGAGCAGCAGATCAGCATACTCTGCTGGCTGGCTTTCTCTTCCTCGCTGTAATACTGATCGCGGTGGTCGGCTTCCCCCTCCAGAATCATCGTTTCGCAGGTGCCGCACACCCCTTCTCGGCACAGGCATTCGACCTTCGCCGCTTTGTTATTCTCGATCACCTGCAAAATGGTCATATCCTGCGGCACGGTAAATTCGCGTCCGGAACGCGCCAGCACCAGGGTAAATGCCTCTCCGCTTTTATCCTCAAGGATAAACTGCTCAAAGTGCAGCTGGCTGGCGGGCACCTGATGGCGTTCGGCGGCGGCTTTCACCGCCTCGTTAAGCGCCGCTGGGCCGCAGGTATACACGTGGGTTCCTGGCTCGAGGTCGGCGAACAGGCGCGGTAGGTCGAGACGGCTGCCGAGCGCTGATACATGAACATTGACCCGATCGCGCCATGGCGCAGCGCGAAGCGTATCGACGAAAGCATTACTGTCGGCGTCGTGAAAACAGTAATGCAGCTGCCAGTCGGCCTGCCGCTGTTCCAGTTCCGGAATATGCGATAAGAATGGCGTAATGCCGATGCCGCCGGCGATCAGCAGATGTTTTCGCGCCTGTGGTTCGATGGGGAACAGATTGTTGGGCGTGGACACCGTCAGGGTATCGCCCGGGCGCACCCGCTGGTGCATAAAACGCGAGCCGCCTTTGGAAGGCGACTCAAGACGCACCGCAATCTGCCAGCTGGTGGTATCCAGCGGCGAGCTCATTAGCGAATAGGCGTTACTGTAGCGCTGCTCGCCATCCTGCATCTGGACGATAATATGGCTGCCGCCGCTGAATGCCGGCAGCGGGGCGCCGGTCGGCGACACCAGCGTAAAACGCTTCACAAGAGGGGTGATCTGTTCAACATCGCGAACGACCGCCTCAAACATTTGATAATCAGACATCGCTGAACTCCATCAAAAAATCCCGGCGTGGCTAGCGCCATCGCCGGGAGAGCACATTTACAACCCCTGGCAGAGATACTTCATCTCCAGGTAATCTTCGATTCCGTGTTCCGACCCTTCGCGGCCAAGACCGGACTGCTTTACCCCGCCAAACGGTGCGACTTCGTTGGAAATCAGTCCGGTATTGATGCCGACCATGCCGTATTCCAGCTGCTCGGAGACGCGCCAGATACGGGCGGCATCGTTGCTGTAAAAATAGGAGGCGAGGCCGTAGATGGTGTTATTCGCCTGCTCGATGACCTGCTGCTCATCGTCAAATTTCACCAGCGCCGCCACCGGGCCGAAAATCTCTTCCTGCAGCAGCAGTGACCCCGGCTGTACGTCGCCGACCACCGTAGGGGTGAAGAAATTACCGCCCAGCGGATGCGCTTTACCGCCGGTTAACAGCGTGGCGCCGCGGCTCAGGGCGTCGTCGAGCAGGGACTGCACTTTGCGCCCGGCGTCGGCGTTGATCAGCGGGCCAATCTGTACATCGGACTCGCTGCCATCGCCCACTTTCAGGGCGGCGACGCGAGCGACGAACTTATCGCAGAATTGGTCGTAGACGGCGCGATGAATATAGAAGCGGTTGACGCAGACGCAGGTTTGCCCGGCGTTGCGGAACTTGGCGATCAGCGCGCCCTCGACCGCTTTATCGATATCGGCGTCGTCAAAGACGATAAACGGCGCGTTACCGCCGAGCTCTAAGGAGAGCTTTTTGATGGATTCCGCGCACTGGCGCATCAGCACGCGGCCAACTTCGGTCGAACCGGTAAAGGAGAGCTTACGCACCCGCTCATCGCCGGTGAACACCGCGCCAATCTCTCGCGACTGGCCGGTAACGACGTTAATGACGCCCTGCGGGATCCCGGCCTGATTCGCCAGCTCCGCCATCGCCAGCGCGGTAAACGGCGTTTCGTTAGCCGGCTTAATCACCATCGTACAACCCGCGGCCAGCGCCGGGCCGGCCTTCCGGGTGATCATCGCCGCCGGGAAGTTCCACGGGGTGATCGCCGCGCAGACGCCTACCCCCTGGCGGATCACCATCAGGCGTTTATCGGCGCCGGGGGAGGGGATTATCTCGCCGTTGGCGCGTTTCCCTTGTTCGGCAAACCACTCGATAAACGAGGCGGCATAGGCGATTTCGCCTTCCGCTTCCGCCAGCGGCTTGCCCTGCTCGGCGGTCATGATCTGCGCCAGCGCGGTCTTGTTTTCGAGGATCAGGCGGTGCCAGTTTTTCAATAGCGCGGCGCGCTGGGCGGCGGTTAATGCGCGCCAGCCCGGCAGCGCGGCCGCGGCGGCATCCACTGCCTGTTGCGCTTCCGCACGCCCCATATTGGGGATCTGGCCGAGCGTCGCGCCGGTGGAAGGATTGCTGACGGCAAGCGTCGTGCCGTCGGCGGCGTCGCGCCAGCTTCCGGCAATCAGCGCCTGCTGGCGAAACAGATCTGAGTGAAACACAGACATAGCAAGCTCCTTCAACGATTACGGCTGGAACACCTGGGCGACCAGATTGTGGAAATGCGCGATCCCGTGCTCGGAGATACCGCTGCCGCTGTTATCCGCCATAATGCGCCCCTGGCCGCGATAGCCGCGGGACTTCAGCCCCTTCTGCACGCTTTCCACCAGGCGTAAATCTTCCGGGCGGAACACGTCGCGATACCACTCAATCAGCGCTTTCTGATCGTCAGTCAGCTCTTCGTTGGTGAAATAGATGTCGTAATTCTGCAGAGTGGTCTCTTCATCCACCGGGAATTCATAGATAACGGTCATCATGCCCTTGATCGGCGTGACGTTGAACATGGTGCAAGGCCACAGCCAGAAACCGTGAAACGCGGCGTCGGTACCCTCTTCGAATTTAAACGACTGCTCGGACGGTTTGGCGAAGCCATACTGCAGCGTCCATTTGCCGTGCATGGTGTGCCAGTAGCGGTCAACCTGGACGGAATCCGAGAAGCCCGGGTGCGCCGGACCGCAGTGGTAACATTCCAGATAGTTATCGACGATATTTTTCCAGTTCGCTGGGGTGAGGGTGGTAAAGCGCGCCGCCAGTTTCAGATCATGCACGTCCGGACAGGCTTTCAGCACTTTGTCCTGCAGCCCCGGTAGCTGCGTTTCCACACTCTCCGCTTCCGGATTCATATTGATAAACACAAAGCCGGCATACTCTTCCAGGCGAACCGGCACCAGCGTTGCCTTTTCGCTATCGAAATTCGCCACGTTTTCGCAGTTGCGGGCGTGGGCGAGATTGCCGTCCAGCTTGAAGGCCCAGGCGTGATAGGGGCAGGTAATCACGTTTTTGGCTTTGCCCTCGCCGCTCAGTAGCTGGTGGCCGCGGTGTGGGCAGACGTTATAGAAGGCGCGCAGAATGTTGTCGCGGCCGCGGACGATAACGATATTTTCGCCGATGATCTCCCGGGTAATGTAATCGTTCGGCCGAGCGACCTCGCTGCCGTGGGCGACGCAAATCCAGCTATTGGCGAAGATGCGCTCTTTCTCGTGCTCAAACGCCTGGCTGTCGGTATAAAAACGGGCCGGAATGGTCCAGGCATCCTGCGGATTAGCGCAAAAGTTAATCGGCAGGGTGAAGTCAGGGCTCAAATTGCTCATGTAGGGTCTCCTTGTGATTATTGTCAGTAAGAGGTTTTACAGCGACTGGCCGTCGCCTTTGAGTACCGCGCCAACCGGCAGCGTCTCGGCTTTAATAATGGGCTCGGGGGTATGGGTTTCTATCTGATGGACCGGAACGTGGGCGTAGTCCTGTTTTAACCAGCGCACGAAGCCGCCGGTTTTAATCAGTAAAATGGCCAGGAACGGTAGGGCGGTCAGCACCACGGTAGTTTTCATGGTCTCAAGCGAAGCGCCGGTAAACAGAATCGACAGCGGGATGAGGGTGATCACCACGCACCAGAACAGGCGCATGCCGCGATCCGGATCCTCGCCTTCGCGCAGGTTGCGGGTACTGGTCGCCGCCATGGTGTAGGCCACCGCATCCATGTGCGAGGCGAGGAAAACAATCATCACGAACAGATAGGCGGCGAGGAACAGCTTACCTGCCGGCAGCGACATCAGGACCTGCTGGACGGCGGTTTCGCCGCCGAGAGTCTGCATCACCTGTGGTACGTTAATCACGCCGTTAACGAACTGGTGCATGGCGTAGCTTTCCATCACCCCGAAGAAAAACCAGCAGCCGGCGGTGCTACCGAGGAGCAGTCCCCAGATCACCTCTTTGATTTTGCGCCCGCGGGAGACGCGGGTGACGAACATCGCCACGCCTGGGGTATAGGAGATCCACCACAGCCAGTAGAAGACGGTCCAGTTGCGGGTAAAGGCGCCGTCGCCGAGCGGGTCGGTAAACAGGCTCATCTGCAGGAAGTTTTGGGTCGTCAGGCCGACGGCGTTAATGACGTTATTGGTGATGAATTCGGTCGGGCCAACCAGTAATACCACCAACGGCAGCAGAAACGCCCCCCAGCCGACCATTTTGCTCAGGCGCTGCAGGCCGTTGTTGATGCCAATCCACGAACTCATGCAGAAAATACCGCCGGAGAGCAGGATCACAAATGCCTGCACGGTGAAGTTATCCGGCAGTCCGGTCAGCGCTGACAGGCCGCGGGTGAAGGTGGCGGCGGTGACTACCAGCGAAATGGTTAACGCGCCGACGGTAGCGATCAGGAACATCAGATCGACCAGACGGCCCCAGAAACCTTGCGGATTAACGCCGGTGATCGCCGAAACGATCCCGGAGAGGCTGAGGCCTTTATTTTTCCGCACGTGGAAGTGATAGGCCATGATCAGCGAGGCGAGGGTATAGGTTGCCCAGGCGCTTACGCCCCAGTGGAAGAAAGAGTAAGGGATGCTGTATTCCAGCGCTTTCGGCGATTGCGGGGCAATGTTAAGGCCCGGGGTCTGGTAGTAATAAGCCCATTCGGCAACGCCCCAGTACAGCGTGGAGGAGCCGAGACCGGCGCAGATAAACATAAACAGCCATGAGAGGGTACTGTATTCGACTTTACCTTCGCCGAGACGGATATTGCCGTATTTGCTGGTGGCCAGATACAACACCAGTCCCAGCGCCAGCAGCACCAGTACCTGTACCGTGGAACCCAGCAGGCGGGTCACGCCGTTAAAAATCGAATCAGCCGCTTGCGCGGTTTGCTGGGGGAAGAGACTTAATGTAGCGGCGATGAAAACAATGGCCGCCAGGCTGATGGCAATCAGCGGCACATCTTTTTTCTTTACGTTGCTCAACATGAGTGATCTCCTGGGCATGATTGCCCGTCGGTGGCTTTAGCCTGTCGTTGTTATCACGCTGTAGGGTCAGGGTTCGTAGCAAAATGCTATTAACAATTGGATTATTTCTTCGTTACATGAATTAAACAATTGGCCGTTTCGTGAAGCAATAAAACACGAAACGGAAATAATAAAAGGTGAATTGGCGCAGGTTCTGTCCTTTCAGGAATTAATAAAGTTCACCGCTGTGATGCGGTTCACTTGTCAATCGTGGGGGATTCTGCATAGCGAAAAGAGAGGGGCGTTGGCGGACCAGGCGCGCGGGTTTTCCCGGGTAGCGGCTGCGCCTTACCCGGGCTACTTGCTGTGCCGTTTTTTGCCGGGTGGCGGCTGTGCCTTACCCGGCCTACTCACTACATTATCGTGCCATTGTAGCCCCGGTAAGCGCAGCGCCACCGGGGAGCGGCGGAGTAATTACGCCAAAATGGCCTTGCAGATAGCCTCGCTAACCTGCTGCGTTGAGGCACTGCCTTTCATGTCCGGAGTTTTCGGTCCGCAGGCGATCGTCTGCTCAATCGCCGCCAGAATGCCATCGTGAGCGGCGTGGTAGCGCTCATCGCCGTTGCCGAGGAAATCGAGCATCATCGCCCCGGCCCAAACGGTGGCGATCGGGTTGGCGATATTTTTACCGTAAATATCCGGCGCCGACCCGTGAACCGGTTCGAACAGCGACGGGAAATTGCGCTCCGGATTGAGATTGGCCGATGGCGCAATACCGATAGTGCCGGTACAGGCCGGGCCGAGATCGGAGAGAATATCGCCGAACAGGTTAGAACCCACTACCACGTCGAAACGCTCCGGCTGCAGCACGAAACGGGCACACAGGATATCGATATGCTGCTTGTCCCAGCGAATTTCGGGATAGTTTTTGGCCATCTCTTCCACCCGCTCATCCCAATAGGGCATGCTGATGGCCAGGCCATTGGATTTGGTTGCGGAGGTTAGCGTTTTGCGTGGGCGGCTTTGCGCCAGCTCAAAGGCGTAGCGCAGGATCCGGTCCACGCCGCGGCGGGTGAAGACCGACTCCTGAATCACCAATTCATGCTCGGTGCCTTCATTGGCGCGGCCGCCGAGGGCGGAATATTCGCCTTCGGTATTTTCGCGCACCACGTAAAAATCAATATCGCCGGCCTTTTTACCCGCCAGCGGGCAGGGGACGCCGGGGAACAGGCGCACCGGGCGCAGGTTGACGTATTGATCGAACTCGCGGCGGAACTTCAGCAGCGACCCCCACAGCGAAATGTGGTCGGGAACGGTATCCGGCCAGCCGACGGCGCCGAAGTAGATAGCATCGAAGCCCTGCAGCTGCTCGCGCCAGTCGTCCGGCATCATCTTGCCGTGATGGGCGTAATATTCGCAGCTTGCCCACTCCATCTGCTCGAAGCTCAGCGACAGATCCCAACGCTGCGCAGCGGCTTGCAACACGCGAATCCCTTCAGGCAGCACTTCTTTGCCAATTCCGTCACCCGGGATGGCGGCAATACGACAGGTTTTTTTCATTCCGGTTCTCACTTTTTAACGATGATGTTTGACCACCTGCCTATCCTATAATTGACTGGTTCATAATTAATCACGCTAACTGGTGAAACATAAAACACAGATCATGAATAATCTGCCGCTGCTAAATGATTTACGCGTCTTTATGCTGGTCGCTCGCCGGGCCGGGTTCGCCGCCGCCGCCGAGGAGCTTGGCGTATCGCCGGCGTTCGTCAGCAAGCGGGTTTCGCTGCTGGAGCAAACCCTGAATGTGATGTTGCTGCACCGGACCACCCGCCGGGTCACCATTACCGAAGAGGGGGAGCGGATCTATGAATGGGCGCAGCGCATTTTGCAGGATGTCGATGAGATGATGGATGAGCTTTCCGACGTGCGCCAGGTGCCGCAGGGAACGCTGCGTATTATCAGTAGCTTCGGCTTTGGCCGTCGGGTTGTCGCCCCGGCGCTGTCGGCGCTGGCTCTCCAGTACCCGCAGCTGGAGCTGCGTTTCGATGTCCAGGACCGGCTGGTGGATTTAGTCAATGAAGGGGTGGATCTCGATATTCGCGTCGGCGACGATATCGCACCGAATCTGATTGCCCGCCAGCTGGCGGCCAATCACCGCGTACTCTGCGCCTCGCCGCAGTTCCTTGCCCGCCATGCGCCGCCGAAACAGCTGAGCGATCTGGCCGCGTTACCCTGCCTGGTGATTAAAGAGCGCGATCACCCGTTCGGCGTCTGGCAATTGCATAGTAAAGAGGGCCAGCACGCCATCAAGGTAACCGGGCCGCTCTCCTCCAACCATGGTGAAATTGTGCATCAGTGGTGTCTGGACGGGCAGGGGATTGCGCTCCGTTCGTGGTGGGACGTCCGGGAGAATATCGCCAGCGGACATCTGGTGCAGGTGCTGCCGGACTACTGGCAGCCGGCCAACGTCTGGGCGGTTTACGTCTCCCGGCTGGCGACGTCGGCCAAAATCCGCACCACCGTGGAGTTTCTGCGCCACTACTTTCAGTTGCACTATCCGCAGCATGAGCCGACGGCCAGCGCCGTCGGCAGAGGCGATTAAACCCCAAGGCGGTCGCGCAGGCTGTAGTAGGCGGCGCCCATGGCGGTAAAAGGAATGCGCAGGCTGCGGCCGCCCGGGAACGGGTAGTGCGGCAGTTTGGCGAAGGCGTCGAAACGCTCGGCGTCGCCGCGCAGCAGCTCTGAAATCAAGCGTCCGGCAAGGTGGGTACAGGTCACGCCGTGGCCGCTGTAGCCCTGCATGTAGTAAATATTGTTATCGAGACGCCCGAACTGCGGCATCCGCGACAGGGTTAGCAGGAAGTTGCCCGTCCAGCGGTAGTCAATCTTCACCCCCTGCAGCTGCGGGAAGGTTTTCAGCAGTTTCGGCATAATCAGCCGCTCCACGTCGTCCGGATCGCGCGCGCCGTAGACTACACCTCCGCCGTACAGCAGACGGTTGTCGCCGGTCAGACGGTAGTAGTCCAGCAGGTAGTTACAGTCTTCCACACAGTAGTTTTTCGGGATCAGCGAGCGGGCGACCTCTTCCGACAGCGGAGCGGTAGTGACCACCTGGGTGCCGCACGGCATGCTGCGTTTCGCCAGCTCCGGCTCCAGTTTATCGCCGAGATAGGCGTTGCCGGCGACGATCACGTAGCGCGCGGTGACCTGGCCGCGCGCGGTGCTGACCACCGCCGGGCTGGTGTGCTGGATGCGGGTGACCGGCGACTGCTCATACACCCGGCCGCCGTTCAGGCGAATGGCATCCGCTTCGCCGATGGCAAGGTTCAGCGGGTGAATATGGCCGCCGCTGTGGTCGAGCAGGGCGCCGACGTAGCGGTCGCTGTCCACTTCGCGACGAATGGCCTCTCTGTCCAGCAGCTCCAGCTGGGTGTTGCCGTAGCGCTCCCAGTTGGCTTTCTGCTCTTCCAGGGTTTCCAGCTGTTTATGGTTCATCGCCACGAACAGGCCGCCCGGGCGGTAATCGCACTGGATCTGATACCGCTGGATGCGTTCGCGGATGATATCGCCGCCTTCGAACATCATGCTGCCGAGCATTTTTGCCGCATCCGGGCCGTAGTTCTTTTCAATGACGTCGATATCGCGGCTATAGGAGTTGACCAGCTGACCGCCGTTGCGGCCGCTGGCGCCGAAGCCGATGCGCGCCCCTTCCAGCACCACCACGTCGTAGCCCATTTCGGCCAGATGCAGGGCAGACGAGAGGCCGGTGTAGCCGCCGCCGACGACGCAGACGTCACAGTTGATGGATCCCTCCAGCGTCGGGAACGGTTCATACTTGTTGGCGCTGGCGGCATAGTAGCTAGTGGTATGTTCAGTCATGATCAAGACTCCAGGGCAATCCAGATGGTTTTCAGTTCGGTGAATTTTTCCAGTGCGTGCAGCGATTTATCGCGCCCGTTGCCGCTCTGCTTGTAGCCGCCGAACGGAACGGTCATATCACCATCGTTATAGTTGTTGACGAAGACCGAGCCGGCCTTCAGGCGGCGGCTCATGCGGTGGGCGCGGGAGAGATCGCGGGTCCACACCGCGGCGCCCAAGCCGTAGTCGCTGTCATTGGCGAGCTTTAGCGCCTCTTCTTCGCTTTTGAAGCGGGTCACCACCAGCACCGGGCCGAAGATCTCTTCCCGGCTGAGGGTTGATGCCGGGTCGACGTCAACGAAAATGGTCGGGCCAACGGCGGCAGGCCACGGGTTTTTCCGTCCGTCGAGGAACAGGGTGCTTTGGCTTTCGCCGCCGCGAATAAAGCTATGCACGTTGTCGGCATGGGTATTGTCAATCAGCATGCCCATGGTGGTGTCCGGATCGAGCGGGTTGCCCGGCTGCCAGTGTTGCGCCTCACCTTTCAGCCGCGCCAGGAACTCGTCAGCGATGCTCTCCTCGAGCAGCAGACGGGTCCCGGCGATGCACACCTGTCCCTGGTTGTAGAAGATGCCGCCGGCGGTGGCGCGAACCGCTTGTTGCAGATCCGGGCAGTCGGCGAAGACAATGTTGGCGCTCTTGCCGCCCGCTTCCAGCCACACGCGCTTCATATTGCTGTCGCCGGCGTCTTTCAGCAGCTGCTTGCCGGTGCGGGTGGATCCGGTGAAGGTGATGACTTCAACATCAGGATGCAGGGCCAGCGCCTGCCCGGCCTCGTGGCCAAAGCCGCTGACCACGTTCAACACGCCGTCCGGCAGGCCGGCCTCTTTCGCCAGCCCGGCCAGACGCAGGGCGGTGAGCGGCGATTTTTCCGAGGGTTTGAGGATTACGCTATTGCCCGCCGCCAGCGCCGGGCCGAGTTTCCAGCAGGCCAGCAGCAGCGGGAAGTTCCACGGCACCACCGCGGCGATCACGCCAATTGGTTCGCGAACGATCATCGCCAGCTCGTTGCTGCCGGTGGGGGCCACTTCGCCATAGACTTTATCCAGCGCTTCGGCATACCAGCGAATGGCGCGGGCGGCGCCGGGAATATCGTCGCGCAGGCTGTGGCGAATCGGTTTGCCGGTATCCAGCGTTTCCAGCAGCGCCAGCTCTTCACGATGGGCCTCCATCAGATCAGCAAAGCGAGTGAGGATCGCTTTACGCTGTGCGGGGGAGGCCTGCGACCAGTCGCCGTTATCAAAAGCCTGGCGCGCGGCTTTCACCGCCCGTTCGACGTCGGCTTTTTTACCGCGGGCGACCTGGGCTAATGTCTGCTGCGCGGCAGGGTCGATAGTCTCAAAGGTGGTATTATCGGCCGCGGCGCAATATTCGCCGTTAATAAATAAGCGCGTTTCAATGGCCAGGTTTTTCGCTTTTTCCTGCCAGTAAGCCAGGTGCTGAAAATTCATCATGACTCCTTAAAAACATTATCGGCAAATTAATCAGTGCGGCGTTTTCAGGCTGCACGGGGGCACTGCGCCGGGCGCAGGGCATAGCGTATCCCCGGAGTTGAATACCGTTTTATTCTCCTGAGTTTTGACGGGTTGTTTGCAACCCGAATTATTCAGGAGCGAGTCGCCATTCACTGGCGTTAATTATTTCAGGGCCAACAGGAAATAATATTCCGTACGGCGCAGACGTTATTACTACGAGTTCTTCGCCGCGACGAAAATAGATTTTCCGTCGCGACAGGCCTGAAGTAAGCCTGAACCTCGTTCAGGCGAAATAATCAGAATGTGGTGGGGGTGTGGGCACTGATGATGCGGCAGATGCCTGCCGAGGTGTTGCTGAAGCTGTGCGGAATGCCGGTATTAATGGCATAGCTCTGTCCAGCCACCAGGTGGTACGACTGACCGTTAATGGTCAGCACGATCTCACCTTCCAGTATGGTGCCTATCTCCTCACCCTGATGCTTAATCCTCTCCCCGGTCGTGGTTCCAGGCTGGTAAGTTTCAAAAATCATCGCCAGCGTACGGTTCGGATTTCCGTTATGAACCAGCTTCATGGAAACGCCCTGACTTCCCATCTCAATCAGGTCATCCTGATTAATGACCACCTGGGGTTCGTCCGGCTTTTCGGGTTCAGAAAAGAATTCCGAGAGCGACAGCCCATAGACTTTCAGCAGCTTTTGCAGCGTACTGATGGCAGGACTGACTTTATCCTGCTCTATGGTGCTGATGGCACTATGTGTTAACCCAGACAGTTCGGCGGCACGACGCTGTGAGAGACCCAGCTGTTGGCGGATCTCTGACAGACGTTTCCCTGGCGCCAGTCCGTCATCGCTCATATTTGCATTTCCTTAACGGTAGTGGTCAGCGCCGCCGCTTTTCAGCATGATGGCCCTGACAGGCGGTGATAAAACCATCAAACAACATACGCGACAGGGCGTATTCGCTACTGTTCCATTCTGGATGCCATTGTACGCCCAGCGCGAAAGGATGATCGTTCACGCTGACCGCTTCCACCAGTCCATCTGGCGCTCGCGCCTCCACGCGCAGCTGCGGACTGAGGGTTTTTGCCCCTTGCCCATGTAGCGAGTTTACCCAAAACGTGTTGCAGCCCGGTATCAATTGCGACAGCAATCCTCCTTCCTGAACCTCAACCTGATGGGACGGCGCATACTGCTGCTCGACGGGCAGTTCAGGATCTTCGCGATGTTCAAGGAGCTCAGGCTGCTCGAACAGACGACGATACAGAGTCCCGCCGGTGGCGACAACCAGTTCCTGCAGTCCACGACAGATGGCGAAAATGGGGATGCGCCTTTCGAGCGCGGCGTTAATCAGCGCCATGCTCAGAAGATCACGCCCGGGGTCGGCGTCAGGCTCATCGCCGTTTTCACCATAAAGGTGCGGCTGCACATTGCTGGGGCTGCCTGGCAGGTAGATCCCGTCCAGTTTATCAACGACCGCGTTCAGTAGCTCCGGCTCCGCCAGCGCATGCGGCAGGGCAATCGGCAGTCCGCCGGCGTTCACAATTGCATTCAGGTACTTTTCTTGCAAGGTCTGGGTCTGGTGACCCTTAAGCCTGTTTCTACACATCACGACGCCAATAACTGGCTTGTACATTATATTTTCCATGATCGCCCTCACAAAGTGGACTAAATTATGACCGCTATAGCGGGTTTAACGGCCATATCGTTCAATATTTTCTCAATCTAGCAGTGGAAATAGCCCTTTGCAAACTTAATTTAACATTTGACAAACAATTTATTTGCATACACAGTCGATGGGGTGGACATTATATTTAACGGTCTGAGTGCAGGACCGAAACCCAACCAACGGCGGTGAATCATGGAAACCAATATCGTAGAAGTTGAGAATTTTGTTCAGCAAACGGAAGAGAGACGGGTTAGCGCGTTCGCGAAAGAAGTGAAGCGCTACCTCGAAACCTACCCTGATACCCAGTATGTCGATGTCCTCCTCACTGACCTGAACGGCTGCTTCCGCGGCAAGCGCATCCCGGTTGCCGGCCTGAGCAAACTGGAGAAAGGCTGTTATTTCCCGGCCTCGGTGTTTGCGATGGATATTCTCGGCAATGTGGTGGAAGAGGCCGGTCTGGGCCAGGAGATGGGCGAGCCGGATCGCAGCTGCATCCCGGTACCCGGCACCTTAACCCCTTCGGCGGCTGACCCACAATCGATAGCCCAGGTACAGCTAACCATGGTTGATGAAGATGGCGCTCCCTTTGACGTTGAGCCGCGGAACGTACTCAACCGCCTCTGGCAGCAGTTGCGCCAGCGCGGGCTGTTCCCCGTGGTAGCGGTAGAGCTGGAGTTCTATTTACTGGACCGCAAACGCGATGCCGAAGGCTACCTGCAGCCGCCGTGTGCGCCGGGCACTGACGATCGCAACACCCAAAGCCAGGTCTACTCGGTCGATAACCTTAACCACTTCGCCGACGTGCTCAACGACATCGACGAGCTGGCCAAACTGCAGCTGATCCCCGCCGATGGCGCGGTGGCGGAAGCCTCGCCGGGCCAGTTTGAAATCAACCTTCACCATACCGATAACGTGCTGGACGCCTGCGATGATGCGCTGGCGTTAAAACGTCTCGTGCGTTTGATGGCGGAGAAGCATAAGATGCACGCCACTTTTATGGCGAAGCCTTATGAAGAGCATGCCGGCAGTGGGATGCATATCCACATCAGCATGCTGAACAATAAAGGGGAAAACGTGCTGGTGGACGGCGATGGGGAAGACTCTGCGCTGCTCAAACGCGCACTGGCCGGGATGATCGATCTGATGCCGGCCTCGATGGCGCTGCTGGCGCCGAACGTGAACTCGTATCGCCGCTTCCAGCCGGGGATGTACGTCCCGACGCAGGCTTCGTGGGGGCATAACAACCGCACCGTCGCGCTGCGTATTCCGTGCGGCGAGCGGCAGAACCACCGCGTGGAGTATCGCGTCGCGGGGGCGGATGCCAACCCGTATCTGGTGATGGCGGCGATTTTCGCCGGCATTCTGCACGGGCTGGATAACCCCCAGCTGCCTTTACAGGAAGAGGTGGAAGGTAACGGTCTGGAACAAGAGGGCCTGCCGTTCCCGATCCGCCAGAGCGATGCGCTGTGGGAGTTTATGCAGAACGATCACTTGCGTGAGCGCCTCGGCGAGCGTTTCTGCCATGTTTTCCATGCCTGTAAGCATGATGAATTACTGCAGTTTGAGCGTCTTATCACAGAAACCGAAATTGAGTGGATGTTGAAAAACGCCTGATGGTCGCCCCGCGAGGGGCCCATAAGTTTGGTAATCAGTAGCATCATACGGCCTGAGCGGAGCCTGGCCGACGTTTTTGCTGGGAGCCCAGCCATTTCCCGGATGTCGCGTTAAGGAGCGCAGGCGGCAACGGGGCTTCAGTTAACGACACAGTGTGTGACGAGGAAATGAGATGATGCAGATGTTCAAATATCCGCAGGGAGAGGGAGGCCGCTCAGGCCGCATTGGATGCCAGCCAGCTACCGCTTACCGGTCCGTCTTACCCTTTTATCTACGCCTTACCCCTTTGCTAAGCAGGTTTGTCACGCGGACGTTGGGCCCGCAAACTGTTAACAGCAAGGGGGGGATGGGCGATGGCTATTAATCCTCCGGCGCATAACGCCGCTCAGGCGGGCAGACCGCGTCTGCGTAAATCCCTCAAACTCTGGCAAGTGGTGATGATGGGGCTGGCCTATCTGACGCCAATGACGGTGTTTGATACCTTCGGCATCGTCTCCGGCATCAGCAATGGCCACGTTCCGGCGTCTTATCTGCTGGCGCTGGCTGGCGTGCTGTTCACCGCCATCAGCTACGGCAAACTGGTGCGTCAGTTTCCGGAAGCCGGTTCCGCCTATACCTACGCGCAAAAATCCATCAGTCCGCACGTCGGCTTTATGGTCGGTTGGTCGTCGCTGCTGGATTATCTGTTTCTGCCGATGATCAACGTCCTGCTGGCGAAGATCTATCTCTCGGCCTTGTTCCCCGAAGTGCCGCCGTGGGTGTGGGTAGTGACCTTTGTCGCTATTCTGACCGCCGCGAACCTGAAAAGCGTTAACCTGGTGGCCAACTTCAATACCCTGTTCGTGCTGGTGCAGATTTCGATCATGGTGGTGTTTGTCATTCTGGTGGTGCAGGGGCTGCATAAAGGCGAGGGGGTGGGTACCGTCTGGTCGCTGCAGCCGTTTATCAGCCAGAATGCGCATTTGATCCCGATTATTACCGGCGCGACCATTGTCTGCTTCTCGTTTCTCGGTTTCGACGCGGTGACCACCCTGTCGGAAGAGACCCCTGACGCCGCGCGAGTGATCCCGAAGGCAATTTTTCTCACCGCGATGTACGGCGGCATTATCTTTATCGTCGCGTCGTTCTTTATGCAGCTGTTCTTCCCGGATATTCATCGCTTTAAAGACCCCGATGCCGCGCTGCCGGAGATTGCGCTGTACGTGGGCGGCAAGCTGTTCCAGTCGATTTTCCTGTGCACCACCTTTGTTAACACCCTGGCGTCCGGCCTGGCCTCCCATGCCAGCGTCTCCCGTCTGCTGTACGTGATGGGCCGCGACAACGTCTTCCCGGAGCGCATTTTTGGCTATGTGCATCCGAAATGGCGTACCCCGGCGCTGAACGTGATTATGGTGGGCATCGTTGCGCTGTCGGCGCTGTTCTTCGACCTGGTGACCGCCACCGCGTTGATTAATTTCGGCGCGCTGGTGGCCTTCACCTTCGTTAACCTGTCGGTGTTCAACCACTTCTGGCGGCGCAAGGGGTACAACAAAACCTGGAAGGATCGACTGCATTATCTGCTGCTGCCGATGGTCGGGGCGTTGACGGTCGGGGTATTGTGGATCAATCTCGAGGCCACCTCCCTGACGCTCGGCCTGGTGTGGGCGGCGCTTGGTCTGCTGTACCTGACTTATCTGACCCGACGCTTCCGCAAACCGCCGCCGCAGTTTGATGCCGCTAAAGCGGAGCAGGCCTGGGAGTCATAGGTTCTGAGGCATAAACTGAACGAAGGCAGGCCCGCAGGCCTGCTTTCGTTTTGGCTTCGGTAAGGGACAGTACAGGACGGTAAAGAAATCAGCAGAAAACGGTGGGGAACGGAAGGTATTATTTCTTCTTTTTATGGACAGGTAACTGACTGGCGCGCCGCTCTTTGAGGTACGACACCAGGCTGTAGATGGCGACGCCCAGCAGCGCCACCGCGACGATAAAGAGAATAAGACCCGACATAGACCAACCTAATATTCTGTTTGGAAAGGGAAAAAGATACAGGGCTCTGTGTGAAGATAACATCGGGATATGTCTGAAAGATGACGCCTCATCGCGAGAATATCCGGCGGCGGGGTTGTGATAAAATATTTCCCGCAGGGATGTGACCGCCTGGGTTTCACCTGAAATGGCGTAACACTCCGTTAAGTGATTTTACAGAAGTGCGGCCTACAGCGAGTTACGCTGACCGCGAATAAGAACGATCTGAGAGTCAGTCATGTATAAGAAAACCCTCAGCCTGCTGGGCGTAGCGTTGGCGCTGTCTGCCTTCGCCAGTCAGGCTGAAAGTGAACGTCAGGCGAGCCGCGAGCGGATCGTGGAGCAGGTCCTCAAGCCGTGTGAAGGCAAAAAGGCGGGCGATAAGGTGGTGATTACCGATCGCCGCGGCGGCGAGCACGAGGCGATCTGTACCCTGACGGCGGTTCCGCTACCGGAGTAGCGTCCGCCGCACGGTGCCGCTTATCGATACCGCGGCGCAGGCTGTCCGGTTCGCGCGCTGGTAAACAGCGCCAGTCTGGACTGCTCAAAAGTCTCCCACAGTCCCAGGTCATGAACCGGTGGTAAGGTGACCTATTCCCCCATCTCCAGCCCCCTGAGAGCGGCGTCAACCAGATCCTCGGTGGTCATTACCGTGCCGCTGGGCAGAGTGTCCAGCGCCACGCCGGAGGTCGGCCACAGATCGGTAGCGGTCGCCGCCGGCAATACCGCCTGAATACGCACGCCGCTGTCGGCAAACTCCTCCTGCAGGCCGCGGGTGAAGCTCAACACCCAGGCTTTGCTGGCGCTGTAGACTGCGCTGCCCGGCAGCGTATGCAGCGCGAGGATAGAGGCAATATTGATCAGCGTCCCCCGGCGTCGTGGGGTGAAAGCGGCCAGCGCGGCATAGCTCAGACGCAGCAGCGCGGTGGTGTTGAGCGTATGAATCGCCTGGTGCTCGCGTGGCGTACTGGCGAGAAAATCCGCCAATTTCGCGGTGCCGGCGTTGTTAATGAACAGGTCGATGGCGGGATCCTGCTGCAGACGCTGCTCTACGGCGGCAATCCCGTGCTCTTCGCTAAGATCGGCTTTGAGGATGCTTGCCTGGATGGCGTAGCGCGCCTGCAGCTGGTCGGCGAGCGCCTGCAGACGGTCTTCACGACGGGCGGCGAGGATCAGGTTGTAGCCGCGGGCGGCGAGTCGTTCGGCATAGATCGCGCCGATACCTGAGGACGCGCCGGTGATAAAAGCTGTGTGCGATGGTTGGGTCATGAGAAACGCCTCGTAAAAGGTTGCATTATTAAACCAAATTCAGCATGAGATATTAGGTTTAATAATGCAACCATTTTACCAGGACTTTTTCATTTTTGCCTGTCGCGGGCAGCGTTTAGTCGTTCAGCGGGATAGCGATGGTGATGTCCGCCGGGGCCAGCTCACGGCCATCCGCCGACTGCAGGACCAGCTTACGCAGGGGCTGGCGCTGCTGGCGGTCAATGAGCCGGGTCGCCGGTTCGTCAGGATCGAACAGATAGTCGTCTGCCCACTGGGAGAGGGCGACCAGCACCGTCTGCAGGGCACGGCCCTTATCGGTCAGGACATACTCCTGCCAGGCGCTGCCGTCGGAGGCCGGCTGCAGGCGCAGGATGCCTTCATCCACCAGCATTTTCAGCCGCCCGGCGAGCATGTTTTTGGCGATACCGAGGTTTTTCTGGAATTCGCTAAAACGGCGCACCCCGCGCAGAGCATCGCGGACGATCAGCAGCGACCACCAGTCGCCGATAACGTCGAGGGAGCGGGCGATAGGGCAACAGCTGTTTTCCAGACGGGTACGTTTCACGAAAGCCTCCAGGTTAATTGTTTCATTATAAAACTCTTTGCCCTGCAGGGGAAATTTTCGGCTACGGTCTAAGTTTGCGAGCGATTACCAGGAAAAATGTCATAAATCCGGCACAATTAACGCGATGATAATAAATGACTAAGGATGAAGGGATGAAAAAACGTCTACTTGCCGCCGCCGTTGCCGGCGCGGTGATGTTATCCGCTGGCGCTCAGGCGCAGGACACGGCCGCCCCGGAGGGGTATCAGCTGCAGCAGGTGCTGATCATGAGCCGTCACAACCTGCGTGCGCCGTTGGCCAATAACGGCAGCGTGCTGGAGCAGTCCACCGCCAAGGCCTGGCCGCAGTGGGATGTGCCGGGCGGCCAGCTGACCACCAAAGGCGGTGTGCTGGAGGTGTATATGGGCCACTATATGCGCGAATGGCTGGCGCAGCAGAAGCTGGTGACCAGCGGCGAGTGCCCGCCGGAAAACGCGGTTTATGCCTACGCTAACAGCCTGCAGCGCACCGTCGCCACCGCGCAGTTCTTTATCACCGGCGCGTTCCCGGGCTGCGGCATCCCGGTGCATCACCAGCCGCAGATGGGCACCATGGACCCGACCTTCAACCCGGTTATTACCGACGACTCCCCGGCGTTTCGCGAGAAAGCGCTGCAGGCGATGGAAAAAGAGCGCCAGGGAATGCAGTTGACCGAGAGCTACAAGCTGCTGGAGACGATGATCGATTACCGCAACTCGCCCTCCTGCAAAGAGAAGAAGGTCTGTTCCCTGAGCGAGGGTAAAGATACCTTTAGCGCCGGTTATCAGCAGGAGCCGGGAGTGTCCGGACCGTTGAAGGTGGGCAACTCGCTGGTAGACGCCTTCACCCTGCAATATTATGAAGGCTTCCCGAAAGATCAGGTGGCGTGGGGGGAGATCGCCAGCGATAAGCAGTGGCAAGTGCTGTCGAAGCTGAAAAACGGCTATCAGGATAGTCTGTTTACCTCGGTGGCGGTGGCGCAAAACGTCGCCAAACCGCTGGTTAAATATATCGATAACGCGCTGGTGGGCGAGGGAGCCAGCAAGGCGAAAGTCACGCTGCTAGTCGGACACGACTCGAATATCGCCTCGCTGCTCACCGCCCTGGACTTTAAGCCCTATCAACTGCCCGGCCAGTATGAGCGCACTCCTATCGGCGGCAAACTGCTGTTTCAGCGCTGGCATGACAGCGCCGGCAATCGCGATCTGATGAAGATTGAGTATGTCTATCAAAGTACCGAGCAACTGCGTAACGCCGACGCGTTAACCCTGCAGGCCCCGCCGCAGCGGGTCACTCTGGCGCTTAACGGCTGTCCGGTTGATGACCAGGGATTCTGCCCGCTGGAGACCTTTAAAAAGGTGATCAACGAGGCGGCGAAATAACGAAAAAAACCCGGAGCACTCCGGGTTTTTTTAGCAGGTTAGGGTGAGCCCAGGTGGGGATAAACCTCCTAGACGTTTTTACGCTCAATCGTCTGTTCGCCCCAGAACAGGCTGTCTTTATCGGTTTTGGCAAAGGCCAGCGCCAGCACTTCGTCGCTGCCTTCCTCCCAGATTTGCTCCGCCAGTTTCTCATCGTAGTGGGCGACTTCGAAAATCGCCTCGGCAATTTCCGGTGAGGTGTTACGTAAACTTGCCCATTCGCCGACGCGATGTGCTTTTGCTTCTTGAGTTGGCATAGTGCTCCTCCTGCAGAAGATTAGCCGTGCAGTTTAACGGCCAGTTTGGCGACATGTTCACCCTGATAGCGGGCGATGGCTAACTCTTCCTCGCTCGGCTGCCGCGAGCCGTCGCCGCCGGCGATGGTGGTTGCGCCATAAGGGGTACCGCCGCGTACCTGGGAGATATCGAATAGCTCCTGGGCGCCATAGCCGATCGGGACGATGATCATGCCGTGGTGGGCCAGCGTCGTCCAGGTCGAGGTAATGGTTTGTTCCTGGCCGCCGCCGGTACCGGTTGAGCTAAATACGCTGGCGATTTTGCCATACAGAGCGCCGGACGCCCACAGACCGCCGGTTTGATCGAGGAAAGTACGCATCTGACCGGACATGTTGCCGAAGCGCGTCGGGGTACCAAAGATGATGGCGTCATACTCTGCCAGCTCCTGCGGCGTGGCGACGGGCGCGTTTTGCGTTTTCCCGCCTGCTTTGGCGAATGCTTCAGCCTGCATGGTTTCCGGCACGCGCTTCACAACCACCTCAACGCCGTCCACCCGGTTCGCCCCATCGGCGACGGCGTGAGCCATGGTTTCAATGTGTCCATACATGGAATAATAAAGCACCAGAATTTTAGCCATTTCCATCACTCCTCGGTTGCATTATAAGCCAGCAAAATAGCTGGTACCTTTAAAGATAAAGCCTCCGCCGGAGAGTGCAAATCCAACGGGCATTTGTTTGATTTATAACAAAATGACAAAGCGTTATTTACTTTTCCTTGCACCGCGCGGCCTGAAAGGAAGTGAAGGAGGAAGCGTTGCGCCTGCTATTTTGGCCGCTGCGGCGAGGATGTAGCATCAGGATACATTTTTGCTGACTATTTTTTCTTCGCCAGCAGAGTCGGTTAGGAGCTGTTCGCGGCGCGAGGAAGCTTTTTTCGCCCGGCTTTGTTTCTGGATATTACATTCGCCGCCGTCAGCCGCAGTCATTCACTAACCTTATAGATACGCGGCAGGACAGCGGCGTCGCCGCTCCCGCGTAATGCACTATGATGTCTAACCTAATGGAGGTCAGTAATGGCAAACCATCGTGGCGGTTCCGGCAACTTTGCTGAAGACCGTGAAAGAGCATCAGAAGCAGGACGTAAAGGTGGCCAGCATAGCGGGGGGAATTTTAAAAATGACCCTCAGCGCGCCTCAGAGGCTGGCAAAAAAGGGGGTAAAAACAGTCATGGTAGTCGTGAAAGTTAACGCGCGACTCGCACTGTTCTCTTTGATGCGGTGTTAATCTCCCCGACCCAACCGCATCGCCCTCGCCGCCGGCATCTGCCGGCGGTTTTTTTATCTGTCGGTGGTTGCGCTCCCGCCGGGCGGATTGCACACTGGTCGCCCGTTAATCGTCATGGCTGTCTTATGTCTTCGTTAAAATTCTCCGTTAGCCGCCAGGAAGCGCTCCTTATCATGATCACCATGTTCTGGGGAGGGACGTTCCTTGCCGTACAGTACGCGGTGAGCCTCAGCGGGCCGCTGTTTTTTGTCGGTTTGCGTTTTGCGACCGCCGCGCTGGCGGTGGGCCTGCTTTCGCTGCGCACTCTGCGCGGTCTGACGTGGCTGGAGGTGAAGGCCGGGGTAGCGATTGGCGTGGCGATTGCGCTGGGGTATGGCCTGCAGACCTGGGGACTACAGACCATCTCCAGCAGTAAATCTGCCTTTATCACCGCGATGTATGTGCCGCTGGTGCCGCTGCTGCAGTGGCTGTGCCTGGGACGTATGCCGGGGGTGATGTCCTGCGTGGGGATTGTGCTGGCCTTTATTGGTTTAATTCTGCTGGCCGGGCCGGAAAATAATCTGCTGGCGCTTGGCGTGGGGGAGATGATCACTCTGGCAAGTGCGGTAGCGATCGCGGCGGAGATTATCCTTATCAGCGCCTGGGCCGGAAAAGTCGATGTCCGCCGGGTGACGGTGGTGCAGCTGGCGACCGCGTCGCTGGTGGCTTTCGCCGCCATGAAGCCGGCGGGTGAATCGGTGCCGTCGTTGACGCCGGCCCTGCTCGGCGTCGCGCTGGGGCTGGGGATTTTCAGCGCGATCATTCAGGTGACCATGAACTGGGCGCAGCGCAGCGTCTCGCCGACGCGGGCCACCCTTATTTATACCGGTGAACCGGTATGGGCCGGTATTTTTGGCCGGCTGGCCGGTGAGCGTCTGCCGCTGCTGGCTCTGCTCGGCTGCGTTTTGATCCTCGCGGGGGTGCTGGTGAGCGAGCTGAAGTGGAAGCGCAAGTCGCCGCCGCAGGTTTCCACAAACGACGATGCGCAGCCGCTCACGGACCTGGCCGATCGCCGCGAGCCATAATATTTTCCTTCTGACCCGACAGCGGCGCTTATCCTGGCTGGTACTCGTCCGGCTCTGATTGTCTCCAGGCCCGTGCAAGCGCAGCGCCGCCGGGCGATGACTGCGGGAACGGAGCCGCTTTTATGCCGGGTGGCGGCTGCGCCTTACCCGGCCTACGTTCGTACGACCTGCCGTTAATTTATTCACCTTTCTTGCTGAAACTGCCGGTGCTGACGGCCTCAAAATCGCTGAGACATTCCCGGAAGGCCGTGGCAGTCTCCAGGCCCGCGCAAGCGCAGCGCCGCCGGGCGGTCAGGTTCCGTGCCCGTGGTGGTGCCGGATGGCGGCATAAATGCCTTATCCGGCCTACAGGATCACACCACCCAGGCCCACACCGCTCCCTGCGCCAACGCCGCGCTAATGTGGCTTACACCGGCGTTACCCTGGCCTCCTTCGCCTCGCGCGTCCCGCGATGAAGCAGCGCGTGCAGCAGGATCGCCCCGAAGGTGGCCGTGCCAATCCCGCCCAGCGTAAAGCCGCCCAGCGACAGCGCGAAATCGCCGGCGCCCAGCACCAGGGTCACCGACACCATGATCAAATTGCTGTTTTGACTCAGATCCACCCGGTTTTGCACCCAGATCCGCGCCCCGGCGACGGCAATTAAGCCAAATACCACGATCGAGGCGCCGCCGATCACCGGCCCGGGAATGGTGTGGATTAATGCGCCGAACTTCGGCGAGAAACCCAACAGTATGGCAATCAGCGCCGCGGCGACAAACACCAGCGTTGAGTAGACCTTGGTCACCGCCATGACGCCGATGTTCTCCGCATAGGTGGTGACCCCGCTGCCGCCCACCGAACCGGAGAGCATGGTCGCCAGCCCGTCGCCGACGAAGGCGCGCCCCATGTACGGGTCCATATTGCGCCCGGTCATCCCGGCGACGGCCTTCAGGTGCCCGAGGTTCTCGGCCACCAGGATCACCGCGACCGGCGCAATCAACATCATCGCCTGGCCGTTAAAGGATGGGGGGGTAAAGTGCGGCAGCCCGAACCACGCCGCCTGGGCGAGGGGGGAGAAGTCCAGCGGTTTGCCAAGGCCCAGGCCGTTAGCCAGCAGGGCGTACAGCGCGCAGGCGACGATCAGGCCGACCAGGATCAGCAGTCGCTGCAGCATCCCGCGGGTAAATACCGCCACTATGCCGATGCAGAGCACAGTTAACACCGCCATCCAGCTGTCGAAGGCGCTGGCGGAGACGCTGCGCACGGCAATCGGCGCCAGGTTCAGGCCGATAGCCATCACCACCGCGCCGGTCACCACCGGCGGCATCAGGCGCTCGATCCAGCGGGTGCCGATCTTCATCACCACCAGACCAATCAGGGTGTAGACCAGCCCGCAGGCGATGATCCCGCCAAGGGCGACGCTCAGATGAGGGTTCAGCCCCTGGCCGTTAAAGCCGGTAATGGCGATCACCACCCCGACAAAAGCGGCGCTGGAGCCGAGATAGCTCGGCACCCGTCCGCCGGTGACGACAAAGAACAGCAGGGTGCCGACGCCCGACATCAGAATAGACAGGTTCGGGTCGAGCCCCATCAACAACGGCATCAGCACCGTCGCGCCGAACATCGCAACGGCGTGCTGCACGCCCATCACCAGCGTTTGCCCGGCCGACAAGCGTTCATCGGGGGCGACAACGCCGGATTCGGCGGCGGGGGAGGTCAGCTTCCAGCGAGGAAAATCGAAGAGTGCCATGATGATATCCCGGGTTAAAGGTTAACAAGCGGGTCGCATAAGCGTGTGATAGCCGCGGTCAAACCACATCAGTCCCCGGGGCTCCGGGTGACGGGTAATGGCCACGACGTGACAAAACAGAATGTCGTGCGTCCCGACGCTGACGCGCTGGTCGATGCGGCAGTCAAAGCTGACCAGAGCCGCCTCCAGCCGCGGACAGCCGGTGGCGCCGGTCTGCCAGTCGGCGGCGGCAAAACGCTCGTCCATTGCGGTTTTACCGCCAAACAGCGTCGACAGGGCCTCCTGTCCGGCCGCCAGGGTATTGACGCACAGCGTGTGGTGTTCGCTGAACACCGGCCACACCGAAGCCGAGCGGTTCAGGCAGACCAGCAGGGTCGGCGGCGTGTCGGTAACGCTGCAGACCGCGCTGGCGGTGAACCCCGCCCGGCCCGCCGGGCCATCGGTGGTAATAATGTTAACCGCGGCGCCGACGTGGGCCATGGCGTCACGGAAACTCGCTTTGTCCGTTAACTCCATCGTAAACTCCTTATGCCAGCAGGCAGGCTTCATCAAAGGACAGGCGCGGCAGGCGGCCGTACAGCTTGCCGGGGTCGCCATAGCCGATATTCACCAGTAGATTGCTTTTCCAGCCGTTGTCGGCAAAAAATGCCGCGTCGACTTTTTCCCGGTCAAAACCGGACATTGGCCCGGTGTCGAGGCCCAGCGCCCGGCAGGCAAAAATCAGATACGCCGCCTGCAGGGAGCTGTTGCGAAACGCGGTCTCTTCCGCCAGCTGCGGGCTGGAGGTAAACCAGCTGCGGGCGTCACCGTGGGGAAACAGGGTCGGCAGCCGGTCGTAGAAGGCGCTATCCCACGCCACGATGGCGGTCACCGGCGCCTGCATGGTTTTCTGCAGATTGCCGCTGGAGAGCGTCGGGCGAAGTTTCTCTTTGCCTTCCGCGCTGCGCACGAACACGATGCGCGCTGGCGAACAGTTGGCGGAAGTCGGCCCCATTTTCATCAGGTCCCAGACGGCCTGCAGCTGCGCATCGCTCACCGGCTTATCCAGCCAGCCGTTGTGGGTCCGGGCCTGGGTAAACAGCGTCTCGCAGGCCGTGTGGTTTATCGCGTCGTTCATCGGGTCTCCCTGGCGACCGGCAGCATAGCGGACAGCCCGTCGCGTAAAATGGTATTAAAGGTATCGGCGTCGGTGACGTTACAGGCATGGCCGCCCCACGGCATTTCCACGAGCTGGCTGCCGGGGATCGCCGTCTGCAGCACGCGGGAGCAGGAGGCGGGGACCAGCAGGTCGTCAGCGGCGCTGATAATCAGCGTCGGGCAGGCGATGGCCGACGCACGGCGTGAAAAATCAGCCTGCTTCAGGGCCTGCAGCCGCTTCAGCAGATTCTCTTTGCCCTGAAAATGGCTGATGGCAAGCGCATCTTCCGCTTCGAGGCGCGGCAGGCGCGCGGCCATCCATTCCGCCGGGTAGAGAAATAGCGGCTGCGCTTCGACCCACGCCTGTGCGCCGCCAGCATGCAGCAGACGCTCGCGCACCTGGAAGCAGCGGCGGGTATGCGGCGACAGCGACAGCCAGCCGTTGACCAGCGCCAGGGCGCTCACCGCCTCGGGGCGATCGAGCGCCAGCTGCAGGCCAATCAGCGCCCCCAGGGCGTGGCCCACCAGCGCGAAGCGGGCGATCCCCGCCGCTTGCAGAGCGCTGAACAGCTCCCCGGCCATCGTCGCCAGGCTGTAGTCGGCGGGCAGCGGACCGGCGTTCTCCCCGGTCCCGTTATGGTCATAACTCACCAGCTGATACTGTTCCTCCAGCGCCGCGCGCTGCGCCAGCCAGTAGCCGCCGCCCCCGCCCAGACCGGCGCTGAGGACCACCACCGGCGCGCCGGGCCACGGAGCCGGAGCAATATTGAGCCTCATCATGTCGGGGTACCGATATGGGCGACGCTGGCGATTTCCACCAGCGCATCGGGCTTCACCAGTCCGCACTGAATGCAGAAGCGCGCCGGTTTATCGCCGGGGAAGAACTCGGCGTAGACCTCGTTAATCGCGGCGTAATTTGTCCAGTCGGTGATAAAGATGCTGTTGAAAGTCACATCCGCCATACTCCCGCCCGCCGTTTCGATAACGCTCCTGATGGTCTCCAGCACGTGGCGGGTTTGCGCCTTTGGGTCGCCGATGTGCACCACATTGTTTTGCTTATCAAACGGCAGGGTGCCCGAGACGTAGACCACCCCGTCGGCGAGCGTCCCCGGAACAAAGGGGGCAATCGGCGCGGTGGTGCCTGGCGGAATAATCACCTGTTTAGGCATAACGTTTCTCCTTGGCTAAAGCCAGCGGGGCGGCGGGGGACAGCTCGTGGCAGAAGCTCTCAACGTCGCTGACCCAGCCGAAAAAGGTTTCAATATTGAACAGCGCCGCCTGCTGGGCGAAGGCCGGGCCGGCCTGATGGGTGGCATCCTCCAGCACGATGCCGAAGTATTCGAGAAAGAAGCCATCGCGCAGCGTCGATTCGACGCAGACGTTGGTGGCGATCCCGGTGAACACCAGGTGGCGTATGCCGCGGCTGCGCAAAATGCTGTCGAGCGGGGTGTTAAAGAAGCCGCTGTAGCGCGGTTTCGGCAACACGATATCGCCTTCCTGCGGCGTCAGCTCGTCCACCAGCTGATAATCCCAGCCGCCTTTCGCCAGCAGCTTGCCCTGCAGCTCCGGACGCTGACGCATCGTTTTCAGCGCGTTGGATTTGTGATAGTTCGGCGAGCCCGGGCCGCCGGCTTCAACATACTGGTCATCCCAGCCATTCTGGAACCAGATAATCAACATACCCGCGGCGCGAGCGGCGGCGACGGCGGTATTAATATTGTCGATAACCGGCCGGGTAGCGGAGACGTCAAAGCCGGCGAGATCCAGATAACCGCCCTGGCTGGCGTAGGCGTTCTGCATATCGACCACAATCAGCGCGCTCTGCTGCGGCGCGAAGGTCAGGGATTCCGGGCGAGCGGGAAGGGTAATCATCAGGCCACCTCACGGGTAACAGAAGCAATGTGGTCCCGGCAGCGCATCAGCGGCTGAATGCGTTCGCCAAAGGCGTCAATGCCGGCAAGAAAATCATCAAAGGTCAGCAGCACGCCGTCGGTGCCGGGCACGCTCGCTACTTCATCAAGCATACGGGCGACGCTGGCATACGATCCGACCAGGGTGCCCATGTTAATGTTGACCGCCGAGGTGGGGTCGGCCATCTGGCGCACGTTGGTATCGCTGCCGGAGCGGGTATCTTTCTGACTCTGCTCGGTGAGCCACGCCAGCGCTTCTTCATCGGCGCCCGCTTTGTAATGTTCCCATTTGGCGCGCGCCGCCTCGTCGGTTTCGTCGGCGATCACCATGAACAGCACATAGGACCCCACGTCGCGGCCGGTTTTTTCCGCCGCCTGCATCATGCGTGCGGCGGTCGGGGCAAAGGCCGTTGGCGTGTTGACCCCTTTGCCAAAGCAAAAGTTGTAGTCCGCATGCTGGGCGGAGAAGGCCATCCCGGCATCGCTCTGCCCGGCGCAGATCACCTTCATCGGCTGCGACGGGCGCGGGCTGACCCGGCAGTCGTTCATGGTGAAGTAGTCGCCTTTGAAATCGCTGCGCCCGGTGCCCCACAGGTCACGGAGCACCTGGACGTATTCGGTGAGATAGTCATAGCGGCTGGCGAAATAGTCATCTCCCGGCCACATGCCCATCTGGTCATATTCCGGTTTTTGCCAGCCGGTCACCAGATTGACGCCAAACCGGCCGCCGGAGATGGAGTCGATAGTGGAGGCCATCCGGGCGACAATCGCCGGCGGCAGCGTCAGGGTGGCGGCGGTGGCGTAGATCTGGATCTTCGAGGTCACCGCGGCCAGGCCGGCCATCAGGGTAAAGGACTCCAGGTTGTGATCCCAGAATTCAGTTTTCCCACCGAAGCCGCGCAGTTTGATCATGGAGAGCGCGAAGTCGAAATGGTAGTGCTCGGCCTTCTGCACGATGGCCTTATTCAGTTCAAAGGTCGGCATATACTGCGGGGCATGGGTGGAGATCAGCCAGCCGTTGTTGCCAATGGGAACGAAAACACCAATTTTCATACCTACCTCTCTGCAGTCATGGAAGATGGGTTGCGATGGTGCGGCATCCTGCCTCTCCCTGGACCACCTCGCAGAAAAGGTAAAGCAAAGGCGATGCCAGTTTTATAAATGCTAATGTTATTAATGTGTTACTTTTGAGTTGCTAAAAAGGACGGTAAAAAAGTGGACTGGATGGTCAAAATCAGTGCACGAAAAAACGGCAGTCATGCGCAATCAGGGTGCATGGGGTCGTGTCGGCGCAGGGCTTTTGCTATGCTGGTGGCGTCAACTGAAGGAGAGGATGTATGGCACAGGGCGCGGTGAAGAAAAGCGGCAAACGTTCACAAGCGGTCAGCGCCAAAAAGGAGGCCATCCTGGCCGCCGCGCTGGAGGCATTTTCGCAATTTGGTATTCACGGTACGCGGCTGGAGCAGGTGGCTGAACGCGCCGGGGTATCGAAAACCAATCTGCTATATTACTACCCTTCGAAAGAGGCGCTGTATGTGGCAGTCCTGCAGCAGATCCTCGCCATCTGGCTGGCGCCGCTGAAGGCCTTTCGTGAGGATATCAGCCCGCTGGTGGCGATCCGCGAATATATTCGCCTGAAGCTGGAGGTGTCCCGCGATCACCCCCAGGCCTCGAAGCTCTTCTGCCTCGAGATGCTGCAGGGGGCGCCGCTGCTGATGGGCGAACTGACCGGGGATCTGAAAGCGCTGGTCGATGAGAAATCGGCGATAGTCTCCGGCTGGATCGACCGCGGCAAGCTGGCGCCGGTCGATCCACAGCATTTAATCTTTATGATCTGGGCTACCACCCAGCATTACGCCGACTTCGCCACCCAGGTGGAGGCGGTCACCGGCGCCACGCTGCAGGATGCGGCCTTTTTTGAACAAACGGTCGATAATGTCCAGCGGATGATTATCGAAGGCATTCGCGTCCGTTAATTGGCGGGCGGCAGCGGGCAGCTTTGATCGCCATCCTCGCACTGTAGCAGCGAGGCGAGGAAAGACTCCCGCTCCACGCTCTTATCGGTCATGCACTGGCTGACCAGCATTGGCTGCATGCTGCCGCCTTCGGCGCCGGACGCGAGAAAGGCGCAGTCGGCGTCGCGGAGGGCGATCCATGCCTGCTGCGCCTGCTTCAGTAATGTTTGTTGTTTACCCACCGCCCGCTGCAGGGCCTGCTGCCAGGTGTCGTTCAGTTTTTTATCGGCCGCCTGATACTGCGCAGCCGCGCACTGATTCATTTCGGTTTGGGTGTTGGCGCTGCTGCACTCGTCCGCCAGCGCCGCGCCGCTGGCCAGCAGGGCCATCACGGCAAATAACGTGCGTTTCATTGTTCTGCTCCCATAAAAAAGGCTCCCGTCCGGGAGCCTTAATTAAACACAGCTGACGTCGGCTGTCATTAGCTGATCGCAGCGCAGACTGATTGCCCGGATGGCGGCGCACCGCACCTTATCCGGGCTACCCTTTGGCGGTGGTAGGTAGCCCCGGTAAGCGCAGCGCCACCGGGGAGCCCGTTTTAGCCGATGGTCATCAGGCTAGCGTTACCGCCTGCCGCCGCGGTGTTAACGCTCAGCGAACGCTCGATATACAGCCGCTCCAGCAGCAGATTGGTTTCGCCGCGGGCGAAACCCTGCACGGAGACAATCGCCCCGTCGCGCGCCGCCACCTGCTCGCACAGCTCGCGCAGCTGGTCGGAATCGCCGTGGTAGATAACCGCGTCGAAGGCCTGGCCAGGCAACTGCTCCGCTTTGGTAAAGCGAATGCGCTCGCTGACCTCCCGCGGCAGTTTCTTCGCCAGATCGCGCTGCAGGGCGCTGTCCGGCCACAGTACTTCACAACCCACCGCCAGCACAGCCGCCAGCTGGATCAGCGCATCCTGTTCGTTATCCGCTACGCACAGCACGCGCTCGCGCGGCATCAGCGTCAGGGTGTTGCGCTCGCCGGTTGGCCCCGGCAGCAGGCGTTGAGTGCCGCTTTGCGCCTGCTCGCTGTACTGCTGGCACAGCGCCTGCAGCTCAGGACGGCCCGCGGCCCACTGCTGCAGCGCCTGTAGCGGTTTTTCCAGCAGCGTTTTCAGCTGGGCGTCCAGCGGACGCTCTGCATCCTGGCGGGCGAAGGTCACGCCAACCGCGTCCTGCGGACGGCTGGAGAGCAGACGGTACAGATACAGCGGACCGCCGGCTTTCGGACCGGTACCGGACAACCCTTCGCCGCCGAACGGCTGAACGCCGACCACCGCGCCTACCATATTGCGGTTGACGTACAGGTTGCCCACCTTGGCGCTGCCGGTGACCTGGGCGATGGTTTCGTCGATACGGGTATGCACGCCGAGGGTCAGGCCGTAGCCAGAGGCGTTAATCTGCTCGACCAGTTTGTCCAGCTCGTTACGGTTGTAGCGCACCACGTGCAGTACCGGGCCGAAGACCTCTTTTTTCAGCTCGTCGAAGCTGTCGAGCTCGATAAGCGTCGGCGGCACGAAGGTCCCGTGACGCCATTCGCGGGCGTCTTCGCTATTCTCGCGCACCGCCTGGTAGACGGTGCGGCCTTTGGCGCGCATCGCCTGAATATGGCGTTCGATATTCTCTTTCGCTTCCGCATCGATAACCGGACCGATATCGGTGGTCAGGCGCCCCGGATTGCCCATCCGGCACTCGCTCATGGCGCCGCGCAGCATGGTTAAGGTGTGATCGGCGACCTCTTCCTGCAGGCAAAGCACGCGCAGGGCGGAGCAGCGCTGGCCGGCGCTGTCGAACGCGGAAGCCAGCACGTCGATCACTACCTGCTCGGTGAGCGCCGACGAATCGACGATCATCGCGTTCATCCCGCCGGTTTCGGCGATCAGCGGCGTCGGGCGGCCCTGGGGATCGAGGCGGCTGGCGATATTGCGCTGCAGCAGGGTGGCCACTTCGGTGGAGCCGGTGAACATCACGCCGCGCACGCGCTCATCGGAGGTTAGCGCGGCGCCCACGGTCTCCCCGCGGCCCGGCAGCAGTTGAATAACGCCCGGCGGCACGCCGGCTTCCAGCAGAATCGCCACGCCCTGGGCGGCGATAAGCGGCGTCTGCTCGGCAGGTTTCGCCAGCACGCTGTTGCCGGCCGCCAGCGCGGCGGCAATCTGGCCGGTGAAGATCGCCAGCGGGAAGTTCCACGGGCTGATACAGACCACCGGACCCAGCGGGCGGTGAGTTTCATTATCGAAATCGTCGCGCACCTGGCCGGCGTAATAGTGCAGGAAGTCAACGGCTTCGCGCACTTCAGCGATGGCGTTGCTGAAGGTTTTACCCGCCTCGCGCACCAGGATCCCCATCAGGGTCGGCATTTGGCTTTCCATCAGCACCGCGGCGCGCTCAAGAATGGCGGCGCGCTCCTGCGGCGGAGTGGCGAACCAGTTCGGCGCATTGTTGATAGCGCTGGTCAGCGCCTGCTGCACTTCAGCGTCGCTGGCTTCGCGGACGTAGCCGACGATATCTTTCGGCTCTGCCGGGTTAACCACCGGCTGCATCTCGCCTTCGGCCACCGGCTGCTCCAGCATCGGCAATGCCTGCCATTTATGCAGCGCGCTGTTGAGCAGGGAAGAGGAGAGGGAGGCCAGACGGTGCTCGTTCGCCAGATCGAGACCGGCGGAGTTGCTCCGGCCGCTGCCGTAGAGATCGCGCGGCAGCGGGATTTTCGGATGCGGCAGGCCGGCCTGGCCTTCCTGCTGCGCCAGTTTTTCTACCGCGCTGACCGGGTCGGATACCAGCTCGTCCAGCGGCAGGGTATTGTCCGCGATACGGTTGACGAAAGAGGTATTGGCGCCGTTCTCCAGCAGACGACGCACCAGATACGCCAGCAGCGTCTCGTGGGTGCCCACCGGGGCGTAGATCCGGCACGGCCGATTCAGTTTGCCGTCGGCGACCTTGCCCACCACCTGCTCGTACAGCGGTTCGCCCATGCCGTGCAGGCACTGGAACTCATACTGGCCCGGGTAGTAGTTCTGGCCCGCCAGCTGGTAGATAGCCGCCAGAGTATGGGCGTTATGGGTGGCAAACTGCGGGTAAATCAGGTTCGGCACCGCCAGCAGCTTCTTCGCGCAGGCGAGGTAGGAGACGTCGGTGTAAACCTTGCGGGTGTATACCGGATAGCCTTCGAGACCTTCCATCTGCGCGCGTTTAATTTCGCTATCCCAGTAGGCGCCTTTCACCAGACGGATCATCAGGCGACGGCGGCTGCGAGTGGCGAGGTCAATCAGGTAATCAATGACAAACGGACAGCGCTTCTGGTAGGCCTGAATCACGAAGCCAATCCCGTTCCAGCCGGCCAGTTCCGGCTCGAAGCACAGTTTTTCCAGCAGGTCGAGGGAGATCTCCAGACGGTCTGCCTCTTCGGCGTCAATATTGATGCCGATGTCATACTGGCGCGCCAGCAGGGTCAGCGATTTCAGCCGCGGGTAAAGCTCTTCCATCACCCGGTCATACTGCGCGCGGCTGTAGCGCGGGTGCAGCGCGGAGAGCTTAATGGAGATACCCGGACCTTCATAAATGCCGCGGCCGTTGGAGGCTTTGCCGATGGCATGGATCGCCTGCTGATAAGAAACCATATAGGCCTGGGCGTCAGCGGCGGTCAGGGCGGCTTCGCCGAGCATATCGTAGGAGTAGCGGAACCCTTTTTCTTCCAGCTTGCGGGCGTTGGCCAGCGCTTCGGCGATGGTTTCCCCGGTGACGAACTGCTCGCCCATCAGGCGCATCGCCATATCCACGCCTTTGCGGATCAGCGGTTCGCCGCTCTTGCCGATGATGCGGTTCAGGGAGCGGGAGAGGCTGGTTTCGTTATGGGTCGACACCAGTTTTCCGGTGAACAGCAGCCCCCAGGTGGCGGCGTTGACGAACAGCGACGGGCTGCGGCCGATGTGCGACTGCCAGTTGCCGTTGCTGATTTTGTCGCGGATCAGCGCATCGCGGGTGGCTTTATCCGGAATACGCAGCAGGGCTTCCGCCAGGCACATCAGCGCCACCCCTTCCTGTGAAGAGAGGGAGAACTCCTGCAGCAGGCTCTGCACCATACCGGCGCGGCCGCTGGCGGTTTTCTGGTTGCGCAGTTTTTCCGCCAGCTGATACGCCAGCTTGTGCGCCTGTTCGCCCAGCGGCTGCGGCAGACGGGCCTGCTCCAGCAGCATCGGTACCGCGTCGGTTTCCGGACGTCGCCAGGCGGCGGTGATCGCCGCGCGGCTCACCGACTGCGGCAGGATCTGCTCGGCGAATTCGAGGAACGGCTGATAGGGCTCTTCCGTTGGTTCGCTGGCGTCATCGCTTTCGTTGGCGGCCCCGGAGAGCAGGGCCGGCAGCTCAGGCAGCGTCTCGTCGTTCTCCAGTTTTTCCAGATAATTAAAGATGGCCTGCTTAATCAGCCAGTGCGGCGTGCGGTCAATACGGCTCGCGGCGGATTTAATGCGCTCGCGGGTTGCGTCGTCAAGCTTAACACCCATGGTGGTGGTGCCCATGCTCAAAACTCCTGTCATTTATCGTTAGGCTTATGCGGTTGCATGGAAATATCCACTATGTTGCAACTTTGTGCAACCTTGTTAATTGTGGCTTGTGACGGAAGCCGTGAAATGGCTAATTTGTTAAAAATAACCCCTAAAATAGCAGAAATTTAACCCCGGGCTCATAGGGTATTTGTATGCGTGAGTTAACACTTTTGTTTGGTGCAACCTTTAAAAACGTGAGAGAGTGCAACCTCTAACAAATTGACGTTTTGCGCCGTCGGTTTTTCGTGTAAATGCTGTGTTAAATCGTTTGTGAAAAACCGAAGCTTCCGTCAGGATACGGTCGCCCAATTAAACAATGCGCCATTACCCCGTTCCGGTAGTGGAAAAAAACGACGAAGTTGGACGCTGTCGATAAAAATTCTGGAGACTTTGCATGGCTATTAGCACACCGATGCTGGTGACATTTATTGTTTATATTTTTGGTATGGTATTGATAGGGTTTATTGCCTGGCGTTCGACCAAAAACTTCGATGATTATATTCTCGGGGGGAAGGAGTCTGGGGCCATTTGTGACCGCGCTTTCCGCAGGGGCGTCGGATATGAGCGGCTGGCTGCTGATGGGCCTGCCAGGGGCGATTTTCCTCTCCGGGATTTCCGAAAGCTGGATCGCCATTGGCTTAACGCTGGGGGCGTGGATTAACTGGAAGCTGGTGGCCGGTCGCCTGCGCGTGCATACCGAGGTGAATAATAACGCCCTGACGCTGCCCGATTATTTTACCGGCCGTTTTGAAGATAAAAGCCGGGTGCTGAGAATTATTTCGGCGCTGGTTATTCTGCTGTTCTTTACCATCTATTGCGCTTCAGGAATTGTCGCGGGGGCGCGTCTGTTTGAAAGCACCTTCGGCATGAGTTATGAAACCGCACTGTGGGCCGGGGCGGCGGCGACGATTATCTATACCTTCGTCGGCGGCTTCCTCGCGGTTAGCTGGACCGATACCGTGCAGGCCAGCCTGATGATTTTCGCGCTGATCCTCACCCCGGTGATCGTGATTATTTCCGTCGGCGGCTTTGGCGATTCGCTGGAAGTGATTAAGCAGAAGAGCATCGAAAATATCGACATGCTGAAAGGGCTGAACTTCGTGGCGATTATCTCGCTGATGGGCTGGGGGCTGGGTTATTTCGGTCAGCCGCATATTCTGGCGCGCTTTATGGCGGCGGATTCGCACCACAGCATCGTTCACGCACGTCGCATTAGTATGACCTGGATGATCCTCTGCCTCGGCGGGGCGGTGGCCGTCGGCTTCTTTGGCATCGCCTACTTCAATAACAACCCGAGCCTGGCGGGCGCGGTTAACCAGAACGCCGAGCGCGTGTTTATCGAACTGGCGCAAATCCTGTTTAACCCGTGGATTGCCGGGATCCTGCTGTCGGCGATTCTGGCGGCGGTGATGTCCACCCTGAGCTGTCAGCTGCTGGTCTGCTCGAGCGCAATTACCGAAGACCTGTATAAAGCCTTCCTGCGTAAAAACGCCGGTCAGAAAGAGCTGGTGTGGGTGGGCCGTATGATGGTGCTGGTGGTTGCCCTGGTGGCCATTGCCCTGGCGGCCAATCCGGAAAACCGCGTGCTGGGTCTGGTGAGCTACGCCTGGGCTGGCTTCGGCGCCGCCTTTGGCCCGGTGGTCCTGTTCTCGGTAATGTGGTCGCGCATGACCCGTAACGGCGCGCTGGCCGGGATGGTGATTGGCGCCCTGACCGTGATCGTCTGGAAGCAGTTTGGCTGGCTGGGCCTGTATGAAATTATTCCGGGCTTCGTCTTCGGCAGCATCGGGATTGTGGTCTTTAGCCTGCTGGATAAAGCGCCGTCGGCCAGCATGCAGCAGCGCTTTGCCGAAGCGGATGCCCACTACCATACGCCGCCGCCGGTACGCGCCACGGCTGAGTAAGATCATCTGATGCTCACGAGCCCGCCGCTGGCGGGCTTTTTATTGCCTGGTGCCGTGCCGGAATATTATAACCCTTGCTAATTATCTGAAAATCCGCTGATATTTCCTGACTAATAACAATGAGGATAGCAAAGATGACGTTCAGACAGGGTGCAATGGCGCTGGTGCTGGCAGGGTTACTCAGCGGCTGCGTGGCGGGTGGAAGTTCATCGACCAGCGCGCCGAAGCCCGGCGTCTGCCCGGCGGATAAGTCCATGGTGCAAACCACGCTTTACTTCGGTCTGAGCCGCCCGGCGGGGAAAGACATCACCGCTGAAGAGTGGCAACAGTTTGTCGACCGTGACGTCACGCCGCGCTTTCGCGACGGGCTGACGGTGTTTGATGCCCACGGCCAGTGGCTTGGCCAGAATGGTCAGGTGGTGCGGGAGCAGAGCAAGGCGCTGATGGTGATCCATGGGCATGACGCGCAGAGCGAGGCCGGTATTGAGGCTCTGCGCCAGGGCTATAAATCACGCTTCGCGCAGGAGTCGGTGATGCGTGTCGACCAGCCGGTCTGCGTGCAGTTCTGAGTAAACGGCGGGGGCAGCCCCGCCGTTTGTTTTACAGCACCAGCCCGGCGAAGCTGGCGGAAAGCAGGCTTACCAGCGTGGCGCTATACACCAGCCGCAGGCCGAAGCGGGAGACGATATTGCCCTGCGGTTCATTCAGGCCTTTGATCGCCCCGGCGATAATGCCGATCGAGGCAAAGTTGGCAAACGACACCAGGAATACCGAGAGAATGCCGAGCCCGCGAGGAGTCATGCTGGCGGCAATCTTTTGCAGCTCAATCATCGCCACAAATTCGTTAGCGACCAGTTTGGTGGCCATGATGCTGCCGGCGTTTAGCGCATCGCTCAGCGGGATGCCGATAAGCCACGCCAGCGGATAAAAGACGTAGCCGAGGATCTGCTGGAAGCTGAGACCAAACAGGGTGGCGAACAGCGCGTTAATGGCGCTGATCAGGGCGATAAAACCGATCAGCATCGCCAGAATAATCATCGCCACTTTAAAGCCGGCCAGAATATATTCCCCGAGCATTTCAAAGAAACTCTGCGATTCATGCAGCTTCTCGAGTTTTATTTCCTGCTCGCTGCCCGGCCGCGTCGGGTTAATTACCGACAGCACGATAAAGGTGCTGAACATATTGAGGATCAGCGCTGCGACGACATATTTGGCGTCCAGCATGGTCATATAGGCGCCGACAATCGACAGCGATACGGTTGACATGGCCGTCGCCGCCATAGTGAACAGTCGCCGTGAGGAGAGGTCGCCCAGTACGCCCTTGTAGGCAATGAAGTTCTCCGATTGACCGAGGATCAGCGAGCTGACGGCGTTGAAAGATTCCAGCTTACCCATGCCGTTTACTTTCGACAGCAGGGTGCCAATCACGCGAATAAAAATCGGCAGGATCCGCCAGTGCTGGAGAATACCAATCAGCGCGGAAATAAACACAATCGGACACAGGACGCCGAGGAAAATAAAGGCTAAGCCTTTTTCGCTCATGCCGCCAAAGACGAAATTGGTCCCTTCGGCGGCAAAGCCTAACAGCGAAGCAAAAAAGCCGGAAATATTTTTTACCAGCCACAGGCCGCTTTCGGCGTGCAGGAAAAAGAAAGCGAGCGCTATTTCGATAATAATCAACTGGAGAATATAACGAATACGAATTTTTTGTCTGTCGTAGCTGACAAGCCAGGCCAGGGCGAGGATCACCGCCAGCGCCAGCAGGAAATGAAAAAATGCAGTCATGTTGTTCTTTTCGCAAGTCAATAAGGCCGCCATTTAGCCATAGCCGCTACGGCGGGTAAATATCTGGCGTAAAAAATCCTTTGCTTATTCTTTCCCTTCATAACAGGCGAATATTTTCATAAGTCATTATTTGTCAGCGATTTATTTACAACTGATCATCATTCTCTGCACATTTCGCTTGTGTTTCTGAGCATTGTAATGATAATCACTATCATAAATATTACCTGTTTTTGCATTCGTTGACGGTGCTTTACATTTAAGGGTATTGGCATGTTTGTCCCATTTCTCATTATGTTACGCGAAGGCCTGGAGGCGGCGCTGATTGTCAGCCTGATCGCCAGCTATCTGAAACGCACCCAGCGCGGCAACTGGATTGGCGTGATGTGGATTGGCGTGATCCTCGCGGCGGCGCTGTGTCTTGGCTTAGGCATCTTTATCAACGAAACCACCGGTGAATTTCCTCAGCGTGAACAGGAGCTGTTCGAAGGGATCGTCGCGGTCATTGCGGTGGTGATCCTGACGTGGATGGTCTTCTGGATGCGCAATGTCTCACGCAACGTCAAGCAGCAGCTGGAGCAGGCCGTGGACAAGGCGCTGCAGCGCGGTAATCACCACGGCTGGGCGCTGGTGATGATGGTCTTTTTCGCGGTCGCCCGTGAGGGGCTGGAGTCGGTCTTCTTTCTGCTGGCGGCCTTCCAGCAGGATGTCGGCATCTGGCCGCCGCTGGGGGCGCTGCTGGGTCTGGCCACCGCTATCGTGCTGGGCTTCCTGATCTACTGGGGCGGTATCCGCCTTAACCTTGGCGTGTTCTTCAAATGGACCAGCCTGTTTATTCTGCTGGTGGCTGCTGGCCTGGCCGCGGGGGCGATCCGCGCCTTCCACGAGGCGGGCCTGTGGAACCTGTTCCAGGATACCGCCTTCGATCTGAGCAACGTGCTGTCGACGCATACGCTGTTCGGCACGCTGCTGGAAGGGATCTTCGGCTATCAGGAGACGCCGAGCGTCAGCGAAGTGGCTGTCTATCTGCTTTATCTGATCCCGGCGCTGGTGCTGTTTGCCCTGCCGCCGCGGAATAATACCACTGCCTCGCGGGCTGCCTGACCGGGCGCTGCGAGCTTATAAGCGACACTCTACTTACCGAAAGGGATGATCATGATGATTCATTTTCGCCGTAATGCGCTGCGGGTGACCGTGGCCGCGCTGCTCAGCTCTGCATTCGGTGCTCAGGCTGCGGATATCCCGCAGGTCAAAGTCACCGTCAACGACAAGCAGTGCGAGCCGATGCAGGTGACCGTTAACGCGGGTAAAACCCAGTTTATTATTCAGAACCACAGCCAGAAAGCGCTGGAGTGGGAGATTCTGAAAGGGGTGATGGTGGTGGAAGAGCGCGAAAACATCGCGCCGGGCTTTACTCAGAAGCTCACCGCGAACCTGCAGCCGGGCGAATATGACATGACCTGTGGCCTGCTCACCAACCCGAAAGGCAAACTGATCGTCACCGGCGCCGCCACCAAAGACGCGGCGAAAGCGGATGCGGTGCTGAGCCTCGGCGACGCGATCACCGCCTATAAAGCCTATGTGACGGCGGAAACCGCGCAGCTGGTTAGCGGCACCAAAGCCTTTACCGACGCGGTGAAAGCCGGCGATATCGAAAAAGCGAAAGCGCTGTACGCCCCGACGCGTCAGCATTACGAGCGCATCGAGCCCATTGCCGAGCTGTTCTCTGACCTTGACGGCAGCATCGACGCCCGCGAAGACGACTTCGAGAAAAAAGCGGAAGATCCGAAATTTACCGGTTTCCACCGTCTGGAAAAAGCGCTGTTTGGCGATAACAGCGTCAAGGGGATGGAAAAATATGCCGATCAGCTGAACAGCGATGTGCTGGAGCTGCAAAAGCGTATCAGCGAGCTGGCGTTCCCGCCGTCAAAAGTCGTGGGCGGCGCGGCAGGATTAATTGAGGAAGTCGCGGCCAGCAAGATCAGCGGTGAAGAAGATCGCTACAGCCATACCGATCTGTGGGACTTCCAGGCCAACATTGACGGCGCGCAGAAAATTGTCGACCTGCTGCGCCCGCAGCTGCAAAAAGAGAACAGCGCGCTGCTGGCGAAAGTGGACGCCAACTTTAAGAAAGTGGACAGCATCCTCAGCAAATATCGCACCAAAGACGGTTTCGAGACCTACGATAAGCTGACCACCGCCGACCGTAATGCGCTGAAAGGGCCGATCACCACCCTGGCGGAAGATCTGGCTCAGCTGCGCGGGATCCTGGGGCTGGACTAAGTCGAT
The DNA here is from genome assembly GCF_051992865.1 of Klebsiella sp. CD33. Classification (NCBI taxonomy): domain Bacteria; kingdom Pseudomonadati; phylum Pseudomonadota; class Gammaproteobacteria; order Enterobacterales; family Enterobacteriaceae; genus Klebsiella; species Klebsiella sp. CD33. The sequence continues at coordinate 3,215,528 of NZ_CP197023.1, read as the reverse complement.
GGCACAGCAGAAACCCCACGACGTGAACGAGCCGTCACGTCGTCGCTTACTGAAAGGGATCGGCGCGCTTGGCGGCGCGCTGGCCATCACCGGCGGCTGCCCGGTAGCGCATGCGGCAAAAGCGGAAAGTTCCCCGGGGACGCTCACACCCGACGCGCGCCAGGAAAAGCAGCCATTCTATGGCCGGCATCAGGCGGGCATTCTGACGCCGCAGCAGGCTTCGATGATGCTGGTGGCCTTCGATGTGCTGGCGGCTGATAAAGCCGACCTCGAGCGGCTGTTTCGACTGCTGACCCAGCGTATCGCCTTTTTAACCCAGGGCGGCCCGGCTCCGGACACGCCGAATCCGCGGCTGCCGCCGATGGATTCCGGCATCCTGGGGCCGTGGATTGCGCCAGATAACCTGACCATCACCGTCTCGGTCGGCCATTCGCTATTTGATGAGCGCTTTGGCCTGGCGGATAAAGCACCGAAAAAGCTGCAGCCGATGACCCGCTTCCCCAACGATTCGCTGGATGCCGCGCTGTGCCATGGCGACCTGCTGCTGCAGATCTGCGCCAATACTCAGGATACGGTGATCCACGCCCTGCGTGATGTCATCAAACATACGCCGGATCTGCTCAGCGTGCGCTGGAAACGGGAAGGGTTTATCTCCGACAGCGCGGCGCGCAGCAAAGGCAAAGAGACCCCTATCAACCTGTTGGGGTTTAAGGACGGCACCGCTAACCCGGCGAGCCACGACAGCGCGTTGATGGATAAGGTAGTGTGGGTGACAGCCGATCAGGACGAGCCGGCCTGGACCGTGGGCGGCAGCTATCAGGCGGCGCGAATTATCCAGTTTCACGTGGAGTTCTGGGATCGGACGCCGCTCAAGGAGCAGCAGACGATCTTTGGTCGCGACAAGCACACCGGTGCGCCGCTGGGGATGAAAAACGAACACGATACCCCGGATTACAGTAAAGATCCTAACGGCGAAGTCATTGCGCTGGATAGCCATATTCGTCTGGCCAATCCCCGCACGCCGGAAACCCAGTCCAGCCTGATGATGCGCCGCGGCTACAGCTATTCGCTGGGGGTTACTAACGCCGGACAACTGGATATGGGGCTGTTATTCGTTTGCTATCAGCACGATCTGGAAAAGGGTTTTCTGACGGTGCAGAAACGGCTTAACGGCGAGGCGCTGGAGGAGTATGTCAAACCGATCGGCGGAGGCTACTTCTTTGTTTTACCCGGCGTAGTGGATGATAAACACTATCTGGGAGAGTCGCTGCTGCAGGCCTGATACCGACCCTGCCCGTAAGGGTAGGGCGTTTTCTGCTGTTTTTCTCATTTTTCTTATATTTCCTGCCATGTGTTATATTTCTGTAATACAAATGACCGATAGTCTCCTACACTTGCTTAAGAACTATTTGTTGCGTCATTGTGAAAAATAAGTTGCATTAAGAATCTTTTTTGATGTACTTATTACATACGCGGTAGTTCCCGGCAGTGTGACGTTTCACTATGGAGATCGCGAATGGTAAGGTCCCGTACCGGACAACGTAAAACCTCAGACCGTACTCTTCAGCACGGAAGCCCCGCTTCCGGCAGCGATTTTCTTACTCTTTCTCTCTCCGCTTCGCATTATTACAACCTTGGCAGGGTACGCGGTGCGCGTAGCCGCGACTCGTTGTCAGTTCTACCGGCAAGCAATGGCTTACAAGGAAGCCAAACCTCAATCGTTCGTGCGCATAGTCGCGTCGATGTTGACGCGTGTGATGTAAACCAACAACGCAAGGTGCTATCCATGGGAAGACAAAAAGCAGTGATCAAAGCTCGTCGTGAAGCAAAACGTGTGCTGAGACGGGATTCACGCAGCCATAAGCAGCGTGAAGAAGAATCGGTCACATCGCTTGTGCAAATGAGTGGCGTAGAAGCAATTGGCATGGCGCGGGACAGCCGTGATACTTCCCCAATTGAGGCGCGCAATGAGGCTCAGGCGCATTATTTGAATGCCATCGACAATAAGCAGCTGATTTTCGCTACCGGCGAAGCTGGATGCGGCAAGACCTGGATCAGTGCGGCGAAGGCAGCTGAAGCCCTGATCCATAAGGATGTGGACAGAATTATTGTTACCCGTCCCGTTCTGCAGGCCGACGAAGATCTCGGCTTCTTACCGGGAGATATCGCCGAGAAGTTCGCTCCCTATTTCCGACCGGTTTACGATGTGCTGGTGAAAAGGCTGGGGGCTTCCTTTATGCAGTACTGCCTGCGTCCGGAAATCGGCAAGGTGGAAATCGCGCCGTTCGCCTATATGCGCGGACGTACCTTTGAAAATGCGGTGGTGATTCTGGACGAGGCCCAGAACGTGACCGCAGCGCAAATGAAGATGTTTTTAACCCGCCTCGGGGAGAACGTGACGGTCATCGTCAATGGCGATATCACCCAGTGCGACTTGCCCTCTGGCGTGAGATCTGGCCTGAGCGATGCGCTGGCGCGTTTTGAGGAAGACGAGATGATCGGCATCGTGCGTTTCACCACCGATGACTGCGTGCGCTCGGCCCTCTGCCAGCGGACGCTGAAAGCCTATTATTAATCGTCATACTGTGAGCAAGGCCCGGGCTAGCCCGGGCTTTGTTGTTTTTGGGCATCCTCCCGGCGGCGCTGCGCTTAGCCGGGCTACCTGGCGGGTACGGTCTGGTAGCCCGGGAGAGGCATTGCTGCCGACCCCGGGGATGTCTGCGGTGCCACATGCGAAAAAAAAGCCCGTACATGCGTACGAGCTCTTCTTAAAATATGGCGGTGAGGGGGGATTGACTCGCTTCGCTCGCCGTTACTCGGCCCATCCCTGGGCCTCGCCCCTGCGGGGCCAACGCAGGCGTTGTTCAAAAACGCTCCCGGCGTTTTTGTCGGGGCAGCCCGCTCGCAGGCTCGCGGTCTGTCCAACTGGCGTTGCCAGTTGTCGAACCCCGGTCGGGGGTTCCCATCCCCCCCGGTGGGTGCCACATGCGAAAAAAAAAGCCCGTACTTGCGTACGAGCTCTTCTTAAAATATGGCGGTGAGGGGGGGATTGACTCGCTTCGCTCGCCGTTACTCGGCCCATCCCTGGGCCTCGCCCCTGCGGGGCCAACGCAGGCGTTGTTCAAAAACGCTCCCGGCGTTTTTGTCGGGGCAGCCCGCTCGCAGGCTCGCGGTCTGTCCAACTGGCGTTGCCAGTTGTCGAACCCCGGTCGGGGGTTCCCATCCCCCCCGGTGGGTGCCACATGCGAAAAAAAAAGCCCGTACTTGCGTACGAGCTCTTCTTAAAATATGGCGGTGAGGGGGGGATTGACTCGCTTCGCTCGCCCCTGCGGGGCAGCCCGCTCGCAGGCTCGCGGTCTGTCCAACTGGCGTTGCCAGTTGTCGAACCCCGGTCGGGGGTTCTCATCCCCCCCGGTGGGTGCCACATGCGAAAAAAAAAGCCCGTACTTGCGTACGAGCTCTTCTTAAAATATGGCGGTGAGGGGGGGATTCGAACCCCCGATACGTTGCCGTATACACACTTTCCAGGCGTGCTCCTTCAGCCACTCGGACACCTCACCATATTGTCTTGCTGCTCACCTTGGGTGGGCAACGGGGCGCTACTATAGGGAGTTGCGTTAAAACGGTCAAGCATATTTTCTTCTTTCTTTGCCGTTCGCTCACGCAATGAACAATGCCCCGCTGCGGCTCAGCGGGGCGGGCGTTTTAGCGCTGGGAATCCAGCTGTTCGTTATTCTTCACGACGTCCTGCGCTTTGCTGTAGCTTTCGATCAGCAGCTGGTAGGCCGGGAAGACTTTGGTGTACACCTCCGCCCATTCTGCGGCGTCCGGGCGATTCCAGGTGCGCTGCAGCTCAGAGGCGACGGCGGCGGTATCCATTGGCACTACGCCGGCCTGTACCACGCGAGCCAGGGTGATCTCCTGCGCCATTTTGCTGTAGGTGCCGGAAGCGTCAATCACGGCAAACACTTTATAACCGTCGGCGACAGCGGCGATAGCCGGGAAGGCCATGCAGACGCTGGTGATGGTCCCGGCGATAATCAGCGTTTTACGACCGGTCGCTTTCACCGCGGCGACGAATTCCGGGTTATCCCAGGCGTTAATCTCACCTTTACGGGCGATGTATTTCGCATGCGGCGCGTTTTCATGAATCTCCGGGATCAGCGGACCGTTCGGCCCCTGCGGCACGGAGGCGGTCGTGATCACCGGGATCCCGGCAAGCGACGCCATCTTGGCCAGCGCGGCGGCGCGAGCGCGCAGCTCTGGCATCGGCATATCGCCGACGGTCTGGAACAGACCGCTCTGATGGTCAATCAACAGCATTGCGGTATCGTTAACATCAATCACCGGACGAGCACCGTTAAAGTTAGCGGGAGTAGACATAGTATTCACCTCAATCAGTTAGATTTGGCCAAAGCGGCCGCTGTTAAAATCGCGTACAGCTTCTGCGATCTGCGTTTTGTTATTCATGACAAACGGGCCATAGCCCACAATCGGCTCCTGTAGCGGTTCTCCGGCCATCAGCAGAACTTTTGCCGGGGCGGTCGCCTCCAGATGCACTGCGTCACCTGCCTGGCTCAGGACGGCCAGCTGGCCTTCGCGAGCAGATTCGGAACCGTTAATGATCACTTCCCCTTCCAGCACCACCAGCGCGGTACTCCAGCCCTCCGGTTGGCGCAGCGTGAGGTCGTGCCCCTGATTCAGCTGCAGATCCCACACGTTAAGCGGTGAGAAGGTATGGGCCGGGCCGCTGACGTCGTCATACTGGCCGGCAATAACCCGGACCTGTCCGGCGCCGTTCGCCAGCGCCACGGTGGGGATCGTCCCGGCGGTAATGCTCTGGTAGCCGGGGGTCGCCATTTTGTCTTTCGCGGGCAGGTTGACCCACAGCTGGATCATCTTCAGCTCGCCGCCGCTGCGGGTGAAGGCCTCCGAGTGGAACTCTTCGTGCAGGATCCCGGCGCCCGCCGTCATCCACTGCACGTCGCCTGGACCAATCACCCCGCCGCGTCCGGTGGAGTCACGATGCTCTACTTCACCGGCGTAGACGATGGTGACGGTTTCAAATCCGCGATGCGGATGCTCACCGACGCCGCGTTTTTCGCTGCCCGCCGGGAAGGTGTACGGCCCGGCATAGTCGAGCAGTAAGAAGGGGCTCAGCTGCTGGCCGTGCGTCTGATAGGAAAACATCGAGCGAACCGGGAAGCCGTCGCCTACCCAATGCTGCGCAGGCGCGGTGTAGACTCCTGTGATCTGTTTCATGGCTTTCTCCTGTGTATCGGTATCTGATGTAAATAAGCTTATATCCGGGACGACGTATGCGGTAGTGAGCAAAAATGACCTATACTGTTCTAAAAATGGAACAATGGAGGAAGGATGCAGGATCTCAATGACTTCGCCTGGTTTGTCCAGGTGGTAGACCATGGCGGTTTCGCCGCGGCGGGGCGAGCGCTTGACCAGCCGAAATCCAAACTCAGCCGCCGCATTGCGCAACTCGAGGAGCGGTTGGGCGTGCGTTTGATTCAGCGAACCACCCGTCAGTTCGCGGTCACCGAGGTCGGGCAGACCTTTTATCAGCATTGCAAAGCGATGCTGATTGAGGCCGAGGCGGCGCAGCAGGCGGTCGAGACGCTGCGCGCCGAGCCGCGCGGTAGCGTCAGGATCACCTGTCCGGTCACCTTGCTGCATGTCCATATCGGACCGATGCTGGCGCGATTTATGGCGCGCTATCCTGGGGTAACGCTGCATCTTGAGGCGACCAACCGCCGGGTGGATGTGGTCGGGGAGGGCATTGATGTGGCGATCCGCGTCCGTCCCCGGCCCATCGAGGATAGCGACCTGGTGATGCGCGTGCTGGCGGACCGCGGGCACCGGCTGGTGGCCAGCCCGGATCTCATTTCCCGGCTCGGACGTCCGCAGGCGCCGTCCGAGCTGAGCGCCTGGCCGGGGCTCAGCCTGGGTGCGAACAAGCATCAGCATAAATGGCAGCTCACCGGGCCCGGGGGAGCGAGAGCGGAAGTGTATTTCACGCCGCGAATGGTGACCACCGATATGCTGGCGCTGCGCGAGGCGGCGATGGCCGGCGTAGGCGTGGTGCAGCTTCCTTTATTAATGGTGCGCGATCAGCTGGCGTCAGGGGAATTAGAGGTGGTTCTGGACGAGTGGCAGCCGCGGCGGGAAGTGATCCATGCGGTATTTGCCTCACGGCGCGGGCTGCTGCCCTCCGTCAGGGCGCTGGTGGACTACCTCAGCGAAGAGTATCAGCGGATGGAGGAGGATTAGCTTCGGGATTGGCTTTTCTCGAGGGGCTCCCCCCCCGGCAGAGAATATAAAAGAAAAGAGCCCGTGCTTGCGTACAGGCTCTCATCTTGAATATGGCGGTGAGGGGGGGATTGACTCGCTTCGCTCGCCCCTGCGGGGCAGCCCGCTTACTGCGTGCGCGGTCTGTCCAACTGGCTGCGCCAGTTGTCGAACCCCGGTCGGGGGTTCTCATCCCCCCCTGTGGAGAATATAAAAGAAAAGAGCCCGTACTTTCGTACAGGCTCTCATCTCGAATATGGCGGTGAGGGGGGGATTGACTCGCTTCGCTCGCCCCTGCGGGGCAGCCCGCTCGCAGGCTCGCGGTCTGTCCAACTGGCTGCGCCAGTTGTCGAACCCCGGTCGGGGGTTCTCATCCCCCCCTGTGGAGAATATAAAAGAAAAGAGCCCGTACTTTCGTACAGGCTCTCATCTCGAATATGGCGGTGAGGGGGGGATTCGAACCCCCGATACGTTGCCGTATACACACTTTCCAGGCGTGCTCCTTCAGCCACTCGGACACCTCACCATATTGTCTTTCCCGTTGTTGTCGGGAACGGGCGCTAATGTAGGGAAATACGTATCGCCCGTCAATCAACTTTTTGCAAAAAAAGCGCGTTTAGACAAACTTCGAGCAACTTGCTCCTTAAACGTGCGAAATCCGTTTTTTTTGTCGCCAGTAGCTTTTCCCTTTTCGCTCGGGGGAAATTTGTTATGCTGGCAAACCAATAGAAAACAATGAGTAAAATAAGACGCCAGCGTCAATCGGCCAAAGGCGTCTGCTATCAGGAGCCCCTATGGAGATTATTTTTTACCATCCGACCTTTGATACCCAATACTGGATCTGTGAGCTGGAAAAGCAGTTACCCGGCGCGCGGGTGCGCGAGTGGAAAGCGGGCGATAACCGGCCGGCGGACTATGCCCTGGTCTGGCATCCGCCGGTAGAGATGCTGCAGGGCCGGGCGCTGAAGGCCGTGTTCGCCCTCGGGGCAGGGGTGGACTCTATTCTCAGCAAGCTGCGCGACCATCCGGATATGCTGCCGCTGTCGATTCCGCTGTTTCGTCTCGAAGATACCGGTATGGGACGGCAGATGCAGGAGTATGCCGTTAGCCAGGTGCTGCACTGGTTCCGCCGCTTTGATGACTATCAGGCGCTGAAGCTGGCTTCCCGCTGGCAGCCGCTGCCCGAGTACCGCGCCGACGAATTCACCGTCGGGATTATGGGCGCCGGCGTGCTGGGGGCGAAGGTTGCGGAAAGTCTGCAACCCTGGGGGTTCCCGCTTCGCGTCTGGAGCCGTAGCCGCAAATCCTGGCCGCAGGTGCAGAGCTTCGCCGGCCAGGCCGAGCTGGGCGAATTCCTGCAGGGCACTCGCGTGCTGATCAACCTGCTGCCGAATACCGCCGAAACCGCCGGCATTATTAACCAGACGCTGCTGGCGCAGTTGCCTGATGAGAGCTATGTCCTCAACCTTGCTCGCGGCGTGCATGTCGTTGAAGAGGATCTGCTGGCGGCGCTGAACAGCGGTAAGCTCAAAGGGGCGATGCTCGATGTCTTCAGTCGCGAACCGCTGCCGCAGGAGAGCCCGCTATGGGTGCATCCGCGGGTGGCCATGACCCCCCATGTGGCGGCAGTGACCCGTCCAATGGAAGCTATCACCTACATTGCGGAGACCATTAGCCGGCTTGAGCGAGGGGAGCCGGTAAGCGGTCAGGTCGACCGCCAGCGCGGTTATTAAGACGAGAGAACCCCGCCACGGCGGGGTTTTTGCTAATCAATAGCCCGGTTTCCTGCTATTCTTGCGGCAAACAGAAGAGGAGAATGTGATGTATCCCGTTGACCTGCACATGCATACCGTCGCCAGCACCCATGCCTACAGCACCCTGCACGATTATATTGCGGAAGCAAAGCGTAAAGGGATCAAACTCTTCGCCATCACCGACCACGGCCCGGACATGGCGGATGCTCCGCACTACTGGCACTTCGTTAATATGCGCATCTGGCCCCGCCTGGTAGACGGGGTGGGGATCCTGCGCGGTATTGAGTCGAATATTAAAAATATTGAAGGCGAGATCGACTGTTCCGGACCGATGTTGACTTCTCTTGATCTGATCATCGCCGGATTTCATGAGCCGGTGTTTCCGCCGCAGGATCGTGACACCCATACACAGGCGATGATAGCCGCGATGGCCAGCGGTAAAGTGCATATGATTAGCCATCCGGGTAATCCGAAATTCCCGGTGGATATCCCGGCGATTGCCGAAGCGGCGGCTCGCTACCAGGTGGCGCTGGAGATTAATAACTCCTCGTTCGTATCATCGCGCGTGGGCAGTGAAGACAACTGCCGGGCCATCGCCGCCGCAGTGCGTGATGCCGGGGGATGGGTGGCGCTGGGCTCGGACTCTCACACCGCCTTTACCCTCGGGGAGTTTACCGAATGCCGCAAGATCCTTGATGCGGTCGATTTCCCGGAGGAGAGGATCCTCAACGTTTCTCCGCGTCGCCTGCTTAACTTCCTCGAGTCGCGGGGCATGCCGGCGATCCCGGAATTTGCTGACCTTTAATTTGTATAACTGGAATAACTGAATGAACGAGTTTTCAATCCTCTGCCGCGTGCTGGGTTCGCTGTATTACCGTCAACCGCAGGACCCGCTGCTGGTGCCGCTGTTTACCCTGATCCGCGAGGGCAAACTGGCCGCCAGCTGGCCGCTTGAGCAGGACGAGCTGCTGGCGCGTCTGCAGAAAAGCTGTGAAATGCAGTCCCTGGCGACGGACTATAATGCGCTGTTCGTCGGTGAAGCCTGCAGCGTCCCGCCGTACCGTAGCGCGTGGGTGGAGGGTTCCTCGGAAGCGGAAGTTCGGGCTTTTCTGAGCGAACACGGCATCCCGACAGGGGAAGGTCCGGCGGATCATCTCGGCTCGCTGCTGCTGGCCGCCTCCTGGCTGGAGGATCATGCCGCAGAAGACCAGAGCGAGACGCTGGAGCTCCTGTTCGCCGACTATATCCTGCCGTGGTGCGGGACGATGCTGGGGAAAGTCGAAGCCCATGCGCACACGCCGTTCTGGCGCACCATGGCGCCGTTGACCCGCGACGCCATCGCCGCGATGTGGGACGAGCTTCAGGAAGAAGATGAGCAATAATATGTGATGTAAATCACTGTTTGAATGAAACTGAAAGAAAGTTCATTCATATACTGTGTTTTAGATCGCATTCTTCCGGCGCGTATCTGCTAGGATACGCGCCATGAACATACTCTTCGCAATCGCATTAACGACAGGCATCCTCTCCGGGATTTGGGGGTGGGTGGCGGTCGCTCTCGGCCTGCTGAGCTGGGCCGGATTCCTCGGCTGTACGGCCTATTTCGCCTGCCCGCAGGGCGGCTTGAAAGGGCTGGCCATCTCGTCCTGCACGGTGATGAGCGGCGTGGCCTGGGCGTTAGTGATTATCCACGGTAGCGCGCTGGCGCCACAGGTGCAGATCCTCAGCTATATGATGACCGGTGTGGTCGCCTTCCTGATGTGCATTCAGGCGCGACGGACGCTGCTGTCGTTTGTCCCGGGCACCTTTATCGGCGCCTGCGCGACCTTCGCGGCAGACGGCGACTGGCGTCTGGTGATCCCTTCCCTGGCGCTGGGTCTGGTCTTTGGCTATGCCATGAAAAATAGTGGCCTGTGGCTGGCGGCCCGTGCGGATAAGCATAAATCGTTCGCCAACGACAACGCCTGATCGGCGGGACGACTAAAAAACAGGACCTTACGGGTCCTGTTTTTTTATCTTCTCGTCACCGGACAAAGCGATAATCTTGCTCCCGCAGGCGAGAATGCCCTAGTATCGGCAGAAAGCCGTATCCACACGCTATGCCTACAGGAGGAGAAATGGCTGTTAAACCTGAGGTAATTCTCGGCGATATTACGACACTTGATGTCGATGTGATTGTTAATGCGGCAAATCCCTCGCTGCTGGGTGGTGGCGGAGTAGACGGGGCCATCCACCGGGCGGCCGGTCCCGCGCTGCTGGCGGCTTGCAAGCAGGTGCTGCAGCAGCAGGGCGAATGCCCTCCCGGGCATGCGGTAATTACTATTGCCGGCAATCTGCCGGCCAGCGCGGTGATCCACACCGTGGGCCCGGTCTGGCACGGCGGCGACCGCATGGAGGCGCAAACCCTGGCCGATGCTTACAAAAACAGTCTGCAGTTGGCCTCGGCAAACAACTATCGCTCCATTGCGTTTCCGGCGATAAGCACCGGCGTGTATGGCTATCCGAAAGAGGAAGCGGCGGCGATCGCCGTGCGCACCGTCACCGCGTTTCTCACTCGCTATAATCCTCTTGAGCGCGTCCTGTTCGTCTGTTTTGACGAGGAAACGGCGGCTATCTATCGCCGCCTGCTGGCGTCATACCCCTGATTCAACAGAATAGGCTATGATAACCGCCAGTCTTGACGGGAATGATGGGTAGCAGGAGGGAGCAGGGTGTCAGAAGGAAAAGTCCAGCAGAAACAGCAGGCGCGCCGCGCGGAGATCGTTGTCGCCGCGCAAAAATGTTTCGCTGAAAAGGGGCTGCACGGCGCTTCCGTCGCCGATATCGCCCGGGAAGCGGGCCTGAGCGTCGGTCAGCTATATCGCATTTTTGCCAGCAAGGAAGCGATCATCGAAGCGATTGTTAGCAAAATCGTCAACGCCAGGGTCGGGGAGATGATCGATGAGAACCACAATCTGGCGCGTAAAGCGGCGGTTTTGGCTGGCAGGATCCCGACGTCGGCAGCCACCAAAAGCGATAATTATCTGCTGATGGAGATCAATGCCGAGGCCTCGCGTAACCCCCGCTTGCGTGAGATCCTGATGCAGGCCGATCGGCGGTTTAAAGAGGAGGGCGGTCGCCTGTCGCAGCGCTACCATCCCGGGCTCAGCGATGCGCGACGCAATGCCGCATCAGAGCTCATCGCCGTTCTGACAGAGGGGGCAGCCTACCGCTGTGAGCTGAGCGCCTCCACCCCGGTCGATAAGGCAGATTTAGAAGCCCTGTACAATATGATTTTCGACCGGCTTTTTGACGAGCAGGCATAATACGGCACGCCTGGCGTGCCGCACAGGCTAATGGTTAGCTGGCCGAGGCTGGGGTTTTGGCCGGTTTGTTCATCGGTTTACCGGAGAACAGGAAACGCAGCAGCGGAATGCGCAGATGAATTTCATACAGGATCAGGGCAATACCCACCACAAAAACCAACCCGCCAATAAAGCCTAAGGTATTGGACTTAATGGCCGGGGTGATCCACGCCCCGTACAGCAGCGTCAGCGGATGGTGCACCAGGTAAATAAACAGCGAAGCATTGACGAAATAGGTTACGCGCGCCGACTGGAAGTTCAGCAGGCGATGGCCGAGCGAAAAGACCACATTGACCATCCACAGCCCAAGCACCATGGTGATCACCGATTCCGTTTCATACATCCAGCCGTCGCCGGAGCCGTACTGCTGGTTCAGCCGGTAGGCGATAAATCCCAGCAGCGCCGCTGCGCAACACCATGGTGACGGGGTGGTAAACATCGCCTTCAGCCGCGGATTAATAAAGGTCTGCGCCCCCAGCACAAAGAAGGGAAGATAGAACAGCGTCTGCATCACCACAAAGTTAAACAGACCATTGCTAAGCAGCGGCGGGTAAATCAGGAACAGCGATCGGCGGATCAGCGCGTAAAGCACCCCCAGCGCAAGGAAAATCATCGTTAGCTGGCCCATAGTGACAGTGTCACCAAAGGCTGAGGCACCCCCTGCCGGGCGGCGCGTCAGCCATTTAAATAGCACCACGCCCAACGAGGTCAGCACCACCAGCACCAGTAAAAACCACAGGTGGGAAATAAGCTCCCACGCCAGGGTGTTAAATTTGTCGTACCCGGAAAGGGTGTGCCAGTTTTCCGCCTTGCCGTTGACGTACTGCAGCATAATAAACTGCGGCAGCGTCAGCAGTGGGATAGCGGTCAGCAGCGGAATACCGACCCGTTCGACGCGCACTTTCCACCACTTTTTCAACGGGTAGCGCAGGAACAGCATGTAGGAGAAATAGCCGGAGATGACGAAAAAGACCTGCATCCGGAAGGCATGGATGAAGTCATTAAACAGCGTCAACCACCACGAGGGCTCAGCGCTGTTGACATGCCAGCTGTGGCTGGAATAAATCAGCGAAATGTGGAAAGGGATCCCCAGCAGCATCAGCCAGGCGCGGATGCTGTCGAAGAAATATTCACGCTGTACCGGAGTATTATTCATACGATTCACGACAATCTCAGATAATTCGTCTTATCACTCAAGATGATAACGCTTACATTATCAGCAACCCTACATGAACTCGGGGTACCTGTCTCCAGGATAAGCACGCAAAGTGCAAACGGGATAGCGAACTGTTTATTCCCTGCGCCGCTACGCTGAACAAAGCAGGGATTATGTTGTCGGATTGCCTGAGTTTCCATTAAAATAGATCGGATCGATTTAAGCACACAAAGGGGGAAGTGCTTACTTATATGAAACATAAACCACAGATGATGAAAATGCGTTGGTTAAGCGCAGCCGTAATGTTGTCCCTGTGTACTTCATCTGCATGGGCATTTAGCATTGATGACGTTGCAAAAGAGGCCAAAACGTTAGCCGGGAAAGGCTATGAAGCGCCGAAGAGTAACCTGCCCTCCGCTTTCCGCGACATGAAATACGCGGATTACCAGCAAATTCAGTTTAATCACGATAAAGCTTACTGGAATAACCAGAAAACCCCATTCAAGCTTGAATTTTACCATCAGGGTATGTACTTCGACACGCCGGTCACCATCAATGAAGTGACGGCCACCAGCGTGCGCAAAATTAAATATAGCCCGGACTATTTTAACTTTGGTAACGTTCAGCACGATAAAGACACGGTGAAAGACCTCGGTTTCGCCGGCTTCAAAGTACTGTATCCGATCAATAGCAAAGATAAGAACGATGAGATCGTCAGCATGCTCGGTGCCAGCTACTTCCGCGTGCTGGGTCAGGGTCAGGTTTACGGCCTGTCCGCGCGTGGCCTGGCTATCGATACCGCGCTGCCGTCCGGCGAAGAGTTCCCGCGTTTTCGCGAGTTCTGGATCGAGCGTCCTAAAGCCACCGACAAACGTCTGACTATCTATGCGCTGCTGGACTCCCCGCGGGCAACCGGCGCTTATCGCTTTGTCATCATGCCGGGACGCGACACCGTGGTAGATGTCCAGTCCAAAGTTTACCTGCGTGACAAAGTGGGCAAACTGGGCGTGGCGCCGCTGACCAGCATGTTCCTGTTCGGTTCCAACCAGCCTTCTCCGGCGCTTAACTATCGTCCGGCGCTACACGACTCCAATGGTCTGTCGATCCTGGCCGGTAACGGCGAGTGGATCTGGCGTCCGCTGAACAACCCGAAACACCTTGCCGTTAGCAGCTATGCGATGGAAAACCCGCAAGGGTTCGGCCTGCTGCAGCGCGGCCGTCAGTTCTCGCGCTTCGAGGATCTCGACGATCGTTATGACCTGCGTCCGAGCGCCTGGATCACCCCGAAAGGGGAGTGGGGCAAAGGGAAAATCGAACTGGTTGAAATCCCGACCAACGATGAAACCAACGATAACATCGTGACTTACTGGACGCCGGATCAGCTGCCGGAGCCGGGCAAGGAGATGAACTTCAAGTACACCATCACCTTCAGCCGCGATGAAGACAAGCTGCATGCGCCGGATAACGCTTACGTTATGCAGACCCGCCGCTCTACCGGCGACGTGAAGCAGTCGAACCTGATCCGCCAGCCGGACGGCACCATTGCTTTCATTGTCGACTTCACCGGCGCCGATATGAAAAAACTGCCGGCGGATACCCCGGTCGCCGCCCAGGCGAGTACCGGCGATAACGCTGAAATCGTTGAAAATACCGTGCGTTACAATCCGGTGACCAAAGGCTGGCGAATGATCCTGCGTTTGAAGGTGAAAGATCCGAAGAAAACGACGGAAATGCGCGCCGCGCTGGTTAACGGTGATGACACGTTGAGCGAAACCTGGAGCTATCAGCTGCCTGCCAATGAATAAGATAACAAAGTACATTGACGCATTGCCGCTGTCGGACGCCGAGAAATCGGCGCTGCCGGACACCAGCCTGCAGGCCGTTCATCAGGCCCTGGATGACGACCATCAGACCTTCGCCCGCGAAGACGACTCCCCGCTGGGGTCGGTCAAGGCACGGCTGGCGCACAGCTGGCCGGATTCGCTGTCTGGCGATCAGCTGGTGAAGGATGATGAAGGCCGTACTCAGCTGCATGCGATGCCTAAAGCCAAGCGCTCCTCGATGATCCCGGACCCGTGGCGTACCAACCCGGTCGGCCGCTTCTGGGACCGTCTGCGCGGACGCGATGTCACGCCGCGCTATCTCTCCCGTCTGACGCAAGAAGAGCGCGAGAGTGAGCAAAAATGGCGTACCGTCGGCACCATTCGTCGCTATATCCTGCTGCTGCTGACGCTGTCGCAGACCGTGGTAGCCACCTGGTATATGAAAACCATTCTGCCTTATCAGGGCTGGGCGCTGATCAACCCGGCCGACATGGTGGGGCAGAACCTGTGGATCTCGTTCATGCAGCTGCTGCCGTACGTGTTGCAGAGCGGCATTCTGATCCTCTTCGCGGTGCTGTTCTGCTGGGTTTCCGCCGGCTTCTGGACCGCGTTAATGGGCTTCCTGCAGCTATTGATCGGCCGCGATAAGTACAGTATTTCCGCCTCGACGGTCGGTGACGAACCGTTGAACCCGGCGCACCGTACGGCGCTGATAATGCCGATTTGTAACGAAGACGTTGACCGCGTTTTCGCCGGCCTGCGGGCGACCTGGGAGTCGGTGAAAGCGACCGGTAACGCCGCTCATTTCGACGTCTATATCCTCAGCGATAGCTATAACCCCGATATCTGTGTGGCTGAGCAAAAGGCGTGGATGGAGCTGATTGCCGAAGTGCAGGGCGAAGGGCAGATCTTCTACCGCCGCCGTCGTCGTCGAGTGAAGCGTAAGAGCGGCAACATCGATGACTTCTGCCGCCGCTGGGGCAGCCAGTATAGCTATATGGTGGTGCTGGACGCTGACTCGGTGATGACCGGTGAGTGTCTGAGCAGCCTGGTGCGCCTGATGGAAGCGAACCCGAATGCCGGGATCATCCAGTCTTCCCCGCGCGCCTCGGGCATGGATACGCTGTATGCGCGTTGCCAGCAGTTTGCCACCCGGGTGTACGGTCCGCTGTTTACGGCGGGTCTGCACTTCTGGCAGTTGGGGGAGTCCCACTACTGGGGCCACAACGCCATAATTCGCGTGAAGCCGTTCATTGAGCACTGCGCGCTGGCGCCGCTGCCGGGCGAGGGCAACTTTGCCGGGTCGATCCTGTCGCACGACTTCGTCGAAGCCGCGCTGATGCGCCGTGCCGGCTGGGGGGTGTGGATTGCCTACGATCTGCCGGGCTCCTATGAGGAGCTGCCGCCGAACCTGCTGGACGAGCTGAAACGCGACCGTCGCTGGTGTCAGGGCAACCTGATGAACTTCCGCCTGTTCCTTGTCAGAGGGATGCACCCGGTTCACCGGGCGGTGTTCCTTACCGGCGTGATGTCCTACCTGTCGGCGCCGCTGTGGTTTATGTTCCTTGCCCTGTCGACGGCGTTGCAGGTGGTGCATGCCCTGACCGAACCGCAGTACTTCCTGCAGCCGCGTCAGCTGTTCCCGGTGTGGCCGCAGTGGCGGCCTGAGCTGGCCATCGCGCTGTTCGCCTCGACCATGGTGCTGCTGTTCCTGCCGAAGCTGCTGAGTATTATTCTGGTGTGGTGTAAAGGGCCGAAAGAGTACGGCGGATTTATCCGCGTCACGCTTTCACTGCTGCTGGAGGTCCTGTTCTCGGTCCTGCTGGCGCCGGTCCGTATGCTGTTCCACACGGTCTTCGTGGTCAGCGCCTTCCTCGGCTGGGAGGTGGTATGGAATTCGCCGCAGCGTGATGATGACTCCACGCCGTGGGGGGAAGCCTTTATGCGCCACGGCTCGCAGCTGCTGCTGGGGCTGGTGTGGGCGGTCGGGATGGCATGGCTGGATCTACGCTTCCTGTTCTGGCTAGCGCCGATTGTTGTCTCGCTCATCCTCTCGCCGTTCGTGTCGGCGATTTCGAGCCGGGCGACAGTGGGCCTGCGCACCAAGCGCTGGAAGCTGTTCCTGATCCCGGAAGAGTATTCGCCGCCGCAGGTGCTCAAGGATACCGATGCGTACCTGACGATGAACCGTCAGCGTTCGCTGGACGATGGCTTTATGCACGCGGTGTTTAATCCGTCGTTTAACGCCCTCGCCACCGCAATGGCCACTGCGCGCCACCGTCAGGGTCATATCCTGGAGATCGCCCGCGAGCGCCATGTCGAGCAGGCGCTGAATGAAACGCCGGATAAGCTGAACCGCGATCGCCGACTGGTGCTGTTGAGCGACCCGGTAACCATGTCGCGTCTGCACTATCGCGTATGGGCCGCGCCGGAGAAATACTCTTCATGGGTGAACGCCTATCAGCAGTTGGCGCTTAACCCGCTGGCGCTGAAAACGAAATAAGCCGCACGTTAAGGAAAATACCGGCAGCGATGCCGGTATTTTTTTATCTGAAATACGAGGATGTGGATGCGAATACTACCGATCATTGCCATGGCGCTGCTGCTCAGCGGCTGCGGCAGCATTATCAGCCGTACGGTGCCCGGGCAGGGGCATGGCAATCAATATTACCCGGGCGTACAGTGGGATGTTCGCGATTCGGCATGGCGCTATCTCACCATTCTCGACCTGCCGTTCTCGCTGGTATTTGATACGCTTCTGCTGCCTCTGGACGCCAGCCACGGACCCTATAACTGATTAACGCTCGTCCCACTCGTCGGCTGCCGTCTGCCCCTCTTCGGTGTCCAGCGAGGGCTCGAGCTGAAATTCGCCTTCATCCCATTCGTGGAGCGTATTTTCCTCCAGCCACTCCTGACGCAGCTCTATCTCATCATAATCCCCGTCGAAGACGCTCTGCGCGGCTTCGCCGCTGAGCATCGGGAGGCATTCGCCTTGTTCCTCTTCGTCAGCAAAAAATTCGGCCTGCCAGGCGATATCGCCATCCTGCAGCACATACTTTTGAATGTTGAGCTGCTCAACGTTGGCGCTCTCTTCATCGCTGTCAGGGTTGTTGGCGAGAAATTCTTCACGTGCTGCATCAATAGCTTCTTCAAGCGTGGCGTAGAACATCGAATCCTTTGGCATAGCGAATCTCCTGAGAAGAATATGAATTGAACACGATTCAATCTATAGAAGGCGGTACGCACGGCGTCAAGGGACAGAGCCACTCTCGACGTTAATTTACTGAATGCGAAGTATCCGCGGCTGGCCGACGCAGGCTGAGGGTGGAGTAGATCGCATTAAACAATACCACCCCTGCGGTGACCAGAAATACAGCGCGGAAGCCATAGTTAGCGGAAACCGACGCGCCAATCAGGGGGCCGGTAACGTTGCCAATATCGCGGAACGACTGGTTATAGCTGAAGATTCGCCCGGAGATCTGACTGGTGGAGTTGTACACCAGCAGGGTTTGCACCGCCGGCAGCAGCGCGCCGTCCGCGGCGCCGAGCAGGAATCGCAGGATACCTAACTGCAGCGGGGTCTGAACGAACGACATCGGGATCAGGAGTAGCACCGAGATAATCAGCGCCACGATGAGGATTTTTTCCGGCCCGATGCGATCCCCCAGTTTGCCCAGCCGCGGGGCGCTCATCAGCGCGGCAATGCCCGGCACCGAGGCGATCATTCCGCTGATAAAGGCGATGTTACTGACGTTGCCCGCGAGATCGCGTACATAAAGCGTCAGGATCGGCGCAATGGAACCGGTGGCCACCTGGATTATCAGCGAGGTCACAAACAGGCTGAGCACCAGTTTGGGATTCTGCAGCGAGGAGAACACCTCTCTGGCACTGAGCATCTCTTTCCTGGCGATCGGCACAAAATTTTCGCGGATTAAAAACAGGGTAAACAAGAAACAGATAAATAGTACCGCCGCGGTCATAAAGAAGACGGTGCGCAATCCCCAGTGGTCGGCCAGGAAGCCACCTGCCAGCGGGCCGAGCAGGGCGCCGCTTACCGCGCCGGTAGACAGTGTCCCCAGCGCCCAGCCGCTTTTATGGCGCGGGATCTGGGTGGCGATCAGGGCGTTGGCGTTAGGAATAAAACCGCCCAGCAGGCCGAGCAATGCGCGCAGCAGCAGAAACTGCCAGATATTCTGCGCCATTCCCATCAGCATCATCACGATGGCCATCCCGAGGGCGGAACGCAGCAGCATGATTTTTCTCCCCTTGCGATCAGCAAGCCCCCCCCAGAACGGCGAGGCGATGGCAGAGAAAAGAAAGGTAATACTAAAGACCAGCCCGGACCACATGTTCAGGGCGCTATGCCCGGTGACGCCGAGCTGTTCGACGTAGAGTGGCAGAAAGGGCATGACCAGGCTGAAGGCGGCGCCGGTTAAAAAGCAGCCAAGCCAGGTCACGGTCAGGTTTCGTTTCCAGTTAATGGGGGTTTCAGCAGACGACATAGGGTTCCACTGGCCTGCGCGGCAGGTCAAATTAAGAGAAAATATGAGCCTGCTAATTATGCGCCTGAGAAATAGATGCCGCAATGGAGGAGAGCTTTTAAAGCTAAAGGAGAGCCTAAAGCCTGAGCGGCGAAGCTTCCCGGCCGGGATGAGCGCGGCCGGGAAAAGGGATCAGTAGCGGGAGGGCATGCCTTCGGGGCGGGTTTTGAAGCGACGATGGAGCCACATATACTGTTCCGGGGCCATCATGATGCACTGCTCAACGATCTTGTTCATCCACGCGGCGGTGGTTTCCGCGTCGTCCAGCGGCGGGGAACACTCTGGCGGCAGGATAATCAGTTCATAACCTTTACCGTTCGGTTTGCGGCGCGGGACGAAGGGCACGATGCAGGCTTTGGACATTTTCGCCAGCATCCAGGTGCCGGAGGTGGTCGCCGCCTGGTCGACCGCAAACAGTGGGGCGAAGACGCTGGCGGTCGGGCCGTAATCGTGATCCGGTGCGTACCACACCACTTCGCCTTTTTTCAGTGCCCGGATCATGCCTTTCAGATCCTTACGGTCAATCATATCCTTGTTGGAGCGCAAGCGGCCCCAGGTCTGCAGCCAGTCGATCACCGGGTTGTCGTTGGGGCGATAGACGCCAATCCCCGGCTCGTTCATACCGAACATCCGCGCACCCATCTCGAGAGTGAGGAAATGAATACCGATCAGCAGAATGCCGCGCTGCTGCGCCTGCACATCGCGAATATGCTCAAAGCCGATGGTGTCGGTCCAGCGGGCGATACGGCGAACCGGCCAGAACCAGGCCATACCGGTCTCCATCAGCCCCATGCCCACCGATTCAAAGTTCATCACCACCATTCGGTGGCGTTCCTGCTCGCTTTTCTCGGGGAAGCAGAGCTCAAGGTTGCGATAGGCGATTTTCGCCCGGCGCTTCATAAAGCGCATGGCCAGACGGCCGATGGCGTTCCCGAGGCGGTAGATCAGCGGGTAGGGCAGTTGGACAACCAGCCACAGCAGGCCGATACCCAGCCACAGCAGCCAATAGCGCGGATGTAGCAGCGCCGGAGAAAATTTAGGCAAATGAGTCATTTGATACCCGTATCAGTGAGCAACGTCTTATATTATCGCATTTTTTTACCGGCCAGCCAAAGGCGGCGGCAGTCAGATCGTTTTGTTAAGCGGGGCGTGACCGGGTGAGAGAAATGTAGCGTAAAATGTAGGGATGTAAATTAATTAGCTTTGCTATATCATGCCCGCCGTTTATTTCCTCATTTCTATGTCGAGCAGGTACACCATGCCAGTGTTACACAACCGCATTTCAAATGAGACGTTAAAGGCGCAAATGCTGGCTGAAACCGAGCCGCGCACGACGATCTCATTCTATAAATATTTCACCATTGTCGACCCGCAGGCGACCCGCGATGCGCTGTGGGTTGCCTTAACCCAGCTGAAGGTCTTTGGCCGCATCTATCTGGCCCGGGAAGGGATCAACGCGCAAATCAGCGTGCCGCAAAGCAACGTTGAGGCTCTGCGTGAGTTTCTCTATGGCTTCGATCCGGCGCTGGCGGGGCTGCGTTTCAATATCGCCGTGGAGGACGATGGTAAGTCTTTCTGGGTGCTGCGCCTGAAAGTTCGCGATCGTATCGTCGCCGACGGCATCGACGATCCCTCGTTTGACGCCTCCAATGTGGGGGAGTATCTCAAGGCGGCGGAAGTCAACGCGATGCTTGACGATCCGGATGCCGTGTTTATCGATATGCGCAACCACTATGAATATGAGGTGGGCCATTTCGAAAACGCGCTGGAGATCCCGGCGGATACCTTCCGCGACCAGCTGCCGAAAGCCGTGGAAATGATGCAGGACCATAAAGACAAGAAAATTGTCATGTATTGCACCGGCGGCATTCGCTGTGAAAAAGCCAGCGCCTGGATGAAGCATAACGGCTTCAATAAGGTCTGGCACATCGAGGGTGGCATCATCGAGTACGCCCGTCGCGCCCGCGAGCAGGGGCTACCGGTGCGCTTCATTGGCAAAAACTTTGTCTTTGATGAGCGGATGGGCGAGCGGATCTCCAATGACGTTATCGCGCACTGTCATCAGTGCGGCGCGCCGTGCGACACCCATACTAACTGCCTGAACGATGGCTGCCATCTGCTGTTTATCCAGTGC
This sequence comes from Klebsiella sp. CD33, assembly GCF_051992865.1. Lineage (NCBI taxonomy): Bacteria > Pseudomonadati > Pseudomonadota > Gammaproteobacteria > Enterobacterales > Enterobacteriaceae > Klebsiella > Klebsiella sp. CD33. Next base: position 3,194,476 of record NZ_CP197023.1, on the reverse strand, counting down.
CCGAGCTGCGCCGAGAAGTTTGCCGGCTGCTGTAGCGAAGCCTGCATGGAAGAGCATAAGCTACCGGAAGAGGAGCAGCGTAAGCTGCGCGCCGGGCGTGAAAACGGCAACAAAATCTTTAATAAATCCCGTGGCCGGCTGAATACCAAACTCGGGATCCTCGATCCGGAGCCGTCAGAAAAACCATAACCAGACGAGATCGATGATCGCCAGCAGCAGCCAGAGCGCCAGGTAGATCATAAAATGCTCGCGCACGTTGTTGACCAGCATATTAAACAGGCGACGCATAACCGCTCTCAATCACTAACGGCCTCAGCAGAGGCCGTTTCTTTACCCGACGGCAAAAGTGCCGCATTCCATTACGCGTTAAAGCGCGCCAGAGAAAAGGGGGCCAGATTGAAGCTCGATGCTTCGCCCTGAGCAAACTGACTGGCAATTTCGCCCAGCACCGGCGCAAACTTAAAGCCGTGGCCGCTCAGCCCGGTGATCAGCAGCGTGTCTGGCCTGCCTGGCAACGTATCGATAATAAAGTCCTCATCGACGGTATTGTCGTAGGTACAGGAGGCGCCGTGCAGGCAGCCGCCGATGCCAGGCAGGACGTTACGCAAAAACGGGAAGGATTCGGAACCATCGCTGGCGACAGCGCCAAACGCTACCCGTTCCTGCGGGGTGGAGATCGGCTGGCCGCCGTTATGCTTGCCAATCTTCAGTTCATTATCTTCCGCCGGGAAGCCGTAATATTGATCGCCGTTGGGCAACTCGCCGGTGAATGCCGGGAAATGATTTTTGCTGCTGTAACGGCCATCGGCCTGGTACCAGGCGAAGACCTTGCGTACCGGCTGGATGGGGAGATCCGGCAGCAGGCGGGTAACCCAGGTGCCGGCGCTGACCAGCAGCTTTTTACCATGATATTCACCGTCGAGGGTATCGATGGTGATCCCGTCAGCATGGTGATGAATAGCCGAGACCGGACAGTTGAATAGCTGCGCGCAGCCTGCTTCCCGCGCCAGTCGGATCCAGGTTTCGACGGCCAGTTCGCTGCGCAGTACGCCGGAAGCGGGTTCGAAAATCGCCCGATAGTCATCGGGGAGGCGTATCTCCGGCCAGCGCTGCATCACGGCCTGGGCATCAAGCTCTTCCACCTCAAGCTGGAACGCACGGGCGCTGGCGGCGACGTTGGCGAGAAAAGCGGAGCTGGCGGGGCCGAGGTTAATGACGCCGGTGCGTTCAAACACGGCTTCGCCACTGATCTCTGCCAGTTCATCCCATAGCTGCTGGGCACGCAGCACCAGCGGAACATATTTCTCACCTTCGCCATAGGCGTGACGGATAAGACGGCTGCTGCCGTGATGGCTGCCTTCCTGGTGGGGAGGTTGATGGGCATCGGTCATCAGAACATTGAGTCCGGCACGGCGCGCATAATAGCCAGCGGCGGCGCCGACGGAGCCGCTGCCAATAATGATAAGATCGTATTGCATGGTGAGTTCCGGGTAATTGCCTTGTTAGCAGGGTAATTAACTCCCTGTGCTTATACAAGCCCGAAAATAATTCAGGCACCCGCAGGTGCCTGTTAAGTTTAATGTTAAGTCATTCGCAAGCCGCGTTAATGTCGGCGGTACTCGTTTTCCTGGTATTCGCCAGATTCAATCTTCGCAATGCCTGCTTCCAGGATTGAAATAAACTGACGTGCGACGTCCGTCGTTAGCCATAGCGTCTGGCCGATCTCAGCATCATTACTGTTTTCTTGAGTGGGGTTCTGGTAGTGCAGGCGCAACATCAGCGCATCGTAGCTATCAACGGTGCTGATGTCCCATCCAACGAGGGGATGGGTCTGAATGACTTCATTATTTTTTTCCATCATAACCCCTTATTCATATGTTAAAAGACAACAATTCTCGAGGTTTAATGCATATTTTTTGAAGCAAGTTAATTATATCAGGGATCAAGAATAAACTCGAGAAATTAAATGAAAGGCAGCATGATTTTCTTCTTTTGCCGCTTTTTTACTCAAGATAAGCGCGTAAAATGGCCACTTTAGTCGATATTGAGCAGAATAATCAGGACTATTCTGAACAGAAGAGGGGATAAAAAAAGCCGGGGCGACCCGGCAAAAAAAGCACAATGAGGGAGCAAACCAGAGTAACTGGATCCCGCCATGCTTCAGGAGAGATCGTGGACAAACCAGTCGTCCGCGCTTTCCCATGTTTCCTGCAGGATTTCGCTTATCCGGTCTTTGTCTTCTTTCAGGGCGCCAAACACCGAGAGCTGATTACCGGTGGCGTAGCGGACGCTCACCTGGCTATCGATGGCCGGGAATTGCTCGGCGATACGGCGAGAGAGTTCGTTATTCAGCGCTTCCAGCGCGCCGTTAGGTAAGGCGGTCGTTTTGGCGATAGACACTTCAATGCGCATAATTGCCCCCTGCGTTTGATACTGGTTATTTATACAGTATCCGGTTGGCGTTGACAACAGGGGGCTGCGTTTTTATTTCTTCACGGTCCAGCGAACGGTTTCACCCGCCAGGAAGGGCACCAGGGTGTCATTAGGCAGGGCAATGCTGTCCACAACGGTCGTCTCTTCACGCACCAGTTCAACGTAGCTCTCATTGACCGGCAGACCGTAGAAGCGTGGGCCGTTCAGCGAGCAGAAAGCCTCAAAGTGCTGCAGAGCGTTCATTTCTTCAAACACCGTGGCGTAGCTGCCGAGGGCGGTCGGGGCGTTAAAGCAGCCGGCGCAGCCACAGCTGGCTTCCTTACGGTGGCGGGCGTGCGGTGCGGAGTCGGTGCCGAGGAAGGCGCGGCTGAAGCCGCTGGCGACCAGCTCCCGCAGAGCCTGCTGATGAATATTGCGTTTAAGTACCGGCAGACAGTACAGGTGAGGGCGAATGCCGCCCACCAGCATATGGTTGCGGTTGAACATCAGATGCTGCGGGGTGATGGTAGCAGCCAGCAGTTCATTACCGTCACGCACGTACTCGGCGGCGTCTTTGGTGGTGATATGTTCAAAAACCACTTTCAGGCCGGGCAGGCGCTGGCGCAGGGGCTCCATCACCGTCTCAATAAAGCGCGCTTCACGATCGAAAATATCAATCTCGGCGTGAGTGACTTCGCCGTGAACGAGCAACGGCATCCCCAGTTTTTCCATCCGCTCCAGCACTGGCATAATGGCGTCGGTGCTGGTGACGCCGTGGCTGGAGTTAGTGGTGGCATTGGCCGGGTAGAGCTTGGCGGCGGTGAACACCCCTTCGTTAAAGCCGCGTTCCAGCTCCGCTGGGTCGAGAGAGTCTGTCAGATAGCAGGTCATCAGCGGGGTAAAATCATGCCCGGCCGGCACGGCGTCCATAATGCGCTGGCGGTAAGCGATAGCCGCCGCGACGGTGGTGACAGGCGGCACCAGATTCGGCATCACGATCGCCCGGCCATAAAACTCACTGGTATAAGGCACGACGGTTTTCAGCATATCGTCATCGCGCAGATGGATATGCCAGTCGTCTGGGCGGCGGATTTTCAATACCTGGGATTGTGCTGTCATGGAAGGCTCCGGCTAATAGGTTCAGTCATCAGGGCTGTTTTTTGCCGGGCACTAAGGATAAGCGTAAACGTTTTCCTTTGCACTCATTTCCGTAAAAAATTCAGGGCGCCGTAGCGCCCTGGAGATTAATTGGTAAAGGGGATGACAATCTCGCCTGGCTTCACCTCTATACCTTTGGCGTATTTCTTCGCCAGCGCTTCGCCGGTGCTGGCGTCCTCACGCAGGACATAAGCCGGCTGCTGGCTGAAGTAGCTGCGCAGAGACTGATTCAGGTAGGGGAGCAGGGCCTGAATAACCGACTGCAGCTTCTCCGGCGCCACTTTGGCATCGACCACTTCCATTTCCTGCAGGAAGATGGCGCCTTTCTCTCGGTCAAAGGTTGGCAGCGCTTTGAGCTTCAGATCGATCGTCGCTTTCTGCGTGCCGAACAGGGAGTTAAGATCGACGTTGGCGATCCCGCTCAGGGTGACTTTGCCCGGCTCCTCGCGCCCGATAGCGCTGGTCAGGTTCTGCAGTTCGATATGGGCGTCGGCAACGCCTTTCAGACCAATATCTTTGGCGAAATGGTTTCGCTTCTGCAGGGCCTGGTTAATCTCCTGCTCGCTTACCGTGTATTGGGTCAGCTGATTACAGCCGCTCAGCAGGCCGCTGACAATTAGCGCGGCGGCGATCAATATCTTTTTCATGGGGTTCCTCAAGCTCATACCTTCCTTCATCCTGACACAAAGCATCATGATCTGTCAGCACCCATCGCGCCAGCAGAATAGGCTGAAAGCAGGAGAAACCGCCGCCGCGCGCATCAGGTGCGCGGCTCCAGCATACCGGAGGCAGAGCGTTTCGGACTGAATTGCCACCATAGCGCCAGGAAGGTGATAACCCCGATGGCGCCGAGCATCAGCCACGGCAGTTCGGGCTGGCCGACGGCTTTCCCGGCATCAAACAGCCAGCCGCCGCCCGCGTAACCCAGCGCGCCGCCGAAGGCGAGCCCCAGACGGCTGAAACCCATATAGCTGCCACGCGCCCGGGCGTCCGCCAGCGAAGCGCCCAGCGTCTCGCGGGCGGGTTCGGCAATGATAGAGCCGATGTAAAACAGGCAAATCAGGGTAAACAGCTGCTGTAAACTGCTGGTCATCCCGATGGGGAGCATGGCCAGGGTCATCACCAGCAGACCGGCCATCAGCCGGTGCTCAAGGCGGAAGCGTTTTTCGCTCCAACGGGCAATAGGATAGAGCAGGGTGAGCGAAATGGTGGCTTCGATGGCGTACATCCATTTCACTGCGGCCGGCGAGCCGGCGATATCATTCACCATGATCGGCAGCATCAGCATCACCTGTACCGCCAGCATATAATAGCCGGTTAGCGTCAGGACATAGGTGACGAAGCGTTTGTCCCGCAGCACCCGGCCCAGCCCCTCACGAATCGGCGTTTTCACCGTCGAGAGCTTCCATGCCGGCAGATACCAGGCGTTAAACGCGGCGCAGGCGATAAACAGCGCGGCGCCGGCGCTGCACACCAGGCGAAAATCATACTGCAGCAGCCAGCTGCCCAGCAGCGCGCCAATCACCGCGCCGGCGCTATCCTGCATCATCAGGATGGAGAAAAAGCGGCCGCGCTGATGCGGACGCACCAGCTTAACCACCAGCGCCGCCCGCGGCGGATCGAACAGTGTACCGCCGAGTCCGGAGAGTATGCACGAGAACCACAGCACCCACGGCTCATGGGCGACGGCCATCGCCGCGAAACCGCCGGCACGCATCAGCATACCGGTGACGATCATCGGTTTCGCGCCGAAGCGGTCGGCGATGGCGCCGCCAAAGATGCCTAATCCCTGCTGTACCAGCTGGCGCAGGCCGAGCGCAATGCCGACCATCAGCGCTGCCCAGCCCATCTGATCGACAAAGCGGATGGAAATCAGCGGAAAAACGACAAAAAAGCCCAGCACGACCAGCATGTTATCGACTAACAGGAAATATTTACCCAGGCTCCTTGCCTGCGAGACGCGGGACATTTCCCCTCCAGGGAAAAATAGAGATAAGCGAGGATATTCTGCGGGCAATCTGCTGCTTTTCCCAGCACCCTTGCGACAATATTTTTTTATCAAAAAGCAAGATCGATTGAGCCTATTCATCGAAAAGAGGAGATGGCGCAGAAAATGGTATGTTGCTGTTTTCACACTATCGTGCAGGAAAGGTATAGTGATGAAAGCAAGAGTGAAGTCAGGGGGACTGAAAAAGGAAATGTTTGGCTATCGCAGTAACGTGCCGAAGGTGCGTTTGACGACGGACCGGCTGGTGGTGCGCCTGGTTCACGATCGTGACGCCTGGCGTCTGGCCGATTATTACGCCGAAAATAAAGCGTTCTTAAAACCCTGGGAGCCGGTTCGTGACGACAGCCACTGCTATCCCTCCGGATGGCAGGCGCGTCTGTCGATGATCGCTGAGTTTCATAAGCAGGGGTCAGCTTTTTATTTCGCGCTGCTCGACCCTGAGGAAAAAGAGATCATCGGTGTGGCGAATTTCTCCAACGTGGTGCGCGGATCTTTCCATGCCTGTTATCTTGGCTATTCCATTGGCGAGAAGTGGCAGGGGCAGGGGCTGATGTTTGAAGCGCTGACGTCGGCGATTCGCTATATGCAGCGCACGCAGCATATTCATCGCATTATGGCCAACTACATGCCGCATAATCAGCGCAGCGGCGCGCTGCTGGCGCGGTTGGGGTTTGAAAAAGAGGGTTACGCCAAAGATTATCTGCTGATTGACGGGCAGTGGCGTGACCATGTACTGACGGCGCTAACGACGCCGGACTGGTCTGCGGGACGTTAAGGAGAGAGGATGAAATATCAGTTAACTGCGCATGAAGCGCGCGTCATTGGCTGCCTGCTGGAAAAGCAGGTCACTACCCCCGAGCAGTATCCGCTGTCGGTAAATGCTGTGGTGACCGCCTGCAATCAGAAAACCAACCGCGAGCCAGTGATGTCGCTGAGCGAAAGCGAGGTCCAGGCCCTGCTGGATACGCTGGTGAAACGGCACTATCTGCGCACGGTCAGCGGATTCGGTAATCGCGTCACCAAGTATGAACAGCGCTTTTGCAACTCTGAATTTGGCGATCTGAAGCTTAGCGCCGGCGAGGTTGCGGTGGTCACGACGCTGCTGCTGCGCGGTGCTCAGACGCCGGGCGAACTACGCAGCCGGGCGCAGCGGATGTATGAGTTCAGCGATATGGCGGAAGTGGAAAGCGTGCTGGAAGGGCTGACGACGCGCGAAGATGGCCCCTTCGTCGCCCGGCTGCCCCGGGAGCCGGGAAAACGGGAAAGCCGCTATATGCATCTGTTTTGCGACGATATGGACACGCTGATCACCACAGTGGAAGCTCTCGCGCCGCTGGACGATGACGGCGATCTGCGCGCCAGGGTTGAAGCGCTGGAGGGCGAGGTGGCGGAGCTGAAAGCGCGCCTCGATTCGCTGTTACACCATCTGGGAGACTAAAACGTGGGGACAAGATTGCGCATTGGGGTGGTCGGCTTAGGCAGCATTGCGCAGAAAGCGTGGCTGCCGGTGCTGGGGGCGGCGGAAAGCTGGACGCTGCAGGCGGCCTGGTCGCCGGGTAAAGAGAAGGCGCTGCGGATCTGCGAAACCTGGCGGATGCCATACGCTGATTCCCTCGATGCCCTGGCGGCACAGTGCGATGCGGTCTTTGTCCATACCTCGACGGCTTCACATTATGAAGTAGTGAATCACTTACTGAATGCCGGGGTTCATGTTTGTGTGGATAAACCATTGGCGGACAAGCTGAGTGAGGCGGAGACGCTGGTCGAGCTGGCGGCGCGACGTCGACTGACGTTGATGGTCGGTTTTAATCGCCGCTTCGCGCCGCTCTATCGGGAGCTGAAGGGGCGGCTGGGCGAGGCGGCCTCGCTGCGGATGGATAAACACCGTAGCGATAGCGTCGGCAACGATCTGCGCTTTACGCTGCTTGATGACTATCTGCACGTGGTGGATACCGCGCTATGGCTGGCCGACGGTCAGGCACGTCTGCGCGGCGGCGCGCTGAAGATCACCCCGCAGGGCGAAATGCTCTATGCCGAACATCAGTTCAGTTCGCCCCGGCTGCAGGTCACCACCAGCATGCATCGTCGCGCAGGCAGCCAGCGCGAGTGGGTGCAGGCGGTCACGGATGGCGGGCTATATGCCGTCAGCGAGATGCGCGAATGGCAGGAGGAGTGCGGTCATGGCGTGGTCCAGCGCCCGGTTGCCGGCTGGCAAACCACCCTTGAGCAGCGCGGCTTTGTCGGCTGCGCGCGCCATTTTATCGAATGCGTGCAAAATCAGACAGTTCCTGAAACTGCAGGCGAACAGGCGCTGCTGGCTCAGCGGATCGTTGAGAAACTGTGGCGCGACGCCATTAGCGAATAATCCATTGTAACAACTGACAGTAGTAATTCATGTTGAACCCGGTAGACTATCGCCACTTTCCAGCGCCCGCATTTGCGGGCGTTTTACTCCAGGGTTTGGAATAACAGCGTAATGAACCTTTTAAAATCACTGGCGGCAGTCAGTTCGATGACCATGTTTTCGCGCGTGCTGGGCTTTGCCCGCGATGCGATTGTGGCGCGTATTTTTGGCGCCGGGATGGCGACCGATGCCTTTTTTGTCGCCTTCAAACTGCCTAACCTGCTGCGGCGTATTTTTGCCGAAGGCGCCTTCTCACAGGCGTTTGTGCCGATCCTTGCCGAATATAAAAGCAAGCAGGGCGAAGATGCCACCCGCGTGTTTGTCTCATACGTCTCCGGGCTGCTGACCCTGGCCCTGGCTATCGTTACCGTTATCGGGATGCTGGCGGCGCCGTGGGTAATCACCATTACTGCGCCCGGCTTTGCCGATACCGCCGATAAGTTTGCGCTAACCACCCAGCTGCTGCGTATTACCTTTCCCTATATTTTGCTGATCTCCCTGGCTTCGCTGGTGGGGGCGATCCTCAATACCTGGAACCGCTTCTCGGTGCCGGCCTTTGCGCCGACGTTCCTCAACGTCAGTATGATTGGCTTTGCGCTGTTTGCCGCGCCGTATTTCCATCCGCCGGTGCTGGCGCTGGCCTGGGCGGTGACGGTCGGCGGCGTGCTGCAGCTGGCTTACCAGCTGCCGCATCTGAAGAAGATTGGCATGCTGGTCCTGCCGCGAATTAATCTGAAAGATGCCGGCGCGATGCGGGTGGTGAAGCAGATGGGGCCGGCGATCCTTGGCGTGTCGGTAAGCCAGATCTCCCTTATCATCAATACCATTTTCGCCTCATTCCTCGTGTCGGGCTCGGTGTCGTGGATGTATTATGCCGACCGCCTGATGGAGTTTCCCTCCGGCGTGCTGGGCGTGGCGCTCGGCACTATCCTGCTGCCATCGCTGTCAAAAAGCTTCGCCAGCGGTAACCATGACGAGTATTGCCGGCTGATGGACTGGGGACTGCGTCTCTGTTTTCTGCTGGCGCTGCCGAGCGCGGTGGCGCTGGGGATCCTCGCCAAACCGCTAACCGTGGCTCTGTTCCAGTACGGCAAATTCAGCGCCTTTGACGCGGCGATGACCCAGCGCGCGCTGGTGGCTTATTCCGTGGGGCTGATGGGCCTTATCGTGGTGAAAGTGCTGGCGCCGGGCTTCTATTCCCGTCAGGACATCAAGACCCCGGTCAAGATTGCTATTATCACCCTGATTATGACCCAGGTAATGAACCTGGCGTTTATCGGCCCGCTGAAGCATGCGGGTCTGTCGCTGTCCATCGGCCTGGCGGCCTGCCTGAACGCCGCGCTGCTCTACTGGCAGCTGCGTAAACAGAAAATTTTCACCCCGCAGCCAGGCTGGTTGGCCTTCCTGCTACGTCTGATTATTGCAGTGCTGGTTATGGCCGCGGCGCTGCTGGGCGTCATGCATCTCATGCCTGAGTGGTCGCTGGGGACGATGCCGTTCCGTCTGATGCGTTTGCTGGCGGTGGTTATCGCCGGGGTGGTAGCCTATTTCGCCACGCTGCTGGTGCTGGGCTTCCGCGTGAAAGAGTTTGTCCGTCGCACGGCGTAAGCGGTTGTGAGGGTAGAAAAACCCCGCTTCGCCGCAGGCGAAGCGGGGTTTTTTTTATGATGCGCTGCGTTCGGCAGCGAGGATGCGGGCATTCTCCAGCAGACGGATCGCCAGGGCTAGCGCGCCAGTGATCACTGCCAGCGTGACCACTCCGTTCCAGCCGGCCAGCACGTACAGCTTACTGCCCAGCACCGACCCCAGCGACATCCCGATAAACACCACGGTGAACAGCAGGGCGTTGAGGCGGCCGCGGGCCTGTGGCTCAAGGCCATATACCAGGTTCTGATGCGCCACCAGGCTTGACTGCAGGCCAAGGTCAAAGCCAATCGCCGACAGGGCAATCAGCGCCAACTGAGCGTGCACTGGCAGCAGCGGCAGCATAAACATCAGGGCAAAGGAGAGGGTGACCAGCGCCGCACCCATCTGTGTCACCTTACCGGCGCCAAATTTATCGGCCAGACCGCCGGCAAGCGGCGCGGCCAGCGCCCCGGCGGCCCCGGCGATACCGAAACCGCCCGCTACTGCGCTGCCCATGTGATAGTGTTCGGAGAGCATCACCGCCAGCGTCGACCAGAAGGCGCTAAAGGCGATAGAGAGCGCGCCCTGAGCTAGCGCGGCGCGGCGTAATGCCGGGTAACGCTGCCACAGATGCGCCATCGAGGCCATCAGCTGCGGATAGCTCAGCGTCGAGTGCACAGCGAAGCGCGGCAGGACGCGCCACATTACCAGGCCAATCAGCGCGACGCTGACCGCCGCCGCCTGATACATCACCCGCCAGCCGAATACGGCGCCCACCACGCCGCTGACCGTCCGGGAGAGCAGGATCCCCAGCAGCAGCCCGGTCATCACCGTGCCCACCATTTTTCCCTGCTTGCCCGCCGGGGCGAGGATCGCCGCCGCCGGGACGATATCCTGCGCCATGGTCGCCGCCATACCGATCAGCAGACTGACCACCAGCAATGAGCTGAGCTGGCCGGTGAGGCTGCACAGGAGCAGCAGGAGCGCCAGCAGCGCGCTTTTCACCAGGATCAGCCGGCGGCGATCGTGGCGGTCGCCGAGCGGGAGCAGGAACAGAATGCCGAGCGCATAACCCGCCTGCGTCAGGGTAGGGACCAGACCCATACCTTCTACAGTCAGGTGGAGATTGGCGCCCATCAACGGCAGCAGCGGCTGCGCGTAGTAAATAGAGGCGACGCTAAAGCCGGCGCCGAGTGCGAGAATGAAGATAATCCAGCCTGCGTCGCGGGTGGAAAGGGAAGTCGGTGTCATGTTCAATGCCTCATAGATGCGATGGGGCTATTTTTCCCTGAACGCGACTGGCGCGGTAGCCGGGCTGGTGGTAAAACGGTTATACGTAGCACGTATAGGCAAAAGGAAAATGAAAAGACAAGAGCGTATAGACCGCATTGAGCTGATGCGCACCTATATCCGCATCGTAGAGGCCGGATCGCTCTCCGCCGCCGCAGGGCAGATGGACACTACCCAGGCGACCGTCAGCCGCCGCCTGCAGTCCCTTGAAGGGCTGCTGGGGGTTAAGCTGATCCTGCGCACCACCCATGCGATGAAGCTCACTGACGATGGCGAACGCTGTTATCGTCACGCCCGTCAGGTGGTGGACGCCTGGCTGGCGCTGGAGGATGACCTGCGTATTGCCGACGATCGGCCGGTGGGCGTTCTGCGAGTGCGGGCGCCCCACGCGTTTGGCCAGCAGCAGCTGCTGGCGCCGCTGGTGGCATTTCTACAGCGCCATCCGCAGCTGTCGGTGGAGTGGATGCTAAACGATAATACCGTCGACTTCCTCAGCGATAATATCGACTGCGCTATTCGCGTGGGGGCGGAGGTGGATCCAGCAACGGTATCCGTACTGCTGGCGGAAGTGCCGCGCTGCGTAGTGGCTTCTCCTGAGCTGCTGGCGAAGTATCCGCCGTTAACCTCGCTGGAGGCGTTATCGGGCCTGCCATGGATCGCCATTAATACCTTTTATCAGCATGAGGTACGGCTCAGGCATCAGGCAAGCGGGCAGATTGTCTCTACAGCGATTACTCCCTGTCTGAGCACTGACAGTCTTTACGTCGCGCGCAACACCGCGCTGGCGGGGCTGGGGGTGGCGATGGTGTCCAGCTGGACGGTCGTGGAGGATATTGCCGCCGGACGGCTGATTGAGCTGTTCCCGCAGTGGCGACCCGCCTCGCTGCCGGTTCATCTGGTTTATCCCTGGGCGCGCTATTACCCGACACGCCTGCGTAAGTTCCTCGACCTGATGCGGGAGATCATGCCGGATCTCGCCGGGATGCAGCGTCCGCAAAGCGCATAAAAAAACCGGCCAAAGGCCGGTTTTTTTATTAAGCACGCTTACTCGACGGGCTGTGGGCGAGTCGGTTCAGCGGTGGCTTTATGGGTCGCGCTATGACCACCGGCGGCGCCTTTACCTTCAAAGGCGAACGGCGGGCGCACCCAGGTGCTGTGACGCGGTGCTTCCGGGACATAGTCCGGAGCTGGCGCACGGGTCATTGGCGCGGTGGCATGGCGATGACCCGCCACTACGACCGGCTTGCTCACCGGGGGCTCGGCTTTGACCGGTTCGGCAGGGGCCGCTTCGGTCACTGGCGCTTGCTCCACGGTTTCTGCGGCCGGGGAGATGGTTTCCACTGGCGCTGCAACGACAGGCGTCGTTTCCACCGCTTCAGGTTCTACCACCACCGGCTCGGCGTCGAGCGTCACTGGCGCGATAGCCTGAGGCGCTTCGACAGCCGGTGCTTCGGTGACCGGCTCCTGAGGCGCTGGCTCGACGGCTGCTGGCGCGACAACTTCCGCAGCATCAACGACCAGCGGCTCGGCGGCCGCTACCGGCTCGACGACTACCGGCTCAGCGGTTACTGGTTCCATGGTAGCCGGCTCGACGGTGACCGGCGCAGCGGTAACGGTTTCAACGACGGCAACCGGGGCCGCTACGGCCTCGACAGTTTTCGCGACGCTGGCGTCCTGAACCTGAACCTCTTCCGGCTGCTGATCCTGCGGACGAACCACCGGGTAGCGGATCCAGACTTTACCGGAAGCCATCTCCGGCGATGCGCAGGCTACGGTCAGCGGCATAGGCGACTGGGTCGGATAGCGTTCGTCACGATAGCGACGACGACGCTGACCGCTGACGCGCAGGTGACGCGGGGAGCGACGTGAGCGACGCGGCATACCGTTCGCTTCACGGGATTCGCCATTTTCGTCCTGGTCCGCAACGCTCTCCACCCCTGCCGGCAGCTCGGCTTTCACCGGCTCGCTGTGCGGAGCGATAACTTCAGCCACTACGGCTTCTGGCACGATCTCGGCAACTGGCTCGACGACAGCGGACTCAACGCGCACTTTCTGTGCCAGCTGGCGCGGTTTACGACGCGGCAGAGTTTGTACACGCTCTTCCTGCTCCGTCTCCTGCACAACCGGCTCTTCGCGAGTCTGCGCTTTGGCTTCCTGCTGCGCCTGACGTTTGTCGTCACTGCGGCGGCGGGTGCGTTCGCGGCGCGGCTGCTGCTCGTCACGGGATTTCGCTTTCTCCGCGTCGTCGCCTGAGGTTTGGCGAACATCACGGGCTTCCACGTTCTGCGACGGCTTCTCGCGACGGTTGCGACGGTTCTCTTCACGCGATTCGCGCGGTTCACGGCCCTCGGCATTGTCCGCACGGGTGTCGCGATTGTCACGGTTATCGCGGTTGTCACGATTGTCGCGGTTATCACGGCGGTCGTTGCGGTCGCGGCGGTTGTTGGCGCGCGGTTTACGACGCTCCTGCTGACGCTCCGGTTTTTCTTCCGCTTTCTTCTCGACCTGAACTTCAGCCGGTTTGGCCTCTTCGGCGCCAGAGAAGATATTCTTCAGCGCGCTGAAGAAGCGTGAGAGCAGGCCAGGCTGCGCCGGTGCGGCGGCCGCGACCGGTGCCGCTGCGGCGACAGGCGCGGCGGCAGGCTCTTCGAGCATCGGGGCTGGCGGCGCATCTGGCATGACAAAAGCGGCCAGGGCCGGCTGTTCCGGACGTTTCCGCTCCGCCGGCTCATCGTCGCCTGGCAGCGCCATTTCTTCTTCATGCAGCTTCGGCAGCAGATAGCTCAGCGTTGAGGTTTCTTCACCTTTGCGCACGCGCAGGACGGAGTAGTGCGGCGTTTGCATTTCGTCGTTTGGCACGATAATAACGCGCACATCGCCCTGACGGGATTCGATAGCGCTCACTGCGGCACGTTTTTCGTTCAGCAGATAGGAGGCGATCGGTACCGGAACAATGGCGTGGACTTCTTTGGTATTCTCTTTCAGCGCTTCTTCTTCGATCAGACGCAGAATAGAGAGCGACAGCGATTCGTTATCACGCACGGTGCCGGTGCCGGAGCAGCGCGGGCAGACGTGGTGGCTGGACTCGCCCAGCGACGGGCTCAGGCGCTGACGGGACATCTCCAGCAGGCCGAAGCGCGAAATATGGCTGATCTGAATGCGCGCCCGGTCCTGACGGACGGCTTCGCGCAGACGATTCTCCACGGCGCGCTGGTGGCGAACCGGGGTCATATCGATGAAGTCGATAACGATCAGGCCGCCGAGGTCGCGCAGACGCAGCTGGCGGGCAATTTCGTCAGCCGCTTCGAGGTTGGTATTGAAGGCTGTCTCTTCGATATCGCCGCCGCGGGTGGCGCGGGCGGAGTTGATATCGATCGCGGTCAGCGCTTCGGTGCTATCGATAACGATAGACCCGCCGGAAGGCAGGCGCACTTCGCGCTGGAAGGCGGACTCAATTTGCGATTCGATCTGATAATGGCTGAACAGCGGGATTTCACCGGTGTACAGTTTGATTTTGCTGCTGAAATCCGGACGACCCAGCGCGGCGATATGCTGGCGCGCCAGCTCAAGCACTTTCGGGTTATCGATCAGGATTTCGCCGATGTCCTGGCGCAGGTAGTCACGGAAGGCGCGGACAATGACGTTGCTTTCCTGGTGGATCAGGAACGGCGCCGGACGGCTTTCCGCGGCTTTCTGAATCGCTTCCCAGTGCTTCAGGCGGAAGCTCAGGTCCCACTGCAGGGCTTCGGCGGATTTGCCGACGCCAGCGGTGCGAACGATCAGGCCCATGCCGTCCGGAAGCTCCAGGCTCGCCAGCGCTTCTTTCAGTTCGGTACGGTCGTCGCCCTCGATACGGCGGGAAATTCCCCCGGCGCGCGGGTTGTTCGGCATCAGTACCAGATAGCTGCCCGCCAGGCTGATAAAGGTGGTGAGCGCAGCGCCTTTGTTGCCGCGTTCTTCTTTATCAATCTGCACGATAACTTCCTGACCTTCCCGCAGTACGTCTTTGATATTAGGACGACCATGCGCATTGTAGTTGGCGGGGAAGTATTCGCGGGCGATTTCTTTGAGGGGGAGGAAACCATGACGCTCGGCGCCGTAATCAACAAACGCGGCTTCAAGGCTGGGTTCAATGCGGGTGATTTTGCCTTTGTAGATGTTCGCTTTTTTCTGTTCGTGCCCGGGGCTTTCGATATCCAGGTCGTACAGGCGCTGCCCATCAACAAGGGCGACGCGCAACTCTTCCTGCTGAGTTGCGTTGATTAACATTCTTTTCATCGTAACTTACTCATTATTCTTACATTGACGACTAAGCTGCGGGCAGAGTAATGCCTTTCCGGGGGAAAACCGATGGCCTCGTGTCTGGTTCACGTCGCCAACCTCACGGTTGTCGCGCGCTTAAGAGGCGCAGAGTGTCGGTCGCCTGTGTTTCAAACGGAAACACAGCGCAATTATTCAGGGGAACAGCCTGGGATGTATCACCAGAGAATATTCCATTTATACTCGTCGTCTTTCGCGTTGCAGGCATGGTGGCTTAACCTGCTCACCTCGATCTGGCGATCCAGATGAGCTCCCGGGAGTCCCGGAGTTGACGCCTTCCTGCGACTTGAAATCCATAGAGCCTGTACCGGTAAGGACTGCAACCCGCAGCCCGCTAACTGTCTGAAAGATCACAACGTCTTACGCCATTGCTGCGTGGGCGATCGGTCAGACAAAATTGGTCATTCCGCTAATGTCTTGTTCTAACAAGATGCAATACGGAAAACGGTCTCATTATTCCATTGCTAACCTTGTTATAGCAAGTTGACTTTCACCTTTTATCACCCGGTTACTCACAGTTTTATCACCTGCCCATACAGATTGTTCTAATAACAAACAAAATGGCGGTCAGGTAAACCGTGAAAACAGGATAATGATAAATATAAGCATATAAAAATGAGTGGCGCTAATGCGTCCGGCTATTTAGAATCGCGCACCATGAAAACTGAGACCCCAACCGTAAAAATGGTTGCCATTGCTGCTGATGAAGCGGGGCAACGTATCGACAACTTTTTGCGTACGCAATTGAAAGGCGTACCGAAGAGCATGATTTATCGCATCCTGCGTAAAGGCGAGGTGCGGGTAAACAAAAAGCGCGTGAAGCCGGAGTATAAGCTGGAAGCGGGCGATGAAGTCCGTATCCCGCCGGTACGCGTGGCGGAGCGTGAAGAAGAGGCGGTATCGCCGCACCTGCAGAAAGTGGCCGCGCTCTCTGAGGTGATCCTCTATGAAGACGATCATATTCTGGTGCTCAATAAGCCTTCTGGTACCGCGGTACACGGCGGCAGCGGCCTGAGCTTCGGCGTGATTGAAGGGCTGCGCGCCCTGCGCCCGGAGGCGCGCTTCCTTGAGCTGGTGCATCGTCTCGACCGGGATACCTCCGGCGTGCTGCTGGTGGCGAAAAAGCGCTCAGCGCTGCGTTCGCTGCACGAGCAACTGCGCGATAAAGGCATGCAGAAAGATTATCTGGCGCTGGTGCGCGGCCAGTGGCAGTCGCATACCAAAGTGGTCCAGGCCCCGCTGTTGAAGAATATTCTGCAGAGCGGGGAGCGCATCGTTCGCGTGAGTCAGGAAGGCAAGCCGTCGGAAACGCGCTTTAAAGTGGAAGAGCGTTACGAATTCGCCACGCTGGTGCGCTGCAGCCCGGTCACCGGCCGCACGCATCAGATCCGCGTTCATACCCAGTATGCCGGCCATCCTATCGCTTTTGACGACCGCTATGGCGACCGCGAGTTCGACAAGCAGCTGTCCGCTACCGGCTTAAACCGCCTGTTCCTGCACGCGGCGGCGCTGAAGTTTACCCACCCGGGGAGCGGGGAGGTGATGCGCGTTGAGGCGCCGCTGGACAACCAGCTGAAGCACTGTTTACAGGTGCTACGGAAGAGCAAATAAGCGCAACGGCGGAATCAGTTCCGCCGTTTTTTTTGCCTCAGCCTAACAGTGGGTTGTAGTTTTCACGGCGCAACATCTGACAGAGCGCGATTAAGGGTAAACCGACCAGGGTGTTCGGGTCGCGGCCTTCCAGCCGTTCGAACAGCGTAATGCCCAACCCTTCGCTCTTGAAACTCCCGGCGCACTGCAGCGGGTTCTCTTTGCGCACATAGCCTTCTATCTCTTTATCACTGAGATGGCGAAAGTGAACGTCAAAGGGTTCGCATTCGGTTTGCAGATGGCCGCTGGCAGAGTTGTACAGCGCCAGTCCGGTATAAAAGGTAATGATTGACCCGCTTGCCTTTCTTAACTGCCTGCGGGCATTTTCCTCGGTGTGCGGTTTGCCGGTGATTTCACCGTCCAGCACGCAAACCTGATCGGAGCCTATAATAAGGTGATTAGGGAAGCGTGTGGCCAGACTTTGCGCTTTGGCCTGCGCCAGCCGGGTGACAAGCTGACGTGCGGATTCATCAGGCCGGGGCGTTTCGTCGACGTCAGGCGCGGCACATTCAAACGGTAAACCCAGTTTTTCCAGCAGCATGCGCCGCCAGGGAGAGGTTGACGCGAGGATAAGATCAGACATATTTTTTCATCCACATATAGCGCTTCGCAGAGCATCATCTTAAACTATGCGCCGCAATGTGTGCGAATAAATGGCAAAAGGCAACCTGAGGCTGCCTTTTTCTTTGACTCTATGACATTACAAAGTTAATATGCGCGCCCTATGCAAAAGGTAAAATTACCCCTGACTCTTGATCCGGTACGCACGGCTCAAAAACGCCTTGATTACGAAGGCATCTATGCCCGCGATCAGGTTGAACGTGTAACCGATTCTGTAGTCAGCGTGGACAGCGATGTGGAATGCAGCATGTCGTTCGCTATCGATAACCAGCGTCTCGCCGTTATTACTGGCGATGCAAAGGTAACGGTAACTCTCGAATGCCAGCGTTGCGGGAAACCGTTCTCCCATCACGTCCACACCACGTATTGTTTTAGCCCCGTCAGAAATGACGAACAGGCCGAAGCACTACCGGAAGCGTATGAGCCGATTGAGGTTAACGAATTCGGTGAAATCGACCTGCAGGCAATGGTCGAGGATGAAATTATCCTCTCCCTGCCCGTAGTTCCGGTGCATGATTCTGAACACTGTGAAGTGTCCGACGCGGACATGGTCTTTGGCGAACTGCCTGAAGAGGCACAAAAACCAAACCCATTTGCCGTATTAGCCAGCTTAAAGCGTAAGTAATTGAGGAGTAAGGTCCATGGCCGTACAACAGAATAAACCAACCCGTTCCAAACGTGGCATGCGTCGTTCCCATGACGCGCTGACCGCAGTCACCAGCCTGTCTGTAGACAAAACTTCTGGTGAGAAACACCTGCGTCACCACATCACTGCCGACGGTTTCTACCGCGGTCGCAAGGTTATCGCTAAGTAATCACGCGATACTCGCAGGATTTCCCGTTGCAGGCCATGGCGGGCGTGTGCGTCCCTGGAAACTCGGTTAACCCGGTCGCTGGGGGCATTTATGCCCGGATTGTTGCGTCTGCAGCGTGAATATTCGCGGGTGCCAGCGTGATGAAGCTTAGTGAGGACTCCCCGGGCAACTGGGGAATCACCGAACCGGGCAGCGACGATACCTTGACACGTCTAACCCTGGCGTTAGATGTCATGGGGGGCGATTTCGGCCCATCCGTGACGGTGCCTGCAGCACTGCAGGCACTGAACTCTAATTCGCAACTCACACTTCTTTTAGTCGGCGATCCCGACGCCATCACGCCATTACTCGCCAAAGCTGATTTCGAACAACGTTCGCGTCTGCAGATCATTCCTGCGCAGTCAGTTATTGCCAGTGATGCGCGACCCGCACAGGCTATCCGCAGCAGTCGCGGAAGCTCAATGCGCGTGGCGCTGGAGCTTGTGAAAGAAGGGCGGGCGCAAGCCTGCGTCAGCGCTGGCAACACCGGCGCGCTGATGGGTCTGGCGAAACTGCTGCTCAAACCGATCGAAGGTATTGAGCGGCCGGCGCTGGTGACGGTTTTACCGCACCAGCAGAAGGGCAAAACCGTGGTGCTGGATCTCGGCGCCAACGTCGATTGCGACAGCACGATGCTGGTGCAGTTCGCGGTAATGGGCGCGGTGCTGGCGGAAGAAGTGGTCGGCATTGCCAACCCCCGCGTCGCTTTGTTGAACATCGGCGAAGAAGAGATGAAAGGCCTCGGCAGCATCCGCGATGCTGCCGCAGTGCTCAAAACGCTGCCTTCCCTCAACTACATCGGCTATCTTGAAGCCAATGAACTGTTGACCGGAAAAACCGATGTGCTGGTTTGTGATGGATTCACGGGCAACGTCACATTAAAAACCATGGAAGGTGTTGTCAGAATGTTCCTTTCACTGCTGAAATCTCAGGGAGAGGGCAAAAAACGGTCGTGGTGGCTGCTGTTACTAAAACGTTGGTTACAAAAAAGCCTGGCGAGGCGATTCAGTCACCTCAACCCCGACCAGTATAATGGCGCCTGTCTGTTAGGATTGCGCGGTTCCGTGATCAAGAGTCATGGTGCTGCCAATCAACGCGCCTTTAGCGTCGCGATAGAGCAGGCAGTGCAGGCGGTGCAGCGGCAGATCCCTCAGCGGATCGCCGCGCGCCTGGAATCTTTATACCCAGCTGGTTTCGAGCTGCCGGAAAGCGACAGTGACGTGAACGCCCGACAGCAAAGCGGGACGAATGGCCACGATTGACGCCGCGGCGGTTGAACGAGGCGGGTATATCACCCAAGAGTGACTGAGCGTACATGTATACGAAGATTATTGGTACCGGCAGCTATCTGCCCGAGCAAGTGCGTACAAACGCCGACCTGGAAAAAATGGTAGAAACCTCTGACGAGTGGATTGTCACCCGCACAGGTATCCGTGAGCGTCGTATTGCCGCAGCGCATGAAACAGTTGCTACGATGGGCTTTGAAGCCGCAAAGCAGGCGCTGGCGATGGCGGGCGTGTCCGCGGAGCAAATTGGTCTGATTATCGTTGCGACCACCTCCGGCACGCACGCGTTTCCGAGTTCTGCATGCCAGATCCAGTCAATGCTGGGCGTTAAGGGTTGCCCGGCGTTTGATGTCGCCGCCGCCTGCGCCGGTTTCACCTATGCGCTAAGCGTCGCCGATCAGTATGTGAAGAACGGCGCGGTAGATTATGCGCTGGTTGTTGGCGCCGATGTGCTGGCGCGCACCTGCGATCCGGCGGATCGCGGAACGATTATTATTTTCGGCGACGGCGCCGGCGCGGTTGTGCTGGGCGCCTCCGAAGAGCCGGGCATTATCTCGACGCATCTGCATGCCGACGGCAGCTATGGCGAACTGCTGACCCTGCCGAACGCCGATCGTGTCGATCCGGAAAACCCGATCTATCTGACGATGGCCGGCAACGAAGTCTTCAAAGTGGCGGTCACCGAGCTGGCGCACATCGTTGATGAGACGCTGGCAGCGAATAATCTTGAACGTTCAGCGCTGGACTGGCTGGTGCCGCATCAGGCTAACCTGCGTATTATCAGCGCGACGGCGAAGAAACTGGGTATGTCGATGGATAACGTCGTTGTGACCCTCGACCGCCATGGCAACACCTCCGCGGCGTCAGTCCCTTGCGCGCTGGATGAGGCCGTCCGCGATGGCCGTATTCAGCGCGGTCAGCTGATTTTGCTGGAAGCCTTTGGTGGCGGTTTCACCTGGGGTTCCGCGCTGGTTCGTTTTTAGTATAAGGATTTAAACATGACGCAATTCGCATTTGTGTTCCCGGGGCAGGGCTCTCAGGCCGTAGGCATGCTGGCCGAAATGGCTGCCGCCTGGCCGGTCATTGAAGAGACCTTCGGTGAAGCTTCCGCAGCGTTGGGTTACGATCTGTGGGCGCTGACGCAACAGGGCCCGGCAGAAGAACTGAATAAGACCTGGCAGACTCAACCGGCGCTGCTCGCCGCCTCCGTGGCGCTGTACCGCGTCTGGCAACAGCAGGGCGGCAAAGCGCCAGCGCTGCTGGCGGGTCACAGCCTCGGCGAATACTCCGCGCTGGTATGCGCGGGCGTTATCGGTTTCGCTGATGCCGTTCGCCTGGTTGAGCTGCGTGGTAAATTCATGCAGGAAGCCGTACCGGAAGGTACCGGCGCCATGTCCGCGATTATCGGTCTGGACGACGCCGCTATCGCCAAAGCCTGTGAAGAATCTGCCGAAGGGCAGGTGGTCTCTCCGGTGAACTACAATTCCCCGGGCCAGGTGGTTATCGCCGGGCACAAAGAGGCCGTTGAACGCGCTGGCGCCGCCTGTAAAGTCGCCGGCGCCAAACGCGCGCTGCCGCTGCCGGTGAGCGTGCCGTCCCACTGCGCGCTGATGAAGCCAGCCGCAGAAAAACTGGCGGTAGAGCTGCAGAAAATCACCTTCAACGCGCCGACGATTCCGGTGGTGAATAACGTCGACGTGAAGTGCGAAACCGCGCCGGACGCCATTCGCGACGCGCTGGTGCGCCAGCTGTACAGCCCGGTGCAGTGGACCAAAACCGTTGAGTTTATGGCTGCCGAGGGCGTATCGCACCTGTATGAGGTTGGCCCGGGTAAAGTCCTCACCGGCCTGACCAAACGTATTGTTGACACCCTGACCGCTTCCGCGCTTAACGAGCCGGCGGCGATGTCTGCGGCGCTTGAGCAATAAAAGAGGAAAACCATGAGTTTTGAAGGAAAAATCGCGCTGGTTACCGGTGCAAGCCGCGGTATTGGCCGCGCTATCGCTGAAACGCTCGTCGCCCGTGGCGCGAAAGTTATCGGTACTGCGACCAGCGAAAGCGGCGCGCAGGCGATCAGCGACTATTTAGGCGCCAATGGTAAAGGTCTGATGTTGAATGTGACCGACCCGGCATCTATTGAATCTGTTCTGGAAAATGTGCGCGCAGAGTTTGGCGAAGTGGATATCCTGGTGAATAATGCCGGGATCACTCGCGACAATCTGTTAATGCGCATGAAAGATGACGAGTGGAACGATATTATCGAAACCAACCTGTCATCGGTTTTCCGTCTGTCAAAAGCGGTAATGCGCGCTATGATGAAAAAGCGTCATGGACGTATTATCACTATCGGTTCTGTGGTTGGTACCATGGGAAATGCGGGTCAGGCCAACTACGCCGCGGCGAAAGCGGGTCTGATCGGCTTCAGTAAATCACTGGCGCGTGAAGTTGCGTCCCGCGGTATTACTGTAAACGTTGTTGCTCCGGGCTTTATTGAAACGGACATGACGCGTGCGCTGACCGATGAGCAGCGTGCGGGTACGCTGGCGGCAGTTCCTGCGGGGCGCCTTGGCACCCCAAATGAAATCGCCAGCGCGGTTGCATTTTTAGCCTCTGACGAAGCAAGTTACATCACTGGTGAAACGCTGCACGTCAACGGCGGAATGTACATGGTCTGACCGAGATTTGTGCAAAACGTTCAGGAACCGCGCACTTCGCACGGTTCTCTGTGCGGTTTTGTGCGAAAAGATTTGCGTTCTTAGGGCAAACGGCCTCAAAATAGCGCAAAATCGTGGTAAGACCTGCCGGGATTTAGTTGCAAATTTTTCAACATTTTATACACTACGAAAACCATCGCGAAAGCGAGTTTTGATAGGAAATTTAAGAGTATGAGCACTATCGAAGAACGCGTTAAGAAAATTATCGGCGAGCAGCTGGGCGTTAAGCAGGAAGAAGTTACCAACAATGCTTCCTTCGTTGAAGACCTGGGCGCTGATTCTCTTGACACCGTTGAGCTGGTAATGGCTCTGGAAGAAGAGTTTGATACTGAGATTCCGGACGAAGAAGCTGAGAAAATCACCACCGTTCAGGCTGCCATTGATTACATCAACGGCCACCAGGCGTAAGTGAACATCTCCAGGCGGTCATTCGACCGCCTGAGTTTTATCTTTTTTTTGTCCCACAAGAATCTATTTTCCCTCCCTGGAGGACAAACGTGTCTAAGCGTCGTGTAGTTGTGACCGGACTGGGCATGTTGTCTCCTGTCGGCAATACCGTAGAGTCTACCTGGAAAGCTCTCCTTGCCGGTCAGAGTGGCATCAGCCTGATCGACCATTTCGATACTAGCGCCTATGCAACGAAATTTGCTGGCTTAGTAAAGGATTTTAACTGTGATGACATTATCTCGCGCAAAGAACAGCGCAAGATGGATGCCTTCATTCAATATGGAATTGTCGCTGGCGTTCAGGCCATGCAGGATTCTGGCCTTGAAGTGACGGAAGAGAATGCAACCCGTATTGGCGCCGCTATCGGCTCCGGTATCGGCGGTCTCGGCTTGATCGAAGAAAACCACAGTTCGCTGGTTAACGGCGGACCGCGCAAGATCAGCCCATTCTTCGTTCCTTCCACAATTGTTAACATGGTGGCCGGACATCTGACCATCATGTTTGGTCTGCGTGGGCCAAGTATCTCTATCGCGACCGCGTGTACTTCAGGCGTGCACAACATCGGCCAGGCCGCGCGCATCATCGCCTATGGCGATGCCGATGCGATGGTGGCAGGCGGCGCGGAAAAAGCCAGCACCCCGCTTGGCGTGGGCGGCTTCGGCGCGGCGCGTGCGCTCTCCACGCGCAATGACAACCCGCAGGCGGCGAGCCGTCCGTGGGATAAAGATCGTGACGGCTTCGTGCTGGGAGACGGCGCGGGTATGGTGGTGCTGGAAGAGTACGAGCATGCCAAAAAACGCGGCGCCAAAATCTACGCCGAGATCGTTGGCTTCGGCATGAGCAGCGATGCTTACCACATGACGTCACCGCCGGAAGATGGCGCGGGCGCCGCGCTGGCAATGGTGAATGCTATTCGCGATGCGGGCATCGAACCGGGCCAGATCGGCTACGTCAACGCCCACGGCACCTCGACGCCGGCTGGCGATAAAGCGGAAGCGCAGGCGGTTAAGTCTGTCTTCGGTGATGCGGCGAGCCGCGTACTGGTGAGCTCTACCAAATCCATGACCGGGCATCTGCTGGGTGCGGCAGGGGCGGTAGAGTCGATTTACTCTATCCTGGCGCTGCGCGATCAGGCGGTTCCGCCGACGATCAACCTCGACAACCCGGATGAAGGCTGCGACCTCGACTTCGTTCCACACGAAGCGCGTCAGGTTTCCGGTATGGAGTACACCCTGTGCAACTCCTTCGGCTTTGGCGGCACTAACGGTTCGCTGATCTTCAAAAAAGTGTGACAGGGCTTGCCCCGGTACTGCTTTAACAAAAGGCCCGTTCGTCGGGCCTTTTTTATTCAGCTTTCTCCCCTTGTTCTCTGCTCTGGGTCCTGACACACTGACCGACCAGTGAAAAGGAGTCCTTTATGTTCTTGATAAACGGCGTTGTACAGGACACGTTGGCAGCGAACGATCGCGCCATCCAGTTTGGCGACGGCTGTTTTACCACCGCCCGCATCCAGCAAGGGCAGGTTGCGCTACTGGACGCCCATCTGCAGCGTTTACAGACAACCTGTGAAAAATTACATATCCCATTTAACGACTGGCTGACGCTGAGCGAAGAGATGCAGCGTCTGGCTCGGCCGCACGCGCAGGGCGTGCTCAAGGTGACTCTCACCCGCGGCGTTGGGGGAAGGGGATACAGTACGGCAGGCTGCGTGTCGCCCACTCGCATTCTCAGCTTCTCTCCATTCCCGGCGCATTATGCGCGCTGGCGGGAGGAGGGCATTACTCTGACCCAGAGTCCGGTGCCCCTGGGGCGCAACTCCTGGCTTGCCGGCCTGAAGCACCTTAATCGCCTTGAGCAGGTGCTGATCCGCTCTCATCTTGAGCAGACGGACGCCGATGAGGCGCTGGTCCTTGACAGTGACGGGTGGCTTACGGAATGCTGTGCCGCGAATTTATTCTGGCGTCAGGGACGTGATGTATTTACTCCGCGACTCGATTATGCCGGGGTCAACGGCATTATGCGGCAGCGCTGTATCGCGCAGCTGGCACCATCGACGTTTCGCGTTGTCGAAGTGACAGCGCGTCCCGAGACGTTGCGGGAGGCCGATGAAGTGCTGATCTGCAATGCGCTGATGCCGCTGGTGCCGGTTCGCCGCTGGGAGGAGACCACCTGGTCCTCGCGTGAGCTTTACCATTTTTTAGCCCCTTTGTGTGAGCTGTCTGGTTAGTATGAAGAAAATGTTACGTTTTATCCTGTTGCTGGTCGTGCTGTTGGGCATCGCCGCGGCGGCAGGCATGTGGAAGGTACGCCAGCTGGCGGACAGCAAGCTGCTGATTAAGGAAGAGACCATCTTTACCCTCGAAGCCGGCACCGGCCGGCTGGCGCTGGGCCAGGATCTCTATCGCGAGAAGGTGATCAATCGCCCGCGCGTTTTCCAGTGGCTGCTACGGGTGGAACCTGAGCTGTCGCACTTCAAGGCCGGGACCTATCGCTTCACGCCGCAAATGACGGTGCGCGAGATGTTGCAGCTGCTGGCCAGCGGCAAAGAGGCGCAGTTTCCGCTGCGCTTTGTCGAAGGCATGCGCGTCAGCGACTACCTGCGCCAGCTGCGCGATGCCCCGTACGTGAAGCACACGCTTGAAGACGATAGCTACGCGACGGTGGCTAAGGCATTAGGTCTTGAGCATGCCGACTGGGTAGAGGGCTGGTTCTGGCCGGATACCTGGATGTACACCGCCAACACCAGCGATATCGCCATCCTCAAGCGCGCGCATCAGAAAATGGTCGCCGAAGTGGCGAAGGTCTGGGAAGGACGGATGGAGAATCTGCCCTATGCCGATCAGAACCAGCTGTTGACCATGGCCTCGATTATTGAAAAAGAGACCGCGGTAGCGGAAGAGCGCGACCGCGTCGCGTCGGTATTTATCAACCGCCTGCGCATCGGTATGCGCTTGCAGACCGATCCGACCGTAATCTACGGGATGGGCGAAGGATATACTGGTAAGTTAACGCGTAAGGATCTCGAGACGCCGACCGCATACAATACTTATACCATCAGCGGTTTGCCGCCGGGCCCTATCGCGGTGCCGGGCGAGGCCTCGCTGAAGGCGGCCGCCCATCCGGCGAAAACGCCATATCTTTATTTCGTCGCCGACGGGAAGGGGGGCCATACGTTTACCACAAACCTGGTCAGTCATAACCGTGCGGTGCAGGATTATCTGAAAGTACTTAAGGAAAAAAATGCGCAGTAACTATATCGTCATCGAGGGGCTGGAGGGCGCCGGGAAGACCACCGCACGTCAACTGGTGGTGGAGACGCTGCAGTCGGCGGGTATTCACGATATGGTGTTTACCCGCGAGCCGGGGGGCACAATCCTTGCCGAAAAACTGCGTAGCCTGGTGCTGGATATCCAGTCCACGGGCGATGAAGTGATTAACGATAAAGCGGAAGTGCTGATGTTTTACGCGGCGCGCGTCCAGTTGGTGGAGACCGTGATTAAGCCCGCGCTGGCCCGCGGCCAGTGGGTGATCGGCGATCGTCACGATCTGTCGACGCAGGCCTATCAGGGCGGCGGCCGGGGAATTGACCGCACGATGCTGGCGACGCTGCGCGACGCGGTACTCGGTGATTTTCGCCCCAATCTGACGCTGTATCTCGACGTCACGCCGGAAGTGGGGCTGCAGCGCGCCCGGGCCCGCGGCGAGCTGGATCGCATTGAGCAGGAGTCCATGAACTTTTTCAACCGTACCCGCGCGCGCTATCTTGAGCTGGCCGCCGCCGATCCTTCTATCCGCACGGTTGACGCAACTCAGCCGCTGGATGCCGTGGCGCGCGACATTCGCGCCACGATCGCCCAGTGGATGGCGGAGCAAGCGGCATGAAATGGTATCCGTGGCTGCGCCCCTCGTTCGAGCAACTGGTCGGTAGCTATCAGGCCGGACGAGGCCACCACGCCTTACTGTTACAGTCCCTGAACGGGATGGGCGGCGAGGCGTTGATTTACGCGCTGTGCCGCTTCCTGATGTGCCGCCAGCCCGAAGGACATAAAAGCTGCGGCCACTGCCATAGCTGTCAGCTGATGCAGGCCGGCACGCACCCCGATTACTATGCGCTCAGCCCCGAGAAGGGCAAGAGCGCGCTGGGTATTGACGCGGTGCGCGATGTCAATGAAAAGCTCTATGAACATGCGCGCCTTGGTGGGGCAAAAGTGGTCTGGATTAGCGATGCTGCCTTGCTGACCGATGCCGCCGCCAACGCGTTGCTGAAAACGCTGGAGGAGCCCCCGGAGAATACCTGGTTCTTCCTCGCCTGCGAGGAGCCGGCGCGTCTGCTGACCACTCTGCGCAGCCGCTGTCGCCTGCATCATCTGGCGCCGCCGTCTGAGCCTTATGCTCTGGCCTGGCTGGAGCGTGAGGTGAGCCTGCCGCAGGAGTCATTGTTGACCGCGTTACGCCTGTGCGCCAGCGCGCCGGCTGCGGCGCTCGAACTGTTACAGGAACCGCTGTGGACGGCGCGGCAGCAGTTGTGTCAGGCGCTGGCGGCTACCCTGGCGAGCGGTGACTGGCTGGCGCTGCTGCCGATACTCAATCATGAACAGGCGGCGGTTCGCCTGCACTGGCTGGCGTCGCTACTGGTCGATGCGCAAAAACGACAGCAGGGGATTACCCTGGTGAGTAACCCTGACGTCTGGCCGCTGCTGGAGCAGCTGGCGCACAGCCTGCCCGCCGCCCGGCTGCAGGCGATTGCCCATGACGTCTGTACCTGCCGCGAGCAATTGCTCAACGTTGTCGGTGTCAACCGCGAACTGCTGCTTACCGAGCGCCTGCTGCGCTGGGAACATTACCTGCAACCCGGGACGGGTTTACCCGCCTCCCACCTCTGAGTGAGACATTATGTTTTTAGTCGACTCCCACTGCCATCTTGATGGTCTGGATTATCAAACTCTACACAAAAACGTCGACGACGTGCTGGCAAAAGCGGCCGCACGCGATGTGAAATTTTGCCTCGCCGTCGCCACGACGCTGCCTGGCTACCGCAGTATGCGCGAACTGGTGGGGACGCGTGACAACGTCGTCTTCTCCTGTGGCGTACACCCATTAAACCAGGACGAGCCCTGGGAGGTAGAGACCCTGCGCGCGCTGGCAGCGGAAGAGGGCGTCGTGGCGATGGGGGAGACCGGTCTGGATTATTTTTATACCCCGGAAACTAAAGCCCAACAGCAAAGCTCGTTCCGCGACCACATTCGTATCGGCCGTGAGCTCAATAAGCCGGTGATCGTCCATACCCGTGACGCGCGTGCCGATACTCTGGCTATTTTGCGCGAAGAAAAGGTGACGGATTGCGGTGGCGTACTACACTGTTTCACTGAGGACAGGGAGACAGCGGGCAAGCTGCTCGATATGGGGTTCTATATCTCGTTTTCCGGTATCGTCACTTTTCGTAACGCCGAGCAGCTGCGTGATGCGGCGCGCTACGTGCCGCTGGATCGCCTGCTGGTTGAAACCGATTCGCCGTACCTGGCGCCGGTCCCCCACCGCGGCAAAGAGAACCAGCCGGCGCTGGTCCGTGACGTTGCCGAGTATATGGCGGTACTGAAGGGGGTGTCGCTTGAGCAGCTGGCTCAGCAGACCACCGACAATTTTGCCACCCTGTTCCACATCGACCCCGCCCGTTTGCAACCTGCTTGATCTGCTTATTATTTTAAGGCTCGTAATTAATAGCCAAAGCGAGTAAAGTTCACCGCCACAAAAGTGGCGGTGAAGGTTTTTTAGCAACATCTGGATACAATTTATGTAAGTTGATGTAAATTTTTACCGGAAGGCTGATTGAAACGTGATAGCCGTCAAACAATCATCCCGTTAATTATTTTACTCTGTGTAATAAATAAAGGGCGCTTAGATGTCCTGTCCACGGCACGGTTCTCCCCCCGGGCCAATGCGTGAAAGCGTAAAAAAGTACCAAATACTCAGGAGCACTCTCAATTATGTTTAAGAATGCATTTGCTAACCTGCAGAAGGTCGGTAAATCGCTGATGCTGCCGGTATCCGTACTGCCTATCGCAGGTATCCTGCTGGGCGTCGGTTCCGCTAACTTCAGCTGGCTGCCAGCCGTGGCCTCCCACGTTATGGCAGAAGCAGGCGGTTCAGTTTTCGCCAATATGCCGCTGATCTTCGCTATCGGTGTGGCCCTCGGCTTCACCAATAACGACGGTGTATCCGCACTGGCTGCAGTCGTGGCTTACGGCATCATGGTGAAAACCATGGCGGTTGTTGCGCCGCTGGTGCTGCATTTACCTGCTGACGAGATTGCGGCAAAACACCTTGCTGATACCGGCGTGCTTGGCGGTATTATCTCCGGTGCTATCGCCGCCTACATGTTCAACCGCTTCTATCGCATCAAGCTGCCAGAATATCTCGGCTTCTTTGCGGGCAAGCGATTTGTGCCGATTATCTCTGGTCTGGCCGCTATCTTCACCGGCGTGATCCTCTCCTTCATTTGGCCGCCGATCGGCTCCGCGATCCAAACCTTCTCCCAGTGGGCTGCTTATCAGAACCCAGTGGTGGCGTTTGGTATCTACGGTTTCATCGAACGTTGCCTGGTGCCGTTTGGTCTGCATCACATCTGGAACGTTCCTTTCCAGATGCAGATCGGCGAATACACCAACGCGGCTGGTCAGGTGTTCCACGGCGATATCCCGCGCTACATGGCAGGCGACCCGACGGCGGGCAAACTGTCTGGCGGCTTCCTGTTCAAAATGTATGGTCTGCCGGCAGCGGCTATCGCGATTTGGCACTCTGCTAAACCGGAAAACCGCGCCAAAGTGGGCGGTATCATGATCTCCGCCGCGCTGACCTCGTTCCTGACCGGTATCACCGAGCCGATCGAGTTCTCGTTCATGTTCGTGGCGCCGATCCTGTACGTTATCCATGCCATTCTGGCGGGCCTGGCGTTCCCGATCTGTATCCTGCTGGGTATGCGTGACGGTACCTCGTTCTCTCACGGCCTGATCGACTTTATCGTGCTGTCCGGTAACAGCAGCAAGCTGTGGCTGTTCCCGATTGTTGGTATCTGCTATGCGATCGTGTACTACGTCATTTTCCGTGTGCTGATTAAAGCCCTGGATCTGAAAACTCCGGGTCGTGAAGACACCACCGAAGAGAGCAAAGCTGGCGCCACCAGCGAGATGGCTCCGGCTCTGGTCGCCGCTTTCGGCGGTAAAGAGAACATCACCAACCTCGACGCATGTATTACTCGTCTGCGTGTTAGCGTGGCGGATGTAGCGAAAGTTGACCAGGCTGGCCTGAAAAAACTGGGCGCCGCTGGCGTGGTAGTGGCAGGTTCTGGCGTACAGGCCATCTTCGGTACCAAGTCCGATAACCTGAAAACTGAAATGGATGAGTACATCCGTAACAGTTAAGACGTAGTATCGGGGAGACTAAGGCAGCCAACTGGCTGCCTTTTTTATGCGCTAAAGTCGGTGCCCCACAAGCGATAACCCTGAAAACAGTCCGCCATATGCTTATTCCCTCAGCAGCTAAGTCTATAGTTGAATAAGAAAAAGAGCTTTCAGGTTGAAAGAGAGGGAGAATGTCGCTCATACTCTTAGCGGAACCTGTGCGTCCGCGTTTATCTGCAGAAGCAGGCCAGCGCACGGGATAAAACTTATAAGGAATCAGTCATGGCAGAAGAAACGATTTTCAGCAAAATCATTCGCCGGGAGATCCCGTCGGATATTGTCTATCAGGATGAGCTTGTGACCGCTTTTCGCGACATCTCCCCGCAGGCGCCCACCCATATTCTGATTGTCCCGAATGTTCTGATTCCTACCGTAAATGACGTCACCGCTGAACATGAGCTGGCGCTGGGCCGGATGATGACCGTCGCGGCGAAGATCGCCCGCGATGAAGGTCTTGCCGACGATGGCTATCGGTTGATCGTCAACTGCAACCGCCACGGCGGCCAGGAAGTGTACCATATCCATATGCATCTGCTGGGCGGTCGTCCGCTTGGCCCGATGCTGGCGCACAAAGGCTAACGTCATGCTCAGGACCCTTTTGGGCGCGTGTCTGGCGGCGGGGCTACTCGCCGGGTGTAGTTCACACCCGGAGATCCCGGTTTCTGACCAGCAGGCGCTGGTGATGGAGTCGAGCGTGCTGGCGGCGGGGATCAGCGCCAGCGAGCCTGCCGTCGTGGCGACAGAGATTCAGGCTACCGCCTCCTCAACGCTATATAACGAGCGCCAGCAGCCGGTTACCGTGCACTATCGTTTTTTCTGGTATGACGCCCGAGGGCTGGAGATGCATCCGCTGGACGCGCCGCGCACCATCGTGGTACCGGCCCGCTCCTCGGTCACGTTATATGGCAGCGCCAATATCCTGGGGGCGCATAAGGCCCGCCTTTATCTTTATCTGTAAGGGGTAATTATAATGATGAAAATGTGTCGCTATGCGTTAATCACAGCACTGGCGATATTCCTCGCAGGCTGTGCGGGGTTGCGGGAGCAGCCCGCGCCGGTAGAAGAGGCCAAACCGCAGCCGCAGCAGCCTGCGCAGCCGCAGCCCACGGTGCCGACCGTACCGGCGGTGCCCTCTGTCCCGGCGCAGCCTGGGCCGATTGAGCATCAGGATCAGCAGTCGGGTCAGCCGGCGCCGCGCGTGCGTCATTATGACTGGAACGGCGCGGTTCAGCCGCTGGTGGGGCAGATGCTGCAGGCGAGTGGGGTCAATGCCGGCAGTATTCTGCTGGTTGACAGCGTGAACAACCGCACCAACGGTTCGCTGAATGCTGGAGAAGCCACCACTGCGCTACGTAGTGCGCTGGCCGGTAACGGCAAATTTACCCTGGTATCGGCGCAGCAGCTGGCGGTCGCCAAGCAGCAGCTGGGCCTGTCGCCGCAGGACAGCCTCGGCAGCCGCAGCAAAGCCATGGGCATCGCCCGCAACGTGGGCGCGCAGTATGTGCTTTACTCCAATGCCACCGGCAACGTCAACGCGCCTGAGCTGAAAATGCAGCTCATGCTGGTGCAAACCGGTGAGATTATCTGGTCAGGTAAAGGTGCTGTTCAGCAACAATAAGCTAACGCGCGACGAGCTCTTGTCGCGCTTCTTTCCCCATTATCATCCTGTCGCCTCGCTGAGCCAGAGTGGCCTCAGCGGCGGCAGTGTGATTATCAGCGACGGCGACCGGCGGCACGTGCTGCGTCAGCCGCACGATCCGTCTGCCGGCACTTACTATTTTCGCCGTCAGTATCACACACTCCGCCGACTGCCTGCCAGGCTGGCGCCAACCCCGCTGTTTTACTCACCCTGCTGGATGGTGGTGGAGTATTGCACAGGGGAGGTGAAAAGCGAGTTACCGGCCTCCCCGCAGCTGTCAGGCTTATTGTATGATTTGCATCAGCAACCGCGGTTTGGCTGGCGGGTTAGCCTCACACCACTGCTGGCCCAGTACTGGCAGAGGTGCGATCCGGCGCGGCGCAAGCCGCGTTGGCTGCGCTGGCATCAGCGGCTGCGCCGCCAGGGCGAGCCCCGTCCCCTGCGGCTGGCGCCGCTGCACATGGACGTCCATGCTGGCAATATTATTCATAATGAGTCCGGCCTGAGGCTGATCGACTGGGAATATGCCGGCGATGGCGATATCGCGCTGGAGCTGGCCGCGGTGTGGATCACGCCTGGCGAGCGCCGTCGGCTGGTAGAAGCGTATGCCCGGCGGGCGGCCATCGACGCGCAGCTGCTTTGGCGGCAGGTTGTACTCTGGCGCCCGTGGGTACTGCTGTTGATGGCGGGCTGGTATGAAATGCGCTGGCGGCAGAGCGGGGACCGGCAATTTATCACGCTGGCAGATGAAACATGGTGTCAGTTAGACAACGAACGTAAAGGATAAGAGAGGTCAGTGTGGGCCCAGTGATGTTGGATGTCGAAGGGTATGAGCTGGATGCGGAAGAGCGAGAAATTCTGGCGCATCCGCTGGTGGGAGGGTTGATCCTCTTTACCCGAAATTATCACGATCCGGCGCAGCTGCGCGAGCTGGTGCGCCAGATCCGCGACGCCTCCCGGAACCACCTGGTGGTGGCGGTCGATCAGGAAGGGGGGCGGGTTCAGCGTTTCCGCGAAGGGTTTACCCGTTTACCGGCGGCCCAGTCTTTCGCCGCGCTGCTGGGGATGGAAGAGGGGGGCAAACTGGCCGCCGAAGCCGGCTGGCTGATGGCCAGCGAAATGATCGCCATGGATATCGATATTAGTTTTGCGCCAGTGCTGGACGTCGGCCATATCAGCGCCGCAATCGGCGAACGTTCTTATCATGAAGATCCGCAGAAAGCGCTGACGATGGCGCGTCACTTCATTGACGGGATGCACGCCGCGGGCATGAAAACCACCGGCAAACACTTCCCGGGACACGGGGCGGTGACTGCCGATTCGCACAAAGAGACGCCGTTCGATCCGCGGGCGGCATCGGTTATCCGCGACCATGATATGGCGGTGTTCAAAAGCCTTATCGCCGAGCAGCGTCTGGACGCCATTATGCCGGCGCATGTGATTTACCCGGAGCTCGATCCGCGTCCGGCCAGCGGCTCGGCGTACTGGCTGAAAACGGTGCTGCGCGGCGAACTGGGCTTTGACGGGGTGATTTTCTCCGACGATCTGTCGATGGAAGGGGCGGCGATCATGGGCAGCTATGCCGAACGCGGTCAGGCATCGCTCGACGCCGGTTGCGATATGATCCTCGTCTGCAATAATCGTAAAGGCGCGGTCAGTGTGCTGGATAACCTGTCGCCGATCAAAGCAGAGCGTGTTACGAAATTGTATCATAAAGGTTCCTTTTCCCGTCAGGAGTTAAGGGATTCAGCCCGTTGGAAAACGGTGAGTGCCCAGCTGGAGCAGCTTCATGCGCGCTGGCAAGAGGCGAAGTCCGCGTAACGCTCTACGGGGCGTTGTTGTCTGGTGAGGATGCGATGATTATCTATTTACACGGTTTTGACTCGAACAGCCCCGGTAACCATGAGAAGGTGATGCAGCTGCAGTTTATCGACCCGGACGTGCGGTTGATTAGCTACAGCACGCGGCATCCCAAGCACGATATGCAGCATTTGCTGAAAGAGGTCGATAAAATGCTGCAGCTCACTGCCGATGACCGGCCGCTGATCTGCGGCGTCGGCCTTGGCGGCTACTGGGCGGAGCGGATTGGTTTTCTGTGCGATATCCGCCAGGCGGTGTTCAATCCAAACCTGTTTCCGCATGAGAACATGGAAGGCAAAATCGACCGACCGGAAGAGTATGCTGACATCGCCACCAAGTGCGTGACCAACTTCCGCGAGAAGAACCGCGATCGCTGCCTGGTGGTGCTTTCCCGCCAGGACGAGGCGTTGGACAGCCAGCGTTCCGCCGATCTCCTGCACCACTATTATGAAATTATCTGGGATGAAGAGCAGACCCATAAGTTTAAAAATATCTCGCCGCATCTGCAGCGGCTGAAAGCGTTTAAAACCCTCGGCTAACTGCTTTTCCCTTGTTCCCAAACCCGCGTCGGGTTCACCACGCGGGTTTTTTCATGTCTACACTTATTGGTTTCGCTGAAAAAATACGCGACAAAACTTGATGCACATCAATTTTGGTATGACCAATGCACCGTTCATGGTATTCTCGACAGTGCTGAATGGTTTCATTAACGTAACTTGTTGTTAAATAAAGGCTATTTCAATAACTTTTATTTAACAATTGGTTAATAATTTTAGGGGTACACATGACTACGCCATTGAAAAAAATCGTAATTGTGGGTGGCGGCGCTGGCGGACTGGAACTGGCAACTCAGCTGGGGAGAAAGTTAGGGCGCCATAAGAAAGCGAAAATCACCCTGGTGGACCGTAACCACAGCCATCTGTGGAAGCCGCTGCTGCACGAAGTGGCCACCGGTTCTCTGGATGAAGGCGTTGATGCGCTGAGCTATCTGGCCCATGCCCGCAACCACGGTTTCCAGTTCCAGCTGGGCTCGGTGGTTGATATCAACCGCGAAGGGAAAACCATCACCCTCGGCGAGCTGCGCAATGAAAAAGGCGAGCTGCTGGTGGCTGAGCGTAAACTGCCGTACGACACGCTGGTCATGGCGTTGGGCAGTACCTCGAATGACTTTAATACCCCTGGCGTAAAAGAGAACTGCATTTTCCTCGACAACCCGCACCAGGCGCGTCGCTTCCATCAGGAAATGCTCAACCTGTTCCTTAAATACTCTGCTAACCTCGGCGCTAACGGTAAAGTAAATATCGCCATCGTCGGCGGCGGCGCCACCGGCGTGGAGCTCTCCGCTGAGTTGCACAATGCGGTGAAACAGCTGCACAGCTACGGCTACAAAGGGCTGACCAACGAAGCGCTGAACGTCACGCTGGTCGAGGCGGGCGAGCGCATTCTGCCTGCGCTGCCGCCGCGCATTTCCGGGGCAGCGCATAATGAGCTGACTAAGCTGGGCGTACGGGTTCTGACGCAGACCATGGTCACCAGCGCGGATGCGGGCGGCCTGCACACTAAAGATGGCGAATATATTGAGGCGGATCTAATGGTCTGGGCGGCGGGGATCAAAGCGCCAGATTTCATGAAAGAGATCGGCGGCCTCGAAACCAACCGTATCAATCAGCTGGTGGTCGAGCCGACGCTGCAGACTACCCGCGATGCGGATATTTTCGCCATCGGCGACTGCGCCTCCTGCGCCCGTCCGGAAGGCGGCTTTGTGCCTCCGCGGGCCCAGGCGGCGCACCAGATGGCTACTTGCGCGCTGAACAACATCCTGGCGCAGATGAAAGGCAAACCGCTGAAGGCATACACCTATAAAGACCATGGCTCGCTGGTGTCGCTGTCAAATTACTCCACCGTCGGCAGCCTGATGGGTAACCTGATGCGCGGTTCGATGATGGTGGAAGGGCGCATTGCGCGCTTCGTGTACATCTCCCTGTACCGTATGCACCAGATTGCCCTGCATGGTTACTTCAAGACCGGCCTGATGATGCTGGTCGGGCGCATCAACCGCATCATTCGCCCGCGCCTGAAGCTGCACTAATCGCTGTCGCGACCCGGAGGCGCGCTCTGAGGGCGCCTCCGGGCTCTTCTGCTGGAACCGCAGAGATCCCGCTCGGAATCCTCTGAATCCCTTTGATTTGCAGCGAATTCTCGCACTTTTCATCCGCTATCTGATTTGCGCCCTCCCGGCTCCGGTTGCAAAATTGTATCAACAGCAACAAAGGAGGAACTCCCGTGAATAAATCTATGTTGGCGGGTATAGGGATAGGCGTGGCTGCCGCGCTGGGCGTTGCAGCTGTCGCTGGTCTCAACGTGTTGGATCGCGGCCCGCAGTATGCGCAAGTGGTCTCCAGTACACCGATTAAAGAAACCGTGAAAACGCCGCGTCAGGAATGCCGCAATGTCACGGTGACTCATCGTCGTCCGGTACAGGATGAAAACCGCATCGCCGGTTCGGTGCTGGGCGCGGTGGCGGGCGGGGTGATTGGCCACCAGTTTGGCGGCGGTCACGGACGCAGCGTGGCGACGGTCGTAGGTGCGCTGGGCGGCGGCTATGCAGGCAACCAGATCCAGGGCGCAATGCAGGACAACGATACCTACACCACCACCCAGCAGCGCTGCAAAACGGTGTATGACAAATCCGATAAAATGCTTGGCTACGATGTGACCTATAAGATAGGCGATCAGCAGGGGAAAATCCGCATGGATCACGATCCCGGCAGCCAGATCCCGCTGGACAACAACGGCCAGCTGGTCCTGAACAACAAAATCTAAAAACAGATTTGTGTAGTGATTAGCCCCTCAATCGCTCAGGCTGAGGGGCTTTTTTTATCAGAAGGTTAAGGCGTAGTTCAGACCAAAGGTGCGGCCACGACCTTTGTACTCATACAGCGATGAACTGCCGTAGGTTGGGCTGTAGAGCGGCGGCGCGCGCTGGCCCCAGATAGTGACATAGTCTTCGTTAAGCAGGTTTTCGATACTGAAGGTCAGTTTCCCCACCGGCAGCGCGTAACTACCGATAAAATCGACGGTGTTATAGCCTTCCAGCTTGTTGCCGGCGGCATCGCTGAGGTCAAATACCTGCTGACTCTGCACGCGCAGGCTCCACGGATCCGGCGCCCAGCCCACCCAGGCGGTGGCTTTTGACGGCGAGGCGAGGGTGACGTCCCATTTTTGCCAGCGGCCGTCGGTCTGCACCTGGGATTTCAGCACGTTAAAGTTACCGCCGACGCTCCAGTCGCTATCCGGAATAAAGTAGTCGACCGCCCCCTCAACGCCGTAAATACGCCGTTTGTCGGACTGAACGTCGATGGTCATGTCGGTGCGGTTGACGACAATGGTCTTATCCGAGGTCGAGTAGTACGCCGCCAGCTGGGTGCGCAGGTTATCGCCGGTGTAGCGCCAGCCCAGCTCATACGAGTTAACTTTGATCCCCTGCAGCGGCGAGTCATCGACGTTGACGCTGGAGATCAGCGGCAGATGACCATTCACCGCAGCGCCATATTTACCGATGCCATAGTATTTACCAGGGTCCGGTAGCTCGACGCCCTGCGAGAAGTTAAACCAGGTTTGTTGACGCTCGGTCAGGTGGGCCACGATCCCGGCGTTAAACAGGAAATTGTCATAATCGGTTTTGCCGCCTTTGATGGCGTCGGCGGAGCGCGCTTTGCCGTTGGCGATATCCTGCTGCTGGGCGTAGCCGACAAAGTCGTCGACCCGGTTTTCGGTCCACTGGTAGCGTACCCCGCCGCTGACGGTAAAGATATCGTTCAGATCGTAGCTGGACTGCAGGAATGGCGCGACATTGGAAATACTGTATCCCGGGTAGCGGCCGGTTGTGTAGATCGATTCGTTGTGCAACCCGCCGGAGGCCATCGATTGTGGCAGATCGAAGAACATCTGGTTGGCATTAAAGGTCTCATGATCGGCGTCGAGACCCCAGGTGAGATCCCACCCCGTCAGCGGTTGACTGTTGAGGGTCAGCTTGGCCCCATACTGATCGGTATCCTGCTGCGACGAGGAGAAGCTACTGACCTGACCTTTCGTGAGCGTCGGGAACGGATAGAAGGTGAGGGACTCATCGCGATAGTACACCTGGCTCACCAGATTCTGGCCGAAAAAGTCGGCATCGGAGTACTGGAGGCTGATCAGATGGCGTTCGGTGCCGGGGATACGGTCGGAATTGAGCCCGTCGGTGGTATACGCTTTGCCGCCGCTGGTGACCGCGGACATGTTCTTCCCGAGCCACAGACCGTAGTCATCATCGCCCTGGCTTTTATAATACTGGGTGACCAGCTGCAGCTGGCGGTTATCATCGATCTCAATCGTCCCCGTCCCCATTACGTCGAGGCGGTCAGAGTGCTGGAGCCCCGTTTGGGTATTATCGAGGATCAGCGCATCGTTATTGCCGTCGTACCAGCCGCCGAAACGCTGATAGGCTACCGACAAGCGGCCGGATGCGTGGTCTGTTCCGCCGCTGACGGCCGCCGCGACGCGCTCATCATGATCGTTGCTGTTCGCAAAACCGCTCTTGCTGCCCACCTCAAGATCGACCTGACGATCCTGCTGCCCCTTTTTGGTAACGATGTTGATAAGCCCGCCGGTACTGCCCCCGCCGTACAGCGAGGTCGCTCCGGAGATCACTTCGATATGTTCGATGTTGAATGGATCGATGGCGTCGAGCTGGCGGCTGTCGGTGCGTGAGGAGTTGAGCCGGACGCCGTCAATCAGCACGACGATCGCGCGCCCGCGCATGTTCATCCCATAGTTGGTCCGCCCCTGGCTGCTGACGTCGATGCCGGGGATCATCTGCGCCAGCACGTCTTTGAACTCTTTCCCGCCCTGGACCTGCTGCTCAATCTCCTGGCCCTCAATGACCCAGGTGGTTTGGGCCATTTCGGCCACGGTGCGATGGGTGCGGTTTGCGCTAACGATGATGCTGTCTTCATCAGACTGAGCCGCCAGCGCAGGCAGCGTGCTGGCCAGCAGCAGAGGGTGGAGCACCCAGAGGCGCTTTTTCATATCCATTCCTTTTATGAGCAAGTTGCTTTGTCGTTGTTATGGGCCGGCGTCGGCCGGTATTCGTTACAATGCGAAACATCTGGAAAAACTCAAAAAAGGATTTTGCACATAATGAATATCGCAATCAATATCATTTGCGTTTATCTTGCGCGAGAAAAGGTAATAAAAATCAATCTATTTTGTGGGGATAAAGCCAACAGGAGAGCGGATCCGGCGGCAGAATACCGCCGGAAGCAGGGCGCATCAGGACTCGAGGACCTGCGGCCAGAGACGGAGAGTGGTATCGGTGATTTGCATCAGCTTGTCGAAATCCGCGCCTTCCCGGGCGCTAATCGACATCCCCTGCAGAACGCAGTTAAGAAATTGCGCCAGCTGCGCGACATCGCGGCCCGCGGGCAGTTCGCCCTGCGCCTGCCGCTGCTGCAGAAACTGGGTTAGCGCCTGCTCCTGCATCGCATGGCGGGATTTGATGGTATTGGCGATATCCGTCGAGGAGGCGGCCAGCGCGGCGGAGGTATTGATGATAAAGCAGCCGGCCGGCGTCTCTTTGCTGGTAAAGCAGGTGGCGACCGCCGTGAAGTAGTCACGCAACGCGCGATCGACGGATTTTCCCTCGGCAAACAGCACGGCTTCATGCTTCGCGGCAAAGCGCGAAATGTAACGATCCAACACTGCGCGGAATAGGCCTTCTTTATTCACAAATTCCGCATACAGGGTGGGGGCTTTTGCTCCTGTCGCCTCGACCAGATCGGCGAGCGAGGTCGCCTCATAGCCGTGCTGCCAGAAGAGTGTCATGGCTTTGTCCAGCGCCGCATCCCTGTCGAACACCTTCGGTCGGCCACGGCTTTTTTTGGCGCAACTTTGAACGTCAGTTGTCATGGTGCCGTTGTACCTATGTTGGTTTGGTGAAAGGCCATTATAAAAATAAACGATCGCCGGGGCCAGCGCTGTCGGTTTAAAAATAAATAATTCATATATGTATGAAATTTAAGCATTTTATAAATAGTTAAACGATCGTTATAAAAATGCATTGACGTGTGACATAGATCACATTATTATTTACCTATCGATCGTTAAGTTAATGCTTGCGACCCTACTATAAAATTCATCTGCACAGGTATAATAATCATGAAAACCGTTAATACTCTGGCTATTGCCGCCGTTTTAAGTTCCCTTTCTTTCGCCAGCTTTGCCGCTGTAGAGGTGCAGTCCACCCCTGCAGGACAGCATAAAGTAGGCACCATCTCTGCTTCTGCCGGGACTAACCTGGGCTCGCTGGAAGACCAGCTGGCGCAGAAAGCGGATGAGATGGGCGCCACTTCATACCGTATTACTTCGGTAACCGGTCCGAATACCCTTCACGGTACCGCCGTTATCTACAAGTAAGCCCGATGCGTCGCTGCCCGGCCCCCTTCACCGGACGGCGATGAGTAAGACCCTGTTGTACCCCTGTTTGACCCTTGCCAACAAAAAACCCGCCATCAGGCGGGTTTTTTGTTTTGTGCAGCGTAAGACTACAACGACTGCGGTCCTGGGTCAGCATGACGGGTGACGTCAATCGGCATGCCCGAGCGGTAATTCATCGCGCGCTCCATCACCGTCCCGTCGGTCTGCGGCGCCTGTTTGAACGCAGTCATGGCCGCATTAAGCGTAATGGGCAGGGTCTGCGGGTCGTCATCGATATGCTCAGACAGCGGCTGATGGACCTCAACCAGACGGCGGCCATCCGGCTCAACCGACGCCTTGATCGGCGTGTTGATAATGTTCACCTTCGTGCCCGGCGAGATAGTGTTGTACAGCGCCTTGATATCGTTATCGCGCAGACGAATGCAGCCGGAACTGACGCGCATACCGATGCCGAAATCGGCATTGGTGCCGTGCAGGAGATAGACTCCGCCATAGGCGGCGAGGCGGATGGCGTGATGGCCCATCGGATTGTCAGGACCAGCAGGCACTACCGCCGGCAGCTCAATCCCCATAGCCTTGTAGCGCGCGCGAATGTTGGCGGTAGGTGTCCAGGTCGGATTGGCCCGTTTGTCGGACACGGTTGTGACCATCGTCGGTGTGATGGTGGTTCCGCCCAGCTGGCCGATGCCGATTGGGTAGACGGTCACTTCATTTTTGCCCGGCGGGTAATAGTAGAGGCGCAGTTCGGCGAGGTTTATCACCAGCCCTTCGCGCGGCGCATCGGGCAGCAGCGTCTGCAGGGGGATGGTCAGCACGCTGCCGGCGCGCGGAACATAGGGGTCAACCCCGGGATTGGCCTGCAGCAGGGCCAGGAAGCCGACATTGTACTTCTTGGCAATCGCTTCCAGCGAACCGCCGTCATCCTGTACCACATGAAACTGATTCTGACCCACCAGCCGGCTGCCCGGCGGGGGAAGGGGCCAGGTGTTAGCGCGCGCGGGGAGGGCCAGCGCGGCGACTAACGCGACTAGCGTCAGCCAAAGCGTCACGGGGAAACGGTTTCTCATTACCATAACTCCAAAATATGTAAGTGGTTATTTTTATACGAAAAGCAGATGAGATTATGGCGTGAGTCTGTGTGGGGAAATCCAGGCGGATTGCAAAATGTTTGTAAAGATTGCCAGATATGTGGGAAGGGAGATACGGCAGCGGGGCCGTATCTCCTGCCAGTCAGGCGACGGCGTTCTCTTCCAGCTGGCGCATAAACTGGCGAACCCAGTCCATCCGCGTTTTACGCTCCTCCAGGTCCTGCATGAACTTCAGGCGCGTGGGACCGTCCAGGCGGAAGTGCTGGGGCTGCTTCTGCAGCAGGCCGATCAGCCACACCGGATTGACGTTGTTTTTCTCGTTAAATTCGATCACGCCGCCTTTTTCGTTGCTTTCCAGCTTGCGGATCCCTAACTTTTGCGCCTGCTGACG
Source organism: Klebsiella sp. CD33 (assembly GCF_051992865.1). NCBI lineage: Bacteria > Pseudomonadati > Pseudomonadota > Gammaproteobacteria > Enterobacterales > Enterobacteriaceae > Klebsiella > Klebsiella sp. CD33. Next base: position 3,152,774 of record NZ_CP197023.1, on the reverse strand, counting down.
CAGACGGGCGATATCCAGCAGGTTGCGGGCGGCATCGGGCAGGCGGCCAAAACGATCGATCAGCTCGACTTTGATCTCCTCCAGATCCTGTTCGTTTTTGGCGCTGGCAATGCGCTTATAGAATGACAGGCGCGTATTGACGTCAGGGATGAAATCATCAGGCAGCAGGGAAGGCATGCGCAGTTCAACCTCCGTCTGCTGACTGGTGAGATCTTCCAGCGAGGGTTCACGCCCGGCTTTCAACGCATCGACTGCGTTCTCCAGCAACTCCATATACAGGGAGAAACCGATGGTTTCCATCTGACCGCTCTGATCTTCCCCAAGCAGTTCCCCGGCCCCGCGAATCTCCAGATCGTGGGTTGCCAGCGCAAAGCCGGCGCCGAGATCTTCCAGCGACGCAATGGCCTCGAGGCGCTTTTGCGCATCGGTGGTCATCGCTTTCGGATGCGGCGTCAGCAGCCAGGCATAGGCCTGGTGATGCGAACGGCCAACGCGGCCGCGCAGCTGGTGCAGCTGGGCGAGGCCAAAATGGTCGGCGCGTTCGATGATGATGGTGTTGGCGGTGGGAATGTCGATCCCGGTTTCGATGATGGTGGTGCACACCAGCACATTGAAGCGTTGATGATGGAAGTCATTCATCACCCGCTCCAGTTCGCGCTCCCTCATCTGACCGTGACCGATGGCGATCCGCGCCTCCGGCACCAGCTCCGCCAGCTTGTCGGCGGCTTTCTGGATGTTCTCAACGTCATTAAACAGATAGTAGACCTGGCCGCCGCGCAGCGTTTCGCGCAGGATCGCCTCGCGCACCACCAGGGCGTCATATTCGCGAACGAAGGTCTTCACCGCCAGGCGTCGCGCCGGCGGCGTGGCGATGATCGACAGATCGCGCATCCCGCTCATCGCCATGTTCAGCGTCCGCGGGATCGGCGTGGCGGTGAGGGTCAGGATATCGACATCGGCGCGCATCGCTTTGATGCGCTCTTTATGCCGCACGCCAAACCGGTGCTCTTCGTCGACGATCAGCAGCCCGAGATCGCGCAGCTTCACCTCGCTCTGCAGCAGCTTGTGGGTGCCGATCAAGATATCGATTTTGCCTTCCGCGGCCTGCTCGAGGATCTGCGCCTGCTCTTTAGCGCTGCGGAAGCGGGAGAGCATTTCGATGCGTACCGGCCAGTTGGCGAAACGATCGCGGAAATTGTCATAGTGCTGCTGAGCCAGCAGGGTGGTCGGCACCAGCACCGCCACCTGCTTGTGGTTCTCCACGGCGAGGAAGGCGGCGCGCATGGCCACTTCGGTCTTGCCGAAGCCCACATCGCCGCACACCAGGCGGTCCATGGCCAGCGGCTGGCACATATCGCTGAGGACGGCGTTGATCGCCTGCGCCTGATCCGGCGTGGTTTCAAATGGGAAGCCGTCGCAGAACAGCTGATACTGTTCGCGGTCGTGTTTAAAGGCAAAACCCGCCTTCGCCGCGCGCTGGGCGTAGATATCCAGCAGCTCGGCCGCCACGTCGCGTACTTTCTCAGCCGCTTTTTGTCGCGCCCGGGTCCAGGCATCGCCGCCCAGCTTGTGCAGGGGGGCGTTTTCTTCCGCCCCGCCGGCATAGCGGCTGATAAGATGCAGGGACGATACCGGAACGTATAGCTTGGCATCGTTGGCGTAGGTCAGCATCAGATATTCGCCGATGATGCCGCCGGCTTCCAGGGTAGTCATGCCCGCGTAGCGGCCCACGCCGTGTTCCAGGTGAACGACCGGCTGGCCGATATGCAGTTCGGCGAGGTTGCGAATCAGAGTGTCAGGGTTAATGGTGCGTCGCGAATCCTGACGACGGCGCGCCACCCGCTCGCCGAGCAGGTCGCTCTCGCAAATCAGCGCCAGGCCGCGCTGGCTGTCGATAAACCCGTGCTCGGCAGCGCCAATCATCAGATAGCGGCCGTTGCCGGTGGCTTCCTCCAGACGCAGCACATGTTTTGGCGCAACTTTAATCCGCGCCAGCATTTCGCTCAGCGCTTCACGGCGGCCTTCGCTTTCCACCGAGAAGATCACCGGACCGGTAAAGGACTCGAGGAAGCGGCGCAGATTATCCAGCGGCGCTTTGTTCTGCGCCTGGACGGCGAGGTCCGGCAGCGTCTGGTAGCCCAGATTAGTATTTGCCGCTTTGTCCGCCAGACGTTCGGTTTTCAGCTGCACGCGCGGCCATTTTTTCAGTTCGCTGAATAGCTCATCGCTGCGCAGCCACAGCAGCTCAGGCGGCAGGAGCGGGCGCATCGGGTCGACGCCGCGGTTTTCAAAGCGGGCGCGGGCTTCATTCTGGAATCGTTCCGCGCTGGCCTCGAGATCGCCGGTGTTGACGATCAGCGTGCTGGCTGGGAAATAGCTGAATAACGGCGGCAGCGGCTCGCTGAAGAACAGCGGTTGCCAGTATTCGATACCGGCAGGTAGCGTCCCTTTACTGACCTGCTGATAGATGTGCTCGGCATCGCGCTTCACCTCAAAGCGGTCGCGCCACTGGCTGCGGAACAGCTCAATAGCGGTCTGGTCGGTGGGGAACTCGTGCGCCGGCAGCAGGTTAATGGCCGCCACTTCCTCCAGCGTGCGCTGGCTGTCAACGTCGAACAGGCGCAGGCTGTCGATTTCATCGTCAAAGAAATCAAGGCGATAGGGCTGATCGCTACCCATCGGGAACAGGTCGAGCAGCGCGCCGCGGGTAGCATATTCGCCGTGCTCCATCACCTGATCGACATGGCGGTAGCCGGCCCCCTCCAGCTGATCGCGCAGCGCATCGCGCGACAGGCGCTGGCCCTTTTTCATCACCAGCGCGTGGCCGTGAAGGAAGCTGTGCGGACAGACGCGCTGCATCAGGGTGCTGACCGGGACGATCAGTACGCCGCGCTGCATGGTGGGTAACTGGTAAAGGGTGGCAAGACGGGAGGAGATGATGTCCTGATGCGGCGAGAAGCTGTCGTAAGGGAGCGTTTCCCAGTCCGCCAGCCCCATCACCATGCTGTCGGTAAACTGCCTGATCTCGTCGTTCAGACGCAGCGCGTTTTGCATGTCAGGCGCCACCAGCACCACCGGGCCGTTGTGGCGTTCGGCCATCTCCGCCACCAAAGTGGCGCAGGCTGCGCCGGTCAACTCGCCAAGCTGGCGCTGATCGCCGGCTTTGACCGGCAATGAGTATCGATATTGTTCAGGCATAGACGGTTTCATGATCTCTTAGGGATTCGCTCTGCCGATATGGAGGGCAACTCGCTGATATTCAATAGTGAGATTATCCGCGATTGGTCTGGATTCGCCAACCCGAATTGCCATCGCGTGTTGGGTGAAGAAAGGTCAGCGCTGTCGATAAGCGTAAAGATAAATAAGTAAGTACTTATCTATCCGTTTGTATTTACTTGGTTTTTAGGTTTATTGCTAATAAAGTCGTCATGTATCAGTCGTTTACGCTGCCCCTAATCGCTTATATACTCGGGCATCGGCTATCAGCAACCAGATGGATGACATGTACCAACCTGCCGCACTCTTTATCGGCCTACGCTATATGCGCGGGCGCGCAGCCGACCGCTTCGGTCGTTTCGTCTCCTGGCTCTCAACTATCGGTATTACGCTTGGCGTAATGGCGCTGGTGACGGTCCTGTCGGTGATGAACGGCTTTGAACGCGAGCTGCAAAACAACATCCTGGGGCTGATGCCACAGGCCATTCTTAGCGCCAAACAGGGTTCGGTGAACCCTCAGCAACTGCCGGAGCGCGAAGCGAAACTTAATGGGGTAACCCGCGTAGCGCCGATCACCACCGGCGACGTGGTGCTGCAGAGTGCGCGCAGCGTGGCGGTCGGGGTTATGCTGGGCATTGATCCGGCGCAGAACGATCCCCTGACTCCATACCTGGTGAACGTCAAACAGAGCGATCTGCAGGCGGGCAAATATAACGTTATTCTCGGCGAGCAGCTGGCGGGCCAGCTGGGGGTTAATCGCGGCGATAAAATTCGCGTGATGGTTCCTTCCGCGAGTCAGTTTACGCCGATGGGCCGCGTGCCGAGCCAGCGTCTGTTCACGGTCATCGGCACCTTCGCCGCCAACAGCGAAGTCGATGGCTATCAGATGCTGACCAACATCGACGACGCCTCCCGTCTGATGCGCTATCCGCTGGGGAATATCACCGGCTGGCGCCTGTGGCTGGATAAACCGCTGCAGGTCGACACCCTGAGTCAGCAGACGCTGCCGCCGGGAACTCAGTGGCAGGACTGGCGCGAGCGCAAGGGCGAACTGTTCCAGGCGGTGCGCATGGAGAAAAATATGATGGGCCTGCTGCTGAGCCTGATCGTCGCCGTCGCGGCCTTCAACATTATTACCTCGCTGGGGATGATGGTGATGGAGAAGCAGGGCGAAGTGGCGATCCTCCAGACCCAGGGGCTGACGCCGCGGCAGATTATGGCCGTCTTTATGGTGCAGGGGGCCAGCGCCGGGATCGTCGGCGCGCTGCTGGGAGCGGTGCTTGGCGCCCTGCTGGCCAGCCAGCTGAATAATTTAATGCCGATCATCGGCGCCTTCCTTGACGGCGCGGCGCTGCCGGTGGCGATTGAGCCGCTGCAGGTCATTGTTATCGCCCTGGTGGCGATGGTGCTGGCCCTGTTGTCTACGTTGTACCCTTCCTGGCGCGCTGCCGCCACCCAACCCGCTGAGGCTTTACGTTATGAATAAGATCCTGCTGCAATGCGACAACCTGTGCAAACGCTATCAGGAAGGCAATGTGCAAACCGATGTCCTGCACAATGTCAGCTTCAGCATTGGTGAAGGCGAGATGATGGCTATCGTCGGCACCTCCGGCTCTGGCAAAAGTACGCTGCTGCATCTGCTCGGCGGCCTGGATACGCCCACCTCTGGCGACGTGATTTTCTCCGGTCAGCCGATGAGCAAGCTATCCACCGCCGCGCGCGCCGACCTGCGTAACCGCGAGCTGGGCTTTATCTATCAGTTCCACCATCTGCTGCCGGACTTTAGCGCACTGGAAAACGTGGCGATGCCGCTGCTGATTGGCAAAAAGAAGCCGGCGGATATTGAACGCCAGGCGAAAGCGATGCTGCAGGCGGTCGGGCTTGAACACCGCAGCCATCACCGTCCGTCGGAGCTCTCCGGCGGCGAGCGCCAGCGGGTGGCGATTGCCCGCGCGCTGGTGAATAAACCGCGGCTGGTGCTGGCGGACGAGCCAACCGGTAACCTCGACGCTCGCAACGCCGACAGCATCTTCCAGCTGCTGGGCGAACTGAACGTCGCGCAGCGCACCGCGTTTCTGGTGGTGACCCACGACCTGCAGCTGGCGAAGCGCATGAGCCGCCAGCTGGAGATGCGCGATGGCCGTCTGACCGCCGACCTGACCCTGATGGGGGCCGAGTAATGGCGTCTCCGTTATCGTTACTGATTGCATTGCGTTTCAGCCGCGGCCGGCGGCGCGGCGGCATGGTGTCGCTGATCTCGGTGATCTCCACCATCGGCATTGCGCTGGGGGTGGCGGTGCTGATCGTCGGCCTCAGCGCGATGAACGGCTTTGAGCGCGAGCTGAATAACCGCGTGCTGGCGGTGGTACCGCACGGCGAAATCGAACCCGTGAATCAGCCGTGGAATAACTGGCAGGAAGCGCTGGCGAAGGTGCAGAAGGTGAAGGGGATTGTCGCGGCAGCGCCCTATATTAACTTCACCGGCCTGGTGGAGAGCGGCAGCAATATGCGCGCCATCCAGGTGAAAGGCGTCGACCCGCAGCAGGAGAGCCAGCTCAGCGCGCTGCCTACCTTTGTGCAGAATAACGCGTGGGCCGGATTCAAGGCTGGCGAACAGCAAGTGATCCTGGGCAAAGGGGTCGCCGATGCCCTGCACGTGAAGCAGGGGGACTGGGTGTCGATCATGATCCCTAATGCCGACGCCGACCATCAGCTGCTGCAGCCAAAACGCGTCAGGCTGCATGTGACCGGAATTTTACAGCTGAGCGGCCAGCTCGATCATAGTTTTGCCATGATCCCGATGCAGGATGCGCAGCAGTACCTGGAGATGGGTGGCAGCGTGACCGGCATCGCCATCAAGGTCACCGACGTTTTCCATGCTAACAAGCTGGTACGCGACGCCGGCGAGGTGACCAACAGCTACGTCTACATCAAGAGCTGGATCGGCACCTATGGCTATATGTATCGCGACATCCAGATGATCCGCGCCATTATGTACCTGGCGATGGTGCTGGTGATCGGCGTGGCCTGCTTTAACATCGTCTCGACGCTGGTGATGGCGGTCAAAGACAAAAGCGGCGATATTGCGGTGCTGCGCACGCTTGGCGCAAAAGACGGCTTAATTCGCGCGATTTTCGTGTGGTATGGTTTATTAGCCGGATCGGTAGGCAGCCTGTTTGGGGTGGTGATCGGCGTGATCTGCGCGTTGAACCTGACGTCGATCATCAACGGCATCGAATACCTGATTGGGCATAAATTCCTCTCCGGCGACATCTATTTTATTGACTTCCTGCCGTCAGAATTGCACTGGCTGGACGTCTTTTATGTGCTGGTGACAGCACTGTTGCTGAGTTTGCTGGCCAGCTGGTATCCCGCCCGCCGCGCCAGCCGCATCGACCCGGCGAGGGTGCTGAGTGGCCAGTAATTTATCGTCATCGTCGGCCTGGCTGACGACAAAAGAGGAATTGCTGAAATGTATTATGGATTTGACATTGGCGGCAGCAAGATAGCGCTGGGCGTATTTAATCAGGAGCGGCGACTGCAGTGGGAAAAACGCGTCGCCACGCCGAAAAGTAGTTATGAGGATTTTCTCCAGGCGGTAGAGGCGCTGGTGCGCGAGGCCGATGATCGCTTCGACCAGCAGGGTTCGGTCGGGATCGGTATTCCGGGAATGCCGGAAACGGCGGACGGCACGCTGTATGCCGCTAACGTGCCAGCCGCCAGCGGCCGGCCGCTGCGCGCTGACCTCAGCGCGCGGCTGGGGCGCGAGGTGCGTCTCGATAATGACGCCAACTGTTTCGCGCTGTCGGAAGCGTGGGACGATGAGTTTACGCAATACCCGCTGGTGATGGGATTGATCCTCGGCACCGGCGTGGGCGGCGGCCTGGTGTTGAACGGTAAATCGATTACCGGACATAGCTATATCACCGGCGAGTTCGGTCATATTCGCCTGCCGGTGGATGCCCTGGAGGTGGTTGGGCGCGATTTTCCGTTGCTGCGCTGCGGCTGCGGCCAGCTGGGCTGTATTGAAAATTATCTCTCCGGTCGCGGTTTCGCCTGGCTGTACGAACATTTTTATCAGCAACCGCTCTCCTCGCCGGAGATTGTGACGCAGTGGCAGCAGCACGATCCGCGCGCGCAGGCGCACGTTGAGCGCTATCTCGATCTGCTGGCGGTGTGTCTGGGGAATATACTGACCATTGTCGACCCGGATTTGCTGGTGCTCGGCGGTGGATTATCTAACTTTACGGCCATTAGCGAAGGGCTGGCGCAACGATTGCCGCGCCATCTTCTGCCGGTCGCCAGGGTTCCGCGCATTGAGCGCGCGCGCCACGGCGATGCCGGGGGAATGCGCGGTGCGGCCTTCCTTCACCTGACCCATTAATCACAGAGGTAGCTATGCAGTCGCGCCGTTTACATCGATTGAGCCGTTTTCGTCGCAATAAACGTCGGTTGCGTGACCGTCTGCGTCAGCGGATTTTCTTTAGGGAGGACAGGATGAAGCCTGAAGCGATGGCAAAACCGAGAGTGGTGGTGTTAACCGGCGCGGGCATCTCGGCAGAGTCGGGGATCAAAACCTTCCGCGCGGCCGATGGCCTGTGGGAAGAGCATCGGGTGGAAGATGTGGCGACGCCGGAAGGCTTCGCCCGCGATCCGGCGCTGGTGCAGGCGTTCTACAACGCCCGTCGTCGTCAGCTGCAGAGTCCGGAAATCGCGCCGAACGCGGCGCATCTCGCGCTGGCGCGTCTGGAGGATCTGCTGGGCGACCATTTTCTGCTGGTCACCCAGAATATTGATAATCTGCACGAGCGCGCCGGCAACCGCCGGGTGATCCATATGCACGGCGAGCTGCTAAAGGTGCGCTGTTCGTGGAGCGGCCAGGTGCTGGAGTGGACCGGCGACGTCACCGCCGAGGACAAGTGCCACTGCTGCCAGTTCCCGGCGGCGCTGCGTCCGCACGTGGTCTGGTTTGGCGAAATGCCGCTGGGGATGGATGAGATCTACAGCGCGCTGGCCGACGCAGATATTTTTATCGCCATCGGCACCTCCGGCCATGTCTATCCGGCGGCTGGCTTTGTGCACGAGGCGCGACTGCACGGCGCCCATACCGTTGAACTGAACCTGGAGCCCAGCCAGGTGGGCAGCGAGTTTGCCGAGAAGCACTACGGGCTGGCAAGCGAAGTGGTGCCTGCCTTTATCGATAAGCTGCTGCAGGAAAACGCGCTGTAAACTGAAGCAGCCTGCCGGTAGCCAGGGCGCAGCCCACGGCCGCCGGCAGCGCTGCTGACAAGGATGTCACGTCATGACAGGAGTCAGACCATGCATAATCCGCTGGTTATCGAAGCGATCATGTTGATCGCGGCCATTATCGTTGGCGTCTGGAGCCAGCGCGCTTTACCGCTACACGCCGATAGCCGACCGATCCTCTTCCTGCTATGTCTGTTCCTCGGCACTGGCAGCGCGTTGTGCCTGCTGCTGGATATCTTAGCCCTGCTGTTGACCGCTGAGTTCGCGACGGGCGGTGTGCGAATATACGGCCCGTTGCTGCTGCTGGTGGTGCTGTGGAAACCTCTCAACTGGGTTGTCGGCATCATTGAAGATTTTGTGCAGCGGCGAGCCGAAAAAGAGAAGGGTAAAGGCCAGCGCGACGGCGGTCAACGCTGATCCGCCGCCTGCGCCGTGGCTTATTTATAGCGCCTTTTGCATATTAATGACCGAACGGGCGTTCGAGGCGCTGGTAGCCAGCACATCGATAACCCCGGTGCGTAATGCCCCCAGGATCGCCGTCGCTTTCGTACTTTCGGAGGCGATAGCGATGACGCAGGGAATGGCCCGCAGCTGTTCGAGACTTAAGCCAATGACCCGGTCATTCATCACCGTATCGACGGGTTTGCCCTGAATATTGAAAAAGCTGTACCCCGCCAGATCGCCCACCACCCCCTGTTCCTGACGCGCGGTGGCAATTTCCTGCGGCGTAAACCAGCCGAGCTGCACCATAAAGCTGTTTTCATTCATATCGCCGAGGCCGATGATCGCCACGTCAGCTTTGCTGGCCTGTTCGAGCGTGGCCTTAATCAGGCGGTTTTGCATAAAGGCCGCGCGCAGCTCCGGGGTTTCCACATAGGCCGGGGCGTAAAGCGTTTCGCTGAAGCCGTTAAATTTGCGCGCCAGATTCCGGCTGATGTGGTCGGCGTCAATCAGCTGATTGTCACGCTTGGTTCCGCCGATGCCGCAGATAAAGCGGCAGTGGCGCTCAGGAAACACGCCAACGTGATTCGCCACCGCGGCCACATTGCGCCCCTGACCAACGGTGACGGTCATATCGTTTTTTAACACCCCGGCAAGGTAGTTACTGACCAGGGCCGCCACCTGCTGGCGCTGTTCATCTTCATCATGGTGATCCAGGGCAATTAGCGCGCGCTTAATGCCAAAGTGCGAAATAAACTGCTGCTCAATCTGGGAGCTGAAGACCGGATGGTATTTGACGCTGATCTCAACAATCCCTTCCTGGCGCGCTTTTTTCAGCAGGCGCCCGACTTTGATACGCGAAATGCCGAATCGTTTGGCGATCTCTTCCTGCGTTTGTTCCTGATCGTAATAAGCCACCGCAATTTCAGTGAGCAGGGCGTAATCTGAGTCTTGTTCAATCATGGCCTGGAATTTCCATCTCTGGTGTCCCTTTTATATTACTGCGCCTGCAAAATAAATTCCTGTGTAACGCGTTGAACAATGTCGCAATAGCCTTGCGCGTCCCAGGCCGCGCGGCCGATAAACAAGCCATTGATCTCCTGCTGGCGCAGCAATTCCACCGCGTTTTGCAGCGTTACGCTGCCGCCATAGAGCAGCGGGATACGGGTTCCCGTCTCGTGACCAAACCGCTCGCAAAGCGCCTGACGTAGCGCCTGATGAATGACGCCCGCCTCCTGCGGTGAGGCGGGCGTACCATGTTCGCCAATGGCCCACACCGGTTCATACGCAATCAGGGTCCGCAGCGCCTGCTGGTGGCTCAGGCCATACAGGGCGATCTTCATCTGCCGCACCACGCTTTCACGCGACACCTGCCAGCGTTTCTCCTCGGCGCTATCGCCAATACAGATCAGCGGGCGCAGGCCATGACCTAAGGCGCTATGCACTTTTCGATTAATCGCGGCATCGCTTTCATTAAAGGCGGCACGTCGTTCTGAATGTCCCAGCTCAACAAGCGTGGCGCCGGTTTCTGCCAACATGGCCGCCGAGATTTCCCCGGTCCAGGCGCCCTGATCCGCTTCATGCATATTCTGCGCGCCGGTCAGAAGCGGTAACTGATGCGTTTGCAGAAAATGGCTGACGGGTTGGATCGCGGTGAAGGGGGGAATGACGAAGGGCTGAATAGCAGGGTGACAGCCCTCCGGCATCCGCGCTGCCAGCGTTTCGCACCAGGCCATGGCCTGCGACAGCGGCTTGTTCATTTTCCAGCTGGTTCCTAACCATATCGGGGTCATCATTGCTTCTCCTCTTAATAAAATCAAATAGTTGCCAGAAACGGGGCCGTATCCTGTATTGAGGTTGAACTTTTTATCACTGTATGAACATATGTTAGATCACATTTTTCGATGAAAAAAATCTATGAATTTTTTTATGTGATCTTCATCACTCATGGCGGCTCATTCATCAGGTAATGTTTTGAGCATATGATTTGGCATTGAACATATGAACAATCAACTGAAAAAATGAGAGGCGCATGATGTCAGCAGAGAAAAAACCCGTTGTGGCGATTACCATTGGCGATCCGGCAGGGATCGGCCCGGAGATCACCGTGGCCACCATGATGGACAAAAGCGTGTATGACGAGTGCAAACCGTTCCTGATCGGCTCGGTACCGATTATCAGCCGGGCGATGAAAATCATGGGCTGCGATTTTGCTATCCATAAAATTGCCCATCCGCAGGAGGCCCGTTTTAGCTGGGGGACGTTGGATGTTCTGGAAACTGGCGACTACGATTGCGACAGTATCGAATGGGGCAAGGTGCAGAAACTGGCGGGGCAAATGTCGCTGGACTATGTGATGAAGTCGATCGAGCTGGGTAAAGCGGGGCTGATCGACGTGGTCTCTACTGCACCAATTCATAAGGAAGCCATCAAGCTGGCAGGATGTAAGCTCCCGGGCCATACCGAAATCTATCAGGTGGAAACCCAATCTGATTACGGTCTGACCATGTTCCACGTCCACAACCTGCGCGTCTTCTTCGTGAGCCGTCATATGGCGCTAAAAGCAGCCTGTGACTATGCCAACAAAGCGCGAGTGCTGGCCTGCGTTCAGCAGATCCACCATGAATTTACCGCCCTGAACATCAAAAATCCGCGCATTGCCGTGGCCGCCCTGAACCCGCATGGTTCCGACAATGGTCTGTTTGGTCACGAAGAGGCTGACAATCTGATCCCGGCGGTGAAAGCGGCCCAGGAGATGGGGATCAACGCTATCGGGCCGGTTCCGGCCGATTCCGTGTTCCATCTCGGCAAACAGGGGCGCTACGACGCCATTCTCTCGCTGTATCACGATCAGGGGCATATTGCCTGCAAAACCCTCGACTTTGAACGTTCGATCACCATTACCTTCGGCCTGCCGTTTATGCGCAGCTCCGTCGACCATGGGACGGCGTTTGATATCGCCGGTACCGGTAAGGCGGGTACCGTCAGTATGCTGGAGTCGACGCTGGTGGCGGCCCGTTACTGGAAAATGAAGCATCAATAATCGCTGAGGTTCATGCGAATCACGAGGACAGAGAAATGGAAAAACATCTGTTGATTAGCAAGGGCTGTAAGGGCTGGGGCGGGCCGCTGACTATCACGCCAGGTCAGGGGAAAAAGATTGCGTACATCACCGGGGGGATCCGTCCCCCGGTCGTCGACCGCCTGAGCGAACTGACCGGCTGGCCTTCCATTGATGTATTCAAGAATGGCGAACCGCCGGCGGAAGAGATTGGTTTAATGGTCATCGACTGCGGCGGCACGTTGCGCTGCGGACTCTATCCGAAGCGGGGAATTCCCACCATTAACCTGCATCCCACCGGTAAAAGCGGCCCGCTGGCGGAATTTATACACGAAGGGATCTACGTCTCCGGCGTGACGCCAGCCTGCATTGAGATGGTCTGGCCGCAAGGGGAAGGCGGAAAGCTTGGGATCGTGGCTGACGATCTGACCGGGGCAACTACCGTCGGGGTGCTGCTGGCGCGCAGTGGTTTAAAAACCGCCGCGTTTTTCGATACCGAATCCTTCGCCCGCAATGAGGTAGAGTATCCGGCGATGGTGGTCAGCAGCGACAGCCGCCCATTGCCGAAAGCGGAGGCCCAGCACAAAGTGAGCGCTGCGGTGAAACAGCTGCAGGCTCGCGGCGCGCATTACTTCACCAAGCGGATTGATACCACGCTGCGCGGCGGCATCGGATTTGAAATCGACGCCATGCTGGAACAACTGCCGCAGGAGACGGTGGCGGTTGTGGTGCCGGCGATGCCGCAGTCACGGCGTATTCTCGTCGGCGGTTACTCGGTGATTGATTCGGTAGCCCTGTCGCGGACCGATGTGGCTCGCGATGTACGTACCCCGGTCACCGAGTCGTGGGTGCCGGGACTGTTGGCGGCGCAGACCCATCATCAGGTCGGGCATATCGCGCTGACATCGGTGATGAAAGGCGAAGGGCAAATCCAGCAGGATTTACAGGAACAACAACAGCGCGGCGTGCGGGTGATAGTGGTCGATGCGATAACCGTCGACGATGTCGATGCCATCGCCGGGGCGGTAGTGGCCCTGAACTGGAACGTGCTGGCCGTCGATCCGGGGCCCTTTACCGAACGGCTGGCGGTTCGTCGCGGCCTGATGCGCGAAGCGCGGAGCAGCGCGCCCGCGAGCCTGACAGCGGACGGCCAGCGCGGCTCGATTTTGATCGTTGCCGGCAGCGCAACGCCAGTAACCAAAAAACAGCTCCAGTATTTGATCGCTAATGATGCCCGGGTCTGCCATATCCCGGTGGATGCCGAGCTGTTGGTTGACCGGAAAAACGCCGCTGAGATTGAAGTCAATCGCGTGGTGCAGCATGCCCGACAGTGCGTTCCGGCGCAGCACAACGCGCTCTTTGTTTTTGAGTCCGCCTTGACCGGGCGGTTGCTAAACCTTCAGGAAGAGGAGCAGCGATTTGGTCTGGCCCACGGTGAGGCTGCGCAAAATATTAACCACGGATTGGGCAGTATTGTGCGCGAGGTGCTTAACTGTGCGTCGGGTGAAATTAAAGGATTGTATATGACCGGTGGTGACACCATGGTCAATGTACTAAAAGAGCTGGGCGCCACCGGAATAGAAATGATTGACTATGTCATCCCGCAAACCGATATGGTGCGGATCATTGGCGGCGATTATGCCGGCTTAATTTGCGTCGGGAAAGGAGGGCTAACCGGACCGGAAGATATTATTAGCATCATTGTTGACCGAATTTATCAGGAAGCACAGCAATAACCCAGTAATCTAATAACTAATAAACGACGTAATGGTCGTCAGGGTAGTATTGCGTCGTTATCTCTGTTAAATCTTAATTTAAGAGTTACCCTATGAATATTAATATACTTGAAAAAATGAATAAGGTGCCCGGTGGGTTAATTATTATTCCACTGCTGGTGGCTATATTAATTAATACTTTCGCGCCCCAGGTGCTCAGCATTGGCGGCCCGACCACCGCCTTATTTAAAGTCGGTTCCAGCGCCATGATGGGCATATTTTTGCTCATTTGCGGAACCTCGATCAATATCCGTCAGGCCGGGTTGCCGCTCTATAAAGGCGCCGTGCTGCTGTTTCTCAAATGTCTGGCCGGGGCACTGGCGGTATGGGTTGCGGGAACGTTGTTTGGCCCGAGCGGTTTTCTCGGAATATCGACCCTGGCGCTGATTGCCTGCCTGACCAGCTCGAACAGCTCCCTCTATATCGCATTGTGCAGCAACTATGGCGATGCCAGTGATGCCGGGGCGATCTCCGTATTCTGCATCAAGGATGGTCCGTTTGTTACCATGATGGTGCTGGGCGTCAGCGGCCTGGCCAATATTCCCTTCGCCGCGCTGCTGTCGATGCTGATCCCACTGCTGATTGGCATGCTGTGGGGCAATCTGGACGAACGCTTTAAACAGTTATGCGCTGCGGCGCAGCCGCTGGTGATCATTATTATGTCGTTCGCCATCGGCGCCAACTCCAGTATCAATACGGTGTTCACCGCCGGGCTGTCCGGGATCCTGTTGGGGATTATCTCCGCGCTAACCGGGATTGTGTTCTACTTTATCTACAACCTGTTTTTGAAGAAGAAAAGCGCGCTGGGCGCCGCGCTGGGAACCACCGCCGCCAGCTCGGCGCTGACGCCGGCGATGGTTGCCCAGGCGGATCCTTCGCTGGCGATGTACGTGGATGCCGCCACCGCGCAGCTGGCGACGGCGAGCATTATCACCATGATCACCGCGCCGATACTGGTCGCCTGGTTTGATAAACGGCTGAAAAAGCGTGCGCCAGCCGCTGAACCGCTGAAAGAGGTGAAAAGTGAAGAGAGCGTGACATTATCTTCCCCTGCCGCCAAAGGACACAAATAGTATGAGCGTGCCGTTGTATTCATTACGGATTACCGCCGTCGGGGAATATGTTGAGTACTCTCTGCGGGAGCTGCGGCTTATTTTATTCTCCGATGCCGTTCCCGACGATATTGCGAGTTATTGCGCTGTACACCAGGCCAGCGAACTGACCGCCGAGTTATCGCCTGGTCAGCAAATGAAATTAAATGATAAAAATTATCGGGTGACCGCGGTAGGCCGTGTGGCAACGGCAAATTTACGACAGCTTGGCCATATCACGCTAAATTTTGATGGCGCAGATATCGCTGAATTACCCGGGACGGTACACCTTTACGGCGAACCACCACAAATTATTCAGCCTGGCGACCAAATTTCGTTTTACCCGAATTGTCATTAAGACGTACTGTTAAATTAAGGAAATAACCATGAAAACAATCGCTATTGGTGCGGATGATGCCGCCTATGCTTTTCGCGATTCCATCGTCGCTTATTTGAATGGGTTGGGAATTAACGTCGCGGATTACAGCAGCGATAAACGCCAGGGGAGTACCGTTTATCCGGATGTTGCCCATGCGGTGGCGATGTCGATTAAACAGGGCGAACACGAGCGTGGGATCCTGATCTGCGGTACCGGCATTGGGATGAGTATTGTGGCCAATAAAGTCCCCGGGGTCCGCGCCGCACAGTGTCACGATACCTTCTCCGCCGAGCGAGCGCGTAAAAGTAACAACGCGCAGATTATTACCCTCGGCGCGCGGGTGATTGGCGCTGAGCTGGGCAAAAAAATTATTCAGGCGTGGCTTGAGTCCGAATATGAAGGCGGCGGATCCGCGCCCAAAGTGGAACGTATTGATTATTACGAACACCAGCATGCCAGAGATTAATCTCCGCAGTCGTAAGATAAGGAACAGATGATGAGCCAGTTAGACGAACTGAAAAAATACACCACGGTTGTTGCTGATACCGGCGATATTGAATCGATTAAAAAGTTTGCACCCCAGGATGCGACCACCAACCCCTCGCTGGTGCTGAAGGCCGCGCAGCTGCCGCAGTATCAGCCGCTGATTGCCGATGCGATTGGCAAGGCACGCCGCCAGGGAGGCAGCGCAGAAACGCAATTGATTAACGCCTGCGATCAGGTGGCAGTGGATATCGGCAGCGAGGTGCTGCGCCATGTGCCCGGGCGTATCTCCACCGAAGTGGATGCTCGCTTTGCCTGGGATCGCGGGATGTGCGTCGCGAAGGCGCGCAAGCTCATCCAGTTATATGAAAAAAATGGCATTGGTCCCGAGCGGATTTTAATTAAGCTCGCCGCCACCTGGGAGGGCATTCGCGCTGCCGAAGAGTTGGAGCAGAGCGGTATAAACTGCAACCTGACGCTGCTGTTCTCTTTCGCTCAGGCCCGGGCGTGCGCCGAAGCGGGCGTCTTTCTCATCTCGCCCTTTGTGGGCCGCATCTACGACTGGTATCAGAAGCACCAGCCGCAGTCAGCCTATCAGGTGGACAGCGATCCGGGCGTGGTCTCTGTGCGCCAGATTTATCAGTATTACAAATCTCATGGCTATGACACGGTGGTAATGGGTGCCAGCTTCCGTCGAATTGAGCAGATCCAGGCGCTGGCGGGCTGCGATCGCCTGACCATCTCTCCGGCACTGCTGGACGAGCTGGCGGCCAGCGAAGGAGTGCTGACCCGCCAGTTGACTCCCGGCTGCGTGACGGAAACCCGTCCCAGCCCGATGACGCAGGCGGAGTTCCTCTGGCAGCATCATCAGGATCCCATGGCAGTGGAAAAACTAGCGGAAGGGATCCGACTGTTTGCTGTCGATCAGGTGAAACTGGAACAACAGATTCAGCAGATGTTGTAATCCGCGGGGATAAAGACTGATGAAAACGACAAATACCACTCGCCGCCAATGCGCCAACGCGCTGCGCGCCCTGAGCATGGACGCTGTACAGAAAGCCAAATCCGGCCACCCGGGGGCCCCGATGGGTATGGCTGACATTGCCGAAGTGCTGTGGCGTGATTTCCTGAACCATAACCCGAACAATCCGGCCTGGGCTGACCGTGACCGTTTTGTGTTGTCAAATGGCCATGGTTCGATGCTGATTTACAGCCTGCTGCACCTCACTGGCTACGATCTGCCGATATCCGAGCTGAAAAACTTCCGCCAGCTGCACTCCAAAACCCCGGGTCACCCGGAAGTCGGCTACACCGCAGGCGTGGAAACCACCACCGGTCCGCTGGGCCAGGGTATCGCTAACGCGGTCGGGATGGCTATCGCCGAGAAAACCCTGGCGGCGCAGTTCAACCGTCCGGGACACGATATCGTCGACCACTACACCTACGCCTTCATGGGCGACGGCTGCATGATGGAAGGCATTTCTCACGAAGTGTGCTCCCTGGCCGGTACCCTGAAACTGGGTAAACTGGTGGCGTTCTATGATGACAACGGCATCTCCATCGACGGCCACGTTGAAGGCTGGTTCACCGACGACACCGCCAAACGCTTTGAAGCCTACGGCTGGCACGTGGTGCGCGGCGTGGACGGTCACGACGCTGACGCCATCAAACGCGCGGTAGAAGAAGCGCGGGCGGTCACCGACAAACCGTCCCTGCTGATGTGCAAAACCATCATCGGTTTCGGTTCGCCGAACAAAGCCGGTACCCACGACTCCCACGGCGCGCCGCTGGGCGACGCCGAAATCGCCCTGACCCGCGAAGCGCTGGGCTGGAAACACGCGCCGTTTGACATCCCGTCTGACATCTATGCCCAGTGGGATGCCAAAGAAGCCGGCCAGGCGAAAGAAGCCGCATGGAACGAGAAGTTTGCGGCTTACGCCAAAGCCTTCCCGCAGGAAGCAGCCGAATTCACCCGCCGTATGAAAGGCGAAATGCCGTCTGACTTCGACGCGAAAGCTAACGAGTTCATCGCGAAGCTGCAGGCCAACCCGGCGAAAATCGCCAGCCGTAAAGCCTCGCAGAACGCCATCGAAGCCTTCGGCCCGCTGCTGCCGGAATTCCTCGGCGGCTCCGCAGATCTCGCGCCGTCCAACCTGACCCTGTGGTCCGGTTCTAAGCCGATCAACGAAGACGCTGCCGGGAACTACATCCACTACGGCGTGCGCGAGTTCGGTATGACCGCTATCGCCAACGGTATCGCGCTGCACGGCGGCTTCCTGCCGTACACCTCCACCTTCCTGATGTTCGTGGAATACGCGCGTAACGCGGTACGTATGGCCGCGCTGATGAAACAGCGTCAGGTGATGGTCTACACCCACGACTCGATCGGTCTGGGCGAAGACGGCCCGACTCACCAGCCGGTAGAGCAGGTGGCTTCCCTGCGCGTGACCCCGAACATGTCCACCTGGCGTCCGTGTGACCAGGTGGAATCCGCGATTGCGTGGAAATATGGCGTGGAGCGTCAGGACGGCCCGACCGCGCTGATCCTCTCCCGTCAGAACCTGGCGCAGCAGGAGCGTACCGCAGAGCAGCTGGCGAACGTGGCCCGCGGCGGTTATGTGCTGAAAGATTGCGCCGGCCAGCCGGAGCTGATCTTCATCGCCACCGGTTCAGAAGTGGAACTGGCGGTTGCCGCATGGGACAAACTGACTGCCGAAGGCGTGAAGGCGCGCGTGGTTTCCATGCCGTCCACCGACGCGTTCGACAAGCAGGATGCGGCTTATCGCGAATCCGTACTGCCGAAAGCCGTGACCGCGCGCGTTGCCGTGGAAGCGGGTATCGCTGACTACTGGTTCAAATACGTTGGCCTGAACGGCGCTATCGTTGGCATGACCACCTTCGGTGAGTCTGCGCCGGCTGAGCAGCTGTTCGAGGAGTACGGCTTCACCGTCGATAACGTGGTTGCTAAAGCGAAAGCACTGCTGTAAATCCCCACCGCTATCGCCCGGCCCGAAGTCGGGCGATACGCTCTCTGAGTAATGATCTTCCGGTCATGAGTTTGTCTTTTCCTTTCTGAACCATTTCCCACTCTATTTTGTGCGTGACCGCTGATTTCTGTACGTTTTTTTGTGCAGACCGGCAAATGTAGACCAGATTCAATAGGCGCCCGCACGATCGCGCCGCGCCCCTCGATTCCGCCGGACGTCTGTAAAGGAGACCCCGCCATGCCGTCACCGATGATTTATCAGGATCTCACCACTGCCGCGCTGCTCGGCCATGCGGCGCAGTATCACAGCGAGACCGAGATTGTCTCGGTGAGTACTGGCGGTGAGAAGGAGCGCAGCTGCTGGGGGGAGGTGGCCAGCCGTGCTCAGCGGCTGGCATCGGCGCTGGCGTCGCTGGGGCTGCCGCCGGGCGCCCGCTGCGCCACGCTGGCATGGAACAACCGCCGCCATCTGGAGATCTATTTTGCCGTCGCCTCCGGCGGCTGGGTGACGCACACCGTCAATCCGCGGCTGTCGGTTGACCATCTGCGGTATATCCTCAACGACGCTGCCGATGAAGTGCTGTTTTTTGACCAGACCTTTTTGCCGCTGGTAGCGCAGCTGCTGCCGCAGCTGCCGACGGTGAAACACGTCGTGCTGATGGAGTCCCGCAGCGAAGCGGGGCTCAGCCAGCTGCCCTCATTGCTGTTTTATGACGATCTGTTGCAGCAGGGGATGGCAGACTATCGCTGGCCGCAGCTCAATGAACTGACTCCGGCTTCGCTCTGTTACACCTCGGGAACCACCGGCCGGCCGAAAGGGGTATTGAACACCCATCGTTCGCTGGTCCTGCACGCCCTGAGCGGCAACCAGCCGGACGCCGCCGGCATATCGGCGAAGGACAGCCTGTTGCCGGTGGTGCCGATGTTCCATGTCAACGCGTGGGGGACGCCGTTTATCGCCGCCATGGTCGGCGCGCGGCTGGTGCTGCCGGGGCCGCACCTCGATGGCGACAGCCTGCTGCAGCTGCTGGCCGCCGAGAAGGTGACGGTGGGGTTTGGCGTACCGGTGATCTGGGCCGGCTTGCTGGCGGCGATGCGCCGGACAGAGGTCCGGCTGCCTGAATTTAAACGTGCGCTGGTCGGCGGCTCCGCGCTGCCGCCGTCGATGGCCGAGGCCTTTCAGCGTGATTACGGCATTGCGCTGACCCACGCCTGGGGAATGACCGAAACATCGCCCATCGGCACCATCAACACACCGTTGAGCAAACATGACGCGCTCCCGGCACAGGAGCAGCAAAAGCAGCGCGCCGGTCAGGGGCGGCCCATTTTCGGCATCGAACTGCAGGTGGTGGACGTGGATGGCGAACCGTTGCCCCGGGATGGTCAAAGCCAGGGGTATCTGCAGGTCAGAGGGCACTGGGTGGTAGAGCAATACTATGGTCAGGACGCGAGCGCCCTGACCGCGGCAGGCTGGTTTGATACCGGTGATATCGGTACGCTCGACGCCAATGGTTATCTGGTGATCAGCGATCGGGCAAAGGATATTATCAAGTCCGGTGGCGAGTGGATCTCCACCGTTGAGCTGGAGAATATCGCCATCGCGCATCCGGGGGTGCGCAGCGCGGCGGCCATCGCCGCCCGCCATCCGCGCTGGGACGAGCGGCCGGTGCTGCTGTGCGTCCGTGCGGAAGGGGGCGAAGTGGAGGAGACCGATCTGCTGAGCTGGTTTGAGAAGCGGGTGCCTAAATGGCAGATCCCGGACCGGGTGATATTTGTCGATGCGCTGCCGGTCAGCGCCACGGGTAAGGTGCTCAAAAATCAGCTGCGCCAGGCCTACGGAGAGATTTTAATGAGTGAGGGAAAATGAGCCATGCGCGACCCGGTCTGACGACCTGTTCTCAGTATGATGCGGCCCTGCACGCCTTGTCGGCGGCGCGCCAGCGCTGGACGGAAACCTCAGTGAACCGTCGTCTGGCGCTCCTGCGCCAGATCAAGGATGCCCTGGCCGGCATTGCCCCGGCGTGGGTGGCCGCGGCAGCGGCGGCCAAAGGGCTGCCGGCGGGCGATCCGCTGGCGGGGGAAGAGTGGCTGGCGGGCCCCTGCGCGCTAATGGTCGGCTGCAACGGGCTTATCGCCACCCTGGAGCAACTGGAGGAGAAGACCTTTCTGCGGCGGATCCCGCTGCGGACGCTGGCGGACGGCCGCCTGGCGCTGCGGGTGGTGCCCGGCACGCTCTGGGATCGGCTGCTTCTGTCTGGTGTTCGCGCTGAGATATGGATGCAGCCAGGCGTCAACCGGGCGCATCTCGACCGCTATGCGGCGCGGGCATACGACATCCCGCCTGCCGCGCGGCAGGGCAAGCTGGCGCTGGTGCTTGGCGCCGGCAATGTGGCCTCGATTGCGCCACTGGATGTGCTACACAAGCTGTTTATTGAGAATCAGGTCTGCCTGCTGAAGCTCAATCCGGTGAATGATTATCTGCACGATCTGCTGGCCCAGGCCCTGGCGCCGCTGATTGCCATGGATGCGCTCCGCATCGTCACCGGCGACGCCCGGGCGGGAGCGTGGCTGACTACCCATCCCGCTGTCGATGAGATCCATATCACTGGCTCCCGCGAGACCCATGACGTCATCGTCTGGGGCGAGGGTGAGACGGCTCGCCAGCGTCGGGCCGCCGGGACGCCGCTGAACCCGCGTCGGGTGACCTCGGAGCTGGGCGGCGTCAGCCCCACCATTATCGTACCCGGGCCGTGGAGCGAGGCGGACATCGCTTTTCAGGCGCAGCAGCTGGCGACGCAGAAGATGAACAACGGCGGGTTTAACTGCGTGGCCAGCCAGGTGCTGATCCTGCAGCAAGGCTGGGAGCCTGCGACGGCCTTGCTGAATCAGCTGTACCGACTGATCGCCGCGAATACCCGCCCGGACTACTACCCCGGCGCTGAAAACCGGCTGACCGACTTTCGCCTGCGCGCCCGTCAGCCGCTGGAGATAGCCCGCGGTGACGCGCTGCCGTTGATTGTGGCGAATACCGACGATGATCCCGGGTTCTGCCAGCAGGAGGTCTTTGGCCCGGGGCTGTCGGTCACCCGTCTTGAGGCCGATAGTGCGGAAAGCTTTCTGCGCCAGGCGATCGGCTATGCGAATCAGCGGCTGCAGGGCACGCTGGGGGCCAATATTGTGATCCACCCGCGCACCCGCAAAGCGATTGGACGTAAGCGTTTTAATGCGCTGATCGCCGAGCTGCGCTACGGCACGGTGGCGATCAACTGCTGGAGCGGGGTGGCCTTCCTGTTAGCCCCTTGCCCGTGGGGAGCGTTTCCCGGCCACACGCTCGACGATATTCAGAGCGGGCGGGGCAAGGTGCATAACAGCTTTATGCTGGAGAAAACGGAGCGCACGGTGATTGAGGCGCCGTTTCGGCCGTTTCCGCGTAGTCTTTGGCATGGCGAACTGACGCTGATGCCCCTGCCGCCCTGGTTCATCACCCACCGGGGGCAGGAAGCGGTGGCGCAGCGGCTGGTGGATTTTTACCATCGGCCGCGCTGGCGCAAATTGCCGGCGCTCCTCTGGCGCGCGCTGCGGGGCTAAGGTGAGAGCAAAAAAAAGGGCGGAACCGCAGTTCCGCCCTGCGGGATTAACGGCCCGCTTTCAGCTTCTGGTAATACTCTTCATAAATGGCGCTGGCGCTGCCGACGTCATTCTGCCATTCGCCTTTCTCAATGGTTGCGGCGTCCGGATAGAGCGATTTATCGTTGGCCACTGCCGGGCTGAGCATCTTGCGCGCCGCAAGGTTCGGCGTCGGATAACCGATGGTTTCAGCGACCTGTTTGGCGACATCCGGGCGCAGCAGGAAGTTAATCAGCTTCAGCGCGCCGTCGACGTTTTTGGCGTTCGCCGGGATCGACAGGCTGTCCATCCAGAAGATGCCGCCCTCTTTCGGCCAGATCACTTCCAGCGGAGTACCTGCCTGGCGGGCGACGTAAGCCGAGCCGTTCCATACCATCCCGAGGTTCACTTCGCCTTCCATATACGGGTTCGCCGGGTTATCAGAGTTAAACGCTGCGACGTTGGGCATCAGCTTTTTCAGCTCGTTATAGGCGGCTTCAATCTCTTTCGGGTCGGTGGTGTTGCCGGAATAGCCCAGCTTACGCAGCGCCATCTGGAACACTTCGCGCGCGTCGTCGGTCAGCAGCAGGCTGCTTTTGTATTCCGGCTTCCACAGGTCGGCCCAGCTGGTGATAGTTTTCGGGTCAATCGCCTCGCTGTTGACGCCGATGGCCGTCGCCCCCCAGATATAGGGGATGGAGTAGTCGTTATTCGGATCGAACGGTTTATTCAGCATCTGCGGATCGAGGTTGCTGAAGTTAGTCAGCTTGCTCTTATCGATCTTCTGCAGCATACCTTCTTTGCGCATCTTGTCGACAAAGTAGGTCGACGGGACGACCAGGTCGTACGCGCCGTCTTTATAGGTTTTGAGCTTGGCGTACATGGTTTCGTTCGACTCGTAGGTCGAATAGATAACCTTGATGCCGGTCTCTTTGGTGAACTGCTCCAGCAGGCCCGGCGGCACATACTCGGTCCAGTTATAGAAATAGAGCGTTTTGCTATCGTCCGCGTGCGCAGCGCCCATGCCGATTGCCAGAGCGCCGGCTGCGAGCAGGTGGCGTGACCATTTTTTCATTTTAACGTCCCCTGAGTTTTATCACGTGCAATTAACTGACTGGCGATGACCATCACCAGCGACAGAACCAACAAAATCGTGGCCAGGGCGTTCACCTCTGGCGAAACGCCAACCTTGACCATCGAATAGATCTTCAGTGGCAGGATTTCATACCCCGGACCGGTCACGAACGAGGAGACTACCACGTCATCCATCGACAGGGTGAAGCTCAGCAACCACCCAGCGGCTACCGCCGGCAGGGCCAGCGGCAGGATAATTTTGCGCAGGATGGTCATCTCGCTGGCGCCCAGATCTTTCGCCGCCTCCAGCATCCGCACGTCAAAGCCTTTCAGGCGGGAGTAAACGGTGACCACCACAAACGGCAGGCAGAAGGTGATATGCGAAAACAGCAGCGACCAGAAACCAAGCTGGACGCCGATCAGCATAAACAGCACCAGCAGAGAGATGGCCATCACAATATCTGGCGACATCATCACCACAAACAGCATGCCGCTGACAAACGGTTTGCCGCGAAAGCGGTAACGGTACAGCGCCACGGCGGTCAGCGAGCCGATAAGGGTGGCGAAGGTCGCCGACAGCACCGCCATGGTCAGCGAGTGCTGGGCGGCCTGCAGCAGGCTATCGTTGTTCATCAGCAGGCTATACCAGTCGGTGGTGAACCCCTGCCAGTTGATGCCGAAGCGCGACCGGTTAAACGAGTTAACGATCAGAATAATAATAGGGATGTAGAGATACGCGTAGATGGCGGTCATAAAGCCGCCGCGCAGCAGTCGACCGATCATTCCAGCTCCACCTTTTTATTCAGCAGGCGCGCCGCGCGCCAGTAAATCAACAGCATCAGGCCCATCACCAGGGTTAAGGTAATGCTGGTTGCCGCGCCGAACGGCCAGTCGCGGATATTGAGGAACTGGCTTTTGATCACGTTGCCGATCAGCAGGTTCTTGGCGCCGCCCATCAGGTCGGAAACGTAGAACAACCCCATCGCCGGCAGCATCACCAGCAGACAGCCGGCGATGATCCCCGGCATGGTCAGCGGGATGATAATGCGGATAAAGGTCTGCAGCTTGCTGGCGCCGAGATCTTTCGCCGCTTCCAGCAGCGGGCGATCCAGTTTCTCAATGCTGGAGTAGAGCGGCATCACCATAAACGGCAGCAGGATGTACACCAGGCCGATGATCACCGCCGAGGGGGTGAACATAATGCGTATCGGGGTGTCGATCACCCCCAGCCACAGCAGAAACTCGTTCAGGTAACCTTTAGTGCTGAGGAAAATCTTCAGCCCGTAGATGCGGATCAACGAGTTGGTCCAAAAAGGGACGATCAGCAGGAACAGCAGCAGGGGCCGTACCTTCTGCGGCAGCCGGGCGAGGAACCACGCAAACGGATAGCCCAGCGCCAGGCAGGCGAGGGTCGCCAGCAGCGCCATGTTTAGCGAATGCAGCAGAACGTCATAATAGAGCGGATCCAGTAGCCGCGAATAGTTAT
Organism: Klebsiella sp. CD33; assembly: GCF_051992865.1. Taxonomy (NCBI): domain Bacteria; kingdom Pseudomonadati; phylum Pseudomonadota; class Gammaproteobacteria; order Enterobacterales; family Enterobacteriaceae; genus Klebsiella; species Klebsiella sp. CD33. The sequence continues at coordinate 3,127,929 of NZ_CP197023.1, read as the reverse complement.
CCAGCGTGAAGACCAGTTTGACGAAGTTGGCATCGTCGCGGGTCAAAAAGCTGGTGGCGATGATCATCAGGTTGGGCAGGAAGACAAACAGCACCAGCCAACCGACGATAGTGGCGATCACCACATTCTGGAATTTACTGGTGTTCTTCATCGGCCAGCACCACCTCCCAGCTTTCCACCCAATTGATAGACATTTTCTGGTCAAGAGAGTGGTCGAAATCCGGGTCGTCTTCGTTAAAGAACTCGCTGACCATCACCATTTTGCCGTTCTCCAGTTCCACCACCGACTCCAGAGTCATGCCTTTATAGTTGCGCTCGCGGACATAGCCGATCAGGCCATCGGCGTCGCTGTTATGGTGGATCTCGTCGACGCGCAGATCTTCCGGGCGCAGCAGGACATGCAGACGCTGGCCGGCCTCCACGGCAAAATTGACGGTGATGTTGCATTCCCGTCCTTCAACGCGGGCGCGCACGCGCTGTTCGTCGAGACGTTCAATTACCGTGGCGTCAAAGATATTGATCTCGCCGATAAAGCTGGCGACAAACAGGTTCTTCGGCTCTTCGTAGATCTCTCGCGGGGTGCCGTCCTGTTCGATTTTGCCATCACGCATCACCACGATGCGATCGGACATGGTCAGAGCCTCTTCCTGATCGTGGGTGACGAAGACGAAGGTGATCCCGAGCTTACGCTGCAGCGCTTTCAGTTCGTTCTGCATCTGCTTGCGCAGCTTGTAATCCAGTGCCGAAAGAGACTCATCGAGCAGCAGCAGACGCGGTTTGTTGACCACCGCGCGGGCGATGGCCACGCGCTGCTGCTGGCCGCCGGAGAGCTGGTGCGGTTTGCGCTGGGCAAACGCCTCCAGCTGCACCATTTTTAAGGCATCCATCACCCGTGGGGTGATTTCCGCCGCCGGGGTTTTCTGCATCCGCAGGCCAAAGGCGACGTTCTCGAACACCGTCATATGCGGAAACAGGGCGTAGCTTTGGAATACAGTATTGACGTGGCGGTTTTCCGCCGGAACATGAGTGATATCGTGATCTTCGAGATGGATCCGTCCGCTGTCGACGTTTTCCAGGCCGGCAATAAGGCGCAGAACGGTGGTTTTACCGCAGCCAGAGGGGCCAAGCAGAGTGAGAAACTCACCATTGTTGATGGTCAGGTTAAGGTTGTCGATGACCGTTTTACCATCAAAGCTCTTGCGAATTCCCGCCAGATGCACCAGCGGCGAACGCGAACGCGGTTGTATATTCAATTTTTGACTCTGTCCCATGTAGACGCAACGGCAAATTTCCGGCCGCTGCGGGGTTTGTGATTAACCACCTTTGGGGTTGCACGTTTTTAATAAGGGCCAGCATTCTACGGCAAACGAGGGTAATCGCCAATCCTTGATACGCCCGCATAGTCTACCTTTACACCATAACGTCGGTTCCGTTATTAAATTTCGCTTTACGGGCTAAAAATGACCTGACGCAATATTTGTCTTTTCTGGCTTATGAATAATGTTGTCACAAAAGAAGAGGGTGGCTACATGGATAAATTGCTTGAGCGTTTTTTGCAGTACGTTTCTTTGGACACGCAGTCAAAGCCTGGCGTTCGTCAGGTCCCCAGCACGGAAGGGCAGTGGAAGCTGTTACGCCTGTTGCAGGCGCAGCTGGAAGAAATGGGACTGGTCAAGGTAACGCTGAGTGAAAAAGGGACGGTAATGGGAACTTTGCCCGCTAACGTTGAGGGCGATATCCCGGCCATCGGTTTTATCTCCCACGTCGACACCTCCCCGGATTTCAGTGGTAAAAACGTTAATCCGCAGATTGTTGAAAACTATCGCGGCGGCGATATCGCGCTGGGTATCGGCGATGAGGTGCTCTCCCCGGTGATGTTCCCGGTTCTGCATCAGCTTTTGGGACAGACGCTGATCACCACCGACGGGAAAACGCTGCTCGGGGCGGACGACAAAGCCGGCATTGCCGAAATTATGACCGCGCTGGCGACCCTGCAGGCGAAAAATATTCCTCATGGCGATATCCGCGTGGCCTTCACCCCTGATGAAGAGGTGGGTAAAGGGGCGAAGCATTTCGACGTCGAGGCCTTTGACGCCCGCTGGGCCTATACCGTCGACGGCGGCGGGGTCGGCGAACTGGAGTTTGAAAACTTCAACGCCGCCTCGGTGACGATAAAAATTGTCGGTAATAACGTGCACCCCGGCACCGCGAAAGGGGTGATGGTCAACGCGCTGTCGCTGGCCGCGCGCATTCATGCCGAAGTACCGGCCGATGAAGCGCCGGAGACCACTGAAGGCTATGAAGGTTTTTATCACCTCACCAGCATGAAAGGCAGCGTCGATCGGGCCGAGATGCATTACATCATCCGCGATTTTGACCGTAAGCACTTCGAGGCGCGCAAGCGCAAGATGATGGAGATCGCCAAAAAGGTCGGCAAGGGACTGCACCCGGACTGTTATATTGAGCTGGTGATCGAGGACAGTTATTACAACATGCATGAGCAGGTGATCGCCCATCCGCACGTGGTCGATATTGCCCGCCAGGCGATGGTGGACTGCGATATTGAACCGCAGATGAAGCCGATCCGCGGCGGCACCGACGGCGCGCAGCTGTCATTTATGGGACTGCCATGCCCAAACCTGTTTACCGGTGGCTACAACTATCACGGCAAACATGAGTTTGTCACCCTGGAAGGAATGGAGAAAGCGGTGCAGGTGATCGTGCGTATCGCCGAGCTGACGGCGGCACGCAAAGGGCATTAATCTTCTCAGGCGGCCCGGTAAGGCCGCGTGTCGGACAAGATGCCGGATGGCGGCTTCGCCTTATCCGGCCTACGGTCCAGCCGGTGAGCGCGGAACCCGTAGGCCCGGCAAGCGCAGCGCTGCCGGGCGTTCAACATCAGAGCGGGTGCCTGTCTTCATGCCGGATGGCGGCTAACGCCTTATCCGGCCTACGGTCCAGCCGGTGACCGTGGGACCCGTAGGCCCGGCAAGCGCAGCGCCGCCGGGCGTTCAACATCAGAGCGGGTGCCTGTCTTTATGCCGGATGGCGGCTTCGTCTTATCCGGCCTACGGTCCAGCCGGTGACCGCAGAACCCGTAGGCCCGGCAAGCGCAGCGCCGCCGGGCAGGATGATGGCTCAGTCGCCAAAGAACCAATAGCCGCTGTTGACCAGCGCTGCCAGCATGGCGAGGAAAGAAGGATCTTCCAGCGCATCGCCAAAATGGTCGGCGCGCAGCGTCAGATGGGTGGCTAAGGCGTCCAGCGCCGGACGGTGCGGGGAGTTGATCTTCTCGCCGTTAACGAATACCTCGCCGTCAATGCGCAGCACCCGCAGGCCGCCCAGGCGTTCCAGGGTATCGCCCTGCTGCAGGGCATCGTAAATCTCATCTGGCTGATACGGCGGCTCCGGCGGCGCGACGTCGAGCTCATGACGCGACTGGGTGATAAACTCGCCGAACCACTGCTTAAAGTGCTCCGGTTGGTTAATCAGACCCAGCATCATCTCGCGCAGGCGGTCGAGTTCGGTCGGTAAAATATCCGCCGGATGGTCGCGGGACGGCACGTCCGGATCGGCGTAGCGCTGGCTGCCCAGTTCGCGCTGGAGGACATAGTCGGCAAAGCCGCTAAACAGCTCGCGGGCATTCGGCGCGCGATAGCCGACCGAATAGTTAAGCGAGTTTTCCAGCGAATAACCCTCATGCGGGAATCCCGGCGGAATATAGAGAATATCGCCAGGCTCCATCTCTTCATCGATGATCGCCTCGAAGGGGTCAACCTGTAGCAGGTCCGGATGCGGGCAGTGCTGTTTCATCGGCACCTTTTCCCCAACGCGCCAGCGCCGACGGCCGGTGCCCTGAATGATAAACACATCATACTGATCCAGATGCGGGCCGACGCCGCCTCCCGGCACCGAGAAGGAGATCATCAGGTCGTCGATACGCCAGTCCGGCAGGGCACGGAACGGATGCATCAGCGCTGCGGACGGTTCATGCCAGTGGTTAACCGCCTGCACCAGCAGGGACCAGTTGTTTTCGCTCAGGTGATCGTAGCTTTCGAAAGGACCGTGACTGACCTGCCATTTTCCATCCTGATGGCTGACAAGGCGGCTATCGACCTCGCTCTCCATGGCCAGTCCTGCCAGTTCGTCCGGGCTTAGGGGGTCGATAAAATTGGCGAAGCCGCGCTTCAATACCACCGGCCGTTTTTGCCAGTAGCGTTCGATAAAGTCGGGCCAGTTAAGCGTTAATTGATAATCCATATTGATATTCCACTGCAGGTGTCTGACAGGGATTATAACGGATGCGGCGCCCTGGCGATGCAGGCGCCGTGAAAAATCTCAACGATTAACTCTGTTTATCTTCCATCTGCTGGCGGCCAAACACCACCTCCATGCAGGCGCCGCCGAGCAGGCTTTCACCGGCGATGATCTCTCCATCATATTGTTCGACAATTTCACGCGCAACGGAGAGCCCTACCCCCTGGCCGGGACGCAGGGTATCAGCCCGCTGGCCGCGGTCGAAAACGGCCCGGCGCTGGCTCTGCGGGATCCCCGGCCCATCGTCTTCCACCAGGATGTGCAGATGGCTGTCGGTGGTCTGGCGCACGGAAACTTCCACGAACTCCAGACAATACTTACAGGCGTTATCAAGAACGTTACCCATCACTTCCATAAAATCGTTCTGCTCGCCGACAAAAGTGATCTCCGGCGAGATGTCGAGCGAGATATTGACCCCTTTGCGCTGATAGACCTTGTTGAGAGCGGAAGTCAGGCTGTCAAGCAGGGGGGCGATCGGGTGTAATTCCCGGCTCAAGAGGGTGCCGCCGCTGCGCATGCTGGCGCGATGCAGGTAATAACCAATCTGCTGCGAGATGCGGCTTATCTGCTCCAGCATCACCGGCTCCGCCTCGTCGACGCTGATCTTCTCGCCGCGCAGCGAGCGCAGTGTACTCTGCATCACCGCCAGCGGCGTTTTCAGACTGTGAGTGAGATCGGTGAGGGTAGTGCGGTATTTGTCATAGCGTTCGCGCTCGCTGCGAACCAGGCGGTTGAGGTTGCTGACCAGCCGGGTCAGCTCGCGAGTGGTGTTGGGATTGAGCTTTTCGCGGTGATGTTCCTCCAGTTCGCGCACCTCTTTGGCCAGCGACTCAATGGGCCGCAGGCTCCACCAGGCGGCGACCCACAGCAGGGGGATCACCAGCAGCAGGTTGGCGGCCAGCACATAGACAAACCAGCTCCACACCATATAGCTGCGCTTGAGCTCCACCGGAATGGTGTCGACCACCACAATGCTGAGCTGAGGCATTTTGCTGGTGGCCGGGTAGAGGTTGATCGCCACCGAGTGGGTCATCTCAGAGTCGTCGCCCTGTTCGCGGATAGCGTCCAGCTGTTCCTGAATCTCATGGTTATTGCGCAACAGCATACTGCTGCTGTCGACATCGGCTTCAATCTCATGGAAGCCATTGCGTTTCAGCCATTCCGGTTGAATGCGTTTCGCCAGCCAGGGAACATCACGCTGCGCCCACAGCAGTTTGCCCTGCTCATCGTAGATAAGGGTCACCGTCGGGCTTTCCATATTCAGGTTTTCCGGGATATCGACGTCAATAGCGCCGTTTTCCCATCTCGCCAGCATATAAAAGAGATTGCTCTCGCCGCGCAGCAGGCGAAAGGTGGTTTTATCGAAGCTAACGCTATAGCCCACCAGGGCCACCATGCCGTAGGCCAGGGAGAGCACCAGCACCACCCCGGCGGTCGCCAGCAGGAAGCGAACCCGTAATGACAGCGGGAAGATATGCCGCAACAGTCCCTTCATCAGCGCAATTCGAACAGATAGCCCTGGCCGCGCACCGTGGTGATGACGTCCTGTGGGTATTCAGCCTGAATTTTCTTGCGCAGCCGACCCATCAGCACGTCGATGGTGTGGCTTTCTCGCAGTTCGGCATCCGGGTAAAGCTGGAGCATCAGCGAATCTTTGCTGACCACTTTGCCGCGGTTACGGATCAGGGTTTCCATAATGGTGTATTCAAAGGCGGTCAGCTTGATCGGCTGGTCATTCACCGACAGCTCGCGCCGGGAGAGGTCGACCTGGAACGGCGGCAGGGAGATCACCTGCGAGGCCAGACCGCTGTTACGGCGCAGCAGCGCCTGCATGCGGGCGGCAACCTCTTCAATATGGAAAGGCTTGGTGACGTAATCATCCGCCCCGGCGCTCAGCACTTCCACCTTATCCTGCCATCCTTCGCGGGCGGTCAGCACCAGCACCGGCAGCGACACGTCGTGGCTGCGCCAGCGGCGGATCAGTGATAAACCGTCTTCATCCGGCAGGCCGAGATCGACGATGGCGATATCCGGGAGATGTTCGCCCAGATAGTAATCCGCTTCCCTGGCATCTTCCGCCGCATCGACCTGATGGCCCAGCTCCTGCAGCTGAACTTTGAGGTGGTGACGCAGCAGGGCATTATCCTCAACCACGAGTACGCGCATGGCTGTTCTCCCTAGCATTTTCGATAGTAGTCTGACGCTCATTATATACGCAAAATATAAACGGCTGTTAAATAAAGCTTTTTATAAAAAGGGCCCCTGGTGCCCCCGGGCTGGCCAGCATTCGGCGGCGCCCTTTGCGCATACTGCATGGAACTCCTTCATTCTATGCGTAATTTCAGTAAACGCCCAGCGGCAGGATGCGAACGGCGAGCGGGTTGGTGATGTTAATTTTTTGTGTAATAGTGCTGGAATCACCCCTCAAGAACGTCGCAGGTTATCCATTATGTCTCAGCAGCAGAGCGCGGACTGGGTCAGGCTGGCGCAATCGCCCAGCCGGACGGAACGCATCGAAGCCTTCTTCGGCGGCCACGGCTACGAACCGCACCGGCATGATACCTACGCCATCGGCCAGACGATCGCCGGCGTGCAGAGCTTTCACTATCGCGGCGGACGCCAGCACAGCCTGCCCGGCGGAACGATGGTGCTTCATCCGGACGAAATACACGATGGCGAGGCGGGCACCGAGGCGGGGTTTCACTACCGCATGGTCTATATCGAACCGGCGCTGATCCAGAAGATACTCGGCGACAGGCCACTACCGTTTATCCCCGACGGCCTGTCGGCGGATCCACGGCTACGTCGCGCCGCGCAGCCGCTGTTGAAAGCGGTCACGGATACCTTCGAGCCGCTGGAGGAAGAGGATGCTCTGTACGACCTGGCGCAGACCCTGGCCGTTGTCGGCGGCCAACGTTCCCGTCGCCAGGCGTTTGATTATCAGGCGGCGGAGAGGGCCCGGGAGTATATTCATGCCTGTTTTATGCAGGATATGACCCTCGACACCCTGTCGCAGGTCAGCGGCCGGGACCGCTGGAGCCTGAGCCGGGATTTCAGAACGCTGTACGGCACCAGCCCGTGGCGTTACGTCATGATGCGTCGGCTCGATTTTTGCCGCCAGCGGATGCGCGCCGGGGAACGTCTGGTGGATATTGCCGCCGACGCGGGCTTTGCCGATCAGAGCCACATGACGCGCCAGTTTATCAGCCGCTTTGGTCTCTCTCCGGGCCGCTGGCTGCGGGCGATCCGCGGCTAGCGCGGTTCAGGTTGCACAATCGTTCAAGCGTGACCGCGGCGAGGCGAACTATGCTGACTGCCTTTATCACAAGGAGACAGCCCATGGTTCAACTCGTTAATCTTGCTCAGAAATTTTCCCTGTTCAGCGAACAATGGCAGCCCAAAGTGGTGGCTGAAATGAACGACTATCAGTTCAAGGTCGTGCGCATCGCCGGCGACTTTATCTGGCACAGCCACCCGGAAACCGATGAGACATTGATGGTGGTGGAGGGGGTATTGCGCGTGGACTTCCGCGACGGGCATGTGCTGGTGAAGGCCGGGGAGATGATCGTCGTGCCGCGCGGGGTGGAACATAAGACCTCGGCGGAGACGGAAGCGAAGCTGATGCTGATTGAGCCGCGCGGGGTGTTGAATACCGGCCACGAGGGCGGCGAGCGGACGGCGGTGAACGACGTTTGGATCTGATCGCTTTCCGGCGATAAAACGCCCCTCTTTCCGGCGGAAAGAGGGGCAGGGCGATTACTTCAGCTCGTCAACCATGGTGGTTGCCCGACCGATATAGTTGGCCGGGGTCATCGCTTTGAGACGCACTTTTTCCTCTTCCGGCAGGGCGAGGCTGTCAATAAACTGCTTCATCCCTTCCGCGTCCACGCGTTTGCCGCGGGTCAGCTCTTTCAGCTTCTCGTAAGGTTTTTCGATACCGTAACGACGCATCACGGTCTGGATCGGCTCAGCCAGTACTTCCCAGTTGTGATCCAGTTCGTCCAGCAGGCGATCCTGGTTCAGCTCCAGCTTGCTGATCCCTTTGAGGGTGGACTGATAGGCGATCAGCGCATAGCCGATGCCCACGCCGAGGTTACGCAGAACGGTGGAGTCGGTCAGGTCGCGCTGCCAGCGGGAAACCGGCAGTTTGCTGGCCAGGTGCTGCATGACCGCATTGGCCAGGCCGAGGTTGCCTTCGGAGTTTTCGAAGTCAATTGGGTTCACCTTGTGCGGCATGGTGGAGGAGCCGATTTCCCCGGCGATGGTCTTCTGTTTGAAGTGGTTGAGCGCGATGTAGCCCCACACGTCGCGATCGAAGTCGATCAGAATGGTGTTGAAGCGCGCGATGCAGTCAAACAGCTCAGCGATATAGTCATGCGGCTCGATCTGCGTGGTGTACGGGTTCCACTGAATACCCAGCGAGGTAACGAACTCTTCGCTGAACTGATGCCAGTCGACTTCCGGGTAGGCGGCGATGTGGGCGTTGTAGTTACCCACCGCGCCGTTGATTTTACCGAGGATTTCCACCTGGTTCAGTTGACGATACTGCCGCTCCATACGGTAGGCGACGTTCGCCATCTCTTTACCCATGGTGGACGGCGTTGCCGGCTGGCCGTGGGTACGGGAGAGCAGCGGCACATCGCGGTACTGGGTCGCCAGATCTTTTACCGCGTCAATCAGTTTGCGCCAGTAAGGCAGAACCACTTCGTCGCGGGCGGTTTTCAGCATCAGCGCGTGGGAGAGGTTATTGATGTCTTCAGACGTACAGGCGAAGTGAATAAACTCTGATACCGCGTGCAGCTCGGCGACGTCAGCGACTTTCTCTTTCAGGAAATACTCTACCGCTTTCACGTCGTGGTTAGTGGTGCGCTCGATGGTTTTGATGCGCTCCGCGTCTTCAACGCTGAAATCGGCGACGATTTTATCAAGGAAACCGTTTGCGTCGGCAGCAAAAGCAGGAACTTCCTTGATCGCTGCGTGGGCGGCCAGTTTTTGCAGCCAACGTACTTCCACCTGAACGCGGAATTTCAGCAAACCGAATTCGCTGAAGATACCGCGCAGCGCGCTGACTTTATCGCCGTAGCGGCCGTCTACAGGGGAAACGGCGGTCAGTGAGGATAATTCCATAGATCACAACTCCGGGGTTAAATGAGCAAGAATTTGCTTTGCCTGGTTAACCAGACGATTACGGGAAAACATAAGCTGCAGACGTCCGCCGCCCACCTGATGCCAGAGCACCGCGGCGCGAATACCCGCCAGCAGCGCTGAGCGAACTTTCGCCTGCACCTGCGGGCTTTGCAGCACGGCAGGGGAGCCGGTCACCTGAATACGCGGCCCCAGCGGGCTTATCACATCGACATAGATGCCCGCCATGGCGCTGAGCAGCGTTTCGGACTGCAGGTCAAAGTGTTCCAGCTGACGGTGCAGGCCGGCGATGCGGTTGCCGAGCGTGTCCATCGCCCCTTTACTGGCGGCGAGCTTGCGCTCCAGCACCATCAGGCTCAGGGTATAGCGGGTGAGTTCCGCATTGAGGCCCTGACGGCTGCTGGTATTGAGCACCCCGAGCAGCGTTTCAAGACCGAGGCGAAGATTGGCTTCACTGCCACCGAACACCGCCAGCGTCGACTCAGGATCGAGGTCGATGATGCTGTTCAGCGACACATGCAGGGCATCGCTGTCGCAATGTCCCTGATGCGCCAGTTGCTGAACCAGTCGCGCCGCCTGGCAAACGCCAGCCAGCGCCAGGGTGATGTCATAGTAATTCTTCGCCACACATACTCCTTGTCAGCCGCCAGGGCGGTTCGTCCCGGCGGAAATAACGCGCGTTCAGGACTGCAGAGGCAGTCGTTGTTCAATAATTCCGCCGCCGAGGCACACTTCCCCTAAATAGAACACTGCGGACTGGCCCGGGGTCACCGCCGCGACCGGCTCATCGAAGCGGACTTCGATACGGTCTTCATCCAGCGCGGTAACGGTGCAGGGGATATCGGTCTGGCGATAGCGGGTTTTCACCGTGCAGCGCAGGGTGCCCTGCAGCGGTTCACGGTTTACCCAGTGCAGCTGTTGGGCAATCAGACCGACGGACATCAGGCGCGGGTGGTCATGGCCCTGGGCGACGATAAGAATATTATTCTCAACGTCTTTATCGACCACGTACCATGGATCTTCGCTACCCTCTTTGGTGCCGCCGATACCCAGCCCTTTACGCTGGCCCAGGGTGTGGTACATCAGCCCCTGATGGGTACCGATCTCCTCGCCGTCGACGGTGAGGATTTTGCCCGGCTGCGCCGGCAGATAGCGGCCAAGGAAATCGCGGAATTTACGCTCGCCGATAAAGCAGATGCCGGTGGAATCTTTTTTCTTCGCGGTGATCAGATCCAGCTCTTCGGCGATCTTACGCACCTGCGGTTTTTCCAGTTCACCCACCGGGAACAGGCTCTGGGCAATCTGTTCGTGGCTAAGGGTGTAGAGGAAGTAGCTCTGATCTTTGTTGCCGTCGAGTCCGCGCAGCAGCTGGCTTTTACCGTCGACATCGGCGCGGCGCACATAGTGCCCGGTGGCGATGTAGTCGGCGCCGAGGTCTTCGGCGGCAAACTCGAGGAAGGCTTTAAATTTGATCTCTTTATTGCACAGAATATCCGGGTTCGGCGTGCGGCCGGCTTTGTACTCTTCCAGGAAGAGCTCAAAGACGTTGTCCCAATATTCGGCGGCAAAGTTAACGGTGTGCAGTTCAATGCCCAGCTTATCGCAGACCGCTTGCGCATCGGCAAGGTCGGCGGCGGCGGTGCAGTATTCCTCGCCGTCGTCTTCCTCCCAGTTCTTCATGAACAGGCCTTCCACCTTATACCCTTGCTGCAGCAGCAGGTACGCGGAGACCGAGGAGTCGACGCCGCCGGACATGCCGACGATCACTTTTTTCTGGCTTTCTGACATGGAAATACTCGCTACATTGAACTTCGAGGCGGCGTATTCTAGCACGCGCTCACCGTTCATTCACCCCCTGTGAACGGCCAGTTAAATGCGCCAATCAGCGACAGCGGCTGCCGCGGGTCCTGCAGGTAGCAGCGAATGCTTTCGGCAACCAGCGGCGAGCGCAGGTTCGGCGCGTTAAGAATTTCCTCAGCACTGAGCCACAGGCAGCGATCGATATCGCTGTCGTGCGGTTCAGTGGCGCACAGATCGCTAAGTTCGATGGCGAACAGGAAGCGCAGAAACGGGGTGTCATCGGGAGCCAGCCACTGATGCATGCGGATGAAGTGCTGCGGCGTGGCGCGAATGCCGGTCTCTTCCCACAGTTCACGTTCGGCGGCCTGCAGCAGCGTTTCATTGGCCTCGAGATGGCCCGCCGGCTGGTTCCACAGCGCTTTGCCGTTAATGGTTTCTTCGACGATGAGAAATTTATCCTGGGCGTGAACCACGCAGGCAACGGTGACATGAGGTTTAAACATCGCTTTTCCTTTTCAGTTATTCGGCTTTGCGCCAGTCGCCGTTGGCCAGTCCGTCGAGGGTATAGCCGCCCATGGCGTAGCGGATCAGCCGCAGAGTGGGGAAGCCGACGTGGGCGGTCATCCGGCGCACCTGGCGGTTGCGTCCCTCGTAGAGCGTGATTTTCAACCAGCGGGTGGGAATCGATTTGCGCTCACGAATCGGCGGGTTGCGCGGCCACAGCCAGACGGGCTCCTCGACAAGTTCTACGCCGGCAGGCAGGGTGGGGCCGTCGTTAAGGGTTACGCCGTCGCGCAAGGCGGTCAGCGCCTCGGGCGTGGGTTCGCCTTCCACCTGAACATAGTAGATCTTGCCGGTGCGCTTACCCGGCTGGGTAAGCTTCGCCTGCAGCGCGCCGTCGTTGGTCAGCACCAGCAGGCCTTCGCTGTCGCGATCGAGCCGACCTGCGGCGTAGACGCCCGCCACCGGAATAAAATCTTTTAGCGTGCTGCGCCCGGCCTCGTCGGTAAATTGCGGCAACACATCATAGGGTTTATTGAACAAGATCACAGTTTTTGGCTGGCGTTCTTTACGTTGTCTGGTGACTTGTTGTGTGCTGAATCGCTCAACGCGATGTTTTCTAAATGAAGTTTTCTGCATGGTATTTTCAGGCTTTATCAATTGCCGCATTATAGCCTAATTACGAATGCCTTTCATGGACGCAAACATTCAGGTAGTATTGACATGCTCATTACAAATTATTAACAAAAAATTGCTCAAACCGATTCGCACTACAGGCAGGAAGGCGACACGGACGCGATAGCTCCGGTTAGCGGGAAGACCCGGTACGCCGAAGCTGGCCGACTCAGCCAACACCAGGCTCGCGTGAAGAGGGAAGAGCAGAACCAGAAGCGCTCGAAGGAGAGGTTAATGGAAAGCAAAGTAGTAGTTCCGGCGGAAGGTCAAAAAATCACCCTGCAAAACGGCAAACTGAACGTCCCTCACAATCCGATTATCCCGTTCATTGAAGGTGACGGTATCGGCGTTGACGTTACCCCAGCGATGCTGAAAGTGGTTGATGCCGCCGTTGAGAAAGCCTATAAGGGCGAGCGTAAAATTTCCTGGATGGAAGTTTACACCGGTGAGAAATCAACCCACGTCTATGGCCAGGACGTCTGGCTGCCAGCTGAAACCCTCGATCTGATTCGTGACTACCGCGTTGCTATCAAAGGTCCTCTGACCACCCCAGTCGGCGGCGGCATCCGTTCTCTGAACGTGGCGCTGCGCCAGGAGCTGGACCTCTACGTCTGCCTGCGTCCGGTACGTTACTACCAGGGCACCCCGAGCCCGGTTAAACACCCGGAACTGACCGACATGGTTATCTTCCGTGAAAACTCAGAAGATATCTATGCGGGTATCGAGTGGAAAGCCGACTCTGCGGAAGCAGACAAAGTGATCAAATTCCTGCGCGATGAGATGGGTGTGAAGAAAATTCGCTTCCCGGAACATTGCGGCATCGGCATCAAGCCGTGCTCTGAAGAAGGCACCAAACGCCTGGTGCGCGCCGCGATTGAATACGCGATCACCAACGATCGTGATTCTGTCACTCTGGTGCACAAAGGCAACATCATGAAGTTCACCGAAGGCGCGTTCAAAGACTGGGGCTACCAGCTGGCTCGCGAAGAGTTCGGCGGCGAGCTGATCGACGGCGGTCCTTGGGTGAAAATCAAGAACCCGAACACCGGCAAAGAGATCGTGGTGAAAGACGTGATCGCCGATGCGTTCCTGCAGCAGATCCTGCTGCGTCCGGCGGAATACGACGTTATCGCCTGTATGAACCTGAACGGCGACTATATCTCTGACGCCCTGGCGGCGCAGGTTGGCGGTATCGGTATCGCCCCGGGCGCCAACATCGGTGACGAGTGCGCGCTGTTCGAAGCGACTCACGGTACTGCGCCGAAGTATGCCGGCCAGGACAAAGTGAACCCGGGCTCCATCATCCTGTCCGCAGAGATGATGCTGCGCCACATGCAGTGGTTCGAAGCCGCAGACCTGATCGTTAAAGGCATGGAAGGCGCTATCGCCGCCAAGACCGTGACCTATGACTTCGAACGTCTGATGGAAGGCGCTAAACTGCTGAAATGTTCAGAGTTTGGCGACGCGATTATCGCGAATATGTAATCCCGTTGGTGGATTAAGTAAAAGCGGGAGCCGATGGGCTCCCGTTTTTTTTCGCCTTCAGGCAATTAATCTGCCGGACGCTTGAAGCATTAGGCGATGGCGAATGTCCCGCAGCGCAACGTTCAACAAAGCTATATACCTCATGACAGGGAGAGATCCATTTGCCGTAAGAGCTCGCATGAAAACGGATTGCACGCCAGGCGTCATACTGAGGGCCCGACCGACTTAAACCGGGGCCGTTCGGCGAAAATGTGCTGTAGCCTAAACTCAGGCTATCCGCTCACTTTCAGATTAAACAGCCGGGACAGCGCCGCTCTGCCGCTATCCGTCACTTGTACTTCCCGATATCCCGGCGCGCGCGTTATCCATCCTTTTTGCAGGAACAGCGTCATTAGCGACGAACCGGCATCGCCGCCCAGATGAAAACGTCTTTCGCTCCAGTCGAGACAGGGGCAGCAGGGCTTACGCCGTGGGCGGGCGTTAAACACTGCGCCAAGGCGTTCAAGCTGGGTTTTACCGGCTGACGTCAGGGCCAGGCCATCTGCCGCCAGCCATTTTTCCCTCAGCATAAATTCATAAATATTGACCGCCAGCTCGCCCGCCAGATGATCGTAGCAGGTCCGGGCGTAGCGAAGATTAACCGGCGTGCTGGGGAGAAGCGTCTTATGCGCTTGCATAGAGACGCCCATCAGGTTTTCCAGCAGCCCGGCAATATGCGAGCCCGCCAGGCGGTAATAGCGGTGGCGCCCCTGCGCGAGACACACCACCAGTCCGTTGCTGAGCAGCCGGGCAAGATGGCCGCTGGTGGTGGAGGCGGACACCTCGGCGACCGTACTGAGTTCGGTTGCCGTCCATGCGCGCCCGTCCATCAGCGCGCAGAGAATACTGACCCTTGACGAGTCAGAGAGGGCGGAGGCCACCATCGCCATAGCGGTTTCCAGCGCCTCCTCTGGCTCACTGTCTTGCTGCGGTTTCAGGAGATTCATTCAGAAAGTATGGCCCATTTTTTGGTCACTTCCGCTGCCCGGGCGTCATCATCGGTAAGGAGAATGAGCCGGTTACGGTGGTCGCTGTACTGTACCAGAATATTAATACCATTATGGGCCAGGGTGTCTGCGATGTCTCCCAGTTCCCCTGGTCGTTCCTGAGGTAACTTTCGTATCAGAGGACGGCATACATTGCTGACCGTAAAGCCGGCCTCGGTCAGCACCCTGCGGGCTGTCTCACCGTCTTCCACCAGAAAATGCGCATGTCCGGCATCAGGCGTGGTGAATACGCCACCGCCTTCGAGCCCCACGCCGTTGTTACCCAGCGCCTTACCCATTGCGCCAAGCGAGCCCGGCGAGTTGCTGAGAATCACGTGAATGTCATACATCTGACTGTGCTCCCCGATCCGATGCGTAATCCCGGAACACGCGGGCGACGCGTATTCTGTAATATGAAAAAATCGATGCTTTGCCTTCGCGCTGGGCAGCCAGATGCCGCTCATTTTGCTGCCAGTTGGCCACCGATGCTTCATCTTCCCACCAGGATAACGAGAGGATTTTGCCGGGCGTACTCAGGCTCTGAAAGCGCTCGATGGCAATAAACCCCGGCGTGTCTGATAGCAAAGGCGTCAGCCCGGCCGCCAGCTGAAGATATCTTTCCTGTGCTTGTGGTAAGGCGTCGGCCTCAAAAAGTACCGCAATCATAAGTCTGCTCCGTGGTGAATTTCCCGGCAGTCTACTGACGGTCAGAGCAGGAAGCTTCGGTGTGCAGCGAAATATGCCTGGCAGGAGATCAACGATTGCAACGGAAATGCTCCCAGGCGTTATTGCGATGGTGAATAAAAAAGAACGCCAGCCATGCGATACGGCAGCCTGAGCGCACAGGGCTGGCTGAGTTTTAGTGAAATCGCGATGTGGGGGGATAAACCCTGACGGCTGCGGCTATCGATGAAAGCGATCGCCGACGGGCAGTACGGGCGGGAAAGCCGTTTTACTGACATGCAGAATATGAACCCGGAAACGCTCGCCCGGACTAGCGAAGCGCCGCCGGGCGATAATCGAAAGAGCACGTTGTCTGCCACCGGTCACGCCTTCAGGCTCCGCGCTCTCCTCGGGCGTGGATTTTTATCTTAGCCGGGAGACCTGCGTCTCGCCTACTGTGCATGGCGGCGCAGGGTGGAGGCGGGGTGGCGCCGCAGCGCCTCTTCGGGACGCACAGGGCGCCGCACCAGTTCGCCGCCGCAGTTCGGGCAATGTCCGTTCAGTCGCGTCGTCATGCAGTCCCGGCAAAAGGTGCACTCGAATGAACAGATAAACGCCTCGGGTGAGTCTGGCGGCAGATCTTTATCACAGCATTCGCAATTCGGACGTAACTCGAGCATCAACTTCTCCTCTGGTGAACGGCTATATCAGCGACGGCGGGCCAAAGCACGCTATGTTTATATCATGCCGCGATCGGTCCGCCGAGAATTTCCTTGCGCGTTAATCGCCTTCTCAGAGGGTCGCCTTCCCGGGCTGCATTCCCGGTACGAGGATCACTTTGCGGCACGCCTCTTCACGTTTCTCAAAGATCTGATAGCCGCGCGCGGCCTCCTCCAGCGGCATATGGTGAGTGACAATCTCCTCCGGGGTAAGCAGCCCTTGCTCAATAAGCGCCAGCAGATCCGGCAACCAGGCGTGGACGTGGGTTTGTCCCATCCTGAAGGTCAGTCCTTTATCAAAGGCATCGCCAAACATAAAGCCGTGGATGAAACCGGCGTAAACCCCGGGTACGCTGACGATGCCGCCGCGGCGCACGGCGGCGATGCACTGGCGCAGGGCTTTTCCGCTGCTCCCCTCGATTTTCAGGGTGCTGAGGACGGTTTCCGTAAGGCTACCTTTCGCCTCGAAGCCCACGGCGTCGATCACCGAGTCGACGCCGCGATGGCCCGGCGTGTTATCGATAATCCACTGCGCAGGATCGTCATGGTGGTCAAAGTTTATCGGGATCGCGCCATAGCGTTGTTGCGCGAAATCGAGTCGGTAATCGTTATGATCGATGATAAATATCTGTTCTGCGCCATTGAGCCTGGCGCAGGAGGCGCAGAGCAGGCCTACCGGGCCGGCGCCAAAAATAGCCACGCTACTGCCGGGTTTGACCTCGGCGTTTTTAACCGCCTGCCAGGCGGTGGGCAGAATATCTGACAGAAACAGCACCTTTTCATCGGGTAAGGTGTCTGGCACTTTAAACGGTCCGGTATTGGCTTTGGGGACCCGTACATATTCCGCCTGGCCGCCCGGGATCCCGCCGTACAAATCGCTATAGCCAAACAGCGCCGCCGGTGGCGAAATGCCTTTTCGATTGAGCGTCGCTCCCTGGCCGCTATTGGTGCTTTCGCAGGCGGCATACTGCTGCAAGCGACAAAAGAAGCAGTCTCCGCAGGCGATGACAAACGGGATAACCACCCGGTCGCCTTTGCGGACCGCGGTGACCTCGGAACCGGCTTCCACCACTTCCCCCATAAATTCATGGCCGAAAATATCACCATGGTGCGTGCCGGGGATCTTTCCGCGGTACAGATGCAGATCGGAACCGCAAATCGCTGTCGCGGTGACGCGCAGAATAATATCGTCCGCTGCCTCAAGAGCCGGGTCAGGCATGGTGTCGACGCTGACATGATGCGGGCCGTGATAAGTGAGTGCTTTCATAGAATATTCTCCTCGAGAGAAAGGTTGACAGCATGCGGTTCTTCGGCCTGGTGAACGGCTGCTATCGTCACCGATAAATCATCGTAAAAAATAAAGCGTAGAGTACTAATAATGGAACTGCGTGATATTCCAGGAGCTGAATATATTCCACGCTTCGCTTATTTAGCAGCTGGTTTGTTGAGGTTATTTGCCTATTGCCCTTATGTGTGCCAGTATTAATCGGGCATGATATTCGCTCCATTTTGTTTGCTAGCCGCTTCCCCAGCGGCTTTTTTTTATCCGTAAAATCAGGGAAAATTCTTAATTTCCGTCTGGCAAAGGGCAATGCTGCCGCTTCGTTATATAACCCAACGGTAGTAATCCTCCGGTATAGATAATTCTTTGCCGCAGAGGTGATCTGCATACATTATTTCCCTGAACACAGTGAGTTAGCGGCAAGGTGCCGTCTGGTTATTTTTGAGGTGTCTTGTAGAATTATTCCGAATTACTGCTAAAAGGTGTCGAAAAAACGGAATAATAATTTGACTAACCAGCATTACCCGCTAGATTTAAATATCGAACGACGAGTGATACGGAATATTTTCGTATCGTACTGACATAACCGATATACATGAGGTGAAATATGGCAGAGCATCGTGGTGGTTCCGGTAATTTTGCTGAAGACCGTGAAAAAGCTTCTGAAGCAGGTCGTAAAGGTGGTCAGCACAGCGGCGGGAACTTTAAAAATGATCCGCAGCGTGCGTCCGAAGCGGGTAAAAAAGGCGGACAGAATAGCCACGGCGGTGGCCGCAAGTCCGATAATTCCTGATTATCCTTTTCCTTGCACCCTGAAGTGAAAGTATCTCCTGCGAGTCTGTCACAGACTCGCAGTTATTTTCTGACTCCAGAAGGTATTTCTATGAATATGAAAAGCATTGAAGATGTATTTATTCACCTGCTCTCAGATACCTACAGCGCAGAGAAACAATTAACCCGCGGGCTGGCTAAACTAGCCAGAGCGGCGTCCAGTGAAAAACTCAGCGCGGCGTTCAATGCTCATCTTGAAGAAACCCAGGGCCAGATCGAACGTATCGACCAGATTATTGAACAGGAATCCAACCTGAAAATCAAACGCATGAAATGCGTGGCCATGGAAGGATTAATCGAAGAAGCTAATGAAGTCGTTGAGAGCACGGAAAAAAATGAGGTACGTGATGCTGCATTAATTGCCGCTGCGCAAAAGGTCGAGCATTACGAAATTGCCAGTTACGGTACTCTGGTCACCCTGGCAGAGCAGTTGGGCTATAAAAAAGCAGCCAAACTGCTTGCCGAAACCCTGGAAGAAGAAAAACAAACCGATGTGAAATTAACCGATCTGGCGGTAGGTAATATTAATAAGAAAGCGGAAAAATAAACTCTCCCTGACACGAGGAAATCACGATGAATCACGTTGAACATTACCATGACTGGCTACGAGATGCGCATGCCATGGAAAAACAGGCAGAGTCCATGCTGGAATCAATGGCTGGCCGTATCGATAATTATCCGGATCTCCGTGCCAGAATCGAACAGCATGTTAACGAGACCAAACGGCAAATTACCGTGCTGGAAGAGATCCTCGACCGCAATGAGATTTCGCGCTCGGTGATTAAAGATTCGATGAGTAAAATGGCGGCTCTCGGCCAGTCCATCGGCGGGATGTTTCCTTCCGATGAAATCGTCAAAGGCTCGATCAGCGGGTACGTTTTCGAGCAGTTTGAAATCGCCTGCTATACCTCTCTGCTGGCGGCCGCTGAAAAAGCGGGCGATACCGCCTCCATCCCAGCCATTGAAGCCATCCTGGCGGAAGAGCGGGAAATGGCCGACTGGCTGATTAAACATATTCCTCAGACCACGGAGCAGTTTCTCCTGCGTTCAGATGCTGACGGCGTAGAAGCGAAAAAATAACCCAGGAGGCAGGCCTATGTTTCGTCATGTGAAACAACTGCAGTATACCGTACGCGTTGCTGAACCGAATCCGGGGCTCGCGAATTTACTGCTCGAACAGTTTGGCGGCCCTCAGGGCGAGCTGGCCGCCGCGTGTCGTTATTTCACCCAGGGATTAAGCGATGACGATCCCGGCCGCAAAGATATGCTGATGGATATCGCGACAGAGGAGTTGAGCCATCTGGAGATCATTGGCACTTTGGTCGGCATGCTGAATAAAGGCGCCAAAGGAGCCCTGGCGGAGGGCACCGAGAGCGAAGCGGAACTCTATCGTTCGCTCACCGCCAACGGCAATGACAGCCATATTACATCCCTGCTGTACGGCGGCGGTACCCCGCTGACCAACTCGGCGGGCGTGCCGTGGACGGCGGCCTACATTGATACTATCGGCGAACCCACCGCCGACCTGCGGTCGAATGTCGCGGCGGAGGCGAGGGCGAAGATCGTCTATGAACGCCTGATCAACGTGACCGACGATCCTGGCGTGAAAGACGCGCTGGCCTTCCTGATGACCCGCGAAGCGGCGCATCAGCTCTCTTTTGAGAAGGCCCTGCAGTCGATTCGCAACAACTATCCACCGGGCAAACTGCCGCCCATTAGCGAGTACGCTAACACCTACTACAATATGTCTGAAGGTGGAGAAGTACGCGGCAGCTGGAACAGTGACAAACACTTCGATTATGTCAAGGATCCACAGCCGGGCGTAGACGGCGGAGATGGCAGTGCTTCTGTCGGCCTGACGCCAGAGCAGGAAGCGCTGTGCAAAGCGATGCTGAAGCGAACGCAGTCTGACCCGCAGGGCGATCCTTTGACCGGCGCCGAACTCGGCGCCGGGAAGCAAAACACTTCATCATCGGCTAAGTGATGTTCGCATGAGCCCCGGCTGCGGCCGGGGCGATTCACAATGATGGGTGTGGAATATGTTTGAATTCGACGCGTTTCATCTGGCCCGATTGCAATTCGCCTTTACCGTATCCTTCCATATCCTCTTTCCGGCCATCACCATCGGCCTTGCCAGCTACCTTGTGGTGCTTGAGGGGATGTGGCTGCGAACCCGGGATAATGTCTGGCGTTCACTCTACAATTTCTGGCTGAAAATCTTTGCCGTCAATTTTGGCATGGGCGTAGTCTCCGGATTAGTCATGTCCTATCAGTTCGGCACCAACTGGAGCGGATTTTCCCAGTTCGCTGGCAGTATTACCGGCCCGCTGCTGCTGTACGAAGTGCTGACCGCCTTCTTCCTTGAAGCGGGATTCCTCGGGGTGATGCTGTTTGGCTGGAATAAAGTGCCGCCAGCGCTGCATTTTTTTACCACCTGCATGGTGGCGCTTGGCACGTTGGTTTCTACCTTCTGGATCCTTGCCTCCAATAGCTGGATGCAGACGCCGCAGGGTTTTATCATCGAAAATGGCCATCTCATCCCGCAGGACTGGCTGGCGATTATCTTTAACCCCTCTTTTCCGTATCGCTTGTTCCATATGGCGATAGCCGCGTTTCTCAGTAGCGCCATGTTCGTCGGGGCGTCTGCCGCGTGGCATCTTCTGCGCGGCAACGACTCGCCGGCCATCCGCAAAATGCTGTCGATGGCGATGTGGATGGCGCTGCTGGTGGCGCCGATCCAGGCGGTGGTGGGGGATATGCATGGTCTTAACACCCTTGAGCATCAGCCGGCGAAGATCGCGGCCATCGAAGGGCACTGGGAAAATCGCCCCGGCGAGGCCACGCCGCTGCTGCTGTTTGGCCTGCCGGACATGGAGCAGGAGCGGACCCGCTATGGTCTGGAGATCCCCGCTCTCGGTAGCCTGATCCTTACCCACAGCCTGCATAAGCAGGTGCCGGCCCTGAAAGACTTCCCGAAAGAGGACCGACCCTATTCGCCCGCCGTCTTCTGGTCGTTTCGCATCATGGTCGGGATGGGCGTGTTGATGATCGCCTTAGGGATCTGCAGCGCCTGGCTGCGCTATCGGCGGCGGCTGTACCACTCGCGTCCCTTCCAGTGGTTTGCGCTCTGTATGGGGCCCGCCGGTCTTATTGCCCTGGTCGCCGGGTGGGTGACCACCGAGATGGGCCGCCAGCCGTGGGTGATATACGGGTTGCTGCGCACGCGGGATGCGGTGTCGTTGCACAGCACCCTGCAGATGGCCATCAGCCTGCTGGTATTTATCGTGGTTTACTGCGCCGTGTTTGGCGTGGGGTATTACTATATTTTCCGGCTTATCAAAAAAGGGCCGCAGCCGGTGACTGAGCTGACCTCGCAAACCGCAGGCACCCCGGCGCGTCCGCTCTCAGCGGCTGAGCCGGTGCGTGATGAGGAGAACGCATCATGAGCATCGATATCTCGGTGATTTGGTTTGTCATCATTGTCTTCGCCACGCTGATGTATATCGTGATGGATGGTTTCGATTTAGGTATTGGGATGCTGTTCAGCGTGGTGCATGATGGCGAAGAGCGCGATGTGATGGTCAACAGCGTCGCCCCCGTCTGGGATGGTAACGAAACCTGGCTGGTACTCGGCGGGGCAGGGCTGTTCGGCGCCTTTCCGCTGGCCTATGCGGTGATCACCGATGCGCTGGTTATCCCGCTGACGGCGATGCTCATCGGCCTGATTTTTCGCGGCGTGGCCTTTGAATTTCGTTTTAAAGCGGTTCCCTCGCATCGCATCTTCTGGGACTATGCCTTTGCCGGCGGCTCGCTGTTGGCGACCTTCAGCCAGGGGATTGTCGTCGGCGCGTTTATCAACGGCTTTGCGGTGGCTGACCGCCGCTTCGCCGGTTCGACGCTGGACTGGCTTACCCCTTTCAATCTGTTCTGCGGTCTGGGGCTGGTGGTGGCCTATCTGCTGCTGGGCACCACGTGGTTGATTATGAAAAGCGAAGGCGCGCTGCAGCAGCGGATGCGCGAGCTGACCCGCAAGGTACTGCTGGCGCTGATGGTGGTGATCGCGGTGGTCAGCGTCTGGACGCCGTTGGGCTGGCGCTACGTGGCGGAACGCTGGTTTACGCTGCCCAATTTCTTCTGGTTCGTGCCGGTGCCGATTCTGGTGTTGGCTCTGAGCCTGTGGATCTGGCGCCTGAGCGCGCGCCCCGCCAGCCATGCCCGCCCATTTATCCTGACGCTGGGCCTGATTTTCCTCGGCTTCAGCGGGCTGGGGATCAGCGTCTGGCCGAACATTATCCCACCGCATATCTCTCTGTGGGATGCCGCTGCGCCGCCGTCCAGCCAGGTATTTATGCTGCCGGGCGCGCTGCTCATTATCCCGGTGATCCTGATGTATACCGCCTGGAGCTACTACGTCTTTCGCGGCAAAGTCTCCGGCAGCGAGGGCTATCACTGAGCCTGATTCGCGCCGGCAGGTGAGGATTTGCCGGCGCGTCGCGCCGTCCGGTCAGGGATGACCGAGAGGGATGCGCACAAACCGGTGATCTGCTGCAACGACTCTGGCCGGGTGTTTATGCCTTCGGCGGCTTGATCTTAATAATAAATCGTTCGTTAACCCGGGTGATCCTCGCGCCAATATCGCCAAACTCGGTGGCGATTTTAAAAAAATCGTCCGCGGCGACATCAAAATCGAGTTCAATCTTCGGGTGTTGTCCTGTCGCCAGTAATTCATAGAAATGGTCAAGGCTGCGGGCTTTTTCGCTAGGCATCTTATTTCTCCATGGTAAACCAATCTGCAGGGGTTTTATTGCTTACGGCGCTTTTACGGATTATTCAGCAGGATGACAAACGTGCCTGGTATAAAATTATGCAATGACAGTAAGAATGAGGCAGGGCGAGGTTATTCCGTGTTGTTAAACCGCGTGGCGACGCGTTGTCCGCCATACCATGACGGCAGAGACGACCCTGCGGCGCCGGTTGATGATAGACATTTTTTGATGACAAATTAATGACAATAAAATGAATCTGTCCGGGCTTGGGATGGCATCGTGCTAAATAATTTTATTCTGTGGCTGTTAAGGTGGTTGTTAACTACTTTATGGTGATGGAGCGTCTTTTTTAGGGCCAACGGCGAGGGAACAACGATGCAATTACTTGATTTATTCGCAGGCTTATTATGGTTAAGCAGCGTTATCTTCCTGCTGTTTGTTCTTGATGTGATCATCACCCGTTATCTTTATCGTAAATAATCGACAACGACAGCGGCGTTGGGCATAGGGGACGGCGTCGGAGGATGATAATATAACCCGCGGACTGATTCAGAAAGGAATGCGCGGTGGCCGGGAGAATTGATTACGATATTGAAAAATACCAGTTTACCGAAGCCGGTGAGACTCCACGGCTCCGGGAGCAGTGGCGCGAAGTATACCTGGAGTGTCGTCAGTTGCGGGCCGGGGCAGAGGAGCGCCTGCGCATTGCGTTACTGAACGTCGACTATGTCACCAGCTTCGAGCTGCCTTTTCGCCTGCTGCTGGTGCGCGCGCCGCAGCTAATCGCCGATGTTCGCGAGACGCTGCAGCTTAGCCGTAAAGCCGCCGTTTTCAACGGCAAACGTTACGGCTGCGTCTATAGTTTGAAACAGGATTTACAGGCTGTACCGGAAGCCTTTCATTACCGCCTGGCAAACCGCATTCGTCGCGTCGATGCAACGGGGCTGACGGCGGCCCCGTACCAGCAGATTGCCCGGGAGATAAAGCCGGCCCGGGAGCGGCTCCGCCAGGCGCTGAACGCCGGCCTGCCGGTCACCGCTCTCGACGCCCTGTTCTGGTTCGGCAGTCAGCGAGTGGCGGCGGACATCGCGCAGTTGCGCCGGTCCGGCATGGCGATTGTCACGACGGAGGTGGAGGTCAGCGACAATTTGTTCAATACCACCCGACGAGTGCCCGTTTACCGCCTGGCCAGCGAGTGAATCGGCAACCTTTCGCCCAGCCGTTGCCTCTGCAGACAGTTGACCATTGCCCCGTCGAACCAGACGCACAGCCCTCTGGCGACAGGCCGCGGGGTCAGTTCCAGCCATGCGCTGGCGATGAGCATGAGGAGCATTAGCGCCAGTGGAACCATGTATTTTCTTTTCACTGCCCATTATCCGCTGCGCCTGTTCTGCCAGCAAGGTAGCGGTAAAGTATGACGTTTCGTTGACCGGGGCAGCGTTTTTATTATTGGCAAGCGGTTGCGTTGGGTCAGAGATTATTCATCTTTTGGCATACGAAAGGACGAAAACTGGCGGCTTGTATTTTTGATTTTTATTACACCACGCTTTTTTTTGCCGCCGGGGAAAAGCGTAATGTGGCTACGACTGGATGCGGCTCGTCATGTAACTGGCTGGTTTGAAACAATATTTTAATTGTTGTCTAAACGCATGCGACAGCGGTGGCTAATTTATATTAATTCACTTTACCGATCAATAAATTATATGTTGATAGTTTTTAGCTATCGAATGTTTCTTATCGATCATTTTAAACTATTTTTGTTGGCGGGAAATATATGACATGCTTTAACCCTTTCTTATTTTTGGTATTTTTTAAATGGTTGAAGAAAACGCGAAAAATACCTCCTATCGCTTCGTACTGGAGCCCGCTATTAGCGATGATGGCAGCTGCCACTCGTGGGAATTGCTCACTAAAGATATTATAGCACCCGCACGAAATAACGCCTCAGCGCCCGCGTTTTCTTTCTCCACGCTTACCGAAAGCGATAAGCTTGCACTATTTACCCGACAAATCGAGTTGCTTTCCGTATTTGATTTTTCCCTGGTCGATAATAAGCCGATCTCGCTCAATATCGATGATTTATTAAGCCATTTTATTCTGACGGACCGCTATCTCTGCGATTTTCTGCGCTCGTGTAAGCATATTGCTTTGGAGATAAATGAGAATTTTCATGAGTTTATCGCCGGCTGCGAGCTGACGGCGCTAAGCACGCTGGCGGCGCTTTGTCCGGTCTGGCTGGATGATTTTGGTCGCGGGCGAACCTCCTTCCCGCTGCTGGAGAGATTCCGCTTCGATTGCGTCAAAGTGGATAAGGATTACTTCTGGGATAAAGAAAACGACCCCGCTTTGCCCGGTCTGTTGCAGTCTATTCATACCCTGACCGGCCATGTGATCGTTGAGGGTATCGAAACCGAAAAGCAAAAACGGTTAATCACTTCTGCCGGGGACATCATAGGTCAGGGCCGCTACTGGAAGGAAGAATATATTTTTCTTTGCGGTTGAGGGTCGACCGGGGGCTGGTTTCGGTTACCTGCTATTCTTTTATTATCCAGTTTTAAATACCCCCTTTGCTACAGATAGTCTTTATTAGCGCAGTGATAAGCGCCTCTCTTTTTTATGAAGGATCATTCCCTGTAAATACCCCCATGCGTAACGCCCCGATCGCCATTTCGACGTAAGCCAGGTGCTGACTTCTGAGCTGCGCGAGCTGGTGAAAAAAGATCTCGCCGCTGCGATCAATTAATCCTGCCTGCGCCATCCGCTCAGGATCGCGCGGCATGGAAAAATGCCGCCGTTTACCGGCGGCTATTGCTTATTTTGCGCTACCCTGGTTTTTTTCCAGCCGGGCGAAATACTCCGGTGCAAACGGGCGCGGATCGACGTCGGCAAACGGCGCGCGCTCAAAGTGCGATTTCAGCGCCCAGGGGACCGTGCAGTCAAAAATGGTCTTGCAGCTGATGCCATTTCCACGGATCGACGGGCTGTATTCCGGCGTCTGGGACGGATCCAGCTGGTGACCGCGAATGCCGGGGATTGTCGTAATGCTGACGTCCCCCTGCATGCGGGTGGTCATCGCCCACAGGATATCGTCGCTGTCAAAGATGTCGACATCTTCATCAACCAGAATAATATTTTTTAGCTCGGAATAGGTCGCCAGCGCCAGCAGCGCGGCCTGCCCCTGCCGGCCTTCATCGGCGGGTTGACGTTTTTTCACCTGCAGGATCCCGAGGAACTTACCGCCACCCGCGGTGTGGGCGTAGACATTTTGTAAAAAGCCCGGAATGGCGACCTCGACGGCATTCCAGATACTGGCTTCCGTTGGCAGGCCGGCGAGGGTGGTATGCTCTTCCCCCGGTCCCACCAGGGTCTGCAGAATCGCATTGTTTCGCATGGTCACTGCTTTGACTTTGATTACCGGCAGCGACGGATTAGCGCCGCCGCAGTAGCCAGGAAATTCCGGCATCGCGTGGCCGCTATTGGTGTGCTGATCCTCTCTGACGCGCACGCCAGGCAACAGCTCACCTTCGATAACGATCTCGGCGCGGGCGATGGCTTTCTCCGGGACGCTGACGCCCTGAACCAGCTCCACCGGACGTTGACGCAGCGCGCCGGCGACGCCCAGCTCGTTATAGCCGAACGGCGTGGTAGGGGCTTCGAAGCAGGCGCCAATATAGATGGCCGGATCGAGACCCATATTGATGGTTATCGGCAGCGGTTTGCCGGCGGCCTCGGCCTTCTGGCGAAACACTTCGATATGGCGGCCGGCGGCAAGAAACATCGACAGCTCATCCCGGCCCTGAACGCACAAGCGGTGGATGGTGACGTCGGTCAGCGAGGCGTCGTCGGGATCGCTGGCCAGCGCCAGGCCCAGGCAGAAGAAGGGGCCGGCGTCGATAGGGGTGTTGGTGGGCGCCGGAAGCAGGGTGCGCAAATCAAAATCCGGATCGTCGGCCAGAAAGATCTGTTCCTGGCAGGGGGCGCTGCTGGCCGGGACGACCACCGGCGCGACCGGTTTTTTCACCGCCTTACCCACTTCAAGGGCCAGCTGCGAGGCTTCGCAGCCCAGCAGCAGCGCGGCCCGCTGGCGGCTGGCGTGCATACCCACCAGAATGCGCGAGTGTGGATAACCCTTAATATTGTTAAACATCATCGCCGGCCCGATGCGGGTGGGGCGCTTCACGGTGCCGCCCGCGCCGATATGGCGATAAACACCGGCCAGCTCGGCGTTAGGGTCAACCGGATGATCGGTTTCGAGATACTGATTGTCATGCTGTTGCAGCAGCGCGATGGCGTCGCGCAGATCCTGAATCGGTGCGGTCATGATGTTCTCCTTAGCGTATCGATGCGCACAGTATGCTTCGCAGGCTAATGGTTATCAATTGCATCATTTATGCTTTATTGATAAGCTTTTTCTTATCAATTTGTAGGGAGGAGTCCGACCATGTCCTTGCGAGCGTTACGCCATTTTGTGGTCGTTGCCGAAGAGTTGCATATGCACCGGGCGGCGGAGCGGTTACATATCGCCCAGCCCGCCCTCAGTCAGCAGATTAAGCAGCTTGAGCAGCGCCTGGGCGTGGTGCTCTTTTCCCGCGCTAACCGCCGTCTGACTCTGACCGCCGCGGGCGAGGCCTTTTTACACAAGACGCGGCTGGCGCTGGAAATGGCCGATCAGGCGGTGCTGGACGCCCAGCGCACCGCGCGGGGCGAGCAGGGGAGGCTGCATTTGGGGTATGTCTCCAGCGCGATGTACGACAGTAAACTGCCGGGGCTCCTGCGCCGGCTGCGCGCCGACTGGCCGGGGATTGAGCTGTCGCTGGTGCAGGGGGATGTGCAAATGCTCTACGAAGCGCTGTTGGATCTGCGTCTGGATATCGCCATCATCCGCGCGCCGCTGGCCTCGCCGCCGGACGCGCTGGTGGTCAGGCCGTTTGTACGTGAAAAGCTCTGCCTGGCCCTCTATCAACAGCATCCGCTGGCCGGCGTGGGCGCGCTTAATCTGGCCTCATTGCGCACTGACAACTGGATCTCGCTTGACGATCCGCAGGGCACCGGACTGGAGCAGGTTTTTATGGATGCCTGTCGCGTCGCGGGCTTTACGCCGCAGGTGGCGCAGCGGATTAACGACGTTACCTCGATGATTAGCCTGGTCTCCGCCGGGGTGGGAGTGGCGTTGGTTCCGCTCTCGGCGCGGGCCTTACGCCTTGATAACGTGGTGTATATCGATCTCCAGGATCGGCTGGCGGAGAGTGAGCTGAGCATGGTTTACCACCGCCATATTCGTTCGGCGGTGGTAAGGAAAGTTATCTCGCTGCTTAATACCGCTGAGCGATAGTCCCGGTTAGCTGGTCTTCAGGCGGCCAAAGCTGACAATCCTTGAACGGCCCAGCTCTTTCGCCCGGTACAGCGCGGCATCCGCCGCGCGCAGCAGACTATCGCTTTGGGTGTGCTGCGGGTAGCTGGCGATGCCAATCGACACATCCACCTGGCCTATCTCGGTCAGACCATCACGCAGCGTCATATTGCGCACCTGGGTGTAGATCTCGCTGGCGCACTGGTGCGCCCCGGCTTCGTCAATCCCGGGGAGCAGCACTAAAAACTCCTCGCCCCCGTAGCGGAAAGCCATGCCGATATCGCGCACCGCGCGCTGCACAATGGTCGCAACGCTCTTAATCACCAGATCCCCAGCCTCATGGCCATAGCGATCATTGATGGTTTTAAAATGATCGATGTCGATCATCAGACAGCTCAGCGGAGTATGGGTATGGACCGCCAGCGCCATCTGCGAATGCAGCGCTTCGTCAAGATGATGGCGGTTACGCAGGCCGGTCAGGGAATCGAACAGCGCTTTTTCCAGCAGGGCGCTGCGCAAACGCTGATTGGCCAGCGCCAGGCCCAACGCTTCCGCCATCAGCTCGAGATAGGCCCGGGAAGGAGCGTCACTGGCGGTGACGTTCTGGAAGGTCAGCAGGCCAATGGCTTCGCCCTGGGCGATGAGCGGTACGCAGAGCGACTGGCCGGCGTGCGTCTCCGGCAGATGATAGCAGGTGATATCGGGCTCGCCCTGCACCGGCGGATGGCTGAGTCCCCGCCGTATCGCCCAGCAGTCGTCGGGAGAAAAGGGCGTCGTCTCACCGGCGGGCGACAGCCACTGCGCTACGCAGCGCAGCTGCCAGGGGTCGGTATCCAGAACATACAGTTTACCGGGGATCGTCGGGGCGATATTCGGCGCAAACCGCTCCGCCACCTTAATCACATCCTCAATGGTTTCACAGCCCTGCAGCCGCTGAGTCATACGCGCCAGCAGCTCGCGGATCGCCCAGTCGGCGTCGCGCTGCTGCTCCAGCCGCTGACGGGCCAGGCCGTTCTCGCGAAAAATGCGGATCGCCTGAGCCATGTCACCAATCTCATCCACCTGGGTAAAGTGCGGCGTCTCCACCGCATAATCCTGGGAGGCGAGACGCTGGACCACGTCGCTCAGGCGAACCACCGGGTAGAGCACCCGGCGTTTGAGAATGAAGCCGAGGACGAACAAAAACATCAGGGCGGTCAGGCCGACCATGATTTCCGACAGCGTACGCCAGATCCGCGAGCGCTCGGTGGCCTGGTCGATAGCGACGGCGGCGCGATGCTCAAGCATCTGGCGGAAGCGATCGATCTGCGTCTGCATGCGCTCCAGTTCAGTCTCGTACGCGGTGCCGTACAGCACCGCGATGGCCGCTGGCGCATCGCCGCGAGCGACATGCGCCAGGGCCGCCTGCTGTTCATCCTGTAGCTCATTGGCGATCCGCAGGCCATCCTGAAGCAGCGCCAGCTCCTCGCGGCTGGCGCCGTTATCTTTCAGGCCGCCCAGCCGCTGCTCTATGCTCTTGTCGGTCTGCTGCAGCTGCTGATATTGCGTAAGCGTCTCCGGCGAAGGCTTTATCACGTACAGCCGGGCGAGGTCAGACAGCGCCCAGGCGTCGTTTTCCACCTCGTCGGAGAGGGTATCAAAGACCTGGCGCTGCTGTACCGCCTGGCGTTCGACGCGGTCGGCGCTGGAGGCCATGAGCATAGCGCTCCCGGAAGCCAGCGTCAGGCCAACGGTGATCCCGTAAGCCCAGTTAGTGATGGTGGCGATTCTCACCGTGAATTTCCTTGCATGCAGATGAAGCTGTTTTGATTATAGAACTCCGCCCCCGCCACGACGGCGGCCCGCTTCAGAGGCGGCGCTCGCTATGCAGAGGGGCAAGGGTCTGAAGAATGATGGCGTGTAGCGTTTCCGCATGGTGGCGCAAAACGAGGAAGACATCGCTATCCAGAGCGCCATTTATAACATCCGCTTCCATAATCTGTAAGGCTTCCTGCCAGGCCATCCCTTTACGATAAGGGCGATCTTCGGTCAGCGCGGTGAAAATATCGGCGATGGAGATAATCCGGTCGGCGAGGGTCAGGTGCTCCTTTTCGAGATGCAGAGGGTAGCCGCTGCCGTCCATTTTTTCATGATGATTCGAGGCCCAGTTAATGATGTCGCCGAGCTCGCTATAGTCGCTGAGAAGTTCGCCGGTCATGTAGCTGTGCTCCCGCACCTGACTCAGCTCCTCATCATCCAGCTCGCCCTCTTTTTCGAGAATGGAGAGTGGGATATAGACCTTGCCAATATCGTGTAGATAGCCGGCTATCTGTATTTGCTGGCAGGTAGGCTCCGGCAGCTGCATCCAGCGGGCAAGCTGGCGGGCGATTTCCCCCACCATGATGCTATGGGTGGCGGTAAAGCTGCTGTAGGTGTCGACGATTTTGGCAATCAGCAGGCAGACATCCTTCAGACCGTGAATATCCAGATAGCGCGTGTTGATGGGGCCAATAATCTCCAGCAGCCGCTGAATATGGCCGGGGTGAAGGTGCTGCCAGAAGTTCGCATTTTCAGCGACCTCGCACAGGATATCGCAGAGCGGCGGATCGATCTCCCGATGCAAAGCGACGAACTGTTCCACCACCGCCCGCGTGGGCCAGGCGGCAACGTGGCTATCGGCCGGCAGCAGCCGTTCAAAGGCATCAGCGAAATAGACAATGTGCTGTTCGCGGGAGCCCCGGTGGTTCGGGCTAAAATGGTGATCGCGAATAAAGGGAACGATGGGCTGGAAGGTCGCTAATCCCTCCAGCATCGCCACACCCTGGCGCTGATGCGGGTCGTGGATATTATCGATAGCATCCAGCGAATGAATGGTGCGTTTATCCCCCAGCACGCCGATATCGTGCAGCAGCGCGGCGCAAAAAATGGTCTGCTGCCGTTCGTCAGGCAGTTCCAGCCTTTGCGCCAGCGTCAGGGCGATTAAGGCCGTTCGTTGCATATGCCGGTGCAGTTCAGGGTTAATGATCTGGATGACTCTGGTGGTCAGCATCAGGGCCGACTTCAGGGCAATACGCATCTCTGTTCTCCGTTCGCGTGACCTGGCGGGCAAAAATGCTCTCGCCGGTGACGGAAGTGTCGATAATCTGATCGCAATGCGTGTTGTGTGTTGCTGAACAGGTAAATCCTCAGAATGTTTTGGTTCATAGCTCTGCCCGTTTCAGATCCAGTGGTGCACCAGAGTTGGGCGATATCGTCCTAAGAACCTTATTATTGTCTGATAGTTAACCATTTCCCCCCCAGAAAAGAAATGAATTCTGGCAAGCCCTTTGCATTAAGCAAGCGTAAGTTTGATTAATGTCTATGAAGGGAGTGACCTGTATGAATTTTAGAGCATTACTTGCCATTGCGTTATTGACGATGAGCAGCCTGGCGTTTAGCGAGACGCGTCTTCCGCATATTGTTATTTTAGCCACCGGCGGAACGATTGCTGGTTCGGCGGCCAGCAATACCCAAACAACCGGCTATAAAGCCGGGGCGCTTGGGGTGCAGACGCTGATTAACGCCGTGCCGGAAATGAGTAAAATCGCTCACGTCGAGGGCGAGCAGGTGGCGAATATTGGCAGTGAGAATATGACCAGCGATATTATTCTCCAGCTCTCGAAGCGGGTAAATGCGCTATTGGCCCGGGACGATGTCGATGGCGTGGTGATCACCCATGGCACGGACACGCTGGATGAAACCCCGTATTTCCTCAATCTGACGGTGAAAAGCAACAAGCCGGTGGTCTTTACCGCGGCGATGCGCCCGGCGACGGCGATCAGCGCCGACGGGCCGATGAACCTGCTGGAAGCGGTCACGGTCGCCGCCGATCCTGATGCCCGGGGACGCGGGGTAATGGTGGTGCTTAACGACCGCATCGGCGCGGCGCGCTTTGTCACCAAAACTAATGCCACTTCGCTGGATACCTTCCGGGCGCCCGAGGAGGGCTATCTTGGTGTCGTGGTGGGCGGAAAACCCCAGTTCGAGACGCGGGTGGATAAAATTCACACGCTGCGCTCGGTGTTCGATGTGCGTCAGCTGAAGGTTCTGCCGAAGGTGGTGATTATTTATGGTTACCAGGACGATCCGGAGTATATGTACGATGCGGCGATCGCCCATCATGCCGACGGTATTATCTACGCCGGAACCGGGGCGGGGTCGGTGTCGGTACGTAGCGCCGCCGGTATCAAAAAAGCGCAGCAGGCGGGCATCGTGGTGGTGCGAGCCTCCCGTACCGGCAGCGGAGTCGTACCGCCGGATGACAGCCAGCCCGGGCTGGTGGCCGACTCCCTCAACCCGGCAAAAGCGCGTATACTGCTGATGACCGCGTTGACGCAGACTAAAGATCCGCAGCTGATTCAGCAATATTTCCATACCTACTGATCCTCTGCGGCGAGGGCGTTGTTCACACCCTCGCCGTGCTTTCTTCTCAATGACCTGGCTTCCATGCAAATCGATGGCGAATGATTGCCCATCATTCACTCCACCTGTGTTTCCCACGAGGCGTAAAGAAATATTTTTTATTGTCCGGCGGGCACAGTATTTCAATGCACCGCGCTTATTTTAAAAGCAGGTTTAAATAAGTCTATTCTTAATTGTTGTCTTAAAGTCGTTTTAATCTTTTTTATGCTGACGGATTAAAAAAGATGCATTTCGCAGTGGGACGCGTTTAATACTCGCTTTGCCAGACTACGATGCATCCCAACGCGGGCAGGCCGCCGATCGCGCGGCTCAGCGGACGCCTGCCACCGGCGGCCAGGGCCACACTGCGGCAGCTTTCGGTTGTTTTCGTTAGTAACGCTGATGATTAGCGTGAAAATGATATGCATGATGAATATATTAAGCGTGGTTCAAGATTTAAGTTTACATTTAGTAACATATGTGCCGCAATTATGTTTTTTTGTCAGCTTGCTGTTTTTTACTTGCAGGAGGGAATTTCAGCGGATTAGTATTGTCGAACTTGCTGTACGTACCGCCTAATGATGATAAATGGATTCTTTTTTCCTTAAGCGTTACCACATAATTAATGTTTACAGGAAAAATCATGGCCTGCGTATTTAATAAACAACTTTTACACCCGCGTAACTGGCTGACCTGGTTCGGGCTCGGCATCCTCTGGTTAATCGTGCAACTGCCTTATCCGCTGCTGCATTTTATCGGCACCAGCGCTGGTCGCCTTTCCCGTCGCTTTCTTAAACGCCGCGAACATATCGCCCGACGTAATATTGAACTCTGCTTCCCGGACATGTCGCCAGCGGCGCGCGAGACGCTGATCGATCAAAACTTTATGTCGCTGGGAATGGGGCTTATCGAAACCGGCATGGCCTGGTTCTGGAGCGACGAGCGGGTCAAAAAATGGTTTGATGTCGAGGGGTTCGCCAACCTTAATCACGCGCTTAGCGGTGGGAAAGGGGTAATGGTCGTCGGCGTGCACTTTATGTCGCTGGAGCTGGGCGGCCGCGCGATGGGGCTGTGTCGGCCAATGATGGCCACCTACCGGCCGCACAACAGCCCGCTGATGGAGTGGGTGCAAACCCGCGGTCGCCTGCGTTCGAACAAAGCGATGATCGATCGCAACAACCTGACCGGTCTGGTGCATGCCTTAAAATCCGGTGAAGCGGTGTGGTTCGCGCCCGATCAGGATTACGGTCCCAAGGGCAGCGTCTTTGCACCTTTTTTCTCCGTCCCGCAGGCGGCGACCACCAACGGCACCTATGTCCTGTCCCGCTTATCGGGCGCGAAAATGTTGAGCATCAGCATGGTACGTAAGCTGGATCGCCGGGGCTATAGCCTGCATATCAGCGAGGTGATGAATGACTATCCGGGTGAGGATAAGCAGATCGCCGCCGGCTATATCAACAAGGTTATTGAGCGCGAGATCCTGCGCGCTCCCGAGCAGTATCTGTGGGTACACCGTCGTTTTAAAACCCGCCCGCTGGGCGAACCTTCCGTCTATTAACCTTCCCGCACAGGCTGCGCTTTCAAAATCCCGACAGTTGGGGTAACGTGAGCCGGATCATGTTTTAGTCGTGCGCGAAGGAGTGCAGAGTGTTCGCTGAGTTTGGTGTTCTGAATTATTTAACCTATCTGGTCGGGGCGGTGTTTATCATCCTCGTTCCTGGCCCTAATACGTTTTTCGTGCTGAAAACGGGCATTGCCCACGGGGTGAAGAAAGGCTATCTGGCGGCGGCGGGCGTCTTTATTGGCGACGCAGTGCTGATGTTTCTGGCCTTCGCCGGGGTGGCGACGCTGATTAAAACCACGCCGGTGTTGTTTAACGTCGTGCGCTACCTCGGGGCAATTTACCTGCTGTGGCTCGGGGGCAAAATGCTCTATGCGGTGCTGACCCAGCGCGACGGCCAGTCCGACGCCAGCGCGGAGCCGGCGAGCGCGATCCTCAAGCGCTCCCTGACCCTGAGCCTGACCAATCCGAAAGCGATTCTGTTCTATGTGTCGTTTTTCGTGCAGTTTATCGATGTCAACGCCAAAACCCCCGGCGTGGCGTTCTTTATCCTGGCGCTGACCCTCGAGGTGATTAGCTTCTGCTATATGAGCTTTTTGATCCTCTCCGGCTCGTTTGTCACCCGCTACGTCAAAACCCGCAAGAAGCTGGCTAAACTTGGCAACAGCCTGATTGGTCTGGTTTTCGTCGGGTTCGCCGCGCGCCTGGCTACCCTGCAGTCCTGATCCCCACGGGCCGGTTACCCGCTGACCGGCCCGCCGTCTCTTATTCTGCCCTGTAACAAAAACCCTTCATTTTTTATTGCATTGGTGTTACATATACAGCCGTTTATCGCTCAGCAAAAAGGAAGCCCCGATGATTCTGCAAAAACTCCTCAGCAATAAAAACTGCAAAAAATACTGTCTGTCGCTCGCGGTGGTGTTTGCTATCGCGCTGGCGGTAGTGGGGCGGGCGACCTTCGGGGGCGTGGTGAGCGAGTACAATATGCCGTACTCAGAGTGGACGACGTCCATGTTCTTCCTGCAGGGGGCGATGGTGACGGTTTACAGCATTGTCTTTACCGCGCTCTTCGCTATCCCCCTCGGCTTTATTTTCCTCGGCGCCGATCGTCAGGATTAAGCGTCAACGGGCGAACCGCGGTTCGCCCTGTCTTATCGGCTTATCAACAGCGTGAAGCATTAGTCGTCGTCATGATAGTGATGATGGTGGTGGTGGCGATGGGGATGATATCCATCGTCAATAATGCATCCCGATAACAGCGTGCACAGCGCAATAATCAACGGTAACACGATCGGTTTTTTCATCCTTACTTCTCCCGCTATTCTTATTCCCCGGGGCCGAGAATGCCGCGGCGGATAACGTGAGTGTAAAGGGTTAACTTATTGATGGGATAGGATAACTCCGCAATATCGCCGCGGCGATCACCACCAGCCAAACTGGGTGCCGGCCACCGCCACGATGGCGACGACCAGCATGATAATGGTGCTTTTTTTCATTATGCCCCACCCGGCGCCGCATAGCCGCCGACAAAAAACCAGCCGAGAAAGACGACGGCGATGATAAAGATCGCCACCGGGAAAAGAATACCCAATTTCATGATTGTGTCCCTGTGCCCACGAATGATGCCCTGCATGATACTGGATATCGCGGTACTTTAGTCAATATGAATGAAATTCTCCTGGCGGCGGGACTTCTTATCCTGGTACATCGCCTCATCGGCAGCGCGTAAGGCCGCTTCAACATCGATACTCTGCGGATCGCAGGTGACCACCCCGAAGCTGGCGCCCTCATAGTCGATACGCTGTTCGCCGAGGAAGTAGACGCCGCACAGAGCCTGACGCAGGGACGTGACATACGCCTGGTGTGCGGCAGGCTGCTGGGCGCTACCGACGATCAAAAACTCATCGCCGCCAAGGCGGCCAACGATATCTTCCCGGCGCGCGACAGCGGTGAGTCGTTTGCCGACCTGCACCAGAAAGCTGTCGCCGCACGGATGGCCGAACCGATCGTTAATGGCTTTGAAACCATCGAGATCGATAAAAATAAGCGAGACCTGCTGCTGCTGGGCGCGGGCGGAGGCAAAGCGTAACGCCAGCTGCTTAAACAGCGCGCGGCGATTGGGAAGCTGGGTGAGCTCATCGGTAGACGAGTGCAGCTCCAGCGCGACGTTTGCCGCCTGCAGCTGTTGCACCAGGGTGTCTTTTTCCACGTAGTGGGAAATGAGCTTCGCGAACAGGCCCATGACCTGTTCGCCTTCGAGGTTATAAGGCTGTTGTTGCCGGCTGGTGGCGCAGAGGGTGCCGAACAGAGAACCGTCGGCCAGGCGGACGGGAATGCTTAAAAAAGTAGCGATTCCCAGCTCCTGGGCGGCGATGCAGGAGTGCCAGCGGTTGGCAACGTCATTGCTAAACGTACACTGATCCTCAAGGGCGCGTTTGCACAGGGATTCATCCCAGGGGACGGAAAATCCTTCCGGGATCTGCATTTCGCTGCTGTTGTGGGCGAACATGATCTGCTGCCGCTGGGCGTTGATATCAATGCGGGTGAGGTAGGTGGACTCCATTCGCGTCACCGCCTCCAGCATCTCCAGCAGCTGGCGCACCAGGGTTTCCAGGGATTGTTCCGCAGCGAGGGTTTGCGACACCCGGGCAAGAATAAAATCTGACATGAATAATACAGCTCCAGCACGCCAAACGTCACCCCAGCATATTGGGCTGCAAACGGACATCAGCGTCAAATAAACAGTGATATTTTTAAATTTATCACATCTGTCTGGGGAATACTTGTCCACGCGGTGGGAAAAAAAGCCCCGTCGGGTGCGTTAGCCACCCCAGACACTACGGCTTTCAACGGTGCAATGCGGGGTTGCGCGGCACGCAATACCGTTGAAAGCCATATTTACCTACCTAAGTGTGGACATAATGTGGACATTTTACGCATCAGCACCACCTCTCAGCGGGTTAAGTGAGATTGCATCCTGGAGGTATTCGGGCGCAAAGTGAGCGTAGGCCATAGTTTGCTCAATTCGCGCATGTCCTAGGATCCTCTGTAATGTAATGATGCTTCCCCCATTAATCATAAAGTGCGTCGCGAAACTGTGGCGTAGTGCATGCGTCGCCTGGCCGGTCGGAAGATCAGGTTTTACTTCCCTGAGTATCTGCCTGAAGTCAGAATAAGACGCCTTACCAAATAACAACCCTCGTTTACCATCCGCTATGAGTTTTGCCACTTCCG
The DNA here is from genome assembly GCF_051992865.1 of Klebsiella sp. CD33. Taxonomy (NCBI): domain Bacteria; kingdom Pseudomonadati; phylum Pseudomonadota; class Gammaproteobacteria; order Enterobacterales; family Enterobacteriaceae; genus Klebsiella; species Klebsiella sp. CD33. The sequence continues at coordinate 3,090,156 of NZ_CP197023.1, read as the reverse complement.
CTGAAACTGGAACAGTCCGCTGCTTGTTACTCTTGGTTTTAACGAACGTCACACGGTTCTGTATGATGTGTTCCGCCTTGAGTCGAGCCGCTTCGCCCCAGCGAGCACCAGTACTTAAACACAGAACAGCTATCTTCTTGTTGTCGCCATCCAGTTTAAAGAGCAAGTGCTTGATTTCGTCCTCTGTCAGATAGCCAGTTTCTGGGACATCTTCTTTCAACTTCTTCCGCCCTCTGATCGGATGTTCACCCGAAAACAACTCGGCCTCGATAAGCGCTGTGAACATGCCACTGATGCTGTTGAGATCACGGTTAATGGTGGAAGCTTTAATGCCCTGGCTTCTTCTTGCCGCGTAATACTGACTAATCAGCGCTTTTGTAATCTGAAAAGCACAAGGATCGTCGGTAATCCTGCAAAAAATATCTAACTTGTTGCGGTTTATCCGACCGTGCTCATCATGCTTGCCTTTCAAATTCCACCAAAGCTGTATCAGTTCAGACAGATGCCGCTTATCCGTCGGTTTTGATAACCATTCTTTGGTGTGGTGGTTGAACTGGGTATGCTTCTCGAAAGCTACCGCTTCACTTTTCTTATCAAACTTCCTGCGGATACGCTTTCCATTGCGACCAGCAGGCCTGATGTCCACTTCATATCGACCATCATCGAGTTTCTTAATAGTCATAAGAAAACCCTCCGATGGGTGCGTTTGCCTTTCGGCCTCAACGCGTTGCAATTATGTGATGAATACTTTTCGACCAATAATAGACATTTGAAATGTATGTAGGACTGGTTAATTGTTAACCAGTCTTTTGGTCTGAGTGCTGCGAGGTTGTTAAGTCTTGCCCAAAGTGTGCGAGGGCCGGTGCGATTTGACCGGCTTCAGGCGAAACCTGATCGGTCATAAACCACAGTGTGTATTTCACGAATCTAGGGTGTTGGAAGATTTTCATGATTGGTTCAAGGCTCGCACTTTTTGTACCAGCCTCATAGCCAGAAAGTGTGCTGTAAATTACTCCTGTTAACTCGCTGAATTGCCTACGATTAAGCCGTTCTGACTCCCTGATAAGCTTCAACTTCTCTGAAATAGGGATTGACATAAAAACCTCTTTGGGAAAATATTACGCGTATGGATAATAAATTTTCATTTGAGTAAGTCTCTTAACGGGCAATTAAAACCCATTAAGAGCAATTAATTACCCTAAAGGAGAATGTAACAGATGAGCAAACAGCTTGTAAGTAGCACGGATGCTGTGCCTTATCAGGAGTTCGCCAGACTCATCGGGAAAACCCCTGCAGCGGTGAAGGGCATGATCGAAAAAGGGAAGCTTCCTGTAATCGAGATGACCGATCCCCAGTCAACTTCTGGCCGTGCGGGCGAGTACTGGGTTTACCTTCCAGCCTGGAACAACGGCATGAAGCTGGCCTACGAAAGTCGTCCGAAGGAGATCAGGGAAGGGTGGTTGATGTGGCTTGGTCTCGGTGAGCCAGGTCGATAGCCGGTTTCAGGAGAGGAAACATGAAGAACGGTAACCGCGGATCAGTATCACAGCTCAATAGCAAAACCAGCCTCTACTGTGGCTTTACTATTCTGAAACTCCCACGCAAAAAACCGTACAACCGCCAGCGCTATCAAATTACGCACACAGGCCATTATTACGGCATCGACTTTGCTTTATCAGAAGCATGCCGAACGATTGACAGAATCATGAGTAAAAAGCGGTTTATTGCTTTTTAATCTCTGGGAGCGAAAATGAAACTCGAATATGCAGACAAAATTAACTCGCTTTTACAATGCTTCCATTTCAATAAAGAGTTTCTGGAATGGAATCATGATTACTCTCTCCAGCTTTTACGCCATGGCGTATCCCACCTTTATCATTTCGCAATGCTTCAAGGCGAGAATGATGAATGCACTCTTGAAGAACTCCGCAACATCATTATTTCCGTCACCGATGGTGATATCCCTAAACCATACGACCTGCTATCTCTGGACGCTGAGCAACTGAAGAAGGCTATGAAGTTTGTTCAGCCGCAGGAGGTAACCGTAGAGGTTACACCGGAGATCCTGGAACACCTGAAACTGGGAGCTAGAGCCTCCTGGCGGCTGGAGCCCCCTCGCTTTAACTGATCATCGGAGTACGCCATGTTCACCGAAGAAAAAACATCCTTTGAACAGGAAATGCTGATTCGAGAAGCAGTGGAAAGTGCCGAGCAGGGGTTCACTGTACATCTAAAAAATGGCGCTCGTATCACCATTAGTTCAAAAAGCCCGTCTAAAGATTTAATCATTTACGGGCTCGAAAAAGCAATACGCGGTAATCACGATCGCGCGCGAATGACCTTTATTGATTTCATGTATTACTGGCATGAAAGGATATTTAAGCAGATTAAAAGAAAACAGCGTCCAAACAATTAATTAACCCGCTTTAAAAATGACGGCATTCACTTTGCCGGGGATTCGTTTTGCCTTTTTCAGGAGGTTGCATGTCGGTTACGTCAATAAAGCCGGAAGGCGGAATAAGCGATCCAGAGTTTATGGGAATCAGCACCAATGCGCGCAAAGGCGAGCGCGCCCACTTACTCGGATTGCTGCGCATTCGTATGGGCCTACTGAAAGAGCAAGGCCTTACCCCCGAAGAGATTTATTCAGCACTTGAGCAGTGGATAGCCAACCACGAAACAATCACCAGCGAGGGCAGTAGACCATGAATCACGTAATGATCGATTTGATTAACGTTAGTAAGAAACCGTCATCACCTCTGTGTGCCATTGAAGCAGTGTTTTTTGAACCCTCAACAGGGCAGATCGGAAAGGTTTTTTATTCTTCGATAGACATTCGTAAATCTGAAAGCTTGAAGGGCCGTATCAGCATTAGTACGGCATTCGATTGGATGAAAAAAGACTCTCACTGGCGCGCCGAAGTGATGAGCGCAACCGAAGCTGAAGAAGATGCACTTTGCAGCCTTGCTGCTTTCATCGCCGACAATACCTGTCCCCGGAACGCGGCGTTATTCGTATGGTTCAAAGATGCCCCGGAAAAACTGGTTTCACTTCGTTATGCCGTGGATCGCTTAGAGGTGTCAGGCATTTTTCCTGAAGGCACAAAATATCGCTGCATTCGTTCACTTCTCGACCTTGCTGCTGCCACAGACTATGCGCCTCATGCGAGAAGCGCCCTGGCATGTTACACGCTCACTGACGCGCGATATCAAGCGGAGCAAGTCTGCGAAATCTGGCAGCGCTTAACCTCCCCACACATTGGATCGCTGTGAGGGCCGCCATGCATTCGCGTCTGTCTGTTGTTTGTAACGCGCCGTTGCCGGTTTGTAAGAGGGCGCTTGCCGCCCTGAATTGCTTTGCTCGTGGACAGCGTAATTACACCCGCGTCAAGCCACACGCCTATCTCGTGATCCGCATTGGCCTCCGTTGGCGTTTGCTCAGCAAAAACGGTGGTAAGCAGTGGCGACTGATGACCCATGAAACCTATAACCAGGAATGCCGCAAATGATTAAGTCACCTCTTAAATGGGCTGGCGGTAAAACCCGCGTGTTGCCGGAGCTGCTGAAACACTTACCCAAAGCCGATTGCTTGATTGAGCCTTTTGTAGGCAGTGGCACAGTCTTTATGAATACGGAATACCGCCGCTATGTGCTTTGTGACAGCAATCGCGCACTGATTAATTTCTTCCTCGCGCTCAGGGAAGACCCAGAAAGATTGATACTGATCGCCAGGAACGTATTCAGAAATGGCAATAACGAAGATAGCTATTACGAAGAGCGCAAGTTGTTCAACCACCTGTCGTGGGATGACGAGTGTGCAGATGATTACGTTGTACGGTGGGCGGCATCATTTTTATACCTGAACCGCCACTGCTTTAACGGGCTTTATCGCACCAACAGGGATGGCGGTTTCAATGTTCCCTTTGGCAGCTATAAGGCGCCTTATTTTCCAGAAGCAGAAATGCGCCTATTTGCCGAAAAGGCGCAGGATACTCACGCGCTCTTTCTTTGTAATGATTTTCGTACTTCCATTCCGTACGTCGCCAGGAATAGCCTGGACTCCGTGATTTACTGCGATCCGCCGTACATCCCGACTAGCAAAACAGCCAGTTTTACCCCTTACGGCAAGCCATTTACCCTGGATGATCACCGCGCTTTGGTTACGGCGTTGCTGGACGTTAATCGTCAGCATGGAACGCGCTCGGTCATCTCGAATAGCGACACACCAGAAACACGCCAGATCTACTCCGCTTTCAATCTCCACGCATTCAGAGTTCGACGTTCCGTTAGCGCCAAAACCCGCCATATTGCCGGTGAAGTGATTGGCGTACTTCGCGTGTGCGGCGGTTGCGGTCGTTCTGGTGGTGGAGGTTGCCCGGACTGTGGGGCGGTTATGGGCGATGCGGCATATGCCGAAATGTTTGGCGTGCCGGCTTGTTGTGGCGTAGCCCAGGCAAAATAAGATAACGACGGTAAGCTATGCCTGATTCCACAGCCCTGGCATGGAGCTGGAATGCCCAACGGCGGGCTATTAATCCAAGCAACGCCGAAGAGTCTGCAATTGAGTATCTCACCCCAAAAGGCGAGCGTAAGGCACTTGCCTATAGCGATCTTGTTGATGTTGTTTATCGGGTACCGTTGCGCCCTCGTGATGGGGAGGCGCGCAGGGCATTTGATCGCACAAGACTGGAGCGTCATCTGCGGCGCCGCGTCCTGGCTCTCCCTGCGTTTATCCGCAAGCGTTTTTCAATGCACCTGGAAACTCTGGACCGTAGGAACCCGAAAGAGGCTGTACGCTGGTTATTCAATACGTTTGAGCGCCATGTATTGCGTCGAGTTGATGCGGTAAACGCACAATATCTGCCACAAGGTAATCTGCCTGCAATTCTCTTTCCTCTACGTGATGATTTTCATCTGCTGCCATGGGCAGATAAAAAGCGCCTGAAAAGACTGGCGTATAAGCTCGCGAACCTGATGAAAAGCGAGTTTATGCGCGAGTTTGATTTTCGGTACGAGAAAACGGCAGATGTGGAGTTTTCCACGATCTACGCTTACGGCGCCATTGCCAGTAAAGCGACCTCACTCAACATTGCAATCCCTGGTTGGAAACAGTATTGCGATGAAGTACTGACAGCAGAAGATGCATTACGTGTCATTGCTAGACTTCAAAAGGAAAAGTGGTGGCTAGGTAAGCTCCGCAAAATTCATGACCGCTGGCGTGAGCACCTCATGATCGCCACTAGCTACGTCAGCAAAGTGGCATCCCCTTATTGCTCTGAACCTTGCCTCAGGGAGTGGGTAGCTCAAAAAAAAGCCAACTTTGAATACCTTCAGGCGATGGAGCTGGAAGACCAGGACACTGGCGAGCGTACCTCCTTGCTCGACAAGGTCATGGGCAGCGTTTCCAACCCGAAGATCGCCCGTCACGAATTGATGGTGCGCATGCGCGGTTTTGAGGATATGGCTAACGAGATGGGACTGGTTGGCATGTTCTACACATTGACCGCACCGTCACGTTATCACGCCACGCATGTGCATTCCGGCAAGCGCAACGATAAATACTGCAATGCCAGCCCACGCAAAACTCAAAAGTACCTTTGCAACGTCTGGTCGCGTGTCCGCGCCAAATGGGGGAGGGAAGGCATCCGCACATTTGGTTTTCGTGTAGCCGAACCACATCACGACGGAACACCACACTGGCACCTGCTGTTATTTCTCCGCCCTGAAGAGGTGGAGCTTGCCACTGATATTTTTCATGAGTACGCCCTCCAGGAGGATGGAAACGAACGCGGCGCGGCTGAGTATCGTTTTACTGCCAAACTAATTGATGAAGAGTTTGGATCGGCAACGGGATACATCGCGAAGTACATCTCAAAAAATATCGACGGTTATGGAATGGATGGCGAGTTTGATCACGAGTCAGGCAAGCCCGTTAAAGAGATGGCAAAGCGCGTGCGGGCGTGGGCTTCGCGCTGGAGTATTCGCCAATTCCAGCAGATTGGTGGCGCGCCTGTATCCACCTGGCGGGAGCTGCGGCGGCTAGGAAGTCGTGAGCTTATCTTGCTCCCGGAACTTGAAGCTGCCCGCGCTGCTGCTGATGCGCCCGACTGGCCGGGATACATCAACGCCCAGGGCGGCCCGTTTGTAACCCGTGATTGTCTGCGCGTGCGCCTCCATTACGAATACACCGAAAACGGCAATGATTATGGTGACACAGTCGCCAAAATCACCGGCGTCTATTGTCCTTTTACGATCAGTGAAGCGGTCATTTATACTCGTACCAACGATTACAAAATTGTACCGAAACGTAAGCCATCGCCGGTCGAGAATTTGACCTTAGAAGGCCGCGACGCGGCCCCTTGGAGTTCTGTCAATAACTGTACGGGTCGCGCCGAATCGGACGAAAAACCACCACCACTAAAGACAGAACTTACGCAGAATGTCGTCGATTTCATAAGATATTCACGCCAGCAAAGGCAGGAGATCAGCGAAAGTTTGAGGCAAGATTTTGGTGAAAGGTCAGATATATGAGTGTGCCGCATAAAAAATTGCACATGTCGAATTATGATATCTATGTGCTGTCGTGGGGGGGCAAAGGTTACCGATAGTAAAGATATGAGTATGACATAGGAAGATGCGGATCTGCGCTGATATGAGCGGCTACAACTAGTAGCGAAACGGTGGGCAGAAAATTATGACGCTATGGGTGCTGAATTTTTGAGGAAAAAAGCCCCGCAAACTTGCAGCCGCTAAAGAAGAGATATGCGGAGCTAGAAAGCTTAATAAACGAAAAGGCAATAGTAATTGTTTGCGATAAACTGCGCACCTACTGTTTCTTCGCCAGCGATAAAATAGTGAGATCGAATGTTAGCAACGCTAGCATTCGGGACGGCGGACAAGTTTACGCTATCAGCAGTGGCATTCTGCGACAGGCAACAGTTGATGATTCTGGTAATAAAGTAGGATCAATAACCGAATACATAGCAGCGTATGAACTGGTCGTGCGCTGGAAGAAAACAGCTAGCAAAAATTCCAAGGCTGAAGTTGAAAGTAAACAATGAAATTATTATATATCAGCAACTCCGATGGGGGCGACTCAACAGAACATCTAATCTTTAACAGCCATATAGCAGTGATTGTAGAGCACGATCATGAAGAGTCTATCAATTTATTAGATCACAAAGATTAATGCCATGGCTAACTTTTCGCGAAGGCTAAAAACCATAAAGAATATGAATTTTACTATATATTTATAAGTGATGTATATTAATAAGTCATAGCTTAACTCTAATTATTAGAGCAAAAGTAAATTTGCGCATCATGTTTAATACATAACGCGCAAATCTGTTAATTATAGTCTGTTTGAAAGTTCATCATTGTAAGTCAATAATCCCTCGGTTACAGCTGTTTCGAGTAATGGACTTATTTTTTGAGTCTTTTCAGCTATAAAAACAATTTGATATTTAGCCCGTGTTATAGCCACATATAATTTATTAAATGATGAGTAATTAATGAAGTGCAGAGATTCTCCAGTATAAGTCGATTGTTCAGGGAATTTGTCAGAATCAGCACCAACAATCACTACGACTGAAAATTCCAAACCACCTATATAATCCATCCCTCCTATTACATAAAGGTTGTTTGTGGCTGCAGCTTCTACAGCTAAATTATCACCACGCCTTTCAATTGATATATATTCCTTATCATTTGATTCAGCAAAATTTTTTAATTCCTTGAAAACTTGATCTGTACATGGGACTATTAAAACATCACTTTTTGAAATATCTAATTCTTGAGCAATATGATCAACAAAAGAGAAAGATGCTCTGTAAACTTCAGAAGCATTTTGTTTGGTTATTATATATGGGACACAGCATTTATCCTCAATCAAAGATGTATGGCCAGTCATCGATTCTGCCAAAGGATTTTCTAACTCCTGAAATAATGTAGCCCCAGATGCTAAAACACAACTTGCTAGATTTATGATATGTTCAGAAGAACGAAATACAGCACTTAAACCATGCTCATTTGCTAAGTTGGCATCAAGTTCTTTGGCTACATCTTCTTTGGTTATAGTCGTATCTCCGGTTGCTTGACTTCGATCCATTGTAAATACAATATGATTAGAGTTGGGTTTGAGGAGATTATGGAATAAACTTAGCTCATTAATATTAAAAAGATGTGTCTCATCAATATACATAATATCAAACCCAGCGGTCATTCTACGCCTTTTCCATATCGGAGTTGACGTTTCTTTAAGCGCGGATAGAGTAATGTCGTCACTATCAAACAAGTTTAATGCTATAAGTTTTTCTTGATATTTATTGTAAATCGAGAATATAGTTTTAAAATCATCATCGTTCTCTATTGGGATGATATTTTTGGTCCTGGGAAGTGACATATAGGTCTTAAGATCATCACCAGCACGACCTTTAATATACGTTGATATTTCCTCTTGGAGTAATATAGATATGCCCCAAGGATCGTTATTGCCAAAGAACTTCTTAAGTTTAGGCGAAATGAAATTAAGTGAACCAGCATAATCCTTGATGAAAAAATCCTCTAGTGCTTCATTTATGTAAAGTAGTTGCAACTGTTTTGACTCTAATGCATCACTATCAAGATATTCAGTTGCAGATATTCTATTACCTAAATTATTTATGCACCATTCTTGTAGAGTAGTAACTTCAATTGACTGTAATTTACCAGAGTTAATGAACTCATCTCCACCGTTAGACGCTATTAAATTTTCAATGTTATTTTTAGTCGCTATGCTGTGAGTTATGAAGATCGCTCGAAGTTGGTTGTCCGTTTTTTTGGCATTTTTGAGTTGAACAACAGATCTCAGGATTAAGCTTAATGTTTTTCCTGTTCCTGCAGCTCCTTTAAGAATGTCTGGCCCAAAGCTTTCGCTGAAAACAAATTTCTTTTGGCTTTCTGTTAGGTTTTTTGTCCAGTAATCTAAGCCCATATGAGGATTGTTTAAATTCCCCGCTTCATGAATCTCGCTAACACTTAAATAAGAACTTGATGGGTCTGATTGGTTTTCAGAACTTTTAAATAAAGTGAGGGGGTCTATTTCCAAAAATCCTTCTTTTGCCTTTCGGAAATTAGCTAGCTTGGGTTCGTTCTCAGCTGTATCATACCCATCTTGAAAAATTAAGAAGCTACTTTCATTCCTTTTTTCTTGCCTTTCCTTATCCGGAGATTTATCAAGTATTACTTTATAAGATTTTCCAGTGGTAAATGAGAGCGGTAAAAGGGTAATTAATGATGTACCATTAATTATTTTTTCGCAGGGACTATGACCAATTTTATCCCATAGCTTAATAGCTAATCTACACGATTTTTGAAGAATGGTAACAACTTCACTACTACTCCTTTGAAAACCATTAAATGTAGTGGTATCGAATATCAACAGGTTTTTCTTATTTGGGTTTTTACTTAAAATATAAATTCCGGAGTTTATAGACAAGGCTTTAATGTCTAAACTGAAGTCGGATATTTTACCATCTTTTAATAAGCGTGCCAAAATTTGGCCCTTGTCGTAATCTGCAGACTGAAGCATCCTTTCCGATACTATTTTCCGCGCTGCATTACTTTCTATAGCAATAAAGTTCATTATTTGGCATCCATTATTGTTGTTAATAATTTACTATGGTGATTTGCAACGCCAACCCTAACGAAATTATTAGTAAAACGCTGCATAAGTAATTCAATAAATGGTGACTTGAGTTGGCCTACAATACTGCAAAACTTATTTGTTACATTTATGTTTAGGCCTGAATAATTTTCACCATTATCTAGTTCAATACCATTTGGTATTTTTTTTGCTAAGGAGATGTTCAATTCATAAATTTCTCTTAGGTTGACAACAACAGAATTGTAACCATCAACATTATCAATAAAAAAATAGTCAGGGTTTTTATTTTCGATTATATCTTTGAGGGCCTTTTCACATTCATCTCGAAAATGGATAATAATTTTTTCATATGCTGAGTTTTCATCTAAGCAATTTATTTTAGTTTGAAGTGAATCTAGGCGTGTTAATTCCCTGTTATTTAGTAAATTCTTTTCTTTTATTACGGCGTATATCCTGTGATAACCATAAGTTGTAACATTGAGTTCTGAGAAAGATGCTTTTTCAAGAAGCTCAAGAAATTGTCTTTTTAAATTTTTAAAAACTTGCTTTTTTACTATTGGTTGTAATTCTTTATCTCTCCAGATGCTGAATGGAACTGCTGGAATAAAATTGTAAAACTTAACCTTTTCTTTATTTGCAATATCACATCTTGCGGTGATCACAAGACCTAAAGTTTCATTGTTAGGGTAAGAGGCTGAGTAAGCACAATTAAAAATTGTCCCTTGGGTTAAAGTCCTATCATCCGTAACATCAACCATGTCACGTTGCATAAAATCTCCTTATTTTGAATATCAGAGCCCTAAACTATAAGTGCTTTATCATCAATCCTTTGACTTGGATTCTGATGAAATGTACTTATGGTTTCTTATCTATTATATATACATACGATGAATAATTATCAATAACATTTCATTATAAGTTTTGGTTGTTTCATGGATGCCTTGAATTTAGCTACCGTTGCTTTTGTCAATGGAATTTTTATGATTGTTTGATTTAAATCAATAAATTTAATGTAACTGTATGATTTTTATTGGGGTGGCGTGCTCATTTATTGGAAAGCTATGTTCTCCATAACATTAGTGCACGTTGTACTTCGATGATGTTTTTTTATTTGATATGGACTATCCATAACGAACGCTAATCAAATTGACTAAATTCTCCTAACCCAGCTATACAAAAGATTTAGATACTTCTACTAATTGACTGGGAAACATCCTAGTGAGTTAAATGTGAAAATTAGTGGTTGTTATTGAACTTATTTGCACAAAATTGCAAATGATCTATTGATATCGATATTTCGTGTATTGCGCCACAGTAGGTATGCAGCTCTGATTCTAAGCATGCACGAAAAAAGGAAGGATAGTTGCGCGCAGGTGACGGGGGGCAAGCCCCCGCAAGCGGGTCAGGGTAGGGAAGGCGGCAGAATACGCAATTTGACGGTTTCTGCGTCACGGTGAGCGGTCGTTTTGGTTGGAGGCATGCCCTTTGCTGGGAAAAAGCAGCGACGCGCAGAGGGGCGCTGATGCGGGATTTTTTCAGCAGAAAAGATGAGGCCAGCGAAAACGCTGGCCTGTTATAAATGGCTGATGTTGTTTAAAGAAACTGAGTTTTCTGGCGGTTATTTCTCAGCGGTAAGCAATGCGTAAGGGTTAAAGCGGATCACTTCTTCTCCGATCCACTCATTGACCACCTTCAGCGCCTCCATTACGGGCGTCAGCTCGTTGATAGCGTAGACCCGGGCGGCTTTCTCGATATCCCCAAATGAGCCGTTTCCCTCTGGCATGGCGCCCATCAGCTGCGGCGGGATACGGTGCGCTGCGAGTATGTCGTCACGTGTGGCGTTCTTAATGTTGATAAACTCATCTTTCGCCGTGATCTGCTGGAAGGGGAGGATTTGCACGCCGTCTTTGCCGCCGCCTGGCGCATGCAGCAGCAGGTTTTTAAATGCCCCTTTCCCACGCGCACCGGTCAACGTCTCTTTGACTGCCTTCATGCTTTTATCATCAACCTGTCCAGCGCCAATATAGACAATACATCCAGCATGCGATCCGTTGTCGTAGTACAACTTACGGAACATGTCAGCGGAGTGGGCCAGGCTGGCGGCCAGCAGTGCTGCCATATATTCCGGCATACCGTAGACCTCCTGATTAATATCAGGGTTCAGAACGTGACAAACCGTTCCTGATTTGAACGTGTGCTCTTCTTTCCAGCGCCGGATAAACCAGTATTGATCGAGATCTGTGCTCCCACGCCGGGTGTACTTCGCCAGAGAGTGTTTGAAGGGTAGCGGGCCGCCCAGGCGATTACGCGGCAATTCGAGATAGGCATTGCCAAACGTGAACCAGTCCAGCACAAACGCGGAAAAGGTCTGGCGATTGAGCAGCTTGTGCGGGATAAAGCAGCCGGTGAGCACATTTCGTTTGAAATACAACGCTGACTCATGCCAGGCGCTCTGACGTGGAGCTTTAGCCAGCCCGTAAAAATCCACTGGCGTCTCATAGTATCGCCCGTTGTCCAGGCAATAGAGATTGTCCAGCAAATCGGCCATATCACGCACGGGATAAGGGCCATCAAAGCTGAACGCTGTCAACGCGGGATCGGCCTTCAGTGACTCCGCAATGTCAGAACCGGCGGTGCTGGCTATCGGCTTTTTACCGTATTTCTTTTTCACAGTTACCATCCCATTGCGAAACCACCGCCGCCACTTTCCTGGCCCAACGGTTCATTAATAATCGAAAGCATGGTTGCCCACGCCATATCACCATGGCTTACGCCGCGCGATCGGTCAGTTTCGTAAGTGATGAAACCGCCGGGCGTAACAACTTTGCGAACAGCGTTAAAGGCTCTGACCAGGCCCTGCTCGCTGCGGTCATATTCCCAGCGGCCGGCGCGGATGACCTGCAACATTTTGAGGACAAGGGCGCGCTTGGAAGAGAGGCTCATCTGGTAGCAAATAGCGGCTGGGAACCAATTTTTAACAATCTGCCAGACCGCCTCCCCGACGCCTTGCCCGTCAATGGCGATGTGAGTGACGTTGTAGCGCTCGGCAGCCTCTTTGATGACCGCCGCCTGCTGTTCAAACTCAAGCCCTCGCAGTTGCTTCAATTCAACCGTGCGAAATCGGCCGCCGGCTACAAGGGGAGGGACCGTCACGGACAGAGCACCGGCATCACCATTGCCGCTGCCGCCGTTGGCGTCGTAGCCCAGCCACACCTCACGTTGCCCCATAGGGCGACTGGCGAACGGTTTCCAGTCGGGCCAGTCGTCATACCCGTCAGCGCCGCACCCCAGTAACTGGCTAAGATTGAACGCGCTTTCGCCGTCTTTGACGAACTCGCACATGTACAGGTTTTCAAATTCATCAGGGCTGTTTTCGTCCCGGATTTCATCAATGTCGGTGTAGTCCCAGCCGTTGTTGATAGCGTCCTGAATAGTGACGATCTGCCGCCACGTTTTATCCGGGTAAAGCACGCCGCTATGCGTTTTCTTCCAGGACACGTCGAAATCAACCCGCTGCGCTTTAGGTCGTTTCGCATTCCATCGATCGCCGGTCCAGAACTGATAGGCTTCATGGCTTTCACTCGATGGCGTGGAGAAGTACGTGCGTGTTAAGCCTTTGAGCGTTGCCATGGCGCCGGCAACCTTGCGCAGGTTGATAAAGTTTCCGGTCCAGAAAAACTCATCAAATCGCAGGTGCCCCGTGTAGGACTGCGCGGTCGCAGCTGATGTCCCGAGAAAATGCAGCTCCGCGCCGTTTGACAGCGTAATTTGCTCACCACCTTTAAGTTCGACGTCCACCTCTTCAGCCGCTTTGCGGATGAAGTTGCGGAACTGTAGCGCTTGCTTTCGTGATGCTGACAGAAAGATTTGGTTGCGCTGGTAGTCGTGCTTAACGTCCGTTCTCAGTGCGCCCAGCAACGCCTCGCGTGCAAAGTACCAGGTAGCGCCAATCTGCCGCGATTTGAGGATCATCCGGTTACGCTGATCGCGCTGTTCGTACCAGCCGCGCTGGTGCCATGCGAGAGAGTCGAGAATTTTTAAGCGCAACGCCTCGATCTGCTCCTCGGAGAAGTGATTTTTCTTCTTGCGTCGACTGGTTTTTTTAGCGCCTGTGGTAGTGGAGGCCTGCCCGGTATCCAGCTTTTTCAACTGCCGGGTTAACAGATCAATCTCTTTGAAATCGCCACTGGTTTTATTGTCTTTCGCGCTCAGCTGGCAGAGACGGGTATCAATGGATTGCGTCACCCGTTTGATGGGCGTTGTGTCATCCCATGCGTCGCGCTTTTTCCACGAATAAACCGTGTTTGAGTTGATGCCCATGAGTCGCGAAATTTCGGCGGGCGGGTAACCCTGCCAGTAGAGCTGTTTTGCCCTTAATCGAATAAACGCATCCTGAATCATCACTTCCCCCTTTTGAGCAGGGAGATTACCTGCGCGCGATCCCCGCGGCTCGGGCTTTCAGGTCTGGCCGTTCTCCGACAACAAAACCGCGTGGCGCCGGGCTTTCAGGCTCTGCGATGATGCAGCGACTGACATAAATCAACAGGATAAAACGACATGGCCAGCACGACTAAACCCGCCCGCAAAAAGTTTCGCGTTGCGGTTTCCGGCGCCACCGTTGACGGGCGCGAGATCCAGCCGCAGCACCTCCGCGATGCGGCGGCGAGCTACAACCCGGCCGTTTACGGCGCCCGCGTGAACGTGGAGCACTATCTCTCCATGCTTCCTGACAGCAATTTTGGCGCCATGGGGGATGTTGTTGCTTTAAGCGCGGAGGATATCACCGAAGGGCCGCTGGCCGGTCGTACGGCGCTCTATGCCGAGATCGACGCTTCGGCACGAATGAAGCAGCTCACCGATGAAGGAAAAAAAATCTATTCCAGTATTGAGCTGCATCCGCAGTTTGCCCTTAACGGTAAGGCGTATGTGGTCGGCCTGGCGATGACGGACACCCCGGCAAGTCTGGGGACTGAGCGCCTTAAATTTGCTGCGCAGCAGCGCGCGCAGGTGATGGCCTTCAATAACCAGCAGATCGAGGCGCCGCTGTTCTCTGATGCGCTTGAAGCTGAAGTGATCGAACTGGCCGCTCATCGCAGCGAGGAGGGCGTCAACTGGTTCAACCGCGTGATGGGCATCCTTGGTAAAGGCCAGAAAACCGACGATCAGCGGTTCAGTCAGTTGCATCAGGTTGTTGAAGCCGTTGCTCAATCTCAGGCAGACCAGATTGACCGGTTCAGTGCCCTGGAACAGGACCGCCAACAGGATAAAGCCACCATTCAGCAACTGACCAGCGAACTTAACGAGCTGCGCGGTCAGCTTCAGCTCCAGCCCGCAGAAAATTACAGCGCACGACCGGCGGCAACCGGCAACAGCAGCGTGCAGCTTGCAGACTTCTAAGAGGTAACCATGGAAAACCAGACCCGCGAACTATTTGATAAGTACATTGTGCGCCAGGCACATCTGAACGGTGTCTCACCCTCAGCCGTTGCCAATCGTTTCAGCGTCGATCCGACTATCCAGCAAAAACTGGAACAGGCCGCCATGGAGTCGGATGACTTCATGAAGCTGGTTAACCACTTTGGGGTTAAAGAGCAGGAAGGGCAGAAAGTAAAAATTGGCAGTAAGGGACCGATGGCGAGCACCAATAACAGCTCGGACGGCACCAACCGCCGTAACCCTGCACCGAACCATAACAAAGAGCCGCAGAACTACCACTGCCGCAAAACCAACTATGACTATGCGCTTTCGTATGCGGAGCTGGACGCGTGGGCCGGTCACCCTGAATTTCAGTCATTAATCAGTAATGCGATGGCCCGTCAGCTTGGGCTGGATCGCCAGATGATTGGCTTTAATGGCACGCATTACTCTGAAAACTCCGACCGCACGACCTATCCGTTATTGCAGGATTGCGGCGTTGGCTGGCTGCAAAAGATCCGCAATGAGGCGCCGCAGCGCATTATGCCAGGTATCACGCTGACTTCCCGTGATGAGAATAACGCGGTAATTGCGTCAGGCACCTACGGCAATATTGATGCCGCCGTGCTCGATGCACGCCACAGCCTTATGGATCCCTGGTTCCGCCGCGCTCCCGGTCTGGTGACTGTGCTCTCGTCCGATCTGCTGCTGAAAGTGAACCTGCCGAAAGTGAACGCGCTCAGCCAGACCAATCCGAATACCGAACTACTGGCCGCGCAGCTCATTGTCAGCCAGGAAAAGATCGGCGGCCTGCCGACGGTCTTTGTCCCGGGCATTCCTGAAGATGTCGTGCTCATCACCAACCTGAAAAACCTCTCTGTGTACTACCAGAAAGGCTCCCTGCGTCGCTCTATCCGGGAAGAGCCGCAATACAACCGCGTGGCGACTTACCAGTCCAGCAATGATGACTATGTCATTGAAGAGTACGGCATGATTGCCATGATCGACGGCGTGACATTCGCCTGATAATCCCCATCACATGGCGGGCAGCAAGCCCGCCCAGGAGAATGAACCCATGCTGACACCGGCACAAAGACACTTTCAGAAGGTCATGGCAGAGAGGCGGGGCATCAGTGATGAGCGTGACGCGGAGACGCGCACCGCGCATGAGCAGATCCTCTTTCGCCTGCATATGCATAAATCTTCGCTAAGCCAAATCCAGTCCCGCCAGGCGAAGGCCGCTGTAAAGGCCAGCATCCTTCCTGAGTTTCAGGGATGGATTGACGGCACGATCGAGGGCGACAGCGGGCGCGCGGATCCGGTCATCACCACGCTGATGGTGTGGGCGGTGGACTGCTCCGACTATGCGCTGGCGCTGCGTATCGGGCGCTATGTCGTTAAGCATGGCCTGAGCATGCCGGATGACAACTATCGCCGCCCGGCACCCACGGTACTGGCCGAGGAAATCTGCAATCCCATTCTGAACCTCGCCACCACGGACGCCGGAGCCGATTTGTCAGGCTATATCCCCATGCTGGACGAGCTGGCCGAAATTGTGGCTGACAGTGATATGCCGGATGAGGTCCGCGCGAAGCTGTGCAAGGTGAGGGCGTTTTGCCGTCGCGACACGGAAGACGCGGAAACCAAAGGCGAAGCGCTGAAACTCTTCCGGGAAGCCATGAGCCTGAACCCGGGTGCCGGTGTGAAACGGGAGATCGCTTCTCTGGTCAGCGCTTTGAAAAAGGCGCCGCAGACCAGCGCGGCAAGTGGTGATGCGGAAGATGAGACTTCATCCAGCGATACAGCAGCAACCGAAACACCCGCAACAGAAAAAGCAACACGAACGCGCAAGCAGACGAAAACGGCGGCCGGCACTCAAAAAGCCACCCGCAAAACGGCGGCAAAAAAGACAACGAAAACCGCCACAAAGTAAACGCCTGAGCGTAATGAACTGGCCCCGCGCCACAGGCGGCGCGCCCGGCGATCTGCCCGTAATGCGGTCTTTTTACCGGACGCCCACCGCCTGACCTACCGGAGAAACGACGATGAGTTTTATCGCACAGCGCCCCGTCAGACCTGCTGAAAGTGATGTGACAGACGTGGACGACGGCGGCGCACAGATTGCCATCGACACTTTCTGGCCGACGGTAAAACTCCACGATCTGCGCCTGGCTGCCCGCATCGCCGGTGACATTACAACATCCCGATTAATGCATATGGCAACGGAGGCCGCGCTGCATGTCGCGGATCAGTTGAAGGACTGGCGCAAGCAAAGGGAAGCGGAAGGTGCGGAATCTCTGGCCTCTGTGCTGCTGACTTCTGTCGGTGAACCTGTCGAGCAGATTAACGGCGAAAGCGCAAAAGTTTACCGCTTCCGGCGTGCGGTCTACTCCTTCACGCGCGCCAGTGTTCTGGAGGGTTACAGGGATGTTGGCACCACGCCAAAAGGTGACAAAGACGCCGAAGCCCTGGACAGGCAAATAGATGATCTCTGGCGGGACGGACGCTGGAGTATCGCTGACATTCGGGAAGAAGCCCGTATCTATGCGGAACTGTTCTGATGAAAGTCAGGGCGTTGCAAAACGACACGGTTGATCAGCTCTGCTGGCGTCATTACGGCAAAACCGCAGGTGTCACGGAGAAGGTGCTCGAAGCCAATCCGGGACTGAGCAACCAGATATTTTTGAATGCCGGGCAGGAGATCGAAATGCCCGTGATAACCAGCGAGGTGGAACGGGTAACCGTCCAGTTATGGGAATGACTCTGGATCGTATTAACGAATATTTTGCGTTTGCAACATCCGCCCTGGTGACCGGCGTGGGCGTGATGACCGTCAGCGAAAAGCTGGCGCTGGCTGGACTTCTTCTGGGGATTGTTTCCGCCGTCCGGCTGGCGATTCACCGCCGCCGCATTGAGCAGGCCAGCCAGCGCCGTAACGATTTGATCGAGCAGATTCTCCGCCAGGCGGAAACCCGCAATCTGTCGGACCGCGAGCGGCAGTTGCTGGAGCAACTGCACGGAGACAAACCTGCATGAAGAACATCATCAAAAAATGTTCGATTGCGGTGATTGTGGCTCTGGGCATTTCGCTGGCGCCCGGGAGCGTCAGAACGTCGAAAGAAGGGCAGCAGAAAATTGCAGGTTGGGAAGACTGCCGCAGCACGCCTTATTACTGCACGGCGGGTGCTCTGACCATTGGTATCGGCTCCACGGGCGGCGTGGAAAACCGCGAATACAGCAACCAGGAAATAGCGCGACGCTGGATCAATGATCTGCAACGGGCAGAAAACTGTATTAATAACAATTTTCACGGCGCCGACATGCCTCAGCTCACCTTTGAGGCCATGACTGATGCCGCCCTGAATCTGGGCTGCACCGGGCTGATGTGGTTCACCGATAAAAACGGACGCAAGCAGAGGACCACGATCTGGAAGCATGCCCAGGCCAGACAATGGCCGCAGATGTGCAACAGGCTGACTGATTTCGTCAATGTGGGCGGTAAGCGCTCCGCCGGCCTGGTTAACCGGCGCAATGATTTTAAAGCCTGGTGCCTGCTGGGCCTGAGTACGCCGTCATGAGGGCGGGCAGTGTGATTGTGATGCTTGTCCTTCTGGCTGCTGTCTGGTGGCAGACCGACCAGCTGAGCGAGGCCAGGACCCGCAACAAGTTGCTGACCGAAACGGCGACCGGTTACGACCAGGTTATTCAGGAAGTGAAGGCGACCGCCATACAAACCCATAAGTTACTGGCAGAGGTAAAAGTCCGTGAGCAACAGCGTAATGCAGAAGGGGAGCGACGACGTGAAGCAATGCAGACCGCGTTCAATGGTGACACGTGCGCTGTTACTCCTGTGCCTGACGCTGTCAGCCGCAGCCTGCAAAAACGCACCGCCCGCGCCGATCATTCAACAGGTCCGTGAACCCGTCCCGGAGAGCCTGACCGAAGAGACGCCACGCCCGGCGCTGGATAAGCCAGTGACCTGGGGCGCGGTGGCGATATTCAGCGACAGGCTGATGGATGCGCTTGATGCCTGCAATGCTGACAAAGCGGCGATCCGCCAGTGGGACAGTCTGCGCCAGAACACCCGAAAGGAGCCATAAATGCTGAAGATAAACACACTCCGCGCCGCCATAGAGAAAGCAAACACCTGGTGCCGGGCGAACCCGGAAGCCTGGACGGTGTTTGTTGAAGAGGGTGGCATTGAAACGACCGGTGAAACGCCGTCTTTCATGTACCGCTATTCTCTGGTGCTGTTCGTCATGAACTACGCCGGGAGCATTGACGACTTCACGCTGCCACTGATGGCCTGGCTCTGGTTTAATCAGCCCGATCTGCTGCTGAACCCGGATAAAAACCAGCAGATTAAATTCACCACGTTGATTAACAGCGATGACACCGCCGATCTTATGTTTGAGCTGCCGGTGCGTCAGCGGGTACTGGTGCAGCTGGATGAAAACGGGGTGCCGTATGCCGTGCATTTGCCGGAGCCGCGCCCGCGCGTGCTGGCACCCCACGCCGCAGGCTGGGGGCTGGTATTTGAAGGCATGCTTCAGGAGGCCGGAGCGTGAGCGATCGCATGTTCAGCGAGCTGGATCAAGTCTTTCAGGACATCCTCGACGGCGTCAGCCCGGCGGGGCGCACCCGTACCGCGCGCAAAATTGGTCTGGCACTGCGTCGCAGTCAGCAGCGCCGTATCGCGTCACAGAAAAACCCGGACGGCAGCGGCTATGCCGTGCGCCGCCGTAAGGTTTACCGCACCCAGCAGGGGATCAAGTTCTTCTGGAATAACGAGGTGCGGGCGCTGAAAAACTGGCGCGGCGGGCGCGGTAAATATGGCCGGACAATCACTGGTTTTGACGAGAAGCGCCGGGATATCCGCACCTTCTACCGGGCCGATATCGAGCGGTATCTGGAAATCAAAACGCAATCAGCTACGCATTCAGAGACAAAAAAAGCACCGATGTTTACCCGCCTGCGCACCCTGCGTTTTATGAAGCTCAGGCCGGACGCGGGCGGCGTCACCGTAGGATTTGACGGCATCGCTGCGCGCATTGCCCGTATTCACCAGTACGGCCTCAAAGACGAGGTTGGTCCGGGCGCTTACGCGCAGTACCCGGCGCGTGAACTACTGGGCATAACTCCGGCAGACCTGAGCGCTACGGAAAACGCCGTTATCAGCAGTCTGGGCGGTGCGTCATGAATGCTGAGCTGATGCGCCTGCTGGAAAACATTCTGCGCCTGGGCGTCGTGGAACAAATCAGCGCCGACAAGAAAGCGGTGCGCGTTCGCTCCGGCAGGTTGCTGACCACCTGGATCCGCTGGAACGTCACCCGCGCAGGGGCATTCAGCATCTGGCTGCCGCCCTCGATAGGGGAGCAGGTCTGGATCGGTTGTCCGGGCGGCAACCCTGAAAACGCGTTTGTGATTGGCTCTGCATACAGCGCAGATAATCCGCCAACGGGCAGCAACCTGCTGGAAATCAGCATCACCGCACCGGATGGCGCGCGCCTGCATTACGACGCCGCCGCCGATGCCGGAGCACTGTCCGTGACCGGTATTAAAACCGCGCATATCCAGGCAGAGACCCGCGTCACGCTGGACACACCGGAGGTGGAATGCACGGAACACCTCAAAACGCGCACTTTCGAACTGACCCACGGCGGCACGATGGCCGGTGATGTGTTCCATTCCGGCGGCGTGTTGCAGTCAAACGGGATCACCGTACATGAACATAAACACGGTGGCGTGCAGTCTGGCGGGAGTACCACGGGAGGTCCGCAATGACAGCCAGTTATACCGGGATGAACCCGGAGGGCACCGGCGCGCTGACCGATCACGATCAGCTCTGGCAGTCCGTGACAAAAATCCTCACCACGCCAACAGGCTCCCGTGTGATGCGCCGGGACTTTGGCTGTGTGGTACCTGATTTACTCGATGCGCCACAGAACACCGTCACCCGCATGCAACTGATGGGCGCCACCGCTATTGCGCTGGCGCAGTGGGAGCCGCGGATCAGTCTGACCACCGTCAATGTGGTGTTTTCAGAAACAGGCGCGGTGACTGCTGAACTGACCGGCACTATCACGGAAACCATGACAGAAACCAGTAACACCATCAGGCTAAGGAGCTAGTGTGCAAACGTCCGTCGATTTATCTCAGATCCCACAGCCTGATATCGTCGAGGTGCCCGATTTTGAAACGGTGCTGGCTGATATCCGGGCGCTTATCGTGGCGGCCATGCCTGTGGAACTTCAGGCTTCTGTGTCTGCTGCGCTGCTGCTGGAATCTGAACCGATGGCGGCACTGGCGCAAGCCTTCACCTATCGCGAGATCCATCTGCTGCAACGTATCAATGAAGCCGTGCGCGCGGTGCTGCTTTCGAGCGCCTTGGGGGCGGATCTCGATCAGATCGCCGGGAATTTTGACACTGAACGCCTGCTGATTACCGAAGCCACCGACGAGGCGGACGCAGTATATGAAAGCGACGAAGAGCTGCGCGGCCGCACGCTGCTCTCATGGGCTCGCCTTAGCACGGCGGGCGCCAGAAATGCCTATCACTATTTTGCGCGAGGTGCGGATGCGGATGTGCTCGATGTGCGCGCCTATGGCCCTGAAACCCATAACCAGGAAGGACGCGTTTTTCTCTACGTGCTGTCACGTACCGGAGATGGGACTGCCCCGCAGGCGCTGCTTGATAAAGTCCTGTCAGCGGTAAACCCGGAAGATGTGCGTCCGATTACGGATTATGTGGCTGATTATGTCCGCTCCGCTGTGATTGTGAATTATCAGGTGGTTGCTGACATTTACGTCCCTTACGGCGTGGACACCGCCACGGTGCTGGAAAAAGCCACCGCAGCACTGAACGAATACACCGCCTCTGTGCATCTCATCAACGCCACAGCTGCACGGTCGGGCATAGACGGGGCGCTGCATCAGGACGGCGTTGTTACCGTCGATTTGCATTCACCGGCCGCCGACGTCGTTGCGACGATGGGCGAAGCGCCTCATTGTACCTCTGTGAAAATCAATCTTGTGGTGATGGACTATGACCGCTAATTATCCCGCCAGCATTCTGCCACCCAACGCCACCGCCGTGGAGCGGGCCATAGACAGGGCCAGCGCCGCCGCACTGGAGAGGTTGCCGGTATATCTGATCCGTTGGGTTAAAGATCCGGACAGTTGCCCGCTGGCGCTGCTGCCGTGGCTGGCGTGGGAATATCAGGTTGATACCTGGAATATTAACTGGTCAGAACAAAAGAAACGCGATGCGATCAAGCGCGCCCACTACATCCACCGCCATCGTGGTACAGTCGCCGCCGTCCGTCATGCCCTGGTGGACAGTCCTTTCGGGACGGATATTGTTGAATGGTTCAATCAGAACCCGAAAGGGGATCCGTATACCTTTCGCCTGAATGTGTATCAGAACGATTTGCCGGTGACGGAATACGACCAGCAGGATCTAAAACTGGCGGTGCTGCGCGCCAGGAATCTGCGCAGCTGGTTTTCCGTTCATGTATTTGGCCGACTTCATGGAACCTCGTATGCGGCCGGTTACATGTACGCCACGGAGAAAATCACGCCGCGCTTTGTCCCGTTGCAGGTGGTTTTATCCCGCTACGAGCTGAATCTGGCCCCCGGGGACGCGGAAACGGTCACGGTGACAATTCTCCCCGAATACGCGGAAGATAAAACCTTTACGGTAACTACATCGGATCAAACAATCGCGACCGCCCGGATAGTAAACGGCGATATTCTGGTTACGGGCATGAAGCGAGGTACCTGTTCGGTCACCGTTACGACGACTAATGGCGTCAGTGCGGTGATCAGCATAAAAGTGGTCGCGGTAATGAAGTTCATTACCCGCATCGACAGTGCAACCAGGCCAATATTCTTTGCTCATATGGACGAGGGTTTCACGGTTGACTATGGCGACGGCATTGACAGCCGGGACTACCGTTTCGATCCCGCCAGTGAAGCTTCAGGTTGGGTTATTCCTACACGTGAATTAGTACAGGGAAAGGAATACACCATCACGGTTAAGAACACGGAAACCGCCTGTCTGCGCAGCCGTTTATCTAACTATTCTTCGAAACTGAACCCTGTTGTGGAATTGATTAGTGTTACAGGGGAAAGAGGTCATCTTTCAGGGTTCGCTTTGGATACCACCGGATTAATGGCTATTCGTCCCGGAGCATTTGACGATTTGCCAAACGTGAATAACTGCAAAAATATTTTTACCAACTGCTCGTCGCTTGCAGGTATTCCGGCATCGTTGTTTTCTCGCATGAAGATAGAGGATTTTTCAGACGCATTCAGAGGGTGTACATCGCTTACTGAGGTTCCATCGGGGCTATTTGCAAACCAGCCTGATGCGATCGACTTCTCATCGGTATTTGCAGGCTGCACCGGCCTGATCAGTATCGGCAATAATCTGTTCCACAGCTGTGTATCTGCGGTGAATTTCAGTTACGCGTTTGATGGTTGCTCAATGCTTGCAAATATCGGCACGGGAATATTTACAGGATGCGGTTCAGCAGGGACATTCTCTTATAGCTTCAGGGCGTGTAAAAATCTTCTTGTCTTGCCTGCTGATATGTTTGCGGATGTTCCGGGCGGCGCATTCACCGGCGTATTCCAGAATTGCATGGCACTGACGGCAATTCCCGCCAACCTGTTTAAAACATGTTCTGAAGCGAATCATTTTGGCGGTGCATTCTCTGGCTGTTCGCAGCTTCTTTCTGTTCCTGCCGGTCTGTTTGCAGGTCTGTCGAAAGTCACCTATTTCGGGACAGTCTTTTCTGGTTGCAGTTCGCTGAAAACGGTCGGCGCGGGTTTATTTGCCGGGTGCAGCCAGGCGCAGACATTCGCCTCTGCATTTTACAGCTGCCGCTCTCTTGAAACTGTAGCGAAAGATATTTTCAGCGGCTGCGTAGAGGTGACGACCTTTGCCAGTACGTTTTATGGGTGCAGCAGCCTGACGGCGCTCCCGTCTTTTACTGACTGCGCGAAAGTCACCACTTTCTCATACGCTTTTGCTAACTGTGGATCGCTCACGAAAATTGATGCAGATGCTTTTGCTGTTAAAGCGCTGGTCACGACATTCACATACGCTTTTGTAAACTGTACTTCGCTGGTTTCTGTGGAGGACGGTGCATTTCGGGGATGTAGCGCGTTAACCAGCTTGGGCTATACGTTTTCAGGTTGCCGCTCTCTGGTTTCTCTCGCGGGAGATATGTTTGCCGGTTGCGCCAAAGTGACAGCCGTCGATTTCTTATTCGACAAGTGCTCCGCGCTGGTTGAACTGCCAAAAGAGCTATTCAGCGACATGGTGTCCTTGAAAGGCATGGGATCGACTTTCCGGGATTGTACTGCACTCATCTCGCTACCATCCGGCCTGCTTGATGGTTGCATCAATCTCACTTCGTTAACGCTGACATTCTCGGGCTGCACCTCACTGGCGTTATTGCCTGGCGATTTGCTGAAAAACAACATTCTTCTGTCCGGCGCCGGATCGACGTTTTACGGTTGCACCTCACTGGTAAATATTCCGCCGACGCTGTTCGCGTCCTGCTCTCTTATTACCTCGTTTGGCGCCACGTTCCAGAATACCGGCGTGGAGGAAATACCGGAAAACCTGTTCAGCGGCAACCCGCTGGTGACCTCTTACGGCCAGACTTTCAGGGGCTGTAAAAACCTGCGCTCAGTGCCAGCCGGTCTTTTTGCCGCCAGCATAAGTGCCACGGTATTCACGAATGTCTTTTCGGAATGCAGTGCGCTGGAAGTCGTCGGGGCGGGATTACTCAACACCACGGCGGTAACGACGGTGGGTTATCTGTTTGACGGCTGCGCGTCATTACACAGCGACGTTAACACGATATTTAATCTTGCGAGTTACCCGGAGATTGTCACCACAACGGCAATATTCAGGAGCTGCGTATTACTCGCCGGCAAAGGCCTGGTATTTATGGGCAAAGTGCCGAACGTCACCGCGCACTATTACGCGTTTTATGCCTGTGCGGGCCTGGACGATTACGACGATTTACCCGGCAACTGGATAACGAACAAACTATGAAAACATTCAATCAATTAAAAAGCCTGATCGACTTTTGTCAGACCGATGCGTTTTTCCTGGAACACCTGAACCGACTTCAGATCGCTGGCGTGATTTATCTTGATGAAGGCGATATCGATGCTGACCACAAGACCGTGAGTGATGATTTTTATGATCGACTTGCCAGCGTGTACGGCATTGAGCCAGAAATAAAAAGTGAGGAGGCATAATGGCCACGGGACTGACACTAACCACGGCGGGCGCCGCCGAAATCGAGGCCGCGTATCAGGCGGGGGAGGTTGTGCATATTACCTCCGTGCTGATCGGCGATGGTGGCGGCGTGACATTGCCGGCTGATCCCGATGAGCTGGCGGCGGTGACGGCGCTTTTTGGACAGTTTGGCCGTGAAACCTTTGACTCTGATTCAAGCTATGAGGGGTTTATCAGCGGGCAGATCGTTATCAACTGCCAGGATTATCCGGGTAAAACGCTCAGAGAAGCGGGGCTGGTCAGCGCTAAGGGTACGCTCATCGCTTACGGCACATACCCGGCGACATACCTCCCGGCGCAATCGGATTCCATTATTAAAGAGATCATGCTGACGCTGGTGTTGACGCTGACGCACAGCTCAAACGTGCAGCTTGTTATCGATCCGGCGCTTGCCACACTCACGCAGGAAACAGGTGATAAACGCTATCTGCGGCGAGCACAAAATCTTTCTGATTTAAACGATCCCAAAGAGGCCAGGGATAATCTTGAACTGGGTAACTCAGCTACGCGGGACGTGGGCACCGAGACGGGAATGGTAGCTGCGGGGGATGACTCGCGCATAACCGGCGCACTTCAGAAAGAAAATAATCTTTCCGATCTGAGCGATACATCCGAAGCCCTGAAGGCGCTGGGACTCAACAGCGACGGAGCGGCTTATAGGGCTATTGTTGACGCTATTTTTTACGTTGGGATCATCATTTCAGGTGAAAAAAGCCCAGCAGAGCGTTTCCCTTGGCAGACGTGGACGGATTTAAGCGAAACCTTTGCTGATAGGGTTGTCAGGATTGGTTCTCAGTATGGTGTGACCGGCGGCAGCAACAAGGTGAAGCTTGAAGCCGATAATTTGCCTCCACACTGGCACCGTTCTGGTGATAGGTCTCCGGGAGCAACTTGGGATCCCAGTGCCACTCACGGAACAGATAACCAGAAAAGTGGTCCGCTAGCGCTCACTGAAGGAACCTACATCGATGCGGCAGGTCTGAAGGCGTCCGTAAACAAGGATTTTGATGTGACTAACGAATATACAACGTTGTGTATGTGGAAGCGAAAGGCATAAAAAATGTGTGTTTGTTCAGAGTTGCTCCTTCATAAAATAAGAAATGAGTAGTGGTGGATATGAAAATCTAATAGCCTGTAAAGCGTATCCTCAATTATCCGTAGATGAACAATTATTCTTAAGGTGGCCTCGCTGGCTTTGATGCTGTGGTCAAAAGAACATAGATTGATGCTGAAGTTTGTTAAATGTGGAGAAGCTCACACGGCGTTTTTTAATCAATTTATTTAAACGCACAGATCTGGTGAAATACAGTTTTTAAGTTATGAAATGGCTTGATTTAAATTTTGATAAATGAGTTCTTTCTGATTGGGTTTAATAATCATTGATTAAATTAATAAGCATTTCAACAGTAATGGCTGAAGTCTCAAAAATGGATTTCCAAGATTTTTGTGAAAGGAAGGTTTAGATGCTTACATTGTCATTTTAAACCTGAGTGGTTTCTAAATATTAAGGTGGGTTAAAGCATTTTAATGAATTTTAGATGTATTAAGAGGGAGGTGAATTAAAAGATGCTGTTTATACATATATTTTGAAATGGATTTTTTTGTTGTTGTATGGTATCATGTACTGTAGTATGACATAATTTCAGAGGAATTAAAATGGAAGAAAAACATTCGTTAGAAGAAAATGCCATAGCTGTTTCTGAAAGTGACGATCTCGAGATTATCGAGTCTAATCAAGATATAATAAGTGATGATCCTGTTACAAAGGAAGACATTGAAAATCTTGTAATTTATTCGCGGGATTGGACTATTGAAACAATAATTAGCCAAATAGAATCTGGGAATATTGATCTCAACCCTGCTTTTCAAAGGAGAAATGTCTGGGAAAATGATAAGCGTTCTAAGCTAATTGAGTCATTTATTGTAGGGTATCCTGTTCCAGAAGTTGTTTTGGCTGAAATACCAGGTAAAAAGAAACAATATGTTGTTATTGATGGTAAGCAACGCCTTCTTGCCATTCATGGTTTTTTTAAACCTGAAAATAAATATTGGAAAGGTAAGGCTGAGTTAAAAGGATTAACAATTCGTAAAGATTTGGAAGGTGTTTCATTTGATAGATTAGATGGAGATGACCTTAGGCTGTTGAATAACTCAGATCTAAGATGCACCATTCTATCAGGATATCAAACAACAGCTGTACTTTACGATGTATTTTATCGTTTAAATACTGGTTCTGTACCTTTGTCGATGCAAGAACTAAGAAATTCATTACATAAAGGAGATTTTTCTGTTTTCATAACTGAGAAGACTAACTCTGAAATCCCACTGCATGCTATTATGTCATTGCCAGGTCCAGATAAAAGATTTAAAGATATTGAAGTAATGCTTAAGTTTTTAGCCCTTAACTTTAATAAAGACAAGTATAATGGTAATTTAAAAGTTTTCCTAGACGGGTTTACAGAATATGCTAATCAATCTTGGTCTTCTAACAATAAACTTATAACCAATGCTTGTGATGAGTTTGATCAGGCGTGTTTATTATTGATTGATATTTTTAACACTCCAAAACTAGTCGGTAGAAAATGGGTTCCTATCAAAGATAATTGGGAGTCGAGATTTAATCGATCTGTTTTCGAAGTTTTAGTTCAGTACGCATTTAATATAATCAAAGATGGCAATTCTGCATTATTTTCCGGTGATAATGAAAAAAATGATTTTATAGAGTGTATAAAACAAGCATTCACAGGGCAAGAATTTGCAGCCTCTGTATCGACTACGACAAAAACAGTTGAACAACATTCGATAAGATTTAATGTTTTATTTGGAATTTTAAATAGCAAATTTGGTTTGCATTATACTCTACCTCAGACAATTCAATAATAAAATGAGAGGGCGAAATGGACTATTCAGTTGATATAATGAAAGCCTTCGATACTCTGGTTAGAGTAAATACGAATCTTTACAATAGATATATATTACCACATATAGGCGTTGTAGACTCAACTGATGAGGTGTTTTCCTTAGACGTTAAATCATATTTAATATTGTTGCATGCAGCCATTGAGGACTACATAGAAGGAATCAGTGTCTTCACTAGTAATGCAGCTTGCGAGCTATTCAAAAATGAAGGCAAAATAACCTTGCCACTTATGTTTTTGTTTGCAAAAAGTAAATCATTCAAAGACAGAGTATCCGATAAAAAATTATCAGAAGAATTACATGACTCTCCGCGAGATTTTATGGTTAGTTCGTTGGGGGATATTAACGCAAATGCAGTTGCAGGTGCGATTGATAATAATGGAATAAATGTCAGGTATCTCAATAATCTTTTGCAACATTGTGGCATTAATTTTGATGTGTCTGAAAATGATTTTATTAGTTGGAAAAGTTTAGCTGACTATAGAGGTGATTATGCTCATGCAGTGGTATTTAATCATGGCAAAAAGCCTAAGGCGACAAAGCTTATATCACCAGAGGATGCTAGAGATCTAGGTAATGATTGCATCAGATTTTCGGAAAAGATAAGAGATGAAGCATTAAGTAGTTTAGGTTTAAATTAGAGGCTTATAAGGCGAAAGAATTAGTTTCGCCTTTTTTCATTCTTTCAGTGTAATAGTGGTGAAATATATATTTTAAAATGTTTGGTTTTTTTAACAACCAGCTTACTCTTGCTATTCGTGGTCGCTACCAATTTGGCAGAGTTCTTCGAAGTAAATATATAGACTATGCATGATTTGTCTTTTGGTTGCTGGATATATCTCACTTTATTTGTAAGTTTTTTTTGCTAACCTTAATTATGGGGTGGTGTGATTTTTGTTGACCGATGTGTAAAAATGTTTGTGTTTTTAGAAGCTGTGGTAATTGTAAGTATTCAGTGTTTGCAGATTATTGGATTCTATCTATTTGGAGTGGGAATAATCTCTATGGTCAGGTCTGAGCTTATGTGAAATACGTTCAGTAATGACTGTTTTTGTCTATGTCTAGTACCATAATAATTATTTTCTGCATTGAATATGAGGTCACCTAGCGTATTTTAGTTACATCTGATACCGTTTTGGCTCCATCCTTCAGTATTGCCATCATGTCGCTGACGGAAGAACTATGCAACCTCTCCCTGATATCCTCATCAACCCGCTGCAACGAGAGTGTGAACTCTATTTTTTTAGCTTTACCGTAACGATCCAACTCCTGATGCGTCTCCTGTAAACCCGTGATGACATACATCCCGTAAATCGAGCCAACCCCATCAATCAACGGCCAGGCAAGCCCGGTGTAAGCCATTGTCGAGACCGCACCCAAAGACAGGTTGTCTCCAGTGATTTCAGGGTACAGCAGCCCACCCAACGTCAACTGGTTCTCGCCGGCGCCAACGTACTGCCATTTTGCGCTCCGGCCCACCCGGTCATTCTTAACGTGCCGCCAGTTACGTGACAGCTGCAATTGCTGATAGGGCAGCGTCCTGAGTTCAAATACAAAGAGACCGAATACCATCATCATAGTTATTACTCCTAATTAATCGTTATCCCGGAACGAACCCCGGGCAGCGCGTTGCTTTTTATCAATTTCCGCGCGGACAGCCTCGCCAACAAGTCGCGCCAGTTCGCGCGGATTGCTGCTCTGAATGCCGTGCAGATGGACGTGAATATCACCGGGAAAACTACCACCTGAAGCTGTAGCCGCCGTGTGGGTGCTTTGATTTCGGCGTACCGGTTGCCATGCCTGCGTCTGTTTTATCGATGGCTCGCCAGCGGCAATAACCGGGCGAGCGCTGACAGACTGGCGGACAAGCTTCGACTCCTGCCATTCACCACGTACTGCAAGGGCTGGAGGGAGATTTTTAAATACAATGTCACCCGGCCCGATACGTTTGCGTTTTTCCTCATCTAAAAGGCCTTTGGTGTTATCCGCGATTTGGCCCAGCCGCCGCTCTGTTCCAGAGTTGCCCCCGAGCACATTGGGCGGCGGGGCGCTGCCTTTGCTTGCAGGCTTTTCAGATGACCATTGCCACTCCCTTTTAACCATGCGCCCGGATTTTTCATCCCATTCCCACATAACCGGAATAGCCCTGAGTCTGGCCGCTTCCAACCTGGCTCTTTCAATGCCATCGGGGATGAGATCGAGCTTCTCCAGTAACCAGCCGACGCCTTCCATTAACTTCTGAAGCGGCCAAAGCAGAACGCTAAGTGCGGTCCCCAGGACTTCGCCAAAAGTCTGCCCGGCGCTGGCGCATTTGTTTAGCGCCTCGCGACTCTCCTCAACGGGCGTTAATACTTTTTTAAACCAGTTCCAGACGTTTTTGACGCCATCCCCAATGACCCCGAAAACGGGCGCCAGCCGGGAAAATGCGTTATAAACTGGCGCTAACCCCTGGATGACGCCTGTAAAAAAACCGCTAAAGAAGGCCTTAATTGGTCCCCAGTATTTCCAGATCAGTACTCCCGCAGCTACAAACGCAGCACCCACTAAACCGATTGGGCTCAAGAGCATTGATAATCCGCCGCCCAGTGCAGCAATACCGCCTTTTACAATGCCGAAGAGAGCAGGGATCCCGGTTAGCTGCAATGCCAGCCCGCCAATGCTTTTTGACAGGGCGCTGATAGCAGTCCCCAGAGAGGTAAAGGCACCAAGTAACGCACCGCGCAGGGGTACCATCATTCTGGTTAATACGCCGATGCGTCCTGCCAGGCCGCTGAGTAAAGCACGCCATCCGCTAATTTTTACCAGTGAGCTACCGCCCGCAGCACTCAACATGCGGAACGCTGATACCGTACCTCCGATTCCGCTCCCGCCGGACAGCAGCGCAAACCCCAGTCTGAGCTTCGCCAGCGGACCTATCAGCAGACCAGCAGCTAATGACATACCGCCAATTACTGCGGTCAGTGCCAGTACAGTCCCGCCGGCGAGTAACAACGTTTGTGAAAGTCTGGGGTTTTCTTCTACCCAGCTTTGAACAGTGCCAATAACCCGGCTAAGCCCCTGTGTCAGTCTGCGCAATGGGCCGTCCACTGTCTCAGCTACAGAAATGCGGAACGCCTCCCACGCGCTGTCCAGCTCCTTCAAATCGCCGCCAAGGTTGTCTTTTTTCTTGTTAGCGACGGCGAAGGCCTCCTGATTTTTATGCGCTTCAGCAATTTGTCCATAGAGTGACTGGAGGTAGCCATCACCTGCGCCGTTGACCAAAGACTGGAGACTCGTAAAACCCTCTTCTCCGGCGATATCTTTGAAAAATGAAACCTGATCCACCTCGCCAAAGCGGGAAACGCGTTTTTGTAGATCGAGAAGAATATCGAACGGACGTCGCATTTTTCCGCTCGCGTCGGCAGTTTCCACTCCCAGCTCTTTGAGTGCCTTTTTGGCTGCCGTAGTAGGGGAGGCCAGGCGGGAGAGGGAGCGACGCATTGCAGTACCGGCCTCGCTACCGCGAATACCCACGCGCGCCAGCGTGCCGGTCATCGCTGCGGCTTCTTCCAGGCTAATCCCTAGTCCCGCGGCTACCGGTCCGACAACTTTCATTGTCTCGCCGAGGCTGCTAAGCGTGGTGTTGGTACGGGTAAATGTACCTGTCAGCACATCGCTGACGCGGTCCATTTCCCCGGCATCGAGGGCGAACTGTGAAAGAATATTTGAGCCGATGTCTGCCGTTTCACCCAATTCCATACTGCCCGCTAGTGCCATATTGAGTACGCCGGGCAGTGCGGCACGGATAGCATCTGGCGTGAAGCCCGCCATTGCCAGAAAGGCCTGGCCGCTGGCGGCGTCACGTGTGGTGAAGGCGGTTTCAGCACCGAGTTTTTTTGCCTGAGTGCGCAAGGCGGCCAGCTGCGAATCGCTTTTATCGAGTCGCGTCAGCGCCTGGACGTTTGACATTTCCTCATCAAAACCAACCGCAGGCGACAGGAAGCGTCCGGCGCCATACCCGGTAGCGGTTGCTGTACCTAATGCTATGGCACCACCAGAGCGCAACTTCCCGGCCATCTGCTGTGCACCCTCGTAACGTTTACGAGCTTGAGTGACCGCAGCAAGTTGCCGTTTTTCCCGTTCAAGGGATTGGTTGTATTGTTCTGTGCGGCGTATCGCGTTACCGATGGTGGCGCTACTACCGGAAAGCATGACGCCATGCTGGCGCAGGGCTGATGCACTCTCACGGAGGCGGGCCACTTCCGTCACGCGTTTTGCGGTCAACCGATCAAGCCGCTCACCCAATCGGGACATCAGTATTTGCTGTTTTTCCGTCAGAGTTCCGTTTTTACGTTGCGCTTCTGACAAGCCATCAAAGCGGGCACGGGCACGTGAGATGGAACGGTCGGTTTTGCCGACGGCCGCGGTCATTCGCTGAAAAGTGGCACTGCTCTTATCGAGTCCTTTCAGGGTGGATTGTGTTTTTCTGAGGGAGTCGGATAGGCCGCCCGCACTCTGGCGGGCAGCATTAACGGGGCGGGTAAATCTGTTGATCGCGCTGAAAGCAACGCGGATATCAAGGCTCTTCATCACTGGCACCACTTCGAAGCGCCGCCCGCTTGCGCCAGGCTATCACCTCGCCAAGATCCATGCCGAAAACTTCAGAGGGCGGCCAGTTAAAAATAACGGCAATATCAGCAACCAGATCGTCTATCTGGTCAAACGCAACGGTGATTACTCGCTCTCCGTCTCCGCCACGTTCGACGCTCCAGGCTCCGGCGGATTCAAGAAAGGGACCAGAAGCTCTGCCAGCCCGATAAAGTCCAGGGTGTGCATTTCGTTGATTTCTTTTTGTGTCAGCGCAGGCGCGGTGACTCGCGTCAACAGCGTGGCAATTGAGTCTGCATCCATATTGGCAACGCGGATAAGATTCAGGCCGCGCAACGATCCGGCCTGACTGATGGCGCCAGTGATTTCCACCTGACCGATCTCACTGTCTTTACGAACTACCGGCTGCATCAGCGTGAACAGGTTTTTAGTTTTTTTAGCCATGTTTAAAATCTCCGGGCGGCATCGTTGCCACCCTCTTAAAGGTTATCAATTGCCCATGCCAAGGGCAGAGGTGATGCGGTCCGGGAACATGTTCTGACCGTTCTTTTTGTAGATGAAATTCAGCAGATCGATTTCGATAATGGGCTGATCATCTATGGAGAATTTGTAGTAGGTGGATTTAAAGGTGTAGCTTTCCTCGGTGTCTTCTCCCTGTTTTGAATCTCCACCGTCGAGTTCAGTAAATCGCCCGCGCAGCTCCACCTCGACAAGCTGGCTTTCGCCATCAGTGAAATATTCACCCGCAAAGCGCAGCCGCGTGCCGTCAATTTCTGCTCCGTATTCGAGAAACAGAGCCTTAATGACGCCGCCAAAAACAATGGTGGAATCCAGCGCGCCAGCCTCAAGGCCGAGATCAACACCGACCGCACCCAGCATGCCACCGCCCTGATAGTCCTCTACCTTTCGTGACAGTTTGGGGCGAGTGAAAGAGGTCACTTTTCCCAGATAGTTGTCGCCGTTAACAAAGCAGCTAAAAAGCCGCAGTTTGTGAGGAATAGCCATTATTCACCCCCGAGCGACGCGAACGCCGGTTCGTAAAAATCATCAGTAAAGGTCTGGTATAGCGTCAGATCTTCAAGCGGTGGGACCGGGCTGTAGCTATAGCGCACAATCAGTTTTCCCTGGCGCAAATCCGTGGTGCCGTTATCCAGCGTGTCATACCAGCAGTCAGCGCCGATAAGCTGGCCGGCAGTGACTTTTTTGCTGAGAGCAGAGCGGATGCCGCTTACCACATCTTTCACGTTGGCCGGAGTGAGCGGGCTGTCAACAGAGGTAAATTGCGCCTCCGCAATACTGTCCGCCAGGATCTGCGCGGTACGGGTAAACACCTCAAAAGTGTAGGTTTCGGTGTCCGTGGTGCGGTTACCCCAGAAGCGGAAACCGTCACGCTTGATAAGCGTCGTGATTTCGTTGTTGTTCAGCTCGTTAGCGTCGCTGTCTTCTGCCTGCAATGCCCAGAACACATCTTTCGAAATACCCAGAACGTTATTCACCACAACATTCGACAGCGATTTGTGCCAGCCCTGGCTGTTATCGATAGCGGCGCGCAGGCCGCAGGCGTAAGCCGGGGCAGGAAACGTTTCGTTATCATCCGTCAGGGGGTTGTAAGCGATGAAGTCCGGCCAGATCAGCATCAGCTCGCGGTAAGCGAAGGTTTTGCGATAAGCAATAGCCTCCGCCATGGTCGCGCAGCCGTTACAACCGGCATAAACAAAAGCCCGAAGATTCTGGGCAATCACGCAAAGCTGTGACGTTACCTCCTCGGTGTCGTAGTCCGGTACCGCCAGGATGCGCGGACGATAGCCGGTTTTGGCTTCCGCCGTCAGCAGGGCATACATTCCCGTATAGCTGTCGCCATCTGTTCCACCAATAACGGCCTGGGACTGGCTGGCACCGTTACCGGAAGCCTCTTTCACCCGGACAATTACAACGCGCGAGCTGCACTGATCGGAAATGGCTTTGAGAGCTTTGTAAAGTGACCCGGTTTTACCTGCCTTGCCGAGGACGTTACGCACCCGAGTCAGCAGAACCGGCGTATTGAGCGGGAAGGTTTCCGGATCGGCGTCATCAGCAACCGCGACAATACCGATCACGCTGGAATCAATGTCATTGATTGCCTGCTGTAGGTCGGTATTTTCGCGAGAGCGGACGCCGTGAAAACGAGTTTCAGACATAAGTTCACCATCATGTTGCTCTTTGAGTTCAGGGCCATATTCAACGTTAAGTCTGCTGGCGTCGCCTGGTTGCCGGTCTGCCCGTTCGCTGACAACAAAAAGGGATTCAGCCCCGCGCGCG
This sequence comes from Klebsiella sp. CD33, assembly GCF_051992865.1. Lineage (NCBI taxonomy): Bacteria > Pseudomonadati > Pseudomonadota > Gammaproteobacteria > Enterobacterales > Enterobacteriaceae > Klebsiella > Klebsiella sp. CD33. Next base: position 3,054,974 of record NZ_CP197023.1, on the reverse strand, counting down.
GGCATGGAATCATCAGCAAAAAACGGGGGAGTTATGTCGATAGCAGACACGCTAACAACAGCAGCCGAAGGGTATTTAGAAAAATTAAGTGAGGTCGTAAAGACACCGGATTTTAGTATCACGTTGGGTGGGGTCGCCCTGACTGAACTGGCCGACCGCATCACCTCGCTATCTGTTACAGATAACAACGGTTTTGATGCTGATCAGCTAACTTTGTCAGTAGATGACTCCGACGGAGTAACGGATTTACCCCCACGCGGTGCGGAGCTGGCGGTGTCCATCGGCTGGCTGGGTGAGGCGTTGATCTACAAAGGTCTCTACACCGTTGACGAGGTGGGGCATAGCGGGCCGCCGGATGTAATCGACATCACCGCGCACAGCGCTGATTTTCGCGAAGAGATGAACGTCAGGCGGGAGGTGTCCTGGCATGATGTGACGGTAGAGCGGGTGGTATCGGCCATAGCCCGGCGTTATGACCTGAAGCCGATGATTAGCGAGGCCCTGATCGACATTGAGATCGACCATGCGGATCAGACCGAAGAGAGCGACATGTCGTTTTTAACGCGCATGGCGGAGATGTTGGGGGCCATTGCCACCGTGAAAAATGGCTGTCTGCTGTTTATCCTGCCTGGGGGCGGCGTCAGTGCATCCGGTAGGGCGCTGCCATCGGCTGAGATAACCCGTGCCAGCGGAGATCGTCACAGGTTCCGCATTGCCGATCGTGATGCTTACACTGGTGTGCGGGCGTACTGGCTGGATCTTAATTTCGGCAAGAAAAAACCGGTCAAGGTCACTAAGCGCAAAACAAATACTGCCAGAAAAAAGGCTGAGGAGAAAAGCAGCCGGCCGGAGGGGGATTACTTGGAAGGCGCTGAAGGTAACGTGTATGTTTTGCGTAAAACCTATCAGAACGAAACGGCGGCCAGGCGCGCAGCTGCGGCAAAATGGATACAACTCCAGAAAGGCGCAGCACAGTTTTCGATAACCCTGGCGCGCGGCCGCGCCGATTTATACCCGGGTATGCATCTGACCGTGTCGGGCTTTAAGCCTGAAATCGATACTCAGGATTGGATCATTGCCAGAGCGGAACATGTAATCGGTGATAACGGATTTACCACGAAAATGGAGCTTGAAGCGAAAATAAGCGACTGGATTGCAGAAACTGAACAGTAGCGGCCATAATAGCCGTGAGTTCAACTCCCTATGGGAGATCATCATGTTTGTTTGTCCCTACTGCGGCGCAAACGCCCGCACCCGCACCAGCCGCCGGTTAAGCGAGTTCACCATCCGGCAATATCATCAATGCCAGAATCTTGAATGCAGCGAGTCATTCACGACACTTAACACCGTAGAGCGCAGAGTAACGAAGCGCTCAACCAGCGCAGATCCTTTGCCGCCAGGATTTATCCCCGGCGATGCTTTCCCGGCTTCTCATTACGGGAACAGTCAACTTAGTCTTGCAGTATAAAAATAGCCCCCTGGAAAGGGGGCTATTCTTGTCAATGTGGTCGATATGTGGACATTTTTGAAATAAATCCTTTTATTTCAATTTATTAAATCCCAAAAAAAAGCCCCGTCGGGGGCGACGGGGAAAAACTCATTGATTATGGAATGATCTGTTCTCTGGTCAGTTCGAGAACAGGGGCTACTCTACGGGGGAAAAGTGCAGGCAAGATGGAGAAAACGTGGAGATTCAGGCTAAAATCCCCGGGCATTCAGGAAAGGGAGGAACAATGAAAAAGCTACTGGCTATTCTGCCACTGTTATTAGCCGGCTGTGCCCAGCCGCAGCCCACAGCGCCGACAAAAACCATCGGCATGCCCAACCCCGCGGCGGTATACTGTCAGCAATCCGGCGGCACCCGGGTGCCGGTGCAAACGCCGCAGGGCGTCAGCACTCAGTGCAAACTACCCAGCGGCGAAACCCTCGACGAGTGGGCGCTGTGGCGCCGGGATCATCCGGCTAAATCGTAACCGGCAGGGCCGCCAGCCAGGCGGCCAGCACCCGGGCATGATTCTGCTCGGTGTTCTTCGCGGCGTACAGCAGCGTCAGCGGCTGGCGTTGCGCCAGCGCCGCCAGCCGCAGGCCCGTTTCGCGATGGGCGTCGAGCTCCTGACGATAGCGCTGGCTGAAGTGGGCGAAATCGATCGCCTCGCCGTGAAAGGCTTTGCGCAGCTCAGCGGAAGGCGTTAACTCCTTACACCACTCATCACAGGCCAGCGCCTCTTTTTTAATCCCCCGCGGCCAGAGACGGTCGACCAGCACCCGATAGCCGTCGCTGCTTTCCTGCGGGTCATACACCCGTTTACACTGAATCATCATCCTGCTCCTTCTGTGCCATCCAGGCGAGCAACTGCGGGATTTGCCCGTCGGAAAATACCGTGATGCCGTGGGCGCGGAGTAGGTCGGCGGCCACGCCGGCGCCCGCTTTGCGCCGTCCGCGAAAGGAACCGTCATAGACAAACTGGCTGCCGCAGGTAGGGCTGCCGTCGGTGAGTAACGCTGCCTGACAGCCCGCTTCCCGGGCGGCGCTGAGCGCCAGCCAGGCGGCCAGCTGATAATGTCCGGTGACGTCGCGGCCGTCGCTTTCCACGATCCGCGCCCGTCCGGCAAGCACATCGCCGCCCGTGCCGCCGAGGATCTCCGCCGGCAGTCGGGGCGTAGGCAGACCGGCAGCCAGCTCCGGGCAGTGGATCACCAGCCGCCCCGCCTGCTGCCAGCGGGACAGCGTCGCCGCCAGCTGTGCCTTCTCGCTACCGTTATACCGCACCTGGAATCCCATCAGGCAGGCGCTGACCAAAAGCTTATTTTTCATTCTCTCTCCCTTACGCGCTTTTTCCAGTATACCTCACCCGTCGGCCACGGCGGTGGGGTGAAAATAAGGATTGTGTTCCACAGGTGGGATCGCTATTCTGACGTGCCTTGTGCTGTCCGTCTCGTCCAGACATAAGGAACCTGCTATGAAAACTCCTTTACGCCTCGCCCTTGTCGGCGATTATCACCCCGATATTGTTGCCCATCAGGCCATTCCCCTGGCGATAGACGATGCCGCCGCCGTGCTGGAGCAGCCGGTGAAATATGACTGGCTCGCCACCCCGTCGATCGCCTCCGGCGAGGCGCTGGCGGAGTACGATGCCATCTGGGTCGTTCCCGGCAGCCCGTATCGTCACCCGGAAGGCGCGTTTACCGCGATCCGCTATGCCCGGGAAAACAGCATTCCTTTCCTCGGCACCTGCGGCGGCTTTCAGCACGCGGTGATTGAATACGCCCGCAACGTGCTCGGCTGGCAGGACGCCGGACATGCGGAAACCGACAGCGAAGGGCGGATGGTGATCGCTCCCCTCAGCTGCTCGCTGGTGGAGACCTCTGCCGTCGTCGAGCTGCGGGCGAATACGCTGATTGCCCGCGCCTATGGCCGGGAGAGCATTGAAGAGGGCTACCACTGCCGGTACGGCGTGAGCAGCGCGTTTGCGGCGGAGCTGGAGCAGGGCGATCTGCGCGTCACCGGCTGGGATGAAGAGGGTGAGATCCGCGCCGTCGAGCTGGTGACGCACCCGTTTTTTGTCGCCACCTTGTTCCAGCATGAGCGTCACGCGCTGGACGGGCGTCCCGCGCCGCTGGTGCAGGCGTTTCTCCGCGCCGCGGCACAATAATTCCACCGGCAGCGGGCGCTGCCGGTCATCTTCAGGGGTGAATTTCCCGGTCACGTCCGGCGAGCGCGCCGCAGACCGCCATCACCAGCGAAATCAGCGCCACCGCCAGCAGCGGAATATGCCAGTCGCCATTGGCATCATGGATCCTGCCCATCAGCGGCGGCCCGCAGGCGGCCAGCAGATAGCCGACGCTCTGCGCCATCCCTGACAGCGCCGCGGCCTGATGCGCCGAGCTGGCGCGCAGGCCGATAAACGTCAGGCCGAGGATCATAGTGGCTCCGGAGCCAAAGCCGAACAGCAGCGTCCAGCCGATCGCCAGCTCAGGCAACAGCCACAGCCCGGCGGCGCTGATGGCGCACATCAGGGCGACCAGCACCGCGATCCCGCGCTGGTCGCGCAGCCGATGCAGGATCAGCGGTATCGCCAGGCCGGGCGCGGCGGTCGCCAGCTGCAGCAGGCCATGCAGCGAGCCGGCCTGCGCTTCGCTATAGCCCATACTCTGCAGAATCGACGGCAGCCAGCCGATAATCACGTAATAGACCAGCGAGTTGATGCCGAGGAACAGCGTCACCTGCCAGGCCAGCGCCGACCGCCAGATCCCCCGGTTATGCATAGCGCCTGAGCCGGTCAATGGCGTCTCCGCCCGGCGCCGGGACTGCGGCAGCCAGCTGAGGAGCGCCAATAGCGGGAAGACCATCAGCAGCAGCAGCGCCCCGCGCCAGCCGAATCCGGCCATCGCCACGGGGACCACCAGCGCCGAACCAAGCGCCGCCGCGCCGCCCATCGTCAGGGAATAGGCGCCGGTCATCCGCGCGACATGTTGCGAGAAATCCCGTTTAATCAGCCCGGGCAGCAGCACGTTACCCAGCGCAATGCCGCAGCCGATTACCGCCGTGCCGATAAACAGCAGCGCAGCGGAGGGCAGGGAGCGCAGGGCAATGCCGGCGCAGATCAGCAGCATCGCCAGCAGCAGGCTGCGTTCCATGCCGAACCGGCGGGCAACCCCTGCCGCCAGCGGCGAGACAAGGCCAAAGGCCAGCAGCGGCAGGGTAGTGAGCAGCCCGGTCTGCGCGGTGGTCAGGCCATAGTCGCTACGAATCGCGTCCAGCAGCGGCGCCGCGCCGGTGAAGACCACGCGCAGGGTGGTGGCGATGAGCAGGATACCGGCAATCAGCAGCGCGGGGCGGCGGCCGGTAGAGGAGATCACAGAAGACATATCATTCTCAAGGTAACTAACGAGGGGAGTTACGATAGCGGCTTTGTCCCTCGTTTAAATCAAGCTAAAATGACAGATTATCGCTAATATCGGACAATATGATGATTGGACTGGGGCTGGATGGCTATGAACCGGACAGTGGCCACGAATCGGCCATTGCCTTTCGTATCCGGGTGGTGGAGGCGGAGCAGTATATTCCGGCGCATTCCCACCGTAAGGGGCAGCTGATCCTTGCCCTGCACGGCGCCTTGACCTGCGAGGTGGAGAACGCAATGTGGATGGTGCCGCCGCAGTATGCGGTGTGGGTTCCGGGGCAGCTGTCCCACAGTAACCGCGCTACCCCCGGCGCCCAGGTATGCTTCCTGTTCATCGAGCCGGGCGCCGCGCCGATGCCGGATCGCTGCTGTACGCTAAAGATTTCCCCGCTGGTGCGAGAGCTGATCCTTACTCTGGCGGAGCGCGGCGGAGAGTCCCTGGCCGCCCCCGCCACGGCCCGGCTGGTGCAGGTTCTGTTTGATGAGCTGCCCCGCCAGCCGCAGGAGCACCTGCAGCTGCCGGTATCAAACCACCCGAAAATTCGTCAAATGGTGACGATGATGGCTGAGTATCCGGCGCGCTGGCAGACCCTGAGCCAGTGGGCGGCGGTGTTTGCGATGAGCGAGCGGAATCTGGCCCGCCTGGTAGTGCGCGAAACGGGGCTGAGCTTTCGCCGCTGGCGCCATCAGCTGCAGCTGATCCTCGCGCTGCAGCTGCTGATCCGCGGGCAGACGGTGCAGCAGACGGCTCAGGCGCTGGGCTACGATTCCACCACCGCCTTCATCACCATGTTTAAAAAAGGGCTCGGGCAGACACCGGGCCGCTATCACGGTAGCCTGGCTACGACTTCCCAATAAACAATGAGATGATCCCGGCGGCAATCAGCGGCCCGACCGGGACGCCGCGAAACAGGGCGACGCCGAGTACTGTACCGACCAGCAGCCCGGCCACCAGATGCGGCTGGGAGCCCATCAGGGAGACGCCGCGCCCGCCGAGCCACGAAACAAACACCCCGACCGCTATCGCCAGCAGCGATTTCCAGTTCATAAAGGAGTGGATCAGCGTCGAGGGCGGCAGCGTGCCGCTGGCGATAGGCGCCATCACGCCGATGGTCAGAATAATGATCCCGACGGTCAGTCCCTGTTTCTCAACCCAGGGAAAGAAGGCGTTCAGCGGCGTGACGCGCACGATAATCAGCACGAGGATGGAGATCGCCACGGTGGTGTTATGACTGATAAAGCCGAGCGCCGCCAGACCCAGCAGGATCAACAGGGTGGTATCAAACATGTACAGAGGTCCTTGCCAAAATAAGAATGCCAAAAAATATCCCGCTTACTCTACGCATCGTGGCGTGAATAAACAGGATTTTTACGCCATGCGGCGGAAATCTGGGCGGATGCCCGGTTAGCTAAGACGGCGAAAGGTCGCGATCTCTGGTCGGGCGATATGTAAATAGTCTTCGGTGTCGAGAATGATCGACCGGTCCAGGCGCCCGGCGTTAAAGGCGATTTGTGGAAAGCGTTCAAACAGCAGCGGGTCCGCCACCAGCCGCAGCGCCGGATGGAAACTGAAGGGGGGAATGGCACCGAACACGCAGGCGGTGAGGGCCTCCACCTCCGCCGGGCTGGCCAGCGAGGCTTTGCTGCCGCCGATATGCCGGGCCAGGCTGGCGAGATCGGCCTGCCGATCGGCGGTGAGGATCGCCAGCACATGCTGGTTGACGCCGTTTCCTTTCACTTTACAGACTAACGCTTTCGCGCCCTGGCCAAGCGCGGTGCCGCGGATTGCCGAGACGGCTTCGCACTGACCGACCGCCTCGTGCGCCATCACCCGGTAGCGGGCCCGGTGCTCGTCGAGCAGCGCGCACAGCCGCTGGTGGATATTACCTTCTACTGCTTCAAGCATAGCGTCCTCCTGACATCATAAAGCAGCCAGCTTAGCGCTGTTGCGCCGGCCTGCCAACGGTGGGCCGGGAAATTCACCATTCGCTCATTATTACTTCACAGTGCTGTGGTGCAATCCCGCAGGCGCAGATGAGTTTTGTAAATAAAAAAAAGAATGATTTTCATTTTCAATCGAACTTTTTTTATTTCGCTCAGTCTCTATCGGACGACACAGAATATTAATAATTGCCGTAATGAGGTTAGGATGATGCACGATGCAACCATGCAGGGTTCCCCACGCAAGAAATTTAATAAAATAAGGGAGCTCAACAGACGGCGGAATTACTTTACTAAGAAAGTACGTAATGCCCTGCGGGTGGGGGTGGCGAAAGCGCTCTGGGATCGCCGACGCCGTCAGCCGGTAGATTTGTCGTCTGCGAAAACCGTCCTGTTGATGCGCAATGAGGGGGCGGTCGGCGATGTAGTGGTGGATTCCGCGCTGGTGAAATGCCTGCATCAGTCAGGCTATATCGTTGATTTTTTGCTGACGACCTCTAACAGCCAGGTGATGCGTTATAACCCGCGGATCCGCCATATTTATGAAGCTGACCCGGTCACGTCCGCCGATTTTTTGCGTAAATTTAATCATAACGTTCCTCGCGACGTTATTAATGAACTGGCTAATAATAAGTACGATATTATTATTGATCCTTCGCTGTTCGATATTCCCGTGCATCGCCTGCGGCTTTTCCGACAAATAAAAGCCAAATCAGTGCTCGGGTTTAATAAATGGCCATCGATTAAGCACTACTCCCACTCTTTTGATTTTGACTGCCAGCGCTGGCACGTGACGAAAACGTTCGAGCTGATCGCCGATTATCTCCAACTGGACACCCGCGGGCTGGACGCTTACGACCTGGCGGTGCCCGGGCCGATTATGCAGGAGGTGGCGCAGTATCTGGCGTCGCTAAGCGGAAAAGCGGTGGTGATTAATATTTTTGCCGGCCATGCCGACCGCAGTCTCTCGCAGACGCAGCTGGCGGAACTGCTCGACAAACTGCTGGCCCGCCACCCGGGGAGCGCGGTTATTCTGCTCGATCACCGGCGCGAGATCCGCATCCCGCTGCCGCCGGAGGTGGTGATTAACCCATTTAACACGTTACACCATGCGATGGCGCTGATCGCCCAGGCGGAGCTGATTATCTCCCCGGACACCTCGGTGGTGCACATGGCGGCGGCGTGGAACAAACCGCTGATCGCGGTCTATAAGGACGTTCTGCTTAATAACCGGCTGTGGGCCCCGGGCTATGACAACGCCAGGCAGATCATTGTTAAATGCGGGAAGGTCCATCAGCATCGCGGGCTAGTGGATAGAATTATAGCGGCGCTACCGGAGACGCTGTGAGGCGATGAGGGGAGACAGGTAGGGCTCACCTGCTGGCCGTATGCAAGAGCCAGCAGGTGAGCGAAGGTTGCATTGCCAGTCTGCAACCGCCGCTATTGTACTGTTGCCCGCGGCTCTGCCACATCCGGGAAAGCTCTTAAAGAGGTGGTCGCCGCGACTGACGGGCGGGATCACTCTTCAGTGAGCCACATATCCGCCTCTTCAAACATCTCCTGCACCGTGCGGCTGATCAGCTCTTTTTCATGCTTGCTGGCGTCGGTGTTGATCGCCGGCAGCGTCATCATCGGCTTCACCCGCACTTCCGCCTCCGGGAAAATGCGCTGCATGCGTTTGGTCAGCTCGTTAAGAATGGCCTCTCTGGCGCCCGGCAGCCCGGCAAAATTGCGCTTGTCATAAATCAGTTCCACAAACATCTTCTGTCCTCTGTATGCTGATCGCGGGCGATAGTTTTACTGTATTAATGTACAGTGTCAAGCGAATGCCGCGGCGCTGCGCATCTACCACCTCGCGCGGCGGGCGGGCTGCGCGCAAAAGCAGCAAACGGTTCGCTGGTGCTGAAGAAGACCCCTATTGACATCAAGGAGTTATTTCAGTGCTGGCGATTGATAGCTGGAGCCGATATTGACCGGTAAAATTGGCAAAACTACTGTATATATATTCAGTATTGTGTGGTGGGTTGAAAAATGAACGTTTACACGCCGGTTGAGCTACGTCAGATTGTCTCCTTTCCCTTTTTTGCCGACCTGGTGCAGTGCGGCTTTCCCAGCCCGGCTCAGGACTATGTTGAGAAGCGAATCGACCTCAACGAGCTGCTGGTGCAGCATCCCAGCGCGACCTATTTTGTCAAAGCCGCTGGCGACAGCATGATCGATGCCGGCATTGACGAAGGCGATTTGCTGGTGGTGGACAGCGCGCGTAAAGCGGAGCATGGCGATATCGTGATTGCCGCCGTCGGCGGCGAGTTTACGGTAAAGAAGCTGCAGCTTCTGCCGCGGGTGCAGCTTAACCCGATGAACCCGGCCTATTCGCCCATCGTGGTCGGCCGCGAGGAGACGCTCGATATTTTCGGCGTCGTAACCTACATCATCAAGGCGGCGGGCTGATCATGTTCGCGCATTGTGATGTGAACGCCTTCTATGCCAGCTGTCAGACCGCCTTCCGGCCAGACCTGAAGGGGCGGCCGGTGGTGGTGCTGTCGAACAACGACGGCTGCGTGATCGCCCGCTCGGCGGAGGCGAAGCCGTTTGTGAAAATGGGCGAACCCTACTTTAAGCAGAAGGCTGCGTTTCTTCGCTACGGCGTCGTGGCGTTTAGCAGTAATTATGAGCTGTATGCCGACATGTCCAGCCGGGTGATGGCCACCCTGGAAGAGCTCACCCCGCGCTGCGAAATTTACAGTATCGATGAGGCCTTTTGCGATGTCAGCGGTGTGCGTCATTGCAGAGATCTGACCGATTTTGGCCGCGAAATCCGTGCCACGGTGCTGCAGCGTACCCATCTGACGCTGGGCGTTGGCATCGCCCCGACCAAAACCCTGGCGAAGCTGGCCAACCACGCGGCGAAGCAGTGGCCGCGGCAGACGGGCGGGGTAGTGGACTTGTCCTGCCCGCAGCGGCAGCGAAAGCTGATGGCGCTGCTGCCGGTGAGCGAGGTCTGGGGCATCGGGCGGCGGATCGGCAAAAAGCTTGAAGCGATGGGGATCGGCACGGTACTCCAGCTGGCGGAGAGCGATATCCGCTTTATCCGCAAGCACTTCACGGTGGTGCTCGAACGAACGGTACGGGAGCTGCGCGGCGAGCCTTGCCTGGCGCTGGAGGAGTTTGCCCCCGCTAAGCAGGAAATTATCTGCAGCCGCTCGTTCGGGAATCGGATTACGGCCTATGAGGATATGCGCCAGGCGATCTGCAGCTATGCCGCGCGGGCAGCAGAAAAGCTGCGCGGTGAGCATCAGTACTGCCGGTTCGTCTCCGCCTTTGTCAAAACCAGCCCCTTCGCGCTGAATGAACCCTATTACGGCAACAGCGCCTCGCTAAAGCTGCTGACGCCGACCCAGGACTCCCGGGATATTATCGCCGCGGCGACGAGCTGTCTGGATGCCATCTGGAAAGCGGGGCATCGCTATCAGAAGGCCGGCGTGATGCTCGGCGATTTCTACAGCCAGGGCGTCGCCCAGCTGAATCTGTTCGACGAGCTTGCTCCGCGGCAAAACAGCGCCAGACTGATGCAGGTTCTCGATCAGCTGAATGCGAAAAACGGCAGGGGGGCGCTCTATTTTGCCGGCCAGGGGATCCAGCAGCAGTGGCAGATGAAGCGAGAGATGCTCTCGCCGCGCTACACCACGCGATACGGCGACCTGCTCCGCGTCAGATAACGCGCGCTATCCCTGCACCGCGGCCGGAAAAACCGCCGCCAGCCAGTCAATAAAGACGCGGAGCCGGGGCGGGACGTGCCGGTGCCGGGCATAGACAACGTGAAAAGGATAGGGGGCCGGGCGCCAGGCGCTGAGGATCTCCACCAGTTCGCCGCTCGCCAGCGCCGGTTTCAGCGAATAGGTAAAGGTCTGCACAATGCCTAAGCCCGCCTCGCCGGCGGCAATATGCGCGTTGCTCTCATTGATGCCGAGATGGGGCTCTGTCTTCAGCTCGGTGCTGACGCCGTGACGCGTAAAGCGAAACGGAAACGCTCTGCCGCTGGCCGGCGACAGATAGCTGATGAGCCGGTGGCCATGATGTAGTTCATCCGGCGAGGCGGGGGTGCCGTAGCGCTGAAGATAGCCAGGGGTGGCGCAGGTGACCAGCGTCGCCTCGCCGATTTTACGGGCGATCAGCGTCGAGTCTTCCATCGGACCGCCGCGGATGGCGCAGTCAATATTGCCGCTGATGAGGTCCGCGGGCTTATCGGCCACCTGCAAATCGATACGGATATCCGGCCAGGAGGTCATAAAGTCCGCCAGCAGCGGGATCAGCACATCGCACGCGGTCGACCCGCCGATGGCGATCCGTAGATGGCCCTTCGGCTTATTGCGGGCGGTATTGAAAGACGCGTCGATCTCTTCCAGGTCTTCCAGCAGACAGCGGGCTTTTTCATAGTACTCCCGTCCTTCCGGCGTCACGGTAATACGCCGCGTGGTGCGCTGCAGGAGGGAAACCCCAAGATGCGCTTCCAGTTGCTGAATGGTTTTGCTGAGGGTGGCGTTGGGCATATTCAGCGAGTCCGCGGCGCGGGTAAAGCTGCCGGCTTCGACAACGCGAGTGAAGGCTTTGAGAGCTGAAAACCGGTCCATTATTCGCTTTATCCTGGTTACTGGAGGTCATTATCCACCGAGGGGAAGAGTGTTTTTCAGATTAGGCCATTTTTCCGCCTCGCCGGGACGATTACAGTGCTTTCCATACCCGGCGGGGCGCGTTCGCGTGCCTGGCCTGTTTATACTCTAACCAAGGAAATGCACCATGAGCAAAAAACTTGCGGATAAAGTGGCGTTAGTCACCGGCGGCAGCGCCGGGATTGGCCTGGCGTCGGCGAAAGCACTGGCGGAGCAGGGCGCGAAGGTGTACATCACCGGCCGCCGTCAGGAGGAGCTGGATGCGGCGGTAAGATTCATCGGGCCCGCCGCCCGCGGGATCCGCGCCGACGCCGCCGTGTTAAGCGACCTTGACGCGGTATTTGCGACCATTGCCGAAGAGTCCGGCCGGCTGGATGTGCTGTTCGCCAATGCCGGCGGCGGAGACATGCTGCCGCTGAGCGCCATCACCGAAGCACACGTCGACCGGATTTTCGCCACCAACGTGCGCGGGGTGGTGTTCACCGTGCAAAAAGCGCTGCCGCTGCTCGCCGATGGCGCCTCGGTGATTTTGACCGGCTCTACGGCGGCGGTAAAAGGGACGGCTAACTTCAGCATCTATAGCGCCAGTAAGGCCGCGGTACGCAGCCTGGCGCGCTCCTGGGCGCTGGAGGTTAGCGACCGCGGGATCCGCATCAATGTGGTCAGCCCGGGGCCGGTACGTACCCCGGGTCTGGGAGGGCTGGTGGCGGAGGCGGACCGCCAGGGCTTGTTCGATGCTCTGGCGGCCGGCGTACCACTCGGGCGGCTGGGCGAGCCGGAGGAGATTGGCCGGACGGTGGTATTTTTAGCGTCGGATGAGTCGAGCTTTATTAACGCCGCGGAGATCTATGTCGACGGCGGGCTGGCGCAAATCTAAGCGCCTGCCGTCGCCGCACTGACCTGACCGGGCAGAGGCGCTTTCAGCAGGGCGATCAGCAGCGTACTGCCCACCATGATCCCCGCCGCCAGCCACACCATTCCCGACAGGCCAGCTGAGGCGATCAGCTGGCCGCCGACAAACGCCCCGGTGCCGATGGCGGCATTAAAAATGGCCACATAAATGGCTGACGCCGGCTGGGCGACAGCGCCCGCGCTGCGCAGCAGCCAGGTCTGTAAGCCTACGAACACAATCGCGATGCCGGCGCCCCACAGGGCTAACAGTAGCCCGCTAAAACAGAACGGCAGTGGCGCAAGACGGGCGGCGCCAAGGAGCGCCAGCGCGCCCCCGCTCAGCAGCAGCGCAGCGAAAATCAGCCCCTTCAGATGACGATCGATAAGCTTACCCGCGATAACGTTACCCAGCAGCCCGGAAACCCCTGACAGCAGCAGCAGGCCGGAGAGGGCGGTCGCCGGGACTCCCTGCAGATTTATCAGCAGCGGTTCAATGTAGGTGAAGGCGGCAAAGTGAGCGGTAATGATGCAGGCCGTGGCGCCATACAGGCCACCGAGCAGCGGATTGCGGAAGATATCGCGATAAACACGCAGCCTGACGGGGGCAGGGGCGGCCAGCGGGGGCAGCGTCGAGCACAGCACCGCAGCGGCGGCTAGTGACAACAGGGCCATCGACATAAACGCGAGCCGCCAGCCCGCCAGGGTGGCGATAAAGCTCGCCAGCGGCACCCCCACTACGCTTGCCGCTGACACGCCGCCAAAAATGATCGCCGTGGCCAGCCCCAGCCGGTGCGGCGGCACCAGCTGCGCGGCGACAATGCCAATTAAGGCCCAGAAGGCGCCATGCGCCAGGGCGCCAATCATGCGGGCGCTCATCAGGGCGAACATCGAATAAGACCGGGTTGCGGCGAGGCAGGAAAGCGCGAGGATCAGCATCAGCCCGACCAGCAGCGCCTTGCGGGAAATACGCGCCGGCATTGCGCCGGAAAGCAGAGCCGCCAGGGCGCCTACCCAGCCATAGGCGGTGACGGCGAGGCCCACGCCGGATTCCGTCTGGTGAAAATCCGCCGCCAGGGCGCTGAGCATGCCCACCGGCGCCAGTTCGCTGGTGACGATCGAAAAGGCGCAGATCCCGAGCGCAACGACGGCAATCCAGACGCGCGCCGGCGCCGGGTGGAGGGGTAAAGCAATCTCTTTCATATCAGGCGTATCCTTAGGAAAGGAGCGTTCCGCGCGGTGCACGGACGTTCAGGTGAGGAGAGAGCAGGCGACCGGATGGCCTGGTTGTCTCCGCGAATGGCGTGCAGTATCATCTCTGCGAAACTGATAAAAAAGAGCGGAAAACGGAGAGTCGTTTTCCATATATGGAAAATAGATGACCGCAGAATTTCACTGGGATGATGCTCGCATATTCCTCGCCATCGCCCGGGCGGGAACGCTGAGCGGCGCCGCCGACAAGATGAACATGGGAATTGCCACCGTGTCCCGCCGGCTGGATCGGCTGGAGCAGGCGTTGAACGTTCCGCTCTTCAGCCGCCATCAGAGCGGCTACCGCCTGACCGACGATGGCGAAGCCCTGTTCGCGCGGGCGGAGGCGCTGGAATACGCTGGCCTGGCGTTCGGCGAAGCGGCGCAACTGCAGGGGCATGTCGCCGGGCTTGTCCGTCTGGCCACCTCGGATAACCTGGCCACGCATTTTATTCTGCCCTCCCTGAAAGGGCTCCTGGACCATTATCCCGAGCTGCGGGTGGAGGTGCTGAGCGGCGTGCAGCCGGTGAACCTGCACCGTCGGGATGCCGATCTGGCGATCCGCATGGTCAAGCCTGAGGCCGGGCATCTGACGTTAAAGCGGCTGGGGACGGTGGGGTTTGGCGTCTATGGCGCCGCCGACTGTCTGGTCGGCGCGGACGGCCTGTCGCTGAGCGAGGCGGACTTTGTGGGGTGGCCGGAAACTCACCAGCACCTGCCGGCCGCCCAATGGATCACGCGCACCCTGCGCGGCCGGCCGTGTAAAGTCGAAGCCAATACGCTCGTGGCCCAGGTTTCCGCAGTATCCGCGGGCCTCGGATTGGGCGTCCTGCCGCACTTTATGGCGCGGGCCAGCGGCCTGCAGTGCCTGCAGCCGGAGATCGGCGCGGATCAGACCCTCTGGCTGGTGATGCATTCTGACCTGGCCGGATCCAGACGCGTGCGGGTTCTCGCCGACCATCTCATCGCTCTCTTTGCGGACCATCAAGATCGGCTGGCGATGCCCTGAAGGGGCGCGGCTTGGGCGTGTATCGATAAGACTGCCCGAGGCTGACGAGCCACGATTTTTTCCGCGCCAGCTAACAGTGATACTCGCCGCGCAATATTCGGCCCAATGCTGCCCCGCAGTCGAAAATACTGCAGAGTGAGAGGATATCCCCGTCCGGCAAAATAATTTTGTGTTGTGGCCAGCGCGGCATTGTTGCGCTCCCCCAGAAATGCCTGTCGATGTTAGGGTGAGACGTTTATCACCACAGGAGAACGCAAATGATTGTCAGGACCTGGCACGGCTGTGTGCCATTGCAACATGCTGAGGGGTTTGTCCGCCATCTCGAGCGGACCGGCGTGGAACACGCTCAGAGCATCGCCGGCAACCGGGGGGCGCTGGTGCGCCAGGAAAACCAGGGCGAATGGGCGCATTTCTTTCTTGCCACCTACTGGCAGGATCTCGCGGCGGTCAAAGCCTTCGCTGGCGAAGACTATCACGTCGCGGTCACCTATCCGGACGACGAAGCATTCGAACTCCTCTCCGACCCCTATGTGTTTCAGCATGAAGTCGAGGCCGTGTCGCCGCTGTAGGCTGATGACCGGGCAGGTGGAAGATTGGCCAGCAGCAGGCGGTTGCTGGCTGCGCGAGATCTACTGAGGTCGCGTGTTAATTAACCAGGAACAGATCAACTGCGCCAGCGTTAGCAGGGCGGCCTATGCCGGAGCCGCCGGCGCTGCCCCAACTTTTATATTGCCTATCTGCGCGATCCTGACGGAAATAAGCCGGCATGCGTTTGTCAGCATTATTCTCCCGCTGCAGATAGGTGCGTAACCAGAAACAGGCGCTTCGCTTGTCGCATCTTACATGTCCAGGAGGATTTAATGTCTGTATCTTTTCAACACCGTTTTATTCTTACAGGTGGCCCAGGGTCAGGCAAAAGCGCGATAATTGATTCGATGATAAAACGAGGTTTTTGGTGTTCTAAAGAGGCTGGAAGAGGCGTTATTCAAGATCAGGTAAACATCGACGGTGATGCACTACCATGGGCCAATCAGCGTGCATTTGCAGAGCTTATGCTATCCTGGGAAATGCGCTCGTGGCACGAAGCGGAGGGGCAAAAATCACTATGCTTCTTCGACCGTGGCGTTCCTGATGTTTTAGGTTATTTACGTCTTTCTGAACTTACCATACCGAGGCATCTGGAAAACGCTATCGCGAAATTTCGCTATAACCGAACCGTATTTATTGCACCGCCCTGGCGTGAGATATATGTACAGGATGCCGAGCGCAAACAATCTTATGATGTTGCCGTTGCGACATATCATGCAATGGTGAAAACGTACCGTCTGTATGACTATCAGTTGATTGAATTGCCATGCGTTTCAGTTGAAGAACGTGTGGATTTTATTCTTTCCAGAGTCGTACTTTGATAAAACAGCAACTATGCGTAATGGTGAATCACCATACCTGAATCTCACGTATTCTGGTGAACATACCACACCCGTTTCTACCACCTTGCGGGCGTCGTCAGCGCTATCATTTTTTGAAAGTCTCAGTCCATTGCGCGGCCCAATGCTTCACTGGTCATCGCTACATTCAAACCAGACTCCTTTGCGTTCAGCAACGTTAACGCAAACAGGAGTTGATGCAGGATTTGAATATAAAAACCAACGGGCAAGTGGCGTGTTGCGAAGAAGCCGTTTTGTCTTCCCTAAAATGAAATTTAATACATTGAGTATCGCGCAAATAAAGCGTTTACAAAGGCAGGAAAATCAGCCAGGAAGTCATGCTAACTGGCTGATTTTATTTAATTAGGCTTCGTTTTTAGATGACTGCTTATGAAACAGTTCGCGGAATACCGGGTAGATATCCTCCTGGTCGCGAATATGCTGCATGGCGAAATTATCAAAGGTCGCCTGCAGGTGTTCATACTCGCGCCACAGGGTCTGATGCGCCCGGCGGGTAATTTCGATATAGCTGTAATAACGCACCACCGGCAGAATTTTCTTCGCCAGCAGTTCGTGGCACAGCGGGGAGTCATCGGCCCAGTTGTCGCCATCCGACGCCTGGGCGGCGTAGATGTTCCACTGCGCCGGATCATAGCGGGCCTGCACTACTTCATCCATCAGCTTCAGGGCGCTGGAGACAATGGTGCCGCCGGTTTCCTGAGAATAGAAGAATTCGTGCTCATCCACCTCTTTTGCCTGGGTATGGTGGCGGATATAGACCACGTCGACGTTTTTATAAGTCCGGCTGAGGAACAGATACAGCAGGATATAAAAGCGCTTGGCCATGTCTTTGGTGGCCTGGTCCATCGAGCCTGAGACGTCCATCAGACAGAACATCACCGCCTGGCTGGAAGGCTCCGGCCGTTTTTCGTAATTTTTGTAGCGTAAATCAAAGGTGTCGATAAACGGCACCCGCTCTATTTTAGCCCGCAGTTCGGCAATCTCTTTGCGCAGGCGCTCCTCCTCCAGCAGTTGCACCGGTTCGCTGCGGCTGATGGCTTCCAGATCCTCCTCCAGGGCGCGCAGTTCACGACGCTTGCCGGCGGTCATCGCCGTACGGCGGGCCAGCGAGTTCTGCAGTGAACGTACCACGCTGATGTTGGCTGGCACCCCATTGGAGGTAAAACCCGCGCGATGGGTTTTAAACTCATTCAGCTGCCGGTGCTGGTTTTTCTTCAGGTTCGGCAGGGCCAGATCTTCAAATAACAGATCCAGGTATTCATCTTTCGAGATCTGGAAGACAAACTCATCCTTTCCTTCACCATCGGCGCTGGCTTGCCCCTGACCGCTACCGCCGCCGCCGCCACCGCCCTGCGGGCGCTCAATGCGGTCGTTTTGCACAAAATGGTCGTTGCCCGGGTGGACGCGGTTGCGCAGGCCGCCGCGACCCTGATGAAACATCGGCTCGTTGATATCGTCCGTCGGGATCGAGACGGATTCTCCGCTCTCAATATCGGTCACCGAGCGCTTGTTGATGGCCTCGGAGATCGACTGTTTAATCTGCGCCTTATAACGGCGCAAAAAGCGCTGGCGGTTGACGGCGCTTTTGTTTTTCCCGTTCAGGCGTCGGTCTATGAACCAGGTCATATGCCCTCCTGTACTGCATTAGCCAACTTTACTTATCATCATTCAGCTGCAGTTGACCCGGCGGCGTGCCGCCGGGTTGGACGCATCAGGACGATTTACGAACCCGCAGGTACCACTCGCACAGCAGGCGAACCTGTTTGCGGGTGTAGCCTTTCTCCATCATGCGGTCGACAAAGTCGTCGTGTTTTTTCTGCTCATCGGTTGAGGTTTTGGCATTAAACGAAATGACCGGCAACAGCTCTTCGGTATTGGAGAACATTTTCTTCTCAATAACCGTGCGCAGTTTCTCATAGCTGGTCCAGTTCGGATTACGTCCGCTGTTGTTGGCTCTGGCGCGCAGCACAAAGTTGACGATTTCGTTACGGAAGTCTTTCGGGTTGCTAATCCCGGCTGGCTTCTCAATTTTCTCCAGCTCGGCATTCAACGATTCACGGTCAAACAGCTGCCCGGTGTCCGGATCGCGGTATTCCTGATCCTGGATCCAGAAGTCAGCGTAGGTGACATAGCGATCGAAAATGTTCTGTCCATACTCGGAGTAGGATTCCAGATAAGCGGTCTGGATCTCTTTGCCGATAAACTCGGCGTATTTCGGGATCAGATAGCCTTTGAGGAATTCCAGATAGCGCTCGGCCTGCTCCTGTGGGAACTGTTCACGCTCAATCTGCTGCTCCAGCACATAGAACAAATGCACCGGGTTAGCGGCCACCTCGACGTGGTCGAAGTTAAATACCCGAGACAGGATCTTAAAGGCAAAGCGGGTGGAGAGCCCGTTCATCCCTTCATCAACCCCGGCGTAATCGCGATACTCCTGATAGGACTTCGCTTTCGGGTCGGTATCTTTCAGACTTTCGCCGTCATAGACCCGCATCTTCGAGTAGATGCTCGAGTTCTCCGGCTCTTTCAGGCGCGACAGAATCGAAAAGCGCGCCAGGGTTTCCAGGGTGCCCGGGGCGCAGGGCGCATGGGTCAGCTCACTGTTGTTGAGCAGTTTTTCATAGATGCGGATCTCTTCGGAGATACGCAGGCAATAAGGCACCTTGACGATATAGACGCGGTCGAGGAAGGCCTCATTGTTCTTGTTATTACGGAAGGTCACCCATTCCGATTCGTTGGAGTGAGCAAGGATGATCCCGTTAAACGGCAGGGCGGAGATCCCTTCGGTGCCGTTATAGTTACCTTCCTGGGTGGCGGTCAGCAGCGGATGCAGCACCTTAATCGGCGCTTTAAACATCTCGACGAACTCCATAATCCCCTGGTTGGCGCGGCACAGCGCACCGGAGTAGCCGTAGGCGTCCGGGTCGTTCTGCGCATAGTGTTCCAGCTTACGGATATCCACCTTACCGACCAGCGCTGAAATATCCTGGTTGTTTTCATCACCCGGTTCGGTTTTGGCGATGGCAACCTGCTCGAGAATCGATGGCCAGACTTTAACCACGCGGAATTTAGTGATATCGCCGCCAAACTCGTGCAGGCGCTTGGCCGCCCACGGCGACATAATGGTGCCGAGATAGCGGGTCGGGATGCCATACTCTTTCTGGAGGATCTGCGCATCTTCCTGCGGATTGAACAGGCACAGCGGGTGATCGTTGACCGGACTGCGTTCGCCGTTGGCGCTCAGCACATAGATGGGCACGCGCTGCATCAGCGCTTTCAGCCGTTCAGCCAGCGACGATTTACCACCGCCCACCGGCCCCAGCAGATAGAGGATCTGTTTCTTCTCTTCCAGCCCCTGGGCGGCATGCTTGAGGTAGGAAACGATCTGCTCAATGGCGTCTTCCATACCGTAAAACTCTTCAAATGCCGGATAGCGTGCGATAACCCGGTTTGAAAAGAGACGGGATAGCCGCGGCTCGAGAGCCGTATCAACCATGACGGGTTCACCAATGGCCATCAACAGACGTTCTGCCGCATTGGCATAGGCACTGCGATCTTGCCGGCAGATGGTAAGAAACTCCTGCAGTGTGAACTCTTCGTCCTTGGCAGCTTCGTAGCGCTGGCGATAGTGATCGAATATATTCATGGCATGCCGTCCTTTCGTTTTTTAGCACAGGTTGAGAGCCGTTCATATGAATAGTGGGGGCCCCCGGAAGACATAAGCTGAACATCGCTCTCCTGGTATCCAGCAACCCTTATGCCAGGTTGCGGGTGGGGTAGCGTGAATGTGCCCGGCAATTACACCTTCTAAATTTAAGCGTAGATGCATTTAGAAATCTTGCATGGCGCAGAAAATCAATTTCAATGACATATCAATAACTCATCCTGAACATGACGCTTTTTGATTCGTTGGGACGCAAATTTGTCATCGGGCTGTCACCGGATGGTAAGAGAAGGGTGGCAAAGTGAACGATTTGTGTCATATCGGGTAAAGAATTTGAGGCATGAGACCTACGACGGTACACTGCACGGGCTGATTATTTGACAACGGGAATATGGATTGTGACTAAAATCAAACTTCTGGCACTCGGCGTGCTGATAGCGACGTCCGCCAGCGCGGCGCATGCCGACGGGAAGTTCACTCTTGGGGCTGGCGTAGGGGTCGTTGAGCATCCGTATAAGCAATATGATGCGGATGTCTATCCGGTGCCGGTCATTAGTTATGAGAGCGAAAACTTCTGGTTCCACGGTCTGGGCGGGGGTTACTACCTGTGGAATGACACCAACGATAAACTGTCGATTACGGCCTACTGGTCGCCAATGTACTTCAAGCCGGGCGACAGCGACAGCGAGCAGATGCGTCGACTGGATAAACGTAAATCGACCGTGATGGCCGGTCTTTCTTATGTCCACAACACGCCCTATGGCTTCCTGCGCACGACGATTGCCGGCGATACGCTGGATAACAGCAACGGTATTAACTGGGATCTCGCCTGGCTGTACCGTTACACCAACGGTAACCTGACGCTGACGCCGGGTATTGGCGTGGAGTGGAACAGCGACAATCAGAACGAATACTACTATGGTGTCTCCCGGCACGAGTCGCGCCGCAGCGGCATGCGCAGCTATGACCCGGACAGTAGCTGGAACCCATATCTGGAACTGTCGGCTAACTATCGCTTCCTCGGTGACTGGAGCGTTTACGGCGTGGCGCGCTACACGCGTCTGTCGGATGAAATTACCGACAGTCCGATGGTGGATAAATCCTGGAGCGGTCTGATCTCCACCGGGATCACCTACACCTTCTGATTGTGCATTCTTACAGTGCGCTTCATGCATCAAAACAGGGCCTTGCGCCCTGTTTTGCTTTATGGTGGTGCATACGTTTAAGGAGGAGAAGATGGTGAAAAAAACAGTACGCTTCGGCGAGCAGGCGGCAGTGCCGGCCATCGGGCTGGGCACCTGGTATATGGGCGAACTTGCGGCGCAGCGTCAGCAGGAAGTGGCTGCACTGCGTGCGGGCATCGACCATGGACTGACGGTGATCGATACGGCGGAAATGTACGCCGACGGCGGGGCGGAGGAAGTGGTGGGCCAGGCGATCCGCGGTCTGCGCGACCGGGTAGTGCTGGTCTCCAAAGTCTATCCCTGGCATGCCGGCAAAGCGGCGATGCACCGCGCCTGTGAAAACAGCCTGCGCCGGCTGCAGACCGACTATCTCGATATGTATCTCCTGCACTGGCGCGGGGATATCCCGCTGCAGGAGACGGTTGAGGCGATGGAAAGGCTGGTGGCCGAGGGCAAGATCCGCCGCTGGGGCGTCTCTAATCTGGACACCGAGGATATGCAGGCGCTGTGGCGGACGGCGGATGGCGAGCACTGTGCAACCAACCAGGTGCTCTACCATCTCGCATCGCGGGGCATTGAATACGATCTCCTGCCCTGGTGCCAGCAGCACAGTCTGCCGGTGATGGCCTACTGCCCGCTGGCGCAGGCGGGGCGCTTACGCGATGGACTTTTTCAGCATAGCGATATCATTAATATGGCTAACGCGCGGGGGATTACGGTAGCGCAACTGCTGCTCGCTTGGGTGATTCGTCATCCGGGAGTGCTGGCGATCCCGAAAGCGGCCAGTATTGAGCATGTGGTGCAGAATGCCGCAGCGCTCGACATCGTCCTTAGTGGGGAAGAGCTCGCGCACCTGGACCGCCTCTATCCGCCGCCGCAGCGAAAAACCCGGCTGGATATGGTTTAACCCATCGTTCACGGCAAAGAAAAACAAAAGCCCCGTTACCAACGGGGCTTTTGCTATTAGCGTTTTTTCACGCTGATGGTTTGCGCCAGGCGAGAGGGCGTCTCTTCGCTGGCTTTCTGCGGCTGGGTTACGCAGCAGGTTTCGACGCAAACGAAGGTTTTGTAGCCATCGTCCGGCATATCGCCCATGCTGACGGACAGCGCCGGGCCCGGGTTCCAGGCCACCACATTGTGCTGATGATGATGCACCACGTCGATAGTGCGGTTTAGCGCGTCGTCATGGATCACGCTGCAGCTGTCGGCGTTGAGATAGACGCGATCGGTGCGGTCAGGGAAGGTCTGCACGCCGTTGCTCAGAACGCCTTCTTCGGCATTGTTCACTTTATCGATATAGCGCTCGCCAAGACCGCTCACCTTCACCGCCGCGATATCGCCGACGTTGAAATAGCTGTGCAGGGCAGAGGTGGTCTCGAATTCACCGTGGGCTTCCAGCTCGATTTCACAGGTCTTACCCAGCTTAAAGCGGGCATAGAGGGTGAACTCGTGCGGCCAGAGCTTCATGGTTTCAGCGCTGTGCTGGAGCGCAAAGGTCAACATTACGCCGCTGTCGTCTTCGTCATGACCTTCCAGGGTCCATGGCAGATTGCGGGCAAAGCCGTGCGACGGCAGACCTTGCTGCGCAGAAGGACCAAACCAGGGCCAGCAAATCGGCACGCCGCCGCGCAGGGCGACGCCCTGTTTAAACGGGGTGTTGTTGCTCAGCCACAGAACTTCTTCTTCACCGGCGGGTTTCCAGGAGAGCAGGTGCGCCCCCTGCAGCGCCACAGAGGCTTTCACCTGCGGATGGTCGATGACAATCAGCTCCAGGTCGTCCAGCTGGCGACGGGAGATCACGGGAGAAATGGTTTCATTCACCGGGAGAGCAAAAATTTTATTTATCATTGTGCAATCCTATCTCTGCAGACAAAAAAAAGAGCGACCGAAGTCGCTCTTACAGATTACTTTTTCATCTCAACTTATTTGGAGATGTGGGCAATCAGATCCAGAACTTTGTTGGAGTAGCCGGTTTCGTTGTCGTACCAGGAAACCAGTTTCACGAAGTTGTCGTTCAGTGCGATACCCGCTTTAGCATCGAACACGGAAGTGCAAACTTCGCCGTTGAAGTCGGTAGAAACAACGTCGTCTTCGGTGTAACCCAGAACGCCTTTCATAGCGCCTTCAGAAGCGGCTTTGATGGCTTTCTTGATTTCTTCGTAGGACGCAGCTTTTTCCAGACGAACGGTCAGGTCAACAACAGATACGTTCGGAGTCGGAACGCGGAACGCCATACCGGTCAGTTTGCCGTTCAGTTCTGGCAGTACTTTACCTACTGCTTTAGCAGCGCCGGTAGAGGACGGGATGATGTTCTGAGCTGCGCCGCGGCCGCCGCGCCAGTCTTTGTGAGACGGGCCATCAACGGTTTTCTGAGTAGCGGTGGTAGCGTGAACGGTGGTCATCAGGCCTTCAACGATACCGAAGTTGTCGTTGATAACTTTAGCCAGCGGCGCCAGGCAGTTGGTGGTGCAGGAAGCGTTGGAAACGATGTCCTGGCCAGCGTAAGCGTCGAAGTTAGCGCCGCGAACGAACATCGGAGTGTTGTCTTTGGACGGGCCAGTCAGAACGACTTTTTTCGCGCCAGCGGTGATGTGTTTACGAGCGGTTTCGTCGGTCAGGAAGATACCGGTTGCTTCAGCAACAACGTCAACACCAACTTCGTCCCACTTCAGGTTAGCCGGGTCACGTTCAGCGGTAACACGGATTTTTTTACCGTTAACGACCAGATGACCGTCTTTCACTTCAACGGTACCGTCGAAACGACCGTGAGTGGAGTCATACTTCAGCATGTAAGCCATGTACTCTGCGTCTAACAGGTCGTTGATTGCAACGATCTCGATGTCAGAACGTTTCTGAGCAGCACGGAAAACAATGCGACCGATACGGCCAAAACCGTTGATACCTACTTTGATAGTCATATATTCCACCAGCTATTTGTTAGTGAATAAAAGGTTGCCTGTAAAATTACAAAAACCTTACGCAGCGTCAAGCGGAATCGTGTCAATCATTGCGACAAATCAATCCTGAGCAGACCTTTGCGCGATTGATTTGCCTCACTTTCCCTTTGAGCCCAATTCCATATGGGGGCTGCGCGCGGAATTTTAAAGGGCATTTAAGATAAAAACGTGATTTAAGTCACAATTATCTGGCTGCCTGTGGGCACCGGATAAGTTTAGAACAAAAGTGTACGCTTCATTGTTAATGTTTTGTTAGAATTGGAGCGAAAGTAGTCCATTGCAAAGCGAGATGTAAGCCCATGGCGAATAAACCCACCCCGGAAGAGCTGAAAAATGGCTTGAGCGAAATGCAGTTTTACGTGACGCAGCATCATGGCACCGAACCGCCTTTCACCGGACGGCTGTTGCACAACAAGAAAAATGGCGTGTACCACTGCCTGGTGTGCGATGCGCCGCTGTTTAACTCCCAGACTAAATACGACTCCGGCTGCGGCTGGCCGAGCTTCTACGAGCCGGTAAGCGCGGAGGCCATTCGCTATCTGACCGACAATTCGCACGGCATGCAGCGCATTGAGATCCGTTGCGGAAACTGTGATGCCCATCTCGGCCACGTGTTTCCGGATGGTCCGCAGCCGACCGGCGAGCGCTATTGTGTCAACTCGGCATCGCTGAGCTTCACCGATGAGCAAAATGGCGAGCAAATCAAGGGTTGAAGAAACGATTCAGCAAATTATTCCAGGCGGAGGTGAGCGGAAGATGGATATTGAGCAAATTATCGACAGTATGACGCCGGAAGTGTATCAGCGTCTGGCGACGGCGGTAGAGCTGGGAAAATGGCCGGATGGCGTCGCGCTGACGCCGGAGCAGAAGGAAAATAGCCTGCAGCTGGTGATGCTCTGGCAGGCCCGGTATAACACCGACGCCCAGCACATGACCATCGACACCAGCGGGCAGATGGTAATGAAGAGCAAACAGCAGCTGAAAGAGGATTTTGGCATCGTGCCGAAGCCGATCG
Organism: Klebsiella sp. CD33; assembly: GCF_051992865.1. Classification (NCBI taxonomy): domain Bacteria; kingdom Pseudomonadati; phylum Pseudomonadota; class Gammaproteobacteria; order Enterobacterales; family Enterobacteriaceae; genus Klebsiella; species Klebsiella sp. CD33. The sequence continues at coordinate 3,030,043 of NZ_CP197023.1, read as the reverse complement.
CCACCGTTAAACTGCAATAAACCGCCGGCCGGCGGTGAGACGTTCCGGCGTCGGGTAACCGCGCGCCGGATGGCGTCATGTTGAATGACCGCGTCCGGCGGTCAGCCGCTTCGCTTACTTTTTGTTCATCATCGCTTTCAGATCGGCAAACGGGTTGTAAGTGGCCTCGCCGACGCTCTTTTGCGCATCTTCCCCTGCCACCACCGTGGAGCCATACTGATCGGCTTCGGTGTACTTGGAATGTTCGTGATCGTGACAGTACAGGCACAACATCTCCCAGTTGCTGCCATCTTCCGGGTTATTGGAGTGGTCGTGATCGATGTGGTGCACCGTCAGCTCGCGCAGATTGGAGTAGACAAACTCCCGTGAGCAGCGTCCGCACACCCAGGGAAAAAGCTTGAGCGCCTTTTCGCGGTAACCCACTTCCAGACGTGCGTAATTTTTGGGGATATAGGCCATGGCCCCCTGCCTCCTGTCAAACGGTTAAGCTGCGCCAGCCCCTGGCGCAGCGGATAACAGGCATCATAACCTATCCCGGGCGGCGCGATATACCTGCATTGCAGGCGATGCTGCCTGCGTCACGCCTCCCGGTGCCGACGATGCGGCGGAACAGCCATGATTAGTGTTTGATCCCCAGCGATTCCGCCAGCTGACGGGCCAGCTGATTCTGGTCATCGGCGCCATATTCCCAGAACATGGCCCCGGCGAGGCCCTTCGCCTTGATATAGTCCGCCTTAATGGCTACCGAGCGCGGGTTCTCATAGGAGAGGGCGAACAGCGACTTACCCTCCGCGGACTGCACCGACAGCCACGGAACCTTCGCCTCATCGTCCCAGTGCTCGGTAAAACGCTTTTGCGGATCGTTGAGCAGTTTGCCCACGATATCATTGTATTTCACGTAGGTGTCTTTGCTCAGGTCATAGCCCAGCGAGGCAAACAGCGCGATCTGTTGTGGCCCAAAATAGGGCTGGGTGACCGGATTGTTTTGCGCATCCGCTTTCGTCCAGTCAATCCCCGGCTCGACCGCCCGTTTCGGTACCCGGCCATAAAAACCAATCCCGAGGTTCATCTGGCTGGGTTTAAGCCCGGCGGCCAGGTAATTGTTGACCACAAAATCGGCGCTGTATTTATCCGCTGCGGCGACCGTCGGCCAGTGGCTGGAGTCATACAGATTCGAGTTGAAGTACTGCGTGCCGTAGGCCATGTCGTAGGTCATCAGGTTGATGTAGTTCAGCACTAGGGCCACCGCTTTGACGTCCACCCAGCTTTTCGGGCTCTCGGCATTGGCGCCTACGGCGATAGTCACCAGCTTTTGCTCACCGACTGCCTCACGCAGCGATTTCAGCAGGGCAGTGAAGTTGTCGCGGTCAGCCGGCTGGCTGGCCACCAGTCCCCAGGCGCCGTTGACCGGAAACTCCCAGTCGAGGTCAATGCCGTCCAGACCATATTGCTGGATGATTTTCTGCGCGGAACGAATAAAGACGGCGCGACTTTCTGCGGTCGCCGCCGCGCCGGAGAAACCACGCGCGCCCCAGCCGCCGACCGACAGCAGGACTTTGAGGTCCGGATTCTGTTTACGCAGGGCGGGGAGCTTTTGCAGATCCGCCTGCACCTTCGGCGACAGCCAGATCTCGTGCAGATGAGCAGGATCCTTCAGGGCCGCATTGGTCTCGTCTTTTTCATCGTTATAGATAAGGCCAAACGAGTAGTTGAGATGGGTGATCTGCCGGACGTCCAGCTTATCGATATCACCGCCCGGCCCGGCGGTGACGTCGCCGCCGCCGTTAAAATAGCCGACGGACATCAGCGGTTGGGCAGAGAGCGCGGAAGCGCAAAGCAAGGGCAAGGCTGCCAGCAAGGGCAAACGTTTCATAGTGGTTCCTCTTTGACATAAAAATAACCACGCCACGGAAATGGCGTGGCGAAAAAACAGCCTTGCCAGACTAGCAGCAATAACCTGTTGAAACTGCGAGAGAGTTCAATTTATGGACAATAGCGAGGCGGCAGAAGAAGACCCGGCGCGGGGGCGCCGGGGGGGAGGGATCAGGCCTGAGTTTCCCGCCAGTCGTCGAGGGTATAGAGCGTGGCGCCCGCGGCGGCCATCTCCATAAACGCCTGGCTGCTGTCCTGCGGCTGTAGATTTACGCCGCGACAGCCGTCGGTGATGACGTTGACCGCGTAGCCCAGCGCCAGGGCATCCAGCACGGTGAACTTAACGCAGTAATCGGTGGCGAGGCCGAGAACGGTCAGCTCCACGATCCCCTGACCACGCAGCCAGCCGTCCAGTTCGGTTTTCTGCCGGTGACCGTTGTCAAAGAAAGCGCTATAGCTGTCGATGCTCCGGCTTTGCCCTTTGTGGAACACAGCGGCGATCGCCTGCTGCTTGAGCAGCGGATGCAGCGCCGCGCCTTCGCTGTGCTGCACGCAGTGATCCGGCCAGAAAGTTTGCGCCAGGCCGTCCAGCTCGCCCTCGGTGTAGGGTTCCACCTGGTGCTGGCTGGCGAAACTGCCGTGATCCGCCGGATGCCAGTCCTGGCTGGCGACGATGGGCTCGCCGCGCGCCAGGCTCCAGTCGATAAGCGCATTGGCTACGTCGACGGTACTGTCGCCTTCAGGAACCGCCAGCGCGCCGCCGGCGCAAAAGTCGTTCTGCAAATCAACCAGTAACAGCGCTCGATGTGCCATACGTCCTCCTTAAGCCTCGTCGGGGGTGAGTTCGCCACGCAGATTTTGCTGCATCGCCGCGCGAATGGCGTCAACGTCCAGCTGCTGGCTAAGCAGATAGTGTAGCTTGGTCAGCGTCGCTTCCACCGTCATATCGAAACCACTGATGACCCCCGCCTGGGCGAGGGCGTTGCCGGTGGCATAGCCGCCCATGTTCACCTTTCCAGACATGCACTGCGTCAGATTGACCACCACAATACCGCGCTGGCTGGCTTCCGCCAGCACCTGAATAAACTCGCCATTCTGTGGGGCATTGCCGACGCCATAGGAGCGGAGGATCAGCGCTTTCACCGGTTGGCGCAGAAAATTACGCACCACGTCGGCGGAGATGCCGGGGTAAATCGTCACCACGCCAATCGGCTGCGGAGTGATGGGGTGCACGATAAGCTCTCCGCTGCCCTGCGGCGCCGGCGGAGTTCCGAGACGGCGAATATGGATCCCGGCCTCCAGCAGCGGGGCAAGGTTTGGCGAGGCGAAAGCGTCGAAGCCGTCGGCATGGGCTTTGGTGGTGCGGTTGCCGCGGAACAGTCGATTGTTGAAGAACAGTGCCACTTCGTTAATCGGATAGTTGGCGGCGACGTACAGGGCGTTGAGCAGGTTAATCTGACCATCGGAACGCAGCTCGGCCAGCGGAATTTGTGACCCTGTCACAATGACCGGCTTGCCAAGGTTTTCCAGCATGAACGACAGCGCCGAGGCGGTAAACGCCATGGTGTCGGTTCCGTGGAGGATCACAAAGCCATCATACTCCTCATAATGGCTGCGGATATCGTCGGCGATGTGCTGCCAGTCCTCGGGGGTCATATCGGATGAATCCATCAGCGGATGGTATTCATGGATCGTGAAGTCCGGCATCTCCGGACGATGGAACTCCGGCATCAGCGCCAGCTGACGCTGCAGATGGCCGGAAACGGGTACATAGCCGTGTTCAGAGCGCTGCATACCGATGGTCCCACCGGTGTAGGCAACGTAAATCGATTTTTTTTGCATAGCATCGCTTAGGTTGGTCGTAGACAGGCGCAGTATAAAGAGACGCAGGAAAAAATACAGCGTCGGTCGCGGGCTTTGTGGCAGTGTTGGCAGGAGAGGGAAAAAGGCTGCCCCGGGAGACGGGGCAGCCGCTGCGTATTAACGGATGTTAGCGCAGGTCAGGCAGAAGGCATAGCGATTCTGCGGGTCGTTAAACGCCGCCAGCTTGTCGCTCTCCGCTTTCACCGTCTCGGCCGCCGCGGCGACCGGCGCAGGCAGCCAGGCCTGAATGGCCGCCGGCAGCGAGGCGCGTACCGAGCCGGTCAGGCTGTCCAGCACCATCGAGAAGAAGGTCGGCTCTTCCTGATAGTAGTTGAGGTGCCAGGTTTTCAGCTTCGCCAGCTCGGCGGCTTTGGCCACCGCGTCGTCGAAGTCGCCGAGGCTGTCGACCAGGCCGTTGGCTTTAGCATCTTCCCCGGTCCAGACGTGGCCCTGGGCGATCTGGTCGATTTTCTCCGGCGTGCTCTTACGGGCGTTAGCCACCAGGGTGATAAAGCGCTGATAGCCATTCTCAATGCTCAACTGCATCAGCTGCTGCACTTCCGGCGGCAGCGCTTTGGTGCTGGAGACATCCGCCAGCGGCGACGTGGCGACGCCGTCGGTGTGGACGCCAATCGACCCGAGGGTATTTTCCACGGTGTTGATCACCCCAAAGATGCCAATGGAGCCGGTGAGGGTGCTTGGGTTCGCCACGATGTAATCCGCTGGGGTGGAGATCCAGTAGCCGCCGGACGCCGCCATGCCGCCCATCGAGACCACTACCGGTTTACCGGCGGCTTTGGCTGCCGCCAGCTCTTCACGAATGATTTCCGAAGCGGTTACGCTGCCGCCCGGGCTGTTTACGCGCAGAACGATGGCCTTAATTTTCGGATCGAGGCGCGCATCGCGAATTTGCGCTGCGGTGGTGTCGCCGCCGACGTTGCCCGGGGTCTCTTCACCGTCCATGATGGCGCCGTTGGCGAAGATTACCGCGATGGCGGAACCCTGGTCAGACGGCGTCTTCACGTTGTAGTCGTAATAGCTGATTGCCCGGTAATTGTTATCCGCTTTGCTCCAGCCAAACTGTTTGGTCAGCGCCTTTTCCACTTCCGTGGAGGTCGCCAGCTCATCCACCAGCTTATTGTCCAGCGCATATTTCGCCGTATCGCCGCCCACCTTACGCAGGCCATCGATAATGCCCTGGGCGCCCGGGAAGAGCTGCTGGGCGGTGATCTGGCGGTTGGCGGCAATGGTGTTGAGGTAGTTCTGCCACAGTTCGCCAATCCAGCGGCTATCCGCTTCGCGGGCGGCAGGGGACATATCATCGCGGATGAATGGTTCGACGGCGGATTTATAGGTGCCGACGCGGAAGACATGGGTGGAGACCTTCAGCTTATCCAGCAGCGATTTGTAATATAGCCCGTTGGTAGCGAAGCCGTGCAGGTCTACCTCGCCCTGCGGCGAGAGCCAGATTTTGTTGGCGAAGCTCGCCAGGTAGTACTGGCCCTGGCTGTAGCTGCTGCCGACGGCATACACCGGTTTGCCGCTATCGCGGAATTCGCGCAGCGCTTTGCCGATGTACTGCATGGATGGCTGGTCGCCGCCGACGAAGTTTTTCAAATCCAGCACAATACCGGTGATATTGCGGTCATCCTTCGCCTGGCGAATGGTCTGCACGATATCGAACAGGGAATTCTCCTGCAGACGGTCCGAGCTGGCGCCAAACAGCTGGCGGCCAATCACGCCGAGCTTGCTGCTGGCGGATGGTTTATCCACCACCACGCCGGTAATATCCAGCAACAGCGCGCCGCGCGCGGCATGTTCGCTGGTGGTACTGCTGAACTGGCTCCAGATGCCGATACACACCAGCACCAGCACCAGGAAGATCGCATTGAGGGCCAGTTTGCGAATAAAGTTGAGTATCCGCCACGTCCATTTAAAAAAGCTGGCAATCAGTCGCCAAAGGGTTCGCATGTCTTCTCCCTAACGTTATCTAAAAAGGGCAGGCCGCAGGGGCCGCCGCGTCTGGCTATCCTAAAGAGTGAGCCGTCGGTTGTCAGCAGGAATCACCGACCGCGCTGTAACAAAATCCTTGTGCATGTTAATTTTATGAAAAATGACATCACAGGAGTTATACAGATGGATGCTCTCGATCTACTGCTTAATCGCCGGAGCGCTTCCCGCCTGGCGGAACCTGCCCCGGCGGGCGAACAGCTGGAAAACATTCTGCGCGCCGGGCTGCGCGCCCCGGATCATGGCACCCTGCAGCCGTGGCGCTTCTTTATTATCGCCGATGACGGCCGCGAGCGCTTCAGCCAGTTGCTGGAAAAAGGGGCCAGAGAGGCCGGCCAGGATGAGAAGGGAATTGAGAAAGCCCGCAATGCGCCGTTCCGCGCGCCGCTGATTATTACCGTGGTCGCGCGCTGTGAAGACCACCCTAAGGTGCCGCGCTGGGAGCAGGAAATGTCCGCTGGCTGCGCGGTGATGGCGATGCAGATGGCGGCCCTGGCTCAGGGATTCAACGGTATCTGGCGCAGCGGAGCATTGACCGAGAGTCCGGTGGTGCGGGCCGGCTTCGAGTGCCGCGAACAGGATAAAATTGTCGGCTTCCTCTATCTGGGGACGCCGCAGCTAAAAGCCTCAACCACCATTGCCCTGCCGGATACCGCGCCGTTTGTGACGCGATTCTGAGTCCGCGTGTGTTATGCCGGGTGGCGGCTTATGCCTTACCCGGCCAACGCATCCGGCTCTGATTGTCTGTAGGCCCGCGCAAGCGCAGCGCCGCCGGGCAAGGACAGCGGGCACAGAGCCGATTTTGTGCCGGGTGGCGGCTGTCGCCTTACCCGGCCTACGTTCGTACGACCTGTCGTTAATTTATTCACTTTTCTTGCTGAAACTGCCGGTGCTGACGGCCTCAAAATCGCTGAGACGTTCCCGGCAGGCCGGGGCAGCCCGCATGGATGCGGGCTGAGGGCCGTGTTTTGCACGGACGCTGCCTCGGCCCGACCCGAAGCCTGCAGGGATAAGTCGAAGGGACCGCGCAGCGGCGATTTTGCTGGCCGGAGCCCGGGGGTACAGGGGGCGGCGGCGACTGGCCGCCCCCTATGCGCTCCCGGCGCCATGAGTGATATAACGCAGACGATTAACCGGGAGCGCAAACTACGCTGAAGCCACAGATAACATAAACAACCACACTGCAGTGCTTCCCCTCACCCTGGCCCTCTCCCGGAGGGAGAGGGAACCGTCCGGCTGGCCGCGCAAGCGCAGCGCCGCCGGGCGATGGCAGCAGGCTCGGAGCCGCATCTATGCCGGGTGGCGGCTCGCGCCTTACCCGGCCTACACCCCCTACCATTCGAATCAATCGCGGTTTTTGTAGCCCGGACAAAGCGCGCCAGGCGCCGCATCCGGGAATGCAACGGCGATGACGTTACTTCTGCCTTTTCGCGAATTCATCTTTGGCTTTCTGCAACTGCTGCTGGAAGGCCGGGTTGGTGTGCAGCGTAGCGACCACCGCGGAGCCGACGATGCGCGCCGCATCGACATCGCTCTGCCAGTGATAGCCGCAGATCACCCGGCTCTCGCCGAGCTCATAGCCGCGCTTCAAAATTTCGTTTTGCCGCTGCGGGTTGATCTCCGCCAGCACCAGGGCGGTGGCCCAGCCGATAGAGGTATGCCCGGACGGGTAAGAGCCGTTTTTCGCCAGCTTGTCCTGTTCGGTGGTGTTGCAGGTGGAGACGCCATAGAACGCAAACGGGCGAATGCGCATGTATTTCTCTTTCGCGCTGCGGGTCGCCAGGTCGCCGGCGTCTTCAATCATATTGGTCAGCAGTTTGTGAAGCTGCGGCGCGTCTTTCTCGGTGATCGGCGAACCAAAGGCGCTGGAGAAGGCGTTGGCTACGCCGCCCGCGCTGAGGTTGGCATCCTCTGCCGCCAGCTTCCCGCGCTCGGTATTGCGCAGCAGACGTCCTTGCTCATACATCGCCTGATCGTTTAAAAATGCGATACTGCCCACCGCCGGCGGTGGTGGCAACAGCGCCAGGCTGTCGATGGCCTGGGCATTGGTCAGATAGTAGAGATCGGGCTTGGTGGTGACATCGTTCCCGGGGGGAACCAGAGCAAAGGCGTCAACGGAGAAGAAACTGGCCAGGCAAAGGGCAAGAACACGCTTTTTCATTAGAATTTCCTTACGTCATAATCATTCCAGAGAAGACAGTCCTGTGCTGTCACATTTCTGTCATCTTTAAGTAAAAGTGAAAATGGTCGGGAAAAAATTGCCGTGTCTCGCAAAAACGGCTTTTTGTCTGCTTAATGAGCAACCATACGCGATTTCAGACTGTCGTACTTACCACCCTGGCGTTTGGGCGCTAACATAGCGGGATTGCAATGACAGGAGATGTCCATGAGCGAGCAAGCCATTCGTTTAACGCAATACAGCCACGGAGCCGGTTGTGGTTGTAAAATTTCCCCGAAAGTGCTGGAAACTATCCTGCATAGCGAGCAGGCGAAGTTTGTCGACCCAAACCTGCTTGTCGGCAACGAAACCAGCGATGATGCCGCCGTTTACGATCTCGGTAATGGCACCTCGATCGTCAGCACCACCGATTTCTTTATGCCGATTGTCGATAACCCGTTCGACTTTGGCCGCATCGCCGCCACCAACGCCATCAGCGATATTTTCGCTATGGGCGGGAAACCGATTATGGCGATTGCCATCCTCGGCTGGCCGATCAACACCCTGGCGCCGGAAATCGCCCGCGAAGTGGTGGAGGGCGGGCGCTTTGCCTGCCAGCAGGCGGGGATCGCGCTGGCGGGCGGCCACTCCATTGACGCCCCGGAGCCGATCTTCGGTCTGGCGGTCACCGGCGTGGTGCCCACCGAGCGCATCAAGAAAAACAGCACCGCCCAGGCGGGTTGCAAACTGTATCTTACTAAACCGCTGGGGATCGGCGTACTGACCACTGCAGAGAAAAAATCGCTGCTCAAGCCAGAGCATCAGGGACTGGCGACGGAGACCATGTGCCAGATGAACCTCGCCGGCGCCGCGTTTGCCGCCATCGACGGGGTGAAGGCGATGACCGACGTCACCGGCTTTGGCCTGCTCGGCCATCTCAGCGAGGTGTGCCGCGGGGCCGGCGTGCAGGCGCAGCTGCGCTATGCCGATATCCCAAAACTGCCGGGGGTGGAGGACTATATCGCCGCCGGCGCGGTGCCGGGCGGCACCGGGCGCAACTTTGCCAGCTACGGCCATCTCATGGGCGAGATGCCGACGGAGTGGCGGGATCTGCTGTGCGATCCGCAGACCTCCGGCGGTCTGCTGCTGGCGGTGACCCCGGAGGCGGAGGCGGAAGTTCAGGCCGCCGCGGCGGAGTTCGGCATTAAGCTGGCCGCCATCGGCGAGCTGGTGACCGCCCGCGGCGGGCGACCCATGATCGAGATCCGTTGATTCGATGCGGTTGTTTATTGCAGAAAAACCGAGTCTCGGTCGGGCTATCGCCGATGTGTTGCCTAAACCGCACCGCAAAGGCGATGGCTATATTGAGTGCGGCAACGGGCAGGTGGTCACCTGGTGTATCGGCCACCTGCTGGAGCAGGCGCAGCCGGACATCTACGACAGCCGCTATGCCCGGTGGAATCTCAACGATCTGCCGATTGTGCCGGAGAAATGGCAGCTGCAGCCAAAGCCCTCGGTCACCAAACAGCTGAATGTCATCAAGCGCCTGCTCGGCGACGCCGAGGAGGTTATCCACGCCGGCGACCCGGACAGAGAAGGGCAGCTGCTGGTGGACGAAGTACTCGACTACCTGCAGCTGGCGCCGGAGAAGCGTCAGCAGGTGCAGCGCTGTCTGATTAACGATCTCAACCCGCAGGCGGTGGAGCGGGCGATCAACCGTCTGCGCGCCAACAGCGAGTTCGTGCCGCTCTGCGTGTCGGCGCTGGCGCGGGCCCGCGCCGACTGGCTGTACGGCATCAATATGACCCGCGCCTACACCCTGCTGGGGCGCAACGCCGGCTATCAGGGGGTGCTCTCGGTGGGGCGGGTGCAGACCCCGGTACTTGGCCTGGTGGTCCGTCGCGATGAAGAGATTGAAAATTTCGTCGCCAAAGATTTCTTCGACGTGAAGGCGCATATCGTCACGCCGCAGGAGGAGCGTTTTGTCGCCACCTGGGTGCCGAGCGAAGCCTGCGAACCTTACCAGGATGAAGAAGGGCGCCTGCTGCATCGTCCGCTGGCCGAGCATGTGGTTAAGCGCATCGAAGGCCAGCCGGCAAGCGTCACCGGCTATAACGATAAGCGCGATTCCGAACCCGCGCCGCTGCCGTTCTCGCTGTCGGCGCTGCAGATTGAGGCGGCCAAACGTTTCGGCTTCAGCGCGCAGAACGTGCTGGATATCTGCCAGAAGCTGTACGAAACCCACAAACTCATCACCTATCCGCGTTCGGACAGCCGCTATCTGCCGGAAGAGCACTTCGCTGGCCGCCATGCGGTGTTGAATGCGATTGCCGTCCATGCGGCGGACCTGCTGCCGCAGCCGGTAGTGGATCCGGAGATCCGCAACCGCTGCTGGGATGATAAAAAGGTCGACGCGCACCATGCGATTATCCCAACCGCCCGCAGCAGCCAGGTGAAGCTCACCGATAACGAAGCGAAGGTGTACACCCTGATCGCCCGCCAGTATCTGATGCAGTTCTGCCCTGACGCAGTGTTCCGCAAATGCCAGATTGATCTTGAGATCGCCAACGGCAAGTTTGTCGCCAAGGCGCGTTTTCTGGCCGAGGCGGGCTGGCGGACGCTGCTTGGCAGCAAAGAGCGCGATGAAGAGAACGACGGCACGCCGCTGCCGGTGGTGGCCAAAGGCGATGAACTGCTGTGCGAGAGGGGCGAGGTGGTGGAGCGTCAGACCCAGCCGCCGCGCCACTTTACCGACGCCACGCTGCTGTCGGCGATGACCGGGATTGCCCGCTTCGTGCAGGATAAAGATTTGAAGAAGATCCTCCGCGCCACCGACGGCCTCGGCACGGAAGCGACCCGCGCAGGGATTATCGAGCTGCTGTTCAAGCGTGGTTTCCTGAGCAAAAAGGGGCGCTATATCCACTCTTCGGAGGCCGGCAGGGCGCTCATTCATTCCCTGCCGGAGATGGCCGGGCGACCGGACATGACCGCCCACTGGGAGTCGGTGTTGACGCAGATCAGCGAGAAACAGTGCCGCTATCAGGACTTTATGCAGCCGCTGGTGGGGACGCTGTATCAACTGATCGATCAGGCGCGCAGCACGCCGGTGCGTCAGTTCCGCGGCCTGGTGGCGCCGGGCGGGGCGAAGAAGTCGTTCAGCAAAGGTAAAGGGAAGCCGAAAGGCAAAAAAGCGGCAGACGATACCGCGCCGCCGCCGCAGTAACCCGCCGGTGGTCGCGAGGATGCGTTATCCCGCGGCCACCGCTTCTCCGCCAGTCAGGCCAATGGTCTACACTAAACAGCCGGGAAGAGCCTGGACGCGGGGCCCCTGAGCAGGGGATGCCCGCTGCGCTTTTCCTGAGGCCGATGCCCCATTTCTCTCACAGGCGATAAGGAGGACCCGTGAAATATATTGCTATCAGCCAACCGGGCGGCCCGGAGGTATTGCAGATCCGCGAAGGGGAGATTCCCACCATCGGGGAGCATGAGGTGCTCATTGAGGTGAAGGCGGCGGGCGTCAACCGGCCGGATATTCTGCAGCGCCAGGGTCTGTATCCCATGCCTGAGGGCGTCACCCCCGTGCCCGGCCTCGAGGTGGCGGGCGTGGTTGTTAAGGTCGGCGCGCAGGTCACAGCGTTTACGCCCGGCGATCGCGTTTGCGCGCTGACCAACGGCGGCGGCTATGCCGAATACTGCGCCGTGCCGGCAGGCCAGACGTTGCCGATCCCGGCGGGCCTCAGCTTTAGCGAAGCGGCCGCCATTCCGGAAACCTTCTTCACCGTCTGGGCGAACGTCTTCCAGCTGGGTAAGCTGCAGCCTGGCGAAAGCATTCTGGTCCACGGCGGCGCCAGCGGGATTGGCACCACCGCGGTCCAGCTGTGCCACGCGCTGGGGATGACCGTCTATGCCACCGTCGGCCAGGACGAAAAAATTGCTGCGCTACGTCCCTATGCTACGGCGATTAACTACAAAACCGATGATTTTGCCGAGAAAATCGGCCAGCTGACCAACGATGAAGGGGTGGACGTCATTCTGGATATTGTTGGCGGCCCTTACTTTAACCGCAACCTTGGGCTACTGAAAAAGGATGGACGACTGGTCATCATCGGCTTTATGGGCGGGCGAATCGCTCATGAGGTTGATATTCAGACTCTGATGCTCAAGCGAGCCACCGTCACCGGCTCGACCATGCGCGGCCGGACGGCGGCGGAGAAACAACAGATTGCCGAGGCGCTGCGCCGCCACGTCTGGCCGCTGCTAGAGGCAGGGAAATGCAAGCCGCTGATCTACGCCAGCTACCCGATGGCGGAGATTGCCGAGGCCCATGCCTGTCTGGACAGTGGTCAGCATCTGGGGAAAGTGGTGATCACGATGACGTCGTGAGACGCATCCCGGCGGGCTGCCGCCGGGATGGAGTTAGGGGTGGTTAAATCACGCCCTGGGCCAGCATGGCATCTGCAACCTTCACGAAACCGGCGATATTCGCGCCGCGCACGTAGTTGGTCTGCTTCGCTTCGCCGCCGTACTGCACGCAAGCGTGGTGGATATCCAGCATGATGTGATGCAGGCGGGCATCCACTTTTTCCGCTTTCCAGCCCATGCGCGCGGCGTTCTGCGCCATCTCCAGACCGGAAGTCGCCACGCCGCCGGCGTTGGCCGCTTTGCCCGGGGCAAACAGCACGCCAGCTTCCAGGAACAGGTCGGTTGCGGCGATGGTGGTCGGCATGTTGGCGCCTTCCGCCACGGCCTTGACGCCATTGGCAATCAGCTGGCGGGCGGCATCGACGTCCAGTTCGTTCTGGGTCGCGCAAGGCAGGGCAATATCCACCGGCACTGACCACGGCTGCTGGCCTTCAAGATAGGTGAGGCCAAATTCGCGGGCGTAATCGGCCACGCGGCCGTGGGCACGCTCTTTAATGTCGATCAGGCGGGCCAGTTTTTCTTTGGTGAAGCCCGCTTCGTCAACGACGGTGCCGTTGGAGTCGGAGGCCGTCACCACCCGCGCGCCAAGCTCCATCGCTTTCTCAATGGCGTATTGCGCGACGTTGCCGGAGCCGGAGACCGCCACGCGAGCGCCTTCGAAGCCGAGGCCGTGACGTTTGAGCATCGCTTCGGTGAAGTAGATCAGGCCGTAACCAGTGGCTTCCGGACGGATCAAGCTGCCGCCAAAGGAGAGTCCTTTACCGGTGAAGACGCAGGCGCTGTTGTTGGAGAGCTTGCGCATCATTCCGGCCATAAAGCCGACTTCGCGACCGCCGACGCCGATATCGCCCGCCGGTACGTCGGTATCCGGGCCAAGGTGGCGATAGAGTTCGGTCATCAGCGCCTGGCAGAAACGCATCACTTCGCCATCGCTCTTGCCTTTAGGATCGAAATCGCTGCCGCCTTTCCCGCCGCCCATCGGCAGAGTGGTCAGGGCGTTTTTGAAGGTCTGCTCGAAGCCAAGGAATTTGAGAATCGACAGGTTAACCGACGGGTGAAAACGCATCCCGCCTTTATACGGGCCGATGGCCGAGTTGAACTGCACGCGCCACGCGCGGTTGACCTGGACCTGATTGCGGTCGTCCACCCACACCACGCGGAACTGGATCACGCGCTCCGGTTCCACCAGACGTTCCAGCAAAGCAAGCTGACGATAGCGCGGATTTTCCTCAAGGAAAGGCCACAGGGTGGTCATCACCTCCCGGACGGCTTGAGCAAATTCGGTTTGATGAGGATCGCGCTGTTGAACGCGGGTGAGAAAGCCTTCCAGAGTGCACGTCTGATCCATAGATATCAGTTCCCCTTATGGTTGTGGTTGCATGTATTTATTATGATTCGGTCCTTGAAAAAACCGATTTTCCGACTATAACACCGCTAATCCTTAGGCAAGCAAGGAAAAATTGAGCCGACAACAAAATTTATAATTGCCCGCTCGTCATAACTAAAAGCGATGACGAGGCGGCGGGCGGATCAGCGGACGGAAAGGGTAGGGCGCTGGGCGATAAAGGCGTGCAGCAGAGGAATATCGGCCGGGGCGAGATCGAGGGCCAGCGCTTCTGTGGGAAGGCACCAGCGCAGCTGAGTGTGATAGTGGGCCAGCGGCGTGCCCTGAAAGTGCGGCACCCACCAGGCGTGCAGATGGATCCGGCGGCCGGAGACCTCCCGCTGATGACTGGCGATATAGCAAGCCGGGCGGGCGATGATGCCCATCTCCTCCTGCAGTTCGCGGGCCAGCGCCTGCGGCTGGCTTTCACCCGGCTCCACTTTGCCGCCGGCGAACTCCCACATCCCCGGCTGGTCGGCGTGGGGCGGACGCTGCGCCAGCAGAATCTGGCCATCCTGTTCAATAATGGCGGCGACAACATCAATCATTTTTAGCATAAGCATCAAGGTTAATAAGACGAATATGGCCTATTATCACCGCCATAGACCGTAACTGACAACCGCCAACCCTGCTGGAGACCTTCGTGCTTGATAGCCACCTGCATCCGCGCCTTAAACCCCTGCTAAACGCTGTCGCCGGCGCCCTTGACCGCCCCGGCATCTCACCGGACGGGCTGACGCTGGTCGGTTTTGCCATCGGCGTGCTGGCTCTGCCCTTTCTGGCTCTGGGGTGGTATGGCGCGGCGCTGGCGGCCATTCTCCTTAACCGCCTGCTGGATGGCCTGGACGGCGCTCTGGCGCGGCGGCGCGGGCTCACGGACGCGGGCGGCTTTCTCGATATTGCGCTGGATTTTCTCTTTTACGCCCTGGTGCCGTTCGGCTTTATTCTGGCGGATCCGCTGAACAATGCCCTGGCGGGCGGCTGGCTGCTGTTTGCCTTTATCGGCACCGGCAGCAGCTTTCTCGCTTTTGCCGCCCTGGCGGCCAGGCACCAGATCGCTAATCCCGGCTACGCCCATAAATCGCTGTACTATCTCGGGGGACTGACGGAGGGGACGGAGACCATCCTGTTGTTTGTCCTCGGCTGCCTGTTTCCGGCGCATTTCGCCTGGCTGGCGTGGCTGTTTGGCGCGCTGTGCTGGCTGACGACGGCGACGCGCATCTGCAGTGGCTACCAGACCTTAAAGCGGGTAACGACCACAGCGTAAACGGGGTATCGCGCGTCGCCGACAAAGGGCGACGCGCTGAGGCGGGGCGAGTTACTGACTGCTTTCCGGGCCGCGCTCTCCGCGGGCCACCGGATTGTGCGGGTTGCTGCTCCATTCGTACCAGCCGCCGTCGTACACCGCGACGTGCGGCCAGCCCATGGCGCGGGCATACATAAAGGTTTCCGAGGCCCGCCAGCCGGTCCCGCAATAGAACGCCACTTGCTGGCTCGGCAGAATGTTCCACTGGCGCCACAGGGCAGCGATATCGTCGGCGCTGCGCATGGTGCCATCCGGGTTATGGAAATCCTCCATGTGCGTGGAGTCGCTCCCGGCGTGGCCCCAGCGGGCGCCAGCGATGTCGCCCTTCGGCTTGATATAGCTGTAGCCGCTGGTGGTGCCGATAAACTCCGGCCATGAGCGGACGCTGACCAGCGAGGCGTCCTGACGATGCAGCAGCCCGCGGGCTTGTTCGGTATCCAGCATCAGCTGCGGCTGGCCGGGGATCGGCGCGCCGAAATCAGGCGCCGGCTGCTGCGCCGGCGGCATGCCGCGCTCTACCGGCAGCCCGGCGTCGGACCAGGTCTGCCAGCCGCCGTCAAGCAGGCGCACGTCTTTGACCCCGGCGTACAGCATGATCTGCGCCACCCGCGCTGCGGCGTAGACGTCGCGACCATAGAGGATCACCGTGGTGTCATGCCGGATGCCGTGCTTCGCCAGCATCGCCTTCAGCTGCGCGTCGGACACTTTATTCCACAGCGGTTCGCTCTCCACCTCATTGGTATCGATATAGCCCGCGCCAGGGATATGGCTCAGCAGATAGAGCTTCGGCGCTCCCCAGGCGGCTTCAAACACTTTCCAGTCGCCTGCCGGGGCGGCGGCGACCGCTTTCCCTTGCTGTAGGTCGTGCAGCCACTGGGGGTAGACCAACTGTTCAAAGTGCGGCAGCTTTTGCAGACGGTCGGTCTGGCTCAGCGCATCGCTCAGGGTGCTGAGCCGGGTGAAACCCGTTTGTTTCAGCCGCGCCGCGACGCGGACGTTATCCTCCGGGCTGCCGTACAGCGCGATGGGGGTATCGGACTGGAGCTGGTGCTGCTTAGCCCAGGCGCGCAGCTGATCGTCGCTCATGGCGCCGAGCCAGCGGGCGGAAAGATTGAGGGCCTGCGGCTCATGGCCTTCCGGGCCGTTGGCGCGCTGCGGCCAGCCGTTGTAATAAGCGCTCAGCCGGGTGTCGATGGCCACGCCGTGCTGCTGTTGCAGGTGGGAGAGAGTGAGCGCTGGCATGGTTTCAGCGGCGCAGGTAGTGGAAGCAGCAAGCCCCATGAGCAGGGCGAGTGCGGTCAATTGAGAAACACGTTTCATCGAAATGCCCGACGGTAAAAAGTGGAGGGCGTATTCTCCGCTCGCCAGGCGCCGATTTCTTTGCGGTAACGCAGGTTTGCACGCTATTGTCCTTCATTGCCAGCGCTCCATCGCCAGGCAGCGCCCCGTCGGCGGGCAGTCCTCGCGATCGTGGGTCACCAGGATCGCCGGAATGGCCTGGCGGGCCAGTTCTTCAAAGACCCAGCGGCGGAACCCGGCGCGCAGGCTGGCATCCAGGCGGCTGAAGGGTTCATCGAGCAGCAGCGCCTCGGGGCGCGCCAGCAGGGCGCGCAGCAGGCTCACCCGCGCCCGCTGCCCGCCGGAGAGCGTGGCCGGATCGCGCGGGGCGAAGCCCGCCAGCCCGGCGCGGCTAAGCGCTTCCTCCACCGCGGCTTTTCGCGCCTCGCCGCGCACGTTCTCCGGCAGCGCCAGCTGTAAATTTTGCCCGACGCTGAAATGGTCGAACAGTAACGGGTCCTGAAACAGAATGCCGATGCGCCGATGCTCTGTCGGCAGCGTATCGCAACGCCGTTCGTTGAGCCACAGCTCGCCTCGGGCGCGAAAATCGCCGGCCAGGGCGCCAATCATCCAGGCAAACAGCGTCGATTTTCCGCTACCGGAGGGGCCCATCAGCGTCAGCACCTCCCCCGGGGCTACCGAAAAGGCGACCTCCCGCAGCAGCGGCTGGCGTCTCACGCTCAGGGTCAGATGGTTTACGGTTAGCACTAGCGAAGTCCTCGTCGATAGCGGCCTGCCAGCCAGGCCAGCAGAGCCGTCAGGGTAAAGCATACCGCCGGCAGCAGTAATTGCCACAGCGCCTGAGCGGCGAGCGTCTGCGCCTCGCCGCCGCTGCTGAGCGCCACCGCCTGGCTGGTGAGCGTCGGAATTCGGCCAGCCCCCAGCCATAGCGTTGGCAGATACTGCGCGATGCTCACTGAGAAGCCCACCGCCAGGGCGGTCAGCAGCGGGCGGGTCAGCGAGGGCAGGGTCAGCAACCAGAAAATACGCGTGGATCCCCAGCCGAGCGTGCGGGCGACAACCGTCAGCCGCGGATCGCGCTGGCGCCAGGCCGGGCGCAAAATAAACAGCATCCATGGCACCACCCACAGCAGATGGCCCCACAGGACGGTCCACCATTCGCCGTCAAGCCAGGCGTACAGCACCAACCGGTACTGGCCGTCGGCCAGCGGCAGGGCAGGCAGGACCAGCGGTAGCCAGACCCAGCCATCGCCTCGCGCCGGGCCGCAGGCCAGCCACAGCAGGCAGACAGCCGCGCCGAGGGCGCAGGCCGCCAGCGCCAGCCCAAGGCTGTTGCCGAGGGCATCCATCTGCGGCGGCGCCGAGCGCGCCAGCCCCGCCAGCAATAGCGCGCCCAGCAGACCGCTCAGCGGCAGCAGCGCCGCCAGCAGGCGGCCGGGCAGGGCATGAGGATGCGGGTGACGAACACCGCGCAGATCGGGCTGGTACTGGCGCTGTAGCCGCCATCCGCCCCAGGCGACCAGCGCCAGCCCGCCGAGGATCGCCATCAGCAGCAGGCTGGCCAGCGCCCCTTTGGCCTGCTGCAGCTCATCGCCCTGGCTTAACCATTGCCACGCCAGCACGGCGAGGGTGGGCGGATTGCCGGGCCCCAGCACCAGGGCGACGTCTACCGCCGACAGGCTCCAGGCGGTGGTGGCCAGCAGCACCATGCCGAGGGCGGGCAGCAGGGCGGGCAGCACCAGCCAGCGCAGGCACTGCCAGCGGCCGTAGCCGAGGCTCTTCAGGGCGGTCGCCTGGTCGGCGAGGCGTTTCTCTCCCAGCAGGCCATAGATCACCCACAGCACAAAGGCGCTCTCTTTCAGGGCCATCGTCAGGCCAAGCCCGATGCCGTACCGGTCAACCGGCGGCGTCAGAAACGGCAACTGCTGCCAGAGCCAGCCCCCTTCGGCGAACAGCAGCAGCGCCGCCGTCGCCAGGGCGAGATGGGGCACCGCCAGCAGCAGCGGCAGACGGGAAGCCAGCCGCCGCCAGCGGGCCGAAGGCCAGAGGGCGGCGACGATGGTCAGGGCGATCAGCAGCGCGCCGCCGACGGATAACAGCGTGGAGACGAGCGTGGCGGCCAGCGCCTGGCCCAGCTGCGGGTCGGCGAACAGTGCCCGCCAGTGGGCCGGGAAGCGCGCAGCGCCCACCAGTTCTCCGGCGGCGGGGAGCAGCGGCAGATAGATCGCCGCCATCGCCCCCCAGGCCAGCAGGATCAGTGGGTACCGTAGCGGCGCAGCCATTCCTGCTCCAGCGCGTCAACCCATGCCGCGTGAGGCTCGGCAAGCACCGGCGGCAGATCCTGCGGCAGGGCTGCCGCCAGCGCCTGGCGCTGGCCGTCAGGCAGACGCTGCGGATCCAGTACGCTCGGATCGCCCCAGACGGCGGCATCGGCCTTGCGCAATTGCGCCTCAGGGGAGAGCAGGAAATTGGCCACTACTTTGGCGCCAGCGATAGCGCGGGCGTTAGCCGGGATGGTAACGAAATGGACGTTGCCGAGGGTCCCCACGGTAAAGCCGAAGCTGTAGCTGTCCGTCGGTAATTCGCCGCTGGCGGCTTTCTGCCGGGCGTGCAGCGGGTTAAACGTCAGCGACAGGCGGAGGGTGCCCTGGTTGAGCATGGCGTCCATCCGCGCCGGCGACGCCGGGAAATCCTTGCCCGCCCGCCACAGGGCCGGGTGCAGCGCATCGAGATAGCGCCACAGCGGGGCGGTGACCGCCGCGAAGGTCGCCGGCTGCGGCGGCTGGCGCAGGGCGGCTGGCTGGTCGGTGAGCGCGATCAGCAGTTGCTCCAGCAGGGCGGTACCGGTGAAGTCCGGCGGCCGCGGGTAGGTTACGCTGCCCGGATGGGCTCTGGCGAAGGCCAGCAGCGCCTGCGGGCTGGTGGGCGGCTGCGGCGTTTGTCCGCGGCGGGCGATAAACGTCAGCTGGGCGCTGCCCCACGGCGACTCCGCGCCCTCGGTGGCGACTGAAAAATCTTCCCGTACCGGCTTTTGCAGATCGACATAGCGCCAGTTGGGCAGCGATTCGGCCCAGCCGGTGAGCAGCAGGTTGGCCTGTTTAAGCGTGCGAAAGTTTTCGCCGTTGATCCACAGCAGATCCACTGACCCGCCCTGGCGACGACCGGCCTGCGCCTCGGTCTGGATGCGTTTCACTGCGTCGGCGGCGTCGGCGACAGGCACAATACGCAGGTCGATTGCGTAATAGCGTTTGACCTCTTCGCTGACCCACGCCAGATAGCGATTGACGGCCGGATCGCCGCCCCAGGCGTTAAACCAGACGGTCTGTCCGCGAGCTTCCGTCTGAATCTGCCGCCAGCTGTCGTCGGCATTAACCGCCAGCGGCCAGAGCAGCAGCAGGCACAGACAGAGGCTGTAATCACGCAAACGGCGCATCGTTACTCCTTATTCTGCGAGGAAGAGGTGGGTATCTGGCACAACCCCTGAGCCGGGATCGCCATCGCGGCATTGAACCGCGCTGATAAATTTTGCAGGCCGATCAGGGCGGTCAGCTCGGTGAGCGCCCGGGCGTCAAAATGCGCGGCCATCGCGCTACGCAGGGCATCATCCACCGCCGGCGGCGTCTGGGTGGCGGCTTCGGCATAGGCCAGCGCCAGGCGCTCTTTTTCGCTGAACAGCGTACTGCTGCGCCAGTCGGCGACCGCCAGCAGCTTGTCCTGGCTCCCGCTCCGCGCCGCGAGGGTCATGCTGGTGATATCGATACAGAATTCGCAGTGGCACAGCTGGGCGATGCGGGCGCTGACCAGCGAGCGCAGCACCGGATCCAGCGGCGAGCGGCGGCGTTCAATATAGCCCACGAACAGCGAAACCAGGTAAAACAGCCACGGGATCCGACCCCACCAGCGAATGGGGCTCAGCACCTGGCCGTAATGCCGGCGGTGCAGCCAGGCCTGCGGACGAAGGATCAGGGGGACAGAATCCAGCGGGGGTAAGCTCATGGCGACGATCTCTTATGACGTTCACGGTAAATATTTTTGGCGATAGAGATGACCACCGCCAGGGCAAAAAGCAGCGAAAGCCCGGTGGCCAGCCAGAAGGTGCCCCCGGTGAGCAGACTCCCGGCCCAGGAATAAACGATAGTCGCCGGGAGCTGGCCCACGCCGGTGGCCAGCATAAAGGGCCAGAAGCGCAGCGAGGTTAGTCCGGCGGCATAGCTGACCGGGTCAAACGGGACAAACGGCAGCAGGCGGCAGACCAGGATCGTCTGCGGCCCAAAGCGGGTGAAATAGCCGTCGGCACTGCGCAGCACCGCGCGGCCGGTGAGTTTCTCCACCACTTCGCGCCCCAGCGCTCTGGCGATGCAGAAGCAGAGCCCGGCCCCGACCATGGCGCTGAACCACGACAGCGCCCCGCCCCAGAAGGCGCCGAACAGGGCGGCGTTCGCCAGGGTAATCAGGAAAGCCGGCAGCGGAGCGACGATCGCCTGGAGGATCATCAGCGCAAATGAGACCAGCGCGGCCTGCGGCCCCCAGGCGGCGATAAACCCTCTGACCTGCTGCGGATCCAGGGAGGCTAACGCCGTCAGACTCTGCTGCAGAAAGGTACGCCCGCCAGGGAACCACAGCCAGGCGGCCAGAGCGGCGGCGACCACGACGGCAAGGGCCAGCCGGGCGCGGCGCAGGTGACGGCGATCAGGTTGGGTCATGGCGCACCTCCTCACTGCACGCCGCCACGCGACGGGCGCGGGCAAACCGTTTACCTATCTGCACCAGGGCAAACAGCAGCCCGCCGGCGAGACTCAGTTTGAGCGCGAAGGCGAGGGTTACCCCCTCGCGGGCCAGTTCGCTGGCCATTACCGAATAGATGACCAGACCCGGCAGGGTGGTCACGGCCGAGATCAGGGTAAAGGGCCAGAAGCGGATCGCCGTCAGGCCGTAGGCGTAATTCTGAATATTGTAGGGAAAGAGCGGCACCAGGCGGGTGAGGATCAGGAAATCGCAGCCGCTGTGGGCGATACCGCGCTCAATCGCCTGAAAGACGGTGGTATGGCCCACATAGCGCTGCAGCAGATCGCGTCCAAGCCAGCGGGCGATTAAAAACGACAGCGAAGAGGCGAGGGTGGCGGCGGTAAACGAGAGCAAGGAGCCTGTTAGCGGGCCGAAGAGCATCCCGCCGGCGATCACCAGCAGGCTGCCGGGGATCAGACACAGGGTGGCAATGATAAACAGCGCAGCATAGACCAGATATCCCCAGGCGCCCTGATGGCGGAGGGTGTCCTGAAGCAGATGCAGGTGAGTCAGCAGATCGTGGAGACCGACGCGGTGGCTGATAACGGCCAGCGTGGCCACCAGCGCGAGAAGTCCCAGCCCTTTACCAATGGCCGGATGACGGCTTCTTTTGCATGAGAGGTGCTCCTGTACAGTCTGGACGCGGTGGACATCAAAAAGTGCGCGCGACAGTATCCTGTTCCGACAACGGTCACAATCCTTTACCGTCGCTTTGTTGATTTTGCTCAGGAAATTCTGCCCCCCGCACAGCGGGAGGCGAGAGAAGGGCGTGAATTATGGCCGGAAGGTGGCCCACACCGGCGCGTGGTCGGACGGTTTTTCCATCCCGCGGATCTCGTAATCGATCCCGGTTTCCACGCAGCGCTGCGCCAGAGGCTGGCTGGCCAGCAGCAGATCGATGCGCAGCCCACGGTTATCGTCGAAGCCTTTGGAGCGGTAATCAAACCACGAGAAATGCTCATGATTGTCGGGGTTAGCCTGACGCCAGGTATCCACCAGGCCCCAGCCCAGCAGGCGGTCCATCCATTCCCGTTCTTCCGGCAGGAAGGAACATTTGCCGGTGCGCAGCCAGCGTTTGCGGTTCTCTTCACCGATACCGATGTCCAGATCGGTAGGACTGATGTTCATATCGCCCATGATCAGCACCGGATTCTCTTTGTTGAGCTCGGTCTCCAGATAGTTCTGCAGATTCTGATAGAACGCCGCTTTGGCCGGGAATTTGGTTTCATGATCGCGGCTTTCACCCTGCGGGAAATAGCCGTTAATCACTGTGACGTTGCCGAAGGGCGACGGGATCTCCGCCATGATGATGCGGCGCTGAGCCTCTTCGCCATCGTCCGGGAAACCGCGGCGGACGGCAATCGGCGTCTCTTTGGTCAGCAGCGCGACGCCATAATGGCCTTTCTGCCCGTGATAAAAGACGTTATAGCCGAGCCTGGCGACCTCTTCGAGAGGGAACATGTCGTCGTGAACTTTGGTTTCCTGCAGGCCAATCACGTCCGGCTGGTGTTTTTCGACGATGGCGGCCAGTTGGTGTGGGCGGGCACGCAGGCCGTTGATATTAAAAGAGACGAATTTCATAGTCGCTGCCACTGTGCAAGGTGAATAGTGCAGGGATGGTAGCAGAAATTCGCCAGGCTGGCTGCCACCGGATGCGTCATTCTGCCAATCGCTGCGCATGAGCGTGCCGTGGGTGCCCCTTTTGCGGGCATGCCGCGCCAAAAAAGGGCAAATAGCTACGATAAATTTCGCAGAGGATCACAATTACAGAATTATATCTTACCATTGCATAATTTATCTTCTTTAATCACTGTTTATCCCCCTTTGTCGGATGCTTATTCACTAAATATGCATTTTATGTGAATAGCGTTCGGCTGTAACTCATTGATTCTGCGTTATCTCATCCGATTTATGCATTTTTATCGCTGGCTGGCACGAACCGTGCAATCTACATTTACAGCGTAATAACTCATATTTATTAACATTGTTGCTACTTTTAATTTACCGGAAGAGGTCGATATGTCTCAGTCAATTACGCGTAACCACTTTGATGAATGGATGATGCCGGTCTACGCGCCAGCGGCGTTTATTCCGGTGCGGGGCGCCGGGTCACGGCTGTGGGATCAGCAGGGCAAAGAGTATATCGATTTTGCCGGCGGCATCGCCGTGAACGCGCTGGGGCATGCCCATCCGCGTCTGGTGCAAGCCCTGACCGACCAGGCCGGCAAGTTCTGGCATACCGGCAACGGCTACACCAATGAGCCGATCCTGCGTCTGGCCAAAATGCTTATCGATGCTACCTTCGCCGACCGGGTCTTCTTCTGTAATTCCGGCGCCGAGGCCAATGAGGCAGCGCTCAAGCTGGCGCGTAAATATGCCCACGATCGCTTTGGCAGCGAGAAAAGTGGCATCGTCGCCTTTCAGAACGCTTTCCACGGGCGGACGCTGTTCACCGTCTCGGCGGGCGGTCAGCCGGCCTATTCCCGGGATTTCGCCCCGCTGCCGCCGCAGATCCAGCATGCCGTATTTAACGATCTCGAGTCGGCAAAGGCCTTAATCAATGACCAGACCTGCGCGGTGATCGTCGAGCCGGTGCAGGGCGAAGGGGGCGTGGTGCCGGCCAGCGTCGAGTTTTTACGCGGCCTGCATCAGCTTTGCGACCAGCACAACGCCCTGCTGATTTTCGATGAAGTGCAGACCGGGGTCGGGCGCACCGGCGAGCTGTATGCCTATATGCACTACGGCGTGACGCCCGATGTGCTGACCACCGCCAAAGCGCTGGGCGGTGGTTTCCCTATTGGCGCGCTGCTGGCGACAGAGGCCTGCGCCAGCGTGATGACCGTCGGCACCCACGGCACCACCTACGGCGGTAACCCGCTGGCCGGGGCGGTGGCCGGCGAACTGCTGTCGATCGTCAACACCCCGGAAGTGCTCTCCGGCGTCAGACAGCGCCATCAGTGGTTTTGTGAACGCCTGCAGGCAATTAACGCCCGCTATGGCCTGTTCAAGGAGATCCGCGGCCTGGGACTGCTGCTCGGCTGCGTGCTAAACGACGCCTGGGCCGGGAAGGCGAAAACCCTCAGTAACCTGGCGGCGGAAGAGGGGGTGATGATTCTGATCGCCGGCGCCAACGTGGTGCGT
Source organism: Klebsiella sp. CD33 (assembly GCF_051992865.1). Taxonomy (NCBI): domain Bacteria; kingdom Pseudomonadati; phylum Pseudomonadota; class Gammaproteobacteria; order Enterobacterales; family Enterobacteriaceae; genus Klebsiella; species Klebsiella sp. CD33. Next base: position 3,005,803 of record NZ_CP197023.1, on the reverse strand, counting down.
TTCGCGCCGGCGCTGAACGTCAGTGAAGAAGAGGTGAACAGCGGGCTGGATCGCGTCGAGCGGGCCTGCGCGCGTTTCGTGGCAGGAGTCTCATCATGATGGTTATTCGACCGGTGGAGCCGGGCGATTTGCCCGGGCTGCTGAAGCTGGCAGCGGAGACCGGCGGCGGGCTGACCTCGCTGCCGGTGGATGAAGCGACCCTCGCGGCGCGGATCGCCCGCTCGCAGCAGACCTGGCGCGGCGAGCTACCGAAAAGCGAGCAGGGCTATGTCTTTGTGCTGGAGGAGAGCGAAAGCGGCGCGGTGGTGGGCATCTGCGCGATCGAGGTGGCGGTGGGGCTCAACGATCCCTGGTATAACTACCGGGTCGGCACCCAGGTCCATGCCTCGAAGGAGCTCAACGTCTATCAGGCGCTGCCGACGCTGTTTCTCAGCAACGATCATACCGGCAGCAGCGAGCTGTGTACCCTGTTCCTCGACCCGCAGTGGCGCAAAGAGGGCAATGGCTATCTGCTGTCGAAATCACGCTTCTTATTTATGGCCGCCTTTCGCGAGCGCTTCAATGAGAAGGTGGTCGCCGAGATGCGCGGGGTGATTGACGAGCAGGGCTACTCGCCGTTCTGGGAGAGCCTGGGCAAACGCTTTTTCGCCATGGAGTTTTCCCGTGCCGACTACCTGTGCGGCACCGGACAGAAGGCTTTCATTGCCGCCCTGATGCCCAAGCATCCGCTGTATATCGATTTCCTTTCCCCTGAGGCACAGGCGGTGATCGGCAAGGTTCATCCGCAGACCGCCCCGGCCCGGACGGTGCTGGAGAAAGAGGGGTTCCGCTACCTGAACTACATCGATATTTTCGACGGCGGCCCGACTCTGGAGTGCGACATCGACCGGGTGCGGGCGATCCGCAAAAGCCGTCTGGTGACCACCGAGGCCGGCGAAACCCCGCCCGGTGACTGGCCGCTGTGCCTGGTGGCGAATGAACAGTATCACCAGTTCCGCGCTCTGCTGGTGCATGCCGATCCGGATGGCGACACCCTGACCCTCAGCGCCCGCGAACTGGATATGCTGAAGTGTCATGCCGGCGACCAGGTGCGCATGGTGCGCCTGATCCCTGAGGAGAAAACTGCATGAGTCTGTGGATTAACGGCGAGTGGCGGCCCGGCCGTGGGCCAGGTTTCAGTAAACAGGATCCGGTTAACCTGAAGGTTGTCTGGCAGGGCGAGGCGGCGGATGCCGGGCAGGTTGCCGAGGCGGTGGCGGCTGCCCGCCAGGCGTTCCCGTCCTGGGCGCGGCTGCCGTTTGCCGCCCGTCAGGCGATCGTTGAAAAGTTTGCCGCTCTGCTGGAAGCCAGTAAGGCGGAGCTGACGGCGGTTATCGGCGCCGAGACCGGAAAGCCGCGCTGGGAGGCGGCCGGGGAAGTGACGGCGATGATCAACAAGGTGGCGATCTCGGTGAAGGCCTACCACGTCCGCACCGGCGAACAGCACAGCGACCTGCCCGACGGCGCCGCCACGCTGCGTCACCGGCCGCACGGCGTACTGGCGGTGTTTGGCCCCTATAACTTTCCCGGCCATCTGCCGAACGGGCACATCGTGCCGGCGCTGCTGGCGGGCAATACCGTGGTCTTTAAACCCAGCGAACTCACCCCGCGCAGCGGCGAAGCGGTGGTGAAACTATGGCAGCAGGCCGGCCTGCCCGCCGGGGTGCTCAACCTGGTGCAGGGCGGTCGGGAAACCGGCGAGGCGCTCAGCGGCCAGGCGGATATCGACGGACTGCTGTTTACCGGCAGCTCAACCACCGGTTTTCATCTGCATCGCCAGCTGGCCGGGCAGCCGCAGAAGATCCTCGCGCTGGAGATGGGCGGCAATAACCCGCTGATCGTCGACGATCCGCGGGACGTGGATGCCGCGGTGCATCTGACCATCCAGTCCGCCTTTATTACCGCCGGCCAGCGCTGCACCTGCGCCCGCCGTCTGCTGGTCCGGCGCGGCGAGGCGGGCGATGCCTTCCTCTCCCGGCTGGTGACGGTGAGCCAACGGCTGATCCCGGCGGCGTGGGACGCCGAGCCGCAGCCGTTTCTCGGCGGGCTTATCTCTGAACAAGCCGCGCAGAAAGTGCATCAGGCCTGGCTGCAGCGGGTCGCCGCTGGCGCGGTCACGCTGCTGGAGCCACGTTTATTGCAGGCCGGAACGTCGCTGCTAACGCCGGGGATTGTCGACATGAGCGACATGGCCAATGTTGAAGATGAAGAGGTGTTTGGCCCGCTGCTTGGCGTCTGGCGCTACGACACGTTCGAGGAGGCGATTGCCTTAGCCAACGCCACCCGCTTCGGCCTCTCCTGTGGGTTAATCTCTCCGGAACGGGAGAAGTTTGATCGACTGCTGCTCGAGGCGCGGGCAGGGATAGTTAACTGGAACAAACCGCTGACCGGGGCGGCGAGTACCGCGCCGTTCGGCGGCACCGGGGCGTCCGGTAACCATCGTCCGGGGGCCTGGTATGCCGCCGATTATTGCGCCTGGCCGATGGCCAGCCTTGAATCGCCGACCCTGACGCTGCCCGCCAGCCTGAACCCGGGGCTCGACTTTCTGGCCGGGGAGGCGTCATGACCGCCCGCGAAGTCAACTTTGACGGTCTGCCCGGGCTGACCCATCACTACGCCGGGCTCTCCTTTGGCAACGAGGCTTCCACCCGGCACCGCCACCGGGTGTCGAACCCGCAGCTGGCGGCAAAGCAGGGGCTGAAAAAAATGAAAGTCCTCGCCGACGCCGGCTACCCGCAGGCAGTGATCCCGCCTCAGGAGCGGCCCAATGTGCCACTCCTGAGGCAGCTGGGCTTTAGCGGCAGCGATGAGCAGGTGGTGGCCCGGGCGGCGCAGCAGGATCCGGATCTGCTGTCGGCGGTGAGTTCGGCCTCGGCAATGTGGGTGGCGAACGCGGCGACGGTCTGTCCCTCCGCCGATTCGCTGGATGGCCTGGTGCATCTGACGGTGGCGAATCTGCAGGATAAATTCCACCGCGCCAGCGAAGCACCGACTACAGAGGCGCTGCTGCAGGCGATTTTCCCCGACCGTACGCGATTTGCTATCCACCCGGCGCTGCCCGCCTCGGCCTGGTTTGGCGACGAAGGGGCGGCGAACCATAATCGTCTCGGCGGCGAGTATGGCGCTCCCGGCGTCCAGCTCTTTGTCTATGGCCGCCGCCGGGGGAGCGAGGAGGCGCCGCGTCGCTATCCGGCGCGGCAAACCCTTGAGGCCAGCCAGGCGGTAGCGCGCCTCAATCAGGTCAATCCCCGCCAGCTGATCTTCGCCCGCCAGCATCCGGCGGCGATCGACACGGGGGTTTTTCATAACGACGTCATCGCGGTGAGCAACCGTCAGGTCCTGTTCTGCCATGAGCAGGCCTTTGCCGACCAGACCGCGCTTCTCCAGCAGCTGGCGCAGCGGGTGCCGGGTTTTACGCCGCTGGTGGTTCCCGCCAGCCGGGTCTCGGTGGCAGAGGCGGTTGCCACCTATCTGTTCAACAGCCAGCTGGTGAGCCGGGCGGATGGCAGCATGGCGCTTATCCTGCCTCAGGAAGCGCAGGAGCATGCCGGCGTCTGGGAATACCTCAATGAGCTGCTGGCCGGGGATAACCCTATCGCCGACCTGCGGGTGTTCGATCTGCGCGAGAGCATGGCCAACGGCGGCGGTCCGGCGTGCCTGCGCCTGCGGGTGGTGTTGACGGCCGAGGAGTATCAGGCGGTCAATCCGCACGTCCTGATGAACGATACGCTGTTTGCCACCCTCAATGACTGGGTGGATCGCTACTATCGCGATCGTCTCACCCAGGCCGACCTCGCCGACCCGCAGCTGCTGCGGGAAGGGCGCGACGCGCTGGATCGGTTGACCCAGATCCTGCAGCTCGGTTCGGTTTATCCATTTCAGCAATAAGGGGGCGCGGTGGAACATTTTCTGGCATTAACCCTGGCGGGGCGATTGCCCCACCATTTTCACGGCGAGACGGCCCATTTCCGCTGGCACTGGCTCGGGGAAGGGATCCTTGAGCTGACGCCGCATGCGCGCTGCGAGCGCGGGCTGGTACTTTCCTGCGCCATTCATGGCAACGAAACGGCGCCGGTGGAGATAGTCGACCAGCTGGTGCAGCGACTGGTCCGAGAGGCGCTCCCGCTGCGCTGGCGGCTGCTGGTGATCGTCGGCAATCCACCAGCGCTGCGGGCGAATAAGCGCTATCTGCACAGCGATATGAACCGCATGTTTGGCGAGCGCTGGCGGCAGTTTCCGCTCAGTGAGGAGACGCAGCGGGCGCAGCGGCTGGAGCAGGCGGTGGCCCGCTTTTATCGCGACCACGATGGTCCGCGCTGGCACCTCGATCTGCATACCGCGATCCGCGGGTCGCTACATCCGCGCTTCGGCGTGCTCCCGGCCCGCGATACGCCGTGGGAGGAGGATTTTCTTCACTGGCTGGGCGGCGCCGGGCTGGAGGCGCTGGTGTTTCATCGCCAGCCCGGCGGGACCTTCACCCACTTCAGCTGCGAACGGTTCGCGGCGCTGGCCTGCACCCTTGAGCTGGGCAAAGCGCTGCCGTTGGGGGAAAACGATCTGACGCAGTTTGCCGCCGTCCAGCGGGCGCTCTCCCGGCTGCTGGTGGGGGATCTAGCCATTGCCGACGCCCCAGCGCCGCTGCGCTACCGGGTGGTACAGCAGCTAACCCGCCATAGCGATGATTTCCGCTTGCATATGGCGGATCAGACGCTGAACTTCACCCCCTTCGAACCCGGCACGCTGCTGGCGGAGGAGGGCGAGACGCGGTATGTGGTGGGGCCTGAGACGGAGTATGTTCTGTTTCCTAACCCGACGGTGGCGAAAGGACTGCGCGCCGGCCTGATGCTGGAGAAATTATCCTGAGGGCAAGCCGTCCGCCGGGCGGCCTGCTTTATTGCGCGCGTCTTTTTTCGCCATCTTATTTTTTCGTGCTCCAGTGTAAATTTGCAGATTATTCCTGGTAAAATGCTTTGTTTTTAATCTCCCCTACTTTATACTCTCCATAATTTCTCTGCAAAACAGTAAGTTATTTATTTTTTATTGCAATTCTTCGGCTAAATTCCTTATTTTCTCCATAATTGGCGAGAAACTGTTTTTTACACTTTCATTATTTTACTCTTGCTCTGACTAATTGACGATTAACGTCGTAAAGTTAATCTCGTCAACACGGCAACGCGCCGTAAGAATAACGTAAAGTAAGGATTGAATGATGAAGAAACTCACTGCACTGTTTGTTGCCTCTACTCTGGCTCTGGGCGCGGCTAACCTGGCACACGCCGCCGATACCACCACCGCGCCGAGCGACAGCAAGCCGATGATGATGCATCATAAAGGCGGCCCGGGTCAGCATGACATGATGTTTAAAGGCCTGAACCTGACCGATGCGCAGAAGCAGCAGATCCGCGACATCATGAAGAGCCAGCGCGAAAATATGAAACGTCCGTCCCTTGAAGAACGCCGCGCGATGCACGATCTGATCGCCAGCGACACCTTCGATAAGGCGAAGGCGGAAGCGCAGATCGATAAGATGGAAGCGCAGCATAAAGCGATGGCGCTGTCCCGCCTGGAAACGCAGAACAAGATCTACAACATTCTGACCCCAGAGCAGAAAAAACAGTTCAATGCTAATTTTGAGAAGCATCTGACAGAACGCAACGCGCCGGCAGGTAAAATGCCTGCACCTGCTGAATAATGTAGCGCACTGAATCAAGACCGCCGGTCTTGCCCAATAATGCCATCAGGCGTTGGGCAGGGCCGGCGGTTTTTTATTGGTGGCTTCTCAGCCAAGCGGATGCAGCGGATAGTATCCGCTGAGCAAAGGCTTACAGAGGATCTTGTAACCATCCTGGTCAAATCCGGCGGGCAGACGGGTCAACTCCGCCGCCTGGTCGAGCGATTCAACGGCGCCCAGCCACAGCCAGTTATGAATGACGTGATACTGCGTCATGTCCGGGCCGCGCTCCTCCAGCGCCACGGGCCCCGCCCACGGCCAGCACACCAGCTGCAGTCTGCTCATCTGCGCCAGCAGGCGCTCTCTGTGCGCCTCCACGCTCTCCTTTCCACAGCAGGCCCCGGCGCAGCGGCCCAGCGCGGAGCGAAAGCAGGCGCGGCCGCGGCTGAGCGGTTCCAGACCAAGCAGGCCATAACAGAGGCGCTGTTCGTCAGCGAGGTTCTGCAGCATCTGCAGCGCCGCCCGCCGGTTGGCGAACAGGCCATAGAGATGCTGCTGGTGCGAGAAATCAACCTCACGGGCATAGACAATCTGCGGCCGGTCGTCCGCAAGTAGCCAGGCGCAGAGCTGCTTGTTACGCCGTAGCCGCTTGTTAAACAGCGGCTGCTGCTCTTTAATCAACCGCGCCTCCAGCAGCAGCGCTCCCAGCTCGCCAGCGGTGCGCTGCCAGGTGATACGCCGCGACTGACGCAGCATCGCGGCCTCTTCAGGGGTGCGCAGGTGGGATAACACCCGGCTGCGGAGGTTGACGCTCTTACCGATATAGAGCGGCATCGTGTCGCTGTCGCCGTGAAACTGATAGACGCCCGGCAGCTTCGGCAGCGCCTCCAGCCACGGGCGAAGATGTTCGGGATATTCATAGATCGCCGCCGCCTCAAACTCGAGACGCGGGGCTGATTGCTTTCTGGCCACAATAACTCCTGATACTGTCTATCCATCCAGTATAGCAGGCCATTTTTGCGGCGAAAAGGGCAAAAAATAACCCCGGCGCAGGCCGGGGCGGGGGGAGAGACTATTTTTTCCAGAAATCGTCAAAGACGGTGATCGGCGGCCGGCGCTTGTGTTCGGTTTTCAGATACCAGCCCTCGATCGTTTTGGCGATGCTCGGGTCCAGCGTTTTGCCTTCCAGATAATCGTCGATGTTCTCGTAGGTGACACCCAGGGCCACTTCATCCGGCAGGGAGGGGCGATCGTCTTCCAGGTCGGCGGTGGGCAGCTTCTTATACAGATGTTCCGGGCAGCCGAGATGGGCCAGCAGCTGTTTGCCCTGACGTTTGTTCAGGCGGAAAATTGGGTTGATGTCGGTGCCGCCGTCGCCATATTTGGTGAAAAAGCCGGTAATCGCTTCCGCCGCATGGTCGGTACCGACCACAACTCCTTTGGTCATTCCGGCGATGCTGTACTGGGCCTTCATTCGCTCACGGGCTTTTTCATTTCCGCGAACGAAGTCGCTCAGTTCGATGCCTGCTTCGCGCAGCGCCTGTTCGCTGGCCAGCACCGCAGCTTTAATATTGACTGTCAACACCCGGTCAGGCTGGATAAATGCGATGGCGTCCTGGCAGTCCTGCTCATCAGCCTGCACGCCATAGGGTAAACGGACGGCGATAAACTGCAGGCTACTGTCGCCGGTTTCGGCACGCAGTTCGTTAATCGCTATCTGGCACAGTTTTCCCGTCAGGGTGGAGTCCTGACCGCCGCTGATACCCAGCACCAGCGATTTAATAAACGGGTAGGTCTGCAGGTATGACTTCAGGAAATCGACGCTGCGGCGGATCTCGCCTGCGACATCAATCTGCGGCTTTGCGCCCAGCGCCTGAATAATCTCTTGTTGTAGCGTCATCGCGCCCTCCGAAAGTGAATCTGTTTGGCAAGCTGTTGGCTTAAAGCTACCTCTTTGCCGCTGAAACGACAAGGACCGGGGTTTTGACTGCCGGAAAAGAAGGCAATCAATGACATAGGTTTTCATTATAGATGCTGTACCGCGCATTGCGCCGCCGTCCGACTTCGGCAGAACAATCCTGTTTACGCAATAACATAACCTGACATGATTTCGCTGTTCGGCTTGAAAAATAACACTATTTATTCCAGGCTTATCGTTACACAGTAGAAAAGAGGAACCAAAATGAACAAAAGCTTAGCAGGAATACTGGGCGTCACCGTCGCGTTAACCTTACTGGCGGGCTGTACCGCTTACGATCGTACCAAAGACCAGTTTACCCAGCCGGTGGTGAAAGATGTGAAGAAAGGGATGTCGCGTCAGCAGGTGATGCAGATCGCCGGCAAACCTTCAACGGAAGTCACCATGGTCCATGCCCGCGGCACCTGCCAGACCTATATCCTCGGTCAACGAGATGGTAAAGTTGAAACCTACTTTGTGGCCCTCGACGAAACGGGTCACGTCATGAACTCCGGCTACCAGACCTGCGCCGAGTATGATACCGACCCGCGCAACGCCAGGTAAGCTTCCTACTGTTTACTGACTTCTACGTAAGCCCGACCACTGGTCGGGCTTTTTTGTGAGTCATGATGCTTATTTAATTGCGCGAATTATTTGGATGAAAATGTGAGGGTAGTCAAAACCGGAGGTCAATGAGAGACAATTCTGTTCAACAGCGAATTATCCTGGCGGCTCAGCTTGCCGTATACTCAACTCATAAACAGAATTAACCGGATGTTACCAGTCTTACCGGCTCTCAGCGGTTACTGAAGGCCCTGGTCTCACACATTGAGGAAGCGTTCATGGAAAAGAAACACATTTATCTCTTCTGCTCGGCAGGCATGTCCACGTCACTGCTGGTCTCCAAAATGCGGGCGCAGGCGGAAAAATATGAAGTCCCGGTCATTATTGAAGCCTATCCCGAAACCCTCGCGGGCGAAAAAGGGCCGGAAGCCGACGTAGTATTATTAGGGCCACAAATTGCGTATATGTTACCGGAAATTCAGCGCCTGCTGCCGAATAAACCGGTTGAAGTTATCGACTCCCTTCTCTATGGCAAAGTTGATGGTTTAGGGGTATTGAAAGCCGCCGTCGCGGCTATTAAGAAAGCTGCAGCACAATAATTTTAACTTTTAAAACTCGATGTATTTTGACGCCTGGCGGCTGCCTGTTGCCGGACGTCAAAAAATAATGAGTTTATTTTCCCGTCAAAGAGTAATTTCATACATCATCGCCGTAATAGTTTATTGCGGCTTTTAAGGGTATTGACTATGAGTAAAGTGATCGATTCGCTTGAAAAGGTACTCCTTCCTTTTGCAGTGAAAATAGGAAAGCAGCCGCATATTAATGCAATAAAAAATGGATTTATTAAATTAATGCCGTTGACCCTCGCCGGGGCCATGTTTGTGTTAATTAACAACGTTTTTCTGAGCTTCGGCGAAGGCTCTTTCTTTTATTCCATGGGCATTCGCCTGGATGCCTCCACCATTGAAACCTTAAACGGCTTTAAGGCTATCGGTGGAAACGTCTATAACGGCACCCTCGGGATTATGTCGCTAATGGCGCCGTTCTTTATCGGCTCCGCGCTGGCGGAAGAGCGCAAAGTTGACCCGATGGCAGCTGGCCTGCTGGCGGTGGCGGCCTTCATGACCGTGACCCCGTATAGCGTGGGCGAAGCCTATGCGGTGGGCGCCAACTGGTTGGGCGGGCAGAACATCATCTCCGGGATGATTATCGGTCTGGTCGTTGCGGAACTGTTCACCTTCGTGATCCGTCGCAACTGGGTGATTAGACTGCCGGACAGCGTGCCGGGGTCGGTATCACGCTCTTTCTCAGCGCTGATCCCGGGCTTCTTGATCCTCTCCATCTTCGGCATTATTTCGTGGGCCCTGGCGAGCTATGGCAGCAACTTCCACCAGATCATCATGGACTCTATCTCGACGCCGCTGGCGGCGATGGGCAGCGTGGTTGGCTGGGCATACGTTATCTTTAACTCTCTGCTGTGGTTCTTCGGTGTGCACGGTTCTCTGGCGCTTACCGCCCTGGATAACGGCATCATGACGCCGTGGGCGCTGGAAAACATCGCGCTGTACAACCAGTACGGCTCTGTTGATGCGGCCATCGAAGCGGGCAAACAGTTCCACTTCTGGGCTAAACCGATGCTCGACTCCTACATCCTGCTGGGTGGCTCCGGGGCGACGCTGGGTCTGATTATCGCCATCTTTATCGCTTCTCGCCGCGCTGACCATCGTCAGGTTGCTAAGCTGGCGCTGCCGTCAGGCATCTTCCAGATTAACGAACCGATTCTGTTTGGTCTACCGATCATCATGAACCCGGTGATGTTCATCCCGTTCGTGCTGGTTCAGCCGATTCTGGCGGCCATTACGCTGGCGGCCTACAGCCTGGGGATTATCCCACCGGTGACCAACCTGGCGCCGTGGACTATGCCGACCGGTTTGGGAGCGTTCTTTAACAGTAACGGCAGCGTTGCCGCCCTGCTGGTGGCCCTGTTCAACCTTGGCGTCGCTACCCTGGTCTACCTGCCGTTTGTGGTGCTGTCGAATAAAGCACAGACCGTTATCGAGCAGGAAGAGAGCGAAGAAGACATCGCTAACGCACTTAAATTCTGATACCGCGCGGTACGGGCAGCGTCCCGTACCGCCTGATAAATGAGGGAAATATTATGTTTGATCTGGACAACATCGACGCGGTAGAGACCCCGGAAAATGACCTCGAAGAGGTAGTGATGGGGCTGATTATCAACTCCGGACAAGCCCGTAGCCTGGCCTATGGCGCGCTGAAGCAGGCGAAGCAGGGCGACTTTGCCGCAGCGAAAGCGATGATGGAGCAGTCGCGCCAGGCGCTGAGCGAGGCGCATCGCGTGCAGACCCAGCTTATCGAAAGCGACGAGGGCGAAGGGAAAATGAAGGTCAGCCTGGTGCTGGTGCATGCCCAGGACCATCTGATGACCTCCATGCTGGCTCGTGAGCTGGTGGCCGAATTGATTGAGCTGCACGAGAAGGTACAATAGGCCATCGCGACGATGAGGCAGCCCAGAATGATGACCACCGAGATCAGTACCGCCAGAGAACAACAGCTGTTCAACGGGAAGAACTTTCATGTGGTCATCTATAACAAAACGGAAAGCGTGAGCGGGCTTCACCAGCATGATTACTACGAATTTACCGTGGTGTTAACCGGGCGCTATTACCAGGAGATCAATGGCAAACGGGTGCTGCTGGAGCGCGGGGATTTCGTCTTTATCCCGATGGGCTCGCACCACCAGAGCTTTTACGAGTTCGGGGCGACGCGCATCCTTAACGTCGGCATCAGCAGACGCTTCTTTGAGAAACACTACCTGCCGCTGCTGCCGTTTGGTCTGGTGGCTTCGCAAGTCTACGCCGTGCAGAGCGCTTTTCTCGGCTACGTTGAGTCGGTCATCGCCTCACTCAATTTTCGCGAAACGGAATTTGACGAATTTATCGAGCTGGTCTCTTTTTATGTCATTAACCGTTTACGCCACTATCGTGAAGAGCCGGTTGCCGACGTGACGCCGCAATGGTTAAAAAATACCGTGGAAGCCATGCATGATAAGCTGAAATTCGGTGAAGGCGCTCTCGAAAATATGGTTCGCTTATCCGGAAAAACGCAGGAATATTTAACCCGGGCGACCCAGCGCTATTATGGTAAAACGCCGATGCAGATAATTAATGATATCCGTATCAACTTTGCCAAAAAACAGCTGGAAATTACCAATTATTCGGTGACGGATATTGCGTATGAATCAGGTTACAGCAGCCCGAGCTTGTTTATTAAAACCTTTAAAAAACTGACGTCGTTTACGCCGAGCAGTTATCGCAAACATTTGACCAGTATTAATTAAACCCGCGCGGCGTTCGCCGCCAGGTTTATACCGAAAATCATTCAAGTTAACTGTCCGCATTGTTGCGGAGAGCGGCCTGCGTCCAGGCGCAGCGCCTAAGGGAGAAAAAGATGAGCCAGAAATTAAAAGTAGTCACTATTGGCGGCGGCAGCAGCTATACCCCGGAATTACTGGAAGGATTTCTGAAACGTTATCATGAACTGCCGGTAAGCGAACTATGGTTGGTAGACGTCGAAGAGGGCCAGGAGAAGCTCGATATTATCCACGCGCTGTGCCAGCGGATGGTGGAAAAAGCCGGCGTGCCGATGAAAGTCTATAAAACGCTGGATCGCCGCGCAGCGCTGCAGGGCGCAGATTTCGTCACCACTCAGCTGCGCGTGGGCCAGCTGAAGGCGCGTGAAAAAGATGAGCGCATCCCGCTGAGTCACGGCTACCTGGGTCAGGAGACCAACGGGGCGGGCGGGTTGTTTAAAGGACTGCGCACCATCCCGGTGATTTTCGATATCGTGAAAGATGTGCAGGAAATTTGCCCCGACGCATGGATCATCAACTTCACCAACCCGGCGGGCATGGTCACCGAGGCGGTCTATCGCCACACCAATTTCAAACGCTTTATCGGCGTGTGCAACATTCCTATCGGCATGAAGATGTTCATCACCGACGTGCTGCAGCTGAGCCCGAGCGATGAGCTGAATATCGACCTGTTTGGTCTCAACCACCTGGTGTTCGTCCGCGACGTGCTGGTTAACGGCGTCTCGCGCTTCGATGAACTGCTGGACGGCGTGGCCTCCGGCCGTCTGACCGCGAACTCGGTGAAAAACATCTTCGACCTGCCGTTTAGCGAAGGGCTGATCCGCTCCCTGCGCCTGATCCCATGCTCTTACCTGCTCTACTACTTTAAGCCAAAAGAGATGCTGGCGATTGAGATGGGCGAGTACTACAAAGGCGGTGCGCGCGCCCAGGTGGTGCAGAAGGTGGAGAAACAGCTGTTCGAGCTGTATAAAAACCCGGATCTTAACGTTAAGCCGAAGGAGCTGGAGCAGCGCGGCGGGGCCTATTACTCTGATGCCGCTTGCGAAGTAATCAATGCCATCTATAACGACAAGCAGACTGAGCACTATGTGAATATCCCGCATCATGGTCATGTCGATAATATCCCGGCGGACTGGGCGGTAGAGATGAGCTGCACCTTAGGCCGCGACGGCGCGAAGCCGACGCCGCGCATTACTCATTTCGATGAGAAGGTGTTAGGGCTTATCTACACCATCAAGGGGTTCGAAGTGGCGGCCAGCCAGGCGGCGATCAGCGGTGAGCTGAACGATGTCCTGTTGGCGCTGAACTTAAGCCCGCTGATCCATTCCGATCGTGACGCCGAACAGCTGGCGCGGGAGATGATTCTGGCGCATGAAAAATGGCTGCCGAACTTTGCGGCGACGATCGAAAAACTAAAATCGTAACGGGAGTAGCAAATGGAACGCGTATTGATCGTCAATGCCGACGACTTCGGCCTCAGTAAAGGGCAGAACTACGGCATTATCGAGGCCTGTCGCAACGGCGTGGTGACATCGACCACCGCGCTGGTCAACGGCGCGGCCATTGACCACGCCGCCCAGCTGAGCCGCAGTACTCCGGAGCTGGCGGTCGGTATGCACTTTGTACTGACGCTGGGCGAGCCGCTGTCGGCCATGCCGGGATTAACCCGCGATGGCCGGCTGGGCAAATGGATCTGGCAGCAGGCGGAAGAAGATAGCCTGCCGCTGGAAGAGATCGCCCACGAGCTGGCGTGTCAGTACCATCGTTTTGTCGAACTCTTCGGCCATGAGCCGACGCATATCGACAGCCATCACCATGTTCATATGTTCGCCCAGATTTATCCCATCGTCGCGGCCTTTGCCCGCGAGAAGGGCATTGCGTTACGCATTGACCGCCAGGTGGCGGCGCAGAGTGGGCTCGACCAGCAGGCGGCGCGCAGCAGCGCCGGCTTCAGCAGCGAGTTTTACGGCGAAGCGGTCTCTGAGGAACTGTTTCTGCAGACGCTGGATGCCTCCATCGCCCGCGGGGAGCGCTCCCTGGAGGTGATGTGTCATCCGGCTTATGTCGATCGGATCATTATGGGCAGCGCCTACTGCTATCCGCGACTGGATGAGCTTGATGTGCTGACATCTGCTTCACTGAAAGCGGCGGTGGCCGACCGGGGTTATCGTCTGGGAACCTACCGCGACGTGTAAGCCCGACGGGGGAAAGGGAAAGTGAATCAAGCCCGGCACAGCGTGCCGGGCTTTTTACTACGCCGGAATAGCGGCGATTTTCGGGCTTCTCGACCACACGCGGTGGGCCGTCATCAGGGCGAGCAGTTTGTCCGCCGCTGGCGTGTCGAGCGCATCGGTGACGATGACCCCCTCTTCACCTTGGGTCGGGACTTGCAGAACGGACGTCAGCTGCCGCGCATCCCCTGCCAGCAGGATCGGCTTCAGATGTTTATAGGCTTCCAGCAGGTAATAGCGCGCGTCACCGCTCTGACTCAGGGCGCTGAGGTCGCCGCCGGGCACCACCACCGCATCCACCGTCAGCGACGGGGAGCCGGCGAAGGTGCCGGCGATCGGCAGCGGAGAACCATCGTCGGCAATGACTTCGCCCATTCGCGAGTAGAGCAGCTTGCTGTGCACGCCCTGGGCCTGCAGCGCCTGCAGGAGCTGAACCAGATCCTGCGCTGAGGTGCGTTCGTTGAGCAGGACTGCCACCACGCGACCTTTCACATCTCCTTCGGCGTCGGCGTAGAGGCTGAGGCTGGGGTCTTTCTCCACGCCATTGACCGGGGCGGGCAGGGTAATGTTGCGCTGATCGTCGCTCAGTTCGATGCCTAAGTTCGCCCCAACCGCTTCCGCAAGCTTAGTATCAATGTGGGCCAGATGATCGACCACCCGCTCGCGGATCCAGGTGCGGACCACTTTGCTGAGTTCGAAGCTGAAACCATCGATAATATGCTGCTGTTCAATCGGCGTCTGGCTCAGCCAGAACAGGCGCGGCTGGGCGTAATATTCGCCGAACGAAGGGCTGCGCTGGCGGATTTTTTCGCCGTCGACGCGCTCGGCGAGGGACTCAAAGCCACCGCGTTTGGCGGCAGGCGGCGTCTCGCGCGGCCAGTTGTCGTTAATCGAGTTGGGCTCGTAGTTGGCCGGATTGGTGTCAATGTCCATCCGGTGCATCCCGTCACGCTGGAAATTATGATACGGGCAGGTCGGACGGTTGATGGGGATTTCATGGAAGTTCGGCCCACCCAGGCGGCTAATTTGCGTATCGGTGTAAGAGAAGAGACGCCCCTGCAGCAGCGGATCGTTGCTGAAATCAATGCCCGGGACGATATGTCCGGGATGGAAGGCCGCCTGTTCATTTTCGGCAAAGAAGTTATCCGGGTTGCGGTTGAGGACCATTCTGCCAACCCGCTGCACCGGCACCAGCGCCTCGGGGATCAGCTTGGTGGGATCGAGCAGGTCGAAGTCAAAAGCAAATTCATTCTCTTCGGGGATCAATTGCAGGCCAAGCTCAAATTCCGGGTAGTCCCCGGCTTCGATGGCCTCCCATAGATCGCGGCGATGAAAATCGGGGTCGCGGCCGGTCAGCTTCTGCGCTTCATCCCACACCAGCGAGGCCTTGCCGGCGACCGGTTTCCAGTGAAAGCGAACGAAGGTGGCTTTGCCCTCGGCATTAATCAGACGGAAGGTGTGGATCCCGAAGCCTTCCATGGTGCGATAGCTGCGCGGGATGCCGCGATCCGACATCGCCCACATCACGTTGTGCAGCGTTTCCGGCTGCAGGGAAACATAGTCCCAGAAAGTATCGTGGGCGCTCTGCCCTTGTGGGATGGCCCAGTGGGGTTCAGGCTTCACGGCGTGGACAAAGTCGGGGAACTTCATCGCGTCCTGGATGAAGAAGACCGGTGTGTTGTTGCCCACCAGGTCAAAAATCCCTTCGTCAGTGTAAAACTTGGTAGCGAAGCCGCGAATATCACGGACGGTGTCCGCCGACCCCGCGCCGCCCTGCACGGTGGAAAAGCGTACAAACACCGGGGTGATTTTATCGGCTGACGAAAGAAAATCGGCTTTAGTCAACGCAGCCAGGCTTTTGTAGGGCTGGAAGTAGCCGTGGGCGGCAGAGCCGCGGGCATGAACGATACGCTCCGGAATACGCTCGTGGTCAAAGTGGGTGATCTTCTCCCGCAGGATAAAATCTTCCAGCAGCGTTGGGCCGCGGCTACCGGCGCGCAGCGAATTCTGATCGTCAGCAATGCGCACGCCCTGGTTGGTGGTCAGCGGAAAATCTTCCCCCCCTTTGCGTTGCGCCTCCAGGGAATCCAGTTTGCTGTTATGAGTATCGGGCGCTTTCAGGCTGCCTGGGGCGGTGGGTTCGACGCCCGGAGCGGTAGGTTTCGGCGTGGGGCGCCACTCCCGATCGTCCGGCGCCAGCGAATCGAGACCCGGTTGCGCTTCCTCGCTGTCGTGGACCGGTGCCTGCTGTTGGTGAGGGTTCGGGTGCTTATCAGACATTACTCGTCTCCTGCTTTCATTGCTAAAAGTGGTCGTTGATAGACCAAAACCCTTCTAACTATAGAACATTACGCTGTCTGCGCCCGGCGAGGGGGCAGGGAGTTATCCTAAAATGCGCATCGGCGGCGAAGGGGCGACGAACGGGGCCACAATCGGCTATGATAGAGGTTTCTGTTTCCCGCTATGTTTAGTGAATCCATTTGTTATGAAACCATTGCGCCAACAAAATCGCCCTGTCATTAGCTACGTGCCGCGCGTGGAGCCTGCGCCTCCGGAACATGCCGTGAAAATGGACCATTTTCGCGATGTCTGGATTTTGCGCGGGAAGTATGTCGCTTTTCTGCTGATGGGGGAGCATTTCCGTCGCTCACCGGCATTCAGCGTGCCGGAGTCGGCGCAGCGCTGGGCTAACCAGGTGCGTCAGGAAGGTGAGATTGAAGCCTGAGTCGGCTGCAGAAATAAAAAAACCGCTGAATGATCAGCGGTTTTTTTGTGCTTGCCGTTTAGCGATGCGCCAGTTCGGCTTCTTCCTCACTATCGAAGATCGACTTGTCGGTCTGGCGCAGCCACTGGCTGGTCAGCGTCCCGGCGGTCATTGAGCCGTTAACGTTCAGCGCGGTACGCCCCATATCGATCAGCGGTTCGACGGAGATGAGCAGGGCTACCAGGGTCACCGGCAGGCCCATCGCCGGCAGAACGATCAGCGCGGCGAAGGTCGCGCCGCCGCCCACCCCGGCGACGCCCGCCGAGCTGACGGTGACGATGCCCACGAGGGTGGCAATCCACATCGGATCCAGCGGGTTGATGCCCACGGTCGGCGCGACCATCACCGCCAACATTGCCGGATAGATACCGGCGCAGCCGTTCTGGCCGATGGTGGCGCCAAAGGAGGCGGAGAAGCTGGCAATCGACTCCGGTACGCCGAGACGACGGGTTTGCGCCTCAACGTTCAGCGGAATGGAGGCGGCGCTGGAGCGGCTGGTAAAGGCGAAGGTGATCACCGGCCAGACTTTACGGAAGTACTTCAGCGGGCTGACGCCGTTAATCGCCAGCAGCAGGCCGTGGACGACAAACATAATACCCAGCGCAATGTACGAGGCTACCACGAAGCCGCCAAGCTTGATGATGTCCTGCAAATTCGACCCGGCAACCACTTTGGTCATCAGGGCCAGCACACCGTAAGGGGTCAGCTGCATGACCAGACGAACCAGCTTCATTACCCAGCCCTGCAGGGTATCGATCGCGGTCAGCACGCGCTGGCCTTTTTCCACATCCTCTTTCAGCAACTTAAGCGCTGCGACGCCGAGGAACGCCGAGAAAATGACGATGCTGATGATGGAGGTTGGGTTAGCCCCGGTCAGGTCAGCAAACGGGTTCTTCGGCACGAAGGAAAGGATCAGCTGCGGGACGCTGAGATCCGCTACTTTCCCTACATAGTTGCTCTGGATGGCGTTCAGACGGGCGGTCTCCGCGCTGCCCTGGACCAGACCCTCGGCGGTGAGGCCGAACATATTGGTCACCAGCACGCCAACCAGGGCGGCGATCAGGGTGGTGAACAACAGAGTACCGATGCTCAGGAAGCTAATTTTCCCCAGCTGCGAGGCATTGTGCAGGCGGGCCACCGCGCTAAGGATAGAGGCGAAGACCAGCGGCATAACAATCATTTGCAGCAGCTGGACGTAACCGTTGCCGACGATATTGAACCACTGGATGGAATCCTTCAGCACCTGGCTGTCAGACCCGTAGATCAGCTGCAGCGCCAGACCAAAGACCACGCCAGTCGCCAGACCGACCAGCACTTTTCTGGCCAGGCTCCACTGTTTATGGCGTGTTTGCCCCAGCGCAAACAGTAATACGGCGAACACGACTACGTTCGCTATTAATGGAAAGTTCATCCCCGTTCTCCTGATATTTTTATAACCTGGGCTGGTGGATAACCAGCTCTTATGACGGCAAGGTTAGCAGAAGGCGTTATCAAGGACTTATATTCAAATGGAATGGGTTATAACCAAATGGCGTTTTCCGCCGCTTTATCGCCCACTCTGGTGACTTATAAAGCGATTGAAGGTGATCTGCAGGGAATTGATCACCCCGGATGACCAGCGTATCGCGCTGTTGTCCGCCAGCGTCTGCGGCATCCAGACGGCATAGACGAACAGCGCCATACACAAGGCGCGTTCGAGCTGATTGCCCTTGCGCGGCGCAAGGATCGGCAGCCGGAAGCGCCAGCGACAGGGCCACAGCAGCGGCACACCGGCGGGGGTGAGCATATCGGCGAGAATGTGGCTGAGATAGCCCAGCACCAGGCCCTGGAGAGCGTCTGCCGGGACAATCCAGCTGTCAGGCACTTTCAGATAGAACAGCGTCAGCGCGCCAAAGACGGCCAGCAGGCTGTGGGTGAAGCCGCGGTGGCCAAAGGCCCGCGCCACGGGCTTTGAGATCCAGCTCAGCCGTTGGCCAAGAAACGACTTTGGGTGATCGATGTCCGGCAGCAGGCAGGTCAATACCGCCGAGGGCACAATATGCCACCAGTCGCCCTGCGCCAGCACCGGCGTTAACTCTGCGTTTTTGGCAAATACTGCGCAGGCGATTGAAAAGAAGAGATGGCCTTCCGCCGTCATGATAACACACCCTAAACTGTCGATTCATACAGTATAGGGTTTTTATACAGTGTACGGAAGAGGTGACGGTGTAACTCTTTGTCACAAACTCTCAGCGCGCCAGCCATCCGCCATCGACGGCCAGCGTATAGCCGTTAATATAGTCGGCCGCTGATGAGGCGAGAAACACCACCGGCCCCTGCAGGTCTTTCGGCGCTCCCCAGCGACCAGCGGGAATGCGCTCGAGGATCGCCTGGTTACGCTCTTCATCTTCGCGCAGCGCCTGGGTGTTATTGGTGGCCATATACCCGGGCGCTATGGCGTTGACGTTGATACCCTGGCCAGCCCATTCGTTGGCCAGCAGACGGGTCAAACCCAGCACGCCGCTTTTCGAGGCGGTGTAGGAGGGGACGCGGATCCCGCCCTGAAACGAGAGCATCGAGGCGATGTTAATGATTTTCCCGCCTTCCCCCTGGCGAATGAACTGCCTGGCGACCGCCTGGCTGAGAAAGAAAACCGCTTTGAGATTCAGGTCGATCACCGCGTCCCAGTCGCTTTCCGTGAAGGTCAGGGCATCATGGCGGCGGATAATTCCGGCGTTGTTGACCAGAATATCGACCCGGCCCATCGCCGCCACCGCCTGGTCGACCAGACCGCTCATATCATTCTCTTGGCTGAGATCCGCCTGAATGGCGTGAAAGCGGCGGCCCAGCGCCAGCACCTGGGCGGCCGTATCATGGGGAATTTTACGGTTGATGCCGACGATATCGCACCCGGCCTGCGCCAGGCCCAGCGTCATTCCCTGTCCCAGGCCGGTATCGCAACCGGTCACGATGGCGACCTTACCCGTCAGGTCGAAGGCGTTCAGTACCATATTCACCTCTGTCAGCTGATCTACTGGCGTACGATGACGCCACCTGTGACCAGCATAGAGGGAGGAAAACAAAATTACAATTAAAATGAAACAATGTTTTGATTTTGTTGCTGGCGGCGTGACAGCGATTGTTGCACCCGCCAGCGGTCTTAGCCGAGCAAGTTCTCAGCAGTGAGTGCCAGCAGTGACGGAAGCTTGACGTCCGCCAGCGCAAAGCGCGGGTCGCGGCTGTTCTCCGCTTCCGGCACCACGATAGACCGCATGCGCGCGGCTTTGCTGGCGATCATGCCGTTGACCGAATCCTCCAGCGCGACGCAGCGCTGCGGGTCGACTCCCAGGGCAGCGGCGCAGTTGAGGTAGACCTGCGGGTGCGGTTTGCTCCAGGGTAAATGCTCCGCGGAGGCGAGAGCATCAAACTGGTCGCGCAGTTCAAACATATCGAGCACTTTCTCCAGCATCATCAGCGGCGAGGCCGAGGCCAGGCCCACCTTTAAGCCCTGAGCTTTACACAGGGCCACTGCCTCGCGTACGCCCGGCAGCAGCGGGCGTGAGGCTTCCACCAGCTCAATGGCGCGACGAATAATGCGCGCGGTAGCTTCCGCCCGGTCTACGCCGTGCCACGGCTGCTGCGCGTACCACAGATCCACCACCAGGTCGATTCGCAGACCGAGCAGGTCGGGCAGTTCATCGCGGCGACGGGTATCCACTCCCAGGCTCTCCATGACCTCGACCTCCGCCTGATCCCAGAGCGGCTCCGAGTCAATCAGCAACCCGTCCATATCAAATATCGCGGCCTCAATGCGGCGCTTCGCTGACATATGTCCTTCTCCTGTTGCGTAATCAGATAAACGAATCGGCAATCATGGTATATCATACCGCGCATTATTGGGCGAAATTCGCCGTGGCAGATAGACTTATACCCGACATACTCGGGGGAGCGAGGGAAGCCAGCGCCACGCAACAGGCAGCAGGCGAACCACCAACGCGTCTTTAACAAGGGGAACTCATGACGTACCAACAAGCTGGACGCATAGCGGTTATCAAACGCATTTTAGGATGGGTTATCTTTATTCCCGCCGTGCTGTCGACGCTGATTTCTGTGCTCAAATTTATGTATGAGCACAGTGAAAAGAAACCCGGCATTGATGCGGTAATGATGGATTTTGCGCACGTGATGATTGAGATGATGCGCTTTAACACGCCGTTCCTGAACTTTTTCTGGTACAACTCGCCGCTGCCGGATTTTCACCATAGCCTGAACATCGGCTTCTGGATCATCTTCATTCTGGTGTTCGTCGGCATGGCCCTGCAGGCTTCCGGCGCGCGAATGGCGCGGCAGGCGAAATTTCTCCGCGAGGGGATTGAGGATCAGCTGATCCTCGAACAGGCCAAAGGCGCAGATGGGTTAACCCGCGAGCAGCTTGCTGAACGCATTGTGGTACCGCGCCATACTATCCTGGTGCAGTATTTCCCACTGTACGTGCTGCCGGTGATCGTGATTGTCATCGGTTACTTTTTCTTTTCGCTGCTGGGCTTTCTGTAAGTCAGGTGCCCGGCAAGCCGGGCACCTTCTTATTCCGCTGGCAGAGGACGTGGTTTTCCCTGATTATCAACGGCAACGTAGATAAACAGCGCTTCCGTCGCCTTGTAGCGCTGGCCAATCGGTTCTGAAGAAACTTTTTTCACCCACACTTCGATATTGATTGTCACCGAGGTGTTGCCGCGCTTCACGCAGCGGGCGTAGCAGCACACCACGTCGCCAACGGCGACCGGACGTAAAAAGGTCATCCCATCCACCCGCACGGTCACCACGCGACCCTGGGCGATCTCTTTGGCCATAATGGCGCCGCCAATATCCATCTGCGACATCAGCCAGCCGCCAAAAATATCCCCGTTGGCATTGGTATCCGCCGGCATTGCCAGGGTGCGTAAAACCATTTCGCCCTTTGGGGCGAGATCTGTTGTTGTCATGCTCTACTCTGTTGTGGTCAAAGACGATCAGCGGGATGCTACTATGAAAATAGCGCAGTGAGAATAGGGGAATACGCCCGCTGGCGCGGGCGCGGTGGTTCAGAAGGAGAGGGTAACGCCGGCGTAATACGCGCGGCCAGGCTCATTGTAGGTCGAGGCGCCGGCATTTTCGCGATACAGTTGTTTATCAAATAGATTACTTATTCCGGC
Source organism: Klebsiella sp. CD33 (assembly GCF_051992865.1). NCBI lineage: Bacteria > Pseudomonadati > Pseudomonadota > Gammaproteobacteria > Enterobacterales > Enterobacteriaceae > Klebsiella > Klebsiella sp. CD33. The sequence continues at coordinate 2,984,015 of NZ_CP197023.1, read as the reverse complement.
ATTCAGGCGAATATCCCGGTTTAGCTGATACTGAGTACCAATACCCACGATGGAATAGGCGCCAACCTCGGTGGTGGCAAGGGTCCCGGTTTCGTTGCGGATCTCCGCATACTGACGCGGCTTCTGACGGCCATAAAGCGTCCAGTTCACATTCGCAGACAGGGCGTCGTTTACCTGCCAGTCGAGCATCGTGTTAACGGTATATTTCGGGATAACCGACAGCGGGTTGCCAGTCTCTTTACTTTCAGATTTGAGCATCCAGGTGGCATTGGTCCGCCAGCTGAGGACATCTCTCAGCACCGGGATCAGCAGATTTCCTTCCAGCCCCTCGACCACGGCTTTGCCGCCGTTCTGCCATTGCAAAATATTATTGCCGCTGGAGGTATAGCCCAGTACCTCTGTTCCGGAGACGATTTTGTTTTTGTAATCGTTGCGAAACCAGGTGACTCCGGCAGCGTAACCATTAAGGTTAAATTCGATACCGATCTCTTTGTTGATACTGATCTCCGGGTCGAGGTCAGGGTTACCCAGCAGGTAGCAGCTGCCTTCAGCGATCGTGTTTGGACAACCGTTGCCGCGGGTGGAGAGCAAATAGCCTTTACTGGATTGATAGAGGTTTGGCGCTTTAAACACGCGCGCGATACCGGCCTTCAGCGTGACCATATCGCCGAGCTCCTGGGACAGATTGAGGCTGGGGCTCCAGTTACTGCCAAACTGATTATGATAATCGAAGCGAATGCCGGGGATCAGGTTGGTGCCGGGCACGGCTTCGATATTATCTTCCAGATAGATACCGGTGAGGGTGGCGCTGTTTTTGGTACTGCGTTGCGTAGGGTCGCCCGAGGTCCCAGGGATAGTCTCGCCGTTGCTGTTAGTGGCCTGCATCGATGCCGGGTCGTCGAGCTGATCATGGTTCCATTCCATTCCCAGCGTCAGCGTCTGGTCCGCCAGCCAGAAGAAAGGCACATTGAATTCCGAGGTAGTACGCCAGGATTCCAGACGGCTGGTGGCATAATCTTCACTGTTGATCATGCCTTCGACGCGGCCGGTAGAGCCTTCCTGCAGGCGGGTATTGTTGGTTTTCTCGTAGTAAACACCGGCTTTGGACTGGCCCCAATCCCATAGACCGTTGTAGGTCAGTCCCCAGGACTGGCGATAGAGGCGATTAGTTTCGTGGCCGTACAGGGAGTCCACCAGCCCGTTCGGGCTAAGATTGCCGTTGCTGTACTGGGTATCACCCGCATAGATATTCCCCTGACGGCTATAGGCGTAGCTGAAATCGAGGATCTGTTGCGGGGTCATTTTCCATGACAGTAGCGCGTTAATGTCTTTATTGCGGACCCCTTCGCGCCCCGCAGCGTAAGAGCCGTTTTGCGCATGGTTAATATCCCAGGCGTCGGGTTCCGTTTTATTGATATTGCCATACAGGCGCATCGTCAGCGCCTCGCCGGCCAGTGGGCCGCTGAGATTGAAGTTAGCGCGATTGGTCGTGCCTTCTTTGTTGTTTTCCGGCTGGTTGGTGAAGAAAGACAGCGAACCGTGCCAGGTGTTGGTCGGACGTTTGGTAATGATATTGACCACTCCGCCCGCCGCGCCGGAACCATAGCGCGCGGCTGCCGGACCGCGGAGAACTTCAATCCGTTCGACCATTTCGGCAGGTACCCAGTTGCTGTCGCCCCGGGTATCGCGTTCGCCGCGCCAGCTATAGCGAACCGCGTTACGTGACGTGACCGGTACCCCATCTATCAGGATCAGGGTGTTCTCCGGCCCCATGCCGCGGATGTCAATCTGGCGGTTGTTGCCCCGACTGCCGCTGGCGCTGTTGCCGGTCAAGTTCACCCCGGGCATTTTACGGATGATGTCTGAGAGATCGTTGACCGGCGGCTGCTTAGCAATATCCTCAGCCGTGATAATCGACACCCCGGGCTGTTGCTTAAGCGCCTCTTCCGCCGTACTGCGCACAATCATCGTTTCGGTATCTTGTTCTGATTCTTCAGCAAAGGCGTTAGGGGCGAGGAGACTGGATATGACCAGCGCCAGGGTCGTGGGCACAGAATATTGCGGCGATCTCATGTAAATATCCTTTTCAAAACAATGCAAAATGAGATCGAGAATATTAATGATAACAATTATCATTACAATGTAACGAGATGAATCTCCATAAAATCCTCACAATTACCGCAACTTTTTATGCAGTTGAGAGAAATCGTGAAGAGAGCCTACACAGTGTGGCCGGGAAGCTGTCAGCGTATGCGCTGAGGTTGTGTGGTTGCAGGGAATGTTTGCCAGTGCAGTAAGCTTATAGGGGGGCGAGCGCGGCGCGCGATGGCGCGCCGGCGGAGGGGTTAGTGGTGGTCGTCCTGCGGCATATGACGGTAGATGTAGATCCCGCTCAGCAAGGTAAAGACCAGCGTGAGGGCGGTTAAACCAAAGACCTTAAAGTTTACCCAGATATTCTGCGGCAGCCAGAAGGCGATATAGATATTGGCCAGCCCGCAGAGAATAAAGAACACCGCCCAGGCCAGGTTAAGTCGCGACCAGACCTGCTGCGGCAGGCTCAGCTCTTTACCCAGCATGCGCTGGATCAGCGGCTTTTTCATCACCCACTGGCTGAACAGCAGCGCGCCGGCGAACAGGGCATAGATCACCGTCACCTTCCATTTAATAAACTCATCATTATGGAAGAAGATGGTTAACCCGCCGAAGACGGCCACCAGCACGAAGGTGATCAGCGCCATTTTTTCCACTTTCCGGTAGCGCACCCAGCTGTAGATCAGCACGACGGCGGTCGCCACAATCAGCGCCGTGGTGGCGGCGTAGATATCGTAAAGCTTATAAAAGGCAAAGAAGACCACCAGCGGTAAAAAATCCAGAAACTGCTTCATACATCGATCCCGTCTTTCAGGACGGACCGGGGAAGGCCCCGGTCCTGGTTAAAATTAGCTGCGGATAAGCATATACACGCGGAATAAATAGATCAGCAACAGGGCGGAAATCAGGTTGCTGATGGTATTAATCACCACCGCGCCGACGTTTGGCGTCAGGGCGGCAAAGCTGGAAGCAAACAGTAACAGCAGGGTTTTCGCCACCAGCCAACCGATAATAGCCGGCGCCACCAGCCGCAGATTGGCCCACGCCAGGCGCATGCTGCTGCGCATGGCGCCGAGGATGCCCATTTTGTCCTGTACCAGCATGATCGGCGCAAAGGCCAGCACGATGGCCAGCAGCACGCCGGGCACCAGCACCAGCATCATCCCCATCTGCACCAGGAAGGTGGTGAACAGGATCAGCAGCAGCAGCTTGGGCAGCACCGGCGCCGAGGCGCCGATGGCGCGCAGGGCGCTAACGCGATGACCGGCGGAGACCAGCTGGATCAGCAGCAGGACGCCGCCGACGAGGATCGCATTACCTACCAGACCCGAGAAGGTTGATGCCGCCGAGGCGCGCAGCAGAACCTGCTGCTGCTCCGGCGTCATGTTCTGCACCAGCTCGAACAGCCCGGCGCTACCGGCGAGGTTATCGCCTTCGCTGAGTATCGACAGCTGCTCGTCGCTGGGTGAAAAGGCATGGCCAAGTACTACCGTAATAAACGCGCACAACAGCGCAATCAGTAAAATAGTAATGAACTGATTACGAAAAAAATTCCCGGTGTCACGGTAGACGGACTTCGCCGTGATAGACATGCATTCTCCTTGAGTGTCGCAGGTGTTAACTAGCCGGCGATTGTACCGCAAATCGTTCCGTCGTAGCACTCTCTGCGCCGGTCAGGGCAGGTATATCTTTGTAAAGAGGCCGCAATGGTGGCAGGCCGTAGCGCGCCCGCGCCCGGTTGCAGGCATCGTTTTCCTCGCCATTTTCCCCGGACATGGCGAATTCGCGACACGGCGAAGTCCGGTTTTCATAAATAGTGCAGTGAACGGCGTCGCCGATATCGCCAGACAGGGCCGCGCAGCGGCTCTGGCGCTGATTGGTGCCGCTCATGCAGCGCAGGAAAGGGGTCAGCGGTTCGGTCAGCGCGGAGGGCACCAGGCCGCCCGCATCGTCGGCTTCCGCCCAGTAGAAAGAGACTCGAAAATACGCACAACAGGCACCGCACGTCATGCACGGGTTGATTTCACTCATAATTACACCTGAAAAAAACGCATCAACACAGATTGTCGGCAGTTAACTTATCCAGCCGCCTCAGCGACGGCAAGAGGGGCAGAAATAAATTTTTGCGCGAAAAGTGAAAATTGATGTGCGAACAATTCAAGGCATTGCGATCGGTAGCAAAAATTAATCTGGATCAATAAATGTTAAATCTGAGGACTTAGTGTGATCTAAAACAGATCAAACGTAACTCGTTATAGGTATATTTGGCCGCGCTGAAAAACCATAATGAGGAAGTGGATATGAAGAAGTTAGCAGCGGCGGCATTGATTCTTGGCACGCTTTCTACCGGCAGCGTCTGGGCGCATGAAGCGGGTGAGTTTTTCATTCGTGCCGGGACCGCCACCGTCCGACCGACGGAGGGCTCTGACAATGTGTTAGGCAGCCTTGGCAGTTTCAACGTCAGTAACAATACCCAGCTGGGTTTAACCTTTACCTATATGGCGACCGATAACATTGGCGTGGAGTTGCTTGCCGCGACGCCGTTCCGCCATAAGGTCGGCACCGGGCCAACCGGGACTATCGCCACCGTCCATCAGCTGCCGCCCACCCTGATGGCGCAGTGGTACTTTGGCGATGCGCAAAGCAAGGTGCGCCCGTACGTGGGGGCCGGTATCAACTACACCACCTTCTTTAATGAAGACTTTAACGATACCGGCAAGGCGGCCGGGCTTTCCGATCTGAGCCTGAAGGACTCCTGGGGCGCGGCGGGGCAGGTCGGCCTAGATTATCTGATTAACCGCGACTGGCTGCTGAATATGTCGGTGTGGTACATGGATATCGATACCGATGTGAAATTCAAAGCCGGCGGCGTGGACCAGAAAGTCAGCACCCGTCTGGATCCGTGGGTGTTTATGTTCTCCGCAGGCTATCGGTTCTAAATTCTTCTGTAAACTGGCCAACGGATGGCCAGTTCATTGTCTCGTCACACCTGTCTGCCGCAAGCCTCTGTCATCAACAGCGGATCACACTTCCGTCCACTGGCGCAGCAGGTTGTGATACATGTTGAGCAGGGAGAGGACCTCTTCTCCGTCGCCAAAGCGGGCCTTCAGAGACTGGATGGTGCGGTCCAGGTCGTAAAGCATCGCACGCTGCTTATCGTCGCGGACCATCGACTGGATCCACAGGAAAGAGGCCTGGCGGACGCCGCGGGTGACCGGGGTGACGCAGTGCAGGCTGCTGGCGGGATAGAGCACCAGATGCCCGGCCGGGAGCTTCACCCGATGTTGGCCATAGGTGTCTTCAATCACCAGTTCGCCACCCTCATAGCTCTCCGGATCGCATAGGAACAGCGTCGCTGACAGATCAGTGCGCATCCAGCCCGCCTCGCCGTTCTGGCGAACGGCGCCATCGACGTGAAAACCATAGGTCTCCCCTGGCCCATAGCGGTTAAACAACGGCGCGGAAATCGTCCGCGGCAGCGCGGCGGAAAAAAACTGCGGATGGCCGCGCAGCATATCGAGCACAGCGGCCTGCAGGCGGGCATACAGCGGCGTTCGGGTATCGATCTGCTGGTTCTGTTTGACGGCCGCCCCCTGGCTACCCACCGTAACCCGCCCGTCGACCCACTCGGCCTGCGCCAGCTGCCGGGTAAATTCCGCCACCTGGTCTGTCGATAGCACGTCAGGAATGTGATACATCATCGCGGTGTTCTCTCTAAAAGGTGGGGCGCAACGGCCCCACGCGCAGACTCAGAAATGGACGTTCGCCGTCAGCATAAAGGTCCGGGGTTCGCCCGGATGATAGCGATAGCCGCTCTTGTTGATGGAGGCCACGTAATCGGTATCAAACAGGTTATACATATTGAGCTGCAGATCGAGGTTGCTGTTGACCCGATAGCCCAGTTTGGCGTCGGCAACCCAGTAGCCCTCGGTGTGATCCGGGGTACCGACTGCACCATCGCTGCCCCGGCGCAGGCTTCCGACATAGCGCACACCGCCGCCGACGGACAGATCGCTGGTGGCCTGATACTGCGTCCACAGCGTAAAGGCATGTTTCGGGGTGTAGGCCAGGGCGGAAGATCCATCCTGTGCAACGTTCTGTCCCTCCGTCACTGTCGCATGCTGCTGAGTGTAGCCGGCGATAATCGTCCAGTCCGGGGTCAGGTTTCCGGTCGCGGAGAGTTCATACCCCTCCACGCGCTTTTTGCCGTACTGCGACCAGGTTCCGTCATCGTTGGCGGCCACTTCGTTTTCAATATCGGTGCGGAATAACGCCGCGCTGAGCAACAGACGGTTGTCGAAGATTTGCCACTTGGTGCCCAGCTCGCTGGATTTCGCCTTCTGCGGCTTAAAGTCGGTCCGGTTAGCGCTGTTGCCGCTGCCGCTGGCGGCCAGGGCGAAGCTGCTGCCTCCCGGCGGCTGCTGTGAGATGGCGTAGTTGACGTAGACATTGCCCTGCTCGGTTAAGCGGTACAGCGCCCCGGCTTTCCAGTTAACCAGATTGCCGGATTTAGCGGTATCGACAGTGGTGACCGGGCTGCCGGTCGACTGTCCGGGCGGGCAGGCGATAGCCCCGCGTCCGCTGCCGCCGCAGGCGGTGGCGCTGTCATATTTGGTATGGTAATTGTCGAGACGCAGCCCGCCGTTGATCTCAATCCGCTCGGTCAGCGTCAGCGTATCGAAGGCATAAATCCCGAAGGTATCGGTCTGGCCGTTGGCGTTCGCCCCGTTTCTGTCCAGCCCGCCAATCGACAGGTTGCTCACCGGATGGTAGAGATTCACCGCCGGCGCGGTCCTGGCGTTAACGCCATAGTTGGTCTGGTTTTCCCGGGTAAACTCCACGCCGGCGCTGACGTCATGGCCTATCGAGCCAGTATTGAAAGTCGAGGTGATATTGGTCTGGTTGGTCAGAATGCGGTTGCTGACATCTTTGGTATTAACCAGACGCGACCAGCTCCAGGTGTTGACGTCATTGATATCGGGGGCGGTGATATTGTTCGCGCCGCCCATCACCGCGGTCAAAAGATACTCCTGTTTCACTCGCGACCAGCGGGTGGTATTGCGCACGGTGGTATTCTCCGTCAGATCGTGTTCGAAGCGCAGGGTACCGCTGTCGGTAGTAGATTTATCGTAATCGGAGTCGGTGCCATAGAAATTGCTGGTATCGACCTTCCCGGCGGAGTTGAGTGCGGCATACTTCGGCGAAGGCGCCGAATAGCCCGGCAGGCCGACGGTAGGGATCCCGCCATCCGGGGTGTTGTTCTGCCGGACGTGCAGATAGTTCAGATACAGACGAGTTGGGGTATCAAGGCCGAAGGCCAGCGACGGTGCGATGCCATAGCGTTCGTTTTCAATGCGGTCCCGACCAGCGTCATGGGTTTTTTCCCCCATCAGGTTCAGACGGAACGCAGCGTTGTCGCTAAACGCCTGGTTCAGGTCGAGAGTGCCCCGGCGCGACCAGGCGCTGCCGATGCTGGCCGAGCCGTCGATCCCGGAGTCAAGGCGCGGCTGCTTGCTGATCATATTGATCGAGCCGGAGGGCGCGCTGCGGCCATAGTCCGTGCCGGCGGGCCCTTTGATGACTTCCACCTGCTGGGTATTGAAGGTATCGCGCGTCACGCTGCCGATGTCGCGAATGCCGTCCACATAGATGCTGTTAGAGGTATCCACGCCGCGCATAAAGATGGCATCCCCGGTGGTTGAGCTGCCATTCTCCCCGGCATAAAACGCCCCCACGCCGGGAACGTTTTTGAGGGCGTCAGTCAGGTTGGTGACGCCCTGATCTTTAATCACCTGTTCCGGGATCACGGTGATGGTGCGGGTGGTATCGACCAGCGGTTTATTGAACTTGGGATCGGCGGAAGCGCCGGGGGAGTATAGTGAAGGCGGAGCGGCTTCCACTACCAGCGTCTCTTCACTATTTTTGACCGAATTTTCCGCTGCGATGCCTGCTGCCGGCGAGGCTCCCAGACACAGACCTGTAAACAATGCCAATGAGTTGAAACTGCCGAAAGGCAGAGAAGCGTTTTTTTCCATGATAAATGCAGGCTTATTTTTTGTTATGAGCACATATCACACCGCGCAAAAGCGACGTTATTCGTCGTCTGGCTTGCGCTGACCCGGTGTGATTCTATAAATGATAAAAAGAATAGTTATCATTTGCCTTAATATTTACATAGAAAAGTTGACCTTAAAACAACTTTCTTCACTTCGATTTACATAATTCACATTTTTTGAACGATAATGCGGGAATATAGGGAAGGTGCTGCAGAATAAGGTCGGTAGCAAGCCGCGCCGGGCGGGGTTAACTTCCGGGCGGCCATATGATGGTTGTTCCGGCACGGATTACCAGGGCACGGTACGGCCCTGGTAATCGAGATACTCCAGTCCCGGACGTTGCCGTTTGTCGAGCAGGACGTTCACCAGGCGTGGGATCGTCTCTTCGATGGTCAGCGGGGCATCTGCCCCGCCGAGCTCGGTGCGGATCCATCCCGGGGCCATCACCACCAGCGGATGGGAGGCCGAGGAGGGGCGAGCGGCGAAGCTGCGCATGAACATATTCAGCGCAGCTTTACTCCCGCGATAGAGTTCCCGCTGGCCGGTAAGGTTATTGGTCAGACTCCCCTGGCCGGAGGACATCACGCCGAGCAGCCCCTGCGGTTTAACCGCCTGCTGCAGGCGCTCGATAACCCGCATCGGCGCCAGGGCGTTTGTGAGCATCACCTGGTAAAACTCCTCGGTGGAGACGTCGCCAATGGTCTGCGATGGGTCACGATTGGTGGTACCGGCGTTGACAAACAGCATATCGAGGCTTGCCGGGGGAAGCGTCGCCTGCAGCGCGGCCAGCTGGGCTTCATCGCGGATGTCGAGCGTCGCCAGGCGTAGCCGCAGGGGATGCGTCTTGGCCAGGTCGTGGAGCGGCGTGTGGGATGATAAATCGCGCACGGTGCCGATGACCTCCCAGCCGTGCTGCAGGAACGTCGCCGCCATAGCATGGCCAAGGCCGCGCGAGGCGCCGACGATGAGGATAGTGTTGTGCTGATCGGATTTCATGATGTTTCTCGCTGCAGAAAGGAGGTCTTCACTATAATCAGGCCCGAGATCGGGCGGAAGACGCCGCCAGTGCACTCATATCTTGCAGCAAACGCCCTGTCTGGCGACTGGAGCGATAATGAACGATCCCGATTTTAATTTGCTGGCGGCCCTCGATCCGCTGCCGGTCAGTACCGAGGTGATTACGGTTTCGCAGGCGTGGCATCCGCGTCTGGAGCAGGCCCCGGCCACCGCTGACTGCGGCAGCGGGTGCGTGAGGTGTGTCGCGAGTAAAAAAAAGCCCGCACAAGTGCGGGCAAAAATACTGGAAGCAATGTGAGCAATGTCGTACTGAATACCCGAGTGATTTACTCAACTATTCAGTGATGAGAAAGATAATATTTCTCATTTAAGATATCAACCCCATCTTTTGTGCGGAAGCGATTTTTTATCCGAGGGTGAAAACCGTGCGCTTTTGGCTGTCGTCCTGCGGCCAGGCCGCCGCGATCTCCTGCAGTGGCCGCGGGGGGGTGGCGATGGTCAATTTCCCCGGCACCGCCGCCTGCAGCATTTCACCGGTCGCCGCCAGCAGTTGCGATACCGACAGGCTACCGATCCCGCTGCCCATCAGCAGGAGCGGGGCGGAACGCAGCACTGCGCCATTTAACGCGATATCGGCGCCAGCCAGGGAACCCACCTGCACATAGCGCACCGGACTGCCGGCAGGGGTATATTTCGCCAGTGCCGGCAATAATAATTCCGCGCTGTGTCCCCACAGGTAATCGATGACCACATCGATCTGCGCGGCGCTGACCGCTGAAAATTGCCCGCTCAAGGTTTTATCATCAGCGGTTAACTGAATACACTCATCGGCGTCCAGCGCCGCGAGCGACTGCGCATTGCGCCCGGTTGCAATGATTTTTTTCGCCCCCAGATAGCGGGCAATCTGCACCGCCAACTGACCGGCGCTGCCGGTGGCGCCGTTAATCAGCACCGTTTCGCCGGCCTGAAGCTGGGCGCGTGTCACCAGCGATGCCCACGCGGACATACCGGGGTTGGCCATCGCCGCCGCCTGGATATCATCCAGCGCATCCGGCAGCGGCAGACAATTCTGCAGGGCGACCGGCGCCCGCTGCGCCATACTGCCGAAGGGGGCGGTGGGGAAGGCGAAGTAGACGCGCTGGCCCTGAGGTGTGGTGCCGACGCCATCGATACCGGGCACAAAGGGCAGATTGCCGTCGAAGCTGTAATGGCGTCCGGATGCGCGGGCCTTAACCACATGGCTCAGCGCGGCGGCGCGGACGTCAATGAGCGTCTGGCCGGGCGCGGGCTGCGGGTTGATAAAATCGGCCCAAACCGGGCCTTCTGCGAGATCAAAAACCACGGCTGCTTTCATAAATTATCTCCTGTCGGGAATTATGTGTAAAATACACATATTGTTTTACAGCACTATACGCGGAAAATTAATACATGCAAGATGCACATAATGACTACGACATTACCGACTTTCACGGCGCGCTGCTGGATATCATCAGCGTAATGAACCAGCCGCTGCGCGATGAGCAGATCCTGCAGGCGGCCGGCGTCCAGCTGGAACAGATGCTGTTTCCGCTGCTTGTGGCGGTAGGGCGCCATGGCCCGGTGGGGGTGGTTGAACTGGCGGATCATTTAGGGCGCGATTACACCACCGTCAGCCGCCAGGTGAAAAAACTGGAAGCCCAGGGACTCGCCTGTAAGCAACCGAACCGTCATGATCGACGGATCAGCGAAGTGACGCTTAGCGCCAGCGGACAACAGATGATCGACAGTATTGCGGTAGCGCGGCGGCGGTTAATGAATCAGGTGCTGGCGCAGTGGCCGGAAGATGAAGTGCAGGCGCTGTTTCGCTTAACGCGCAAATACGCCGACAGTTTGCAGAAATCATCGCCGCCTGGCGCGATGCCAGGCGGCTGATGGTCAGGCGGTTTTGGTCGCTGCCTTCAGGCTCTGGACGAAGGCTTTCAGCTCGTCGAGCATGGTCTGCTGCTCATCGAGGTGGCGTTCGATGATTTTGACGATGGCGGAACCGGAGATAGCCCCGGCGGCTCCGGCGTCAATGGCGGCGCTCACCTGCTCCGGCGCGGAGATACCAAAGCCCTGCAGCGGCGGCGCGGCGTGATATTCCGCCAGCTTCTCCACCAGGTGGTGCAGCGGAAGCGCGGCGCGATTTTCCGCACCCGTCACTCCGGCGCGCGACAGCAGATAGGTGTAGCCGCGGCCATAAGAGGCAATCTGGCGCAGTAAATCGTCATCCGCATTGGGCGGGCAGATGAAAATCGGCGCGATGTTATGGCGCATCGCCGCCTGGCGGAACGGGGCGGACTCTTCCACCGGCACGTCGGCCACCAGCACCGAGTCGACGCCGACGCGGGCGCACTGGGCATAGAACGCATCGATGCCCGGGCTGAAGACGAGGTTGGCATACATCAGCAGGCCGATTGGGATGGTCGGATGCTTCTGGCGGATCGCCGCCAGCATCTCAAAGCACTGCGCCGGGGTCACTCCCGCGGCGAAGGCGCGCAGGGCCGCGCCCTGGATGGTCGGGCCGTCCGCCAGCGGGTCGGAGAAAGGGATCCCCAGTTCAAGGGCATCGGCGCCGCCTTCGATCAGCGCATCGATAATTTTCAGCGACTGCTCCGGTCCCGGATCGCCAAGGGTGACAAAGGGGACGAAGGCGCCTTCCTGGCGATTTTTCAGTTGGGCAAACAGCGTCTCATAGCGTTCCATCAGATTTCCCCTCGCGCTTTCAGGATGTCATGTACGGTGAAAATGTCTTTGTCGCCGCGGCCGGAGAGATTAACCACCAGCAGCTGCTCTTTTTCCGGGTTCTCGCGCATCATCTTCAGCGCGTGGGCCAGAGCGTGAGAGGACTCCAGCGCCGGGATAATCCCTTCGTGGCGGGAAAGCGCTTTAAACGCGTCCAGCGCTTCGTCGTCGGTGATCGACACATAGTCAGCGCGACCGGTGCTGTTCAGAAACGCGTGCTGCGGCCCAACGGACGGGAAGTCCAGCCCGGCGGAAATGGAGTAAGACTCTTCGATCTGGCCGTCGGCGGTCTGCATCATCGGCGACTTCATACCGAAGTAGATCCCAACGCGGCCATGCTTCAGCGGCGCGCCGTGCTCGCCGCTCTCGATACCGTGTCCGGCGGGCTCCACGCCGATCAGGCCGACGTTGGTTTCCTCGATAAAATCAGCGAACATGCCGATGGCGTTTGATCCGCCGCCGACGCAGGCGATCACCGCGTCCGGCAGGCGGCCCTCTTTTTCAAGGATCTGCGCTTTGGTCTCTTCGCCAATCATGCGCTGGAATTCACGCACAATCGTCGGGAACGGGTGCGGACCGGCGGCGGTGCCCAGCATATAGTGCGCCTTTTCGTAGCTGCCGGACCAGTCGCGCAGCGCCTCGTTACAGGCATCTTTCAGCGTGGCGGAGCCGCTGTGCACCGGGATCACCTCGGCGCCCATCAGGCGCATACGGAACACGTTCGGCGACTGGCGCTCGACGTCCTTGGCGCCCATGTAGATACGGCATTTCAGGCCGAGCAGGGCGCTGGCCAGCGCTGAGGCGACGCCGTGCTGGCCGGCGCCGGTCTCGGCGATAATTTCTGTTTTACCCATCCGTTTGGCCAGCAGGGCCTGGCCCAGCACCTGGTTGGTTTTGTGCGCGCCGCCGTGCAGCAGATCTTCGCGTTTCAGGTACAGGGTGGTGCGGGTGCCTTCGGTCAGATTCCGGCATTTGGTCAGGGCCGTCGGACGACCGGCGTAGTTTTTCAGCAGGTCGGTGAATTCCGCCTGAAAGGCCGGGTCCTTCTGCGCGCTGACAAAGGCTTCTTCCAGCTGGCGCAGGGCGGGCATCAGGATCTGCGGCACATACATGCCGCCGAATTCGCCGAAGTAGGGGTTCAGTAAAGTGCTCATTATTGCTCCTTAATATGCGCGCAGCGTCTGGAATACGGAGGCCAGCTTGCTGGCGTCTTTAATCCCGGGTTGCGACTCTACGCCTGAATTGAAATCGAGTCCGGCACAGCCGCTTTTGGCCGCTTCCACACAGTTATCGGCGCCGAGGCCGCCCGCCAGCATGACGTTGCGCAGATCCTGGCCCTGTAGCAGGCTCCAGTCAAAGCGCTGGCCGCTGCCGCCCTGGCCGTTGTCGAGCAGGTACTTGTCGACATGGTGGAGCGTACGGGCCGGGAAGGTTTCGCCGACGCTCAGCGCTTTCCAGATGCGGACGTTGTCCGCGAGGGCGTCGCGCAGCGCGTCGATATAGGCCTGGTCTTCATCACCGTGCAGCTGCACGGCGGCCAGCCCCAGAGCCTGCGCGCGGGCGACTACCTCCTTCAGCGGCGCATTGCGGAAGACGCCGACGTACTGCAGCGGCGCAGCGGCGATCACCGCTTTGGCCTGGGCGTCATTCACCGCCCGCGGCGAGGTCGGGACGAAGATCAGCCCACCGTAAATGGCGCCGGACTCCCAGGCCACCTGGGCATCCTGCGGGCGCGTCAGGCCGCACACTTTGTTCTCGCCGAGCAGCACGCGTTTAACCGCCGCTTCCAGATCCGCCTGCTCCATCAGGGCGGAGCCGATCAGGAAGCCGTTGGCGAAGTGGCTCAGCTCGCGCACTTCGGCATAGGTATGGATGCCGGATTCGCTGATCACCGTGACATCCGGGCCGAGACGCGACGCCAGCTGACGGGTGCGGTTAAGGTCAATCGACATATCGCGCAGGTCGCGGTTGTTAATGCCCACCACCTTCGCCTTCAGGGCGATGGCGCGCTCCAGTTCCTCTTCATTGCTGACTTCGGTGAGCACGCCCATATTCAGGCTGTGAGCCACCGCCGAGAGCTGACGATACTGTTCATCGTCGAGCACCGAGAGCATCAGCAGGCAGGCGTCGGCCTGATAGTAGCGCGCCAGGTAGATCTGGTAAGGGTCGATGGTGAAGTCCTTACACAGGATCGGCTGCGGCGCGACCTGGCTGACGATCGGCAGGAAATCGAAGCTGCCCTGGAAATATTTCTCATCACACAGCACCGAGATCGCCGAGGCGTAGTGCTTGTAGATGCTGGCGATCGCTGCCGGATCGAAATCCTCGCGAATCAACCCCTTCGACGGTGAGGCCTTCTTGCACTCGAGAATAAACGCGGTGCGGGTGCCGGCCAGCGCGTCATAGAAATTGCGCTGCGTCGGAACGATCTCATTTTGAAAACTGGCTAACGGTTGTTGTTGTTTGCGGGCTTCCACCCAAATCGCTTTGTCGGCAACGATTTTTGCTAAAACGGTTTGCATTCTTTACCCTCTTGCCGCTAAGGCGGTCACTCTGTCATAGGCCGCGCCGCTGTGCAGCACATCCAGTACCTGCTGAGCGTTAGCTTTCAGATCTTCATGCCCGTGTAAACGCATCAACATGGCGACGTTGGCGGCGACGGCGGCTTCGTGAGCGGCTTCACCTTTACCTTGTAGCAAGCGCGTCAGAATGTCACGGTTTTCTTCCGGGGTGCCGCCCGCCAGCTGCGCCTGATGGTAAGGCGTCAGGCCGAAGTCGTCGGCGGTCAGCTGATAGCTTTTAATTTCTCCATTATGCAGTTCGGCCACCACCGTAGGCGCATGCAGTGAAACTTCATCCATCCCACCGCTGTGCACCACCGCCGCGCGCTGATAACCCAGCACGCGCAGGGTCTCGGCGATCGGCAGCACCAGTTCCGGGCTGTAGACGCCAATCAGCGCCAGCGGCGGATGCGCCGGGTTGATCAGCGGCCCCAGCACGTTGAACAGGGTGCGGGTCTTCAGCTGCTGACGGACCGGCATCGCGTGGCGGAAACCGGTGTGGTACTTCGGCGCGAACAGGAAGCAGACGCCCAGCTCATCAAGCGCGGCGCGGGATTTATCGGCGTTCATATCGAGATTAATGCCGAAGGCCGCCAGCAGGTCAGAAGAGCCTGATTTACTGGAGACGCTGCGGTTGCCGTGTTTCGCCACTTTTAACCCGCAGGCCGCAGCGACAAAGGCGCTGGCGGTGGAGATATTGATGCTGTTGCTGCCGTCGCCACCGGTGCCAACGATGTCGGCAAACAGGTAGTCCGGGCGCGGGAACGGCGCGGCGTTTTCCAGCAGCGCGGTAGCGGCGCCGGCAATTTCCTGCGGCTGCTCGCCGCGCACTTTCATGCTGACCAGCGCGGCGGCCAGTTGCTCAGGCTTCACTTCGCCGCGCACGACGGCGGAGAACAGCTGGTGGCTCTCCTGCTGGCTCAGGGTTTCCGCCTGGTACAGTTTCTCAAGGATCGGCTGGAGGGTGTTGGTATGCTCCAGCTTCTGCAGCGCCCAGGCCAGGGTCTGCTCCAGCAGTCGCGCGCCCTGGGTGGTGAGGATCGATTCCGGGTGGAACTGGAAGCCGCACACCCGATCCGCATCGTGACGCACCGCCATCACCATACCGTTGAAATTGGCGTTAATCGTCAGCCCGGCGGGAATATTGCTGCCGACCAGCGAGTGGTAGCGCGCCACCGGCAGCGGGTTAGCCAGACCGGCAAACATCGCCTGGCCGTCGTGCTCAATGCTGGAGGCTTTGCCATGGAGGATCTCCCCCGCCTGGCCGACATAGCCGCCGTAGGCTTCGACAATGGCCTGGTGGCCGAGGCAGATGCCGATGATCGGCAGCTTGCCGCGCATACGGGTCAGCAGCTCCGGCATGCAGCCGGCTTCGCTTGGCGTACCCGGGCCCGGGGAGAGCATCAGCACCGGGTTGTCCATGGTGCCCAGACGCTCAATCAGCGCCTGCGCCGGAACGGAGTTGCGATAAATCACTACGTTATGGCCGTTGGCGCGCAGCTGGTCTGCCAGGTTATAGGTAAAGGAATCGATATTATCGAGCAGCAGAATGTCAGCCATCAGAAAATCTCCTTCGCGTGATGGGCCTGGGCAATGGCGCGCAGCACCGCGCGGGCTTTATTTCGGGTCTCATCCGCTTCCGACTGGGGAACCGAGTCGAGCACAATGCCGGCTCCGGCCTGGACGGTAGCGATACCTTCCTGCACGTAGGCGGAACGGATGACGATGCAGGTGTCGAGGTCGCCGTGGGCGGTGAAATAGCCCACCGCGCCGCCGTAGCTGCCGCGGCGTTTACCTTCGGCGGCGGCAATCAGCTGCATGGCGCGGACCTTCGGCGCGCCGCTGAGGGTGCCCATATTCATGCAGGCGCGATAGGCGTGGAGGACGTCGAGATCCTGACGCAATTCGCCTACTACACGGGAGACCAGATGCATCACGAAGGAGTAGCGGTCAACCTTGGTTAAATCAGCGACATAGCGGCTGCCCGGGGTGCAGATGCGCGCCAGGTCATTACGCGCCAGGTCCACCAGCATCAGGTGTTCGGAAAGCTCTTTATGATCGGTGCGCATTTCCAGCTCGATGCGGCTGTCGAGGTCGCGATCCAGCGAGCCGTCGGCGCGGCGGCCGCGTGGCCGGGTGCCGGCGATGGGGTAGATCTCAATCTGACGGCTGACGGCATCATACTTCAGCGAGCTTTCCGGCGAGGCGCCGAACAGGGTGAAATCATTGTCCTGCATAAAGAACATGTACGGGCTGGGGTTGCTCTTCTTCAGCACATCATAAGCGGCCAGCGGCGATGGGCAGGGCAGCGAGAAGCGGCGGGAAGGAACCACCTGGAAGATTTCCCCGGCGCGGATCGCGCGCTGCATTTTGCGCACCACCGCGCCGTACTCTTCATCGCTCTGGTCAACGTCGCAGCGCATTTCGGCCACGGTGGTAACCGGTAGCGGCGCCGGCGGCTCGTTCAGCTGCTGACGCAGCTGGCTCAGGCGCTGCTCCAGGCGCTGTTTTTCACTCTCCAGCGGGGTGAACAGGCTGGCCTGAATGCGGGTATGCTTGGTCTGATGGTCGATGACCAGCAGGGTTTCCGCCAGATAGAAGCAGTAGTCCGGGCAGGTGGTGTCGCTTTGCAACTGGGGAAGATCTTCAAAACCGGCCACCAGGTCATAGGCGAACAGGCCGCCGAAGAACATCGCTTCGCGCTCGTTGTCCGGAACGCTCACCAGCTCCTGCAGGAGACGGAAGGCGTCAAACACCGACAGTGAGCAGAGACGGGCGTCTTCATCGAGCAGGGCGCTGACGACCGGGAAGGTCAGGATGCGGCCGTTGGGCTGGCGCTGATTGTTGATCCCGGAGGGCAGCGCGCCGTCCAGTAGTTCCAGCAGCGCCGCGCCGTTGGCGGAGAGGGCCTGAATAGTGACAGTGTCACCAAGGGCCGTAATGCGCAGCGCGCTATCGACCAGCAGCAGGCTTTTTAAGTCATCTTTGCTGTCGATGTCAGCGGATTCCAGCAGCAGCGTCGCCGGACGGGCGCCGCACAGTTGGTGGAATAACGCCGTCGGGTTCTCCCGGTAGATGGCGTCGCTGGTGAGAAGCTCGAGTGCCGGTTTGGATGTTTGCATTATTGTTCTCGCCTGTTCGTATTATTTTTGTCCAATAAAAAGCCCGCTCATTGGCGGGCCGGGTATCTGTATGCTGAATGCAAAACGCGATCACGCCGCCCGTCGTCAGGAGGTGCGCCACCAGCTGTGCAGAGTGATAAAGTGCATTTTCATCGTGATACCCCTTCATGTGAACTTGCGTACTAGTTAACTAGTTCAATGGAATAAAGTCAACCCTTGTTTGCAGATTTTCTCTGCCTGTCGGTATGATAATGCGCTTATTTACGTTGATGTCCAGCAGGAGTCCTTTTGAGCGACAGCCAATACGCAGTGATTTACGATCTGCACAGCCATACCACCGCCTCTGACGGGCGGCTGACTCCGCAGGAACTGGTCCATCGCGCCCATGAGATGCGCGTCGGCACCCTGGCGATCACCGACCATGACAGCGTGGCGGCGATCCCGGCGGCCCGGGAGGAGATCGCCCGCGCCGGATTACCCTTGACCCTGGTGAACGGCGTCGAGATTTCCACCCTCTGGGAGAATCACGAGATTCATATTGTGGGTCTGAATATTGATATTGCGCACCCAACGATGACCGCCCTGCTGGAGGAGCAGAAAGCGCGGCGCCAGCAGCGCGGTCAGATGATTGCCGAGCGCCTGGAGAAGGCGCGGATCCCCGGCGCCTGGGAAGGGGCGCTGCGACTGGCGGACGGTGGCGCCGTCACCCGCGGCCATTTTGCCCGTTTTCTGGTGGAGGCCGGCCATGCGAAAAACATGGCGGAAGTCTTCAAAAAATACCTTGCCCGCGGGAAAACCGGTTACGTGCCGCCGCAGTGGTGTACAATAAAACAAGCGATTGATGTGATTCATCATTCTGGCGGCAAGGCGGTGATTGCCCATCCCGGGCGCTACGATCTCTCCGCCAAGTGGTTGAAGCGGCTGTTGGCCCACTTTAGCGAGCAGGGCGGTGATGCCATGGAAGTGGCCCAGTGTCAGCAGGCGCCCCATGAACGCGCCCAGCTGGCCACCCTGGCCGTGCAGTTTGGTCTTCTGGCGTCGCAGGGATCCGATTTTCATCAGCCCTGCGCGTGGATCGAACTTGGCCGTAAGCTCTGGCTTCCTGCCGGCGTGGAAGGCGTCTGGCACAGTTGGGAAGCGGCCGCCGAATAAAAATTGAGAGGGAAGTATGAGCCAGTTTTTTTATATCCATCCGGATAACCCGCAGGCGCGGTTGATTAACCAGGCGGTGGAGATTGTGCGTAAGGGCGGGGTGATCGTTTATCCTACCGACTCCGGCTACGCGCTGGGCTGCAAAATTGAAGACAAGGGGGCGATGGAGCGGATCTGCCGCATTCGTCAGCTGCCGGACGGCCACAACTTTACCCTGATGTGCCGCGATCTGTCCGAGCTGTCAACCTACGCTTTTGTGGATAATGTGGCGTTTCGCCTGATGAAAAACAACACGCCGGGCAACTATACCTTTATCCTTAAGGGGACCAAAGAGGTGCCGCGTCGGCTGCTGCAGGAGAAGCGTAAAACCATAGGCATGCGCGTCCCGTCTAACCCCATCGCTCAGGCGTTGCTCGAGACCTTAGGCGAGCCGATGCTCTCCACGTCGCTGATGCTGCCCGGCAGCGACTTTACCGAATCCGACCCGGAAGAGATCAAAGATCGTCTGGAGAAAGTGGTGGACCTCATCATTCACGGCGGTTTCCTTGGGCAGCAGCCGACCACGGTTATCGATCTCACTGAAGACACCCCGGTGGTGCTGCGCGAAGGCGTCGGCGACGTGAGGCCGTTTCTCTAAGGCTATCTGCCGGGCGGTGCATCATGCGCCGTCCGGTACCCCGCGTTTTCGCCCCGACGGCACGATAATCATCCATAGCGCTACACAAACCAGCAGCGCGCCGAGAATCAATCCTTCCTCCACTGTCTCTCCGAGGCAGAGATAGCCCCACAGCGCCGCAAAAGGTGGGATCAAAAAGGTCACCGACA
Organism: Klebsiella sp. CD33; assembly: GCF_051992865.1. Classification (NCBI taxonomy): domain Bacteria; kingdom Pseudomonadati; phylum Pseudomonadota; class Gammaproteobacteria; order Enterobacterales; family Enterobacteriaceae; genus Klebsiella; species Klebsiella sp. CD33. The sequence goes on along the minus strand of NZ_CP197023.1, from coordinate 2,964,428 downwards.
GCGAACGCAGCGGCCCTATATCTGCAATCAAGCGGAAGTAGAGAATATACCCTGCCGCCGTGCAGACCACGCCCAGCATGACTATCGCTATCCACGGCAGACTCTGCCGCCAGTCTACGGCTGGCCCATGCCAGCAGGACCAGAGAAAGAAAGGAAACAGAAACAGCGTGGCGCCGACCTGGCTACCCAGCGCGACGCGTTCAGCCTCGAGGCCGCCTCGCTGCTGGATCCAGCGGCGGGTCAGAAAGCCGGCCAGACCGTAACAGGCGGTCGCGGTCAGGCAGGCGCCAATCCCCGGCAGCAGCAGGGCGGCGCTAAGGCCAGATGTCGGGCGCGCGATCACCGCCACGCCAATGGCGCCCAGTATCGCGCCGCCGCCTTTGCGCAGGGTTAACGGTTCTGCAAAGCATAACGCGCCGATCAGCACCCCCATCATCGGCGCCGTGGCGTTAAGCGTGGCGGAGTACCCTGCCGGCAGCCATTGCGCGGCAAGGCAGTACATGAGAAAAGGAAGGCCTGAATTAATGACCCCCAGCTGCAGAGTGGATGTGAATTTTCCCTGATACCCGCTCCATTTACCCTGCACGCCGAGTAACAGACCGAGCGCGATAGCGGCGAACAGTACGCGAAGAAAAGCGCTGTTCAACGCCCCGAAGGCCGGGGTGGTGATGCGCATAAACAAAAAGCTGGCGCCCCAGAGGGCGGCGAGCAGCAGCAGGCGGCCATAGTCGATAACACGCATGATTGACTCCTTGTAGTCACGAAGGAAGTCAACTGTAGAACCCACGTGCAGCGTGCGACAAACGCGTTATGCTTACATGATTAAGTTTTTCTTAACTAAGGTTCCATACCCATGAAACTCCCGCCGCTGAATGCGTTGCGCTGCTTTGAGGCGGCGGCGCGGCTGCTTAGCCTGAAACTGGCCGCCAGTGAGCTTTGCGTCACGCCCAGCGCCGTCAGCCAGCAGATTGCCCGCCTTGAGGAGACGCTGAATGTCCCGCTATTTATCCGTACTCCGCGACGGTTACAGTTAACGGCGGTGGGAGAGATCTACCTGCGGGCCATTCAGCCGGCGTTTCATCAGATAGCCGCCGCCACCCAGCGCCTGCAGGTGCCCCCGGGACCAGAAAAGGTAGCTATCAGCTGTACCAGCGGCTTCGCCATTCAGTGGCTGCTGCCGCGGCTGGCTGATTTTGAACGACGCTATCCGCAGATAGAGATCCAGATCGGCACCACCAACCGGCGAGTAGATTTGCTGAGCGAAGGGATCGATTTTGCCGTGCGTCATGGTGTCGGCGGCTGGCCGGAACTGCAGGCTTACCGCCTGCTGGATGACGACCTGATGCCGGTCTGCAGCCCGCAGCTGATCGCTCCGCGCCGGACGCTCACCGATGCGAGCGATCTACTGCAGTATCCGCTGCTGCACGATGAACATCGTGAAGACTGGGCGCTGTGGTGTGAGGCCGTGGGGCTGGCGCCGCACTTCGCGCGGCGTGGGCCGGTGTTCACTGATTCCAACGGCGTGACGGAGGCGGCGTTCGCCGGTATGGGGATGGCATTGCTGCGACGCTCATTCATAGCGCCTGCGCTGACGCAGGGGCGGCTGGTTAATCCTCTGGCGCAGCCCATCGCCTGTCCGCTGGCCTATCATCTGGTTTACCACGAGACCGCGCTGCTGGCGCCTGCCAACCGCTGTTTTCGCGACTGGCTGCTTGGCCAGCGCCCGGCCGTTGCTGAGGAGCGCGCGTAGTGAGGGGGCGCTGTCCGATAAAGATCCGTATGCGTGAATGGGCACAGGAGAATGAGGAAAATCTGTTCCATACTAAAGACGGGGCGCGGCGAACAGAAGCTTTCCCGACGAAGTTAGTGTAGTATGTTCGGCCACGAATACGGGCTCGCGGTGGATATCCTGATCGCGCCGACGAGACTTTACGTTAAAAGTATATACGTAACAATGAGTTGTGCTTATGGCCTCATTGTTTCATAAAGCATACCAGACGCCTGGGAAGGCGACACCTTAAGGAAGCTCAATGAGCGAGAAACTGCAAAAAGTGCTGGCCCGCGCCGGCCACGGCTCCCGCCGTGAAATTGAAGCGAAAATCGAAGCTGGCCGCGTCAGCGTCGACGGCAAAATCGCTACCCTCGGCGATCGTGTGGAAATTGTCCCTGGTTTAAAAATTCGTATCGATGGTCATCTGATCTCGGTGAAAGAGTCTGCCGAGCAGATCTGCCGCGTGCTGGCTTACTATAAGCCGGAAGGCGAGCTGTGCACCCGTAACGATCCGGAAGGACGCCCGACGGTGTTTGATCGTCTGCCTAAACTGCGCGGCGCGCGCTGGATTGCCGTTGGTCGTCTGGACGTGAATACCTGCGGCCTGCTGCTGTTCACCACCGATGGCGAACTGGCCAACCGCCTGATGCACCCGAGCCGTGAAGTCGAGCGTGAGTACGCCGTTCGCGTTTTCGGCCAGGTGGATGATGATAAGCTGCGCCAGCTGTCGCGCGGCGTACAGTTAGAAGATGGTCCGGCAGCGTTTAAAACCATCAAATTCACCGGCGGCGAAGGGATTAACCAGTGGTATAACGTTACCCTGACCGAAGGGCGTAACCGCGAAGTGCGTCGCCTGTGGGAAGCGGTCGGCGTGCAGGTCAGCCGTCTGATCCGCGTGCGCTACGGCGATATTCTGCTGCCGAAAGGCCTGCCGCGCGGCGGCTATACCGAGCTGGACCTGGCGCAGACCAACTACCTGCGCGAGCTGGTGGAGCTCACGCCGGAAACCAGCTCTAAGGTTGCCGTCGAGAAAGACCGTCGGCGGTTGAAAGCCAATCAGATCCGTCGGGCGGTGAAGCGTCACAGCCAGACCAGCGCTAATCCGCGCCAGGGTAACAACAGCAACCGTCGTTCCAGTACTCGCAATAAGACTAACGGTTAATGTTATGCGTTCCGGTGACTTGCCGCCGGAACGCGTACTTCCTTCCGCGCTATCAGGCCCTTAGTAGTCAATCCCCATCTGAGCTTTAATCCCGGCATCAAATGCATGCTTGACCGGACGCAGTTCGCTGACGGTATCGGCCAGTTCAATAATATCGCGATGACAGCCGCGGCCGGTGATGATCACCGACTGATGGGCAGGGCGCTCACGCAGGGCGCTCAGCACCGACTCCAGCGGCAGGTAATCATACGCCACCATGTAGGTCAGCTCGTCCAGCAGCACCAGATCGAGCTGGTCGTCAGCGAGCATACGGCGGGCATGCTCCCAGACCGCCAGGCAGGCGGCGGTGTCGCTGTCGCGATCCTGGGTGTTCCAGGTGAAACCTGTGGCCATCACCTGAAATTCGACGCCGTGAGGCTCCAGCAGATTACGCTCGCCGTTAGGCCAGGTCCCCTTGATAAACTGGATCACGCCGACTTTTTTGCCATGGCCGACGGCGCGGGTCGCGGTGCCAAAGGCGGCGGTGGTTTTGCCTTTGCCGTTGCCGGTAAAGACCATCACAATGCCGCGCTCGTCCTGGGCCGCCGCCACCCGGGCGTCAACTTTATCTTTCAGCCGCTGCTGGCGTTCGCGGTAGCGTTCATCACTCATTGGGCAATTCCTGGTTTACGTCCCGGTTGGGCGTCGAAGGTCATTCCCGTCTTGCGACGACTGTCGTCACCCATCAGCCACAGATAGACGGGCATAATGTCAGCGGGGGTTTTCAGTTTCAGCGGATCTTCCGTCGGGAACGCGCTGGCGCGCATTCCGGTGCGAGTGCCGCCGGGGTTGATACAGTTTACCCGCAGGTGGCGGCTTTGATACTCGTCGGCCAGCACCTGCATCATCCCTTCGGTGGCGAATTTGGAAACGGCATAGGCGCCCCAGTTGGCGCGGCCCTGACGACCGACGCTGGATGAGGTGAAGACCAGCGAGCCCGATTCCGAACGGAGTAATAAAGGAAGAAGCGCCTGGGTCAGCATAAAGGTGCCATTAACGTTCACCTGCATCACCTGCTGCCAGACCTCCGGCTTCTGCTCTTCCATTGGGCAGATGTCGCCGAGCAGGCCGGCGTTATGCAGCACGCCGTCAAGGCGGGGATAGTGCATGCTGATCTGCTGCGCCAGCTGCTGGCACGCCTGGGGCGTACAGGTGAGCAGGTCGAGGGTAAACCAGCGAGGGGGAATACCACCCTCACGCTCAATCTCCTGGGCGACGGTGCGCAGTTTGTCGTCGTTGCGACCCAGCAGGATAACGCTGGCGCTATAGCGCGCGTAGGTCAGGGCCGCTTCACGACCAATCCCGTCGCTGGCCCCGGTGACCAGGATGATGCGATCTTTCAGCAAGTGACGTTGTGGTTGATAATGCACGGCAACTCCTTGGGCGATCGGTTCCCGATCGCGCTTCATCTTTGGTATCTCACTTTTGCGCTGTTATGCCTGAAAGCGCCCGCCATTGCAATCGGCGAAGCGGAAAGTATTCACAAAATTAATATCTTGCAACGATTTCAGCCGCGCGAAAAAAAACGGAATCCGCTGCGCAGAGAACACAAAGCACAAAGACTTCTCGCCAGCGGCTGAGGTACACTGTGCAGCAACGTCAGTGCTTTACACAAGGTGAAAACGTGGAATTACTTGCTCAGTACGGCTTATTTTTAGCCAAGATCGCGACGGTTGTCGTCGCCATCGCGGTGATTGCCGCTATTATCGTCAACCTCGCTCAGCGCAAGAAGCAGCGCGGCGAGCTGCGGGTGACCAATCTTAGCGAGCATTATAAAGAGATGAAGGAATCGCTGGCGGTGGCGCTGCTGGACGGCCCGCAGCAGAAGCAGTGGCATAAGGCGCAGAAGAAAAAGCAAAAACAAGAGGCGAAGGCGGCCAAAGCGCGGGCGAAGCTGGGTAATGCCGAGCCGGAAGGCAAGCCGCGCGCCTGGGTGCTGGATTTCAAAGGCAGTATGGATGCTCATGAGGTCAATAGCCTGCGGGAAGAGATCACCGCGATACTGGCGGCGGCGAAAGCGCGCGATCAGGTGGTGATTCGCCTGGAAAGCCCCGGCGGGGTGGTGCACGGCTACGGTCTGGCCGCCTCTCAGCTGCAGCGTTTGCGCGACAAGCAGATCCCGCTGACGGTGGCGGTCGACAAAGTGGCGGCCAGCGGCGGCTATATGATGGCCTGCGTGGCGAACAAAATTGTCTCGGCGCCGTTTGCAATCCTCGGATCTATTGGTGTGGTGGCGCAGATCCCGAACCTGCACCGCTTCCTGAAGAATAAAGATATCGATATCGAACTGCACACTGCCGGGCAGTACAAACGAACGCTCACCATGCTGGGCGAAAATACCGAGGAAGGGCGGCGCAAGTTCCGCGAGGATCTCAATGAGACACATCATTTGTTCAAGGATTTCGTCCACCGGATGCGTCCGGGACTTGATATTGAGCAGGTGGCCACCGGCGAACACTGGTACGGGGTGCAGGCGCTGGAAAAAGGTCTGGTGGATGCGGTTGAAACCAGCGATGAGCTGCTGCTGGGGCTGATGGAGAGCCACGAGGTGATCGGGGTGCGTTATCAACAGCGTAAGAAGATGCTCGACCGCTTTACCGGTAGCGCGGCGGAGAGCGCCGATCGGCTTCTGCTGCGCTGGTGGCAGCGCGGTCAGAAACCGCTGATGTAAATAACATAACGCGAGGCCTGGGCCTCGCGTTATTGTTTTCACCGGTCTTAATCGACCAGGTGGTACTTGTCCGACAGCTCGTGAGCAAGATACTTAAACATGTTAAATACCGCTGTACTCTTCGGCGTCGGTAGTCCCTGCTCATCAAGGTAAAACTCACCGCTAAACACCAGGACATTGTTGCGCTGAACGACGTCGGTGGCTTCGATACCGGCTAACGTATCCTCATGTTCGCGAATAAGTTTGTTGGCTTTTTCGAGCAGCGTCTGGCGATCGATTGGTTGGGTTGTACCTTGCATAACGGACTCCTCTTTTTCTCCGCGCGTAGTTTACGCCGCGCGGCGGCGTGGGGCAAATTTTCCATGCATAAATCAGGGGTAATGGTAACCAGTGGAGAAACAGCCGTTTACTGGCGGGATTTGCTTTTGCATGCTAATAAAGTTGCGTAACGAATTTTATCAGGTACAGTGTGACGCTTTCGGCGATCTGGCAACAGATTTGCTTGACATTCGGCCAAAAATTCTTCGTGCTATGTCACCTGACGAGAAAAAGTCAGCAAACTCAAGCGCCTGGTTTTACGGAGATGAAACGGGTGTTCAGGGTTGATATTCACCGACGGTGCCGCAACATATGAGGCAGTCGCCAGTGGAGGGTGTATGAATGTGCGATGTATTCCTGGATGAATCAAATTAGGTAAAGGTGAATATGGGTAAAGCTCTCGTTATCGTTGAGTCCCCGGCAAAAGCCAAAACGATCAATAAGTATCTGGGTAATGACTACGTGGTGAAATCCAGCGTCGGTCATATCCGCGATTTGCCGACCAGTGGATCAGCTTCCAAAAAGAGCGCCGACTCTACCGCCACCAAAGGGGCTAAAAAGCCTAAAAAGGACGAACGTAGTGCTCTGGTTAACCGTATGGGCGTGGACCCATGGCATGACTGGAATGCGCACTATGAAGTACTTCCGGGTAAAGAAAAGGTAGTTTCAGAACTCAAACAGTTGGCGGAAAAAGCTGACCACATCTATCTCGCAACCGACCTTGACCGCGAAGGGGAAGCCATTGCCTGGCACCTGCGGGAAGTCATCGGCGGCGATGAACAGCGTTACAGTCGCGTGGTGTTCAATGAGATCACCAAAAACGCTATTCGTCAGGCCTTTGAAAAGCCGGGCGAACTGAATATCGATCGGGTTAACGCCCAGCAGGCGCGTCGTTTTATGGACCGCGTGGTGGGCTATATGGTTTCGCCGCTGCTGTGGAAAAAAATCGCCCGTGGTCTTTCTGCCGGGCGCGTACAGTCCGTCGCGGTCCGCCTGGTGGTGGAGCGTGAACGTGAAATTAAAGCGTTCGTCCCGGAAGAGTACTGGGAAGTCGACGCCAGCACCACCACGCCGGGCGGTGACGCCCTGCCGCTGCAGGTGACCCATAAGGACGATAAGCCGTTCCGTCCGGTCAGCCGCGATGAGACCATGGCGGCGGTATCGCTGCTGGAAAAAGCCAGCTACAGCGTACTGGAGCGTGAAGATAAGCCGACCAGCAGCAAGCCGGGCGCGCCGTTCATCACCTCCACCCTGCAGCAGGCGGCCAGCACCCGTCTGGGCTTCGGCGTGAAAAAGACCATGATGATGGCTCAGCGACTCTATGAGGCAGGGCACATCACCTATATGCGTACCGACTCCACCAACCTGAGTCAGGACGCGCTGAACATGGTTCGCGGCTACATCAGCGACAAATTTGGCAAAAAATATCTGCCGGATAGCGCGAACCAGTACGCCAGCAAAGAAAACTCGCAGGAAGCGCACGAAGCGATTCGTCCGTCTGATGTGAACGTGCTGGCGGAAACGCTGAAAGATATGGAAGCGGATGCGCAGAAGCTTTATCAGCTGATCTGGCGCCAGTTTGTCGCCTGTCAGATGACGCCGGCGCAGTACGACTCCACCACGCTGACCGTGGCTGCGGGTGATTTCAAACTGAAAGCGCGCGGTCGCACTTTACGTTTCGACGGCTGGACAAAAGTCATGCCGGCGCTGCGCAAGGGCGATGAAGACCGGACGCTGCCGCTGGTCAAACAGGGCGACCGCCTGAGCCTGGTGGAGCTGACGCCTGCGCAGCACTTTACCAAGCCGCCGGCGCGTTTCAGCGAGGCCTCGCTGGTGAAAGAGCTGGAAAAACGCGGGATTGGCCGTCCGTCGACCTACGCGTCGATCATTTCGACCATTCAGGATCGCGGCTACGTGCGGGTGGAAAATCGTCGTTTTTACGCCGAAAAAATGGGCGAGATCGTTACCGACCGGCTGGAAGAAAACTTCCGCGATCTGATGAACTACGATTTTACCGCGCAGATGGAGGATCGCCTCGACCAGGTTGCGAACCACCAGGCCGAGTGGAAAGAGGTGCTGAACCACTTCTTCGGCGATTTTACCACCCAGCTGGCGACGGCAGAGAAAGATCCGGAAGAGGGCGGCATGCAGCCGAACCCGATGGTGCTCACCAGCATCGACTGCCCGACCTGCGGCCGTAAAATGGGGATCCGTACCGCCAGCACCGGCGTTTTCCTCGGCTGTTCGGGCTATGCCTTGCCGCCGAAAGAGCGGTGCAAAACCACCATCAACCTGGTGCCGGAGAACGAAGTCCTCAACGTGCTGGAAGGCGATGACGCGGAAACCAACGCGCTGCGCGCCAAACGTCGCTGCCAGAAGTGTGGGACGGCGATGGACAGCTACCTTATCGATCCTAAGCGTAAGCTGCACGTCTGTGGTAATAACCCGACCTGCGACGGCTACGAGATTGAAGAGGGCGAATTCCGCATCAAGGGCTATGACGGCCCGGTGGTGGAGTGCGAGAAGTGCGGGTCTGAAATGCACCTGAAAATGGGGCGTTTCGGTAAATACATGGCCTGTACCAACGACGAGTGTAAGAACACGCGTAAGATCCTGCGCAATGGCGAAGTGGCTCCGCCGAAGGAAGATCCGGTGCCGCTGCCGGAGCTGCCGTGTGAGAAGTCTGACGCCTACTTTGTGCTGCGCGACGGGGCGGCGGGCGTCTTCCTGGCGGCCAACACCTTCCCGAAATCACGGGAAACGCGTGCGCCGCTGGTGGAGGAGCTGTACCGCTTCCGCGATCGTCTGCCGGAAAAACTGCGTTATCTCGCCGATGCGCCGCAGCAGGATCCGGAAGGCAATAAAACGCTGGTACGCTTTAGCCGTAAAACCAAGCAGCAGTACGTGGCGTCCGAAAAAGAGGGCAAAGCGACCGGCTGGTCAGTTTTCTTTATCGACGGTAAGTGGACGGAAGCCAAAAAGTAATGGCGTTCGTTCGGGCAGGAAAAGCGCGCTTTTCCTGCTCAGGCGACCGGCAGAGAGAGTGCATTTCTCTGCCGTGTCGTCTTCCCCTCTTTGCGTTAATTTCCTCCCCTTATAACCACCTATATTATTTTTCGTTAGCGTCTATACAGTGTTGATATAAATGATATAGTGGTTATAGTTAATGCCTTTTTTATTATTAAAACGTCTTATACATCATCGCTTTCAGGATGCATTGCGGCGCCACTATGGCCAACTGCCGGGAGCCCAGGGCCTTCATCGGCGACAAGTTGCCTGAACGTAAAGTGTATTAAGCGGCTTCATTTTACGCGCAAACGGATATCAGCCATGAAACTACAACAGCTTCGCTACATCGTTGAGGTGGTTAACCATAACCTGAATGTTTCATCCACCGCCGAAGGGCTCTATACCTCCCAGCCGGGTATCAGTAAGCAGGTCCGCATGCTGGAGGATGAGCTGGGCATTCAGATCTTTGCCCGCAGCGGTAAACACTTAACCCAGGTGACGCCGGCCGGGCAGGAGATCATCCGCATCGCCCGCGAAGTGCTGTCGAAAGTCGATGCCATCAAATCTGTCGCCGGAGAGCATACCTGGCCTGACAAAGGGTCTCTTTACGTCGCCACCACCCATACCCAGGCGCGCTATGCGTTACCGGGAGTGATCAAGGGGTTTATTGAACGCTACCCGCGGGTGTCGCTGCATATGCATCAGGGCTCGCCGACTCAGATTGCGGAGGCTGTGTCGAAAGGCAATGCCGATTTCGCCATCGCCACCGAGGCGCTGCATCTGTATGACGATCTGGTGATGCTGCCATGCTATCACTGGAACCGGTCGATTGTAGTGACCCCCGAGCATCCTCTGGCCACCAAGGGCTCGGTGTCCATAGAGGAACTGGCCCAGTATCCATTGGTAACCTATACCTTTGGTTTTACCGGCCGCTCCGAACTGGATACCGCGTTTAACCGTGCGGGCCTGACGCCGCGCATTGTTTTTACCGCCACCGATGCCGACGTCATCAAAACCTATGTTCGCCTGGGGCTGGGGGTAGGGGTAATCGCCAGCATGGCGGTGGATCCGGTCTCTGACCCGGATCTGGTGAAGCTGGATGCGAACGGTATTTTCAGCCACAGCACCACTAAGATAGGTTTCCGCCGTAGCACCTTCTTACGAAGCTACATGTATGATTTTATTCAACGTTTTGCTCCCCATTTGACCAGGGACGTGGTAGATACCGCGGTGGCTTTACGCTCGAATGAAGATATTGAAGCGATGTTCAAAGATATAAAACTTCCGGAAAAATAACCCTGAAAATAATAATGGCACTCCCTGCGAGGAGTGCCATTAACTATGATGGACTGTATTTAACAACTTAAACCTCGAACCAATCACAAAATTAATAATTTTTGGCAACACGTTTTTCATTATGCCCGCCGCGATCAAATAACCGGTTAAATATATTCCATCAGGCCTAAATTCACTGGATTAATCTTTTATCCATAATTAAGATTTATCTGTACCTGATGATTTGAGCAATTGGTGGTGACAATATGATAAGTAATATCGATTACATGAAACTGGCGATGTCATACGAGAATGACAAAACCGAAATCGATCCCGTTCTGCGTAGTCGCGTATGGGGCGTAGTGTTGGTAGGGTTAGCGATGTTCTGGAGCATCATCGCGCTCACCATCTGCAACATCTGGATTGTCAGCTAAAGCTGTAGGTCATCGTTGTAGATACATGTCATTTTTATGACAGTGAAAGGAAACTGTAATATAAAATCAGTGACCGGCAATACAGGGAGAATATATTTTGCCGCTGGATTCATCCAACCTGAAATCACTCACCAGAGCTAATCACTGCCAGCTGGCCGATTAGCTCTTTTTTTGTCCTCGTGTACTAATACAATATCGGCATACGCCCTCTTTGCACTATTTTGGTGCTATTTCGCCTGCTCTCGGATAATTCCCGTTTCCTCTCTCTCTGTCTCATCGTATTTAGCAATTTGGGTTGTTATCAAAGTGTTATGCTCAGTATGTGTTATCTTTAATGGAGACCCTGAGGAGAATCAGGGTATGCCATCCCTGAGATAAAGGAGGAGCTATGTCGTCAACCCTACGAGAAGCCAGTAAGGACACGCTGCAGGTCAACGATAAAACCTGGCATTACTACAGTCTGCCGTTGGCGGAGAAGCAGCTGGGCGAGATCAGTCGACTGCCTAAGTCGCTGAAGGTGCTGATGGAGAACCTGCTGCGCTGGCAGGACGGTGACTCGGTAACTGAAGAAGATATTCGCGCCCTGGCCGGCTGGCTGCAACAGGCCCATGCCGACCGGGAAATCGCCTACCGTCCGGCACGCGTCCTGATGCAGGACTTTACCGGCGTGCCGGCGGTAGTGGATCTGGCCGCCATGCGCGAGGCGGTGAAACGCCTTGGCGGCGATACGGCGAAGGTTAATCCGCTATCGCCGGTTGACCTGGTTATCGACCACTCGGTGACCGTTGACCGCTTCGGCGACGACGAGGCCTTCGAAGACAACGTCCGCCTGGAAATGGAGCGGAACCACGAACGCTACGCTTTTCTGCGCTGGGGGCAGCAGGCCTTCAGCCGCTTCAGCGTGGTGCCGCCGGGCACCGGTATTTGCCACCAGGTGAACCTGGAATACCTTGGCCGGGCGGTCTGGAGCGAGGAGGTGAACGGCCAGTGGATGGCGTGGCCGGATACGCTGGTGGGCACCGACTCCCATACCACCATGATTAATGGTCTTGGCGTGCTGGGCTGGGGCGTGGGCGGGATTGAAGCGGAAGCCGCTATGCTGGGCCAGCCGGTGTCAATGCTGATCCCCGATGTTGTGGGCTTTAAGCTCAGCGGCAAACTGCGCGAAGGCATCACCGCCACTGACCTGGTACTGACGGTTACCCAAATGCTGCGTCAGCATGGCGTCGTCGGCAAGTTTGTTGAATTCTACGGTGACGGCCTGGATACCTTACCCCTTGCCGACAGGGCGACCATCGCCAATATGGCGCCGGAGTATGGCGCCACCTGTGGCTTTTTCCCTATCGATGACGTAACGCTCAGCTATATGCGTCTCAGCGGCCGTAGCGAAGAACAGGTCGCGCTGGTGGAAGCCTACGCTAAAGCCCAGGGCATGTGGCGCCAGCCTGGCGATGAGCCGGTCTTTACCAGTACCCTGGCGCTGGATATGAGCAGCGTCGAAGCGAGCCTCGCCGGGCCGAAGCGACCGCAGGATCGCGTGGCGCTGGGCGATGTTCCGAAAGCCTTCGCCGCCAGCGGCGAGCTGGAGGTTAACCACCTTCAGCGTCAGCGTCAGCCGGTTGACTATACGCTGAACGGGCATCACTATTCGCTACCGGATGGCGCGGTGGCTATTGCAGCGATTACCTCCTGCACCAATACCTCTAACCCCAGCGTGTTGATGGCCGCCGGCCTGCTGGCGAAAAAAGCCGTCGAACGCGGCCTGCAGCCGCAGCCGTGGGTGAAAGCTTCCCTGGCCCCAGGCTCGAAAGTGGTGTCGGATTATCTGGCCCATGCCGACCTGACGCCTTACCTCGACCAGCTCGGCTTCAATCTGGTGGGATATGGTTGCACCACCTGTATCGGTAACTCCGGTCCATTGCCTGAACCTATCGAAGAAGCGATCAAAAAAGGCGATCTGACCGTCGGGGCAGTGCTCTCCGGTAACCGTAACTTCGAAGGGCGTATTCATCCGCTGGTGAAAACCAACTGGCTGGCCTCGCCGCCGTTGGTGGTCGCCTATGCGCTGGCGGGGAACATGAATATCGACCTCACCCGCGAGCCGTTGGGACAGGGCAAGAATGGCGAGCCGGTCTATCTGAAAGATATCTGGCCGAGCGGGGAGGAGATTGCCCGCGCGGTGGAACAGGTCTCCACCGAGATGTTCCGCAAAGAGTACGCGGAAGTGTTTTCCGGCACTGAGGAGTGGAAGGCGATCAAGGTGGAGGCGTCAGATACCTACGACTGGCAGGAGGACTCGACCTATATTCGCTTGTCGCCGTTCTTTGACGAGATGGGCGCCGAGCCGCTGCCGGTAGAGGATATTCGCGGCGCGCGGATCCTCGCCATGCTGGGCGACTCAGTCACCACGGACCACATTTCGCCTGCGGGGAGCATTAAAGCCGATAGTCCGGCAGGCCGCTATCTGCAGGAGCATGGGGTTGCCCGGCGCGACTTTAACTCCTATGGTTCCCGTCGCGGTAACCATGAGGTGATGATGCGTGGCACCTTCGCCAATATCCGCATCCGTAACGAAATGGTCCCAGGGATGGAAGGGGGCATGACCCGCCATCTGCCGGATCCTGAACCGATGGCGATTTACGATGCGGCGATGCTGTACAAGGCTGAGGGCACACCGCTGGCGGTGATTGCCGGTAAGGAGTATGGCTCAGGTTCCAGCCGTGACTGGGCGGCGAAGGGGCCGCGCCTGCTGGGGATTCGGGTAGTGATCGCCGAGTCCTTCGAGCGTATCCATCGTTCCAACCTGATCGGAATGGGCATTTTGCCGCTGGAGTTCCCGCAGGGCGTCACCCGCAAAACGCTGCGGTTGACCGGGGAAGAGCGGATTGATATCAGTAATCTGCAGTCGCTTCAGCCTGGCGCTACGGTGCCGGTGACCCTGACTCGCGCTGACGGCTCGCAGGAAGCGATCCCTTGTCGGTGCCGTATCGACACGGCGACCGAACTCACCTACTACCGCAACGACGGCATCCTGCACTACGTTATTCGTAATATGCTGTGAAACAAAGGGCCAGCATCGCTGGCCCTTTTTCGGTTATTCCACCGGTTTATTCTGTCGGCTTGCTGTTCAGCAGATGGCCCATCTTGGCGGCTTTGGTGTCCAGATAGTGAGCGTTTTTCGGGTTACGCCCGACGATCAGCGGCACCCGCTCCACAATGTTGATCCCGGCTTCGGTAAGAATTTCCACTTTTTTCGGGTTATTGGTTAATAACCGCACCTGCTCAACGTTGAGCAATTTGAACATGTCGGCGCACAAGGTGAAATCGCGCTCATCGGCGGCGAAGCCAAGCTGATGGTTCGCTTCGACAGTGTCGTAGCCCTGATCCTGCAGCGCGTAGGCGCGGATCTTATTCAATAAACCAATGTTGCGTCCTTCCTGGCGGTGATAGAGCAGGATCCCCCGACCTTCTTCAGCGATATGCGACAGAGCCGCTTCCAGTTGAAAGCCGCAATCACAGCGCAGGCTAAACAGGGCATCGCCCGTCAAACACTCTGAATGTACGCGGGCGAGGACCGGCGACTGCCCTGATATATCGCCATACACCAGCGCGACATGATCCTGTCCGGTTGCCAGTTCTTCAAAACCCACCATCAGGAAATCGCCCCAGGGGGTTGGCAGTTTGGCTTCTGCCACACGTTTAAGCTGCATGTGATTCTCCAGATTCTGTCAGCACCTGACTGTGCTTTCTGTTTCCCGCTATTTTGCCACAACGCCTGGACGTTCTCCTAATCGCGAACGGTTAGCCGTGTGGAAAGCGCACAAACGATCTACTTTCCGCTATGATGTTCATCTACAAGGAGAAGGAGAGAAAATGCTGTTGATAGCCCGACGAACTGCTCTCGCGGCGGCGCTGCTGCTGGTTATGCCCCTCACGGTCTGGCTTTCCGGGTGGCTGTGGCAGCCTGGACTGCCGGTTGCCATGTTGAAAAGCCTGTGGTGGGTGACGGAAACGGTGACCCAGCCGTGGGGAATTATCACTCATGTCGTGCTTTGCGGCTGGTTCCTCTGGTGTCTGCGCTTTCGCCTGCGCGCGGCGTTGATCCTGTTCCTTATCCTTGCCGCCGCTATCCTGGCGGGACAGGGGGCGAAATCCTGGGTCAAGGCGCGGGTCCAGGAGCCGAGACCGTTCGTCATCTGGCTGGAAAACACAAGGCAGGTGCCGGTGACGCAATTCTACGCGTTAAAGCGTAAAGAACGCGCTAAACTGGTGCATGAACAGCTGGCGCAGGCGCAGGACATTCCGTCATTTTTACGCAAACACTGGCAGAAGGAGACGGGGTTTGCTTTCCCGTCAGGTCACACCATGTTTGCCGCCAGCTGGGCGTTACTCGCTGCGGGGCTGCTGTGGCCGCGTCGCCGCTGGGGCACAATCGCGGTGCTGCTGGTGTGGGCGACGGCGGTGATGGGCAGTCGCCTGGCGCTGGGCATGCACTGGCCGCTGGATCTGATCGTCGCCACGCTGATCTCCTGGCTGCTGGTCACGGTGGCCTGCTGGCTGACGCAGCGCCTTTGTGGGCCGCTCTCGCCGCCCGGAGAAGAGGCGCAGGATATTAAAAAACGGATGCCTGAAGCGGAATAATGTTGATTTTAGCGGCATCCGACCGCATATCCTGAAGAGTTGCCATGCTTTTTCATTCCACCGCTGCGGCGAAAATGATACTTTATAGGGCTGAAAGCGGGCTTTTTTCGCGCAACCCACATAACGGGAAGTCATGTGAAATATTTACTCATTTTCTTACTGGTGTTAGCAATCTTCGTCATTTCAGTGACGCTGGGGGCGCAGAATGACCAACAGGTCACTTTCAACTATTTACTCGCTCAGGGTGAATTCCGCATATCGACGCTGCTGGCGGTGCTGTTTGCCGCGGGCTTTGCCATTGGCTGGCTGATCTGCGGCCTGTTCTGGCTGCGGGTGCGTGTCTCACTGGCGCGCGCGGAGCGGAAAATTAAGCGTCTTGAGCATCAGATTGCCCCCGTCAGCCCGGCGGCTGTCGACGCAGGCGTGCCTGCGGTGAAGGAATAACCTCTTATGCTGGAGTTGTTGTTTCTGCTTTTACCCGTTGCCGCCGCTTACGGCTGGTACATGGGGCGCAGAAGTGCACAACAGTCCAAACAGGACGATGCGAGCCGCCTGTCGCGAGATTACGTGGCGGGGGTTAACTTCCTGCTCAGCAACCAGCAGGATAAAGCCGTCGACCTGTTCCTTGATATGCTGAAAGAGGATACCGGTACCGTTGAGGCGCACCTGACGCTCGGTAATTTGTTCCGTTCGCGCGGCGAAGTCGACCGCGCGATCCGAATTCACCAGAGCCTGATGGAAAGCGCGTCGTTAACCTACGATCAGCGCCTGTTGGCGGTGCAGCAGCTGGGACGGGATTATATGGCCGCCGGACTGTATGACCGCGCGGAAGACATGTTCAAACAGCTGGTGGATGAGACCGATTTCCGCCTCGGCGCGCTGCAGCAACTGCTGCAGATTTACCAGGCGACTAGCGACTGGCAGTCGGCTATTGAAGTGGCTGAACGGCTGGTGAAACTGGGGAAAGAGAAACATCGTGGCGAAATCGCCAACTTCTGGTGCGAACTGGCCCTGCAGCAGATGGCAGCCAACGATCTGGATAAAGCGATGGCGTTGTTGAGAAAAGGCGCAGCCGCGGACCGCAACAGCGCCCGGGTATCGATCATGATGGGCCGGGTGTGGATGGAAAAGGGCGACTACGCCAAAGCGGTGGAGAGCCTCGAGCGGGTTATCGATCAGGATAAAGAGCTGGTGGGTGAAACGCTGGAGATGCTGCAGACCTGCTACCAGCAGCTCGGCAAAACCGATGAATGGGAAGTTTTTCTGCGCCGCTGCGTGGAGGAGAACGCCGGGGCGACCGCCGAACTGATGCTGGCGCAGATCCTTGAGCAGCGGGAAGGCGTCGAAGCGGCGCAAAACTACGTCACCCGGCAGCTGGAACGCCACCCGACCATGCGCGTCTTCCATAAGCTGATGGACTACCATCTCAACGAAGCGGAAGAAGGGCGGGCGAAAGAAAGCCTTGGGGTGCTGCGAAACATGGTTGGTGAGCAGGTGCGCAGCAAACCACGCTATCGCTGCCAGAAATGCGGGTTTACCGCTCATACACTCTACTGGCATTGTCCGTCCTGCCGCTCGTGGGCGACCATTAAACCCATTCGCGGTCTCGACGGCCAGTAAAGCCAAAAAAAAGGCCTCCGTTAGTTACAACATACTTATGGCTTCACTCCTCTCCAGGCGCGGCCCCGGCAGCGCCATCGTCCGGTCAGGGCAGGTACGGCAGTCTGTTATTTTGTTCGCTTCACAGGTAGAATGCTGCCCGTTTACCTTTTTTGCGCCACCCCGGCGCCCATCAACACTAAGGTCTGGTCATGACGTCTACAGCTATCCCATCTTCCCGCGCTGTCACATCCTCTCCCGTTGTGGTTGCGCTCGACTATGATAATCGCGATAAAGCGCTGGCATTTGTCGACCGCATCGACCCGCGCGACTGCCGCCTGAAGGTGGGCAAAGAGATGTTCACCCTGCTGGGCCCGCAGTTTGTCCGCGATCTGCATCAGCGTGGGTTTGAGGTGTTCCTGGACCTTAAGTTTCACGATATTCCCAACACCACCGCCCGCGCGGTGGCCGCAGCGGCTGAGCTGGGCGTATGGATGGTGAATGTCCATGCTTCCGGCGGCGCGCGAATGATGACCGCCGCGCGCGAAGCGCTGCTGCCGTTTGGCAAAGATGCGCCGCTGCTGATCGCTGTCACGGTACTCACCAGCATGGAGTCCAGCGATCTACAGGATCTGGGCATTACCTTATCTCCGGCTGACTACGCGGCGAAGCTGGCGGCGCTGACCCAACGCTGCGGCCTTGATGGGGTGGTGTGTTCAGCCCAGGAGGCTGTGCGCTTTAAGCATGAGCTGGGGCAGGCGTTTAAGCTGGTGACCCCGGGGATTCGTCCGCAGGGCAGCGACGCTGGCGATCAGCGGCGAATTATGACTCCTGAGCAGGCTCAGGAAGCTGGGGTAGACTATATGGTGATTGGTCGCCCGGTTACTCAGTCGGCGGATCCAGCCGCGACGCTGCGGGCGATCAACGATTCTCTGCGCAAGGGGGCATAATGAGCGATTCCAACAGCCGTCTGGTCTACTCCACCGAAACCGGGCGTATCGACGAGGCGAAACCGGCGCCGTTGCGCCCGAAAGGCGACGGCATTGTGCGGATCCAGCGCCAGACCAGCGGCCGCAAGGGCAAAGGCGTCTGTCTGATTAGCGGGATTGATGCCGATGATGCTGCGCTAACCGCTCTGGCGGCAGAGTTGAAAAAAAAGTGCGGCTGCGGCGGCGCGGTGAAAGATGGCGTGATCGAGATCCAGGGCGATAAGCGGGATTTACTCAAGTCGCTGCTTGAGGCGAAAGGGATGAAGGTCAAGTTAGCCGGTGGCTGATCGCTATTTTCCCTCTGCTCCAATGGTCTGGTTGAAATAACAAGGCCGCGGTAAATGCCGCGGCCTTGAATGATTTAACGTGCGTAAGTCAATTCGTGTGAATTATTCTTTTATTTCGTCAGATAATTAAATTATTTTCCGACCTGGTGACCAATAATACCACCGACTGCTGCGCCACCCAGGGTACCGAGCGCGCTACCGTCAGTTAACACCGCACCACCGATAGCGCCGGCGCCAGCACCGATAGCCGTGTTACGATCGCGTTTAGACATGTTAGAGCAAGCGCTCAGAGACATTGCTACAGTGACAGCCAGAACGACAGCAGCCATTTTTTTGCTCGTTGAAGTCATCATTTTTTTTCTCCTGAATAATCTATTCATGGATTACAGCGCTCCTCTAAGCATAGCCTGATAAAGCAGCTTTAGGGCAATTCCATGAAGTTAAGGTGCGCAGGTGTCACGAAAATCACGCAGGTGATAGTCACTTCCTGTTATATCGCTAATAATAATTTTACTTTTTTTAAAATTTATCGTCAGGTAAAAAGTCTTAATTAGCGGCTCGGAATACTCTCAGAGCGATAAAGCGCCCCTTCCGGCGCTTTGGCAGGAGATGGGGCGGCGGAGGATCAGATGTAGGGCACGATATCGACGGTCAGGCCGCTGCGGAGCAATTGTTCGCGACAGGCGTCCGGTAAGCGATCGTCGGTAATAACGCGATTAAAGCGGCCGGCGGGACCGAGCGGATAGGGATGTACCGCGCTGAATTTTGAACTGTCGCTAAGAATAATTGCCTCACAATGCTTCTCCAGCACGGCGTTCACCACGTCCGCACGCATCATATCGCGGCCGGTAAAGCCGGTTTCCGCCTGCCAACCGTCGATCCCGATGAAGGCTTTGCTGAAATGCACCTGCTGGATGAACTGACGGGTTAGCGGACCGACCATACTCTCACTGCGTTTCTGATAAATTCCGCCCAGCAGGATCACCTCTCCTGGCGTCTCTTTCAGCAGATGGGCGATATAGCTGCTGACGGTAATGATGGTGATATCGCCGCGCTCGGCCAGCGTACGCGCCAGCAGGGCATTGCTGCTGCCGTTTTCGATAAATACCGTTTCACCGGTATTCACTAGCGCCGCAGCCCGGCTGGCCAGCTCACGCTTAATGGCGAAATGGGTCATCATGCGGGTTTCGACATCTTCGCTGTCCAGCGGTACGGCATAGCCATGAGTACGGCGCAAATAGCTCTGCTTTTCCAGCAAATTCAAATCCTGACGAATAGTAACCTCAGAGACACCGGTCATCTTCGCCAGATCGGCGACGCTCATGCGGCCTTTATCGATGACCACTTGCAAAATACTTTGTTGTCGGGCGTTCATAGCAACATCACTGTTAGGGGGCTATATGGCGAGCAACCGGTCCATATGGCCGGCTGCGGCATGGCTGATATTCAGATTTCCCAGGGCGCCTTGGGTTGGTTTTGTTGTTCAGCATCGTCCGCCGCCAGCGCCAGCAGCTCCGCTTTGAGGATCTCCAGATTATGGATCGCAGAATGGTAATCACCGGCAACCAGAATATCCAGCACGGTATCGATACGTTGAGCGAGCAGGTGGGCATTCACATCTGACATGGCATTATCCTGGTAACAAAAACGAATGAAATCAATGATGCTAAAAATGAATGAAAAAGAGAAGCGAAAAAAACGCACAACCTTAATCGGTGCGACGGAAATGGCTGGATAGAGAGGAAAGAAGCAGCGGTTCCCGCAGGAACCGCTGTGAAGGGGCGTCAGACCGCCGGACGCGCAATAATGCTGCGGGTTTCCATGCGAACTTCAGCGATAGTGACATCGATAACGTCAGTCACTTTATAGACTACTTCACCTTTGATCTGCACGGTACCGTTCTCCTGGCTGCACACCAGTTCGTCGCGCACGGCGTGGAGGAACGGGGCCGGAATAAAGGCGACCGCGCCATTGTCCACCAGACGCACGCGCATCCCGCCGCGGCTGACGTCGATGATCTCCGCCGCGAAGCGGGTATCGGTCCCGGCTTTATCGTTGAGGAAACGGGCGTACAGCCAGTCGGCGACGTCGCGCTCGGCCATCCGGTTGAGACGACGGCGCTCCGCCATCTGCACGGTGGCTTCATCCTGGGGACGCGCAATGGTCTCGCCTTTAATGATGGCTTTCAGCAGACGGTGGTTGATCATGTCGCCATACTTACGGATCGGCGAGGTCCAGGTGGCATAGGCTTCAAGCCCAAGACCAAAGTGCGGGCCCGGCTCGGTGCTGATTTCCGCAAACGACTGGAAGCGGCGAATGCGGCTGTCGAGGAAACCGGTCGGCTGAGCGTCCAGTTCCCGGCGCAGCTTGCAGAACCCTTCCAGGGTGAGCACTTCCGTCGGGTCGACGTGCACATCATGGGTTTTCAGCAGGGCGGCCAACTGCTCGGTATTCGCCGGGTCGAAACCGGTATGAACGTTATAAACGCCGAAGCCGAGCTTGTCGCGCAGAACGCGGGCGGCACAGATGTTGGCGGCGATCATCGACTCTTCGACAATGCGGTTGGCAATGCGACGCGGTTCCGCGACGATATCCAGCACTTCGCCTTTTTCGCCGAGAACAAAACGGTAGTCCGGACGGTCTTTGAACACCAGCGCATGGGTCTGACGCCATTCGCTACGACGCTGGCACACGTCCTTCAGCAGCGTAATTTGCTGCGCGATCGCCTCGCTGTCCGGCTGCCAGCTGCCGCGGCCTTCCAGCCAGTCAGAGACGTCGTCATAGGCCAGCTTGGCTTTCGATTCGATGGTGGCGGCAAAGAACTCGATATTGTCTTCGATGGTGCCATCGGCCGCCAGAGTCATCCGGCAGGCCAGCACCGGGCGCACTTCGTTAGCGCGCAGGGAGCAGAGGTCGTCCGACAGCTCGCGCGGCAGCATTGGAATGTTGAAGCCCGGCAGATAGTTGGTAAAGGCGCGCACTTTTGCGGCGTTATCCAGCTTGCTGCCTTCGGCAATCCAGGCGGTCGGGTCGGCAATGGCGACCGTCAGCAGCAGTTTGCCATCAGCAGTGGACTCGGCATACAACGCATCGTCCATATCTTCGGTGCTGGCGCTGTCAATGGTGACGAAGTCGAGGGCGGTTAGGTCGCGGCGCGTCAGCCCCTCGTCGAGCATCTCGGTGGCGACGCCGTCCGGTGCCTCTTTCTCAAGATTATGGCGCGCCAGGGTTACCCACCATGGGACGAAGTGGTCGTCGCTAAAAGTGATGAACTGGGTCAACTCGGCGTAAAATCCGCGGTCGCCTTTTAATGGATGACGGCGCATCTCGGCGACGGCCCAGTCACCCTGTTTAAAATCGTGCTCAACGCCGCGGGCGGCGCGGCAGGGAATGGCGTCTTTCAGCAGCGGATGGTCAGGAACGATAGCGAGGCGATCGTCTTTCTTCTGGACTTTACCGACAAAACGAGTCAGGAAGGGCTCAACCAGCGATTCCGGCTCGGCGCTTTCGCGTTCTTTTTCAGAATGGATCACCGCGACGATACGGTCGCCATGCATCACTTTTTTCATCTGCGGCGGCGGAATGAAG
Organism: Klebsiella sp. CD33; assembly: GCF_051992865.1. NCBI lineage: Bacteria > Pseudomonadati > Pseudomonadota > Gammaproteobacteria > Enterobacterales > Enterobacteriaceae > Klebsiella > Klebsiella sp. CD33. The sequence continues at coordinate 2,942,645 of NZ_CP197023.1, read as the reverse complement.
TAGCTCTTCTGAGCGTCCACTTCGAGGAAGCCAAAGCCCTTTTCCGTGCCCTTAACGACCCCTTCCGCGCGCGGCGTCTGGGAATGCAGTTGCTGTTTAAGCTGCGCTAGCAGCGGGTTATCCTGAAACATAATTAGGTATTTTCGTGGCTAAAAGAGCGGCTGACATTTTTACGCGAATATGCCTGCCGCAGCAAGCGCTGTTTCAGCAATTTACGTCTGCTGACGCACATTGCCGAGGGCGATTTTCAGACGATTCATCCATCCGCACAGCCCGCTCCAGATCAACAGATCGATTGCTTGTTGCTCAGAGAGTCGATATTCCGCGAGGGGCGTTAACTGGGCGGCGCTAAACCGGTCAGGCGAGCGGGTTAACAGCTGCACCGCGGTCACGAGAGACCGGGCCTGAGGATGCTGCTGGAGCCAGTGATGGAGGGCCTGGTCGCCCTCCCGCAGATGGCTGGCGAACTCCTCTTCACCCTGCCAGTGGGGGAGCCAGGCGTCAAAACAGGTGGGGCTGCCATTGGTGCGCGCCGTGAGTAAGGCGACCTGCGGGCCAAAGGTATCATCCGTGCTGAGCTGGCGGATCAAGGTCTTCAGAGGCGCGAATAACTGTGGGTCGCAGGCCAGCAGCGGCGCCAGCTCGCCCAGACCGGGCAGCGACTGCCAGCCGGCGATGCGCCGCTGACGCTCATCATCGGCATACTGCAGGTCGGGATCCGCAATGTCTACCTGCCATGCTCCCGGCGGCGGGGCGAACAGTTCCGCGGGTGCCTCCTCTTGCTGGGGCATACCGGGGATCCAGCGCACCGGAAAGCCCTGGGCCGCCTGCAGGACGGCAATCGCCCGCGCCTGGAAGCCGACGAATCCGATAATCTGGTTGAACAGAATAATGTCCCGACTGGTTAAGCCCACTTCGTCCAGCTGGCTACGGGAGAGAGCGTTAATAACCGAGGGCGAACCGGCAAGCTGACGAGCATATTGCGTGATTTGCGCCAGACGACGGTTGCTCTCGCGCGAGGAATCGGGGCCTGGCAGGGGAGCAAGGCGGGCGGCGTAGTGGTTACACAGCCGCTGGACGCCGTAGACCTGGGCGACGGTGAGCGCGGTGCTGAGTCGATCGTAAGCGGTAAAGGTCTGCAGGCGACTCACCGCCACCTGGTCGGGAAACAGCAGTTCGGCCAGCTGGCGTGCGGGGTGTAGCCAGTCAGCGTGGGCACGTAGCCAGGCGGCCGGCAGCGTCAGGTCCAGCAAAAAGCGGTCTTCAACATGGGCGGCTTCAGGGACGAGCGGCAGGACATCCACCGGGCAGATTGTTGACTGGGTTTCGTGATACCAGTGATTTTTGCCATTCACGCGGCGTGGCTCCATGGGCTTTCCTTGTTCGGTATGTGGCGAACCGCCGTTCCGCGGATCGTTTATGCAGAACTATCCTGGCGTAACCCGGAAGCAGGAGAAAATATTGATACGTGCTAACAAATAGCCGATTGGAATAACAGGTGGGGCGTAAGGCGTGGGGGAGGGAAGAACCCTCCTCACCGGGGCGAGGAGGGGAAGGAACTTATTTCAGTTCCAGCTCGTTCATGGCGGCGATATTGAACCCGCCGTCAACGTGAACGACTTCACCGGAGATCCCCGCAGACAGGTTGGAGCACAGGAAGGCTGCGCTGTTACCCACATCTTCAATGGTGACGGTGCGACGGATCGGGGTGACCGCTTCGCAGTGCGCCAGCATTTTACGGAAATCTTTAATACCGGACGCGGCCAGCGTACGGATAGGACCGGCAGAGATGGCATTGACGCGAACGCCTTCCGGACCCATGGCGTTAGCCATATAGCGGACGTTAGCTTCCAGAGAGGCTTTGGCCAGACCCATCACGTTATAGTTCGGGATCGCGCGCTCTGCGCCCAGGTAGGAGAGCGTCAGCAGAGCCGAACCCGGGTTCAGCATGCCGCGGCAGGCTTTGGCCATTGCCACGAAGCTGTAAGCGCTGATGTCGTGCGCGATTTTAAAGCCGTCGCGAGTGACAACGTCAACGTAGTCGCCGTCTAACTGGTCAGCCGGGGCAAAACCGATTGAGTGGACGAAACCATCGAATTTTGGCCAGACTTTTTCCAGCTCGGTGAACAGCGCGGTGATGCTCTCATCTTCAGCAACGTCGCACGGCAGCACAATGTCAGAACCCAGCGCGGCAGCAAACTCTTCTACGCGACCTTTCAGTTTCTCATTCTGATAGGTGAATGCCAGTTCCGCGCCTTCGCGGTGCATTGCCTGCGCGATGCCGTAGGCGATGGACAGTTTGCTGGCGACGCCAGTGATCAAAATGCGCTTACCGGAAAGAAAACCCATAGCTTTAATCCTTATCGTTATTGCTTATTTTTACTTTAACAATCATAACGTTAACATTGTTATTTCAAAATAACTCAAATTTAGCCGGGAATTATATCCCACTGACGACCCCTTGTGTCACGATATTTTTCAGCCGGTCCGCGCCGCGCGGGGCAAAAGTACATCGCGATAGCTGCAGTATATCATCTCTCCTGACGATTATTTGAGCGCGATCTCCGCCAGCAGCAGGCGTCCATTGCTGCCCAGGGGACGCAGATTCCGCGGGGATCCACCGCGCCAGCAGAGGCCGCTGCCGGCCGCGCAGCGTCGCCCGGCCAGATCCCACTCGCCTTGTAGAACATAAGCTACCCCCTCGCTGGCAGGGCATTGCAGGTCGCTAACGACCTGAACTGTCGCCGACGCGCGCCCGCGCTGAGTCATGATATTGAAGTCCAGCCCTGGCGCAACGATCCCGACGCTGGACAGCGCCCATTCGCCGGGGAAAGCCCACGGCTGCCAGAGCGCCAGCGGTTGGTCGATATTCTCGCCACACAGCCGTAGCGGCTGCCCCGCCAGCAGAGTAATGACCCGGTCGACGCCAGGAAAGGGGGAGAAAGGGCCATCCGCCTGCAGGGTGGCAATACTCGCTCGCCAGAGAAAAGGGGCATCTGGAGCGGGTACGCAGATGATTTCGCGCGTCTCTCCGCCACCGTTTTTCCACGGCGTGACGGGGAGCGTCGAAAGTTGAAAAGGGACCATCATGGGCAGCATACCTTAGTTAATCGCTTCCGGCGTCAACAATAAGCACCGCCTTGAGCTAGTTTAGTAACTTTCTGCAATACAAATATTTTACATATTCGTCACAAAATGAGAGTGCATGCAAGGCGCTGAGTTGTCAATGCTTGTATATACAAGAACGATTGAGTGAGGTGATATTAATAACTTGAGTGAGGAACCTATGTCTTCGTTTTCGTCTACAGACGGGCAGTCAAAGAGCAATTATGCTGGAATGAGTGAAAGGCGGTCGATTGATTACATCCCGGAAAGCGAACGGCATGGACACCCTTTTAGCCAGTTCACCCTTTGGTTTGGCGGCAATCTGCAAATTACGGCGATTGTCACTGGCGCTTTAGCCGTTGTGCTGGGCGGCGATGTAGTGTGGTCTCTGGTCGGGCTTCTGGTCGGTCAGATGCTGGGGGCGGCGGTGATGTCTCTGCATGCGCTGCAGGGACCGCGACTGGGACTTCCGCAAATGATCCTTAGCCGCGCCCAGTTTGGGGTTTTTGGCGCGGTGGTGCCGCTGGTGCTGGTTTGCGTCATGTATATCGGTTTTTCTGCCAGCGGCACCGTATTGGCCGGGCAGGCAATGGCCAAACTACTGAATATCAGCCACGTAGCCGGGATGCTGATATTCAGTGCGATTATTATCGTTATCGCCGTCCTCGGTTATAAGGTGATCCACAAGCTGGGCAAACTGGCGAGTATCGTCGGAATTCTCGCCTTCGTTTATATGTTCATCACGCTGCTACTTTCGGCCGATCTCAGTGCGCTCGCGCACAATAACCATTTTTCGCTGCCGACGTTTTTATTAGCCGTATCGCTCTCCTCATCGTGGCAGATCGCTTTTTGTCCCTATGTATCCGACTATTCGCGCTACCTGCCACGCGATGTTTCCGCCACGAAAACGTGGTGCTCAGTGTTTTTCGGCACCGTATTGGGTACCCAAACGTCGATGACGCTCGGGGTTCTGACAGCGGCCATTGCCGGCAGCGCGTTCCCTGGTCATGAGGTGAGCTATCTGGTGGGATTAGGTAAGAGTCAGGCGATGGCCATGGTTATCTATTTCGCCATCTGTTTTGGTAAAATTACCTTCACTACCCTCAATGCGTACGGCAGCTTTATGTCGCTGACCACCATTGTTTCCGCCTTCAGCCGGCAAACCGTGCTGTCGCAAAAGTGTCGCATTGCATTCGTGGTGCTGATGGTGACGGCTTCCTGCATTATCGCGTTGCTTAGCGAACCCGCTTTCTTAAAGCATTTCACGCATTTTCTTCTGTTTCTGCTGGCGTTCTTCGTGCCGTGGAGCGCCATCTGTCTGACGGATTATTATCTTATCTCGAAGGGCGCCATCGATATTCCGGCGCTAAGCGACCCGCAGCAACGCTACGGGTTCTGGAACCTGTACGCGATCACCCTGTATATCGTCGGTGTGCTTATCCAGTTGCCGTTCATTGAGAACCCGTTGTTCCATGGTTCGCTCACGTGGATCTTCGCCGGTAACGATGTCTCATGGATAATAGGTTGGTTTGGCACCGGGGTTCTTTACTACGCGCTGCGCCGCTTTGACCGCCGGTCGCTGCCAGCGCAGAGTCTTTTCCCTTCTACCTGAATGACAAGGGCGGCGTGAGGGCCGCCCCTGCCGTTGCCTGCCAGCTATTTCCCGTCTTTGCGCCAGGCGTCGGCGGTGAGGGCTTCCCCGAAGTGGCCGGCGATCAGGCGCCGGGTCAGGTCGTGCAGCGGCGAGGCCAGCACATCGGCAGTGCTGCCGCGCTCGACCACTTCGCCGTTATGCATCACCAGCACCTGATCGCTGATGTGTTTCATCATTCCCAGGTGCTGAGTGACATAGATATAGGAGATGCCCTGTTTCTCCTGCAGCTCCAGCATCAGGTTGATAAGCTGGGAGCGCATCGACATATCCAGCGAGGCCAGCGCCTCATCGCAGACGATAACCTTCGGGCGCAGGATCAGCGCCCTGGCGAGGCCGAGACGCTGCTTCTGACCGGGCGCCAGCATATGGGGGTAGTAGCTGACGTGGTCCGGCAGCAGACCAACCATGCGCAGGGTGTCGATTATCTGCTTCTGCCGCGCCTCGGCGTCGAGATCGGTATTCAATCGCAGCGGAAAATCGAGGATCTGCGAGATGCGCTGGCGCGGGTTCAGCGAGGTCGACGGATCCTGAAAGATCATGCGAATCTTCTGGCTGCGGTAGGAGTAATCCCCAAAAGTCAGCGGATGATCGTCAATCAGCAGTTCGCCGCTGGTGGGTTCCACCATGCCCGCCAGCATCTTCGCGAGGGTCGATTTCCCGGAGCCGTTCTCGCCGATAATCGCCAGCGTCTGCCGTTCACGCAGGGTAAAACTCAGCGGCTTAACCGCCTCAACCGTCTGACGGTGAAACCAGCCGGTGCGGTAGCGAAAGGTCTTACTGAGTTGGCGAACTTCCAGCAATGTTTCGACCATTTCACTCTTTCTCCATGTTCAACGGGAAATGACAGGCGTACAGATGGTTGCGCGCCCCGGTAAGACGCGGCGTTTCGATACACTCGCGCTGGGCGTACGGGCAGCGCGGCCCCAGCCGACAGCCGATAGGCAACTGCTCCAGTAGTGGGATCGCTCCAGGCAGGGTGTTGAGGCGACTTTTATGCGGCATGGCGCTACCGAAATCCGGGATCGCGCGGATTAACGCCTGGGTGTAGGGGTGATGTGGGAGGGTGATCAGCTCTTCGCTGGGCCCACTCTCCACCGTCTGCCCGCAGTACATGACGTTGATTTTATCCGCCCATTTGCTGAGCATTTGCAGGTCATGGCTGATCAGCAAGATGGTGGTGTTGTTGTTCTGGTTGAGCCGCGTCAGCAGGCGAATAATCTGCGCCTGGGTGGTCGGCTCCATGGCGTTGGTCGGCTCGTCGGCAATCAGCAGACGCGGCTGGTTGGCCAGGGCGATGGCGATCATCACCTTCTGGCACTCGCCCTCGGTCAGCTGATAGGGGAAGCTGCGCATGGCATCTTTGTGATCTTTAATGCCGACGCGGTGCAACAGCTCGATGGCCCGGCGCTTGCGCCAGCCCAGCCGTTGCCACCAGCGGCCCTTGTAGGTCCAGCCGGGGATACTCTGAATCAGCTGCTGGCCGATGCGCTCAGAGGGATCGAGGCACGACTGGGGCTCCTGAAAAATCATCGACACGTTATGGCCGATCAGCTTCCGGCGCTCGCGGTTCGACAGTCGCAGCAGGTCAATGTCATCGAAGCGCATGCGGTCGGCAGTGACCCGCCAGTTGTCTTTGGTCACGCCGCAGATAGCTTTGGCAATAAGGCTTTTCCCGGAGCCGGATTCCCCCACCAGGCCGCGGATTTCGCCTTCGGTCAGCGTCAGGCTGACGCGATCGACGGCTTTTACCCAGCCTTCGCTGGTTTTAAATTCAATGGTTAAGTGACGAATATCGAGTAACGGCATTATTCTACCCCGGCAATGATCGCCCGGCGAATACCGTCGCCCAGCAGGTTGACCAGCAGTACGCTGAGCATAATCGCCGCCCCGGGGAGCATCACGGTCCACGGCGCCACATAGATAAGCTCCAGCGCATCGCCCAGCATGGCTCCCCATTCCGGCGAAGGCAGCTGGGCGCCGAGATCAAGAAAGCCCAGCGCGGCAATATCCAGAATGGCCATCGACAGGGCGCGAGTGATCTCGGTCACCAGGCCGGAGGCGATATTGGGCAGGATGGCGAACAGCAGAATATTCAGCGTCGAGGCGCCATCGAGGCGGGCGGCGATGATGTACTCTTTCTCCAGCTCATCGTGGACCATGCTGTAGACGGAGCGCACCATGCGCGGCAGCAGCGCCAGCCAGACGGCGAACATCGCATGGCTCAGATGCGGCCCGGCAAAGGCGACGACGATAATCGCCAGCAGCAGCGAGGGGATGGAGAGCAGGGTGTCGAGGATATGGTTCATCACCGCCGAGCGCAGGCCGTGGGTCGATCCGGCAATCACACCCAGCACCAGACCAAACAGCGTGGCGCCGAGGGTGACGACAAAAGCGCCGCCGACGGTGGGCGCCGCGCCGCTCAGCAGTCGGCTCAGCACATCGCGGCCGAGGTCATCGGTTCCCAGAAAGAAGGAGACTTCGCCATAGCGCGACCACGACGGCGGCAACAGCTGGTAGCCGAGGAACTGCTGGTCGATGCCGTAGGGAGCGAACCAGCCGCCGAAGACGCAGAGCAGCAGCAGGCCCGCGCAGCCGTACAGACCGATCATCGCCGTGGTGTCGCCATAGAACTTACGCCATACGGTGCGCAGCGCGCCGGGCGGACGCTTTTCCAGATAAACGCTATCGTAGGGCATACCATTCCTTATGTTTCAGTGGGTTAGCCATGGCACCGAGAATATCGGAAATCACGTTGACAATAATCACCAGCGCGCCAATCACCATCACTCCGGCGGAGATCGCCGCGTAGTCCTGCTGGCGAATGGCGTTGATCAGCCAGCGGCCCAGTCCAGGCCAGCTGAACACCATCTCAGTGATCATCGCCAGGGTGAGCATGGTGGAAAACTGCAGGCCGAGACGCGGGATCACCGGCGGCAGGGCGTTGTGCAGCACATGGCGCAGTAGAATTTTGCGTCGCGACACGCCGCGGGTGGCGGCCGCTTTTACATAGTTAGTGTCATACACCTCGCTGGTGCTAATGCGCATCAGGCGGATCACTTCAGTGGTGGGGGCGACCGCCAGGGTCAATACCGGCAGCACCATATGCCGGGCGGCGCTGACGATCATCTCATGGCGCCACGGCGAGTCCGAAAGCCAGGCGTCGATCAGCGCGAAACCGGTGACGTTTTTCACCTCATACAGCAGATCGAAGCGACCGGAGACCGGAAGCCAGCCGAGGTTCAGGGAAAAGAAGAGGGTCAGGAGCAGCGCCAGCCAGAAGACCGGGATCGAGAAACCGACCAGCGCGACGGCGCTGATCAGGGTATCGGGCCATTTATTGCGCATTACGCCGGCGATCATCCCCACCGGAATGCCTATCAGCAGGGCAAAGCCGAAGGCGAGGATGCACAGCTCCATGGTCGCCGGGAAAACCTCGCGCAACTGCTCAGAAATCAGCTGGCCGTTAATGCTGGATACGCCGAAATCCCAGTGCAGCACCCCTTCAAACCAGAACAGCCACGCATTCCACAGGGAAGCGCCCTGCAGTGGGGCATGAGGGGTGAAATAGCTCAGGCTGAAACCGACAAAGGTCAGAAAAAAGAGAGTGATTAGCAGCAGCAGCAGACGGCGCAGGGTAAAAATAATCATGGCTTCTTCACCTCTTCGGTATTTTCCCGCGATACGCCAGCGAACGAAGCGTTACCGAAAGGGCTGAGCACCAGGCCTTTCATATCATAGCGGTAGGCCTGCAGCCGCAGCGACGAGGCCAGCGGCAGGACCGGCAGTTCGCGGGCGAGGATCCGCTGCGCCTCTTTGTAAGCGTCCATCCGCGAGGAGAGCTGCTGCGAGAGCAGCGCTTTTTGCAGCACGTCGTCAAACTCCCGGTTACACCAGTGGGCAAAGTTGGTTTGCGAGGCGATGGCCGCGCAGCTCAGCAGCGGTCGGAAGAAACTGTCCGGATCGTTACTGTCCGTCGCCCAGCCGGAGAGCGTCAGGTCGTGGCTCATGTCCATCAGGCGCGCCTCCTGGAAACGTCCCTCTACTGGCACAATAATCACCTTAACGCCAATCTGCGCCATATCCGCCTGGATAAGCTCCGCCGTTTTCAGCGGGCTGGGATTCCACGCCTGCGAGCTGGTGGGCACCCACAGCTTGAGGGTCAGGTTTTCCAGCCCCAGGGCTTTCAGGCGGGCGCGGGCCTCCTGCGGATTATATTCGGTAATTTTAGCGTCATTATCGTAGGCCCACGAGGCCCGCGGCAGCATGGACGCCGCCGTCTCCGCGGTGCCATAGTAGATGGACTGCATCAGGCGCTGGTTGTTAATCGCCAGCGCCAGGGCATGGCGCACCTCAGGATTATCCAGCGGCGGCTTGGCGGTGTTGAAGGCCAGCCAGGCGATGTTCATTCCCGGGCGCAGCGTCAGGCGCAGGCGCGGGTCGTCACGCAGGATCGTCAACTGGCTGGCGGCCGGCCAGGCCAGCACGTCGCATTCTCCGGTCAGCAGTTTCGACAGGCGGCCGGTGCCGCCGGAGCCAAGGTCGACCACCACCTGGGGCATCAACGGTTTGCCGCGCCAGTAGCCGGGGTGGCGCTGCAGGCGAACATATTGTCCGGAGCGGTAATCGGATAGCTGGAACGGGCCGGTGCCAACCGGCTGGCGATCCAGTTGCTCCTGGCGGTCGTCCTGCGTTAAGCGGGCGGCATATTCGGCAGAGGTAATTGACGCATAGTGGGTGGCCAGATGCCAGAGGAACGAGGCGTCCGGCCGCTTGAGGCGAAACTCCACGGTCTGATTATCCAGCTTGCGGACGCTCTCCACGCTGTCAGCAAACTGCAGACTGTCGAAGTAGGGAAAACTGCTGCCGTTGACGTTGTGCCACGGATGGTCGCGGTTAAAAATACGGCCAAAGGTAAAAATGACGTCATCGGCATTAAAGTCCCGCGTCGGGGTAAACCACGCCGTGCGTTGAAACGGGACGTGGCGGCGCAGGTGAAAGCGGTAGGTGGCGCCGTTATCGAGAACTTCCCAGCTCTCCGCCAGCTCGGGGACCAGCCGGTAGGTATAGGGATCGACGTCAAGCAGACGATCGTAGATCTGAGCGGCCAGCGTATCGACAATCAGGCCGCTGCTGACTTTCTGCGGGTTAAAGGTATTAACCTGGCCGCTGACGCAATAGACGAAACCGCTATCGCGGATATCGGCGCGGTCGGGGAGCGCAGGGGCGGCAAAAGCTGGCCCACACAGCAGGGAAACGGCTGCCAGGAGAGATGACAATTTCAGGCGCATATTTTCTGTTTGATTATAGAGCTGAACTCTATCTTATTAAGATTAATAGACATTCACCACCGCCTTCAACAAGCCTGAGGGATAATGCGGTTACCGGGTGCGTATAGTATTCAGTCAATTGATTAAAATAGTCGCGGAACCGAGTCTGTATAGTGAAACATGGTAACTTTTTATCGCCGATATCGCCAGTCAGCTCTGTTTGGCCGCGGTTGACCAAACGGCGACGACGTGCGGACGCTAGAGAATAGACTCAGTATAGCGGGGAGAAAGCCGATGACCCGACGGGCGACTAGCCATACCCGTCGGGTGTGATACAGGGGGAGCGTGTTTCGATTATTGTGACAGTGTCACTTTATGATAGTCCATATTCTGCAGGTCCTCCAGCAGCCCGGGGCCAACCGGCTGCCACTGCAAGCGCTCGCGGGTCCATGCCGAGCTGGCGCGCAGGTCAAGGGCGGTAAACGGCGCAAACCAGCCGAACCAGGCGTCGACCTGCGACTCATCCAGGTGGGTCAGCGGCAGGTTTAATCCGTGGGCAATTACCGCGGCAATATCGCGTAACGCGATCCCCTCTTCGGCCACCGCATGATAGCGCTCGCCGGCCGCGCCCTGAAGCAGCGCGCTGACATACAGACGTGCGACGTCATCGACATGGGCGGCTGACCAGCGGTTGCTTCCCTCGCCGCGCAGGGCTACCGCCCCGTTGGCGACCGCGCGTTCGATATAGCAGGTCAGCAGTCCCTGACGCACAGTGTCATGCACCTGCGGTAAGCGGACCAACCTGACATCCACTCCCGCCTCCAGCAACTGCTGGCCGGCGAGCTCTGAGGCGGTGCGCGGGCTGGGGTGCGCTGAGTTGAAGAACGACTCCCGGGCCGGGGCGCCGCTCCCGTCGTCGCCCATCAGCGTGCCGGAGGTGATCACCAGCGGCCGCGTGCTGCCTCGCAGCGCCTGGCCCAGGGCCAGGATCGCCTGGCGGTCTTTCTCGCAGTTAGCGGCAAAGCGGCTGAAGTCGTGGTCGAAGGCGGTATGGATCACCGCGTCGGCGTTCCCGACGCCAGCCAGCAGCGACTCCGGGGCATCCAGCGTGCCGCGATGCACCTCGGCGCCGGCCGCCTTCAGGGCCTGTGCGGTGCTCTCGCTGCGCGCGAGGCCGATAACCTGATGGCCCGACGCCTGCAGCGCCGGAAGAATACGTGAGCCGATAAATCCGCTCGCGCCGGTAAGAAATATACGCATCATGGATCTCCTGAATGGGTTTCAGGCGTATCCTACCTGCGATGTCATACTATAAAAGTAGAGACATTATCGGGGTATAAATTCTAACAGGCAGAACCCACAGGCAGATGATGAACACTTCTGACAACCATGCTTTAGGCGATTTTCTCCGCGCCCGCCGCCAGCGTCTCGATCCGGCAACGTTTGGCTTCCCGGCGGGACGCCGGCGCACCCCGGGGCTGCGCCGCGAAGAGGTCGCGCAACTCGCCAGCATCAGCCCGACCTGGTATACCTGGCTTGAACAGGGGCGCGGCGGGGCGCCTTCCCGCGAGGTGCTGGAGCGGATCGCCCGCGGTCTGCGGCTGACCACCCCGGAGCGCGAGCATCTGTTTATTCTCGCCTTTGGCCATCCGCCGCAGACGCGTCTGACGGTGACGGATGATATGACGCCGCGGCTGCAGCGGGTGCTTGACGCTTTCACCATTCCGGCGATTATCCGCACCGCCAGCTGGGACGTCATCGCCTGGAACGCGCCGGCGGCCAGGGTGCTGACCGACTACAGCCAACTGCCGCTGGCGGAGCGCAACGTGCTGCGCCGCCTGTTTACCCGGCCGGAGGCCCGCTGCACTCTGGAGGACTGGCAGAGGGTGGGGCAGCTTATCGTCAACGCCTTCCGCGCCAACGTCACGCGGATGGGCGCCACGAAAGAAACTGACCAGTTGATCGCGGAGCTCAGCCAGCAGAGCGTCGAGTTCGCCCGTTTTTGGCAAAGCCATGACGTCGCCGGTCATGGAGAAGGCTATAAGCGCATTAACCACCCGCAGATGGGTCCGCTCGATCTGGAATTTACCTCCTTTGCCGTGGAGGGCCGTCCCGATCTTTCCCTGCTGGTCTTTAATCCGGCAACGACGGAGAGCCAGCGGAAAATTCACGGTTTACTTCAGGGGGCTGTGGGCGACTGAGGGGTAAACTCGTACAGCGCCAGCGCGTTGCTCTGCAGCGAGTCGATCCGCAGCCAATAGCCATCGAGCCTGGCTTCATCCACGCTGAGCGCCGGACGGGCCTGATGCATCAGCCACTGATAATCCTCGGCGTCAGGGCCGCTGCGGCTGCGAAAGGCGTCCACCAGCGGGAACAATGCGCCGTGGTGCTGATCGAACAGGTGCTGTTTGATGCGCCAGCTGCCATCCAGGCCCTGCAGCCGCACGCTGTAGGGCTGGCTGAAGCGCTGGATAAAGGCCGCTTCGCTGGAGAGCCAGGGATTGTAGACCACCGTATTGCGCAGCAGCAGCTGGTAGTGACCCTGGTGGTGGAGCAGCAGCAGGTTTTTATCGTGAACCAGGATCTCGCCGCGCAGCCGCCGCCAGAGCCAGAGTACCCAGTAAACCGGGCGCGGCAGGCCGTGCAGATAGTGCAGCGCCAGGCTGGAGGTATCGAGCTTGCCGTTGGCGCGAGCTTCGCCCTGGAGGCCTGAATTTAACCAGAAGCCCGCCAGCCAGACCTGGTCCGCCACCCCCAGCAGATTATCCATCAGCAGCGCGCCGCGAAAAAAGCGGCCGTTGGTATCCCGCGTATCGCCGGTCAGCGTATTCCAGGAGAGCAGCCACAGCGGCAGGTTGAGCTGACGCTGGCGCAGGGCGCTGTGGATCTGCCGCAACTTGTGCAGCGGATAATGTTCACTGGAGGCCAGGCGGCTGCTGTCAACCTGGGCCAGATCCAGCTGTTCGTTGGCATCTGCCTGGCAGGCGAGAAAATCCGCCTCTGCCAGCAGCGGCGAGTGGAACAGCGGATCGTTCCCGGGATCGCTGGGAGCAAAGCGGTGCCAGATCCCCAGCTGCGGCTGCGGCAGCAGGCGATGAAGGACCCCGCGCTGCTGCCGCCAGGCGGCCTGGCGCGCAGCTTCGCTGGCCTGCGGCGACCAGTGCCAGACAAAGCGCCAGCTGTTGAGCGTGGCTGGCGGAAAATGGTTGGCGGCGAGCTGCAGGAAGCGCTGCAGCAGGTCACTGCGGGTGGTGACGCCGGTGTGCAGGATCACCTGCCAGCCCATCGCCGCCAGCCAGCTAAAAATCTGCTGCAGGTTGTACCAGCAGGCGTAGCCGGCCATCTGCGGATCGTCCCAGCCGGTACCGAACAGCCGACTGCTGAGAAAGGGATCGTTGATATCGATGGCATACACCGGCAGGGCGTGGTGCAGCTGTTCGAGTTCCCGGCGCACATCTTCGCGCAGCAGATCGTCCAGTTCGCGCACGGTCACCACCATCCGGGTATGGCGCAGCGCTGCGGGGCGCGCTGGACGATCGCGCAGATTGATCTCCCGGGTCTGCGGTGGGTTGATCGGCAGGGGGGGACTTTCCCGGTCGCGTGGTTCCGGCTCATTGAGTCGCGCATACAGCCGGTCGGCCGCCACCGGCTGCCAGCGATCGGCCTGCGGCGGGCGCGGTCGGGCAAGCTCCAGAGGATGCTGTTCACGATACTGGCGCGGCGTCACGCCGTGCTGGCGCTTAAACAAATCGCTCATCATTCGCGTACTGGCGAATCCCTGTTCGCGGGCGATTTGCTGGACGGTTTTGCGGGTGGTTAATAGCTGGTCGGCGGCGTGGCGCAGGCGCAGCGCGGTGAGGTACTGGACAAAACTAACCCCGACCTCTTTGCGAAATAAGCGTGACAGCTAGGCCTCGGAGACAAATTCCGCGGCCGCCACCTCCTGCAACGAGAGGCGACGCTGATAGTTAGCGTCGATCCGCGCCACCACGCTGGCTATTCTCCGGCTCCATTTTTCGGTATCGCGCCGGGGCGTGGAGGCGATGGGCTGGCTAAAGCGCGTGGCCAGCAGCAGCGCTATCTCACTCAGCCAGCGGTTGGCCTCCAGTCGGTAATGGCCTGGATGATTGACCAGGCCGCTCACCAGCAGCTGGCGCATCAGGCGGCGCAGGCCGTCATCGGCATCCCGGGTGCGCGGCGTTATCTGGTAATCGACGGCAAAAAAGGCATTATCGAGGCGGGCCAGCCAGCTGGCGGAGAGGGTGAGGATCATCACGGCGTTGGCCCCGGCGCTGCGCAGGCTCCAGCGACGGTTGCGGTTAACGATCGCCAGCCCGTCGGCGGCGAGCGGCTGCGACGCACCTTCCGCCACCACCAGATTTACGCTTCCCTCCAGCACCCACAGCAGCGTCAGCAGATCGCTTTCCGGCTGGGTCAGCTGACGCACATCGCGTACGGTGACGCTAAAGTCGCCTGAATGGTGCTCCACATGGCTCTCCTCTGTAGACAAAAAACAACCGGTTGTTTTTTGTCATAACCGATATGTATGAAAAACACTCATTGATTTTTCGTCAATATAAAACAAAAAAGCGCGCCTGCAAGCTGAGGCACCCGCATAAACTCGAAAGTGTCGTGCAAACACAACACAGGAATAACAAAAATGACACATCCGTTGCTTGAAGCATTGCAGGTTAACGAGGCGCAATTTATTGCTCTGCGTCGTCGGTTCCACCAGCAGCCGGAGATCGGCTTTGAAGAGCACCAGACCAGCAGCGAGGTCGCCCGACTGCTTGGCGAGTGGGGATACGAGGTTCACCGCGGCCTGGCGGGCACCGGAGTGGTGGGCACGCTGCGCGTCGGCGAGGGGAAAAAACGCCTTGGCCTGCGGGCGGATATGGATGCCCTGCCGATGCAGGAGCGGAGCGGTAAGCCGTGGGCAAGCCAGGTTGAAGGGCGCTTTCACGGCTGCGGCCATGACGGGCACACCACCACGCTGCTCTACGCAGCTGAATATCTGGCGCGCACCCGGCAGTTTACCGGCACGCTGCAGCTGATTTTCCAGCCCGCGGAAGAGTTGCTGTACGGCGGGCGGGTAATGGTCGAGGACGGTCTGTTTGATCAGTTCCCCTGCGACGCCATCTTCGGCCTGCACAATATGCCGGGTCAGCCGTTGGGCAAGATCGGCCTGCGCGACGGGGCGATGATGGCCTCCTCCGATACGCTGCATATTGAAGTGAAGGGCGTTGGCGGCCACGGCGCGGTGCCGGAGCATACGGTGGATGCCACGCTGGTGGCCTGCCATATTACCCTTGCGCTACAGTCCATTGTCTCGCGCAATATCACCCCGTTTGAGCCGGCGGTGGTGACCGTCGGCAGCATCCAGGCCGGTCATGCGCCCAATATCATTAACGATCACGTGCTGATGAAGCTCACGGTGCGCACCCTCAATGAGCAGGTGCGCGAGACCGTGCTGCAGCGGATCCATGATATCGCCGTGGCCCAGGCGGAGAGCTTCAATGCCACCGCCGCGCTGACCCACGTCAACGGCAGTCCGGTGTTGCGTAACGATCCGGCGACGAACGCCATGGTGCGGGAGGTGGCGACAGCGCTGTTTGGCGCAGAGCAGGTGGGCGAGGTGAAGCCGTTTATGGGCAGTGAAGATTTTGCCTTCATGCTGGAGCAGCACCCGCATGGCAGCTATTTCACCATCGGCGCCGGCGATGAGCCGGATCGCTGCATGGTGCATAACCCGGGGTATGACTTCAACGACGCGCTGTTGCTGACCGGCGCGGCGCTGTGGTGCGGCCTGACGGAACGCTATCTGCGCTAATCACGAGAAACGGGAGGGCCATGCGATGAGCACTGTCACAATAAGCGACACCCCGTTTGTCGGCAACGATCGCCTGCTGGTGGGGATTGTGTTAAGCGTTTTAACCTTCTGGCTGTTCGCCCAGTCGGTGATTAACGTGGTGCCGGCGATGAAAAGCAGCCTTGATATCTCTCTTGAAACCTTAACTCTGGCCGTCAGTCTCAGCGCGCTGTTCAGCGGCTGCTTCGTGGTCGCCAGCGGCGGCCTGGCGGACAAGTTTGGCCGGATGCGGATGACCACCCTCGGGCTGGGGCTGAGCATCGTCGGCAGCGCCATGCTGGTGGTCGCTCAGGGACCGGGGCTGTTCCTGGCCGGCCGGGTGCTGCAGGGGCTGTCGGCAGCCTGCATTATGCCGGCGACGCTGGCGCTGATTAAGACCTGGTATGAGGGGCGTGCGCGGCAGCGGGCGGTCAGCTTCTGGGTCATCGGCTCGTGGGGCGGCAGCGGTCTCTGTTCCTTCGTCGGCGGGGCTATCGCCACCGGTCTGGGCTGGCGCTGGATCTTCGTCTTCTCGATCGCCGTTGCCCTGCTGGCGCTGTTTTTGCTGCGCGGCACGCCGGAGAGCCGCAGCGCCAGCGCCAGCCAGCATAAGCTGGACGTCGGCGGTCTGCTGAGCCTGATTGTTGCGCTGGTGCTGGTGAATCTGTTTATCAGCAAGGGCCACGGCTGGGGCTGGAGCAGCCCGCTGTCGTTGACCATGCTGGCCGGGGCGCTGGCGGCGGGGACGATATTTATCCGCAACGGCATGCGCAAAGGCGAGGCGGCGCTGATTGATTTTGCGCTGTTTAGTAACCGGGCCTACGGTGCGGCAGTGCTGTCGAACTTTCTGCTCAATGGAGCGATTGGCACCATGATGATTGCCAGCATCTGGCTGCAGCAGGGGCACCACCTGACGCCGCTGGAGAGCGGGATGATGACCCTCGGCTATCTGGTGACCGTCCTGGCGATGATCCGGGTCGGCGAGAAGCTGCTGCAGCGCTATGGCGCCCGGCTGCCGATGATGGCCGGTCCGGTGTTGACCGCTATCGCCATCGCGCTGATATCCTGCACCTTTCTCGAAAAGGCGCTGTATATCGGGGTGGTGTTCGCCAGCAACGTGCTGTTTGGCCTCGGGCTGGGCTGCTACGCCACGCCATCGACGGATACCGCGGTGGCCAATGCCCCGGAGAACAAAATCGGCGTCGCCTCGGGGATCTATAAGATGGGCAGCTCGCTGGGCGGGGCGATGGGTATCGCCGTGACAGCGTCACTTTTCGCGCTGTTTTTACCGCTGGGCATGGCCCATGCCGCCCAGTATGCCCTGTGGTTTAACGCCGTCTTATGTCTGGGGGCGATGGCGGTGAGCGCGCTGCTGCTGCCGCGCGCCTCTCACAGCTGATGCTTTTTCAGCAGCGCGCGGAGCTGGTGATAGGTTAATCCCAGCAGCTCCGCCGCCTGCTTCTGATGATACTTCGCCTGCTCCAGACTCCGCTGCAGCAGGCGTTTTTCCTGCTGGAGCTGGAAATCGCGCAGATCCAGCGGTAGCGCGGGCAGCTCATCGCCGGGCGCGGCTTCCGGCGGAGAGCCGGGGGACTGACGAAAAGGGTTAATAATAATCGCGTCCAGCTCATGTTCGCTGTCGCCGTGGCGATACACCGAGCGCTCAACCACGTTCTTCAGTTCGCGAATATTCCCCGGCCAGCGGTAGCCGAGCAGCGTCGCGGTCGCTCGTTCGCTAAAGCCGGGAAACAGCGGCAGACCGAGTTCGCGGCACATCTGGATGGCAAACTGGTTGGCGAGCAGCATGATGTCGCTCTGCCGGTCGCGCAGCGGGGGGAGCTGTACCACGTCGAAGGCCAGGCGGTCGAGCAGGTCGGCGCGAAAATGACCTTCCTCGACCATCTGCGGCAGGTCAGCGTTGGTGGCGCACACCAGCCGGACGTTAACCTGCAGCGGCTGGCTGCCGCCCACGCGCTCCAGCTCGCCATATTCAATCACTCTTAACAGCTTCTCCTGCACCAGCATTGGGGCTGTCGCCAGCTCATCGAGAAACAGCGTCCCGCCGTCGGCGCGCTCGAAGCGCCCGGGATGGCGCTTGCTGGCCCCGGTGAAGGCCCCGGCTTCGTGGCCGAACAGCTCCGAGTCGAGCAGATTATCGTTCAGCGCCGCGCAGTTCAGCGAGATAAACGGCCCCTGCCAGCGGCTGGAGAGGTAGTGGAGACGGTTAGCGATAAGCTCTTTCCCGGTGCCGCGCTCGCCGATGACCAGCACCGGTTTATCCAGCGGGGCCAGCCGGGAAACCTGTTCCAGCACCTCGAGAAAGCTGTTGGCCTCGCCCAGCAGATTATCCTTGTACTGCGCCATGATGAATTTCGCCATTAAGTAGTGTAATTAACCAGGTGACTGTAGCAATGCCCAGCACGTTTCGCAACCACCCTGTTTAAAATCAATAAGATAAAAAGTTGGCACGCCATTTGTATTAGCTAAGCCACAGGTGAATGCCTGAAACCAGAACTATGAGGATTGAAATTATGGGTATTTTTTCTCGTTTTGCCGACATCGTGAACGCCAACATCAACTCCCTGCTGGAGAAAGCGGAGGACCCGCAAAAGCTGGTGCGTCTGATGATCCAGGAGATGGAAGACACGCTGGTTGAGGTGCGTTCGACATCGGCCCGCGCGCTGGCGGAAAAGAAACAGCTGTCCCGTCGTATTGAGCAGGCGGTCGCCCAGCAGGCGGAATGGCAGGAAAAAGCCGAGCTGGCCCTGCGCAAAGAGAAAGAAGATCTGGCCCGGGCGGCGCTGATCGAAAAACAAAAGCTGACCGACCTTATCGCTCAACTGGATCATGAAGTGCAGCTGGTGGATGAAACCCTGGCGCGCATGAAGAAAGAGATTGGCGAGCTGGAGAACAAACTCAGCGAAACCCGCGCCCGTCAGCAGGCGCTGGCGCTGCGCCATCAGGCGGCGAGTTCGTCCCGCGATGTGCGTCGCCAGCTGGACAGCGGTAAACTGGATGAGGCGATGGCGCGCTTTGAATCCTTTGAGCGTCGCATCGATCAGATGGAAGCGGAAGCGGAGAGCCACCGCTTTGGCAAGCAGCAGACGCTGGATCAGCAGTTTGCCGAACTGAAAGCGGACGATGAAATCAGCGAGCAGCTGGCGGCGTTGAAAGCCAAAATGAATCAGTCCAACCAGTAAGTATGATTGCGCGGCGCGGCGTTGCGCCGCGGCTCACCCCCTGTAAGGAGTACACATGAGCATGCTTTTTCTCGCCATTCCGCTGACGCTGTTTGTGCTGTTTGTTCTGCCGGTCTGGCTGTGGCTGCACTACAACAATCGCGGCGCCAACGGCAGTCTGACGCAAAATGAGCAGCAACGGCTGCTGCAGTTGACCGATGACGCGAAGCGGATGCGTGAACGCATTCAGGCGCTGGAAGCGATCCTGGACGCCGAACATCCGAACTGGAGGGACAAATAATGGCCGGGCTGGATCTGAATAAAAAACTGTGGCGTATCCCGCAGCGCGGGATGGTAAAGGGCGTCTGCGCGGGCATTGCTCAGCATCTTGATGTCCCGGTGAAGCTGGTGCGCCTGATTACCGTGCTGGCGATGATTTTCGGCCTCTTTTTCTTTGTCCTGGTGGCCTACATCATTTTGACTTTTGCTCTGGATCCGATACCGGACAGCGAGCTGTACGGTCATAAAGCGCCGAGCAATGGCGATCTGCTGGCCGCCGTGGATGCCGAACTGGCCTCCGGTGAACAGCGTCTGCGTGAAATGGAGCGGTATGTGACCTCCGACACCTTTACGCTGCGCAGCCGCTTTCGCCAGCTGTAAACCCTGTTTTTAACGAATGAGGCAACGCATGAATAGCAAATGGCAACGCGCCGGGCAGCAGGTGAAGCCCGGTCTGAAAATCGTCGGTAAGCTGGCGCTGCTGACCGCGCTGCGTTATGGCCCGGCGGGCGTTGCCGGCTGGGCGGTTAAATCGGTCGCGCGTCGGCCGCTGAAAATGCTGCTGGCGGTGGCGCTGGAGCCGCTGCTCAGCCGGCTGGCCAACCGCGTCACGCGCGGGATGAAATAATGCCGCCGTGGGGAAGGCGCAAAAGGATTAACGTTGTCCTGCTTATCCCCGGCAGATCGCTTATGATGACGAGACATACCTTCAGGGCATAACGGACTGGCGATGAAGCGACTGAAAACTGAACTGAATGCGCTGGTCAACCGCGGGGTTGACCGGCATTTACGTCTGGCGGTGACCGGCCTGAGCCGGAGCGGTAAAACGGCGTTTATCACCGCGCTGGTCAACCAGCTGTTGAATATCCACACCGGCGCCCGCCTGCCGCTGCTGAGCGCCGCACGCGAAGAGCGGCTGCTCGGCGTCAAGCGCGTGCCGCAGCGGGACTTTGGCATTCCCCGATTCACCTACGACGAAGGGCTGGCCCAGCTGTACGGCCAGCCCCCCATGTGGCCAACCCCGACGCGCGGGGTGAGCGAGATCCGTCTCGCGCTGCGCTACCGTTCGAATGACTCCCTGCTGCGCCATTTTAAAGATACCTCCACGCTGTATCTGGAGATTGTCGACTATCCGGGCGAGTGGCTGCTCGACCTGCCGATGCTGGCGCAGGATTATCTGAGCTGGTCGCGACAGATGACCGGGCTCCTGCAGGGACAGCGTGCGGAGTGGTCGGCCCGCTGGCGGCAGCTGTGCGCCGGGCTGGATCCGCTAGCCCCTGCCGACGAGGCTCGGCTGGCGGATATCGCTGCCGCCTGGACGGACTATCTCCACGCCTGTAAGCGTGAAGGGCTGCACTTTATCCAACCCGGGCGCTTTGTCCTGCCCGGAGAAATGGCGGGCGCGCCGGCGCTGCAGTTTTTCCCGTGGCCCGACGTCGACGCCGTCGGCGAAGCCAAGCTGGCGCAGGCCGATAAACACAGCAACGCCGGCATGCTGCGCGAACGTTACAAATACTATTGCGAAAGGGTGGTGAAGGGGTTCTACAAAGAGCACTTCCTGCGCTTCGACCGGCAGATTGTGCTGGTGGACTGCCTGCAGCCGCTCAACAGCGGGCCGCAGGCGTTTAACGATATGCGTCTGGCATTGACCCAGCTGATGCAAAGTTTCCATTACGGGCAGCGCACCTTGTTTCGCCGGTTGTTCTCGCCCGTCATCGACAAGCTGCTGTTTGCCGCCACCAAAGCCGATCACGTCACGATCGATCAGCACAGCAATATGGTGTCGCTCCTGCAGCAACTGATTCAGGACGCGTGGCAGAACGCCGCCTTTGAAGGGATCAGTATGGATTGCCTGGGGCTGGCGTCCATTCAGGCGACCCAGAGCGGGCTGATTGAGGTGAATGGCGAGAAAATTCCCGCCCTGCGCGGCAATCGCCTGAGCGACGGCCAGCCGTTGACCATCTATCCCGGTGAGGTGCCGGCGCGCCTGCCGGGCCAGGCCTTCTGGCAGCAGCAGGGATTTCAGTTTGAAAACTTTCGTCCGCAGGTCATGGATGTCGATCGGCCTTTGCCGCACATTCGTCTCGACGCGGCGCTGGAATTTTTGATTGGAGATAAACTGCGATGAGCGAACCGTTAAAACCGCGGATTGATTTTGATGGGCCGCTGCAAGCGGAGAAAATTCCGCCGCTGAAAGGCGCTCGCGCCTTCGACACCCTGGAGGCGGACAACTTCGCGCCAGCGCGGCTGGTGACCGGCGAAGAGGAAGAGGGGGCGGCGGAAGCGGTGGTGGAGTCGGTCCTGCGACCCAAACGCAGCCTGTGGCGGCGGATGGTCAGCGCCGGACTGGCGATCTTCGGCGTCAGCGTCGTGGCGCAAGGCGTGCAATGGACGGCTAACGCCTGGCAGACCCAGGACTGGATTGCGCTGGGCGGCTGCGTCGCCGGGGCGCTGATCGTCGGGGCCGGCGTCGGATCTGTGGCCACCGAGTGGCGCCGTCTGTGGCGACTGCGCCAGCGCGCCCACGAACGCGATGAAGCGCGCGATATGCTGCACAGTCACGCGGTCGGTAAAGCGAAAGCGTTTTGTGAGAAGCTGGCGCAGCAGGCCGGGCTGGATCAATCGCATCCGGCGCTGCAGCGCTGGTATGCCGCGATCCACGAAACGCAAAGCGATCGCGAAGTGGTGAGCCTTTATGCGCAGCTGGTGCAGCCGGTGCTCGATGCCCAGGCGCGGCGGGAAATCAGCCGTTCGGCGGCGGAGTCGACGCTGATGATTGCCGTCAGTCCGCTGGCGCTGGTGGATATGGCGTTTATCGCCTGGCGGAACCTGCGGCTGATCAACCGAATCGCCACGTTGTACGGCATTGAGCTCGGGTATTACAGCCGTCTGCGACTGTTTCGCCTGGTGTTGCTTAATATCGCTTTCGCTGGCGCCAGCGAACTGGTGCGCGAGGTGGGCATGGACTGGATGTCGCAGGATCTGGCGGCCCGGCTGTCGGCGCGCGCCGCGCAGGGCATTGGCGCCGGCCTGCTGACCGCCCGTCTCGGGATCAAGGCGATGGAGCTGTGCCGCCCGCTGCCGTGGATCGCCGATGATAAACCGCGACTCGGCGATTTTCGGCGCGAGCTGATTGGGCAGTTGAAAGAGACCCTGCAGAAAAGCAAAACCCGCCCGGAGAAGTAACCTCCGCTCAGAGACATTGCCGGGCGGCGGCTTCGCCTTGCCCGGCCTACGACGTCAAGCTCTGGCACGCGCACCCTGGCAATATTCGATTAGGCGCATTCCGCCGCCAGCCACTCGCTGAAGGCGCGAAAGCGCGGGCGGGAACGGTTCTCCTGCGGACAGATCAGGTCATAGCCAAAGGGCGAGGGCGCTTCATTTTCAGACAAGGCCACCAGCCTGCCGGCGTCGAGCAGCGGCTGGATCAGCGTTTTACGCCCCATCACCACGCCGAGTCCATTGAGCGCCATCTCGATGGCCAGCGAGTGGTTATTCACCGCGTAATACCGGCCGTCAAAAGGTAACGCCTGTCCGCTGTGCTGGCACCACAGGCGCCATTCCGCAAATTGATCCTGTACGTCGGTGGATTCGCACGCATGGATCCAGACGAGCGCCGCCGGGTCGCCGCCGCTCAGCGGACGATACTGCTGGCGATAACGCGGGGAGCAGACCGGGAGCAAACTTTCCGCCATCAGCCGCTGTTGATAAAGATCGGGGTAGCGCGTGGCGCCGTAGTAAATTGCCAGATCCACCCGCTCCTCGTTAAAATCCATCACCCCGGCGCGCACGCGAAACTGCAGATTCAGTCCCGGCCATTGCGTCTGAAAGCGCGGCAGACGCGGCATTAGCCACAGATGGGCCAGCGTCGGCGCAATACCAATATGCAGCGTGCCGCGCAGATCCTGATCGCGAATATCCTCAATTTCATCGTTAATCGCCCGCAGCGAATGGCTTAACGTCGCCAGCAGCCGCTTACCTTCCTCTGTCAGCGCCAGTTTACGCGTCATGCGGATAAACAGGCGAAACCCGATGTGCATCTCCAGCCTGCGGATCCGATGGCTGACCGCTCCCTGGGTAAGGTTCATTTCATGCGCGGCAAGGGTAAAGCTCAGGTGGCGGGCGGTCACCTCAAAGGTCTGCAGCAGCGCAAGGATGCTTTGTCGCTCAAGCACAGATTGTCTCCCTTATGCATTAATTGAGTTCATGCATAGGCCGATTTAATTCGTTTGTTAGGCCAGTTTTGCCGGTTTTAAATAGTTATATCGTAACTAAACCGAGGTATACCATGTCAGGACTCAAAATTGTGGTGATTGGCGGTGGCTCCAGCTACACCCCGGAATTGATTGAAGGTTTGCTCAACCGCTATCACGAAATGCCGGTCGCTTCGCTATGGCTGGTGGACATTGAAGAGGGCAAAGAGAAAGTCGAGATTATCGCCGGACTGGCGCGGCGAATGATCGCCAAAGCCGGGCTGACTATTGAAGTGGTGGCCACCCTTGACCGGGAAAGCGCGCTGCGCGATGCCGATTTCGTCTGCTCGCAGTTTCGCGCCGGCTGCCTTGACGCCCGCATCAGCGATGAACGTATCTCCCTCAAGTATGGCTTGATCGGCCAGGAGACCAATGGCCTCGGCGGCTTCGCCAACGCCTGTCGCACCATTCCCATCGCCCTGGAGATCGCTGCCGATATGGAGCGACTGTGTCCCGACGCCTGGCTGCTGAACTTTACCAACCCGTCGGGGATGGTGACCGAAGCGATCCTGCGCCACAGCCGCATCAAAGCCGTCGGCCTGTGTAACGTGCCGGTGATTATGCAAAAAGGGATAACCACTCTGCTGCAATGCGCTGACGAAAAAGAGGTGGTGATGCAGGTCGCCGGCCTGAACCACTTTATCTTCGTGCGCCAGATCCTGCACAAAGGTAAAGAATGGCTGCCGGAGGTGATAGCCGAGATCAACGCCGGTCGGGATCCGCTGGTGCCGCGCAACATTCCGCCGTTCCGTTGGCCGTCGCATCTGCTGCAGGGCTTAGGCATGATCCCCTGCGCCTATCTGCGTTATTACTACATGAAAGACGATCTGCTGCGCCAGGAGCTGGCGGAGGCGGGCGGCGAAGGAACCCGCGGGGAAGTGGTTAAGCAGCTGGAAAAAATCTTGTTTGACCAGTACCGCGACCCGCACCTGGCAGTCAAACCGAAGGCGCTGGAAGGGCGCGGCGGCCAGTACTATTCCGAGGCGGCCTGCGAGCTGATGAATGCCATCTACAACGACAAGCGGATTATCATGCACGTCAATACGCGTAATAACGGCGCCATCAATGGCCTGCCGGATGACTGCGCGGTAGAAGTCAGCTCGCTGATTACCGCTTCTGGTCCGCTACCTCTCAATGTGGCGCCGTTCCCGGAAGATACCCTGCGTTTGCTGCAGCTGATGAAATCATTTGAACGGCTGACTATCGAGGCCGCGCTCACCGGCAACCGCCATACCGCATGGCGTGCTCTGATGCTGAATCCGCTGATCGTCAGCGGCGAGAAGCTCGAACTGGCGTTGGATGAGGTGATCGCTGAGAACCGTCAGTGGCTGCCTGCTTTCCACGCCTGACCCAAGACTCACCGGCCGCCTGGCCGGTGATTTAACCACTGACCGTCTGACTTTACGCCACAGCGCCCATTTTTCCGCCACACTGTCAATAATTGTTGACAGTTAGCTTCCCGAAAACCCATTCCTGGCCTATTATTCTCCCGTCATTGGCACTTTTAGGGTGAACACTCCCATGCGTCTTGAAGTCTTTTGTGAAGACCGTCTCGGTCTGACTCGTGAATTGCTCGATTTGCTGGTGCTGCGTGGTATTGACCTGCGCGGTATCGATATTGACCCTATTGGCCGAATTTACCTCAATTTCGCCGAACTGGAATTCGCCACGTTCAGCAGCCTGATGGCTGAGATCCGCCGTATCGCCGGCGTGACGGACGTGCGCACCGTGCCGTGGATGCCGTCTGAACGTGAACACCTGGCGCTCAGCGCGCTGCTGGTAGCGATGCCGGAGCCGGTGCTGTCGCTGGATACCAAAGGTCGGGTGGAACTGGCGAACCCCGCCAGCTGCCTGCTGTTTGGCCAAAGCCAGGCGAAGCTGCGTAACCACCCGGTGGCCCAGCTGATCGCCGATTTTAACGTTCAGCGCTGGCTGGAGAGCAGCCCGCAGGAGACGCATGCGGAGCATGTGGTGGTGAATGGGCAGAACTACCTGCTGGAAGTGACTCCGGTCTATCTGGAAGGCGAGCATAACGAGCGAGTGCTGACCGGCGCCGTGGCGATGTTGCGCTCAACCGTGCGCATGGGACGCCAGCTGCAGACCATGACCAGCCAGGATACCAGC
Organism: Klebsiella sp. CD33; assembly: GCF_051992865.1. NCBI lineage: Bacteria > Pseudomonadati > Pseudomonadota > Gammaproteobacteria > Enterobacterales > Enterobacteriaceae > Klebsiella > Klebsiella sp. CD33. Next base: position 2,916,936 of record NZ_CP197023.1, on the reverse strand, counting down.
GCTTTCAGTCAGATCCTCGCGGTGGGGCCGAAAATGCGCCACGTGGTGGAGCAAGCGCGCAAGCTGGCGATGCTCAGCGCGCCGCTGCTGATTGTCGGCGACACCGGCACCGGTAAAGATCTGCTGGCCCATGCCTGCCATCTGGCCAGTCCGCGGGCGGGCAAACCCTATCTGGCGCTCAACTGCGGCTCCATTCCCGAGGACGCGGTCGAGAGCGAGCTGTTTGGCGACGCGCTGCAGGGCAAGAAGGGCTTCTTCGAGCAAGCCAACGGCGGCTCGGTGCTGCTGGATGAAATTGGTGAGATGTCGCCGCGGATGCAGACTAAGCTGCTGCGCTTTCTCAACGACGGCACCTTCCGCCGCGTTGGCGAGGATCATGAAGTGCACGTCGATGTGCGGGTGATCTGCGCGACGCAGAAAAACCTGATCGAGCTGGTGCAGAAAGGGCTTTTCCGCGAAGATCTCTACTATCGCCTCAACGTCCTGACGCTGTATCTGCCGCCGCTGCGCGATTGCCCGCAGGACATCATGCCGCTGACGGAGCTGTTCGTGGCCCGCTTTGCCGACGAGCAGGGGATCCCGCGGCCGAAGCTCTCTGCCGATCTCAGTACGGTGCTTACCCGCTACAGCTGGCCCGGCAACGTCCGCCAGCTGAAGAATGCCGTCTATCGCGCACTGACCCAGCTGGAAGGATTTGAGCTGCGTCCACAGGACATTCTTCTGCCGGACCATGACGTCGCCTCGCTGCCGGTGGGCGAGGAGGCCATGGAAGGGTCGCTGGACGACATCACCCGCCGCTTTGAGCGCTCGGTGCTGACCCAGCTCTATCGCAGCTACCCCAGCACACGTAAGCTGGCGAAGCGGCTGGGGGTGTCGCATACCGCCATCGCCAATAAACTGCGTGAATATGGTCTGAGTCAGAAAAAGGGCGACGAATAATCCCGCCAGGCCGGCGACTCACGTCGCCGGCATCCCGGCCTGCAAAGCGGGCCAAACCTGTATATACTGGTTTTTTAATCCTTTTTCCGGGGTGGTGCATCTTGGCGTCGCGTCGCGCGATCGGGCACTGGCTGATATTGCTGCTGCTCTCTGTTCTCTTTTCCTCGCTGCTGTTACGAATACACCTGCCGGCAGCGCTGCTGCTGGGGCCGCTGATCGCCGGTCTCATTTTGAGCCTGCGCGGGGTGAAGCTGAGCATCCCTCGCCCCTGTTATCTGGCGGCGCAGGCCATTGTCGGCTGCATGATCGCCCGGGCGATTAATCCCTCTGTTTTTGGCGTGCTGTTCAACAACTGGGCGCTGGTGCTGGCGATCCTGTTGACCACCCTGGCGATAAGCGGCCTTACCGGCTGGCTGCTGGTCCGCTACAGCGCGTTGCCGGGCGCCACTGGCGCCTGGGGAAGCTCTCCCGGCGGCGCGTCGGCAATGGTGGTGATGGCCCAGGAGTACGGGGCCGATGTGCGGCTGGTGGCGCTGATGCAGTATCTGCGGGTGCTGTTTGTCGTCGGCGCGGCGGCGCTGGTGGTGCGCTATGCCCTGGGCAATGAAGCACAGGAAATGACTCAGGATATTGTCTGGTTTCCATCGTTGACCCTGAATTTCCCTTTCACGCTGCTGCTGACGGCGGTGGCCTGTTGGCTGGGCATGCGGCTGCGCATCCCCTCCGGGGCCATGCTGCTGCCGATGCTGCTTGGCGCGCTGGCCCAGGGCGGCGGCTGGCTGATGCTGGAGCTGCCGGAGTGGCTGCTGGCGATGGCCTATGCGGTGCTGGGCTGGACGGTGGGGCTCCAGTTTAATAAAGCCATTTTTCTGCTGGCGCTCAAGACGCTGCCGCAGATTATCGCCTCCATCATCGGACTGATCCTGATGTGCGCCCTGATGGCCCTTGCCCTGACCCACATTCTGCAGATGGACTTTATGACCGCCTATCTGGCCACCAGCCCCGGCGGCCTGGACACGGTGGCGATTATCGCCGCCGGCACCCGGGCGGACATGTCGTTTATTATGGCGCTACAGACGCTGCGGCTGTTTACCATTTTGCTGACCGGCCCGGCGATGGCGCGGGCTATCTCCCGCTATGCGCCGCGGCAATAAAAAGCCCTCGCAGAGCGAGGGCTGGGCAGATCGAATGTCCGCGAGCGCGACGCGCCCGGGCAATCTGTTATCAGGCTTTCAGGGCGGCCAGCGCGGCGTCGTAGTCCGGCTCTTCGGTGATTTCGTTCACCAGCTGGCTGTAGACGACCTGATCGTTTTCATCGATTACGACCACCGCACGCGCAGCCAGGCCAGCCAGCGGACCGGTGGCGATGGCGACGCCGTAGTCAGCGAGGAAGGACGCGCCGCGCAGCGTGGACAGGGTGACCACATTGCTCAGGCCTTCCGCGCCGCAGAAGCGGGACTGGGCGAACGGTAGGTCAGCGGAAATGCACAGCACTACGGTGTTGTCCAGTTCAGCGGCCAGCTGGTTGAATTTACGCACTGATGCGGCACACACGCCGGTATCAATGCTCGGGAAAATATTCAGTACTTTACGTTTGCCGGCGTACTGGCTCAGCGCGACGTCAGAGAGATCTTTGGCGACCAGCGTAAACGGCTGCGCTTTAGCGCCTGCCTGCGGAATGGTGCCCTGAACAGAAACGGGGTTGCCCTGGAAATGCACGGTTTGTGACATGGTTATCTTCCTGTTTACATATAGTTAACGTCGCGAGTAGTGTATGACATCCGCCAGCTACACGGCAAACCCTATTTAACATTTACCAGAGAGGACAAGGGAATGCGTAACGTGCGAGTGTATGAGGAAGCCTGGCCGCTCCATACCCCTTTTGTGATCGCCCGCGGTAGCCGCAGCGAGGCGAAAGTGGTGGTAGTGGAACTGGAAGAGGACGGCGTGAAAGGGGTAGGCGAATGCACACCCTATCCCCGCTATGGCGAGAGCATCGCCTCGGTCATGGCCCAGGTGATGGCGATCGGCGAGCAACTGGAGGCGGGGCTTACCCGCGAACAGCTGCAGCGGCTGCTGCCGGCAGGCGCCGCGCGCAATGCCATTGACTGCGCGCTATGGGATCTGCAGGCCCGGCGCGAAGGCAAAACCTTGGCCCAGCTGTTGGGCGTGGCGTTGCCTGACCGGGTGATTACCGCCCAGACGGTGGTCATTGGCACGCCGGATCAGATGGCGGCCAGCGCCGCGGCGCTGTGGCAGGCAGGGGCCCAGCTGTTGAAGGTGAAGCTCGACGATCGACTGATCAGTGAGCGGCTAATCGCTATCCGCCAGGCGGCGCCGGAGGCTACGCTGATTGTTGACGCCAATGAGTCCTGGCACAGCGAGGGGCTGGCGGCGCGCTGTCAGCTGCTGGCGGACCTCGGTGTGGCGATGCTTGAGCAGCCGCTCCCCGCCGACGACGACTCGGCGCTGGAAAACTTCGTTCATCCGCTGCCGATTTGCGCCGACGAGAGCTGCCACACCCGGGAGAGCCTGCCGCGGCTGCGCGGGCGCTATGAGATGGTCAATATCAAACTGGATAAAACGGGCGGCCTGACCGAAGCGCTGGCTCTGGCCGGGGAGGCGGAACGGCAGGGATTTGAACGGATGCTGGGCTGTATGCTTTGCACCTCGCGCGGGATCGCCGCCGCGCTCCCTCTGGCGCCGCTGGCGCGCTTCGCTGACCTCGACGGCCCGACATGGCTGGCGGTGGACGTTGAGCCGGCGCTGCGGTTCAGCACCGGCGTGCTTCATCTTTAAGCCTGCCAGCGCAGCAGATCGGTCATCGCCGGCAGGTAACGCTCCGTTGCCTCGTCGGCGGAGACCGGCGGGAACTCGGCGGTGATGCAGGGGAGTCCGATATCGGCGCACCAGCTGCCAAAGGAGCCCGGCGTGTCGTAGCCCACGCTGCCCACCAGCGGCAGGGAGAAGGCGTCGGCCAGCCAGCGACCCAGCGGGCTGTGGCCCGGATCTTCGATGCAGGCCAGCGGATCGTGAAAGGAGACCACCCACGCCGGATGAATCTGATGGATCAACTGACACAGGGCCTCGGTCTCCCGTTCCGAACCCGGCTGCTCGCCGGTCAACAGCACCACGTCGCGCTCCGCCGCCGCGCTATTCCAGCGGTAAACCGTTTCCCCTTGCTTCCAGTTGGCTGCCGGAAAGTTACGGTTGAGGTCAACGCCGCGGGCATTGGCGCGCAGCCCGAGCTGACAGCCGTCAGGATTGACCGTCAGCACCACGTGGTGGCGGCGCAGCTCGGGTTTCAGGGTGCGCAGGGCGCAGGAGAGGGTCACAATCGACGAATTCTCATCACCGTGGGTACCGGCAATAATCAGCCCGCTACGGCTGTCGGCCTGCGGCGCAGGAAACCACAGCAGCGGCGCGCCCAGTTCCGAGCTGCCATACTGCCGGGTTCCCGGCGGAAAGTCGCCGCGCTGCGGGCGAGGACGTGAAATAGACATAGGGCTTCCTGTGTGTCGTTATTATTTAGTGTTGGCGAAAAGCGTATCGGGATCAAACCCATTCCCTGAGGCGTGAAATCCGACGGCACATCAATTTTCTATCATATGTCGTTTGCAATTTCAGGTGATGAAACAAATAATTATCGCTCTGTTGGCGGTATTTTTTTCATTTTAAAGGGGATCTTATGAAGTATCCTGTCGCTTTGACATGCGGCGCGCTGTGGTTAGCCAGCGTATCTTCTCTGGCCTGGGCGGCTGACGTACCGCCGGGCACGGTACTGGCGGAAAAACAGCTGTTAGTGCGCCATATCAAAGATGAACCCGCCTCGTTAGATCCCGCCAAAGCGGTGGGCCTGCCGGAAATCCAGGTGATCCGCGATCTGTTTGAAGGTTTAGTCAATCAGGATGCGAAAGGCAACCTGGTTCCAGGCGTAGCGACCCGCTGGCAGAGCAACGATAACCGCGTCTGGACCTTTACCCTGCGTGATAACGCCCGCTGGTCCGACGGCACGCCGGTTACTGCCGAAGATTTCGTCTATAGCTGGCAGCGTCTGGTGGATCCGAAAACCACTTCGCCGTTCGCCTGGTTCGCGGCGCTGGCGGGGATCGCTAACGCGCAGAACATTATTGACGGCAAAGCCGCGCCGGAGACCCTGGGAGTCACCGCCGTCGACGCCCACACCCTGCGGGTGCAGCTGGATAAACCACTGCCGTGGTTCAGCAACCTGACCGCCAGCTTTGCCTTCTATCCGGTGCAAAAGGCGAATGTCGACAGCGGGGCGAACTGGACGCGGCCCGGCAGCCTGGTGGGCAACGGCGCCTATGTTCTGAAAGACCGTGTGGTCAATGAGAAGCTGGTGGTGGTGCCGAACACGCACTACTGGGATAACGCCAAAACGGTGATCCAGCAGGTCACCTTTGTGCCGATTAACCAGGAATCCGCCGCCACCAAGCGCTATCTTGCAGGGGATATCGATATCACCGAGTCTTTCCCGAAAAATATGTACCAGAAACTGCTGAAGGATATTCCGGGGCAGGTGTATACCCCGCCGCAGCTGGGTACCTACTATTACGCTTTCAATACCCAAAAGGGGCCGACGGCGGATGAGCGGGTACGCCTGGCGCTGAGCATGACCATCGATCGCCGGGTGATGGCGGAGAAAGTACTGGGGACCGGGGAAAAACCGGCCTGGCGCTTCACGCCGGACGTGACGGCGGGCTTCACCCCCCAGCCGTCACAGTTTGAGAGCATGAGTCAGGCTGAGCTTAATGCCCAGGCGAAAGCCCTGCTGGCTGCCGCTGGCTATGGCCCGAATCGACCGCTGAAGCTGACGCTGCTGTATAACACCTCTGAGAACCACCAGAAGATTGCCATCGCGGTGGCGTCGATGTGGAAGAAAAACCTCGGCGTGGAAGTGAAGCTGCAGAACCAGGAGTGGAAAACCTATATCGACAGCCGTAACACCGGCAATTTCGACGTGATCCGCGCCTCGTGGGTGGGGGATTACAACGAGCCGTCCACCTTCCTGTCGCTACTGACCTCCACCCACAGCGGAAATATCTCGCGCTTTAACGATCCGGCGTACGATAAAATCCTCGCCCAGGCGGCGGTAGAGAATTCGGCCAAAGCGCGTAACGACGATTACAACGCGGCGGAAAAGATCATTATGGTCAAAGCGCCGATCGCGCCGATCTACCAGTACACTAACGGCCGATTGATTAAGCCGTGGCTGAAAGGCTACCCGATCACCAACCCGGAAGATGTGGCCTACAGCCGTACCATGTATATCGTGAAGCACTAACCGATCGTGGTTGCCTGAAGATGTCAGGCAACCATCGCTGAACTCCGAGCTGGCGCGGCTTGCCGCGCCAGTTTTTCCTGCTCTCCTTCTCGCGCCACAGTAGAAAGTCTCACTTTTCTGGCAGTATGGCCGACTGATGCCAGGTTCTACCATCTGGTCGCGAAGCATCAGAAGATCTCATCCGCCGGGTTTTTATCATGATGCTCAACGTATTCGGCAATCATGCCATCCGGATGCCGAACCAGCATGTTCCAGCCGGTGGGCACGGCCTTCACCGGGTTGATAATCGTTGCCCCGGTGGAAGGCAGATGTTTCTCCCAGGCGGTAATGTCGTTGACCAGGAAAGTGGCCTCGGTGGCGCGAAACGGAGCCAGGCTTTGCTCGGTTCCGCCAATTAAAAGCACGGAACCCACCTGCGCCAGTTTGAGATCGTATTCGGGATAGTCAAAACGTAACCTTGCCTTTTGCGAAATGAGATGTTCATAAAACGAAACGGTTTCTTCAAAGCGGGCAATCAGCACGCATCGACGGATCAGGATACTGAGGACTTTCATTATATCTCCTTCGCCATTTTCTCAGAGATAGCGTAGCAGCACTGAGGTGGAATGTAAGGCTCAAGTAGCAGAAGAACGTGACGTATAGTTGTGGCCTGCGTATAAGAAGATATCGGCAATGACCTTGTGCGCTGGATAAGAAAAGTTGCAGTTAAAAAATATTTATTTTGTAATGATGCTGTGGTGTGATTGCTGAGCATACGATTAGCGGGATGATTAAGAGGGGCTAGATGGAAAGTTTAATTTCTTCGATATGGAATTTTGATGGACTGATAAATAGCGCGTTAATTTTTGTTACTTTTGGTTTATTAGGAGTGTTTATCTGGAAACGGGCAGGATCCGCATATTCTTTATTGAACCGGCTATGGGAGTTCTGCCTGGGAGGGAAAACGTTTCACGACGGTAAAATAAATGCATATTTCAATGAGAGAAATGATGTTGAACGTTTTAATGTTTTATTTAATGTCGGCGCAAGAAATAAAGAAGAGATCAAGTCACTGATTAACTGGACGAAAAAGAAAAATATAGATATTCGTCATGTCACAGCCGCGAAAGGATGGTTTGAAATATCAACGCTTAAGGCAATAAAACCATTATTTATCGCTAATGTTGGTGTATTTTTCTCTTGTGTGTTAACTATGCTGCTATTATCAAATTTTATGTTGCTGGCATTGAAGCCATCCGCACTAGTACGATTAGGCGACGACAAGTCATGGGTTTGGATTAATGATCATATTGCTGAGAGTTCGATCTGGACCAATAATTACCTTCCCCTGAACTGGACTGAGTGGAAGCTCGATAAAAAACAGTGTGAAAGTGAAGATTTCGATAAAACGGTTTTCTCAGAAATAGCGGGGATAAGTGTGCGCTCGGTTGACAGGATTTGTGAGAACTTTTCAAGTGGTTCGTTGAGTGATACTATAAATAATATTATTAAAAATCAAAAATTGGCATGGGTTTTGGCTATTTACCCCTTCATTTTTACGATTATTTGCTTTTTTAGCTTGTTACGCAGAGGTGCTGCTTCTAAACTTTATAATGAAGTACATAACTCACAAAATTAATATTTATATAAATTCATTTACGTCTGGCATTACTGTTTGCATCGATCGGAATTAAATGACAGGTCCGAGTACAGAAGCTGTCACCGGCCGCTACCGGTTGCCTGCTGCCTGCAGGCAACCTCTGCTACATTCGCAATGTATCAATGACCGCTCTCAGCGCGGGCGACACATTGCGGTGCGGGTAATAGAGATATGAACCTTCCAGACGCTGGCTATAACGCTGGAGCACCCGGATAAGTGTGCCCTGGGCTAGATCGTCGGTAATCAGCTCTTCCGGGACATAGGCCAGCCCCAGACCGAGCCTCGCCGCTTTGGCCTCCATATAGCTATCGGCGAAAGCCCACTGTCCCTGAGGTGGGTGGGTGATTTTTTTGCCATCCACATTAAGTTCCCAGGCGTAAAGGCTGCCGTCGCCGAACTGATAAGCGATGCAGGGGTGGGCGACTAAATCGGCGGGCGTTTGTGGAAAGCCGTAGCGGCGAAAATGTTCCGGGGTACCCACCACCGCCATCTCCATATCGGGCGAAATGCGTACCGCAATCATGCCACTCCCGACTTCCGGGCCCAGACGCACGCCCGCATCGAATCGCTGCGCAATAATATCGACAAACCGGCTTTCGCTGATCAGTTCCAGTCTGATATCGGGATAGCGGTGTTTAAATACTGCCAGCTTCGGCAGCAGGACTTTATCAATGGCATGCTGGCTGGCATTGATGCGTACCGTACCGGAGGGCGTTTGACGATAGTGGGCCAGCGTGGCGAGTCCCATATCTAAGGCGTCGAAACCGGATTCGACATTGTGATAGAGCTGCTCACCCGCCTGAGTGAGCGACAATCGGCGGGTGGTGCGCACCAGAAGCTGAACGCCCAGCCGCTCTTCAAGTTCACGAACCGCACGGCTTACACCGGACTGCGCCAGGCCAAGTCGTTGCGCTGCGGCGGTAAAACTGCCTTCCCGCACCACCTGCATAAACAGATAGAGGTCATTATAGTTTTCCCGTTTCGCCATTCTCCCGCCTCGTCATCCGCATGCCATTTAGAACAATATGGTATTAATCTTAGCATTTTTCGCCCCCTAATAAGAACCATTACTGCTGGCTACACTAAGCGCACGACAATAAAGCAAAGCTGCATTGTCTACTGGAGACTTGCATTGATCACGTTTATTTAGGGGAATTTTGATGACGGTTTTCACCAAAAAACTGACAGCCGCGATACCCGCCATGCTGCTTTGCGCCTCATTAACTGGAGTCACAACGATGAGCTCTGCTGAGACAACTAACCCGAATGCGCCTGTTTCACTGATTGAACAATGGGATAAAACGTTTGCTGAGAGTTTGAAAGTGGATCACCGTAAGGTGACCTTCCAGAACCGCTACGGGATAACCTTAGTTGGCGATCTCTACCTGCCGAAGGATCGCGGTGAACGCAAACTGGCAGCTATTGCCGTGAGCGGTCCCTTCGGCGCGGTAAAAGAGCAGTCCAGCGGCCTGTATGCCCAGACGCTGGCCGAACAGGGGTTTGTCACCCTGGCGTTTGACCCATCCTATACGGGCGAAAGCGGTGGCTACCCACGCAACGTAGCCTCACCGGATATCAATACCGAGGATTTCAGTGCCGCGGTGGACTTTCTGGGCCTGCAAAAAGAGGTGGATCGCAACCGTATCGGTTTGCTCGGCATTTGCGGCTGGGGCGGTATGGCCCTGAACGACGCGGCGATGGACACCCGCGTCAAAGCGGTGGCGACCAGCGTCATGTATGACATGAGCCGCGCGATGGGGCATGGAGTGGGCGATGGCAAAGACCGCTATACCACTGCCGATCGTCGCGCCGTACTGCGCTATCTGAACGTGCAGCGCTGGAAAGATGCGGCAAACGGCACCTTCGTCCCCGGTGGGCATGACATTTATGTTGATGATAAGGGCAACGTCAGCGCTGCCGATCGTATTTTGCCGGAAACCTTGCCCGCCAACCCCAATCCGGTCCTGAAAGAGTTCTTCGATTATTACCGTATGCCGCGTGGTTTCCATGCGCGTTCGGTTAATTCAACCGGGGCATGGAATGCGACGATGCCGCTGTCGTTTATGAATATGCCGCTGCTGAGTTACGCCAGTGAAGTGACTATTCCGACGCTTATCGTGACCGGCGAACAAGCCCATTCACGCTATTTTGCCGAAGATGCCTTTAAGGCCATCGGCAGTAAAGAGAAAGCGCTGGTGATTGTCCCAGGCGCAAACCACGTCGATCTCTATGACAACGTCGCGGGCAAAATTCCCTTTGCGACGTTCGCGCAATTTTTTAAAACCAACCTGAAATAGATCTCCTGTGCCGGAGACATCCCCAAAGCCGCCACGCGCCTGCGGGCGGCTTTGTCTTGTCGGAGAGAAATAATGTCTGCATTAGGTCACACCCGGGCACACTGGAGCGGCGTCCTGGCGATGACGCTCTGCGTATTTGTGCTCATTGCTTCAGAATTTATGCCGGTCAGTCTGTTGACACCCATCGCGGGTGATTTACACATTACCGAGGGATTAGCCGGTCAGGGCATTGCGCTTTCTGGCGCGCTGGCGGTACTGACCAGCCTGACGATATCCCGTCTTACCGGATCGCTGGACCGTAAATGGCTGCTGCTGGGGCTCACGGCGTTGATGGCAGCCTCTGGGGTGATTATTGCCCTGGCGTCCAGTTTCCCGGTTTATATGCTGGGCAGAGCGCTCATTGGGATCGTCATCGGCGGCTTCTGGTCGATGTCGGCGGCAATGGCCATTCGGCTTGTGCCGCAACGCCAGGTCTCCCGCGCACTGGCCATCTTTAACGGTGGTAACGCGCTGGCCACCGTTGTGGCAGCGCCGCTGGGCGGCTACCTGGGGGCCACCGTCGGCTGGCGCGGCGCCTTTTTATGTCTTGTCCCGCTGGCGGTGCTGGCCTTCGTCTGGCAATGCATTAGCCTGCCGTCGATGAAAAGTCCGCGCGCACCACAGCGGCAGGGATCGGTGCTGCGTCTGTTCCGTCTTTCTACGCTATCCCTGGGATTGCTGGCCTGCGGACTGTTCTTTATGGGACAGTTTACCTTATTTACCTATGTGCGACCGTTTCTGGAGACGGTGACCCAGGTCAGTCCTTCTGGTCTGTCCCTGATATTGCTGACAATGGGTATCGCCGGTTTTATCGGCACGCTGCTTATTACGACCGTTCTGAATGCCCGATTTTATCCGACGCTGGTGGCTATCCCGTTGTTAATGGCCGCAATTGCCGGAACGCTTCTGCTGGCCGGACACCACACGGGATCGGTCGCCGTACTGTTAAGCCTGTGGGGGCTGCTGGCGACGGCGGCGCCCACCGGCTGGTGGACATGGATTGCGCGGACGCTGCCCGAGGATGCGGAGACGGGCGGCGGGCTGATGGTCGCCGTGATCCAGCTATCGATAGCCCTCGGGTCAACGGTAGGCGGCCTGGTGTTTGATAGTCTGGGATGGCACAGCACTTTTGCACTGAGCGGTCTGTTACTGCTGGGCGCGGCAGGGGTGACTTTTCTGCTCTCTGTCAAAATCAGATCATCTCAGCGCACTGCGATTAATGAATTGAATGCATAAGTCAAATCAGGAATGACAGGCTAATCGTGACCGCGTTCCTGTCTTACCATGGTGTTTTAACAAGAGGGGAGCTTCACCGTGGAATATTCAGTATTAAGTAACGCTCGCAAAATGCCGATGCTGGGTTTCGGCGTTTTCAAGGTGACCGATAAAGCGGAGTGTAAGCAGGCGGTGTTGAACGCCATTCGCACCGGTTATCGCCTCATCGATACCGCTGCCGTCTACGATAATGAAGATGCGGTGGGTGAGGCCGTGCGCGAAGCCATCGCCGAAGGTCTGTGTACCCGCGAGGCGCTGTTTATTACCTCCAAACTGTGGGTCCAGGACATGGCCAACACCGGGATGGCGAAAGCCGGGATTGCCGCGTCATTAAAAAAATCGGGCCTGGAATACTTTGATCTTTATTTGCTACATCAGGCGATGGGCGATTATTTCAGCGCCTGGCGTGCGCTGGAAGAGGCCTATGAGGCCGGTACCCTGAAAGCGATCGGCGTCTCCAATTTTTACCCCCATGTGTTAGCTAACTTCTGCGAAACTGTCAGAATTAAACCAATGGTGAACCAGGTTGAACTGCATCCTTATTTCGCGCAGCCCGCGGCGCTGGAAGCCATGAAGCATTATCACGTTCAGCCTGAAGCGTGGGCGCCGTTAGGCGGTGGCAGACATAATCCGTATCAAGATGCATTGCTTCGGGGGATCGCCGATGCGCACCAGAAAACCATTGCGCAGGTTGTTCTGCGCTGGAACGTGCAGCGTGGCGTCACGGTGATCCCTAAATCCACCCGCCAGGAGCGCATTGAAGAAAATTTTGCTATCTGGGATTTCGTATTAACAGACAACGAAATGGCGCAAATCAGCGCCCTGGATTTAGGCTATGTTGGCGAAGCGGTAAAACACTTCAACCCTGAGTTCGTTCGCGGATGTCTGGGGGTGAAAATCCACGACTGACCGCGGCACCGATTGGCTCCATCTTCATCTCCCCGCCTGCGCCGCGGCGACGGGCTCGGTATGCTGGTTAGCACCCACGTGTTTGCCGCGACGGTTGTCAATGCGGTAGACGATCGTCACGGGCTGCGGGCCGGCGGGGGTGACGGTCAACTCCCTGACCATTTGGCCAGCGTCGGGCGGCAGGGTCAGCGAGGTTTCCCCCTGAGCGAGCATCTGGCCATTTTGCCTGACCTGCCAGGTCAGGCGGCAATCCTCGCAGGCTGCCCAGGTATCGTTAATCGCCCACAGGCGCACCGTCGCCGGGCTTCCCTGACGCCAGCTGGCGGTCACCGGCTCGATGGACGGCAGGATCGGCTGATAGGCGCGCTGCAGGGCATAGTAACCGGCCTTCGGCTGGCGCAGATAATCCACCACCCCCCAGTTGATGGAGGGCCATGTCTCGACAAACATAAAGTGGAACAGGGCGGTCACCGGCTGATAACGCTGACGGCGATAGCTCTCCGCCGCCAGCGCCACCAGCCGGGCCTGATATGCTTGGGTGTTTTCAATCATCTCCTGAATATTGTTGCCTCGTGGAATACCGGCAAATTTAAAGGTCTGGAAAGGCTGAAAATTATGGTACTTCCATCGCACCCAGCCGGGGTCGTCGGCAGCGGTGGTTTTCGGCCACAGCAGACGGGCCGGGATAATGGTCTTCAGGGTGGAGAGCCGGGGCAGCGCCTGGGCGCCAAACTCGGTAATAATCCCGGTTTTCGCCGGGGCGAGCAGGTCGCGCAGGGTGCCGAAATACCAGCCTGCCCAGTAGTGCTCTTCGACAGCGGAAAAGCGATGCACGATGCGGGAGGTATCTTCCGCAAGCGCATCGCCCACCCGCTGCGTCAGGGTCTGATTTAAGGTTTTACGCCAGTCAGGGAAGCGTTTTTCCATCCACGGCGAGTTCCACGGCGGCTCGTTGTGGCCGCCCCAGACAATAATCGCCGGCGAATTGCCGAACTGGTCCATCATCGTCCGGGTCTGGCGCACAGCGTTCTCGGCGAAGGCGGCGCTGTCATCGTAACCCCATTGCAGGGGGACATCCTGCCAGATCATCAGTCCCATCTCATCGGCCACCTCATACAGCGCGCGGCCCGCCACGTGGCCGTGAACGCGGATGGCGTTGGCGTTCATCGCCGTGACAAGCCTGAAATCCCGACGGTACTTTTTCCGCGTCATGGTGCTTAGCCATGGGGAGCCAATATAGTTGCTGCCCTTAATGAACAGCCGTCTGTCGTTGATGCGCCAGCCCTGATTGTCCGCCAGCGCTTCCACCTTACGTAATCCGGTGCGGGTGACGGCGGTATCCATCATCCCCCGGTCATCCGTTAGGGTGGCGCGCACCCGGTAGAGGTTCGGCTTGCCTGCGCCCACGGGCCACCAGAGCTTCGCGGACGGCATGGGCAGCGAGACGTGCAGGACGCCTGCGGTTTTCTCCAGAGTGACCGCGAAGGCCTGGTGAAAACGTGGGCCGGAAAAATTGTCCGGGGTAGCCGTCAGGCGTAGCGTGACGGGGCCGGGCGTCACAGCCCGATAGCGGATTTCGGCACGCAGCATGGGCTGCTCCAGCCCCTGTTGCCAGTCCGGGCGCAGGATCACCTCGTCGATGGTGACGCCGCGGCTCAGATGGAGCCTCACCGGCGCCCAGATCCCCCCGGAGTTGGCATCCTGCCCCTGAACCGACCAGGCGCCGCCCGGGCGGGTGTCGTGCTGATTCAGGATCCCTTTCATCAGCGTTTTGTGCAGCGGCCAGATCTTTTGCGGGTCTTCATAGGGGCTATCGACCCGCACGGCGAGCTGATTATGGCGGCGTATGGCCCCGCTGATGTCCACCGGGAAGCGCTGAAAATAGCCCTCGTGTCGGGCCAGCGTCTTGCCGTTGAGCGCCACCTCGGCAAAGTAATCGACGCCGTCAAACACCAGGGTAGCCATGGCATCCGGCGACAGGCCATGCAGGGTAAACTGATGGCGATACCACAGGGCGCCCTGATGATCGTATCCAGCGCTGTACCAGTTTGCCGGTACTCGCAGCGTGCGCCAGTCGCCATCCGAAGCCTGCGCGCCGTCGAAGGCGCTGTCGTTGGCGTCATGCACCCGCCATTGCCCGGCCAAGGACCAGGTCACCGGCGCAGAACCGGCGTGCGCCAGCGGCAGACAAACCACCAGCAGCAGAAGGCGTCTATGGAGCACGGGGAACCTCCTGCGATCTGCGATGTAGCCACCGGTGGCAGCCTGTGGTTGCCTCGGCCAGCGCGTCGCGCAGGTCATCTGGGACGGTCCGGTCGGGCGACGTCGCCTGGCTCTCCAGCTGCTGGAGCACCCCGGCAAGGCGTTGAAAGCCGAGGGTGACCGCCTCGCCGCGCAGCTTGTGGGCGGTACGGCGCAGCGTCTCCCGGTCATTGGCGTCAATGGCGTGGGTAAGGGCCGACGTTGCGGCGTCAAGCCCTTCAGCGAAGAGTCCCAGCAGCTCCTCGACCAGCTCAGGATCGTCGGCGCACTGTTTTAGCAGGTGGGCCTCGTCCGGCAGGCCTTTCTCTTCCTCCAAACCGCTATCTTCCGCTGCGCCGACGCGGGCGATGGCTTCCCGTAGCGCCTCAAGACTCACTGGTTTGGCGATATAGCCGTCGAAGCCCATCGCCAGACAGCGCTCTCTATCGCCCTGCATGGCATGGGCGGTCATGGCCATCGCGGGCTGATGTTGCCTGCCCAGCGCCGGCGTCTCTTCGCGCAGCAGACGGATGGCGGTTTCACCGTCCATCTCCGGCATTTGCAGATCGATCAGCAGGAGATCCCAGCAGGCTGCGCGCCAGCGCTCCAGCGCCTCCCGGCCGTTGCTCACCACCTCGCAGCGGTGACCCAACTGCTCCAGCAGCCGTCTGGCGACCTTTTGATTAACCAGGTTGTCCTCAGCCAGCAGGATATGCAGCCCGGTCTGGTCCCTGACCGGTTCCGCAACGGGGGCTGGCGCTGTCGCCACCACCGGCGTGGGAAGGAGAATACCGGCGATAACCTGATGCAGTTCGCGCTGCGCCACCGGTTTATGCAGATAGTGGGCGATACCGATGCGCTTAAGCATATTGGCGTCAAAATGGCGGCTCATGGAGCTGAGCATAATGATCTGGCTCTGCCGGGCCTCGGGCAGGGCGGAGAGCTCCAGCGCCAGCGATACGCCGTCCATATCCGGCATCTGCGCGTCGAGCAGGATCAGCGGCCAGGGCGGCCCTTCGGCGGCCCGGCGTAGTGCCTCGCCGGCGTTGTCCACGCAGCTTGGCATCAGCCCCATCTGGCGAAGCATGGTGTCGAGCAGGCGCAGGTTGGTGCTGTTGTCGTCAACCACCAGCACCCGCTCATTGTTGAAGCGGCCCGGCGGGGCGTTAGCGGAGGCGGTGTGCAGACCTGCCAGCGGCAGGGTGAAGGCAAATTCACTGCCCGTCCCGGGCTGGCTCTCCACCGTCAGCTCGCCGCCCATCAGGCTGACCAGGCGGGCCGAAATGGTTAATCCCAGCCCGGTGCCGCCGTAGCGGCGGGTGGTGGAGCTATCGGCCTGGCTGAAGGCCTCGAAGATTGCCTTTTGCTTTTCCGGGGCGATGCCAATCCCGGTATCGCGAATGCGAAAGCGCCAGCGGCTTTCGTCGTCGGCCGGCGCTATTGCCAGCAGAACTTCCCCCTGATGAGTGAACTTCAGCGCATTACCCAACAGGTTAGTCAGGATTTGCCGCAGCCGGGGGCCATCGACGATCAGCACCTCCGGTACCGCAGGGGAGATATCCACCAGCAGCTCAATACCCTTTTCGCTGGCGGCGGGCATATGCGGGCGGATCAGCGACTGGATAAAGGGGTGGATCTCCAGCGGCTCTTCGTCCACCTGCATCTTGCCCGACTCAATGCGTGAGAAATCAAGAATGTCGTTAATAATGTGCAGCAGCGACTGGGCTGAACTCATCACCAGCGAAAGGTACTCCCGCTGCTCCGCGGTCAGCGGCGTGTCGAGGCACAGCTGCGTCATGCCGAGAATGCCGTTCATCGGGGTGCGGATTTCGTGGCTCATATTGGCGAGGAAGGCGCTTTTCGCTTCGTTCGCCTCGCGGGCCTCCTTCGCTGCCTCAATGGCCAGCAGCTCTGCGGCTTTGCGCCGGGTAATATCCTGCAACGTGCCGCTCACCCGCTCTGCCTGCTGCTGCATATTGAGGGTGACAATCTGCCCGGAGAGCAGCATCCAGCGCCAGCCCTGCGTCGGGTGCTGGACGCGAAGTTCACATTCAAAAACCGGCATATGCTCGTTTTGCGAGGCGATCATCGCCTGCTGCAGGGTAGCGCGATCGTCCTCGTGGACCAGATTGAGCATAAAACGCAGCGGATAGCGCCACTGTGCCCGCGACTGGCCGACCATCGCCAGCAGGGTGTCATTCACCTGCAGGTTGTCGTGGGAGACCTGCCAGTCCCAGATACCGATCTGGATCGACTCCGCAGTGAATAAAAAATCGTCGTGAAGCTGGTGACGTGCGCGTCGGGCCTCGTCAAGCTCGGTGATGTCGGTATGCAGACTGACAATTCCACCATCCGCCAGCCGCTGATGCTGAACGTAAATCCGGCGGTTGCCCGACTGGCGGACTTCGCAATGGTTCGCCTGGCGGCAGTTGCGGATAATCGTCTCGCGTAGCGTCTGTTGCCGGCCAGGGTCAATGTTATAACCGGCATCGATAAACTTCTCCGCCAGGCTCTCAAGAGAAGCGCCGACGGCGAGCCAGGGCGCGATCGTTGGATAAAACAGCGCCACCTTATCATTCCAGGCCTGCAGTCGTTCGCGCTCATCGTAGATCATCACCGCCGAAGGCAGGACGTTGAGGTCGGCACGGTTAGCGGCATGCATGATCAGTGACCTGCGGTCTGATAGTGGAGCTCCGCCTGGCGGCGCAGATACTCAAGCCCGGGGGCGATGGCCATTGCCCATGCAGTGAGGATCTCTTCATCGCACAGCGGATCGCTGGCGCGGACGGTTTTGAGCATGGCTTCTCGCCACAGCGCAAAAAAACGCGGCGGCAGGCGCAGGCCTTCCTCGCTCTGCTCGCGTGCCAGCCGTTCCAGAAAATCAGGTACGAAGAGGTCGCCGTTGACCGCCAGCATGGCGAAAAAGCTTTTAAAGATCATCTGCTGGCCTTCCTCGCCGGAGCGTTGGGTGAAGTGCTGCTCGGTTTCCGGAGACATATGGATAAAGGTGCTGTAAAAGGCCTGAAAGAAGCGCTGTTTGTCGTGATCCGGAACGACGCGATTCAGGCTGGCCTCAAAGAGATCGCGATAAAACTTCATGGTGCGCTCCTCATAACCCGCTCGCCCGGCAGGCAGCGGCGGGGCGGGTTAAATTCGTCCGTCGCGCGGCGGGCAAAATAGCTGTTGTCATCCGCGAGGCCGTTTTTGAACAACGGCCCGGCGTTGTGTTTGTAAAACAGCGCCTCCAGCACCATGGCGTTAGTGGAGAGGGTGAGGGTGGCGTTGACGTCGCCGGTGGCCTCGACCCGCCCTTCAAACCAGCCGCGCTGCGGGTCGTTAAGATGGGTAGTGACCGCCATCAGCGCATCGGTATACTCGGTTTCCCACAGCGTCCACAGGACAAAGACCGCCTTGGTGGTCACCTGCGCCAGCCGGGGGTAGTACTTCCCGTCGTCCCCGAGCGTATTCCAGGCGTAGCCATTCCCCCAGACGGTATCTTCCACGTGCCAGGGCGCCTGGGTAAGCGAAAAATCGGCCCGGGCGGTAAGCACCTTATCCTGCGTCCAGCGCGTTTTCTGGCTGAGCCATATCCCTTCCGCCCGCTCGCGCATGGCTTTTTGCGCCATCTCCGGCACGCCGGGCGGCTGCCAGCCGAACTCCAGTCCAGGCAGCATGGCGGGCAGTGTAGAGAGCACCACGGGTTGCCAGGTGGCTCGCGGGTCGCGGTCGTCAACGGCGAGGCGGCGCTGATAAATAATCACATGGCGCGCCGGGGGGGAGAGGGCCTTGCCGGCCGGAAATCCCCACAGGCGAAACGCGCTGGCGGCGTATTCACTGTCTCCCAGCCGAAGCTCCTCGCGGATCGTCCGCTGGCCGTTCTGCAGTGAGGCGGACCACAGCTCTCCGTCTTTATCGATCACCGGACAGAAGTTCCAGCGCAGGATAATTTTATCAATGTACTCGCCGTACTGCGGCGCGCGTTCGGCGGTGAGCCGCAGGGCGAGCATGAGTCGGGCCATATCTTTTGCTGACCAGCCGCTGGCCGTCGGTTTGCCGCTAAAGTCGACAGGGGTCGCCGTCTGAGTGGAGTATAGCCTGCCCGGCGAGCCATCGTCGGTCAGCGTCAAGCGATTGAGGGTGCCGAGCAGGGGCGTCAGGCGGGCGTCGAATTCCGCTTCCTTTACCAACCCCAGCTCTCTGGCGGCGAGCAGGGCGATAAGGGTGTCGCCCATCTGCCACAGCGTCGCGCGCGGCTGTTTGTCGCTGCCGTTGACCAGGCCGGTTTGCGGCTGGGTATTGTTCTCGACGTACCGCCAGGCGATCTGCGCCCACGTCCGCTCCTGCGGCGTCAGGCTGCTGATACGGGCGGTGGTGTGCCAGCCGCCTTTGGTCAGCCAGCGCCACCACGCGCCTTCGCGACTGAACAGCGCCAGGGCGATAAGCAGCAGGAGGATGGCGACGGTCAGCCAGCGAGCTAGGGTTTTAAGCATTGCGCGGTCACCGGCGGAAGTTTAACGGGCTCGTCAGCCTTGCAGGCGGCGCACTGGCAGGCCTGGCAGGCGGGTTGGGTGCGCTGCGTGGTTCCGGTCTGTTCGCACCATGTCTTGACGGCAGGGGTATTGCTCAGGAAGGGGCGGTTGCGCGGGCCGTTATTGGGCTCAAAGAGATCCACCAGCTTTTTGTCCCACAGCGACGGCGCGAAATCGCGGTTTTTCGGATTGTCGCTGGAAAACTGCAGCAGTTTGCCTTCTTTTTTAAACAGCAGCGCTTCCAGCATGATGCCGTTATTGTTGGCGGTGAACTCATTGATTGGCCCGTCGCCGTTTTCATACAGTCCCTCGTAATAGCCTTTTCCCGCTTCGTTCGCATTTTCAATGGCGTCCAGCAAACGATCGGTATAGGGCGAGTTCCACAGCACCCACATCCCCATCGCCGCTTTGAGCGACACGGCGGCGCTATTCGGTACGAACTGGCCTTTGTCGGTTATGGTGTTCCAGTTAAAGCCGTCGCTGAACACGGTGTCATAGACAAAGTACGGGGATTTATCGAGCTGATGCTCGGAGCGGGCGGTGAGGATCCCGGTGATGGCGTAGCGATTCTCCTGGGCCTGGTAGACCCGGTCTGCGAAGTTTTTCATCCAGGGATGGGAGTACTCACGCGGGCTGTTGTTCCGGTCACCAGGGTTATCAAAGCCAAACTCCATGCCATACAGCACGTAGGATTCACTGACCACATAGTTATGCTGGCTGGTTTGCCGTGGGTCGCGCGAATCATAGGGGACCAGCACGCAGTAAATCTCCGCCAGCTCGTAGGGCTGCGGCCGGCTGGCCTGACAGGTGTTAAATCCCCACAGCTGAAAGCCCGCCGCGCCGTACTCCTCGTATCCCAGACGGCCTTCCTGAACGTATTTGGGCTGGCCGTTTTCCAGATACGCCCCGTACAGCGTGCCGCAGGGGTCGACAACATGGCTAAAATCCCACCCCAGCACCACATTATCGATGCTGTTGCTGTATTCCGGATAGCGCTCCTTGATCACCTTCAGCCAGATCAGCATTCTGCCGATATCCAGCGCCGAAAAGCCGATTTCACCCGGCTTGTTCTGGTAGTTAACCTTTTGTCCGCTTATCGTGTTATAGGCTTTGTTGGGTAGTTCGTTACGGAATAAATCGAGCTTATTCAACGTGGCGAGAAACTTCAGCATCCGACGGTCAAACTCCGCCTTATCAATAATCCCCAACTCACGGGCTGCGGTCATGGCGGCCAGATAGGAGGCGCTGTCCCACATGGTGGTGGAGGGGTATTTGTTTACCGCATTCACCAGCCCGGTGGTGGGCTGAAAGTTGGCGACGAAGTATTGCCAGGCGTTTCTGGCGATAGTCATCTCCCTCGGCGTCAGCTCCCCGCTACGCGGGGCGTATTCCGCAGCCGGCAGACCGGTCGCGGCCTGCGCGCCGGAGAGTGAGAGCCACAGCGCCATGAGTCCGGCCAGCAGAGGAAAACGGGAAAAATAGGTCAGCTTCATGGCGTTGCTCCTGCTGAGGACGAGGGTAGAGGGGCAGGGCTCAGGCAGGCCAGACACAGCATCTGCCCCCGGGAAATGTAGGCCAGGCTTTCCAGCACGATCGCGTTGGTATCGCCGTCAACAACGTCGTTGACGCTGCGGTTGAGATTTAACCCACGCTGCCAGCCCTTGCCCGGGACCTGCAGCGTCTGGACCTGCTGGCGAAGCGCTTCGCTCCAGCTATTGCGGAACAGGGCGTACCAGGCAAAGGCGGTGCGGGTAGAGGTGATCGCCGTTTGCTCCGGGGTGGCACTGCGCGGGGCGAAGGCGCTCTGCGGCTGCCGGTCCGCCAGCGCGCTGGCATAATCCGGCGCGGGCTCGGCGTAGTCGGTGCTGATCGGCGGCTTGCTGACCCTCAGGCTATGACGGCGCTGCTGGATTTGCATGATGCGCCAGGCGATCTCCGCACTCTGCGCGTCAAAGCCCAGCTCAAGCCCGGTGAGCAGGTACGGCAGGCTGATCAGCGAAGGTTGCCGCCCCCAGGGCGTGCGCAGCCCCTCGTCGGGCACCATGATGCCGTCGATATCGATCATCTGCTGCCCCTGCGGCGGGTTGGTCACCGCCAGCCCCGCCGCGCTGTCGATCAACCGCAGCGTATGGCTGGCGTACAGCCGGTAGCCAAAGCTGTCCCGCGGTTCATCCGCCGCCAGCGCCCAGTGGTGCAGCGGCGCCGCGGCCTGGCTGGCGGGGCTGTTGCTGATGAGCGCGCCGACCCGCCACTGATTAAACAGATCCCGCACCGCGGCGGCGTGCTGAGGATAGCGCCAGAGCAGGGTTTGCAGGGCGGTGAGCAGGCGTCCCATACCGATGGCGGAGGAGTCCGGGTTGCCGAGGATCTGCAGCGTGTCGGCATGGTACTGAGCGGCGGGCAATCCCTGGGCGTTGAGGGGCAGTTGACCGAGGGTAAACAGGGCGGCGGCAATGCGCTCATCACCTTCGGCGGCGGTCACAATATGCAGCTGCTCTGCGGCGACCACGGCGAAAAGATAGCTGCCGACGCTCCACAGGCTGAGCCAGGGTTCGCCATCGTGCGCGTTGGCCAGGCCGTTTGGCTGGGTATTGTTGACATAATACTGCCAGGCCACCCGCGCCCAGATCGCCTCGTCAAAGGTCAGCTCGCGCGGGGGAGGGAGCGGCGGAAAATCCTGGCTCAACGTCATCCCGCCGCTGCTCTCGACGCGCGCGGGCATTTGTTTTTCCACCCACACGACAATCGCAAAACCCAGCAGGAAGCCAATGAGGATAGTGAGATAGCTGCGCGCGGATAGCAGGGCGTCGCGGATCCTCATCGGCTCGCCTCCTGCTCTTCGGGGGGCGTCCACATGGCGGCAAAGATAAGCGGCAGCATGGCGGCAATATTCACCGCGCCCCAGAAAATGTTGATGACGTACCCGGAGGGGTCGTCAACCTCACCGCGCGCCACCTGAATGCCGCCCCATATCAGCCCCGTCAGGGTGAGCAAAACGATGGCAATTTGCGGCTTGACGAGATAGAGAAAACGGCCCGTCTGTCGCTCTTTCGGCGTAACGTGAAATTTAATCTGCTCCCCGCGCAAAACGGTGTCCAGCGCCCGCAGATTCATCGAGAAAAAGGAGAGGTAAGAGGCCCGGCCGTCCCAGGCAGAAATGCCCCAGGTGCCGAACATAAAGGCCAGTTCGGAGACAATAAAAAAGGGTAAAAAGTGCAGATAGAAAGGGGTAGACCACGCCGACACTGGGGGAATGCCGGTGAAGAGATAGATAACAGGCGAGATCAGGAACACGGTGTTCCACACGCAGGCCAGATAGGACCAGAAGGTGGTCGCGTACATCAGCGTTTGCGGCAGCGAGAGTTTAAAGCGGCGTCGGCTGAAGATGTTGTCATGGAACAGGATATCCAGCGATCCGGCGGCATACTTAAAGCGCTGGATCATCCACGTCAGCATATCCTGCGGAGAGAGCATTTTGGACTCGATCCGCGGGTGCATTACTGAGCGCCAGCGGCGAGCAGCGTCGCCGTGCAGCAGGATGGAGGTATAAATATCTTCTGAGACGTGGAACTTATAGGGCGTCAGTTCAGTATCAAAGGCCACGTGGGGGCGCATGGCGTCCTGCAGCGCTTCCCGCGTTACCGGGTCGCGAATATCCCGCGTATGACGGTCGATCTCGGCATCAACGCTCCAGACGTAGCTGCGCAGTGCCGCCTGCATCACTGCTTCCCGTCGGTGAACGGAGGCGGCGCCACAGCAGAACGCGGCGTTAGCCCAGTTACGGCGCCGTAAAATCACGTCGTAGAACATGCGCGGATCGTTGAAAAACGGATCGCGACCGATGGTCACCGGACCGACGATTTTCTGCGCCAGCCAGCCCACGCCATAGCCTGCGCCGCCAGCTTTACGCCGCAGCCAGCATGCCAGATCCTCCCCCTCAGGGAGATCGAAAAACCACTGCGGGGTCTGCACCCAGGCGACGTCCGGATCGCGAAAGTAGCCGAGCGTGTGGCTCAGCAGGGTTGGGAAAACGCGGGTATCGGCATCACAGATGATCAGAAAGTCGCCATCGGTATGTTCCAGCCCGTTGCGCAGGTTACCGGCTTTATAGCCGATATTACTCTGACGGGTGATGTAGTTCGCCCCCTCCTGCTCGCAGACCGCCTTCATTTCCGGGCGACGCCCGTCGTCAAGGACATGCACCTTATAGTCGAGCGGACCGGGATAGGTCATCTGCATGGCGTCACGGATCGACAGCCTGACCAGTTCCACGTCTTCGGAATAGGTGGCGATAAACAGATCGACTTTAATCGGCCTCGACTCCACCGCTTCATCCGCTCGCAGACAGTCGTTGATCTCCGTCGGGGGGACGCCTGGCGGAGGATCTTTTTCCTGCCATAAATTAATGGTGAACAGAACTGTGCCAATCCACGCCAGGGTTTCCGCCAGCACCAGAGGGATTGCATACCACAGTGCGTCAGTGTTTAAGGACGCGGTCCAGCGCCAGTAAATATAATTGGCACCAAGAACCAGGGCGGCCACAGCGAATACCTGCCAGATCATTCTTACCCAGCTCGGAGTGCTGAGCGGCTCAGGCGGTCGACGATGTTCAAAACGGGAAAAATAAAAATCCATAGCAAGGATATCCTGATTCCGCGCTGAGTTTGAGTGACAGGTCTGTTATCGATTGGGGGCGTTCTGCAGAACGCACAGGGGCTTATAAATAACAGTAAAGTGAGTGTAGATGGTGGCGCAAAAATTTCAACAGCGCGAACTGATAGTCACCGGGATGACTTAACATAGTGTGATGCACGCCGGAGAAATTTATAAAACGAACATTGCAAGATAGCCCATTCTACACTATCTAAATAATTTGTAATAAATGTTGCAGGGTAGACGACAGGATCCTCCATGAGCCAGGTTGCCTCAGCGATTTCGAAAAAAGAAACTTATAAATCAATGGCCTGGCGTTATTCTCTGGCGGGTGAACGCGACCTGCGTATCGACTTTATGCGCGGCATTGCTCTCGTTATGATGGTGGTGGCGCATACGGAAGTGATGTCGATATTTAATATTTTCAGCTGGGAGCGTTTTGGTTTGACCACTGGCGCCGAGGGTTTTGTGATCCTGTCGGGCTTTATGTTAGGGATGCTAAATCGTGCCAGATTACAAAAAGCTGTATTACTGACGGTGGGCTGGGGACTTTATCTTCGCGCATGGAAAATATATCAGGTTAATATTATTATTATTGTCACTTTTCTTTTGCTGAGATATTTTCCGTTTATTAATGCCTTTGAAGTCACTCACTTTACCGATCGTTTTTCCGGGACCAGCTGGTCGCTCTATCCACTCACCCCGCAAATAAAAGAGACGTGGTTTAACATTATCCTCTATCTGCAGATTGGCCCACACCAAACGCAGATCCTCGGTCTCTATATTTTTCTGTTGTTGCTCAGCCCGTTGTTTCTGGGAATGCTGCAAAAGGGTCACGTCTACCCCTTACTGGGCGTCTCGCTGCTGATCTACGGCTGCTGGCAACGCTGGCCGGTACGGGTGACGCCCTGCGAATTTGAATTCGCCTTTCCCCTGCTGGCCTGGCAATTTATCTTTGTGCTGGGAATGTGCTGCGGCTGGTACAAAGCGGAACTGATCTCTTTCGCCCGCACGCCACCCGGCAAAGTCGCCGTCGTGGCGCTGGTGTTCATCGCGCTTATCCTTGCGTTTGTCGCCCAGAACCATACCAATCCTTTTATGCCGCCCGCGCTACTGATGCACGTGATCCCTCCGGCGGAGTTTAACGCCTTTTATCATACCTGGGCGGCGAAAAACGGCCTCGGGCCGGTACGGATCCTCAATGATATCAGTCTTATGGTCACTATTTATCTGTTATTGACCTGGTGTTGGCGTCCCCTGAACTGGCTGGCTGGCTGGTTCCTGATCCCGCTCGGGCAGCGTTCGCTCTACACCTTCATTTTGCATGTTTATATCGTGCTCGCCGTAAGCCAGTTGGTCACCTTCGATCTGTGGCGCCAGGCGTGGATAGTGAACACCTTGATCCATGCCGCCGCGCTGGGCGTACTGTGGCTGATGGCCAAATACCGCGTCGCCGCACGCTGGATACCTAACTAAGGAAGGGCAAATGCGGGAGAAGTATATGCTGGCCTGCGCGCTATGGTGCGCCATCGCAAGTGCGGAAGGAGCAGAGAAGAACGACGCACAACCGCTGCGTGATAAAAATGGTGAACCGGTGCAGGCCGGCGTGTTTACCAGCCGCTGGGGACGGCTTTTTTCCGGGAATGACAAGGTGTTTTCGGGAGCGCTGAGCTTTAGTTCGGGTTTAAAAGAGCAGTGGATGACCGTCCCCAACAGCTCAGACAGCGCAGAACAGAAGAAAAAATATAATCAGACGCTGAACCTCAGCCTGCAATACTCGCCTTACAGCTTCTGGTTCGCCAACGTGACATCCCGTTTACCGGTGACTGATACCAGCCGCTATACCGCCGATTTTCGCTATAGTTTTGGCTACGACGACTGGCATGCCAATACCGTCAGCCTGGTTTACAGTAACTATGGCGATAACCACTTCTGGACCTCAGGCAGCAAGCGTCACACCTATTTTGAGCAGGGAGCCATCACTCTGGCATATAAATTTTCCCTGCCGAAGCCCATGGAGAATACGCTGCTTATCAACAAAGGCGACGCCATCATGTGCCAGGTGGGCTACAGTTGGGTGCCGCGTTATTACGATCTGGCGAGTGACGATATACGCAAAAACAAAAACGTACTGCTCGGGGGGTGCGGATATACCTTTAAGCAACATTTCTTTATCCGTGCGACGGCGTTCTGGTACCCCGACAGCAGCCAGCAGCAACCGTGGAATGGCGACTACAGCTACAGCTTCGGTTACGCGGGCTATACGCCAGGATCGTTCTCTGTGCAGTATGCCAACTATGCCGGTACCCGCTATCCGGGGCACGACAGCGGCAGCGGCAAGTTTCGTGAAGGTACGATCAGCCTTATCTGGTTCTTGCCGATTTAGGAGGCGCGATGTCGGCACAGCACGTCCTGATTGTTGAAGATTCGCTGGTTTATCGTCGGTTGCTAAGCCGGATGTTGACGCAGTGGGGCTATATCGTCAGTGAGGCGGAAAACGGCGTCGCCGCGCTGGCGATCCTGGAGAACCAGCCCGTCAGCCTGGTGATTAGCGACTGGGAAATGCCGGAGATGAATGGCCTGATGCTGTGCCGGGAAGTTCGCCGTCGCCAGTTTGGTCACTACGTTTACCTGATATTGCTCACCGCTCGCGAAGATCCGGGCGATTTAACGCAAGGGTTTGCGGCAGGGGCCGATGATTTTCTCAGTAAGCCGGTGGAGCAGAGTGAACTGCGGGCGCGACTGCACGCCGGGGCGCGGATCCTCTCCCTTGAAGCCGACCTCGCCGCGCGCAATACGCGGCTAAGTGAAGCGCTGCGGCAGATTGAACAGGATCTGGAGCTGGCGGCGCGCATTCAGCAATCGGTTCTCCCGGCTCATCAGCTGT
The DNA here is from genome assembly GCF_051992865.1 of Klebsiella sp. CD33. Taxonomy (NCBI): domain Bacteria; kingdom Pseudomonadati; phylum Pseudomonadota; class Gammaproteobacteria; order Enterobacterales; family Enterobacteriaceae; genus Klebsiella; species Klebsiella sp. CD33. Next base: position 2,890,223 of record NZ_CP197023.1, on the reverse strand, counting down.
GCTATCAGGGTTTTTTCTCCGACTGGATTTTCCTGCCGTCGGCCTGGGTATCGGGGGATATTTTTAATGTGTTCCCGCTGGGGGAGCATCTCGGATTTTACTGCGTGGATGTCTCCGGGCACGGCGTGGGGGCGGCGATGATGTCGCTTGCCGTCGCCCGCCAGTTTCTACATGGCAGGGCGGTTGAGCGTTTTCTTTTCTCTGCTGATAACCAGCCGGCATCACCTGCCGAGGTAGTGCAGATCCTGAATGGTCGTTTTTGTAGCGACGAGGCAGAGATTGTCAGCTATTTCACCCTGATCTATGGCGTCATCGACCTCACAACCGGTGAGGGGAAACTGTGTCAGGCCGGGCATCCCACGCCGTTTATCGTCACCGTGGATGGAGGTGTGCGCTCGGTCGGCAGCGGTGGGGCGCCGGTGGGGTTGATAAACCATCTCTCATGGGCAGATGTCAGTTTCTCGCTGGCGCCGGGAGAGCGGCTTTGCCTGTTCAGCGACGGTATCACCGAATGTGAAAACCGGAGCGGTGAACAGTTTGGCGAAGTCCGTTTACAAGCGTGGCTGCAGGACAGTGTGACGCAGCCGCTGCCCGCGCTGCTGCCGCGGTTTGCCCGGCACTTGATCCACTGGCGCAATGGCGACGCGCAGGAGACCCAGTCGATGGCCGATGATGTTTCACTCTTGATTATTGAACGTACAGGGGACAGTGATGAAAATTGAAACCGAACGGCAGGCCTCGGTGACGATCCTGACGCCGGCGGTGCGTCGGCTGGATGCTTCCGTCGCAGTAGCCTTTAAATCGGCAATCGCCCAGGAGATAGGCGAAGCGCCCGGCGATCTGATTGTTGATTTCAGCGAAATTGATTTTATCGACAGTAGCGGTCTGGGAACCCTGGTTTCTCTGATGAAGATGATGAACGGGAGAGGGGAGATGACGCTGTGCGCGCTGAATCCTGGCATCCGCAATATGTTCACGCTGACCCGTATGGATCGTATTTTCCGCATTTGCGAGGATCGCACCTCGGCACTTGCGCAGTTAAATGAGTGACGTGCCCGTGAATAGCAACATGATGTTTCCTGCCGAACTCACCTCGCTTTCACCGCTGGCGGAGTGGCTTGCCCAGCAAATGGCTTCGCTGCCTGTTGCGGACGAGTGGCGTTTCGCGCTCGATCTCGCCGCCTGTGAAACGGCAACGAATATTATTCGCTATGCGCTGCATGAGGATCGGGAAAGTCGTTTTGGTGTGGAATTTAGGGTCGCGGACCGACGGGTGACGCTGCGCTTTACCGACGCGGGGGAAACCTTTCCCGCCGAGCGCCTGGCGATGGCGCGTGGTGATGAGCATTTCGATGTCGATCCGTTAGCGGAAAACGGTAGAGGCTTGCGGCTTATTCTGCGTGCGGTGGACTTTTTTGACGTTGAAATGAATGCAGGGAAAAATATTACCACCCTGATGAAAGCGTTGCCTGATCCCGCTGTTAATTATTCAACCGACAAAAACGGAGGTTGAGAAAAAGACGTCATCCGCCTGGCGGATAACAGGCATGCTTTACCCGCGTATACTTATTGTTGTGCCTGCGCAGTAGACTGCACGCCCAGGTGATGAGGACGGATGGTATCTAATATCATCATGGCCGATTTGCAGAAAATGCATTTCGCACCAAAGGGATTTTTTTCCGTCACGTCAAACTGGGACGTTCTGTACTGGGAGCCATGGCAGCATGGGCATCTAAAATGGATATGTTCGATCATAATGTAAACCTTGTATGGGTAATGTTCTGTTGAAAAGACAATGGTCGTTTTCAGGGAAATTAACGCGGCTGATTTTTGTTAGGAGTAAGCCGGGTATTGGGTCAGTCGGAGGGCTTGTTTAACGAGCCAACAGGGGGCTGACAGGGCCTGTTTACAGAAAAAGCAAAATACTAACGGGACTGCTCAAAGGAAGGTGGTATCAGGGATAACGCCTGGAGATGAGAACACGTACTTAGATAATAACTTTTCGTCTGGTAAATCGACTTAACGATTAACGCACGAGCCGCAAATAATAGCAAACATTATTTTAGCCTTCCGGATGCCTGCTGCGCCAGGGGCGCCTTCATCAGCGCCGTCACCCAGTCGATAAATACCTGTACCCGGGCAGAGAGCTGCCGGCTGCTGGGGTAGAGCAGGGAGAGCGGCAGCGGCGCAGGGCGAAAATCAGCCAGCACCTCCGTTAATACTCCGGATGCCAGATCGGCCTCAAGGCGGGATAAGGGTGCCTGATACAGGCCAAAGCCAAGCCTTGCCGCTTCGGCGCCGACGTCGGCATCGGAAGTCAGCAACCGACAGGGCAAACTGACCTCGCTCTGACGGCCATCCTGGGTAAAGCTCAGCGGCAAGGTACGTTGCGTGCGCGATGAAACAAACCCGATCATCACGTGGCCCGTCAGTCCTTCAATCGTATGCGGGGTGCTGTACCGGGCGAGATAGGTCGGGCTGGCGCAGGTGATCTCCTGCAACCCGGCGAGCGGCCGGCAGATCATCTCGCTGTCGGGGAGATGGCCGCCGCGAATGACGCAGTCGACTCCCTCGCGAACCAGATCGACGTCACGCTCGCTTTCCCCGATCTGCAGCGTAATGTCCGGGTAGCGGGCGAGAAACTGCGGCAGCGCGGGCAGCAGCAGGGTCCGCGCCAGGTTGCCCGCCACGTCTACCCGAATGGTGCCGGAGATGCTCCCCCCGGCGCTGCGGTTGGCCTCCTCAAGGGCCGCCAGAATGGACACGCAGCGCTGATAATACAGCGAGCCTTCTGCCGTCGGCCGTACGTGCCGGGTGGTACGATGTAGCAGCCGCGCCCCGAGACTGACCTCCAACGCTTTAATAGCCGCGGTCGCTACTGGCCGGGAAACCCCCAGATCCGCGGCGGCGGCACTGAATGAGCCCCGTTCGACGATGCGCACAAACAAGGTCAGAGTATCCAGTTTATCCATGACATTGTTCCAGCTGGCAAAACTATCCTGTCGCCCAACGCGGTCTTATCGTCGGCATTCAGGGGCTTATAATCGCTCATGTTTTCAGCAGAGAGAAAAGGAGAAAACATGAACAATAGCGCAAAAATCGCCCTGGTGACAGGCGGCAGCCGCGGCCTGGGACGCGCGACCGTCGAAGCGCTGGCACAGCGCGGCGTAAATGTAGTACTGACCTACAAAACGCGTCTTGCCGAGGCGAACGAGGTGGTTACACGGGTTGAAGCACTGGGCGCCCGGGCGATCGCGTTGCCTTTCAGCGCCGGCGAAATCGACACCTTTGACGCATTTGTTAGCGCTTTTCAGGGCGCGCTGACGGAGCTGGGCGCCGATAAATTTGATTATCTGGTCAATAATGCCGGCAACGCCAGCGGCATGGGATTTCTTAACGCCACGGAAGCGGAATTCGATGCGCTGTATCGCATCCACGTGAAGAGCGTTTTTTTCCTCAGCCAAAAACTATTGCCGCTGCTGGCCGATGGCGGGCGAATAGTGAATGTTTCGTCTGGCCTCACCCGCATCGTGATGGCGAACCGGGCGCCCTATGCGATCATGAAATCCGCGGTGGAAACCCTGACTCGCTATATGGCGTTTGAGCTGGGCAGTCGCGGGATCACGGTGAACTGCGTGGCGCCCGGCGCCATCGCCACCGATTTCAGCGGCGGGGTGGTGCGGGATAACCCGCAGGTCGCTCAGGCGGTGGCGAATATGACGGCGCTGGGCCGACCTGGCCTGCCAGAGGATATCGGGCCGATGATCGCCTCGCTGTTATCCGATGATCATCGCTGGGTGAATGCCCAGCGAATTGAAGTGTCCGGTGGAATGCGCATCTGAGCGAAGAAAACCGGGGCTGTTTTCATCCGTAGTCAATCGATATGTCAGTGGATGCCGATATAGCGCGACCCTGTGCAGAGATAAGGAAATAAAGATCTGCCGCATTGCTCGTTAAATATTAGTGATTGACCTTATTGCCTGAATGCGCAAGATTATTGTTGAATAAACAGTCAATATGCTAAATATATTTAATGCACGTATGAAAGGATTTAAGATATGGATTTTGAAAATGAATTGACCAGTAAGATCCTTGATCCCATTCACGGCACTATTCGTTTGACGACACTCGAGATTGCCTTTATCAATCACCCCCTGTTCCAGCGCTTACGCAACATTAAACAGAACTCTTTTTTATATAAGGTGTTTCCCTCTGCGGTGCACAGCCGCTTCGAACACTCTCTCGGGGTGCTGCATTTATCAAGTGAAATACTCAATAATTTACGCCTGAATGCGATACGGTATCAAAAGAAATATGATGATGGCCATGTGTTTGGTCATATCGATCAGATACCAAAACACAACATTCAGGAGTTGAGACTCGCTGCCCTGATGCATGACATCGGGCACGGGCCGGTATCCCACCAGTTTGAGAGTTTTATGCCTGGTAAGCACGAATTCTCCGATGTTCTCCCCACAGCCTACCATTCAATCATTGATGTATTAAGCAAGCCAGAACAGAAAGTTGAACATGAACAGCTTTCGCTGTTGTTCAGCCTGATGATTTATCATGATCTGAGAAAACAAGGTAAGGTCGATGACGAAATAAATATCGAAAATGTGTTAAAAATCATCGAAAAAAGATACGGTGACCAACAGATCATTGAGGAAATTAATGGAAAGGCAACAGATATCCTGCCGTTAATGACCTCGATCATCTCTTCCTGTCCGATCGATGCCGACCGGATGGATTACTTGCTCAGAGATGGCTATTTCTCCGGCGTCAAGTGTGGCATCTACGATTACAATCGCTTGTTTATGTCAATTGTCCCGGTCGAGGAACAGGGAAAATTGTACCTTGCTTACAAAGAGAGTGGGATTGATTCGATCGCTGAGTTTATTGGGGCGCGCTCCAGCCTTTTCTCGCAGGTGTATTACCATAAAACAAACCGCGCCTTTGCGACGATGTTGAGCACATTATGTGAGATTATGCAAAGCAAGGATCCACAAAATGTCATTATCGCTGACGTTACCGACCGTATCGTTGACCATAGCGATGAAAGCTTCATCGACGCGCTGAAGGATTTTTATCTGGCGTGCAGTGATGATTATTTTTTGAATGACAAGGTTGGTGAATGGATAGATATCAGCGATACCGAGGCGGTTAATAAAAAAATACTTGATGACATTATTAACCGACACCCATGGTCGAAGGTCTATGAGGCCAAACACTCTGTGTATAAAGCTAACATCGCTGACAAGGAAAATAAGGCGTGGAAGAGTCAACTCACCGGGTTATTGACTTCTGTATTACAGCCTCATTTCAAACCACATGAATTTGCCGTTGATATTGTCTCCGACTGCGCCTTTAAAGACCTGGATAAAACCGAAGTTAAGCTTTTGGTGAAAGATCTTAAGAACCGCTACGAAATAAAACCGTTAATTGAATGTGGTGATAAGTTAAATCAGTATCAAATCATCAAATATTGCATTCGGGTATTTGTTGACCGCGATATCAAAGAACGCGTAACTCCTGAAATAATCTATAAAATCAATGAAATAGTGGTCAAGCAGATCGCGTTGCTGAATTGATGATGCCCGTCAGGGCAGCGATAAATCTTTCAGGGGCTGGTTTTTTAACCGGCCCCTGAAGATAAGCGGTAAATCGTGGCGCATCCCCGGCATCGGTATAACTTACAACAGCGCGTTTCCCCGAGACTAAACACCGCGCTGAGGCATAGATTCCCGCAGGGCGGCGGGTGGCTCAATAAAAACGCCGGCTCAGTATGGTTATTCCGCCAGCAGGGCGGCGAATTTCGCCAGCCACTGTGGATGAGCCGGCCAGGCGGGGGCGGTAACCAGGTTACCGTCCACATGCGCCTGGTCGATACCTATATCCGCATAGTGCCCACCGCTCAGGCGCACTTCCGGAGCGCAGGCGGGATAGGCGCTGCAGGTCCGTCCCTGCAGAATACCGGCGGCGGCCAGCAGCTGTGGGCCATGGCAGACGGCGGCGATAGGTTTACGCGCGGCGTCGAATGCCTGTACCAGTTTAATAACCTCCTCGTACAGGCGCAGATACTCCGGCGCCCGGCCGCCGGGGATCACTAGCGCATCGTAGTTCTCGGCCTTTACTGCGGCGAAGTCAGCGTTCAGCGTGAAGCGATGGCCCGGCTTTTCGCTATAAGTCTGGGCGCCGTCAAAGTCATGGATTGCGGTCATGACATAGTCGCCAGCGGTTTTATCCGGGCAGACGGCATCGACCTGGTGGCCAATCATCTGCAGCGCCTGAAAAGGAACCATCGTTTCGTAATCTTCGGCATAATCGCCGACCAGCATTAGGATTTTCTTGCTCATCTTTGTGTCTCGTTGTGGGCGAAAGGTGTCTTAGATATAGCCTGGCGACTTGCAGAATGCGAACCGTTCAGGATGCCGACGACGGTGTCATGTGCGTCTTGTAACCGGGCTCATGTTTTTTTGCTAACGACAACTTTGTCCGACATCGCGCTGTGGCTCGTTATCCGCAAAAAATCGGTTTGTGGGGAGTAAGGGGAGCAGAAGAATATTGTTACCGTTTAGATTTCGCGCCTGCACTATTAAGCGTCCGCCGCGAAGGGGCAATCGGATGGAAGCCAGATATTATCCCTCTGAGTAATTTATTGCGTTGTTACGCTAAATTTGCATAATGAGCGAATTATATTGCCCCGGTCGTCTCTATGGTTTCCTTTATTCATCCGCTTAATGTTTTAGCACGCCTTATAGTATCCATTGCAAACATTCCTTTGGTGCATTATTTATTGAATTTATCATTGGCTGTTGTTACACATTTCAAATATTGATATTCATGGTGCTTTTATTTTCGTGGTGAAAGGGGGTGTTTATGAATAAATATAATTATTAGGTGGTTAAGTTGATCGGTAATCCATTTTTGCTTTATCATCGTCACGTTTCACATCAATATATCTTCAATAATTATTCCTTAAGGAAAGGAACTGCTATGGCTGATACGTTCCAGAATGAAGTCCCCAGGGCGCGCATTAATCTCAAATTATCTCTTCATACCGGCGGCGCGCAAAAGAAGGTCGAACTGCCGCTGAAGCTGCTTACCATTGGCGATTTTAGTCATGGTAAGGAAAACCGGCCTTTATCGGAAAGAGAAAAAATCAACGTCAATAAAAATAATTTTAACAGCGTACTTTCGGAATTTAGCCCGGAAGTTAACCTCTCGGTGCCGAATACGCTGGCCGGCAATGGCGAAGAGGAGAACGTCAGACTGCGTTTTACCGACATCAAAGATTTTGAACCGGAGCAGGTTGCCCGGCAAATTCCGCAACTCCGTGCCATGCTGGCGATGCGTAATTTATTACGCGATCTCAAATCCAATCTGCTCGATAACGCCACTTTCAGAAAAGAGCTTGAGGCAATCCTGAAAGATCCGGCGCTGTCCCAGGAATTACGCGACGAAATGAGTGCGCTTGCCCCGAAATAAGTGCGGGGCAAGTCTGTTAATGGATTAACCGGGAAAATGCTAATGTCTGTTACCACAGAAAACGCCCCTGTTCAGGGGCAAACCACGCTGCAGGAAAACAGGGCGGGCGAGGGCGTTTACGCCTCGCTGTTTGAAAAAATTAATCTCACCCCGGCGTCTCGGCTCGGGGATATCAACGACTTTCTGGACGATGCCGCGCTCTCCGAGGCGCCGGCGGCGGAGCGTCTCACCGCGGCGATGCAGGTGTTTATGGAACGCATCCGTCAGTCCGGCCAGCGGGTGGAAAAGCTCGACAAAACGCTGATCGACCACCATATCGCCGAGCTGGATTTCCAGATAAGCCGTCAGCTGGACGCGGTGATGCACCATCAGGAGTTTCAGCAGGTCGAATCCCTGTGGCGCGGCCTCAAACAGCTGGTGGACAACACCGACTATCGGCAGAACGTCAAAACGGAGATCCTCGACGTCGCCAAAGACGATCTGCGCCAGGACTTTGAGGACGCGCCGGAGCTTATCCAGAGCGGCCTCTACTGGCACACCTATACCGCGGAGTATGACACTCCCGGCGGCGAGCCGATCGGCTCGGTGATCTCGGCCTATGAGTTCGACGCCAGCCCGCAGGATGTGGCGCTGCTGCGCAATATCTCCCGCGTCTCTGCGGCCGCCCATATGCCGTTTATCGGCGCCGTCGGCCCGGCCTTCTTCCTGAAAGAGACCATGGAAGAGGTGGCTGCCATTAAGGATATCGGCAACTACTTCGATCGTGCGGAATATATCCGCTGGAAGGCGTTTCGCGAAACTGACGATGCCCGCTACATCGGCCTGGTGATGCCGCGCGTGCTGGGTCGTTTGCCGTACGGTCCGGACACCGTGCCGGTGCGCAGCTTCAACTATGTCGAGCAGGTGAAAGGTCCGGACCACGAAAAGTATCTCTGGACCAGCGCGGCGTTCTCCTTCGCATCCAATATGGTGAAGAGCTTTGTCAATAACGGCTGGTGCGTGCAAATTCGCGGTCCGCAGGCGGGCGGCGCGGTGAAAGATTTGCCTATCCATCTGTACGATCTGGGCACCGGCAACCAGGTGAAGATCCCTTCCGAGGTGATGATCCCGGAAACGCGGGAGTTTGAGTTCGCCAGCCTGGGCTTTATCCCGCTGTCGTACTACAAAAATCGCGATTACGCCTGCTTCTTCTCGGCCAACTCCGCGCAGAAACCGGCGCTGTACGATACCGCCGACGCCACCGCCAACAGCCGTATCAACGCGCGTCTGCCTTATATCTTCCTGCTGTCGCGCATCGCGCACTACCTGAAGATGATCCAGCGCGAGAATATCGGCACCACCAAGGACCGGCGTCTGCTGGAGCTGGAGCTGAACACCTGGGTGCGGAGCCTGGTGACCGAAATGACCGACCCCGGCGACGAGCTGCAGGCCTCCCATCCGCTGCGCGATGCCAGCGTGGTGGTGGAAGATATCGAGGATAACCCGGGCTTCTTCCGAGTGAAGCTGTACGCGGTGCCGCACTTCCAGGTCGAGGGGATGGACGTCAATCTGTCGCTGGTTAGCCAGATGCCAAAGGCGAAGGCGTAGGTTCGGACGATGATGAAAACGGAACGTCCGTTGTGGGGCCGGGGCATTATGGTGTCGCCTCAGCATTTTCAACAGCAGGCTGCGTATGCAGCCTGGACTGCGGAAGTGATTGCCCGGATGGGTCTTAACCACCCCTGGGGAGTGGTTGAGGCGACCTTCGAACCAGAGATGCTCAAACTGGGCCGCCTGCAGGCTCACAGGCTGCAGGTCCGGTTCCAGGATGGCACGATGATTGATACGGACAATGCCGATGCGCTGCCGTCCGCGCTGTCGCTGGACGGCGCGTCCGGCGAGGCGGTGATCGTGCTGGCGCTGCCCCTGATGCAGGCGAATGGCGGCAACTGTCTGAAGCCGGAGGAGGTGGCCGAAAGGCCGGCGCGCTTCCGGCAGCGCTGGCGCGATGTCCGTAACCAGTTTGGGGATGATACCCGGCAGATTGCCGTCATACAGCCGGAGCTGACCCTCCGCTTCGCCCACCAGGACAACAGCGATTACCTGACCTGTCCGCTTGTTCGCCTGCAGCGGGACTCGCAGGGGGCCTGGCTTATCGACGAGACGTTTCTCCCGCCGCTGCTGCAGATCCAGGGCAGCCGCTGGCTGGCGACGCAGCTTGAACAGCTGCTCGTCCAGCTCCGGGCTCGTCTGACGCGCCTGATGGCCATGCGTCGCGAAAGCAATGAACGGATGGCTGATTTTGCCGTAGCCGATGTCTCTCTGTTCTGGTTGCTGAATGCGCTGAACAGCGCCGAACCGGTGCTGGGGTACTTTCTGCGTTACCGACAAAGCCCGCCGGAACGCCTCTACCCGGAGCTGGCGCGCCTGGCTGGTAGCCTGCTGACCTTTTCGCTCACCCATCAGGCGAATGCCGTCCCGATCTATCAGCATGACCAGCTGAACGCGGTTTTTCCGCCGCTGTTTGATTTACTGAGCGACCTGCTGGAGGCGAGCCTGCCATCGCGGGTGGTGGCGATTGCGCTGGAGCATGATGTCCGGCTGCACTTCTGGCAGGCGCGTCTGCACGATGCCCGGCTGCGGGAAGGGGCTGATTACTACCTGTCGGTTCGTTCGTCGGTACCGGTCGCCCAACTGCAGGAGCAGTTTCCGCGCCAGTGCAAAGTGGGCAGTCCGGATCATGTCAAAGCCATCGTCAACTCCTCGCGGACAGGGGTGCCCCTCACGCCATTGCGTCATGTGCCGGCGGCGATCCCGCTGCGTCTGGAAAATCAGTATTTCAGCCTCGATGTGTCCCACCCTCTGGCAACGGAAATGCTGCAGAGCGGCACCTGTATGTTTTACGTCCCGGGGATGCTCGGTGAGCCTGAACTTGAACTTTTTGCGGTACTACGAACGTGAATGAGCCTAAACGCGGCAACGCCGCGTCCATTGATATTGATGCGCTGCTGCAGAACACCTGGCTGCAGGTTATCAGCCTGCGCCACGGCCCGCAGTTCCGCGATGAGGAAGGGTACACGCTATGGCAGCGCTGTATTGCTGATGTCGAGCGCGTGCAACATGAGCTGAAGGCGAGCGGGCTTGATGATGCCAGCTGTCAGCATATTCTCACCGCCCAGTGCGCGCTGCTCGATGAAGCCGTGAAAGGGCGCGGCGTGGAGGATGAGGCCTGCCTGCAGTGGTATGACATTCCGCTGCAGGGGCACTTCCTCGGCACCATGGACGCCGGCGACACCCTGTGCGAGCGGATGCGTGATGTGTTGCGTGAACCGGCGTCCAACCTGGCCGTGGTCACCTGTTTTCAGCGGGTGATGCTGCTGGGTTTTATTGGCAGCTTTCGCTCCCTCCACGACCCCGAGCGCCTGAAGCTGGTCAACGCGCTCGGTGAGCGTGTTCCTCCTTTTCAGTGCCCGGCTACCGCTCCCGTACTGGTAGAGAGTCGCGCCGGTCTGGGGATAAGCGGCTGCCTGGCCCCATGGCCGGTACGTATTGGCCTGAGCGTGGTGGTGGTACTCGCCCTGTGGTGGGGACTCAACCACTGGCTCGATCACCTGCTGCTGACCTTGTTACCGGGGGAGGTGAAATGAGCCCCGCGCAGCAGCGTGGGCTGGCGCTGTGGGCCAGTCTGCTGAGTGCGCTGGTGTGCCTGCTATTTTTGCCGGTTCCCCGCTGGGGGGCGTGGCTCATTCTGCTGGTCACGCTGGCCCTGATCATCAGGATCTGGCGCATCGCCAGTCGTCGTACCGGACGTAACGTCGCATCAACCCTGGACCCTCTCCCGGAGGGCGCTTATCGCCAGCCGGTGGTCCTCGTTTGCGGCGACCTGCCGTGTGTCTGGCCGCCAGCGTCACCGGTGCGAGTGGTCAAACAGGGCTGCTGGATCCGCGTGGAAAAGACGGAGGAGCTGCAGCAGGTCGCGCGCCAGGTATTGAGCCAGCGGCCGGAATGGGGGCCTCAGCTGTCGGTGCTGCTCTGCGTCTGCCCGCAGCGGCATGCGCAAAGCGATGCGCTGACCAGCGCTCTGCTGGCCCTGCGCTGGCAACTCAGCCAGCTGCGCCAGCAGACGGGGTATGCCGTACCGCTGGCGCTGCAGGGGCAGGTGGGCAGCGCGATGAGTCGCGACCTGTTGTGGCAGGCGGCGATACCGGGTGAAGCGGTGAAAGTCTGGCAGCCCTCCTGCGCCCCCTGTTTCGTACCGGCCTGGGTACGCGCCGGCGGGGCGGCCGCGCTGGAGCAGCAGGTGCTGATGAACAGCCTGATGGGCTGGTCTGAACAGCACGTCCATGCCGTGTTGACGGAAGAGAATACCGACCTGCCACCTCTGCCCCCTGCGGCCGTGCTGTGGGGCCTCGGGCCCTCGCTGCCTGGAAGTCTGGCATCGTCGGCCTGGACGACGTGGTTATCCCGACATAGCGGCCTGTCGCGGGTAGCTGGCTGGCAGCCTGGCGAGAGCGACACCGGGGACGCTTCAGCTTTGCCGGAATTCATCCTGCCGCAGTTACCGGCGGGACGGGGACTCACGCCACGAGGCTGGGCCTGGCGCGCGGCGCTCGCGATTTTCACCCTCGCGGCTGTCGCCGCGCTGCTCAGCAGTGGCTGGAACAATCGACAACTGCTGCAGCGCGTGGGCGTCGATATTGCCCGTTATGAGCGGATTGCGATGGATGATTATCGACCAAAAGCCAGCGCTGTCAGGGTGCTGCGTGAAGATGCCGCGCTGCTCGATAGCTGGGCGCGTAACGGCGTCCCGCTGCGCCTGAGTCTGGGCTTGTATCACGGGGAGCAGATTCGCCTGCCGTTGCTGGAGGCGATTCGCGGTTACGTGCCGCCTCCGCCTCCGCCCAGGCCGGTGCAGCACGTCGCGCCGAACGTCATCCGCCTTGACAGCATGTCGCTATTCGATACCGGGAAATGGGTACTGAAGCCTGGTTCGACAAAGCGGCTGGTCAGCTCGCTGATGGACATTAAGGCCAGGCCCGGGTGGCTGATCGTGGTGGCGGGTCACACCGACAGCGTGGGTGAGGAAAAAGCCAACCAGCTATTGTCGCTGAAACGTGCGGAATCGGTCCGCGACTGGATGCGCGATACCGGCGACGTGCCGGACAGCTGCTTTGCCGTACAGGGCTATGGCGAAAGCCGACCAATTGCAACAAACGATACGCCGGAAGGCCGTGCGCTGAACCGTCGTGTCGAAATCAGTCTGGTGCCGCAGGTAGACGCCTGCCGGTTACCGGACCAACCCTCTGCGTCATCCCAGGATGATGGCGCTTCACTACACAATGGAGAGTAATTCCATGGCAATTCCTGTTTATCTTTGGCTGAAAGACGACGGCGGCGCGGACATTAAAGGGTCTGTCGACGTTCAGGATCGTGAAGGCAGTATCGAAGTGGTGGCTCAGGAGCATAACCTGTACATCCCGACCGATAACAACACTGGCAAACTGACCGGCACGCGTATTCATACGCCGTTCCTGTTCACCAAGGAGATCGACTCCTCCAGCCCCTACCTGTACAAGGCAGTGACCACTGGCCAGACCCTGAAATCCGCTGAGTTCAAGTGGTACCGAATCAACGATGCCGGCCAGGAAGTGGAGTATTTCAATACCAAACTTGAGAACGTCAAGGTGGTGAAAGTGAATCCCCTGATGCACGACATCAAAAACCCCGCCTACGAGAAGCACAACCATCTGGAACAGATTGAGCTGCGCTACGAGAAGATCACCTGGACCTATAAAGACGGCAACATCATTCACTCCGATAGCTGGAACGAACGCGCCACCGCGTAATTGCCCGTCATATTTCGCGCCGCTGGCGCGCAGGCGACGTTCGCTCATCCCGGCCGCATCGTTATCTCTGCGGCCGGGGATTATTGCGGGCGATCGCCTGATGCGGGCAGCGTTTCTCTGCCCGCCGTTTTTTGCTGAGCGCCTGAGATACGGGTTCTCAGCAAAGAAAAACACAATCTGTCTGCCTGACCTTGTGCGCTTGGGGTTCCTGTTCGGGAACAGCGACGGGCGGTAGCGTGTCCGGAACCAATAAGAGAGGATCTCATGGAAAATCCAGCCAGCCTGTTACGCCGTCTTAATCCCTGCTGTGCCCGCGCAATGGAGGGGGCGGCCTCCCTGTGCCAGACCCGGGCGCATGCCGAGATCCTGCCCGAGCACTGGCTGCTTAAGCTGCTGGAACAGGGGGAAGGCGATCTGACGGTGCTGGCGCGGCGCTATGAATGGGATATGGATGCGCTGTGGCAGGATCTGCTGAACTGGCTGGATAAACAGCCGCGCTCGGTACGTCATCGTCCCCAGCTCTCTGACCATACCCTGAGGCTGATGCAGGAGGCCTGGCTGATTGCCTCGCTCAGCGGCGAAGCGCAGATCCGCAGTGTTCACCTGCTGATGGCGCTGGTTGAAAAACAGAATCTGATCCAGTGCGATGGCCTGTGGCCGCTGTTAACGCTGGGCCAGCGTCAGCTGGAACGCCTGCGCTCCTTGCTGGATGCCCAGTCCGACGAACGTCCGCCAGCGCAGCAGGAAGCGGCGCTGGCGCAGCCCCATGGCGGGGACGTGGAATTTGTGGGGCGTCCTGCGGGCAGCGAACTGAATGCGGATGGGCTCAACCCGGCGCTGCAGAACGCGCTGGACAAATTCACTCTCGACGTCACCGCCAAAGCCAGAGACGGCCAGATTGACCCGGTGTTCGGACGCGACACGGAAATCCGCCAGATGGTGGATATTCTCTCCCGTCGGCGAAAAAACAACCCAATCCTCGTCGGTGAGCCGGGCGTGGGCAAGACCGCTCTGGTGGAAGGCCTGGCGCTGCGCATTGCCGAAGGCAACGTCCCCGACGCGCTGAAGCCAGTGTCGGTGCGCACCCTTGACCTCGGTCTGCTGCAGGCCGGCGCCGGGGTCAAAGGCGAGTTCGAGCAGCGGCTGAAAAATATCATTGAGGCGGTACAGCAGTCGCCTTCGCCGGTGCTACTGTTTATCGACGAGGCGCACACGATCATCGGCGCGGGTAATCAGGCGGGCGGCGCGGATGCCGCCAACCTGCTGAAGCCGGCGCTGGCCCGGGGCGAACTGCGGACTATCGCCGCCACCACCTGGAGTGAATACAAGCAGTACTTCGAGCGCGACGCCGCGCTGGAGCGCCGCTTTCAGATGGTCAAGGTGGATGAGCCGGACGACGACACCGCCTGCCTGATGCTGCGCGGCCTGAAGTCCCGCTATGCCGACCACCACGGCGTGCATATCACGGATGATGCGGTGCGCGCCGCCGTGACGCTGTCACGACGCTATCTCACCGGTCGCCAGCTGCCGGACAAGGCAGTGGATTTACTCGACACCGCCTCCGCCCGCCTGCGTATGAGTTTGGATACCGTGCCTCAGCCGCTGACCCGCATGAAGGCGCAGCTCACCGCGCTGGCGATGGAGAAGCAGGCGCTGCTGGAAGATATTGCGCTGGGCAACAGCGCCCGCGGCGATCGGCTGGCGGCCATTGAGCAGGAGGAGATCCGCCTTATTCTGGCGCTGGATACCCTTGAAACTCAGTATGGTCAGGAGCTGCAGCTGACGGAAGCGCTGCTCGCCTGTCGCCGCGATATCTCCCGCCAGGCGGAAATTAGCGATCTACAAACCGCGCTTATCGCCGTCCAGCAGGGCAATCCGCTGCTCGGGCTGGACGTCGACGTCCGCACCGTGGCGACGGTGATTGCCGACTGGACCGGCGTGCCGCTCTCCTCGCTAATGAAAGATGAGCAGACGGAGCTGCTGAGTCTGGAAGAGAGTCTCGGCAAACGGGAGGTTGGCCAGGAGGCGGCCCTGAGCGCTATTGCCCGGCGCCTGCGCGCCGCGAAAACCGGCCTGACGCCGGAGAACGGTCCGCAAGGGGTGTTCCTGCTGGTCGGGCCGAGCGGCACCGGCAAAACGGAAACGGCGCTCGCCCTGGCCGATGCGCTGTTCGGCGGCGAGAAAGCGCTGATCACCATCAATCTCTCCGAGTACCAGGAGCCGCACACCGTCAGCCAGCTGAAGGGTTCTCCGCCCGGCTACGTCGGCTACGGCCAGGGCGGGATCCTGACCGAGGCGGTGCGCAAACGCCCCTACAGCGTGGTGCTGCTCGATGAGGTGGAAAAGGCCCATCGCGATGTGATGAACCTGTTCTACCAGGTCTTCGACCGGGGGGTAATGCGCGACGGCGAGGGGCGTGAAATCGACTTTCGCAACACCGTGATCCTGATGACCGCCAACCTCGGAAGCGACCTCCTGATGCAGTTGCTGGATGAACAGCCGGAGGCCAGCGAATCAGACCTGCACGAGCTGCTGCGCCCGGTACTGCGCGGCCACTTCCAGCCGGCGCTGCTGGCCCGCTTCCAGACGGTGATTTACCGTCCGCTGCCGGCGGGAGCGCTGCGCGCCATTGTCGGCATGAAGCTCGGGCAGGTAAGTCAGCGTCTGGCTTGCCATTACGGAATCACCACCACCCTCAGCGAGAGCCTGTTCGACGCGCTGACCGAGGCCTGCCTGCTGCCGGATACCGGCGCCCGTAACGTCGACAGTCTGCTCAATCAGCAGATCCTGCCGGCACTGAGTCAGCAGCTATTGAGCCATATGGCGGCGGGGCAGAAACCGCGCCAGGTGACGCTGGGGTATCACGAAGAGGAAGGCGTCGTGATGGCGTTTGACGAGGGGACAATATCCGATGAGTAGCGTGAAATCGTTGTTGTTCAGCCATAACCACCACCTGCTTTCGGTGAAGGGATGTGAAGCCGGGCTTGATGTGCTGGCCTTCGAGGGCGATGAAGCCCTGAGCCAGCCGTTCCGCTACCGTATTGAATTCACCAGCGCAGACCATGCCATCAGCAAAGAGATGATGCTGATGAAGGCAGCCTCCCTGACGCTGCAGGCGTCGGTGGCTCAGGGCTTCGGCATCAATGTTCAGCAACCCGTGCGGGTGATCCAGGGCGTGGTGACGGGGTTTGAACGGCTCAGTACCTCCAGGGATGAAACGCACTACGCGCTGACGCTTCAGCCGCGCCTGGCGCTGCTTAACCGCTCGCACCAGAACGCCATTTACCAGGACCAGTCCGTTCCGCAGATTGTGGAAAAAATCCTCCGCGAGCGCCACGGCCTGCGTGGTCAGGATTTTCTGTTCTCGCTGACAAAAACGTATCCGCGACGCGAGCAGGTGATGCAGTACGGCGAGGATGACCTGCGCTTTATCACCCGGCTGCTGGGTGAGGTGGGGATCTGGTTTCGGTTTACCGCCGACACGCGGCTGCACATCGACGTCGCTGAGTTCTGCGACAGTCAGCAGGGCTATGAGAAGGGGCTGACGTTGCCTTCGGTCCCGCCGTCAGGGCAGCAGTCGGCCGGGGTGGACGCGGTGTGGGAGATGGCATGCCGCCACCGCGTCGTGGAGCAGCAGGTCAGTACCCGCGACTACAACTACCGCGAGGCGACGGCGGACATGAACGCGCAGGTGGATGTCACCCGCGGGGAGACCACCACCTTTGGTGAGGCTTACCACTGGGGAGATAACTACCTGACCGCCGGGAATGTCCATGACCGCCATCCGGCGCCGGAGTCCGGGGCGTTTTACGCCCGGCTTCGCCATGAGCGTTATCTTAACGGCCAGACCCGGATGCAGGCCACCACCAGCTGCCCGACGCTCTGCCCGGGACAGGTGTTGAAGGTCACCGGCGGAGAGGAGGTGGCCGGGGAGTTTGCTGATGGCGTGCTCGTCACGGCGATGCACAGCCACGCCCGGCGCGATGCCGACTTTGCGGTGGAGTTTGCCGGCATACCGGACAGCCCGGACGTCGGCTACAGGCCTGAGCCCGGCGCGCGTCCGGTGATGGCCGGGACGCTGCCGGCCCGCGTGACCAGCACCCGGGAAAACGACACCTACGGGCATATCGACAAACACGGGCGCTACCGGGTGAATATGCTGTTTGACCGGGCGCGCTGGGAAACCGGGTTCGAGAGCCTGTGGGTCCGCCAGTCGCGGCCGTATGCCGGAGACACCTACGGTCTGCACCTGCCGCTGCTGGCCGGGACGGAGGTGGCGATTGGCTTTGAGGATGGTAACCCTGACCGGCCGTATATCGCGGGCGTGCTGCACGACTCGGCGCACGGCGACCACGTCACCATCCGCAATGACAAACGTAACGTCCTGCGCACCCCGGCCAACAACAAAATCCGCCTCGACGATGAGCGCGGGAAAGAACATATCAAGGTCAGCACGGAGTACGGCGGTAAAAGCCAGCTGAACCTGGGGCACCTGGTGGACAGTGACAGGCAGCCGCGCGGCGAAGGCTTTGAGCTGAGAACCGACAGCTGGGGAGCTATCCGGGCACAGAAAGGGATATTTATCAGCGCGGACGGACAGGTGCAGGCTCAGGGGCAGGTGCTGGCGATGGAGCCGGCGGTCAGTTTGCTGAAAGGTGCGGTGAATCAGGTCACGGAATGGGGAAGCATTACGCAAACCCATCATAATGTTATCCCAGACACCGGCCCATTAAGCGCACTGACCACAGGCGCCAGCGATCTTAAACAGCCGACATTGCTGATGTCGGCCCCGCAGGGGATTGCCGCAGTCACGCCGGAAACAACCCTCCTGCACAGCGGTAACGGGCTGTATCTGCAGAGCCTGGGAGAGGTCAACATCACCACGGCACAGCGCTGTTCTCTGAATGCCAGCCAGGCTATTTCACTGCTGGCGCAACAGGAGGGGATGAGGCTGGTCTCCGCCAAAGGTCCGCTGCAAGTAGAGTCGCACGGCGATATTCTATCGCTGACCGCGCTAAAAGATATCACCGTCCAGTCAACCCAGGGGCATCTGCAGTTGACGGCTAAAAATGGCATCACCCTGGGTTGCGGCGGCGCATATATCCGTCTTACCCCGCAGGGAGAGGTACAGATCCACGGACCGGGGGTGATTAGCCTTAAGGGGCAGCATGATTTGCAGGGGCCGGTCAGCGAGGCGTTTCCCTTGCCTGAGCTACCGGCATCGGTGTGTAAAGAGTGCCTTAAAAAAGCCCAGGCGCTGGCGCAGGGCTTCGTGCCGCGGGAGGCATAGATGACCAGACAATGGATTGAGGAGGTCGCCGGAACCTGTCGGGCTTTCGGAACGGATTATCTGCATGTCATTATCGATCAGGCGGGGGTGGATTTTTCCGTTATTCCGGCGCTGAATTCGCTGTCAGTTGAGTGGCAGTCGCTTTTTCATGGACTTCCGGAAGCATTTATTGTCGATGATGCTCCGCTGGTGGCGCGCTTTACGCTTGATGATCTTGAGCAAATGCGCTGGTTACAGGATATCAGCCAGCAACTTGCCATCCAGGCGCCGCTGCTCCTGTTCTGCACATATTGGCCCTTTTCGGCGCTAGCGAACTGGCTCACGCAGTGTATGGATATTCTGCAGGAAGGGCGCAGCGGAATTTTACGCTTTTACGATACCCGGGTATTTCCGCTGTTGTTTACGCACATTCTCAGTGACGAGCAGCAAGAGCCATTGATGCGTCCGGCCCTGTTTTGGGCGTGGCAGGATCTTGACGGCCAGGCGAAAGGCATCAAGGGCAGTGGTCTCCCGCCGGAACGCGATGAAAAGGCGCCAAAAATAGAACTCAGCGATCGCCAGCTTGAGCATCTGATGTGTATCAGCGATGTCATCGTCATGTTGTCGCACTGTGCTCCGCCTGCGGGCATGTTTGACTCAAGACAGTCACTGTTTTCGGCCTGTTACCAGGGCATGGTGGAGGCGACACGCCAGGGTCTTCTTCTGGATGACGCTCGTGAAGACTGGGTAATGAAGAAGTGGCTTGCCGACGTAAAAACCAGTGAGAGACCTTCAGAATGAAAAGCCTGGTCTGGCTGAGTACACCCCTCTCTTCATTACCCTCAAACCGACAGGGAGAGTCCGATGAAATCTGCATTAATCAGCCCGCTGCTGGCGGGGCTGCTGCTGTTAACCGGCTGCGCACAGCCTGCCGCACAGGCCGGAGGCGGCGGTGGCGGAACAATAAAAGCCATCAACCACACCAAATGGGCGATCAACCACTTCAGTGTCAACGGCCAGTCGGGCATCGATTCAATAGGCCCGTTTCAGGGGGGCGGAGGCGGCTGCTGCTTCAGCGTGCCCGCCCGCTGGACGCCGGGTATGACGGTGCGTGTTGACTGGGAAACCGGGCAGGGTTCATCCGCGGGTTTCCCGGGGTTTGCTGATGAGGCGAAATACCTTGCCTGGAAAAAAGGGATTGATGCCCAAAAGAGGCAGCACAGTAAGACCGTCCTGCTGCCCGACTATAACGGCCAGGATGTATGCGGCATTACGGTGCACTTTTTACCCTGCGATGACGTGAAGGTGACCACCAGCTGCTGGTCACCGAGAAATGCGAACTATCCGATAAAAGAGCCCGTCAGGATGAAGGAGCCGGCCGTCTGTCCGGAGTAGCATGCCTCCGTTTCCCCTGGATTGCGTCACCCTCACTTAATTACCCTCAACCCGACAGGGAGAGTCCGATGAAATCTGCATTAATCAGCCCGCTGCTGGCGGGTCTGCTGCTGTTAACCGGTTGCGCACAGCCTGCCGCACAGGCCGGAGGCGGGACAATAAAAGCCATCAACCACACAAAATGGGCGATCAACCACTTCAGTATCAACGGTCAGTCGGGCATCGACATTATAGGTCCGTTTCAGGGGGGCGGTGGCGGCTGCTGCTTCAGCGTGCCCGCCCGCTGGACGCCGGGTATGACGGTGCGCGTTGACTGGGAAACCGGGGTGGGTGATACAGAAGGTTCCCCTGGCTTTGGTAATGATGAAAAGTACCTTGCCTGGGTTAAGAAAATGAAGGCTCAGAACCGTCAGCACAGCAAAACCGTTCCGCTGCCTGACTATAACAGCCAGGATGTGTGCGGCATTACAGTGCACTTTTTACCCTGCGATGACGTGAAGGTGACCACCAGCTGCTGGTCACCGAGAAATGCGAACTACCCGATAAAAGAGCCCGTCAGGATGAAGGAGCCCGCCGTCTGTCCGAAGTAGCCCGCCTTCGTTTATTCAGGATGGCATCACCTTCACTTAATCACCCTCAAACCGACAGGGAGAGTCCGATGAAATCTGCATTAATCAGCCCGCTGCTGGCGGGTCTGCTGCTGTTAACCGGCTGCGCACAGCCTGCCGCACAGGCCGGAGGCGGCGGTGGCGGAACAATAAAAGCCATCAACCACACCAAATGGGCGATCAACCACTTCAGTGTCAACGGCCAGTCGGGGATCGACATTATAGGCCCGTTTCAGGGCGGCGGTGGCGGCTGCTGCTTCAGCGTGCCCGCCCGCTGGACGCCGGGTATGACGGTGCGCGTTGACTGGGAAAGTGGTGAGGCATCGACTGAAGGTTTTCCTGGATTTGCTGATTCAAAAAAATACAGAGAGTGGAGAGATAATTTAAAACAAAACAACCGTCAGCACAGTAAATCCGTCCCGTTGCCCGACTATAACGGCCAGGATGTGTGCGGCATTACGGTACACTTTTTACCCTGCGATGACGTGAAGGTGACCACCAGCTGCTGGTCACCGAGAAATGCGAACTATCCGATAAAAGAGCCCGTCAGGATGAAGGAGCCCGCCGTATGTCCGAAATAACCGAAACCCATGCCGCCTGGGTCCCGCCGCCGTTTCCGCCGCAGGGACGTCTGCCGGGCCGGGCGCTGCAGGTTGGGCAGAACTGCCATCAGCAGAACAGCGACGAGCGACGCTATCACCAGGAACTGTGCCTGGCTGCCGGACGGCGCGTGGAGACGCCGTGCTGCAAGACGCTGCACATCAGCCTGTTTTTCGACGGTACCGGCAATAACTTAAATCATGACTTTTTTATCGCGAAGCCGAAACATCCGACCAATATCGCCCGGCTGTTTCGGGCAACTATTGGAACGGGAACGGCTGGCGGGGTGCCGTCTGACGATCAGAGCAAGCTGTTTGATGATGACGCCGAGGGGGACGGGAAATATTTTAAATTCTATATGCCCGGCGTGGGCACCCCCTTCCCGGAAGTGAATGACCCGGACTATTCCACCATGGGTCTGGTGGGGGCAGTTAAGGGTGAGGATCGGATTAACTGGGCGCTGCTGCGCATAATCGATGTGCTGATGTTTAGTGCCACCGAAAAATGGCTGACCACCACAGAGAGTCGTCGTTCACTGAAAGAAATGAGCACCAGCTGGAACCGGCTGTGGTTTGGCGGCAGCCATAACCGCTATGAAGAGTTCACTCGCTTGCTGAATGGTCTTGCCCCGAAACTGATGCCGATGCTGATTCAGCCTGAGCCGGGCAAGCCGAAACTGACAGGCATCAAGCTGTATGTCTATGGTTTTTCCCGCGGCGCGGCAGCGGCGCGCACCTTTGTGCGCTGGCTGAGCGAACTGCTGCCCCCTCCGGCGGTGGAGGGTGAAAAACCGCCGCAGTGCCTGCAGACAGGCGGGATGCAGCTGCCCGTCAGCGTGGAGTTTCTCGGACTGCTGGATACGGTGGCCTCCGTCGGGGTGGCGCATGTGGTGCCGGTTGCCGACGGGCATATGTCCTGGGCAGACGGCACGATGGAGCTGCCGGATGATGAAACCTATGGCGGGCTGATAAAAAAATGTGTTCACCTGGTCTCCGGGCATGAGCAGCGTCTCTGCTTTCCGCTGGACTCGGTGCGGCGGGCAAACGGCAAATACCCGCCCTGTGCCAGAGAGGTGGTTTACCCGGGAATGCACTCGGATATTGGTGGAGGGTATCCGCCGGGGGATCAAGGGAAAGCGAATGGTAAAGATGATGCATTATTGCTGTCGCAGATTCCTTTGAACGATATATATACCGCTGCTTTTAGCGCAGGGGCTCCATTAAAAGTACCACAGGATACGCTGCCAGAGTTTTTTAAAAATGATGCCTGGAGAAAAATGCCATTAGATTTGTTAGATGCGTTTTTTGTTGATGAGGCTCTGGTCAACCGCTTCAATGCCTGGCGTGAACTCACCCTGGGCCAAACCACGCCTAAAACGTTCGATCCCGATGCAGCCTCTCACTACGAACCACTTGCCGCCGGCGGCAGTCTGGAAACCGTCATTGCTGAGCAGATGGCCTGGATCACCGCCTGGCGCATCGACCGCTATGCCAGAGGCTCGATGCTGAAAACGCCCTTCTATCAGCGCGCCAAGAATACCGACGCGCTGCCTGCCGCGCGTAAGGCGGCAGAAGAGGTTCGTGATGAAAAACAGGCGGCGGTGCTCAGGGCTCGCCAGAACCAGATAGCAAACCAGCCTCCTGACAGGATGGATGAGCTGGTTCTGCAGCCGGGCGTGAAGGATTTTGACCCAAAGATGGATCAAACCCAGCTGTTCGACGCGGCGAAGGAGTTCGGAAAGGATTACCACGACGGTTACCGTATCCCGGATAACCTGGCGCAGCTGGTGCTGGATACCGTGCTGCAGCCGGTGATTTTCATTCTGAATACCGATGATGAAGCGCAGGAATACCGGCGCATGAAGCGTGACGGAGAGGCCCGGGTGGCCGTCCTCTTTCCCGATGCCGGGGAGGCCAGCAACGCGGAGCAGCCTGCCGGGCTGGTGAGGGCGCTGTTTGATGATCAGGTGCATGACTCACGCGCCTGGTTTATGTATGCCGCGCTCGGCACGCGCGAGATGTGGACCGGCTACTTCCGCTACCGGATGATTTACTTCAGCGAGCGCTGCAGTAAACCGCTCTCGCCGCTGGTGCTCGCCGGAGACCTGGTGGGTTTTGCGACCGTGACCGCGGGTGTCGTGCTCAGTTTCCGGCAAAAGCGCCTGACCGGCAAGCTGGCCGGGCTGGCTGCGACAGGCGCCGTGCGCTCGCTGGAGGTGGCGGTGCTGGACAAGATAACCGGGGAAGCGCTGCCGGAGCTGCCCGGAGGGGCGCAGCTGCGGGCATTTACCCACGAGCCGGGAACCGTTGTCGCACAGCAAAAGGTGCGGAAAGCGGAAGAGCAGCTGGCGCGGGGGCAAGCCGCGCTGCCGGCCAGCTGGCTGGAGGACGTTCTGACGACAACGGTCTGAACGCGGAAAAAGAGGAGCCGATGGACAGGGAGAGTCCGATGAAATCTGCATTAATCAGCCCGCTGCTGGCGGGTCTGCTGCTGTTAACCGGCTGCGCACAGCCTGCCGCACAGGCCGGAGGCGGCGGTGGCGGAACAATAAAAGCCATCAACCACACAAAATGGGCAATCAACCACTTCAGTATCAACGGCCAGTCGGGCATCGATTCAATAGGCCCGTTTCAGGGGGGCGGAGGCGGCTGCTGCTTCAGCGTGCCCGCCCGCTGGACGCCGGGTATGACGGTGCGTGTTGACTGGGAAACCGGGCAGGGTTCATCCGCGGGTTTCCCGGGGTTTGCTGATGAGGCGAAATACCTTGCCTGGAAAAAAGGGATTGATGCCCAAAAGAGGCAGCACAGTAAGACCGTCCTGCTGCCCGACTATAACGGCCAGGATGTATGCGGCATTACGGTGCACTTTTTACCCTGCGATGACGTGAAGGTGACCACCAGCTGCTGGTCACCGAGAAATGCGAACTATCCGATAAAAGAGCCCGTCAGGATGAAGGAGCCGGCCGTCTGTCCGGAGTAGCATGCCTCCGTTTCCCCTGGATTGCGTCACCCTCACTTAATTACCCTCAACCCGACAGGGAGAGTCCGATGAAATCTGCATTAATCAGCCCGCTGCTGGCGGGTCTGCTGCTGTTAACCGGTTGCGCACAGCCTGCCGCACAGGCCGGAGGCGGGACAATAAAAGCCATCAACCACACAAAATGGGCGATCAACCACTTCAGTATCAACGGTCAGTCGGGCATCGACATTATAGGTCCGTTTCAGGGGGGCGGTGGCGGCTGCTGCTTCAGCGTGCCCGCCCGCTGGACGCCGGGTATGACGGTGCGCGTTGACTGGGAAACCGGGGTGGGTGATACAGAAGGTTCCCCTGGCTTTGGTAATGATGAAAAGTACCTTGCCTGGGTTAAGAAAATGAAGGCTCAGAACCGTCAGCACAGCAAAACCGTTCCGCTGCCTGACTATAACAGCCAGGATGTGTGCGGCATTACAGTGCACTTTTTACCCTGCGATGACGTGAAGGTGACCACCAGCTGCTGGTCACCGAGAAATGCGAACTACCCGATAAAAGAGCCCGTCAGGATGAAGGAGCCTGCCGTATGTCCGAAGTAGCCCGCCTTCGTTTATTCAGGATGGCATCACCATCCCTTCATTACCCTCAAACCGACAGGGAGAGTCCAATGAAATCTGCATTAATCAGCCCGCTGCTGGCGGGGCTGCTGCTGTTAACCGGCTGCGCGCAGCCTGCCGCACAGGTCGGAGGCGGCGGTGGCGGCACCATTGACGCCATCAACCACACCAAATGGGCAATTAACCACTTCAGTATCAATGGCCAGTCGGGGATCGACATTATAGGTCCGTTTCAGGGCGGCGGTGGCGGCTGCTGCTTCAGCGTGCCCGCCCGCTGGACGCCGGGTATGACGGTGCGCGTTGACTGGGAAAGTGGTGAGGCATCGACTGAAGGTTTTCCTGGATTTGCTGATTACGAAAAATATAAAGCCTGGGAGAAAAAAATGAGCTCTCAGAATCGGCAGCACAGCAAAACTGTCCCGCTGCCCGACTATAACGGCCAGGATGTGTGCGGCATTACGGTACACTTTTTACCCTGCGATGACGTGAAGGTGACCACCAGCTGTTACACCTACGGCAGTCCGTCGTACCCGATAAAAGAGCCCGTCAGAATGAAGGAGCCGGCCGTCTGTCCGAAGTAGCTCGCCTCCGTTTATTCAGGCTGGCATCACCCTCACTTAATCACCCTCAAACCGACAGGGAGAGTCCGATGAAATCTGCATTAATCAGCCCGCTGCTGGCGGGGTTGCTGCTGTTAACCGGCTGCGCACAGCCTGCCGCACAGGCCGGAGGCGGCGGTGGCGGCACCATTGACGCCATCAACCACACCAAATGGGCAATTAACCACTTCAGTATCAATGGCCAGTCAGGTATCGATTCAATAGGCCCGTTTCAGGGCGGCGGTGGCGGCTGCTGCTTCAGCGTGCCCGCCCGCTGGACGCCGGGTATGACGGTGCGCGTTGACTGGGAAACCGGGCAGGGTTCATCCGCGGGTTTCCCGGGGTTTGCCGACAGGGCTAAATATAAAGCCTGGATAGCAGACATTGATGCCCAAAAACGCCAGCACAGTAAAACCGTCCCGTTGCCCGACTATAACGGCCAGGATGTGTGCGGCATTACGGTGCACTTTTTACCCTGCGATGACGTGAAGGTGACCACCAGCTGCTGGTCACCGAGAAATGTGAACTATCCGATAAAAGAGCCCGTCAGGATGAAGGAGCCGACCGTCTGTCCGAAGTAGCTCACCTCCGTTTCCCAGGATGGCATCACCCTCACTTAATCACCCTCAAACCGACAGGGAGAGTCCGATGAAATCTGCATTAATCAGCCCGCTGCTGTCGGGTCTGCTGCTCTTAACCGGCTGCGCACAGCCAGCCGCACAGGCCGGAGGCGGCGGTGGCGGTGGCGGAACAATAAAAGCCATCAACCACACAAAATGGGCGATCAACCACTTCAGTGTCAACGGCCAGTCGGGGATCGACATTATAGGCCCGTTTCAGGGAGGCGGTGGCGGCTGCTGCTTCAGCGTGCCCGCCCGCTGGACGCCGGGTTTGACGGTGCGCGTTGACTGGGAAACCGGGGTGGGTTCATCTGCGGGTTTCCCGGGATATGAAGATGAGAAGAAGTTTTTAGAGTGGGCAAGGAATATTAAAGCTCAGAACCGTCAGCACAGCAAAACCGTCCCGTTGCCCGACTATAACGGCCAGGATGTGTGCGGCATTACGGTGCACTTTTTACCCTGCGATGACGTGAAGGTGACCACCAGCTGTTACACCTACGGCAGTCCGTCCTACCCGATAAAAGAGCCCGTCAGAATGAAGGAGCCCGCCGTCTGTCCGAAGTAGCCCGCCTTCGTTTATTCAGGATGGCATCACCTTCACTTAATCACCCTCAAACCGACAGGGAGAGTCCGATGAAATCTGCATTAATCAGCCCGCTGCTGGCGGGTCTGCTGCTGTTAACCGGCTGCGCGCAGTCAGCCGCACAGGCCGGAGGCGGCGGTGGCACCATTGACGCCATCAACCACACAAAATGGGCAATTAACCACTTCAGTGTCAATGGCCAGTCGGGGATCGACATTATAGGCCCGTTTCAGGGGGGCGGAGGCGGCTGCTGTTTCAGCGTGCCCGCCCGCTGGACGCCGGGTATGACGGTGCGCGTTGACTGGGAAAGTGGGGAAGCTTCAACTGATGATTTCCCGGGATATGAACACTGGAATAAATATCTTGAATGGGAAAAGAAAATAAAAGCCAGTCATCGGCAGCACAGCAAAACTGTCCCGCTGCCCGACTATAACGGCCAGGATGTGTGCGGCATTACGGTGCACTTTTTACCCTGCGATGACGTGAAGGTGACCACCAGCTGTTACACCTACGGCAGTCCGTCGTACCCGATAAAAGAGCCCGTCAGGATGAAGGAGCCCGCCGTATGTCCGAAGTAGCACGCCTTCGTTTCCCCGGGGTGACATCACCATCCCTTCATTACCCTCACCCGACAGGGAGAGTCCGATGAAATCTGCATTAATCAGCCCGCTGCTGGCGGGGCTGCTGCTGTTAACCGGCTGCGCGCAGCCTGCCGCACAGGCCGGAGGCGGCGGTGGTGGAACAATAAAAGCCATCAACCACACAAAATGGGCAATCAACCACTTCAGTATCAACGGCCAGTCGGGCATCGATTCAATAGGCCCGTTTCAGGGGGGCGGAGGCGGCTGCTGCTTCAGCGTGCCCGCCCGCTGGACGCCGGGTATGACGGTGCGCGTTGAATGGGAAACCGGGCAGGGTTCATCCGCGGGTTTCCCGGGGTTTGCTGATGAGGCGAAATACCTTGCCTGGAAAAAAGGGATTGATGCCCAAAAGAGGCAGCACAGCCAAACCGTTCCGCTGCCCGACTATAACGGCCAGGATGTGTGCGGCATTACGGTGCACTTTTTACCCTGCGATGACGTGAAGGTGACCACCAGCTGCTGGTCACCGAGAAATGCGAACTATCCGATAAAAGAGCCCGTCAGGATGAAGGAGCCTGCCGTATGTCCGAAGTAGCCCGCCTTCGTTTATTCAGGATGGCATCACCATCCCTTCATTACCCTCAAACCGACAGGGAGAGTCCGATGAAATCTGCATTAATCAGCCCGCTGCTGGCGGGTCTGCTGCTGTTAACCGGCTGTGCACAGCCTGCCGCACAGGCCGGAGGCGGCGGCACCATTGACGCCATCAACCACACCAAATGGGCAATTAACCACTTCAGTATCAATGGCCAGTCGGGTATCGATTCAATAGGCCCGTTTCAGGGGGGCGGAGGCGGCTGCTGCTTCAGCGTGCCCGCCCGCTGGACGCCGGGTATGACGGTGCGCGTTGACTGGGAAACCGGGCAGGGTTCATCTGCGGGTTTCCCGGGGTTTGCTGACAGGGCTAAATATAAAGCCTGGATAGCAGACATTGATGCCCAAAAACGCCAGCACAGCCAAACCGTTCCGCTGCCCGACTATAACGGCCAGGATGTGTGCGGCATTACGGTGCACTTTTTACCCTGCGATGACGTGAAGGTGACCACCAGCTGTTACACCTACGGCAGTCCGTCGTACCCGATAAAAGAGCCCGTCAGGATGAAGGAGCCCGCCGTATGTCCGAAATAACCGAAACCCATGCCGCCTGGGTCCCGCCGCCGTTTCCGCCGCAGGGACGTCTGCCGGGCCGGGCGCTGCAGGTTGGGCAGAACTGCCATCAGCAGAACAGCGACGAGCGGCGCTATCACCAGGAACTGTGTCTGGCTGCCGGACGGCGCGTGGAGCCGCCGTGCTGCAAGACGCTGCACATCAGCCTGTTTTTCGACGGTACGGGTAATAACCTGAACAATGACCTGCTGCTGTCTGACCCGAAGCACCCGACCAATATCGCGCGTTTGTTTCGTGCCACCATTGGCGACGGCACCGCCGGCGGCGTCACTGATACCAAAAAGATGCCACTGGATGCGGTAAAAGACAGTGGCGGAAAATACTTCAAGTTTTATATTCCCGGCGTGGGCACCCCGTTCCCGGAAGTGAATGACCCGGACTATTCCACCATGGGTCTGGTGGGGGCAGCAAAGGGTGAGGAGCGGATTAACTGGGCGCTGCTGCGGATTATTGATGTGCTAATGCGCCTGAGTAAGGACAAGGAAAACAACAGCATAAAGCTGTCCGAAGGAGCCAGCCGTGAATCCCTCAAAAAAATGGGTACCAGCTGGAACCGGCTGTGGTTTGGCGGCAGCCATAACCGCTATGAAGAGTTCACTCGTTTGCTGAATGATTTGGCCTCTGATTTGAAGCCCCTGATTATTCAGCCTGAGCCGGGCAAGCCGAAACTGACAGGCATCAAGCTGTATGTCTATGGTTTTTCCCGCGGCGCGGCAGCGGCGCGCACCTTTGTGCGCTGGCTGAGCGAACTGCTGCCCCCGCCGGCGGCGGAAGGTGAAAAACCGCCGCAGTGCCTGCAGACAGGCGGGATGCAGCTGCCCGTCAGCGTGGAGTTTCTCGGGCTGCTGGATACGGTGGCCTCCGTTGGGGTGGCGCATGTGGTGCCGGTTGCCGACGGGCATATGTCCTGGGCAGACGGCACGATGGAGCTGCCGGATGATGAAACCTATGGCGGGCTGATAAAAAAATGTGTTCACCTGGTCTCCGGGCATGAGCAGCGTCTCTGCTTTCCGCTGGACTCTGTGCGCCGGGCAAACGGCAAATACCCGCCCTGTGCCACTGAGGTGGTTTACCCGGGAATGCACTCGGATATTGGTGGAGGGTATCCACCGGGGGATCAGGGGAAGGCGAATGCTAAACATGATGGCTATCTGTTGTCACAAATAGTGTTGCATGACCTGTATTCAAGCGCTTTTTCTGCTGGCGCGCCACTGAAAGTCAATAAATTTAGTTTACCGGAGAGTTTAAGAAAGGATAGTTGGCGCGCTCTTGATGCTGAGCAAATTAGAGATTTTGTCGCTGCACCGGAATTAATATCACGCTTCAACGCCTGGCGCGAACTTACCCTGGGCCAAACCACGCCGAAAACGTTCGATCCCGATGCAGCCTCTCACTACGAACCACCTGCCGCCGGCGGCAGTCTGGAAACCGTCATTGCTGAGCAGATGGCCTGGATCACCGCCTGGCGCATCGACCGCTATGCCAGAGGCTCGATGCTGAAAACGCCCTTCTATCAGCGCGCCACGAATACCGAAGCGCTGCCTGCCGCGCGGAAGGCGGCAGAAGTGATTCGTGATAAAGAACAGGAGAAGGTGCTCAGTGCTCGCCAGAACCAGATAGCAAACCAGCCTCCTGACAGGATGGATGAGCTGGTTCTGCAGCCGGGCGTGAAGGATTTTGACCCAAAGATGGATCAAACCCAGCTGTTCGACGCGGCGAAGGAGTTCGGAAAGGATTACCACGACGGTTACCGTATCCCGGATAACCTGGCGCAGCTGGTGCTGGATACCGTGCTGCAGCCGGTGATTTTCATTCTGAATACCGATGATGAAGCGCAGGAATACCGGCGCATGAAGCGTGACGGAGAGGCCCGGGTGGCCGTCCTCTTTCCCGATGCCGGGGAGGCCAGCAACGCGGAGCAGCCTGCCGGGCTGGTGAGGGCGCTGTTTGATGATCAGGTGCATGACTCACGCGCCTGGTTTATGTATGCCGCGCTCGGCACGCGCGAGATGTGGACCGGCTACTTCCGCTACCGGATGATTTACTTCAGCGAGCGCTGCAGTAAACCGCTCTCGCCGCTGGTGCTCGCCGGAGACCTGGTGGGTTTTGCGACCGTGACCGCGGGCGTCGTGCTCAGTTTCCGGCAAAAGCGCCTGACCGGCAAGCTGGCCGGGCTGGCTGCGACAGGCGCCGTGCGCTCGCTGGAGGTGGCGGTGCTGGACAAGATAACCGGGGAAGCGCTGCCGGAGCTGCCCGGAGGGGCGCAGCTGCGGGCATTTACCCACGAGCCGGGAACCGTTGTCGCACAGCAAAAGGCGCGGAAAGCGGACGAGCAGCTGGCGCGGGGGCAAGCCGCGCTGCCGGCCAGCTGGCTGGAGGACGTTCTGACGACAACGGTCTGAACGCGGATAAGGAGGATCCAATGAATAAAGTCATTCGCAAAGGCGATACCCTGCGGGAGTATGGGGGCAGGGTGCTGATGGGGCATTATCAGTGTTTTGGTCTGGGGTTCGCCTGCAAGGGCGACCCGGTCAAGTGTAACAAACACGGTATGACGACCATTGCTGAAGGCAGCGCACGAACAACGATTGATGGCCAGCCGGTTGCGCTGCACGGTCATCGCTGCGCCTGCGGCTGCACGCTGGTCAGCTCTAACCCAGACTGCGGGGTTGATCAGTGAGGCCGGTACCGGAGTATCCCCCGTACGGAGACGCGCGACCGCCTGGTACGGCCAGGTGGCTATCGGCTTCGGCCCTGCTGGTCCTGCTTAGCGGCGGGGTCAGCGCTTTACTTGCCTCGTCAGAAGGGAAAAGCGCCCTGGCCGCCACCGGGATCCTGTTGGCTCTGGTGCTGGCAGGTACCGGCTGGTTGATCCGGCTGCTGTACTACCGCATGAGCGTGCATAACGCCAGGTTCTATGACCAACTGGTGGCATACGAACAACAGCAATGGTGGGCGGAGCATCGGCAGCCGATCGGGTTACAGGAAGGTCTGTTACTGGGGCCCATGGGCAAAACGACCACTGACTGGCTGCGGGTGCTAAGCCGTCACCAGCGTCCGCCAGAGGAAGAGAACGAGGGCGGCGGCAGGGCGCTGCGAGCGCCATACCTTTCAGTTTCTGAGGCTATCGCCCGCGAAAAACGGCTGGCGGAACTACTGGTGATGGAATGGCAACGACAGCGCAGTGAAAGAACGCTTACGCCGCCGCTGCGTTGCTACTGGCAGGGAACGGAGCTCGCCTGGCAGGCGTTTCGTGCACAGATGACCCTCACTGTTGCGCAGATGACACTACCCTCACGCCCGGATGCCTGGCGTGGGGAGGCCAGCCTCGCGGAGATAGCACACGCTCTGGCGGAAGCTGACCCCCATGACACTGTGCTTATCGCCGGATGTCAGGTGGTTGTCGCCCAGCCGGGGGCCGTGCAACCCGCCGGAGAGTCTGCGGTACTGTGGCTCGCCGGACGGGGCGGTCCGGTGCACCTGACCAGGGGGGAAACCTATTGCGCAGAAAAAGGGGAGGCCCTGACTGCTGTAGCCGCTCGTGTGCTGGTGCAGAACGAACTGAGCGGCCCCCCGGAAGCCTGTGCGCTGTTTTTTCAGCCGGGACTGGAAGCGCTGGCGCACAGCGGTTGGGATATCAACCTGTATCGCCAGGATGCCTGTTGGGGAGACATCGGCGAGATGGAAGGCTTGACCGTTCTGTCGCTGGCGGCGTTCTACGCCGCGCACTACCAACAACCGTGTGGCTGGCTAGCCCGCGATCCCTTGAATACCCTCGCAATTGGAATTGTAAAACCTGATGGACAACGTCAATAAACCTGCAGCTATCTCTGTGGCGGCTACGGTTATCGTCTGTATTGCTGCGGTCACGCTTCTGGTGCTCCTGGGCGGGCTGGCATGGTGGCTATGGGCGATGGATCGTGCTACGCAGTGGGAAACGCTGCGCCCGCTTATCGCCACGGGCTTTATTATCTGGGGGATGGCACTCAGCCTGCTGGTACTGGGGTTTATGGCCTTTCGACTGCTGATAAAAGATAAGGTTAAGCCTTCAGCAGCGCCTGTGCGGCAACCCACCAGGCCCGCCGGGCGCGAAGCCCTTTATGCCCCGCTGAAAAAGCACCTTCACGCACGTTACCGCCTGCGCTGGCGCCGCAAAGTCCGCCTGCTTTTAGTCACCGGGGACGATGCAGCAATCGAACACCTGGTACCTGGTCTGCGCCAGCAGCGCTGGCTGGAGGGCCAGCGTACCGTTCTGATTTACGGCGGCAGTCTGCTCTCCGAGCCCGACAGTGAGCAATATGCCGCGCTGCGCAAGCTGCGCCGTGGCCGTCCTCTGGACGGGATTGTGCGGGTGATGCCGTCGTCTCTCACCCTGACGCCGCAGATAAGCGAGAGCGACCTGCACGGGCTGGAAAAAATCAGCGAACTGCTGGGCTATGCCGCCCCGGTCTGGTTATGGAAACTGTGCGACAGTGAGTGGCCGCAGGCTGACCGCGCGGTGCAGGCGGTAGGGGTTAGCTTCCCGTTGCGCGCCACTGAGGAAGATGTCGCCCGTCAGCTTGCGCAGATGTTGCCGACGCTACGGGAGCAGGGGATGCACCAGATCGCAGCAGATACCCGCCACGACTTCCTGCTGCGTCTGGGGCAGCAGCTTATCGACGGGGAGATCGCACAATGGCGCCGGCAGCTGGCGCCGTGGCTGACCGCCTCGCGGCAGCGGCTTGCGCTGCGAGGCCTGATGTTTAGCCTGCCAGAGCCTCGTACCGTAGATCCGTATCAGGAAGCTGATGCCCTGCCTACGAGCCAGCCTCACCTCCTGACGCTGCCCGCCACCTGGCAGGGGATCGTCGATGACTGCCGCCGTTTACGCGGGCATCACGTGGGAATGGCATGGGAGCGGGGCCTGGTGTGCGGTCTGCTGGCCATCTTCGGCCTGTGGGCGGCGGGACTGCTGCTCTCCTTTGCCCTCAATTACAGTCAGATTGCTTCGGTAGCGGGAAAAGCCCGCGACCTGGTGGCCCACCCCTCCGTTTCTGACTATCAACTGACGGCCCTCCATGCCCTGCGCAATGAGGCCGGCCGTCTCGTGCACGATGGGCAGAAGGGAGCGCCCTGGTATCGGCGCTTTGGTCTGGACCATCATCAGCAACTATTAAACGCCGTCCTGCCCTGGTACGGTGTGGCAAATCATCGCCTGATACGTGACCCGGCCAATGCCGCGTTGCAGCAGGCGCTCAGCGCGCTGGTCAACTCCGCCCCCAATAGCGACCAACGAGCCAGGCTGGCGAAACCGGGCTATGACCAGCTGAAAGCCTGGCTGATGATGGCTCGTCCGGATAAAGCCGATGGCGCATTTTTCGCGCAGACCATGAAAACGGTCCAGCCGACGCGAATGGGGATCTCGACCGGTCTGTGGCAAAGTCTGGCGCCGGATTTGTGGGCCTTTTATCTCTCCCTGCTGCCCGAGCGGCCAGAGTGGAAGATCATCCCGGATGCGCAACGGGTGAGTCAGAGCCGTCAGGTTCTGTTGCAGCAGCTAGGTCGCCGCAATGCCGAAAGCACCTTATATGAGAACATGCTCAAATCCGTGCGTCGTAATTTTGCCGATGTGTCGCTGGAAGACATGACCAGTGGCACCGACGCGCGCCGCCTGTTTACCACCGATGAAGTGGTCCCGGGGATGTTTACCCGCCAGGCATGGGAAGGCGGCATTCAGCAGGCCATTGATAAGGCAGCCAGCTCGCGCCGGGAGGAAATCGACTGGGTGCTGAGCGATTCGCGCAAAACGATGTCGACAGACCTGTCGCCGGAGGCGCTGAAAGCGCGTCTGACCCGACGCTACTTCACCGATTTCGCCGGCAGCTGGCTGAATTTTCTCAACAGTCTGCGACTTAATCCGGCGACCACCATTGCCGATGTTACCGACCAGCTCACGCTGATAAGCGATGTCCGCCAGTCGCCGCTGATTGCCCTGATGAATACCCTTGCCTGGCAGGGGCAGGCGGGGCAACAAAGGGAGGGGCTGTCGGACAGCCTTATTAAATCGGCCAAAGATCTGGTGGGCGGGAAAGACAAGCCGGTCATCGACCAGTCGGCAGCCGGCCCGCAGGGGCCTCTGGATGACACGTTCGGCCCACTGCTCCAGCTGATGGGGAAAAACACGGGCAGCAACGTCATGTCGGCCGATAGCACCCTGAGCCTGCAAACCTATCTGACCCGTATCACCCGCGTGCGCCTGCGCCTGCAGCAGGTTGCGAATGCTTCCGATCCGCAGGAAATGATGCAGGTCCTGGCGCAGACCGTCTTCCAGGGGAAAAGCGTCGACCTGACCGACACGCAACAGTACGGTAGCCTGATTTCGGCAAGCCTTGGCGAAGAGTGGAGTGGCTTCGGCAACACTCTGTTTGTGCAACCGCTGACCCAGGCATGGGAAACCGTGCTTCTGCCGTCGGCGGCCAGTCTGAATGATAAATGGCGCCGCTCGGTGGTCGCCAACTGGCACACCGCCTTTGACGGACGCTTTCCGTTTGCCGCCAGCAAAAGCGACGCCTCCCTGCCGATGCTGGCTGAGTTTGTGCGCAAAGACAGCGGGCGAATCGAACGTTTTCTCACGACGGAGCTGAACGGTGTCCTGCATAAAGAAGGCAGTCAGTGGGTGCCGGATAAGGTCAACAGTCACGGCCTGGTCTTTAATCCGGCCTTTCTGCGCGCGATCAACCAGCTAAGCCAGCTGTCCGACATTCTTTTCACCGACGGCAGCCAGGGGATCAGCTTTGAGTTACAGGCCAGGCCTGCCCCGGAGGTTGTCGAGACACAGCTGACGATAGACGGCCAAAAGTTGCGTTATTTCAATCAGATGGCCGACTGGCAGACTTTCCGCTGGCCGGGGGAGACGTATAAACCCGGCACTCTGCTGACCTGGACCACCGTCAATGCGGGCACGCGTCTGTTCGGTGACTACAGCGGTACCTGGGGCTTTATTCGCTGGCTGGAGCAGGGTAAACGCCATCCGCTGGATCGCAGCCAGTGGATGATGAGCTTCTCCGCTCCGGATGGCCGCACCCTGCAGTGGGTATTGCGCTCCCAGCTTGGGAGCGGCCCGCTGGTGCTTCTGACGCTGCGCGGATTGACCCTGCCGGATCAGATTTTCACTGTCGATGCGGCTGAGAGCGCACAGGACCTGACGACGGGGGTAGGGAATAGTGACATGGATGAGATGGAATTATGAGCATTTTACAAAATTTGGTTGCCGCCAGTCAGTTGGATGAAAGCGTACTGCAACAGCAGGCCCGGTCACGTCAGGCGCAGTGGCAGTCCTGGCTTGCGCCAATCAGTGACGCCCAACCAACCGGGGACGATCCGGGCTATGACGATGATTTTCAGCGTATCCGCGATGAGGTCAATAAGATCTCCGGTGTCGATACCGAACTGATTTGCCAGCTGGCAGAAAAACTGCTGACTCAGACCTGCAAGGATCTGCGCGTGATCACCTTTTACGTGTGGGCGCGTCTGCAGCGGGATGGCGAAACCGGTCTGGCGGAGGGCATTACGCTGCTGGCGGCAATGCTTGAGCGGTTTGGGGCTATGCTCCATCCCCAGCGTGAACGTAGCTGTAAATCAGCGCTGGAATGGCTTGGCAGTCGCCGGATGTCGGACAGTCTGTCTCTTTATCCGGAAGTCGACATGACCACTATGCAGGTCATTATCGGGGCGTTATTGCTGGCGGAAGCCACTTTTTCCGGCTTGGCTGAAGCATCTCGCCCCGATCTTTCCGGGCTATATCAGATACTGGAGAACCGCCTGGTGCAAAGCGGCGGAGCCCACAGTCTGGTGCCGCAGACCAGCCGCGAAGAACACGATCTGCTACCCCAACATACGGACACCGCACCGGTAATGCATACCGTCACGTCAGGTCGTGATTTGCTCGATCAGGCTAAGGTGCTGGCGAAATATCTGCGCGAGTGTCCCGGCGGATGGCTGGCAGGTCATCATCTGATGAAGAGTGTGCGTTGGGATACGTTAACGGAGTTACCGCCGCTGGATGCCTCCGGCCGGACACGGCTATTGCCTCCCAAGCCTGAGAGTAAAGCCCATCTTAAGCGGTTGTATTTACAGAAAAGCTGGTCGGAACTGCTGGAGCATACGGACACGCTGTTGGCGCAAGGCGTCAACCATCTATGGCTGGATGTGCAGTGGTACGCCTGGCAGGCGTTGCTGAAACTGGATGCTGACAGTGTACGGGCCGATATCCTGTGCCGGGATATGAAAGGGCTGCTGGCTCGTCTGCCGGGGCTGGAAACCCTGGCGTTTAACGATGGTACGCCATTCGCCGATGAAGTGACGCTCAACTGGCTTAACGAACGTGTCCTGGATGAGATGGCCGGATGGCAAGATGAGCCGGTAATGGCGGCGACCACCGCTGATGAGGTGCTGTCGCTGGAGCCAGAAGTGCTCACCCGCGCGGACGATGAAGGTATTGAGTCGGCGCTGAACTGGTTACAGGCGCAGCCGGGCTATACCACCAGCCGCAATCGGTGGCTGATGCGCTTACTGATGGCGCGGGTCAGCGAGCAGTACGGAAAAAATGAAATGGCGCTGCATCTGCTGGCGGAACTCGACAGCCGAGCCCGGGAAATGACGCTCGAACAATGGAAGCCGGAGCTTATCTTTGAGGTCAAAGCCCGCCGACTCCGGCTGCTCAGAGGCAAGGCCGGGCGCAGTGAGGCAGAAAAAAATCGCTTGCTGCCAGAAATGGAGTCATTGCTTGCCGGGCTCATCGCTCTGGATCCTGCTCGCGCCGCGGTGCTGTGCGCATAATTCACGCATCATTCACATTGCACTCCCTGCACCTGCGGTTCTCTGCATATCTGAAAGCTATTACTCATTCTGGTGATTTATGGACGATTTAACCCTGCGTTATTACGACGCTGAAATGCGCTACCTGCTGGAAGCGGGTGAAGAGTTTGCCCGCGCTCATCCTGAGCAGGCGGCAATGCTCAATCTCGACAAAGCGGGCGCTCGCGACCCCTTTGTCGAGCGCCTGTTTGAAGGTTTTGCCTTCCTGATGGGCCGCATGCGCGAGAAACTCGATGACGATCTGCCTGAGCTGACCGAAGGCGTGGTCAGTCTGCTGTGGCCACATTATTTACGTACCATTCCCTCGATGTCGGTCGTGGAGTTCACCCCCGACTGGCCGGAAATGAAAGAATCGATGACGATAGGCAAAGGTTTTGAAGTGCTTTCCCGGCCGATCGGTGAAAAGGGCACGCGCTGCCGGTACACCACCACCAAAGCGATCGCTCTGCAGCCGTTATCCCTGGAACGCGTCCAGCTGGCCACCGATACGGATGGCCGGTCGGTGATCACGCTGCGCTTTACCTGCAGCCAGCTGACGGACTGGCGCCGGGTCGATCTCAGTCATATCCCGCTGTACTGCAACGCCGATGCGCCGCTGGCCTGCGCCATGCACGAGGCCTTTACCCTCAATGTGGCCCGGATGTGGCTGCGCATCCCCGATGAGGTGGACAGAAGGCCGCTGGACGGGTATTTCAGCGCGCTGGGATTTGGCGAGGATGACGGCCTCTGGCCTGAAGATGGCCGCAGTTTTCGCGGTTACCAGCTGCTGCTGGAGTATTTTACCTTCCGCGAAAAGTTCATGTTCATCGATCTGCGCGGGCTGGAGACGGTGGTTTTTCCGGCCGGACTGGCGTGGTTTGAAATCGACGTCGTGCTGGCGGAACGCTGGGAACATGACTTCCGCTTCAGCGAAAAGCACCTGCGCCTGCACTGCGTGCCAGTGATCAACCTGTTTCCGCTGGAGTCCGATCCGCTGACCATCAATTCCCTGCAGACCGAATACCCGCTGCGCCCGATGCGCGTGCAGGACGGCCACACCGAAATTTACACCGTCGATTCCGTGATCTCCTCACACCAGCAGGTTTACGCGCCGTTCTCAAGTTTTCGCCACAAAGGCGGCATGATGCGTCATGACGCGGCGGACTATTACTATCATACCCGGGTGCGCCGTGGCCCCTCCGGGCTGTACAACACCTGGCTTATCGTCGGCGGAGAAGCCTTTGATAATCATACCGTACCGGAAGATGAAAGCCTGTCGCTGACCCTCACCGGAACCAACGGCCAGCTGCCGCGTCGCGCGCTGCAGAGCACCGTGCTCGATACGGTGATGAAAACCACTTCCGCCAGTATTGCAGTGCGTAACCTCTGCGCGCCGACGCTGCCGTGCTATCCCCCCGCCCAGGACCGTTTTCACTGGCGGGTGCTGAGCCATCTGGGCAGCAGTTTTCTTTCCCTGATGGATAACGCGGAGGTCCTGCGCGGCACCCTGGCGCTGTATGAATGGACCGACAGCGAGATGAATCGTCGGCGTCTGGAAGCCATCCTCGACGTGAAGCACCGCGCAACAGAGCGCTTTGCACAGGGCCATCTGGTGCGCGGCGTGCAGATTGAAGTCACCCTCGACTGTCACGGCTTTGCCGGACGAGGCGATATATGCCTGTTTGGCGAGATGCTTAGCCGCTTCTTCGCGCTCTACACCGATATCTACTTGTTCAACCGCCTGATTATCATTCTGCAACCAACCGGAGAACGACTGGAATGGGAAGAGAAGCACAGCCGCCGCATTCCCGGCTAACCCCGCGACTGGAGGCCGACCTGCCGCGGATCAATTTTTACCGCTTCTGCCAGCTTCTGGAAAAACGGCGTCCCGGCCAACCGCTGATGGGGGGAACCAGCCATCCGGCTGACGATCCGGTGCGTTTTTACCCGCATCCGGGAATGGGATTTCCCGCCAGCGAACTGAAAGCCGTGGAATACGATGAGGCCGATGACAGCAGGCCGCCGGTCATTCGCACCACCTTTATGGGGTTGTACGGTGTCGATTCGCCGCTCCCGACGGCATATCTCGATGATATCGCCCAGCACAGGGAAGGGCATGAAGCGCTGCAGGGCTTACTGGATATCTTCAGCCACCGGATCATGACGCAGTTTTACCGCATCTGGCGGAAATACTCCTGGCCCGCCACCTTTGAGCCCGGCGGCACCGATCGTCTCTCGCAGTCGCTACTGGGCCTGGCGGGGCTGGGCATCCCCGGCACGACGCAGCATATCGCCTCGCCGGCGTCGCGCTTTCTGGCGCTCACCGGCGTGCTGCGTCAGCCGGGCAAAACCCAGCAGGGGATCCAGGCGCTGGTCACCCTGCTGGCCCCGGAGACCACCGTCAGGGTGAGCCCGTACAGCCTGCGTCCGGTGGCGATCAGCCAGCCGCTGGGGTTTTACGGCGATGACGACTTCTTCCTGGACGGCAATACGCCGCTGGGTGACGAAGCGATGGATGCCAGCAGCCAGCTCCTCGTCGCCCTTACCACCGACAATCCCGCGGAGGCGCAGGGCTGGAAGCCTGACGGCCCGCTGTTTCGGGACTTTCTCATCCTGCTGCGGGTATACCTCGGCTGGCGATTCCGGGCCAACATCACCCTGACCGTGCCGACCCGACTGCTGGCTGTCCCGCCGCTGGGGGACGAGCCGTTCTGGCTCGGTATGAACGGCGTGCTGGGCGTGGGTGAGGGCGAGAGTGAGGACGATATTCCTCAGACCTTTACCACCGAGCTGGGTACCTATACGGGCCTGCAGCCTGCCACCTTTCTACAAGGAAACCGACGTGTTACGTATAAGTTTGACTAAAACCGCCTGTCTGCTGCCCCTGCTTGCGCTTTGCCTGAGCGGATGCGGACTCACCCAGCGCGTCTCGGAGGGAACAAAGTCTGCCTTCAACGCCGTTTTTTATAAGAAAATTAATACGCTGCATCTGGACTTTACCGCGCGCGAAGCGCTCAACACCGATGCCAGAGAGAATCACTCGCTCTCTGAACCGGTGGTGGTGCGCATCTATCAGCTTAAAGATCGCCAGACCTTTGACCGGCTGGTTTACCAGCAGCTGCTGGAGGAGGGGGATATTCTGCTCGCCGCCGATCTCCTCGCCAGTCGCGATGTGGTGATCGGTCCCGGAGGGGACGCCAGTCTGAATATGCCGCTGGAAGCGGAGGCGACGTTCGTGGCGGTTGTCGGCCTGTTCCGCCATCCGGACACACAAAGAAATACCTGGAAGCAGGTGCTGGCGCGTGAGGAATTGGATCCGGACAAGCCGCGCATTTTCACCGCCGAACACAACCAGCTACGGCTCAGGCCTGAAGCGGCGAAGTAACGTAAAAAAAACAAACATTTGCGGCGGGGCCATCGCGCCAGCCCGCCCTCAATCTTCGTAACCAGCGAACGGGCGATAACCATCTTGATCCAGCCCCAGCGGCTTCACCACAGCACAGGGAGATAACGTGACAGCGAGGGAACGTTTTTTTAAGAAACTGCAGCAACAGCAAAATCCGCGGCGGACAGCGGCCCTCGACGGGTCGGCCGCCGCGGATATCGCCAGGTTTCGTCAGCAGATGGCGGCGCTGGCTCAGCAGATAAGTCAGTGGTTTGATGGAACCGGTATTGAGGTGGTGATTTCGACCCGCCATCTCCACGACCTGAGTACCCTTGGCTACAGCCTCAACAGCGGCATCTGCCGCTACGATATCCCGGCCATTCGTCTGCAAAACGGCGAGCGCAGCGTCAATATCGTGCCGCAGCAGCTGTTGGATGGCGTGGAAAAGGGGATCGTGACCCTGAGTCTTGAGGCGCCCGACGGCGCGGGATCCCGGGAGGTGTTTTATCTGAGCCTGGCCCCGGAGGAGGGCTGGATGATCCGCAAGGCGCACCAGTCCCCGGAAGCGCGGCTTATGCTTACCGAAGATCGCTTTTTTATGGCGGTCGATAGCCTGGCCTGATGATCCCTGACAGGCGATGACGTTCCCGCGGCGGCGGTGCAAAGCGCGCATCGCCGCCCTGAGGTATCAGGCGCCAAACGCTCCGTCGATGGTGTGCATGGCGCCAGTGACAAACGACGCCTCCGGACCGGCCAGCCACGCCACCATTCCCGCCACCTCTTCCGGACGGCCATGGCGCTTAATGGCCATAAAGTTGTGCATCAGCTCTTTCATCGGGCCGTTCTCCGGGTTGGCGTCGGTATCAATTGGGCCGGGCTGGACGACGTTGACCGTGATGCCGCGCGGGCCAAAATCCCGCGCCAGGCCGCGCGCCAGCCCCTGCAGGGCCGATTTGCTGAGCGCATAGGCCGCCATTCCCGGCAACGGCATGCGATCGCCATTGACTGAGCCGATGACAATAATGCGCCCGCCTTCCGGCATGCGGCGCGCCGCTTCGACGGAGGCATGGTAGGGGGCGTGAATATTGATGCGGAACAGGCGATCGATGGCATCGCTGTCCTGCTCGAGAGCGTCACCGAAAAGCGCGATCCCGGCATTGACCACTAACACGTCCAGCGGGCCGCTGTCGCGGACCAGGCTTATCACCGCATCGCGATCGGCGCTGTCCGCCTGCACCGCCGTGCTGCCGGTCTCTGCCGCCAGCCGCTCGGCCGCTTGCGGCGAACCGGAATAGCTAAACACCACAGACGCGCCATCGGCGACAAAACGCCTGACGATCGCCGCGCCAATTCCCCGACTCCCGCCTAAAACCAGCACTGATTTGTTGTGAAACGCTGTCATATCCCACACCTCATGATATTGTAGTGATGATTACAATATGCTGCGGCAAAACAGGCTGTCAAGGATTAATATAGTGACCACTACAAAACCAGGGCGCACTCCGGGACGTCCCCGCCAGTTTGATGCGGAACAGGCCATTGAAACGGCGCAACGCCTCTTCCACGCGCGAGGCTACGACGCGGTGAGCGTGGCCGATCTGACCCAGGCTTTCGGCATCAACCCCCCGAGCTTTTATGCTGCTTTCGGCAACAAGCTCGGGCTGTATACCCGCGTCCTGCAGCGCTACAGCCAGACCGGGGCCATTCCCATCGATGCCCTGCTGCGAGACGACCAGCCGGTGGCGGCGTCGCTCATCGCCGTACTGCAGGAGGCGGCTCGCCGCTATGTGGCCGATCCGGCCGCCGCCGGCTGCCTGGTACTGGAGGGGGTACATTGTCAGGATGCTGATGCCCGGGTGGCGGCAGGCGAATGGCATGCTGCGGCAAGAGCCAAAATCCAGCAGTATATCGCCCGCCATCGCCCGCAGGACGCGCTGCGGGTGACTGACTATATGGATACGCTGATGCTTGGCCTGTCGGCGAAAGCGCGGGAAGGGGATAGTCTGCCGCGTCTTCTGGAGACCGTGCGGCTGGCAGGCCTGGCGCTGGAGCGCATCCTGCCAGCCTGAGTCGTCAGATGGTTTGTCCGCCCGACACCTCGATCCGCTGGGCGGTCACCCAGCGGTTATCGTCGCGTAGCAGGCTGGCGATCATCGGCCCAATATCCTCGGGAACGCCCACCCGTCCCAGCGCCGTCATGGCGGCAAACTGCGCGTTTACCTCTGCGTCGTCCCGCACCAGCCCACCGCCAAAATCGGTGGCGATAGCGCCGGGGGCGATGGTATTGACGGTGATGCCGCGCCCGCCCAGCTCGCGGGCCATGTACACGCTCAGCATCTCCACAGCCGCTTTGGCGGCGGCGTAGGCGGAGAAGCCAGGATAGGAGACGCGGGTCAGCCCGGAGGAAAAGTTAACGATCCGCCCGCCGTCTGCCAGCAGCGGCAGCAGGGTTTGTACGAGGAAAAATACCCCCTTAACGTGGACGTTAAACAGCCCGTCGAACTGCGCTTCGCGCGTTTCGGCCAGCGGGGCGAATTCGCCGTGCCCTGCGTTATTGATCAGGTGGTCGAAAGTGGCCCGCCCCCAGACGCTGGCCAGCGCGCTGCCGAGGCTGTCGGCGAAGGCCGGGAAGCTGGCGGTTTGCGCCATATCCAGCGGTAGGGCGATGGCCTTGCGGCCCAGGGCGCGGATGTCGGCGACCACCGCTTCCGCCTGTTCGAGACTGCCGCGGTAGGTGACGATGACATCCCCACCCTGGCGGGCGATATCCAGTGCAGTCTGACGGCCAAGGCCGCGGTTGGCGCCGGTAATAAGTGCAATCTTAGTCATGTTCGGTCCTCTCTGGTGTGTGGAGTCCTTACAATAGGGGAGGCTCACCGGGCCGGGTTGCCCAATCCTTGTTATTTTTTGCCCATTTCTCTCCGTTCACTCCCTTTTCCCGGGAAATAGCGCATACTCAGGCTTTAAAACTTGCCTGAAAGGAACTTATGCGCGACGCCCTGTTCGATCTCTGCCGCCGGTTTGCCGATGCTCATGTCGATAGCAGCGGGGTGGCGGTTACCCCGGTTCCCGGCATCACCCTGGTGCGGGCCCTGCATCCTGGTGACCTGCAGGCGGCTATCGCCAGGCCGCTGGTGGCCATGCTGCTCCAGGGGCGTAAGAGCGTGACCACCGGTCTGGCGAGCTTTGACTATGGCCCGGGCGAGGCGATGGTGATTGCCGCGGATGTTCCCACCACCAGCCAGATCACCGAGGCCAGTCAGCGTTTTCCCTATTACGCGCTGGTGCTGGAGCTGGACCTGGCTATCCTGCGCGAGCTGCAGGAGGCCGGGCCGTCAGGGCCGGATGAGGCGCCCCGCGTTGGTATCGAACCGATGAACGCTGATGTGACGGATGCCGCTTACCGGCTGGCAAGGCTGTTTGATCAACCGGGGGCGCTGGCGGTGCTGGGGGAAGGTCTGCGGCGGGAACTGCATTACTGGCTGTTGCAGAGTGTCCATGGGCCGGCCATCCGGGCGCTGGGCGCCGTAGACAGCCATTCGGCGCGGATCCGCCGGGCGGTGGCGATGCTGCGCCGGGATTTTATGCAGCCAGTCAGCGTCGACGCGCTAGCCGACGCCGCCGGGATGAGCGTCTCTGTCTTTCACCGTCATTTCCGCGCCATGACCACGCTGTCGCCGCTGCAGTTTCAGAAGCAGTTACGCCTGATCCACGCCCGCCGCCTGATGCTGGCGGAAGGGATTAGTATTGCGCAGGCTGCCGGGGAGGTGGGCTATATCAGCGTGTCGCAGTTCACCCGGGAATACGCTCGCCTGTATGGCGCGCCGCCGGGCCGCGATCGTCGACGGGAAAAAATGAGCGCCTGACCTGGCGCGCGGGCTGCCGGCAGCTCATCCCTGAGCCTGACGCCGGTGCTTTAGTCCGCGATTTTCGCCGTGATATGCACTTTGTTGCCCATTCGCGCTTCAGTGATGCGATAGGTAGTCACGCCCTCGCGGGCGGCCTGCTGGCGGATTTTGCTCTCCGCATGGTCCAGGGTATCGCCGGTGGCGGTGATGGTTCTGGCATTTGCCGCCAGGGGCAGCAGACAACTCAATACGATCAGTGGAATTAACTTGTTCATCGTCATTCTGTCCTGTGAGAGAAAATCAGCGCGCGGTCTGCAGCCAGCCGGCAATGTCCTGGGTCGGCAGCTGGTGGCGGGCATTCCAGGTGTCGCCCATCGGCCACCACACGCCATCCCCCCGGGCGAAGGCGGCGCGATAGCGCAGCATGGCGTCATCCGGGTCTGTCCGC
Organism: Klebsiella sp. CD33; assembly: GCF_051992865.1. Classification (NCBI taxonomy): domain Bacteria; kingdom Pseudomonadati; phylum Pseudomonadota; class Gammaproteobacteria; order Enterobacterales; family Enterobacteriaceae; genus Klebsiella; species Klebsiella sp. CD33. The sequence goes on along the minus strand of NZ_CP197023.1, from coordinate 2,845,325 downwards.
AGCTGCTCCAGCAGGGCGGGCAGGGTGTGGACGGCTTTGCTGAACGTCTGCTGCGTTACGCGCTCCACGGTATCCGCCAACTGCCGGTAAGAGGTCGTTTCGCCGGCAACAAACACCACCTCGTTGACGATCCGCGGCTGATGCAGATAAATCGCCGTGGTCAGGCGGCCAATATCCGCCGGTGAGGTGACGGTCACCTGGGTATCCCAGCTGCCAAGGGCGTGAAGGGTTCGGTTGGATAAATTCACTACATCGAAGTCTGGTTCGAAGAGAAAGCTGGTAAACATCCCGGTGGAGACAATGACCCACTCCGTGGCCCGCTGCGCGCGCAGCAGGGTCCGGACATCGTACTGCTCGTCCCAGACCGGCTGACCGCTGCCTTTGCCTACCACATCGTAATTGACGCCAAACTGCCAGGGAAAATAGCGGGGTACCCCGGCCGCCAGCACCGCGCGGGTAATTTTCAGCTGTGTCCCCGGACCGGCGACAAACCCCATGCAGTTAATCACGGTGGTGAATCCGCGAAACTGATCGGCCAGCGTCTCCATGGCGCTACCGGCGATGTCGACGGCGAGGAAGGTGGCTCCGGCGTCGGCCAGCGCCTGATGGTTTGACGACCGCAGCTGGCCGGCTTCATCCCAGGCCGCCGGCGAGACGATGACCGAGACCGTGCCCTGGCGCTCGATTACCGCAGGCACCAGCGCATCGAGAACGGCGGCGCCCAGTTGTCCCGCTCCCAGCACCAATACCTTTTCCGCATGATTAAAATTATCAGTTTTCATTTTAACTCCTTGCTCAGTTAAGCCTTGTGTTGACGGGCTACAGGCTCAGTGTAGGGGGACGGTCGTCATTCGATAAGTACAGCGTTTCGGGTTAGACTGTTCGTAATAATGGGATAATGAACGCCGGGGGGGTAACGAAATGGACAAACTGGATGCCATGCAGGTCTATGTTGCGGTCGTGGATGCCCACAGCTTCGCCCGCGCGGCGGAGGTGCTCGGGCAGCCGCGCTCCACGGTATCGCGGGTGGTGAAGGAGCTGGAAGCCTGGCTCGGGGCGCAGCTTCTCCAGCGCACCACCCGCAAGCTCAGCGTGACGGCGGAGGGTCGCCGGTATTATGAGGAGTGTAAAAGGCTGCTGGCCGAGATGGCGGCGATGGAAGCCTCCTTTCCCGGGCGCTCGGCTCAGCCCGCCGGGCGGTTCAAGGTAGGGATGCCGCAATCCCTTGCCCGCCACTGCATTCTGCCGAGGATCGGCGAGTTTTTGCAGCAGTATCCCGATCTGGAGCTGATCCTCTGCTCAAGCGACAACGTGGAAGATATTATTCAGGAGGGATTCGACTGCGTGATCCGTACCGGGCGGATCGAAGATTCCACCACCCTGGTGGCGCGTCCTCTGGCCCGCTACCGCTGGATGGTCCTCGCCTCGCCGGCCTGGCTCGCGGCCCACGGCCGGCCGCAGAGCATCGACGAACTGCACCAGCATCGGGCGGTGGGCTACCTGAATCACCGTACCGGGCGGACCATCGACTGGCTTTTCTCCCTCGATGAAGGCGACTGCGCGATCCGCATGCGGGAGACGCTGGTGGTCGACGATACCGATGCCTACATTCAGGCTGGCATTCAGGGGCTGGGCCTGATCCGCGTCGCCAGCTATCTGGCGCAACCTTATCTGCAGAGCGGGGCGCTGGTCGCCTGTCTGGAGCAGGCCGCTTCTGATCTTCCCTTGTCGCTGGTCTATCCGCAAAACCGCTATCTGCCGCCGGCGGTGCGCGCGTTTTATGACTGGAGCAGGCGTGTGCTGCAACCCCCGCACAGCGAGGCCTGATGCCGGGGCATCGGCCCGGTTATTGGCCGCGCATGGCCTGTTTTAACATCGTCACCAGCCAGTTCAGCGCCGGATCCTGCGCCCGCCGTTTGTGCCGCAAAATGCACAGCGTAAATTCCGGATACGCTACCGGCGGGGCGTCTGCACGCAACGCGTGCTGCGCCTGCCAGCGCTGCGCCAGCCCCTGCGGGACGGTGGCGAACAGCGGCAGGGTGGTCAGCAGCAGGGGAAAGGTGGAGAAATTCTGCGTGGCAAAGCGCACGCGCCGCGCGAGTCCCTGGCTGGCGAGCTGGCGGTCTATTTCCCCGTGGCCGGTTTCACGATAGGCCACCATCACATGTTCCCAGGCGACAAAGTCGCTCACCGACAGCGGCCCGCGACAGGGGATCTGCTGCGGCGACCACAGAGTGGTGACTCCCATGGTCATCACTGGCTCGCTGACCACCTCCCCGCGGCTCTGTTTGTTGACAGACACCGCGACATCAATGCGCTCCTCCTCCAGCAACTGGCGAACCTGGAAGGGGTCGGTGGCTATCGACTGCAGTGACACTCCGGGCGCCTCCTGCATCAGCCCGGGTAACAGCGGGGGCATCAGCCAGTGTTCGCTCCAGTCGCTGAGGCCGATGCGAAAAAGCTGCTGCGCGCGCGCCGGGACGAACTCTCCGGCGCCAAACATCGCCGAATGCAGGTTTTCCATCAGCGGCTGCAGGTCGGTCATCAGCGCTTGCGCCCGCGGTGTCGGCAGCATGCCTCTGGCGCTGCGGACGAACAGCGGGTCGTCAAACATCTCGCGCAGCCGTTTCAGCGCCCCGCTGATAGCCGGCTGGCCAAGATGGAGCACCTCTGCGGTGCGGGTGACGCTCCCTTCGCGGTACAGCACCATCAAGACTGTCAACAGATTCAGATCGATACGACTAAAATCATTTTCAATGATTTTGTTCATTATGATAATCAATTTGAATGTGGGTTATCCCGGCAGCATAGTGAATATCACCCCGATAAATCAACCAGCGCAATGCGCGCGGAGGGAGTGATGCAAACTTACCAGACAGGCGATAGCCTGATTTTCAAAGTGCCGGAGCGCGAGATTTCCCTGCAGCCGGCAGCGCTCTATCCAGAGGCGTTCCCGGTAGCGGAGGCGGAGGCCGTTATTCAGCCGATTGCGCTGTCAATCCACAGCTGGGTGGTGCAGACCCCCCACGATCTGATTGTTATCGATACCGCCACCGGCAATGGTCGGGAGCGCGGCGGCAATCCGCTCTATCATCAACTTAACACGCCGTATCTGGAGAATCTCCGCGCCGCGGGGGTGAACCCGGAGGACGTGACCCTGGTGCTACTGACTCACCTGCATACCGACCATGTCGGATGGAATACCGTCTGGCAGGACGATCGCTGGGTGCCGCTGTTTCCCAACGCCCGCTATCTGTGCTCGGCAAAAGAGCTGTCGCGGGTGAAAAACAGCGAACGCTACCGGGCGCTGTGGCTTGACAGCCTGCTGCCGGTGATTGAGGCCGGCCAGCTGGAGACCGTCGATGTGGCGACCCGGCCGCGGGTCGGCGGACGGATCGACTTTATTCCCACCCCCGGCCACAGTCCGGACCATGCCGCGCTGGTCCTCGCCGCCGGAGATGACTACGCCTGTTTCTCCGGCGATCTTCTGCATTCCCCGATCCAGTTTGCCCATCCGCAGTGGAATTCAGCGTTCTGCGGCGATCCCCGGCAGGCGGAAGTCTCGCGACGGGAGATGATGGCGTGGGGGGCAAGCCATCATGCTCAATGGTTCACCGGGCATTTTGCCGGGCCTTCCTGCGGCTGGCTGGAGAAGGATAAGCAAGGTGACTATCGCTGGCGAGAGGCCGGGAAACAGGCTGCAGATAAGGGGAACAGTGATGAATAATGCGCAAACCGTGTTGGTTTTTGGCGCCACCGGTCAGCAGGGCGGCTCGGTGGCGCGGGCGCTGCTGCACCGCGGCTGGCGGGTTCGGGCGCTGGTCAGGGATCCTTTCTCCGCCGGGGCCGCTGCGCTGGCGGCGCGGGGAGCCGAGCTGGTCGTGGGTACCTTTGAAGACCGGGCGGCAATGCGGTCGGCGATGGCCGGGGTCGACGGCGTCTTCAGCGTCCAGCCCAGTTCGCCGGGAGGGACGGTGACCGATGAGCAGGAGGTACGCTACGGGATAACCATCGCCGATCTCGCCGTCGAGTGCGGGGTGAAGCATCTGGTGTACAGCTCCGGCAGCGCGACGGGGGAGACGCCGACCGGCGTAGCGCATTATGACACCAAAGCGGAAATTGAACGGCATATTCGCCGCCTGCCGCTGGCGGCGACCATCGTGCGGCCCGCCACCTTTATGGAGCTGCTGGTGATGCCTGGTTTTGGCCTTGATGAAGGTCGTTTTCAATTTTTTATGTTGCCGGAGGGGAGAATGCAGGTGCTGGCGGTGGAGGATATCGGCCATCTTGTCGCGGCGGTTTTTGCCGCGCCGGCGCGGTTTGCCGGCAAGACGTTCGAGATCGCCAGCGACAGCGTGACCGGCCGTCAGCTGGAGGGGTTATTCTCCGCGGCGGCGGGACGGCCGATCCCCTATTCGCGATTTTCCGACGAGGTGCTGGCCGCCAGTCCTTTTCTGCACAAGCTGACCGGGCTGGTGGACGACGGGCGGCTGGCCGGGCACGCCGACCTCGACGCCCTGCGCCAGCTGCACCCGCAGCTGCACACCTTCGCCGGCTGGCTGGCAGGCCCCGGCCGTCCCGCCTTCGAGCGGGCGCTGACCAGCGGGGCTCGCTGGGCGTTTGATCGTTAAAGGCTGGTGTTCTGGTTACCCGCCAGGCGCGCTGTCTCGTCGGTGACCGGCCGCCGCTAGCCGGCAGTCAGGATCGCGTCGGCCAGCACCGCTAAAATCCGCTCTGCGCGCGGGGCATGGGACGGTTGCTCCCGCAGCCAGGCAAGCGCGGCGATCAGATCGAACAGCTCCTCTCCGCTGAGATCTGGCCGTGCCAGCCCGGCCTGCTGCGCGCGGGTAAGCAGCGACGTACCGGCGGCGCGCAGGGCAACGCAGGCGCTGTGCAGGGCGGACTCAGGATCGTCGACGGCGCTCATCAGCGGGGCGATGATCCCGCGATGCTGATGGGTAAACGCCACGCTCTCGGCCAGCCACTCCAGCAGCGCCGCGGCAGGATCGGCGGCGAGCAGAAGCGACTCAGCCCGGGCGGTTAGCGCCGCAAAGCGGCTGCGGAGCAGGGCTTCCAGCAGGCTGTCGCGGTTGGGAAAGTGGCGATAGAGGGTTCCCATTCCGACGCCCGCCCGGCGGGCGATATCGCGCAGCGAGGCCTCAGCGCCTTGCTCCACAAAGACGTCCCGGGCCACCTCGATCAACAGGTCATAATTTTTTCTGGCATCAGCTCTCATTGGCGTTCCTTGACAATCGGAGCACTGCTCCATATATTCGGAACAGTGCTCCGTTAAATATAACGCATTTCCATATGAGGAGAAAGCGATGTCGACGCAGATGATGAAGGCTGTTCAACAGCACGCCTTTGGCGGGCCGGAAGTCCTGAGCTATGAGGATGCGCCCATGCCGGTCCTGCAGGCCGGTGAAGTACTGGTACAGGTGCACGCGGTGGGCGTGAACCCGCCGGACAGCTATCTGCGCGATGGCTATCAACAGCTGCCCCCGGAGTGGCGGCCCGAGGTCCGCTTTCCCTTGATCCTCGGGACCGATCTCTCCGGGGTGGTGGTGGTGCGGGCGGATGACGTCCGGGAGGTGGCGGTCGGCGACGAAGTGTATGCTATGGCGCGTTTTCCCGAAGGGGCGGCAGGGGGCAGCCGCGCTTACGCCGAGTACGTTAGCGTGCCGGTCAGCGACCTGGCCCGCAAACCCCTAACCCTGAGCCATCAGCAGGCTGCCGCGGTGCCGATGTCGCTCCTCACCGCCTGGCAGTTCATGATCGATCCCGGGCATGAGGTGGCGAATCCGCTGCAGCCGGGGCCGCATCGGCCGGTGCCGCTGGCGGGTAAACGCGTCCTGGTCAACGGCGCGGCAGGGGGAGTCGGTCATTTCGCCGTGCAGTTGGCAAAGTGGCAGGGCGCCGAGGTGATTGCCGCCGCCGCGGGCCGCCATGAAGCCTTTTTACGTCAGCTCGGCGCGGATAGCGTTATCGACTATACAACCACCGCAGTGGAAGAGACGGTGCGTGACCTGGACCTGGTCATTGATGCGCCGGGCGGGCCGGCCAGCGGCCGTTTTTTGCGTACCCTGCGACCCGGCGGCGCGCTGTACCCGATCTTTCCGCTCGGCTTTGCCGGGGCGGAAGAGGCGCGACAGCGCGGAGTGACGGTCTCCACCACCCAGGTACGCTCCAGCGGCGCGCAGCTCGCCCGGCTTGCCGACCTGCTGGACGCCGGGGTCATCCAGGTTGCAATTGACAGCGTTTTCCCCCTTGCGCAGGCGCAGATGGCGCATGAGCGAGCAGCGCAGGGGCATCTTGAGGGCAAAATCGTGCTGTCGGTGATGGACTCGTCAGCCGGGTAATCCCCGACGGCCAGGGTTGCGTTTTTGCTTCTCCCGGCGGCGGACTAAAACAGCGCCAGCCGGGCAAGACGGTCCAGCGCGTTGCTCAGCGCCTCGTCCCCTGCGGTCAGGCTGATGCGAATAAATCCTTCCCCCCCTGCGCCAAAACCCGTGCCCGGCGCCACCAGAATATGCGCTTCCTGCAGCAGCAGACGGGCAAACTCCTGCGAACGGTAGCCGGGCGGCACGCCGAGCCAGAGGAAGAAAGTGCCTTGTGCGTCACGCGCCGGCCAGCGCAGCGCGGCTAGTCGACGCAGAACCCACTCCCGACGTTGATGATAGACCGCCGTTAGCTGCGCAATCCGTTCGGCCGGCAGGTTGAGCGCGGCGATCGCCGCATCCTGAATCGCGCCAAACACCGTGCTGTAGCTATGGGTGTGCAGCTTTTTAAACGCCCGGATAATCGAGGCGTTGCCGACCGCGAAGCCGAAGCGCCAGCCGGCCATATTAAAGGTCTTGGAAAAAGTATAGGTTTCCACTCCCCATGCTTTGGCGTCGGGCTGGGAGAAGAGGCTCAGCGGCGCATCGCTGGCCGCGCTGCCGATGGCCGCATAGGCAAAATCATGGAGGATCGGCACCTGGTGACGACGAGCAAACTGCAGCGCGCTGGCGAACAGCGCCGGCGTGGCGAGGGCGCCGGTTGGATTATGCGGATAGTTAAGCACCACCAGCCCGGCCTTGTCAGCGACTTCCCGGGGAAGATCGTTAAAATCCGGCAGGAAATGGTTCTCCGCCCTGAGCGGCAGGCCATAAAACGCCGCCTGGGACTGCAGCGCCGCCGAGCGGTAAATCGGATAGCAGGGATCGGTGGAGATGAGGTATTGCCCGGGGCTGAGCAGCGCCCGCGGGATGCCGCCTATACCGATATGCGAACCCTGAAACACGGCGATTTCGCTGTGCGGATCGAGTTCCACATCATACTGCCGGCGATAGAACCGGGCGATCGCCTCGCGGACCTGTGGTTTGCCCCAGAACGACGGGTAGCCATGGTTTTCACGACGATGAATAGCGCTCTGCAGCGAGTCGATTACTTCCGGCGGGGTGGGTTGATCCGGACTGCCGCTGGAAAGATCGATCAGCGGCAGCGCTTCGGTGTTGACCTCCGCGGCCAGTTTTTCCAGCAGGCTGAACAAATTCTCTTCCAGGGCGTCCACCAGCGGCGAAGCAGTAAAATCAGGCATAACATTCCCGGTTTAAATCACGAATAATTGACCATCTTTAAGGGATTTATAGCGGCTGGCTAAATAACAATATACGCAAAAGATTCTTGTTTTTAAGATATGTCGGTATAGCAAAAGTTAATGAGGAATTAGCAAAAGGAAATTCGGCGTTCTGGCTTACAACCCACAATCGGCTGTGATTTAATCGTTCAATATCGCCAACCCTCCAGGAAAATACCTTATGAACAAGTCAGTTGCGCGCGGGATCGCTCTCGCCCTGTTGTCGGCCACCTCTTTTTATGCCGCCGCCGACGCTCATCTTATCCGCGTCGGCTTTAACCCCGGGCCGTATAAAGAACAATTTGAGAAAGGCGTCGCGCCCTATTTATTGAGTAAAGGGTATAAAATCGAATATAAGGATTTCAGCGACGGTATTCAGGTGAATGACGCGGTAGCCCGCGGCGATATCGAAGCGAATATTATGCAGCATCCGGTATATCTGAAAGCAATTAATGAGCGGCTGGGGATCGATAACGTGGGCATTGTGCAGGTCCCCACGCCGCCGATGGGGCTGTATGGTGGGAAACTGACCACCCTGGGGACCCCGGCGGCGGGCACCGTCGTGTCGGTACCAAACCAGCCGTCAAATGAATATCGCGCGGTACTGGTGCTGGAGAGCCTTGGCTGGGTGAAAATTAAACCAGACAGCGATCCGGCCACTTTTTCGCAGCGTAACATCGTAGATAATCCTTACAAAATAGTCCTAAAAGAGATGGATAATGCCCAACAGGTTCGCGCTCTGCCGGACGTCGACTATGGCCTGATTCAGGGCAATTTTGCCGTCTCCAGCGGTATGTCCCTGACCTCGGCATTAAAACTGGAAGCAGCCACCAGCCATTTTATTAATGTCGTGACCGTCGCCGGCAAAAATCAGAAGGCGCAGTTTGCCAAAGATATTATCGATGGCTACCACTCGGCCGAGTTCAAAAAATATATTCTCAGCCATCCGCAGTATGATGGTTACTTGCTGCCTGACTATTTAAAATGAATAACGCGATGATAGAATTTCGCCACGTCAGTAAAAGCTTTTCCAGGAAAGGACATCCGGTTCTGGCCTTGCAGGATATTAATCTCAGCATTGAGCGAGGCGATATTTTTGGCATTATTGGCTACAGCGGGGCAGGAAAAAGCACCTTATTACGGCTGATTAATCGTCTGGAAACGCCTGGCGAGGGCGAGGTACTGTTAAACGGCGAGCCGCTACAGGCCTGCAGCGGCCAGCGCCTGCAGGCCTTCAAAAAAGATATCGGCATGATTTTTCAGAATTTTAATCTGCTGAATTCGAAAACCGTTTTCCATAACATCGCCATCCCGCTGATTTTACAGGGCCGCGACAAGGCCTTTATCCAGGCGCGGGTGGCGGAACTGCTGGCGTTCGTCGATCTGAGCGACAAAATCCACAGCTACCCTAATGAGCTGTCGGGCGGACAAAAGCAGCGGGTCGGTATTGCCCGGGCGCTGGCCACCAACCCGTCGGTCCTTCTGTGCGATGAAGCCACCTCGGCGCTCGACCCCCACACTACGGTGCAGATCTTACTGCTTTTGCAGGAGATTAATCGTCGGTATGGCATCACCATCGTACTGATCACCCATGAGATGTCGGTGATCCAGAAAATCTGTCACAAGGTGGCGGTGATGCAGGCGGGCCGTATCGTTGAACAGGGGGCGGTTTTTGATCTCTTTGCTCAGCCGCAGCATCCGGTCACTGCCAGTTTCGTGCAGTCGGTGGTGCACGACCGCCTGCCGCAGCGGGTGGCGTCGTTCCTGCAGCGCGATAACGGCGCCCGGGCTTTACGCCTCGAATTTGTCGGCGCGACGGCGCAGCAGCCGATCATTAACCACCTGATCCGCGAGTATGCTGTCGAGGTGAATATCCTGTTTGCCAGCATGTCTGAAGTTCAGGGCCGGATTCTGGGATTTATGATTGTGCAGCTCCTCGGCGAGCCTGACGAAACCGACCGCGCCATCACCCATCTGGTCGATGCAGGAGTGAAAATCACCCATGTTTGATCTTATTGATACCGCCATCACCGGCGATCAGTTCCTGCTGGCGCTGCGTGACACCCTGATTATGGTCACCGTCTCGCTGGGCTTTGGCGCGCTGATCGGCGTCCCGCTGGGGATTGTGCTGGTGGTTTGCCGTCCCGGCGGCATCGTGGCCAACCCGGTGGTGCATCAGGCGCTGAATCCGCTGATTAACGTGCTGCGCTCGCTGCCGTTTATCATTTTGCTGATTGTGATCCTGCCCTTTACCAGACTGCTGGTGGGCACCACTATCGGCACCGCGGGAGCCATCGTGCCGCTGATCGTCTTTGTCGCCCCCTACATTGCCCGATTAGTGGAGAGCTCGTTGCTGGAGGTGGATGAGGGGATCCTCGAGGCCGCGGACGCCATGGGCGCAACCCCGCTGCAGACTGTCTGGCACTTTATGCTGCCGGAGGCGGCGGCATCGCTGATTCTGGCCCTCACCACGGCGACCATCGGTCTGCTCGGCGCCACCGCCATGGCGGGTACAGTGGGCGGCGGGGGGATCGGGGATCTGGCTATTACCTATGGCTATCAGCGCTTCGACGCTTTCGCCACCCTCACTACCGCCCTGGTGCTGATTGTGATTGTCCAGCTTATCCAGACGCTGGGCACCCGACTGGCTCGCCGACTGCGCCGTGAATAACTGCCAATTCGCACCGGGATCCGCGCAATAAAGGTAAGACGATCTCCAACGCCCTCCAGAATGGCAGGGCGATATTAATGCGGCGTAAAGAAATTCTGAGAATATATATAATGGATTATATAATCACGATGTATGCTAATTGCTTATATCAATCTGAAAATAACTAAAGGAGAGGGGGTGACACGCTTTTTGATTGATCTTGCCAACGGCTTTGTTACTATCCGGGCGGCATTCGATTTTATTTAATAATGTCTGATAATGGAATAGCAAAATACATAATGGAGTATGAAATGAAGCATGTTCACAAGCTGGCCTGGATTGGCCTGTTCGTTAATATTATTATCTGTTTTGTCGCGCGTAATTTATTACTCGATGAAGGACAACTGAATTTCCATCGTGGGGTGGACAGCATGTGGTCCTGGCTGGTGCTGGCCCTGTTTATCGCCGTGGTGGTTCAGGCGATCAGCATAATGCTGTCAGGCCGCTACCCTTATCTGGCCATCGTCCTGGCGTTTGTTGGCGGCATCGTGATGGTGCCCGCCAGCGTGATCTTTCTGGTGGGTAGTCTGTTCAGCTTGCAAACGCGGATTAACGCCGGATTTACGCCCTGGCGATCAACCACGGCAGTGGGCGAGGCTGATAACCAGCAGCTATTAACCTTTAATGCCTCAGGCTTTTATCCCCAAGGGGCGCTGGCGCTCATCGCCGGGATCATTATTTTAATGATTGGCATGGGGATAGGCGGAGTATTTATTGCCGCCGGTATTGTTGCGCTGTGCAATGGCTATCGTCTGCAAAATCGGGTGGTGATTGGCGTGAGCGGCGAGTCGATGATATTTACGCCGGGGCTCTATGCCGATACCTACGTTATTCCCTTGCGGGATGTTGCCGTAGTTGAACGCAGCAATAATGATGCGAAAGTCCGGCTGCTGATCCGTTCCAGCGGCAGAAGCTTCACGTTGCGTAAAAAACTGCTCGCCGGCGATAAGGTTAATGACGCCTTCGCCGCCATTCTGGCAAAACTGACTACCGTTTAACGCTGGCAGAATAGAGAAGCCGCCAGGCGGCGCGAGGCGTCCTGGCGGTGAAAGGTGGGTTAGCCTGCGCGGCTACCGCACCAGCTTGTCTCTTACGAACAGCACTGCCTGTTAATCCACGTTAGTAAAATAATCGCGCGCGGCGGTCTCGACGCGTTTCGCATCCAGCCCGGTCTTCTCAGTGATCTGTTCGATAAACGATTTAAATTTTTCGCTCATCACGTTACCCCCTTCCCAGTGGGCGACGTAAAATTTGCACTGATAGCGATAAAAATGGAGAGTGGTATCTCCTAACGTGTAATACATGCGCTTCTCCTGTCCGGTAGTACGGTTGCCGCGTCCACAGCGTCAGCAACCTCTTTCTCATTACGATCGATCTGCATTCTATCCTCCTCCCAATTGGCTGAAATTTCCAGCGGTGCTTTGCGCCATGGAGCAGGATAAAGCAATGTTAATCTGCGGATAGATAGTGATTTTTTCTAAGGTGGCGCAAAAGAAGCGGTTACCTGCGGGCCGCGCAGGTAACCGGAGAACAGGGCGGATTAGCGCAGCGTGTTGCGCTCGTCGTCGGACAGGTCCAGGGTCTGCACCATACCACTTTCAGCAGAGCGCACCGCCGCTTCCAGAACGGCCATCACCGCCAGCGCTTCCACCGGCGGCACCGGATTGGCGATCTGGCCCTTCAGCGCATCGCGGATCAGCATATAGTACTGGCGCTGATCGCCCTGCGGGGTAGCCTGCGCGTGGGCCTGCAGCGAGGCATCATAGATAACCAGCGGGTCGTCATCCTGGCCCCAGCCGGCGCTGCCCGGTACCACGCCCGCCAGCAGCTGGCTCTCCTGTTGGTCGGCCCGCGCTTTGATAACGCTACCTTTATCGCCGTGCACGGTGAAGCGCGACGAGCCGCCCGCGACCAGCATGCTGCAGTGCAGGATCACTTTATGCGCCGGGTAGTTTAATACCACATGCGCCCAGTCGTTGATCTCCGCGCCGTCGCGCAGGGTGGCTATGTTACCTTGCACCGACTGCGGCAAACCAAATAGCTGCAGCGCCTGGTCGATAAGGTGCGGCCCCAGGTCGAACCACAAGCCGCTGCCCGGGACGTTCTGCTCGCGCCAGCGCACGCGGACTTCCGGGCGGAAGCGGTCGAAATGCGACTCGAAGTGTTTCACCGCGCCGAGGGTGCCTTGCTCAATCATCTGACGGATCCCGAGATAGTCGCTGTCCCAGCGGCGGTTATGGAAGACGGAGAGCAGACGCTGTTTCTCCTCCGCCAGGGCGATCAGCTCCCGGGCCTCCTGCATATCGAGGGTAAAGGGCTTATCCACCACCACATGTTTGCCGGCGTTCAGCGCCAGGCGGGCCAGCGGGGCGTGCGTGGCGTTAGGGGAGGCGATGACCACCAGGTCAACGTCCGGATGCTGGACCGCTGCTTCCGGGGAGGCGATCACCGTGACGTCCGGCAGATCGCGTTTGACCTTCTCTTCATCGCGGGAAGCGACGAACGCCAGGTTCAGCCCCGGCACCGAACGGATAAGCGGCGCGTGGAAGGTCTTACCGACGAATCCGTAGCCAATCAGGGCGATATTTATCGTATTGTTACTCATCAGGTTCTCCACGTTGTTAAGCGTCAGCAATATGTACAGAGAGGGCGGGGTCATCCCCCAGCTCAGCCCAGGGACGATCAAGAAAAAGATGGTGAATGTCGCTGAGTCCGGCCACCCGCCACGGTTCGCAGCGGTTGAGTTTGGTACGGTCCGCCACCAGCCAGTGCTCGGCGCTGGCGGCCAGCATGGCGCGTTTAACGTCGGCATCAGCTTCCTGGCTGGCGCTCAGCCCCAGCCCGGCATGGAGCGCGCAGGCGCCGAGAATGGCGATATCGGCCCGGTAGCGGGTGACCAGCGACAGGGTGGCGCTGCCGGCGAACAGTCGTTGTTTACTATCCCACTGACCGCCAAGCAGGATCAGCTGGATATCGGCACGGTCGCTGAACAGCTGAGCGATATCCAGAGAAGCCGTGATCACGGTCAACGGCCCTTTCAGCTGGGCTGCCACCGCCAGCAGCGTGCTTCCGGCGTCGAGAAACAGCGTCGAGCCAGAGGGAATGCGCGCGGCGACCTGCTGACCCAGGCGCTGCTTGGTCTGGGTGAGAAGAGCGTTTCTGCCCTGGCGCGTCATGGCCGGGACGTTAAGGGCGATGGCCCCGCCGTGGCTTTTCTGCAGCACGCCCTGTTGTTCCAGGTCGCTCAGATCGCGGCGAATGGTATCGGCCGACACCTGCAGCTCTGCAACCAGTTCGCTGATGCTCAGCTGACCGGTTTCGCTAAGCCTGTCGAGAATATGTTTTTGCCTGGCGAGCTTATGCATGGCCATTGACTCCGCAAATTAACGCAATAAACAGCATAATACAGCAAGAAGTTGCAAAATAAACGGCAAAACGTCGCTCTGTATGTGTTGAATCGTGAAGAACTTGATTTCACTAAGTTTTAACGTTAAATGAGGGGAGCGCCGCGACCGGGGGCGAAAGCGCTTTTCAATGAAGCGACTAGGCCTGTATTTCCGGGTCATTAAAAGCAAGAATGCGCGCTTTCGCGTACCTTATAGAGAAGGCGCGTAATTTAGCAGATATGGATTAACGGAGGTTGAGTGGACGCGATTAAAGGCTCGGAGTTGCAGATACCGGACGCGATCTTCGCGTGGGTGCTCGACGGGCAGGGGGGCGTTAAGCCGCTCGCCGATGACGATATTATCGACAAAGACAAGCCTTGCTGGCTGCATCTCAACTATACCCATAGCGACAGCGCCGACTGGCTGGCGGCCACCCCGTTGCTGCCCAATAACGTACGCGATGCCCTGGCGGGAGAGAGCACCCGGCCGCGGGTGACGCGGATCGGTGACGGGGCGCTGATCACCCTGCGCTGTATCAACGGCAGTACCGATGAGCGGCCCGACCAGCTGGTGGCGATGCGCCTGTATATGGATGAGCGGCTGATCGTCTCCACTCGTCAGCGCAAAGTGCTGGCGCTGGACGATGTGCTGGGCGACCTGAAGGAAGGTAATGGCCCGACGGACGGCGGCAGCTGGCTGGTGGAGGTCTGCGATGCGTTGACCGATCATGCCAGCGAGTTTATCGAACAACTGCACGATCGCATTATCGACCTGGAAGACGACCTGCTCGATCAGCAGGTGCCGCCGCGCGGATTTCTCGCGCTGCTGCGTAAGCAGCTGATTGTGATGCGCCGCTATATGGCGCCGCAGCGCGATGTTTATGCCCGGCTGGCCAGCGAGCGGCTGCCGTGGATGAGTGACGATCAGCGGCGGCGAATGCAGGATATCGCCGAGCGGCTGGGGCGCGGTCTGGATGAGATCGACAGCTGTATCGCGCGGACGGCGATCATGAGCGACGAGATCGCCCAGATTATGCAGGAGTCGCTGGCGCGGCGGACCTATACCATGTCATTGATGGCGATGGTGTTTCTACCCAGCACCTTTTTAACCGGCCTGTTCGGCGTCAACCTCGGCGGGATCCCTGGCAACAGCTGGCATCTGGGGTTTAGCCTTTTCTGCTTGATGTTAGTCGTTGTCATCGGTGGTGTTGCGTGGTGGTTACATCGCAGTAAATGGCTGTAAAGAATCGCCTTTTAGCGGCTGTAGTGCCGGGAAAACCCGGCAATGTTTGAGCGAAATCAATAAACCATCTACCCATTCAGGGCAATATCTCTCTCGCAGGTGAATGCAACGTCAAGCGATGGGCGTTGCGCTCCATATTGTCTTACTTCCTTTTTTGAATTACTGCATAGCACAATTGATTCGTACGACGCCGGCTTTGTTGAGTCGGCTTTTTTTTGCGCTCTCCGGACCAGCTTCTACCCTTACTAAGACACCCGACGGTTTCTGGCCGTTGACGCCTGCGGGTACGCCCGTATCACTCTCCGGGAGGCCTCTATGTATTACGCTTCAGAGCTGACAGCCCAGTCTATCCCTATCTCGCCCGAGCCGAACGATCCGGCTCCTTTACCCGATCCACGACCGCGTCCGCAGCCCCAGCCCGATCCGCCGCCTGACGAAGAGCCGATTAAATTGTCGCATCAGGCGCGGAGATCTGCGAGGATACGCGCCTGCAGATTGTCTGCCTTTTAATACGAGAATACATTGTGACCGCTTTTTCTACCCTGACTGTTTTACCTGCCGCCCAATTAGCCAACCTTAACGAGCTGGGTTATCTGTCGATGACCCCGGTTCAGGCCGCCGCCCTGCCGGCGATCCTCGCGGGGAAAGATGTGCGCGTGCAGGCAAAAACCGGCAGCGGAAAAACGGCCGCATTTGGGCTGGGTCTGCTGCAGCATATCGATCCGGCGCGCTTCGAGACCCAGTCGCTGGTGTTGTGCCCGACCCGCGAGCTGGCCGATCAGGTCGCCGGCGAGCTGCGCCGCCTGGCGCGCTGCCTGCCGAACATCAAGATTCTGATGCTCTGCGGCGGGCAGCCCTTTGGCGCCCAGCGAGATTCCCTGCAGCATGCCCCGCATATTATCGTCGCCACCCCGGGCCGTCTGCTCGATCATCTGCAGAAGGGAACGGTCTCCCTTGACGCGCTGCAGACCCTGGTGATGGACGAAGCGGACCGCATGCTCGATATGGGCTTTAGCGATGCCATTGATGAGGTGATCCGCTTCGCACCGGCTGACCGGCAGACGCTGCTGTTTTCTGCTACCTGGCCGGCGGCAATCGCGGCGATCAGCGGCCGGGTGCAGCGCAATCCGCAGACCATTGAGATCGACACTGTCGATGCGCTCCCGGCGATTGAGCAGCAGTTCTTTGAAGTTTCCCGCCACGGTAAGATTGCCCTGCTGCAGCGCCTGCTCAGCCAGCATCAGCCGGCATCCTGCGTGGTGTTCTGCAATACCAAACGCGATTGCCAGGCGGTCTGCGATGCGCTCAACGCCGCCGGGCAGAGCGCCTTGTCGCTGCATGGTGACCTTGAGCAGCGCGATCGCGATCAGACGCTGGTGCGCTTCGCTAACGGCAGCGTCCGGGTTCTGGTGGCGACCGACGTCGCTGCCCGCGGTCTGGACATCAAATCCCTGGCGCTGGTGGTGAATTTCGAGCTGGCCTGGGATCCGGAGGTGCATGTTCACCGCATCGGCCGTACCGCCCGCGCCGGTGAACAAGGGCTGGCCATCAGCTTCTGTGCGCCGGAAGAGGCGCAGCGCGCCACTATTCTGGCCGACATGCTGCAGCTTTCCCTGAACTGGCTGCCGGCGCCGACGGGCAACACCATCGCGCCGCTGACGGCGGAGATGGCGACGCTGTGTATCGACGGCGGGAAAAAGGCGAAAATGCGCCCGGGAGATGTGCTGGGAGCCCTGACCGGGGATATGGGCTTTGATGGTGCCGATATCGGCAAAATTACCGTCCACCCGGCCCACGTCTATGTGGCGATCCGCCAGAATATGGCGCAGAAGGCGTATAAGCAGTTACAAAATGGCAAGATCAAAGGTAAATCCTGCCGCGTACGACTGCTGAAGTAAGGGCAGGAGAGTGCGTCTCAGGCGGCTGCCTGAGACGCGTGAGGGTTATTTCACTTCCACTACGTTCAGACGCAGCTCATCGAGACGGGCGTCTTCTTCTTCCGGCTGCCAGCCGGCGGGCTGCAGGGGAATATCTTCCCGGTCAAACGCCAGATCGCCACCATCCACCACCTCTGAGCCGTGGGTGATACCTTTAAAATCAAACAGATTGACGTCGCTCAGGTGCGAAGGCACCACGTTCTGCATCGCGCTGAACATGGTTTCAATGCGCCCAGGATAACGCTTGTCCCAGTCGCGGAGCATATCGGCGATCACCTGGCGCTGCAGGTTTGGCTGCGAACCGCACAGGTTGCACGGAATAATCGGGAAGCCTTTGGCCTGGGAGAAGCGCTCGATGTCCTTTTCCCGGCAGTAGGCCAGCGGGCGGATGACGATGTGTTTGCCGTCGTCGCTCATCAGCTTCGGCGGCATCCCTTTCATTTTGCCGCCGTAGAACATATTCAAAAACAGCGTCTGCAGGATATCGTCGCGATGATGGCCGAGGGCGATCTTGGTCGCCCCGAGCTCGGTGGCGGTACGATAGAGGATGCCGCGACGCAGGCGAGAGCACAGCGAGCAGGTGGTTTTTCCTTCCGGGATCTTCTCTTTGACGATGCCGTAGGTGTTCTCTTCGACAATCTTGTATTCAACCCCCAGCTGCTCCAGATACTCCGGCAGAATATGCTCCGGGAACCCTGGCTGCTTCTGATCGAGGTTCACCGCCACCAGCGAGAAGGAGATGGGCGCGCTTTTCTGCAGATTGCGCAGGATCTCCAGCATGGTATAGCTGTCCTTGCCGCCTGAAAGACAAACCATAATGCGGTCGCCCTCTTCAATCATATTGAAGTCGGCAATCGCCTCACCGACGTTGCGGCGCAGACGTTTCTGCAGCTTATCGATGTTGTACTTTTCTTTTTTACTGATTTCTTGGTTTTGCAGCATGTAATAGTGGCTCAATTCATAGTGTGGCATCAGAAGAGCACGCATTCTGCCAGCCGCTGAACAACGTGGCGCTGGCGCGTAGCAATTATTGAGGTTTGACAGGCAACCGTGGCGTGTATGGTACGGATTCAGGGGCGGAATGTCAGCATCTTTCCGGCACTTTCGGCAGCGAGCAGCCAGGCGGGGGCGGCTGATGCGGAAATAAAAAGCCCGCCGGGCGGCGGGCTGCGGCGTTAGCGGACCACCAGTACCGAGCACTCGGCGTGACGAACCACCGCGGCGGCGTTGGAGCCCAGCAGATAAGTTGTGATATCCGGTCGGTGCGAAGCGATGATCACCAGGTCGGCTGGCAGCGACTTGGCCAGCGCAAGGATTTTATCTTTTGGCGATCCTTCCGCGACGTGAAAATGCATCCGGTCTTCCGGGATGGAGAACTGCTTCGCGATCTCTTTCAATTGCGTTTCAGAACCCTCACGCAGCTCATCCATGCCGGGAAGCTCAGCGGTATAGGCCATTCCCAGTGAGGCATAATAGGGCAGAGAAGGGATCACGGTGAGGAAATGCACCTCGGCGTCGTCAATCCGCGCTTCCGATTCAACGTGACTGATAATGCGTTCAGTAAATTCTTTATCAGAGATATCGATAGGGACAAGAATCATTCTGCTCATAAAACCTCCTGTTTAAGTATCCCTTCATATTGTACGGTATTAGGGCACGTTTTGTATCATGACCGCAGTCACACTTTGACATTAACGTAGCTTGCGTTCGGGAAATTTTCCTTTGATCACCCCATCATAATACCGGCCTTTTGACACCACCTGTAAAAAATCATGAAAAATACGCGGTGGGACCCCGGTATATTGTAATGGCGGCTGGTGATAGAAATAGATTTCCAGTGTGGCGGAGGCGTCATCGTAGGCGACGGAGATAATTCGGGAAGATTTAACCGGATGGTGGTGCATGATGGACGTCCTCGGGCAAGCACTGACTGGCCATGACTATATCATTAAACGGACGGCTATTTTAGTCCGCGAGATATAGCGTTTTGTTTTATCTGCAGCGAGGCGGGTGGGGGAAAGCCCGCCGGAACCGGCGGGCAGGCGCATCAGAACTGGTAAACCAGGCCCAGGGCGACGATGTTATCGGTAGAGATACCGTTGTCTTCGTAGAATTTGTCGTTACCATCCAGCAGGTTGATTTTGTAATCAACATAGGTGGACATATTACGGTTGAAGTAATAGGTCGCGCCAACGTCCATATATTTGACCAGATCTTTATCGGCATAGCGGCCGTTATTGTACAGATCTTTGCCTTTGGACTGCAGGTAGGAGATGGCCGGACGCAGGCCGAAGTCGAACTGATACTGCGCGGTGACTTCGAAGTTTTGCGTTTTATTGGCCACGCCGTCATTGCCGTACGGGGTCATATTGCGGGTTTCAGAGTACATGGTCGCCAGGTAGATATCGTTGGCGTCGTACTTCAGGCCGGCGGTCCAGGCTTCCGCTTTATCGCCGCGCGCGTTGGTCTGGGTCATCTGATCGTTAGTACGGTCAGACGAGGTGTAAGCTGCCGCCGCGCTGATGCCCATGCCGAAGTCGTAGGAAGTGGAGAGGCCGAAACCATCGCCATTGTCGAAGCGAACATCGCTGTCGCTGCTGCGGTTATTGGTGCCGACGTTGATATCCTGCGCGTTCTGGCCTTCGTTTTTGCCCTGATACTGCAGGGCGAAGTTCAGACCCTCCACCAGACCGAAGAAATCGCTGTTACGGTAGGTTGCGACGCCGTTGGCGCGGCCTGCCATAAAGTTATCCGCATAGGTGTAGGAGTCGCCGCCGAACTCCGGCAGCATATCGGTCCAGCCTTCAACGTCGTACAGCACGCCGTAGTTACGACCGTAGTCGAAGGAGCCATAATCGCCCACTTTGATACCGGCGAATGCCAGACGGGTCCACGCCTGATCGCTGGAGGTCTCGGTGTTGTTGGCCTGAACGTTATATTCCCACTGGCCATAGCCGGTAAGCATATCGTTGATCTGGGTTTCGCCTTTAAAGCCAAAACGTAAATAAGTTTGATCGCCGTCTTTTTTCGAGTCGCTGGAGAAATAATGCAGACCATCTACCTTGCCATAGAGATCTAATTTATTCCCGTCTTTATTATAAATTTCCGCCGCATGCGCGGCACCGGCGGCTAATAAAGCCGGAATAACGAGGGCCAGTACTTTTCTTTTCATGAAGAAATTCCTTTAACTGTTTTTATGTTTTAACTTCCGGGTGGGAAGTGAACTCATGCTAAAGGAGCGGTCTGAGATCCGGTAAGACTCAATTGTTACGATATAAGTAAAATCTAAAATAAATAATACCAATGAAATGGTGATAATTATGCTGAATGCATTTATAGATAATATACAAAATAAAAATTATACATGCCCGGGCTAATCACGTATTATTTGCGCGTTATATGCCTTTATTGTCATGCCAATAATTTATTGTTGCCGTCTCATTCTGCGGAATGATGTTGTTTATCGGTAAAACGACAAGCCCGAACGTTGTGTTCGGGCTTTTTTTATGGACAAAGGTGACGGGGCGGTTAACCTTCGCTTGGCGATTTCTCCGCTTTGCCAGCCAGCTGGGCGAGGAAGTCATAGCGCTTCTGCAGATCGGCGGCGGCGTCTTTCCATAGCTGCTCCGCCACTTCAGGCTGCTGGGCGTTCAGGCGGCGGAAACGTTGCTCGTTAAGCAGCGTCTCGGCCAGCGCGTCTGATGGCGGACGGGAATCTAGCGCCAGCGGGATCTTGCCTTCATCTGCCCGACGCGGGTCGAAGCGGTAGAGCGGCCAGAAGCCGGTGGCGGTCAGCTGACGCATCTGGTCGTGGCTGAGCGCCAGATCGTAGCCATGCTCTTCGCAAGGGCTATAGGCGATGATCAGCGATGGCCCCGGATAGGCTTCCGCTTCCTGAATCGCTTTTACCGTCTGGTTCAGCTGCGCGCCCAGCGAAATTTGCGCCACATAAACATGCCCGTACATCATCATGCTGACGCCCAGATCTTTACGCGCCTTGCGTTTGCCGTGCTCGCCAAACTTAGTCACTGCTCCCAGCGGGGTGGCTTTTGACGCCTGCCCGCCGGTGTTGGAGTAACACTGAGTGTCCAGCACCAGAATATTGACGTTTTCCGTCAGGCTCAGTACATGGTCCAGGCCGCCGAAGCCGATATCGTAAGCCCAGCCGTCGCCGCCGATCAGCCAGACGGATTTCTCCACCAGTGCGTCGGCATCGGTCAGCAGCTCTTCAGCTCCCGCCACGCCGGCCAGCGCCTGACGCAGGGCCGCCACCTGTTCGCGGCGAACTTCCGGCGTCGCCTCGGCGTGCAGCGCCGCGTTCAGCTCTGCCGGCAGCTTGTCGGCGAATTCGCTCAGCAGGCGCATCACGCGCTGGCGATGCTGGTCGACGGTCAAGCGGAAGCCGAGCCCGAATTCGGCGTTATCCTCAAACAGCGAGTTGGCCCACGCCGGGCCGCGGCCGTTGGCGTCGGTAGTGTACGGTGTCGAGGGCAGGTTGCCGCCGTAAATGGAGGAGCAGCCGGTGGCGTTGGCAATCAGCATTCGGTCGCCGTACAGCTGGGTCAGCAGTTTGATATACGGCGTTTCGCCACAGCCCGAGCAGGCGCCGGAGTATTCAAACAGCGGGCTGATCAGCTGCGAGGTGCGAATATCAATGCGCTCAAGTTTGCTGCGGTCGATTTCCGGCAGGTTGAGGAAGTACTCGTAATTGACCTTCTCCTCTTCCACATGCTCCAGGCGGGACATCATATTGATGGCCTTGATCTCCGGGTTCTGGCGGTCTTTCGCCGGACACACTTCGACGCACAGGTTGCAGCCGGTGCAGTCTTCCGGGGCGACCTGCAGAACGTATTTCTGCCCGCGCATATCGCGGGATTTCACATCCAGCGAATGCAGGCTGGCAGGGGCGTTCTCCATCTCTTCCGGGGCGACCACTTTGGCGCGGATCGCCGAGTGCGGGCAGGCGGCGACGCAGTGGTTGCATTGAGTACACAGCGCTTCCTTCCAGATGGGGATCTCTTCGGCGATGTTGCGTTTCTCCCAGCGGGTGGTGCCCATGGGCCAGGTGCCGTCCGGCGGCAGGGCAGAGACCGGCAGCGCATCGCCGAGGCCGGCCAGCATCGCGGCGGTGACCGTTTTGACGAAATCCGGCGCGGCGTCGGAGACCACCGGCGGGCGGTTCGGACTGCTGGCGTTCACCGGCTGGAGCGGTACTTCCGCCAGTGATTCACGGGCCAGGGCCAGCGCCTGCCAGTTGCGCTCCACCAGCTCCTGACCTTTGCTGCTGTAGCTTTTGGCGATGGCTGCCTGCAGTTCCGCCAGCGCGCTATCACCCGGCAGGATCTGGGTTAAATGGAAAAAGGCCATCTGCATCACGGTATTAATGCGCGCCCCGAGGCTGCATTCGCGGGCGATCTTTGCCGCGTTGACCACGTAAAAACGCGCTTTTTTCTGATTCAGGGTGGCCTGGACTTCCTGGGGCAGGCGGGACCAGACCTCATCGGCGCTGTACGGCGTGTTGAGCAGGAAAATGCCGCCGGGCTTCAGCCGCTCGGCCATCTGGTATTTATCGATAAACTGCAGCTGGTGGCAGCCGACGAAATCAGCCTGCGAAATCAGATACGATGAACGAATCGGTTTTTCGCTGACCCGCAGATGCGAGACGGTGAGGCCGCCCGCTTTCTTCGAGTCATAGACAAAATAGCCCTGGGAGAACCATGGGGTCGAGTTGCCGATGATTTTGATGTTGTTTTTGGTGGCTGACACGCTGCCGTCGCTGCCGAGGCCGTAGAACAGGGCCTCGAGCTTGGCCTCTGCCGGCAGGGTATTTTCGCCCAACGGCAGCGACAGGTTGGTCACGTCATCATAGATCCCGACGGTAAAGCGCGGCTTCGGCTGGGCGGCCTGCAGTTCACTGAATATCGCCAGCACGCATTCCGGACCAAACTCCTTGGAGGAGAGACCGTAGCGGCCGCCGATAGTGCGCGGTAGCGTCTCGCGCTCGCCGCGGTTAAAGGCTTCCGCCAGGGCGGTCATCACGTCGAGGTAAAGCGGTTCGGCAAGCGCGCCGGGTTCTTTGGTGCGATCCAGTACGGCAACCGCGCGGGCGCTCTCCGGCAGCGCCGCCAGCAGGTGGGCGGCGGAGAACGGGCGATAGAGGCGGACTTTTAGCACGCCGACTTTCTCGCCGCGACTCAGCAACTCATCGACCACCTCTTCGCAGGTGCCGATGGCCGAGCCCATAATGACGATCACGCGCTCTGCCTGCGGGTGGCCGTAAAACTCAAACGGTTTGTACTGACGGCCGGTGGCGGCAGCGAAATCGTCCATCGCTTTCTCGACATGGTCATACACCGCGTCGTACCACGGATTGGTGGCCTCCCGGGACTGGAAATAAGTGTCGGGGTTGGCCGAGGTTCCGCGGATCACCGGGTGTTCCGGGTTGAGCGCGCGCTGGCGATGCTCAGCGATCTTATCCTGCGGCAGCAGGGCGCGAATAGTGTCATCCGCCAGCGGGGCGATTTTGTTGATTTCGTGCGAAGTACGGAAACCATCAAAGAAATGAATAAACGGCACCCGGCTTTGCAGGGTGGCGATATGCGAGATGAGCGCGAAATCCTGCGCTTCCTGAACGCTGCTGGCGCACAGCATGGCGCACCCGGTCTGGCGGACGGCCATGACATCGGAATGGTCGCCGAAGATCGACAACGCATGGGTAGCGACAGTGCGGGCGGCGACGTGCAGCACAAACGGCATCAGCTGGCCGGCCAGTTTGTACAGGGTGGGGATCATCAGCAGCAGGCCCTGCGATGAGGTAAAGGAGGTGGAGAGGGCGCCGGTCTGCAGCGCGCCATGTACGGCGCCAATGGCGCCCGCCTCCGACTGCATTTCGACCACGCGGGGAACATCGCCCCAGACGTTTTTCAGCCCATTGCCGGCCCAGGCGTCAGCCTGTTCCGCCATCGTTGAACTGGGCGTGATCGGGTAGATGGCGATAACTTCACTGGTGCGAAACGCGACGGAAGCGACCGCGCCATTACCATCAATCGTAATCATATGAAGACACCCTTACATTGCGCAAAAGAATGGACGCGTGAAACCGCGACGCGCCCTGTAATTATATAAGGGGTAGTTTAGCAAACCGCTGACCCCGCCATTTTTGCATTTGTGTCCTCAATGCGCCGGGTACCCGTGACCAGATCAATATTTTGCGTGGTTCGCGGAGAAAATGGCTGCCTGCCGGGAGAGGAACCACCTGCGCCGGGCGACATGGCCGAGGCAGATCAAGCTTTAGGCGAAAATTTGCTAGAAAATGTTAATGAGGCGCATAAATACGTACTTCCCCTCTCGACGCCGCCCGCCACGCTGCCTATTATTCTGGGGTTTGCTTTTTTAAGACGTTTCCGAGGGGAGAGAGAATGCGAGCTGCGATGTTAGTAGGATGTGCGGCGCTGTTGCTGTCCGCGTGCAGTAGTGAACCCGTTCAGCAGGCCACGGCGGCGCACGTCACGCCGGGAATGCGGGCGGCGATGAGCGACGCCGGTCAGGCCAACTGCGCCATGATAGGCGGCTCGTTATCGGTGGCTCGTCAGCTCGATGGTTCGGCGATTGGCATGTGCGCGCTGCCGAACGGCAAACGCTGCAGCGAGCAGGCGCTGGCGGGCGGCAGCTGCGGCTACTAACAGCGGCCCCGTCGCGGGGCAGCGTCAGCGGCACCTCAACGCCGGCTAGTGCATCAGGTCGGCGAGCTTATAGACCAGCGTCTGGTCGGCGGTCGCCAGCGTCAACTGGTTTTCCGTCAGATCGACCTGCGCACCCTCGCGCAGCATCTTGTCGATCGTCGCATCCAGGGTATTGAGCTGGGCGTCGTGGCACAGCATCCGGGTCATCGCCAGCGATTTGACCTTCAGCTCGCCGTCCGACACTTTACCTTCCCCGCTAAAGCCGTTGCACATATTGCCGGATACATACATCTTGCCCGTAATAGCCATCTTCTCACCGAAGCTCAGCTCCAGCGGCCGGTCGCTGGCGTTGACCGCCTGGCCGTTGACGCTGGTCAGCACGAAACGATGATGCTGCAGCTGTTCCGCACCGGTGGACACTTTACTGTTATAGACACAGCCGGACAGCAGCATACCTGCCGCCAGAAGCGCCGCAAATTTGTTCATTTTCACTCCAAAACATTCACATAACTAATAAAACCAAGCCAGTGTAACGGTATCGCAGCGGGGATCTGTGGGGATTATCTGAATGTGCTCCCCCCGGGAGAGGAGCACAAAAGGGAAAGGCATTAGACGATGGCGTTCGGACAGGTTTCGCCGTTGGCGACCTGCTGCAGGTTACCCAGAGTGGTCTCCGAAATGCTGATCAGCGCCTCGGCGGTGAGGAACGCCTGGTGGCCGGTAAACAGCACGTTATGGCAGGCGGAGAGGCGGCGGAAGACATCGTCCTGGATCACGTCGTTGGATTTGTCTTCAAAGAACAGATCGCGTTCGTTCTCATAAACGTCCAGCCCAAGCGCGCCAATTTTCTGGTGCTTCAGGGCGTCGATGGCCGCCTGGGAGTCGATCAGGGCGCCGCGGCTGGTGTTGATCACCATCACCCCGTCTTTCATCTGATCGAAGGCTTCGCGATTGAGCAGGTGGTAGTTTTCGTCGGTCAGCGGACAGTGCAGGGAGATCACGTCCGATTCCTTGTACAGCGTGGCGAGGTCAACATATTCTACCCCCAGCTCCAGCGCGGCGGCGCTTGGGTACGGGTCGAACGCCAGCAGGCGCATGCCGAAGCCTTTAAGGATCCGCAACATCGCTACGCCAATTTTCCCGGTGCCGATCACCCCGGCGGTTTTGCCGTACATGGTGAAGCCGGTGAGGCCTTCGAGGGAGAAATTGGCATCACGGGTACGCTGGTAAGCGCGGTGGATGCGGCGGTTGAGCGACATCATCATACCGATCGCATGCTCAGCGACCGCTTCCGGAGAGTAAGCTGGAACGCGCACGACGCGCAGGCCAAGCTCCTTTGCCGCCTCAAGGTCGACGTTGTTAAACCCGGCGCAGCGCAGGGCGATATATTTCACCCCGTGGGCCTTCAGCTCTTCCAGCACCGGGCGGCTGCCGTCGTCATTGACGAAGATACATACCGCTTCGCAACCGTTGGCGGTTTTGGCAGTCTTCGCTGTCAGCAGGAAATCGAAGAATTCCAGTTCAAAGCCGTATGCATCATTAACGTGCTGCAGGTACTTTTTATCGTACTGCTTCGTACTATAAACCGCGATTTTCATAAGACTTTTCTCCAGTGATTATACCGTCACGGTAGCATATTTAAAATAATCGTACAATTATTAAAAAATAGTTTAATGAGAGGGTGCTAATCCTAATTCTAGAGCATATCGCGGACTTGCGGAATCTCTTTGAAAGACAAAGTTTTTTCACCACAAACTGAGGCTGAAAGCGCCGGGGGCGAGCAGCAGAAGCGGCCACAGCAGACCGGAGCTGACGTTAGCCAGCTGAAACGACCACAGCGGCAGACTGCTGGCGCCGCTAACGAAGGGCAGCGTAGCCCTCAGGGGAGAGAGAAAGCGGCTGAAAAAGATAGCCCACGGGCCATAGCGCTGAAAGAAGAGGCGGCTGCGGGCCAGACGCTCGGCGGTCAGCCAGCGTAGATGGGTGAGGCGATGACGGTAGCGAATGCCCAGCCGCCACGATAGCCAGAATCCGCCGATGGCGCCGAGGCTGGCGCTGGACCACATTAACAGGAAATGTCCGAGGCTGGCGGAAGCGAATGTTCCCAGCAGCAGCAGGCCGGAGGTGCCGGGGATTGCCAGCGAGACCAATGCGCAGGATTTAGTGAAGGTAAGCAGAAAAACAATCAGCAATACCCATGGATAGTGGTCCTGTGCGCTCTCTATGAGCGAGATAATTAACGACACCGCCTCTCCCGCAAGCTATTCCCGTCTGGCTGGAGTGTGGCAGGGGCGACTTAAACAACAGTTAAATGATAATGGCCGAACGTCGCGCCGCGAGTCCGGCTGGCAACTATGCTTTAACAGGCCGTAAACTTTCACTCACTGGTCGAACGTGTCACAATGGACGCCTTTCGGCTTTTACTTATGTTGAATCAGGATATTAACTGCCCATGAAGGGTAAATATAAAGCCGCCATCGCGCTGGTGTTAGTTCTGGTGTTATTGCCGCTAACCCTGCTGTTGACGCTAACCCACTGGGTGCCGACGCTGGCGGGCATCTGGCTGCCCGTGGGCACGCGTATCTCTTTGCAGGAGAGCCCGCGCCTGACGCGGTCGGCCCTGCTGATCCCCGATCTGCGTTATCTGGTGGGCGACTGTGAAATCGCCCGGGTGACCGATGCCCGTCTCTCGCGTCCCAGCCGCTGGCGGCTGCATATTGGCCAGCTGGAGATCAACAGCGCCTGCCTGAGCAAACTGCCGGCCAGCGATCCCTCTCCCGGTTCACCGCGCACGCTTGCCGAATGGCAATCGATGTTGCCCTATAGCTGGTTAACCATTGACAATCTGCGGCTGTCGCCGTGGGAGAAATGGCAGGGGCGGCTGGTAATGTCATTAACGCCTGCGCAGCAGGATATCGGCTTTGCCGGGAAGGAACTGAGTCTGCAGGCGCGCCTGCGCGGCCAGGCGCTCACCGTCAGCCAGTTCAGCGCCCGGCTGACTGACGATCAGCCGCCGGTGAAGTTGGTGGGGACCTTGCATCTGCCGCTGGTGCCGGATGGTCTGCCGGTCGACGGCCAGATGCAGGGCACCTTCGAATTCCCGCAGACTGCGGAATGGATCGATGCTGAGCTCGAGTGGCAGCACAATCGCGGCCAGCTGCTGGTCACCCCGCGGGGTGAGGTAGAGCCTATTCTGGACCTGCCGTGGGAGATCACCCCGGAGCGGATCACTATCAGCGACGGCCGTTGGCGCACCCGTTACGAGGCGTATCCGCTGCGCGGGCGGGTGGCGCTGTCGGTGGGTAACTGGCAGCAGGGCACCGAACAGATGATCGTCAGCGGTCGCCTGAATGTTCTCACCGAGGGGCATGCCGGGAAGGGCAATGCGGTACTGAATATTGGTCCGGGCAAGCTGAGCATGGATAACAGCGATCTGCCGCTGCGGCTCACCGGTGAGGCCAAGCTGGGGGAGATGATACTATACGCGGCGCTGCCGGCTCAGCTCAGCGGGCCGCTGATCAGCCCGCAGCTGGCTTTTCACCCCGGTGCGTTGCTGCGCTCGCGCGGGCGGGTGATCGACGCGCTGAATATTGACGAAATCCGCTGGCCGCTGGCCGGGGTTAAGGTCACTCAGCAGGGCGTCGATGGCCGCCTGCAGGCGATCCTTCGCGCCCATGAGCAGCAGATGGGCGACTTTACGCTGCATCTGGACGGTCAGGCGAGCGATTTTCTGCCCGACAGCGGCCGCTGGCAGTGGCGCTACTGGGGCGAGGGACATTTTACCCCGATGCAGGCGCGCTGGGATGTGAAGGGCAGCGGGGAGTGGCGCGACAATGCTATTACCCTGAGCAGCCTTTCCACCGGCTTCGATAAGCTTGAGTACGGCACAATGCGGGTCAGCACCCCGCGTCTGACCCTCGAGCAGCCGATCCGCTGGCTGCGCGATGCTGAGCATCCGCGGTTGACCGGCGCGCTGTCGCTGGACGCCGCCAAAACCACCTTCTCCGGCGGCAGCTATCTCCCGGCCTCAACGCTGAAATTCGCTCTCGACGGTCGGGACCCGACGTGGTTCCAGTTCACCGGCGCCCTGCATGCCGAGGCTATCGGTCCGGTGCGTCTGTCCGGGCGCTGGGATGGCGAACGGCTGCGCGGCCAGGCGTGGTGGCCAAAACAGTCGCTAACGGTGTTCCAGCCGCTGGTGCCGCCGGACTGGAAGATGAACCTGCGCGAAGGCAGTCTCTACGCGCAGGTGGCCTTCTCGGCGGCAGCCGGGCAGGGATTTGAGGCGGGCGGCCATGGCGTCCTGAAGGGCGGCAGCGCCTGGATGCCGGATAACCAGATCAACGGCGTCGATTTCGTCCTGCCGTTCCGCTTCAGCGACGGTCACTGGCAGCTGGGCATCCGCCGCCCGGTCTCCCTGCGCATTGGCGAAATCGTCAACCAGGTCACCGCGCGTAATCTGACGGCGGACCTGCAGGGCACCTGGCCGTGGAGCGAGGCCAATCCGCTGCAGCTCAGCGACGTCAGCGTCGATCTGTTAGGCGGGAAACTGACGTTGCTGCAGCTGCGTATGCCGCAGCGCGACCCGGCGTTGATCCGCCTGCAGCATATCTCCAGCAGCGAACTGACCAGCGCCGTCAAGGTGAAACAGTTCGCCATGTCCGGCGCGGTGAGCGGCGCGCTGCCGCTGTGGCTGGAGAATAATCAATGGATCATCCACGACGGCTGGCTGCGCAATGACGGACCGATGACCCTGCGGCTGGATAAAGACACCGCCGATGCGCTGGTGGCGGATAACGTCTCCGCCGGGGCGGCGATTAACTGGCTGCGCTATATGGAAATCTCCCGCTCGTGGACGCAGATTAACCTCGATAATCTGGGCGTGTTGACGCTTAAGGCCAGCATCAACGGCACCAGCCGGGTGGAAGGGAAAAGTAGTACCGTGCATTTAAACTACGCTCATGAAGAGAATATTTTCGACCTGTGGCGCAGTTTGCGCTTCGGCGACAATTTACAGGCGTGGCTCGAGCAGAATGCTACGCTGCCCGTACGGCGCTGTACGGACGGTAAGACATGTAAGGAACCTAAATGAAGAAGCTGTTACTGGCCATGGTGGCGTCGATGCTGCTCGCCGGCTGTACGCCGCGCATCGAAATCGCGGCGTCGAAAGAGCCCATCACCATCAATATGAATGTCAAAATTGAGCATGAGATCCATATCAAGGTCGATAAGGATGTGGAAAACCTGCTCAAATCCCGCAGCGATTTGTTCTGAGGCGACGATGAGAAAACGACTGTTAACCGCGGCGCTGACGCTGGCTTTACTCAGCGCGCCCGCGCTGGCGTTGACCCTGAGCGAAGCGCGCCAGCAGGGACGAGTGGGGGAGACGCTGAACGGCTATCTCGCGCCGCTGCGTCAGGATAAAGAGACGCTGGCGCTGGTAAAGCAGATTAACGCCGCGCGCAGCGAAAGCTACCAGCAGCTGGCGGATGACAACAATCTGCCGGTGGATGAAGTGGCGAAAATGGCCGGGCAGAAGCTGGTGGCCCGCGCGCAGCCCGGGGAGTACGTCCAGGGATTGAACGGCCAGTGGCTGCGCAAATAATTAGCGACAGCGCTTGCGGTATTCCCCCGGGGTGACGCCAAAGCGCTGCTTAAAGGCGGTGGAGAAATGGCTGTGGTCGCTGAAGCCCCAGCGGTAGCCGATCCCCGCCAGCTTTTCATCGTCATGAACATTCTGTAACGCCTGGGCACACAGATCCAACCGCCGGTTCTTAATATACTGCGCCACCACCAGCCCCTGATCGGCAAACAGCCGGTACAGGCTGCGTACCGACATGCCCGTCTCGCTGGCCAGCCACTCCGGACGCAGATGCTCCGACTGAATGGACGCATCGATTAACGCAATAATCTTCTGAAACTGCTTTTCCCGCCGGGAAGGGGCAGGATCGCGCTGATGCAGCACCGGGCGCAACAGGCAGGCGATCGCCTCCAGCGCGGCTTCGCTCTCGCTGGCGGAGAGCGTCGTGCCGCCCATGCTTTCCAGCAGCAGTCGCTGGCTGAGCTGGACCATTGGCAGAGATTTGTCCAGCCGGCAGGCGGTAGTGATGTTCCCTGTGGGCGCCACCCGCTGGCGCGGCAGCAGCAGCGAGGCCTGACGCGAAGTCTGCTGCCAGACGATGGAGCATGGGCGGGCGGCGTCGATTAACGTGATATCGCCTGCCGCCAGCGTCACCTGGCGATCGTCCTGTTCGATGATGGCTTCGCCGGCGAGCTGAAACACGGTATAGAACCAGGCGTCGTTATCGCGTTTTATCTCATTGCGCGTGCGGTAGAGATTGACGCCGGCGGCGGTGACGGTACTGACCTTGAGGCTGCCGGCGTAGCGGGCGTCAATCTCGCCGTGGAAACTCTCCTCCAACGGCCGGGCGGCGAAATGGCCGCAGACCTGATTGATCGTCGCCAGCCAGCGCTGATACGCCAGCCCCCCCTCTGCCGTGGTCATCATTCGCCCTTCTCCTGTAATAACAATGTTTCCGCATTGTTGCATTTGTGTCGCCTCAGGCAAGGGCGCGATGGCGGGTATATGAAAGAACTATTACCCGCGGCACATTTCTGCGAGGGCAGACGACGGAATTGCGGCGACTGTCACAGCGGCGCAAACGAATGTCACAGAGAAAAAAGCGCCAACCGCCAACCAGACATAGACTGAAAGCACTATCCGCGAAGAATAAGGAAAGGGTATGTCCACCTCACAGATAGCGCTGCTTGCCAGCGTCCAGCAGTTTTTAGACCGTCAGCATGGCCTGTATATCGACGGCGCCCCCTGCGCCGCGCAGAGCGAAAACCGGTTAACCGTCTGGGATCCGGCCACCGGGCAGGCGATTGCCACCACCGCCGACGCCAGCCCGGCGGATGTCGACCGGGCGGTGATGTCCGCCTGGCGCGCTTTTGTCGATCGCCGCTGGGCCGGGCGCACCCCGGCTGACCGTGAACGCATCCTGCTGCGTTTTGCCGATCTGGTGGAGCAGCACGGCGAAGAGCTGGCGCAACTGGAAACCCTCGAGCAGGGGAAATCCATTGCCATCTCCCGCGCCTTTGAGGTCGGCTGCACCCTGAACTGGATGCGCTACACCGCGGGGCTGACCACCAAGATCAGCGGCCGGACGCTGGACGTTTCGATCCCGTTCCCGCAAGGGGCGCGTTACCAGGCGTGGACCAAAAAAGAGCCGGTCGGGGTGGTGGCGGGCATCGTTCCGTGGAATTTCCCGCTGATGATCGGCATGTGGAAGGTCATGCCGGCCCTGGCGGCGGGCTGTTCGATCGTCATCAAACCCTCGGAAACCACCCCGCTGACCCTGCTGCGGGTGGCGGAGCTGGCGACCCAGGCGGGCATTCCTGACGGGGTGTTCAACGTGGTCACCGGCAGCGGCGCCGGCTGCGGCGCGGCGCTGACCGCCCATCCGCAGGTGGCGAAGGTTAGCTTTACCGGCTCGACGGCGACCGGGAAACAGATTGCCCGCGTGGCTGCCGACCGCCTGACCCGCGTGACGCTGGAGCTGGGTGGCAAGAATCCGGCGATTGTGCTCAAAGACGCCGACCCCCAGTGGGTTATTGAGGGGCTGATGACCGGAAGCTTCCTCAATCAGGGGCAGGTCTGCGCCGCCAGCTCACGGATCTACATCGAAGCGCCGCTGTTTGACACCCTGGTCAGCGGCTTCGAGCAGGCGGTGAAATCGCTGCAGGTGGGGCCGGGGATGCAGGAGACGGCGCAGATCAACCCGGTGGTCTCCCGGGCCCACTGCGACAAGGTGGCGGCCTACCTCGAAGAGGCTCGCCAGCAGAAGGCAGAGCTTATCAGCGGCAGCGCCGGACCAGACGCGGGAGGGTACTATATTCCGCCAACGCTGGTGGTAAACCCCGACGCCGGACTGCGTCTCAGCCGTGAGGAGGTTTTTGGCCCGGTGGTGAACCTGGTGCGAGTGGCCGATGGCGAGGAGGCGCTGCGCCTGGCCAACGACAGCGATTTTGGTCTGACCGCCAGCGTCTGGACCCGCGATCTGACCCAGGCCCTGAACTACACCGACCGTCTGCAGGCGGGAACGGTATGGGTCAACAGCCATACCCTGATTGACGCCAACCTGCCTTTCGGCGGCATGAAGCAGTCTGGTACCGGCCGCGATTTCGGCCCTGACTGGCTCGACGGCTGGTGCGAAACCAAATCCGTCTGCGTGCGCTACTAGCCCTCCGTCGGGGAAGGCGAAAGGCTTTCCCGACGCGCCCCTTGCCGACTTCCGGTCTTTCTCGCTACTGTGGAGGGCAATCTTTGCCTAATCTGGCGGTGAATCATCAGGAGGTCTTCGGCATGACAGCATTTCCTAAGGTTGCGCTAATTGGTCCCGGCGCCATCGGCACCACGATTGCCGCCGCCCTGTTTGAGAGGGGGAGGGCGCCGATGGTCTGCGGGCGTACCGCCCATTCGGCGCTGGTGCTGCGCACTGACGAAGGTGAGATCGTGGTGCCCGGCCCGGTGCACACCGACCCGATGGCGATAGCCGCCCCCTTCGACCTGGTCTTTGTCGCGGTGAAAACCACCCAGACGGAGGCCATCGCCCCCTGGCTGACGGCCCTTTGTTCCCCTGACACCGTGGTGTGCGTGCTGCAAAACGGCGTTGAGCAGCGCCAGCAGTTTGCCCCCTTGACCGGCGGCGCGACGGTGCTGCCGTCGGTGGTCTGGTTCCCGGCGCAGCGCGATGCCGATGCCTCTGTCTGGTTGCGCGCCACGCCGCGCCTGACGCTGCCGGATCTGCCGGGGGCAGAGCGAGTGCAGCAGGCGCTGGCGGGAACCCGCTGCGCGGTGGACCTGGCGGCTGATTTTACCACCGTTGCCTGGCGCAAACTGTTGCAGAACGCGGTTGCCGGACTGATGGTGCTGACCGGACGACGCGCCGGGATGTTCGCCCGGGAGGACATCACTGCCCTCGGACTGGCTTATCTGCGCGAATGCCTGCAGGTGGCGCGGGCGGAAGGGGCCGCCCTGAGCGACAGCGTGTCGGAGGAGATTATCGCCGGCTTTCATCGGGCGCCTGCCGACTTAAGCACCTCTATTCTGATCGATCGCCTCAATGGCCGACCGCTGGAGTGGGATATTCGTAACGGCGTGGTGCAGCGTCGCGGGCGTCAGCACGGCATTCCGACGCCGCTCAGCGATATCATCGTGCCGCTGCTGGCGGCGGCCAGCGACGGCCCGGGCTGACCCGGGCTGGCGCGGGTGCGAGCCACTGGAAGCGGGATCTGCTATGATCCCGACTTTCGTTGTCTGGAGCCAGTCGATGTTCAACGACGCCATTGTTTATGACCGCTACGGGCCGCCGTCCGCGGTGCTAACGCTGAAACGCCTGCCGCTGGCGCCGCTGGCGGGCGGACGGGTGCGGGTCAGGATGCGCTTTGCCCCGGTGAATCCTTCGGATCTGATCCCCGTGACCGGCGCCTATCGCCATCGCACCCGACTGCCGGCCGTCGCCGGCTATGAAGGCCTTGGCGAGGTGGTCGCCGCGCCATACGGCAGCCTGCTGGCCGCGGGCCAGCGGGTGCTGCCCCTGCGCGGGGGCGGCACCTGGCAGCGGTTTATCGATCTGGATGAGACCTGGCTGGTGCCGGTGCCGCCGGCGGTTGACGATCTGCTGGCCGCCCGCGGGTATATCAATCCGCTGACCGCGATGCTGATGCTCAAGCGCTGGCCGGTTGCCGGAAAACACCTTGTGCTGACCGCGGCATCGTCCTCCTGCGCCAGTCTGCTGGGACAGTGGGCGCTGGCGATGGGCGCCCGCTCGGTGAGCGGGATTATTCGCTCGCCGCAGCACCGGGCGCGCCTGGAACAGGCCGGGATCTATCCGATCCTCGATACCGACCGGGCGCTGATGGAGAAGGTCAGCCAGCACAGCGATCTGGTGTTTGACGCGGTGGGCGGCGAACTGGCGAACACGCTGCTGTCGGTGCTGCCCGGGGCGTCGACCCTGATCTCCTATGGGCTGTTATCCGGGCGGCCGCTGACCCAGACGCGCGGTAGCGCGACGGTGCGCAAGTTTCATCTGCGGGAGGCGCTGCCGACACTCAGCGTAGCGGCGTGGCGGGCAGCGTTCGACGAAATCTGGCAGCGCCTGCCGACGACCTCCCAGCCGCCGGCCCAGCGTATAGCGTTGAACGACTGGCGGGAGGCGATTGCCGCCGCCGGCCAGCCGGGAAGAGGCGGTAAGATCCTGCTGGATTTCACCGCTGGTTAAGATTACTTTTTCTTTTCGCCCAGAGTAGGGGTTTCGTCAAAGAAGTTCCACGGCTTGAGCAGCGCGTGCGCCCACTCGGTCGGCATGATCGGCCACTCTTCGGCGCGCGCCACGTGGGTGGTGCCGGTGGTGATCCACACGACGTCATCGTGGTTAGTCAGCGACTCATCATCCTTCGCGTACTGGCCCAGGCCGGTATCGTGGGCGGAACGGTTCGGGTATTTCCCTTCCGGATATCGCTCTGTCGGGTGGTAGCGCGTCACCCACAGCTGTTTATCCATAAAGCTCAGGCGATGATATATCCACTCGTCCGGGGCGAATTTGGCACCGGTCGCCGCCGGGTGCGTGCCGCCGGCGTAAGGGATAATCTGGTATGAGACCGGGTTGCCCATGCGGTTCTCTTTGCTGGTGTTGCTCAGCAGGCGGATAGTGCCCGGGTCGAATTTCTGCGCCGCTTTTTGCTCGCTGTCAATCGTGTACTGATTCACCTGCATAGTACTGGTGCGCGGGCCGCCGGCGGTGTTGGGCTTCACTTCCGGGTCCATCGCCACCAGGGTGTTGTTCTCGCCGTCCACATCGAGGTCGAGGCGGAAGTTATAGATGTGCTGGTGGGTGGTGCCGACAATATTATGGTCGATCAGCGTTCCGTAGCGGGTATCCTCTTTGGCGCTGGGATCATGCATGGTCTTCGCCAGCACGCCTTTCACCGCTTCAATCCCGGTGGCGCCGGCATCGATACCGATGGTGCCGTTGTCGTGGAACACCCAGTCAAAGATATAGTCGTAGTTGCCGACGGTGCTGATCCAGCGCACCACCAGTTCCCGGCGTTCGGTGCTGACGTTGGGTTTGCCCATCTCCAGGTGCTTATACTCAGGCCCGGCATAGCGTTCGAATATGGCCACCGCGCCTGGAATAGTGGTTGGTTTGCCGGTGTAATCGGCGATAGTTTCGTCCAGCAGTACCGCATTCGATGGCGCGTCCTTGCCGCGTACAATCGGCGAGGTCAGGGTGCCCATGCCGTAATCGCCGGAGTCCAGATAGGCTTTGAAATACCAGCCGACGTCCGGGTCGCCGTAGGGGACGATCATCCCGCCCAGGGAACCTTCATACATCACCTGGCGTTTTGTGCCGTTATCGTTGTAGGTCACCGTTGACAGAATTGGTCCGACGCGCGAGTTAAGACGCAGGTGGAAATCCCAGTTCTGCCAGTGAATGGTATCGCCGGTAATGGTGTAGTTTTTGCCTTCCGGTTCGGTTATCTCCAGCGGTTTCACCGCCGGGGCGTTGCGGTCGCGACCATCATACGGACGGGGCTCCATTGGGACCGGGATCACCGGACCTTCTTCGATTTTGATGATTTTCTTCGCTTCAAGGTCGACCACCGCCACCAGGTTTTCAATCGGGTGCGCCCAGTAGTTGCCGTCGCCGGTATCCAGATAACTGACCACCTTCAGCAGACGCGCATCCTGCTGCAGGCCATCTTTGCCATCAAAAAAGCCAACGGTGAGCGGGGTGGTGACCACTTTGCCAGGATCGATAATACCGTGCTTTTTCAGCACCTCAGCGAATTCGCTGCTGGCATTGATGATGTTCTGCACGCTGACAAAATCATCGAGCAGCACCATCCCGTGGGCGCCTTTGATCGGCGTCCAGGAGAGGATTTTTTTGTTTTGCAGATCGACCACGGCTTCAATGACGTGTTTGCCATCGAGCATCACCACATCGGCAGTGCGGGGAGCATCGACCGGCGTTCCCTGCAGGGCAAAGGCCCATACCGCCGCCTTGTCCGGCTCGTGTAAGGAAATCTCAGTAAAGCGGGTATTCGGCTGAAACTCCGGCGCGGCTTTGACAATGGTCACTGCTTCACTGATTTCCGCCGCCGAGAGCGAGTTTAACGGGTGCGGGCGCTTTTCCACCTGGAAGGTCTGATCGAGACCGGACTGGAACACATCGTTGATAAAGGTATCGGAAACCCAGGCTTTACCTTCCTTCATTACCACAGGCACCGGTAGGTCAAGGGATTTACCGTTGACGATCGCCGTTTTGGCGCCGGGCTTTACTTTGACGTAAGCGCCGTCTTTTATCAGGGTGAACATTTGCGCGTAGTCATCCCACTGCACATCGGCGCCGAATTCCTGCAGCGTTTTATCCAGCGGTACCATGTGGGCTTCGCTACCGTGAGCGAAGACCGGTGATTGCCAGGCGCAAACCACCGCCACGGCCAGCGCCAGCGCGGTTTTACGAGGAGAAAATTTCAAGCCGTTTGCCATTGTGACCTCATCTTATTGTTGTGTTGTTGTTGCCGCTGCGAATGTCGGCTTTGTTACGCTTACCCTAGCAGTCTGCCGCCCGGGAACGTTTGTTTGCTTTTGCCAGCTTGTTTGTCAGTTTTGCCAGACGGACGTAAAAAATGCCTCCGTAGAGGCATTAAGCGCGTGGGTGGTGCGTGTTGACTACGCCGGGAAGTCTCCCTGCTGGCGCGCCACCAGGGTTAGAATGGAATACAGCGCCACCGCCTGCTGGTGCTGGTTGAAAATCTCGACAGCCCATTCCACCACGCCGGTGGCTTTCTCATCGGCGCTGCGCTGACGTTTGACCGTTTTCCGCTTACAGGTCAGGCGAACCTGAATGGTGTCTCCCGGTTTGACCGGCTCAATAAAGCGCAGGTTTTCCATGCCGTAGTTGGCGATAACCGGCCCGACGCCGGCATCGACGAACAGCCCGGCCGCAGCGGAGATCAGGAAATAACCGTGGACCACCCGCTCGCCGAAAATCGACTCAGCGGCGGCGATTTTGTCCATATGCGCGTAGAAATGATCGCCGCTCAGGCAGGCGAAATTAACGATATCCGCTTCGGTCAGCGTTCGGCGCGGGGTTAATAAGCTATCGCCAGGCTGGATCTCTTCGAAGTATTTACGGAACGGGTGAATGCGGTCTTCATTCACCTGAGCGCCGCGCACCCACTGCTGGCTTATGGTCGCCAGCATCGTTGGGCTGCCCTGAATCGCGGTACGCTGCATATAGTGTTTCACCGAACGCAGTCCGCCGAGCTCCTCTCCGCCGCCAGCGCGGCCGGGGCCGCCGTGCACCAGCTGCGGCAGCGGCGAGCCGTGGCCGGTTGACTCAACCGAGGACGCCTCGTTCAATATCTGAATACGGCCATGGGCGCGGGCGGCGCCGAGGATAAACTCGCGCGCCAGCTCGCCGCTGGCGGTGACCAACGTCCCCGCCAGACTGCCGCCGCCGGCGCGCGCCAGCGTCAGCGCATGCTGGCGGTCGCGATACGGCATCAGCGTCGCCACCGGACCAAAAGCTTCAATGGCGTGAACCGCCGGCGTTTCATCCGGCTGTGAGCAGTACAACAGGGTCGGCGGGAAAAATGCGCCGGCCGCGCTGAGATCCGCCTCTCCACCGAGCAGTACTTCGCAGCCAGCGGCTATCAGCTTATTGACGCTCTCCTGTACGTCCTGACGCTGTTCGCTATTAACCAGGGCCCCCATCTTAACGCCCTCCTGCGCAGGGTCACCGACGGTTACTTTATGCAGGCGGGAGATCAGTGCATCGCTAACCGCATTAATCTGAGCCAGTGGCACAATGATTCTGCGGATAGCGGTACATTTTTGCCCGGCTTTCGCCGTCATCTCGCGGACCACTTCCCGAATAAACAGCGCGAATTCCGGTTGCTCCGGAGTGACGTCTTCGCCTAACACGCAGCAGTTGAGTGAATCTGCTTCCATGGTAAAGGGAATGGATTTGGCTACCAGGTTAGGGTGCGCCCGTAGCTGCTGGCCGGTGGCGGCTGACCCGGTAAAGGTCACCACGTCCTGGCTATCGAGGTGGTCGAGCAGATCGCCCGCGCCGCCGCAAATCAGGCTGATGGCGCCCTCCGGCACCAGGCCGCTGTCGACAATCGCTTTCACCATTGCCTGGGTGAGCTGGGCGGTAGCGGTTGCCGGTTTAATGATCGCCGGCATACCGGCAAGCCACGTGGGCGCCAGTTTTTCCAGCATTCCCCAGCAGGGGAAGTTGAAGGCGTTGATATGGACGGCGACGCCTGATTTCGAGGTTAGCACATGACGCGCGGCAAAACCGCCCTGTTTGGAGAGCGGGATGAGCTCGTCTTCCGGCCACAGGATATCGTCCGGTAATTCTCGACTACCGAGCCCGGCATAGGTGAAAAGGGTACCGATACCGCCTTCAATATCCACCCAACTGTCGGCGCGAGTGGCGCCGGTTTGCGCGGAGATGGCGTAGAACTGGTCTTTCTGCTCCAGCAGGTGTTTCGCCACCGCTTTCAGCATCGCGCTGCGTTCAATAAAGGTCATCGCCTGCAGGGCTTTGCCACCGCGCTCAATCGCGAAGCGGCGCGCCTGCGCCATATCCAGGCCTTCACTGGTCACCTCCCAAAGCGCCGCGCCGGTGATGGCGTGATGGATAGTACGGGCGCGGCCCCGGCCGGTCTGCCAGGCGCCGGATAAGTAGCTGGCTAACTGCTGCATCGCAAATCTCCAAATATGTTACGTGTGATATCTATAAATAGTTCTTTTATGAATCATAAAATGCAAGCTCGTATTTAATAAATTATTAACATTGTGATCGCGATGGCGTTACGCATTATGCTTAACTTACTGTATTTATTGTGGTTTACAAAAGGTTTTGCGGAGATTATCACAAAAAGAGCAAACAAAATTTGTGGTTTTATTTAACCAATATGTAACCTTCAATAAACAAAGTGATTCACATAAATGCTTTTGTTGTGAATATCGGAATCATAAAGGTGATGACGTGACAGAAGAACAACGCTTTGACCAGCGCATCGCGCAGGAAACGGCCATCGAACCGCAGGACTGGATGCCGGATGCCTACCGTAAGACCTTGATTCGGCAGATAGGCCAGCACGCGCACTCGGAGATCGTCGGCATGCTGCCGGAAGGCAACTGGATCACCCGCGCGCCGACGCTGCGCCGCAAAGCGATCCTGTTGGCTAAGGTACAGGATGAGGCTGGACACGGGCTGTATCTCTATAGCGCCGCGGAAACCCTTGGCTGCGCCCGGGAAGACCTGTATCAGAAGATGCTCGACGGGCAGATGAAATACTCCTCCATTTTTAACTACCCGACCCTCAGCTGGGCGGATATCGGCGTGATCGGCTGGCTGGTCGATGGCGCGGCCATCGTCAACCAGGTGGCGCTGTGCCGGACCTCCTACGGCCCCTATGCCCGGGCGATGGTCAAAATCTGCAAAGAAGAGAGCTTTCACCAGCGTCAGGGTTTTGAAGCCTGCATGGCGCTGGCGCAGGGCAATGACGCGCAGCGGCAGATGCTGCAGGACGCTATTAACCGCTTCTGGTGGCCGGCGCTGATGATGTTTGGCCCCAACGATGACAACTCGCCGAACAGCGCCCGCAGCATGGCTTGGAAAATCAAACTGCACTCCAACGACGAGCTACGTCAGCGCTTCGTCGACAATACCGTGCCGCAGGTAGAGATCCTCGGTATGACCGTCCCGGACCCGGATTTGCAGTTTGATGAAGCCAGCGGCCACTACCGCTTCGGCGAAATCGACTGGCAGGAATTTAACGAGGTGATTAGCGGCCGTGGCATTTGCAATCACGAGCGGTTGGCCGCCAAGCGTAAGGCCTGGGAAGAGGGCGAATGGGTGCGCGAAGCCGC
The DNA here is from genome assembly GCF_051992865.1 of Klebsiella sp. CD33. Taxonomy (NCBI): domain Bacteria; kingdom Pseudomonadati; phylum Pseudomonadota; class Gammaproteobacteria; order Enterobacterales; family Enterobacteriaceae; genus Klebsiella; species Klebsiella sp. CD33. The sequence goes on along the minus strand of NZ_CP197023.1, from coordinate 2,804,795 downwards.
GCTGGCCCATGCGCAAAAACAGCAGGCCCGCAGCGCGGCATGAGGAGAGACAACATGAGCAAAGTTTACTGGCCGTTATATGAAGTGTTCGTTCGCAGCAAACAGGGGTTATCCCACCGTCACGTCGGCAGTCTGCACGCTTCCGATGATCAAATGGCGCTGGAGAATGCCCGCGATGCCTACACCCGCCGCAGCGAAGGCTGCTCAATTTGGGTGGTGAAGGCCAGCGAAATCGTTGCTTCGCAGCCGGAAGATCGCGGCGAATTCTTCGACCCGGCGGAAAGCAAAGTCTACCGTCATCCGACTTTCTATACCGTGCCGGACGGCATGGAACATATGTGAGGCGGCGATGAATAACCCTAACCCCGTAGCCACCTACGCCCTGCGGCTTGGCGACAATGGTCTGGTTCTGGCCCAGCGTTTAGGCGCCTGGTGCGGACATGCTCCCGAGCTCGAGATCGATCTTGCGCTGGCCAACATCGGCCTCGACTTGCTCGGCCAGGCGCGCAATTTTTTAAGCTATGCCGCCGAGCTTAACGGCTGCGGCGACGAAGATACGCTGGCTTTTGGCCGCGATGAGCGCCAGTTCAGCAACCTGCTGCTGGTGGAGCAGCAAAACGGCAATTTTGCCGACACTATCGCCCGCCAGTTCTTTATCGACGTCTGGCATGTCGCCCTGTTCAGCCGGCTGGTGAACAGCCGCGACGCGCAGCTGGCGGCCATTGCCGCTAAAGGGCTGAAAGAGGTGCGTTACCACCAGCGCTTTAGCCGCGGCTGGCTGGAGCGTCTCGGTAACGGCACCGAATTATCAAATCGCAAAATGCAGCAGGCGGTCGACAATCTGTGGCGCTTCACCGGCGAATTGTTCCTGGCTGATGAAGTGGAGCTCAGCCTGGTTGAGCAGGGCATTGCGGTTGATCCGCGTGAACTGCAGGCCGAATGGCAAAGCGCGGTACACACGGCGCTTCTCGACTCCGGCTTACAGATCCCGCAGGAAGCGGCCTTCCGCAGCGGCGGCAAACAGGGGCTGCACAGTGAACATCTCGGCCCGCTGCTGGCGGAGATGCAGTATCTGCAGCGTTCGCATCCCGGACTGCAGTGGTAAGTGAGGTGACTATGCAACGTCTTGCCGATATCGCTCCTGCAGAGGTTCGCACCATCTGGGGATTATTAAGCGCGATCCCGGATCCGGAAGTGCCAGTACTCACCATCACCGACCTTGGTATGGTGCGCAGCGTCGCGCGCCATGGCGACGGCTGGGTGATTGGCTTTACCCCGACCTATTCGGGCTGTCCGGCGACGGAGCATCTGCTGGGGGAGATCCGCACGGTCATGAGCGAGCATGGCTTTCAGCCGGTACATATCGTCCTGCAGCTGGATCCGCCGTGGACCACCGACTGGATGAGTCAGGATGCCCGCGAGCGCCTGCGCCAGTACGGCATCAGCCCGCCCCAGGGGCACGCCTGCCATGCGGATATGCCCGCTGAGGTGAGCTGTCCGCGCTGCGGCAGCACCCATACCTCGCTGATTAGCGAATTCGGTTCCACGGCCTGCAAAGCGCTCTATCGCTGCGACAGCTGCCGGGAACCTTTTGATTACTTTAAATGTATTTGAGGTTGCCATGACGACGTTCTATTCGCTTAAGGTGGCGAGAGTCGAGCCGGAAACCCGCGATGCGGTGACCATCACTTTTGCGATCCCGCAAGCCCTGCAGGCGGAATACTGTTTTCGCCCGGGCCAGCATCTGACGCTAAAAGCCCGTCTGGGCGGCGAAGAACTGCGCCGCTGTTACTCCATTTGTCACAGCCGCACGCCAGGCGAAATTAGCGTCGCGGTCAAAGCCATCGACGGCGGACGCTTCTCGCGCTACGCCCAGCACGATATCCAGCAGGGTATGGAGCTGGAGGTGATGGTGCCGCAGGGGCATTTCGGTTATCAACCGCAGGCCGAACGGCAGGGAGAATATCTGGCGATTGCCGCCGGCTCCGGGATCACGCCGATGATGGCGATCATTAGCGCGACGCTAGCGACCGAGCCGCAAAGCCGCTTTACGCTGATCTACGGCAACCGCAGCAGCCATAGCATGATGTTCCGCCAGGCGCTGGCCGATTTAAAAGACCGCTATCCGCAGCGCCTGCAGGTGATCCACCTGTTTAGCCAGGAGTCGATGGACAGCGATCTGCTACAGGGGCGCATTGACGGCGACAAACTGCGCCAGCTCGCTGACCATCTGCTGGATTTCAGCCGTTTCGACGAGGCCTTTATCTGCGGTCCGGCGGCGATGATGGACGAGGCGGAAGCGACGTTACGTGAACTTGGCGTAGCGGAGAAATCGATTCATCTCGAACGCTTTAATACCCCAGGCGGCAATGTGAAGCGGGCCGCTGGAGTGCAGGCGGAAGGGCGCACGGTGACCATCCGCCAGGATGGGCGCGATCGGCTTATCGTCCTCAGCGCCGAAGACGACAGCATCCTGGATGCCGCATTGCGTCAGGGCGCCGATCTGCCGTTCGCCTGTAAGGGCGGGGTATGCGCCACCTGTAAATGCAAAGTGCTACGCGGTGAAGTGGCGATGGCCGCCAATTATAGCCTGGAAGCGGATGAGCTGGCGGCGGGCTACGTGCTGAGCTGCCAGTCATTGCCGACCAGCGGCGATGTGGTGGTCGACTTTGACGCGCGGGGGATAGCATGAGCGACCTGCTGATCCACCGTCATGGCCGGGCGCTTCAGTTGACGCTGAACCGCCCGCAGGCCCGCAACGCGCTGAACAATGCCTTATTAACCCAGATTGCCGAGGTGCTGGAGGCCGCGGCAGTTGATGACAGCGTCGGCGTCTGCGTTATTCGCGGTAACGCGCGTTTTTTCGCCGCCGGGGCTGACCTCAATGAAATGGCGGAAAAAGATCTTCCTGCCACCCTGGATGATATTCGCCCACGGTTATGGGCGCGAATCGATGCTTTTACTAAGCCGCTCATCGCCTCGGTCAACGGCTACGCCCTCGGCGCCGGCTGCGAGCTGGCCCTGCTGTGCGACCTGATTGTCGCCGGGGACAATGCCCGCTTTGGCCTGCCGGAGATTACCCTCGGCATAATGCCGGGCGCGGGCGGCACCCAGCGGCTGATCCGCAGCGTTGGCAAGGCGCTGGCCAGCCGGATGGTGCTGAGCGGCGAGAGTATTGACGCCCGCCAGGCGCAGCAGGCCGGGCTGGTCAGTGATATCCATCCGGCGGCGTTAACCGATGAGTATGCCCTGAAACTGGCAACCACCATTGCCCGCCATTCGCCGCTGGCGCTACGGGCGGCAAAACAGTCGCTACGCCTGGCGCAGGAAGTCAGCCTGCAGGCCGGTCTACAACAGGAGCGCCAGCTGTTTAGCCTGCTGAGCGCCACCGAGGACCGCCGCGAAGGCATCGACGCCTTCTTACAAAAACGTACCCCGGAATTTAAAGGACGCTAATCGTGGAAGCTTTCATTCTCAGCGCAGTGGAACAGGGCGTCATGACCATTACCCTCAATCGCCCGGACCGCCTTAACAGTTTTAACGATCTGATGCATCACCAGCTGGCGGAATGTCTGAAGCAGGCCGAGCGCGATGATGGCGTGCGCTGCCTGCTGATCACCGGCGCCGGCCGCGGTTTTTGCGCCGGCCAGGATTTGAACGACCGCAATGTCGACCCCAGCGGCCCGCCGCCGGATCTCGGCATGTCGGTAGAACGCTTTTACAACCCGCTGGTACGCCGTCTGGCGGCGCTGCCGAAGCCGGTTATCTGCGCGGTTAACGGCGTGGCCGCCGGCGCGGGCGCTACCCTGGCGCTGGGCTGCGATATCGTGCTGGCCGCGCGTTCGGCCAAATTTGTGATGGCGTTCAGCAAGCTCGGCCTGGTGCCGGACTGCGGCGGCAGCTGGTTCCTGCCGCGGGTGGCCGGCCGTGCGCGCGCGATGGGGCTGGCGCTGCTGGGCGACAGCCTCAGCGCGGAACAGGCCGCGCAGTGGGGGATTATCTGGCAACTGGTGGACGATTCAGAACTGGCGGATACCAGTCTGCAACTGGCGCGCCATCTGGCGGCGCAACCGACGTTTGGTCTTGGGCTGATTAAAAAGGTGCTGCTGGCCTCTGAAACCAACAGTCTCGACGCGCAGCTGGACCTGGAGCGCGATTATCAGCGTCTGGCCGGGCGAAGCGATGATTACCGCGAAGGGGTCAGCGCGTTTCTGGCCAAACGGCCACCACAGTTCAGCGGGAAATAGATGATGACGACATCCTTAGCCACCGTGGCGGTGATCGGCAGCGGCACCATGGGGGCCGGCATCGCCGAAGTGGCTGCCGCCGCCGGGCATCCGGTGCGTATTTTTGATATTAACCCTAAGGCTGTAGACCTGGCGATAGAGGGTATCGCCGGGCGTCTGGCGTCACGCGTTGCGCGGGGCAAACTGGCGTCAGAGCAGGCTGATGCGCTGCTGGCGCGCCTGCATCCGGCCCACGATTTAGCCGCACTTGCCGATGCAGATTTAGTGATCGAAGCGGCCTCTGAACGGTTGGAGGTCAAAACGGCGCTGTTCGCGCAGCTGGCGGCGATCTGCGCGCCGTCAACGCTGTTGACCAGTAATACCTCGTCTATTTCGATTACCGCTATCGCCGCCGGGGTCAAAAACCCGGAGCGGGTGGCCGGACTGCACTTTTTTAATCCGGCGCCGGTGATGAAGCTGGTCGAGGTGGTGAGTGGTCTTGCGACCTCCACAGAAGTGGTGGAGCAGCTGTGCCAGTGCGTAAGCGGCTGGGGGAAACAGCCGGTGCGCTGCCGCTCAACGCCCGGTTTTATCGTTAACCGCGTAGCGCGTCCGTTCTACGCTGAGGCCTGGCGCGCGCTGGAAGAGCAGGTCGCCGCCCCGGAGGTTATCGATGCCGCTTTGCGTGACGGCGGCGGCTTCCCGATGGGACCGCTGGCGTTGACGGACCTGATTGGCCAGGACGTCAACTTCGCCGTGACCTGTTCGGTGTTTAACGCCTTCTGGCAGGACCGCCGCTACCTGCCATCGCTCCTCCAGCAAGAGCTGGCGCTGGCCGGGCGGCTAGGTAAAAAGAGCGGCCACGGCGTCTATCGCTGGCCCGCTGAGATACTGCCGGACGCGGCGCTGCCGCCGGTAATGATGGGTGCTGAATCCGTTACCGTCAGAAGTGACAACGTCACTGAATTAGACGATGTCTTGCTGCTGGAGACTGAAGGCGAGACCGCCCTGGCGCTGAGTATTAAGCATCACCGCCCGGTGGTGGTGTATGACCTGTGCGCCAGCGATACGGTGGTGCTGGCCGCAGCGGCGACCAACGCGCCTGCGGCCACTGATAAGGCCGTGCATTACTTCCAGCAGCAGGGCAAGAAAGTGCTGCGTATTGCCGATTATCCCGGCCTGCTGGTGTGGCGCACGGTGGCGATGCTGATTAACGAAGCGCTGGATGCGGTGCAAAAAGGCGTCGCCAGCCCGCAGGATGTCGATACCGCGATGCGCCTTGGCGTCAACTATCCGCATGGCCCGCTGGCATGGGGAGAACGCCTTGGCTGGCGGCGGGTGCTGCAACTGCTGGAGAACCTGCAACACCATTATGGCGAGGAGCGCTATCGCCCCAGTTCCCTGCTGCGCCAGAAGGCGCTGATGGAGAAGCACCATGAGCAATGATCCGTGGCGCAACGCGCGCGTGATGTACGAAAAAGATACCTGCGCCAGAAAGATGGGGATCGAACTTATCGAAATGGACGACGGTTTTGCGCAGATGAGTATGACCGTCTCGGCGGACATGCTTAACGGCCATCAAACCTGTCACGGTGGTCAGCTATTTACGCTTGCCGATACCGCTTTCGCCTACGCCTGTAACAGCCAGGGGCTGGCGGCGGTGGCCTCGGCGGCAAGTATTGATTTTCTTCGTCCGGCGTTTGCCGGCGACCGGCTGGTCGCCACCGCCAGAGTCAAACAGCAGGGCAAGCTGACCGGCGTCTACGACATCGAAATTGTTAATCAACAGCAAAAGATTGTGGCCCTGTTCCGCGGCAAATCGCACCGCATCGGCGGCACAATCACGGGAGACGTGTAATGCGCGACGCCTTTATTTGTGACGGGATCCGTACGCCGATTGGCCGCTACGGCGGCGCGCTGGCCAGTGTGCGCGCCGACGACCTGGCGGCGATCCCGCTGCGTGAGCTCCTGAGTCGTAATCCCGGGCTCGACCCGGCAGCAATTGATGATGTGATTTTCGGCTGTGCGAATCAGGCCGGGGAAGATAACCGCAACGTGGCGCACATGGCGACGCTGTTGGCAGGTTACCCGCATACCGTGCCGGGCACCACGATTAACCGCCTGTGCGGATCGGGTCTGGATGCCATCGGCTTTGCCGCCAGGGCGATCAAAGCCGGCGATGCCGATCTGCTGATTGCCGGCGGCGTGGAATCGATGTCGCGTGCGCCTTTCGTGATGGGAAAAGCCAGCGCGCCGTACCAGCGTCAGGCGGAACTCTTTGATACCACGATTGGCTGGCGTTTTGTGAACCCGCTCATGGCGCAACACTTCGGAACTGACAGCATGCCGGAAACGGCCGAGAATGTAGCTGAATTGTTAAATATCAGCCGAGCCGATCAGGACGCTTTCGCCTGGCGCAGCCAGCAGCGCGCGGCGCAGGCCCAGCGCGACGGCATTCTGGCGCAGGAGATTGTGCCGGTGCAGATTGTCGTCCGGAAAGGGGCGGTTAGCGACGTGCGCGAGGACGAGCATCCGCGCCCGGAAACCACGCTTGAGCAGCTGGCGAAACTGAAAGCGCCGTTCCGCCAGGGCGGCGTCATTACTGCGGGCAATGCTTCAGGCGTCAACGATGGCGCCGCGGCGCTGATCATCGCCAGCGAACAGCAGGCCGCTATCCAGGGGCTCACGCCGCGGGCGCGTATCGTGGCGATGGCGACGGCGGGTGTCGAACCGCGCCTGATGGGACTGGGGCCGGTACCGGCGGTGCGTAAAGTGCTGGAGCGGGCGGGACTCAATATTAACGATATGGATCTGATTGAGCTGAATGAGGCCTTCGCCGCCCAGGCGCTGGGGGTGCTCAGACAGCTCGGCGTGCCGGACGATGCGGCGCACGTGAATCCCAACGGCGGCGCCATCGCGTTAGGCCATCCGCTGGGCATGAGCGGCGCGCGGTTAGCGCTGAGCGCCAGCCTCGAGCTGCAACGCCGGGGCGGGCGCTATGCGCTGTGTACGATGTGTATTGGCGTGGGTCAGGGCATTGCCATGATCCTCGAGCGAGTGTGAGCTAATTTACCTGCGAGTACCCTACAATGATAACTACTACAAAATTAGATCCGATTGAAACCGCATCGCGTGACGAACTGCAGGCCCTGCAAACCCAGCGCCTGAAATGGACGCTGAAGCATGCGTACGAAAATGTGCCGATGTATCGCCGCAAATTCGACGCCGCCGGCGTGCACCCTGACGACTTTCGGGAATTAAACGATCTACAAAAATTCCCCTGCACCACCAAACAGGATCTCCGCGACAACTATCCCTTCGATACCTTCGCGGTGCCGATGGAGCAGGTGGTGCGCATTCACGCCTCTTCCGGCACCACCGGCAAACCGACGGTGGTGGGGTATACGCAAAACGATATTGATAACTGGGCAAATATTGTCGCCCGTTCGCTGCGCGCGGCCGGTGGTTCAGCAAAAGATAAAATTCACGTCGCCTACGGCTATGGCCTGTTTACCGGCGGCCTTGGCGCGCACTACGGCGCGGAACGTTTGGGCGCGACGGTGATCCCGATGTCCGGCGGACAGACCGAAAAACAGGCGCAGCTGATCCGCGATTTCCAGCCGGATATGATCATGGTGACGCCGTCCTACTGTCTGAATCTGATTGAAGAGCTGGAGCGCCAGATGGGCGGCGATGCCCGCGGCTGTTCATTGCGGGTCGGCGTCTTTGGCGCTGAGCCGTGGACGCTGGCGATGCGCGCGGAAATCGAGCGCCGGCTGGGGATCACCGCCCTGGATATTTACGGTTTGTCGGAAGTCATGGGACCGGGCGTAGCGATGGAGTGTCTGGAAACCGTTGACGGCCCGACTATCTGGGAAGACCACTTCTTCCCGGAAATCGTCAACCCGGACGACGGTACGCCGCTGGAAGATGGCGAGCATGGTGAGCTGCTGTTTACCACCCTGACCAAAGAAGCGCTGCCGGTGATCCGCTATCGTACCCGCGATCTGACGCGCCTGCTGCCGGGAACCGCGCGGACCATGCGCCGCATGGATCGCATCAGCGGACGCAGCGACGATATGCTGATTATCCGCGGGGTTAACGTCTTCCCCTCGCAGCTGGAAGAGGAGATCCTCAAGTTTGAACACCTGGCGCCACACTACCAGTTAGAGGTCAATCGCCGCGGTCATCTGGATTCGCTGGCGGTGCGCGTTGAGCTGAAAGAGAGCGGGCTGGCGCTGAGTCATGAACAACGCTGCCAGATTTGCCATCAGTTGCGTCACCGCATTAAGTCGATGGTCGGGATCTCCACCGATATTACTATCGTCAACTGCGGCAGCATTCCGCGCTCGGAAGGGAAAGCCTGTCGGGTATTCGACCTGCGAAAAGCGGTGGTTAGCGGTTAATCCTCTCTCCGGCTGCGTGGCTGCGCGGCAGGCACCCGGCTGAAGCGTTTGCGCCGTAAGCCGGGAATTTCCTGTGCTATGATTCATAAAGGAAAAATATAACAACAGAATGAATCAGATGAGTAAACTCGACGCCTTTATTCAACAAGCGGTGACGGCGATGCCCATCAGCGGCACGTCATTAATTGCCTCGCTGTATGGCGACGCTTTATTACAACGCGGTGGGGAAGTGTGGCTGGGCAGCGTCGCGGCGCTGCTGGAAGGATTAGGCTTCGGCGAGCGCTTCGTACGCACCGCGCTGTTTCGCCTCAATAAAGAAGAGTGGCTTGATGTTGTCCGCATCGGCCGGCGCAGCTTCTATCGCCTGAGTGATAAAGGGTTGCGCCTGACCCGGCGCGCGGAGCATAAAATTTATCGCGCCAGTGCCCCGGAATGGGACGGTACCTGGCTGCTGCTGCTTTCGGAAGGCCTGGAGAAAAATGTGCTCGCCGACGTTAAAAAGCAGCTGCTGTGGCAGGGGTTTGGCGCGCTGGCGCCGAGCCTGCTGGCCTCGCCGTCGCAAAAGCTGGCGGACGTCCAGTCTCTGCTCCACGAAGCGGGCGTCGCCGAAAACGTCATCTGTTTTGAAGCCCATTCGCCGCTGGCGCTCTCCAGAGCGGCCCTGCGCAGCCGGGTGGAGGAGTGCTGGCATCTCACCGAACAAAATGAGATGTACGAGGCGTTTATCGCCTTGTTCCGACCTCTACTGCCGCTGCTGCGCGACTGCGACCCGTCAGAGTTGACGCCGGATCGCTGTTTCCAGATCCAACTGCTCCTTATCCATTTCTATCGCCGGGTGGTGCTCAAAGACCCGCTGCTGCCGGAAGAGCTCCTGCCGGCGCATTGGGCAGGGCAAACCGCCCGCCAGCTGTGTATCAATATTTATCAACGCGTGAGTCCCGGCGCGCTGGCGTTCGTCAGCGAGAAAGGTGAGAGCTCGGTGGGCGAGCTCCCGGTGCCGGGTCCGCTCTATTATCAGCGCTTTGGCGGTTTGCCGGGCGCATAAGGAGGTTGCATGCCGATATATCAGATTGATGGACTGACGCCGGTGGTGCCGGAGGAGAGTTACGTTCACCCGACCGCGGTGTTGATTGGCGACGTGATCCTCGGCAAAGGGGTCTATGTTGGGCCCAACGCCAGCCTGCGCGGCGACTTCGGGCGCATCGTGGTCAAAGACGGCGCCAATATTCAGGATAACTGCGTGATGCATGGCTTCCCCGGCCAGGATACGGTGGTGGAAGAGGAGGGCCATATCGGCCACGGCGCTATTCTGCACGGCTGCGTGATTGGCCGCAACGCGCTGGTGGGCATGAGTGCGGTGATTATCGACGGGGCGGTCATTGGCGAAAACAGCATTGTCGGCGCTTCGGCCTTTGTCAAAGCCAACGCCGAGATGCCCGCCAACCATCTGATTATCGGCAGCCCGGCAAAAGCGATTCGCACCCTGAGCGAACAGGAGCTGGCGTGGAAAAAACAAGGCACCCGTGAATACCAGGCGCTGGTGGAACGCTGTAAGCAGACGCTGCACCAGGTGGAGCCATTACGGGAAGTCGAAGCAGGGCGTAAGCGGCTGGCGTTTGATGAAAACCTGCGGCCAAAAGCCGCCACCTGAGGGGTAAAATTATGGCAGAGAAATTATCCGCTCACTGTCACTGCGGTGCGGTGGCGTTTACCGTGGAACTCAGCGACGGCTTCAACACCGTTCGGCGCTGTAACTGCTCATATTGTCGCATGCGTGGGGCGGTCGCGGTCTCTTCGCCGCGTTCAGGAATAGAGGTGGTACGCGGAGGGGATAAGCTCACAGAGTATCGCTTTAATACAGGGGAAGCCGTGCACTTTTTCTGCTCGGTATGCGGGATCTACACCTTTCATCAACGGCGATCAAACCCACAGCAGTATGGGGTGAATGTGGCCTGCATTGACGGCGTTTCGCCTTTCGATTTCCCTTGCGTGGAGGTCAACGACGGCGTGAATCATCCAAAAGATGGCGGCGGAGGCGTGGTGGGGTATTTACGCTACGAGAAAAAGTAAAACTCTCCTCCCGCAGGAAGCGAGAGGAGTGAAATATTAGGCTGCAACCACGCTGTCGATGGCCGCTTTCGCGTCAGACTGCGCTTTGGCCGCGACTTCCGGGCCGTAAGCGATACCTTCGGCGAACACAAAGTTCACGTCGGTGATGCCGATGAAGCCGAGGAAGGTGGACAGGTACGGGGTGACCAGGTCGGTCGGAGTATCTTTATGGATACCGCCGCGGCTGGTAACGACGACCGCGCGTTTACCGGTTACCAGACCTTCCGGCCCTTTCTCGGTGTAGCGGAAGGTGACGCCGGCGCGAGCCACCAGGTCGAAATAGTTTTTCAACTGCGTCGGGATGTTGAAGTTGTACATCGGCGCAGCGATAACAATCACATCGTTGCCTTTCAGTTCGGCGATCAGCTCGTCGGAAAGGGCCAGCGCTTCCTGCTGACGCGGAGTCAGCGGCGCGTCGCTCGGACGCAGGGCGCCAACCAGTTCGCCATCCAGAACCGGGATCGGATTGGCGGCCAGGTCACGCACGGTGATCTCATCGCCAGGGTGTTTTTCCTGCCATTGTTCAACAAAATAGTCGGAAAGCTGACCAGATTGTGAGTACCCTGCCAGAATACTGGATTTCAGAACTAATACTTTGCTCATGGGTGTTTCCTTTTTTTAATGTGATTGACGGGTCAATGCCCTGGTGCTTGTTGACACTGTATTCACAATCGCGCCACAGAGATAGCGCAATATATCGAATCCTATGTTCAGATTTTTTGAACAAGGCACGAATGACACAGATGTGGTACTCTAAGGCAATACTTCAAAAGAGATTTTCCCGGCAGAGCTCTGCCCGATAACGCTATGACAGAACAACAAAAAATCACCTTCCCCCAGCTTTATCAACAGCTCGACGGCCTGATGCTGCGCGACAAAACGCGCTTTGCCCGCCGTCTGCACGGCGTGAAGAAGGTTAAAAATCCTGAATCGCAACAGGCCATTCTGCAGGAGATGGCGCTGGAGATAAGCCAGGCAGCCGGTAAAGTCCTGCTGCGCGAAGCGGCGCGTCCGGCCATCACCTATCCGGAAAACCTGCCGGTTAGCCAGAAAAAACAAGAAATTCTCGAGGCGGTACGCGATCACCAGGTGGTGATCGTCGCCGGGGAGACCGGTTCGGGTAAAACCACCCAGCTGCCCAAAATCTGCATGGAACTGGGGCGCGGGCTGAAAGGACTCATCGGCCATACCCAGCCGCGTCGCCTGGCGGCGCGGACCGTCGCCAATCGTATTGCCGAAGAGCTGCAGAGCGAGCCGGGCGGCTGCATCGGCTATAAAGTCCGCTTCAGCGACCACGTCAGCGAAAACACCATGGTTAAGCTGATGACCGACGGTATCCTGCTGGCGGAGATCCAGCAGGATCGTCTGTTGATGCAGTACGACACCATCATTATCGATGAGGCGCACGAGCGCAGCCTGAATATTGACTTTCTGCTCGGCTATCTGAAAGAGCTCCTGCCGCGCCGCCCGGACCTGAAAATCATCATTACCTCGGCGACCATCGACCCGGAACGTTTCTCAAAGCATTTCAATAATGCGCCGATTATCGAAGTCTCCGGGCGGACTTACCCGGTGGAAGTGCGCTATCGGCCGATAGTGGAAGAGGCGGACGATACCGAGCGCGATCAGTTACAGGCGATCTTTGATGCGGTTGACGAACTGGGGCGCGAAGGGCCCGGCGATATTCTGATCTTTATGAGCGGTGAGCGGGAAATTCGCGATACCGCCGATGCGCTGAATAAGCTGGATCTGCGCCATACCGAAGTGCTGCCGCTGTACGCCCGCCTGTCCAACAGCGAGCAGAACCGCGTCTTCCAGCCGCACAGCGGACGACGCATCGTGCTGGCGACCAACGTGGCGGAAACCTCGCTGACCGTGCCGGGCATTAAATACGTTATCGATCCCGGTACTGCGCGTATCAGCCGTTACAGCTACCGCACCAAGGTGCAGCGCCTGCCGATCGAGCCGGTTTCCCAGGCGTCCGCCAACCAGCGTAAGGGCCGCTGCGGCCGCGTTTCGGAAGGGATCTGTATTCGTCTTTATTCAGAAGACGATTTCCTGTCGCGCCCGGAATTTACCGACCCGGAGATTCTGCGCACCAACCTGGCGTCGGTCATCCTGCAGATGACCGCCCTGGGCTTAGGCGATATCGCCGCCTTCCCGTTTGTCGAAGCGCCGGATAAGCGCAATATCCAGGACGGCGTACGCCTGCTGGAAGAGCTGGGCGCCATCACCACCGATGCGCAGGCAACGGCTTATAAGCTAACCCCGCTGGGCCGCCAGCTCAGCCAGCTACCGGTGGATCCGCGTCTGGCGCGCATGGTGCTGGAGGCGCAGAAGCACGGCTGCGTGCGGGAAGCGATGATCATCACCTCCGCGCTGTCGATCCAGGACCCGCGCGAGCGGCCGATGGACAAACAGCAGGCCTCTGACGAAAAACATCGCCGCTTCCACGATAAAGAGTCCGATTTCCTCGCCTTCGTCAATCTGTGGAACTACCTCGGCGAGCAGCAGAAGGCGCTGTCGTCGAATCAGTTCCGCCGCCAGTGCCGGGTCGATTTTCTTAACTATCTGCGCGTGCGCGAGTGGCAGGACATCTACACCCAGCTGCGCCAGGTGGTGAAAGAGCTTGGCCTGCCGATCAACAGTGAGCCGGCGGAATATCGCGAGATCCATACTGCGTTGCTGACCGGTCTGCTGTCGCACATCGGCATGAAGGATGCCGATAAACAGGAGTATACCGGCGCCCGTAATGCGCGGTTCTCTATTTTCCCGGGTTCCGGCCTGTTTAAAAAGCCGCCAAAGTGGACGATGGTGGCCGAGCTGGTGGAGACCAGCCGGCTGTGGGGGCGTATTGCCGCCCGCATTGAGCCGGAGTGGGTGGAGCCGGTAGCGCAGCACCTGATCAAGCGCTCATACAGTGAGCCGCACTGGGAGCGGGCGCAGGGCGCGGTGATGGCGACGGAAAAGGTCACCGTTTACGGCCTGCCGATCGTCGCCGCGCGTAAGGTCAACTACAGCCAGATCGACCCGGCGCTGTGCCGCGAACTGTTTATCCGCCATGCGCTGGTGGAGGGCGACTGGCAGACGCGTCACGCCTTCTTCCGCGATAACCTGAAGCTGCGCGCGGAAATCGAAGAGCTGGAGCATAAGTCGCGCCGCCGCGACATCCTGGTGGATGACGAGACGCTGTTCGAGTTCTACGACCAGCGCATCAGCCACGACGTCATCTCCGCCCGCCACTTCGATAGCTGGTGGAAGCGGGCCAGCCGTGAAACCCCGGATCTGCTCAATTTTGAAAAGAGCATGCTGATTAAAGAGGGGGCGGAGCAGGTCAGCAAGCTGGACTACCCGAACTTCTGGCATCAGGGCAACCTCAAGCTGCGGCTTAGCTACCAGTTTGAACCGGGCGCTGACGCCGACGGCGTGACGGTGCATATTCCGCTGCCGCTGCTCAACCAGGTGGAGGAGGCCGGATTTGAATGGCAGATCCCTGGTCTGCGTCGCGAGCTGATTATCGCGCTGATAAAATCGCTGCCGAAGCCGGTACGGCGCAATTTCGTCCCGGCTCCCAACTATGCGGAAGCGTTTCTTGGCCGGGCGACGCCGCTTGAGCTGCCGCTGCTCGATTCGCTGGAGCGCGAGCTGCGTAAGATGACCGGCGTGACCATCGACCGCGAAGCCTGGCAGTGGGATCAGGTGCCCGATCACCTGAAAATCACTTTCCGGGTGGTGGATGATAAAAACAAGAAGCTGCAGGAAGGGCGCTCGCTGCAGGCGTTGAAAGACGCCCTGAAGGGCAAAGTGCAGGAGACGCTGTCGGCGGTCGCTGATGACGGTATTGAGCAGAGCGGGCTGCATATCTGGAGCTTTGGCACCCTGGCGGAGAGTTACGAACAGAAGCGCGGTAACTATAAGGTGAAAGCCTGGCCGGCGCTGGTGGACGAGCGCGACAGCGTGGCCATCAAACTGTTTGATAATCCACAGGAACAGCAGCAGGCCATGTGGCGCGGTCTGCGTCGCCTGCTGCTGCTCAACATCCCGTCGCCGATTAAGTATCTGCACGAGAAACTGCCGAATAAAGCCAAGCTTGGTCTCTACTTTAACCCGTACGGCAAAGTGCTGGATCTGATTGACGATTGCATCTCCTGCGGCGTTGATAAGCTTATCGACGAAGCGGGCGGTCCGGTGTGGACGGAAGAGGGCTTTAGTCAGCTGCACGATAAAGTGCGAGCCGAGCTCAACGACACGGTGGTGGAGATCGCTAAACAGGTCGAGCAGATCCTCACCGCGGTGTTCAATATCAACAAACGGCTGAAAGGCCGGGTGGATATGACCATGGCGCTGGGGCTGTCGGATATCAAAGCGCAGATGGCGGGTCTGGTGTATCGCGGCTTTGTCACCGGCAACGGTTTCCGCCGTCTTGGCGATACGCTGCGCTATCTGCAGGCGATTGAAAAGCGTCTGGAGAAGATGGCTATCGATCCGCACCGCGATCGGGCGCAGATGCTTAAGGTGGAGAGCGTGCAGCAGGCGTGGCAGCAGTGGCTGAATAAGCTACCGCCGAACCGCCGTGAGGACGACGATGTCCGGGAGATCCGCTGGATGATCGAGGAGCTGCGGGTCAGCTTCTTCGCCCAGCAGCTGGGCACCCCGTATCCTATCTCGGACAAGCGAGTGTTACAGGCGATGGAGCAAATTACCCCATAGCCTGGCTGGTTGTCCCCGGTGGCGCTGCGCTTACCGGGGCTACTGGTCAGGCGTCCACGCTTAAGCGTTTACCCACGCCAGAGTAAAGCCGTCCCAGCCTTTAGTGCCCACGGTCTGCAGCGCCGTTGCCGTCAACCGTGGCTCGGCGCCCATCATCTCAATGAACTGACGCACGCCCTGAACGCGCTCGTCGGCGCTCTGTGGGTTGACCACTTCGCCGTCGCGTACCACGTTATCGCCAATAATTAAGGTTCCTGGGCGGGAATAACGTAGCGCCCAGCGCAGATAATGGGGGTTATTCGGCTTATCGGCATCGATGAAGATCAGGTCGAAAGCGGGACATTCGCCAAGCGCCTCCAGGGACTGTAGCGCGGGTCCCTCCCGTAGCGTGACCCGCTGGTCAACGCCCGCCAGCTGCAGATTCTCCCGCGCCACCTGGGCATGATGCGCGTCGGCCTCCAGGGTGAGGAGTTGGCCGTCGGCAGGAAGCTCGCGCGCCATCCAGATGGTGCTATAGCCGCCGAGGGTGCCGATCTCCAGTATCCGCTTAGCCTGGGTTAGCCGTACCAGCAGGGCGAGAAACTGACCCTGATTGGCGGCGACATCGTGTGCCGGGAGCCCGGCACGATGGTTGTTTTCCAGTACCCGATCGAGCACAGGATCGCCGGGAATTAAGGCCTTAATCAAATAATTGTCTACTGCCGACCACTGTTGTTGCATATGACGCTTCCCCATTTAGCTCCCTGATGAGTCAGACCAGCCGCCTCCCAGCGCCCGGTACAGATCGATCTGCGCCAGCAGCAGGTTGTTCTTCACCTGCACCACGCTAAGCTGGGTGGAGAACAGCGTTCGCTGGGCATCAAGCACATCCAGATAAGAAGAGTAGCCGTTACGGTAGCGGTTTTGTGCAATACGTAAGGTTTCCTGGGCAACGGTCTCTTGTTCCTGAAGCTCGGATAACTGTTCGCCATAGCGACTGATGGCGTCCAGGCTGTCATTGACCTCTTTGAACGCGCTGCGCACCGTTTTCTCATAGCTATAGAGCGCCTGGTTGCGCTGGGCCATGGAGACGTCCACCTGGGCATTTAACGCCTGGCGGTTTAGCAGCGGCGCCAGAATACTGCCGCCAAGACTCCACAGCCGCAGCGGGTTGTCCAGCAGATCCGGCAGCGTCCGGTCCTGCAGGCTGCCGGTAGCGGTCAGGTTAATAGAGGGCAGCAGCTGCGCCTGCGACGAGGCCAGCGTGGCGTCGGCGGCCACCAGCTGGCGCTCGGCCTGAGCGATGTCCGGACGGCGGTTGAGCAAGGTGGACGGCAGCTGCGACGGCAGACGCAGCGGGGTAAGCTGGGCGAACTCGCCGCGTTTTACCGCGCCAGGGTTATCGCCGAGCAGCACGCTGAGCGCATTTTCCTGCTGCGCAATCTGGTGCTGTAGCGGCGGGATCTGCGCCCGCGTTGACCGCAGCTCCGAATCCGCCTGCATTAGCTCAAGGCGTGAAGTATACCCGGTTTCAAACTGACGTTTGGCCAGGCGCCACGCGTCTTCCCTTGATGTTAGCGTCTGCTGGGTCACCCGCAGCTGCTCATCCAGCGACAGCAGCGTGACGTAGCCAACGGCCACCGAGCTGGCGACGCTCAAATTGGCGGCGGCGGCGGCGGCTTTCTGCGCCTCAAGGCTGGCCCCGGCGGCGTTGGCCGCGCTGCGGTTCGCTCCCCAGATATCGACATCATAGCTGGCGGTCAGGCCGCCCTTATACAGTGTGCTGTGGATCGGCAGGCCGGTGGCGGCGGACTGCGTCCGGGCGCGGGTGCCGGTGAGGCTGGCGTCCAGTGACGGAAACAGGCTGCTGTCGGCGGCGTAAGCGCGCGCCTGATACTCATTCACCCGCTCGCGGGCGATCAGCACATCGCTGTTATAGCGCAGCGCCTGGTCGACATACTGATTGAGGGTACTGTCATGAAAATTGCGCCACCATACGCCCTCCACCGGGCTGGCCGGGCCAACGTCGGCCCGCCAGGCGGCAGGAATGGTCAGGGTCGGCTGCGCGCGCTGCACATCGGCGGATTGACAGCCGACCAGCGCCAGAACGATAGCAAGGGCGACCGGGCGGATCATGGTTGTTTCTCCGCACGGGTATCAATAGTCACCTGCACCGACATCCCCGGCCGCAGGCGTTCGCTGTTGTTTTGCCCGTCGTTGACCGTAATACGCACCGGGATGCGCTGGGCGATCTTGACGAAATTGCCGGTGGCGTTGTCCGGAGAGATGGCGCTGAACTCCACCCCGGTCGCCGGGGAGATACTCTGCACCTTGCCGTGGAAGGTCTCGCCGTTGAGCGCGTCTACGGTGAAGGTGACCGGCTGGCCAACGCGTACTTCGGCCAGCTGGGTCTCTTTGAGGTTGGCAATCACCCAGTGCTGCGGCGGAACCAGCGAGGTCAGATGGGTTCCGGCGCTGACATAGGCGCCAAGACGCACCGAGATCTGCCCCAGCTGGCCGCCGGTGGGGGCGATAATCTGGGTATTCTGCAGGTCGATCTGCGCCAGCTCAAGCGCCGCTTTGGCGCCGGCCACGTCGGCCTCCAGCGAATCGCGATTGACGATGGTCGATTCACGGTCCTGGCGCGACATCTCCAGCGCCGCTTTCGCCTGCTCAATATCCGCCGCCCCTTGCGCCGCGCTGGCCCGCGCCGAATCACGTTCGCGGATCGACAGCGAACCGTCGGCGGTTAACTGCTGGATGCGTTTTAAATCGGCCTGGATTTTCAGATTCTGCGCGCGGGCGTTTTGCAGCGCGGCTTCATTCTTGGCGATCGTCGCCTCGGCGCTTTTGCGCTGTTGCAGGTTATTGCGCAGCGCGGCCTCTTTCATCGCCAGGGTAGCCTGGGCCTGATGCACCCGCTGTTTATAGATGCGATCGTCTATCTGGAACAGCACCTCGCCCGGCTGGACAATCGCGAAATCTTTGACGTTGACGGCGGTGATATAGCCGTTGACCTGCGGGCTAATAAAGGTGGTCTGCCCGCGCACATAGGCGTTGTCGGTAAACTGGCTATGACGAGTGAACGGCGGCAGTTGCCAGGCGTAGAGGATCACCAGCACGCCGACGAGGCCTATCGCCGCGGCGGTAAAAATGGAAACCACGCGAATATTATTCCGGGTGTTGGCCTGTTGTTTGGCCGCATCCTGCTGACTCATAACGACTCCAGAGATGAAATGATGATAATTATTTGCTGCCGGTAGCGCGTTGCAACGCGATACGGGCAGTCAGTCGTAAGCGAATTAAGCGCCAGAAAACCCACACTAGTGTCCCGGCGGAGATCGCCGCCGTCAGCAGATAGGTATCATTCCAGGCGAGAATATTGGCCTGCAGCGTCGCGGCGTTTTGCAGCAGGGTGGTGGCCTGAACGTTGAGTAGCGTACTGTCGCCAATCTGGCTCTGATACATCTGGCTGTACTGCTGCAGCCGCTCGACGATCAGCGGGTTCAGGGTGGTTATCTGGTCCGCCAGCTGGCTGGAGTGGAATTTCTCACGCCAGGTCTGGAAGGTGCCGAGGATCGCCGAGCCGAGCAGCCCGCCAATGTTCTGGCTCATGCCGAACAGCACCGAGAAGCTGACCAGGTTGCGCGGGTCGGCAAACACGCCGCCAATCCCGGCGAGCATCGCCGGGGCCAGAAAGAAGGCGCTGCCGAAGCCGAGTAAAAACTGGCTGAACATTAATTGTTCCGGACGGGTGAGGGCGTTGGACTGGCTGTCGAGCAGCGAGGCTATCATGATCAGCGCCAGCGCGGTGGCGGTCGGCCAGTAGAGCTTCTGCGGGTTGAGCGTCAGACAGCTGGCAATGATCCCGCACAGAATACCGGCGAAAATCGACCACGCGAGGTTAGTCATCTGTTCGTTTTGCAGGCCAACGTACTGCAGCCAGCCGATGACCCCGGTGTTCTGCTCCGCCAGCACGATGCGGATCAACAGCATAATCAGGCCCAGACGCACGATGCTGCCGCTGGAGAGCCATTTGGTATTGAGCAGGGGGTTGCTGCGGTTATGCTCGAAGGTAATCGCAGCGACGATCAGTATTACCGCCGCCGCCAGCGCCCAGCCGATCCACGGCGCTTCAAACCACCACTCGAGCCGCCCCAGCGACAGCACGGCGCACACCAGCGCCATGCCGGGCGCCAGCAGAAAGAAGGTAATGAAATCCTTTTTTTCGAACACTTTTTTACGATCGCTTGGCGGCAGTTTTAGCGCGATGACGCAGGCCAGCGACACCAGCGCCAGGCCCAGCTCAAAGAAGTAGAGACCGCGCCATTCATCGGTCTGCAGCAGTTCGGTGGAAAAGAGGCGCGCCAGGGGAATGGCCAGTGACGAGCCGGTGATGCCGATAGTTAGCCCTTTCAGGCGATGGCGCGCAGGCCAGGCCTGTACCTGGTAGTAAATCCCCAGCGAGCTGAGCGCCGCGGCCACCATGCCGTGGGCGGCGCGAACCATCATCGCTGAGCTGAGATCGTTGACGAAGAGGTGGAAAAAGGTGACCAGCACATAGAGCACCAAAAAGCCTTCGGTGAAAGCGCGCAGGCCAAACTGCTGGCGGAATTTCACCAGCAGCAGGTTGATGGAGACGTTGGTCATCACGTATACCGCCGGCAGCCAGGCGATTTCTGTCGACCAGGCGGCGAAGGTACCCTGCAGCAGCTGCAGGTTGGCGGTGACCACTGCGTTGCCCAGCGCGCCGGTGAGACATACCAGCAGACCGACCACGCCGTAGGCAAGGCGTTTCGCCGGACTGTGCAGCGGCGTCGACGGCGAACCGAGCAGAGCCGGTTTTTCATGCGGCGCCCAGTCATGCGGGGCGTAGGGGTTATCCTGGCGACGGGGCATTATTTCTTCTCCACTTCGCGCAACAGCTTTTCCAGCACCCGCTGGGTTTGCTCCTGCTCCTGTGGGGTAATCGCCGTCAGGATCTCTTCGCGCAGATCGTCAGCCACCGTTTTGACCTGTTCATAGAGGGCCTTCCCTTTGTCGGTGACCACCAGCAGTCGCTTACGTTTGTCGCTGGCGGTGGTGATGCGCTCAACCAGTCCGAGGGCGACCAGACGATGGATCAACGGCACAATGGTCGGGCTCTCCACCCCCAGCTCCTGCGCCAGTTCGCTTTGCGACAGCGGCTGCTGGTGGCGGGCGATGGACGCTACCGCCACCCAGCTGGCCTGGCTGAGACCGAGATTTTTCAGCCGACGATTGACCGCCAGCCGCCAGTGGTGCGCGGTGAGGTATAAAAGATGGGAGAAGGTAAGCTGTCGATTGTCCATAGGTCGTCTGTCAATATCGTTAGAGCTCTAACGATTTTATGCCGGATAACCGCCGGAGTTCAAGATGAAAGATAGAAATTGGTTAACGGTATGTACGTTAATTGTAGTTAATCTTCCGGCCGCGATCCGTGTCGTGCGGTCTGCTGACCGAGGATATTTTTATTCTGCGCCATCACCCAGGCGATAAAGGCCCGCAGGGGGGGCGGGAATATGTTTCCGGCTTGGGTAGTAGACGCAGAAATGGTCGGCAGGATAGCGGTAGTCGGGTAACAAATGGACCAGGCTGCCCGCGCTCAGCTGCTGCGTCACCAGCGACTGATAGACAAAGGCGATGCCTAATCCGCTCTCCGCGGCCTGGATCATTGCGCTATCGGCATCGACGACCAGATCGCCTTTAACCGCGACCTCGCTAAGCTCGCCGCTGGGGCCAATAAACTCCCAGCGGTACTTCTCACCACCAGGAAAACAGCGGTTAATGCAGCGGAAATTAACTAATGACTGCGGGGTGTCGGGCTCTCCGGCTTCGCGTATATAGTCCGGGCTGGCCACCGGGATCAGCGATAGTTTCTCGCCAAAGGGGATGGCAATCATCTCTTTGGGCACATCCTGCGAATAGCGAATGCCGGCGTCAAAACCGGACTCGATAATATTGACTTTCCGATCGGTGGCATACAGTTCGAGCGTCACATTGGGACAGGCGTTTTTAAAGGCGATAAAATAGTCTTGAAAAAACAGGTCAATAACAATGCGCGGTAAATTAACTTTCACCACGCCTTCCGGAGTCAGACGGTGATAATTCAGACTGTCCACCACCCGGCGATAATCATTGACCACCGGCGTTATATTATTAAGAAATTCCTCACCCACTGCGGTTAATGACAAACTGCGCGTTGAGCGATTTAGCAGGCGCACGCCTAACTTTTCTTCCAGATGATTAATAGCGACGGTAAGGGCCGGTGGGGAAAGGTTTAACGCTTTAGCGGCCTGACGAAAACTGCCATGTTTCACTATAAGTATTAATATTTCTATTTGTTGCAGATCGGGCAAAGTTTTCATTGTTAATTTCCAGCTAACACCGCGTTCGGAATAGATTAATTGTTATCAATATGAAAGGGAAGTATATATTTAATGCCATTCAGCAATTAAGGAAAATAAGATGAAAACACGTTATCTTGGAAAAGAGAAGTTTCAGGTTTCTGCATTAGGTCTCGGATGTATGGGGATGAGTTTTGCCTATGGCGGCGCTGAAACGTCGCAGGCGATAAATACGATCCATGCCGCCATGGACATGGGCGTGACCTTCCTGGATACCGCCGAAGTATATGGTCCTTTCGATAATGAAGTTCTGGTCGGAAAAGCGATTAAAGGTTTTCGCGATAAGGTGCAGATTGCCACCAAATTTGGATTTCGTATTTTGCCGACCGGCCAGGGTCTGGAGCGGATGGCCGGCGTTGACAGCCGTCCGGCACGTATTCGCGAATCAGTGGAAGGGTCGCTGAAGCGACTGAATGTCGAGACCATCGATCTGCTCTATCAGCACCGCGTCGATCCCGCGGTACCGGTGGAAGAGGTGGTGGGCACTATGGCCGATCTGGTTAAAGAGGGTAAAATTCGCCATATCGGTCTGTCGGAAGTATCTGCTCAGACGCTGCGCCGGGCCTGCAAGGTACATCCGATCGCTGCCGTGCAGACGGAATATTCGCTATGGAGCCGCGAGCCGGAGGCCGGTATTCTCCACACCTGCCGCGAGCTGGGGGTCGGCTTTGTGCCATACAGCCCGCTTGGCCGCGGCTTCCTGACGGGGACAATTACCGATCCCGGCGTTTTGGCAGCGGATGATTTCCGCCGCCATCTGCCGCGCTTCCAGGCCGAAACCATGCGCAAAAACCAGCTGCTGCTTGAGCGCCTTCAGCAGGTGGCCACCCGCTATGACGCGACCCTTGCGCAGATTGCCCTTGCCTGGGTGATGAGCAAAGGCGAGGATATCGTGCCTATCCCGGGGGCGAGGAAAATTGCTCACCTGCGCGACAATGCCGGCGCCGCGAATATTACCCTCGCGGCGGAGGACATCCTCACCATCGAACATATTTTCACTGCCGACAACATCACTGGCTTACGCTATACCCAGGGCGACTTTGATTTAATCGAAAAATAATCCCCTACGGGCAGCGGATGGTTATTACTTGCGTGACGTTGTCACCTTTGCCGAACAACTCCTCGTCAGATAGCGCACATCCTCGGCGGTTAACGGCGCGGCAAAGAAAAAAAGGGGCGGCGCAAGGCCACCCCTGATGCGGTTGCTGATGGGGATCAGCCCGGGTAGATGCCGCGGTCTTTACGCGCCATCAGGATGCGCTCGCAGGCCACGATATAGGCGGCGGTGCGCAGCGTACACTCTTTCTCGGCGGCTTTATCCCAGACGTGCACGATAGCGTCGGTCATAATGCGGTCCATCTTGGCGTTGATCTCCTCTTCGCTCCAGAAGAAGCTGGCCATGTCCTGTACCCACTCAAAGTAGCTGACGGTCACCCCGCCGGCGTTGCAGATAACGTCCGGCACCACGATCACGCCGCGCTCGGCCAGCACGTCGTCCGCTTCCGGATAGGTTGGGCCGTTGGCCCCTTCCAGCACCAGTTTGCAGGTCAGCTTCTCCGCGCGCTCGCGGGTGATTTGCCCTTCCAGCGCCGCCGGGATCAGGATGTCCATCGGGGTGGTCCAGAAGGCGTCTTTATCGATCTCCTGGGCGCCCGGGAAACCGGCAATCTGCTTTTTCTCCGCCTGCCAGGCGGTGAGGGCGGCCATATCGATTCCGCCTTCGTTATACAGGGTCGCGGTATGATCCTGAATAACCACGATACGAGCGCCGACGCCGGCGAACAGGCGGGCCGCTTCGCTACCGACGTTACCAAAGCCCTGCAGCGCCACTTTGGCGCCTTCAATTTCGATACCGGCGCGACGGGCAACTTCCCGGCCGGTGACAAACACGCCGCGTCCGGTGGCTTTTTCACGACCGAGGGAGCCGCCGAGGTGGATCGGTTTGCCGGTGACCACGCCGGTGATGGTGGTGCCATGGTTCATGGAGTAAGTGTCCATCATCCATGCCATCACTTTGCCATTGGTGCCGACGTCCGGCGCCGGAATATCTTTCTGCGGCCCGATAATAATGCCGATTTCGCTGGTGTAGCGGCGGGTCAGACGCTCCAGTTCACCTTCCGACAAGGAGAAGGGGTCGACGCGGATGCCGCCTTTGGCCCCGCCGTAAGGAATATTGACCGCGGCGCACTTAATGGTCATCCAGGCAGAAAGTGCCATGACTTCGTTAAGATCGACATCCGGATGGTAGCGAACACCACCTTTACCCGGTCCGCGCGACAGATTGTGCTGAACGCGATAGCCCTCGAAGTGGCGGATGGTGCCGTCGTCCATTTGCACAGGAATGTCGACGATCAGCGCGCGCTTCGGATGGCGCAGGGTTTCCACCCAGTAGGCAAGATCGCCGAGATAAGGCGCGACGCGGTCGATCTGGCGCAGGTAGGTGGTCCATGGAGATGTACTACTTTCAGATGCGTAAGATAACTTTTCCATAAGAGTCCTGTTTCTCAGTGTTATTTATGTCGTGTAAAACCGTGGAATAGCTACAGCAGTAAACTCTGTGCAATGAATGGTATCACCAATTTTATAAAGCGGTATTTGACGGCAATTCCGATTTTTAAATTTTTGTTAGATTTTTTATTTTTTAAGTGAATAACTACGCACGTCAACCACCCGCAATCTGTGCATTTTAATTCACTTTTTATTCACTTAAGTGCATAAGAAAATATTTTTTCTATGTTTTTCATTATCTTGATGATCTTCAAAAAGTGAATAAATTGCTTTTGCCCGTATTGACAATCTTGTTGTTCACAGGCCAGCATTAGCCCACACAACAACATGGCATTAACCATGAATTAACAATTACCCGTAAAAAGAATAGGGCTTTATTTTTCTGTGGTGAATATTTTTACCATCGCAGCGGGCGCGCTCGTGCCCAAAATAAGCCGAGGGGCAGGGTTAATGTCGATTGTCCAACGCGACGGGAGCGTTTTCCGTCGTCTTACGTTCCGGAGATAAATTATGTCAGGCAGTATGACTCGCGAAGATTTTGACGCTTACCTGGTTCCCTGTTTTGCCCCCGCGCCGTTTATTCCGGTCAGAGCGGCGGGCTCCCGCGTCTGGGACCAGCAGGGGAAAGAGTATATCGATATGGCGGGCGGCATCGCAGTGAACGCCCTGGGCCATGCTCACCCGGCGCTGGCTCAGGCCCTGCAGGATCAACTGGCGAAACTGTGGCATATCGGCAATGGCTATACCAACGAGCCGGTGCTGCAGCTGGCAAAAACCCTCGTGCAGTCGACCTTTGCCGACAAGGTGTTTTTCTGCAACTCCGGCGCCGAAGCCAACGAGGCGGCCCTTAAGCTGGCGCGGAAATATGCCCACGATAAGTTTGGCGGTGAAAAAAGCGAAATCATCGCCTTCAACCACGCCTTCCACGGCCGCACGCTGTTCACCGTCTCCGTTGGCGGCCAGCCGAAATATTCCAGCGATTATGCTCCGCTGCCGCAGGGCATTACCCATCTGCCCTATAACGATATCGAGGCGGTCACCGCGGCGATCTCCTCGCGCACCTGCGCGGTGATCGTCGAGCCGATTATCGGCGAAGGCGGGGTGATCCCGGCGGACCCGGCGTTCCTGCAGGCGCTGCGTACCCTCTGCGATCGCCATCATGCCACCCTGATATTCGATGAGGTGCAGACCGGCGCCGGGCGTACCGGCCATCTCTACGCCTACCAGCATTACAACGTCGTCCCGGACATTCTCACCAGCGCCAAAGGGCTGGGGGGCGGCTTCCCGATCGGCGCGATGCTGGCGAAAGAGGCCTGGGCGCAGGTCTTCCAGCCAGGCACCCATGGCACCACCTTCGGCGGCAACCCGCTGGCGGCAACCGTCGCTAACGCCGTGCTGGCCCATCTCGATGCGCCGCTGCTGGCGGGCGTTGGCGAGCGCCATGCGCTGATCGTTGACCAGTTGAATGCGATCTCTGCCCGTTACGATGCGTTCAGCGCCGTGCGCGGCACCGGTCTGCTGATCGGCGCTGAGCTGGCGGGGCCGCTGCGCGGCAAGGCCAAAACGTTGACCAACCTGGCGGCGGAAGAGGGGCTGATCGCCCTGATTGCCGGCCCGGACGTGCTGCGCTTCGCGCCGGCGCTCAATATCCCGCTGGCGGATATTGCGGAAGCCTTCGTGCGCCTTGATCGCGCCGTTGCCCGCTTAACCCGCTAACCGGGAGGACGGCCTGTGATGCTATTTCGTCCCGTACGGGAAAACGATCTCGACGACATCGTCCGCCTCGCCGCGCGGGCGGGGGTCGGCATGACCTCTTTACCGCATGACGTCGGGCGCCTGGCGGCCCGGATCCGGCGCAGTATCGAGACCTTCGCCGGCGAACTGCCGCGCAGCCAGCAGGGTTTCCTGTTTGTGCTGGAGGACACCGCGCTGGCGCGGGTGGTGGGGGTGAGCGCCATTGAGGTCGCGGTGGGCCTGGATGAGCCATTTTACAATTTTCGCATTCAGAAAACGGTGCGCGCCTCGAAAGCGCTGGGAGTCTATAAGCCCCAGGAGCTGCTTAATCTCAGCTATGACCACACCGGGCACAGCGAACTGTGTACGCTGTTTCTCGACCCGGCGTATCAGCGCAACCGCAATGGTCTGCTGCTCTCCAAGGCGCGCTTTTTATTTATCGCCGCCTTTCGCGAGTGGTTCTCCCCGCATCTGTTTGCCGAACTGCGCGGCTGCAGCGATGAGCAGGGACAGTCGCCGTTCTGGGATGCGCTGGGCCATCATTTCTTTGACATCCCGTTCGCCGATGCCGACCGGCTGACCGGCACCGGCATGAAAACCTTTATTGCCGAACTGATGCCGGCGTACCCGATCTATATCTCACTGCTGCCGGAAGCGGCCCGCGGGGTCATCGGTCAGGTGCATCCCAATACCGCCCCGGCGCGGGCGATCCTCGAGAAAGAGGGTTTCAGCTGGCGCGGCTCGGTGGATATTTTCGATGCCGGTCCGGTGCTGGAGGCGGACACCGATCAGATCCGCGCCGTGCGCGACAGCCAGCGCCTGCCTGTCCGGCAGCTGATGGGCGACCTGCCGGCGCCGACCCTCGTCGCCAACGGTCAATTCGACAACTTTCGGGCGCTGCTGGTGGCCCACGAAGAGCAGGTCTCGCTTGACAGCGCCGCGCTGGACGCGCTGCAGGTCAGTGAAACCGACCGCGTTTATACGGTAACCCTGAATCCAGAGGACAACAGATCATGGCGGTAAAAGCACAGTTTATAGCCGGGCAGTGGCTGCCAGGCAGCGGCGCAACGATGAGCAAACTGGCCCCGGAGGATCAGTCGCTGCTGTGGCAGGCGGCCAGCGCGGGGGCTGACGACGTCCAGGCGGCCTGCGCCGCGGCGCGCGCGGCGTTTTATCCCTGGTCGCACCGGCCGCTGGCCGAGCGTATTGACGTCGTACAGCGTTTTGCCGCGCTGCTGGAGACGCATAAAGAGGCGCTGGCGACCCTGATTTCCCGCGAGACCAGCAAGCCGCTGTGGGAGACCCGCACCGAAGTGCAGGCGATGATCGGCAAGGCCGCGATCTCCATCGAAGCCTATCACCAGCGGACGGGCTTTCATGAGTCGACGCTGCCGGACGGTAAAGCGCTGCTGCGCCACAAACCGCACGGCGTGATGGCGGTCTTTGGCCCCTACAACTTCCCGGGCCACCTGCCCAACGGACATATCATTCCGGCGCTGATCGCCGGGAACACCATTGTGTTTAAACCCAGCGAGCTGACGCCGGCTACCGCTGAAATGACCGTCCAGCTGTGGCAGCAGGCGGGCATCCCCGACGGGGCGATCAACCTGCTGCAGGGCGGAAAAGCCACCGGCCAGGCGCTGCTGGAAAATCGTGATATCGACGGCGTGCTGTTCACCGGCAGCGCGGCGGCCGGTTTCCACTTCCATCGCTACTTCGGCGGCCAGCCGGAGAAGATGCTGGCCCTCGAGATGGGCGGCAACAACGCACTGATCGTCGCCGACGTGGCCGATATCGATGCGGCGCTGCATGTGATTATCCAGTCGGCGTTTATCTCTGCCGGGCAGCGCTGCACCTGCGCGCGCCGGCTGATCGTGCCGCGCGGCGAGCAGGGGGATGCGCTGCTGCAGCGGCTGGTAGAGGCCAGCGCGCAGATCCGCGCCGGCAAGTGGGATGATCAGCCGGCGCCGTTTATGGGCGGGGTGATCTCTCTCGACGCTGCGCAGAACATGCTGGCGGCGCAGCAAAAACTGGAGGGGCTCGGCGGCAAGGTGCTGCTGCGCATGCGCCAGCCTGACCCGCGCTCCACGGTGCTGACCCCGGGGATCGTCGACGTCACCGGTATTGAGGTGCCGGATGAAGAGTACTTTGGCCCGCTGCTGACGATTATCCGTTACGACGGCTTCCCGGAGGCGATTCGCCTCGCCAATCAGACCCGCTATGGCCTGGCCGTCGGGCTGATCTCCAGCGATGCGGCGCAGTTTGATCAGCTGGCGGACGAGGCGCGAGCCGGGATCGTCAACTGGAACAAGCCGCTGACCGGCGCATCGAGTAAAGCGCCGTTTGGCGGGGTGGGCGCCTCCGGCAACCATCGCGCGGCAGCGTGGTATGCCGCCGACTACTGTGCCTGGCCGATGGCCTCTCTGGTCAGCGATACGCTGACGCTTCCGGCGACGGTATCGCCGGGCCTGCCATTCTGATAACGGATCCTGTGAGGACATATGTCTGGTTTTGAAGCAAACTTTGATGGCCTGGTCGGCCCGACGCACCACTACGCCGGACTCTCCGTCGGCAATGAAGCCTCGCAAAATAACCGCGATGGTCTCTCTAACCCTAAAAAGGCGGCGCTGCAGGGGCTGTATAAAATGAAAGCCCTGGCCGATCGCGGCTTCGTGCAGGGCATTCTGCCGCCGCAGCCGCGGCCGAATCTGCGTCTGCTGCGTGAAGTGGGTTTCCAGGGCAGCGATGAGCAGGTTATCCGGCAGGCGGCCCACGCGGCGCCGCAGCTGCTCTCCGCCTTCAGCTCCGCCTCGTCGATGTGGACCGCCAACGCGGCGACCGTCTCACCGTCGGCGGACAGCGCCGATGGCAAAGTCCATTTCACCGTCGCCAACCTGAACAATAAGCTGCACCGTATGCAGGAGGCGCCCACCACCTCGGCGATCCTTGGCGCCACGTTCGCCGATCCGCGCTACTTTGCCCACCATGCGGCGCTGCCGCAGCATGGCGACCTCGGCGATGAAGGGGCGGCCAACCATAACCGCTTCTGCCGGGAATATGACCGGCAGGGGGTGCAGTTTTTCGTCTATGGTCGACGCGCCAGCGGCGGTATCGCCCCGGTGAAGTATCCGGCGCGGCAGACCCTCGAGGCCAGCGAAGCGGTGGCCCGCCTGCATCAGCTGGATCCGCGCTACACGGTGTTTGCCCAGCAGGCGCCGCAGGCTATCGATCGCGGCGTGTTTCATAACGACGTCATCGCGGTCAGCAATCGCCATGTGCTGTTCCACCATCAGCAGGCGTTTGTCGATCAGGCGACAGTGCTGGCCACGCTGCGGGCTAAAAGCGACAGTCTGGATATCCCGTTCACCAGCGTGGAAGTGCCGGACGAGCGGGTTTCGCTCGACGACGCCGTAGCCTCTTACCTGTTCAACAGCCAGCTGCTGAGCAAACCAGACGGCAAGATGCTGATCGTGGTGCCGGAGGAGTGCCGCCAGCGGGAAAACGTCTGGCGCTATCTCAGCGATCTCGCCGCCGATAGCGCATCGCCGATCGATGAAGTGGCGGTCTTTGACCTGCGGGAAAGCATGCGCAACGGCGGCGGCCCGGCCTGTCTGCGGCTGCGGGTGGTGCTCAACGAGGCGGAGCGCCAGGCGGTCAACGCCCATAGCCTGATGAACGACGAACGTTATCAGCAGCTGACGGCATGGGTGGAAAAACACTATCGCGACCGGCTGCATGCCCGCGATCTGGCGGACCCGCAGCTGCTGCGCGAGGTTTATCAGGCGCTGGATGAGCTGACGCAGATCCTGCGCCTGGGCGCGGTCTATGATTTTCAGCGTTAAGGAGCGGCAGATGGAGCACCTGGTTAACGATTTACTGCACTGCCGCCTGCAGGCGTGGACCTTTCCGGCGGGCATCGAGGCCCGCTGGCTGGGCGAGGGCATTTTACAGCTGCTGCCGACGGCGCCGTGGCGCCAGGCGACGATCCTCTCCGCCGGCGTGCATGGCAATGAGACCGCGCCGATTGAACTGCTGCTGCAGCTAACCCACGATCTGAGCCAGGGGCGGCAGCCGCTCACGCAGGCGCTGCTGATCGTCTTTGGTAATCTGCCGGCGATCCGCGCCGCGCGCCGCTATCTGCATAACGACCTGAATCGCCTGTTCGGCGGCCGCCATCTGGCGGTCACCCCGGGAAATGAGTCGCGGCGGGCTTTTGCGCTGGAGCAGGCGGTGCAGGCTTTTTATCGCGCCGCCGATGCGGCGGGGCCGGTCAACCGTGGTCATCTCGATATGCACACCGCCATTCGCGGATCGCTGTATCGCCAGTTTGCGCTGCTCCCGGCCCACGCCGGGGATTTTTCGCCCGATTTCTATCAGCTGCTGCAGGCCAGCGGGATGGACGCCGTCGTGCGCCATACCGAAGCGGGCGGCACCTTCACCCATTTCACCTGCGAAAAGTTCGCCGCGCAAAGCGCCACCCTGGAGCTGGGGAAAGTGATGCCGTTCGGCGCCAACGATCTCAGCCTGTTCGCCGCCGCCGACGCGGCGATCCGGGCCTGGATCGCTGACGCGCCGCTGCCGCCGCGCGACAAAGCGCCGGTGGACTACTTCCTGGTCGAGGAGAGCATCATCAAGCGCGAGGGGGAATTTACGCTTAATCTCGCGGCAGACGTTGAAAACTTCACCGCGCTCCCGGCAGGGTATGAGATCGCCCGCCAGGCAGAGAAACGTTGGGTGGTGCAGGCCCGGGCCCCCTATATCCTCTTTCCCAACGCCGGGGTCGCCACCGGCCAGCGCGCCGGGCTGTTGCTCCGCGCCGCTGCCCTTCGTCTCCCGCAACCAGCCTGAGGAAACACCATGACTGAACATCAACATCAGGCGTCACCTGCCGCCGGAGGTGAAGGCGCGTCACAGCTTAAGCGCGGGCTCAGCGCCCGCCATATCCAGATGATTGCCCTCGGGGGCGCCATCGGCACCGGACTGTTTATGGGGGCGGGGCGCAACATCGCCGTCGCCGGCACCTCGATCCTGGTTATCTATGTGCTGGTCGGGTTCTTTACCTATATGGTGATGCGGGCGATGGGCGAGCTGCTGCTCACCCGCCATGACTACCGCTCGTTTGCCGACTTTGTCGGCGAGTATCTCGGGCCGCAGGCCAGCTTTTACCTCGGCTGGACCTACTGGCTAAGCTGGGTGGTGACCTGTATCGCCGACGTAGTGGTCTGCGGGAGCTATATGCAGTACTGGTTCCCGGAACTGTCGGCGTGGATGCCGGCCCTCAGCATGCTGGCGATTCTGTTCCTGCTTAACCTGCTGTCGGTGAAAATGTTCGGTGAGGCGGAGTTCTGGTTCGCCCTGATCAAGGTGATCACCATTATCGCCCTGATCGGCACCGGCGGCTGGATGATTGCCACCGGCTGGACCTCCCCGGACGGCGTGACGGCCTCCCTCAGCCATCTCACCGACCCGACGGCCTTTATGCCCCACGGCATCACCGGCTTTTTCGCCGGCTTCCAGATAGCGATCTTCTCCTTTACCGGCATTGAGCTGCTGGGCACCATGACGGCGGAGACCCGCGATCCGCAGCGCATTTTGCCCAAGGCGATCAATGCTCTGCCGCTGCGGATTATCATCTTCTATCTGCTGTCGATGGTGGTGATCATCGCTGTCGCCTCGTGGCCGGGGGTGTCGGCGGAGACCAGCCCCTTCGTGACGCTGTTCGCCAAGGCCGGGCTGCCTGCCGCCGCGGCGGTGATTAACTTTGTGGCGCTGACCTCGGCGATGTCCTCGGCCAACAGCGGGGTCTTCTCCAGCACCCGCATGCTGTACGGCCTGTCGGTGGAGAAGCATGCGCACTGGCAGTTTCGTATCCTGTCGCGCAGTACCCGCATTCCGGTGCGCAGCCTGCTGTTCTCCTGCTTCTGCATGCTGATCGGCACGCTGTTGCTGTTTCTGGTGCCGAACGTGATGACCCTGTTCACCATCGTCTCGACCCTGGCGGCGATTATGGTGGTGTTCAGCTGGGGGATGATCCTCGTGGCCTATCTGGTTTACCGCCGTCAGCGTCCGGACCTGCACGCCGGGTCGATCTTTAAGATGCCCGCCGGGGTAGTGATGAGCTGGGTGAGCCTGCTGTTCTTCGCGTTCGCTATCTTCATCATGATCTTTGACCCGGACACGCTGCTGGCGCTGTTGGCTTCTCCGCTGTGGTTTATCGCGCTGTGGGGCTTCTGGAAGCTGAAGCAGCGGCGCGAGGGGCAGCTTCAGCTGGGCAACCAGAGCGCCTGACACCCGCCGGCCCTGGCGGCCGGCTAAGCAGGGGGGAAGACTTGACGCCTGTTTCGGCCCGGTGGCGGCTGGCGCCTTACCGGGCCTACATGCTTACCGGACCTGGAATAAGCGGTTTCCCCCGCGGCGCGATCTCCCCGTAGGCCCGCGCAAGCGCAGCGCCGCCGGGCGGGATAGTCGGCGCCGTAGTAGCCCTGGCGGGCGGCGGTCAGGCGCTTTCCGCCCGGGAGGGGGCCGTGCTCAGCGCGGACTTCATCCGGCTGGCGCAGAATATCGCCAGGAGCGAAATCGCCACCGTAACGCCCAGATAAACGGCCACCGGCCGCCAGTCCCCGTCATATTTTGCCAGCAGACCGGTGGCGATAAGCGGCGCGGTGCCCCCGGCCAGCGCGGCGCCCAACTGGTAGCCGAGGGTGATCCCGGTATAGCGCACATTGGCGCTGAAAATCTCAGAGCACAGGGTGCCGAGCACCGCGGTTACCGGCGCCCACAGGATGCCGAAGGCAACGATCGTCGCCAGCATGATGCCCCAGCCGGTGCCGGTGTCGAGCAGCAGGAACCACGGGACGATAAACAGCCCCAGCAGCACCACGCTCAGGGTGTACATCTTTTGCCGACCCACCTTGTCTGACAGCAGCCCCATCAGCGGGATCATCACGGTGGCCACCAGCGCGCCCAGGGTCACGGATTCCAGCGCCTGCGACTTCTGATAGCTCAGGGTGGTGGTGGCGTAGCTGACTACAAAGGTGGAGAAGATATAGAAGGGGGCGGTCTCCACCACTTTCAGGCCGGCGGCGATCAGCACTTCCCGCCAGTGGTGCTTGAGCGTATCGCGCAGCGGGGCCTTCGCCACCTGGCCGGATTTTTTCACCTGCTTAAAGGCGGGCGTTTCGTCGATATCTTTGCGGATCCACAGGCCGAGAAAAACGAGGACGGAGCTGAGCAGGAACGGTATGCGCCAGCCCCAGGCGAGAAACTGCGCCTCATCGAACAGCGTCATCAGCGAGACGATAAATGTCGCCATCAACATGCCGATGGTCACCCCGGCCTGGGGAATGCTGCCGAAAAAGCCTTTCCGCTTTTCCGGCGCGTATTCATAGGCCAGCAGCAGCGCGCCGCCCCATTCGCCGCCGATACCCATGCCCTGAATAATGCGCAGGATAATCAGCAGGGCCGGCGCCCAGAGGCCCACCATCTCGTAGGTGGGCAGCAGTCCGATCGCCACCGTGGCGCTCCCCATCAGCGACAGGGTCAGCACCAGCGTCTTCTTGCGGCCGATGCGATCGCCGATATGGGCGAAAATCACGCCGCCGATGGGGCGGATAAAAAACGTCAGCGAGAAGGAGAGCCAGGAGAGGATCAGGCCGATAACCGGGTCGACCATCGGAAAGAAGATTTTGTTGAACACCAGCGCGGCGGCGGTGCCATAGAGAAAATAATCGAACCATTCGATGGCGCTGCCTGTCAGGCTCGCGATCAGTACCTTCTTGTTTTTCTGCAGAATGGATGCAGTGTTGTCTTGTGGATTGCTCATTACGAAACGTTCTCCCGCCACGGTAGATAGGTCAGGTGTCACTCTGTACGAGCAGGGTGCAACCTGATGTGAAAAGGTTGTGTAATTGTTAAGCAACTTAGGGTTGAAGGTTACAATTGGCAAGTTTATCGCTGGCAAACTGGGCGTTATGGCGCGCTTTGAACTGGTATAACCGCGACGCTATTTTTTATTTTCCACCTGATTTTGCTGTTTTTTGTTATTTTCATAGTGAGTTGTTCAGGTGCAACCCGCCTGTTTTTAGATGTTTCTTGTTATTTCAAAATGGTTACAAATCGACGCCGCTATGCCTTCCGGCAGGCGGCGTTTATGATAGCGAAAGCATCTTCTCCGCTCGGCTGAGAGAGGATTAAGGAGACAGAATGGCAGAACAATTTCCTCCGCTGTCGGCAGCGACGCTGGCGGCGGCTAACCAGGTCGGCGCCTGGCTGGCGCAGGACGATCTGGCGACGCTGCCCGCGCTGCCGCAGGTGGACGTGGTAGTGCTGGCCGGCAACGCCGTGATCCCAACCATCGACGCCGCCTGCCGTCTGGCGGCGGCGCAGGCGGTCCCGCTGCTGATCAGCGGCGGCGTGGGACATTCTACGGGCTATCTCTACGAGGCGGTGCGCCAGGATCCCCGTTACCGTACGTTGCCGGTGGATGGCCGCCCGGAAGCGCATGTTCTGGCCGACATTGCTCATGACTACTGGCACATCCCCCATTCGCGGCTGGTGGTGGAGGACCAGTCAACCAACTGCGGTGAGAACGCCCGTTTTACCCGGACCACGCTGGAGAGCCGGGGGCTTGCCCATCGTCGCGGGATCGTCATTCAGGACCCGACTATGCAGCGGCGAACCATGGCTACCTTCGCCCGCGTCTGGCAGGGGGCGACGACGCCGCCGCAGTGGTTGAGCTTTCCCGGCTGCTCGCCGGTGCTGGAGCAGACCGATGGCCAACTGGGGTTCGCGGGCGGCGGAGCGGGGCTCTGGCCGGTCACCCGCTACCTGGCGCTGCTGCTGGGCGAGCTGCCGCGCCTGCAGGATACCCCTGAAGGGTACGGTCCGCGGGGAAAAGACTTCATCAGCCATGTCACCTTCCCGCCGGAGATCCTCGACGCCTGGCGACAGCTGCGGGAGGACGCCCAGCTTGCCGGGGCGCTGCAGGCCCGCACCCTCGGCTGAAAAATGCCCGTTTACGGCAGATTCGTCGCAAACGGGCAATTTGTGTTATTAAAATGTAACCTCAAGCGGGCATTTTTGGCCCGTTTTTATGAATCAGCTCACAGAACTGCGTCAATGTGCTGCCGAACAGCGGCTTATCCGCCCGATATTTAACAAAAAAATCACCTGTTAAATACAAATGCACCACAGGAGCAGCCATGACAGCACCCGTTCAACACCCGATGTATATTGATGGCCAGTTCGTTTCCGGTCGCGGCGACGGCTGGATCGACGTGCTTAACCCGGCGACCGAAGCGCTGCTGTCGCGGATCCCGGACGGGACTGCCGAAGAGGCACGGCTGGCGATTGACGCCGCCGAGCGCGCCCAGCCCGGCTGGGAAGCGCTGCCGGCCATTGAGCGTGCGGGCTGGCTGCGCAAAATTGCCGCCGGTATCCGTCAGCGTGCCGACGAGATCGCCGGGCTGATTGTCGCTGAAGGCGGCAAGATCCAGCAGCTGGCGGCGGTGGAGGTTGCGTTCACCGCGGACTATCTCGACTATATGGCAGAATGGGCGCGCCGTTACGAAGGTGAGATCGTCCAGAGCGATCGCCCGGGGGAGAATATCCTTGTCTTTAAACGCGCGCTGGGGGTGACCACCGGGATCCTGCCGTGGAACTTCCCGTTCTTTCTTATCGCCCGCAAGCTGGCGCCGGCCCTGATCACTGGAAATACCATCGTCATTAAGCCCAGCGAATTTACGCCCAATAATGCCATCGCCTTTGCCGAGATTGTCCATCAGGTTGGGTTGCCGAAAGGGGTCTTTAACCTTGTGCTCGGCCGTGGGGAAACCGTCGGCCAGGAGCTGGCCGGCAATCCGAAGGTGGCGATGGTCAGCATGACCGGCAGCGTGGCGGCGGGAGAAAAAATTATGGCCGCTGCGGCGAAAAATATCACCAAAGTGTGCCTCGAGCTCGGCGGCAAAGCGCCTGCCATTGTAATGGACGATGCGGATCTGGAGCTGGCGGTGAAAGCGGTAGTGGACTCGCGGGTGATTAACACCGGGCAGGTGTGTAACTGCGTCGAGCGGGTCTATGTTCAGCAGGGAATATACGACCGCTTCGTCAACCGCCTCGGTGAGGCGATGAAGGCCGTCCAGTTTGGCGACCCGGCGACGCGGGATGACATCGCGATGGGGCCGCTGATCAACGCGGCGGCGCGGGACCAGGTGGCGGGCAAAGTGGCGAAGGCAGTGGCGCAGGGGGCGCGGGTGGCGCTGGGCGGTCAGCCGCTGGAGGGCAAAGGCTATTTTTATCCGCCGACCCTGCTGCTGGATGTACGTCAGGAGATGGACATTATCCATGAGGAAACCTTCGGTCCGGTGCTGCCGGTGGTGGCCTTTTCGACCCTCGATGAGGCGCTGGCGATGGCCAATGACAGCGATTATGGCCTGACCTCCTCAATCTATACCCGCGATCTGAACGTGGCGATGAAAGCGATTAAGGGACTGAAGTTTGGCGAAACCTATATCAACCGTGAGAACTTTGAGGCGATGCAGGGGTTCCACGCCGGCTGGCGTAAGTCGGGGATCGGCGGCGCAGATGGCCGCCACGGCCTGAATGAGTACCTGCAGACCCAGGTGGTCTATCTGCAGGCCTGAGGCACTCCACACAGAACCGGCGGACAGCGCAGGCTGTCCGCCGTTCACTTAGCGGGCAAATTTCTCCAGCACGCGGATCAGTTGGGTGACAAAGCCGTATTCGTTATCGTACCAGGCGACGGTTTTCACCAGCTGTACGTCGCCGGCCTCCACAATCTCCAACTGGGTAGCATCGTAGATCGAACCGAAATGGCTGCCGATGATATCGGAAGAGACGATCTCCTCTTCGGTGTAACCAAAGGATTCATTGCCCTCAGCCGCCTGCCTCATCGCCTGATTGACCTCATCCGCAGTCACCTTTTTCTCCAGCACCGATACCAGCTCCGTCACTGAGCCTGTTTTGGTCGGTACGCGCTGGGCATGGCCTTTCAGCTTACCGCTCAGGGCAGGGATCACCAGTCCAATGGCTTTTGCCGCGCCGGTAGTGTGCGGGATAACGTTTTCCGCCGCCGCCCTGGAGGCGCGCAGATCTTTTCCGCGCGGCCCGTCCACCAGCGACTGGGTGCCGGTATAGGCGTGGATGGTGGTCATGGTGCCTACGGTGATGCCGAAGGCATCCTGCAGAACTTTGGCCATCGGCGCCAGGCAGTTGGTGGTGCAGGAGGCCACGGAGATGATGGTGTCATCCGGGGTCAGGGTGTCATCGTTGACGTTGTAGACGATGGTTTTCATCTCGCCGGCGGGGGCGGAAATCAGCACTTTGCGCGCGCCTGCCTGGAGATGGGCTTGCGATTTCTCGGCCGAGGTGTAGAACCCGGTACACTCCACAATCACCTCGGCGCCTGCCGCCTGCCATGGAATATGCTGCGCCTCTTTTTCGGCATACACCGTAATGGTTTTGCCGTTGACGATCAGCGCATCTTCGGTAAAGTCGACGCTCCACGGGAAGGGGCCGTAGTTTGAATCATGCTTCAACAGGTAGGCCAGCACCTTTGGCGAAGTGAGGTCGTTGATAGCCACCACTTCCAGGCTGCTGTCGACTTCTAATAAACGACGTAACACCAGACGTCCGATACGACCAAATCCATTAATCCCAAGTTTACTCATGGATATTCTCCGGTTGGTAAAACGACTCGATGTGATGAAACTCCTCCAGGCTTAGCCCTGTCCCCCTGATTGGTCAACTGACAATCTGTGCGCTTTGCCAGGGCCTGCGGGCCGGAGAGGGGAAAAGTGAATGTTTTCCCGGTCTTTTTTGCCCGTGACGGCAGGGAATGATTTTTGTTACCAGAGATGAGGGGGCTGCCTGCTGGCGAAACGACGAAAAGCGTCTATGCTTAACTATTGAATAGCTTAGTAAAAAATTGACGTTAGACGAAGGGAGAGGTTATGGGATTCTGGAGAATCGTTTTCACTATCATTCTGCCGCCGCTGGGTGTGCTGCTGGGAAAAGGCTTCGGCTGGGCGTTTATTCTCAATATCATTTTGACCCTGCTGGGCTATATTCCTGGCCTGATCCACGCCTTTTGGGTGCAGACCCGCGATTAAAGGCTGACCCTCGCCGCCTCCCCCTGAGACCGGTTCAGGGGGGCATCAGGCACTCTTTATATAACAGCGTATTATCCTTCGACCAGTAGTGCCGGGTCTCCTCTTCCAGATCGACGATCCATTTAAACACCCCGGCGCTGGCGAGATCCCGGCAGTACTGTTCAAAGTTAATGGCCCGGGCAAAGTGGCGGATAACGGCGGCCCTGGTCAGACAATGGCTGGCCTCAGCGCGAACGCGCAGCAGCCCGCGGGCGCTTTTTACCGAGACCACCTCGTCGTTTGCCATTACGAAATTCATATTGCCGGTGGAAACAAAATAGATGTAGTAGGAGACCTTATGCCGACGCAGTTCATTGGCGAAGGTGGCATAGTCGGCGTCAGAACGCGCTTGCTCAAAAAAATGACCCAGCCTGACCAGCAGTTCCATTTCGATCCTTATCGTGTCGCTGTGTGCGGCTTTGGCCGATAGCGGCAGAAACCATTCACTAAATAACTTATTCGCATTTTAATAATATAGGCGCGTTATATTAATGGTTATTGCGTAACTGGAACACGGTTTCAAGTGTTACAATCTATTGCAATCGTTTGGCTACCTGGTCAGCGATGCGTAAGCGAACGGCGAGGCGGGAACGAGAAGACAAGCGCCGGCGGGGAAGGCCGCCGGCGGGAAAACGGCGCTACTTCTGGATCAAATAGCGAATGGTTGGGCCATCCTGTTGAATATCCAGCATCGTGTAGCCGTGGTTCTTTGCATCAAGCGGAATGTTATTGATTGACTGCGGACAGTCGCTGACCACTTCGAGGATCTCGCCTTTTTGCAGGGAAGGCATTGCCTCCAGGGTAGCGACCGCCGGATACGGGCAGGGTTCGCCGACCATATCCAGGCGATAATCAGGGATGATGTTTTTCATGCGCTCTCCTTCACGGTCCGGACCGCCGCCTGGCGGCGGAAAAAATGTCTCTCCCAGGCGATCACCAGCAGCAGGGCGATCAGCAGCAGTAGATAGGTGGCCAGTAGTCCGCCAAAGGGACCGAAGGCGTTCAGCAGGTTGACTTTCTGCCAGTGGGTGGCGAGCGGGGCGGCGATATCGTCCCAGCACCAGGCGAGCAGCGTTGAGCCGATGACGTTGCCCAGCCCAACCCACCAGTAGTGAACCTGGCCCTCCACCGCCCGGTACATCCAGCCGGTCTCACAGCCGCCGGCCAGCACGATGC
Source organism: Klebsiella sp. CD33 (assembly GCF_051992865.1). NCBI lineage: Bacteria > Pseudomonadati > Pseudomonadota > Gammaproteobacteria > Enterobacterales > Enterobacteriaceae > Klebsiella > Klebsiella sp. CD33. The sequence continues at coordinate 2,765,355 of NZ_CP197023.1, read as the reverse complement.
CAAAGCCAAATAGTAGCCCGCCAATCGCCGCATTAGGACCGGCCCACATAATTTTCGGCGCCATCCCCAATTGCACATAGCTGAAGATACCGATGGCGCTCGCCGCCATGCCGAAGATAATCGCCTTCGCCATCACCGTCCGGCCGGTGATCCACATATCGCGAAAGGCGGAGGTAAAGCAGATCTGCGCGCGCTCAATAAGCAGGCCAAAGGCAATGCCAAACAGCATCGCCAGGCCGAGCGCCGGGTGGTCTGCGGCGGTGAGCAGGCCCCAGCCGATCATGGCGAAAAAGACCACCATCCCCAGGCGGAAACGGCGGCGCGCCTGCTGCGGTTTTTGGGTTAACGGCGAGGCGGTGGACACCTTTTGTATTTTTACCGGGATGCGAAAAAGGGGCAGTAGCGTGAAGCGGGCGCCAAACCAGGAGCCGATGGCGGTGGCGATGGCAAACAGCCAGGCGTGCAGGGAGAACTGCGGAATGCCGGTGAAGAAGGCCGCCAGGTTGCAGCCCATCGCCAGCCGTGCGCCGAACCCGGCGATGATGCCGCCCGCCACGGCCTGCGCAATGCGGATCCGGCTGCGTGGCAGGCGCAGTTTGACGTTATTCGCCCACAGCGCGGCGGCCAGGCAGCCGCCGAACATGCCGATGATCATCCTGCCATCGATGCGGGTCAGCGGCGACCCTTCGAGATGTATCAGCTGGTAATAGCCCCACTGTTCGCTGTGGACGCCCAGCAGCTGCAGCAGCTGACCACCCCAGCGGGTGAATTCGCCGGTCACCGCCCAGAAGGTGCCGGTGATGCCAAAATAGTAGGTAGAGAGAATGCCCGCGGCAATGACCGCCGGGACAGGAGACCAGAACCGGATAAGCCAGGCCTGTTTGAAGGATTGCCATGTCATAAAAATGCCTCTGAACTCAGAAGGTATTAACGGTCGATGACCGACCAAAGGGGGCAAATAGTACCCGCCTTAGCGCCTGCTTTCTCTGTTTTGGATCAAGGCCCTACGCTTGCGTCAGCACGGCAACCAGCGCCAGCAGCGCGGGCAGCGCCTGAATATAGAGAATTTTGCGGCTGGCGGTCAGCGCGCCGAAAATCCCGGCGGCCAGCACGCAGGCCAGGAAAAAGATAACCACCTGCACCCCCGGCGCCCCCAGCCACAGCCCCCATGCCAGGCCGGCGGCCAGAAAGCCGTTATACAAGCCCTGGTTGGCTGCCAGCACCCGGGTCTGCCGGGCGAAATCGGCGCTGAGGTTAAAGGCCCGGCGCCCGGCGGAGCCTTCCCAGAGAAACATCTCCAGCACCAGGATGGCGAGATGAATAATAGCGACCAGCGCAACGAGGAGAGTGGCTAACACAGCGGTCCTTAACGATTACGGGAATGTTTCTCCAGTATAACCGCAGGCGCTCACCAGGCGAGAGGGCGACTGCTATAGTGCAGATAGCGTCATATTTTCCCGCCGCGAAGAGCGTCGGTTTATCTGATTGCCCTTTGGTTTAGCTAAGCGGTGCTAGCATGCCGGGTTCTTTTTACGGGTATGGCATAGGTTACTGAATGGTAAATAAATTATGGATTTTGTTATCAGCGCTACTAATGGTTGCCATGCCGTCGGCGCAGGCCGGGGAATTAAGCCTCTATTCGATGAATACCGGCTCCTATGTCTATCATATGACGGGTAACCACGGACAATATAACGAACATTTCAATAACAACTTTTTCTCGGTGGAGCGCAAGTTTTCTCAGGATTCAAAATACAGCGTGCTGGTCGGAACGATGAAAAACAGCTTTGACGATCGCTGCCTGACTCTCGGCGTGCGCCGCGACTGGCTGAAAAACGATACCGGCTGGGTACTGAAAGGGGTGTATGCCTATACCGGGGAATTTTTCTTTGATGCCTTCAGCCACTGTGGGGATTCCGGCACCTACCGCACCGCCAAAAAAATCACCGGCATCGGTTTTTCGCCCTACCTCTATCATGGCCTGCAATATAATTTCACCGATTATTTCGGTGTGGAAGGCGGGATTATTGTGCCGGCGATCTTTGTGATGAGTGTTCAGTGGAGCTTTCGCTAGACGCTTTATTTCCCGGGAAAAGAGCAGGCCACCACAGGTGGCCTGATACTAACGACCTGGCGGCAGGAATTAATGGAAGCCGAGACGGATCAGATCCAACGGGCAGAAGCGGCCCTCGCAGCCGTCGATTTCAACGCAGTCCGCCCGGCGCAACTGCTCAGCGGTTTTCCCCTCGCCATGGATAGCTTTAATCACGCCCGTCGTCCCGTTACCGGCGATCATTACCATGCTGCCGGTAGCAATAGCGTTACGATTACGGTCATAGGTTTTCATGGTCTCCTCCTCAATAAACCTGGGTGAAAGCAATGATTAAGCGCGCAAATTAATACCGCTTTCTGCCTAAAAAAGTTTTGAGGATAATCAAATTTATTTTAATAACCACCTGAGCATAAAGGCAAGAAGACCTTCTGTTCGCCTCCATCGCATCGCCTGCGCGGCGAGGGGATGAAGCGTGATACTGGCCGTCATATGTCAGCCAGGTTACTGTTTTATGACCAGATTATTAACCTTGCCAGCCCGCGGAAAATAGCGAAAGATGGCACTATTCGGGCATCAACGGTGCCAGTGCCTGTCCTGAGGGAGCCATGAGTCAAGACGTCACCGCGAAGATGTTAAAGCCCGATTTTGATAGTGAAGTTTCCGGCCTGGTGCATGGCTATTTGTTTCATGAACAGCGCCCCCCGCAGCCGATCGCCTCTGGCGAGGTCTGCGCCCGCTATCAGGCGCTCGCCGATGACAAGGCGTTTATCTGGTTACACCTGAATCTTAATCATGCCACCGCCGAGAAATGGTTAACCAGCCACTTTCCGGTGGCCGATTTTTTCTTCGAGGAGATCCGCAGCGGCTCGCACACCACCCGCATTGAGCGACAGGGGGAAAATCTGTTCGCTGTGCTTAACGATGTGCTGTTTCGTCCGCAGGATACCAGCGCGGAAACCGCCACGCTGTGGCTCTACTGTAGCCCCAGGCTGGTGGTGACGGCGCGTTTCAAACCGTTGCGGTTTATCGAATGGATGCTGCCGCGCTTGCAGACGCTCAGGGTGAACACGTCTACTGAGCTGCTGGCCTTTCTGCTGGAGGAGCAGGAGGAGGTGCTGGAGCAGGTCGTCCGCCAGGCCAGCCGCCATGTTGACCTTATTGAAGAGCGTCTTCTGAGCAATCACGTGCAGCGCAACCGGGCCGATCTGGCGCGGCTACGGCGGATGCTTTTACGCTTCCAGCGGCTGCTGGCGCCGGAGCCGGCGGCGATGTTCCGGCTGCTTAACCGGCCGCCGGCGTGGATGGATCGCGCGGTGGTGCAGGCGTTTCGTCAGTTCACCGAAGAGTTTAGCGTGGTGCTTAACGATCTGTCGGGCCTGATCGAGCGCATCAGTCTGCTGCAGGAGGAGATTGGCGCCCGCCAGCTGGAGCAGAGCAATCGCACCCTCTATACCCTGACGGTGATCACCGTCCTCGCGCTGCCGATTAACATCGTCGCCGGTTTCTTCGGCATGAACGTCGGTGGGATCCCGCTGGCAAGCAACCACCACGGGTTTATCCTGCTGGTGGTGATTGTCGCTGTCTTTACCCTCGGCGCCGGTTACCTGGCGTTTCGCCGGCGCGATGACCTGTAGATTGCGCGTCGAATCAGCTGAGGCTGCGCAGGGCGGCAATCAGTCCTTCGACACCGCGTTCCAGCTTCTCGCGCGGGCAGCCGACGTTGAGTCGCAGAAAGCCGTTGCCCTCAGGACCATAGGTATAACCCGGCATAATCGCCACCTTCTGTTCGGCGATCAGCGCCTGCTGTAGCGCGCGATCGTCAACGTTGAGCGGGCGCAGGTCGATCCATGCCAGGTAGGTGGCCTCCGGCGGCTGCCAGCCGAGCGCGGGGAAGGTGTTGTTGAGCGTGTCGGCGACATAGCGCATATTCGCCTGCAGGTAGTCGCGCAGGGCATCGAGCCAGGGAGCCCCGTCGCGGTAGGCGGCGATATGGGCGACCAGCGCCGGCACGGAAGGGGAAGAGAGCCCGTCGCGACCCTTTAGCGCCTGCAGGTAGCTGTCGCGCTCGTTCTCTTCGGGGATAAAGCCGTAGGCCCCGGTAAAGGCCGGAATATTGAAGCTCTTCGAACCGGAGGTGAACAGCGCCCATGGTCCCTGAGCGACCTCGCTCCACGGGATATGGCGGTGTTCGCTCCAGGTCATGTCCATATGAATTTCGTCGCTAATCACCCTGACGCCATGTTTTTGACACAGGGCCGCCATGGTCTCCAGCTCCTCGCGACGCCAGACTTTCCCCGTTGGGTTGTGCGGGCTGCACAGCAGCAGCAGGGTATTCTTTGGCTCCGCCAGCGCCGCCTCCAGGCGCTCCATATCGCAGCGCCACCGATTATCCTTCAGGATCAATGGCACCGGGGCAATCCGCCGCCGGTTAGCGGTGATGGTGTTATAGAACGCATCGTAGGCAGGGGTGTGGACCACGATGCCGTCGCCTTCTTTCGACCACTGGCGGATGGTTTCCGCCACCATATAGATAACCGACGGTCCGTAGACCACAGATTGCGGATCGATGTCGCTGTTAAAGCGGCTGGCGTACCAGTGGGCAATCGCCCCGAGAAACGCCTCGTTGCGCCAGCGGCTGTAGCCGAACACCCCGTGGGCCAGCCGCTGGCTGACGGCGTCGAGAATACAGGGCGCGGTGGCGAAATCCATATCGGAAATAGTGAACGGCAGCAGATCGGCGGCGCCAAACCGGTCGGCGACATAGTCCCATTGCGTGCACCAGGTGCCGTGGCGATCGATAGGGGTGGCAAAATCAAACATTGGAGCTTCCTTAGCGAGCGCCCCCTCCGTAGCGGAGGGGGACTAGTGGGATCAGGCCTGCACGGTATTCATCAGCGTGGCCATCTCATCTTTTACCGACTGTACCTGCGGGCCAATAACCACCTGCAGATTATGCTGGTTGAGCTGTACCACCCCGATGGCGCGATGGGCTTTCAGCGCGGCGGCGTCCACTTTGCTCATATCGTGCACCGACAGGCGCAGACGGGTAATGCAGTTATCCAGCGAAACAATGTTCTCTGCGCCGCCGAGCGCCGCCAGAATCGCCGGTACGTTATACCCGGATTTGCCGATGGTACCGGCGACGGCTTTCTCCACGCTGGCGGCAGTGTCGATGTCGCGGCCCGGCGTTTTCAGATTGAAGCGAGTGATGGCGAAGCGGAAGATGGCATAGTAGACCGCGAACCAGATAGCCGCCACCACCGGCACCAGATACCACTTGGTGGCCAGGCCATGCAGAATGCCAAACACCACGAAGTCGATGATATTGCCGTCGGTGTTGCCGATGGTTACCCCGAGCACCGCCATGATGGTAAAGCCGAGACCGGTCAGCAGCGCGTGGATGACATACAGGACCGGCGCGACAAACAAGAACAAGAACTCCAGCGGCTCGGTGGTGCCGCCGACCACGCAGGCGATGACCCCGGAGATCAGCAGGCCTTTAATTTTATGTCGGTTTTCCGGACGGGCGCAGTGGTACATCGCCAGCGCGGCTCCCGGCAGGCCGCCGAGGAATGCCGGCATTTTACCCTGCGACAGGAAACGGGTGGCGCTTTCGGCGAAGCCGTGGGTCGTCGGACAGCTCAGCTGCGCCTGGAAGATGGTCAGCGCGCCGCTGACGCTGTGGCCGCAGACGTCGAGGGTGCCGCCGGCTTCGGTAAAGCGGATCAGCGCCACCAGAATATGGTGCAGGCCAAACGGCAGCAGCAGTCGCTCGCCGGTGCCGAAGATCATCGGCCCAAAATCCCCGGCGCTGTTGATCATCTTCCCGAGGGCGTTGATCCCCATGGCGAAGACTGGCCACACCAGCGGGATCGCCAGCCCGACCAGCCCCAGCACCACGGTGGTGACGATCGGCACGAAGCGGGTGCCGCCGAAGAAGGCCAGGGCGTCCGGCAGGCGAATGTTATGGAAGCGTTCATGCAGCAGCCAGACGATAATCCCGGCGATCACCGCCCCGAGGATCCCGGTATCGATTGACGGAATGCCGATAATGTTCTGGATATTGTTGGCCTTCAGGATCGCGGCGTCGGTGGTGGGCAGAATACCCTTCGCGGTCAGCCAGAAGTTGACCGCCAGGTTCATGACCGCGTAGCCAACGAAGCCGGCGAAGGCGGCGACGCCTTTGTTCTCTCGCGCCAGACCCAGCGGGATGGCGATACAAAACATGACCGGCAGGAAGCTGAAGGCAAAGGAGCCGACCTTGCTCATCCAGATAAAGATGGCCTGCAGCAGCGGCATATCCAGCCACGGCAGCAGATTCAAAACATCGTGACTGCTTAGCGAGCTGCCGATCCCCAACATGATCCCGCAAAACGAGAGCAACGCTACGGGCAGCATGAAGGTTTTTCCCAGCTGCTGGAAAAATTCCCATAAGGTGATTTTTGGTGCTGTTTTCGCCGTCATAGCACGGTTCCTGATTCATAAGTGGTCGGGAGAACTAACGCCACGGCAAGATAAAACGTTTTATCACTTTTTAGTGCGATAAAAATCACATATTCAAGCGATAATAAGGTTTATAAAGATCGCACAATGATAAAACGATTTATCGACAGGCAAGGGAGTCAGCCAGCAGGTTATGGCTATCGCAAAAAAGATCACCATCAATGATGTGGCGCTGGCTGCCGGCGTCTCCGTGAGTACCGTTTCACTGGTACTGAGCGGCAAAGGGCGCATCTCCAGCGCCACCGGCGAGCGGGTTAATCAGGCTATCGAACAGCTGGGATTTGTGCGCAATCGTCAGGCGGCCTCGCTGCGCGGTGGGCAGAGCGGCGTGATTGGCCTTATCGTCAGCGACCTGTCAAAACCGTTTTATGCTGAATTAACCGCCGGCCTCACCGATGCCCTGGATAGGCAGGGGAAAATGGTATTTCTCACCCAGGGAGGCCGCAGCGGCGAAAAGATGGCCCAGCGGTTTGATACGCTGGCGGCGCAGGGGGTGGACGGGGTGATTATCGCCGGGGCGATCGACCGCGTGAGCGAGCTGCGCGAGCGTGCGGCGGAGGCGGGGGTGCCGCTGGTGTTTGCTTCCCGCGCCAGCTATCTTGACGATGTCGACCTGATCCGCCCGGACAACATGCAGGCGGCGCAGCTGGTGACGGAGCATCTTATCCGCCGCGGCCATCAGCGGATCGCCTGGCTCGGCGGGCAGAGTGCTTCGCTGACGCGCGCCGAGCGGGTCGGCGGCTATTGCGCCACCTTGCTGAAATACGGCCTGCCGTTTCACAGCGAATGGGTGCTGGAGTGCGAGTCCAGTCAGAAGCAGGCGGCGGAGGCGATGACCGGCCTGCTGCGCCAGAATCCGACCATCACCGCGGTGCTGTGCTACAACAACGTGGTAGCCACCGGCGCGTGGTTCGGTCTGTTACGGGCTGGAAGACAGAGCGGGGAAGATGGCGTCGAGAGCTACTTTGAGCAGCGGGTGGCGCTGGCGGCGTTTGCCGACGTGCCGGAGGCCGCCCTCGACGACCTGCCTCTCACCTGGGTGACCACCCCGGCGCGGGAGATGGGGAAAAGCCTGGCGGATTCGATGCTGCGGCGGCTGGAAGAGGGGACTGGCGAGACGCGAAACCAGATTATGCCCCCGCGGCTGGTGACGCGAAAATGAGGGAGACGGCGCGCGCTGGCCGTCTCCTGTACCGATAAGTTACGGCTGCGGGGCGGCGTCGTCCTGCTGAGGAGCGGCGTCATCCTGCTGCGGCTGGCCTTCCTGCTGCGGCTGGCCTTCCTGCGGCGCGCTGTCCGGCAGCGAAGGCGCTTCCAGACCAAACATCGCGGCAAAGTCTTGCAGCGGCATTTTCTGTCCGTTCAGCGTCACCTGGCCGTTCGCGTACTGCAGACTGCTGCTGATGGCGTTATCTTCCATGGTGGTAATGCGGAACATCTGGCCCATCGCCGCCAGGCCTTTGACCTGCTGATCGGCAAGCTTGGCGGCATCGGCCGGCTGATAGCCTTCCAGACCGGCGATCTTAGTCATAAACTCCGTCGCCATATCCACCGGGATCACCACTTTGCCGTCCAGGGACTGCACCACGCGATCCAGGCTGTCCGCCAGGGTCTGCGGCGGAGCGGTCACCTGGGCCGGATCTTTCAGCAGAACCGAGAGGTTGAGGGTGCTTTCGCCTTTGGCATTGCGCCAGCTCAGCGGAGAGATGGTCACCGACGGGTTGCCTTTGAGCAGGATCGGCAGCGCATTGAACAGCGTTTCGGTGAGGGCCTGCTGATACAGCTCCGGATTCTGCGCCAGCTCCGGTTTCGCCAGCAGCGCCTGAGACTGCGCGCTGTACTGCTGACTGAACTGGTGCCACGCCTGACCGTCGACGTTATCCACTTTCAGCGTGAGTTTGCCGCTGCCCATATTCTGCCCCTGCAGCTTGAGGCTGTTGACGGTGTAGTTCACCTGGCTGTTCACGCCTTTGCCGTCCTGGGTCAGCGTCGAGCCGCCGTCCAGCGCCATGCCGTCGATCAGCGCCAGCTCTTTGCCTTCCACGCTGATGGCCAGTTTATCGAGGGTCATTTTTTGCTGGCCGATACGTTCGTTGAAGCTGGCCAGCTCGGTGGCGCCGTCGGTGGTCAGGTTGACGAAGCGCAGCTGTACCTTCTGATTATATTCGTTGAGCGCATCGATCTGCCCGCTGCCGGCCTGGCCCTTCAGGCTGATGTTTTTGCCGTCGCGGTCGGCGTCGAGCTGGAACTGACCGCCGCTGAAGGTAACTTTCTCATCGCCTTTAGCGTAGTCGAGGGCGTTAAGGACGATAGCCGACTGGCTGTCGCCGCTGTAGGCAATGCGCGTATCGACGGTAAAGGGGGTGTCGCCTTTGGCTATCTCGAACAGCGCCTGGCTGGCGTCGTTTTTCACCAGCGTGGTGTGGACGGACGCCATTGCCGGCGCCAGATTAAAGGCTTTTAACGAGGCCAGCGGGAAGGGGCCATGATCGACCACTTCGTCAAGCACCACGCTCTGCCCGGCGGCCAGCCAGCCGTTAGCCTGACCGGCGATCGGCTTCACCACCAGCTGCAGATGGCTGCTGAACAGCCCGCGCTGGTAGTCCTGATAGCTCAGCTCCAGACCTGACTCCGGCGCGCTGCTGCGCAGCTGGGCGTTTGCCTGCTGCACCATATCGGCGATCCGGCCTTCCAGCTGTTTACCGGTGAACCAGGCGCCGCCTGTCCATACCACGCCCAGCGCCACGATGACTCCTGCTGCGACCAGCGATTTTTTCATAGCATTTATCCATAAATGAAGCCAGGCGGAGAGACCGCCTGGCTGAGTTATCACCAACAGTAAGCGCGACCTGAAGGGTCAGTCGCTTACTGGAGCTTATTGAAAACGCGCGCCACGCGGCCGCGGCCGCTGACCTGCACCGGCGATTCACTGGCGGCCACGAAGGCCGACTCGCCCGGCTTGAGGGTCAGGCTCTGGTCGCCTTTGCGCAGTACGGCTTCACCGTCGACGCAGAACACGATCGCCGCGCTTGCCTGGGCCAGATCGCTGGCCTCGGCGGAGAGGTCATGCAGGGAGAAGGCAAAATCTTCCACCGGGATCGGGAAGTCGAGTTCCGCGCCGTGACGCTGCGGCTGGGTCAACAGCTCACCCGCCGGTTTAGCCTCGAACTTGACGTTAGCAACCAGCTCAGGAATATCAATGTATTTCGGCGTCAGGCCGGCGCGCAGTACGTTATCCGAGTTGGCCATCACCTCCAGCGCCACCCCCTGCAGATAGGCGTGCGGCGTTTCAGCAAACAGGAACATCGCTTCGCCTGGGTTCAGCTTCACTACGTTCAGCAGCAGCGGGGAGAAGAGGCCGCTGTCGTCCGGATAGAATTCCGCGATCAGGCGGATTGTCTGCCACGGTTCGCCTTGTTCACGGGCCAGTACGTCGCGCAGCACCTGCAGCGCCTTGGCCTTTTCCTCACCCTGCATATTTAGCAGGCTGGCAAACAGCTGGCTCAGGTGAGTCGCGTCCGGCTGCTGCAGGAAGGCGCCGATTGCCGGATGCGCGCTAGCCACCGGCTGCAGCAGGGTGACAATCTCGCTGAACTCGCGAAATGCATTCATCGCCAGGAACGGCGTCAGGGCAAAAACCAGCTCCGGTTTGTGGTTCGGATCTTTGTAGTTACGCTCGGCGGCGGAGAGCGGGATACCGGCGGCGTTCTCGCGGGCGAAACCTTCTTCCGAGGCCTGCTTGTTGGGATGCACCTGAATTGAGAGTGGCTGAGCGGCGCACAGTACCTTAAACAGGAACGGCAGTTCACCAAAGCGGGCGGCAACCTTGTCGCCGAGCAGAGCGGCTTTTTCCGCGTCAATCACCTCGCGCAGTGAACGCGGCTGGCCGTCGGCCGCCAGGATCTGCGAGCTGCTCTTCGGATGCGCCCCCATCCACAGCTCTGCCATCGGCAGATTGTCCGGGTTGGCGATGCCATACAGTTCGGTTAAGGCGGTGTGGCTTCCCCATGCATAGTTCTGCACGGCGTTAATCAGCTTTTGCATTCTCAATCCCTGTTTCAAACAAAGTAAATTTTATCGCCCTATTAAACCAGCAAACGGTGGAGAAGCAACTGCTGAAAGAAAAAGTCGTCCTTGTCTCAGTTTTTGTTAAAAAATTGTGTAAGATTGTTCGACTCGCTTTTCTACAGGCACATGGAGTCCCTGCCTGAAACATAATCAGCCAAAGCAGTAAGTGAGAGTACAATGTCGAATAAACCGTTTGTTTACCAGGATCCTTTTCCGCTCAAAAAGGATGACACCGAGTATTATCTCCTCAGCAGTGATTACGTCTCCGTCGCCGAATTCGCCGGCCAGGAAGTGCTAAAAGTTGACCCTCAGGCGCTGACCCTTCTGGCGCAGCATGCTTTCCACGACGCCTCCTTTATGCTTCGCCCTGCGCATCAGCAGCAGGTGGCGGATATCCTTAACGATCCGGAAGCCAGCGAAAACGATAAATACGTCGCGCTGCAGTTCCTGCGCAACTCGGATATCGCCGCCAAAGGTATTCTGCCCACCTGCCAGGACACCGGCACCGCGATCATCATGGGTAAAAAAGGCCAGCGCGTGTGGACCGGCGGCGGCGATGAAGCCGCCCTGGCGCAGGGGGTGTATAACACCTATATCCAGGACAACCTGCGCTACTCGCAGAACGCGCCGCTGGATATGTATAAAGAGGTTAACACTGGCACCAACCTGCCGGCGCAGATCGATCTCTATGCTACCGATGGCGATGAGTACAAATTCCTCTGCATCGCCAAGGGCGGCGGCTCGGCGAACAAAACCTATCTGTACCAGGAAACCAAAGCGCTGATCACCCCGGCGAAGCTGAAAAATTACCTCGTCGAGAAGATGCGCACCCTCGGTACTGCCGCCTGTCCACCGTACCATATCGCCTTCGTGATCGGCGGTACCTCGGCGGAAGCGACGCTGAAGACCGTGAAGCTGGCGTCCACCAAATACTACGATGGCCTGCCGACCGAAGGTAACGAGCACGGCCAGGCGTTCCGCGACGTGCAACTGGAGCAGGAGCTGCTGCTGGAGGCGCAGAACCTTGGTCTCGGCGCGCAGTTCGGCGGCAAATACTTTGCCCACGATATCCGCGTGATCCGTCTGCCGCGTCACGGCGCTTCCTGCCCGGTAGGGATGGGGGTTTCCTGTTCCGCCGACCGCAACATCAAAGCCAAAATTAACCGCGACGGCATCTGGATCGAGAAGCTGGAGAGCAACCCGGGGAAATATATCCCTGAGCATCTGCGCCAGGCCGGGGAAGGCGAAGCGGTGAAGGTAAATCTTAACCAGCCGATGAGCGAGATCCTGGCTCAGCTGTCGCAGTATCCGGTGTCCACCCGCCTGTCGCTGAGCGGGACTATCATCGTCGCCCGCGATATCGCCCACGCTAAGCTGAAGGAGCTTATCGACAACGGCGAGGCGCTGCCGCAGTACGTCAAAGATCACCCGATCTACTACGCAGGTCCGGCCAAGACGCCGGACGGTTACGCCTCCGGCTCTCTGGGGCCGACCACTGCAGGCCGCATGGACTCTTACGTTGATCTGCTGCAGTCCCATGGGGCGAGCAAGATCATGCTGGCGAAAGGCAACCGCAGCCAGCAGGTCACCGACGCCTGCCACAAACACGGCGGCTTCTACCTCGGCAGTATCGGCGGCCCGGCGGCAGTGCTGGCCCAGCAGAGCATCAAGAGCCTCGAGTGCGTGGCCTATCCGGAGCTGGGTATGGAGGCTATCTGGAAAATTGAAGTGGAGGATTTCCCGGCCTTTATCCTCGTTGATGATAAAGGCAATGACTTCTTCCAGCAGATCCAGACCTCGCAGTGCGCCCGCTGCGTGAAGTAACCCACGCCGCCCTTCGGGGCGGCGCTGGTCGATGACAAACCTGTTTTCGTTAGGGTGAGCGCCTTTCTGCCGTGCGGCGGCTTTCGCCTTACCTGGTCTACGAAAAACAGCAATATCAATAAGTTATGCAGTTCTCTGTAGGCCCGCGCAAGCGCAGCGCCGCCGGGCAATCCCGACGATTGCATTTTGTCAGCGGTCTGGGCCGCCCCTCGGGGCGGCTTTTTTTATGTCGCTTCGCGGCACGAACCACCAAAACAACTTATCAATCTGGCCAATACTTAGTCTTTTAAGCAGGTGAGCTTTGTCGCTATGACGCACTTTTCATCCAAGGAGAAAGTAATGACAACGCATCGCAGTGAAAAAGACTCGATGGGCGCCATCGAGGTCCCGGCCGATAAACTCTGGGGCGCCCAGACCCAGCGCTCGCTGGAGCATTTCCGCATCTCGACCGAAAAAATGCCCGGGGAGCTGATATACGCCCTGGCGCTGACCAAGCGGGCGGCGGCGAAGGTTAACCAGGATCTCGGACTGTTGACGGCGGAGAAAGCCGGGGCGATCGTCGCCGCCGCTGACGAAGTGCTGGCCGGAAAGCACGCGCAGGAGTTCCCCCTGGCTATCTGGCAGACCGGCTCCGGCACCCAAAGCAATATGAATATGAACGAGGTGCTGGCCAACCGCGCCAGTGAACTGCTCGGCGGAGAACGGGGGATGGCGCGAAAAATTCATCCCAATGACGATGTGAATAAGAGCCAAAGCTCAAATGATGTATTCCCCACCGCCATGCACGTCGCGGCGCTGATTGCCCTGCGGGAAAAAGTGATCCCGTCGCTGCAGGCGCTGCGGGCGACGCTCAATGAAAAAGCAGTGGCCTTCAGGGATATCGTCAAGATCGGCCGCACCCATCTGCAGGACGCCACGCCGCTCACCTTAGGCCAGGAGATCTCCGGCTGGGTGGCGATGCTGGACCATAGCCTGAAGCACATTGAAGCCAGTCAGCCGCATCTTGCCGAGCTGGCGCTGGGCGGGACGGCGGTAGGAACCGGGCTGAATACCCATCCGGAATATGCCGTACGGGTGGCGGCCGAGCTGGCGTCGCTCAGCGGACAGCCATTTGTCACCGCGCCGAACAAATTCGAAGCGCTGGCCACTGTGGATGCCCTGGTCCATGCCCACGGCGCGCTGAAAGGCCTGGCGGCCTCGCTGATGAAAATCGCTAACGATGTCCGCTGGCTGGCCTCCGGCCCCCGCTGCGGCATTGGTGAAATCGCCATCCCGGAAAACGAGCCAGGGTCATCGATTATGCCGGGCAAGGTTAACCCAACCCAGTGCGAAGCTCTGACCATGGTCTGCTGCCAGGTGATGGGCAACGACGTGGCAGTGAATATCGGCGGTGCTTCCGGCAACTTTGAGCTTAACGTCTATCGCCCGATGGTCATCCACAACTTCCTGCAGTCGGTGCGTCTGCTGGCGGACGGTATGGCGAGCTTTAACGAGCACTGTGCGGTGGGTATTGAACCGAATCGCGAGCGGATCAGTCAGTTGCTCAATGAGTCGCTGATGCTGGTTACTGCGCTGAATACCCATATCGGCTACGACAAGGCGGCGGAAATCGCTAAAAAAGCGCACCATGAGGGGCTGACTCTCAAAGCCTCGGCGCTGGCGCTGGGCTACCTGACGGAAGCCGAATTCGACAGCTGGGTGCGCCCGGAAGAGATGGTCGGCAGCCTGGCTATTCGCTAGCCAGCCAGAGGTGCAGGCGCGGGATAAGCAATCTCAGCGACTGCGCCTCCGGTTTGTAGCGATACTGCACATTGTCGGCATCATAGTTCAGCAGCTCGCCAATATCCGGTACGCTGACCCCCCGGCTGCCGGACATCAGGGCGATCAGCGGGCTGGGGCAGGCGTACTGTACCTGTTTCTGCTCGCCGGCGTACCAGACGCGGGCGATCGGCTGGACTTTCACCGGTCGTTTTATTTTCAGCCGCGCCCGCTGCGGCAGGGCGGCGATATCCTGATACTCCCTTTCCAGTTTGCTCTGCCACTGCTCCCTGGTCCACGGCGGCACCGCCCGCGGCGCTTGCAGGCTTTTCTCCAGCATCATCAACACCTGGTCGCGGGTCAGATTCTTGATGACGTGCTTATTGGCCCAGCCGAAGCGGATGGTGCTCGGGTCGACGAGGGGCGTCAGCGTGCGGTAGGCGCTTAGGGTGATCAACCCCGGCAAATGACGGTGTACCCACTCAAAACGGGCGGTGGGGGGCAGGCCGGAGTCGACGGTGACGATCTTCTCGAAGGTGGCCTTCAGGGCATTGATATGCTGAATACGCGCCAGCAGATCCTGCTGCTCCGCGGCGGTAACCTGCAGGCAGATAGCCCCCGGCAGGCGTACGGCGGCCTTGCTGCTGCGGTTTTCCGATTGCTGCTGGATAAACAGATGGCTGTAGTGGCGCAGGGCGTGCGCCAGGGCCGTCTTGCCGATGTGCTGCACCACCGGAATAGTGGCCAGCGGATCGTGCTCGGCATCCTTACCGATCGCCGGCAGTTCAAATACCCGGCCCGCCAGCAGACGGCAGTCACTTAATGCCTGCTGGAGCGCCTGCAGCTCCAGCTCGATCTGGCGAAAGGTATTATTCAGACGTTCAACGAGGTCGTAGCTGGCCATTATTACCACCTTAGTTACAACATACTATTAGATTTTTGCAGCATACCCAGCCCGCGGCTTCTGCGCAAGTTTTATTCAGACAGAGGTGAAATCAGGCAGCTGATGATAGACCGGCCAGCTAAAGCAGAAGCGGGCGCCGCCGAGAGGGCTGGCCTCGCAGCGCACCTCGCCGCCCATCGCCTGGGCGATACTGTGGACAATCGCCAGGCCGAGGCCGCAGCCTCCTGTCGCCCGGTCCCGGCTGGGGTCAAGGCGGACAAAGGGCTCAAACACCCGCTCGCGCTCCTCGGGGGCGATTCCCGGGCCGTCATCCTCAACCAGCAACGATGCGCGCGAACCCTGCAGCGTCAGGCTGACCGCCACCCGCTGGCTGCTGTAGCGCAGGGCGTTGTTGACCAAATTATCCAGCACCCGCTCCATCAGTCGCATATCCAGCGCGCCGTAGTTACCGTGGGTCAGCGTCGCCAGGGCGACCTCGCGCTGTGGGTTAACCATCTGAATATCCTCGACGTGATCGCTGATCCAGGCGGGAAAATCGGGAGTCGTCAGGCTGAGCTCCGTCTGCGGGCGGTCGAGGCGGGCGTAGGTCAGGAGCTCTTCAATCAGCGCCTCCAGCTGACCGATATCGCGGTTCAGCGCCTGCGATTCCGCCTCGGTGAGATTCTCGCTCATCTCCAGACGGTAGCGCAGGCGTACCAGCGGTGTCCTGAGTTCATGGGCGATGCCGTCAATCAGCTGCTTTTTGCTGGCAATAAGCGCATTAATGTTATCGGCCATTTGGTTAAAGGCCACCCCGAGCCGCTCGAAGCTGGACATACTGTCGAAGTGAATGCGCTCGCTGAGGTGACCTTCGCCAAAGCGCTGGGCGGCCGTCTCAATGCGCAGCATGTCCTGCCAGTGCGGGCGCATCCAGATAAACACCGGAAAGGCCAGCGAGATAGCAATAAACGCCATCAGCGCCACGTCCAGCAGGCGCATCTCATGCAGAAAATAGAGATAGGGCACCGGGCCCACCGACAGCACATAGTGGCTGCGGGGAATGCGCTGAATAAAGGTGTACTGATCGTCGAGGGCGACGATATCGCCGGCGCGCAGGTGCTGCATCGAGCTTTCCGACAGCTTAAATTTGCTGATCGGCTCGATGTGCAGATCAAACGATAAATTCAGGTCCAGCTCTTTAAGGGTCTTACTCCAGTCGCGCGGCGGTATCTCCCGCAGCTCGCTGCGCATCAGATACAGCGAGCTTTTCATCAAATCGTCAAGCGACTGCCGTCCGGCGCGCTCCGCGGTAAATTTATAGACCAGACCGACCAGCATGGTCATCACCAGAAAGCAGACGAAGAGCAGAAGATAGAACTGCACGAACAGCTTTTTCATTACATTACCGCGTATTCAAGAGAAACCTGTCTGGCGCCCCAGGGGCATCTTCTGCGCGTCGGGGAGTCAATGTTATCGATATCCCCGGGCGAGGCGCGGGGATATCATCGATACGCTATCAAAGCAGGGTTTATGCCCCCTGACAATAGCCAGCCTGGAGACAGAATGGTGAAAAGGTGACAGTGTCACTCGATGCGGTGATTTCTTCACCCTCGGGGGGAGCAGGGCAATCGTATTTTGTGCGTCGATGGATACGCTACTCACGATAATAAGGAATGTCTACCGGATAGGTGGTCGTCAGACTCAGCAGCCGACAGCGCACCAGTTTTTCCGTTTCGGCATACCAGTAAGCAAACTCGCCGGTGGTCTGGTGGTAAATCATCTGATCGAGGTTGGCAAACGGGATCACCAGCAGCGGCCCCTGGCGAACGTGGCCGCCGCCGGTTTCAAAGTGATGCTGCCCCCAGGATTGCTGGGTATGTTCATAGCGATGAAGGATCACCTCGATTTGCCCGCGCTGCGGACAGAGGAGTCGAATATCGGCGTTGTCGAGGGAAAAAGCCCAGCCAGAGAGAGAAGTGAACAGTGAGAGTGCCAAAAGTACAACGTATTTCATCATGCAAAAGTCCTGTGTTTTCAGGCTTTATGCCACTCTGACAGCGGTAAGTCCTTGAGCACAATCATATTGAGGAGTTATGTGATGGGGTTCTGTACGGCTAATTCTATTGATTTAGTCAATATGACAAGTTCCGGTGATGAATGTGCGCGCCAGGGACGAACGCAGCAGGCAGCAAACGTGATAACTTTGCCGCCGGCGAGCGCGCGATGAGCGGGCCCCTCGCAGGGCCGCAGAAGGGCCGCTTAGTTATCCCAGGCGTGAGGGGCGAACAGGTAGCCTTTGTTGCGAACGGTCTTAATACGATAGGGCTCCGTGGCGTTGTCGAGCAGTTTTTTGCGCAGGCGGGAGATAGCCACGTCGACGCTGCGATCCATCCCGTCATAGGTAACGCCGCGTAAATTTTTCAGCAGTGCGTCGCGGTCCATAATCTGCCCGGCGTGGGTGGCCAACTCCCACAGCAGATCGAAATCGGCGGTCGACAGGGCGACGTTTTCTCCGCCAAGCAGCACCTGGCGGTTGACCGGGTCAATGGTCAGCGAGCCGAAGGAGATGGTTTTATGTGGCGTGAGCGTTGAGGAGGCGGATCCGGCGCCTGCCGGAGCAATATGCTGGCGCAAATGCAGACGCAGTCGCGCCAGCAGGACCGCTGGTGGGGTGGTTTTCAGAATATAATCGCTGGCGCCCATCTCCAGGGAGAGGATATGGTTCATATCGCTGTCGAGCGAAGTCAGCAGGACAATCGGCCCTTGCCATTGCCCGCGCAGATCGCGACAGAGCGTCATTCCGTCCTTGCCGGGCAGCATAATGTCCAGCAGCACCAGATCCGGTTTCTCCCGCGCGATCACCTCCTCAGCGCGGTCGCCGCGAGGCTCGACCACCACATCCATATCATGCTTGCCGAGATAGGCGGCGATCAGCGTGCCTACCTCAGGGTCATCCTCAACAAAAACGATTTTATTCATGTCTATTGCACATTAGTAAAAGAAGTAACATACACCGCACTTATTTTACCCGCCATTACTCTTTTATAAACAGCGTTAAATCCGCTATGCTGCCCTAACTTATTGATTCACTGTTAAGGCATACGGGCATGGGGCTGTTAATCAAAGGGCTGTTGGGAGCGCTGGTGGTGGTGCTGATTGGCGTGCTGGCGAAAACCAAAAACTACGCTATCGCTGGCCTGGTCCCGCTGTTTCCCACCTTTGCGCTCATCGCCCATTATATTGTCGCCAGCGAGCGGGGGATCGAAGCCCTGCGCGCGACCATCGTATTCGGCATGTGGTCGATTCTTCCCTATTTTATCTATCTGCTGTCACTGTGGTATTTCACCGGGATCATGCGCCTGCCGTTGGCGCTGGCAGGCGCAGTGGGATGCTGGGGGCTGTGCGCCTGGCTGTTAATCCTCGGCTGGAGCCGTTTCCACTAGCGCAGCGGGCGGCCGCCGTCGACAGCGAATGAGCGGCCGGTAACGTAGCGGCTGGTAAACAGGTAATCGATGAGATCGCTAATCTCTTTTTCGCCAGGGGCGATTTTCATCAGCGATTTATCCAGCGCCTGCTGACGATAGGCCTCGTCGTCACCCTCATTAAACATGATTAGCGACGGCGCGATGGCGTTGACCTTAACCTCTGGCGCCAGCTTGCGAGCGAAGGAGCGGGTCATGTTATCCAGGGCGGCTTTGCTGGCGGCATAGGCGATATGTTTGTCGCTCCCGCGCTCCACCACGTAATCGGTGATATGGATAATGTCGCTGGCGGCATGGCCATGGCCGCGCAGCAACGCCTCCAGCGCATGGTTGAGCAGATAGGGGGCGTGGACGTGGATCTGCATCATGCGGTTGATGACGGTGCTCAGCGGGACGCCCGGCTTTTCCGCCATCCAGTCGCTGGCGTTATGGATGATGGCGCGCAGACCGTTGGTGTGTGATTTGACCGCTTCAGCGAAGGTCAGAATGCCGTCATCGCTGCTAAAATCGGCCTGCAGGCAGAGCGCGCCCGCTTCGCGCAGGCCGTCAATCGCCGGATAGGGCGTACGATAGCTGACGATGACCGGTTGGCGCTGTTGCAGAAAATGGTGTGCCAGAGCGAGGCCGATGCGGCGGCCTGCTCCTGTGATCAGAATCGGGCGGGGCTGTTGTTCAGCCATGGGTATCTCCTATGCGTTCTGCGGCAGGGCGACCGCTTACCCCACCAGCATCCACGTTGCCGGCACAGCGGCAACCAGCAATAAACCAATTAGCGCCACTTCGCGGCGTTTGAGCGAACGATCGTGCTGGTGCGTACGTCGGGCGTACAAAAAGACCAGAAGACCCGGAGCGTAAAGTACCACCGACAACAGCAAATGCACAGGCCCCGACGCGTATAATAACCATATGCCATAAATACAGGCGCCGATAGCCACCGCTTTATGCAGCGGGCGAGTGGCGATTTTCAGCAGAAAGGCGCCGACCAGCAGATAGGGCACGAGAATCATCTCGGAGGCAATGGTCAGCAGCGTGCCGTAGTCCGATCCGGTCAGCCAGATCAGCACCAGCGATACCTGAACGCTGATATTGGTCAACCACAATGAGGCGGAGGGGGCGTTGTTGCTATTCTGACGGGCAAACAGGCGCGGGAAGGCTTTATGAGTGGCGGCGAGGAAAGGCACCTCCGCGGCCATGATGGTCCAGCTGAGATAAGCGCCGCACACCGACACGATCAGCCCGGCGGCAATGACGATCTCCCCCCACGACCCCATCAGCCTGACCATCAGTCCCGCCATCGACGGGTTGCGCATTTCGGCCAGTTCGCTGCGCGGCACAACGCCCAGCGACAGCAGGGTGACCAGCAGATACACCGCGAGGGCTGACAGCACCGCCAGCAGCGTCGCGCGGCCAACGTCGCGCTTGTGTCGCGCCCGCGCGGACACGACTACCGCCCCCTCCACGCCGATAAACACCCACAGGGTGATCAGCATGGTGTTTTTGACCTGTTCCCATACCGGCACGCCCAGCGCCAGGCCGCTAAAATCGAGGCGGAACGTATCCAGCTGAAAGGCCAGGGCGGCGAGCGCGACAAAGGCGCCCAGCGGCAGAAGCTTGGCGAGGGTGGCCACCAGGTTAATCCCCGCTGCCGTCTGGACACCGCGCAGGACCAGAAAGTGGACGACCCACAGCAGAACCGACGCGCCAACGATAGACTGCCAGGTATTACCATCGCCAAACAGGCGCAGCTCAGGGGTATCGGTGAAAAAACTGAGCGCCGAAAAGACGATAACCAGATAGGAGACATTGGCGATCACCGCGCACAGCCAGTATCCCCAGGCGGAGCAGAAGCCGATCAGTTCGCCGAATCCTTCGCGAGCGTAGGTGAAGATCCCGCCGTCGAGGTCGGGACGAATACGGGTCAACAGCAGCATGGCGAAAGCGAGAAACAGGATCCCGACGCCGGTGATGGCCCAGCCAATGAGCAGAGCGGAGGGGCTGGCCACGGCAGCCATATTTTGCGGCAAACTGAATACGCCAGCGCCGAGCATTGAGCTAAGGACCAGGGCGGTCAGGGCGCTCAGGCCCAGTTTCTTTTCCATTGCATTCCCGAGGTGAAAATGGCTGTTCCAGAATATTTATTTTGCGAAATCGCATAAAAATGGAGGATTGCGCTAAGGCGCGGGATTTTACGGAGTGTCCGGGGGCCATGCAATGGCGGGGGATGAAAAAAAATGAAAAGGCGGCAATGCGCCGCCTTTTTAGCCAGCCAGCAGCGATTATTTGTACAAATCGGCGCTGATGGTGATGTTGCCGCCGCGTTCCTGCCACTGGCGGGTGATGTGGTAGTACTTCGCCCCTTTCTTCGCCGCGCGTTTCGCCGTCTGATAGGAGATTTCGGTCATGTTGCCGTAGTTGCCGGTGAACTGGATGTTATCGAACGGCACCATTTGCGCCGCAGTCACTTTGTTCACTTCTTCGACCTTAGTGCCGTTCGGCAGAGTGACAGTGTAACGTCCACCTTTCGAAGATTGAGTCTCAAAGAAACGCCCGACGCCGGTACCCGAACCCACCGCAGCGGTGGTGGCAACGCCCGGAATTTCAACGTTCTTCGCCGCTTCGCCGCCTTTGGCCAGCGCTGCGCGGCCAGCTTCAGAGTCAGCCGGGATCGCGTCCGGGCTCTGCAGCACGCGTTTTTCAGCATCTTTTTTGTAGATATAAGCGGTAATGCGCTGGTTGCCGCCCTGGTTGGCGTCAACCTGGCGGACGATAAAGAACGCATAGGCGCCTTTTGCTTTCGCCGCTTTGGTGATGGCGTCGTTGACTTCCGGCTGGCTGCGATAGAAGCCCTGAACGGTGACGGTGTCGTAAGGCATCAGCTCAACGGCCTGATCTTTCGGCAACTCCATCACGCCGTTGATAATGCGATTCTTCGGCGCATCCGCTTTCGGCGCGTCTTCTTTATAAAGGTCAGCCGTGACGCGCCAGTTGCCGCCATTGCCGTAGTCCGACGTGTCGACAACATAGAATGAGGCCGCGCCGTCTTTGTCGGCTTTGCGCGATACTGCCTGTACCGCATCGCCAATGGCATTAAACCGGCCGGTGACGACAACGCGATCGTAGGGCTTCAGCGCAGCCGCCTGCTCCGGGGTCAACTCGGTCGCTGCATGGGCAGACAACGTGGCGGTTGTCAGGAGAGCAGACGCCAGGAGGGTGTTTTTAAGCTTCATAAAAATAATCCTTTGCCTTGCGCAAACCATATACTGGTGTTGTTGTTGACTGAAAACGTTTGATTATTGCATTTAATCGCCGTGACTGTCTGCGTCAATTTTTGCTTGCCGCCCGAATCGTATACTACGGAAAGATAACATTTTTCGATATGTTGAAAAAACAGGCGCTTGACCAGCAAAAACGATAATCAATACCACTTTTATTAGTTAATGTAATGTTAACACAATGATCTCAATGGCGATAAATGGCGTTTTATACCGCAGGATAAGCGGATTATCAGGCCTGAGCGGCAAATTCAGGTAAATATTGCTGCCCGGACCCATCTGAGCTGACAATAAGCAATAAAATCAAAATTTGTGTTTTATCGTAGTAGATCACAATCGGTATTTTCAGTAGGTTATAAAAAGTTTGTTACTGTTTCATTTTGTAGACAGCGAAAGATGGCGAGGAAGATTTTGCCGTCCTGGCGTTGTTGGGCAGAAAAGTAAACCATCATCAAAAACCGATGGAAGGGAAAACTATGCGTATTGGTGTACCACAAGAAAGGCTAGCCCAGGAGACCCGGGCCGCCGCCACGCCGAAGACCGTTGAGCAATTGCTCAAACTCGGCTTTAGCGTCGCGGTAGAAAGCGGCGCCGGGAAGCTGGCCAGCTTTGACGATGAGGCCTTTGCCGAGGCAGGAGCTGAAATCGTGACCGGCGACGAGGTATGGCAGTCTGATGTCATCCTTAAGGTCAATGCTCCGAATGACGATGAAATTGCCCTGCTGAATCCGGGGACCACGCTGATTAGTTTTATCTGGCCGGCGCAAAACCCGCAGCTGATGGAAAAACTGGCGGCCCGTAATATCAACGTAATGGCGATGGATTCCGTGCCGCGTATTTCCCGCGCCCAGTCGCTGGATGCGCTCAGCTCAATGGCCAACATCGCCGGGTACCGCGCTATCGTTGAAGCGGCGCATGAATTTGGTCGATTCTTTACCGGGCAGATTACGGCGGCAGGCAAGGTTCCGCCCGCCAAGGTGATGGTCATTGGCGCCGGGGTAGCCGGTCTGGCGGCGATTGGCGCCGCCAACAGCCTGGGCGCTATTGTTCGCGCCTTCGATACCCGTCCGGAAGTGAAGGAGCAGGTGCAGAGTATGGGCGCCGAGTTCCTCGAGCTGGACTTTAAAGAGGAAGCGGGCAGCGGCGATGGCTACGCCAAGGTGATGTCTGAGGCCTTTATTAAGGCTGAAATGGCGCTGTTCGCCGCGCAGGCGAAAGAGGTCGATATCATTGTCACCACGGCGTTAATCCCGGGCAAACCGGCGCCGAAGCTGATCACCCGCGAAATGGTCGACTCCATGAAATCGGGCAGCGTGGTGGTCGATCTGGCCTCGCAAAACGGCGGCAACTGTGAGTACACCGTACCGGGCGAAGTGGTGACCACCGCCAACGGCGTGAAAATCATCGGTTACACCGATCTTCCTGGCCGTCTGCCGACCCAGTCCTCCCAGCTCTACGGCACCAACCTGGTGAACCTGCTGAAGCTGCTGTGCAAAGAGAAAGACGGCAATATCGTTATCGATTTCGATGACGTGGTAGTGCGCGGCGTGACCGTTGTTCGCGAAGGTGAAATCACCTGGCCGGCGCCGCCGATTCAGGTCTCCGCTCAGCCGCAGGCCGCGGCGAAAAAAGTGGAAGCGCCGAAAGAAGCGGTGAAACCGGCGTCGCCGTGGCGCAAATATGCGCTGATGGCGCTGGCGATTATTCTCTTCGGCTGGCTGGCCAACGTGGCGCCAAAAGAGTTCCTCGGCCATTTCACCGTCTTCGCGCTGGCCTGCGTGGTGGGTTACTACGTGGTGTGGAACGTCTCCCATGCGCTGCATACGCCGCTGATGTCGGTGACCAATGCCATTTCGGGCATTATCGTGGTTGGCGCGTTGTTGCAGATAGGCCACGGCGGCTGGGTCAGCTTCCTGAGCTTTATCGCGGTGCTGATCGCCAGCATTAATATTTTCGGTGGTTTTACCGTGACTCAGCGCATGCTGAAAATGTTTCGCAAAGGATAAGGGGTAGCACATGTCTGGTGGATTAGTAACGGCTGCATACATTGTTGCTGCAATCCTGTTTATTTTCAGCCTGGCGGGCCTGTCGAAACACGAAACGTCGCAGCAGGGCAACTATTTCGGCATCGCCGGGATGGCCATTGCCCTGATCGCTACCATCCTGGGGCCGGACGCCGGCAACGTCGGCTGGATTATTCTTGCGATGGTGATCGGCGGGGCGATCGGTATTCGTCTGGCGAAGAAGGTCGAGATGACCGAAATGCCGGAGCTGGTGGCTATCCTGCACAGCTTCGTGGGTCTGGCAGCGGTGCTGGTGGGTTTCAACAGCTACCTGCAGCATGAAACCGGTATGGAGCAAATTCTGGTCAATATTCATTTGACCGAAGTGTTCCTCGGGATCTTCATCGGCGCGGTGACCTTCACCGGTTCGGTGGTGGCGTTTGGTAAACTGCGCGGCAAAATTTCCTCCAGGCCGCTGATGCTGCCCAATCGCCATAAGCTGAACCTGGCGGCGCTGGTGGTTTCCTTCATCCTGATGGTGATTTTTGTTCGCTCTGACAGCACCGGCACCCAGGTCCTGTGCCTGCTGGTGATGACCGCGATCGCGCTGGCCTTTGGCTGGCACTTGGTGGCCTCTATCGGCGGTGCGGACATGCCGGTGGTGGTCTCGATGCTCAACTCCTACTCGGGCTGGGCGGCAGCGGCGGCGGGCTTTATGCTGAGTAATGACCTGCTGATCGTCACCGGCGCGCTGGTGGGCTCTTCCGGCGCCATCCTCTCTTACATTATGTGTAAGGCGATGAACCGCTCCTTTATCAGCGTGATCGCCGGGGGCTTCGGCACCGATGGTTCCTCCAGCGGCGGCGATGAAGAAGTGGGCGAGCATCGCGAGATTAGTGCCGAAGAGACGGCGGAGATGCTGAAAAACTCGCACTCGGTGATCATCACCCCGGGCTACGGTATGGCGGTGGCTCAGGCGCAGTATCCGGTAGCAGAAATTACCGAGAAGCTGCGGGCGCGGGGTATAAAAGTACGCTTTGGTATTCATCCGGTGGCCGGGCGCCTGCCGGGGCATATGAACGTCCTGCTGGCGGAAGCCAAAGTGCCTTACGACATCGTGCTGGAGATGGATGAGATCAACGACGATTTCAGCGACACCGACACCGTGCTGGTGATCGGCGCCAACGATACCGTCAACCCGGCGGCGCAGGACGATCCGAAGAGCCCGATCGCCGGCATGCCGGTGCTCGAGGTGTGGAAAGCGCAGAATGTGGTGGTCTTTAAGCGTTCAATGAACACCGGTTACGCCGGCGTACAGAACCCGCTGTTCTTTAAAGAGAACACTCATATGCTGTTTGGCGATGCTAAAGCCAGCGTCGATGCGATCCTGAAAGCGCTGTAATGTAACATAATTGTTTTACAACGTTTGTTTATAAGCCGTCTCCTGTGAGACGGCTTTTTTATATGCAGGGGGATGCCTGGAATTGTTCATAAAATAAGCGGCAAGAGGTGATATAATGTTCCGGTTCTTACATCAGACAGAGGATATTATGGATACCGAGTTAACCCCAACGCAGATGGCCATCGAATTCTTACGCCGCGACACTACCGTCATGACCCCAGCGCAGTATCTGAAAAAACTTAAACTGCTGGAGCTGGAGTTTGCTGACCTGATGGCGCTCTCCTCGCTGGAGCTGAAAGAAGAGATCGATCTGGCCTGGCGTCTGGGTATCCACTAAGCCATTCTCGCTGGACAGCGACAGGGGCCGCCAACGGCCCTTTTTTTGTGCCTGGCTGGCAGCAAGCAAAAAAATCCCCCGCGAGGCGGGGGAAGATGAGCGGTGGCGGTTAATCGTCGTCGTCGTCGTCCAGTTCCACCGGCGTCTGGTAGGCCTCCGGTTTCAGCACCAGCAGGTCACAGCGCAGGTGGTCGACAACCTGTTCCGCGGTATTGCCGAGGAACGCCGCCGACAGGCCGGTACGTCCGACCGTTCCCAGCACCACGATCCCCGCCTGCAGATGCTCGGCGAGGTCCGGGATCACCTCTTCAGGCAGTCCTTTTTCGACGTGGGTGAATTTTTCATCGATGCCAAACTTCTGCCGCAGCGCTTTCATCGCCAGCAGATGCTGGCCGCGGATCGCGTCGTTGTAGACGCTGGGATCAAAATCCGGCAGTTCTATCGCGATATTGATCGGCGTCACCGGGTAGGCACCGATCAGGTGCACTTCAGTGTGGTTGACTTCTTCCGCCAGCGACAGCGTCTCGCGAACCAGCTTCTCGTTAAGGGTGTTGTGATAATTTTCTTCACTGGCGAGATTGACGGCGACCAGCGCTTTGCCGCCTTCCGGCCACGGCTGGTCTTTGACCATCCACACCGGGCAAGGGCATTTACGCAGCAGATGCCAGTCCGTCGGGGTAAAGATCACCGCCTCCAGTTTGTCGTGCTGGTGGGCCATCTTCAGCAGCAGATCGTGTTTCTCACTGACCACCTCCTGAATAATCGCTTCGAAGGGGCGGTTGTGCCACACCACTTTCACGTCAATCGGCACGCCCGATTCCAGGTAGAATTTCGCCTGCTCGCGGATCCAGGCCGTTCGTTGGGCAATGACGCCCTGGCGCATTGCCGTCCGCTCGTCCGGCGACAGCAGGGTGGTCATTTCATAGGAAAAATCATAGATCGGCAAAAAGGCTTTGATGCGTCCACCAATCCGTTGGTGCAGGTACACCGCTCGCCTTAGCGCCGGCTGGTCGTCCTGGTTAGGATCGATTACTACCAGCATGCTCTGATACTTCGCCATACAGGGTCTCCTTACAACTGCAGCTACCGTCAGTTATTAAAAAGATAACCTATATGGATGAATTGAAACAGGGGAGGAGCCTGGTCAGATCAACAAATCTGAAAAAATTGCCGATCGTGACCAGGTATTGCGCAGAGATTAAGCGACGTTGCGCGCCTGCCCGGCCAGCTGGGCCAGCAGATCGCTGTTTTCAATAGTGATATATTTGCCTTTCACCGCCAGCATGCCGCTTTTCTGAAAACGGCCCAGCAGACGGCTGATGGTTTCGACGGTGAGGCCGAGATAGTTGCCAATATCGCCGCGGGTCATGGTCAGCCGGAACTCACGTGGTGAGAAGCCGCGCTGGGCGAAACGACGAGAAAGGTTATAGATAAACGCGGCCAGGCGCTCTTCGGCATTCTTTTTGGAAAGCAACAGGATCATATCCTGGTCGCCTTTAATCTCACCGCTCATCAGGCGCATCATCTGCTGACGCAGATTGGGCATTTTTCCGGAAAGATCGTCAAGGGTTTCGAAGGGGATCTCGCAGACCATCGAGGTTTCCAGCGCCTGCGCAAAGCTCGGGTGCAGACCGGTGCCGATGGCGTCAAAGCCCACCAGGTCGCCCGCCAGATGGAAGCCAGTGATCTGCTCATCACCTTGCTCGGTGATGGTATAGCTTTTGATGGTCCCGGAGCGAATAGCGTACAACGACTTCAGCTCATCACCGGCTTTGAACAAGGTTTGACCTTTCTGGATAGGCTTTTTCCGCTCGATAATATTATCCAGCTGATCAAGCTCATGCTCGTTCAGAGTAAAGGGGATGCAGAGCTGGCTAATGCTGCAATCCTGACAATGGATTGCACAACCGCCAGACTGAATGCGTCGAATAATTCGCTTCTCAGGGATCATATGTCTGCTCAGGCCTTAATTGATATTGGTCAATTTTAACATCTTTTTGATCAGCAGGTAAGTCTTCAGGCCCGGAAACACGTAATATCAGCAGGGTAAATCAAATCGCCTGCGTATCTGTTTGATTAAAAACAGATTATTACGCCGCTTTTGATTGTAAAATTACCTGAAAATTCCAGAAAAGGCATTTTCAGTCAAAGCAACAGATAGCCCTCATGACGCAAAAGCCACTCTTTACGCTGTACGCCGCCGGCATAGCCGGTCATGGTGCCGTTGCGCCCGATGACCCGATGGCAGGGCACCACGATACTCACCGGATTGGCGCCATTGGCGGCGCCCACTGCGCGCGCGGCGCCGGGACGACCCAGCGCCTCGGCCAGTTGGCCGTAGTGCATCACCTGGCCACAGGGGATATCGCGTAACGCCTGCCAGACCTGGCGCTGAAAAGGGGTGCCGGCGGTGGCGGTAGGCAGAGTCTCGATAATGGCTAAATCGCCGGCAAAATAGTCGCTCAGCTTACTGCTGAGACCGCCGGGATTGCGGCAGTCGACGCGCTGATAGCCTTCCCGGCGATAGTGAACGTCGAGCAGCGTTTCCATCCGATCGCGGTGCTCGTCCCACTCGACGGCGCGCAAATTAAACTGTTCGTCGCAAAGCACCCACAACGGCCCCAGCGGGGTATCCATTTTATCCTGCAGCAAGGTCAACATCGTTTCTGTCATCCACCATCGTACATGAGAGGCACACGATACCACGCGCTGACGGCAGTCAACTATACTCCCAAAAGGTAAAACCGCATCGCCAGATAGCACGGCGGGCTATCCGCCGTGGAGGCATTCTGCGATCGCCACGATGATTTATTTTTGGATCGATCCTGGCGGGTTACCGGACAGGGTTTTTGCTACTTTTAAGCTGACGACGTCGGTCCTCCGCGCCGCTGTGCGCGCTCGGGAAAGTGCTACCGCGTCGGCGCGGCGCGGTTAATAACTCAGAGGTGGAGCTATGCAATATATACTGACTGGCGTAATCGTACTGATCTTCAGCGGTCTGGTTATTCACGGTATGTCGCTGTTGCTTGAGCGAGGGTATCGCGCGCTTTTCGGCATATTCGCCGGAGCCGGGGAAGCGACCCGTAAGTTCAAAGTGAAGATATCGCGTTAAGCTAAGGCGGCCGTCCCTGGCGCATCGGTGGGTTAAGACAGCCGCGGATAGATGCCAGGGCCGATCGGCAGTCCCACCAGATACCAGCCCACCAGCAACAGCAGCCAGACGGCGAGAAAAATCAGCGGGTAAGGGAGCACCAGCGAGTAGTAGGTGCCGAGGCGGGCATCCGGCCGGTAGCGCTGTAGAAAGCCGAGAAACAACGGCACAAACGGTGACACCGGCGCCAGCGGCAGCACCGATGAATCAGCGATACGAAACAGGATCTGCGCAAACGCCGGGTGAAAGCCCAACAGCATAAACATTGGCACGAAGATCGGCGCCAGAATCGACCAGATGGCCGAGCCGCTGGCGATAAACATACACAGAAAAGCCGACAGCAGCGCAAGGCCGACAAACGCCGGAACACCGTTCATGCCTGAACTCTCCAGCAGATCCGTCAGCCCGACGGCCATAAACCTGCCCATGTTGCTCCAGTTGAACATCGCCACGAACTGCGCCAGCGGGAAGACCATCACGATAAACCCGGCCATCTCTTTCATCGGCTCAATCATCAACTGCGGCAGGTCGGCCTGGCGGCGAATTTTGCCGGTGGCGATGCCGTATGCCAGCGACACGACAAAGAAGAAAAAGATAATTAGCGGCACGATGCCTTTGATAAACGGCGAGGGCATGACCGTATGCTGAACCGGATCGCGAAGAATACCGTTTTCGGGGACCACCATCAGGGCGATGACCGCCACGAATACCAGCGTCGCCACGCCGGCGATGCGCAGGCCGAACCGCTCCCCGGGCGTCAGCGTCTGCAGCTTTTCATCACGACTGCCTTGCCACTGGCCCAGCCGCGGCTCGACCAGCTTATCGGTGATCAGTCCGCCGACGAGCGTCAGAACGATCACCGAGGTCGCCATAAAGTACCAGTTGTCGATCACGCTGACGTGCAAAGAGGCATCGATGGACTTTGCCGCCTCGGTGCTGATCCCGGAGAGCAGCACGTCGGTGGTGACAATCAGTAGATTGGCGGTAAAGCCGCAGCCCACGCCGGCTATCGCCGCCAGCAGACCAGCGACAGGATGCCGACCGACGGCAAGAAACATCAGCGCTCCCAGCGGCGGCATAATCACCAGCGCCGCATCGGAAGAGATATGGTTGAAAAAGGCGATAAACAGCACCATATAGCTGGCATAGCGGGCGCTGACGTGCGAGGCCATCTTGACCATCAACGCCGGTAACAGGCCCACCCGCTCGGCAAAGCCGGCGCCCAGCACCAGGGCGAGGATCGCCCCCAGCGGCGCGAAACCGCTGAAGTTTTTAATCACGTTCGGCAAAAACCAGTGCAATCCTTCCACGCTGAGCAGGTTTTTGACCACCACCCGCGAACCGTCAGTTGGGTTTTGTACCCCAACGTTGAGGGCGGAGAGGATTGCCGTGGCAGCGATCAGCACGGCGATGAGATAGATAAACAGCAAAAACGGGTGCGGGACCTTGTTACCGATCTTCTCTACCCAGCCATAGCGCTTTCCGCCGGGGGAAGATGACGGTATGGATGACATACTCATGGGCATTCCTCTGTTGTCGTTGTTGTGTTGGGCAGGCCTGCTCCCGTACTGCCGGCGGTTATTATGGGCGGTGCGTGCCGCGATCCGGTCAGCGTTGGCCAGGAGTAGCCTCTAAGTGGTTATCGTAAAACGGACGGACTCACCTCCGCCGGGATCGGGCAACGATAGGGGCGTTCGGCCAGTACCTGCCTGAGCTCTTGCTGGCTGGCCTCCAGCAGGGCGCTGTCGCTGAATAAACGGATGGCGGTCGCCGCGAGCACTTTCCCCGCCAGCAACATCCCTTTATGGGCAATGGAGGTTCTGCCCTGGCTCACCAGCTGCCAGCTGTGCAGCGGGGTACCCACCGCGAAGCACGGGCTGAAGCACTGGGCCACCGGCGCTTTCCAGCTAACATCGCCGACGTCGGTGGATCCGGCGAGGACGTTATCCGTGGCCGCCCAGGGCGCCACCTCATCAATCAGCAAGGTGTCGCGGTGGCGACGAGCGAACGTTTTGCCTTCCTCGCCACTGGTGCCGGCAATATTGTTCAGGCTGTTGTTAATATCATTGGCGCTGAGAGTGGCGCGGATCGCCGCGGCAAAAGCGCGTTCCTCGTCGCTCCAGGCGGGGGTACCGTAATGACAGACCGCCTGATACATCGCCGCCTCAAGCGTGCGGTTGGGCAGATAGCTGGAGCAGGCTTTTTCAAAGCGGCAGCTGACCTGGGTCTCGGTCATCAGCGCGGCCCCCTGGGCAATCTTCTCTATGCGGGCGAAGATTTGCTCAGCGTCGGCCATCTCCGGCGCGCGGATCAAATACAGCACTTCCGCCTGCGCCTGCACCACGTTGGGCGAGACGCCGCCGGTATCGGTAATGGCGTAATGGACGCGCGCCTTCTCGATGATATGTTCATTGAGGAAATTGCTGCCGGTGGTCATCAGGGTGACTGCATCCAGCGCGCTCCGGCCCAGGTGCGGCGAATTAGCGGCGTGGGCCGCGGTGCCGGTAAATCGCCATGCCGCCTGAATGTTGGC
This sequence comes from Klebsiella sp. CD33, assembly GCF_051992865.1. Lineage (NCBI taxonomy): Bacteria > Pseudomonadati > Pseudomonadota > Gammaproteobacteria > Enterobacterales > Enterobacteriaceae > Klebsiella > Klebsiella sp. CD33. The sequence continues at coordinate 2,734,086 of NZ_CP197023.1, read as the reverse complement.
GAGGGTGCGGGTGCTGAACATCCCGGCCCAGGCTTCCGGATGCCAGGTCAGCGCCGCATCGACATCATCAAACAACCCTTCGCGCACCATAAAGGTTTTTCCCGAACCGCCTTCCTCGCCGGGACAACCGTAGAAGCGCAGAGTGCCGCTGTCGCCGTGCTGCTGCAGCCAGCCTTTGGCGGCGACCGCCGCGGCGAATGCCGCGGTGCCGAGCAGATTGTGCCCACAGCCGTGGCCGTTGGCTCCCGGTGTCAAGGGCGTCGGTTCCGCGCTGTGGGCCTGCTGGCTGAGTCCCGCCAGGGCGTCAAATTCGCCGAGCAGGGCAATGACCGGTTGGCCCTCACCGACGCTGGCGATAAAGGCATTCGGGATCCCGCCGGCATCGCGGGTGAGCTGAAAACCTTCCGCCTCCAGGGCGTCGGCCAGCCGTTGGGCTGACCAGAACTCCTCAAAGCGGGTCTCCGGGTGGTCCCAGATGTCGTCGGCGATGGCGCAGTAAGTGTCGCGTTGTGCCTCAACCACCTCGTCCACAAACTGAAAAATGGCTTCCATTACACCCCCCGCTGCCAGGGAAAGTTAAGCGCGACGCGCGCCAGGGTTTCGACCGCTACCGCCATCACGCTCTCGTCGAAGTCAAACTTTTCGTTGTGGTGACCGGCGCTGAGTTCAGTGCCGAAAATCATGTACGAGGCGAGGCCGCCGCGCGCCTGGACCCGGGCCATCATCAGGGTGGCGTCTTCCGAGCCCGCCGGGGCGGCGATGCGATCCACCGCCTGTTGCACGCCGGGCACCCGGGCGGCCTGTTCGCGCAGATAGTCCACCCACGCCGGCGACGGTGCGCTGGCGGTCGCCGCGCCCATCATGCGCAGTTCGTAGCGGGCTTCGTACATCGCCGCAGCCCCGGCGACGACGTGCTGCGCCCGCTCGAACACGTACTGATTAATGGCTTCGCTTTCGCCGCGGGTTTCCACTTTTAACAGCGCGGAAGAGGGCACCACGTTGCGCCCGGTACCGGCCTGCATCACCCCGACGTTGACCCGCGAGGCGCCGGCGCTGTGCGGCGGGATGGCGTGCAGGCCAAGGGCGGCCTGGGCGGCGGCCAGCAGCGCGTTGCGCCCGTCCTCGGGCTTGCCGCCGGCGTGGGCAGCCACGCCGCTGAACTGCACGTCGAATTTGGTGGTGGCCATAAAGTTGTCTCCACCGCAGACGACGGTACCTGCCGGGACGCCGGTCCCGATATGGATCGCCGTGAAATAATCCACGTCATCAACCACGCCGGCGGCCACCATCGCGCGGGCGCCGCGGGTACCCTCTTCAGCAGGCTGGAAAATCAGTTTAATGACGCCATTGAGCTGGGCGGCATACTGCTTGAGCACATGCGCCAGCCCCAGCCCGATGGCGGTATGGCCGTCATGGCCGCAGGCGTGCATCATGCCGGCGTTGCAGGAGGCGAAATGATCGCGATGGGGGCGGTGGCTATCGTCATGCTGTTCGTTGAGATCGAGGGCATCCATATCGACGCGAAAGGCCAGGGTTGGCCCGGGCCGCCCGGTGTCGAGCGTGGCCACCACGCCGGCGAAACCGCCTTCAAACGCCGGCAGCCAGCGCTCCGGCGCGCCCTGTTCGCGGGCGCGTTCGAAAGCCTGGGCCAGGGTCTCCTCGTCCGGCAGCCCCATCCGGCTGTCGGCATCGATGACGTCGCGGCCTAGCGCCAGCTGATAGCCTAGCCCGTCAAGAATATCCGCGACCTTACTGGCGGTGCGAAACTCCAGCCAGCCGGATTCAGCGTGCAGGTGAAAATCACGGCGCCATTGGGTCATGGAGGGCGCCAGCTGGCGGAGGTATTCATCAAGTTGCGGCATAGCTTATCCTGTCATAAGTAAAAAATGTGACGGCGTTCACGATGTGATAGCTTTTGTTTATCACTGACGCGCTACAGGCCTTAACACCCTTAACCTGCCACAGCCTGATGGATTACAGTAGATGTCATTTTCTTCTGTCTGATAAGCAACGGTTATCACTAAAAGCATGGCATTTCAGATTAAATTTCATCAAATTCGCGCCTTCGTCGAAGTAGCCCGGGAAGGCAGTATCCGTGGCGCCAGCCGGGCGCTGGCGGTCTCGCAGCCGGCGCTGACCAAAGCGATTAAAGAGCTGGAGGAGGGGCTTTCCGCCCAGCTGTTCGTCCGCCGCAGCCAGGGGGTGGCGTTAACCGACAATGGCGAAAGTTTTTATCAACATGCGAGCCTGATCCTTGAGGAGCTGCGGGCGGCGCAGGATGAACTGCTGCAGCGCCAGGGGGAACAGGCCGGGCAAATTAATATTGGCCTTGGCGCCAGCGTCGCCCGGTCGCTGATGCCGTCGGTGATCTGCCGCTTTCATCAGCAGCATCCGCAGGTGAAGGTGCGGATCATGGAGGGTCAGCTGCTGGCGATGATTAATGAGCTGCGCCAGGGGGAGCTGGATTTCACCATTAATACCTATTACCCCGGGCCGTACGACCATGAGTTCAGCTTTGAGAAACTGTTTGAGAAACCGTTCGCGGTGTTCGCCCGCGCGGGCCATCCGGCGGCGCAGGCCACCTCGCTGGGGGAGTTGATGGATCACCACTGGACCATGCCGACGCCGCGCGGCAGCTACTTCAAGCAGCTGCAGGAGCGCTTCGAACAGCTGGGACGGGAGCCAAAGGTGGGGATCGTCTGCGAAACGTTCTCATCCTGCATCAGCCTGGTGGTGAAAAGTGATTTTCTCAGCATCCTGCCGGTGGAGCTGGGCAACGACCCGCTGATGGCCGACAAACTGGTGATGATCCCCATCCGTGAAGTGTTACCCACCGCCACCTATTATCTGATCCAGCGGCGCGATACCCGGCAGACGCCGCTCACGGCGTCGTTAATCACCCTGTTCCGCCGCCAGAGCCGACAATTGTTTCCTTAATCGTTCGTCACGCTCACTTTGCCAGCGAACGCGGCTAAACGCGTTGAGAGGGGAGCGCGAGGCGGCTATAGTAGCTGGCGACAGCCGCTGGAGGAGAGCCCATGAACCTTGATGACAAATCCCTGTTTCTTGACGCCATGGAAGATGTCCAGCCTCTGAAACGTAATAATGACGTGCACTGGCATCCCGGGCGTAACAGCCGGGCCCCGCAACGCGTCGATACCCTGCAGCTGGATAATTTTCTCACCACCGGCTATCTCGATATCGTGCCGCTCGCCACGCCGCTGGAGTTTAAGCGAGAAGGGCTGCAGAGCGGCGTGCTGGATAAGCTGCGGCGGGGGAAATACAGCCAGCAGGCGAGCCTCTCCCTGCTGCGCCAGCCGGTGGAACAGTGCCGGCAGATGCTCTTCGCCTTTATGGTACAGGCGCAGAAAGAGGGGTTACGCAATGTGCTGATCGTTCACGGCAAAGGCCGCGACGACCAGTCCCACGCCAATATTATCCGCAGCTATCTGGCGCGCTGGCTGGAAGAGCTGCCGGAGGTGCAGGCCTTCTGCGCCGCGCTTCCGCATCATGGAGGCAGCGGCGCCTGCTATGTCGCGCTGCGTAAATCGGCGCAGGCGAAGCAGGAGACCTGGGAGCAGCACGCCAAGCGCAGTCGTTAGCGCAGAAGCAGCGTCAGCTCGCGGGCGGCTTTTTGCAGCTCCGGCAGCACGCGCTCGATCATCTCGCGGGCCGTCATCTGGCCCGCATGCACCCCGACGTTGAGCGCCGCCTGGACCTGCCCCTGAGCGTTAAACAGCGGGACCGCGAGGGAGCGCAGCCCCATCTCCAGCTCCTGATCGTTGAGGGCATACCCCTGCTGATGCACCCGTTTCAGTTCGGCGCGCAGCTTCGCCACCGAATCCACCGTCTGTGGGGTATAGCGGATCATGGTCACCCGGCCCAGCATATCGTTGAGCTTCTCCTCCGGCTGATGGCTCAGCAGCACCCGGCCCATCGAGGTCGCCCACGCCGGAAGGCGACTGCCGATATCCAGGTCGATGGTCATAATCCGCGAGCTGGAGGCGCGGGCGATATACAGGATATCGTCGCCGTCGAGGGTCGCGATGGAGCAGGACTCATTGAGCATTTCGCTCAGATGCCGCAGCACCGGCTGCGCCGAACGCGCCAGCGGCGTCGAGGCCAGCCAGGCGTGGCCCAGCGCCAGGATCCGCGGCCGCAGCTGGAAATTCTTACCGTCTTCGGCATACACGAACCCCAGCTTGCTCAGGGTATACAGGCAGCGGCGCACCGCGGCGCGCGGGATGCCGGTCTTCTGACTGATCTGTGAGATAGACAGCAGGGGCCGCTGCGGCGTGAACGCCTTAATCACCTCCAGACCCCGCGCCAGGGAGGCCATAAAGTTAGGATCGCCTTTAAACGGATCGCCGTCGCCGGTCAGTAAATCGTCTGGATGCTTGTCCATTTCTGTTCCCCATATTTGCCATCGATCACATTCTTTCGCTAAAGATAACCGATGTTCGATTATCGCACCATATTTCGATTATCGCCCTTGACCGACATCGTTAAGCGGGTCACATTTTGTGCGAACAACGAATAAAAGTGCGATTACCGCACATCACTGGAGCGACCTGATGATTGATAAAAGCGTATCGACGCTGAGCGAGGCCATCGCCGGGATCCACGATGGGGCGACTATTATGATCGGCGGCTTTGGCCCCGCCGGCCAGCCGACCTTTCTGATTGACGCCCTGATTGACCAGGGCGCTCGCGACCTGACCATCATAAATAACAACGCCGGCAACGGGGAAGTGGGTCTCGCTGCGCTGCTCAAGGCGGGCCGGGTGCGCAAAATGATCTGCTCCTTTCCGCGCCAGGTGGATTCGCAGATTTTCGATGATCTCTACCGTCGCGGCAAAGTGGAGCTGGAGCTGGTGCCGCAGGGCAACCTCGCGGCGCGGATCCAGGCGGCCGGCGCCGGGCTGGGGGCGGTATTTACCCCCACCGGCTACGGCACGCCGCTGGCGGAAGGCAAGGAGACACGGGAAATCGACGGTCGCCACTACGTGCTGGAGTACCCGATCAAAGCCGATTTCGCGCTGATTAAAGCTCACCAGGGCGACCGCTGGGGCAACCTGGTCTATCGCAAGGCGGCGCGCAACTTTGGCCCGATCATGGCGACAGCGGCGAAAACCACCATCGTAGAGGTCTCGCAGCTGGTGGCGCTGGGCGACCTCGATCCGGAAAACATCATCACCCCCGGCATTTTCGTCCAGCGCGTCTTCTCGCTGGAAAACCTGACTGCCGCACAACGCGCCTGAGGAGCCCGACATGCAAAAACTGACCCGTGACGAAATGGCCCAGCGCGTGGCCCGCGATATTCCCGAAGGCGCTTACGTCAACCTCGGCATCGGCCTGCCGACCCGCATCGCCAATTACCTGCCCGCTGACAAAGAGGTGTTCCTACACAGCGAAAACGGCCTGCTGGGGATGGGGCCGAAACCGCAGCCCGGGGAAGAAGATCCCGAGCTGATCAATGCCGGTAAAGAGTATGTCACCCTCCTGCAGGGGGGCTGCTATTTCCACCACGGCGACTCCTTCGCCATGATGCGCGGCGGTCATCTCGATATCTGCGTGCTGGGGGCCTATCAGGTTTCCGCCAGCGGCGACCTCGCCAACTGGAGCACCGGTGCGCCGGATGCGATCCCGGCCGTTGGCGGGGCGATGGATCTGGCCATCGGCGCCCGCCAGGTGTTTGTGATGATGGACCACCTGACCCGTGACGGCGAGTGCAAGCTGGTGGCGCAGTGCAGCTACCCGCTGACCGGCGTCGGCTGCGTCAGCCGGATCTATACCGACCTGGCGGTGATCGACATCACCGACCGCGGCCCGGTGGTGCGGGAAATCTTTAACGGCCTCTCTTTTGAAGAGCTGCAGCGTATCACTCCGGTGGCGCTGACCTTTCAACAACTGGCGGAAAGCGCGTAAGGAACCTATGATGAATCAGGCATTTATCTGTGATGCGGTGCGTACACCCTTTGGCCGTTTCGGCGGTGCCCTGGCGACGATGCGCGCTGACGACCTGGCGGCGCTGCCGCTGAAAGCGCTGCTGGCGCGGAACCCGGGACTGGATCCCTCGCGCATTGACGATGTGATCTTTGGCTGCGCCAACCAGGCCGGGGAAGATAACCGCAACGTGGCGCGGATGGCGCTGCTGCTGGCCGGCCTGCCGGAGAGCGTGCCCGGGAGCACCATCAACCGCCTGTGCGGTTCCAGCCTTGACGCGATCGGCGTCGCGGCGCGGGCGATTAAAAGCGGGGAGACGCAGCTGATGATCGCCGGCGGGGTGGAGAGCATGTCCCGCGCGCCGTTTGTGATGGGGAAAGCGGAGAGCGCCTTTAGCCGCAGCATGCAGATGGAGGATACCACCATCGGCTGGCGCTTTATTAACCCGCAGATGAAAGCCCTGTACGGCGTGCATTCCATGCCGGAGACGGCGGAAAACGTCGCCGATGAATTTGCCATCTCCCGTGCCGATCAGGACGCGTTCGCCTTACGCAGTCAGTTGCGTACCGCCGCGGCGCAAGAGGCGGGGCGTTTCGCCGATGAGCTGATCGCCGTCCAGGTGCCGCAGCGCAAAGGCGAGCCGCTGCTGTTTAGCCGCGATGAGCACCCGCGCAGCACCTCGCTGGAGGCGCTGGCTAAACTGCGCGGCGTGGTGCGCGCCGACGGCAGCGTTACCGCCGGTAACGCCTCCGGGGTTAACGACGGCGCCTGCGCGCTGTTGCTGGCCAGCGAGACGGCGCTGTCGGCTAACGATCTTCAGCCGCTGGCCCGGGTGGTCGGCGTGGCGACGGCGGGCGTTGCGCCGCGGATCATGGGGTTTGGCCCGGCGCCGGCGGTGCGCAAGGTGCTGGCGCAGACCGGCCTGACATTAGGCCAGATGGATGTCATTGAGCTGAATGAAGCCTTCGCCGCGCAGGCGCTGGCGGTGACCCGTGATTTGGGCTTACCGGACGATGCCGCCCACGTGAACCCTAACGGCGGGGCGATTGCGCTGGGCCACCCGCTCGGCGCCTCCGGCGGCCGGCTGGCGATGACCGCGGCTTATCAGCTGAAACGGACCGGCGGTCGTTACGCCCTGTGCACCATGTGCATCGGCGTCGGACAGGGGATCGCCCTGATTATTGAACGTGTTTAAGGAGCCAGAATGAGTTTGTTGACCCCGATGCTGCGCAGCAGTCCGCTAACCGACTGGTTCAGCGACGCGCAGCGGGTGCAGGGCATGCTGGATTTTGAAGCGGCGCTGGCGCAAGCGCAGGCCGCCTGCGGGATGGTGCCGCCGGAAGCGGTCGGGCCAATTGTGGCGGCCTGCCGCCACGAAGCCATCGATTTTGCCGCGCTGGGCGAGGCGGCAGTGGGAGCCGGTAACCTGGCCATCCCGCTGGTGAAACAGCTGACGGCCCAGGTAAAAGCGCGAGATCCCGAGGCTGCGCGCTACGTTCACTGGGGCGCTACCAGCCAGGACGCCATCGACACCGGACTGGTGCTCCAGCTGCGCGGGGCGCTGGATGCCGCTGAGACTCTGCTTGAGCAGCTGTTGGCGGCCCTGGCACTCCAGGCGGATCGTTATCGCGATACCGTGATGCCGGGACGGACCTGGATGCAGCACGCGCTGCCGGTGACCTTTGGCCTGAAGCTGGCGGGCACCCTCGACGCGCTCCTGCGCTGGCAGCAGCGGCTGCGCGAGATGCGTCCGCGGCTGCTGGTGCTGCAGTTCGGCGGCGCCGCGGGCACTCTGGACGCGCTAAAAGAGAAAGGGCCGGCGGTTGGCCTGGCGCTGGCGCAGATCCTCGGTCTGTCGCTGCCGGATACTCCGTGGCACAGCCAGCGCGATCGGCTGCTGGAGGCGGGCGCCTGGTTTGCCGGCGTCTGCGGCACGCTGGGGAAATTCGCTAACGACTTTTCCCTGCTGATGCAGACCGAAGTGGCTGAGGTGGGCGAGCCGGTGGCGGAAGGTCGCGGCGGTTCGTCGACGATGCCGCATAAGCGCAATCCGGTGGCCTGCGCGGCGATCCTGACCGCCGCCCAGCGTACGCCGGGGCTGATGGCGACGCTCTACGCCAGCCAACTCCAGCAGCATGAGCGGGCGCTGGGCGGCTGGCAGGCGGAGTGGGAGACCCTGCCGGAGCTAATTACCCTGGTGGGCGGGGCGTTGGCGCAAAGCGAGGCGCTGGTGCGCGACATGCAGGTTTTCCCGCAGAAAATGCGCGCCGATCTCGATATCACCCATGGGCTGATTATGGCTGAGGCGGTGACTCTGGCGCTGGCGGAATTCATTGGCAAAGCCGAGGCGCATCATCATATCGAGGCGCTGTGCCGCCAGGCGCTGGACCGTCACTGCCCGCTGGTCGATCTGCTCGCGGCTGACCCACAGGTCAGTCAGTATCTCTCTCGTGAACGCTTAACCACGCTGCTGGACCCGGCAACGGCGACCGGCAGCGCCGAACGCTTTGTGCGCCAGGTGCTGGCGCGTTATCAGGAGCAACGTGATGAATCTTGATTATCAACTCGACGGGCCGGATGGCGCGCCGGTTATCGTCCTCTCCAACTCACTGGGCACCACCCGGGCGATGTGGCAGCCGCAGATCGAGGCGTTAACCGCCCATTTCCGGGTGCTGCGCTACGACACGCACGGCCACGGTAAAACGACAAAAAATGGCAAAGTAACCCTCGCCCAGTTGGGGGAGGATGTGATTGCGCTGCTCGATCACCTGAATATCGACCGCGCCTGGTTCTGCGGGATCTCGATGGGCGGTCTGATCGGCCTGTGGCTGGGACGCTTTGCGCCGGAGCGTTTTCATGGTCTGGCGGTCGCCAACACCGCGGCGCGCATTGGCGATCAGGCCAGCTGGCTGTCGCGGGCGCGGGCCGTACGTCAGGAGGGGATGGCGGTGGTGGCCGCCGGAGCGGCAGACCGCTGGTTTACCCACGCGTTTCGCCAGAAGGCGCCGGAGGTGGTCGAGGCGCTTTGTCACCAGCTGACCCATACCGATGCTGAAGGCTATGCCGCCTGCTGTGAGGCGCTGGCCGCCGCCGACCTGCGGGGCGAAGTGGGGCAGATCCCGCTGCCGACGCTAATCATCGCCGGGGAAAGTGACCCTGTCACCACGGTCGGTGACGCTCATTTCCTGCAGCAGCAGATCCCCGCCTCCGAGGTGGTGGTTCTGGCGGCATCGCATCTGTCTAACATTGAGGCGCCGAAAAGCTTTACTTCGGCGCTGCTGAGCTTTTTCCAGGGGGAACGCCATGGATGATAAACAGCGCTATCAGGACGGGATGGCGGTACGGCGCAAAGTATTGGGCGACGCCCACGTCGACCGTACGCTGCAGCATCTGACGCCGTTGAATGATGAGTTTCAGGACTTTATTACCCGCTATGCCTGGGGCGAGACCTGGACGCGTCCGGGGCTCGATCACCATACCCGCAGCATGATCACTATTGCCATGCTGATCGCTCTCAATCGCGAGGCGGAGCTGAAGATGCATCTGCGCGCGTCGTTTAACAACGGGGTGACCCGCGATGAGCTGAAAGAGCTGATCATGCACTCTGCGCTGTACTGCGGGCTGCCGGCGGCCAACGCCACGATGCATCTGGCGCAGCAGGTGTTTGACGACATCGACGCCGCGCAGGGTTGAGTCGTCGTCCGAGTCGGATTGCCCGGCAGTCGTTGTAGGCCGGGTACGGCGCCGATAGATTGCCCTCCGGCACAGCGCTTGCCGGGCCTGGGAAGCGAAGATCGCCTGTAGACCCCGTAGGCCGGGTAAGGCGCAGCCGCCACCCGGCGAAATGGCGGGTATGGCGCCGATAGATTGCCCTCCGGCGCAGCGCTTGCCGGGCCTGGGAAGCGAAGATCGCCTGTAGACCCCGTAGGCCGGGTAAGGCGTAGCCGCCACCCGGCGAAATAAAGGCACAACCGGAAATGTCCCTGTTCGCACTATGTTTGGCAGGACTACAACTTCTATGTTAATTCCGGGCAGATTGCGCTCCCGGTTGATCTTCTGCGTTCTGTCTCGTATGGCGCAGGGAGCGCACAGGGGGCGGCCAGTCGCCGCCGCCCCCTGTACCCCCGGGCTCCGGCCAGCAAAATCGCCGCTGCGCGGTCCCTTCGACTTATCCCTGCAGGCTGCGGGTCGGGCCGAGGCAGCGTCCCTGCAAAACACGGCCCTCAGCCCGCATCCATGCGGGCTGCCCCGGCCTTCCGGGAACGTCTCAGCGATTTTGAGGCCGCCAGCACCGGCAGTTTCAGTCGCGCAAGTGGGTAAATGAGTGACAGGCCGCACGAACCCCTGGCCGGGTAAGGCGCAGCCGCCACCCGGCGAAATAACGGCACAACCGGAAATGTCCCTGTTCGCACTATGTTTGGCAGGGCCACAACGTTTGGCAGGGCTACAACTTCTATGTTAATTCCGGGCAGATTGCGCTCCCGGTTGATCTTCTGCGTTCTGTCTCGTATGGCGCAGGGAGCGCACAGGGGGCGGCCAGTCGCCGCCGCCCCCTGTACCCCCGGGCTCCGGCCAGCAAAATCGCCGCTGCGTGGTACCTTCGACTTATCCCTGCAGGCTGCGGGTCGGGCCGAGGCAGCGTCCCTGCAAAACACGGCCCTCAGCCCGCATCCATGCGGGCTGCCCCGGCCTTCCGGGAACGTCTCAGCGATTTTGAGGCCGCCAGCACCGGCAGTTTCAGTCGCGCAAATGGGTAAATGAGTGACAGGCCGCACGAACCCCTGGCCGGGTAAGGCGTAGCCGCCACCCGGCGGAAATGCCGCTACGTTAACCTTTATTTCTCAGGCTCCTGCGGCGCGACGGCCGGGGCGGCGTACCAGGCTTCCTGCGGTACCACTACCGCCGCCTTTGGCTGCATCACAAAGTTCGGCGACATAATCTGCACGCCGAATTCGTTAAACACATCAATAATGCTGCTATGCAATGCGTTGCGGCCATCCGGCAGCTTGGTTGTGGGGAGTAAGCGCACCTGCAGCTCATACGAGGTATACCAGTCGAGCAATCCCAGCTTACGCACCACCGGCGCAATTTGCTGATCGATCCCCGGGGTGCGTCTCGCCGCCAGCTCCAGCATCGCATGGACCTGACGCCACGGCGTATCGTAGCCGATGGTGACGCTGGTGGTGAGGTTGACTCCACCGTCGGCGCTTTCGGCGCTGAGATTAATAATTTTCCCGCTCACCACCACCGCGTTCGGGACGGTAACGATGTAATTTTCGCGGGTGAGAATTTTGGTTGCCAGTACGCCAATCTCGCTGACCTGACCCTCATTATCGGCGAGGCGGATCCAATCCCCTTTGCGCAGCGCCCGAGAGTAGATCAGCACCAGGCCGCTCATCGCATGGGTCATCACTCCGGTTGACCCGAGGGTCAGCATCAGGCCGAAGAACACGCTAATGCCTTTGAAGGCGAGAGAGTTGGCGCCGGGAAGGAACGGGTAGGCGGCGGAGAGGGCAAACAACCAGATGACCACCGAGATAAGTCGACGGGTGGCGCTAACGGTCTCCGGATGAATGCCGGGAACCTGAATGCGGCCGGCGGCGACCTGGTCGAGAACCACCTTCACCAGGCGAATGATAAGCCAGGTGAGAAGGAAAATAAGCACCACGATCATCAGCCCCGGCAGGGAGGCGACAATCGACAGAGAGAGGTCGCGGATCACCCCCAGCGACCAGTCGCCCAGCGATTCGCTCCACACCCGCGTCCAGGGAAACAGGCTGAAGGCCCAGCTCAGCCAGAGATAACAGGCCAGCATGCCGAGAAAGATGACCAGCACAGCATAGAGTCGAACTTCAATATTGCCGAGATAGCGCCGCCAGTGCTGCGGTATGGCGCTACGTTTTTCGAGGATCCGCAGCAGGAAAAAGCGTCGCACTCGCCGCCAGGCGCGGAAGGCGCCGTAGTAAAACAGCGCCAGCAGCAGCGCCCCGGCCAGGGCTTTACCGGCGGAGATGAATAGATAGCGGTTGTTGAACTGCTCCTGGAGGCTAGTGCGCTGGGCTTCCATACGCGCCAGCACCCGCTGGGCTGCCTGGTCGAGGGTTAAATCATCGCCCTCGTCGAGATCCGCCTGGCTCAGCAGCAGCACCGGTTTGCCGTTCATCAGAAACAGTCTGCCTGGCTGACCATAGCGGATAACCGGCACGACCCGCAGCGGCTGGCGAATATCATCTTCGGTGAAGGCGCGCAGGGCGCTGCGGGTGCGCAAAACGCGCTCTTCGGGCGTGGTCTGGCCAAAGGTGGCCTGCAACATGACGACAGGTTGGTGGAAAATCGTGACCGTGCGTGCCTGCTCGCGCGCGGTTGGCTGCTGTCGCGGTTCGGCGGCCAGCGCCGGCTGGAGCACCAGCAGCGCCAGCGCCCAGAGGATAACGATGCTTATCCTGTTCATTGAGGCACCTGAGATAACAATTATTGTTATTTTTCAGCAAAAAACGGAGGGCTTGTAGTTGAGCATAGCCTGGTGCGAAGTGAATTCAAGCTGGGGAAATGCGGACATAAAAAAAGCCGTCGCCCAAACGGCGACGGCCTGATATCAGCGTCATAGGATAGCGTTAGCCGTGCTGTTTACAGCCCGCGCACTGCTTATTCTGGATCTGCTGGAAGAAGTCGTTGCCTTTATCATCGACGAGGATAAACGCCGGAAAATCTTCCACTTCGATTTTCCAGATAGCTTCCATCCCCAGTTCCGGATAGGCCACGCACTCGAGGCTCTTGATACTCTGCTGGGCGAGCACTGCCGCCGGGCCGCCGATGCTTCCAAGGTAGAAGCCGCCGTGTTTATGGCAGGCATCGGTCACCTGCTGGCTGCGGTTGCCTTTCGCCAGCATCACCATGCTCGCGCCGTGGGACTGCAGCAGATCAACGTAAGAGTCCATGCGGCCGGCAGTGGTTGGGCCGAGGGAGCCGGAAGCGTAACCGGCTGGCGTTTTTGCCGGGCCCGCGTAGTAGATCGGGTGATCTTTGACGTACTGCGGCAGCGCCTCGCCGTTGTCGATAAGCTCCTTCAGCTTGGCGTGGGCGATGTCGCGGGCCACGATAATGGTGCCGTTAAGGCTCAGGCGGGTGGAGACCGGATGTGCCGATAGCTGCGCCAGGATCTCGCTCATCGGCTGATTCAGGTTGATGCTTACCACTTCGCCTTCGCCGGCCTGACGCAGATGTTCAGGAATATATTTTCCCGGATTGCTCTCCAGCTTCTCGATCCAGATACCGTCGCGGTTAATTTTGGCTTTGATGTTGCGGTCGGCGGAGCAGGAGACACCCATGCCGATCGGGCAGGAGGCGCCGTGGCGCGGCAGACGGATCACCCGGATATCGTGGGCGAAGTATTTCCCGCCGAACTGCGCGCCGAGGCCGAGGTTCTGCGCTTCCTGCAGCAATTCCTGCTCCAGCTGCACGTCGCGGAACGCCTGACCGTGTTCGTTACCTTCGGTCGGCAGACCGTCGTAATAGCGGGTCGAGGCCAGTTTGACGGTCTTCAGCGTCGCTTCCGCCGAGGTGCCGCCGATCACAAACGCGATGTGGTACGGCGGGCAGGCGGCGGTGCCGAGAGTGCGCATCTTCTCAACGAGGTAGTTTTTCAGCTTCGCCGGGGTGATCAGGGCCTTGGTTTCCTGGTACAGATAGGTTTTGTTGGCGGAACCGCCACCTTTCGCCATGCACAGGAACTTATATTCTTCACCGTCGACGCTGTAGAGATCGATCTGCGCCGGCAGGTTGGTGCCGGTGTTAACCTCTTTATACATATCCAGCGGCGCGTTCTGTGAGTAGCGCAGGTTATCTTCGGTATAGGTGTTGTAAACGCCCTGCGCCAGGGCGGCTTCATCGCCGCCGCCAGTCCAGACGCGCTGGCCTTTTTTCCCCATGATAATCGCGGTGCCGGTATCCTGGCAGGTCGGCAGCACGCCCTTGGCGGCAATTTCCGAGTTGCGCAGGAACTGCAGGGCGACATATTTATCGTTATCGCTGGCTTCCGGGTCGAGCAAAATCGAGGCGACCTGTTGCTGATGGGAGACGCGCAGCATAAAGGCGGCGTCGTGGAAGGCCTGCTGAGCGAGCAGGGTCAGCGCCTGCGGCTCTACTTTCAGGACCTGCTGGCCGTCAAATTCGGCGACGGAGACGTGCTCTTTGCTGAGCAGATAGTATTCCGTATCGTCGTGCGCCAGCGGAAACGGATCCTGATAAACAAACGGTTTAGTCGACATAGTCACTTACTCCATAAAGATAAAAACCGCCGGGGTAGTCCCGGCGGTTATGAATCAGAACATCATGGACATCCACGGATAGCCAATCAGCAGCAGGGCGGCCAGGAAGATGGCGCCAAAGATGGTGCCGAGGCGCCAGTAATCTTTGGTCGGCAGGTAGCCGCTGCCGTAGTAGATTGGGCTTGGGCCAGTACCGTACGGGGTGATGATCCCCATCACGCCCAGCGAGGTGACCATCAGCAGGACAAACACTTCCATATTCATTCCCGGGATAGTCGAGGCAATGGTCAGCATGGCCGGCAGCAGCGCGGTGGTGTGCGCGGTGGTGCTGGCAAACAGATAGTGCAGCAGGTAGAACGCCAGCAGCAGGACGATGGTTGCCATCCCCGGGGAGATGCCGCTCATCAGCGCGCCGCCCTCTTTACCCAGCCAGGCGATAAAGCCGGTGGAGGAGAGGCCGTCGGCCAGTGCCACCAGGGTGGCGAACCAGACAAAGGTGTTCCATGCCGCTTTGTTGTTGGTGATATCGCTCCAGGAGAGCACGCCGGTCCACAGCATCAGCACGATAACCAGCAGGGCAGCCAGCGCCGGTTCGATCCAGTCGGCGGCGAAGATCCACATCATCAGCGCGAAGCAGACGAATACCAGCAGCAGAATTTCATTGCGCGACAGTTTGCCCAGTTTTTCCAGTTCACGCGCGGCCCACAGTGGCACTTCGTTATTGACTTTCACTTCCGGCGGGTAGAACCAGTAGGCCAGCAGCGGCATGGCCAGAATCAGCAGGATACCCAGCGGCAGGAAGGCGATGAACCAGGTGCCCCAGGAGATATTGATGCCAACAATGCTTTTGACCAGCGCCAGGGCCAGCAGGTTCGGGGCCAGAGCCGACAGGAACATCGAGCTGGTAATACAGGCGGCGGTGATCGCTACCCACATCAGATAGGAACCGATTTTACGTGCGCTCGGATCGTTTGGCTTTGAACCGTACAGCGGCGGCAGGTTAGCGATAATCGGGTAGATAGTCCCCCCGCTGCGTGCGGTGTTAGACGGCGTAAACGGCGCCAGCAGCAGATCCGCGAAGGTGATGGCGTAGCCGAGCGTCAGGCTGCGACGGCCAAGATATTTCACCAGAATCAGCGCCAGGCGGCGGCCGAACTGCGTTTTATCGTAGCCGGCGGCGAACATGAACGCGCCGAAGATAAGCCACACGGTGGAGTTGCCGAAGCCGCTCACCGCCCACTTAAAGGAGGCGCCAGCCATTTTGAAGCCTGGCGCGGCCATCTGATCCGGGCTGAACAGCAGCCACTGGCTGCACAAGGCAATAACTACCACGCCGGTGATACCAATAACGGCGCCGGGCAGCGGTTCAAAAATCAACCCGACGATCACCCCGACAAAGATAGCGAAGTAGTGCCAGGCGTACGGCGGCAGGCCTTCGGGGACCGGGACGAACAATAACAGCACGGCAACGATAATCGGCAGCGCCATCATCAGGAGAGGTTTTTTATTCGCAGTCGTTGGCTTGACTGCACCGGCAGGCGGTATGGTTGTCTTTTTCTCTTTCATAATGAGTATCTGCAAGTTGTTGAAAATAACGTTTACGCCAGCGTCATGCTCAGAGGTTTTTTTAATTACAAAAGTTTCTTTAGTTTTTATTTTGCGTTTCTGAGTATCGGCAGGGCGCTTATTTAACGCGTTTTATGAGGCGTTAAATTAAATTTGTTGGTTATTTATATATTGCGCTTTCAATGGCCATTGCAATTGATCAAGATCAAGAAAAGCCGGTGATTTCACTATTTTTTTTATTATCAGTATAACCCTATATGATGAGGTGTTATTTTGGCGAAAATATCGATAGATGTTAAAAGAAAAATGAACAATAAATGCTGAAATTATTTTCCGTTTTAGTATCTTTATGATTTTATTGTATTTTTTGTTGTTTTATTATCATTGTTTATGTTAACAAAAGTATCCTAATTGTTATCACGCATTTGTATTATGTAAATGCTATTTATTATTTTAATAATACAATAGAGGTAGCGATGTTATTGCTGGGGTTAAATAGTTTTATAACTAACGTAATTGGTTTAGTAATTAAAAAAGGCGCTATATTATTGGCATGACAACAGGAATTAAAAAACCAAAACCATTAATGATTCCGTCACCCCATTCTGAGCTTTTAATATTTTAAAATCTGGAGCGTAACTTATGACCAGTAACGAACGTATTTTGCAGCCATTTACTTTACCAAATGGTACCGAGCTGAAAAACCGTTTGCTCATGGCGCCAATGACCACCTGCACCGGTTATTTCGATGGCACCGTCACCAGCGAGTTGGTGGAGTACTACCGCGCGCGCGCCGGAAGCATCGGTACCATTATTGTCGAGTGCTGCTTTATTGATGACTACGGTCTGGCCTTCCCGGGAGCGATCGGCATCGATAATGATGAAAAAATTGCCGGCCTGGCGAAAATCGCTGAGGCGATCAAAGCCGAAGGTTCAAAAGCGATTCTGCAGATCTACCACGGCGGCCGTATGGTCGACCCGCAGCTGATCGGGGGGCGCCAGCCGGTGGCGCCGAGCGCTATTGCCGCGCCGCGTGAGGGCGCCGCCATGCCGCGGGCGCTGAGCGGAGAAGAAGTGGAAGGGATGATCGCCAAGTTTGGCGACGGCGTTCGTCGCGCCATTCTCGCCGGTTTCGACGGGGTCGAAATTCACGGCGCCAACACCTATCTCATTCAGCAGTTCTATTCGCCGAACTCCAACCAGCGCGATGACGAGTGGGGCGGTAGCCGCGACAACCGCGCCCGTTTCCCACTGGCGGTGCTGGATATTACCCACAAAATGGCCCGCCAGTATGCTGACGATGCCTTTATCATCGGCTATCGCTTCTCGCCGGAGGAGATGGAGGTCCCGGGGATCCGCTTTGACGACACCATGTATCTGCTGGAAAAGCTGGCCGCCCGCGGTGTCGATTATCTGCACTTCTCGGTGGGGGCCACCCTGCGTCCGTCTATCGTCGATACCAGCGATCCGACGCCGCTGATCGAGAAATACTGCGCGATGCGCTCTGACACCCTCGCCCAGGTGCCGGTGATGGGCGTCGGCGGGGTAGTCAACGCCGCCGATGCCGAGCAGGGCCTCGATCACGGCTATGACCTGATTGCGGTAGGCCGCGCCTGCATCGCCTATCCGGACTGGGCGTCACGTATCGCCGCCGGCGAAGAGCTGGAGCTGTTTATCGACAGCACCCAGCGTGAAGCGCTGCACATTCCGGAACCGTTATGGCGTTTCTCGCTGGTGGAAGCGATGATCCGCGACATGAGCATGGGCGACGCCAAATTTAAACCGGGGATGTTTGTTGAGACCGTCCACGATGACGCCAACGAGCTGGTGATCAACGTCAGCCTCGAAAATGACCATATTGCCGATATCGAACTGGCGGCGAGCCCGGTCCAGACCGTGGAATTCACCACCAGCTTCGAAGAGATCCGCGAACGTATTCTCACCGCCAATACCCCGCACGTCGATGCCATTTCCGGGGCCACCAGCCAGAGCGAGGCGGTGAAAAAAGCGGTCGCCAAAGCGATGCTGAAATCGAGTAAAGCGCTGGCGGCGGAAGAGGGCGGCAATGACGTCGCGCCGAAAAGCTATGATGTAGTGGTAGTCGGCAGCGGCGGCGCCGGTCTGGCGGCAGCCATTCAGGCCCACGACGAAGGGGCCAGCGTGCTGATCGTTGAAAAAATGCCAACCATCGGCGGGAACACCATCAAGGCTTCCGCCGGGATGAACGCCGCGGAAACCCGCTTCCAGCGCGTGAAAGGTATCGAAGACAGTAAGGAGTTGTTCTATCAGGAAACCCTGAAGGGCGGCCACAACAAAAACAACCCGCAGCTGCTGCGCCGTTTCGTTGAAAACGCGCCGCAAGCCATTGAGTGGCTGGCGGACCGGGGCATTATGCTCAACGACATTACCACCACCGGTGGGATGAGCATTGACCGTACCCACCGCCCGCGCGACGGGTCAGCGGTCGGCGGCTATCTGATTAGCGGCCTGGTGCGCAACATCACCAAACGCGGTATTGACGTCCTGCTGGATACCTCGGTGGAAGAGATCCTGATGCGCGGGGATGAGGTTAGCGGTGTACGTCTGATCAACGACGAAAAAGAGGTCATTGAAGTACAGACCAAAAGCATCGTAGTGGCCACCGGCGGCTTCAGCGCTAACAGCGCGATGGTCGTGAAGTATCGTCCTGACCTTGAAGGCTTCGTCACCACTAACCACAAAGGGGCTACCGGGAGCGGTATCGCGTTGCTGGAACGCATCGGCGCCGGCACCGTGGACATGGGCGAAATTCAGATTCACCCGACCGTCGAGCAGCAGACCTCGTATCTGATTTCCGAATCGATTCGCGGCGGCGGCGCTATTCTCGTTGACCAGCAGGGGAACCGCTTCTTCAACGAGATGGAGACCCGCGATAAAGTCTCGGCGGCGATTATCGCTCTGCCGGAACACTATGCTTACATCGTCTTCGACGAGCATGTGCGGGCGAAAAACAAAGCTGCCGACGAGTACATCGCCAAAGGCTTCGTCACCAGCGCCAGCTCACCGCGGGAACTGGCGGAGAAACTGGGGATGGATTACCATGCCTTCCTCGCCACCCTCGAGTGCTATAACGGGGCGGTGGAAAAACAGCATGATGAACAGTTTGGCCGGACCACCGCGCTACGCGCGCCGATTAACGAAGGCCCGTTCCACGCCATTCGCATCGCCCCCGGCGTGCACCACACCATGGGCGGCGTGACCATTAATACCGATGGCGAAGTGCTGAATGTGGCGCAGCAGCCGATTCGCGGCGCCTACGCCGCCGGTGAAGTGGTGGGCGGGATCCACGGCGGCAACCGTATCGGCGGTAACGCGGTGGCGGATATCATCATCTTCGGTACCCTCGCGGGCCATCAGGCGGCGAAACGTGCCAGAGGATAACCTGTAACCTTGCTCCTGCCGGGTTGGCGCTTTCACCGCCCGGCTTGCCCCTTCTAAGGAGAGCCCGATGTCCGATAACCGCGTCTATAGCTACTCCGCCGTGTTGATGGGCTCGCCCATCCTGCTCAAACTCTGTTCCCACGATGAGGCGATGGCCTCCCGCGTTTTCCAGCTTATCAAGCGCTACGAAGACCTGCTTACCGTTAACCGCGCCGAGTCGCAGGTGATGGATATCAACCATGCCGCCGGGCGTCATCCGGTCACCGTCAGCCGACCGGTCTTTCAGCTGATCCAGTGCGCCAAAGCCGCCAGCATGGTGCGCGACAGCGCCTTTAACCTCGCCATCGGCCCGCTGGTGAAGCTGTGGCGAATTGGTTTTCACGGGCACAGCGTGCCTGACGCGGCTGAGATCAGAGCCCGACTGGCGCTGACCCGCCCACAGGAGGTGATCCTCGATGAGGTAACCTGCAGCGTGTTTCTCCAACAGCCGGGGATGGAGCTGGATCTCGGGGCGATTGCCAAAGGTTATATCGCTGACCGCGTGCGCGATTATCTCCGTCAGCAGCAGGTGGAGAAGGCGCTGATCAACCTCGGCGGCAATGTGCATACCCTCGGCGAATGGGCCATTGGCCTGAAAAAACCATTTGCCGACGCGCAGGCGCTGATCGGTTCCCTGACGGTCAACGGGCAATCGGTAGTCACCTCCGGGACCTACGAGCGCTATTTCGAACAGGATGGCAAACGCTGGCACCATATTCTCGACCCGCGCAGCGGTTATCCGCTGGACAACGAACTCGACAGCGTGACGGTCATTTCCGCGGATTCTTTAGACGGCGACATCTGGACCACGCTGCTGTTCGGCCTCGGCGTGGAGAAGGGCTGCGCAGCGTTGCGTCAGCGGCAGGATATCGACGCGATTTTCGTTACCAAAAATCGCGACATTATTCTCTCATCGCCGCAGCGGCTGCGTTTTGCGCCGCTGGACAGCGGCTATCGGGTTATTGACTGTACTGCTTAAGCAAACTGTACTGTTCGGCGACCAGGCGGTAGCGATAGACCGGCCGCCCGGTAGCGCCGTAGTGGATAGTGGTATAGAGAATATTGATCTGCGCCAGCCAAATCAGATATTTGCGGCAGGAAACGCGGGAGATATTCACCGCCGCCGCCAGCTCATCGGTAGAGAATTCGACATCCGGATGGGCGTCAATCCACTGGCAGAGTGTGCGCAGCGTTTGCGCGGTTAACCCTTTAGGCAGCTTGCGCGCGTCGCTGGCCTCCGGCGCGCCGCCGTGCAGCAGGCGGTCGACATCGGCCTGTTCGTAATAGGCCTGGCCGGTTATTAGCTTGCGCTTCTCCCGCCAGGTGGTGAGCGCCTCTTCAAAGCGCGGAAACTGGAAGGGTTTGATCAGGTAATCGACCACCCCGTAATGCATCGCGGTCTGTACCGTGGCGGCATCCGCCGCCGAGGTAATCATGATAACGTCGATGGCGCGACCCGACTCGCGGATGGTCGGCAGGAGATCGAGCCCGCTGTCCTGCTGCATGTAGACATCCAGCAGCACCAGATCGATCTCCTGCTGCGGATCGTTAATCATCTCCTGGGCCTGACTGAGCGTCGAAGCGCTCCCGCTGCAACGAAAGCCGGGAACCCTTGCCACGTACAGGCGATTCAGTTCGGCCACCATGGCATCATCGTCAACAATTAAAACATTTATCACGCAGGTTTCCTTTTACTATCCCAGGGGAGATGAACAAAAAATTGGGTAAATACGCCGGGTTCCGATTCGACGGCGAGGGTGCCGCCGAGCTCGCGCAACTGCTGGTTGGCAAGAAACAGCCCGACGCCGCGATTCTCGCCTTTGGTGGAGAAGCCTTTGTTAAAGATAGCGTCGATGTTGTTCTCCGGGATCCCCGGCCCATCGTCGCTCACTTCACCGCTTAGCCAGCCGTCCTGGTAGTGCAGCAGCAGGCCGATCTCACCCTCCGCCTGGCCGCTCATGGCGTCCAGCGCGTTCTCAATAAGGTTGCCCAGCACCGTCACCAGCACCGTGACCTGTTTCTCGTTTGGACAATCCGGCACCAGGCTCTCCTCCGCCAGCGTCAGGGTAAAGCCGCACTCTGTGGCGCGCTGAATTTTACTTATCAGGAAGCCGGCCACCACCGGGGATTTAATGCGGTGCTGAATGTCGCCGATGTCCGCCTGGTAGCGGTGGGCGGTCTGCAGCACGTATTCCTCGAGTTTGCCGTAGCTTTTCATATTCAGCAGACCGAGGATCACGTGCAATTTATTCATAAACTCATGGGAGGTGGTGCGCAGGGCATCCACATAGCTCATCATGCCGTCCAGTCGCTGCAGCAATTGGCTGACCTCAGTTTTATCGCGGAAGGTACAGATGGCGCCGACCACCGCACCCTGGCTGCGAATGGGCACTGTATTGCCGATCAGCAGCAGACCATTGCACCCCAGTTCGCGGTCGTACATTGGCTCGCCGCTCTGCAGTACGGTCTGCAGATCGTCGAGCAGGGGGCTGTGAACGAGAGTCTTATCCGGGCCGGAAAAGAGGATCTCTTCCGCCGCGGGGTTGATGAGATTTACCTCGCCATGGGCATCGACCGCTACCACCCCCTCCTTGAGGGCGTGAAGCATGGCCTGACGCTGCTGAAACTGGGTGGATATTTCGTGCGGCTCCAGCCCCAGCAGCACGCGCTTCAGGCCGCGAACCAGGCTCCAGGTGCCCAGCGCGCAGACCAGCGCGCTGAACAGGATGGTCAGCAGCACGTCCCAACGGCTGTTGGCGATCTGTTCGTCCACTTTACTCAGTGAAATGCCGACCACCACCACGCCGATTTGCTGATGCCGTTCGTTGAACACCGGCGTAAACACCCGTAGCGCCGGGGCCAGCACCCCGTGGTTGATGGCGACATTCTCTTTTCCCTGCAGCGTTGGCTGAATATCGTGGCCGATGAACGGTTTGCCGATGATTGAGCTGTCCGGATGCGAATAGCGAATACCCTGCATATCGGTGACGATAGCGTACAACAGGTCGTTGCGTCGGGTAATGGCCTGCGCCAGCGGCTGAATGATCTGCTGCTGCGGGGGCGCCTCCAGTCCGCGCTTCACCTGCGGCATATCGGCCATGGTGCGCGCCACCGCCAGCGCGGTCTCTTTCAGACCGTCGCGGGTGGCGTTGCTGATCTGCATATACCACAAGGCATACACCAGCAGCAGCACGGCGCCGATGACGCTGCCGATCATCAAGGACACGGCGGTGCTCAGCTTTAACGGTAAGGCGCGTTGGCGAACGCGAGGCGGGTGCTCTGAAGCCTTCATGACGACCCCGGGTAGATTCAGTGAAAGATTATTATCGCCGATAGCGCGGCATACATAAAGCCGTGTAATCAAAGCAAAAGGCCGCTTTTGCTACGGCAGACTCCTCCAGCGCGCGGTACACTGCGGCTTTTCGCCACAGGCTTAAGGGAGACACTATGGAACTGGCTTCTCTGGTCCGGGATATCCTCCGGCAGCGGCACGTTGAACGTCTGGCGCAGCATCGTGAACAGGATAATGAAGCGGAAGCAGAGTGGGAGATCGCCCGCTGGCGGCATCGCAGCGGGGTGGTGATCCAGCGCCGCTATGAGCTCGAGATCGCGCAGCAGGATAGCGCATCCTGCCCGGAGTGCTGGATTGACTGGCAGGTTATCGACGCCGCCGGCCAGGAGATCAACCCGATGCGCAAACAGTTTTATAACCTTTGCCAGCAATCCTTCTGGCTGGCTATGCAGGCGGGTGGTGAAGATGAGACCTCAGACAGAATTGCTCAGATAACCGACAATCACCCGTAAACGCGCGTTGGGGACGGTAAACTGTGACCCCGACGGCGGTAAAGCGCAGAACATTCCACTTATAGTGGCGGCAGAGGTTAAATAGTCCTGATGAATATAAGGATATGCATCAGGCCGCTGATTTTGCCGAGATGCGCTTTTTCTGTCGTAAATGGAGGTTGTTATGAGCAGTTCGCTAACCGCGTCAATGCAGGCTCGTCGTCACCCGGAGACCACCCACATCGATCGCCTCGCCACCGCCGATATGCTGGCGATGCTGCATCAGGATGATAAGCAGATATCGGAGGCGGTCGGCGCCTGTCTGCCGGATATCGCCCGGCTGATTGATATCGCCACCGCGACGATAAGCCGGGGAGGGCGCCTGGTCATTATTGGCGCCGGCGCTTCGGGCCGGACGGCCATTGAGGCGGTCAGCGACTATTCGCCGGAAGGTAAACACGCGCTGGTGGGGCTGATTGCCGGTGGGCAGACGACGGCGATGGCCGAGCGGGAGACTGAGGCGAATAATTATGACCTGGGCGCCTTTGAGCTGCAGTCGCTGGACTTCAGCAACCGCGATATGCTGCTGGCGCTGACCGTCAGCGGCAAGACGCCATGGGTGTGGGGGGCGATGCGCCACGCCTGGTCGCTGGGCGCCCCGATAGCGGTCATCACCCAGCAGCCGACCAGCGAGGCGGCGCAGCTGGCGGATATCATTATTGCTCCGCAGACCGGGCCGGAGGCGGTGGCGGGGTTAGCCAATCCGAAGGCTCAGTTGGCCCAGAGGCAGATCGTCAATATGCTGACGACCGGACTCGCCATCCGTGACGGTCGGGTGTACAGCAATTTGCGGGTGGACGTGCAGGCTGACAATTCGCACTGGGCGGAGCGGCAGATAGCGATTGTGATGGCGGCCACCGATTGCACGCGCAGTGAAGCAAAGGCCGCCCTGGCCAGCTGTCATCAGCACTGCCGCACCGCGATCCTGATGCTGCTCAGCGGGCTTGACGCCTGGCACGCGCGGGAGCTGCTAACCAAACATCACGATCATCTGCGTCTCGCCCTGCGTGAAGCCCAGCGTAGCGCTGTCACTCCCGCCCAGTAATCCCTTCTCTGCCAGGCGCGCGATGAGCATGCGCGCCTGGACTTTTGTAATTAAAGAAATTCTTATCTTTTATTTTACCCGGCAATAGATATTGAATTTTCGACCTTATTTCTTTATCCGTCTTCGCTCTGTTTTTAAAATTGATTTTTTAAGTTAAATAACTGTTTGGTTTAAAACGCGAGAGTGTAAATGATATTTTAAAATAAAGTAAAAGTGCGTTAATATGCTGCCTCTTATGACCGTGTGCTACGTGATAATTCTATTATGCCTGCAATGAAAAAAACGATTATTTCCTTAACCGCATTAGCGATGTTCGTCAGCGCGGCGACGCATGCTGAAGCGGATACCTCGAAAAAAACCGACTTCCTGCTGATTGGCGGCGGGATCATGAGCGCCTCGCTCGGCACCTGGCTGCAGGCGCTGCAGCCGGACTGGGATCTGACCATGGTGGAGAAACTGGACGGCGTGGCGCTGGAGTCTTCCAACGGCTGGAATAATGCCGGTACTGGCCACTCGGCGAATATGGAGCTGAACTATACGCCGGAGCGGGCGGACGGGTCGATTGACGTCAGCAAAGCGCTCGATATTAACGAGCAATTTATGATTTCCCGTCAGTTCTGGTCGGCACAGGTGAAACGCGGTATTTTGCACGATCCGCACTCGTTTATTAATTCCACGCCGCATATGAGCTTCGTCTGGGGTGATAATGTGGATTATCTGCAGAAGCGTTATAACGCGCTGCAGCAGACCACCTTATTCCAGGGGATGAAATTCTCCACCGATCACGCGCAAATTAAACAGTGGGCGCCGCTGGTGATGGAAGGCCGCGATCCGCAGCAGAAAGTGGCAGCCACCTGGACGCCGGTGGGTACCGATGTCAACTACGGCGAAATCACTCGCCAGCTGATCGGCAGCCTGAAGAAAAATAACCACTTCACCCTGCAGACCTCCTCTGAGGTAACGGATTTCAAACGTAATGCCGACAACTCCTGGCACGTAACGATTAAGAATGTGCAGAGCGGGGAAGCGCAGACTATTGACGCCAAATACGTCTTTATCGGCGCCGGCGGCGGCGCGTTGAAGCTGCTGCAAAAAACCGGTATTCCGGAAGCGGACAACTATGCCGGCTTCCCGGTGGGCGGCTCGTTCCTGATGACCGAGAACCCGGCGGTCACCGCGCAGCATCTGGAGAAAGTGTATGGCCAGGCTTCAGTCGGCGCGCCGCCGATGTCGGTGCCGCACCTTGATGCACGTTACCTCGACGGCAAGCGCGTGGTGCTGTTCGGGCCATTCGCCACCTTCTCGACCAAGTTCCTGAAAAATGGTTCGTTCTTCGATCTGCTCAGCACTACCACCACCAATAACGTGCTGCCGATGACCCACGTCGGTCTCGACAACTTCGATCTGGTGAAATACCTGGTTAGCCAGGTGATGCTCAGCGATGATGACCGTTTCGCTGCGCTGAAAGAGTACTACCCGGACGCGCGTAAAGAAGACTGGAAACTGATCCAGGCCGGCCAGCGCGTACAGATCATCAAGAAAGACGCAGAGAAGGGCGGCGTGCTGAAGCTCGGTACCGAAGTGGTGGTCGATCAGCAGAAAACCATTTCCGCGCTGCTCGGCGCTTCGCCGGGGGCTTCCACCGCCGCGCCGATCACCCTGAACGTGCTCAAGCAGATGTTCCCGCAGCAGTTTAACTCGCCGGAGTGGCAGAGCCGCATTCACGCTATTGTGCCGAGCTACGGCCAGAAGCTGAACGGTAACGTGGCGCTGACCCAGCAGGTTTGGGATGACACCGCTGCGACCCTGCAGCTGACGAAACCGCCGGTGATCCAGATGCCAGCGGCTGCGCCTACCGCGACCGCCAAGCCGGCAGAGACACCGCGCGAGGCCTCGCCGCAGCACGATATGGCGCTGTAAAAGCAAACTCGACAGTGAACAAAAGGGAAGACCATGGTCTTCCCTTTTTTGCGTTATTTACCGGCTGAGGCCGCGCGCTGCCTGCAACTTTGGCGTCATAAAAGATATACTGGTTTGAATTGAAATAAGAAAATTAAACCAGGAGTGTGGAAGGGCCATGCAAGAGGATATTAACCAGGAGATCACCTTCCGCAAGCTGTCGGTCTTTATGATGTTTATGGCGAAAGGTAATATCGCCAGAACCGCCGAAGCGATGAAACTCAGCAGCGTCAGCGTTCACCGCGCGCTGCATACCCTGGAAGAGGGGGTGGGCTGCCCGCTGTTTGTCCACAAAGGGCGCAACCTGCTGCCGCTGCAGGCGGCGTGGACGCTGCTTGAATACTGCCAGGATGTGATAAGTCTGATGAACCGCGGGCTCGAGGCGACGCGCAAGGTTGCAGGCGTCGGTCAGGGGCGGTTGCGCATCGGTACCCTCTATTCTCTGACCCTGGAAACCGTTCCGCGCATCATTATGGGGATGAAGCTGCGTCGCCCGGAGCTGGAGCTGGACCTGACGATGGGTTCAAATCAGATGCTGCTGGATATGCTGGAAGACGATGCCCTCGATGCCATCCTGATCGCCACCAACGAAGGGGAGTTCAATAATACCGCTTTCGACGTGGTGCCGCTGTTTGAGGACGATATTTTTCTCGCCGCCCCGGCGACCGAACGGCTGGATGCCTCACGGCTCGCCGATCTACGCGATTACGCCGACCGCAAGTTTGTTTCGCTGGCGGAGGGGTTCGCCACCTATGCCGGATTCCGGGAAGCATTCCACATCGCCGGCTTCGAGCCGGAGATCGTCACCCGGGTGAATGATATTTTCTCGATGATTAGCCTGGTGCAGGCTGGCGTCGGTTTTGCCCTGCTGCCGGGGCGGATGAAGAAAGTGTATGAGAAGGATGTACAGCTGCTAAAGCTGGCGGAACCCTACCAGATGCGCCAGCTGATCTCTATCGTCTATTCGCACCATCGCGAACGCGATGCCGACCTGCTGGCGCTGGCGGCGGAAGGACGGATGTACGCCCGCAGTATTAATCGCTAAGCCGCTGCGCCAGATGGCGGGCGACGTCCAGGCCGCTGCGCTCCAGCGCAATGGTCTCCCCGCGCCAGCCCGCCTGGCGGGTCAGGCAGGTGAGCACCCCCCCGGGGGGCATCTCAATGGCTAAGCGCGCATCGCGCTCATCGGCGGCGACCATCGCCTCCTGCCAGTGGACCGGGCGCGCCATGTTCATCGCCAGATCGTCGGCGATCCGCTGCGGATCCCACAGCACGCGCGCCGTCGAGCCGCTTAAATAGGCGCGCTGAGGGCGCCTTAAGCTGGCGCCGGCAAAAGCTTTCGCCAGCTCAGCGGCGGGTTTATCCAGCAGCGCGCAGTGCGACGGGACGCTGACCGCCAGCCGCTGGGCTTTACTGGCGCCAGCCCGCAGCGCCAGCTGCGCCACCTCGGCCATTGCCTCATCACGGCCCGCAATCACGAACTGCGTTTCGGCGTTCAGGTTGGCGAGATAAACCTCGTGGCCCTGCATCAGCGCCTCAACCCGCGGGCGGGTCAGGCCCATAATCGCCGTCAGTCCGTAACCTTCAGGATACGCCTGTTCCATTAAGTCCCCGCGCAGGGCCACCAGCCGCAACGCGCTGGCGAAATCGAGCGCGCCGGCAATCACCGCGGCCGGAAACGCGCCGATAGAGAGGCCGCTGACCATCTGCGGATCCACGCCCTGACGCTGTAGCTCGCGCGCCCAGGCGACACCGGCGATCAGCAGACAGAGCTGGACCGCACGGGTGTGTTGTAGCGCATCGGCGCTATCGAGGGTAGCGACTTCATCCCCCAGCACGGCGCGCGCCTGGGTGAGGATTGCCTCGCGATCGGGGATCATCGCCAGCATGCCGGGACGCTGGCCGCCCTGACCGGGAAAGGTAAATAAAATCTTCATTATTCCTCCCTGTGCCACGGCGTCGCGGTTAAGCGCGCGCCGCGGGACGTTTTCAGCAGCGCGCGCCCGTCGCGCAGCCATTCATTAAGGGCGAAGGCGCCGTACGGCGTTTCGACCTGGGTATCAGCGCGGCATGGGAGTTGGGCCACCCGGGTCTGCCATTCCAGCAGCGCCTCGCGGTCCAACGGTTGTGGCGCGCGGATCAGCAGATCCAGATCGCTGGCCGCATGCAGCACCGGGATCTCGGTTGCCAGCGCGTAGCCGGTACTGCCGGTGACGCCCCAGCCCCAGGGCCAGCGGTGTAAGGTGAGGGCGATAGCCCCCTGGACCGGCGGCTGCGAGACAAACGGCGAGCAGAGTAATGCTTCGCGCTCGACAAGCATCTCCGGGGTGACGCTGCGCACGATATTGCGCGCCTTTACCCAGCCGGCGGCGCGCTGCTCGCGCTTCATGCCCCGCACCCCAACCGGGACGCGGGCCTGGTCGTCAACGTCGCGCCTCACCACCACCGGCAGCGCGGCTCGCCACTGCTGAGCCACCCACGGCTCGGCAATGTCTTCCAGGGCGCTGGCGTGGTTTAACCAAACTAAATCGTGGGGACGCGGCGTTGCTGACATGGTTTACAGTCCTGAAGTCAAAGAGATAAACAGCGGTAGCGACAGGATACACAGAACCGAGCTCAACAGCAGCACGGCTTCAGCATCCGGAGACTGGACGCCGAAGCGGTTGCCGAAGACCACGCCGAAGAAGCCGGCGGCCAGGGCTATCATCAGGATCGCGGTAATGGCAATGGAACCGTGCAACCCAAGTAACATCACCAGACCCCAGGCAATAAACGGCTGCACCAGCAGTTTCACGATGGTTGATGTAGCGATCAGCGCATTGAGCTGCAGTTTACGCGCCGACAGGATCACCCCGGTGAGGAACAGCGCGGCGGCGGTGGCAGCCAGGCCCAGCGGTTTGATCGACGCCAGCAGCAGGTCCGGCATTTTAATGCCGATCGCGGAAAGCACCACCCCAAGCAGCGGGCCCCAGACGATCGGTTTTTTCACCGAACGCCACATCAGCACCGGCAGCATTGCCAGCGTAGAACCGCTGTTTTCACCCGCGGCGCGGGCTTTTTCACGCTCCAGAATCAGCAGGCAGAACGGGGTCATCAGTACCGAGCCGCAGGCGATAGAGACCGCCACCGACAGCGAGGTTGACGCGCCTTCACCCAGCACGCTGCCGAGGATCGGCAGACCTAGCGCGGCATAGTTTGGCAGGGCGACGGTGAGGGTCAGCACCGCGGCATCCTGCGGCGTGCGTTTGAACACGCTGGTGGCGAGGAAGTAGATCGCGGCATAGGTGATCCACATCGCGCCGGTCAACACCAGCACCAGCGGCGACTGGGCGACGATCCCGGCCCACGGCGTTTGTACCGTGGCGCTAAACAGCGTGGCGGGTAAGGCAAAATCCATTACAAAAATATTAAGCAGCGAGACGTTTTTGTTATCTACCATCCCGGCCTTACCGGCCCAGAAGCCCAGCAGCATGATAACGAAAATCGGGGCAAGAGCATGAATAATCACATAAGTCATAAATCACCTGTAAATAAGATAGAGTACTGGCGCGATTGTTATTTTTTCTAAAAGCCGTCCCTACCCGGCGCGGTTATTACGCGCTCCGGGGGACGGCTTCCGGCAGGTTTTCTTCTACTACTTACGTACGAACGTCTTACCAGCTGGCGCGCATGCGATCGCGAACCAGTTGCGAGCTGCGGCGGTTTTCCGCGCCCAGGCGGCACTTCAGTGAGGTATCGGTGCGCGCGTCAGCGATGGCGTCGCGCAGCGTGTTGCTGACCAACGACAGATCGTGGTCGTCAGGGGCATCCGGATTATTAATATCCAGAAGGGCGGAGAGCAGGCCGAGCGTCGCATAGTTGCTGACGTCGTAGGCCATTGGCGGAATGGTAGCCGCCAGTTTCTCCAGCGCCTCTACGGTACGCAGCGTAATGCGCGCCGCCGACGCTTTACCCATCGCGTGGACCAGCACGCCGCTATCGTTAAAGGCGATCAGGCGGTTGGCCTGGTAGCCGTGGGCCAGAAACGCCCCGGACATCGCTTTGCCGACGATCAGGCCAATTACCGGGTGGCCGGCCAAACGGGCTTTGGCGTAGGCGCCAGCCGCCCCGGCCAGCGCCTGGTGAATGCCGAAAGCTTCTTCGCGGCGGCCATAGGCCTGGCTTGGCACATCGATCACGGCGACGATCGGCCGTTTGACTGGCTGGTCGGCGTCGGCGGCAATGGTTTCATTAACCACTTTCGCCAGCGTCCAGCCTTCCAGCAGGCCGACTTCGCCGCCGGCGGCGCGCGGGTAGTGGTTGTTAGCATCCGGGACCACGGCGATAAAACGCACGTTTTCGCCATTAATCTGACCGTCTGCCACCTGGACGGAAGGGCACAGGCCGCTCATCAGCGGCGCGTCGGGCGCCAGTTTGTTCAGCCACAGCGCGGCGCGGTTTGGGAACTGACTCATTATTTATCCTCCCGGGCAAAAAGCTGTTTAATCTGCGCGGTATCCGCCTGCTGGCGGGTGTCGAACTGGCTCAAGCGACGCAGATAATCGTCATAGTTGTCGCTGCGGTGCTGTACCGGTACGCCTTTGGCGATCGCCTCATTCATTGCGGTTTTAACGGCGTTAACGCCATCGTTAACCAGCGCGTCGACCAGTCCGCTGGCGGCGCGAATTTCGCCGCCGGTCATGCTCCAGATAAACGGCCGGTTGCGGGAGTCGTACTCTTCAATGCCGGCTTCCTGCTCGATAACCTGCGGGCCGTTGAGGCCGAGACGGGCTTCACGAGTGACAATGAGATAGCTGCACAGCGCGGCGGCGATAGACATACCGCCAAAGCAGCCGACGGTGCCGGCGATGATGCCGACTACCGGCGTGTAGCGGCGCAGATCGACAATCGCCGCGTGAATATCAGCGATGGCGGCCAGACCGAGGTTGGCCTCCTGCAGACGTACGCCGCCGGTTTCGAGGCACAGCACCGCCTGCGTCGGGATACCGTTGCGGTTATCTTCCGCCGCCAGCTCCAGCGCGGCGGCCATTTTGGCGCCGGACACTTCGCCCATACTGCCTCCCTGGAAGGTGCCCTCGATGGCAATCACCACCGCAGGCTGGCCGTTGATCGTGCCTTTGGCGACCACCATACCGTCATCGGATTGCGGGACGATGCCCTGGGCGCCGAGCCACGGCGACATAATACCGTCAAACGGATCCAGCAGTTCGCGGTAGCTGCCGTCGTCCAGCAGGGCGTGGGCGCGTTCGCGAGCGCGCAGTTCGATAAAGCTGCGATCGTTACGCATGAGCGGCCTCCTCAAAAACCTGTTCAATACGAATACGGGCGACGCCCGGCGTGGCGCCGAAGTCGTGGATAATCAACTGCCCGGCGGGCAGGCCGTTGATCAGGTTCAACCTGTCGAACAGCGCCTGCCAGCGCGCCTGGCTGTTATCCACTGAGGTGGTGATCTGTACGTTGAGCGTGGCGCTCTGTGCGGCGGTATAAAGTACTTCCATATCGCCTGAACCCACGACTCCTGCCAGCGCTCGGCCGCTCAGGGCGCGGCTGGCAGGAAATGACAATGTAATCTGTTCCATAACATCCTCTGAATGCGTTAGCCGGCAACTCTGTCGAGAAACAGGGTGGCGGCAAGGAGATCGGCGGCGCCTCCCGGCGAGGCGTTTTGCGCCAGCATGATTGCGTCCAGGCGGGCCAGGGCGGCGCGCCCGGCGAAACTGGCGCAACCGCCAGCCGCCAGCACCTCACAAGCGCCTTGCTGCATGGCCTGCAGCCCGGCCATACCGGCGCGCGACAGCACGCAGGTATCGCTCAGCGAGGTCATGATGGCCATCAGCGCATCAAGCTGCGCCTGCGGCTCACTGGCGCCTCGCGCCCGGCTGTGCTGCAGTTGCGGCAGCGCCAGGCGGGTGATATGCGGGAAACCACACTGCGCTTCCTCGCGGGCGCCTGGCACCTGCCAGCGGCGGCTGGCGCGAAGCCCTTTACTAAAGCTTTTCGGCGCGAAGCCGTCGGGCAGGCGGGCGAGGGCGGCGGCGGCGTCGGCGATCGCCTGTGACTGACCCTCTCCACCCAACATCGCCACCGCGCTGACCAGCAGGCCTAGCGCCCAGATAGCGCCGCGGTGGGTGTTAACCCCACCCGTCGCCAGCATCATCTGCGCTTCGCCTTCGCGGCCAAGGCGGCCGACGGTTTCGCGCAGGGCGATGTCCGCCGGGCGACGCCAGCTTTGCTCGGCCAGCGCGTGAAAGGTCGGCTGCAGGCTGCGGGCGGAGCGCTCCATCAGCGCCAGATTCAGGTCCTGATGCGCGCCGTTGCCGCGGCTATCCACCAGACCCGGTTTCGGGCTCAGACGGGCTTCGTCAATCAGACAGGCGCTGGCGGTATGCGCCAGCCAGCTGACGCGGCTTTCTGCGTGCAGGGGGGAGAGATTTTTCATTACCAGCTCCGGAATTTTGCCGGTGGGTTGTACAGTCCGTCGGACCACTCCACCAGGTCGGCGACGCTGCCGGCGGCCAGCAGGGAGCGGGTGGCATCGCTGCGGCGAATCCCGAGATCTTCCGGGTAGACCACTTTGCCGCTCTGACGCAGCGCGGCGACGCGTTTGGCGTCCACACCAAGGCCGATATCGGTGATCCCGGCCACCGCGGCGACCATCGCCCGGCGCTCTTCAAGGCTCTCCGCACGGTACAGGTAGGCGATACCCTCTTCGGTCAGGACGTGGGTGACGTCATCACCATAAATCATCACCGGCGCCAGCGGCATGCCGGAGGTTTTCGCCACCTCAACTGCATCCAGCGTCTCAACGAAGGTTGGTTTCACGCCGGCCTGGAAGGTTTCGACCATCTGCACCACCAGCTTTTTACCGCGCTGCATCGGGTCCGGCTCGGTGATCATATTGAGCCATGCCGGGGTGGCGTGGCGGCGACCGTGCGGGTCGTGGCCCATGTTCGGCGCGCCGCCGAAGCCGGAAAGACGGCCGCGGGTGACGGTCGAGGAGTTAGCCAGACCATCCACCTGCAGGGTTGAACCAATGAACATATCTACCGCGTACTGGCCCGCCAGCTGGCAGAAGGCGCGGTTAGAGCGCATCGAGCCATCCGGGCCGGTAAAGAAGATATCCGGGCGGGCGCGGATGTACTCTTCCATCCCCAGTTCGCCGCCGAAGCAGTGCACGCTCTCCACCCAGCCGCTCTCGATGGCCGGGATTAAGGTTGGATGCGGATTCAGGGTCCAGTGTTTACAGATTTTGCCTTTCAGGCCGAGCTGCTCGCCATAGGTCGGCAACAGCAACTCGATGGCGGCGGTATTAAAGCCGATACCGTGGTTAAGCGACTGCACCTGATGTTCCGCATAGATGCCCTTGATCGCCATCATCGCCATCAGTATGTGTTCTTGCTTAATCAGGCGCGGATCGCGGGTGAAGAGCGGTTCGATAAAGAACGGCTTGTCGGCAACCACCACGTAATCGATCCACGAGCCGGGAATATCGACGCGCGGCAGATCGCATTCGTCGTCCACCAGTTCGTTGACCTGGGCTATCACAATGCCGTCGTGGAAGGCGGCGGCTTCCACCAGCGCCGGGGTATCTTCGGTACTCGGTCCGGTATACAGGTTGCCTTTGCGGTCAGCTTTATAGCCGGCAATCAGCGCGACGTTTGGCGACAGATCGACGTACAGGCGCGAGTAGAGTTCGATATAGGTGTGGATGGCGCCGATTTCGAGCAGGCCATCTTCCAGTAGTTGCGAAATGCGCAGGCTCTGGGTGCCGGAGAAAGAGAAATCCAGCTTGCGGGCAATACCTTTTTCAAACAGGTCCAGATGCTCGCTGCGCCCGACGCTGGGCATAATCATATGCAGGTCGTGGATTTTTTGCGGATTAACTTCCGCCAGCATGCGCGAGAGGAAATCGGCCTGTTTCTGGTTGTTGCCTTCCAGCACAACCCGGTCGCCGGGGGCGAGCAGGTTTTCCAGTACGCTGACCAACTGGTCAGTCGGGATGACCTTACCTGGCATGTTCGCCTCGGCCAGCCGCCGCTGTTTTTCCGTTCGGCGACGGTTCCAGACCCGCCCCGTCGTTTGTTCGGCATTCATTAATAACCTCCTGATTCGACAAATCGTTTTGTTTGTCCTGGTGGAGATTAGTGTGCGACGCGAGGCTATGAGCATCAATTAAGCGCGGTGGCCGATCGTTAGCATCAGAGTAACGATTCCGCCGCAACGTTTGTGATGCGGATCAATAATACATAAGGCGTAGTGGTCTACGGAGAGAGTGTAGGGCAGGGAGCAGGCCGGCGAAGCGCCGGCCTGCGGAAGGACTACTGTTTACTGACATCGCTTAATAAGAAAGCGATACTCTGCCCGCCGCTGGTCTGCTCGAGGGCAATTTTGACGATAATCGTCAACGGCACCGAGAGCAGCATGCCAACCGGACCCAGCAACCATCCCCAGAAGATTAAGGACAGGAATACCACCAGCGTCGAGAGGCCCAGCCCGCGCCCCATGATACGAGGTTCGAGAATATTGCCGAATACCAGGTTGACGATCAGGTAGCCGGCCAGCACTACCAGCGCCTCGTACAGACCACCGAATACCAGCACCTGCAGGATCGGCGGAATGGCCGCCAGCACGGAACCGATATTGGGAATATAGTTAAGCGCGAAGGCCAGTAGCCCCCACATAAAGGCGAAGCGCACATCCAGCAGCACCAGCATGCCCCAGACCACCAGGCCGGTGATCAGGCTTATCGCAGTTTTCAGCACCAGATAATGCGATACGCTGTCGATGGCCCGCTGGATGGCGCCCATGCCTTCTACTGGTCTGGACATTAACTGCTGCAGCTTAGCGGGAAGCTGCGGCACCTCCAGCAGCATAAACACCACCGTCAGCAGCAGCAGAAAAATAGAAGACATGGCATTCGACAGCTGAGTGAGCAGGCTGGTGACCAGGGTCATTACGGCGTTAGGGTCGATGTACTTATTGAGCTCGACCACCGAAACGGTGAATCCCATACGCTGCAGCCAGGGCGCGATGGTTTGCATCGGCTCATAGAGATAGTTGCGATACTGCGGCAGGGTGCGCGCCAGCTCGTTGAGCGAGGTCCCCAGCGAGGCCAGCAGCACAATGGCTAACATAACAATCAGGCCAATCAGTAGCGAGATCGCCAGCACGCGCGGCACCCGGCAGCGGACCAGTAGCTGGACCAGAGGATTGATGATCACCGCCAGAAAAAGCGCCAGGATAAACGGGACGATTATGTCCGCCGCAAAGCGAATGCCGGTAAGGATGATCACCAGCATACCCAACATGATGACCATCTTTAATCCGTTAAGTGTAATAATGGGTTTAGCCATAGGATCCCGACCTCAAACTTCCTTGCCTATTAACAGGTTGCGTTACATTAGCATAATGACGCTTTTTTGCAGAAAAAACGCATTGAACAAAAACCGC
This sequence comes from Klebsiella sp. CD33, assembly GCF_051992865.1. Classification (NCBI taxonomy): domain Bacteria; kingdom Pseudomonadati; phylum Pseudomonadota; class Gammaproteobacteria; order Enterobacterales; family Enterobacteriaceae; genus Klebsiella; species Klebsiella sp. CD33. The sequence goes on along the minus strand of NZ_CP197023.1, from coordinate 2,698,551 downwards.
GGCGTAAAGAATTGCAAAGTCTTTGAATTAAATGTAGCACTATGCTACAAATCTACCTGTGTTTAACTACTGAGGACAATTTTCATCCGCACCGGACGAGAAGCAACACCGCGGATAATTGTAATTTTATGGACAATCAGTTCAGGATGTATATTTTAAATCACCCCGCAGTATCCCTCACTTTTTCCCGTTTTGCCGGCGAACAGCACTGGCATTCGGCGCTATAGTCACCTTCTTTCTGCCTGAGCTGGCGCCAAGCGCACAGCGATATCTACGTCAGAAATTTTCCTGTTTACGTCTCGCGTAAACGGTAATGGATTATATTCTCAAGCAGGAGAAGGGATCATGTTTTATTGGATTTTATTAGCTTTAGCAATTATTGCTGAAATTACCGGCACCTTGTCTATGAAATGGGCAAGCGTGAGCGGCGGGCACACCGGCTTTATTTTAATGCTGGCCATGATTGCCCTGTCATATATTTTTCTTGCCTTTGCGGTTAAAAAGATTGCCCTCGGTGTGGCCTATGCGTTGTGGGAAGGGATCGGTATTTTACTGATTACCCTGTTCAGCGTGCTGCTGTTTGATGAGAGTCTGTCCCTGCTGAAAATAGCCGGCTTGACCACCCTGGTGATAGGGATCGTCTTAATTAAGTCCGGCACCCAGAAAAAAGCGTCTTCCAAGCAGGAGGTGGCCCATGCAGCAGTTTGAGTGGATCCACGCCGCCTGGCTGGCAATCGCCATTGTGCTGGAAATTATTGCCAACGTCTTTTTGAAGTTTTCCGACGGCTTCCGCCGCAAGATCTACGGCATCCTGTCCCTGGCGGCAGTATTGGGCGCGTTCAGCGCCCTGTCGCAGGCGGTTAAAGGGATCGATCTCTCGGTCGCCTATGCGCTGTGGGGCGGCTTCGGTATCGCGGCGACCATCGCCGCCGGCTGGGTGCTGTTTGGTCAGCGTCTGAATAACAAAGGCTGGGCGGGGGTTATCCTGCTGGTAGCCGGCATGGTGTTAATTAAACTCGCCTGACGTCTCGCCGCCTGCAAAGCCAGGCGGCAAATGGAAACTTCCTTCACGCCTGGCCCCGCTGTAATTGTGTCAGGTGACGCTGAGGGCTGCGCAGGTTCACTGCTTTCGGCTGGCGGAAAATCATTTCCGCCAGGACGATGTCAATAATGATATTCTTCACCGGCCTCGGTCCATTACTCACCGGCAAGCGCCTCCAGCTTATCGCGAAAGCCAGTCACCGCAATGGCGCGATTGTCCGCCCGCCAGCGATCCTGCGGGCCGGGGGCCGAACTCTGCACGGCGATCACCTGCCAGCCGTCCTCCGTTTTCAGCAGCAGCGGCGAGCCGCTGTCGCCAGGCAGGGTGTCACACTGATGCGACAGTACGCTGGTTTGCGCCCACCCTGTCACGATGCAATCCTGGTGGCTGTAAAGATTATCGAGATGATCTTCAGGATAGCCAGACTGGGTAACTTTACGGTCCGCCGCCTTCAGCGCGGCGGTGAGATCGGCCTTGCTGCCCGGAAAGAGCGGGATCGGCGTAATGCCAGACGGAGCATAGCGCAGCACGATCAGGCCAAAATCGGACGGCGCCGCAGCGGAAGGGACAATCCAGCCGTCGCCATCGGCTTTCAGGCGTCTGCCTAAGCTGGGATCGACTCGCCCGTCAATGCCGTGGATCTCATAGACCCAGTTGCCCTTGCGGGAAATAAAGCGCAGGGCGACCGCTTTGTCCGGCTTGCCGCGCGGGGGCGTTAACAGACAGTGGCCCGCGGTCAGCGCCAGATGCGGAGAGATGAGCGTCGCCGTACACAGATTGCCGCTGGCGGTTTCCAGCTGGCCAATCGCGTCCCACGGACTCTCCTCGGGGCGGTTCACCGCTTTGCGGTCATCGTGACCGAAAAACAACGTCTTAATATCTTTGGCGCTCAGTCCGCTATCATCGGCATGTGCGCCCAGAGGTAACAGATAAAATGAACACAGTAATAACAGAACGTCTCTACGCATATCACTCTCTGGGGAGGCTATGATGTCTATTGACAGTAGCAGGAGATTTAAGTTTTTGAAAGTAAACAATAATTCTAAACAGGCCAAACCGTATACCACATCAGCGCGCGGTGGGGGCTGGCGCTGGTAAAACCTCCTGATTTCAAGCGGTTAATACCAGTGTTCTGCTTGTGCTATTTCCGCAGAAAGTGGCGTCTTGCGCAACAAAATTCATGTATCAGAACGTACTGAATTCGGTTAATAATGCAGCAATTCATCCGTGGGATTATTCCTGGTTTGTCAGCATAATGCCCAAAAATAATACTTTTACCCACCAGAACTTCACCGGAATTCGCACTTCTTTACGCCTCTCGTAATTATTTTCAATGCGAAACATTTTCTCACCGAAAACGTTGTTACCGTCGCCCTGCCGTTGAGTAAATAGAGAGGTAGTACCGGCGATGATAGCCTGAACTCTATTTCCCCTGCGTTCGGAGGGCTTATGTCTAAAAAAGGTATTCGCGCACTGGTTTATGTTTCCCTGGTCTCAGTCGCTATCTGGGGCGCGACCGGCTATCTGGTGATGGAAGCCGTGCGTGCATTGTGATGGGCGCGCCACCCGGCAAGGGCCAGGCGTGCGACATATTACGACTAACATGTCTGGCGTCTTCTGGCGCCGGACATTTTTTTGCGCCGCAGAGAGTCACAGGATAATGGGAAGCGGGGAGCGGGTCAGCGATAGCCGCACGGTATTCATTTTAATGAAAAGCTGGTAGAAGCAGCAAAATGCGAGCGCGGGATAAATAATTAAGAGAGGAAAAAACGGGTTGCAACCACTGCGCATATAATTAGCAGGATCAGGATGAGCTCAAAACGATAGCGCCGCAGCATAGTGCTCTCCAGAAAAAACGGCGCTGAAACAGCGCCGATTATTAAGAAGGTTGGTTCACCGGGAGGAATTATGCTGCCGGCTGTGCAGTCGGTTTAGCGGCCTGGTGTTTAGTGGTTTTGTGGTGTTTTTTCGCCGCCTGAGCTTTCTGCGGAGCAGCTGGTTTAGCTGCTACTTTTTTGTGTTTTTTAGCGGCCTGGGCTTTCTGAGCAGCGGCTGGTTTAGCTTCTGCTTTTTTGTGTTTTTTGGCAGCCTGAGCTTTCTGCTCTGCAGCCGGTTTTGCCGCGGCTTTGTGGTGTTTTTTGTGATGGGTGGTCTTGGCAGCCGTGCTGTGGGTGGCAGCCGGTGCCTGAGTGGTGCTTACTGCGTCAGCAGCGAAAGCGGCGGAAGAGAGACCCATAGCAGCGGCAACGACCAGAGCTAATACTTTTTTCATTCTGATATCCTCGAAAAGTTTTCTTAATTTCAACCCCACTGCGGGGCCGGTGAAATCACTATATGCTTGTCTTTTCGAGCTTTCCGTGAGTGTTTGGTATCGGCGTGTAACCGAATGTACAAGGCAGGAACGACAGGACGCGCCGGGTAGCCCGGCGCGTATGATTACAGGTAGCGAGTGGTCAGGTGCTCGCGGAAGTAGCGGCTATTAAGATCCTCACCGGTGGCCTGCTGAATCAACTGCGAGGTGGTGAAGCGGCTGCCATGCTGCCAGATATTCTGCCGCAGCCAGTCGAACAGGGCGCTGAAATCGCCTTCCTCAATATCGCGATCTAATGTCGGCAGCGCGCGGCGGGCCGCGGCCATCAACTGCGCGGCATACATCGCACCCAGGGTATAGGAAGGGAAATAGCCGAATCCGCCGTCGGTCCAGTGAATATCCTGCATGCAACCATCCCGATAGTTGCCGGTGGTCGACAGCCCCAGCCAGTGCTGCATTTTCTCGTCCCACAGCGACGGGATATCATCTACCTCAATCTCGCCGTCGATCAGCGCACGTTCAATTTCATAACGCAGGATGACATGCGCCGGGTAGCTCACCTCATCGGCATCGACGCGAATAAAGCCGGGTTTCACCTGCTGATTCCAGGCGACAAAATTCTCCTGGCTAAAGGCCGGCCGATCGCCAAACCGCTCGCGCACCGCCGGTAACAGGCGGTTAAGAAACCGCTCGCTGCGTCCCAGCTGCATTTCAAAAAACAGGCTCTGCGACTCGTGGATAGCGGTGGAGCGGGCGAGTCCTACGGGCTGGTCGACCCACGGGCGAGGTAGATTCTGCTCGTAGCGGGCGTGGCCGGTTTCGTGGATCACGCCGAACAGAGCGCTGAGCAGGTCGTTTTCGTTGTAGCGGGTGGTGATGCGCACATCCTGGGGTACGCCGCCGCAGAACGGGTGGGCGCTGATGTCGAGGCGCCCGCCGTCGAAGTCAAAGCCAAGGATACGCATCGCCTGCAGGCCCAGCTCCCGTTGTTCAGCAATGGGGAAAGGCCCCTGCGGGGCGATTAGCGTCTGCTTCGCCTGCTTCTCCACCGCCTGGCTAAGCAGGGAAGGTAGCCACGATTTGAGATCGGCGAACAGGCTGTCCAGCCGCGCGCTGGTCATATCCGGTTCGAAAATATCCAGCAGCGCGTCGTAGCGTGAGCCGCCCCTGGCATCGGCGCGGATCTGCGCTTCCTGACGGCTCAGTCTGACCACCTCGCGTAGGTTGTCGGCAAAGCCCGTCCAGTCATTGGCGGGACGCTGGCTGCGCCAGGCATGTTCGCAGCGGCTGCCGGCCAGCGATTTTGCTTCCACCAGGCTCTCCGGCAGCAGCGCCGCCTGATCGTACTGACGCTGCATTTCCCGCAGGTTGGCCTGTTCAACATCATTAAGATCCTGCTGGCGGGCCTCCTGTAACCATTGTCCCACTTTTTTATCGGTCAGGATTTGATGCTGCAGCACGCCGAGCTCGGCCAGCGCTTCGCCGCGGGCGACGCTCCCGCCCGGGGGCATCATCGCGAACATATCCCAGCCGGCGATGGCGGCGAGATGCGAAAAGCGCGACAGGCGCTGAAAGGTACGGGTAAGCTGCTGATAAGGCGTATTTTCAGTCATAGTGGCGTTCGGTCCGTGACAGGTGAATAAAGAGATTATCGCTTTGCCTCTACACTATCCTGATACGCCCGGCGGGTCGAGCGTTGCGCACAGGGGAAGGGAAAGACACATGGCGGGAGAATAAGCTCACCTCTGTGATCGGTGTGACAGAAAACGGTAACATATCGGTACTAAACTGTGATCGATTACACAGGTCTGGAGGTTCGGGGGTGGTTTATGAATCCGTTCACCTGGCTGTTTATTGCACTACTGTCCGTTGATGCCGTCAGAGAGCTGATGGGCTTGTCTTCCATAATGGGCATGTGGTGAAACGTGGCCCGCAGGCCACGTCACACGCGACTATTTCAGTCGCTGATGTAAGCAGGTGCCGGTCAACAGCGCGGCAAGGAGCAGCAGCGCGATAAACCCACCGACGCCGTTCCAGCCGTAGTGATGCCAGAATACCCCGCCTAACGTCCCGGCAAGACTTGAACCCAAATAATAGCTGAACAAATACAGCGATGACGCCTGACCGCGGGCGCGGCGGGCGCGTGGGCCAATCCAGCTGCTGGCGACGGAATGCGCGGCGAAGAAGCCAGCGGAAAACAGCAGCATGCCGATGAAAATAAGCCACAGGGAAGAAAAGAGCGTCAGCAGCAGGCCGCAGAGCATCACCGCTGTAAAGCCAAGCATCACCGGCCCGCGGCCAAAGCGTACGGTCATGGCCCCTGCCTTCGGTGAACTCCAGGTCCCGGTGAGATAAGCTACCGACAGCAGGCCTACCACCGCCTGGCTTAACGACCACGGCGACATCATCAGCCGGTAGCCAATATAGTTAAACAGGGTGACAAAAGCGCCCATCAGCAGAAAACCTTCGATGAACAGCAGCGGCAGGCCACGGTCGCGCCAGTGCAGACGGAAGTTAATCAGCAGCGTTTTCGGTCGCAGCGAGGTCGGGCGGAAATGGCGCGACTCGGGCAGGATACGCCAGAACATAATCGCCGCGGCCAGCGCAAAGCCGCTGATCGCCGCCAGCGCCACGCGCCAGCCGAAGAAATCGGTAAAGACCCCGGTCAGCAAGCGGCCGCTCATGCCGCCGATGGAGTTGCCGCTGATATATAACCCCATCGAAAAGGCGACGAAACTGGGGTGGATCTCCTCGCTCAGATAGGTCATGCCGACCGCCGCTACGCCGCTCAGCGACAGGCCGATGAGCGCGCGCATAATCAGGATGCCGTGCCAGCTGGTCATCATAGTCGACAACAGTGAACAGCAGGCGGCCAGCAGCAGGGCGGTGACCATCACCGGCTTGCGGCCTATAGCGTCCGACAGCGGGCCGGTAAACAGCAGGCCCACCGCCAACATCGCCGTGGAAATTGAAAGCGAAATACTGCTGCTGGCCGGCGACACGCCAAACTCGTTCGACAGCACCGGCAGGATCGGCTGCACACAGTAGAGCAGGGCAAAGGTGGCCAGACCGGCGGAGAACAGCGCGAGAGTGACGCGCATAAACTGCGGGGTGCCACGCTTAATAAACGGATCCGGACGGGATGCACCAGCGACGCTGACCTCGCCCGCCGGCACGGTGTCAACGGTTGTTGTACGACTCACAGAGAATTCCTTGCGTAGAAGTTGCTGCTTACCAACAGAGTGTTGTGACCATTCAGCTCACATTTTTAGGGTATGAAAATGTAAATATTCTGTCTAATATATTAATAATCTCAAATAAGACGTTTTAAATATGAATATCGAGTTGCGTCATTTGCGCTACTTTGTCGCCGTCGCCGAGGAGCTACATTTTGGCCGCGCCGCGGCGCGACTAAACATCTCTCAACCACCGCTAAGCCAGCAGATTCAGATCCTTGAGCAGCAGACCGGCGCTCGCCTGTTTGCCCGTACCAACCGCAGCGTCAGCCTGACGGCGGCCGGAAAGCAGTTTCTCGCCGATAGCCGACAAATCCTCGCCCAGGTGGATGAGGCGGCAGCTCGCGCCGCCCGTCTACACCATGGCGAAACGGGTGAGCTGCGCATCGGCTTTACCTCCTCAGCCCCTTTTATTAAGGCCGTCTCCGATACGCTATCGATGTTTCGCCAACGCCTTCCGGATGTGCATATTCTCACCCGCGAGACTAACACCCGCGAACAGATAGTGCCCCTGAGCGAGGGGGCTCTGGATTTGGGGCTGCTGCGCAATACTCAACTGCCGGACACCCTGGCGTGGGAGCGGGTTCTGCGCGAGCCGCTGTTGGCGATGGTCCCGGCGAATCACCCGCTGGCCCGCCAGCCCTCGGTCAGCCTGGCGGCGCTGGCGCGCGAGCCCTTCGTCTTTTTCGACCCGCACGTCGGCACTGGCCTGTATGACGACATCCTCGGCTTGCTGCGCCGCTACGGCCACACGCCGAAGATTGCCCAGGAGGTGGGGGAGGCAATGACGATTATTGGTCTGGTGGCCGCCGGCCTGGGGGTATCGATCCTCCCGGCCTCCTTTCAGCGCGTCCAGCTCAGTGAAATGCGCTGGCTGCCGATCGACGAACAGGATGCGGTATCGGAGATGTGGCTGGTGTGGTCTAAACACCATGAGCAAGGGGCACTGGCAAAACGCTTTCGTGAGGCGCTGCTCTCCTGGAAAAGCGAGCATAATTGAGGCGAAAAGGGGCTGGAAATGTGCGGTAAATCACAAGGCTAAGTAAAAATTTGACGTTCACCGTCGAAGTGCTTCACCATAGCCGAAAGTTTATTTCGAAGCGCGAAAATAAGGGAGTCAATGGTGGTAGCGGATAGTCAACCAGGCCATATCGATCAAATAAAGCAGACCAATGCGGGCGCCGTGTATCGCCTGATTGATCAGCTCGGCCCGGTATCGCGTATCGACCTTTCCCGATTTGCGCAACTGGCGCCGGCCAGCATCACCAAAATCGTCCGCGAAATGCTGGAAGCGCATCTGGTTCAGGAGACCGAGATCCAGGAGCCCGGCAGCCGCGGCCGCTCGGCGGTGGGGCTGATGGTGGAGACCGAGGCATGGCACTATCTGGCGGTGCGCATCAGCCGCGGTGAGATCCATCTTTCGCTGCGTGATTTAAGCAGTCAGCTGGTGGTGGAGGATCAGCTGGAGCTGGCGCTCACCGACAGCACGCCGTTTCTGACGCGCGTTATCGACCATATTGATCGCTTCTTTATTCGCCATCAAAAGAAGCTGGAACGCCTTACCTCCATCGCTATGACGATGCCCGGTATTATCGATACCGAAAATGGCATTATTCATCGCATGCCGTTTTATGAGGATGTTAAAGATGTCCCGCTCGGCGAAGCGCTGGCCAATCATACCGGGGTGCCAGTCTATATTCAGCATGACATCAGCGCCTGGACTATGGCGGAATCTTTGTTTGGCGCCTCGCGCGGCGCCCGGGACGTCATTCAGGTGGTCATCGATCATAACGTCGGCGCCGGGGTGATCACCGATGGGCGCCTGCTGCACGCCGGCAGCAGCAGCCTGGTGGAGATTGGCCATACCCAGGTCGATCCCTACGGCAAACGCTGTTACTGCGGCAACCATGGTTGCCTGGAGACAATTGCCAGCGTAGAAAGCGTGCTGGAGCTGGCGCAGATGCGCATGGCGCAGTCGATGAGCTCGCTGCTGCACCAGCGTCCGCTGAGCGTGGAGTGGCTTTGTCAGGCGGCGCTGCAGGGCGATTTGTTAGCCCGGGACATCATCAGCGGCGTGGGTAATCACGTTGGGCGGATTCTGGCGATCATGGTCAATCTGTTTAATCCGCAGAAAATTCTGATTGGCTCGCCGTTCAATCTGGCGGCAGAAATTCTTTTTCCGGCAATTTCCAGCTGTATTCGGCAACAATCTCTCCCAGCCTATAGCCGGCATATTACCGTTGAAAGTACTCAGTTCTCCAACCGCGGAACGATGGCTGGCGCGGCGCTGGTCAAAGATGCGCTCTATAACGGATCCTTACTCATACGACTGTTACAGGGTTAACATTTTTTCATAGTCACACCAAAAATTGCGCTATCTCAAGCTGACCTCAGACGGCTTCACGTAGACTTTGCCCACCGTTGATTATTTCTCTCCCGTATATTTCATCGACAAAACTGTGGGGTTAGTGATGTTTAAGCGTTTCTTTATTACAGGTACAGACACCTCTGTCGGGAAGACAGTGGTTTCCCGTGCGCTGTTGCAGGCACTTGCTGCCAGAGGCAAAAGCGTGGCCGGGTATAAGCCTGTGGCGAAGGGCAGCAAAGAGACGCCGGACGGTTTACGTAACAAAGATGCGCTGGTGTTGCAGAGCGTCTCCACGCTGGCGTTACCCTATGAGGCTGTCAACCCCATCGCCTTAAGCGAAGACGAGAGCAGCGTGGCGCATAGCTGCCCGATCAACTACGGTCTGCTGTCCGATGGTTTGCAGCGTCTGGCCGCGCAGGTCGAACACGTGGTGGTTGAAGGCACCGGCGGCTGGCGCAGCCTGATGAACGACCTGCGGCCGCTCTCCGAGTGGGTGGTTCAGGAGCAGCTCCCAGTGCTGATGGTGGTGGGGATCCAGGAGGGGTGCATCAACCATGCGCTACTGACAGCCCAGGCGATCGCCAATGACGGTTTACCGCTGATTGGCTGGGTGGCCAATCGGATCAACCCCGGTCTGGCGCACTACGCCGAAATCATCGATGTCCTCAGCAAAAAGCTGCCGGCGCCGCTGATCGGCGAGCTGCCTTATCTACCGCGCGCCGAACAGCGTGAGCTGAGCCGCTACGTCGACTTAGACATGCTCGGCAACGTGATGGCGATAGATCGAATCCCGGCGTAACGTCCGCGACAGCACAGACGACACGACGCAGGTTATCAGCAGACCGGGCAGCAGCGTATACTGCCCGGTCATCTCGCAAATCATCAGGGTTGACATGATCGGCGCATGGGTCGTGGCGGCCAGAAACGCCGCCATGCCGGTCAGACCCATCATGATGGCCATTTCTTCACTTCCCGGCAGCCACAGCCTGCTGAAGCAGGCAAACAGCATGCCCAACGCCAGGCCGACAAACAGCGTCGGGGTAAAGACCCCGCCAGGCGCGCCGGAGCCGCTGCTGGCCAGCACCGCCAGCAGTTTGCAGATAAATACGCCCACCAGCAGCGCACCGGACGGCGGCAGCAGCAAATAGCTTTGCACTACGCTGTAGCCGTTGCCCCATACTGCCGGGGTGATGAGCGATAAGCCGCCGACAATTAGCCCGCCCAGCGCCAGCTGCCACGGCGGCGCCAGCTTCAGTTTAACGAACCCGCGGTGGCTGTAGTCCATCAGCCAGATAAACAGCGGCCCGCACAGCCCGGCCAGCAGGCCAGTCGCTAGCATTAAGCCATAGTGCAGGGCGCTGAGGTTCTGCTGTAACACGACGTGATACAGCGGCGCGGCGCCGCCATTAAGAAACTGCGTCAACAGCAGGGCGATCACCGCCGAGATCACCACCGGCCCAAGCGAGGCCAGCATCAGCGTGCCAAAGAGAATTTCAGCAATAAACAGGCTGCCGGCCAGCGGGGCATGATAGGCGCTGGCCATCCCGGCAGCCGCGCCGCAGGCGACCCATAGCTTCCATTCACTCTGCGGCGTGAAGCGACGGGCAAACAGCGAGGCCGCCAGCGCGGCCAGCAGGATCATGGCGCCTTCCCGGCCAATCGCGCTGCCGGTCACCACGACCAGCAATGACGCCAGTGATTTCACCAGGCTTGCCGGCGTATCGAAACAGCCGTCGCCGGTCTCCAGGGCTTCCATATAATCGGTGGCGGCATGTGGACGCGCGACGCTGCGTCGTTGCCAGAGCCAGAGTAAGGTTCCCGCCGTCAGGCCGCCCAGCGCGGGGGTAACCAGCCGACGCCACGCCGGCAGCGACTGTGCGGCGTTGACCAGGCTCCCGCTGTCATTACTGAGCAACAGCGTTTCCAGCACCACCATAGCGTGGCGAAACAGCGCCACCGCCAGGGCGGCGAGAAGGCCAATCAGGGTGGCGATCAGCAGGCGGCGAAACATCACCTGCACATCAGGATAGGGATGAAGACGATGCATTAGTCACGGCGAGGTTCGGAAAACATTGGCTTATTGTGATAGGGAATAACCTTAGATGCAAAAGCGATAAGTGCGGGTGAAAGGCTGGGAAGCGGCAAAATAAAACCGCGCCGGATATCGGCGCGGCGAAGGGTTAACGATAGAGCGGTTTTTGCGCCACGGCGATCGGCAGATTCTCCTGCCACTGCGCCAGAGTCGCCTGCGCCAGCTGACCCAGCGCCTGATAGAAGGGGTGGGCGGCATGGTCGACAAAGACGCTCAGGAAACGCCCGGACCACGGCAGCAGGTGCCAGGCCAGCAGCTGAGCGAACAACGCATCCTGCTCCGTTTCGCACAACCATGCCGCCAGGAGTAGCACGGTGCCGAAATGATCTTCCGGTTCGTTGCCATCGGCCTTCAGCGCGATACCGTTCTCGCGCATCCACTGGCGCAGAGCCAGCGTGGAATCGCCAAACAGCACAGACTCTTTATCCAGCCAGACAGAGCCCCAGGGCGGCGCCGGCAGGGCCCATGGCCCGATAAACAGGCGCTGCCAGGCTTCCGGCAACGTTTCTTCAGCCGATGCGGCAAACCCTGACGCCAGCGGGGCTGCGACCGGGAAGGGCCACTGCTGCTGCCAGCTCCCGTCCTGGAAGGCGGCGACCAGCGGCGCAATTTCCGCACTATTCGGCGCATAAGAGAACAGCGCGCCCAGGGTGCGGGCGCTTAACGCGACGGCGTCGCGATTTGGGATCGGCATCATCACTTATTCCTTTCTGCGGCGCGCGCCTGCGCGCCGTCTCATTAACCGGCAACCGCCATACCGACGGTCATATGCAGACCATAAAACAGGCCGCGGCCAATACATTCGGCGATCAAGACCAGCAGCAGGCCGATCAGCAGCCCCGTAGCGCGCGGCGGCTGGCGGCGGATCAGCGGACATAGCCAGCAGCCGAGGCCCAGCGCCAGCAGTACCAGGCGTAGCGCCTGGAGTTTGCCGTAATCTGGCAGCAGGGTGGCCGCCTGCTGAACCGAGCTGTGAAGGGTACTGAGCCCGGCGCTTTGCATAATGATAACTGCGGCGCTGATGACCAGCGCGGCCACGCTCAGTCCGGCAAAAAACCAGCCGTTAAAGTCGACTTTCGCCAGCCGCAGCAGCAGGGCGGCAAACAGCGGCCCGCTGAGGAGCACCGTCAGAAAGAACGCGCTGGTGGTGTAGCCATTGTACCATGTTGGCACGGTATTGATTTGGTAAACCCGGGTCATTGCGAGGACAAACAGCAGCCCTAACAGCATGGCGATCGCCAGCCAGACTTTACCCAGCGTCGCCGGCATTTTTTCCAGCACCGCCAGCAGCCACCAGAATCCGCCCACGGCGAAGAACAGAGCGCCGCTGGCGATTTCGTTGCTCAGCGCCGAGGCGCCGATGCGGTTCAGCGAGTTAAACGCGCGCAGCGGTGAACCGAGATGCATCACCGAAGCAAGAAAACCAATGCCCATCAGCAGCCAGATAAAAAACATATTGCGCACCAGCCGCCGCCGGGCTTCCCGTTGGTCCCCCAGCGCCAGCCAGCCAAGACCGCTGACGATGGTCGCGCCGACCACGCACTGACCCAGCACCGTAAACAGCACCAGCGGCCATTCATGCCATCCGTTTCCCATCTCACACCTCCTTCGGGTTCGCCAGGTAACCGGTGGTATCGCCACACGGCCGGGCATTGGCGTTAGGTTTGATAACGATACTCGGCCGGGTAAAGTGCGCCGACGGCAGCGGCGCTACCGCGGCCAGCTGGCCGTGCTTAGCGCGCAGTTCGGCAATTGGCCCGAAATCCAACGCCCGCAGCGGGCAGGACTCGACGCAGATCGGCTTTTTCCCCTCGGCGACGCGCTCGTGACAGCCATCGCACTTGGTCATATGGCCTTTGTCGGCGTTGTACTGCGGGGCGCCGTACGGGCAGGCCATATGGCAGTAGCGGCAGCCAATGCATACCTCTTCGTTGACCACCACAAAACCGTCTTCGCGCTTATGCATTGCGCCGCTCGGACAGACCTTGGTGCAGGCCGGATCTTCACAGTGGTTACAGGCGATGGAGAGGTAATAGGCAAACACGTTCTGCTGCCAGACGCCGTTGTCCTCCTGCCAGTCGCCGCCGGCATATTCATAGATTCGGCGGAAGCTGACCTCCGGAGTCAGGTTCTTGTAGTCCTTACAGGCCAGCTCGCAGGTTTTGCATCCGGTACAGCGAGCGGAGTCGATAAAGAATCCATATTGCGTGCTCATGGTTTACTCCCTAAACCTTCTCGATATCGACCAGGTTGGTATGCTGTGGATTCCCCTTCGCCAGCGGCGACGGGCGGTGGGTGGTCAGGGTATTCATGCAGGCGCCATGGTCGATCCGATCTCCGGTCATATTGGCGTCGTGCCAGGCGCCCTGGCCCATCGCCGAGACCCCCGGCATGATGCGTGGCGTCACTTTCGCCGGAAGACGGACTTCGCCGCGCTGATTAAAAACGCGCACCATATCGCCGTTTTTAATCCCGCGTTTTTCCGCGTCAAGCGGATTGATCCATACTTCCTGGCGACAGGCCGCTTGTAATACATCAACGTTGCCGTAGCTGGAATGGGTGCGCGCTTTATAGTGGAAACCAAACAGCTGCAGCGGATACTGGCTACGCAGCGGATCGTCCCAGCCTTCAAATGTGGAGGCGTAGACCGGCAGCGGGCTGATAACTTCGTCTTTCTCCAGCTGCCAGCGGGCGGCAATCTCTGCGAGTCGGCTGGAGTAGATTTCAATTTTGCCGGACGGGGTTTTGAGCGGATGCGCTTCAGGATCGCGCCGGAAGTCGCGATAGGCGACGAAGTGACCGTTCGGGTCTTTGCGCTTGTAGATGCCCATTCGCTTCAGATCCTCGTAGGCCGGCAGCGCCGGATCTTTCGCCACCATTTTGGCGTACAGATACTGCAGCCACTGTTCCTGGGTACGTCCCTCGGTAAAACGTTGATGTACGTCGTCGCCGAGTCGTTTCGCCACTTCGCTTAGGATCCAGTAAATCGGTTTGCGTTCGAACTTCGCTGAGGTGGCGGGCTGAATAAAAATCAGATAGCCCATATTGCCGGCGTAATCGTTAGGAATGATATCCTCCTGCTCAACGGTCATCAGGTCGGGCAGCAGCAGGTCGGCGTATTTCGCCGACGAGGTCATAAAGTTGTCGATAACCACAATGGTTTCGCACTTGCTTTCATCCTGCAGAATTTCGTGGGTCTTATTGATGTCGGAGTGCTGGTTGATGATGGTGTTGCCCGCGTAGTTCCACAGGAACTTGATCGGCACATCCAGCTTCTCTTTTCCGCGTACGCCATCGCGGCTGGCGGTCATCTCTGGACCGCGCGCGATGGCGTCGGTCCAGGTAAAGCAGGAGATGGCGGTCTTCACCGGGTTTTCCAGCACCGGCAGGCGCTCAATGGTGATGGTGTAGGTTGATTCGCGGGCGCCGCTATTGCCGCCGTTGATGCCGACGTTGCCGGTTAAGATCGGCAGCATGGCGATCGCCCGGGCGGTGAGTTCGCCGTTGGCCTGGCGCTGGGGCCCCCAGCCCTGGCAAATGTAGGCCGGCTTGCTCATGCCGATTTCGCGCGCCAGCTTAATGATGCGATCGGTGGGGATACCGGTAATACGCGAGGCCCACTCCGGCGTTTTAGCGATCCCGTCGTCGCCCTCGCCGAGGATATAGGCTTTGTAATGACCATTCGCCGGCACCCCGGCCGGGAGCGTTTTCTCGTCGTAGCCAACGCAGTATTTATCAAGGAAAGGCTGGTCCACCAGATCTTCGTTAATCAACACCCAGGCGATACCGGCCACCAGCGCGGCGTCGGTGCCGGGGCGAATGGGGATCCACTCATCTTCCCGACCGGCGGCGGTATCGGTGTAGCGCGGATCGATGACGATCATTCGCGCGTTAGAGCGCTCGCGGGCCTGCTCCAGATACCAGGTAATACCGCCGCCGCTCATCCGGGTCTCCGCCGGATTGTTGCCGAACATCACCACCAGCTTGCTGTTTTCAATATCCGAGGTGCTGTTGCCGTCGTTACTGCCGTAGGTGTAGGGCATGGCGCAGGCAATCTGCGCAGTACTGTAGGTACCGTACTGGTTAAGCGAGCCGCCGTAGCAGTTCATTAAACGCGCCACCGGCGACGCGGAAGGCGACGAACGGGTGATGTTGCCGCCGACGATCCCTGAAGAGTAGTTAATGTATACGGCTTCGTTGCCATACTGCGCAACCACGCTCTTCAGGCGGTCGGCGAGGGTATCCAGCGCCTCCTGCCAGCTGATGCGGACAAATTTGCCTTCTCCGCGCTTGCCGACGCGCTTCATGGGATAGTTAAGGCGATCCGGATGATTGATGCGCCGGCGAATCGAACGCCCGCGCAGGCAGGCGCGGACCTGATGGTCGCCGTAGCGGTCGTCGCCGGTGTTATCCGTTTCGACGTAAACCACTTCATCATCACGCACGTGCAGCCGCAGGGCGCAGCGGCTGCCGCAGTTAACCGAGCAGGCGCCCCAGACAATGCGGGTTGTGTCGCCTGTAGCCTGCTGAACTGCCGCCGCGGCGCGGCGCAGCGTAAAGGGCAGGGTCAGCCCGCCGGCGGCCAGCGCCAGGGAGCCGAGGGCTGTAGATTTTAGTAGCGCGCGTCGGCTGACGCCGCCGGGAGATTCCTGATTCGACATTGCTCACTCCATGATAGTTATGCTGTGCGGAGAAGGACCGCCACGTCATTAACAGACGCAGGGGTGAGCGATAATACGTTATGGGTAGCCAGTAGACCTTATCCCTGGTCAATGCAGGGATAAGATCTTTCATTTGAAACCGAAGAGGGCTTACTGAGCGTCGTTTTCGGCGGGACTGTCGCTGTTACGCGTATAGGTGATTTTGAAGGTGTCGTTGGCGCAATGACCGACCACCTGAACCCCGGGCTGGTCTGCCTGATCGTTTGGCACAATGGCCAGGCTGAAGGCGGTTTCCGGTACGCCATTGTTGATGATCTTCTGCTGGATGTCGCTTTTGACCCGTTCACAGGAGTCGGGAGCCGCCAGTACGGCCGTGGAGCACAGCAGTAGCGCAGCGCCGGTGCAGAGGGATAGTTTCATCTTACGCTCCTTATCGATGTTATCCAGATTTAAGCATAGCAGAACTGGTGTAAACAATTGTATTTGCTAATATGATCGGATGTACACAAAAGGAATCGTCTGTGAAAAGATTGTATTGGCTGATCCCGGCAGCGCTGCTGCTGACGGCATGCGACCGTAAAAGCGCCCCGGACGCCTTCACCCCGGAGATGGCGAGTTTTTCCAATGAGTTTGAGTTTGATCCCCTGCGCGGGCCGGTGAAAGATTTTAGCCAGACGCTGCTGGATGAACACGATGTGGTGGTCAAGAAGGTGAGCGCTCAGCTCTCCAGGGAAGGGTGTTTCGATCTGCTGACCCTGGAAGATGTGGAGAACAAAACCGGCGCCACGCTGCTGCTGGACGCCAACTATTACGTCGACGGGCGCACCCACGAGAAGCGGCTGCGCCTGCAGGGCAAGTGTCAGCTGGCGGAGATGCCTGCCGCCGGGGTGAATTGGGAGACGGATGACAACGGTTTTATTATCAGCGCACGCGGCAAAGAGACCACCGCCACCTACCGCTATGACAGCGATGGCTATCCGCTGGGAAAAACCACCACCGCCAAAGAGGAGCGATTTACCGTCGCCTCAACGCCGTCAAAGGATCCGCGTAAGAAATTGGACTATACCGCCATCAGCACCTTCAACGATCGCACGCTGGGCACGGTGCGTCAGACCTGCGACTACGACGATCACGACAATCCGCTGAGCTGTGAGCTGCAGGTGATCGATGAAAGCGTCCAGCCGCCGCTGACCCGCCACTACACCATTAAAAACCGTATCGATTATTACTGAGCCGTCGGCTTCAGCAGGGACGGCCCGGACGTTTTGTGCTCGGCCAGATACTGGTGCTGGAACAGGCACATGCGGATGGTGTTGCGGTACTCGCCGTTAATGAAAAACTCATGGATCAGTTCACCCTCGACCATAAAGCCAAGCTTACGGTAAATATGGATCGCTTTTTCATTCTCTTTATCAACGATTAAATACAGCTTATACAGATTGAGCACGGTAAAGCCATAGTCCATCGCCAGGCGTGCGGCGCGGGTGGCGAGACCTTTTCCCTGGAAGTCGGGGGAGATGATGATCTGGAACTCGGCCCGGCGGTGCACATGGTTGATTTCAACCAGCTCCACCAGTCCGGCTTTATCGCCATTGCATTCGATGACAAAGCGGCGCTCGCTTTGATCGTGAATATGTTTGTCGTACAGATCGGAGAGCTCAACGAAGGCCTCGTACGGCTCTTCAAACCAGTAGCGCATGACGCTGGCGTTGTTATCGAGCTGGTGGACGAAGCGCAAATCTTCGCGCTCAAGCGGGCGGAGTTTGACGTGTAGCGCGTCGGTCATGGAGATTCCTGTGGTCAAAACGGAAAAGGGATTACAGAAAGGCGGCGCCCGCAGGCGCCAGCGTGGTCAGGGAGCGGCTCAGGGATTGATCGCGCGGCCGGTGCGACGGTCAAGACAGCGCAGGGTGTTTGGCTCCCAGTAGGCATTAACGTTGGCGCTCTTCTGGCAGTTATCCTGCGCGTCGAAAGCGACATCGGCTTTATCCCACTCTTTTTCCGCCCGTTTGTTCACCTTCTGGCGCAGGCTGCGGGTGTCGTTCCATTGCTCTTTTTCCATCGACGCCTGCTGACGGCTCTGCGCGCTGTCGCCAGATTCAATCACCAGCCGGTCGGTGGCGGCATAGGAGCTGGAGGTGTAGACCACAGCGCTTAACGCCAGAATGGCGGTCAGGCACCAGCGTTTGTTCAGTGTCATGTTCATCACGATTTCCTTTAAGTGATGGGTTAACCCTCAGATTCAGTTTACTACAGCTCTTTTGTCGGGCATAGCCGGCAAAACAGCGTGGGGCAGAAGCTATTATCGCGTAGAATGGTTCAACGCTTTGTCTCTTTTACGAATCTTTTAATGCTCAAAACAACGCTGCTGTTCTTTGCTACCGCTCTGTGTGAAATCGTCGGCTGTTATCTACCGTGGCTATGGCTCAAGCGCGGGGCAACGCCGCTGCTGCTGATCCCCACCGCCCTGGCGCTGGCGCTATTCGTCTGGCTCCTGACGCTCCATCCGGCCGCCAGCGGGCGGGTATATGCCGCCTACGGTGGGGTGTACGTTTGTACCGCATTGCTCTGGCTGCGGGTCGTTGATGGGGTCAAATTAACCCATTATGACTGGGCGGGCGCGGCCGTCGCCCTGTGCGGCATGCTAATCATCGTGGCGGGGTGGGGACGGGCCTAAGCTCGTCATGTGTGATCCCTGCCGCTTTTTCAACCCTAATTCTTGTATGGTAGTCGACCTGTTGCCTTACTTATCAGACATCCTATTTCATATGACTCTGTAAGGAACAACGATGGCTATCGAGACTCTTGCCGCCCGGACCGGGGCGACGCCGTTACGCATCCGTCGGGTGCAGAAGATCACCCTGACGCTGCTGTTTATCGCCGGTATCGTCAACTTTCTTGACCGCTCTTCGCTGAGCGTCGCCGGGGAGGCGATACGCGCCGACCTGGGCCTTAGCGCCACCGAGTTTGGGGTGCTGCTCTCCGCCTTTTCGCTCTCCTACGGCTTCGCGCAACTGCCCTCCGGTATTTTGTTGGATCGCCTGGGACCACGGATTGTGCTGGGCGCCGGGCTGATTTTCTGGTCCGCGATGCAGGCCCTGACCGGGATGGTCAATTCGTTCTCGCATTTTATTCTGCTGCGCATTGGCCTCGGGATCGGCGAAGCGCCGTTTATGCCAGCCGGCGTGAAATCGATCAACGACTGGTATGCGCAAAGAGAGCGCGGCACGGCGGTGGGAATATTCAACTCCTCGACGGTGCTGGGCCAGGCTATCGCCCCGCCGGCCCTGGTCATCATGCAGTTGGCCTGGGGTTGGCGAACGATGTTTGTGGTGATTGGTTTAGCCGGGATCGTGGTCGGCCTGTGCTGGTATGTGGGCTACCGTAACCGTCGGCAGTTTACCCTGCAGGAGGAGGAGCAGCAGTATCTGGCCAGTGAGGAGGCGGCCCGCCCGGCGCTGAAGTTTAGCGAATGGCTGGCTCTGTTTAAACGGCGGACTACCTGGGGGATGATCCTCGGCTTTTCCGGTGTGAACTACACCGGCTGGCTGTATATCGCCTGGTTACCCGGCTATTTGCAGGCGCAGCAGGGGTTAAGCCTGGCCCGTACCGGCTGGGTGGCGGCGATCCCGTTTCTTGCCGCGGCGGTGGGGATGTGGGTCAACGGCCTGGTGGTCGATGCCCTGGCGCGCAGAGGCTACGATCAGGCGAAAACCCGCAAAACGGCGATTGTTATCGGTCTGGTGCTGTCGGCGCTGGGCACCTTGCTGGTGGTGCAATCGTCCACGCCAGCCCAGGCGGTGGCTTTTATCTCCATGGCGCTGTTTTGCGTTCATTTTGCCGGGACGTCCGCCTGGGGGCTGGTGCAGGTAATGGTGGCGGAGCATAAAGTGGCTTCGGTGGCGGCGATCCAGAACTTCGGCAGCTTTGTGTTTGCCTCTTTCGCGCCGATCGTGACCGGCTGGGTAGTGGATACGACTCACTCTTTCAATCTGGCGCTGGTGATCGCCGCCGGGGTGACCTTTGCCGGGGCGCTGTGCTACTTCTTTATCGTCAAAACTCGCATCGATTAGCAACGCTCGGCGATTCGTCAACAGCAGGCCCGCAGGGACGCGCGGCCGCCATGTTCTTCTCCTCCCGTTACCTGCGCTATCCTGTCACTGCGGCGATTGCAGCCTCGTGCCCCGTGCTTTATCACGCAAGATCTTCTTGTATGGTAGTTGACAGAAATCAAAGATGTTATACCAATTGCGTGAGATGGTTGAGGCACAAAGGCATTCTCCTCGAGAGTTCTCCCCGAGAATGGTTGATGGGCTACATAACAACGAGAGTCATCATGGAAAACACCCTCTTAACCGCTAACGCCACGCTGTCGACCTACGATCGCAGCGCACTGATCCCCCGTATCGTTCATCTTGGTTTTGGCGCGTTTCATCGCGCTCATCAGGCTGTGTATGCCGATATACTGGCCAGCGAGCACGGCAGCGACTGGGGCTACACCGAAGTTAATCTGATTGGCGGCGAGCAGCAGATCGCCGATCTCCAGCAGCAGGATCTGCTGTATACCGTCGCCGAAATGTCCGCCGACGCCTGGACCGCGCGCGTGGTTGGTGTGGTGAAGCAGGCGCTGCACGCCGGGGTTGATGGTCTCGAAGCGGTGCTGGCGGCGATGTGCCAGCCACAGGTGGCCATTGTCTCCCTGACGATTACTGAGAAAGGCTATTGCCATTCGCCAGCCAGCGGCGAACTGCAGCTCGATCACCCGCTGATCGCCGCCGATCTGCATAACCCGCACCAGCCAAAATCGGCGGCGGGGGTAGTGGTGGAGGCCTTATCTCGCCGCCGGGCGGCCGGCCTGCCTGCTTTTACCGTGATGTCCTGCGATAACATGCCGGAAAATGGTCACGTGATGCGCAACGTCGTCTGCGCCTACGCCCGGGCTTTAGACGAGGATCTTGCCGCATGGATAGAGCAGAATGTCACCTTTCCGTCGACGATGGTGGACCGGATTGTCCCGGCGGTGACTGCCGAAACCCTCGATAAAATTACCCAGCTGACCGGGGTGCGCGACCCGGCCGGGGTGGCCTGCGAACCTTTCCGTCAGTGGGTGATTGAGGATAACTTTGTTGCCGGACGTCCGCAGTGGGAGAAAGCGGGAGCGGAACTGGTCGCCGACGTGGTGCCTTTCGAAGAGATGAAGCTGAGAATGCTCAATGGTAGCCATTCGTTCCTCGCTTATCTCGGCTATCTGGCCGGTTATCAGCATATCAACGACTGTATGCAGGACGATAACTACCGTCGCGCGGCGCTGTCGTTGATGCTGGACGAACAGGCACCAACGCTGAAGGTGCAGGGGGTGGATCTGTCACGCTATGCCAGTTTGCTGATTGACCGTTACTGCAATCCGGCGCTGAAGCACCGCACCTGGCAGATAGCCATGGACGGCAGCCAGAAGTTGCCCCAGCGCATGCTGGACTCAATACGCTGGCATCTGGTGCATCAGCGTGATTTTACACTGCTGGCGCTGGGCGTGGCAGGGTGGATGCGCTACGTTGGCGGCGTTGACGATGCGGGCCAGGCAATCGAGATATGCGACCCGTTGTTGCCGGTTATCCAGCAAGCGGTGGCTGCCAGCGCCGATGGCGAAGCGCGAGTCAAAGCGCTGCTGGGTATTGAGGCGATTTTCGGCGTCGAACTGCCGCAGGAGTCACGCTTTGTCACGGCGGTGACCCGCGCCTACTTAGCGCTGCAGCGGCAGGGGGCTAAAGCTACCGTCGCCGCGTGGGCCGCCGCGCAATAATCTTTTTCCGGTGTCGGTCCCGGGGTCGACACCGGCTCTTCAGTTATTTTTACGATACTCCGCTGATGTCTATTTTTTGCAAGCGATCGGTTTTAGCAGACGCAGAATATGATCGAACGCAATGTCTATACATAACTCTATATTTCCCTGATTTACTAAAGATAATTAGCTGTTATTTTTCCGAACCATGGCTGGTATTTCACCGCAATAATGGCATAGTTAAGTTATTGAAAAAGAACTTTCTCTGCAAAAGGAGTACGGGCCATGTATAAAAAAATTTTATTGCCTGTTGATGTCTTTGAAATGGATTTAAGCGATAAAGCGGTGCGTCACGCGGAATTTCTCGCTTCGGCCGAAAATGGCGAGATCACCTTGCTCAACGTTCTGCCGAACAGCAGCCGTTCGCTATTGCGCGGTTTTACGGCGGATATTCGTAAGTTTGAAGCCTATATGAAAGAAGAGTCGGAGAAAAAAATGCGCGAGGTGGCGCGACTGTTCGCCATCCCCATGACGCGGATCCATACCCGCGTAGTCTTTGGCAACGTGCGTGACGAAATTCTGGCTATCAGTAACAACGAAGAGTTCGATGTCATTGTGATTGGTTCCCGCAAACCGGGGATCTCCACCCATCTGCTGGGCTCCAACGCCGAGTCAATTCTGCGCTACGCCAAAACGCCGGTATTGGTCGTTAGATAATCCCTTCAATGAGGACGGCTGCGTCGGCCATGCCGGCAGCCGTCTGACTCTTATTCTTCACTAAACCAGTCGCGGTTCTCCTGGCGAATCAGCAGTACGGATTCGCTGATTTCATGCAAATGGATACTCATGGCTTTTTCTACCGCCTCGGCATCGCGTTTTTCCAGCGCGGTGAAAATCTCATGATGCTGGCGCAGAAGCATCTCAGGAGAGGTGACATGGTCCAGACTCATATAGCGGACGCGATCGATGGCGGCTTTAATATTTTCCACTGTCTCCCAGGCCAGCTGACAGTCGGCGATAATCGACAGCTTCTGGTGAAATTCATCATCGAGCAGGAAAAAGTCGTTTAACTGCTGCCGATCAACGGCAATACGCTGCTGGTGAAGATTCTGTTCCAGCTGATAAAGTTGCTCTTCGTTAATCATGCCGGCGGCACGGCGAACCACCGCGCACTCAATCGCCTGGCGGACGAAGCAACCATTACGCACCTGCGACAATGAGATTTTATTGACGTAGCTACCGCGCTGGGGACGAATCTGGATAAGTCCGTTTTCCGCCAGCTTAATGAAGGCTTCGCGCACCGGCTGACGAGACACCGCAAAACGCACGGAGACTTCTTTCTCCGACAGCGGTGTACCAGGCGGGATCAAGCAGTGAACGATATCCCGGCGGAGGATGCGATAAATTTGCTGATTGACGGGTTGCGTCGGATTCAGTTGCGATTCTGCGGCCATTGATGGTTACTTTTTAGGGGGTTATGCGCACTATTTTACGCGTTTTTTGCGTTTCCGCCCATACCCGGCCCGCAGGCCGGGTGGCTGACGGTTAGCCCTGACGGTGAACGCTGAGTCCGGCAAAGCTCTGACTCACCGGCATCATCTCCAGGGTGTTGATGTTGACATGTTTCGGCAGGGTGGCGACCCACCAGACCGCCTCGGTCACATCTTCCGGCGTTAGCGCTTGGGTATTTTCGTAAGCTTTTTCGGCTTTAGCGTCATCGCCCTTAAAGCGGACGTTAGAAAACTCGGTGCCGCCCACCAGACCCGGCTCGATGTCGGTCACGCGCACCGCGGTGCCGTGCAGGTCGGTACGAAGATTGAGGCTAAACTGACGGACAAAGGCTTTGGTCGCCCCATAGACGTTTCCGCCGGCGTAAGGCCAGCTGCCTGCCGTAGAGCCGATATTGATGATATGGCCGCGATTGCGCTCAACCATCCCCGGCAGCACGGCGCGGGTCATGTACACCAGCCCTTTATTATTGGTGTCGATCATATCTTCCCAGTCTTCCACACTGGCGCGGTGCGCCGGCTCCAGACCAAGCGCCAGGCCGGCGTTGTTCACCAGCACATCGATAGCCTGCCACTCGGCGGGCAGGTCAGCAATCAGCGTCTCAATGGCGGCGCGGTTGCGGACGTCAAGTTGCGCGATATAAAGGTTATCGCCCAGCTCGTCTTTCAGCGTCTTCAGGCGCTCTTCACGACGACCGGTGGCAATCACTTTATGACCGTTAGCGATAAAACGGCGAGTAATACTTTCACCAAAACCGGCGGTGGCGCCGGTGACCATGATAATCATCTTACTGTTCCTCAACGCTTTTTGTGTTTTCATACCATAGCACGCACAGGCGGCGACCGGTAACGGAAATCATTGCGACCCCTTAAGGAGAGGCCTAATCTTACAGCATTAGCCTGTACAGGAGAGAAAGATGTCCGAACGAAACCCCTTTTTTAGCGTCAGTACGTTGCCTTACCAGGCGCCGCCGTTCGATGTGATTGACGACAGCCACTATCGCCCGGCGTTTGATGAGGGCATCCGGCAGCAGCGGGCCGAAATTCGCGCTATTATCGACAATCCGCAGCCGGCCAGTTTCGCCAACACGCTCGAGGCGCTGGAGCAGAGTGGTCAGCTGCTGGCGCGGGTGACGCGGGTCTTTTTCGCCATGGCTGGCGCCCATACCAATCCTTATATTCAATCACTGGATGAACAATTTTCCGCCGAACTCGCCGAGCTGGGGAATGACATCTGGCTTAATGCGGCCTTGTTTCAGCGCGTGAACAGCGTCTACGAGCAGCGCGACGCGCTGGCGCTGGACAGCGAGTCCTATCGTCTCCTGACCCTGACGTGGCAACGTTTTGTTCACGCCGGGGCGACGCTGGCTCCCGAGCAGCAGGCGGCGCTGCGCACACTGAACACCGAAGCGGCTACGCTGCAAAGTCAGTTCCAGCAGCGACTGCTGGGAGCGGCAAAAAGCGGCGGACTGGTGGTTGATTACCGGCATCAACTGGCTGGCCTGAGCGATGAGGAGATAGCGGCGGCGGCTGACGCAGCGCGTGAAAGAGGGCTTAGCGACCGCTGGTTGCTGACGCTGACCAATACCACCCAGCAGCCGCAGCTGCTTGCGCTGCGCGACCGGCAAACGCGGGAGAATCTCTTCGCCGCCGGCTGGACCCGTAATCAGCAGGGCGATGAGCATGATACGCGTGACCTGGTACTGCGGCTGGCGGCGATCCGCGCGCAGCAGGCTGAGCTGTTGGGAGCCGCTGATTACGCCAGCTGGGCGCTGACCGATCAAATGGCGGCTTCCCCGGCGGAGGCATTGGGCTTTATGCGTCAGATCGCGCCGGCGGCGCGGGCGAGGGCGGAACGTGAGCTGGCGGACATCCAGCAGGTGATCGACAACGAAGGCGGGGGTTTTCGCGCGACGGCATGGGACTGGCTTTACTACAGCGAGCAGGTGCGGCGGGCTGCCTATGCCATTGATGACGCGCAGCTCAAACCCTATTTTGCCCTCGAGCGGGTGCTGCAAGACGGTGTATTCTGGACGGCCTCGCAGCTCTTTGGTCTGCGCTTTGTTGAGCGCTTCGATATACCGGTCTATCACCCGGATGTGCGGGTCTGGGAGATCTTCGATCACAACGGCGAAGGGATGGCGCTGTTTTACGGTGACTACTACGCTCGTGACTCAAAGAGCGGCGGCGCATGGATGGATGTGTTTGTCGAACAGTCGACTCTGCGCGCGCAGCGCCCGGTTATCTACAATGTCTGCAACTACGTCCGCCCGCAGGCAGGGCAGAGCGCGCTGCTGTCGTGGGATGAGGTGATCACCCTGTTTCATGAGTTCGGCCATACCCTGCATGGGCTGTTCGCCAGCCAGCGCTACGCCAGTCTCTCGGGGACCAATACGCCGCGCGATTTTGTCGAATTTCCTTCGCAGATCTTCGAACACTGGGCCAGCCAGCCGCAGGTGTTTGCCCACTACGCGAAGCACTACCAGTCCGGGGAGCCGATGCCGCAGGCGCTACGCGACAATATGTTGCGTGCGGCAACCTTCAATAAAGGGTACGACATGAGCGAGCTGTTGGCTGCTGCGTTACTCGATATGCGGTGGCATAGCCTGTCGACCTCGGCATTACCGGAGGAGGTGGACGCGTTTGAGCAGCTGGTGCTTCGGGAAGAGAACCTGGATCTGGCGGCGGTCCCCCCGCGCTATCGCAGCAGCTATTTCTCCCATATCTTCGGCGGCGGCTATGCGGCAGGCTATTACGCCTATCTGTGGACCCAGATGCTGGCCGACGACGGCTATCAATGGTTCGTGGAGCAGGGCGGTTTGACCCGTGAGAACGGTCAGCGTTTCCGTGAGGCGATTTTATCACGCGGGAACAGCACTGATTTAGCTGAACTGTATCGCCAGTGGCGCGGACACGATCCGCAGATTGAGCCGATGCTGAAAAATCGCGGGTTGAGTGCGTAGGGCAATTTTAGTCTGACAAGATAACCGGGCGCGCTGCCCGGTTTTTTGTCTGATCTAGTCGTAACCTTATATTTCTTTTACCTCACGCTGCCTAAATCTCTATCGCTCTCTCTCCCTTTAAGCATTAGCGTGGCTTCTTCGATACGAATGAAGCGCCCGGAATCATCTATTTCAGCGAACATATAAACTTCCATGTCCACCTCTTCTCCGCTGCGCCTGGTGCACAGAACGCGATGCCTTGTGGCATAAAGATTCCCGTTACGAAGTTCGTCATGTAACTCAATTTTAGCGAAGGCGATAATTTCCCGGAGTCTACGCGCATGCTGAGCAAAGCCATCTAATCCTTCCCACTTGTTATCAGTACGCTGCCGATAACCGGGACTAAAATAGCGACTGAGTATCCGATCCAGTGGTATCTGTTGGTGGTTGATAATGTCATCCAATACCCTAGTAATAGTAATCATTTTGATGGTTAGTCCTCTGTGAAAGTGATGAATACTTTACAATCGACTAACTGGCTTCAGTACGGTATAAAAGACATTAAACACCTCAAACACGCCAATATGCACGATCCATTGATTCCATTCGAACCGGTGTTTTCACCCCAGGGACCCACTTTACTCGTCGCGGTACGTCAGTCTGAGGTAATACGGGAGACTCCACGCCACCATCACAGCTGTGGGCAGTTAATCGGTGCCATACGTGGGCTACTTACGGTCGATGGCGGTGATTGTCGCTGGGTGGTACCGGCAACACATGCCGTCTGGATACCGCCAGGTGTTCCGCACGGCCTGCGCTCGCACGGTCCATATTCAGGATGGAGTGTTTATGTTTCTGCCAAAGCCTGTGGCGAGCTACCTGATAAGCCATCTGTTCTCTCAATGACAAATCTGCTGCGTGAAGCGATAACGCGAGCGGCTGCATGGCAAGGTGTAGAGCTTACTGCGTCCCAAAAACGTTTAGCTGGCGTTATTCTTGATGAAATTGGTTCCCTTCCCAGGGTTAATCTTGGGCTTCCAATGCCGCAAGATAGCCGATTGCTCAGAATCGCGCAGGCGCTGTCAGCAAACCCGGACGACGGGCGCAGGTTGGAAGAGGGGCAGCCTGGGCCGGCATGTCATCACGCACGCTCACGCGACGATTCCGAGCCGAAACGGGTTTTAGCTTCAATGAATGGCGACAGCGGATACGCTTACTCAGGGCTCTTGAGCTTCTGGCTGCCGGCAAGCCAGTGACGGCGATAGCGCTGGATCTGGGATATGACAATGTGAGTGCCTTCATAGCCTTGTTCCGTCGGATGTTCGGCACTACTCCAGGGCGGTATAAAATTTAATTATCTCTTCGCTGAACATGATGCGTTATCCGCCGCTTTGATTACGTTTGTCATGGGCTGAGAGGGGCAAGTAATTCGGGCCCCTGATTTTTCACATTGCCGACCGCCCGCGTTACCGGGTGCCAGGTAAAATCGTCGGCGGAAACGGCTCCGTCGCTGGCTATCTCCGCCGCTTCCGCGCCGGTGACATCCTGCCTCATCCATTCCCGGGCGGCTTCAGGCGCCAGGACCAACGGCCGACGGTCATGAATATCGACAAGACCGCGATCGGCGGCGGCCGTCACGATCAAGAATCCTTCGGCATGGTCCCCACGTTCGAACGGAGTCCGACCAATCGCGGCCATAAAAATTGGCTGGCCATCCTTACGCTGGATAAAGTATGGCTGCTTTGTATTTCCTTCCTTTTTCCACTCAAACCAGCCGTCGGCGAAGCAGATCGCCCGTCCGTGCTCCCACAGCGGCTTGAACATCCTGCTGGAGGCTGCAGTCTCAACCCGGGCATTAATCAGCGGCGGTTTATCCCACCATCCTGGCGCATAGCCCCAGTAAACGGCATCGAGATGGAGTTGCTCATCGCGTTCATTGAGGAGTAAAACTTTTGTCCCGGGCGCGACGTTATAGCGCCCGATAGGCGCCGGGTCCCAGGCAATATCTCGTTCGGCCGCTTCAACGAGATGCGCCAGGTATTCCTCCCGGCTTTGCGCTTGCGCAAAACGTCCGCACATAGCCACCTCCAGCGTGATGTCTGACTAACAGTATAGATCAGCTGCAAAACGGTGTTTTCACCTGCCCAAATACCACGCTCCTTCCACGTTAGTAGACCATTATTTCTTGCCGTCATCTTGCCTGACGTCGCGACAGTACACGCTGGGCGTTAGGCCTGGCATTGTCCGTTTATGCTTCATCGTTATTACCCTAACGCCTGTCTGATAAAGGAAATCGTTATTACTCTTTTTATTATCTTTCAGAATTATCGCACAGAGTTTTACCTTTGTCTGAAATGGTTGTCGCTGGGTTGTATTTGAAAATATCCACCCCTTATTATTTAAAAAATCATCTTTATCTTTCAAAAGGTTGTTATGAGTAACTTACTATTATTAGTCCTGGCGGTGGTGTTATTGTTTACATCTTTGTTTTTTGGCCTGTCCTATGTTAGAGAAAGAAGAAAAATGAAGATGCGCTTTAATAAATTCCGACGTTAACCGATCCTTCCTGCGGAAAGCGCAAGAGCAACAGATGAGAATCTCGTTAACTCTTGTTTGGTAGCTATTTGGAATTTTTTCATAATATTGATTTTGTGAGAGAAGATCGTCTTATGACTGATGCCCAGTTTTTGCGCTATCTGCTGATTGTTCATTCCCGTTCTGATCGCATCGATAATATAAAGTTGTGATTTGGTCAAGGTTAACCGAGGGCATTTGACACAGCGTCTGCTGTCTTTTTCCAGCCCACCGCAACTCGATGTTGTCGACTCCGTCAGACGTTTTGCAATCTGATTTTTTACGCGGCGCAAGTCGCTGTTCATGCTGATAAAAGTGGAATCGCGTAGACAAAGTGGTAACTGTTCAACCTGCAAAGCGCTGTCGGTGGCGACGAAAATAAAAATAGACGTGTGCGGGGGGAGTTTTTTGAAAAACGGGTGGCATAGATAATGTTCACCAGCGGCCATTTCTGTGAACAGCATATCAATCGGACCTAATATATCTGTGAAATAGTCCACAACGGAATACGGTTCACGGATGTGTTCTTCCTTCGCGATCTCGCTAAGCAGTTCGCAAATTCCGCGATTAAGAAATATGTTTTCAGTGTTAATTAAAATATCAGGCATAGTCATGGCGATCGTGAAAGTTGTCATGCATTTAAAGTGGAGAACATTAAATGCGTATGCCTTTAGGATATTTCTAATAATCAACAAATGCAATAAGTCTAATTTTGGACTTTGAGCTGGCGAGTAAAATTAATGGTATATTAATCAATGGCTTATTTTTTAGCGTTGCGCGGGCATGACCGCTAATTTGGCACAAACTGCTTAAATTGTTTATATTGCATGCGTTAATTCTGGTCTCAAATATATTAATCAGAGTTACTTATTCACTGTATGAATTGCTTTTTCAAAAATACCTTTTGCAGGCGCGGGTCCTTAAGGAGATTGCGCCTGAGCGAAACCTGGGGTGGTCATTGATAAAAAGGGGCGGGGTAGACCCGCCGCTGCGGAGGGTGAACAGCAACGGCGTACAACAGAATCAGTTATCAGGATTGTTGGAAATGCTTTTCCACACCATTCCCAGGCCGATCAACATCGACGCGAAGAGGGCGAACAGGGTGGTTGAGATAAAAATGCTGGTCATGGCGGTGCCTCAGAAAGTGCGTATGCAGATCATTAGGCACGGTGTCGGATGAAAGGTTCCTTACCCGGCCGGGTATATTTTCACCAGCGGCGTCCGGTTGACGGCAACAAGGCGAATGCCACGTCGAAGCGCCGCTGTTGGCAAGGGGATCCTGACAGGCAGCCGTGTTGCTAAACGCACTGTTCATGGGGAGAATACACGACGGCAAAGGGGGAGCGATTCGGACGTTGACATCCCCTTAAACAAGTTATATATACATGTCGCTTCTGTTTATTGAATGTTAAACAGCATCAGTTATGGGACTCAGAAGCGCCACAGCCCCCGCCGTCGGGCGGGGGTAACTTCGCCACCGGCATGCTTATTTTTCACTGAGGCTGGCGAAGAAAAATTTTTTATTTCGGGTCTTGAAAAACGCGCCTTAGATATTATTTTATATAGCGGACAAGCAATGCTTGCCTTTATGTTGAGCTTTTGAATGGATATTCAGGAGGTTAATTATGGCACTCAAAACCTTGTCAGCACTCCCGGTATTTGCTGATTCTCTTTTTGCCGATCGCTTTAATCGTATTGACCGTCTTTTCAGCCAGTTAACGGGCGATACGCCGGTGGGCACTTTACCGGCTTATGATTTACAGAAAGTCGACGACAGCAATTTCCTGCTCAGCGTCAGCGTGCCTGGCTGGAAAGATGATGAGCTGGAAATAGAAACCGTAGGGGGGAATCTGCATATTTCCGGGAAACGCCAGGAAACCGATTCCTCGACAGACAGCGGTGAACGCTGGATTTATAAAGGTATCCGCCGCGCTAATTTCCAGCTCAGTTTCTCTCTTCCTGAACACGCCCAAATTAATCAGGCGCAGCTGGATAGCGGCATCTTAAAAATAGCCATCCACCAGGAAATCCCGGAGAGCGAAAAACCGCGTAAAATTGCGATCGAGAATCAGGGGCGCGTGATAGAACATAAAGTTTGATTCACCGTTGTTCCGAGGATGTTACCTTAAAGGCCCGCCCTGCGGGCCTTTATCCTTTCCCCCTGAAAATATAAATGGCCCCCCGACGACAAAGAAATCGATATGCTATTCTGTTAACAGACGCAGTGAGTCTGCTATTTCTTTCAATTTCGGCGAGGAGGAAGAATGACTGACGAGATCGATAGCGACGCAAACAATACGCATGAACTAACCGCTGAAGTGGCTCGGGCGCTGATCGCGCGCGGTTGGCGACTGACCACGGCGGAGTCCTGCACCGGAGGGAATCTGGCGGCAGCGCTCTGTGCCCAGGCGGATACCGCGGCATTTTATGATACCGGCGTAGTGACCTTCAGCGATGAAGCCAAGCGCAACGTGCTGCAGGTTCGCGCGGAAACCCTGGCGGTACACAGCGCCGTCAGCGAAGCCTGCGTTCAGGAGATGTCCTCTGGTATTCTGGCGCTCGCCGGGGCTGATATCGCCATCGCCGTCAGCGGCTACGCCGGACCGGAGGGCGGGGAAGATGGTACCCCCGCCGGCACGGTATGGTTTGCCTGGAATTTTCGCGGACAGACTGAAACCAAACGGATGTGCTTTGCCGGCGACTGTGAGACCGTGGTGGCGAAAGCGGTACGATATGCCCTGGCGGCGCTGAGCGAAAAGCTTGCCCACTGGCAGTGACGATGCCCGGGGGCGCGGCCTTACAGGTCCATTGCCTGGCGCGCTACCGGCCAGCAAATCTCCCCGATGCCGTTAAGGCAGGGTCGGGAAAAGAGAAAGCCCTGAAACAGGCGTATGCCCACCGACTGCAGCCAGCACCACTCCTCCAGGGTTTCGACACCTTCAGCCACCACCGTAATGCCAAGATCCTCGCAGCAGCGGACGACCGAGGCGACAATCGCCTGTTTGGTGCCGCTAATATGGATATCGCGTACCAGTTCCGCATCCACTTTGATTTTATCAGGCTGAAAACGGGTCAGTAACGACAGGCCGGAATAACCTGCGCCAAAGTCGTCGATGGCCAGCTTCATGCCCGCGACGCGCAGGGCTTTGAGCACCTTGCGGAACTGGTCGAAGCAGGTGATCACTTCTGTCTCGGTGACCTCGATCAGTACCTGATCCGGTCTGAGGCCGGCCGCCAGCAGGCTGTCCATCAGCCAGCCTACGGCGTCAGGGTGGTGATACAGCGATCCGGGCAACAGGTTAATCGCCAGCTGATGTTTCCCGAGCGGCAGCTGGCCGGCGAGAGCGAATGCATACGCTTTGCTTTCAAGATCAAAACGGTAGCGATCCTCCGCCGCAATGGCGGCAAACATTTCCACGGGAGAGCCGCCGGTTGGGCTGCGGATCAGAGCCTCAAAGGAAGAAACTCGCTTTTTAGCCGGCTCGACAATAGCCTGCAGAGCAAACTGGCAAGGTTGACCGGGCAGGTGCTGCGGCGCGGCCGTACCTGACGCGGGCATCATCATCCAGCGAGAGGGCTGCAGCGGCTCGGGCAGGCAATAGCGGCCGCCGTCGGCAATGAAGGCGCTAAGCAGCCGGAACATCCGGTCGTTGACCGGTTCGGTGACCCCAAACGTGCTAAAGCGCAGAATTTCCTCCAGCGCGCCATCGGTTTCAAACAGCCGGAGATCCAGTATGCGCATTCCGGTGCCGTGAAAACGTCGGTAGGCTGAGTAATCGCGCATCAGCTCCACTACGTCGCGATGACGCGGGTCGCTTTGGATTTCGCTGAACAGCGACTCAAGTGCCTCCTCAGTCCCTTCCAGGACCTGGAAAAACTGCAGGCCGTTAAACAGCAGAATGCCGGTGATGCCAAGGGGCAAATTTTTACTGCTGGCGCGATGGACTAAAGCGTCGAGATCGACGGGCGGGCGGTCAGGATGAACCTGGCTGCGGTAAATCAGGGTGGTTAGCATAGTTGTTACGATCGCTCCCGCGGCGTAAGAACATCCGCGCTCAGCATGCAAGATGAGTATGACCTGACCCTAAAGGAGGGCGAGGCTGATATGTACAAACATTCAACCAACCGTGATGTCCGCTACGCGGAACGCGAGCTTCACTTTGTGATTCCCTTCACTGTACAGGGAATTACACATTTGGCTATCTTTTTCTCATCCTCAATGCAAAAAGACGCTAACAGGCCTCTCATTCCCTCCTCAGACACTGGCGCTGCGTCTTATTTTACCTGTTAATATTCGCTACCAGGAATTATCCTACCATTCTATTTCCCCACTCTCAAAAATGAGGCGCTGGTCTTGCCTGAATATAATCGAGTGAATATTATCACTCTAAATTAAATTCTTTTGTCAGGTTTGATATGAGCGACTTCTTTATTATTTTGTGTCTGATTTTATGTCCCATCATTTCTTTATGGAGTGGCTTTTCCTATATTCAGGAAAGGCGCAAGAGACGGTATGTTTTCCGTTCCAGAAGATGATTGTTTGACAGAATAAAATGACGAGTTGTATCAGCGTTTGGCGAGCAGTTGCACAAGGTTGTTAAACTGCTGACGGCTATTCAAATTAAATTTACTCATAATATTCTTTTTATGTGAATGAATCGTTTTGGGACTAATATTTAGCGCAGCGGCGACTTCATGCGGGCTCAGGCCAATACTGAACGCGTAAATGACTTTGGTTTGCGCGTCGCTGACTGACCTGCAGGCGCAATTAATGCAACGCCGCAGACGATTGAACGGCGGGTCTTGCCGCGGTAGCAGCGGACGCTCAATGGCGTTAGCTATCTCATCTTTCAGCCGCTGAACGCGAGCGTGAGGCGGCATAAATACCGCATGCTGCAGACAATTCGGTAAACCCTCATCTACGGTAGCGTGTTCATTGTCCGGGAAAATAAAAAGCGTATATTGTTCCGGGGCATGCTGAAAAAGATCCTGGCACAAGTACCACTCCCCCGCGACCATTTCCGTGAATATCACATCAGCTTGCGCCATCGATCCTGCATCCCATTGTTGAGAAAACTGATAGTGTGGCCGCCCGGCGGCCTTCATCGCTTCATCAACCAGTTCAGCAATAGCGACTCGCAAATAGTGATTTTTTATATTGAACAAAAAATTAGTCATATAACTTCCCTGTGGGCATTAAAAAACATATCTGGATAAATTAAAGAATA
Source organism: Klebsiella sp. CD33 (assembly GCF_051992865.1). Lineage (NCBI taxonomy): Bacteria > Pseudomonadati > Pseudomonadota > Gammaproteobacteria > Enterobacterales > Enterobacteriaceae > Klebsiella > Klebsiella sp. CD33. Next base: position 2,664,810 of record NZ_CP197023.1, on the reverse strand, counting down.
TAATGATGATGCAGGTACTATTTTTAGCCGTGGTAATCTAAGGGATGTTTTCCATTAATGCAATATCTGGTGGGGAAAGTGAGATAACGGTATATTGATATGCGAAAGTTCCTAATAAACAAAACCTTAAGCATATATTTGTAACTATTTAAAGCCGTTTGCTGTTTTTTTATTTTTGCGATGCATAAAAAGCTTAGTGATAGCCGCGCTCTGTTGTTAAAATTAGCGGAGGACAAGAATACAGGATGTATGCCGTACTCATGAAGCAGATGCTCTATTTGAAAATGCTGGCGTGGCTGGAGGATAATATCTATTGTAACCCGGCGATCGATGACCTGGCGCAGTATATGGGCTATTCGCGTCGGTTTGTGTACGACGTGTTTTACCAGTATGGCCAGTTACCTATCGGGCAGTATATTCGTCTACGGCGGTTGACCATCGCAGCGGTCAGTCTGCGCTTAACACGACAACCGATCGCCGCTATTGCCTGGCAGTTAAGCTATGACTCGCCGCAGACCTTTTCCCGGGAGTTTAAGAAGCGCTTTTCGCTCTCGCCACGTGAATACCGTTGCGCGGCGCACTGGGACACGGCAAAGCTGTTGAAAAAGTTTCACCCGGACGGAGAGAGCCTACCTCTGGCTCGTTTTTTTTCTCTGCCGGAACAGGTCTATTACGGCTATCCGATGAAGTATGAACTGCGCCTGTCGGATTTGGTGTTGCAAAGCACCGCTAAGACGAGCATCAGACAAAAGGTTGACCGTTTTTTCACCGCTGGCGGAGGCTCGCTTTCCGTACTTTCCGACTACGCCGCGGCGAGTAAAAATGAGCTTAACGTCGAGGTTAACGCTTTTGTCGGCTGTCATGAGGCGGGAAAGCTGCCCCCCGCGCTGGCCATGAACAGCTCGCTGACCACCCGGTCAGGGCTTTATGTCGGGGTTGAATTCTACGGCAGCTGGTCACGTTATGCTCGTTTATCCAGCGATCTGTATATGGAGCTGCTGCCATCCCTGGGGGTAAGTCGTCGGGACGGCTATGACATTGAATGTTTTATAACCCGCCATGCGGAAGGCGAAGAGGCAGGGGACAGGCGCTATCGCGTACGCTATTTTATCCCGGTGACGCTGTCGGCAGCGGGTCTGCGGTCTGACAGCGGTAGTGGGTCAGGGCCTGTGCCGGGGCGAAGTTAAGGTGGCCGGAGCCACCCAGGTTAACATCAAAGCGCAAACCACAGCAGCCAGGTGATGAGAAAGCCCGTCACCCCCATGATGGTTGTCAAGACGGTCCAGGTTTTGAGTCCATCCGGCACCGAGAGTCCGAGATAGCGCGTGACGACCCAGAATCCGGCGTCGTTGACGTGCGACAGCCCGAGCGAGCCGAAGCAGGTCGCCAGCGTCACCAGCACCAGCTGCAGCGGCTCCAGACCGACAACCGCCTGCGACAGCAGACCGGAGGTGGTGAGGATCGCCACGGTGGCCGAACCCTGCGAGGCTCTGAGCACCAGCGATAGCAGAAAAGCGGCGGGCATCAGCGGCAGATGTATTGTCTCCAGCGCCTCGGCTAAGGCATTACCGATGCCGGAAGCGACCAGTACGCCGCCAAAGGCGCCGCCGGCGCCGGCGACGAGGATCACGTCCGCCGACGAGGGGATCGCGCTGCCGGTGACTTCGCCCAGCTTTTTCAGGCTCATCCGCCGACGGATGCCCAGCGTCCAGCTGGCCAGGCCCAGGGAGATCAGCAGGGCGACCGGCGGGGTACCAATGACGGTCATCAGCTGGCGAACCGCGTTTTCCGGCAGCAGAAGCGCCTGACACAGCGTCCCGGAAACAATCAGCATGATGGGCACCACGATCAGCCCACCGATAACCAGCGCATTCGGCGGCGGCAGACGGGTCTGCTGCGCGTTAACCGAGAGATCCGGTACTTCCGCCGTTTGTTGCTGCTCCAGCACGTTAATCGACAGATGATAATGGCGCCGATTGATAAACCGGGCGACAAAATAGCCCACGATACCGACGACCACCGACACCCCAATCCCCGCCAGCATCAGCCAACCGACATCGCTATGCAGAATGCCTGCCGCAGCCGCTGCGCCAGGATGGGTGGGCAGCGCCACGTGGACGGTTAACATCACGCCGGCCATCGGCAGGCCAAACTTCAGCGGCGACACGTGGGCGACTTTGCTGAAGCCGTAGATTAACGGAATGATGATGATAAAGCCGACTTCAAAAAAGACCGGGGTGCCGAGAATAAAAGCCACAATGGTTAAGGCGGCAATGGTTCGTTTTGCACCCAGTACGCCGGTCAACGTTTTCGCCAGCGATTCGGCGCCGCCGGACATTTCAATCAGCACCCCCAGCATTGAGCCCAGAATAATAATGCTGGCGATGTGGCCAAGCAGGCCGCCCATGCCTTTTTCAATGGTGGTTATAATTTTATCTGCCGGAATGCCGGTGGCGAATGCCACCAGCAGACTGACGATCAGGAGCGCCACAAAAGGATGTGCTTTCGCTTTGATCACTAACAGGAGCAACAGCACTACGCTGGCTAACGCAATAAGTAACAGCGCCGATGTCGACATAGGTTTGCCTCGGGTATTAACAGGTGTACAGAGAGTTATTTTTTTAGAAAACGGCGTTTATTTTTTCCGGTAGGGCGAGAACCACCCCAGCCCGGAAAGCGTGTCTGTCCGGGGGATATATTCGCAGCCGATCCAGCCGTCATAACCGGTTTTATCCAGTAGCGCATAGAGCCACGGATAGTTTATTTCGCCCTCATCCGGTTCATGACGGTCGGGCAGGGAGGCAATCTGAATATGGCGATACTGGCCGGCATATTCGGTAATAAGATGGCTTAAATTGCCGTCCACCTTCTGCGCGTGAAACAGATCTAACTGCACCGCCAGGTTCGGCCTGTCGACCCGTTTCACCATCGCCAGCGTCTGATATTGACTGTGGTAGAGATAGCCCGGTTTGGTCTGCGGATTCAGCGCTTCGATGAGTATCCGCTTGTCGTGGCGGGCAAAGCACTCCGCGGCGTAGCGCAGATTATCGATAAGCACGGCCTCGCAGGCTGCGCGATCCGCTCCCGGCGGCACCACGCCGGCCATGATATGCACCTGCGGGCAACCGAGCTGGCAGGCATACTCCAGCGCCAGCTCAATATCGCGTCGGGCCTCCGCGCTTCTCCCGGGGATGGCGGCGAGCCCCCATTCTCCGGCGTTGACGTCGCCGGGTGGGGTATTGAACAGCACCAGCTGCAGCTGGTTCTCCTGCAGGCGCTGTCTGATTTCCCCGGCGGCATACTCATAGGGAAAAAGAAACTCAACGGCTTCAAATCCCGCCCGGGCAGCGGCGGCAAAGCGTTCCAGGAACGGCAGTTCGGTAAACAGCATGGATAAATTTGCAGCGAATTTTGGCATGGTTTTATCTCAGTTCTTTCACTTCGTCAGCGGTCAGGTAGCGGATCTCGCGGTTGCCGAGGGTAAATATCAGCCGAGCGGTCTCTTCCAGTTCCTCGGTATTGTTGGTGGCTTCGCGCAGCGATGAGCCAGTAACCACCGGTCCGTGGTTGGCCAGTAAAAAGGCGTTATAGCGGGGCGCCAGCCCGGCCAGCGCCTGGGCAATACGGTCATCGCCCGGCCGGTAGTAGGGAACCACCGGGACGTCGCCGACGCGCATCACCACATAGGGGGTAAAGGGGCGGATACAGTTGTGCGGATCGAGCCCCTGCAGGCAGGAGAGCGCGGTCAGATAGTGGCTGTGCAAGTGGACGATCGCCTTGCAGGCCGGGTTGTGCAAATAGACCGCCCGGTGAAAAGTGACCTCTTTCGACGGTTTGTCGCCGGAGATCCATTCCCCTTGCAGCGTCACCACCGACAACCGCTGAGCCTGCAGTTCGCCGAGGCAGGCGCCGGTCGGCGTCGCCAGCAGGTTGCCGTCCGGCAGCAGCAGCGATAGATTGCCAGCGGAGCCGGTGGCATAGCCGCGGCTAAACAACGAGGCGCCAATCTGCACCATTTCCTCTCGCAGTTGTTGCTCAGTCATGACGAAACTCCTGCTGGGCACGGGCAAAGAACTGGATATCGCCGAAGTTACCTGACTTCAGCGCCAGGGAGAGCGGCTGGCGGGTGTCACGCACCCAGGGCACGCCAGGGGAGATGGTCGGCCCAATATGGAACGCCTCAACCCCCAGGGTCTGCGCCACAATGCTCGACGTTTCCCCTCCGGCCACAATAAAGCGGGTAAATCCTTTCGCCTTCAGGGCGGCGGCAAGGGCGGCAAACAGCTGTTCCACCCGTTCGCTGCTGGCCTTGTCGCCATACTGCGCCTGGATCCGCTGCAGCGTTTGCGGCTCGGTGGTGGCATAGATCATCGGCGCCAGCGGCGCATCGCGCTGCGCGTCCACCCAGTCAGTCAGCGTCCTGACGTAGCTCTCCAGATCGGTAAAGCAGGCGCTTAAGTCGACGGCGCGGGCGGGGGCCTGTTGACGATAGGCCGCCACCTGGCTGTTGGTCATCACCGAGCAGGAGCCCGAGAGCACCACCGCCGGGCCGGCCAGCGGCATGCCGGCCTGAGCGCTTTCACCCCGGGCGCCATGGCGCTGCGCCCAGTCGCGGGCGAGGCCGATGGCGAGGCCGGAACCGCCGGAGACCAGCTTCATCTCCCGCAGCGCCACGCCCTGGGTGAGCAGATCCTGTTCACTGAGGGCGTCGAGCACCACATAGCGCACCGCCGGATCGTTGACTGCCGCCAGCGCGGCGGCGACCGCCTCCGGCCCCCGGGCGACAATCGGCCAGGCAATCAGCGCGGCTTTTCCGCGCCCCTGGCGCTCAATTAAGCGGCCCAGGTGCGCATCCTCCATCGGCGTCACCGGATGGTGGCGCATCCCGGACTCATTCAGCAGTTGCTCGCCGACGAACAGATATCCCTGATAAACCGTGCGGCCGTTAACCGGCAGCGCCGGGGAAATCACCGTCCGCGTCTCACCCAGCTCGGCCAGCAGGGCATCCAGCACCGGGCCAATGTTGCCCTGCGCGGTGCTGTCGAAAGTGGAACAGTACTTGAAATAAAACTGCTGACAGCCCTGGGCCTGCAGCCAGCGCAGGGCCGCCAGCGACTGGCTGACGGCCATTTCCGCCGGGCAGGAGCGGGTTTTCAGGCTGATGACCACCGCCTCGCTGGTCAGCGGAAGATCGCGGGTCGGCACGCCATTCAGTTGCACCGTCGGCATGCCGTTGCGCACGAGGAAGCTGGCAATATCCGTGGCGCCGGTGAAGTCATCGGCAATGACACCAAGCTGCATGTTGTCTCTCCTCACTGTTTATGGCCCGGCAGGGTGATGCCGTTGAAAATCTTGATCACCGCGCTGTCATCTTCCCGACCGAATCCGGCATTACTGGCGGAGGTGAACATATTCAGCGCGGTGGTAGCGAGCGGCAGCGGGAAGGTCAGCGCCCGGGCAGTGTCATTCACCAGCCCGAGATCTTTGACAAAAATATCGACAGCGGATTTTGGCGAGTAATCGCCATCCAGGACGTGCTGCATGCGATTCTCAAACATCCAGGAATTACCCGCCGCGTGGGTGACCACGTCATACATCGTCTCCAGTGGGATCCCGGCGCGGGCGGCAAGCGCCATCGCTTCGGCGGCAACGGCGATGTGCACCCCGGCCAGCAGCTGATGGATAATTTTTACCGTCGAGCCAAGACCAATGTCGCTCCCGATGCGGTAGACTTTGCCGGCCACGGCGTCCAGCACCGGCGCGAGGCGGGCAAAGGCGGCATCGCTCCCGGAGGCCATCACCGTCATGTCGCCGGCGGCCGCTTTCACGGCGCCGCCCGATACCGGCGCGTCGAGCATCAATAGCTGGTACTCCGCCAGCGCCTCGGCAATGGCCTGAGCATCGGCGGAGGCGATGGTGGACGACACCATCACGACGGTGCCCGGCTTCAGATGGGCGGCGAGGCCGCTCTCGCCGAACAGGATCCCCCGCACCTGGGCGGCATTGACCACCAGCAGCACAACTGCATCCAGTTCCGCGGCGAACGGCACCGCGCTGGGGCCCGCGCCTTTGGCGCCCGCCGCCAGCAGTGCGCGACAGTTGTCGGGATTGATGTCAACGCCCCAGGTGTTCAGGCCCGCCTGCAGGCAGGCGCGGGCGGCGCCCATGCCCATTGAACCCAGTCCAATCACGCAGACGTTAGTGTGTGCAGCCATGCTGGTCTCCTTGTGAACATTAGTTAATTAATGTGATTTAATGATAGAATAAAGCGTTATCATGTGAATTTATGTGAGAGTTATCACGAATAACCCACATGAATATAAAAAATTCACAGGCGGAAAGAGGCTGCACAACGGCGATTCTTGCACTAAAATAGCCTAAAAACAGCGGCAAAGCGCGATAACAACAGAGGGTGTCGCCAGGGCCGTAGCCTGGGTGGTGACGCCTGGTGTGAAAAAATGGTAAGGGGAGAGCGGTGATTCCAATAGAACGACATCAGCGTATTTTAGCCCTGGTGGAGCAGCGCGGGGCGGTAAGCATTAACGAGCTGACGGAGATCCTCGGCGTGTCCCATATGACCATCCGTCGGGACGTTAGTAAACTGGAGGAGCAGGGGCTGCTGGTCAGCGTCTCGGGCGGCGTACGCGCCGTCAGCCGGCTGGCCGCGGAACCCAGTCATCTGGTGAAAAGCACGCTGCAGAGTGAGGAGAAACAGGCGATCGGCGCGCTGGCGGCGAGTCATATCGCCAAAAACAGTTGCATCTATCTGGATGCCGGGACTACCACCCTGGCGCTGGCGCGGGCGATCCTCGACCGGAACGATCTCCAGGTGGTCACCAATGATTTTGAGATAACCCAGCTGCTGATCGATGCCAGCCAGTGCGGCGTGATCCACACCGGCGGCACTCTGTGCCGGGAGAACCGCTCCTGCGTGGGCGAATCGGCGGCGCGTACGTTACGCCACCTGGCTATCGATACGGCCTTTATCTCCGCCAGCGGCTGGGACAGTCGCGGGATATTCACCCCTGATGAGAACAAGGTTACCGTCAAGGAGACCGTCAGCCAGGTCAGCGCGAGAAGCATCCTGCTGTGCGACAGTTCGAAATACAATCAGGTGGCCACGTTCATGGCGTTACCTTTGACCCGGTTCACCACCATCATTACCGACCGGCATCTCTCCGATGCCGCCGCCAGTCATATCGCCCGGCACGCCTGCGAGGTGCTGCGGGCCGGATAACGCGCGCGGCCACCGCCGGGTTAGCGTTGCCAGTGCTCGATCAGCGCCGCGCCGATCCCGGCGATTTGCTGATTTCGCTCGGCCATGCTCGCCGGGGTATCCCGCAGATAAATCACCACGATGCGCTCTGCTTTGTTATTCGGGCCAAGCAGGGCGACAATCCCGCGCGCACCCCGTTCGCCAGCTCCGGTCTTATCGGCGATAAACCAGCCCGCCGGCAGCACGGAGCGGATCAACGGTCCGGCGACTCGATCGTCCACCATCCACTGCAGCAGCTGCCGTTGCGAACGGGCGCTCAGACGCTGGCTGGTCAGCAGCTTGCGCAGGGTCGCGGCCATGCTGGCCGGGGTAGTGGTGTCGCGGGCGTCGCCGGGAAGCGCCTCATTCAGTTCCGTTTCCCAGCGGTCAAGGCGGGTGACGTTGTCGCCGATCTGGCGCAAAAAGGCAGTCAATCCTGCGGGGCCGCCGACGGTGGCCAGCAGCAGATTGGCGGCGCTGTTATCGCTCATGGTAATGGCGGCGGCGCAGAGTTCGCCGACCGTCATGCCGTCGGCAAGATGTTTTTCGCTGACCGGCGAGTAGTCCACCAGATCCTGCTGGCGATAGTGGATCTTTCGCTCCAGCTGTTCGTCACCGGCATCCACCCGCGCTAGCACTGCGCCGCAGAGCACTACTTTAAAGGTGCTCATCATGGGAAAGCGTTCATCGGCGCGCCAGGCGGTCAGCGTGCGGCCGCTGGCCAGATCCATTTCTATCATGCCTACGCGGCCCGACAGCTGGCTTTCGCTTAGTTTAATTTGCTCAAGCGGCTGCGGGCTGGCGTGTACCGCCAGCGGCAGGGTGGCTAACAGGGAGATAATACACAGGCGAATATAACGCATAACCACAATACATCCTTGAGTGAGGGCCGATAAAGGCGAGTAAAGAAGCGACAAATAAGAATAACCCGGCGTTTTGCTGATTCACAATTCCTCTTTTTTCCTTCATCATTTGTCATCTTTTATTTCGAATAATCAATATCTAGCCCTGCCTAAGCACGCTATTTTTTGACTCAAGGCCGTGATGAACTATAAGAAAGTACTAAATACCGCACTCTGTCGGGCGTCGCTGTTTGCCGATCATCACGCCCGCCGGTCCCTGCGGTTCGCCAACGCTATATGCCATCCCGGGAGGAACTGGTGCACCCGATAATTAAGGTCATGCTGGTGGGCGGTAAGGCGGACGGGCTGTTGGTCAGCGTCGCCGATGACGCGACCGAGGTCTCGGTGACGCCTGCGCAGTACGGTGCGCTATCCGGGCAACCGTTGAGCTACCGAATTGTTAGCCAAACCATTGACGATGAACGCTATTTTTTTGGCGTTTTCAGCGACGCCCATCAGGATAGCGATAAGCTGACGCGGGTCGCCCTGACCCGTGGAATGAAAAAAATGTTCTGTTAAACCCTACCCGAAAGGGGGCGTAAGAGGGTATGCCGGGCGCCGCTGTGCTACTGTGGCAGCCTTCTATTTCCAGGGCCGGACGCATAATGATTCAGTACATTCGTATTCAAAATTTTCGCTCAGTGAAGGATATCGCGCTGGAGCTCGGGCCGCTGAACATTGTCTTCGGCCCTAACGGCTGCGGTAAATCCAATATTTATAACGCCATCCACCTGCTGACCGCTGCCGCTGAGGGCAGGCTTTCGGGGTTTATCAGCGAAGAGGGCGGTCTGGAGAATATGATGTGGTCCGGGGAGCGTTCGCCCCTCGATCGTCACCCCCGCCGGCTGCAAATCGCCTGCCGGACCGACAGCTTCGATTATGAGCTGCAGATAGGCTTCCCTGAAAAATTGCCCTATCCGACGCAATTCATGCTCGATCCTATCGTTAAAGAAGAGAATATCTGGCTGGCCGGCTACTCCCGCCGGCCTTCCTCCCGCGTACTGCAGCGCAAGAATCAGGCGGCGTTTCTCGTCGATGTCACCGGGGAGAAAAGTACTTTCACCGAGAGTATTTATGAAAATGAGTCGGTGTTCGGTCAGCTTGGCGAGCCGCACCGTTTTCCCGAAGTGTCGCGAGTGCGGGAGACCCTGCGCCGTTGGCGGTTTTATCATGAATTCGCGATTGGCCGTCATTCGCCGCTGCGTCAGCCGGCCGTGGGTTACCGTTCGCCAGTCCTCGACAGCGATGGCCAGAATCTCGCCGCCGCCTTTCAGACCATTGTCGAGATCGGCGCGGAGGAGATTTTGCATGAAATCCTTGCCGACGCCTTTCCCGGCTGCCAGTTTTATTGTGAAAACGAGCACTCGCGTTTCGCTCTGAAAATGCGTCGCGTAGGGATCCGCCGCCCGCTGCTGGCGGCGGAGATGTCCGACGGTACGCTGCGCTTTTTGTGCCTCGCCGTCGCGCTGCTCAGTCCGCGCCCGCCGGCGTTTCTGGCGATCAATGAACCAGAGAACAGCCTACATCGCGACATGTTGCCCGCGCTGGCCCGGCTGATTATCGAGGCCTCGCGCTACAGCCAGATCTGGCTGACCAGCCACTCGGCGGAGCTGGCGGAGCTTATCGCCGCCGGGGCGCCTTGTCAGCGCTATGCGCTGGAGAATCGCGGCGGGGAGACGCGGATTGTCGAGTGAAGCCCGTCATCCCTGACGGGGGCGCTGGAGTCAGGCGGGGCTCTGCGTCTCTGCGGTCGGCAGCAGACGGTTGCCGCCGCGTAGGGTGACGAACGAGAGCAGGGTGAAGCTCAGGGTTATGCAGCCGAGGATCAGATAGGCCTGATGGAAGCCGACGGTGTCGTACATCCGGCCCACCCAGGCGGAAAGCACCACCCCGGACAGCTGTTTTGACAGATTAAAACCGATCAGGAACAGGGTGGCCGAGAGGCGCGGGTTAAAGGCGGAAGAGATATATTTAAAAGTTCCCACCAGCAGGAAGGGGATCTCAAACATATGCAGCATCTTGAGGATCACCACCTCGACTGCCGATGAGGCGAAGGACGACCCGAGAATACGTACCGACATGATCATCCCCGCGGTCAGCAGGGCGTTTTTGGCGCCGATGCGGTTAACGATGGCCGGCGCGCAGAACATGATCAGCGCGTTGAGCAACTCGCCGCCGGTGGTGACGAAGCCAAACACTTCGGTACCGCGCTGCGGACTGGCGAAAAAGCTTTTGAAAAAGTTGGCGAACTGCTGGTCAAACACGTCGTAGACGCTGGCGACACCCACCACATAGACGATAAAGCCCCAGAAGCGCGGCATACGCAGCAGCTCTGCCGCCGTACGCAGCGAAAAGGCCTGGCGATTGGCGCCCAGCGCCTCGATAACCTGGGCGCTGTTGCTGCTTTCCGGCCGCGACAGCCAGAGCAGCAGACCGAGCACCAGCGCAAAGCCGGAGGCGATCCAGAAGGTGATATTGGGATCGATGCCGAACAGCACGCCGGTTATCGAGGCGCATAGCGCCCAGCCGACGCAGCCTGCGACCCGCACTTTGCCATATTCAAAGCGATTGGCCCGGCTGACGCGTTCGATATAAGCTTCCACCGCCCCGGAGCCGCTGGAGAAAACAATCCCCAGGTAGATCCCGCCTACCAGCGAACCAGCGATAATATTCATCTGCAGCAGCGGAGAGAAAACGAAAATAAAGAATGGCGCGAACAGAATTAACAGTACCGTAATGGTCCACAGCAGATGTTTGCGCAGGCCGAGCTTATCCGACATCAGGCCGAACACCGGCTGAAAAATAATGGCGAATAACGAGATAGACGAGAAAACGATCCCGGTTTCCGTTTTAGTTAAATGGTTAACGTCCGCCAGCCACACCGGAAAAAACGGGAAGTAGGCCGACATAATGAAATAGTAAAAGAAAAAGAACAGCAGGAAATAGACGAAATTATGCCGTTCTCGTGGCGCCAGTTCTGAGAATTTCATCACCATGATCCCTTGTTATTCTGTTTGTGGGGTGGGGGCTGTCGCCCCCACGGATTAAAAGCAACGCAATGAGACCTCGTACTGCCAGCGCGTTTGGCTCAGGAGCCACTGCGGCAGCACGCTGGGGGTCCAGGAGTCATCGCCTCCCACCCCCATATGCAGGCCGTCGAGGGTGATCCACACGCCGTCTTCGGCCTGCATCTTGTGCCAGTGGTCGGTCTCCATCAGCTGACGGGTGCTCCATGGCTGAACGGAGAAGTGGAAATGACCGCTGATGTGCCAGCGCCCCCAGTCCAGCGCCTGGGTATCACAGCGCAGGCCGTTTTCCGTCGGGAAGATATAGGGGGTGGTCATCGCCGCCAGCGGCTGCTCCCAGCGGGCGAAGCAGGCGCTGCTCCGCCGGTCGGGGTAGTTCTCATGCGGCCCCAGACCCAGCCAGCTCACCGGCGCCTGCTGATCCGCCACCTGGAAGTGCAGCCCGACCCGCGGCAGCGGCGGCAGGGTTTCCGCCCGTTCGCCGTCCACCGCCAACCGCAGGGTTCCGTCAGCAGTGAAGTGCATGCGCCAGTGGCTGACAATCACTACCTCTTCGCCGCGCAGGTAGTGCCAGCGGCAGTCGACGAGGGTTTCATTTGCCAGGCGCTGCGCATCGCACTGGACGCAGTGCGCCTCAAGATCGTACAGGCCGGCGCTTTTCCAGCGCTCCACCCAGGCGTTGGGGTCGATACGCTCTACTTCGCTGACCCCGATGTCGTTGTCGAGCGGCGCGCGAATAAACTGGTCACGCAGGGGGGTCAACAGCTGCTTCTGACCGCCAACCGACCAGCGGCTCAGCAGACCCGTCCGGCGATCGATGGTCCAGCATTGCGAACCGGCGCGGATCTGCCAGACCTCATCGCTGACGATAAGATCCGGAGCGCCGGCAGACACGGTGGGCGCCGGCAGCGCCAGCGGGGCGGGCAGGGGAAACTGTTGCCAGGCGACGCGGTGCTCCGCTTCTGACCAGGCGGTCGCCTGGGGCTGGGTCACCTCCAGCGTCAGCCACACCGCGCGGGCGCCTTCAGGCAGGATCAGGCTATCGAGCAGCGTTATCTCGTCGCTGCCCTCAGGGGGCAGCGCCAGGGTCAGGTCGCCGTGATACAGGGGTTCACCGGCCGCCTGCACCTGCCAGCGCAGCACTTCGTTATCGGTTGGGCGGAACAGGTATTCGCTGATGATGCGCACCCGCAGCGGCGAGGTCGACAGCAGCGTGAACTGAAAATACTGCTGGGCGTGCTTCGCCTCCACCAGCGACGGATGCGGCGTGCGATCGGGAAACACCAGACCGTTCATACAGAACTGGCGATCGTTAGGCTTATCACCAAAGTCGCCGCCATAGGCCCAGCCGACGCTGCCGTCGGCAAAGGTTTTGCGGATCGCCTGGTCGGCCCAGTCCCAGATAAACCCGCCCTGCAGCCGCGGGTACTCGCGAAAGGCCTGCCAGTAATCGGCGAAGTTGCCGAGGCTGTTGCCCATCGCGTGGGCGTACTCGCAAAGGATCAGCGGCCTCTGCTCACCGGGCAGGCTGATCCATTTTTTGATCCCCCATTTGGGGACCGCCGGGATCGGCTGGTCGCGTTCGACGCGGGCGTACATCGGACAGATAATATCGGTGGCGGTGGTATCCGCGCCGCCGCCCTCGTACTGCACCGGACGGCTCGGATCGTTGCGTTTCAGCCAGTGGTACAGCGCTTCGTGGTTGCCGCCGCCGCCGGACTCGTTGCCCAGCGACCAGATGATAATGCACGGATGGTTGCGGTTGTTCTGTACCATCCGGGTGACGCGGGCGCTGAAGGCTGGCAGCCACGCCGGATCGTCGGACAGCCGATTCATCGGCACCATCCCGTGGGTTTCAATATTGGCTTCATCGACCACGTACAGACCGTAGCGGTTGCAGAGTTCATACCAGCGCGGCGCGTTGGGATAGTGCGAGCAGCGCACGGCGTTAAAGTTGTTCTGCTTCATCAACAGAATGTCCTGCACCATATCCGCCTCGGTGACCACCTGCCCGCGCAAATGATGATGCTCATGGCGGTTAACGCCGCGGATCAGCAGCGGTTTACCGTTGAGACGCAGCAGGCCATCGGCAATCTCGATGCGGCGAAAACCGATGTCCCACGCTTCGGCCTCCAGCAGTTCGTCGCCGCGCCACAGGGTGACCACGGCGCGATAACAGTTCGGGGTTTCCGCGCTCCAGTGCGCCGGCGTCGCCACCGCCAGGGAGAAATCGACCCGTTCCGCGTAGTGGCCGCGCTCATCCACCGTCGGGGTACCTAACGGCTGCCGCCCGGCGGCGATCTGCTCCTCGCCGCGCCACAGGCTAACCCCGACGCTGAGCCCGGCAAGCGCCGCCTCAGTCGCTTCGATGGTCGCCTGGACCTGCAGAGTGCCGTCGCGATAGAGGGCGTCAAGGGCTGGCGTCAACTGCACGTCGCATAGCCGTTGCTGCGGCTTATTCAGCAGCCATACCGAGCGGAAAATGCCGCTCATCCGCCACATATCCTGGTCTTCCAGCCAGCTGCCGGCGCTCCAGCGCATGACCATCACGCACAGGCGGTTGTCGCCCGGACGCAGGAAGGGGCTGAGATCGAACGCCGCCGGCAGGCGACTGTCCTGCGAATAGCCGACCCATACGCCATTGCACCACAGATGAAACGCCGAGTTGACGCCATCGAAAATAATCTGCGTTTGCCCGTTCTCGCGCCATGTGTCCTCAACCGTAAAGTGCAGGGAGTAGCAGCCGGTCGGGTTATCCTCCGGCACCCGCGGTGGGGTGGTGTCGATGGGATAGCGGACGTTGGTGTAGATCGGCGCGTCATAGCCCTCCATCTGCCAGTTGGAAGGCACAGGCGTGCCGCGGCAGTCCGGTAGATCCTGCGTCAACCACTGCGCATCGACGGCAAACGGGCTGCGGGCGTAAGAGAACTGCCACTCGCCGTCCAGTTGACGGCGGCGGGATGAAGGTAGGTTATCGCGGGCGGCAAGCTCATCGCGCCAGCTGGCGAAAACGGGATGCGCTGGCAGGCGGTTAAGGTGGGTAATGCTCTGGTTCTGCCAGTCTTCACGGGCGAGGACGGCGTGAAAGTCAGGAGTGTGGCTGCGGCCGGTATCGCTAATTTGCATATTAAACCCCGGTAAGTCAGAAATTGTCGTTCGCTAAACAGGATGATTAACGTTATCGGGTAATTTGTTTTGTCCAGCAATCTCGGGGGAATCGAAATTAACAGACGATCACGAAAGCGGGGGCGAAGCGCTGTTTTTTGTCGCGCGTTAAACATAAAATGTTAGCGCACGACATTGTTATTGCTGAGGAGAAAAGATGCCGCGTCGTACCGCAACCCTGGAGGATGTCGCCCGCGCCGCGGGCGTGTCCCAGCAGACGGTCTCCCGGGTGCTGAACCGTCCTGAGGTGGTGTCAGCCCGCACCCGCGAGCAGGTGATCCGCGCGATGCAGGCGCTGCACTATGTGCCTAACCGCTCGGCGCAGCTGCTTGCCGGCAAAGCGGCGCCCTCCATCGGGCTGATTACCGCCTCGCTGACGCTGCACGCCCCCTCGCAGATCGCCGCCGCGATAAAGAGCCATGCCAGCCTGCATCAGCTGGAAGTGGCGATAGCGATGCCGGCGCAGGCTGATTTTGTCGCGCTGCAGGCCCGGCTGGACGAGCTGCGCGCTCAGCATATTCGCGGGGTGATCGTCAGTCTGCCGCTGGAGAGCGCCACTGCCGAGCGGCTGGTGCAAGACAATCCGGATATGGCCTGCCTGTTTCTCGATGTCTCCCCGGAGGCCGATGTCTGCTGCGTGCGCTTCGACCATCGCGACGGCTGCGGGGCCTGCGTGCGCCACCTGTGGGAGCTGGGGCATCGCGAATTTGGTCTGCTGGCGGGACCGGAAAGTTCGGTTTCCGCCCGTCTGCGTCTCGCCAGCTGGCGCGAGGCGTTGCACAGTCTGAATATTGCCCGCTCTACTACGGTGTTTGGCGACTGGAGCGCCGCCAGCGGCTGGCAGAAAACTTTCGAGCTCCTCCACCTGCAGCCGCGGATCAGCGCCATAGTGGTGGCAAACGATCAGATGGCGCTCGGCGTGCTCAGTGCGCTGGCCCAGCTCAATCGCAGCGGCAGCCAGGCGGTATCGGTGACCGGCTACGATGACACCGCCGACAGCCTTTACTTCCAGCCGCCGCTCACCACGGTGGCGCAGGACTTCGATCTGTTGGGCAAAAGGGCGGTGGAGCGGCTGATTGCCCTGATGGCGGCCCCGCAGCTGCGGATCCGCGAGCTGCTGCCGACCCGGCTCATCGTGCGCCAGTCGGCCTGGCCTGTCGCCGCCGCGGAGGACCGGCAGCAGACCCTGGCGCAGCTGAAAGCGCTGGTGGAGAAGCTTTAGCTGCTGGTCGTTGAGGCTTTATTGAAGTTGAGCATGCTAACTTCGGCAGCAAACGTAGAGAGGTAAAGCTTATCTGTCTGCGAAAAATGCAAAACACAATCTATCCATGCAAGCATTGATTTACCGCCAGTCATATGGCGGTTTTTTTTTGCCCCTTCCACCCTGTACCGACTGCTTCAGTCCGGCTTTCCATCTGGCATATCCTGCCGCGGCATGCTAGATCTTGCTTCCGGGAGACGACGGGAGACAAGGTCATGATGGTGATTGAGGGTAAAGAGGCGATCGCGCGGGTGGACTGGCAGCGAGTGCGAACGATCATCGCCGAGGCCGGGCTGAATGAGCGTGATGTTCAGCAACTGGAGCAGGCGTTCCGCCAGAGTACCTTCTGCTGGTTTGGCTATGAGAACGGTCAGCTGATTGCCGTGGCGCGAGCCATCAGCGACTGCACCTGGAGCAGCTATCTGGCGGATGTGGCGATCGTCCCCGCTCGTCAGGGACAGGGCTACGGGCAACAGCTGATGCTGGCCATCCGGGAGCAACTCCTGCCCTTTGGCAAAATATTTATCTATGCGGTGGCCGATAAAATTACGTTTTATCAGCGTTTTGGATTTGCCATGTTGACTACCGGCATGGTCTGCGCCAGCGAGGAAGGCATGCAGAAAATGCAGGAGCAGGGCTATATCCGTCAGCCCTGAAAGCTGACGCTTAGAAACGCCTGGCTTAAACGTGTAAACCAGGCGCAGGCTGTCAGAGGGGGCGTTCGAGCACGAAAAGATACGCTTCCCGCGACCAGAACAGGGCGGTACGGCGGCGCTCCACCGACATGGTTTTCACTTCCCATCCCTCACGAGTATAGCTGCTGAGAAACTGGCTCATTTTGTCAGGGTCGGCCTTGGCTTCGCCAAAAAACAGACTGCCCAGCAGCCCCTCTTTATAGATCACTACCCGACACTCTTTCTTCATCATCGACCCTCCTGGCGACCGGTTTACTGTGGCCGTCTATTGTCCGTGGCTGCGACGATTTTGCAATCGGAGAAGGCGTAAACTGTTTACGGTACTGCAGCGGGCTGAGCGCGAAGTGCTGGCGAAAATGGTGGCGCAGGGTGCCGGCGCTGGCAAACCCGCAGCGCTCAGCGATCTGATCGATGCCCATCGTGCTCTCCGTCAGGTGCTGGCGGGCGCGCAGCAGTCGTTCCTCCAGCAGCCAGCGGGCGGGCGTTTTACCGGTGGCCTCCTCAAAGCGGCGCAAAAAGGTGCGCGTCCCCATGCCGGCGCGCTGGGCGAGGGAAGCGACGGTATGGCTGGCGGCAAGATGCTGGTGCAGATAGTCAAACAGCTGACCGAGGCGCAGGCTCTCCCGGCTGCGGGCTACCGGGCGCAGGACCTGCTGCGCCTGACCGCCGTCGCGATGGGGTGAGACGACCAGGCGGCGGGCGACGACGTTGGCGGCTTCGCTGCCGAAATCTTCGCGCACCAGATGCAGACAAAGGTCGATCCCCGCCGCACTGCCGGCGGAAGTCATCAGCAAAGCATCGCCCACGTAAAGGACGTCCTCCACCACCTGGATCTGCGGAAAACGGGACTGCAGCGCCGCGGTGTAGCGCCAGTGGGTTGTCGCCTGGCGGCCATTGAGCAGCCCGGCGGCGGCGAGAACGAACACCCCGGAACAGATAGAAATAATCCGACATCCGCGGGCGTGGGCGGAAGCCAGCGCGGCGCACAGCGCCTCGGGGACCGGGGCGTCGACGCCGCGCCAGCCGGGGACCACGATCGTATCCGCCTGGGCGAGAAGTTCAGGACCGCCGTCGGTCATCAGGCGGATGCCGCCGGTAGCGCACAGGGGACCTTCATCGATCGCGGCGACGGCGAACTGGTACCAGTTGTTGCCCATTTCCGGGCGCGGCAGGCCGAAGATCTCCACGGCTACGCCAAACTCAAAGGTGCACAGGCCATCGTAGGCGAGGGCGACCACCTGATGACGTGACGGTGTCACAGAAGGGGTTGTCAGGATGTTAGCGTTTTCTGTCATGGTTGTCGGCAGATCAGGGTGATGGGCGTCAGTAAAGTAGTGTTATCACAGACAAGGAGAAGACGCCATGAGTGTAGTAACCCAATTTCCCCCCGCCACCTCCGCTGAGGCTATCCGCTGGTTCAGCCATAAGCTGCATCTTGAGACCGACTGCGTCGATGTGCACAGCGCCCAGCGTGCCGGCGAGGTCGACTTTGTCCTGCTGCACGTGGTCGGCAGCGAGGAAGCCTTCGCCAGACGTCACCTGCCAGGCGCGCAGCATCTCCCGCACAGCCAGATCACCGCCGAGCGAATGGCGGCCTGGCCGGCGGAGACCCTCTTTGTGGTCTACTGCGCCGGGCCGCACTGCAACGGCGCTGACGTTGCCGCGCTGAAGCTGGCCGAGCTGGGGCGGCCGGTGAAAATGATGCTCGGCGGACTCACCGGCTGGGAAGATGAGGGCTATGCGTTTGTTTCCGGTAAATGAAAATTTTTCATGTACCATGAAATATTCTCGTTTGCGACCCACCACTCTGCATGCCAGTATCTGGACATATAGCCATCCAGAAGTCTAAAAATTCAAATAATGAACTATCACGGTGGGCAACTAACGCGCCCACCGCTAAGGAGACAGCATGCAACGTCAACAGGCCCCGTTCCGCGCAGACATCGTCGGCAGTTTTTTGCGCCCGGACAGCATTAAACAGGCGCGTCAGCAGCTGGCTGAGGGGATTATCGACGCCGCTCAGCTACGCGAGATTGAGAATAACGCGATCCGTCATCTGGTTCAGCAGCAATGTGACTGCGGCCTGCATGTGGTCACCGACGGTGAGTTTCGTCGCGCATGGTGGCATTTCGATTTCTTCGATGGCCTGCAGGGCGTTGAACGTTACGATGCCGAGCAGGGGATCCAGTTCAACGGCGTGCAGACCAAAGCGCACGGCGTTCGCGTCACCGGCAAGCTGGCGTTTGGCGACCACCCGATGCTGGAGGATTTCCGCTATCTGAAAAGCATCAGCGGCGACGCGCAGCCGAAGATGACCATTCCCAGCCCGAGCGTGCTGCACTTCCGCGGCGGGCGGAAAGATATCGATGCCACGGTCTACCCGGATCTTAGCGACTACTTCGACGATCTGGCCACCACCTGGCGCGACGCCATCCGCGCGTTTTATGACGCCGGCTGCCGCTATCTGCAGCTGGACGATACCGTGTGGGCCTATCTGTGCTCCGATGCCCAGCGCCAGCAGGTACGCGAGCGCGGCGAGGATCCGGATGCGCTGGCGCGTATTTATGCCCGGGTGCTGAACCAGGCGCTGGAGGGTAAGCCGGCCGATCTGACGGTGGGCCTGCACGTCTGCCGGGGTAACTTCCGTTCAACCTGGATCTCGGAAGGCGGTTACGAGCCGGTTGCCGAGGTGCTGTTTGGCGGCGTTAATGTCGATGCCTTCTTCCTGGAGTACGACAACGACCGCTCCGGGGATTTCGCGCCGCTGCGCTTTATTCGTCCCGGCCACCAGCAGGTGGTCCTCGGGCTGATCACCACCAAAAACGGCGAGCTGGAGAATCCGCAAGGGGTAAAAGCGCGTCTCGCCGAGGCCGCGCAGTACGTGCCGCTCGAGCAGATCTGCCTCAGCCCGCAGTGCGGTTTCGCCTCCACTGAAGAGGGGAATGCCCTCAGCGAAGACCAGCAATGGCAAAAGGTCCGTCTGGTGACCTCCATCGCCGCCGACGTCTGGTAATTGCTTTCTTAGCGCAGCGTTGCACCGTGATGAGGCAACGCTGCCATCCTCTTCGCCACTATCGCCCACCTGCGCCGCATCCTGCTGTTTTCACAACCTGGCACCTTTTTTGCCTTATCACCTCTGGTTAGCTGTTAATTCTTTATTTTTTGCGCTACTCAGGAGTGAATCATGCAACGTAGAACGTTATTAAAAGCTTTTGCACTCTCCGCCTCTGTTATGGCTATGGGTCTCTCCTTTCAGGCCTATGCCGCCGACACCATCAAAGTCGGGATCATGCATTCGCTCTCCGGGACGATGGCGATTTCCGAAACGCCGCTGAAAGACGTCGCGCTGATGGCCATCGACGACATCAACGCCAAAGGCGGGGTGCTGGGCAAGAAACTGGAGCCGGTGGTGGTCGACCCGGCCTCCAACTGGCCGCTGTTTGCCGAGAAGGCGCGCCAGCTGCTGGCCCAGGATAAAGTGGCGGTGGTGTTTGGCTGCTGGACGTCGGTCTCGCGTAAATCGGTCCTGCCGGTGTTTGAGGAGCTGAACGGCCTGCTGTTCTACCCGGTGCAGTACGAAGGGGAAGAGATGTCCCCCAACGTCTTCTATACCGGCGCGGCGCCTAACCAGCAGGCTATCCCGGCGGTGGAATACCTGCTGAGCGAGGACGGCGGCGGCGCTAAACGTTTCTTCCTGCTGGGGACGGACTACGTCTATCCACGCACTACCAACAAGATCCTCCGCGCCTTCCTGCATGCCAAAGGGATCCAGGACAAAGATATCGAGGAGGTCTACACCCCGTTCGGCTACAGCGATTACCAGACCATCGTCGCCAATATCAAAAAATTCGCCGCCGGTGGCAAAACGGCAGTGGTCTCCACCATCAATGGCGATTCCAACGTACCGTTCTACAAAGAGCTGGCTAACCAGGGTCTGAAAGCGACCGATGTACCGGTGGTGGCCTTCTCGGTGGGGGAAGAGGAGCTGCGCGGCATCGATACCAAACCGCTGGTCGGCAACCTCGCGGCATGGAACTACTTTGAGTCCGTCGATAATCCGACCAACAAAGCCTTTGTCGCCGATTATCGTGCGTATGCCAAAGCGCACAAGCTGCCGAATGCCGATACGGTGGTGACCAACGATCCGATGGAAGCGACCTGGGTGGGCCTGCATATGTGGGCGCAGGCGGTGACCAAAGCGGGCACCACCGATGTTGACAAAGTACGCGAGGCGATGGCCGGGCAGACCTTCAACGCGCCGTCCGGATTTACCCTGACCATGGATGCCACCAACCACCATCTGCATAAGCCGGTGATGATCGGTGAAATTGAAGGCAACGGCCAGTTCAACGTGGTCTGGCAGACCGATGAGCCCGTTCGCGCGCAGCCGTGGAGTCCGTGGATCCCCGGTAATGATAAGAAACCTGACCATCCGGTGAAAACCGTCAGCCAGTAAGCGCCACGGCCGACGGGGCGGGAGCGTCGCGCCCGTCGGCCGCTGACCAGAGGAGAACGACATGAACGCATTGCGTCTCATGAGTGTGTTGGCGCTATTGCTGACCTTGCTGCCATGGCGGGCGCAGGCCGCGGAGGCGGACGACTTCGTTGCCGCCAGTCGCAGCCAGCAGGCGCAGCTGTTGACCCAGTGGGCGGCAGCGCCGCAGGCGGATCGTCTGCCGCTGCTGCGGGCGTTGACCACCGAGAGCCTGGTGATGGACGACGGAAAACATGCTTTCCGCACCCGACAGGGCGGATTACAGCCATTGGGCGCTGTCGCCGCGCCGCAGGGTGAAACCCGGCCGGTCCGTCTGACCAACCGGCTGCGCAATCTGGCTGCCGGCGCGCTGGCCAGCCACCTTATTTTAAGTGACAACGTCACGGAGAGAGCTTCCGCCGCACGAACGCTACAGCGGGAAGCGACTCCGGCCGTGGCCGCGCTGCTGCAACAGCGGCTGCAGGCGGAAACCGATGATAATGTGCGGGGTCTGCTGGAGGTGGCGCTGGCGCGCCTGCAGCTCGCTCAGCCTGAGGCCAGCGCGCGGCTGGCCGCCGTGACGCTGCTCGGCCATTCCGCGGACCCGGAAACCCAGGCGCTGCTGATCCCCTTTACCGATGCCCAGCATGAGCCGGATGCGGCGGTGCGCGAGGCGGCCAGCGATAGCCTGCAAAAGATCAAACATCGTCTGCTGCTCGGCGATCTGCTGGGCCAGGCCTTTATGGGGCTGTCGCTGGGCTCGGTGCTGCTGCTGGCCGCGCTGGGGCTGGCGATCACCTATGGCCTGCTGGGGGTGATTAACATGGCCCATGGCGAGATGTTAATGATCGGCGCCTACAGCTGCTGGCTGGTACAGCAGGCGCTGGCGCAGCTCGCGCCGCAATGGCTGGCCTTTTATCCGCTGGTCGCGCTGCCGGTGGCGTTTCTGGTGACCGCCGGGATCGGCATGGCGCTGGAGCGCACCATTATTCGTCATCTGTATGGTCGGCCGCTGGAAACGCTGCTCGCCACCTGGGGGATCAGCCTGATGCTTATCCAACTGGTGAGGATGTTGTTTGGCGCGCAGAACGTGGAGGTGGCAAACCCGGCCTGGCTCTCCGGCGGCGTGCAGGTCCTGCCGAACCTGATCCTGCCGTGGAACCGGCTGGCGGTACTGGCGTTCGTCCTGCTGGTGCTGTGCTTTACCTGGCTCATCCTGAACCGCACCCGTCTGGGGATGAACGTCCGCGCCGTGACGCAGAACCGGGCGATGGCCGCCTGCTGCGGCGTGCCTACCGGGCGGGTGGATATGCTGGCCTTTGGCCTCGGCTCCGGTATTGCCGGGCTGGGCGGCGTGGCGCTGTCGCAGCTTGGCAACGTCGGGCCTGAACTGGGTCAGGGATACATCATCGACTCGTTTCTGGTGGTGGTGCTGGGCGGCGTCGGCCAACTGGCCGGCAGCGTGGCGGCGGCCTTTGGGCTGGGCATTTTCAACAAAATTCTCGAACCGCAAATGGGCGCGGTGCTGGGCAAAATCCTGATCCTGGTGATGATTATTCTGTTTATTCAGAAACGCCCGCAGGGTCTGTTCGCGCTGAAAGGGAGGGTTATTGACTAATGAGCCAACCAATCACCTTAACGCTGGCGCAGCGCGCGCCGCGGCCTCTGCGCTGGCTGGGGATCCTGCTGGTGCTGGGGCTGCTGTGTATGCCATTCCTGGCGCTGCTGCCAGCCTCGCATCCGCTGGCGGTGCCGAGCTGGCTGCTGACGCTGAGCGGCAAAATCCTCTGCTACGCCATTGTGGCGGTGGCGCTGGATCTGGTCTGGGGCTATGCGGGCATGCTGTCGCTGGGGCACGGGATCTTCTTTGCCCTCGGCGGGTACGCCATGGGGATGTACCTGATGCGCCAGGCGGCGGGCGACGGTCTGCCGGCGTTTATGTCTTTTCTCTCCTGGAGCGAGCTGCCCTGGTTCTGGTGGGGCACGCAGCATTTCGCCTGGGCGATGGCGCTGGTGGTGCTGGTTCCCGGTCTGCTGGCCCTGGTTTTCGGCTGGTTTGCCTTTCGCTCGAAGATCAAAGGGGTCTATTTCTCGATCATGACCCAGGCCCTGACCTATGCCGGTATGCTGCTGTTCTTTCGCAACGAGACCGGGTTTGGCGGGAATAACGGCTTCACCGGTTTTACCACGCTGCTGGGTTTTCCGGTCACCGCCACCGGCACCCGCGCTAGCCTGTTTATGGCCACGGTTTTGCTGCTGTTGCTGACCCTGTGGCTGGGCGCGGCGCTGGCGCAGAGTAAGTTTGGCCGGATCCTCACCGCGGTACGTGACGCCGAAAACCGGCTGATGTTCTGCGGGTACGACCCGCGCGGCTTCAAGCTGCTGGTGTGGACGCTGTCGGCGGTGCTCTGCGGTCTGGCGGGGGCGTTATATGTCCCGCAGGTCGGGATCATCAACCCCAGCGAAATGTCGCCGACCAACTCCATCGAGGCCGCCATCTGGGTGGCGCTCGGCGGGCGCGGCACCCTGATTGGCCCGGTGCTTGGCGCCGGGTTGGTCAACGGTGCGAAAAGCATTTTCACCGTGGCGATGCCAGAGTACTGGCAGCTGTTTCTCGGCCTCATCTTCATCATTGTGACCCTGTTTTTACCCCGCGGGGTGATGGGCCTGCTGCGTCGAGGAGACCGCTAATGCAACCGGATGAAGGACTGTTTACCCGCCAGCTGCCCGGCGATCGCTTTCGCGAACAAACCGATCCGGTGCTGCAGCTGGAGAACATCAACGTCAGCTTTGACGGTTTCCGGGCGCTGACGGATCTGTCGCTGGCGATAGGCGTCGGCGAACTGCGCTGCGTGATCGGCCCCAACGGGGCGGGCAAGACCACCCTGATGGACGTGATCACCGGCAAGACCCGGCCGCAGAGCGGCAAAGCGCTCTATGACCAGTCGGTGGATCTGACCACTCTTGACCCGGTGGCCATCGCCCGCCAGGGCATCGGGCGCAAGTTTCAGAAGCCGACGGTCTTCGAAGCGCTGACGGTGGCGGAAAATCTCGCCCTGGCGATGAAGGGGGATAAATCGGTGTGGGCCAGCCTGCGCGCCCGGATGAGCAGCGAACAGGACGATCGGCTGAATGAGGTGCTGCGCCTGTTGCGTCTTGACGGCGAGCGCTACCGCCAGGCCGGTCTGCTGTCCCATGGTCAGAAACAGTTTCTTGAGATCGGCATGCTGCTGGTGCAGGAGCCGCATCTGCTGCTGCTTGATGAGCCGGCGGCCGGCATGACCGATGCGGAAACGGAGTATACGGCGGAGCTGTTTCGCACGCTGGCCGGACAGCACTCCCTGATGGTGGTGGAGCACGACATGGGATTTGTCGAGACCATCGCCGACCGGGTGACGGTCCTGCATCAGGGCCAGGTGCTGGCGGAGGGATCGCTGCGGGAGGTGCAGGCCAATGAGCAGGTCATTGAAGTTTATCTGGGACGTTAAGGAGCGCCAATGTTACAGGTGAGTCAGCTACATCAATACTACGGCGGCAGCCATATTTTACGCGGGGTGGATTTTTCCGCCCGCCAGGGCGAAGTCACCTGCCTGCTGGGGCGCAATGGCGTCGGTAAGACCACGCTGCTGAAATGCCTGATGGGGCTGATCCCGGCGCGCAGCGGTGAGGTACGCTGGCAGGATCAGAACATCACCCATCGCAAACCGCACCAGCGGGTGCAGGCTGGGGTCGCCTACGTCCCCCAGGGGCGCGAGATATTTCCGCGCCTGACGGTGGAAGAAAACCTGCTGATGGGGCTGTCGCGCTTTCCCGCCCGCGAAGCGCAGCAGGTGCCGGAGGAGATCTACCAGCTTTTCCCGGTGCTCAGGACCATGAAGCAGCGGCGAGGCGGTGACTTATCCGGCGGCCAGCAGCAGCAGCTGGCGATCGGCCGCGCGCTGGCCAGCCGCCCACAGCTGCTGATCCTTGATGAACCCACCGAGGGGATCCAGCCCTCGGTCATCAAAGAGATTGGCGAAGTGATCCGCCAGCTGGCCAGCCGCGGAGACATGGCGATCCTGCTGGTGGAGCAGTTCTATGACTTTGCCGCCGGGCTGGCGGACCACTACCTGGTGATGTCGCGCGGCGCCATCGTCCAGCAAGGCAAGGGTGGTGATATGGAGAGCGACGGCGTGCGCGCCATGGTGACCATCTGACCAGGCCGGCGGCGGTCGCGCCGCCGGTTTGCGGCCTATTTGCGCAGTAGCCGCTGCAGGCGCGCCTGGCGCCAGTTTTTAATCCATTCGCCGAACACGAACAGGCGTAATCCTCTCACCACCAGCAGGGCGCCCCAGATCAGGGCGACCCAGCCGGACCAGTAGTACTGTGGATTAGTGAAGCGGTTAAGCACCGCCAGCAGCACGCAAACCACCAGCGCCACCGACAGCGAACGGAAAAAGCGGCTCTCCTGATGCACCCGCGCTTTGGCTTCCTCTATGCGCAGATCCAGTGAGGCTTCCTGGCCCGGCGCGTCTTCCCGCCGGGCTTTGCCGCCGATCTCGGCCACCGTCACTTCAAAGACCGCGGCGAGGGCGCTGAGGGTCTCCAGCCCCGGGCGTTCGCCATTCTCAATGCGCTGGATCGTGCGGACGCTGAGACCCGCCATTTCGGCCAACTGCTCCTGGGACCAGGCGCGCTGCAGCCGTAATTGTTTGACCTGATTGTTGCTGTTCATATTCGTATGCTCCATAACGTTCTGCGGATGTAAACCTGTGATGGAGTATGGTGAACCGGGCCGCCAGCCACCACGACAGCGACCCGACAGCAACCTGACAGCCGCATGCCAGCTGGCGTCAGGCGTTGGCCAGCGGAGAATCCGGTTGCCAGGGGCGGGCATTGATCCCGCGGAAAATCATCAGCCAGGCGGCGACAATCGCCACGATAAGAATGACAAAAAGCGACCAGTGCGGCAGATGGGTGAGGATCAACCCCGTCAGCATCGGGTTGAATGCCGCCCCAAGCCACCCCAGCGACTGGGCGGAGAAGTAGCTGGCCTTCATCCCCGGCGGGGCAATATGGTCAATCAGCATATACTCCCCGGGGGCATAAATCACTTCCCCGAGGGTGAAGATCGCCGCCGAGATCCCCCACGCCCACAGGCTGGCGCCAGAGAACATAAAGCCCACAAGGCCGATCACAAAGCAGACGGTGCCGAAGGTCATTAGCGGGCGGATATTTCTCGCGCTCAGCCGCCGGCCAACCGCGTACTGCAGAGCAACCACCACCGCGGCGTTGACCGGCAGCACCACGGCTACCACTTTCTCGGCGAAATCGCTGCTGGCGACCACCAGCACATACTGCGAGAGACAGGAGGCGAAGGCGCCGCCGACGAAGGAGGCCAGCAGCCCGGAGCAGGTAAACCACAGCAGCGCCCGGTCGCGCAGCAACACCGAAGGCGACCAGGGCGCGGCGCCCGGCTGGGCCGCGGCGGCGCCATCCCGCTGAAGAAACAGCTGAATAAACACCAGCGGAAAGGCGGCGCAGGCGGCCGCCAGCCAGAACGGCAAATTGATACTGTGCATTACCAGCAGGGTGCCGATGGGCGGCCCAACGGTCCAGCCGATGTTGAGGATGGTGTAGTTCAGCGAGAAGATGCGCGCTTTTTTCTCTGCCGTCAGCCGATCGGCGAACCAGGCTTTCAGGACGGTGGAAAAGACCGAGTAGGCGCAGTTGATCAGCGCAAAGAAGATCACCACCAGGAGGGCGTTATTGACCAGCGGTATTGCGCTGAAGCCGAGAATAAACACCAGCACTGACCACACCATATAGCGCTTTTTATCGAACCTGTCAGCGAGGATGCCAAAACCCATGCTGAACAACACCCCAACCACCAGCGCCAGCGACAGGGCATAGCCAATCACATCCACCTCCAGCTGAAAGCGTCGGGTGAGATAGATGGTCATAAACGGCAGTGTGGCCCCGCGGCCGATAGTCAACAGTAACGACGATGCCAGCAGCGCGATGGTGGAGCGCCGGAGAGTGGTGATCATGATTTCCTTGCCTGTCATGTTGTTATAATTTTATGTCTTCGATCACAAATAACACGGTCATTACGCCTTGTACAGGTCATCGCGGTCGACGGGCGCACTTCCGGGCCTGCCAAAAATAATGATCTATCCCGGCGGCCGCTTTTTCGCTACTTTGATTTTGTTCACAAAAATTCCAATAACGACAGAGGCAGGGGTATGACGAGGAAAGATGGACTACTGGCGCTGCTGGTAGTGGTGGTGTGGGGGCTTAACTTTGTGGTGATTAAGCTGGGGTTGCACAATATGCCGCCGCTGATGCTGGCGGGGCTGCGCTTTATGCTGGTCGCCTTCCCGGCGCTGCTGTTTGTCGCCCGGCCAGCTATTCCGCTGCGCCTGCTGCTGGGCTATGGCCTGACCATAAGTTTCGGTCAGTTCGCCTTTCTGTTCTGCGCTATCGGCCTGGGTATGCCGGCCGGGCTGGCCTCCCTTGTGCTGCAGGCGCAAGCCTTCTTCACCATCATCCTTGGCGCCTTCGTATTTGGCGAACGTCTGCAGGGCAAGCAGCTGGCGGGGATCGCCCTGGCGATCTTTGGCGTGCTGGTGCTGGTGGAGGGCAGCCTTGGCGGGGAGCATGTGCCGCTGGTGGGCTTTATGCTGACCCTCGCGGCGGCGCTCAGCTGGGCCTGCGGCAATATTTTCAACAAGAAAATAATGTCCCAGGCGAGCCGGCCGCCAATCATGTCGCTGGTGGTCTGGAGCGCGCTGATCCCGGTGCTGCCGTTTATGCTGGCCTCATTGTTGATCGATGGCCCGCAGACCATGCTGGCGAGTCTGCAACACATCGATCTGCTAACGATACTGTCGCTGCTTTATCTGGCGTTTATCGCCACTATCGTCGGCTATGGCATCTGGGGATCGCTGCTGGGGCGGTATGAAACCTGGCGGGTGGCGCCGCTGTCGCTGCTGGTGCCGGTGGTGGGAATGGCCAGCGCTGCGCTGCTGCTCGGGGAGACGCTGAGCGGACTGCAGCTCACCGGGGCGGTGCTGATTATGGCCGGGCTCTACATTAATGTCTTTGGCTTACGTTTGGTGCGGCCTGGCATGGCGCGCGGATAAAAAAAAGCCCCGGAGACGGGGCTATACACAATTATGCGTGTAATGGCATCACAGGTCGTGCTGCTGGTAGTACGGCACGCCAAGTTCGTCAGATTTATCATTACCAGCCGCCATATGATTGAAATCAAACGGCGAATCATTATGTTCGGAAGGGATAATCATTGTATCACGCTGGTTTTGACGCACCGGCGTGGTGTTTTGCTCCGCATAGCTGAGGCTGGAGGCCAGCGACAAGAGTACGATAGCTGCGGCAGCGAATAGTTTCATGATTTCCTCAATACGTCTTTTATAGTGCAGGCGATTAACATCAGTTATTTAGCGGATGTAGATAGCGGGATTCGCCAGGTACATTCGTTATGCGATACTTGTGGGGCGGAACATCGAAATAGTTCTTGAACGTTCGCGTCAGGGTCTGCTGCGACTCGAAACCATAGCGTTCCGCCAGGTACAGGATTGGCTCATTACTCTGCTTGAGCTTCTGCGCAATCTCCGTCAGCTTGCGGCTGCGGATGTACTGGCCGAGGGAATGGCCGGTCTCTTTCTTAAACATACGTTGCAGGTGCCACTTAGAGTAACCGGAGCGCTCAGACACTTTTTCCAGCGACAGGGGCGATTCCAGGTTATCCTCGATCCACGACAAAATACTATGGATAGTGATGGCGTCATTATTACGTCTGGACATCATCTTACCTCTTCTTATTTTTACGGCAGGACCTTCTTGAGCAGTTGCTCAAGCATGGCGACTTCGTCCGCCGACAGATTTTTCGTTAACTCCTGGTGTAACTTCTGACCCACAACCTGATGACACTGCTCGCAAAGGGCTGCGCCGTCCGGCGTCAACTGCACCAGCACGCCGCGCTTGTCAGCGGGGTTGGGTAACCGTTCAATCCAGCCTTTGCACGCCAGGCGGTCGAGCATGCGCGTCATCGCGCCCGGGTCGACGGAAAGCACGGTTTTCAGCTCAACGGGGGTAATACATACTTCGCAACGAATGGAGCAGAGCACGCGAAACTGGGTCGCGGTAATATCCATAGGTGAGAGGTAGTCATTGAGCAGGCGATCTTTTTTCTGGTTAACCATCTGGATCAAGCGGCCCAGCGGGATCATTTCATTAAACAGGTCGCTGGTACTTTTCATAATGGTTGCCCAGGCAAGTAATTAGTTGCAAGTGATACTATTGCCCAGGCAATCATAAGTCAACATTATGAATTGGCCGATGCCACGATTTGCTAAAATGGAAAAGTACGATGTGGGTCACTCTTTATGATTTTTCTAACGCTTGTTATTTTTTTGCAGAAGTGATTTATCAGCAGGCTGGCGTCAAATTTGTTGAAGCCGATATACTCACGGAATGAAACCATTCTTAAAAAATGAATATTAACGGGACTTTAATTAACTATGTTCGATTTGTTTAAAGCAATAGGGCTCGGCCTGGCGGTGCTTTTACCGCTGGCGAATCCACTCACAACCGTGGCGCTGTTCCTTGGCCTGGCCGGTAATATGAACAACGCCGAGCGTAATAAACAGGCGTTAATGGCATCGGTGTATGTCTTCGCCATCCTGATGGTGTCGTGGTATGCCGGTCAGGTGGTGATGAATACATTCGGCATATCAATACCTGGGCTACGTATCGCCGGCGGATTGATTGTGGCCTTTATCGGTTTCCGCATGCTGTTTCCCCAGCAAAAAGCCCACGATTCGATGGAAGCGAAGATCAAATCGGAAGAACTGCAGGATGAACCGACCGCCAATATCGCCTTTGTGCCGCTGGCGATGCCAAGCACCGCCGGTCCGGGCACCATCGCGATGATTATTAGCTCCGCCTCGACCGTTAAGCACGGCGTGGACTTCCCGGAGTGGGTGGTGCTGGCGGCGCCGCCGATCATCTTTTTGCTGTTAGGGGTGATTCTGTGGGCTTGTCTGCGCAGTTCCGGCGCGATTATGCGTCTGGTTGGCAAAGGCGGCATCGAGGCCATCTCGCGACTGATGGGCTTTCTGCTGGTCTGCATGGGCGTGCAGTTTATTATTAACGGCGTGCTGGAGATCATTTCGACCTGGCATCCCTGACCGCCCGCGATGCGCAGAGAAAAAAAGCCCGCCGGCGCGATACCGGCGGGCTTTTTTGTGCGACGGAATCAGGAGTGGTGCGGCTGATGGTCTTCCAGCGATACCGGCCAGCGACGGAATATCATCAGCGACCAGACCAGCGCGACCAGCGCCGGAATGGCGCCGACGTAGCCGACGGAGGCCATGGAAAGATGCAGACTCACCTGGCTGCCGACCAGCGCCCCGGCGCCTATGCCGATATTAAAGATACCCGAGAACAGAGACATGGCGACGTCGGTGGCATCCGGAGCGGAGGCCAGCACTTTCACCTGCATGCCGAGACCGATAATCATGATCGCCACCCCCCAGAAGATGCTGAGCAGCATCAGGTGCTGCGGGTTATGCGAGGCCGGCAGCAGCAGCAGCAGGCAGGCGAGCAGCAGGGCAATCGCCAGGCTTATCAGCCCCGACGCGTGCTGGTTACCGAGCTTACCGAACAGAATGCTGCCGATAATACCGGCCCCGCCAAGGATCAGCAGCAGTACGGTGGCAAAGTTGCCGCTCAGGCCCGCTACCGTCTGGACAAAGGGCTCGATATAGCTGTAGGCGGTATAATGAGCGGTCACCACCACCACGGTCAGAATGTACACGCTGACCAGCGCCGGGCGGCGGAACAGCACCGGCAAGCTTTTCAGCGAGCCAGAATGTTCGCTCGGCAGGGTCGGCAGCAGTTTTACGAGGCAGGCCAGGGTGGCTAACGCGCCGAGGCCGATCGCCAGGAAGGTCATCCGCCAGCCAAAGTACTGGCCGATAATGCGCCCGATCGGAATACCAAACACCATCGCCAGCGCGGTACCGGTGGCGATCAGGCTCAGCGCCTGCGCCCGTTTGCCCGGCGGGGCCATGCGGATGGCCAGTGCCGACGTTATCGACCAGAAAACCGCATGCGCAAAGGCGATACCAATGCGGCTAATCACCAGCACGTCAAAATTCCAGGCAAAAAACGACAGGACGTGGCTGGCGATAAACAGAATAAACAGGCCGATAAGCAGGCACCGGCGCTCCACTTTGCTGGTCAGCAGCATAAACGGCAGCGACATTAACGCCACCACCCATGCGTAGATGGTCAGCATCATGCCCACCTGGGCGGTTTCCATGCCGAAGCTGTCGGCAATATCCGACAACAGACCGACCGGGGCAAACTCTGTGGTGTTAAAAATAAACGCGGCGATGGCCAACGTCACGACACGTAGCCACGCTACCTTGCGTGAGACCGTATTCGTAGTCATAAGCTCTGGACTGGTGATTCAGGGAAAGATGTGACGCTGATCTTAAAACGATTGTTGGCGAAAAGACAATCATTTTGTGATCTGCGTCTCATTTCATCGCAAGGGGCTGGCCGCGGTTAAGCGATTAATTTTGCTATGGATAGTGTCAAGGGGACGCTTTTATGTCATGTTGAAGGAAAGTAAAAAAAGTAAGGACAGGGTATGCAGGAAATTCAATTTTATCTGGTCGATGCTTTCAGCGATAAAAACTTTGGCGGCAATGCCGCGGCCGTCTGCCCGCTCAGCGAGTGGTTAGCCGACGATGTGCTCCTGAAAATGGCCCAGCAGCATAATCAATCCGAAACGGCTTTCTTTGTCCGTACCGACGAGGGCTATGAGCTGCGCTGGTTTACCACACTCGCTGAGATCAATCTCTGCGGTCACGCGACCCTCGCCGCTGCGCACGTTATTTTCGAATATCTCGACCATCCTTCGGCGACGATTCTCTTTAGCACCCGTTTTGTTGGTGAGCTGCGGGTCACCCGTAATGGCGACTGGCTGACGCTCGATTTTCCGGCGTGGTCGACCTCCCCGGTGGAAAACCCGCCGGCGGATCTGCTGACCGGGTTGGGACTCGAGGCCGCCGTTGAAGTTCGGGAAGGGCGCGATTATCTGGTGGTGCTGGCGGATCGCCAGCAGGTTGAAGCGGTGCGACCGGATATGGCGCGGCTGCGAACGCTTGGCAAAATGATCTGCGTCAGCGCGCCGGATGAAGAGTATGACTTTGTCAGCCGCTTCTTCTGCCCGGGAGAAGGGGTGCCGGAAGATCCGGTCACCGGCTCCGCCCATAGCATGCTGATCCCCTGGTGGGGCGAAAAGCTGGGGAAAACCACCATGATGGCGCGCCAGATCTCCGCTCGCGGCGGCGACCTGCGCTGCCAGTGGCAGGGCGACCGTGTGCTGATTAGCGGCCAGGCCACCACCTATATGCGCGGAACGGTTTACCTGCGAGGTTAACGATGTGTTTACGCCCGGTGGCGTCCTCTACCGGGCGGATTGGACTTAATGTTGTTCTGCGGCGTTAAGGACGGGTGATTTTCCACCTTTGTCATTGATAGGTTCAATTTTACCCATCAGGAACAGGTAGTTGATTATCCCGATAACGACAAGAATGGCCGAGAAAATCAGTGCCCAGTTGAATGAGCCTGTCGCAGCAACGATCGCACCCGTAATGATAGGACCGACTGCGCCTCCCATATTCGAAACCGTATTTTGCAGCCCAGCGACAATTGAGACGCTATTTTTGGGTGCAACATCACCCGGTAAGGCCCAAACCTGCGATGCGGCGACCGTCGTGCCTGATTTTGCGACACACAAGAGAAAGACGGTCATAAACACAGAGTCGGTAAATGGTGCAAAGCCGATACAAAGTGCCATAAGCAAGCCGATAGTCAAAAACAGTTTACGGGTAGCCGTAAGAGACAGTACTTTCTTATGTACCAGACGATCCGAGGCCCAGCCAGCAAAAACTTCAATCACCATCCCGCATAATAAAGGCAGAGCGGCTACCATTCCCATTTTAATAAAATCCATACCTTTTTCTTTTACCAGGTAAGTAGGGAGCCAGGTAATAAAAAAATAGGAGGTATAATTGATGGTAAAAAAGCCGATGCACATTGCCCAAATGTTACGATAACGCAAGAGCTTATACCATTTCATGGGCAATACAGCTTTGTCGCCGTGATGTTGTTTTTGGCCATCACGAATAATACGCACTTCTGAAGGACTGATGCGTTTGTGTTCTTCCGGGTTTTCAGCATAGATAAAATACCAGGCGATAACCCATAAAATGCCCACACTGCCGATAATCAAAAAGGTCAGTCGCCAGTCAAAGGTGTAGATCATCCAGACGATAAGCGGCATGGCAATCGCCCCGCCAAATTTTGACGCACTATCGAAGAGTCCGGATACGGTGGCACGTTCTTTATCCGGAAACCAGCGTGCGGCGATCCCTGCGTTGCTGGGGTAGGCGGCGGCCTCGCCAACACCTAAAGCCAGACGCAGTGCCAGAAGTGATTTAAAACCCGTGGCAACACCCATCATCGAGGTGGCAATTGACCACCAGGCGACGGCTAAACCAAGACCTTTTTTCTGACCAAAACGATCGGCGAACCACCCGGCGGGGATCTGTAATAACGAGTATGACCAAAAAAAAGCCGCCATGATAAACCCCATCATTTCGGGGTCGAGTTTCAGTTCATCGATTAAATGTGGGGCTGCGGCAGATAATACTGTCCGGTCGATATAGTTGATGGCAATAGCCAACCACATTAACCCGGCTATCCACCAGCGAATACGAGTAGTGTTAGCTGTCGTGTTCATATATTCGGCTCTAAGTAGATGTTCGTTATATTGGTGGGAATGGCATGCTTCCCACCTCGTTATTTACAGCGAATTCATAATGTTTTCAGGTCGTTCACCACGACAGACGCAGGTAATAATATTGTTGACGCAGCGCGCGCTAATATTGCTAATTGCGCCATCCGTATATCCAGCAATATGAGATGTTGGCGCAAAATTCGCCAGGGTAAATAAAGGGTGCGTAGCGCAAGGTTCCTCGAGAAAAACGTCAGCTGCGGCTCCGGCGAGGTGTCCTGATTTTAGTGCTTCATACAACGCTTGTTCATCAACAATACCGCCTCTGGAAACATTGATCAGGAATGCCCCTGATTTCATCTGCTGTAGCCGGGCGGCATTAAACATATTTTCAGTTTCCGGGGTTAAAGGGGTATGCAGGCTAATAAAATCACTTTGCGCCGTCAGGGTATCCAGTGAGACATATTCAATCTGGTGTTGTTGTGCAAATTCTCTGTCTGGCCAGGCGTCGGTGGCGAGCACTCGCATATTGAATCCGCGCGCACGTCGCGCCACTTCCTTACCGATATGGCCTAAACCGACGATCCCCAGGGTTTTGCCATATACATCAGTGGCAAAAATACGAGGCCAGTTGCCTGCTTTCGTTTCACTGATTGCCTGATAAATCTGGCGGGCAGTATTGAGAATTAAGCCAAAAGCAAAATCGGCCACCGCATGCTTGTTGGCATCAGGAACGTTAGTGACAAAAATTTTGCGCTGACGTGTAGCGTTAAGATCGATGTTATCCACACCAACGCCGTGTTTGCAGACAATTTTTAGCCTCGGGGCCTTTGCCAGCAGCGATTCATTGATGTCGGTGAAGGCGACAATCATCGCTATGGCATCAGGCAGATGCTGAGCCAGCATCTCTATAGAGGCATCGGCAGGCAACATGACCAGTTCAAGATCGGCCTCTTTCAGTGCCAAAATGGGCGCATCGTCGTATTTGGCGAATGAGGGCGAGGTGCAAATTACTTTCATAACCGTTTCCTGTTTACTGGCGACAATGAGCGTCGCAAATACAAGACCTTGCCCCAGCCAGTGATGGCCGGGGCGGATACGTAAATTAGTGAAGGTAGGTGTTAATGATATTTTTAATCTGCTGCAGCTGGTGGTCACTAAACTGCACCGCGTAGCGGCTGTCGCCCACCTCGTGACCCATTAGCTGCAGGGCTTTCTTCACCGCCGCAGGCGAGAACGCCACTTTATACAGATCGGTGCGCAGGCCCGTTACCTGCTCCTGGGCCTGGCGCGATCCGGCGATATCCCCGGCGTGAAAGCGCGACCAGATGGCGTTAATTTCAGCGGGGGCGACGTTGGCAAGCCCCGAGATGCAGGCCGAGCAGCCGTCGACAAATCCCTGATGGATAAGCGAGTCCGGCCCGTTCAGAACGTCGAAACCGTCGATATCGCGCACCGCGTCGAGAAAGCCTTTCAGGCTGTCGTAGCTGCCGGCGCTATCCTTAATGCCGACGATATTCTCGTGGCGGGCCAGCTGGCGCGCGGTCTCCGGGGCAATAGTGTTCCCGGTGCGGGCGGGAATGTTGTAAAGAAAGAGCGGGACGCTCAGCGCGTCGGCGATCGCCGTATAGTGGTTAATCAGCTCTTCCTGCTTCAAGGGCACGAACCACGGGGTAATGGCCGATACCGCGTCAACTCCGAGGCGGGCGATCTGCTGGCCCAGCCGGCGCGTCTCCCGGGTGGAAACCTCCCCAATATGGGCCACCACCGGCGCGCGACCGGCCGCCTCTTCCACGCAGGTTCTGGCGACGGCGATCTTCTCTTCCTCATTGAGGACAAAAAACTCGCCGTTGGTGCCGCCGCAGAAAATACCGTTGCCTGCGGCGAGCTGCCGCTGCACCTGCTGGCGTAGCGCCGGCAGGTTAAGCGCTCCCTCGGCGGTAAAGGGAGTGACAATGGCGGTGAGTACGCCGCTAATAGCTTTCCTCATTTAACTTTCTCCTGTTAGGTATGTTCTGGATACAGCGTTTGGTAGATGGCCGCGATCTCTTCGCGGCTGACGCTGCATGGGGCATTGTTCATCAGGCGTTTGACGTTTTGCGCCGCTGCGCTGAGGGCGGAAATACTCTCCTGAGGCACGCCTAGCGCGGCCAGGTTGTCCGGCAGCGGCAGTCGTTTGACCAGCGCCGCCAGCCATGCGACCAGCGCATGGGATTTCTCTTCCGCGCTGAGCGTGCGATCTGCATCGGGGATCAGGTCCCAGACTTGAGCGAACTTCGCCACCGCGTAAGGGCGGACCACCCGCATGCAGGGCGCCAGCAGAATGGCGTTGGCCACCCCGTGCGGCAGGTGCCAGGTACCGCCAAGCGGATAGGAGAGCGCATGCACCAGGTGAGTGCCGGCATAGTTGATCGCTGCGCCGCCGTACCACGAGGCCCAGAGCATCTCCAGCTTCGCCGTCAGATCCTGCGGCTGATTTACCGAACGCTCGATATGGCGTACCAGCTTGTGTAAACCGATTAACGCCGCGTTATCGCTCACCGGGTTGGCGACGGTGGAGGTAAAGCACTCCAGCAGATGACACAGAGCATCGATTCCGGTCGACGCCGCGATGCTGGGCGGCATGCTGGTGGTCAGCTCCGGCAGCAGGGCGACATAGTCCGGAAGCAGCACCGGGGAGATGATCCCCACCTTCGTCTGCTGCTCGGGGATCGCCAGAATGGCGTTCGGCGTCGCTTCGGATCCGGTGCCCGCGGTGGCCGGGATTAACAATGAGCAAATTCGTCGTTGCGGCTGCTCGCCTGCCAGCAGGGACGTCAGCGAGGGCGCCTCAGGGTGCAGAAGTACTGACAGCAGTTTTGCTACATCCAGTACGCTCCCCCCGCCGATACCAACGACCATCTGCGGCTGGCTGGCGCCCAGCTGGCTGACGATCTGCGTAACATCGTGATGGTTGGGCTCAGCTGGCACGCTGTCAATGACCTCAACTTCACGCCCTTCAGCCGCCAGCAGGCGATGAATCGCCTGGGTTGCCTCCAGCGCCCCGACGTTCTTGTCGGTCACCAGCAGGATTGAGGTTTTACCGGCCAGCAGCGGGAGCAGGGCCGATGAGGCGCCAGCCCCGCTGATGATTGTGCTGTGTATCGTCGCCACGCGTTTCTCCTTGGTAGTAATTGATTGAATTCAATCATTCATAAATCTTGCTACTCATCTGATGGGGAAAAGTTATAATTTATACGGCAACTTAATAACTTGAGCTTGCTCACATTTAATCAAATATGATTGAATATAATCAATTTAAGATTTTATCGACTACAAGGCAGGACAATGAACGACGGCAATAACAGAGTGCTGGTGCTGGCGGATGACTTTACCGGGGCCAATGACGCCGGGGTCAGCCTGGCGGAGGCGGGTATGTCGGTGGAAGTGGCCTTCACCGCCGGACAACCATCAACCGCCCGGGCATTAATTCTCAACAGCGACAGCCGGGCGATGACCGCCGCGGCGGCGGCTGACAAGGTCGCCGCTCTGCTGCGCGGCGCGGCGACATTCGTCCCGCACTGGCAGGTAAAGAAGATTGACTCCACGCTGCGCGGTAATCCCGGCGGCGAACTGGAGGCAATGATGGCGGCGCAAGGCTGCCGGATGGCGGTGGTGGCCCCGGCTTATCCGGCAGCCGGGCGGCATACCCGGGACGGGCGCTGCTATGTGCATGGTGTGCCCCTCGATCAGACCGAATTTGCCAGCGATCCGAAAACGCCGGTGAGCCGGGCGGAGATTAGCGAAATTATCGCCATGCAGAGCCGTCTTCCCTGTCTGACCCTGAACGCTGGCCAGCTTCCGGCGGCATTAGCGACGGCGGGCGAGGAAAAGCGAGTGTTGATTGTCGACGCCTGGGAAGACAGCCATCTGGACCAGGTGATCGACGCCGTTGCGCCCCATGCGCGGGAGACCCTGCTGGTCGGCTCGGCGGGTCTCTGCGAGGCGCTGGCTCGCCGCCTGCGCCGCAGCGAGCAGGGCCCGCTGCTGGCGGTGGTCGGTTCGATGAGCGAGATGGCGCAGCGTCAGGTTGCTGCGCTGCAGGTCCATTCCCGAGTACGGGTGATTGAAATTGATGTCGAACAGGCCTTTAGCGGATCGCCGAAGGAGGAAGCTTCACGGATCGCCGGGGCGCTGCGTGAGGGCCAGCACTGCGTGGTGACCACCCGCCCGAATCACGCCGCCCGGCACGGGATTGAAGCCCGGTGCCGTGAACGCGGTCTCAGCCGCGCCGCCTACGGGGAGCACATCTGCGCCTGGCTTGCCGACGTCACGGCACTGGTGGTGGCGCTGTGCCCACCGGGCGCCCTGTACCTCTCTGGCGGCGATGTAGCCATCGCCGTCGCGCACGCGCTCGGCGCCACAGGGTTTCAGATCCGCGGCCGGGTGGCGGAGTGCGTTCCATACGGGCATTTTCTCGGCGGCCGCTGGTCGCGGCCGGTGATGACCAAAGCCGGAGGATTCGGCACCGACACCACGCTGTTACATGTTGTGAATTTTATTGAGGAGAAACTGAGTGTCTAAGATGATTGCAGTGACAATGGGCGACCCGGCAGGGATTGGTCCGGAGATTATTATCAAATCCCTCGCCGAGGGGGCGCTGAGC
The DNA here is from genome assembly GCF_051992865.1 of Klebsiella sp. CD33. Classification (NCBI taxonomy): domain Bacteria; kingdom Pseudomonadati; phylum Pseudomonadota; class Gammaproteobacteria; order Enterobacterales; family Enterobacteriaceae; genus Klebsiella; species Klebsiella sp. CD33. The sequence goes on along the minus strand of NZ_CP197023.1, from coordinate 2,626,573 downwards.
GGCGCGCCGGTGGTGGTGGTGGGCTGCGCGCAGACGCTGCGGCGGATCCTGGCGCTAAATATCACGCCGCGTGCGGAGCTGCGCATTATTGACCATCCCGCCGAGGCGAGTTTTTCCCCAGCGACCATCAACGTCATTGATGAACCACTCAGCGACCCGCAGGGGCTGCGCCCTGGCGAAGTCCAGGCCCAGGCAGGGGATCTCGCGTTTCGCTGCATCAGGCGGGCGACCGCGCTGGCGCTGGAGGGCGCGGTCGCGGCCATCGCTACCGCGCCGCTGAATAAAGAGGCGCTGCATCTCGCCGGGCACGCTTATCCCGGCCATACCGAACTGCTGGCCCACCTGACGCAGACTACCGATTACGCCATGGTGCTCTATACCGAGAAGCTTAAGGTTATCCATATCACTACCCATATTTCCTTGCGCCAGTTCCTCGATACCCTAAACCAGCCGCGGATTGAGACGGTGATTGGCGTGGCGGATCGCTTTCTGCGCCGCGTCGGCTATCCGCGTCCGCGCATCGCGGTCGCCGGCGTTAACCCGCACGCCGGGGAGAACGGCCTGTTTGGCGATGAAGAGATCCGTATCGTCGCCCCGGCGGTCGCCGCCATGCGGGCGAAGGGAGTGGAGGTGACCGGCCCCTGTCCGCCGGACACGGTGTTTATGCAGTGTCACGAAGGCATGTACGACATGGTAGTGGCGATGTATCACGACCAGGGGCATATTCCGCTGAAGCTGCTGGGATTCTATGACGGGGTGAATATTACCGCCGGGCTGCCGTTTATCCGTACCTCCGCGGATCATGGCACTGCGTTTGATATTGCCTGGACAGGTAAAGCGAAGTCTGAGAGCATGGCAACCTCCATTGAGCTCGCCATGCACATCGCGCAGGAATAACATGAAGGGATATAACCGGTTAGAGCAGATTATGGACTTCCTGAAAAGCCATAATCTGGTGACAGTCGACCAGCTGGTGGCGGCGACCAACGCCTCGCCGGCCACCATTCGCCGCGACCTGATCAAACTCGATCAGGAAGGGGTGATCAGCCGAACGCACGGCGGGGTGACGCTGAACCGGTTTATTCCTTCCCAGCCGACGACGCTGGAGAAAGCCCAGCGCAGTCCGCTTGAGAAGCAGGCTATCGCCAGTGCGGCGGCAGCGCTGGTGAAAGCCGGCGACGCCATTGTGCTTGACGCCGGCACCACCATGATTGAGCTGGCGCGGCAGATCACCCATCTGCCGCTGCGGGTGATCACCAGCGATTTACATATCGCGCTGTTCCTATCGGAATTTAAGCAGATCGAAGTGACGATTATCGGCGGGCGCATCGATGACAGCAGCCAGTCGTGCATCGGCGATCACGGCCGCCGCCTGCTGCAGACCATCTGGCCCGATCTCGCCTTCGTCAGCTGCAACGGCTGGGACCTTGAGAAGGGGATCACCGCCCCGACGGAGGAAAAGGCCGCCCTGAAGCGCGATCTGATGGCCAATGCCCGGCGGCGTATCCTGCTGGCGGACAGCTCCAAATACGGCGCCTGGTCACTGTTCAACATCGCTCCGCTGGCGTCGTTGACCGATATCGTCACCGACGCCCACCTGCCGGATAAAACCCGCGAGGCGCTGGAGACCCTTTCCCCGCAGCTGATCATTGCCGACTGACTCGCAGGCTGCCGTCAGGGCAGACGGGCGATATTGGCCTTGATCACCGCGATCGACTGGCTGAACTTCGCCTGCTCTTCGCCGGCCAGCTGCAGTTCAATGATCTGCTTCACGCCACCCTGGGCCAGCACCGCCGGCACCCCAGCCGCCGCGCCGCTGACCTCGTACTCGCCGTCAAGAATGCAGGAGACCGCCAGCGCGCGGTGGCTGCCGGTGAAGATATTGCGGCAGATCTCGGCGATGGTCCCTGCCACGCCATATTCGGTGCAGCCTTTACCCGCGTAGATCTCAAATCCCAGCTTGCGCACTTTGTCAGCCATCGCCTCGCGATCGAGCGGCAGGCCGGTGCGCTGCTGGTAGAGGTCGGCGATTGGCGTGCCATATACCGAGGAGTGCGACCACACCGGAAACTGGGTATCGCCATGCTCGCCGAGGATAAAGGCGTCGATGCTCTGGGCGCCAATCTCCAGTTCCTGCGCCAGCAGGCGACGCAGGCGGGTGGTATCCAGCCAGACGCCGGTGCCCAGCACCTGGCTGCGCGGCAGGCCGGAAAGCTGCCATACCTGCCAGGTGATGATGTCGCAGGGGTTGGTGGCCACCAGAAAGATGCCGTTAAATCCGTTGGCCATCATCGTCGGCACAATGCTCTTCACAATCTTCGCGGTGGAGGTCAGTTCATCCAGCCGGCTCTGGCCGGGGCGCAGCGCGCCGCCGGAGACGGTGATCACCGCGATATCGACATCGGCGCAGTCGCTGGCCTCGCGGGTGGAGATGGTCATCATCCCCGGCAGGTAGGCCGCGGCGTCGCTCAGGTCCTGAGCGTGGGCCTCAGCGCGCTGTTGGTTAAGGTCGACGAGGATCAGCTCCTCGCAAATGCTCTGGTTGAGCAGGGCGTAGGCCGCCGACGCGCCGACATTGCCGGCGCCAATAATCATCACTTTACGGGCTTTGGTGTGCATATTCAGATCTCAAGTACGAACGGCAGGTGATAAAATTACTGTGTTTCAGTGGGTTAGCGCAATAGGTGGGCGGCAATATAAGTTAATGCTATGTCGGGAAAAGCCGCCGGCCGCGCTACAGTGGGGTAAAAAAGGAGCTCACCTATGTACACCATCACCGACATCGCCCCTACCGACGCCGAATTTATCGCCCTGATTGCCGCCCTCGACGCCTGGCAGGAGACCCTCTACCCGGCGGAGAGCAACCACCTGCTGGACCTTAGCCAGCTGCCTCCGCAGACGGTCATCGCCCTGGCGATCCGCAGCCCGCAGGGCGAGGCCGTTGGCTGCGGGGCTATTGTCCTCAGTGAGGAAGGCTTTGGCGAGATGAAGCGGGTCTATATCGATCCCCAGCACCGCGGCCAGCAGCTGGGAGAAAAGCTGCTGGCGGCGCTGGAAGCGAAAGCGCGTCAGCGCGACTGCCATACCCTGCGCCTGGAGACCGGTATCCATCAGCATGCGGCCATCGCCCTCTACACGCGCAACGGCTACCAGACCCGCTGCGCGTTTGCGCCGTATCAACCCGATCCGCTCAGCGTGTTTATGGAGAAACCACTGTTTGCCGATCTTCGTTCAGCAGCGCTATAAACGCCTCCAGCTGGCGGGTTTTGGCGCCCCGGCGCCACACCAGCCAGGTGGTGAGCCAGCGCCATTCTTCGGCCAGCGGCCAGGCGGAAACCTGCTGATGGCCGGGCATACTCTCCAGCATGCTGCGCGGGATCAACGCCAGGCCGGCGCCGGCGATGACGCAGGCCAGCATCCCGTGGTAAGACTCCATCTCGTGGATCCTGCCCGGGGTCGCTCTGTCGGCATGAAACCAGCTCTCAAAATGCCGGCGATAGGAACAGTTGGCGCGAAAGGCGTAGACGTTGGCCCCGTTCACTTCGCTGGCGCGGGTGATGGGTGCGTGGCCGTAGGGGGCGACGATCATCATCTCTTCAGGGAACACCGGCAGCCCCTCCAGGCCCGGATGCACCAGCGGGCCGTCGACAAACGCGGCGCTCAGGGCGCCTTCCAGTACGCCGTCGATCATCGTCCCGGAAGGGCCGGTTGAGAGCGCCAGATGAATTTTCGGGTAGCGCTGATTAAAGTGGGCCAGAGTGCTGGGGATCCGTACCGCCGCGGTGCTCTCCAGCGAACCAAGTGAAAACAGCCCCTGGGGTTCGTCGCCCGCCACCACCATTCGCGCCTCGTCCACCAGGGCGAGGATCTGCTGGCTATAGCGCAAAAAGCTGTGTCCCGCAGGCGACAGGCGCAGGCGCTGGTTCTCGCGGATAAACAGCTCAACGCCGAGGTCGGCCTCCAGCTGGCGGATGCGGGTGGTGAGGTTGGACGGCACGCGATGTACTTTCTGCGCCGCCTGGGTAATGCTGCCGGTGCTGGCGACAGCGTTAAACATCTCTAGCTGAGTCAGGTCCATGATATTCTTCTTTTGTGAATGTGTTGCTTAATATTATTCATTTTCAATGAATGGAAAGGTAAGCCAGAATACGGACACTTCGCAAGCAACGAGAGAGAATAATGATGAATTTATCTGCAACGCACGCCGTCTCCGTCAATCCGACTACCGGTGAGGTGGTCTCCTCGCTGCCGTGGGCCAGCGAACGCGAGGTCGACGCGGCGATCGCGCTCGCCGCGGCGGGCTATCGCCAGTGGCGTCAGACGCCGCTTGCCGACCGCGCCGATGCCCTGCGCCGCATCGGGGCCGCGCTGCGCGCCCGCGGTGAAGAGGTGGCCCAGATGATCACCCTTGAGATGGGCAAGCCGATCGCTCAGGCGCGCGGCGAGGTGGCGAAATCGGCCAACCTCTGCGACTGGTACGCTGAACACGGCCCGGCGATGCTGGCGACGGAAGCTACCCTGGTGGAAAATAACCAGGCGGTAATTGAGTATCGTCCACTGGGCGCCATACTGGCGGTGATGCCGTGGAACTTCCCGGTCTGGCAGGTGATGCGCGGCGCGGTGCCGATCCTGCTGGCCGGCAACAGCTATCTGCTGAAGCATGCCCCGAACGTGATGGGCAGCGCCCGTCTGCTGGGCGAAATTTTTGCCGCCGCCGGCCTGCCGGATGGTGTATTTGGTTGGGTGAACGCCACCAATGACGGCGTTTCACAGATTATCAATGACGACCGCATCGCGGCGGTGACCGTCACCGGCAGCGTCCGCGCCGGGAAGGCGATTGGCGCCCAGGCGGGCGCGGCGCTGAAGAAATGCGTGCTTGAGCTGGGAGGATCCGATCCCTTTATCGTGCTCAACGATGCCGATCTCGATGAAGCGGTAAAAGCCGCCGTCACCGGCCGCTATCAGAACAGCGGCCAGGTGTGTGCGGCGTCGAAACGCTTTATTCTCGAAGCCGGCATTGCCGAGGCCTTCACCGGCAAATTTGTCGACGCCGTGGCAGCGCTGAAGATGGGCGACCCGCGCGATGAGCAAAACTACGTCGGACCGATGGCGCGGTTCGATTTACGCGATGAACTGCACCAGCAGGTAACGGCGACCCTTGATGAAGGGGCGACTCTGCTGCTGGGCGCGGAAAAAATCGAAGGGGCGGGCAACTACTATGCGCCAACGGTGCTGGGCAACGTCACCGCCGGGATGACCGGCTTTCGTCAGGAGCTGTTTGGTCCGGTAGCAACCCTGACCACCGCTCGCGACGCAGACCATGCACTGGCCCTCGCCAACGACAGCGAGTTTGGCCTGTCCGCCACGGTCTATACCACCGACGAGGCGCAGGCCCAGCGCTTTGCCCGCGAGCTGGAGTGCGGCGGCGTCTTCCTCAATGGCTACTGCGCCAGCGACGCCCGCGTGGCCTTCGGCGGCGTAAAGAAGAGCGGTTTTGGCCGCGAGCTGTCGCATTTTGGCCTGCACGAGTTCTGTAATGCGCAGACCGTCTGGAAAGACCGTCGCTAATCAACGTTAGCCCCTGACGACCGTCGTCCACGTCTGCTATACTCGCCCACCGAATTTTGATGGTGGGCAAGGAGCCGCGTGTGGCGACGGTTATCAATAATGCAATGCTGGAAGCCATTCTGGCAGAAATCAGGCCGCTGATTGGCCGCGGAAAAGTGGCGGATTATATTCCGGCGCTGGCCAGCGTCAGCGGCGACAAGCTTGGTATCGCGATCAGTACGGTGGACGGTCAGCACTTTGCCGCTGGCGATGCCCATGAACGTTTTTCCATCCAGTCAATCTCCAAGGTATTGAGCCTGGTGGTGGCCATGAACCACTATCAGGAGGAGGAGATCTGGCAGCGGGTGGGGAAAGATCCTTCCGGCCAGCCCTTTAACTCGCTTCTGCAGCTGGAGATCGAGCAGGGCAAACCGCGCAACCCGTTTATCAACGCCGGGGCACTGGTGGTCTGCGACATGCTGCAGAGCCGGCTCAGCGCCCCGCGTCAGCGGATGCTGGAGATTGTCCGCCGTCTGAGCGGCGTGGCCGATATCGCCTACGATCCGGTGGTGGCTCGCTCAGAGTTTGAGCATTCGGCGCGCAACGCCGCCATCGCCTGGCTGATGAAATCCTTTGGTAACTTCCATAACGACGTCGCCACCGTGCTGCAGAACTATTTCCACTATTGTTCTCTGGAGATGAGCTGTGTTGAGCTGGCGCGAACCTTTCTGTTTCTCGCCGACCGCGGCATTGCCCCGCATCTCGACGCGCCGGTTATTGCGCCCATCCAGTCCCGCCAGGTGAATGCCCTGATGATGACCAGCGGCATGTACCAGAACGCCGGTGAATTCGCCTGGCGCGTTGGCCTGCCGGCGAAATCGGGCGTCGGCGGCGGGATCGTGGCGATTGTCCCGCAGGAGATGGCGATCGCCGTGTGGAGCCCGGAGCTTGACGACGCCGGGAACTCGCTGGCCGGCGTGGCGATGCTGGAAAAACTGACTCAGCGGATGGGGAGGTCGGTGTTCTGATGGTCGATCAGGATCGCTTGTTTGCGCGCCTGGCGCGCTCGACGTTTCGCTCACGCTTCCGTCTGGGGGGAAAGAGCGGCAATATTGTCTCGATAAGGGACCGGAGGTCATTGATCGGCATGCCGCAGACTTTATTCGCCAGCGGCTGGCGCCCGCTGCGCCGATCAATGATGGCAAGCAGACGCCGATGCGCGGTCACCCGGTGTTTATCGCCCAGCACGCGACCGCTACCTGCTGTCGCGGCTGCCTGGTAAAATGGCATGCCATTCCCCACGGCCGCGCGCTGAGCGAGCCGGAGCAGGACTATATCGTGCAGGTCATCCACCGCTGGCTGGTGCTACAAATGAATGCGCCGTCTGTGCGCTAATTTGCATTTGATCGGCGCCGGAGTATGCCTGATAAATATTCTCATGTTATGATAATCCGCTAACTAACTATTAACATAATAATTTCCTGAAACAATTAGACGGATAATTACTGAATGTCTTCACTGTCGATTCGGTCATTTACGCTGTTTCGTGAAGAACAACCCGTGCGCGATGCATTGGTCTTATTTACGTTAACGCTACTGCTGCATTTTCTTGGCGCTATGCTGCGTCTGGTGCAGGAGCTCTCTTTCTTCTGGCCGCTCAATGCAGTGATGGCCGGGATTTTTGCACGCTATGTATGGCTTAACCGCAGCTATTTTTATGCCGTCTGTTTTGCGGCAATGCTGGTCTATGACGGATTAACCTCGCGCTGGGGAATGGGCTTTGCCTCATTGCTGATTAACTTTTCCAATATTGTCTTTATTGTGACGCTGGCGCAGCTGGTGCTGTGGGATAAACGTCGCGCCGACTCCATGCCGGGCCCGATAAACGCGCTTAATTTATTCTGTTTCTGCCTGTTAGCCGCCTTACTGTGCGCAGCGGTCGGCGCGCTGGGGTCGGTGGATGTTGAACGCGCCACCTTCGTTCCCCAGCTGGCGGACTGGTTTAGCGAACAGTTCTCGACGGCGGTATTAATCCTGCCCTTTATTCTGACCCTGACGCTGCCTTCGGCATTAAGCGGTTTTCGCTTTCGCCAGCTGCTGCCGGTGCTGGCGCTGGTCCTGTCAATTGCGCTTGGCGTGGCGGTAGGCGGCGCGGGCAGCATTACCTTCCCGTTACCGGCTTTGATCTGGTGCGCTGTACGCTATCCGCTGCCGCTGACCTGTCTGCTGACTTTTCTCACTGGCATCGGCGAAATACTGCTGGTCGCTAATTCGTTAATTCACTTTTCGCCAGATGCGCGAATGCAGCCGTGGCAGCTGTTCTCCACCCGCCTCGGAATTGCCGCCATGCTGATTAGCCCGGTGATTGTCGCATCCAGTGTCGAAGCGATTAACACGCTGGTGAAGCAGCTGGCCCTGCGCGCCGATTTTGACTTTCAGACCCGCGTCTATTCCCGTTCCGGACTGAGCGAAGCGTTGAAGCGTCAGACGCTGCCGGCGGATAAGCTGCTGACGGTGATGGTGCTGGATATCGATGGCTTCAAACGGGTGAATGATGCTCTGGGCCATGAAGGCGGCGATTGCGTGCTGACCCAGTTTGCCCAGCAGGTTCGACAGCTGGTGGGTGAGCAGGGGATGGTGGCCCGTATCGGCGGCGAAGAGTTTGCGGTGGCCGCCGTCGTCGACAGCGCCCAGCAGGGCTATTTGCTGGCGGAAAAGATCCGTCACGGGGTGGAGTCGCAGCCTTTCGGCCTGGGCCAGAACCCGATCCACCTGACCATCAGTCTGGGACTGGAGACGCGCGAGGTAGGCCACGCCCGCATCACCGAGCTGTTTAACCAGCTGCTGTTGGCGGCGGACGATGAGATGGTGAAAGCCAAACAGAGCGGTCGTAACCAAATTTGTATGCCGACGCTGACCGAAAGCGCGCCATAAGAAAATCCTATCGGGATCCTACTTGTGCTAATTTTTGGTTAAAAACATAGTGATGTGGTCGATAACAGGGAGCTTTTATGACCACATCCTTTTCACTGCGCACGCTCTCGCGTGACGATATTCTCCATCACCTCCCGGCATTAAGCGAGATCCTGGCAAGCTGCGTCAACGGCGGCGCCTCGGTGAGCTTTATGTTGCCTTTCGCGCCGCAAACGGCGATAACGTTCTGGCAACGCACTGCCGACAGCGTGGCGGCCGGGGAGCGCATTGTGCTGGCCGCCTTCGACGCGGAAGAACGTCCCGTTGGCACCGTGCAACTTATCACCAGTCAACCGGAAAACCAGCCCCATCGAGCGGATGTCGCCAAATTATTGGTTCACCAAAATGTCTGCCGCCAGGGGATCGCCCAGGCGTTGATGAGCGAGCTGGAGCGCATTGCCCGGCGGGAAAGGAAGACGGTGCTGGTGCTGGACACGGCGACCGGCAGCGGGGCGGAACAGTTCTATGCCCGCTGCGGCTGGGAAAAAGTGGGGGAAATTCCGCGCTATGCGCTGATGCCCGACGGCGAAATGACTGCCACCTCACTATTCTATAAGTTTCTGCCCTGACGGCCGCTAATGCAGATTGCTTTGATCAAAACAGGGTTTCACTGGTAGCAAAACCTGATAACTTATTGGACCAATTACTCAGGTTGTATGACTACTATTAGAGGGAACCCATTGTGAAAACTTTAAACCGTCGTGATTTCCCCGGCGCGCAGTACCCTGACCGTATCATCCAGTTTGGGGAAGGTAACTTCCTGCGCGCATTCGTTGACTGGCAGATCGACCTGCTCAACGAGCATACCGACCTGAATGCGGGCATCGTGGTCGTGCGGCCTATCGCCACAGATTTTCCGCCTTCGCTGAACACCCAGGATGGCCTGTACACGACTATTATTCGCGGCCTGAACGAGCAGGGCGAAGCGGTCAGCGATGCGCGTCTTATCCGCTCGGTCAACCGGGAGATCAGCGCTTACGCAGACTTCGACGCTTTTTTACGCCTGGCGCATAACCCGGAGATGCGGTTTGTCTTCTCCAACACCACCGAGGCGGGCATCAGCTACCATGCCGGGGATCGGTTTGACGACGCGCCGCCGGTCAGTTATCCGGCGAAACTGACCCGTCTGTTGTTTGAGCGTTACCAGCATTTCGCCGGTGCGGCCGACAAGGGATGGGTGATTATTCCCTGCGAGCTGATCGATTATAACGGCGAGGCGCTGCAGGCGCTGGTGCTGCGCTATGCTAGCGAATGGGAACTGCCGCAGGCATTTATCACCTGGCTGACCTCAGCGAATACCTTCTGTTCGACGCTGGTGGATCGCATTGTGACCGGCTATCCGCGTGATGAAGTGGCGGCTCTCGAGGCGCAGACCGGCTATAAAGATGCTTTCCTTGATACCGCCGAGCATTTCTACCTGTTTGTGATCCAGGGGCCTGCCTCGCTGGCGGCCGAGCTGCGTCTCGATAAACTGCCGCTGAATGTGCGCATTGTGGACGATATTAAGCCGTATAAAGAGCGCAAAGTGGCGATCCTCAACGGGGCGCACACCGCGCTGGTGCCGGTGGCCTTCCAGGCCGGGATCGACACCGTGGGTGAGGCGATGAACGATGCGGAGATTTGCGCGTTTGTCGAAAAAGCGATTTATGACGAGATTATTCCGGTGCTGGATCTGCCGCGCGATGAGCTGGTGTCATTCGCCAGCGCCGTGACAGGGCGCTTCCGTAATCCCTATATTAAACATCAGCTGCTCTCGATTGCGCTCAACGGCATGACCAAGTACCGCACCCGTATTCTGCCGCAGCTGCTGGCGGGGCTGAAAGCGCATGGCGCGCTGCCGCCGCGTCTGACCTTTGCCCTGGCGGCGCTGATCGCCTTTTACCGGGGAGAGCGGGATGGTGAGAGCTATCCAGTACAGGATGACGCCGACTGGATATCGCGCTATCAAACGCTGTGGGCCCGCCATCGCGATGGCCAGATGAGCACTCGCGAGCTGGTCACCGCCGTGCTCAGCGTGGCGGATCACTGGCAGCAGGATCTGAGCCAGATCCCGGGGCTGGTGGAGCTGGTGACTGCCGACCTTGACGCTATCCTGACCTGCGGTATGCGCGACGCCGTCAAACCTCTTTGCTGATAGTCCATCTATACACCCGGCTGCGGCCGGGTTGTGCAGGATTTTTATTAGTTACAACATACTATTATACTAACCTGTAACAGCCGGTCAGTGGCTCCTCTGCATACGGCTTTTTAGTGCCAAATCGTTCCGAACAGCAGGAGAATTATGGCCGAAGCGCTTGAACAAATATCTGCGCAGGAAAATAATGACCTCAACTCATATCTCCTGCCAATATTCGCAGGCTAATGCATTCATCTGTAAGGAAACTCTCATGGTCATCGATATCCGGGAAGTACGGCCCCACGACAAAGCCGAATGGCTTCAGCTTTGGCATGGCTACACTCGTTTTTACGGTAGCCCGCAGCCGGAAGAGGTGACCGAATGCACCTGGCAGCGGATGCTGGATGTAAACTCGTCTGTATTGGGTAGAGTCGCGGTGGTGGATGATGCGGTGGTCGGCTTCGCTATCTGTGTTCTTCATGAGGGAACCTGGGTTACCACGCCGATCTGCTATCTGGAGGATCTGTTTGTCGATCCCGCCTTCCGTGGACAGGGTATTGCCAGAACCATGATTAAGTCGCTGCAAAGCGAAGGGGCGGACAAAGGCTGGTCGCGGCTGTACTGGCATACGCGCCGTGATAATCCCGCCCGTCATCTGTATGATGAGTTTACCCCGGCTGACGATTACGTACGCTACAGGATCACGCTTGAGTCCTGAAGCGGTAAGAGGTTGTTAAGCTTTTCCCGCTATAACAGGGGAAACAGGCTCAGGAGCAGCAACGATGGAAAAACGTCTTGAAACAGTGGTCAATGTGATTATGTTTCTTTCGCTATTGGCAACGGCCTGGGATCTCTCGCTGGTGCATCATCTCGCGTGGTAGTAAATTATATCATCTGAAACGCGGCGCCTCTTGCGGCGCCGCCTGTCTCATTCATCCGCCATCTTCCCTGCGCTAAAACTCCAGTCCTCCAGTTGGTTAAACTGGATAACCACCATCACGTCCTGCGGGCTGACCGCCATCTCATCGTCTAACCGCGCGCAGAGCCGACGATAGAGTCCCTGTTTCTGCGCCCGGCTGCGCGGTTTTCCGGCGAAAATATGAAATAATACGAAGTAATAGCTAACCGAGATATTTTAAACCGGGCAGGGGGCGAGGGAATATAAACAAAAGAGTAGAGTCAATATTACTATCAAGGCCATCGTTTTATAAGTATATTGAAAGGCCAGATGAACATAAGAAATATGTGCCGGAACAATGAATGATCTAATCTGTCATCACAGGCGTTCCTTATTTAAATCCGATGATTATTTCTGATGATGAACTTGCTGAATTACTTATTAAATTAATGAGGTGAATGGATGGATTTCTTGAAAAGATGGTTAAAAGAAGAATTCATTCTTTTTTTATGGGGATGGAGTATTGTATTATTAATCATTATATTTAGCATGATTGCAGTCTCTCTTTTTCCTGACATTGCCATTAACTTAATAGGATTTTTTGTTTTATTAATCATTGGGTTTCACGTTGTCGTTTGGTTTAAAGTTAAAAACTGATATGAAAGAGGAGGGGTAATGTCAAATCCAGCATGTTTATGGTTAACTGATGAGAATGATTCGCCTATTATAGGTTCTTGCCTGATGCCCACACGCACGGGTTCCATCGAATTGCGCGCAGTGAATCATCATGTTTGATTACCTACCGATAATAATACAGGAAAGCTGACGGGAACCCGTCTTCATACACCGGTTAAAATTCAAAAAGAGTTTGACAGAACAACACCTTTGTTATTCAGGGCTCTTTGTGAAGGTCGAACATTAAGATCGGCAACGCTAAAAATGTACAGAATAAATGAGGCGGGACTGGAAGTTGAATATTTTAACATAGCGATGGTGAATATTAAGATTACGGCAATCACACCAAATTTACATCCGGCCGGAATGACAAGTACTCACCTTGAAGATATTGATTTCCGTTATGAGACGATCACCTGGATATACACAGAAGGGAACATCATGTATCGTGATTCATGGAACGATCGCTGTTGTGCATGGTAGCAAATGATATAGTGCTGAAACGCGGCGCCTCATGCAGCGCCGCCTGTCTCATTCATCCGCCATCTTCCCTGCGCTAAAACTCCAGTCCTCCAGTTGGTTAAACTGGATAACCACCATCACGTCCTGCGGGCTGACCGCCATCTCATCGTCTAACCGCGCGCAGAGCCGACGATAGAGTCCCTGTTTCTGCGCCCGGCTGCGCGGTTTTCCGGCGAAAATATGAAACAGCACGAAGCGGGCGCTGCGTCCTTCGCTGAGGTAGTGCGGGTCGTAAATGCGCTGCTCATCGGCGGCCCGTTCGATAAACTGAAATCTATCTGCTGACGGAACGTCGAACTCCGCCACCAGACACTCATGAAAGAGCGCCGACAATTGAGCAAACTCCGCGGGACGCCAGGCGGTGCCAAGCGAAATTCGGGTCAGGGGCATGACGCCTCCTGCGCATTCAGGCAGGTCAGGGCGCAGGCCGCCGCCGGCCAACCGGCATAGAACGCCAGATGGGTAAACAATTCGACAATTTCTTCCCGGCTCAGGCCATTCTGATAGCCGAACGCGATGTGCCACGGCAGCTGTTCAGTTTTGCCCTGCGCCGTCAGGGCGGAAAGGGTGATCAGGCTGCGTTCGCGGGGCGACAGCTCGCTCCGCGCCCAGATATCGCCAAACAGCACCGTTTCGGTAAGCTCGGCTAGCTTTGGCGCGATAGCAGCCAGCGTTCGGCGATCGACAGGAGGAGTACTCATAGTGATTCTCTTTGCAGGTTAAAGGAGTCATCACTGTCGCACGCTGACTAAGATATTGAATATCGCAACGTTCGGGATTATCAATCCTGAAAATCAGGATGGTATAGCCGATCCTTTACACCTTTCATCACTCCGCTTTTCTGCCCACCTATCCCAACGGTCAGGCGGCGATCTTTCGCGCCACGATAAACAGCCGTGGGAAACGCAGGAGCACCTTCCCGTTAAACTGTAACGGATAGTGTGCGGCCAGCAATGCGAGATAGCGTGTGAGAAACGCGCTTCCGGCCTGCTCGTCGAGGCCTGCCAGATAGGGGCGTAACCCGGTGCCCTGCAGCCAGTCGACAATCGCCTGATGAGAAGCAAGGGGATGAAAATAGGTGGTGCGCCAGATATCAACTTCGCAACCCTGGCGGCTGAGCAGATCGTACCAGGCGGCGGGCGGGAGTAACGGCTGGCGTCCACGGTCCGGCAACCCCATCTCGCTGGCAACCTGACGCATCAGGGTATGGGAAGGTTCCTGCCAGTTATCCGGCATCTGCACTGCCAGCGTTCCGTTGTCCGCCAGCTGGTTTACCAGATGGGGGAAAAGCGTCTCATGATCCGTCAGCCACTGCAGAGAGGCGTTGGCATAGATCACATCTGGCGGTTGCGCAGGCCGCCAGCGGGCAATATCGGCATCAATGAATTCGCAGTCGGGTAAGGCCTGCGCCGCCTGGACCAGCATGGCCGGGGAGTTATCGATACCGACGATTGTCGCCAACGGCCAGGCGGCGCGTAGCAGGCGGGTGCTGTTTCCCGGCCCGCAGCCGAGGTCGACGGCGTGCTCGACCTGCAGATGGGCAATACGCGAGAGCAGGTCGGCCGCGGGGCGGGTACGTTCAGCGTCAAATTGCAGATACAACGAAGGATTCCAGTCGGCCATCGGGTGCAGTTCCTGTGTGAGGAGGGAGACAGGGTAAAGCATAGAACGCGTCAGGCGGCATGTCAGCGGTTAATGAACCTCAGCGGTCACCTTTGTGCGTGACAGTGTCACAAAATAGAACGTGGCTGGATTGCGCCTGCGCTGTTGGCCGAACCTGGGATTGAGACATGGCAGGGAACGTCTCTGCGCCCATGGCGGGCGCAGGAGCCTATTCGGCGTTTTTGAGCGCCTCGGCGCGGCTGGCGGTGGCGTAGACAAAATCCAGCATCGGCTCGAGATCGGTGTCATAGCCAGCCTGAATAATTTTTCCTCGCAGCCATTCGATTTCACTGGTGATATCGGGAGGAAAAATGTTGTTATCCTGCGCCCGGCGCAGCCATTTCAGCAGAAAGTTATTCTTTCCCCTGATACCACCCGCTTTTTTCGATTTTCCGTGCATCTTCAGCGCGACCAGGACGCAGTAATAGAAATGAACGCGCTGATTAAAACTTTGGTGCATGTCTGTGTTTCCCGCCAGAATCAGGAATTCACCGTGTGGGTCAGTGATTCGGATTGGACTACGGTACCGGGCTGGATCGTTGCGCGAACTCTGTTGTCTACCAGTACCGTCCATGCATCTGTTGCCAGACGCTGACGGGATGTTGGCACGGAAGCCGAATCGTCGTCAATTGCCGATTCATTTTTTGCCGGCGTCATCGGACCGCGGCGGCCCGCGAGCCGGGCCACACTACTCTCTGGCGACAAGCCGCTGTTGCCGATGTACGCGGAAAATCAGCAGGAATGCGAGCGCCACCACGATCGCCGCCAGCAGATACAGCGTGGCGAGATCGTAGAACCCGGCGACCCAGCCGGCCAGCGGCCCGGTCAGGCCCAGCGCCAGATCAAGAAACGCCGAGTAGGTGCCGAGGGCGGTTCCCTGATTTTGCTCTTCCACCTGTTTTACCGCCTCAACTCCTAAAGCCGGAAAGACCAGCGAGAAACCCGAACCGGTGAGAAAGGCGCCGACGCCGGCCATCCATGCTGATGGCGCCAGCCAGATAAGCAGCAGGCCGAGACTTTCGATGATGAAGCAGGCCAGGGAGACCGGGACTCCGCCAAAGCGGGTAATGGTATTTCCCAGCACCAGGCGAACGCAGATAAAGCCGACGCTGAACAGCGAAAGGGTAAACGCGGCGCCCTGCCAGCTGTGCGCGGCGAAGTAGAGGGTGATAAAGGTGGCGATAACGCCGAAACCGACGGTGCCAAAGGCCAGCCCCAGGCCGTAAGGCCAGATTTTTCGCACCACCGCGTGAAAGGGCGCTCTGGTGCCGGCGGTCACCTTGACGTCCTGGCGGGTACGAGCGAACAGCAGACCGATGGCCGCGACCAGCACTACCACCGTAGCAAAGCCGCTGATGCCAAAATAGTGATTGAGGGTAACTCCCAGCGGCGCCCCGACCGCCATCGCCACATAGGTCGCCACGCCGTTCCAGGAGATAACCCGTGACGTGTGGATCGCGCCGACGGTTTTGATCCCCCACAGGGTGGCGCCGGTGGCGGTAAAGCTCTCGCCGACGCCGAGAAACACCCGGCCCGCCAGCAGCGCGGCAATGGCCAGCATCGGCGTTGCCTGCAGGACTACCGCCAGTAGCGTGAAGGCGCCACTGAGCAGGCAGCAGACGATCCCAAGGCTGACCACTTTTTTCGGCCCCCAGATATCGGTATAGCGCCCGGCGTGCGGCCGGCTTATCAGCGTCGATATGTACTGCAGACTGATCACAATTCCGGCGACAAAGGTGCTGTAGCCCAGCTGATAGTGAATATAGCCCGGCAGTACGGCCAACGGCAGACCAATGGAGAGATAGCAGATACAGGTAAAAACAACGATCGAGATAATGCGCAAATTGAGTTGTGTAGTGCTGACGGAAGTGCTCATAGGGATAAGAGGTTAATACAACGGGATGTGTAGCATAGCGCGCCGTGAGGACGCTGGCGAGGCGCGACAGCGTTTTATCGGTAACCGACGGGAACGATATTTGTACGAATGTAAATAACTGCTTTTACAGCGCTTAACGCCCGCCTCGCTCAGCGTCAGCTCGCCGCCATACCCGACGAATCACACACCATGCCCCAGGCGCGGTTTTGCAATACCGTGCGGTAACCGTCCCGGTCGACGAAAGTGACGCCATTGACCTCCCAGTAAGGGTTAAACGCCGTAACGCGCAGAAATCCGGCGGCGTCCATGGCTGCGCACTGTGCCTCCCATGCCGCCTGCTGCGGATAGTACAGCACCAGCAGATCTTCATCGCCTGGCGAGGGGGTGACGGGATGGTGGCGGCAGTGGGTGAATTCCAGATGCCAGCCCGCTTCGGGCGCGCCGAGCATTATCCCGCTGAATACTTCATGATCGGTAAAGCTGCCGAGCAGCTCGAGTCCCAGCCCGGCGCAATACATGCTGGCGGTGGTGTCCAGTTCGCTGACCGGCCTGGCAATGCGCATATGACAGAACGACATAATGACTCCCGTGAGCATAAGTTGAGTTGATACTGTACCGGTAAATCGGCCCGGCGTGTGTTAAGACGTGCCCAGGCGCCACCTCCTCTCTGTAAATACCATAGCGGACTAACATCCGCCTTGCGCCAACAACACCTCTTCATCATAATAAAAAAAGAATTATACAACATTATTGTTCTTAAATTGAGAATCATTGTGGGGTGGTGGATGAATAACCAATCGCGCCAGGCCTTATGGCTGGCACTGGCTGGATCGATAGTACTGATGATCGGCATGGGCTATGGGCGCTTTGCCTTCACCGGCGTGCTGCCGCTTATGCTTAATGAAGGTCTGTTAACCCTGCACGAGGGCAATCTCGCCGCGTCGGCCAATTACGCTGGCTATCTGGTCGGTGCGTTGCTGCTGGCGCGGGTGCAGCCTGGGGCCGCCACCCGACTGAGCATTATCTCCGCCGGGTTGACCATCGCCAGCCTGGCGCTGCTGGCCTGGGTGAGCTCGCCGTGGACCATTATTACGCTGCGCGCCGTCGCCGGCGCGCTGAGTGCGATAACGCTGATTGCAGGTTCGCTGTGGCTGCTGGAACATATGGGGCATCATCACGGGGCGCCGTTGCTGTATGCCGGGGTGGGGCTGGGGATATTTATCTCCGCGGAGGGGATCGCCCTTGGACATGCCCTGAGCCTCACCAGCCAGCAGATCTGGCTGCTCTGCGCATTATGCGCCGGTATGCTGCTGGCGCTGGCGATCCGTTGGCTACTGACTCCGCCGGCTGCACTGGTGCGGGCTTCCCATGTTGAGACCTCCCTGCCTGCGTCCGGGAGCGATACCCGTCGCGCGGCGTGGCGACTCTTGATGGTTTACGGTCTGGCGGGCTTCGGCTATATCATCACCGCCACTTATCTGCCGTTGTTTCTGTCCGGTTCGCTGCAGAGCGTTGACCCGGTCCATCTGTGGGCGCTGTTTGGTCTGGCGGCCGCGCCGTCCTGCCTCATCTGGCATAAGCTGGTGCTAAAGTGGGGATACCGGCAAGCGCTGACCCGCAACCTGCTCGTCCAGGCGCTTGGCGTGATCCTTCCAGCCTGCAGCGCTTCATTGCTGTTTTGCGTGCTAAGCGCGCTTTTGGTGGGCTTTACCTTTATGGGCACCGTAACCATTGCGCTACCGAAGGCGAAAAGTCTCAGCCATCAGGTGAGCTTCAATATGATTGCCGCGATGACTGCACTGTACGGTGTGGGACAGATTGCCGGGCCGCTTATCGCCGGCGCGCTGTATCAGATCGCGGCTTCATTTAACCCGGCGCTCTGTGCCGCGGCGCTGGCGCTGCTGATTGCCGCAGGGCTGGTCTTTACCGAACGCCAGGCTTAGCCAATCGCCACGCTTTGCAGCAGCTTGCGCCACTCGCTCAGGGCGGGGGCGCTCAAGCCGCTGCGCCAGATAAGCTGGGTGGTCGCCTCGCACAGCGGTTCGCTAAGGCAGTTTTCGGGAAGCGTCATCAGCGACAGCACGCTCTGCGGCAGCAGGCAGGCGTAGCGCCCGGACGCCACGCAGGCAAGCATGCTGTGATAGGAATTGACCTCATGCACCTCCACGGCCGCCTGCTGTTCCGCCAGCCAGCGTTCTCCCAGCGCGCGGTAGCTGCAGCCGCTGGCAAATGCCGCGAACCGCAGCGGACCCGGGGTCTGCGGACGGACCAGCATCAGGGTTTCATAAAACACCGGGGTGAATGCCAGCTCGTCGGGACAGGCAGGTTGCCCATCGGCCCCTGGCGGCAGGCAGACCAGCGCGGCATCAAGGGCGGCGGTTAACACCCCCTGGGTTAACTGGCGGGTCGGTTGGGTGATGAGGGTGATATCCACCTGTGGGCACTGCTGTTGGAAGCAGGTAAGCAGCGGCGGCAGCCGGCTGACGGCGGTCGCCTCCATCGCGCCCAGACGCAGACTGCCGCCTGGGGTTGTCGGATGCAGAGCCTGCTTTGCCTCTTCCGCCAGGCTCAGGATCCGCCGGGCATAGCTGAGAAACTGCACGCCTGCCGGGGACAACACCATTTTTTTGTTGCCGCGAACGAAGAGCTCAACGGCAAGCTCCTCTTCCAGCTGCTGAATGCGGGTCGTGATATTGGACTGTGCGCGACCCAGCCGTTTTGCTGCCTGGGTGACGCTCTGCGTTTCTGCCACCTGAATGAAGATCTCGAGTGTGCTGTGGTTCATATTTTTCTTCTCAATACGATAATAATGTTGATCTTACCATCTTTAAAGGAGATGGTAAGCCTCCAGCATCGTTAATGCATGAGGAAACCATGAGCAACCCGCTGCTTTCGCTTCTTGATATTGATTATCCCCTGATTCAGGCCCCGATGGCGGGCGTCTCCACCCCCGCGCTGGCTGCCGCGGTAAGTAATGCCGGTGCGCTGGGCTCGCTGGGGCTGGGCGCTTCAACCGTTGCCCAGGCGGAAGCGATGATAGTCGCCACCCGCCAGCTGACGGACCGTCCGTTCAATGTCAATCTGTTCTGCCATGCGCCGCCCCGGCGCGACGCCCGGCGGGAAGCCGACTGGGCAACAACATTACGTCCCCATTTTGCCCGCTATGGCTGTACGCCACCGGATTCGTTAAGCGAGATCTACCAGACATTTATCGGTCATGCGCCGATGCTGGAGCTGCTTCTCGACCTGTCGCCGGCGGTGGTGAGCTTTCATTTTGGTCTTCCTGAAGGTGAGACGATCCAGCGTCTGCGGCGGCAGGGGATCGTTACCCTGGCGACGGCAACCTCGCTCCAGGAGGCGCTGCTGATTGAACAGCAGGGGATCGACGTGGTGGTCGCTCAGGGCTATGAGGCGGGTGGGCACCGGGGGATCTTTGCTCCGCAGGCGCCTGACGCGCAGCTGAGCACCTTCACCCTGGTGCAACTTCTGCGGCGTCGACTAACCATCCCGGTGGTGGCCGCCGGGGGCATCATGGACGGAGCGGGGATCGCCAGCGTGATGCAGTTGGGGGCGCAGGGCGTACAGCTCGGTACGGCGTTTTTACTGTGTCCGGAATCGGCCGCCGACGCCGGCTACCGCGCGGCGATCCACAACAGTCTTGACGGGCGTACGGTGCTGACCTCCGCGATATCCGGGCGTCCGGCACGCTGTCTGGCGAATGCCTTCTGTGCGCTGGGGGAAGGCTATCCGGCGAGCGCCGTGCCGGATTATCCGCTGGCGTATGATATCGGCAAAACACTGGCCGCCGCCGCGAAAGCCCAGGGCGTCCATGAGTATGGCGCCCACTGGGCCGGGCAGGGGGTGGGGTTGATCCGCGAGTGTGACGCCGCCACTCTGATCCGCCAGCTGGCGGCAGAGAGCGGCTGGAACTAATGACTGACGGCTAGCGGCGGTGGGCCAGGCGGCGCACCAGCCGATCGCCGGCCATTTGCACCCCCTGCACCATCGCCACCAGGATCAGCACCGTGCCAAACATGACTTCATTATTAAACCGCTGATAGCCGTAGCGGATGGCGAGGTCGCCGAGTCCACCGCCGCCGATCACACCGGCCATGGAGGAGAAACCAATCAGCATCACGATGGTCAGCGTGATCCCGGCCAGCAGCGTTGGCAGGGCTTCCGGCAACAGGGATTTAAAAATCACGTGCCAGACGTTGCCGCCCATCGACAGAATGGCTTCAATTCTCCCGTAGTCCACCTCGTCGAGCGCGTTTTCCGTCAGACGGGCAAAGAACGGAAAGGCGCCGATGGTCACCGGCACGATGGCGGCGGTGCTGCCCAGCGTGGTGCCGACGATCAGCCGGGTAAAGGGGATCAGGGCGATCAGCAGTACGATAAACGGCAGCGACCTGCCGATGTTGATCACCGCGCCTAACAGCGCGTTCAGTTTCGGCATCGGCGCCAGCCCGTTGGCGCGGGAAATAAACAACAGCACGCCGGTGGGCAGCCCGATCAGCACGGTAAACAGGGCCGCCAGGCCCACCATATAGAGCGTATCCAGCGTGCCGTCGAGTAATAACGGCCACAAATCTTCCCAGCTCATGCTACTCCGCATAATGGCCTCCCCTGAACGCCGTGGCGGGTAAGAAATTCCTGTTCAGCCTGCGGGTCGTGCAGCAGCGACTGGCGCAGCCGCGACCATGGGGTCACCAGCAGGTCGGCGAGTTTACCGCTTTCGACAATCTCGCCCTGTTCCAGCAGCGCCGCGTGGTCACAGATGGTTTTCACCACCTCCAGCTGGTGCGTAATCAGCACAATGGTCAGATTGAGGCGCTGGTTAATATCCGCCAGCAGGGCCAGCACCGAGGCGGTGGTCTCGGGATCCAGCGCACTGGTCGCCTCATCGCACAGCAGCACTTCCGGCCGGGCGGCCAGCGCCCGGGCGATGCCGACGCGCTGCTTTTGCCCGCCGGAAAGCTGCGACGGGAAAGCAGCGGCCTTTTCGCTGAGATCCACCAGCTCCAACAGTTCGCGCACCCGGGCCTCGCGAGCGGCCCTCGGCACTCCGGCAATCTCCAACGGCACCGCGACGTTGTCAGCGACGGTGCGGGCATGCAGCAGATTGAAGTGCTGGAAAATCATCCCGGTGCGCAGGCGATAATCCCGCAGCGCCGCCTTGTTCAACTGGGTAATATCCTGTCCGTTCACCAGAATGCGGCCCGAGGTGGGCCGCTCCAGTAAATTGAGACAGCGGATGAGCGTACTTTTGCCGGCGCCACTGCGCCCGAGAATGCCGTATATTGCCCCTTTCGGTATCTGCAACGCGATATCGTTCAGCGCCGGTCGGCCGGTTCCGGCGTAGGTTTTGCTCAGCCCTTCGATGGTTATCATGACTGAGGGGCCACCGGGATCACCGAGCCGTTATAGGTTTTACGGATAAACTCCGCCACCTGCGGCGAGGTCAGGTCTTTCGCCAGCGCCTTAATGCGCGGGTCATTCGCCAGGGCTGGGGTGGTCACCAGAATATTGGCGTACGGGTTATGCTCGGCGCTTTCCAGCCCCAGGGCATCCTTCGCTGGCACCAGGCCGGCTTCCAGCGCGTAGTTGCCGTTAATCACCGCCAGGTCGACATCATCGAGGGAGCGCGGGATCTGCGGCGATTCAATCTCCAGAATCTTCAGGTGTTTCGGGTTCTCGACAATATCCTTCGGCGTCGCCAGGGTGGTGGCCGGATCGGTAAATTTGGGATCCAGCTTAATAAGCTTCTGCGCCTGCAGCAGGAACAGCGCCCGGCTCAGGTTGGTGGTGTTATTCGGCACCGCCACGGTGGCGTTTTCCGGCAGTGATGAGAAATCTTTATGCTTATGCGAGTAGATCCCCAGCGGCTCAATATGCACCGTGGCCGCGACGGCAAAGGTTTTACCCAGCGCTTTCTCCTGATCCTTCAGGTAGGGGACATGCTGGAAGTAGTTGGCATCCACATCGCCACTGGCCAGCAGTTCATTGGCGTTGACCCCGCTGGTCAGCTCCACCACCTTCAGATCGAGGCTGGGATCGATTTTTTTGATGTAGTTGAGGATCTCCGCGTGGGGAACCGGGTCCGCGGCGACGCGCAGCGCGGCAGCCTGGGCAGACGTCCATGCCAGAGAAAGAGACAGTGCGACTCCTGCCAGTTTAAAAGCGGCATATTTCATGGTGTGTTCCTTTTTAGTTATGGTTAAACGATCAATTGCTCGGCGCGTTCGCGAAACACGTCCTGATAGTAGCGTTCCGCCACGTCCGGATGGGAACGCAGACGGCCCTTGAGATAATTCCAGCCGACATCGCGCAGCAGCGGATTGTGCGGGTCGCTGTCCGGCCCTCGCGCTTCACGCGCCAGCTCGGGCGGCAGGGTGTAAACCGGCACCACCGCGTCAAGCTGGGCGCCGAGGAAGAAGGCGATGGAGAGGCGCTGCTGCTGCGCCGGCGGCGACACCACGCGATGGACGGTAGCGCGCAAATACCCGTTGGTCGCCAGCTCCAGCAGTTCGCCAATATTGACCACAAAGCTGCCGGCCAGCGGCACGGCGTCGATCCATTCTCCAGGCGCGACCTCAACCTGCAGTCCTTTCTGCTCGTCCTGCAGCAGGAAGCTGAGAAACCCCGAATCTTTATGGGCGCCGACGCCCTGGCTGCTTTGGGTCTCCTGCTGGCCGGGATAGCGGATCAGTTTGATATGCTCGTTGGGTTTGTCGCCGTAGAGCTGATCGAAAGCATTCTCCGGGAGCTGCAGGGCTTCGGCAAAGGCGCGCAGCAGGCGGATGCCCACCTGGGTCATTTGCTGTTGCCAGTGAAGTAATACCGGTTTAAGCGACGGCAGGGCGGCAGGCCACAGATTCGGACCCTGCAGGCGCTGCCAGCGCGGGGCGTCGTCGCTGAGGGTCAGCGCCGGACGTTCGGCGCCGATATCAAACTGTTCTCGCCAGTCAGGCTGGCCGCGCGTCAGCTCAGAGGCCGCGCGGTTATAGCCGCGAAAATGGGGGGAGTGGATCATCGCCACCTGCTGTTTTTGCGCCTCATCGAGAGCAAAAAAGCGCTGGGACTGGCGCTGAACTTCATATTGAAGCGCGTCGTCGACACCGTGGTTGATCAAATAGAAGAAGCCGATGTCGCGGGCGGCATGACGCAGGTCGGCCAGGAAGGCCGCTTTATCCGCGGGGTCCGCGTAGCGGGCCAGATCGAGAATCGGCAGGGTGGTCGCGTTCATTGTGTTCTCCGAAAACGGGGTAATAAGTTATGGGTTGATTCAGGTTCTGGGTTCGGGCACAACAGCAGCGCATGGTGATTTCCTCTGTCCGGGGCTGAACACAGCTTGCCTCAAGGCCAAATAAGCAACCAATAACGTTATTTTCTAATTTATGACCGCGCGGGGTTCAGTGCTTTTGCGTTAAATAGATATAGGCGCGAAGCGCGTAATGAAGCCGGTTGCGCCCGTCGGTGAGAGCCAGTAAGGTAGGCGCACTTTTTAATGCGGAACGGACGTATCGTAATGCACAGCTCGAAAGATCCCCTGCACGGCGTGACGCTGGAAGCGCTGCTCAATGCCCTGGTGGCGCGCTATGGTTGGGCGGAAATGGCCCGCCAGGTCAACATTAACTGCTTTAAAAGCGATCCCAGCATTAAGTCCAGCCTCAAATTTCTCCGCCGGACGCCGTGGGCGCGCAAAGAGGTGGAGGCTATGTATCTCGCCTCCCTTGATGATGACGCGCCGGTGGAGAAAGCGGACCCCTGGGCAAACTGGCAGAAAAAATAACCCTTACCACAGGACACCATCATGCAGAGCTGGAGCAGTAAAGATTTCACCGCCGACCGCGCGTGGGGCGCGCTGGATATTGCCAATTTTTCCGGCACCACCGTGCGTCTACACTGGACCGACCAACCCTATATCTGGCACATCAATGATGGTCAGGAGGTGTTTGCCGTGATGGATGGTCAGGTGGCGATGCATGTGAAAGTCGACGGCGAGGAGCAGATCATCATGCTAAACGCCGGCGATATCTTCTACGCCGGGGTGGGATGCGAGCATGTCGCTCACCCGCAGGGGGCGGCGCGTATTCTGGTGATTGAGAAAGAAGGGTCGGTCTGACCCCGCGGCGGGCGGTTCTTTGCCCGCCGTTTCATCGCCTGCCAGATGCGACATACCGCTTTGATATAAATCACTTATCCTGCTTTCGATATATTTAATTCTTGTTTGCCATTCCCTTCACCCCAGCACTATCTTTTGCCGCAGGCGCCTGACCAGGCACAATCGCGGGAGAGATCATGGCAACCTTGCAGTGGGACCACGCAGTACAGTTTGTGAATCAGCCGGAAGCGGCGATTGAAATCTTTGCCGGGCAGCAGCTGCGGGCGGTGGCCGGAGGGCGGCATCCGGGGTGGGGAACCCGTAATGCGCTGAGCTATTTTGGCCTCACGTATATCGAATTCCTCGCCATTGCCGACCCGGACGAACTGCGCGCCGCGACGGACAAATTCCTCCTTTCGCGCGACGCCGCACGGCTGCTGCCGGAGAATGAGGCGCTGTTTCGGGTGGCGCTGCGCAGCGACGACATCGACGCCACCTATGACCAGTTGCGTCGTACAGGGGTGACAGTGTCACCGATTGTCGATGGCCAGCGCAACGATCCGCAGGGCAATATCATCCGCTGGCGGATCTTCACCATCGATGGCGACACTGACGGGCTGGTCTATCCCTTTGTGCTGCAGTGGGAAGAAGACGACGCCACCCGGCTGACGCGGCTGCGCGCCCAGAGGCTGGACGCGCCGCATCCGCTGGGCGACATTACGCTTGAGCAGGCGGTGTTCGAGGTGGTCAATCCGCAGGCGGTGCGCGATCGCTGGCAGGCGCTGCTGGGCTTTCCGCCACTGGGGGAGCAGGGACTGGACGTGGGCGGCCGGCAATTTATCTTCCGTGAAGGGGCTGCCAACCAGCTGACCGAACTGGTGTTCCGCGTCGCCAACCCGGCGCTTAAGGGGCAGCGCTTTCGTGTCGGCAACGGCGTGTATCGCTTTACATAAAGGCTGACTCTAGCGTGCCGTGGCGCGCAGGGCTCCCGGCGGCTGGCCGGTGATGCGTTTGAAAGCCCGGCTGAAGGCCGCCAGCGACTGATACCCGAGGCTGAAGGCGACTTTTTCCAGCGCCTGGCCTTCATGGGTGATGTACTGCACCGCCAGCCGCATACGCAGCTCGGTGAGATAGCGGGCGGGGGTGGTGCCGGTGGCGGCGAGAAAACGTTCCGCGAACAGCGAGCGTGAAAGACCCGCCTCCCGCGCCAGATCTTCCACTTTCCAGTTGACCCCCGGGCGCTGATGCATGGCGTAGATCGCTTTCGCCAGCCGGGGATCGCGCAGGACCTGTACCCAGCCGGTGGCGTTGCCGCACCCGCACGCTACCCAGCCGCGGACAATCAGCGCGGCCACCACGTCCGCCAGCCGGGCGAGGATCCCGGCATAGCCTGCCTGGCGGATGAGCGATTCCCGCTCCATCGCCGCCAGCAGCGGCTGGATCTCCGGCCAGGTATTAAGCAGGCTGCTGACCCGCATCACCTCCGGCATGGCCTTGACCAGCGGCTGCATGCCGCCGAGCTCAAAGTCCATACAACCGCTGAAAATGACGGCGCGCTCCGGGCAGTCAGGCTGGTCGCCAGCGTTGATACAACTTACCGTGCTGCACACCGTTTCGCTGGGCAGCTGCGCCACATTGACCACCGTGGCCTGCGGATCCGAGAGCAGGGCGTGCCCGTCGCCGTTGGGAATAAACAGCGCATCGCCGCTCTCGAGGGTGAACTGTTCCCCGCTGGCCATGCGCAGCAGCACCGGCCCGCGGCTGATGAAATGGAACTGGGCTTTACCCGCCACGGCGCTAAAGCCGACGCCGAACGGGCGTGCGGTTTCGATGCGCCGGTAGTTAACGCCGGAGAGGCGCATACCGCGCAACAGTTCGCTGGTAAGGTCGATGGCAGGCTGGCTCATGGTAATTCCGGACGAATAATCAATAACTGAAGAGTATGCATCATATATCGTCCAAAAGTAAGTCCCTAAGATGACCAGGATGTTAATAAACCTGGAGAGTTGTATATGAGTTCCTGCATAGCTGCTGACGCGAGCCTGTCTCCCGCCAAACCTGCCTGGCGCGCCGTCTATGCCCTGGCCCTCGGGGTGTTCGGCCTGATCGTGGCCGAGTTTCTACCCGCCAGCCTGTTAACGCCGATGGCCAGCAGCCTCGGCGTCAGTGAAGGGATGGCCGGACAGGCGGTCACCGCGACGGCGCTGGTGGCGTTAGTTACCGGCCTGCTGATCGCCACCGCCACCCGCAATATCGATCGCCGCTGGGTGCTGATGTTCTTTTCCGTACTGCAGATAGTCTCCAGCCTGATGGTCGCTTTTGCCGATTCGCTGGCGTTTCTCCTGCTGGGCCGTCTGCTGTTGGGGATCGCCATCGGCGGCTTCTGGGCGATGTCCACCGCCACGGCGATGCGTCTGGTGCCGGCGGCCCATGTGCCAAAGGCGCTGGCGATCATCTTTTCCGCGGTGTCTGTCGCCACGGTGGTGGCCGCGCCGCTCGGCAGCTACCTCGGGGAGCTGATCGGCTGGCGCAACGTGTTTATTCTCTGTGCGATACCCAGCCTGCTGGCGCTGCTCTGGCAGCTGTGGGTGCTGCCCTCCATGCGCCCGGAGAGCGTCGGGACCTTCTCCACGCTGTTCAGGGTGCTGCGCCGTCCCGGTATGCTGGGCGGCATGCTGGCGACGATCCTGATTTTCAGCGGCCATTTCGCCTTCTTTACCTACCTGCGGCCGTTCCTTGAGACCGTCGCGCAGACCAGTGTCGAAGGGGTTTCGCTGATATTGCTCGGCTTCGGTGTCGCTAACTTTATCGGCACTTCGGTGGCGAGCTATCTGCTGAGCCGTAGCCTGCGCCTGACCCTGGCGCTGGTGCCGTTGATGATGAGCGTTCTGGCGCTGCTGATGGTGACGTTTGGCCATCTGACCGTGCTGGCCGGGCTGCTGGTCGCCCTGTGGGGATTTGCCTTCGGCCTGGTGCCGGTGGCCTGGTCCACCTGGCTTGCCACCACCGTGCCGGATGAAGCAGAAAGCGCGGGCGGTCTGCTGGTCGCCTCTATTCAGCTGGCCATCAGCGCCGGGGCCGCCGGCGGCGGGGCGGTGTTTGATTTGCACGGCGCCAGCGGCGTCTTCACCGGCAGCGGTCTGCTGCTGTTGAGCGCGATGGTGATTGTCTTCGCCGCCGTACGGGTGAAACCGGTCGCCCGCGCCGACCAGCCGGTGACGGGCCGCTTATCCCGCGAGATCGATAACTAAATTGGCCGACAGGCTGCGGGAGCAGCACAGCGCAATATGCTGCTCTGCGGCCTGTTTTTCCGCCTCCGACTGCACGGTATCCCGGTGGTCGACGGTCCCCTCGCGTACCGGCGTCAGGCAGGCGCCGCAGATCCCCATCTCGCAGGAGAGCGGCACCGCGACGCCATGCTCCTGCAGCACCTGGGCGATGGTTTTGTCCCCCGGCACCGGCCAGCGCTCCCCGGTGGAGGTGAGGGTGATGGTGAAGGTTCCGTCCGCCGCCGACGCCGCCGTCGGGGCGGGCGGCTGGAACGCTTCGCTGTGCAATTGTTCCTCTCCCCATCCGACCGCCCGCGCGGTATCGCGAACCCGGGCCATAAATCCGGGCGGACCGCAGAAGTAGACCCGGGTGTCGGCGTCCGGAGCCCCCAGATCCTGCGCCAGCCGCTGGCGCGGACTCTGCCCCTCGTCTGAGCAGTGGATCTGGCAGATTCCACCCGTTAGCTGGCGGGCGATCTCGGTGGCGAAGGCGGCCTCCTGCGCACGGCTAACGTAATAGTGCAGCGTAAAGCTGGCGCCGGACGCCGCCCGGGCGTGGGCCATCGCCAGCAGCGGCGTAATGCCGATCCCGGCGGCGAGAAGCACCACATGGCCGCCCTCGTGCAGCGGAAAGTGGTTGCGCGGGGCAGAGATCATCAATGGCTGTCCCGGGCGCAGGGTGTCATGAATATAACGGGAGCCACCGCGAGACTGCGACTCGCGGGCGATGCAGAGCAGATAGCGATCCTGTTCGGCCGGGCTGCCGGTCAGGGAGTACTGACGGATCAGCCCGCAGGGAAGATGGAGATCGATATGGGCGCCGGGCGTCCACGCCGGCAGCGGTTGCCCCTCGGCGCTCACCAGACGAACGGCCAGATTTTTCGCGCCCTGGCGCCACAGGCCATCGACCACCACCGGGAGTATGTCGCGCATATGACCTCCACTCATACCAGAAAGAAATCGCCAAAGCCCATCTTCTTCAGCCCGCGCCGGTAGGCGATAGAGCTGCGGTCCGCCGGAATATGCGCCTCCAGCGTCAGATCCAGCGGCAACCCTTCCGGACGCTGGGTCTCGACCATCAGGCGGTCCTCTTCAAATACCCGCAGGTTGAACGCATGTACGTCTTCCACCGGCACGTGCAGATCGAAGTTGCGGGCAATAGGGGCAAACATCCGCGTCACCCGGGACGACACCGGCGAGGCGGCGTTCATGATCACCAGCCTGGCGTCGGCGGGAAAATGGATGGTCAGCGTAGCGGTGAACGGCAGATGCATTTCAAAGTGACGCAGCCACTGGAACCCTTCCGGCGCGCGGAAATCAGAGCTGGCGGGGTAATTGCCCACCGAGCTCCAGTAGTCGGCAACAAAGCCGAACGGCGTCTCCTGCGGGGTATAGTCCGGCACCTGCTGGTTGTCCGGATCGGCGAAGGTGTCGGTGTGGATCCACGCGAAGTGGGCGACATCGAGAAAGCCTTCGACCTGGCGGCCGGCAAATCCCTTTACCTCGAAGGCCGGGCAGTTGATTTGCTGAAAGCCGGCGTCGTCCCAGTGCGGCATGGTCGGTAACGGCGGCGGATTGTCCGGATCGCAGGCCAGGCAGGTCCAGATCAGCCCGTAGCGCTCCTCCACGGCGAAGCTGGTGAGATGCAGTTTGGCCGGAATGGGTTGCCCCGGACTGGAGGGGATACGGTTGCAGCGGCCATCCTCGCCAAAGCGCAGGCCATGATAGGGGCAGACGATACCTTCCTCTTCATGAAATCCCAGGGTCAGCGGCACCCCGCGGTGCGGACAGACGTCGCGGGCGACTACCACCTGGCCTTTAATACGATAGATAACCAGCTGTTCGTCCAGCAAGGTGGCTTTCACCGGGGCGCCGGCAATATCGCAGGCGCGGGCCACCGGGTGCCAGCAGCGGGCCAGCCGCAGCCAGTCTTCCGGGTCAAAGGTGCAATGGGCGGGGGGCGTGGGGGTGGTTGTCTTCATGATTTCTCTTCCTGCTCACATCGGTGATTGTTTTATTGTTGTGAGATTATTGTTGTCATATTAGGGTGTTCACATCCATCACCATTAATTCACTCTGCTGTTGCAAAAAAGAGTACAGGGGCGCCATGAGTCCATTTTCCCGTTTCGCGCACTATTTCATCGCCGTGGCCCGCTGCGGCAGCCTGCGCCGGGCCGCCGAGCAGCTGCATATTTCCGCCTCGGCGATTAACCGCCAGATCCTGCAGGCCGAGGAGGCCTTCGGCACCCCGCTGTTCGAGCGCCTGCCGGAGGGACTGCGGATGACCACCGCCGGTGAGTTGCTGTATGACAACCTGCTGCGCTGGCAAAAGGAGTTTCGTCAGACCCGGCAGAAATTTGATGAGCTGCAGGGGATGAAGCGCGGGAGCGTCAGCGTTGGCATGGTACAGGCGCTGGCGGAAGGGGGCTTCGCCGCCGCGCTGGCGGAGATCATCGCCAGCTGGCCGTGGCTGGAGCTGGATCTGCAGGTGGCTGACAGCCACACCGTCAGCCAGAAAGTGCGTCAGGCGGACCTGGACGTCGGCCTGATCCTCGATCCGCAGGGGCAGGCTGGACTCAGCGTGCTGGCCTTTGCCGAACTGGAGGTGGGGATTGTGATGCGTCCGGACCATCCCCTGGCGGGGGCGAAGGCGCTGTCTTTGGGCGAGCTCAGCCTGGAGCGGCATATCGTGCCCGGCGCGCCGTTGATCGTCCATGAGCGGGTGGCGCTCCTCTATCGCCACCATGACTTTGCGCCGGAGAATACCATCAGCTGCAATGATATCCGGCTTATCAAGTCGTTGGTGCTGCGCGGCAGCGGCGTGACGCTCCTTAGCCTGCTCGACGTGCTGGACGAGGTCCAGCGTGGACAGCTGGCCTTTGTCCCGCTGCGCAGTACGCTGCTGCGACCGCTGACCCTGGCGCTGTGTACTGCGCCCTCGCGTCAGCTTTCGCGGCCCGCGCAAATGGCCATTCAGACGCTGAGTGCGGTGATCGAATCCATGGCGACGGTCAGCCCAGCGGCCCGCTGAGGATGGTGTCGCACATGCCGTTGATAATGCGCTCCCCGGTCTCCTCGCGCAGCTCCTGGTACCAGGCTTCGGTGAGCTGCATATCCTTCCCGTGGGTAATATCGCACCGCTTGCGCGCCTTCAGCACCAGGTCACGAACCCGGTCGCAGCGCTGGGCTTCGTACTCGCGCAGGGCGGCCGCAATATCTCGGGTCTGGCGGAAAACGGCGCCCAGCACCACCGCATCTTCCATCGCCGCGCAGCCTCCCTGGCCAATATCCGGGGTGGTGCTGTGTCCGGCATCGCCGAGCAGCGCGACGCGGCCGCGCACCAGGCGGCTGAAAGGTTCGATATCATGGATTTCAATGCGGTTGGTGGTCTGCGGGTCGAGGGCGGCGATCAGCTTCTGCACCGGCGGCGCCCAGCCGGCAAAGTAGCGGCTGAGGTCAGCGCGCAGGGTGTCACGATCCTCCGCCAGACCCGCCGGCAGCGGCACATCAAAGAAAAAGTAGAACCGGCCGGCGGAGACCGGCATCAGCGAGACGCGCTTGCCTTCGCCGACAAAGGTGGTCCACTGATCGCCGGGGGCCAGCGCTTCATCTATCTCCACCAGACCGTTCCAGTTGACGTAGCCGGCGTAGCGGCGCTGCGGGGTAAAGCCCAGCACCCACGGACGCAGTGCGGAATGGCTGCCGTCGGCGGCAATCAGCAGATCGCCGCTGGCGCTGCTGCCGTCGGTAAACCATACCGTCACGCCGTCGGCGTCTTCTTCACAGCGGGTGACGCGTTTGCCGAACTGCACGCTGTCCCGTCCCCAGTAATCCAGCATTTCCCGCTGCAGTTCTGCCCGGGAGACCGGGCAGGGGCGGCTGCCGGTGCGTTCGATCAGCGGGGCGAGACTGAACTGGGTCATGTTCTCGCCGCTGCGGAAATCACGATACGCCATCCGGCGCAGCGGCCCGCCGAAGGTCTCCATGATGTCGCCCATGCCGAGGTGGGCCATGCACTTCACGCCGTTGGGCCACACGGAAATCGCTGCGCCGACCGGTTTGATCTCTTTCACCGCTTCATAGACGTCGCAGTCGATCCCCGACTGTTTGAGCGCCACTGCCGCGCTTAAACCGCCGATGCCGGCGCCAATCACGATTGCTTTCATTTTTTTCTCCTTCTCCCGATGTTGTGACTGACTACAGCAATTTGCGTACCAGTTCGCTGGAGGGAGGAAAACCGCCTGCCTGAGGCACAGCGATGGCTCATGACGCACCGCATCGGTGCAATGTGAGGTATTGGTTGCCTTTTTATGAATCAAAAGTTTCTGTATGTTGCATTAAGAATCTATCGTTTCAGACGCCTGGTTCAGCAGCGGAGAGGGGTGATGCATCACGAGCGTAATCTAAGTTGATGATTTTGGAGTGATAATAAATTTATTGGTGCCCTTTTGTCGTCTCTGGCCTGCTTTGTGCACTAGCCCATGCACTTCTCTTTGCTACGGGATATCACTATGTCTGACGAACATCACAGTGGCCTGCTTTACGGCCTTGAACAGCGGATCCCACCGCTTCCGGCCTTTTTCAGCGCTCTCCAGCATGTGCTGGCGGGCCTGGTGGGGATCATCACGCCGCCGCTGATCATCGGCGCTACCCTCGGGCTTGGCGACTGGCTGCCGTATCTCATCAGTATGTCGCTGCTGGCCTCGGGCATCGGCACTTTTCTGCAGTCCAATCGGGTATGGGGCATCGGCGCCGGGATGATCTGCATGCAGGGCACCAGTTTTGCCTTTCTCGGCGTGACGGTGGCCGGAGGGATGTGGGTAAAAGCCCAGGGCGGCGGGCCGCAGGATATGATGGCGATGCTGTTTGGCGTTAACTTTGTCGCCGCTCTGGTGCCGGTGATTGTCAGCCGCTTTATCGAACCGCTGAAGAAAATCTTTACTCCCATCATTACCGGCAGCGTGATTGCGCTGATCGGCATCAGCCTGATCAAGGTCAGCGTCATCAACTGGTGCGGTGGGGAAAAGGCCGAGGATTTCGCCAGCATGAGCAATATCGCGCTCGGGGCGGGCACCCTCGGGGTTATCGTCCTGCTGAGCTGCGCCAAAAACCGCTGGCTGCGGCTCTCCTCGGTGGTGGTGGGCATTGCCGTGGGCTGCATCGCAGCGGGGCTGAGCGGTCAGTTCCATCTTCTCAGCCTGGGCGACACTCTGTTTCGCCTGCCGACGCTGTTTCCGTTCGGCTTTCAGTTTAACAGCGCGATATTTCTGCCGGTCGCCCTGGTGTCGCTGGTCTGTATTCTGGAGGCGGTGGGCGATCTGACGGCCAACTCGCTGATTTCGCAACAGTCTGTTGACGATCGCGCTTTCCGTAACCGGCTGAAGGGCGGTATCCTGGCGGATGGCGTCAGCTGTATGGTGGCGGCCATGCTCTGTGCTTTTCCGAACACCACCTTCGCGCAGAACAACGGCGTGATCCAGATGACCGGGGTGGCCAGCCGCTATGTCGGACGCTACATTGGCGTGATTCTGATCCTGCTCGGGCTGTTTCCCCCGGTGGGCGAACTGCTGCGGCAGATCCCGGCGCCGGTGCTGGGGGGCGCCACGATGGTGATGTTTGGCTGCGTGGTGGCGGCCGGGATCCGGATTATTACCCAGACCCCGCTGAGCCGTCGCGATGTGCTGATCGTGGGGCTGGCGTTTGGCGCGGGTCTTGGCGTGGAGTCGGTGCCGGCGTTTCTCAGCCATTTTCCGCCGATGGTCGGCGATCTGTTCGGTTCGGCAGCCACCAGCGGTGGGCTGGTAGCGATAGCGCTGAACCTTATTCTGCCGCAGGAGCAGGCGGCGACGAAATCGTTAAGGAGTCAGGATGATCGCGCTGAGTCAGTTTAACAGCCTGAGCAAAGATGAGGCGGCGGGGCTGCTGGCCCCTTGCGTGGCGATCCCGGCCTGGGGCGAGATGCTGGTGAGCTTACGACCTTTCGCCAGCCGCCATGCGCTGCTGCAGGCCGCCCGTAAGGCGATGGCTAACTGGGGAGAGGACGAGCTGAACGCGGCGCTCAGCGCCCATCCGCGGATCGGTGAGAAGCCGACCGGCGGCCAGGCGCACGCGGCGCTGTCGCGCCAGGAACAGTCGGCGGTGGACAGCGAGAATGAGCGGCTCGCGCAGGCCCTGCGGGAGGGCAATGCCTGCTACGAAGCCCGCTTTGGCCGTGTGTTTTTAATCCGCGCCAAAGGGCGCAGCGGCGAAGAGATGTTGCAGGCGCTGACGCGCCGGCTGCAGCATACCGCTGACGAAGAAGTGGCTGAGGCGCTTGCCCAGCTGCGGGAAATTACGATGTTAAGACTGGAAGGAGCGATTGGCGAATGAGCACCCTGAGCACCCATATTCTGGATATTTCCACCGGCACGCCGGCGGAAGGCGTGACGGTCAGCCTGAGCCGGGAGGGCGAGACGCTGGCGAACCTGGTGACCAACGCCCAGGGGCGTATCGCCACCTTTAGCGCCGCGCCGTTGCCGGCGGGGCGCTATTGCTTAACAGCGGAAACCGGGGCGTGGTTTGCCCGCGCCGGGCGCGAGAGCGTCTTTACCCGGGCGCAGATTGATTTTGTTATCGGCGAGGCGGCAGAGGACCATTTCCATCTGCCGTTTCTCATCGCCCCGGGCGGGTGGTCGACCTACCGCGGCAGCTAAGCCGGCTGACCGTTGCCGGGCGGCGCTGCGCTTGCCCGGCCTGGATCGTTACGGAGCGGGCAGAGACAGCCCGTAGGCCCGGTAAGGCGCAGCCGCCACCGGGCATGTACAGGTGGCTCCGGCGATCATCCTTCCTGTTTTATCCCCACTCAAGGATAATTATTCTCCTATCCCCTACAGGGGATAACCTTGACATTATCCCCTGTAGGGTATAAAACCAAGTTTATCCCGACAGGGGGATAAATGATGGTGAGGAACAAGGCGATGAATTCCCCGCAGATATACAGTCCCGTGCAGCTGGCCAATTACCTGAAGCTGCTGCGCCAGCAGAACCACTGGACCCAGGATGCGCTGGCCAGGCGGATCGGCATTAAGCAGGCCACGCTGTCCAATTTTGAAAATCACCCCGACAAAACCACCTTAACCACGCTGTTTAAGATCCTCCAGTCGCTGGGGGTGGTGATGACGCTGAACGCCAAAGCTGCTGAGACGGCGCCGGCTCCCGATAACAACACGGACCTTGACTGGTAATGGCGACGCTTACCACCTGGATGAACAATGTGCGCGTGGGAACCTTAACCCGCCAGGCTAACGGGGCGCACAGTTTTCGCTATGACGAAGAGTGGCTGCGCAGCCTGCGCGCCAGACCGCTCTCCCTCTCACTGCCGCTGCAGTATGGCAATATCACTGCCGACGCGGTGTATCACTATTTTGATAACCTGCTGCCCGACAGCCCGCAGGTCCGCGACCGGATCGTCAGGCGCTATCAGGCGCGCTCGAAGCAGCCGTTCGATCTGCTGGCCGAAGTCGGGCGGGATAGCGTAGGGGCGGTGACCCTCCTGCCGCCGGGGGAAGAGGCGCACCTGAAAGGATTACGCTGGCAGACGCTGGACGAGGCGCAG
Organism: Klebsiella sp. CD33; assembly: GCF_051992865.1. Classification (NCBI taxonomy): domain Bacteria; kingdom Pseudomonadati; phylum Pseudomonadota; class Gammaproteobacteria; order Enterobacterales; family Enterobacteriaceae; genus Klebsiella; species Klebsiella sp. CD33. Next base: position 2,591,337 of record NZ_CP197023.1, on the reverse strand, counting down.
CTCACCGCTTTGCTGACCGCTTACCAGTCGGATATCCCCCTCGGGATGATTACCGGCCAGGACGATTTCCGTATCTCGGTGGCCGGCGCCCAGGAGAAAACGGCGCTGCTGCGGATGGGCGAGCAGTGGTGTATTCCGCAGGGCGCCACGCCGACCACGCATATCATTAAGCTGCCCATCGGCGAGATAAAGCAGCCCAATGCGACGCTGGATCTGCGTGAAAGCGTGGATAATGAGTATCTGTGCCTGGCGCTGGCCAGAGAACTGGGCCTGGCGGTGCCGGAAGCGGAGATCATCGCCACCCCGCGGATCCGCGCCCTGGCGGTAACCCGCTTCGACCGGCGCTGGGCGCAGGAGGGACGGGTGCTGCTGCGTCTGCCGCAGGAGGATCTGTGTCAGGCTTTTGGTCTTCCTTCAGCGATGAAATATGAGTCTGACGGCGGGCCGGGTATCGCCGCGATCATGACCTTTCTGCTGGGCTCGAGTGAAGCGCTGAAAGATCGCTATGACTTTATGAAGTTCATGGTCTTCCAGTGGCTGACGGGGGCGACGGACGGTCACGCAAAAAACTTCTCAATTTACCTGTTGCCCGGCGGCAGCTACCGCTTAACACCGTTCTACGACATTATTTCGGCGTTTCCGGTGCTGGGCGGCACGGGACTGCATCTGCGCGATCTGAAGCTGTCGATGGGGCTCAATGCCACAAAAGGGCGTAAAACAGAGATTAACGCCATCTATCCGCGTCATTTTCTGGCGACGGCCAAAGCGGTGAACTTTCCCCGGGAGCAGATGCTGGCGATCCTCCAGGAGTTTGCCGGGCATGTGCCGCAGGCAATCGAAAGCGCTCGCCGGACGCTGCCGGCGGACTTTTCCAGCCACGTCTGGCAGGCCATTACAGAGAACATGCTGAAGCTGCACGCCCGCCTGCAGCAAGGGCTGCAGGCGCTATAGCAGAGCCGGCTGGCGGCTAGCTCTGCGGCTGCCCCCAGCGGCTGCGCAAATAGTTAACCGCCTGCCGGGTTTGCGGCTGATTGAGGTTGTTTTCGCGGAACAGGATGGTGCCCTGGATCTGCGGCAGAGTCTCATTGAGATCGAGCTGCTTTTTCAGCTCCGGCACGCCGCCATCCACCGTCCAGTCAGGCTCATTTTTGGACGGTTCACCCACCTTGTACAGCGCCACGCCGATATACAGCCGGGTATGCGTCGGTTTAACCACCTCGGCCCACCAGTTGGCCAGCACATCATAGCGCGCGGCATCGCGGGCAAACGGCCAGTAGATCTGCGGCGCGATGTAGTCGAGCAGTCCCTGCTGCACCCAGCTGCGGGTATCGGCATAGGACTCATCATAGGCGGCCGCGCCCCGGGTATCGGACCCCGCCGGATCGTGGGAGCGGTTGCGCCACACCCCGGCCGGGCTCACGCCAAACTCGACGTTCGGATTGAGCTTTTTGATGGTGGTGGAAACCTGGGCTATGAGCTGCTGGGTGTTATGCCGCCGCCAGTCGCCCTTCGAGGCATAGCCCTGCCCGTAACGGCGGAAAGTCTCGTTGTCGTTAAGCGGGGAAGAGGCGGTTTCGGTATAGAAATAGTCGTCGAACTGCACGCCGTCAATCGGGTAGTTCTGCACCACTTCAGCGACGATGCTGGTGATCCAGTCACGCGCTTCGGGAATGCCCGGGTCGAGAACAAAGCGATCGCTGGCGGTGCGGATCCAGTTACGGTGCAGGACGAACACGCTGGCCGGTACCTGGGTGAGGGTGTTGTTCAGCTCGGCAATCGTCGACGGTTTGGTGTTGACCGAGACGCGATAGGGGTTAAACCACGCGTGAACCTTCATGCCGCGCTTGTGCGCTTCATCCAGCATAAACTGCAGCGGATCGTAGCCAGGGTATTCGCCGATTTTGCCGGTCAGCATATCGGACCACGGCAGAATATCCGACCGCCAGAGCGCCGTACCGTCCGGTTTCACCTGGAAAAAGACGGTATTGATCCCCAGGCGCTGCAGGTTATCGAGTTTAGCGATCAGCGCCAGCTTCTGCTGCGTGATGCGGCTCTCCGGCGTGCTGGCGATAATCGACCCGACCGGCGGCCAGTCAAGGCGCGAAACGGTGGTGAGCCACACGCCGCGCACCGGCTCCCGGTGCGCCTGCCCGGCTTTGACGGCGGCAGCGTTCGGCGGCGTGACAAGGGATTTAGGGGCTTTACTGGTGCAGCTGAACAGCATGCCAGCGGCGATGAGCGCCGCGCCTGCCAGCGCCACTTTGCTGGCTAAGGGGAATCGACGAGAATGGCTGATGATGAACTCCCGTGTACTCAGATCGTCGCGTGTAGGCGCTATTCTCTTACGATTCGCCGGTCAGAGCAATTCCTTCATCCGCTTCATCCGTCGGTTCGCCATCGCCTAGTCATAATGCAAGGTATAGGTCGCGACGGCCGACACCTGACCGGCGGTGATCCGGGAACGTGTCTGGTAGTAGCGGGCAGTGAGCGGCAGGGTAAACCGGCCCGCGCTCGCGCTGCCCAGCGTCATCTCATGATTCAGTACGACCGGCTGACGATGGTAAAGCAACTGCACGCCAATACCCTGCGCCCGATCGTCGGTGGCGTCATTGCGCAGAACGCCATGCCCCCGGGCGGTGAGGGGCTCCGCGCCGTCAACACGCAGGGAAATAGTCACAGCGCTGTTGCAATCCAGTTGCAGCGCGAAAGGGGTGTCGCCGGTGGTTTTGCCGACGCCGCCGAAGTGGTCAAGCATCGCCGCAGGGAGCTTAATCAGGGCTGGCGTGGCGTCATTCACTGAACATCCCGCGGTGCTGATCCTGCCGGTTAAGTCTAACGCGGCCAGCGGGGTATGCTCCGCCATTAAAAAGCGCTCGCTGTGATACTCAAGCTCGCCCGGCGTCGCCGCGGGACCGGTTTTAATGAGCTCAATCGTCAGGCGGAAATAGCCCAGTTTCCACACCGCATCGGGCAAGGCGGCGGGATTGTCCACCCGTTGGCTAAACGGCGAGGGCGTCGGCCGGTCAGGAAAGCCGCCATAGCCGCCGATAGCGCGCAGCGATACGCGAACGCCAATGCCGGCGAGGTTAGTTTGATAAACCGTCGGTCGCGTCACTCCCCCGGACAGCAGACTGTCCAGCAGCAGCGGTGACAGCCCGTGCGGATCGTCCGCGCAGCGGATCCACTGTTCGCCGCCGTCGCTAAGGCGGTTCCAGGCGAAACTTTTATGATACAGCGGGGTGCCGGGTCTGGCGTCAGCCGGAACCGTGAGCTGCCCCACGTTCAGCCGAAGGGTGGAGGCCTGGCCGCGGACAAACACTGGCGTACAGGCCCATCCGCTGGCGGCCGGTAACAGAATAAATAACAGCGTCATGGCGACCCGACGCAGGAGAGTTAAAAAGGACATGATAACGTCTGCTGTAAAATGAGTGGATGGGGGGTCTGCGCCAGCGTCGGGGTGAGATCGTAGCGGGCGCTACAGCGCTGCTGAGGGCCCGGCCCCCATTGCGCATAAAGGGTGCCTTTTGGCGCCAGGCCGGCCAGGTACACCTGACCCTCGCTGGCAACGATGCTGTTGGTGTCTTTGGCGCGTACTTCGCTGCCAAAGGGCAGCGGTTGTCCCCGCGACTGCAGCGTAAACAGCGCCTTATAGCCAACGTGGGTGTGAAAGCGCGCCAGAACCACCGCGTCTTTGGTAGGGACCAGCGTCACGGTGCTGTTGGCCAGATCCACATTCTCCGGCAGCGAATGGCTGTCGAGAGAGACGTCGTTGCGGTGATAGGCGGTGGCGAAGGGCAGCACGGCGTACCCGTCACCATTGGTGGCGATGGTTTTCTGGTTGGCGAGGGTCACACCCCCGGCGCCACCGGCGTCAATCAGGACGACAGCGCCATTCATTTCCGGCGTAAAGACTACCCCGTGGCGGTGAATCAGAATGCCCCCGCTGGCGCCGTAGTTCAGACGAGCGGCCTGCGAATCGTGGCTGTAGCCGAGATTCAGATCGCCCCTTCCACTGCTGTACCCGGCCGTCAGGCTGCCGCTGGACCCGTTTTGCCGATCGCGGGTTTGGCTGACGGCGTAGCTAAGCGCGTGATTGTCCAGCAATGTGCCGTTGAGGCTGACCATCTGACTGCCAACGCTGTGGCGGGAGGAGGTCAGGGTATAGCCGGCATAGCTCCCCGGCAGCAGGTGGCTCAACGGCACGGAAAGTGACAACGTCACCACTTTGTCGGAATGCGGCTCGTCATCCTCCTCGTCACCGTGGCTGCTGCGGGAGTCGCTGTAGCTGAGCGACCACGCGATACCGTGAACCTGGCTGCTGATCCCCATATTGACGGTACGCTGTGTGGCGCCCCCTGACCAGTAGCTGTCCTGGTCGAGACTCAGATAGAGGGTGATATCGTACGGCAGGCTCTGGCTGGCGGTGATTTGCAGGGTTGCTTTTTTGTTGTCGCTATCCTGCAGGTCGTCGTCGCTACCCGGGCTGGAAAACGCCTCGCTCAGCGTGGCATAGCGCTGATGCGAATAACGCCAGCCGGTGAAAGTCAACTGCGTGCCGAGACGATCAAAACCTTTGCTGTACTGGAGCTGCCAGGCCCGGCCATCGATCGGATCCTGCTGGTGCCGGTCGCGGGCGTTTAACAGCTGCAGCGAGAGCGCCCCGGCTTCTCCCAACCCCTGTCCTGCGCCGAGCGAGAGGTTATGGTATTGCGCCGCGCTCTGCAGTCCGCCAAACAGCGTCAGGTTGTGGGCGAACCCGCGCATCAGCGACAGCTGCATCATCAACGGTCGCTGGCTGGCATCGTCGCTATGGTAGCGCCCGGCGACCAGGTTGTATTTCAGGCTGCCTTCGCGCTGCATGCTGGTCACCGAAGCATACGGCTGGGTGAAGCGGCGGATTTCGCCATCCGACTCTTTGACGGCAACCTCAAGATTGCCGCTGCTGGCGGTGGGATAAAGATCGTCAATCACGAACGCGCCGGGGGTGACGTAGGTTTGATACAGCACGTAGCCATTTTGCCGAACCGTGACCTGGGCGTTGGTTCTGGCAATCCCGCGGATGGTCGGGGCAAAACCTTTCTGCGAGTCCGGGAGCATCGCATCGCTGGAGGCGAGGGATATTCCCTGAAACTGTACCGCGTCAAACACATCGCCCGACGTGAAGGTATCCCCGAGGGTCAGTTCACTCTGCCAGCGCGTCAGGTCGCGCTCAAGCCAGGCGCCGCTGGTCGTCCACTGGGGCTTATCATCGCTGTTGGCGGTCAGGCTATTGCTGGCGCGCAGGCGCCAGGCGCCGACGTTCACGCCGCTTTTCAACATCAGATAGTTATCGCGCTCGGTGCTGCCCTCGCGGGTACGCTGGCTGGCGCCTGAATAACGATAGTTACTCTGAAAGGCGCTAATACCTTCGTCCCACAGCGCAGAGGGAACATTATCCCTCGCCCGGTGCGTCATCAGCGCCTGAGGAATGGTCATTACCAGCCGCTGATGAGCAAAATCGAAATTGACCGTGCTGCCCGGCAGCAGTGCGTTGAGTTCGGGACATGAGCGGGACGTTGCGCCGGGCGCCTGGGACAGCACGGCCGGGTTAACTCCGGCCTGCAGCAGATCTTCCGGCTTAAGGCAGGGCGTGAGATGTCCGCGATCGTTCTGGCGAAACGTGACGGTCTTACGGGCGTCCAGCGTGACGCCGTTGACCTGCCAGCTCACCGGATAGTCGCCTGGCGGCTGGCCCGCCTGCTGATTGAAGCGTTGCAGATCCACTGCCGGCAAATGGTCGTTTTTCTCCAGCAGATCCATATTAAAGGTCGCCTGGGCGTGCAAGAGCGCGCTCTGTCCGCCCAGCAGGATGGAGAGGCTGACGACGGTAACGGTATGAGCCAGGCCGTGGCGCATCGCGACATCAGACGCTTAGTGCGCCGAAACGGGGGCGCTAAACGTCTGCACAGCGCCAAAGTCATCCAGAATGCGCCAGCTCACCTCGCGGGCGCAGGCCTCGCCGGGGAGGGCATACTCTTCACGGCTGTGAGGAGCAATCACGCTGCGCTCAAGCGGCGTTTTCTGGTTCTGGCCCGCGCAGCTGAGCGTGGTGATAGTCACATAATAGGGGGAGGCATTCTCCGCCTGCAGGTGGTTGCCGCTGACCCGCCAGCGCAGGTGCTGCGCCGCGTTGAGCGCCGAGCCAGGGAGCCCTGCCGGGCGATAAATGAGCTTCAGTTGATTCTTTATAGCAAATTGCAGAATGTTCTCGCCAGCCGGCGCGGTATTGGCAGGGATCACTTTGATATTCAGGGTGAACAAACTTTCCCGATCGTTTGGCATTTGCGCCGAGGTTAATAACACGCGCAGATCGTTGCTGTCTCCGGCATCCAGACGGAACAATGGCGGGGTGACGATAAACGGTGATTTATTATTATCAGCCAGATCGTCTACCCAGCTCTGAATAAGCACCGGATCGTGAGGATTGGTGTTTTTTACCGTGATGTCTGCCTCATGGCTTTGTTCATTATAAATGACACGAGTGCCGGCAATGGCAACCCCGGCGGCAGACGCCAGGAACGGGCAAAAGAGAAGGCTCAGGATAAAAGCCGCTTTATAACACTGCATAATTGAGGATCCGGTCACGAGGAATGAGAATAAGGGCAGGGGGACGCTGCCCTTGGAAAAGTGGCAATCAGGACATTCTATTCGTACACAATATCAATATTGGCCGTGGCATTAATATTGCCGGCAGTGACATCCTGTGAGGAATCGCTCTTCAGATCGGCAATAAAGTTAAATGCAATATCACCGTTTTCGTCGGCTTGCGAAACCGCCGTTTTGCTCTGCTTGTCAAAGGTCAGCTGAGTGCCTTCCGTTGAGCCGTCAGGGGAAGAGAAGACTTCAATGCCCACCCCTTTGGCGGTATCCGCGGCGTCGGAGAGCGCCAGCACGGCGGCGCTGGTGCCGTTAGCGTTGGTGTCCGGAGTACCTTCCAGGCTGATACTGATGTTCTGCGCCAGTGGGCAACCGGTGAGGTTGATAGTGAACGGCGTTTCTGCGGTTTTCGCTTCATGGGATTTCAGCGCCGACATATCGACGTTGCCAAAATCGACATTAACATCGCCACCGTTATTGGCGATCTGGCAGGACTCGTTAATAATTTTACCGGTGAAATTCAGTGTACCCGCCGCGCGGGCGGTGGTCACAGTAGCCAGACTTAAGGCCAGCAGTGAACCAACAACCAGCAGGGTGCCTTTTTCTTTCATACTCAAACCTTATTAAATAATCACAAGTTAACAAAAGCATTTAACATTTTTAAAGCATGTTTTTTATTTCTGTTCACAAAAAACGGTAAGCATCACTAATGTATATTACCGTCGGGGGCGGGATTATACGGAGAACATCGTAAAGGCCCATTGATAAGATGTGTTAAGCTGTAACATTATTTATTTTTTGGTGTAAGTATAATCTCATTAAATATTAAAAAGAGTCCCATATGTATAATGCATTATTTCCGGGAGATAACTGTTCTGAGCAAATTTTACGAAAAAGTTGCTGTTAATCCCGGCAGTTGACCGGGTGGCCCGGAATAATCATTTACGCTGCCGCTATTTTGCAGTAGCGTGGAGTGACGGCAGGAAGCCGCAGGTTGTAGGGCACAGAAACGATGCTGTGCCGCTCAGTGTCACCCGTTATCAAGGAAGATTGCTATGTCTCCATTCCGTCTCGCTCTGCTATGTCTGTGCCTGGCGCCGCTGGCGTCGTCTGCTGCGCTTTCCGGCCAGGTTCATTTTTCAGGACGGGTCATCAATCCGGCCTGTGTTATTGCCCCCCGGCACGATCGTATCGATGTCTCGTGCCAGCACCATTCACCGGAACAGGTCGCCTTGACAAACAACCGTCCTCGCTACGCCATGCCGGACAATCGCGGTGAGGTCAGTATTCACTGGCGAAATGCGCAGCATAGTGAAGCGGATGTCATTATTCGCTATCGCTAAGGTAGGATAAAGGCAATGAAGAGTAAGCTGATGCAAGAAGGTAAAGGATAAACCGTTGTGCGGTTTATGCGCGCATCAGCCATAACCAGCGGGCAGGCGCGCGCGCAGAAATCATTCATGAAAACAATTATTGCCGCCGCCCGGCGGCAGAATCAGGTGTCGTCTGGCGCCCAAGCGAGCTCCGGGATCGGAAAGCGGCCCACCGTCATAGAGAAAGGGAAGCAACTCAGCGGATCCGCGACTGTTCATCGTCGCGTAACGTCAGCACCTCAAAACCGTTGGCGGTAACGGCCACGGTGTGCTCCCATTGCGCGGAGAGTTTTTTATCGCGGGTAACCACCGTCCAGCCATCTTTTTTGGTTTTGATACGGCTGTCGCCCTGGTTGACCATCGGCTCAATGGTGAACACCATGCCTTCCTGCAGCACGGCGCCTTCTCCGGGGCGGCCGTAATGCAGCACCTGCGGTTCCTCATGCATTTCCTGACCGACGCCGTGACCGCAATATTCTCTGACCACGCTATAGCCATGTTCCTCCACCCAGCGCTGAATAGCGTGGCCAATATCGCCCAGCGTCGCGCCAGGCTTCACCACCTCAATGCCTTTCCACATCGCTTCATAGGTAGTCTTTACCAGCCGGCGGGCCAGCGGGGAGACATCGCCTATCAGGTACATCTTACTGGAGTCGGCAATCATGCCCGCTTTCTCGAGGGTGATATCGACGTTAACAATCATCCCGGAGCGCAGATGTTCGGTCGCTTTGGGGATCCCGTGGCACACCACATCGTTAATGGAAGTGTTCAACACATAGGGAAAATCGTATTGCCCCTTGCTGGCCGGGCGGGCGTGCAGCTGGTTGACGATAAAATCTTCCACTCGATCGTTAATCGCCATCGTCGTTACGCCGGGAACGATAAAAGTATCCAGCATATCAAACACTGACGCCAGCAGCTGGCCGGCATGGCGCTGCCGGGCGAGTTCGTCGGCGGTTTTAATGATTATTGATGGCATTGATCACCTCCAGCAGACGGTCAGAGCCGGATTTCAGCATCAGCAGTTTGATCTGCTGGTGGTTAAGCTCAGGGTAGAGTTCGCTCATCATGCCCAGACGGATCCAGTATTCCGCCTGGGCATTGACGGAGCGGGACATGGCTTTGCTGGCATCACGAATATCATCGTGCAGCAGATCGGAGATTTTGACGATTCCCATAGATATATACCGTAATGATTCGTATATACATCGTATACAATCCAGCGCGGGATGTCCTTGGCATTTTGTGGCGTAGATGGCGAGCACCATGCAAAAAAGCCCGACCAGCGGGCTTATATTCAGCATTTTTTCGGGTTAAAAATTCGCGCTGTGCACCATGGCGAAAATTACCCATTAGATTATCGGTATGCAGAAAGAAAATAACATGATGGCGACGCATCAATATATTTTATGCAGGTGTTAATTTTGCGTATTAATAGTCTCCCGTCAGGCCGGGAATCCGAAGGATTTACAGCGCGTCAGTGAGTTTATCCACCACCACTTTACCCGCATTATCGAACTGCGTAATGCGGAAACTGTCGCTCCAGGAGCGGCGGGTGGTGAAGCGGTCGAACAGGGATACCCGGCCTTTGCGCTGGCCATCTTTACTTAAAATAACCCATTCGGTCACCGAAGAATAATGCTGGCTATTGTCATGCCGACTCTGTTGTTCAACAAGCTGGTCTTCTTTTTCCACTTTTAAATAATCACGCAACATATTTAACCTCCATAGAAAGTATTATTAACATTACTCCTTTTATTTATTCTTTCAATCAAACTTTTTAATCAATAAAAGTAACTATTAGTGGGCGACCTAAGTGCAAAAATCGCGGGGAATATCACTCCTTCGGACGGCCTGGTCCACTACGCTTAACGAGAGCGTCCGCCGCGCCTACTGCGGTGTCCGGGTCAGAAAGAGGCCAACAAAAGGCTATCTCCTTGTATTCTTAATAGGCGTAATTCTGCTATATCTAATGCGTTTTGCCACGATCAAGCCACAGAGAGCGCTGTACCATGAGTAACGATCACCTGACGGATATTGCCTATCGCCACTTTATTGAAAGCGTTAAAGATTATGCCATCTATATGCTGAGCGCCGACGGCACGGTCATTAGCTGGAATGAGGGCGCCCGCCGGGCAAAAGGGTACCTGAGCGATGAGATCATCGGTCGCTACTTCGGTCTCTTCTATAGCGAAGCTGAGCAACTCTCCGGTGTACCCGCAAAAAACCTGGAAATCGCCCTGCGTAGCGGGCAGTTTGAAGGGGAAGGCTGGCGGTATCGCAAAGACGGGTCCCGATTCTGGGCGCATGTCATGATCGATACCATCCGCGATGAGCAGAACACCCTGCTGGGTTTTGCCAAAATTACCCGCGACATTAGTGAACAGAAGGCGATTAACGACCGCATCGCCTGGATGGCGCGCTACGATGCGTTAACCGGTTTACCCAATCGGGTGGAGTTTTTTGAACGGGTGGAGAAGCTGATCACTGGAAATGATGCCCGCCGCTTTGCCATTTTCACGATCGATTTAGACAAATTTAAAGAGATTAACGATCTGCAGGGCCATCTGATTGGTGACCAGCTGCTGCAGCGCGTGGCGGGCGCCGTGCTCAAAACGCTGCAGAAGGAGGAGATGGTCGCCCGCTTCGGCGGCGATGAGTTTGTGGCCGTTAAACCTTTTTCCGATGAAGGTGAAGTGGATGCCTTTGCTGCGCGCCTGTGGCACTGCTTCAGCGGTAAGCAGACGTTTGCCGCGACGGAAGTGGTTCTCTCCGCCAGCATTGGCATCTCAGTCTACCCGGAGGACGGCACGGATATTAATACGATACTGAGCAATTCCGATCTGGCTATGTATCGGGCAAAAAGCAGCCTCGACCATAAGATTTGCTGGTATGAACGTGAAATGGATGACAAGACGCGGCAGCGCAATATGATGGCCGCCGATATCCGGCGCGGTATTCACGCCGGGGAGTTTTCGCTCCACTATCAGGCTATCCGCAACATCAAAGATCGTAGCTCCGGCGCGCGCCACATGCCAACGAACAGGCAGATGGCCGGAATCGCTTGTACCAGCAGCATATAGCGCCAGACGTCCGGCAGATGGCCCCAGATGATGCCAATGATCGCGTTGATGGCAAACGCCGCCAGCTGGCCAATGACGATGGCGACTTCATTCAGGCCGGTCAGCTTGCCGCGCATCTCGGTAGGCGCCACTTCTGAAATAAAAGTGGGGGCGGTGACCGAAGCGCCGCCGACGGCATAGCCCAGCAGGGCGCGGGCAATCAGCAGGGTAGTGATATCGGGGGCCGCGGCGGAAAGCAACGCGCCGATGAGAAAAACAAAGGAGAGAAAGAGTAAATATTTACGCCGGCCGAAGTAATCGGCAAATTTGCCGCCAAACACGCTGCCCAGCGCGGCGCCGACCAGCAGAACGCTCATTACCAGCCCTTCGGTGGTTGGGGTTAGCGCCATGTACTGCTTCAGTGAGGAAAAGGCGCCGTTGATAACGCCGGTGTCGTAACCGAAAAGCAGGCCGCCGAAGGTGGCCACTAAGGTGATCTGATGAAGTCGTTTTCTCTGTTGCTGGTTCAGGTTTGTTATAAATGACATGGTAGTCCCTTTATTTTGTTGAACGACACAAGATAAAAATACATCTCCCCAGTCAGGATTTATCACGCCTGTGTTGTCGTATCTAACTGAATTAAATGATTTTCTTCTTTGTGTAATTGCTCAGCACAAGGCAGGGTACGCTAAGCAATGGCGGTCAAAGAGGTTTACGGCTTGGTGTTGACATGGATGTAGTCGATATCCGTTCTCCTTTGCGGGTTAGCGGTCTTTAGTGCGTCAGTCGCGACGACATTTGCCGATGAACAGCGCTCTGGTGTGGCACGTTGCTGTCGCTCCGGCGATTTACCGTGGTAAGAATATGGCACAAAGAAATGGAATGAACATGCAACAAGATCACATTATGAAAATTTAATTTCAAATCAGTGTTGCAGAATGGTAAATGCATGAAGCCAATCACAAAGGCTAAAGGGAGTATATCCCCATGAAAAGCAGGTTAAATTTACAGTGAGGTAATAACGATGTTGTTTTCAGTGGGTTAATGTAAATCGAAGAATACTACGCAGATCACATTTTTACGCCATAATATTGAAGAATAGAATTTATATTTCATTGTCACGATCGGGGCAAAATGAAGATAGAGGCCTTTTACCTCCGGTCTGAAGGGGGAAATGAGCGATTCGCTTTGCCCACGGGGGAGGAGGTTAAGGATGAATGCATCACCGGGGGAAACACCGGGTAAAAATGCAGAGAAGGGGGATTCTCTGCATCTTACCCATCACGAAAAAGATCAGTGCAGTGCGGGCCAGTAGCCTTCGTTGGCGACGATCAGTTCATCGAGGATGGCTTTCGCCACCGAAGCGCTGGGCACCGTTTTCGACAGGGCGATGGCCTGCCACAGTTTCTGGTAACTGCCCTCAATCCAGGCGTCAACCACCAGTTTCTCAACTGCCACCTGCTGCTCCATCAACCCTTTCTGGAATGACGGGATTTTCCCCATCGCCAGCGGTTCCGGACCATTAACGCCCACCAGGCAGGGGACTTCCACCATCGCCGTCTCATCGAAGTTGGCGATGGCTCCGTTGTTCTCGACGATCAACAGCATCCGCTCCTGGGTGTTAAAGGCGATGGCGCAGGCGAGGTCGACGATAAAGGTGGCATGGGCCCCGGCATGGAAATGCGCGCCTTCCGCCGTGCCGCGACGGGTGATCTCCCGGGCCATATCAAAGACCTCTTTTTCGCGTCCGGCCATCACCTCGTTGGCCCGCGTAAACTCCGGGTCGGAATGCGCCACTTCATAGTCCGGGTAGAGATAGTATTTCAGATAGGTGTTAGGCAGCGTCGACGGATCGAGGGCAAACACATCCTTCACCTTTTTAAAGGTCTCGATCCAACTCGGCGCCTTATGCTGAAAGTCTTCTTTTGGGCTGCTGTATCCCTGCTCCGCCACGTGACGCTTCAGCGCCGGCATCAAATCGTTACCGGCTTTATCGGTGATGCTGGTCCACCAGCCGAAGTGGTTCAGGCCATAGTAACGAACGTTCAGCGCTTTGCGCGACGGCAGGCCGAGGATGTCGGCGAACAGACCCTCGATAGCCACCGGCATATCGCAGATGTTGATGATGCGCGCGTCGGGCCGCAGGCGACGGGTCGCTTCCGCGACGATAGCCGCCGGGTTGGAGTAGTTGAGCATCCAGGCCCCTGGAGCGTACTGCTGCATATAATCGACCAGCTCCAGCACCCCTGCAATCGAGCGCATACCGTAGGCAATCCCACCCGGACCACAGGTCTCCTGGCCCGGCACGCCATATTTCAGCGGGATCTTTTCATCCTTTTCCCGCATCTCATACAGGCCAACGCGAATATGCGCCATCACGAAATCGACGTCGGTAAAGGCCGCCTGCGGATCGGTGGTATAGCTGAACTTCACCTGTGGGAAGCGTTCAGCCACCAGGATGGCGCAGGCGTCGCCGATAGTCTTCTGACGCTGGTGATGGTTGTCATACAGACGGATCTCCCGCAGGGGAAAGCGCGACATATTTTCCAGTAACATCATCACAATCCCAGGGGTATAAGTACTGCCGCCGCCGGCAATGGTGACCACAAAATTATCTTTCATTTACCACCTCGTTATTCAGTAACACCCAGACTGGCGTTGACCGCCGTTCGAATTTTGTTAACTCCCAGGCCATAGATAACCTGGACATGGTTTCCTTTAATCAGCACGCTGCTCCCGCCGCTCTCTTTCAACAGCGTCTGCTGGATAAGGGCGGGGTCCCGCACATCAACCCGCAGACGGGTAAAACAGTTGCCCACCGCACAGACATTCTCTTTCCCTCCCAGCCCGGCAATCACCAGCGCGCCTTTATCCGGATGCTCGCTATTAGCCTGTTGCGAATGCTCATCTTCGGCTGCGGTTTCGCGGCCCGGGGTGAGCAGCCGCAGACGGGTAATACAGAAGGTGCCGACCAGGTACATGGTCGCGGTTTCCAGCAGACCGAGGGCGACAAACACCGGCCAGCGTGTCGCGCTGACTCCCGCCGGGAGGTTATAGACGACGAAATCGATGAGACCGTTAGTGGCGCAGACCCTGACGTGAAGCAGCCAGGCCAGCATCTGGAAAAAACCGTCCAGCAGGGAGTAGATAAGCCACAGCAATGGGGCGGTGAAGATAAAGAGAAACTCAAAAGGTTCGGTGATCCCCACCAGGACGGAGGTAACAATCAAGGGGATCAGCGTGACTTTCAACCGCTGCTTATTCTCCGCTTTCGCCGTACGGTAGAAGGCGAGCGCCATGCCGGCGGTGCCAAAAATCTTCACCATCCCATAGGTGAGGAAACGGGCGGAATCACTGAGCGCGTCAACGGGGTGGCGGGCGATTTCGGCCAGGAAAATAGGCTTAGCGCCAATGACGGTCTGACCATCGATCAGCAGCTGACCGCCGATAGAGGTAAAAACGAACGGCGACCAGATCAGATGATGCAGCCCGGTGGGGATCAGGAACCGGTTGAGAAAGCCGTACAGGAAGACCCCGATGGCGCCAAAGGATTTCATAAAGCCGGTCAGCGCCGAAATGCCCAGCTCCACCACCGGCCAGAGATAGACGGTGGCGATGGCGAACACGCCAACCAGCGGCAGCATCACGATCAGCACCAGCTTACTGTTGCCGTAGATCGACAGCGCGCCGCGAAACTCAATCCCAACCACGCGATTATGGACAAAGGCGACAGCGCAGCCAAGGATAATCCCAAGGAATACGCCCATATCGATAACCTGAAAACCGAAGATAAAGGTTTGTCCGCTGCCGTACAGTTGCGCGTTGGTGGCTCCGGTCGCCAGGCGATGGGTGAGGGTTAGCCAGCTATTATTCGCCGCCAGGTACATCAGCCAGGTCATGGCCGCCACGAAGGCCGCTTCGGCCTTGCGGGTTTTCGCCAGACCGCTGGCCAGCCCAAGGCAGAACAGAAACCCAAGATGGTTCATCAGCGCCCAGAGCATACTGGAGACAAATTTCCCCATCAGGTAGAGCCCGCTGCTTTCATCCACCCACAGCCGGTTGGTCGTCATGCTGAACAGGGCGATCAACAGGCCGATAGCTGGCAGATACAGCACCGGCCCGATCATCGCCTTGGAAAAGTCCTGAAGCTTTTTCACTCCAATCATGGTTGTCCTCTCGTCTTTGCAGACCGCTGTCATCACCTGATGAATAGGCTTATCAGACTAGGAGCAGACCACCGGGAACCCGAGCAGGAAAAGGACCATCTGTGACGAAAGTCATATATATTATTGCTGGACAGATATATAAATATGGCGTGATTTATAGATGTGTCATTGTTGATTTTTTCGCTGCAAGATAAAAATAATCATCTAATTACAGGAAGTTATTCATGGTTACCGTTGACTGGCGCCACTCCATCGAGACATCTAAAAGTGATTTATAAAAAGATTGCCACTGAACTGAGGACCCGCATCAACAGCGACGACTATGCCGTCGGCGATATGCTGCCCAGCGAAAAAGCGCTCGCCGCGGAGCTGAAGGTCTCGGTGATGACGCTGCGCAAAGCGCTGGCGCTACTGGAGGAAGAAAAGCTGATCGCGCGGCGGCACGGCAGCGGAACCTGCATTGTGCGTAAAAGTAACTATCATGGCGGGGAACTGGAGGGCTTTAACTACCAGATGCAGGTGGTGGGCGTCACCAACTACCGTAACAAAGTTATTGAATTTACGCTGCTTGATGCCCCGCCAGCCATTGCCCAGCAGTTAAAGATCCAGCCGGGGGAGAAAGTGTATTACGTCAGACGGCTGCGGCTGATCGATGAGGTCCCAATCCTGGTGGAAAACAGCTATATCCCATTCGCCACCTTCCCCTGGCTCAGCGTGGGTAACCTCGAGCAGTCTAAGTTCAACTATTTCAAAAAAGAGTGCCATATCACCATCATTGAGAGCCACCGCAGCTATACCCCGGTGCTGGCGACCCGTGAGCAGGCGGAGCTGCTGCAGGTGGCGCCAAACAGCCTCCTGCTGCGGGTGCAGTCGATCAGCTACGCCCAGAACCGGGCGATCGTCGATTTCTCAGAGATCTACCAGAACACCAGTAAGTACAATGTGAAGCACATTACCCGCCGCTAGAGGATTCAGACCAGCCATCCCCGGGCGATCAGCTCTATCCCCAGCGCCAGCAGGAACAACAGAAAGCCCTGACGAAAGCGCTGCGGGCTGAGACGCGAGCGGATCCGCTGTCCCAGCCACATGCCGAGCAGCGCCGGCAACAGCGCCAGCGCCGACAATAGCCATGCATCATCATGCCAGCCATCGTGCAGGGCGAGGCCAGCCGCCAACGCCAGAGTGGAAAGGGTGAACGACAACCCCAGGGCCTGCACCAGCTCGTCGCGACGAAAGCCCAGCGCCTGTAGCCAGGGAACGGCCGGAATAACAAATACCCCGGTCGCCCCGGTGATAACGCCGGTCAGCCCGCCCATGAGCGGCGACAGCCACTTCTCCACGCGGCCGGAAACCTGAAACACCGGACTGCAGAGCGCATACCCGGCATAGACTATCAATGCGGCGCCAAGCGCCAGCGCCGACCACCGAGGATTGAGGCCGATCAGCAGTGAGGACCCGGCCAACGTGCCAATAATAATCCCGGTCATCATAAGCCAGAGACGGCGTACAATCTGCGCCAGCGCCGGGCCTGCCAGTAACTGCCAGAGATTGGTGAGCAGCGAGGGAAGCACCAGCAGCGCCGCTGCGGCCTGCGGCGGCATCAGCAGGCCAAGCAGGCCCATCGCCACGGTGGGCAATCCCATGCCGGTCACCCCTTTGACCAGCCCGGCGGCAATAAAGATCAACAGGAAAGAGATCGTGTGTAAATCGAACATTATGGCTCACTTTTCAGGGTAGAAAGGGGCATTGAAACAGCTGGTCGTGAGGGCCACAATGCGGTATGTTGGCCATAGACTACGGAAAAACCGAAGGGAAAGGAGGGCCTGATGCGACTGGATCTGGCCGATCTGCGGCTATTTATCGCCATCGTGGATACCGGCAGTATCACCGGCGGAGCGGCGAATGCCCATCTGGCCCTGGCGTCCGCCAGTGAGAGGCTGCGCAAGATGGAGGCCGAGATCGGCGTGCCGCTGTTGCACCGTCATGCCCGCGGGGTGACGATGACAGAGGCCGGGGAGGTACTGGCGCGCCATGCCCGCCCGCTTCTTGCGCAGCAGCAGCGTCTGCGCCAGGCGATGCACGCCTTCGCCTGCGGTCAGCGGGGGACGCTGCGCCTGTTCGCCAACACCTCGGCGATGTCGGCCTTTCTGCCGGGGAAGCTCGCCGCCTGGATGGCAGCGCACCCGGCGGTGCAGATCGAAACCGAAGAACGCACCAGCGCGGATATCGTCAGCTGTATCCTGGCGGGCGTGGCGCAGGCCGGAGTGGTGTCCGATGCGGTCGACCCCGGGCCGCTGCGCCTCGATCCCGTCGCTGACGACCCGCTGGTGCTGATCGTGCCGCCAGCTCACCCTCTGGCCGAAAAAGAGGAAGTGGCGTTTGCGGCGGTGCTCAACGAGCCGTTGGTCGCCCTCTATCAGACCAGTGCGCTACAGCAGCATATCGAACAGCACGCAGCTGAACTCGGCCAGGCGCTAAACGTTCGGGTCAGGATGAGCCATTTTGCAGGGCTTTGCGAGATGGTGGCGCACGGCGCCGGCGGGGCGATCCTGCCGCGCGTTATTGCCGAGCGTTACCGGCAGCGCTATTCGTTTGCCGTCATCGGGTTACAGGACCGCTGGGCGCAGCGCCGTTTGTGCCTGTGCTATCAGGATGACGCCAGCCTGTCGCCAGCGATGCGCCGCTTACTGGAATGGCTTCGTCAGCCTTGAGAACATTAGTGACAGTGTCACTTTTCATGCCCGTTATTGCTACTGACATCCGTGCCAGAGATGCGATAGTAGAGGTCCGCTTTTATTAAGACGCGAATCAGGACAGACAAGATGAGTACATTACCAAAGGTCGCGGTGCTGGGACTCGGCGCCATGGGACACGCTTTTGCCAGTAACCTGCTGAAAAACGGCTTTACCGTTGCCGGCTGGAACCGTTCGCCAGCCCGCGGCGAAGATTTACAGGCGCATGGGTTATCTCTGCACGCCACGCCGCAGCAGGCGGTGGCCGATGCCGAGGTGATCATCAGTATGCTCGCCGACGGCGAGGCCACCCTCGAGGTACTGGCGCAAATCGCGCCCGCCTGTCAGCCGCAGGCGATCTATTGCCAGATGGGCACCATTGGCCTGCCGGAGACCCGGCAGGCCATCGCGTTGTTGCGGGAACTTCAGCCAGCGATGACCTATATCGATGCCCCGGTGTCGGGGACCAAAGCCCCCGCGGAGAAGGCACAGATCCTGGTGCTCGCCAGCGGCGATAGGGAAAAGGGCGCCGCTGCCGAACCGGTGTTTGCGGCTATCTCCCGCGGGACGCAGTGGTTTGGCGAGGCGGGCAACAGCCAGAAAATGAAGCTGGTCCTCAATGCCTGGCTGATTTCGATGATGCAGGGCATCGCGGAGAGCGCCCAGCTGGCGAAGACGCTGGGCTTCACCCCCGACCAGCTGTGGAGCGCCCTGGAAGGCGGCCCGCTGGCGGCGCCCTATGTCAAAGTGAAACTGGACGCCATCGCCAGCGAGCAGTTTACCCCGCAGATGCAGCTGGCGCATGCCCTGAAAGATGCCCGGCTGGCGCTTTCCCTGGCCGAGCCGCACACGATGCCGGGGCTGGAAAACATCGCCGAACTGTGGCAGCAGGCGACGGACGCGGGATATGCCGGAGAGGATTTGTCTGCGGTATATCAGTGGCTGTCGCCGTCGTCAAAAGCGTAGTTTCCTACCCACGCCAGGAAAGAAGTGGCCATGGTGGCCACTTATCCTGGCGGATGGGGCATCAATTCGAATCTACCGTACGTTAGCTTAAGCTATCAATCCATTCGCTCTGGCGCGGATTCAGCCGGCGATAACAGTGTACCGACACCGCCAGCTGCGTCAGGTCGGTGAAGACCATCGGATCGAGCTGTATATGCTTTTTAATTTGCTGCAGCCGATAGGTGAGCGTATTACGATGAATCCCCAACAGCAGCGACGTTTTGCCCGGTTCGGCATTATTGGCAATAAAGCTGCTCAGGGTATCCAGCAGCACTTCGCCGGAATCATGCTCAAGCAGCTGGCGTACGTTATTGATAAAAAAATTGACCATATAGCTGTCTTCCAGCACCCTGAACAGGCAGAGCATTGCCATTTCGCGAAAGTAGTAGATCTGCCGCTGCGGCTGCACTTTGCTACCCACTTCGATCACCGAGCGGGCGAACCGAATGGCCTCGCGAATGTCCGGGGCGCTGTCCGCCTGCACGCCAATCCCGATATGGTAATGGCTTATCTGATTACTCAGTACAAACTCAATGCCCCGCAGCAGGGTTTCCTGGGCTTCGCTTAGCGCGTTGAGGATCAATATTTCATGGCTGCCCAGCAAAATAACATCACTTACGGCGGAGAGCTGCGAGAATTCCCGCAACAGCGTACTCAGTATGTCGCTTAACTGATGCTGTTCGACCTGCACGGTCACTACGATCGGAACCCGCGGTGTATCAAAATCGAAACCAAGTTCCAACAGGCGATGAAGCGCTTCTTGCCCGGCGGGTGTAGCCCCTTGTTCAAGATACTGACAAAACAAGGTGTCACGCAGACGTTGCCGCCAGTTGGTTTCCCGCATCTCTATGGCCTGGCGGACCAGCAGTTCGGCGGTGAGCACCGCCAGTTCAGCATAGCGGCTTATCGCCGCGGGATCGCCGCTGATGCCTACCACCATCACCACGCGATCGTCATAGATAATGGGATGATTAATACCAGGATGCACGTTGTGAAAATGCGCGGCTTCCGCGGCGTTGTTAATACAAATGCGTTTCCCGGTGCGTATTACCTCCCGGGCGACTTCATGCTGTTCGCCGATACGATGCCGCTCACCTGAGGCAATGATCTGTCCATGATGGTCAATCACATTCACGTTATGATGAATTATCGCCATTGCCCGGGCGACAATTTCATTAGCCAGCGCTGTTGTAATAATCATACAGTTATCCGCTTATGTGCCTCTCCGCGCCACCCGCTCAGAAAGGTTCGTAGAACATTCTCCGCGGCGTCGGCGAGGAGCGGTTCGCATGTGTTCATCGACTCTGCCAGCGCCATAGGGCGCTGGCAAATAGACCACATTGCGTCAATATGGTGTTGATATAATTGCCGGCTGCTCTCATCACGCCCGCCGCAAAGGGCCACAACCGGCACGCCATGGCGTGCGGCTTTGCCTGCCACGCCCACCGGGGCCTTACCAAAGGCGCTCTGCCGATCGAGCCAGCCTTCACCCACGATCGTCAGCGCGGCATCGCGAAGATGGTCGTCGGCGTTAAGCAGCTCCAGCACCAGGTCAATGCCCGGACGCAGCGTGGCGCCGGTATAGGCGATAAGCGCAACCCCCATACCGCCCGCGGCCCCGGCGCCGGGCCGTCCGCTGACGTCGAATCCGAGGATTTGCGTAAGCAGCTGGCTATAATGCGCCATTCCCGCCTCCAGTTCGCAGAGCGCCGCCTCGTCCGCGCCTTTCTGCGCGCCATACACCCAGGTGGCGCCATGCTCGCCAAGCAGAGGGTTAGTGACATCGCAGGAGGCCTGTATTTCGCTTTGCTGTAGACGCGGGTCCAGACCGCTCAAATCGATGCGCTGAATATGCGCCAGGTCCTGACCTGCCGCGGGAGCCGGCAGCAGGGTGCCGTCCTTACGCCAGAATCGTGCGCCGAGCGCCTGGGCAAAACCGATGCCGCCATCGTTGGTCGCGCTGCCGCCCAGGCCGATAATCAAGTGCCGACACCCGGCGTCCAGCGCCGCCTTTACCTGTTCGCCCAGCCCGTAGCTGCTGGCCTGACGCACATCCCGCTGCGCTGGCGGCGTGAGTTCGAGCCCACAGCTTTGCGCCATCTCGATAATGGCCCGCTCGCCGGGCAGGATCAGGAAATCCGCCTGCACGGAGAGACCGTAAGGCGAGGTACAGCGCTGCTGTTGCCACACCGCCCCCTTAAGCAACGGACTATCCGCCAGAGTCGACAGCAGTCCCTCTCCGCCGTCGGACACGTGCATTTCGACCAGCTCCAGCGTCTGGTCAACCCGGCGCAATCCCTGGGCTACCGCTGCGCAAGCGGCCTGCGCGCTACAGCTACCTTTAAACGAATCCAGCGCGATAACAATCTTCATACGTTCTCCTGCGTTAATGCGCTTTGCGCGGCGTTTTATCGGTGGTCATGAGCTGTAATAACATCCCCAGCAGCGCACATCCCGCCATGGTAAAGAAGGCGTAGATATAACCCGCTGGATTTTCCCAGCCGCCGCCAAACTGAATGAGCCAGCCCATAAGCAATGGCGAAATGCCGCCGCCGATAAACATCGCCGTGGTGATAATTCCGTTAGCGGTAGAGGTGGCGCGTTCTTCGGCGGAGTCCGACGCCATGGCGTAGTAGATAGGCCACACGGCGTTGGCCACCAGGCCAAAAAATAGCTGAATGGCGATAAGGCGCGGCATATTGGTGGCGAAATAGAACAGCGCAATGCCGATACTCATCCACAGACCGCAGACGATCAGGGTTCGTTTACGGCCAAAGCTATCCGACAGCCAGGGCCAGATTACCTGACCCAGGGTACCGGTAAGCGTGAAGATAATACTCAGCCCGGCGGACGCCGCCAGCGACAGGCCGGAGACGTGATAAAGATACGGGGGCAGTACAACGTTAATGCCCATATAGACGATTTGCGTCAGCAGGGTATTGCCCGCCGTCAGCGAAATATTGCGGTTGCGCAGGGTGCGTAAGGTGATGATTGGCGGTCCGGTCGGCTTTCCCGGCGGTGGGCATACCACCGATACCAAGGTTCAGGAAGTGCGGCAGCTGATTGCCGACGGCGCTCGGGAAGTGGATATGGTCGTGAATATCGGCAAAGTGCTCTCCGGCGATTATGACTATGTGCGCGAAGATTTGCGCCGCGTGGTGGAAGCCGCCGCCCCGGTACCGGCCAAAGTGATCCTTGAAACGCACTATCTTAATGAGGAGCAGATTCGTCGCGTGTGCGAAATTGCCGTAGAGGTGGGGATGAAGTGGGTCAAAACCTCTACCGGCTGGGCGCCCACCGGCGCCACCGTGGAAAAAGTCAGGATCATCGCCGACCAGCTTAAAGGCCGAATCGATATCAAAGGCGCCGGGGGCATTCGCGATCTGGCCACGGTGCGTGCGCTGTACCAGCTTGGCGTGCGCCGCTTTGGCATGAGCCATGGCGCGGTAACCAAGGTGCTGGCTGAACTGGAGCAGCACCCGGAACGTTTTCCCGAGCTGAACGCCGATTAAACTGAGAGACCGCGGGCCTGGTGGCCCGCCTTAAGACGTCACCGGAGTTAGTGATGAAAGATAAAATACTCACGATTGATGTTGGCACTGGCAGTACCCGCGCCGCTATTGTGCGCATTGACGGCGCGATGATCGGCTTTGCGCAAAGAGAGTATGAGCAAACCACGCCGCGTGCAGGTTGGTCAGAACAGGCCCCGTCTTTATGGTGGCAGGCCGCCTGCGACTGTATACGCGAGGTGCTTTACCGCTATCCTGAAACGGCAGCGCAAATTGCGGTTATTGGTGCTTGCGGACAGATGCATGGCACCGTCCTTCTGGACGACCGTGGCGAGCTGGTGGAGGATAGGGCGTTGCTGTGGAATGATAAGCGCAGCCAGCCGCAAGTTGACGCCTTTAACGCGCGCGAAGGTTGGGAAAAGTGGCTGGCGCATTTGAATAATCCGCCTGCGGCAGCATGGCCCGCTTTCAAGTTAGCCTGGTGGCGCGAAAATCATCCGGATCGCTGGTCGCAGCTCGCCAAAGTATTAATGCCGAAGGACTATATTAATTTCATGCTGACCGGTGCCATGGCGACCGATTATAGCGAAGCGTCGTGCTATTTCCTGATGGACAGCGAAACCCGTAGCTGGTCTTCGCAAGCCTGCGAAACGTTTGGTCTGCGGGTCGATCAGCTCCCGGAGCTTAAACTTTCCAGCGACATAATCGGTCAGGTGACGCAGCGCGCAGCCGACCTGACGGGCCTGCCGGCGGGTATCCCGGTGGTTGCCGGGACGTCGGATATGGCGGCCTCTCTGCTGGGCTCGGGTGTGTATGAACCGGGGATGGCGTCTGATTCAACCGGCACGTCGACGCTGATGACGGTGGTGTCGCCGCGGCCGTTACACCATCCGCTGGTTAATAATCTTCATCTTGCCAACGCGGCCTGGGGCGGATTTACGATCCTCGACGCCGGCGGCGATGCCGTTCGCTGGGCGCGGCTGGCACTTGCCGATAACCATATTACGCATCCACAGCTTTTACAGGAAGCGGCGGCGGTGCCGGCGGGGGCAGAAGGGCTGCTGTTTCTTCCCTATCTGACGGGAGAACGTCTGGCCGAACACACGAACTCGCGGGCACAGTTTTTTGGCCTGCAGCGCAAGCATCGCCGCGGTCATTTATTCCGCGCAGTTCTGGAAGGGGTGGCCTTTGCATCCTGGCGCAATCTTCGGCAGCTGCAGAAGTGCGGGCAGTATCCCCAACAAATGATCGCTTCCGGCGGCGGCGCGCGCAGCTCGCTGTGGCTTGAAATCAAAGCCGCAGCGTACAATCTGCCGATATTATCTACGCGTAATCAGGAGAATGGCGTCACCGGATGCGGTATTATCGCCGGGGTTGGCGTAGGGTTGTACGCCGATTTTGCCAGCGGCGTGCGGCAAACGGTGCAGTTCGACAAACTGATCTCACCGGATCCCCGTCTGCGGGATTATTACCACGCCTGCTGCGAGCTTTTTGATACGCTGTACCGGCAATCCGCTGCCTTATACGACAGGCTGGATGCGCTCAGCGTAGGACCCGACTGATACGCAAAGGTAAGCCAGCGCCGCGACGCGCGTAACGAGCTGTAAAAAAGAGAGAGGCAGAATGTTTGCAGAAGAAAGACAGGAGAAGTTACTCGGTATTCTCAGGGAAAAACGCAAAGTTGCTGTTTCTGAGATGTGTGACGTCTTTAATGTATCTGGCGCTACCATTCGTGCCGATCTCCGCCAGCTGGAAGAGGAGGGGTTGCTGACCCGAACGCATGGCGGAGCCGTTCTTCGTACCCGAGCGAGCTTCGAACAAGCATCGGACGCCCGCGAAATTGTCAATCTCAGCGCGAAAGAACGGATCGGCCAGCGCGCGGCGGCGCTGGTTGAGGATGGCGATATAATCGTGCTGGATACCGGTACCACGACGCTACATATCGCGCGCAATATTCGTGACAGACAGAACGTCACGGTGGTTACCAATGATTACCAAATCGCCCGGGAGCTTGAGGCCAGTCCCTCGATTCAAACGATTCTGCTCGGGGGGATCGTTAAGAAGGGATACCACTGCGTGGTGGCGATCAACGGACGTTCCATTCTCGACACGCTAAACGTCGATAAAGCATTTATGGGCACCAATTCGCTGTCGCTGAAACACGGCGCCTGCGTGGCCGATATCATGCTGGCAGAAACGAAACGAGGCATGGTGGAACACGCCAGTCAGGTGATTATTGTCTGCGACTACAGCAAGCTGAATAACACCTCGCTTGCCCAATTTACCGCCGCAGATCGAATTGACACGGTGGTGGTGGATCGTCTGCCTGATGATGTTCAGGCGTATCGTAATGCCGGCATTCAGGTGATTTCTCTGGATGAAGAGAATCTTCTCTAGCGCGGAGTTCAGGCGGTATCAAATATCAGGTGGGCCGTAAAACCCCGCCCAGATGGACGGGGATGTAAGGCGCGTTTTACCGAGTCACGTGAAGAAAAGCGATACAGAGGAGTGGATGCGATATGTGGCGTAGATTCCCTCAATCGGCGATTTAACATAATATACATTATGCGCACCAATGGTGATCGACGCAGAAAAACACTTTTTCTGCTCACCCGATGGACTCTATAATGGATTCGTGAACGATTATGCTGAGCGGTTACGAACTGCGACGGCATAGGACGAGGAATTTTTGCGGTGGCGCGACGGCTCATAACCTGATTGCGGCAAACTACCGAAAAATGAATTCGTTTTCCTGAGCCCGTCTAACTCAGGGTCGTTCACCCAATCAGGCAATTTTGCCTGATTGAATCCACGCTCCCAAAAGTGTTTTTGTGCAATGCTGACACAAATCCAGCCTCAGACACTCTCCGTCACCAAAAACCGATCCATAACCTGCAACGCGGTCTACAGACAGAAACTCCTGAAATTCAGAGGCTGCCAGTTCAGCCCGACGCCCGCAACGATCGCAGAATTTGGCGGACAGAGAAAAAACCTCAACTTTTGAAAACTGCTGCATAGCATAGTACCCTCAAAAATGTTTTGCCAGCGCTACGCTCGGCCAACCCCGGACAGCACCAGAATGAATTCTGGCACTGACCGGCGTTTTATCTATAATGTTCTGGTTGAGACACACAAGCAATGAACAGAGCCGTGAATTATTATACGGTTCTCAAAATCCGGTGACGCGCCCTCCTCGCCCGCGCTGCGGTGAGCGCGTCACCGGATTTTTCGTACCTGTAAAACAATAACGATATCAGTTTTTGTTGAATCGTTCCCCTTGCTAGTGAGAAAAGGAAACAACGAAAATCCCGTTTTAGTATCAGTATTTTTGTTATCAGCGAGACCACCAATCAGAATAATATCCCCATCTTTCAATGAGATATCAGTAGAAATTGCCCGTTTAATCAGCGTCGGACTCTCATTAACGCCATTATCAGTAGTGGTGAAATTGGATAATTCCTGAGACAGATTCAGGTCAATCACACTAAAACGAACCTCCGGCAAAATTTTAAAAATAATCCCAGAGTCTTTATAGTTCACAGACTGAACTGCCGATTGCCCCTGATAACTAACAGTTCCCAGCGTAGGAGTTGAACTGCCAACCGAAAATTCAGCCTGAGAACCTGAACGCGCCCGCAATGTGGGGGCCGAAACGGTGGTAAACCGCGAATCTGTGTTAAACAGCTCAACCAGCGCACTGAGTGATCCTGTGCTGACTTTCAGAAAATTGTCATACCCTCTCGCTGAACTGCCACCAATCTGTAAATTCAGTTTTGAATTCAATAAATTAACAGCCAGTTGCAGACCTGAACCCGTTTTCGACGTACTCTGGACCTCATAAACATAACCGGAAACCAGAACCTCATCAGCCGGAATATCTACCAATGGCAGCGCCTCAGAAACACGTCTAATCTCAGATTTTGTACCGTAAAAAACCAACATGTCAGCAGCCGTTTTCTCACCACCTCCAGAGAACTGACCACCGTCACTGGCTAATGATTGCATCTGTGATGCCAGATAATCGACAGACCGATACAGCGGTTTATAGGTATAACTGAATTTCGGCAAAACTGTTTTTTCTGCTGATTGAGAGGGCACATAGTAGAAATCGACACCATTTTTTGTTTTAGATCGAACGCCGATATCAGCCATGTAATCAATAAAAAATTTTCTAGCGTCCTGCTCCGGCATCAGGTGAAAAGAAACATTTTTGTTAGTCATTGCCACAACATCGGGAGACAAACGATAAGGCTTTTTCAGAATTTGAGTATAAAAAACGCTCAGAGCATCAGGTACTGGTGTCGATTTGAGTTCGAAATCCACCCCTGATCCCGCAGCATCCACAAAAAAGGGAAACAGCAACATTGACGAAAGAAAAACAGTTTTTTTCATTTTTGCACCCCTGAACCTGACCATGTCGTAACAATCTCGCCATCTAAAACACCACTAATTACAGCACCGTTGATAACAAACCCCGCCGCTGGTTCGACCCGCTGACGTCCATCCGCACCAGAAAGAACGACAAAACGCCCCGCCTTATCCCTGATAACACCGATAACACGCCACTGTCTGGAAACCGCTGGCCGCGACACAGATACCTGAACAGAATTCGAATTAGTTCTAGCCTGAACAGCACCATTAACTGTCAACGCTGCTGAATCCGTTTTGTCATTAACATTTTTCCCCAACCCATCACCATGAAAAAACCCCCATAAAAACCAAACTCCCGAGAGACCAACAACCATAAAAAAAATAATGCCTAACCAGAGAAGGCCGGAAGAAAAAATACTCTGCCGCTTATCAACTGTTTTTTCCTGACCGTTACCATCATAGGACTGATAAAGTGGAAATATTTTTTTATCAAAATTGTAATTACGTTTGCTGGTTAACTCAGATTTAATCAGTTTTGCACCTGAATAAATTTCAACGCGATAACTGGAGTTAAGGCCCAGCATTTTCAATTTAGTCATTTTGAATGTTATTTCTATTCTGTCTCGAATAAATCGAGGCAGATTAGTAATTGACTGATTCGCAACAACCAAATCACAGGTCACACCAGTTTCAGGATGAACAAAATGACGATGTTCTGCCAAAAATGATCTATGGTTTTTAGGCATTTTAGAGTCCGAGGCCCAGATACGCCATGCCTCATCGACACAAATCAAATCCCCCGGCTGGCAATAGGTTTTCACCCCGTCTGAATCTGAATTTTTATAGGGGAAAAAATTTTCGTCCTGAACCTGCTCATTTGTAACAAGCAAAACCTCGCCAATCTCAGCATTTTTATAATTATCACGAACATAACTATAAATTTTTTCAGCATTCAGGCCATAGATATTAGATACAACCCTACGCCCCTGAGCAACAGCGGGAATTATTACACTGCGGACAACCTCAAAACTTTTACCACTCCCCGGAACGCCAACATATGCAGAAATCGCCATAACCGCCCCGCTATCCAATAACCGGAATTCGACGAATTATGAATCTGGTAATAATTGCAGCCACCATCATCGAAATGCCCGCAGGAACCTGGAACAAATTCAGCCAAAACCAGACAGAATCAGGTAATTGCGCGAACAATTCAGCCACAGGTAACGGGCTAACATCAATTAAATCGATCAAAACAGGTGTGAATTCCTGAACGATATAAAAAAGCCCGAACAAAAAAACAAATTTTATAACCACGGAACGGAGCAGGAAGCCGAGCGCGGCATAGATTGCAGCCAGCATATCAATCAACCCCTATCATGCGGACATTACCCGACGAAATGCCGAAAAGGCCCAGACAATCAGAAAAATTATTTTTATCAGTTCGCGATTCTGTTCAATCAACCCACAATGAGAATCGATAACGAAATTTTTATCCCATATTTCGAACTCACCGACAGGACAGACTGCATCACGTGAACCAACCGAAAAATTACCCCAATCGGCTGGGAATATATTTAGCAGAGGCGACAAAATAGTTTTTCCGTCAGGAGGACTATCGAGCGTTGGTTCAGTAGCAGTCTCACTGCCTGACCCCGAATCAGTCCCTCCCCCTGTATCTGTACCAGTGTCAGTATCGCTAGTTGTTTCCAGATCCTCCCATGGCGTAGTCCACTCGGCGTTAGTGGGCTCTGTTCGCCCTACAGCAGTCAGTGCATCAGTGAAATCCTGCGCTGTTACGAGCGGATTGGAACTGGACACCGGAATCCCGGCGTAATCTGACTGGCTGGCGGCATCCAGCAACAGCGCATTGGCCACATCGGCCAGCCGTTGAGGATTCAGAGGGGTATTTTTGGCCGTCTCCTCCTGTTCAGCCGTGATATCAGCTGATTGCGGCGTGATAGACGAATCGTAACTAGCGTTAGGTAGCACTGTGTAGCTCGCCGTTCGGTCTACCGTGACTGTAGAACCCGAACTGGTCGAATAAGAATTCTGATATTGAATCTGATAAGTCGTGGAGCCGCTCGAACCAGTGCTGGAACTCAGAACAGAAAAACCGGCTGAATACGTGCAGCCACTGGCACTGTTACAGGGCAGAAGACCGTTGGAGGACTGATAACGATACGCTGAATAAATCAGACTTTCTGGGTAATCGCCTGAAAAATAGGGTTTTGTTCCGCCTGAACCGGCACCAACATAAAATTTTCGACCGTTATCAGCAGAACCCCCGGAGGAAACACCCGCACTCTGGTCAACACCAAAAATTTCATCGCCCAGATCGAGCAGAGCAGAACCCAGACCCGCCCACGTTATTGCACCAGTGGCGAGCTGAAATTTTGTAGGGTTTGGCGACATTGCAACCAACCTCTTAACTGACTGATTTAATGCGGTTTTTGTTGCATTCTCCAAAACTTGCCTCTCAGCAGCACTAACAGCGAGTTGGGCCGCGCCCCGAGAAATCGCAGTACGCAGAGCGGCAGCACCGGCATAATCGGCACCTGCGATTAGCAATGGTAAAAATGCATAACTAATTGTTGGCAGAATTATAAAAAAAATACCCAAACCCAAACCCAAAACAATTTTTTTCATAATCCTCTCAGTCCAACGATTATCGCCCACGCCGAGACCAGACCCCAGATGAAAAAAATCATTTCCCAGCTCATAATCACCTCAATAACAAGGAGGGGAATACCCCTCCTGAAATATTTTTTATTTTTAGCCGCCACGAACCAGCGCCACAACGATTTTGGCACCGCGCATGGCGGCATACAGAGTTAGAAGAACCCCTGCAATCGCCAACACCCCCGTAATCACTGGCGCGACAGAGAATGAATCCGTCAGACTGGAGAGATCGAGATCCCCCTCGGCGGCAAAACTGGCGGCCGGGGCCAGAATGGCGGTAGACAGAACGGACAGTGAAAAAAGTTTTCTCATTTGTATAACTCCATAGATATTAAAAATATAATTCGGTTTTTTAGCCGAATCGCGCGAGGCGCAGAATCACGCCGATTGAATGCGCCGCCAGCCACAAACCCAGAACGGTGGACAGCGCAAAAAAATAAAATGGTAGAAATTCAGAGTAATCAATCATTTTTTAGCTCTGCGATTTAGAGTGAGTGGGTTATAACCAGACAGGAATAAATTCACCCCAGTAATTAGAGCTGCACAGAACATTAATAGCAAAAATAACGGCAGATCAGAAAATTCAATAGGAGCCCTATAACTCATATAAAGTGTAATTGCTAGGCACATCAGCGCATTCAACGCAATAATATTATTGATTCTCACTCAACCAAACTCCGTGCCATCGGCATTTCTAACCTGAACAACGCCCAAAAAATTACATTCAGGGCAACCCTCACAATCACAGTTGTCACAACGGTCGAAATAGAGCAAAAATTGTTTTGCTATCTCTATAACCTCTAGCGAATAAAAATCTGAATCCTCGAAAACTATTTTCATGGGCGATTCGCCCACAAAGCGCGCAAAAACAGAGAAATATTTTTTTGCCCCTCTCGACTAAACAAAAAAATAGCGATTCCGAACAAAATAAAATTCAGCATTTGCCACCCGCCCTATTTAATTTCTACGATTTGATCGCTCTCCAAAAAATATTTTATCGCCGCGCCGTTTTTTCCGACATAGGCATCAGCCCAGATCGGGATCTCCACGTTTTTTCCCTGTAATGAGGCAACCCGATTTAGAATCCCAGAATCAACGAGCTTTTTTGGTACCTGAATGACTGTCTGAACCGACTGCGAACCGCCCCAGCCATCAGGGCGGAAATTTTCAACCCCAATTTCATAGAACGAATAATTGCCCTGCGAATTAGTATATTCGCGATTGCGAGCACCAAGAAATTTTCCACGAATTAAAATTGTCATCTGCATCACCTCATGTAGTTAATCAAATTTGCAAAGCTGCTCGATAGGTCGAAATTTCCCCCGGCGTCAGGTGCAGGCGACCACGTTCCCCGGCAGTTAGTAGCGCCAGAGCCGTGGGCGCATCAAACATATCTATCAAACTCCTCAAAGTTCTCCCGATTAGCCGCCGACCCCAACGAATCTGAGAATCCAGAGTTGACGCAGTTTTCTCAATTTTTGTGCGGACACGAACCGGCTCAGAATTAGCCAGTGTGCGAGCAAAATCGTTGCAACCGGCATAAGCCGCTGAAATATCCAACAATAAATCAACGGAAACTTTTTTCAGCTCTGCCTCGTGTCGCCACCACGGCGTTACGGGGTTAACTATCCCCTGCTCAGCGTTTTTGTCGTAGGATCGCCAATAAACCTGAGACTGACGAGATCCGACATAAATCGTTGATCCTAAATCGTTTTTACCAGAACGGGTTTGAATAGTGGTGATCTTGGGTCTCGGGCCCTTTCCGCAATAAAACGCATCGCGGTCATATGCGGCGATAACCGAGTCAAAACCGGTTACACCAGAATAATCGTCGTAGGCTAGATCGAGCCGGTTCAGTCGAGAGACACCCAGAATCTCAGTCAAAAAATGATGCAATTCAACTGGTTGTTTTCTCTCAAAAAATTCTTTGCATGCGTGCCCATTCAGATAACAGTGGACCGTGTCCCGATTGCCACCAAACGCCAGATAGCCGAATTCGACAACCCCGGACAGGTCGGTGATACGACAGTGATCGTAATACCCTAGCCGCCCCCTACCAGCAGCAGGCGATAACGACATCCCGAAAAAATCACTGAACAGAAACCGAGCACGGTCCTCCAGAGCAGCGCAACACAGATCCTGAAACTGATGCTTATCACCAGATTCTGGCAGAACCGGCCACGGGCCGAATCCAACGGCCCGAGGATAATAATAGTCAGCCAAATCCCTGAGCGCGGACATTTGAAATGTAAACGAGAGTGTGTCAACGATAATAGTCATTATTACCACCACCAAAAAAATCGATACAAACAGCGATCAGATCATCTGAATTTTTTGCACAATAATATGAATCCCCGATGCGCAGATGAAATCCGGAATTATCAAAACCCTCAATTACCAGTTCGGCAGAAAATGCGGCAAAGTCATCGTCTGGTACTACCCCCGTATTACTCATACGGGGGTCGTCGGCGTCATATGCGTACATCTGAATGCTCTCCAGAAATCAATAATCGAAGTAGATCAAAAAGTAACAACCAATTCAATAAATAAAAAACAAGCCAATATGTTGACAAATACAAAAAATTTAAAATCGATTTGATTCAATAAGTTATATATATCCACTTTGGCGGCAGAGTCAATTACCATGAATAAGGCGGGATTTTGATGTGCTGTAGCGGGGAACTAATGTGCTGTAGTGGGGAAATAGTGAATAAATGACCACAGAATTGAGGATAAAAAATAAAAAATGATGTGCTGTAGTGGGAAGAAAAGCACTTTTTGCTAAATTGATAATAATGTAAAAGTGTTTTTTCAGGGTTGGCAATTCGCGCTATATATTTTTTCTACCACGATCTGTCCTCAAAAAAAATTGACCGAGGAAAAATATTCTCAGGATAATGGTGTTGCGCATAATGGGGATTATGATAAAGATTGCCCTGCGGGTTTTATGTTCGCAGGGCAATTTTTACCATAATCCCTGATCACATTATACGCACTCATGTTGTAGTAGCTAACTTGAGATGTCCGTCTCTGACCAAATAGACATGTCCGCGCTACAGTCTTACCACAGCGATCACTGCTTTCAAAGATAGTTTCCCAATCAAAGGATTCTGATGACGGATCATGCACCGGCATTTTTACTTTGGATGAAGTTAACCGACTCTAAATCATTCATGACGTTGTCGACCGGCGTCTGACCACTCAGATGGCCGCGCAGCGCCTGGGTATTCCCGATCGCCAGTGCCGACGCCTTCTCCCGCGTTACAATCAATCAGGCCCACGGAGTATGCCTAACCGCCGTCGTGGATAACCCAGCAATAACCAGCTGCCTGATGGTCTTGCCCGGTACGCACTCAATATTATCCGCGAACGCTATACCGACTTTGGGCCTAGGCTGGCGTATGAGAATGTTGTCTACTTGTGAAAAAAAACTCATAACACCATTCAATGGCGCATGCTGGTTCCCTTCATACCAGTGCAATACCCTGTCACATACATAATTGCTGGCAATAAAAGAAGGAACACCGAATGAAGTATGTGAATCTGGGTCGTAGCGGGTTGAAAGTCTCCCGTCTTTGTCTCGGTTGTATGAGTTATGGCGAACCTGAACGTTTGCCTCAACCCTGGTCCCTGGATGAAAAGGCGTCACGACCGCTCATTCGTCAGGCGCTTGAAGCCGGCATTAATTTTTTTGATACCGCGAATATCTACTCGGGCGGTAGTTCAGAAGAAATTACAGGAAAAGCGCTGAGAGAGATGGCCAGACGCGACGAGATCGTTGTAGCGACAAAGACCTTCTTTCCGTGGCGCAACTCACCCAATACCGGGTTTCTTTCCCGCAAGGCCATTTTTCAGTCTATTGACGATAGCCTGATGCGCTTAGGCATGGATTATGTGGATCTCTTTCAGATTCATCGCTTTGACTACTCCACGCCTGTTGAAGAGACCATGGAGGCTCTGCATGACGTCGTTAAAGCAGGAAAAGCGCGTTATATCGGCGCATCTTCTATGGAAGCCTGGCGCTTTGCAAAAATGCAGCATACCGCTGAGCGTAACGGTTGGACCCGATTTATCACGATGCAACCGCAATACAACCTGCTTTACCGGGAAGAAGAGCGCGAGATGCTGCCCCTGTGTGAAGACCAGGGCGTTGGGGTGATCCCCTGGAGTCCGATGGCACGCGGCAGGCTCACGCGCGACTGGAGTGTCACGTCCCGACGAACGCAAAACGATGCCTTTGCGTTAAAAATGTATGAGAACGCAGCCCTTCTGGATAAGCCCGTTATTGATGTTGTTGCCAGCATTGCCGAAAAGCACGCGGTGCCAAGAGCTCATGTTGCAATTGCCTGGCTGTTATCAAAATCCGTCATCACAGCACCGATCATTGGCGCAACGAAACCAGAACATCTTTCCACGGCTATCAGCGCGCTGGACTTTTCACTTAGCGATGCCGAAATCACGGAACTGGAAGCTCGCTATCTGCCACACCCCGTTGACGGGATCATTCCCCCGCTTCCGGATACGCCGCCTTCCCTCACGCCACCTTCAGCGATCCAGAACTATTAACACCCTGCCCTGGCCCGGCGTTGCCGGGTCTCCCAGACCACTCATTCCCGGTCACTGATGTGAAAAGGGAAACGGTGCCGGCGCGAATGCGCCCGATCGAAAAATCATCGCTCCACCAGGTTCGGTCCCGCTGTTGGCGACAATAAACAACTCGCGATGCCCGGGGCGGATCGCCAGGCTTGTCGATTTAAGGTTACGGCCTTTGTCGCGGTCAGGCAGCACAATTTGCCCAATAGGCAGTCCGTTGCGGTTGAAGACCATGACGCGGCCCTGGCCTGAGATGGCCACATATACATTGCCTTCGCTGTCGACACGGGCCCCGTCTGGCGCCGGCCCGGTGAACTGATAGGTAACAACTGAACCAAACGGGGCGACCGTGGTGGCGTCTGACAGTCTTACGCGATGAAGCCTGTTTTTAGCGTGTTCTGTGGCCCATATCTGAGAGCCGGCGGGGTCAATCGCTATGCCGTTCCCGACCGCGAGTCCAGGCAGGATGGCATGAATTGACCCGACATTGGGACTAACGTAGAACACCCCACCCTGTGGATCGGCTGAATTTCCCCGGCTGTCAGTGAAATAAAATCCGCCCTGATTATCAAAGACCAGATCGTTGACAAGAAATCCAGTATCAGGGGCAACAATCATCTGCTCACGGGTGCCGTCGGGTTCGATAGCCCGGACAGAACCTCGCTGCATATCGCCCACCGAGGCGATAAAGATCCGTCCATCTTTGTGTACCGCCAGGCCGGAAGCACCGAATGAATTCTCCTTAAGGACAATGGAAAGCTGCCGCTCCGGGGTTAGCTTAAACACGCGCCCCGTCGCCACATCAACAAACAGTAGGTTATTGTTCCGATCGAACACGATCCCTTCGAGCACGAGCGACGCCTGTGAAACGTTGAAGTACGGCTGGGCCTCCACGGTCTGAAGAGAACGCTCCCAGGGCGGTATGGGGACGGCACTGCATGTAAGCGCGTTATGATTTAGTCCATTCATGTGGTTTATCCCCGGCAATAATACAGAGGGAGACTTCACCTGCAGTCTCCCTGTGACAGCAGGTATTAACTTTTATCAAACTGACTTTCGGTAAACGGATCGGCGCGACCGCCCTGCAATGGGATTTTGGCAAGCGCCGCATCGATTTCGCGTAGCTCGCTGTCCGTCAACCGGACTTGCGGTGCACCGCTGTTTTCTATCAGGTGCGGATATTGCGTCGTACCCGGGATAGGGACAATCCAGGGCCGCTGCGCCATCACCCAGGCCAGCGCGAACTGAACCGGAGTGGTGTTTTTGCGACGGGCCCACGACTGCGCAAATTCAAGCAGCACCATGTTTTTGGCCAGGGCATCGGGCTGGAAGCGTGGCAGGTTATGCCGCCGATCGGTGCTGTCGAACCGCTGGCTTGGATTGACTGCTCCGGCGAGGAAGCTGCGGGCAGTCGGGCAGTAAGGTACGAAACCGATACCCAGCTCTTCGAGCGTTGGAAATATCCGCGTCTCCGGTTCCCGCCACCACATGGCATACTCACTCTGCACCGCAGTCACAGGGAGTACCGCATGTGCGCGGCGAATTGTCCTGGCACTCGCTTCCGACAGTCCCCAGTGTTTCACTTTACCCTCCTGGATCAACGCCTTCACGGTTTCCGCCACATCCTCGATCGGCACATTCGGATCGGGGCGATGCTGATAGAGAAGATCGATGTGGTCCGTTTTCAGACGCTTTAGCGAGCCTTCTACGGCGCGGCGGATATGGTCAGGATGGCTGTTAAGGGAAGTGGGCTTCCCCTCCTCCACGCCGAAGCCGAACTTGGTGGCAATCACCACACGATCGCGAACAGGGGCCAGTGCTTCCCCGACAAATTCTTCACTGAGATGGGGGCCGTAGACCTCGGCAGTATCAAAGAACGTGATACCTTGTTCGAAGGCTGCCCGGATAAGCGAAACCATGGCTTTACGATCGCGCGGACCTCCGCCGTAATAACCCACCATCGGCAGGCACCCGAGTCCCATGCTGGACACCTCCAGCGAGCCGAGTTTACGCGTGGTTAAGGTTTCCTTCCGGACGGGAGCAGCATCCGAAGGGGCGTTCGGCGTGTCCTGACCAGCCGGTTTCGCCATCACGGCGCCGCTCCTGCCAAGGGTGGTTGCGGCCAACGCCAGACCGGCGCCGGCGATCAGAAAATTGCGCCGGTCCCGGGAAGCGGGTACGGCAGCAGAAGGCTGGTCATGCATCATCTTGCTCATAAACTGGAACTCCCTATAACGAAGAAAGGATTCATTAATTGGTCATTACCAGGCATAAGCCTGGGGCGCTTCTCCCCCGGGGCCGGGCCAGATTTCGTCGAGACAGCTCATGGTGTCGTCTGATAGCGTGACTGTCGTTGCGTGAAGCGCCTGCTGGAGTTGTTCGACCGTACGAGGCCCAATCAGTGGAGCGGTAACGACAGGATTCTGCAGGAGCCACGCCAGGGCCACATCGGAGGGGGTTTCGCCGAGGTCCTCACATAATCCTTCATAGGCTTCCAGCTGCGGACGATACTGTTCGATTAGACGGGCAAACGCGGGCCTGGCACGGCGCCCGCTTGCCATCTTTTTCAGTACGCCGCCAAGCAGCCCTCCGGCAAGCGGGCTCCAGGGGATCAACCCCAGGCCAAAATGGCGGCATGCGGGAATGACCTCCAGCTCAATGGTGCGGGCTGTCAGATTATAAAGACTTTGCTCGGCGACCAGGCCCAGGAAATGACGGGCCGTGGCAACTGACTGCGCAGTCGCAATGTCCCAGCCCGCGAAATTGCTGCTACCGATATAAAGAACCTTTCCCTGCTGAACAAGCAGTTCCATGGCCTGCCAGATCTCTTCCCACGGCGTATGACGATCGATGTGATGCATCTGATAGACGTCAATATGGTCGGTCTTAAGCCGTCGCAAACTGTCCTCGCAGGCTTTGCGAATATGGTAAGCAGAAAGCCGGCGATCGTTCGGGCCCGGTCCCATAGGCTGATAGACTTTTGTCGCCAGAACGATGCGTTCACGGCGGCCACCCTGCTGAAGCCAGCGACCAATAATTTCCTCGGACAGCCCCGAGCCTTGCTGGATATCGGGAGATTGTTCAGTGCCATACACGTCTGCTGTATCAATGAAATTGATACCCGCCTCAAGCGCCTCATCCAGAATGCGGGCGCTGGTCTTCTCGTCGGTGACGTCACCAAAATTCATGGTTCCGAGACAAAGGCGGCTGACTTTCAGGCCGGTGCGGCCAAGATGCGTATAGTTCATAAACGGCTCCGTTAGGTGAGTGTTCCGCCCTGGCCTACCAGCCAGAGCGCATGATTTTCAAGAATAACGAAGCACAACGTGTACAGTGAGTGGACGTGCATGAATGGACTTGTGAAAAAAATTCAGCAATGGATTAGCCCTAATCGGTCTAAGGTGTATATCATTTCTTCATCAACGCATTCGGGTTTTAACGCCGCATAAGGAAAACTATTCTGTATGCAAATAAGCAGAGCTGATGTTGCCGATCTTATTTATTTCATGGCGATTGCACGTCATCGCAGCTTCAGCCGTGCGGCAATTGAACTAGGCGTCAGTGCATCAGCGCTGAGTCATGCCCTGAAGGGGCTGGAAACCCGGCTTGGGGTTCGCCTGCTTAATCGCACGACCAAGAGCGTCACCCCTACGGCAGCAGGTGAGGAACTGGTTCAGTCTGTTCTTCAGCCTTTCGACGCCATAGAAGGCGCGCTTGAATCGCTTAACCGGTATCGCAATACCCCTACCGGTCGTATCCGCATCAATGCAGCCGTTGAAGCGGCAAATCTTTTGCTTGCGCCGATCATGCCCGCTTTTATGGATCGCTATCCCGATATTGAAATCGATATTGTGGCCAGCAACCGTATGGTTGACGTGACTGATGCGGGCTTCGATGCCGGCATCCGCTACGGTGGCACCGTCCCGGAGGACATGGTTGCCCGGCGTTTATCTGCCGATATTCGCTGGGTTATCGCGGCCTCCCCTGATTATCTGGAACGCTACGGAACGCCTGAACATCCGGATGATTTATTACACCATCGCTGCATCAGCAATCGTCTCGGTGACGATCGGGTTTATCGCTGGGAACTTGCGCGAGACGGCGAAACATACCAAATGACGGTGCCAGGCTCAGTGACGGTCAATCATGCCGAAACGGGTCTGGTGGCCGTATTGGGCGGGGCTGGCCTGATGTATTTTCCGGAGCCTCTTGTTGCACCCTATGTCAAGGATGGACGGCTCCGTCTGGTGCTTACGGAATGGTCCCCACTGGAGGAAGGTTTTCATATCTATTATTCAAGCCGCCGGCAATTGCCGACCGGGCTTCGCCTTCTGATTGAGTTCATACAGGAGGCCAAGCCGCTGGGGTTGTGAAATAGTGTCTCCATACTGAACGATGCGTTATCGGCTTTATCGCCCCGTCGCTTATTCAGAATGCTCAGTTGCAGGAAGCCGCAGGGAGTCTGCAAGGCGTGCTGTTTGCTAATAATGGAGAAACAAGAGGTAACGCTGTGAAAAATTACAAAAAAAACATGGGCTGTAGTTTATTTGAAGGCTAGCCCAGGTGACCCGCATCAATAAGCGCCATACGAAGATGTTTCTGAATGAAATCCGCTTTATAAATGCTGTATCGGTGGCTGTCATTTTCACATAATAACATCGCGCTTTTTTTCATTAAAGCGTACTGAATGGCTACGTCATTGTGTTTAATAAGGTAATCACGGAATGCCAGGTGTTTTATGATTTGAGCATCCCCGGTGGCAAACGCATGGATATGATGACTACGCTGATTTCCACCTTTTGTAAAGTACCTACGATTTAAAATGCCGTTTTCACCACGCACAGTATATCCTACACCCTCCATTGCCTGATTCAAACTGTCCAGTTCTTCAAGATTAGCAACTTCGATTAATATATCTATTACTGGCTTAGCTGATAATCCAGGCACCGAGGTGCTACCAATATGATGAATCCGGGATATCACTTTACCAAGCGTCATCTGCAACAGAGTACGTTCGTTCTCAAATAAAGCCGGCCACATCTCATCATAATCAACTACAGTCAATATTCGCATGTTCAACAGTCACACCTTTTAAGGAAATTTAAGCAGTCACAATAACATAAATCGCCTCTGCTGACTTGAAGGCATTTATAATCTGTATCTGTCCTCATAATTTTCAACCATCGTCTGACAAGATGCCCTAAACCCCTTTGTAGTGCTCTTTATTCAGACCATACTTCTTCATTCTGAGATAAAGTTTTTTACGCGGTATCAGCAGATACTCCGCCACCTCATTAATACGTCCCTGGTGGATATTCAGCGCTTCGGTGATGATCTGCCGTTCGACGTCCTCAACCCGCTGATCCAGCGGCGTCGGCTCGCCAATGTGCATCAGCGGATTAACCGTTTCTGCGAGTGGTAATACCCCTACTGCAAACAGCTCGGCGGCGTTCGCCAGTTCGCGAACGTTATTTGGCCACACCCGGCGCATCATCCCCTTCAACAGACCAGCATCCACCTCCGGGACGGGATGATTCAGCCGTTGACAGGTTTTTTGCAAATAGTGATGAAACAGCGGCTCGATATCATCAGGTCGCTTTGACAGAGGCTGGCAGCCAATTTGCGTCATCGCGAAGCAGTAATAGAGTTCCGCCACTATCTGGCTGCTGGCGGCCAACTCCACCAGCGAAGCGCTACCAATACCAATCAGGCGAAAAGGCCGCTTCTCATGACTCTGCAGCTGTACCAACTGATGCTGTTGCTCGTGAGTCAGATGCTCGGGGTGACTTAAGACCAGCGTTCCGCCCTGGGCCTGGGCGATCAGTTCATTAAGCGTATGGGCGTTAGCCGGAGTCAGCTCGCAGGCGATAAACGGACCTTCAGCGTGCCGTCCTAACTGGTGCAGGTAACGCGCGCCGGTCATGCGGCCGGTTCCCGGCTCGCCGTAAAGCCATACCGCAATATCCGTTTCTGCCAGCTGCTGAAGGCGCTGGCGATACCGAACCGTCCATTGGCTGCGGCCAATAAGCTCAACCTGTAATTTTTGCTGACAATACTGGCGACGGGCGATAACCGATTGCCTCTGACGCAGCGCGGCGTCCACCAGCGTGAGCAGTTTGCCCGGATCGATCGGCTTTTGCAGGAAATCCCAGGCCCCTTTTTTCACCGCCTCCACCGCCATCGGCACATCGCCGTGACCGGTGATAAGCAGAATCGGCAGCAGATCGTCATCCTGATGAAACAACGTCATTAAATCGATACCGGAGCAGCCGGGCATGCAGACATCGCTTAAAACGATGCCGGGCCAGTCCTTCGGCACCTGCTCCCGCGCATCAACCGGATTATTACAGGCACTGACATGATACCCCGCTTGCTCAAGCAGCTGCGTATAGGCATCCAGCACATCGGCATCATCGTCAATCAGCAGAATCGAACAGTTATTACTCAACATCTTTTACATCCGTCAAATTGAATTCCAGCACCACGCAGGCACTGCGTGTAAACGTCGACGCCAGGCGCAACGCCCCTTCCATTTGCGTCATCAGCGAAACACATATCGAAAGCCCTATTCCGAGCCCCACGGTTTTACTGGTAGTGAACGGCTTTAACAGCGAAGGGAGTAAGGCCGCAGGCCAGCCAGGGCCGTTATCGGCAATCAACACGCACAGCCTTCCGCCCTGGATTTGCCAGCTCACGGTGATTTGCGCGGCGTGCGGGCAGGCGTCGAGGGCATTGGACAGCACGTTCACCAGCACCTGATGGACGCGCACTTCGTCCCCCTGGATCCAGACAGTGTCATCCGGTATCACCAGCGTCCCTTGCTGAGGCTTATGACGCATCGCCAGCAGTTCCCACGCCACGGTAAACGTCTGACGCAAATCGACCGGATGCAGCGGCGTTTCCAGTTCTGCGCGGCGGGTAAACTGGCGCAGGGAGCGGATAATCGCGTCAATGCGGTTGATCAGCCCTTCTGCTTTGCTTAACGTCGTCCGCGCCTGCTCCGCCTGTCCCTGTTCGATCGCCCTTCCCGCCGTAAAAAGATACATCGACAGCGCGTTCAGCGGCTGATTAATCTCATGCGCCAGGGTGGTCATCGTCTGTCCCACCACCGCCAGTTTAGCGGTCTGGATCAGCTCGTCCTGCGTGGCGCGCAGATCGGTCTCAATCGCTTTTCGCTCGCCAATCTCCTGTTCCAGCTGCTGTTTTTGCGCATTAAGCTGACCCAGGGTATGACGAAGCAAACCGGCAATACGTCCCAGCTCGTCGCGCCCGTAAACCGGAATGGTCGCCTCGGTCCGGCCCAGACCAATCTGCACCACCGCCTGATTCAGCGCGGTAAAGCGTTTCACCAGCCGCGAGCGAATAAAATAATGGTTTAGCCCCCATGCCAGCAGCAGCGCCAGCAAGGTCGCCACCAGGATTAACCCGCCGCTGACCCGGACAATCTGCGCCATACGCTGATTAAACATCTGCATCTGCTGGTGACTGCTGCCAAGCTGGGCTTCCAGCAGCGTTCTGAAGCGCCCCAGCGTCGTTTCTCTGGACCGGCTGGCTTCCACGAGCGCTTTTTGCGCGCTAACATAGTCGCGCATGGTATCCGGCATATTATTTTTCACCATGCCAATTTCCAGCAGCTCATCAATCGTTTGTCGCAGGGTAATGGTGCTCGGCCAGTCATCCAGCGCACGGATATTTTCATCCGCCGTTTTTTTCAGGTTTTCAAGATAGCGGATATGCGTCTCCACCAGCATGCCGTCATCATTCCCGGATTTCAGTTCATTGAGCCTGTCGCGCAGGTCGTCAACGATCTGATTTTCAATACGAGCCAGGGTATAGACCTGCTGCTGTTCATTCTGCACTTCCCGGGCGCGTTTCAGATACTGCCTCGCATCCCCCTGTCGGGCTTCAATCTGATCGAGCAGCGTTCCCTGTTGCCAGGTAAAATCCTGCACCAGCGAATTCAGCTCGGTAGTGAAATCATCGTGCAGCCAGTCGATCCGCGCCGCAAGCTCTCCCACCTTTTCACGAACCAGAAACATGTTGTAGAGCACGCGATCCAGTTCCGCCAGCAGCGCGCGGCTGTCCTGCAATATCACCCCCAACTGCTGGCGTTCTGCCGGCGACAACCCCTGACTTAGCCGTTCTATTTTGTCCAGATGCTGGATAATCTGGTTGCGCAGCTGCAGTCGTACCGTGGTATTTGGTGCCAGCAGAAATTCATTGAGCTGATCGACCACCAGGTTGAGATTCCCTTCAATCAGAAAAGCCGCATGGATGCGCGGAAAATACTCATCCAGCGAATAGCGGATCTGCGAACTTTGTTCATGCCAGGAATAGAGGCTTACGCTGCTGACAATCAGCGTAAGCAGCGCCCCCGTCAGAAATGCCCCGCGCAGACTGCTACTGATACTGATTTGCCGCAGGCGTTGCAGCATGGACCTGTCCGTCATTTCAGTTCTTCCAGTTTAGTAATCGCCTGCCGCTGGTTGTTGAGAAACCAGAGCTGCCACTCCATCATCTGCTGTTCCGCAAAACTTTTGTTGTCGAACTGAGCCAGCCAGGTTTCATCCTCGCTGCTGGCCGGATCCACCGGGACACGGGTGAGCAGCGCCCGTATCTCGGGCAGCGGACGCTTAAGACGGACCTCCGCGCTATGCAGCGCTCGCCAGGCGTCTTTGAGCTGAGCAAGACGAAAGCTAATCGCCGTATCAAACATCCGCTGAACCAAACGCTGACGTTTGAGGATCAATCGATAGTTTAATGGCGGTTGATTCATCAGCATCGCCTGCTGCGCCGCCCGTGGATTGCCTGGCGCCAGCGGTGTTACCGGATACTTCCCGGTATTAGCGTCGGCGAGGATCGTCTGGCCCTCCGGACTTAACAGATAGCGAATAAACCGCCGCGCTTCGCTGGCGTGCTGGCTGTTTTTAAGCACTGCGACATAGGTCGGCGAAACCGCCGACTGGGGGAAATAGGTAAAAGCCAGGTGCGGATCGTTCAGTAGCAGATTGGCGTAATTATCAATCACCGGACCAGCCACGCCCAGGCCGCTTTTAATCTTATCTGCCACCCCAAAGCTACGGGATGAAATGGTCACGAGGTTTCCCGCCGTCGTCAACAGCGTTTCCCATCCTTTAATCCAGCCTTTTTGTTGCAGCAGCGACTCCACCATCAGATGGTTGGTATCCGAACGCGACGGACTGCTCATCAGCAGCGCCCCCTGATAACGGGGATCGGTCAGGTCATCCCAGTCCGCTGGCGCAGGCAGATGCCGGGTCATCAGCGCTGAGCGATTCATCAGCAAACCGAACCCGGAGATCGCCACGGCCACGGAGGTGGAGCGAATGGATTCCGGCACCAGATGTTGGCTGACTGCCGGCGCACCGCTGAACGGCGCCAGTTTTTGATGCTCCTGAAGATGCTGCAGCAGCATCGGCGACGAAGTCAGGATCAGATCGACATTTTCGGCATTTGCCGTATCAAGCAACTGTTCCAGCGAGGCGCTGGTGCGGTTGAGCGTCCTTATCATCACCGACCCCGGCTCTTTCTGCCAGCGATCGATAATCCACACGGTGGCGCTGGGAGAAAATGTCGTCGCCATCACCAGCTCATTGCTTTGCGCCGCACAGGGTCTCAGCCATGCGGTCAGCAGCAGCAGCGCGAGCATTTTGCTCACTATCCTGACCCCACGAAGAAATATGTTTGTGATCCCGTTCATAAATATTGAAATACCGTAAAAACCGCGTTGAGACAAAACTTACCCGTTTATGACATCTGGTGAATTAATCGCCGCGAGCGGAAAAATAGTCAAACGGGCGTCCGGGAATATCGGGAAAGATTACCAGATAATGATTAGGCAATTTGTTAGTGTCCGCACAAGCCGGACATAAAACCAGCGCAAAATTAATTGCGCAAAATCTCGCTCATGCCAGATGGGTCAAAAACAACCCGTCCCTGCATTATTTTGAGTCAATTTTGACTCATTTCGACGATTTGAATTTTTTAGCCGCTTATTTCACCCTTCGGGGTAATTACTCCTGATGTTCATATCAATATAAATACAGGTGACGACATGTTATCATTATTAAAAAAAGGCCCGTCGGCGAATAAAGTTCCTGCTGAGAAAATTCAGGCAACCTATGGTCGATACCGTATGCAGGCGCTGCTAAGCGTATTTCTGGGATACCTGGCGTACTATATCGTGCGCAATAACTTCACCTTATCCACGCCCTATCTGAAAGAACAGTTAGACCTCAGCGCCACGCAGATCGGTTTGCTCAGCAGCTGTATGCTCATCGCCTACGGGATCAGTAAAGGCGTAATGAGCAGCCTCGCGGATAAAGCCAGCCCGAAAGTCTTTATGGCCTGTGGCCTGGTGCTGTGCGCTATCGTCAACGTCGGGTTAGGATTCAGTACCGCATTCTGGGTCTTCGCTGCGCTGGTTGTCCTGAACGGCCTGTTTCAGGGTATGGGGGTCGGCCCCTCTTTTATTACTATTGCGAACTGGTTCCCGCGCCGTGAGCGTGGCCGCGTAGGGGCGTTCTGGAACATTTCCCATAACGTCGGCGGCGGAATTGTCGCCCCGATCGTCGGCGCCGCATTCGCCATTCTCGGCACCGAGCACTGGCAGAGCGCCAGCTACATTGTACCGGCCTGCGTGGCGGTGGTATTCGCCATTAGCGTACTGGTGCTGGGTAAGGGTTCGCCGCGCGAGGAAGGTCTGCCTTCGCTGGCAGAGATGATGCCGGAAGAGAAAGTGGTG
The DNA here is from genome assembly GCF_051992865.1 of Klebsiella sp. CD33. Lineage (NCBI taxonomy): Bacteria > Pseudomonadati > Pseudomonadota > Gammaproteobacteria > Enterobacterales > Enterobacteriaceae > Klebsiella > Klebsiella sp. CD33. Next base: position 2,546,446 of record NZ_CP197023.1, on the reverse strand, counting down.
CTGAAGACCAAACACGGCCAGAAAGCGCCGGAGAACATGAGCGCATTTCAGATCTTCTGTACCTACGTACTGCGTAACAAAAACGCCTGGTATGTCTCCTTTGTGGATGTGTTTGTCTATATGGTGCGTTTCGGCATGATCAGCTGGCTGCCAATTTACCTGCTGACGGTGAAACATTTTTCCAAAGAACAAATGAGCGTCGCATTCCTGTTTTTTGAGTGGGCGGCGATTCCGTCTACTCTGCTGGCCGGCTGGCTCTCCGACAAGCTGTTTAAAGGGCGCCGGATGCCGTTAGCCATAATCTGTATGACGCTAATCTTCATCTGTCTGATTGGCTACTGGAAAAGCGAATCTCTGCTGATGGTCACGGTATTCGCGGCGATTGTGGGCTGCCTTATTTATGTCCCGCAGTTTCTGGCCTCGGTCCAGACCATGGAAATCGTCCCCAGCTTTGCCGTCGGTTCAGCCGTGGGTCTGCGCGGATTTATGAGCTATATCTTTGGCGCATCGTTAGGCACCAGCCTGTTCGGCGTAATGGTCGATAAAATGGGCTGGCACGGCGGGTTCTATCTGCTGATGGGCGGGATCGTCTGCTGCATACTCTTCTGCTACCTCTCTCATCGCGGCGCGCTGGAACTTGAGCAACAGCGTAAAATCACCGAGCAGGAAGAGGCCCGACTGGCACTGGCTGACGCACAGTAAGCGCCTGAACCCGGGGGAACAAAGAGCCAGCTTGCTGGCTCTTTTGCCGTTGAGAGAGGAATAGATGTCCGCGGCGGCTTCCGACAGCGGTATAAAGCAAGTATTCCTGCCATCGCTGATGTTGCTGCTGAGTGGCCTACTTCGCCGGGATAATCAGCACCTGACCCGGATAGATTTTGTCGGGATGGGTCAGCATCGGTTTATTGGCTTCAAAAATGCGTTGATACTCATTGGCCGAGCCATACATCGCTTTTGAGATTGCGCTCAGAGTGTCACCGGATTTGACCGTGTAAAAACGACTTTCCGCCCCGCTTTGCGTCACCTTAACGCCGTCACTGACCTGGCCTACGCCAGTGACATTCCCGACCGCAACCAGAATTTTTTCCTTATCCTCCTGCGAAGCGACATCACCAGTGACCGTTGCGGTGCCATCTTCCGCAACATCAATATTGACCTTTTCGGCGCCAGGCAGATTAAGTCCATCGATATGTTTTTTCAGCTTATCGGCCCGATCTTCTTTACTGTCGCCGGAGACGGCATCCCATATTTTCTCGCCCGCTTCTTTCACAAAATTTAATAATCCCATCTTTCCATACCTCCACGACTGTTACATGAACACATGTTCCTCGGCCCCGTTGACCCAATGTTCGGGATATTGGTTTTGATATCCACCATCGCGACAACTGCTTGAGGCAGCACAAGCTGCCATCAAAGTATAATCAATGAGCGTCAAAGTGCAGGAAATTTGCCATGGTATGGCAGGAAAGTCTGTATTCCGGCAAGGCGACACCGGATGAAAGCGGGCATTGCCCCCCGGGCGGACGAAACCGGAGACTACCGCCGACTCATGGCCAGCTTCGCGGCGAATAACAGAAACAGGCAGCCGGTCGTCCGATCCATCCATTTCACTACGGCTGGTTTTTTCAGGATGCCTGCGGCATAGCGAGTGGCGGTAATCAGCGTTAACGACCACAGCGTACCAATCAATACATGGATAGCGACCAGGAGAAAAGTCCAGCTCACGGGTGAATGCCCGGCGGGGATAAACTGAGGTAAAAACGAAACGTAGAAAACACCCATTTTGGGATTAAGCACATTCCCCAGCATCCCACGCAGAAACCAGTTACTGGTGGTAGTGGATTCTGCCGGAGTGGTGTTAAATTGCTGGCGCGGGCGCAGAAGCAACTGGATGCCCAGCCAGCAAAGGTAGCCCGCTCCGCACCATTTCAACAAGGTATAAGCCAACTCAGAAACCGCCAGCAGCGCCCCTAAGCCAAAGGCCACCACGGCGCCCCAAATAAAGCATCCGAGATCAATGCCTAACGCGGCATGCAAGGCTTTGCGTCCACCTTCAGCGGTCGCCGTGCGCAGGATGAGCGCGGTATCGAGACCTGGTGTAAGAGTAAGCAGTGTGGCAGCGAGGGTGTATGCAAGAAGTGAATCAGTGACGAGCATTTCCTGTCTCCGAAAGAGACAAGGCTACTGAAGGGTTCACATTTTTGCAACAAAATTATTTCCCCTGATCTTCTGCTTACCCTGCTCCATTTTTCTTCGGGGATGACAGATGCAAAGAGTAGCCCATGACTAAGTAATGCTTAGTCATGGGCTGATGTTCTTACAGGAAGAGCTTAATGTTGATTTAAAATAACCCTGGGATACGTTAGCTCACTTTAATATCATCCAGGTCGATATCCTCTTCTTCGTAATCATTATCAACAATCACGTCGCGAGGGATATCTTTTTTGATGACAGCATAGACCGTGGCGGTAACAACGATATTCACCAGCAGGGCCATGATGCCTGCCATCGGATGTGACATTGTGGGGATCATCAGTACTCCGCCAAAAGGAACCGTCGCATCCGCACGATAGACCATGGTGACCGCCCCGCCGCACGCGCCGCCGATAGCCGCCGCCGCGATACCGCGCACAATATCATTCATGACGATCGGGATAGAACCCTCAACGATATTCACAATCCCCATCGGAACCGCTGATTTTAAGGTTTCCACTTCTTCACGGTTATAGATATTTTTACGCAGCAGTTTGGCAATAAAGAAAGCCAGGCCAAATCCGATAGGCGTAGCGGTGTTAACTAACTGAAGTGCGGTAATGGGTTCATTTATCCCCTGCGCCTGCAGGGTCAGCACGAAAGCAAAGCATGTCTTATTCAGCGGGCCGCCAAAATCAACAATACACAATGCGCCTATGACTGCGCCTAACACCAAATTCGACGACGTGCCCATGCTTCTCAGGAAAGACGTAAGCGCTTCCGTAAAGATACCGATAGGCGTACCGATGATATAGACCATAATCAGGCAGCTGATAATGGAGGCAAAAAAGGGAACGATCAGCGTCGGCATCAACCCGCGGGCCCAGTCAGGCACCTTGACGTTTTTAATGATCGCCAGCGCAATATACCCCGCAATATAGCCACCAATCATCCCACCGATAAAGCCTGCGCTTATGGTATTCGCCGCCAGCCCGACGACAAATCCTGGCGCGATGCCTGGTTTGCCGGCGATCGAGCCAGATATTCCCACGGCAATCACCACCGGCAACAGCCCAAGCGCCTTGGCGCCCAGGGTGGCCATCGCCTGCCATACATCAAATTGTCCCGGAGTTAACGTGTCCTGCACCGTTCCGCCAAGCCCCATGCCGATGGCGATAATAAACCCAGAGCCACAGACAATGGGGATCAGAAACGAGATAGCGGTCAGCAGATGTCCTTTAGGGTTTGCTGCTTGCCATATTTGTTTTAGAGACATAAGTCACGCCCTTTAATGTAGAGTCGCCAGGCCGAAATAAAATTATGAATTGACTAGTTCACTGAGTTTTTCAATCAACTTATTGGGGGATTTGACTGCCGTTTCCGTCGCGACTTTAACGACTTTCTTGCCGGCAAATCTCTCCTCGCCCGTTACTTTGACATCGGCAGCAAGCAGGACAATATCTGCTGCGGCAATCTCATCAGCGGTTAACGGGTTCTCAATGCCGATGGTTCCTTGCGTCTCGATTTTAACGTTATGTCCGGCTTTTTTAGCCGCAGTTTCAATTTTCTTTTGCGCAATATAGGTATGTGCAATCCCCACCGTGCAGGCGGTAACGCCGACAATATTCATAATGTTTCTCCGTTAATTAATTTAATAAATTACCAATCGATATTAGCAAGTTGGTATTAAGCATCGGCGTTTTCTGTTTCTGAATTGAAAAGCGCAATGATTTTATGTGGATCAGATTCAACAAGTAATTTAGCGATAATGTCTTCATCCGCCAGTGACCCAGACACTTGTGCCAACAGGCGAATATGGGTGGCATTTTGATCCACCAGGCAAACCGCAAATAAAATAACACAGCGGACATCGCTGCCATCCATGGTCTCCCAGGGAATGGCATGTTGCGTGCGTCCGATGGCTAATGCGGTACGGGAAACACCGGAAGATTTACCATGCGGGATCGCAATATGATTTTCAAAACCGGTAGAGCCTTGCTCCTCACGTAACCAGACATCACGAATAAAGTCTTCCTTATTGGTGACGGCGCCATCCTGGATAAGTAAATCGGTGAGTTCTTCTATCACCTCTTCTTTGGTTCTGGCGGTCATATTTAACTTGATGTTTTTAACATTAAGCACTGTCGAAATATCCATGATTCACCCGCATTCATATAGAGTGGTCGTTAAATAACAAACCAGCATCGCTGGCGTGATGCAGATCTTTTAAGGCTTATTCAAATACACACTGTGGTTCGAAGAGAGATAACCCGTTATGCAGCGACAGTTTCCCGCTGGAAGATCTCGATCATTCTGTCCCACGCCTGGCTGACATCCTCATGGAGCGAAAACAGACCCGATGTGCCGACGATAAAGACATCTACCCCGGATTCAGCAATCTGACCGAAGGTTTTCTCATTGCAAGAGCCATCAATTTCCGTCAGAAAGTGATAACCATTATTTTTGCGCATGTTGATGAGCTTTCTAATCTTGTTCAGCGACTCAGGAATAAACTTTTGTCCGGCATAGCCAGGGTCAACCGACATGACCGTCACTTTATCCAGCAGATGCGCATATTCGGCAATGCTTTCTGCCGGTGTCGCCGGGTTCAGCACCACCCCGCACTTTTTGCCTGCATCCTTGATCTGATTCAGCAGGCGGAATATTTTGTTATTCGCCGTCTCGGGATGAAAGCTGATGATATCGGCGCCGGCCTCGAGACACATGGGAATGATATCTTCCGGATGATTCACCATCAGATGAACATCAATGGGCACAGTAGTAATTTTTTTCAGATTCTCAATAAAAAAGGGAGACAGTGTGATATTGCGGACGTAATTGCCATCCATTATATCAACATGGTAAAAATCCGCTTTTTTATTCATTGCCGTGATCTGCTCTTTGAACTGCGTTAAATCCATGCACATCAGTGACGGTGAAAATTTAGCGCTCATAAACCACCTCCGATAAATAGTTAGTTAAACATTGCGATGATATGACCCAGCACGATGCCGACAACGCCAAAGTCTGCGTCTCCAAAGGTTGTGGAGCCCAGTCCCATATCCCCCATCATGGGCAAGAGAATGGCAGGCAGGAACGAAATGAGCAGACCGTGAGCAAAAGCCCCTACCACCGCCCCGCGACGTCCGCCGGTAATGTTGCCGTAAACCCCCGCCGTGGCCCCGCAGAAAAAGTGGGGAACCAGGCCCGGGACGATGACGCTCAAGCCGAACAGCGGGCAGAGGAACATACTGACCAGCCCTGCGACAAAGCTTGCGAGGAAGCCGACGATGACGGCATTCGGAGCGAAGGGAAACACCGTCGGACAGTCCAGCGCCGGCTTCGCGTCTTTAACCAGTTTGTCTGCAATCCCTTTAAACGCCGGGACGATCTCGGCAATCACCATCCGAACCCCGGCGAGGATGATATAAACTCCTGCAGCAAACGTGAGGGACTGAATAATGGCGAAGATAATAAAGTTCTGACCAGCGCTCAGGGTCTCCTCGACAAAGGATTTGCCCGCAACGAGCACCAGCACCAGAAACAGAATCATCATAGTGAGAGAGATGGCCACCGACGAGTCGCGAAGAAAATTGAGTGACTTAGGCACTTTAATTTCTTCAATCGAGGGGCTACCTTTCCCGACGACTTTGCCCACCAGCGCGGAAAGCAGATAACCAATAGAGCCAAAATGGCCGAGAGCCAGATCGTCGGTATTGGTAATTTTACGGGTAAACGGCTGCAAGATAGCCGGGGAGATGACCATCATCGCACCGAGAATAACCGCCCCGATGGCCACCACCCATCCCCCTGACAAGCCCCCTACAGACAGGATAACCGCCAGCATCGCAGCCATATAAAGCGTATGATGTCCGGTCAGAAAGATGTACTTTAATGGCGTTAGACGCGCCAGGGCGATATTGATCAGCATGCCCAATACCATAATGGTGGCGGTTTCCGTGCCGTAATTCTTCTGCGCCAGAGCGGCCATGGCATCAGTGTTGGGCACCACGCCCTGAATATGGAAAGAATGTTCAAATAACTGGCTAAAGATGGTTAACGTATAGGCTATAATACCGGCGCCGGCGGTCAATATGACAAAACCCATGATGGTTTTCAGCGTGCCTGAAATAACGTCTGAAATTCCTTTTTTTTGCAACAGCAGACCGATCAGTGAAAATAAACCAACCAGTATCGCCGGTGTTCCTAGCACATCATAAATAAGAAAATGAAGCATGTTTAACTCCACGAATCAGATAGCCGTTGCTTAAATGTTTTCTGCTAAAATTTCTTTAATTTTATTGTTATCAAGTAAATTACTTAATCCAACGACCTTTGCAGAGTGACTGCTAAGATGTTCTGCAATGTCTTTGGCGCTGAGAATAAGATCGGCAGTTTCGCTTTTTGCCGACGTCAGATCGGTATGTGCGACTTCAGCTTCTTTATTCATTTCGGCAAGGATCTTTTTGACATTCATTTCAATGATGAAGCTGCTGCCTAAACCATTACCGCACACGATAAGTACTTTTTTCATTCTGTTTTCCTTCAGTCAATAACGGCCTGAATCGCCTTGCTATCATCGGCATTTAACAATCGGTGTAACTTTTGCTGATCGCTAAAGATTTCAGCCAGTTCACCAATCATCGTGATATGTTCATTTCCGGAACGAGCGCATAGTATGATTACCACGTATACCGGATCGTTCTCTGTCGAGCCGAACGACACCCCTTCTTTAATATGAAGAAGCGATAATCCATTTCTTAATACCCCCTGTTCAGGACGGGCATGAGGCATCGCCAAGCCGGGAGCTAATACGTAATAAGGCCCAAGTTCTTTATGGCTTTGCAAAATCGCCTCAATATACGACCCGGCTATATACCCTTGCATCAGCAAGGGTTCTGCTGCAAGTCGAACGGCATTTTCCCAGCTATCTATTGAGTTAATGACTTTAATTTTATCCGGGGTTAACCAGTCTCTGATCATATGCTCTCCCGAGGGGGTCTATGTGCTGCACTATAAACAGCTAAATAAAATGCAACTGTGATACACCTCCCAAAGTTAGCGCTAACAAAGAAAAATGTTAAAAAGTGCGTTACCGCTAACACTGGCTATAATGTGCTTTCCCCCTCGCTGTGGTAAGTTATAATGCGATTCGCAGATATACTTTCGTTATATTTTATTTTTCAAACGGTTGGTGATTTTGGTGAAGAGTTTAGACGCGGACGGTAGCCCGAAAGAAAAACGACGTAAAGGAACGGGTAAGATAACCCTGACCGAGGTGGCTGAGTTTGTCGGTGTGAGCGCCATGACCGTCTCGCGAGCGCTGAGAATGCCTGAAAAAGTGAATCCTGAGCTTCGCGATCGCATCGATGCGGCCGTCAGTCAACTCGGCTATGTCCCTAATCTGCAGGCACGTAATCTGGCGTCGGTCCATTCCGATCTTATTCTCGCCGTCGTTCCCACCTTCTCTTCGCCGGGTTTTTTGCCGGTCTCTGAAGCGCTGCAAAAAGTGCTGACCGAACGCGGATATACCATGATGTTTATGGAATCCGGGCATGACGGTCAAAGTGAACAGAAGACGTTTGAAAAAATGCTCGCCTATAACCCGGCGGCCATTATTCAGTTCAATATCGATACCATTGAGAGCTGCACCCAGTTGCTGGCCAACGTGGATGTTCCTATTCTGGAAATTGGCGCGCTAAATACCCACCCTGTGGGTATGTGCATCGGCGTGGATTACGGTAAGGCCGTAAAACAGATCGTGACTCATCTGGCCGACGCCTCATTAAAAAACATCGCACTGCTCTGTACCCCGGCTAATAACACAATGTTTCGCCAGTTGCTGAGCGGTTGGAATACGGCGATGCTCGCTCTGAACCGCTCCCCGCACCGGGTGGTAACCACGCATTTGCCATCCACCATCGCCACAGGCGTCAATATATTCAAGGATATGATGATTACCTGGGGCGATCTGGATGCGTTAATTTGCACGTCGGATGAAATGGCCTGTGGATGTATGATGGCCTGCCACAGTGCCGGCATCAAGGTACCCAATACCGTAGCCATTGCGAGTTTAGGCGGAGGAGTGTTATCGACAGTCTGTTCCCCTGCCCTGACAACCGTTGAGTTTCCCTGGCATGACATTGGGGTGAAAGCCGGTAAAGCCCTTCTCGAACTGCTTAACGATAAGCCTGGTGAAAAGTTCATTGAAATTCCGTCAGTGCTCAAAGTCCGGGCCAGTACCGCGGCATGAACTTAGTATAGGGCGGTAAGGCTTCCCCTATCTAGTATCTGTGTGTGGTAGCCAGGCTTTCTACCAGGAAGAATGTCTCTCTGCGAGAGTCCATACAATAAATGCCCAGCTCATAAAACAAAAAATAGTCGGGACAGTAGCGTTTTTTCGCTACTAAGCGGGTAAACCGCCAGCCTCATTTCCCGTTTATCTTGCCAGCCGCCCCAGGCGGTGATTTCGTAGCCTCGACCCGCCTGGGCGGCTTTGCACTGAAGTCCGTCTAGCGCCAGTCCAGGATATACGATGTCTCCTACGCCAGTTAGCAGGCAAAGCGCACCGCGATAATTCATTTGCACCGCCCTGGTGCCGCACATTCACCATGCCGCCCCCCGTCAGACATGCCCTCATTACATTAACTAATTGAATATAAAAAATTATTTTATATGGCACGTTTAATGCTCTTCGCTTGTATACCGCAATGTGGACAAGAACGTATGCCATATGGCCACAACAGGTCGCCAGTCTGCGGTCGCAACCTTCCCCTTTCTGTGAGGCATCCAGGGTGGATGCGTTTCACGGAAGCCTGCTTACTGAAAACGGAGAACAACATGACGACACTCAGCGAACCGTTGGTTACCCCGAAATATGGCAAATGGCGCCAGCTGGTGCTGGGCCTGATCTGTATGGCCGCCATCTCCAGTCCGCAATATGTCTGGACGCTGTTGACAAAACCCCTGGCCGCCAAACTTGGCGTCGGTCTGCCAGAATTGCAGGTCACCTTCTCGCTGCTGATCATCCTGCAGACCTTCTTTTCCCCTTTTCAGGGGCGGTTAGTGGAAAAATTTGGCCCACGGCGGCTGATCGCTATTGGCACGGTGATGGCGGGAATGAGCTGGGTGCTTTCTGCGCAGGTGAATGGCCTGGCAACGCTCTGGCTGGTTTATGGCTGCATGGGCGGCCTCGGGACCGGGATCGTCTACATCGGCGTTGTCGGCCTGATGGTCAAATGGTTCCCACAGCAGCGGGGATTTGCCGCCGGCGCGGTGGCGGCGGGCTACGGGATGGGGGCCATCATAACCACCTTCCCCATCTCCCTGTCGCTGACCACTAACGGCCTTGAACACACGATGACGACTTTCGGGATCCTTTTCGCCCTCGTCGGCTTCCTCGCCAGTCAGGGGCTGAAGCTGCCGCCGCCCGCTGTCTCCCAGCCCGTCAGTCAGACGGTGGTGCAGAGCAGCAGATCGTTTACTTCCCGGGAAATGCTGCGCCAGCCGCTGTTCTGGCTGATGTTCGCCATGATGGCGATGATGTCGACTTCCGGGCTGATGGTCACTTCGCAGATGGCGGTGTTCGCCGAGGATTTCGGCATTAGCCAGGCGGTGGTGTTTGGCATGGCGGCGCTGCCGCTGGCGTTAACGATAGACCGCTTTACCAACGGCTTAACCCGGCCGCTGTTTGGGTTTATTTCCGACCGCTTCGGCCGCGAGCAAACCATGTTTATCGCCTTTGCGCTGGAGGGGGTAGCGATGATGCTCTGGCTGGCGTGCCGGGAAGATCCGCTGCTGTTTGTCCTGCTCTCCGGGGTGGTGTTCTTTGGCTGGGGGGAGATCTTCTCGCTCTTCCCGTCGACGCTCACCGATACGTTCGGCAGCGAGCATGCCGCCAGCAACTATGGCTGGCTGTATATTTCGCAGGGCATCGGGTCAATCTTTGGCGGTCCGCTGGCGGCACTGCTCTATCAGCACACTCACGGCTGGCATGTGGTCTTCAGCTGCGCGATTGGCCTTGATTTTGTCACCGCCGCCCTCGCGCTGTGGGTGCTAAAACCGTGGCGCGCGCGCTTTATCCGCCAGCATAGCTAATCGTCCGCCGGGCAGAAGTGACGGCTCGCCCGTCACTTCACTGATATTCGCTACGCAACAGCGCGTACAGGTACTCATCGCCCCACTCGCCTTTAAAAAAGATATTCTGCCGGTAATGCGCCTCGCGACGAAAGCCCAGCCCTTCCAGGAGTTTGATCGCGCCGGTATTGCGGGTGTCTACCACCGCTGTCAGCCGGTGGTGGGCTAACTGTTCAAAGAGTAAGGCCATCACCGCCCGCATGGCTTCCCGGGCATACCCCTGATGCTGATACGCAGGGGAAAAGGTCATCCCCAGCTCGGCTTGTCTGCCGTGATCTAAGAAGTGGATCCCCACATCTCCCGCCAGCGCACCGTTGGCCTGGATCTCTACGGCAAGCTGGAACCAGCTCTCATCCTCAGCAAAGGCCTGCGAACGCTGTTGTTCATAGAAGGCTGTCGCCTCTGTCATGCCGTAGTGGGTCCAGCTCTGAAAGCGGGCCACCTCCGGCAGATTGCGATAATGGCTGAAAGACGGCAGATCTTCCGTTCTGAACCGGCGCAGCAGCAGCCGGGGCGTGGTCAGGGGTAATTTCATCTCTTCTCTTCTTCTCAATGAGACGGGCAATGGCGGGGCCATCTTAACCTGCGCAGCCTCAACCCAGCCATCGCACTTCCTTGTCAATTTAATATAAAGTTAAATTTCGATATTAAAATTTCACAAACCGATAATACATTACAATAACAAATACGAAAAACAGGGGAACAAGCCAGAGAGGCGTCTCTGGAAAAAAGAGCCCTTGCGCCACGGCGAAGAGGATGGTCAGTACAGCTGGGCCATAAGATGAAATTAACGACCTGAATATTCTTCGCAGCAATCTTTTAATAAGATTCATCATAGTTATCGGATCATCCTGGTAATGATGTCTGTAATACCCTCATTCGATGCCTGTCCTGCTGTAACCGTCTCAGACTTCAGAAATAATGCCTATCAGAAAGTACATCATTCACAGCTTATGTGTATAAAGGTCCGAATAATACGCCGGTTCAGAAACATAAGGACATGACTTGTGTATGTCTACGCAATCTTGTTTTTATTGAGGGAACCGACTCCGCATAAACCGCGGCTGATTTACTTTTTGCCCGTCTGGCGGCAAGATCCGGCATAATGCACCGCTGTCGCAGGACGGCCGTGTCACCGGCAATCGTGACAGCGAACCATTCGACAGGAAAACGCATGAAGCCAAAACAAGCGGACATTCTCCGCCACGCCAGCGCGCTGTTTAATCGCGAAGGATATCAGTCGCCCAGCATCGAGCGGATTGCTGAACATGCTGGCATCTCCAAAATGACCTTCTACCGCTATTACGCCGATAAAGAGGCGCTCATTCTGGCTATCCTCAAGCAGAAAGAGAGCGAATTTATGCAGGATTTGGCGCAGATCACCGCGGATAAACCCAGCGCGCGGGAAAAGCTGTTCGCCGTGTTCGACTACTACCATCGCTGGTTTACCTGCGAAACGTTCCACGGCTGCATGTTTACCCGCGCGCTGTTTGAATATGGCGCGTCATCGCCGGCGATCCGGGAGCAATGCTCCCGATTTAAGTCGCTCCTCTGGCAGTTCTTCCGCGATATCCTCCTGCAGGTGTTAAAACCGGAACCTGCCGAGCGGGTGGCCATGATGATGGTGATGCTCATCGATGGCGCCATCGCCGCCCAGCAGGCCGAGTCCGCCGAATGCCGGGAGATCCCGCCAGGGGTGACCGCCTGGAGCGCGGCCAAAGCGCTTATTTACTCAGAAGGCGGTACGCTGTGAGATGATAAACTGCCGCCCAGCGACTGCAGGGCCGCCAGCAGACCATCATAGTAATCGTTGCAGGTTTGCAGACGCAGCGCGGCGCCAAAGAAGACCTCCTCCATCGCCGCCGGATGTTTTTTGCCAATCGGCACAATCACATTGTTCAGCCAGCCATCCGCATGACCGATGTCGACCGTGATATGTTCGGCATAGTAATGCACGTCGCGCTCGGAAAGCCCAATCCGCCGACAGCCCGCCACCAGTTTTTCATACTGCGGCGGGTCGAGCAGCTCGGTCATCGCCATGACCCCCAGCGATTTGTAATAATGCTGACGGTTTACGCCGCCCAGCATAAAGGCGTTATACCCGGCCAGCCCCTGCCACTCGTACAAATGGGCAAAATGATTGTCCGGCAACGCGATATTCCGCCGCTTCAGTAAATCCTTATACAGATTAACGTGGGTGATCTCGGTGCTGCCCTGGCCTATCTCATCCCACAGATTTTGCGCAATCTCAGCGCGGGTTTCCGGCAGCGAGCCCACCAGCCCCATCGCCACCAGATCGAAGAAAAGCAGATTGAGGGCGCTGTCGCTTTTGAAGAAATAGTCGATTTGCGCCGCAGAGGCCTCGCTGGCAAGGAAATCGAACAGCGGATGATGAGACGCCGGGTGCTGCTGGCATAAGGCGCGCAGTTCGTCGACGATATTGCCGGCGTTAAGCATTGGTCTCTGGTGGTGGAAGCGTTTGCTTTCCGCCCGCAGCCACTCAGACTCGATGTAATTTCTGATCCCGGAAAGCAGCGGATGAAACTGATTGGCAGCCGCTGGCGAGAGCGGGTCGGCAAGCCAGGACTGATAAAGAATGAACAGCGCGTGGTGCGCACGCTTTTTGGCCTGTGGATCGTCAGCGGAGAAGGCGCGGATGCAGGTATTCTCAGTGAGATGCCAGGCTCTGTCGGCCACCAGCGGGTTGGCCGTCAGCTTCAGCGACAGCGCGTTGCTGTGCAGAAGCTGGTCAATTAACTCATCCAGCGCCAGCCTGGCCATCACCGCGGTCTGGTCGCTTCCAATCACCCCATTATCTGTGTTACGCATGATTTATCCCTGTGAAATACATGGCTACTATACGGTATAGTACCGTCCATAATGCGGCAACGTAAATTTCACACGCGTTGTCAATTTACTGTTTATTAAAGAATTTAAATTAATACAATAAAAACCACTAAAATATTATTGATATTATAAAAACAATAACATTACCATTCAGTACAGTGACAAACGACACAAGGAATCATCATGCCCTATCTGTTACTGACGCTGGCGGCTCTGTTCTGGGGCGGGAATTATGTTGTCGGGCACGTGCTGGTGCAGGGCGTGGATCCGATCCTGATGACCGAAGCGCGCTGGGCGCTGACGGCGCTGCTGCTGGGCCTGCTCTACCGACAGCAAATCGCCGGCAGTCGCCGCCTGCTGCGGGCAAACGCCCCGGCGGTGGTGGTGCTAACCCTCTGCGGCCAGGTCAGCTTCCCGCTCACGCTCTATATTGGCCTGCAAACCACCTCCGCGCTCAACGCCGCCATCTATATGTCCGCCACGCCGAGCATGGTACTGTTGATTAACCGGCTGATTTTCCGCGACCCGGTATCGGCGCGTAACTGGCTGGGGGTCATCTTCAGCACCCTCGGCGTAATGATCCTGTTATTCCAGGGAAACCCACTGCACGCCGCCTCGCTGCATAGCTTTGCCGTCGGCGATCTGTGGGCGATGGGATCGGCGCTGAGCTGGGCGCTCTACTGTTCGCTGTTACGTCTGAAGGACCGCCGAATCCCGGCGAATGGCTTTGTCGCCGTCAGCTCGCTGCTTGGCGCGCTGATCCTGCTGCCCATCGTCGCCTTCTGGCTGATGCGCCACCCGGCGCAGGACTGGGCAGCCTGGCGCGAGCCGTTTTTCCTCAGCGGCCTGGCGTATCTGGTAATTTTCCCATCGTGGCTGGCCTATCTGTTCTGGAACAAAGGTATCGCCACCATTGGCGCCACGCGGGGCGAAATTTACACCCACATCATCCCTCTCTCCGGTGGGGTGTTGAGCATCCTCTTCCTGCATACTCAACCGCAGGCCTGGCATCTGTTTAGCGCGCTGTTCATCATGGTGGGGATTGGGATCTGCTCGCTGGAGAAACGCCAGGCGGCGTCTATTCGTCTGCGTGACTAATGTATGCGACCGGGCGCCTGGCCACGCCCGGTCACAAAAGTTAACGGCTGGTGGAGAGCGGCTGGTGATGTCCCGCTCCTTCGGATTGGATCGCCCGGCCTTCGCGACCAAAAAAGGTCAGGACGGTAATGACAATCGCCACCGTCCCGGCCACCAGGGCCATTGCCAGGCCGTAGTTATGCCCATGATGCTGGGCGATTGATGCCTGGAGAGTGGCATTCACCGAAGCCAGCAAATTACCCAGCTGGTAGACGAAGCCGGGCAGCACCGCCCGGGTGTTGGCCGGGACCAGTTCATTGAGCCAGGTGGGGATCACCCCCCAGGCCCCCTGGACCATAAACTGCATCAGGAACGCCCCCGCCCCCAGCGCCAGCGAGCCGCTGGCGAAGGCCCACAGCGGGATAACCGGCAGCGCCAGCAGAGCGGCAATCATAATCGCTTTGCGCCGGCCAATTTTCTCCGACAGCGAACCGAAGAACACTCCACCAATGATCGAGGCGATGTTATAGCAGACCGCGATGATGCTGACCGTTTTAGGCTCGAAGCCGTGCTGAACTTTCAAAAAGACCGGGTAAAGATCCTGCGTCCCGTGGGAGAAGAAGTTGAAAGCCGCCATCAGCACCACCAGGTACAGGCACAGCTTCCAGTGGCTACGCAGTACCGGCAGCAGGGCCGTACTCTCTTTATTCTGCCTGGCCGCCTGCCAAACCGGAGACTCCTCGACGCAGAAATAGATAAACGGCAGCAGCAGCACCGGCGCGGCGCCAATGACAAACATCCCGCGCCAGCCGAGTTGTTCAAACAGCAGCCCGTAGGCGACGGCCGCCAGCAAATAGCCGAAGGGGTATCCCGCCTGGAACAGGCCGGACATCAGGCCGCGCGAGCGGTCGGGGATCGTCTCCATCGCCAGCGAAGAGGCCACGCCCCAGATCCCGCCCATCGCCACGCCGTACAGCACCCGCAGCAGGAAAAACAGCATCAACGACGGCGCGGCGGCGGAGAGCAGCTCAAAAGCCGAGAAGAACACAATGTTGAGCATCAGGATTGGTTTGCGACCAAACTTCTCCGCCGCCCTGCCGAAAATTAGCGCGCCGACGGGCCGCACGGCCAGAGTCAGCAGAATCGCCAGGGTGACCTCCTCAAGGTCGACATGAAACGAGTGGGCGATATCGCTCAGTAAAAAAACTAACAGGAAAAAGTCGAAAGCATCGAGCGTCCAGCTTAAAAAACTGGCTATCGCCGCATTACGCTGTCGTGAGGTCCAGCCGTGCATCTTGTCATCCCTATCCCGACGGCATTGCCGGGAGTGTGCGCGGCGTCCAGCAGAGCGAGCTGGGGTCACCGCTTGTGTAAATTGTTTGTATAGAAAGTTGCTCTTTTGTTAATTACACCCCTTTTACGACAATCGGCAAGTTTATTAGCATGCTAATTTGTTTCAAATTGCGTGTTCCCCTCACCGGTTCGGCAATTTTCGACCAGAATTAAAACCAGGTTCGCTTAAGCGAAGCGTCATCAATGCCGCATCTGCCCACAGGAAGGGAGAGAATCATGAAGAGAATTGCCATCGTCGGCGTGGGGCCGACGGGGATTTACACCTTTTATGAACTGGTGAAGCGCGGTGAGCCGCTGGCCATCACCCTGTTTGAAAAAGAGGCGCAGGCCGGGGTGGGTATGCCCTACAGTGACGATAATACCGCGGCGCAAATGCTGGCCAATATTGCCAGCATTGAGATCCCCCCCATCGACCTGACCTACCTGCAATGGCTGCAGCAGCAAAGCGATGACTGGCTGGCGGCGCGCGGGCTTGAACGGCACGCCCTGCATGAGCGCCAGTTTCTGCCGCGGGTTATCCTCGGCGAATACTATCGCGACCGTTTTCTGTACCTCGTTGAGCGGGCCCGGGACGTCGGCTTTGTGATTAGCGTTTGTGAATCCTGTGAAGTCACGGATATTGCGGTTCAGCCCACCGGGATCGCCATCCACACCGATAGTGCAGCAGACCCGGTAATTGTCGACCTGGTGGCGATTGCCACCGGCCATCTGTGGCCTGAAGAAGAGCGCGCCAGCCGACAGTACTTCCCCAGCCCGTGGACCGGCCTGATGGAGGCCCGCATTGCCCCCTGCCGGGTGGGGATCCTTGGGACTTCATTAAGCGCGATTGATGCCGCCGTGGCGGTAGTGGCCCGCCACGGCGTTTTCCATACCGAGGACGACAAAACGACCCATTTTTCCCTCCATCCAGGCAGCGAAGCGCTGGAGATCACCCTGATGTCACGCCACGGCGTGCTGCCGGAGGCCGATTTTTACTGCCCGATCCCGTGGGAGCCGCTGGAGATTGCCACTCCCGCCGCCCTCGAAGCGGCCATTGCGGAGGGTAGCGACGCTCTGTTAGATCGGATTTTTGAGCTGATCGTTAAAGAGCTGGAATATGCTGCCCCCGACTGGAGCGAGGCGATCGGGCTTCGTCAGCTGACGCCTGACAGTATCGCCGACGCCTGGTTTGCCGACCGCCTCACCCATGACCCCTTTCAGTGGGCGCAGCGCAATCTGCAGGAGGTGGAGCGCAATAAGCGCGAACACCACACGGTGCCCTGGCGCTATGCCATTCTGCGCCTGCATGAGGCGATTGAAACCGTGGTGCCGCAGTTCAACGACGCGGACAGCCGTCGCTTCCGCCAGGGCCTCGCCCGGGTATTTATCGATAACTACGCCGCCATTCCGCCAGAGTCCATACGTCGGCTGCTGGCCCTGCACCGGGCTGGCATTCTGCGGATCCTGACGCTGGGCGAAGATTATGAGCTGCAGCGGGAGCCTGACCGGACGCTGATTGTTCATCATCGTCAGCGCTGCGAATTCGATGTCTTTATCGATGCCCGCGGACAAAAAGCGCTGAAAACCCGGGATCTGCCCTTCCCTTCACTGCGCCAGCAGCTGCTGGCCTGCGGCGACGACATTCCGGACGTCGGTGATGACTACACGCTGCAGGCGCCGGAGACAGTGCGCGGCCGGGTCGCCTTCGGCGCCCTTCCCTGGCTGATGCACGATCGCCCCTTTGTGCAGGGGCTGACGGCCAGCGCCGAGATTGCCAGCGCTATGGCCCGCGCCGTGTCGCAGCAGGCCGCCGGCCGACGGCGCCGTCTCTGGTATATCGAATAGCGGAGCGCTTAAGCGCAATATCCGAATACTGGGGGGGTGAACAGGCGTGCTATAAACAGCAACTGTCCGTCCCCTGCACGACCACGTTTAACATTTACGAGGTATTCATGAGTCATCTTTTTAGCGCGACGCGAATTGGTCAACTCACCCTTGATAACCGTATCGTTATCGCCCCGATGTGTCAGTACTCCGCCGACGAGGGTAAGGCGACCTCCTGGCACCGGATCCATCTTGGCCAACTGGCTTTCTCCGGCGCCGGCCTGTTAATTCTGGAAGCCACGGCGGTAGAGCCTGCGGGGCGTATTTCCCCGGGGGATCTGGGGCTGTGGGATGATGAAACCGAAAACGCCCTGCGCGGCGTAGTCGAAGATATTCGGGCCTGGTCGCCGATCCGTCTGGGGATCCAGCTGGGTCATGCCGGACGCAAGGCATCCTGCGCCGCCCCGTGGCTGGGAGGCCATCAGCTGGCGCTCAACGATGGTGGCTGGCAGACCGTCGCCCCTTCCGCCGTGGCGTTTCACGATGGCGATCGCGCCCCCGCTGAACTGAGCCATGCCGATATGGCGCGCATCAAAGCGGCCTTCGTCGCCAGCGCGCTGCGCGCCCAGCGGCTGGGCTTTGAGCTGATTGAACTGCACGCCGCCCACGGCTATCTGCTGCACCAGTTTCTCTCGCCGCTCAGCAACCAGCGCCGCGACGAGTACGGCGGTTCGCTGGAGAACCGAATGCGCTATCCGCTGGAAGTCTTTAAGGCGATCCGCGAGGCAGTGGGCAACACCATGGCGGTGGGCGTCAGGCTGTCGGCTACCGACTGGGTCGAAGGCGGCTGGGACTGCGAGCAGTCCATTAAGTTTAGCCAGCAGCTGGAAACGCTGGGCAGTGACTATATTCACGTCTCCAGCGGCGGTTTGTCGCCGCAGCAGGCGATCAACGTTGGGCCGGGATACCAGTTGCCTTTCGCCCGCGACATTCGCCAGCAGGTAGCCATCCCGGTGATTGGCGTGGGGCTGATCACCGACCCGCAGCAGGCGGAAGCGGCGCTGGAGAATGGCGATGCCGACCTGATCGCCCTCGCCCGCGCGGTACTCTACGATCCGCACTGGCCGTGGCACGCAGCGGCCAGCCTTGGCGCCCAGGTCCGTGTGCCGTCGCAGTATTTGCGCTCGGAGCCGCACGGCCTGAAAGGCACCCTGCTGCCAAACCGTTGAACCCACGGCGGGCATAAAAAAGGGGTATCGTAAGATACCCCTGAGCAGGATGTTATTGCGGTCCATGTGCCGGGCGGCGGCGACGCCTTGCCCGGCCTACAAAAGGGTGATACCCGGTCATTGCGCAGCCAACCCGCCCCCTGCGTAGGCCCGCGCAAGCGCAGCGCCGCCGGGCAATCTATCAGGCTCCGCTCCCTATATTTCCGGGCGCGGGTCAGGCAAACACCGCGAGTTACTGCTGTGCGGCAGGCGGCGCGGCGTTCTGTTTATCCTTCGCGATACTGTCCTGGATGGCTTTGGTTTTGCTCGCCGCTTCAGCCGAGAGCTGATTGGCGTCACCGATGGCGTTGTCTTTGATCTGACCCGCCTCTTTGACTATGCGGTCACTTTCCTGTTTTGCGTTCTGCTTCACCGCATCGGCCTGGGCTTTCGCCTGCTGGGCGATGGCGTCCGCCTTCTTGTCCGCCTCGGCCTTGATGGCGCTGGCCTGATCCTTCAGGCGATCGGCCTCGGCGTCAGCCTGGCTTTTCAGCGTATCGATTTGCTTATCCGCATCCTGTTTAATTGCCTGCGCTTTATCCGCCGCGGCATCCTTCATCTGCTCCGCATTATCTTTAGCCTTATCCAGTCTGTTATCAACTTTCGACGCATCGTCGCAGCCAAACAGGGTAAGGCACAGGGCGGAAGCGAGTAGTGTTTTATTCCAGAGTTTCATCAGCATTCCCTTACAGGTTAAGTCGTTATCCAGCTTTGTGATTCGTTGCATTAATAGCATTCACATTTTATATATAAACGCTCAGCCGATAGAGTCAAGGCGACAGCGCCGATTGTCAGTCCAGGGTCGCCACCAGCCCCTGCAGCCAGTCGGCAAAGACCCGAACCTTATGCGAGAGATGCCGGTGCGGATAGAGCAGCGACAACGGTCGACGCGGCGCCGGAAAGTCCGGCAAAACTTCCACCAGTTGCCCGCTGTCGATATAAGGTTGCAAAAAGAAACGCATCCCCTGCAGCATCCCCAGCCCCGCCAGCCCGGCAGCAGTAAAGACTTCAGAGTTGTCCAGCACCAGTTTACCGGGAATGGCGATCTGCCTGATGCCCTCCGGGGTCTGGAATCGCCAGGGCATAATCTGCCGGCTGCTGCTGTTCACCCAGTTCACCGCCAGATGCGACTGCAGGTCCTCCAGCGTCGCGGGCGCCCCATAGCGCGCCAGATAGCCCGGACTGGCGCAGGTGGTTAACGCCACCTCCCCCAGTGAACGCGCCACATAGTCGCCATCCTCAAGATCCCCCACCCGCAGCAGGCAATCCAGACCATCGCGCAGCATATCCCGGCGTACGTCGGAGCTGCTGAGGACAATCTCCACCTCCGGATGGGCCTGATAAAAATCCGGCAGATGCGGGATCACCAGCAGCCGGGCAAAGGCGATCGGCATATCAACGCGCAGCTGACCGCGGATCGGCCGGTCCGGCGCGAACGACTCCAGCAGATCGTCGGCCTGGGAGAGCAACGGTTTGCTGCGACGATAAAACTCTTCCCCCTCCGGCGTAAGATACAGACGCCGGGTGGTGCGCTGCAGCAGCCGGACCCCGCTCTCCTGCTCCAGTTGCTGCAGTGCTTTGGTCACCGCCGGTCGGTGGATCTGCAAATTTTCCGCCGCCTGGGCAAAGCTGCCGGCATCGACGATTTCAATAAAAATTTTAATATTTTCAAAAAGATTCATTTGCATGATGGCCCGCCCCCCACCTCTTCATCAGTTCACATTATTACTAATTTAATAATAGTGATGAAAGTTTTTGCTCATTTTTTAAAACAATAAAGACGCCTACACTGCCCTCATTGCCGCATCGCTGGGGCGAACAAATTTATAACTTATTAACATACAAGGAAAAATAGCATGCAACCTAACCGCGTCGCCCGCATTCTGGGTATTGAAAAACCGGTGGTCCAGGGGCCCCTCTCCTGGCTAACCGATGCTCGTCTGGTGGCGGCCGTCGGCAACGCCGGTGGGCTTGGCGTGCTGGGCCCGAACGCCGGACTGACGGCGGCAACCGCCGTCTCCACCCCGGAGGCCACCGCCGAGAAAATGCGCGAAGAGATCCGCAAAACCAAACAGCTGACGGAGAAACCCTTTGGCGTCAACCTGATCCCGACGGCGGAAAATGACATCTGGACGCCGGCGATCCTCCCGATGATCAAAGAGGAAGGGGTTAAGGTGGTGGTCTACACCGGCTACGGCGACGGTTCGTTAAAACCGGCGCTGTTCGACGAACTGAAAGCCGCCGGGATCACCATTATCTATCGTGACATCAATCCGACGCCGGAGAATAGCCGCCGCGCGGAGCAGGCCGGAGCGGATATTATTGTCGCCACCGGCTTTGACGAAGGCGGCACGCTGCCGGGTACCGCCCTCGGGACCTTCACCATCGTCCCGCTGATCGTTGACGCGGTACAGCGGGTTCCGGTGATGGCCGCCGGAGGGATCACCGACGCCCGGGGCGCGCGCGCCGTTCATGCCCTGGGGGCGGAGGGCGTCTTCGCCGGTTCGGTATTTATCAGCACCATCGAAAGCCGGGTTCCCGACTCGGTGAAAGCGAAAATTGTGGCCGCCAACGGTCTGGATCTGCGCCTGTTCCGTACCCTGCCGGACTACTACCGCGCGCTGCCCGGCAAACTGAGCGACACACTGGTGGCCATGGACCGGGCCGGCGCCTCCAGGACCGAGCTGGCCCAGGCGATGGGTGGTCTGCGCGGGATGCGGCTGGGCATGCTGGAGGGGAATACCGATGAGGGATATATCTCGGTGGGCGCGGGGATCGGCAACATCCATGCCATCACCTCCGTCGCCGAGGTGGTCAACCAGCTGGCGGTGTAAAGCCGCCAGCCGGGGCACGGTGACCGGCGCGATCAGGCGTCGGCCACCTTCTCTACCGCCCTGGAGAAAGCGTCGATAGCCAGCCCGACGTCGGCGGCGGTCACCGACTCCGCCGGGTGATGGCTGACGCCCCCCAGGCAACGCACAAACAGCATGGCCGATGGCCAGCGCTCGGCGATGGCGATAGCATCATGCCCTGCGCCGCTCGGCAGCGTCAGGGAACGCCCCTGCACCGCCGCCACCGCCTCGCTCAGCACCGCCTGCAGGTGACTGTCGCAGGCGGTGGCGGCGATGCGATAATACTCCTCGGCGGCGAAACTCAGCTGGCGGCGCCCGGCAATGGCCTGCGCCTGCCCCAGCAGTTCCTCCAGCAGCGCCGTCAGCGGCGCATCCTGCGGGCCGCGAATATCCAGCGTCAACTGCACCTCGCCCGGTATCACGTTCACCGCGCCCGGCGCACAGCGCAGGGTGCCGACCGTCGCCACCAGGTTACCGCCGCGCTGCCGGGTCAGGTTTTCCACCTGCACCATCCATTCCGCCGCCGCGGCGAGGGCGTCCTTGCGATGGAGCATCGGCACCGTGCCGGCATGGCCAGCTTCGCCGGTAAAACGGCAGTTCAGCCGTCTGGCGCCGTTAATCGCTTCCACCACGCCGAGCGCCAGCCCCGCCTGCTCCAGGCACGGCCCCTGCTCGATATGCAGTTCCAGATAGGCGGCGATATCCCGCGGGTGACGGGCCGCGTGGGCGATCCGCGCCGGATCGAGTCCGGCATTCACCAGCGCCTGGGCGACGCTCACCCCGTCGGTATCGCACTGTGACAGCCAGCTTTCAGGCCAGGTGCCGGTGACGCCGCGACTGCCGAGCAGGGTAATGCCAAAGCGGGTGCCCTCTTCATCGCCAAAGCCGACGATCTCGATTGCCTTCGCCAGCCGTCGCCCCTGCTGGTGCAGACGCTGGACCACCTCAATCGCCGCCAGCACGCCGAGCATGCCGTCGTAGCGTCCGGCGTTGCGCACGGTGTCAAGATGAGAGCCCAGCAGCACCGCCGGCGCCCCCTCCTGTTGTCCTTCATAACGTCCGCAGATGTTGCCGACGCTGTCCTGCCATACCATCATGCCGGCGGCCTGCATCCACTGCCCCACCAGCTGGTTGGCCTGCAGATGTTCCGGCGACAGATAGACCCGGGTCAGGGCGTCGGCGGTTTCGCTGAGGGCGGCCAGCTGGTCGGCGCGCGCCATCACCCGGCTGGCCGCCGCCTCTCTCTCCGCCAGCTGGCGGACGGTATCACTCATAGGATGGCCTCGGTGCGATAGTGATCCCAGGCCGCCTGCATTGCCGCGCCCTGGGTGGTGGTGAACCTGAGGTAGTTCAGGACCGCTTCCAGCGCGCTGAGCGTCTGCATCACGCAGTCTTTACGCGCGTTATAGCCCATGGTGCCAATGCGCCAGACTTTACCGTGCAGCGGACCAAACGAGGTGCCAATTTCAATGCCGAAATCTTCCAGCATCAGTTTGCGTACCTGATCGCCGTTGACCCCGTTGGGGATCACCACCCCCAGCACGTTATTCATTTTGTGCCGCAGATCGCCAAAGGTCTCGAGCCCCATCGCCTGGATGCCCTTCAGCAGCGCATCGCCGTGCAGTTTGTGGCGGGCGATGCCGTTGTCGAGTCCCTCCTGGAGGATCAGGCGCGCGCACTCCCGGGCGGCGAACAGCGCCGAGGTCGCTTCGGTATGGTGGTTAAGGCGCTCCGGCCCCCAGTAATCCATTACCATGCCGAGATCGAAATAGTTGGAGTAGATCATCTCGTCGACGCCATCGTGATGGGCATCGGTGCGGATCCCCTGCTCAATGCAGCGGCGGCGGCGGATGACCTCTTCCATCCGCGGGCTGAGGGTGATGGGCGACGTGCCGGAAGGACCGCCCAGGCACTTCTGCATCCCGGCGGACACGGCGTCCAGCTGCCAGGCGTCGGTTTCCAGCGGGTTACCGCCGAGCGACGCGGTGGCGTCGGTGTAGAACAGCACATCGTGACGACGGCAAATCTCCCCCAGCTCCGCCAGCGGCTGCAGCATGGTGGTGGAGGTATCGCCCTGCACGGTGAGCAGCAGGCGCGGCCGCACGCGCTTGATCGCATCCTCAACCTGATCCGGCGTAAAGACCTCACCCCACGGCACCTCGATGGTGTGCACCTCTGCCCGGCAGCGACGCGCGATCTCGCACAGCAGATGACCAAACCGGCCGAACACCGGCACCAGCACCTTGTCACCGGGACGGATCGCCGACAGCAGAATCGCTTCGATCCCGGCGCGCGAGGTGCCGTCGACCAACATCGTCCAGCGATTTTCGGTGCGAAACACGCCGCGGTAGAGCGCCATGACTTCATTCATGTAGTGGGTCATCGCCGGATCGTACTGGCCAACCAGCTGGCTCGACATGGCGCGCAGCACGCGCGGGTCGGCATTGATCGGCCCCGGCCCCATCAGCAGGCGCTGCGGCGGGTTAATTTGCGAAAACTGAGTGATATCCATCTGCCATTCCTTACGTTAGTTAAGACCGCGCACCGAGGAGATAAACTGTTTCAGTTCGCTGGTCTGCGGGCTGGCGAACAGCGTTTTGCTGTCGCCCTGCTCCCAGACGCGTCCCTGATGCATAAACACCACGCGGTCGCCCACTTCGCGGGCAAAATTCATTTCATGGGTGACGAGGATCAGCGTCATACCTTCCGCCGCCAGTTGCTCCAGCACCTTCAGCACTTCACCCACCAGTTCCGGGTCGAGCGCCGAGGTGATTTCGTCACAGAGTAAAACTTTCGGCGACATGGCCAGCGCCCGGGCAATGGCCACGCGCTGCTGTTGGCCGCCGGAGAGGTTGGCCGGGTAGTAATCCAGACGGTCGCCGAGCCCGACCTTCTCCAGCATCCGCTGCGCCAGCTCCCGGCATTCTGCCTGGGACTTCTTCAGCACCCGCCGCGGGGCCAGCATGACGTTCTCCAGCGCCGTCATGTGCGGGAACAGGTTAAAGTTCTGGAACACCATGCCGATGGAGCGGCTGATCTCCCGGGCCTGTGAATCGCGATCGGTGATGGTCATGCCCCCGAGCTTGATACTGCCCTCCTGGTAGCCCTCCAGACCATTGATACAGCGCAGCAAGGTGCTTTTACCCGAGCCGCTGCGGCCGATGATCGAGATCACTTCCCCCATGTCGATATCCAGATCGACGCCCTTCAACACATGGTTGTCGCCGTAGTACTTCTGCATCTGATTAATGGTGATGAGAGGCATTGAATTTGTTCTCCAGATAGCGGCTGTAGCGGGACAGCGGATAGCACAGAATGAAATAGCCCAGCGCCACAAGGGCAAACACTTTAAACGGCTGATAAGTGACGTTGGTCAGCATCGTCCCGGCCTTGGTCAGCTCCACAAAGCCGATAATCGATGCCAGCGCCGTGCCTTTGATCACCTGTACGGCGAACCCGACGGTCGGCGCGATAGCAATGCGCAGCGCCTGCGGCGCCACCACCCGGTACAGGGTCTGGCCGAAGCTCAGCCCGAGACAGCGCGAGGCTTCCCACTGGCCTTTCGGCAGCGCGCGAATGCTGCCGAACCAGATATCCAGCAGAAAGGCGCTGGTGTAGAGCGTCAGGGCGACCGAGGCGGCGGTCCACGCCGAGACGTCAACGCCGAACAGCGCCACGCCAAAGAATGCCAGAAACAGCTGCATCAGCAGCGGCGTGCCCTGGAACAGCTCAATATACCCGCGGATCAGCCGTTTCACCTGGCGTCCGCCGGTGAGACGCAGCAGCAGTAACGGTAAGGTCACCAGCGCCCCGCCGGTGAACGCGACCAGCGACAGCAGCACCGTCCAGCGACCGGCCAGCAGCAGGTTGCGGATAATGTCCCAGTCAGTAAAAGTGGTCATCAGGCCTGTACCCCCAGCCATTTACGCCCCGCCGCCATCAGCAGCTGGCGCATCGCTATCGATAACGCTAAGTAGATCCCGGTGGTCACCAGATAGACCTCAAAGCTCAAAAATGTCCGCGACTGGATCAGGTTGGCGGCGAAGGTCAGCTCCTCATAGGAGACCTGCGACACCACTGACGAGCCGAGCATCACAATGATGCACTGACTGACCAGCGCCTGGTAAATCCGCTGCAGCGCCGGGGGCAATACGACGCGAACGAAGGTTTGCGTCCGGCTAAGCCCGAGCACGCGACCGGCTTCCCACTGGCCCTTCGGCGTCACCTGAATACCGGCGCGGACGATCTCGGTGCTATAGGCGCCGAGGTTGACCACCATCGCCAGCAGCGCCGCTTCACCGGCGGTCATCTTCAGTCCAAGGTTCGGTAAACCAAAGACGATAAAAAAGAGCTGCACCACAAACGGCGTGTTGCGGATGATTTCCACATATCCGCCCCATACCCGGCTGAGCATTCCCGGGCGCCCGCTGCGGATCGCCGCCCCGAGGATGCCGATCGCCAGTCCGCCGATCGTCGCCAGCACCGTCAACTGCACCGTCACCCACAGGCCGGCCAGCAGCTCCGGCCAGTGCGGCCAGAGCTCAGAGAAATGAAGTTGCTCCGTCATCCCCAGACCTTACGCGCCGAGGCTGGCAGGCAGTGGCGCTTTCAGCCACTTCTCAGACAGACCGTTGAGGGTGCCGTCCTTAATGCCCTGCTCGATGAGGGTATCCACTTTCGCCTTCAGCGCCGGTTCGTTCTTTTTCAGACCGATAAAGCACGGCGAGTCCTTCAGCATAAAGCTCGGGACCGGCGCTTTGTCGGCGTTCTGCCGGGAGATAGCCGCCACCACCAGGTTTCCGGTGGCGACATACTGCACCTGACCGGACAGGTAAGCCGACAGCGTAGTGTTATTGTCCTCGTAGCGCTTAATCTGCGCCGCCTGCGGCGCCACGCTGGTCAGCACCATATCTTCCACCGCCCCACGGGTCACGCCGATGCTTTTGCCGCTCAGCGCGGCCGCGTCCTTCAGCTCCGCCCCTTTCGGGCCAAACACCCCGAGGAAGAACGGGGCGTAGGCGCGGCTGAAGTCGATCACCTTCTCGCGCTCGGCGTTCTTGCCGAGGCTGGAGATCACCAGGTCCACCTTATCGGTCTGCAGATACGGCACGCGGTTGGCGCTGGTCACCGGGACCAGCTGCAGCTTGAGCTTCATCGATTTCGCCAGATAGCGCGCCATATCGATGTCATACCCCTGCGGCTGCAGGTCGGTACCCACCGAGCCGAACGGTGGAAAGTCCTGAGGCACGGCAATACGAATGACTCCGCGTTTTTCAATATCCTGGAGCTGGTCAGCCTGCGCGGCAGAAACAGACGATAAGAGACAAGCGGCCCCGGCCAGCGCGATCAACAGTTTCTTCATGATGTTTACCCGTTACGTTAGCATGAAACAAAAGATTCTTTGAATTTGTTTTTGCAACTAATGTGCCAGATACGGACGAGGCGAGGGTTGGCGAGGAATTAAAACAAAAAGTGAGAAAGGACAAGCGCTAACGGAAAAGTCCTCAGAGAGCGGCGGCGCCATGACGTGGTTTTTATTGCACCATAATAATGCACAGCACCACGCTGGCGCCCCATCAGCGTTGTTCCAGCTCGTCCAGCTGCTGGTAAAGCGTGGCGATATCGTGGATGCGCGGACGACCGCTGTCGAGCGTTTCATGGAGAAAGGCATTGGCCAGCAGATTGATCAGGCTGTTGACCGAGGCATAGCTATCGTAGGCGGAGACGCTGTCCAGCGGCGCGCAGAGCTGCCAGCGGGAGAGCGGAAACAGGCTGTGGGCCTGCGGCTCGCACATTAACAGGACCGGCACCCCGTCGCGCTGGAGCTGCTGCAGCAGCGGGCGTACTATTCGCGGCCGGCGGCGAAACGCCATCATTACCACCAGATCATCGGCGGTCAGATCGACCAGCTCTTCGCTGAGACTCTGACCCGGCTGGGGCAGCACCAGCACCTGGCCGCGGGCCTGCAGCAGCTGCTGGCGCAGATGCAGCGCCGCCGGATAGGCGTTGCGCATGCCAATCACCACAATGCGGCGGGCGGCCACCATCGCCGTCAGCGCCTCAGCGAACTGGCGGGCGTCGAGGGCGTTGACCCACTGGGTGAGGTTTGCCATCTCCTGCTTATAATGGCGCGCCAGCAGCGTGTTACCCTGCACCGCGTCGCGCTGGTCGGTGAGCGGCATCCCGCTCTGACGCAGAGTGCGCAGTTCATCGCGCATATCCTTATATTTGTCGTAACCGAGGCGCTTAAACAGCCGGCTGACGGTGGCTTTCGACACGCCGCTCAGCTGCGCCAGCTCGGCGCTGTTGTAGCTTATCAGGTCGTCAAAGTGGTCAAAGATGAAATCCGCCACCCGCTGCTCCTGCGGCGACAGCGAGGCGTATTGCCCTTTCAGTCGTTCATCGAGTTGTTGCATAGCGCCCCTGTAACTTTCGTTTCATCATCTATTCCTCATCATACTGTATCTGCTATGCCTTACACATAGCGTGCCAGTGGGAAAATTCTGGTCATCGTTTTTATCAATGAAACGAAACGTTCAGAGATGGAACAGCTTTTGCAGTGTTCTGCGGGTGATTCGTTCAGAAAGGATAATTTATGCACAGTAGCAACGTTTCGACCCACGGCATGGCGGTGGCTCCCCACCACCTCGCCAGTCAGAGCGCGCTGGCGATCCTGCGCGAGGGCGGCAGCGCCATTGAAGCGATGGTGGCTGCCGCGGCGGCCATCGCCGTCGTCTATCCCCATATGAATGGCCTCGGCGGCGATGGCTTCTGGCTGATCGTGCCGCCTGAGGGAGACCCCATCGCCATTGACGCCAGCGGGGCCGCCGGATCGCTGGCGACCCTCGAGGCCTACGCCGGACAGCAGCATATTCCCCACCGGGGACCGCAGGCCGCGCTGACCGTCGCCGGCACCGTCAGCGGCTGGGACGAGGCGCTGCGTATTTCACGGGACTTAACCGGCCGCGCGCTGCCGGTGGCCCGCCTGCTGGCCGATGCGATCGGCTATGCCGAAGACGGCATTCCGGTCACTGCCTCGCTGGCCCACGCCACCGCCAGCAAACTGGAAGAGCTGCGCCATCAGCCGGGCTTCAGCGAAACCTGGCTGGTCGCGGGCGAGGCCCCGCGGCCCGGCAGCCGCTTTCGCCAGCCCGCCCTCGCCGGTACCCTGCGCATGCTGGCCAGCGACGGTCTCGACAGCTTTTATCGCGGGCCGCTGGCCGAGCGTCTCGCGCAGGGTATGGCCGCGCTGGGGATGCCTGTCACCCTCCGCGACCTGCAGACCCACCGCGCCCGGCGTCCGGCGCCGCTGACGCTCCAGCACCAGCAGGGCACGCTGTGGAATCTTGCCCCACCCACGCAGGGGCTGGTATCGCTGGCGATCCTTGGCATCACCGACCGTCTGAAGATGGCCGATGCCGACGACGCGCAAACGGTGCACCGTATCGTCGAAGCCACCAAGCGGGCGTTTGCCCTGCGCGATGCGCATATCACCGATCCGCGCCATCTGGATGTGGATGTACAGCAGTTGCTCACCCCGGAAGCCCTGCAGCCGCTGGCCGACAGCATCGACGACGCCAGCGCTTCCCCCTGGGGCGGCGGCAAAGGCCCGGGCGATACCGTCTGGATGGGCGTCGTGGATAACAGCGGACTGGCAGTGTCGTTTATTCAGAGTATCTATCACGAGTTCGGCAGCGGCGTGGTACTCCCGGACACCGGGATCGTCTGGCAAAACCGCGGGGCGGCCTTCAGCCTCGACCCGCAGCATCTCCTGGCGCTGGCCCCTGGCAAACAGCCATTCCACACCCTCAACCCTGCCGCCGCGCGCCTGAACGATGGCCGGGTGATGGTCTATGGCTCAATGGGCGGCGACGGTCAGCCGCAAACGCAGGCGGCGCTGTTTACCCGCTATATCCTGCAGGGGGTGCCGTTGCAGGAGAGCATCTCCCGTCCGCGCTGGCTGCTGGGCCGCACCTGGGGCCAGTCCTCCGACTCACTGAAGCTGGAGGGACGCTTTGCCCCCGCCTGTATCGCTCGCCTGCGCGAGCTGGGGCACGACGTAGAAGTGCTGGCCGATTTCAGCGAAGCGATGGGCCACGCCGGGGCCATTGTCCGCCATCCCAACGGTCTGCTTGAAGGGGCGACCGATCCACGCAGCAACGGCGCCGCCGCCGGATACTAAGGAGCAGACCATGACCACACAGCCAGACTGGAGCGAGTATCTGACGCAGATGACTCACCTGTTGGATATGGAGCTGGATGCGCCGCGCCGTGAGGAGCTGGAGCGCCAGTTTGCCCGCATCGCCGCCATGGCGCAGCCGCTGATGGACTATCCCCTCGGGCCGCGCGAGGAGATTGCGGGGGTGTATAAAGCATGACACTTCACCATTTCACCATCGCCGAGATCCAGCGTGCGCTGCACGAAGGCGAACTGAGCGCCCGGGAGATCGCCCGCCAGACGCTGGACGATATCGCCCGCGTGAATCCGCAGATCAACGCCTGGACCGAGGTCACCGCCCAGCGCATGCTGGCGGAGGCCGACAGCATCGACGCTCTGCGCCGGGAAAAGCGCCCCCTGCCGCCGCTGGCAGGCATTCCTTACGCGGTGAAAAATCTGTTTGATGTCGCCGGGCACACCACCCTCGCCGGGGCGGAGCTGCTGAGCGACCGACCCCCGGCAGCCAGCGACAGCTGGGCGGTGCGCCAGCTGCACAGCGCCGGCGCCCTGCTCAGCGGGATGGTCAATATGGACGCCTACGCCTACGGCTTTACCACCGAAAACAGCCACTATGGCGCGACGCGCAACCCGCACGATCTGTCGCGGATCGCCGGCGGTTCTTCCGGCGGTTCGGCCGCGGCGGTGGCGGCCGGGCTGGTCCATTTCAGCCTCGGCAGCGACACCAACGGCTCGATTCGCGTCCCCGCGTCGCTGTGCGGGATCTTTGGCCTGAAACCCACCTTCGGTCGCCTCTCCCGCTCCGGCAGCCATCCGTTTGTCGCCAGTCTGGATCATATTGGTCCTTTTGCCCGCCGGGTGGCCGACCTCGCCGCGGTGTATGACGCCCTGCAGGGGCGCGACCCGGCCGATGACTTTCAGGCTGATAAAGCCAGCGAACGCACCGGCAACCTGCTGGAGCGCGGACTGGAGGGGCTGCGCTGCGCGCGGCTGGGCGGCTATTTCACCACCTGGTGCGATGACGACGCCCGGGAGGCCGTGGATCGGGTCGCCCACGCGCTGGGCGCCGACAGCGAGCTGCAGTTCGCGGATGCCGCCCTGGCCCGCTCGGCGGCCTTTATCATCAGCGCCAGCGAAGGCGGCAATCAGTACCTGGCGGATCTTCGCCATTCGCCCGAGCGTTTTGAACCTCACTCCCGCGAGCGGCTGCTGGCCGGCGCGATGATCCCCTCCGCGTGGTATCTGCAGGCTCAGCGTTTTCGCCGTCATGCTCGCCAGGCAATGAAATCCCTGTTCAGCCAGGCCGACGTGCTGATCGCCCCGGCCACCCCATGCAGCGCCACGCCAATAGGCGCGGAGGAGATGGTGATTAACGGCCAGCCGCTGCCGGTGCGCGCCAGCATGGGAATGCTGACGCAGCCGATCTCCTTCCTCGGTCTGCCGGTGGTGACCGTGCCCCTGCGTACCGCCAGCGGCAAGCCGATTGGCCTGCAGCTGATTGCCGCGCCGTTTAACGAACAAGCCTGTCTTCGCGCCGCGCGGGCGCTGGAAGCGATGGGCATTACCGATGCCCGAGTGGCGGAGAGTGCAGCATGATCAATCTGGATAATGTAGACCGCCCGGCGATCCTCGCCGAGGTGACGGCGGCGTTTTATCAGTATGAAGAGGCGCTGGTCAGCAATAACATCGAGGCGCTGGATGCGCTATTCTGGCACGACCCGCGCACCGTACGGCTGGGAGCCGGCGAAAATCTGTATGGCATCGAGGCGATCCGCGCCTTTCGCGCCGCCCGCCCCGCCGCCGGTCTGGCCCGCGATCTGCGCCATACCACCATTACCACCTTTGGTGCGGATATGGCGGTGTGCAGCACCGAGTTCACCCGCGAGGGCAGCGCCCGCCTGGGCCGCCAGCAGCAGACCTGGGTACGCTTCCCCTACGGCTGGCGGATTGTCGCCGCCCAGGTCAGTCTGATGGACTGAGTGGAGTATACGGGAGCGGACCGGAGACTAAGGTATCCACCGGCCCGCTTCCGGTCCGGTAACATGCTATTTGGAGTCGAAGATCATGGCGTTCATCAGAGCGGCTGAAGCAAAAGATATCCCCTCGCTGCAAACGCTATTTCTGCAGCTGGGCTATCAGACGGAGACGGCGATCTTAGCGCAACGCATCACTGCCCCGCAGAGCATGATGAGTGCGCTGGTGGCGGAAACAGAAAACGCCGTGTGTGGCGTAATCGTTATCAATTTTATTTTACCGGTACATGAGAACCGTTTATGGGCATTAATTTCCGCGCTGGTCATCGAGGAATCGTCACGTGGATCAGGGATAGGCCAGCAGCTTCTCCAGGCCGCAGAGCGCCTCGCCCGTGATAAACAATGCGCTCAGATCGAGCTTTCAAGTAGTGAAAAAAGAATCAGAGCGCATCAATTTTATGAAAATAACGGCTACAAGGAGGTTCGCAAACGCTTCGTTAAACATTTGTCTTAACCGCCTGCGCGCGAGGGCTTTCCCCGGATGACCGTAACTATATTTTGCCCAGCAGGATATTTAACATGCGGCGCAGGGGTTCCGCCGCCCCCCACAATAGCTGATCGCCAACCGTTAACACCGAGTAGACTGGGTCATTATTTAGCGACATTTTCTTGTAGCGGCCAATACCTACCTGCAGCGAACCACTAATAGCAGCCGGGGTCAATTTACTGACACTCTCTTGCTTATTATTGGGGATATAGTTTACCCACGGATGGGAATGGGTGACTAACTCAGCAAATTCTGCTTCGCTGACCTCACGTTTAAGTTTCAGCGTAATCGCCGCGCTGTGACAGCGGATCACCCCGACCCGAATGCATAAACCATTGACCGGGATGGTACCCGACGCAAGGCCAAGAATTTTATTAGTTTCCGCCTCGCCCTTCCATTCTTCGCGGCTGTTTCCATCGCCCAGATCGCTGTCGATCCACGGAATAATGCTGCCCATGAGGGGGACGCCAAAATTCTCCACCGGCATGCCCGCGCTAGTAATCAACTCACTTACTTTATTTACCAATGGCAGCACGGAACCTGATGATGTCAGTTCATCAGCGGATAAATGCTGACTGATATAAGCGCTTTGTGCGATTAATTCCCGCACCTGTTTGGCGCCCGCCCCGGAGGCAGACTGATAGGTCATCACGCTCATCCATTCGATAAGATCCGCTTTTATCAGCCCGGCCAACCCCATCAGGCTCAGCGTAATGGAGCAGTTGCCGCCGACAAACAGTTTAATTCCCGCTTTTACCGCACGATCGATATTTTCGCGGTTGACGGGGTCGAGAATAATGCAGGCTTTTTCATCCATCCGCAGCGCCGAAGCCGCATCAATCCAGTAACCTTGCCAGCCATGGTTAATTAACGCCGGATAGATGGCTTTGGTATAATCCCCGCCCTGACAGGTGATGATGATATCCATTTCGGCGAGTGCGCTAAGGGAATTCGCATCTTTCAGCCTGTCGCTTCTACCATTAATAACCGGGCCCGGGGCACCCGCACTGGAGGTACTAAAAAAATGCGCTGTAATATCGTCGAAATCATTTTCTTCGATCATGCGTTGCAACAATACTGAGCCCACCATCCCTCGCCAACCAACAATACCCACCTGCTTCATTTATTTAACCTTTATAAGTTATGAGAATGTTAATTTGAGTGTCGCCATACCTTATATCGTATCCCCCAATAAAGGTCATTACCCAGCACATCGATTTTTATCATTATTAAAATGTTTCATCTGCCATCAGCGATATTTATCTCTTATTACGGTCAAGCAGATATAAGGCGGCGGCGACTGTCCAGTTTTCGGCATTCAAAGGTGAAACGGCGTAGCGAAACGGCAGCAGCTTCTTCTCTGGGTACCATGAAGAGTAACTTGCATTTTGATAGTGACTATGTCAATTTGCTGGCAAAAGCCACCTGGTTACTGGACAGCCCATGAAAAATGAACCGCTTTGCCACGCTCCCTGCCCCATCGCCCGCAGCCTGGGCCGCATCGGCGACAGCTGGAGCATCATGATCCTGCGCGATGCCTTCGCGGGCTTTACCCGCTTTGACGAGTTCCAGAAAAGCAGCAACGTCGCGCCCAATATTCTGTCGCGCCGCCTGAAGGAACTGGTCGATGACGGACTGCTGGAGAAGGTGTGCTACAGCAGCACCCCGCCGCGCTACGAATACCACCTCACGCCGCGCGGCCGCGATTTCCGCATGGTGCTGCTGGCGCTGGCGGAATGGGGTAATCGCCACTTCGCCCCCGAAGGGCGTCAGATGCAGCTGGTGGAAATGGCAACCCAGCGCCACGTGGAGCCAGTCATGGTGGATAAAGCGACTGGGGAAGAGATTATCCCGGGTAAATACGCCATGGTGCCGGGCCCCGCCGCCTCGCCGCTGATGAAATATCGTCATGAATATCTGCTGCGCAAACGCGAAGGCGATAGCGGACAAAAATTCCAGCCTGAACCTTACAGAGATGCCAGCAATGAATCCGACCAGTAAGAAAAATATTCTTGTCCTGGCGGCCCTGGGCGCTGCCGCCCTGGCGGCAGCGAGCTACGGCGCTTACTGGTGGCATACCGGGCGCTTTATGCAGACCACCGATGATGCCTATGTCGGCGGCGACATTAGCACCATCTCCAGCAAAGTCTCCGGCTATATCCAGCAGCTGGCGGTGCAGGACAATATGGCGGTGAAAAAAGGTGACCTGTTGATCCGCATTGACGACCGCGATTATCGCGCCGCCCTCGCGAAAGCCGCCGGAGAAGTGGCGGCGCAGCAGGCCGCGCTGGCCGATATCCAGGCTACCCGCCAGCTTCAGCAGGCGACCATTGCCGGCTCTGCGGCCTCGTTACTGGCCGCCACGGCGGCAACCGAAAAACTGGCTAACGACAACCGACGCTATAACGCCCTGGCCGCGTCGAGCGCGATTTCCGCACAGATCCGCGATAACGCCTCCGCCGATTATCGCCGGGCGCACGCCGAGCAGGAGAAGGCCAAAGCGGATAAAACCGTGGCCGAACGTCAGCTGGCGGTGCTGGATGCTCGCCAGCAGCAAATCCTGGCTGCCCTGGCGCAGGCCCAGGCTAACCTCGAGATGGCCAGGCTGAACCTCAGCTATACCGACATTCGCGCGCCGTTCGATGGGGTGATTGGCAACCGCCGCGCGTGGTCCGGCTCCTTCGTCAGCAGCGGTACGCAGCTGCTCTCCCTGGTACCCGCGCACGGCCTGTGGATTGACGCTAACTTCAAGGAAAACCAGCTGGCGCATATGCGTGCCGGCCAGCCGGTGACCATCGTCGCCGATGTGCTGCCGAACCATACCTTTAAGGGGCATGTCGCCAGCCTGGCGCCGGCGACCGGCTCACGCTTCAGCATTCTGCCGGCGGAGAACGCGACCGGGAATTTCACTAAAATCGTGCAGCGGGTGCCGGTCCGCATTGCGCTGGAAGGTGACGGGGCAAAGCTTGACGTCCTGCGCCCGGGACTGTCGGTGATCGTCACCGTGAACGAAAAGAGCCCTCGATGAGCACCGTTCAGGCGCTATCCGCCCCGCAGGGTCTGTCGATGCCGACGGCGAAGAAGATCTTCGCCTTCGCCAGCATGTGCGTGGGGATGTTTATTGCCCTTATCGACATCCAGATCGTCTCCGCCTCGCTGCGGGATATTGGCGGCGGCCTGTCGGCGGGCGACGATGAAACCGTCTGGGTACAAACCAGCTACCTGATCGCCGAGATCATTATTATCCCACTTTCCGGCTGGCTGGCCCGGGTCATGTCGACCCGCTGGCTGTTTGCCGCTTCCGCGGCGGGCTTCACGCTGATGAGCCTGCTGTGCGGCTGGGCGTGGAACATCCAGAGTATGATCGCCTTCCGCGCCCTGCAGGGACTGGCGGGCGGGTCGATGATCCCCCTGGTGTTCACCACCGCTTTCGCCTTTTTTCAGGGCAAACAGCGGGTCATCGCCGCGGCGACGATCGGCGGCCTGGCCTCCCTCGCCCCTACGCTGGGTCCAACGGTGGGCGGCTGGATCACCGAAAACTACAACTGGCACTGGCTGTTCTTTATCAACGTTGTTCCGGGGATTTACATCGCGGTGGCAGTGCCGCTGCTGGTAAAAGTAGACAGCGCCGACCCCACTCTGCTGCGCGGCGCCGACTATCTCAGTATTCTGCTGCTGGCCTTGTCCCTCGGCTGCCTGGAATATACCCTCGAAGAAGGTCCGCGCTGGGGCTGGTTTGATGACGCGACCCTGACGACCACCGCCTGGGTCGCCCTGCTCTGCGGCGTGGCCTTTGTTATCCGCACCCTGCGCCATCCGCAGCCGGTGATGGATCTCCGCGCCCTGCAGGATCGAACCTTCAGCCTCGGCTGCTATTTCTCGTTTATGGCCGGCGTCGGCATCTTCGCCACCATCTATTTAACCCCGCTGTATCTGGGGAGTGTGCGCGGTTTCAGTGCGCTGGAGATCGGCCTGGCGGTATTTTCCACCGGTCTGTTCCAGGTCATGTCTATTCCGTTTTATTCGTGGCTCGCCAACCGCGTCGATCTGCGCTGGCTGCTGATGGCCGGGCTGATCGGCTTTGCGGTGTCAATGTACAGCTTTGTTCCGATCACTCACGACTGGGGGGCGGACCAGTTGCTGCTCCCGCAGGCCTTTCGCGGACTGGCGCAGCAGTTTGCCGTCGCGCCAACGGTGACCCTGACGCTGGGCAGCCTGCCGCCCGCGCGCCTGAAGCTGGCCTCCGGGCTGTTTAATCTGATGCGCAACCTCGGGGGCGCCATCGGCATCGCCCTGTGCGGGACGGTGCTTAACGACAGAACCAATCTGCACTATAGCCGCCTGGCGGACCATCTGAATAACGCCAACCTGGCAATGAGCGATTTTGTTCAGCGCAGCGCGGCAAACTTCACCGTCCAGGGGATCTCGCCGGATGCCGCGCAGACGGCGGCGCTGAAAGATCTTTCCGCGCTGGCGCTACGGGAGGCGCGAACCCAGGCATTTTCCGATGCTTTCTACCTCATCATGATGGGTTTTTTACTTGCCGCGCTGCTGGTTCCCTTGATGAAAAAGCCGCCGGCACACTGATACTACAGGAGAGTTAACTATGGGCGTTTCCGTTAAACGCATTGTCGTCACCGGGATGGGGATTGTCAGCCCGCTGGGCTGCGGCGTACAGCACGTCTGGCAGTCGCTGCTGGCAGGAAAGTCAGGGGTCACCCGGCTCAGCGAGCAGCTGGTCGCGGATATTCCCTGCAAAGTGGCCGGCCAGGTACCGTCCATTGACAGCGATCCGCTGCACGGCTTCGACCCGCTGGCGACCATCCCGGCGAAAGAGCGCAAAAAAATGGATCGCTTTATCGAGTTTGCGCTGGTCGCCGCGCGCGAAGCGCTGACCCAGGCCGGTTGGGCGCCGGCATCAGCGGCCGAACAGGAACGTACCGCCACGGTGATCGCCACCGGGATCGGCGGGTTCAGCGAGATCGCCAATGCGGTGCATACCACCGATGAGCGCGGGCCGCGTCGCCTCTCGCCGTTCACTATCCCCTCTTTTCTGGCCAACCTGGCCGCCGGGCATGTGTCTATCGCCCACGGTTTCCGGGGGCCCATCGGCGCGCCGGTCACCGCCTGCGCAGCGGGTGCCCAGGCCATCGGCGATGCAGCGCGGATGATCCGCAGCGGCGAGGCGGATATTGCCCTCTGCGGCGGCGCGGAAGCGGCAATTCATCGCGTTAGCCTGGCCGGGTTTGCCGCGGCAAGGGCGCTGTCCAGCGCCTACAGCGACCAGCCGGAAAGCGCTTCCCGCCCCTTTGACCGTGACCGCGATGGTTTTGTGATGGGAGAAGGGGCCGGGCTTATTGTGATCGAATCTCTGGAGCACGCGCTGGCGCGCGGGGCCACGCCGCTGGCCGAGCTGGTGGGCTACGGCACCAGCGCAGATGCTTATCACCTGACCGCAGGCCCGGAAGACGGGAACGGCGCACGTCGGGCCATGGAGATCGCTATTCGCCAGGCCGGGGTGACCGTCGACGAGATTGACCATATCAATGCCCACGCCACCTCGACGCAGGTCGGTGATAAAGGTGAGCTGGCGGCGATTAAAACGCTGTTTGGCGCGCATCCGGTCGCCATTACCTCGACGAAATCCGCCACCGGCCATCTGTTAGGCGCGGCCGGCGGGATCGAGGCCATCTTCACCATTCAGGCGCTGCGTGACCAGGTGGTGCCGCCGACGCTGAACCTGCATCACCCCGATGAAGACGCGGCAGGCATGAACCTGGTGGCGCTGCAGGCCCGCCCGCAGAAGATGCGTTATGCGCTGTCGAACGGTTTTGGCTTTGGCGGCGTTAACGCCAGCCTGCTGCTGAAACGCTGGCAATAATCGTCAGCTCCCCTGCGGTACTGGCCGACGGGGGATTTCCACCGTTGCGGCTTTTGCCCTGCTGCTGGAGTAAATCAAGTACAGCGCGATACCCAGGGAGACAATGGCGCCTATTCGGCTCATCGAGAATGGAATCGACGCATTGTCCAGCCAGCCGAAGTTATCGATCAAGGTCAGTTTTGAGCGAAGAACGGACCACACTATCTAAAGAATGATATCGCCTATTATGTTGGGACCGCTCATGTTAAAAAAGGGATAGCTTTTCTTTTCATTGACGATAACGAAGGAATTTTCATGGTTGAGGTTGAGGAAATAAAAAAGAAATATCCCGGCGCAGATGCCTGGCAAATGGGTGACAGTCCGCAACTGGCTAACGAGCTGGCTGACCTGATCAAAAAAGGGATCAAAACGGCCTCTTGCGGATCTTTTGCCTCTTACCAGCAGGAAGAATCCGCCCCGAGAATCGGGAGTTATAACATTATTCTTGATGGTCAGAATGTTCCAGTCTGCGTGATCAGACTGATTTCGATGCAGCTGGTTCGTTTTTGTGATGTCACTGAAGCGTTCGCCCGCAAAGAAGGTGAAGGCGATTTAAGCCTTGAATACTGGAAGAAAGAGCATCAGAGATTTTTCAGCTCTGAAGGTCATTTTTCTGAAGATATGGAGTTGATCGCAGAAGAATTTGTAGTGGTTGAGGTGCTGTGAGACAAGGTCTACGGGCTGACGTTTTATCACTGACCACTCATAACAATGTTCGCTTCTGGCGCGGAGCGGACAAGCTATCGAGCTAAAGGTCCGCATTGAGCAAGGAGCTGACGTGCCAGCTATAATTGGTAATAAAATGAGAGTAGAACTATTCTGATTTGTTTAAAAAAACATTTTTACATCCAAGGGAAAAATATTTTTTATGCTATCTTACATGCTATCTCAATATGCCAGGCTACCTGTGCCTGAAGTTACTCTACGTTCATGGTTAAAACAATGGTTGTCAGAGCAGGAATCGAGGTGTACAGACAGAAGTTTCTCGGCGCGATTTCCCTGGAGAGAAACTGGATTATGTCAGGAATATTTTTTACAACGAAAACTCAAAATTGATGGAAAGCAATTTCTTACTGGCCCCCGTTATCAGGGCGGAAATATTAACAAACCTTTTATTGATATTGTAGGTATGGATTCTGACCTAAATCATACTGCATTAGAACTCATTAGTAAGGAATGGTCACAACTCAGAGCTCAGTATGTCCGCATTCTTGTGCCAGGCAAGTCCTTCCCGCAGGGTATTCCCGACCAGTATATATATGCCACTTCTTTTTCTGAACCCCCTGAATTCAATGATAAATCTCTTACTTTGCAAGTGGCGACATACGAAGATTTTGACTGGTGTTGTCAGGCCCTGGGTGATGCCTATAAGCATACATGGCAGACAGTTCGCGAACTATCTGCAAGCAATTTGGTAGCAGTTGATGACGAAGAGTTGTGTGACCATATTTCTGAGAAAGAAGTATATATTATCTATGAAAACGATGTTCGCGCCGGGTTGCTAATATGCCAGAAAGGAAACCTCGCTTTTCTGAGAGGATATCGTATTACTGACAAAGTAATACTTCCTGCTTTTCGTGGTCGATCATTGTCGGCCCGAGCGCAACGCCTGCTGTACCGATTATTAACTCATTCCGATTCGGAACTATCTATGTATATGGGCACAATTATTCCGGAGAATATCCCCTCGATGAAAACTGCAGAAAGAGCGGGACGAACTTGCATCCTAAGTTATCAATTTCTACCCATCTGCAGAACCCACGACTAACAGCAATGCTAATTTATCTTCAGCCTACACAGGGGACGTCCAGGGCCCGGGAGTACTCCCCTGGACGCATTAATGGGCAGGATGTGATTGTTGCGCAGGCTATCATATGGCGTGAGGTACAGCAGAATCAGGCTTCGTAGCAATGAGGGGCTCACAGCGTCCGGAATCCACCCGGTGCCGTAAATCACCGTAAGGTCTGTCATAAGGTAATTTCATCACGCATCGCGACACCTTTTTTCTTCATGCAGGCCTTCTCTTTCACGGTTTGTCAGAACTGTGGACCGCAGTAATCTCCACTCCGTGCTTTAATCAATGAGAGTGTGTCGGGTGCAAATTAAACTACCTTTCTCAACAGCAAAGGCGGGATACCCCTACCCTCGCAGGGTTTCTGCGTCTGGTAATATGCCCATGACAGTCTCAAAGACCGCTTTGAGGGTTTCCCGGTTTAAGGCACAAAATCGCGTGGCGTTGCCCCCAAAATGCAGCGAAAAGCAGCGGTAAAGGCCGCCGGGCATGAGAAACCAAGCTGGTAAGCGACCTGTTTGATTGGAACACCGTTCGCGAGAAGATCCAACGAAGCGCAAATTCTGGCTCTCTGCTTCCATGTTCTAAAACTAAAGCCTGTATCCTTCATAAACAATCGGGAAAAGGTCCGTTCCGACATGGCCGACATAAAAGCCAGCTCGCTCAGCGATGCTTCCCAGCGCTGATTGACCAGTAGCGATCTGGCCGCGCTAAATAATCGCTCATCATTCGGCATGGGTAGCGCCATCGTTAAAGGTGGAGCCTCGCTGAGAATTTCCAGAAGCAACAAAGCTATCTTCCGTTGACTCGGTCTGGCGTAGTCCTCACTGAACAGCCCTGCGATAAGCTCTTTGACTAAGGGCGTAGCCGTGATCACATGCACCTGTTGACTCTTCGTAAAGCTCGTACATTCTGCGATAAGGCTACTGCTGAAATAGATCGCCCTGAGATCGGTTTGTGAAAGCAGATGGTAACTATGGATATGCAAAGGCGGTAGCCATAATGCCCGCTGAGGAGGGATCACCCAACGGTCGCTCTCTGTTTGCACCAGCATAACCCCTCTGGTGGCGAAGAGTAGCTGCCCCTCAACATGATGATGGGGAGGATCTACCTCGCCGCGTTGATAGCTTATCGCAGTACTGGACCAGCCTGTGGCTTCATCATGTCTTGGCGCTTTATCTATACTACCTGGCATTTCAGATTTAGCCCCTGCCATTATCATATCGAAACTGGAACCACCCGGAGTAGAGCCTTAGGCAATGGGTGCGTGACTTATCATTCTGATCATCAAAGATATTACAGGAGCTTAACCTCATGCGTGTACACTTTATCGTACATGAAAGTTTTGAAGCCCCGGGCGCATATGAAACCTGGGCAATAAACCAGGGTCATGATGTAACTTACTCACGCGTCTATGCAGGCGATCGGCTACCTGATGACGCCGTAGGCATCGATTTTCTAGTCGTTATGGGCGGTCCGCAAGATCCGGACACCACGCTTGAAGCGTGCCCGCACTTTAATGCTAAAGCGGAACAGGCGCTGATTGCTTCCGCGGTTAAAACCGGTAAGGCGGTGATCGGTATCTGCCTGGGTTCACAGCTAATCGGTGAAGCGCTGGGCGCGCCGTTCTCTCATAGCCCGGAAAAAGAGATTGGTAAATTCCCGATCACATTGACCGAAGACGGCAGTAAGGATGAGATGTTCTCTCACTTTGGGAAAACACTTGAAGTGGGTCACTGGCATAACGATATGCCAGGTTTGACGCCAGAGGCCAAAATTATTGCTTACAGCGAAGGCTGTCCGCGGCAGATCGTTGCCTATTCAGACCGCGTCTTTGGTTTCCAGTGCCACATGGAGCTCACATTGGACGTTGTAGAACGGCTGATCGCTCATTCTGAGAAAGACCTGAGCCGTGCAGCAGAATATCGTTTCGTTGACACGCCTGAAGCGCTTCGGGCGCACGATTACAGTGAAATGAATCAATTACTTTTTGGCTTTTTGGATAAGCTGGAAGCACGTTACAAAGCAGCGCAAGCATATTGTCATGCTCGGTGAGCTTGCCATCGGTTTTGATTTTAATGTCCGCTCCTGGCACAGAGCGGACAAGCTACCTGATTTGAAGGTCCGCTATGAGCGAGAAGCGGAAAAGTGCTCTGGTAGGTTGTACACGGACCTGGGCATTAGAGCTTGCTCAATTCGGGATCAGCCTGTTGATGGTGGAGGAAGCCAGGGAGAACGTTAGAAACGTTCAGAAACTCTGTGGAAATAGACAAACGCCTATCCAGGGCTGCAATTTGATATTGTCGCTGTTAGTAAGATATTTTTAACCTGTCTTATCCAATAAATACACTGATGCATTTAAGCGAGAATTATGAGTTTAAAGCCGCGTAGAATCGTTTTAATTCCTGGGTTTATGCGGAATGAAATGCTTTGGCATGAATTTGAAACATATCTCCCGTCAAACTGTATTGTTCATCATGCAGCTGTAACTGAAGGACGAACCATTCATGATGTAGTGCAGCATTTGATTACTCTTTTGCCTGAGAAGTTTTCTTTGATAGGTTTTTCGATGGGAGGATATATTGCCCGACAACTGGCAGCAGAATTCCCTGAACGTGTAGAGTCCTTAGTGCTTATTGCCAGTTCCTTACGGGAAGATACGCCGTTAGAAGCTGAAGCAAAGCGGAAAAGCGTGCAGTCATTGTCCCCCACAACCTTTAAGGGGCTGAGCAGACATGCTATTGCCCGGTCACTCCACCCTCTAAACACATCAAATCAGGATATGATTTCAGCTATCCAGAAAATGGGATGCTCTCTGGGATTTGAAGC
Source organism: Klebsiella sp. CD33 (assembly GCF_051992865.1). Classification (NCBI taxonomy): domain Bacteria; kingdom Pseudomonadati; phylum Pseudomonadota; class Gammaproteobacteria; order Enterobacterales; family Enterobacteriaceae; genus Klebsiella; species Klebsiella sp. CD33. The sequence continues at coordinate 2,503,680 of NZ_CP197023.1, read as the reverse complement.
CTTCATCACGCAATCATCCTTATCCAGGCAAGGTATACCTTCTGCAACGATACGTTGTCCAACGCTGGTTATCGCCAGTGAAGATGATGCCATCCGTTCGATGAAGGAGGCAGAAGAATTGGTCGAAGCCATACCTTATGCGTCGTTAAGAATCATTCTGGATTGCGGCCATATGATTCCGCTCGAACAGCCCAGGGAGTTGGCAAGAATTATTGTTGAATGGATCCCTGCTACGTAAATTATTGGGGGTTTATCCGGCAAAAATCCGGATTTACTTCATCGGGGTAAGTTCCGCTCCTGGCTCAGAGCGGACATTCCCCTTTGCCGACGTGAAAACCGCTATTGCCTGACCTCATTCTGGTCAGCCAGATGTTCTGTCCCGCCGCCCTGCCGGCGGCCTCTATCTCAGTAATACCTGTATCAGTTGAACGACGATATACACTCCCGCTACCACCTGTATGATTCGAAACCCCCATCTCAGATAGCGCCATTGATGGCGTTCGCTGGCATCAGCCGCTTCAATCGCGGGATCATAGCGTTTTCTTTTCCTGGTTCTGAAGGTATCGAATCCCCACAGGACGAGAAGAATGATGATGATGATTTTTTCAACAATAAGATGGTTCACAAAGAGAGACTCCGGTCTTCTCACGGTTACAGGCAGAATAGATAAACCGCCTGGATGTAGCCACCACTAAATGTAGGGGTACCTGAATACGAAGCCAGGCCTTCCCGAATTATCTGTCTTATGTCAGCGTAAACGCATAGCAACGCCATAAAAGCGACATTCATTTCCGACACATGCTGCCGGAGTCCCCTTCTCCGACGCATCAGGCTGGGTGATAAAACGACGGCGGCTGCCCGGTCACGCGGCGGAACATGGTGGCGAAAGAGGACGCATTGTCGTATCCAAGGGATAATGCCACTTCGTTCACCGGTTTGCCTGCTATCAACCATGCCAGGGCGCTCACCACGCAGGCTCGCTGTCGCCAGGCGGAAAACGACAGGCCCAGCTGCTTCAGGAAATGGCGGCGAAAGGTACTAGGACTCATAAACAGCGCCCTGGCCCAGCGCGCCGCAGGATCATGGATAGAGGGGTTAAGCAAAAAAGCCTGACAAAGCGCCAGCAGCGCCGGATGCTGCGGCAACGGAATGTCAAATTCGCGGACCGGCATGGCGGCCAGTTCCAGCAACATCAACTGTATCAGCGTGCGATCGCGTGGGCTGTCGTACAACGGTGGTAAATCCACAGCCTCAAGCAGTAGCTGGCGCAACAGCGGCGAGACGCTGATCACTTCGCAACGACGGTGTTTAATGAAAGCGGCCACACAATCTGGCTCAATATACAAGCTACGCGTGGTCACCCCTGCAAATCTGACGGCATGCACGGTTTCAGGGGGGATCCAGACAGCGTGTTGCGGAGGAACCACCCATTCTCCGTCCTGCGTAGTGACATACATCAGTCCGGTCGCGCCATACAGTAGCTGTGCGCGACGATGCTGGTGCGGGGGCAGGATAAATCCCTGCGCATAGTCATTACCTAACGCCACCACATCACGATCGAGTCGATCGAACTCGTCAATTTTTACGTTGCGCACACCTGCCTCCCTCTGACCGATTTACAAAGGTAATTGAGCGCTACGCAAATGGGAAGCAGTACGCGACCGGTATAAGCTGCTCGCTCATTTTCAGGTCGGGGATACTCTCTTGAATGAGATCGTTATTATTGCGCTGGCAGGCTTTACTACCGGCATTACCACGGTGCTGTTCGGCTTCGGCGGCGGCTTTGTGGTGGTGCCCTTTGTCTATCAACTGATGCTCCGGCAGCCGGCGATCGCGGGCAACGCCATGCATGTCGCGGTGGCTACCTCAACGGCGGTGATGATATTTAACGCCGGCTGGGTCAGCTATCGAAACTGGCGGGCGGGCAGGCTTACCGCGCAGACGCTGTTTCCGTTGTTATGGTTTATTGCCATTGGGGCGGTGGTAGGCTCCTGTCTGGCGGGGATATTGAGCGAGAAGATCGTTCGCGTGCTGTTTATTCTCTATATGCTGGCAACCATCAGCGATTGTTTGTTGCGCAAGGGTTTTTTCACGGGCAGCGCTCGGCGTCGCCTGTCCCTGCCAGTGGTCACCGGCGGCGGTGTGATTATCGGTACGATCGCCGCATTGCTGGGCGTGGGCGGCAGCGTCATGACGGTGCCCCTGCTACGGCGACACGGGTATGCAATGCAGGAGTGCGTTAGCGCATCCAACCCGCTTTCTTTACCCGTGGCGCTATGCGGGGCTGTGACCTATGCCGTCATTGGCTGGCACAGCATTCCGCTGAGCGGATTTCTGGGGTTTATCAGCCTGAAAATTTTAGGCCTGCTCGTCCTGACCGGCTGGGCCGGGATAGTGTTTAGCCGCCGGGCAATCCCTGCGGTACCTGATGTATGGTATGCGCGCATCTATGTGCTGCTGCTGTGCCTGGTACTCCTCGCCATGCTTATTCAATAATCAAATTACATTCTGGTGAACCGGTGTAACAGACGCGGCCGGGCGGAGCCCTCTCCCTGGAGAGAGGGCCAGGTTCAGGGGCAACAAGCTACCCGCGATACGGATGGGTTTCGCGCCAGTGGTCGGCAATCTGCTGCCGGGTGCAGACCCACACCTTGTCGTGCTGCTGGACATAGTCAAGGAAACGCTGCAGCGCGCGGAAACGGCCCGGACGCCCAAGCAGCCGGCAGTGCATTCCCACGGACATCATCTTCGGCGCGGTTTCACCCTCGGCATACAGCACGTCAAAGCTGTCTTTCAGATAGGTATAAAACTGCTCCGCGGTGTTGAATCCCTGGGCGGTGGCGAAGCGCATGTCGTTGGCGTCGAGGGTATAAGGCACGATCAGGTGCGGCCGCTGGCTGCCGTCGCTGCAGGCCACTTCGCTCCAGAAAGGTAAATCATCGCCGTAATAATCGCTGTCGTAGTCAAAGCCGCCGTGCTCCACCACCAGCTGGCGGGTGTTAGGGCTGTCGCGGCCGGTATACCAGCCGGTGGGCGGTTTGCCGAACAGGTCGGTCAGTACCTGCACCGCTTTTTGCAGATGCTCGCGCTCCTCGGCGATATCCATGTGCTGATAGTGGATCCAGCGCCAGCCGTGGCTGACCACATCGTAATCCGCAGCCTTGATCGCCGCCACAATCTCCGGATGCCGCGCCAGCGCCATCGCCACGCCGAAAACGGTCAACGGCAGCCCGCGCTGGCTGAACTCGCGATGGATGCGCCAGAACCCTGCCCGGCTGCCGTACTCATAGAGTGAATCCATCGACATATGGCGCGCCGGGTAGCTGGCGGCGCCGATAATATCGGACAGGAACTGTTCCGAACCCGCATCGCCATGCAGGACGTGATTCTCCGCGCCTTCCTCATAGTTGAGGACGAACTGCACCGCGATCCGCGCCCCGCCCGGCCAGCGCGCGTGCGGCGGCTCCCCTGCGTAACCTCGCAGATCGCGAGGATAGTGTTCCTGGTTCTCTCCCATCTCCTGCCCCTTTTAAAATGGATTTAACGACTGAAACTGTCCGCTTAACGCTTTTTTCTCCGGGAACGCTAAGTCCCCATGCTTGCTGGTCGCCAGGCCCAGCGCGACCAGCGACTCCACCATCTTCACCGCCGCGCTGACGCCATCGATCACCGGCACCCGCAGCTCGCGGGTCAGCTCCTGCGCCAGGGTCGCCATCCCGCCGCAGCCAAGAACAATCGCCCCGCTGCCATCCTCTTTCAGCGCGCGAATGCAGCGCTCACGCACTTTCTCCTGTGCCAGGCCACTGCCGTCTTCCAGCGCCAGCACCGGCAAATCAATGGCGTGTAGCGCCGCGCAATGTTGATGAAATCCGTACTGGTGCAGCAAATGACGGGCGATGATCAGCGTGCGCGGCAGCGTGGTCACAATGGAGAAACGGGTGGCGACCATCGTCGCCATATGCATTGCCGCCTCCGCGATACCGATCACCGGCCCCTGGGCCAGCTCCCGCGCCGCCAGCAGCCCCGGGTCGCCGAAGCAGGCGATCACATGCCCATCCACTCCCTGCTCGCGTCCGGCCCTGATCTGCTCCAGCACGCCGACCGCCGCGATGGCTTCGTCAAAGTGGCCCTCAATTGACGGCACCCCGGCGCGGGGACAGACCGTAAGGATCTCGGTGCCCGGCGCAGCGACCACACGCGCGGCGGCGCCTATCGTTTCGGTCATCGCCAGGCTGGTGTTGGGGTTAATCACTTGTATACGAACGGAAGACATCACGACTCCTTGTGGCCGGCGAACAGCCGGGAAAAATCGGGCAGGCTGACGCCATCGCGCTCGAAGCACAGGCTGGCGACAATATGATCAAAATGGTGCATCAGCGCCTCGCTGAGCGGCTGCAGGGCTTTATCCCGCAGCAAACCGACCAACTGCTGGTGATCGTCGCAACGGCAGCCCTGTCGCCAGGGGGCGCCCCAGGCGGCAATCACTAAAGAGGAGCGCTGGCTGAGGCGGGTCACCATCTCTGTGAGCACCGGGTTGCCGGAGATAGCCTGCAGCTGAATATGAAAGTCAGCGGAGTGGCGGATCGCCGCCGGGCCGTCGTGCGCCGCATGGGCCTGCTGTTCACGCTGAATAATGTTCTCCAGCGCCGCCAGATGCGGCGGCTGACAGCGCGCGATCACATCGGGGAGATTGGCGACCTCGAGCAGCGCCCGGGTGCGAAAGATCGCCTGGGACTCTTCCACGCTCGGGCTGGTGACGTGTGCACCACGTTTGGGCGTCAACGTGACCAGTTGCACAGCGGCGAGTCGTTGCAGCACCTTTCTGATGCCGGTGCGGCTCACGGCGAACACCTCCGCTAGCGCCTCTTCCGGCAGTTTGCTGCCCGGCGGCAGCTGATGTTCGACGATAGCCGTCATCAGCGCCTGGTAAATGCTTTCGTCCTTGTCCTGCAGCGCTGGCGCGGCCTGGAGACGATGTTCATTATTCATTAACCCACTCCGGTTTCACTTATCGATAGCAGATCGTATACATAAAATTTATTTTTTGTATACAAGATTCATCATTCTGGCCTGGATCCTGCAATAGCCTCAGCAATCCATATCAAAGGGTTTTCATTCAGAGGAGCAGGTTTCATGCCACATTCATCCCACACGCAGCAGACGAAGACTCACAAGGCGGCCGCCGGCTACAGTCCGCGGCTATGTAATGACGATCTGGCGCCGACCCGCGACCAGAACTGGAGCTGGTACAATATCTTTTCATTCTGGATGTCGGACGTGCACAGCATGGGCGGCTACGTAGTGGCGGCGAGCTTCTTTACGCTTGGGCTGGCCAGCTGGCAGGTTCTGCTCTGCCTGCTGGTGGGCATCTGTATTGTCCAGCTGTGCGCCAACCTGGTGGCGAAGCCGAGCCAGATGGCCGGGGTGCCTTACGCGGTGATTTGTCGTCAGGCGTTTGGCGTTTTCGGCGCCAATATCCCGGCGGTGATCCGCGGGCTGATCGCCTTTGCCTGGTACGGCATTCAGACCTATCTGGCGGCGAATGCCCTGATGCTGGTCCTGCTCAAGTTCTGGCCCTCCCTTGCCTCGCTGACCAGCAGCAGCTTTCTCGGGCTGTCGCCCCTCGGCTGGCTGTGCTTCGCCACTATGTGGCTGCTGCAGGCGATGGTGTTCTGGCATGGCATGAACGCCATCAAACGCTTTATCGATATCGCCGGTCCGGCGGTTTATGTGGTGATGCTGGCGCTGGCCGGCTGGATTGTATACAAGACTGGTCTGGACGGTATCTCCTTTACCCTCGCCAGCAAATCCCTGAGCGCCGGCGAGCAGACCTGGCAGATGATCACCGCCACGGCGCTGGTGGTCTCCTACTTCTCCGGGCCGCTGCTTAACTTCGGTGACTTTTCCCGCTACGGCAAAAGCATGGGCGAGATCCGCCGCGGTAACCGCTGGGGACTGCCGTTTAACTTTCTGCTATTCTCGGTGGTTACCGTGGTGATTGTCTCCGGCACCCAGTCGCTGTTTGGCAAAATGATCACCGACCCGATCGAAACCGTCAGCCGCGTGGGTAACGATCTGGCGGTGGCCATCGGCCTGCTGACCATGATCACCGCCACCATCGGCATTAATATCGTGGCTAACTTCGTCTCGCCGGCCTTCGATTTTTCCAACTGCGCCCCGCAGAAAATCAGCTTCCGTACCGGCGGGATGATTGCCGCGGTGGGCTCGATACTCCTGACGCCGTGGAACCTGTTTAACTCCCCGGAGCTGATCCACTATACCCTCGACGTGCTGGGCGCCTTTATTGGCCCGCTGTTTGGCATCCTGATCGCCGACTTCTACCTGATCAAACGCGGCCGGGTGTCAGTGGACGATCTGTTTGACGATACGCCGCAGGGTAAATACTGGTACCGCAACGGCTTTAACCCGAAAGCGATTGCCGCCCTGCTGCCGTCGGTGGGCCTGGGGCTGATTATCAGCTTTATTCCGGCCCTGCATGAAGTGGCGAACTTCAGCTGGTTTATCGGCGTCTTCCTCGGCGCCACCACCTACCGCTGGCTGGCTCGCGACGAGCGCGAAGTGCAGGCGAAAGCTGCCTTCCGCTCCGGCGCGGTGGCGCAAAAAGAGTAACCTTCCCCTTCTGCCGCGGCGTCTGGCCGCGGCAGGCTGCAAACTGGCACCAATCTTGCTGTTTATCACTATTCCCAGAGCGTTAAGAGAAGGCAGGTTCGATGATGGATTACCAGACCGCGGTGCGCGGTGCATTTTTTGATATCGCCGGCGTGGCGGAGACCCCGGATGAGGTGGCCGCCCAGGCCCGCTATCTCGATGATGGCTTGTTGTTCCTGCAGGAGGGGAAAATTATCGCCCTGCTGCCATGGCAGGAGGGGGAAGCCTTTCTGCATCCCCTGAAGGGCTATGTCGATCTGAGGGGTAAGCTGCTGCTGCCGGGGTTCGTTGATGCCCACGTTCACTATCCGCAGACCGAGATGATCGGCGCCTTTGGCGAACAGCTGCTGGAGTGGCTCACCACCTACACCTTCCCGGTGGAGAGCCAGTTTGCCGATGCGGAGTATGCCCAGGAGATAGCGCAGTTTTTTGTAAATCAGCTGATAAGCCATGGCACCACCACCGCGCTGGTGTTTTGTACCCTGCATCCGGCATCGGTGGAGGCGTTATTCAGCGAAGCGCTGCGCCTCAATATGCGCCTGATCGCCGGGAAAGTGATGATGGATCGCCATGTGCCCGACTACCTGTGCGAAACCGCCGGGGAGAGCTACGAGCAGACCCGGGCGTTGATCCGCCGCTGGCATCAGCGCGGCAGGCTGGGCTATGCCATCACCCCGCGCTTTGCCCCCACCTCGACCCCGGGGTTGCTGGAGGCGGTGCAGCGCCTGCGGGCCGAGTTTCCCGACACCTGGCTGCAGACGCATCTCAGTGAAAACCGGGAGGAGATCGCCTGGGTTAAACAGCTGTGGCCTGAGCATGCGCGCTATCTGGATGTCTATCATCACTATCAGCTCACTGGCGAACGCAGCGTCTTCGCTCACGGGATCCATCTCGATGATGCCGAGTGGCAGTGCCTGCATGACACCGGGTCCGCCGTCGCCTTCTGCCCGACGTCGAATCTGTTTCTCGGCAGCGGGCTGTTCCGCCTGCCCGCCTGCTGGCAGCACCAGGTGCGGATGGGCATCGGCAGCGACGTCGGAGCCGGGACCACCTTCAGCATGCTGCGGACGCTGGGCGAGGCCTACAAGGTAGGACAACTGCAGAGCTATCGCCTGCGCGCCAGCGAGGCCTTCTATCACGCCACCCTCGGCGGGGCGCGCGCCCTGCGGCTGGAGGAGAAAATTGGCAATTTCCAGCCGGGCAAAGAGGCGGATTTTGTGGTGATTGACCCGGCGGTCACCCCGCTGCAGCGCCTGCGCATAGGCCGCTGCCATGACATTTATGAGCAGCTGTTCGTGCTGATGACCCTGGGTGATGAACGCAATATCAGCGAGACGTGGGTGAATGGCGAGCGGGTGTGGTGTCAGGACTGACCCCTCAGCCAGTCCCACTTCCTGAAAAGAACGAGAAAACGCACCATACCTTGTTTGCCACCTTAACGCAGGCTAACCACTACAGGCGGGGGCTTATTCAGGCGGCGCCATCTCTACTGCGCCGTCGCTCAGAGCTGTCAAAAGGCATGCGCGTCACCCGATTACGCCCATCATTTTTTGCCGCATACAGCGCTTTATCGACGCGGGAAAACAGTTGTTCAACCGTTTCGCCGTCATGATGTTCAGCTACGCCGATGCTGACGGTCACCGACAGCGTCTGGTATTCGCTAACCGCCTGGCGGATCCCCTCCGCCAGTATCAGCGCGCGGCCGATCGGCGAATGGGGCAAAAAAAGCAGAAACTCTTCTCCACCCCAGCGATAAATTTTATCTTCGCGGTCGACCGACGTTTCCAGAATACGAGAGAGCACCAGCAGGACCTCATCGCCTTTTTGATGGCCGTGAATATCATTAATGCTCTTGAAATGATCGATATCGATTAACAGCAGACAATAACCCCGGGGGATAAAAGTTGGCGCCTCAACCAGACGGTGAAACTCCCGGCGATTAAGCAAGCCGGTTAACGGATCGTGGGCGGCGGAAAATTCCAGCTCTTTTTTCAGATGCACTTCTTCGGTGATATCGTGAATGATGCATAGCATCAGTCGAATATTATACAGCACCACCGGCCCGGCATAAGTTTGGACATGGCGTAGCGAGCCGTCAGCCAGAATATGCGTAAAATTAAGCGGTTTATGACCGCCAGGCAGACTGGCAATATTATTCATAATGGGGATAACGTCCCGGCCCAGGGTATTTATTTGCCAGGTATGTTTGGTGCGCATTTCCTCATCGGAATAATGATAAAAACGTAGCGCGGCAATATTGGCATCGACAATCCGGCCATCTTTATGAGGGTCGATCAACAGCATCGGCGCGGTATTGGTCATAAAAAAGCGAGCGAAAAAGCCATTGTTACGCCGCTGGTAGCGGCGGGAGCCGGTATGAATCGACTGATTTTGCGCCAGCAGCTTCACGGCTTCAAACAGCAGCAAGCAACCACAGTCTTCGGTATCAATCAGGGTGGTTTTGCAATACACCGACTGCAACCCATTGGCGGTGGGTAACGTCCAGACTTCGAATATCTCGCTCATGGTGTCGAGATAGCGAAGGTAGTGCTGCAGTTGCGTTTCCGGACAGGTGGAATAAATACCGTTACGCATCTCATTGAGCGACATCTCGCCGCTCAATGTCCGGGAAGCCTGATTGGCATAGACCACCCTTTCGTTAAAAGGATGAACTACCCATATCGGGGTGCTTAAGACCTCAAAAACAGCCAGCTCTTTTAATAACATACAGGCCCCAAACCGACCCACTGCCGGCGCGGAACGGCACTTAACGCTGTGCAGCCCCAACGCTGGTTTAAAGTGAAAGCAAAATAGACACCGAGAAACCGCAATTACGCGCGAGCGCGCCAAGTATAGTCGGTTATGCGCCCAGTAAAGCCCTCTGAGGGTGACTTTGCGCGCAGTTTAACCAACAGAAGCGATGCTGCCTTTAATAATAATTTTATTTCAACAGCATAGCAGCAATGCCAGAACGGGTAGTCGCTTTTGATCACAGAGTGTGCATCGCCAACAGGGGTTACCCGGCAGGCGCAGCGGCATAGGCCAGGGCGGGCAGAGAGTCGCTTTTCTGCCCAGGCTAACCGTGATAGTTTCTATCATTACGCTCATTCATAGCGACAATTACCTTGAAAAAAATCGCCACTAAAATCACCCTTGCCGACATTGCGCGTGAAGCGCGCGTCGGCGTAGCCACCGTTGACCGGGTGCTCAATAAGCGCGCGGCGGTGAAAGAGTCCACGGCGCGGCGCGTGCTGGAGGCCGCCCGCCGGCTGGGTTTTACCCTCGAGCAGCCCCACTATCGCCTGGCTGCCGGCAAAGCGCCGGTCACGATCAGAATGGGCTTTATCCTGCTGCAGGAGAGCCACTCCTTCTACCTGCCGTTGGCCCGGGCGCTGACGCGCGAGGCTGCCCCATGGCTACCGGCGGGCCAGGCGCCGGTGATACTGCATTTTGCCATCGATGCGGTGGAAGCGATGGCTCAGGCCATTCACCGACTCAGCGATGAAGTGGAGGTGCTCGGCCTGGTGGCGCTGGATCACCCGCTGATTCGCCACGCGGTGGCCCGGGCCGCCGCCCGCGGCGTGCGCGTGTTCACCCTGCTTTCCGATCTATCGGTCCCCCAGCGCAGCGGGTATATCGGCCTCGATAATCATAAAGCCGGGCGCACCGCCGCCTGGTTTATCGAGCGCTTATGCCGGGGGAATGGCGAAATTGGCATTATCATTGGCGATAATCGTTTTACCTGCCAGGAAAGCTGTGAGATCAGCTTTCGCTCCTGCCTGCGAGAACAGGGCAAGGGGCAACAGATCCTTGAGCCGGTTCGCAGTCATGAGCGGGCGGATATCGCCAGGACCGTGACGGAACAGATGCTGACTCAGTACCCGGCCCTGCAGGCGATCTACGCCCCCTGCGGCGGCGTCGAAGGGATCGTCGACGCGCTGCGCGACAGCGGCCGTCAGCAGGAGATCGCTCTGGTCTGCCACGGTCCGCTCAGCGACAGTGAACTGGCCCTGATCGATGGCACCATCGACATCATGCTTAACCACCGGCTGGATGAGTTTGCCGCCGTTACGCTGCGCGCCATGGCGGACGCCGCTTCACGCCCCCATAGCGAGGTGATTTCACTCCCTCAGCCTTTCGATATCATCACCAAAGAAAATATGTAAATTTCCGGCTCCGTCTCCAGCGGAGACGGTTATCGGGCGGACCGCGCCACCTCTCGATTTGATAAAAAATTATCAAAAAATCCATCAATTAAAATCATGATGATTATCATAAAATCAAAGTTCCATCATTGTTGATAATGAAATCTTTATTCAATACTCAGCGGCATCCCTTGTATGAAAAAGGAAGCCGACATGATACATCCTATCGCTAACGCCCCCTGCAGCTGGGGCGTCGATGACCCGAAAAACCCTAACCTCCCTGCCTGGGCTACCGTACTGAAGGAGGCGGCGCAGGCTGGCTATCGCAGCATTGAGCTCGGCCCCTGGGGTTATCTCCCCACCGATCCGGCCAGCCTGCGCGCGGCGCTGGAGCAGCATCAGCTGTCGCTGGTCGCCGGCACGATCTTTGACGATCTGGTGAGCGAGGCCCATTTCCCCACCCTGGTGGCGCTGACCCATCAAATCTGCCGCAATCTGTCGCAGGTAGCCGCTGCCGAGCCGATCCCGGGCCGCCCTTTCCAGCCGCCCTATCTGGTGATTATCGACTTCGGCAACCCCGAACGGGCGCGCTTTGCCGGGCGCGGCGCGCTGGCTCCGCGCCTCAATGACAAAGACTGGCAGCGCATGATGGAGCACATTATCGCCCTTAGCACCCTCGCCTGGCAGGAGTACGGTGTGCGGGCGGTTATCCATCCGCACGCCGGGGGCAGCATTGAATTCGCGGATGAGATCGAGCGGCTGGCCAACGATATCCCGCACGACGTCGCCGGGTTGTGTCTGGACACCGGACATCTCTATTACGCCGGGATGGATCCGCTCGACTGGCTGGATCGCTATTACCACCGCCTGGACTATCTGCACTTCAAGGATGTCGACCCGCAGGTTTATCAGCGCGCTATCCATGAGGGTATCGACTTCTTCACTGCCTGCGCCGAAGGGGTGATGTGCCCGCTCGGCAGCGGCGCCATTGACTATCCGGCTATCAAAGACTTTCTTGCCCGCCGGGGGTATCAGGGCTGGATAACCATTGAACAAGAGCGCGACCCGCGCCATGCCGCAGGCAGCCTGCAGGCGGTCACGGAAAGTCTGCGCTATCTGCGCGACGTCGGATTCTGACAGGAGGCACGACATGATTAACGGTTTAAAACCTCTCGACCGCACCCTGCGCTGGGGCATGGTCGGCGGCGGCGGCGGCAGCCAGATCGGCTATATTCACCGTTCTGCAGCGCTGCGCGATAACACCTTCACGCTGCTGGCCGGCGCCTTTGATATTGATGCCGAGCGCGGACGCCAGTTCGGCCAACGGCTGGGGGTGGATCCCGACCGCTGTTACGCCGACTATCAAAGCCTGTTCCGCGGCGAGGCTGCCCGGCCTGACGGCATTCAGGCGGTGTCAGTTGCCACGCCAAATAACACCCACTATGCCATCTGCCGGGCCGCGCTGGAGGCCGGGCTGCACGTGGTGTGCGAAAAGCCGCTGTGCTTCAGCAGCGAGGAAGCTGACGAGCTGGTGGCGCTCAGCCAGCGGCGGCGCAAGATCATCGGGGTGACCTACGGCTATGCCGGCCACCAGCTGATCCTGCAGGCCCGGCAGATGATCGCCGACGGGCTGCTGGGCGATATCCGTATCGTTAATATGCAGTTTGCCCACGGTTTTCACGCCCAGCCGGTGGAACAGGAAAACGCCAGTACCCGCTGGCGGGTCGATCCCCGCTTCGTCGGCCCCAGCTATGTGCTGGGCGACCTGGCCACCCATCCGCTGTTTCTGGTCGAAACCATGGCCCCGCAGCTGAAGATCACCCGGCTGATGTGCGCCAGACAAAGCTTCGTCAAAAGCCGCGCGCCGCTGGAAGATAACGCCCATGTACTGATGGAGTATGACAACGGGGCCATCGGCTCACTGTGGAGCTCCGCCGTCAACTGCGGTTCGATGCACGGGCAAAAGGTGCGAATCATCGGTGAAAAAGCCAGTCTCGAATGGTGGGATGAACAGCCCAACCAGCTACGCTACGAAATCCAGGGCGAACCCGTGCGCATCCTCGAGCGCGGTATGGACTATCTCGATCCGCTGGCGCGTCAGGATGATCGCATCGGCGGCGGCCATCCCGAGGGCCTGTTTGAGGCATGGTCGAATCTCTATCGCCGCTTCGCCATCGCCATGGATGCCGCCGACCGTCGCGACGAGGCGCTGCTGGCCGACTTCTGGTACCCGGACGCCCGCGCCGGGGCGTTCGGCGTCCGCTGGGTGGAAAACTGCGTGCGTTCTGCCGACAACGGCGCCTGCTGGGTCGACTTCCGCTAACTCGCCGGCTCAGGGCGTTCGTCCTGAGCCTTTACGGCTATTTTTCTGTCCGCGCCAGCTGGGTTTTATCCGCCTCATGGGCGCGATCCGCCAGCCCCTGGAACGCTCCGGCGCCATAGTATTGCGCGGGAACCGGCAGCGCCTGCATATCGTGCCCTGGATAGATCTGCAGTTCGCCGAGGTCGCGTAAGCGGAATCCCCCGACCTGCTCCGGCATGGTCAGGCGATACGGCGGCATGGTTTCGAATGGGACCGGCGTCGGCAGCCGGTTTTCCTGTAGATCGTAGTTACGCTTCAGTACCAGAAACTTATCCGGCACCCGCCGGTGACTGTTCCACCAGTCGCCGTCGATCTGCTGAAACATCGCTTCCGTCTCTCCGCGCGTCGCCACCAGCAGCCGGGTCAGCACTTGTTTCAGCGCCGAATCCATGGCCTGGTTATAATCCTCCAGCGAACCGCCGTGGCCGCTGAGGATGACATTAATCGCCAGCCTCGCGCCCAGTAAATTGGAGTAGAGATCCTCGGGCGAAAAAGCGGAAATCTCTTCGGAAAACCCGGGGACCGACTGGAAGCCATACCACTGGGCGATCTCATGCCACTGGGCGATTTCGAAGGCCAGATGCCCGGCGAGCCAGGCCGCCAGCTGATAGCGCTGCCTGACGCCCGCCGGCGGCGTAAAGGTATTCAGCTGCACGCGGCGCACGCCCAGTTCTTCACTGTAGAAGATCCGCCCCGCCTGGCCCAGCGTCGGCGCAATACGATTGAACAGATAAAAGGTGTTGTCCGCCGTATCGCGCACATGGGCGATATCAATAAACCCGCCGCGGCGGGTATAGATAAGCCCGTTCTGCTCCTCGCTGAGCCCCAGCAGATTTTTCACCGCACCGAACGCGCTGTCGTTGTAATGGTGCTTACCCAGCGTACCCAGAGTCAACACATTACCGATCTGGTACATCGGGATCGGAATGCCCGCCGCGCGCACGTGCAGGTCGTAACCAAAAGCGCAGCACGGTCGCAGCGACTCCGGCGGCGGCAGCTCACCGAGGGTGGGCGCCGTATGGATCGCCGTCACGGCGGGTAGCACCGGATCCTGCGCCAGCGCCGGCAGCGCCAGCGCCAATAATAGCCAGAAGGCTTTACGCATCAACAGCCTCTCCACAGCAATAAAAGTGCGCGCATCTTACCGGCAGATAGCGCCTGCGGTTTTAGTTAAAAACGGTATTCAGCGCCGACAACGAAACTATTGCGCGCGTAAAAGCCGCTCTTCCGTTCGTCGCGGCCCGGTGGTTAGTAGTTCTTGCGCGGAAAAGCGCTGGCTATCCCCCTATTACCATCATCCTGCGGCAAGGTGGCGCGGTGATTGTATTCAAAAGGTGAATGTCGTATAACATAGCGCTACCGAGGGGTGTCCCGTGAGGGCTGAGATGGCGCAAGCCGAACCCTTTGAACCTGATCTGGGTCATGCCAGCGAAGGGACGGGTCGGCAATTTTGCCAGCATTACCGCCATTGCCTGTTCACACCCCTGCACGCCCGGATCTCCCCTGAATAAATGGAGGTCCTGTGATCGTTCCCGCTTTTAGCCAAGGTCTTTACGGCCGTTTACGCCAGCTGGCCGCCGCTGACTGGCAGCGCTATGTGGCGCATCCTTTCGTCCAGCAACTTGCCTCTGGGACGCTGGCGGAAAACGCCTTTCGTCGCTATCTGACCCAGGATTATCTGTTTCTGATTCACTTTGCCCGCAGCTACGCGCTGCTGGTGAGTAAACTGCGCACGCTGCCGGAGATGCGGGCCGCGGCCGCCTCGATGAATGCCATCCTCAACGAACTGCCGCTGCACGTCGGCTACTGTGCCCAGTGGGGGATTAGCGAACCGGAGATGGCCGCCCAACCTGAAGCCCCCGAAACTCTCAACTATACCCGCTATGTGCTGGATATTGGCCACTCGGGTGACGCGCTGGATCTGCTGGTCGCCCTGATGCCCTGCGTCGCGGGCTACGCCGAAATCGGTCTCGGCCTGCTGCAGCATCCCGCCACCCGACTGGACGATAACCCCTACGCCTCATGGATCCGCAACTATGGCGATGAAGGCTATCTGCAGGGCGTCAGCGCCGCGCTGGCGCTGTTGGAAACGGTGTGGCAGCAGCGCGGGAGCGAGGCGCGAATCACTGAGCTGAGCGAGATTTTCACCACCGCCACCCGCCTTGAGGCGCAGTTCTGGCAGATGGGCCTCAACGCCGCGGCGGAGACTCGGGCGTGACGGCGCCGGGTATTGAGGTCCGTGGCCTGAGCCTGCATGTCGGCGACCGTCGGCTGTTCGACAACCTGTCGTTTACGGTCCCCGGCGGGCAGTGGGTGTCGCTGCTCGGCGCCAGCGGCGCCGGCAAAACCAGCCTGCTGCGGGTGATGGCCGGTCTGGCGCCCGCCACCCGCGGAGAAGTGGTCGCCAGCGATGGGCAACCGATTCAGGGCCGTCTGGCGTGGATGGGGCAGAAAGATCTGCTCTACCCCTGGCTGAGCGTTAGGGACAACGTCGCCCTCGGCGCGCGGCTGCGCGGTGAAAAAGTCGATCGTGCCCGGGTCGCCGCCCTGCTTGAACAGGTTGAGCTTTCATCCTGCGCCGACGCCCGCCCGGCGACTCTCTCCGGCGGCATGCGTCAGCGCGCCGCGCTGGCGCGCACGCTGTATGAGGATCGCCCCATCGTGCTGATGGATGAGCCTTTCTCGGCGCTGGATACCCTCACCCGTACGCGCATTCAGACCCTGGCGGCCACCCTGCTGGCCGGTCGCACGGTGGTGCTTATCACCCACGATCCGCAGGAGGCCTGCCGGTTGAGCCACCGCCTGCTGGTCCTCTCGGCGGCCGACGGCGACATTGATGATAGCCATCACCTCGCCGGCACACCTCCGCGCGCGCCGGACGCGCCCGATCTCCTGATCGGCCAGGCCGCCCTGCTGCAGCAGCTGATGAGGGCCCAACCATGACTGGACGTCTCTGGCGCGGCGGCATGGTATTCGGCGGGCTGATGCTCCTCTGGGGTCTGGCCAGCCGCAGCGGCATTCCCCATTTTCTTTTACCGTCCCCGATGGCGGTCGCCGAGGCGCTATGGGTTAATCGCGCCTATCTCGGCTGGCATACGCTTATCACGCTCAGTGAGATCCTGAGCGGCCTGGCGCTGGGCGTGACGCTCGGCGTCACCCTGGCGCTGGGCATGATCCTCTCCCCCCGTCTGCAGCGCTGGCTGATGCCGCTGGTGCTCACCAGTCAGGCGATCCCGGTCTTTGCCCTCGCCCCGCTGCTGGTGCTGTGGCTGGGCTTTGGCATGAGCGCCAAAGTGGCGATGGCGGTGCTGGTGATTTTCTTTCCGGTGACTTCCGCCTTCTTTGATGGCTTGCGGCGGGTCAACCAGGAGTATCTCGACCTGGCGCACAGCATGAATGCCTCCTTCGGCGCTCAACTGCGACATGTCCGCCTGATGGCCGCCCTGCCGGCGCTGGGCTCTGGCCTGCGCATGGCGGCGGCGGTGGCGCCCATTGGCGCGATCATCGGCGAATGGGTCGGCTCCGCCGAGGGGCTGGGCTACGTCATGCTCAATGCCAATGCGCGACTGCAAACCGATATCTGCTTCGCCGCGCTGTTTATTTTAGTACTACTGACCCTCCTGCTGTGGCTGGCGGTAGATACCCTGCTACACCGGCTGATCGACTGGTCGCCGGAATAAGAATGACGTAATAAAGGAAAACAGATGAAAAAGTCGCTATTCGCCGGGGCAACCTTGACCGCCCTGTTCAGCGGCCACGCGCTGGCCAATGAACCGCTGACGCTGGTGCTGGACTGGTACATTAATCCCGACCATGCGCCGATTATGGTAGCCGAGCAGATCGGCGCCTTTAAGGCCCAGGGGCTGGACGTCAGGATTGTCCCTCCTTCCGATCCCGCGCTGCCTCCGCGCATGGTGGCCGCCCGTCAAGCGGATCTGGCCATCACCTACCAGCCGCAGGTGCACTTCTTTGCTGACGAAGGGTTACCGCTGGTGCGTGTAGGGACTCTGATTAATTCGCCGCTGAATACGGTTATCGCCCTGGATAAGCAGAACAAAACCCCGGCAGATCTGCAAGGCAAGAAGGTGGGCTACTCGGTCAGCGGCATTGAGCAGGCCACCCTGGCGACCATGGCGCAACATGCGGGGATCGATCCGGCCAGCATCAAACTGGTGAACGTCAATTTCCAGCTGACCAGCGCCCTGCTGGCCGGCCAGGTGGACGCGGTTATCGGCGGCTATCGTAATATAGAAGCGCAGGAGCTGAAGCTGCAGGGCAAAACGCCGGTGGTGATGAACGTCGAAGATTACGGCGTGCCGGCCTATGACGAGCTGGTGATTGTCGCCCATCGCGACGCAATTCATGAGGCGAAGATCCGTAAATTCCTCACCGCCCTGCAGGCGGGAGTGGGCTATCTGCGCGCCCATCCGCAGAAGAGCTGGGAGGCGTTCGCCGCCGCCCACCCGGAGCTTAGGACCGAACTCAACCACCAAGCGTGGTTGCAAACCGTGCCCCTGTTCGCCACCGATCCGGCAGCGCTGGATAAAGCGCGCTACGAGACTTACGAACAGTTTTTATATAACAATAAGTTGGTGAAAAAAGTTACACCTTTAACAAATTATGCGGTGCAACTGCATTGAGTCTTGCTATCGCTGACGGAAGGCATTCCGTCAGCGCTTTAACGTAGCGGCAATAAAAATATAGAGACTTTCTCACTAATAATTACACTTTAAAGGGTTATAGTGACAGAGCGTTGTTCTATTATAATTCAGCAAGTTACGTTAATTTTGCCCCTGGTAAGAATAACGTCAAAATAGCGCAATCAATAAAACGTTGAATGCGGATTTAAAAAGCCATATATTGTGCGCGCTTTATGAATGCCAATTCAATTTCTTACACCAATTATTCAACCAGCGTTCAACCGCAATGCTGGTTGTGGGAGTGATATGATGACGGATAAAGTCCGTATTGATACTTTACGTGCCGATTTATTAGACGCAAACAACGAAACCTTTTTGGCCCGTCAGGCCGAATTCGAATCGAATGTCAGGAGTTACCCGCGTAAGCTGCCGCTGGCTATCACTAAAGCCGAAGGCGTGTGGCTGACGGATGCGGATAACAAACAGTACCTGGACTGCCTCGCGGGCGCCGGTACTCTCGCTCTGGGCCACAACCACCCTGATGTATTGCAGAGCATCCAAAGTGTCATTACCAGCGGCTTGCCGTTACATACTCTCGATCTTACCACCCCGTTAAAAGATCGCTTCTCCGAATACCTGCTCTCTTGCCTGCCGGGCGAAGGGAAAGAATATTGCCTGCAGTTCACCGGCCCGTCCGGCGCTGACGCCGTGGAAGCCGCGCTGAAGCTGGCGAAAAAATACACCGGTCGTACCGCGGTGATCAGCTTCTCCGGCGGCTATCACGGGATGACCCACGGCGCGCTGTCCGTCACCGGCAACCTGTCGCCGAAAGCGGCGGTTAACGGCATGATGCCGGAAGTCCAGTTCATGCCTTACCCGCACCTGTATCGTTGCCCGCTGGGCATCGGCGGCGAAGCCGGCGTGAAAGCCCTGACCTACTACTTCGAAAACCTGATCAACGACGTGGAGAGCGGCGTCCGTAAACCGGCGGCGGTGATCCTTGAAGCCGTTCAGGGCGAAGGCGGTGTGAACCCGGCGCCGGTCGAGTGGCTGCAGCGCATCCGCAAAGTGACCGAAGAGCACGGCATTCTGCTGATCGTCGATGAAGTGCAGGCCGGCTTTGCCCGTACCGGTAAATTCTTCGCCTTCGAGCACGCCGGTATTCAGCCGGACATCATCGTGATGTCGAAAGCGGTTGGCGGCGGGCTGCCGCTGGCGGTGCTGGGCATTAAAAAGCAGTTCGACGCCTGGGAACCGGGTCACCACACCGGCACCTTCCGCGGCAACCAGCTGGCGATGGCCACCGGCCTGACCACCCTGCGTCATCTGCGCGACAACAAGATCGCCGACAAAGTCGCCGCCCAGGGCGAGTGGCTGAAAGGTAAACTGGCCGAGCTGCAGAAACGCTACCCGGTGATTGGCCACGTTCGCGGTCTCGGTCTGATGATCGGTATCGAAATCGTCAAGCCGAACGAAGCGCAGGATCACATGGGCTGCTACCCGGCTGACGGCGAACTCTCTGCCCTGCTGCAGAAGAAATGCTTCGAAGCGGGCCTGATCCTCGAGCGTGGCGGTCGTCACGGCTGCGTGCTGCGCCTGCTGCCGTCCCTGCTGATCAGCGACGCAGAGCTGGACGTGTTCCTCGACAAATTTGAACAGGCCCTGCTGGCCGCCGGCGTAAAACCGGTCTGAGTGGAGTAAGTGACCGCCATGTCCACATTGAATCCGATTCTTGCTGGTTCAGCGCAGAGCGTTGAAGCCTATCAGCAGGTTATCGAGCAGACCAGCCAGGCCGTTGTGCAGTGGCTGAAGCAACCTGAGATGTATCAGGGGAAAAGCGTTGACGAGCTGCGTGAGCGTATCTCCCTAGAATTTAACGAACAGGGTTTGGGTAACCAGGCGGCGATTGATCGTGCGATCGAGTACTTCCTGAAAGACAGCCTGTCGGTGCATCACCCGCAGTGCGTGGCGCACCTGCACTGCCCGAGCCTGGTGATTAGCCAGGCGGCGGAAGTGCTGATTAACGCCACCAACCAGAGCATGGACTCCTGGGATCAGAGCCCGTCGGCAACCATTATCGAGATGAAGCTGATCGAATGGCTGCGCGCCCGGGTCGGTTTTCCGGCGGGCGACGCCGGCGTCTTCACCAGCGGCGGCACCCAGAGCAACCTGATGGGCCTGATGCTGGCGCGCGACGCCTTCTTCGCCCGTCAGGGCCACTCCATCCAGCAGGATGGGCTGCCGGGGGATATCCGCAAGTACAAAGTCTTGTGCTCGGAAAACGCCCACTTCTCGGTGCAGAAGAACATGGCGCTGATGGGCCTCGGCTACCGCTCGGTAACGCTGGTGAAAACCGACGAATTCGCGCGGATGGACGTGTCCGACCTGCAGGCGAAGATTGCGCAAGCGCAGGCTAACGGCGAGCAGATCATGGCGATCGTGGCCACCGCCGGCACCACCGACGCAGGCGCTATCGACCCGCTGCGCGACATCGCCGGTATCGCTGCGGAACATCAGATCTGGCTGCACGTTGACGCAGCCTGGGGCGGCGCCCTGCTGCTGTCTGAGCAGTATCGCGACTACCTTGACGGTCTGGAGCTGGTGGATTCCGTTACCCTGGACTTCCATAAGCAGTTCTTCCAGACCATCAGCTGCGGCGCATTCCTGCTGAAGGACGCGCGCCATTACGAGCTGATGCGTTATCAGGCGGCCTATCTGAACTCCGAGTTCGATGAAGAACACGGCGTACCGAACCTGGTGTCTAAGTCGCTGCAGACCACCCGTCGCTTCGATGCGCTGAAGCTGTGGATGGGTCTGGAAGCGCTGGGCCAGAAACAGTATGCGGCGATCATCGATCACGGCGTCACGATGGCGAAAAACGTGGCGGAGTACGTGAAGTCGCAGCCGACGCTGGAGCTGGTGATGCAGCCGCAGCTGGCGAGCGTGCTGTTCCGTTCCCGTCCGGCGCAGATGGCCGGGAGCGACGCGGCGGCTATCGCGCTGCTCAACCAGCGCGTCGGCGACGCCCTGCTGGCCTCCGGCCGCGCTAACGTCGGCGTAACCGAGCACAACGGCGTTACCTGCCTGAAGCTGACCCTGCTGAACCCGGTGGTGACGCTGGATGACGTGAAGGTTCTGCTGAACCTGGTGGAGCGCACCGCTCAGGAACTGCTGGCGCAATAACCTGCCTTAGCGAGGCGGCGCCTGCCGCCCCGCTGCCAGCCTTGCCTGCAATAAGCCGATAATGTCCTTATCGGCTTTTTTTATTTCTTTCCGCACCGCTAATGCTCTCTTCGCAGGGCCCGTTGACCCCTGCCTCTCGCGATGCCACAGTACTATCTCGAAAATAACAACGTTCAGGATAAACGTCCTGAAAATGGGGATGATGATGGAGAAACGCTTACCAGGGCTGGATCTCGACGCCCTGCGCAGCTTTGTGACCGGCATGGAGTGCGGCAGTTTCGCCCAGGCAGCGCTGCGCCTGTCGCGTTCCACCTCCGCGGTCAGCGCCCAGCTTAAAAAGCTGGAGAGTCAGTGCGGTGCGGCGCTGGTGACCAAACAGGGGCGCCATCTGGTGCTCACCGCGGAAGGCGAAAAGCTGATGAGCTACGCCAGACGCCTGCTGGCGCTCAATGATGAAACCCTGCGCGCGCTGCAGGGTGAGCGGCTCACCGGCGAGATCCACCTTGGTATGCAGGAAGATTTTGGCGAATCGCTGATGCCGGAGATCCTTGGACAATTTAAACGGCATCATCCGCAGGTGCGGATAGTCGCCAGGGTGGATCGCAATGGTCCGCTGCGCCAGGCGCTGGCGGAAGAGGCGCTGGATCTGGCGCTGCTGTGGCAAACCGAAGATCAGGGTCCCGGGCTGGGCCTCTGCCCGCTGGCGTGGATTGCGCATCCTGACCTGGACATTCGCGCTCTGCTGGTCTCCGGCGAGCCGCTGCCGCTGGTGATGTTCGACAGCCCGTGCCTGATGCGCTCCCGCGCCATTGCCTGTCTCGATGCCGCGGGGATCCCCTGGCAGGTGGTGTTCGTCAGCCACAGCCTGAGCGGCATTTGGGCGGCGGTGCAGGCCGGGCTGGGCCTGACGATACGCACCCGCATCGGCATGCCAGGCAACCTGCGCCCCGCAGGAGGACTCCTGCCAGCTCCAGGAAGTCTGGCCGTCAGCCTGCGACAAACCCCGCGTGAGGAACACCATTCCGCCGCCGTGGCGCTGCTCGGCGAACTGATGACCGAGGCCCTGCAGGGATGGCTCGACAGGTGACACTGTCACGCCATTTCCATTCACCCTCACCCTAACCCTCTCCCTGAAGGGAGAGGGAACCGTTCGGCAGCAGATGTTACCCCTCTCCACATTCTGTCTCCCGGGCAAGCGTAGCGCAGCCCAGCCCAGCGCCGTTCCCGCTTCAATGCCCGGTGGCGGCTACGCCTTACCGGGCCTACACGCGGCTCCGTAACGATGTAGGCCGGGCAAGCGCAGCGCCGCCCGGCAATGTGCACAAGGGATGAAGGGAACCGCCCGGCAGTCACCGGCAATGGGCATTCTGCGCCTCTCCCGCTTCAATGCCCGCATTACCGGGCCTACATTCTCCCTGCGCGCTCATGTAGGCCGGGCAAGCGCAGCGCCGCCCGGCATCGGGTATAAGGGCTGGAGGGATCCGTCCGCCAGACGCCTGCGCCGCGGTCAGGCTTTGCTCTCCTGCAGCAGCTGCTGGATCACCTGCTCCTGGCGGGCATAATCCCCTTCGCCGAATGCGGTATAACGCAGCTGTCCGCGAGCGTCGAAAATGTAATGCGCCGGCCAGTACTGATTGCCGAAGGCGTTCCAGATGGCGTACTCATTATCCGCCACCACCGGGTAGGTTATCCGCCAGTCCTTCACCGCCTGGCGCAGCAGGGGCAACGAACGCTCCCAGGGATATTCCGGGGTATGAACGCCAATCACCACCAGGCCTGCCGCGCGGTATTTGTTCGCCCAGTCGCGCACGTAAGGCAGGGTATGCTGACAGTTGATACACTCCCGGGTCCAGAAATCCACCAGCACCACTTTGCCCTTCAGACGCTCCGGAGTTAACGCCGGGCTGTTGATCCATGCGCTGCCCCCCGCCAGAGAGGGCATCGCGCTGCTGGGCTGCGGCGCGGCGATCGGCTGGAGGCTGGTCTTTTGCTCCGGCTGCGGCAGACGGGCGGCCAGCCGCTGCTCCAGCGCCTGGCTCAGTCCACCAGCGCTCTGCAGATAGCGATCGCCGCCGCTGGCGATCAGCGCCACCGAGGCCAGCATTGCCCCCCCTGCCAACCGGCGCAGCCGTTCGCCGAACGCCTGTCCGCGACGCAATCTGGTGATCAACGCCGCCCCGCACCACCCCAGCAGGAATAACATCAGCGCCCCGCCGCTGCCGTAGGCCAGCAGCAAGCCGCCGGTAGTCGCCTGCCCCGGATGCACAAAGCCCAGGCTAAGTATCGCTCCCAATACCGGCCCGGCGCACGGCGCCCACAGCAGGCCCACCGCCAGCCCGGCCAGTAGAGAACCGATCCAGCCGCGCTGGCGTGAACTGGCATCGTTAAGCTGATTCCCCAACGCTACCAGGGGTGAGGTCAGCCGTTGCGCGACGCGTTGCGAAAGCAGACTCAACCCGACCAGGGCGAAGAACGCCAGCGCCAGACCGCGGCCTGCGAGGGTCAGATTCACCACCCAGCCGCTGGCGACCGTCACCAGCCAGGAGACAGCGCCGAACATCAGCGCCATTCCTGCCAGCATGATCGCCAGCTGCCCCCGGCGGCCCCGGACGCTGGCGAACAGCAGCGGGATCACCGGCAGCGTACAGGGGCTCAGCAGAGTTAACATCCCGCCCAAAAATGCAATTAATATCGACATCGCCTTCTCCTCATTATGCCGTCGCTGCCGAGAGTGGCAGCCACGACATTACAGCAAGGCCATGTAAGGCGAATGTGTCGGGAAAGGGGGAGAATTGTCGGCTTAGTTATCCGTCTTTCCCGGAGATACAACAGGATACAATCCCGCCGCGGCAAGGCGAACGCTGGCGTCCAGGCCGCCCTGCGGGCGGTTGGCCAGGCGCAGCGCGCCGTCCATCTGGCTGACCAGCTGCGCGGCGATCGCCAGCCCCAGGCCGGTGCCGCCGGTATCGCGATTGCGCGAGTCCTCCAGGCGATAAAACGGCTGCAGCACCGCCTGCAGCGCGGCCTCGGGGATCCCCGGCCCCTCATCCAGCACATGAAGGGTGATATCCCCCACGGCGTCACGGGTCAGGGTTACCGTGGCCGTCGTACCGAATTTCAAGGCGTTATCGATAAGATTGGTCATCACCCGGCGCAGAGCCTGCGGCGGGATCCACACCACCCCGGCGGTCTCTTCGGGACAAAACTGGACCGGCCGGCCGACATCGGCATAATCGCAGACGATGGTGTCGAGAAACGCATCGAGATTCAGCCGCTGTCGCGCCTCCTCCAGCGGCTGCGAGGTGCGGGCGAAGGCGATGCCCTCCCGCACCAGACGGGTCATATTGTCGAGATCCTGCAGTAGCTTATCGCGCAGTTCCGGCTGGTCGGCCATCTCCACCCGCAGCTTCATTCGGGTTATCGGGGTTTGCAGATCGTGGGAGATGGCGGCAAGGATCCGCGCTCGCTCCTGCAGATGATCGTGGATGCGCGCCTGCATCGCGTTAAACGCGCGGGCGGCGCGACGCACCTCCTCCGGCCCCTGCTCGGCCATAGTTCCCGCCGTGTCGCTGGCCGGCTCCAGGGCATTTACCGCGTGGGTAAAGCGGGAGATGGGCAGCAATACCTGGCGAACCGCGTACCAGGCGCAGGCCAGCAGGAGGACAAACTGAGCGATCAGCACCACCGGCAGCCAGCGGGCGATGGCCGGTAGTTTCGGCCACAGGTCGAGGGTCAACGGCGCGCCGTCGTGAAGGGTAATATGGGCCTGAATATGCTGCCGCGGGCCGGGGATCGCCACAATACTTACCGGATACTGCGCGCTCAGCGCCTCCTGCAGGGAGCGCGCTGCGTCCCGGGCGCGCCAGCTGTCCGGGTAATCGCCGCGCTCCCCGGCGTCCAGCAGATAGCGATAATTGCCGCGCGCCAGCTTCGGCAGCCATTGTGGCCGCTCAGCGGCCGGCAGGCGGTCAAGGATCGCCACGCTGGTGGCGACATCGGAAGCCAGATTCCCCAGCATCACGCTGCGAGCGCTGCTCATACGCTCATAAAACAGCAGCGACAGGGTTAAGGTATTCGCCAGCAGCAGCGCCAGAAACAGCAGCGCCATCAGCCTCGACTGCAGCGAGGCGGGCCAGAACCTCATTCATGCCTCTCGCGAATGGAGACCGGCACCGACAGCACATAGCCTTCGCTGCGCACCGTTTTAATGTAGGCCGGCTCGCGGGCATCCTCCCGTAGCCGTTGGCGCAGTCGGCTCACCAGCAGGTCAATCGACCGCTCAAACAGTTCCGCGTCGCGTCCCTGGGTCAGATTGAGCAGCTGATCGCGGTTCAGCACCCGCTGGGGATGGTCGAGAAACACCCGCAGCAGCCGATACTCCGCCCCGCTGAGGGCGACAATCGCCCCGCTGTCGTCAAGCAAATGGCGAGCGGCAGTGTCGAGCAGCCAGTCGCCAAAGGCGATCAGCCTGCCCGCCTCGGTGATCTGCAGGTTGGGCGGCAGCGCCCGGGTGCGGCGTAAAATGGCTTTGATGCGCGCCAGCAGTTCGCGGGCCACAAAGGGCTTAATCAGATAATCGTCAGCCCCCATTTCCAGGCCGAGGATCCGGTCGCTGTCATCGGTGCGGGCGGTGAGCATCAGCACCGGGATATCCTGCTGCGGGTTGGCGCGCAGCTGGCGACAGAGCGTTAAGCCATCCTCGCCCGGCATCATAATATCCAGCACAATCAGGTCAATTTGATGGTTTTTGAGTACCGACCACATGGCTTTGCCGTTCGCCGCGCCGCTGGCGCGATATCCCGATTTTTCCAGATAGTCGACAATCAGTTCCCGGATGTCGCGGTCGTCGTCGACGACCAGGATGTGGTCAATACGCTCCAAAGGCTGCTCCTGCGGCAAAATAAACTCTTCACAAGCATAAGCCGTGTTGCCGGAAGCGCAACGTCGCGCCGCCGGCAAGGCGCGGGTTACAAACGATCGGCGTCCACCACCGCCTGCACAAACGCCGTCGGATCCTCCTGCGGCGGGTTATGGCCCACCGCTCCCGGCAGATCCCGGTGCTCATATTTACCGGTAAATTTGGCACGGTAGCTGGCGGGAGCCGGATGCGGCGCGCCGTTATTCGCCCCTTCCAGGGTGATGGTGGGCACGGTTATCGGCGGTAGCGCCGCCAGCCGTTGTTCATAGCCGGCATACTTCGCTTCCCCTTTCTCCAGCCCCAGGCGCCAGCGGTAGTTGCTGATGGTGATCGCCACATGGTCCGGGTTATCCAGCGCCCGGGCGGTTTTGGCAAAGGTCGCGTCGCTGAATTGCCACTGCGGCGACGCCTGATGCCAGATAAATTTCGCAAAGTCGTGGGTGTTTTGCCGGTAACCGGCCTCCCCACGCGGGGTGGCAAAATAGAATTGATACCACCACGACAGCTCAGCCTGCGGCGGCAGCGGTTTTTCGCCAATCTGCTGACTGCTGATCAGATACCCGCTCACCGAGACCAGGGATTTCACCCGCTGCGGCCACAGCGCGGCGACGATATCCGCCGTGCGCGCGCCCCAGTCAAAACCGGCCAGATCCGCCTGCCTGATGTTAAGGGCGTCCATCAGATGGACAATATCGGCCGCCATCGCCGACGGCTGACCGTTACGCGGCGTGCTGGCGGAGAGGAAACGGGTCGTGCCGTAGCCACGCAGATACGGCACGATCACCCGGTAACCCTTCTGCGCTAGAGCCGGCGCCACCTGGGCATAGCTCTGAATATCGTAGGGCCAGCCGTGCAGCAGGATCACCGGCTGGCCGTCGCGCGGGCCGATATCCACGTAGCCAATATTCAGGTCGCCGGCGCGGATCTGCTGGATCTTGTCGAACGCCCCCGCGTCTTCAGCGGCGCAAACGGCGGCGGACCACAGGGTGGATAACCCCAGCGCCACGGCGCTGGTATAGCGGATCAGGGATAATCTGTTCATCGTTTTCTCACCTTTTATCGTCATCAAGAGAGTACGTGACCAGTAAAACGGAAATTTGTATCCGCCATGTGCCCGACCGGGGCCATTTTTATCTCTTAATGTCAGCGCTGCGCCGCGAGATACAGTGTGATACAAAGTCGAGGTTGGCAATTGTTGCGGGCATGTGAATTTATGCTTGCCCCGGGAGATAAATCCGTTACCGTGGCAGGCATTTTTCACCACTTGAGAACGCAGGAACCCGCTATGGCGATTTTTGATGGTCACAATGACCTGCTGCTGAATCTCTGGCTTCACCATCGCGCGGATCCGGTGAGCGCCTTCTTTGCCGGGATAGAGAACGGCCATCTCGACTATCCGCGCATGCTGCAAGGCGGATTTGCCGGCGGGCTATTCGCGCTATTCGTGCCACCGCAGGAATATATTGCCCGTATGACGCCGCAATACGCCAGCCAACGATGGGATCCGATCGATATCCTCTGGCAGCAACTGGCCATCCTGAAGCAACTTATCGCCCACTCCGCTGGACGCTTGAGATTGTGTCTGAGCGCGGCGGATATCGAGCGCTGCCGCGAGAATAAGGTACTGGCGATGGTGGCGCATATTGAGGGTGCCGGAGGTTTTGATGGCGAGGGCCGCGACCTGCAGGCCTTTTATGCCGCCGGGGTCCGCAGCATTGGTCCGTTCTGGAATATTGCGAACCGCTTCGGCAGCGGCGTTAACGGTTCGTTTCCCGGTAGCCCGGACACTGGGCCTGGACTGACAGCGGCAGGTATCGATCTGATTAAGCAGGCCAATGCCTTGAAGATGCAGATGGACGTGTCTCATATGAATGAAAAAGCGTTCTGGGATACCGCCCATCACTCGACGTCACCGCTGGTGGCCACCCACTCCAATGCCCACGCCCTGTGCCCGCAGCCGCGCAATCTGACCGACCAGCAACTGCGGGCGATCCGCGACAGCGGCGGCGTGGTGGGCGTCAATTTCGGCAATGCTTTCCTGCGCGCCGACGGCCGGCGCGATAGCGACACGCCCTTAACCACCATTGTCCGGCATATCGACTATCTTATTAACATAATGGGTGAGGATCATGTGGCCCTTGGCTCGGATTTTGACGGCATCACCCTGCCGGACGAGCTGGGCGATGTGGCCGGCTTACCGCGGCTTATCAATACGTTGCGCGCTAGCGGCTATGATCAATTGGTGCTGGATAAGCTGCTGTGGCGTAACTGGCTACGGGTATTAAAAAATGTTTGGCAACAATAGGTTATATTGTAAACATAAAGTTAATTCCTTACAGATTCCGGGTTGATCTCTCTCCCGGTGAAGCGCAATATGCGGCAGCCGTCACAGATCCACCATTATCCGTGAGGCCTGTAGTCATTTTTAAGAGGAACAAAACATGTGGAAGAAACCTGCTTTTATCGATTTACGTCTCGGTCTGGAAGTGACGCTGTACATTTCTAACCGTTAATCGCCCCGCCCGCCGTTCGCGCGGGCACCTTCATTCATTACCCGGTCCGTCTTCATGTTCATTAAAGTCCTCGGTTCCGCCGCCGGCGGCGGTTTCCCGCAATGGAACTGCAACTGCGCCAACTGTCAGGGTCTGCGCGATGGCACCATTCAGGCTGCCCCCCGCACCCAGTCGTCAATTATCGTCAGCGACAACGGTAAAGAGTGGGTGCTGTGCAACGCCTCGCCGGATATCAGCCAGCAGATTGCCCATACCCCCGAGTTAAATAAAGCCGGCGTACTGCGCGGAACGCATATCGGCGGCATTATTCTCACCGACAGCCAGATCGACCACACAACCGGGTTGCTGAGCCTGCGGGAAGGCTGCCCACATCAGGTCTGGTGCACCCCGGAGGTTCATGAGGATCTCTCCACCGGCTTCCCGGTGTTTACCATGCTGCGGCACTGGAACGGCGGCCTGGTGCATCATCCCATCGCTCCGCAGCAGCCTTTTACCGTTGACGCCTGTCCTGATTTGCAGTTTACCGCGGTGCCTATCGCCAGCAACGCGCCGCCCTATTCGCCGTATCGCGACCGGCCGCTGCCGGGTCATAACGTGGCGCTGTTTATCGAAAACCGCCGCAACGGGCAGACGCTGTTCTATGCCCCGGGGCTGGGTGAGCCGGATGAAACCCTTCTGCCGTGGCTGCAAAAAGCGGACTGTCTGCTGATCGATGGCACCGTCTGGCAGGATGACGAGCTGCAGGCCGCCGGCGTCGGGCGCAATACCGGGCGCGATATGGGCCACCTGGCGCTCGGCGATGAGCACGGGATGATGGCCCTGCTGGCCTCCCTGCCGGCAAAACGCAAAATTCTCATTCATATTAATAACACCAACCCGATCCTTAACGAGCAGTCTCCCCAGCGCCAGGCGCTAACGCAACAGGGGATCGAAGTGAGCTGGGACGGGATGGCAATCACCCTTCAGGATACCGCATGCTGATCACTGACACGCTGTCGCCGCAGGCCTTTGAAGAGGCTCTGCGGGCTAAAGGCGCCTTCTACCATATTCACCACCCTTACCACATCGCCATGCATAACGGCGACGCGACCCGCGAGCAAATTCAGGGTTGGGTGGCGAACCGGTTTTATTACCAGACCACTATTCCGCTGAAAGACGCGGCGATTATGGCCAACTGCCCGGATGCGCAAACCCGGCGCAAATGGGTGCAGCGGATCCTCGACCACGACGGCAGCCACGGCGAGGACGGCGGGATTGAAGCCTGGCTGCGGCTGGGGGAAGCGGTCGGTTTAAGCCGCGACGATCTGCTCAGCGAGCGTCACGTGCTGCCCGGCGTGCGCTTCGCAGTGGATGCCTATCTTAATTTCGCTCGTCGCGCCTGCTGGCAGGAGGCGGCCTGCAGCTCCCTGACCGAGCTGTTCGCCCCGCAGATCCATCAGTCGCGCCTCGACAGCTGGCCGCAGCACTATCCATGGATCAAAGAGGAAGGCTACTTTTACTTCCGCAGTCGTCTGAGCCAGGCTAACCGCGACGTTGAGCATGGCCTGGCGCTGGCGAAGGCCTACTGCGACAGCGCTGAAAAACAGAACCGGATGCTGGAGATCCTGCAGTTTAAGCTCGACATTCTGTGGTCGATGCTCGATGCCATGACCATGGCCTATGCCCTGCAGCGCCCGCCCTATCACACGGTCACCGACAAGGCGGCCTGGCACACGACCCGACTGGTGTAATCATGCAGAAAACGTCCATCGTTGCCTTTCGTCGCGGCTACCGACTGCAGTGGGAAGCCGCCCAGGAGAGCCATGTGATCCTCTATCCGGAGGGTATGGCCAAACTCAATGAGACCGCCGCGGCGATCCTCGAGCTGGTCGATGGCCGGCGCGACGTCGCGGCGATTATCGCCATGCTTAATGAACGTTTCCCGGAAGCAGGCGGCGTCGATGACGACGTCATCGAGTTCCTGCAGATCGCCTGTCAACAGAAGTGGATCACCTGCCGTGAGCCAGAGTAAACCCACCGTCAATCCGCCGCTGTGGCTGCTGGCAGAGCTGACCTACCGCTGCCCGCTGCAGTGTCCCTACTGTTCCAATCCGCTGGACTTCGCCCGGCAGGATAAGGAGCTGACCACCGAACAATGGATCGAGGTCTTTCGCCAGGCGCGGGCGATGGGCAGCGTTCAGCTGGGCTTTTCCGGCGGCGAGCCGCTGACCCGTAAAGATCTGCCGGAGCTGATCCGCGCCGCGCGCGACCTCGGGTTCTATACCAACCTGATCACCTCCGGGATAGGGCTGACGGAGAGCAAACTGGACGCCTTCAGCGAGGCCGGGCTGGACCATATCCAGATTAGCTTCCAGGCCAGCGATGAAGTGCTCAACGCCGCGCTGGCCGGCAACAAAAAAGCCTTCCAGCAGAAGCTGGCCATGGCCAAAGCCGTGAAAGCGCGCGACTACCCGATGGTGCTCAACTTCGTTCTCCACCGGCACAACATCGACCAGCTCGATAAAATTATCGAGCTGTGCATTGAGCTGGAAGCCGATGACGTTGAGCTGGCCACCTGCCAGTTCTACGGGTGGGCGTTTCTTAATCGCGAAGGGCTGCTGCCGACCCGGGAACAGATCGCCCGCGCCGAGCAGGTGGTCGCTGACTACCGGCAGAAAATGGCCGCCAGCGGCAACCTCACCAACCTGCTGTTCGTCACCCCGGACTATTACGAAGAGCGGCCGAAAGGCTGCATGGGCGGCTGGGGATCGATTTTCCTCAGCGTCACCCCGGAAGGCACCGCCCTGCCTTGCCACAGCGCGCGCCAGCTGCCGGTGGCGTTTCCGTCGGTGCTGGAGCAGAGTCTGGAATCGATCTGGTATGACTCATTCGGCTTCAATCGCTACCGCGGGTATGACTGGATGCCGGAGCCGTGCCGCTCCTGTGATGAAAAAGAGAAGGACTTCGGCGGCTGCCGCTGCCAGGCCTTTATGCTGACCGGCAGCGCCGATAACGCCGACCCGGTGTGCAGCAAATCCCCGCATCATCACAAAATCCTCGAGGCCCGGCGCGAAGCGGCCTGCAGCGACATAAAAGTCAGCCAGCTGCAGTTCCGCAACCGTACCCGCTCGCAGCTGATCTACCAAACCCGGGACCTGTAATGACGCTGGCGACCCGCACCCTCACTTTGCCGGGCGGCCTGCAGGCCACCCTGGTCCATCAGCCGCAGGCGGATCGCGCGGCGGCCCTTGCGCGGGTCGCCGCCGGCAGCCACCACGAACCGTCGCGCTTCCCTGGGCTGGCGCACCTGCTGGAACATCTGCTGTTTTACGGCGGAGAGCGCTACCAGGATGATGACCGACTGATGGGCTGGGTGCAGCGCCAGGGCGGAAGCGTGAATGCCACCACCCTGGCTCGCCATAGCGCGTTCTTTTTCGAGGTTGCCGCCGATGCTCTGGCTGACGGCGTCGCGCGTCTACAGGAGATGCTGCAGGCCCCGCTGCTGCTCAGGGAAGATATTCAGCGCGAAGTGGCGGTGATTGACGCCGAGTACCGCCTGATCCAGCAGCATGAGCCATCGCGCCGGGAAGCCGCGGTGCGCCACGCCGCCAGCGCGCCCGCGGCCTTTCGCCGCTTTCAGGTAGGCAGCGCCGACGCGCTGGCGGGCGATCTCGCTGCGCTGCAGGCCGCCTTAGGCGATTTTCACCGCACCCATTACGTCGCCCGGCGAATGCAGCTCTGGCTGCAGGGGCCGCAGTCGCTGGAGGCGCTCGGCGAGCTGGCGGCCCGTTTCGCCGCCGGGCTTGCCGCAGGCGAGGCTCCGCCGCCGGCGCCGCCGCTGCGCCTGGGCGAGTTCACTGCACTGCAGCTGGCGGTCTCCAGCCAGCCCGCGCTGTGGCGCTGCCCGCTGATCGCTTTAAGTGACAACGTCACGTTACTGCGCGAGTTTTTGCTGGATGAAGTCCCCGGCAGCCTGATGGCCGGCCTGCGCCAGCGCCGGCTGGCCGGGGATGTGGCGCTGAACTGGCTGTATCAGGATCGGCACCTCGGCTGGCTGGCGCTGGTCTTCGCCAGCGACCGGCCGGAAGAGGTCGACCGGCAGATAACCCACTGGCTGCAGGCGCTACAGCAAACGACACCTGAGCAGCAGCTACACTACTATCAGCTATCCCGGCGCCGCTTTCAGGCGCTGTCGCCTCTCGATCAGCTGCGCCAGCGGGCATTCGGCTTTGCCCCCGGCGCGCCGCCCGCCGGGTTCGCCGATTTTTGCGCCGCCCTGCAGGCCGCCCCGTCGGTCAGCCTGGCCTGTCAAACCGTTTCCCCAGGGGAGCCTGTTGCCACCCAGGGCTTTAGCCTGCCGCTTAGCCGCTGGCGCCGCCGCCCTGAGTCTGACCCGGCGCTGGCGTTCGCTTTTTATCCGCAGGCCGCTGGCGATCTCGTTGCCAAATGCCCGGAGAAAGCCGCGCCGCTGCTCCACCTCCCGTCACCGGGAGATCCGCCGAGGCTCCTGCTGCGACCGCCCTTCTACTGCTCGCCCGATCAGGCCGAGGGGCTGGCGCGTGGGGAACAGCTGCGCCCACTGCTTGCCGCCCTGCGCCATGCCGGGGGACACGGCGAGTGGCATCTGTTCGACGGCAGCTGGCAGTTGACCCTCCAGCTGCCGGAGGCCGGCCGACGGCCGGAGGCGATCCTGCAGGCCATCCTGCGGCAGCTCGCGCTCCCGGTCGCCTCGCCGACCCCACCGCCGGAAAGTATCGCTATCCGTCATCTCATGGCTCAACTCCCCGAACGGCTGGGTACATCCGGGCATCAGGAAGGTTGGCTGTCGGCCCTGGCCGGCGGCAGCGCAGAAGATGCGCAGTGGGTAGCGCTTCAGCTGAGCCTGATTACCGCCCCGGTTAATCCGCCGATGCCCGCTCCGGCGCCCTGCCGCCGCGGCGTCGAACGTCTGGTTTATCCGGGAGGCGATACGGCGCTGCTGGTCTTTATTCCGCTGCCGGATGGCGCCTCGCTGGCGGCCCTGCGGCTGCTGGCGCAGCATTGTGAGCCGCTATTTTTCCAGCGCCTGCGGGTGGAGCAGCAGATTGGCTATGTGGTGAGCTGCCGCTATCAGCGGGTCGCCGATCGCGACGGGCTGCTGATGGCGCTCCAGTCCCCGGATCGCCGCGCCGGGGAATTGCTGCGCTGTGGTAAAGACTTTCTGCGCCAGCTGGCCCCCATGGATGAGGCGACCTTCAGACCGCTACAGCAGCGCCTGGCCGCTCAGATCCGCGCCAGCAGGCCGCCAGAGGCGCGGGCGCTGTCCGCCCTGCGTCAGGAGTATGGTTTACCAGAGCTAACGCCGCAGGCGGTTGACGCGCTGCGCGTTGCAGAGGTGGCCGATCTGGCACGCGAAATGACCCGCCGGCGTCGCCGCTGGCAGGTGCTGTTCACGACAGGGGATTAATGGCCGGGGGCATCCGGGGTCAGAAAGGCGCTGACGAAGCGCGTAAGGATCGCCGCGCCCTGCGGGCTCTCCTGCACCTCGTCGTGTAACCGCTGCGCGTCAATACCTTCCGCCTGCAGCACCGCCTCCCGGTGGCGGATCAGCGAACGGGCTATCGGCGCGGTAAATTCCGGGTGAAATTGCGTAGAGACCGCGTGCGGCCCATAGCGCACAATCTGGTGGGTATCGTGGGCGGACGCGGCCAGCACCGTGGCCCCTTCCGGCAGACGAGTCACGGTTTGCAAATGGCTCAGATGCGCAGGAAATGTGGCCGGCAGGCCGATCAGCAGCGGATCATCTATACCCCACGGCGACAGCGTAATGGTTTGGCTGCCGCTTTCCCGCCCGCCAGGATGATACGCCACCTCGCTCCCCAGGGCATGGGCCATCAGCTGATGACCATAACAAACGCCGAACAGCGGCATGTCGATAGCCACCGCCTGCCGGATCCAGTCGGCGGTCCGTTCGCTCCACGCCAAACGATCGGTTACCATCGCCCACGAGCCGGTCAGCACCGCTATGGTCTGGTTATCCGGCGTCGGCAGCGGTTCATCTTCAAACACCCGCACCGTGGTGAGCTGCATCTGCCACGGCGCCAGCAGCGTGCGAAACCAGCGCGGCAGATCGCCATGCGCCTGGCGAATGGCCGTCGGCGGCGTGCCGGTCTGGACCAGCAGTAATCGGTTACGTGTCACCTTTCCTCCTCGCTCCGGGTCATGTTCCCGTAAAACACTATGCCGCCGGGAAGACGATGGGACAAATAACCAATTACTATGGACGATGCGCCTGCGGAATAAGTCCTGTCGCTTACTGGGCATCGGCGCTGTCACGCTGCGGCACATCGGCTGCCGCCGAAGATGCCTGCTGCGGGACAAAAATATGGTCCAGGATGGCGCGCGCCGTCGGTCCGGCCACCACCCCATCCCCGCCGCCGTTCTCCAGAATCAGCGCCATCGCCACCTTCGGATGCTGATAAGGGGCAAACAGGGTGTAGAAGATATGGTCGCGCAGACGCACCGGGATCATTTTGGCGTTATAGGTCTGGTTTTGCTTCAGGCTAAAGACCTGCGAGGTCCCGGACTTCGCCGCGATCTGATACGGCGCAGTATGAAACAGCTTATAGCCGGTGCCGTTGGGCTGATTCGCCATCCCATACATGCCGTTGCGCACAATGCCCCAGTACGGGGATTTCGGGTCACCCACCTGCGGCAGGTTCGCCGGCTGCTGATAACGTTCCACATGGTTGCCCTGCTTCATCGAATAGAGCAGATGCGGATCCTGTACCTTACCATTGTTCAGCAGAGTGGTAAGCGCCTTCACCATCTGGATCGGGGTGGCGATCCAGTACCCCTGGCCGATGCCGACCGAGATGGTGTCCCCCTGATACCAGGGCTTTTTATGCACCCGCTGTTTCCACTCCCGGCTGGGCAGCACCCCGGCGTACTCCTCATTAAGGTCGATGCCGGTGGACTGGCCGTAGCCGAACTTGCTCAGCCATTCATGGATCCGGTCAATGCCCATCTCGAAGGCGACCTGATAGAAAAAGGTATCCGCTGACTCTTCGATGGCTTTAGTCACGTTGAGCATGCCGTGGCCGGTTTTCAGCCAGTCGCGGTAGCGGCGTTGCGTGCCCGGCAGCGTCCACGTCGGCGCCCCGAAGAAGGTGGTGTTCGGGGTGATGACCCCAGCGGAGAGCGCCGACAGCGCCATATAGGGTTTGACCGTCGAAGCCGGAGGATATAGCCCCTGGGTGACGCGGTTGATCAGCGGCCGGTCCGGATTCTCCAGCAGCGATTTATAGGCCTGATAGCCGATACCTTTGACGAACGGATTAGGATCGTAGCTGGGACTGGAGACCATCGCCAGCACGCCGCCATCCCGCGGGTCGACCACCACCACCGCCGCCCGCTGTCCCTTCAGCACCGACTCAATATACTGCTGGAGATGAAGGTCGAGAGTCAGATAGAGGTTTTTTCCGGCCACCGGCGGCACCTCTTTCAGTAGACGCACCACCCGGCCGTGGTTATCCACCTCCACTTCCTGATAGCCGGTGGTGCCGTGGAGCGCTTTTTCATAATAGCCCTCGATGCCCTGCTTACCGATATTGCGGTCGGCGGCGTAGTTCTCCTCTTCGCCGTTTTTCGCCAGCCGCTGCAGATCGCTGTCGTTGATTTTCGACACATAGCCCACCACGTGCGCCAGCTCTGCGCCGTAGGGGTATTCCCGTTGTTGGTAGCTCTCCACCGTCACGCCGGGGAAACGGAATTCGTTGACCGCGAAGCGGGCCACCTCCACATCGCTGAGGTCTGACTTGAGGGTGACCGCTTTGTAGCGGCTGGTGTGGTGCATATCGTCGCGAAAGCTGGCGATGTCATCCGGCGTCAGGTCGACGATAGGCGTCAGCTGCTGCAACAGCGCGGCCATATCGGGAATTTTGCTCGGGATCACCTGCAGGCGATACAGGGTGATATTCTGCACCAGCGGAATGCCGTTGCGATCGAATATCAGCCCGCGGCTGGGGGCGATGGGCAGCATTTTGATGTCGTTCTGGTTTGACCGGGTCTGGTAAAAATCGTGCTGCTCCACCTGCAGATGGTAGAGGTTAACGATCAGCACGCCAAAGCAGACCACCACCAGCAGAAAAGCAATTGCGGCCCGGCGGATAAACAGCATCTCTTCCGCGGAGTGGTCGCGAATTTCGTCTCTCAAAAGGGGCATTAGCGGTACATCACCTGAATCACTGGAAAAGCCAACGGCGTAACGGCCGGGAAGCATAGCCTTATCGCAGCGTCAGCCCTACTGAAAGGTTGCTAATGATCTGGCAGAAATGTTTCAGCATGTTAGAGGGATCGTTATTCTTAACCTTGCCCGTGACGCGTCAGGCTATATTCACGATGCCCGACGCGTCGGCGCAGCTCACTGTTCTGCGCGGGCCGCCTCGTGGGAGGTAGCCGACTTTCCTGAGGTGTAGATTAAGTACAGCGCGAGGGCCAGACATATCACCGCCGCCAGTCGCGCCGGCGAGAACGCCATCGTGCTATTGCCCAGCCAGCCAAAGTTGTCGATCAGCAGGCTCATCGTCAGCTGGCCAAAGATCACCGCCACGGTGGCCGTAGCGGTGCCTATCCGCTGCACCGCCAGCACCATAATGACGATGTAGGGCACGCCGCAAAAAGCGCCCAGCAGCTGCCACTTAGGCACCTGTAGCAGGTTTACCGACGTCGCTGGAGCAAAAAACAGGATCAGCAATCCCGTCACCAGCGCGCCGGTGGCGAAGGTTAAAAAGGCGCTGCGTAGCACCCCAACCTGGCTGCCAAGACGGCCATTTATCGCCGCCTGGACGCTAAGCAATGCGCCGCCGCACAGTGCCAGAATGATCACTATCGAATCCATTTCCCCTCCTTAACCCAGAGCCACCAGCAGTAACGCCGCCATAATCAACATCAGCGCCATGGCGCGCCGCGGATCGATTTTGCGCCGTGGGCTGCCGAATAACCCGTAATGGTCGATCGCCAGGCTTTTCGCCACCTGACCCGCCAGGATGCCGATCATGGTCATGGCAATACCAATCACCGGCGTCGCCATGGTCAAGATCACCACGTACCCCGCCCCCAACAGACCGCCGGTGAGTTGCCAGCCGGGCAGAGAAAAGAACGACGGGCTGCTACGCGGGCTGAAAAAGAGCATCAGAAAAAAGGTTAACACTGCGCCAATCCCAAAGATGCTCATGGTTGCCCACAGATCCCCCACCTGGCTCGCCAGCGGCCCCAGCAGGCCGGCCTCGACCGATAATCCCATGCCGCCGGCAATCACTAATAAAATGAATAATAACGCCATTACTGCGCCTCCTCTGTACAACAGGCGGCTGAGGATAAAACAGCGTGCTGATGCGATAAACGGTATAATGCAGAAAACACTATTGCAGGAATTGCACAGATGGCCGATGCCAGCAGCGTCGATTTTCGCGCCCTTCAGCTTTTCATCGCGGTTTACGATAACCAGAGTTTTTCCGTAGTGGCCCGCCGCGAAGGGGTCTCTCCCTCGCTGATCTCGCGAACCATCCAGCAGCTGGAAGATGCCCTCGGGCAGCAGCTGTTCTACCGCAACACCCGTGCCGTGGTACCGACCGAAGCAGGACGCCTTTTCGCAGCG
This sequence comes from Klebsiella sp. CD33, assembly GCF_051992865.1. Lineage (NCBI taxonomy): Bacteria > Pseudomonadati > Pseudomonadota > Gammaproteobacteria > Enterobacterales > Enterobacteriaceae > Klebsiella > Klebsiella sp. CD33. Next base: position 2,465,634 of record NZ_CP197023.1, on the reverse strand, counting down.
TCCGCCCGGGAACTGCTGGGACAGTACGCCGACGCGCAACGGGCGTTACAGGATCGGGCACAGGTCCCCGGCGGACTGGTGCGGATCAATGCGCCGGTCTATTTTGGTCAGCGGCATATCGCCCCCTGGCTTCCGGAACTGGCGGCCCGGCATCCCAAACTGCAGTTTGACCTGATGCTGACCGACGATTTTATCGATCCCCATCGCGATGCGACGGATATCCTTTTTCGCATCAGCAGCCTGCCGGACGCGGGCTATCACGCCAGAGTGTTTGGCAGCCAGCGCTATTACCTGACCGCCTCCCCGGAGTATGTTTCACGGTACGGCAGCCCGACTTCGCCGGAGGCATTGCATCAACATCGCACGCTGGTGTATGGCGGTTCGCAGGGAGCCAACCGCTGGCTGTTTCGCCAGCGCGAAGAGGCATGGGTGCACTATCCGTTGACCCCGCTCATGACCTCGAACAATGCCGATGCCCTGCTCACTTCAGCCATCGGCGGGATGGGGATCGTGTTATTTCCCGACTGGATGGTCAGCGAGGCGCTGCACAACGGGACATTAGTCACGCTGATGGATCGCTATTCGGCGGCCATCAGCCACACGCCATCGTATATCGCGGCGATTTATCCTTATACCCGCCATCCCTCTCTCAACGTGCGGACAGTGATTGACTATTTTGCCGACGTGTTTGGATCGCCGCCCTACTGGCAGCGCTAATGCGAGATTCGTAGTAAAACTTGTCATATCTCAAACAATTAGCATTCCTTCGCCCAGCTTGACGCGGATCGTTTCCTTTGCCGCCTCGTTACGGCTATGGTTACTAATGAGGTTAATCTCAATCTCCAGGCCGACACGGTCCCACCAGGGGGTTGCCTAACCCTTCATTGAACGGAAATAGCTATTAAATCCGTAGATTCATTCAAATATCGCTTATTGGTAGCAGTGTATATCGTAACGGCATTCACAAAAGCAAACGGAGCCTGATATGAGCACGTCTAACGACCCATCCAACAATGCATCCGCCGGGAAGTGCCCTTTCCACGCCGAGACGCCAAAACAGAGCGCCGGCAGCGGCACCGCCAACCGCGACTGGTGGCCGAACCAGCTGCGTGTCGATCTGTTAAACCAGCACTCCAATCGCTCCAACCCGTTGGGTGAGAATTTTAACTACAGGGAAGAGTTTAAAAAGCTCGATTACTCCGCGCTGAAGGCTGATCTCAGAGCGCTGCTGACCGATTCGCAAGAGTGGTGGCCGGCAGACTGGGGTAGCTATATTGGCTTGTTTATTCGTATGGCCTGGCACGGCGCCGGCACCTACCGCACCGTTGACGGTCGCGGCGGCGCAGGTCGTGGACAGCAGCGCTTTGCCCCCCTGAACTCCTGGCCTGACAACGTCAGCCTCGATAAGGCCCGCCGTCTGCTGTGGCCGGTGAAACAGAAATATGGCCAGAAAATCTCCTGGGCCGACCTTTACATGCTGGCGGGTAACGTCGCTCTGGAAAACGCCGGCTTCCGCACCTTTGGCTTTGGCGCCGGTCGCGAAGACGTCTGGGAACCGGATCTCGACGTCGACTGGGGCGATGAGAAAGAGTGGCTGGCCCACCGTCATCCGGAAAGCCTGGCGAAACAGGCCATCGGCGCCACCGAAATGGGTCTGATTTATGTCAACCCGGAAGGTCCGAACGCCAGCGGCGAGCCGCTGTCCGCCGCGGCGGCCATTCGCGCCACCTTCGGCAATATGGCGATGGACGATGAAGAGATCGTCGCGCTGATCGCCGGCGGCCATACGCTGGGCAAAACCCACGGCGCCGCAGAAACCAGCCACGTCGGCGCCGAGCCAGAAGCCGCGCCGCTGGAAGCGCAGGGTCTGGGCTGGCACTCCAGCTACGGCAGCGGCGCAGGCGCGGACGCCATCACCTCCGGTCTGGAAGTGGTCTGGACGCAGACGCCCACCCAGTGGAGCAACTACTTTTTCGAAAACCTGTTCAAATACGAATGGGTGCAGACCCGCAGCCCGGCTGGCGCGATCCAGTTCGAAGCCAAAGACGCGCCGGAGATTATCCCGGATCCGTTTAACCCGGAGAAAAAGCGCAAACCGACCATGCTGGTCACCGACCTGACCCTGCGCTTCGACCCGGAGTTTGAAAAAATCTCCCGCCGCTTCCTCAACGATCCGCAGGCCTTTAACGAGGCGTTCGCCCGGGCGTGGTTCAAGCTGACCCACCGTGATATGGGGCCAAAATCCCGTTACCTCGGGCCGGAAGTGCCGAAAGAAGATCTGATTTGGCAGGATCCGCTGCCGGCAGCGACCCATCAGCCGAGCGCGGAAGATATCGCCAGCCTGAAAACCGCCATCGCCGGCGCCGGCCTGTCGGTCAGTGAGCTGGTCTCGGTCGCCTGGGCGTCCGCCTCCACCTTCCGCGGCGGCGATAAACGCGGCGGCGCTAACGGCGCGCGTCTGGCGCTGGCCCCGCAGAAAGACTGGCCGGTTAACGCCATCGCCAGCCGGGTGCTGCCGACCCTGCAGGCGATCCAGCGCGCCTCCGGCAAAGCGTCGCTGGCCGATATTATCGTACTGGCCGGCGTGGTCGGCGTTGAACAGGCGGCCGCTGCCGCCGGCGTCAGCGTTAATGTGCCGTTTACCCCAGGCCGCGTCGACGCTCTGCCTGAGCAGACCGACGTCGAGTCGTTTGATCTGCTGCAGCCGCTGGCGGATGGCTTCCGCAACTATCGCCGTATCGAAGGCGGTGTCTCGACGGAAACCCTGCTGATCGATAAAGCGCAGCAGCTGACGCTAACCGCCCCGGAAATGACCGTGCTGGTCGGTGGCTTGCGCGTACTGGGCGCGAACTACGACGGCAGCAAACACGGGGTGTTTACCGACCGCGTCGGCGTGCTCAGCAATGACTTCTTCGTTAATCTGCTGGATATGGCTACCGTCTGGAAAGCGGCCGATGATAACGCGGAGCTGTTTACCGGCAGCGACCGTAAAACCGGCGAAGCGAAGTACAGCGCCACCCGCGTGGATCTGGTGTTTGGCTCCAACTCGGTACTGCGCGCCCTGGCGGAAGTGTACGCCTGCGCCGACGGGCAGCAGAAGCTGGTGCATGACTTCGTTGCCGCCTGGACCAAGGTGATGAACCTCGACCGCTTCGATCTGTAATCCTCTCGCCCCGGCTCCCGCCGGGGCGTTTTTCTTATACCGCCCGCGGCAGCTGTTGCAGGCGACTCCGCGTTCGTTGAATATCCTCCAGTTCCACCCCTGCCACCAGCGTCTCCAGGTCGCAGCGGGTCACCAGCAGCAGGCGGATCTGCTTTTCATACAGCACATCAATCACATTGATAAAGCGCTGCTGGGCCGCCGGCCCCACCGTAGCCAATGGCGGCACCTCGTCCAGTAGCCAGACGGCATAGCTTTCGCAGAGCGTCAGATAGTCCATCACCGCCGTGGCGGCCTGACAAAGCTGGGTAAAGGTGAAGTGCAGCAACGCGGGCGACGCCGCGGCCGCCAGCAGCGTGCGATAGCCTACCGTCAGCGAAACCGGTTCGCCAGGCAGCGACGGCAGGTCATACAGCTGACGCTGTTGTGCATTCGGATTAACCCACATCCGCCCGCTGCAGAAGGCGTTATCCTGGCTCAGATGCCGTTCGCGATAATCCTCCTCGCCGTTCAGCGCCACCACCGTTAGATGGGCGCGGATCAGCGCGATCGACGGTAAAAAGCGATCGTGATACAGCGGATTGGGCAGCAGCATCTCCGGTGGGTAGTTTGAGGTGGCCAGCAGCACGATACCGTGTTGAAAGAGATGTTCCAGCAAGGCTTTAATCAGCATGGCGTCGCCGGGGTCATGCAGATGAAATTCGTCGAAGCATAGCAGGCGGCAACCGGATGTCATCTGCCTCATCACCGTCTGCAGGTCGGGCGCTCCGGGGGCATTCAGCCGCTGGTGCAGTTCGCGGAAGAAGTGATGAAAATGGACCCGCCGCCTGGCGGCGAGCGGCAGGCTGGCGAAAAAGTGGTCGAGGATAAAGCTTTTCCCTCGCCCGGTACGTCCCCAGACGTATACCCCCTGCGGCCTGCCTGTCGTGGACACCAACTGCTGACCGAGGGCGTCAAGGCGGGCGATGAGTGACAGCTGATCGTCGTCCAGCGTCAGACGCGCCCGCGCCGCCTGCTCGGCCATCACGCGGGTAAAACGAAAATCAGCCGTCACCTCTGTGGGACCAGATTCCGAGGGTACACATCCATTATTTAACATTCTTATAACCTCCTGCGAGGAGGCCATTCTAGCCGCTTTCCCGCGGGATGGCGAATCGCGCGACGAGCGGCCGTTTCCGCTGCTCCGCCGCCAGCCCTACGCCTCTCCGACACGCCAGTGCACCGATGTGACGTTCTGCTGAACGCCCATCTGCGCCATAATTTGCGCCAGCGTTTTTTGGTGCTGCTTATGGCTAATCAGCTGCGCGCAAATCTCCAGATGGTCCGCGGTGTCCGCCGCCGCCGACTGCAATCCCTGCAGGGTAAACCGCTGCTGCTGCGCAATATTCAGCAACAGCTGACGTACGGCATTTTCATGTTCGCGCAGACAGGTGACGCGTAAGACATAGCGTTTCTCTTCGTCACCGGCCCCCGGCAAGGCATGAATGCGCTGCGCCGCCTCGCGCAGCAGGATATTGGCGCACAGAATAATCAGCGTAGCCGCCGTCGCGTTCCAGAACTGTCCCAGGCCGCAGAGTACGCCGATCCCGGCCGAACACCACAGCGTGGCGGCGGTATTGAGGCCGCGGACGTTCATGCCATCGCGCATAATCACCCCTGCCCCAAGAAAGCCGATACCGGAGACGATCTGCGCTGCAATACGCCCCGGGCTGTCCGGCGAGGCCGACATCGCGCTGAGAATAAACACCGCCGCGCCGGTGGCCACCAGGGCATTGGTGCGTAAACCGGCCATACGTTGCCGCCACTGTCTTTCCGCGCCGATCAGCGCCCCCAACAACATTGCCGCGAGTAAATGAGTCATATAAGGAAATACCATCGCGCCTTCCTCCAGAAAACAGAAAGCCAAAAATTACAGATGTAGCGCTCTGCCGCGCCGGGCGATTAGCCGGTGGATGATGGTGGAGGAAATAAGGGTCTGGAAAACATAAACATAACGCTGCCTCTCGCGCTCAATGGCGCATAAATTATTGAGGGAGGCAATCCGGAACTGAGAGATTGCTGCCCGCCGGGACGGCAAGCAGCGAAATGATCGCGTTAGCTTGCCGGAAAATCGCAATAAGGGTGACTGTCCAACGTATGACTCCTGAATAAAAGTGGGCACATTATAGCCCGGGGTAATGATGGGTAAAGCACGAAAACGCCGCCGGTGACGATTCGTTTAGTTTGTCTTTCGCGGGTCCTGCGTAGCGTGACATCGCCAGGCGACTAAAATGCCGTCAGCGGTGATTTACTTCAATTCCGTCGCTGGGATGCGGCGAAAACCAGCATGAATATCATCTTTATGTCTCCCCAGCGCGATCTTACGCTAAAGAATGTCGCTAAGGCTAAGGATTAAAAATTTAAAACTATTAACAATCAATTAACATTAGCAGGCAAACCATTCTTCCTGAGGAACACAACACCATGTCTACCACCCAGGTTCTCGGCGAAACGCCCTATGCTTCGCCAGGACAACCGCACGCCAGCTTAACCGGACGCATTGATGCGCTGCCCGCCTCATTTGGGTTATGGTCGTTTATTACCCTGCTCTCACTTGGCGGCTTCTTTGAGCTCTACGATCTCTTCCAGACCGGGTATATCAGCGCGGGCCTGCTGGCGGAGGGCATTTTCCACACCGGACAGGCGGGCATCTTCGGCATCGCCGACCAGGCGGCCTTCGCCTCCGCCACCTTTATGGGGCTGTTTATCGGCGCCAGTCTGCTGGCGCCGCTGGCGGACAAACTGGGCCGCCGCCTGACCTTTATGGTGGCGCTCGCCTGGTACGGTCTTTTTTCGCTGCTGATGGCGACGCAGAGTAGCGCGGAAGGGGTGATCTTCTTCCGCTTTCTGGTGGGGATCGGCCTCGGCATTGAGCTGGTGACCATTGATACTTACCTCAGCGAATGGGTGCCAACCCATCTGCGCAATAAAGCCTTTGCCTTTGCCTTCTTCATCCAGTTCCTCTCGGTTCCGGCGGTGGCGCTGATGTCCTGGATGCTGGTGCCGACCACCCTGTTCGGCCTCAGCGGCTGGCGCTGGGTGATCATCTTTGGCGCACTGTTCTCGCTGGCGATCTGGTTTATCCGCAAAAAGCTACCGGAGTCAGCCCGCTGGCTGGAAAGCAAAGGGCGGCATGATGACGCGCATACGGTGATGTGTGAGATGGAAGCCCGCTGCGGCCTGACGCCGTCGCCGAAGCATGCGCATGCGGCACAGAGCGTCGTCAAACGCGGCACCTTCCGCGAAATCTGGGCGCCGGAGTATCGGCAGCGCACCCTGATGCTGATGGTGATGAACTTCTTCCAGGCGATCGGTTTCTTCGGCTTTGGCAACTGGCTGCCGGCGCTGCTCTCCGGTCAGGGCGCCAGCATCACCCATAGCCTGCTGTACGCCTTCTTTATCACCCTCGCCTATCCGCTGGGCTGCCTGTTCTGCACCCGCTTCGTGCATCGCTTTGAAAACAAGTGGCAGATTGTCCTCTCCGCGCTGATGACCGTTATCTTCGGCACCCTGTTCGCTCTGCAAAACAGTCCGATTCTGCTGGTGATTTGCGGGTTTATGATCACCTGGTCCAACGCCTGGCTGACCATCAGCTATCACGCCTACCAGGCCGAGGTCTTCCCGACCCATATTCGCGCCCGCGCCGTCGGCTTCTGCTACTCGTTCAGCCGGCTCTCGACCGCGGTGACCAGCATTCTGATCGGCATTATTCTGCAATACGCCGGCACGCCGGGAGTAATTAGCTTTATCGTCGTCAGTATGCTGATGGTGATGCTGTCGGTGGGGATCTTCGGCCCGAGAACGCGGGGCATTCGTCTGGAGAATATCTGATGGCGGTCGCCGCCGAGGGTGCCGGCGGCGACATATTTTATCAGTTGCGATGTTGCAGCTGGCGCTGAACCTCAATAAGCTCCGCGATCAACTCCCGCGCGAGCATAGAGGTCATTATATGATCCTGGGCATGTACCAGAATAAGATTAACCGGTACTTTGCCACAGCCCTCATCCATACCGATAAGCATGGTTTGTACATCATGCGCGCGTTTTGCGGCATCTGCGGCGTCCTGCATCAGCCTATCAACGTCCTGCCACACTCCTTTTCTGGCGGCTTGCAGCGCCTGCATCGCCAGACTGCGGGACTCACCGGCGTTAATGATGAGTTCCATGACGGTTGCTTCCATATCCATACGGTTTCCCTACTTGTTAAGTGAAGGTTCATCCAGCAGCGCCAGCGCCGCAGCAAGAATTTTATCGCCACGCATCATGCCGTAATCCATGCTATCGATAACGGCGACTCTCTTGCCCACCGCAGCGGCCTTTTTGTTAAATTCTTCGAATTTATATTTAATCTGCGGCCCTAAAAGACAGCAATCGTAATTTGGTAACGTGCGATCAAAATCATCCATTGAAACAGCAATAATATCGACAGCAATGCCTTGCGCCGCGGCCGCTTGTTTCATTTTATTCATTACCATGCTCGTTGACATGCCGGCAGCGCAGCACAAAAATATTTTTTTCATCTTATTTACCTGTTCCTGTAACGTATTATTGATGCTTATCTTTGAGATTTTGGTCTAAAAAATTAATAATAATTTTTGATACTTCAGGCTGATACCACATCAAACCTGCGTGATCCGCCCCTTTCACCACGTAATGGGTGGACGGTATTTTTTTCGCTACCAGCGCCTCGTGTAAAAGCGTTGACTGGCTGGGTGAAACCACATTGTCGGCATCGCCGTTCATTAGCAGAAAAGGCGGCGTTTTATTCGAAATCCAGGTGATGGGATTAGCCCTTTTCGCCTTTTCGGGATAAGCGGAGATCGCGCCACCGCCTTGCCAGGGAATACCATTAACCAGCATCGCCTCTGGTATGGCCGGTGACTGATGCGCTTTTTGAATGTCCGCGGAAAAGTCAGCCCCGACTTTCGTCAGATCGGACAGGCCATAGAGATCAACCACCGCCTGCACATCGCTGCTTTGATTTGAATACTCTCCCTGGTCGAATTCCTTATGGCCGCTGGTGGTACCCACCATGGCGGCTAAATACCCACCCGCCGACTCGCCCATCACAGCGATATGGTTGGGATCGATGCCTAATTTTTCAGCATTGGCGCGTAAAAATCTGACCGCCGTTTTCGCATCTTCAACCATGCCCGGGAAAGTCACATTGGGTACGACCCGATAGGTAATGCTGGCGACGACGTAACCGGCCCGGGCAATATCGACCCGCTGACCGATAAATTTTGATTTGGGCGCATCGAGAAAGCCGCCGCCGGTAATAAATACTACTGCGGGTAACGGTTTATCAGCATAAGGCTTGAGCAAATCCATCGTTAACTGGAGCGGTCGTCCCATGATATTTTGCGTAAATGAATAGGCAATATCAGGCACCATCTCGACGGCCAGAGCGCTGGGTTTAATAACGATAGTTTTGCTGTCTGTTAAAGGTGTTTGTGCAAAAGCAGACGGAATAATAAGCATCGTCAGCATAGCAGCGACGTGTTTGTTCATAGGGTAATATCGGCTTTGTTGAATAAATCGAACTTTTGCTGAGTTGAAGGATCAGATCACGTATCTTCCCGACAACGCAGACCGTTCCGTGGCAAAGCAAAAGTTCAAAATCACCAACTGGCCCACCTACAATAAAGCCCTCATCAACCGTGGCTCCATAACTTTCTGGCTGGATGATGAAGCTATTCAGGCCTGGTATGAGTCGGCAGCGCCTTCTTCACGAGGCAGACCTCAGCGCTATTCTGACCTTGCCATCACGACTGTGCTGGTCATTAAACGCGTATTCAGGCTGACCCTGCGCGCTGCGCAGGGCTTTATTGATTCCATTTTTTCTCTGATGAACGTTCCGCTACGCTGCCCGGATTACAGCTGTGTCAGCAGGCGGGCAAAGTCGGTTAATGTCAGTTTCAAAACGCCCACCCGGGGTGAAATCGCACACCTGGTAATTGATTCCACCGGGCTGAAGGTCTTCGGTGAAGGCGAGTGGAAAGTCAAAAAGCATGGCCAGGAACGCCGCCGTATCTGGCGTAAGCTGCATCTCGCCGTTGACAGTAAAACACATGAAATCATCTGCGCTGACCTGTCGCTGAACAACGTTACGGACTCAGAGGCCTTCCCCGGGTTAATCCGGCAAACCCACCGGAAAATCAGGTCAGCCGCCGCCGATGGCGCTTACGATACCCGGCTATGTCACGATGAACTGCGGCGTAAGAAAATCAGCGCGCTTGTCCCTCCCCGAAAAGGTGCGGGTTACTGGCCCGGTGAATATGCAGACCGTAACCGTGCAGTGGCTAATCAGCGAATGACCGGGAGTAATGCGCGGTGGAAATGGACAACAGACTACAACCGTCGCTCGATAGCGGAAACGGCGATGTACCGGGTAAAACAGCTGTTCGGGGGTTCACTGACGCTGCGTGACTACGATGGTCAGGTTGCGGAGGCTATGGCCCTGGTACGAGCGCTGAACAAAATGACGAAAGCAGGTATGCCTGAAAGCGTGCGTATTGCCTGAAAACACAACCCGCTACGGGGGAGACTTACCCGAAATCTGATTTATTCAACAAAGCCGGTAATATCCTGTAGTGATGTAGTAATGATTCAGAACCAGACTTCCATTCGATACCCGACTCGCCACTCCGAGTCTTCCGGCAATAACGTGACCTCTTTGTCCCCACCTGCGTAGGTAACCGTCAAACTGAGAATCGGCGCGACATACGGTAAAACATCCAGTTGCAGGGCCGGGCCGGCGGCAATTTTGTAGCCGACGCCGCTGGCACCTTCGACGCCATTTTTATTGATAGTGTTATTCACCATGACTTCATACAACATGGAGAGATTTTGGTGATGAATATTTTGTTTAACGTTTACGCCGGTAAAGATCCCGGTTTCATTTGCGGAACCATAGGTCATGTCCCCCCCTGAATAACCTGTATCAGGTATAAAGGTGGTTCGGTCAGCAGTTTTTTCACGCTTGGTATATTCATAGATGAAAGCCGGCGAGACGGCAAAATCATCAAATAACGTCAAGTTTCCGTCGGTGGAAAAACGCATTGAAGAATCGCCCTCTTCGCTAAGGACGGTAATACGACTGGTGTTCAGATAAGGAGCAATAACCCCTTTACCATACTGTAATTTGACTGTCGATTGTCCCTTTGCCACTCCCCAAAAAGACGGCATGCTGTATTTCGCGGAAAAACTAATTGCTTTCTGCTTGCCAGTGCCCAATGGGTCATCAATTTCTTTAACATAGGTCATACCCAGCTCTGTCTGATCGATACGATAAGCCATATCAACGATGCGCCGCGAGCCTTCTATCGCCTGCGGCGCGGTATCGCTGGACCAGTCGATCTGGTCGGTACCAACGTTCAAATCAAAATTCTTACTGTTATAACCGAGGCCGGAATCAATATGTACTTCTTTGGTATTGTAAGCGAAGATATTAATACGTTGATCGAGGTAACGACGCCCAGCCCAAATGTTTGCGCCCTCGGGAAGAAAAGAGAGCCCACCAAAGCGCCCATAATTCTGTGCCGTTTCTACCGTTTTATCGCCGTAACCCACCATTTCATAGGTGTAATCAGCCCATTGCTCGGGAGAAGCCAGCCCCTGCCATTTTTTAGTGATAGCCAGCGATGTCCAGTAATCGTGCCAGAAACTGTTTCCCAAATCGCCCATTTTGCCACGAGGATCCTGATTAGGTCCGGTGGGATCGGTATGCAACGACATGTTTTTGGGACGGTTTAGTTCGCTCTGAAAATCTCCAGCCACCATGCCATATCCATTTAACTGGAAGCTGCCGTCGTCGCTTAGATTGGCCGCATGGCATAAGGTCGCAGGCAGAAAACATGAGATAACACCTGAAATAATAATTCTGGGGTTCATTCTTCAGACTCCATCGGGTAAGAGATATAAAATAAATAAAATTATTATTTTTATTGCTTATCTGATTTTATTTAAAGAATGCCACCCGTGTTATAACCCTGCTTGCCTTTTTATATATCGGTTGTTGCCGATTTTACTTATTACAAAAACATGCAATAGCATGAACGCTGTCAGCCAATTTACTATTCAGGAGTTCAGATCACGATACTCCTTAATACTCATATTATATTTCTCTTTAAATACCTTATAACAATGCGAGGCGTTTTCATAACCCGTCATATTAATAACATCAATAATAGAGTGATTAGTATGCTTAAGGAGATGGATCAACACATCCAGGCGTTTTTCAACCAACAAATCGCTAAAGTTCTTACCAGTGAAGTCTTTTATCAGTTTACTCACCTTATAATTAGGCTGATTTAAACGACAGGAGATCTCTTTCAGGCTGGCAGTTTTATAATCGGTATCAATATATCTCAACACGGCCATGGCAAGTGATTCATTGTAACTGCCGTTGATATGGTAATCGCTGGCTTGCACATTCGAGAGCAGTTCGGTCATCAACAGTCCCACCAGGAAATTGACGCGTATCTCTTTTAAGTGGTTATTACTGTAGATCTCGCTAATGATGACATGCATAATGTTTTGAATTGCGTCGATTTCCCCCACTTTAAAGTGAATATGCTCTCCATGTTTTTTTCTGCCATTAATTGCTGAAAGGATAAAGCGGGAAATGATGTTATTTTCGTCAAAAAGGGACATGAGTCGACCGAAAAATTCGGTCTTAATAATAAAATTGATGATAATATCATTCTGCCCTGCGGCTTCAATTTCGTGTCTGGCAAACTGGTTGATAAGCAGGATCTCCCCCTTACCTAAAGTGAGACTTTCTTCATTAATCTTCTGATGCATTTTACCCTGATATATATAAATAAGCTCGATAAAGCCATGAGAATGCAACGGAATTTTAGTAAATCGGGTCTGCTTTTCAATATGAATGTAGTTGTCTTTGAAAAACCTTCGCTCCATATGGCTTTTGAATTTATGACACAGTTGATAGTTAGCGCGAAGCAGTTCGAGTTCTCTATCGGTATAAGCCAGTAGCTTTTCATGAATATCATGGTGTAACATAAAAGTACCTAACTGGAGCGAACGTTTGGGTATGCACTATCATTACAATAGTACTTTTATCTCACCTGCATCGGTAATGTCATAAAAGTGATGATAGGTATCACAGTCTATCGGCGCAGGTAATTGTTTATTAAGTTGATACACTTTTGGTAATTTAAGGGTGCATTTTTTGAGGTTAAATGGCACTTTGATGACTAATTCAATGCCTTTTTTATAGCGCCGCCAGCGACACTCAATACGCCCTCTGATGGTTTGATGCCAGCAATCCACAAAGTTAATCGTGTCAGTAAAGGATGGACTGATTAAAATAACATCAGCACCAACCGCCTCCTCAGCGACGGTAATGCCGCCCAAAGCCTGAAACAGCCAACTGGAATAAGAACTGAACATCGCGTGATTATTCGAACCATTCAGGTTATCACCGAAAAATTCCTTCAATGTGCTGGCATCATTTTTAAGCATTTTCTTGAATCCGGCTTCGACTCTTAACCATTCAAGGATTAATTCATTATGACCATAGCGATGAAATATTTCATAGGCAAAACTTTGGCCAAAAATCCCACAAGTGATAACATTTTGCTCTTTTTTGATGAGATCGATCAATGCATTCAATGAACTCTCGATATCATCACACAAATCGAAGTAGATTGCAAAAACAAAGCTGGTCTGACTGCGATCGGCAAAGCTGCCATCCGTATTCTTATAGAGTGATAAAATTTTCTCTCTAATTTTATTGGCCTTGCCAATATATTTTAGCCATTTTTCTTTAAAGCCAAGATCATCACATATTTTTGCGATAATTAACAAATGATAATAATAGAAACAAGCACTGGTGAAATGGAGAGCTGGCGAGCCATTTTTGTAATTACGCATATCATGAACGCGGCTTCCCCAGTCACCCAGGCAGCAGGTCACCAGGTCATCAAAGTCGCGCATTTCCAGGGAGAGGATCTGCTTCTCAAGAAATGGCAAGCTTTCGGCCAGCAGATTGACATTGCCATAATGTCGATAGTGAATAGCTATCAAATAAGGTAATACCAGTTGCCAGCCCAGGGGGCCCGTTTCCCCGCCGACTCCATTAGTCTTAATTCCCATAAATGGCGCAGTTTCCGTCACACCACCACAGGGACGAATATCATTGATAAAATCAAAGATAGTTTTCTTATAAATAGCGGCAGAGTCAAACTGATACACTTGCGACCGGGCCAACGCGACAATGTCTCCGCCATAGGCGAAACGTTCGCGGGCACAATCCCCGAAGACCGAATGAATGTTATTCAGTTTGGTTCTTTTAGCAACCTCAAAGAGCTTATTTATGTAAGGATCTGAGCAGTAAAAGCCCCCGTTTTCCCTTAGTACAGTATGTACTGAAAGCGCCTGAACGTTGTTTAATTGTTCAATATTAATACCGCTTAACTGCACATAGCGAAACGAATGACAGGTAAAGGCATTGATAAAATGATTCTTCCCACTGCGGCATTCAAAGGCATCCTTCTGTTCCGCCCTCGCCGGTGCTCCAATTCCGCCGTCAATAATCACACCTTCAGTAACCTGTTTGCCGACAAATCCCGCAAGGGTGGAGTCAGTGTTTAGTTCGTAGTTTTCATCAACGTCTTCGCTATAGAGCAGTTCCACACGTTGATTCTCAGACGCGGTAATGGATAAATCGATAAATCCGGTGACGATGGCACCGAAATCAATAATGAATGTCTCTTCGTCTACGACGTGGATATGCTCTGCCCCGAGGGACAACGTATGGTTAATTTTCGGAATAAAACTCGAGACCAGACGGCCTTCAGGCCCGTTGCTCAGCACCACATTTTTCCAGTCAGGCATCAGCAAATCGGTGGTGTTGTCTCCGCGAAACAGTTTCATATCCAGGCGCTCGCCCAAATAGATATTATTGAAGGTATAAGCGCCTTCGCAATATTGCCAGTCGGCATCACTACCGATGATCATTTCGCGATCTGCAAACCTCATATAAATGTCAGCGATGACCTGTGGTTCACCGATGGTTAAGGTCTCTCTCAGGTTATATTTACCAAATAATTTAAGCGGTGCTGGATTAAACCAGCCATCGGCTAGCTCAACAATGACTTCATTTTTCGGCTGATTAATAAACGGCTTTATATTGTAAGTATCATAATAAATAATTTTAGCATAATTTGTCCAGTCAGTATTGAGCTCACCGCGTGTGACCTCTTTACCGTTGATATACAATTTATAAAAACCAAGACCAACAATACTAATATAGGCATCGAGGAGGTCTTCGTCGAGATAAATTGTTTTTCTCATCACCACATTACGTTTACCGCGATAGTAATGAATATCATTAGTGAAGTGATGCCCACCGCTCACCCAGCGGCCAGAAAAATGGCCAAGATTACTGGTTGTAAAACTGTTTCTAAAAACGTTGTTCTCACCATTGTCACCGTGGGTAAGGACTTCTATGGTATAAGAAGTAAAGCTTTGTAACGATATTGCATCGAGAGTGACAATTGTATTATTACCCTCTCTTGCGATAAGAGATACCAGTTCTGCACCTTTATACACTTTTATCGAAAATGACTTTTGAGGATAATTGGTAGACCAGCACACCATAATTGGCAGATGATCGACAATAATGTTTTCCGTTTGGTAATTGATACTTAACATCTTTCCCACCATGGCTAAATTGGCGTTGCTGGCATTTTTTTAAGGAGCATTCAAATGGTATCCGTCTGATTTTCTTCCCGGCAAGCGACAAGATCGGCAGTCTTGAAGAAGAAATACCATCCTGCAAATCGCGCAAAAAGTCCTATAAATTGGAAAGCGGCAATTTTCCAGCTCCCCTGCATAAAACCAGAAATAATGATCGGCATGCCGGCCGGGGTACTCACCCCAGCGACGCGAGGCAATACGCCAATGACCGTTAGATACCATGCAATGCCGAGCATGATGCCATTGATAAAAATATAAGGAATCGCCAGAGTAAAATTCATTACCAGCGGCACGCCATAAGCCATCGGTTCGCCAATGGTGAAGATAGCTGGCGGCAAGGCGATCTTACCGAGCGTTTTATAGCGTGCGCTCTTCGCGAAAAAAGCGAGCATTATAGCCAGCGGCAATAAATCTCCAGCAGAGCCATAAGTCATAAAGAACGCAAAGCCGGTGATGTTGGGTAAGTCGACGCCTGCAGCATACGCAGCAAGCTGCTGGGCATCCATGGCAAACCAGATCGGCGCTACGATACCGAGGGTGATAGCGTGGCCATGCAGCCCAAAAAACCATAGCAATTGCGCAACAACAGCAACAAAGATGAGTGACCAGATTCCGGATCCAAGTGATGTTAGCGGAACCTGGATTAATTTATAAATAATTTCGTGAATGCTCCCATAACCAACGCTGGTAATGACTGCGGAGATAATTGTAAACAGCGTCAGGATGGCGATTCCTGGAATCAATGAAGAGAACGATTTGGAGATAAATTCAGGGACATTTTCTGGCATTTTGATAATCAACCCCTTGCGAGTTATCGCCACGAATATTCGTGTTGAAATTATCGCCACCAGAATGGCGGTAAACAGCCCCATGGGCCCCAGCCATTGGCCAGGGATTGAAAATGATTGCCCTAACGGCCCTATTTCACCGAGATCATACGGCGTTAAAATAAAGAAAGAGATCATTGAAATCAGGCCTGACATGAAGCCATCAACATCGAAATTTTTCGCTAGCGTATAGGCAACGGAGAAAGCGACAATCACGGCTAAAAAATTATTCGTGAAGGTAATCGGGATATCAAAGAAGCGAGTTAAGTTGTGTCGTAACAAAAAATCCTGATATGGAGCAAACGGAAACACTTTAACCAAAGTCGCCACAGAACTCATGATCGTTACTGGCAATATGAGCATCATACCGCTCATGATTGACTTAAGGTAGGTATTTTGACCAATGCTTTGCATCAGTTGCAAAGCCTTTTCTTGTACAATGTTGGTATGAGATGACATGTAAACAGTCCGTGATATTATTAGTTTTCAGACATATTCATTTAAGAATTCATATGCCGGCATGACATTAATGCATCATAATCTAACCAGGAAGTCAGCCTAATATATCATTATGGAGTAATACATATCGGTTGTTGTTAACTTAAATGACGGCTGTTGCCATAGTTAATATTTGTGATGTGTACTGCAGGAGGGATAAAAAATTGCCATTAAGGCTTGTAACTTCTGGACAGCATTAAGCGGCGCCGCAATACCACTTTTACCAACGGTCCAGCATCACCGGGGCTATATTGACACTCTCCCATCAGAGGGGCGTTTAGGCATTTTAGTGACAAGCCGCCAGGTCGGCGGCCCGGCCTCAGCCAAATATCCCCTGCGCCTCGGCGAAGCATTTTTCCGCCAGGGTCGAGACTGGTTCCTGCTGGCGCATAATCAGCGCCAGCTGTGAATCAACATGGGTTTCGGCGATCGGCAGAATTTCAAGATTATCGCTTAGCGCTTCGAGGCCGTTGTTAAGCGGCATAATGGCGCAGCAGATCCCCGCCTGCACCGCCTGGATAATCTGAAACGTCGAATCACTTTCAAAGACATACCTTGGCGTTAGCCCTTTGGCCTTAAAGCTGATTTCAATCGATTCCCGGTAATACATCCCCTTGGTCAGAAAGCCGAGGGGCAGCGTCGCCAGCGTCTCCCATCCCGGCGTCCCGGCGCTGAAGTCGAAATGGCGTTTATCGTGCAGCAGTCCCATCCGGGTTTGCGGCAAGCGAGCAATCTTGAACTGACCTTCATCCAGATGCTGCAGATAACAGATCCCCAGATCCAGCTGATTACGGCTGACGCCATCGATAATCTGCTCCGAGGTCATCGACAACAGGCTGAACTGCAGCGCCGGATATTTCTCCGCCAGGGGTTTAATCAACTGCATCGGATTGAGGCTCGCCAGCGGCACCATACCGACCCGCAGCTGGCCGACCATCTGCCCGCGACAGATGGCCGCCTCTGCCGCCAGGCCGTCATGAGCGGCCAGCACCGCCCGCGCCCAGGCCAGGATCCGCTCTCCCTCCGGGGTAAAACCTTCAAAACGTTGGCCGCGCTGGATCAGCGTCAGGTTCAGCTCCTCTTCCAGGTTACGAATGCGCATGGAGAGCGTCGGCTGGGTAATATGACAGGCCGCCGCCGCCTGGCCAAAATGGCGCGTCTGATCGAGCGCGATCAAATACTTGAGTTGCTTAATATCCATTCTCTTTCCCGTTTGAACCCCGCCGTTCACCCCCGGGGCCGCGCACAGGTTACCAGAATGTTAGTTTCGCTAGCGATAAATTCAAGCGAGGACACCACGAGGTGCTGCGGGGCGCAGGACGGCGCGACGCCGCTCTGCGCTATACCTTTTTAGCGCCCGCCGCCCAGCGGACGGATCTCTTTCGAGCGCAGCGTCAGGCGAACGGGAACCGACTTATACGAAGGGGTGCCGCTCTCTTCATCGAGATAGTTCAGCGGCACCAGCACGTTGGCTTCCGGATAATAGGCGCCGACGGTGCCCGGCGCAATGCCGTAGGCCACCACCGTGATATCTTCCAGCGTCAGCGCGCTTCCCGGCAGCGCGGTATGGATATCCACCCGATCGCCATGCTCCAGACCTTGGGCGGCCATATCCTGCTCGTTCATAAACAGCACGTCGCGGCGGCCAAAGACGCCACGGTAGCGGTCATCCATCGCGTAGATGGTGGTGTTGTACTGGTCATGACTGCGCAGCGTCACCAGGCGCATCACGTCCTCACCCTCCACCACCACGTTCTCATGCACCCCTTTAAATACCGAGAACATGGCTTTACCGGTGGCGGTAGGCCAGATGCGCTCGGTCGGCGGCAGCGGCATGCGGAAGCCTCCAGGATGGCGAATGCGCTGGTTATAATTCTCGAACCCTGGAATGGTCTGTTCGATCAGATCGCGAATGCGATCGTAGTCTTCCACGAGGTACTGCCAGTCCACTTTGCTGGCCGGCAAGGTGGCCTTCGCCAGACCGGCGACAATCGCCGGCTCCGAGCGCAGCATCGGCGAGGCGGGCTTAAGCTTGCCCGACGAAGCATGCACCATCGACATCGAATCCTCGACGGTGATCGACTGCCGGCCGCTGGCCTGCAGGTCAAGCTCGGTGCGGCCCAGACACGGCAGAATAAAGGTCTCTTTCGCCGTCAGGAGATGTGAGCGGTTGAGCTTGGTGCCGACGTGAACGCTGAGCTCAAGGCCACGCATCGCCGGGAAGGCGCGTTCGTGGTCCGGCATCGCCACGGCGAAGTTGCCCCCAAGGCAGATCAGCGCTTTGGCATCGCCGGCGATCATGGCCTCCAGGGCCTTTACCGCATCGTGGCCATGATGCCGCGGCGGCGTAATCCCCATCACCCGCTGCAGGCTGTCGAGGAACGCCGCGGAGGGTTTTTCGCTGATCCCGACAGTGCGGTTACCCTGCACGTTCGAGTGACCGCGCAAAGGACAGATCCCGGCCCCCGGCTTGCCGATATTGCCGCGCATCAGCAGCAGGTCGGCAATCAGACGCACGTTGGAGGTGCCTTTGTTATGCTGGGTGATGCCCATACCGTAGGTGACGATGGTGGCCCTGGATTTGGCGTAAGCCGCCGCAACCTGGGTCAGGGATTCGCGCGTCAGGCCAGACTCCTGCTCGATATCCTGCCAGCGGGTGGCGTGGAGGTCATCGGCGAAGGCGGTGAATCCCTGGGTATGTTGGGCAATAAACGCGTGGTCGAGCACATTGCCCTGCTCCTCCTCCAGCTGCAGCAGCGCTTTGGCGATCCCTTTCAGCGCCGCCGCGTCGCCGCCGGCCCGTACCTGGTAGTAGGTCGAGGCGATCGGCGTCGAGCGCCGGGTCGCCATCTCCATCACGTTCTGCGGATCGGCAAAACGCTCCAGCGCCCGTTCACGCAGCGGATTGAAAACGATAATCGGCACGCCGCGGCGGGATAGCTCATGCAGGGTGCCCATCATCCGCGGGTGGTTGGTGCCCGGATTATGGCCGATGGAGATCACCAGCTCGGTCTGGTCAAAATCGTCGAGAGAGACGGTGCCTTTACCAATGCCGATCGACTGTGGCAGGCCCACGCTGGTGGATTCATGACACATGTTGGAGCAATCGGGGAAGTTGTTAGTGCCATACTCGCGGGCAAACAGCTGGAACAGCCACGCCGCTTCGTTGGAGGCTCGGCCAGAGGTGTAGAATTCAACCTCATCCGGCTGCAGGCCGCGGAGGATCTCGCCGATACGGGCGAAGGCTTGCTCCCACGCCACCGGGCGCAGGGTATCGCTGTCCCGGTCGTAAACCAAAGGATGGGTTAAGCGGCCGTAGCCCTCCAGTTCAAAATCGCTTTTTGCCAGCAGGGAAGATACGGTATTTGCCGCGAGGAATGCGGGCGTCACCCGTTTGGTGGTCGCCTCCCAGGTCACGGCTTTGGCGCCGTTTTCGCAAAACTGGAAGGTCGATTTATGTTCTTTATCCGGCCAGGCGCAGCCCGGGCAGTCAAAACCGTCCGGCTGGTTGGTACGCAGCAGCGTGGCGGGCGCCTCAAAGGCATCCATCTGGGTGCGCACGGCGATGGCCGTGGCCTTCAACGCGCCCCACCCGCCTGCCGGACCGTCATAGGGGTGAACACCGGGAACCGCGCGTCTTTTATTGGTCATCTCTTTACTCCTGCTGCTCTGTTCTGGCTGTCTCTAGCCGAAAAAGGCGTACGACAACCCCGGCGACGAAGCGTGAATCGCATGGCGTCACCTGAAAAGAATGCTGTTTCTCAAGGATAGTACGATGGGAAAGCGTAGGTACTGCGTTTGTTAACTGAATAATAACATACACCACAATTCTGTATAATTGATGTTATCTATCAGGTGTTAAATTTAACTTATTTGCAAATTTTGCGGTTTTCACCGCGGTGCTGTGACGGATAAATTGCTACGGAAAGTGATGACCGGGCAGCGAAACCGCCCGGTGGGCCAGGCTCAGGTCAGATTGAAGTAACGGTCCGGACGCAGCGTCTCCGGCAGCGGATGCTGACCGGTCATGTCGAGCAGATTGCGCTCGATGGTATTGCACATCGCGTTCAACGGCAGGTCATTGGCTGCGGTGCCGAACGGATCTTCCAGCTCTTCCGCCAGCGAATCCCACGATAAAAAGGTGTAAGAGATAAAGACCGAGACAAACGGCGTCATGTAGTGCAGATCGCCGACCAGGGCGAACGGCAGCAGCGTACAGAACAGGTAGACGGTACGCTGCAGGATCAGGGTATAGGCGAAAGGCACCGGGGTGGTGGCCAGCCTTTCACAACCGCCCAGCACGTGCGCCAGCTCGTCGAGTTTGTTGTCCATCAGCCCGTAAGTGATGTCGCTGAGCTTGCCCGCCTCCCGCAGCTGGCCAATTTCGTTGCCGGCCAGCAGCAGGATCCGGTTGGTGGGCATTGAGCTGGCGAGGATCTCCGTCACCCTCTCCTCCGGTAGCAACCGCCGCAGGTCAGCCGTCGGATCGGTTTTGCGCAGCTGGTGCTTCAGGCTCCAGCTAAAGGCCACCAGATAGCTGACGATGCGGCGATGGGCATCGTGTTCCGCCGGCAGGATATTGCGCAGCTGACGCACCAGCGTGCGTTCGGCGATAAGCACCGTCCCCCACAGATTTCGCGCCTCGACGAAGCGGCTGTAGCTGGCGCTGTTGCGAAAGCCGAGGAAAATCGCAATCGCAATCCCCAGCAGGCTGAACGGCGCCACGGTTAAGTGGATCCCCAGCTGTTCGTACCATTGATAGCTGATAATGGCGATGATCGACATCAGCACATTTAGCAGCAGGCGAAAGATGATTTTCGACAGCACGGAGCCGTGCCAGTCAAATAGGCGAAGAAACCAGTGTTGTTCTGGCCGAATGATCATTGTCTGACTTCCTGAATTACCGCTCTGGTCATTATCTCTGAATACAGAATAGAGATTATCTATGAGCCGATTGGTTTATTTTATCGTTAACTGCGATGGGCAGATCTGCGCCATTATTTAGCGATGGTAATGGCGTTTTTAGTATGGGCCTTTTTTATATTTCAGGCAATCAATGCGCCAGCAATAATGGCTCAGAAGAAAAAATAACCGCTGAGCCAATTCATTTTTCCGCTTATGCTACCGGGTGTATCAGACCGCTTTCGTCAACCCCTGCGCTTCGCAGGGATCGAGATGCACCATCACATTAAGCACCGGATGCTGCGCCAGCACCCGCTCCCGCGCGTGACGGGCAATCTGATGCCCTTCGGCTACCGACATCTCGCCAGCCACCTCGAGATGGACATCCACCAGCACCAGATCCCCCGCCTTACGGGTTTTCAGATCGTGGAGGCCCGCCACGCCCGGCGTGGTTCGCAGCGTATCGGCGATCGCCTGCTGCATCTCTTCATCAACCGCACGGTCCATTAAATCATGCAGCGCGCTGACGGCGAAACGATAGCCCATGCGCGCAATCAGCAGCCCCACCGCCAGCGCGGCGAGCGGGTCGAACCAGGCGAACCCGGCCAGATTACCGATAATCCCCAGGGCCACCACCAGGGAGGATGCGGCGTCAGAGCGGGCATGCCAGGCATTGGCGATAAGCAGCGACGAATTCAGCCGCCTGGCGGCCGCCAGCATATAGCGAAACAGCCCCTCCTTGACGGCCAGCGCCACCAGCGCCATCCACAGCGCCGCGCTGTGCACCGGCGGAATAGTTTGCGGTTGCGCGAGATGGCCCGCCGCGGACCATAGCATGCCACCCCCGACGAGCAGCAGCATCGCGCCGATGATTAGGGAGGCGCCGTTCTCATAGCGCCAGTGGCCATAGTGGTGATCGTGGTCAGACGGTCGACGGCTCTTTTTATTCGCCATCAATACCACGCCATCGGCGACCAGATCGGAAAAAGAGTGCATTCCGTCGGCAATTAATCCCTGAGAGCCGGAAAATATTCCCACGACTACCTGTAAGGCAGAAAGGAAAATATTAACCACCACGCTAACAAGGGTACTCTTTCGCGCCTGCACCGAACGCTCATGATATTTATTATCATTTTCAAAATTATGTTGTGTCATTATTTCTCTCCCTTTGTGAGCGGGAAGAATAAACTGACAAACTGAGTTTATGCTTAACAATATAAAAGCCATTGCCTTGCCGTTTAACGATATCGCGGCGGTCGGTAATGACTATTTACTGTATGTGCCGTTGGAACGCTGCAACCTTGCGCCAATGAACTATCTTTTGAAGGGTGGCCACAGGTCGGGCCACTTTAGCTTAGCCACCACAGGAGTCAGCGATGTCACATAACAAACCATCCCGGCTGCGTTTCGCCATTAATCTGGGCAATGCGGTCCTGGCCCATCTCGGGGAGACAGGAAAGCCCGCGGGCATCACCGTCGAGCTCAGCCATCGGCTGGCGACGCGCTGGGGCGTCAGCGCCGAATTCGTTCCCTATCCTGCCGCGGGTAAAGTGGTGGCTGACGCCGGTGGCGAGCACTGGGATATTGCCTTTCTGGCCATCGATCCGGCGCGGGAAGCCACCCTGCGCTTTACCTCGCCCTATATCACCATCCAGGGTACCGCGCTGGTCAGCGTTGATTCGCCCTGCCAGAGCGTGGCCGACATGGATCGCCCGGCAACCACCATTAACGTCGGACAAAACGCCGCATACGATCTATGGCTAACCCGCCATCTGCAGCACGCCAGCCTGCATCGCCTTCCCTCTTCGCAGGAGGCAATCGACGCCTTCCTCGCCGGTGAAGGGGATATGGTCGCCGGCATCCGCCAGCCGCTGGAGGCGACAGCCCGTCAGCACGCCGGGGTGCGGGTACTGGCGGATAATTTTACCGAGATCCAGCAGGCCATCTGCGTCGCCCGGGCGGACGTGGACCGTTTTCACGCGGTAAACGACGCGCTTAGCGAGTGGCGGACGGATGGCAGTCTGCAGGCGCTGATTGCCGGTCACCTGGGCCAAGCGAACTGAATCACGCCTCCGTCATCCGGCGCATGGCGCAATGCCAGGCGCCGTTGCGTACCGAGGCGCGCAGTACGCGGGCCACGCCATGCACCATCAGGCGCGTCGTGCGCCGCTGCAGCGGCGTGAGCGATAATCCCAGCATCTCCTGCGCCCATTCCGGCAAAAGGTCAATTCCTGCGTTCATCATCACCCGGCCGACCGGCTGGCTCATCCGCCCCGGCAGACGGGTGGAGAGCAGCACCTCAGCTACCTCCCGGGTACGTTCGTCGCAGCGCAGTCGCGGGCGCATCGCCTCGAGATAGTCCGCCACCTCCTGCGGTGTCTGAGGGATATCCCGAGCCCCCAGCCGCCGGGCGATTTCCGCCGACTCACGAAAATAGTCCTCCTGGCGCTCGGGACTGACCACCGTCCGCTTGTAGCGCAGGTGGGAAGCCATAAAGCGACTGCACTCGGCGACGTGCACCCAGGTTAACAGCGCCGGGTCGCTCGCCTGATACGGGGTTCCGTCCTTATCCACCCCGGCGATCCGCTGATGGATCCCCTGTACTTTGGCGATTAGCCGTTCGGCGTCGGGGGTAGTGGCAAAAGTGGTGGCAGAAATAAACTGGCTGGTGCGGCGCAGGCGGCCCAAAATATCCTCGCGAAAACGAGAGTGATCCCAGACGCCGGCCAGCGCCAGAGGATGCAGCATCTGCAGCAACAGCGCGCTAATGCCGCCGCAGAGCATCGAGGTAAAATCGCCATGCACCTGCCAGATGGCCGACTGGGGACCAAACAGCCCCGGCTCTCCTTTGGGTCGTTCAAAGTCGATCTCTTTTAGCGCCATGCCGGTCAGGCCGAGCACCTGCGCCTCGATCATCCGGCGAATGCCGATCATGATGGTATCCCTTACGTGCAACTAAAGGACAAAAGATACCACTGTTGGACAGCATTGGGAGAGATATTGCGGAAAGAGTGCCCGCAGCACGCGGGCACGACGGCTTACGGATTCAGCTGGTAATCGAGGGTAATGTTGGCCTTCAGCACCTGCGATACCGGGCAGCCTGCTTTCGCTTTCTGGATGATCTCATCGAACGCCGCCGGAGACACGTCCGGCAGGACGATCTGGCTTTGCAGCGCGATATCGGTAATCGCAAAGCCGCCGTCGGTTTTATTGAGGGTGACCACTGCGGTAGTGTCAATGGACGTTGCGGTATATCCCTCTTCGCTGAGCATCAGCGACAGGGCCATCGAAAAGCAGGCGGCATGTGCAGCGCCGATCAGCTCCTCAGGGTTGGTGCCCTTCACCCCCTCAAAACGGGTGTTAAATCCGTAGGGCTGCTGGCTCAGCGCCCCGCTTTCTGTCGACACGGTGCCTTTGCCATGCTTCAGGTCGCCTTCCCAGTGCGCTAGCCCTTTCTTATGAATCGCCATTTGATTCCTCCTGTAGTGATGTCGAACAAAAAGTATAGTGCGTGATGCCGAAGCTGCGTCTTTTTGCAGCCTCTGGCTCCCACGTTCCCCTGGTTTTCGTGTCGTTGGTGACGCAGGGTGACGCTATCGGCCATCCTGCGGATGCCAGGGATCGGATTTGTCATCCTTGCTGTCGTCCCGTTTACGCGGAACTTCGCCCTGCTCCCCGGGCGCCTCACGGGCAGGTTGCTTACCGCGCTCTTCGTCTTGCGAGTGAGAAAAGGTGCTCATATCGACGTGCTCCGCTTACTTAGGCGACTGCTTGAGCAGACGATCGATTCGCACGACCGGCGGCGTCATTTTGCGATCCAGACTGCCGTTGATATTGACCAGATCGTCTGGCTCTACGTGTTGTTCGTTAAACGCGGCGACCGGGATAATAACGGTGATGGTGCCGCTTTTATCACGAAACTGATAACGGTCATCTCCCTGCCGCTTGAGCAGATTGCCGCGCAGCGAAACGGTCGCGCCATCGTGCATGGTTTTCGCCTGCTCAACGGTCATGATCCGGCCATCCTCGACGCCGCGATAGCCGTCATCGAGTTTGTGCGGCGGCGGCGGCGCTGCATCCTGGCTAAACCCTCCCTTATCGTCCGCCTGCGCGACACCTACGGCAAACAGACAGGCCATGGCCAATGCTAGTTTTTTCATCATGCCTCCGTTTTTTGCTGACGATGAGAATAAAGCCTGGCTGAGGCTGGCCATTTTTACAAAGTCAATTGTTCTGATATCGTCTAATATAAGAATGTCCTTATCGTTACGCTCCTGGCGAAACGAAACGCGGGGAAAATATTAATGATTAAGAATCAACAGCCTTGTCCTATCGTCGATGAGAATGAACGCTCCTTACGCTTTGAATATCGCTTCCGCCGCTATGGGATAATTGTTTTGAGTCTCATCATTCTTACCGCGTTAAGCGGCCTGTGGTCCTCCGGTTATTTCAGTGAAGCACACCGGGAAACCAGTGGAGGCGAATTAAGCGTCGATTATCAGCGCTATGCCAGGCTGATGAGTGAAACCGAGCTTAATATTCAGATTAAACCGGATACGGCCAGCGACACCATTATCAGCTTCGCCGCCCCGTTATTAACCCGCTACCAGATCGGTGATATCCGTCCGCAGCCGGATAAAATGTATAGCGCCGACGGGAAATTACATCTCGTCTATCAGCGGTCGCCCCCCCCTTCACCGATATCTGTGTGGTTAGCCGTTACCCCAAAAACGGCCGGTAATATCTCTCTGCAGGCGGTAGTTAACGATCGCTATTCTGTAACCTGGCAGCAGTTTGTCTATCCGTAGGAGTCGCTATGGAAATGGTCCTTAGAGCCGCAGCAATCTATCTGATCTTGTTGATTATTTTTAAGATTGCCGGCAGAAGAACCCTGATGCAATTAACCAACTTTGACCTGATACTGTTGCTGATTATCAGCGAAGCCACCCAGCAGGCGATGCTCAGCACAGACTATTCGGTTACCGGGTCGATGCTGACTATCGTCACCCTGGTTAGTATTGATATTTTGTTCGGCTATATTAAGAAAAAATTTGCTCAGGCAGAAAATTTTCTCGATGGTACGCCGGTTATCGTGGTTGAAAATGGTGCTGTCATCGACGAGAAGATTAAGCTCGTCAATATCTCTGTCGATGATATCCTGCTGGCGGCCAGGCAGCACCATGGCATTTATGAATTGAAAGCGATCAAATTCGCTATTCTCGAGCGTAACGGCCAGATATCCATTATTCCTGAGCAGGAATAGTATCGGCTTCGCTATTTATCACGCTCCGGTTGTTTATCACCTGATTCCGGAGCGCGAGTGGCGTCATCCTCTTCTTTTTCACCGTTAACAACGTTCAACATTAACATTTTTCCTCCTCGCTGGTTGTCAGGGATCCTACAAATTATAGAACGCCTTCGCCGAAGTATGTAGGATCTGCCGAAACTAACCAGGAGATGCCGCCTGATTCACATTGCGCTTATTCCAGGATATTTCCCACCTCGTCATTGCCATTGGTGAGAAATAATTAACCGATCCGTACAGTCAATATTGTGAAAGCCAAAACATAATGAGGTCACTATGTCTGTGATGGTTATTACCGGTGGAACCGCGGGAGCGGGCAAAGCTACCGCGCTGCGTTTCGCCCGCGCTGGATATCACGTGGCGCTGATCGCCCGAGACGAAACGGGTTTACAGGAGACGCGACAGGCCTGTGAACGGTTTGGCATTAAAACGCTGGCTATTAGCGCCGATGTCGTCGATGCCGGGGCGCTGCAGCGCGCCGCCGCCGAGGTGGAAACCACCCTCGGGGCAATCGACGTCTGGATCAACAACGCCATGACCACCGTGCTGGCGCCCTTTCGTCAGATGAGCGAGGAGGAGTTTCGCCGGGTGACGGAGGTGACCTATCTCGGGTACGTGAACGGCACCCGCGCGGCGCTGGAGGTCATGATCCCCCGGGATCGGGGGGTGATTATTCAGGCCGGCTCGGCGCTGGCCTGGCGTTCAATCCCACTGCAGTCGGCTTACTGCGGAGCGAAAGCGGCGATCCGCGGCTTTACCGATGCCGTGCGAACCGAACTGATGCATGAGAAAAGCCACATCCAGTTGACCATGGTGCAACTGCCGGGGATGAACACCGCCCAGTTTGGCTGGGCGCGAAACAAAATGGATCAGGCCATGCAGCCGGTGCCCCCGGTCTATCAGCCGGAAGTCGCCGCCGAGGCTATTTACAGCGTCATCCAGCGCCCGGTCAACGAGCTGTGGGTCGGAAAAAGCACCATCCAGTCGATCCTCGGCCAGGTCTTCTTCCCTCGCCTGCTCGATCGGCTGATGGTGAAAAAAGCGTGGGAGGGACAGTTTACCGGTCAGCCAAAGTCGTCAGACCAACAGGACGACCTGTTCACGCCGGTGCGCGGCAATCATCCGGGCCACGGCCCCTTTAACGATGGCGCACGGCGTAAAGCAGTCACCATCAGCGCCGATCTCCCGGGTAAAGTCGCCGCCGGCGTCGGGGTAGCAGTGGCGACGATGGCGCTGCGGGCGTTGTTCCGTCGTTCCGGAAAACGGCGCTAACTCAGGCTGCGGCTGAACCAACGGTAACCATACCCGGAGAGTGCCAGCCGCGCATCTTTCCCGCCGTGCAGCCCATCCTGATAGAGCTTATCTTCCAGAATTGGGCTCCAGTAGCCCTCGGCCAGCGGCGGGAGCAGGACCTCTACCGCCTGCTGGCTGCAGTTGGCCAGCATCAATACCTCCCGCGATTCGCTGCGATAGAGTAAGCCCAGCACCGCGTCGGGCTTTAGGGTAAGGAGAGTAAAAGGGAGGGATCCCGGTTCAGTATATTCCGTGCGCGCCAATACCATATTGCGTACCCGATGCAGCAGCGACCTGGGATGGCGCAGCGCCGTTTCTACATTGATCCGTTGGTAGCGGAACCGCCCGCTGGCCACCGGTTTTACCGGCAAATCATCCCGCGCCGCCCGGGAAAAGCCGGCGTTGGCCGCGGCCGACCACTGCATCGGCGTTCTGACCGCGTAGCGCTCCGGTAAGGAGAGATCGTCACCCATGCCAATCTCGTCGCCATAGCGCATCACCGGCACGCCGGGCAGCGCCAGCAGGATAGCATGGGCTAACGCTATGCGTCGGGTATCGCCGTCCAGCATCGGCGCCAGTCTTCGGCGTACGCCGCGCTGGTAAACGGACATCGATTTATCAGGGGCAAAGGTGCGGATAACCTGGCGCTTGTTGCGCTCGCCAATCCCCTCAAGATCCAGTTCATCATGGTTGCGCAGCCAGTTGACGAAGCAGCACCCGTCCGGCGGGGTCACCATCGCCTGCAGAGCCTTCACGACCGGCGCGGCGCGCTGCTGCGCCAGGCTGAGGTAGAGGTATTTGTTAAGCCAGAAATTAAGCACCATCTGCAGCCGATCGCCCTGGCCGAAATAATGACGGTAATCTTCTACCGCGACGTCCACTTCCCCCAGGAGTATCGCATCGGGATTGAGGCGCTGTACAACCTGCCGGAGATGGGTCAGCAGCGGGTAGCCGCGCGTCTCGTCGCCCTTTCCGGCCTGCTTGACCAGATGTGACGCGGCATCGAGACGAAAGCCAGACACCCCAGCCTGCAGCCAGAAGGTGATAATGTTTTCGATTTCAGAGATCACCGGCGGATGGGCGAGATTCAGGTCGGGCTCGTGGTGATAAAACATGTGGCGATAATATTGCCCAGCCTGTTCGTCCCAGCGCCAGACGCTCTCCTCAACGCCGGGAAACATGGGAGGATCGTCGTTTTCCGGCGGCCGATCGGCCCACAGATAATACGGCCGCCACGGCGACCGGGGATCGCGTCGCGCCGCCTGGAACCACGGGTGCTGCGCGGAGGTGTGCTGGATCACCAGCTCAACGATCACCCGCAGTCCCAGCTCGCGGGCGCGGGTAATCAGCTCAATCACGTCAGCGATAGTGCCGAACCGCGGATCGGGCTGCAGATGATCGCTGATATCATAGCCATCATCCTGCAGAGGAGTGAGATAGAACGGAGTCAGCCAGAGCACCGTCGCTCCGAGGCTGCGGATGTAGTGTAGCTTTTGGCGAATGCCCGCGAGATCGCCAAAACCATCGCCATTGGCATCATAAAAGAGCGAACTGTCAACCTGATAGATGACCGCTCTGTGAAACCACTCTTCCCGTTGCATCACTCTCACCTCGCGTTCTGCCCGTCCCTGTCAGCCGCCTCAGCGCGATCCGGACCCCGCCCTGGCCTTCGCGCGCGGTTTGCCGACAGGCGATACGGGATTGCGTTCCGCTGGTAGCATCCTGTTCGCTACCGCGTCCACCAGCGCCTGCTGCCTGGCGGTTAATACCAGCGGAACCTGTTCCTCGGCGACGAGGAGCGCGATGGTTTGCCGTTTGACCATAGCGTTCTCCGGCGGCTTAATGCCCGGCCTCAACGCCAGGCATATCGGTATCCATAAGATATTGCCCGGTCAGCGCTGGCAGATAATGGAGCAGCCAATCAGCCATTCCTCTCTCTTCAGCCAGGATACCCTCCAGTGTGTGCATCGCGCTGTGGTCGCCTACTCTTTTCGCCGCCGTTAATAAAGCGGTATAGCAGGCGACCTCAAAATGGGCAAAAACGTAGGCAGTGATAATCACTTTAATAACCTCATCACCGGGCAGCATGATGCCAATGGTCTGTCCTAACGCCGCCACCCGGCTCATCGCATCCTTCAGCGCGGAGCGGGAAATATGGTTGCGGGCGATGATATCCTGCAGGGCGGACAATTGCCGTCGGGTTTCATAGAGATGTTGTTCAAGGCGGGTGCGTAACTGCGGTTCATTATCGAGGCGTCTGATGGTGGCCACCAGCAGCGACTCAGCCTGTTTTTCCATGGCATGCGCATCGCGAAGCCAGTTGTGATAATTTTCAATATCCGTCATATACACCTCTGATCATTAACCTTTTATTTTGACGTGGACTCTTCACTCTCTTCCGCCGCCTGGTCAGCTCGCGCTGCGCTATATCCGGATAAATGGCCAACAATATTGGCATAAATACTGATGAGAATGACCCACAGTACGCTGTCTTTCCACCAGATTAACGAGGGTATCGCCAGACCCACCCACATAACGGCGGCGACAAGATGACAGCGCTTAATAAACACTGGCGTCAACTTCATTTTATTACCTTAGGACCGAACAATATTGAGCGACCATTTTATCGACGCTCTGACCGCAGCGTCAGGCGCTAAACCTTACGCTGAAAATGACTTTCTTTTGCCTAAGCATAAAAAAGAAAGTAGCGTTGCGTATTGTCCCGTTCCGTTATTTTCTGTCTTTACCGTCCGGCTAATTTATTGCCGCTGCGGCCGTCTTTTATTGCTAGTGATGCGGCGATTTCCTCCTCACCTTTTAGTTTCCCCACATCGCGGATAATGAATGTCGTTATAGATAAATAAACCCTGAATATGCAGAAACCTGCGGACCATCTGGCCCACAGGTTTTGTCTCAACGCCGATTTGTCGGCGTCACAGCTCATCAGTCGCTAGCTGTCACCGGATTTACGGCCGCCGCCATGACTGTTCTTACCACCCTTCTTACCGGCTTCGGATGCACGTTCAGGATCATTTTTAAAGTTCCCGCCGCTGTGCTGTCCGCCTTTACGCCCGGCTTCGGATGCTTTCTCACGATCTTCTGCAAAATTACCTGAACCGCCTCTATGCTCTGCCATAATTTTCACCTTTGGTTTGATCAATATCGGTTGGTAAATGGAAAATGACCCTGTTACAAATCATCGCCCTCGATATCTAACACTAGAGGAATGCCTGCAGGAGTCAAATTAATTTCAGATACCCATCCGCGCACTGACAAAATAAAGCTTTACTAACGAAGCGGCAAGATAAAATATACCTCACACAACTCCTTTATTTGACGTAGGTTATGTTCACCGGCGGGTAAAACAGAAACGTCCAACGGCCGTTTGTAAAAAAATGCAAACGATTTAATGAATAAATATTTCTTTATCTCGCGCAACACAACCCCAGGAATATTACCCCTAAAGAGGTATCACCTTATAGGCCATGGTTTGCGAGTGAACATCTTCATCGTTTATTCAGGCAGCACCTTCATCGTAACTTGAGAAAAAGATCATGCGCGTTACGAAAATAGCCCTTGGCCCTTGATTAAGGATGGAATAATCCTAATTTAACGTCAGCAATAATAACGCAACGCTATCCCCCGAAATACGCCAAGGATCAGTCGGTTAAGGCATACCGTTACGCCTACGATTGGCCATTGACTGCGATGTTGCGAGTCATCCAGGGTCTGTCGCCAGGAGAAGCTGACCTATTCTTAGAGCTGGCCCGTTCTGTCTGAAGGAGATGACTATGCAAGATGAAAAACCGCCAATGAAGAAGTTACCCACCTCCATGTTGCCAGAAGAGACGGCTCCACGTCCGGAGTTCCCGGAGCAAGAACAAACCCCGCCGGGTCTGGATGCGGAAATGGAGCCATCCCCGGACCACGGTGAAACCAGCTACACCGGCTCCGGGCGACTGGCCGGTAAGAAAGCGTTAATTACCGGCGGCGACTCCGGTATTGGCCGTGCGGTGGCGATCGCCTTTGCCCGCGAAGGCGCCGACGTCGCGATAAACTATCTGCCCGAAGAGCAAAAGGATGCGGATGAAGTTATCGCCCTGATCAAAGCCGAAGGGCGCACCGCGGTGGCCCTCCCGGGTGATATTCGCTCCGAATCCTTCTGCCAGTCGCTGGTGGCCGACGCGGTGGAACAGCTGGGAGGTCTGAGCATCCTGGTTAATAACGCCGGGCGTCAGCAATACTGTGAAACCCTTGAGGAACTCACTACCGAAGATTTCGACGCTACCTTTAAAACCAACGTCTACGCGCCGTTCTGGATCACCCGCGCCGCACTGCCTCACCTCCAGGCCGGAAGCGCGATTATCAATACCACCTCGGTACAGGCGTATAAACCCAGCCCGATCCTGCTCGATTATGCGCAGACCAAAGCCTGTCTCGCGATCTTCACTAAATCGCTGGCTAAACAGGTGGCGAAACGAGGCATTCGCGTGAACGCCGTAGCGCCTGGCCCTTACTGGACGGTGCTGCAATCCAGCGGCGGCCAGCCGGACGAGAAGGTGAAACAGTTTGGCAAAGACACGCCGATGGGGCGCCCGGGACAACCGGTAGAGATCGCCCCGCTGTATGTCACCCTGGCATCCGATGCCTGCTCATATACCTCCGGACAGGTGTGGTGTTCTGACGGCGGGGATGGTGTGGTCTAAGCCTCCCGGCATACCGACGCGCGCCAGCGCGCGCCGGTATTTTCCCGGCCAACCCTTGCGGCTATATACTGGCCCCTCGCCTCCCGGTTGCGGCAATTTTTTCTTTCCTCCACTCCGCTACTCTGGCCGCATGCTATGATGTCCGCCCGCCGCTGTGCGCTAACCCTGGCCCCGACGCCACCCCTGAGGACGACAGATGAGTAATGACATCCCCCTGAAATTTTATGACATCGTGGACGAATACGAGACCGAAGCGGCTGCGCCGGTAAAGGATGAAGAACGCGATGCGCTGGCGCGCTATTTCCAACTGCTGATTGCGCGGTTAACTAATAACGAAGAGATTGACGAAGAGGCGCAGCGAGAAATGGCCCGCGAGGCGGCCATTAACGAAGACCGCATTGACGATATCGCTAATTTCCTTAATCAGTGGGGCAACGAATAAAGCTCAACGTCAGCCTACCGGCGGAATTGCCTTCCGCCGGTGCTGTCGGGGCGCGAAGCGCCAAGACTCAGCCGTGGCCAGTCTCCTCTCCCAGACGCCTCTGCAGCGCATCAAGAAATAGCGGTAATCCGTCAGGTTGGTAGTCGCGGGAAAGATAGATGCCGTAAACGCTCAACGCCTTCGGCGTCCACTCCGGAAGCACCACCTCCAGCGTGCCGCTGGCAATCGCGCCCCGGGCCTCCAGTTCGGGAAGCATCGCAATGCCGCACCCGGCAACCGCCGCCTCCAGCAGCAATGAAGATATCCCTGCGCTCAGATTACCGTTCACCGCCACCGACGCTTCCCGCCCCTGCGCATCGCTGAACTGCCAGTGCTGGCTGGCGAAATGGCTGTATAGCAGGCAGTTATGTCGTTGCAGATCGTCGGGCGTCGTCAATGGGCCATGCTGGCGCATCCAGCCCGGCGCGGCGCAGAGCAGCGAACGGCACACTCCGAGGCGACGAGCGATGGCCCCCGCCTCCGGGTTGTCGGTAATGCGAATGGCCACGTCGATACGCTCGCCGATCAGGCTGACCGGATGGTTATTGATATCCAGCTCCAGGCGCAGTAGTGGATAGCGGGCGAGAAAGTCCGGCAGCAGCGGAGAGATCAGCTGCATGGCGGTAAAGTGCGCGCAGGCGACGCGCAGTGTGCCGCTGGGATCGGCCCGCTGACGCTCGCCGGCGATTTCATCGGCGATCCGCGTCAAACCGCGGGTCTTGAGCAATACCTTCTCCCCGGCCGGGGTCAGCGTCAGCCGCCGGGTTGAGCGATGGATCAGCCGGGCGCCGGCCCAGCTCTCCATTTGTTCCAGATAGCGGCTCACCATCGGGCGCGACATCCCCAGCGCCCGCGCCGCGGCGCTAAGACTTCCCAGCTCGCAGATGCGCAGATACACCTGCGCAGCAATCACCCTGTCCATCACTCCCCCTGATCTGCACGTTTTATGAAACTCAGCATCTCTTGTTTCAGGAATTTTATCAAATAGCGAAATCCGTACAATGGAACGCATTCACCTGTTACTGAGAATAAATCATGAAATTATCTGCCCTTGCTGTTGCTACCGCCCTGTTCAGCGGCGCGGTCTTCGCGGCGCCTCTGACGCTGCAAACTTACAACCCGCAGGAAAAAGGACTTTTTGCCGTCAACTCGACCCTCGTTTCCGGTCCGCATGAAGCGGTACTTTTCGACGCGCAGTTCAGCGTCAAAGATGGGGAAAAGCTGGTGGAGATGATCAGGAAAAACGGCAAACCGCTATCGCGGATTGTGATCACCTCTGGCGATCCGGATTTCTATTTTGGTCTTGAGCCGCTGGTAAAAGCCTTCCCGCAGGCGGAGGTGGTCGCCACGCCGGAGGTCGTCAAACATATTGCAGCCACCAAAGCGGCCAAACTGGCGTACTGGGGCCCGCAAATGAAAGACGGCGCGCCGACGCAGGTGTATGTCCCACAGGCGCTGGAGGCCAACAGCTTTACCATCGATGGCGAGAAAGTGACCATCATGCAGCCGCATGACTACGCGGCGTTCGTCTGGATCCGGGCGAACAAAACGATCCTCGGCGGCACCGGCGTGGCGTGGGGTATGCATCTCTGGACCGCCGACACCCAGACGCCGGCCAGTCGTCAGCAATGGCGTAATACGCTGGACCAGATGATCGCCCTGCACCCGCAGCGGGTGATCCCGGGCCATTATCTCGGCACCCCGCCGGAGGGAGACAGCGCAGTGCGCTTTACAAAAACTTATCTCCAGCAGTTCGAGCAGGCGCTGAAGACGCATTCGGATTCGGCCGGGGTGATCAAGGCGATGGAGGCACAGTGGCCGGGCCTGGCGGAGACCAGCTCGCTGGAGTTAAGCGCCAAAGTTAATACCGGTGAGATGAAGTGGTGACCCCTGCGGCGCGCAAGGAGGACTGTTCTTAATCTGGCTCCCCAGGGTTGCTATTACCGAGAAAATGGACCACCCTACCTGTGGCCGCACAAAAAACGCGCGGCCGACTTTGGGTTACATTTCATCCGGTCATTACCGGGTTTGCCCTTGAAACCAGAACAGGATAAAGGAGTCAGAATGAAATCGAACCATCAGGCACGTCATCTTCTCGGTCTGAACTATAAGCTTTCCCGGCAGAAAAAAGTGGTGCTGGAAGGCGATGAAGAAACCACCATCAACCACATCCATGCTACCGGCCGCAAACGCCGCGGTGGTTAATTTTCAGCCTGAGTGATGATAAACAACACCGTCCTGTTGCCAGGATGGTGTTTTTTTATGGCAATTGACTGCTTGTTTACCCGCTTGAAGACCTTCTGCTCTATACTCTGCCCGCTGCTTTCCACCCGCCCTTCGCTTATCGCCGCGCCGGGACTGTGGTCATGATCAAGGAGTTAGTGCGATGCAATTTACCCATAAGAAAAACCGTTCCCTGTACATCCCCTACGCGGGTCCCGTTCTGCTTGAATTCCCCCTGCTCAACAAGGGAAGCGCCTTCAGTATGGAAGAGCGCAGCAATTTCAACCTGCTCGGCCTGCTGCCGGAAGTGGTTGAAACTATCGAAGAGCAAGCGGAACGCGCCTGGATCCAGTATCAGGGATTCAAAACTGAAATCGACAAACATATTTATCTGCGTAACATCCAGGACACCAACGAAACCCTGTTTTATCGCCTGATCGGCAACCACCTTGAAGAGATGATGCCGGTTATCTATACCCCGACGGTAGGCGCGGCCTGCGAACGGTTCTCCGAGATCTATCGTCGCGCCCGCGGCGTCTTTATCTCCTACCAGAATCGCCATAACCTTGACGACATCCTGCAGAACGTCCCGAACCACAACGTGAAAGTGATTGTGGTCACCGATGGCGAGCGCATTCTCGGCCTCGGCGACCAGGGAATCGGCGGAATGGGGATCCCGATCGGTAAACTGTCGCTGTACACCACCTGCGGCGGCATCAGCCCGGCTTACACCCTGCCTATCGTGCTGGACGTCGGAACAAACAACCAGCAGCTGCTCGACGATCCGCTGTATATGGGCTGGCGCCATCCACGCATTACCGACGACGAGTACTATCAGTTCGTTGACGACGTGATCCAGGCGATTAAGGCCCGCTGGCCGGACGTGCTGCTGCAGTTTGAAGATTTTGCGCAAAAGAACGCCATGCCGCTGCTCAACCGCTACCGCAATGAAATCTGCTCGTTTAACGACGATATTCAGGGCACCGCGGCGGTGACCGTCGGGACGCTGATCGCCGCCAGCCGCGGCGCCGGTAGCCAGCTGAGCGAGCAAAAAATCGTCTTTCTCGGCGCGGGTTCGGCCGGCTGCGGTATCGCTGAACAGATTATCGCCCAGATCGTCCGCGAAGGACTCAGTGAAGAAGAGGCCCGCCAGCGCGTGTTTATGGTTGACCGCTTCGGCCTGTTAACCGACGGCATGCCTAATCTGCTACCGTTCCAGAACAAGCTGGTGCAAAAGCGTGAGCAGCTGCAGAGCTGGGATACCACCAGCGAGGCGCTGTCCCTGCTGGACGTAGTGCGCAACGTGAAGCCGAACATCCTGATCGGCGTCTCGGGTCAGCCGGGACTGTTCACGGAAGAGATTATCCGCGAGATGCACAAGCACTGCCCGCGGCCGATCGTGATGCCGCTCTCCAACCCAACCTCACGGGTGGAAGCGACGCCGCAGAATATCCTGAGCTGGACCGACGGCGAGGCGCTGGTCGCCACCGGCAGCCCATTCTCCCCGGTTACCGTGAAAGGCAAGCAGTATCCCATCGCCCAGTGCAATAACTCCTATATCTTCCCGGGTATTGGACTGGGGGTGATCGCCTCCGGCGCGTCGCGGGTCACCGACGAGATGCTGATGGCTGCCAGCGAAACCCTGGCGCAGCACTCGCCGCTGGTCAACACCGGCGAAGGTCCGGTGCTGCCGGAGCTGAAGGATATCCAGACCGTCTCACGGGCGATTGCCTTCGCGGTGGGCAAGGTGGCCCAGGAGCAAGGCGTGGCGGTGAAAACCTCCGCCGAAGCGCTGCTGCAAGCGATCAGCGATAATTTCTGGTTACCGGAATATCGCAATTATCGCCGCACCTCGATTTAATCGCTGTCACCGGGTCGAAATAGCGGCCCGGTTATTAATAACGTCAGAATAATACCTCCCGCCACAGAAACGTTTTTTCCGCCTATATACATTCATCGTAAAAATATAAAACGGATAGCATTTGCCGCGCGCCCTCCGCTGTGCAAAATAGTTGCCTCTCCCCTCACAACGGAATGTGAAATGCAAAAATTAATCCCAGGCACAAATAAAACAATCGCTATTCTGATCCGTGTTATTTTATTGCTTACGGGCGGGTCCGCCATCATCGCCGGCCTGTGCCTATTTGGCGGCGATATGTGGATGCTCACCCCGCGCGCTGAGCAGTATCAGCCCGCCACTGGCGATCTGGTGGATGTCGTCATCTATGAGCCGAGTAAATTTTTCTTCGCCCTGCTCTACGTGTTTATTATTACCCTGGTCTGGCTGTTGGCGGTACGTAAAATCCCCTGGCGGCCGATACAGCATCCTATATTACCGCTGATGGTACTGATTGCCGCCGGGATATTTATTTTCCTCCACCCGGAGGTCACCCCGGGTCGGGATGCCAGTATTCAGTACGGTAAACACAACATTTCTTACACTGCCATTTTCTGGAGCAAAACTAATTCAGCTCGACATGTCACTCAACCCTCTAAATATGAAATTTTTGTTGAAGCGAAAGATCCCCGCTGGCTTATCGACAGAAACAATCTTGGCCGCGCCTGGCGCTGTGAAGTCAAGCGGCATACCCAGTTTTACACCCTGTCATTCAATGAGGGCTGGTTTCCGGACGGCGATCCGCAGGTCATGGCCCGCCAGTGTACTCAGGTAAGCGATCTGAATGCGCTCAGTGAAACGGCAATCATGATTGCCCGCCCGATCGCCACCGTCCCTGTAGAGGCACCGTAAATGAGCCAGCAAAAAAATGGTTCTGCAACCATGTTCTGGCAAACACATAAGCCCTCTGCGCCAACCCGGCATCGTAGACAAAGGCGGCGCAGGTGAAAGCTGGCGGGGCCCCCTGCCAGTTTTGTCACTGGCGTCGCTAGCCTTTCCCCACTACACTGCCAGCACCCACCCACTGACTGAATAAAAAAGGAGGCCCCCCATGCTGTATTGTGAAATGTTTATTGTTTCACATGCTTTAGGCAATTGCGCCAGCTCAAGCGTTATCGGTATCGTGCTGCGATAACTATGGCTTGAGCGAAGACTCTTCACGCAATCCCTTCTCTCCGGCTTACCGGGTTATCGTCAGCGAGTTTTGACGAGGCATTTGCATGCCTGTAACTCTTGAGTAAGTTGACTATGAGTACATTACTAACTGCCCATGCGCTCCACGTGGAGACGGCTTTTGGGCCGCTGTTTAACTCCCTCTCCTTCACCCTGAAGAAAGGCGACCGGATCGGTCTCATCGGCCATAATGGTTGCGGCAAAAGCACCCTGCTGCAGGTGCTGGACGGCACCCTCGCGCCCACCTCGGGCAGCGTCTCGCTTGCCGGTCAGTGTCTGATGGCCCGCGTTGAACAGCATCTGCCGGAGGCGCTGCGTTCGCAGTCGCTGCTGCAGGCGGTGCTGGCCCCATTACCCGCTGATGTACGGGAAGCGCAGCGCTGGCTGGCCGAACGCCTGCTGGCGCAGATGGGCTTTACCCCGGCGGTGATGGAGCAGCAGACCGCCACCCTGAGCGGCGGCCAGCACACGCGTCTGCTGCTGGCCCGGGCGCTGATCCGCCAGCCTGATCTGCTCTTGTTGGATGAGCCGGGCAACCATCTCGATCTGCCCACCCTGCTGTGGCTGGAAAGCTTCCTGCAAACTTGGCAGGGGAGCTTCGTACTGGTGTCACACGACAACACCTTACTGGATGCTGTAACTAATGCGAGTTGGATCCTCCGTGACCAGACGCTACATTGCTTCGCCTTGCCCTGCAGCGCTGCCCGTCAGGCACTGCAGGAGCAGGATGAAAGCGCCGCGTTACGTCATAAGGCGGAGCAAAAAGAGATCGACCGGGTCAGCGCCAGCGCCCGGCGGCTGGCCACCTGGGGTCGGGTCTATGACAATGAAGATCTCGCCCGCAAAGCCAAACAGATGGAGAAGCAGGTCGCCCGCCTGAAAGACGAGCAGACCGAGCTCAGCGTCGGCCCGCCGTGGCGCCTGGTGTTACAGGGGGACGCCCTGCCGGCCGACCGCCTTTTGGAGATGGACACCCTTCCCGTCTCGCCCGCGCCGGGTCAGCCATTCCTCTTCACCACCGGCGTGGCGCGCCTGCGCAGCGGCGATCGCGTGGCCATCATGGGACGTAATGGCGGCGGCAAATCGTCCCTGCTGCGCCTGCTGTGGCAGCAGATGAACAACGCATCGCCTCTCCCGGGGCTGCGCCTGCATCCCCGGTTGCACCCCGGCTACTATGACCAGACGCTGGCGCAGTTGCCGGACGAGGCCAGCCTGCTCGAGGCCCTGACGCCGTTTGCCCCGTCGGCGGACACCCGTAAACGGGCGCTGATCGCCGCCGGGTTTGGCTGGGCGAGACATAGCCAGAAGGTCAGCACCCTCAGCGGCGGCGAGCGATCGCGGCTGCTGTTCGTTGGCCTGTCGCTGGCGCGCTACAGTCTGCTGCTGCTGGATGAACCCACCAACCATCTTGATATGGAGGGTAAAGCGGCGCTGGCGCAGACGCTGCGCGATTACCCCGGCGGCGTGCTGCTGGTCAGTCATGACCGCCAGCTGATTAGCGAAAGCTGTAACCGCTTCTGGCTGATTGACAGCGCCGGGCTAACGGAGTGGCACAGCCTGGAGGAGGTCTATGCCCGTCTGCAGGCCGTGGCGCCCGCCCCGGACAGTCGGCTCGCTTTGCAGAGTACACCCGCCGGGGCTGACGATGATGAGGAGGCGCTGCTGGCGCGGCTGATTGACCTGGAGCAGTGGCTGGCTGACGACATGGCCCGTAAGCCAAAACATCAAAAGCCGTCACTGCAGGCACAGTGGCAAGAGGAGATTGCCCGCCTGCTTAACCAACTGACGTAATCTCCATGTCCCCCCCACCGGCTAAGGCGCCACGCCCTTAGCCGATGTTTCCGGACCGGGTAAACTGCTGCTCGGTCATTACCTTTCCCCACTGCTCCCCCTGCCATTCGCGGATTAACGTGAAGCCAAAGGATTCATACAGTTTGCGGGCCGCGTCCAACCCTTTAAAGGTCCACAGCTGCACCGCGCTAAACTGGCGACTATCGCAGAAAGCCATCGCCTCGCTGAGGAGCCGCCTGCCAATGCCGGTTCCCCGGCAGCTGTCATCGAGAATGAACCAGCGCAAATGCGCCTCCTGCTGGCCGAGGTCCTCGCCATCGATAGCCAGCGAGCCGACGATTTTCCCTTCGCGGATCGCCAGCCAGATCTGGTTGGCCGGGGAGGAGAGCCGGGTGGCAAATTCCGCTACGCCGCTGGCGACCTTGCCTTCAAAAAAAGCGCCAAAGTCATGATGACGGGCGTAATACTCCCCGTGCATCTGGGCTATCCGGCCGATCATCCCCGGCTGGTAGCCGGTCATCAGCGAAATTTGCGGAGCCGTATCCGCGAGCGCGCTATCCCGACACTGCGCCAGCGCCCGGGCATAGGCCGCCAGTCCAGTGGCGACAGTTTGCTGCTGCGTCTCATCCAGATGGTCTAACGCCTCCACCACCTGACGGGTACCCCAGGCGTTAATTTTCGCCACCGTATCGTGCCCCTTTGCCGTCAGGGCGAGTGATTTCGCGCGCGCATCCTCCGCGCAAGGACGCTCCTCCAGCTCACCGGCCGCCAGCAGACGAGAGACCATCCGGCTGACGCTTGATTTTTCCAGTCCCAGCAACGTGACCAGCTGCGCGGCCGTCATCTCCCCCCTCATCGATACCTCAAGCAGGGTGTGCACCGCCGAAGGTGAATAATGGGTGGCGGCCAGCGTGGTGCTCATAAAGCCCAGCTCGCGCACCATTAACCGC
Source organism: Klebsiella sp. CD33 (assembly GCF_051992865.1). NCBI lineage: Bacteria > Pseudomonadati > Pseudomonadota > Gammaproteobacteria > Enterobacterales > Enterobacteriaceae > Klebsiella > Klebsiella sp. CD33. The sequence continues at coordinate 2,424,666 of NZ_CP197023.1, read as the reverse complement.
GAGGCGGTACGAATCTGTTGGATTAAGGGGGTATCAGGCATGGCGGCGGGTCCAGAAAATGAAATGGTTGTACAATACAACTATTACCTTCATCCTGCGTCAAGATGCAATATGGTGGGATAAGCGTTGTCGTGTGACGTGTGATTTTGCCGCCACATGGATCGTGAAAGCGAATGCCGCGGGCGCCGGCCAGCGCCCGCGATGAATATTATTGCGGGTTCTTCGCCTTCCAGGCCTCCCAGGCCGATTTGATCTCCTGCTTCGCGGCCGCGGCGTCATTAAAGCCGGCCAGCTCGACCTTTTTACGCCCCTCCGGCAGTTCTTTATAGACCCGGAAGAAGGCCTCCAGCCGCTGCTGTTCTATTTTCGGCAGATCGGAGATGGTCTTGATGTCGTCGTAGGTCGGGTCAATTTTACTGGCCGGTACGGCGATGATTTTGTCGTCTTTCTCACCGCCGTCTACCATCTTCAGCACACCAATTGCCCGCAGCTTAATCAGCGTGCCCGGGGCCATCGGCGCGCGGGTATAAAACACCACGTCCAGCGGGTCGCCATCCCCGGCCAGCGACTGGGTCAGCGAGCCGTAGTTCGCCGGGTAGGCCACCGGCATCGACTGAAAGCGGTCGGCGACGATAAACCCCGTTTTAGCATCGGTTTCGTACTTAACGATCCCGCCCGTCGGGATCTCAGTGACGGCGTAAAATTCTTCCGGGTTGTTTTCCGGCTGGGGAAATTCCAGCACATTGTGGGCCTGGGCGGCGGCGGACAAAAGCAGACCGGCGGTGAGGATGGTTTTTACCAGATGCATTGTTGTATCACTCTGTTGTTATAAGAAATTGATGCGCAAAACAATAGATTCGAGTGATGACAAAAACATGACCATTCAGCGTCAATATTATTACCTACCAAATATAGCGATGTTGTCTGAATTTTGTGCTATCCCTGTAGCAAAAAGCCACATTCTGTACTAAGCGCCTTGTATTTTACCGCTCAGCGTCTAATCCTTATTGGGTACTATTGCATTAATTAAGTTAATCAATTCCCCCACAAGGAGACAGGCATGAAGGCAGCTGTTGTTACCCACGACCATCAGGTTAACGTCACGGAAAAAACGCTGCGCCCGCTGGAATACGGCGAAGCGCTGTTGAAAATGGAATGCTGCGGCGTGTGTCATACTGACCTGCACGTGAAAAACGGCGATTTTGGCGATAAAACCGGCGTCATTCTCGGCCATGAAGGGATCGGGGTGGTACAAAAAGTCGGCCCGGGCGTCACCTCCCTGAAGCCGGGCGACCGCGCCAGCGTGGCGTGGTTCTTCGAAGGCTGCGGCCACTGCGATTACTGTAACAGCGGCAACGAGACGCTCTGCCGCTCGGTGAAAAACGCCGGCTATACCGTCGATGGCGGCATGGCGGAAGAGTGCATCGTCACCGCCAACTACGCGGTAAAAGTTCCGGACGGCCTCGACTCCGCCGCCGCCAGCAGCATCACCTGCGCGGGCGTCACCACCTACAAAGCGGTCAAGGTCTCCCACATCAAACCGGGCCAGTGGATCGCCATCTACGGCCTCGGCGGGCTGGGTAACCTCGCGCTGCAGTATGCGAAGAATGTGTTTAACGCCAAAGTGATCGCTATCGACGTCAACGACGGACAGCTGGAGCTGGCGGCCTCGATGGGCGCCGACCTGACCATCAACTCCCGCAATGAAGATGCGGCGAAAGTGATTCAGGAAAAAACCGGCGGCGCCCACGCTGCGGTAGTAACCGCGGTGGCTAAAGCGGCCTTTAACTCGGCGGTGGATGCCGTTCGCGCCGGTGGCCGCGTGGTCGCGGTGGGCCTGCCGCCGGAGGCGATGAGCCTCGATATTCCGCGTCTGGTGCTGGACGGCATCGAAGTGGTCGGTTCGCTGGTCGGCACCCGTCAGGATCTGGTGGAAGCCTTCCAGTTTGCCGCCGAAGGCAAAGTGGTGCCGAAAGTCACCCTGCGTCCGCTGGAAGATATCAACGCTATCTTCAAAGAGATGGAGCAAGGTCAGATCCGTGGCCGTATGGTTATCGATCTGCGTAGCTAATCACCCGCGCCTCTCCCGTCCGGGAGAGGCGATCCCCCTGGCACGTCCTCTCGCTTCCCAACCCGGGAAGTAAATGCAATTTCCGCAAATGCTTAGCGCAATTCCTTGGTTCCTTTGTTTTTAGCCGCGCCCGATGATGGCAACACAATAGATAACAAAGGAATTCACCATGCATCGTCATTTTCGCCTGCCCGCGCTGGCCGCGCTGTTTCTCACCGGCGCCTTTTCCGTCTGGGCCGCCGACACGCCGGTTAAAGGCGGCACCTTAATTTATCTGGAGCAGCAACCGCACACCAATCTCTATCCGCCCGCCGGCGGCTTTTACCCAAATGGCGGGATTCTCAATCAGATAACCGACAAGCTCACCTGGCAGAACCCGAAAACGCTGGAGATTGAGCCGTGGATCGCCGAGAGCTGGACCAGCAATGCCGATAAAACCGAGTACACCTTCCACCTGCGCAAAGGGGTCACTTTCTCAGATGGCACACCGCTGGACGCCGCCGCCGTCGCCAAAAACTTCGATACCTATGGTCTGGGAGATAAAGCCCATCGTCTGCCCGTCTCGGAGGTCATCAATAACTACCAGCGCAGCGAAGTGATCGACCCGCTGACGGTAAAATTCTACTTCAACAAGCCGTCGCCGGGCTTCCTGCAGGGAACCGCCACCATCGGCTCCGGTCTGGTATCTCTCAGCACCCTGCAGAGTAATTTTGAAGAGCTGGGCGATGCCCGACATATTATCGGCTCCGGCCCCTTCGTCGTGCAGGATGAAAAACCAGGCCGCGAGCTGACGCTGGTGGCGCGCAAGGATTACCAGTGGGGGCCGAAAAACATTGCCCAGCAGGGGCCCGCTAACCTCGACGGCATCACCTATATTGTGACGCCGGAAGACAGCGTGCGTATCGGCGCGCTGCTGGCAGGTCAGGCGGGCTTTATTCGCCAGGTGCAGGCCTACGATGAAAAGCAGGCTACCGATCAGGGATTTAAGATCTACGCTGCCCCTACCCGCGGGGTCAACGACAGTCTGAGCTTCCGCCCGGATAACCCACTGGTCGCCGACCTGCGGGTGCGTCAGGCCCTGCTCCATGCCACCAACGCCAGGCAGGTGGTGGAGACGCTATTCTCCGCTAACTACCCGCAAGCCACCTCCGTGCTGGCCAGCTCTGCCGCCGGCTATGTCAATCTCAGCGATAAACTCACCTTCGACCAGGCCAAAGCCCGGCAGTTGCTGGATGACGCCGGCTGGAAGCCCGCCGCCGACGGTATTCGCAGCAAAGACGGTCAGCGGCTGGCGCTGACCGTCTATGAGTCGCTGCCGCAGCCGCAGAATAAGGAAGTGCTGCAGCTGATCGCCCAGCAGTGGCGCCAGGTGGGTGTGGCGTTGACGGTCAAAGCCGGGGATGCCGGTAGCCGTACGCTGGATAACCTCGACCCGCAGAAAACCCCGCTCACCGTCTCAGAAGTGGGCCGCGCCGACCCGGATGTGGTGAAAAGTATGTTCTTCCCCAACAACCGCGATGCGCTGCTGCAGAAAGGCGGCTCCAGCGATAAAGTGCAGCGCTTCCGCGATGATAAGCTCAATGACCTGCTTACCGGCATCTCCGCGGCGGTAGAGCCGCAGCAGCGCTTGCAGTTAACCGGTGACGCCCAGCGCTATCTGATCGATAACGCCTATGTGATCCCTATTTTCGAAGAGCCGCAGGTGTTCGCCGGCGCGCCGTGGGTCAAAGGCGTCAGCTTCGAGGCCGTCGGTCGTCCGTCGTTCTACGGCGCGTGGCTGGACAAGCACTAAGAGGCCGGTTATGAGCGCTTATCTTCTGCGACGATTCGGCCAGGGGCTGCTGGTCCTGTGGGCGGCCTTTACCCTCACCTTTTTCCTGCTGCAGGTCCTGCCGGGGGATGCGGTGCTGATCAAGTTTCAGAACCCGGACCTTGGCCTGAGCCCGGCGCAAATTGCGGAGATGCGGCTGGCCTACGGCGCCGATAGCCCGCTGTGGCGCCAGTACCTGCACACGCTGCTGGCGATGCTGCACGGCGACTTCGGCTATTCCCTGCAGGCGGGTCTGGCGGTCAGCAGTCTGATTGCCAGCAACCTGCCGGATACCTTAAGCCTCGCGCTGCCGGCCTTCCTGCTGGCCGTGGCGCTGGCGTTCGCCCTCGCTTTCGCCTCGCGGCTGCCGGGGCTGCGCTGGCTGAGCAATTTTCTGCAGTCGCTACCGGTGCTGTTTATCTCTCTGCCTACCTTTTGGTTGGGTATCGCCCTGATCCAGCTCTTCTCGTTTCAGTTGCGCTGGATCCCGGTGATCAACCCCGGTCCACTGGAAGGACTGATTTTACCGGTTATCGCCGTCGCGCTGCCCATTTCCGCCCCACTGGCGCAGCTCCTGATGCGCAGCATGGATCAGGTGGCGGTTCAGCCCTTCGTCGCGGTCGCCCGCGCCAAGGGCATGAGCGAAACGGGCGTCCTCTGGCGCCATGTGATGGGGAATGCCCTGCTGCCGGCGCTGAATATTGCCGGGCTGCTGCTCGGCGAACTGATTGCCGGGGCGCTGATCACCGAGACCGTCTTCGGCCGCAGCGGCCTCGGCCAGCTGACCCAGCAGGCGGTCAATAACCAGGATATCGCCGTACTACAGGCGGTGGTGATGATCTCCGCCCTCGGTTTCGTCCTGATCAACCTGCTGGTCGACCTGGTCATGCCGCGACTGGACCCCCGACTCCATTTACAGACCGGAGGTGCGAAATGAGCCTGGTCGACTATACCATCGCGGTTCGCCGCCGCCCGGAGTGGCGTAGAGTGCGCCTGCAGCCTGGCCTGTGGCTGGCGTGGGCGGTGATGATCGCCGCCCTGTTAATGGCCATTGCCCCACAGTGGTTTACCTCCGCTAACCCGCTGGAGGGGATCCCCGGCGCTCAGCGCCTGGCGCCGCAGGCGCACTACTGGCTGGGTACCGACCAGCTGGGGCGCGACCTGTGGACGCGGGTGGTTTACGGCGCGGTGCATTCCCTGTCGGCGGCGCTGATCGCCGTCGCCATCGGCCTGGTGGTGGGTACCGCCCTTGGCACCCTCGCCGGGGCGCTGGCCGGACGCGTGGAATCCACCATCATGCGCCTGGTCGATGTCCTGCTGGCTATCCCCTCCCTGCTGCTGCAGCTCACGGTGATTATTCTGCTGGGTTTCGGTACGGTAAATGCGGCGGTGGCGGTTGGCGTCGCGGCTATCGCCAGCTTCGCGCGCCTGGCGCGAGCAGAAGTGGTGCGCGTGCGCCACAGCGATTACGTCGAGGCGGCCCGGGGCAGCGGTGGCACTTTTTTCGCCGTCTTCTGGCGCCATATTCTGCCCAACGCGCTCACTGCGGTGCTTGCTTTCGCGACGCTGCAGTTCGGTCAGGCGATGTTGGCCCTGGCCACCCTCAGCTTCCTCGGCTACGGCACTCCGCCGCCGGTCCCGGAGTGGGGACTACTGATCGCCGAAGGTCGCAATTACCTGTCAACCGCCTGGTGGCTGACCACCTTCCCCGGCCTCGCCGTGGTCGCCGTGGTCCTTGCCGCCAATCGTCTTAGCCGCCAGTGGAGTGGAGCACGCCCATGACCGTTTTGTCCGTTGAAGATCTACGCATCAGCTACCGCTCGCGGGGCGAATGGCGCGAGGTGGTGCACAACATCAGCTTTTCCATCCAGCGCGGCGAAATGCTGGCCTTCGTCGGAGAATCCGGCTCGGGGAAAACCACCACCGCGCAGGCCATTATCGGCCTGCTGGCGGATAATGCCCGCCGGGATGCCGGGCGGATTGTCCTCAATGGCGAAGTGATTAGCGACTGGTCGGATAAACGCCTGAACCGCCTGCGCGGAGTGAGCATCAGCCTGGTCCCGCAGGATCCCGGTAATTCGCTCAACCCGGTAAAAACCATTGGTCAGCAGGTGGAAGAGATCCTGCGGCTGCATCAGTCCCTCTCCGCCGCTGAGCGCCGACAGCAGGTTCTTAACCTGCTCGCTAAAGTCGGTCTCAGCCACCCGGAACAGCGTTTTGACCAGTATCCGCATCAGCTGTCTGGCGGGATGAAACAGCGGGTGCTGATAGCCATCGCCATTGCCCTGCAGCCGGATCTGATTATTGCCGACGAGCCCACCAGCGCCCTCGACGTCACAGTGCAGAAGCGCATTCTCGACCTGCTCGATATCCTGCGTCGCGAGTCGGGCACCGCCGTGCTGTTTGTCACCCACGATCTGGCGCTGGCCGCCGAACGCGCCGACCGGATCATGGTGTTTCGCCAGGGAGAGATTCAGGAACAAGGCGCCACCGAGGCGATTGTCCAGCGTCCGCAGCATCCTTACACCCGCCAGCTGCTCCACGACCTGCAGGATGCGCCGTTGAGGCTAACGGCGGCGCGTCACCGGCCGCTGGCCACGCCGGCCATTCGCGTGGAGGGGATCAGCAAACGCTTCTCGCTGGGCAAACAGGCGCTGCAGGCGCTCGACAGCGTCAGCTTTGAGGTCAGACGCGGCAGCACCCATGCGCTGGTGGGCGAATCCGGCTCCGGGAAAACCACCCTGGCGCGGATCCTGCTGGGCTTTGAGCGCGCCGACGCCGGACAGGTCACCATCGACGGTATTGACGCCGGGCATCTCAGCCGCGAGGCACAGCGTCAGCTGCGGCGCAAGATCCAGTTTGTCTACCAGAACCCCTTCGCTTCGCTCGACCCGCGCCAGACGCTGTTTGCGATTATCGAAGAGCCGTTAAAAAACTTTGAGCGCCTCAGCGCGGCGACGCGTCGCCAGCGTGTGGAGAGCGTTGCCGCCCGGGTGGCCCTGGCCCCCGAGCTGCTGTCGCGTACGCCGCGGGAGCTTTCCGGCGGCCAGCGCCAGCGGGTGGCGATTGCCCGGGCGCTGATCCTCGAGCCGGCGATACTGGTCCTTGACGAAGCGACTTCGGCGCTCGACGTCACCGTTCAGGCGCAGATCCTCGCCCTGCTGCAGCAGCTACAGCAGCAGCTGGGTCTGAGCTACCTGTTCATTACCCACGATCTGGCGACGGTCAGGCGGATCGCCGACAGCGTCACGGTTCTGCGCGCCGGCCAGGTGGTGGAGCATGGCGACGTAAACCGCCTGTTCGCCGCCCCGCAGCAGGCCTACACCCGCGAACTGATCGCCGCCATTCCCCAGGTTTCCTCCCGCTTAGCACAGGCCCACACGGAGAACGCATAATGCCTAAACGCCTCGGTTTTTTTACCCGTCTGCTCGATCAGGGCTCCGCGCAAACGCGCTACCGGCTGGCGGCCGAACAGATCCGCCACGCGGAGCGTTTGGGCTTCGACAGCGCATGGATTGCCCAGCACCATTTTCATGAACAGGAAGGCGGCCTGCCTTCACCGCTGGTGTTTCTCGCCCACGTCGCGGCGCAGACCGACCGGATCCGCCTCGGTACAGCGATTATCACCTTGCCGATGGAAAATCCGCTGCGCGTCGCCGAAGACGCAGCGGTACTGGATTTACTCACCGACGGACGTCTGGAGGTGGGTTTTGGCTCCGGCGGCACGCCAACCTCGTTTCTGCCCTTCGGCCTGACCAGCGAGCAGCGCGGGGCGGCGTTTGCCGACCATCTGCACCTGATCCATAGCGCCTGGCGCGGCGACACGCTGAGCCACCCGGACAACCGTCTCTATCCGCCGGCGCCGCAGTTGGCGGAGCGTATCTGGATCGCCACCTTCTCTGCGGAGGGCGCCATCCGCGCCGGTCAGGCGGGACACGGGCTGATGCTGTCCCGCACCCAGCCACGGCCACCCGGCGAGCCACGTCTGCCGCTGGACGCCATTCAGAACCCGATCATTGACGCCTACCTGGCGGCGCTGCCGGACGGCGTTGCGCCGCGGATCCTCGCCTCGCGCACCGCCTTCGTCGCCGACAGTCACGCCCACGCCCTGCAGGTCGCCGAGCCCGGTCTGCGCAAGCAGGCGACTCAGCACCGGGCGGCGGGTCATACGATAGAAGGTGACAGTGTCACCGACCATCTGCAACAGCTGGATGCCCACGTTGGCGATCCTGAGCATGTTATTGCCTCCCTGGCGCAGGACAGCGTGCTGGCCCGCGCCACCGATATTTCGTTTCAGGTGCACTCGGTCGAGCCTTCGCACCGGGATACGCTGCGTTCCATTGAGCTGATCGCTCAGCATATTGCCCCCCACATCAGATAAGGAGTCCCCATGACGCTGAGTCAGGATATTCTGGCCGAACTGGCGGAGATCGCCCCCGGTTCCCCGCTCGATCAGGCGCGCGCCGTCCGCGATGCCGCCACCCGTCACGCCCAGGGAAGTTATGAAGTGCTGTTCCGCCAGCAGGACGCTGACTTTCCTCTTGATGAACGCTTCGCGGTGGCCGCAAAGGTGGCGAAACTGCACCAGGCGGACGCGCTGGCGGCGCACTATGCCGGTTTCGGCCTCGCCGATCCGACCACCGATCGTCTGGTCCCGGCGCTGGCCTTTGCCCGCCTGCTCACCTTCACCCCCGTTGAAGCCACTCCCGGCGCGCTGCACACTTTAACCAGCGCGGGCTGGAGCCTGCGGGGCATCGTCACCCTGGCGCAGCTGGTAGCCTTTGTCAGCTTCCAGAGCCGACTGCTGCTGGGCCTGCGGGCGCTCAACCATAAGCCCATCGTCAGCGCAGATACGCCGCTGGTCGCCGGATACTGGCATACCACCCCGTACGCGCAGAGCGGCAAAGCCGCCCCGGTTCGCTTCACCCGCGACGAGCTGCACTGGGAACCCTGGCTGGCCGATAAACCGCTGGCGGAATTCAACGCTGAAGAACAGGCGATTCTGGCCAAATATGGCCATAGCGACTCCCCCTACTTTCGCCTGCTGGCGCGCAACCAGCCGGTGCTGGAGCAGCGGACCCTGACCGATAAGGGCATTTTCTATACCGCGGGAGGATTGCCGCGCGCCGAACGCGAGCTGGCCGCCACGGTCGCCAGTAAAATCAACGGCTGTATTTACTGCGCCTCGGTGCATGCCCGCAAAGCGGCGCAGCTGGCGAAGGACGAGACCGCCGTCGACACGCTGCTGGCGGTGACGCCGGGAGAGGATCTGCGCGACGGGCAATCGCCGCGCTGGCAGGCGGAAATCGACGCCGCCGCCGCGCTATCGGTGACGCCACCCGCATTAAACGCCGATCATCTGGCGGCGCTTGATGAGCAGGGCTTAGATACTCTGGCCCAGCTGGATCTGCTGCAGTCCGCGGCCTTTTTCGCCTGGGCCAACCGCCTGATGCTGACCCTGGGCGAACCCTGGCGTGAGTAGGCGTCGTTAGTAAGCTTGTCGCCGCTGATGACAGCCATAGATGAGCAAGGCGCTCATCGCCAGAAACGACAGCGCGGCGGCGGGGAGCGCCACGCTGTTCCAGCCAAAGCCCTGGGCGATCATCATTCCGCCGCAGAAGGCGCCGATGGCGCTGCCGAGGTTAAAGGCGATCTGTCCCCCGGCCGCCCCCAGCATCTCGCCGCCTTTGGCGTTCTGCAGCAGCAGGATCTGCAGCGGCGCTGACAGGGCGAATAGTCCCGCGCAGCAGAGAAACGCCAGCGCCAGCGAAGCGACTTTCTGTTCACCGAAGGCAAAGATCAGCAGCAGCGTCACGGCAATGACCCCGTCGGTCATGGCCGCAATGCGCAGCGGGCTGTAGCGCCCGGAAATTTTGCCGCTGAACAGATTGCCGACCACCATTCCCAGCCCCGCCAGCATCATAATCAGCATCATCTTGCTTTCAGCAAAGCCGGAGACGTTGAGCATAAAGGGCTTGATATAGCTGAACCAGGCAAACACGCCGGCGTTACCGAACATGGTGGCGGCGAAAATCAGCCACGGCGCCGGGGAGGCCAGAAAACGGAACTGCTCGCGCAGCCGCGTGCTGGCCCGGTCATAAAGCGTGGGCACCCAGCAGAAGATCGCCAGAAATACCGCCACGTTAAATACCGCGATAAGCGCAAAGGTATAGCGCCAGCTGAAGTGATGCCCAAGCCAGGTGCCACCCGGGACGCCAACCAGGTTAGCGATCGTCATGCCGCCAATCATCCCCGCCACCGCGGCGGTCACCTTCCCCGGCGGCGCGATTTTCGACAGGATAATCGCGCCGACGCCAAAAAACGCCCCGTGGGGAAACCCGGAAACCAGCCGGCCAAGCGCCAGCATGGCGTAGCTACTGGAGAAGGTAAACAGGGTATTGCCGAGAATACACAGGCCAGCCAGGAACAGCATCACCGATTTCAGGGAAAACCGGCTGGAGAGCAGCGCCATGATCGGCGCGCCGATCACCACGCCGAAGGCATACCAGGCAATCATATTGCCGGCGGCGGGAATGGATATTCCGACATCGTGCGCCATATCCGGCAGCACGCCCATAATGCCAAACTCCGCCATGCCAAGTCCAAAGGTGCCCAGCGCCAGTGAAAAAATCGTTTTTTTCATACATCTTATAGGGGTATTGAGAGCCGGCCGGCATTATTTACTATCCCGCCCCGACACACCAGCTAAAAACGCCCGACGGCAGTTTCCTCCATACAACAGCCTGATTCGTTCATGTTCCCCAGCCGCGTGGCATACCGGCGGCGTGGTTTCGCAGTAACAATCCCCTATCAAAATCAGTGAGCTCAAAGAGATAAACACCTCATTGATCTCAAGTTAACTTGAGGTTGTAAAGTCAAAACATCGTTCACCTTGGGAGAATTATCCATGCATAGTGTTGATGTCGGTTTTACTCATGTCGCCTTTACCGTCCGCTGTCTGGCCAGCAGCATCGATTTTTATACCCGCTATACCGCGATGACCGTCATACACCAGCGCGAGCCCGACCTTCCCTCGGCGCGGAAAGTGGCATGGCTCAGCGACCGCACCCGGCCTTTCGCCCTGGTGCTGGTGCAAAGTGACGATCCGGCCGATACGCCGCTGGGACCGTTCGGCCATCTCGGCGTCGCCTGCGCCACCCAGGCCGAGATCGATGAGAAAGTGGCCCTCGCACGGCGGGAAGGTGTTTTACGCCGGGAGCCGGAGCAGCTGGGCGATCCGGTGGGCTATTTCGCTTTCTTTGCCGACCCGGACGGTAACACCCTGGAGCTGTCGTGGGGGCAGCGGGTGGGACTGGAAGTCATCCTGGCGGGAAAACCCGGCGAATAATTTTCCACCGCCTCGCCGGGGGAGGATTACACTTCAAAGGGATACCTCGGCAACACGGAGCATGGCGATGGGCAACAAGAAAAGCGGTAATCCGGTCGACACGGCGGCAAAAATCGCGCCGCTCGACAACAAAGCGTACGAGAAAGCGCTGCGCAAACTCCACGTTGAGCTGGTGAAACTGCAGCGCTGGGTGGTACACAAAGGACTGAAAGTGTGCATTGTCTTTGAAGGCCGGGACGGCGCCGGGAAAGGCGGCACCATTAAGGCCATCACCGAGCGCGTCAGCCCGCGTATCTTCCGGGTCGTCGCCTTACCCTCGCCCACCGAGCGCGAAAAAAGCCAGCTTTACTTTCAGCGCTATATCAAGCATCTCCCGGCGGCCGGCGAAATCGTGATTTTCGATCGCAGCTGGTATAACCGCGCCGGCGTCGAACGGGTGATGGGCTTTTGTACGCCGGAGGAGGTGCAGAAGTTCCTCGACGGCGCGCCGATGGTGGAGCGCGGCATGGTCGAATCGGGCATTATTCTGCTCAAGTACTGGCTGGAGGTCTCTCCGCAGGAGCAGGAGCGCCGTCTGCGGGATCGCATCGACGACGGGCGTAAAATCTGGAAGCTCTCGCCGATGGACATTAAGTCTTTCAACCGCTGGGATGAATATACCGCTGCCCGCGACGCCATGTTCGCCGCCACCGATACCGCCTGGGCGCCGTGGTTCGTCGCCCGCTCGGAGGATAAAAAGCGCGTGCGTCTAAATATCATCACCCATCTGCTGTCGCAGATCCCCTATGAAGCTTTACCGGTGGAGCCTGTGACGCTGCCGAAGCGCAAAATTGGCAAAATGAAACAGACTAATTTTCCTTTCCGCTTCATTCCAGAGAAGTTTTGATTATTTCCCGTCGCGCTGGTTAATGCCAGCGCCAGGTTTATTACCATAACCATGAATATTTCAGGCTGTTACTTCCCACTGGAAGCTGCTTCGCAAAATAAATATTAAACTTACTGCTGGTATTTATTTTTTAGTGGGTAAAGTAAATAATCACAGAACCAACCGCAAGGAGCCTATGATGAAAAGTAATACGCTACGTAAAAGACCCACTGACGTACCCGTCCAGAAGGCGTCAGAACAGCCAGGTAAGGATTTACGAGAAGCAGATAAACAGCGACAGCACAAGGAATTCATTGCCGCAATGAATGAATTTATTGCAAAAGGAGGCACTCTTACTGATGATGAATTTTTCAGGGTGCTATGATGCTTGAATAATTCAATGTTTATCGAAATTGTTCTGCTCAGACAAATAAAACCCTGCCATATTATATGATCGTGCAGAATGATTATTATGCAGACCTGGCCACGAGAGTCATTATTCCTTTAATGCGACCACAACAATTACCACGCTGGCATCAGCATGCCGTACCAAGGATAAATATAGAATTTGACAGCTTTTTACTTTGTACGCCAATGAGCAGTAACTTAAATAATAAACGGATCCCGCCACAGGGTTTCGTCTGCAATCTGAGTCATGCGCGCCAGGGCGTTATCGATTCAATCGATACACTTATCACGAACTGCTGACTGCCGGGAACCCGCTCCGACATCTCCGGAGCGGGTTTCGCGCCGTGAAGGCTTACTTCATCCCTTCACGACTCTCTTTCATCGCTTCCAGGCGTTCGACATCGCGATACCAGCGCGGGTGGTGTTTCTTCGCCCAGCGGCGGCTCACCTTGCCTTCAATCATTCCCTTAATCGACCCCTTCACCCAGAACGCCATATACATATGGATAAGGATGGCGTGGATCAGAATGATGGCCGACGTCGCATGAATCAGCAGGCTATAGCGAATCACCTGCATCGGGAAATATTCCGCAAAATATGGGCGCCAGATAATCACCCCGGTCACCAGCAGCACAAATATCATGCTCATGATGGTCCAGAACATCATCTTCTGCCCGGCGTTATACTTACCGACGCGCGCCACCTTATGCTCGTTGCCTTTCAGCACCTCGACGATGCCTTTCAGCCACGGAATATCCTGTTTATCAGGGATGTTGTGGTGGACAAAGCGCACGAACATAAACATCAGCGCGACAAAAATCAGCACCCCAAAGAACGGGTGCAGAATACGCCCCATCTGCGGCGTGCCGAAGGTTTCCGTTAGCCACTGTAGCGTCGGAAAGAAGAACGATATTCCCGACAGCGCCACCAGGAAGAAACAGATAACCACCGTCCAGTGACAGGCGCGATCGATAAACGTCGTGCGCACAATCATCTTCGATTTACTCATCATGCTTCTCCTCGTCGTCGTCAACTTCCTTGTTCGGCCCGATACCGATGTAGTGGTAAATCAGCCCGGCGAAGGTGGCGATAAAGCCCGCTGCCGCCAGCGGTTTCAGCGCCCCCTTCCACAGACTGATACTGGTATCGATCTGCGGTTCCTTCGGCAGCTTGTGATACAGCTCCGGCTGGTCGGCATGATGCAGGACGTACATCACGTGGGTGCCGCCGACGCCCGGCGGGTTGTAAATCCCGGCGTTGGCATAACCGCGTTTTTTAAGCTTAGCCACCCGCTCCTCGGCCACCTCCAGCATCTCTTTCTTCGTACCGAAGTGGATCGCGCCGGTAGGACAGGTTTTCACGCAGGCCGGCTCCTGGCCGACGCTGACCCGATCCACGCACAGGGTGCATTTATAGACCCGGTTATCCTCTTTATTGAGGCGCGGGACGTTAAACGGACACCCCGCAATGCAGTAGCCGCAGCCGATGCAGTTTTCCTGCTGGAAATCGACGATGCCGTTGGCGTACTGAATAATCGCCCCGGCGGACGGGCAGGCCTTCAGGCAGCCCGGCTCTGCGCAGTGCATACAGCCATCCTTGCGGATAAGCCACTCCAGTTTGCCGTTCTGTTCGGTCTCGCTAAAACGCATTACCGTCCAGGATTTGGCGCTGAGATCCGCCGGGTTGTCGTACACCCCGACGCAGTGCCCCACGTCATCGCGGATGTCATTCCACTCGGAACAGGCAACCTGGCAGGCTTTACAGCCCACGCAGGAGGAGACATCGATAAGCTTGGCGACTTCCGCTTTATAGTCCCGCGCGCGCGGCGCGGGGGTGATCGGGTTGGTCGCGGAGCGTTTAATAATGTCTTGGGTTTCCATCGCCATTGAATCGCTCCTTACGCTTTCTCGATGTTGACCAGGAACGCCTTGTATTCCGGCGTTTGCGAGTTGGAATCGCCAACGTTAGGCGTCAGGGTGTTGGCGATGTAGCCTTTGCGGGCCACGCCTTCAAAACCCCAGTGCAGCGGGATCCCGACGGTCTCCACCTGCTGGCCGTTGACGTTCAGCGTGCGCAGTCGGCGAGTCACCACGGCAACCGCGCGAATGAAGCCGCGCTTGCTGCTGACTTTCACCCAATCGCCGTTAGCGATACCTTTGCTTTTCGCCAGCCCTTCGCTGATTTCGACAAACTGTTCCGGCTGCGCGATGGAATTGAGCAACGCATGCTTGGTCCAGGTGTGGAAATGCTCGGTCAGACGATAGGTGGTCCCGACATACGGGAATTTATCCTTCTTACCTAAGCGAATGGCGTCCTCTTCATACAACCGCACCACCGGGCTGGAGACCACCTTCGGGTGCAGCGGGTTAGTGCCAAGCGGGGTTTCCATCGGCTCGTAGTGCTCCGGGAACGGCCCTTCCGCCAGTTTATCGAGCGCAAACAGGCGACCCAGCCCCTCCTGCTGCATGATAAACGGCCCGGTTTTGCTCCCTGGCGGCGCGGTATTGAAGTCCGGAATATCATTCCCGACCCACTTGCTGCCGTTCCACTGGATCAGCATCCGCTTCGCATCCCAGGGCTTGCCGTTGATATCGGCCGAAGCGCGGTTGTACAGCACCCGACGATTGAGCGGCCACGCCCAGGCCCATCCCAGCGTATTGCCCAGGCCCGAAGGATCGGCGTTATCACGATTCGCCATCTGGTTACCCTGCTCGGTCCAGCTGCCGGTATAGATCCAGCAAGACGACGCGGTGCTGCCGTCATCGCGCAGCAGCGCGAAGCTATTGAGCAGTTGGCCTTTTTTCGCCAGCAAAGTGCCATTTTGATCGTAGAGATCCGCCAGCGCGTAGCCGTTGTTCTCTTTTGCCACCTCTTCCGATTCCGGATGGTCCGGCTGCTTGTAGCGCCAGCTCATCTTCAGCAGGGGTTCCGCGCCCTTCCCGCCTTCGGTGCGGTACAGTTCGCGCAGGCGATGGTAAATCCCGGCAAGGATTTCGCCATCATTGCGCGCTTCACCTGGGGCATCCTGACCTTTCCAGTGCCACTGCAGCCAGCGGCCGGAGTTGGCGATCGAACCGTCCTCTTCGGCAAAGCAGGTCGACGGCAGACGGAAGACTTCGGTCTGAATCGCCGACGGGTCGACATCATTAGACTCGCCGTGGTTCTGCCAGAAGGTCGAGGTTTCGGTCACCAGCGGGTCGATAACCACCATATATTTCAGCTTGCTGAGGCTGCGAACCACTTTGTTTTTGTCCGGGAAGGAGGCAACCGGGTTAAAGCCCTGGCAGATATAGCCGGTGACGTTGCCGTTATCCATCATATTGAAGTATTTGATAACGTCGTAAGCCTGGTCCCACTTCGGTAACCACTCAAAGCCCCAGTCGTTCTCTTTTTGCGCCGCCTCGCCGTAGAAGGATTTCATCAGGCTAACGAAGAATTTCGGGTAGTTGCTCCAGTAGTTCACCTGCTCGGGCAGGGTCGCCTTCGGCGTGTTGGCGCTGAGGTAGCTTTGCAGATCGGTCTGTTTGTCCGATGGCAGCGTCAAATAGCCCGGCAGACTGGTCGACAGCAGGCCCAAATCGGTCAGCCCCTGAATATTTGAGTGGCCGCGCAGGGCGTTGACGCCGCCGCCGGCCATCCCCATATTGCCGAGCAGCAGCTGGATCATTGCCATGGTGCGGATGTTCTGCGCGCCGACGGTGTGCTGCGTCCAGCCCAGGGCATACAGAAAGGTGGTGGTGCGGTCCGCGGCGCTGGTTGAGGCCAGCACGTCGCACACTTTAAGGAAGTCCGCTTTCGGCGTACCGCAGATGTTTTCGACCACCTCGGGCGTGTAACGGGAAACGTGCTGCTTCAGCAGATTCCACACGCAGCGCGGGTGGGTGAGCGTTTCATCGCGTTTGGCGTAGCCGTTTTCATCGAACTGGTAGTTCCAGGACGATTTATCGTACTGGCGTTTTTCCGCATCGTAGCCGCTGAACAGCCCCTCTTCGAAGGCAAAATCATCCCGCACCAGCAGGCTGGCATTGGTGTAATGCTTAACGTACTCGGCATTGATCTTATTGTTTTCGATCAGGTACAGCAGCACGCCCGACAGGAAGGTAATGTCGGTACCGGAACGAATCGGCGCATAGATATCGGCCACCGACGCGGTACGCGTAAAGCGCGGGTCGACGACGATCAGCGTGGCGTCGTTATTGTTTTTCGCCTCCATCGCCCAGCGGAAACCCACCGGATGGGCTTCGGCGGCGTTACCGCCCATCACCACCACGACGTTGGCGTTTTTGATATCCACCCAGTGGTTGGTCATCGCACCGCGACCAAATGTTGGAGCAAGACTTGCTACCGTTGGTCCGTGTCAGACGCGCGCCTGGTTGTCTACCGCCAGCATACCCAGCGATCGCACAAACTTCTGCGTTAGCATGCCGGTCTCATTGCTTGCCGCCGAGGCGCACAGCATGCCGGTGGAAAGCCAGCGGTTAACCGTCACGCCCTGTTCATTCTTTTCAATAAAGTTGGCGTCGCGGTCGGCTTTCATCAGTCGGGCGATGCGGTTAAAGGCTTCATCCCACGAGATGCGCTGCCATTTATCCGAGCCCGGGGCGCGGTATTGCGGATAACGCAGACGGTTTTCGCTGTGGACATAGTCCAGCAGGCCTGCCCCTTTCGGGCACAGCGCGCCACGGCTCACCGGATGGTCCGGGTCCCCTTCGATATGGTAGATCGCTTCTTTGGCGTTTTTCGCACCGTCGCCGAGGCTATACATTAATAGCCCGCAGCCCACGGAGCAGTAAGTGCAGGTGTTGCGGATCTCTTTCGCACGCAGCAATTTGAAATTGCGTGCCTGAGCCAGCGTCATTTTAGGGGCAAAGCCCAGGGCGGCGGCGGTAGTTCCGGCCATACCGCCTGCGCAGATCTTAAAGAACTTTCTGCGGCTGACGTCCATTGCATTCCTCCATGCAGGATGTTGATTCATCGCGCGGAGGAAACTAACAGCAAAATCCCGGGAAAATTTGCGTCAAATCAAGGAGAAAAACCTTCGCCCCCTTAATCGCCAGCCCTGGCCATTTTCGCTAATCCCTAAGGGTTAGCAACGGCGGAAAATTTCGCCCCTCACCGATAAAAAGATGATATATATGCCGGCTGCATTTGCGTAACCATCAGGAAAAGCATGGAGAAAAAGAGAGCCACGACCATCGGCTTCGCCGCCATTATCTTATGGAGCACGATGGTCGGATTGATTCGCGGCGTCAGCGAAGGACTGGGAGCGGTCGGCGGCGCGGCGATGATTTACAGCCTTAGCGGCCTGCTGCTGATCTTTACCGTCGGCTTTCCCAACCTGCGCCAGATCCCGCGTCGCTATCTGCTGGCCGGCAGCGTGCTGTTTGTCAGCTATGAAATCTGCCTCGCGCTGTCGCTGGGCTATGCCGCCAGCCGCCAGCAGGCCATTGAGGTGGGGATGGTCAATTACCTGTGGCCCAGCCTGACGATTTTATTCGCCATTCTCTTTAATGGCCAGAAAAGCAGCTGGCTGGTGATCCCCGGCCTGATTCTCGCCCTGCTGGGCGTTGGCTGGGTGTTGGGCGGTGAGCATGGGCTACAGCCCGATGAGATTATCAGTAACGTCATTTCCAGCCCGCTTAGCTATCTGCTGGCCTTTGTCGGGGCGTTCATCTGGGCCGCCTACTGCACGGTGACGGCCAAATATGCCCGCGGTAAAAACGCCATTACGCTGTTCGTCCTGTTAACCGCCCTGACGCTATGGCTGAAATTTCTCGCCAGCGACCAGCCGCCGATGCTGTTTAGCTGGCCGGTGGTCATTAAGCTGATGACGGTCTCCGTGGCGCTGGGGCTGGCCTACGCGGCGTGGAACGTTGGCATCCTGCACGGCAACGTCAGCCTGCTGGCGGCGGCCTCCTACTTCACGCCGGTGCTCTCCTCTGCGCTGGCGGCGATCCTGCTGAGTGCGACCCTGTCGTGGTCCTTCTGGCAGGGGGCCGGGATGGTATGTCTCGGCTCCCTGCTCTGCTGGTACGCCACTCGCCGTTAGCCGAGATCGCCTCCGGCTACCGGCAGCGTCACGCCGGTGATATAGCTGGCCTCATCGCTGGCGAGAAACAGGATCGCATTCGCCTGTTCCGCCAGCGTGCCGTACCGGTGCAGCAGACTGCTCGCCACCGTCTGATCGACGACCTGCTGATACCACGCCTTTTCCTGCTCGCTCGGCTGCTCTTCGTTACGCGGCGTCAGGCGCGGCGGCGCCTCGGTCCCGCCCGGGGCCACGGCGTTAATCCGAATACCGCTACCGCTGTACTCCATGGCAATCGACCGGGTCAGCGCGTTAACGCCGCCTTTCGCCGCCGAGTACGGCACCCGATTCACTCCCGCCGTCGCCACCGATGAAATGTTGACGATGCTGCCTTTGCCCTGCTTCAGCATCCATGGCAGCGCCGCGCGGCAGCCCCACAGCGTGGGGAACAGCGAGCGGCGGATCTCTTTCTCAATCTGCTCCGGCTGGTATTCGGCAAAGGGGCGCGCCCAGATGGTGCCCCCAACGTTGTTGATCAGCACGTCGATACGGCCAAAATGAGCGACCCCGGCGGCAAACGCCTGCTCGGTACTTTCCCACGCTTCCAGATCCGCCTCCAGCGCCAGCACCAGACAGCCGGATTGCGCCAGCGTCGCCGCCAGCTCATGGACGTATGACGAGCGATCGATGAGCAGCAGAGCCGCGCCTTCTGCAGCCGCCTGCTCCGCCGTCTGGCGGCCAATGCCCTGCGCCGCGCCGGTGATGACGACGACTTTATCGGTAAAACGCATTTTGTCTCCTTATGCCGCCGCGCTCTGGCTGGCGATAAATTTCTCATACCAGAACCCCGCCGGGGTGATCCCGCGGTCGCGCAACGCCGTGGCAACCGCGTTAACCATCGGCGGCGGGCCGCAGAGATAGATATCCACGTCGCCGTTGTTCAGCATCGCGTCGTCGAGATGGTCGGTGACAAAGCCGCGCTGCGGGCAAGTGCTGTTTTCATCGGCCACCACCGGTAGCCAACGATACCCCGTCAGCTGTTGAATAAAGGTATCCAGCGCGTCGGTTTTCACCAGATCGCAGTCACGAGTAACACCGTACAGCAGCATCACCGGACGCTGGCTGCCCTGTGTCTGCAGGGTATGGAGCATGGAGAGCAGCGGCGCCAGGCCGGTACCGCCCGCCAGCATCAGCAGCGGACGTTCGCCGTGGCGCAGATAGAAGCTGCCCATCGGGCCGCTGAGGGTAAGACGATCGCCGGGCCGCGCCCGCTGGGTTAACCACTGGCTCATCATCCCGCCAGGCACGTTACGGATCAGAAAACGCCCTTCGAGAGAACCCGGCAGCGAGCTGAATGAGTAGGCGCGGACATGAAGCGTGCCCGGCACCTGAATGTTGACGTACTGCCCCGGCAGGAAGGCCAGCGGCTCATCGAGGGCGACCACCAGTTCGATGGCGGTATCGGACAGTAAATTCACCTGCCGCACCTGCGCCCCGGTGTTGGTCAGCGCGGTTTTACACTGCGCGGCGGCCACCGGCACATCGATAACGCAGTCGCTGGTCGGGACCATCTGACAGGTCAGCACCTGACGGGCCTGCGCTTCGTCGTCGCTTAACGCCTCGTCGAGATAATCTTCGCCCAGGTCGTACTCACCGCTGGCGCAGTGGCATTTGCAGGTACCGCACACCCCGTCCGAGCAATCCATCGGCAGATTCACCCTCTGGCGATAGGCGGCATCCAGGACTTTCTCTCCGGCATTGCACTGAATAAAGCGGGTTACGCCGTCCTCAAAATTAAGAGCAATATTGAAGGTCATAAGCGCCTCTTAAATGTGGTAAACGTCAATCACCTGACGGATATAATCGTTATTCAGGCGCACGGTTTTGCGCACGATCTGCGGTCTGCCGTCCTGTTCGATTAGCGTGCAGCAGGTAGAGCCAAAATAGGCATCAGTGTGCTGATAGCGATGGCTCCAGGTGACCCAGCTGTAACGCACCTCAAGCCCCTCATCGCTCTCCCCCAGCAGCTCAACGTTGCTGATGATGTGGGTGGTGCGCGGCTCCGGCGTACTGGCCCCGGAGCGCTCGGTTTTAATGCGGTAGACGCGATCCTCCAGCCCTTCGCGGTTGGGGTAGTAGATAAGCGAAATCTCTTTTTGCGGGTCGCGGGTCAGCTGGTCATCGTCGCCCCACGCCGGCATCCAGTAGACCACCTGCGGGCTGTAGCAGCTGAGCCATTCGTCCCACTGACGATCGTCCAGCAGACGGGCTTCGTAGTAGAGAAACTGGCGAACCTGTTCGAGGTTAAGCATCAGGCCACCTCCACGCGCTGGGTAATGGACTGGTCGTAACGCTGTTGTTCCTGTTCAATGGCCGCCAGCATCAGCGTCTGCCAGTGGTGGTGATGGGCGATGTACAGCGCTTCGTCCTCCGATTTCACCCCGCTTAACCGCGGCGAAAAGCCGGCATGTTGCGCATGCTCATCCGCGCCATCGACCCAGCGCAGCGCGCCGCGGCTGAGGTCGCTCCATGGCAGATTTTCGCCGAGATAGCCGCGCTGACAGGCGCTGAACTCTTCGAGGTCGTCCGGCGTCCCCATCCCACTGACGTTAAAGAAATCCTCGTACTGGCGGATACGCAGCGCTCTGGCCTGGTCGGATTCCCCTTTCGGCGCAAAGCACCAGATGGTGACTTCGGTTTTATCCACCGCAATGGGGCGGATTACGCGGATTTGCGTCGAGAACTGATCCATCAGGTAGACATTGGGGTACAGGCACAGGTTGCGGGTTTCGTTGACCATCTGGTCGGCACGGCGTTCGCCAAATTCCGCCTGCAGCCGTTCGCGGTGGGCATAGACCGGGCGCACTTCCGGGTTGAGCGCCCGGGTCCACAACAGCATATGGCCGTTATCAAATCCATAGCCGCCGCCGAGGCTTTTTGACCAACCGTTGGCATCCACCGCGTGCGTCCCTTCCGCTTCATAGTTGCGGCGTGACATGGTTGAGGCGTAGTTCCAGTGGACCACGCTGACGTGATAGCCATCGGCGCCGTTTTCCGCGCCCAGTTTCCAGTTGCCCTCATATACATAGCTCGACGAACCCTTAAGTACCTCGAGCCCCTCCGGCGCCTGGTCGACGATCAGGTCGATAATCTTGCAGGTTTCCCCGAGATAGGCCTCCAGCGGCTGCACGTCGGCATTGAGGCTACCGAATAAGAAACCGCGATAGGACTGAAAACGCGGCAACTTTTGCAGGTCGTGGGAGCCGTCTTGTTTAAAGCTCGGCGGATAGCCGCCAGTGCTCTCATCTTTGGCCTTTAATAATTTGCCATTATTGCTGAAGGTCCAGCCGTGGAACGGACAGGTGAAAGAATTTTTATTCCCGGTTTTGCGTCGACATAACATGGCGCCGCGGTGAGCGCAGCTGTTAATTAGCGCGTGCAGCTCATTCTTTTTATCGCGGGTAATAATAACCGGCTGCCGTCCCAGCGTCAGGGTATAATAATCTCCCGGCTCGGCAATCTGGCTTTCATGGGCAAGAAAAACCCAATTTCCTTCGAAGATATGTTTCATTTCAAAATCAAATAACTGCTGGTCGGTAAATATAGAGCGGTGGCAACGGTAAATATGATTTTCACGGTCGACAACTAAGGCATTATTGATTTTGTCTTTGAGCGTCGAGAGCGTTTTTTGCATGAGTCGGTCCCTCCTGCAGGATTCAGGATGAAAGAAACAGGGTGAATTCTTCGTTTTCGAGTGCAATATCTGGCCCGGGCAGTAGCGTGCCCGGGGCCGATAATGCCGCTTACTCTTTGGCGCGCAGGCGGATCCCGCGCTGCTCTTCGTCGGCGCTCAGCGCTTTACACAGGGTGAAATCAAAACAAACCTCGGTGTGCTCTCCCTCAAGATTGCGCTGCGCGATGATCTCGCGGTCGGTCACTTTTACCGGATCGGCAATCAGGCCGTAGCGGGTGGCAAAGGCAAAATCGTCCCACAGGTATTTATCGCCATTGAGGTTAATCTGGCTGGTCAGATGTTTATGACCCGGCGCGGAGACGAAAAAGTGAATGTGCGCCGGACGGTTGCCGTGGCGACCCAGTCTGTCCAGCAGTTTCTGGGTTGGGCCATCCGGTGGGCAGCCGTAGCCGGAGGGCATGATGCTGCGCACGCTGTAGCGGCCATCGGCGCCGGTGCGGATCCGCCGGCGCAGGTTGTACTCACTCTGGCCTGGGTCGAAGAAGGAATAATTTCCGAGGGTGTTGGCGTGCCAGATATCAACAATAGCGTTGGCCACTGGCCGGCCTTCGGTGTCTTTGACTTCACCGTGCAGCCACATCACTTCTCCGGCGTCGGCGCCGTCATCCATGCGGGCGTGACCCTCGGCCAGCGGCGCATTAGCCACGTACAGCGGCCCTTCGATGGTGCGCGGGGTGCCGGTTTCCCGATGCGCTGCCGCGTCGATGGCGTCCTGGCGCAGATCGAGGAAATGCTCCAGTCCCAGACCCGCCGCCAGCAGCGCCGCCTCCTGACGCCCGCCCAGCTCGTGCAAATAGTTTACCGCGTGCCAGAACTCTTCTTCCGTAACGTTATAGTCGTCGATGAGCGTGCAGATATTTTCCAGCAGACGATGAATAATCGCCTTAAAACGTTCATCGCCGCCGGCAACATCTAATCCGGCACTGTCGCGTAATAATTTCTGAATAGCTGGTTGTTGTACGAATACATTACTCATACTGGTTCTCTCTTATATTTTGCAGGGTATACGCCGGTAATACCGGCGTGAGGTCAGATATTATTATTAGCGATCGTCATCGCGAATTGATGACGGATGACGACAGAGGGCTTCCACTTTTATCGCCATAAAGGGATATAGCGGCAATCCCATTAATATTTGATGCAATTCTTCGGCATCTTGAACATCGAAAATACTGACGTTGGCATAAAGGCCGGCAACGCGCCAGATATGCCGCCATTTGCCTTCCCGCTGTAATTGTTGCGAATAGGCTTTTTCGCGTTGTTTTATTTCCTCCGCCTCGTTGGCGGGAAAGCCAGGCGGAATATTGACGGTCATCTCCACTTTAAATAACATTTTTTTCTCCTGTTCCCCGCTACGGCTGGCGGGTATAAAAATGCAGTTTGTCTTCATCCAGCTCGACGCCAAGGCCCGGCGTTTGCGGCAGCGCCACCTGACCGTCGGCAAAGGTGAGCGGCACGCTGACAATATCGTCTTTCAGCAACAGCGGGCCGAACATCTCGGTACCCCACTGCAGCGGCAGCGTCGACCAGGCGTGCAGAGAAGCCACGGTCCCTACGGTGCCTTCCAGCATGGTGCCGCCGTACAGGCCAATCCCTGCCGCCTGCGCGACGCGGGCCAGCGCCAGCACGCTGTTCGGCCCCCCGGCTTTGGCGATTTTCAGCGCGTAAGCGCCGGTAAAGCCCTGCTGCGCCAGCTGATAACCATCGTAAGCGGTCGCGACCGCTTCATCCGCGAGGATCGCGGTTTCAATTTGCTGGCTTAACCGCACCAGGGCGGCATTATCGTGGGCGCTGACCGGCTGTTCGATAAGATCGACGCCCATCGCCGCCAGTTCGCGGCAGCCTTTCGCGCCGGTGGCGGCGTCCCAGGCCTGGTTGACGTCGACACGGATGCTGGCGCGGTCGCCTAACGCTTCAACGATGGCGCGGGTATGACGCAGGTCGGTGGCGAGTTCACGCGCGCCGATCTTCAGTTTGAACGCCCGGTGGCGGCCTTCGGCCAACAGTTTTTCTCCTTCAGCGATATCTTTCGCGGTATCGCCGCTGGCTAAGGTCCACAGCACCGGCAACGCCGTTTGCAACGCGCCGCCGAGCAGGGCTGATATCGGCAGACCTAAGGCTTTGCCCTGAGCGTCGAGCAGCGCGGTTTCGATGGCGGACTTCGCAAAGGTGTTGCCTTTAATGGCGCCGTTCATGCGGGCGGTCAGCGCATTCAGGTTATCGGCCGGCTGCCCTTTCAACAGCGGCGTCAGATAATGGGTGATCGCCGACGAGATGGCCTCGGGGCTCTCAACGCCATAGCTCAAGCCGCCGATGGTGGTGGCTTCGCCGATGCCGCAGATGCCGTCGGAACGGGTAAGGCGCACGATCACCAGCGACTGGCAGCCCATGGTGGTCATCGACAATTTATGCGGCCGGATGGTCGGGACATCCACAATCCAGCTCTCGATTTGCTCTACGGTGGCAGTCATTTTCTGTTCCTGATGAGATATATAACTTTTTGTACCCACATCCATAACGGGGGTCTGTGCCATTGACAATAGGGTTCAGCCTGGCGGATGGTCAACGGCGATAATCGAAATGTTGTGCGATTATCGACGCGTTTGTTAAAAGACGGTTATTAATGTGATCGTGGTGGTAAAACCGGCACAATTCAGCGCGCCCCATTTTGCGCAAGGTATAGTGATCTGCCGTGAGTTTTACGCTGCAACGGAGAAGGATGCGATGAGCGACAATATCCCCAATACGCTGAGCGCCAGGCAGGCCGAGCACGACCCTAACTTTATGCTATCTCTGGCCCGCGGGCTGGAGGTCCTTAACGCCTTCACCCCCCAGCGCCAGCGGCTGACCATTTCCCAGCTCAGCCAGAAAACGCAAATCTCGCGCGCGGCGGTACGCCGCTGTTTGTATACCCTCGCCGCGCTGGGCATGGTGCACAGTCCGGATGGCCGTAGCTATGAACTGCTCCCCCGGGTACTGGCCGTCGGCCACGCCTATCTGGCAGGCACGCCGCTGGCCAAGGTGGCGCAGACGGCACTGGATAATCTTGGCAAAGCGCTCGGCGAATCCTGTTCGGCAGCCACGCTCGACGGGGATAACGTGCTCTATATTGCCCGCGCGGCGGTCAATAATTTACTGAGCATCGATCTGGGGCGCGGCAGCCGCCTGCCGGCGTGGGCCACGTCGATGGGGCGGGTGTTGCTGAGCGCGCTGCCGGAGGAACAGCTGGAAGTGACGTTGTCACGGGCTACGCTTATTCGCTACACTCCGCATACCCTGTGCGATTTGTCCGGTTTACGTGCAGAGATCGCCCGGGTGCGCATGCAGGGCTATGCCCTCGCCGACCGGCAGATCGAGGTAGGCTTGTGCTCGCTGGCGGTACCCGTGCTGTCGCGTCACGGTCAGGTGGTGGCCGCCCTGAATGTCGGGGTACCTGCCGCGACGGTCAGCGCCGCGGCGTTAAAAGAGAAGGCTCTCGCCCCGCTACGGCGCGCGGCGATGGATCTGTCGCTGCAGCTATAGCGCCGACTGCGGTTTCGCCACGGTGGCGAGGCTGCGCCAGATCCCAGCGGCCAGCAGCAGAAGCAATACACCCGCCGTCGCCAGCACCAGGCTATGAGCCTGAATAAAAGCCGTCTTCGCCGCCGCCATCAGCGCCTGCGCCACCCCGGCGGGCAGCGCCTGGGACAGACTCACCGCCTCGCCAATCGATGACGCCGCCTGCTGCGCCATGGCGCCACTCAGGCCAGACGGCAGCGCAATAGAGGCGCTGTAGCTGCGGGTCAGGATCAGGCCGAACAGCGCTATGCCGAGACCGGCGCCCAGCTCATAGGCCATGGTTTCAATCGCCCCGGCGGCCGCCGCTTTCTCCTTCGGCGCTGCCGCCATAATCGCGGAACTGGAGGCCAGCAGCGCGCTGGCCACGCTAAAGCCCAGCAGCGTCATCAGCCCCCAGGCCAGCCACTGCTGGGTACTGAAATCGGTCAACGCCAGGCCGAGAAAGCTGAAGGCGCTGAGCAGCATCCCGCCGGTCGCCACCTCGCGCAGCCCAAGCCGCGACACCAGCAGGCCGGCAATCGGGCCGCTGAAGCCGCTGGCCACCATTACCGGCAGCATAAATATCCCCGCCTCGAACGGCGTTTTCTGGTGCACAAACTGCAGCTCCTGGGCCATCAGTAGCTCAAAACCGACCAGGGTAATCAGGGCCGTCATCGCCATCATCACCCCGCTTAAGATAATGCGATGGGTGAACAGGCGCATATCCACCATCGGGCGGGCCGCCGACAGCTGCTTGCGGATAAACCAGGTTAACATCGCCGCCCCGCCGAGCGCCACCAGCGCGGTGAGCCACAGCGCCAGCTGGCCCTTCAGCGCCGATTTCGCGCTAAACACCAGCATCAGGATCGCGGCAATCAAAACGAGCGCCTGCAGTAGATTGAGCGGCTGTTCGCGGCGCGCGGGCTGGCGCGGCACCACTTTCGCGTTAATCGCGATAACCACCAGCACGATCGGCACATTGATCAGGAACACCGACCCCCAGTAGAAATGCTCCAGCAGGATACCGCCCACCAGCGGGCCGAAGGCCGCGCCGCCGGAGCCGACCGCTGCCCACAGCCCCAGCGCCATATTGCGCTGGCTGGCCTCGGCAAAGGTGCTGCGGATCCCGGCCAGCGTCGCCGGGACGATCATCGCCGCCCCCACCGCCAGCAAAGCGCGTGAGGCAATCAGCGTAATGGCCGTCGGCGACAGCGCGGCGCACAGCGAGGCGATGCCAAAAATGGCGCTGCCGAGCAGCAGCAGGCGCTTAAAGCCGATCTTATCGCCAAGGGCGCCCATCGGCAGCACCATGCCGGCCATCACTAATGAGTAGATATCAATGATCCACAACAGCTCATTGCCGCTGCTACCCAGCGCCACGCTGAGGGTCGGCGCGGCCACATGCAACACCGTAGCGTCAATCGCCACCGGAATATAAACCAGCAAAATCGCCATCAGCGTCATCCATTGCCGTGACATAGCTTGTACCTCAATCAATATTGAATATTGGACACACGTCCAGGATGGCGATCCTGCCGGATTGTTGAACACATGTCCAACTTTTTGTTACACTCGGCCAAAGCCAGATGACAGTGGGGTTCTATGCACTATTTACAACGTGATGCGCGACGGGAAGGGATTATGCAGGCCGCCATGCGCCTGGCGCTGCGCGGCGGCTTTGCCGCCATGACCGTACGGCAGATAGCCCGCGAAGCCCAGGTGGCCGCCGGGCAGCTGCACCACCACTTCACCTCCATCGGCGAGCTGAAAGCGCAGGTTTTCATCCGCCTGATCCGCGAGATGCTCGACATGCCGCTGGTGGCTGAGGACGCCAGCTGGCGCGAGCGCTTGTTCTCGATGATCGGCAGCGAGGATGGCCGACTGGAACCCTATATCCGCCTGTGGCGTGAAGGCCAGGTGCTGGCCGACAGCGATCCGGACATCAAAGCGGCCTACCTGCTGACCATGAATATGTGGCATGCCGAGACCGTCGCCATCATCGAGCAGGGCCTCGCCAGCGGCGAATTTCGGTCGGCTGAGCCTGCGGCGGATATCGCCTGGCGCTTTATCGCCCTGGTGTGCGGCCTCGACGGGATTTATGCGCTGGACGCGCAGGCCCTGGATGAGGCGGCGTTTAGCCGCTATGTAAATAAGATGATTACGCTGGAGTTGTTTTAGGCATATTTACATTTGGTAACAATTAATTCCGCTACGCTTACCACGTGCTCTCTGTCAGCACGTTTTTTTTATCTACGCTTCATAGATAACGCAAATTAAGCGTTATTCACTATCCCCTTGTATTCAGCTGTTGACCTTATTTATTTACTCCTTTCCGGGCAAGTAGAGGGCAATATGTCGGTGCAGAATGATAAAGATAATCATTACCTTTTGAACAACTGGCGGCCTGAAAACAAGGCGTTCTGGGAAAATAAAGGCCAAGCCATTGCGCGAAGAAATCTATGGATATCAGTGGCCTGTCTGCTGCTTGCTTTCTGCGTATGGATGTTATTCAGCGCCGTAGCGGTCAATCTCAATAAGGTCGGTTTTCATTTCACCACCGACCAGCTTTTTTTATTAACCGCCCTGCCTTCACTTTCCGGCGCGATATTACGGGTCCCCTACTCCTTTATGGTACCCCTTTTTGGCGGGCGCTACTGGACCGTATTAAGTACCGTTATCCTGATCGTGCCTTGTATTTGGTTAGGGGTGGCAATCCAGAATATTACTACTCCGTTCTGGGTATTTATTATTATTGCGCTGCTGTGCGGTTTTGCCGGAGCGAATTTTGCTTCCAGCATGGGAAATATCAGTTTCTTTTTCCCCAAAGCGAAACAGGGCAGCGCGCTGGGAGTCAACGGCGGCCTTGGCAATCTGGGCGTAAGCGTGATGCAGATGGTCGCCCCGGCGGTCATCTTCCTGCCGCTCTTCACCTTTCTCGGCGTCCATGGCGTCACCCAGCCCGATGGTTCGACAATCACCCTGAGTAATGCGGCGCTCGTCTGGGTACCGCTGCTGCTGCTCGCCACCGTCGCGGCATGGTTCGGCATGAACGATATCGCCGGTTGAAAGGCTTCGATTCGCGATCAGCTTCCCGTGCTCAAGCGACCGCATATGTGGCTGTTAAGCCTGCTCTATCTGGCGACGTTTGGCTCGTTCATCGGCTTTTCCGCCGGCTTTGCCATGCTGGCGAAAACCCAGTTTCCCGCGGTCGATATCCTCAAGCTCGCCTTCTTTGGACCGTTCATCGGCGCGCTGGCGCGCTCGTTCGGCGGGATCATCTCCGACCGTCTCGGCGGCGTGCGGGTGACGCTGGTTAACTTCGTCCTGATGGCGCTGTTTACCGGCCTGCTGTTTCTGACCCTGCCAGGCAGCGGCTCCGGCAGCTTTCTCGCTTTCTACGTGGTGTTTATGGGGCTCTTTTTAACCGCCGGTCTGGGAAGCGGCTCCACCTTCCAGATGATCGCCGTCATCTTCCGCCAGCTCACCATCGACAGCGTAAAACAGCGCGGCGGCAGCGATGAAGAAGCGCAGCACGAGGCGGTGACCGATACCGCTGCCGCGCTGGGCTTTATCTCGGCGATCGGCGCCATCGGCGGCTTCTTTATTCCGAAAGCCTTCGGCACCTCGCTGGCGATGACCGGCTCACCGGTTGGCGCGATGAAAGTCTTTTTTGTCTTCTATGTGGTTTGCGTGCTGGTGACCTGGCTGGTCTACGGCCGCCGTAAATCCGCTTAACCATAACGATTTATCTGCCGGATAGCGGCTTACGCCTTATCCGGCCTTACGAGTTCGTTCGCTCATCCGGCCGGGTGGCACGATGCCGGACATTATCGGAGCAGGAGAAATGTCATGAGTAAACTTCTGGATCGCTTTCGCTACTTTAAGCAGAAGGGCGAGACCTTTGCCAACGGCCACGGCCAGGTCTACAACAACAACCGTGACTGGGAAGATAGCTACCGTCAACGCTGGCAATTCGACAAAATTGTCCGCTCCACGCACGGTGTGAACTGCACCGGCTCCTGCAGCTGGAAAATTTACGTCAAAAACGGCCTCGTTACCTGGGAAACCCAGCAGACCGATTATCCGCGCACCCGGCCGGATCTGCCAAATCACGAACCGCGCGGCTGCCCGCGCGGCGCCAGCTACTCCTGGTATCTCTACAGCGCCAACCGCCTGAAGTACCCGCTGGCGCGTAAACGACTGATTGAGCTGTGGCGCGAAGCCCTGGCGCAGCATCCCGACCCGGTGCTGGCATGGGATAGCATCATGCAGGATCCGGCAAAAACACGCAGCTATAAAGCGGCGCGCGGCAAAGGCGGTTTTGTCCGCTCCAGCTGGAAAGAGCTGAACCAGCTCATCGCCGCCGCCAACGTCTGGACCATCAAACATTATGGCCCGGACCGCGTCGCCGGCTTCTCGCCGATCCCGGCGATGTCGATGGTCTCCTACGCCGCGGGCACTCGCTATTTATCGTTGATTGGCGGCACCTGCCTGAGCTTTTATGACTGGTACTGCGATCTGCCCCCCGCCTCGCCGATGACCTGGGGCGAACAGACCGACGTGCCGGAATCCGCCGACTGGTACAACTCCAGCTACATTATTGCCTGGGGCTCCAACGTGCCGCAGACCCGAACCCCGGACGCCCACTTCTTTACCGAAGTGCGCTACAAGGGCACCAAAACTATCGCCATCACGCCGGACTATTCGGAAGTCGCTAAGCTCTGCGACCAGTGGCTGGCGCCGAAGCAAGGCACCGACAGCGCGCTGGCGATGGCCATGGGCCATGTGATCCTCAAAGCCTTCCACCTCGATAACCCGAGCGATTACTTTCTCAACTACTGCCGGACCTACACCGACATGCCGATGCTAGTGATACTCGAGCCGCGCGACGACGGCAGCTATACGCCGGGCCGTATGCTGCGTGCTTCCGACCTGCTTGACGGTCTCGGAGAAAGTAATAACCCGGAATGGAAAACCGTGGCTTATAACAGCGACGGCGAACTGGTGGCGCCGAACGGCTCCATCGGCTTTCGCTGGGGCGAAAAAGGCAAATGGAATCTCGAACAACGGGCAGACGGCAAAGATGTCGAGCTTAAGCTGTCGCTGCTGGATATTCGCGACAGCGTGGTGTCGGTGGGCTTCCCCTACTTTGGCGGCAACGAAAACCCGCATTTTCGCAGCGTAGCGCAGTCACCGGTGACCCTTCACCCGCTACCGGCTAAACAGCTGACGCTGGCCAGTGGCGAAAGCGGCCTGGTGGTCAGCGTCTATGACCTGATTCTGGCCAACTACGGTCTGGATCGCGGGCTTGACGATGTCAATGCGGCGAAGGATTTCGCCGAGGTCAAAGCCTATACCCCGGCATGGGCGGAGCAGATCACCGGCGTACCGCGTCAACATATCGAACAAATCGCCCGCGAGTTTGCCGATACGGCGCATAAGACCCACGGCCGCTCAATGATTATCCTCGGCGCCGGGGTGAACCACTGGTACCACATGGATATGAACTACCGCGGGATGATTAATCTGCTGGTATTTTGCGGCTGCGTCGGCCAGAGCGGCGGCGGCTGGTCGCACTATGTCGGTCAGGAGAAACTGCGCCCGCAGACCGGCTGGCTGCCGCTGGCGTTCGCCCTGGACTGGAGTCGTCCGCCGCGGCAGATGAACAGTACCTCTTATTTCTACAACCACGCCAGCCAGTGGCGCTACGAAAAACTGACCGCGCAGGAGCTGCTGTCGCCGCTGGCCGACGCCAGCAAATTTAGCGGCAGCCTTATCGACTTCAACGTCCGTGCGGAACGGATGGGCTGGTTACCCTCTGCGCCCCAGCTCAACGTCAACCCGCTGACCATTAAGCAGCAGGCCGAGGCCGCCGGGCTCTCCCCCGCGGAGTTCACCGTCCAGTCGTTAAAATCAGGCGATATTCGCTTTGCCGCCGAGCAGCCGGATAGCGGCAAAAACCATCCGCGCAACCTGTTTATCTGGCGCTCAAACCTGCTGGGATCGTCCGGTAAGGGGCATGAGTACATGTTGAAATACCTGCTCGGGACCGACAGCGGTATTCAGGGTGATGAACTGGGCGCCAGCGATGAGGTAAAACCTGAGGAAGTCGAGTGGCAGACCGCGGCGATTGAGGGCAAACTCGATCTCCTGGTGACCCTCGATTTCCGCATGTCCAGTACCTGTCTCTTCTCCGATATTGTCCTGCCGACCGCCACCTGGTATGAAAAAGACGATATGAACACCTCGGACATGCACCCGTTTATCCACCCGCTCTCCGCCGCCGTCGACCCGGCCTGGGAGGCGAAAAGCGACTGGGAGATCTACAAGGATATCGCTAAATCCTTCTCGCAGGTCTGCGTCGGCCATCTTGGCAAAGAGACCGATGTGGTGCTGGTCCCGCTGCAGCATGATTCCCCCGGCGAACTGTCGCAGCCGTTCGAGGTGCTTGACTGGCGCAAGGGCGAATGCGATCTGATCCCCGGGAAAACCGCACCGTCGATTGCCCTGGTGGAACGCGACTATCCTGCCACCTGGGAACGCTTCACCTCTCTCGGCCCGCTGCTCGATAAGCTTGGCAACGGCGGAAAAGGCATTGCGTGGAATACGCAAAGCGAAGTCGATTTCCTCGGCAAGCTTAACTACGTCAAGCCCGATGGTCCGGCCAAAGGCCGGCCGCGGATCGACAGCGCCATTGACGCCTCTGAAGTTATTCTCAGCCTCGCGCCGGAAACCAACGGCCAGGTGGCGGTGAAAGCCTGGCAGGCGCTGGGAGAGTTTACCGGCCGCGATCATACCCATCTGGCGCTCAATAAAGAGGATGAGAAGATCCGCTTTCGCGATATTCAGGCGCAGCCGCGCAAAATTATCTCCAGCCCGACGTGGTCCGGACTGGAAAGCGAGCACGTCTCCTACAATGCCGGTTATACCAACGTACATGAGCTGATCCCATGGCGCACTCTCTCCGGCCGCCAGCAGTTGTATCAGGACCATCCGTGGATGCGCGCCTTCGGCGAAAGCCTGGTAGCCTATCGCCCGCCCATTGATACCCGCAGCGTCAGCCAGATGAAGGCCGTGCCGCCAAACGGCTTTCCGGAAAAAGCGCTGAATTTCCTGACGCCGCACCAGAAGTGGGGGATCCACTCAACCTATAGCGAAAACCTGCTGATGCTGACGCTGTCGCGCGGCGGGCCGATCGTCTGGCTTAGCGAAACCGACGCGAAAGAGCTGGGCATTGAAGATAACGACTGGATTGAAGCGTTCAACGCCAACGGGGCTCTCACCGCGCGGGCGGTGGTGAGCCAGCGGGTGCCGCCGGGGATGACCATGATGTACCACGCTCAGGAACGGATTATGAATATCCCGGGTTCGGAAGTGACCGGTCGTCGCGGCGGCATTCATAACTCGGTAACCCGCGTCTGTCCGAAGCCAACGCACATGATTGGCGGCTACGCCCAGCTGGCCTATGGCTTTAACTACTACGGCACCGTCGGATCGAACCGCGACGAGTTCATCATGATCCGCAAAATGAAGAATATTGCCTGGCTGGATGACGAAGGTCGCGATCAGGTACAGGAGGCGAAAAAATGAAAATCCGTTCTCAGGTTGGAATGGTGCTGAATCTGGACAAATGCATCGGCTGTCACACCTGCTCGGTCACCTGTAAAAACGTCTGGAGCAGCCGCGAAGGCATGGAGTACGCGTGGTTCAATAACGTGGAGACCAAACCGGGCATTGGCTACCCCAAAAACTGGGAGGACCAGGATCAGTGGCAAGGCGGCTGGATCCGCGGCATTAGCGGTAAGCTGACGCCCCGCCTCGGCAATCGGGTCAGCGTGTTATCGAAGATTTTCGCCAACCCGGTGCTGCCGGCGATCGACGATTACTACGAACCCTTTACCTACGACTACCAGCACCTGCACAACGCGCCGGAGGGCAAATATCTGCCGACCGCCCGCCCGCGCTCGCTGATCAGCGGCGAGCGTATGGATAAGATTAACTGGGGCCCGAACTGGGAGGAGCTGCTCGGCGGCGAATTCGAGAAACGCGCCCGCGACCGTAACTTCGAAGCCATGCAAAAAGAGATGTACGGCCAGTTCGAAAATACCTTCATGATGTATCTCCCGCGCCTGTGCGAGCACTGCCTCAACCCGAGCTGCGTGGCCACCTGCCCGAGCGGCGCCATCTACAAGCGTGAGGAAGATGGCATCGTACTGATCGATCAGGATAAATGCCGCGGCTGGCGGATGTGCATCAGCGGCTGCCCGTACAAAAAAATCTACTTTAACTGGAAGAGCGGTAAGTCGGAAAAATGTATCTTCTGCTATCCGCGCATTGAGTCCGGGCAGCCAACGGTCTGCTCAGAAACCTGCGTCGGGCGCATCCGCTATCTTGGCGTACTGCTGTATGACGCCGACCGTATTGAAGAGGCGGCTAGTACCGAACATGAAACCGACCTCTATGAGCGCCAGTGCGAGGTGTTCCTTAATCCAAACGATCCGGCGGTCATCGAGGAAGCGCTAAAGCAAGGGATCCCGCACAACGTCATTGAGGCGGCGCAGAAGTCGCCGGTCTATAAGCTGGCGATGGACTGGAAGCTGGCCCTGCCGCTGCATCCGGAGTATCGCACCCTGCCGATGGTCTGGTACGTGCCGCCCCTGTCGCCGATCCAGTCGGTTGCCGACGCCGGCGGTTTACCGAGCAACGGCAACATCCTGCCGGCGGTTGAGAGTCTGCGCATCCCGGTGCAATACCTGGCGAATCTGCTGAGCGCCGGCGATACCGGACCGGTCTTGCGCGCGCTGAAACGGATGATGGCGATGCGCCACTACAAGCGCTCGCAAACCGTCGAGGGCGTCACCGATACCCGGGCCATTGAAGAGGTGGGCCTCAGCGTTGAGCAGGTCGAAGAGATGTATCGCTATCTGGCGATCGCCAACTACGAAGACCGCTTCGTGATCCCCACCAGCCATCGCGAACTGGCGGAGGATGCCTTTCCGGAACGAAACGGCTGCGGCTTTACCTTCGGCGATGGCTGCCACGGGTCAGATACGAAATTCAACCTGTTTAACAGCCGGCGGATCGACGCCATCGACGTCAGCGGCGTGCGTAAGCATGGGGAGGGCGAGTGATGCGGATCCTGAAAGTGATCGGTCTGCTGCTGGAGTACCCCGACGAGTTACTGTGGGAGAACCGCGACGACGCCCTGGCGCTGATCAGGGCCGATGTCCCTTCCCTGACGCCGTTTGTCGGTGAGCTGTTGACGGCTCCGCTGTTGGATCGCCAGGCCGAATGGTGCGAGGTGTTCGAGCGCGGGCGCGCCACCTCGCTGCTGCTGTTTGAACATGTGCATGCCGAATCCCGCGACCGCGGCCAGGCGATGGTCGACCTGATGAATCAGTATCAGCAGGCGGGTCTGCAGATCGATTGTCGCGAGCTGCCCGACCATCTGCCGCTGTATCTGGAGTATCTCAGTATTCTACCTCCCGCGGAGGCTCGGGAGGGGCTGCAGAATATCGCGCCGATTCTGGCGCTGATCGGCGGCCGTCTTAAGCAGCGAGCCTGCCCGTACTACCAGCTGTTTGACGCCCTGCTGGCGCTGGCTAAAAGCCCGCTCACCAGTGACAGTGTCACAAAACAGGTGGCAGGAGAAAAGCGCGACGATACCCGTCAGGCGCTGGACGCCGTGTGGGAAGAAGAGCAGGTGAAGTTTATCGAAGATAATGCGACCGCTTGCGATAGCTCGTCGATGCAAGCTTATCAACGACGCTTTAGTCAGGATGTGGCGCCGCAGTACGTTGACATCCGCGCCGGAGGCCCGAAATGATCCAGTATCTGAACGTCTTCTTTTACGATATCTACCCTTACCTGTGCGGCACCGTCTTTCTGGTGGGCAGCTGGCTGCGCTACGATTACGGGCAGTATACCTGGCGCGCCTCATCCAGCCAGATGCTGGATAAGCGCGGGATGGTGCTATGGTCGAACTTATTTCATATCGGCATTCTCGGCATCTTCTTTGGCCATCTCTTTGGCATGCTGACCCCACACTGGGTCTACTCGTGGTTCCTGCCGATGTCCCAGAAGCAGCTGATGGCCATGATCCTTGGCGGCATCTGCGGCGTGCTGACCCTGGTAGGCGGTATCGGCCTGCTGATGCGCCGCCTGACCAACCCGCGAATTCGCGCCACCTCCACGACCGCGGATATTTTGATCCTGTGCATTCTGCTGATTCAGTGCGCGCTGGGGCTGACAACCATCCCCTTCTCCGCCCAGCATCCGGACGGCAGCGAAATGCTCAAGCTGGTGGACTGGGCGCAGGCGGTGGTCACCTTCCACGGCGGCGCCTCGGCGCATCTGGACGGTGTCGCATGGATTTACCGCGTCCACCTGGTGCTCGGAATGACCATCTTTCTGATCTTCCCCTTCACCCGCCTGGTTCACGTCTGGAGCGCGCCGGTGGAGTATTTCACCCGGCGTTACCAGGTGGTACGCTCCCGGCGCTGAGCGCTGGCGGCGTTTACCATTCATCCTTACCGGTAGCCCGGACGAGGCCTTCGCGCCAAGTCCGGGTATTTATCGTACCTGGCTCCAGGCTTTATGCCGGATGGCGGCTACGCCTTATCCGGCCTACAGGGGCCTCTCACAGGCTCATACCCCGTAGGCCCGCGCAGGCGCAGCGCCGCCGGGCAAGGTATCAAACACGGTACCTGTAATTTCGCCGGGTGGCGGCTGTCGCCTTGCCCGGCCTACAGGGTCCTCTTACAGGCTCATACCCCGTAGACTCTCACAAGCGCAGCGCCGCCGGGCAAGATATCAGGCACGGTACCTGTAATTTCGCCGGGTGGCGGCTACGCCTTGCCCGGCCTACAGGGGCCTCTCACAGGCTCAAACCTCGCAGGCCCGCGCAGGCGCAGCGCCGCCGGGTAAGATATCAGGCACGGTACCTGTAATTTCGCCGGGTGGCGGCTGTCGCCTTACCCGGCCTACAGAGTCCTCTTACAGGCTCAAACCTCGCAGGCCCGCGCAAGCGCAGCGCCGCCGGGCATGGGGAGATTTACTTCCCGGCTTCCGGATGGGTATCGAACGCCGCCATCACCGCCGCCAGCGCCGCTTCGCTGAAGCCATGTTTAGGATCGTCCACCCCCAGGCCGAAACGGGTCTGCAGCGCTTCATACAGCGCGGAGACATCGGCAAAATCGACCTTCTCCACCACATGGTTATTCTCCCAGTGGGTAAAGTGGAAGTTGGTGAGGGTCATTTTGCCGCCGTCCGGGAGATGACGACACATCAGCAGATGGTGACGGAAGTGGGACTGCGGCCAGTGCGCCGACCAGAAGTTGCCCATCACATAATCAGACGCATACTGGCGGCCTAAATCGAAATGGTACATCGACTGCCAGTGTTCGTGATGGTTGAACTGCAGCGTCCACTCATCCCCTTCATGCACCAGACGATAGCTGCCGTGCGGCGTTTGCTGTGGAATATCGGCCAGCAGTTTGATCGGCGCGGTCAGCGTCTGGCCGCCGAAGCCGACGTCGGCGATCCAGCGCTCCCCCGCCACCTCCACCAGCAACAGACGGTGAGTACGCGGCGGCATCTGCGGCGGGTTGGCCAGCACCACGCGGCCCAGCAGGCTGCGGACGTTAAAGCCTATCTCGCGCAGCGCGCGCTCCAGCAGGCCATTCTGTTCAAAACAATACCCCCCGCGGCGGGCGGCGATCAGCTTCTCTTCCAGCGCCCCATCGTCAAGGTGGATTTCACGCGGCAGCAGGACATCGAGGTTTTCAAAGGGGATGGCGCTGTTATGCTGCAGATGCAGTTCCCGCAGGGTATCGATGGAAACATCAGGCTCACCCGTCCAGCTCAGACGGGAAAAATAGGCGCGTAAAAAGGGACTCATCAGGGCCTCCAGCTGTAGGTGTCCGACATTTATAGCCTATTTTTCCGCGCCGACCGTCTTTTTTGTGCGCTTAGCGTTAACCGCACGTGCGGCGCTGCATCAGCGCCAGCGCCGTCAGCATCAGGACCAGACCAGTCAACAACGTCAGGCTGGCCATCGCCATGCCCTGACCGACGGAACCCTGTTCGAACTGGCGCCAGATAAACACCGCCACGGTTTGCGTACCGGCCGGAGAGAGCAGCAGCGAGCTCACCAGCTCCCGGGAGGCCACCGCGAACACCATCAGCATCGCCGCCAGCAGCGCCGGAAAGACCAGCGGCAGGACAATCAACCGCAGCGCCTGCAGTGGCGACGCCCCATGCACCCTGGCGGCGGGCTCAAGGTTCGGGCCCAGCTGGCGCAGCGCGCTGCCGACATAGCGCACCGGCCAGGGCAACAGCAGGCAGCAATAGGAGAGCAGCAGCATCCACAGCGTGTTATAGGGCGAGCGCGGCCAGAAGGGCTGATTCCACAGCAGAATCAAACCGACCCCCACCACCACGCCCGGCAGCGCCGCCGGCATCAGCGACAGCGCGTCCACCATCCCGCGCCCTTTAATCTTCTGCACCATCACCAGCCAGGCGGCCAGCAGGCCCAGCGCGCCGACGATTAGCGCCGAACCCAGGGCCAGCGACAGGCTGGTGCCGAGGGCCGACAGGGCATCTCCCTGCTGGTCAAACAGCGCCGCGAAATGACGCAGTGTGACATTCTCAACACTCACGCCACCGGAGAGCGTGCCCATCACGCTGGTGAGCATCATCGAGACGGCGGGGACGCCGACCGCCAGGCCGCCGACGGCCGCCATCGCCAGCACGGCGGGCAGCGTCATCCAGCCCAGCGATGCCCCGTGGTTCTCCCCCGGCTTACCGGTAACGCTGGTGACCTCTTTCTCCCCCACCAGCCGCCTTTGCAGCCACCAGGCGAACAACGCCACCGCCATCAGCAGCAGCGACAATAGCGCGGCGCCAGGGAGATCCACCGGCCAGTCGGCCAGCTTTTTCTCAATACCGACCGTCAGCATCACCACTCCCGCCCGGTTGCCCAGCGCCGCCGGTACGCCAAACTCCTCGATGGCGAGGGTAAACGCCAGCAGCATCCCCGCCGCCAGCGCCGGAGAGAGCATCGGTAGCGTCACGTGCCAGAAGGCGCGCCAGGCGCTGGCGCCATGGACGCGGGCGACCACCGCCAGCCGGGTCCCGCTCGCCAGCAGGCTGCGGGAGACGGCAAAGTAGACCACCGGAAATATGTTAAAGGTCATCACCAGCACGATCCCGCTGCGGCTGAACAGCAGATCGTTCAGCTGCCAGCCGGTCAGCTGCTGCAGATAGCCCTGGCTTTGCAGGGCCAGCATCCAGGAGAGCGCCGAGATATAGGGCGGCGTCAGAAAGGGGATCAAAAACAGGAGATCCCACAGCCGGGGCAGCGGCAGCGAAAACATACCGCGCAGGATGCCGAGCGGCAGGCCAATCATTACGCTGACCAGCGCCACGCCGGCGGCGATCCACAGCGTACCGCCGAGCATCGCCGGCAGCTGAGGATCGGCCAGCAGCGCCGGGATGCCGCCAAAGGCGTCCCCGAGCGAACCGGCGCTAAAATGGGGAAAAATCGCCTGCAGCAGAATAAACACTAACGGTAACGCGACCAGCATCACCAGGGCGGCAAGGGTCGCGCCGGAAAGGAATGTTTGTTTCACAACCGGTTCCTGAAGCTGAGGGTCCTCCGGCGGCCAGCGCCGGAGAAACGGGATCAATTACTGCGCGTACAGCTGACTGAAGCGGGCGAGCACGGCGCCCCGCTCGCTGCTGCCCTCGCTGGTGGTGGGTAGCACCTTCAGCGCGTCCAGTAGCGGACGTTTAGCCGCCACGTCGCGGCGGGCGGGCATCAGCCAGGCGTCGGCGACCTTCGCCTGACCTTCCGGCGACAGCACGTAATCGATAAAGGCTTTGGCCTCGCCGGGATGCTGGCTGGTTTTGAGGATCATCATCGGGCGCGGGGCAATCACCGTTCCGCTGGCCGGGAAGATCACCTTCAGCGACTCGCCCTGCTGAATGTTGCCGTAGGAGACATAATCCACCGCGCCAAACACCGCCGCTTTCGCTCCCTGCATCACCGGCGTCACCGCCTGGGCGTTGGGTCCGCTGACTACCATGCCGTTCTTTTTCAGATCGTCAAACAGTTGCCAGGCCTGGTCGCCCATGCTGTTTTGCAGCCCGATCAGCAAATCCAGCGACGCGCCGGAGAGCGCCGGGTCGGGGGTTGTCACCTTGTCTTTAAACGCCGGCTGGGTGAGATCCCGCCACTCTTTCGGTTCCGGGGTGCCGCTTTTACTGTTCCAGACAATACCCAGGGCGGAGACGCCCTGGGCGATATAGTCCGCCGATTTCAGGTTCGCCGGTACCTGGTCGGCGTTGGCGCTCGCAAAAGGCAACAACCAGCCCCGCTGGTGCAGATCTTCGGCGGTATCCCACGAGGCGGAGATCAGCACATCCGCCTGCGGGTTGGCCTGCTCGGCCTCCAGTCGGGCCATCACTTTGCCGGTGGTGGCCTGAAAAACGGTCACCTTCACCCCGGTCTGTTGTTCAAAACCGCTGGCCAGGCTTTTCGCCAGCGAGCCGGGTCCGGCGGTGTAAACGGTCAGCGCATGGGCGCTGGAGAGCATCATGGCGGAGAGAGCCATCGCGAGTACCACTCCTTTCTTAACGGTCATAACGGTGTTCATGCAACTTCCCCTGAGGTTGGCGTAACGGCGCGGACAGCGGCCACGCGGCCCGCGGATAAATAGACAATCTGGTCGGCTAACAGCTCGGCTTCACGTCGGTCATGGGTGACATACAGGGCGGTGATGCCGAGCTGTCGCAGCAGGCGGCTCATTTCGCCACACAGCGATTCGCGCAGTTCGCTGTCCAGGTTGGAGAGCGGTTCATCAAACAGCAGCACCCGCGGCGCGGCGACGATCGCCCGCGCCAGCGCCACCCGTTGCTGCTGACCGCCGGAGAGGCCTGAAGGCTTACGTTCGGCAAAGCCGTTGAGGCCTACCCGCGCCAGCGCCTCGCTGACCCGGCGCTCGCGTTCGCTGCGGGAGACGCCGCGCATGCGCAGCGGAAAGGCGACGTTCTGCGCCACGCTCATATGCGGCCAGAGGGCATAATCCTGAAAAACCATGCCGATATCGCGCTGCTCCGGGGGCAATCCCCATCCTGCGCTGGCGACCAGCCTGTCGCCAAAGCGGATTTCGCCGCTGGCCGGCACGCTCAGCCCGGCCAGCAGACGCAGCAACGTGCTTTTGCCGCAGCCGGAAGGGCCCAGTAGCGCCACGATGCGGCCGGGTTCGATATGCAACGTGAAGCGGTCAAGAATAGGGGTCTCTGCGAAGGCGAAAGAGACCTCCTGCAGGGTGATAGAGGTCAGCGTGCGCATCATCGCCCTCCCTTTCGGGACAGCGAGACCAGCCCGGCGGTCGACATCCGACGGGGCACGCTCACCTGGGATAGCATCAGGGGAGCCAACATATTGTGATCCTCTTTGGGACTTAGTGCTGGCGACTATAGTCAGACGAGATGACGTATTGATTACATTTTCATTGCGGCTTAACGTGTTACCTGCCAACCGACCCATTATTCAAGGAACGCCTATGAGCCGCTTTCGCCACGTTGAACTGCAGTACGCCAGCCGCCTGCTCAACCACGGCCCAACCATTTTGATCACCAGCTACGATGCCCCGTCCGACCGGCGCAACGTTATGGCCGCCGCCTGGTCAATGCCGGTGGAATTCGCCCCGCCGCGGGTGGCTATCGTGGTGGATAAAAGCACCTGGACGCGGGAGATCATCGAGCGCAATGGCACCTTCGGCATTGTGGTTCCCGGCGTCGCAGCCGCCAGCTGGACCTACGCCGTCGGCAGCGTCAGCGGCCGCGATGAGGACAAATTCAATGCCTGGGGGATCCCGGTAGTAACCGGTCCGGAGCTGGGGCTGCCGCTGATCGAGGAGAAATGTCTGGCATGGATGGAGTGCCGGTTGCTGCCGGCGACGGCGGCCCAGACCCAGTACGATACCCTGTTCGGAGAGGTGGTCTCTGCCGCCGCCGATGAGCGCGCGTTCGTCACCGGACGCTGGCAATTCGACGACGATAAGCTCAATACCCTGCATCATCTGGGCACCGGCAATTTTGTCGCCAGCGGCCGTCATGTGCGGGCAAACTCCCTCGACGAATAAACCGTTCTCGACGATTTCGGCAGCAAAGGCTTTACCGCCGGTGGGACATGGAACTTCGGCGTGCAGACGGAGATTTGGTTCTGACCGAGTGTCACTGGCGGACATCATGCCCGCCAGTGGCAACTACATGCTATAACCCGGCTTCTTAATCAACTGTGCCATCTGCGGGGCGATCTCACTGTCCCACACCGCCTGCCACGCGTCCGGCTCAACCTGAGTGAGTGCGACGCTGACGGCGCTCTCTTTGCTGTTCAGATGGCGGATCAGCACCTCAGTGATGTCGGCGGCCAGCGCGGTTTTTTGTTCATCAGTCAGTTCACGGGGAAAGCATTTAATATCAACATGCGGCATAGCAAAGACTCCTTGTGATCAGAGCCATAACGCTACCACAGAATGGCCG
The DNA here is from genome assembly GCF_051992865.1 of Klebsiella sp. CD33. Classification (NCBI taxonomy): domain Bacteria; kingdom Pseudomonadati; phylum Pseudomonadota; class Gammaproteobacteria; order Enterobacterales; family Enterobacteriaceae; genus Klebsiella; species Klebsiella sp. CD33. The sequence goes on along the minus strand of NZ_CP197023.1, from coordinate 2,382,294 downwards.
TTATGGTTGGCATCGCGTGCGTTAAATCAGCTTGTTACGGCGTAGCGCCGCGGCCAGCTCCGGTCGCTGACAGACCGCCCGGGCGATGGCGGCGAATTTTGGCGCGTGGTCGTCAAACCACGCCTGGCGGGGTCCCCAGCGGTACATCGCCGCGATATAGCAATCCAGCAACGTTACCGACGCGCCCAGCGCCCACGGCCCGGCGGCCAGCTGCTGTTCGAACCAGAGATAGAGATTTTTCCGGTACTGGCGACAATTCTCCACCAGCTGCTCCGCGGCGGCGGGCGCCCAGCGTTCCGGGTAATCGGCATAGGTAAAGGTAGGATAGACATTGGCCACCAGCCAGACCAGCAGGCGCTGAAACTGCGGACGCTGTGGCGTCCCCGGCGCGGGGGCCAGATCGGGACGCTGGTCGAGGATCATCAGCGCGATGGCGGCGGTTTCGGTCATGATGCTCCCGTCGGCCAGCCGCAGGGTGGGCACCTGGCACAGCGGATTAATCTGCCGCAGACGCTCGCGCGCCGGACCGGGCTGGTCAAAGCCCTCCACGTCAACCACCTCGTAGGGAATATCGGCCAGGGAGAGCATCAGCTCGCTAATCGTCGAGCCCCATCCCGGCACGCCATAAACGGTTATCATGGTCTGCCTCCAGGGTAAAGCCTAAGTGTAGGCAGAAATTTGCCGCTCACCCACCCGGCACACCATGCCACTGGGGGTTAGTAGGTTATCCCCGGCGGGTTGACCACCGACTGCGCCACCGCTTCGCCCTGCTCCCCCCAACGCGCCAGCACCTGCTGATATTCACCGCGGGCAATCGCCCCGTCGAGGGCTGCCTGCAGGGCATAGACCAGGCCGTTGCCTTTTTTGGTGGTTGTCGCCACCCACGCTTTTTTCGGCCCCAGGCCCACCACCCGGGTCTGGCCGTTAAGCGCCGCTTTATAGGCTGCCACCGACTGCGGGCCGAAAAAGATATCCGCCCGCCCGGACTGGATATAGAGATTGCCGGAGGCATCATCGGTCAGGTAGACCGGCTGGGCCTGCGGCCGTCCGGCGGCGCGGTTGTCCTCGTTCCAGCCCAGCAGGATCCGCTCCTGATTGGTGCCGGACCCGACGATCACTTTGCGCCCCGCGAGATCGGCGGGTCCGTTTACCGCGGCGATGTCGCTGGTGGATTTCACCGAGAAGGCCAGGGAGTCCACCCGGTAAGTCGCAAAATCGAACTTCTCTTTGCGCTTCTCGGTTACCGCGATATTGATCAGCGCCACATCGTAGCGGCCGGAGGCGATGCCCAGCGGCCAGTCCTCCCACGCGGTGGGCACCAGCCTGAGCTTCAGGCCAAGGCTTCCGGCCAGCAGGCGGGCTATATCCGGGTCGCTACCGATCCGCGTGCGGTTGTCGCTGGCTAGCAGGGCCAGCGGCGGCGAATTGAGCGCCGAGATCGCCACCGTTAGCGTCCCCGGCTCGACGAAGCGATAGCCCGGCGGAATTTTCGCTATCGCCTGCGGGTCGCGGGTGACCGGCAATGGCTGCTCATTGGCGCGCAGATCCAGCGCCGCGTGAGCGCTCATGGCAAAAGCGCTGAGAACAAGGGTCATTAGCGCTCTGTTCATGACGGCAGCACCCTGGATAAAAACTGCCGGGTACGCGGATGCTGCGGATGGTTGAGCACCTCGTCGCTGCTGCCCTGCTCGACGATCCTGCCGTCGACCATAAACACCACCTGGTCGGCCACCTCGCGGGCAAAGCCAATCTCATGGGTGACCACCACCAGGGTGGTGCCCGATCGCGCCAGCTTCTTGATGACATCCAGCACCTCGCCCACCAGCTCGGGATCCAGCGCCGAGGTGGGTTCATCAAACAGGATCACCCGCGGGTTCAGCGCCAGCGCCCGGGCAATGGCGATACGCTGCTGCTGGCCGCCGGAGAGATGCCGCGACCAGGCGTCGGCTTTATTGCGCAGTCCGACGACGTCCAGTAGCTCATAGGCGCGGGCAATGGCCTCTTTGCGCGTGACCTGCTGGTGGGCGATCGGCGCCTCAATCAGGTTCTCCAGCACCGTCAGGTGCGGAAACAGGTTAAAGTTCTGGAACACGTAGCCGACGTTGATCCGCTGGCGAAGAATTTCCTTTTCTTTCATCTCATACAGCTTGTCGCCTTTGCGGCGATAGCCGATATAGTCGCCGTCAATCTGAATAAATCCCTCATCGACCCGTTCGAGGTGATTTATGGTGCGCAGCAGCGTGGACTTGCCCGAACCGGAAGGGCCGAGGATCACCGTCACCGTGCCCGGGGGGATCTCCAGCGACACATCGTCCAGCGCCTTGTGGCGGCCATAGTATTTGCTGACTCCGGTGATAGAGATATGGCCATTATGAGAGCTGGGCATGAACGGCCTCCTGCGGCTGCGCTTGACGTGCGGATTGAGTGGTTCGGCTGCTGCGGGCGCTGTTTACCGCCGAGCGGCGTTCGCTGCGCGCCAGGCCCCGTTCCACCAGATACTGAATGGCGGAGAGGACGCTGGTGATCGCCAGATACCAGGCGGCGCCGACCATCAACAGCGGGATCACCTCCTGGGTACGGTTGTAGATCATCTGGATGGTGTAGAACAGCTCCGGCATCGCCAGGACGTACACCATCGCCGTTCCCTTGGCCAGACTGATGATCTCGTTGAAGCCGGATGGCAGGATGGTGCGCAGCGCCTGCGGCAGAATAATGCGCAGCGTGCGCCGCCAGGCGGGTAGCCCCAGCGCGGCGGCGGCTTCATACTGCCCGTGGTCGACGCCGAGAAAGCCGCCGCGAATAATCTCCGCGGTATAGGCGCTCTGCACCAGGGTCAGGCCCACCACCGCCGTGGAGAATTGCCCCAGCACGTTAATGGTCTGATAGCTGGCCCAGGTCACGCCGGTAAACGGGATCCCCAGCGACAGGGTGTCGTAGAGATAGGAAAAGTTATAGAGAATGATCAGCACCACAATCAGCGGCAGCGAGCGAAACAGCCAGATATAGCCCCAGGCGAGACTGCTGAGCAGCCACGATGAGGACAAACGGGCCAGCGCCAGCAGGCCGCCGAAGATCACGCTTAGCACCGTGCCGAGCAGGGTCAGGAGCAGGGTTTGCCCCAGCCCCTCGAGGATCACCGGGTCGAAGAACCAGCGGGCGAAGACGCCCCACTCCCAGCGCGGGTTAAAGGCCACCGACTGGATCACCACCGCCAGCACCAGCAGGGCGACCAGAGCCCCGACCACCCGCAGCGGATAGCGCGCCGGCACCACTTTGATCGTTTCAGATGAATGCATAATGCCTCCTCAGGCGCTGTGGCTGTAGGCGCTCACCGCCAGCGCTTTAGTGAACCGCAGCCGGCCATCGTACGGCGGCTGACTGTACTCTTCCGGGTCTCGCGTGAGGTCAAACTGCGCCTCATACCCCTGGCTGAGATAGAGCTTTACCGCCTCCGGCTGACGGAAACCGGTGGTCAGGTAGATATGGCTGTACCCGGCCAGCACCGCCCGTCGTTCCAGCTCCTGGACCATCTTCGCCGCCAGCCCCTGCTGGCGCAGACGGCGGTGCGTCCAGATACGTTTGATCTCCGCGGTGTGGCGATCCTTCGGCTTATACGCGCCGGTGGCGATAATTTCGCCCTCACGCTCAAGGACAATAAACAGCCCCTGCGGCGGCACATACCACTCACTTAACTCCACTTCCGCATCGCGGGAAAAATAGTCGCCGTAGCGGGCGGCATATTCGGCAAACAGCCCGCTAATAATCGGCTGCAGCTCCGGAGCCTCCGGAGAAATATCGCGGAATGCTTCGCTCATCGCGCCTCCTGTCAGTCGCCCAGTCCGGGCGGATTGATTTCCGATTGCGGAATGCTTTCCACCCCTTCGCCCCAGCGGTTAAGCACTTTGGCGTAGTCCCCGCTGGCGATAGCCCCGTTCAGCGCCGCCTGGACGGCGTTCACCAGCCCGCTGTCTTTTTTCAGCGTTACCGCGATGTGCGCCGCTTTCGGCCAGCCGCCATCGACGCTGCCCACCAGTTTGGTTTTGCCGGTCAGCGCCGCCTTCCACGCGCCAATCACGTTGGGGCCGAAGAAGGCGTCGGCTCGTCCGGTCTGCAGGGCCAGCGTCTGGGCGGCATCATCCTTGGTGTAGACCGGGATAAACGGCTTCAGCCCCTTCTTGACGTTCTCCGCGTTCCACGCCAGCAGGATCGCCTCCTGGTTGGTGCCGGAGCCGACAATAATCTTTAGCCCGGCGATATCTTCCGCTTTGTCTATCTTGCTCAGCGGACTGGTGCTTTTGACGTAGAAGCCCAGCGAGTCTTTGCGGTAGGTGGCGAAATCGAACTTCTCTTTCCGCTCTTTGGTGACGGTAATATTGCTGATCGCGGCATCATATTTGCCGGAGGTGACCCCCAGCGGCCAGTCTTCCCATGAAGTGGGAACCACGTTTACTTCCAGCCCGAGGCTCTCCGCCACCAGCCGGGCGATATCCGCCTCGCTGCCGAGCAGGGTTTTGTTGTCATCGGCAAAGACCGTCAGCGGCGGAGAGTTCAGGGCCGCCACCGCGACGGTGAATTTCCCCGGCACCGCCAGATGCAGATCTTGCGGCAACAGGGCAATGGCCTGCGGATTTTTCGCTGTGTGAATCGGCGTTTTGTTGGCCTCCAGGCTCACTCCGGTGCCATTGATCTTGACGTCCTGACCCCACGATGAGGCGCTAAATGCCAACGCGACGGCCAGCAAGAGTGTTGTTTTCTGCATAGCGTGATTCTCTTTTATTATTTTTGGAATTGATTAGCGGGTAGCGCCAGACCCAGACTTTCCCGCAGGGTGGTGCCCGGATAGTCGCGACGGAACAGTCCGCGCGCCTGTAACAGCGGAACCACCTCATCCACAAAGCGCGGGAAGGTTTCCGGCGTGCCGCCCTGAATAATGAAGCCGTCCGCCGCGTGCTGCTCGAACCACAGTTGCAGGCCATCAGCGACATCGCTGGCGGTGCCGGTAAAGCGCGGACGCGGGCTGGCTGCCTCCAGAGCCACCTGGCGCAGGGTTAAGCCCCGCTCGCGGGCGTGACGTTTAATCTCGTCGGTGGTGCTGCGGAAGCTGTTTTGTCCGAGGTCGCCAATATCCGGGAAAGGTTCGTCGAGCGGGTACTGCGAGAAATCGTGGTGTTCGAAATAGCGCCCGAGATAATTCAGCGCATCCTCGATGGAGACCAACGCCGCGGTGGTCTGGTACTGCCGCTCCGCATCCTCGGCGTCATCCCCGACGATGACGCTGACGCCCTGGAAAATATGCAGTTGGTCCGGACTGCGATGATATGCGGCGAGTTGGCTTTTGACATCCCGATAAAATGCCTGCGCCTCGGCCAGCGAGTCCTGATGAGTAAAAATGGCATCGGCGTGGCGCGCGGCTAATTTCTTGCCGTCGTCCGACGCGCCGGCCTGGAAAATAATCGGTCGGCCCTGCGGCGTGCGGGCAATATTCAGCGGCCCGGCGACTTTAAAGAAATCGCCGTGGTGATCGAGCGTATGCAGTTTATTTTTATCAAAGAACTGGCCAGTCTCCTTATTGCGCACAAAGGCATCTTCTTCCCATGAATCCCATAAGCCTTTCACCACCTGCAGGTATTCATCGGCAATGCGATAGCGCAGCGCATGATCCGGATGTTGGGCCCGGGAGAAGTTTTTCGCCGACCCCTCCAGCGGGGAAGTGACCACGTTCCACCCCGCCCGTCCCTGGCTTAAATGGTCAAGGCTGGCGAACTGGCGGGCGGTGGTAAACGGCTCGCTGTACGAAGTCGATAAGGTCCCCACCAGCCCCAGTCGCCGGGTGATCGCGGCCAGCGCGGAAAGTACCGTTAAGGGTTCGAAGCGATTTAAAAAATGGGGAATCGATTTTTCGTTAATATATAAACCGTCGGCGACAAAAATAAAATCCAGCTTCCCCGCTTCTGCTTTTAGCGCCGTCTGGGTGACGAAAGCAAAATTAATACTGGCGTCCGCCTGGGCCGCCGGATGACGCCAGGCGGACATATTTCCCGATGCGCCATGCAATATGGTTCCCAGACGCAATTGTCGATTTTCAGACATAGCTACCCCTTCCCCTGTCATTCGTTAAATGTGTTGTAACGCTTCTTCCGCGAGACGGGCGAAATAGTGCGCCGCGGGCGCAATCAACCGTTCATCCGGATTAAATGCCGGATGGTGCAAACCATATTCGCTGGCGCTGCCGATGCTGACGAACGCCCCGGGAATATGCTGAAGATAGACCGCAAAATCTTCGCCGCCGAGATGCAGATCGGCATGGTGGGTGCGATACCCGGCCTGGGCTGCCACCTCGCTGGCGAAATCGGCCCAGCGGGCGTCGTTGACCAGCGCCGTCGGGCCGGCGTACCAGAAGACGTCAATCTGCGCGCCAAAGGCGCTGGCGAAACCGGCGGCAATCTCGCTGACCCGGGCCTTGACCCGCTGCTGCACTTCACTGCTGTGGGTGCGCAGCGTCCCCTCCAGCTCGACGCTCTCCGGCAGCACGTTCCAGGTATTGCCTCCCTGGATCCGCGTCACGCTGAGCACCACCGAGTCGAGGGTGTTCACCTCCCGGCTGGCCACGCTCTGCAGCACCGTCACCAGCTGGCTGGCCAGCAGGATCGCATCCCTTCCTTCATGTGGGCGGGCGGCATGCGCCCCCTTCCCGGTCACTTTGAAGACGAAGCGGTCGACGTTGGCGTAGAACGCGCCGCCGCGGGTGGCAAATTCGCCCACCGGCAGGCCGGGCTCATTGTGCATACCAAAGATCGCCGACACCTCCTCCAGCGCCCCGGCGCGGATCAGGGTTTTCGCCCCGCCAAAATTTTCCTCCGCCGGCTGAAACAGGATCCGCACCCGCCCCGGGAGTTCCGCTTCCCGCTCCTTCAGCAGCAGCGCCGCCCCCAGCATCACGCTGGTGTGAATATCGTGGCCGCAGGCATGCATTACCCCTTGATTCTGCGAGCGGTAAGGCAGACCGGTCGCCTCCTCGATGGGCAACGCGTCGATGTCCGCCCGCAGGGCAATCACCTTGTCGCCGCTGCCGACTTCGGCGACCAGCCCGGTTTTCAGATCGTAGGGCAGCAGGGTCAGCCCGCCGCTCTGCAGCCAGTCGCGGATCCGCGCGGTGGTGGCCACCTCCTGCAGGGAGAGCTCCGGGTTCTGGTGCAGCTCGCGCCGCCAGCTAATCAGTTGTTGTTCAAAGGACATTCAGCACCTCCTTGCCGTAGTGAGCCTGCGCCAGCAGGCGCAGGGAGTGCAGGCGCGCTGGCCCGTCGCTAATGGGGGTATCAATGATGAGTTCATCCAACTGTTCTTCCGCCTGCAGCGCGTCAAGCCGGGCTTTAACCTGTTCGGGAGTACCGGAGATCAGCGAAGATTCACGGCGGGCAATGCGCGTCGGTCGGCTGCCGGCCTGGCGGGCAAAAGCGACGGCCTGCGCCTCACTGCCGACGGTCACCCGCTGGCCGTTCTCCAGCTCGACGCCCCACACCTCGACCTGCTGCGCCAGCGCGGCGGCGGTGGCCGGATCGTCAGCGACCACCACCTGGACGGCGACCACCGCCTCACGCGGGCTGAGCTCGCGCCAGCGGTTGAACACGGCACGGCGCAGCGCGCTGTCGCCATTGAGATGGGCGGCAAAGACAAAGTTCCAGTCAAGGCGGGCGGCCAGTTCAGCACTCTCCAGGCTGGCGCCGAGCAGAAAACCGTCTGCCCGGCGCGGCGGGATCGGCGTGGCGCGTAGGCTCTCCTCTCCCCCGGGCTCAGTCAGCGACAGCCAGTTATCCAGCTGCGCCAGCTGATCGGCAAAGGTCCCTTTCTCCTCTTGATGCAGGCCCTGCTGCAGGGCGCGCGTGGAGAGCGGCAGGCCGCCAGGCGCCTTGCCGACCCCGAGATCGATGCGGCCCGGCGCGAGGGCGGCCAGCAGGTTAAAGTTTTCCGCGACCTTATAGGGGCTATAGTGCTGGAGCATGACGCCGCCGGACCCAAGACGGATCCGCCGGGTGTGGCCCAGCAGCCAGGCGATAACCAGCTCCGGCGAGGGGCTCGCCAGCTGATCGGTATTGTGGTGTTCGGCGACCCAGAAGCGGTGGTAGCCCCAGGCTTCGGCGTGTTGCGCCAGCGTTAATGTACGCGCCAGCGCCTGCGCGGCGGTTTCCCCGGCGGCAAGCGGACTTTTATCCAGGATACTGATTCGATAAGACATTTCGCAGGCTCATATGAAAGTACGTGCCTGCATTATTAAAATCTCTGCTAACTATTGAGAAACAATTAATTCACATGTGTACTGCTGAAAATTAGATATGCCCGGCTGAACGCTGCGCTTCCAGCTCGCGGAGCAGCGCCTCGGCCTGCCGCGGATTGCGCACCCGGACGAAGCGAATATGACGATATTGCGGATCCTGCATATCGGCCAGATAGCGTCGGCGATGCTGCCGCCAGGTTTTCAGCGTCCAGAGGATGATGGATTCCCGGCTGCAGAACGAACGGCGAAAGCTCTCGCAGTTGCCCGTGCCCGGCCACAGCTCCTGATGTCGCCACGCCCGGCTCGCCGCCCGCCATACCGCCTGGCGCAGCGTGCGCCAGAAACCATAATCTACCCAGATCACCAAATCCACCGCACGCCATTTAACGCTGCGGCTGCGATTGTAATTGCCATCCAGCACCCAGCCCGGCGTGGCCGTCGCGGCGGCAATGGCGGCGAAAAATGCCTCATCCGGCGCGCCCTGCCAGTTCGGCCGCCAGTACAGGCGATCGAGCTCGATCCAGGGTAGTCCCAGCCTGTGCGCCAGGCGCCGGGCCAAAGTGGATTTGCCTGAGCCGCTGGTGCCGACCACGTTGATATTCATCTCTGTTTCTCCCCGGTTACCAGACTCTGCCTGGCGATACTCTTGGATCATCTTTCGGGCTGCCGTCCCCCCGGTCATGCCGCGCCAGCGAATGTCGGTTCACCTGGCGCTGGCGTTTTTTGGGCCGACTACAATACCTGCCCTGCACAGAGGAATAAATCATCCGCCATAACCATTCTGCTCCACTGCGTCCGGCCATCAGGCTGGCACAATCCTCAGGCCGGGCATACACTCTGCGTACCTGTGAGCAGTATTCATCAATCCGGAAAGATTATGCTAAAAGAGAACGTAAACGATCTGCTCTCCTTTATGGTGGTGGCGCGTGAACGCAGCTTTACCCGCGCGGCGGCCCAGCTTGGCGTGTCGCAGTCGGCGCTCAGCCATGCCATGCGCCATCTCGAAACGCGGCTCGATGTCCGGCTGTTAACCCGCACCACCCGCAGCGTGGTGCCGACCGAAGCGGGCGAGCGACTGATTCAGCGCCTCGGTCCGCATCTGGAAGAGATCGAGCAGGCCCTGGCTGCATTGCGCGACACCCGAGAACGCCCGGCGGGCAACCTGCGCATTACCGCCGGGGAGCATGCCGCCAGCGCAGTACTCTGGCCGGCGCTAAAGCCATTTATGCTGCAATATCCTGATATTAACATCGAAATCACTGTTGATAATGGGCTCACGGATATCGTGGGTGACCGCTTCGACGCCGGGGTGCGTCTCGGCGAACAGGTGGCAAAAGACATGATTGCCGTGCGCATCGCCCCGGATATGCGGATGGCGGTGGTGGGTTCGCCGGCCTATCTGCAGCGGGCCGGTACGCCGCAAACGCCCTGGGATCTTGCCCAACATCGCTGCATCAATCTGCGCCTGCCGACACGAGGGGGACTTTACGCCTGGGAATTTGCCCGCGATGGCCGGGAGATTCAGGTGCGGGTGGAGGGACAGCTGATCCTCAACAGCCTGCCGCAGCGCATCGACGCGGCGGAGGCGGGCCTCGGGCTGGCCTACGTTCCGGATGACTGCGTGGCGGAGGCCTTAGCCAGCGGCCGGCTGGTGCGGGTGCTGGCGGAGTGGACCCCCGCCTTCCCCGGCTACCATCTCTATTACCCCAGCCGGCGCCAGCATACCAGCGCTTTCACGCTGTTACTGGAAACTCTGCGACGCTGATCTCATTGATAAATCTGTCAAATGCTCTCGGTAAATGTTTTAGGTGCGTAACTATTAGGTTACGTGTAGGATTCAGCGCCATGTCTGAGCTTATCTCCTACGTCAGAATGATGAGAAAGCCAGCATAATGTGCCAGCCGTCCTCCATTCCGGCTGCAAACATGGGCATTGACAGGAAACTGATACATCAATGAATACGAAACACGAAAGTGCAGCGGAGCATCATGCTGCAAAACGCCACTGGCTTAACTCACATGAAGCGGGTTATCACAAAGCGATGGGCAACCGTCAGGTACAGATGATCGCCATCGGCGGCGCCATCGGTACCGGTTTGTTCCTCGGCGCCGGGGCACGTTTACAAATGGCAGGGCCAGCGCTCGCCCTGGTCTATCTGGTCTGCGGCATCTTCTCCTTCTTTATTCTTCGCGCCCTCGGCGAACTGGTCCTCCACCGCCCCTCGAGCGGCAGCTTCGTCTCTTATGCCAGGGAGTTCCTCGGTGAAAAAGCCGCTTACGTGGCCGGCTGGATGTACTTCGTTAACTGGGCGATGACCGGGATTGTCGATATCACCGCCGTGGCGCTGTATATGCACTACTGGGGCGCGTTTGGCGATGTGCCGCAGTGGGTCTTCGCCCTCGGCGCGCTGGCTATCGTCGGCACCATGAATATGATCGGCGTGAAGTGGTTCGCCGAAATGGAGTTCTGGTTCGCGCTGGTTAAGGTGCTGGCGATCGTCGCCTTTCTCGTGGTCGGCACCATTTTCCTCGGCTCCGGTAAGCCGCTGGACGGCAATGCCACCGGCTTCCATCTGATCACCGATAACGGCGGCTTCTTCCCGCACGGCCTCCTGCCGGCGCTGGTGCTGGTGCAGGGGGTGGTCTTCGCCTTCGCCTCCATCGAGCTGGTGGGGACCGCGGCCGGAGAGTGTAAGGATCCGGAGACAATGGTGCCGAAGGCCATCAACAGCGTGATCTGGCGTATCGGTCTGTTCTATGTCGGTTCGGTGGTGTTGCTGGTGCTGCTTCTGCCGTGGAACGCCTACCAGGCCGGACAGAGCCCGTTCGTTACCTTCTTCTCAAAGCTGGGCGTGCCATATATCGGCAGCGTGATGAACATCGTGGTGTTAACCGCGGCCCTTTCCAGCCTTAACTCGGGTCTCTACAGTACCGGGCGTATTCTGCGCTCGATGTCGATGGGAGGCTCCGCGCCGAAGTTTATGTCGAAGATGAGCCGTCATCACGTCCCTTACGCCGGGATCCTGGCGACGCTGGGGGTATATGTAGTCGGGGTTTTCCTCAACTATCTGGTGCCATCTCAGGTATTTGAGATCGTACTCAACGTCGCCTCGCTGGGGATCATTGCCTCCTGGGGCTTTATCGTGGTGTGTCAGATGCGTCTGCGCAAAGCGATCAAGGAAGGGAAAGCGGCAAAGGTCAGCTTCAGAATGCCGGGGGCGCCGTTCACCTCCTGGCTGACGCTGCTGTTCCTGTTCAGCGTGCTGGTGCTGATGGCCTTCGATTATCCGAACGGTACCTACACCATAGGATCAATTCCGCTGCTGGCGGTATTGCTGGTGGCTGGCTGGTTTGGTGTGCGTAAACGCGTGCATGAGATTCACAGCACGGCGCCGACGCTGAGGAAGTAACTGGCAGGACTCCCGGTTTGTCCATCGCGGGCAAACCGGGAGGTCAGACTTAATTATCTTCAACCAGCTGCGACACATCGCTGCTGTTAATTTCCCGCTTATTACCTGACTCATCGATATAGCTGGTCATCCCCGTTTCTTTATCCAGCTGCGGCTTGCCGTGGGTAACGATAGTTTGACCGCTCTTCGTGGTCATAACGTAGTTTGACGAACAACCTGCCAGCAGCGCCAGCATCGCGCCGGCGCAAATCACCATGAATGGCTTTTTCATTTTATCTCCACTGATTACCACTGCCCGCACGTGGCGGGAAAGGGTTAAGTGTATAACCATCTGGTTTGTCAGGCCAATAGGCGTTTGTAACAGAGGGTGAGTCGCCGGGCCTGGCCCGGCGGCATGCGGAGCGCGACCACCGTTTTCCGGTTTCGTCGCGCTGAGGTCTTACAGGGCGATGCGGATCACATCGTCCGGCGCGGTGGCTTCTTTCTCACGGCTGGAAGCCTGTTTCACGCTAACGTACAGCGTTTTGCCGTCCTCGGAGAGCGCCAGGCTGTTGGGGTGAGTCGGCGTTTTAAAGGTCTTCACTACCTTGTAGCTCTTGCCGTCGATAACGCTGACTTCCCCGGCCTTACGATGCGTCACATAGGCTTCGTTGCGCGCCGGGTTAAACAGCACCGCCAGCGACTCCGGCGCGGCGATTTTCTCCAGCACCTTGCCGTCGCGGGTATCGACCACCAGCACTTCCGGCTGCTTGCTGTCGGTAATAAAGGCACGATGGCCGGCGGTATCGAGACTCAGGTTAAGATAGAAATGCGCTTTGCCGTCATCCTGCAATTTTTTGCGCGACGCAATCGTGTTGCTCTCGCTGTCGATGGTCAGCAGTTCGCCGTCGGCGTTGGTGGTATACAGACGCTTAGCCTGCGGATCGATCGCCAGACCCGTCGCCATTGCCCCGGTGCCGGTAATGGTCGTTTTCAGCTTCAGGGTCGCGCCATCTACCACCCAAATCACGCTCTCTTTGCCCAGACCGGTAATGTAGACCGTGTTGGTCTGCTCATTGACCGCCAGCTCGCGCGGCTGCAGCGGGCGCACGGTTTCGCTGCGCTGACGCTCGTCCAGCACCAGGCGCCCCTTCACGGCGCCGGTTTTGGCGTCAATAGCGGTGACAGTGCTGTCGACGGTATTGCCAAACCACAGCGTGCCGGTGGCATGGTTGATAGTGGCGCCGAACGGCTTCAGATCGTTGTGAATAATCTGCGTCACGTCGAGGGTGGTGGGGTCAAGACGGTAAACCACCCCGCCTTTGTCCAGCGAACGACTCTGTGATGTGGCGACCCACAGCGCATTCTCCTGCTGGCTGTAGGCCATTTCGTAGGCCCCTTTTCCGACGGCCTTGCGCAGCATCTCTTCCGCGGCGTGGGCGCTAAAGCTGCCTGCCAGCAGCAGAGAAGTGACGAGCAGTGAATGGCGCAGACGCGGCGCGGCAAAATGACGTAATGACATGACGACTCCCTTTGATAAACCAGTATGTGCTGACCCGACATCGCTTCCGGCGGTAAAGTCCTGGCTTTACCCTTATTATTGAATGCGAATAGTAATCATTATTTATATCAAAGTGGAGCGTTAATTGTTGTTGTGCGGTAAATTCATGCCTGGCGAGCACTATCCGTTAACCAGTAGCAGTTAATAATTTTCAAATATTTTACAAACGAGGTAACATATATACATATGTTCCATTTGGTTCGTCTTTGAGTATTATCGATGAAAATCCTGTCCGTGCGTCACGCCGCCCTCCCGGCCCTGCTCTTGCCGCTCATTGCGGCAGCCCAGGCCGCTGATGAACAAACCATGGTGGTGACCGCCGCGCCAACCACGGTTTCTGAACTGGATACCCCCGCCGCCGTCAGCGTGGTGAATGGGGATGAGATGCGCCAGGCCGCGCCGCGCGTCAATCTCTCTGAATCGCTGGGCGCCGTGCCGGGCCTGCAGGTGCAGAACCGGCAAAACTATGCCCAGGATCTGCAGCTGTCGATTCGCGGCTTTGGCTCGCGCTCAACCTATGGCGTGCGCGGACTGCGCATCTATGTGGATGGCATTCCGGCCACCATGCCCGACGGCCAGGGGCAGACCTCAAATATTGATATCGGCAGCGTTGACACCATTGAGGTGCTGCGCGGCCCCTTCTCTGCCCTGTACGGTAACTCGTCCGGCGGGGTGATCAACGTCACCAGCCAGACCGGCACCCAGCCGCCCACCGTGGAAGCCAGCAGCTACTATGGCAGCTTCGGCACCTGGCACTACGGGATGAAAGCCACTGGCGCCGTTGGCGACGGCAGCCACGCAGGCGATGTGGATTACACGGTCTCAACCAATCGCTTCACCACCCATGGCTATCGCGATCACAGCGGCGCGCGCAAAAATCTGGCGAACGCCCGGCTGGGGGTGCGCATCAACGACGTCAGTAAGCTGACTCTGCTGCTGAATAGCGTGGATATCAAAGCCAATGACGCCGGTGGCCTGACCGCCGATGAATGGCGCGATAACCCGCGCCAGTCGCCGCGCGGCGACCAGTATAATACCCGCAAGAATACCCGACAGACCCAGGCCGGCCTGCGCTATGAGCGCCAGCTCAGTGCCCAGGACGATCTCAGCGTTATGATGTACGCTGGAGAACGTGAAACCACTCAGTTCCAGTCGATCCCGCGGGCGCCGCAGCTGAAGCCGAGCCATGCCGGCGGGGTGATCGACCTTACCCGTCACTACCAGGGGATCGATACCCGGCTGACCCATCGCGGAGAGCTGCTGGTGCCCGTCACGCTCACCGCCGGTCTCGACTACGAAAACATGAGCGAGCGGCGCAAAGGGTATGAAAACTTTGTGATGGTCAACGGCGCGCCGCAGTATGGCGAACAGGGCGCGCTGCGCCGTAACGAACGCAACCTGATGTGGAACGTCGACCCCTACCTGCAGACCCAGTGGCAGCTCACTGACAAACTCTCGCTCGATGCCGGGGTTCGCTACAGCTCGGTATGGTTCGACTCGAACGACTACTACATCACCCCAGGCAATGGCGATGACAGCGGTGATGCCAGCTATCACAAATGGCTGCCCGCGGGCTCGCTGAAATATGCCCTGACCGACGCGTGGAACGTCTATCTTTCCGCCGGCCGCGGCTTCGAGACGCCAACCATTAACGAACTCTCCTACCGCTCCGATAACCAGAGCGGCCTCAACTTCGGCCTGAAACCCTCCACCAACGACACGGTGGAGATCGGCAGCAAGACGCGGATCGGCAATGGGCTGTTCACCGCCGCCCTGTTCCAGACCAATACCGATAATGAGATTGTGGTCGACAGCAGCAGCGGCGGGCGCACCAGTTATAAAAACGCCGGCAAGACCCGCCGTCAGGGGATGGAGCTGGGGCTGGATCAGCAGTTTGGCGAGAGCTGGCGTCTGAAGGCGGCCTGGACCTGGCTGGACGCGACCTATCGCACTAACGTCTGCGACGACGCCAGCTGCAATGGCAATCGCATTCCGGGGATCGCGCGCAATATGGGCTACGCCTCCTTTGGCTATCAGCCGGAGCAAGGTTGGTACGCCGGGAGCGATATTCGCTATATGAGCGATATCATGGCCAATGACGAAAACACCGCCAAAGCGCCCTCCTGGACGGTGGTTGGCCTGACGACTGGCTATAAATGGAGCTACGGCAGGATGGATATGGATCTGTTCGGTCGCATCGACAACCTGTTCGACCGGGAGTACGTCGGGTCTGTCATCGTTAACGAGTCTAACGGACGTTACTACGAGCCTGCCCCGGGACGTAACTACGGCATCGGCCTGAACCTCGCCTGGCGCTTCGAATAACACGCCCCTTCCCCGCCGATGCCTCTCGCGATCGGCGGGCGAAGCGCTTTTCCTTACCGTCTATTCCACCGCCAGGCGGACACCCGCCAACGACCCGCGCTTGACACTCCACCCCCTTCGTAGTCATATAGTCACCACATAATCACCATGGTTACTATTTATATTGATCGGCACTTTTATCAGCCAGGGAGGGATAAATGGATAATGTCGTTTATGCGGACTGCGTATTGATTAACGGCAAGGTCGCCACGGTGGACGCACATTTTAGTTTTAAGCGCGCCATCGCCGTGAAGCAGGGATGGATTATTAACGTTGGTGAAGACCAGGATATTCAGCAGCATATTGGTCCCCAGACGCAGGTCATTGACCTTGGCGGCAAACTCATTTTACCCGCCGCGCATGACTCACATATCCATATCGGCTGGCTCGCTGACAGCTGGCATTGCCTGAACTGCCAGGACGTGCGTTCCCTGGCAGTACTGCGGGAAAGACTGCGCGACCAGGCAGCCCGCACTCCCGCCGGGGCATGGATTCGTGTCTGCGGTCTGGATCCAAACGCAATCAAGGAGTGCGCGGCCGAGCAGCGCTCTCTGACGCGCTGGGATATTGACGACGTCACGGCCGATCATCCCACCCTGCTCGCCCTGTGGGACGGTCACTCCTGCATCGTCAACAGCCGGGCGCTGGCCCTCTCCGGTCTTGACGCCAGCACCCCTGATCCCCTCGGCGGACATCTGGGGCGAACGGCCAGTGGCGAACTGGACGGCAATTTCATCGACCTGCCCGCCCTGCATCTCGCATCCGGCATGATGCCCCGTCTGACCGTAGCGGCCCTCAAAGAGAACCTTCTGGCAGCCCAGCGCCTGATGAACAGCGAAGGGTATGCCAGCTACACGGAAGGCGCCATGGGTCCGGGGGAAAACACGCGCGAGGTGGGCGCTGCGGGGGATCGCGCCATCGCCGCCTACCGTGAACTGCAGGATGAAGGAAAACTCACCGCCCGGGTATCCATCGCCTTTTACTCCGCCGAGCGGGGCGTTCAGTCCTGCGCCACCCTGAAGCGCGATCTGGATAGCTTTGATTTCTCCCAGTTCACCGACCGGGACTGGCTGGACTGTCGGACCATAAAACTGTTCTGCGATGGCGTTCCCACATCGCACACAGCGTGGATGAATCAGGATTACGCCGACCGGCCGGGATATCGCGGACGCTCGGTGTTTGGTGGCCCCGAGGCGACCGAGGAAGCACAAGTTGAGGCGCTACAGCAGATGATTCTGCTGGCTCACCAGCGCGGTTTTCAGGTGGCAGTCCATGCGGTCGGCGATAAGGCGGTAAAAGTCACGATTAACAGCTTCGTGCAGGCGATTCAGCGCTATCCGGGGGAGAGCCGACGGCATTATGTGCTGCACGGCTCCATGGGCGATCGGCAAGATTTCGTGACGGCGGCAAAATACGGCATTCTGCTTTCCGAACAACCCTCACCCGGCGGCCCGGCATATGACTACGAACAGCGCGCCCGGTACTGTGGCATCAAGGGGGAAATCTGCAAAGGGCTACGGGATATCATCGACCTTGGGGTCATCGTCGCCGGCGGGTCAGATGGCATTATGGCGCTGGTGAACTGGCGCAAAATGGTTCAGGCCGCGGTCACCCGCAAATCATCTTCCAGCGGCAACGTTATTCGCCCGGAGCTGGCAATTAGCGTGGCGGACGGCGTGCGGATGTACACCATCAATGCGGCCTATCAGGAAGGGAAAGAAGCGGTACGCGGATCGATAGAGGTCGGCAAAGTCGCTGATTTTCAGGTGCTGGACCGCGATATCTTCGCCGTAGCCCATGAAGAGATTGGCGCCAGCCGCGTGGTGATGACCATGGTTGGCGGAAACATCGTCTTTCAAGACTAACCGCGCTCACCCGGCTCAGGTCGCCGGGCGGGCAGCGTGCTGCATCAGCGGAAGGCGCCTGCCCGCCAGAGCATCACGCTTCCGCTACAGGCGCGAATTAAAGCAGATTTCGCAAGGATAACTCGAAAATGATCTTTTCCGCCTGGCAGGAGAAGGCGATGGAGAGGTCGAGTTTCACCGCGTCGCCAGCGGCGACGATGGTGTAATCGACCTGCGGCGGTTCACTGGCCGGCGCTGCGGCGGCGGCACGTTCGCGCACGGCGGCTACGGTGGATTCCGCTTCTTCGCGGCTTGGGAACACCTTCTCGGCCCGGTAGACGCAGTCCTCGTTATCAATGATCGTCCCGACATCAATGGCGCAGCCTTTGGTGCTGCATTTATCTACTACATCTTTCATCGTAATAACCTCTTGAGTTTTCTTAAGGATAAGAACCCGCCCGCCGAAAAGCAAACCATTAATATCCGTAAGGATTAGCAATTTTTCTATTATATCGCGCCGCGCCGGGCGCCATCTTGCGCCACCGCAAAACGAGGCGCCATGTTTACGGACGGTCGCGTAACGATACGCGTTGCCCTCGCAGCAATCGTGGTCTCCATCACACTATTCTGCACACCATCTCGTCTGCCTCGCCTCAAAGCGTTAGTCTGGTCACAGAACATCGCCAACAAGGAGCTGCTATGGCACTGCCGATTATGATTGATTGCGATCCGGGACATGATGACGCGATCGCCCTGGTCCTCGCCCTCGCCTCGCCGGAGCTGGAGGTGAAAGCCGTCACCGCTTCTGCAGGCAACCAGACCCCGGAGAAGACCCTGCGCAACGTGCTGCGTATGTTGACGCTGCTGAACCGGCCGGACATTCCGGTTGCCGGCGGCGCGTGGAAGCCGTTGATGCGCGATCTGATCATCGCCGATAACGTGCACGGCGAGAGCGGACTGGATGGCCCGAGCCTGCCTGAGCCGGCCTTTGCGCCGCAGAACTGCACCGCCGTCGAGCTGATGGCCAGCGTGCTGCGGGAAAGCCAGGAGCCGGTGACCCTGGTGGCCACCGGGCCGCAGACTAACGTGGCGTTGCTGCTCGCCAGCCATCCGGAGCTGCACGCGAAGATCGCCCGCATCGTGATCATGGGGGGCGCCATGGGGCTGGGCAACTGGCAGCCGGCGGCGGAGTTTAATATTTACGTTGATCCGCAGGCCGCGGAAATGGTCTTTCAGTCCGGGATCCCGGTGGTGATGGCGGGCCTTGACGTCACCCATAAGGCGCAAATCCTTCCCGCCGATATCGAGCGATTCCGCCAGATTGGCAACCCGGTGTCGACCATCGTCGCCGAACTGCTCGACTTCTTTATGGCCTACCACAAAGATGAAAAGTGGGGCTTCGACGGCGCGCCGCTGCACGATCCCTGCACCATCGCCTGGCTCCTCAAGCCGGAGATCTTTACCACGATCGAACGCTGGGTTGGCGTAGAAACGGAAGGCAAATATACCCAGGGGATGACGGTGGTCGATTACTACCATCTGACCGGCAATCGGCCCAATACCACCCTGATGCTGGATGTGGACCGCGAAGCCTTTGTCGATCTGCTCGCCCAGCGGTTAGCCTTCTACGCCTGACCTCTATGCCAGGCCCCTTTCCCCTGGCGGGAAAGGGGCCTGTTAAGTCGAAGCCCGCCAGGCTAGTCGTCCGCCGCGACGCGGATCACCACCTTACCGAAGTTCTCACCTTTTAACAGGCCGATCAGCGCCTGCGGCGCCTGGTCCAGACCGTCGATAAGCTGTTCGCGATATTTAATTTTCCCCTCCTGCACCCAGCGCCCCATATGCTGCTGGAATTCGGCGATCCGATGCCCGTAATCCTGGCCGATAATAAAGCCCTGCATCCGGATGCGCTTTTTGAGGATGGTCGCCATCAGCAGCGGCAGACGATCTGGCCCGTCCGGCAGCCCGGTGGCGTTATAGCCGCTCACCAGCCCGCAGACGGGTACCCGCGCTGCGGTATTCAACAGCGGCAGCACCGCGTCAAAAACCTTGCCGCCGACGTTTTCATAATAAACGTCAATACCCTGCGGGCAGGCCTGGGCCAGCTGTTCGGCAAAATCATCCGCACGATGGTCAAGGCAGAGATCAAAGCCTAACGTCTCAACCGCATAGCGGCATTTTTCCGCGCCGCCAGCGATGCCGACGGTGCGGCAGCCCTTAATTTTGCCGATCTGTCCAACCGTGGCGCCAACCGGCCCGGTCGCCGCGGCGACCACCAGCGTTTCGCCCGCCTTTGGCTGGCCGATGTCCAGCAAACCCATGTAGGCGGTGAAGCCGGGCATCCCCAGAACTCCCAGCGACCAGGACGGGTGTTGCGGATTGTCACCCAGCTTCACCAGTCCGCTGCCGTCGGAGAGTTCATAATCCTGCCAGCCGCTGTAGCCCAGCACCCAGTCGCCGGGTTGATAATCGGCATGATTTGAGCTGACCACACGACTCACGGTCCCTCCCACCATCACCGCGCCAATGGCCACCGGCGGCGAATAGGACGGCGCGTCGCTCATGCGCCCGCGCATATACGGATCGAGCGATAAATAAACGGTACGCAGCAGCACTTGACCCGGGCCTGGCGTCGGCACTTCGCTCTCTTCCAGGCGGAAATTCTCTGCCGTCGGTTCACCATGGGGGCGGGAAGCCAGTACCCAGCGGCGATGGCGTTGCGGTTGATCTGTCATAGCAAACTCCTCTTGTTAGCAGACTGTACTGAGGCTAGCTGCTTTATGCGCAACGTGCTTTACCATTAAGAGCCGGATGGCGATTGATTAAGGCGAACCACCAGATAGACGCAGGTCTCTGCGGATTCATTAATAAAGCGACAATCGTTGGGCGGGCCAAGCTCCAGACAATCCCCCGCCTGCATCTCATGGCGGGTATTGCCTTCGACAAACACCAGCTCGCCCTGTTGCAGCCAGATTAGCTGGCGGGCAAGCGCATAGGACGCGGCGGGCATCGGCACATCGCTACCGGGCGGCAGCTCAATCTGCACCAGATCGATCGGCAAATCGCTGCGCGGCGAAACGTGGCGGCGGAGATAGTGGCTTTGCGGGTCGCGCCATACCGGCTGGCTGGCAAAGCGCAGCAGCTTGCCCTCCTGCATTTCCGCGCGGGCGATCAGGGTCGACATACTGATGCCGAAGGCGCCGGAAAGGCGGCCCAGCATGGAGGCGGTCGGGCTGCTTTCGCCACGCTCGATTTTATGGATCATCGCCCGCGAGGCGCCGGCCCGTTCGGCGAGGTCGTTCAGCGACCAGCCGCGGGACTCGCGCTCGATGCGGATGCGCGCGCTGATGCGCTGATTGAGGTTGTCTTCTATAGTATTCATAACGTAACACTATAGTGTGCGCCCCCCCATTACACAACCATCCACCGAGACGCGTTATTCCCGGGTTAGCCGTTAAAATTATGCTGAAAACGGATGACAGCGTGGCGTTCATTATTGTAATAATATTGTACTACTATAGTGTACGAAAAATTGAGGTTTGCTATGTCCATTCGCCCTGCCATTAAAGACGACTGCGCGGCGATCGCCGAGATCTATAACCATGCCGTCGTCCATACCGCCGCCATCTGGAATGATAAAACTGTGGATACCGACAACCGCATCGCCTGGTTTGAAGCCCGCCAGCTGGCTGGATTTCCGGTACTGGTGAGCGAGGAAGACGGCGTCATTACCGGTTATTCCTCGTTTGGCGACTGGCGGGCGTTTGACGGCTTTCGCCATACCGTGGAGCATTCGGTGTACGTTCATCCCGAACATCAGGGGAAAGGGCTGGGCCGCAAGCTGCTGGTCGCCTTGATCGCCGAAGCGCGACGGCTGAATAAACATGTGATGGTCGCCGGCATCGAGTCGCAGAATCACGCTTCGCTGCATCTGCATGAAACGCTGGGCTTTATCACCACCGGGCAGATGCCGCAGGTGGGCACCAAATTTGGCCGCTGGCTGGATCTGACCTTTATGCAGCTGCAGCTGGATGCGCGTCAGGACCCGGACGGCAAAGCATGAACGCGTCGCTCACTCTCGCCTGCCTGATCGCCGCCGGCGTTGGCCTGGTAGTGCAGAACACTCTGATGGTGCGCATCACCCAGTCGGCGTCGACGATCCTTATCGCTATGCTGCTCAATTCGCTGGTCGGGATCGTTATCTTCGTGACGATGTTACTGCTGCGCCAGGGCGTCGCCGGCTTTCAGGAGCTGGCCCTGAGCGTGAAATGGTGGACGCTGATCCCCGGCCTGCTGGGGTCCTTTTTCGTCTTCGCCAGCATCAGCGGTTATCAAAACGTTGGCGCGGCGACGACCATTGCGGTACTGGTGGCCAGCCAGCTGGTGGGCGGGTTGATCATGGATTTAGTTCGCGCCCACGGCGTGCCGGTGCGGGCGCTGATCGGACCGTTATGCGGGGCGGTGATGCTGGTGGTGGGCGCCTGGCTGGTGGCCAGACGCCAGTTCTGAGCGCATCTTCAGAGGATCGCGCCGCCTTTGGTCAACTGCTCGCGGCGCGCGTCCTGCTCTTCCTGATGCTGTCGCCCATGATGGGCGATGGCGGTGCGCAGACGCTGCTGTTGGATATAGCGTTCCTCACGACTGAGTTGCGCATCATCACTCAGGGCGATTAGCAGCTCATTCATATGCGCGATAACGCCCTCGGCCAGGGCGTCATCGACTTTGACGATAACCTCATCCAGATGTGCCATCCTGTTCTCCTTTCGCTTAATTCAGTTTCGCTTTGGAAAAATCGCTCCCCATCATGCTGACGGTGTAGCCGCTGACGTTGCTGCGCGTCGCATAGAAGGTTTTCCCGGTCGCCAGGGTGATCCATGGCGCCTGCTGATAAAAAATCTCCTGCGCCTGTTCGTAGAGTTTGGCCCGCGCCTGCGGATCGCTCACCAACAGCGCTTTCTTTACCAGCGCGTCATAGGATTTATCACACCAGCGGGCGGCGTTGGAGCCGGTCTGGATATTATCACAGCTGAGCAATGTGCCAGCAAAGTTGTCCGGATCGCCGTTGTCCGACATCCAGCCATACAGGGCGCTGTCGTGCTCCCCTTTACGCATACCGGCAAGGTATTCGCCCCATTCATAGCTGACAATTTTGGCTTTCACCCCCACTTTCGCCCAGTCGTTTTGGATCATTTCGGCAATGCGTTTTGAGTTTGGGTTGTAGGGGCGCTGGACCGGCATTGACCACAGGGTCACTTCCGCGCCTTGCTCCAGACCCGCCTGCTTGAGCAGCGCTTTGGCTTTCTGCGGATCGTAATCGTAATCCGGGAGATCTTTCTTATACCCGAGCATCGTCGACGGGATCGGTGATTTCGCCACGCTGCCGGAATCGAGGAATACCGCCTTGACGATCGCCTGCTTGTCGGTAGCGTAGTTTAACGCCTGGCGCACCAGCACATTATCAAACGGTTTTTTCTCGGTGTTAAACGCCAGATAGCCGACGTTCAGCGCCTCAACCGCATGCAGCGCCAGATCTTTATTGCCCTTAATCACCGGGAACTGTACCGGCGACGGCGCGGGAATAATCTGGCACTCGTTGGTCTGCAGTTTCGCCAGACGGGTCTCGACGTTCGGCGTAATGGAGAAGATCAGGTGCTTGGTCGGTACCTCGCCTTCCCAGTAGTGGGGATTGGCAATATAGCGGATTTGCGAATCCACTTTATACTGCTGCAGCGCATACGGCCCGGTACCGACAGGCCAGTTATCAACGTTTTCCGGCGTTCCTTTCTTCAGCATCGCCTCACCATACTCTGCCGACAGAATAGAGGCGAAGTCCATGCCCCAGTCGGCAAGAAACGCCGCGTTCGGCTCGTTGAGCTCGAACTGGACATGGTAATCATCCACCTTTTTCACCGATTTAATCAGCTTATCGAGGCCCACGTCGTGGAAGTATTCATAGTTCCCCTGCGACACCTTGTGATAAGGATGCTGAGGATCCATCTGGCGCAGCACGGAGAACAGGACGTCGTCGGCGTTAAAATCGCGGGTCGGTTTGAAGAATTTGTTGCTGTTGAACTTCACCCCCTGACGCAGAGTAAAGGTCCAGGTTTTGCCATCCTCAGAGACGTGCCACTCGGTGGCCAGCGACGGGATCGGCGTATTTTTCACCGGGTCAAAGCTCACCAGACGGTTATACAGTACCTGCGAGCTGGCGACGAACGACGGACCGGAGCTGGCGATCTGCGGATTGAAGGACTCCGGAGAGGCTTCTGAGCAGTAGACCAGAGTGTCATTGCCTGCGGCCCAGGCGGCGCCGGCCGGCAGCAGTGCGCTCAGCAGCAGCGCCAGCGTGGTTTTCCCTGTAGACATGGTTATAAGTCCTGATTATTGATTATAAGAACAGTAATAACAGCACAGCCGCCTGACGGCGGCAAATAATCAATGGCTATCACCTTATGCAAAACGCGTGGAATTTGCTGGTTTAATCGACGTTGCGCTGCTTTTTACGCCAGAGGGCTTCGGGATGTTGTGAGCCACACAAAATTCCTGCAAAAAAATGTGCGATAACCGCCCGGCTCACGCTTCCCGTCAGTGCCGCCCGGTACACTGGGGGAACCGCAGAACAAGAGGTTTCCACCATGACAATCACCTGCAATCTGTACATTAACGGCCAGTGGCACGATGCCGAAGGCCGCCGCACCTTTACCCGACGCCACCCGGCCCACGATGAGGCAGCCTCGGTGGCCGCTGCCGCCAGCCTCGCCGACGGCAAACGCTGCGTCGAAGCCGCGGCCTGCGCCTTTCCGCTGTGGCGCGATACTGCGCCGGCGGAACGACGTCGCTTACTGCTCGAGGCGGCGGAACAGATGCTGTTGCGGGAGGCGAAATTTATCGCCGCCATGGCGGCGGAGACCGGCGCGACCGCGCACTGGGCCGGATTTAACGTTCATCTGGCGGCAGATATTCTGCGTGAAGCGGCGGCGCTGACCACCCAGATTGAAGGGCAAATAATTCCGTCCAACGTGCCGGGTAACCTGGCGATGGGCGTCCGCCAGGGGGCGGGAGTGGTGCTGGGCATGGCGCCGTGGAACGCGCCGCTGATTCTGGCCACCCGGGCCCTGGCGACGCCGATGGCCTGTGGCAACACGGTGATCCTTAAGGGCGCCGAACTTTCCCCCGCCACTCAGGGACTGATTATCGACGCCCTTGACGCGGCCGGCTTCCCGCCGGGCGTGGTGAACTATCTTACCTGTGCGCCTGAAGATGCGCCGGCGCTGGTGGAATCGCTGATCGCCCACCCGGCGGTGCGGCGCGTTAACTTTACCGGCTCCACACCGGTGGGGCGCATTATCGCCCGCACCTGCGGACAGTATCTGAAACCAGCGGTGCTCGAGCTCGGTGGAAAAGCGCCCCTGCTGGTGCTGGACGATGCTGATATTGAGCAAGCGGCGGCGGGCGCTGTTTTTGGCGCCTTCGCCAACGCCGGGCAGATCTGCATGTCCACCGAGCGCATTATTGTCGACAATGCCGTAGCGGAGGCGTTTATCCCGCAGCTGGCCAGGCGCGCAGCCGCCCTGCCTGCCGCCCTCACGGGCCCGGTTGTCGATATGAACACCATCGCCCGCTGCAACGCGCTCATTGACGATGCGTTAGCGAAAGGCGCTCGCCTGCTGACCGGTGGTAAAGCCAACGATACCCATATGAGCCCGACCCTGCTGGACGGCGTGACCCGCGAGATGCGGCTGTGGCGTGAAGAGTCCTTCGGTCCGGTGAAAGCGATTATTCGCGTCCATAGCGAAGAGGAGGCGCTGGCGGTGGCCAACGACAGCGAGTACGGTCTTTCCGCTGCGGTCTACAGCCGCGACAGCGCCAGAGCGTGGAACGTAGCGCAACGTCTGCAAACCGGGATTTGCCATATCAATGGCCCAACGGTGCATGATGAGGCGCAAATGCCGTTTGGCGGCTGCAAAGCCTCCGGCTATGGCCGCTTTGGCGGCCGGGCCGGGATCGCGGAATTCACCGAGCTGCGCTGGATAACGATCCAGACCCAACCCCGCGAGCTTCCCTTCTGAGGCCCAGCGCCTCTTAACTATGGCTGGCGATAAGCTGCGCCAGCCCCTGCGGGTTGTCCCACGCCATCGAGTGTCCGGCATGGGGCACGATGCCGACCGGGATCCCTTGTGCCTGAACGAGGTCGCTATCCGCGTAAGGGAGCGACCGCTCTCCGACGATCAGCATTTTCTGGCAGCGCAGCTGGCATAGCTGGGTAAACCAGGGCGTGTCGCTGCCGCGTATCAGGCTGCTGGCGGCCCGCCAGACGGCCCAGGGGGCGCTGTTTTGTAAACAACCCGCCCACGGCGAGCGCTCCTCCGCCAGCAGCCTGGCATAGCCGTCAGCGACAAAGGTTGTCTCTGACTGCGCCGCAATGCGCCTGCTGTACTCGCCGCCGCCGGCGAACAGGTTGGGTTCCGAGACCAGCAGCGTGGTCACCCGCTCGCCCAGTAGCCCCGCCGCTTCGATGGCGATGCTCCCTCCCATGCTATGCCCGAACAGCGCGAAGCGCTGCAGGCGCAGGTGGCTGAGGAACTGCTCCAAAACTAAAGCCTGCTCATGTATGTTGTAACTAAACGCGCGCGGTTTATCGCTATAGCCGAAGCCCGGCAGATCGATGAGTATTTTGCGCCGTTCGCGGAGCGCAGGATCGCTGGCAATGCGGGGATAATCGTAGGATGACGCGCAGCCAAGGCCGTGGATAAACACCACCGGAAGGCCATCTCCCGGGAAATCGTGCCAGCGCAGCGTAGCGCCAGCGACGGACGAATAAAAACCGTTCACCTGTATGCCTCCATGATAAGGTTACTGTTTTTTTATACAGTAACCTTATCCTTTGTGCTACCCCTTTCTGCCGTCTAGCGCCTGAGGGTTAAAACAGCGAGACGAGCAGCGCCATCGGGAAGCTGAACGGCCAGGTGGCGCCGATCAGCAGGGCCGCCAGCAGGCGGATCATCCGGCTCTCTTTGGTTAAAAACCAGCTAATCACGGCGCATATCACGCCCATAATGGCGTAAAACACCAACATTTTTTGATATAACGTCATTCTTACTTTTTCCTTCCCTGAGGGCGTTCCATGGTGGGATGATTATCTGCCATGACGTCGTGATTCAGAGATACCTGTATAACAAAATCAGAAACGGGCTGAATATTCAGAATAAAGCCTGATTCGTCTTAATCTGATAGCGCAACCGCTGGCGCCGTACTATACCTTTAGGACTTACTCATTAGGGTGGCGCTATGGATGTCTCCAGTAAAACCGTCGTTATGATTAATGTCTGCGCCGCGTTCGCGCTTATCAGCCTGCTGTCCGTAAGATTTGGCTGGTTTTAATCATTTAATTCAGCAACGAAACCTAAAAAAGCAGCCCCGGAGGCTGCTTTTTTACACGCGAACAACAGAGTTGTTATCTTGCTGTCGGGCGGCGGGGGCTAACTGCGCGGCAGCTATTACCTTATTAAGACTGGGGTTATAGCGCGGCAGTACATTGACTTTTTCACTATCCCATTCGGCGGCGGCGCAGACGGCCTGCCCTACGCCCATCTTCTCACAGCTTTGGATTCGTTTCGCCGGGGCATTACCATAGCTCAGCGCCACAGCGCCGATAGCCAGCAGAATAAAAGCAAAAATTTTCACAGCGACATCAACGTCAAAACCTAATATGCCCTAAATGATCGCATGAGCGGCGGCGGAAAGTCAAACCCGGGGCACGCTACCGGGCGGCATCCGGTATTTGCCTCTGCCTCAGGGCTATAAAATATTCAGAACAAATATCATGCGATAACCGTAAATATTAAAAGCTTATCTCTAGCCGTGAAATACTTTCTGTTCAGGGGAGTTAATTTCGCTAATAAGGAAAATATTTCGCCGTCGGCAAGGGGAAAAGGATCGCCGCCTTCGCCACAGGCGCAATATATCGCGCGGGCCGTCATCGTAAGAAGATAAATGGCGATGGCAAGCCGTTGTAACATAACCTCTTCATCTCCGTCATCACGGATAAGAGCCAGAAATAGCGCTAAATGACAACAAATATCATTTGCCTTCGCGTCAGATAATACTTACATTCATAACCATTGGTAATGCTTTAGCGCAGTTCGCGCTTTGAATTTCGAGGTGGATATGTCCGGAATCATCACGCTGGTCATCGCGCTAATCCTGCTGGTCGCGGCGGTGTATAATCTTATTTCCTACATTCGTGACCGGCGCAGCGCCAGCCTGCCCAGCAAAAAAACCAAGCGCTGAAAGTAGTTAAAGCGGTATTCTCGTTACCCCGGCGCGACTGGCCGGCTCATCTCTTCGCTCTTCTGCGAGCACAAAAAAGCCCCTGCCGACAGACAGGGGCCGCAATTCGGTCGCGAACCGCGATGTTGCCGCCCCACCCGCCGGGCGCTGTGCGCCCAGGGTGACTGGCGGACCCCATCCGGCGCTTATCTCCGGCACTCATGATGGCTTAGCTCTTGAAGGGGCATCAGAATAATCTCATATTCCCTGGGTTGAGTTTTGACAATTTTTGCCATTGTGACTATTAGCGGCCTAACACACCCATCGCGCAATAGTCGCCTGGCGCTAAATGATCAATCCTTTAGCTATGCTTAACCATCACATGGCGGACCACGGTATAATCCTCAAGGCCATACATCGACATGTCCTTGCCGTAGCCTGACAGCTTCTGGCCACCGTGCGGCATTTCGCTGACCAGCATAAAGTGGGTATTGACCCAGGTGCAGCCGTACTGCAGCCTGGCGCTAAGACGATGGGCGCGACCGACATCTTTCGTCCATACCGAGGAGGCCAGGCCATACTGAGAGTCATTCGCCCAGCTCAGGGCCTGCGCTTCATCGCTGAAAGGCGTCACGCTGACTACCGGACCAAACACTTCGCGCTGGACAATAGCGTCTTCCTGCCGGGCGCCGGCGAGCAGCGTCGGCTGGAAGTAATAGCCCGCGCCGTCAGCCCGACTGCCGCCGGTGACCACCTTAATGTGCGGCAGCGCCCTTGCGGCTTCCACCGCCGCGCTAACGCGCTCAAGATGGGCCAGCGAGCTCAGCGGACCCAGTTCGGTGGCAGCGTCCTCCGGCGCCCCCATTTTCAGGCTGGCCACCGCCGCCCCAAGTTTCTCCACCAGCTGGTCATAGATACCCTGCTGGGCGTAGATCCGGCAGGCGGCCGTGCAGTCCTGGCCGGCGTTGTAAAAACCGAAGGTCCGCACCCCATCCACCACCGCATCGATGTCCGCATCGTCAAAAACGATCACTGGCGCCTTACCGCCCAGCTCCATGTGGGTGCGTTTAATCGACGAGGCGGTATGGCCAATGATATGGGCTCCGGTGGCAATCGATCCGGTCAGGGAGACCATTCGCACTTTAACGTGGGCGGTCAAGGGGTCGCCCACCGTTTTACCGCGGCCAAACAGCACGTTGATAACCCCCTCCGGGAAGATATCTTTTGCCAGCTCCGCCAGCTTCAGCGCCGTCAGCGGGGTGATCTCCGAGGGTTTTATCACTACGCAGTTGCCCGCCGCCAGCGCCGGGGCCAGCTTCCAGGCCGCCATCATCAGCGGATAGTTCCACGGCGCGATGGAGGCCACCACGCCCACCGGATCGCGGCGGATCATTGAGGTATGCCCTTCGAGATACTCTCCGGCCGCCATCCCCGGCAGGCAGCGAGCGGCGCCGGCGAAGAAGCGGAAGACGTCGGCGATGGCCGGCATTTCATCATTAATCACGCAGTGCAGCGGCTTGCCGCAGTTCAGCGACTCCAGCTGCGCCAGGGTTTCAGCCTGCGCCGAGATGGCGTCCGCCAGCTTCAGGAGACATTCCGCACGCGTCTTCGGCGTCGTCTGACTCCAGGCATCGAATGCCCGGTCCGCCGCCTCAACGGCGGCATCGACCTGGGCCGCTGTCGCTTCGGCAATCTCCAGGATCACTTCGCCGGTTGCAGGGTTATATACCGGAACCTTCTCGCCTTCACCTGCCACTAACTTACCGTTTATCAATAGGTTGTGTTGCATAGCATTATCCTGTTTCATGGTTTTATTTCCCGTTTCCGGCGTCGTTATCGCCGTCGCGGGTGAGCCACCAGGCCCCTAAGATTGGTATCGTCGTTACCAGCATCACCAACAGCGCGACAACGTTGGTGACGGGCACATCTCGCGGCCGCCCCAGCTGATTCAGCAACCACAGCGGCAAGGTGCGTTCATGCCCCGCGGTAAAAGTGGTAACGATAATTTCATCAAACGACAGAGCAAATGCCAGCATTCCCCCCGCCAGCAGCGCCGACCCCAGATTGGGCAGCACTACGTAACGAAAGGTCTGCCAACCGGTAGCGCCTAAATCCATCGAGGCTTCCACCATACTCCACGAAGTCCGGCGGAAACGGGCGATGACGTTGTTAAACACCACCACCACGCAGAAGGTCGCGTGCCCCACCACGATCGTCAGCAGGCCAGGCTCAAGGCCGACCGCTTTGAACGCCGTCAGGAGTGCCAAGCCGGTAATGATCCCCGGCAGGGCGATAGGCAGCAGCAGCAGTAGCGACACCGCATTTTTGCCAAAAAAGGCGCTGCGCCACAGGGCTCCTGCAGCCAGCGTGCCAAGCACTAAGGCAATGGCGGTCGACAGGGCGGCGATTTTAAGTGACAGTGTCACTGCCTGCAGAATGTCGCTGCGCCCGGCCGCCTCGCTGAACCAGCGCAGCGTCAGCCCCTGCGGCGGAAAGCTAAAGGCTGCATCTTCCGTATTAAAAGCATAGATGGCGATAATCAGCAGCGGAAAGTGGAGGAATATCACCCCGCCCCAGGTCGCCAGTCGCAGATACCAGGGCGCGCGTTCAGAGTGCATCGAAGGCTCCCAGACGTTTCACGAACGCCAGATAGAGGGCAATCAAGACGATAGGCACCAGGGTAAACGCCGCCGCCATCGGCATATTGCCGATCGCCCCCTGCTGCGAGTAAACCATATTGCCGATAAAGTATCCCGGCGGGCCCACCAGCTGCGGCACGATAAAGTCGCCTAGCGTCAGCGAAAAGGTGAAGATCGACCCAGCGGCGATGCCGGGAATGGCCAGCGGCAGCACCACGTAGCGAAAGGTCTGCCGCGGGGCCGCGCCGAGATCGGCCGAGGCCTGTAGCAACGATCCCGGAATACGCTCCAGCGCCGCCTGCACCGGCAGGATCATAAACGGCAGCCAGATGTAGACGAACACCAGAAAGCGTCCAAGGCCGGAGGTGGACAAGGTATTGCCGCCGATCGCCGGGACGCTCAACAGCGCGTTCAGCGCCCCCTCCAGTCCAAGATGACCGAGGAACCACTGCGCCACGCCATCTTTCGCCAGCAGCAGCACCCACGCATAGGCTTTGACGATATAGCTGGCCCACATTGGCAGCATGACCGCGATATAAAAGAAGGCCTTCATTTTGCCGCTGGTATAGCGCGCCATATACCAGGCCATCGGCAGCGCCAGCAGCGCGCTGGCCAGCGTGACGCACAGTGCCATCACCAGGGTCCGCACAATAATGTCGTAGTTGGCAGGGTTGAACAGCGCCCGCAGGTTAGCCAGCGTGAAGTCGCTGGTCACCGACATGGTGAAGTCGTCAAAGGTATAAATGCTCTGCCACAGCAGGGTCAGCAGCGATCCCAGATAGACGATGCCAAACCACATCAGCGGCCCGAGCAGCAGTAAAAACAGGCCCAGCGCCGGTCGGCGCCAGAAGATCCCCGATATGCGCCCGGTCTGCGCAGGAATTATTGCCATGGTCATCTCAGCCTCCGCTTTCCAGCGGGGTCATCGCCGAGCGCGACCATGACGCCTGTACTATTTGCCCGGTTCGCGGAACGCTGGCCGCCGCCGCGCCATCGATGTTGGCCTGGCTGACCAGCAGTTTGTCGCCATCCGCGAGGCGGAGCTCGATCCGCGTCGCCGCCCCCTGATACTGCACCGCCTGCACCACACCCTGCACCTGCACCTCGCCGCCGCCCTGCAGGCGAACATGCTCCGGACGCAGCGACCAGCTGCCCGCCATCCCGCACAATCGTCGGGCCGCCTCGGCTGCAAAAACGTTGGCGGTGCCGACAAAACCGGCCACAAACGCGGTCCTGGGGTGCAGATAGA
The DNA here is from genome assembly GCF_051992865.1 of Klebsiella sp. CD33. Lineage (NCBI taxonomy): Bacteria > Pseudomonadati > Pseudomonadota > Gammaproteobacteria > Enterobacterales > Enterobacteriaceae > Klebsiella > Klebsiella sp. CD33. The sequence goes on along the minus strand of NZ_CP197023.1, from coordinate 2,350,708 downwards.
GATCCTGCGGGGCATCCACCTGCTCAATGCGCCCGTTGTTAAACACCGCCACGCGATCCGACATCGACAGCGCTTCGCTCTGGTCGTGGGTCACGAAGATGAAGGTGATCCCCAGCGACTGCTGCAGCTTTTTCAACTCCACCTGCATCTGCTCGCGGAGTTTCAAATCCAGAGCGCCCAGCGGCTCATCGAGCAGCAGCACCCGCGGCTGGTTCACCAGCGCCCGGGCAATCGCGACCCGCTGCCGCTGGCCGCCGGAGAGCTGGGAGGGCTTGCGATGATGAGCAAAGCCAAGGGCCACCTTCTCCAGCGCCTCCTGGGCGCGGGCATGGCGCGCTTTCTTCGCCATGCCTTTGACCATCAGGCCGTAGGCGACGTTGTCAAGGATCGACATGTGGGGAAATAGCGCGTAGTCCTGGAACACGGTATTCACATCCCGCTGCCAGGGCGGCAGTTCGCTGGCCGGCTGACCAAAGATATGGATGGTTCCGCCGGAGAGCTGCTCAAAACCGGCGATCAGCCGCAGGCAGGTGGTTTTACCCGAGCCGGACGGACCCAGCATCGAGAAAAATTCTCCATCGCGTATGCCAATGCTAACCCCATCCACCGCCCGCACATCGCCATACAGGCGCGATACATTCTGGAACTCGACCGCGTACGTCATTGTTTGCCTCCGATCCTTAGCGGCCGCCCATTATCGCAATATAGTCCTGAGTCCAGCGGCTATAGGGCACGTATTTCCCGCCTTCCGCAACCGGCGTTTTCCAGAAGTGAATGCGGTTAAACTGCTCATAGCCGTTGGTCTCACAGCCTTTATCACCGAGCAGCGCGCTGGCTTTACAGCCCTCAGGCACCACCGGCAGCGAACCGAACCATGCCGCCACATCGCCCTGCACCTTCGGCGTGAGCGACCAGTTCATCCATTTATAGGCGCAGACCGGGTGCTTCGCCTCGCTGTGCAGCATGGTGGTATCCGCCCAGCCGGTTACCCCCTCCTTCGGGAACACGGTGGCGACCGGCTGGCCTTCCGCCTTCAGGCCGTTGGCTTGATAGGGCCACGAACTGGAGGCGGCTACCCCTTCGTTTTTGAAGTCGTTCATCTGTACGGTGGCGTCATGCCAGTAGCGATGGATCAGCGGTTGCTGGTCGCGCAGGACTTTCAGCACCGCGTTGTACTGGGTTTCGGTCAGTTGATAGGGGTCTTCGATCCCCAGCTGCGGCCGGGTGGCTTTGACAAACAGCGCGGCGTCGGCGATATAGATCGGGCCATCATAGGCCTGCACCCGCCCCTGGTTGGTTTTACCATCCGGTAGATCCTGCTTGACGAACACCACGCGCCAGCTGTCCGGCGGCGTCGGGAATACGCGGGTGTTGTACATCAGCAGGTTCGGCCCCCACTGATACGGCGTGCCATAGACTTTACCGCCGACGTTAAACCACGCCCCCTTCGCAATACGCGGATCAAGGGAGCCCCAGCCGGCAATCAGCGCCGTGTTGATCGGCTGCACGCGTTTGCCCATGATCAGGCGCAGCGAAGCATCACCCGAGGCGGTGACCAGATCGTAGCCGCCTTTGGCCATCAGACTGACCATCTCGTCAGAGGTGGCAGCGGTTTTGACATTAACCTGGCAACCGGTGTCCTTTTCGAACTGACTCACCCAGTCGTACTGTTTGTCGGTCTGACCGCGTTCGATATATCCCGGCCAGGCAATAATATCGAGCCGCCCTTCCGGTTTATCCAGCGAGGTGAGCGGCTCTGCCGCCTGAACGGTCAAACAAGCCATACCCAGCACATAAAGGCTGCAACGGGCAATTTTTTTGCTCATCAGGTGTTACTCCTGTCACAAAGGAATTAGCGGCAGCCGTGCCGTAAAAATATCTCCTGAAATAAGGGTAGTCAGCGGATTAACGCCCCCAGGGGAATTTATTCAGGTTGTGACCCGGGACGCATTACGTAAAAATCGCCAACACAAGCAGGACTTTATGGATTATAGACAACGAGTTAGGGAATGAGGAGGGGTATGCATATTTCCTATGGTGAGCGCCGGTAAAATAATGACCGGCCTCGATAAAAATCCTCTTTCGCTTATTTTCGCAGAATGTTTATGATGAGAAAAATAAACGACAGGGTCAGGCAAGCTGTTCGCGAATAAGCTCCCCCAGGCGCTTCACCCCCTGCTCTTCGCGTTCCCCCCAGCCCCAGGCGGTATTAAAACGGAAAAACGAGGTCCAGCTGTCGGAGGTGGAGAACATTTTCCCTGGGGCAATGCTGATGTGCGACGCCAGCGCCCGGGCGCTAAGTGCGCTAGCGTCGGCCCCTTCCGGTAGTTCGATCCACAGAAAGTAGCCGCTGTCGCTGTGGTGGACGATGACCTCCGGCGGCAGATGGCGCAGCAGCGCCTGCCAGGCCTGCTGTTTACGCTCCGCCAGCTGACGACGTAGACGGCGCAGGTGGGCGTCATAGCGCTTGGTGGACAGGTAATCCACCAGGGCTAACTGCATCGGCGAACTGGTGGAAAGCGTACTCATCAGCTGGAGCTGCTGGATCCGCCGCGCCTGTTTGCCGGCCGCCACCCAGCCGATACGAAAGCCGGGTACCAGACATTTTGAGAACGAGCTGCAGTGCAGCGTCATCTCCTGGCGATCCCAGAACTTCGCCGGTAACGGCTTTTCGCGGCCAAAATAGAGCTCGCTGTAGACATCATCTTCGATCAACATCACGTTATAGCGCGCCAGCAGCGCCACCAGCGCCGCTTTTTTTTCAGCGCTGAGGGTGAAGCCGAGCGGATTTTGGCCGTTGGTCATCAGCCAGCAGGCCTTCACCGGATAGTTTTGCAGGGCCGCCTCCAGCGCCGTCAGATCAATGCCTTCCCTGACGTCAGTGGCCACCGACAATGCTTTCAAACGCAGCCTCTCCAGCGCCTGCAGGGCGCCGTAGAAGCAGGGGTTTTCCACCACCACCCAGTCTCCCGGCTCGGTCACCGCCTGCAGGCTGAGGTTAAGCGCCTCCAGCGCCCCGGCGGTGATGACGATCTCGTCCGGCGAGACGTTCATCCCCTGCAGGGCATAGCGACGGGCAATGGCATGCCGAAGTTCTGCATTGCCCGGCGGCAGATTCTCAATGACGCTCATGGCGGTGGCGGTTTTACTCACCTGCGCCAGCGAGCGGTTGAGCTGCTGCAGCGGGAAGAGACGCGGGTCCGGAAAGGCCGAGGCAAAGGGCAGCATCGACGCCTGGCGGCTGGCCTGGAGCACCTCAAAGATATAGGTATTGATATCGACGGCTTCATCGCGAGTGACTTGGGCAGGCGGCGCCGGCTGGCGGAGCTTCACCGGCTGAGGGGCAACATAATAACCCGACTGCGGACGGGCGACGATGCGCCCCTGGCTTTCCAGCAGCTGATAGGCATGGCTGACGGTCATAAAGCTCATGCCGCTGCTGATCACCTGCTCGCGCAGCGACGGCAGCCGATCGCCAGGCAACCAGACGCCAAGGGCGATCTGCTCGGTCAGTTGCTGCGCCAACTGTTGATACTTTTTCATTGCGGCCGTCCCCGTACGATAACGTCCCATTATCATATATCAGTTATAAAAAAATCATAGTTTCCTGTAACTGTTATATCTGCAGCGGCGGCCGCGTCGCCGTGATAGCACGGGATGAGTTTAAAATATCACCACCCAGAATAGCGAGATTAAAACAAACCAGAAGATAATCATTACGCCAAGCGTAATGCACAGACTCTGTAATCCTTTTTCAGACATTGGCATTCCCTTTTATTTATTCCCGAGCTCATACAGTACAAATTAGCCGCGGAGCCGACAATTTATTATTATTTAATTTACGATTAACCGGCTCAGCGTTTTTACTTATTCTCATACTAATGAGTGACAATAAATCAGAGTAAAAATCCGTGGCGGATTTCGTAAGCCAAAATATGAGCTACGGGGGGTGGTAAGGATATATTATGCCGACCAGGTGACTACGCCATACCGGCGGCAGGGCCGCGTAGCCAGCCGTTAGCAATAATATGACAGACAGCGGAATAGACGCCTAATCACCTTCCGCAGGGATTAATCAAGGTTGCGCAAGGATATTTTCTCGCCCTGGCAACAGCTGAAAAATCATAACAGCGGCCAACTGTTATGATAAAAAATGGCGTGACTGCCTCTGCCCCTCAGTCGTCACTCCACCTAAAATTGCGCTGAATCAATTTTGTTGTGGAGTCCTGCATGTTCGGTCTTGATGCATTCCATCTGGCGCGAGTTCAATTCGCTTTTACGGTCTCATTTCATATTATCTTCCCCGCCATTACCATCGGACTGGCCAGCTATCTGGCGGTGCTCGAAGGCTTATGGCTAAAAACAAAAAATCCCGTCTGGCGCTCGCTGTACCATTTCTGGTCGAAGATTTTCGCCGTCAACTTCGGTATGGGGGTCGTTTCCGGGCTGGTGATGGCCTACCAGTTCGGCACCAACTGGAGCGGTTTCTCACAGTTTGCAGGCAGCATAACCGGCCCTCTGCTGACCTATGAAGTCCTGACGGCATTTTTTCTGGAAGCGGGCTTCCTCGGGGTGATGCTTTTCGGCTGGAACCGCGTGGGGCCGGGGCTACACTTTTTCGCCACCTGCATGGTGGCGCTGGGTACTATCATCTCCACCTTCTGGATCCTCGCCTCTAACAGCTGGATGCAGACCCCGCAGGGGTTTGAGATCGTTGATGGCCAAGTCGTGCCCGTCGACTGGCTGGCGGTGATCTTTAATCCGTCGTTCCCCTACCGATTATTGCATATGACAGTAGCGGCATTTCTCAGTAGCGCGCTGTTTGTCGGCGCCTCGGCGGCCTGGCATCTGCTGCGCGGCAATCAGTCGCCGGCGATCCGTAAGATGTTCTCGATGGCGCTATGGATGACGCTGCTGGTCGCCCCCGTCCAGGCGCTGATCGGCGATATGCATGGCCTGAATACCCTGAAGCACCAGCCGGCGAAAATCGCCGCCATTGAGGGGCACTGGGAAAATCCGCCGGGTGAGCCAACGCCGTTGCTGCTGTTTGGCTGGCCCGATATGGACCAGGAGCGCACCCGCTACGGGCTTGAGATCCCGGCCCTGGGCAGTCTGATCCTCACCCACAGTCTTGATAAACAGGTGCCGGCGTTGAAAGAGTTCGCTCCTGAGGAGCGCCCGAATTCTACTGTGGTGTTCTGGTCATTTCGCCTGATGGCCGGGCTAGGCATGTTGATGCTGCTGCTGGGCGTGCTGGCCCTGTGGCTGCGTCGCGGCGACCGGCTATACCACTCGCGGCCGTTTCTGCGTTTTGCCCTGTGGATGGGGCCATCCGGCCTGATCGCTATTCTCGCCGGCTGGGTGACCACCGAGGTGGGCCGCCAACCCTGGGTGGTGTATGGCGTTCAGCGCACCGCCGATGCCGTTTCCGCTCATGGCGATCTGCATATGTCGGTCAGTTTATTGACCTTTATCGTAGTGTACAGCGCCGTCTTCGGCGTCGGCTACAGCTATATGCTGCGCCTGATTCGCAAGGGGCCGCAGGAGATGCTCCCGGCGACAACCGGTACGCCCGCCCGCCCGCTGTCCGCCGCCACTGAAGGTTATCTGCAGAAGGAGTCCCGCTAATGGGTATCGAATTATCGGTGATCTGGTTCGTGATTATCGTCTTTGCCACGCTGATGTACATCGTCATGGATGGCTTTGATCTGGGCATTGGCCTGCTGTTCAGCACGGTGCGGGGCGGCGGGGATCGCGACGTAATGGTCAACAGCGTCGCGCCGGTATGGGATGGCAATGAAACCTGGCTGGTGCTCGGCGGCGCCGGCCTGTTTGGCGCCTTTCCCCTCGCCTACGCGGTGATCATCGACGCCCTGTCGATCCCCCTGACCCTGATGCTGATCGGCCTGATTTTTCGCGGCGTCGCCTTTGAGTTTCGCTTCCAGGCCACGCCGTCGCACCGGCCATTCTGGGATCGCGCCTTTTTTGGCGGCTCCCTGCTGGCAACCTTCAGCCAGGGCGTGGTGGTCGGGGCGGTGATCAACGGTTTCACCGTCAGCGGTCGCGCCTTCAGCGGCGGCATGTTTGACTGGCTGACTCCGTTCAGCCTGTTCTGCGGATTCGGACTATGCGTGGCCTATGCGCTGCTCGGCGCCACCTGGCTGGTGATGAAAAGTGAAGGCGCGCTGCAGCAGAGAATGCGCAGCGCATCGCGGCAGTTGCTGGGTGCCCTGCTGGCGGTGTTTGCCGTCATCAGCCTGTGGACTCCGCTGGCGCACCCGGCGATTGCTGCCCGCTGGTTCAGCCTGCCGAATCTCTATTTCCTGCTGCCGGTACCGCTGCTGGTGATCCTCGTTAGCGGCTGGCTGTGGCGCACGCTGCATCAGCGCGACCGCCATGTTTCGCCCTTCACGCTGACGCTGGGCCTGGTCTTTCTCGGCTTCAGCGGACTGGGGATCAGCATCTGGCCGCATATTATCCCGCCGGCCATCACGCTGTGGCAGGCTGCCGCTCCCCCGCAAAGCCAGGGCTTTATGCTGGTGGGCGCCCTGCTGATTATTCCGGTCATTCTTGGCTACACCTGCTGGAGCTATTACGTGTTCCGCGGCAAAGTTCAGCCCGGGGAGGGATATCACTGATGCATACTGCCTGGCCTAAACGTCTGCTGTGGCTGATCGCGCTCTGGGGAGGCAGCGTACTGACGCTGGCCGCCATTAGCCTGCTGTTTCGCCTGCTGATGACCGCTGCAGGGCTAAAAGTCTGAGTGGGATGCAGAGAGGTCCGAAAAGGGACTTCTCCATCTTATCTTCACTTTTGCCTGATGAAATACGGCGATACATCTGAAGAAAGGATATTGCTATGAAGAAGTTAGCTTTACTCTCCGCCGTAATGACGCTTGGAATGTCGTCATGGGCTTTTGCTGCCGACAACCCGCCGCCGCCGCCGGAAAAAGGCGCGCAGCATCAGGGTAAACCGCCGGTGAAAAACGGCCAACACGAAGGTAAGCAAGCGCAATACAACAGCAAACAGCCACAACGAGACGGCAAACAGCCGCAGCACGACGGTAAACAGCCGCAACACGATGGTAAACAACCGCCGCACAACGGCAAGCAGCCGCCAAAAGGAAGCGAGCACAGCGGGAAACCGCTGCCGCCGAAAGCGTAACACTCTGGCCTGGCCTTCCGCGTCAGGCCTTTTTTCATCCTTCGTCAGCCATCGTTGACAAACTCTTGCCGTTCTTTGAGATGCCCGAAAAAAAGCCTGCATTGCGCCTGACATAGTATGTCCACGCCATTGTTCCGTCGAGAAAAGGTATGTTAAAGAGAAGCATAAGCGCCCTGCTGTTGCTGTGCGCATTATTTTCCGGGCATCTGTTGGCCCATCGTCAGGGACACGAGTACTTTCCGGTGCAAAGTCTCGAACAGCAGCTGCTGCACGAAGCGGATAGCGATGAGCTTCGCAGCCAGCACGAGGAGGCCGCCGCAGACCTGCGCGAACATCACCGCTGGCAGGACGACCGTAAACCGCGGGCATCCTGCCAATAGCATCGACTCGAATCAGGCCCCTTTGCGCTTCGGCAGCGTCTTCATCAGATCGTCCGGGCTGACGGAGGCCACAATGCTGCCCGGGTGCGGCATTTTGAGGATATGGTTTTTGATCTTGCCGACCACGTGCATTTCGCACGGACGGCAGTCAAACTTCAGGGTCAGGACCTCATCGCCATGGATCAGCTGCATCGGCGTGGCTTTCCAGCTCTTGATGGAGCCTTTCGCCTGCTTCGGGCAGAGGTTGAAGGCGAACCGCAGACAATGCTTAGTGATCATCACCGGCACATCGCCCTTCTCTTCGTGCGCTTCATAGGCGGCGTCGATCAACTGTACGCCATAGCGCTGGTAGAACGCACGCGCCTTGTGGTTATAGACGTTGGCGAGGAAGGAGAGATGGGTCTCAGGGTAGACCGGCGGCGGTACGGAGACCGGCTTGCGGGTGCCGCGCTGCCAGGCGTTGAGGCGCGCTTCATCCAGCATCTCCGCAGTTTCCCGACGCAGCTGGTTGAGCAGGCTGTTGGGCACAAACAGCGGCGGCAGATTAACCTGCACCTCGCGCGCATAGTAAATGGTTTGCCCCAGTTTTGTGACACCGTCACGCAGGTTGGTCAACGCTTTCTCCGCCTGGTTAGCTTCGGCGAACTCCCCGTCAAGGGTGTGGGTCACGCTGACGCCATCTTCACAGGTCATGGTGAGAACCAGCTGCTCCTGCCAGCCGCTCAACGTCACATCTACCGCGATGCGGCGTTCGCTGGAGGTCTTTAGCAGCGCCTGTTGCCAGTTATGATCGAGGTTGCGGTTGAGCGGCTGATGGGGGCGCACTTTATGCAGATCCGCTGGCATCTCGTTCGGCCATACCCGATAACGGTTTTCGCCGGTTTTTTCCACGGTATTAGCACGGAAGCCCACCACTTCGCGCTTAATCATCACGTTGAGACCATCGCCGTTGGTTAACGGTTCACTGACTTCAACGTCGAGATGGTCTTTGCCTACCTTCAGAACTTCACCCACCGGCAGGCCGATAAATTTCGGCGAATCAAAGGCGCCGATATCGCCTTTGCGGGCATTAACAAAGTAGTCAGTGCTGCCCCGGTGGAAGGTTTTATCCGTGGACGGGATAAAGAAATGCTCAGTGCGTCCAGCCGAGGCGCGCGCCAGGTCGCCGCGATCTTCGATAATGGCATCCAGCATTTGACGGTAGTGCGCAGTGATGTTTTTCACATAACTCATGTCTTTGTAACGGCCTTCAATTTTGAAGGAGCGTACGCCAGCGTCGATCAGCGCCGCCAGGTTGGCGGTCTGATCGTTATCCTTCATCGACAGGAGATGTTTCTCATAGGCCACCACCCGCCCCTGATCGTCCTTCAGGGTATACGGCAAGCGGCAAGCCTGCGAGCAGTCGCCGCGGTTGGCGCTGCGTCCGGTCTGGGCGTGCGAAATGTAACACTGCCCGGAATAGGCCACGCACAGCGCGCCATGGATAAAGAATTCGATAGTGGCGTCAGTGTGGTCGTAAATGGCTTTAATTTGACTGAGGTTCAGTTCGCGCGCCAGCACGATCTGACTGAAGCCGGCGTCGGAGAGAAACTTCGCTTTTTCCACACTGCGAATATCGCACTGGGTGCTGGCGTGCAGCTCAGTCGGCGGCAGATCCAGCTCCATGATCCCCATATCCTGCACGATCAGCGCATCGACGCCTGCGTCGTAGAGATCGGTAATCAGCCGCTGCGCCGGCTCCAGTTCATCGTCATGCAGAATGGTGTTCAGCGTCACAAATACCTTTGCGCCAAAGCGATGAGCGAAAGGCACCAGCCCGGCGATATCGCTCAGACTGTTGCTGGCGTTGTGGCGGGCACCAAAGCCAGGTCCACCGATGTAAACGGCATCGGCGCCGTGAAGGATCGCTTCGCGAGCGATACCGGCGTCCCGGGCAGGACTAAGAAGTTCAAGACGATGATTGTGCAGGCGCATACGCGTGTTGTTATCCAGTATAAGGGGGTCGAAATGGCGGCTATTGTAGTCAGAACCGGGCGCAGACGAAAACCTTTTCCGCCGTCGCGCGACGACGAATTTTCACTTTTCAACAAAGTATTGACGGAAAAGATATTTCCCTCAAATCACGGCGAAGAGTACTGTCATCACGTATTCCGGATTTTCCTCGTCACGTTGTGAGTGGTTATCATCAGTCATCTTGTCTGGCCGCGGGTTCGCTCGCGGTTTTTTCTTTTGGATAATGGATAAGAGAATGGAAATGGGCCGCCTGGGCGCCGCGGTTACGATACGCATGCGTCGCGTCGCCGGCGAAACGCCTACCCTCACCCGCCTGCAGCGAGTGCCACTCCCCTTGTAAGCACAAATCCAGCGTACCACTTATCACTACCACATGCTCAATCACCCCTTTCTCATGCGGCGTTGATTCGCTCAGCGCGCCGGGGGCAAGGGTTATCGAAAAATGGTCAAAGCGCAGCTCGGGATCCCACGGGAATACTGGCGTCACCACCATCGCCTGCTGCTGCGGATCAAACGCGGAGGGCGCGGCGCTGGCGTCCGGGACGATGAACGCCGAAAACGGTACGTTCAGCCCGGTGGCAATCTTCCACAGCGTCGCCACCGTTGGACTTGATTCATTCCGCTCAATCTGCCCGAGCATGGCTTTCGACACCCCGGTCTCTTCCGCCAGTCGCGACAGGCTCCAGCCTCGCTGCTGGCGCAGGGTTTTAAGCGTTGCCGCCAGATGTTGCGCAATATTCATCCTTCCTCCTGTTTTTACTGCGCAAAGTATACCGCCATTTGTCTGATTTTTTCAGGACGTTTAACGGCATCGTACGCCACTGGCGGCGAGTTTTTCTCCCAGGTTAGCTGCGCGAACCACCGCTTGTACGTTATAACGCACAATGATACATTGAATGGATGTTATAACGCACATGAGAATCATCTATGCGCTCGTTTAGTCTTCCGCTTCCCACTCTGTTCGCTGGCTTCGTCGCCGTGTTGGTGGGGTACGCCAGCTCCGCCGCCATCATCTGGCAGGCCGCCGCCGCGGCCGGCGCTACCCCCGGGCAGATCGCCGGCTGGATGACGGCTCTTGGCCTCGCCATGGGCATCAGTACTCTCGCGCTGAGCGCCTGGCGGAAAGTTCCTGTGCTCACCGCCTGGTCAACGCCGGGCGCTGCGCTGTTAGTTAGCGGCCTGCAGGGGGTGACCCTCGCCGAGGCCGTGGGGATCTTTATTTTCGCCAACGCGCTGATCGTTATCTGCGGCGCCACCGGCCTGTTTGCCCGGCTGATGAAGATCATTCCCCATTCGCTGGCCGCCGCGATGCTGGCTGGGATCCTGCTACGGTTTGGTTTGCAGGCCTTCGCCGGCTTACAGGATCATCTGCCGCTGTGCGGCGGGATGCTCGCCGCCTGGCTGCTGTGTAAAGCGCTGTGGCCCCGCTTCGCCGTGGTGGCCGCGCTGGTGATTGGAGCGCTGATTGCGGCGGCGTCCGGGGATGTGGCTAGCGCCGCCGTGCCGCTGGCATTTGTGACGCCGGAATGGGTCGCCCCGCAGTTTACTCCGGCGCTTTTGCTCAGCGTCGGTCTGCCTTTCTTCCTCGTCACCATGGCCTCGCAGAACGCTCCAGGGTTCGCCACCCTGCAGGCATCAGGCTATACCGTACCGGTCTCCGCACTGATCGTCGTTTGCGGGGGGTTGGCACTACTGCTGGCGCCGTTTGGGGTTTATTCCATCTGCATCGCGGCGATCACCGCCGCCATATGCCAGAGCCCGGAGGCGCACCCGGATCCGAACCAGCGCTGGCTGGCGGCCATAGCTGCGGGCGGTTTTTATCTGCTGGCCGGTCTGTTCGGCGGGTCAATCACCGCCCTGATGTCGGCCCTGCCGCCGGCGTGGATCCAGATGCTGGCGGGTCTGGCGCTGCTCGGCACCATCGGCGGGAGTCTGTTTCAGGCGGTGCATCAGGCCAGTGAACGCGATGCGGCGGTGTTAACCTTCCTGGTCACCGCCAGCGGGGTGACGCTGGCGGGAATTGGCTCCGCCTTCTGGGGCGTGGTGCTCGGCGGGGTGAGTTACGGCGTGCTATCCGCGCTGCGCCGCCCGTAGCTGGGAGGGCGTCAGGCCGGTGGCGGCTTTGACCCGATGGCTGAAATGGCTGGGGGAGCTAAAACCACAGGCCAGCGCTATCTCGGTTAACGGCAGCGCGCTATGGCAGATCAGGTTTTGCGCCTTCGCCATTCGCTGCTGCATGACGTACTGATGCGGAGCCATATTTAGCGACTGACGAAACATACGAGCAAAATGAAACTCACTCAGACCCGCCTGCTGCGCCAGGTCGGCCAGGGTCAAGGGCTGATCGAGATGAGCATCGATCCAGGCCAGTACGTGACGCTTTACGCCTGGCGCCAGCCCGCCGGTGACCGTCGGCAAACGCCACTGCACGGTGGAATAGTGCTGGATCAGATGGGTAAGCAGTAAGCTGCTGGCGGCGCTGAGGGTCAGCTGGTTCGCCGGCTGCCGCCAGTCGTTAGCGAGCAAAAACTGACGATACACTGCGGTGATTTTATCATCGCTGGCGAAGGTCTTTTCCTGTAGGGTGAAATTCGCCGGGCTGCGGTCCCACACCTCCTCGCCGACGCGACGCAGGTGCGCATCGGTACAGTAAAGATGCACAAACGACAGATCGCCGCGGATATCCCATACGCTTTCATCGCCTTTCGGCATCAGACAAAAACGGTCCGGGCCGCCGCCATTTTTCCAGCCGTGCGGCGTCTTTTGATAGCTTTCGTAGCCATCAGCCACGTACAGACTTAAGGTATGATGGTCGCTGCGCACCGTCACGGTATCGCAATTGTTATACCAGGCGGCCAGTTGAATACCGGAATTCAGCTCCACGGTTCCCTTCAGCACCGCGTTCTGTCGCCGTAATGTTTCAAATGTCCCGTAACCCATCGTCTTCACACATTGTCTGTAAAAGCCCTAGTCTAGGGAGACTACGGCGCGGTTTCCAGTCCTCACCGCCAGCGGATGGCAAATAAGCGCAAGAATTTGCAAGCCGACAACAAACCGGTGAAAGCCGCAGCAGGCGGCAGCCGGCATACTCCTCCCATCAACAGGTAGAGGAGAACCAGGGTGAACGCATTACTCTATGCACTCGTTGTCGTGATCTGGGGTACAACGTGGATTGCGATTTTTTTACAACAGGGACCGGTGGCCGCGCCGGTATCGATTTTCTGGCGTTTCGCCGTAGCCAGCGTCACGATGCTGGCGATTCTGCTCGTCACACGACGCCTGCGGCCGCTGGGCGCGAAAGATCATCTCTGCTGCCTGCTGCAGGGCTGCTGCGTCTTCTGCTTTAATTTCTGGTGTTTTTATACCGCCGCCGCCTGGATCAATACCGGTCTGGAATCGGTGATCTTTTCGATGGCGGTACTGTTTAACGCCATCAACAGCTTTCTCTTTTTTCGCCAGCAGCCGCCGGGCCGCTTCTGGGCCGCCGCCGCGCTGGGTCTCGCCGGTATCGTCATCCTGTTCTGGGACGACCTGCTGGCCAACGGACTAAACGCCTCGCTGCTGTGGGGGATCGGGTTGAGCGCCCTGGGTACCTACGGTTTTTCGCTCGGCAATATGTTCAGTATTCGCCACCAGCGCCGCGGGCTGGAAACGCTGACCACCAACAGCTGGGCGATGCTCTACGGCACGCTGGTGATGGGGGCAATCGCTCTGCTGCGCGGCGATAATTTTATGCCAGAATGGACCGTCAGCTATCTGGGCGCCCTGCTTTACCTGGCGCTGTTCGGCTCGGTCATCGCCTTTGGCGCCTATTTCACTCTCGTTGGGCGCATCGGCGCCAGCAAAGCCGCCTACAGTACGCTGCTGTTTCCGCTGGTCGCCTTATCCATTTCCACCGTCTATGAAGGGTATGTCTGGCACAGCAGCGCCGTGATCGGGCTGGCGCTGATCCTGCTGGGTAACCTGGTGATGTTTGCCAAACCGGAACAGCTATTGCTGCGCCGAAGGCTGGCCTGAGGAGGCTGAAGAAAAACAGCGCCGTCGTCAGACGGCGCTGGCACGATTAACGCTGAGAGGGATCGAATTTAACGGCGTCGACCGCCATATCATCGATAACCTGCTTCAGGGTATCGACGGTCAGCGGTGTATTCTCATTCGCCAGGGTTTTGCCTTCCCCTTTACGAACTACCTTGATGACCGGCTTATTGGTGCTGGCGTCAATGACCTCCGCCTCAAAGTACAGATCGGTGTCCATGGTACGATGGCCGGTGGCGGCCTGGGTGCCGGCGACAATCATAGCGACCGGGATCACTTCATAGAACTGCAGCCCCTCTTTGCTGGAGTCCACCCCGGTGATCGCCCCGCGGAAGATGAGGCTGCGCTTGCCGGCGGTAGTGGCCAGCGGTTTACGCTCGGAAATAGCCTGTTTCAGCTCTTTGTTGGTGTAGTTAAGAATATCCTGCAGCGCCTTCTCCCCTACCTGGGTGGTCGGCTTCGGTACCGGATAGTAGGTCACCGGGTGATAAACGATATTGTCATAGTTGGCCGGATTGAAGTTCGGATCGATCCAGCGCAGCTCCGGCTTGCCGGAGGCAGAGGTCGTTTCTTTCAAACTGGAATAATCTTTTAAGAAGCCCGAATACTGATCCGGTTGCGCCACTTTCGCCGCACAGCCGGTCAACGCCAATATTCCCGCCAGAGCGGCGACTTTCAGTAAAACGCGAGTACGCATAGAGAGATCCCTGTAAATGCAGTTTTTTTTCGGCAGACGTTATAGCAAATAGGACCCACTAGTTTTGTGACAAAAAAAGGGCTTCGTCAAGGAAGATTTATAAATATTGATGGCCTGAACATTACGTTAATAAATAATCACTTAAAAGGGGTATCGCGCGGTTTTCCTGGCTCATTTTCGCCGCAACGGGTCTCTGTCTTGCCCAGGCTTTGGCGGGGAATGCGGCGCGGGCCATGCTCAGCTTCCCACGCCGCGGCAAATCAGGCAGGCTTGCGCGCCAACAGGGTGGCGAAGCGCAATTTGATGCGATTGCCGTTGGCGTCGGTGCGATGCAGCTCGCCGACGTCCTCATTGTATTTCAGCAGCTCCCAGCCCTGGTAATAATCACGAAGCTCATCAGGTTTAAAGGCAAACGGGAAGCCGACGGTGCAGGGATAGTCTTCGGTATCCATCGCCGCCACAATCAGGTTATAGCCGCCGGCGGCGGTGCAGCGCTGCATATTGGCGATCAGGCCCGGGATGGTGTCAGGCTCGAGGAACATCATCACTACGGTGGAGAGGATCAGGTCATACTCGCCGTCAAAGCTCAGGCTGTTGAGGTCTTTCACCGCCGTTTGCAGATTATCCAGTCGCTCGGCGGCGCGAATACTTTCCAGATTGTTGACGCTCATCGGATTTTTATCCCACGCCGTCACCGCGAAGCCGTTCGCCGCCAGATAAAGGCTGTTACGCCCGTTGCCGCAGCCCAGATCCAGCGCCCGCCCCGGTGGCACAATCGTCGCGGCATGCAGCACCTCGGAATGGGTGCGGGTCAGGCTGTATTTTTGACTAAAATAATCCGCGTCACGCATTGTCATGATCCTTCCTTCTTATTCAGGAGTGTTTCCCGGTCGACCTGGAGCAACAGTTTTCCGCTGACCAACAGCAACGCTGTACGCAGCAGCAGCAGGCCGACAACCAGATTGCTAAAAATAAATAGCGGCATCGCCAGATGATGAAAAAAGCCGTCTCCCCTGGCCTGGCCGAGATGCAGACCGGTGGTGGCCAGCGCGGAAATGCCGAACGAGAAGCTCCAGAAAGAAGCATTGAACGGCTGACGAAGATACCAGGGCATCAGACGGAGCATAAACAGCAGCTGCAGCAGGCCGTAACCAAACAGCAGCTTAGCGAAGGTATCGGCCTCCCCGCCGTTGACGCTGAGCCAGGCGCTGCAGGCCACCAGCGCAGGCGCCAGCTGGATCCCCAGCGAGGCGCGCAGCGGCGTCGGCAGCTCGCCTGCGCTGCGCAGACGCTGGAGGATCGCCGGCTCGAGGCTCAGCCAGGAGAAGACCCCGGCGCCGAGGAACACCAGTCCGGCATCGGAAAATCCCAGCGCGCCGCAGGCCATCGCGCTGATAAAATTATTGGCTACTGTCGGCAGATACAACCCCGGCGTGGTGGCCTCGCGAGGATGGTTCCCCCGCCATAGCCCACCGCTTTGCCAGGCGGCATAGGCGAGCTGCAGCGCCACGCCCGGCACAAACAGCCCGATCGCCAGCGGCCGGCACCAGGGAGCCAAACCAATCGCCACCAACAGCGTGGTGGCCGGAAACAGGCTGACGAAGCTGCTGCTCACCGGATGACGCATCTCCCGCAGCACGCTCGCCGGAAAGCGGATCGCCCGGCTGATAAACGCCATGCTGAGCAGGACCCACATCGCCATCGCCAGCGTCACCAGCCCATCACCAATGCTGCGGCTGACCGGCCAGAGGGTGCTGGCGTAACGCCAGGCGAAGCCCATTCCGATGGTGCCGAGCACCATGCCAAAATAACCCGCCGGCAGGTTTAGCACCTGCCGCGGCGTTTGCGTTTTATTCATTTTATTGATGATATCAATTTAATTTGAAGTTGCATTCTAAAGGAACCTTATCCCGCGCGCTATGGCGATCTTTGCTATGTTTATGTTAACCATAAGTAATAAGGATCGGCCATGCGTAAATACCGTCTCAGCGAACAGACCCGGCAGTATTGTTATGAGGAAGAGCATGGCAAACAAAGCGTCACCCTGCGCCAGATCGTGGCGCTTATTGATTTCGCTGACGTTAAAGCGGGCAGCGAAGGCGGCTGGGTGGATGAGGAATGCGCTCTCAGCCAGCAGGGGGAGTGCTGGATCTACGATGTCAACAGCGTGGTCTTCGCCGGGGCGCGCATCCGCGACGACGCCCGCTTAACCGGGTTCTGCGTGGTCAGCCATGAGGCCACCATCGGCGGACGGGCCTGCATCCACGCCTCGCAGATCAGCCATCACGCGCAGATCAGTGACAACGTCACGGTTATGCAGAGCCAGGTGCGCGGTTATTGTCGCCTTGCCGACGAGGCGCGTCTTCTCCCCCACTGCCAGGTGATTGCCGCGCGCGGGTTAACCGCCGATCGCGACAAAGTCCTGCAGATCTATCAGCGAGCCACCGTCAGCGCCTCGCGCATTCTCCACCAGGCGCAAATCTACGGCGATGCCTTCGTTGAGCATGCGTTTGTCGAACATCGGGCGGAAGTGTTTGACCAGGCAAGACTTGAAGGGAACGAAGAAAACGACGTCTGGGTATGCGATAACGCCCGGGTATACGGGCACGCGCGCCTGATCGCCGGTCGCGGAGAGGATGCCATTCCCACCGTGCGCTACAGTTCGCAGGTGGCAGAGAATGCGGTGATTGAAGGCAACTGCCTGCTGAAGCATCGGGCGATGGTCGGCGGCGAGGCGCAGCTGCGAGGTGGTCCGATTCTGCTCGACGACGATGTGCTGATCCAGGGGCGGACAGTCATCACCGGCGATGTGATCGTTGAGCACCAGGTCTCCATCAATGACGAGGTGCAGATTGCCGCACAGGAGGGAGAGGCCATTCATCTGCGCGGCCCGAAAACGCTTGACGGCCAGCAGCACATCACCCGCACGCCGCTGTTAGGCGCGCTTTAATGCCTCATCGCGGTCAATAATGCGGGCGTAGATATTCTGATCGTCATAGCTACCGTTCAGATACTCGGCTTGTCGGAGACAGCCTTCCAGAACAAACCCGTTGCGCAACGCTACCTGGTTGCTGCGGGTGTTCGCCACCCGGCATTTGATCACAAACCGGCGCACCAGCCCGCTGGCGGCATAATGGCGGATAAAGGCCTGTAATGAACGGGAAAGCAGCCCTTGCCCCTGGTGCTCTTCATCGATCCAGTAGCCAATATAGGCCGTTTTATTCTGCGGCTCGATCTGATTGAACGACAGGACCCCGACTAGCTGCTTATCGAGAAACAGCAAAAACATTTTGGCGTAATCCCGCTGATGCAGCATCACGTTACCCTGCACATGGCGGCGGGTCTCGTCTTCGCTGCGCACCTCGGCGGGCCAACTGAGCGACTGCTGTAGCCAGCGCTGGTTTTTGACCACCAGCTGGTGCAGGTCGCTAACGTAGCGCTCATCAATGGCGATTAGCGTCAGCGCGTCGGTTACCGGGATCGACTCAGGTACTGCTGGGATATCTGCGGTCATAGCGCTCTCTTCTGGCCCGCAGGGACTGCCTGCGGGCGTCGGGTGACTCAGGGTTATTTCATGATCCGGTCGTCAACGTAGTTGCGTTTATCTGCTGCCGGCGGGAAATACTGATAGAGCCAGGTTTCGCTGATGGCTTCTCCCTGACAGCGCAGGAACAGACGCATCTCCACCGGGTCGGTTGAGTCGGTGGTCGGATACCAGTCGAAAAGGATCCGGTAGCCATCGAACGGCTCGACGTAGAGGATCTCAATCTGCTTCGCTTCCCCGCTGGAGAGGGTGATCACCGGTTCAATACCGCGCGGCGCGGCCGCCTTCAAATCGCCGCCGACAAAGTCGATGGCAAAACGACGCGCCCACTTATCCGGGTAGTGTTCACCCGGCGCCCATCCTTCGGGGAAGCCCCCCATCCCGGTGCGGGTGGCCAGAACGCGCGCCAGCGGGGTGCTAACCGGCGGCTGCGCGCTCCAGTAAAGACGATAGCGGAAGTCCAGTTCGTCGCCCGCCTTCACCGCCTTTTCCGGCTGCCAGAAGCAGACGATATTATCCAGCGTTTCGCCGGTAGTTGGGATCTCCATCAGGCTGACCGCCCCTTTGCCCCACTGGTTACGCGGCTCAACCCACAGGCTGGGACGCTTGTTATACCAGCCCATCACATCCTGGTAGTGGGAGAAATCACGGTCCAGCTGCAACAGACCAAAGCCGCGCGGGTTCTTGTCCTGGAAGGCATTGAACTGCAGCTTCTGCGGGTTATTCAGCGGCCGGCAGACCCATTCCCCGTTGCCCAACCACATTGACAGCCGATCGGAGTCGTGGATTTGCGGATGGATGGTGTCGCACATCCGCCGCTCATTATTGCCGCAGCTGAACATACTGGTCATCGGCGCGATACCCAGCTGTTTGATATCCTTGCGGGCGTACAGGTGGTTTTCCACGTCCATGATAACCTGGGTATCCTGGCAGTGGATGGTGAACTTGTAGGCGCCAGTGATGCTCGGGCTGTCCAGCAGCGCGTAAACGGTAAACACCGTGGCGTCCCCTTTGACCGTTTCGAACCAGAACGACGTAAAGTCGGGAAACTCTTCCGGGGTATCGGTAAAGGTATCCACCGCCAGACCGCGGGCCGACAGGCCATACTGATAGGTGCTGTCTACCGCGCGGAAGTAGCTGGCGCCGAGGAACGCCACGATATCGCGGCGCGCCAGCTCCGGCGCTTTAAACACCCGGAACCCGGCGAAGCCGAGGTCAGACTGTCCTTCCAGCTGACGGGTATCCACACCGGCGTCATTGTACTTAAACAGCTCCGGACGGAAGTGGATCTCGCGCGCCTGCTGGGTGCTGGCGTCTAAAGAGAACATCCGCACGCGGCGACGGAACCCCATCCCGACGTGGAAAAACTGGATGTCCAGCTTACGCTCTTCAATATTGTTCCACAGCGAGTGGTTGGCATCGTACTGGATGCTGTTATAGGCCTGCGGGGTGAGATTGGCGAGCGTCGGCGGCAGATCGCGCGGGGCGCCGCCCCACGGCTGGCGCGCCAGATCGTGAGCCATCGCCTGCAGAACAGCATAATCAAAACGACGCGTTTGCCCGTCGGCAATGCCCGCGTCTTCGGCAAAAGCGGCCTGACTGAATAAGGAAGCGACTCCTGACGTTCCGCATACGGCGGCAACAGCCATGGAAGATTTAAGAAAACGTCTGCGGTTCATGCCTGAGAAAGCGTCCTTCTGCACGGGTGAATTGATTCGCAACGCGTCATCACGCTGCGTGATAATTTCCGCCCACTCTAGACAAAAACGATTAATAATCCAATTGTTGCCAGCAGAAAAAAGGTAAAAAAGCCCTGTCCAGAGGAACAGCCTGTTTTTTTCATTTCCTCTGGCGTGTAGCCAGGGCATACACGCTGCCTGCCGCTTTTTACCCCTGACTATTCAAGGGAAATCTATTCTCCAGTGCTGAATATTCATCCCATGTATCGCTCCTCGCCGCGCGCGTTTTTTAGGCACGATTCGCGCAAATTTCCATCGCGCCTGGTGCTAACTTTTCCCCGATAACCGCTATCTTTCTTCACGTTAGCGGCCAACAGGGGAGAGCCGTTCGGGCTGTCCCGCCACGCTCTCCAGGGAATTCATTCAGGAGTCACGCCATGCAAGTGAAAGCAGCCGTCACGCTGGGCTACCAGCAGCCTTTTGTCATCAAAGACGTCGAGGTCGCCCCGCCGGGGAAGGACGAGATATTAGTGAAAATTGTCGCCACCGGCGTCTGCCATACCGACGCCGTGATGCGCGACAACCCCGGGGTGGTGCCTATGCCGGCGATCCTCGGCCATGAAGGTGCCGGGATCGTTGCCAGCGTCGGCGAGGCGGTTAGCGGCATCAGAGTAGGAGACCACGTGGTGCTCAGCTACGCCGCCTGCCACCACTGCGAAAATTGTTTAAGCAACCACCCTTCGGCTTGCGAAGATTTTAATACGCTTAATTTTGGCGGCCGACGCGAGGATGGCACCACCCCCTACCGGCTGGGAGACCAGGATCTGTCCCTGTTCTTTGGCCAGTCGTCTTTCAGCCAGTATGTGGTCACCCGCGCCAGCAACGCGGTCGTGGTCGACCCGGAGGTTGATCTCACCCTGCTCGGCCCGCTGGGCTGCGGTATCCAGACCGGTAGCGGGACGGTGCTCAACCGCCTGAAACCGGTGGTCGGCGAATCGCTGGTGGTGTTTGGCTGCGGCGCGGTGGGGCTCAGCGCCATCATGGCAGCGAAATTAACCGGCTGTTCGCAGATTATCGCGGTGGATATCCATGCCAGCCGCCTCGCCCTGGCGCGCGAACTGGGCGCCACCCATCAGATCAACGGTAAGGAACAGGATGCCGTCGCCGTGATTAAACAAATCACCGGTAAAGGCGCCCACTACGCGGTGGAAACGACCGGCGTCTCCGCTATCGTTCTGCAGGCCGTACACGCGGTGAAACCGCTGGGAACGGTGGCGATTGTGGGCTTTACCGGAGATATCACCCTTAACGTGCAGAACGACCTGATGGCGGAGGGAAAATCGCTGGTCGGGGTGATTGAAGGCGACGCCGTGCCGGCGCTGTTTATTCCGCTGTTGGTGCAACTCTATAAACAGGGAAAATTCCCTATCGATAAGCTTATCGCCCGCTATCCGTTGGCCGATATCAACCAGGCCTTCGCCGATTCGGCGTCCGGCAAGGTGATCAAGCCGGTGGTGGTCATGTGAGATAACGTCGCCACCGGTCGGTGGCGACAGTTGCGCATTATGGGATTTATTCCAGCGTCACGTGATGCTTCATCACCCGGCGAAACAGCGCCAGTCTGGCGCGCATAAAGCGGTTCTCCACTTTAAACCCGGCGCGCTTATGCAAGCCAATGCGCAACAGGCGATCCCGCCCGCGCAGGCACGCCGGCCAGCGCACCGCGCCGGAAAGCGTCTGCTCGCCGCTGGCGAGGCGGGCAAACTGCGTCCAGTAGTCAGCGACCTGAGCGGCGAAGGCCAGATCCGCTTCGCTGGCGTACTGCCGCACCGGGTCGGTCAACCGCAGGTTATCAAACACGTAGGGCACCTCGTTGCCATGCCAGGCCCCATGCGGGTAGGCGTCATGCTCCGCTTCCGCGACATAATCAAACCAGTAGCGCCAGCACGGCTGACCCACGCGCTGTTGCGCCTGCATCACTACATAACCAAGGGTGGTGAAGGCCATGTCGCGGCATACTTCCCGCCCCAGCGCTTCATCGCCCTTCACGCCGGGATAGAGGAGTTTGATCAGCCCCAGCCCCAGACGGCGCTCTCGGCGCAGCTTCTGGATCTGCCCGGCGATATCGACGCCGAACACGGCCATCACGCTGGCTTCATCGCTATTGGAGCCGATCATCACCGGTATCGGATGCTGGCGGCCGGCAAAGAAGGTCTCCAGCATCGGCTGCGGCAGCACCGCGTCTCCGGCAATAGGCGCTGGCCCGGTATTCAGCGGCGCGGTGAGCGACCAGAAGGCCTCCGCGGGGATCGCCCGCAATTCCTCAGCGCTGGCTTGCGGTAAGGCGAAGTGTTCCGCCAGCAGGCGCCCTTTTTCCAGCGCTTTTTCCCGCGGCAGATCGGGTAGCGTGTACCCGCTCTGAATAATCGCTTTATGAAACAGCCCTTTCGCTTTCGGGGAGGCCATTAGCGACAGCACGCTGCGCGCCCCGGCGGATTCGCCAAACAGCGTGACGTTGGCGGCATCCCCGCCGAAGGCGTGGATATTCTCCTGAACCCACTGCAGAGCGGCAATCTGATCGAGCAACGCGAAATTATAGAGACGTTCGCCCGCCTCTTCTTCCAGCGCCGGATGGGCGAAAAAGCCGAGATGGCCCAGCCGGTAGTTAACTGTCACCACCACCACGTCGCGGCTGGCAAGCGCTTTGCCATCGTAAGGCGGCAGGCTGCCGGCGCCGATGGTAAACCCGCCGCCGTGCAGCCAGACCATCACCGGCAGCGGCTGCGCTGCGCTGGCCGGGGCCCAGACGTTGAGATATAAGCAGTCTTCGCTGAAGGCGCCAGGATCGCCGCCGCCGAGCTCGCGGCAGTAGTCAATGTCCTGCCAGCTGGCGGCGGAAAAGGTCTCGGCTGGACGTACCCCCTGCCAGCGGGCGGCTGGCTGCGGCGCGCGCCAGCGCAGCGGGCCCACGGGCGGCGCGGCGTACGGAATGCCGCGCCAGATATGAATCCCCTGTTCTGCGCTCCCGGCAAGCGTTCCCTGACGGGTTTTCGCCAACGGTTTCGACGGATGTTGCATAACCTGCTCCCTGTAAGACTGATGCCAGCAGGGTACTGATTTTACAGCAGACCGCAACGTCGTTTGCTGCGCTCCTCCGCCTGTCGGTATAGTTCAAACTCATCCTGCACCGGGCAGCCCAGAGCTGCCTCAAACGCCTCGCGACTGGCGTTCCCGTGGCTGCGCGCCTGGGTTTCGTTGCCCAGATTGGACTGAAAAATGCCCGCCGCGCTGACCGGTAAAAAATCTTCATAAATAATCGGCTGGGCGACCACCCACCCGCGCTCAATCAGCGGCTGCGGATCGTCGCCCGGGCGAAACGCCTGGCGATGTGCCTCACCCGTGGGCGTCAGGCGGTAGCGAAACCAGGCCAGCCCCTGCTGACGGAGCAGAAATTCGCTGTCGGGAAATTCGCTAAACACCTCCTGTAGATGCTGCTGGTGGCTGAGATTATCTTTCCCGGTTCCTGCCGCCTGCAGCAGCCGATCGTACAGCGCGCGCCCTTTCGGCGTCAGCGCCACGCCCCGCTGCTCAATTTCGCCAAAGCGGGCGCAATGGGTGCCTCGGTGTTCTCCGGCGAACATCACCGGCTCCTCAAGCGCCTTAAAGCTGGTCTGCCGCAGGAGGATCGGAACCTCCCGGCGCGGTGGCCCTTCAATCAACGCTTTGGGTTCAATACCGCACTCCGGCATCAGGGACTGGACGCGGTCAATATCCAGCGTCCGCGGCGTGAGATGGTTGATATGACACCCCGGGAAACAGACCACATCGGCAATCAGGCGGTGCTCGCGATGCAGAGCATGGTAAGTCTCCTCATCGACGGTGGCTTGCCGGTGCCAGCGGAACGTCTCCAGCGCCTCCTGGACAAACTCGCGCGCGTCGGCAGAGGTGAATTCGCCCTCTGCTTCATACTGCGCAATCAGCGCCAGGCAGCGGGGGGTGAAGATTTTGCGCCGCGCGAGGATCGCCTCGGCCCGCTCGCGCAGGGCGCGATTTTCAATCAGCTCCAGGCGCAGCAGCGAGGTGAAAATCCGAAATGGATTGCGCGCCAGCGCGGCATCGTCGATGGGACGAAACGCCGTGGAGTGGACCGGCACGCCGGCCTGCGAGAGATCGTAATAGCTAACGGGATACATTCCCATGATGGCAAACATGCGACGGAGCGTCGCCAGTTCTTCCGCTGTGCCCACGCGAATCGCGCCGTGGCGCTCCACGTTTAAGCGCGCCAGCTCGTCAGCGTTAGCGAGCTGTTCATGCAGCTGCGGATTATTTTCCAGTACCGCCAGGTTGACGTCAGCCACCAGCTCCAGCAGCGTTCCGTACTGCGGAACTTCCTGCTGGTACATGGCCGACATGGCCTGCGAAAAGTGCTCCCGAATCTCATCAGCCGTGATGGTGTTCGCCATGATGTGTTACCTCCAGTGAATACTTCCTGGAGTGTAGGAAAGCTGCCTCGCGGCGGGGGGAAGAATTTACAAACTGTGATGGCGATAACCTGCCGCCGGCCCAGGTCATTGCGCAAAACATAACCCATAGTTATGAAAAACACCCGGTAATTTCACTTTAAATTAACAATACATTTACACACACTGCTTCTGGCGACATTACAACAATATGCCCCTCTACCGTCTACACGGAGTACCCTATGAACGACAAATGGTCCCCACGTGAGGTTGTCCATCGCGATTACAGTAGCCACCCGCCCGCTTACGCGCCGGGCTATAAAACCAGCGTCCTGCGCTCGCCAAAAAACGCCCTCATCTCTCTGCAGAACTCGCTGTCAGAGATCACCGGCCCGGTATTTAGCCGCGACGACCTCGGCCCTCTGGATAATGACCTAATCCTGAACTATGCCAAAGAAGGCCTGCCGATCGGCGAGCGGATCATCGTCCACGGTTACGTGCGCGATGGATTCGGCCGACCGATGAAAAATACGCTGGTGGAAGTCTGGCAAGCCAATGCTGGCGGTCGCTACCGGCATAAAAAAGATCAGTATCTGGCGCCGATTGACCCGAACTTTGGCGGCTGCGGCCGGGTGCTTACCGATGAAAACGGCTATTACTGTTTTCGCACCATCAAACCCGGCCCCTACCCCTGGCGCAACCAGGCCAGCGACTGGCGTCCGGCGCATATCCATTTTTCTCTCTCGGGCGACGCCTGGGCCCAGCGCCTGATCACCCAGATGTATTTTGAAGGCGACCCGCTGATTAAGCAGTGCCCGATCGTCAGGACCATTAATAATGACGACGCCGTGCGCACGCTGATCGCCGAGCTGGACATGCACGCCGCCGTACCGCTGGATTGTCTGGCCTACCGCTTCGACCTTGTTCTGCGCGGCCACCGCGCCACGCTGTTTGAAAATCGCACTCAGGGGGCCGCCCGATGAAAGAGTATCTGCCTGAAACCGCCTCGCAGACGGCGGGACCCTATGTTCATATCGGCCTGGCGCCGGACGCCGCAGGCTTTCATATTTTTGAGAAAAATTTTGGCCCGGTCCTCACTACCGCCGATACCGTCGGGGAGCGCATCACCATTGAAGGCCGGGTTATCGACGGCTCCGGGACGCCGGTCCGCGATGTGCTGCTGGAGATCTGGCAGGCCAACGCCGCGGGTCGCTATAACCATCCTGACGATCGTCAACAGCAGAAAGCCGTCGACCCGGCCTTCCGCGGCTGGGGGCGTACCTGCTCTGATTTCACCTCCGGCATTTGGCGCTTTGAAACCATCAAGCCGGGCCCGGTGGCCGGTCGCGATGGCCGGCTGATGGCGCCGCACGTCAACCTGTGGGTGGTGGCGCGGGGGATCAATATTGGCCTGAATACGCGGATGTACTTTGCCGATGAACACGAGGCCAACGCCAGCGATCCGGTGCTGAATCTCATCGAGTGGGAGGTGAGACGCAAAACCTTAATCGCCGAGCGCGAGGTTCGCGGTACGGAAGTGGTCTATCGTTTTGACATTCATCTGCAGGGCGAGAACGAAACCGTCTTTTTCGATATTTAGCCGTCGCGGTGACCACCACCTTCGCCCCGGTTCTGCGGGGCGAAGGCGTTTTCAACCACAGGGAAAGATCTTGTCATGTAACCAACTCAAATGTTAATAATATTTTGCTATCTGGTTATCAAATTTAAACAAGTCCGCTTGTCTCTTTCACCGCTGTGTTTTTAACATCATCTTACTATGGAAAAAAATGGTCTCTTCAGTCAGCGCATTCGCTTGCGCCATCTACACACCTTCGTGGCCGTCGCTCAACAGGGAACGCTGGGGCGCGCGGCTGAAACATTAAATCTGAGCCAGCCAGCACTCTCGAAAACGCTTAACGAGCTAGAACAGCTGACCGGTACCCGGCTGTTCGAACGGGGTCGTCTTGGGGCGCAGCTAACCCTGGTCGGCGAACAGTTTCTGACGCATGCCGTTAAGGTGCTTGACGCCCTTAATTCGGCCGGCCAGGCGCTGAACCGCAAAGAGGGCCTGAATAACGATATCGTGCGCATCGGCGCGCTGCCCACCGCCGCGCTGGGGATCCTGCCGACGGTGATCGGCCAGTTTCACAAGCAGCAAAAAGATATCACGCTGCAGGTCGCCACTATGAACAACACCATGCTGCTCGCCGGCTTAAAATCCGGGGAGATCGACATCGGCATTGGACGTATGTCCGACCCGGAGCTGATGAGCGGGCTGCATTACGAACTGTTGTTCCTTGAATCCCTGAAACTGGTGGTTCGCCCGGGACATCCCCTGCTTCAGGAGACGGTGACCCTTAGTCGGGTGATGGAGTGGCCGGTGGTGGTCTCACCTAAAGGCACCGTGCCGCGGCAAAACGCCGAAGCGCTGCTCCAGAGCCAGGGCTGTAAGATGCCCGCCGGCTGCATCGAGACCCTCTCCGCCTCCCTGTCGCGCCAGCTGACGGTGGATTTTGACTATGTCTGGTTTGTCCCTTCCGGGGCGGTAAAAGACGATCTTCGCCGTGGCGTGCTAACCGCCCTGCCGATCGCCACCCAGGGCGCCGGAGAGCCCATCGGCATTTTAACCCGCGTCGATGCGACACTGACCCCGGGTACGCAGACGCTGCTCAGCGCTATCCGTAAGTCCATGCCTGCCTGACCCCCCTTTCTCCCCGGCCCGCAGCGGCCGGGGAACCTGCAAACGCGCCGACGCCGCTCCCCATGACGTTAGACATATTCGGCAAAATAATCATTTAGTGCGAAATTATTTATTAACATTTGCGCAAACTTCTTTAACAGATCTATCATGTCTCGATTTCACCAAATGGTTCACTCGAAATCTAATCAAGCAACAAATACAGTTTTATGAAGGTTAAAACCACTTCATTCAAAAATGATTCAAAAGCAACATGTTTCATTTGGTTCACAGTGAGGTGGCTGGTGTGGTTAAGGAGATTACATGGCAACTGGCATCGCGCCGCGCGGATTCCCCCGGATCCTGCAGTGGCTTCTCGCCGGACTGATGCTCATTATCGGTCTGGCTGTGGGTATTCTTGGGGCAAAACTGGCCCTCGTCGGCGGTACACTGTACTTCGCGCTGATGGGCGTGGTCATGGTCATCGCGGCGGTGTTGATTTTCCGCAACCGCCGCGGCGGTATTCTGTTATACGCCGTGGCGTTTATCGCCTCGGTGATCTGGGCGATTAGTGACGCTGGCTGGAACTACTGGCCGCTCTTCTCGCGCCTGTTTGCGCTCGGCGTACTGGCCTTCCTGGCCGCCCTGGTCTGGCCTTTCCTCGCCAGCCCACCGGCGAAAAAAGGCCCGGCCTATGGCGTCGCCGCCGTTCTCGCCGTGGCGCTGGCGGTGAGCTTTGGCTGGATGTTCAAATCCGCACCGCTGGTCAGCGCGACTGAAGCGGTACCAGTCAAGCCCGTCGCGCCAGGCGAACAGCAGAAAAACTGGGCGCACTGGGGTAACACCACCCACGGCGACCGTTTCGCCGCCCTCGACCAAATCAACAAACAAAACGTCAACCAGCTGCAGGTTGCCTGGGTAGCGCATACTGGCGATATCCCACAGAGCAACGGCTCGGGCGCGGAAGATCAGAACACCCCGCTGCAGATTGGCGATACTCTCTATGTCTGTACCCCTTACAGTAAAGTGCTGGCGCTGGATGTGGACAGCGGAAAAGAGAAATGGCGCTATGACTCCAAATCCTCTTCACCCAACTGGCAGCGCTGCCGCGGCTTAGGCTATTACGAAGATAGCCAGGCGCAAACCGCGACAGCGTCAGGCACGCAGCCGGCCGCCTGTTCCCGTCGTCTGTTCCTGCCGACCATCGACGCCCGCCTGATCGCCATTGATGCCGATACCGGCAAACTGTGCGAAAACTTCGGCGATGGCGGTATTGTCGACCTCAGCGTCGGCATGGGTGAAGTGAAAGCGGGTTACTATCAGCAGACCTCCACCCCGCTGGTGGCGGGCAATGTGGTGGTGGTGGGCGGCCGCGTCGCGGATAACTACTCCACTGGCGAACCGCCGGGCGTGGTCCGCGCGTTTGATGTCCACACCGGCAAACTGGCATGGGCGTGGGATCCGGGCAATCCAGCGCTGACCGGTGTTCCGCCGGAAGGCCAGACCTACACGCGCGGTACGCCAAACGTCTGGTCGGCGATGTCCTACGACGCGAAGCTGAATCTGATCTATCTGCCCACCGGCAACGCCACGCCAGATTTCTTTGGCGGCGAACGTACCGCGCTGGACGATAAATACAGCTCCTCTATCGTGGCCGTGGATGCCACCACCGGCCAGGTGCGCTGGCACTTCCAGACCACACACCACGATCTGTGGGACTTTGACCTGCCGTCTCAGCCGCTGCTGTACGATCTGCCTGACGGCAAGGGCGGCACCACCCCGGTGCTGGTGCAGACCAGCAAGCAGGGCATGATCTTTATGCTCAACCGCGAGACCGGCGAGCCGGTGGCCAAAGTGGAAGAGCGTCCGGTGCCGGCGGGCAACGTCAAAGGTGAACGCTACTCGCCGACGCAACCTTACTCGGTAGGGATGCCGATGATCGGCAACCAGACGTTGACCGAGTCCGATATGTGGGGAGCGACACCGATCGACCTGCTGCTGTGCCGTATTCAGTTCAAAGAGATGCGCCATCAGGGCGTCTTTACCCCGCCAGGTGAAGACCGTTCCCTGCAGTTCCCGGGCTCGCTCGGCGGCATGAACTGGGGCAGTGTTTCGCTGGATCCAAACAACAGCCTGATGTTTGTCAACGATATGCGTCTGGGCCTGGCCAACTATATGGTGCCGCGCGCGAAGGTGGCGAAAGACGCCAGCGGGATCGAGATGGGCATCGTGCCGATGGAAGGCACGCCGTTTGGCGCGATGCGCGAACGTTTCCTGTCGCCGCTGGGCATTCCGTGCCAGAAGCCGCCGTTCGGCACCATGTCCGCGGTGGATCTGAAAACCGGGAAACTGGTGTGGCAGGTGCCGGTTGGCACCGTAGAAGACACCGGGCCGCTGGGGATCCGTATGCACATGCCAATTCCAATCGGCATGCCGACCCTTGGCGCATCGCTGGCAACGCAGTCCGGACTGCTGTTCTTCGCCGGCACCCAGGATTTCTACCTGCGCGCCTTTGATACCGCGAACGGCAAAGAGATCTGGAAATCGCGTCTGCCGGTCGGCAGCCAGTCCGGCCCGATGACCTACGTCTCACCGAAAACCGGTAAGCAGTACATCATTATCAATGCCGGCGGCGCCCGTCAGTCCCCGGATCGCGGCGATTACATCATCGCCTACGCGCTCCCAGACCATCACTGATCGACATACACAAAAGGGCCCATCCGGGCCCTTTTTTTATGGGTGACGATTCGCCTTCAGCGTCGGGGATTACTGGTCGCCAAAGTGGATCACGGTGCGAATCGATTTACCTTCATGCATCAGATCAAAGGCCTCGTTAATCTGCTCCAGCGGCAGGCGATGGGTAATAAACGGATCGAGGCGAATTTTACCCGCCATGGCGTCTTCCACCATTCCCGGCAGCTGACTGCGCCCTTTTACGCCGCCGAAGGCGGAACCGCGCCACACGCGGCCGGTCACCAGCTGGAACGGACGGGTCTTGATCTCCTGCCCGGCGCCGGCTACACCGATGATCACGCTCTCACCCCAGCCTTTATGGCAGCACTCCAGCGCCGCGCGCATCACATTTACATTGCCGATGCACTCGAAGCTGAAATCCACCCCGCCGTCGGTCAGCTCAACAATCACATCCTGAATCGGCTTATCGTAGTCGTTCGGATTGATAAAATCGGTCGCGCCCATCTCTTTAGCGAGAGTGAACTTATCCGGGTTGGTATCAACCGCCAGAATGCGCCCGGCCTGTGCCTGCACCGCGCCCTGGATCACCGCCAGACCAATGCCGCCCAGACCAAAGACCGCGACGCTATCCCCGGCCTTGACCTTCGCCGTGTTATGCACCGCGCCGATACCGGTGGTTACGCCGCAGCCCAGCAGGCACACTTTATCCAAAGGCGCCTGCGGATTGACTTTCGCCAGCGAAATCTCGGCGCAAACCGTATATTCGCTGAAGGTGCTGGTGCCCATATAGTGATAGATCGGTTCGCCATTGTACGAGAAACGAGTGGTGCCGTCCGGCATCAGTCCTTTACCCTGGGTGGCACGCACCGCCTGACAGAGGTTGGTTTTACCCGACTTACAGAATTTGCACTCGCCACATTCGGCGGTATACAGCGGAATGACGTGATCGCCCGGCTTAAGGCTGGTGACGCCCTCGCCTACTTCCACGACAATCCCGCCGCCCTCATGGCCCAGCACCGCCGGGAAGACACCTTCCGGATCGTCACCGGAGAGGGTGAAGGCATCGGTATGACACACCCCGGTGTGGGTGATTTTCACCAGAACTTCGCCTTTTTTCGGCGGCGCGACGTCAATCTCAACGATTTTTAACGGCTGACCGGGGCCGAAGGCCACTGCTGCGCGTGATTTCATAACTGTCTCTTCCTCGTCGTGATGTTATTTTAAATAGGATCGTAGCAGATGACCGACCTCTGCCATTCTCGCGGCCCGCTGCTCAGGGGTGGTGTCGCCGCTGACCAGCTCGTCCTGCAGGTGGATCTCCACCATTTCGCCCATCAGGCCGTTCGCCGCCCCGCGAATCGAGGCGATCTGCTGCAAAATAGTCATACAGGGCTCGCCGGACTCCAGCGCGCGCTCAAGGGCTTCGACCTGGCCGCGGATGCGTCTTACGCGGCTGAGCGCCCGTTTTTTATCTTCAGGTGAATGTGGCACGATTACGCCTCCGTATCATATAGGGGGGTATACTATATTCTATTAGCGGTGAAGGCAAAAAAAACCCCGTCGCGGGACGGGGTCAGGAAGTGAAAGAGGATGATTTAGCGCTTACGAGGCATCATTCGCAGCAGAGTATTATCCTTCCACCAGTAATGATGGAGCAGCGCGGCGAGAGCATGCAGGCCAATCACAAAGTACCCGGCATTGGCCAACCATTCATGGATCGCCTTCAGGGTATCCACCCGCTCAAAATCGCTCTGCGGGGCATACGGCATGGTCAGACCAAAGGCATACCAGGGGTTACCGCGCCAGTACATCATCACCATGCCGATCAACGGCAAGGCAATGAACAGCAAATAGATCGCCAGGTGACCAAGATGGGCGAAACCGGTCATCATCGGCGATGGTTTCGGTACGATCGGCGGCGCCGGCGATTTCAGCCGCACCAGCAGACGCGCCACCATCAGCACGAAAATGGTGATCCCGCAGGAAACATGCACCATATTAATCAATGGCCGTTCACTGCGGGGAAAAAACCCGCGCAGCTCCATCGCCGCATAGGCTACTACTACCAGCAAAAAAACCAGCCAGTGAATCCCAATCTGCAGGCCGGAATATTTATCGCGCATGGCATATCCTTTATGGAAAGTATGATGCTGCCAACATAGCGGCGTTCCCTTAAATTTTCATTAACCTTTACGTAGAATTAACAATTGATTACCGCTTTCTGCCGAGCCGCTATACCACGCTTAGCGCACGCTCTTTCCTGGCCGAACGACAAACCGTCCACCGGTCATTACAAAATTACACAGTTTTGTTACTTACCGCGCTACTGCCGCCGCTATAGTACAGAATGTCTGGCAGACCACACGGCCCTGGGAGATAAGAATGAAGGAAATCGGCTTACCGTTATTGCTACTGACCGCGCTGGCCAGTCCGGCTTTTGCTGCAGACTGTCAGCCAAACGGCATTGGCGGCTCGTTTTGCATTAACGATGACGGTACGACTACCGACACGGTGCCTAACGAAGTCAACGGCATGGATACGTACTCGAATAATGGCGGCTATACCAGTTCCCTGCCCGATCGGTCAGGGGCGGATGAAGCACTGGAAGGTTCATCGCTGTCGACGCAGCAAGGCGTCGGCAGCGGACAGAGCGACAGTGCGCTGGCGGGTCGCGACTGGCATTCGCCCGCCAATCTGAATGATGGCGCCGCCACCTCCAGTATGAGCCTGCTGGATAAACCCTGAGGCCAGCGGCTAAGCGAGACTCCAGCCTGCGGCGCCGATGGCGAGGGCGAAAAGCAGGCAGGCCAGCGCCGTCTTACGTAACAGCATGGTATAGAATGAAATTGCGACACCAATGAATACCACCAGCAGAATCGGCCACATGCTTAATAACAACAGCAGAAAACCCTCAATATTGTTATGGATTACGCTCTCCACATCCGCATCCTTGCCTCATCGTCGATAAAGTAAGCAGAATTTAATATGTAACATGAATACATTCAAATAAAATATAATTGTAAATGGTTATGCACCGCCTCCTGCGGTTGGCGGTGGGTCACTTTCACGCGTCCGGAGCTTTGGCATCAGAAGCAGTTCGCAAAAAAACACGTCAGGATTGTTCCATGACACTTTAGCGGCACGCTCGTATTCTCGCTGGTATCCTGCAAATTCTTCACGCCATTATTCGGCGCGGGTATCTGACACAATGCGCCGGCGATGACAGTCGCCTGGTTGCAGTTTATCCCCCTGAGCGGAACGCACATCCAGATACTGAAGGGGCTGGCCGTGCGCGTTATCCAGCAGGACCGAATAGGTTTCCCCTTGCTCAAACATATAACGCTCTCCCCATTGCCGCAGCGCCACAACAATGGGAAACACGGAGCGCCCCTTTTCAGTCAGGACATATTCCTTGTATGCGCTGCCATCCGATGCCGGTAAAATCTCGAAAATACCGATATCAACCAGATGCTTCAGCCGCGAGGCAAGGATATTTTTGGCCAGCCCCAAATTTTTTTGAAACTCGCTGAATCTCCGCACATCGTCAAATGCTTCGCGGATAATCATCAGGCACCAGCGTTCACCAATTGATTCCAACGTTCTCGCCACCGGACATTCACTGGTTCTAAGTGATTCCTGCTTTGCCATCTGCGCGCTCCTTATCAATTTATCTACTGATCTAGCTTAATCCTCACCTTTACCAGTTGCAAAAAAAAACCAGCAAGGCTAATTCTATAGGCACACTAGTTTTAAAAAGCAACCAGATAGAGGGTCTCTTATGAAATGTAAGGCAAGTAGATGTACCGGCCAAAGGATCCAAACTGCGTCAGTCCCTGACACGATGCTGACCACAGGGATAACGGCGTTGTTTTCACTAACCTGCGCGCTGGCAGTAGCCAATGTTTATTCAGCACAGCCTTTACTCGACTCGATGGCGGTCAGCCTGAAGGTGTCGCCAGGCATGATTGGCAGCGTCATCACCGCTACGCAGGCGGGCTATGCCATTGGCCTGCTGTTCCTGGTTCCGCTCGGGGACTGGTTGAACCGTAAATACGTGGTGATGAGTCAACTGTTGCTTTCAGTAGCGGCGTTAGTCGCGGCAGGGTTATCCCCCAATATAGCAACGCTACTTGGCGCCATGCTGATCGTCGGCCTGATGGCCGTGGTGGTGCAGGTGCTGGTGGCCTGGGTGGCAGTACTGGCGACGCCGCAGAAACGAGGCCAGGCGGTGGGTACCCTGACCAGCGGCATTGTTTCAGGTATCCTGTTATCTCGGTTTATCTCAGGCGCGATAGCCGATATCGCCGGCTGGCGAGCCGTGTATCTCACGGCTGCCTGTCTGATGTTGATGATTGCCGGGATCGTCTGGAAAATCATGCCTTCGCCCCCGCAGCAGCCGCAGCCGCAAAAGCCGACTTACCTTTCCTTATTGAAGTCCGTGTTTCAGCTGTACCTCACCGAGCCGCAACTGAGAAAGCGCGGGATCCTGGCGCTATTTATCTTCGCCGCTTTCAGCATGCTATGGTCGACCATGGTCATGCCGCTCACCGCCCTTTCCCTCTCGCACACCCAGACGGGGATGTTTGGCTTAGCCGGCTTCGCTGGCATGCTGGCCGCCGCCAGAGCGGGCAAGTGGGCTGACCAGGGATGGGCTCAGCGCACTACCGGCCTGGCGCTGGCGCTGCTGACCATCTCATGGCTTCCTATCGGCTATGCCGAAACCTCTCTGCTTTGGCTGATAGCTGGCGTCATTGCGCTGGACTTTGCGGTACAGGCCGTTCATGTCTCCAGCCAGAGCCTGATCATTGCCGCCAGGCCTGCAGCGGCAAGCCGCCTGGTTGGGGCTTACATGTGTTTTTATTCGCTGGGCAGCGCGGCAGGGGCTATCGTTGCCACACAGCTTTATTCCCACTGGGGATGGCAGGCGGTCTGCCTTGCGGGCGCCGCGGTCAGCGCGTGTGCATTTCTGATCTGGTCAGGATCGCGTCAATCATGATATTCGTTCTGCGTTTTAAAGGGGCCAGTCAAAAAGACCGTAATGCTGACCTGATTGCTGCCAGCTATTTGTATCGCATACATTTTTTCAATGCTTTTAAACAGTTATGTTCATGTTGTATAATGACGTGCACTTTAACTAAAAAAAGAGTGCGACCATGATTGATTCCTCATTGCCATTAACCGACATTCATCGTCATCTTGACGGTAACATCCGGGCCCAAACCATCCTCGATCTTGGCCGCGAATTTAATATCGCTCTTCCCGCAACCACCCTCGACACGCTGCGTCCTCATGTCCAGGTCACCAGCCTTGAGCCCGATCTGGTTAGTTTCCTCGCCAAGCTCGACTGGGGGGTAAAGGTCCTGGCCTCGCTGGAAGCCTGTCGCCGCGTGGCGTATGAGAACGTCGAAGACGCGGCGCGAAATGGCCTGCACTACGTTGAGCTGCGCTTCTCTCCCCGCTATATGGCGATGACCCACCGGCTGCCGGTCGACGGCGTGGTAGAGGCGGTAATTGCCGGGGTTCAAGAGGGATGCCGCGATTTCCAGGTCGACGCCCGGCTGATCGGTATTCTGAGCCGCACCTTCGGCGAAGCCGCCTGTCAGGAAGAGCTGGCGGCGCTGCTCGCCCACCGCGAGGGCATCACAGCCCTCGACCTCGCCGGCGATGAGCTCGGCTTCCCGGGTACGTTGTTCCGCAACCATTTTAACCAGGCCCGCGACGCCGGGTGGCATATCACCGTCCACGCGGGCGAAGCGGCCGGCCCGGAAAGTATCTGGCAGGCCATTCGTGAGCTGGGCGCGGAGCGCATCGGCCATGGGGTTAAAGCGGTAGAGGATCCAGCCCTGATGGACTACCTGGCCGAGCACCGCATCGGGATTGAATCCTGCCTGACCTCGAACGTGCAAACCAGCACCGTGGCCTCCCTGGCCCAGCATCCGCTGAAGCAGTTCCTTGAGCACGGCGTGCTGGCGAGCCTCAACACCGACGATCCGGCGGTCCAGGGTGTGGACATCATTCACGAGTATACCGTGGCGGCGCCGGCGGCAGGGCTGAGCCGGGAGCAGATCCGTCAGGCGCAGATCAACGGCCTGACCCTGGCGTTCCTCGGCGAACAGGAAAAAGCCGCCCTCATTCAGCGGGTTGCCAAAGGCTGATAACCGGCCCGGCAGCCGTGCTGCCGGGCTCCTCCTCAGACCAGGCTGAGCGTGGCGCGATGTCTGGCCGACTCGATACCCAACTCAATCAGGGTCATTATCTGAATCGCCTCGCTGGCCGGGACCGGGTTTTCCCCTACGCCGTTAAGCGCGTCGCGGATAGCGGCATAGTAGGCGGGATAATTACCCGGTAGCGTCAGCCATTTCTCCTGACTACGTTCATCCCCTTCGGCGCGGGTCAGGGTACCGTCGCGCATATCATATCCCCAGTCCTCCTGCGGCAGCCGTTCACCGTTTTTTAGCCGCTCCTCCTGCGGGTCAAGACCGTACTTAATATAGCTGGCCCGCGAGCCGTGGACGATAAAGCGCGCGCTCTCCGCGGCGGCGAGTAACGTACCATGCAGTACTACCCGCCGCTGCGGATAGGCCAGCACGGCGTGAAAATAGTCGGTGGATTGCGCGCCGGGCCGAAGCTGCGCGAGGTCCACCGTGATGCTTACCGGCAGGCCAAACAGCACCACGACCTGGTCGAGCAGATGCGGCGCGAGGTCATACCATATGCCGCTGCCAGGACCCGCCTGCTCACGCCAGCGCTGGCGCACCTGTGGTCGGAAGCGATCGAAATGCGACTCGAAGTAACACACCTCCCCCAGCTGACCTTCGTTGATCAACGCGCTGACCGTTAAGAAATCGCTGTCCCAGCGCCGGTTATGAAACACCGAAAGTATCCGACCGCAGTGCTTCGCCAGGTTTTCCAGCTCGCGAGCTTGTGACAGTGTCACGGTAAATGGCTTATCCACCACAACATGCTTTCCCGCCTCCAGCGCCGCTTTCGCCAGCGGAAAGTGGGTGTCGTTCGGGGTGGCGATGACCACCAGATCGATATCCGGGTCGTCCAGCAGATCCCCCGGCGCACTCATTACCTTCACGCCAGGCCAATCGGCATGGACCTTATCGGCGTCGCTGCTGGCGACCGCCTTCAGCGCCATACCCGGCGTGCCGCCGA
This sequence comes from Klebsiella sp. CD33, assembly GCF_051992865.1. Taxonomy (NCBI): domain Bacteria; kingdom Pseudomonadati; phylum Pseudomonadota; class Gammaproteobacteria; order Enterobacterales; family Enterobacteriaceae; genus Klebsiella; species Klebsiella sp. CD33. The sequence continues at coordinate 2,314,204 of NZ_CP197023.1, read as the reverse complement.
TCAACGGCGCATGAAACGTTTTGCTGGCGTAACCGAACCCCACCAGCCCCACCCGGATCGCATCGCTCATCTTACCGCCTCGCTTATGCAACTGATATCAACACCAGGTTAATGAGAATAATTTTACAAACCGTGAGCAAAACTTATCATTCCTTACTTTGCGACTTACATGCAAGTGTGAGAAATCAGACAGATACCCCTTGTGATCTGCTGACCATCGAGTAACATTTCACGCTGTGTTCAAAGGATATTGAAGTGTTATGACAACTGTTTTTACCCGTATTGTAGAACTTATTGGCTGGATTGTTTTTGGTATTTCGGCACTGCTTTTGGTTATCGCACACCATATAGATAACTATCAGTCCCCACCGCCAGCGGATGTGGTGCACACGAAGTAGCTCCGCGTTAAAACAGTGACCCGCCTCGCAACTGTGCAACCGGTTTCAGAAACCGGTTGCACGTATGCTCGCGCTTTTATTACACTCCCTTTATCATCAGACAGGGAGCTTTTTCATGGCCGCTTTTCCGCACAATTTCTTATGGGGTGCCGCTACCGCAGCGTATCAGGTTGAGGGAGGACACGACGCCGACGGTAAAGGACCGTCAATCTGGGATATCTACTCTCATCTGCCGGGTACCACCTTTGAAGGCACCACCGGCGATATTGCCGTCGACCACTATCACCGTTTTCGCGAAGACGTGGCGTTAATGGCCGAGATGGGCCTGCAAAGCTATCGATTCTCCATCTCCTGGCCCCGCCTGCTGCCCGCCGGGCGCGGTAAGGTGAATGAAGCGGGAGTCCAGTTTTACAGCGATCTGATCGACGAACTGCTGGCGCACAATATTGAGCCGATGATCACCCTCTATCACTGGGATCTGCCGCAGGCCCTGCAGGATGAGGGCGGCTGGGAAGCGCGCACTACCGCCGAGGCCTTCGCCGAGTACGCCCGCCTGTGCTATGCGCGCTTTGGTTCACGGGTGAAGCTGTGGGCTACCTTCAACGAAACCATTGTCTTCATTGGGCACGGCTACATTAACGGCCTCCACCCCCCGGCGGTCCGCGATCCGGCGCGTGCCATTCAGGCCTGCCACCACGTGTTTATCGCCCATGCGCTGGCGGTGAAGGCCTTTCGCGAGATGGCTGTGGCCGGCGAGATTGGCTTCGTCAACGTACTGCAACCGCATACCCCGCTCACCGACAGCGAGGCGGACATTAAGGCCACCGAACTGGCTGACGCCATCCATACTCACTGGCTGTACGATCCGGTGCTGAAAGGCACCTATCCTGCCGACCTGCTGGCGCAGACCCAGGCGCTGTGGGGGGTACCTCGCTTTGCTCCAGGCGACGACGCGCTGCTCCGTGACAACCGCTGCGACTTTATCGGTCTGAATTACTATCGCCGGGAAACGGTATCTGCCCAGCCGCCTGAGATCGCTACCGGCGGCGAGCCTGGCGTGGAGGGATTATTCTATTTCGTGCGTAATCCCCAGAGTACATATACCGAATGGGGCTGGGAAATCTGGCCGCAGGGGCTAACTGACGGCATTATGATGATTAAGGCGCGCTATGGCGATATTCCGATATATATCACCGAGAATGGCCTCGGCGCGAAGGACCCGATTATTGACGGGGAAGTGGTCGACGACCCGCGGATTGATTATCTCAGCAGCCATATTGGCGCCCTCGAAAAAGCGCTGGCGCTGGGGGCAGATGTGCGCGGCTATTACCCCTGGTCATTTATCGATCTGCTGAGCTGGCTCAACGGCTATCAAAAGCAATATGGTTTTGTCTATGTCGATCACCAGCAAAATCTGGCGCGGAAACGAAAGAAGAGTTTTTATTGGTACAAATCTGTTATTGCCAGTCACGGCGAACAGCGTTAATCTTCTCTTGCGGGCGCCATTCGGCGCCCGGTCTGATTTTAGAATATTCTTAAACTTCTCCCTGCTCTTCAAGGCTGGCTTTGCCCCTTGTCATGGGTTTATATAACCTGATTCATTCCACGCGGCCCCAGCAGAAGGCGCCGTTGGTTGAGAGTAGGTTTAGTGAATGCTGATAATATTCAACGCAATAATTCCGATTATAAAATGGATACGAAAATGACCGTGCTGGACTACTTATTAAAATTTCGCAAAATCAGTTCGCTGGAAAGCCTTGAAAAACTATTTGATCACCTTAACTACTCCCTGACTGACACCCAGGAGATCGTGAATATGTATCGCGCCGCCGATCATCGTCGCGCAGAGCTGGTCTCCGGTGGTAAATTGTTCGATGTGGGCCAGGTTCCTAAATCCGTTTGGCGATTCGTGCAGTAAGGCTGTCATCCTTCACGCCAGTTGCTTATACTTCCCGGCCTGATTTTATTCACTGGCGTTGAATAGGGGAGAAACATGACGTCTCAATCTGCAGAGCGCATCGGCGGATGGCTGCTGGCTCCGCTGGCCTGGTTGCTGGTGGCGCTGCTGAGCGCCTCGTTATCGCTGCTGTTTTTTGCCAATGCGCTGATGTCGCCGCAGACCTATACCCTACTGCGCGCCATGAGCGCGGGCCATATGACGCTGTGGGTCGCCTCGCTGCTGTTTGCCCTCGCCATGTGGTATTACACGCTCTGGCTGACTATCGCCTTTTTCAAGCGGCGCTCGGTGGTGCCGAAACACTATATTATCTGGCTGCTCATCACCCTGCTGCTGGCGATAAAGGCTTTTGCCTTCTCGCCGGTCTCGGATGTGCTTGCCCTGCGTCAGCTGCTGTTTCCGCTGCTGGCCGCTGCGCTGCTGGCGCCCTATTTTCGCCGTTCGCAGCGGGTAAAACGGACTTTTGTTAATCCGTAATACCCCCACACTTAACCTGTTGTCGCTGGTATCGTTTTATTCGATAATAAGCGGCTTTTTTTCGTTTCAGGTCGCATGATGGCTGATTATTTACTGCTCTTTATTGGTACAGTCCTGGTCAATAACTTCGTTCTGGTGAAGTTTCTTGGTCTGTGCCCGTTTATGGGGGTTTCCAAAAAGCTGGAAACCGCAATGGGGATGGGGCTCGCTACCACCTTCGTGATGACCCTGGCCTCTATTTGCGCCTGGCTGATTGATACCTGGATCCTTATCCCGCTAAATTTGGTTTATTTGCGTACCCTGGCCTTTATTCTGGTTATCGCCGTGGTGGTTCAGTTTACTGAGATGGTGGTGCGTAAAACCAGCCCGGCGCTCTATCGCCTGCTGGGGATCTTTCTACCGCTGATCACCACCAACTGTGCCGTACTCGGGGTAGCGCTGCTGAATATTAATCTGGGCCACAATTTCCTGCAGTCGGCGCTGTACGGCTTTGCCGCCGCCGTCGGCTTCTCGCTGGTAATGGTGCTGTTCGCGGCGATCCGTGAACGGCTGGTGGTGGCCGATGTCCCCGCGCCGTTTCGCGGTAATGCCATCGCGCTGATTACCGCCGGTTTAATGTCTCTGGCCTTCATGGGCTTTAGTGGTTTGGTGAAGTTGTAATGAGCGCAGTCTGGATAGCCGTGATCGCCATCAGCCTGTTAGGGCTGATTTTCGGCTTAATACTGGGATACGCCTCGCGTCGTTTCGCGGTGCAGGACGACCCGGTGGTGGAAAAAATTGATGAGCTATTGCCGCAGAGCCAGTGTGGGCAGTGCGGGTACCCTGGGTGTCGCCCCTATGCGGAAGCAGTCGGCGTACAGGGTGAGAAAATAAACCGCTGCGCGCCGGGTGGCGAAGCGGTGATGTTAAAAATCGCCGCCTTGCTGAACGTCGACCCGCAGCCTGTCGACGGCGACGCACAGGAAGCGGAGCCGGCCCGCATGCTCGCGGTAATTGACGAGCCGAACTGCATTGGCTGTACCAAGTGTATCCAGGCCTGTCCGGTGGATGCCATCGTTGGGGCGACCCGCGCCATGCATACCGTGATGAGCGACCTGTGCACCGGCTGCAATTTGTGCGTCGCCCCCTGCCCGACCCAGTGCATTTCACTCGTTCCGGTGGCCACCACCCCGGAGACCTGGAAATGGGATCTGCATACGATCCCGGTGCGAAATATTCCTGTGGAACAACATGTTTAAGCTATTTTCCGCTTTCCGAAAAGACAAGGTCTGGGATTTCAACGGCGGTATTCACCCGCCTGAAATGAAAACCCAGTCTAACGGCACCCCGCTGCGTCAGGTTTCCCTGCCGCAGCGCTTTGTTATCCCGTTGAAACAGCACATTGGCGCCGAGGGCGAACTGTGCGTTAAAGTGGGCGACCGGGTGCTGCGCGGCCAGCCGCTGACCCGCGGCTGGGGAAGAATGCTGCCCGTTCACGCCCCGACCTCCGGCACCATTGCCGCCATCGCTCCGCACACTACCGCGCACCCGTCGGCGCTGGCGGAGATGAGCGTGATCATTGACGCCGACGGCGAAGACCGCTGGATCGAGCGCGATGGCTGGAGCGACTATCAGACCCGCACGCGTGAAGCGCTGATCGAGCGTATCCACCAGTTTGGCGTTGCTGGCCTCGGCGGCGCAGGCTTCCCCACCGGCAGTAAACTGCGCGGTGGCGGAGATAAAATTAAAACGCTGATCATTAACGCCGCCGAGTGCGAGCCCTATATCACGGCGGATGACCGCCTGATGCAGGACTGCGCGGCGCAGATTGTCGAGGGTATCCGCATCCTCGCTCATATACTGCAGCCTGAAGAAGTGCTGATCGGCATTGAAGACAATAAGCCGCAGGCCATCTCAATGCTGCGGGCGGTGCTCTGCGACGCCCATGGCATTTCGCTGCGCGTGATCCCCACCAAATATCCCTCCGGTGGCGCCAAGCAGCTCACCCAAATTCTCACCGGCAAACAGGTACCGCACGGCGGTCGTTCATCGGACATTGGCGTGCTGATGCAGAACGTCGGTACGGCTTATGCGGTGAAACGCGCGGTGGTTGACGGTGAGCCGTTAACCGAGCGCGTGGTCACCCTCACCGGCGAAGCGGTAACCAGACCGGGCAATGTCTGGGCGCGTCTTGGCACGCCGGTGCGCCATCTATTGAACGATGCCGGCTTCTGCCCCAGCGCCGAGCCAATGGTGATCATGGGCGGCCCGCTGATGGGCTTTACCCTGCCGTGGCTCGACGTCCCGGTGGTGAAGATCACCAACTGTTTGCTGGCGCCTTCCGCCAGCGAGATGGGCGAACCGCAGGAAGAGAAAGGCTGCATTCGCTGCAGCGCCTGCGCTGACGCCTGCCCGGCCGATCTGCTGCCGCAGCAGCTGTACTGGTTCAGCAAAGGTCAGCAGCACGATAAAGCCACTGCCCATAATCTGGCGGACTGCATCGAGTGCGGCGCCTGCGCGTGGGTATGTCCAAGTAATATTCCGCTGGTGCAGTACTTCCGTCAGGAAAAGGCCGAGATCGCGGCGATTCGTCAGGAAGAGCAGCGCGCTGCGGAAGCCAAAGCCCGATTCGAGGCCCGACAGGCGCGCCTGGAGCGTGAGAAAGCCGCGCGCGCCGAGCGGCATAAAAAAGCCGCCGTTCAGCCTGCCGCCAAAGATCAGGAGGCGATTAGCGCCGCCCTGGCCCGGGTACGGGATAAACAGCGCGATGCCGCGCAGCCGATCGTGATCCAGGCCGGCGCCAAACCTGACAACAGCGAGGCGATTGCCGCCCGCGAAGCGCGTAAGGCTGAGGCCCGGGCGCGCAAAGCGCAGCAGCAGGCCGCGCCGGTGGTAGCCCCGGCCGCCGAACCGGTCGATCCACGCAAGGCGGCGGTGGAAGCCGCTATCGCCCGCGCTAAAGCGCGTAAAGCAGAACAGCAGGCCGCGCCGGTGGACGCCCCGGCCGCCGAACCGGTCGACCCGCGCAAGGCGGCGGTGGAAGCCGCCATCGCCCGAGCCAAAGCGCGTAAAGCCGAACAGCAGGCCGCGCCGGTGGACGCCCCGGCCGCCGAACCGGTCGACCCGCGCAAGGCGGCGGTGGAAGCCGCTATCGCCCGCGCCAAAGCGCGTAAAGCCGAACAGCAGGCCGCGCCGGTGGACGCCCCGGCCGCCGAACCGGTCGACCCGCGCAAGGCGGCGGTGGAAGCCGCCATCGCCCGCGCTAAAGCGCGTAAAGCCGAACAGCAGGCCGCGCCGGTGGACGCCCCGGCCGCCGAACCGGTCGACCCGCGCAAGGCGGCGGTGGAAGCCGCCATCGCCCGCGCTAAAGCGCGTAAAGCCGAACAGCAGGCCGCGCCGGTGGACGCCCCGGCCGCCGAACCGGTCGACCCGCGCAAGGCGGCGGTGGAAGCCGCCATCGCCCGCGCCAAAGCGCGTAAAGCCGAACAGCAGGCCGCACAACAGGATCTCGCGTCAGCCGCAGCCAATGACGACCCGCGCAAAGCGGCCGTCGCCGCGGCTATCGCCCGCGTTCAGGCGCGTAAAGCAACACAGCAGGCAGTTAACGAGGAATAAATGGTTTTCAGAATCGCAAGCTCCCCCTATACCCATAACCAGCGGCAGACCTCGCGTATTATGCTGCTGGTGCTGCTCGCCGCTGTGCCTGGCATTGTGGTCCAGACCTGGTTTTTCGGCTGGGGCACCGTACTGCAGATTGTCCTCGCCGCCCTGACGGCCTGGGCGACCGAAGCCGCTATTCTCAAACTGCGTAAACAGCCTGTTGCTGCCACGCTGAAAGATAATTCCGCCCTGCTCACCGGCCTGCTGCTGGCGGTGAGTATTCCGCCACTGGCCCCGTGGTGGATGGTGGTGCTCGGCACTGCCTTTGCCGTAGTCATCGCCAAGCAGTTGTACGGAGGCCTGGGCCATAACCCCTTCAACCCGGCAATGATCGGCTATGTCGTGCTGCTGATTTCGTTCCCGGTGCAGATGACCTCCTGGCTGCCTTCCTATGAGATAGCCGCCCATATCCCGGCATTCAGCGACGCGCTGCAGATGATCTTCACCGGTCATACCGCCGCCGGAGGCGACATGGCCAGTCTGCGGCTGGGTATCGACGGCGTCAGCCAGGCCACCCCGCTGGATACCTTTAAAACCTCCCTGCATGCCGGACATAGCGTTCAGCAGGTGCTGCAATTGCCGGTCTACGGCGGCGTGCTGGCAGGTCTGGGCTGGCAGTGGGTGAATATCGCCTGGCTGGCAGGCGGCCTTTTCCTGCTGTGGCAGAAGGCGATCCGCTGGCATATCCCGGTCAGCTTCCTTGTTAGCCTCGGCCTGTGCGCCACCCTCGGCTGGATTTTTTCGCCGCAGAGCCTGGCCTCACCGCAGATGCATTTGCTCTCCGGGGCGACCATGCTTGGCGCCTTCTTTATCCTGACCGATCCGGTGACGGCCTCAACAACCAACCGCGGCCGTCTGATCTTTGGCGCCCTCGCTGGCCTGCTGGTCTGGCTCATCCGCAGCTTCGGTGGTTATCCGGACGGCGTGGCGTTTGCCGTTCTGCTGGCGAATATTACCGTGCCGCTGATCGATTACTACACGCGCCCGCGCGTATATGGCCACCGTTGAGAGAGCAATGATGTTAAAAACGATGCGTAAACACGGCGTCACGCTGGCGCTGTTTGCCGCCGGTTCCACCGGGCTGACGGCGGCGATCAATGAGCTGACCAAAAGCACCATCGACCAGCAGGCGGCCCTGCAGCAAAAGGCGTTATTCGACCAGGTTTTACCTGCCGACCGCTATAATAACGATCTGCTTAAGAGCTGCTATCTGGTCAGCGCCCCGGCGCTGGGCAAAGGCCAGCATAAAGTGTGGATCGCCAAAAATAACGATCGACCGATCGGCGCGGTGATGGAAGCCACCGCGCCGGACGGCTACTCCGGAGCAATACAGCTGCTGGTTGCCGCCGATTTTAGCGGCACGGTCCTCGGCACCCGCGTAACTGAGCATCATGAAACGCCGGGCCTGGGTGATAAAATCGAACTTCGCCTGTCGGACTGGATTACCCATTTTGCCGGGAAAGTCATCCACGGCCAGGGCGATAGCCACTGGGCGGTCAAAAAGGATGGCGGCGATTTTGACCAGTTCACCGGCGCCACCATCACCCCCCGGGCGGTGGTCAATGCCGTTAAGCGCGCAGGCTTATATGCACAAACGCTGCCTGCGCAACTTCCTGAATTCACCGCCTGTGGAGAATAACCATGAGCGAAGTTAAAGACGTCATCGTCCAGGGCCTGTGGAAAAATAACTCCGCCCTGGTTCAGCTGTTAGGTATGTGTCCTCTGCTGGCGGTCACCTCGACCGCCACCAACGCCCTCGGGCTGGGTTTGGCCACCACACTGGTGTTAACCCTGACCAACCTGACCATCTCCAGCCTGCGCCGCTGGACGCCGGCGGAGATCCGGATCCCCATCTACGTAATGATTATCGCCTCGGTGGTGAGCGTCGTGCAGATGCTGATCAACGCCTATGCCTTCGGCCTCTATCAGTCGCTGGGGATTTTCATCCCGCTTATCGTGACCAACTGCATCGTGGTCGGCCGCGCCGAAGCCTTTGCCGCCAAAAAAGGGCCAGCGCTGTCGGCACTGGACGGTTTCTCGATCGGCATGGGCGCTACCTGCGCGATGTTTGTGCTGGGCTCCCTGCGCGAGATCCTTGGCAACGGCACCCTGTTTGACGGCGCCGACAGTCTGCTTGGCAGCTGGGCGAAGGTTCTGCGCATCGAGGTTTTCCACACCGACACCCCTTTCCTGCTGGCTATGCTGCCGCCAGGCGCCTTTATTGGCCTCGGCATGATGCTGGCGATTAAATACCTTATCGATGAACGTAGCAAACAGCGGAAGGCGCAAGCGGCCCGGGCCGTCTCTGTCGCCCCGTCCGACGTGACAGGGAAAGCATAATATGAACAAAGCCAAACGCCTGGCGATCCTCACCAGGCTGCGGGAAAACGATCCCCACCCCACCACCGAACTGCATTTCAGTTCGCCATTCGAGCTGCTGATTGCCGTTCTGCTTTCTGCACAGGCCACCGATGTCAGCGTCAACAAAGCGACAGCCAAACTCTATCCGGTGGCCAATACGCCCGCAGCGATGCTGGCCCTGGGGGTGGATGGGGTGAAATCGTATATCAAGACTATCGGCCTGTTTAACAGCAAAGCGGAAAACGTCATCAAAACCTGCCGCATCCTGTTGGAGCAGCACAATGGCGAGGTGCCGGAAGACAGAGCGGCGCTGGAGGCGCTGCCCGGCGTGGGCCGTAAAACCGCCAACGTGGTGCTGAATACCGCCTTTGGCTGGCCGACCATCGCCGTGGACACGCACATCTTCCGCGTCTGCAATCGGACGCAGTTCGCCCCGGGCAAGAATGTTGAGCAGGTGGAAGAGAAGCTTCTGAAGGTGGTCCCCGCCGAGTTTAAGGTCGACTGCCATCACTGGCTGATCCTGCATGGGCGTTATACCTGTATTGCCCGCAAGCCGCGCTGCGGCTCCTGCCTGATTGAAGATCTTTGCGAATACAAAGATAAAGTCTACGCCTGACTGTCTCGTCTCTATTGCGGTCATAGCTTAACTCTGGGTTATGGCCCGCATTCATCTATTTCACCGGCCATTAACACCACATAATCATCATGATTATGGATGATTATCCGGTTATATAACAAACAACTAGTTCATTCATTTTTTATCAGCGCAAAATTTCTATGCATTTGTGATCCAGATCATGCTCGCAACTTTATGTTGAATGAATGTTACTGGAATGGAAATAAATGTCAGGCAATACAACGGATGAGTAAAGATTGTCAGGATAATGACCCATGATTTTTTAAGATAATGGACCATATCACTATGCTTACGCCAGATCAGTAGAATATATCGCCTTTTCCCGGCAAACCGGCGAACCCGAAAGATAAAAATACCAACGATATCGAAACGGTAAAATTTAACGCTGTATAACATTCATATGTCCGGAGCATTATACCACCCTGATTATGTGTAACAGATTATTACAAAAGCCTTGCCTGATGCGCCAGGATAGTGAACATTACTTGCCGTTTTCCCTCCAAGAATAACTATAAAGGCGGCGGTCCAACGAGATTGCGCCCCGAACACCCCCCAGTAAATATGGGATGTAAAAAAAGAGGTATATGTGTCTACTGCAAACAATAAACCAGCAGAAAGCGTGAGTCTGAACGCTTTCAAACAACCACGCGCGTTCTATCTCATTTTCTCGATCGAGTTGTGGGAGCGTTTTGGTTACTACGGCCTGCAAGGGATCATGGCCGTTTACCTGGTAAAACAGCTGGGTATGTCGGAAGCGGATTCCATTACTCTGTTCTCCTCCTTTAGCGCGCTGGTTTATGGCCTCGTCGCCATTGGCGGCTGGCTGGGTGATAAAGTGCTGGGTACCAAGCGTGTCATCATGCTGGGCGCTATCGTGCTGGCGATTGGCTATGCGCTGGTGGCCTGGTCCGGTCATGACGCCGCTATCGTCTATATGGGTATGGCGACCATCGCCGTCGGTAACGGCCTGTTTAAAGCCAACCCGTCCTCCCTGCTTTCTACCTGCTATGACAAAAACGACCCACGTCTGGACGGTGCATTTACCATGTACTACATGTCCATCAACATCGGTTCGTTCTTCTCTATGCTGGCAACCCCGTGGCTGGCCGCACGTTTTGGCTGGAGCGTAGCGTTTGCCCTCAGCGTGGTGGGGATGGTGATCACCATTATTAACTTCGCCTTCTGTCAGAAATGGGTTAAACAGTACGGCTCTAAACCGGACTTTGCCCCGGTACACATGGGTAAACTGCTGGCGACCATCGCTGGCGTGGTGGTGCTGGTCGCTATCGCCACCTGGCTGCTGCATAACCAGGGTATCGCACGTATGGTGCTGGGCGTCGTCGCACTGGGTATCGTCGTGATTTTCGCCAAAGAAACCATAGGCCTGAAAGGCGCTCCGCGTCGTAAAATGATCGTCGCTTTCCTGCTGATGGTAGAAGCGATTGTCTTCTTCGTGTTGTACAGCCAGATGCCGACCTCGCTGAACTTCTTCGCCATCCGTAACGTGGAGCACTCGATCCTCGGTCTCGCCTTTGAACCGGAACAGTATCAGGCGCTGAACCCGTTCTGGATCATGATTGGTAGCCCGATTCTGGCCGCCATCTACAACAAGATGGGCGACCGCCTGCCGATGCCGCACAAATTTGCTATCGGTATGGTACTGTGCTCTGGCGCATTCCTCGTCCTGCCTTTAGGGGCGAAGTTCGCCAGCGACGCCGGTATCGTCTCGGTCAACTGGCTGATTCTGAGCTACGCGCTGCAGTCTATCGGTGAACTGATGATTTCCGGCCTCGGCCTGGCGATGGTCGCTCAGCTGGTTCCTCAGCGTCTGATGGGCTTCATCATGGGCAGCTGGTTCCTCACCACGGCAGGCGCGGCGATCATCGCCGGGAAAATCGCTAACCTGATGGCAGTCCCGGAGAATGTCACCGATCCGCTGGTGTCGCTGGAAGTGTACGGTCACGTATTCCTGCAGATTGGTATCGTCACCGCGGTTATCGCCGCCCTGATGCTGCTGACCGCGCCGAAACTGAATCGTATGACTCAGGACGACAGCGCGGACATTAAAGCACGCGAAACCGCGGCTGCCTGACGCCGCAGGGAAAACTAATTATTTTTAAGCCGCTAACGTTAGTTTAGCGGCTTTTTTTTTACCCCTGGCAGGACTAACATACAGAAAACTGCAGCCACGAGGAGTCACGCATGAAACTGTTCTACAAACCCGGCGCCTGTTCCCTTGCCTCGCATATTGCCCTGCGCGAAAGCGGTCTGGATTTTACCCTGCAGAGCGTGGATCTGGCCCAGAAACGGCTGGAAAACGGGGAAGACTATCTGCTGATCAACCCGAAAGGTCAGGTGCCGGCGCTGCTGCTGGATGATGATATCCTGCTCACTGAGGGCGTAGCCATCATGCAGTACATCGCAGACCAGGTGCCGGATCGTCATCTGCTGGCGCCGGTGGGCTCGATTGCGCGCTATCAGACTCTCGAATGGCTGAACTATGTGGCCACCGAACTGCATAAAAGCTTTACCCCGCTGTTCCGCCCGGATACCCCGGAGGACTATAAGCCTGTCGCGCGGGGGCTGCTTGAGAAAAAGCTGCAATACGTTGATGCAGCGCTGGCAGACAAACAGTGGCTGACCGGCCATCGCTTCACCATTGCCGATGGTTATCTGTTTACGGTGCTGCGCTGGGCCTATGCTATAAAACTGGATATGGCTGCCTATGGTCATATCGGCAGCTGGATGGCGCAGGTGACAGCGCGTCCGGCGGTGGCTGCCGCACTGGCGGCTGAAGGCTTAAAATAAGGCCTGCACCTGCCCGGCGGACCGTCGGGCAGGCCCTGGGAGTTACAGCCGGGTGGCGCTGAAGCAGTGCTCCGGTACGGCGATGCGATCCTGCGCCGCTACTACCTGCAGTTCGTATTCCTGCATATTTTTGGTGGCGAGCATAATCTCGTACACCGCGGCGGTGACGTGTTCCAGCGCATCGCGCAGACTTGCCCCCTGCAGCAATTTAACCAACAGCAGACCGCTGGTCACATCGCCGACGCCCACCGGCTGACGCAGGCCGAAATCCACCAGCGGCCGACTAATATGCCAGGCTTCTTCGGCCGTCACCAGCAGCATCTCAAAACGATCCATACTCAGACCCGCACGGGCAAGATGCTTAACTAATACCACTTCCGGCCCCTGGGCAATCAGCTCCCGCGCGGCGGCCACTGCCTCGCTGACGCTGGCGACCGGATGACCGCACAGGATCTCCAGCTCAACCAGATTCGGCGCAATAATATCGCTGGCCGGCAGCGCATAGCGCGCGTGGAACTCCGCCACGCCCGGCGCGACGATGCAGCCCTTCTCCGGGTGACCCATCACCGGATCGCAAAAATATTTCGCCGCCGGATTGGCCGCCTTAACCTGACGCACGATACCGAGGATATGCTCTCCCTGCTCAGCGGAGCCAAGATAGCCGCTCAGTACCGCATCGCAGGTCTGCAGTTTGTCGATGTCGGCAATCCCCTGAACGATCTCCGTCAAATGCGAAGGCGGCATGACGCAGCCGGTCCATTTGCCATACTGCGTATGATTAGAGAACTGTACGGTATTCAGGGGCCAGACATTGGCGCCCAGACGGCGCATCGGAAATTCGGCGGCACTGTTGCCGGCATGGCCAAACACAACGTGAGACTGAATGGCGAGGATGTTCTTCATTTTCTTACCACAACCCTAAAAAGAAAAAGGGCGTGGTTTCCCACGCCCTGACAGTATTTTTTTATTTCCAGCAGACCAGGCAGTAATTTTTCTTACCGCGACGCAGCAAGGTGTAGCGGCCAAACAGGCGATCGCTGTCACTGAATACATATTCCGGGTCGGCCTGTTTTTCGCCGTTGATGGTCACCGCGTTAGAGGCAACGGTTTTACGCGCCTGACCGCGGGACGGCTGCAGCTCGGAATCAACCAGCGCCTGCAGCAGATCGGCGCCTTTTTCCATTTCGATCATCGGCACGCCATCCTGGGCCAGCTGTTCGAAGTCAGCTTCGCTCAGGTCGCTCAGGTTACCGTTGAACAGGCTTTCGGTAATGCGCTTCGCCGCTTCCAGGCCTTCTTCGCCGTGGACAAGGCGCGTCACCTGCTCTGCCAGCACGTACTGGGCGCGCGGCGCTTTACCGCTGTTTTTGTCTTCTTCTTCCAGGGCATTGATCTCCGCAATGTCCATAAAGGTGAAGAATTTGAGGAAGCGATAGACATCAGCATCCGCGGTGTTGATCCAGAACTGGTAGAATTTGTACGGACTGGTTTTCTTCGGATCCAGCCACACGGCGCCGCCTTCGGTTTTACCGAATTTGGTGCCGTCCGCTTTGGTGATCAGCGGTACGGTCAGGCCAAACACCTGGTTCTGATGCAGACGACGGGTCAGATCGATGCCGGAGGTGATGTTGCCCCACTGGTCAGAGCCGCCGATCTGCAGCGCCACGCCGTGCAGCTTGTTCAGGCAGGCAAAGTCGTAACCCTGCAGCAGATTGTAAGAGAACTCGGTAAAGGAGATACCCTGATCGTCACGATTCAGACGCTGCTTCACCGCTTCTTTGTTGATCATCTGGTTAACAGAGAAGTGTTTACCGATATCGCGCAGGAAGGTCAGCACGTTCATGCTGCCAAACCAGTCATAGTTATTCGCCGCGATCGCCGAGTTGTCGCCGCAGTCAAAATCAAGGAACGGAGCCACCTGTTTGCGGATTTTATCCACCCACTCCTGCACGGTATCCTCGGTGTTTAGTTTACGCTCAGCGGCTTTGAAGCTTGGGTCGCCAATCAGACCGGTTGCGCCGCCCACCAGCGCCACAGGTTTATGACCTGCCTGCTGGAAGCGTTTCAGGCATAACAATGGAACAAGATGCCCCAAATGCAAGCTGTCAGCGGTAGGATCGAAGCCGCAATAGAGCGCGATCGGGCCTTGCGCCAGTCGCTCTGCTAACGCTTCCTCGTCCGTCACCTGGGCTACCAGCCCCCGCTCTTGCAATTGTTTAATCAAGTTACTGCTTGCCATCAAATTCTCCATGTATAAACGACTGCACCTCTGCCGGTACACGACTTTTCGCCAGATGCGAAAAGTACATAGAATAAAGCGCCGGCCCTTTCAGCGCCAGCGCTTCGATAACTAATTTCGGCGTTTACGGCGCCAGACGGTCTATTTTCCAGGCGCCGCTATCGCGCTGGTATAAAAAGCGATCGTGCAGACGGTGTTCTCCCCCCTGCCAGAACTCCATCTGCTCAATGCTGACGCGGAATCCGCCCCAGAAGCTCGGCAACGGCACTTCACCCTGCTGGAACTTCTGCTTCAGCTCGAGGAATTTGCTTTCGAGGATGCCGCGGGCTGAGATCCGGCTCGACTGCTTCGAGACCCAGGCGCCAATCTGGCTGTCGCGCGGACGGCTGTGGAAATATTTGACCACTTCCAGCGTCGACAGACGCTCCGCTTTGCCGATTACCATCACCTGGCGCTCCAGCATATGCCACGGGAAAAGCAGGCTGACCTGCGGGTTGTTTTCAATTTGATGCGCTTTGCGGCTGCCAAGGTTGGTATAAAACACCAACCCTTTTTCGTCGTAGTGCTTCAGCAGCACAATGCGCTGGTAGGGCTGGCCGCGCTCATCGACGGTGGCGACCACCATGGCCGTCGGGTCGGCAAGTTTCGCATCGCAGGCCTGACGCAGCCAGCGTTCAAACAGCGGCAGGGGTTCAGCAGGAAGATCGTGGCGACGCAAACCGCCACGGGTGTATTCACGGCGCAAATGCGCAATTTGCTGGAGTTCGTCGTTATCAGACATGGCCATTGAGGATGTAGTCATAAGGTGGCGTTATTGTGCGCCCCCCGGACAGAAATCTCAACGTTTGGCCGTCTGCAGCTGACAGTTATCAAGGACGATGCGGTCGCGCTTATAGACGGTGGCGGTATCGCCTTTTGACCAGAACACATAGACGCCGTCGGTGTAGCGCGCCCCGGAAGCCGACAGCCCCTCAGACAGGTTCAGTTGCTGATTATCATAGATAAAACTGACCTGCTGGCGTGCGTTATTGCGATGGACCGTCAATGGTTTCTGGTCGCATTGATACTCCAGCGTGTCCGTCTGCATCCGCTCGACAAACTGGTTGTAGTAGCTACAGCCCGCCAGCATAAAAGGTACAACTGCGATAAGAATTTTTTTCATTCGTTTGCCTTCGACTTTCCCGGTCACGGCGGGCACTCCGCCCTCCGCTTAACTTGTCCAGTTTACCGGTCGCGTCGTATTTAAGATTTCAGTTAACTCCGATTCTGCGGCGGGTTAGCCGGAAAAATGGCGCCCAGCACCGAGGCTTCGCTGGCGCCGGTCACGGAGGGCAGATTGCCCGGCAGACCAGCCAGCGTTCGCCAGGCCAGCCAGGCAAAGGCCAGCGCTTCCATATCATCGCCGCTGATCCCCGCCTCATCGGTGGTGGAGACCTCGGTTCCCGGCAGCAGCGCCGCCAGGCGCGCCATTAACAAGGGGTTACGCGCGCCGCCGCCGCACACTAACAAACGCTCGCAGCCGCCGCTTAACAATACCTGCTCACTGATGGTGACGGCGGTCAATTCCGCAAGCGTAGCCTGAACATCCTCCCCGCGTAGCCCCGGATAGCGGGCCATATGCTGCTCCAGCCAGCCGTAATTGAAATATTCCCGACCGGTGCTTTTCGGCGCCGGCAAGGCAAACCACGGATCGCTCAGCATGTCCTGCAGCAGCGGCAGCAGCACTTTACCTTCGCTAGCCCATTGGGCGTCCTTGTCGTACGGTTTGCCCTTCTGGCGCCAGATCCAGGCGTCCAGCAACATATTTCCCGGCCCGGTATCATAGCCGCGCACCGGCTGACCTGGCGCCAGCAGCGACACATTAGCGATCCCGCCGATATTGAGCACCATACGTCGCTCAACGGGGTGGGCCAGCAGCGCATGATGAAAAGCCGGCACCAGCGGCGCCCCCTGCCCGCCTAGCGCCATATCCCGGCGACGAAAATCCCCCACTACGGTTATCCCGGTGTGGGCGGCGATCTGGTTGTTATCACCAATTTGCAGGGTATGCGGAGCCTCTCCCTGCGGTTCATGCCATACGGTCTGTCCATGGCAGCCGATGGCGATGACGTCGGTGGGTTTGAGACTTTCCTGGCGCATCAGCGCCAGTACGGCATCGGCAAACAGCCGTCCCAGACGGGTGTCCAGACGACCTAGCTGCGAAAGGGTCAGCGACTGCCCCTGGCAAATCGCCAGAATCTCTTCTTTTATCGCGTGTGGAATGGGCCAGGTGAGACTAGCCTGCTGCGCCACCATGTTTTCAGTAATGGTGGCCAAAACGACATCGATACCATCCAGGCTGGTACCAGACATAACGCCAATAAAGCGACCCGATCTCATACGTTTTCCTTCATTCCATGACCCTTGTATGCCCTTCACTCCATCATAAAGTGTCGGTTAATGCTATGTTGTACTAATACTTTTTAACAATAGAGCGACAAATCAGAGAACATCGTAAAGAACCGGCGTTTAGTTGAGGTTGAAGCACCAGTGTTTATTATTTTTTGTATAGTCCAGGGAGAACCTATGCCCGCCGACGACTAAATGCCATATAATTAACCGTATGGACGTTCAATTGAACACCTTCGGTGAACAGGAGATTCATAAATGATTTTACGTGTTTTGGCTGTATCGATGATTGGTTTTACGCTCGCAGGCTGCGTGAGCAGCAGCGGCCTGTCCGGCGACGTTTATTCCGCATCTGAAGCCAAACAGGTGCAGAGCGTGACTTACGGTACTATCGTGCATACGCGCGCCGTACAGATCCAGAGCGGCGACGATAGCAATGCCATCGGGGCCATTGGCGGTGCGGTACTGGGCGGGTTCCTTGGAAACACCATCGGCGGCGGTACCGGACGCTCTCTGGCTACGGCGGCAGGTGCGGTCGCGGGCGGCGTAGCCGGTCAGGGCGTTCAGGGCGCGATGAATAAAACGCAGGGCGTTGAACTGGAAATCCGTAAGGACGATGGCAATACCATTATGGTAGTGCAGAAACAGGGCAGCACTCCGTTCTCCGTTGGTCAGCGCGTGGCCATTGCCGGCAGCGGCAGCCAGGTCACCGTCTCTCCGCGATAATCTCCCTTACGATGCGGCCGGTTGCGCCGCATCGTATTTTTCAGCCACGTTTATTTCGCCGTAATAAATTCGTAGTAGCCATCAGACATCTTTATTTTAATATTCCATGAATCATTGCGCCTGCGCAATATCTTATCTGCCCGCCCCTATTACCCTCAAGAACGTAAATTAGCCCTGGCGACTCATCGTCGCTGCCGTTGCCTTTTATGTGGAATATTGCCTATGCCCGAACATGTGCATCATGTCGTTAAACGTCTAATCCTTTATATTTGCATTTGTTTACTGGCCGGGGTTGGCATTTCCGGGATGACTGCGTTTTTTCATACCAGCTTCAGTAGTACTTCCTCAATATTATTTCCGCTGCTGACCAGTTTCCTGATGGTTTTTCATATTACCATTGCCTGTTTTATGGGCATGAAATACTGGAGCAGCAAGCGGCGTCTCTACCTTACTCCAGTCTCTTTCGGGTTTGCCTGCTCAGCGCTGCTGATGCTTGGCACGCTCAGCAGCTATCCGGACTGGCTTACCTGCAATCCGGCCCCGGTCGTTAATCAAAATGACGCCGTTATCTATTATTTCTTCCGCAATATAATGATGGCTGTGTTATTCATGTCATCTATTATTTTGTACTATTTTCGCCAGCGCATCATGCATTCGTGGAAAGCACACGTTCTTACATTTACAGCATGTATTCTTTTTACGTTGACCATTATTGTTTTATCATGGCTATACTCCAGCCATTCGCCGTGGCTGAGCGTCAATTTTATCGACGATCTGAGCCATACCTTTACCCCGTTGTGGCAAAGTATTATCGGCTGGCTGCTGATGGCAGTTTGGTTCATCACGCTGATTTTATTAATTAGCTTGAGTAAACTGCGTAATATTTTTTGGTTCAGCGGCGCTTTTTTTTGCAGCGCTTATTTGTTCACGCTTTTCCAGCTGCTCTCCACCGCAGGGGAGCTGGATCAGACCTGGTACCAGGCGCGTTTTTTCGAAACGCTATGCACCTTGTTCCTGATTCTGGTGCTACTGGTTGACGTCTTTATCCTCTATCGCGAGTCTAACCACAAATATGTCCATTCGTATCAGAATTCGATCCGCGACCCGTTGACCCGCCTCTACAACCGCAGCTTTTTCTACGACACTCTTAACCAACAGCTGGCGAAGGTGAATGCCCAGCATCCGCTGTCGGTGCTCATCAGCGACCTCGACCATTTCAAACGCATCAACGATAGCTACGGCCATGTCGCCGGCGACAAAGTGATCCAGTTCGCCGCCTCGGTGCTGGAAAGCCATTCGCGGGTAGATGACGCCGCCGCACGCATCGGCGGTGAGGAATTTGCTCTGCTGCTGGTCAACACCGGTGAAAAAGAAGCGCAAGCGATCGCCGAGCGTATCCGCCTGGCGGTCAGTGCCGGGGAGAGCCATTTACCGGAGCGAATGACCATCAGCATGGGGGTGTATACCACCTACGACAATAGCGTGACAGCGGAAGCGTGCGTTCAGCGCGCGGACGAAGCCATGTATGAAGCAAAGAATAACGGACGTAACCAGGTGATCGTCTGGCATCAGCAGGGAGGGTGAAAAAAGGCCCGGATTAGCCCGGGCCGCAAAGAATTAATCTTTAGCCTGGAGATCGAGGATATTTTGTTCAAGTTTACGGATTAAGTGGAGCAAGGTTTCCACTTCCTGCTTCGAGACCCCTGAGAGGATTTCATCACGGGTCTTACCTATCACCTCTTCCATCTCGTTGATCAGCGGTTCGGCTTTTTCCGTCAGCTTGATGCGTTTGGCCCGCCGATCGCTTGCGCAGGTCTGGCGAGAAATGAGCCCTTTCTCCTCCAGCTGATCGAGCGTGCGCACCAGCGACGGCTGTTCAATACCGATAGCTTTCGCCAGCTGGATCTGCGACTGCTCAGGCGGCAGCTGGTGGATGTTATGCAGCGTGACCCAGTGGGTCTGCGTTAACTCCAGAGGTTTCAGGCGATGGTCGATTAGCGCGCGCCAAACGCGAACTAAACGTGCCAGATCAGAACCAAGTGGCGATTCCAATTTCATCTCCTTATAATTAGCTTGCTAAGTTATTATACTGATTTTAGAATAGTGTGCAGCATTTGAATTATCAAAACAAATGAATTACTTGATTCAACAAAAACCAAAACAATGATTTACACTGTTAAAGAGTAGCACGTCCTGAGGTTACCCCTGTAATGGCAAAGGATTTTTGCTTGTGAAACTGAGTCTTAACACATCCGGATTGCCGCTGCAGGACCTGGTGTTCGGCGCATCCGTCTATTTCCCTCCGCTGTTCAAAGCCGTCTTGTTGGGTTTCTTTATCTGGTTGTTTTTACATCGCCAGCTGCGTGACTGGATGTATGCGGGCGACATCTGGCACCCGCTACTAATGGATCTCTCCCTGTTCGCGCTCTCGGTCTGTCTGGCCCTGGTATTGCTCATTGCCTGGTGATCTCCCTGTTATGAAAAGATTAAAATATCTGTCAACGCTGCTGGTCGCGGCCGTCGCCCTGATTGCCGCATGGTTGTTATGGAATTTCTACACTCAGTCACCCTGGACCCGCGACGGCAAAGTGCGCGCCGAGCAGGTTGGGATCACCCCTCAGGTCTCCGGCAGTATTCTGCAGTTGAACGTAACCGATAACCAACGGGTCAAAGCCGGGGAAGTATTGTTTACCATCGACGACACCCCCTATCGCATCGCGGTGCTGAACGCCCGGGCGCAGCTGGCGAAAGCCCAGGCGGAGGTGGCGAAAGCGCAGGCGGAGCAAAGCAAGGCCGCCAGCGAGGCTCGCCGTCGCCGAAGCCTGTCGCAAAATGCCATCTCGGCTGAAGACCTTGAGAATGTCAATACCGCCCTGAATACCGCCACCACCACCCTGGCTGCCGCCAGAGCGGGGGTCGGCGTAACCGAAGCGGCGCTGAAACATGCGCAGTGGCAGCTCAGCCAGACGGTTGTCAAAGCGCCGGTGGATGGCTGGGTGACCAACCTTTCCACCCGCGTCGGTGATTACGCTACCACCGGCCATCCGGTCTTTGCCCTGGTGGACAGCCATTCGTTTTACGTGCTGGGCTACTTCGAAGAGACCAAACTGCGCCACATTCGCATCGGCGATCCGGCACAAATTATTCTCTATAGCAATCAGCAGACGCTAAAGGGCCATGTCGCCAGCATCGGCCGCGCGATTGTCGACCAGAGCGTGGAACAGGGAACCGGGCTGGTGGCCAACATCAAACCAAATATCCCCTGGGTTCGTCTCGCCCAACGCGTTCCGGTGCGAATTGCCTTTGATACGCTGCCGGCCGATGTCACCCTGGTCTCCGGCACCACCTGCACTGTCTCAATTGGCGGGCAGTAATGAACCTGCAGACCCTGTCGTGGCGCGCACTCCCCTGGGTTAAAGCCACCCGGCCGCAGTGGCGGTACGCATTGCGCAACGGCATCGCGATGTGTCTTGCGCTGAGTATCGCCTATGCGCTGGATCTTGATGAGCCCTACTGGGCGATGACGTCCGCGGCGGTGGTCAGCTTTCCCACCGTCGGCGGCGTGATCAGTAAAAGTTTTGGCCGCATCGCAGGCAGCCTGCTCGGCGCCTGCGCCGCCCTGCTGCTTGCCGGTCATACACTCAACGATCCCTGGCTGTTTCTGTTCAGTATCTCCGGCTGGCTGGCGCTCTGCACCTGGGCCTGCGCCCTGTTCACCAATAACGTCGCCTACGCCTTTCAGCTGGCGGGCTATACCTGCGCCATCATCGCCTTTCCGGTGATTAACATCAGCGACAGCTACGAGCTGTGGGTCATCGCCCAGTCGCGCGTCTGCGAAGTTATCGTCGGGATCCTCTGCGGCGGGCTAATGATGATGATCCTGCCAAGCACCTCCGACGGCAGCAACCTGCTGACGGCCCTGAAAACCATGCACGCCCGGCTGCTGGAGCACGCCAGCCTGCTGTGGGTGCCGGAGACGACGGATGCCATTCGCACCGCCCATGAGAGCGTGATTGGCCAGATCCTGACCATGAACCTGCTGCGTATCCAGGCCTTCTGGAGCCACTACCGTTTCCGTCGGCAGAATCCTCTGCTGAACTACCTCCTGCATCAGCAGCTCAGAATGACCAGCGTCATCTCCAGTCTGCGACGGATGCTGCTGAACTGGCCTGACGCGCCGGCGAACACTCGCCAGGTACTTGAGTCGCTGCTCGCCGAGCTCGCCACCCCTCATGCCGACAGCTATCACGTTGCGCGGATCCTGGCGCCGCTGGCGCCGCGGCAGGATGCCGATTACCGGCACATCGCTTTCTGGGCGCGATTGCGCTATTTCTGTCGCATTTACCTGGAGAGCAGCCGCTGGATCCGCCGCGTTGAAAATGCCTCGGCGATCGCCGAGTTCAATGTGCCCGCCGCCCCGCCGTTAGCCCGCCATACAGATCAGGCGGAGGCGTTGCTCAACGGTGTCCGTACCTTTTGCGCGCTGGTGGCGATTGGCGCATGGGGGATCAGTACCCAGTGGACCAGCTGCGCGGCGGCCCTGACCCTGGCCTCCATCTGCTGCGTGCTCTACTCCGTATCCGCCTCGCCGTTTCGCTCGCTGACATTGCTGATGCAGACTCTGGTCCTGCTGTCGCTATTCAGTTTCGTGGTGAAGTTCGGCCTGATGGTGCAGGTAACCGACCTGTGGCAGTTTCTGCTGTTCCTGTTCCCGCTCCTGACCACCATGCAGTTACTCAAACTGCAGTGGCCCAAATACGCCGGCCTGTGGGGACAGCTTATCGTCTTTATGGGCTCGTTTATCGCCGTCACCAACCCGCCGGTGTACGATTATGCGGCCTTTTTCAATGATAATTTGAGCAAGATTGTCGGGGTAGGCTTTGCCTGGCTGGCCTTTGCGGTACTGAGTCCGGGCTCAGACGCCCGCAAAGGGCGACGCCATATCAGAGCGTTACGGCGTCACTTTGTCGATCAGCTCAGCCGTCATCCTCAGCACAGTGAGCATGAATTTGAATCGCTGGTCTATCACCACGTCAGTCAGCTCAGCCAGAGTAAGGATGCCCTGGCGCGCCGCTGGCTGTTGCGTTGGGGCGTCGTGCTGCTCAATTGCTCGCACGTCGTCTGGCAGCTTCGCGAATGGGAAACCCGCTCCGATCCTCTCGCCCAGGTGCGCGACCTGTGCATCAACCTGTTACGCGATGTGATGAGCGAGCGCGGCGTGCAGCAGCGCCCGCTGGCCTCCACCCTGCAGGAGCTGCAGCGGATCTGCGACGCCCTGAACCACCATCATCAGCCGGCGGCGCGGGAACTGGCCGCCGCGATTTGGCGACTGTACTGCGCCCTGTCGCAGCTGGAACAGGCCCCGGTGGCCGGCACAATTGGCGAAGGAACTACTTAATCACCCCGCAGGCAAACCGTTCGCCGCCGCCGCCCAGCGGCTGCGGACTGTCGGCCATGTTATCCCCGCCTACGTGGACCATCAGCGCTTTCCCTTTCACCTCCGCCAGCGTTTTCAGGCGCGGAGCAATAATCGGCTGGTCGGCTACGCCCGCATCGTTGACCACCAGCAGGGGCAGGTCGCCAAGATGCCCGGCCCCCAACGGCCCTTCGTGTTTGCCGGTATGCTGCGGATCGTAATGTCCGCCCGCCGCCCCGGCGGCCACGGCTTTACCTTCTTTCATCGCCGGCTGGCAGCTACCTTCGGCATGAATATGAAACCCGTGCTTGCCCGGCGGTAGCGCCCGCAGAGTGGGGGCGAACTCGAGTCCGCGGTCGGTTTCGGTGATTTTGACGCTGCCGATGGTCTGACCGACGCCCTGGGTGGTCACGAGATTAAGTTGCACATCTTCACTAACGGCCTGTGCGCCAGCGCAAAATGCGAGGGATAAGATCGCGAGAATACATCGTTGCAT
This sequence comes from Klebsiella sp. CD33, assembly GCF_051992865.1. NCBI lineage: Bacteria > Pseudomonadati > Pseudomonadota > Gammaproteobacteria > Enterobacterales > Enterobacteriaceae > Klebsiella > Klebsiella sp. CD33. The sequence goes on along the minus strand of NZ_CP197023.1, from coordinate 2,290,662 downwards.
AACACCTCCGGATGGCTGTCTCCCTGTTAAGTGTAAACCAGGAACGCCTTTCCGGAGGGGAAATGCCCGTTACGGTACGTCGTACCCGAGCGCGGCTTTACGGATGCGGAACCACTGCTGACGGGTCATGCTGAGTTTTTCAGCCACAATCGCCGAGCGCACGCGCTCGATTTTGCCCGAGCCAATAATCGGCAGAGGCTGCGACGGCAGACGCAGCACCCAGGCATAAACTACCTGTTCGATGCTGTCGGCGTTAAGCTCGTGCGCCACCTGCGCCAGCTCATCGCGCAGCGCCTGGAAGCACTCTTCGTTAAACAGGCGACCACCGCCAAGACAAGACCACGCCATCGGACGAATACGCAGTTGCTGCAGCTGATCGAGAGTACCGTCGAGCAGCAGCGGCTGATGCACCGGTGAAATTTCGACCTGGTTGGTGGCGAGGGTAAACGGCAGACGTGACTGCAGCAAGGTGAACTGGGCGGGAGTATAGTTCGAGACGCCAAAATGGCGCACTTTACCGCTATGATGCAGCGCGAGAAAAGCTTCGGCTACCTCGTCGGCGTCCATCAGTGGGTCCGGCCGGTGGATCAGCAGCAAGTCGAGATGGTCCGTCGCCAGATTACGCAGCGATTGCTCGGCGCTGAGCACGATGTGATCGCGGTCGGTAATGTAGTGGCCAATGGTGTTCTCAGCGCGCGCCCGGGTGGCGATACCGCATTTGCTGACGATTTCCATCCGGCTACGCAGATGCGGCGCTCGCTTCAGCGCTTCGCCAAAGGCAGCCTCACACTGATAATCGCCATAGATATCGGCGTGATCGACGGTGGTTACGCCTAAATCGAGATGCTGCTCAATAAAGCTGACCAGCTCGCCAGGCGACATTTTCCAGTCCATCAGACGCCAGTAGCCCATCACAAAACGTGAAAATTCCGGCCCCTGGGGAGCCATAGCAATACGCTGAACCATAACCGCTTCCTCAATAAAAAAGTGCTCTGAGTATACGTAATTTTTGGCTTAAAACAGTGAGGGTTGCTGCGGTTCTTCCGCCGGCTCCGGCCTGTTCGCGCGTATTTTGCGCAGCAGCCGTTGGCGGCAAAGACGCAAAACCTCCTGTTTCTGCGCATCGCTCATCGTTTGCCAGTTAAAACGTTCCTCACGGCTGCGGAAACAGCCGCGACAGTAGCCGCGCTCATCGGTCTGACATATTCCCCGGCACGGGCTCTGCACCGGGAAAAATTCTAACTGCTCTGCCACCACACGCCTCCTGTCCCCTCGTCTCCTTTCATTGAAGACGTTTCCCCGCGCCGACGCAAATTTTGTTCACTACGTGCTGCGCCAGCTAACATTTTTCCGCCGACGCTTGCATTAGACCAATCGGTCTACTACAGTGTGCAGCATGAACAGACACAGCGATTGCGATACCCGAGAACATATCCTGGCCACCGGCGAGCAGCTTTGCATGCATCGCGGTTTTACCGGAATGGGCTTGAGCGAACTTCTGAAGACGGCGGAGGTGCCCAAGGGCTCCTTCTACCACTACTTTCGCTCTAAGGAAGCCTTCGGCGTCGCGCTGCTTGAACATCACTACACCGGATATCTGCAGCGCCTGGTCGACCACTTCGATCATGGCGACGGTAACTATCGCGATCGCCTGCTGGCCTACTATCAGCACACGCTGAATCAGTTCTGCCAGCAGGGGATTATTAGCGGGTGTCTTACTGTCAAGCTATCCGCGGAGGTTTGCGATCTGTCGGAAGATATGCGCGCCGCCATGGATCGCGGAGCCAGCCAGATTATCGCCCTGCTGGGCGACGCGCTGGAGAAAGGACGTCAGGAAGGCAGTCTCGCATTTGACGGCGAGGCCATGACCCTGTCGCAGGTGCTGTATTCCCTGTGGCTCGGGGCCAACCTGCAGGCCAAAATTACGCGTAGCGCAACGCCGCTGGAAAGCGCCCTTGCCCACGCCAAACAGATTATTGCGGCGCCTGCGGTATAACAGGCGTTTTTATTTCATCAGTTACTAGACGACCGGTCTACTCAGGAGTCACTATGTCGGAAGCAAAATTATTCAGCCCACTGAAAGTCGGTGCGGTCACCGTCCCTAATCGCGTATTTATGGCGCCGTTGACGCGTCTGCGCAGCATTGAGCCGGGCGATATCCCTACTCCGCTGATGGGCGAATACTACCGCCAGCGCGCCAGTTCCGGGCTGATCATCACCGAAGCGACGCAGATCTCCGCGCAGGCCAAAGGCTACGCCGGCGCGCCTGGGCTGCACAGCCCGGAGCAGATTGCCGCCTGGCAGAAAATCACCGCCGGCGTTCATGCCGAAAATGGTCATATCGCCGTCCAGCTGTGGCACACAGGCCGAATTTCCCATAGCAGCCTGCAGCCTGGCGGCGCCGCCCCGGTAGCGCCTTCCGCGCTGAGCGCGGGCACCCGTACCTCACTGCGTGACGAAAACGGCCACGCCATTCGCGTCGACACCTCAATGCCCCGCGCCCTGGAAACCGCAGAGATCCCAGGGATCGTCAACGATTTCCGTCAGGCGGTCGGCAATGCCCGTGACGCCGGCTTCGATCTGGTTGAGCTGCACTCAGCCCACGGCTATCTGCTGCACCAGTTCCTCTCGCCATCGGCGAACCAGCGTACCGATCAGTACGGCGGCAGCGTGGAGAACCGTGCCCGTCTGGTGCTGGAAGTGGTTGACGCCGTGAGTCAAGAGTGGAGCGCCGAGCGCATTGGCATCCGCGTGTCGCCGATTGGCAGCTTCCAGAATGTGGATAATGGCCCGAACGAAGAAGAAGACGCGCTGTATCTGATTAGCGAGCTGGCGAAACGCGGTATCGCCTATCTGCACATGTCCGAGCCGGACTGGGCGGGCGGCAAACCTTACAGTGAAGCTTTCCGTCAGAAAGTCCGCGACCGCTTCCCGGGGGTGATCATTGGCGCTGGCGCTTACACAGTAGAAAAAGCCAACGATCTTATCAATAAAGGGCTGATTGATGCCGTGGCCTTTGGCCGCGATTACATCGCCAACCCGGATCTGGTGGCTCGCCTGCAGAAAAAAGCGCCGCTTAACCCGCAACGCCCGGAATCCTTCTACGGCGGCGGCGCGGAAGGCTACACCGATTACCCGACTCTGTAATCCCTCCATTGATAGCGGCGACGTATCGCCGCTATACTCAACGTTCTGATCTATCAAATAAACTGCATAGGGGACATTATGCGCTTACTCCACACCATGCTGCGCGTTGGCGACCTGCAACGTTCTATCGACTTCTATACCAACGTGTTGGGCATGAAGCTGCTGCGCACCAGCGAAAACCCGGAGTACAAGTACTCCCTCGCCTTTGTCGGCTACGGCGAAGAGAGCGAAACCGCGGTAATCGAACTGACCTACAACTGGGGCGTGGACAGCTATGAGCTGGGCACCGCCTACGGCCATATCGCGCTGAGCGTCGATAACGCCGCCGAAGCCTGCGAACGGATCCGTCAGAACGGGGGCAACGTCACCCGTGAAGCCGGGCCGGTAAAAGGCGGCACCACCGTCATCGCCTTCGTGGAAGATCCGGACGGTTACAAAATCGAGCTCATTGAAGAGAAAGATGCCGGCAAAGGTCTGGGCAACTAACGCTTCCCCACGCTGGCATATTTAATGCCATGGCTCGCCCGGGCGCTACGGCGCCCGTTGTTTTCACCCCTGCCTGCTGCAAGCCGCGGCAAAATTTGCCATAATGCGCGCTACTTTTTTCCAGCTAAGAGAATCTGATGTCCGAGAACGCTCAACTGAATGGTCTGTGCGACCGTTTCCGCGGTTTTTATCCGGTGGTGATCGATGTTGAAACCGCAGGATTTAACGCCAAAACCGACGCCCTGCTGGAGATCGCCGCCATTACGTTGAAGATGGATGAGCACGGCTGGCTGATGCCCGATGAAACGCTGCATTTCCATGTTGAACCTTTCGAGGGCGCCAATCTGCAGCCCGAAGCGCTGGCTTTTAACGGGATTAACCCGCATGACCCGCAGCGCGGGGCCGTCAGCGAATACGATGCCCTGCATGCCATCTTCAAAATGGTGCGCAAAGGGATGAAAGAGAGCGACTGCAGCCGGGCAATCATGGTGGCGCACAATGCCACCTTTGACCACAGCTTCACCATGACCGCCGCCGAACGCGCGGGACTTAAACGCAACCCTTTCCATCCGTTTGTTACCTTCGACACCGCCGCGCTAAGCGGGCTGGCGCTGGGCCAGACGGTGCTGTCGAAAGCCTGTATTGCCGCGGGTATGCCGTTCGACGGCGCGCAGGCTCACTCCGCCCTGTATGATACCGAGCAGACGGCGCAGCTGTTTTGCGAGATCGTGAACCGCTGGAAGCGTCTGGGCGGCTGGCCGCTGCCCGTAGCCACCCCGGAGTGATAAAAAAAGCGACTTCCAGGAAGTCGCTTTTTTACTGATGGCGGGAATTACTCCGCTTTTGGCTCGTCGGTATGGTACTTTGCCGCCGTCTCTTTGATCAGCTGCTGCAGTTCACCGCGCTGGTACATTTCGATGACGATATCGCAGCCGCCCACCAGTTCACCGTCTACCCACAGCTGCGGGAAAGTCGGCCAGTTGGCGTATTTAGGCAGCTCGGCGCGGATATCCGGGTTCTGCAGGATATCAACGTAAGCAAAACGTTCGCCACAGGCGGACAGCGCCTGAACGGCCTGGGCAGAGAAACCGCAGCTTGGCAGCTTCGGCGACCCTTTCATGTACAACAGGATCGGGTTTTCAGCGATTTGGCGTTGGATCTTTTCTAAAGTCGAGCTCATTGTCGTGCTTCCTTAAACTTCTTTCTACGGCAGTAACTTGTCATTGTAGCGTCCTGTAGGCAGGACGGATAATAACATTTTTTTCACTATTCATATTTTATCTTCTGTTGCGCGAAGTTGCCTTAAAAATATCATTTTGCGGTCACAGGCGGGCGCTCATTGCGCATTTTCTGTGCGAGGCGGTCAATGTCTGACGCGTTTTCTTGCAATCGTTAACCAATCGACATTTTTGATACAAAAGAATATTAACTTTCCGGCTTTTTATGCTTTAGAATCATTCCGGTTTGTCATTCATCGTCAGGCATTTGTACATGTCTGTAATTAATCAGGGGATTGCTCAGTGGCGCGGCTAAACAAAATCGCGATATCGCTCTGTGCATTACTGTTCACGTCTATCTCATTCACGCCACTGGCTCAGGCATCAGGGCATACGCACGCCTCCGCTTCGCCAAAAGCGTTGCCCGCGAAAAGTGGCTCAGAGCGCAAGAAAAAAGCAACCAGTCAAAAAACTAAAACCACCGCTAAAACCACCAGTAAAAAGTCCTCGCGCACCCGGCTCCCTACCCGCACTACCGCAGCAAGCCAAACCGCACTTCATCGTCAGGCCGCCGGCGCGACGAAAAAATGCGTGCTGCGTAAAGGTTATAAAAAGCAGTGCGCGAAAACGGTCGCCGCCAGCGCCGAGCCGACCCTGGCGCTAAACAGCGTCAAAAGCAAATGCGTGGTGCGCAAGGGCTATAAAAAACGCTGTAAGCCCGAGGCCAGCGAAGCGAATTTAACGATCGCCGACGCCCACAAGGTCCGGGTGCAAAAAGCGCAAAGTACCGCGATGAACAAACTGATGGGCCAGTTGGGTAAACCCTATCGCTGGGGCGGCACCTCGCCGCGCACCGGGTTTGACTGCAGCGGGCTGGTCTATTACGCCTATAAGGACCTGGTAAAGATCCACATCCCGCGTACGGCCAACGAAATGTACCACCTGCGCGATGCGCGTCCGGTGGATCGTGATGAACTGCAGAGCGGCGATTTAGTCTTCTTCCGCACCCGCGGACGGGGCGCTGCCGACCATGTCGGCGTCTACGTCGGCAACGGAAAATTCATTCAGTCGCCGCGCACAGGTCGTGATATTCAAATCACCTCCCTGAGCGAGGATTACTGGGTTCGCCATTATGTCGGCGCTCGTCGCGTCATGACGCCGAAAACCATTCGCTGATCCCGGTCTGCCGCTGCGGCGGCAGACCGCCTCTCCTGCTCCATCTCCATCCCCACCCGCAAGGGATATTGCAGATTGCTCTCTTTGCCCGGCGTATCACGACGATAGCGGGTCGGCGACATGCCAAAGTGACGGTGAAAGGTCCGGCAGAAAGCGGCTTGTCCCTCGTATCCCAGGCACTGAGAAATACTCTGTATCGACGCCTGCGTCTGCGTTAAATAGATTGTCGCAATCGTCATCTTTCGTCGGCTGACGTAGCTCGCCAGCGTGCAGCCCGTTACCATGGCGAATTGTCGCTGGAAGTACCAGTGTGAGTAGCCGGACTTTTTCGCAATCGCGCTCACCGACAGGGTGTCGAAAATATGTGCTTCGATCCAGTCAACAATCCCCTGCACCACCGGGATCATTTTCGCGCTCACCACCTCATCTGTTTTTGCCATCGTCGTCATCCTGGGGAAATTACTGCTGGCGGCTATATTTGTCATACAAATTAAAAAATAGACAATGAATTATTGGCATAGCGACGATTGCCTGAGCGCATATTTTTATTAATCGTTTGATATTAAAGTTTTATTTTTTGTTCAGCGCATTGCGTGACAGCGGCGAAGCAGAGTAGTTAATTGCCATGCGAGTTCGCAAATCCGCAGAGGGCATCTCCTTATACATGGTTGCAACAATTTTGGCGGCTTATTGCCCACTCCTGCAGAAAACGGTTAAGCCTTCACCACATGCACCGGTGATAATAGCCTTTATCGTTGTAAGGCTTTTCACTGCTTGCGGCAAATGTTAACATTCTCAATACAATAACACGCCCGGGACGCGACAGCGTCGGGCGGTCAGAACACGATTCAGGTGAAAACCTCATCCTGTCAATGTGAGATAAAACAAAAAGTTATAAGGAGAGTAGCAATGTCGTTTGAATTACCTGCATTACCATATGCAAAAGACGCCCTGGCGCCGCACATTTCCGCAGAAACCCTGGAATATCACTACGGTAAACACCACCAGGCGTATGTCACTAACCTCAACAACCTGATCAAAGGCACTGCGTTCGAAGGCAAATCCCTCGAAGAGATCGTCCGCACTTCTGAAGGCGGCGTATTCAACAACGCAGCGCAGGTCTGGAACCACACCTTCTACTGGAACTGCCTGGCGCCTAACGCCGGCGGCGAACCGGAAGGCGAACTGGCGGCCGCAATCGCCAAATCTTTCGGCAGCTTCGCGGATTTTAAAGCCAAATTTACCGATGCCGCGGCGAAAAACTTCGGCGCTGGCTGGACCTGGCTGGTCAAAAATGCCGACGGCAGCCTGGCGATCGTCTCCACCAGCAACGCCGGCACCCCGCTGACCACCGACGCGAAGCCGCTGCTGACCGTTGACGTTTGGGAACACGCCTACTACATCGACTATCGCAATGCCCGTCCAAGCTACCTGGACCACTTCTGGGCGCTGGTTAACTGGAAGTTTGTTGCGGCTAACCTCGCGGCATAAACGACAAACCGCAGCGGGGTCTCCCCGGCTGCGGTTTTTTTTTGCCCTTACCCAGCCGATGATTACTGGCTGGCGAAAGCCTCTTCCGGCTGCGCTCGCCCGCTAAACCAGACCAGCAGCAGCGCCAGACCAGCGATAATCGCGCCCATCACCGGCACAAACGCATATCCCAGTCCGCCAGAGATCACCGCCCCACCGGCGGCGGCGCCCAGCGCGTTGCCGAGGTTGAACGCGCCGATATTCACCGAAGAAGAGAGCCCCGGCGCCTCATGCGCTACGCGCATAACCCGCATCTGCAGCGGCGGAACCACCGCAAAGGTTGCTGCGCCCCAGACAATCATGCTGATGGCCGCCCCGGTCTGGGATTGCGCCAGCAGCGGGATCGCCAGCATGATCGCCATCAGCAGCAGCAGAAAGCCCTTCAGCGTGCCGGAGACCGACCGGTCAGCAAATTTGCCGCCCAGATAGTTGCCTAGCGAAAAACCGACGCCAATCAGCACCAGCATCGCGGTTATAAACAGCGATGAAGCGTGGGTCAGCGTATTGAGCACTGGCGAAATGTAGGTATACAGCGTAAACATCGCCCCGGCGCCCAGCACGGTGGTCAGCAACGCGGAGAGCACCTGCGGGCGCAGCAGGACAGAAAGCTCTTTTTTGACATCAGGACGTTCCCCCGCGCTGCCCTTCGGCAGGGAGAACCACAGGCTAACCATCGCCAGCAGGCCTAATCCCGCAGTAGCAAGGAAGGACATCCGCCAACCGATGGTTTCGCCAAGCCAGGTGGCCGCCGGCACGCCGCCAATGTTGGCGATGGTCAGGCCCATAAACATAGTGGCTACCGCGCTGGCCTGCTTATGCTTTGGCACGACGCTGGCCGCCACCACCGATCCCAGGCCGAAAAAAGCGCCGTGGTTGAGGCTGGTAATAATCCGCGACAGCAGCAGCGTGGTGTAATCCGGCGCGATGGATGACAACAGGTTGCCGACGGTGAAGATCCCCATCAGAAAAATCAGCGCATTACGCCGTGCGCGATGCGACAACAGCAGCGTCATCAGCGGTGCGCCGACCATGACGCCGATGGCATACGCACTGATCAGCATTCCCGCTACCGGTATCGAGACGTCCACACCTTTCGCAATCACCGGCAGCAATCCCATCGGGGAGAACTCGGTGGTACCGATGCCAAAGGCGCCGATCGCCAGCGCAAGTAAAGGAAAGTTGATTTTCATTCAATGACTCCATCAGACCGTCAGAGAGGACGGCGTAACATCAGAAGTCAAAAGCATGACATCAATCACAAAAAAACAAAAGTGAACGAAATGACAAAAGATTTTTGCAGAATTGATAATAATAGCGGGATATGGGGAGGAAGCGGCGCTCCTCCCTCAGCGAAACATTAGTGCAGTATGGCGGTCAGGCTGAAAGCGACAATCACGCCGAGAGCAATAATCGTGGTGATCAGCGAAAACTTTAAATTGGTATCCATCATTTTTCCCTCTTGTTATCCCCACACCAAAAGTGAGCTTGCTCATTTTTGCACAAAAAATCGCAAAAATCTTCCGGGATTTAGGGCGATGCACATTTTTGCTCTTCCACTTTGCCCCAAGATCGGACAAAATCCCACGCTAATTTAAAAGCGTATCGGCCATTGACCCCTTCCTGTCGTTCTGTGTCGTTTTCCCGACGTGATGCAATGTTGAAAATTGTATTCAGGGTGTGTGTAGGCAAACGTTTACGTATCGATGATCAGGCGATCAGGTCAAGGCATGGAGTGAGATGTAATGGCAACTATTAAAGATGTAGCGAAACGCGCAAACGTTTCCACTACAACTGTGTCACATGTAATTAACAAAACCCGTTTCGTTGCCGAAGAGACGCGTAATGCGGTATGGGCGGCGATCAAAGAGCTGCACTACTCGCCGAGCGCCGTGGCGCGCAGCCTGAAAGTCAATCACACCAAATCGATTGGCCTGCTGGCGACCAGTAGCGAAGCCGCCTATTTCGCTGAAATTATTGAGTCCGTTGAAAAGAGCTGCTTCCAGAAGGGCTATACTCTGATCCTCGGTAACGCGTGGAACGATCTGGAAAAACAGCGCGCCTATCTGTCGATGATGGCGCAAAAGCGCGTAGACGGTCTGCTGGTGATGTGTTCCGAGTATCCGGATTCGGTATTGAGCATGCTGGAAGAGTACCGCCATATCCCGATGGTGGTGATGGACTGGGGCGAGGCGAAAGCCGACTTCACCGATGCGGTGATCGATAACGCCTTCCAGGGCGGCTATATCGCCGGACGCTACCTGATTGAACGCGGCCATCGCGAAATCGGCGTGATCCCGGGCCCGCTGGAGCGCAACACCGGCGCGGGGCGACTGGCCGGCTTCATGCAGGCGATGAAAGAGGCGCATATCAGCGTGCCGGAAAACTGGATTGTGCAGGGCGACTTCGAGCCGGAGTCCGGCTACCGCGCAATGCAGCAGATCCTAAACCAGCAGCACCGCCCGACGGCGGTCTTCTGCGGCGGCGATATCATGGCGATGGGCGCTATCTGCGCGGCGGATGAAATGGGACTGCGGGTGCCGCAGGACATTTCGCTGATCGGTTATGATAATGTGCGCAACGCCCGCTATTTCAGCCCGGCGTTAACCACCATTCATCAGCCGAAAGATTCCCTGGGCGAGGCCGCATTTAACATGCTGTTGGATCGTATCGTCAACAAGCGTGAAGAGTCGCAGTCTATCGAAGTGCACCCTCGTCTGGTTGAGCGCCGCTCGGTAGCGGATGGCCCGTTTGTCGATTATCGTCGTTAAGGCATCTGGCGGGCGCGGATCTCTCCGGCGCCCGCAGCCACTCCCGATTCAGCGTGTCGCTGTCCCCCAGATAGTCAAGCATCCAGTTCAGCGCCGGTGAGGCATCGTTCTGCTGCCACGTCAGGCAGCAGGCGGCATCCGGGAACGGATTTTCCAGCGCCAGCGCAGTCCACTCGCCGCGATCTATCCATGGACGGGCGAAATGGCTCGGCACCATGCCGACGCAGAGTCCTGCCGACAAACAGGTTGCTGATGATTCCCAGTCAGGGACGACTACCCTCTTCTGGTTATCCAGCAACCATGTTGTCCGTTTAGGCAACGAGCGCGAGGTATCCTCCCGCACCAGCGACGGCCAGTTACGCAGGACGTCGTCGCTCAGGGGTCCCTCCATCTTTGCCAGCGGATGATCGCTCGCCACCACGCAGTCCCAGCTCAGCATCCCCATATCGCGGAACGCATAGCGACCGCCGACCGGAATAGATCGCGTTGCGCCAATCGCCAGCTCAACGCGGCCGTCGGCCAGCGCATCCCATACACCATTGAATACTTCCTGAAAGACGATCAGTTCGACGTCGGGAAAATGGCGATAGAAGTCGACGATCATCTGACGCATCCGCGCCGGTTTCACAATATCATCCACTGCGATCGACAACTGTCCGCGCCAGCCGTTCGCAATTTGCTGACACTGCTGGCGGGTGATCTGCATTTTTTTGATAACAGAGCGCCCTTCCTGTAAAAACCAGACCCCGGCGGGGGTCAACTCCACATCACGATGGCGACGCTCAAATAAGGGAACGGCGAGCCACTCTTCGAGCTGACGCACGGTATAGCTGACCGCGGAAGGCACCCGGTGAAGCTCCTGCGCGGCCGCGCTGAAGCTGCCGTTACGGGCGACGGCATCAACCACTTCCAGAGAGTATTCAGACCACATTTTCTGCCTGCAAAATTTTTGAATGCATGTGACAAATATTAGCGTTTCACAAGCCACAATGCACTCCCTACACTCTGCGGCATCGTACCTGTACACCAACTATGAGAACGTTATGTCACAACCCGGGAAAGGATTTTTAGTCTGGCTGGCCGGCCTGAGCGTGCTGGGCTTTCTGGCCACCGATATGTACCTGCCGGCGTTTGCCGCCATGCAGCAGGATCTCAACACCTCCGCCGCCTCCATTAGCGCCAGCCTGAGCCTGTTCCTCGCCGGCTTCGCGCTGGGCCAGCTGTTCTGGGGACCGCTGTCGGACCGCTATGGACGTAAACCGGTGCTGCTGAGCGGCCTGGCGATTTTCGCGGCCGGCTGTCTGGGGATGCTGTGGGTGCACAACGCCACCCTGATGCTGGCGCTGCGCTTTCTGCAGGCGATTGGCGTCTGTGCCGCGGCCGTTACCTGGCAGGCGATGGTCGCCGATTACTATCCTGCCCAGCGCACGAACCGCATCTTCGCCACCATTATGCCGCTGGTAGGACTGTCGCCGGCGCTGGCCCCGCTGCTGGGCAGCTGGCTGCTGGTGCACTTCGAGTGGCAAGCCATCTTCGCCACCCTGTTCGCCATCACTCTGCTGCTGATGCTGCCTGCCCTGCGCCTGAAGGCAGCCGCGAAGTCAGTAGTAGTGACGCAGCAAAAGATCACCTTTCTCGCGCTGCTGCGCTCCCGGGAATACAGCGGCAACGTCCTGATCTACGCCGCCTGTTCCGCCAGCTTCTTCGCCTGGCTTACCGGTTCACCTTTTATCCTGCATGAAATGGGCTATGGCCCAACCGCTATCGGCCTGAGCTATATTCCGCAGACCATGGCCTTTCTGGTGGGAGGCTATGGCTGTCGCGCGCTGCTGCAGAAATGGTCCGGTCAACAGATGCTGCCGTGGCTGCTGGTGATTTTTGCCGTCAGCGTAGCCGCCACCTGGCTGGTGGGCCTGCAAACCCATGCCTCGCTGGTGGCGTTAATGATCCCGTTCTGCATGATGGCGGTGGTCAACGGCGGGATCTACCCCATCGTGGTTGCTCAGGCGCTGAAGCCTTTTCCGCAGGCGACCGGCCGCGCGGCGGCGCTGCAAAATACCCTGCAGCTTGGCCTGTGCTTCCTGACCAGTCTGCTGGTATCCGCGCTGATCGCCACGCCGCTGCTGACCACCACCAGCGTAATGCTGGTTTCGATTGGCTTAGCCGGAATAGGCTATCGCCTGCAGCAGACGCCGGAGCTGACACCCCACTCTTCCCACGCGTAATGCCCGTCGCCAGGGCCCGGACCAGTCGTTAGCATGCTAAGAAATTTTTATTGAAAGCCAGTACTTAGCGTCCTATACTGGATCCGGGTTCACATAAATAGAAAATAGTTACAGATTAACGGATGCAGGATGCCTCCGTTTCACCATGGAAGGCCTTTCGGCAAGGGTTATCTCCCTTCCTCTGTTTACGTCGGATAGCGACTTCACGGATTATCCGTGAGATTTCTCACAAAGCCAAAAAAGCGTCTACGCTGTTTTAAGGTTCTGATCACTTGGGCGTGATGGAGAAGCTATGAGTTCATCGTGTATAGAAGAAGTAAGTGTACCAAATGATGACTGGTACCGGATTGCAGCTGAATTATTAGGCCGTGCGGGAATTGAAATCAATGGCTCCGCGCCGTCCGACCTGCGGGTTAAAAATCCTCTCTTTTTTAAACGGGTTTTGCAGGAAGGTTCGCTGGGTTTAGGCGAAAGCTATATGGACGGCTGGTGGGAATGCGAGCGTCTGGATATATTCTTCCACAAGGTGTTACGTGCCGGGTTGGAAAAGCAGCTCCCACACCATTTCAAAGATACACTCCGCATCGCAGGCGCTCGTCTGTTTAATCTACAAAGTAAAAAACGTGCCTGGATTGTCGGTAAAGAGCACTACGACCTCGGCAACGATCTCTTCAGCCGGATGCTTGATCCCTATATGCAATATTCCTGCGGTTACTGGAAAGAGGCGCAGAGCCTCGAGGCCGCCCAGCAGGCTAAGCTGGATCTCATCTGCCGCAAACTGGAGCTGGAGCCAGGCATGCGGGTACTGGATATTGGCTGTGGATGGGGCGGTCTCGCCGAATATATGGCGCGAAATTATCAGGTCAGCGTCGTCGGCGTCACTATCTCCGCCGAGCAACAAAAAATGGCCCAGGCGCGCTGCGCCGATCTCGATGTAGAGATTCGTCTCCAGGATTATCGCGATCTGCACGACAGCTTTGACCGCATCGTCTCCGTTGGCATGTTTGAGCACGTGGGGCCGAAAAATTACGCTACCTACTTTGAGGTTGCCGACCGTAATTTGAAACCCAACGGCCGCTTTTTACTGCACACCATTGGTTCCAAGGTCACCGACCATAACGTTGACCCGTGGATCGATAAATATATCTTCCCGAACGGCTGCCTGCCTTCCGTGCGTCACATTGCCGAAGCCAGCGAGAAGCATTTTGTGATGGAAGACTGGCACAACTTCGGCGCCGATTATGACACGACCCTGATGGCCTGGTATGAGCGTTTCCTCGCCAGCTGGCCGGAAATTGCCGATAACTATTCTGAGCGTTTCAAACGCATGTTTACCTATTATCTGAACGCCTGCGCCGGCGCCTTCCGCGCCCGCGACATTCAGCTCTGGCAGGTGGTGTTCTCGCGCGGTATTGAACATGGACTGCGCGTCGCCCGTTAAATAACACTCCCCCGCTTATCGGCGGGGGATTTTTTTTCAGGCTTCATTGACCTTAGCCGCCATATCTTTCGCGGCCAGCACGCGTTCGACCGTATCGACAACCGCCTGGGTCTGCGGATCAATCTCAATATTGACGCGATCGCCCAGTTTTTTTGCTCCCAGGGTGGTCCGCTGCAGCGTCTCCGGAATAAGATGCACGCAGAAACGGGTCGCCGTCACCTCACCCACCGTCAGACTAATGCCGTCAATACCGATGAATCCTTTATAGAGGATGTATTTCATCAGCGTTGGATCCTGCACTTTAAACCAGATCTGACGGTTATTTTCGGAAGTCAGAATCTTCACGATTTCCGCGGTGGTCATAATGTGGCCGGACATTAAATGCCCGCCGATTTCATCACTAAATTTCGCCGCTCGCTCGACGTTCACTTCATCGCCGACCTGAATATCGCCAAGATTGGTAATCCGCAGCGTCTCTTTCATCAGATCGAAGCTGATGCGCGCGCCGTTGATTTCGGTCACCGTCAGGCAGCAGCCGTTGTTGGCTACCGAGGCGCCGGTTTCCAGCCCCTCCAGCATATGTGCCGGTAACTCAACCACGTGAGTGCGAAAATTGGGTTTATCATCAATGGAGACCACTTTCGCGGTTCCCTGAACAATACCAGTAAACATGTTTGGCTCCTGTTGAAAATCATGACGGTATCATTACCGCTTTCGCTATCGGGAACAATAACAGGAGGGCAAAGCGGTTGCCAGCGCGCTTCGTGCCTCGACTCTTTTTTCACTGGCTTAATAGCCAATCCTCGCTACAATAGACTGGAAATTCCTCATTTTTATCCCCTTGCTGCCAGTTACGGCGGCTTTTTTAGTCTCAAAATAACAACAATTCGAAGGTGTTCACGTGCAGAAGTATTTCGTTGAAGCGCGTCAGTTATTAGCTCTGGCTATACCCGTCATCCTTGCGCAGGTGGCGCAGACGGCGATGGGTTTTGTCGATACCGTGATGGCGGGTGGCTACAGCGCCACGGATATGGCCGCCGTGGCCATCGGGACCTCCATCTGGCTGCCGGCGATCCTCTTCGGCCACGGCCTTCTGCTGGCGCTGACCCCGGTGGTGGCGCAGCTTAACGGATCCGGGCGGCGAGAGCGTATCGCGCCGCAGGTGCGTCAGGGCTTCTGGCTGGCCGGCTTTGTCTCGGTGCTGATCATGGTCGTGCTGTGGAACGCCGGATACATCATCAGCTCCATGCATAACATCGATCCGCTGTTGGCAGAGAAGGCGGTTGGCTACCTACGCGCGCTGCTGTGGGGCGCTCCGGGCTATCTGTTCTTCCAGGTCGCCCGTAACCAGTGTGAAGGGCTGGCAAAAACCAAGCCCGGGATGGTCATGGGCTTTATTGGATTACTGGTCAACATTCCGGTGAACTATATTTTTATCTATGGTCATTTCGGCATGCCCGAGCTGGGCGGCGTCGGCTGCGGTGTGGCGACGGCCTCCGTTTACTGGGTGATGTTCGCCAGCATGCTGTGGTGGGTGCGCCGGGCGCGTACGATGCGCGATATCCGCTGCGTCGAGCGCTTCAGCGGCCCTGATTTTGCCGTCCTGTTACGGCTGGTGCAGCTGGGGCTGCCCATTGCTCTGGCGCTGTTCTTTGAAGTCACTCTGTTTGCCGTCGTCGCGCTGCTGGTCTCCCCGCTCGGGATCATTGACGTCGCTGGTCACCAGATCGCGCTTAATTTCAGCTCGCTGATGTTCGTTCTGCCGCTGTCGCTGGCGGCGGCGGTCACCATTCGCGTCGGCTTCCGCCTTGGCCAGGGCTCAACGATCGATGCCCAGGTTTCGGCCCGCACCGGCGTGGGCGTGGGGATCTGCCTGGCAGTATTTACCGCTATCTTTACCGTCCTGATGCGTAAGCAGATTGCGCTGCTGTATAACGATAATCCCGAAGTGGTGACGCTGGCCTCGCACCTGATGCTGCTGGCGGCTATCTATCAGATCTCCGACTCTATTCAGGTGATCGGCAGCGGCATTCTGCGCGGCTATAAAGATACGCGGTCTATCTTTTTCATTACCTTTACCGCGTACTGGGTGCTGGGTTTGCCGAGCGGCTATCTGCTGGCGCTGACCGATATGATTGTGCCCCGCATGGGACCTGCCGGTTTCTGGTGCGGATTTATCATCGGTCTGACCTCCGCCGCCATCATGATGATGCTGCGGATGCGTTTTCTGCAGCGCCAGCCTTCCAGCATCATCTTACAGCGCGCTGCGCGCTAACTTGTCTAAGCCCGCCGCTCCGGCGGGTTTTTTCGTTCTTCGCTATAACGGCACGTTGTACATTCCGTTACTCCCTGACACCAAAGACTCACTGATAGCCTCCCGGCAGGCGCTTATAGTGTTGCCAACAGCCCCGCAGTGGGGTTACTCAAGAAACCAAGTCGAGGATTTCAGAATGAAAAAAGTATTAGCTCTGGTCGTTGCCGCTGCTATGGGTCTGTCATCAGTTGCTTTCGCTGCCGATGCGGCAAGCACCACCCCGAGTGCAGCAGCCAGCCATACTACCGTTCACCATAAGAAACATCACAAAGCGGCCGCGAAACCGGCAGCCGAGCAGAAAGCGCAGGCGGCGAAGAAACACCACAAAGCCGCTGCAAAACCGGCTGCTGAGCAAAAAGCCCAGGCGGCGAAGAAACACCATAAAGCCGCTGCGAAACCGGCAGTAGCGCAGAAAGCACAGGCGGCGAAGAAACACCATAAAACGACGCACCATGCAGCTAAACCGGCGGTTAAACCGGCGGCATAATGGTCAGGGCGTTAAGGTGATAAACCGGCGCTGAACAGCGCCGGTTTTTTTTCAGGAGGACATCATGCTGCAACGCTATCGCTTCGAATTGCTGCTGTTACTGCTCATCGTCTGCGCGCTGTTTACCCTGCGCTTGATGTTTAAATAGCTGGCTGCTGAACCCATTTACGGGCCGGCGGCGTATAGTCGCGAAAACCGGCGATAATCTCGTCTGCCGAGGTAGCGAACGGCAGCATCTCCGCGTAGCGCGGGTGCATAAACCCTTCCCGTACCATGTTATCGACCATCGCCTGAAGCGGATCGTAATAACCCTTAATATTCAGGAACGCGCACGGTTTCTCATGGATCCCCAGCTGCGCCCAGGTCCATTGTTCGAAAATCTCCTCGAGCGTCCCCGCCCCGCCCGGCAGGGCAATAAAGCCATCCGCCAGCGCCGCCATTTTGGTTTTCCGCTCGTGCATATCCTCGACCACATGCAGCTCCGTCAAGCCGCGGTGGGCAATTTCCCGCTCCACCAGGCCGCGCGGCATCACGCCGATCACCACGCCACCGGCCTCCAGCGCCGCATCGGCGACCGCCCCCATCAGACCAACTTTGCCGCCGCCATAGACAAGCGCCAACCCCTGCTGCGCCAGCGTACGTCCAACCAGACGGGCGGTTTCGAGGTACAGCGGATGTTCGCCAGCTGAAGAACCGCAGAAAATACCAATCGATTTCATCTTCGTTATGACTCCTTCTCTTCTGGTGGCCGATAATTTAACACATCGGCAACCCTTCCGCGCAGGTTTGGACTGGCTGAAAAATGAGAGCCGTGATGCTCGCTGGCGAAGAAATATCCTTGTGGTTCAGTAAAATATATCCGGAATGAGTAAAAGTTCCGCAATCGCATGCAATGTGCAAGAAAAGTGACGTTTACCTCTTGCCACATCCCCTCCCTGCCGCTAATATGCGTCCCCGTTGTCACCACAACATTGCGTTCGTAGCTCAGTTGGTTAGAGCACCACCTTGACATGGTGGGGGTCGTTGGTTCGAGTCCAATCGAACGCACCATAATGCGTTTATAGCTCAGTTGGTTAGAGCACCACCTTGACATGGTGGGGGTCGTTGGTTCGAGTCCAATTAAACGCACCATAATGCGTCTGTAGCTCAGTTGGTTAGAGCACCACCTTGACATGGTGGGGGTCGATGGTTCGAGTCCATTCAGACGCACCAATCATTTTTCCTTCTGTAATTCCCGAATTTTATCACCTGCTCCCCGTTGGTATTGCTGACATTAAAATGTTGTGTATTGGCAAAGCGTTTTCCTTGCATAGTCCATACTAGTCCACATGAGTGCTAAGGAAGCCAACCCTTTTAATGAGCATCAAAAATCGATCAACAGACCACGCCGTTTAATTTCTTAATGATAATCATTCCATTCATCATAAATATATGCATATGCAAATCGATATATCAGATACCCCACCAGGAATTCCACAACTGAAAGTAAACCCCAGAGAAATTTATATTCATTTACTGAGAAAAAAAAGAACCAACCAGCCAGCGCGATACCTGAAGCACCTAATCCCATCCCAGCCCCTCTGATAACACGGGAAAACAGGATGAGTAATGTTCGTTTTATATTCATAATCCACCAAAGAAATATTCACATATTTTGTTAAATTCTGCTGGATTCTTATCACTGGCCATACACGCTGTTTCGAAAGGTTTTACAATATCCTCAACAAGAAAATACAGAAGATCCAGATCTCCCAGATTTTGCAGTTTATCATGCAGTACCGGATTTCTGCGCTTCAGATATCGGGACGTGTATATTGCTCTGGATGTTTCAGCTCCAACGGATAATAATAATCCGGCAAGACTTCCTGCAAAAAAAAGCGGACACTCCTCTTGAGGCGTTCCCCTCTTCCTCATCCCGCTCCGCGTCAGGTGCTGCGGCTTCGGTCCTGCCGCCATATGGGTTAACAGTTGCTGATTCAGCAGGCTGTCGATATTGCGCCCCCCCGGTGAACAACCATCCGGTAGCGTGACTGCCCCGGCGGTTGCTTTACCAAACTGGTTGCATCGTTTATCAGCCTGTTCCTCATCGCTTCACTCCATCTTTTCTGGCGTTAAAATTCATCATTACGACCTCCATTCGTTACCCTTCGCCACCCACTGGCCGCGCTATCGCACCCGCCTGCTTTCGCGAACGCTACCGCCCGTCGCTGTCTCCCTACAGGAACCCAAAGCGCACTGGGTAAGGCAGAACGGTGATCTTTTATTTAACGCCCGGAATAGCAGTCGCTCAGCAATACATGCACAAGAAAATCCCGTTCGTATCCGCGTACTGCCGGAGTATATTCAGTTTGAATTCAGCGGAATCTCGGTTCAGATCGGGAGTGACTGCGTAATGCTGAAAAAGACGATAAACAGAATAAAACAAATAAACTGATAATATTTTGTCATGCGAGAGAAGGAAGCTGTCTGGACGCAGGGCAGAAGCGGTGGCTTCGCAACAACAATATTCCATACTGATAACTATTCCCTGGTGTAAAAAAGCGAGCGCGCGGTACAACAGGGAGGAAACCATGCCACAGTAAAATAAAGAAAGTCCAGCCCCGACCGGGCCAGACTAACTTTTTAAGATTAACGCCCGAATTACATTGAGAATTTACATATAAATGACCTGAGCTATTGATCATCTAATAATATAGCGGACGGATCGCACACATCCAGAATAAGCTGCGAAAACGCACCATGAAATACATTGCTGTCCTGATTTATATCAGTAAATCCCCCCGACCGTTATATCGTATAACAGCTCATATTATCCAGGCGATCCTGACAGAGATAATATTCCCCGACCATAAAGCGCAGCGGCAGCTTGCGCACCCACCGTCTGACAGACAAGTCCCGCATATTGCCTTCAGACAAGGCGATGACTGGCCTGCGCCATCGCCAGGGCGTCTTCCCCTGCCGGCAGCCGCGAAGGGGCATCAGGATCGTGCACCATTCGCCAGACGGCCTGAGCGACATCGGTCGCCTGCGTCACGCTGGCGTTATCCTGCATGCTGTCGAAGATCTGCTGGCCGAGCGCCGCATAGCTCTCCGGGAGCTGCCCCATCGTCCGGCGGGCGTTTTCCCCGAACCGGGTCTGCGGGGCGCGTCCCGGGAGGATCAGCCCGACGCGAATATTAAAAGCACGGAGCTCCAGCGCCAGCGACTCCGTGAAGGCATTCACCGCCGCCTTACTCGCGGTGTAGACAGCCAGCAGGGGCATCGGTTGCAGGGTGACCGCCGAGGTAATATTAACGATGGTCCCGCTTCGGCGCTCTCTGAACCGGGGGATCACCGCCTGGGTCATGGCAATCGTTCCCAGGGTATTGGTGGCAAACAGGTTGGCTATCGCCTCGCGCGGGGCCCCCTCCAGGGCATTAAGCATCCCCACCCCGGCGTTGTTAACCAGCACATCAATCTCTCCGGCTTCGGCAATGGCCTCTGCGATACTCTGCGCCGAAGTGACGTCAAGATGAACCAGCCGCAGGCGGTCGCTGGCGGGTAACACACCTTCCTGCGGAGCGCGCATCGTGGCAATAACCTTCCAGCCTTGCTCGAGAAAATAACGCGCCGTCTCCAGACCAAAACCCGATGAACAGCCAGTGATCATTATCGTTTGCATATCTCTGTCTCCGAATGGCTTCTTCCTTTTCATCATAGACAGGCCGTGCCGGACGATATAGGGTCAATAATCCATCATTCTTTAGCAGGAGTCCGGAAATGAGCGATCCGCTGGCGGAGGTCATCGCGATGTTAAATCTCAGAGCGGTGCTGACCAAAACCATCGAGGGGGCGGGAGACTGGCGAGTCCGACGCTCGGATCAGGGGTTGTCATTTTATGGCGTCGTGCTGGAAGGCGGCTGTCGGCTGGAAATTGACCAGCATGAGCCGCAGATCCTGCGCGCTGGGGATTTTATTCTGATCCCGGCGGCGTACCGCTTCTCGCTAACCAGCCTGACCCCGCCCCCTTCACCGGCGCTGGAAACCATCCCGGTGCAACTGGCGGAGGGACACTTTCGGCTGGGCGCCCTCGACCAGCCTGCGCAGATGCAGGCGCTGATTGGCCACTGCGCTTCCGGTTCAACGAACGCCAGCCTGCTGGCCTCGCTGTTGCCAGCCTTTGTGGTGATCCGCAATCAACCGCGGCTGGCCACCTTTGTCGGGCTGCTGAAAGAGGAAGCGCAGGCGGATCGCGCGGGCAAATCTTTCGTTCTGGCGCGGATGGTTGAGCTGCTTTTTATCGAGGCCATCCGTTCCTCCGGCACGCTCGCGACCCCCGGTCTGATGCGCGGGCTGAGCGACCCGCGGGTCGCCCAGGCAATCCGTCTGCTGCATCAGGCCCCCGCCAGACGCTGGACGGTCAACGCCCTGGCCGCCGACTGCGCGCTGTCTCGCTCGACGTTATTTGAACGCTTTACCGACCTGACCGGGATGACCCCGATGGGCTATCTGTTAGGCTGGCGAATGACCCTGGCCATGCAGTGGCTGAGCGAGACGGGCATCAGCATTGCGGATATCGCCG
Organism: Klebsiella sp. CD33; assembly: GCF_051992865.1. Taxonomy (NCBI): domain Bacteria; kingdom Pseudomonadati; phylum Pseudomonadota; class Gammaproteobacteria; order Enterobacterales; family Enterobacteriaceae; genus Klebsiella; species Klebsiella sp. CD33. The sequence continues at coordinate 2,269,310 of NZ_CP197023.1, read as the reverse complement.
AGCGCATCGGCTATGGCTCGGCCAGCGCGTTCAGCGTAGCTTTTACCCGTTATACCGGGATATCGCCGGGCAAATATGCCCGCCAGCGGGCGGCGCTAAATGTCTCCCGGCCAGCTCTGACTTAACCTGCCGCAATCTCCGTCTGCAGCCAGCGCTCAAACATCTGCAGCGCTGGCTCCCCCTCCCCGCCGCCGGGTTTGATCAAGCAGAAGCGCTTAGCCAGCGTCGGGGAGCCCGGCCACGGGGCGGCCAGCGTTCCGGCGCGCAGCTCGCTTTCCACATACATCTTCGGCACCAGGGCCACTCCCTGCTGACTTAGTACCGCGGCGATCGCCATCTCATGCAGATCGTAGCGCGGCCCCTGGGCGGGGTTATCCAGCGCCAGACCGCACTCGCGGGCATAGTGCAGCCAGGCGTCCGGGTTTTGCCGCCGGTGAATGCGCGTTAGCCGGTTAAGCAGCCCCGGAAGATCGTCATCTGTCAGCAGCGCAGCATGGCAGACCGGCAGCAAATACTCCGCAAATAAAAACGTCACCTCCATTCCGGTCCACGCCGGGTGTTCAAAATGGATAGCGGCATCAAATCCGCTTCCCGGCAGAATGAAGGGATCGCTGCGGGCGGCGATATTGACCACGATATGCGGATGCTGCGCCGCAAAGCGCCCGAGCCGGGGAATTAACCAGCGGCTGGCGAAGGTGGGGAGCACGGCGATCTCCAGGCTGCGGCCATCGACGGGCATCCCGCTGACGTCATGGGTGTCCCGTTCCAGACGAGCGAGGATCTCGCGGACCTGACGAGCATAGCGGGCGCCTGCCGGATTGAGCCGCACCCGGCTCCCCGTCCTGTCGAAGAGTTTACTGTCGAGGAGCGCTTCCAGACGGGCAATCTGCCGGCTGATGGCCCCTTCCGTTAACGCGAGCTCCGCCGCCGCGCGGGCAAAGTTGCCGTGACGAGCCGCGGCCTCAAAAGCCAGTAGCGCAGCGCTGCTGGGGATTTTACGACGCATAGCCAATGCTCCTTGTGCAGGCTCACCGAAAGTCAGTGACAGAATATCACTAAGCCTTGAATTAACATCGTTTTTCAGCGCCATTTTTAGCCGATAGGATGATGAAAACTCACTAAAGCGCCTTGTGCGCCACATCATCTGTTCATCGAGGTCACTATGCTCTATGTCGTCGAATGCGCCTACACCGATCCCCAAAGCGAAGCGGCGTGGAATACCTTTTACAATCAGGAAAAACTACCGGCGCTGGTCTCTGTGCCCGGTTTCTACGCCTCCCAGCGCTTCCGCGCTCTTAGCGAGGTCTGCCCCTGCTACCTGGCGCTACACGATATCCACGATGCTACGGTCATCGACAGCGACGCCTACCGCCGCAACGGCGGCGGCCATTTTGCCCGCTGGCAATCGGCGATCGCCGACTGGCATCGCCATCTCTATCTAACGAATAATACGCTGCGGGAGGTTGCCCCGGATGAAGTGCTGCTGCTGGGCGATACCGCGGAGGACTTGCCCGTCGCTGCGCCGATACACCTGCAGCCAGGCGGCCTGGCGACCGAACAAAGCCGGTATGCCGCCATCCTCCCACGAGACAACCTGCATCACCTGGCCACGACTGCCGCCGTCTTTATCTATCAGCCCATCACCGCCCGGTTACGCAACCCGGCGCAGCGCGCGTGAGGTCGCCATGTCACCTGCTCCCTTTTATACGTTGACCGCTGGCGACCTGACGGTGACTGCCGTGAGTGATGGTCTGATGTCAGCGCCGCTGTCCTTACTCTCGGGTATCTCGCGGGAGGAGGCGGAGCATCTGCAGCGGCATTCAGGATTAGCCTCGCCGGAGACCATTGCGATTGGCGCCTATCTGATCCGCGGTCGCGGGAATACGGTGCTGGTGGATACCGGCACCGGCGGAGCCAATGGCGTTGGCGGCGAACTTATCGCCAATCTGGCGCGGCTCGGCGTTGGTCCTGAGGAGATCGACGCCATCCTTCTCACCCACGCCCATCCGGACCATATCGGCGGCCTGCTGTCCGCCGCTGGTACGCCAGCGTATCCCAACGCCACGGTGTTCCTGCCTACGCGGGAAAGCGCTTACTGGCTGGCAACATCCACGTTCGACAACGCCAGCGATCGCGGCCGGCGCAACGTGCTGCTTGTTCGCCGTGTACTGGCGAACTGCGCGGCGCAAATCAGCGGGGTTGATGATGAGGAGGTGATCGCCGGGATCCGCCCGTGCCCTCTGCCCGGCCATACGCCCGGGCATACCGGGTATCGTCTCGAAGCGGGCGATACCTCGCTGCTGATCTGGGGGGATATCGTCCATTTCCCGTCCATTCAGTCTGCGCGGCCAGAAGCCTCGGTCGCCTTCGACGTCGATCCTGAACAGGCCCGGCGTACCAGGGAGATCCTGCTGCGCCAGGCCGCCAGCGAACGGTGGTTGATTGCCGGTATGCATCTTGGCCTGCCGGGATTCGCCAGAGTGGAGAACACCGCCTCAGGCTATTGTCTGCGTTCGGTGTGATCGTTGAGCAGAACAATGACCACAGTAAAACCCCGGTCGTGGCATGAGCACGACCGGGGCATTTTGTCCGGGAAAGTGGACGAGCCGTTAACCGCGGCTCTTCCAGCCTTTTTTACTTTTGCAGCTGGCTTTGGTGGCGACCCACGGGTGACGTAGCTGAGTCAACTGAAGATCCTGGGAGGCCGGGCTGGCCGACCAGCGTTTGTTGCACAGAGGCTTACGAGTTGCAATGACCATAAAAACGCTCCTGAAAAGTAATGAACCATTCCCTGGGTAGTTCCACAAGTTCAGAATTAGCGTATCACCGCGTAACGGAAGTTATTTCAATCTTTGTTTTAGAATGTAAATGGTCATCGCCCTCTGAAATAGCTTAAATTGATCCAAATCAATTTAAGTGCATTTATTTTTCGATGCCACCTATATTTTCAACCGCTTACCTTCGCCAGCCGCCTGATTAAGACTTTTCCTATACCGCATAATACAACAGAATCAAGCGATATTATCAGATTTTTATTCTAGTTATGTATGCCTATGTGGTTATTTGTTTTGATTATTCTAACTGATAAAATTCACTTGGTCAGTCAGCAGCGGGCAGGTACTCTGCACCGGCAAGAAGAGGATTTGTCAGGGAGTTGTGGATGACTAAAGGCTATAAACTACTTGGCTATAAGTTAGCGGATAATATTTTCTACTGCCTGCATCATCGGGAAATTATCACGCTGCGCGGGACACGGACGCAAGTCCAGCTACGCAGCACCATGGCCTGTTTACTGGAGTACCTGCTGGCGCACGGCAGAGAACGTCTGGTCAGCGATGAAGAGTTAATGATTAACGTTTGGGAAAAAAATAATCTCCGCCCTTCCGCGCAGCGCCTATGGCAGGTTATTCAGAGCTTAAAGTCTCGCTTACACCAGGCTGGCGTGGAGAGCGCGTTAATCATCCGCGTTAAGTGTGCGGGGTATTATATTAATAACGTTTACGTAGCCGAAATTTATTCATACAAACCGCCGGGGATGATGAATTATATAAACACTTCGCCTGCTGATATGAATAAGCTTCTGGTACGCAGCTAATCCCCTCCCCGCGCCGTTTACATCGCCAGCAACAGGGTTTATTCGTTGAATATTTTAATTCACAGCAATAATATTTATTTTAATATCGGTATCGCCCAGTGTTTTCGGGATATTCAGAAAACAGCGCCCGAATTAAAGGTTATTCACTCCCTGCCCCTCAGCCATCTTCCAGAACTGTCCGGGCTGGATGTGATTATTTTGTCACTGGAAAACTATCATGATTACCTGGCTGCCGCTGAAATCGCTCAGCACTTTCAGGGCCTGGTCATCGGCTTTACGTCAGCCGGCAACGTAAGGCGCAGACGCCCCTTTTTCGCGGATACCCTACTGTGGGTCAGTCAGCGCGAAGCGGTACGTGAAGTGAGCCGCCTTCTGCGCTGCCTGGCCGAGCGCCGCTGGCCACTCGTGCCGCGTCACCAACGTCAGAGCGTTTCTTTCCGTCAACGAGCCCCGCTCAACCGCCTGGAGATGCGGATGATTGATGCCACCATGAAGGGTCAGTCGGTTCATCAAATGGCCGCTACGCTGGGGATTAATCGCAAGCGGGTCTATAACGGCCTGGAAAGGATTAAAGTGAATTTCCGCCTGGTCAGTCATAGCCATTTTCATCATTTCATGACCGACAGGCTCTCTTTTAGTCGCCTGTCTGCCGATTTCCGATGCCTAACCACAGCAGCTAATGCAACCCTGCCGCCGCGCGCAGCCTCGCGGCTGGCGGAAAATCATTCATATTATTTGAAAGAGTTTCGCAAATTGTTTTGATTTTAGGCTCCAGCAATCAAGCGTATTCTTTATCACATCAGGGCAACAGGCCCTTTATCAGACACCAAATTAAGGAATACGACCATGAAATTCATCAAAACTTTCGTTGCTGTTGCTGCGCTGTCTCTGTTCTCTGCTGCCAGCTTTGCTCAGAGCGTCAGCGCCACTGCCTCCACGCTGGACCGCGCGGAAGCTAAAATTGCCGCCCAGGCCGCAGAACAGGGTGCATCCTATAAAATTACCAGCGCCCAGTTTAACAACCGTGTTCATATGACGGCTGAACTGAGCAAATAAACCCTTGCCCCTAAACGTTTCCTAAAGCGCCGCCTGGACGGCGCTTTAGTTTTTCCCCTTCCTGACCTTTCCCGGCAGGTCCATGCGGCATTCGCCGGATCCCGGACAATACTGACTCTCAGCACAAAAAAAGCCTGATAACAATAAATACCCGATTGGCTGGATTATCTGCGGCTTGTCGGCGTAAAGCGGAGTGGTCTGTCGCCGCGAATCAGTCGGAGGCCTTCCGCTATCTGCAAAGCGGCGCCCATTTTGGCAAAATTTGCGTGACGTGGTGAGGGTTTGCAGGGCCTCCGTGCCCTGGAAAGACTTTATTCGAAAAAGACGTCCGGATTTTCCGACAGCGAAACAAAGGATTTCGTGTTTTTATCCAGCGCCTGAATATCGCCGGTTTCGATGTCGTAGAACCAGCCATGCAGGCGCAGGGTATGGTCGCGCAGACCAACCGCCACCGAAGGATGGGTCTTGATATTATTCAGTTGGGCGATGACGTTTTCCTGCACCATGCCGTTGACCTTATCGGTTTCGCTAGCCCAGGTTTTCTTTTCCACCACCGCTTTCGCGGCATCGGCATAGCGTAGCCAGTGAGACACCGCCGGCATCGGCTCAAGGCACTGACAGGTGGCGATCGCTTTCATCGCGCCGCAGTTGGAATGGCCGCAGATCACGATATCCGTCACGCCCAGCGCAACCACGGCATATTCGATGGTCGCGGAAACGCCGCCCGGCTCCGGCCCGAAAGACGGCACGATATTCCCGGCATTACGAATGACAAAGAGCTGTCCCGGCTCCTGCTGGGTAACCAGTTCCGGCACCAGACGGCTGTCAGAACAGGAGATGAAAAGCGCTTTGGGATTCTGGCTGGAGGCCAGGCTGCGGAAGAGTTCTTTACGCTGGGGGAAGATCTCTTTCTGGAAGTTGAGGAAGCCCTCAATGATATGTTGCATAGCAGTGTCTCTTCTCTGTAGTTATTACGGTATGACAAAGATCACAGTTATTCAGTTTACCATCGATGACAAGAATGGGAATCGTTATTCAAACAGTTGCGCATAAAACGCGCGCCGCCAACGCCTGCTTCTCCCCGTCTAATACACACCTTTTTGACGTGCTTTCCTGAACCAGTTTGCTACTCTGTCTGCTCCAACCGTCCACACGTTACCGACCGCCTGCCTGCGGCGGACATAACAGGAGTCGCTATGTTCCTATCCAGCCTGATGGCCATTGCCGCGGTGCTGATCATGGGCGTGATCAGTCCCGGCCCAAGCTTTATCTTTGTCGCGCGCAATGCCGTCGCTCGCTCGCGTCTGCACGGTATGGTGACCGCCCTCGGTACCGGCGCCGGTGCGGCCATTTTCTCCATTATGGCGATGCTGGGCCTGCAGAAGGTACTCACCGCGGTGCCGGAGCTGTTTATTGGTTTGAAGGTGGCAGGCGGGCTCTATCTGCTGTGGCTGGGCTATAAAATTTTTCGCGGGTCGGCGCAGCCGATGGATTTTTCCGCCAGCGGGATGGCCGGCAACCGCTCTTTGCTGAAGACCTTCCGCGACGGGCTGTATACTCAGCTCAGCAATCCCAAAACGGCGCTGGTGTTCGCCTCAATTTTTACCGCCCTGCTGCCGGCGCAGATCCCCACCGCCTTCTATTACATCGTGCCGCTGATGAGCTTTCTGATCGACGTCAGCTGGTATTCGCTGGTGGCGCTGGTGCTGTCTGCCGACCGCCCGCGGCGCGTCTACCTGCGGCTGAAGCGGCGGATCGACATCGCCACCGCGACGGTGCTGGGGGCGCTGGGCCTGCGGCTTATCGCCACCTCCCTCACCCGCTAGCGGGTTACACGGTATAGATGCGAATATCGTGCTGCTGAAAGGCAACGCGATATTCGCGACTGATATTCTCTTCCACCACCAGCACATCGATATCGCTGCTGGCGGCCACCACAAACCGCGCTGCTGCCGGAATTTTATCCGAAGTCAGACCAACAATAATTTCGCTGCACTGTTTAATGACCGCTTTCTTGAACTCGCAGTCGGCATAGTCAAAGCCGGTCAGGCCCGACTCTGGCGCCATCGCGCAGCCGCCGATAAACCCCTGGTCGAATAACATGCCCTGCACCTGAGCCACCGCCGCGGCGCCGACGCAACCGCCGCTCGCGCGCTGTACCTGGCCGCCAAGCATCACCACGTCATACAGCGGTTTTTTCACCAGTACCGCGGCGATCTCCGGCGAGTTCGTTACCACCGTCAGCGCCAGCTCGGTGGGCAGCGCCTCGGCCATCGCCAGATTGGTGGTCCCGGTATCAATGAAAATAGTGCCGCCGGGCTTCACCAGCCGGGCACACTGTTGCGCGATCCTGAGCTTTATCGCGCGGTTTTTATCTTTCCGCTGACTGTAATCCCCCGCTTCCGGCAGACTCAGCACCGCCCCGCCATACACCTTTTTACAGAATCCCTCGCGGCTGAGCTCATGCAGATCGCGGCGGATGGTATGCTCCGACACCTGAAGACGCGCCGCCAGCTCCGCGCACACCACTCTGCCGTTTTCCTGCAGGATCTGGCAAATCAGCGCTTGTCGCTGTTGAGGGAAAGCAGCATAATCGAGCATAACACAATCCTTAAATGATCAAAACCGAGCAGTAGCAAGCATGATCGTCTGCCCTGCTCTGGTTGTCAACGTTCCTGCCCGGAGGTTTACCATGAAAATTGCCCATTTCGCCCTGTGGACCCAACAGCTCGACGTCCAGGCCCGCTTCTGGGTGGACTTCTTTGCCGCCAGCATCAATGAAAAATACCTTAGCCAGACCAACCCCGGCTTTGCCTCCTATTTTGTTACTATCGACGACGAGGTGGTGATCGAGCTGATGACCAAGCCTGGCCTGCAGCAGGCCAGCGCGGATAATAACCATACCGGCTGGGCGCATCTGGCCCTCTCGGTGGGCGGGGCGGAACAGGTCGATGCCATCGCCCAACGCGCCGGGGCCGCCGGAATACTGATTTCGCCGCCGCGCACCACCGGCGACGGCTATTATGAGGCGGTGATCGCCGATCCCGATGGCAACCTGATCGAAATCGTCGCATAGTCAGCAGAACGCCAGTATTCAGGAGGCATCCATGGCACATTACCGGATTATCGACACCGCATCCTGGCCCCGCCGGGACCATTTCACTTTTTACCGCCAATTCGCCAACCCCAGCTTTAATCTCTGCGTGCCGATAGCGGCGCAGCGCCTGTACGAATGTGCGAAGGACCGTCGGGTCTCGTTTTTTCAGCTCGCGCTCTATGCCCTGCTGCGCGCGGCCAACGGGGTACCGCAGCTACGCCAGCGCGTGCGGAACGATGAGGTGATTGAATATGACAGTCTGGCAGTAATGACGCCGGTGATGACCGTCGGAGAGGGATTCCGTCAGGTGTGGTGCGACAACGCCCCCGAGTTCACCGCCTTCAGCGCCGCGGCCACGCCGAAGATTGTCGCGGCAAGAGAGACATCCCCGGCGCCGCTCATCGTCGATGGCGAGCATTTTATCTGCGCCAGCTGTCTGCCATGGCTCCACTTCACCTCGATGACCCATGCGGAATATGCCGTCGGCGCGGCGGTCCCCGCGCTCACCTGGGGAAAATTGCAGAATGGCGTTATCCCGGTGGCCGGGCGGTTTAACCATGCCTTCGTCGATGGTCTCCACGCCAGCCGCTTTTATGCCCTTGTCGAAGAGGGATTTAATGACCCCGAGCGGCTCTGGTTGCCGCTAACCGAAACCGCACCCTCCCTGCTTCCCCCAGCGGCGAAGGAGCGTTAACGTCTGCCCGGAACTGACCGCCAGGGAGCCTTACTCCCTGCACGGCGGTCGGTACGGGGCCACTATCATCGTTCCCTTTCAGCCGGCGAATACCGCAGGTGTGACGCCTGTTCAGAACCTCGCGATTGAAAAGCTGGGTCGCAGACAGCATGCTGACCAACCATCATCAGACAGCGGAAAACACTGCTTCATAGCCATAGAATGGGATTATATTGCCGATCCTTTGCTAATGATAATTAGTTATAAATCATAGCGTTTCAGTGTTAGACAGGGCGAAGTGCGCCTCTTATCTTTCGTCATGAATTGTAAATAACCACGCAATCATTTGATGAGGTAGCACTTTTGTCCAGATTACAACAAGGATTAAAAACCAGACAAACCCGCTTCGCCCTGGCGCTAAAAGTGGCCCTGCTCGGCGGCGTGGTAGCATTTTCTTCTGCTGTCTTTGCTGAGGGTCTCCTGAAAGAAGGTATCACCCCGGCCACTGACGCCAGCCAGATCCCGGCCAGCGCCAAACTGCGCACAGACACGGTGGTGGCCGGGATCTCCGAGCCGCAGGGGATCTTTAACCCCTACTTTTTCGTCAACGGCTGGGATGAGAACGTGACTAACGTCATTTTTTCACGCCTGATCGACTGGGACAGCCAGGGCAAGCTGGTCCCGGGACTGGCGGAGAGCTGGACGGTCAGCCCGGATAACAAAGTCTATACCATCAAATTGCGCCCTGGCCTCACCTTTAGCGACGGCTCACCGCTGACGGCGGAAGATGTCGCCTTTACCCTGACGGTCCTGCTCGACCCCAGCTATGATGGCGATACCGACATCACCCTGGCCAATATCGCCGGCGGGACGGACTACAAAGCCGGCAAAGCTGACAGCGTCAGCGGCCTGAAGGTCATCGACCCGCTCACCCTGCAGGTGACCACCACGCAGCCAGGCGCCACCACGCTGGCCAAAATTGGCGGGCCTGTACTGTCGAAAGCCTGGTACGGCAAAGGGTATCAGCGGGGAAATCTCGACTATCTGCGCTCACTGCACGGCAAGCCGCTGGGCAACGGCCCTTACGTGTACGACAAATACATTCCCGGTCAGGAAATTCGCTTCCATGCCAATAGCCATTTTTACCGTGGGACGCCGCCAACGCCGCGCTTTATCTATCGCGTGACCAATCCGTCCACCAACTTCCAGCTGTTCCAGACCGGGGAGACCGACTACGACGCCTTTACCTCGCGCCCCGACGATATTGAGCAACTGAAGATGCTCGGCTTCGCCAATATTAATCTTTACGGCTCCAGCGACTACAGCCAGGTGGAATTCAACGTGCATCGCCCGGCGCTACAGGATAAGCGGGTGCGCCAGGCGCTGATTTACGGCCTGGATAGGCAGAAGCTGATCGACGTGGTCTATCAGGGATACGGCAAAGTCGCCATCGAACCGATCGCGCCGATCTCCTGGGCCTTTAACGCTGAAGGCGTCAACCCTTACCCTTACGATCCGGCACAGGCCAAAAAGCTGCTGGATGAGGCCGGCTGGAAACCAGGCGCCGACGGTATCCGCGCCAAAGACGGCCAGCGCCTGGAGCTGACCCTGCTGGTGAGCAAGAAGGTGCTCAACGATGCGCTGATCCCCATCGCCAAGGAGAACTGGCGGCAGATTGGCGTGCTGCTGAAGCCGCAGGTGGTGGATTTCAACGCCCTGATGGCGCAGCGCAAAGCCGGAAATTACGATTTGGCCTCGTTCAGCACCAGCACCCTCAACGACCCGCACGACGGGGTATGGGATTTCTACAGCAGCGAAGCTAAAGAGTCCGGCTACCATAACGCGGAAGTCGATAAGCTGATTAACGCCGGCAACGCGGTGCTCGACATCGAACAGCGCAAGCCGATCTACCACCAGCTGTATAAAGTGCTGGCCGACGATCCGCCGGTGATCCTGCTCGGCTATCGCGAGATCCTTTCCGCCAGCAGCGCCCGCGTCAGCGGCTTTAAGCCGGATATCTACAACGGCCTGACCGGCAGCCTGCCGGATGTAAAAATCGTCAAATAAATCCCTGGCCGCCGGGTTAACCGGCGGCTGATGTGAGACCGTCATGAGAAATTTCATCCTGAGGCGCCTGCTGCAAACGCTGCCGATGCTGCTGCTGGCCTCCTTCATTATTTTTTTGCTGTTTGCCAAAACACCCGGCGACTTTATCGATGGCAATATCACCCTGACCGCTGCCCGCGCCGCGGAGCTGAAGGCGATCTACGGCCTCGACCAGCCGCTGTTGACCCGCTACCTCCACTGGCTGGGACAGTTGCTGCGCGGTGATTTAGGCTTTTCGCTGCAGTATCAGATCCCGGTCAGCCAGTTGCTCAACCAGTACATCTGGAACTCTTTTCTGCTGGCCAGCGTCGCGCTGGTCTTTTACTGGGGCATCGGCCTGGCGGTCGGCGTGGTTTCTGCCCTGCGACCCGGCTCCTGGTTTGATCATCTGGTGAGCGTCGCGGTGTTTGCCGCCATGTCGTTCCCCACCTTTTTCCTCTGCCTGCTGCTGATTAAATGGTTCGCCGTCGATCTCCACTGGCTGCCGGTAGGCGGGATGACCAATACCGGCAGCGACGAGAGCGGCTGGCAGTATGTGCTGCAGGTGGCTGCCCACCTGGCGCTGCCGGTGCTGGCGCTGGTGATGCTGCAGGCGGGCAGCCTGACGCGCTATGTGCGCGCCAGTATGCTCGACGTGGTGAAAATGGATTTTATCCGTACCGCCCGCGCCAAGGGGTTGCAGGAGCGCACGGTGATCCTCAAACATGCCCTGCGCAACGCCCTGCTGCCGATTATCACCCTGCTGGGCTTCGAGCTGCCGGGGCTGTTCTCCGGGGCGATCATTACCGAAAAGGTATTCAACTGGCCGGGGGCGGGCCACATTCATATCGACTCGCTGGCCGCCCGCGACTATCCGGTACTGATGGGGTTTACCCTGTTTCTGGCAGTGCTGACGATAGTCGGGAATCTGCTCGCCGACGTGCTGTACGCCTGGGCCGATCCGCGTATTCGGGTGAGGTCATGATGATCCTGTCTTACTTAGCTTCCCGTCGCCGCCAGCGGCAGGCGGCTATCCCGGCGCTGGCGCACATTACCCCCTCTCCCTGGCGCCAGGGGTGGCGACAGCTGCGCCGTAACCGGCTGGCCATGTTCTGCCTGCTCCTGCTGGCGGTGATGGCGGTGTGGTGCGTGCTGGGGCCCGTCTGGTCGCCGTGGAGAGATGATGCCACCGACGCCCTGAGCATCAACCAGCCGCCCGGGGCGGAACACTGGCTGGGGACCGATTTCCTCGGTCGTGATGTCTACACCCGCCTGCTGCTGGCCGGGCGCATCTCGCTGGTTATCGGCCTGCTGACCATGGTGATGTCGGTGTGCCTCGGCTACCTGCTCGGCGCCCTCTCGGGTTACATCGGCGGGTTAACCGACAAACTGATCATGCGCGTGGCCGACCTGGTGATGACTATCCCTGGGTTACCGCTATTGATCGTCGCCGGGGCGATGCTTTCCGAGCTCGATTTTTCGCCGGACTCGCGCATTTATATGGTGGTGGTGATGCTCAGCCTGCTGGAGTGGCCCCGACTGGCGCGGCTGGTGCGCGGGCAATGTCTCTCCCTGCGCGAACGCGATTTTATGCTGGCCACCCAGGTGCTGGGCCTGTCGGCGCGTCGACGGCTGTTTGGCCACCTGCTGCCGAATACCATTCCGATTCTGGTGGTGATGGCGACCATGGCCGTCGCCAACGCCATTCTCAGTGAATCCGCGCTGAGCTATCTCGGCCTCGGCGTGGTGCCGCCGACGCCGTCGTGGGGCAATATGATGGATGCCGCTAACAGTCTGATCGATTTCCAGCGTCGCCCCTGGCTGTGGATGCCGCCGGGCATCGCCATCTTTATCACCGTGATCGCCATCAACGTGCTGGGCGATGGCCTGCGCGATGCCATGGATCCCAATATGAAACCGAGGCTGAAATGACCACGCCGTTAGTCTCCTTTAATCATCTTTCCGTCTCTTTCGCCGGCGAACGCTCTCGCGTGCGCGCGGTGCAGGAGGTCTCTTTCACCATTCAGGCCGGGCAAACCGTTGGCGTGGTGGGTGAATCCGGCTGCGGCAAAAGCGTCACCGCCATGGCGCTGATGGGCCTCCTGCCGCCGCAGACGGCGCGCATCGACGGCGGCGAGATCCGCTTCGCGGACCGCGATCTGCTGCGGCTGAAAGCCAGACAGATGGCCGATCTGCGCGGTCACCAGCTGGCAATGATTTTTCAGGAACCGATGTCGGCCCTCAACCCGGTGTTGACCATCGGGGAGCAGCTGTGCGAACCGCCGATCCGCCACCTCGGCGCCACGCCGAAAGCCGCCTGGCATCAGGCCATCCAGCTGTTAAGCGAGGTCGGCCTGGCGCGCGGGGACAGCCTGATGACCCGCTATCCTCACCAGCTTTCCGGCGGCATGCTGCAGCGGGTGATGATCGCCATGGCGCTGAGCTGTCGGCCCAAACTGCTGATCGCCGACGAACCCACCACCGCGCTCGACGTGACCGTGCAGGCGCAGATCCTACGCCTGCTGCGGGATCGGGCCCGGGCCAGCCAGATGGCGATGATGCTGATTACCCACGACCTGGGGGTGATCGCGCAGATGGCCGAGCAGGTGGTGGTGATGTATGCCGGACGAATTGTGGAACAAGGCGCCACCGCGGAAGTGCTACGGCATCCTCAGCATCCCTACACGCGGGGGCTGATCGCCTCCCGACCGGTGCCCGGTGAGCGGCGTCGGCGGCTGTACTCAATTCCCGGCCAGGTGCCGGATCTGGCCGCCCTGCCGGCGGGCTGCGCCTTTGCCGGGCGCTGCGAGCGGGCGACGGCGCGCTGCCGGGAGGCGATTCCGCCGCTGCTCGGCGACCGCCAACGTGCCGCCTGCTTTTATAGCGAATTTGCGGAGGTGACAGCATGAGCGAACGCTATGTCATTGAAGTGGATGGACTGAAAAAATATTTTCCGCTACGCGACGGCCTGTTTGGTCAGCAGACCGGCGAGCTTCGCGCGGTGGACGGCGTCAGCTTTAATATCCGTCCGGGCACCATTTTTGGCCTGGTGGGCGAGTCCGGCAGCGGTAAAACCACCGTCGGCCGGACCCTGCTTGGCCTGTACGAGAAGAGCGCCGGCAGCGTGAAATTTCACGGTCAGGAGCTGGCCGACCTGACCGCGCCTGCCCTGCGCGCTATCCGGCCCAGGATGCAGCTGGTGTTTCAGGACCCCTATAGCTCGCTGAACCCGCGGCTGCGTATTGGCGACGCGATTGGCGAAGCCATGCTGGAGCACAAACTGTGCGCCCGCAATGAGCTATATGACCGGGTAATCGACGTGATGAAGATCTGCGGCCTGGCGCCGGAACACTATGCCCGCTTCCCGCATCAGTTTTCCGGCGGCCAGCGTCAGCGGATCGGTATTGCCCGGGCGCTGATCCTCAACCCGGATTTTATCGTCGCCGATGAACCCATCTCGGCCCTTGATGTGTCGATTCAGGCGCAGATCATCAATTTGTTTTCCGACCTGCGCGACAACCGCGGCGTCACGTTTCTGTTTATCTCCCACGACCTCGGGGTGGTGGAGCATTTATGTGACGATGTGGCGGTGATGTATCTCGGGCAACTGGTGGAAAGCGCCAGCCGCGATGCGCTGTTCAGCCGCCCCCTCCATCCCTACACCCGCGCCCTGATGGCTGCGGTGCCGACCCTCGACCCGCACAGCGAACCGCAGGCGCTGGTGCAAGGCGAGATCCCGGATCCGGCCAATCCCCCCGCCGGCTGCCGCTTTTCATCCCGCTGCCCACTGGCCAGCGAACGTTGCCGCAGAGAGTCTCCGGCGCTGCGCGAGGTGGCCCCGGGCCATCGGGTCGCCTGCCATTGGGTCGCATCCTGAGCGCGGTCGATGGGGTTATTTATTTCTAAACAACCGACCGATTGTGCGCGGCAGCGCCAGGATTTACTATCCGCCCCGTCTTGTGAGACGCGCGATAAATGAAGCGGAACATCTTTGTACTCTTTTGCCCAATGGCTTCGGGCATTTTTTCTCCACGCCCGGGAGCGATCCTCCCGGCAAGATATTTAGCGGGGCGCGGTCGCCCGTCTGTCAAAACGCAGCAATGGAATTGCTCGTCCGCGTCCCGCTACCCTTTTCCCGCCGCTAATTAAATAAGGGCAAAAAAATAAGACAACATGAGATTGCCTGGGGTATAGCTTTATCTTATTTTTTAAGCGTGTACTCCCTGTTAAGGAATCAACATCATGCTTAAGCGTCGCACTCTCAAAACAGCACTGGCGGCGGTTATTTCCCTTGCCGTCATGGCCGCGCCAGCGTATGCCAACCCGGGTAATGGCAATGGCAACGGCGGTGGTAATCACGGGAACAGTGGTAACCATGGCAATAGCGGCAATCATGGTAACAACGGTAACAGTGGCGACCATGGCAATAAAGGGCAAAATAAAGGCCAGTCCACTGAAGATCACGGCAAACGGAAAAACTACGGCAAGCCCGACCACGTCGACAGCGATATTAGCTTCTCACGGGCGCGCTCCCTTGCCGTGAACTACGGTCTGGTCGGCTATCAGGCGCTGCCGCCGGGTATCGCCAAAAATGTCGCCCGCGGCAAACCGCTCCCTCCGGGGATCGCCAAAAAGACCCTGCCAGCTTCTATGATTAACGACCTGCCCTATTATCCGGGCTATGAATGGCGGGCGGTCGGCGATGATCTGGTGCTGGTGGCCCTGAGCACCGCGATCGTCACCGCCGTGATTAACGGTGTGTTTGACTAAATCACCTGCTTATTGAAAAGCCTCGCCTCGGCGAGGCTTTTTTGTGCCTGGTGCCGGTGAGTGACGGCTCACCGGCATAACCAGTATGATAACGGTTCAACCAACCCGGGACCGACTATGGACAAAGACACAGTAGTAACGCTGTTGAAATACAAGCGCTGGATTGACCTTGCCACCTTACAGGCGATCCGCGCGATTGACGGAACGGTACATGGCGAAAAGCGTCACCTGACCATCAGGCTGATGAACCATATCCATGTCGTTGATATGATTTTCCGGGCGAATCTGCGCAGCAGGCCGCACGGCTACACCGCGCTGAATACCCCTGAGACGCCAACCGTTGATGAGCTGGAAACGGCCATGACCGCCTGTACGGACGAATACATTCAGTACGTCAGCGCCATGACCCCCGCCGACTTCCACGAACGTATCGCCTTCAAATTTGTCGACGGCGGCGACGGCAATATGACCGCGATGGAGATGCTGAACCACATGCTCTTTCACGGCGCCTATCACCGCGGCGCGGTGGGCTGGATGATTGGCGAATGCGGCGGCGTGCCGCCGAAAGAGGTGCTGACCGTTTTCCTGCGCGACCATCATTCCTGACCGAGCGAAACCATTCGCCGTCGATTACGCGGAGAATCAGCAGGAGCTCTGCCTGATGTCGAGTATGGGTTTTCTGGTACAGGGCGCTAAGGTGGGTTCCGATCGTGGCGATAGATACGCCCAGATGTAAGGCTATCAAGGGGGTTCAGGATCCACTGTCGCGGGTTTGGATAGCGCCCCCCTTCCGGCATAGCGTCCGCCAGACCATCAGGGCGCACAGCAGGGTGACGACCGCCAGCCCGCTAAACAGTAGCGTATAAGCAGAGTCATAGCTCTCGCGCAGCGCCCGGAGGGAAAAGTCAGGCAAAAGCGCAGCCGCCTGCGGCATATTGCCGGCCCCCAGCCAGCCTGCGGCGCGGTCAATCACCTCAGGCGCATACCCGTGTACGCGACTCTGCAGGGTCAGGGTATTGCTTGCCGTTAATACCGCGGAGACTATCGCCAGGGCGATCCCCTCGCCGGCAACGCGTACGGTGTTGAACAGGCCTGCCGCCATACCGGCTTTGGCGACCGGCACAGCGGATATCGCCAGGCCATCCATCAGTCCCCAGGGAAGCGCTGCCCCCGCCCCACAGAGGATCAGCGCCAGCACCAGCTGCGGGAGGTGGTTACTGTGAAAAGCATCGCCCAGCAACAGCAACCCGACGGAGGCCATCATCAGCCCCGCCGTGGACACCTGCCCCGGTGAAAACCAGCGGGTGAGCAGGGCCGCAACGGATGGGAAAACCAGCATCGGCGTGGTCAGCGCCATCAGATACAGTGCGCTCTGCGACTCACTCATCCCCTCTCCGCCCATAAAATGCAGTGGAACAATAATCAGCAGGACCACGTAGCAACAGCAGGTGGCGACAGGCAACAACAGTACGCCGACAAAACGCGGATGACGCAGCAGGGAGAGTTCCAGCACCGGGTTGTTCACCCTCCGGCAGCGTACGACAAACGCCACGAACAGCCCCCCCGACGCGATGAGCAAGGCCAGCGTGGTCAGGGATAAAAAACCGCGGGCCGGAATGACCATAAGCGATGCAGTAAACAGCATCAGGGCCAGCGTAAACAGGGTTAAGCCCAGGTTGTCGGGTGTCCGCGGCTCGCTTTTTTCTGTCGCAGGCAGAGATACCAGGCCTATAAGCAGAACCCCTGCCGAGAGCAGCGCAAACAGGGCGTATACGCCGCGCCAACCCACCGCGTCGATCATGAAGCCGATCAGCAGCGGACCGAACGCCAGGCCAATGCCGAACACCGTGCCGAGGATGCTGAATGCCCTGGTCCGCTGGGCGCCATCATACAGCTGGGCCAGCGCCGCGCTGCCGCTGGCTAAAATCATCGCCGCGGCCAGGCCCTGCAGCGCCCTCAACACGCCTGACAGGAAGAGATTGTGCGTCAGACAAAACAGCAGGCTGCTCAGGCAAAACAGCGCGGCGCCGGCGATAAAAATACGTTTTCTGTCGATGGCATCCGCCGTCACCCCTGCGGCCAGCAAAAAGCTGCCGAAAGTCAGCATAAAGCCATTGGTCAGCCACGACAGCGCAGCGGGAGAGCCGCCCAGCGACTGCTGTATCGCGGGGGTGGTCATGACGCCGCCGGTAAAACTTACCGGCAGCAGCAAGGCCGCCATAAAGACAGAAAGCGCGGCCAGGGCGCTGGCGTATCGGGAAGGTGTTCTGGCGGTGAGTAACATCGGGCGGCCCTCATCAGTCGGCAAGAAAGAATAAACTGTCGCCATCCTATTGCGGATGTTATTGCCGATAAATAGACTGAAAATATCTTCTTAAGAGACATAAGGTTTATAATCGATGGACAGCCTCACCTCGCTGACGTCCTTTGTCCGCACCGCCGAAACGCTAAGCTTTGTTCAGGCCGCCAGGCTGCTGGGCATATCTGCCTCGGCGGTGGGTAAGAATGTCGCCCGGCTTGAGCATAAACTGGGGATCCGGCTGTTCAACCGCAGCACCAGAAACGTCAGCCTGACGGCGGAGGGGGCCGCATTTCTGACCCGCTGTCAGAGTATCCTGGAGCAGATCCAGGAGGCCGAGTCAGAGCTGACCAGCAGTCTCTCACAGCCCACCGGCAAACTGAGGATTTCACTGCCCGTCATTGGCTACCGCCTGTTGCTCCCCGCCCTCACCGCCTTTAGCCGTCTTTATCCGCAGGTTGAACTGGATCTCGACTTTAGCGACCGGCTGGTCAATCTGATCGATGAGGGAGTTGATGTCGCTATCCGCAGCGGTGAATTAGCGGACTCCCGCTTGATCGCCAGAAAGCTGGGAGGTTTTCGTTTTGTGCTCTGCGCCAGTCCGACCTATCTGGCGGAATACGGCGTTCCCGGCTCACCAGCGGAATTGGCGGCACACAAGTGCATTTTTTTCCGCTTCCCCGCGACGGGGCTGATCCAGCCCTGGGAACTGCGCGGTATGCGACTGACGGGAGATTTCAGGGCCGCTGCCGTGATGACGGTCAATAACATTGAGGCCGCCATTCGCTTAAGCGCGGCGGGGATGGGCATCGCTTATGTGCCTGATTTTGTCGTGCGCGAGGCCATGGATGAGGGACAACTGCAGGAGGTGTTGCCCGGCTGTTGCGTCAAGGATGGGCATTTCTCGGTCCTGTGGCCCGCCAGCCGCTACCTGTCACCAAGAATACGCTGTTTTATCGATTTTATGGCTGCGGCAGAGATACCCTTGTCACCCGCATCGGCAAGCCCTACCACCTGAAAAGCTTAGCGCCGGATATCCTGCCGCCCGGCCAGCGAAAGCCGGCGGCAGGTATACCACGCAAGGGAGCATCTTACCCTTTGGCAAAATTGGCCTGGATCCGCTGCTGCAGATAATCCTCGGCGCTGATGGGCGGGTACTTCCTCTGCGGCCCGAGGATCTCGACATCTTTATTGGCCTGGCAGAAAAACGCCAGGCTGTAGCGCGGCCCCTGATATTCATGAGGCAGCGGATTTCTCACCCGATGGAAGTTAGACGGCAGCTGGTCGTCGCTCCAGCGCATCAGCATATCGCCGATATTGCAGGTGATCACCTCCTCGCGCGGCTCAATGCTGGTCCACTGCTGGCTTTCGCGGTCTTTACCGGGACAAACCTGCAGGCCGCCCTGGCCGGGGCGCTGGAACAGCAGCGTCAGACAGTCAAAATCGGTGTGCGCGCCGGCCCGCCACATCCCCTGCTGCGACTGCTCGGTTGCATAGTAATGCAGCATGCGCAAGGTGCTCTGATAGGTGTCACGCTGCGGATCGTGCGCGGTGGTAAAAAACGATTCCGGAAAACCGAGCTTCAAAGCAAAGCAGGAGAGGATCTTCATCCCCAGCTGCCAGCACTGCGATTCAAACCCGAGCATCGTCTGCTGGAATGCTGGCAACTCCCGATCGCTGGGCCAGCGCCCGGCCATCAGAGGCCGGGTTATCTGATACGACTCTTTTTGATCCGGCGTGCGGGTCGACGGCCGAACCTGCGCTTTGCTTTCCCAGCCGGCGTTACCGGCCAGCGGATACTGGCGCTTCACCTCGTCGGGCAGGTCGAAAAACGCCTCGGTCATGCTGAACGCCTGGCGGATATCCGCCAGCGGAATACCGTGATGGCTGACCTGGAAGAAGCCAATCTCCACCGCCGCCTCCCACAGTTGTTCGGCAATGTCATTTTTTCTTGCGGCAAAGTTCGACAGGTCGATACAGCGCACTTCGCGGGCGAAGGTCTCTTCGCCCTCGGCGCCCATCAGCGCCTCTTTTTCCAGTTCCTGTAAGGCGTAGCGTTGATTCTGGGTGGTTGCGTTCATCGTCATTATCCTGTTATCAGTTACACAGCGGCGCGCTGTTGGAGGGTACGGACGGCCGCCAGCGCGTCGTGACGCATCGCGTCAAGGTCGAGACCGGGAATGGCGTCGTCTTCCACGATGGGGCGGCCATTCAGCAGTAGCGCCTTCAGCGCGGCGCGCCCACCGCAGGCCACCGGCCCAATGGCCATATCGTGCAGGCCGAAGTAGCGCGGATCGTCCAGCCGGTAAATGGCAAGGTCCGCCTGCATGCCGACCTGCAGGGTGCCGCTCTGCGCTAAGCCGAGGATCTGCGCCCCTCCGGCGCTGCCCCAGCGCACTACATCCTCCACCGTGGCCGCATCGGCCCCACCCTCAAAGGTGCCCCCGGCGTAGCGCGGCTGCGCCAGCATCCCCTTGCGCGCGCGCTGCAGCAGCCATGCGGCATGGGCTTCGCTTTGCATATCCGCCGCTTCATTCGAGGCGGCGCCGTCCACCCCCAGCGAGACCGGGACCCCGGCCTGCTCTAACGCCAGCAGATCGGCGATGCCGCTGCCCAGCCGGCCGTTGCTTTGCGGGCAGTGGGCGATGCCGGTTCCGGTACGGCCCAGCAGGGCAATCTCCTCCGGCAGCAGCTTCACCAGATGGGCAAACCACACGTCATTTCCCAGCCAGTCGTGTTCCGCGCAGAACTGCACCGGCGTCATGGCGAATTTCTGCCGCGCGGCGTCGAGATAATCGACGGTTTCCGATAAATGGCTGTGCAACCGGATCCCCAGCTGGCGGGCCAGCTTCGCCATCTCCCGCAGCTGGGCGCCCGGCGCGGAGTGCAGGACGGTAGTGGGCGCCATCACCACCCGGCGCAGAGACTCGGGCCGGGGGTCGTGATAGCGGCTGACCAGCCGTTCGACATCCGCCATATAGCCGTCGAAGGTTTCCGGACGCAGCGCCACCGGCAGATCCTGTTCCACCGCCCGGCCCTGGGTCGCCCCACCCCGGCACAGGACGATGCGCATCCCCAGCGCTTCCCCTTCGCTGAAGACAATCTCCGAGGTATCGAAAGGCATATCCGGCCAGTACAGGTAGTTGTGATCCGCCACGCTGGCGCAGCCCGAGCGCAGAAGCTCCACCAGGCCAATGCGCACCGCCAGACGAAAGGTATGTTCATCGAAAGCCGCGCGAAAGCGGTACGGCGTGGCGCTCAGCCAGGCCGTCAGGCTCTGGTTCAGCCCCTGCGGCTCGCCCTTCAGCAGCGACTGAAAAAGATGGTGGTGCGTGTTCACCCACGCCGGATAGATCACGCAGTCGCGGGCATCGATCTGTCGCTCTTCCGGCAGCGGCGTCAGGCTGCCGATGGCGGCAATCCTGCCGTCGCGGATGCGAATATCCGGCCCGGCCAGCCGCGCCGCCTCTCCGGGCAGACCGCTGAGGATGGCATGGGCATTTTTAATAATTAATGACATGGCGTCGCTCCTCAGGGTTTAACCTGCATGGCCTGAACAAATTCGGTGGTGTAGGCCTGTTTCCAGTCGGTGGCCGCCGCCAGCAGACCGGCGCTGACCATAAAGTCGCGGGTCTTCTGCCAGCGCGCGTCGGTCATCGTCCCCCAGCCCTGGCTGGCGGCATCCCCGCCGTCGATCAGGTGATGCTCACGGATCTGGGTCACGCCCCAGGCGAGCAGATCGTCGGTCATTTTCGGGTTGTCCTGCTTAATCAACGCATTGCCCGGCTCCGGATCCTTGAGATAGCTCACCCAGCCCTCCATTGAGGCGCGGACAAACTTCGCCATCGCCGCTTTACGCTCGGCGATGGTATCCGGGCGGGCGATAAGGATGCCGCCGTAGGGGGGATAGCCGTGTTCGGAAAAGAGGAAGAAGTTCGCCTTCACTCCGGCCTTCTGCACCTGGAACACCTCGGAGCTGACATAGGCCTGCTGGGCGACAGCGTCATCGACGACAAAGGGTTGAATATTGAAGGTATAGGGGCGAACCTGCGCGTCGCTCAGCTGGTATTGCGCCTTCAGCCACGGCCACCACGTCGCCTGACCGGAGCTGGAGACCAGCAGGGTTTTGTCTTTCAGCCCCTGCAGAGAGGTGACATCGGCATGGGTCAGCAGCCCCTGGGGATCGTACTGAAAGGGCGCGGCAATGGCCTTTGCCTGGAAGCCGCGCTGAATGCCTTCCTGCAGCTGCAGGTCGTAACCGATGATCACATCGGCCCGCTTCGACAACAGCAACTGCATGCCGTTGACCTGCGGTCCACCGGAGCGGATCTCGACGTCGAGACCATATTTTTTGTACAGCCCGGTGGCCTGAGCCTGATAATAACCCCCCTGCTCCGCCTGGGCGTACCAGGAGGTCAGCAGAACGATTTTCTCCTCGGCCTGAACGGCCAGCGAGACACCGCCGAGGGCCATCAGGCCCAGCCAGCGTATGCCCCGGGGAAGGCGTGCGCCTGTTTTCATATCCCTCTCCTCTTTACGCCGGGAGGGGGAGCGAGCGAATGTGGCTCAGCCTCCCATCCCGGTCAACATTGAACCGCGACATGGTGACTGAGCAATGTCCCGTATGGATAACCCGTACTGACCGCTTCTACTCACACTCAGCTATACAAAAACAATGCCAGATTTAAACGCCTGCGAGCGGCCGCGAGAAATCGCCTGCGCCGCCCCCCTTGGGCATGCAACCTTTGATTCATGCCCACAAGAAACGCACCATAATGGTGCGCTAATGAATGATTTTAGTGCCTGCCCGACATTTCACAGTTGGCTGAAGAGCATCTCCAGCTGGTTCAGCATCATCGAGGCGGCAAGGGAAAGCTGGCGGGCGGGCGAGACGCACAGCGCCAGGGTGAAAGGCTTAAGCTGCGGATCGGTTAGCGGCACAAACGCCAGCTGGCCGGACTCAATTTCATCGAGAATATCCAGCCGGCACAGGATGCCGATGCCCATCTGCTCTTTGATCAGGGTGCGGATCATGTGAATGTTATTCGATACCGCCACCTCCTTTACCTCGTTGCCGCTGATGTTCACCAGCGCCTCCACCGGCTCGCTGATCATCAATGGGGCGGACGGCAGGATAAAGGGGTAGTCGAGGCACTGACTAAAGCGCACCGCGCTGCGGCTGGCCAGCGGATGGCCGGTGGGCACCACAATCCCCATATTCATCTCGGCAAACGCCCGGACCTGCAGTTCACGAGAGGTCTGGGGATTGAGCATGATGCCGAAATCCGCCTCGCCGGAGATCAGCGCCTGCTGGATGTGGATATTGTTGATGGTGGTCAATGTAAAAGAGATGTTGGGATAATGTTTATGCACCTCTTTGAGCATCGTCGAAAAGAAATGCCGGTTAATGGCATCGATGGTGGCGATGCGCACATGCCCCCGCCGCAGCCCGCGCAGATCGTCCAGCTGCTCGCAGACCCGGGTAAAGTCCTTTTTCCAGTTATTGGCCGCGTGCAGGAGCAGCTCCCCGGCGGCGGTCAGCCGCAGCCCGGTGGGATGGCGCTCGAAGAGCGGCATCGCCAGCTCCTGTTCCACGCGCAAAATCTGACGGTCGATGGAAGACGCCGACACATGCAGCGCCTCTGACGCTTTACGAAACGATCCCTGACGGGCCACTTCGGTGAAATAGAGCAGAAATCGGGAGAAGGCAAACATCGTTTGGGTGCTCTCTTTTTTGCAACGGGTTGTGCGAATCAAAGCTCTGGACGCAACAGTTTTATCACAATACCGTAGCATTCATAGCGGAGAAACGATCGTTTCACCCATTTTCTTGCACGCCGGACAGTTCACCGCGAAGGGGAGTTATCTCTTCGCCGACCCTGGCCGCCCTGCAGACAGCGGAATGAGGGAGAGTAAACGGTAATGCACAGCCACGATCTTATTTCGGTCTCGGTCGGGGAAATACGCCCCAACGGACAGGGAAACCTATCCATAATTTTGCAGGCGGCGGCCGGGGAAATATTACCGGCCTACTCCGCCGGGGCGCATATCGATATTATTATTCCCGGCGTCGGTCCGCGGCAGTATTCCCTGTGCGGCACGCCTGACCGCAGTAATACTTATGAAATTTGCGTCAGGCTGACTGATGCTTCCACCGGCGGCTCACGCTATTTGCACCAGCAGCTCAAATCCGGCGATCGGCTCGCCATTTCGCCGCCGCGCAACCATTTTCCCCTGCCGCAGGCCGGGCGCTACCTGCTGTTTGCCGGCGGTATCGGCATCACGCCTTTGCTGGCGATGGCTGAAGCGATTGCCGCCAGAAAGGGGGCGCTGGAGCTGCATTATTATGTCGCCAGTTCGCGCCAGACGGCCTTCTCCCCGCGCCTGAACCAGCTGACTGCGAACGGCACGGTGGCCATTCACTGCAGCGAGGAAGGCGCGTCGCTTCGCCAGCGGGTCCCCGAATGCTTAACTGTGCCCCACCCTGATACCGCAGTAATAGCCTGCGGCCCGGAGGGTTTTATTCAGAGACTGCGGTCGGTCGTGGAGGAATATCGCTGGTCGCCGTCGCAGTTCGTATTCGAGCGTTTTACTCCCGCGGCGGAAAATAATACTGCGGCGAAAAATGCGTTTTATATTGAGCTGGCCTCCAGCGGGCAGCGCCTGCAGGTCGCCGCGGATCAAACCATTGCTCAGGTATTACAGCACGCCGGGGTGGAGGTAATGCTCTCCTGCGAACAGGGAATGTGCGGCTCCTGTATTACCGGGGTCCTCGACGGGATCCCCGAGCACCGGGACAGCGTGCTGACGGCGGAAGAGAAAGCTGGCAACGACCAGATCACGCTCTGCTGTTCGCGGGCGAAATCGCCGGGTCTGGTTTTGGATCTGTGAGGAGACTGACGATGACGTTCCCCTCCTCTTGCGCGCCGCTCGTCGGGATCAGCCGCGCCCGACTCCCGGCCTGGGCGCTGCCCGACGGCTGGCCGACGCGGGCCAACGGTGAGCCGCTGCTGGCGGACCTGGCCCTTCGCGACGGCCGGATTGCCGCACTGACCCCAACCGACCAGCCGACTCCCGGCCTGTGGGACCTGGCGGGAGCCCTGACGCTCCCCGGCCTGGTGGAACCCCATGCCCATCTGGACAAGACCTTTACCATTGAACGCTGCCGTCCGGCGCAGGCCGGGCTGCTGGCGGCAATCCACGCCATGCACGAGGATCGCCGACACTGGACCAGGGCGGATATTCAACGTCGGGCGTCCGCCGCGCTGGCCCGGGCGGCAGCGAATGGCGTGACCCATTTGCGCAGCCATGTCGACTGGTTTACCGCCGACGCGCCGGACGCCTGGCAGGAGATCGCCCGCCTCGATACCGGCGGCATCACCCTGGAGCGGGTGGCGCTGGTCCCGCTGCCCCTGTTTCGCGAGCCGGCGCAAGCGGAGGCCATTGCCCGGACGGTCGCCAACAGCGGAGAGCGCTGCCTGCTGGGCGGCTTCATCCACTCCTCCAACTGGGACGCCACCGCCATGGAAAATCTGCTGTGCAGCGCGGCCCGCTGGGATCTGGATCTGGATTTGCATATCGATGAGGAGCTCAGCGAAGTATCTCAGGGGCTGACCTGGCTGGCGGATCACCTCTCCCGCCACCCTTTTCCCGGACATATCTGCTGCAGCCACGGCTGCGCACTGGCCGCCGGCAGCGACGAACAGGCGGCGCCGATCCTGCGCCAGCTGGCGGCGCACGGCGTCACCCTTATCGCTCTGCCGATGACCAACCTGCTGCTGCAGGATGCGACGTTCGGCCGCACGCCGCGCCAGCGGGGGATCACTCTGCTGCACGAGGCGCAGGCCGCCGGCGTGGCCACCCTGCTCGGCTGCGACAACGTGCAGGATGCCTTCTGCCCGGCGGGGAGCTATGACCCGCTGGACACCCTGGCCTGCGGTCTGTTCAGCGCTCAGCTCAGCGACCTGTTCGACCGGCAGTCGCGGCTGATCTGCGATCGCGCGGCGCTAACCGGTTCGCCGGCAGACGCGGCGCCCTTTGCCGTCGGGGCGGCGGCCAGCGTGGTGATTTTCCCGGGTAGCGACCGTTTTACCTGGCCTTTAAACAGCGCCGCCCGTCTGGTGGTTAACCACGGCAGGTTAACCCACCGGCGCGTGTGGCAGGAGGAGATGGCACATGAGTCTTGAAGCAGGCGCCGGGGCGCCGCTGGCGCGGTATGCCGCCTGGCGCAGAGCCGGCGATTTTATCTTTCTCTCCGGCATTATTCCGGTCAATCCCCTGACCGGCACCATCGTCAACGGCTTTCAGGATGTGCCTGAGCCGGTGCGGGAGCTGCTGGGGGCGACCGGCGAATTTTCAACCGATGCGAAACAGGGCCCGATCCTCACCCAGAGCTGGTACGTCCTGGAGAGCATCCGCCGCACCGTGGCGTCCGCAGGAGGGCAGATGAGCGACGTTATCAAACTGGTGCAGTACTTTCGCAACCTTGACCATTTTCCCTATTACAGCCGGGTCAGGAAGCTGTTTTACCCCGACCAGCCGCCCGTTTCCACCGTGGTGCAGGTCAGCGAAATGCTGCCCGACGCCACGGTACTGATTGAAGTCGAAGCGACCGTCTGGTTACCCCCGTCATTTAACTCCGAGGCACCGCGATGATTAACGGTTACATTCCTGCCGCGCGCTTTCTTCCTTTTCTGAGCTGGACGGACGTGGCCGCCCTGCCGGATAAAAGCAATACGGTTATCGTCCTCCCCACCGGGGCGATCGAACAGCACGGCCCGCATCTGCCCTGCTCGGTGGACAGCGTGATATCTTCCGGCGTGGCGGGCCATGCCCTCGCCAGGCTGCCGGCGACGATCCCGGCCTACGCCATTCCGCCGATCGTCTACGGTAAGTCCGAGGAGCATCTGCATTTTCCCGGCACCCTGACCCTTAGCGGCGATACGCTGCTGCATACCCTGCTGGAGATCGCCGAATCTCTCTATCGGGCCGGTTTTCGCAAGCTGCTGATGATCAACGGCCACGGCGGCCAGCCGCAGATCCTGCAGATCGCCTGCCGGGAAATGCGCCTGCGCCACGGGGATTTCATCGCCATCCCCCACGACGTGTTCAACGTGCCCAACTGCGAAAAACAGTTTCTCAGCCCGCATGAACAGCGGATGGCGATGCACGCCGGGCATAGCGAAACGGCGCTGATGCTGGCGCTGGCGCCGGAGTGCGTCCATATGGAACGGGCCGTCGCTAATTTCCCCCCGGAATTCCCCTGCCCAACCCTGTCGAAAGGCCGTCCGGCGGCGGCGTGGGCGTCGTATGACTTTGGCCCCAGCGGGGTGATTGGCGACCCGACCCCGGCGACGCGGGAGCAAGGCGAAGGGCTGCTCGACTCCCTCGCCGCCAGCTGGGCGCAGGCGATCATCGAGATCCACCGCATGGCCTGGGTCGAACGTCGCGAACCGACCTGGGGCAAACAGCACTGGCACGGCTTTGTGCAGTCCCTACCACCTTCTTTCGCTGCTGAATCCAGGGAGCCCTGATGAATACCAGATTGACGCCCGTTTTTACCCTGCTGACCGTGGCCGCCCTCGCGACCTCAGCCTCCTGCTTCGCGGCGGAGAAGTTTACCTTTCTCACCAACTGGTATGCCCAGGCCGAACACGGCGGGTTTTACCAGGCCCAGGCCACCGGGCTGTATCAACACGCCGGTCTCGATGTCGAAATTAAAATGGGCGGCCCGCAGATCAACGTCATGCAGCTGATGGCGGCCGGTCAGGCGGACTGCACCCTTGGCGACAACGGTCAGGCGCTGGAGACCTGGCAGGCCGGGGTGCATGCGGTGACCGTCGCCACCGTGTTCCAGCACTCGCCGACGGTGTTTATCACTCATAACAAAGTGGAGAACCCGGCGGAGCTTAAAGACAAAACCTTCCTGCTCGCTACCGAGGCCTATACCTCTTTCTGGCCGTGGGCGAAAAGCGAGCTGGGTCTGGCTGGCAGCAAAGTGCGCCCCTATACCTTTAACGTTCAGCCGTTCCTCGCCGATAAAAACCTGGTGCAGCAGGGCTACGTGACCTCCGAGCCGTTCTCCGTCGCCAAAGGCGGGCAGCCGTTCTATGTCTATCCGCTCAGCGACTGGGGCTACCCGCCCTACGGCAACTCGATTATCTGTATGGCCGACACCATCCGCAAACGTCCGGCGGCGGTGGCGGCCTTCGTCAAAGCCTCCATGGAAGGCTGGAAAAGCTACCTGCAGGATCCCGCCCCCGGCAACAGCCTGATCGGTAAAGCAAATCCGCAAATGGGCGCCGAGCAGATCGCCTTTGGCATTGCCCAGATGAAGCAGTACCAGCTGGTGACCGGCGGCGATGCTAAGACCGGCGGCATCGGCATCATCACCGAGCCGCGGCTGAAGAAAACCTGGGACATGCTGGTGAAAAACAAACTGATCGACGCCAGCAAGGTGCCGTTTGAGCAGACTTACACCCTGGAGATGGTCAAAGACGCCGGAGTGATGCCATGAATACCGCCCCGAAACTGACCGTGATGAGCGATACCCGCTTTATACCCGCCGCTGCCACCCCGGCCATCGAGGTGCTGTCGGCGGAGAAAATCTACAGCAACGGCACCCGGGCGCTACTGCCCGTCAACCTGACCATCAATCAGGGGGAGTTTATTACCCTGCTCGGCCCGTCCGGCTGCGGTAAAAGCACCCTGCTGAAGATGGTCGCCGGCCTGGTGGAGCCCAGCGACGGCAAGCTGATGCTGTGGCGGCGCGACAGTCGGGAAAAGGCCCAGCATCCGCTGTCGTTCGTCTTCCAGGAAGCCACCCTGATGCCGTGGAGCAGCGTGCGCAATAACGTCAGGCTGCCGCTGGATCTGGCCGGCGTGCCGCGGGCGGAGGGCAATACCCGGGTGAATGAAGTCCTTGAGCTGGTGGGCCTCGGCAAGTTCGCCGACGTCCTGCCGCGCGAACTCTCCGGCGGCATGCAAATGCGCGTCTCCATCGCCCGCGGCCTGGTCACCCGACCAAAGCTGCTGCTGATGGATGAGCCCTTCGGCGCGCTGGATGAAATTACGCGTAACAAACTCGACAGCGACCTGCTGCGTCTCTGGCAGGAGCAGAACCTGACGGTAGTGTTCGTCACCCACTCGATCCACGAAGCGGTGTTTCTCTCCCAGCGGGTGATCATGATGGCGGCCCGTCCCGGACGGGTGGTCGAAGATGTCCCCATCCGCGAGCCGTTCCCGCGCAGCGAGGCGTTCCGCGTCAGCCCGGCCTTTTCCCTGTATGCCCGTCAGCTGCAGGACAGTCTGTTGCAGGCCAGCCAGTCTGGTATGGAGCCATAATATGAAAACCACAACCGCAACGCCGTGGATCCAGCATCCGCATTTTCTCAAAATTCTCTATCCGACCCTCGTCGCGGTGGCGGTGGTGCTCCTGTGGCAGGGCGCGGTGAGCTATTTCCGTATCCCGGCCTTTCTGGTGCCGTCGCCGCTGGTGATGCTGGAAAGCCTGTGGACGCATCTTACGCCGCTGCTGCTGGCGCTGCTGTTCACCCTCAAGATCACCCTGATCTCGTTTCTGCTGTCGATTGTCATCGGCGCCGCGGTGGCGTTTATCCTGGTGCAGAACCGCTTTGTGGAAACCGCCCTGTTTCCCTACATCGTGTTTTTGCAGGTGACGCCGATCGTCGCCATCGCCCCGCTGATCATCATCTGGGTGAAGGATGCCACGCTCTCGCTGGTGGTGTGCGCCACCCTGATGGCGGTGTTTCCCATCATCTCCAATACCACTCAGGGACTGCGCAGCGTCTCCCCCGGCCTGCTGAGCTATTTTCGCCTCAATCACGCCAGCCGCTGGCAAACGCTGGTGCGGCTGCGTATCCCCTCGGCGCTGCCCTATTTCTTCGGCGCGCTGCGTATTTCCAGTGGGCTGTCGCTGATTGGCGCGGTGGTGGCGGAGTTTGTCGCCGGGACCGGCGGGACCAATACCGGGCTGGCCTATCAGATCCTGCAGGCCGGCTACCAGCTGGATATCCCGCTGATGTTTGCCGCGCTGCTGCTGATATCTCTCGCCGGTATCGCGCTGTTTGGCGTGATGTCCTGGGTTTCGCGCCGGGCGCTCAGCGCCTGGCATGAAAGCGAAGCCGTGCAATCTCATTAATGTTCTGCTGACGAACAGGAAAAAGAATGATGACTGATGAACAGCGTCAACACGCGGTCGCGGCGATCCAGCAGGCACTCCCGGCGCTGGAGTGGACCTTACAGCCGGCGAAGATCAAACGGCTCTCCCGCGATTTTCACTGGTTCAGTCCGCTACTCACCGAGCAACTGGCGGGGAAACAGGCGGACGCGGTGGTTCGCCCGCGCGATGAAGAGGAGCTGCGCCAGCTGGTCTGCGCCTGCGCGCAGCACCAGCTGCCGCTGACCCTGCGCGGCAGCGCCACCGGCAACTACGGACAGCTGGTCCCCCTCGAAGGCGGGCTGCTGGTGGATATGACCGGGCTCAACCAGATCGTCGCCCTCGGCAACGGCACAGTGAGGGCCCAGGCCGGCATTCGCCTGGCGGACATCGAAACCGCCGCCCGCCCGACGGGCTGGGAGCTGCGCTGTATGCCATCGACCTATCGACTGGCGAGCCTGGGCGGTCTCTACGGCGGCGGGTTCGGCGGCATCGGCTCCATCAACTATGGGCCGCTGGCGGCGCCCGGCAATGTGCTCAGCGTCAAAGTGATGACCGTCGAGCCGGTCCCCCGCGTGCTGACCGTCCCGGCTCCCGAAGCGCTGCTGCTGCATCACGCCTACGGCACCAACGGCATTATCCTGGAGGTTGAGCTGGCGCTGGCGCCTGCGCACCAGTGGATTGAACGTCTGGACGTGTTTGACGATTTCGCCGATGCGCTGAACTATGCCAACGCCTGCGTCCGCTCGCCGGGGCTGGTGAAGCGCCAGGTGGCGCTGCTGGCCACGCCGATCGCTGACTATTTTAGCCACCTCAACGATCGTTACCGCGCCGGGCAGCATGCGGTTATCAGCCTGATCGCCGAGGAGAGCGAAGGACTCTGCGCCAGCCTGTTACCGCGCCATCGCGGGAGCAACGCCATCCGGCAGGCCAGCGAGGAGGCCCGGACGCGCAACGGCTCGTTAATGGAATACTGCTGGAACCACACCACCCTGCATGCGCTCAAGGTGGACAATACGCTGACCTATCTGCAGACGGCGTTTGATCCGCTGCGCTATCCGCAGCAAATTTTACAGATGGAGCAGCACTTCGCCGGGGAGGTGATGTCCCATATTGAATTCCTGCGCGATATCGAGGGCAATCTCACCGCCAGCGGTCTGCAGCTGGTGCGCTATACCACGCCCGAACGTCTTAACGCCATCATGCAGATATTTCGCGACAACGACGTCAAGATTAACAACCCCCACGTGCTGCAGGTTGAGGACGGCAAACAGGGCGTGATTCGTCCCGACGTCGTGGCGGTGAAACAGTCTCTCGACCCGGCGGGATTGCTTAACCCCGGCAAGCTGCGCGGCTGGGCGCTGCGCGACCAGCTGGAACTCGACAGCAACCCGCTGACGCGGGCCACCCGCGAAAGCCCCACGACCTGATGGTCCCCGGTCCGGTTGGGCGCTAACGGGTCGCTGGCCCGTTGCCGCCCAACCTCATCCTGCGCCGGACAGTCCCGCCATATGGACGATAAGGCCCACCGCGGCGGCGGCCAACGGCGCCAGCCACAGCAGTATCCCGGCGCTGGTGCTGTTCGCCCTGATGGAATGGGGCCACCAGCACGTGCTGCATAGCGCGTCGCCTATTGCATTGGTGGACAGCGCCAGCGGCGAGACCGTCCATCCGGGGTTCGTCACCGCCAGCGGCAGCGTGGCGAGCCCCAGCGCGCTACAGATCGTCAAAGCCGGTACCCATGCCGAAACCTGAAGAATGTATTCCTGGCACTGCTTGCCGGACGCGCGGCCTCGCCATTTTCGACCGGCCACAAAAGCTCTGGGATAGGATGAAATCTGGCTGGAAACGCGCCAGTGAAGAAAGGATATCGCCAGGCGGGCAGCAGCCCCCTGCTGCTCGCCTGACGTGTGAGTGGCGTTAATTCACCCGCGCAGGCAAGGTAATTTGCTGCAGGGCATTCGCCATATTAATCTGAATCAGCTCTTTAAGACCTTCGCGCTTAATAAACTGGCTCCGGTGCTTACTTTTCACCTCTTCAATACTCTTTTTGATCTCTTGCGCCGGCAGTTTATACCAGCCGCGAGCCTGTTTCTCACCGCCCATTTCCAGCCACAGCGATGAATAACTGGCTTTCACCAGATCGCTTTTCACGTGGTAATCAGAATCGATGGCGTAGACCGTGGAGATGTTGAAATATCGCAGCAAACCATACAGCACGCTCATGATGATATTTTTCGGCCGCGCGCCATGCAGCTCTTTAGTCAGCACCTTCACTTCGTCATTGGTGATATCTTTCCCGCCCTGGATGCCGCCGATATAAGCGCGGCCATCGTCGGTGCAGGAAAAACAGACGCTATAGACGCGCCGGTCGCCAAGAAACAGCTGCAGCATCAGTTCCCCTTCCTCCTGAAACGGCGAGGCCAGCAGCTTAACGTCAAGCTTATCGCCATTTTTCAAGGGAATAGAAAACATCTCGCGGCCAAAATCCGCGACATTGTAGAGCTGCGGCAGGACATCAGGGTGAAACGTTTTCTCGATGAAATTCAGTGAACCATGGGCAATATCCAGTTTGCGTCGTTTTGACAGCCGTTTATTGAGATACGCTTTAAACGGTTTATCCTCAAAAGGCACCAGTCCTTTGGTCACCGCGGTCAACCGCGCGCACTGATATTTCGCACAAAGTCCTTGATATTCTCTGTATTTACCTCCTGCGAGCGAGAGCTCTCTGCATTTTCGTAAAATTTTTTTATAGCTTATTTTGACCTGACCGATCACTTTATTATGTTTACGCCATTCTTTGATGGCGCCTGCAACAGTATGTTCCATTGATTAAGATCCATAGATTCATCCATAATCGCGGCCATATTAACATAAAAGCGTTTCGTCAACGCTTAATTACTCCTTCATTGTCCTTTCATTTAATATTTAGGCAGGAAATTATCCTGGCGACGTTATTTGTCGTTAAACTTATTCTGTCAACGATGAATTATGGTAGGTAACGCCCTCCGCTCAGCGACTTAACGCTCTGTGCCTTCGGCGCGAAGCGCGGCTACATCCGCTGGCGGTTATGCCCTATACTTGACCCTGATTCAAAACCAGCAACGATAGGTAACTTATGGAAATTGATCTCGACAACCTGGTCTTCAGCGGCCTGGATGAAGCGGAAGAGCGCAACGCGGAGCGTCTGGAAGAAGCGGACAAAAAAGCCCAGGCGATCGTTGCCGACGACGACTGCGGCGACGCCTGCAAAATCTGATTGTCAAACCGGCCAGCAGGCCGGTTTTTTTTGACGCCCACACCTTCAGGTGGGTAAAAACCCTTTCAGCGTATCCAGCAGCGCCTGCGCCGCCTTCGACAGCGGCAGATGTCCGGCATGGATCGCGCCGACGCACTTCTCAATCGGCGGATCGCTGAGCGGGATGCAGACGGCGCCCAACGATGCCATCTGCGTTTTACACAGCGCCGGCACCGCGCTGCCCCCCAGGCCGCTGGCCACCATCCTCCCCACCGTCACCAGCTGATGACTCTCCAGCGCCACGTCCAGCTGACGTCCGCTGCGCGCCAGCGCCTCCTCCAGCATCAGGCGTACCGCCGAGGGGCGCTGCAGGGTAATAAAGTCGAGGGTCAACAGCTCCTGCCAGCTGAGCTGCTTTTTCTTCGCCAGCGGGGATTGTTGGGGAACGATCGCCACGAAGCGGTCCACCGCCAGCGGGGTAAACAGCAGGTTGTGGTTGGGCGATGGCTCGAAAGCGATGCCCATCTCCACCCGCCCCTCGCGCACCATCTCGATCACCTGCTCATTAATCACGTCATGCACCGTAACGTTCACCCCGGCATAGCGGTCGCGAAAGGCTTTCAGCGCCTCCGGCAGAACGTTGGCGGCAAACGACGGCATCGCGGCGACCGAGATTTTACCCCGCTGCAGGGTAAAGCTCTGACGCATGGCCTCCTCGACGTTATCCCAGTCGGCCAGCAGCTGACGGGCCATCGGCAGAAAGAGTTCCCCCTCCTGGGTGAGGGTCACTTTGCGGGTGCTGCGCTGCAGCAGCGCGCCGCCCAGCGCCTCCTCCAACCCTTTGATGGTCAGGCTGAGAGCTGGCTGCGACAGATTCAGCCTTTCGCTGGCGTGGGCGAAATTCAGAGTGTGAGCTACCGCTAAAAACGCGCGTAACTGTTTGACACTCATTCTCATTTTTCTTCCTGTTAACTAATTGAAAAAAATTAGTTAACAGGAAATTAATTAAAATTCCAAATGAGTGAGTCACAAATTCAAAATTATCAAATCAGTCGCCTGCGCCAATGATAAGGCTATCGCAAGGCAGGAGAGACAAGATGGCAGGACTGGATAAACGCGTCGCCAGTTACGAAGCGGCGCTGGAAGGGTTAACGGACGGCATGACGCTGCTCGCCGGCGGCTTCGGCCTGTGCGGCATTCCCGAGAACTTGATCGCCGAGGTGCAGCGTCGCCAGGTGCAGGGGCTGACGGTGGTCTCCAACAACTGCGGGGTCGACGGTTTCGGTCTCGGCATGCTGCTGGAGTCGCGCCAGGTCAGCAAGGTGGTGGCCTCTTACGTCGGGGAAAACGCGCTGTTTGAACAGCTGGTGCTGAGCGGCGAGCTGGCGGTAGAACTCACCCCGCAGGGAACGCTGGCGGAAAAAATCCGCGCCGGCGGCGCCGGCATCCCCGGCTTTTACACCGCCACCGGGTATGGCACCCCGGTCGCCGAAGGCAAAGAGGTGCGCCAGTTCGACGGCCGACACTACATCCTTGAAGAGGCGATCCGCGGCGATTTCGCGCTGGTCAAAGGCTGGAAAGCCGACTGGTACGGCAACGTGGTCTATCGCCACACCGCGCAGAATTTCAACCCGCTGATGGCCACCGCCGGGCGCATTACGGTGGTGGAGGTGGAAGAGATTGTGCCGCCGGGCGAACTGCCCCCCTCCGCCATCCATACTCCGGGGATCTATGTCGACCGGCTGATCGTCGGGCAATTCGAAAAACGTATTGAACAGCGCACCCTGCGCGCCGGAGGGCACTGAGATGCTGACCCGTGAACAAATGGCGATGCGCGTCGCCCAGGAGCTGCGCGACGGCGACTACGTCAACCTCGGGATCGGTATCCCGACGCTGGTGGCCAACTACATTCCCGCCGGCATTGAAGTGATGCTCCAGTCGGAGAACGGCCTGCTGGGGATGGGCGAATTTCCCGATGAGGAAACCATCGACGCCGACATGATTAACGCCGGTAAACAAACCGTCACCGCGCAAACCGGGGCAGCGATCTTCGATTCCGCCCAGTCGTTCGCCATGATCCGCGGCGGCCACGTCGACCTGACCGTTCTTGGCGCCTTTGAGGTCGACGTCGCGGGCAACATCGCCTCATGGATGATCCCTGGAAAAATGGTCAAGGGGATGGGCGGCGCCATGGACCTGGTGGCCGGCGCGCAGAACATCATCGTGGTGATGACCCACACCTCAAAAAACGGCGAATCCAAACTGCTGCCGCAGTGCACCCTGCCGCTCACCGGCGTGGGCTGTATTCGCCGGGTACTCACCGATCTGGCCCTGCTGGAGATTGTCGACGGCGCGTTTGTCCTGCGCGAAGTGGCCCCGGGGGTCAGCCCCGACGAGGTGATACGTAAAACGGCGGGACGGCTGATCGTCGCCGACGACGTGCGCGAAATGCGCTTCAGTTAAGGAGAGATCATGACCGATATTGCCATTGTTGCTGCCGTACGCACCCCGATAGGCAGCTTTCGCGGCGCCTTCGCCCCTCTTTCCGCCGTCGACCTCGGCGCGGCGGTGGTGCGCGGCCTGCTTGAACGCTGCCAGCTGCCCGCCGCAGCGGTCAACGAACTAATTTTCGGCCAGGTGCTTACCGCCGGCTGCGGGCAGAACCCGGCGCGCCAGACCGCGCTGCGGGCCGGCCTGCCGGTCGACACTCCGGCGGTCACCGTCAATCTGGTGTGCGGCTCCGGGCTGAAAGCGGTTCAGCAGGCGGTGCAGGCGATCCGCTGCGGCGACGCCGGGATCGTTATCGCCGGCGGCCAGGAGAGCATGAGCAATGCTCCCTATCTGATGCATGGCGCCCGCGACGGCCTGCGTTTCGGCCACGCCAGCCTGCAGGACAGCATGATCCAGGACGGCCTGTGGGACGCCTTTAACGACTACCACATGGGCATTACCGCCGAGAACCTCGCCGACGCCTTCGACATCAGCCGCGAGCGCCAGGACGCCTTCGCCGCCAGCTCCCAGCGCAAAGCAGCGGCCGCTATCGCCGCCGGGCGCTTTCGCGAGGAGCTCGTTCCGGTCAGCGTCCCGCAGGGCAAAAAGCCGCCGCGAGTCGTGACTGACGATGAGCAACCCCGCCCGGAGACCAGCGAGCAGCAGTTGGCCCAGCTGCGCCCGGCGTTTCGCCCGGCTGACGGCAGCGTCACCGCCGGGAATGCCTCGTCGCTGAACGACGGCGCAGCGGCGGTCCTGCTGATGCGTGTCGATAAAGCGCGCGAGCTTGGGCTGCCGGTGCTGGCGCGCATTGTCAGCTCAGCGGTCGCCGGGGTCGACCCGTCGGTGATGGGCATCGGCCCGGTGAGCGCCTGCCGCCAGGCGCTGCAGCGCGCCGGCTGGACGCTGGACGAGGTGGACCTTATCGAAGCCAACGAGGCTTTTGCCGTCCAGGCGCTGGCCGTCGGTCAGCTGCTTGAGTGGGATAGCGAGAAGGTCAACGTCAACGGAGGCGCCATCGCCCTGGGCCATCCCATCGGCGCCTCCGGCTGCCGGATCCTCGTCAGCCTGGTGCATGAGATGCAGCGCCGGGGCGCCAGCAAAGGGCTGGCAACCCTGTGCGTCGGCGGCGGCCAGGGCATCGCCATGACTCTACAACGTTAACAGGAGCCACTATGTTTACACCACGCCTGGCGGTACTCGGCGCGGGACTGATGGGCGTCGGTATCGCCTGCCATTTCGCCCGTCACGGTCACGCCGTCCGCCTGTATGACACCGATCCGCAGCGTCTCGCCGAGGTTCCGGCGGTGGCCAGCGCCATCCTGTGCGAGCTGGAGGCCAGCGGTCAGCAGGATCCCGCCGACCGCGACGCGGTGCTGGCCCGTCTGACCCCCACCCCGACGCTGAATGCCCTGGCCGATGCCACGCTGCTGATTGAAGCGATCCCCGAACGGCTGGCGCTGAAGCACGCCCTGTACGCCGAGCTGGAAACGCTGATCGCCGACGAGGCGATTATCGCCAGCAACACCAGCGGCCTGCCGCCGGATCAGCTGGCGCAGGGCATGCGCCTCCCGGAACGGCTACTGATCGCTCATTTCTGGCATCCGCCGCACCTGATCCCGCTGGTGGAGGTGGTGCCCGGGAGCGCCACGCTGCCTCATCTGGCGCGCGAGGTGAGCGACTTTTGCGCCGCCTGCGCGCTGGAGGCGGTGGTGCTCAACCGCGCCGCGCCGGGCTTTGTCGGCAACCGGCTGCAGTTCGCCCTGCTGCGCGAAGCGTTGCATATCGTCCACAGCGGCATCGCTTCCCCGGAGGTGGTGGACCAGGTGATGCGCGCCTCGCTGGGCCGCCGCTATGCGATGGTCGGCCCGCTGGAGGCTGCGGACATGACCGGCCTGGCGACGGTCCAGGATATCTGCCAGCACCTGCTGCCGGAGCTGGCCAGCGGCACGGAGATGATGTCGCTGGTGGCGGAGAAAGTGGCGCGAGGCGACACCGGCGCCCGCAGCGGGCAAGGCTTTTACCGCTGGGACGAGGCCCGGCACCAGCGCATCCAGTCGCGCCGGGAACACCAGCTGCGCTTCGCCCTGAAACCCTAGTATCGCGTTCTGTACCCCTACACTAACAATGAGAGTGAGACGTCGTGATGAGTGTGATAATAGCCCTGGCCGCGCTGGCGTTACTGATGCTGGCAGCCTACCGTGGATACAGCGTGATCCTCTTTGCGCCGATCGCCGCCCTCGGCGCGGTGCTCCTCACCGACCCGGGCGCGGTCGGCCCGGCCTTTACCGGCCTGTTTATGGAAAAAATGGTCGGCTTTGTGAAGCTCTATTTCCCGGTGTTTCTGCTGGGCGCGGTATTCGGCAAGCTGATTGAGCTGTCGGGATTCTCACGTTCGATTGTCGCCGCCGCCATCCGCATCCTTGGGCGCCGCCACGCGATCCCGGTGATCGTGCTAGTGTGCGCCCTGCTGACCTACGGCGGGGTGTCGCTGTTTGTGGTGGCCTTTGCCGTCTACCCTTTCGCCGCCGAACTATTTCGCCAGAGCGGGATCCCCAAACGGCTGATCCCCGCCACCGTCGCCCTCGGGGCATTCTCGTTTACCATGGACGCCCTGCCCGGCACGCCGCAGATCCAGAATATTATTCCCACCAGCTTCTTCGGCACCAACGCCTGGGCGGCCCCCTGGCTGGGGCTTATCGGCTCGCTGTTCATTATCATCTTCGGTTTGCTGTGGCTGGAGCGTCAGCGCCGCAAAGCGCAGGCCCGCGGCGAAGGCTATGGGACCGACCTGCAAAATGAGCCGGAGACCCCGGATGACATCGATCTGCCGCATCCGCTAATCGCTATCGCCCCGTTGCTGCTGGTGGGGGTGCTGAATTTGCTGTTCACCCACTGGATCCCGCAGTGGTACGGCGCCAGCCATGAGCTCAACCTGCCGGGCCTGGCGAAGCCTGTCGTCACCGAAGTGGGGAAAATCACCGCCATCTGGGCGGTGCAGGCGGCGCTGCTCTCCGGCATTGTGCTGGTGCTGGTTTGCGGCTATCGCAATATCCGCGGCCGGCTGGCGGAGGGAAGTCGGACGGCGGTGGGCGGGGCTATTCTCGCGGCGATGAACACCGCCTCTGAGTATGGCTTCGGCGCGGTTATCGCCGCCCTGCCGGGTTTCCTGGTGCTGTCAAAAGCCCTCGCGGCCATTCCCAATCCGCTGTTAAACGAGGCGATCAGCGTCACGGTGCTGGCCGGGATCACCGGCTCGGCCTCCGGGGGGATGAGCATCGCCCTGGCGGCGATGTCCGAGACCTTTGTCGCCGCCGCCCACGCCGCCAATATTCCGCTCGAGGTCCTGCACCGTGTCGCCGCCATGGCCAGCGGCGGCATGGACACCCTGCCGCACAACGGGGCGGTGATCACCCTGCTGGCGATCACCGGCCTGAGCCATCGCCAGGCCTACGGCGGCATTTTCGCCATCACGGTGATCAAAAGCCTCGCGGTACTGTTTGTCATTGCCACGTTCTATGTGACCGGCATTGTCTGATACCAGATTGAAGGAGTAATAAAATGAACTTACACGGTAAAACGGCGCTGGTCACCGGCTCCACCAGCGGCATCGGTTTAGGGATCGCCAAAGTGCTGGCGCAGGCAGGCGCCCAGCTGGTGCTCAATGGCTTCGGCGACAGCAGCCACGCCCGGGCCGAAGTCGCCGCGCTGGGCAAGATCCCCGGCTATCACGACGCCGACCTGCGCGACGTCGGGCAGATCGAAGCGATGATGCACTATGCCGAAAGCACCTTCGGCGGCGTCGATATCGTGATCAATAACGCCGGCATCCAGCACGTGGCCCCGGTGGAGCAGTTCCCGGTGGACAAATGGAACGATATTCTCGCCATCAATCTCTCCAGCGTCTTCCACACCACCCGCCTGGCGCTGCCGGGTATGCGCCAGCGCAACTGGGGGCGCATCATCAACATTGCCTCAGTGCATGGCCTGGTGGCGTCGAAAGAGAAATCGGCCTACGTCGCCGCCAAGCACGCGGTGGTCGGGCTGACCAAAACCGTGGCCCTGGAAACCGCGCGTAGCGGCATCACCTGCAACGCCATCTGCCCTGGCTGGGTGCTAACCCCGCTGGTGCAGCAGCAGATCGATAAGCGCATCGCCGAGGGGGTCGACCCGGAGCAGGCCAGCGCCCAGCTGCTGGCGGAAAAACAGCCCTCCGGGGAGTTTGTCACCCCGCAGCAGCTGGGCGAAATGGCGCTGTTTCTGTGCAGCGACGCCGCCGCCCAGGTGCGCGGCGCCGCATGGAACATGGATGGCGGCTGGGTGGCGCAGTAAGCCGCTGGCGCCGCGAAGATCAGAACATCGCCAGAAAGCGTTTCACCGTACGCGAGCGCTCGAAGCGCCGCCAGGCGATGGCGATATCGGTCTTCAGCGGCGCCCCGCTAAGCGGGTGATAGCTGACGTTCGGCTGCTGGATGCAGGTCATCGACTGCGGAACCAGCGCGAAGCCGAAGCCAGCATTGACCATGCTCAGCGACGACGAAATTTGCGACGACTGCCAGGCGCGCTCCATATCGATCCCGGCGCGCAGGCAACTGTTATACACCAGCTCATACAGCCCGGGGGCCACCTCCCGCGGGAAGAGGATCGGCGCCACGTCGCGCAGCTGCTCCAGGGCCAAGGTCGGCTGCGTCGCCAGCGGGTTATCGCGCGGCAGCGCGATAACCATCGGCTCCTCATCGATAATCCGCAGATTAAAGGCTTTACTGCTCTCGCACGGCAGGCGGACGAAGGCGATATCCAGCTCGGCCTCGCTCAGGGCGGTCATCAGATTGGCCATATTGTCTTCCATCTGGTGCAGGGTCACCCCGGGGTGGTCGAGCTGAAAACGGTGCAGCAGCGTGAAGATTTGCGGATGGAAAGCATCAGAACTGGTAATGCCTAGCGACAGGCTGCCGTTCATCCCGCGCGCAATGCCCTTGGCCTTCTCCAGCGCCGCATCGCTCATGGCGAGGATCTGGCGGGCATCCTCATAGAAAGACTCTCCCGCTTCCGTCAGCTCCACCCCGCGGGTTAAACGCCGGAACAGCGGGGTCCCCACTTCGCGCTCAAGCCGCTGAATTTGCTGACTTAACGGAGGCTGTGAAATACCCAGCTCCTTGGCGGCCTGGGTGAAGTG
The DNA here is from genome assembly GCF_051992865.1 of Klebsiella sp. CD33. Lineage (NCBI taxonomy): Bacteria > Pseudomonadati > Pseudomonadota > Gammaproteobacteria > Enterobacterales > Enterobacteriaceae > Klebsiella > Klebsiella sp. CD33. Next base: position 2,228,653 of record NZ_CP197023.1, on the reverse strand, counting down.
CCGCGTCCTGGCGACGGCGACAAAATAGCGAAGATAACGAAGTTCCATATCGAAAACGTCTCAAACCAGCATGGTTTCTATATTGGAACTGTGAGCTGAATCGGGTCAACATTTATTTAACCTTTCTTATATTTGTTGAACGAGGAAGTGGTATATGAATCATTCTGCTGAATGCACCTGCGAAGAGAGTCTATGCGAAACCCTGCGGGCGTTTTCCGCGCAGCATCCCGAGAGCGTGCTCTATCAGACATCGCTCATGAGCGCCCTGCTGAGCGGGGTTTACGAAGGCAGCACCACCATCGCCGACCTGCTGAAACACGGCGATTTCGGCCTCGGCACCTTTAATGAGCTGGACGGGGAGCTGATCGCCTTCAGCAGTCAGGTCTATCAGCTGCGCGCCGACGGCAGCGCGCGCAAAGCCCAGCCGGAGCAGAAAACGCCGTTCGCGGTGATGACCTGGTTCCAGCCGCAGTACCGGAAAACCTTTGACCATCCGGTGAGCCGCCAGCAACTGCACGAGGTGATCGACCAGCAAATCCCCTCTGACAACCTGTTCTGCGCCCTGCGCATCGACGGCCATTTCCGCCATGCCCATACCCGTACCGTACCGCGCCAGACGCCGCCGTACCGGGCGATGACCGACGTCCTCGACGATCAGCCGGTGTTCCGCTTTAACCAGCGCGAAGGGGTGCTGGTCGGCTTCCGGACCCCGCAGCATATGCAGGGGATCAACGTCGCCGGGTATCACGAGCACTTTATTACCGATGACCGCAAAGGCGGCGGTCACCTGCTGGATTACCAGCTCGACCACGGGGTGCTGACCTTCGGCGAAATTCACAAGCTGATGATCGACCTGCCCGCCGACAGCGCGTTCCTGCAGGCTAATCTGCATCCCGATAATCTCGATGCCGCCATCCGTTCCGTAGAAAGTTAAGGGGGTCACATGGACAAACAGTATCCGGTACGCCAGTGGGCGCACGGCGCCGATCTCGTCGTCAGTCAGCTGGAAGCTCAGGGGGTACGCCAGGTGTTCGGCATCCCCGGCGCCAAAATTGACAAGGTCTTCGATTCACTGCTGGATTCCTCCATTCGCATTATTCCGGTACGCCACGAAGCCAACGCCGCATTTATGGCCGCCGCCGTCGGACGTATTACCGGCAAAGCGGGCGTGGCGCTGGTCACCTCCGGTCCGGGCTGTTCCAACCTGATCACCGGCATGGCCACCGCGAACAGCGAAGGCGACCCGGTGGTGGCCCTGGGCGGCGCGGTAAAACGCGCTGATAAAGCCAAACAGGTCCACCAGAGTATGGATACGGTGGCGATGTTCAGCCCGGTCACCAAATACGCCGTCGAGGTGACGGCGCCGGATGCGCTGGCGGAAGTGGTCTCCAACGCCTTCCGCGCCGCCGAGCAGGGCCGGCCGGGCAGCGCGTTCGTTAGCCTGCCACAGGATGTGGTCGATGGCCCGGTCAGCGGCAAAGTGCTGCCGGCCAGCGGGGCCCCGCAGATGGGCGCCGCGCCGGATGATGCCATCGACCAGGTGGCGAAGCTTATCGCCCAGGCGAAGAACCCGATCTTCCTGCTCGGCCTGATGGCCAGCCAGCCGGAAAACAGCAAGGCGCTGCGCCGTTTGCTGGAGACCAGCCATATTCCAGTCACCAGCACCTATCAGGCCGCCGGAGCGGTGAATCAGGATAACTTCTCTCGCTTCGCCGGCCGGGTTGGGCTGTTTAACAACCAGGCCGGGGACCGTCTGCTGCAGCTCGCCGACCTGGTGATCTGCATCGGCTACAGCCCGGTGGAATACGAACCGGCGATGTGGAACAGCGGCAACGCGACGCTGGTGCACATCGACGTGCTGCCCGCCTATGAAGAGCGCAACTATACCCCGGATGTCGAGCTGGTGGGCGATATCGCCGGCACTCTCAACAAGCTGGCGCAAAATATCGATCATCGGCTGGTGCTCTCCCCGCAGGCGGCGGAGATCCTCCGCGACCGCCAGCACCAGCGCGAGCTGCTGGACCGCCGCGGCGCGCAGCTCAACCAGTTTGCCCTGCATCCCCTGCGCATCGTTCGCGCCATGCAGGATATCGTCAACAGCGACGTCACGTTGACCGTGGACATGGGCAGCTTCCATATCTGGATTGCCCGCTACCTGTACAGCTTCCGCGCCCGTCAGGTGATGATCTCCAACGGCCAGCAGACCATGGGCGTCGCCCTGCCCTGGGCCATCGGCGCCTGGCTGGTCAATCCTGAGCGCAAAGTGGTCTCCGTCTCCGGCGACGGCGGCTTCCTGCAGTCGAGCATGGAGCTGGAGACCGCCGTCCGTCTGAAAGCCAACGTACTGCACCTGATCTGGGTCGATAACGGCTACAACATGGTGGCCATTCAGGAAGAGAAAAAATACCAGCGCCTGTCCGGCGTCGAGTTCGGGCCGATGGATTTTAAAGCCTATGCCGAATCCTTCGGCGCGAAAGGGTTTGCCGTGGAAAGCGCCGAGGCGCTGGAGCCAACCCTGCGCGCGGCGATGGACGTCGACGGCCCGGCGGTAGTGGCCATCCCGGTAGATTATCGCGATAACCCGCTGCTGATGGGCCAGCTGCATCTGAGTCAGATTCTGTAAGTCATCACAATAAGGAAAGGAAAATGAAAAAAGTCGCACTTGTTACCGGCGCCGGCCAGGGGATTGGTAAAGCTATCGCCCTTCGTCTGGTGAAGGATGGATTTGCCGTGGCCATTGCCGATTATAACGACGCCACCGCCAAAGCGGTCGCCTCCGAAATCAACCAGGCCGGCGGCCGCGCCATGGCGGTGAAAGTGGATGTCTCCGACCGCGATCAGGTGTTTGCCGCCGTCGAACAGGCGCGCAAAACGCTGGGCGGCTTCGACGTCATCGTCAACAACGCCGGCGTGGCGCCGTCCACGCCGATCGAGTCCATTACCCCGGAGATTGTCGACAAAGTCTACAATATCAACGTCAAAGGGGTGATCTGGGGCATCCAGGCGGCGGTTGAGGCCTTTAAGAAAGAGGGTCACGGCGGGAAAATCATCAACGCCTGTTCCCAGGCCGGCCACGTCGGCAACCCGGAGCTGGCGGTGTATAGCTCGAGTAAATTCGCGGTACGCGGCTTAACCCAGACCGCCGCTCGCGACCTCGCGCCGCTGGGCATCACGGTCAACGGCTACTGCCCGGGGATTGTCAAAACGCCAATGTGGGCCGAAATTGACCGCCAGGTGTCCGAAGCCGCCGGTAAACCGCTGGGCTACGGTACCGCCGAGTTCGCCAAACGCATCACTCTCGGTCGTCTGTCCGAGCCGGAAGATGTCGCCGCCTGCGTCTCCTATCTTGCCAGCCCGGATTCTGATTATATGACCGGTCAGTCATTGCTGATCGACGGCGGGATGGTGTTTAACTAATAAAAAAGCTCTGACATGGCTTGCCCCTGCTTTCGCGCAGGGGCTTTTTTTTGGTTTGAGAATTAGCATCCGGTAAAACGAACCCTCTATTGATAGGTAGAGTCCGCTCCTGGCGCCCAGGGGACTTTAAAGACGTAGACGTTGCGTCAGGCGATTAGTCATTAAAAGTTCTTACTGCTTATTTGCGGGACCGCCGTCTGATTTGGGTTGGATGTTGACGACTAATCTTTGAGCTATACCCGGTTTGCCCTTTTCAAAACGCCATTTTTTCAGCATTTTATTAATGATTTGATGTTCCAACTCCGGAGTCGTTGTCGATTCAAGTATCTTTACATTCTGAACTCTGCCATCTGAATCAACATCGTACTGAATCCGCAGGAAACTCGGCAGTAGGTTTCCGTTCTTATCACGAGTGGTAATTGATGTGTTTGCAGAGGAAATGCTGCCTGAAGGTGTACTGGCGCTGGCCTGTGTGCCGGCTAAGAGTGCCAGGAACAATGGCAGAATCAGAGTGAATAGTCTGATAGCTTTCATAAATCGTCTGAGTTCCAAAGTTAAGCATGAATCTTCACGTTACCAACGGCACGAGTGAAAGGTTACCAGATGAGATGATCAGTGAATACCGCGTCTTTAGCAGCAATCACGTTGACCTCCTGACAAGGCGCTTCGTACTACATCCATTCCCGAGGACGTTTCGCTATCAGGACAAGTGGGCGCTGAGCGACTATATCAACGATTCTTTTGCCAGCTGTCAGCAGCGCTATCCGGTTCGTCGGGGAACATGATCGAGCTAACACCCTCAAGTGATTAGCATTTATTCGCGTCCCGCGCTGAAGACGTTCAGCTAATCCTTTTTGACTTCTGTGTTCGGGATCTACCGCGCTTGCGACGTTAAGAGGGTGTTCTCCGCGGGCTTAGCGGCAGCTTGCTGCTGATGCTAAGGGGGAGATTCTTCAGTCATTCCTGCGACACCGGGGAACTTAACACGGAAGCGGCTGAACATAGCGCCAGCAGGGAGGATCCCGGATAGCGGTGCGTGACGCCTTATACCGGCTAGGTTGTTGGGCTGCTCTTGTTCCGTTTGTTTGCCGGGTGGCGGCTGCGCCTTACCCGGCCTACAAAAACTAGCTAACTGACTGACTGGCTTGCGCAGAGTTGAGTGGTGCCTGGTCATGTCAGCGCTTTCCGCTCCTGGTATAGAGCGGACAAACCGGCTGAGCACAAGGTCCGCCATGAGCGAACAGCGGAAGTTCGGAATGCATACTTACTACGATGCATGTTAAGCAATGAGGAGCAGGTCTCCTCTCCTGTGATAGAATCGGCTGATAATGTAAGTGCAAACACATGCTGAGGGATACTCATGAACGGGATTAGTTGGAAAGGCTCAAATAAGCAAGTTGAAAAACAATTGGTGGCACAATTTGAAAGTCTAGGGATAGATTATTCAAATCCCGGTTTTTGTGATGATCCTAATTTCTTGAGGCAGGAAAAAAAGGACCCACGCTTTCTCGAAAAATATGCTTTGTATGTAGAGTCTAAACATTATGAGGATGAGTACTTAGAAAGGGCGAAGAAATCTATAATAATTTGTGCTGAATCCTTACATAAGGCTATTAAGAAAGATGGAAGACTTGGAGCTTGTGTTGACGTGTCTAGTATGCTGAGTCGAATGCTGGAAGAATTGGGTATTTGGAGTTATGTAACCAATTCAGCGGTTAAGATTGATTTCCCTCAGTCATCAAAAATTAAGCCCATCTGGTTTTGGTCACCCTCCGATGGAAGTGGGATGGCAGCAGCACATGCCATTGTTGTTGCACCACCTTTTGCAATCGTAGATTTAACCATCAAAATGCAACCGTACCAACCAGGAGTCAATAGGTATCTTCCAGAAATAGCATTGGTTACAGATTATACTAACGGTCAATGGGAACCTGAAGACGTTATTGAGCATGACACCCTAAATATGTACGGTTTAAGCGGTGATGCTGCTCGTAAAGCTATTCAGAGCCAACTAAGGCCAATGTATGAAGTAATGAATACATTCCCGTGCCGGATAGCAACATTTGGAGAAACCCATATTAAGTATACGACCATTGCTATCGGAGGTTCATTAGAACCTCTGAGCGGGATCTTAGGCTATAAACCTAATGGCCAAACTGCACTAGAGATTTTTCAAAATGATATTATTCCTCGATTAAGTTGAATAAGTCGTTTAAGGGGTCCGTTAGGATATAGGGCATTATTGTACGTTAGCGCTTACCAAACTGACCCTGGTTGCTAATCACTTAAGTTCTGATCTTTAAGTTACAGCCCACACGGAATGCTCTTCCTATTTCGAGATATTCAGCTCTCGCGGCACCGGTCAGCTGCTGCGACTGCTCAGTAAACTTGGCCATATTGACCTGCTCCCCGTTGATTAATACACCGCGATGTTAGTAATGTATTGGAGTCCGCTTGGAAAACGGAATCTATGGTCACTCCCGTTTTTGCAACACCGATTTTGACGACAAGTTGGCTTGCTTGAATCTATCCGGCGTCTGAATGGGATTTTATTCCCGCGCCTCGATGAGTTCCGCGCCTGATGAACCTCCAGAAAATATACGGCTTCAATGAGCCTTTCCGTTTTACAGGTTCCTCAACAGGCCGGTGGGCCGTTAGTATCATCAATATCAGTATTCGCAAAACCAGATGAATGATTGTTTAAACTGGTGTATTTCTGCCTTTATGCTTCGTAAGTTTGCTGTCGCGCCGTCAGTGCCCAGGCTATTCTGGCCAGCTTGTTTGCCAGAGCACAGGTGACGACAAAGTTGCTTTTCCGACACAACAACTCCCTGACCCAGTCGGCCAACTTGCCAGACTGGTGTTCCAGTTTTTGTATGAATACCCTGGCACACTGAACCAACAAAGTTCGGATCTTTTTGTTGCCCCGCTTGCTAATCCCTAACAATGTCGTCCGACCTCCCGTGCTGTACTGTCGGGGTACCAGCCCTGTTGCCGCCGCAAAGTCACGGCTGCTGGCGTACTGCTTCCCGTCGCCAATCTCAGTTGAAATAGTACTGGCAGTCAGCGTTCCAACGCAGGGAATACTCAGCAAGCGCTGTCCAACCTCATCTTCGTCCAACTTTCGTTTCAACTGAGATTCCAGATCTTTAATCTGCTCAACAAGATAGTGATAATGCTGTTGTAATTTCAGCAGTAACTGGCTGAGATAAAGAGGCAAACTACTGTCCTCAAGAAGGGTACTCAGTCGACTAATAACGGCAGCACCTCGCGGAACGCTGATACCAAATTCCAGCAGAAAAGCATGCATCTGATTAGTTGTTTTCACCTTATCCTGAACCAGGGATTCACGGACACGATGCAGAGCTCGCATTGCCTGCTGAGATTCGGTTCTGGGCTGCACGAAACGCATAGATGGACGTGATGCTGCTTCACAGATAGCTTCAGCATCAACGAAGTCATTTTTGTTGCTTTTAACGAATGGGCGGACAAATTGCGGTGATATCAGCTTTGGAAAATGCCCTAACTCTTCCAGCTTGCGTGCCATAAAGTGAGAACCGCCACAGGCTTCCATCGCGATGGTTGTTGCCGGGCATGTCGCCAGAAATTCGATTAGCTTTGGTCGGGTGAATTTTTTACGGTAAACGGCCTTCCCACGATGATCCTGACAATGAATATGGAAAGAGTTCTTACCCAGATCGATACCAATAAGCGCAATGTTTTCCATGATGGTTCTCCGAATGAAAGCCTGTCCTCAGCATAGTACTGGGAAGGAGGGAGTGACCATCTCATTAAATATCCTACGTTAAGCCTGCTTTTTGAGCTGGCATGACGGGCAGCTATGAGCGAGCAGCAGAAGTTCGCAATTGCTCTCATAACGGAGTAAGACGCGGCTGGTATTAAGGTGTATTAATGAACATTGTAGTTCAACGATTACTGGCGCTTAACGCTCAGATGAGAATGTTCACCGATTCTGCACGAACAAATTCAGAATGGGGGGATTTGATATCCCCCTGGTAGATGCCTTGGTTAATGTTTATAGGTCAATTGAACTCAAAGCATCATTCTTGCCGCATCAGAGATGGTCAAAAATAGACCCTTTGCGTGGAATAAGGATCTTCTCATAAAGCTTTGTTGCATAGTCATCAGTCATCCCTGAAACATAGTCGCAAATGACTCGCATACCAGCCTTCTCGTCTAAGCTAATCTGCTGCTCGTAAATTTCCCTCGTTGAGGCAGGTAGAAACCGACACGGATCGTTAGCCAGTACACTGAAAAGCTCAACAATCAACTTTTGCCCCTTGAATTCAAGCTGCTGTACATTTTCATGCTTAATTACTTTGTTTTGGACCAGTTTGAAAATTTTCGACCTTAGTGCTTCGACCGCTTCCGGAAGGACCGCATTATATTTAAGTATGCCACATTCGAATGCTGCATTCTTTGTACTAAGCTCAACACTTGTAATCATCAGGTGAACTAGCATCCCGATGCACTCTTTTCTCTTGTAACTTTTACTAAAAAGGCTATCCGCGACAGATTCGCATGTTCCGGCAAATGTTTTTCCATGGCAGTTAGAAAATAGGGTTTCATGTCCACTGAAATGTTCCATCCACATTGCTCGCGTCACCATTCCGAGAGAAATAGCATCCTCCAAATCGTGCAGCGAATACGAAATTTCATCGGCAAGATCCATGATGGTTGTATCGAGAGCTTTATAAGAAGCTTTTTTATGATCGGATTTGGTTTGACCATCTTCAACGGAAGTAAAAAGCCTCCGATCCTGTTCAGAAAATGGTGAGAGAGCAAATTCTACAATATCGCATTCTGAATCTAGATAGCATTTTGGAGGTTTAAAATCAGATGACTTGAAGAGCCAGTTCGGCGATCCGATAGTGGCCGGGATACTGTCTCTTTTAACCACTAGATCCGAGTATTTAACGGGATATTTCAGTATGCCTAGCAGAAGTCTGCGTGTAGGATCGAGTCCGTGTTCTAAGGTATACTTATCTAGTTTCGAGAGAATGCGAAGCGTCTGGCCGTTTCCTTCAAAACCACCGTAATCCAGCATACAGTAGTTAAGAGCTACCTCACCGCCGTGACCAAATGGAGGATGTCCAATATCATGTGCGAGACATACAGCTTGCATTAGATCGTTATCTGGTAAAAATTGCTCTTCCTTTTCACCTTTATATTTTTTTTCAGCTTAGCAAGAAGACCTGAACCGATTTGGGCTACTTCCATAGAATGAGTCAGTCGTGTGCGGTAGAAATCACTTTCACCCAGACCAAGAACCTGTGTCTTGGATTGCAATCGTCTGAAAGGAGACGAGTGAATCAATCGAGAAAGGTCGCGCTGAGCTTCAGATCGAATCTCCTCAACTCGAGGACTATTGGTGCCTCGTCTCAAATCCCAGACGTTTATTTCACTCCGAGTCATATTATTCCTTATTTTTTACTTTGTGCAGTGCGGTGTTCTAACGTAACTAAATTAGCAAAATAAAGTATATATTTCTGACCTAATCTTCAATAATCAATGTTGTGTGAACTTAGTAAGGTCCGTTTCTGGCACACAGCAGACATGAAATTCTGGAATAGCATTCGTACACTTACAACATCGAGAGGCTTCTGAAAGCCGCGTCAGCGGCATGACAGCGCCAGCAGAGAAAAACCCGGATGGCGGCGCATGGCGCCTAATCCGGGCTACGCTGTTGTGCTGTTATTCTGCCTGGTGACAGCTACGCCTTACCCGGCCCGGTGATTTGGCGCTCAATTCGCGCCCTTCGTAGGCCCGCGCAAGCGTAGCGCCGCCGGGCAAGGGCAGCGGGTGCGGAGCCGGTTTTGTGCCGGGTGGCGGCTGCGACTTACCCGGCCTACGGTCCGTGCGACTTGTCGTTAATTTATTCACCATTGTTGCTGAAACTGCCGGTGTTGCGGCCTCAAAATCGCTGAGACGTTCCCGGAAGGCCGGGGCAGCCCGCATGGATGCGGGCTGAGGGCCGTGTTTTGCACGGACGCTGCCTCGGCCCGACCCGAAGCCTGCAGGGATAAGTCGAAGGCACCACGAAGTGGCGATTTTGCTGGCCGGAGCCCGGGGGTACAGGGGGCGACGGCGACTGGCCGCCCCCTGTGCGCTCCCTGCGCCATGCCAGGCATAACGCAGAAGATTAACCGGGAGCGCAAAATACGCTGAAGCCACAGATAACATAAAAGACCTCCCGGCAGTGCTTTCCCTCACCCAGGCCTTCTTCCGGAGGGAGAGAGAACCGTACGGCAGTCGTTGCCGTTCCATGACGCTCCCTGCGCCACGGAGAACCAGGTGCAGCACCACGAAGCGGGAGCACAGAGTACGCTGAAGTCATACGTGATATACGCTTTTCCCGGGCTGAGAACCTGGAAAACCGATACAGTCTCCACCGCCGCCGGCAAGATATCAGACTCCGTGCCCAACATGTTGCCGGGTGGCGGCTGGCGCCTTACCCGGTCTACAAAGGCTACCCGCGATTTGGCGCTCTATTCGCGCCCTTCGTAGGCCCGCGCAAGCGTAGCGCCGCCGGGCAAGGACAGCGGGCACGGAGCCGATTTTGTGCCGGGTGGCGGCTGCGCCTTACCCGGCCTACAAAACTCTTCTGGTGGCATACCCAGGCCCGCGCCTGCGCAGCGCCGCCGGGCAGTTATTGCGCCTGCTGCTGCGCCTGCGCCAGCTGGCGGACGATCGCCGCGCGCCGCGCATCCCCTTTCGGTAGCCGGGCCAGTAACGCCTGCAGGGCCGCCACGGCCTCGGGGTAATCTTCATTGCGCACCGCGCTCAGGGCCAGCATCTCCAGCACCGGCAGGCTGTTCGGCTGCCGCTGATGCAGGTCACGCAGCAGCAGCTCGCCCATCCGAACCTGACCGCTATCCCCCGCCCGCACCAGCGCGCTGGCGTAATCGAAAGCCGCCGCCGGGTCATCCCCCGCCAGAGCATGCGCCCGGCCAAAGGCGCCGATCGCCGTCTCGCCATCGTTTAACAACAGGCCCAGCCGCCCAAGCAGCTGCCAGCCGGCGAGGTCGTTCGGGGTATCCTGCAGGTGGCTGCGCAGGCCAAGCCGCAGCTCCGCCAGCTCATCCATTCGCAGCGGCGCCGCCGTCGGGTCCTTAACCTGCTGCAACAGTGCAGGATAATGTCGTTCAGCCTGCTGCCAGAGCAGCACCTGACCAATATCGCTGGTTTTCAGATACAGGCCCAGACTCAGGACCACCAGCAGCAGCGCGCCCGGAAGCAGCGCCCAGCGGCGTAGCGGCCGTTCGCCAGACTGTGCCTGGGGCGGAATATCCGTCAGCAGGGTGCGCTGCAGTTCGACGACCAGCGCCGGGTTGTCCTCGCCGCGCTCCTGCGCCAGCTCCTGCAGGCGCGACTGGTACAGGGCGCGGTTGAGGGCATCGCGGTCTACCGCCCCTTTGCCCGACCACGGGAAGTACAGCAGCCCCAGCGCGCCAGCCAGCAGCAGCGCGGCGATAACTACCAACAGGCTCATCGTTCTTTTCCTTCTTGCAATAATGCCGCCAGCCGCTGGCGCTCTTCGGCGCTGAGCGCCGCGTCAGGAATGTCGCGACGGCGGGCGCGGGCGATAATCACTCCCGCGCCCGCCAGCACGAACAACCCCGGTCCCAGCCACAGCAGCACCGTGCCCGCGGTCAGCGGCGGCTCATAGCTGACAAAATGACCGTAGCGGGCCACCATATAGTCAACGATCTGCCCTTTCGTTTTACCCTGCTGCATCAGCTCGTACACCTTCTGCCGCATATCAGCGGCAATCATCGCGTTTGAGTCGGCGATGCTGTTGTTCTGGCATTTCGGGCAGCGCAGCTGGGAGGTGATCTCGCGAAAGGCCTGCTCCTGGGCCTCATCCTTAAACTGCCAGGTATCGATGGCGGCCCACGCCTGGCCTGTCAGCATCAGCGCCAGCAGGATGCCAATTACCCCTCTCATCAGCCCGCCCCCCGGTTGTATTGATTCCACAGCGGCTGGAGCTCCTCGCGCCACACCCGTTCGTTCAGGTCGCCGGCGTGCCGCCAGCGGATGATGCCCTGACCGTCTATGAGAAACGTCTCCGGCGCGCCATAAACCCCCAGATCCAGGCCGAGCATGCCGTTGCCGTCGTACAGGCTCAACCTGTACGGATTACCCAGGCGCTGCAGCCAGCTCATCGCCTTCTGGCGATCGTCTTTGTAGTTCATCCCCACCACCCGCACGCCCTGCTGCGCCAGGCCGTTGAGAAACTGATGCTCGGCGCGACAGGTTGGGCACCAGGTGGCCCAGACGTTGAGCAGCAGCGGCTTGCCGTCAATCAGCGTCCGTCGGTCCAGCGTCTGACCGGGGGTATTCAGCGCTTCAAGGCGAAATTCCGGCAGCGGTTTGCCAATCAGCGCCGACTCGAGGGTCGTCGGGTCATCGCCCTCGGCGTTGCGCATCAGTTGCCAGAACAGCGCGGCGGCCAGCGCCAGAAACAGCACCAGCGGGATAAACAGTAGCTTCCGGTTCATGAGGCCTCCTGCAGCTTCTTACGCATCCGGTAGCGCGGATCGAGCATGCAGCACAGACCGCCGAGGGCCATCAGCACCCCGCCGTACCAGATCCAGCGAACGAACGGTTTATAGTACAGACGCACCGCCCAGCTGCCGTCGCTCAGCTCTTCCCCCAGCGCGGCGTACAGATCGCGGGTCAGCCCGCCGCTGATCGCCGCCTCGGTCATCATCATCCGGCTGGCGGTGTAAAAGCGCTTCTCAGCATACAGCGTCGCTTCCGGGCGGCCGTTGCGGGTCACGGCGATAATGCCTTCGCCACCGGTCCAGTTGGGGCCGACGATATTGCGCACGCCGTTAAACACAAAGTGATAGCGGTGGATATCGATGCTGTCGCCGGGGCGCATCCGTACATCGCGCTCCACGCTGTAGTTCTGGCTGAAGGTGATGCCGATAACGGTCACCGCCACGCCGACGTGGCCGAGCACCATCCCCCACTGGCTGCGGGTCAGAGTGCGCAGGCCGCGCCAGAAGCCGTGGCGATGAGTGGCCCGTTCGTGAACCTCCAGCAGGGCGAAGATCAGCACCCACAGGGCCATCATCAGGCCAGTGACCGCCATGGCGGTGATACGATCCTGCAGCAGCCACGGCAGCGCCAGAGAAAGTGACAACGTCACCAGCAGAGCGATAATCAGGCGCTTAATCTGCCTGGCGACGTCATCGCGCCGCCAGCGGATCAGCGGCCCCAGCCCCAGCAGCAGCGCAAACGGCGCCATCAGGGCGGTGAACATGGTGTTAAAGAACGGCTCGCCGATGGAGATGCTGCCGAGGCCCAGCTCTTTATGCACCAGCGGCAGCAGCGTCCCGAGGAGCACCACCAGCATCGCGGCCATCAGCAAGATATTGTTGCCAAGCAGGAACGTCTCGCGCGACCAAAGCGTATGTTCCACCCGCGCCCGCACCCGGCCGCCCTTCAGGGCGTACAGCAGCAGCGATCCGCCGATGGCGACAATCAGCAGTACCAGAATAAACAGCCCGCGCGACGGATCCGAGGCGAAGGCATGCACCGAAACCAGCACCCCGGAGCGCACCAGGAAGGTGCCCAGCAGGCACAGGGAGAAGGCGGCGATGGCCAGCAGCACCGTCCAGGCGCGGAAGCTGCCCCGCTTTTCGGTCACCGCCAGGGAGTGCAGCAGCGCGGTTCCCACCAGCCACGGCATAAACGAGGCGTTTTCCACCGGGTCCCAGAACCACCAGCCGCCCCAGCCCAGTTCGTAGTATGCCCACGCCGAGCCCAGCACGATGCCGAGAGTGAGGAACATCCATGCCGCCTGGGTCCAGGGACGCGACCAGCGCGCCCAGGCAGTATCCAGCCGGCCCGCCAGCAGCGAGGCGATGGCGAAGGCGAAAGCCACCGAGAAGCCGACATAACCCATATAGAGGATCGGCGGATGGAAAATCATGCCGATATCCTGCAGCAGCGGATTGAGGTCGCGGCCATCAATGGGGTACTGCGGCAGGCCGCGGCTGAACGGATTGGAGGTGAAGAGGATAAACAGCAGGAAACCAAAGGCGATCATCCCCATCACCGCCAGCACCCGGGCGACGGCGTCGAGCGGCATCCGGCGGCTGAAGATGGCGACGGCGAAGGTCCAGACGCTGAGCAGCAGAACCCACAGCAGCAGCGAGCCCTCGTGCGCCCCCCAGGTCGCCGCCACCCGATACCACACCGGCAGCGCGCTGTTGGAGTTTTCCGCCACGTAGCGGACGGTAAAGTCATTGACCACAAAGGCGTGCACCAGCAGCAGGAAGGCGCCGCCGATACAGGCGAATAGCCCACAGGCCAGCGGCCGCGCCAGGGCCATCAGCCGCCGATCCTGCCGCGCCGCGCCCCACAGGGGATAGACGCTCAGGAGCAGCGCCAGCCCCGCCGCCAGACACAATAAAAAGTTGCCCAGCTCCGGCATCATGGCTGCGCCCCCGTTTTCTCCGGCGTCATGGCGTTTTTCACCTCCGGCGGCGTGTAATTTTCATCATGTTTGGCCAGCACCTGCTGGGCGGTAATATGCCGCTCGCCGTCCAGTACGCCCTGGGCCACCACGCCCTGCCCTTCACGAAACAGGTCCGGCAGAATGCCCTTATAGCTGACGTCCACCACCCCGCGGGCGTCATACAGCTTAAAGCGCACGTCGAGGGTTTGCGGGTCGCGCTGCAGGGAGCCCGGCTGAACGTAGCCTCCCACCCGCAGCCGCTGACCGGTATGGGGCAGCGCCCGGGTTTCCGTTTTGCCGTAGATAATTTCCCCCGGGGTGTAGAACAGATCGATATTGCTGCTCAGGGCGTACAGCGTCAGGCTGACGGTTAGCCCGAGGCCGGCGAGCACCGCCAGCACGATATACAGCCGGGTTTTACGACGCGCTTGCATCCGCGGCCTCCTTGTCATGTTCGCGGGCGGCAGCGATCCGCCGCTCGCGCGCCTGCTGGCGTCGTACCTCATGGAACAGCGCCCGCCGCGCCCACAGGGTATGCACCGTCAGCAGGCCAAAGGCGGCGACGGTCACGGCCACCGCCAGCCAGACGTACACGGCATAGCCGCCCATATTCAGGAAGGCGGCGAAAGACGAAAAGGCGGGGCTCATCGGGCGGCTCCTTTATTCACCAGCGCCACCACCCACGGTCGACGGCGCTCCAGTTGCAGGATCAGGTTACGCAGGCGCATCAGGGTCAGGGTGACCGACAGCGTGAGGAAGGCAAAGATGCAGATCCGCAGCGGCAGACGCATGCTTGGGTCGATGGTTTGCTGCAGGTTGGTCGAGCCCTGGTGCAGGGTGTTCCACCAGTAGACCGAGTAATGAATGATGGGCAGATTGACCACCCCGACCAGCACGAGGATCCCGGCCGCGCGCCCGGCCAGCCGCCGGTCGTCAAAGGCGTGCCACAGGGCGATGACCCCGGCATACAGAAACAGCAGCACCAGCTCCGAGGTCAGACGGGCGTCCCAGATCCACCAGGTCCCCCACATCGGCTTGCCCCATGCCGCGCCGCTGACCAGCGCCACCAGGGTGCAGACCGCCCCCACCGGCGCCAGGGCGGCGATCGCCAGATCGGCCATTTTGATCTGCCAGACCACCCCGACGAAGGCCGCGACGGCCATCGCCAGGTACAGCCCCATCGACCACATCGCCGCCGGGACGTGAAGGTACATGATCCGGTAGCTTTCCCCCTGCTGATAGTCCGCGGGGGCGAAGCCAAAGCCCCACCCCAGGCCGATGACCAGCAACAGCGCGCTCAACGCCGCCAGCCAGGGGATCCAGCATCCGCACAGGCGGTACAGCCGCTCGGGGATCGCCAGTTGATGTAACGCTTTCCACATAGACGCTTACTCACACGGTTATGATGGCCGCGCCCGCAGGCGCAGCGAGTTATCGCACGGTCAGCCGCAGCGCAGCGGCGGTGGCGAACGGACACAGGGTGGCGCTGGCGGTTAAGAACGCCGCCAGCATCGCCAGATAGCCGCCGACCGGGAGCCCGGCGGCGGCCGCCTGGCAGGCCGCGGTGGCGAAAATCAGCAGCGGCACCGCCAGCGGCAGCACCAGCAGGCTCAGCAGGACGCCGCCGCGCTTCAGGCCGACCGTCAGGCCAACCCCCACCGCGCCGAGAAAACTGAGCGTCGGGGTGCCGAGCAGCAAGGTCAGCGCCAGCACACCGGCGTCATGCAGACTCATCCCCAGCAGCAGCGCCGCCAGCGGCGAGACGATCAGCAGCGGCAGGCCGCTCATCATCCAGTGGGCAACCACCTTCACCAGCACCACCGCCACCAGCGGCGTCGGCAGGAGCATCAGTTGCTCCAGGGAACCGTCCTGCCAGTCGTCGCGAAACAACCGATCCATCACCAGCAGCGCCGCCAGCAGCGCGGCGACCCACACCACGCCCGGCGCAATCTGCGCCAGCAGCTGCGGCGCGGCGCCTACGCCGAACGGAAACAGGGTGATGACGATCAGAAAGAACCAGAGCGGATTGAGGATCTCCGCCCCGCTGCGCCACGCCAGGCGCAGTTCCCGGGCCAACAGCGCACGCATCATTGCCCGCCTCCCGCGTCGCCGCCGAGGCGCAGGGTGCGCAACGGACAGCCCAGCGGCCGCAGCGGCTGGTGGGTGGTGAGGATGGCGCATCCCCCCTGCCGGGCGTGCTGCTCCAGGCGACGGGTCAGGGTTTCCATCGCCGTGGCGTCGAGGGCGGTGAACGGCTCATCAAGGATCCACAGCGGCGCGTCGGTTAACCACAGGCGGGTGAGCGCCACCCGACGCTGCTGCCCGGCGGAGAGCTGGCTCAAGGGGAGGTCTTCATAGCCCGCCAGGCCGACGGCGGCGAGGGCGCTTTCCCGCTGCTGAAGGCGGCTGGCCGGAAAGAAGAAACGCAGGTTTTCATCGGCGGTCAGCGCCGCGTTAACGCCGGGTTTATGGCCCAGCCACAGCAGCTGACGGTGAAATGACTCCCGGACCTTCGCCAGCGGCTGGCCCTGCCAGCTCACCACCCCGCTTTCCGGGCGCGCCAGGCCGCAGAGGATCCGCAGCAGCGAGGTTTTCCCCGCGCCGTTATCACCGGCGACCTGCAGCAGCTCGCCGGCAGCGAGGGACAGCGTCAGCGCCGCAAACAGCGGTCGATCGTCAACGATGCAGGTCAGTCGCTCTGCATGCAGCATGAAGGCAAACTCCTTGATTCAGACAGTATTTTACGTCGTCGCTAAGTATGGGTTGCGCCGCGCGGGCGACGCAACCCTGACGGTTACTGTCCGGCCCCCGGCAGCTTCGAGATATCGGCGTTGCCTAACGCCTTCTCATCATGCGCCGCAGTCTCCTTACGCACCTTCGCCACATCGCTGGCGCTGACCGCCGGCGCGTTGTTGCCCCAGCTGGTGCGGATGAAATTGACCACATCCGCCACCTGCTGGTCGTCCAGGCGCCAGCCGAACGACGGCATGGTCAGGTTGGAGACCGCATCTTTCACCGCCGGCGTGGTGCTCCCGGTCAGAACGATGTGGATAAGCGAAGTGGCATCTTCCGTCTGTACCACCGGGTTGCCCTTCAGCGACGGGAAGGCGCGTTTATAGCCCGCGCCGTCGGTGCGGTGGCAGGCGGCGCAGTTATCGACGTACAGCGCGGCGCCGGTTTTACTGTCGTTACCCTTCCACAGATCTTTCGCCACGCTGTCTTCCACCGGGGCTGGGGTCTGTTTGCCGCCGCGCGGCGGGAGCGACTTCAGGTAGCGGGCGATGGCGGTGATGTCGTCATCAGAGAGATACTGCAGACTATGCTCCACCACATCGCTCATGCCGCCGAAGACCACCGATTTATCGTTGCGTCCGGTTTTGAGGAACTCGGCCAGCTCGGCTTCGCTCCAGGTCCCCAGACCGTCGCGGTTTTCGCCGCGCAGGCTGGAGGCGACCCAGCCGTCAATCGGCGCATTGCTGCCCGCCAGGTAATCATCGCCTTCGCTTTCGCTGAGCGCTTTTTCCTGCATCGTCAGGCTACGCGGGGTATGACAGGCGCCGCAGTGGCCCAGACCTTCCACCAGATAGCGGCCGCGCTCCAGCACCGGGTCAACCTGCGGGTTGGCGACAAAGTCGCTCGGCGTCGGGGCGAAGATGCCGCGCCAGAACGCCAGCGGCCAGCGCATCGACAGCGGCCATGGGATGTCGGTGTCCTTGTTGGCGACATTCACCGGCTCCACGCCGTGCATAAAGTAGGCGTACATGGCGCGCATGTCCGCTTCGCTGATCCGCGCGAACGAGGGATACGGCATCGCCGGATAGAGCGTGGAACCGTCTTTCCGCACGCCCTTGCGCACCGCGTCGTCGAACTCTTCGAAGGTGTACCCGCCAATGCCGTGTTCTTTATCCGGCGTGATATTGGTGGAGTAGATGGTGCCGATCGGCGTCTCCATCGGCAAACCGCCGGCGAAAGGTTTCCCCGCTTTGCCGTTGGTGTGGCAGGCGACACAGTCCCCCGCCCGCGCCAGATACTCCCCCTGCTTAATCAGATTGCTGTCCGCAGGCGCCTCTTCGGCAAAAGCCGCGCAGCTCAATGCCCCAAGCACCAGGGCCGATAACCATTGCATTTTCATCATCTGCCTTCCTTTATGCCTGCACCAGGGGACCCGGATTTTTCAGATACTGCTCACGGATCGCCTTCGCTGACCAGTAGGCCAGCGCGGCCACCGTGCCGGTTGGGTTGTAGCCCAGCCCCTGCGGGAACGCGGAGGCGCCGATGACGAAGACGTTATGCACGTCCCAGCTTTGCAGATAACGGTTCACGGCGCTGGTTTTCGGATCTTCCCCCATCACCGCCCCACCGTTCATATGGGTGGTCTGGTAGGTGGTGGTATCAAAGTGGCTGTTGGCGTTTTTTGGGCTGCCGAGGATATATTTCGGCTTCATCGCTTTGGCGATCGGCGCCATCTTATCGAACATAAACTGCGCCATCTTGATGTCGTTTTCCTGCCAGTCGAAGGTCATGCGCAGCAGCGGCTGGCCAAAGACGTTTTTGTAGTTCGGATCAAGATCGAGGTAGTTCTGCCGATAGGACTGGTGCGCGCCGTGGGCATCCATCGACAGGTGATGGGTGTAGGTATCGGCCACCGCCGCTTTCCACTTGCTGCCCCACGCCGGGGTGCCCGGCGGTACCGGGAAACCGGAGATGGGCTTGGTCCCGGCCTGGTTGACCCAGAATGGCGAACCGCCGACAAAGCCCGCCGCGCCGTGGTCGAAGTTGTCGGCGTTGAAGTCGTCGACCCCGACGCCGTTGCCGCCCGCGCCGATAAACGGGTTGGTATAGGTGTCTTTGTCGAAAATGGCCTTGATGGTGGTCATGTTCTGGTAGGCGAAGTTACGCCCCACCACCCCTTCGCCGGTCTCCGGATTGTACGGTTTGCCGATCCCGGAGAGCAGCATCAGGTGCACGTTGTGGAACTGGAAGGCGCCGATAATCACCAGGTCCGCCGGCTGTTCCATTTCGCGCCCCTGGCCGTCGACGTAGGTCACGCCGGTGGCGCGGGATTTGTCGTCGGTCAGGTTGACCTTCAGCACGTTGGCGTTGGTCCGCAGCTCAAAGCGTTTTTCCTGGCGCAGCGCCGGCAGAATGTTCACGTTCGGCGAGGCTTTAGAGTACATGTAGCAGGCGTAGCCGCTGCAGAAACCGCAGAAGTTGCACGGGCCCATCTGCGCGCCGTAGGGGTTGGTATAGGAGTCGGAGGTGTTGGCCGACGGCAGGTTATAGGGGTGATACCCCACTTCCAGCGCCGCTTTTTCAAACAGTTGCGCCGACCAGGTGTTTTTCTGCGCCGGCAGCGGGAAGTCGTCCGAGCGGTCCGGGGCGAAGGCGTTGCCGCCGCGGCCTTTGCCGACGACCTTGCCTTTGATCGACCAGGCGGTCCCGGAAGTACCGAATACTTTTTCCGCTTTATCGAAGAATGGTTCCAGCTCGTCGTAGGTGACGCCGAAATCCTGGATAATCATATCCTGGGGGATGAAGTTTTTGCCGTAGCGTTCTTCATAGTGGCTGCGCATCCGCAGCTCAATGGGATCGACGCGGAAATGGACGCCGGACCAGTGCAGCCCGGCGCCGCCCACGCCGGTACCCGGCAGGAAGGCCGCCAGCTGGCGATAGGGCACCGCCTGCTGGCTGGTGTTATGCCGGATGGTGACGGTGCTTTTCGACAGATCCTGGAACAGCTTGCGGCGGATGTTGTAGGTCAGCTCATCAATCACCTGCGGATAGGCGCCGTCCGGCCAGGTGTCGCGCATCGGGCCGCGCTCCAGCGCGACGACGTTGAGCCCCGCTTCGGTCAGCTCTTTGGCCATGATCGCCCCAACCCAGCCGAAGCCGACGATCGCGACATCGGTTTTTTTCAATACGGTGGCCATGATTACGCCCTCTCCCCATTAATTGATACCGGCGGGAAGGGGTAGCGTTCGCCCCGTTCAACCCAGTCCATAAAGTCGGCGCGCGCGCCGGGAAAATTAATCAGCGTCCAGCCGACCATGCCTTTATTGCCGCCATGGATCGGGTCGCTGAAGAACCCTTCGCGGGTGTTTTGCAGCAGATAGGTGAAGAACAGCGAGGCCGGCAGCTGTTTGAACTCGGCTTTACCCGATTCCCACAGGCCGAGCGCCTCGTCCTGCTGCTCGCTGCTCAGTTCAGCGAAGGTTTTATGATATTTGTCCTGACACCACGCCTCGGCGTCGGCGATCCCGAGGTTATAGATCTGTTTGGGCACCAGCGGCAGCTGATAACCCATCTCTTTCGGCACGTCGGGATTGAAGGGCCCCTGCATATACCAGATGGAGCCGGTGGCGTAAGGGGTATTGAGCTGGCGGTCGATAAACTCCGGGACGCCGGCCTCTTTGGCGCCGGGACCGAGTTCATCCGCCGGGATTAAGCGAGCGACGGCGGCGTTGATAAACGCCCACTCACGATCGTTGAAGAACTGCGGCTTCCAGTCGCTGGCCCTCGCGGTGTTCCCGGAGGCTGGCTCTGAAGCGGGGGCCGCCTGCGCGGTCGCGCTGGTGGCCACGCCAATAGCCCCTGCTCCCGCGCCGCCGATCACCACCGTCGGGATCAGCGCCATCGATTTAACCAGGAAATCACGCCTGGAATTGTTGGTTTTCTCGCTCGACATCATCACATTCCTGTCATTGAAAATTACTGTTTTTGTCGCTGACAAAACCAGTGAATGTCGTGCTGGAACCGATACCATTGCGCTTTTAAACCGCTTAGCGTCTGGCCCGGCCCGGCAAGTCGGATAAAACATCGCCAGAGGCGATATCATTTATAGGGTTATCGTTTGGATAGTAGACGATTCTCAACGAAACGCGGGAAATCGGAGAGAAATTCACCGGTCTGTCATCGTGAGAAGAGTGCTGCCATAACCTTGAGGCGGTAAACCAGCGGCATTCACACCGCGCTGAGCTTACCCATGCGCCAAAAAAGAGTGACTTGTATCACAAATGTTATTTTTTGTTTATGGTACATGGCAGATTAAACGTCTGTAAATACTCGTATTAGGAATAATTAAACATTTTGAGCTGTTAAAAAAGTTAATAACCGTTGTTAACTATCTTGTATCTATTGTCCGGCTAGCGCCTTCAGCTGGCGATATCCCATCCACAGGAGAAGAGAAGATATGTTCGATCATGTGAAATTCGGCGTTAGCGACTATGCCGCCAGCAAAGCGTTCTTTTTGCAGGCCCTTGCCCCGCTTGGCGTAACGCTGGTTGGCGAAGGCGAACCGAGCTACGGCGCAGAGTTGGCCGGCAGCGGCGATGCTTCTCTATGCCTCTATCAAAGTGCGGAAAAACCGGCGCCGCTGCACATTGCCTTTCGCGCCGACAGCCGCGAGCAGGTCGATGCCTTCTGGCAGGCGGCGCTGGCCGCCGGAGGAAAGGACAACGGCGCGCCGGGGCTACGGCCAAACTACCACGCCAGTTACTACGCCGCGTTTGTGATTGCGCCAGACGGGCACAATATTGAAGCCGTGTGCCATCTGGCGGGGTAAGCTGAGCGGAAAAAAATTCCCACGTCCGTGGGAAACGCTGAAGGTATGGATGTGTCGGATTCAGCTGACCGGCTCAATGAGGGCGGACAACAGTCCGTTGAAGTGGGTATGTGACTCAATGACATAATCCGGGGAGACTTTATCGCGGATTTCGAAACGGTCATCTGTGAAGCTGTAGACAATCACGGACATGCCCTCTTCACCAATGATTACTTTGCCAATGAGGTTCGGATCGACATAGATTTCGTTAATACGCGTATCAAAGTTTCGAACAAAGATATTCGACCATGCAGGTTCACCGTTCTCTGCCTGCACCAGGCTGTACAATGTCATGCCATTGTACTCACCCCCATCCATAATATTGAACATATCAGCGTAGTCCGGCCGACTAATCAATAGTCGTTGAATATCCTCATAGACCCTTCTTTTCTTGTCCTCCCATTCAACAGGCGCGACTTTGTGCATTAAATCTGCCATGACGTCTGGGTCTACAGGGTCGGCTACGGGATAATTACCTTCAACCATCAGCGACTTCAGGTTACGAATCGTGAAATAGCGCTTTAGCTGGGCGGAGAATAAAACTGGCATTGCGATTGTTTTTCCTTTCTCGTCGCAAAACTCGACCAGATAGCCAGTTGTTGGCGAATTAAAAACCATAACAATAGTACCAAGCGTTCCTTTTACCAGCCCTTCATTCGGCAAATCCTCACTTAAAACCACAACGTCTAATTCGGCACTTTTCATTTTAATTTCCTTATCAAACGAAAACAGGCCCCACACGTGTGGTGAAGACCCGAACAGGGAACCGGAGAATTTTCTTTTTTAGACACACCCCCACACAGGTGAGGAAGACAGCCCATATACTCTGACAAAACCATGCTTAACAGAAACACCCCCACGCATGTGGGGAAGACACCAGCATATTGTGTTTAGCGGCGTATTAAAACGCCAGATTTACAACAATTGCACTCCGCAGGGTTTCCGCATCAGCATCAACATTCATCAAACGAAAAAGTATGTCCCCATATCACCACCGTCGACTTGCTGCTGACCTGGGCCGGTCTACCCTACTGGCCTGCCCGCCCCGCAGCCAGGCGCAAAACGCTTTTGTCATACCCAGAATATAGCGCGTCATCCTGGCGCTTGCCTTCCGTGGCTTCGCGTAGTTACCGCTGCGGAAAAATCCACACATCCTCCGCCGGGAGCGTCAGATGGCAGTGTTCGGCATCGCGCAGCGCCGTTCCGTAGGCGCGCAGCGGAAAGTCGTCGCCTTCGGTACGGAACAGGTACTCCCAGCGGTCGCCGAGGTACATGCTGGTCAGCAGCGGTAGCTGGAGGCTATTATCCTGCGCGGCGCCGTCAAGTCGCAGGCGCTCGACGCGGATTACCGCCGTCGCCGGCTCGCCAACGCTAACCCCCTCGCCCGCTCGCCCCCACAGGCTCCAGCTGGCGCCTTCGATCCGCGCCCTGCCGTTCTCCAGCGCCATCACTTTGCCGTGCAGGCGGTTATTGCTGCCCATAAACTCAGCGGCGAACAGCGTCGCCGGGCTGCCGTACATCTCCTGCGGGGTCCCCTGCTGCTCAATGACGCCATTGTTCAGCAGCAAAATACGATCGGAGATGGCCATTGCTTCATTCTGATCGTGGGTGACCATCAGCGCCGAGAGGCCCAACTTAATGATCAGCTCGCGCAAAAACACCCGCGCCTCTTCGCGCAGCTTGGCGTCAAGGTTGGAGAGCGGTTCATCCAGCAGGATCACCGGCGGGTTGTAAACCAGCGCCCGGCCGATGGCCACCCGCTGCTGCTGGCCACCGGAGAGCTGGTGCGGATGGCGGTTGCCAAGGTGCCCCAGCCCCAGCTGATCCAGCACACGCTGCACCCGCTCTTTTATCTCCCCGGCGGCCACTTTACGCAGCTTCAGCGGATAGGCCACATTGTCGAACACCGTTTTGTGCGGCCACAGGGCATAGGACTGGAACACCAGGCCGAGGTTACGCTCTTCGGCCGGGATCTCGCTGCGCGGCGTGCCGTCGTACACCGTGCGGTTGCCGATGGCGATCCGTCCGCTCGTCGGTTTTTCCAGCCCGGCCACCGCCCGCAGCAGCGTGGTTTTCCCGCTTCCCGAAGGCCCCAGCAGCGATACTACCTCCCCCCGGCCGAGCGTCATGGACACCCCCTTCAACACCGGGTTGTCGCCATAGGTGAGATGCAGATTTTCTACCGATAACTCAATCATGTAATTTCACTCCAAAGCGCAGGGCGATACCCAGGCCAATCACCACCAGCAGAATATTGATAAAGGAGAGCGCCGCGACGATATCGATGGCCCCCGCCGCCCACAGCGACACCAGCATCGAGCCGATGGTTTCGGTACCCGGCGACAGCAGATAGACGCCGGTGGAATACTCGCGCTCAAAGATCAGGAACATCAGCAGCCAGGAGCCAATCAGCCCATAGCGCGACAGCGGAACGGTCACGTGGCGGGTGATCTGCCCCCGCGAGGCGCCGGTGCTACGCGCCGCCTCCTCCAGCTCCGGGCCCACCTGCAGCAGCGTCGAGGAGATGAGCCGCAGGCCGTAGGCCATCCACACCACGGTGTAGGCCAGCCAGACGCTGAAGATGGTGTTGCGCAGGGCGCGCAGCTGCACGATAAGGTGCTCCCGCAGCCAGTCGGCCACCGGCAGCGCCGAGAGCCAGCCGTGCTTCAGCGACTGATCGAGCCACATCGGTACAAACAGGAATACCCACAGGAAGGCCAAGCCGGCCAGCAGCCCCGGTACCGCGCGCGGGACCAGCACGCTGTAGTCGAGAAAGCGGGTGACGTTATCCGCTTTGCGGTGCATGGCGATGCCGACAAACAGATAGCAGATCACCGCCAGCGCGCCGCCGATGATGCCGATAGCCATCGAGTTGACGATCGCCCGCAGCAGGTTGGGCTGCTGCCAGATATTGTGGAACGTCGCCAGCGACAGCTCATCCCATAGCGACACGCCGACGCCCCAGTTGGAGATAAAAGCGCGCAGCGCCACGCCGAGCAGCGGTACGCCGATGGTCACCGTCAGCCAGGCCACCACCACCGCCCCGGCCACCCAGCGCCATTTGCCCAGCGGCAGCGCCCGCGCCTGGGACGCCTTGCCCTTCATGGTGACAAAGCGGTTGGCGGTGCGCATCAGCCGCCGCTGGAGCATCACCAGCGGGATGGTGATGCAGATCAGCACTACCGCCACCGCCGCCATCAGATGGTAGGAGGGGGTGCCGAGCTTGTTGGTCAGCTTATAGAGATAGGTCGCCAGCACCATGTTGCCCTCGGGGTCGCCCAGCACCAGCATCAGACCGAAAACCTCCAGACCGAGGAAGAAGAGCAGCACGCAGGCGTAAAGGATGGATGGCCGCACCATCGGCAGACTCACCGAGGTCATCACCTGCAGCGGCGTGGCGCCGACGGT
Organism: Klebsiella sp. CD33; assembly: GCF_051992865.1. Lineage (NCBI taxonomy): Bacteria > Pseudomonadati > Pseudomonadota > Gammaproteobacteria > Enterobacterales > Enterobacteriaceae > Klebsiella > Klebsiella sp. CD33. The sequence continues at coordinate 2,203,736 of NZ_CP197023.1, read as the reverse complement.
GCGCGCCGCCTCTTCCACGTCGGAACCGACGCTGCGCAGCGCCGAAGAGATATAGAGATAGGCATGCGGAACGTGAGTTAAGCCGGCGATGACCACAATGCTGAACATCGAGTAGATATTCCACGGCACAAAGCCGATCAGCTGCTGCGCCCACTGGGAAAAGAAGCCTACCGGCCCGGCGGCCACCACGTAGCCAAAGCCCAGCACCATCGGCGAGACGAAGATCGGCACCAGGATCAGCGGCTCAATGATCCGCCGGCCGGGTAAATCGGTGCGCACCATCAGAAACGCCAAAATACCGCCCAGTGGAATGGCAATAATCACCAGGCCAAAGGCCAGAATAAAACCTGACTTTAATGCCAGATAAAAATCCGGGTCGGTAAAAATAAAGGCGAAGGCTTCCAGACTCCACGATTTGGAGCGGGAAAAGAACGGTGCCGAAAGAAAACTCTGCACCACAATAAATAACAGCGGGACATAAATCACCAGCGCCGTGATGCACACCACCACGCCGCGCGGCAGCCCCTGCCACTTTCTGCGTAATACGTTCATGGTTCATCCCTTCGGTCAGGTGAATAAACCCGCCGGGTGTGAATAGGAGCATCGGCGATGCCCCAGGGGAGGATTATTTCGCGGCGGCGCTGCGCCATTGTTTAATAAACTGCAGACGTTTTTGCGGCTGTAAATAATCGAGCAGCGTTTCGTTGACCGGGATCGGTTTTAACGCTTTGCCCAACAGCGCGGTCATACCGTCGATATCATTTTTACCTGCAATATCGCGACGAATAGAGGGAATATCCGCCTGGCTGGCGAGGATCTGCTGGCCTTTTTCCGACAGGACATAATCCAGCCACAATCTCGCCGCATTGGGATGTTCGCTCTCCTGGCTAATAAACGAGACGCGGGAGAGCACCAGCACGTAATCTTTCGGATAGGCAATACCTAAAGAGGGATCGTTTTTCGCCCGCGCTTCGGCATAAGAGCCAAGAATGTTATAGCCGATCAGGTTTTCGCCGGAGGAGACGCGCTCCATCATTGTGCCGGTGGAAGACTGCACCGTCAGGCCGCCTTTGGCGATATTCGCCAGGTCGGCAAAATAGTTCGCGTCGGCCTGGCTGTCCTGTACCGCCAGCATAAAGCCGAGGCCCGATTTTTCGATATCGTAGGTGGTGACTTTGCCTTTAAATTTATCGGCCTGGCTGGCGATAAGTTTTGCCAGCGCGGTATGCGAATCCGGAACCTCATTCTGCGGGATCAGCCGTTTGTTATAGATAAACACCACCGGCTCATAGGTAGTGCCATAGGCTTTCTGCTGCCAGACCGCCCAGTCGGGTAATTGCTTCACCTCCGGCGAGGCATATTGTTCGGCGTATTCGGTGGCTAATTTCAGCGCGGTATCCATCGATGAGCTCCACACCACATCCCCGCTGCCGCCCCCGGCGGCCTGTTCGCTGATATAGCGGTTATACAGCTCGGTACTGTTCATGTCGTTATATTCGACTTTTACACCCGGGTATTGCGCTTCAAATCCCTTAATTAACGGCCCGGCCGCTTTGGTATCGGTCGTGGAATAGATCACCACCTTGCCCTCTTTTACGGCGGCATCAATCGTTTTTTGATAATCCGCGGGATAGCCCGCAGGCACCTCCGCCCAGGCGGCACAGGCGAAAACGGCCGTCAGTGAAACCACTAAACCACTTATTTTCTTATACATGATACCAACCTTTAATCATCAATTAATAAACACAAATTTAACATATAGTGGTATCAGCTCCCCTTGCAACGACGGGGATGGCTTTTTTCTGGCTTTTGTGACACTGGCAGAATTTAAAAATGTGGTGTTTATGGCGTTAATTAAAACGCGATCCCGGCCTGGTTTTTTATCGTCTGTCGGATGCGCAGGCGCTGGCGCAGCGGCATGTTGCCGGGAGACTCCGCCCTTGACCTTCTGCGCCGGGCGGCGCAGCATAAAACGGCAAACATAACAAAATAACAACAGACTACAGGAGAGAATCAGTGCCTACAGGACACCGCTTTCTGGCGACGGATCTGCATCAGTTTGTCGTCTCACTGTTTATCCATCTCGGCAGTACCCCAGGGGAAGCCACCCTCGTCGCGGACCATCTGATCGCCGCCAATCTTGCCGGACATGACTCCCACGGCGTCGGGATGATCCCCAGCTACGTCAAATCCCACGCCGGTGGTTTTCTGCAGCTCAACCGCCACGCCACGGTGACCAAAGACGCCGGCGCCGTGGTCACCCTCGACGGCAACGCCGGCTTCGGCCAGGTGGTCGCCCACGAGGCGATGCAGTTAGGCATTGAAAAGGCGAAGCAGCATGGTATGGCGGCTATCGCCCTGCGCAATGCGCATCACGTCGGACGCATCGGCTACTGGGCCGAACAGTGCGCCGCCGCCGGGCTGATCTCCATTCACTTCGTCAGCGTCATCGGCGACCCGATGGTCGCCCCGTTCCGCGGGAAGGACAGCCGCTTCGGCACCAACCCGTTGTGCGTGGTGTTTCCCCGCGCGGGCCATCCGCCGCTGCTGCTGGACTACGCCACCAGCGCCATCGCCTTTGGTAAAACCCGCGTCGCCTGGCATAAAGGCGAAGCCGTGGCCCCCGGCTGCCTGATTGACGCCGAGGGTCGACCCACCACCGACCCGGCGGTGATGCAGACCTCTCCGCTGGGCGCCCTGCTCACCTTCGCCCAGCACAAAGGCTATGCCCTGGCGACGCTGTGCGAAGTGCTCGGCGGCGCGCTCTCCGGCGGGCAAACCACCCATCAGGAGAGCCTGCAGACCAGCGTCGACGCCATCTTTAACTGCATGACCACGGTCATCCTGCGCCCGGACGCGTTCGATGCCCCGGACAGCCAGGCACAGACGGAGGCCTTTATCGCATGGTGTAAGCAGTCGCCGCACGATGCCGATGCCCCGGTGCTGGCGCCCGGCGAATGGGAGGCCGCCAACCGCGAAGCGCGGCTGGCGCAGGGGATCCCGCTGGATGCCGGCAGCTGGCAGGCTATCTGCGCCGCCGCGCGCGACGTCGGCCTGAGCGAATCGCACTTCGACCGCTGCCGCCCTCTCGCCTAGCCGCGTTTTACTCCCGCAGAGCGTCTGACGTCGGCGCTCTGCGTCATCGTCATTAGTGACGAGGTCATGCTCCCGTCATCAATCTCTTTTCATTTTTCAATACAGATCAAGAGCTTAAATTCTGGCACAAGACCTGCATAGCACAACAGGCCTGCGTCTGCATCACCACCAGGCGATACCGCGATCGTTGCCCGTCGGGCCCGGCGCGACAGCGATCCTCAGTTCACTGTTAACAGGTCTGTTACTGATGAAAAAAATCACGAGCGTGTGCCCCTACTGCGGGGCGGGTTGCAAACTTAAACTGGTTGTCGACAACAATAAAATCATTCGCGCGGAGGCCGCCGACGGCGTCACCAACCAGAACCAGCTGTGCCTGAAAGGCTACTACGGCTGGGATTTTCTTAACGATACGCAGCTCCTGACGCCCCGTCTTAAACAACCGATGATCCGCTACCAGAAAGGCGGCGCCTTCACGCCGGTCAGCTGGCAGGAGGCGATTCGCTATACCGCCAGCAAGCTCAGGGAGATCAAAGAGAAGCATGGCCCGCGCGCCATCATGACCACCGGCTCCTCGCGCGGCACCGGCAACGAAACCAACTATGTGATGCAAAAGTTCGCCCGCGCGGTGCTGAACACCAATAACGTCGACTGCTGCGCCCGCGTCTGCCACGGCCCCTCCGTCGCCGGGCTACAGCAGGCGCTGGGCAACGGGGCGATGAGCAACTCGATTAGCGACATCGAAAACTCGAAGTGCCTGCTGGTCTTTGGCTACAACTGCGCCGACTCCCATCCCATCGTCGCCCGCCGGGTAATCAAGGCCCGGGACAACGGCGCCAAAATCATCGTCTGCGATCCGCGGCGCATTGAAACCGCGCGCATTGCCGATCATCATCTGCAGCTCAACAACGGCAGCAACATGGCGCTGGTAAATGCCTTCGGCTATGTGCTGCTGGAGGAGGAGCTGTACAACAAAACCTATGTCGAACGCTATACCGAAGGGCTGGATGCTTACCGCGAGGCGGTGAAGGATTACGCCCCGGAAGCGGTGGAAGGGATTGTCGGGGTCAGCGCGCGGGAAATCCGGGAGGCGATGCGCATGTTCGCCGCCGCCCCATCCGCCACCATTATGTGGGGCATGGGGGTCACCCAGTTTGGCCAGGCGGTGGACGTGGTGCGCGGCCTGGCAAGCCTGGCGCTGCTCACCGGCAACCTGGGACGGCCCAACGTCGGCGTGGGGCCGGTCCGCGGGCAAAACAACGTACAGGGCGCCTGCGATATGGGCGTGCTGCCGAACCTGTTTCCCGGCTATCAGGAGGTCACCGACCCCGCCGTGCGGGCGAAATTCGCCGCCGCCTGGGGCATCGACCCGGCGCTGATGGACGACCAGGTCGGCACCCGCATCACCGAGGTGCCGCATAAAGCGCTGACCGGCGAGATCAAAGCCTATTATATTATGGGCGAAGATCCGCTGCAGACCGAAGCCGACCTCGGCCTGGTGCGCAAAGGCATCGAGGCGCTGGACTTCGTGGTCGTGCAGGACATCTTCATGACCAAAACAGCGGAAATGGCCGATGTCCTGCTGCCGGCCACCTCCTGGGGCGAGCACGGCGGCGTCTTCACCTGCGCCGACCGCGGGTTCCAGCGGTTTGAACAGGCGATCCCTCCGGCGGGAAATGTGAAGCGCGACTGGGAGATCATTAGCCTGCTGGCCAGCGAATTGGGCTATCCGATGCACTATGAGAACAACCAGCAAATCTGGGACGAGATGCGCGAGCTCTGCCCGCTGTTCTACGGCGTGACCTGGGAGAAAATGGGCGATATGGGCCATGTCCAGTGGCCGTGCCCGACCCTCGATCATCCCGGTACGCCATGGCTGTATAAAGACAACCGCTTCGACACCCCCTCGGGTAAAGGGCAGCTGTTCGCCACCGCCTGGCGCGCGCCGGCGGAGCGCCCGGATGACGAGTGGCCGCTGGTGCTCTGCACCGTGCGGGAAGTCGGGCATTATTCCTGCCGCTCGATGACCGGCAACTGCGCCGCGCTGCAGTCGCTGGCCGACGAGCCGGGACGGGTGCAGATGAATCCCGCGGATGCGCAACGACTGGGGATCGCCGACAAACAGCTGGTGTGGGTCAGCTCCCGGCGCGGGAAGGTGATCTCCCGCGCCGACCTCAGCAATCGCATCAATCCGGGGGCGGTCTATATGACCTATCAGTGGTGGGTGGGCGCCTGCAATGAGCTGACCCAGGATAACCTCGATCCGATCTCCAAAACGCCGGAAACCAAATACTGTGCGGTGAAAGTGGAAGCGATTGCCGACCAGCAATGGGCGGAGCGCTATGCCTGGACGGCCTACAGCGACATGAAAGCGCGACTGAAAGCCGCTGCCGACGTCTGACCTCAGGGAGCGCAGCGCGCTCCCTCTGCCGCTGCCGGTGGGTTACGCCGCCGGCAGCTGTTTCTCCACCAGCCCCACCCACATGGCGACGCCGGGGCCGATCAGCGCATCGTTAAAGTCATAGCTGGCGTTATGCAGCGGCTTCGACGGGGTTTCGCCGTCGGTGCCTATCCAGAAATAGGCCCCCGGACAGGCCTCCAGCATGCAGGCAAAATCTTCGGAGGCCATCGACGGCGCCTGATTCCAGCGCACCGCTTGCGCGCCGAGAGTGGCGGCAGCCACCTCGCGCACCTGCTGCGCCTGCAGCGCATGGTTTTTGGTCACCGGATAGCCCGGGAACCAGCTAATCTCGCCCTGCACATCGGACACCTGCGGCTGGGTCGCCACATAGCGCTCGATAAGCTCCCGCACGCGGGCGCGAACGCGATTGCTCAGACAGCGGAAGGTACCGCGCAGCACCACGGTGTCCGGCAGGACGTTGATCGCCTCGCCGCCGTTTATCTGGGTGATGCTGACCACTGCGGAATCCTGCGGCGACAAGCGGCGGGAAGGAATGGTCTGCAGCGCCATTATCAGCTGCGCCGCCGCGACGATCGGATCGGCCCCGCTCTCCGGCATCGCCGCATGACAGCTCTTTCCGCGCAGGGTGATCTCGAAGGCGTCCAGCGAGGCCATCATCGCGCCATCGCTGAGCGCCACTTCGCCAAGAGGGATCCCCGGCCAGTTATGCAGCGCGTAGATGGCGTCCATCGGGAAGCGCTCAAACAACCCCTCCTCCACCATTTTGCGCGCGCCGCCGAGGTTCTCTTCCGCCGGCTGAAAGACAAAGTGGACGGTGCCGCTGAAATGGCGGGTCTGCGCCAGATGGGCGGCGGCCGCCAGCAGCATCGCGGTATGGCCATCGTGGCCGCAGGCGTGCATCACCCCGGGACGGCGTGAACGGTAGCTGACGCTCCCCAGCTCGGTGATCGGCAGGGCGTCCATATCGGCGCGCAGGCCGATAACCGGCCCGGGGCCGTTCTCCAGCGTCGCCACGACGCCGGTGCCAGCCAGCCCGCGGTGCACCTGCAGCCCAAACGAGGCCAGCAGCTCCGCAACGCGGCGCGAGGTCTCCTGTTCCTGATATCCGAGCTCAGGCGCGGCGTGAAATTCACGTCGCCAGCCAACGGCTTCGGCGATCAGTGACGGCGATACGGCCATGTATTACTCCTTTCCTGCATAGCGTAATGCTGAATAATCGGTCATGCGTCGCGTTTTTCCCCGTCGCTCACCGGCGTCGGGGCGCTGCCGCTCCCTCCGTTATATCCTGTCGTTACCACGCTGACAACGTCACGAAATGCGGCGGCGGCGCGGCGTACAGCCCACCTGCCGCCCTGCGGCCCTTTTTTGGTAGTGATTTCAACGGTGACAACGGCCAGTCGATTAATTATTATGCAACTCAGGACGGCAATTTGCCGAAGGATCCACTACTGACCTCTCCGTCATCGGAAATAAAATGTTTAACCCAGACCAGAATCGTCTTGCCCCCACGCTGGCGATGATCATGGCCGCGTCGCTTGTGGGATTTATCACCGGCTATACGGTGCCGTTAATCAGTCTTGAGCTGGCGCAGCAGCAGATCGCGCCGCTGTACGTCGGCCTGCTGGCCGCCCTGCCGCCCGCCGGCATGATGATCTCCTCTTTCCTCTCTCCTGCGCTGTGCCGGCGCGTTGAAATGGGCGTGCTGCTGAGCGGCAGTCTGATCCTGCTGGCGCTGGCGACCATCGCCTCATGCATGACTACCGATATGACGCTGCTTTTGCTGCCGCGCCTGCTGACCGGCCTGGCCTCCGGGGTCATTATCGTACTCGGCGAAAGCTGGATCACCGGCGGCGCGGCGGGCAGCCAGCGCGCTACCCTCACCGGTCTCTACGCCTCGGCCTTTACCGGCTGCCAGCTGGCCGGGCCGCTGCTGATCTCCGTCGGCCCCGCCTGGCAGACATCAGCGCTGATCGCGATTGTCGCGGTCACCGCCGTCTGCCTGCTGATGCTGCGCCATCTGCCCACCGGCACTCGTGAAAGCCTCGGGGAGCGCGCCAGCTGGCGCAGCCTCGGCGCCTTTCTGCCGGTACTGGCCTCCGGGGTCTTCTGCTTCGCCTTCTTTGACGCCAGCATCCTCGCCCTGCTGCCGCTGTACGGCATGGACAAAGGGCTGAATGAAGGGCTGGCGGTGCTGCTGGTCACCGTGGTGCTGACCGGAGATGCGATGTTCCAGACCCCGCTAGGCTGGCTGGCCGACCGGGTCGGGATTCGCCGCGTGCATCTGAGCTGCGCGGTGGTTTTCAGCCTGTCGCTGCTGGCCCTGCCGCTGATGCTCGGCTCGCGCATTCAGCTGATGGCCATTTGTCTGCTGCTGGGCGCCGCGGCGGGCGCGCTTTATACCCTGTCGCTGGTGCGGGCGGGGAAAACCTTCAATGGGCAGAAGCTGATTATGATTAACGCCCTGTTCGGCTTTTTCTGGTCCGCCGGCAGCGTTGCCGGGCCGGTAGTCAGCGGCATGCTGATCGGCATCACTGGTTACGATGGCCTGATCGTCACCCTGGTGGCCAGCGGCGTGCTGTTCCTGTTGATTCAGTGTCTGTGCAAAAACGAGAAAACCCTGCTTGCCAGTGAGCAGGAAGATGACATGGACGAGGCGACGGAGTCCGCACGGTAGTCCTCACGGGCTGGCCTGGCGCCAGCCCTTTTTTATGGCCCTCACCGGAGGGTATCCTGTTCTTGCTGGCTCACTGCTGTTAACCATTGCCGGCCCCCCAGCCGAGAGGAAATCCCATGGAAAGTAATACCTTACATCGTGGCAGATTGATCGATCATATTCTGCTGGTTGTCGAAGACTTTGAGGCAAGCAAAAACTTCTATACCGCCGTACTGTCGGCGCTGGAGATCCCGGTTATCACCACCTCCAACGAATACTTGCTGGCCGACGAACTGGTGGTGGCCTCACGCCACAGCCCGGAGGCTGCCGGGAAACTGACTGGGCGCCACCACCTGGCATTCCAGGCCAGAGATCGTGACATGGTGGACGCTTTTTACCATGCGGCACTGACCCATGGCGGACGTGATAACGGCGCGCCTGGCGAACGACACTATCATCCTGGTTACTATGCCGCTTTTGTGCTGGATCCGCAGGGGAATAATATTGAGGCGGTGTACCATGGCAAGGCTGAGCGCAGCGCCGGGTCTGTTGCGATCAGCTTCACGCAGTAAGCGGGCGAAAGTCACATTTTCTTACCTGCGCAATTCCCATAATAAATGTGGGTGTTATCATTTCCTTGATAAATAATTCATACCCATAGCTGAGGCGTCGATGCTGGAAAACCTAATCATCTGATAATCAGACTTCCGACCATCACTGGCCGGACTGATTATCACTGCGCTGAAATCGAATGCGGACACTGGCGAGTGTTCGCCTATTTTGCCCATGATGATGACACAGGTTTCCCGGTATGAATGTTTCCCCTCAGGAGCAAGCGACTTTATTCATTCTCGTCCCCTGCGGACAAACGCTCCACATCCACGCGATGGCAGCGAGACCCCTCCCTCGCATAAGAAACGTCCCCCCCAGCCAGTTAACCCGGTGCGTTATCCCTCTGCCATGCTCGATCACTCCCTCTGCATGCCGTTGCGTTGCCTTACCCAATGACCGTCGTCAGGCGAATTTTATCTTTCGATTTGTCATTCCGCGGCCAGCCTGTGACGACAGTCGCAAGGGATCCACATCAACCAGGCCCCGATACCAGGGAAACCGTCACCGACCAGGGAGTCTTCGCGTATGAAATTAGCGTTGGGACCGTACATCCGTTTTAGCAGAATCTTGTTATTTCCGCTGGCGATGGTTATCTATGATTTTTCTGCTTATCTGACTACCGATCTCATTCAGCCGGGTATTATCCACATCATCCGGGAATTTGAGGCTGATGTTGCGTTAGCCCCGGCCTCTGTCAGCCTCTATTTAGCCGGGGGGCTGGCATTACAGTGGCTGCTGGGGCCGCTCTCCGACCGCATTGGTCGCCGCCCCGTACTACTGACCGGAGCCATCATCTTTGCTTTGGCCTGCTTCAGCATGATCTTTGTCACGTCGATTGATCAATATCTTATCGCCCGTTTTATCCAGGGAACCAGTATCTGCTTCATTTCGACAGTCGGTTATGTCTCCATCCAGGAGGCTTTTGATGAAAAAGAGTCTATCCGCATTATGGCGGCGCTGACATCCATCGTTTTGCTGGCGCCGGTAATCGGGCCCCTGGCGGGCGCTGGCCTGATGAATTTCCTGCACTGGAAGTTATTGTTTGCGATCATCGGCGCCATGAGCTTGCTGGCCTGGGCGTTACTGATTTTTAACATGCCAGAAACGGTCACCTCTCAGGGCCGGGGGTTTCGTCCGGGAGAGGTATTTTCCGAGTTTGTCCGCGCCTTTAAACAGCCGGTGGTGCTCACGGGCGCGCTGGCGTTGTCATTCAGTAACCTGCCGATAATCACCTGGGTAGCACTCTCTCCGGTGATCCTGATCGATGACGGCGGGATGTCGCGCGGCGCCTATGCCTGGACCCAGGTGCCTGTCTTTGGCGGCGTTATTATTGCCAGCATCATCGTGGCCCGTTTTATCAAGGATCCGACCTCTCCCCGCTTTATCTGGCGCACTATCCCGATACAGCTGACCGGGTTGTTGGTATTACTGGCGGGAAATATTGCATGGCCCCATACCTGGTGGTGGTCCGTTTCAGGAACAAGTCTCTATGCCCTCGGAACAGGCCTGTTGTTCCCCGTATTATTCCGTTTTGCGCTTTTTTCCCACTCCCTGCCGAAAGGGACGGTTTCAGCCACCATCAACATTGTGGCGCTCAGTTTTATGGCGGCCTCGGTGGAAGTAGCGCGCTGGGTTTACTTCCAGGCTGGCGGCAGAATTGCTTTTCACTGCCTGGCGCTGATAGCAGGAATCGTCGTCATCATGCTGGTCTCGCGCTTGTTAAAACTCCGTCAGCAACATCTTCTTCAGCCAGCCTGAAGGTTTAGGCCTTTTTGCCCGCAACAGGAGAACACTATGTTTTCATACATTATGCTGGGAACGAACGATCTGCCACGCGCCATCAAGTTCTATGACCCGTTAATGGCGCTGCTGGGACACGTCAAAGCCGGCCGTAACGAACAGGGGGCGTCCTGGGGCACCTTCAACGGCAATCACACCTGCGGGCTGTGCGTGGGTGTTCCTTTTGACCAGCAGCCTGCCGGGGTGGGTAATGGAACGATGGTGGCGCTTAACGCCCGCTCCGTCGCACATATTGCGGAACTGCATGCCCTCGCCCTGCAACTCGGCGGACGTGACGAAGGCGGTCCCGGTCACCGGCCGCAGTATGGCGACGGTTTTCACAGCGCCTACGTCCGCGATCCCGACGGCAATAAGCTGGCATTTGTTTACTATGCGTCTGCAGATTGAATGGCTGCAGCGGAGGTGGCTTATGCAGACGGAGATAAGGGAGTCAGGACGGCCAACTTCGCCGTCCTTATTCACCGAGGAATAAAAAGCCAGCAGCTCAAGCGCTGCGGCTTATCTTCCCGGCAAGTGATCTACCGCAAAGTGATAACGTAATCCGGCGTCGCGCATACAGCGTTTCCGCCGCCAGCTGAAAATCATATTCCATCGCCTTCAGCTTTTTCGTCTTGAGCTGTTTTAGTGAAATACCCTCGATATGCCCTGTCGCGACCAACCACCGGATTTCAGCCGTACTCAGCTTGAGCTGTTTTTTCAGTATTGATAGCAGGCTGATGCGAAATGGCTGACTGACTCTGACGCGCACCGTTATCCGCTGACATGCCATCAACGTAACCGACCATTGCTCGTGAATACGAAAATCAGGTTGCCCCGACGGCTCGGCGCGGTTGCGCTTCAGCGTCGCGAGGTCAGCGGCATAATAGTGAACCATGGCTGCATCGTTCTGCAGCAGGCGCTGAAGCAGTTCACGGTTTATCTTGCTGACGTGCAGCCTGGAAAACAGGGCGATATTCCAGGTGTAATCGCAGTGCGTGCATTTATAGATGCTCCAGATATCCAGCAGCTTCTTTTGCGAATTCACCCGGATGGCGCCGGAAGGCGCGAAGTCGCGTTTCACATTGCAGGCGGGGCAGCGTTTGGCAATGTGCTGATACCCCACGGGCGTGACCGTCCATGTAACTGTCATAACGTACCTTTTTTAACCCATACGAAACCGAGTCCGTGATTAACGGACCATGATTTTTGGCGTATGAAAAATAGTTAATCGCTATTTTTCAGTGGGTTAAAAAAAAGATTTCCAACGTTATTTTCCTGGAGAAGTCCTAATCGACACCCTGAGATTAACAAAGGGGTTATCGCGGGATAAATGAGCCCAGTCAATGTTTGCGCGGATGATTAAAAGCTTCGTCAATACACCCGGAATGCTCAGCGGGCTGGCCTGGCGCCAGCCCGCTCGGTTTACAGCACCTTGCTGAGGAACGCGGCGGTGCGTGGGTTGCTCGGCGCGCTAAAGATCTGCCCCGGCTTGCCCTCTTCCTGAATCACGCCCTGGTCGATGAAGATCACCCGGTCGGCCACTTCGCGGGCAAAGCCCATTTCGTGGGTCACGATCACCATGGTCATCCCCTCGCTGGCGAGGTTTTTCATCACCTCCAGCACGTCGCCCACCAGCTCCGGATCCAGCGCCGAAGTGGGCTCATCGAACAGCATTATCGACGGCTTCATCGCCAGCGCGCGGGCGATGGCTACCCGCTGCTGCTGGCCGCCGGACAGGCTCGAGGGCCAGGCGTCGCGCTTATCGCTTAAGCCTACCTTCGCCAGCAAGGCTTCCGCCAGGTCGACCGCCTGCTGGCGCGGCATATTGCGCAGATTCATCGGCGCCATGATCAGGTTTTCCAGCACCGTCATGTGCGGGAACAGGTTAAAGCGCTGGAACACCATGCCGACGCTTTCGCGCATCTTGTTGAGGTCGGTGGTCCGGTCGTGGGCGGCAAAGCCGTTAACCACCACCTCGCCTTCGCTGACCGTCTCCAGGGCGTTCATGCAGCGCAGGAAGGTGCTTTTCCCCGAGCCGGATGGGCCGATGATGCACACCACTTCCTGCGGTTTAATATCGCAGCTGATGCCGCGCAGCACGTGGCTGTCGCCGAAGCGCTTATGTAAGTTATTAATGTGAATCACTTTTGCCAAACCTCTTTTCCAGACGGTTAACCAGCTGCGCCAGCAGGAAGGTGATCACCCAGTAGACCAGAGAGATGGTCAGGTAGGGTTCCCAGTAGGTGGCGTAGGCGCCGGAGACGGTGCGCGCGGCATAGGCCAGATCGGCCAGGCCAATCGCCGAGGCCAGCGACGAGTCTTTGACAATGGCGATGGCGTTATTGCCCAGCGGCGGCAGAATGCGGCGAAACGCCTGCGGCAGGATCACCTTGCGCATGGTTTTCCACCACGGCATGCCCAGCGCGCGGGAGGCCTCCATCTGCCCTTTGTCGATCGACTGGATGCCGGCGCGGAAAATCTCCGACACATAGGCCCCGGCGTTAAGGGTGATCGCCACGATGCAGGAGAGGAACGCCCCGTAGCTGGCGCGCAGCTCGCGGGCAAAGTCGGCGCTCATCAGGCCGCTGGTCACCAGCAGGCCGTCGCGCGGGTTGATAAACAGCGGCACCAGCGCAAAGTGCACCACCATAATCTGCACGAACAGCGGCGTGCCGCGGAAGGCGCTGACGTAAAAGCGCACCGGAAACTGCACCAGGTAGCGGAGAATATATTTCCACGGCCCGTGCTCGGCCTTCGCCATCCGCCCGAGACCGAGAGTTAACCCCCACAGCGTCCCGAGGATCACGCAGATAATGGTACATTTAATCGTCATCAGGGCGCCGTCCACAAACAGCGGGCCGTACTCCTCGATGATCTCCCAACGGAATCCCGTCATAGTCCTTCCCTAAAAAATACGGCTATCGCCTGGGCGATAGCCGTGGTCACTGAAAAAGGTGGATTATTGCGCTGGCAGCGTCGGCACGTTGTCGTCGAACCAGGTTTTATAGATTTTGGCGTAAGTCCCGTCAGCAACGATCTTTTGCAGCCCGGCGTTGATTTTGCCCAGCAGTTCGCTGTTGCCTTTCGCCACCGCAATACCGAAATACTGACGCTCAAATTTGGCATCCGGCACCAGCTTGAACTGCTTCTCCGGGTGCTGTTTGATGTAGTACTTCACCACCCCGACGTCGCCTACCGCGGCGCTGACGCCGTCCTCAAACAGCTCCTGGAGCATCAGCGGGGTATTGTCGAAGCGCTTGATCGCGGTGCTGTTTTTACCCAGCACCTCAGAAACCACGATATCGCCGGTGCTGGAGTTCACCACCCCGACCTTCTCGTTTTTCAGGGCCGCCAGTGAATCCACCTGCGAGTCCTGAGCGACGACGATAGACTGTTCGGCCGGGAAGTACGGCGCGGAGAAATCGACCATCTGTTTGCGTTTATCGGTGATGGTGATCCCGGAGATGATGATGTCGCGGTCGCCGGTGTTCAGCGTGGCGAAGATGCCTTCCCATGGGGTATTGACCAGCTTAACGTCAAAGCCTTCGGCTTTGGCGATGGCTTTGATGATGTCGATGTCGAAACCTTCCAGCTGTTTCTGGCTGTTTTCAAATTCAAACGGCCGGTAGGTGCCGCCGGAGCCGACGGTATAGGTTTCCGCAGCCGCCTGTCCGGCAGCCGTCAGCGCGGCTATCATGCAACACGCTTTGAGCAAATTCTTGACCATGAGATTTCCTTTTTATGCATTTATTTTGCATAAAAATACACACACTCACTTTTATATGCAACCGGAAACCTTCCCGCTGGTGAATTATCTTCTCAATGGCCCCGTTTACCGCCGGATTTACCGATAGCCCGATGCAGATCGTTGATTCGTTTCAGGGATTTCACCGTTTTTTGTGGCGTGGTAGAGGCCACCGACAGGACAATCATCTCGAGACAGACCAGCACCGTACCGTGCAGCGGCATCCGGCTACTGTCCCCGCCGCGCGGGACGTCGATCACCACCTGCGCCTCCTGGCTGAAGCGCGAGTCCACCGCCTGGGTCAGCAGGATGGTCGGAATACCCAGCCGCTTCGCCTCGCGCAGGGTGGTCAACCCTTCGCGATGGGGGGATTTTTGCCCCATCATGATCAGCACATCGCCGCGCTGCAGGCCGATAAGCTGTTCGGCAAGGCTAAAGCCCGTGCGGTTCATCACGTACGCCGGCAGGCCAATACGGCTGAACAACCGGGCGGTGTATTCGGCGAGGATCCCCGAGGCGCCGATACCGAAGATCCCCACCTGGCGCGCGTCGCTGAGCAATGCCACCGCCTGAGCCACCGCCGCGCGGTTGTCGGCCCGCGACAGGACCTCGCACACCCGCTGATGGCCTTCAAGCACAAAATCAATACTGGAGTTGACGTCGCTGGAGAGCGCGGTAACCGTCGAGCGCATCTTTTCCGCCGAGGTGACCGAGGTGCCGAACCAGCGCTCCATGGTCTGCTTAAGCTCGCGCAGCCCGGCGAAGCCCAGCGCCTGGATGGCACGCACCACCGTGGCGTCGGAGGTCTGGGTCGCGGTGGCGATCTCCATCGCCGTATGCTCCAGCACCACCTCGCGGTTGTCGTTGATATAGCTGACCACCGCCCGCAGCCGGGGGGAGAGCTGGTGCGCCCGGGCGCGATAGCGTTCGCCGAACAGATCGACTTTGCCCTTCTCTTTTTTTACCGCGCTTTTCATTTGGCCTCCGCCGGGATCGGCCTGCCGGCAATATGCGACTGCACCTGGGCCACCATCAGGGACAGCGCGGCGTAGGAGTTGGAGATCACCTCTTCCCGCGGCAGTAAAATATAGTGCCCGGTGCGGCAGGCGCGCATAAAGTCGCACCAGCCGGGCATCACGCCTTCCATCGCCTGCAGCTCATCCTGCGGCTTACCGCCGGTATCCGACCGCCAGGTGGCGAAGACAAAATCAGCGTCCAGCTCCGGCAGCTGTTCCGCGCTGACGTCAATGCGCTGACCATCGGGGATCCGCTCAATCAGCGGCGGAAAGCGGAACCCGGCGTCGCGCAGCACCCGGCCCAGCGCATGATACGAATGATGCACCGTGACCTTGCCGTTGTTCGCCTGGATCACTGAGACGCTGTACTGCGGTGGGTTGACCATCGCTTTCAGCTGCTTGATTTGCTCCTGATAGCGGCGCTCGAGGATCGCCAGCCGCGGCTGGGTGCCGGTCAGCTGCGCCAGCTTGCGGTAAATCTCCGGGGCGCTGCCCTGCAGATGGTCGATGCTCACCGTCGGGGCAATCTTCTCCAGTTGCTCTACCGACACGTGGCGGCTGGGCTCGGTGATGATCAGATCCGGCCTGGCGGCGGCTACCGCTTCCAGATCGATATCGGCGGTGCCAATAAAGCGGATATCG
The DNA here is from genome assembly GCF_051992865.1 of Klebsiella sp. CD33. NCBI lineage: Bacteria > Pseudomonadati > Pseudomonadota > Gammaproteobacteria > Enterobacterales > Enterobacteriaceae > Klebsiella > Klebsiella sp. CD33. Next base: position 2,187,774 of record NZ_CP197023.1, on the reverse strand, counting down.
CTGTTGTCGAAATCGACGCCGGTGAGCTGGGCGCTGGATCGCAGGTAGTGGCTGCCGTCCGGGCGCGTCCGGCCGTGGCTGGCGATCGGCGGCGCCCCGAGCTCAATCAGCGGAATGGTAATGTCGAGATCGTGCATCGAAACGATACGCTGCGGATGCAGCGGCACGGTGACGGTGCGGCCTAAATCATCGGTGAAAGTTTGAGTTTGTGGGGCGGCGGCGCTGACGGCCCCCGTCAGCAACACCAGCAATGAGACGAACCAACGCATACTACCTTCCTGGTTAAAGGGCATCACGGCGACGCCAGAGCAAGACAACGAAGAACGGGCAGCCCACCAGGGCAATGACAATCCCCGCCGGGATCTGCAGCGGGGCAAACGCCAGCCGGCCAAGGGTATCGGTCGCCAGCACCAGCAAGGCGCCAATCAGCGCGCTGCCGCACAGCAGCGATACCTGGCCGCCGCGCAGCACGAAACGCGCCATATGCGGCGCCATCAGGCCCACAAAACCCAGGCTGCCGACGCAGGAGACGCTGGCCGAGGTCAGCAGCACCGGCGCAAAAAAGCGCAGCATCGTCAGCTGCTGCAGACGTACGCCGAGGCCGATGGCGGTCCGGTCGCCCAGCAGCGCCACGTCCGCCGCCCGGGCGGTACAGAACAGGATGATGGCCCCGGGCAGCGCCCAGCAAAAGGCCACCGCCAGCAGCGGCCAGGTGGCGGCCTGCAGGCTGCCCGCCAGCCAGATCATCGCCGTCTGCACGTCGCGTACGTCGGCGGTGGTCATAAAGATGCCGACCGCGGCCGCCAGGCTCCAGGAGACGCCGATGCCAATTAAAATAAAGCGCGGCCGCGAACAGTCGCGAGCCAGCGTCAGGACCAGCAGGGCCACCGCTATGCCGCCGACCATCCCCGCCAGCGGCCGCCAGACCAGGCCTACTGCCGGGAAAAACAGCACCAGCGCCAGAACCACGATGCTTGCCCCCTCTTTGACGCCGATCAGCCCCGGGTCGGCCAGCCCGTTACGGGTGATGCTCTGCATCGCCGCGCCGGCCAGCCCCAGCATGGCCCCGCACAGCAGCGCCATCAGGATCCGCGGCAGGCGGATATCAAACAGAATAAAGCGCGGCTGCTCGCCCATCTCCTGCGGCGCCAGCAGGGTCCGCGCCAGCGTCGACGCGGGCAGCGGATAGCTGCCGCGGCTAAGGCTGTACAGCCCCAGCGCCAGCAGCGTCAGCACTATGCTGGCGGCAATTTTTAACGCCGCAGGACGCAGCAGCAGATGACGGGAGGCGAAAGCCAGCGGCCGAAAACCGGCCCGGTGAACGGCGCGCGTCATTTAAAAAACCTCGCGGCGATAAAGATAAACAACGGCGCGCCCACCAGGGCGGTCATCGCTCCGGTGGCCAGCTCCTGCGGCGCGACCAGCGTCCGGGCGGCGATATCCGCCAGCACCAGCGCCAGCGCTCCCACCGGCGCGGCCAGGGGCAGCGCCAGGCGGATGTCTTCCGTCACCAGACGGCGCACCACGTGCGGCACCACCAGCCCGACGAAGCCGATCGGCCCGGCCACCGCCACCGCCGCGCCGCAGAGCAGCGCAATCGCCAGCAGGCCCAGCAGCCTCGTCTGGACGAGATTAACGCCAAGGCCCAGCGCCACCTTATCCCCCAGCGCCAGCACGTTGAGGCGTGGGGCAATGATCAGCGCGACGCCAAGGCCGATCAGCGCCGGAACCAGCGCCGTCTGCAGCGTGCTCCAGTTCAGTCCGGCCAGGTCGCCGGCCAGCCAGGTGCGCATCGCCAGCAGCGTCTGTTCATCGAGAATTAATATCGCCGCCGTCACCGCCGACGCAAACCCTGACAGCGCCACTCCGCACAACGTGATGCGCAGCGGCGTCGCCCCGCCGCGCCCGGCAGAGGCCAGCGCCATCACGCCACCGAACAGCAGCCCCGCGCCGCAGGCGGCGGTCAGCGGGCGCCCGGCGGGGAAAGCGCCGAAGGACAGGCCCAGCGCCGAGGTCGCCACCACCGCCAGCGAGGCGCCGGCGTTAAGCCCGAGAATATGCGGCTCGCCAAGCGGGTTACGGATCACCGTCTGCAGCAGCAGCCCGGCGACGCCGAGCGCCGCGCCGGTCAGCAGCGCCGCCGCCAGCCGCACCAGACGCAGATCGATGATAATCCGCTGCTCAAAGTTGCGCGGATCGTACTCCAGCAGCGCCTGCAGCACCGTCTGCGGGGCGATCCAGCGGGCGCCTAAGCCAAGATGCACCAGCGAGGCGGCGATAAGCAGCAGCGTTAGCAGAAGCAGCGCCAGCCGGGGGCGACGCCGCGCGGAAAGCAGGATGGCCACGCTCATTGTGCCGCTGCCTGGCGGGCGCGAAACGGCATAAAGAAGGGTTTGCCGGTTTGCGGGTTAATCGACATCTGCACGTCAACGTCAAACACGCGTTTAATCAGCTCAGGGCTACAGACATCGTTGTCGCTAATCGTGCCAGCGATGCGCCCCTGTTTAAGGAATACCAGCAGATCGGCGTAGTTCACCGCAAAGTTAAGGTCATGGAGCACCGTCACCACCGTGCGGCCATGTTCGCGGGTGAGGGTCTGGAGCAGCTCAAGGATATCGACCTGATAGCGCAGATCGAGCCAGGTGGTCGGCTCATCGAGCAGAATGGTGGCCGTTTGCTGGGCCAGCGCCATGGCGATCCAGCAGCGCTGACGCTGGCCGCCGGAGAGGCTGTCCACCGGCAGATGGGCGAATTCGGCGGTACCGGTTAAGCGCAGCGCCTCCTCTACCGCCAGCTCATCGGCCTCGGACCACTGGCGCATCAGCCCCTGCCACGGGTAGCGCCCGCGCGAGACCAGCTCGAAAACGGTCAATCCTTCCGGGGTCAACGGCGATTGCGGGAGGATGCCCAGCTGGCGCGAGACGGCTTTCGTCGGCATCTGGTGAATGGCTTGCCCGTCCAGACGCACGCAGCCGCCGAGCGGTTTCAGCATTCTGGCGATGGTCGAGAGCAGCGTGGATTTGCCGGATCCGTTCGCCCCGGCCAGCACCGTCATTTTGCCGGTGGGAATGGTCAGGTTGATATCGTCAACGATCAGGGTCTGGCCGTAGCCGGCCGACAGGGCATCCAGTACGATCCCCTGCTCTGCAGGTTTCACCCGCTGTGGCATAACTCGCTCCTGCGCCGCAGCGTTCCAGGCGATAGCTGGACATTCTGCAGTCAAATCAAAATAAATCTCATTCTCTTTTGATCATGACGGGGATGAATGTAGTAGTCAATACTCGCCATCGTCTTCAGACGGGGACGCTGACTACAGCGAGACTGTGCCAACGCAATATAATTAAAATAAAATAATATCAGATAGATAACTACAGAACATTCCCTACTGGAGGTGTTTAAAACGTCCTGTTCCTCGCCGCTGAATTTTTATCTTGCATAACGTTTACTACTACATCCCTTCATGATTGAATGATTCTCAATTACACATCTGAAGGCGCATTCAGACGCTAAACAGAGTGCTTTTATTATTCAGGGCAATGATTTTATTGGCTTAATCTGACCGCAAAGGCAGATTCGTTCACGAGAAACAGATAATGACTCAACCCCATGTCGCCTGCAGGACGTTGCCAGGGCGCGCGCTTTTTTCGCTTCTTTTTTTAGCCTCACCGGGATTAATGGCCGCCGACAATCGCGCGGCGAAAAGTACTAACGACGCGGAAGAGACCATCACCGTAGTGGCCGACGGCGCGCAGCAGAGCGCCACAAGCGGCTATCAGCCGCTCAGCTCCGCCACCGCGACGCTAACCTCGATGCCGCTGCTGGATATTCCCCAGGTGGTCAATACCGTCAGCGATCGGGTTCTCGAAGATCAGCACGCCACCTCACTCGATGAGGCGCTGTATAACGTCGCTAACGTGGTGCAGACCAACACCCTCGGCGGTACCCAGGACGCCTTTACCCGCCGCGGCTTCGGCGCCAACCGCGACGGCTCGATCATGACCAACGGCCTGCGCACCGTGCTGCCGCGCAGCTTTAACGCCGCCACCGAACGGGTGGAAGTCCTGAAGGGGCCCGCCTCGACGCTGTACGGTATCCTCGACCCCGGCGGGTTGATCAACGTCATCACTAAACGGCCGGAGCGGCAGTTCTCCGGTTCGGTTTCCGGGACCTCCACCAGCTTTGGCGGCGGCACCGGCAGCGTCGACATCACCGGCCCCATCGAAGGCACGAATCTGGCGTACCGACTGATTGGGGAATATCAGAATGAGGATTACTGGCGCAATTTCGGTAAAAACAAAAGCAGCTTTATCGCCCCTTCCCTGACCTGGTTTGGCGAGCGGGCAACGGTGACCGCGTCCTATTCGCACCGCGACTACAGCGCCCCCTTTGATCGCGGCACTATCTTCGATCTGAATACCGGCCATGCGGTGAACGTCGATCGCAAAATCCGCTTCGATGAAGCGTTTAATATTACCGATGGCTATTCCGATCTCGCTCAGCTCAACGCCGAGTATCGCCTTAACGACGCCTGGACCGCGCGCTTCGATTACAGCTACAGCCAGGATCACTATAACGATAACCAGGCGCGGGTGATGGCCTATGATTCGGCGACCGGCAACCTCACCCGCCGGGTCGATGGTACCCACGGTTCAACGCAGAAGATGCACTCCACCCGCGCCGACCTGCAGGGCAACGTGGTAGTGGGCGGCTTTTATAACGAGCTGCTGACCGGCGTCGCCTATGAGAATTACGATCTGCTGCGCACCGATATGCTGCGCTGTAAGAACGTTAAAGGCTTTAACATCTATCATCCGGTCTACGGCACTCTCGACACCTGTAATACCGTCTCCGCCTCCGACAGCGACCAGCGGATCCAGCAGGAGAGCTATGCCGCATACGTGCAGAACGCGCTGTACCTGACCGACAACTGGATCGCCGTCGCCGGCGTGCGCTACCAGTACTACACCCAGTACGCCGGTAAAGGCCGACCGTTTAACGTCAATACCGACAGCCGCGATGAGAAATGGACGCCGAAAGCCGGCCTGGTCTACAAGGTCACGCCGAACGTCTCTCTGTTCGCCAACGTCGCCCAGTCGTTTATGCCGCAGTCGTCGATCGCCAGCTATATCGGCGAGCTGCCGCCGGAAGAGTCCACCTCTTACGAAGTGGGCGCCAAATTCGACCTGTTAAACGGCATTACCGCCAATATCGCGCTGTTTGATATTCATAAGCGTAACGTGCTGTACACCGAGAGCATTGGCGATGAGACGGTGGCCAAAACGGCGGGCAAAGTGCGTTCCCAGGGCGTGGAAGTGGATCTGGCGGGGTCCATCACCGATAACCTCAGCGTGATCGCCAGCTACGGCTACACCGACGCCAAAGTGCTGGAAGATCCGGATTACGCCGGGAAACCGCTGCCAAACGTACCGAAACATACCGGTTCGCTGTTCCTGACCTATGACATTCATAACGTCTATAACAGCAACACCCTGACCGTCGGCGGCGGCGGCCACGCGGTCAGCAAGCGCTCCGGCACCAACGGCGCGGATTATTATCTGCAGGGGTATGCGGTGGCGGATGTGTTTGCCGCCTATAAGATGAAGCTGCAGTATCCGGTGACGCTGCAGGTGAATGTGAAGAACCTGTTTGATAAGACCTATTACACTTCCTCGATCGGCACCAATAACCTCGGCAACCAGATTGGCGACCCGCGCGAAGTGCAGTTCACGGTGAAGATGGATTTTTAAGCCGGACCATGGCGTCGCGCCGGATATTCATTGCCGGGCGGCGCTGCGCTTGCGCCGGCCTACGTTTCCGTGACATTTGTCGCAGCTCGTAGGCCCGGTAAGGCGCAGCCGCCACCGGGCAAAACAGGCGCCTGGCGCCGGATGCCCATTGCCGGGCGGCGCTGCGCTTGCGCCGGCCTACGTTTCCGTGACATTTGTCGCAGTTCGTAGGCCCGCTAAGGCGCAGCCGCCACCGGGCAAAACAGGCGCCTGGCGCCGGATGCCCATTGCCGGGCGGCGCTGCGCTTGCGCCGGCCTACGTTTCCGTGACATTTGTCGCAGTTCGTAGGCCCGGTAAGGCGCAGCCGCCACCGGGCAAAAACAGGCGCCTGGCACCGGATGCCCATTGCCGGGCGGCGCTGCGCTTGCACCGGCCTACCTTTCCGTGACATTTGTCGCAGTTCGTAGGCCCGGTAAGGCGCAGCCGCCACCGGGCAAAACAAGCGCCTGGCACCGGATGTTCATTGCCGGGCGGCGCTGCGCTTGCGCCGGCCTACCTTTCCGTGACATTTGTCGCAGCTCGTAAGCCCGGTAAGGCGCAGCCGCCACCGGGCAAAAACAGGCGCCTGGCACCGGATGCCCATTGCCGGGCGGCGCTGCGCTTGCGCCGGCCTAGTTTCCGTGACATTTGTCGCAGTTCGTAGGCCCGGTAAGGCGCAGCCGCCACCGGGCAAAAACAGGCGCCTGGCGCCGGATGCCCATTGCCGGGCGGCGCTGCGCTTGCGCCGGCCTACCTTTCCGTGACATTTGTCGCAGTTCGTAGGCCCGGTAAGGCGCAGCCGCCACCGGGCAAAAACAGGCGCCTGGCGCCGGATGCCCATTGCCGGGCGGCGCTGCGCTTGCGCCGGCCTACCTTTCCGTGACATTTGTCGCAGCGCCACCGGGGAATGCGTTCAGCTTACCAGTCCGCCTCCTGGCCGAGGATGCGCAATATATCCTGACGATGCTGCAGCAACTGCGGGTTATCACGATGACGGGGAAAAGCCAGCGGCAGCGCAAACTCGGCGATAATCCGCCCTGGACGCGGCGACATCACCAGCACCCGCTCGCACAGCAGCAGCGCCTCTTCGATATCGTGGGTCACCAGCAGGCTGGTATACCCCTGCTGCTGCCAGAGGGCGATCAGCTCCCGCTGCATACTGATGCGGGTCAGCGAATCGAGTTTGCCCAACGGCTCGTCGAGCAGCAGCAGACGCGGTTCGTTCAACAAGGCGCGCGCCAGCGCCGCACGCTGTGCCATCCCTCCGGACAGCTGCCGCGGCCACGCCTCGCTGAAGGCCTGCAGCCCGATGCGGTCAATCAGCGCGTCTGCCTTCGCCTCCAGCCCCTTTTTCCCCTGCGCCTGCGGGCCCAGCAGCACGTTCTGCCGCACCGTCAGCCACGGATAGAGCGTCGGATCCTGAAACACCAGAATTCGCTCCGGCCCCGGGGCGCCGAGCGCCGCGCCGTCGATCTGCATCTGTCCGCTCTGCGGCGCTTCCAGCCCCGCCAGCAGCCGCAGCAGGGTTGATTTACCGCAGCCGGAAGGGCCCAGCAGCGCCACGCTTTCCCCCGGGCGCAGCTGCAGGCTAATATTCTCCAGCACCGGTACCGTCTGTTTGCCAAGCGTAAACGCATGATGAAGATGGCTGATGGATACCGCCGCGCCGCGCGCTATCGTCTCGGTTACCATTGCATCCCTCCTCGCTGCCAGCTCAGCAGCCGGTCACGCAGCATAAATAATCCGCTTATCAGGCCGGAGCATAACAAGGCCATCACCAGCAGCGCGGCATACATATTCGGATAGGCCGCCCAGCCTTGGGCCCACTGGAGGTAAAAGCCGATCCCCGACTTCACCCCGACCATTTCGGCGACAATCAGCACCGAAAACGACGCGCCGAGCCCCATAAACAGGCCGACAAAGACGTTCGGCAACGCGGCGGGGATCGCCACCCGCAGGATCAGGAAACGCTGGCTGGCGCCGAGGGTCCGCGCCACGTCGTACCACGCCTTATCAATGCCCATCACTCCGGACCAGGTCAGCACCGTGACCGGGAACCAGGTGCTCAGCGCGATCAAAAACACGCTGGCGCCGAAGCTCGAGGGAAAAATAAACAGGCACAGCGGCAGCAGCGCGGTGGAGGGCACCGGCCCCAGCAGACGTAACACCGGATGCACCCAGTAGCCAATCCGTTGCGACCAGCCGATGGCCAGACCGGTGATGAACCCGCTGCTGGTACCCAGCAGCACACCGAGCCCCAGCAGCCCCAGGGAGTGCAGCAGGCTGTCGAGCAGGCGCGGCCAGTCGTCGTGAAGCACCTCGATCAGCGCCTGCGGCGGCGCGAAGAATGGTACCGGCAACACGGCAGTTTTGGCGGTCAGCCCTTCCCAGGCAGCAAACAGCACCGGCAGCAGCGCCAGCCACTTGCCGGCATGCAGCACACGCGCGCCGCGCGCCCGCCAGTAGCGATAGCTCAGCGCCAGCAGCAGCAAGCCGCCGCCGAGGGTGAATTGCGCCAGCGCCCAGCCTTCGCTAAACGGCCAGCGCCGCCCGGCGTCGGGCCAGGTCAGAGTAAACAGACCGCCCAGCAGCCACAGCGTGGCGGCCAGCAGCCCTTCTCCCCACAGCGGCGCGCGGCCGGTGGGGCGCGCCAGAGCCTGCTCAGGCGAATACGTTGGCATAGATACTCTCCGCGAACTGATGGGGATCGGTACCCGGCTTGATCACCTGCACCCGCTGCAGGTCGACCGCATACTGCGTCAGCTCTTTCACGAACGCTTCGCCCACCGCGTGATGGCCGTGGCCCTGCCCGTGCAGGATGCCGCTCACCTCCGCTTCACTGGTATTCAGGGCATGGGCGAGGAAGGATTGCGCCACGCTTTCCGGATGCGCAGCGGCATAGCTGTGCGCCTCAAGGATCGCCTGGGTGAGCGCCGCGGCGGCCGGTTTATGGTCCCACGCCAGGCTCCCGCTCACCCCCAGCACGCAGCAGCTGAGGTTGGCATAATCCCCGGTCATATTGCTGGCGATCAGCTGATACTTACCGGTCTCCAGCAGACGATAGCTAAACGGCTCGCTGCCGCTGATGGCGGCGATTTCGCGCTTGTCCAGCGCCACGCTGAGCAGATCCGCCGGGTAGACTTTCCACTGCACGTCGCTGATCGGGTCGATACCGTGGCGCTTAAGCAGAATGGCGAAGAAGTTTTTATCCGGTCCGGCCATGTCGGTGACGCCGATGGTTTGACCCTTCAGGCTCTCGAGGCCGCCGAACGGCGAGTCTTTAGCCGTCAGCAGGTTCAGACAGCCGCCGTGGGTCCCGGCGGTGAGCTTGACGTCAAAGCCCTGCTCCAGCGCCTTCAGCCAGCGCAGCGCCATCCCCACCCCGGCGTCGGCCTTACCGGTGGCGATCGCCTCCAGCAGCACATCGGTGGAGCTGCCGAAGTTAACAAACTCAACGTCGAGGTTGTATTTACTGAATATCTTCTGCTGCTCGGCGACGGCGACCGGCGCGAGGCATACCGCGCTTTTGTTGATCGCCAGCTTGATCTTGTAGGGCTCTGGCAGGCGCAGCGCCGGATGGGCATCGCCGCCGGCCATGTCCGCCATATCATGAGCCCACAGCGGCAGAGAGACCCCGGCCAGCGCCAGGCCGCCGCTGAGCTGTAAAAAACGGCGGCGGGAAAAAGGGGTTCTGGTCATGGCGTCACCTCGGCGGCGGGCACGCTAAAACGGCGGTCAAAGGTCGGCTTCACGTCCAGCCGGGTGCGGATCAGGCCGTTGGCGAGATAAAAGTCCGCCGTTGCCTGCTGCTGGGCCACTGTTTCCTCGGCCAGCGGCTGCCACTGCGACTGGCGGTTGGCAAACTGCGCGCGGGCGATCTCCGCCGGGAAGCGGATGATCCCCCCCAACGTTTTGCCGTAGCTGTCGAGATTGGCGTAGGCCCAGCGCTCGGCGCCGGCCAGGCGCTGGAGATAATCCTGCAGCGCGGCGCGTTTTTGCGGATCGTTAAGCGCGGAATCCGTTGCCGCGAGGAAGGTATTCCCCGGCAGCAGCCCTTTGCCGCTCACCAGGATCTGCCCCTCGTTGGTCTTCACCATTTGGGTGGTGTAGGGCTCCCAGGTCGCCCAGGCGTCCACCGAACCGTTTAGCAACGCCACTTTGGCGTCCACCGGGCCGAGGAACACCCACTGCACCTCCTTCGGTGAAATCCCCGCCTGCTCCAGCGCTTTCAGCGCCACGAAATGACCAATCGACCCTTTACCGGTGGCGATGCGTTTGCCTTTTAAATCAGCGCCGCTTTTTAACGTGCTGCCGGGGGATACCAGCACCGCGGTCCCCGCCGGGTTGCTTTTATCCACGGCAATAGCTTTGACCGGCGCACCGTTGGCCAGGGCGAAGAGCAACGGCGCATCGCCGATGATCCCCGCGTCCACGGCGCCCGCGTTGAGGGCTTCCGCCAGCGGCGCGGCGGCCGGGAACTCGGCCCACTTAATGTCGTAAGGGAGATTTTGCAGGGCGTTGGCCGCCTCCAGCTGCGAACGCATGCCGCCTTTTTGATCGGCGATACGCAGGGTAAGCCGCTCCTGCGCTGTCGCGTAGCCGCCCAGCGCCAGCAGCATCAGCGCGGCCGCCACCCGGCCTGAAAATGATAGACGCATCGTGATTATCCTTGTGATTGAAAGACGAAGTTGCCGGCTGCCAGCCAGGCGCTGTCGCTCTGTGGGGTATGTACCCGTCCGCAGAGCACATTGCGGTAGTGGCGTTCCAGCGGGTTTTGTCGGCTGAGACCATGATTGCCGGTCAGCTCGAGCGCGATATTCACCGCCTGAATGGCGTTGTCGGTGATGGTGACTTTCGCCAGATTGGCCTCAATGGCGGAAAAGCGCAGCGCGGCGGCCTGCTCCAGCAGGCTGCGGTTGACCAGCAGCAGCCCGGCGATCTGCCCGACTTTCTCCTGCACCCGTGGCAGACGAGAGAGCGGATGGCCGAGACCGGCGGGCACCCGCCCCGCCAGCCACCTCACCAGCCAGTCGTGAGCGGCGTGGGCAATGCTGTCATAGATCGCCGCCAGCAGTGCTGTCTGCCGGTTGGCGAACAGGCGAAACGGTTCGGCCTGGGCGGCGGGTGGCGCATCGGCCGGCCAGACATCCACCGCGTGCTCTGCCGCCACCCGAACGTGGTTAAAAATAACTTCATGGCTGCCGGTGGCCCGCATCCCGGCGTGATCCCAGCTCTTCACCACCGTGATACCCGGGCTGTCGCCAGGCACCAGCCAGGTACCCACCAGCGGCGGGTTATCATCGCTTCTGGCCCACACCGCCAGCCAGCGCAACCCTTCAATGCCGGTGGTATAAATTTTATGGCCGCTGATGTCCCAGCCCTCCGCGCGACGGGTCGCCACGGTGTCCGGCAGGCCGCCCCGCGCCGGGGAGCCCAGCTCCGGCTCGACGCGCAGGCTGTTGATGAGGCCACCGTGTTCGACAGCATCGTGAAAAACCTGCTGGCGCAGCGGCGCGTGCCAGGCGTCGTTTTCCGCCAGCCGCAAATGGTGGAGATACTGCATGCAGACAATCAGCGCTGTCGCCGGCTCTCCCCAGGCGATGGCGGCGATGACCTGCTGCAGCTGGGCCAGACTGGCGCCCGCGCCGCCGCAGGATGGCGGCACGGCGAGACTTAACCAGCCCCCCGCACGCAGATGGTCGATATTACGCCAGGGAAACTCGCCGCTGGCGTCAAGGCTAGCCGCCTGCTCCGCCATCTGCTGGCGAAGCGCCGTCAGCTGCCGGGCCCAGTCGTCGCGCTCAGGATGGATCACGATGCGCGCTCCGCCACCGCACGCCGCGCGGCTTTTTCCCGGGCGATCGGCAGCAGCGCCCGGCCATAGTCGGCCGCGTCGTTCAGCGGATCGAAGCCGCGGATCAGGAAGTTACGCACGCCGAGGTCGTAGTAGTCGAGCAGCGCATCCGCCACCTGCTCCGGGGTGCCCACCAGCGCGGTGGAGTTATGTCCGCCGCCCACCAGCTGGGCGATGCCGGTCCACAGGCGTTTGTCCACCACTCTGCCCTGCGCCGCGGTAGCCCGCAGCCGCTGGGCGCCGATGCTGTCCGGTTTGGCTTTGAACCCGCCCCCGCGCTGCGCCGCCTGCTCGGTGGCGACGTGCAGGATATGCTCGGCTTTCTCCCAGGCTTCGGCTTCGCTGTCGGCGATAATCGGCCGGAACGAGACGCTGAAGCCGATATCACGCTGGTGTTTCGCCGCTTCGGCGCGTACGCGCTGGATGGTCTCGCCGGTTTGCGCCAGCGACTCGCCCCACAGCGCGAAGACGTCGGCATGTTTGCCGGCGACGGCGATGGCCGCTTCCGACGAGCCGCCAAAATAGATCGGAAGATGCGGTTTTTGCAGCGGGCGAATGGCGGACCAGGCCTGCTCGGCCTGATAGAAATCGTTGTGAATATCCACCGGCTGCTCGCTGGTCCACACCTGGCGCACGGTGTCGAGGAAGGCGTCGGTGCGGGCGTAGCGCTGGTCGTGGTCGAGATAATCGCCATCCCGGCGCTGCTCGGCATCGTTGCCGCCGCTGATGATATGCACCGCCAAGCGGCCCTCCAGCAGGTGCTCAAGGGTAGCGAATTTGCGCGCGGCAAGGGTTGGGGAAACAAAACCGGGACGATGGGCCAGCAGGTACTGAATTTTCTGCGTCGACAGCCCGGCCAGGGCCGTCACCAGAAAGCCGTCGGGTTGATCGGACCAGTGGCCGACCAGCAGACGATCAAACCCGGCGGCTTCATGGGTTTGCGCAAAGCGAACGATATAGTCGCGGTCAAAGATCGGCCCCACCGGGGCAATCGTTTCGGAAGAGAGGCGGTGGCCAATCATGCCGAGAAACTGAATGCTCATGAACAACTCCTTGCGTCAGGGTAATGGAGTGGCCGCGACAGCGGCGCTGGTCATTACCCTATACAGAGCGTGTTAATGAGCAAAATGCATTTTTATCATATCTTAATATGCTTAATTAGCATTAAGCAAAAATACATAGTGCTTTCAGCCGGATACGGTCAGCTGCTGCATCACTTTGCTGGCAAAAAAGGTCAGCGGCGGCAGCAGGTTCGCCAGATACTGGGCGTGGACCAGCCACAGTGAGACCGCAGGCTGAAAATCGCTGAGGCTGAGGACCGCGACCTCGTCCCGCCACGGGCTGCTGGCCAGCGCCGCCCTCGGCACCAGCCCCAGCCCCAGCCCCTGCGCCACCAGCGCTATCTGCAGCTGCGCGCCCGCGCTCTCGACGTTGAGCGTCAACCGCAATCCCTTGCTCTGCAGCTCGCGAATGAGCCCGGCGCGCAGGCCACAGCCGTCGGGGTTAAGGATCCAGCCCCGTTCGGCGCACTCCCGCAGGGATGACGCGCGCAAATTCAAACGCCGGCCGACGATCGGCACCACCTCCAGGGGACACAGCAGGCGCCCGCTGTAGCCCTCGGCGAAGTTTTGCTGGGCGGGCCCCATCGCCAGCATGCCGTCCAGTTCGCCGTTTTCCAGCCGGCGCTGCAGCTGTCCGCTCCAGCCGCAGGTGATCTGCGGCGACAGTCCGGGAAACTGCTGGCTCAGCGCCGACAGCGCCGCCGGCAGGGCAATCTCGCTGAGACTCTGCGGCACGCCGAGACGCAGGGCGCCGCGCGGCTCGCCTTGCGGATCCAACAGGCTGTAGAGTTTTTTCGTCTCACGCTTAATGCTCAGACACTGCTCGTACACCCGGTGTCCAGCGGCGGTCAGGGTCAGCGGGCGGGTCTGGCGCTCTAACAGCGTGACGTTCAGCTCCTGTTCCAGACGCTGCAGGCGCCGGGTGATGGCCGACTGGGTGATCCCCAGATATTCCGCGGCCTGATTGAGGGAGGAAAACTGCACCGTGGCCAGCAAAGCGTCGATATCGTCAATGCGCATAGGAACCTTATGTGAAATTTGCATATTAATATATGCGTAAATTGCATTTAAATAATATTAACGCCTCTGTTAGCGTTTTGACCAGTCCCTCTGACAGGAACCGCACATGACTGCACCACGACTGGAAAAATTACGCCATTTCATTCATGAGGTAGACCGCCTGCACCGCGAACACCACCAGACCGCCCCGCTGCTTGACGCCGTGGCGCAGCGGCTGGCGGCGCTGGTGCGTTACGACGACTGGCTGCCGGAAGAGTACACCCTGCCGCATCCGCACCATTACCAGCAGTATCTGCTGCATGCCGACTCCGGGGAGCGCTTCTCGATTGTCAGCTTCGTCTGGGGACCGGGGCAAGCGACGCCGATCCATGACCACCGGGTGTGGGGGGCCATTGGGATGCTGCGCGGCGCGGAGGAAAACCAGCGCTACCAGCTGGATGCCGATGGCATACCGCGCGCGCTCGGCGCCGCCACGCTTCTGGAAGCAGGCCAGGTGGAGAAAGTATCCGCTGACGATGGCGATATTCATCGCGTCAGCAATGCGCTGGCGGATCGCGTCTCCATCAGCATTCATGTCTACGGCGGCAATATCGGCGCGGTGAAGCGCGCCGTGTATACCCCGGAAGGGCAGCAGAAACCGTTTATCTCCGGCTACTCTAACCGCCATTTACCCAATATCTGGGATTCCTCCCGCGAACATCAAGGATAACCACTATGTCCACCTACGCTTATCGCCAGGCCGCCGGGATCCGCCAGGCGCTGCTCGACCGTCGTGAACTGGCGCTGATCGACGTCCGTGAAGAGGCCGATTTCGCCACCGCTCATCCGCTGTTTGCCGTCAATCTGCCGCTCAGCAAACTGGAGCTGGAGGTCCGCCGGCGGATACCGCGCTTCACCACCCCGCTCACCGTCTACGACAACGGCGAGGGTCTGGCGGAGATCGCCGTCGAACGGCTGCGGTCCTGGGGCTATCAGGATGTGGCCCTGCTGGCCGAGGGTATCGCCGGCTGGCGCCGCAGCGGCGGCGAACTGTTTCAGGACGTCAACTCCGCCAGTAAAGCCTTTGGCGAGCTGGTGGAAAGCGTGCGTCACACACCGTCGCTCAGCGCCCAGGAGGTTCAGGCGCTCATCGACAGCCGGCAGGAGGTGGTGATCGTCGACGCCCGGCGCTTCGATGAGTACCAGACCATGAGCATCCCCGGCAGCATCAGCGTGCCCGGCGGCGAGCTGGCCCTGCGGGTGGAGAGCCTGACGCCCTCCCCGCAGACGCCGGTTATCGTCAACTGCGCCGGACGCACCCGCAGCATCATCGGCACCCAGTCGCTGATCAACGCCGGCGTGCCAAACCCGGTCCATGCCCTGCGCAATGGCACTATCGGCTGGACGCTGGCCGGCCAGACGCTGGCGCACCAGCAACAGAGGCAATACGATCCCGCCGCCCGCGCCTCCGGCGCCCGGACCGCTGCGGTGGCGCATTTTGCCGAACGGGCCGGGGTGGCGGTCATCGATGAGGCCACGCTGCAACGCTGGCTGCAGCAGAGCGACCGCACCACCTTCCTGTTTGATGTCCGCAGCCCCGAAGAGTACGCGGCGGGTCACTATCCCGGCAGCCTGAGCGCGCCAGGCGGCCAGCTGGTGCAGGAGACCGACCACTTCGCCAGCGTACGAGGGGCGCGCATTGTGCTGCTGGATGACGATGGCATCCGGGCGGCGATAACCGGCTCGTGGCTGGCGCAGATGGGCTGGGAGACGGCGCGGCTGAGCGCGCTGTCGGCCAGCCAGTTGAGCGAACGCGGGGTGCCAGCCGCCGAGGTGCCGCCCGGCCCGCAGGCGGAGGAGATAAGCCCGGCGCAGCTGGCGCAACAGCTGGAAGAACCCGGTACGGTGGTGCTCGATTTTACCACCAGCGCCAACTTTGTCGCTCGCCATATCCCCGGCGCGTGGTGGCTGACGCGCTCGCAGCTGCGCCAGGCCCTGGAGGTGATCCCTCCCGCCCAACGTTACGTGGTGACCTGCGGCAGCAGTCTGCTGGCCCGCTACGCGGTGCCGGAGGTGGCGGCCTTGACCGGTAAACCGGTGCAGTTGCTTACCGGCGGGACGCTGGCGTGGATCGCCGCCGGTCTGCCGCTGGCGCATGGCGACAGCGGCCTCGCCGTCGAGCGCCGTGACCGCTATCGTCGTCCGTACGAAGGAACCGATAATTCCGCCGAGGCCATGCAGGCCTATCTGGAGTGGGAGTATGGCCTGGTGGATCAGCTGGCCCGCGACGGCACCCACGGTTTTCGGGTGCTCTAGCGCGAGCCCGCCTCAGGCTTCGCGCATGATCCACGAATACTGAAAGCTCTTCGGCGCCGGAAAATGGGTCCGGCGCCGGTAGGAGCCCAGCGACTGCGGGGTGCAGTAGGTACAACTCCCCAGCCATTCAACGCTCGCCGGCGCCACCCCCGCCTCTGCGAAGATCGCTTCGGCAAAGGCGCGCAGATCAAACCACAGATTATCGCTGCCGCGTGCGGCGGCTTTGAGCGGATCGCTGACCGGGCCCGAACGGGAGTGGAACAGCCGCTGGCGATGGCGGGCCACCCGGTCACCGCCGGGCTGGTCCAGCAGTTGCTGATAGAATCCGGCGGAGACTTCGTAACAGCAGGGGTGAATATACGGCCCCACGGCGATGACCAGATCGGCCAATGCCACCCCCTGCTGGCGAAAACAGGCCAGACTGTTGTCGACAATACCGCTGACCAGCCCCTGCCAGCCGGCATGCACGCTGCAGACGTAGCGACCGTCGCGCGAGGCGATCAGCAGCGGCAGACAGTCGGCGGTCACCACCCCCACCTTTTGCCCGGCTACCGCGGTAAACACCGCGTCGGCGTGCGGGCGCGTCGGCAGCGGCTGCTGATAATGATGAACCTCATTACCATGCACCAGCTTCACCGGAGCCAGCTCGGCATAGGGAAAGACGGCGGTTTCATGGACATCGAGAAAAGCGTGGCGGATGCCAGGGATCGCATTGAGCAAACGGGAGGTGTAAGCCATAGGGACGATAAGCGTCAGGGAATGATGTCTTACCTTAGGCCAGGGGACGCGGACAGGCAAGGCGGCGGCCCGGCATTTTTTTACCAGACCGCCGGATGCATATCAGACCATGGCCGCGCGCTGCTGGCGATGCATCAGCCAGAACACCGCCACGCCGGCCAGCACAATGCCCGGCGCCGAGGCCGCCATCACCCCGACGGTGCCGGTGCCGAGGGCCAGCATCTTGCCGGCCAGCAGCGGGCCGCTCATCGCCCCAAGACGCCCCACCGCCACGGCGGTGCCCACCCCGGTGGCGCGGATGGCCGCGGGATAAAAAAGCGGCGCCAGAGCGTAAAGCACACTTTGTCCGCCGGTGGCGAACAGCCCGGCGACAAACCCCGCCAGCAGCATGCCAGTCAGCGACGACGCGCTGCCCAGCGCCAGCAGCGACGCCAGAATGCCGCTGTAGATCAGGAGCGACATCCGCAGCGGGGTGAGCTTATCCATTAGCGCCCCCAGCAGCAGCGTGCCGCAGGCGGCGCCGATCTGCAGAGAGAACATCACCCCGGCCGCCTGGCTGGCGCGGAATCCCTGGCCCACCAGCAGCATCGGCAGCCAGTTGATCAGCATATAGACCACCAGCAGGGTGAAAAAATAACCCAGCCACAGCAGCAGCGTAGCGGCGGCCTGGCCCGGGGCAAACAGGGTGCGCAGCGGCACGCTGGCCTCCGCGCGCTGAAACGCCTGCGACTCCGGCAGCCAGCGCATCAGCAATGGGATCAGCAGCAGCGGGACCACGCCGCCAATCCAGAAAATAATCTGCCAGGCCGCGGCGAGACCGGAAAAGCCCAGCGCTGCCGCCAGCGCGGCGCCAATGGGTACGCCGCAGTACATCAGGCTTACCGCCCGGCCGCGGAAACGTGAGCCAGCGGCTTCCGAGGTTAAGGCAATCAGGTTCGGCAATGCCGCCCCGAGCCCGACGCCTGTGAGCAGGCGCGCCAGCAGCAGCGTCGGGAAGCTCCATGCCAGCGCGGTGGCCAGCGAGAACAGGCCAAACAGCAGCACCGACCCCAACAGAATGCGCTTACGCCCGTGGCGGTCCGCCAGCATGCCGCCCACCAGCGCGCCGGGCAACAGGCCGAGGATCCCGGCGCTGAAGATCCAGCCCATCTGCATTTTATCCAGCGCAAAGGCCTGCGCCATGCCGACGGCGGCGATCCCCGCCGCCTGCAGATCCAGCCCTTCCATCAGGGCCACCATAAAACAGAGCCCGATGGTGACCACCAGGCGCGAGGGGGTTGCAGTCGTTATCTTGGTCATAGGGTACCTTGGCGATAGCCGAACAAACGGAGCAGGTGACTGGCGGCTGATGCTTTGTCAGCCGCACGTTCTTAGTTATTTATTGCGGTTAAGCAGATCCAGCGCGACGTCGACGATCATATCCTCCTGGCCGCCGACCATCCGCCGCTTGCCCAGCTCGACGAGAATATCCACCGCGCTGAGGCCATAGCGCTTGGCCGCCGCTTCGCTGTGGCGCAGGAAGCTGGAGTAGACTCCGGCGTAGCCCAGCGCCAGCGTTTCGCGGTCGACACGCACCGGGCGATCCTGCAGCGGCCGCACCAGCTCATCGGCCGCGTTCATCAGGGCGTAGAGATCGGTGCCATGCTGCCAGCCGAGCTTGTCGGCGGCGGCAATAAACACCTCCAGCGGCGCATTGCCCGCCCCCGCCCCCATCCCGGCCAGGCTGGCGTCAATGCGATCGCACCCCTCTTCCACCGCGACGATCGAGTTCGCCACCCCGAGGCTCAGATTATGGTGGGCATGCATCCCGGTGGCGGTCTCCGACTTCAGCACCGCCTTCAGGGCGCGGAAGCGGTCGCGAATGTCGTTCATGTTCATCGCCCCGCCGGAATCCACCACATAGATACAGGTCGCGCCATAAGATTCCATCTTCAGCGCCTGCTGCGCCAGCGCCTGCGGGGAGATCATATGGCTCATCATCAGAAAACCGACGGTGTCCATCCCCAGCTCGCGGGCAAAGGCAATATGCTGCGCGGCGACGTCCGCTTCGCTGCAGTGGGTGGCGACCCGCACCACCCGCGCCCCGGCCTGATACGCCGCTTTCAGATCGTGCAGCGTGCCGATGCCCGGCAGCAGTAAGGTGGCGATTTTCGCCTGGCTGACCGCCGCCGCCGCCGCTTCAATCCACGCGATGTCGCTGTGGGCGCCAAAGCCATAGTTGAAGCTGGATCCCTGCAGGCCATCGCCATGGGCCACTTCGATGGAGTCGACCCCAGCCTTATCCAGCGCGCCGGCGATCTGCTGCACCTGCGCCAGGGAATACTGGTGACGAATAGCGTGCATACCATCGCGCAGCGTCACGTCCGAGATATAAAGTTTTTTACCGTTCATGCTGTCGCTCCCGCCGCGCTGTGCATTGCCCCGGCCATTTGCTCCGCCGTCGCCAGCGCCGCCGAGGTCATAATATCGAGGTTGCCCGCGTACGCTGGCAGATAGTGCGCCGCTCCTTCCACTTCGAGGTAAACCGCGGTTTTCAGGCCGGAAAAACAGCCGACGCCGGGCAGGTTGACCGGCCTGTCCTCGGGGATAACCTCAAACTGCACCTGCTGCTTCAGCCGGTAGCCCGGGACGTAAGCCTGCACTGCCGCCGCCATTTCGGCGATCGAGGCGGCAATCGCCTCCTGCGACGCCAGCTCGCTCAGGATGTAGACGGTATCGCGCATCATCAGCGGCGGCTCCGCCGGGTTCAGTACAATAATCGCTTTGCCCTTGCCCGCCCCACCGACTTTTTCAATCGCCTGCGAGGTGGTTTCGGTGAATTCGTCAATATTGGCCCGCGTGCCCGGCCCGGCGGATTGGCTGGCGATCGAGGCCACAATCTCCGCGTAATGCACCTTCGCCACTCGCGAGACCGCGGCGACCATCGGGATGGTCGCCTGCCCGCCGCAGGTCACCATATTGACGTTGCCCTGATGGAGATTGTCCGCGAGGTTGACCACCGGTACGCAGTACGGGCCAATCGCCGCCGGCGTCAGGTCGATAACGCGGATCCCCGGCTTCGCTTCGCGCAGCGCGGCATCGTTTTTGATGTGCGCCCCGGCGCTGGTGGCGTCAAAAACAAAATCGATGTCGGCAAATTCCGCCATCTGCATCAGGCCGCCCACCCCTTCGTGAGTGGTCGCAACGCCCAGGCGCCGGGCGCGGGCCAGGCCATCCGACTGCGGGTCGATGCCGACCATCACCGCCATCTCCAGATGCTGGCCGTGGCGCAGGATTTTAATCATTAAATCGGTGCCGATATTCCCGGAGCCGATAATGGCGACTTTACGTTTACGCATCACGATCTCCTTCTCCGGCGGCAACGAAGCGTGCCGCGACTGAGCCAATACCTTCGATATGGGCGGCAAAGCTGTCCCCCTCGTTAATCGTCACCATCGGGCCTAACGCCCCGGTCAGGACGATATCCCCCGCCCGCAGCGGTTCGCCGAGACTCGCCAGCTTGCGCGCCAGCCAGACTGCGGCGTTCAGCGGATGCCCCAGACACTCGCTGCCGCGGCCGCTGGAGACCAGCTCCTGGTTGCGGGTCATGTGCATGGCGCACTGCTTCAGATCCAGTCCCGCCGGGCGCTGCGCCGGGCCGCCAATGACGTACAGGCCGCAGGAGGCGTTATCGGCGACGGTGTCGACAAAGCCGATTGACCAGTCGCGAATGCGGCTGCCCACCACCTCCAGCGCCGGCAATACCCATTCGATGGCGTTATACAGTTCATCAAAAGTGGTATCGGCATGCGGCAGATCCTGCTTCAGCACCAGGGCGATCTCGGCCTCCACCTTGGGCTGCAGCACGCGGCCAAACGGCACCTCGGCGTTGTCGCCGTAGCACATGTCGGCAAACAGGGTGCCGAAGTCCGGCTGATTGACGCCCAGCTGCTGCTGCACTTTGGGATGGGTCAGGCCCACCTTGCGGCCCACCACCCGCCGGCCATGGGCCACGTGGTGCTGGACGTTCAGACGCTGGATGGCATAGGCGGCGTCGGCATTGTCGACGCCGAGAATATCGCGCAGCGGGGCGATCGCCTGGCCGCTCTGTTCCGCGTCGCGGAGCTGCCGGGCCAGCGCGTCAAGAGAAAAAGTCATCATTTACTCCTTAAGCCCGTGCGAGGAAATTGAGCACCAGCTGATTAAAACTGTCGGCATGTTCCCACTGCGCCCAGTGGCCGCAGTCGCGGTAAATATGCAGTTCCGAACCGGCGATCCCGGCGAGCAGGCGCAACCCGGCGTCCATCGGCACGAAGCGGTCATTGCGTCCCCAGACGATCAGAGTTGGCGCGCTGATTTCGCCCAGCCGCGGGCCAAAGTCAGGAAACTGCTTCGGGTTGGCTTCGAGGCTCTTGACGAAGTTGTCCAGATGGTCGCGGCGCGACAGCATATTGTTGAGACGCGCCTCGAACAGCGCCTCGGTGAGGTCGCGGGTGTCGAAGACGAAGATGCTCATCATCTTTTTGAGGTTTTCAATGGTCGGCTCGCGGTACAGGGCGTTCAGCAACTTGATGCCCTCGGTCGGCATCGGCGTGAACAGGCTCATGCCGCCGGTCCCCCCGCCCATCAGCACCAGCTTAGCCACCCGCTCCGGCCAGCTCAGGGTGAAGGCCACCGCGCTATGGCCGCCCATCGAGTTGCCCAGCAGATGGACTTTATCGATCCCCAGCTGATCGACCACGCTTTTCAGAATGCGGGCGTTGAGGTCCGAACGCGAGCCGCTGTTGACGATAGCATCGCTTTTGCCCCACCCCGGACAGTCGAGGAGCAGCACGCGATAGCCCGCCTCGACCAGCGGGTCAATATTGCGGCTGAAGTTGGCCCAGCCGGTGGCCCCCGGCCCGGAGCCGTGCAGCATGACCACGGTCTCTTTCCCGTCGCCGCAGTCATTGATATGGATACGCAGCGTGCGGCCCCCCTCGTCGACATTGAGGAATCGGCTGGTGGCGGCTTCAGTTTGCGGTTGATAGCTCATGTTAGTCTCCCGGTTAATCAAATCTCGGTGGTGGCGCTCAGCGAGCCGAATCCGGCGATCCACTCGGGGATCGGCCGGTAATAGCGGCCTTCACTGCGCCAGCGGCCAAAAGCGGATAGCGCGGCAAAAGCGGCCACCCAGGTCTTAATTTCGTGCGTCGATTTGCCGGCCATCGCCGACAGCTCTTCATTGCCGATCGCGTCCAGTTCGCTCAGCCGCCCCTGCTCCAGCAGGCTCATAAAGCGGTTGTCCCAGACCGGGTTGAGGGGATGGAGCGAGTGGGGGTCTTCGGTAAACCGTCGGGCGGCATTGATCACCCGCTGCTGGCGCCGTTCGCGTTCGTCCGGCGGCAGCTGCTTTCCGCCGCCGAGCAGGCGATCGCGCAGATGGGCGTCGGCCTTCGCCAGCTCCGGCACCGGCGGCTGGTGCGAGAGTCCGCCCGAGCCGAGGATCAGCACCCGCTTATTGAGGGTATTGAGAAAGCGGCCCATCGCCTCGCCCAGCAGCCGGGTGCGTTGAAAACCCGGCAGCGGCGCGGCGACGCCGTTAATAAACACCGGCAGCACCGGTACGCGGTCCAGGCCACCCAGCAGAAACTCCAGCGGCTGGGCGAAGCCGTGGTCCACCTGCATGTTGTACGACACCGCCAGGTCGATACCGCTGTTGATCACGGCGTGGGCGCAGGCTTCCGCCAGCTCGGTCGGCACCAGCAGGTCGCCGGCGGCGCTGGCGAAGTCGCCAATCGCGGTGGCGCCGACGCCGAGGCAGAACGGCGGCATCACGTCATAGAAAAAACCGTTGTAGTGATCGGGAGCGAAGAGCACTACCAGCTCGGGATCGAATTCAGCGATCCGCCGCCGGGCGTCGGCAATCACCCCGTTCACTTCATCAAGGACCGCCTGCTCCGGGTCCACGAATCCCACCAGCGGGGTGTGGGAGAGACAGTGCAAATAGGCATGCATATCAGGCCACCTTCTCTTCAGCGTGGGCGGTATCCCCGGTTGCGAGGGCCATTTTTTCCGCCAGAGCGGTCAGCTTCGCACCGAGGGACTGCGGGATGGCGAGAGCGGCAACAAAGCGGTCCGGTCTGACCACGGCGATGGCGGTGTTATGCTGAGCAAACCAGCTCTTCAGGCGGTTTTGCCTGTCGCCCACCCGCAGCGTGCCGGGGGCGTTATCCTGCTCACGGTGGATCTGCACCTCCGGCACCACCTGGATAAAGCGCACGCCAATCGCGCGCCAGCGGGCGATCTGCCCGGCGTCGAGCCCCCACTGCGGATTACAGCCCCAGCCGATAATGGCGAAATTCGCCCCGATAACCTCGTCGAGCAGCACGCTCTCACCGCTCTCCAGCGTCACCTGCGGTTGAATAAACATTTTGCCCACCGGCGATGTCTTGCCGGCGCCGTCGGTCAGCAGCGCCCCCTCGCGGTACTGCGGCATCGGCTTAAAGCGCATCTCGAGGAAGTAGCGTTTCACCGGCGGCAGGTAATTCAGCAGCCAGGAGAGACCGTCGCGCACGGCCCCCTGCCAGCGCTTCGGCGGCGCCAGCACGTAGCCGGCGGTGACCGACAGATCAATCATCGCTTTCGCGTGGTCGCGGCGCTCCTGCTGGTAGCTGTCGAGCAGCGCCTCTCCCGCTTTACCGTTGACCACCAGCGCCAGCTTCCACGCCAGGTTGAAGGCGTCGCGCATGCCGCTGTTGTATCCCTGCCCCTGCCAGACCGGCATGATGTGTGCCGCATCGCCGGCCAGCAGCACCCGGTTAATGCGAAAGCGCTCGGCAAGGCGGGCGTTATGCGTATAGACCCGCTGGCGGATCAGCTCTACGCGGTCCGGGTCCGGCAGCACTTTGCTCAGCAGACGGCGCATATTGTGCGGCTCGCTGAGCTGGGCTTCGGTTTCTCCGGGCATCACCATAAATTCAAAGCGGCGCACGCCGTGGGGCAGCGCGGCGGAAACGTAGGGTCGCACCGGGTCGCAGCACAGGTAAACGTGCGGAGTGGCCAGCGGGTCGTTAGCGATATCGATGACGATCCACTGATTCGGCGCGGTCTTGCCTTCGAAGGGGACGTTCAGCGTACGACGAATAAAGCTGGCGCCGCCGTCGCAGGCCACCAGCCAGTCCGCGCGCACCGTCTCCCGTTCGCCGTCCGGTCCTTTAAGATTTAACGTGACACTGTCACCGGTCTGGCTAAAGGCTTCCACTTCGCGGGAGAAGAGGCAGCGGACCTGAGGGAAACGCTGCAGACCGTGATACATCACCGCATCGACCTGCGGCTGAATGAAGGCGTTGCGCCGCGACCAGCCAAACTCATCGGTCATCGGCTGGATATCGGCAAAGCAGCGGCCTTTTGGGGTGAGAAAACGCATGGCGTGCCACGGCGTGGTATGCGGCAGCACGTCATTCACCAGCCCCACCGCCTGCATCGCCCGCAGGGATTCATCGTCAATGCCGATGGCCCGCGGGTAATCGATCAGTGTGGCGAGCTTTTCCACCACCAGCACGCTGATGCCCATCTGGCCAAGGTAGTTGGCCATCATCAGACCAACCGGACCGGCGCCAACGATGGCGACCTGAGCGGTATGCTGCACGGCGGGTTGAATATCGGGTGTAGATGTTGTCATTCTCAGCGACCTCACGACTCGGAAACTGCCCGGCTGACAGGCAATTTGTTAATCATGTGTAAACGTATTTTTATAATGGGCTGAGTATAGGGCGGGGGTTTTCGGCTACAATCAAAACATCATCGAATGTGCACAAGGTGCACAACACTGTTTTTAAAGCATTTTTAGGGAGGATTTATGCGTGACGATGGGTCCGCAGCGTACAAAACGGTGCGCGGATTAAGCCGGGGTTTATTGTTATTAAAATTGTTAAATAAATTCGACGGCGGCGCGACGCCGGGCCTGCTGGCGGAGTTTAGCGGCCTGCATCGCACCACCGTGCGCCGGCTGCTGGAGACGCTACAGGAGGAGGGTTTTGTCCGCCGCAGCCGCTCCGATGACAGCTTCCGGTTGACCATTAACGTCCGCCAGCTGAGCGATGGATTTCGTGACGAACATTGGATTTCTGCCCTCGCCACGCCGCTGCTCGGCGAGTTGCTGCGCGAGGTGCAGTGGCCGACAGACATCACCACCCTCGACGTCGACGCCATGGTGGTGCGCGAGACTACCCACCGCTTCAGCCGACTGTCGTTTCACCGCGCGATGGTCGGACGGCGGCTGCCGCTGCTGCTCACCGCCTCCGGACTGACGTGGCTGGCCTTTGCCCCCGACGCGGAACGCGACGCCATCGTCAGCATGCTGGCCGCCCGTCCGGAAGCTGAGTATCAGCTGGCCCGCGAACCGGAACGGCTGGCGGCGATCCTCGCCCGCACCCGCCAGAACGGCTATGGCGAAAACTTCCGCGGCTGGCGGCAGGAGGAGAAAATCGCCTCGATCGCCGTGCCGGTCTGCAGTCAGCAGCGGGTTATCGGCTGCCTGAACCTGGTCTATATCGCCAGCGCAATGACCATTGAGCAGGCGGCGCAGAAGCATCTCCCTGCGCTGCAGAGGGTGGCGAGGCAGATAGAAGCCCGCATGGAGGATGAAGAAGTGTGGTACGAAATGCCCTGATCGTGATGAGGGTAACCGCGATCAACCATTGCGCCCGGCTTCGTTATATAATTTAATACACAACGAATTTTCACGCCATTCGGGCCACACCATGTCAAAACACCCCTTACTGCTGGGCCTGACGCTGCTCAGCGCCAGCCTGTTCACCGGCCAGGCCTTCGCCGACCGCACCGTCACCGACCAGCTGGGTCGCCAGGTCACCCTCCCCGACCACGTCACCCGCGTAGTGGTTCTGCAGCATCAGACGCTCAATCTGCTGGTACAACTGCATGCCGCCGAGGATATCGTCGGCGTCTTAAGCAGCTGGAAGAAACAGCTCGGGCCGCAGTTCGCCCGCTTCATGCCCGAGATCGGGCAACTGGCGACCCCAGGCGATCTCACCCAGGTCAATATTGAAAGCCTGCTGGCGCTGCGTCCGCAGGTGGTTTTCGTCGCCAACTATGCGCCGCCGGCGATGATCGCGCAGATCCAACAGGCCGGGATCCCGGTGGTGGCCATCTCGCTGCGCCATGATGCCGCCGGGGAAAAAAATAAAATGAACCCCACCATGGCTGACGAAGAGCAGGCCTATAACGCCGGGCTGATGGAGGGGATCCGCCTTATCGGCGAGGTGGTCGAGCGCCAGCCCGAGGCCGAGGCGCTGATTCACTACACCTTCGAGGCGCGCAAGCAAGCCAATGCGCCGGTGGCCGATATTCCCCAGAACCAGCGGGTGCGGGTGTACATGGCCAACCCCGATCTGAATACCTATGGCGCTGGCAAATACACCGGGCTGATGATGGCGCACGCCGGGGCGCTGAACGTGGTGGCCGCCAGCGTAAAAGGCGCCCGCCAGGTGTCGCTGGAGCAGGTGCTGGAGTGGAACCCCCAGGTGATCTTCGTCCAGGACCGTTATCCGCAGGTGGTCAAACAGATAGAGAACGACCCGCAGTGGCAGACGATCGATGCGGTGAAACATCACCGCGTGTGGCTGATGCCGGAGTACGCCAAAGCCTGGGGCTATCCCATGCCAGAGGCCCTGGCGCTGGGTGAGCTGTGGATGGCGAAAAAACTCTATCCCGCGCGCTACCAGAGCATCGATGTGGACAGTAAAGCCAGCGATTACTATCAGCGTTTTTACCGCGTGGCGTGGACGCCAGATGCCCGCTAACCATCATCCCTGGCTGGTGCAGGGTAGCCTGGCGCTGGTGACCCTGGCGATCGCGGTCGCCTCGCTCTGTTTCGGCCAGTACCCGTTAAGCCTGAGCGCCGTTGGCCACACCCTGGTCCATCTGCCGCCAGGAGAAGGGGTGATCGGGCAGATCGTCTGGTCGGTTCGCCTGCCGCGCGTGGTGATGGCCCTGCTTGCCGGGGGCGCGCTGGGGCTGTGCGGCGCCACCTTGCAGGGCGTGTTCCAGAACCCGCTGGTGGACCCGCACATCATCGGGGTGACCGCCGGCTCCGCCTTCGGCGGCACGCTGGCGATCCTGTTGGGCGTCGGCAGTCTGCTGATGATGGCCTCGACCTTTTTCTTCGGCCTCGTCGCGCTGGGGCTGATTTACGCCCTCGCCGCCCTGCAGGGGCGGGACAGCACGCTGGGGCTGATTCTGTCCGGGATCATTCTCAGCGGCTTCTTCGCCGCGCTGGTCAGCCTGATGCAGTACCTCGCCGACAGCGAAGAGACGTTACCGAACATCGTTTTCTGGCTGCTCGGCAGCTTCGCGACCGCCAGCTGGCATAAGGTACTGCTTATGTCCCTGCCCCTGGCGCTTGCCGCCGGGGTGCTGTGGAAGCTGCGCTGGCGTATCAACCTGCTGGCCCTGGAGGAACGGGATGCCCGCAGTCTTGGCGTTCCGGTGGCCGCGCTGCGTCGCGGCGTGCTGGTTTGCTGCGCGGTGCTGGTGGCAGCCCAGGTGGCGGTCAGCGGCAGCATCGCCTGGATGGGTCTGGTGGTCCCGCACCTCGCCCGTCTGCTGGTAGGGGCTGACCATCGTCGCCTGCTGCCCACCGCCTTCTGGCTCGGCGCCGCGCTGATGCTGGTGGTGGACGATCTGGCGCGCACGCTGACCCAGGCGGAGATCCCGATCGGGATCATCACTGCCCTGCTCGGGGCGCCGCTGTTTACCGTGTTGCTGGTGCAATCCCGACGCCGGAGTACGACCCGATGAACAGCTCATTATCGCTGCAAGCGCTACGCTACGGCCACCGTCAGCCGCTCTTCGCCCCGCTCACGCTGGCCTGCCGGCCCGGTGAGATCTGGGCGGTGCTGGGCGCCAATGGCCGGGGAAAAAGTACCCTGCTGGATACCCTGACCGGCGTGTTGCCGCCGCTGGGCGGCGAGATGCAGTGCGAGGGCGGCGTGGCCCTGGTTCCGCAGTCGTTTCGTCCCGCTTTTCGCTGGCGCGTGAGCGATGTGGTGCTGATGGGCCGGGCCCGTCATGTGGATCTCTTTGCCCAGCCGGACGAGGAGGATGCCCGGCGGGTTGAGCAGGCGCTGGCGCAGCTGGGGATTGCCGCCCTGGCCGAAGATGACTTCGGCGCCCTCTCCGGCGGCCAGCAGCAGCTGGTGTTGATTGCCCGCGCGCTGGTCAGCGCCAGCCAGAATATCCTGCTGGATGAGCCCTGCTCGGCGCTGGACCTCGGTAACCAGCAGGTGGTGCTGCAGCTGATCGGCGACCTCGCCCACCGCCAGGCGCGCACCGTCCTGTTCACCACCCATGATCCCAACCACGCCCTACAGGTGGCCAGCCATACGCTGCTTCTGCTGCCGGAGGGCCGGTGGCTGGCGGGCGAGACCGCCGACGTGCTGAGCGAAACGCATCTCCGGCAAGCGTACGGCCTGCCGGTACGCCTGATCCGCCATGCCGCCTCCGCGTTCCCTCTGCTGGCGCCGGGGTTTACGCTGCGTCGCTGAACGGCATAAAACCCGCCTGCCGAAGATACCCCTGGCCAACGTCGCCGAGGATAAAGCGATACAGGGCCAGCGCGGCGGGATCGGCCCTGAGACGCGCCAGCTGGTAATCGCAGCGAATATTCCACGGCGCCGGGATGGTCAGGGTACGCAGATCGTCGCAGGTGGCCAGCGCGGGGCCATAGTGCGCATAGCCGATAAACAGATCCGCCAGATTCTGGCGAATAAGCCACGCGCCGGCTATCTCTCCCGGCGGCACGCTCAGTGAGTCTCTGCCGCCGACCAGCTGCTGCGCCCGCCCGGCCATCGCGTTGCCCAACCCTGGATAGCGTGCCTCAATTCGGGCGAACAGCTGCCAGGTATAATCTCCCGACGGATCGCAGCCTGGCGTGGAGGTCGCCAACCGCAGGCGGGGCGTGCTGAGCAGCGCCAGCCAGTCCAGGCTATCGTTGTCCGGCGACCGCCGGGCGGTCAGCATCAGCTGGTTGCTGGCAAATCCCTGGCATTCCTGCGCCAGACCCGCCTGCAGCAGCGCCTGCGGGTGCGCCGCGTTGGCGGAAGCAAAAACCGCGCACGGCGCCCCGGCTTCGATCCGCTCGCGCAGCAGGCCGGCAGGGCCAAACTGCGCATCGACCGCCAGGCCAGTGTGCTGCCGAAAGTGCGCCACAAGCGGCAGGAAGGCGCTTCTCAGGCTTCCTGCCGCCAGCAGCGTGAGAGTAGTATTTGCCATAGGATATCGCTATAAACCGGATAATATAGCGCTATATTACCCGGTTTGCCGTCGCGTCAGTAGCGAATTTCTGCCAGGGTCCGCAGCTGCTCGGGGGTGGCTACCGGTAGGTCAAAAAAGCGCAGATAGGCAGGGATCATTTCAAACAGCATGTCGGTCCCGCGCTGGATGTGGCACTGTCGCGCCCGAGCGGCCCTCAGCAGCGGGGTGTACTCCTGGGTCATGACGACTTCCCCCACCCAGGCGCCTGGCGCCAGACGGTCGACGTCCAGCGGCAGCGGATCGCTGGCCTTCATCCCCAGCAGGGTGGCATTGACCACCAGCTCGTGTCCGGCAGGATCGGGCTGCATCAGGGTGATATCGAGCTGCGGATAGTGCTGATGCAGCCGCCCGGCGAGGGCGTGCGCCACCTCGGGCCGGGTATCGTACAGGGTCAGGGCGCTGACCCCCGCCGCCGCGAGGGAGGCGGCGATAGCCGATCCCACCCCGCCGCTGCCAACCACCAGCGCCCGCGTCCCCTGCGGGTTAAACCCTTTACGACGCAGGCCCAGCACAAATCCCTCGCCATCGAACATGTCTCCGCTCAGGCTACCGTCAGCCTCGCGGCGGATGGCATTGCAGGCGCCAGCGATGGCCGCCGTCGGGCTCAGGCGCTGCACCAGATCGCAGGTAGCGATTTTATGCGGCATCGTCACCAGCGCGCCGATGATGTTGGTCATCGTAAACAGCGGCGGAATAAACGCGGCGTAGTCCTCCGGCCTGACCCCCATCGGCACCACCTTCACGTCCACCTGCTGGTCAACGAACCACGGGTTGTAGATCATCGGCGCCTTAAAACTGGCGGTCGGATAGCCAAGGTGCGCTATCAGCCGCGTATGCCCACTAATCACCATGCCTTGCTCCTTTGCTTACTGCGATAACTCGATACGTTTGACGTCGCCGAGGATAAACAGATAGGCCACCACGCCCAACAGCGCGGCGCCGCCGATGTAGATCAAGGCGTAGAAGAAATTGCCGAACCCGGCAACGATAAAGCCGATCACCAGCGGGGTGAGGATCCCCGCGAGGTTGGCGCAGAAGTTAAACAGGCCGCCGGTCAGGCCGCCCAGCCCCTTCGGGGCGATATCGGAGATCAGCGTCCAGCCGAGACCCACCATCCCCTGGCCAAAAAAGGCAAACGACATCACCAGGATCACCGCCAGGTCGCTCTCCAGCCAGTTGGCGGTGATGATGCAGCTGGCCATCAGCAGACCGGCGACGATCGGCAGCTTACGGCCAAGGTTGGCTGACCCGGTGGCTTTCAGCAGCTTGTCGGAGAGCCAGCCGCCAAACATCACCCCGCCGGCGGCGGCGACAAACGGCAGGATGGAGAAAAAGCCGACCTTCAGCCAGGGCATATGCCGCTCGGTGGCCAGCCAGGTGGGGAACCAGGTGAGAAAAAACACCAGCACGGTATTGCCGGCAAACTGGCCGATACTGGCGCCGATGATCTGCCGTTTGCTCAGCAGCTGGCGGACCAGCGGCCAGCTGAACGCCACCTGCTGGTCGGTCGGGGCGCTGAGGCCGCCGCCGTTTTCGATATGCTCGCGCTCCTGCGGGCTAAGACGCAGGTCTTCATGCGGTTCGCGGTAGCAGCGCCACCACACCAGGGCAAACAGAATGCCGACGGCGCCAACGCTGACGAACAGCACCCGCCAGCCGAAACCGTCCATGATCCAGAACAGCAGCGGCGCAAAGCAGGCCAGCCCGAGATACTCCCCCACGGTGTACACCGCCGTGGCCTTCGCCCGCTCCTGCTGTGGGAACCAGGCGCTGACCACCCGGCTGTTGACCGGAAAGCACGGCGCTTCGCTAATACCGAGCCCGAAGCGGCACAGCAGCAGCGTCTTCAGCCCCACCGCCATGCCGTGGAACAGGGTAAACAGCGACCACAGGGTCAGTGACAAAAAGTAGGTCACTTTGTTGCCAAAGCGGTCGAGAAACAGTCCGCCGGGTATCTGCGCCAGAGCATAGGTCCAGGCGAAGGCGGAGAAGAGGATTCCCATGATCGCCGGGTCGATCCCCAGCTCAGCGGTGAGCTTTGGGGCGGCGATCCCCAGTACGGTGCGATCGAGATAGTTGATCATGGTGCCAATGGCCAACAGCGCAAGAATGCCGATACGCCGCCGGGAGCGGCGCACGGTGACGGCTGGCTGGGCGGCAGCCGTCGGGTTAGGGCTATATGAGCTCATAGTCGGTTCCTGTCTCGGGTACAGAGGGTGTTGTTATTGTGTTTAACGCATAATGAACCATTTGATTCAGGCTAACAATACTGCATCGCTGCCAGACGGACGGCCGCATTCGCTGCGCCATAGAGCGCATAGCCAGCCCGGCGCTCGGTTAACTCAAAGAAAAAGCGGCCGGCGGTAAACGGCCGGGTGTAAAGATGCAGGAAATCTCCCCCCTGCGGATCGCGGTCATAGAGGAGCTGCTGGCGCTGAAGCTGCCCGACGTCCAGCTCGCCGCCAAAGCGCGCCAGCAGATCGTCATAATAATTGGCCGGGATCGGCAGCGTATGGCGGGCAACCTCGGCAAGCTGGTCGCAGGCGGCCGGCAGATCGCGGCAGGCAAAGGCGGCATGCTGCAGCCCCGCCCCCTGGTAGCAGGCAACGGAGCGGGCGATCTGCGTCGCCCGGCTCTGCGAAATATTCAGCGCCAGACGGATATCGCCCTGCGGGCTGCGCACCGCCAGGCTGCGCACCAGTCCATACGGGTCCGGCAGCGTCTGCTCATGCTCAAGGGAAAAACCAAACACCGTACGGAAGAACATCACCCAGTTATCGCGGCTGTCGGCCTCCATTCCCAGCGCCAGATGATCGATACCGAGATAATCCTCGCGCACCGTCACGCCATCACGCAGATGAAAATCGCGCTCGTAGATAGCCTCCCCGGCGTCGATGAGATAGATAAGGCTGCCGTCGGGGGCGCAGATCGCCGGGATCGGCGTTTCGTTCGGCCCGGCGTCGCCCTGCCAGGTGGCATACCCCAGCGCGCGGGCGCGGGCGACAAGCGACGCGCTGTGCTCGACCCGCAGCGCCATCGCGCAGAGCGATACCCCGTGGCGTTGATAAAAATGGTCGGCCCAGCTGTGCGGCTGATAGTTGATGACGATCCGCGCCCCGCCGTTGCGCCACAGCGTCACCTGTCTGGAGCGGTGGCTTCCCTCGTGCTGAAAACCCAGCACCTGCAGATGTTGCCCCAGGCGCTGCGCCTCGGCGGCGCTGGCGGCGAATTCGATAAACTCCAGTCCCTGGTAGACCGGCAGCGGCGGCGGTGAAAACAGATCGGCATCGCACGTCGGGAGCCGACGGCGGGTTTGCTCCTCCAGCCACAGCAGCGAACGATAACCATCTTTGGCCGTCGCGCCGTTCGGCGAGGCGCGAAAACCGTCATTAAAGATCTCCAGCGACCAGGGGCCGCGGTAGCCACAGCGGGTGATCTGCTCGGCAAACGCCTCCAGCGGCAGCTCCCCCTGTCCGGGAAAGCAGCGGAAGTGGCGGCTCCACTCCAGCAAATCCATTTTCATATACGGCGCATCGGCGAGCTGTACAAAGGTGATTTTCTCCACCGGCACCGACGGTAGCGCGTCCAGCGTGTCGCCGCGGGCCAGAATATGGAAGCTGTCGAGCACCAGGCCCAACGCCGGGCTGTCCACCCGCCGCACCCGCTCCCAGGCCTGCTGCCAGCGGTTCACATGGGTTCCCCAGGCCAGGGCCTCATAGCCGATAGCAATCCCCTCCTCTTCCGCCAGCGTGGCCAGCGCCCGCAGGTCCGCGACCTGCAATTCGCTATCCGCCGAGCAGTCCGGCTGCACATTGCTGCACAACAGCAGCGTCTCGCAGCCCAGCTCGCGCATCAGAGCAAACTTGCGCCGAGCGCGAGCCATATTCGCCGCAAACTGCGCCCGACTGGCGCCTTCAAAATCGCGAAAGGGTTGAAAAAGCGTGATTTTTAACCCTAAATCGGCGGCAAGCTGGCGGATTTCCGCCGGCGTCCCCGTATAATAGAGCAGATCGTTCTCGAAAATTTCCACCCCCTGATACCCCGCCGCCGCAATAGCGTGCAGCTTCTCAGGCAGGGTGCCGGAAATCGAAACGGTGGCGATAGAGCGCAGCATAAGGTCCTCGGGTCAACAGCTGACGTAAGCCTTGAATATGTATCATTTGGTTCATTTGCGCCATACCAGGTTGCTAAATTGTGATCATTATGTGTATTTTTTGTCACCCAAGAAAAAGGAGTTGCCATGACCGTCGTTGCCCATGATGAAGCACAATCCCTGAAGGCGCGGATCTTCAGCGCCGCTATCGCTGTCTTTGCTGAACACGGGCTGTCAGGCGCCCGCATGGAGCAGATCGCCACCGAGGCGCAGACCACCAAACGCATGGTGGTTTACTACTTCAAAAGCAAAGAACAGCTCTATCAGGAGGTGCTGCAGCATGTGTATGCGCGGATCCGCGAAACCGAGCAGCAGCTGGGGCTGGAGAATGTGCCGCCGGTGGAGGCGCTGGTGCGGCTGGTGCGCTGGAGCGTGCGCTATCACGCCACCCATGCGGACTATATGCGCGTCATTTGCATGGAGAATATGCAGCGCGGCAAGTGGTTAAAAAGCTCGGGTGAACTGAAGCCGCTGAATCGTACCGCCCTGTCGATACTGGAAGACATTTTACTGCGCGGCCAGCAGCAGGGCGTCTTTCAGGCGGGGCTCGACGCGCGCGATGTCCACCGGTTAATCAGCAGCTTCAGCTTTTATCAGGTGTCGAACTTCTACACCTTCAGCAGCCTGTATCTTGACGATCCGCTACCCGCCATCGACGATGAAGCGATGGTGGCTCACCATTGTGACATTGCCGTCAGGGCGGTGATCCGCTTCGTGATTTCCTGACCCGCCGGCGTAAGGGTTCAGTGCCCGGAAAGCGCATGAATGACTTTCTCCATAGCCTCCACGGTGAGCGGCGAACGCTGGATTTTGCGGTTCGCCAGCGAGGTGCGCAGCACACCGGCAATGACAATGTGTTTCGGCTCCTGACCCAGGTCACGCATTTCCAGCACGACTTTACCCACCACGCGGCACATTTCCTGGTACAGATCGTCGTCTTTCGCTTTATTTCCCATAGAATTTGGCTCGTATTTTATCATTATCAATCAAATCATTATTGATAGATTTCCCGCACAACGCAAACCATCGCCACTTTAAAGGTTCAATGACGCATTTTACCGGCTCATGATGGCGAAATAATCCATTTCTTTTACCCTTTTTCATAGCCGGTGACGAAAAAGTGTGTTGCGTAGATTTTTGCATAACGTGCCGGTTTTGTTACGCGTTTTGTCCATAATTTGAAACGAGGTTTTTATTTTCCTTTTTGATTTCGGCAGCGTATAATGCGCTTCGATTCTTTCTTGAATGGTTTCAGCGCATTGGACTGCATGATAAAACGCATAACACCTTGCCACATTTCATGGGCTGAACCGCCAGCACACATTCTTCTGCACGCTTCAGGGTTGTCACCTATCCTTAGGGCGTGGCTTAGCAACTTTCGTAATACAGGTTTGGCTCCCCGGCAGTGCGCCCGCGGAGCGAGAATTCCATATCCTTCACAACTTAAAGACTAAAACTGTCATGAAAAAGACCAAAATTGTTTGCACCATCGGTCCGAAAACCGAATCTGAAGAGATGCTGACCAAAATGCTGGAAGCCGGCATGAATGTGATGCGTCTGAACTTCTCCCACGGTGACTATGCGGAACACGGTCAGCGCATCCAGAACCTGCGCAATGTGATGAGCAAAACCGGTAAGAAAGCCGCTATTCTGCTGGACACTAAAGGGCCGGAAATTCGTACCATCAAGCTGGAAGGCGGTAACGACGTCTCCCTGAAAGCAGGCCAGACCTTCACCTTCACTACCGATAAATCCGTCATCGGCAACAACGAAATCGTTGCGGTAACCTATGAAGGCTTCACCTCCGACCTCGCCGTCGGCAACACCGTCCTGGTGGACGATGGCCTGATCGGCATGGAAGTTACGGCTATCGAAGGCAACAAAGTTATCTGTAAAGTGCTGAACAATGGCGACCTCGGCGAGAACAAAGGCGTTAACCTGCCGGGCGTCTCCATCGCCCTGCCGGCGCTGGCTGAGAAAGACAAACAGGATCTGATCTTCGGTTGCGAACAGGGCGTGGACTTCGTCGCGGCCTCCTTCATCCGTAAACGTTCCGACGTCGTCGAGATCCGTGAGCACCTGAAAGCCCACGGCGGTGAAAACATCCAGATCATCTCCAAAATCGAAAACCAGGAAGGCCTGAACAACTTCGACGAAATCCTCGAAGCGTCTGACGGCATCATGGTTGCGCGTGGCGACATGGGCGTGGAGATCCCGGTTGAAGAAGTTATCTTCGCCCAGAAAATGATCATCGAAAAATGTATCCGCGCGCGTAAAGTGGTTATCACCGCCACCCAGATGCTGGACTCCATGATCAAGAACCCGCGTCCGACCCGCGCTGAAGCCGGCGACGTGGCTAACGCCATCCTCGACGGCACCGATGCGGTGATGCTGTCCGGCGAATCCGCGAAAGGTAAATACCCGCTGGAAGCGGTCACCATCATGGCGACCATTTGCGAACGTACCGACCGCGTGATGACCAGCCGTCTGGACTTCAACAACGACAACCGTAAACTGCGCATCACCGAAGCGGTGTGCCGCGGCGCGGTAGAAACCGCTGAGAAACTGGAAGCGCCGCTGATCGTGGTCGCCACCCAGGGCGGTAAATCCGCACGCGCTGTGCGCAAATACTTCCCGGATGCCACCATCCTGGCGCTGACCACCAACGAAACCACCGCTCGTCAGCTGGTGCTGAGCAAAGGCGTGGTACCGCAGCTGGTGGAAGAGATTGCCTCTACCGATGATTTCTATCATCTGGGCAAAGACCTGGCGCTGAAGAGCGGCCTCGCGCGTAAAGGCGACGTAGTGGTGATGGTTTCCGGCGCATTAGTGCCGAGCGGCACGACTAATACCGCTTCCGTACACGTGCTGTAATAATTTACAGGTTAATTGGTTTTTTTTAATAAAGCGCCTCGCGGGGCGCTTTTTTTTATTCATTGATTAGCTCTTCCTATTAAAAATGCAAATCGGAATTTACTATTTAATAAGGGATTATCTAAGATGAATCCGATGGAAGCGCGCTGTTTTCACTCGCCTTTTTCAGCGATTCTGAGCAATTCGATGCTTCTTTGAGCGAACGATCAAAAATAAGTGCGTTCAGGTAAAAAAAATATTCTCATCCCAAAAAACTTTGTGTAATACTTGTAACGCTACATGGAGATTAACTCAATCTAGAGGGTATTAATAATGAATCGTACTAAACTGGTACTGGGCGCGGTAATCCTGGGTTCTACTCTGCTGGCTGGTTGCTCCAGCAATGCTAAAATCGATCAGCTGTCTTCTGACGTTCAGACTCTGAACGCTAAAGTTGACCAGCTGAGCAACGACGTGAACGCAATGCGTTCCGACGTTCAGGCTGCTAAAGACGACGCAGCTCGCGCTAACCAGCGTCTGGACAACCAGGCTCACTCTTACCGTAAGTAAGAGTTCTGGTAATAAAAATGGCGCACTCTGTGCGCCATTTTTTTTGCCCTCAGCATGAGGGCTATTGGGTAAGCAGACCGTTGTCAGACGAACTATTCTGCGCCGACAGCGACGTCGCCGTGCTACCTGCCCCCGCCGACACCACCACCGGATACCCCGCCCTTCTCGACATCGCTTTTTTCAACTGCAGGTCATCCACTGCTTTATCCTCTGCGAAGGCGTGAAACGCCGCTGGCAGCGTGTAAGCGATGGTCCGGGTGTTTTCCCCTTCGGTCTGCGAAAGCGGCCTGTGGACTTCGACATAGCGTTTACCATCCGGCTCGACGGCAAACTTCACCGGCTGATTGATAATCCGTACCGGCGTCCCGGTTTTCACCTGGCTGAACAGCGCTTTGATGTCATCAGCGTTCATCCGCATACAGCCCGAGCTGACGCGCAGACCAACGCTGTCTGGGGCGTTAGTTCCGTGGATGAGATATTCACCGTTACCGTAGGCCAGACGCAGCGCATAGCGCCCCAGGGGATTGTTCGGTCCGGCCGGGACCACTGCCGGCAGCGTCACCCCTTTCTCCAGCGAGCGCGCGCGGATGCCGGCGGTAGGCGTCCAGGTAGGGTTAGGGATCTTCTGCCCCACGCGGGTGGTCATCTCCGGCGTTTCCAGACCTAACTGGCCAATGCCCAGCGGATAGACCTGCACCTGATTCTCTCCCGGCGGGAAGTAATACAGCCGCAGTTCGGCGAGGTTGACGACAATGCCCTCCCTCGGCACGTCGGGCAGCAGCATCTGAGAAGGGATAAGGACCTGAGTGCCGGGCTTCGGCTGCACCGGCGCAATCGTATCGTTGGCTTCGAGGATCAGCATCGCCGCGGTATCGAAATGGCGCGCAATCGCCTGCAGGTTGCGATCTCCCTCCTGGACCGTCCAGTACTGATTCTGACCAATCAGCCGACTGTTGGCGGGAGGAAGCGGATAATCAACGGCCCAGGCGGCCGAGGAGGCGCCAAGGGCGCTGAGAAGGGCTAAGGTGATCATCGTTTTGCGTTTCATACTGAGATTCCTTCTTTCGCTGATAAAACGCCAGGAGACTGAACGGCGGCAGGGTCAGCGCCCTGCCGGACGTAACAGAATGAAATCTACCTGTTTATTCTAGCTAATATTTGCCGCTTTCGCGCGTATCGCGCGGATCATGGCTTCGAGGCCTTGCGAGCGGGAGGGGGTGAGATGCTGGGTGAGCGCCATTTTTTCAAACCACGGACGCACGTCGAACTCGGTGATGTCCTGAGCGGTCATCCGGTCATAGAGGATAAACACCACCGCTATCAGACCCTTGACGATCGCCGCATCGCTATCGCCGCGCAGGGTGATCACGCCTGTGGGATCCTGGTCCATCACGATCCAGACCTGGCTTTGACAGCCCTGAATAATGTTCTGCACGCTATGTTCTTCCGGGCTTAGCGGCGCCAGACGCTGGCCAAGCTCGATGATATAGAGATACTTCTCTTCCCAGTTGGCGCAACGGCTAAAGTTACGCAACAGTTTGTCTTTGTCCGGTAGTGCCGCCATTGTCCCGTCCTTTACCCTAACAGTTTGCGGATCCGCTGGAGGCCGGCCACCAGGCGGTCCACCTCTTCCGTGGTATTGTACATCGCCAGCGATGCCCGACACATAGCCGGTACCTGATACCGGGCCATCAACGGCATCGCGCAGTGGTGTCCGGTGCGCACGGCGATCCCGTAGTTATCGAGGAAGCTGCCGACGTCATAGGCGTGATGCTGACCGAGGTTGAAAGCAATTACCCCTTTACGCTGCGCCGGGCCGTAAAGGATCAGATCCGGTACCGCGCGCAGGGCATCGAGCGCGTAGCGCATCAGCGTCTGCTCATACTCGGCAATCTGCGTCAGTCCCAGCTGGCTGACGTAGGTCAGCGCCGCGCCGAGGCCGATGATCCCCCCGGTATTCGGCGTGCCGGCCTCAAAGCGCCACGGCGCCTGATTCCAGGTGGTGCCCTCCGTCAGGCTGACGGTGGCGATCATCGACCCGCCCCCTTCCCAAGGCGCCATCGTCTGCAGCAGCTCGGACCGGGCGTAGAGCACGCCGATCCCGGTCGGCCCATACAGCTTGTGGGCGGAGAAAACATAAAAATCGCAGCCCAGCGCCTGGACGTCCACCGGGTGGTGCATCACCGCCTGGGCGCCATCCACCAGCACTTTCGCGCCATGCTGATGCGCAAGAGCAATCAGCGCCGCCAGCGGGTTTTCCGTCCCCAGCACGTTGGAGACCTCGGTTATCGCCAGCAGGCGGGTGCGCGGGTCAAACAGTCCCGGGACAACATCCAGTTGCAGCGTACCGTCCGGGTTCAGGGGGATCACCCGCAGCTCAGCCCCGACGCGGGCGCACAGCATCTGCCACGGCACAATATTGGCGTGGTGCTCCATTTCGCTGATGATGATGTTATCCCCGGCGCCGACGTTGGCGTTTCCCCAGCTGTTGGCCACCAGGTTGATACCCTCGGTGGTGCCGCGGACGAACACCACTTCCTCCGCCGACCCGGCGTTAAGGAAGGTGGCCGCCTGCTGACGCACGGCTTCCATCCGCGCGGTGGCTTCCGCGCTGAGGGTATGGATGCCACGATGCACCGCCGCGTAGCCGTGGCGATAGAATTCCGCTTCGGCGCCGATCACTGCCTCCGGCTTCTGGGCGCTGGCGGCGCTGTCGAGATAGACCAGCGGCTGACCGTTGACCTCCCGGTTCAGTACCGGAAAATCGGCGCGAACCTGTTCTACTGAAAATGTCATACTGTGCCTCCCGGCAAACGCTGTCCAATACGCGCCAGCACCTGCTCTCTGAGCGCGTCGCTGCGGATAGCCTCGGTGAGCTCGGCGGCGAAGGCGTAGAGGATCATCTGCTGCGCCGCCTGCTGTTCGATACCGCGCGAGCGCAGATAGAACAGCTGCTCTTCGTCAATGCGCCCCACCGTCGCCCCGTGGCTGCATTTCACGTCATCGGCGTAAATTTCCAGCTGCGGTTTGGTGTCGACCTCGGCCAGCCGCCCGAGCAGCAGATTATTGTTGGTCATCTGACCGTCGGTTTTCAGCGCGAGCGGCGCGACGTTGATCAGCCCGTTAAACACCGCCCGCCCCTTATCGCTGACGATGGTTTTGTGCAGCTGGCGGCTGGTGCAGTAGCCGACCTGATGGTCGAGCCAGGTGCGGCTATCGCAGACCTCATTTTTCACCGGCATCGCCAGCGAATTGAGGCGCAGGTTGCTGTTTTCGCCGCCCAGGCGGGTGCTGGTCTGGTGACGCAGCACCTGGCCGCCAAGCAGGAAACTGCTGCTGAAGGCCGAGGCGTCGCGGCCCAGCAGCAGGTCGTTATGGGCGAAGTGATAGCTGCGGGCATTCTCAAATGCCAGCTTGATATGCTGGAGGTGCGCGTTATCGGCCACCGTCATGGTCAATCGCCCGCCGGTGAAATGCGGCTGTTCATTGAGGCTCAGGTAATGCTCGACAATCGTCGCCTCCGCCCCGCTCTCCAGCGCCAGGTGATGGCGATAGTGGGCGGTATTCAGCGCATCGCCGGCCAGGCCACTGGTGATATGCATCAGCAGCAGCGGTTTATCCAGGCGGCGGTTGCGCGGCACGCGAATGCGGGTCACCGTCTGGGCCAGGCTTTCGGTCAGATGGAGAAACACCTCCGGCTGCAGGGCATCCGGCAGATGCTGGCGCTGATTATCGACACTGACCTCCACGCCGCTGGCGGCAAGTTCGTCGCTCAGCTGAGGATGATAGCGGCCATCGATAAACACCAGCCGCCAGGCGTCCAGCGGCAGCGCCAGCGCATCACGCTGTTCAGCGCTGAGAGAGGCCCCCTCATCGGCGACAAAGCGACCGTTAAGTAGGGCATCCAGCGGAGTGTATTTCCAGTCCTCGTGCTTGCGCGTCGGCAGCCCAAGGCGCAGCAGCTGCTGCAGATGCTGACTGGCCTCCGGGGTACGCGGGCCGCCCTGCGCTTCAAACAGATGGTGCCACTGCTGCAGCGCGTTACTGCTGTTCGGTAAGCCAGCCATAGCCCTGCTCCTCCAGCTGTTTGACCAGAGAGAAATCGCCCGACTTCACAATCCGTCCCTGATACAGCACATGGACATAGTCCGGCTTGATATAGTCAAGGATGCGCTGATAGTGGGTGACAATGATAAAGGCGCGTTTGCCGTCGCGCAGGGCATTCACTCCCTGCGAGACGATTTTCAGGGCATCGATATCCAACCCCGAATCCGATTCATCGAGAATGCACAGCTCCGGCTCAAGCACCGCCATTTGCAAAATATCGTTGCGCTTTTTCTCACCGCCGGAGAAGCCAACGTTCACCGAGCGGGTCAGGAGATCTTCCGGCATCTGCAGCAGCTTGATCTTTTCTTCCATTAAGTCCTGGAAATCGAAACGATCCAGCGCCTCCTGGCCACGATAGTTGCGCACGGCATTCAGCGCAGTCTGCAGGAAGAACTGGTTGCTGACGCCGGGGATCTCTACCGGATACTGGAAGGCCATAAAGATACCTTCCCCGGCGCGATCTTCCGCAGCGAGTTCGAGCAGGTTTTTGCCCTTAAATTCGACGCGACCGCCAGTCACCTCATAATCTTCACGCCCGGCCAGGGTGGCCGAAAGCGTACTTTTACCTGAGCCGTTCGGCCCCATAATGGCGTGGACCTCTCCCGGGCGCACCTCAAGGTTCAGCCCGCGCAGGATCGCTTTATCTTCGACGGCGACGTGTAAATCTTGAATACTTAACATCTTTTTTCCTTAATTATCAGCCGACGCTATGTTCAAGGCTAATGGCCAGCAATTTTTGCGCCTCTACAGCGAACTCCAGCGGCAGCTCGGAGAAGACGTCTTTACAGAAACCGTTGACGATCATCGAGATGGCATCGTCTTCGCTGATCCCGCGCTGCAGGCAGTAGAACAATTGATCTTCGCCAATCCGCGAGGTGGTCGCCTCGTGCTCCAGCTGGGCGCTGTTGTTGCGGCATTCTACATACGGGAAGGTATGCGCCCCGCAGTCCGGGCCGATCAGCATCGAATCGCACTGGGTATAGTTGCGGGCGTTGGTGGCGGTCGGCATGATTTTGACCAGCCCGCGATAGCTGTTCTGGCTGTGTCCGGCGGAGATCCCTTTCGAGATGATGGTCGAGCGGGTGTTCTTGCCGATATGGATCATTTTGGTGCCGGTGTCCGCCTGCTGATGGCCGCTGGTCAGCGCCACCGAAAAGAATTCGCCGATCGAGTTATCGCCGCGCAGGATGCAGCTGGGGTATTTCCAGGTGATGGCCGAGCCGGTTTCCGACTGGGTCCATGACATTTTGCTGTTCTCCCCTTCGCACAGGGCGCGCTTGGTGACGAAGTTGAGGATCCCGCCGGTGTTGTTATCGCCGGGGAACCAGTTCTGCACCGTGGAGTATTTCACTTCCGCGTCTTTATGGATGATGACTTCAACGACCGCGGCATGCAGCTGATAGCTGTCGCGCACCGGCGCCGAGCAGCCTTCAATATAGCTGACGTAGCTGCCTTCATCGGCCACCAGAATGGTGCGTTCAAACTGCCCGGTCTTTTCGGCGTTGATGCGGAAATAGGTCGACAGCTCCATCGGGCAGCGGACGCCCTTCGGCACATAGATAAAGGTGCCGTCCGAAGCCACCGCGGCGTTCAGCGCGGCAAAGAAGTTGTCATTCCCCGGCACTACGGTGCCCAGATACTTTTTCACCAGTTCCGGATGGTCGTGGATCGCCTCACCGAAAGAACAGAAGATGATCCCCTGCTCGGCCAGCTTTTCTCGGTAGGTGGTCGCCACCGACACCGAGTCAAATATCGCGTCCACCGCCACCTCGCGCCCTTCGCGTACCGGCACGCCCAGCTGGTTAAAGGCTTCTTCCACCTCGCTGGTCAGAAAGGTATTGGCCCCGGTCTGCTGCACCGCGCCAGGCTCGGAGGCGCAGGTCTCATCGCAGTTGCCGCAGGAGGGCGCGGAATAGTAGCTGTAATCCTGATAATTCAGCTTATCGTAATGCGCTTTCAGCCAGTGCGGCTCCTCCATTTCCAGCCACGCCCGGTAGGCATTCAGACGAAACTCCAACATCCACTGCGGCTCATTGCGGCGAGCCGAGATAGCCCGAACGACTTCTTCATTAATGCCTTTGGCCAGCTCATCGGTTTGCAGGCGAGTAAAAAAGCCCTCTTTGTAGTTGAGCGGGCCGCCGGTCCAG
Source organism: Klebsiella sp. CD33 (assembly GCF_051992865.1). Classification (NCBI taxonomy): domain Bacteria; kingdom Pseudomonadati; phylum Pseudomonadota; class Gammaproteobacteria; order Enterobacterales; family Enterobacteriaceae; genus Klebsiella; species Klebsiella sp. CD33. The sequence goes on along the minus strand of NZ_CP197023.1, from coordinate 2,144,916 downwards.
GTTTTGACATCGTCAGTTGCTTCAGTATTACGCGACATAGTTACTCCGCCTGCACCCCAAAACTTTCGCCGCAGCCGCACTCATGCTGCGCTTTCGGGTTATGAAATTTAAAGATTTCATTTAAACCTTCCCGGACATAATCCAGCTCGGTGCCGTCGATGAACGGCATCGCCTGCAGCGGCGCAAACAGCTTCGCCCCGTCAGATTCAAAGAGCAGATCGTCGGGCGCCGGCTCGGCAATCATTTCGAGCACATAGCCAAAACCAGCGCAGCCGCTGGTTTTAATGCCCAGCCGCAGCCCTTTCTTATCCGGCTGCTTGCGCATCAGATCGCGGATATGCGCGGCAGCGGCCGGCGTCATGGTCAGTCCCTGCCAGCTGAAATCGGCGGGATTAAAAGTTCCTGCTTGTACTTCCATCGATAGACCTCCAGGTTGGCGCCATCAAGGCATACCGCCATGTTAGTGATAATGATTATCACTTCAACCCTTCTGCAGCAGGGGTATTGCCTCATTTAGTGCTTTTTATAAGCATAGACCCTCGCCCGGGGATTATCAGGGCGTGCAAATAGAACTTAATGCATTGATTTATAATATGTTATTTTGAAATCATTCTATCTCCGCACGCAATGGCAAAGATGTATCGAAAATACCGATTTATGCAATAGCGGCAGACCACCCTGCTGGTTATCCTTTGCAGGCGAGCATAAAGTGACAACGTAACAGAAAGACCATGCCAGCGCAGGGCGCGGCCCCGGCCATGCGCTAGAAAAAAGCGGGTAGTGAAAGCGCCCGCCGGTAACGCTTCAGGAAAGGAATAAGCGCCGCTCGCCTGGCCGCGTTCGGGAAATAAAAACTAAAATAAAACGGGCAAACGGGGCTGCCAGGCGGGATACCGGCTGGCTAGGTGCCTTTACTCACCAGCCGGGCGGCCTGGACAAAGACCTCATCCTCTACCCCGTCCCCCTTCTGTCTGCCCAGCCTCACCAGTTCATCCACGATACTCCCCTGATTAATCTGCTTTTGTGTAGCCACTAAGCTAATGACCGCCGCGCCGATGGCCATGCCAATCAATGCCGTTTGTTCATCTTTATCTTTCATGGTGTCGCTCCGTCTGTCCTCCTCAGAAAGGCTAGCAAAAGATACCATCTGCTCAATTTCAAATTCACCTTCTTTACGTCTGACGCAAAGCCTGCGGCAGGGCACCTGGCAGGAGAAAAACAAACTAAGCGGCTGATTGCAATGGCATAACACTAATGAACAATTAACAGACTTGTGAGTCTTGAAATTATTTTTTAGACTCATTGGTCTGTTAATTATCAATTGCGTAAAATCTTATGCCTAATTCGACCTTATTTTTCATCACCCTTTGTCTCTCTCGCGTCCTGGTGACCTTCTTCTTCTGGATGGCAGGCATCTACGGCGTCTTTCATTTCGCGGAGATCGTTCAAGAGATGGTGACCGTCGGCCTGCCGTGGCCGGTCTTGTTCGCGGCGGGCACGATTTTTTGCCAGCTGGCGGGTTCGGCGCTGATCGTTTTTAATCCTGCCGGCTACGGCTGGATTGGATCGGGGATGCTGATTGTGTTTACATTACTCACTATTCCGCTGGGACACGCCTTCTGGGCCTTCAGTGAACCCCGGCGCACTGAGGAATTCCATATTGCGCTTGAACACATTACCGTGGTCGGAGGATTAATTATGAGCGCGCTGTTTGCAGGCTATCGGCGATGAACGAAACCCCTCGTCAGAAAGGTCGGCCAAAAGATCCGTTGAAAACGCAGGCGATACTTCAGGCCGCCCGTAAGCTGTTTCTGGAACAGGGCCTGGAGGTGACAACGGCCGAAATCGCCCGCGTAGCCGGGGTGGCGAAAGCCACCCTGTATGCCAATTTCAGCGATAAAGAACATCTGATAGAGGCGGTCTTACGCCAGGAATCGGATCTCACCATCAGCGACCATGATTTCGCCCAGCGCCATCATCTGCCGCTGATCGAGGTACTGACGGCGTTTGGCTATCGCTTTGTCCGCTTTATCAACCAGCGGGAACTGACCGGCTGGGACCGACTGATCGCCTCGGCTGCCGTGCGTCACCCCGATCTCCCCGGCCGCTTTTACGCCGCCGGGCCGGGGCGCGCGCAGCAGATGCTGGAAGCGATCATCGCCGAGGCGATCGAAGCCGGTACTTTACGAGCCTGCGATCCGCAGGAGGCTGCCGACGAACTGGCCGGTTTATGGCTGGGAATGACCAGCCTGGCGATAAAACTTGGCGCAAGACCTCCGCTGTCCGACGACGAAATCAAACAGCGGGTTGAGCGCGCCCTGGACGTCTTTCTGCGCGCGTATTCCCTGGCGCCGGGCTGATCTCTCCTTCCCCTTTTCAGTGCTGTGGCCTGGCGCAAGGCTGATTTATTGTGCCCAATCCGCGCCCGGCGCAAAAAATAATGTCCTTACCGGTTAGCATTAAAAGAAAATAACAACCACAGAGTGCAACGCAGATTATTCCATGAGGGAATAGTGGGAATGCTAATATTTCATTTCCCCACCGGTTTTTAGAAGCCTATAGTTTTTTTGCCTGCAGAACATCCAGTTAGGTTAAAAGACATAAGGACATAATAATGATTGTTTCAGCCCCCAGCGATTATCGCGAAGCCGCTCGTCGTCGTCTGCCCCGCTTCCTTTTCGATTATATTGACGGTGGCGCGGTGGCGGAAAACACCATGAACGCCAACGCCGCCGAACTTGCCTCGGTAGCTCTTCGCCAGCGCGTACTGTGCGGGGCCGGCGAACCGACGCTGGCGACCACGATCCTTGATGCCCCATGGGCGATGCCCGTGGCGCTGGGGCCCGTCGGCGCCACCGGGATGTACGCCCGCCGCGGCGAAGTCCAGGCGGCCCGCGCCGCCTCCCGCGCCGGGATCCCGTACACCTTATCCACCGTGTCGGTCTGCTCGATTGAAGAGGTGGCGAGCCACGCCAGCGGCGCGCTCTGGTCCCAGCTGTACGTACTGAAAGATCGCGGCTATATGCGTAACGCGCTGGAGCGCGCCTGGGCCGCTGGCATGAAAACCCTGGTATTTACCGTCGATATGCCAATCCCCGGCTCGCGGTATCGCGATAACCGCTCAGGGATGTCCGGGCCGCACGCCACCCTGCGACAATATCTCCAGGCTTGCACCCATCCGCGCTGGGCGATGAACGTCGGGCTGGCGGGCAGACCCCTGTCGTTTGGTAATATCGAAGCCTACACCGGCCACAAAATGACCATGGACGACTATATGGGGTTCATCAGCAACAACTTCGACCCGTCCATCGCCTGGCACGATCTGGAGTGGATCCGCGACAGCTGGCAAGGAAAATTAATCATCAAAGGGATCCTCGATGCCGACGATGCGCGCAATGCCGTGCGGCTGGGCGCCGATGGTATTGTGGTGTCAAATCATGGCGGCAGACAGCTCGATGGCGCCATCCCCACCGCCCGGGCGCTGCCCAGGGTGGTGGATGCGGTCGGCGACGATCTGACAGTGCTTGCCGATTCCGGGGTGCGCTCCGGCGTGGACGTTATACGTCTGCTGGCCCTCGGCGCGAAAGGCGTGCTGCTCGGTCGGGCCTATATTTATGCCCTGGCCGCGGCGGGCGAAGCGGGCGTGGCGCATCTGCTGCGCTTATTTGCCGAGGATATGAAGGTTACCATGACCCTCACCGGCGCGACCTCGCCATCGGCCATCAGCCTCGATTGCCTTGATCGCCTCGAACAGGATCAACACCGCACTCATGCGGTGCCGGTATCCTTACCCGCCTGACGCTGCCCGGGACCTGGCCTGGCCATGTGCCTCGCCCAGGTCCGGCAAAGTGGAATTACCTCTGAAGGTGCAACTCTGTCTGTTGTACCGTGTTCTCCGGACGGATGCGGAACCAGATCGCGTACATGGCCGGCAGGAAGATAAGGGTCATGATGGTTCCCCCCAGCGTCCCGCCAATCAGCGTATAGGCGAGCGTTCCCCAGAAGACCGAATGAGTGAGCGGAATGAACGCCAGGATCGCCGCCAGCGCGGTCAGCAGAACCGGGCGGGCGCGCTGCACCGTCGCCTCCACCACCGCGTGGAACGGATCGAGCCCCGCCTGTTGGTTATGATGGATTTGGCCAATCAGGATCAGCGTATTGCGCATCAGGATCCCCGACAGGGCGATCAGGCCCACCAGGGCATTGATGCCAAACGGCTGATTGAACAGCAGCAGCGTCGGGACCACGCCAATCAGCCCCAGCGGCGCGGTCAGGAAAACCATGACCATCGCCGACAGCGAACGCACCTGCAGGATAATGATCAGCAGCGTGAGGGCGATCATTATCGGAAATAACGGCACCATCGCCCGGGTGGCCTTGCCGGATTCCTCAATCGACCCCGCCGTCTCGATGCGATAGCCAGGCGGCAGCGAATCGATAATGGGCTGCAGCGGCTTCATCAGCGCGGTGGAGACATCCGGCGGCTGCAGGTTCTCCGCAACATCTCCGCGGACGGTGATGGTCGGCGTGCGGTCGCGACGGCGAAGCAGCGGGTCCTCCATCCTGATCGACACGTCGCCAATCTGTGACAAGGGAACCCGCTGCCCGCCGCTGCCCACCAGGGTGAAGTCGGCGATTTTCGCCGGATCCAGACGGATGTCGCCCGCCGCGCGGCCGATCACCTGCACGGCGCGAATATCTTCCCGGACGGTGGTGATCGGGATCCCTGACAGCAGGAACTGCAGCTGCTGGGCGACGGACTGGGAGCTGAGTCCGCTCGCCTGCAGCCGGTCCTGATTGAGGCTGAAATGCATCACCGGTACCCGCGAACCCCAGTCGGTATTGACGGTGCGCATCAGCGGACTGGCCTGCAGCACCGATTTAACCCGCTCGGCGATGTCGAGCAGAGCGTGCGGATCGGGCCCCATCACCCGCCAGGCGACCGGATAAGGCGAATAAGGGCCAAACACCAGCTGAGTGACGCGCACCCGCGCCTCCGGCGCCAGGCCATTGGCCACCGCCTCCCGCAGCCGCCGCTTGAGCGCCTCGCGGGCACCCTGCCCGTCGGTCAACACCACCAGTTTGGCGAAGGAGGGATCGGGCAATTCCGGAGCCATCGCCAGGTAAAAGCGCGGCGCGCCCTGGCCGATATAGCTGGTGACAATCTTCGCCTCCGGCTGCCGCTGCAGCCAGTGCTCAATTTTCGCCGCCGCGGCGCTGGTCTGGCTAATCGACGACCCGTAAGGCAGCTGCACTTCAACCAGCACTTCCGGACGATCGGAGGTGGGGAAAAACTGCTTGTTCACCACGCTCATGCCCAGGATCGCCACGATAAACAGCGCCACCACTCCGGCGGCCACGCGCCATTTATGAGCAATAACCCGGGTCAGCAGCCGACGGAAGCGCTGATAGTGCGGGGTGTCATACAGCGCGGCGTGGCCGGCCGCCACGGGCTTTCTGTCCGGCAACAGGTGCACCCCCAGCCAGGGGGTAAAAATCACCGCCACAATCCAGGAGGCAATCAGCGCGATACCGACGATCCAGAACACATTGCTGGCGTACTCCCCGGCGGTGGACTGCGCAAATCCATTGGGCATAAAGCCCACGGCCGTCACCAGGGTACCGGCCAGCATGGGCGCGGCGGTATGGCTCCAGGCATAGGCCGAGGCTTTGAGGCGGTCATACCCCTCCTCCATTTTGACCACCATCATTTCGATGGCAATGATGGCATCATCCACCAGCAGCCCCAGGGCGAGGATCAGCGAGCCGAGAGTGATGCGGTCGAAGTTTTTGCCGGTCGCCGCCATCACCACAAACACCACGGCGAGGGTTAAAGGCACCGCCGCCGCGACCACCACGCCCACGCGCCACCCCATGCTGACAAAGCACACCGTCATCACCACCAGCAGGGCGACAAAGAATTTGATCATGAACTCATCGACCGCGGCGCTGATATTCACCGACTGATCGGTCACCTTGGTCAACGACATGCCGAGCGGCAGGCTCTGATTGATGCTGGTCGTTTCGGCGTCCAGCGCTTTCCCCAGCGCCAGACCATTCCAGCCCTCGCGCATCACCACCCCCAGCAGCAGCGCCGGTTCGCCCTGATGGCGGATCAGGAAGGTCGCGGGATCTTCATATCCCCGCTCAACCGTGGCGACATCGGCCAGTTTCAGCGTTCTGCCCCCGGCAATAATCGGCGTGTCGCGGATCTGCTGCAGGCGGTCGAACGCCCCGTCGAGGCGGATAAAGATCTGCCCGCCCCGGGTCTCGATAGCCCCGGCGGCGGTCAGCACATTCTGGCTGTTCAGCGCGGCAAAAATCGCCTCTGGTGAAAGGCCCAGGGTGGCGAGACGGTCATGAGAAAACGAGAGATAAATGCGCTCCGCCTGTTCGCCGAGGATATTCACTTTTTTCACCCCGGGAACATGCAGCAGCTGCTGGCGCAGGGCTTCGGCGTCACGCACCAGCTGCCGCGGCGGTTCTCCCCGTGCTTTCAGGGCAAAGAGGGCAAAGGTGACATCGGCGAATTCGTCATTCATCATCGGGCCGGAGACGCCGGCAGGCAGGTTTTTCGCCTCATCCCCGAGCTTTTTGCGCGCCTGATAAAACTGCTCCGGCACCTCGGAAGGCGGGGTCTGATCCTGCAGCGACAGGGTGATCAACGCCATGCCAGGCCGGGTATAGGTCTCCGTGCGATCGTACCACTTTAGCTCCTGGAGCCGTTTTTCCAGCGGCTCGGCGACCTGATCCTGCATCTCCTGCGCGGTGGCGCCGGGCCAGACGGTAATGACCGTCATTTGCTTGACCGTAAAGGGCGGATCTTCCGCTCGCCCGAGTCCGAAGAACGCCACCAGCCCGGCGACGGAGATAAGGATAATCAAAAACAGGGTCACCGACCGCTCGCGGACGGCCAGCGCGGAGAGATTAAAACGCCCGGCGCTCATGGCTGGCTCCCGGCGGCATTATGCTCGCGTCGTTCCGCCAGACGCACCGCCTCGCCCTGGTGCAGAAGATGGGCGCCCAGGGCGACGATCGGCTCGCCGGGCTTCAGCGGGCCGGTCACCCGCGCGGTTTCATCATCCAGGCCGAGCACAGTTACCGGTTGCCAGGAGACGGTGGTCGGACGAGAGGCAATGCGCCAGACGCCAGGGCCGTTACCCGGATCGTAGACCGACGCCAGGGGCACCGCCATCACCTGGCCTGGCGCCTGGTCGTTGCCGATGCGCAGGGTCACGGTAGACCCCAGCGGGGCATTCGCCAGCGCGCCGTTCAGCACATAGCGCGCTTCAAAGGTGCGGGTGGTGGCGTCAGCCGCGTCCGAAAGCAGGCGCAGGGTCGCCGTGACCGGCTGAGATTCGCTGCCATAGCGTGTCGCCAGCGCCTCGCTGCCAACCGCCGGGCGCAGCGTCTCCGGCAGTTGCACCCGCGCTTCGCGCTGCCCCGCCCGCGCCAGGCGGATCACCACCTGCCCGGCGCTGACCACCTGTCCCGGCTCAGCGAGGGTTTCCACCACCACGCCGTCAGCATCCGCCAGCAGTCCGGCATAGCCGGTGGCGTTTTGCGCCACATTGGCCTGCGCCTGGGCCGCGCTGAGGTCGGCTCTCGCCGCCTCTGCTGCCGCGTTAATCTGGTCGAATTCCGCGGCAGAGATGGCGCCGCTCGCCACCAGGCCGCGATAGCGGGCCAGATCGTTGGCCGCCTTTTTGGCTCGCGCCCGCGCGGCATCTACGGCCCGCTGTTGGGACTGCGCTTGCAAGGCTAGATCAGCCGGATCCAGGCGCAGCAGCAGCTGACCGCGCTTGACGCTCTGCCCGGTTTCCACCCGCCGTTCAAGCACTTTTCCCGCCACCCTGAAGCCGAGGTCGCTTTGGGTTCGGGCTACTACCACGCCGGTAAAGGCCCGCGAGCCGGCCTCCGCGCGCTCGACGGTCGCCACCCGGACCAGCGGCGGTCGGATGCGGGGGTCGTCATGATCGGCAGGTTCGCCGCAGCCCGCGAGGGCCAGCGGCAGGAGGCAGACGGCAAGATGGACGGCGTTGAGCCTGAGCATGGGTCACCTTAATGAAAAGACCGGATGGTGACCGCATTCTCAGACTAGTGACCAATAAAGTCAATAGTCACTAATCAGGGGGAGAGACTTCTCAGGATCAGGGAGGCAAGCAGCACCGCCGCGGTGGGCGCGGTGTCGAGATTGTATTGCAACTGCACCGGGTTGATGAAAGGACACATCACCATATACACCGCCAGGGTCGCTTCATCCAGCGGGGTTTTGCGCTCGAACTCACCCGCCTGGCGGCCTTCGACAAGGATTTGACCAATCAGCTGCTGCAGATGACCGGCATACTGTTCCGTTGAAGGCCATTTATCGCGCGCCGCGACGGCGGCGATGTCGTACAGTTTGCGATCCTCGAAAAACAGTTCACTGCCAGCCTCGGTCAGCGCCCGGAACAGGCGGCGCAGTTTCTCGCTGGCGGACGGCGCATCGGCGATGGCCGCGCTGACGGCCACCATGATCTTCTCCAGCCGGCTGGCGCAAATCGCCTCGCCAATCGCCTGCTTGGAGTCAAAGAATTTATAGATATAGGCTTTGGAAAAGCCTATCGCTTTGGCGAGATCGGTGACCGTCGTTTTCTCATAGCCATAGCGACTAAAGTGCGCCATGGCCGCGTCAAGAATCTGGTCCCGAACGCTGTGGTCATGGGGACCACGGCTTGCAGGGGTGGGGGTATTTTTCGTCATCCGTTTAGCTTAATGCGATCGTTATCGTTTGACAACGAGTGACGTTATTATGATTTGGTCACAATAACGCCCCGGTTTGCGATCCGCTTCGCCGCGTCACGCCTCGGTGTTTATCGCGCCGGCGGGCAGACAACCCAGGCCTTGCAGCGTCTGATACACCGCGCTGTCGAGCGGGGTATGCGGTTCCGCGCCTAAAAAATCAACCAGTTTATCGTTGCGCAGGCGTACCGGCAGACGCCAGAGATAGTGCATCTCGACCATTTCGCGCAGGGTGGCGTTGAAGGGCGCCGCCATCTTCACCAGCCACCAGGGAAAGGACTTCACTACCGCCCTGCCGCCATAGCGGGCGACCACCCGCTGGATCGCCTGACTCATTTCGCTGCCGTCCGGGTCCCAGTGGCCCTGCATATGAAAGCGGGCGAAAGGCTCAAGCTCGCGCCTGCGGGCCAGCAGCGCGGCAATGGTGGCGGCGACGTCGGGCAGCCAGGCCCACTGATGCCCGACGCCGATCGTCCCCGGGTAGCTAATGATGCGGGGAAGCTGACCAGGCTTGAGCAGCCCTTGCGAAAACCAGTTATTTCCGGCGCGCGGGCCAAAAAAATCGCCCGCCCGGACAATCAACGCCCGGCCGCCGCGCTGCACGTAATCCTCCAGCGCCAGCTCCATCGCCACCCGGATGGCGCCTTTGCGGGTCACCGGCTGTTGTGCGGCCTCTTCAGCAATCAGCGGAAAGGCATCCGGTCCATAGTTGTAGACCGTGCCGGGCAGGACTACAAGCGCCCGCTGCCGTTCGGCGGCCTGCAGGGTGTTGCGCAGCATAGGCAGTACCTGTTGCCGCCAGTGCCGGTAGCCCGGCGGATTCACCGCATGGACGATGACGTCGCAACCGGCAGCCGCCGCCGCGACCTGGCCGCCATCCAGCGCGTCGCCGGCTATCCACTGCATGCCATCTGCGGGACCGCAAATCTGAGCGCCGCGCTTCAGCGCCCGAACCTGCCAGTTGTCTGCCACCAGCCGGCGCGCCACTTCCCCGCCGATGCCCCCGCTTGCTCCCAGAATAAGTACCTTGCCGCTGCTGTTCATCCTCTTTCCCCGTTCGCTAATGGATGCTTGACAGCCTACCTGTGGCTCATATCAAATGAAATTGCATACCATCGTCGAGCGGCTATACATATTTGTATGAATACCTCTATTCCCTGGGAGTGGTACCGAACTTTTCTCGCCGTCCTGCAGGAAGGCTCTTTATCGGGCGCATCGCGTACCCTGAACATCACTCAGCCGACGGCGGGGCGCCATATTGCCGGGCTGGAAAACGCCCTCGGCCAGGCCTTATTTACCCGCTCGCAAACCGGCCTGCTGGCGACCGACGCGGCGCTGGCGCTGCGGATGCACGCCGAGGCGATGGACAACACCGCCCGGGCGCTGGAACGCACGGCGGCCAACTTTAGTCGCGACAGAGCCGATCTGCGTGGCGTGGTGCGGGTGGCCGCCAGCGAGGTGGTCGGCGCCGAGGTGCTGCCGCCGCTGGTTGCCCGGCTCAGGCAGGCGTGCCCGAATATCGTCATCGAACTGATGCTCTCCAATCGGTTTCAGGATCTGCTTCACCGGGAGGCGGATATCGCGGTGCGGATGGTCGCCCCGCAGCAGGAGCAGCTTATCGCCCGCCGTCTCGGCAGGATTGAGCTTGGATTACATGCCACCGCCGCCTACCTGACGCGCCAGGGCCTGCCCGCGACCCTCGACGATCTGGCCAGCCACGCGCTGATTGGTTTTGATAGCGCCACCCCCCTCGTGCGCCGGGCGCTGCAGGCTTACCCTCGTTTTCAGCGTGAGGCCTTCGCGATGCGGACCGATAGCGACCTCGCCCAGTTGAGCCTGATCCGCGCCGGAGCGGGGATCGGCATCTGCCAGGCGCCTCTTGCGGATGGCATTATTCCCCTGCAGCGAGTGCTGGCGGCCGACTTTTCTCTGTATCTTGATACCTGGCTGGTAATGCATGAGGATCTGCGCCACAGCCCTGCCTGTAAGCGGGTATTTGATTTTCTCGCCCAGGGGTTGCAGGCGTATATTCGTGGCCCACTGGCGAGCTGACCCGCCCCATCGCGCGGGCATTTCATTGCCTGCGGAAATAGTCACTCATTGACACTGTAAATATGGCATTGTATAAAACCCCGCCCCAATAATGAGTTTCATTTGCATTACTCCCATTTGCTGGTCATCCACTCGCCTGTTTACAAGGATAGCGTTTAATGAAGAAGGTCCTTTGCGCGTTAGGCTTGATGTTCACCGCCGTCAGTTCCGCGCTGGCAACAACCTACCCCCTGACGATTGAAAACTGCGGCTATCAGGAGACCTTCACCCGGCCGCCGGAGCGCGTGGTCGCGCTGGGGCAAAATACGGTCGAAATTCTGCTGCTGCTCGGGCTGCAAAAGCAGGTAGTCGCCAGCGCCTTCTGGCCGACCAGCGTTTTACCGCAGCTGGCTGAGCAAAACGCGAAGATTAAAACCTTGACGGTGGAAATTCCGAGCCTGGAATCGGTGCTGGCGCAAAATCCTGATTTCGTTCCCGCCCAGTTGCCGCTGCTGCTGGGGCCGGAAAGCAAAGTCGCCAGGCGTGAAGATCTCGCCACCGTCGGCGTGAACAGCTACGTCTCACCGGGGATGTGCGCCACCAAAAAGGCCACCGGCGATATGTACGGCAGCCGGCAAAAGCTGTGGGATATGACCTGGCTGTATCAGGAAATTAGCGATTTCGCCCGCATTTTCAACGTCGAAGATCGTGGTCAGGCGCTGATTGCCGATTTCAAAAAACGTGAAGCCGACCTGCGCCAGGAGTTTGGTAAAAGCAAAAAAGATCTCTCCTTCGTCTTCTGGTTCTCCAGCGCCTCGCCTTCGGCCGATGCCTATGTCGGCGGCAAAAACAGCGCCTCCGGATTTATCGCCAGCGTGCTGGGCGGACATAATGCGATTACCTCCGAGACCGAGTGGCCCACGGTGAGCTGGGAGAGCATTATTGCCGCCAACCCGGATGTGATCGTGGTCGCCAGCCTGGACCGTAACCGCTGGGCGCTGGATAAGGCCGAGGAGAAGATCAAATTCCTCAAAAGCGATCCCGCCGTCAGCCAGCTGGAGGCGGTGAAAAAAGGCCATATCGTGGTCATGGACGGTCAGGCGATGAATCCGACAATTCGCACGCTTTACGGCGCGGAACAGGTGGGCGAGCAGCTGAGAAAAATGGGGCTGAACTGATGAGCGTCGCCGCGATTGAGACGCGCCGCAGCATGCTGCTCACCGGCTGGTGTGTACTGGCAGCGATCGTGCTGGCGCTGGTGATAGCGGTGGGCGTCAGCGTCGGCGAGCTGGCCATCCCGCTGCAGAATGTCTTTTACGCTATCAGCAACAGAACCGGCTTAACCGCTGAGCCTCTCAACCGTATCTATGAGAGCGTTATCTGGGATTTCCGCCTCAGCCGCGCGCTGGTCGCCGCCTGCTGCGGCGCAGGCCTCGCTATCTGCGGCGTCGTGCTGCAAAGCCTGCTGAAAAATGCCCTCGCGGAACCCTACGTCCTCGGCGTCTCCGCCGGGGCCTCCACCGGCGCGGTGTCGATCGTGGTGCTGGGCCTTGGCGCTGGCGCAATTTCCCTCTCGGCCGGGGCCTTTGCCGGGGCCTTCGCCGCCTTCGCCTTTGTCGCCTTGCTGACTAACGGCGCGCGCGGCGGCAATGAGCGTACGATTCTTGCGGGCGTTGCCGCCTCGCAGTTATTTAACGCCATCACGGCCTATACCATCAGCACCTCCGCCAGCGCGCAGCAGGCGCGCGATGTGATGTTCTGGCTGCTGGGCAGCTTCAGCGGCGTTCGCTGGCCCGAATTCCAGCTGGTCATTGTGGTGGTGCTCGCGGGTCTGGCGGTCTGCCTGTGGTATGCCCGGGCGCTGGACGCGTTCACCTTCGGCGACGATGCCGCCGCCTCGCTGGGGATTGCTGTGCCGCGCGTGCGCCTGATCCTCTTCACCACTGCGGCGCTGATCACCGCCACCATCGTCAGCATGGCCGGCTCAATCGGCTTTGTTGGCCTGGTGGTGCCGCACGTGATGCGTTTCTTCTTTGGCCCGCTGCACCGAACGTTGCTGATCGCCAGCGCGCTGGCAGGGGCGATATTGATGGTACTGGCGGACATTGCGTCGCGCCTGCTGATTGCCCCGCAAAGTCTGCCCGTTGGGGTAGTAACCGCCCTGGTTGGGGTGCCTTTCTTTGCCGTGATTATCTACCGCTCAAGGAATAAGTGATGAGTATTTGCGCTGAAAATATCACCTGGAAGGCAGGCAAAAAGGTCATCGTCAATAATGTCTCGCTGCGGGTGCCGCGAGGCGAAACGGTCGGGCTGCTGGGGCCCAACGGCTGCGGCAAATCCTCGCTGCTGCGCGTTCTGGCGGGCCTGCGCCGCCCGGATGCAGGTCGCGTCACCCTCGACGGCCAGGATATCGCCCGGATGGCGAAAAAGCAGCTCGCCCGCCGCGTGGCTTTCGTCGAGCAACACGGCATGACCGAGGCCAATATGCGGGTGCGCGACGTCGTGCGCCTGGGACGCATTCCCCACCACTCTCCGCTCTCAAACTGGAGCGCTCAGGATGACGAGGCGATTGCCGCCGCGCTGCAGCGGGTGGCGATGCTGGAGAAAAGCGAACAGGGATGGTTAAGCCTCTCCGGCGGCGAGCGGCAGCGGGTGCATATCGCCCGCGCGCTGGCGCAGAGCCCGAGCGAAATCCTGCTGGATGAGCCGACCAACCATCTGGATATACACCATCAGATGCAGTTAATGCAGTTGATCAGCGAGCTGCCGGTAACCAGCATTGTGGCCATTCACGATCTTAACCATGCCGCGATGTTCTGCGATTCGCTGATCGTGATGCAGCAGGGGCAGATCCTCGCCAGCGGGACGCCGGAGGAGATTTTGTCCGAAGCGCTGCTGTGGGACGTTTTCCGGGTGAAAACCAAAATCGAGATCTCCCCTTACCACGGCAAAAAGCACATTCATTTCATCATTTAGGTTGGGCGGATATGCCTCTTTTCTCCCTGCGCCCTGCGGCAACCCTCTGGCCTCCGGTGTTACTGGGAAGCCAGTTCGTTTTTAATATTGGCTTTTACGCGGTCGTTCCTTTCCTCGCCCTCTTCCTGCGCGACGACATGCTGCTCTCAGGCGGACTTATCGGCCTGATCCTCGGGCTGCGTACCTTCTCTCAGCAGGGCATGTTTATCCTCGGCGGGACGCTGGCCGACCGCTATGGCGCTAAGGCGATCATTCTCGCCGGCTGCGTCGTTCGCGTCGCCGGTTTTCTCCTGCTGGCGTGCGGGGCGTCGCTGTGGCCCATTATCCTCGGCGCCTGCCTGACCGGCGTCGGCGGCGCCCTGTTCTCCCCGTCGATAGAGGCCCTGCTGGCGCGGGCCGGTACCCTCAGCCAGGCCAACGGGAAACGCAGTCGCGCCGAGTGGTTTGCGCTGTTTGCGGTATGCGGTGAACTGGGAGCGGTGATCGGCCCGGTGGCCGGAGGCGTGCTGAGCGGGATCGGCTTTCGGCATATCGCCCTCGCCGGCGCGGGAATATTTCTTCTGGCGCTGGCGGTGCTCTTTTTCTGTCTGCCCGCCGACGGGCACACGACAACAACGCGCAGACGAGTCCCATGGTGGACGCCTTTGCGCCAGCCGCGCTTTGTCGCGTTTATTCTCGCCTACAGCTCATGGCTGTTGAGCTACAACCAACTGTACCTCGCCCTGCCGGTGGAGATCCAACGTTCCGGCGGCCGCGAGCAGGATCTGGCGCCGCTCTTTATGCTGGCCTCGCTGTTGATTATCACCCTCCAGCTCCCTCTCGCCCGCTTCGCCCGGCGAATGGGCGCCGTGCGCATCCTGCCGGTGGGCTTTCTGCTGCTGTCGGCTTCCTTTGCCAGCGTGGCGTTATTCGCCGCCGCCCCACCCGCCGAAGGTTGGCTGCGGTTAATGCCGGCGGCTGGTTTTGTCACGCTGCTCACCCTCGGCCAGATGCTGTTAGTGCCCGCAGCCAAGGATCTGATCCCGCTGTTCGCCGAGGAGTCGACGCTGGGCGCCCACTACGGAGCGCTCGCCACCGCAGGAGGGTGCGCGGTGTTAGCCGGGAATTTACTGCTCGGTCATTTACTTGACCAGGCGCTCATTCCGTCGCCGCAGGCGGTTTACCCCTGGCTTCTGCTGGCGCTGTTTCCGCTGTGCAGCGCCGTCGCCCTGCGGGCAATCTGTCGCCCGCTGGCGGCAACATGACGCAGAGCGGGCAACAGCCCGCTCTGGAAGTGAACCGACGATAAAGTACACCGCCTGGGGAAGATAACGGGCGCGCCCCGCCTTACTTTGCCGCCAGCTCGCGACGAATAATCTCGGCGCCGGCGCTCAGGGCGTGCAGTTTGCCGGTCGCGACATGGCGCGGCAGCGGCGCCATACCGCAGTTGGTGGACGGGTAGAGTTTGTCGGCATCGACGAACGCCAGCGCCTTGCGCAGGGTTCCAGCCACCTCTTCCGGGGTTTCGATCGCATGGCTGGCGACATCGATCGCCCCGACCATCACCTTTTTACCGCGGATCAACTCCAGCAGATCCATCGGCACGCGCGAGTTGTGGCACTCGAGAGAGATAATATCAAGGGACGATTTCTGCAGCTGCGGGAAAGCCTCTTCATACTGTCGCCACTCGGAGCCCAGCGTCTTTTTCCAGTCGGTATTGGCCTTGATGCCATAGCCGTAGCAGATATGCACCGCTGTCTCACACTTCAGCCCTTCGGTGGCTCGTTCTAAGGCGGCGATCCCCCAGTCGTTGACCTCATCGAAGAAGACGTTAAAGGCCGGCTCATCGAACTGAATAATATCAACCCCCGCAGCCTCTAACTCTTTCGCTTCCTGATTGAGGATTTTAGCAAATTCCCAGGCCAGCTTTTCCCGGCTTTTATAGTGGTTGTCATACAGCGTGTCGATCATGGTCATCGGGCCCGGAAGCGCCCATTTGATCGGCTGACTGGTGAGCTGCCGCAGATAGCGAGCGTCCTCCACGAAGACCGGTTTCTGGCGCTCCACGGCGCCCACCACCGTTGGAACACTGGCCTCATAGCGGTTACGAATTTTCACGATCTCGCGTTTGGCAAAATCCACCCCGCTGAGGTGCTCGATGAAGGTGGTGACAAAGTGCTGCCGCGTTTGCTCGCCGTCGCTGACAATATCGATCCCGGCCCGCAGCTGGTCGTCGAGGGATAACCGCAAGGCGTCGCGCTTGCCGGCCAGTAATTCTTCGCTGGACAGTTTCCAGGGCGACCACAGGGTCTCTGGCTGCGCCAGCCAGGAAGGTTTCGGTAAACTGCCGGCGGTCGATGTCGGAAGCCATGTTTTCATAGTCATTAGCCTTTTATATGGGTTTAGCAAAGCGCGAAATTAGCAGACCATTGCTCAAGCAACGTCTTGTGCGGGTTGATAAAATGTTGTTGTGTAAATTTCCCCTGCTCAATCGCCAACAGGCTGCGCTCTTCCCGGTCATAGACGATTTTTGTTAATGAATGATCCAGGTGGCTGAGATTGGGCTGATAGTATTGCCCCGCCGGGGAGTTGGCATTGTAGATCTCCGGGCGATATATTTTCTGAAACGTCTCCATCGTGCTGATGGTGGCGATCAGTTCCAGGCTGGTGTAATCGCTGAGCAGATCGCCGGTAAAATAAAAGGCCAACGGCGCGACGCTGTTTTTTGGCATAAAATAGCGTACCTGCAGCCCCATTTTGCTGAAATAGCGCTCGGTCAGCGAGACGCCTTCCTGAGCATATTCAATGCCGAGGACCGGATGTTCGTTACCGGTGCGATGGTAAACATCTTTACTGGAGACGCTCAGGCAAATCACCGGCGCCTTGCTGAAGTTGGCGCGCCAGGCGCTGGATTGCACAAAATCCTTAAAGATATTGCCGTGCAACTCGCCAAAGTTTTCCGGTACGCTGAAGCGACTCTGGTCCTTATTATGTTCCAGAAGCAGTACGCTAAAATCGTAATCCCGCACATAGGAGGAGAAGTTATTGCCGACGATACCGGCATGACGCTCCCCGCTCTTTTTATCGACAATATGCGTTTGCAGGATCTCAATCACCGGGAAGCTGGCGCTATCCTGAGCAATATTCATCTCGACAGAAATAATATCCAGTTCCACCGCATAGCGATCGTTATGGGGATTATCCCAGTGGGCCAGGCTATTAAAACGGTTATTCATCATGATTAACGTATTGCGCAGATTTTCCTCACGGTTCACCCCTCTGGCTAAATTAGCGAAGTTGGTGGTAATACGCGTATTTTCCGCAGGGTTATAGTTTTCATCAAACCGGGTGCGCTTAATCGTATAGGTAAATTTATTATTCATGGCGATTGTCCATCCTGATGGCGGGCATAAAGCGAACCCGGCGGAATACTCTCCACCAGCCTGGCGACGCGGAGTCAGGCCGGGCGCGCTTCAACCGGTAAATGTTGTTGATTCGTTAATGAACCTATTTTTGCCAGAGTCAGCGCTGGAGGGAAAGCGACTTAAATTCAATGCAACATGAGCCATCCTCATGTTGCTCCAGGCGGTGGCCGATGGCCGACGCAGGCCGACAATATTAGTCAATAAACGTTTGTTCAATGGAAGTAGGCAGGGTACACTCTTTAACCACTATAAGATGGGCTTTTACCTGCCCGCCGTACCCGTTTAGCTGGAGCTTTTGTCGTACAGAATGATTGTTGATATCAGTATTATGTCGATGTGCATGGCCGTACTGCTGATTATGAGCGTACTGCTGAATTAAGAGGCTCCCGAACGCAATGACACTAGCTCTCATCTGACCTCCACATTCGCGAGGAAAAAAGAAGATTCAGAGGATTCGCGCCGCCTGGGATTGTTCCGCCTGCCGGCACCCTCTACTCTTTTGGGACTTGCTTATTGAGGAATCCCGGATGAAAAAAGCTCTGCTTGCCCTGTTCGCTATCGCCACCGTTACCGCCGCCAGCGCCTTTGCGGCTGATAAAACCGACGTCCCGGCGCCTGTCATCGATAACGGAGTCCGCCCGCCGATGGAGAGGGATCGTGGCCCCCTGCCGCCGTTCCCGCCGCAGCTTCCGCCGCACAGACCGGTGCTGTTTTCAGCCACGGTAGCAACCGATACGCCAGCGGAAACCATTAACAAACTGACCGCGCTGATCCCCGCCGGCCAGGCGAAACACTACGAAGTGCACGTTGAGGTGGTGCCGGTTGGCGAGGGAACCGACAGACAATAGCCCAAAGGAGATCTACGCTGTCATCTGTCAGCAATAAAAAAGCTGCCGCATATCGCGGCAGCTTTTATGTACTTATTTACAGCTGAGCAGCTGAAAATTAGCTACGCACTTTCCGGTAGATAAACAGTACCACCAGCGCACCGATAACCGCTACCACGAAGCTGCCGAAATTAAACCCATCGACCTTGCCAAAACCAAACAGGGTACTGATCCAGCCGCCGACCACGGCGCCGATGATCCCCAAAATAACGGTCACGATAAATCCGCCGCCATCTTTTCCCGGCATAATCCACTTGGCTAAAATACCGGCAATAAGTCCAAAAATGATCCAGGAAAGAATACCCATGGTTAACCGTCCTCTTGTTACCTTTAAGCATTTAGTATTGAAAAGAGTAGCATAAATAACGAGAGTGGATCGGTAATAATATAAATATTAGATAATTCCCTGCCGACGCCCGGCTGATCTTGTGACAACCTCTCTGGCTCTGGCAGGCCGGCTCTCGCTTATTACCTTAAAAAAAGGGAGGCTATTCGCCTCCCGCCATGCGGCTTATATTACCGCGGTGGTTAGTCGTGATGAACAACATAACCGCGACTGTTCGTCGAAGATTTCAATTTGCCAGACCTGATGGCGCGTCCCGACGTGCAGCGCTTTGCAGACGCCGCGCACCCGGCCCCCGCGCGCCGAACGGATGTGGTTGGCGTTAACCTCCAGCCCCACCACCTTTTGTTCGCCTTCGCTGCACAGATAGCCTGCCACCGACCCCAGGGTCTCCGCCAGCACCACCGACGCTCCGCCGTGCAGCAGGCCAAACGGCTGCTGTGTGCGGCTATCGACCGGCATAGTGGCCTCCAGCGTATCGTCGGTAACGGTCTCAAAGCGAATATCGAGCAGCCCTACCATGTTCCCCTCACCGAGCCGGTTGAGCTGCTCCAGCGTGGCCTGACGTTTCCAAATCATCCGATTATCTCCAGTAACGCCTGCAGCGGGTGGCGAACGCCGCTGCCTTCAATACGCTTCACCTGACTGCGGCAGGAGTAGCCCGTCACCAGACAGCGGTTTCGCGGCAGCCGCTGCATCGCCTGCTGCCAGGAGAGCGCGTAAATGGCCAACGAGTTGGCGTGGTTTTTCACTTCATGACCATAGGTGCCAGCCATCCCGCAACACCCAACGCTGACGTTTTCCAGCTTCGCGCCGAAGTGGGCAAAAATATCTGCCCACTGCTTTGTCGCCGCCGGTAGCGCGGTCACTTCGGTACAGTGACCGAACAGGTACCAGGGCTCACCGCCCAGATCGGGACGGGCGTCGCTGGTTAGGGCCTTCGGCAACCACTCATGGACTAACAGCACCTGGAAATCGCCGCGCTTGTCGCCGAGCGTCTGCTTGTACTCATCGCGGTAGCAGAGCACCAGCGCCGGATCGACGCCCACCAGCGGCATGCCCAGCTGCGCCACGCGGTTGAGGAAGTCCGCCGTCTTCTGCGCGGTGCGCGCGAAGCGGGTGAGGAAGCCTTTGATATGCTGCGCCTTGCCGTTCGGCGAGAACGGCAGGAGCACCGGCTGATAGCCTAAGGCCTCGACCAGACGGATAAAGTCGGCCACCACCTGGGCGTCGTAGTAGCTGGTGAAGGGATCCTGCACCACCAGCACCATCTTCGCTTTCTGCTCGGCGCTCAGCGCTTCGAGCTGCTCAAGGGTCATATTGGCGGAACGGTGGCCGGCCATCTGCTGCTTCAGCGACGGCGCCGAGAGCAGCGGCAGATCGACCATCCCGATATGCTTCTCCGACAGCTTTTTCAGCCACGGCTGGTTAATAAAAAAGTTAAAGGTCTTCGGCGCCTGCGCCATCAGCGGCGCATAAGATTCGACCGAGGCCACCAGATGATCGCGCACCGGCCGCAGATAGCGGCTGTGGTACAGCTGCAGGAAGCGCGAGCGGAACTCGGGAACATCGATTTTGATCGGGCACTGGGTCGAACAGGCTTTACAGGCCAGACAGCCGGACATCGCCTCTTTGACCTCATGCGAGAAGTCATATTCGCCTTTGCGCGCATGCCAGCTGTTGCGCGTGCGCGCCACCAGCGAGCGCAGGCTGACGCCCTGCTCCGGCAGCGCCTTCTCCAGCTGGTTGGGATCGACGCCGCGGTCGGCCAGCAGGCGCAGCCATTCCCGCACCAGCGTCGCCCGCCCTTTCGGCGAGTGGATGCGCTGGTTGCTGACTTTCATCGACGGACACATCGGGCTCTTGACGTCAAAGTTGAAGCACAGCCCGTTGCCATTACACTCCATCGCCCCACGCCAGCTGCTGCGCACCGCGATGGGGATCTGCCGATCCCAGGTGCCGCGCTTCGCCGCATCGACTTTCATCATCGGCGCGTCGATACCTTCCGGAGGACAGATTTTCCCCGGATTCAGGCGGTTATCGGGATCGAAGACCGCTTTGATCTTGCGCAGCTCGGCATACAGCGTCTCGCCAAAGAAGGCCGGGCTGTACTCCGCGCGGAACCCTTTGCCATGTTCGCCCCACAGCAGGCCGCCATACTTCGCCGTCAGCGCCACCACATCGTCGGAGATCTGCTTCATCAGCACCTCCTGCTGCGGATCGCACATGTCCAGCGCCGGGCGCACGTGCAGCACCCCGGCATCAACGTGGCCAAACATGCCGTAGCTCAGGCCGTGGCTGTCGAGCAGCGCGCGGAACTCGACGATGTAATCCGCCAGATGTTCGGGCGGTACGCAGGTGTCCTCGGCGAAAGGAATAGGCTTGGCGGCGCCTTTGGCATTGCCCAACAGGCCGACGGCCTTCTTGCGCATGGCATAGATGCGCTCCACGCCTTCAAGATCGTGACAGACCTGCCAGCCAATGACGCCCGCCTCGCTGGCGGCCATCAGCTCGTCCAGCCGCTGGCACAGGGTAGTAACCTGCTGGTCAATCAGCGCCGCGTCATCGCCGGCGAATTCGACGATATTGAGCCCGAGCATCTCTTTATCCGGTACGTCGGTGATCAGTTCGCTTACCGAGTGCCAGACGATATCCTCGCGCGCCAGATTGAGAACTTTAGAATCGACGGTCTCCACCGACAGGGCTTTCGCTTCGACCATAAAGGGCGCATTGCGCAGCGCAGAGTCGAAGGAGTCATATTTGACGTTGACCAGACGGCGCACCTTCGGCAGGCGGGTGATATCCAGCCGCGCTTCGGTAATAAACGCCAGCGTCCCTTCCGAACCGGTTAAAATACGGGTCAGGTCGAACTCGCTCATCTCATCGTTAAAGACGTGACGCAGATCGTATCCGGTGAGGAAGCGGTTGAGTTTGGGAAACTTATCAATGATCAGGTCACGCTGCGCCTTGCAGCGCTGGTAGACCGTGTTGTAGATCCGGCCAACCGTCGAGGGGGTATTGCCCAGCGTCTCCGCCAGCGCCACCGGCACCGCCTGGGTATCGAGGATATCCCCGCCCATCAGCACCGCCCGCAGGCCGAGCACGTGATCCGACGTTTTGCCGTACACCAGCGATCCCTGGCCGGACGCGTCGGTGTTAATCATCCCCCCCAGCGTGGCGCGGTTGCTGGTGGATAGCTCAGGCGCAAAGAAGTAACCATAGGGTTTAAGAAACTGGTTCAGCTGATCTTTGATGACCCCGGCTTCAACGCGCACCCAGCCCTCTTCGGGGTTGATTTCGATAATGCGGTTCATATAGCGGGACATATCGACGATAATCCCGCCGTTCAGCGCCTGGCCGTTAGTGCCGGTGCCGCCGCCACGCGGTGTGAAGATCAGCGATTTAAAACGCGGTTCGGCGGCGACGCGCGCCAGCAACGCCACGTCCGCCGTGGATCGAGGAAAAATGACCGCATCCGGCAGCAGCTGATAGACGCTGTTGTCGGTGGCCATCGTTAGCCTGTCGGCATAGCTGGTGGCGGTATCGCCGGTAAAACCCTGTTGCTCCAGTACCTGCAAAAAATTCAGCACCAGTTGAACTACCCCTGGCGCCTGAGAAATTTGTGGGATCATCACGCTTGACCCTGCCTGACTATGTTGTGTTTAAAAATATTGTGTTGGTGCTAACTAAACGTTTGCGTAGCGCATTCAACTTTTTATCACATTTTTTTCATATGCGCCCACGTGTTTTCTGTGCAAAATCAGCCCGGCAAAATTATTGATATTATTATCAGTATATGGATTTACGCGGCGCCAGCTGTTTGGCGCGACTGGAAAGGTAAAATTTCTCTATGATTAATCCTCATCAGCCTCGGGACATTCCGCAAATACTGCTGTCGGTGCTGTTCCTGGCCCTGATTATCATATCCTGCCTGTGGGTTGTGCAGCCGTTTATTCTGTCCTTCGCCTGGGCCGGTACGGTGGTGATCGCCACCTGGCCGGTGCTGCTGCGTCTGCAGCGTGTGCTGTTCGGCAAACGACTGCTGGCGGTGCTGGCGATGACCCTGTTGCTGTTTCTGCTATTCGTTATTCCTATCGCTCTGCTGGTCAACAGCCTGGTGGATAACAGCGTTCCGCTGATCAAACTCATCAGCAGCGGAAATGTGACGCTGCCGGATTTCGCCTGGCTCAACAGCGTACCGCTGGTCGGCGATAAACTGTACTCCGCCTGGCACGGTCTGCTGGATATGGGCGGCTCGGCGATTATGGCCAAGGTTCGTCCCTATATTGGCACCACCACCAGCTGGTTTGTCGGTCAGGCGGCGCACATCGGCAAGCTGCTGGTCTACTGCGGTTTGATGCTGCTGTTCAGCGCGCTGCTCTACTGGCGCGGCGAGCAGGTGGCCTATGGTTTCCGCTACTTCGCCACGCGCCTCGCGGCCAAACGCGGCGACGCCGCGGTGCTGCTGGCCGGCCAGGCCGTGCGCGCCGTGGCGCTGGGCGTGGTGGTCACTGCCCTCACTCAGGCGGTACTGGGCGGGATTGGCCTTGCCGTCTCCGGCGTGCCCTACGCCGCTCTGCTGACCGTGGTGATGATCTTTACCTGTCTGGTTCAGCTCGGCCCTTTACTGGTTTTGGTGCCGTCGATTATCTGGCTTTACTGGAGCGGGGACACCACCTGGGGCACCGTGCTGCTGGTCTGGAGCTGCGTAGTCGGCACCATGGACAACGTTATTCGTCCGGTGCTCATCCGCATGGGCGCCGACCTGCCAATGATCCTTATCCTCACCGGCGTCATTGGCGGCCTGATCGCCTTCGGCATGATCGGCCTGTTTATCGGTCCGGTGCTGCTCGCCGTCTCCTGGCGACTGTATGACGCCTGGGTGCATGAGGTGCCGCCGCCGCCGAAAGACCCTGACGTCGTCCTTGAAGAGCTTAGTGAGCTGGAGGCCGGTCGCAAGTAATGCCTGGCAGGCGGGGAGACCCGCCTGTTTCTTTGCCCGCATATTGTTAAGCAAAATTTATTGATCGCCGGCAATGCGCTGGCCCCGCGCGCCCTTCACCTCGCTTTCCTCCCCCGGTCCTTCACAACAATTTAACTATTGAGAGGAATCTGATCGACGGCAAAGGCCCCGCTGCCTACTATTAGCTCACGGTTATAAATCAACACCTTGATTTATAAGCATGGAAATCCCCTGAGTGAAACAACGAATTGCTGTGTGTAGTCTTTGCCCATCTCCCACGATGGGCTTTTTTTTGCCCTGCGCATCACGACACCAGATAGCCTGACACCGGTAAAAAAAATCCCCGGCATCGCTGCCGGGGATCGGTCCTGTCAGGGCGAACTTATTTTTTCAGTTCCGCCAGACCTAACCAGGTTTGTACCACGGTATCCGGGTTCAGGGACAAGCTATCAATCCCCTCTTCCATCAGCCAGGCGGCGAAATCCTCATGGTCAGACGGCCCCTGGCCGCAGATGCCGACGTATTTACCCTGTTTCTTCGCCGCGCGGATGGCCATCGACAGCAGGGCTTTCACCGCGTCGTTGCGTTCATCAAACAGCTCAGAAACCACACCGGAATCGCGATCCAGACCGAGCGCCAGTTGGGTCATGTCGTTCGAACCGATGGAGAAGCCGTCGAAGTACTCGAGGAACTGCTCCGCCAGCAAGGCGTTCGACGGGATCTCGCACATCATAATGATCTTCAGCCCGTTCTCGCCGCGCTTCAGCCCCTGACGCTCCAGCTCTTCGACCACCGCTTTCGCCTGGGCGACGGTACGGACGAACGGGACCATCACTTCAACGTTGGTCAGTCCCATATCGTTACGCACGCGCTTCATCGCTTCGCATTCAAGGGCGAAACAGTCGCGGAAGCTTTCGGAAACGTAGCGTCCGGCGCCGCGGAAGCCGAGCATCGGGTTCTCTTCTTCCGGCTCATAGCGCTCGCCGCCCACCAGGTTGGCGTATTCGTTCGATTTGAAGTCCGACAGACGCACGATGACCCGTTTCGGATAGAAAGCGGCGCCGAGGGTGGCGATCCCTTCGGTCAGGCGGCCAACGTAGAACTCTCTCGGCGAATCGTAGCCTTTCATCAGCTCGCGGATTTCGTTCTGCAGGCCCGGCTCCTGGTCGTCAAACTCCAGCAGCGCGCGCGGATGAACGCCAATCATACGGTTGATGATAAATTCCAGCCGCGCCAGACCGACGCCTTCGTTCGGCAGGCAGGCGAAGTCGAACGCGCGATCCGGGTTGCCGACGTTCATCATCACCTTCAGCGGCAGATCCGGCATGTCGCCGACGCTGGAGCTTTTGACGCTGAAGTCGAGCAGCTCGGCGTAGACATAGCCGGTGTCGCCTTCGGCGCAGGAGACGGTGACATTCTGATTTTCCTGAATGCGATCGGTAGCATCGCCGCAGCCGACCACCGCCGGGATCCCCAGCTCACGGGCGATAATCGCCGCGTGACAGGTACGCCCGCCGCGGTTGGTGACAATCGCCGAGGCTTTTTTCATGATCGGTTCCCAGTCCGGGTCGGTCATATCGGTAACCAGTACGTCGCCTGGCTCAATGCGATTCATCTCGCTGATATCGTGGATCACCTTGACCGGACCGGCGCCAATGCGGTGGCCGATGGCGCGCCCTTCGGCGATGATCTGCCCCTGAGCGTGGAGGGTATAACGCTCCATCACCTGGCCGCGGGAACGCACGGTTTCAGGACGCGCCTGGACGATAAATAGCTTACCGGTGTGGCCATCTTTCGCCCACTCGATATCCATCGGACGGCCGTAGTGCTTCTCGATCTGCACCGCCTGCTTCGCCAGCTCCTGCACTTCCTCGTTGCTTAACGAGAAAATATCGCGCTGCGCCTGCGGCACATCTTCGATACGCACCTGTTTACCGTGCTCCTGGGTCGGCGCGTAAACCATACGGATCTTTTTCGACCCCATGGTGCGGCGCACGATCGCCGGACGGCCAGCGGCCAGCGTCGGTTTGTGGACGTAGAATTCGTCCGGGTTCACCGCGCCCTGCACCACCATCTCGCCCAAACCCCACGCCGAGGTGATAAACACCACCTGGTCAAAGCCGGATTCGGTATCGATGGAGAACATGACGCCGGAGGAGGCCAGATCGGAGCGGACCATCCTCTGCACCCCGGCGGAGAGCGCCACGCCGCGGTGATCGTAACCCTGATGCACGCGGTAGGAGATTGCGCGATCGTTAAACAGCGAAGCAAACACGTGCTTCACGGCAACGAGCACGGCGTCAAAGCCCTGCACGTTGAGGAATGTCTCTTGCTGCCCGGCGAAGGAGGCGTCCGGCATATCTTCCGCGGTGGCGGAAGAGCGCACGGCGAATGAGGCCTCAGCGTCATCGGCGGACAGCAGGTCATAAGCATCGCGAATCGCGTTTTCCAGTTCGCTCTGGAAGGGGGTATCGATGATCCACTGTCGGATCTGCGCGCCCGCTTTCGCTAATGCGGAAACGTCGTCAATGTCGGTTTCATCCAGCAGCGCATAGATGCGCTGGTTAACACCGCTTTGGTCCAGGAACTGATTGAAAGCATCAGCGGTGGTGGCAAACCCGTTAGGTACGGAAACACCCATACCGGACAGATTCGTAATCATTTCACCAAGGGAGGCATTTTTGCCCCCAACTCTGTCTACATCATTCATGCCGAGTTGGTTATACCAAAGCACCAGCGGTGACGAGCCATTGTTGGACATCGAGACAATCCTTTTGTGATTTAATACCAGTGAAAAAAATTTCACGATCGACTGCAGGATTATCCTGACATATTTATGAAGCTGAAAAAAACGGTGAATCGTTCAAGCAAATTATTTTTTCATTTTTCGGACTGTTCCCCCGATATTGCTAACTTGATGATTTTTAGGAATTCTGATGGAAAACGCTGGAAATAACGGCGACAAAAAGAAAATGAACCACCCTTTTCATAAAAAACAAAAATAGCGTTTCAATTTTAACAAGAGACAAATCAAACAGGGATATGCTTAAATTTAATATCCGCTTTCAGGCAATTAAACTCATTATACCGGATGGTCAAAATGGAAAGTGCTGTAGATCGCCACGTATTTTATATTTCTGACGGTACCGCCATTACGGCGGAGGTGCTGGGGCATGCCGTGATGTCGCAATTCCCGGTCGCCATCAGCAGCGTAACCCTGCCGTTTGTGGAAAACATCAGCCGCGCGCGGGCGGTGAAGGAGCAGATCGACGCCATCTATCAGCAAACGGGTATTCGCCCGCTGGTGTTCTACTCCATCGTCATCCCGGAAATACGCGACATTATTCTGCAAAGCGAAGGCTTTTGTCAGGATATCGTGCAGGCGCTGGTGGCCCCGCTGCAGCAGGAGCTCAACCTCGACCCGACGCCGGTGGCCCACCGCACCCACGGCCTCAACCCTGGCAACCTGATTAAATACGATGCGCGTATCGCCGCCATCGATTATACCCTCGCCCATGACGATGGCATCTCGCTGCGCAACCTTGACCAGGCGCAGGTGATCCTCCTCGGCGTCTCGCGCTGCGGCAAAACACCCACCAGTCTGTATCTCGCCATGCAGTACGGTATTCGCGCCGCCAACTATCCGTTTATCGCCGACGATATGGACAATCTGGTGCTGCCGGCCTCGCTGAAACCCCTGCAGCATAAGATGTTCGGCCTGACCATCAATCCGGAGCGTCTGGCGGCGATCCGCGAGGAGCGCCGGGAGAACAGCCGCTACGCCTCCCTGCGCCAGTGTCGGATGGAAGTGACCGAAGTGGAGGCCCTGTATCGCAAGAATAAAATCCCCTGCCTGAACAGCACCAACTATTCCGTTGAGGAAATAGCGACAAAAATCATGGACATCATGGGGCTGAATCGCAGAATGTACTAATACACTAGTACATTATTAAAAATTTGTTTATGCTATCACCCGTGGCCTATACAGGATCATGCCCTGCTCTTGCAATAAGCAGGGATTGGTTTATCGTGATGCGCATCACTTCCCGGCATTTTCGCCGCGGAAGAAACAGATTTTTGAGACCCCAATGAATAAAACAGACGAATTGCGTACCGCGCGCATTGAGAGCCTGGTAACGCCCGCGGAGCTGGCCCAGCGCCATCCCGTGACGGCCGACGTGGCTGCCCACGTCTCGGCCTCCCGCCGCCGAATTGAAAAAATCCTCAACGGCGAAGACCGCCGACTGCTGGTGATTATCGGCCCCTGCTCCATTCACGACACCGACGCGGCGCTGGAGTATGCCCGCCGCCTGCAGGGCATGCGCGAGCGCTATCAGCCGCAGCTGGAGATCGTGATGCGCACCTACTTTGAAAAACCGCGTACCGTGGTGGGCTGGAAAGGCTTAATCTCCGATCCCGACCTCAACGGCAGCTACCGGGTCAACCACGGAATTGAGCTGGCGCGGCGCCTGCTGCTGCAGGTTAATGAGCTGGGGGTACCGACGGCCACCGAGTTTCTCGATATGGTGACCGGTCAGTTTATCGCCGATCTCATCAGCTGGGGGGCCATCGGGGCGCGCACCACTGAAAGCCAGATCCACCGTGAAATGGCCTCAGCGCTCTCCTGCCCGGTTGGATTTAAAAACGGCACCGACGGCAATACGCGTATCGCGGTGGACGCCATCCGCGCCTCCCGCGCCAGCCATATGTTCCTCTCCCCGGACAAGCAGGGGCAGATGACGATTTACCAGACCAGCGGCAACCCGTACGGGCATATCATTATGCGCGGCGGCAAACGGCCAAACTATCACGCCGAGGATATCGCCGCCGCCGGCGAGGCGCTGCGTGAATTCGATCTGCCGGAACAGCTGGTCGTTGATTTCAGCCATGGCAACTGCCAGAAGCAGCACCGCCGTCAGCTGGAGGTGTGCGCCGATATCTGTCAGCAAATTCGCGCGGGCTCCACCGCCATCGCCGGGATTATGGCCGAAAGCTTCCTGCAGGAAGGCACTCAGAAAGTGGTCCCCGGCCAGCCGTTGACCTGGGGCCAGTCGATCACCGACCCCTGCCTGAGCTGGGAAGACAGCGAAAGATTATTGAGCGAGCTGGCTGCGGCCACCGCCACACGCCTGTAACCGCTCCGCCCGCCGCGCCTGCGGCGGGCAATTCTCTTCGCTGACTCCCCTACCAAATCCGGTAACACGATAAATAACGCTTGCCGTCAAAAACAACATTATTGATAATGATTATCATTGTTGCCTTGATTTTTATTTTGAGAGCTATGACGCGTATGGATAACACTGCCACAGCTGAAAAACCAAAAGACAATGCCCCTTATCCCGTGGCGACGGACAGAGAGATCAGCAGTCGGGTTCTGTTAGGCAGCGAAGGACGAGTAGTGATTGAGCATGGCGGCCAGCGCTATCTGCTGCGCCAGACCCACGCCGGGAAGTTAATTCTGACCAAGTAAGCGCCCCGCTGAACGCGGGGCGAGGCAAGTTAGCTCGAGCAGCTGACTTCCAGACGTTTCCCCCAGTCCGGCGGGCGGCGGACGTAGTCGTCCTCGCGATCGGTAAAGGGGTCTGCCAGCGCGGCATGCAGGCGCTCCAGCTCGCCCATATCGCCCGCCTCAGCCTGCTCGATCGCCCGCTGCGC
Source organism: Klebsiella sp. CD33 (assembly GCF_051992865.1). NCBI lineage: Bacteria > Pseudomonadati > Pseudomonadota > Gammaproteobacteria > Enterobacterales > Enterobacteriaceae > Klebsiella > Klebsiella sp. CD33. The sequence goes on along the minus strand of NZ_CP197023.1, from coordinate 2,115,876 downwards.
CAGCCAGTTACGTAACACCAGCGCCGGATTCACGCCCTGCATCCTCTGCTGGCGCTGCGCGTCGTCCACCTGTTCATCACGCAGCCGCGCACGATACCCGGCAAACCAGCTGTCAAAGGCCGCGCGGTCGATAAACTCATCGCGCAGCGGCGAGGCGGCGCTGAGCTGTTCGCTGTGGCTCAGCAGGCGGAACGTCCGGGTATAGTCGCTCTTCTCGCGGATCATCAGGGCAAACAGCCCGTCCAGCAGGTCGTTATCCCCTTTCTGCTGGCTGAACAGGCCGAGTTTATCGCGCATCCGCTGGCCATAAGCGGTCAGCAAGGCGTGCTGATACTCATCCAGCGCCGCGTTTAACGCTTCAGCGCTGATAAACGGCGACAGCGATTGGGCGAGACGCTGCAGATTCCACAGCCCCACCGCCGGCTGGTTTTCAAAACTGTAGCGCCCCTGATAATCGGAGTGGTTGCAGATGAAGTCCGGTTGGAAATCGTCAAGGAAGCCATACGGGCCGTAGTCGATGGTCAGACCGAGAATCGACATGTTGTCGGTATTCATCACCCCATGGGCAAAGCCCACGGTTTGCCAGCTGGCGATAGTCTGCGCGGTACGCGTGACAACGTCACGGAACCATAACAGGTACTTATCCGCCTCATCCTGCAGCTGCGGCCAGTGGTGGCGAATAACATAGTCGGCCAGTTGCTGGACCTTCTGCGGCTCACGGCGATAGTAAAAATGTTCGAAATGGCCGAAGCGCACATGGCTCTCGGCCACCCGCATCAGCATCGCGCCGGGCTCCACGCGCTCGCGGTAGACCGGGGTATCGCTGGTCACCATCGCCAGGGCGCGCGTCGTCGGGATCCCCAGAGCGTGCATCGCCTCCGACGCCAGACTTTCCCGGATCGTCGAGCGCAGCACGGCGCGGCCGTCCCCCATCCGCGAATAAGGAGTCAGGCCGGCGCCTTTCAGATGCCAGTCGTAACGGCGGCCATCCGCCAGCTGCTGCTCGCCGAGCAGGATCCCGCGTCCGTCGCCCAGCTGGCCGGCCCAGGCGCCAAACTGATGGCCGCTATATACCTGCGCCAGCGGCGACATGCCCGGAAGCAGCGCTTCGCCGCCCCAGACACCGGCCCCGCTTTCAGGCGCAAACAGGGCGTCGGGCACCTCCAGCTGTTGCGCCAGCGGGGCGTTGCGCCAGATGAGTCGGGCGTTATCCAACGGCGTTGGTGACAGGGAAGTGTAAAAGTCCGGCAGTTCATCCCGCCAGTGGGTGGTAAAAGAAAGGGTCATGGTTCCTCCTCTCTCCAGTGTAGTGCCTGGAACAGCGGATTAACACGGGCGGAGTGCAGGGTTATCGGCATAAAAAAGGGAAGCGTTCGCTTCCCTCTTGCTTCTGAATGACGTCAGATTCGCCGCGCCTGCCAGAACTTTTTGTTCCAGTAGACGTTATCCAGCGAGGAACGGGTGACGCCCTGGCTGGTGGAGGCGTGAATAAACTGGTTGTCGGTATCGTAGATGCCAACGTGCAGACCGCTCTCCCCTGAGCCGGTTTTGAAGAACACCAGATCGCCGGGCAGCAGATCGCGCTTATCGATGCGGGTGCCGATTTCCGCCTGCTCGCGGGTTTCACGCGGCAGCTGGAGGGCAAATTTATCGCGAAACGTGCGCACCACGAAGCCGGAGCAGTCAACGCCGCGCGGCGTCATGCCGCCGTAGCGATACGGCGCGCCGCGCCAGCTGCGCAGCTGCTCGTTCAGATTCGCCACCACCGTAATGGAGTCTGCCAGCCGAGGATTCGGCGGCGGTGCCCGATGGCTGCTGCAGCCGGCTAAAATTAACGCCGCCGCCAACATGAACCAGAAGCGCATTTCAGATGATCCCTCTGTCCCTAGTCTCTTTATCGCAATAATTTAGCTTGTTTATCAATATAGTGACAAGATAACTGCGTGCTACTGTGACGCGATGAGCATAATATGACCGGCCACCTCAACGCGCTGGAACGGGATCGCATAGGCGGCGGTTAAATTTTCCTCATTCAGCACCTCGGCGGTCTCCCCGCAGGCGATGGCTTCCCCCTGGCAGAGCAGCCAGCTCTGACCGGCGTGGCGCAGGGTATGGTTGAGATCGTGGCTGCTCATCACCACCGCAATCCCCGCCGCGCTCAGCTCGTGTAACAGCCGATCCAGCGCCGCCTGCTGGGCCACATCCAGACTGTTCATCGGCTCATCCAGCAGCAGCAGCTGACCCGCGGAATTACTCAAGGGATCGATCTGCAGGATCACTGCCGCCAGCCGCACGCGCTGCCACTCGCCGCCCGACAGCTGATTGACCGGACGGCCCAGCTTATTGTCCAGACCAAGCCTGGCCGCGATATCGCTCAGACGGGCGCTATCACCCTGCTGCTGCATATGCAGCGCCAGGTAGTGCCATACCGGCATGGCGAACGGCGGGGTCTGGTGTTGACACAGATACCCGCGACGGCGCGCCAGCTCCCTCGCCGGCCACTTGTCAAGCAGCCGGCCGTTAAAATGAACCGTGCCGGGGCCGTCGGACAGCCCCGCCATGCGGGTCAGCAGCGTGCTCTTCCCTGCGCCGTTCGGCCCCACCAGATGGACAATCTCCCCGGCGCGAAAGGCCGCAGAAAACGGGGCCAGGCGCCCCGCCGTCTCTACATCCTGTAGCTGCATCAGAAACGACATTATTGCGCCAGCGCTCCTTTAATCGCCGCCACCAGCTGCGGATCGTCCGGCGTCATATCCGGCGAGAAGCGCTGAATGACGTTGCCCTGGCGATTGATGAGGAATTTTTCGAAGTTCCACAGAATGTCGTCCACATACAGCGGCGCCCGGCCTTTGCTGGCCATCCGCTCATAAAAACCGCTGCCTTCCGGGGCCACCGCTTTCGGTGCGGCGGCAATCAGTTTTTGATAGAGCGGCGCGCGATGTTCGCCGTTGACGTCAATTTTGCTAAACAGCGGGAAGGTGACGCCGTAGGTGGTGCTGCAGAAGGTCTTAATCTCCTCTTCACTGCCCGGCTCCTGGCCGAGGAACTGGTTGCAGGGGAACCCCAGCACGCTGAAGCCCTCGGCGGCAAACTGCTTTTGCAGATCCTCGAGTTGCTCATACTGCGGCGTCAGGCCGCATTTCGAGGCCACATTGACGATCAGCAGCACCTTGCCGGCAAAGGATGCCAGGGTGGTTTTCTCGCCATCAATGGTCGTCACTTCGGTATTCAGAATGTCATGTTGCATAGCCTGTCCTCAATGGATAAACCGGTTTCCGGTGAAGGTGATCCCTTTCTACTGTAGCGGATTCAGCGCCCGCCATTCTACTGCCATTCCCCCCGAGTTGTCGCATGATGTAACAGCGCTTCGCTGGCCGCCGGCAACATGAAATCCTCTCAATTGGGCCGTCGACCATTTCCGTGTACAGTGTTCCATGAATGTAATATGGTTTCGTTACTTGTTAATTTAAGAGAGTTTTAGTGATGAAGAAGTTGTTTAGCCTGGCGTTAATCGCCACCTCTGTCGCCCTGCTGAGCGCCTGCTCCCCGGATGAAGATAATAAAGTAAAAGTCGCTATCAATACCGGGCCGGACGAAGCCATCTGGAAAGTGGTGGAGCAGGTGGCGAAGGATAAATACCACCTCGATGTCGAAGTGGTCTCCTTCAATGATTATGTGCTGCCCAACGAAGCGCTGAACAACAAAGATGTCGATGCCAACGCCTTCCAGACCCTGCCGTACCTTGAGGCGCAGTCGAAAGAGCGCGGCTATAAATTTGCGGTGGTCGGTAAAACCTTTGTCTTCCCTATCGCCGCCTATTCTCACCGGATCAAAAATATCAGCGAACTGCCCGAAGGGGCGACGGTGACCATCTCTAATGAAACCACCACCCTGGGCCGCAGCCTGCTGCTGCTTCAGGCGCAGGGGTTACTCAAGCTGAAACCGGGCGTCGGCTATTTACCCACCACGCTGGATATCATCGACAATCCGAAACAGCTGAAAATTGTTGAAGTGGATACCCCGCAGCTGACCCGTACCCTTGACGATCCGAACGTCAGCCTGTCAATCATTAACACCAACTTCTCCGCCCAGGCGGGCCTGTCGGCCGCCCGCGACGGTCTGTTTATGGAGGGGCCGGATTCCCCATACGTGAATGCGATAGTCGCCCGCGAGGATAATAAGGACAGCAAGAAAATTCAGGAATTAAAAGCCGCCTTCCAGACCAGCGAAGTCGCGGAAAAAGCGAAGGAAGTCTACAAAGGCGACGCGATCAAAGGCTGGTAAGCCTGAACCGGCGCCGTCCCTACCGACGGCGCCGCGCTATCCCCGCCCCCGCGAACGCAGCAGCAACCAGATAAAGACCGGCGCGCCCAGGGTCGCCGTCACCACGCCAATCGGCAGCTCTGCGGCGGAAAGCGCCAGCCGGGCAATGATATCCGCCCCCAGCAAGGCGCTTGCCCCGGCCAGCATACAGGCCGGGAGCAACACCCGGTGATCGCTCAAGCCGCATAGCCGCAGAATATGCGGGATCACCAGACCGATAAAGCCAATCGCCCCCGCCAGCGCCACGCTAACGCCGACCATCCAGCCGGTCGCCACCACCAGTAATTTGCGCCACAGCCACAGCGGCAGCCCAAGCTGACGAGCGGAGACTTCGCCCAGCGCCAGTAAATTCAGGGGTTGCGACTGCAGACAGACCCAGCAGAGCACCGGCAGGAGGGCTATCATCAGCCACAGCTGTTGCCAGTCGACGCCGCCAAACCCGCCCATCATCCAGTACATTAGCTGACGCAGGTCAAAAGAGGTGGAGAAGTAGACTGCCCAGGTCATCAGGGCGCTGCAGATGATCCCCAGCGCCACCCCCGCCAGCAGCAGACGGCTGGTAGAAAGATGGCGGCGGGCAAAACGCAGCAGAATAAAAGTGATCAGCAGCGCGCCAAAGATGGCACACAGGCCGAGCGCCCAGCCGGGCAAGACTCCTTTGCCCAGCAGGACGGCAGCAATCAGCCCGACGCCCGCGCCGTTGGAGACCCCCAGCAGCCCCGGCTCCGCCAGCGGATTTTCAAACAACGCCTGCATAATCGCCCCGGAGAGCGCCAGCGCCGCCCCCACCAGCAGCACCGCCAGGGTTCGCGGCAGGCGGATCTGCCAGATAAACAGCTGGCCTTTGGCGCTGAGCCACTCGCCGGGCGGGATCCATTGCTCCCCCGCGCACAGGCTGATCAGCAGGGTGACCAGCAGCAACAGCGTTAATCCGAAGAGCCAACGCCGGCTGCGGCGCTGTTGAAGATGGGCGAGAGTCAGCATAGATTCCATTACGCAGGGGGAACAAGAGGCTGATTTTACGGTGGCTGTCGCGGTGAGAAAAGGAAAACCTCACGACCAAACGTCGACGCGGAGGAAAATCTCCTCCGCGTCTGCGGTCGTTCGTCACACCAGAATCTGAAACAGCAGCGCAAAGAGAATGATGTTCGCCACCACGATTGCCCAGCCGTTATAGAGCATATATTTCAGATGAGTAGACTGCGCCAGCCCCATCTGGCCGAACATATCTGATGAGGGAAACGGCCCGAACCAGTCCACCTGGGATGAGGCCAGCAGCACGGCGGTGGTCCCCTGGGGCGGCACGCCGGCGGCCATCAGCATCGGGCCAAAGATTTTATGAGTAAAGGTCATCTGGGCCACCGCCGCACCGGGCACATGGCCGATAATATTGAACGCGAAGATGCTAAAGCACAGCCAGGCCGGGGAGATCCCCTCCAGCAGCGGTTGGGTATACTCCAGCAGCCCCTGATAGGCGTGCAGGCCATCCATCAGCTCAAGGATCGGGTTGTACAGCCAGTAGAGAATAAACATCCACACCAGACGGCCGCAGCCGTGATACAGGGCCTGAAGGATCTGCGTCGGTCGCAGGCCGCCTACCAGGCCGGTCATCAGGGCCACCAGCAACATCACGATTATCGCGAAGCTGAAGCCGGCTTTAATCACCACGCCAACGATCGCCATCACGATGATGGTCGCCGCGAAGGCCAGCGCGCTTAATTTACGCCGACGCTGCTGCGCGGCGCTGAGATCCTCTTGCGGCTTTTCCGCGAGATCGACGTCATAGCGCAGTTTGCCTTCGGTCATCTTCTGGATCCGTCCCGCCATTACCCAGCCGGCCAGCAGCGTGACCGCGCTCATCGGCAGACCAACGTACAGCAGATAGTCCGGATAGCTCAACCCACCGAGGCTGAGGATCGTCACGGTACTGGGGGTGAAAGGCCCGGTAAACAGCCCAACGGAACCGGCGGTCATCATCAGCGCGGCGACCGTTGGCGGGGTTAAGCGTACCGCTGCCGCCACCGGAATGATTACTGCCACGATAATGGCATTGCCACCGGCCATAGTGCCCAGCGAACCGCAAATTAAAATCGATGACGCCACAATGCCGAATTTCACCCGCGTCTGACTCGACAACCCGATGCGATGGACGACAAATTTTACCAGCTCAACCGCTGCGCCGGTGCGGGTGGCCACTTCCCCCACGCCGGCGCCGAGCATAATGATAAGCCCAACGGTGGCAATAAATGACCCGGTGGATTTCGCCAGCATCGTGCCCATTTCCGGCAGGCCGGTCGAGGTCATTATCATGGCGATAATAATCGAGGAGATGACCGCCAGCACAATATCAACGCCGATCAGCGATAATATCGCTAGCGCCACCAGCGGCGTAAATCCCAGCAGACCAAGCTCGCTGCCTGGTCGACCGTGGCACCACAGCGCGATCAACACGAACAGCAGCAATAACAGACCAATAATAACGTTTTTCCGCGTGATATTTTGTCTGACAGGCGCATTGCCTGTGAGCGTTGAGTCACTCATAACACTCCTTAATGCCAATCAATCCGACCATGATGGTCAGGTGGTGTATGGGGGCCTGCTCAGAAAATATCCTCCCTCTTTTTCATTATTGATTGGCCGCGGCCTGAGGGTTTGTTTGGGTACAAAGGAAACGATTCTGAGAGCGTAATATGCCGCCATTGGGCGGGGTCTACAGCACAAGATGTAACCAATGCGCTGATTGGTGATTAAATCTATGTTAACTTAGTGTTAGTAGAAAATGACTTTTTATCGGTAGGCTATAACCCTGAGTTAACTGTTCATGAAACTGCGTCATCTGGAAATCTTCTATGCCGTCATGACCTGCGGCTCTTTATCGCGGGCGGCGGAAGCGCTCAATATCTCCCAGCCCGCGGCCAGCAAAGCGTTAAAAAGCGCCGAAATGAAGCTGGGTTTTACCCTGTTTCAGCGGGTGCGCGGCAAGCTGCTGCCGACCAGCGAGGCGATCACACTTTTCGAAAAAGCGCAGAGCATTTATCAGGACCTGGACAACCTGCGCCTGCTGGCCGACAACCTGGCTCGCGATCCGCGCGCCAAGATCACTTTAGGCTGTCTGCCAAGCCTGGGGTTAAGCCTGGTGCCGGAGCTGGTGACCGACTTTTATCAGCAAAACAGCAACCTGGTGATGACGCTCACTACCGAGCACACCGAGACGCTGGTCAAAAAACTGGATTTGCGCGAGATAGATTTGGCGCTGACGCTACAGCCGGTGCAGCAGGGAGAGATCCTGACCACCCTGATTGCCGAAGTACCGCTGGTGTACATCGACCGTCATTATCGTCAGGGGGCGGTGGAGATCGACCAGATCGACCAGCAGCGCTGGATCTCGCCGGGACCGCACTCGCTCTCTGCCGCCATCGCCACCCGTCGCGACTTTTCCACCACCCGGCTAAACGTCCAGACCTACTATATGGCCACCGAGTTCGTGAAGCGCGGCATGGGCTGCAGCATCACTGATATCTTTTCCGCCCAGCACAACCTGGCCCCGGAGATGATCCATCCCATTACGCCGCCGATGGCGATTAACCTCTGTCTGTTACGCCGGGCCGACGTTTCCCTGAGCCCGATGGCGCAAAAGTTCGTCGATTTTCTCTGCCAGCGTCTGCGCCAGCAGCTCAAGGAGATTAACCTGCGGTTATACCCTGACCATAAAAAGTCAATTGCGCCGCTGGGGTAAATGCTTTGACATAACCCGATAAATTTATCAGCGGTGGATATATCGGGTTATGAACAAACGCATTGTCATTATCGGCGGCGGCGTGGTCGGTCTGGCCACGGCCTGGGAACTGATCAAGCGCGGCCATCAGGTGCAATTACTGGAGCGCAATGCCGAACCGGGCAGCGCCACCAGTTTTGCCAACGGCGGACAATTAAGTTACCGCTACGTCGCCCCCCTTGCCGACAGCGGCGTTCCCCTGCAGGGAATGAAATGGATGGGCAAAGCCGATTCGCCGCTGAATATGCGTCTCAGGATGTCTCTCCAGCAGTGGCGCTGGCTGCTGCAGTTTCTGCGCGCCTGTAATAACCAGACCAATAAAATGAATGGCGACCATATTTTACGCCTGTCGTTGCTCAGCCGTCAGGTCATGCAGGCGTGGCGGGATGAGGATAATCTTGCCGATTTCCACTGGCGGCGCAGCGGAAAATTAATTATCCATCGTCGCGAATATGATTTTAATAAAGCAGCAAAAGGGATTGATCCTCAGTATCAGCAGGCGCTGAATGCTGAAGCCTGCCTGCAGCTGGAGCCGGCGCTCAAACATATTAGTCCTTCTCTGCAGGGCGGAATCTATTCGCCAGGCGATGAAACGGCAGATTGTCATCAGTTCTGCCTTGCCCTGCTCGACAAGCTCAATGCCAGCAGCGACTTTAGCCTGCTGACCCAGTGTGAGGTGCGGCGACTCAATAAGCGCGGGGGACGCATCAGCAGCCTGGAGACCAGTCAGGGGACCCTCACCGGCGATGAGTATGTCGTCGCCGCCGGTAACGGCAGTGGTTCTCTGCTTGGGCATCTGGGGGTTCGCGTGCCGCTGTGCGCCCTGAAGGGGTACAGCCTGACCCTGCCCTATCCTGAAAAAGCAGGTATTGCCCCTGACATCAGCGTCACCGACTACGGGCACAAAATCGTTTATGCCCGCCTTGGCCAACAGCTGCGTATCGCGGCGATGGTGGACATCGGCTACGACGGCGACGAACTGCGCGAAAGCCGCATTCAGGCGCTGAAAAACATCGTCGCCCGCAGCTTTCCTGAACTGGAGGGGCTGGACGAGGCCGAAGTCTGGACCGGCATGCGCCCGTCAACGCCAGCTGGCCCGCCGATGCTGGGGCGCGCCGGATACCCCAACCTGTGGATGAACCTCGGCCAGGGTAGCCTCGGCTTTACTCTCGCCGCCGGCAGCGCGGTGGTGCTGGGCGCGTTAATCGACAATCAGATGCCAGACATTTCTTTAGAAGGTCTCACATGGAAACAAACCGCATGACAATTATTCGCAATAATCCACAACCTCGTCTTGCCGCCAGCGTTGCGTATGGCGATCTGCTGTTCCTCTCCGGGCAGACGCCAAAAAGCAATGAAGACGATATCGTTTTACAAACCCGTGAAGTACTGGAGAAGATCGACGCGCTGCTGGCCGCGGCCGGGAGCGATAAGCAGCACATTCTCTCCGCGCAGATCTGGTTGAAAAATATCGAGCGTGACTTTGCCGCATTCAATGAGGTGTGGGTGCAATGGATGCCGGAAGGCTATAGCCCGGCGCGAGCGGCCGTGCAGGCGGAGATGGCGCGACCAGAAATCCTGGTGGAGATCATGCTCACCGCCGTCAAAGCGTAAAGATTGACAGAAAAGAAAAAGGCCGCAATGCGGCCTTTTTAATTAGTTCAGATTATTTGTCTTTCGGCGACGCGTTTTCGACACGGCTTTTCAGCTTCTGACCGGGTCTGAAGGTCACCACGCGCCGGGCTGTAATGGGAATATCCTCCCCCGTCTTCGGGTTACGTCCCGGGCGTTGGTTTTTATCCCGCAAATCGAAGTTGCCGAACCCGGAGAGTTTGACCTGTTCTCCGTTTTCCAGAGCACGACGGATCTCTTCGAAAAACAACTCGACCAGTTCTTTGGCATCCCGCTTGCTAAGCCCAAGCTTATCAAACAGATATTCTGACATTTCAGCTTTTGTAAGCGCCATAGGTTCAATCCCTCAATGATGCCTGGAATCGCTCTTTTAATGCCTCTACACATCTGGCAACGGTAGCGGCAATCTCCTCTTCTTCGAGTGTACGGCTGGTATCCTGCAGGATCAGGCTAATCGCAAGGCTCTTATACCCTTCCGCCACACCCTTACCACGGTACACGTCAAATAAGTTTACGCCAACTACCTGATTTACGCCAACTTTCTTACATTCGGCTAAAACATCGGCGGCAGCCACGTTTTCCGCGACCAGCACCGCGATGTCGCGACGGTTCGCCGGGAAGCGGGAAATATCGCGCGCCTGAGGCACCACGCGGTCTGCGAGCTTGTTCCACTCCAGTTCGAACACCAGAGTGCGACCGTTCAGATCCAGTTTACGTTCCAGCTCAGGATGAACAACCCCAATGAAACCAATGCGTTCACCTTTAAGATAAATCGCTGCGGATTGTCCCGGATGCAGCGCGGTGGTCGCTTCAGCACGGAATTCGATATCCGCCAATTTTCCGGTTAAATCCAGAACGGCTTCCAGATCGCCTTTCAGATCATAGAAATCGACCGTCTCTTTCGCCAGTGCCCAGTGCTCTTCGTAGCGGTTGCCGCAGATCGCCCCGGCCAGCATCACATCCTGACGAATGCCCAGCGGCGCATTGGTGTCCGGCACAAAGCGCAGGCCGCTCTCAAAGATGCGCACCCGGCTCTGCTGACGGTTCTGGTTGTAGACCACGGTGCCCAGCAGGCCGGTCCACAGCGACAGGCGCATCGCCGACATTTCGCTGGAGATCGGGCTTGGCAGGATCAGCGCCTCTTCCCCGGCGTGGATCAGCTGCTGGACTTTCGGGTCGACGAAGCTGTAGGTGATCACTTCCTGATAGCCTTTGTCGTTCAGCAGCGTTTTCACGCGCTTCAGCGACAGGTCCGCTTCGCGGTGGGTTCCCATGATCAGACCCGCCTGCACCGGCTCGTCAGGAATGTTGTTGTAGCCGTAAACGCGAGCCACTTCTTCAACCAGATCTTCTTCGATCTCCATGTCGAAACGCCAGCTCGGCGCAACCGCCTGCCATTCGCCCTCGCCAACCGTCACTTCGCAGCCGAGGCGCTGCAGAATGTCGGTGACCTGCGCGTCAGCGATATGGTGGCCAATCAGGCGATCCAGCTTGCTGCGACGCAGCGTAATGGTGGCGCGTGTTGGTAGATTCTCTTTGCTGGTAACGTCAATGACCGGGCCGGCTTCACCGCCGCAGAGGTCGATCAGCAGACGGGTTGCACGCTCCAGCGCTTTATACTGCAGGGCCGGATCGACGCCGCGCTCATAGCGGTGAGAGGCATCGGTGTGCAGGCCATGACGGCGCGCGCGGCCGGTAATGGACAGCGGGCTGAAGAACGCGCATTCCAGCAGCACGTTCTGGGTTTCGTCGTTAACGCCGGAGTGTTCCCCGCCGAAGATCCCCCCCATCGCCAGCGCTTTGTTATGGTCTGCAATGACCAGCGTGTCGCTGTCGAGCTTTGCTTCAGAGCCATCGAGCAGGACCAGGGTTTCCCCTTCTTTCGCCATGCGCACCACGATCCCGCCTTCAATACGGTCGCGGTCAAAGGCGTGCATCGGCTGGCCCAGCTCAAGCAGCACATAGTTGGTCACGTCAACCACCGCGTCGATGGAGCGGATCCCGCAGCGGCGCAGCTTCTCTTTCATCCACAGCGGCGTCGGCGCTTTGACGTTGATACCTTTCACCACGCGCCCCAGATAGCGCGGGCAAGCCTGCGGCGCGTCAACCTGAATCGGCAGCACGTCGTCAATCGTCGCGGCAACCGGCGTGATTTCCGGCGCGTTCAGCGGCGCTTTGTTCAGGACAGCGACATCGCGCGCCACGCCAATGATGCCCAGGCAGTCGGCGCGGTTTGGCGTGACGCTGATTTCGATGGTGTTATCGTCAAGCTTGAGGTATTCGCGAATATCGGTGCCGATGGGCGCATCTGCCGGCAGCTCGATGATACCGCTATGGTCGTCGGAAATACCCAGCTCGGAGAAGGAGCACAGCATCCCCTCAGACGGCTCGCCGCGCAGCTTCGCGGCCTTGATTTTGAAATCGCCCGGCAGCACGGCGCCGATGGTGGCTACCGCGACCTTTAGCCCCTGACGGCAGTTTGGCGCGCCGCAGACGATGTCCAGCAGGCGTTCGCCGCCGACGTTGACTTTGGTGACGCGCAGTTTGTCGGCGTTCGGGTGCTGACCGCACTCCACCACTTCCCCGACAACGACGCCGTTGAAGCTGCCGGCGACCGGCTCAACGCCATCTACTTCGAGGCCCGCCATGGTGATCTGATCGGAAAGCGCTTCGCTGTCGATCGCCGGGTTAACCCATTCGCGTAACCACAGTTCACTGAATTTCATTGTTCTGTCCTGCCCTTATTTAAACTGTTTGAGGAAACGCAGATCGTTTTCGAAGAACGCGCGCAGATCGGTGACGCCATAGCGCAGCATGGTCAGACGCTCCATGCCCATGCCGAAGGCGAAGCCGGAGTAGACTTCCGGATCGATACCCACGTTACGCAGCACGTTCGGGTGCACCATCCCGCAGCCCAGCACTTCCAGCCATTTGCCGTTTTTACCCATTACGTCAACTTCCGCAGACGGTTCGGTGAACGGGAAGTAGGACGGACGGAAGCGGACCTGCAGATCTTCTTCAAAGAAGTTGTTCAGGAAGTCGTGCAGCGTCCCTTTCAGGTTGGTGAAGCTGATATTTTTATCAACGATCAGACCTTCCATCTGATGGAACATCGGGGTGTGGGTCTGATCGTAGTCGTTACGATAGACGCGGCCCGGCGCGATAATACGGATAGGCGGCTGCTGCTTTTCCATGGTGCGGATCTGCACGCCGGAGGTCTGCGTACGCAGCAGGCGAGTGGCATCGAACCAGAAAGTGTCGTGGTCAGCGCGCGCCGGATGGTGACCCGGAATATTCAGCGCATCGAAGTTGTGGTAATCGTCTTCGATTTCCGGGCCCGTCGCCACGGTAAAGCCGAGCTCACCGAAGAAACTTTCAATACGGTCGATGGTGCGAGTAACCGGATGCAGGCCGCCGTTTTCAATGCGGCGACCCGGCAGCGAGACGTCAATGGTCTCTGCGGCCAGACGCGCATTCAGCGCTGCGCCTTCCAGTTCAGCTTTACGCGCGTTCAGCGCCTGCTGCACCTGCTCTTTCGCCTCGTTGATGACCGCACCGGCTGCCGGACGCTCTTCCGGCGGCAGCTCACGCAGGGTGGTCATTTGCAGGGTCAGATGCCCTTTTTTACCCAGGTATTCCACGCGGACGTTGTCCAGCGCAGCAACATCTGATGCCTCGTTAATGGCTGCCTTGGCACTGGCAACCAGCTCTGCGAGATGTGACATGGTTTTCCTCATTATGTCGGTGCAGACACCGGTTATAGTGAAATTAATATTCCGAATCCATATACGAAAAAAGCCTCCACAGGGGAGGCTTTCTGGCGCTGTTTTCCGTTTCTTCTTTCACGCGCAAGCCCCCTGAGTTCAGGTGCTAAAGTAAAAAAAGAAGCGGAAAATAGCAGCATTCATGCTTGCATTACCTTGTCTGGTAAGAAACGTCAGAGCTGTATTGAAAAGCCTGCGCCGATAAAAGTCAATGTATTGATGGTGTTGAAACGAAAAGAGGGAGACAAGCTCCCTCTTTCAACTGGCTTATGCCAGAGCTGCTTTCGCTTTTTCGACCAGAGCGGTGAACGCTACTTTGTCGAATACAGCGATGTCAGCCAGGATCTTACGGTCGATTTCAACAGAGGCTTTTTTCAGGCCATTGATGAATTTGCTGTAAGAAATACCGTTCTGACGTGCTGCTGCGTTGATACGTGCAATCCACAGTTGACGGAACTGACGTTTACGTTGACGACGGTCACGGTAAGCGTACTGACCAGCTTTGATAACAGCCTGGAAGGCAACGCGGTATACGCGAGAACGCGCACCGTAGTAGCCTTTAGCTTGTTTCAAAATTTTCTTGTGACGTGCACGTGCAATTACACCACGTTTTACGCGAGCCATGTGTGCTCTCCTGTATCTATTCTAAGTTAAAAAAGTTAAACGTTAACGACTTATGCGTACGGCAGGCACGCGATAACCAGGCCCAGATCGCCTTTGGAAACCATGGCTTTCGGACGCAGGTGACGTTTACGCTTGGTAGCTTTTTTAGTCAGAATGTGACGCAGGTTAGCGTGCTTGTGCTTAAAACCACCTTTACCGGTTTTTTTGAAGCGCTTAGCAGCACCGCGTACGGTCTTAATTTTTGGCATTTTAATAACTTCCACTTCGCATTGTTAATAAACGAAACAAAGGCGAACAAAACCAGTGAGCCGAAGCCCACCGGAAATGTTTCTTGATGGCCTTACTGTTTCTTCTTAGGAGCGAGCACCATGATCATCTGGCGGCCTTCGATCTTCGTTGGGAAGGATTCGACTACTGCCAGTTCAACCAGATCGTCTTTCACGCGGTTAAGCACTTCCATACCGATCTGCTGGTGGGCCATCTCACGACCGCGGAAACGCAGCGTGATCTTGGCCTTATCGCCATCTTCGAGAAAGCGAATCAGGCTGCGGAGTTTTACCTGATAGTCACCTTCATCAGTACCAGGGCGGAATTTAATTTCCTTAACCTGGATAACTTTCTGCTTCTTCTTCTGTTCCTTAGAAGACTTACTCTTTTCATAAAGGAACTTGCCGTAGTCCATGATACGACAAACTGGCGGCTCGGCGTTAGGGCTGATTTCAACTAAATCTACTCCAGCCTCTTCAGCCTTTTCGATAGCTTCTCTCAGACTCACAATTCCCAGCTGCTCACCTTCCAGACCTGTTAAGCGAACTTCCTGGGCGCGAATCTCGCCATTAATACGATTCGGACGTGCCGTTTGAACTCGTTTTCCGCCTTTAATACCTTATTCCTCCAGTTGTTGAAGACTGCGGCTGCGAATCTCTTGTTGCAGCTTCTCGATCACTTCATTTACGTCCATGCTGCCGAGGTCTTTCCCGCGACGGGTGCGCACGGCCACTTTGCCGGCTTCGACTTCTTTGTCGCCACAGACCAACATATACGGGACACGACGTAAAGTGTGCTCGCGGATTTTAAAGCCAATCTTCTCATTTCTCAAGTCTGCTTTTACACGAATGCCCGCATTTTGTAGTTTACGCGTCAATTCGTTAACGTATTCAGCCTGAGAATCGGTAATATTCATGACCACTACCTGCACTGGTGCAATCCAGGTTGGGAAGAAGCCTGCGAACTCTTCGGTCAGGATGCCAATGAAGCGCTCCAGAGAACCGAGAATCGCACGGTGAATCATGACCGGCACCTGACGCTCGTTGTTTTCGCCCACATAGGAGGCGCTTAAACGCTGCGGCAGAGAGAAGTCCAGCTGTACGGTACCGCACTGCCATGCACGATCGAGGCAGTCATACAGGGTAAATTCAATTTTCGGGCCGTAGAACGCCCCTTCACCCAGTTGATATTCAAATGGGATGTTATTTTCTTCCAGCGCCACCGCCAGATCCGCTTCCGCGCGATCCCAGGTCTCGTCGCTACCGATACGTTTTTCCGGGCGAGTCGACAGTTTGACGACGATCTTCTCGAAGCCAAAGGTGCTATACATATCGTAGACCATACGAATACAGGCGTTCACTTCATCGCGAACCTGATCTTCAGTACAGAAGATATGCGCATCATCCTGGGTAAAGCCGCGAACGCGCATCAGACCATGCAGCGCGCCAGACGGTTCGTTACGGTGGCAGCTACCGAATTCCGCCATACGCAGCGGCAGGTCGCGGTAGGATTTCAGCCCCTGGTTGAAGATCTGCACGTGACCCGGGCAGTTCATCGGCTTGATACAGTATTCACGGTTCTCAGAAGAGGTGGTGAACATCGCATCTTTGTAGTTGTCCCAGTGGCCGGTTTTTTCCCACAGCACACGGTCCATCATGAACGGACCTTTTACTTCCTGATACTGGTACTCTTTCAGTTTAGAACGAACAAACGTTTCCAGTTCACGGAAGATGGTCCAGCCGTCATTGTGCCAGAACACCATCCCCGGCGCCTCTTCCTGCATGTGATACAGGTCGAGCTGCTTACCGATTTTACGGTGGTCACGCTTGGCGGCTTCTTCCAGACGCTGCAGGTAGGCATTCAGCGCTTTTTTATCTGCCCACGCGGTGCCGTAGATACGCTGCAACATTTTATTGTTGCTGTCGCCGCGCCAGTAGGCTCCGGCGGTTTTCATCAGCTTAAAGTGATGGCAGAAGCGCATGTTCGGTACGTGCGGACCGCGGCACATATCGATATATTCTTCATGATGATACAGGCCAGGCTTGTCATCATGGGCAATGTTTTCATCAAGAATAGAAACTTTATAGCTTTCGCCGCGTTTCACGAAGGTTTCACGCGCTTCATGCCAGCTCACTTTCTTCTTGATAACGTCGTAGTTTTTCTCGGCGAGCTCATGCATACGTTTTTCGAGCGCGTCGATATCTTCCTGGGTCAGGGTATGGTCGAGGTCTACGTCATAGTAGAAACCATTATCGACAACCGGACCGATAGCCATTTTGGTGTTGGGCCACAGCTGTTTGATGGCATGGCCTAACAGGTGCGCGCAGGAGTGACGAATGATCTCCAGCCCTTCTTCATCTTTCGCGGTGATGATAGAGAGAGTGGAATCGGATTCGATCGGGTCACAGGCGTCTACCAGTTCACCGTTTACCCGCCCGGCAATGGTGGCTTTCGCCAGGCCTGGACCGATATCCAGCGCGACATCCATCGGACTAACTGCGTGGTCAAAATGGCGTTGGCTGCCATCAGGAAGCGTAATTACAGGCATTTTATGTCCTTATTTGCAGTGGTGCCCCGCACGAAAGAGCACATACAAAACTATATAATCATAATTATCATCAGGTTAAGGCGCAGTTCCCGCTTCACTCTGCGAAAATAGGAGCACGACCGGAACGATCGCTCCCCCCTGCAACCGCCTGCTGATAACACCGGGGAGTAGTTTACACATCATTGGTACGTGATTAAAGCCGCGACAGCATAAATGATGGCGGAATGCGGAGAAAACAAGAGGGCCACGGATAAAAAAGCAGAATATAAGCGATGTGGCGCGGTAATATTGGCCAATGGCGCCGGACGATATTATTCGGACATGATAAAAGAGAGGTAGAGATATTACCTGCTGAATGTATACCGCGGGCCATTAAACCGGTACCACTTAACCCGGCTTATTAGACCGCTCGCGAAACGATAGCCTGCAATATTAAGACCACTCGCCGGCCACCAGCGTATGCACATTAAAGGCGTCGTTCATGGATTTTCCGGTGGTAGGGGCGCCGGGCGCAATATTCGAACCAGCCTCAACGTCAGAGGCTTTGGCGATACCTACCTGGGTATGATCCTGATGACCCGATGGCGGAACGGGCGTGGCGGCTGATGCGCCAAAAGAAAGCACGCACAGCGCCAGGGCTGCGATGGTATATCGATTGTTTTTCATGATGTTTATTCTCTTATTACGGAAAACAGACCGGGCAATATCGCCCTCCGGTCAGTGCTTGTTAGTATAGATCCAGATCACATATTTGTCCGTCGAATATTTAGCTATTTGTGTCAAATAGAATGAATATTTGTCAGGCGCCCGTGAATAATGGAGAAAAAATGGAGGGCTATTTCCTTTTTACAAAAAGTAAAACGAACGGCCAGAAAAAATAATATCACTAATTGCTAAAACCAAAACGAACAGGCCGGGGAAAACCCGGCCTGAAATATTACATCTTATACCCGAGGGAGAGCGAGGTCCGGCGATCGGTATGCTCCGGCGCGGACGCAGGCGGCTCAGAGTTCCAGGTCACGTTGTAGGCGACCTTCAGGGCGAAATGGGCGTTAATCGCCACGTTTAACGCGCTCTCTGAGTTGACCGTAGTGTCCTCGGCGCCGAACACCGATACCCCTTGCGAAAATTTGGCGTTATCGGTCATCTGCCAGGCCCATGTACCCGAAGCATAACCCAGCGGCTGGGTATCAGTATCCCCGTCGGTATATTCGTCATAGCGAACGCCAGGACCGAATTCAAACCGCAGACTGTGCACCGGCCCGTTGAGGATCTGACGACCATAGCCCGCCGTCACAACATCGCGCTGTTGATAGCCGTTGTAGCGGTCAGTTAGCCAGCTACCCTGACCAAAAACATAGTTCATATCGGTCAGGTTGTAGCGGCTACGTCCGCCGACAGCATATTTTTCTGAGGATCGCTCATCATTGGACGACGTGTTGCTGGCGTTGCCCCACAGCGACCAGGCGGTGGTATTACCATACCAGGTCAGGGTGGAATCCGCCGTCATCGAAGAGCTCTTGGTGTTGCCGGACTGCGCCAGGTAGCCTGCGTTAACCACCCCTTCGAACGGTTTTTTGGCAGCGGAAGGGTCATCCATGACGGTAAATACAGAATCATCGGCCATTGCGCCAACAGACGCAAAAAGCCCCCCCGCCAGCATAACCGCTGCGGGTACTGTCTTTAAAAGCTTCATTATAACTCTCTAAAATACATTTTTTTAGGACAGTACAAATGATGAACAGGCATAATCTCGCCGGCTCATTGAATTTAGCGTCCGTACAACATAAAAGAGACCTGAGGGTCCCGGAAACTTTCGCGAGGATCGCGGAGTGCAGGTCCTAAGAAAGGTAGCAAATTATAAAAAAGCACGAATAACATAGCAATCACTTACTCTTTCGTTTTTTGAATAAGACAGCTCCGGAAACAATCTTTATTTCATAATGAAAATAGAGGCATCTTTGCAAAACTGTCAGGAACTGGACTTTCCCTCCCCGAGTCATCGTGCCATGCTTAAATTAACGACAGTCGCCGTATTAAGGAGGAGAAGGAATGACCAAAATTTACACGCTCACGCTGGCCCCCTCGCTGGATAGCGCCACGCAAACCCCACAGATCTACCCGGAAGGCAAACTTCGCTGCAGCGCGCCGGTATTTGAACCTGGCGGCGGCGGGATCAATGTGGCCCGCGCCGTGACCTTTCTCGGCGGCAAAGCCACCGCCATTTTCCCGGTCGGTGGCGCTACCGGCGAGCATCTTGCCGCCCTGCTGGCCGATGAGCAGGTGCCGGTCGAGACCGTCGAAACCCGCGACTGGACGCGGCAAAACCTGCACGTCCACGTGGCCGCCAGCGGCGAACAGTATCGCTTCGTTATGCCCGGCGCGGCACTGACGGACGATGAATTCCGCCGTCTGGAAGAGAAGGTTCTGACTATCGAACCCGGCTCTCTGCTGGTGGTCAGCGGCAGCCTGCCGCCAGGTATTAGCGTCGATAACCTGATGCAGCTGGTGAAAAATGCGCAACAGCAGGGACTGCGCTGCATCATTGACAGTTCCGGCGATGCGCTGGCCGCCGCGCTGGACGTCGGCAATATTGAGCTGGTGAAACCGAACCAGAAAGAGCTTAGCGCCCTCGTGCAGCGCGATCTCAGCCAACCCGATGACGTGCGCCTTGCCGCTCAGTCGTTGATCCAGTCCGGTAAAGTGCGCCGGGTGGTGGTCTCCCTGGGTCCGCAGGGGGCATTAGGCGTGGACGCCAGCGGCAGCGTTCAGGTAGTGCCTCCACCGATGAAAAGCCAGAGCACCGTCGGGGCTGGCGACAGCATGGTGGGCGCCATGACCTTGCGTCTGGCGGAAAACGCCAGCCTTGAAGACATGGTACGCTTTGGCGTCGCCGCCGGTAGCGCCGCGACCATCAACCAGGGCACCCGCCTCTGCTCGCGGGCCAATACGCAAAAAATCTATGATTATCTCTGCGGGCGTTGATCTTCCCTGCCCCCTCCGCGCCGGCGGAGGGGAATCACAATATAAGCAGGATGGTCTATGCTGGAAAGGCCATGCATAACAACGGGGTGTAGAGATGAGTAATGAGATTACCGCCTGGGTCGTCAGCGTGACCTTCCATGAACAGGCGCTGACGGAGATCAATGAGGTCAGCAACCATTTTACCCGTGCCGGGTTTGTACTGACGCTCAATGATGAAGAGGGCACGCCCCATGAGCTGGGTACCAACACCTTCGGCCTGCTGAGCGGCCAGACGGCCGAGGAAGTTAAGGCCCTCAGCGCTGGCCTGGCGGAAGCGGCCCTTGGCCGCCCGGCGGAAATCGCTGTGGCCACATTCGCCGAGTGGTTAAAAGCTCAATAAGTGCGTTTAGCGCAACGGAAAGCGTCAGTTGTGCGTCAGTTCCAGGTTTACCCGGTAGTAATGCGCTAACCTTATGATATGGTGGAAAACATGGGGAGAGACAGCATGTGGCAAGCAATCAGTACTCTTTTACGCGATTGGCATACCGAAGACGCTGAAATCGAACTGAAAACCGAGCTGCCCGGTGGAGAGATCCATTCCGCCTGGCATTTACGCTTCGGCGGGAAAGATTACTTCGTGAAATGCGACGAACGGGAACTTCTGCCTATCTTCACCGCCGAGTCCGATCAGCTGGAGCTGCTGTCGCGAAGCAAAACCGTTCGCGTACCGCAGGTCTTTGCCGTCGGCAGCGATCGCGACTATAGCTTCGTGGTCATGGAGTACCTCCCTCCCCGTCCGCTGGATGCGCACAATGCGTTTCTGCTTGGCCAGCAGCTAGCCCACCTCCATCAGTGGAGCGATCAGCCGCAGTTCGGTCTGGATTTTGATAACGATCTTTCCACCACGCCGCAGCCCAACGCCTGGCAGCGTCGCTGGTCGGTTTTTTTTGCCGAGCAGCGTATCGGCTGGCAGCTGGAGCTCGCGGCGGAGAAGGGATTGCACTTTGGCGATATCGATACCTTAGTCGATATGGTACAGCAGCGACTGGCCAACCATCAGCCGCAGCCTTCGCTGCTGCACGGGGATCTGTGGTCCGGCAACTGCGCCTTAGGGCCGGATGGCCCCTATATATTCGATCCCGCCTGCTACTGGGGCGACCGCGAGTGCGATTTAGCCATGCTGCCGATGCATCCGGAACAGCCCCCGCAAATCTATGACGGCTATCAGTCCGTTTCGCCTCTGCCGTCGGGTTTTCTCGATCGTCAGCCGATTTATCAGCTTTATACTCTGCTGAACAGAGCGATTTTGTTTGGCGGCCAGCACCTGGTAACGGCCCAGCAGGCGCTGGATGATGTATTGATGGAGAAAATGCGTTAAACAAGCTTCACGGCGGACCTTGCCGGTCCGCCGCAGCGTTTTATCAGTTAATCTCGACGCCGTTCAGGCGGAATTTGATGGTCATCGTTACGCCGGTACCCGGTCTTCCCTGCTCATAACGCCATCTGCGCATCGCGCTTTTCACCTCGCGTTCGAACATATTCGCCGGCTGAGCAGAGAGGATCTGCAGATTATCAATGCGGCCATCAGGCGAAACGTCAAACTTCACCCGTACCGTCCCTTCAATGCGCAGCGCCTGAGCGCGCGGCGGATAGGACGGCTGAACGCGGCTGATCGCCCGCGGGCCGCTCGGAGCAGTAACGGTGGGTTTAGCCGCTGCGGTCGAGGTACTTGGCGCTGTACGCGCCGGCGCCGTATTGTTGTTTTCAAACGGCGAGGCCGGACGCGGCTCTGCTGCCGGCTTCACTTCCCGCTTCGGCTGTTCAACCTTTTTCTCCGGCTTAGGCTTGGGTTTAGGTTTGGGCTTCGGCTTAGGTTCCGGTTTATGGATCACCACCGGCGCCTCTTTCGGCGGTTCAGGCGCTACCTCTGGCTCCGGCTCAGGTTCGGGTTCAACAACGGGCTCCACGACAGGCTGCGCCGCCGGAGGCGGCTCAAGATCGGCCGGCGCCACCATTGTGATCTCTATCGGCTGCGTCGGAGAAGGCTGTTCAATAACCTGATGTACCGAGGTATAAAGCAGCCCCGCCACAACGGCACCGTGGATAGCCACGGACAGCAGCGTTGGCCACGGAAAGCGGCGAGGTAAATCAAGGGTCATTGCGCTCATAGTCGTTTCTGTTGAAAAATGATGCTCCGATTTTAAATGCAAATAGCAATCATATTCAATAAGGCGTCTTAACCTGAGTCAATTTTTGCCGCCATTTGCAGAAAAAAGCTGCGTCGGCAGTGCTTTCCACTCCAGAGCGCATCTTTGCATTGCAGTCCATCGCTGTTTAACTTAACGTAATTCGCCTGATTATTGATAAGGAGCTTTGCCGTGCTTTACGTTATCTACGCTGAAGATATCGCCGATTCTCTGGAAAAGCGGCTGTCGGTTCGCCCCGCGCATCTCGCGCGTTTACAACTCTTACACGATGAAGGCCGACTGCTTACCGCCGGGCCAATGCCGGCCGTTGACAGTAACGAACCGGGCGCAGCAGGATTCAGCGGCTCAACGGTGATTGCCGAGTTTGAATCGCTGGAAGCGGCCCAGGCCTGGGCTAATGACGATCCGTATATCGCCGCCGGGGTTTACCGCCAGGTCTCAGTTAAGCCGTATAAGAAGGTTTTTTGAAAATACCCTTTCCTTTTTCTGGCTAACCACAAAAACACCCAGGTCATCAGAATGAAGGGCGCATTTTGGTACACGACATTGAAGTGTCGCCCTTTTTAACCTCGCGAAAGCGTTGACTGTTATCCGCCTGAGAAGCCTGGAAGATGAGCACGCACTTTCTCCTGCTACCCCATCATCGACCATCGCCTCGCTTTTTTCGGCAATGGAAAATGCTGACAAAACATCGACGCCGCGCGTGATAGTGAATTACTAATACCTTGTGTAAGGCTGTTAGGGAGGATCGCGTTGTTATTTAGCGCTTGCATTTAATGTCAGCACATCCTGATATAGCCCTATAAATCCACAGTGCAATAGAATGAAAAAAATAACTGAAAGATAGTTGCTTAACGACAGATATGAAAGCCCGAAAAAAATATTATTGGGCATCCACTGCGGATGCCGCGGAACCGAACGTAGCCCATCTTGCTATATTCAGGACCGTAGCTGCTTGAAAGCACGTGGAAATAACCCCCCTGTAGACAAAGGTTTACCTGGCAGGCATAAAGGGATATTAACTACGCTGCCAGCGTTAAGTTGCTGAGCATCATTTTTAAAGCCTATTAATTTCGTTGCGTAAACTTCACGCAGAGTGATAGTAGGGGCATCACTGCTTGATTAAAAAATTTGAAAGGGAATAACAAATGTTTTCAATAAGCCCTGTATTTTTTTGGGCTAACATTTATGTACCTGCCGATTTTGAGGATTATTGTGTGAATACCCTGAAAAAAACCGCATTGCTTTCTGTACTTGCCTTATATATTCCTGTGTCGCAAGCCGCGGCTAAGGAATACAGTCTTGATCCACAGCATACCTCGGTTGTGATCTCCTGGAACCATTTCGGCTTCTCAAACCCTACCGCCTATATCTCTGATGTTTCAGGGAAACTGGCCTTTGATAAAGAGAATCCGGAGAAATCCTCGGTGAACGTCACGCTGCCAGTGAAAACCATTGACACTCACGTCAAGGCGTTAACGGATGAGTTTTTAGGCAAAGAGTATTTTGATGTTAAAACGTTTCCCGACGCCACTTTCCAGAGTACCAAAGTGGAAAGCAAAGGCGACAATAAATATGATGTGGAAGGTAATTTGACTATTAAAGGCATCACCAAACCGGTGGTCCTGCATGCCGTCCTGAATAAGCAGGATATGCACCCAATGGTGAAAAAAGAGGCCATTGGATTTGATGCCACCGGGGTGATAAAACGTTCAGACTTTAAGCTTGATAAATATGTGCCGGCGGTAAGTGATAACGTCACCATCACGTTATCCACGGAAGCCTATGCAAAATAAGTAAAAGCTGGCGCAACGATTGCGTTTTATTCAGGATGCTTATTGCATGGCCTCTCTGGATAATATAACAGGCTCAGATTATTCATGGTCAGGATCGGTCGGTTCATTGAGCTTCAACGCGCTGGACCGCTTAATAACCCCCTTGCCTGTCTGAGTCTGTTTTCTCATTCCCTCAGTTCCCGCCTGGTTACCGCAGCTGGCCGGTCATATCATTAAGCATTTAACAACGCCATGCCCTTCCTGAGCGGCAATAAATGCTATCTGACGGTTAATTCCTGTCGCGCCGCAAACGACTTGGCTCTGGATCTTGTCGTCCGTCATTACAAGCCAGGCGTAGCATCTCTCTTTCACTGAGGCGGGAGCTCTGTTTTGTCGTCGCATAGCAGCATGAAAAACCATCATTGCCCTATGGAGATGTGCAACGGGAATTTAGCGCAGAGAGAAAACGACAACGGCACCGCGTACGGTGCCGTTTGCCTGCTCGCTTAGCTGTCAGGGAAGATAAACAGCAGGGCATGACGCTGCCGTTTCACCAGTCCCTTCCTGATAGCGAGGATCCGCATATTGCGGCGCGATTGGGCTTCCAGCCAGCGCGCTTTACGGCGATTCACCTGTCTCAGCATGCGCCAGCGCCCTACTTCCGTTCTACTACGCTTCATTGCAACGACTCTACGAGTGAAAACAGCCCCCATTATAAACCTCTGCCAGCAACTGACTACCGCTTTCGCTGCGTTTTTATTTGCCAGAAAAATACTGATGCGTAAACTCATCACATATCGTCATTCAAAAGGATTTTACATCTATGACAACCTTTTACACGGTGGTGAACTGGCTGGTCATTCTGGGGTACTGGCTGTTGATCGCCGGTGTAACATTACGAATTCTAATGAAACGCCGCGCTGTCCCGTCCGCCATGGCATGGTTGCTGATCATTTATATCCTGCCGCTGGTGGGGATTATCGCCTATCTCTCCTTTGGCGAGCTGCATCTCGGCAAGCGTCGGGCCGAGCGCGCCAGGGCGATGTGGCCCTCGACGGCCAAGTGGCTAAACGACCTCAAAGCCTGCAAACATATCTTCGCGGAAGATAACAGCCCGGTGGCCGAATCCCTGTTCAAGCTGTGCGAACGGCGTCAGGGCATTGGCGGCGTAAAAGGCAACCAGCTACAGCTGCTGACGGAATCTGACGACGTGATGCAGGCCCTGATCCGCGATATTCAGCTGGCCCGTCACAACATAGAGATGGTCTTTTATATCTGGCAGCCCGGCGGCATGGCCGACAGCGTCGCTGAATCGCTGATGGCCGCCGCTCGCCGCGGGGTTCACTGTCGGCTAATGCTCGACTCCGCGGGCAGCGTGGCCTTTTTCCGCAGCCCATGGGCGGCGATGATGCGTAACGCCGGTATTGAAGTCGTCGAAGCTCTTAAGGTTAACCTGATGCGCGTGTTCCTGCGCCGGATGGACCTGCGTCAGCATCGTAAAATGGTGATGATCGATAACTATATCGCCTACACCGGCAGCATGAATATGGTCGATCCGCGCTACTTTAAACAGGACTCAGGAGTCGGACAGTGGATTGATCTAATGGCGCGAATGGAAGGCCCGGTGGCGACCTCGATGGGCATCGTCTACTCCTGCGACTGGGAAATAGAGACCGGCAAGCGCATTCTGCCGCCGCCGCCGGACGTCAATATCATGCCGTTCGAAGAGGCCAGCGGACATACTATTCACACGATCGCCTCCGGACCGGGCTTTCCGGAAGATCTGATTCATCAGGCTCTCCTCACCGCCGCCTATGCGGCGAAAGAGCATCTGATCATGACCACCCCCTACTTCGTACCCAGCGACGACCTGCTGCATGCGATCTGTACCGCCGCCCAGCGCGGCGTTGACGTGAGCATTATTTTACCGCGCAAGAACGATTCGCTGCTGGTAGGCTGGGCCAGCCGGGCCTTCTTCACCGAGCTGCTGGCGGCCGGGGTCAAAATCTATCAGTTTGAGGGCGGACTGTTGCATACCAAGAGCGTGCTGGTCGATGGCGAGCTAAGTCTTGTGGGGACCGTCAACCTGGATATGCGCAGCCTGTGGCTCAACTTCGAGATTACCCTGGTCATCGATGACGCCGGTTTCGGCAGCGATCTGGCGGCGGTTCAGGATGATTATATCTCGCGCTCGCGCCTGCTGGATGCCCGTCTCTGGTTAAAACGTCCGCTGTGGCAGCGGATCGCCGAGCGACTGTTTTACTTCTTCAGCCCGTTGCTGTAAAACGTGCCCATCAGATACCGAATGAGTAGCAATCATGGATATGGATTTAAACAACCGCCTGACCGAAGACGAAACGCTCGAGCAGGCTTACGATATCTTCCTCGAACTGGCGGCCGACAATCTCGACCCGGCGGACATCATTCTGTTTAACCTGCAGTTTGAGGAGCGCGGCGGCGCCGAACTGTTCGACCCTTCGGCAGACTGGGAAGAGCATGTGGATTACGATCTCAACCCGGATTTCTTCGCCGAAGTGGTGATTGGTCTGGCGGATACCGACGGCGGGGAAATCAATGATATCTTCGCCCGCGTTCTGCTGTGCCGCGAGAAAGATCATAAGCTGTGCCATATTCTGTGGCGTGAATAACCTTTAACATCCAGTAAAAAGCCTGCCGCGGTACTCCCGGCAGGCTTTTTTTACGTCGCCAGCTTACTTCGGCAAGGCATGACCGCAGGCATGGCAGAAACGGGCGTTATCGTCATGGTCGCCCTGCTGACACTGCGGACACAGGCGCTGCTGTCGTCGACGATTCAGGGCGCTGGTCATATGCGTGGTGATAAGTCCGGTCGGTATGGCAATAATGGAGTAGCCGATCAGGATAAGAATGGAGGCCAGGATGCGACCCAACGGCGTGTGCGGCGTGATGTCTCCGTAGCCGACGGTGGTGATGGTCACGATGGCCCAATAGACCGAGGCGTTAAGCGTGGTAAAGCCGTATTCCGGCCCCTCAATCAGATACATTAACGAGCCGAAAATCACCATCACAATGGCGATAAACGAATAAAACAGGATCAGCTGATGGCGCGCGCTGACAATCGCTCGCCAGAACACGTTGAGCGAAGGCATAAAGCGCAGTAGTTTGAGAATACGCAGCGCGCGGATCGCCCGCATTGCCCGCCAGGCGAATACATAATTGAGGCTAATTTCCGGCCATAGCCACATCACATACAGCGGTAAAATCGTCGCCAGGTCAATCAGCCCCCAAAAGCTGAAAATATAGTGGAGCGGATTGGGCCAGGTAGCGATACGCAGCAGGTATTCCAGGGTAAAGACCGCGGTCACCAGCAGCTCCAGCCAGACGAAAATATGCCATTCATCTAATGTCAGGTGATATTGCGTGCCCAGTCCCGACTCGATAAATATCACCAGTACGCTGAGCAGGGCGAAAAGTCCGCACAGCCCTTCAAAGCGGCGGCCGGAACGTCGGTTCTGATCGAAAAGTAAATGATAAAGCCGCAGACGAGCGGCAGAAAGCATACCCACTTCGTTAACCTCGCAAAAAAAAAGGGCTGACCTGCGTCAGCCCCTGAGATTATAACGGGTCTACCTTAAGGCAGGAAACCGCATGGCGGAAACTGCCTTCCAGCACCGGGCGGGTTTTGGCGCACTCCGGTCCGGCAAGCGGACAGCGGGTGCGGAATACGCAGCCTGAGGGCGGATTAATCGGCGAGGGTAATTCGCCTTCCAGCAGTTGGATAGTTTTCGTTTTCTCGAGATCAGGATCGGGGATCGGCACCGCCGACATCAGCGCTTTGGTATAGGGATGCAGCGGATTATGGTACACCTCGTCGTAGGTCCCCAGCTCCACCGCATGGCCCAGATACATTACCAGAACCCGATCGGAGATATGCTTAACCACCGCCAGATCGTGAGCGATAAATATCAGCGATAGCCCCATCTCACGCTGCAGTTGCTGCAGCAGGTTGACGACCTGCGCCTGAATCGACACGTCAAGCGCGGAGACCGGCTCATCGCAGATAATCAGCTTTGGCTCAAGGATCAGCGCCCGCGCGATGCCGATACGCTGACACTGACCGCCGGAGAACTCGTGCGGATAGCGGTTGATCAGGTTGGGCAGTAACCCAACTTTCAT
The DNA here is from genome assembly GCF_051992865.1 of Klebsiella sp. CD33. Lineage (NCBI taxonomy): Bacteria > Pseudomonadati > Pseudomonadota > Gammaproteobacteria > Enterobacterales > Enterobacteriaceae > Klebsiella > Klebsiella sp. CD33. The sequence continues at coordinate 2,087,842 of NZ_CP197023.1, read as the reverse complement.
CATCATCGCTTTAACGCGATCGCGCACTTCCTGACGGGGCATCTTCGGATGATAGGTACGCAGCGGTTCGGCGATAATTTCTCCGATGGTCATGCGCGGGTTCAGCGAGGCCAGCGGATCCTGGAAGATCATCTGGATATCGCTGCGCACGTCGCGCCACTCTTCCTGCTTCATGCCCAGCAGATCTTTACCCAGCCAGGCCACTTTGCCATCGGTCGCTTTCACCAGACCAATAATGGCGCGGGCGAAGGTCGATTTGCCGCAGCCCGACTCCCCTACCACACCGAGGGTTTCCCCCTCGTATAGGCGCAGCGTCACGCCATCCACCGCTTTCAGCGTTTTCGACGGCTGCCAGAACCACTGCTTGCCATCTTTGATATCGAAGTGCACCTTCAGGTCGGCAATTTCGAGCAGGACTTTTCGTTGTTCAGTTACGGCGTTCATAGCAGATCCCCCACCGGTTTAAAGCAGGCGCGCAGGCGGCCTGGCGCGAACGATTCCAGCGGCGGCGCGCTGCTGCACTGCTCCATGGCATGCGGGCAACGCGGCTGGAATGGACAGCCTTTTGGCAATCGCAGCAGGTTCGGTGGGTTGCCGGGAATGGTCAACAACGCATCGCCTTCCGCATCCAGACGTGGAACCGCATTCAACAGCCCAATAGAATATGGGTGCGACGGTTGATAGAAGACATCGCGCGCCTGACCGTACTCCATGGTGCGCCCGGCGTACATCACCAGCACTTTATCGCAGATCCCTGCCACCACCCCAAGGTCGTGGGTGATCATGATAATGGCCGTGTTGAATTCGCGTTTAAGCTCATTCAACAGCGTCATGATCTGCGCCTGCACGGTAACGTCCAGGGCAGTGGTCGGTTCATCCGCAATCAGCAGCCGGGGCCGGCACAGCAGCGCCATGGCTATCATCACGCGCTGACGCATGCCCCCGGAGAACTCGTGCGGGAACATTTTCATGCGCTTACGCGCTTCCGGCATTTTTACCGCGTCGAGCATCTTCACCGACTCTTCAAACGCTTCGGCTTTACTCAGCCCTTTATGCAGCATCAGGACTTCCATTAACTGCTCGCCCACCCGCATATAGGGGTTAAGAGAGGTCATCGGATCCTGGAAAATCATTGAGATTTGTTCAGCGCGCAGTTTGTTCAGCTCACGCTCGGGCAAATTGAGGATTTGCCGACCGTTAAAGGTGGCGGAACCCCCGATGCGACCGTTGGCCGCCAGCAGTCCCATCAGGGCGAAGGCGGTTTGCGATTTACCGGAGCCGGATTCGCCCACAATGCCGAGCGTCTCGCCCGCCTGCAGGGTGAAGTTCAGATCATTGACGGCGGTGACGTCGCCATCCGGCGTTTTAAAGGTGACGCGAAGATCTTTCACGTCCAGCAGTAGTCCGCTGTGGCTCTGCGCTTGCGGCGCTTTTGCCGTTTCAATCATGGTCATGGCAGCGCTCCTTAGCGGTCTTTCGGGTCGAGGGCATCACGCAGACCATCGCCGATAAAGTTGAAACAGAACAGGGTCACCACCAGGAAACCCGCCGGGAACAACAGTAGCCAGGGCGAAACTTCCATTGAGTTGGCGCCATCGCTGAGCAATGCCCCCCAGCTGCTGAGCGGCTCCTGCGTCCCCAGTCCCAGGAAACTGAGGAAGGATTCGAAGAGGATCATGCTGGGGACCAGCAGCGAGGCATACACCACCACCACCCCCAGCACGTTGGGGACGATATGGCGCAGCACGATGCTCGCCGTCGAGACCCCGCCGACCTGCGCGGCTTCGATAAACTCTTTGCGCTTCAGGCTCAGCGTCTGCCCGCGCACGATACGCGCCATATCCAGCCAGGACACCATACCGATGGCGACAAAGATCAGCAGGATATTCTGACCAAAAAAGGTCACCAGCAGGATGACGAAGAACATAAACGGGAAGGAGTTGAGGATCTCCAGCAGACGCATCATCACCGAATCCACTTTGCCGCCGAGATAACCGGAGAGCGAACCGTACAGCGTGCCGAGGATCACCGCCACCAGCGCCGCCGCCACCCCGACCATCAGCGAAATGCGCCCGCCGATCGCTACGCGCACCAGCAGATCGCGCCCGGAGGAGTCGGTTCCGAAGTAGTGGCCGGAGGCCATATCCGGAGCATTGGACATCATGCCCCAGTCGGTATCGAAGTAGGAGAACGACGATACCATCGGCGCGAAGGTAACGAACAGCGCAATAAGCACCAGCATAATCAGGCTGGTCACCGCGGCGCGGTTATGCATAAAGCGACGACGCGCATCCTGCCAGAGGCTACGCCCCTCCACTTCCAGCTTCTCACTGAAGTTTTCCAGCGCCTCGCTATTTTTCTTACTTAACATCATGGCGAACTCCGGCTTCAGTAGCGAATCTTCGGATCGATAACGGCGTACAGCACGTCAACGATGGCGTTGAACAGGATAGTCAGGGCGCCAACGAGGATCGTCAGGCTGAGCACCAGCGAGTAGTCGCGGTTAAGCGCCCCGTTAACGAACAGCTGGCCGATCCCCGGCAGGCCGTAAATGGTTTCAATGACCATTGAGCCGGTGATGATGCCCACGAAAGCTGGCCCCATATAGGAGAGCACCGGCAGCAGCGCCGGCTTCAGCGCATGGCGCAGAATAATGCGACGCATCGGCAGCCCCTTCGCCCGCGCGGTGCGGATAAAGTTAGAGTGCAGCACTTCAATCATTGAGCCGCGAGTAATACGCGCGATGCTGGCGATATAGGCCAGGGAAAGCGCCACCATCGGCAGGATCATAAATTTCAGCGCCCCGCCGTTCCAGCCGCCGCCCGGCAGCCAGTGCAGGGTAATGGCAAAGATCATCACCAGCAGCGGCGCGACCACAAAGCTCGGAATAACCACGCCGGTCATGGCTACCCCCATCACCGCGTAGTCCCAGCGGGTATTTTGCTTCAGGGCGGCTATCACCCCGGCGGCAACGCCGATCACCACCGCCAGTAAAAAGGCGGCGAAGCCAAGTTTCGCTGAAACCGGGAAGCTGGCGGCCACCAGATCGTTGACGGAATAATCTTTGTATTTAAAAGAGGGACCAAAATCGCCATGCGCCAGCTGCTTCAGATAATTGAAGTACTGCGTCATGATAGGGTCGTTTAAATGGTATTTTGCTTCAATATTCGCCATGACTTCCGGCGGTAGCGTGCGTTCCCCGGTAAAAGGACTTCCCGGCGCCAGACGCATCATGAAGAATGAGATGGTGATAAGAATAAATAGCGTCGGAATCGCTTCCAGACAGCGACGTAAGATAAATTTTAACATTGCCCGTACCTTCTGGCGTGTGCCTTTGCACTGCTCTCAAATAAGACACGATGGAGCGAGCCGAGACCCGCCCCACGTATTGCCATTAATGTTTGATAACGTAGAGGTCTTTGGTATAGACGTTATCCATCGGGTCTTTACCGGTATAGCCACCGACCCACGGTTTCACCAGGCGGGCGTTAACGTAGTAATAGACCGGTACGATCGCGCTGTCTTTGTCCAGCTGCTGCTCTGCTTTCGCATAGGCCGCCGTGCGCTGCGCTTCATCGGATGCTTTTACGGATTCAGCCATAATCTTGTCGAACGCCGGGCTCTTATAGTGCGCGGTGTTCATTGAACTGTCAGAGAGCATGGTGTTCAGGAAAGAAGTTGGCTCGTTATAGTCGGCGCACCAGCCCGCACGCGCCACGTCATAGGTGCCCTGATGACGGGTATCGAGGAACGTTTTCCACTCCTGGTTGACCAGCTTCACGTCAATGCCCAGGTTTTTACGCCACAGCGAGGCGGCGGCAATCGCCAGCTTCTTGTGCAAATCAGAGGTGTTATACAGCAGGTTGAAGGTCAACGGTTTATCGGCGCTATAGCCGGCTTCGGCCAGCAGTTTTTTCGCTTCTTCGTTGCGTTTTTCCTGCGACCAGGTAAACCATTCCGGCTCGCTCAGCTTCGCGCCATCGGTATACGGTGGGGTGTAGCCGTAGGCCGGCAGATCGCCCTGTCCTTTAACCTTATTAGCAATAATATCGCGATCCAGACCCAGCTTCAGCGCGGTACGCACGCGCACGTCGGTGAACGGGGCCTTCTGGTTGTTGATTTCGTAATAATAGGTACACAGATAGGGGTCAACGTGCAGCTCGTTGGGGATCTCTTTTTTCAGCTTCTGGAAGAGTTCGATCGGCAGCTGGTTATAAGTCATGTCCAGTTCACCGCTGCGGTAGCGGTTAACATAGGTCACTTCGGAAGAGGTCGGCAGCCAGGTAACGGTGTTAATGACGGTTTTAGCATTATCCCAATAGTGCGGGTTACGCTCCATCACGATCCGCTCGTTGACCACCCAGTCTTTCAGAGTATACGCGCCGTTGGTAACGATATTGCCAGGCTGCGTCCACTTTTCGCCAAATTTTTCGATGGCCGGTTTGTAGACGGGAGACATCGCCGGGTTAACCAGCAGTTTATAAAAATAGGGTACCGGTTCGCTGAGGGTGACTTCCAGGGTGTGGTCGTCAATGGCTTTTACGCCCAGCTCGCTCGGCGCTTTCTTGCCGTCAATGATTTCGTCGACGTTAACGATATGACCATATTGCGGATAGCTGGCATAAGGAGACGCGGTTTTCGGATCCACCAGACGCTGCCAGCTGTATACGAAGTCCTGGGCGGTAACCGGCTCGCCGTTAGACCATTTTGCATCTTTACGCAGATGGAAGGTCCAGACTTTAAAATCTTTATTATCCCAGCTCTCCGCCACGCCAGGGATCGGGTGGCCATCTTTCGGCGAAGTATTCAGCAAACCTTCGAACAGGTCGCGGCTAATATTGGCCTCTGGCACCCCTTCGATTTTATTTGGGTCCAGCGATTGCGGCTCGGCGCCGCTATTACGTACCAGGGTTTGCTTCTCTGCCAGCTGCACACCAGCCGGGACATCCGCTGCCATTGCCATATTGCCGGCGATCAGTGCGGATAGCACTCCCGCGGCGATTAAACGCTTTTTAGTGATGATGGTCATTGTGTTGTAACTCCAGTCATTATAATTACTGGTTTTTTAACCAGCCTGTTTTTCCCGTTTTCGGGTTCTGTCCAACGCAGGAGTTTGCGATTGGCAGATTGCTATCACCGACTTATTTATTACGACCGCTCGAACGGCAGTCTTAACGTCGATTCGTTGCCCTCGCTGGAGGGTCGTTCTGGCGAAATGAGTTAATTAAAAATAATTCTCATTTGCGTACATAATTCAGCAGACGATAACGGCGGAAAGTACCAAAAGGTAAACACCTCCGCCAATGCAATTTGCAAATATGTTACCGAATTCTCTTTTATTGCCGGTTTTGCCAGCGTGACAAGCGTTTGCCATAAAACGTCGATGTAAAAATATTATTATTTATCAGAGCATTACGATAATTTCATCAGCCGGCATACTGAGCAGCGACCGCAAGATGGTTTTTTGTACAAAAATTTAACAATAGATTACTTTTTAGCACATTCATCTGCCGCCTTGTTAAAATTACTAATATCATTTCGATGATCCGACAGCAAGTACCAGAGAATGATGTGAAGAAAATAACATCACAGGAGGGGGAGGCGTGAGGAGAATGTAAAGAGAAATATTTCATATCTTAATGAAAAATATGAAATTAATAGCGATATCGCAAAATATTATCCCTACCGCCAGTTTCGCGCTGGCTAATAGGTTTTGCTAATAATCGCGCAGGCGTGAAGCGAGACTCCCCGCCTGCTGGCGACGAACTAACTCAGCAGTCCTGGGAACAGCGCTTTAATCCCGGTCACAATAAACTCAATGCCGAGGGCCATCAGCAACAGGCCCATAATACGGGTGATGACGTTGATTCCCGTCTGCCCCAGCAAACGGACCAGCCACGGCGCCATACGGAAAATCCCCCAGCAGCAGAGGGCAAATACCGCTATCGCCAGTGAGAACCCGACCAGATGCACCCAGGAGTGGTACCGGGTCCCCCAGACGATAGTTGAACTGATTGCCCCTGGCCCGGCCATTAATGGTAGCGCGAGAGGAACGACGCCGATGCTCTCCCGGACCGCCGTCTCCGACTTTTCCTGCTTGTTCTGCTTATCTTCGCCGAGCTTACCGCTGATCATCGACATCGCGATGGTCACCACCAGGATGCCGCCGGCGATACGGAAGGAGTCAATGGAGATACCGAAAATCTGCAGAATGCCATCGCCGAGGAACAGCGACGTCAGGAGGATGATCGCCACCGACAGGTTGGCGGTGAGGTTGGTCTTATTACGCACCGCAGCCGGCTGATAGCTGGTCATACTGATGAATACCGGAATAATGCCAACCGGGTTAACCAGGGCAAATAAGCCGATGAAAAACTTGAAATATGCAGAAAAATCGAACAGTGATTGAGTCACATTGGGCTCCGCAGCATCATCAAAATTGGCGGTTGACTGTTAACAGCATAAAATAACTGCGCGAAACATACGCTTTTTACCTGCAATATTCATTATAAATATGCATAACCCGGTGATATGTATCGAATGTTAGTCATTTGTATATTTAATGCTAATCGTTTTTTTAATTTCAAAACCCTCCCATCACACTTGATCGAACCGGTCAAAAAGCAGTCAGCTGAAAGGTATCAGCAGCGACAATACTTGATCTAAATCACGTAATTTGTACTCAGAAGTGAGTAATCTTGATGACACCAACAGAGTGGAAGGCAGCAGTACCTGAAAGCGAAAGAGATAAAGCTTTTTTAGTAAATCGGTGAAACAGCGCCCTGATTTTTCTACATAAACATTTACATGCAAGCTGTTAACGGCCTGTCTATAATGTCGAATCGAGCGACTGATTTACTAAAAAAGTTTAACATTATCAGGAGAGCATTATGGCTGTTACTAATATCGCTGAACTGAACGCGCTTGTTGAGCGTGTCAAGAAAGCCCAGCGTGAATATGCCAGTTTCACTCAAGAACAAGTCGACAAAATCTTCCGCGCCGCCGCTCTGGCCGCTGCAGATGCTCGAATCCCTCTCGCCAAAATGGCCGTAGCCGAATCCGGCATGGGCATCGTTGAAGACAAAGTGATCAAAAACCACTTCGCTTCCGAATACATTTACAACGCTTATAAAGACGAAAAAACCTGTGGCGTTCTGTCAGAAGACGACACCTTTGGCACCATCACTATCGCTGAGCCTATCGGCATCATCTGCGGTATCGTACCGACCACTAACCCGACTTCAACAGCCATTTTCAAATCGCTCATCAGTCTGAAAACGCGTAACGCCATCATTTTCTCTCCGCACCCGCGTGCAAAAGAAGCCACCAACAAAGCGGCTGATATCGTGCTGCAGGCTGCCATCGCGGCCGGCGCGCCGAAGGACCTGATTGGCTGGATCGATCAGCCGTCTGTAGAACTGTCTAACGCGCTGATGCATCACCCGGACATCAACCTGATCCTGGCGACCGGTGGTCCAGGCATGGTGAAAGCAGCATACAGCTCCGGTAAACCTGCTATCGGCGTCGGCGCCGGTAACACCCCGGTAGTCATTGATGAAACCGCCGACATCAAACGTGCCGTAGCGTCCGTACTGATGTCTAAAACCTTCGATAACGGCGTGATCTGTGCTTCTGAGCAGTCCGTTGTGGTGGTTGATTCAGTCTATGACGCGGTTCGCGAACGTTTCGCCAGCCACGGCGGCTACCTGCTGCAGGGTAAAGAGCTGAAAGCCGTTCAGGACATTATCCTGAAAAATGGCGCGCTGAACGCGGCTATCGTTGGTCAGCCAGCGGCCAAAATCGCTGAACTGGCAGGCTTCACCGTGCCGGCCACCACCAAAATTCTGATTGGTGAAGTGACCAACGTTGACGAGAGCGAGCCGTTTGCTCACGAAAAACTGTCTCCGACGCTGGCTATGTACCGTGCAAAAGATTTCGAAGACGCGGTAGCCAAAGCAGAAAAACTGGTCGCCATGGGCGGTATCGGTCACACCTCTTGCCTGTACACCGACCAGGACAACCAGCCGGCTCGCGTGGCTTACTTCGGCCAAATGATGAAAACCGCGCGTATCCTGATCAACACCCCGGCTTCTCAGGGTGGTATCGGTGACCTGTACAACTTCAAACTCGCGCCTTCCCTGACTCTGGGTTGTGGTTCCTGGGGTGGTAACTCCATCTCTGAAAACGTTGGTCCGAAACACCTGATCAACAAGAAAACCGTTGCTAAGCGAGCTGAAAACATGTTGTGGCACAAACTTCCGAAATCTATCTACTTCCGTCGTGGCTCCCTGCCAATCGCACTGGATGAAGTGATTACCGATGGTCACAAACGCGCGCTGATCGTGACTGACCGCTTCCTGTTCAACAACGGCTATGCCGATCAGATCACTTCCGTACTGAAAGCTGCGGGTGTTGAGACGGAAGTCTTCTTCGAAGTTGAAGCTGACCCGACGCTGACCATCGTACGTAAAGGTGCCGACCTGGCAAACTCCTTTAAACCAGACGTGATCATCGCCCTGGGCGGCGGTTCCCCGATGGATGCGGCGAAAATCATGTGGGTCATGTACGAACATCCGGAAACCCACTTCGAAGAACTGGCGCTGCGCTTTATGGATATCCGTAAACGTATCTACAAGTTCCCGAAAATGGGCGTCAAAGCCAAGATGGTGGCGATCACTACCACTTCCGGTACCGGTTCTGAAGTGACGCCGTTCGCCGTGGTGACCGATGACGCGACCGGTCAGAAATACCCGCTGGCAGACTATGCGCTGACCCCGGATATGGCCATTGTCGATGCCAACCTGGTGATGGATATGCCGAAATCGCTGTGTGCGTTCGGTGGTCTGGATGCGGTGACTCACGCCCTGGAAGCTTACGTTTCCGTACTGGCTTCTGAGTTTTCTGACGGCCAGGCGCTGCAGGCGCTGAAACTGCTGAAAGAGTACCTGCCGGCTTCCTATCACGAAGGTTCCAAGAACCCGGTTGCCCGTGAGCGCGTACACAGTGCCGCGACTATCGCCGGTATCGCGTTCGCTAACGCCTTCCTCGGCGTGTGTCACTCGATGGCGCACAAACTGGGTTCCCAGTTCCATATTCCGCACGGTCTGGCCAACGCCCTGCTGATCTGCAACGTTATCCGCTATAACGCGAATGACAACCCGACCAAGCAGACCGCGTTCAGCCAGTACGACCGTCCGCAGGCTCGTCGTCGTTACGCTGAAATCGCCGATCACCTGGGCCTCTCCGCACCAGGCGACCGCACCGCAGCGAAAATCGAGAAACTGCTGGCATGGCTGGAAAGCATTAAAGCTGAGCTGGGTATTCCGAAATCTATCCGCGAAGCTGGCGTTCAGGAAGCTGACTTCCTGGCCCACGTTGATAAACTGTCTGAAGATGCATTCGATGACCAGTGCACCGGCGCTAACCCGCGCTACCCGCTGATCTCCGAACTGAAACAGATCCTGCTGGATACCTACTACGGCCGCGAATTCGTCGAAGGCGAAGCCGGTGCGAAAGCCGAAGTTGCTCCGGTAAAGGCTGAGAAAAAAGCGAAAAAATCCGCTTAACCAACAGCGATAGCATCGCGACAAGCCCCGTCACCTGACGGGGCTTTTTTTATCCCCGCTATCAGCCATTCTTTATCGCCAGCTACGCCAACCTATAGCAGACATTAAAAAGGCGCCCACAGGCGCCTGTACGAGCTTCTGAGGGTATCAGCAGGGACGGTGCTGGTTTTGTACCTTGGTTAACGAACCGACGCTCAGCGCCTCTTTATAATGCTTACGGCAGACCGATACGTACCGCTCATTACCGCCGATGACGACCTGCTCACCCTCATTATAAGGACGCCCCTCCTGATCGAGGCGCAATACCATGCTGGCCTTGCGGCCGCAGAAGCAGATCGTTTTCAGCTCAACCAGCTTATCTGACCAGGCCAGTAAATACTGGCTGCCGGTAAAGAGCTCACCGCGAAAGTCCGTCCGCAACCCATAGCAAAGCACCGGAATATCCAGCGTATCGACAACTTCGGACAGCTCATGAACCTGTTCACGCGTCAGAAACTGGCTTTCATCCACCAGCACGCAGTGAATCGGCTTTAGCTGGTGCTCCGCCGCAATATCGTCAAATAACGAGGTCTGTGGATTATACAATCGGGCCGGCGAGGAGAGCCCGATACGCGAACTGACTTTTCCGGCGCCAAAGCGGTCATCAATCTCAGCGGTATAAACGACGGTACGCATCCCCCGCTCCTGGTAATTGTACGAAGATTGTAACAGAGCGGTCGACTTACCTGCATTCATTGCAGAGTAGTAGAAATAAAGTTGTGCCATCGGCTGCGTGACCCCAATCAAAGTGTTTTATCGCGGCGACGATTGTACCATATTTTATGCGCACAGCCGCGCTTTCAGCAGGGGTATTGTCGCGAAGCTGAAGGGCCTGCAAACCGAAAGGATTAAGAAGATGAATTGAATTTTCAGGGCCACTATTTGTACGCCCCGTTACGCTACTGGCGCGGTAACCATTGTCTTTTCGTGCTTATAGACCGGTTGCCCATGGGCTATAAGCAGGGCTGCCGGTTGTTTTATATTAAGCCTTGTAACCAAAAATGCGCTAATACTGACGAGGGTTATTTACCCATGTAAAGGATCATTTCTCTCACTGAACCTCTCAAAAAGCATACCGTCTCAATGTTTTAGCTTGCCTTCGCCTCATCGCTATAAGCGATGAAAGATGTGAAGCGGCACGGGAATTTTAACTTAAATTAATTAATTCTCGCGACAAATAACCAGTAATTTTGAATTCCTTACATTCCCCCCTATTGCACAACGCATTTTATCGCTCTATTATTAGTTCAACAAACCACCCCACAATATAAGTTTGAGATTACTACAATGAGCGAAGCACTTAAAATTTTGAACAACATCCGTACTCTTCGTGCGCAGGCAAGAGAATGCACCCTGGAAACGCTCGAAGAAATGCTGGAAAAATTAGAAGTCGTCGTTAACGAGCGCCGTGAAGAAGAAAACGCTGCCGCGGCAGAAATTGAAGAGCGTACGCGTAAGCTGCAGCAATACCGTGAAATGCTGATTGCTGACGGTATTGATCCGAATGAACTGCTGAGCACCATGGCTGCCGTTAAAGCCGGTACCAAAACCAAGCGTGCTGCACGTCCGGCTAAATATAGCTATGTTGACGAAAATGGTGAAACCAAAACCTGGACCGGTCAGGGCCGTACCCCGGCTGTGATCAAAAAAGCAATGGATGAGCAAGGTAAATCACTGGACGATTTCCTGATCTAATCTCCGTTGATCGCTATAAAAAATCCCGCTGCGGCGGGATTTTTTTTGCCCTCAGGGCCGATATAAAAAAACCGGGAGTCGCAGATGCGCTCCCGGTTTGTACTTTCAACCGCGCGGCGGATTACTTCGCTACCGCCGTTTCCAGCCAGGCTTTAAAATCGTCGCCCAGCGTTTTGTGACGAATACCATATTCGACAAACGCCTGCATGTAGCCAAGCTTATTACCGCAGTCATGGCTCTTGCCTTTCATATGATAAGCTTCAACCGTTTCTTTCTCGATCAGCATATCAATGGCGTCAGTCAGCTGAATTTCATCACCAGCGCCCGGAGGGGTTTTCGCCAGCAGCGGCCAGATATCGGCGCTGAGGACATAACGCCCCACCACCGCCAGGTTGGACGGCGCAACGTCAGCTTTTGGCTTCTCAACCACGCCCACCATCGGTACGCTTTCGCCCGGCTTCAGGGATTCGCCTTTGCAGTCAACCACGCCATAAGCGGTTACGTCTTCGACAGGTTCAACCATAATCTGGCTGGCGCCAGTCTCATCGAAGCGAGAGATCATCTCAGCGAGGTTATCGCGGCTCAGATCGGATTCATATTCATCCAGAATAACGTCTGGCAGAATAACCGCGACCGGCTCATCTCCCACTACCGGATGGGCGCACAGCACCGCGTGACCCAGACCTTTCGCCAGGCCCTGACGAACTTGCATAATAGTCACGTGCGGCGGGCAAATAGACTGCACTTCTTCCAGCAGCTGGCGTTTTACACGTTTTTCCAGCATCGCTTCCAGCTCAAAACTGGTATCGAAATGGTTTTCGATAGAGTTTTTCGACGAGTGCGTTACCAGAACAATTTCAGTAATTCCTGCAGCGATACATTCATTAACAACGTACTGAATTAACGGCTTATCTACCAGCGGCAGCATTTCTTTTGGAATCGCTTTGGTGGCCGGCAGCATCCTGGTGCCTAATCCCGCAACCGGGATAACCGCTTTTCTGACTTTAGAATTAAGGGCAGCCATTGAAATCTCCTGGACTGTTTGTTTTTTAAACTTCTCGTTACAAATAACGTGTCGAGTATATCAGTCAACCGCGTATTCACTGGTCTGAAAAGCTGCCGATAGCCTCGAATTAGGACTTTTACGCATAAAACTGCTCGATGTTACCACCGCTAAAGGGCAAGAGGTAATCCCGTCTGCTTAGATATAAACGCAATTGCTCATTCCGCAGACAACATTAAGCGTAAACGACCGCCAGCCCCCCAAATTTGGCACTGCCACGAGGTGCAGCGTTGGCTAATTTGGTTAAGATAAGCATCACCCAGCGTCCCCAAAGGAACGCCATTACTAATCTGAATTTGATGCTCCCCCGTATTCAGCGTGCCATTAAGTCCCGCTGACACCAGAATTAAATTTTTCAGCCCGCTGTGGTAATACCCTACTAACAGAGGGAACTGGCCCGGAAGATTTGCCTGACGCAGCAGTTGATTCACCTGTTTTAACAAACTTCCCATTTCTGGTAGCCGTTGTCCCTGGTGCGCCAGTTGCTCCTGCAGCAGACCATTAAACAACGCGCGCAGCAATAATGCTGCCAACACGCCATTATCGCCTGCGCGTGTGACATCCAGACAATAGAAAGCCAAATCATTTTCCGAAAGCGGCGCGATATCGAGTACCAGACCGGGCTTGTCTGCCGACACCAGTTGTCGATAATGAACGCGGCAGTGCGACATTTCCTGTTGCACCGGCGGCTGTAATTCCTGCAATAGTCTTGAAGCGGCGATGGGATTACTGACCAGCGCATCCCAGTCCTCAAATAAACGCTCTTCCTCTTCCACGCGCGAACTGAACATCGCGGGATAGAGACAGGCGTAAACGGTCTCGCGCAGGCGTTCGAAATCTTTTACTGGCTTTAACAGCACGTCCTGGACGCCAAGTCGCAACGCTTTAGCTATATCCGCCATGTTTTCGGTGGCGGAGATCATCAGGATCGGTAACTGTTCGCCGCGGTTACGCAGCGTTTCCACCAGCTCCAGACCGTTCATTCTCGGCATAGAAATGTCGCAAATCATCAGGTCCGGATGCACCTCCGTCATTTTATGCAGGGCATCCTTGCCATCTTCCGCCTGGAAGGTTGTTGCTCCCAGCGAGGTCAGCCATCCATGCAAGAGTGAGCGGAAAACGGGTTCGTCTTCAACTATCAGAATCTGTTTTCCCGCCAATGGCTGCGTCATGATATCTCCCCTGGCTGACGATAATTCAATAGTGGCACGCTATTCTCACTATCGCCTGTCAGAATTTGCTTAAGTCAGTAACTCGTACGTCAAACGGCTGTACGCACTAATGGTAATAATTCATCCATTTTCTTTTCTACCGCCAGTTGCCCCGCGGCGATCGCCTCTCCGGCGCGATGAAAATCAAGCGTCGAAACTTGCGGACAGTATGGCTGCAACAGGATATCCGGCGGGTCACCCGCCATACGATTGCGTTTAAGACGGTTTTCCAGTACCTGGATAGAGGTGGTCATGATCTCCATCGCCGTCGGCGTCACGGCCGTACGGCGGGAACTCATTCGCGTCAAGCGCGCGCGCAGACGAGTATGCCATGGCCCCTCCTTCTCTTCCGCTTCCTGCCGCGGCGTTTCAAGGGAGAACAAATCCTGCTGCATAAGATGGGCATCATGTTGCAGGTCGACGGCAATCACAATATCCGCTCCCATTGCCCGGGTGAGCGACACAGGAACCGGATTGACCACCGCGCCATCGACCAGCCAGTAACCATTATGCCTTACTGGCGACATTAACCCCGGCATACTGCAGGAGGCGCGAATGGCTAAATGTAGATCGCCTTCGGTAAACCACAGCTCCCTACCGGTGCTTAAATTGGTGGCAACAGCGGCAAACCGGCGCTCGCAGCGTTCAATCTCGGTGACGGGCATAATGCGGCGGTAATGATTGAATACCTTTTCCCCCCGCAGCAGTCCCCCCCGGCGCCAGGAGAGATCCATCAGCTTCAGGACATCCCAGTTGCTGAATGAGCAGACCCATGATTCGAGTGCCGGGAGTCGGTTACAGGCATACGCCGCCCCTACCAGCGAACCGATAGAACAACCGGCTACGATATCAATCTCAATACCGGCCCGCTGGAGGGCGTTGATGACGCCAATGTGCGACCATCCGCGAGCGGCTCCCGCACCTAGCGCCAGACCAATTTTAAGCTTTCTCATTAGTACTAATAACTATCCTTCCACTCTGAGCGTGGCAACATTGTCACGGCTCAGTTAACATAATGCCCTTTGGCGTAGAAGCGCCGTTACTCTTTCTTCCATGGAGGCAGTTTTGTCGCAATTATGCCCCTGTGGCAGCGCACTGGAGTATAGCTCATGTTGCCAGCGATATCTGTCCGGCGCTGAGCTTGCGCCGGGCCCGTCACAGCTTATGCGCTCCCGTTATAGCGCGTTCGTCATGAAAGACGCTGACTATCTAATCAAAACCTGGCACCCGTCCTGTCAGGCGCAGCAATTTCGCGCCGAACTGGAGAAAGGGTTTTCCCAGACCGAATGGCTGGGCTTAACCCTGTTCGCCAGTGATGAGGGGCGAGCTCCAAATGAAGGTTTTGTCAGCTTTGTCGCCCGCTTTAATGACAATAACCGCCCTGGCGCCATTATTGAACGTTCCAGATTCTTAAAAGAAAATGGACAGTGGTACTATATCGACGGGACACGACCGCTGATTGGCCGTAACGACCCCTGCCCCTGCGGCTCAGGTAAAAAATTTAAAAAATGCTGCGGCCAGTAACGCTGGCACAGCGCTTGCAAACATTACAGGATTTTCCTCGCGATGCATTCATTACAACGTAAAGTACTACGCACTATTTGCCCTGATCAGAAAGGCCTCATCGCGCGTATCACCAATATCTGCTACAAGCATGAACTCAACATTGTGCAGAACAATGAGTTTGTTGACCACCGTACCGGTCGTTTCTTTATGCGCACCGAACTGGAAGGCATTTTTAACGACGCTACTCTGCTGGCCGATCTCGACAGCGCCCTGCCTGAAGGCTCCATCCGCGAACTGAATCCGGCAGGCCGTCGCCGGGTGGTGATTCTGGTGACGAAAGAGGCGCACTGTCTGGGCGATCTGCTGATGAAAGCCAACTACGGCGGGCTGGATGTCGATATTGCCGCGGTTATCGGCAACCATGACACCCTGCGCTCGTTGGTGGAGCGCTTTGGTATTCCGTTTGAGCTGGTCAGCCATGAAGGACTGAGCCGCGAAGAACACGATCAGCGAATGGGCGATGCTATCGCCGCCCACGAACCGGATTACGTGGTGCTGGCCAAGTATATGCGCGTCCTGACGCCAGAATTTGTCGCCCGCTTCCCGAACAAAATCATCAATATCCACCATTCGTTTTTGCCGGCGTTTATCGGCGCCCGTCCCTATCATCAGGCCTATGAGCGCGGCGTGAAAATCATTGGCGCTACCGCCCACTACGTGAATGACAATCTGGATGAAGGCCCGATCATCATGCAGGATGTGATTCACGTCGATCATACTTATACCGCAGAAGATATGATGCGCGCTGGGCGCGATGTCGAAAAAAACGTCTTGAGCCGAGCGCTGTATCAGGTACTGGCGCAGCGCGTCTTCGTTTACGGTAACCGGACGATCATTCTTTAATCGACTGAGAAATGAATTGGTTAGCTTTACGGCGTTACGCGTAAAAATCAGGCAACCAGTTTATTTTTGTCAAACGAATGCTTTACAGGGGCGCATCATTTGGTATGATGCGCCCCGCTTCCCGAGAAGGAAGCAGGCCAGTACCAAGCATTACCCCGTGGTGGGGTTCCCGAGCGGCCAAAGGGAGCAGACTGTAAATCTGCCGTCATCGACTTCGAAGGTTCGAATCCTTCCCCCACCACCATTATTCACTACAGTGATATGGTTTCCCCGACAAGCGTAAACGATGTTTGCACTTAGCGGGAAGGGTAAGAACCTTCGACTAAGGTTCGACTCGAGCGCCAGCGAGAGAACGTTGCCGCAGGCAACGGCCCGAAGGGCGAGGAGAGATAGCGACGAGTTATCCTTACCCCACCACCATTCATTTTGCTGAATAACCTACAATGTGATTTTACCCCTGGTGGGGTTCCCGAGCGGCCAAAGGGAGCAGACTGTAAATCTGCCGTCATCGACTTCGAAGGTTCGAATCCTTCCCCCACCACCATCTCTTCATGTATTGCCCAGCTTATTCCACCTGCGATACGCTATATTCTGCCCCACGGGGAAGGATGAGAAGCTTCGACTAAGGTTCGACTCGAGCGAAGCGAGAGAACGTTGCCGCAGGCAACGGCCCGAAGGGCGAGGAGCGATAGCGACGAGTTATCCTTCCCCCACCACCATCTCTTCATGTATTGCCCAGCTTATTCCACCTGCGATACGCTATATTCTGCCCCACGGGGAAGGATGAGAAGCTTCGACTAAGGTTCGACTCGAGCGAAGCGAGAGAACGTTGCCGCAGGCAACGGCCCGAAGGGCGAGGCGCTTTAGCGCCGAGTAATCCTTCCCCCACCACCATCTCCCCATGTCATGCCCAGCATAATCTACCTACGGTATTCTATATTCTGCCCTACAGGGAAGGATGAGAAGCTTCGACTAAGGTTCGACTCGAGCGAAGCGAGAGAACGTTGCCGCAGGCAACGGCCCGAAGGGCGAGGCGCTTTAGCGCCGAGTAATCCTTCCCCCACCACTGTTGCACTCTCTCAGCCACCGGTTCGGCTATCTCCTCGCTCGCACTTCGCTTAGCGAGGCTACACATTCCTGCACTCTCAGCCACCTGTTCTGCTGTCTCATCGCTCGCGCTTCGCTTAGCGAGGCTACAAGTGGTGCCGTCTGGTAGCCCGGACAGGTGCGCAGCACCGCCTCCGGAAAAACTCACAGCGGTGGTAACCGCCTTTTTACCGGCGAGCTTTTCACCACCGAGGTGTTACACTGCGCATACTCCGCCAGACCGTCCAGCAGGGTATCCAGCTGGGCAATATCGCGCACCACGAGACGCATCACAAAACAATCTTCCCCGGTCACCTTGTCACTTTCAATACATTCCGGCATCGCCTGGATATATTTATCCACCTTCTGCAGCAGCCCAGGCAGCGGCCGGACCCGCACCAGCGCCTGCAGGCTATAGCCCAGCGCGGCGAGATTTACCCGCGCCCCATAGCCCTGAATGACACCCCGCTCCTCCAGGCGCTTCACCCGCTCGGCGGTGCTCGGCGAGGTCAGCCCCACTCGCGCGCTCAGGACCTTGAGCGAAACTCTGGCATCCTGAGTCAGGCAGGTGAGGATCGCCCGGTCAATTTCATCAAGTACGTCATTCATATATTTCACCTAATTATAAAAGGCATTTCCCCCCTTCTACCTTAATTCAGCCATATCACCCTGTCAGGGTTTTTCGCACAATAACTAAAAAATGGTGGAGGTGAAAAATGCAACTTACCCGCGGCGTCTGGCAGATGAGCCTGGCAATGATAATCTCCGGCTCGATCGGCGCGTTCGTGCTGCTCTCTGGTTTGCCGTTGACTGATGTGGTGTTCTGGCGCTGCCTGATTGGCGCGCTAACCCTGCTGGTGTTTATCGTGTTAAGCCGCCAGCCCTTCAGCCGGCTAACGCGTTTCACTCTCGCTCTGGCGGTGATTGGCGGCGCGGCGCTGGTCGTCAACTGGCTGCTGCTGTTTGCCGCCTATTCGCGGATCTCAATCGGTATGGCCACCGTGGTCTATAACACCCAGCCGTTTATGCTGGTACTGATGGGGATGGTGCTGGGGGAACGGGTCAGCGCCGTGAAATGGGGATGGTTACTGCTGGCCTTTGGCGGCGTAGTGATCCTGCTGTCGAGCGAGCTGATGCCTGCACACGAAGAGGGGCTTACCACCGGCGTGTTGCTGGCGCTGGGCGCGGCATTCTTCTATGCCCTGACCGCCATCATCGCGCGCAAACTGCATCCGCTCCCCGCGCAGCATATCGCCTTCATTCAGGTTCTCGTCGGCGTCGTGATGCTGCTGCCGCTGGTGCATGCCCCAGAATTGACGGCCAGCTTCCCCTGGCGCTATCTGCTGATCCTCGGCATCGTCCATACCGGGATCATGTATCAGCTTTTATATAGCGCGATACAGAAACTGCCGACGCCCGTTACCGGTTCGCTCTCCTTTATTTATCCGCTGGTGGCGATGGTGGTCGACTATCTGGTCTTCCACCATGCGTTATCCGCGGTGCAATTGCTCGGTGGGATGCTTATTCTGTTTGCCGCCGCTGGGAATAATCTCGGCTGGGGCGAAAAAAAACCCCGCCGCGGCGGGGTCAGTGAGCAGTCGCGGGCCAGTTAGCGACGGGCGCGGACAATCTGGTATTTGCGCGTCAGGTATTCGACCGGCGCGCTCCAGATATGAACCAGACGGGAGAACGGGAACAGCAGGAACAGGGTCATGCCCAGCACCAGGTGAACGCGGAAAATAAACGCCACGCCATCCAGATGCTGTGACGCGCCGCCGTGGAACGTCACCACCGACTGCGCCCAGCCGACCAGTTTCATCATTTCACTGCCGTCCATATGCTGAGCGGAGAACGGGATCGTCAGCAGGCCGAGCGCACACTGCACCATCAGCAACGAGAGGATCAGAATATCCGCTCCGGTGGTGGTGGCGCGAACGCGCGGGCTGAGCAGACGACGCTTGAGCAGCAGTAACCCGCCCACCAGGGTCATCACGCCGCAGGCGCCGCCGGCGATCATCGCCATCTTCTGCTTGACGTCGATCGGCAGGAAGGACTCATACATCCAGTGCGGGGTCAGCATGCCGAGGAAGTGGCCGGCGAAAATACCCAGGATGCCGATATGGAACAGGTTCGACGCCAGGTTCATCCCCTTACGGTCCAGCATCTGGCTGGAGGCGGCGCGCCAGGTGTACTGGCCATAGTCATAGCGCAACCAGCTGCCAATCAGGAACACCGAACCCGCAATGTACGGATAAATGTCAAAGAAGAACATATTCAGGAAGTGCATTATTGCTGTCCTCCGTTAGAGATATTCAGATATTGCGGGGCCACGGCTCCGGCAAAACGACGCTGGTGAGCGGAAATTTCCGACTCGCCGCAGCCCTGGTCGGCAAAGAATTTGACCTGTTCTTCTTCCCAGACGGCGTCCAGCGCCTGCGGCGTATCGTCGCGCGCTTCGTCGGCAATCTTCTCCGCCACCTTCTGGCTGTCGACCTGAGTATTGGCCAGCTTCAGCAATAGCTCGAACAGCACCGCATAGCGACTTTCGCGCTGCTGCAGGCGCGCGCTGAGCAGACCGAGGATCGGCGCGACGTCCCGCAGGCCGCCAAGCGCTTCCTCTTCCGGCAGCTGCGCCAGATACTCCAGATATAGCGGCAGATGATCCGGCAGCTCATGGCTATCCAGCAGCAGGCCGTGGCGCTCGTACTGCGCCATGAGATCCACCATCGCCTGCCCGCGATCGCGGGATTCGCCGTGGACATGTTCAAACAGCAGCAGCGAGGTGGCCCGGCCGCGGTCAAACAGTTCGCTATAGGCCGCCTGGGCGTCCAGCGGATCCTGAGCCACTAAATCGCGCAGGAAAACGCCCAGCGCGTGGGCATCCTCTTTGCTGAGTTTCTCTGATGACGCGAGCGCCTCGAACATCTCCTGCTGATGCTGCCATAAGGCAGCGTCAGGATATTCGAGCAGACGCGATACAATCACGAGTTCAATCATGCGTGCGGCTCCGTTTTGCTGGTCACGTCGATGGCGTCGATGCGACGGCTGTTGAACAGGTTGAACTGACTGTCAGAGCCGTGGCAGCCATCGCCAAAGCTAAAGCCGCAGCCGTTTTTCTCCGGAAACGCTTCTCGCGCCTGTTCACGATGGCTGCTCGGCACCACGAAACGATCTTCGTAGTTGGCGATCGCCAGATAGCGATACATTTCCTGGGCCTGCGCTTCGCTCAGCCCCACCTCTTCCAGCGCGCGGGTATCAACGACGCCGTCAACGGTTTCCGCACGCTTATAGTGGCGCATCGCCAGCATTCGTTTCAGCGCCAGCAGTACCGGCTGGGTATCGCCCGCGGTCAGCAGGTTCGCCAGATATTGCACCGGAATACGCAGGCTTTCCACGTCCGGCAGGATCCCGTTGCTACCCAGTTCACCCGCATCGGCGGCGGACTGAATCGGCGACAGCGGCGGCACGTACCAGACCATTGGCAAGGTGCGATATTCCGGGTGCAGCGGCAGGGCCAGCTTCCAGTCCATCGCCATTTTGTAAACCGGCGACTGCTGCGCAGCTTCAATGACCCCCTGCGGTACGCCATCTTTCAGCGCCTGCTCGATCACTTTCGGATCGTTGGGATCGAGGAACACGTCCAGCTGACGCTGATACAGATCTTTCTCGTTCTCGGTGCTGGCGGCGTTTTCAATCGCGTCCGCGTCGTATAGCAGGACGCCGAGATAACGGATACGGCCCACGCAGGTTTCGGAGCACACCGTCGGCATCCCGGATTCAATACGCGGGTAGCAGAAGATGCATTTCTCGGATTTCCCGCTCTTCCAGTTGAAATAGATCTTCTTGTACGGACAGCCGGTGATACACATCCGCCAGCCGCGGCACTTGTCCTGGTCGATCAGTACGATGCCGTCTTCTTCACGCTTATAGATGGCGCCGCTCGGGCAGGTCGCAACGCAGGCCGGGTTCAGGCAGTGCTCGCACAGGCGCGGCAGATACATCATGAAGGTGTTTTCGAACTGGCCGTACATCGCCTTCTGCATGTTGTCGAAGTTCTGATCTTTGGCGCGTTTTTCAAACTCGCCGCCGAGGATCTCTTCCCAGTTCGGACCGCTGGTGATCTTGTCCATCCGCTGGCCGGTGATCAGCGAGCGCGGACGGGCGATCGGCTGATGTTTGCTCTCCGGCGCGTTATGCAGATTCTGGTAGTCATAATCAAACGGCTCGTAGTAATCATCGATGCCCGGCAGATGCGGGTTGGCGAAGATTTTTCCCAACAGCATCGCGCGATTGCCCATGCGCGGCTGCAGTTTACCGTTGATTTTGCGGATCCAGCCGCCCTTCCATTTTTCCTGGTTTTCCCAGTCGTTCGGGAAACCGACGCCCGGCTTACTTTCCACGTTGTTGAACCAGGCGTATTCCATCCCTTCCCGGCTGGTCCAGACGTTTTTACAGGTCACCGAGCAGGTGTGGCAGCCGATGCACTTATCGAGATTCAGCACCATGCCGACTTGTGAACGAATTTTCATTTTACGCTCTCCTGTACCTGGTCGTTGCCTTCGCCGTCTAACCAGTTAATGTTCTTCATCTTACGTACCACCACAAACTCATCGCGGTTGGAGCCGACGGTGCCGTAGTAGTTAAAGCCATATGCCAGGTGGCCGTAGCCGCCGATCATGTGGGTCGGTTTCGGCGTAATACGGGTGACGGAGTTATGGATCCCCCCGCGCTGACCGGTGATTTCAGAGCCCGGCAGGTTCACGATACGTTCCTGCGCGTGATACATCATGGTCATCCCGGCTGGAACGCGCTGACTCACCACCGCACGCGCCGTCAGGGCGCCGTTGGCGTTGAACACTTCGATCCAGTCGTTATCTTCGATACCCAGATCTTTCGCATCCGCTTCGCTCATCCAGACAATCGGCCCACCGCGCGACAGGGTCAGCATCAGCAGGTTATCGCTGTAGGTCGAGTGGATACCCCATTTCTGGTGCGGGGTCAGGAAGTTCAGCGCCTTTTCCGGGTTGCCGTTGGACTTCTCGCCCATCACCGCTTTCACCGAACGGGTGTCGATCGGCGGCCGATAGACCAGCAGGCTTTCGCCGAAGTCGCGCATCCACTGGTGATCCTGATACAGCGACTGACGTCCGGTCAGCGTGCGCCACGGGATCAGCTCGTGAACGTTGGTGTAACCGGCGTTATAGGAGACATGCTCATCTTCCAGGCCAGACCAGGTCGGGCTGGAGATAATCTTCCGCGGCTGCGCCTGAATATCGCGGAAGCGGATCTTCTCGTCTTCTTTGTTCAGCGCGAGGTGCGTATGCTCGCGACCGGTGATCTCGCTCAGCGCTTGCCACGCTTTCACTGCCACCTGACCGTTGGTTTCCGGGGCCAGGGTGAGGATCATTTCCGCGGCGTCGATGGCCGTTTCCAGCTTCGGCTGGCCTTTCGCCGGGCCTTCCGCCTTGGTGTAGTTGAGCTTACGCAGCAGATCCATCTCGCTCTGGGTGTTCCAGGCGATGCCTTTCCCGCCGTTGCCGATGGTTTCCAGCAGCGGGCCGATCGAGGTGAAACGCTCGTAGGTCGCCGGGTAATCACGCTCAACCGGAATAATATGCGGCGCGGTTTTCCCGGGGATGAGATCGCATTCGCCTTTTTTCCAGTCTTTGACATCCAGCGGCTGCGCCATTTCCGCGGCGGAGTCGTGCTGGATCGGCAGGGTCACCACGTCGGTTTCTTTGCCAAGGTGGCCCACGCACACTTCAGAGAATTTCTTCGCGATACCTTTATAGATATCCCAGTCGCTCTTCGATTCCCAGGCTGGATCAACGGCGGCCGACAGCGGGTGAATAAACGGATGCATATCCGAGGTATTCATGTCGTCTTTTTCGTACCAGGTGGCGGTCGGCAGCACGATGTCGGAGTAGAGACAGGTGCTCGACAGACGGAAATCGAGGGTCACCACCAGATCCAGTTTGCCGTCGAGGCCGTTATCCCGCCATTCGACTTCTTCCGGCTTCACGCCGCCCTGCTTGCCCAGGTCTTTGCCCTGAATGCCGTTCTCGGTACCCAGCAGGTACTTGAGCATGTATTCATGGCCTTTACCGGAGGAGCCCAGCAGGTTGGAACGCCAGATAAACAGGTTACGCGGGTGGTTTTTGCCATTTTCCGGCTGCTCGGCCGCAAAGCGAATCGAGCCCTCTTTCAGCGACTTCACGGTGTAATCCACCGGGGTCATGCCGGCTTTCTTCGCTTCGTCAGCGATACGCAGCGGGTTGACGCCAAGCTGCGGCGCCGACGGCAGCCAGCCCATCCGCTCTGCGCGCACGTTAAAGTCGATCAGGTGGCCGCTGTAACGGGATTTATCCGCCATCGGCGACAGCAGTTCCTGCGCGGTCACCGTTTCATAGCGCCACTGGCTGGAGTGGTTATAGAAGTACGAGGTACTATTCATGTGACGTGCCGGACGCTGCCAGTCAAGGGCGAACGCCAGCGGCTGCCAGCCGGTCTGCGGACGCAGTTTTTCCTGGCCCACATAGTGCGCCCAACCGCCGCCGCTCTGACCGACGCAGCCGCAGAAGATCAGCATATTGATCAGGCCGCGGTAGTTCATGTCGAGGTGGAACCAGTGGTTGAGGCCCGCCCCGACGATAATCATCGAACGACCGTGAGTTTTATCGGCGTTATCGGCAAATTCACGGGCGGTACGGATGATATGCGCGCGGGAGACGCCGGTGATCTTCTCCGCCCACGCCGGGGTGTAGGCTTTCACTTCATCGTAGCCGGCGGCGCAGTTGTCATCGTTCAGACCGCGCTCCAGGCCGTAGTTAGCCATGGTCAGGTCATACACGGTGGTGACCAGGGCGGTAGAGCCGTCGGCCAGCTGCAGGCGTTTGGCCGGCAGTTTGTGCAGCAGAATGTTTTCCAGATCGACTTTGTTGAAGTGCTCAGAACCTTCGCCGCCGAAGTACGGGAAGCCGACGTTCGCCACTTCATCATGGCTGCCCAGCAGGCTCAGACGTAGCTCAATCTCTTCGCCAGTTTTACCGTCGCGCTGTTCGAGGTTCCATTTGCCTTTGTCGCCCCAGCGGAATCCGAGGGAACCGTTCGGTACGGTCATGTCGCCCTTCTCGTCAAAGGCGACGGTTTTCCATTCCGGATTGTTCTCCTGACCAAGGGAATCCACGAGGTCGGATGCGCGCAGCGTACGGCCGGCGGCATAATAACCGTCGCGCTCCTCGAGCATCACCAGCATCGGCATGTCGGTATAGCGGCGCACATAGTCGGTGAAATACTGGCTCGGCTTATCGAGGTGGAATTCACGCAGCATCACATGGCCCATCGCCAGCGCCATCGCGGCATCAGTACCCTGCTTCGGCGCCAGCCACAGATCGCAGAGTTTGGCGATTTCGGCGTAGTCCGGAGTGATGGCTACGGTTTTGGTCCCTTTATAGCGGACTTCGGTAAAGAAGTGCGCATCCGGGGTGCGGGTCTGCGGCACGTTGGAGCCCCAGGCGATGATATAGCTGGAGTTATACCAGTCGGCGGATTCCGGCACATCGGTCTGCTCGCCCCAGGTCATCGGCGAAGCCGGCGGCAGGTCGCAGTACCAGTCGTAGAAGCTCAGGCAGGTGCCGCCGATCAGCGACAGATAACGGGCGCCGGACGCGTAGGAGACCATCGACATCGCCGGGATCGGCGAGAAGCCAGCCACGCGGTCCGGACCGTAGGTTTTGACGGTATAGACGTTGGAGGCGGCAATCAGCTCATTCACTTCCTGCCAGGAGGAACGTACAAAACCGCCGCGACCGCGGGCCTGTTTGAAGCTTTTGGCTTTGTCGGCGTCTTCGATAATCGACGCCCATGCCTCAACCGGATCGCTATGCTGAACTTTCGCTTCCCGCCACATCTTCATCAGGCGTTTACGCATCAGCGGGTATTTCAGGCGGTTAGCGCTGTACAGGTACCAGGAGTAGCTGGCGCCGCGCGGGCAACCGCGTGGTTCGTGGTTCGGCAGGTCCGGGCGGGTGCGCGGGTAGTCAGTCTGCTGCGTTTCCCAGGTCACCAGACCGTTTTTGACATAAATCTTCCAGCTGCATGAGCCGGTGCAGTTGACACCGTGAGTGGAACGCACAATTTTGTCATGCTGCCAACGTTGACGGTATCCATCCTCCCAGTCCCGGTTGGTGTTTAGAAGCTGGCCGTGCCCATCGGCAAAGGTTTCACCCTTCTGTTTGAAGTAGCGAAACCGGTCCAGGAATTTACTCATCGGGTTTCTCCTGATATGGAGCCTGACGGCTCTCTGATAAATCGACATTGCTGGATTTGCAGCGAAGGTAACGCTATGAAAGAGGGCGAGAATTGATAGCGATCAATCCGAACTGGCTTGTTACTGCGCAGCAAAACCTCGATTACCACCAAGGTGGTATAAGATGTTATTTTTTAACTTGTTGTTTTTTAATGGTTTTCACCTCAAAAAGCAGCGCCTCACCGGGATTTGTTAACAACGGAGGTATTAAGGGGTAGAGCCATTTCACTGGCAAGCCCACCTGTTCTGGCTCAGCGGTCGATGCGGACAATATTCTCCAATAGTATGTTGTAACTAATTAAGCGGTTAAAAAAGGCGCCTCCGTGGGGAGCGCGCCTTTTTATACGCCAACGTTACCGCGGCCGATTACTGACGCTTACGACCGTATACCGCCCAGGTGATCACCACGCAGGCAATATAGAACACGAGGAACACTTTCATCGCCCCGGCCGGCGAGCCGGTCAGATCCAGCGAGATACCGAACGCTTTCGGAATAAAGAAGCCGCCGATAGCGCCAATGGCGGAGATAAAGCCCAGCGCCGCCGCGGTATCGGTCGCCGCCTCGCGCATCGCCTGCGCTTCGCTGCCGCCCTGGGCCTTCACGCGGTCCATAGTCAGCTTACGGAAGATCACGGAGATCATCTGGAAGGTGGAGGCGCTCCCCAGCCCGGCGGTCAGGAACAGCACCATAAACACCGCGAAGAAGGCGATAAAGTTACCGCCCTGGCCGTTGGTCGGCAGGGTCAGGAACAGCAGCGCGCAGAAGACAGCCATCACCACAAAGTTGACCAGCGTTACGCGGGTCCCACCGAGGCGGTCGGAGATCGCCCCGCCCATCGAACGCGCCAGCGCGCCAATGAACGGGCCGAAGAAGGCGTAATGCAGGATCTGCACATCCGGGAACTGAGTTTTTGACAGCATCGCGAACCCGGCGGAAAAGCCGATAAAGGAGCCGAAGGTCGCGAGATAGAGCAGCGCCATAATCCACAGATGCAGGCGCTTAAGTACCGGCAACTGCTCGCTCAGCGACGCTTTCGAAGCCGACAGGTCGTTCATAAAGAACCACGCCGCCAGAGTGAAAATAATCAGAAAAGGTACCCAGATCCACGCGGCGTTTTCCAGATACAGCATCGAGCCGTCCGGTTGCTCGCTACCGTTACCGCCAAAAACGGCAAAGATAGAGATCGAGACCACCAGCGGCGCGACCAGCTGCATCACGCTGACGCCCATATTGCCAAGTCCGCCGTTAACGCCGAGCGCCCCGCCCTGCTTCGCTTTCGGGAAGAAGAAGCTGATGTTGGCCATACTGGAGGCAAAGTTGGCTCCGGCGAAGCCGCACAGCAGAGAGATAATCACGAAGATGCTAAACGGCGTAGAGGTATCCTGGACCGCGAAGCCCAGCCAGACGCACGGCACAATCATGATCCCGGTGCTGAACGCCGTCCAGCGACGGCCGCCGAACAGCGGCACCATAAAGGCGTAAGGCACGCGTAATAAGGCGCCTGACAGCGCCGGCAGCGCGGTCAGCATAAACAGCTGATCGGTTGTAAACTGAAAGCCTACTTTGTTGAGGTTAACGGCAACCGCGCTGAACAACATCCAAACGCAGAACGCCAGTAACAGACAGGGAACGGAGATCCATAAATTGCGGCTTGCCACACGATGGCCGCGCTGTTGCCAGAATTCAGGATCTTCAGGCCGCCAGTCGGTTATGACCGAGCGGTTAGCCTTCTCCGGGAGGGAAGATTGACTCATAGATACCTCTGATTATTCATATTTCCTGCCGCTACCTTAGGGGTTACCCGGGGCGGTAAGTTGATATAAATCAAAGGAAAAGCGCGAGCTAATTTGTGCAAAAATAAACCATGCCTCCAAGTGAGTAGAGAATGGTGGGGAAAAAAGTGTGGTTTTTCACGCTGCTGCCGGGTTGCGTATAATCCCCCCCCTAACATCGCCTACCACCGACAATTAAGGAGTAACTCTTTAGGGGTATGGGTATACTCCAGGGGATAGTCGAGAATAAGCGCCACTCCCGGAGACATGACCGGTCAGGAGCCACGCATTCCATGTTAAAACGTCTTTTTACCCCGCTGACGCTGGTCAATCAACTGGCGTTAATCGTGCTGCTCGCCACGATTATTGGCGTCGCCGGCATGGCGATCTCCGCGCGCCTGGTGAACGGCGTGCAGGGCAGCGCGCACGCCATTAACAAGGCCGGTTCATTGCGTATGCAAAGCTACCGGCTGCTGGCGGCGATCCCGCTGAATGAAAACGATCAAAAACTGGTGGCGGACATGACCGCCACCGTCTTCAGCCCGGAGCTGCAAAATTCCGCCCGCCGCGACGGCCAGGAAATCCAGCTTAAAGCCCTGCAGCAGTACTGGCAGCTGGCGCTGGCCCCCGGCATGCAGCGCGCAGTCAATCAGGCGGAAGTGGCCCAGGATGTCGCCGACTTTGTCGATCGTATCGACCAGTTGGTCACCGCATTCGACCACACCACCGAGCAGCGTATCGAACGGGTGGTCTGGATCCATCGCATCCTCGCCATTGGTATGGCGCTGCTGCTGATCTTCACTATCATCTGGCTACGCGCCCGTCTGCTGCGGCCGTGGAAACAGCTACTGAGCATGGCGCGCGCGGTGAGTCAGCGTGATTTCACCCAGCGGGCGCACATCAGCGGCCGCAACGAAATGGCGACCCTGGGCATGGCGCTGAATAACATGTCGGAAGAGCTGGCGGAAAGCTACGCCGTGCTCGAGCGGCGGGTGCAGGAGAAGACTGCCGGACTGGAGCAGAAGAACGAGATCCTCGCTTTCTTATGGCAGGCCAACCGCCGGCTGCACTCCAGCGCCCCGCTCTGCGAACGTATTTCGCCGGTACTGAATGGCCTGCAGGGGCTGACGCTGCTGCGCGATATCGAGGTACGGGTTTACGACCTGGAAGACGAAGATAATCACCAGGAGTTTACCTGCCACTCGGATGATGACTGTGATGATAAAGGCTGCTACCTCTGTCCACGCAATCTGCCGCCGCTGCCGGATGGGGGAACAACGCTGAAGTGGCGGCTGTCAGATGCGCATAGTCAGTACGGCATCCTGCTGGCGACGCTGCCGGTTGGCCGCCATCTCAGCCACGATCAGCAGCAGCTGGTGGATACCCTGGTGGAACAGCTGACCAGCACCCTGGCGCTGGACCGCCATCAGGAGAAGCAGCAGCAGCTGATCGTCATGGAAGAACGGGCCACTATCGCCCGCGAGCTGCACGACTCCATCGCCCAGTCGCTATCCTGTATGAAGATGCAGGTTAGCTGTCTGCAGATGCAAGGCGACGCCTTGCCGACGGAAAGCCGCCAGCTGCTGGGGCAGATCCGTAACGAACTGAATACCTCGTGGGCCCAGCTGCGGGAGCTGTTAACCACCTTCCGCCTGCAGTTGACCGAGCCGGGGCTGCGCCCGGCGCTGGAGGCCAGCTGTCAGGAGTACAGCGCCCACTTCGGCTTTACGGTGCAGCTTGATTACCAGCTCCCGCCGCGCTTTGTGCCCTCGCATCAGGCGATCCACCTGCTGCAGATCGCTCGCGAAGCGTTGAGCAACGCTCTGAAGCATGCCAGCGCGACCGAAGTAACCGTGACGGTGTCACAACGCGATAATCAGGTTCGTCTGGTGGTAGCGGATAACGGCCGCGGCGTACCGGACCACGCCGAACGGAGTAACCATTACGGTTTAATTATTATGCGGGATCGCGCCCAGAGCTTGCGCGGTGACTGTCAGGTACGACGCCGGGAAACCGGTGGAACCGAAGTGATCGTCACGTTTATCCCGGAAAAAACGTTTTCCATCCAATAAGGAGACCCTCATGAGTCAACAGGAACGGGCAACTATCCTTCTCATTGACGACCATCCGATGCTGCGCACCGGCGTGAAACAGTTGATCAGCATGGCGCCGGACATCCAGGTGATTGGCGAGGCCAGCAATGGCGCGCAAGGTATTGAGCTGGCCGAGTCGCTGGATCCTGACCTGATCCTGCTGGACCTTAATATGCCGGGCATGAACGGTCTGGAGACGCTGGATAAGCTGCGTGAGAAATCCCTTTCTGGCCGGGTAGTGGTCTTCAGCGTCTCCAACCATGAAGAGGACGTTGTCACCGCCCTGAAGCGCGGCGCCGATGGCTATTTGCTGAAGGACATGGAACCGGAAGATCTGCTGAAAGCGCTGCAGCAGGCGGCCGCCGGAGAGATGGTATTAAGCGAAGCGTTAACGCCGGTGCTGGCCGCCAGCCTGCGCGCCAACCGCGCCACCTCCGATCGCGACATCAGCCAGCTGACCCCGCGCGAGCGCGACATTCTCAAGCTGATAGCCCAGGGACTGCCGAACAAAATGATCGCCCGTCGCCTGGATATCACCGAAAGCACCGTCAAAGTACACGTGAAGCACATGCTGAAGAAAATGAAGCTCAAATCCCGCGTGGAAGCGGCGGTATGGGTCCACCAGGAGCGAATCTTCTAAGGCGAGTCCGTCCAGGAGACGCCTGGCGTGGTAAACTTGACCAGCGGTTCGGTCAGCGCCAGGGCGATCTCATTGGAGGAGACGCGCTGCCCCTGTTTATCCTCCACCACCACCGACAGGCGCCAGCGGTTCGCGGCGCCCGGTTCACTGTTCCATACCGGCATAATGATGCTCCAGCCATCGGGGCTGCTGGCATCTACCGGCGGCGTCAGGCTGAGGGCCTGGGTGTCTCCCTGCCAGTGCAGCGCCTTGATGCCATGCAGACTATGGATCTGCAGCTTCAACTGCACCGTCTCCCCGGACTGCAGATCCCAGGGCGGCGTGGCCAGATAGACCGTCAGATTTTTCCGCTGACGATACTCCACCACCGGCAGATTATCCCGCTCCGGACTATCGAAGCGGCTCCCGCGCAGCGAGTTGCTGATCGCCACCTCGTCTGCCGCAAGCTGCTGCTTAAGGGGTACGCCAAAGCGGTAGTTTAGCTTCAGGCCCACATTGTTCTGGCTGACGCCATTTTCCCCCTGCTTATGCTTAGCGGTCACCGTGACCAGCGGGACCGGGGTGTAATTGAGCCCAACGGAGACGGCCACCGGATTATGGTAGCCGGTGCCGGAGTGAAACAGATCGACGCTATCGCCGAAATACTGTTCGACGCTGACGCTGGTGTTGATGTGCTGGTAGAACGGCAGCCGCGCCTGGGCGGTGACGTCATACCCTGCGGCCATCCGCTGCTCCTGAGTCTGATTATCGCGTAGCTGCCAGTCGCCCAGCGGATGGTAATAGTTTGCCGACAGGCGGAGATATTCTCCCCACGCTTCGGCGCCAACGCTGCCGCGCGCCAGGCTTTCGCTCAGCACTTTATCGTAAAACGAGTTATAGCCCAGCAGCCAACCGCCGACCCGCCAACGCTGGCCAAGCCCGATGTTGCCCACCAGATCGTGCTCGCGCCGGGTCACCGAGTACTGGTTCCACGTCAGATAACGGTCGTTATCCTGCAACGGCACGAACCAGCTCCCTTTACTGCCGGTGAATTTCCCCTCTTTATTGACCAGCAGGTCGACATTGGCGTTGCCCCACGGCGAGAGCCAACTCTCCAGCTGATGACTCACTTCATTGCCGATTTTACTGATGGCAAACAGCTGCGCCTGTTCACCCGCAGTCAGACCATTGTCGCTCATGCTGGCCTCGCCAAACTTCTTCGCCACTTCGGCAAAGTGCCGGGCGTCGTCATCAACCTGGGGAGCAATCCCCATATCGGGCAGCGGATCTTGCGCTTGCGCAGGGCGGGTGGTGTCGCTGGCGGTCAGCGCCCAGACGGGAACGCCCGGCAACAGCAGGAGAAAGGTCAACGTTGGCAACAAACGGAACGACACAGGCATTAACAGAGTTTGCGCAAGCTCACAAAAATGGATAGAAGTGTTAGTTTATCGTTTTTTCCCTGCTCCCGCAGCCCTGTGGGCAATTCCAGGAATAAGCTGAAACCGGTTGGGTAAGGTGCCGCCCAACCGGAGGCGTCGCTGCGCGCCACCGTTACGCCCGGGTTCGTAGCGCCGCCAGCAGCGCGTTGAGCTCCGGCACGCAAGAGCCGCAGTTGGTCCCGCATTTCAGCTTCCCACCCAGCGCCCCGACGCTGGCGCAGCCGCTGGCGATGGCCTCGTTAATTGACCATTCCCCCACCCCAAAGCAGCTGCAGACGATCCGCCCCCGCGGCGCGACGGCGGCGCCCGGTCGGCCGCTAAGCAAGGCATGTCGTTGGACGGCATCGGACGGCGGCGCGGCAAAGGCAGCGCTTATCCATGCGCAATCCACCGCCGGCTCGCGCGCATCGCTCCACCAGCCGAGCATCAGCCTTCCCTGATGCCAGGCCAGCAGGTTCCACACCGCGCCGCCGTCAGCCACCTGTAACTGCCAGCCGCGCCGGGCGCACCACGCGCTGAGCCACTGTCGGGCAGATGCCTCCCCGGCCAGCGAGTAGTGCAGCACGCCTGGCGCCGCCCGCCGCCGCCAGTGCCAGGCCGCAGGAAATGGTAGCGGTTCGCGGCAAAAAAGCTCGCTGTGCCAGGCCGGTTGCCAGGCGGCAATCGCCACCGCCGCCTGTTTACTTTCCGGCTGGCCGGAATACGGGTCCGTGACGGCGGCCAGCAGGTTATTCACCCGCCCCTGACGGGCAAACTGGTTGTTCCAGTGCATCGGAACAAACAGCGAGCCGGGGCGCTGCCCTTCGCTGATCGCCACTTTCGCCACCATCACCCCATGCCGCGACCAGATCCGCGCCAGCCCGTCAGCGGGAAGCTGATAGCGAACGGCATCCTGCGGCGCCACCTCCACCATTGGCTCCGCGATATGCTGCATCAGCCGCGGCACTGCGCCGGTACGGGTCATGGTGTGCCACTGATCGCGGATCCGCCCGCTGTTGAGGATCAGCGGATAAAAGGCATCGGTTGTCGCCCGGGTCGGTTGAGGCGTCACCGGCACCATCCGCAGCCTGCCATCGCCATGCCAGCCGCGCGTGATATCCCAGGCGACCTCGCTGCGGCTGACCGGCCAGCGCACCGGCGGCATGGCGTCCCACGCCTCACGGCTGAGATCCGCCAGCGCGCCGATATCAAACGCCCGCTGGCCGTCGTTTTCGAAACCGGACAGCGCCGCATGCTCGCGGAAGACGTCATGCGGATGCTGCCAGGCAAACGCCTCGCGATACCCCAGAGCCTGGCCCACTCTGGCGATGATCCACCAGTCCGCTTTCGCCTCCCCCGGCGGCGGCAGAAAGCTGCGCTGACGGGAGATCCGCCGCTCCGAGTTGGTGACCGTGCCATTCTTCTCGCCCCAGGCCAGCGCCGGAAAGCGGATGTGGGCGAAACGTCCGGTATCGGTCTGGGCGGCGACATCCGAGACGATCACCAGCGGACAGGCGGCCAGCGCCTGGCTCACCGCGTGGCTGTCAGGGAGCGACACCACCGGGTTGGTACCCATGATCCAGACCGCTTTGACCTCGCCGCGGCCAATGGCGGCAAACAGCTCCACGGCGGTCAGCCCGGGGGTCTGCGCCAGCCGTTCCGTCCCCCAGAAGCGGGCCAGCCGCTGCAGATCGTCTGGCACAAAATCCATGTGCGCCGCCAGCATCGTCGCCAGCCCGCCGACTTCGCGGCCGCCCATGGCGTTGGGTTGACCGGTCAGCGAAAAGGGGCCGCAGCCGCGGCGGCCATACTTCCCGCTGGCCAGATGGACGTTGATGATGGCGTTACATTTGTCGCTGCCGCTGGCGGATTGATTGATTCCCATGGTGTAGAGGGTGATCGCCCGCGGGGCGGCGATGAACTCGCGATAGAATCCCGCCACCTCATCGGCAGGCAGACCGCAAAAGGACGCCACCCTCGCCACGTCCCAGCCGCGGGCGGCGGCCAGCGCCTGCGGGCCGTCGCGAAAGCCATCGACGCAGGCTCCTGCCTCAGCCAGGGCGTTAAGCAGCCCCGCAAACAACCCGCCGTCGCTTCCCGGGGCCAGCGCCAGATGGCGGTCGGCGATCTCGCAGGTAGCGGTGCGTCGGGGGTCGATCGCCACGATCCGCAATCGGGGATTATCCCGCTTCGCCTGCGCCAGCCGCTGGAACAGCACCGGATGCGCCCAGGCGGCGTTCGAGCCGACCAGCACCACCAGATCGCTGTTTTCCACATCATCGTAGCTGCAGGGCACCACGTCGGCGCCAAAGGCCCGCTTGTAGCCAGTGACCGCTGACGACATGCACAGCCGTGAATTGGTATCGATGTTCGCCGCGCCGATAAACCCTTTCATCAGCTTATTGGCGGCATAGTAATCCTCGGTTAACAGCTGGCCGGAGGCGTAAAAGGCCACCGCTTGCGGTCCGTGCTGGTCGATAATCTGTCTCAGGCGCGCAGCGGTTTCCGCCAGCGCCTGAGGCCAGGCTACCTGCTGGCCGTCGACCTCCGGCGTCAGCAGCCGCCCCGCCAGGCCCGTGGTCTCCCCTAAGGCGGCCCCTTTGACGCACAGACGGCCGAGGTTCGCCGGGTGCTGATCGTCGCCACGCACGCTCACCTGCCCCGCGTCGTCCACGCTCGCCAGCACCCCGCAGCCTACGCCGCAGTAGGGGCAGGTCGTTCGGATGGTCTTCATCAGGAGGCCTCCGCGCGGGCCAGCAGCTGCTGGTTGCCCACCCACACTTTGCCGTTTTCTACTTTCACCGGCCAGGCGCGTACCGCCTGTTCGTCGCCGTCGCACGGCCAGCCGTCGCGCAGGCGTATCCGCTGTTTGTACAGCGGGGAGATCACCACCGGCTCGCCGCCGACGTCCCCTAACAACCCACGCGACAGCACGTTGGCCGCGCTGCCCGGCTCGCGGTTGTCGAGGGCGTAGACCCGCTCGCCGAAGCGGAACAGGGCAATCTGCCGCTCCCCTAAGCGGGCGCCGATCCCCGCCTGCGCCGGAATGGCGTCAAGATCGCATACCGCCTGCCACGGTCGGGATGGGAGTTCGCCTTCGGGCAACGTCTCAGTCAGCAGCGGCTGCGGCTGACCGCGCAGATCGCGGCGCTGCACAGCCTCGTCGGGCTGGTCGCTATTAACGAAGGAGCGGAACAGCGCCAGACGCTGCGGATCGTTGAGGGTGGTCTGCCACTCGCACTGGTAGCTGTCGACGATCCGGGCCATCTCCTGCTCCAGCTCCTCGCCAATGCCAAGACTATCCTCCAGCACCACCTGCCGCAGATAGGCGACGCCGCCCTCCAGGTTATCCATCCAGGTGCTGGTTCGCTGCAGGCGATCGGCGGTACGGATATAGAACATCAGCAGACGATCGATGCTGCGGATCAGCGTCGCTTCGTCGAGATCGCTGGCAAACAGGTCGGCGTGACGCGGTTTCATCCCGCCGTTGCCGCAGACGTACAGATTCCAGCCTTTGTCGGTGGCAATCACCCCGATATCTTTCCCCTGGGCTTCAGCGCATTCGCGGGTGCAGCCGGAGACCGCCATCTTGATTTTGTGCGGGGCGCGTAGCCCTTTATAGCGATGCTCGAGCCGTACCGCGAGCCCGGTGGAGTCTTGCACGCCGTAGCGACACCAGGTTGAGCCGACGCAGGATTTCACCGTGCGCAGCGACTTGCCGTAGGCGTGGCCGGTTTCAAACCCGGCGTCGGCCAGCTCGCGCCAGATAGCCGGCAGCTGTTCCAGCCGCGCGCCAAACAGGTCGATGCGCTGGCCGCCGGTCACTTTGCTGTAGAGCTGGTAACGTTTGGCGATCTGCCCGATGGCGATCAGTCCGTCCGGCGTCACTTCCCCTGCCGCCATCCGCGGCACCACCGAATAGCTCCCGTCCTTCTGGATATTGGCGAAATAGCGGTCGTTGGTATCCTGCAGCGGCAGGTGCGCCGGCTTCAGCAGGTACTCGTTCCAGCAGGAGGCCAGCACCGAGGCCACCAGCGGTTTGCAGACATCGCAGCCGTGCCCCTGGCCGTAGCGGCTAATCAACTGCTCGAAGGTATGGATATGGTTAACCCGCACCAGGTGGTAGATCTCCTGGCGCGACCACGGGAAATGTTCGCAAACGTCTTTTTTCACTTCGACGCCCTGCTCCGCCAGCTGATACTCCATCACCTGTTTCACCAGCGCGCTGCAGCCGCCGCAGCCGGTAGCCGCTCTGGTGCAGCTTTTTATCGCCGACATATCCCCCGCCCCATTGTTCACCGCCTGGCAGATATCGCCTTTGCTAACGTTATGGCAGGAGCAGATCGGCGCGCTGTCCGGCAGCGCCGCGACGCCGAGCGCCTTCGGCGCGGCTCCCTCCAGCGCGGGCAGGATCAGACTCTCCGGACGCGGCGGCAGCGCCATGCCGTTCAGCATCATCTGCAGCAGCGTGGCATAGTCGCTGGCATCCCCCACCAGCACGCCGCCAAGCAGGGCTTTGCCGTCCTGACTGACGACGATTTTTTTGTAAATCTGCTGCGGACCGTCGGTCCATTGATAGCTCTGACAGCCCGGCGTGCGCCCCTGCGCATCGCCAAACGAGGCCACGTCGACCCCCAGCAGCTTCAGTTTGGTGCTCATGTCGGCGCCGCTAAAGCAGGCGTCCTCTCCTGCGAGAGTGGCCGCGGCGATGCGCGCCATCTGATAGCCCGGCGCCACCAGACCGTAAATTTTATTGTCCCACAGGGCGCATTCGCCTATCGCCAGCACGTCCGGGTCAGAGGTACGGCACTGGCCGTCGATGTGAATTCCCCCGCGTTCGCCCACCTGCAGCGCGCAGCCGCGGGCCAGCGCGTCCTGCGGGCGGATCCCCGCCGAGAAGACCACCATGTCGGTCCGCAACGCGCCGCCGTCGGCAAAGTTCAGCCGCAGGCCGTCGGCCTCGCGCACGATGGCGGTGGTCGCTTTGCTGGTATGCACCCCCACGCCGAGGGCGACGATCTTCTCCCGGAGCATCGCCGCCCCGCCGTTATCCAGCTGGACGGCCATCAGGTTCGGGGCAAACTCCACCACCTGCGTCTCCAGCCCCAGCTGTTTCAGGGCGTTGGCCGCCTCCAGCCCGAGCAGCCCGCCGCCGATAACCACCCCGCTCTTCGCCGCGGCGGCATGGGCGGCGATACGGTCGAGATCGTCAAGAGTGCGGTAGACAAAGCACCCCGCGAGATCGTTACCGGGGATTGGCGGAACAAAGGGATACGAGCCGGTCGCCAGCACCAGTTTATCCCAGTGGATTTCATGCCCCTCGGCGTCCCGTACCAGCCGTGCGTCGCGGTCGATGGTCGCCACCGCCTCGCCGAGGCGGAGTTCAATACCGTGTTCAATAAAGAAATCCCCGGCCGCCAGCGACAGCGACTCGGCGCTGCGTCCGGCAAAATACTCGGAGAGATGTACCCGGTCGTAGGCGGGGTAACGCTCTTCGCCAAACACCACGATTCGATATTGCTGATGCAGATTGCGGCTCACGCATTGTTCGAGAAAATGGTGGCCGACCATGCCATGTCCCACCAGCACTAATACAGGTTTCGTCATCGTCATTATTCCTGCAGCCTGCGGCTGCGTTGAAGAGGGGTCAAAAAGCCAGTCCACGGTGACAGGCTCATCGCTTTCCAGGCGCGCGGTTAGCGCGGCGGCGGCGGTACAGTCGCCCATCAGCAGCACGCCGCGCAGGCGGCCATCGCGCAGCAGCAGGCGACGATAGTGGCGGTCGATGGGGTCCCAGCTGGTATAAATGTCATCCTGTTCGCCGGCCTGCTGCTCGCCAGCGCTAAAGAGTTCAATGCCGGTGACCTTCAGGCGGGTCCCGGCATCCTGCCAGACAAAGCCCTCGCCGGGGGCGCCGCACAGGCGATCCGCCAGCACCTCGGCCTGACGCAGGCAGGGAGCCACCAGCCCCCAGGTCTGGCCGTCAATTTCGCAACATTCGCCGATGGCGCTGATCCCCGGCAGCGAGGAGGCCATCTGACGGTCGACCACGATCCCCCGCTGGCACAGCACGCCGGACTGCGCCGCCAGACGGCTGTCGGGCTGCACGCCGGTAGCCAGCACCACTCTGGCGGCGCGGAATACGCGCCCGTCCGCCAGCCGCACGCCATCGGCGTCGATGGCGGCGATGCGGCACTCCAGCACGCAGCGAATGCCGCGCGCTTCAAGCTGCTGCCTGAGCTCATCGGCGGCAAAAGCGTCGGTCAGCGGCGCCATTAATCCGCTGCCGCGATGCAGAAGAGTGACCTCTCCGCCGTGACGACGCAGCGCCGCCGCCGCTTCCACCCCCAGCACGCCACCGCCAATCACCACCGCCGGGCCGGGTATCGCCAGAATACGTTCCACGTCCGCCAGGGTGCGGAAGGGCATAACCTGCGGACGATCAATGCCCGGCAGCGGCGGGATAAAGGGCCGCGAACCGGTGGCGAACACCAGCTCATCCCACGGCAGCCAGGTTTCCGCGATGCGCAGCCGCCGTTGCTGAATATCGACTTCATCGACCGCCTCGCCAGACCGCAGGCACACCCCGTGCCGGGTGTACCACTCCGCCGGCAGCAACGGGATCTGCGCCGCCGTTTTTTCACCTGCCAGCAGCGGCGAGAGCTGAATGCGGTTATAGGCCGGGTGCGGCTCGTCGCCGACGACGGTAATGGCAAACCGCGCGGGGTCGCGCTCAACCAGCCGCTGCACCAGCCGGGTGGCCGCCATGCCGTTACCGATCACCACCAGTCGCCGCGTCATGACCGCCTCCTTACGCCGCTTTCGGCTGTTTTTCATACAGGAAATGGAGGATCTGCTGGCGCAGATGGTGATACCGGCTGTCGTCCGCCAGCTGAACGCGGTGGCGCGGACGCGGCAGATCGACCGCGAGGATCTCGCCGACCGTCGCCGCCGGACCGTTGGTCATCATCAGCACCCGATCCGAGAGCAGCACCGCTTCATCAACGTCGTGGGTGATCATGACGATGGTGGTATTGAGCTCCTGCTGGATATGCATCACCGTGTCCTGGAGGTGGGCGCGGGTCAGCGCATCCAGGGCGCCGAAGGGCTCATCAAGCAGCAACACTTTCGGCTTCATCGCCAGCGCCCGGGCGATACCCACCCGCTGCTTCATGCCGCCGGAGATCTCCCCGGGACGTTTGTGCAGCGCATGACCCATCTGTACGCGCGCCAGGTTGTGTTCGATCCACTCCCGGCGCTCACTCTTGCTCATGGTGCGACGGAACACCTGATCCACCGCCAGCGCCACATTGTCGAAACAGCTCAGCCACGGCAGCAGCGAGTGGTTCTGGAAAACCACCGCCCGCTCCGGCCCGGGACCGGCGATTTCCCGGTTATCACACAGTAGTCCGCCCTCGGTAGGGGTGGTGATCCCGGCGATCAGGTTTAGCAGGGTCGATTTTCCGCAACCCGAGTGGCCGATCAGGCTAATGGTCTCCCCTTCGACGATATCGAAGGAGACATTCTGCAGCGCCAGGAACTCGCCGCTGGCGGTGTTGAAGCGTTGGCTGACGGCCTGCACCTGAATTAATGGTTTCATGTTGGCTCCTTATTTTTCCTGCCAGCTAAAGCGGCGAGCGAGCAGCATCAGGCCCTGCTCCAGCAGCAGGCCGACGACGCCGATAATGACGATGGCGATGATGATGTTTTCCACATTGAGGTTGTTCCACTCGTTCCAGATCCAGAAGCCGATCCCCAGCCCGCCGGTAAGCATTTCCGCCGCCACGATCACCAGCCAGGCGATGCCGATGGAGAGGCGCACGCCGGTAAGCACCGCCGGCAGCACCGCCGGAAAGAGGATTTTGCGCATCACCGTCCACTCCGAGAGCTGGAGGACGCGGGCGACGTTGAGATAGTCCTGCGGGATCCGCCGCACACCCTCCGCGGTGTTGATCACCATCGGCCAGATGGAGCAGATAAAAATGGTCCAGCTGGAAGCCGGCTCCGCCTTCTGGAACAGCAGCAGGCCAATTGGCAGCCAGGCCAGCGGGCTGACCGGGCGCAGCAGAGCAATTAGCGGATTAAACATGCGGGCGAAGAACAGCGAACGGCCGATCAAAAACCCCAGCGGAATGCCCGCCAGCGCCGCCAGGCCGAAGCCCACCGCCACGCGCTGCAGGGAGGCCAGCACGTTCCAGCCGATGCCCATGTCATTGGGCCCGTCCTGATAGAATGGATCGGCAAACAGGGTCAGCGCCGAGTCCAGCGTGCTCAGCGGCGTGGGAAAGCCTTTGCTATGCATCGCCGCCAGCTGCCAGGCCAGCAGCAGCACTCCCAGCCCCAACAGCGGGGGCAGCAGGCGCTGGGTGAGCTCACGCAGCCAGCGCGTGACGGCCGGCGTGGTGCGCCGGACCTGCACCGGCGGCAGGATAATCACTTCGCCAGGCGCGTTGTCCACGCTGACGACCGGTTGCTTACGTTGTGCCTGCTTCATCTCATGCCCCCTTACGTTGAATAGAGAAATGGCGGGCGTAGCCTTCCGGGTCGGACCCGTTCCAGACCGTCCCGTCCATTAGTGTGCTGCTGCGCATCCTGGCTGCCGGCGCGCTGATCCCTCCTACCGCCTGGGCGGCAGCCTGCCAGACATCGATGCGGTTAATGCGCGCCGCCACCGCGAGGTAATCCGGAGTCTGCTTCAGCAACCCCCAGCGGCGGAACTGGGTGAGGAACCACATCCCGTCCGACAGCCACGGGAAACTCACCTCGCCCCCGGCCCAGAAGCGCATCGGATGGGCATCCTGCCAGCGGCGGCCAAGGCCGTTGTCATACTCTCCAAGCATCCGGCCGGTGAGGTATTGCTCCTTGGTATTGAGCCAGCCGCGTCTGGCGAGCAGGCGGGCCGTCTCCCGGGTGTTCTCCGGCGAGGCGGCGATCCAGCGCTGCGCCTCCATCAGGGCCGCCACCAGCGCGCGGGCGGTGTTCGGGTTGCGTTCCACCCAGTCGCGACGGGTGCCCAGCACCTTTTCCGGATGCTCGGGCCAGATATCCTGGGAAGTGGCCGCGGTGAAGCCGATACGGTCGTTAATAGCGCGGGCGTTCCACGGCTCGCCGACGCAAAAGCCGCTCATATTGCC
The DNA here is from genome assembly GCF_051992865.1 of Klebsiella sp. CD33. Taxonomy (NCBI): domain Bacteria; kingdom Pseudomonadati; phylum Pseudomonadota; class Gammaproteobacteria; order Enterobacterales; family Enterobacteriaceae; genus Klebsiella; species Klebsiella sp. CD33. Next base: position 2,047,428 of record NZ_CP197023.1, on the reverse strand, counting down.
GATGCGCATGTTCATCACCATCTGCGGCGGCGGCACCACGACGGTGCGCACATCGTTGAAGGGATCGATGCCGGCGCTCGCCAGCCAGTAGTAAAGCCACATGGCATGGGTGCCGGTAGGAAAGGTATGGGCGAAGGTGTAACTGCCCGGCGCGCTGCGGTCGATCAGCCGCTTCAGCCCGCCGAGGTCGGTCACCCCTTTCTCCTGCAGCTCGCTGGAGAGGGTAATCGCCTGGCCATTGCGGTTGAGGGTCATCAAATTGGCCATCGCCTGCGGCTTGCTGGCGATCCCCAGTTCGAGGCCGTACAGCAGGCCATAGAGAATATGCGCCGCGTCGAGCTCGCCGGCCACCAGCTTGTCGCGCACCGCCGCCCAGCTGGCTTCCTTACTCGCCACCAGGGTGATGCCATATTTTTGGTCAAACCCCTTCGCCGCGGCGATGGCCAGCGGCGCGCAATCGGTCAGCGGAATAAATCCGACCCGCACGCGGGTTTGCTCCGGTTTGTCCGAGCCGCCGGCCCAGGCGGCCTGCATCACGCCCGGCAGCAGCATCGCGCCGCCCAGCGCGGCCCCTGCCTGCAGCAAGCGCCGCCGGGAAATTGAAAATTTGTCGCCCATATCCGCTCCACCATGCGCAAAAAAAAAGCGCCCGACAGTGCATACGCACTGCAGGACGCCTTTATCCACGGACACCCGAACCGCCATTGGTTCGTTGCCCGGACTTTTATTCACTTACTAAGTAATGCAAACGGGATGCCAGCTTTGCCAATAGCGCGCTGGCGGGCTTTTTCCCAACGCTGGCCGGTTTTTCACCTAAAAGTGCACCGCCGGCAGGCAAAGAATGCCCATCGATTGTGCATCTACTCCTTTGGTGTTAGCGGCCAAATCGCCTTCACCATCAGCAGCGCGCGGGCTATCTCAACCATGCGCTGGTTTTTGTCCATGGCCATCTTGCGCAGCGTCTGCCAGGCCTGCTCCTCCTGCATTCCCTGGTGCGTCATCAGCAGACTTTTCGCTTTTTCGATCAGCTTGCGCTCTTCGAGCGCGTCTTTCAGCGAGGCCAGCTGGCTGGAGAGCTGCTGCAACTCATAGGCCTGCTGGCGCACCAGCGGCAGTAGCTGTTTATCGAGCCGTGGCGTCACGCAATCGTCTTCCTCTCCGGCCTGCCAGCCAGGCGCGTCGTCTGCTAACAGCGCGTCGGTGGCATCCAGCAGATCGTCGATCAGTTGCTCTTCCACTTCGCGCAATTGCTCAAGCCGTTGGGTTTGCAGGCCAAACCAGCGCAGCGCCGTTTCCCCGCCGTCGGCAGCCGGCTGGCGGGTACAGGCGATCCGCCGCAGCTGTTCAATATCCAGACCGGCGTGGCACTGGGTTCTGAACAACTGGACGGTCGCCGGGCTGCCCAGCGCCTGAAAGCTGTCGAAGCAGGGCTGCTGACCGTCAATACGGTCCACCAGCTGCTGGCGCAGGCTGTCGCTGAACTCGCCGCGGGTAAAGCCCAATGCTCCCAGCGCGCGCTCCTGGCCCACCAGCTCTTTTCCCTGCATAAAGCTGTACAGGGCGACCATCCGACCAGCCACCGGCGGATCGTCAATGCTGTCATTGAGCTGCGGGGCGATGTTCAGCAGATGGCGGATGACGCGGCTGAACTGCTCCGTCGCGGCTTCAGCGGCAATTTGCCGGCGGCCGATCTGCGCGCGTAGCGCCGGGAGCTGCGCCAGCTCGTCAACCGCTCTGGCGATACGCCAGCACAGCGCGCTGCCGGCTACCGCGCGCGCCCGTTCGAGGCTGGCATAAAACAGGGCTAGCCGCTCGTCAACCAGCGCCCCTCCCGCCCGACACTCCGCTGTATACAGCAAGCCGCCCGAGCAAAGATAGATATTCGACGCCCCGCGCTCACACTGCAGCATATGCACCAGCGCGCTGAGCTGGCTGGCCAGTTCCCCCAGTTGGCTAAGCTGCTGAAGCTGTTGCTTTTGCAGGCGACGCGCCAGCTGCAGCCAGGCCGTCGCATCGTGCGCATGACCAGTCGTATTATTCATACCCCTCCTCCGGGTTAACGCTTTATACTGCCTAAAGCAATAACCGTGCCTTTAAGAAGGAGTTTGTATGCAACGTATTGTGATCATCGCCAACGGCGCCGCCTACGGCAGCGAATCCCTGTTCAACAGCCTGCGCCTGGCCATTGCCCTGCGCGAGCAGCAGTCCGACCTCGATCTCAAGCTGTTTCTGATGTCCGACGCCGTCACCGCCGGGCTGCGGGGGCAGAAGCCGGCAGAAGGGTATAATGTGCAGCAGATGCTGGAGATCCTCACCGCCCAGCAGGTTCCCGTGAAGCTGTGTAAAACCTGCGCGGACGGCCGCGGGGTCAGCGCACTGCCGCTGGTTGACGGCGTGGAGGTTGGCACTCTCGTTGAGCTGGCCCAGTGGACCCTGGCGGCAGATAAAGTGCTGACCTTCTGAATCTGGGGCGCCAAACGGCAGGAAATATCAGGTTTCGCCGCCTGCAGAGGTAAAAAAAACGTTAGCTGAATGCTTTCAGGAACAACGTCATTTTTGTTTAATCTTTATCCCTTTTTTTGATCAAAATCAGCATCCCGACCCGCGCCGTTTGGTGTGATGCACAGAGCAAAGTGTGAACAATATCACGCGAGGACTGGGTGGGCAGGATGCTGTAGCGGGACAGAAACGGGGTATAAAATGGCGATGGTTAAAGCAAGTTTGACGTTATTTGGTGGTGACACGCTGGTGGTGCGGTGCTCAGAGCGCTGCCATATTCATCTGATGAGCGCGAAGGTCCCGGGCGACAGTCATGCGGATATTCTGAGCGTGCAGGATCGGGACAGCGCCTATCTGACGGTGCCCTACAGCGGCACCTGGAACGTGCTTATCGACAGTCACAGCCAGTCGCTGGAGCACTCCATCAGCTACGTGCCGGCCTGACCGTCACTGCCAGAACACACGCCCGGTCATGCCGGGCGAGGGATTCATGACAAACCTCATGCAATCATTGTACTTGCAGATTGCACCAGAAAAATAACAAGGAAAATCAATTTATTGATTTTCGGCTGATAACCACCAGTAAGGAAAAACCACGCTTTTTCCTTACTGGTCAGCAATCGGACGCCCGGTCATGCCGGGCGTTTTCTTTTGCGCGCGCTCAGGCCAGGCCCGGCGTCGGACTCTCGCCCAACAGCGCACGGACGCTGGCCACCAGGTCATCGAGACTGGCATCGTGCATGCCCAGCTTGCGCAGCGCCTGCTCAAGCGAAAACAGATACTGGGCGTTGGTGCCGAGCGGCCCGCTGGCCCGGGCGATCAGCGGGGCGATAACCTGGGCACTGGTATCCGGTTCAAACAGTGGATGGCGCGGATCCATAATAAACACCAGGGCATTCACCGTCCGTCCGTCGTCCAGCTCCAGCTTGCACCAGGTGGGCAGATAGCAGCCGGTGATCATCTCCCGCTTCCACAGCAGGGTCAGCTCCTCCTCCAGCGTGTCGTCAGGCAGACGATAGGCGACGCCGGTGGTTCGGCCGCCCTCTTTGAGAGCCAGCATGCGTCCCGGCTGGCAGGCACTACCGCGCCCGGCGGTCAACCGCAGGCAAAACGCGCGGTGCCAGCCCGGCAGCGTGCCGGTGCAGGACTCGCGATAATTGAGCGCCGGGTTCCAGATAAGCGAACCGTAGCCAAAGATCCATACTGAGCCATCATCCGGGCGGCAGGCCAGCGTCGCCGCCAGCGAGGCTGCACGTTGTTCTGCCGACCAGAGTAGCGATTCCTCAATAGCGCCAAACGCTGTCTTACAATCCGCATTCATTAAGAAATCACGAGTTAACACTGTTTACTACCTCCGCCACTGCCCGCTTCCCTGCGTTCGTCTCATGCATCCGTCAATATTGCTGAAATATTATCCAGCTTTATCTTTCAATAAGCAATCAGCGGGGCGCTGGCAAGCGAAAATGCGGCGTCAGCGATTATTTTTTCTTATGCCACTTATCATCATCGCCTTTCTCATAGCTGTTCTTCACCGCCGCCCAGGCGACTTTGTGCGCCGTCTCTTCGCGGCTGGCATCATCGCGCCGCTCGTCTTTATCTTTATATTGATCCCAGGCGCTGTTAAACGCTTCTTTATAAATTTCCTGCGCATGGGCAGGCAGTACATGCTGAACGCTGTCGGGGAGTTCTTGTTTACTGCGATAGGGCATACTGACCTCCTGTTTGAGCATTAAGTTTAAGTCTGGTACGCAGTCGGCTGGCTATCAAGGTCAAAATGAGTAGAAAAATTATTTTAGTAATTATCTGAATAATAAGAACTAAATATAAGTAAACATAAATTATAATAAACTAATCAAGATATCCCTCGATACCCGTAAATTTAAGTAAAAAAACAGCGGTAATTTAGCAAGATCTGTTACTTTACCGCCCTACGTTTTTATAATTATAACACCTGCATAAATGGAGATGGTTCATGACCCATGCACATGAGGCGGTAAAAACCCGCCATAAGGAGTCTTCCCTCGTCTTTCCGGTGCTGGCGCTGGCGGTGCTGTTTTTCTGGGGCAGCAGCCAGTCACTGCCAGTGGTTATCGCGATCAATATCCTCGCGCTGGTCGGCATTTTGAGCAGCGCCTTCAGCGTGGTCCGCCACGCCGACGTCCTCGCCCACCGCCTGGGCGAACCCTATGGCTCCCTGATTTTAAGCCTGTCGGTGGTTATCCTTGAGGTCAGTTTGATCTCTGCCTTAATGGCCACCGGCGACGCCGCGCCGACCTTGATGCGGGATACCCTCTACTCCATTATTATGATCGTCACCGGCGGTCTGGTCGGTTTCTCTCTGCTGCTGGGCGGGCGTAAATTCGCCACCCAATATATGAATCTGTTCGGCATTAAGCAGTATCTTATCGCCCTGTTTCCGCTAGCGATTATCGTGCTGGTCTTTCCGATGGCGCTGCCGGGCGCGAACTTCAGCACCGGGCAATCGCTGCTGGTGGCGGTAATTTCGGCGGCCATGTACGGCGTTTTCCTGCTTATTCAGACCAAAACCCATCAGAGCCTGTTTGTTTATGAGCATGAAGACGACAGCGACGATGACGACCCGCACCACGGTAAACCGTCCGCCCACAGCAGCGGGTGGCATACCGCCTGGCTGCTGGTGCACCTGGTGGCAGTGATCGCGGTTACCAAAATGAACGCTAACCCGCTGGAAACGCTGTTGACCAGCATGAATGCCCCGGTGGCATTTACAGGCTTCCTGGTGGCTCTGCTGATCCTGTCGCCGGAAGGCCTTGGCGCCCTGAAAGCGGTGCTCAACAATCAGGTTCAGCGGGCGATGAATCTGTTTTTCGGCTCCGTGCTGGCCACCATCTCGCTGACGGTCCCGGTGGTCACCCTCATCGCCTTCCTGACCGGCAATGAGCTGCGCTTTGGCCTTGGCGCCCCGGAGATGGTGGTGATGGTCGCCTCGCTGGTGCTGTGCCATATCTCCTTCTCCACCGGACGCACCAATGTGCTGAACGGCGCGGCCCACATGGCGCTGTTCGCCGCCTATCTGATGACCATTTTCGCCTGACCCCGTTTTCCCACCCGGCGGAGTCCGGGCGAAAAAAAGCCTGCCGGTTTTGACGCCGGCAGGCTTTTTTACTGATGCAGTCAGGCTTACTTGCTGGTATCCAGCTCGTCGAAGCTTTTCACCAGATCGTCAATCGCTTTCATCTGTTTGAGGAACGGCTCCAGTTTATCCAGCGGCAGCGCGGACGGGCCGTCGCATTTCGCGTGGTCCGGATCCGGATGCGCTTCAATAAACAGACCGGCGATACCTACCGCCATACCGGCGCGGGCCAGCTCGCTCACCTGCGCACGACGACCGCCGGAGGCTGCGCCAAACGGGTCGCGGCACTGCAGCGCGTGGGTGACGTCGAAAATGACCGGCGAGTTGTTGGAGGCTTTCTTCATCACGCCGAAGCCGAGCATATCCACGACCAGGTTGTCGTAACCGAAGTTAGCGCCGCGGTCGCAGAGGATTACTTTGTCGTTACCCCCTTCGATAAACTTATCGACGATGTTGCCCATCTGACCCGGGCTGACGAACTGCGGCTTCTTGACGTTGATCACCGCCCCGGTCTTCGCCATCGCTTCCACCAGGTCAGTCTGGCGCGCGAGGAAAGCCGGAAGCTGGATCACGTCCACCACGTCAGCTACCGGCTGCGCCTGGCTGGCTTCATGAACGTCGGTGATGATTTTCACGCCAAAGGTCTGCTTCAGCTCCTGGAAAATCTTCATCCCTTCTTCCAGACCCGGCCCACGATAGGAGTGGATGGAGGAACGGTTGGCTTTATCAAAGGAGGCTTTGAAGACGTAGGGAATACCAAGCTTCTGCGTAACGGTGACATAATGTTCGCAGATACGCATCGCCAGGTCGCGCGACTCCAGCACGTTCATCCCGCCGAACAGCACGAACGGCAGGTCGTTCGCTACGTTGATATCACCAATGCTAACCACTTTTTGTTTCATAAGTTCGCCTTATCAGGGTGTAACCGGAATGGTTCCAGACTAATGCAATGTAATTTGTTTATGCGAAATCGTGTTGATCTGCGCGCGGATCATCTCGCTGATCGGATCCTCCGGGCACTGCTCAACGAAATAGCTCAGATCCAACAGCGCCACGTGATCGCAGTCCAGCTGGGCGTATATCAGCCCGCGGTCGCGGATCTCATACGGATCTTCCGGATTAAACTGCAGCAGCGCTTCGCTGGCGCGCAGGGCCAGCTCCATCTGCCGCTCTTCCATCAGCGCCGACTTCAGGGTGTCCAGCAGCTTGCGGATCACCTCGGCGTTATCCGCTTCGTCGAGATCTTCATTAAACAGTTCCGCCACCGGCCCGATGTTGCCCTTCAGCCATACCTCCAGGGTATGCTCGTCGAGGGTCTCGCCGTTAAACGGATTAATCAGCCACATCTCTTCGCTGGTTTCCGGGTCCGCACGCAGCAGCATCTGGGTCGGGAAGATCACCGGCACCACCGGCAGCGCCAGGCGCTGGGCGATCCACAGCAGGATCGCGCCTAACGACACCGCGCTTCCCTGGCGGTTAACCAGCACTTTATCCAGCCATAGCGCGTCGGAAAGACGATACACGCCCTGCGAGGCGCCAAAGCCCCACTCGTCGTAAAACAGCTCCAGCAATCGTTCTATCTGACGCTCCTGGTCCCACGACGGCGCAATCTCCTCCTGCGCGAGGCGCAGCAATCGCTGCAGCTCTTCCTCGACAAAACGCGACGGAAAATCGTCGCGGACCTGTTCAGAAATGAGGACCATGCCATCACACAATGGCGCTTTGTTAAATTCGAAATCCGCTAATGACCCCATGACCTACCCCAGTATCGGTATTCTTGTGATGGCGAGTTGAATGATGATAAACAACACCACCAGCGCCAGCAGGAACGCGATAAAGCGGCTCTGCTGGCTGCGCGGACGACGACGGCCCAACGCGATAAAACCTAATGCGATGTAAATGATAACGCCAAACAGCTTTTCAGTCAGCCATGCGCCGTCTTCTGTGAACGGCAGGTAGTGCGTTATCGCCATTAACCCCGCGCCGCTGAGAAACAGCAGCGTATCGCTGCAGTGCGGCGCAATTCGCACCCACCGCTGGTTCAGCAGCGGGCTCTGGTGATACATCCACCAGTAACGTAAAACGAACAATCCTACCGACACCGCCACTGTGGCAATGTGCAGGTAGAGGACAGCCGTGAATAAGTTCATCAGCCAACATTCTCCATGTCGGGTAAACGTCCGAGGGTCAGACGCTCATTGTCGCCATAGTCGCGACAGGTCGCGACGTCCAGATAGCCCGCTTCGCGGAACAGCGCGCGAACCGCCTCGCCCTGAGTCCAGCCATGCTCCAGCAGCATCCAACCGCCGGGCTGCAGATACTGCCGTCCCTCGCGGATGATATGCGCCAGATCGGCCAGCCCCTGGTCGCCTGCGACCAGCGCCGTCAACGGCTCAAAGCGCACATCGCCTTCGGCGAGATGCGGGTCGGCGGCGTCGATATAGGGGGGATTGCTGACGATCGTGGCGAAGCGCTGCCCGGCCAGCGCGCTAAACCAGTCGCTTTGACTTATCGTCACGTTAGCGATGCCCAGATGTTCGGCATTGCGCAACGCCAGCGCCACGGCGTCCGGCATCACGTCCACTGCGGTGACCTCACAGTCCGGACGTTCGCTGGCCAGCGCCAGGGCAATGGCGCCGGTCCCGGTGCCGAGGTCGAGAATACGGCACGGCGCGGTTGGCAGACGCGCCAGCGCCTGCTCTACCAGACATTCGGTATCCGGGCGGGGGATCAGCGTCGCCGGGGAGACGAACAGCGGCAGCGACCAAAACTCGCGCTGCCCGACCAGATGAGCAATAGGTTCCCCGCGCTGGCGTCGCACCAGGAGCGCCTCCAGCCTCGCCGCCTCGTCAGCAGAGAGCGTCGTTTCACCGAAGGCCAAAATCCAGGTTCGCGCCCGGCCGGTAACGTGTCCCAGCAAGATCTCGGCGTCGCGTCGCGGGCTGTCGCTCTCCGCCAGGCGGGCGATCGCCTGCTGCAGCCAGGCCTGAAAGGTCATCATTCCTGCTCGGACAGCGCCGCCAGCTGATCGGCCTGATGTTCCTGGACAATCGGCTCAATCAGCATGTCGAGTTTGCCCTCCATCGCCTCATCCAGACGGTAGAGCGTCAGGTTGATGCGATGGTCGGTCACGCGGCCCTGCGGGAAGTTATAGGTGCGATTGCGGTCGCTGCGGTCGCCGCTGCCCAGCAGGTTGCGGCGCGTGGAGGCTTCCGCCTGCTGACGTTTGGCCACTTCGGCGGCGCGGATGCGCGCCCCCAGCACCGACAGCGCCTTGGCTTTGTTTTTATGCTGAGAACGCTCGTCCTGGCACTCCACCACGATGCCGGTAGGCAGGTGGGTAATGCGGATAGCCGAGTCGGTGGTGTTAACGTGCTGACCGCCTGCCCCGGAGGAACGGAAGGTATCGATGCGCAGATCTGCCGGGTTAATGTCCGGCATTTCGGCTTCCGGCAGCTCCGGCATCACCGCCACCGTACAGGCGGAGGTGTGGATCCGCCCCTGCGATTCGGTGGCCGGCACACGCTGCACGCGATGGCCGCCGGATTCAAATTTCAGCCGACCGTAAACGCCGTCGCCGCTGATCTTGGCGATCACCTCTTTAAAGCCGCCGTGCTCACCTTCGTTGGCGCTGAGGATCTCTACCTGCCAGCGGCGCGATTCTGCGTAACGGGTGTACATGCGGAATAGATCGCCGGCAAACAGCGCTGCTTCGTCGCCGCCGGTCCCGGCGCGCACTTCCACGAAGGCGTTACGCTCGTCATCAGGATCTTTCGGCAGGAGGAGAACCTGCAGCTGTTGCTCCAGCTGGTCGCCTTTTTCTTTGGCGTCACGCAGCTCTTCCTGCGCCATTTCGCGCATTTCCGGATCGTCGAGCATCATCTGCGCGGTTTCAATATCCTCCTGCACCTGACGCCAGTCGGTATAGCAGCGCGCCACATCGCTCAGTTGAGCATACTCCCGCGACAGCGCGCGGAATTTATCCTGATCGGCAATCGTCGCGGCATCGCCGAGCAGCGCCTGCACTTCTTCATGGCGCTCGTACAACGCTTCCAGTTTGGCAACAATAGAAGACTTCATAGGCGTGAATTCACCCTGTCCTGAAAATAAGAGAAAGGTGCGCTATTCCAGCCCGAGGCTGTTGCGCAGAATATGCAGACGTTCGTCGTCCCCGTCACGGGCGGCCTGCTGAAGAGATTTGGTTGGCGCGTGGATCAGGCGGTTAGTGAGCTTGCGCGCCAGATCCTGCATAATTTCCTGGGCATCACCGCCCTGCTCCAGCGCGGCCAGCGCTTTCGCCGTCAGCTCCTCACGGACCTGCTCAGACTGAGAACGGTATTCGCGAATGGTCTCGCTGGCGCTCTGCGCGCGCAGCCAGGCCATAAATTCGCTGGTTTCCTGCTCGACGATCGATTCCGCCTGCACCGCGGCAGCCTTACGCTGCGCCAGGTTATGCTGAATGATGTTTTGCAAATCGTCGACGCTGTAGAGGTAGGCGTTAGCCAGTTTGCCGACCTCTGGTTCAACGTCGCGCGGGACGGCGATATCCACCAGCAGCATCGGCTGGTTACGCCGCGCCTTAAGCGCACGCTCCACCATGCCTTTGCCGATGATCGGCAGCGGGCTGGCGGTGGAGCTGATAATGATGTCGGCCTCTTTCAGCCGTTCGTCGATATCGCTGAGGGCTATCACCTCGGCGCCCACTTCCTCCGCCAGCGCCTGGGCGCGTTCACGGGTGCGGTTGGCGATCACCATTTTGCGCACGTGATGTTCGCGAAGATGGCGCGCTACCAGCTCAATGGTTTCCCCGGCGCCGACCAGTAACACGGTGACGCTGGAGAGCGATTCAAAGATTTGCCGCGCCAGGGTACAGGCGGCGAAAGCCACAGAGACCGCGCTGGCGCCGATATCGGTTTCGGTACGCACGCGCTTAGCCACTGAAAAGGATTTCTGGAACATCCGCTCCAGCTCGCTGACGTTAAGATGGCCGCGGCTGGAGTCGGCGAAGGCTTTTTTCACCTGGCCGAGGATCTGCGGCTCGCCCAGCACCAGCGAATCGAGGCCGCTGGCGACGCGCATCAGATGGCTGACGGCGTCATTATCCTGATGCCAGTAAAGGCTTTTTCGCAGGTCTTCTTCGTTGAGGCCGTGGTAGTTGCACAGCCAACGGATCAGCGCTTCCTGCAGGTTATCCTGCTCTTCGACGCTGAGATAGAGTTCCGTGCGGTTGCAGGTCGACAGCACCACCCCACCCTGCACCATCGGCTGAGCCAGCAAGCTCTCCAGCGCCTTATCGAGCGTTTCCGGCGAAAACGTGACGCGTTCTCGCAGGGCGACCGGAGCTGTTTTGTGATTGATGCCAAGAGCTAAAAGGGTCATTGTGAGGGAGTAGTACCAGCGTTGCTAAGGTTAGTCTGAGTGCATCATACAGGATGCGCGTAATCAATAAAAGAGAGGCTCCCCTTTTGGAGTAATAGTTAAAGCAAGACCGCCATTAAGGTTAATTTTTTGATTTCAGACAACTTGAACGTAGACGCTATCGCCCGGCGACGCTAGCATTAAGGGTTATAAATGTAACCTGCTACACAAATCGGCCCGCTGTTCCCTGCCGCCGTTTTTCCCTGTAGACATCAAGGATTTGTCATCATTATGAATCGACTGTTCCGCCTGCTGCCGCTGGCCAGCCTCGTCCTCACCGCCTGTTCTCTTCATACGCCGCAAGGGCCTGGCAAAAGCCCGGATTCGCCGCAGTGGCGTCAGCACCAGCAGGCTGTCCGCAGCCTCAATCAGTTCCAGACCCGCGGGGCGTTTGCCTATCTTTCCGATGAGCAAAAAGTCTATGCCCGCTTCTTCTGGCAGCAAACCGGCCAGGACCGCTATCGCCTGCTGCTGACCAACCCGCTGGGCAGCACCGAGCTGTCGCTGACCGCGCAGCCGGGCAGCGTGCAGCTGATCGATAACAAAGGCCAGACCTATACCGCCACTGATGCCGAAGAGATGATTGGCCGTCTGACCGGGATGCCGATCCCGTTGAACAGCCTGCGCCAGTGGATCATCGGCCTGCCGGGCGACGCCACCGACTATTCGCTGGACGATCGGTACCGTCTGCGTGAACTGAACTATACGCAAAACGGCAAAACCTGGCACGTGACCTACGGCGGCTACACCAGCGATACCCAGCCAGCCCTACCGTCCAATGTCGAGCTGAACAATGGCGCTCAGCGCATCAAGCTGAAGATGGATAACTGGATCGTGAAATGATGACCCGCTGGCCCTCTCCTGCAAAACTGAATCTGTTTTTATATATCACCGGCCAGCGGGCCGATGGTTACCATACCCTGCAAACGCTGTTTCAGTTTCTCGATTACGGCGATACGTTGACCATCGAACCGCGTACTGACGGCCAACTGCGCCTGCTGACGCCGGTGGCCGGCGTGCCAGACGAGGAGAATCTGATCGTTCGCGCCGCGCGTCTGCTGATGCATGCCGCCAGCGAAAGCGATCGCCTGCCGGCGGGCAGCGGCGCCGATATCAGTATCGATAAGCGCCTGCCGATGGGCGGCGGCCTGGGCGGTGGCTCCTCCAATGCCGCCACCGTGCTGGTGGCGCTCAACCATCTGTGGGGCTGCGGTCTCTCGGAAGATGAGCTGGCGACTCTTGGCCTTCAGCTGGGGGCCGATGTGCCGGTTTTCGTGCGCGGCCATGCCGCCTTCGCCGAGGGGGTGGGTGAAATACTGACGCCGGTAGAACCCGAGGAAAAATGGTACCTGGTGGCCCACCCGGGGGTCAGTATTCCGACGCCGATCATTTTTCGCGATCCGGAGCTACCACGAAATACCCCGCGCCGGTCAATTAATACGTTATTAAATTGTGAATTCAGCAACGATTGCGAGCTTATCGCAAGAAAACGTTTTCGCGAGGTTGATGCCGCGCTTTCCTGGCTGTTAGAATATGCGCCGTCACGCCTGACCGGCACAGGGGCCTGTGTGTTTGCTGAATTTAACACCGAATCCGCTGCCCGTCAGGTGCTGGACACTGCCCCGGCATGGCTAAATGGCTTTGTGGCGCGCGGAGTTAACCTTTCGCCGCTCAAGCAGGCCCTGCTCTGAATCCTGCGCCGTGATGGCACATTGATAATGAGTCAGCCGGGGAAATTGAGTTACGGTGACAACGTCACCCTGTTCCAGACGTTGCATCGTGCTCTTTAAATACACCGACTGGATCGAATGGCGCCATCCCGCACATTATTGGCCCATTCATCCACCACTGGACGCATGCCTGAGGTTCTTCTCGTGCCTGATATGAAGCTTTTTGCTGGTAACGCCACCCCGGAACTAGCACAACGTATTGCCAACCGCCTGTACACTTCTCTTGGCGACGCCGCTGTAGGTCGTTTTAGCGACGGCGAAGTCAGCGTACAAATCAATGAAAACGTACGCGGTGGTGATATTTTCATCATCCAGTCCACTTGTGCTCCCACCAATGACAACCTGATGGAACTGGTTGTTATGGTTGATGCTCTGCGTCGTGCTTCGGCAGGTCGTATCACCGCCGTTATCCCTTACTTCGGTTATGCTCGTCAGGACCGTCGTGTTCGTTCTGCTCGTGTGCCAATCACCGCGAAAGTGGTGGCGGATTTTCTGTCCAGCGTCGGCGTTGACCGCGTGCTGACCGTTGACCTGCACGCAGAACAGATCCAGGGCTTCTTCGATGTGCCAGTCGATAACGTGTTCGGCAGCCCAATCCTGCTGGAAGATATGCTGCAGCTGAACCTGGACAACCCGATTGTGGTTTCTCCGGACATCGGCGGCGTCGTGCGTGCCCGCGCTATCGCTAAACTGCTGAATGATACCGATATGGCTATCATCGACAAGCGCCGTCCGCGCGCCAACGTCTCCCAGGTGATGCACATCATCGGCGACGTTGCCGGTCGTGACTGCGTGATGGTCGACGATATGATCGACACCGGCGGCACCCTGTGTAAAGCGGCAGAAGCGCTGAAAGAGCGTGGCGCGAAACGCGTATTCGCTTACGCGACGCACCCAATCTTCTCCGGCAACGCTATCCAGAACATCAAAAACTCTGTCATTGATGAATTTGTCGTCTGCGATACCATTCCGCTGGCACCAGAAATTAAAGCGCTGGATAAAGTGCGTACTCTGACGCTCTCCGGTATGCTGGCTGAAGCTATTCGCCGTATCAGCAATGAAGAATCTATCTCTGCTATGTTCGAACATTAATCGAGCCCAGCACAAAAACCCGCTGCGGCGGGTTTTTTTGTCTCCGCACCTTATTTGTATGATCAATGCCTCCTTCACCTGCCATTTAGTTGACAGATGATGCGCTCATGGATGAAACATTATTGTGAACAGATTATTTTCCTCACATGTGATGCCTTTCCGCGCCCTCATCGACGCTTGTTGGAAAGAAAAGTACACCACCGCCCGCTTCACGCGTGACCTGATCGCCGGGATCACCGTCGGGATCATTGCGATTCCGCTGGCGATGGCGCTGGCGATTGGCAGCGGCGTGCCGCCGCAGTACGGCCTCTATACCTCAGCGGTGGCAGGGATTGTGATCGCCTTGACCGGCGGGTCACGCTTTAGCGTTTCCGGTCCGACCGCCGCCTTTGTGGTGATCCTCTATCCGGTTTCCCAGCAGTTTGGTCTGGCGGGACTGCTGGTGGCGACGCTGATGTCGGGGATCTTTTTAATCCTCTTCGGCCTGGCGCGCTTTGGCCGCCTGATCGAATACATCCCGCTGTCAGTCACCCTCGGCTTCACCTCGGGGATCGGTATCACCATCGGCACCATGCAGATTAAAGATTTCCTCGGCCTGCAGATGCCCCATGTGCCGGAGCATTATCTGCAGAAAGTGGCGGCGCTGGCGATGGCCCTACCGACCATTAACGTTGGCGATGCCGCCATCGGCGTCGTTACTCTTGGCATTCTGATCCTCTGGCCGCGGCTGGGTATCCGCCTGCCGGGCCACCTCCCGGCGCTGCTGGGCGGCTGCGCGGTCATGCTGGTGGTCAACTTGCTCGGCGGCGATGTCGCGACGATCGGCTCGCAGTTCCATTATCAGCTGGCGGACGGCACTCAGGGCAATGGCATTCCGCAGCTGCTGCCGCAGCTGGTATTGCCCTGGGATATGCCGGGCTCAAACTTTACCCTGAGCTGGGCCTCGCTGCAGGCTCTGCTGCCTGCCGCCTTCTCAATGGCGATGCTCGGCGCCATTGAATCTCTGCTGTGCGCGGTGGTGCTTGATGGCATGACCGGCACCAAGCACAAAGCCAATAGCGAGCTGATTGGCCAGGGGCTGGGCAACATTGTCGCGCCGTTCTTCGGCGGGATCACTGCCACCGCGGCGATTGCCCGCTCGGCGGCGAACGTCCGCGCCGGCGCCACATCGCCGGTTGCCGCCGTGATCCACGCCCTGCTGGTGATCCTGGCGCTGCTGATCCTCGCCCCACTGCTATCCTGGCTGCCACTGTCGGCGATGGCCGCCCTGCTGCTGATGGTGGCATGGAATATGAGCGAGGCGCATAAAGTCATCAATCTGCTGCGCCACGCGCCGAAGGACGACATCGTGGTGATGCTGATGTGCATGTCGCTGACGGTGCTGTTTGACATGGTGATCGCTATCAGCGTCGGGATCGTGCTGGCTTCGCTGTTGTTTATGCGCCGTATCGCACGCATGACTCATCTGGCGCCGGTCAACGTCGAGGTGCCAGACGATGTGCTGGTGCTGCGGGTAATTGGGCCGCTGTTCTTTGCCGCCGCCGAAGGCTTGTTCAACGATCTGGAGACCCGGATCGCCGGCAAGCGCATCGTGGTGCTGAAATGGGACGCGGTGCCGGTTCTCGACGCCGGTGGCCTGGATGCCTTCCAGCGCTTTGTGAACAAGCTGCCGGAAGGCTGTGAATTGCGCGTATCTAACCTCGAGTTTCAGCCGCTACGCACGCTAGCGCGCGCCGGCGTCAAGCCGCTGCCCGGACGCCTGAGCTTCTACCCCGATCGTCAGGCCGCGCTGGCTGACCTGTGATCACCCGGCGGCAGGTCCTTGCGCCTGCCGCATCAAGGATCCGGTCGCCTGCTGCAGCCAGCTCAGCACCGCCGGCGTCATCCAGGTGCCCTTCATCAAATGCGGCTCCTGCTCCATTGCCCGACGAAACTTCTGCAACGTCTGCGGCCGGGTACCGGCGTAGGACTGAAACAGTTCAAGCCACGCCCGGGCCAGCGCCTGACCCGACGCCGAGTCCGGCGCTACGCCCTCCCGGCACGCCTGATGCAGCTTCGCCACCAGCGCAGGCCACTCCTGTAGCCGGTCAAAATAGTGCTGGCGGGTGAACGCCATCTCTTCTTCGTCAAGGTACCGCGCCCAGATGGCCAGTTTGCTTTCGG
This sequence comes from Klebsiella sp. CD33, assembly GCF_051992865.1. NCBI lineage: Bacteria > Pseudomonadati > Pseudomonadota > Gammaproteobacteria > Enterobacterales > Enterobacteriaceae > Klebsiella > Klebsiella sp. CD33. The sequence goes on along the minus strand of NZ_CP197023.1, from coordinate 2,031,414 downwards.
CAAAGGCCTCGGTGATATAGGCGATGATTGCCGGAGTGACGCCGGTCTGTTCAACCATTTGCGGCTCGGCGGCATGCATCTCGTTCAGGCGGGTCAGAAACTCCGGACGCCCGGCCGTATCCTGCTCCAGGCGCTCCATCCAGCGCGTCGCCAGACGCATCGCCTGCGGACTGTCCGTCGGGCAGCCGCTCGCCATCAGCGTCTGCACCTCCTCCGTTAGCTCGCGCCACGCCTGCGCCCGCTGTTCATCCTGTGCCGCAAACGGCAGCGCGGCTAACTCCTGTTGACTAAACCAACGATCGTACATTTTCATTAACTCCAGCGTCTGTAGCCAGGACTCCAGATCGGGTTCATTGCCGCTCGCCAGCGCCTCGCGCAGCACCAATAGTCGGTCGCGCAGCCTGCCAACATCGCGCAGCTGGGCGTTGAGCGTATCTATCTGCTGCGTCAGCAGCTCGGGCAGCGACAGCGTTTGCCGATCGAGATAGTCCTTGATTGTGGCGAGCGTTAGCCCGGCCTGCGCCAGCGCCTTTATCATATGCAGGCGCTGAACCGCGGACAGGTTATAGAGCCGATAGCCCGCCTCGCTTCTGGCCGAAGGCGTTAACAGCCCCGTCTGTTCATAATGATGCAGCGTACGTACCGTCAGTCCGGCACGCTTCGCCAGCTCTCCCACCTGAATTAACATGACTGCTCCTCTCTGTGGCCAGGTCCGCTACTCTGCAGCCTGACGTAACGTCAGGGTCAAGCAAAAACCGCGCTTGCTATTCATTTTTGCTGGCAACCATAGCAGCACGAAGGCCAGGACGGAATGGGGGCGTAATATGGCGGGAAAAAGAGGAAGAGATAAAGTGAGACACAGAAAAGCGCATCGGCCTTTAGCGGCCGATGCGGGAAATCATGCTACGGTTAGCTGTGACGATGCTGGTTACGACGGCAGCGTTTATCGTAGTGGCGCACCCACCAGTAGCGGTCGCTGACCTGCTCGTGGCCGCCAATACGGGCACCGGCCAGCCAGAGCACTGCGCCAACGAAGATGCTTAGGATTGCGCCATGCGCAAAGAATTGTGGCAGGTTAAGCTGCGGAAGCTGGTTCAGAATGGAGTAACCTACCCCCACAACCATCACCACCAACCCTAACCCCATGAGTACGTTACCGAGTAACGAAGCGTTTTTGCGTTTCATGTGTCACCTCCGGACTTTGGGTTGCCAGGGAATGTCCCCAAATCTTATAGGTGTAGTATAGACAAGGTCTCTTCTGCGGAGTGCGTCCACGATCACATTAGTGAACAGCGAATAGACAAAAATTTACAAATAAGTCTATGAACCATATCAAATTCTAATGATTTAGTGAGTAAATCATCAATGCGGGTATTGTCTAATAGCCAGAATTTTGTCAAGCGCGCCCGCAGACAGTACACTACGCGGCAGAGAATGCCCCATGCAGGATAGAAAACGTGACCATTAAACTGATTGTCGGCCTGGCCAACCCCGGTGCGGAATATGCCGCCACCCGGCACAACGCTGGCGCCTGGTATGTGGATTTACTGGCGGATCGCCATCGTGCGCCGCTGCGCGAAGAGAGCAAATTCTTCGGCTACACCTCGCGCATCAACCTGGCGGGCGAGGACGTCCGCCTGCTGGTCCCCACTACCTTTATGAACCTCAGCGGTAAAGCCGTGGCCGCGATGGCGACCTTTTATCGCATCAACCCGGATGAAATTCTGGTCGCCCATGACGAGCTGGATTTACCGCCGGGCGTGGCGAAATTTAAGCTTGGCGGTGGCCATGGCGGCCACAATGGCCTGAAGGATATCATCAGTAAGCTCGGCAATAACCCGAACTTTCACCGTTTACGCGTCGGAATCGGCCATCCGGGCGACAAAAACAAGGTTGTCGGCTTTGTGCTTGGCAAACCACCGGCCAGCGAGCAGAAACTGATCGATGACGCTGTCGACGAAGCGGCGCGCTGTACCGAAATCTGGTTAAAGGACGGGCTGACCAAAGCGACCAACCGTTTGCACGCCTTTAAGGCGCAATAAGCCGTTGTCGTGCGGCATTTTTGCCGCGCACCGTGTATAATAGGCAAAGCTATTCAATTTTCTGCAATCTGTTCCTTGTAACAGATTGATTATCCAAAGATTAAGGTGATTTAAATCATGGGATTCAAATGCGGTATCGTCGGTTTGCCCAACGTCGGCAAATCCACCCTGTTCAATGCGCTCACCAAAGCGGGTATTGAAGCGGCCAACTTCCCCTTCTGTACCATTGAGCCGAACACCGGTGTCGTACCGATGCCCGATCCGCGTCTGGACAAGCTGGCTGAAATCGTCAAACCGCAGCGCATCCTGCCGACCACCATGGAGTTCGTGGATATCGCGGGCCTGGTGAAAGGCGCGTCCAAAGGTGAAGGTCTTGGCAACCAGTTTCTGACCAACATCCGTGAAACCGAAGCCATCGGCCATGTGGTTCGCTGCTTTGAAAACGATAATATTATTCACGTCGCGGGGAAAGTGAACCCGGCGGAAGATATCGATGTTATCAATACCGAACTGGCGCTGTCTGACCTTGATACCTGCGAACGCGCGATTCACCGCGTCTCCAAAAAAGCCAAAGGCGGCGATAAAGACGCGAAGGTTGAGCTGGCCGCGCTGGAAAAATGCCTGCCGCAGCTGGAAAACGCCGGTATGCTGCGTGCGCTGGATCTGACCAAAGAAGAGAAAGAGGCCATCCGCTATCTGAGCTTCCTGACCCTGAAGCCGACCATGTACATCGCGAACGTCAATGAAGACGGTTTCGAGAACAACCCGTACCTCGATCAGGTTCGCGCCATCGCCGAGCAGGAAGGGTCTGTGGTGGTGCCGGTGTGCGCCGCCGTTGAAGCGGACATCGCCGAGCTGGACGATGAAGAGCGTGACGAGTTCATGGCTGAGCTGGGCCTCGAAGAGCCGGGCCTGAACCGCGTGATCCGCGCCGGTTACGCTCTGCTGAACCTGCAGACCTACTTCACCGCGGGCGTGAAAGAAGTTCGCGCATGGACCATCCCGGTGGGAGCGACCGCGCCGCAGGCAGCCGGTAAGATCCACACCGACTTCGAAAAAGGCTTTATCCGCGCGCAGACCATCGCTTATGAAGACTTCATTGCCTACAAAGGCGAACAGGGCGCGAAAGAAGCCGGTAAAATGCGTGCTGAAGGTAAAGACTACATCGTGAAAGATGGCGATGTGATGAACTTCCTGTTCAACGTCTAATCCCACTGGCTGGCGTTTTCGCCGCCACCGCGCAAAAAAATCCACGCAGCGGCGTGGATTTTTTTTACCCAGGCGACACGCTACTCCACAATATGGGTATCTTCTGCCGCCTCGTAGCCATCAACGATCTGCACAATTTTCTTTAACTCAGCCTCAATAAAAGCCGGGGTAGCGCTTTCCCCTGAGGCCGGGTGATGAAGCTCCACCGAGATACCGCTGGCGGCATTGGTCAGCGACAGGCTGATCTCCTGCTGGCCCCGCGAGGACGAAGAACGCCCGATATGCTGCATGATAGCCGCCGCCGCCGCGCGCGTATCAACGTCTGCGAGATGCCCCCATCTCATTTCAACATGCCCCTGCTGCCCTGCCTTTATCACCTGCAGCGTATAGCCGCTTCTTGCCGTTGCCATGCCTTTTCCTCCGATTTAGTTGCCCGGGCGTCACATTATCAGCCCGGTTTTATCAGCCAGGTTCGCGCACCTGCGCCTTGCCGTTAATGACTCTTTTCCACATAGGTCTGCATGTTTTCTTTGGTCACTAACTCAAACGGGATCCAGACATGAGACTCGACCTTTTCTCCTTTAATCAGCTTCAGCGCTACCGCTAAGGCCGTTTTGCCCTGACCGACGGCGTCCTGGAAAACCGTCACCTGAATCTTATCGCTGGCCAGGGCTTTCAGCCCGTCCGGGGTGGCGTCGATCCCGCCGATCAGCAGCTTCTTCTGGCTTTTCTCCAGCGCCATCGCCGCGCCAATCGCCATCTCATCGTTGTTCGCCGCCACAATATCAATCGCTTCTCCGTTGCCCGTCCAGTTCTGCATCAGATCCATGCCCTCGCTGCGGGAATAGTTGGCCGGCTGTTTCTGCACCACTTTCATTGCCGGATACTTGGCCACCACCTGCTCCACATCTTTGGTGCGCTGCAGCGCGCCGGCGTCGGTGAGATTGCCGATCATGATGGCGACGTTGCCTTTGTAGTTCGCCAGCTTCGCCAGCGCCTCCATCTGCAATGTGCCAGACTCCCGCTCGTCCGAACCGACAAACACCACGCCGGGCGGTAACGTTTTATCCCCCGGCGTCCGATTCACATACACCAGCGGCATTTTGGCCTGCTGCGCCATCTTCGTCAGCTGCGGGGTGCTGGCGGAGTCCACCGGGTCGACGATGATCGCGTCCACGCCGGAGGCGATGAAGCTCTGCACCTGATCGGCCTGGCGTCCGGTGTCGCCGCGGGCGTCTTCAAACTGTACGTCGACGTGGCGGGCTTGAGCTTCTTTCTCAATGGACTGGCGGATAATAGTGAGAAAGTTTTGATCGAAGTAGGCCATTGAGACGCCGATCTTCTCTGCTAATGCCGAAGCGGAACTGGCCAGAAGGCCTACTAACAGGATGATTTTACAGTGCTTCATAGTATGCCCCCAGAGATCGAAATAAAATTTTCAATACAACTACAAACGGTATATTTAAATCATTTTCAGACTACGAAGGGCGTTCGGTTCTTGCAATATTGATGTAAAGAAAATGTTGCCATGCGCACACTTTATTTCACCGCCTCACTCACCGAGGGCTCACCGGTTGCGGGGAGCGCAGCGGTCGGCGACGCCGGCTGTTTTCGCTTCAGCAGGGCATACTCCACTATCAGCTGTTGCAGATGCAGCTCCACGAGGCTTCCCCGCGCGGCTGGCCAGGGTTGATCAACGGGAAGCGCGGCCAGCTGGCGCAGCTGCTCCTCCAGCGGAACAGCGCGGTTAAACGACTGTGTGATGACAAATACTGCGGTTTTCAGTTCGCTCACCGTCAGGTACTTCCCCTTCTGCTCGTCGAGGGCATTGAGCTGGTCGGCGAGCCGCTGCAGCTGCTGCATGCCCTCCGACCAGCCGGTAAGATTTTCCGCGGGCAATGCGCCAGCACTCAGCTGCTGCCGCCACTGCTGCGCCAGCGGTTGCGCCTGATCCGGCCAGCGGATAAGGGCCTGGTGGACCAGCTGGTCGCCGTAGCTGACCGCCCAGTCCGGCGCCAGGCGGGCAAGCTCGCCAAGCTGGCGCTGCGTCTGTGGCAGATCAACCGGCCCCGGGGGCGTTGTCGCCGGCAGGCCCGGTATCGGTCCGGCATTTTGGGTGACCGAAATGGGCGGCAAGTCGGACTGACGCAGCGCCAGCCATCCGCCGACGGCGATACCCGTTACCGCCAGCATGGTAACCATTCCGGCGATAAACGGCTTCCAGCGCGGCGCGGTTGCCGGAGTAGACGCCGCCACCGGCGCGGGCCGCTTTGCAGGTGAAGGCGGAGCCAGCGGTTCAGCCTTTGGTCTACGTTTTAGGTCTGGCACTGGCTCAACCTTCGCCGCATCCTCTTCGCTGACCAGAGTGCCGGGAAGTTCCGAGTCAGACACCGCCACCGGCGGCGCGGTGGGAAGCGCTGGCGCAGGGTCGAGGCTCTCGAAGCGAGTTGCCGTGCTGTGCAGTAGCGCCCGCAGGTCGCTCAGCTGGTTTTCAGGAGCGATCTCAAGGCGCTGGAGCACTGCGTCGAAGCTTTGCAGCGAACGTTCAGCCTGCTCAAGCGACTCAACATCCTCTGGGGTAAGATTCAGGGTACGAATCACCTGCCGCAGCCGCTTGCTCAGGGTGCGGAAGATCTCTGTCCGGGCCGGGAGCGCCTGTGGCCACAGGTTTTTCCCCTGACGAACCAGCAGCGACTCCATCAGCGTCAGCCCCTCATTGATCCCTGCCACCCCGCCCAGCCGGGCGCGGGCCAGGGTATACCAGGCGACAGTCTGCAGGTCCGCGCCGTGATGCTCCAACAGCCCGCGGGCAAGCTGCTCGGCATACGGCCAGTTAATATCCGGCCGCGCCGGGTGGCTGAGCTTGTTCATTTCCGCACGCAGAGCCATAAAATCAGCCAGCGTGCGCGGGTCGCCACCGGCTTTATAGTGACGGTCGTGGTGTGTTGTCATCATGATGTCTTTCAGCGAGAGATTAGAGGGCGGAGCGGGCGTCAAGGTACTGCTGACGTTTGAGGTGGCGGATCAACACCCTGCCCTCGGGCATAAACTCCGTGCCGTAACGCACCAGGCCAATATCCTTCAGCTCCGCATCAATGGCATAGCGCAGTTCGCCGGGCGCATGCTGATCGAGCATCACCACCGCGATCCGCTGCAGGCGCGGTTCGTATTTCAGCAACACCGACGACAACGTGCTCATCAGCTGGTGCGCCGACGCTGGCATCCCCTGGAGGATAGCGGTCATATCCGGCAGGCCGTAGTCCGGCAGATGCGCCAGCGTTCCGGCCCGACAGTTGAGGATGCGCTGCATGTTATCGAGCACCGACAGGATGACCTGATCCGTTTCGCTGACAGTATTCAGGTCAAGCCCGCCGGCGAAATTGCCGTACAGGATGTCATACAGGGAGGGACGAGGCATTTTCACTTCTCCTTAAACGGGTGCAGCGTCAGTTGATTTTGGCTGGCTTCGATAATGCGCGGCCTCGCCGGATCAAGTTCGTCCCGGGTGAGTACCAGCCGCCAGCTGTTTTGCGTCAGGTCTGGATCGATAAACATGGCCGCCACCGCCACAAACTGCGCGCTGGTTTCCATGGGCATATCAACGGTCACCGATTCGCCCGGACGCAGGCGAACATCTTTTTCCGCCACCCGGTCCGCCTGCAGCGCCTGGCCATCGCCGGCAAACAGCGACGGGTAGTCAGTATTGTCGAACGCTTGCCGGTCCTTCAGCTGATAAATACGCACCACCGTCGCCAGGGAGGCGCCTTTGGCGTTGTTATTCACGCCTTCCCGGGCGCGAAGATCCAGATGCAGGGTTTTCACCTGGGGGTAAAAAATGGACTGGGTCACGGAAACGGCGCCGTCTTTCACGGTCTGCGTCAGGCCGCAGCCGGTTAAGACGCTAACCATGAGGAATGCCAGCAACCTGGCGGAGGGTTTAACTGCGGTAATCGCCATCTTCATCGCTCTCCCTGCGGTGGATATTTTCCCGGACGCGCTGATAGCGCCCCAGATAAATCGTGACTCTGTCGTCAGCCTGCTTCTGCGCATCCAGCGGACGCAGCACAGCGGTACGGCCGAGCTGGACGGCATGCTCCTGCTGGCAGCAAAGTTGCGCATCCGGCAGTAAATGGCGGGCGACGCAAAGCTGCAGCCGCACGTCAAGATGAGATCCGAGCCAGACGTGCAGAAGCGCCATCAGGTCGCTGAACAGTTCGCCGCCGGGCAGCCAGCCGCGAACCTCATCAGGCTTTTCCGTGGCCAGCTGCAGCAATACCTGACCGTTCACATCCGTGGCGTGGGTTCCCATCACTGGCCTATGTTGCAGGCTAACCGGCTGACGGACGCTCATCGTTAACGGCTGCGACAAGGGGATCCGGCAGGGATCGTGGTGGTACACCGTCGCCCGGGTCCCCGGGGCCAGGAGCGCCACCAGCGCCTCCATGCCTTCCCCGGATCTCCCCGGCAGCATCATCACCGGCAGCAGCGCCAGAAATCGCGACAGCGGCGCTGCGGCAACGGCGGCACATCCCGGTATGCCCAGCCCCGCCAGGCCCAGCAGATACTGCGAGATGTTGTCCGTGCCGCCCGCCCGAAAGGTTGCCGGGTAGGAATATTTGCGCCAGATACGGTAATACTGGGCGATCAGCCGATGGTTAAAGATATCGAGGAAATCCTCGGTGGCCTCGACGCCTTCCCGCCGTTGCGCAATGTCATCGCTATAGTGGGTCGGCAGCGGGGATTCCACGCCGTAGAGTCCCATAAAAGTCACGCGAACCGCCGGCGGACGGGGCGGTTCAGGATCGTCCATTCCACGGATTTCGCCAGCCGGAAAGCCCATCCCCGGATGCGGGCGAAAGCGTATGGGTTCATCACCTAATAGCCAGCCGCTGCCGATGATCGGCGCCTTCGGATGGTTCTTCTCCAGCAACTGGCAGAAGCGGTAAAAATTCATGTACGGCAGCTGAGGCCGGAGCTGCGCCATCAGCCGGGCAGGCGCAGACTGTGATTCTCTTTCCACCGGATACATTTCCCTTCAGGTTGAACAATGAGCGTCAGCTGGTTGAACTGATTCATATCGGCATACAGTGCGAAAAAGCGGTTGAGCATGTCGCCAAACAGGTGGACATCGCCCGCACCGGTAAATCCGCTACCGTCGAGCGTCACTTCGATATCCAGCCCGCGCAGCAGGAAGCCCTGCTCGAAACGCTGAATTCGGTGATGGCTGACCGCCAGAATGGCGTCCAGACGGCGATTATTGAGCTCATCCTCCCGCCAGTTGTAGAGCGACAGCGTGCCGCGCAGCACCTCGGCGCTGCTCATCATGTTGAGAAAACGGGTGCCCAGATGGCTCATGACCCGCCAGTGGTAGCGGTCTTCCGCCGGGGGATAGGCCGGCAGCGTGGGCCTACAGAGATTGCGGACGGTAAGCGGCGTGGCTGATATCGACTCACAGCGATCCAGCAGCGTGCTCTGTAGCGCCCGGCGCGGCAGCTGGCCGTTAGTGCCGGTGATGCGCAAGGAGACCGTTTCCCGCGCCAGCTCCCGGTCAGCCTCCCATTGCTGTCCGCCGAGGATAAGCCAGGTATCGTGCATGCCGGTTACGCCCCGTTTTACGCGGGTGTGGTAGTAGCGCTCAGGAGCATGGCGACGCATCATCCCGCCCTGGTGACGAAAGCGGGTGAAAGGCACATAGCGCGCCTCCCCGGTGCGCCCGGAGCCGGTCACGCTGTCGACAGAATAGATTTCGGTATGCCCGTCCTGCAGGCGCTTCGGACGCAGGAGGTATTCGCTCTCCAGCCCGCTGATGGTCAACGGATCGGCCTCAAGGGTAAACAGGTTAATCACCGGCACACAGTGCAGGCGCAGGCTGCTTGCGCTGACGGGTAAATCATTTTGCCAGACCTCGCTGAACACCACCTCAAGCGTGAAATGCGATATCCCCGCCGGCAGGGTGATGTTTTCCAGGCCATTTAGCTGCACGAACATAAATTTTTCGCGAAAGGTGAAATACTCGAGCAGCAGCTGATAGCCGCTGAAAGCGCTCTCCCCCTTCGGCCATAAACGATCCTCCTCGCTGAATCCCCCCGGGGAAAAATAGCCGTCGAGGCTTACCCGCTCTGTCTGACCCGGCAGACGCAGGTACAGCGCGGCCTGGCGTCGGGTCAGCCACAGATGGAGGGCGCTGCCGGTAACGGCGTCTTCCCCCAGGTACAGCGCCAGGCGGCGGAGATCGGTCTGCGACCAGTCAGCCAGCTCGCTACAGGCGAATCGTAGTCGCAGGGCCGAACGCCCGTCCGGCTCCGCCGTCATCATCGCCTCATCTATCGCCAGCGGGTTAAGCGTCAGATCGCGGGTGGTTCGGTACCGGCACACGGTATTTTTCGGCCCCAGTGGGCGGGAGCTAATCTCAAACCCGGCGGGCACCGTTTCCGCTATCTTCATCGCCGGCAGCGTTGGGGTCAGCGCCACGATCGATAGCGATGGAATAGTGCGCAAATAGTGCGGCCACAGCATGCTGACCAGCCCCTCGGTCAGCTCCGGCAGATCATCATCAATTTTTTCGCGCAAGCGACCTACGGAAAAGGCAAAGCCTTCAAACAGGCGCTCAACGTAAGGGTCCGGCGTACCGGCTTTATCGAGATCCAGCATCGCCGCCCGATCGGGGTGAGCCTGCGCGAACGCTTTTGCCGCCTCGCGCAGGTAGCGCATTTCAGCATCAAAATATCGCAGGGTTAAATCGTCCATTATGAATATTCCCTTATTCGTCTACAGGGAGACACGCAGCATGGCTGCGCGGTCAGATTAGTTGGCCGTCGGGCGGCCATGAGCGAAGGAGGCCTGGCGTTGCAGGTTAACGCCAATCAGTGAGGGAGAAGGTTCAGTATCCCTCTTCGCCGGGTATATCGTCGGTCAGCGGAACACGTTCAGCAGACGCGCGCACGCTGAATATCGTCTCCGGTAGCGTAAAGTTTCGCAGCGCCAGCAGCGCCAGCGGTCCTTCCCCCGCCTCGGTACGCAGCGTGTAGTTCAGCAACAGACCATCCGGCGCTTTCCAGCTCAGGCTCCAGCTGCTGCTCGTTCCGGGATAAGCGCTGACCACCGCCTTATCCAGCAGACGGATCCACCCCCAGGCGCCCGGGAAATCGCCATACTGGCGTGTGCCCGCCCGGGTACTGATCCAGCTCAGACTGGCGCCCGGCGCTTCGGTGTCAGCGGGCCAGCTGAACCGCCGCCAGACCGGCATCTGGTTCATATAGACAAGTTTCTGACTGTCGATGACCAGCTCCGTCTGCATCACGCCGTCCGCCGTGCCGGGGCGAAGCGCAAAATGCAATCCCGCTTCGCCGTTGGCGAACGCGACGTCGGAGAGATGGCTCAGGGTATTCATCGCCTGCAGAAAGGCCGGGTTAAACGTCAGCCCCTGAGCATTGATACTGTCCGCCATCCAGCGGCTCCCCTCTTTATGCAGCACGCCGTTCAGCCGGGTCTGCAGAAAGCGGGCGATGCGCCCGGTCTCGCTGTTGAGGTATTTTGCCAGCAGCGGCAGAGAGACTTCACTGCTGGTATTTTTAAAGGGGTAGCGACCGCCAAAAGCGCTATTCCAGTCCTCCACCACTGCGCTGCGCCACTGGGCGTTGAGGCTTTCCGCCGCCGGGGTCAGCACCTGCTGCCAGGCCTGTTCCATCGGGCGAACAAACAGCGTCTGCCCAAATCCACTCCACTCCTGGCCCAGCCCCGCCGCCACCAGGCTGCCGTAGTCGCGCGTTTCGGTTAAATCCACGGCCTTGCCCTGGAATACCGTCTGCGCAAGCAACCGGGTCATCGCCTGCGGATCGGTGGCGTTGGTGACCTGCTGCAGGCGCAGACGCACCTGGGTGACGCGGGTCAGGAAGGTCTGCAGGCTAAGACGGCTGGTGGGTGTCCCGCCGTCGCGATTGTCCAGCAGCGCCAGTACGGGCCCGAAGGTGGCATCCAGAGGACCGCGCGCGCCGGACTGCTGATCGATGGCGGGTGGGTTGTCACGGTTGAACAGCTGCCTGGCCGATTTGACCAGCGAATCGGCGATGGCTTCCCCGGTCTGGCCGGTTCGCCCCTGCACGCTCAGGGTGTTCATCAGCGCCACCAGCGGCGACTGGCGCACATCGGCCATCAGGGTCAGCTGGTCAATGGCATCAGAGAGGGTCGCCGCGCGCTGCCAGCGCAAACTGTTGAGAAAATCCAGCCAGGCGCCGCTAAAGTCAGCGAAATAACGCTCCGCCAGCCGGGCTCGCAGAGTTTCCGGCGACGTCGACTGCGCGGCAGGCTGCTTCGTGTCGCTCAGCACCCAGTCCATTTCATCGCGGCGTTCCGCGACCACTTTCTCAATGGCCGGCTGTACGGCCTGCTCCCAGGCCTGACGGGTAAACATGCCCGGCACCACCTCATCAGTGCTGAACAGACGCGAAGCATCGGTGTCGGCAGTCATATCCGCCAGGCGCATATCGGCATACTGATTCGCCACCTGCGCGAGCATCTTCTGGTAAAGCGTGGACTCACTGTTGCGCTGGCCCATCTGTCGAATTAACCGTGTGCGCACCTGGCTGACCAGACCGTCATCGACAGGCAGACGCCACTGCGGATGCGACGCCAGACTGGCGGCATAAAATGCCAGCAGCGAAGGGCCGCTGCCCTGCCAGACGGCGTCGGCGATGCCTGAGCGCTGCGACCAGTCCTGCATTAGCGTGGTGGCGAACCACGCGGCGTCCATTTTTTCCGGGCGGGTCAACATCAGATATTGTTTCAGTTGTCCGTAAGCGGTCTTCGTCATCTTCTCACGCAGTGGGCTGTCCGGCGGCAGCTGCACGAAGGCGGTGAGCTGCTCTTCCAGATGATGCGCCGCCGCATCGCGCAGCAGCGGCTGCGCCCTCTCTCCGTAGTGCGGGAACAGCGCCGCCAGCAGGTCATCGTTCTGACTGAGGCCAGCGCGGAGGTACCACGGCGCGCCGTGCTGCGAGCGGTATTCCAGTTGAGAAAGCGTTTTCTGTAACGCGGAGAGCGCATGCAGGCGTACGGCCAGCGGCTGTTTCTCCGCTGAGGCCAGCCGCACCTGCTCCTGTGCGATCGCCACCAGCTCGCGGTTGGCGATAAAAGAGACTGTCATTGAGGCGGCCCAGAGTAACATCAGGGCGGCGGCGGCCACGCTCATCCCACGCATCCAGTTGACTCCCTGTTTGCGCGGACGTAGACCTGCGGGTAATTCCGTCATCCTGTCCGGCAGAATATCCCAGCGGTTATCCCGGCCCCAGTGATGGCTGATACTGCGGCCGGCCTCCGCCGACGGCGCGCTGAACACCACTCCGGCCAGCGGCTGCGGGCGGTAAGGATTAAGCAATACCGATAACGGCTCCGTCACCGTTTCCGGTTTACGGGTCAACTGATCGGCCAGCGCGAGTAAAAAATTGTGCTGTGGCTGACCGCAGACCTGCTGTATGCCTTGCGCGGTCAGCTGCGGTATCAGCCCGGTAAGCTGTCCGGCGAGCGTCTGCGGTGAACAATTCGCAGGCAAAAGGCACCCCACTGGCTGGGTGACGCGCCCGGCCTGTTCTCCGGCGCGCGGATGCAGGGACCAGACGTACAGCGGCAGCTTCCAGCCCAGAGCCTCATAGCGAAGCTTTAAAGCATGAGACACGCTATCCATTGCATCTGGCGTGAGACCTGAGGTTGCGCTGTTTTCCGTTGCCGGCATACCGTCCAGCCCTGAGGTCACCCAGACCATTCCGTCCACCGCACGGCGGCGCAGTTTACGCAACGCAGCCAGCCAGTCTGCATCGGCCGGAGTCGCAGGATCGCCACCCCACAGCAGCACAGTCCCCCGGTCTTCCTGCCAGAGTTCCCTAGTGAGTTTTGGGGCCAGTTGTTCCACATCACTGACTGAGCCGGTCATCAGCAGGATGCGGACTTTGCTATGCCAGAAATGACCGTAAGTATGTCGCAGAACTTGTTGTACTTCGTTTATTATCTTTTTACTTATGTCTACCTGTTTCAAATGAGCACTATTGTTTGACCGAGTATTCTGTTTATCATTTAATTTACAGAAAAAACGCAATCTTGATGCAAACGCAACAAGTGAGTACCGACTGACTAGCAGCAAAGAGAGGAAAACAGGAACTGCGAAAATAGTACAGAGCACCCGAAATTTTTCTGCTGGTTCCATCCATCCCAGGGATGGTCCCCATAGATAATATATTAGAAATAAAATAACAGTAATAATAACGACAAAAAAAACGCCAGAAAATTTAATAAGGATTTTCTTCATGTTATAATAAACCTCTAAACACTTGCAACTGAGTTAAATAAATGACAGTTCAAAACATCATTATTTTTATTTACCAATAAATACTGTCCTGGGGGGAGATGCTCATTTACATAACTCAATTGCAAAAACTCGGTAAGAGGCGGGCATTTACATAAATAGTTGTCTGAATCAACGTACATATACGACGAAAGTGCACTTTCCGACATTACATCTGTTGTTTTTAACACCAATTTTTTAAGCTCTTCTTCATTCAACCCAGAATATATAACACCAGATAGCCTTCTCCCTTCATTAACCCTTCCCCAAAGGAGCAATTTATCTATTCCTACCCAATCACATTCTGGTCGAAAAAAAGCCCCTAAAGATGAGCGACCACCAATCTCGCCATCATTTCTCAGTCTTCCCAACAAAAACATCACAGATTCAGATTTATCGTCGATTTCATCGTCAAGTAATTCTGCGCCATAAAAACTGGCGGCAATAAGAACTATATATTCATCAGAAGAGCTATCCAGCAATTTATCGATGGATTCAGATAAGTTTCTACTAAACTCAATATTCTCCCCGGGATATATATTATCAAGTCGTTCTTGCCAAATATTTTCCATCAGAGGTTTAAAATTATCATTAAGAGCGCATATCACTTTTACCCTAATATATTTAGGCAAAAGGGTTATATGCATATGGATATCATTAATCAGAAATCCCATTATTTTATTAAATAAAATAGCATTTCTATCCTGTATTTGATGAATGCTATTTAATTCATTTGTTGGGGAATTAAAACTAAGATATCTGGACATATGCGTAAACTTTGGTGCATAGCGAACAGGCAATAAATCTCCCTCTATGATATTAGTCACATCTCCATTTAAATCAGGCAATCTGATCTGTAACTCAATGATCTCAAGATAGGCCCTTCCTTTTTGAAGCAACTCCTGATAATAATCCAGGCGAGTTTTATTCCAGTAAACTGTTTCGATATTCTCATTATTCCAAATTATAACTCTGAAGAAAAATACAGCCCCGCTTAAGAGTAGCGGCACCAGCAATAACTCAGACCAGAAAACATAATTATTTTTTGATAAATACTCAGAAAAATAAACCAAGAAAACACATACATATACAGCAATAATACAAACACAAATTCCGAATTCAACCCATAGTGATAATGCTTTTTGGGATGTTTTCTCTTCCGAAGGAATATCAAAAATATTTACTGGCATAAGTTCATTCCTTTAAAACACGCGAACCGGCGGAAATAAGAATAGCGCCACATGAACAGCGGTGCCCTTCTAACGCAACAGCTAACCCGTTATCGCAATGTTTTTCATCTCCCTCACTTATACTATTTACACCGTGTGTTGGACATGAGACCAGATCAGACTTACGTGCCACAGATTTACCATCAATGATTATCTGAGATGAGCCCGTTAAGACAGATCCACCATGAGATGTTTTATCACCTACACAAATAGTTTTTTTCATATTCTAATCTATTCAGTCTGATATATTAATTGGCAATAGTAACTTCAGGAAGTCTTTTTAAAATGACAGGTTGGAATCCATCGGGATCATCAATCATAACCGGTTCACCATTTTTCATGACAGGATTTCCATTATCATCTGTTTCCTGAACCTTCTCCTGAGGTTTTCCAGTTTTTTCATCAACAACGATAACCTGATCTGGACCTGTAAACTTAAATGCCGACTCGATACTATAATCGATATAGTAATCTTTAACTTTTTCAATAGATGTTTTGAAAACATTGATACTTTCGCCCTGCAATGCAGAATCAGGGAATTCATCAAGCCGCAATATTGTATCAAATGTCTTACTGTAAAATAGTATATTATAAAAAACGCTTAATTTTTTAGAGGCTAATCTATCATCACGGGCACATCCAGTATAAAAAACCATATAATCATGAGCATCAAATAATATCCCATCTCTTCGATTGACACAAACGGATGGGTATGTACAATTACTATTTAGTAATAAAAATTGAGATATTTTACCTCCTCTTTTTATTCGAATTATGCTTTCAGGAAATAACGTTTCACCAGGAATATTAACATAAGTACCTGCGGGTATTTTTACATATTTCCCATCAAACACCCCAATCCATAAGTCCTGTTTTTTATTTACCAACCAATACTGATTGGAAAATAAAGACTTATTTCTCTTTATATCTGGGAGATTGTTTTGAGTTGTTTTAAAATCAATAAATTGATCATGATATCTTTCGTTTGCATCTCGATCTAATAGATTTCCAGGGTCACTCTTGGAAAAGAGTATCTCATCATTTCTATCGCTAGCATGGATAAATTGTGTTGATATCAAAAAATAAAATAAAACAAAATATTTCATGATTTACCATCCTATGGATAATCAAAATAATTGATAAAGATATTAATCAAAAATAGTAACTTCAGGAAGCCTTTTTAAAATGACAGGATTATAGCCATCAGGGTCATCAACCATTACTGGCTTTCCATTAATCAAGATGATTTTCCCATTGTCATCAGTTTTTGGTACCTTAGGTAAAGCTTTGCCTGTGTCAGGGTCAACAATAACGATCTGATCTTTTGCGATTATTCTAAATGCAACGTCAAGCGCATCATACCGATAGTATCCATTTATTGACACCAAAGATTCTTTTATATATTTAAGATCTTCAGGAGTTGAATAAGGTATTGAATCAAGCACAATTATCGCATCATATATTTTATCATATAGTAAAATATCATATAATATGCTATGGCGGGTTGAGTTAGGTTCAAAACTAAAACTAGTACATCCAGAGTAAAAATATGTATATAATGAAGAGTCAAAAACTATATTATTTATTACACTGAGACATTTAGATGGGTAATTATTAGTTTCACGTTGCAATAGAAATTGTGAAATTTTACCCTTTCTTTTAACTCTTAATATTCGTTGTTGATGATACCCACCATTAGGAATGTCCTTGTAATAGTTTGCTGGCACTTTGATATTTTTTCCATCAAACAAGCCAAGCCATAGATCCTGTTCTTTATTTACCAACCAATATTCATTACTTGAAAAAACTTTGCTCCTCTGAGAATCAGGTAAATTATTTTGCTTATTTTTGTAATTACGATAATCACCGCGATATTCCTCATCAACACGTTGTTGTTCCTGTCTTGAAAAAATCTCCGAGAATGTCATGGAATTTGTATCCGAGTTGACGCTGGATACTGAGTTATCTGACGCATAACAGATTTGTAAGCTTGCCGCTTCTAAAAATAAAAGCGACATGAAAGAATATTTAATAAAAATTCTCATTTCTCATTTTCTTGTTAAGGATAATTAAACCCATCGATGAAAGGAGCAGGATCAAGCCTGTTTGCTATACCAGGACCAGGTCTCTCTTTTACTCTAACTTCAAAATGGAGATGAGCACCTAAAGCTATACTGGTCATTCCATTGGCATTACCTGTGCAACCAGTTTCTCCCAATAATTCACCACAACGTACATGGTCTCCCCTCTCTAAACCAGAATGAATTGCAGACAGATGGGCGTAGAAAAAATAAACCTCACTAATTTCACTATCATTACATCTACAAAGCAACGCCTTCTCTAGTGGAAGATCGTCAACCTGAACAATAATACATAACTGTCTGCCATAATCACTACGAGGAGGATCAATTATAAAAGCGATGCGACCATCTGCTACTGAAAATATTGGTGTATTTGGCGCAGCTTCTATATCCAAGCCCTGGTGTTGATAACGACGTCCATTAGAGCGAGTTCTCCATCCCTTAAAAGTAGCACTACGGACTCGAGGAAGAGCATGAGTACGAATCCGGCAAACAGAAAGTGGATTACTCCATGTATTCCCCTCAACGTTTACAGAAGGAGATGGGGTATTTCTTGGCTGCGAATTCATAATAGTTACTGGAGGTAAATCCGTATTTATAATGTACGTAGAATTAAGTTTCTGAATAATATCTTTGGTGGAGTAATTTTTCATCTTCGGTTCAATTCGGTAATGATCAGGTACGATAATTGAATCGAAATAATTGACCATCCATGCAACAAAAGCGGTCCTCCATGTACTATCAATAGAATAATACCTAATTATCATCTCATTATCTTTTAAATTACCAATTAGTCGGTTATAGAAAGCAATATTAGTCGGGATTTTTTCGCCTTTTCCAGGAGTTTCTTTCCCATTCATAATAATGTCATATGCGCCAAATGCCCCATTCATATGAACAAGGTAAGCTATTTTAACTAATTCATCTGATTCAAGAGCACTAACTGCTGATAACTTTAAACTAAGTGAGTCAATCCCTTTTCGATCATACAATCCAATCATATCAATATTGTATTCTGCATTAACCCGTAAAGATAAAACAATATCTGTATCGATTTCCGTTATAGTTCCGTCAACTGATTCGCCAAAAAGTTTATTATCTCTATATATTAATTTTTGGTATGAGTATTTTTCTGTTATAAACTGATAAACCTTGGATTCAGGTTTAGTGCAGTAAGATAACCATGTATCAGGTTTAAACTGTCCTAACCCTACCGCTCCAGAACCAGTAGGATTGGTCGCATTTGCTTTCCATCTTGACTCTGCATAAATTAATGCAGCAAGTCCCTCTGGCTGGAATTCATATTTTTTAGCTGTTTCAATGATATAATCTCGATATTGTTCTGCCTCTGGAGGAAGGCGTAACCCTTCACTGACATTACCGATATTACTCACACTGGTGGGTGCGCCGCCTTCAGTCCTGGTGGTCTGGTTTACAGAAGGAGTCTGTCTTTCTTTGGTTTTGTTTTCTGATGGACTGGAAGCAGATGAGCCACCTTTCTGTTTCGCTTTTTCTTTTTCCTGTTGCTTACTCGATTGTTGGGTGCCCTTTTTAACACTGGTACTCCCTTTGATTATCATTTCCCTGGACGAGATCCGCAGGCTTAACGTCCCCAAAGGCAATTTTTTATGGTCGGCAATCAGAATGTATTCTTTTTTATTTAAATGTTGCAGTTCAACCTTTATACCTTTGGTACTGTCTTCAATAAGCAGACCAGCGACAACACCAGTGCTGTCTGTTACGTAATCATACGTCTTACCATCAAAAGTGAGTCTGAGTTTTGCATTGCCAAGCGGGCGCCAGACGAGATCGCAAATCCTCAAAGTCAATTGAGTATCATAAACTTTGTCTTTTGATGGTAAACTCAATACCTGACCGGGCTGGATAATATGCTGCTCTGCTTTAGTGAGAAGACCGTTAATATTGGCCAGTTCATTAACATCAATTCCGAATTTACGACTGATTTTCCACAGGCTGTCACCCTTCTGAACTGTATACTGTTCCATGGCTATTCCTTATCTTGTTCGTTTAATTCACCATCATATTGCGGACCATGTTCATCGAAATCCAGGTCATCATCAGTCTCATCCTCAATATCATGCTCATCGTTATAAGAAAAAAGGCTCGTCCATTTATCATCGCCAATTATTGCATGAAAATTTTCACTTTCAGGCGGTTCAAAACAACCTGACTCTCCATCATTAAAAGCAGAACTCCATATTTGTTCTTTTGATTTACTATCAAAAAGACTCACTTTCATAGTAGATGGCGCAGCATTACCAAGAGCATCTAAGAGCATAAAACTCATTGACTGTGGACCACTATCAGGAAGTTCTGGAATATTTGACTGCATAGAAGCTGGGCCACTGTAGAGAAGCTTACTTTGCTTCATCATAATATCACCAGGACAGCCTAACTCGATGTTTCCTCCGGACAGGCGAATGTATGCCCCGCCAGCACAGGTAAACGTTAAAGTTTTTGCCGCTGTAAAAGTCATACCCTCTGTTGTACTGGTCAGCGAAATATTTTGCTTAGCTATTACTTCAATATTTCCTGACTGAGCCTGTGATATTAGATCGCCTTTGGCCACAATAGCTTCTATGCCCTCAGTTTCGGTAAAGATTGATATTTTTTCAGAAGCGGCAAGAGTAATATTTTTCTTTGCTCCCAGTTCAACATTTTGCCCTGCAGTCATATAAATATTTTCGCTTGCAACTGCCTGAAGATGACTTCCACTGGCTAAAGCAATACCTTCTGGTGCACTCATCAGTAATACAGCCTGCTTTAGCGCAAGTAACTTCTCTTCCATCAGTGCCTGTTGTTGCTCATATTGCAAGAGCTGTGCTTTTGCTGCTGATGCTGCCTGTGAAAGAGACTCCATTTGACTAACGGCTTGCGTCAACAAGGAATGTACTGCAGCCATATCCAGCACTTTCCCTTGTGCCTCAGGCTGGCTGTCCGCAGTAATGAATATCCCTTTCCCCGCGCGGATCCCTCCCCACGAATCGGTACGCAGTTCAAACCCTTCCCCCCTAAGCTTGCGGCTGGCATCAACGTTATGTCCTAAATTCAGCTGCGTCTTGCCGCCGTACTCGGTGCTGAGCTTGATATGCTCCTCGCCGCGCTTATCCTCCATTCGCAGCTTATTATTGGCCGGAGTACGAATCACATTGCGGGTGCTGTTTTTCTCCGTCACAGGGTCGACATGCCGCGAGTCATGCAGCGCATGCGCAATATACGGCCGGTCGGGATCGCCTTCGTGGAAAGCAATCGCCACCTCCGTGCCCTGGATCAGCGGGAAGTGAAAGCCGTACACGTCGCCGCCGTAGGGTTTGGCGAGACGCACCGGCATGCTTTCCTGACCCTGCCCTTTCTCCTCTCTGTCAGCGTCAAATTTCACCCGGTACAGGCCGGACGCATCTTGCCAGGCATAGATATCATTCGCCTTCGCGCTGGTCACCCGCGCCGTCATGGTGCCAGTCACCTTCGGGCGCGGCAGCAGCGGCGGACGCCAGCACAATGTTTCGCTGTAGGGCACCGCCAGCAGGGACACCCGCAGCGCCTCCCGGCGGCTGGCGGTAAAACCGGTGCCGGTGATTAACAGCGGATCCTGTACGGGCGCAGGCAGGGTCGACGGCAGGCTGTCGGTAACGGTCAGCACCTGGGCCGGCGCCAGCCAGGCTGCAGTACTGATCGCGGTAATAAGCGTCTGGTGAGCCAGAAAACGCTCATGGTCGAGGCGGGCATAGAAGTTGGCGGTCTCCGTCTGCGGGTCGATTTTATCGCCACGCTCCCGGTGGCGAAGCTTATAGTGGTATACCTCACCGTAAGTGATGCCTTCACCATTTCCCCGGGTCATATCCGCTGTTGCCGACTGGAGAACGCTCTGCGCATCGCGGGGGTTATAATCCCGGGTAGTGACGTTCGCCTCTACGACATTGTGGGTGATGCTCAGACCCCATATCGATTCCGTACCGCTGTCGCTCATCCCGGACGGGCTGTTTACAGGAAGTGTTTTATCGAACATCAGCGCCCGCTGCGCGTCGGCGAAATGGACCACTTCGCTCTGGGCCTCTTCCTGCAGGGTGAAGAAATAAAATATCCCTACCTCTGCCAGCAGGCGCTGGATAAACGCCAGGTCGCTCTCCTGATACTGATTAATTTGCTCGCGCCGTGGATAGTGTTGCTTGAGATAAAACTCATACTCCCAGTCATGCAGGTGATGTTCCTGCAATACCTGCTCCACCACCTCCGGCACCGATTTATTCACGAAAAAACGGTGGCTGCGAAACTGTTTATCCAGTAAGGAGAGGAAGGGTTCGAGGGTTATCTGATATTTCGACTGATCTTCTGAACTGCTGATACGCCGGAAGGCAGTCACCACACCATGGACGCGTTTGCAGTCCGCCAGCTGCTGCAGTGCGCCGCCGCCCATCGTCAGCATGGCGGGTTTGTTCAGGAGCTGTGCGGCATCAATATTTTTCTCTGCGCTGGTAAACGTAATAGTGTAATAATAAAGTTCACTCAGTTTTTCTGCCCCACTGAATTCTTCCACATCCAGCGATGCGGTACATGAAGGAATATCCAGCTGGTAACGGTTAAGGGTGGTGCCGGTAATTATTGAAGAGGTATCCATTATATTCCTGTTTTACTCCACTGTAATGACTATCAAAAATCAATTCACAGGACGCCCTGTTTAATTTTGTTTAATGATAATCATCTCATTCATCATAAATATATTTATGTGCATATCGATATATCAGATACCCCACCAGGAGTTTCGTAACTAAAAGGTAACCCCAGGGATATTTATATTCACTGACTGAGAAATAAAAAAAGCAGCCAGAAACCGGAGCCTTCAACGTTTATCGCCGCCAGCATTTCTCTGCCACAGTCCTTAGCGCTATCCATAATGATCTCCTTTATCCATCCCCTTTCCTGCGCTTCATCCCCGCAGAGGCCCCGCTTTGCCGACAAGTTTGACTGGCTGCAGGCACGCTACCGCCCATCGCTGTTTCCTGTTTATCAGGGACCCATAGCGCACAAGGTCAGGCAGGCAGATTGTTGTTCAACCTCCGCGATCGGGGTCGCGGATTACTCGGTTTCGCTTTTTAATCCGTTAGTCTCTGCTCCTGAGGTATTGGCCGTGCCCGGCGTCAGACAGGCGTCCTTCTGCGGGACCAGACTGATCTCCACCCGGCGATTTTGCGCCCGTCCCTCTGGCGTCTCGTTGCTGGCGACAGGACGGCTTGCGCCGTAGCCCTGCACCGCAAAACAGCTCTCCGGCACATCGCCGGTATCGCGCATCCAGTCGCGGACCGCCTCGGCACGCTTCAGGGAGAGTTGTTGATTGGATCTATCGTTGCCGATGCTGTCGGTATGGCCTGCCACCACGATCAGCCAGCCGGGTTTGGCCTTAATGCCCAGCAGCGAGTTCACCAGCAGCTTTGTCGAACCCGGTTTCAGCGCCGATTTGCCGGTATCGAACAGCGCCATGCTATCGAGGCGGATCGTCTGCGGCCCCTGCACAACCTGCTTAATGACCGGACGCGGCGGCGGGGGCGGCGCCCAGTCATTGATAGCGGCTTCAACGAAGGGGATCAGCCGCCCCCCCTGATACAGCCCCAGCCGATAACGCAGCGGCTCCCCCCGGCGCAACCAGTCATCCAGCAGGCGGCTGTCGGCACGCAGACGCTGCTGCGCCTGCAGCTTCGGCGTCGGCGGCGTGCCGCTGAGGCGGTGATACACCGCCAGATGATCGCCGACGCTGCGCACCAGGCGCTGGTTGTTGATAAAGGAAGCCAGCATCGCCAGCGCCAGAAAGAGGAAGCCCACCCCAGCGGCAAGACCGGCATCGCGCATCCGGCGGCTGACCCCGTGGCGGTGCGGCAGTGACGACAGAAGAAGATCCGGCAGCGGGTGAGGACCTGGCGCCGCGTCGTTGCCCGGGGAGAGCGTGGTGATCCCGGCGATTTGCTGTTGCCAGAGGTTATTCGCCACCGCCGCCACCGGCGTAAGGCAGATGCCCGCGGCACACAGGTTCAGCGGAGGAAGTTCCGCCTGCCGGGCGCGGAATGGCCGGAAAAGAGCGTTTTCGGCCAAGGTCAGAATGCTCTCCAGCCACAGCGTCTGATGCAGGCGTGAGGCAGAGCTGCCCTCCCGCTGCCACCCGGCAACCGACTGGGGCGCTTGTCCCTTCTGCTGCACCTGGAGACCAGCCCTCTCCGGCGTGATGGTAAACCAGCGGCTTTCCCCTGCCTGGCCGCCTGGCGGCGTCACCCAGAACACGCTCCACACCGGCGGCAGACCGTTTAGCCAGGTTCGGCACTGAACGATACTCCGCCGCCAGTCGCGCAGCGACTGCGCCAGATGCTCCCCGGAGGGGTGGTGCTCCGGTACCACCGCCAGCAGCACGGAAACCTGCGATACCAGTGCCGGACGCGCCGCCGCCAGGTACTGCGCCAGCCCCGGCAATTGCTCCGCGCTGTCTCCCCGTAGATACCAGCCGTGACGGGTTTCGCCGTGCGCCGAACGCCCGGGAAACAGACCGTCGGTATCCCCGCAGACCAGAACCACCGCCCCCTGAAAATCCTCGGGTGGCAGGACGATTTCCGATCGCTGACGGCTGACTGCCCGGCGACGCTGACGCCAGAGCGCCGCGCCGCCCGCCAGCAGGATGCACAGACTGAAGATCACCTGGTTGCCGATGGACAGCGGCCAGAAGCCCAGCACCAGCCACAGGGCCAGGATGACGGTCAGTATCGTAAGCAGACGACGGGCGTTATCACGCATCTCTTATCCCTGCCCTGCTATCTGCGCCACCATCTGTGACAGCACGGAGGAGAAGGTCAACCACAGCGCCGCCAGCGCCACAATGCCAGCCGCCCAGCCGCACCAGTACATCCGCCGTCCGCTGCGCAGCCGGGAGGCACGAACCACCACCGGCGCCTCCTGGGTCAGGCTGAACGGCGGGACCCGCGCGCCAAGCGCTTGCGCCACGTCCTCACGCCGTTCGTCATCCTGGGCGCGGTACTGTCCGACAAACCCCAGTTGCAAAGTACGATAGAAACAAGTCAGCACTGCCGCATCCGCCGTGGGCTCTCGCAGCAGCTGGCGGATCCGTTCCCAGAGCTCTTCCCCGGCGTTGAGAGTGCTGAAAAAGCGCGCCTGCAGCGGATCCTTGCGCCACCTGCGGTAGCCATCATCCTGACTGGCGCGGTTGAGGACGCTCTCATCCAGCAGCGCGCAGTAGGCATAGAGCATCTGCTCAGCGCTGGCTTCACTGACTCCCCCCGCCGTCAGCGCCTCGCGCGCCTCGGTCACCCATCGACAGGCCTGGCGATAGAGCGCCTCGCCATCGGTCACCGGCTGGCCGCAGCGTAACTGGCTGACCATCAGCCAGCCCGGGTAAAAGGTTTTGTTGATCAGATCGCTTTCAGAGATATTCATGAGCGCAGTACCGCAAAGAGTTCAAGTTTCACGTCGCCAAGCGATTCCGGGGTATAGAAGGTGCAGTTGCCGGCCTCCAGCATCGCGCGGGCGGCATCGGTGGAGAGATCCAGAGCGAAATATTGGTTTTCCAGACGTAGCGGAATGGCCGCCGGCACATGGCTCAGCGGTTTGATCGCGATGCCGCTGAGGGCAATATTGACGACCTCGGCGACATCATCATGGCTACCCGCCTTACAGAGCTGCGGAAAACGGCTCTGTAGCTGGTGAGGGGGGAGTGAAGAGCGCACCGACAGATAAAAATCCGCCCCCTCGCGCAGCCGCGCATCGTGCAGCCTGCCCCGCCAGATCTCCCGGTCGGCGCCCTGCTCCAGAGCGATGGCGATCACCCTTGAGGGCAGGCTGACTTCGAGCAGCGTATCCAGCAGGGCAAACAGCGGCGGGAATACCTGCTCTGGCGAGGCATGTCGGTAGCGGGGGATTGCTTCCAGATGATGTTCAAGGGAGAAAGTCAGCAGACTGCCGGCCAGCCTGGCCAGTTCGCGATAGAGCAGCTCCGGATGGCGCGAAGGGTCCTGATGCAGCTCGCTGAGCACCGGTTCAGCGCTGTTCAGCGCGTTGAGCAGCCAGAACAGGGAAACATCCGCCACGGCAAAATCAGCCATCCGCGCATTGCTTTCACGACGCATGGCCATCAGGCGTCTGCGTCGGGCCTGCAGGCGATGTAACAGCTCGCCCAGCTCGCTGACCAGCGTCGGGCTTGCCGCCAGCGACAGCAGCGGCGGGATGAATTCCGGGTCAACGATCCACTGCCCCTGGGCGTCGCGCACCAGACGCGCTACCGGGCAGGTGAGGAAGGCTGCATTTTCCTCGGTGGAGAGACGCAGCGTTAGCGCGTGCCGCAGAACGGCCAGCTCGCTGCGTTCATGGCCGGCCAGCTCCTGGACGGTCACCTGCTCGGCGCGCCAGCGGCGCGGGCGGGCGCTCTCCTGGCCGTCATCAAGATTGCCGCCGCTGGCGCTGAGCAGCGGCAGAGCGAGCATAACCTCCACGCTGTCCTGCATCACGTCCGATACATCGCGGACCGGTGGCAAAATATCCGCCAGCTCGGTGTCAATCAGCGTTCCGTCGGCGAAACGCACGATCAGCCGGGTAGCGTTGAGCCGGGAAAGGGTGAGCGCGCTCGCGTCAAACTCCGCGCGCAATACCCCCCACGGGTGGGCGAGAGCCATGCGGGAGACCGTATCGGCGACGTGCGCGTCCCAGCGGGCCTGTTGCTGAAACTGCTGCGGGACCAGAAAAGCCCCGTCGCGCCATAATGGGCGGAAAATCTTCATTGC
This sequence comes from Klebsiella sp. CD33, assembly GCF_051992865.1. Lineage (NCBI taxonomy): Bacteria > Pseudomonadati > Pseudomonadota > Gammaproteobacteria > Enterobacterales > Enterobacteriaceae > Klebsiella > Klebsiella sp. CD33. The sequence goes on along the minus strand of NZ_CP197023.1, from coordinate 2,005,731 downwards.
ACCTCCTGTGCCTTTCGCTTTCATTGGTCTGCAGACAGGACCAAATGCCCGGACGGATATCCCTCATCCGCCGTGTGTTCGGCTGGATTTATTACCTGCCGCTTCAGGGAAAGGAAATATCTCCCCTGCCCGCGAGAGTTTCGAAGTCAGATGATATTTTTTGGTCAAGGGATGTTTATCATAAAGCGAAAGAGTCAGGGGGAGGTAACGCCTGGCCCTAAATAATATCTGAATTCAACCCAAGGTAGCTTTATTGCTCTCGGTCATCACATGTAGAAGGAATATTCCATAAGCGACCCTTTTATTATTTTCCTGTTGAATATTAATTAGCGAATTAATCCCTCCGTCAGGAATATTTATATTTACCTTAAATATAAATAATAATAAAAATATCACCGCAATCGATACACCCTCAGTAGCGCTGAGTCCAGAATCTCCCCCGGCAACTGCCAGATACCCGGAGGAGCGCCCCGCCCCACCCGGCCATTGCCAGGCGCTGCATTACCCCGTATTTTGGTTTCCCGCTCCGCTGTGGGCGGGTGTCAGGGCGAACGAGAGAGAGAAAATGAAACCACTATTTGTCTATGGGACGCTCTGTCCCGGTCGCAGCAATGCGCATATTCTGGAGGCGATCGGGGGCGAGTGGCGTCCCGGCTACGTCACCGGCACCTTTTACGCGCGCGGCTGGGGCGCAGCCGCCGATTTCCCGGGGATCGTCCTCGACGCTCACGGCCCACGGGTCAACGGCTATCTGTTCCTGTCCGATCGGCTGGCGGCGCACTGGCCCATGCTGGACGACTTTGAGGAAGGGTACGATCGGGTGCCGGTGGAAGTGACCACCGACGATGGACAGCAGATCAGCGCCTGGATTTATCAGCTTCAGCCCCGGGGGTAATCCCCCGCCGCGCCGCGCGGCATGGTACAGCAGCCCAGCGCGATCGCGAGTCTGGCGTCGTTTCTGCCAATGCAGGTATACTTGCCAGATGTTTCCTCAGTTTCAGACACGCAGATGACAAAACTCACCTTACAAGAGCAGATGCTCAAAGCCGGCCTGGTCAGCAGCAAAAAAATGGCTAAAGTCCAGAGGACGGCGAAAAAATCCCGCGTTCAGGCCCGTGAGGCCCGGGAAGCGGTGGAAGAAAATAAAAAAGCCCAGCTGGAACGTGATAAACAGCTTAGCGAGCAGCAAAAGCAGGCGGTGCTGGCGAAAGAGTATAAAGCTCAGGTCAAGCAGCTGATCGAGATGAACCGCATTACGGTCGCCCGGGGCGATATCGGCTTTAACTTTACCGATAATAATCTGATCAAAAAAATCATGGTCGACAAGCCCACCCAGACCCAGCTGATTAACGGCCGTCTGGCGATTGCCCGCCTGGCGGTGGATAACAAGCCCGAAGGTGAATATGCGATTATTCCGGCGGTAGTGGCTGAGAAAATTGCCCAGCGCGACGCCAGCAGCATCGTGTTGCACAGCGCCCTGAGTCAGGATGAGCAGGATGAAGACGATCCGTACGCCGACTTTAAGGTGCCCGACGATCTGATGTGGTAACCCCGGGCTTTCCCGCCGCGGGCGATCAAAACGGGCTCGCCTGCTGGATATGCATCGGCTCATGGCTGACGGGGTGGACAAAACGCAGTTCGCTGGCGTGCAGCATCAGCCGCGGAGCGCATTCCGTGCCGGGCAGCTCCCGGCCACCGTACAGATCGCAGCCAAGGATCGGATAGCCCAGCAGCTGGCAGTGAATACGCAGCTGATGGGTCCGTCCGGTCTCCGGGGTGAGCGTCACCCGGGTTAACGCCAGCGCCCTCTCGCCTTCTCGCGCCTGATACAGGCGGTCTATGACCCGATAGCGCGAACGCGCCGGTTTGCCGTGGCGGGCGCAGAGCGCCATGCGCGGGAAACGGGCCGGATCTTTGGCGATTGCCGCCTCCACTATCCCCTCGTCTTCCGCCAGGTGGCCGCACAGCAGCGCCGTATAGACCTTGTCCACCGTGCGCTGGCTGAACTGTTGGCACAGCAAGGCGTTAATGCCCTTGTTGCGGGCGATCACCATCAGGCCGGAGGTGCCGAAGTCCAGGCGGTGCACCAGGGTGCAGCCCGGAAAGCGCTGAACCAGCCGGTGATGCACGGAGTCGAGGTTGCGCGGATCTTTGCCCGACAGGCTCAGCAGCCCGGCGGGCTTATTGATCAGCACCAGGTGTTCGTCCTGATACAAGAGGGTGATCTGTTCGCGGCACGGCGGCGCGACAAAGGTATCGATAATGGTGGACATCAGGCGGCCCGAAGAAGGAGTGGCTGGCGATAGTACCCCATTTTGCCCACCGGCACGATGCTGGCGCACAATCCGCCCTCGCGGCGGCGTCATTTATCACCCACACTTATCGCAAAGGCATGGCCTGTACAGGCAATGTGCTTTACACTGCGCGCTGCAAAATTTGTGTTAACCAACGAGTAATACGGTAATGGCGATGAACGGAACAATCACAACGTGGTTTAAAGATAAAGGTTTTGGATTTATCAAAGATGAAAACGGCGAAAATCGTTATTTTCACGTGATTAAGGTCGCCAATCCTGATCTTATCAAGAAAGACGCGGCGGTGACTTTCGAACCTACCACCAACAATAAAGGGCTGTCGGCCTACGCGGTGAAGGTCATTCCGGAAAGCAAATATATCTATATTGCCGGCGAGCGGTTGAAGCTGACCTCCATCAAATCCTATGTGGTGTACCGGGAAGAAGAGCCGGTCGAGACCCGCGTCGATAAAGAAAACGCCGTGCTGTCGGTCGGGCTGCTGATGAACAGCATCCGGCCAAAAGCCACGGTGCAGCCGGGAGAGATGCGCTCGGTGAAAAAGCTGGCGATCACCACCTTTCAGGGGACAACCCTGATTTTTTCGGAAGACGAAATCGATATCGATGCCACGGTAAAACTGCTTAAGGTGTAAGCCCTGGCGCGCGGTTTCCCGCGCGCCCGAAGTCCTGCCCGATATGCTACCCGCCATCGCCCCTCGCCGGACGGGGCGATGGCGCCAGAGAGCCGATAAGGATGCCGCCATGCCCGTAAATTTTGACTTCAACGATCTCTACGCCTTTCGCGCCCTGATGGAATATGGCAGTTTTCGGCTGGCGGCCGAATCCATCTGCCTGTCGCAGTCGGCCCTTAGCCGACGCATCGAAAAGCTGGAGACGGCGCTGGGCAACCGGCTGTTCGATCGCACCACCCGGCGGGTGACCCTCACGCTGTATGGGCAAAATTTTGCCGAACGTTCGGAGCAGCTGCTGGCCCATGTCGAGACGGTGCTGGCGGATATCAGCCAGGTCAGCAAGGCGCGTACCGGGCTGGTGACGGTGGCGACGGTGCCTTCCGCCGCCTACTACTTTATGCCGGAAATCATCCGCAGCTTTCAGGCGCGTTATCCCCAGGTGCGCATCCGGTTGATTGACAGCAGCGTCGGGAATGTGATCGAGGCGGTCAGCAGCGGACAGGCTGACTTTGGCCTCTGCTTTGCCAAAAACCTGCCAGCCAGTATCGAATTCACCCCTCTTGCCGACGACCGCTATGTGGCCGCCTGTCGGCACGATCATCCGCTGGCGCGCAAGACGCACCTAAGCTGGCAGGCGTATTTTGAACAGGATTATATTGGCCTGGATCGGGTCTCCGGCAACCGGACGCTGCTTGACCGGGAGCTGGCGCATCTGACGCCGGCGCGGCCAAGTATCTGCGAAACCCGCCACGTCACCACGATGCTGGGGATGGTGGAAGCGGGCATCGGCATTGCCGCCGTGCCCGCGATGTCGATGCCCGCCGGGGAGCATTCCGTTCTCCGCGCTGTGCCGCTCACCGACCCGGTGGTCACGCGTACGGTAGGCCTGATCCGCCTCAGCGGCCGTATTCAGTCCTACGTGGCGGCAGAGCTGGAGAAGCTGATTATTGAACAGTATCCTTCTGGCTGACCGGCGCGGCGGCGGCTACGCTTCGCATACCGGTGGCGTGGATGGTCTCCTGCGCCGCCGGTGACGCCAGATACCTCAGCAGCGCCTTGCCTTCCTGCGGGTGGTCGGCGCTGATGGTCACCGCCCCGGCAAAGCGGGTGATGTACTGCAGGTTATCCGGCAGTTCGCCGACGAAGGTTACGCCGGGCACCGGCAGCAGTTCGCTCACCTGCTGAAAACCGATCGCATACCGTCCCTTGGCCACTTCCGAGGCCACCGGAATGCGCTCCACCATCTGCGCTTTACTCTGCATCGCGTCATCAATGCCCAGGGTGTGGAACAGCGTCGAGCTGACATAGCGTCCGCTGGCGCTGTCGGAGTACGCGACCGATGGCGCCGCCAGCAGCGTCGCACGCAGCTGGTCTGCGTTGTGGATAGCCGGCAGCGGCGCCCCCGCCTTCACCACCACGCCGATCGGCGAGTCGGCCAGCTCCCGGCGCGAATCCGGTTGCGTACGGCCCGCTTTCTCGAGGCTGGTCAGCGCGTCCCCGACCATGATCACCACGTCCGCGTGTTCGCCGCGCGCCAGACGGTTAGGGATCGCCTGCGGCGTTTTTCCCATCGACGGGCCAGGGATCACCACGAGGTGGTTGCCGGTATGTTTTTCCCACGCCGGGGCCAGCTTTTCCAGCGCCGCTTTGAAGCCGCCGGAGATCATCACGGTGACCTCAGCGGACAACGCGCTGCCGCCGGTGGCGGCCAGCAGCAGCGTGGCGAGCAGGGTTCCTGTCGTTTTACGCATCATCTTCTCCCTGATTAACGTGCCGTCTGCAGCGCAACGGCGCTACGGCGATAGAGGTAGCAAGTGGCCAGCAGGCCGCAGATGGCGGCAAAGCTCATCCAGTAGCCGGGAGACGCTTTATCACCGGTATACTCAATCAGCGCTGTGGAAATCACCGGCGTGAAGCCGCCAAACACCGCGGTCGCCAGGCTGTAGGCCAGCGAGAAACCTGCCACGCGCACTTCGGCGGGCATAATTTCGGTCAGCGCCGGGATCATCGCCCCGTTGTACATGCCGTAGATAAACGACAGCCACAGCAGCACGCTCAGCATCATCAAAAAGCTCGGGGCGTTCGCCAGCATGGTCAGCGCAGGCCAGGCGGTAGCCAGCGCCAGCAGGGTCATGGCGATCAGCACCGACCGGCGGCCAAAGCGGTCGGACAGCGCCCCGCCCACCGGCAGCCAGAAGAAGTTGGAAATCGCCACCAGCAGCGTGACCAGCAGGCTGTCAGAGGCGCTGAGCATCAGCACCTTTTTACCAAAGGTCGGGGCATAGACGGTGATCAGGTAGAACGCGGTGGTGGTCATCGCCACCATCATCATCCCGGCGATAACCACCTGCCAGTTCGCCAGCAGGGTGGCGAATACCTGGCGCATCGCCTGATGATGGCGGCGGGCAGTAAACTCCTGGGTCTCCTCCAGCTTACGGCGCAGGATAAAAATGAACGGAACAATCAGGCAGCCGAAAAGGAACGGAATACGCCAGCCCCAGTCGCTGATAGCGCTCGGCTCCAGTACCGCGTTGAGGGCAAAACCCATCGCGGCTGCCACCATGATGGCAACCTGCTGACTGCCCGACTGCCAGCTGGTGTAAAAGCCTTTGCGGCCCGAGGTGGCGATCTCGGCCAGATAGACCGACACCCCGCCCAGCTCGGCGCCGGCGGAAAAGCCCTGCAGCAGACGGCCGATCAGCACCAGCAGCGGCGCCCACAGGCCAATGGTCTGATAAGAGGGGATCAGCACGATCAGGAAGGTGCCGGTGGCCATGATCGACAGGGTGACGATCAGCCCCTTGCGCCGCCCCACCTTGTCGATATAGGCGCCAAGTACGATAGCGCCGATGGGGCGCATCAAAAAGCCGGCGCCAAAGACCGCGAAGGTCATCATCAGCGAGGCGAATTCACTGCTCGCCGGAAAAAAGGTATGGGCGATGTAGGTGGCATAAAACCCGAACAGGAAAAAGTCGAACTGTTCGAGAAAGTTACCGGACGTGACGCGCAGAATGGCGCCGATCCGGTCACGGGTACTCATCTGTGAGGTTGTTGAATGCATGCAGGTCTCCAGTTTGTTATCCACGCGTTGTCGCGCGCCTGTCGCTGAAGACTGAAACAGAACCGGGAACGAAATAAGCGTAATAAACGCATCCACTAATGCATTTTACGCATGAATAACATTTAACTAATTAACATTACTTTTACATACAATCATTTAACACACACCGTCCTAACCACGCCGCGGGTGACGGCGAAAAAGTCAGTTTTCCGTTTTGTGACCGGGGCCAGGATATGTCGCCGTGGGTTGACGGCATAAAACCTGGCCTGGGGTAACGAAATACCCTGCCGGCTGGAAAGCGCGTCAGGAAGCGGTGGACTCCCCCACCAGCGTCTGCAACAGGGAGATAAGCCAGCGGGTAGCCTCGCGTTTCCCGCTGCGTTGGTGGGCGTAAATCTTGACGTCAAACGGCGGAACCGGAAACGGCAGCGGGAAAATGGTCAGCCGGGCGGCGCGGGCCATCGTCTCCGCCGCCCGCCGGGGCAGCGCCATCAACAGGTCGCTCTGCTCAATAATAAAGGGCGCGCTCAGCATCGAGGGGGTTTTCATCGCCACCTGCCGCGAATAGCCCTGTCGCTCCAGCTCACAGTCCAGCACCCCCTGCCGCTCATTCCACGGGGTCACCACCAGATGACGGGCCGCAAGGTAGGCGTCCAGGGTCAGCGCCGTCCGGTTGGCCTGGCTGATGACCACATATTCGTCCCGCAGCCAGTTAATCTCCTCAAGATCGGGATGGGCTGGCTCGTCAGGGGTATTGAACCCGAGGGCCAGGTCGACCTCGCCCGCCAGCAGCTCGGTCAGCGCCGGGCTGTGGGGCAGATAACGGAGCTCAAACCGCAGCCCGGGCGCCTCACGCTGCAGATGATGCATCAGCGTCGGAAAGACGCAGAACGCGGTGAAATCGGTGATCGCAATCTGCATGCAGTCGGTGCTGGCGGCCGGCACAAACGCCGCCGGCGGCGTCAGCTCCTGGTTGAGAAACTTCAGCGCCGAAGCGATAGAGGGCGCCAGCTGGCTGGCATAGACGCTGGGGCACATCCGGTGGCCTTCGCGGTAGAACAGCGGATCGTTGAGGGCGCTGCGCAGCCGGGAAAGCGCATGGCTCAGCGCCGAGGTGCTCATCGCCAGCTCTTCCGCCGCCAGGCGTACCGAGCGGGAGCGATAGACCGCGTCAAAGACCGGCAACAGGTTGAGGTCAATCCGGCGCAGGACAGGATGCATAATATTCATCGTTTGCTGATTTCATTGCACTTAATTCTTTTCACAATACCGCTTATCCTCAGGGTCAGCAATTTTGCTCTCTTTTGACTATGGATACAGGACACCCCATGAGCATCACAATCCGCCAGGCCACCCCGGACGACGCCACCGCTATCTACGACATGATTTATGAACTCGCGGTCTACGAGAAAGCCCCCGAAGAGGTAGTGACGACGCCAGAGGAGATCAGAGAGACACTGTTTGCCAGCGGCAGCAAAACCGAAGCGCTGATCTGCGAGGTGGCGGGCAAAGCGGTGGGCTACGCGGTGTTCTTCACCAGCTACTCCACCTGGCTTGGACGCAATGGTATCTATATGGAGGATCTGTACGTCACCCCCGACTATCGCGGGATCGGCGCCGGAAAAGCGCTGCTGAAAACCATCGCGCAATATGCTGTACAACGTCAGTGCGGGCGTCTGGAGTGGAGCGTGCTCGACTGGAACCAGCCGGCGATTGATTTCTATCTGAGCATTGGCGCGCAGCCGCAGGATGAGTGGGTGCGTTATCGCCTCACTGGCGATGCGCTGCGGGCCTTTGCGGAGTAAAGCGGCTCGCCAGCAGGTCGGCGCCAGGCGTCGACCTGCTGGCCGCGGATCAGGCTTCGACCGCGCTCTTCTGCAGCTGCGGACCGGCCAGCGCCAGACGCGCGCCCGCTTCGGTATCGCTGTACTGCTTGAAGTTATCCATAAACAGCTGAGCCAGGCTCTCGGCCTTCTCCTGCCATTTATCCGCTGAACTCCAGCCATTACGCGGATCCAGCACCGCGCTGTCTACCCCTGGAATGCTCTGCGGGATCGCAAGACCGAACACCGGGATGGTCTCCTCGCGCAGCGGGCCGGTAGTGCCGTTGAGGATCGCGCTAATGATGCTGCGGGTATCGCGCAGCGACAGGCGTTTGCCTTCGCCGTTCCAGCCGGTGTTGACCAGCCAGGCTTCGGCACCGGATTCCGCCATCTTCGCCGCCAGGACGCTGGCGTACTGGGTCGGGTGAAGCAGCAGGAACGCCGCGCCATAGCAGGCGGAGAAGGTCGGCGTCGGCTGGGTAATGCCACGCTCGGTGCCCGCCAGCTTCGAGGTGAAACCCGACAGGAAATGGTACTGCATCTGCTCGGTGGTCAGACGGGAGACCGGCGGCAGGACGCCAAACGCATCGGCGGCAAGGAAAATCACCTTCGACGGATGGCCCGCGCGGGACACCGGCTTGACGATATTGTCGATATGCGACAGCGGATAGGAGACGCGGGTGTTTTCGGTTTTGCTGCCGTCGGCATAATCCACGCTGCCGTCAGCGCGCACCACCACGTTTTCCAGCAGCGCATTGCGGCGGATGGCGCCATAAATCTCCGGCTCCGCCTGCGGATCGAGATTGATGGTCTTAGCGTAGCAGCCGCCTTCGAAGTTAAACACGCCGTCATCGTCCCAACCGTGCTCATCATCGCCGATCAGCTGACGATGCGGATCGGTCGACAGGGTGGTTTTCCCGGTCCCGGAGAGGCCGAAGAACAGCGCCACGTCCCCTGCTTCGCCACGGTTGGCCGAGCAGTGCATCGACGCGATGCCTTTCTGCGGCAGCAGGTAGTTCATGACCGAGAACAGCCCTTTCTTCATTTCGCCGCCGTACCAGGTACCGCCGATGAGCTGAATACGCTCGCTCAGATTAAAGGCGACAAAGTTCTCGGAGTTCATCCCCTGCGCCTGCCAGTTGGCATTGGTGCAGCCCGCGCCGTTGAGCACCACGAAGTCTGGCGTAAAGCTGGCCAGCTCGTCGGCGCTTGGCACGATGAACATGTTTTTGACAAAGTGGGCCTGCCACGCCACCTCGGTGACGAAGCGTACGCCAAGACGGGTGTCCGGGCTGGCGCCGCACCAGGCGTCGATGACGTACAGTTTTTTGCCGCTCAGCTGGCCCGCGACCAGGCTTTTCAGGCTGCGCCACACGTCTGGCGATAACGGCTTATTGTCATTACGGCCGAGGCCGGAGTCTGCCCACCAGACGGTGTCGCGAGTCTGTTCGTCGCGGACGATGTATTTATCGCGCGGCGAACGGCCGGTGAAGATCCCGGTATCAACAGCCACAGCGCCAGAGTCGGTCATCACGCCGCGGGCCGCGCCGGTCAGCTCAGGAGAGGTTTCATGTGCAATAAGCAAATCGTAATCAGGGTTGTAAAAGAATTCGCCGCTTGCATTAATCCCCAGCTCCTGCAGAGCCATTTTTACTGATTCAATTTGTTGTGACATGGAACTCCTGACAAACTATTTAAGGTAAGAGGCCTGGGTTATTCATTGCTTTCGTCATCGTCGCCGGCTATTTAATAAGATAAGTCCTGGACAATGAAATAAAGCAATAAATAACCGTGAGTCGCGATTTCATATCGTGCTCATGTAGGGTCGCCGATATGCATTCATAAATCTCAACTTTCCAAAAAATGTTAACACCTGTCGATAATTATGTTAATTGCATAGTTTCTATGCGCTATGCTAAAATTGCATAGCCTTTATTGCGTTTTTGAGGACTGGATCGGTGTTGGCAAATCTGGAAGTAAAATGGCTGTATGATGTGATTGCCCTCGAGGAGTCGCGCAGCTTTACCCTGGCGGCCAAAGCCCGCAACATCTCTCAGTCCTCGTTCAGTCGACGCATCCAGTCGCTGGAGGCTTCCCTCGGATTCAGCATCTTCGATCGTAGCGCCAACCCTCTGCAGCTGACCAACCGCGGGAAAATTTTTGTCGGCTATGCGCGAAATATGCTCGATGACATGGATTTTCAGATCAGCCGTATTAAAGGCTTAAATAACACTACCCAGAAAATAAGAATCGACGCCGCCCCTTCGCTGTCGGTGTTATTACTGCCGGAGATCATCGCCGGTTACACCGACCGTAAAAATAAGACTTTTCATGTTGAATCGATTAACGTCAACGACGCCGTATTTAACCTGAAAGAGGGAAAAAGCGATTTTATCCTCTCCTTCTATAATGAAGAATTAATGAACTATCCGTTTATTAATCATAAAATTTTTGATTCTTACCTGCACCTGGTCTCCCCCTGCGACGAACATGGCCGCCCGCTGTTTCATTTACATCGCGGCGTGCTGCCGCTGATGAAATACGCCAACGACAGCTATATGGGGCGCCAGGTGAACCAGGTGATCGACCGCACGCCGGAGATCACCTTCTCTCTCACCTTTGTTTCTTCCATGAGCGAGCTGCTCAAGCGCATGATCCTCAATGGCGACGGCGTGGGCTGGCTGCCGCAGTACTCCATTCAACGCGAGCTGGACGAAGGCCGGCTGACGATCCTCGATGAGAGCCTGTCGCTGCCGATCGGCGCCTGGCTCTACCGCTCCGGCTCGCGGCTTAACCAGGCCGCCGAACGTTTCTGGCAGCACATTAAAACCCGTAACGAACTGCGGGAATAACCCCCTCAGCCGCTGATCCCCAGATATGCCTTACGCACCTCCGGGTCGTTGAGCAGCGTCTGGCCGCTACCGCTCAGGCGGATCTGGCCGTTCACCATCACGTAGGCGCGGTCCGACAGGTTAAGGGCATGGCGGGCATTCTGCTCCACCAGAAACAGCGTCATCCCCTGGGCCGTCAGCTCGCGCAGGATCTGAAAAATCTGCTTCACCACCAGCGGCGCCAGCCCCAGGCTCGGCTCATCCAGCAGCAGCAGGCGCGGTCGGCTCATCAGCGCCCGGGCGATGGCCAGCATCTGCTGCTCGCCGCCGGAGAGGGTCATCGCCCGCTGTCCCCGCCGCTCTTCCAGCCGGGGGAACAGCTGGTACATTCGCGCCTTGTCCTCGGCCTGATAGCGGTTGCCAATGGCAATGGTCCCCATTAGCAGATTCTCCTCGACGGTCATATCGGGAAAGATGCGCCGCCCTTCCGGGGCCTGGGCGATGCCGTTGCTGGCGATAAAGTGGGTCGATTTCCGGCTGATCGCCTCCCCGCGATAGAAAATCTCCCCGCCGGCAATGCGCGGCTGGCCGAAGACCGACATCAGCAGCGTTGATTTACCGGCGCCGTTGGCGCCGATCAGCGCCACCGTCTCCCCCTCGTTGACGGTGAGGGAGACCTGCTTCAGGGCCTGGATCGGCCCGTAGAAGACATCCACCTCATTAAAGGCAAGCAAAGGCTGGCTCATCGGCGCGTCTCCTCTTCCTCAGCGCCAAGATAGGCGGCAATCACACTGGCGTTGGCCTGGATCGCCTGCGGCGCGCCGCGGGCGATGACGTCCCCGTGATCGAGGACGATGATATGATCCGAAATCTCCATCACCATCCCCATATCATGCTCGATCAGTAGCACCGTAATGCCGTGCTGCTGGCGCAGAAAGCGAATAATCCGGCTCAGCGCCTGGGTTTCCACCGGGTTGAGGCCGGCGGCCGGCTCGTCCAGACAGATCATCTCCGGACGGGTGCACATGGCGCGGGCGATCTCCAGCCGCCGCTGCTGTCCGTAGGAGAGGGTCCCCGCCAGACGGTTGGCGCAGTCCACCATCTCCACCACCTCCAGCCAGTAAAAAGCGCGATCCAGCGCCTGACTCTCCGCCTGCCGATACCCACGGGTATTGAGGATCCCGGCCAGCAGATGGCGGTTGACCTGGGTATGCTGGGCCACCAGCAGGTTCTCGATCACCGACATCTCGCGGAATAAACGTATATTCTGGAAGGTGCGCGCCAGGCCAGCGCGGTTCACCAGATGGGTGCCACCGAACATCTTGTAATAGATCCGCCTCCCCAGCTGCGCCGGGTGGAGAAAATCGTCCGGGTGAAGCTTCTGCCCCAGCACCTGAATAACATCGGTGACCTTTTCCCGCGCCCGCAGCACGATACTGCCCCCCGTCGCCCGATAAAAACCGGTCAGGCAGTTAAACACCGTGGTCTTGCCCGCGCCGTTGGGGCCTATCAGGGCGGTGATCGACCCCCGCTCCACCTCCAGATTGACATCATTCAGCGCTTTGATGCCGCCGAAATGCATCATCAGATGCTCAACGCGTAAGATGCTGTCGGTCATGGCGCGACTCCTTTTCGCAACGCAACCCCGCTGCGGCTGGTGCGCACCAGACCGCGCGGCCGCCAGATCATCATCATCACCATCAGCACGCCGAACAGCAGCACCCGATATTCGTCAAAACCGCGCAGCAGCTCCGGGGTGACCGTCAGAACAAACGCCGCCAGTACCACCCCCAGGGTGGAGCCCATTCCCCCAAGCACCACAATCGCCAGGATCAGCGCCGACTCAAAAAAGGTGAACGACGTCGGGTTAACAAACCCCTGATAGCTGGCGAAGAACACCCCGGCGATGCCGGCCGTCGACGCGCCGAGCATAAACGCCGAGAGCTTCACCAGCACGTGGTTGAGCCCCATCGCCCGACAGGCGATCTCATCCTCGCGCAGCGCCTCCCAGGCGCGGCCGATGGGCATCCGCGTCAGGCGATGCTTCACCAGCAGCACCAGCATCACCACCAGACACAGCACGGCGTAGAGAAAGATGAATTTCAGGTTGGGGTTGTAGCTGACGTGGAAAAACTCATGGATGGGGATGCCGCCATCTTTCGCCCGGCGGGTAAACTCGAGGCCAAACAGCGTGGGGGATGGCACCGGTACGCCGTTAGGGCCGCCGGTGAAGCTCACCCAGTTGTTGAGCACCAGGCGGATAATTTCGCCAAAGCCGAGGGTGACGATGGCCAGATAGTCGCCATGCATACGCAGCACCGGAAAGCCCAGCAACGCCCCGGCGAGAGCCGCCATCACCGCCCCCAGCGGCAGCATCGCCCAGAAGCCAAGTCCCAGGTACTGGTAGCCCAGCGCCAGGCCGTAGGCGCCGATGGCGTAAAACGCCACATAGCCCAGATCGAGCAGGCCCGCGAGGCCCACCACAATATTCAACCCCAGGCCAAGCAGAACGTAGATCAGCCCAAGAATGGCCACGGTCAGCAGATATTTTGTGGCGAGAAACGGAAAGACAATGGCCAGCCCCACCAGCAGCGGTATTATCCAGCGCAGCCGCGAGCGGTAGCCCGGCGGCCGGACGTACACCCCGTCATCCGCCCCCTCAAAGCGGGCAATAAAGGCTTTTCCCCTGTGGCTCTGCAGCAGCAGACTGAGCGCCAGCCTGCCGGCCATCACCACCGCCACCAGAATCGCCACCCGCGCAGGCGCGAGGGTAAAACCATACCCTTTGAGCACCACGCCGACGATCGGGCCAAAGACAATTAACGCGCAAAGGCCGGCCAGTACGCTGTCGATCAGCGCGTTTTGGATAGCCCGCGCAGGCTGGCGCGTAATTTCACCCATAAAGCCTCCTTAGACCTTGGCCACCAGCGGACGTCCCAGCAGCCCCTGCGGGCGAAAAATCAGGATCGCCACCAGCAGCGCAAAGGAAAAGACATCTTTGTAATCCGAATTCACCAGCCCGGCGAACTGGGCTTCGGCCACCCCAAGCAGCAGACCACCCAGCATCGCGCCAGGCAGCGAGCCGATCCCGCCCAGCACCGCGGCGGTGAAGGCTTTGATGCCGATAATAAATCCGATATAGAAGTCGAAGGTGCCGTAGTTCATGGTCACCAGCACGCCGGCCAGACCGGCCATCGCCGCGCCGATGACAAACACCAGGGAGATCACCCGGTCGGTATTGATGCCAAGGATCGCCGCCATGCGCCGGTCCTGCTGGGTGGCGCGGCAGATGCGCCCCAGCCGGGTATACTGAATAATCCAGGTCAGGATAAGCATCCCCACCAGCGCCGCGACGAGAATAAACACCTTGGTCCAGGTGATCTGCACCACCCCATCGCCCACCGTCATGCGCAACGCGCCGCTAAGCAGCGTCGGGATCCCCTGCTGGTTCGGCCCCTGGCTCAGCTGGACATAGTTCTGCAGGATCAGCGACATCCCGATAGCCGAGATCAGCGGCGCCAGCCGCGTCGAGTTGCGCAGCGGCCGGTAGGCGATGCGCTCGATCGCCCAGCCGTATACGCCGGTGACCACGATGGTGAACACCAGGGTGGCGAAAATCAGCAGCGGAAAGGAGTGGATCCCGAAGAAAGAGAGCAGCGCCAGGCCGATGGCGCACAGGTAGGCGGAGACCATATACACCTCGCCGTGGGCGAAGTTGATCATGCCGATGATCCCATACACCATGGTGTAGCCGATGGCGATTAAGCCGTACACCGCGCCCAGCGTCAGCCCATTGATCAGTTGTTGCAGAAAAAACGCCGTCATAGCCCCTCCAGCCGCCAGGCAGACGGCCGCCGGGTTCCGTTCCCGGTCAACCGCCGTCATGTGACAATTCGCAAGTCAAAAGGACAGAGCGTCCTCAGGTCGTGGCCGATCAGAGCTGGTGATATTTGCCCTTGTCGTCCCACTGATAGACCACGTAGTCGGACACCTTGAGGTCGCCTTTGCCATCCCAGGCTTTCTTGCCCATCACCGTCTCGACGTCGTGGCTCTTCAGCCAGTCGCTGGCTTTGGCGTTATCGATACCGACGGCGTTCCAGGCCGCGGCGATAGCCTGAATAGAGACGTAGGCGTAGAGGGTATAACCTTCCGGCTCAAAGCCGCTGGCGCGGAACTTCTCGATCACCGCTTTGCCGTCCGGGAGGGTGCGCGGATCCTGACCAAAGGTCATCAGCACGCCGTTGGTGAACTGCGGCCCGCCGGCGGCCGTGACCAGCTCCTCGGTGACGATACAGTCGCCGGAGAAGAATTTGGCCTGCACCCCCTGCTCGCGCATCTGGCGCACCAGCGGGCCCGCTTCCGGATGGCAGCCGCCAAAGTAGACCACGTCCGGCTTGAGGGCGCCGATCTTGGTCACCAGGGCGTTAAAGTCTTTTTCACCGCGGGAAAGGCCTTCGTACAACACTTCTTTGGTACCCCGCTTCGCCAGCGCCGCGCGGGTGGCATCGGCCAGCCCCTGACCATAGGTGTCTTTATCGTGGATGACGGCGATTTTCTTCGCCTTCAGCACGTCCAGCATATACTTGGCGGCGATCGCCCCCTGCTGATCGTCACGACCACACATACGGAAGAGATCTTTCATGCCGCGCTCGGTGATCTGTGGGTTGGTCGAGCCGGGGGTAATGGTCAGGATCCCGGCTTCGTCATATATCTCGGAGGCCGGCATCGTTGAGGAAGAGCAAAAGTGCCCCACCACGGCGGAGACTTTCGCTTCATCCACCAGCCGGTTGGCCACCGCCACCGCCTGCTTCGGTTCGCACGCGTCATCCCCCTGCACCAGCACAATCTTTTCGCCTTTGATGCCGCCGGCGGCATTGATATCGGCCACCGCCTGCGAGGCCCCTTTCCAGTACTGGGCGCCGTAGGTGGCGTTGGGTCCGGTAAAGGGCCCGGCGACGCCGATCTTCACGTCTGCCTGGGCGTAAAAGGCCATGCTCATACAACCTGCTATCACAACATGAAGCGTCATTGTTTTCAGTTTCAAAGACATTCGGATATTCCTCAGCGATGTAAAGCCTGGCGTCATGGAATGACGCAGAAAATATCACTTACCGTGTGGTGCCGACGTTGGCGCAGCGCCAGGACGGCCAGGGTGGAAGAAGCAAAAATCCCGCCAGGAAGGAGTGGAACACCGGAGAACAGTCGCCCCGGTCGGTACGCACGCGACGGCAACCCGTGCCGCATCGGCAAGGGCGCATTCCCTTTCAGGTCAGGAGATCGGTTGCCATCACGTGGCGAGCCGGACAACGCGGTATCCGTACCGGCCCGTGAGCTAAACATAGATGCAGTTAGCGGTCGCTGCGCGCCGGCGTGGTGCAAAAATGCGAATATGATCAACAGTGGTGATTATTTTGTTGCGGTAATGTGAAGATGATAACAGGAGAGCCCAATAAAGGCTCTCCTGTGGCCCGGTGGCCGCTCAGAGTTGGCTGGTGAACGTTCGGGAGATCACATCCTGCTGCTGTTCGCGGGTCAGCGCGTTAAAGCGGACCGCATAGCCGGAGACGCGGATCGTCAGATTCGGATACTGCTCCGGGTGTTCTATCGCATCGAGCAGCTTTTCCCGGTTCAGTACATTGACGTTGAGATGCTGTCCCCCCTCCACCGTCTCCTCGTGATGGAAGTAGCCGTCCAGCAGGCCCACCAGGTTGTTTTCCTGCGCCGACGGGGCTTTGCCGAGGGCCGCCGGCACGATGGAGAAGGTATACGAGATGCCATCTTTGGCGTAGGTAAACGGCAGTTTCGCCACCGAGGTCAGCGACGCCACCGCCCCTTTCCGGTCGCGGCCATGCATCGGATTGGCCCCCGGGGCGAACGGCGTCCCCGCCCGACGTCCGTCCGGCGTATTGCCGGTTTTCTGGCCGTATACCACGTTGGAGGTGATGGTCAGGATCGACTGGGTCGGCACCGCCTGACGCCAGGTGGGGAGCGCCTGAATTTTGCGCATAAAGCGCTCCACCAGGTCGCAGGCGATGGCATCGACCCGATCGTCGTTGTTGCCGTACTGCGGATAGTCGCCTTCAATGACAAAGTCCACCGCCAGCCCGTGGTGATCGCGCACCGGCTTCACCCGGGCGTACTTTATCGCCGACAGCGAATCCGCCGCCACCGACAGGCCGGCGATGCCGCAGGCCATCGTGCGGTAGACGTCGCGATCGTGCAGCGCCATCAGCGCCGCCTCGTAGCTGTACTTATCATGCATGCAATGGATGATGTTCAGCGCGCTGATGTACTGCACCGCCAGCCAGTCCATAAAGTGGTCGAGGCTGGCCATCACGGTGTCGTAGTCCAGCACCTCATCACGCAGAGGGTCGGTTTTCGGCCCCACCTGAATCTTTAGTTTCTCATCCACCCCGCCGTTAATCGCGTAGAGCAGCGTTTTGGCGAGATTGGCGCGGGCGCCGAAGAACTGCATCTGCTTGCCGATCACCATCGGGCTGACGCAGCAGGCGATGGCGTAGTCGTCGCTGTGAAAATCGCTGCGCATCAGATCGTCGTTCTCATACTGCAGCGACGAGGTGGCGATAGAGACCCGGGCGGCATATTTTTTAAACGCCGCCGGCAGCGCTTGCGACCAGAGCACGGTCAGGTTCGGCTCCGGCGCCGGGCCCATGGTGTGCAGAGTATGCAGATAGCGGAAGGTGGTTTTGCTGACCAGGGTGCGACCATCCAGCCCCATGCCGCCCAGCACCTCCGTCGCCCAGATGGGATCCCCGGAGAACAGCGAATCAAATTCCGGGGTGCGCAGGAAACGCACCATGCGGATCTTCATGATGAAGTGGTCAATGAGCTCCTGGGCCTGCTCCTCATTCAATAAACCGGCGCGCAGATCGCGTTCGATATAGATGTCGAGGAAGGTGGCCGTGCGCCCCAGCGACATGGCGCCGCCGTTCTGCGACTTCACCGCCGCCAGGTAGGCGAAGTAGAGCCACTGCACCGCCTCCCGGGCAGTGCGCGCCGGGTGAGAGATATCGCAGCCGTAGCGGGCCGCCATCTCCTGCATCTGCAGCAGCGCGCGCCGCTGTTCGGCCAGCTCTTCGCGCAGGCGCAGGGTGGCCTCCAGCGCCTCGCCGCGCTCAAGGGCCGGCTGCAGGTCGGCAAACTGCAGCTCACGTTCGCGGACCAGATAGCGAATGCCGTACAGCGCCACGCGGCGGTAATCGCCGATGATCCGTCCGCGGCCATAGCCGTCCGGTAGCCCGGTCAGCACCCCGGATTTGCGGCAGCGCAGCATATCCGGGGAATAGACGTCAAAAACGCCCTGATTGTGGGTCTTACGCAGCGCCGTAAACTGATACTCAAAGTCAGGATCCATTTCGCGACCATAGGCCTCGAAGGCGCTTTTGATCATCTTGATGCCGCCAAAAGGATGCAGGGCGCGCTTCAGCGGCTGGTCCGTTTGCAGGCCGACGATCTTTTCCAGCGGCTGGTTGATATAGCCCGCCGCGTGGGCGGTGATGGAGGTGGCGACATTGGTGTCGAAATCCACCGGCGCATGGGTGGCGTTCTCGACGCGGATCCCGGCCATCACCTGCTCCCAGAGGGCGGTGGTCGCTGGCGTCGCGTCGGCGAGGAAAGACTCATCGCCCTCGTAAGGGGTGTAGTTATGCTGAATAAAGTCGCGAACGTCGATCTGCGTTTGCCACGCCGTACCGCGAAAGCCCAGCCAGGCGTCAGCGTATCGTACATCCTGGGTATCGATATCTAGTTTCATGAACATCGTCTCTCTACAGAATAAAAAGTCAGGCCAGCGCCGCCGCGGTGTGGATCCGGCCTAAGCGGATCGCATCGAGGGCAATCATGCGCTCTTCATTGGTAGGAATAACCGCGCAGCGCACCCGGCTGCCGTCGGCGGAGATCAGGCGCTCGCCGGCCGAATTGGGCTGCTGATTGCGGGCGGCGTCCATCGCAAGGCCAAAGACCCTCAGCCGCTCGCTCACCAGCCGACGGATCAGCACCGAGTTCTCGCCAATCCCGCCGGTGAAAATAATGCCGTCGAGACGCTGCAGCGCCGCGGCGTGGCCGGCAATATGGCGGGCGATACGATGGACAAAGGTTTTAATCGCCAGGCGGGCGCGGGCATGGCCCTCATGCCACGCCTGCTCCAGCACCCGCAGGTCGGAGGAAAGACCGGAGATCCCCAGCAGGCCGGAGGCGGTGTTGGCTACCCGCTCCAGGTCGCTGAGGGTCTGCCGGGTTTCCCCGGCAATCCACGCCATGGCGCCGAAGTCGACATCGCCGCTGCGGGTGCCCATCATCAGCCCCTCCAGCGGCGTCATCCCCATCGAGGTGTCCACGCTGCGGCCGTTACGCACCGCGCAGATCGAGGCGCCATTGCCCAGGTGGGCGATCACCAGGCCGCTCTCCTGCTCCGGCAACCCGAGCAGCGCCAGGGCGCGCTGGGACACATAGCGGTGCGAGGTGCCGTGGAAACCGTAGCGGCGTACCCCGAGATTCTGGTAATACTCCCACGGCAGACCATAGAGAAAAGCTTCCGGGGCCAGGGTCTGGTGAAAGCTGGTATCAAAGACCGCCACCTGCATCACCTCCGGGAACAGCCGCTGCGCCGAGGCGATGCCGCTGAGACTGGCGTAGTTATGCAGCGGGGCCAGGGACGATACCTGGCGAATGTTATTGATAACCTCCTCGCTAATAATGACCGACTCGGTGAACAGGTCGCCGCCGTGGGCGACGCGGTGGCCAATCAGGGCCACGCTGTCGATGAGGTCGCGTTGGGCTAATGCTCCGGCAATCGCCTGCAGGGCGCCTTCGTAGCCGCGCTGCGCCAGCGCCACCGGCTCGCCGCCGTTGAGCGAGAGAGACGCCCGTTCCGCGTTGATGCCCTCGGCCACGCCGTTGAGCAGGCAGTCGCAGCTGGCGGCGTCCAGGACGGAAAATTTGATTGACGACGAGCCGCAGTTAATCACCAGTACTACCGGAAATTCAGTCATGTTGTACTCCGCGTGGCCTGAGCCGGATTAGAACAGTTTGTAAACGATGTTGAGGATGGTCAGCAGACCAATGGCGGTCACAAAGAGGTTATCGAGACGGCCACGGTATTTGGCCAGCGAAGGCGCTTTACGAATGGCGTACATCGGCAGCAGGCACAGCAGCGAGGCGATAATCGGCGCGCCCATGGCCTCAATCAGGTCGAGGATATTGGGGTTAGCATAGGCCACCACCCAGGTCGAGCCCATGATGAACACCATGCTCAGGGTATTGAGCTTGCCGCTGGAGACCCGGGTTTTATCCCCTTTATAGCCAAAGCGCAGGATCAGACCGTTCAGCCCCTCGAGCGTGCCGAGATAGTGGCCGAAAAACGATTTGAAGATGGCCACCAGGGCGATGATCGACGCGCCATACTCCAGCAGGGTGGCAAAGGTGGATTTGGTGCCCGACATCGAGGCAAAGTGGTTCGCCAGATAGGAGAGCACCGGGATATTCTGCGCCTTGGCGTCCGCCATGTTCTGCGGTGAGAGGGTAAACAGGCAGCTGAAGGCGAAGAACATCACCACCGCCACCATCAGCATGCTGGCCCGGGAGATGATCTGGGAGCATTTGCGTTCGGTATACTCGCGGCCAAACTGCGCTTCATACTCTTCGCGTTTGGAGACCACAAACGAGGAGACGATCGGCGAGAAGTTGAAGGAGAACACCATGATGGAGATGCCCAGCCATACCGTCACCAGAATGCCGTCGTGACCGGTTAAGGCGATATCGCTGAGGTTGACCTGGTCAATCACCGCGCTATTCCAGTAGGGGATCAGGGACAGGGAGATCACCACCAGGCTGGCGATAAACGGCCACACCAGATAGCTCATCACCTTGACCATCAGGTCTTTACCAAACCAGATGACAAACGCCATCAGCAGCAGCAGGAGCAGCGCCACCACCCCGCGGTTGAGAGCCGGCATCTGCAGCTGGTTCTCCCAGAAAGTCATAAAGGTATTGGTGATCGTGACGCCATAAATCCACAGCAGTGGGCAGATGGCGAAGAAGTACAGAAAGGTGATCACCACCCCGCCGGTTTTGCCAAAATGCTCTTCCACCGTTTCGGTGATATTGCCGGAGGGGTTAGCCCCCGACAGGCATAGCCGGGCCAGCGCCCGATGGCAATAAAAGGCGATGGGATAGGCCAGCACCAGCATCACCAGGATCGGGATCAGCCCGCCGAAGCCGGCGCGGATCGGGAAAAACAGCACCCCGGCGCCGATAGCGGTGCCAAACAGGCCCAGGGTCCAGGTGGTGTCAGATTTACGCCAGGACGAAAGGCTTGTCTGGCTGGATGCAATGCTCTCAGTCGTACTCATATCCTGTCCTCACTTATGTATTGAATTAAGCGTCAACAAAACCGGTAATTTGCGATACCCGGGAGAGATCGATATTGCCCCCGGAAATCAGGCTGACCGTTTTGCGGTTCTGGATATAGCTGTCGAGTTTGCCGCTTAATAACGCGGCGCAGGCTAACGCCCCGGCCCCTTCGGTGATCACTTTATTGCGCTGAATTAAGGCGACCATGCTCTGGCGAATGTCGTCCTCACTCACCAGGACGATGTCATCCACCAGCTGGCGGGCGATTTCATAGGTCAGTTTCCCCGGGCGGGCGACGTCGCAACCATCGGCTAAGGTGCCGGCGTGGCGATGGCTGGTGATTTCCCCGGCATACCAGGAGGCGGCCATGCCGTGAACATTCTCCGACTGCACGCCGATAATGCGGATTGTCGGGTTAATGGATTTAATCGCAATCGCGATACCGGCAATTAAGCCGCCGCCGCCAATGGGCACGATGACATTATCCACGTCATACAGATCTTCTAATATTTCGAGTCCAATCGTCCCCTGCCCGGCGATAACCTGCGGGTCGTCATAGGGGGGAATAAAAATGCGGCCCTCAAGTTCAACAATATCGCTGGCTTTGGCAAGGGTATCGTTAAAGTTATCGCCATGTAGCACCACTTCCGCCGAATAATCACAGGTGGCGGCAACTTTCGATTTCGGCGCCCCTTTCGGCATCACTACTTTCCCGTCAATGCCTAGCATGGCGCAGGAGAGCGAGACGCCCTGGGCGTGGTTGCCCGCTGAGCAGGCCACCACCCCTTTGCGTTTTTCCGCCGCGGTTAAACCGCACAGTTTATTAAAGGCGCCGCGAATTTTAAATGAACCCGTGCGCTGCATATTTTCGAATTTAAGAAATATTTCGCCCTGGCAGCGCTCGCTAAAATAATTCGAACGGGGCATGCCTGTTTTATATATTTTTCCCGCGAGGCGTTGTTTCGCTTCGAGAATATCGTCAATAGATACCGGAAGATCGTAGGTAATATGCATTATGGCCTCTGTATCTTAATATAAAGTCAATGACCGGGCGTCATCCTGCTGATAACAGCGAGGACGTGTGTTGGATTATTTAACGACTTTCAGTTACGCAATAATTTGTAATGGCTGCCAGTGGCGGTTGCCCTGCCCCGAGGAATAGTGTTTCGCCATCTCCACCAGCGACGCCGCGGCGGTTTTTAACCGGTAATTTTTCGACCATACCGCCGCATAGCGCGCCACCGGCAAGGCCTCTTTAATGGGGATGGTGACAAACTGGCTCGAGCCAAACGGCGTGGTCATGTCGCAGGGGATCACCGTCAGAAAATCGGCATTGAGCACCAGGTTATAGATCGTCACCACCGAATCGGTATTAACGATATTTTCACGGCGGATACCGCTGCGCTGCAGGGTGGTCAGCAGTTCGCTGTAGTAGCCCATATTGGTCTCCGGCAGCACCCACTGCTCGTGCTGGAGCGAGGCCAGGCGGACGGTGCCGTTGCCGATCCGCGCCCGGTTCGCCACCAGCACAAACTCAGACTCAAACAGCGGCTCGACGTGCAGGTCCTGCAGTTTCATCTCATCGCTCAGCGTCCCGATGGCGAAGTCGAGGCGCCCGTCGCGGATTGCCGGCAAAAAGGCGGAGAGCTGCGCCTCATACATCGAGACCCGCGCCTTCGGGAAAGTCATTTTAAACTGATGCACCATCTCCGACATAAAGGTAAACCCGACCAGCGAAGGGAAACCAAAGGAGACATCCACCACCGCGCTGTTGGT
Organism: Klebsiella sp. CD33; assembly: GCF_051992865.1. NCBI lineage: Bacteria > Pseudomonadati > Pseudomonadota > Gammaproteobacteria > Enterobacterales > Enterobacteriaceae > Klebsiella > Klebsiella sp. CD33. Next base: position 1,982,884 of record NZ_CP197023.1, on the reverse strand, counting down.
CAGAGCATTCATTTCATTGACCATATTTTTCATTTCACGGGTGATCGCTTCTGACCAGTTGAGAAATACCTGCCCGGCCTCGGTGAGCGAGACGCCAGTATTTCGCCGGACGATTAATTCGCTGCCAAAATAACTCTCCATGTCGCCAATAATTTTACTGACCGCCGGCTGAGTGAGTCCTAACGCTTTTGCTCCGGCCCCGATTGACCCGCTGCGGATCACTTCCTGGAAAACTACCAGATGCTGTGTTTTAGGCAGAGAAAAATTATTCATCACGTCTCACTTTCATTCCTTTGTTGACGGCGGAAAGTGTAACAAATCGCAATTGCCGGGTTATGTGAGAGCTCTCACAAAGGCTCCGCCGCGGCGGATAAGCAGGATCCACGAGTCAGAATAAGTAAAGTAAAATCAATATATTAAAAGCATCATGAACGCTATTTGCGCGCCTTTTGCCGTGGCCGAATGCGGGGATAAAAATAATTGATGGCGATAACATCGACGGCGAAATGGCGATAAAAAATACGTCTTTTGTACGTTATTCGACCCGCGCTATCAGGGTGAGAAGAAAGCCGAAAATTAAATTAATGCTGTAAAGAATAAAAAGCAGACGTAATAAACGCCATTATTTAACGACAAGCTGGTCGGGCATCACATTTTATCCCCGGCGGTTGGGGAAAATGCACGGTCATTATTTACACCAAAGAAACATTAAATTCACAATTTTTCTTTTGGGTCGCGATAGGCAGCGATCTTTTTTCCGCCATAGCGCAGTTGGTCATACTTTGATTAAAATCAACCCTGGTAATTTATCTTTTACGACGGCCATTGGAGAGTCATTTGTGTTGCCGATCACAAATCCATAAAACAACGACCCGGCCTATCGTGAAGAGATGATCCCGCGGCTGCGCCAGCAGCTTAACGAGCAGCTGATGAGCGACCAGATGGCTGTCGACCTGCTCTCTTCCTATCTGCGAATGGATCTCAGCGCCCAGCCGTGGGACCAGCCGCTATAGCCCGCCCCGGCGCAGATCGCTGGCCCGGGCATTTCGCCTATAGCTGGCTGACCCCCAGCGCCGCGGCCTCATCCCGCCACGCCAGCAGCGGCGCATAGGCCTCCCGCGACATATCGCTATAGCCGCAGATCAGCAAGGCGTCGCACAGGGAACGATAGCGATCATCGCTTACCAGCTGCTGGAGCGCCTCGCGCAGGCTATTCAGCGTTGCCGCCGGGGTGGCGCCGGCGGTGATCAGCGGCAGCCCTGGCGCGGCCGGGCTCCAGCCGATCGCCACCAGGCCAGCCAGAGCCTGCGGCTGATGGCGCTGCAGCAGAGCGTAGGTCACGCAGTCGATGGCGGCGATATCGGCGTTTTCCTGCTGCAGTTCGCGCAGCGATTGCCGATGGCTGCCGCTGAACATCACCGCTGAAAAAAAACGCCCCTCCCGGGAGAGCGGCGCGACCATTTTACGCAGTACGTTGTAGCCGGACTGCGAGTGCTCGGCATTGCACACCGCCCGACGGCCAAAAAAGTCCCCCAGCATCCGGTGACTATCCGCTTCGCGGACCACCAGCAGGCTGCGATAGCGGCGCCCTTCGCAACCGGGCGCAGCGTAGTGGAAGCAGCCCACCGTCTGCACCTCCGGCAATTGGGTCACCAGCGGGTAGCCACAGGTCTGGCTCAGCAACAGCGTCGGCTGGCGCCAGTGAGCCAGCAGATCCCCGGGGTCAGCCGCCGGAGGGTCCCCCGCCACCATCACGCCGCGTTCGTCCAGCAGCGACTGCACCGCCTGCCACAGGGCCTGGGTCTGTTGGCGGTGGATGGCATACATCGGAAAAGTCATGCGTTCAGCCATGTTCTCCTCCCGCCTGCTCGCCAAAGCCCGGATGGGCGTTCACCGCCACCGCCCGGCGGCTAAAATGGCGTCGCCACTCGCCGTACCCGCGCACCAGGAACCCCTGATTACGCTGCAGATACGCCGCCTGGCGATGCAGATACAGTTGACGTAAAGCGTACCAGGGGACCCCTGGCAGATCATGATGCACCGCATGGTAGTTGAGATTGAGGAACAGCGCCCGCCAGGGGAGCCCGGCCTCGTTGATCACCGAGCGGGCCAGCGGGTCATCCGCGGCGCGGTGTTCGAGAAAAGAGCGTACTTTGGTCAGGGCCAGCGCCGGGTAGCTCACCGCCAGCACAAACCACAGCGGAGAAAAACCCTGCGCCGCCATCCAGGTCAGCAGGCCCGTCAGCAGCAACAGATGCAGACTCCACATGGCGATAGCGCGGCGGTCGCCCTCGTGGAAAGCCCGCAGCGCGCTGTTCAGGGTGTGAATAATATCCATCATCGGCGCCAGCAGCAGACGCCCCCAGAAGGTGTTGCGCAGGTGGATAAGGCGGCGCTGCCAGGCTGAGAAGCGCTGCCAGCTTTCCGCCGTTACGTAGTACGATTCGGGGTCATCCTCAGGGTGCGTCAGCAGATGGTTGCGATGGTGCGCCAGGTGGCTGTCGCGGTAGACGCCATAGGGATACCAGACCGCCAGCGGCAGCGTCCCCAACAGCTGGTTAAACCATGCCAGCCGGGTGGGATGCCCATGGATCAGCTCATGCTGTAAGGACATATACCAGGCGGTAAACCAGATCAACAGCAGCGTGGCCGGAAACAGTCCCAGCGTCCGCCAGCCCGCCACGCAGGCAAACCAGCCGCCGTAAACCGTCACAATCAGCAGCCAGGTCGGCAGCTCGCTGCGCCACAGCCAGCTGCGCGCCAGCTGGCGGATCAGGATGCGCTGTTGGTCATCCACATAGACAGCCGTCTTCTTTTCCGTCACTTCCGATACCTTGCCGTGTTGCCTCATTCCCACCGAAGATGTGAGATAACACGTTAAATAACAAAGTATTTAATTGACTTAGCTTTGCCAAAAAGCACGTTTGTGTTCAACAGGGCAAAGAGAATACCGTCCATGGCGCAACAGGTTGGCGGTGTTTAAACAGGTCCATCGCCCGGCGGCGCTGCGCTTGCCGGGCCTACGGGATAACCCCTCCCCGGGCCATCCAGGCCGGTGCAGGCGCAGCGCCGTCGGACAAGAACAGCGGCGTCGCTTTTGTGCCGGGCGGCGGCTGCGCCTTGCCCGGCCTACGATGCGTGCTGCCTGTCGTTAATTTTTTTACCGCTGTTGCTGAAATTTTACCGCCAGGTCGAGGATACTTAAGGACTCCAGCGCCTTACCCGCCTTCGCGCCGACGATACCGGCGGAGCGTCACAGCGACTACTCCTCTTCCCGCTCCGCTGGCGTCCAGGTCGGCAGAGTCTGGAAGGTGTGCAACAGCCCTTCGGACCACGCCTTGCGAATGCGGTTGAAGTAGGGATCGCTGTCGGTAATGCGATGCTGCCCGGCGCTGAAGCTGCCGCTGCGGTAGAGCAGCGTATCCAGCGGCAGGCCGACGGACAGATTACTGCGCAGCGTCGAGTCAATGGAGATCAACGCGCAGCACATCGCCTGCTCCAGCGGCGTGTCGATGGTCAGCACCCGATCGATGATCGGTTTGCCGTATTTGCTTTCGCCAATCTGGAAATAAGGCGTGTCGCGGGTGGCTTCAATAAAGTTGCCCTCCGGATAAATATGGAACAGACGATGGGTTTCGCCGGCGATCTGGCCGCCAAGCAGCAGGTTGCAGTTGAAGTTGGTGTTACTGCAGGTCTGCTGGTTGCTGCTGTCGCGCTGGATCACCTCCAGCAGCGTTTTACCGATCAGCATCGCGGCGTCGTAGAGGGAAGTGACCTGCATCAGATTCGGCTCCTGCTGGGTACGGATGCGCGCGCTGAGCAGGCTTATCACGCTCTGGGTGGTGGCCAGATTGCCGGCGGATTGCAGCACCAGCACCCGTTCCCCCTCCTGATGGAAAACGTGCAGCTTTTTAAAAGTGGCAATATGGTCGACGCCCGCATTGGTGCGGGAGTCGGAAGCAAACACCAGTCCATCCGCCAGGCACATGGCCACACAGTAGGTCATTGCGGTTATTCCCGTATTATTGCTGCTGCGCCTGCTGGCTGTGTTCGCGCACTTCAGCGTTAGTTAACATAATCTCCCCGCCGCCGCCCAGCCGGGTGCCCCGTACCGGGCAGGCATCGAGATAATCCAGCCCGGTCGCCAGCCGTAAATGCTGATTCAGGCGACGGGTATTATTGGTGATATCAAACGACAGCCAGCGGCCGTCGAGCCAGACTTCCGCCCAGGCATGCATCGCCACATGCTGGGCGTTATCGCTGTAGACATAGCCGCTGACGTAGCGCGCCGGGATCTCCAGCGCGCGGCAGCAGGCGAGAAAAACATGGGTATGATCCTGGCACACCCCCTTCGCGCGGGCGAAGGCGTCGGCGGCGGAGTCCTGCACCTGGGTCGCGCCGGGGGAGTATGGCATTCTTAACAGCAGATCCGCCATCAGTTGATTCAGACTCTCTTCCGCCGCATCGGGACGATAGAGGCGCTGGGCAAACTCACGGATCGCCGTATCGGCGCGGGTTAGCGGCGTACAGCGCAGAAAAACCAGCGGCGACAGCAGCTCGGCCTCTTCATCACGCGTCTCCTCCCCTTCGTCGGCGATATCGACAATCCCGCTGGCGCGGATGGTGATCTCCTTGTGCGGGTTATCCAGCGTCAGCACATGCAGCACATTGCCCCAGCCGTCGGTAGTGGTCACCGCCGCGCCGTCCGGCAGGGTCAGCGTCCAGGCGGTGATCGTCTGCCGGGCGGTACTGCGCGGCGTCAGGCGCAGATACTGGGTGGAAAACTTCACTTCTTCATCGTAGCCATAGCGGGTGAGATGATCGATGACCAGTTTCATAAGGCCTCCAGGTAGGTTTGTCTGATGCTGTCGGACAGCGCGTTAATTCTCGCCAGCAGCCCGTTAAGGGTGGTCTGCAGGTCCGCCTGCGCCAGGTCGTCACGGGTGCTGAAGCGCAGGTCAACGTTGAGCTGATGGGCGAGGCGCAACGGTTGATAGGAGCGATCGTTGGCGATCTTCTCCAGCTCGCCCACCAGGTCGGCAATGCTGGCGCGCAGCGAACGCGGAATATCGTTGCGCAGGATCAGCAGCTCCATCACCGTTTCGCGACTGACCGGCTGGCGATAGAGGCTGTTGTAAGCTTCGCGGGCGCTGACCGCATTGAGCAGGGTATCCAGCCGGTAGTATTCCCGCACCGGGTCCGGGTCGTTGGTCAGCTGTTGATCCTTAATCAGCAGCAGCTGGGTGGTGGCGAAGGCGCGCTCAATCAGGGTGCCGATACCGATAAAACTCAGGGCGTCGTTGCGCAGCAGCGTGCCGATCACTGCCCCGCGAAACAGATGCACCCGCTCTTTCACCCACTCAAAAAAGCCGTCGCTCCCCAGCTCGCCCAGCCCCTGCTGGCGGAGGGTCCGCAGTTCAATGCGGGTGGCATTGATGCTCTCCCACACTTCGGCCGACAGACTGCCGCGCACCGCGTGCGCGTTGTTCCACGCCATCTCCACGCAGCTGTAAATACTGCAGGGGTTGTTGCCATCAAGGGCAAAAAAGTTGAGCAGATTGCTCATGGTAAAGCGGGCATGGCGCGCCTGAAACAACTCGTGGGTCATCGACAAATTCAGCGGTAGCGCCAGATCCCGCGACTGCTGGCTGTGGCGGGGGATCATTGATAATTTCCAGGTCACGTCCAGCACCCGGGCGTAGCTCTCCGCCCGCTCGAGATAGCGGGCCATCCAGAACAGTTCACTCGCCGTACGACTTAGCATGATGCGTCATCCTCCATCACCCAGGTATCCTTGGTTCCGCCGCCCTGCGACGAGTTGACCACCAGCGACCCTTCGGTGAGGGCCACGCGGGTCAGGCCGCCGGGCACCAGCCGCATCTCCTGCCCGGACAGCACGTAGGGCCGTAAATCGATATGCCGCGGCGACAGACCTTCCTCAACGAAGGTGGGGCAGGTCGACAGCGCAAGGGTGTCCTGGGCGATATAGTTGGCCGGATTGGCCAGCAGGCGCTGGCGGAAGGCCTCCCGCTCCTCTTTAGTCGAACGCGGGCCAACCAGCATGCCGTAGCCCCCGGCGCCATGGACCTCCTTGACCACCATCAGCTCGAGATTGCTCAGCACGTAGCGCAGGTCCTCCGCTTTCCGGCACTGCCAGGTGGGGATATTGCTGAGGATCGGCTGTTCGCCGAGGTAAAAGCGGATCATCTCCGGGACGTACGGATAGATCGATTTGTCGTCAGCCACCCCGGTGCCGATGGCGTTGGCCAGCACTACGCCGCCGGCGCGATAGACGGACAGCAGCCCCGGGACGCCGAGCATCGAATCGGCGCGGAAGGCCAGCGGGTCGAGCCAGGCGTCGTCGATGCGGCGATAAATCACATCCACCCGCCGCGGCCCCTCGGTGGTGCGCATATACACCGCGCCGTTTTTAATAAACAGATCGGCGCTCTCCACCAGCTCGACCCCCATCTGCTGCGCCAGGAAGCTGTGCTCGAAGTAGGCGCTGTTGAAGCGACCCGGGGTCATCACCACGACGCAGGGATCATCCACCAGCGAGCTTTCGCGCAGGGTCTGCAGGAGGTAGCTCGGGTAGCGCTCCACCGGCGCAATGTGATGCTGCTCGAACATCTCCGGATAGAGGCGCATCATCATCTTACGGTTTTCGAGCATGTAGGAGACGCCGGACGGCGTGCGCAGATTATCCTCCAGCACGTAGTACTGACCGTCGTTATTGCGCACCATATCGACGCCGGTGATATGGGCATAGGTGTTGTTTGGCAGGTTGATGCCCTGCATGCACGGTTGATACTGCTCGTTGGCCAGCACCTGCTCGGCCGGGATCAGCCCCGCGCGCAGGATATTCTGCTCATGATAGATGTCATAGAGGAAGGCGTTCAGCGCTTTCACCCGCTGGCGTATGCCGCGGTCAATGCGCTGCCACTCCCCGGCAGGTATGATCCGCGGCACGCTGTCAAACGGGATCAGCCGCTCGGTCCCCTCATCCTCGCCGTAAACGTTAAAGGTGATGCCGATACGGTGAAAAAGCAGTTCCGCTTGCGCTTTTTTCTGCCGGATAGAGAATTGATCGGTGTTGCGAAACCATTGCCACCAGGCATTATAGTGCGGCCGCTGTGCACCCTGCGCGGTCAGCATCTCGTCATAATAATGCCCGTCAGGTAGCGTAATTTTAATCATGGCTATCCCCTCCGGTTGTACTCACTTTGTGGTAATCCCGCTAAGAGATAAGCATTAATTATGCCAGGTCCTCTGCCGCCGCGGCGTTGTGCAAATCGGTTCAGCCCCGCCGTCTGGTTGTGCAAAAAATCGCCAAAACAGCCGCCCGCGCCCGGCGGCGGCTGCACCGTCGTGAGGCAGGGCGACGTTTTTTGCGCCATCCTGGACGCCAGCGCCCTCAGCCAGGCGGCCCAGCCCGCGGCGGTCTCAGGAGACCAGGCAGGTAAATCCTCTGTTTTCGCGCAAAATGTTACCCCTGACACGCGCAGCGGCAGATATTCGTCTAAGGTTTTTGGATGGCCAAACGTCGTGGCCCGCAGTCGATAATGATAAGGAGAACTCCCCATGACGAGTACTGATGCACGTCGTCCCGCTGCTTTGTCCTGTTCCCTGCGCCTGGCGATCGGCGGCGCTCTGATCGCCCTGATGAGCCTGAACGCTCAGGCGGAAGACGGCAAAACCGCGCCGCCCCCCTCGCCGGATATTCTGCTGGGCCCGCTGTTTAATGATGTGCAAAGCGCGAAACTGTTTTCTGATCAGAAAACCTTCGCCGACGCTATCCCTAACAGCGATCCGCTGATGATCCTTGCCGATTACCGGATGCAAAAAAACCAGGCCAGCTTCGACCTGCGCCACTTCGTCGAACTGAACTTCACGCTGCCGAAAGAGAACGACACCTATGTGCCGCCCAAAGGGCAAACTCTGCGACAACATATCGATGGCCTGTGGCCGATCCTGACCCGCAGCACCGTCGAGGTGGAAAAATGGGACTCGCTGCTGCCGCTGCCTAAGCCCTACGTGGTGCCCGGAGGACGTTTCCGCGAAGTCTATTACTGGGACAGCTATTTCACCATGCTGGGTCTTGCCGAAAGCGGTCACTGGGATAAAGTCGAGGATATGGTCGCCAACTTCGCCGCAGAAATTGACGCCTGGGGCCATATCCCCAACGGCAACCGCACCTATTATCTCAGCCGTTCGCAGCCCCCCTTCTTCTCCTTTATGGTGAGCCTGCTGGCGACGCACGATGGCGACCAGGTGCTGAAAACCTACCAGCCGCAGCTGGAGAAAGAGTATCGCTACTGGATGGCCGGAGCGGACGCGCTGGCTCCCGGCAGCGCCGACAAACGGGCGGTGCGGATGGCGGACGGCGCGCTGCTCAACCGCTACTGGGACGATAACGACACTCCGCGTCCCGAGTCCTGGCTTGACGACGTCAAAACCGCCAAAAGCAACCCGAATCGTCCGGCAACCGAGATCTATCGCGACCTGCGCTCCGCCGCCGCCTCCGGCTGGGATTTCAGCTCCCGCTGGATGGACAATCCGCAGCAGCTCGCCACCATTCGCACCACCTCGATTGTCCCGGTCGATCTCAATGCCCTGATGTTCCATCTGGAGAAAACCCTCGCCCGCGCCAGCAAGGCATCCGGGGACAGCGCTGGCTCTACGCAGTACGATGCGCTGGCTAACGCCCGCCAGCAGGCCATCGAGAAATACCTGTGGAATGATAAAGAGGGATGGTACGCCGACTACGATCTGAAAAGCCACAAGGTGCGCAATCAGCTGACCGCGGCGGCGCTGTTCCCGCTGTACGTCAATGCCGCGTCACGCGAGCGGGCGACGAAAGTGGCCGCCGCCGCCGAGTCGCGCCTGCTTAAACCCGGCGGGCTGACCACCACCACCGTCAACAGCGGCCAGCAGTGGGACGCCCCCAACGGCTGGGCGCCGCTGCAGTGGGTGGCGGTCGAGGGGCTGCAAAACTATGGTCAGCAGAAGATCGCCATGGAGGTCACCTGGCGCTTCCTGACCAACGTGCAGCATACCTATGACAGTAAGCAAAAGCTGGTGGAGAAGTATGACGTGAGCTCGACCGGCACCGGCGGCGGCGGCGGGGAATATCCGCTGCAGGACGGCTTTGGCTGGACCAACGGCGTCACCCTGAAGATGTTGGATCTGATCTGCCCGCAGGAGAAACCCTGCGATGCGCTGCCCGCTACCCGTCCGGCGACAACCCCTTCACCGCAGGACAAACCTGTTGCGGCGCCCGCGGCTAACGACCCCGCCCCTGCGGAACCGCAAAAGACCGGCTCCTGACGCTTCCCCGCCCCCTACCAAAATCGGTAGGGGGAAGCGGTCTCCCTGGTCACTACCGTCCCGCGCAGACCCATTCTGCGGCTCGCGGGAAACACATCCCCACCCCCTCGCGTTGAACAGGTCACCTTTTCGCTTGATCGCACAAATACAAACAATAATAATTCGCATTACTTTTTAACGAATAATGACAGATTCGTTTTTCACGCGGCGGCGTACAGGAGTACCAGACCGCGTTGGTTCAGGATGATCTTATGAACGTGGCTATTTCTCGAAAACGCCCGGGGCTGCTGTATGCCCTTGCGGTCGCACTCCCCTTCACCGCGCAAGCCGAAGAGACGGTGGTGGTCACTGCCACCCCGCCGGCGTCCGCCAGCGCGCCGACGGAGGGCTACAGCGCCAGCACCTCGCTCGGGGCGACGAAAACCGACCAACCGTTAATCACTACCGCCCAGTCGGTGTCGGTGGTCACCCGCCAGCAGATGGCGGATCAGGGGGCGAATACCATCAGCCAGGCGCTGGAATATACCCCGGGGGTCTACTCCAGCTTCGGCGGCGGCGCCACCCGGTTCGACGCCATCTCCCTGCGCGGCTACCACGGCGGCGACGTCGATAACCTGTTCCTCGACGGCATGCGCCTGATGAGCGACGGCGGCAGCCATAACGTATTGCAAATCGACCCGTGGTTTATCGAACGCGTGGATGTGATCCGCGGCCCCTCCTCCGCGCTCTACGGGCAGAGCGTGCCGGGCGGCGTGGTCAACCTGACTTCCAAACGTCCGCAGTTCAGTCAGCAGGGCCACATCCGCCTGACTGGCGGCACGCAAAATACCAAAGGCGCGGCCTTCGATTACACCGACGCCATCAATGACCAGTGGGCATGGCGGCTGATCGGGATGACCCGCAGCAGCGACACGCAGTATGACCATACCCGCGAAGAGCGCTACGCGATTTCGCCTTCCCTGCTGTGGCAGCCGGACAGCGACACCTCGCTGCTGCTGCGCGCCTATCTGCAAAAAGATCCTTCCGGCGGCTACCACGGCTCTTTGCCGCTGGACGGCACCCGCTACGCGCACAATGGCCGTAAGCTCTCCCCCAGCACCAACGAAGGCGATCCGGGAGATGGCTATCAACGCCGCCAGCAGATCTACAGCTATGAGTTTGACCACCAGTTCACCGACGTCTGGTCGGTCTATTCCGCCGGGAGCTACACCCATACCAACGTCTCCCTCGATCAGGTCTACCAGGTCGGCTGGATAGATGACAGCGACATGCTGGCCCGCGGCTACAGCGGTTCGCGCGGTTCGCTGGACGGCTGGTCAAGCGATAACCGCCTGCGCGCCGATTTCAATACAGGCGACCTGGCGCACACCCTGATCCTCGGCGCCGAATATCATCGCTTCCGTAACGACCTGTGGACCGGCGCCGGCGGCGCGGCGCCCCTTAACCCGTTTAGCGGCTATACCGCGCAGACCGGACATACCGTTACCTACAGCGACGACAATAATCGCCGCTATTACCAGACCGGGCTGTATCTGCAGGATGAGACGGTCTGGAACCGCTGGCATGTGGATGTTTCCGCCCGCTACGACCGCATCGTTTCCCAGCAGGTCAGCGATACCCAGGGGACCTCAAACCGCCGTTCAGACGACCATATCAGCGGCCGCGCCTCGCTGTTGTACGCCCTGGACAACGGTCTGTCGCCCTACCTGAGCTACAGCCAGGCGATCACTCCGGCGATGCTGCCGGGCGCGGACGGCAAACCGTTGAAACCGACCACCGCCGAACAGGTTGAAGCCGGCCTGAAGTTCCAGCCGCCGGGCAGCAGCGATCTCTATAGCATCGCGATTTACGACCTGACGCAAAAGGATGTCGCCACTCGCGACCCGAACATCGCCACCGCCACCTATATTCCGGCGGGTAAGGTCCATTCCCAGGGCGTTGAGCTGGAAGCGCACCACCAGATCACCCCGCAGCTGAGTACTATCGCCTCGTATACCTGGAATCGTCTGCGTTTCCAGGACACCAAAGACGGGACCGACAATAACACGCCGCAGCTGACCCCGGATCAGATGGCCTCCTTCTGGGCGCGCTATCAGTTCCCGGCGGGGATCTCCGTTGGCGCCGGCGTCCGCTACATCGGTAAACAGTGGGCGGATGATGCCAACACCGCGCGGCTGCCGTCGGTCACGCTGATGGACGCCATGATGCGGGCCGACCTCGGCGTCTGGTCGCCAACGCTGAAAGGCGCATATGTGCAGGTTAACGCCAACAATATCGGCGACCGCGAGTATATTTCCGGCTGCTATGGCACCGGCAACTGTTACTGGGGAGCAGAGCGCAGCGTTATAGCCACCGTGGGCTACGATTTCTGAGGACGTGGCCTCCGGGAGACTACCGGAGGCCAAACGAGGGATTACATGGCGTCCAGCGCTTTCTGTAGTTTCCAGATATAGCGCGGCGCCTGCGGTGCCGGGTGTTTTTTCACCACATGTTCGAAGAACTCATCGGCGTCGAGATCGTTAATCTCCTCGATGGCGTCCTGGCGGTTCGAGGAGAAGGTACGCAGCAGCGCGCCAGCGCCGTTGGCATAGGAGACCACCACCGCATAGCGCATCACCTGCGGGTCTTTGATCCCCGCCAGCGGACCGTTCTCCAGAATGCTCAGATAGGCGGCCCCCATCGAGATATTACGTTCCGGGTTTTTCAGCTCACTGACCGACGGCTCGCCGCGCCACCCCATCCGCCGATAGACATCGCGTCCGGAGGTCGAGGGCTTGAGCTGCATCAGCCCGACAGCGCCGGATTTACTCACCACCGCAGGATTACCACCCGACTCGATGGCGATGATCGCCGTGATCAGCTGCGGATCCACGCCCCAGGCGGCGCCGGCTTTTTCACTGATCGGCATCCACTGCATCGCCCGCTTCACCGGGACCTCGGGGTTCCACGGCGGGTTAGTGTAATCATGTTTCGAACTACAACCGGCCAGAAAAACGACTAAAATAAGCAACCATCTCAATTTCACACATCTATCCTTATCTACCCAAACGCCATCATGCTACAGAACGACGGCCGCGGTACGTCTCCCGCCTGCCGACAACCTGAAGGATGACGGGTGCGGACTGAAGTTAGCCACCTGGAGATGACAATCGCCATTCCAGGCGGCATCATAACCCTTTCATTCATAGCAAGGAATTATCATGTCTCAGTTTTATCTGGTCGCGCCATCCGGGTATTGCATCAACCAGCAGGCGGCAGCCCGCGGCGTCGAGCGTCTGCAGCAGGCCGGACACGAGGTGGCCCACCAGCAGGTCATTCCCCGCCGGCAGCAGCGTTTCGCCGGGACTGAACATGAACGGCTGGCCGATATTAACCAGCTGGCCCAGTTGCCCGGCCGCAACCGGATCGTCCTCGCCGTGCGCGGCGGCTACGGCGCCAGTCGCCTGCTGCCGCATATCGACTGGCAGGGACTGGTTGCCCGCCAGCAGCGCGACCCGCTGCTGATTTGCGGCCACAGCGATTTCACCGCTATCCAGTCGGGCCTGCTGGCCATGGGCAACGTCATCACCTTCAGCGGGCCAATGCTCGCCGGCAACTTCGGCGCGGAGACACTCGACCCATTTACCGAGCACCATTTCTGGCAGGCGCTACGCCAGCCGGAATTCACCCTCGAATGGCCGGGCGAAGGGCCGAACTGCCGGGTGGAAGGCACCCTGTGGGGGGGAAATCTGGCGATGCTGACCTCGCTTATCGGCACGCCGTGGCTGCCGGCGATCCGCGACGGCATCCTGGTGGTGGAGGATATCAATGAGCACCCGTTCCGCGTCGAGCGCATGCTGCTTCAGCTGTTGCACAGCGGCGTGCTGGCGGCGCAGAAAGCGGTGATCTTCGGCAGCTTCACCGGCAGCGCGCCGAACGACTATGACGCGGGATACGATTTGCCGCAGGTCTTTGATTATCTGCGCCAGCAGCTATCCCTGCCGCTGATTAGCGGACTGGAGTTTGGCCACGAGCAGCGCACGGTGACCCTGCCGCTGGGCGCCCGCGCGCGCCTGGTGAATCAGGCGGCGGCCACCACCCTGACGATCGGCGGCCATCCGGTGCTGACAGAATAAATTTCCCGAACGCATAGGCGGATCCCCTGCGAATTGTTAAAATAGTGTCACTTTTAGCCATTTTTTCACGCCAGTCAGGGAGTACGTGAACATTGGACGCCGCTGCGGTCATTAGTCTGTTTATTCTGGGTTCTGTTTTAGTAACCTGCAGTATCTTATTGAGCTCCTTTTCTTCGCGCCTTGGCATCCCGATTCTGGTCATCTTTCTGGCCATCGGGATGCTGGCAGGCATTGACGGCATCGGCGGCATCCCCTTCGACAATTACCCCTTCGCCTATATGGTGAGTAACCTGGCGCTGGCGGTGATCCTACTGGACGGCGGGATGCGCACCCAGGCCAGCTCCTTTCGCGTCGCGCTGTGGCCCGCGCTGTCGCTGGCGACGGTTGGGGTGCTGATCACCTCGGCGCTGACCGGGATGATGGCGGCCTGGTTGTTCAAGCTGGATCTGATCGAAGGCCTGCTGATCGGCGCCATTGTCGGCTCCACCGACGCCGCGGCGGTCTTCTCGCTGCTCGGCGGCAAGGGGCTCAACGAGCGCGTCGGCTCGACGCTGGAGATAGAGTCAGGCAGTAACGACCCGATGGCGGTCTTCCTGACCATCACCCTGATCGAAATGATCCAGCAGCACCAAACCGGCCTCAGCTGGATGTTCGCCGTGCATATCATTCAGCAGTTCGGCCTCGGGATCGCCATCGGCCTCGGCGGCGGCTACCTGCTGCTGCAGATGATTAACCGCATCGTGCTGCCCGCCGGCCTCTATCCGCTGCTGGCGCTGAGCGGCGGGATCATGATTTTTGCCGTCACCACCTCCCTCGACGGCAGCGGTATCCTCGCCGTCTATCTCTGCGGCTTTCTGCTGGGCAACCGGCCGATCCGCAACCGGCACGGTATCCTGCAGAACTTCGACGGCCTGGCGTGGCTGGCGCAGATCGCCATGTTCCTGGTGCTGGGCCTGCTGGTGACGCCCTCCGACCTGCTGCCGATCGCCATCCCGGCGCTGCTGCTGTCGATGTGGATGATATTCATTGCCCGGCCCCTGTCGGTGTTTGCCGGCCTGCTGCCGTTTCGCGGCTTTAACCTGCGCGAACGGGTGTTTATCAGCTGGGTTGGCCTGCGCGGCGCGGTGCCCATTATTCTCGCGGTGTTCCCGATGATGGCCGGCCTGGACAACGCCCGCCTGTTCTTCAATGTCGCCTTCTTCGTGGTGCTGGTGTCGCTGCTGCTGCAGGGCACTTCGCTGTCGTGGGCGGCGAAAAAAGCCAAAGTGGTGGTGCCGCCCATCAGCTGGCCCATCTCCCGCGTCGGGCTGGATATTCACCCGGAAAACCCGTGGGAGCAGTTTGTCTACCAGCTGGGGGCCGATAAGTGGTGCATCGGCGCGGCGCTGCGCGACTTGCACATGCCACCGGAGACGCGGATTGCCGCGCTGTTTCGCAACAATGTCCTGCTGCACCCCACCGGCAGCACCCGCCTGCGGGAAGGCGATATCCTGTGCGTTATTGGTCGGGAGCACGACCTGCCGGCGCTCGGCAAAATGTTCAGCCAGTCGCCGCCGGTGGCGCTCGATCAGCGCTTTTTCGGCGACTTCATTCTTGATGCTGAGGCCCGCTTCGCCGATGTGGCGCAAATCTACGGTCTCGACGGCGGTGAGGAGTTCCGCGAGCATCAGCAGTCGCTCGGGGAAGTGGTGCAGCAGCTGCTGGGCGCCGCGCCGGTGGTGGGCGACCAGGTGGAGTTCGCCGGGATGGTGTGGACGGTAGCTGAAAAAGAGAACGATCACGTGCTGAAGGTTGGGGTGCGGGTCGCGGAAGACGAGGCGGAGTGATCCGCCCCGGAATAGGTTACAGGGTCACAACTGGCACCCGCGGCGCCAGGGCGCACATCAGCTCATAGCCGACGGTGCCGCTGCTGGCCGCCACGTCGTCGATTTTAATCTCTTTGCCCCACAGCTCGACCGGCGCGCCGATCCCGGCCTGCGGACAAGGCGTTAAATCGACCGCCAGCATATCCATCGATACGCGTCCAACGGTAGTGGTGCGTACGCCATCCACCAGCACCGGCGTGCCGCTCGGCGCCACCCGCGGATAGCCATCGGCATAGCCGCAGGCGACGATGCCGATCCGCTGCTCCTGGGTGGTGCGGTACAGGCCGCCATAGCCAATCGCCTCGCCGGGGCGCAGGTTCTGCACGCCGATGATTTCGCTGCGCAGCGTCATGACCGGCTTCAGCCCGGTGTTGGCGATGTCCTGCCACTGCCCGGAAGGCGACGCGCCATACAGCACGATGCCTGGACGAACCCAGTCAAAATGCGCTTCCGGATGCCAGAGGGTCGCCGCCGAGTTGGCCAGCGAGCGCGGGCAATCCAGCCCCTCCGCCGCCTGTTCGATACGGCGCATCGGCTCGACAATTCCCTGCGGGTTCTCCGCCTCCGCGAAGTGCGACATCAGCGTCATCTCGCCGACGTTGCTTATCGCCCGCAGCTGCTGCCAGACGGTGTGGACCCGCTCAGGCATAAAGCCCAACCGGTTCATGCCGCTGTTCACCTTGAGATAGATATCCAGCGGCGCGCGCAGCTTCGCCTGCTGCAGGGCCTTAATCTGCCAGTTGCTGTGGACGCTGGTGGTTAAACGATATTGATCCAGCACCGCCAGCTCATCGGCATGGAAGAAGCCCTCCAGCAGCAGGATCGGGCCTTTCCAGCCCTGCTCGCGCAGCAGGATCGCCTCTTCCAGGTTGAGCAAGGCGAAACCATCCGCCGCGCTTAACGCACTCCATACGCGCGCCACGCCGTGGCCGTAGGCGTTGGCCTTGACCACCGCCCACAGGCGCGACCCGGGGGCCGCGCGACGCACTATCTGTAAATTCTGCCGCAAGGCCAGCAGGTCGATGCTGGCCACTACCGGACGGGTCATGCAAGCTCCTTAGTTGTGTGCGCCGTGCAGGTGCTGCGGGCGCGCCGGGGTAAAACCGGGGCTGTAGCGGGCAACCGCCAGATCGTCGTAAGGGATCGCCGGCGTGCGGCCGGAGATCAGATCGCTGATAAGCTGCCCGGAGCCGCAGGCCATGGTCCAGCCAAGCGTGCCGTGGCCGGTGTTGAGCCACAGATTTTTATACGCTGTGCGGCCGACCACCGGCGTGCCGTCCGGCGTCATCGGCCGCAGGCCCGTCCAGAACGTCGCCTGCTCCACGTGGCCGCCGCGCGGGAACAGATCGCGCACCACCATCTCCAGGGTTTCGCGACGCGGCTGCAGCAGCGCTTTGTTAAAACCGACGATCTCCGCCATGCCGCCGACCCGAATGCGCTCATCGAAGCGGGTGATGGCGATTTTGTAAGTCTCATCAAGGATAGTTGAAACCGGCGCGCCGTCCTCCTGAGCGATCGGAATAGTCAATGAGTAGCCTTTCAGCGGGTAGACCGGTATATCCACCAGCCCTTTAAGCATCGCCGTCGAGTAGGAGCCGAAGGCCATCACATAGGCGTCGCCCTTAATAATCTCATCGCCGCATTTCACCCCGGCAATGCGATCGCCCTCGTGCAGCAGCGCATCCACTGCGGTGTTGAAGCGGAAGGTCACGCCGGCCTGTTCCGCCATTGCCGCCAGACGGGTGGTAAACAGCTGGCAGTCGCCGGTTTCATCATTTGGCAGGCGCAGGCCGCCGGTCAGTTTGTGGCTGACCTCCGCCAGCGCCGGCTCCACCTCCGCCAACCGCTTCGCTTCCAGCAGCTGATACGGCACGCCGGCGTCCTCCAGCACCGCGATGTCGCGGGTGGCATTTTCATACTGTTTGGCGGTACGGAACAGCTGCAGCGTCCCGCCCTGGCGCCCTTCATACTGAATGCCGGTGGTGTCGCGCAGCGCCTTCAGGCAGTCGCGGCTGTACTCCGCCAGGCGCACCATACGGCCTTTGTTCTCCATATAGTGGCGGGTGTCGCAGTTGCGCAGCATCTGCCACATCCACTTCAACTGGAACGAGGTGCCGTCAAGACCGATCGCCAGCGGCGCATGGCGCTGAAACATCCATTTGATCGCCTTCAGCGGCACCCCCGGCGCCGCCCAGGGCGCCGCATAGCCGGGAGAAATCTGCCCGGCGTTGGCCGCGCTGGTCTCCTCTGCCGGACCGGGCTGACGGTCGATGACCGTCACGTCATGACCCGCCTGACTCAAATACCACGCGCTGGCTACCCCAACCACCCCACTTCCCAGTATGACGACACGCATAGCGACTCCGTAACAGTTAAAGAACAATCATCTAATTACAAATTGATAACTCAGTTGAAAATATTATTCAACATACGCTTTATTTATGGTGACTTAACTCACAGCAAACCGCACCAGCCCTGCGCTGTGAGATTTACGATCTCATGCTGCGCTTTATTTTTACCCAGCATTAAATTCTGCAAACAAGGCAAAAAAACGGCTTTGAGATGGGGAAATCGCGAAGAAAAGCGATTGGCGTACAGCACAGTTTGCTGCACCGTGTTCTATGCTTGTTTAGAGGTTTTCCGTTCAGAGAAAACCAACAACAACGAGGGCGCGCTAATGGCTACGATTGACTCCATGAACAGGGACACCACCCGTTTAAGCGATGGACCCGACTGGACGTTCGAGTTACTGGAAACCTACCTGGCCGAAGTGGACCGGGTCGCCAAGCTCTATCGTCTTGACACCTACCCGCACCAGATCGAAGTCATTACTTCCGAGCAGATGATGGACGCCTACTCCAGCGTCGGCATGCCCATCAACTATCCGCACTGGTCGTTTGGCAAAAAATTTATTGAGACCGAGCAGGCCTATAAGCACGGTCAGCAGGGTCTGGCGTATGAGATAGTCATCAACTCCAACCCCTGTATCGCCTACCTGATGGAGGAAAACACCATCACCATGCAGGCGCTGGTGATGGCCCATGCCTGCTACGGGCATAACTCGTTTTTTAAAAATAACTATCTGTTTCGCAGCTGGACCGACGCCAGCTCGATCATCGACTATCTGATCTTTGCCCGTAAGTACATCACCGAGTGCGAAGAGCGCTATGGCGTCGACGAAGTAGAGAAACTGCTCGACTCCTGCCACGCGCTGATGAACTACGGCGTCGACCGCTATAAACGTCCGCAAAAAATCTCTCTGCAGGAGGAGAAAGCGCGGCAGAAAAGCCGGGAAGAGTATCTGCAAAGCCAGGTGAATATGCTGTGGCGCACCCTGCCGAAGCGCGAAGAGGAAAAAGCGATTGAATCGGCTCGTCGCTACCCTTCCGAACCGCAGGAGAACCTGCTGTACTTTATGGAGAAGAACGCCCCGCTGCTCGAACCGTGGCAGCGCGAGATCCTGCGCATCGTGCGTAAAGTCAGCCAGTATTTCTACCCGCAGAAACAGACCCAGGTGATGAACGAGGGGTGGGCCACCTTCTGGCACTACACCATCCTCAACCATCTCTACGATGAAGGGAAAGTGACTGAGCGCTTTATGCTGGAGTTTCTCCACAGCCATACCAACGTGGTGTTCCAGCCGCCGTACAACAGTCCGTGGTACAGCGGGATTAACCCCTACGCGCTGGGCTTCGCCATGTTCCAGGACATCAAGCGCATCTGTCAGTCGCCCACGGAAGAGGATAAGTACTGGTTCCCCGATATCGCCGGTTCTGACTGGCTGGAAACACTGCATTTCGCCATGCGCGACTTTAAGGATGAAAGCTTTATCAGTCAGTTCCTGTCGCCGAAGATCATGCGCGATTTCCGCTTCTTTACCGTGCTCGACGACGATCACAACAATTATCTGGAGATCTCGGCGATTCACAACGAAGAGGGTTATCGCGAGATCCGCAATAAGCTCTCCGCGCAGTATAACCTCAGCAATCTTGAGCCGAACATCCAGGTGTGGAACGTTGACCTGCGCGGCGACCGTTCGCTGACCTTGCGCTATGTGCCGCACAACCGCGTCCCGCTGGACAAAGGCCGGCGCGAAGTGCTGAAGCATGTGCATCGTCTGTGGGGGTTCGATGTGCTGCTGGAGCAGCAGAACGCCGACGGCAGCATTGAGCTGTTGGACCGCTGCCCGGCGCGGCCGAACGCGCTATAGCATTGCGGGGCGAGTAAAATAACAAAGGGGGCCATTGGCCCCCTTGTTCTGTATATCGATCGCGAAAAGCCCGCTTAACGCATATTCATGGCTAAATCACCGGGCAGCGATTTCTGCATCCGGTGCCAGATCTCGCCGCTGTCATGGCCGTAGCGACGAACCAGCTCGTAAACCTGGTCATGCAGACCGGCCTCACACACTTTCGCCAGCTGATGATAGAAACCGAGCGCCAGGCTGCGCGCTTCCGGGCTGGAGAAATAGTGGCGGCCGATGCGGGTATACAACCCCTTCATGCCGTTGAGGATCAGACCGTAGATCGGGTTGCCGGAGGCGAACGCCAGACCACGGAAAATATTATAATCAAGCTCGGCGAAGGCGTCGGCGTGATCCTCCACCTCCCGGGCGCTGTCCAGGACCGCCAGCGCTTTATCCGGATGCTGGCGAAACGCGGTGCGGATAAAAATCGTGGAAATGTTGGTGCGCACGGAGAGCAGATTATCAATCAACTGCGGCACGCTGTCGTGATCGAGGCGCGCCAGCGTTTCGAGGATATTCAGGCCGGAGGTTTCCCAAAAGTTATTCACTTTAGTGGGCTTACCATGCTGAATGGTCAGCCAGCCGTCACGGGCCAGACGCTGCAATACTTCGCGCAGGGTTGTGCGGGTGACACCGATCAGCTCAGAAAGCTCGCGTTCAGCGGGGAGAATCGATCCGGGAGGGAAGCGGTTATTCCAGATACTCTCAATGATGTACTCTTCCGCGAAACCCGCAGGGCTCTGCGCCTTAATGACCATAGTAAGATTTCCATTACACAGCGTTACAATTGCACTCATCATACCAGAGCCGCTATAGCGCAGATAGCATGGCAAGTGAATTAAAAAGGGATCGCCGTTTCATTTTCCGCTTTTACTTTGCGCTTTTCCTTATCTTCACAAACCGCCAGCGCGGCGCGAAGAAAGTTGCTTCTCATTTTGCTCAACTGGTACTCTTGCCAATCGTTATGCACAAAACCATGCACTCATTGACGGGGAAGGATTCTGTCGTGGAAATTTCTTATGGCCGCGCGCTGTGGCGCAATTTTCTTGGCCAGTCGCCGGACTGGTACAAGCTGGCATTAATCATTTTCTTAATCGTAAATCCGCTGGTGTTCGCCGTGGCGCCCTTTGTCGCCGGCTGGCTGCTGGTGGTCGAGTTTATCTTTACCCTTGCCATGGCGCTGAAGTGCTATCCGCTGCTGCCGGGTGGTCTGCTGGCTATCGAGGCGCTGCTGATCGGCATGACCAGCCCGGCGCACGTGCGGGAAGAGATCGCCGGCAATCTGGAAGTGCTGCTCCTGCTGATGTTCATGGTGGCGGGTATCTACTTTATGAAACAGCTTTTGCTGTTCGTGTTTACGCGCCTGCTGCTGGGGATCCGCAGCAAAATGCTGCTATCGCTGGCCTTCTGCCTGGCGGCCGCCTTCCTCTCGGCCTTTCTCGATGCGCTGACGGTGGTGGCGGTAGTGATCAGCGTCGCCGTCGGGTTCTACGGCATCTATCACCGCGTCGCCTCGGCGCGCCCGGACGATAGCGACCTGCTCGATGACAGCCATATCGAGCAGCACTACCGTGAGGTGCTGGAGCAGTTCCGCGGCTTTCTGCGCAGCCTGATGATGCACGCCGGCGTCGGGACCGCGCTCGGCGGCGTCATGACCATGGTCGGCGAGCCGCAAAACCTGATTATCGCCAAAGCCGCGGGCTGGCATTTTGGCGAGTTCTTTCTTCGCATGGCGCCCGTGACCCTGCCGGTGATGGTCTGCGGTCTGTTAACCTGTCTGCTGGTCGAAAAGTATCGCCTGTTTGGCTACGGCGAACCGCTACCGCCGACGGTGCGCAAGGTGCTGCAGGAGTTTGACGATCGCAGCCGCGCCCAGCGCAGTCGTCAGGAGCGACTGCGGCTGATTGCCCAGGCGCTCATTGGCGTTTGGCTGATCGTGGCCCTGGCTTTTCACCTGGCTGAGGTCGGCCTGATTGGCCTGTCGGTGATCATCCTCGCCACCACCTTTACCGGCGTTACCGATGAGCACGCCATTGGCAAGGCGTTCACCGAGGCGCTGCCCTTTACCGCGCTGCTGACGGTCTTCTTCTCCATCGTCGCGGTTATCATCGATCAGCAGCTGTTCACGCCGGTCATCGAATTTGTCCTGCAGGCCTCGCCGCACGCGCAGCTGTCGCTGTTTTATCTGTTCAACGGCCTGCTGTCGTCCATTTCGGATAACGTGTTTGTCGGCACGGTCTACATCAACGAAGCGAAAGCGGCGCTCGAACATGGCGCCATCAGCCTGCCCCAGTTTGAGATGCTGGCGGTAGCGATCAACACCGGCACCAACCTGCCCTCGGTGGCCACCCCGAACGGCCAGGCGGCGTTTCTCTTCCTGCTGACTTCCGCCCTGGCGCCGCTTATTAGGCTCTCCTATGGCCGTATGGTGTGGATGGCGCTGCCCTACACCATCGTACTGACGCTGGTCGGCCTGTTATGCGTCGAGTTCACCCTGATGCCAGTCACCGACTGGCTGCTGGCGCACGGCTGGCTGGTGACGCCCAGCCTGCCCTGAGTCAGTTTTTGCCCGGGTTCGCCCGGGCGCATCAATAACCCGTTACGGAATATTTTCCGCCGCGCCTCTGGCGTCGGTTCGGTTTTCGTTTACACTGCCATGATTTAGCATCTTCCAGGGAAATGATTATGTTGCAATATTTAAACCAGTGCTCAAGAGGACGCGGTGCCTGGCTCCTGATGGCGTTGACCGCTTTTATTCTCGAACTTGTCGCGCTGTGGTTCCAGCACGTGATGCTGCTGCAGCCGTGTGTCATGTGTATTTACGAACGCTGCGCGCTGTTCGGCATCATGGGCGCGGGACTGGTGGGCGCCATCGCCCCCAAAACGCCGCTGCGCTATGTCGCCATGGCAATCTGGTTGTACAGCGCGATACGCGGACTACAGCTGGCGTGGGAGCATACGATGATCCAGCTGCACCCTTCACCGTTCCAGACCTGCGATTTCGCCGCCCGCTTCCCAACCTGGCTGCCGCTGGATAAATGGCTGCCGCAGGTTTTCGTTGCGTCCGGAGACTGTTCAGTACGTCAGTGGCAGTTCCTGTCGCTGGAGATGCCGCAATGGCTGGTGGGGATTTTCGCCGCCTATCTGCTGGTCGCTATTCTGGTGATCGTTGCTCAGCCTTTCAAAGCGAAAAAACGCGATCTGTTTGGTCGTTAAGCCGCGGCGAGTACAGCCCACAATGAAACGCCCTGCGGGGCGTTTTTTTATGCCTCCTGCGCATCACTGAATCGTTTCATGTCTATGGTTGACCACAGCTGCCAAAAGGTGCATATTAAATACATCTTTTAAAACCCCACAGGAGCTCACATGTCATCTTTACTGATCCCCGCAGACTGGAAAGTTAAACGCTCCACCCCATTCTTTACCAAAGAGAATGTCCCTGCCGCCCTGCTGAGCCACCACAACACCGCGGCTGGCGTCTTCGGCCAGCTGTGCGTCATGGAGGGCACGGTCACCTATTACGGTTTTGCCAATGAACAGGCGACGGAGCCGGAGAAAAAAGTCGTGATTCATGCCGGGCAGTTTGCTACCAGTCCGCCGCAGTACTGGCACCGCGTCGAACTCAGTGACGACGCCCGCTTCAATATTCACTTCTGGGTGGCGGAAGAAACCGACGGTGAAAACGGGCTGTTCCACGCGAAGAAAGCGTGACGGCGCTTAGCGCGCCCTGTCAGGCAGATTAAGGATATGGTCCTGCCAGTCGACCACCGTGGACTCAGGCACCGCAATATGGCGAACGGAGATGCGTTCGCCGTGCATCGCCGCTTTTGAGCCAGTCAGCAGCGGGTGCCAGGCCGGCAGAGGCTTGCCTTCCGCCAGCAGGCGATAGGCACAGGTCGGCGGCAGCCATTCGAAGGTCGGCAGATTTTCGCGGGTAAGCTTGATGCAGTCCGGCTCATACTCAAAACGACGCGCGTAGTTACGACACTGGCAGGTTTTGATATTGAGCTGACGACAGGCGACGTTGGTGAAGTAGATCTCGTCAGTGTCTTCATCCATCAGCTTGTGCAGGCAGCACTGGCCGCAGCCGTCACACAGCGATTCCCACTCCGCGTCGCTCATGTCATCCAGTGTTTTTTGTTGCCAGAAAGGTTGTTCGCTCATCGGAGTGTCCGTCGTTGCCAGTTAAGGGTGCACCTTATAACCAGTCTGGCACGCCGATGCAAGTTTTGCCGCCCCAAAAGGCGGCAAATAGCGCTTACAGCACGCGGGTAGTGAGCGCCAGGCCGTTGAAGCCGACCTCCAGCTCGTCACCGCTGTGCAGCGGCCCCACGCCTTCCGGGGTGCCGGTGAGGATCACATCCCCGGCTTTGAGGGTAAAGAAGCGCGACATATAGGCGATCAGCGGCACAATCTTATGGATCATGTCGGCAGTGGTGCCCTGCTGGCGCACTTCGCCATTAATCTTCAGGCTTAACGACGTATTCTGCGGGTCGCCGTGGAACTCAGCGGCCGGGATAAAGCCGGAGATCGGACAGGCGTTATCGAAGCCTTTGGCCTTCTCCCAGGGTTGTCCCGCTTTTTTCATTTTCGCCTGCAGGTCGCGCAGCGTGAGATCCAGCGCGACGCCATAGCCGGCAATCCCTTTCAGCACATGCTCTTCCGTCGCCTGACGCAGCGTGCTGCCGATAAGCACCGCCAGCTCGACTTCGTGATGCACCGAGCCCAGCCCCTCAGGGAGCACCAACGGCTGACGAAGATCGCACAGCGCAGTCTCAGGTTTAATAAACAGCACCGGCTCTTCCGGCGTCGCACTGCCCATTTCCTTGATGTGTTTCGCATAATTACTGCCGACGCAAACCACTTTGCTTACTGGATAATCCAGAAGCGCACCCTGCCAGTTATGATGTTGGTACATTATTTTCCCTCGTGGGTTAATCGGATTGTTTCCCCTGTTCCGCCAGGTGTTTCTTTAGTAGATTTTCAGACGGCGGAGGCAGTTGCAGGTAATAGCCCTGTTCGCTTAACGCCTGTTTCACTTTTTCCAGATCGGCGTTAACCAGTTTTTTGCGCCCATCCAGCGGCAGCAGCATCGCCATTTGCGGCGTGCCAAAGCTGCGCATTAGCTCGTCAGGAACGCGCGAGAAATCGTCCTTTTTTTCGACGTATAAATAGGTTTGTTCACGTTTAGTACTTCGATAGATCACACAAAACATAGTTTTACTCGGAATTAGACCCGTGGTCACTTGCCTCAATATATGAGTGACTATAACATGCCTTTTAGTCTTCGGAATATCACCGCACTTCGGCGGTTGATAAACAGCAAATTGAGTAAGGCCAGGATGTCAAATACGCCAATCGAACTTAAAGGCAGTAGCTTCACGTTATCTGTCGTTCATTTGCACGATGCAAATCCCGAGGTTATTCGTCAGGCGTTAGAAGACAAAATCGCCCAGGCTCCCGCTTTTTTACGTCATGCTCCGGTGGTGGTGAATATCGCCAGCATCGAGGAGGAGGTGGAATGGCGCGCCATCAACGAGGCTATCGCCGCGACCGGTTTACGTATTATGGGCGTTAGCGGATGCAAAATTCCGCGCCTGAAAACCGAAATCGACCGCGCCGGCATCCCGTTATTAACCGAAGGGAAAGAAAAAGCCTCTCGTCCGGCACCGTCCGAACCCACCCCGCCGCCGCCAGTTGCTAGTCAGATCACAAAAACGCGTTTGATTGATCAGCCGGTACGTTCCGGTCAGCGCATTTATGCGCCACACTGTGATCTTATTGTTACAAATCATGTGAGTGCCGGTGCGGAACTTATCGCTGACGGAAATATCCATGTATATGGCATGATGCGAGGACGTGCGCTGGCAGGCGCCGGTGGCGACAGAGACGCCCAGATATTTTGTACCCACCTTGCGGCGGAGCTGGTCTCCATCGCCGGGGAATATTGGCTGAG
Organism: Klebsiella sp. CD33; assembly: GCF_051992865.1. Taxonomy (NCBI): domain Bacteria; kingdom Pseudomonadati; phylum Pseudomonadota; class Gammaproteobacteria; order Enterobacterales; family Enterobacteriaceae; genus Klebsiella; species Klebsiella sp. CD33. Next base: position 1,957,375 of record NZ_CP197023.1, on the reverse strand, counting down.
CGATAACATCCCGGCCGAATTTTATGGCAAAGCGGCGCGCCTGCGTTTAGGTGAAAGCGCTTTGGCAATTCAACCGTTAAATTAATCCCTTTTTAACAAGGAATTTCTATGGCACGCATTATTGTTGTGACTTCGGGTAAAGGGGGCGTTGGCAAGACCACCTCCAGCGCGGCCATCGCTACAGGTTTGGCCCAGAAGGGAAAGAAAACCGTCGTTATCGACTTCGACATCGGCCTGCGTAACCTCGACCTGATTATGGGCTGCGAACGTCGCGTCGTTTATGATTTCGTCAACGTCATTCAGGGCGATGCCACACTGAACCAGGCGCTGATTAAAGATAAGCGCACGGAAAATCTCTACATTCTCCCGGCTTCCCAGACCCGGGATAAAGACGCTCTGACTCGCGAAGGCGTCGACAAGGTTCTCGAAGAACTGAAGAAAATGGAATTCGATTTCATCGTCTGTGATTCCCCGGCAGGCATTGAAACCGGTGCGCTGATGGCGCTTTACTTTGCTGATGAAGCCATCATCACCACTAACCCGGAAGTCTCCTCCGTTCGCGACTCCGACCGTATCCTTGGCATTCTCGCCTCTAAATCCCGCCGCGCGGAAAATGGCGAAGAGCCAATCAAAGAGCATCTGCTGCTGACCCGCTACAATCCAGGCCGCGTTAATAAAGGCGATATGCTGAGCATGGAAGACGTGCTGGAAATTCTGCGCATCAACCTGGTAGGCGTGATCCCGGAAGACCAGTCAGTCCTGCGCGCATCCAACCAGGGTGAGCCGGTGATCCTCGATGCCGCCTCGGACGCAGGCAAAGCCTATGCCGATACCGTTGAACGTCTGCTCGGAGAAGAACGCCCTTTCCGCTTCATTGAAGAAGAGAAGAAAGGATTCCTCAAACGCCTGTTCGGAGGATAAATTATGGCTTTACTCGACTTTTTTCTCTCGCGAAAAAAGAACACGGCTAATATTGCGAAAGAACGCCTGCAAATCATCGTCGCCGAGCGCCGCCGCGGAGACGCGGAGCCGCATTACCTGCCGCAGTTACGCAAAGATATCCTGGAAGTGATCTGTAAATACGTACAGATCGACCCGGAGATGGTCAGCGTGCAGCTGGAGCAGCGGGACGGGGATATATCCATTCTTGAGCTGAACGTGACCCTACCCGAAACGGAAGAGTCGAAATCCTGACCTGTCGCGCTATCGCGAAAAAAAACCGGCTACGCCACGCGCCGCCGGTTTTTTAATGCTCTGAACCTGGCCGCGAACTAGCGCGGATAGTCGTTTAACAGCCTCTTCAGCCGCTCGGCCATCAGCTCCCCGCGCCAACCAGAAATCAGCTCAGGTTCACCGGCTTGCGCTTTCAGCTGCCAGTGCCAGTTCAGCAGCTGGTTGATCTGCCGACGCGACGCCAGCAGCTCCGCGCTTACGCCCTTCTCCGTGCTCACTTCCTGCACCAGCGCTTTAATATCTTTAAAGGCTTTGCGGTAGCCCGGCATGTCGATCAGATTCTGCAGCGGCGCCGGCAGGGCCGACTCCGGCAGCGCCTGCGCTTTTTCGACCAGGCTAATCAGCGTTTTGCCGTGGAAGCGAATTTCGCTACCGGACAACCCGAGGCTGTCGAGCTCGCCCAGGCTGGTGGGCATATAGCGCGCCACGCTCCACAGATGCTCTTCCCGCACCACAAAGTTTACCGCCAGGTCGCGCTCGCGCGCTTTGCGCAGGCGCCACTCCGCCAACAGCTGCAGACAACCCAGCTGGCGGGTACGCAGCTGCCAGGCGTTGCCGATATCGCGCCAGGCCTCGGCCGGGTCGACCACCTCCTGACGACGCTGCTGCATCACGCGGCACTCGTCGAGCGCCGCCGGCAGCCAGCCAGCGCGATCGGTCTCCGCCATTAACTGGCTGGCGATCGGCAGCAGATACCAGACGTCGGCCGCGGCATATTCACACTGACGCTCAGTCAGCGGGCGCGCCAGCCAGTCGGTGCGGGATTCGCTTTTATCCAGCGCTACCCCGGAATACTCTTCCACCATTGAGGCGAAGCCCCAGGACATTGGGCGGCCGCAGAAGGCCGCCAGGATCTGAGTGTCAATCAGCGGCTGCGGCATCAGGTTAAATGCATTAAGGAAGACTTCTAAATCTTCGCTGCCGGCATGCAGGTATTTAGTCACATCCTGGTTGAGCAGCAGGTCGCGCATCGGCGCCCAGTCGTTAATCGTCAAGGGATCGATCAGAGAGACCTGCTGGCCGTCGAACAGCTGCAGCAGGCCCAGCTGCGGGTAATAGGTGCGGGTGCGGACAAATTCCGTATCCAGAGCGACGGCGGAGGCCGCGCTTGCCGCTTCGCAGACAGCGCGCAGGCCATCGTCGGTGGTGATCATCTGATAGTTCAAAGCATACTCTCTTAACTTGCGCCCATAAAAAACGCCGGCGTAGCCGGCGTCAGGCGACTCATTCGTTACTTAGCCTTTATTGTCCACTTTAGCGCGCGCTTCGTCACGCAGTTCTCGCCGCAAAATTTTCCCGACGTTGGATTTCGGCAGTTCATCACGGAATTCCACCAGCTTCGGCACCTTGTATCCGGTCAAATGGCGACGGCAGAACGTAATCAGCGCCTCTTCGGTTAACGCAGCATCTTTCTTGACTACGAAAATCTTCACCGCTTCGCCGCTGCTGCCGGACGGCACGCCGATGGCCGCCACTTCCAGCACCCCGCTATGCTGCATGACCACATCTTCGATTTCGTTCGGATAGACGTTAAAACCCGACACCAGGATCATATCTTTTTTGCGATCGACGATGCGCAGGAACCCCTCTTCATCCATCACCGCGATATCCCCGGTGTGCAGCCAGCCGTCTTTGATAATCTCATCCGTCGCGTCAGGGCGCTGCCAGTAGCCCAGCATCACCTGCGGCCCTTTAATACAGAGCTCGCCCGGCTGACCCGGCGCTACTTCGTTATCATCATCATCCACCAGTTTGGCTTCGGTGGAGGGCACCGGCAGGCCAATGCTGCCGCTGTGGTAGTCAATATCGTGCGGGTTAACGCTGACCAGCGGGGAACACTCTGTCAGGCCGTAGCCCTCCAGCAGATATTGCCCGGTCAGTTTTACCCAGCGCTCGGCCACCGCCTGCTGCACCGGCATCCCACCGCCGGCGGACAAATGCAGCGAGGAGAAATCAAGCTGCTGGAACTCTTTGTTGTTCAGCAAGGCGTTGAACAGGGTATTGACCCCGGTCATGGCGGTAAAAGGATACTTCGCCAGCTCCTTCACCAGCCCGGGGATATCGCGTGGGTTGGTGATCAGCAAATTTTGCCCGCCCAGTTCGATAAACAGCAGGCAGTTCATGGTCAGGGCGAAAATGTGATACAGCGGCAGCGCGGTCACCACGAACTCTTTGCCGCGATGCAGCAGCGGGCCGTAGGTGGCATTGACCTGCTCGAGGTTAGCCAGCATATTGCGGTGGGTTAGCATCGCACCTTTGGCCACGCCGGTGGTGCCCCCGGTGTACTGCAGAAACGCCAGATCTTCCGCAACGATCTCCGGCTTGACGTACTGCATGCGATAGCCGTGCTGCAACGCGCTGCGAAACGAGATGGCGTCCGGCAGGTGGTACTTCGGCACCAGGCGCTTAATGTACTTGACCACAAAGTTCACCAGCGTGCCTTTGGCGGTGGAAAGCTGGTCGCCCATGCGCGTCAGGATCACATGCTGGACCTGAGTTTTCGCCACCACTTTTTCCAGGGTATGGGCAAAGTTGGAGACAATGACGATCGCCGCCGCGCCGCTGTCGTTGAGCTGATGCTCCAGTTCGCGCGGGGTATATAAGGGGTTGACGTTAACCACGATCATCCCGGCGCGCAGGATGCCAAACAGAGCCACCGGATACTGCAGCAGGTTAGGCATCATCAGGGCCACGCGATCGCCCTTCTGTAACCCCAACCCCTCCTGAAGATAAGCGGCGAAGGCGCGACTACGCTCCTCCAGCTTACGGTAGGTCATCACTTCACCCATATTGATAAACGCCGGTTGGTCGGCGTAACGGGTGGTGGCATGTTCAAACAGTTCAACCAGGGATTGATAGCGGTCAGGATTTATCTCCGCCGGAACATCTGCGGGATAACGGTTTAGCCAAACCTTTTTCACTGCATCACCTCTGAAATAGTTATTCGTCGTCATCACAGCCCCTGGATAATACATTTTGTTAACATTATATTAACTCAGCGTACCAGTTTATTAATTAGGCAATGAGCAGGTTGCGAAGCGCGTCACTATTTTTTTTCTTATTCGACTGAAAACAAAGAAACAGCGGACCGGCCGCTGTTTCTTTGAACTAACATAAACAACAAAATCATTCGGTTACAACGTTTCTCACCTCAGCAGGGCCGGGATTGTACCAGCCCCAGCCGCCATAGCCGTAGCCCCAGGGGCGCGGACCCAGCATCCACGGGTCGATAGGTTGCGGAGGCATCACCACCTGCTGCACTACGTTCCAGCGCTTGTAGCCGGTGGCGTTCATCAGCATAAATTTATACGGCGTGCTGCCCACCTTGCCGTCAACCACCCCGGCGATCGGTCCGACCACGGTCACTAGTTGACCGCGGAAATCCACCGGATCGAGGAAGCCATTGACATCAGCAAAAATCCTTCCGCGGGACGGCTCGCCCAGCACTGGCCGCGCGCCGCTGTCCAGCGGTACGGTGGCGATTTCTAAGCGGGTTTTCCCCTGCTGGTTTTGTACATTGACCACCTTACCGCCAAAGCGCGCTTCCTGACCAACGTACAGCTGCGGGGCGTTCATCACCCGCACTAAATCCTGCTGCGGCGTCGGGCTGGTGCCTTTGATGGCATCCGGCACTGACACGCAGCCGCTTAGCGCAACGGCAACCGCCGCGGCTAACAGCCAGCGAACGCCCTGTTTTTGACCCGCCATGATGCGACTCCTTTTCTCAGTCTTCTTGTTACTGAGATTCACTCGCGGCCTGGAAGTTTCTTCCACGCCACCTCGTTTCGCAAATAAACCGGCTCCGCTTTCTCCACGGCCACGGTTTTCCCCGCCGCCAGCAGGTAACAGGCTAACGGCAGCATATCCTCCGCCGCCGGCAATTCAATTTCGCCGCTGCTTAAGGTCAGTCCGCTCGCTTTCGCCAGATCCGGCCACGCCTGCCAGCCGGTGCCGACGGTGGCCCATTCGCCGGAAAGCTGTGCCAGCCGTTCGGCTACCGCTTCCGGTTTGAGCACCGCTTCCGTCTCTTCGCCATGCCAGACGCCCTGCTCGTCGCGCTGGTACTCGGCCCAGTAGACTTCGCCCATACGCGCATCAATGGCCGCCAGCACACGGGTGGCGCCGGTTTTGCGCCAGGCGCCCTGCGCCATGGTGGCCAGCGTGGAAACGCCAATCATTGGCAGTTCGGCGCCCAGCGCCAGCCCCTGGGCGATACCGATGCCGATGCGCACGCCGGTAAAGCTGCCCGGACCGCGGCCAAAGGCCAGCGCGTCCAGCTCGCTCAGCGTGGTGCCGCTCTCGGTGAGGACCTCCTGCACCAGCGGCAGGATACGTTGGGTATGTTCGCGGGGACAAATTTCGAAATGAGCACTAAGGGTGCCATCATTCCACAGAGCCGCGGAGCAGGCCTCTGTGGCGGTATCGATAGCCAAAATTCGCATGGGTGGTCACGCTCTCGTTACATAGTTCAGGCCTTCAGGCAGCCTGATTTCCGGCAAACGGCCAACCCGCCGCCATGCCGCCCGAAGTCTATTGGGAACCGCTAATTAACAAAATGGCGCGCAGCTTAACACATTTTAGTGCGGATTACCTTGCCGGCGGTACGGCGAGAAAGCGCACCGCCCGACGGATATCGCGGGTTCGCGGCGCCGGCGGCAGACTGGCCAGGAACACCGCGCCGTAGGGGCGCATCACCAACCGGTTGTCGCAGATCACCAGCACCCCGCGATCGTCGATATCGCGGATCAGGCGACCCACCCCCTGCTTGAGGGTGATCACCGCATCCGGGAGCTGCACTTCATCGAAGGGATCGCCGCCGCGCAGCCGGCAATCTTCCATCCGCGCTTTTAGCAGCGGATCGTCCGGCGAGGTGAACGGTAGCTTATCGATAATCACCAGCGACAGCGCGTCGCCGCGCACATCGACTCCCTCCCAGAAGCTGCTGGTAGCCACCAGCAGCGCGTTGCCGGCGCTGACGAACTGCTGCAGCAGCTGGCCTTTACTGGTCTCGCCCTGCAGCAGCACCGGTAGCGTCATGGTGGCGCGGAACTGCTCCGCCAGATCGCGCATCATGGCGTGCGAGGTGCACAACATAAAGCAGCGACCATCGTTGGCCTCGATCAGCGGCTTGAGCATCGCCGCCAGGTGTCGCGCCGCGCCGGGCTGGTTCGGCAGGGGTAGGTTGCGCGGCACGCAGAGCAGCGCCTGGTGCTGATAGTCAAAAGGACTCGGCAGCAGCAGAGTCTGCGCCTCGTCGATCCCCAGCCGGGCGGTAAAGTGATGCAGATCGTCGTTCACCGACAGCGTCGCCGAGGTAAAGATCCAGCTCCCCGACTTCTGCGCCATCACCTCTTTAAACTTCTCGGCCACGGTCAGCGGCGTCAGCGCGAGAGTAAAGTGGCGCGAGGTACACTCATACCAGTAGCTGTAGCCCGGCTGGTTGATCTCTTTCAACCGCTTCAGGCGCCCGCGATAGAGGGTGGCGCGCTCAAAAGCGGCGTCGAGCAGCGCCGAGCGACCCAGCGAAAGTTTGGCGACGTCATAGCATAGTTCGAGCGCGTCATCGAGCAGCAGCAGCGCTCGCTGAATGTGGCTGTCCGCCAGCAGCTCGCGCAGATTGCCGCGGTAGCCCGGGTCTCCCAGCTGCAGGCGGAAATCCTGCGCGCTTTGCGCCAGGCGGTCGGCGCATTTTTGCAGCTGCTGAGTGTCTTTCAGTTCGGTGCGGTAGGCAATGGTGATGTCTTTCGCCAGGTCCAGCAGCTGGCGGCTGGAGAGCGACTGGCCAAAGTACTGACTGGCGATATCCGGCAGCTGATGGGCTTCATCGAAGATCATCACTTCCGCCTCGGGGATCAGCTCGGCAAAGCCGCTCTCTTTGACCACCATATCGGCCAGGAACAGGTGATGGTTGACCACCACCACGTCGGCGTCCATCGCTTTTTTACGCGCCTTCACCACGAAGCAATCTTTATACAGTGGGCAGTCGCTACCGAGACAGTTATCGTTGGTGCTGGTCACCAGCGGCCAGGCCTGAGAGTCTTCCGCGACGCTGGCGCAGGTGCTGATATCGCCATCCTGGGTTTGATTCGACCAGGAGCGCAGGAGGATCACATCGCTGAGGGTTTGCACCGGCAGATCGCCGCCCGCCAGCGCCTGCTGCTCAAGACGTTCGAGACACAGGTAGTTGGAACGCCCTTTGAGCAGCGCCAGTTTCCCGTTGAATTTGAGCGCTTTGGCGACGGTGGGCAGATCGCGGCTGTAAAGCTGATCCTGCAGCGCTTTCGAGCCGGTGGAGATAATCACCTTTTTTTTCGCCCGCAGCGCAGGCGCCAGGTAAGCGTAGGTTTTACCGGTTCCGGTCCCCGCTTCCACCACCAGCGGCCGGGAGGCCTCAATCGCTTCGCTGACCGCCACCGCCATCTGGCGCTGCGGCTCGCGCGGTTTAAATCCCGGTATGGCTTTGGCTAGCTGGCCGTCTGCTGCAAAATCGTCGATCACATTGCCCCCTGGTTATTTGGACAGTGATTATGTCAGGGAGGACGGCGTTTCGCCAGTCCGGGTAGTGACGCGAGCGGCACATTATGGCAGTCTTGCCGCAGCCGAATGGAATGCTTAAAGAGGAAAAAGCAATGACAATTACGCGTATTGATGCCGAAGCCCGTTGGTCAGACGTGGTGATCCACAACCAGACCCTGTACTACACCGGCGTGCCGGCAAATCTCGATGCCGACGCTTTCGAGCAGACCGCCAATACCCTGGCGCAGATTGACGCGGTGCTGGAAAAACAGGGCAGCGACAAGTCGCGTATTCTTGACGCCACCATCTTCCTCGCCGATAAAAGCGACTTTGCGGCGATGAATAAAGCCTGGGACGCGTGGGTGGTGGCTGGTCACGCCCCGGTGCGCTGCACGGTGGAAGCGACGCTGATGAACCCGCAGTATAAAGTTGAGATCAAAATTATCGCCGCGGTGTAATTACTCGTCCTCATCCTCATCTTCAAAGCGCGCGACGATCTGCTCGCCGGTATGCGTTGCGCGCAGCTCTTCCGCCACCAGGGCAATCGCCTGGCCGCTGCTTATCCCCTGAGCCATTAGCTCATGGATACGTTCGACCGCTTTTTGCTGTTGCTCGTGGCTCAGCGAAGGTAAACCTGCAAACATCTTTTACTCCTGCTACATTGTGGGGCGTAATTATTTCACGCCGTCCCCAACTACGCCAGAGGGGCGGCAACGTTCAGGATCGAGAAAGATGTTGTCCCCCGCGATTATTACCCTGCCCTGGCGCCCGGATGCGGCCGAACACTATTTTGCGCCGTTAAGCGCCCTGCCCTGGGCGATGCTGCTGCATTCCGGCTTTGCCGACCATCCGCATAACCGCTTTGATATTCTGGTGGCTGCCCCGCGCGCCACGCTGCTGACGCGCGGTGAACAGACGTGGGTCGACGACGGCGAAACCGTTGTTGTCTCAGCGGAAGATCCGCTGCAGCTCCTGCAGCAGCAGTTGGATCGTCAGCCGTTCACGCCGCAGCCCCATGACGATCTGCCGTTTCTCGGCGGCGCGCTGGGATTATTCGGTTACGACCTGGGCCGTCGCTTTGAGCGTCTCCCTTCGCACGCGCAGGCCGATATCGCGCTGGCGGATATGGCGGTGGGGATCTATGACTGGGCGCTTATCGTCGACCACCAGCGCCAACAGATATCGCTGCTCAGCTATGACGACCCGCAGCAGCGTCTACAGTGGCTGGAGGCGCAAACGCCGACGCCGGGTGAAACCTTCGCCCTGAGCTCTGCCTGGCAGTCAAATATGAGCCGCCAGCAGTACGGGGAAAAATTTCGCCAGGTACAGGCCTATCTGCACAGCGGCGACTGCTATCAGGTCAACCTCGCCCAGCGTTTTCAGGCCAGCTACGTCGGTGATGAATGGCAGGCCTTCCGCCAGCTGAACGCCGTCAACCGCGCCCCCTTTAGCGCCTTTATTCGCCTCGATGAAGGGGCGATTTTAAGCCTGTCGCCGGAGCGCTTTATCCAGCTGCGCCAGGGGGAGATCCAGACGCGGCCGATAAAAGGCACCCTGCCGCGGCTCGATTCGCCGCTGGCAGATGCGCAGCAGGCTGAGAAGCTGGCGAATTCGCCGAAAGATCGCGCCGAGAATTTAATGATTGTCGACCTGATGCGCAACGACATCGGCCGCGTCGCCGTCCCGGGCAGCGTGCGGGTCCCCGAGCTGTTCGTGGTGGAGCCGTTCCCGGCGGTCCATCATCTGGTCAGTACCATCACCGCCCGCCTGCCAATGACGCTGCACGCCAGCGACCTGCTGCGCGCCGCCTTTCCCGGCGGCTCGATCACCGGCGCGCCGAAAGTGCGGGCGATGGAGATTATCGATGAACTGGAGCCCCAGCGTCGCAACGCCTGGTGTGGGAGCATTGGCTACCTGAGCTATTGCGGCAATATGGATACCAGCATCACCATTCGCACCCTGACGGCATGGCAGGGACAGCTGTACTGCTCCGCCGGCGGCGGAATTGTGGCGGATAGCGAGGAAGCGGCGGAATATCAGGAAACTTTTGATAAAGTTAATCGTATCCTGCAGCAACTGGAGAATTAGACCATGGCGGATCGCGCCCTTAATCTGGATGATTTTCTGTCCCGCTTTCAGCTTCTGCGCCCGCAGCCTTCGCGCCATGCGCTCAATCAGCGGCAGGCGGCGGTGCTGGTGCCGATCGTGCGCCGGCCGCAGCCCGGCCTGCTGCTGACCCAGCGTTCGCCGCTGCTGCGCAAGCACGCCGGCCAGGTCGCCTTTCCCGGCGGCGCAGTAGATAATACCGACGCGACGCTTATCGCCGCCGCCCTGCGCGAAGCTCAGGAAGAGGTGGCGATCCCGCCGGAGGCGGTCGAGGTGATCGGCGTCCTGCCGCCGGTGGACAGCGTCACCGGCTTTCAGGTGACGCCGGTAGTGGGCATTATTCCCCCGGATCTGCACTACCACGCCAGCCAGGACGAAGTCTCCGCGGTATTTGAAATGCCGCTCGCCGAAGCCCTGCGCCTTGGGCGCTACCATCCGCTCGATATCCACCGCCGGGGCAACGACCACCGCGTCTGGCTCTCCTGGTACCAGCATTATTTTGTCTGGGGAATGACCGCCGGGATCATTCGCGAGCTGGCGCTGCAAATTGGCGCACGTCCTTAGCTATACTGATAATGAGAGGGCGCTCTCATTATTAGTAAAATCGCGGTTAGCCATTAGTTTAATTCATGTGAATAGTTGAACTGACAGGGCGCTTCCCTCTTACACTATGCGCAGTTATTACATCGTTACCGCACCCGCGGTAACCCTGTCAGGAGTATTATCGTGATTAGTCTATTCGACATGTTCAAGGTGGGGATTGGTCCCTCATCTTCCCACACTGTTGGCCCGATGAAGGCCGGAAAACAGTTCGTCGATGACCTGGTCGAAAAAGGATTGCTTAATGCAGTGACTCGTGTGGCGGTTGACGTCTACGGTTCACTGTCATTAACCGGCAAAGGCCACCATACGGACATCGCCATTATCATGGGACTGGCGGGCAATCAGCCCGATACGGTCGATATTGACGCGATCCCGGCTTTTATCCGTGACGTCGAAGCGCGCGGTCGTCTGCTGCTGGCCAACGGCCAGCACGAGGTCGACTTCCCGGCGGATGACGGCATGCGTTTTCGTAGCGACAACCTGCCGCTGCACGAAAACGGCATGACCATTCACGCCTGGGCCGGCGAGAAAGAGATCTACTGCAAGACCTACTACTCTATCGGCGGCGGCTTTATTGTCGACGAAGAGCACTTCGGCAAGGAAAACGCCAACGAACTGCAGGTGCCCTACCCATTTAAATCGGCGCAGGAAATGCTGGCCTACTGCAAAGAGACTGGCCTGTCGCTCTCCGGGATGGTGATGCAGAACGAACTGGCTCTGCACAGCAAAAAAGAGATCGAGGATTATTTCGCCAACGTCTGGCAGACCATGCGCGCCTGTATCGACCGCGGGATGAACACCGAGGGCGTGCTGCCTGGCCCGCTGCGCGTACCGCGTCGCGCCTCGGCGCTGCGTCGTCTGCTGGTGGCCAGCGATAAGCTCTCCAGCGATCCAATGAACGTTGTTGACTGGGTCAATATGTTCGCGCTGGCGGTCAATGAAGAGAACGCCGCCGGCGGTCGCGTGGTAACCGCGCCGACCAACGGCGCCTGCGGCATCGTTCCGGCGGTACTCGCCTATTACGATCACTTTATCGAGTCCGTCAGCCCGGAGATCTATATTCGCTACTTTATGGCCTGTGGGGCGATCGGCGCGCTGTATAAGATGAATGCGTCCATTTCCGGCGCGGAAGTCGGCTGTCAGGGCGAGGTGGGCGTCGCCTGCTCGATGGCGGCGGCGGGACTGGCTGAACTGCTCGGCGCCAGCCCGGAACAGGTTTGCGTGGCGGCGGAGATCGGCATGGAACACAACCTCGGCCTGACCTGTGATCCGGTCGCCGGCCAGGTGCAGGTGCCATGCATTGAACGTAACGCCATCGCTTCCGTCAAGGCGATCAACGCCGCGCGAATGGCGATGCGCCGCACCAGCGAACCGCGCGTCTCGCTCGATAAGGTGATCGAGACCATGTATGAAACCGGTAAAGACATGAACGCCAAGTACCGCGAAACCTCGCGCGGCGGCCTGGCGATTAAAGTTCAGTGTGACTAAACTTTTCGTGCCCCTCTGCGCCTGCAAAGCGCGCAGGGGGTTAACCCTGGTGACTGAAATCTCCCTGATGCGCCTTCAACGGCGCATTTTCTTTTTTCTATACCTGGCGATATTCTGCCACTACACTTGCTCTATAAAATAAGCCACGCTTAACCACTCGTCCTGTCGACAGGGTGTCGCACATGCAGACTGCACAAAAAGTCATTACGGCCTATCGTCACAAACGCATTATTGTCTGCCTGCTGGTAGCCCTGGCGACCCTGGGCGCCACATTAGCCATCCGATTTATTTCGCAGCGCAGCGTAAATGAAGATTATATTCGCACGGCCGCCAGCCAACGGGTGGCGGCGCTCAATGACATCTTGCGCCCGCTAAGCGCGCAGCGAGCCACCCTGCTCCCTCTGGTGGGCAAACCCTGCCCTGATATCCATCTGACGCTGCGCAAAATGGCGGCCTCGTTGCAAACCATTCGTTCCGTCGCCCTCGTCACGTCAGGTATCGTTTACTGTTCCAGTATTTTTGGCCCGCGACAGGCGGACTTACATCGCCTGCAGCCCGCGCTTCCTGCGCCCCGCCCTCTGCTGCTCTTCTCGAACGACAGCTCCTTGCTCAAAGGCTCGCCGGTACTGATCCAATGGTATCCAGCCGCGGAGAACGGCCTGGACGGCGTGATGCTGGTGGTGAATATTGAGCTGTTGGGAACCTTAATTCTTAATGAAAAATCGGCCCTGATCAGCGACGTCAGCCTGCAGGTTGGCGATCGTTATTTTAGCAGCCGCCATGGGCTTCTCGAAAAAGCGCATGTCCCGCAGGGCACGGTGATTTATCGCCAGCGCTCTACGGAGTTTCCGTTTACTGTCAATATTAACGGCCCTGGCGCCTCGGCGATTGCGCTTGAGGAGCTGCCCGGCGAGCTGCCGCTGGCGCTGATTTTTAGCCTGCTAATGACCGGCATCGCCTGGCTGGCCACCGCCGGCAGAATGAGTTTCTCGCGGGAAATAAGCCTTGGCATTTCGGCCCGGGAGTTTGCCCTCTGGTGCCAGCCGCTGCAGGATGCGCGCAGCGGCCGCTGCTGCGGGGTGGAGATCCTGCTGCGCTGGAATAATCCCCGCCGTGGGACGATTTCGCCGGAGGTATTTATCCCCATCGCCGAAGGCAATAATCTGATCATCCCTCTCACCCGCTATGTGATTGCCGAAACCGCTCGCCGCCTGGACGCTTTTCCTCGCGACCGCCATTTTCACATCGCGATCAATGTCGCCGCGCGCCATTTCGCTAACGGACTCCTGCTGCGCGACCTGCACAATTACTGGTTCAGCGTGGATCCGGTGCAGCAGCTGGTGGTCGAGCTAACCGAACGCGATGTCCTGCAGGATGGCGACCAGCATATGGCCGAACATCTGCACTTTAAGGGCGTACAGCTGGCGATCGATGATTTTGGTACCGGCAATACTTCGCTCTCATGGCTGGAAAAGCTACGCCCGGATGTTTTGAAGATCGACCGCTCGTTCACCAGCTCGGTCGGCATAGATAGCGTGAACGCGACGGTGACAGATATTATTATCGCCCTCGCCAACCGCCTGCATATTGTTACCGTTGCCGAAGGGGTGGAGACGCTGGAGCAGGAAAGCTACCTGCGTAGCCACGGCGTCGATGTGCTGCAGGGGTTTTATTATGCGCGGCCGATGCCGGTGGAGGCGTTCCCGGCGTGGCTGGCCAGCAGGGAGGAGAGTGAGGGTGAGAGCGAGACGACAGAATAACTCGCCGGCCGCAGCGGCCGGCGAGCCTGGCGATTACTCTTCTTCGTCGCTCGGCGGACGAGTGACCACCGCGCGCACCAGATCGACCCGGTAATCATTCGCTTCCACTACGGTAAAATGCAGCGGCGGAAGCGACACGACGTCGCCAATGCGCGGGATATGACCATTGGCGGAGATCACCAGCCCGGCAACGGTGGCAATATCCTCATCGTCATTGATCAGTGGATCCAGCCCCAGCGCCTGCTGCAGCGCATGCAGGTCGGTCGACCCCTTAATAAGCCAGCCATCGCCATCAATGACAATCTCTGGCGTCTCATCAGCGTCCGGGAATTCACCGGCAATGGCTTCAAGGACGTCCAGCGGCGTGACCAGCCCCTGCACCACGCCAAATTCATTAGTTACGATGACGAAGCTGCCGCGCGCCCGACGCAGGACCCCGAGCAGATTGATCGGGTCCAGCGTTTCCGGAACGACAATTGCCGGGGAGGCAGAAGCCAGCGCCGCGACGTTTTCCCCCGACTCCAGGGCCACCAGCATCTCTTTCGCCCGCACGATACCAATGATTTCATCCAGCTCTCCGCGGCAGACCGGGAAGAGGCTGTGCGGCGACGACAGCAGCTGACGACGAATTTCATCTTCACTCTGCTCAGCGTCGACCCAGCTGATTTCTCCGCGCGGGGTCATGATGCTGCGCAGGGAGCGCTGGGCCAGGGTCAGCACGCCATTAATCATGTAGCGCTCTTCTTCCGCAAAGGCGCCCTCAGGAACGGGCACCGCGGCTGGACTGTCTGCGTCATGGCTGACGGAGGCCTGTTTGCGGCCGCCCATCAGGCGCAGGATGGCATCCGCGGTACGAGCGCGCAGCGGCAGCGTCGACTGGTGGCGAACAAAGTTACGGCGCGCCACCTGGTTAAAGAACTCGATAATGATCGAGAAACCGATCGCCGCGTACAGATACCCTTTTGGAATATGGAAGCCAAACCCTTCCGCCACCAGGCTAAGGCCAATCATCAACAGGAAGCTCAGACAGAGCACGACCACCGTCGGGTGCTGGTTGACAAAGCGCGTCAACGGCTTGGAGGCCAGCAGCATCAAGATCATCGCGATCACCACCGCCGCCATCATCACCGGCAGATGGTTAACCATCCCGACCGCCGTGATCACGGCGTCCAGGGAGAAGACGGCATCCAGCACCACTATCTGCAATACTACTACCCAGAAACTGGCATAGCCTTTACCGTGACCGGCATCGTGCTGGCGGTTTTCCAGCCGTTCATGCAGCTCGGTTGTCGCCTTAAACAACAAGAAGATCCCGCCGAGCAGCATGATGAGATCGCGCCCGGAAAAGGAGAAATCGGCGATGGTAATCAGTGGTTTCGTCAGCGTTACCATCCAGGAGATGACCGACAGCAGCCCCAGGCGCATAACCAGCGCCAGTGACAGGCCAATCAGACGCGCTTTATCGCGCTGCTTCGGCGGCAGTTTGTCCGCCAGGATGGCAATAAACACCAGGTTGTCGATACCGAGCACAATTTCCAGAACGATAAGCGTCAACAGGCCGGCCCAGATTGAGGGATCCATTAACAATTCCATGTACGACTCCGGTTTGCGGCAAGGTCAGTCATCGCCATGCCATGCAGGGGCGCGACACCAGGTGCTGAAAGAAATGCGGGATACGTAGAGGTGGCAATCAGATGCCAGAAAGTGAAAAGACGTCGATGACGGTCCATACTGCGGGCTATGCCCTATACTCCTGAGTAATTAAACGGAAGTTAAACATAGCAAAATATAGATCGAAATTGGAAATAATTTACCTGAATTTGCAATAACTAAGGCTATTTTTTGCGCTGCAAAATTATTCGCAGACGATACGTGATTAACGGATCTTCATCACATTAATTATTTTTTCACTGTCTAAAATAATTCGCGGTAGTAACTATTTTCTATCTTACACCCTAACTGAATCGATTTTGTCCTCAAGAGTGATTCAGGATGTATCAAAGCAGATGATGCATTCACGATAATAAAGGAGGTAGCAAGTGACGATTGCTATTGTAATAGGCACACATGGTTGGGCTGCAGAACAGCTGCTGAAAACAGCAGAAATGCTGTTGGGCGAGCAGGAAAACGTTGGCTGGATCGATTTCGTTCCGGGTGAAAATGCCGAAACGTTGATCGAGAAATACAACGCCCAGTTGGCAAAACTGGATACCAGTAAAGGCGTGCTATTTCTCGTCGATACATGGGGAGGCAGCCCTTTCAACGCTGCGAGCCGCATTGTCGTCGATAAAGAGCATTACGAAGTTATCGCCGGCGTCAATATCCCGATGCTGGTGGAAACCTTCATGGCCCGCGACGACGATCCTTCCTTTGATGAACTGGTCGCCTTAGCGGTTGAAACCGGCAGCGAAGGCGTGAAAGCGCTTAAAGCCAAACCGGTGGAAAAAGCGGCCCCTGCGCCCGCGCCTGTCGCAGCGCCAAAAGCCGCCGCACCGGCCAAACCCATGGGCCCGGACGACTACATGGTAATTGGCCTTGCGCGTATAGACGACCGTCTGATCCATGGTCAGGTCGCCACCCGCTGGACCAAAGAGACCAACGTTACCCGCATCATCGTTGTCAGTGATGAAGTGGCCGCGGATACCGTGCGTAAAACTCTGCTGACCCAGGTTGCGCCGCCGGGCGTCACCGCTCACGTGGTGGATGTGGCCAAAATGATCCGCGTCTACAACAACCCCAAGTATGCCGGACAGCGCGTTATGCTGCTGTTTACTAACCCGACCGACGTTGAACGTATCGTCGAGGGCGGCGTGAAAATCACCAGCGTCAACATCGGCGGTATGGCGTTCCGCCAGGGTAAAACCCAGGTTAACAACGCGATTTCAGTCGATGCCAAAGATATTGAGGCGTTTAAAAAGCTGAACGCCCGCGGTATCGAGCTGGAGGCACGTAAAGTGTCCACCGACCCGAAACTGAAAATGATGGATCTGATCGCTAAGGTTGATAAATAACCCGGCGGATCGCGCCCCAGTTTTCACTTTAAGACTTAATCAACAGGAGAAGTACAATGGAGATTACCCTTCTTCAGATTGTGCTGGTGTTCATCGTCGCGTGTATTGCGGGTATGGAGTCGGTACTTGATGAATTTCAGTTCCACCGTCCCCTGATCGCCTGTACGCTGATCGGCGCCGTTCTCGGCGATATGAAAACCGGTATTATCATCGGCGGTACGCTGGAGATGATAGCCCTGGGCTGGATGAACATCGGTGCGGCGG
Source organism: Klebsiella sp. CD33 (assembly GCF_051992865.1). Classification (NCBI taxonomy): domain Bacteria; kingdom Pseudomonadati; phylum Pseudomonadota; class Gammaproteobacteria; order Enterobacterales; family Enterobacteriaceae; genus Klebsiella; species Klebsiella sp. CD33. Next base: position 1,940,394 of record NZ_CP197023.1, on the reverse strand, counting down.
TAGCCCCTGATGCCGCGCTGGCGTCCATTATTTCCACCGTCCTGGTTATTGCCGGCCATCAGAGCATCGGCGCCGGTATCGCGCTGGCTATCCCGCTGGCGGCGGCAGGCCAGGTGCTGACCATCATCGTGCGCACCATCACCGTGGCCTTCCAGCACGCGGCGGATAAAGCGGCGGAGAATGGTAACCTGACCGCCCTGTCGTGGCTGCACGTCTCGTCCCTGTTCCTGCAGGCGATGCGTATCGCTATCCCGGCCGTTATCGTGGCGATTTCCGTCGGCACCAGCGAAGTTCAGGGCCTGCTGAATGCTATCCCGGAAGTGGTCACCAGCGGTCTGAACATCGCCGGCGGTATGATCGTGGTTGTCGGTTATGCAATGGTCATCAACATGATGCGCGCAGGCTATCTGATGCCGTTCTTCTACCTCGGCTTCGTCACCGCCGCCTTCACCAACTTCAACCTGGTGGCCCTGGGTGTGATTGGTGCGGTCATGGCAATCCTCTACATCCAGCTGAGCCCGAAATATAACCGCGTCGCCGGTGCGCCGGCTCAGGCGGCTGGTAACAACGATCTCGATAACGAACTGGACTAACAGGTGAGCGAAATGGTTGATATGACTAAAAATACCACCGAGAAAAAACTCACACAGAGTGATATTCGTGGCGTGTTCATTCGTTCTAACCTGTTCCAGGGTTCATGGAACTTCGAACGTATGCAGGCGCTGGGGTTCTGCTTCTCTATGGTTCCGGCGATTCGTCGTCTGTACCCGGAGAACAACGATGCGCGTAAGCAGGCGATTAAGCGTCACCTTGAGTTTTTCAACACCCACCCTTACGTTGCCGCTCCGGTACTGGGCGTAACCCTGGCGATGGAAGAGCAGCGCGCCAATGGCGCAGAGATTGACGATGGCGCTATCAACGGCATCAAAGTCGGTCTGATGGGACCGCTGGCCGGCGTTGGCGACCCGATCTTCTGGGGTACCGTGCGTCCGGTGTTTGCAGCCTTAGGCGCCGGGATCGCGATGAGCGGTAGCCTGCTCGGTCCTCTGCTGTTCTTTATCCTGTTCAACGCGGTGCGTCTGCTGACCCGTTACTACGGTGTCGCCTATGGTTATCGCAAAGGCGTGGATATCGTTAAAGATATGGGCGGCGGCTTCCTGCAGAAACTGACTGAGGGGGCGTCAATCCTCGGCCTGTTTGTCATGGGGGCGCTGGTTAACAAGTGGACGCATGTGAACATTCCGATGGTGGTGTCAAAAATCACCGGCTCTGACGGACAGGTTCACGTCACCACGGTGCAGACTATCCTTGATCAGCTGATGCCGGGTCTGGTGCCGCTGCTGTTGACCTTCGCCTGTATGTGGCTGCTGCGTAAGAAAGTTAACCCGCTGTGGATCATCGTTGGCTTCTTCGTCATCGGTATCGCCGGCTACGCGGTCGGCCTGCTGGGTCTGTAATTTCCAGGCTGTACGCCGGGGGCTTGCCCCCGGCTTTTTTTTATCAGGAGAAACGCAAAGCAATGACCTTCACGGACCTGGTGATCATCCTGTTTATCCTTGCGCTACTGGCCTACGCGATATATGACCAGTTTATTATGCCGAGGCGAAACGGCCCGGTACTGCTGGCCATCCCCCTGCTTCGCCGCAGTCGCGTTGACGGCATGATCTTTGTCGGCCTCACCGCCATTCTGATCTATAACAACATCACCCAGCACGGCACGGCGATCACCACCTGGCTATTATCTGCGCTGGCGCTGATGGGGCTCTATTTATTCTGGATCCGTACGCCGAAAATCATTTTTAAACCGCGCGGCTTTTTCTTCGCCAACGTGTGGATAGAATATCAGCGGATTAAAGAGATGAATTTATCCGAGGACGGTGTGCTGGTGATGCAATTAGAGCAACGGCGGCTGCTGATACGCGTACGAAATATCGACGATCTGGAGAAGATATACAAACTTCTCATTACAACTCAATGACTTAAAAATATAGCCAGCGCTATATTATTCCCGTTAGCAGCGGAGAAATATTATAGCCACGGCTATATTTCCCGCCTAACCTTATCTTTTTTATTAACTATTTTTTCACTTATAAATTTAAATGAAAATCGTTATCATTTGGTTATTAAAAATAGCCCTCTTCTGTTATTGTTTTATATTCTAAAAATATGTTAAGGTTGCGCCCGTCGTTGGGGAGTAGCCGATTTCCTGCCCGCCAGGAAATGTACGTGTCAACATACTCGTTGCAAAACGTGGCACGTACGGGTTGAAGAGATTCAATCAGGCGAGACCATAGATACATCACTGCTGTACGTATTGCTCAGCCATTGAGCGGCTCCGCGTATGTTTACTGGGGGCAGCGATGTGTCATATGGATTATCCCCGGTCAGGACACGCACATGAATTTATCCGCTACCATTCTTCTCGCTTTCGGCATGTCAATGGACGCCTTCGCAGCCTCCATCGGCAAAGGCGCCACCCTGCATAAACCCAAATTTTCAGAGGCAGTACGCACCGGGCTGATTTTTGGCGCCATTGAAACCCTGACACCGCTGGTCGGCTGGGGGCTTGGCATGCTGGCCAGCCAGTTTATCCTCGAGTGGAATCACTGGATTGCCTTTATTTTACTGGTGTTTCTCGGCGGGCGAATGATCGTCGAAGGTTTTCGCGGCGACAGCGACGAGGCGTGCGAGGCGCCTCACCGACATGGTTTCTGGCTTCTGGTCACCACCGCCTTCGCCACCAGCCTTGACGCGATGGCCGTCGGCGTCGGTCTGGCCTTCCTGCAGGTCAGCATTGTGACCACCGCGCTGGCGATCGGCTGCGCCACCTTTATCATGTCGACGCTGGGGATGATGGTCGGTCGCTTTATCGGCCCGCTGCTGGGCAAACGAGCCGAAATTCTCGGCGGTATCGTGCTGATTGGCATCGGCAGCGAAATCCTCTGGAGCCATTTCGCCGGTTAAGCTTTACGCTTCGCGCTGCCAGCAGTGGATCATAAAATCGGTCTGGCAACCAAAGGTCGGCTGCTGACGCAGCGCGGCGTGCACTTCGGCTTTAGCCCGCCATGCGAACGGCGTCATCTGCAGCAGGGCCTGCGCTTCACTTCCCGTCAGGATCATCGGGTAAGCCAGCTGCTGCTGAGCCTCCAGGCGGAACCCAGGCATCGCTTCCGTCTTCAGCTCATGCAGGCGAACTTCATCGTAAATCAGCCCTTTCAGCTCCAGTAGGTGACGGGGACCCGGCGTGGCGGTGATTACCCAACCACCGGGACGCACCACCCGCGCCAGCTCTTCGGCGTTGCAGGGCGCGTAAATGCGCACTACCGCGTCGAAGCTAGCGTCGGAAAATGGCAGGCGCTGGCTGGAGGCCACGCAAAAATTCACCTGCGGGTAGCGTTTTGCCGCCGCGCGGATCGCCGGCTTCGACACGTCCAGCCCCCAGCTGCGGCTGGCGATGGCGGCAAACGCGTGGGTGTAATACCCCTCGCCACAGCCGATATCCAGTAAATCCGTAGGGGCGTAATGTCGCAGCCGCTCAGCGATAGCATCCCGTAGCGGCTGATAATGTCCAGCGTCGAGGAACGCCCGCCGGGCCTGCATCATTTCGGCGCTATCGCCGGGATCGCGCGACCGCTTGAACTGCACCGGTAGCAGATTGACGTACCCCTCTTTCGCCAGATCGAACTGGTGCCGCTGCGGGCAGGAATAGTGGTTGTCGCTACGGCTGAGCGGCGCGTGACAAAGGGGGCAACTGTATGACATGACGGCTCCGGTGTTGCTGAAAGGGCGAAAGTGTAGCGCTATTCGCCCCTGCAGACCACTGTTACAGCGCCGGCCCCTGTGGGTGGCTATCGTGCATTACGATCAGATTCTCCGCCCCTTGCGGCATGCCGTCCGGCATGACGTTCTCCAGCCGCAGGACATCGCCCATGATCTGGCTGAAGACCGGCGCGGACACAGCGCCGCCGTAATAGGAACCATTGCTCGGATCGTTCATCACCACCACCAGCGCGAACTGTGGTCGACTGGCGGGCGCCACGCCGGCGGTATAGGCCACATACTTATCGATATATTTGCCGTCCGGGCCGATTTTCTTCGCCGTGCCGGTTTTTACCGCCACCCGGTAGTCGCGTACCGCCGCTTTGGTACCGCCCCCGCCCGGGAGCGCCACGCTCTCCATCATATGTTCCACGCTATGCACAATACTCTCCGGCATCACCCGCGTGCCCATCACCGGCGGATCGATGCGGGTAATCGACAGTGGTCGCGCAATGCCGAAGCCGCCGATGGTGGCGTAGACGTGGGCGAGCTGGAGCGGGGTGACCATCAAACCATAGCCGAAGGCGAAGGTGGCGCGATCCAGTTGCCCCCAGTAGCGGCGATGCGGCATCAGCCCGGCGCTTTCGCCGGTCAACCCCAGCCCCGTCGGTTCGCCGAAGCCGAAAGCTTTATAGGTATCGATCAGATGCTGCACCGGCATGGCGAGCGAGAGGTGGGACACGCCGGTATCGCTGGATTTCTGCAGGATCCCGGTCAGGCTCAGCTCCGGATAATAGCCCACATCGCGAATACGATGGCCATCGAGGACGAACGGATGGGTATCCACCACGCTGTCTGGCTGGACAATCCCCTGCTGCAGCGCAGTCATGATCACCAGCGGTTTGACCGTCGACCCGGGCTCGAAGGTGTCGCTGATGGCCCGGTTGCGAAAATCATCCAGCGTCGCGCTATCGCGATTGTTCGGATTGAAGTCCGGATAGCTGGCCATCGCCAGGATCTCGCCGGTATCAATTTTGATCAATACCGCCGCCCCGGACTCTGCTTTGTTCCAGCGGACGGCGTTGTCGAGGGCGTCTTCCGTCACCGTCTGCAGGCGTTCATCAATACTCAGCTGCAGATTATGCGCCAGTACCGGCGGCACTTCGGTAATGTTCTCAATGACATTACCATGTTTATCTTTACGCACCAGACGTCGCCCGGGTTTACCGGTCAACTGGGCGTTAAAGCTTTTCTCCACCCCTTCGATGCCCTGATTATCAACATTGGTAAAGCCCAGCAGATTGGCAGCCACGTGGCCCGCCGGGTAGAACCGTCGCGATTCATCGCGCAGGTAGACGCCCGGCAGATGCAGTTTATCAATCCACTCTGCCTGCTCGGGATTGATCTGACGCGCCAGATAGAGAAAGCGAGCGTGGGGATGACTCTGTACCCGCTGGGCCAGCTCTCCGAGGTTGAGGTGCAGCGCTTCGGCCATCGCCTGCCAGCGGGGTCCATAGCCCACACCGCCCTTCTCCATAGTGGTCTGCGGGTCGATCCAGATAGCACTGACCGGAACGCTCACCGCCAGCGGCCGTCCTTCCCGGTCGCTGATCATCCCCCGCTCAACCGCTACGGGTTCTTCGCGCAGGGAGCGCATATCTTCTTGTTTTACCAGGTTATCGGGGGAGATAATTTGTAGCCAGCCCACGCGGACCAGCAGCAGCCCCAGACAACCGAGAATGGCCACACACAGTAACCCGAAGCGAATCGGGGTGAAACTGGCGGCGGACTTCGTTTTTTTCTTTAGCACCATAGCTCCGGCATTGTTTTGCAACCAACTGATTTAACAGAAAATTAGCAAAACAGACTGCTACACAATGCTAATAAAGATGAGTATTTGCAACAAGACGCGACGGGAGGGGGAAAAATGACATGCTTTGCAATAAAAATGCAAAAGCCCCGCGCAGGCGAGGCTTTTATACAAGAAGAGTGGTCTTGTATCAGATAGCAGTTACGTTAACTGCAGCCGGACCTTTCTGGCCGTCCTGAATTTCGAACTCAACGTTCTGGCCTTCAGCCAGAGTTTTGAAGCCGTTACCCTGGATAGCGGAGAAGTGTACGAACACGTCTTTGCTGCCATCAGCCGGAGTAATGAAACCAAAACCTTTAGACTCGTTGAACCACTTAACTTGACCTTTAATCTTTGCCATTTGCAAAATTCCTTAGACTGTTTTCTTCGCCTGCTGGCGTTTACCTAGATAAAACTGACACATAACTGCATGAGGCACTAATTTAAGGTTCGGCAGAGAAGCGGTATTCAACGACAACGTGTTTACTCAGGACTTCTTTACTGAAAATGCCACACATAAACAGAACTGTACCTCGTTTAACCCGAAACGTGTTATCACACACTACGTAAATAATGGCAAGCCATTTTTAAACGTGTCTCGATCGTTCGCACAAATTATAAGGTAATCATTTGATCGCCTGCACATTTATGCGTCTTTGCCGCCCCTGGCAAGGCGCTACAGCATCAGCCAATATCGCCCATTCGTTGCCTCATTACTGCAACTTTTTTACCATAGCTCAACAACTTCGCTTCGTCCAGGTATGTCCGTACACGAACTGCTGTGATGTAAGCGTCTGGTGGGCAACGGTGAATATTGATGCGCATAATTTGTTATAACTCCAGACTAAAAATCGCTAAGCCGTGCCAGTGTAGTGATAATAAAACCTGTTAGTCGTCACGCTAAAAATAGTGCTAATTCTGCACCTTAATAATGAAAAAAAGATGACAGTGTCACGTTACCCAACAATAAACGCGGCGAGAATGACTTTATTTACAGCGTGTAATAAAGAGGATATTGCACTAAGAAAGGAATAATGGAATAAGAATAAGATATTACCGCCCGCTATCATGCAGGTGCGCATCTTATGATGCACACCTGTCGGGTACCTTAACGTTCAGCTACCAGGCGGATAAACTCATCCTCCCCTTTCGCCTTGCCGGCGACGGTCGGCTCAGCCACATCCTCTTTCTCTGGCGCATTAGCTTCGCACAGGCGACGTAACAGCGCATTCTGCCGCTTTTGCTGATCCAGCAGCGCTTGCAGCAGCTCTATCTGCTCATTCGCCCGCGAACTGGCGCGGTTGACGAAGAACCATAACAACAGACCGACAAGCAGCAGCGCCACGGACACAGCCAGCGATGCCAGATTTAAAATCCCAGGATTTAGTAACTCACTCATTTCACCACCTCAAAGAGAAGGCGTTCATTCTACCACCCGCGGCGCAGAAGGAAATCAGTCGGCAGAAAAATGTCTTACCACGGAATAAATTTATTAATAGTGCAAATGCCGCTGAAAAACTGAACATCCTGGTCGCACATTACGTTAAGCATCTGAGTCCACAGCAACAGGCAGCCTGCTATGATGACTATCAGTAAAACCCACCGTAATTTTTTCACTCCACTCTCCGCATCAGTACGCAATGTCGCCAGGATAGCACGGCCTTCTTAAACCGCGGCTAACTGTATTACGAAAGGTAAGTTTAGGAATCATCGACTTGTTTCAAAACGTGTTCGTGTCAAAATCACGCCAGGTATCATACAAATAATGAGGCATCAATGCGATTAATCATTCGTACTATTATCTTGGTGGCTATCTTATGGATTGGCGTATTATTGAGCGGTTATGGGGTGTTATTCCACAGTGAGGAAAACGTCGGCGGTCTGGGTCTTAAGTGCCAATACCTCACCGCCCGCGGAGTCAGCACCGCACTTTATGTTCATTCCGACAGCGGAGTGATCGGCGTCAGCAGTTGCCCTCTGCTGCGTAAAAGCACAACCGTGGTTGATAACGGCTAACATCGAACCGGCGATCGCGACGTAGCGCCGCGGTCGCCAACCCGGTATCCGCCGCCTCAGAACGGATAGTCGTTGTATCCCATTTGTTCAGAAATCTTACGCGCCGCCTGGTGGAGCATCGCCACGTATTCATGCAAGCGTTCTTCAGAGAAACGTAGCGTTGGGAAAGAGATGCTCAGCCCGGCGATGACCACGCCGAAACGGTCAAACACCGGCACGCCAATGCAGCGCAGCCCCTCTTCCTGTTCCTCATTATCCTCGCCATAGCCCTGCTCGCGAACGCCATCCAGCACTTTTAGCAACTCCTCGGTGCTGGTAATGGTCCGCTCGGTGCTGCGCTTATACTCCACGCCGTCGAGGATCTGCTCCACTTCGCTACGATCGCGCCATGCCAGCAGCACCTTGCCAATCGCGGTACTGTACAGCGGGTTGCGGCGGCCAATACGCGAGTACATCCGCAGGTTATACATCGAGTCAATTTTATGGATGTAGACGATACTGTCTTCATCCAGCGCCCCAAGATGGATGGTCTCTTTCGTCAGTCGCGAAAGTTCGCGCATCTGAATATCGGCGCTGCGCACCAGGTCGACGTTCTGCAGCGCGCGCGCGCCCAGTTCGAACAGCTTGAGGGTGAGAGAGTATTTCTCAGACTCTCCTTCCTGTGCCACATAGCCCAGTGATTTCATGGTCTGTAAAAAGCGATAAACGGTGCTTTTCGACATCATGACGCGCTGGGACAGTTCGGTAATGCCAATTTCACGCTCTTCACCCAGCGCCTGTAGGATGCCGAAAACCTTCAATACCGAAGAGACAGAATCTGGCTGTTTATCCAAATCTGCACCTGCCATTTATCACCTCGTCGTAACTGTTTTATAAAAATTAGAACCGGTTTTTATTATAAATTCGCCGCCTCTGAGCCGCAATCATTCTTCTGCCACTTCGTTACAAATCTGCGACATACTGCGAATTAATCAATGCTAAACTCATCATTCAAAAAACCGTTTCATTTAAGACTCATATTCACCATGGATAAAAATTCTTCTGATGGCGTGCCGTTGCCGCAACGCTATGGCGCCATTCTGACCATCGTGCTTGGGCTGACCATGGCCGTGCTCGACGGGGCTATCGCCAACGTCGCGCTGCCGACTATCGCCAGCGATCTCAACGCCTCACCGGCGGCTTCAATCTGGATCGTTAACGCCTACCAAATCGCCATTGTCATCGCCCTGCTGCCGCTCTCCTTCCTCGGCGACATGGTCGGCTATCGGCGTATCTATAAGATAGGCCTGGTGGTGTTTATCTTTACCTCGCTGGCCTGCGCGCTGTCGCGTAGCCTCGAAATGCTAACCTTCGCCCGCGTCGCGCAGGGATTGGGCGGCGCCGCGCTGATGAGCGTCAACACCGCGCTGATCCGTCTGATTTATCCGCAGCGCTTTCTTGGTCGCGGCATGGGCATTAACTCCTTTGTCGTTGCCGTCTCTTCGGCGGCCGGCCCGACTATCGCCGCAGCGATCCTCTCCCTCGCCTCATGGCAATGGCTGTTTTTAATTAACGTGCCTCTCGGCATCGTCGCCTTTGTTCTGGCCATGCGCTTTCTACCGCCCAACAGCGCGCGCAGCAAAATCATCCGCTTTGATCTGCCGAGCGCCATTATGAACGCCCTTACCTTCGGGCTGCTAATCACCGCCCTGAGCGGTTTCGCCCAGGGGCAGTCCACTCAGCTGGTGCTGGCGGAGGTCGCCGCTATGCTGGTGGTGGGGTTCTTCTTCGTTCGCCGCCAGCTCACGATGCCCGTCCCCCTGCTGCCGGTCGACCTGCTGCGTATCCCACTCTTCTCTCTCTCTATCTGCACTTCCATCTGCTCCTTCTGCGCGCAGATGCTGGCGATGGTCTCCCTGCCCTTTTTTCTGCAGTCGATGATGGGGCGCAGCGAAGTGGAGACCGGTCTGCTGCTAACGCCTTGGCCGTTAGCGACCATGGTGATGGCGCCGCTGGCCGGCTATTTGATCGAGAAATGTCATGCCGGGCTGCTGGGGGCTATCGGTTTGCTGATTATGGCCTGCGGCCTGTTCGGCCTGGCGCTGCTGCCCTCGTCGCCCTCCGATCTGGATATCATCTGGCGCATGGCGCTGTGCGGCGCCGGCTTCGGGCTGTTTCAGTCGCCGAACAACCATACCATCGTCGCCTCGGCTCCGAGCCATCGTAGCGGCGGCGCCAGCGGCATGCTGGGCACCGCTCGCCTGCTCGGACAGAGCACCGGCGCGGCGCTGGTGGCGCTGCTATTCAATTTGCTCGGTAACAACGGCACCCACACCGCCCTGCTGCTGGCCGGCACCCTGGCTATCGTCGCCGCGCTAATTAGCGGTCTGCGGGTCACTCAGCCGCGCGCAGCCTGACGGACGGTAAAAAAAATCCGCAGCTTGCGGGCTGCGGATTGTCGTTTTCAGCGTCAGAAGATGGATTATTTCAGATATTCACCGCTACGCAGGGCTTCAATACGCTTATCCAGCGGCGGGTGAGTCATAAACAGTTCGCTCATGGATTTCGCTTTACCGTTAATGCAGAACGCCATCATGCTGCTGGCTTCCTGCGGCTCATAGCTGGTTTTCAGACGCTGCAGGGCTGCAATCATCTTCTCGCGGCCTACCAGACGCGCCGAGCCGGCGTCAGCATGGAACTCACGGTAACGCGAGAACCACATGGTGATTATGCTGGCCAGAATACCGAACACCAGCTCAAGCACCGTGGCGACCGCGAAGTAGATCAGCGGGTTGCCATTGCTGCTCTCCCCTTCATCTTCCCGGTTGCCGCCGAGGAAACCGGCCGCAATCTGCGCGATAACGCGGGAGATAAAGATAACGAAGGTGTTCACCACCCCCTGGATCAGGGTCATGGTAACCATATCGCCATTGGCGATGTGGCTGATTTCATGGGCAATGACCGCTTCCGCTTCATCACGGCTCATGTTTTGCAACAGCCCGGTGCTGACGGCGACCAGCGAGGCGTCACGACGCGCGCCGGTGGCGAAGGCGTTAATGTCAGGCGCGTGATAGATAGCTACCTGCGGCATGGCAATACCTACCTGCTGCGCCTGCTGCGCAACGGTATTCATCAGCCAGCGTTCCGTTTCGTTGCGCGGCTGCTCGATCACTTCCCCACCCACTGACTTCAGCGCCATCCACTTCGACATCATCAGCGAAACGATAGAACCACCGAAGCCGAACAGCAGGGCCATAATCAGAAGACCGGTCATGCTGCTGGATTGGATCCCCGTGAGGCTTAACACCAGCCCGAACACGACCATCACTGCCAGGTTCGTCAGCAGGAAAAGCGCGATTCGCATCATAATTTTCTTTTTACCTCAATTTAACAAAACGCACTATGCGATTACCCACATCGTATGGGTCAGGCTGCAATTTTCAACCATCAGCCCCCGCTAAGTCACGATAAAAACACAACTTTACATTTTGTAGCATCTTGCTGACAGCGGCAGCGCAGGTTGACATTTTGTTAGATAAGCTGAATGGCGATGACAACGCGCACAAAAAAAACGGGCACCTCTCAGGGTGCCCGTTAGCAACTTATTTGCTGGCCGGCGGTTCCACTGCCGGGCGCGCTTTCTCCAGATGCGCCAGGTCTACCGCGATATGGACCGTTTCATCAAGATACGGATCCGGCTCCTGGTAATCCTTCGGCAGATCGTCCAGTTTTTTCAGCGGCGGCTTGCCTTCGCGTTTCAGGCGATCGTTAATCCGCGCCAGACGAATCGCATCATCTTCTTCGTTCTCTTTCTCACGCTGGGCGTAGTTCAGAGAGACGATGTTACGTTTGTCCTTCATCGCGTTATAACGGGCAATATCCTTCATGATGTACTGGAATTCAGGATCCTGCGCAATACGCTCGTCGTGGCGCTTGAGCAGCTCCGGTCCAAACGGGGTCAGATCCCCGGACTTCACATAGGTGGCCGCGTTGATGCTATCCCACGGCAGCGCGTTGTCTTCATACTGCTCGCCGGTTTCGCGATCTTCATTGCCGGTTGGCATCATGATATCCGGCGTCACGCCTTTGCGCTGCGTACTGCCGCCGTTAATACGATAGAACTTCTGGATGGTGTACTGGACGGAACCCAACGCCGGCCACTCCGGACGCAGCATTTGATCGTAAATACGATTCAACGAGCGATACTGCTGTACCGTCCCTTTACCGAAGGTCGGTTCGCCAACGATCAGCGCGCGGCCATAGTCCTGCATCGCTGCGGCGAAGATCTCAGACGCCGAGGCGCTAAAGCGGTCAACCAGCACCACCAGCGGCCCTTTGTAATAAACCACGCCATCGTTGTCGCTGTCTTCGCGCACTTTGCCATTATTATCCCGCACCTGCACCACCGGACCGGACGGAATAAACAGACCCGAGAGCGATACCGCCTCTGTCAGCGCTCCGCCGCCGTTGCTGCGCAGGTCAATGATGATGCTGCTGACGTTCTGTTTTTCCAGCTTCTGCAGCTGCACTTTCACGTCATCGGTCAGGCCAACGTAAAAGCCTGGAATATCCAGCACGCCGACTTTTTCTTTCCCGACGGTTTTCACCGACATCTTCACCGCACGGTCTTCCAGACGAATGCGCTCGCGGGTCAGCGTTACAATACGCGTCTTGGCTCCTTTACCGGCCGGCAGGATTTCAAGACGAACCTTGCTGCCCTTCGGCCCTTTAATCAGCGCCACGACGTCATCCAGACGCCAGCCGATGACATCAACCATCGACTTCCCGGTCTGGCCAACGCCAACGATGCGATCGCCGACGCTGATCGCTTTGCTTTTCGCGGCTGGACCGCCCGCCACCAGCGAATTAATGACGGTATAGTCATCATCCATCTGCAGCACGGCGCCGATCCCCTCGAGTGAGAGGCTCATTTCGGTGTTGAACTGCTCGGTATTACGCGGCGACAGATAATTTGTGTGCGGATCGATTTCGCGAGCGAAGGCGGTCATCGCCAGCGAGAAGACATCTTCGCTGTTGGTTTGCGCCAGGCGACGGATAGCAAACTTATAGCGACGGGTTAAGGTGTCGCGGATCTCTTTATCGTCTTTACCCGCCAGCTTCAGGCTTAACTGGTCAAACTTAACCTTAGCGTCCCACAGCTTGTTCAGCTCGGCCTCGTCTTTTGGCCACGGCGCTTTGGAGCGGTCAAGATTGAAATTATCATTGCCGGTAAAGTCCATCGGACGTTCAAGCACCTTCAGCGCATACTGATAGCGCTCGAAGCGGCGCTGCTGCCCCAGGTTGTAGAGGTCGTAAAAGACATCCAGTTTCCCGCTGCGCAGCTCATCGCCAATTTGGTCTTTTTTAGCCGCAAACTTCGCCACATCGCTGGCCAGCAGCACATTGTGGCTGTAGTCCAGCAGGTTCAGATAACGGTCAAAAATCTTTGCCGAGAAGGCGTTGTCGAGATCAAACTGACGGTAATGAGAGCGGGTAAAGCGCGACGTCACGCGCTCGCTTACCGTCGCGTGCTGCGGCTCTTCTTTCAGCACGGGGATTTGATCTGCGCGGGTTATGTCATCAACAGCGAATGCATGGCCTGCTATTGCCAGCAGGCCCGCAAGCGCGGTGATTTTAAAAAATGTGTTCATGCCTGGCCCGGCCTCCGTTTCAGAACACCAGGTGTTCTGCGCGTACAATCATTGACATACCAGAAGTCAGCTGTACACGAACGCCATCTTTGGTGATTTCCAGAACGGTGGCGTCCATGGCGTTATTGCCTGCTTTTACCTTCAGCGCCTGGCCGACGGTCAGAACGGAAACATCCGATACCGGAGTAAGACGCTCTTCACGCGGGGCTTTGGCCGCAACAGGACGCGGTTTACGCTGTTCAGCGCCTTCTTTACGACGCGGCTGCTGAGGACGCGGTTTACGCTCGCGGCGAACGCCTTCATCCTGCTGGCCTGCGGCCGCAGCGGCTTCGCGTTTTTTCGCCTGCTGGGCTGCGCGCTGCGCCTGAACGCGAGCTTTCGCTTCTTCCAGCTGCTGACGCGCATGGGCAATGTGCTGCTCTTCCAGTTCGCCGCACGGATTGCCATCCAGGTCAACGCGAATAGCGCCGGCTTTTACGCCGTACAGATAACGCCAGCTGGACGTGTAGAGACGTAATGCAGCGCGAAGCTGGGTCTTGCTGAGATTCATCTCACCACCCACTCGCTCAACGAGATCCTGAAAAATTCCGATTTTCAGGGGGCGCGCTTCACCTTCAGCGCTAAAGCACTGCGGGAAACGTTCGGCCAGAAAGGCGATAACTTCTTTACTGCTATTCAACTTAGGTTGATTTTCCATGAAATTTCCTGATTACAACGGACGTAGCCAACAAGCCGCAGGCATGAACAGGCGACATTATAATGACGTCCTCGCTAAATGCTACGTTATCCGTTGATTATCCCACGACACGGGTAAAGATTTTTTGATAATCCGTGGCCGCAATGAGTTTTTCCAGATGCTCGACCAGCGTGCGCAACCCCTGCTCATCTTCAGCGGTGAAGCGCCCGTAAGCCGGACTATCGATATCCAGCACGCCGATAATCTGGCCATTCACGCGCAGAGGGAAGACAATTTCCGAATTACTGGCGGCATCGCAGGCAATGTGGCCGTCAAAGGCGTGGACGTCCTCGACGCGCTGGACCTGAGCCTGCGCCACCGCCGCGCCGCATACGCCTCGCCCGACCGGGATCCGCACGCAGGCCAGTTTGCCCTGGAACGGTCCCAACACCAGGGTATCGCCTTCCAGAAGGTAGAAACCGGCCCAGTTGACCTCGCTCAGCCGCTCGAACAGCAGCGCGCTGGTATTGGCGATCATCGCCAGAAAACTGGTTTCACCTGCCATTAATGCCTGGAAATCGCGGTTCAGATCCGCGTAAAATTCTGTTTTGCTCATTATATCTTCACTTTGTTGTCTTACTGCCTGATACGTACAGCCTACTAAAATAAGCATTAAATGCGCTTGGGCTCAAGATGAATTCATTCATAGGTTAAGATAGTGAGATACATTCATTCCTGTACGTAATAAATGCCGATAAAAACACCCACCCTCAAACCTGCGAAAAAGATGGTCGTGCATACCGTCAGCACGCCGCTTCCCTATGCGCATTATCAGCGCTGTACGCAGTGTGACATGCTCTTCCGCTTACCGGTGCTCAAACGCAACCAAAGCGCCTGGTGTCCGCGCTGTAACGCGAAGGTGCGCGATGGTCGCGACTGGTCGCTGACCCGCCTGGGCAGCATGGCCCTCGCGATGCTATTGCTCATGCCTTTCGCCTGGTCTGAACCTCTGCTGCGCCTGCATCTGTTGGGCGTACGCATCGACGCCAACGTCCTGCAGGGGATCTGGCAGATGACCGCGCAGGGCGATCCGATTACCGCCGCCATGGTGCTGTTTTGCGCGGTGGTCGCCCCGGTGCTGCTGGTGGTCTCCATCAGCTATCTCTGGCTGGGCAATGTGCTGGGGATGAACCTGCGGCCGGTGCTGCTGATGCTCGGCAAGCTTAAAGAGTGGGTGATGCTGGATATCTATCTGGTGGGCATCGGCGTCGCCTCCATCAAGGTGCAGGATTACGCCTTCCTGCAGCCGGGCATCGGTCTGGTGGCGTTTATCTCCCTGACGTTGTTGAGCATCCTGACGCTTATTCATATGAACGTCGAAGAGCTATGGGAGCGTTTCTATCCCGAGCGTCCGGCGACCCGCGCCGATAATAATCTGCAGGTGTGCACCGGCTGCCATTACACCGGCTATCGCGACGCGCGCGGCCGCTGCCGACGCTGCCACACGCCGCTGCATCATCGCCGACCGCAGAGCCTGCAGCGCAGCTGGGCGGCGCTGATTGCCTCGCTGGTTTTCCTCTTTCCGGCCAACCTGTTGCCAATCTCCATCATCTACGTCAACGGCGCGCGCCAGGACGACACGATCCTCTCGGGGATCATCTCCCTGGCCAGCAGCAATATCGCCATTGCCGGGGTCGTGTTTATCGCCAGTATTTTGGTGCCATTCACCAAAGTTATAGTGTTATTTACCCTGCTGCTCAGCATACAATTCAAGTGCGAGCAGGGATTGCGCACCCGCATCCTGCTGCTGCGGCTAATCACCTGGATTGGCCGTTGGTCGATGCTGGATCTGTTTGTTATCTCACTCACCATGTCGCTAATAAATCGCGATCAGCTCCTCGCCTTCACCATGGGGCCGGCTGCGGTTTACTTTGGCGGCGCGGTAATTTTAACTATTCTTGCAGTTGAATGGCTGGACAGCCGCTTACTTTGGGACGCACATGAGTCAGGAAACGCCCGCTTCGCAGACTGAAGCCAGAATAAAAACCAAACGCCGTATTTCGCCATTCTGGCTGCTGCCGGTCATCGCGTTGCTGATTGCCGCCTGGCTAATCTGGACCAGCTTTGACGATCGCGGATCGACGATTACGATTGATTTCCAGTCCGCGAACGGCATCGTGCCGGGACGGACGCCGATCCGCTATCAGGGGGTTGAAGTCGGCACCGTCCAGGATATTAGCCTCAGTAAAGATCTGAGTAAGATTGAGGTTTCGGCCAGCATCAAACGCGATATGAAAGATGCGCTGCGCAAAGAGACCCAGTTCTGGCTGGTCACGCCGAAAGCCTCTCTGGCCGGCGTATCGGGCCTCGATGCGCTGGTGGGCGGGAACTACATCGGCATGATGCCGGGCAAGGGTGAACCCGAAGATCACTTTGTCGCCCTTGACACCCAACCTAAATACCGCATCAACAACGGCGAGCTAATGATCCACCTGCAGGCGCCGGATCTTGGCTCTCTGAACAGCGGCTCGCTGGTCTACTTCCGAAAAATCCCGGTCGGGCGGGTGTATGACTATTCCCTGAATGCCAATAATCAGGGGGTGACCATCGATGTGCTAATTGAGCGCCGGTTTACCAATCTGGTGAAAAAAGGCAGCCGCTTCTGGAACGTCTCAGGCGTCAAGGCCGACGTCGGCCTGAGCGGGGCCAAAGTGCAACTGGAGAACCTGTCCGCGCTGGTGAACGGCGCCATCGCCTTTGACTCCCCCGCCGATTCGCATGTCGCCTCGCAAAACGATGAATATCACCTGTATGAAGATCTGGCGCATAGCCAGCGCGGCGTGGTAGTGACCCTCGATCTGCCTGATGGCGATGGACTGAAAGCGGGCTCGACGCCGCTCATGTATCAGGGGCTGGAGGTGGGCCAGTTAAGCAAACTGAATCTAAACCCCGGCGGCAAAGTTACTGGCGAGATGACCGTCGACCCGAGCGTGGTGACGCTGCTGCGAGAGAAAACGCTGATTCAGATGAAGAAGCCGAAGCTCTCCCTCGATAACCCCAGCATTAGCACCCTGCTCACCGGCAATACCTTTGAGCTGGTGCCCGGCGAAGGCGAGCCACGCAATCACTTCTCGGTAATGCCGGCGGATAAAGCGCTGCTGGATGAGCCCAACGTCGCCACCGTTACCCTCTCGGCGCCGGAGAGCTACGGCATCGACGGCGGTCAGCCGCTGGTGCTGCACGGAGTAAAAGTCGGCCAGGTGCTGGAGCGTAAACTGACGGCCAAAGGGGTAACCTTTCAGGTTGCCATTGACCCTGAATACCGCGATCTAATTCACGGCGACAGCAAATTTGTGGTTAACAGTCGTCTGGACGTCAAAGTGGGGCTCGACGGCGTGCAGGTGCTGGGCGCCAGCGCCAGCGAATGGGTGAACGGCGGGATCAGGGTGATCCCCGGCGAAAAAGGCAAAATGCAAAGCAGCTATCCGCTGTACGCTAACCTTGAAAAGGCGCAGGAAAATAGCCTGAGCGAAGTGCCGACCACTACCCTGAGCCTGTCTGCTGAGACGCTGCCTGACGTTCAGGCCGGCTCGGTGGTGCTGTATCGTAAATTCGCCGTCGGCGAGATCATCGCCGTCAAACCGCGCAAGGATGCATTCGATATCGATCTGCATATCAAGCCGGAGTACCGCTACCTGCTGACCAACAACAGCGTCTTCTGGGCGGAAGGCGGTGCGAAGGTCAAGCTTGACGGTAACGGACTCACCGTGCAGGCCTCGCCGCTGGCGCGCGCGATCAAAGGGGCGATCAGTTTCGATAACCTCAATGGCAGCAGCGCCGGAGCACGGCTGAATAACAAACGTATCCTTTATGCATCTGAAACGGCGGCGCGCGCCGTGGGCGGCCAAATCACCCTGCACGCGTACGACGCCGGGAAGATGGCGGCCGGGATGCCGATTCGTTATCTCGGCATCGACATCGGTCAAATCCAGTCGCTGGAGCTAATCACCGCCAAAAACGAAGTGCAGGCGAAAGCGGTGCTCTATCCGGAATACGTCGGCACCTTCGCCCGCGCCGGGACCCGCTTCTCGGTGATCACTCCGCAAATCTCCGCCGCGGGCGTGGAACATCTCGACACCCTGTTCCAGGCCTACATCAACGTTGAGCCCGGCCGCGGCCCGGCGCGACGCGATTTTGAGATCCAGGATACGACGATCAGCGATTCGCGTTATATCGACGGCCTGAACATCGTGGTGGAAGCGCCGGAGGCGGGGTCGCTTGGCATCGGTACGCCGGTCCTGTTCCGCGGACTGGAAGTCGGGACGGTTACCGGACTGTCGCTGGGGTCGATGTCTGACCGGGTGATGGTTAAGCTGCGCATCAGTAAGCGCTACCAGTACCTGGTACGTAATAACTCGGTGTTCTGGCTGGCCTCGGGTTATAGCCTCGACTTCGGCCTGATTGGCGGGGTGGTGAAAACCGGTACCTTCAATCAGTTTATCCGCGGCGGGATCGCCTTTGCCACGCCGCCGGGCACGCCGCTGGCGCCGAAGGCCCAGGATGGCAAGCACTTCCTGCTGCAGGAGAGCGAGCCGAAAGAGTGGCGGGAGTGGGGCACCGCTCTGCCGCAGTAATGCCCCCTTCTCCCGCCCCGGGCAACGCCGGGCGCGGGGAAAGGATAAACCGCACGCCCCGGTGTCACGCGCCGGGGCGTTTGTGCTAAACTGCGCACCCTTTTTTTCTGTGGTGCGCTGCCCGTGGCTGAAAATACTGTCTATTTCCCTGAAGCGTTTCTCGCTCAAATGCGCGCGGCGATGCCAGCGCATCTCTCTTTCGACGACTTTATCGCCGCCTGTCAGCGCCCGCTACGCCGCAGTATTCGCGTCAATACGCTGAAGATTAGCGTCGATGATTTCCTCTCTCTGGTTGCCCCCTACGGCTGGCAGCTCGCGCCGGTGCCCTGGTGCGCAGAGGGATTCTGGATCGAGCGAGAGGATGACGACGCGCTGCCGCTGGGCAGTACCGCCGAACATCTCAGCGGGCTGTTCTATATTCAGGAAGCCAGTTCGATGCTGCCGGTCGCCGCCCTGTTCGCCGATAACCGGCAGCCCGAACGGGTGATGGACGTTGCCGCCGCCCCGGGATCGAAAACCACCCAAATTGCAGCCCGAATGGGCAACGCGGGCGGCATTCTCGCCAATGAATTCTCCGCCAGCCGGGTGAAGGTGCTGCATGCCAACATCAGCCGCTGCGGCATCAGCAACGTCGCTCTGACCCACTTCGACGGCCGGGTTTTTGGCGCGGCCTTGCCCGAAACCTTCGATGCCATCCTGCTTGACGCCCCCTGCTCCGGCGAAGGGGTTGTACGTAAAGACGCCGACGCGCTGAAAAACTGGTCGCCGGAGAGCAACCTCGACATCGCCGCCACTCAGCGCGAGCTTATCGACAGCGCCTTCCATGCTCTGCGCCCTGGCGGGACGCTGGTGTATTCCACCTGCACCCTGAATCGTGAAGAAAATCAATCGGTCATTGAGTGGCTGCTGTCCCGCTATCCGCAGGCGGTGGAGATCCTGCCGCTGGGAGAGTTGTTTCCCGGCGCAGCCGACGCCTTAACCGCGGAAGGTTTTCTGCACGTTTTTCCGCAAATTTACGATTGCGAAGGCTTCTTTGTCGCGAGGTTGCGCAAAACTGCGGCGATCGATCCGCTCCCGGCGCCAGGCTATAAGGTCGGTAAATTCCCGTTTACGCCGCTGAAAGACCGGGAGGCCGCCGCGGTAACTGCCGCCGCCAGGGCTGTTGGCCTGGAGTGGGACGCAGGCCATACGCTGTGGCAGCGGGATAAAGAGCTGTGGCTGTTTCCGCTGGCTTTGGAGCCCCTGTTCGGCAAGGTGCGCTTTTCTCGCATCGGCGTGCGCCTGGCGGAGCTGCACAATAAGGGGTACCGCTGGCAGCATGAGGCGGTTATCGCCTTTGCCGCTCCGCAGCGCGCCTTCGAGCTGTCGCAGGAGGAAGCGGAGGAATGGTATCGCGGGCGCGACGTCTATCCGCAAACCGCGCCTGGGCAGGATGAAACCATTGTGACCTTCCAGGGCGTCCCGCTGGGCCTGGCGAAGCGCGTCGGCTCCCGACTGAAGAACAGCTATCCGCGCGAACTGGTGCGCGATGGAAAACTTTTTGCCGGCAAGGTGTGAGCCCGCGCAAAAAATGCGCACTTTTTGACTGGCGCTTTTCGCCCCATTGACTACGCTGAAAAATAACGGCCATAACTGGTCGTACCACAACTCAGCTGAAAAATGGGGTGAAGCGATGAGTAAAACCAATGTCCGCATCGGCGCGTTCGAAATAGACGATGCCGAACTGCACGGTGAGCATCAGGGTGAGCGAACGTTAAGCATACCCTGCAAATCCGATCCAGACTTATGTATGCAGCTTGACGCCTGGGATGCCGACACCAGCGTGCCCGCGATTCTCAATGGCGAACATTCCGTTCTCTACCGTAAACATTACGACCGCCAGTCCGATGCCTGGGTCATGCGCCTTGCCTGACACCAATGAACCCGTCGCCTGAGACGGGTTATTTATTTCCCCGTCCCGCCGTCATCCCCTACACTAAATAGTATGTGAACCCGAGCATGAGGCCAGGATGTTTGCCTTAGTGTTGTTTATTTGCTATCTGGATGGCGGCTGCGAGGACATTGTGGTTGACGTCTACCGCGAGGAAACGCAGTGCTTAGTGGCGATGGAGGATCAGCGGATCCGCCACGGTGGCTGCTACCCGATAGAAGATTTTATTGATGGCTTCTGGCAACCCGCCAGCGAATACAGCGACTTTTAGCCTGCCGACTGCAGCGCCACCAGCGTCAGCATCCCACCAAACACAGCGCCCGTATCAATATAGTGTTGATTATCGTGGTCATAACGCGCCTGAAGCGGCGTATGGCCAAACCAGAAATGGTCTGCGCCGGCAATAGCGCTATGGCGCCCCGCCAGGTGTTCACTCAAACGATGGCGGCTCCATAGTACCCGTTGGGGATCCACCGGCTGCTGCCAGCGATAGACCGGCGCCGGGTAATCGGCGTGGGCGATCACATGCCGCGCTTTCCCGCATTCCACTTCAATAATCAACGGTAGCCGCCGACAGTGCGCCAGCAGCCGATCGACGTCGGCCCGCTGCCGCGCATCGCCCTTGACGTACCAGTCGCCACCGTTCATCTGCCAGAGCCGCATATCTCCGCTCTCCAGCGCCTCCAGCGCCATCTGCTCATGATTCCCCCGAACGGTCCTGAACCAGCGACAGCGCAACAGGCCAAGACAATCGGCGCTCTGCGGCCCGCGATCGATCAGATCGCCCACCGAGATCAGCAGATCGGCCCAGGGATCAAAGCGCAGCTGACGCAGGCGATTCATCAGCAGCGCAAAGCAGCCATGCAGATCGCCCACCAGCCAGATATTACGCCAGTCGCTGCCGTTAATACGTTGATACATATAATTACCTCTCAGCGGTAATTATAGGTAATTCCAGCAAAGGTCCACGGAATTTAATTTACACCTCAATCAATTTTAAACAGACGGCAAATATAGTCCGCCAGAGG
This sequence comes from Klebsiella sp. CD33, assembly GCF_051992865.1. Taxonomy (NCBI): domain Bacteria; kingdom Pseudomonadati; phylum Pseudomonadota; class Gammaproteobacteria; order Enterobacterales; family Enterobacteriaceae; genus Klebsiella; species Klebsiella sp. CD33. Next base: position 1,918,872 of record NZ_CP197023.1, on the reverse strand, counting down.
ATTAAGCTTGTCAGTGGCTCGCTTTAAAATAGGGGGAAATCACAACGAGGTGTTTATCGTGACAGACAATAGCCTGCATTCATCTGGCGTGCTAGCGCCGCGCTCGCATCTTATTGCCGATCTGGTGATGGGCAGATTGACACCTGCCCCCATCTGGCGGCAAAAAAATTACCGCTTTAAGTTTTTGCTGCGCACGGCCTTATTTTATAACGCCACCAGAGCGATGCTGGAAGCGCTCAGCGCTCGGGATGATTTTAATCAGCTGCTGGCCGCACAGGCTACGCTGCCGGGCAAAGTACACCGTCAATATCTGACCCGCGATCTCAACGCCTGGCAGCGGGCGGTGGCGGTAATCAACCATTATCGCTATATCGACACCCTACGCGGATCGCGGCTGGCGCACGCTATGACCGCGGTGTCTGAGGTCCCGCTGCTGACGTTAAACGGAAAAGAGGACCGCCGGTTTACTCTTTATGCCTCCTCGGCAGGCAAAGCCGAACGTGAGGGTGAAACCACTCTGTGGCTGCGCGACAGCGACCACACCCTGCTGGCCAGCGCCACCTTCAGCGTAACCCGTGATCACGATGCCTGGCAGCTGGTTATCGGCGGTCTGCAGGGGCCACGACGTCACGTTTCTCATGAGGTGATTAAGCAGGCGACTCGCGCCTGCTACGGCCTGTTTCCGAAGCGCCTGCTGCTGGAGTTTATCTGGCAGCTGGCCGCGCGCAGCCAAATCGCGGCTATTTACGGCGTCAGCGATAATGGTCACGTGTTCCGCGCCCTGCGCTATCGCCTGAGCAAAGGCCGCCATTTCCACGCCAGCTACGACGAGTTCTGGCAGTCTATCGACGGCCAGCCAGAAAGCCCCTGGCGCTGGCGGCTACCGCTATGTCTGGAAAGAAAATCGCTGGAGAGTATCGCCAGTAAAAAACGGGCTGAATATCGGCGGCGATTCCAGCTGCTGGATCAGCTGACGGAGCAGGTGGCAATATTGACGCAGCGGCATGCCGGTGACTAAATTGCGCTGTCGGTGAAGCCGAATTACAACATGGCGTTTGCTTATTATGTCAATATTTCGCTACTATCAGGGTCCCCGAAGGCCACCGGATAGTCGCTTGCATAATGAGTAAAACCGAAATTTTTCTGCTGATTATTCTGGCGGTCATTCTGCTCGGGAGCATATGGTTTATTTTCAGCGATGAAATTTGGCTATTGCTCTGCTATCTGGAAAGCCAGATATACCCTACATTCAGCGTTCCGCAATAATATTTTCCGCCCGCAAAAGTGCTCGTGCTTATTATTTATGCCACCTCGTCAGCCGGCGAGGTGTAATCGCATGAATTGCCAAATCGTTTAGATTTTGCTTATTTTATTTATCATACAAATATGTATACTAGCAGGCTTCCGATGTTGGCCCGCCAGTTAACCTGCACGCCGGGCCTGTTTAGGTGCAGGTTTTTTCTTTTCTCCGCCCTCGTTTACGGTTCCACCTTTGCCACCTCCCCTTCCACAGGATGCGATTTATGTGTAAATGAATTGTGTATGCTAAAAACGGTGTGCTATAACGGGACATCCAGAGGCCAGCGGGTGTTTGACTGACAGGATGTCGCTGGCTATTGAGAAAGAAGACAGATAAAGATAAAAAGAGACCGAATACGATTCCTGTATTCGGTCCAGGGAAATGGCTCTTGGGAGAGAGCCGTGCGCTAAAAGTTGGCATTAATGCAGGCTAAGTCGCCTTGCACTATAAGAATAGTTTAACGCGTCAGCTTTTCCAGTCCGCGGCCAAAGTGGCTGCATAATTCCTGGAAAGGGGGCCTCTGCCAGCGAAAAAACCGCCACTGCCGTTGTCCGGTAAGGGCGGTTTTTTTAATGTTATTACAGCAGGATAGCGAGAAAGTTTAGCAGAGCTTCTGCGCTCGCTCGATAAAGGGCGCGAGGCTCATTTTTTGTCCCGGATGCTGCGGATCGTCGATCTGGATCACTGAGATCGGCTGCGCGGTAGTTTTGCCGGCTTTGACCTGCTGCTCAGCCACCTCATTGAGCGGATACTGAACCAGCGTGCTCGGGTTGATGGCGTAAAGCGCGTTACCCGGTCGACAGGTCAACATAACCTCTTCCCGGTTGAACGCCCAGCTCTCCTTCCCCACCTCAAAACGGCTCACGGTGATAATTTGCGGCGCTGCCAGAGCAGCCCCGGAGCTTGCCAGTAACAACATGGTCAGAACAATTTTTTTCATGATTTTGCCAGTTAATTCAATAAGGTTCCCAGGTGGCAAACAGACTGACGGCCAACAGCGCCAGCGCGCCCAGCCCTATTTCAGCCTGCGTGGTTCGCAGGATCAGGCTTTCCGCCCGCGAACCGCTTGCCGACATGCGCGGTACCAGAACATACCTGTTCACTAACGCAATTACCACCATCCCGGCGACCAGCGCACATTTGATCAACAACATGCGTCCCCACGGCGATGCGCCAATCAATCCTCCCTGGATCAACAGCGCATTGAGCGCTCCGCTGGCAATCGTGCCGGCGACGGCCAGATGCCCGTAACGTGAAAAGCGCGCCATGGTATAGACCGCGGCCGGCCGCCAGCGCCCCTGCGCCAGGCGCAGGCAATAGATAAAGGGCAACAGACCGCCGAACCAGCTGGCGACGCAGAAGAGATGCACAGCGTGGTTTGTCCGCTGCAGTACGCCGGTGAGACCATCGTGCATAGCGGCGTGCCCTACCCCGGCGGAAAGCAGCAGCTGTGCCGCCAGCAGGGCCACCAGCTGGCGGGCGCCGTGACGGGGACGGATCCACACTACCGCGAGTGCGATCCACGCCAGTAGGATCTGCCAGATCCACACTCCACCAAAGCGGGTCCCGGCCACCGCCTGCCACACGGCGGGTCGCCAGACATCCGTCCAGCCCTCGCCCATTATTCCTCCCTGCAGGAGATACAGCGCCAGCGTAGAGATCGCGCCGATCAGCAGCAGCGGGCGCAGTAGTGGATAAAAGCGCAGCATCAGCACGCGTCTCAGCGGTACCGGCGCCCACCAGGCGCCATACAGCACGCAGCCAAAAGCCAGCATCAGGGAGATAAAGTGCCCAAAGCGCAGGGTAATATAGAGCCCGGTCAGCATCGCTTACTTCACGCTAAAGGTATATTGCCCTTTGGTTTTATGACCATCCACCGAGACCACATGCCATGCCACGGTGTACTCTCCCGGCGGCAAGGCTTCCGCCAAAGGTAACGTGACCTCGGCCGGATTATCGGCGCTGCGGGTCAGTTTTCCGGTAGCCACCGCATGCTGCTGCGGACCGGTGACGGTCACGCCGCTGAATGCGGGTTCAATACCTTCGGAAAAACTGAGCGTCAACGTCTGTGGGGAAGCTGAAAGCTGCGCCCCGGCGGTCGGGATCTGCTGCTGCAGGTGAGCGTGGGCGAAGGCGCCCGCCGCGGTTAACATCCCGGCAAGCGCAACGGAGAGACGCAACGCGCGTCCAGCAAGAAGTCGCATATTCGTCATTCCCTTTTGTTATGTCTGTAGCACAGAGAATAACCCTGTATAATGCCAGAGTCGAGCCAGGCATCTGGCCCTGACCGGATTTATAAGCAGAGTGGAGTGGATGATGGAAAGAAATCTGGCCAAAATTTCGCAAGATGAGATGGATAAAGTCAATGTCGATCTCGCCGCCGCCGGCGTTGCTTTTAAGGAGCGGTACAATATGCCGGTGGTCGCTGATTTAGTCGAGCGTGAACAGCCTGCACATCTGCGCGACTGGTTCCGTGAACGACTGATCGCCCATCGGCTGGCCTCCGTCTCCCTTTCGCGACTACCGTGGGAGCCGAAACAGAAATAATGCGCGCTCGCCTCCTCCCCGTCGGTTGGCAAGCCCGGCCAATTCCATTACGCTTATTGTTTTGCTCTGGAGCGAGCCATGCTGCGCGTCATTGATACCGAAACCTGCGGCCTGCAGGGGGGCATCGTTGAAATCGCCTCGGTCGATATAGTCGACGGGCAAATTACCAATCCCATGAGCCATCTGGTGCGTCCCGATCGGCCCATCAGCCCGCAGGCAATGGCTATCCACCGGATCACGGAAGAGATGGTCGCCGATAAGCCGTGGATTGAGGAGATTATTCCGCACTATCATGGCAGCCCGTGGTACGTCGCGCATAACGCCAGCTTCGATCGCCGGGTGTTGCCGGAGATGCACGGCGAGTGGATCTGTACGATGAAGCTGGCCCGACGCCTGTGGCCGGGAATCAAATACAGCAATATGGGGTTATATAAATCACGTAAGCTGAACGTGACTACTCCGCCGGGACTGCATCACCACCGGGCGCTGTATGACTGCTATATCACCGCCGCGCTGCTGCTGGATATCATCAATGTTTCCGGCTGGACCCCTGACGAAATGGCCGATATCACCGGTCGGCCGGCGCTGCTGACTACTTTTACCTTCGGCAAATACCGGGGTAAGGCCGTCGCCGAGATTGCTGAAAACGATCCAGGCTATCTGCGCTGGTTATTCAACAATCTCGACCGCATGAGCCCCGAACTGCGCCTGACGCTCAGGCATTACCTCGGGGAATAGCGCCTACACTGCCGCTTTTCCCGGCAGTGTCCCCTGCGCCAGGGCGATGAAAAAGGCGTACTCCAGCGCCACCCCTTCATAGCTTTTAAAGCGCCCGGATTTTCCGCCATGTCCGGAATCCATATCGGTGCAGAGCAGCAGCAGGTTATCGTCGGTTTTCAGTTCCCGCAGTTTCGCCACCCATTTAGCCGGCTCCCAGTATTGCACCTGGGAATCATGCAGACCGGTAGTCACCAGCATGTGGGGATAGGCCTGCGCCCTCACGCCGTCATAGGGACTGTAGCTTTTCATATAGTGATAATAGGTTTCATCCTGCGGATTTCCCCACTCTTCAAATTCACCGGTGGTCAGCGGAATAGTTTCATCCAGCATGGTGGTCACCACATCGACGAACGGCACCTGGGCTATCACGCCATGGAACAGCTCTGGCCGTTCATTCACGGCCACGCCCATCAGCATTCCGCCGGCGCTGCCCCCCATGCCGTAGCAGAGCCGCGGATCGCCGTACCCCTGGGCAAGCAGCGCGTCACAGACGTCCAGATAGTCGTTGAAGGTATTTTTCTTACACAGGAATTTACCGTCTTCATACCATTGCTGACCCAGCTCGCCGCCGCCGCGGACGTGGGCGATGGCGTAGACAAAGCCGCGGTTGAGCAGGCTCAGCCGGCTGGCGCTGAAATCGGCATCGATACTCTCGCCATATGAGCCATAGCCATAGACCAGCAGCGGGTTGCTCCCTTTGCGAAAATGTTCGCGATGGTAGACCAGAGAGACCGGGACTTCGACGCCATCGCGGGCGGTCACCCACAGGTGTTCGCTCTGGTAGCAGCTCGTATCCAGCCCCTTTACCTCCTGCTGTTTGATCACTCTTCGTTCGCCGGTATCCATATCCAGTTCAAACAGCGTATCCGGCGTAGTCATGGAGGAATAGCCGTAGCGCAGTCGCGACGTTTCGGGCTCCGGATTATAGGCAAGCCAGGTGACATAGGCCGGATCGTCAAAAGCGATCCCCACCACCTCCCGGGTCTTGCGGTTAATTTGCCGCAGACTGGTCAGGCCACGCTGACGCTCTTCCACAACCAGCCAGTCGGTAAACAGGGTAAATCCTTCGAGCATAACGTCGTGACGCGGCGGGATCAGCGTGGTCCACTGTTCTTCATCACGCAGTACGGTACGGTAGAGGCCGAAATTCTTCCCCTCCCGGTTGGAACGAAGATAGAAAGCGTGCTGATAGTGATCAAGACTGTATTCATGATCTTTACGCCGTGGCAGAAAGCAGACCGGCTCGGCGTCTGGGAGTTCGGCGTTGAGCAGCAGCACTTCGCTGGTGGTGGCGCTGGAGAGATAAATTACCACGAACTGCTGGGAGGTGGTTTTATGCACGCTGACGTAGAAGGTCTCATCTTTTTCCTCGTAGACCAGCGCGTCGCTCTGCGCCGGTGTCCCGACGGTGTGGCGCCAGACCTGATAAGGGAGCAGCGTGGTGGGATGTTTACGCACATACCAAACAAAGCGTGAATCGTTGCTCCAGGCAAAGCCGGAGGTGACATTTTCGAGGATTTCCGGATACCACTCGCCGTTGCTGAGGTCGCAAAAGCGCAGGCCGTACTGGCGGCGGGAAAGGTAATCTTCCGCCACCGCCATTAGCTGGTTGTTGGGCGCAATGCCCAGTCCGCCCAGGGTGTAGAACTCGCTCTTCGCCGCCCGCTGGTTGGCATCGAGCAGGATCTCCCACTCATCCCACTCTTCTTTCAGCACCGACTGCCGCTGGTAGATAGCGTATTCGCAGCCCGGCTCATACACCTGACGGTAGCGAAAGCCGTTTTTACTGTAGGGGGCAGAGACTTCCCGCTGCGGAATGCGGTCGATAATCTCCTTCAGCAGACGCTCCTGCAGGCTGAGCTGCGAATCCATCACTTGCTTGCCGTAAGCGTTCTCCGCGTGCAGATACTCCAGCACGTCAGGTCGCGCGCGCTCATCGTCGCGCAGCCAGTAATAATTATCGATGCGTGTATCGCCATGCAAGGTCATGGCGTGAGGGATCCGTTTAGCTTTAGGTGGCATGTTATTCTTCTGCTGCTTTATCGTGACACAAGAGCATTCAGGCCGCAGGGTGGCGCCTGAATGATGACGTGTCTATAAGGGTGGCAAAAGACGCGAGCGATGCAAGCGAAACGTGATGATTTAGACGCTTAGCGCTTGTTTTTGTGACTGGATATCCTGTTCTATATCGGCCCGGACATCTTTCGGCAGCGCCAGGGCGTCTCCCAGCGCATTAAGGTAGCTACGCTCCATAAAATGGTCGATATCAATCACCGCGCAGCTGACGTAGTAGATCTCCAGCGCCTCCTGCGGGTCGATGATGCCCTCGGCGAGACGCTGCGGATCCAGCGGCTGAGCCAGCGCCTGGTCAATTAGCACCCGGGCCTGAACGTCAATATTGGCCGCCCGCAGCTGAGTTTCAATATTCGCCCGCTCGTGGTCATCAATATGACCGTCGCTTTTCGCGGCAAATACCAGGGCCGTGATCAGCCGCACGCTACGCGGATCGACCTCCGCCGGCGCCGCTGCCGTCTCAGGCGCCTGGGCGGATGTATTCTGCGCGCGCATTTTCTGCTGATACTTGTTCCATAACACCGTGCCCGCCACCGCCCCGCCGCCTGCCAGCAGCGCGCTAGTGCCATATTTCGCCAATAATTTGCGTGACGATTTGCTGGCCACCAGCAATCCGGCCAGCCCACCGATGGCGCCGGGCAGCAGGCCGCTCCCTTTTGACGACTCGCCGGACGGTGACGCACCCTGCTGCCCGAGCAGCGACTGCAGTTGATGTAGCCAGTTAGCCATGGTTTTCCTCTCAGGTGACAAACACTGTTATCAGCCTAAACGACGCGATGTCAGGAAATGTTAGATATGGCTAAAGATGCGCAAAGGTACGTGCGACGGCAGCATCGGGGCCGACCGACCAGTGACTGACCGCCAGCGTTCAGGCTGCCTTGGCTTTGCGCGCTTTGGCCGCCGGCACGGCGTCATCACCCGCCGGAGAAGTCTCGGCGGTAGCCGACGGCGCGGAGGCGTCCTGTGCAGGCGTCTCTTGCTCCGGCAGTCGGCCAACTCGCAGGATATGCTGCAGCGCTTCTTTACGCTCAGCCAGCCACATCGCCATGGTATCGCGCTGGACGTCATCCATCTCCAGCGGGGATGCCACCAGCCAATCATTCAGCACCTCTGCCAGATCGAGCATTTTGTCGTAAGCGTCGGCCTCTTTTTTGCTGGCAAAAGACATTTTTTCCTCACCTTCGCGGATCACCACATATTTAATTTCAACCGCCATACTGCAGCCTCTCAACACTGTATTTTTATACAGTATAGCAAATTTCCCTCCCGGACTCAACTCACGCGCGTTACGCGCGTAAAGACATACGCAAACGTTTTCGTTTATAATCGCTGCCATCTTTTTTTACTGCGGATGAGAGTTATGACTGTATTAGGCACCGCGCTGCGCCCGGCAGCCACCAAAGTTATGCTGTTAGGTTCCGGCGAGTTGGGTAAAGAAGTCGCTATTGAATGTCAGCGTCTGGGCATTGAAACCATCGCCGTAGACCGCTACCCCGATGCCCCGGCGATGCAGGTCGCCCACCGCGCCCACGTCATCAATATGCTGCACGGCGAGAGCCTGCGCGCCCTGATTGAACAGGAAAAACCCGATTACATCGTCCCGGAGATCGAAGCTATCGCTACCGACACCCTGGTCGAACTGGAACAGGCCGGACAGAAAGTGGTCCCCACGGCGCGGGCGGCAAAGCTCACCATGAACCGCGAAGGCATTCGCCGCCTGGCGGCGGAAGAGCTGCAGCTTCCCACCTCCCGCTATCGTTTTGCCGACAGCGAAGAAGGCTTCCGCGCGGCGGTCACCGACATCGGTTTGCCATGCATCGTTAAACCGGTGATGAGCTCCTCCGGCAAAGGCCAGAGCTTTATCCGCTCAGCTGACCAGCTCAGCGAAGCCTGGCGCTATGCGCAGCAGGGCGGCCGCGCTGGCGCCGGACGGGTGATCGTCGAGGGGGTGGTGAACTTCGATTTCGAAATCACCCTGCTCACCGTCAGCGCTGTCGATGGCGTGCATTTCTGCGCTCCGGTTGGTCATCGTCAGGAAGACGGCGACTACCGCGAGTCCTGGCAGCCGCAGCAGATGAGCGACCTGGCCCTCGAGCGTGCCCAGACCATCGCCCGCAAGGTGGTGCTGGCGCTGGGAGGTTATGGTCTGTTTGGCGTGGAGCTGTTCGTATGCGGCGACGAGGTGATCTTCAGCGAAGTCTCCCCGCGACCACACGACACCGGGATGGTGACGCTTATCTCCCAGGATCTCTCGGAATTCGCCCTGCACGTTCGCGCCTTCCTCGGGCTACCCGTCGGCGCTATCCGCCAGTATGGTCCGGCCGCCTCCGCGGTGATCCTTCCGCAGTTGTCCAGCCAGAACGTCAGCTTTGGCCAGCTGCAGTCGGCCGTCGGGGCTGGCCTGCAGCTGCGTCTGTTCGGCAAGCCGGAGATTGACGGTACCCGCCGCCTGGGGGTAACCCTCGCCGTCGCCGATTCGGTTGAGGAGGCCGTGGCGCGGGCTAAAGCCGCCGCCGCGGCGGTCATCGTCGAAGGGTAAAGACAAAAAACCCGGTCGCGTTGCCGCAGACCGGGTTGTTGACCTGGAGGCGTGGTTTATTTCGCGCCTTCCACCGCTTCTCGCGCGAGGGTGGTGATGCGATCGTAGTCGCCGGCTTCGAGGGCGTCGGCTGGCACCAGCCAGGAACCGCCGATGCACAGTACGCTGTTCAGCGCCAGGTAGTCACGGTAGTTGGCCGGAGAGATACCGCCGGTCGGGCAGAAACGAATGTGGCCGAACGGACCCGCAATCGCCTGCAGGGCTTTCACGCCGCCGTTGGCTTCCGCCGGGAAGAATTTAAACTCTTTCAGGCCATACTGCATACCCAGCATCAGCTCAGATACCGTGCTGATCCCCGGGATCAGCGGGATGGTGCCGTCTTCGGTCGCCGCTTTCAGCAGGGATTCGGTAAGACCCGGGCTGATAGCGAACTGCGCGCCGGCTTCCGTTACCGCTTTCAACTGCTCAACGTTGGTAACCGTGCCCGCGCCGACAATCGCGTCCGGAACTTCTTTGGCAATCGCGCGGATCGCCTCCAGGGCGCACTCGGTGCGCAGGGTAACTTCCAGCACGCGAACGCCGCCCGCCACCAGCGCTTTCGCCATCGGTACCGCGTGTTCCAGCTTTTTCACTACGATAACCGGGACAACCGGACCGGAGGTGAGGATTGCTTCTGCTGTTGTTTTCCAGTTTTTCATCAGGATTTTCTCTCGCCAGATCTAGAAATTAAATCGTCTTAAAAAGTGATGCAGGTTGCGCCCTGCTCCGCGCCAGAGAGCTTCTCACGCAGCGCCCCAAACATCTCCCGACCGGTTCCCACGCGCGACGCGCTGAGGTCAGGGATATGCGGCTGACGCGCCGCCAGTTCGGCCTCATCCACCAGCAGCGTCAGTTCCCCCGTCTGTCCGTTCACGCGAATAAGATCGCCATCGCGCACTTTCGCCAGCAAGCCGCCATCATACGCTTCAGGCGTGACGTGAATGGCTGACGGGACTTTACCGGAGGCGCCAGAGAGTCGGCCATCGGTCACCAGCGCTATTTTGAAACGGCGGTCCAATAATACACCAAGTGGCGGCATAAGTTTATGTAATTCTGGCATCCCGTTCGCTTTTGGCCCCTGATGACGGACCACCACCACGCAGTCTTTGTCCAGCAGCCCCGCTTCAAAGGCCGGCAACACGTCGTGCTGGCTCTCGAATACCACCGCCGGCGCTTCAATCACCTGGTTCTCCACCGGGACCGCCGAAGTTTTCATCACCGCGCGTCCCAGGTTGCCGCTCAGCACCTTGGTGCCGCCGTGGCGGGAGAATGGTTTTTCAAAGGTCGCGATGACCTGGTCGTCCAATGGCGCTGTCGCCCCTTCGCGCCAGTCCAGCTCGCCGTTATTCAGCCATGGCTCCAGGGTGTAGCGCGACAGGCCAAAGCCGGCCACGGTGTGAACATCCTCATGCAGCAGGCCGCCTTTCAGCAGCTCGCGCACCAGTACCGGAACGCCGCCTGCCGCCTGGAAGTGGTTGATATCCGCCGGGCCGTTGGGATAGAGGCGCGCCAGCAGCGGCACCACGTCTGACAGGTCGGAGAAATCGTCCCAGTTAATGATAATTCCCGCCGCGCGGGCCATCGCCACCAGGTGCATAGTGTGGTTGGTGGAGCCACCGGTCGCCAGCAGCGCCACTATGCCGTTGACCACCACTTTTTCGTCAAACATTTTGCCCAGCGGCATCCACTCATTGCCGTTGCCGGTCATGCGGGTGACCTGGCGCGCGGCGGCGGCGGTCAGCGCTTCCCGCAGCGGAGCATCCGGATGGACAAAGGACGAGCCCGGCAGCTGCATGCCCATAAATTCGACCACCATCTGGTTGGTGTTCGCCGTTCCGTAGAAAGTACAGGTCCCCGGCGCGTGATAAGAGGCGGCTTCGGACTCCAGGAGCGCCATACGGTCAACTTTCCCTTCTGCATACAGCTGGCGAATGCGAACCTTCTCTTTATTCGGCAGGCCGCTGGCCATCGGACCGGAGGGAATAAAGACCGACGGCAGATGGCCAAATGAGAGCGCCGCCATGGTCAGACCGGGAACAATTTTATCGCAGACCCCGAGATACAGGGCCCCGTCGAACATGTTATGCGACAGACCGATGGCGGCGGACATAGCGATCACCTCGCGGCTCAGGAGTGAAAGCTCCATCCCGTCCTGCCCCTGCGTTACGCCGTCGCACATCGCCGGCACGCCGCCGGCGACCTGGCCGACCGCATTGGCGCTGTGCAGCGCTTTGCGGATGATCTCCGGGTAGTGTTCATAGGGCTGGTGAGCGGACAACATGTCGTTGTAGGAGGTGATGATGGCAATGTTGTTGCGCAACATGCTCTTCAGGGAGGCTTTGTCGTCAGCCTGGCAGGCCGCGAATCCGTGAGCCAGATTGCCGCAGGCCAGTTGCGCACGATGCACGGTGTCGGTTTTGGCCTGGTTAATCCTTGCGAGGTAAGCCGCGCGGGTGTCACGCGACCGTTCGATAATGCGATTTGTTACCCGTAACATTGTCGAATTCATAAAGGCTCCTCAAATTTTTATCTGTCCGGCCGCTGCGTGATGACGTGTTGACGTGGTAAAGGCCACAAACACCAGCGCTCAGGGGCAAAATGTCTGCAGGCAGTGTAATAAAAAAAGCCCCGTGGGTGAATCCTCACGGGGCTTAAAAGATTAAAAAGCGTGCGACTTTCTGCGTCAGATCATGTTACCGGTAAAATAACCCTGACGGATTAGCCTCCAGCCTTACTCGAACTCGTTCCATGAACGACCGTCGCGAGTGATCATGGCCACCGACGCAACCGGTCCCCAGGTCCCGGCCTGATACGGTTTCGGCGCATCGCGGTCGGCTGCCCAGGCTTCGGTAATGGAGTCAACCCATTTCCACGCCTCTTCTACTTCGTCGCGGCGAACAAACAGCGCCTGAATACCACGCATGGTCTCCAGCAGCAGACGTTCATAGGCATCGGCCAGATGCGTCTGGTTGAAGGTTTCGGAGTAGCTCAGATCCAGTTTAGTGATCTGCAGGTTATGTTTATGATCGAGGCCCGGCACTTTGTTCAGTACCTGGATATCTACCCCTTCGTCCGGCTGCAGGCGAATGGTCAGCTTGTTCTGCGGCAGCTCCTGCCAGGTCTCTTTAAACAGATTCAGTTCCGGGGTTTTGAAGTAAACCACTACCTCTGAGCATTTGGTCGGCAGACGTTTGCCGGTGCGCAGATAGAACGGTACGCCAGCCCAGCGCCAGTTATCGATATCGACGCGGATCGCCACGAAGGTTTCAGTGTTGCTGGTCTTGTTGGCCCCCTCCTCTTCGAGATAGCCAGGCACTTTTTTGCCCTGGGCAAAGCCGGCGGTATACTGGCCGCGAACGGTTTTCTCGCGCACGTTGGAGCGGTCAATACGGCGCAGGGATTTCAGCACCTTGACCTTTTCATCACGGATGCTGTCGGCGCTGAGATCGGACGGCGGCGACATGGCAATCATGCACAGGATCTGCAGCAGGTGGTTCTGGATCATGTCGCGCATCTGCCCGGCCTGGTCGAAGTAACCCCAGCGCCCTTCAATACCCACCTCTTCCGCGACGGTGATTTCGACGTGATCGATGGTGCGGCAGTCCCAGTTATTGACGAACAGGGAGTTGGCGAAGCGCAGCGCCAGCAGGTTGAGGACCGTCTCTTTACCGAGATAGTGGTCGATACGGTAGACCTGACACTCTTCAAAAAACTCGCCGACCTGGTCGTTGATTTCACGGGAGGTTTCCAGCGAGGTGCCGAGCGGTTTTTCCATGACCACGCGCGCAGGCTTGGCATTAAGCTTCGCTTCGCCCAGCCCTTTACAGATCGCGCCAAAGGTGCTCGGCGGCATAGCGAAATAGTTGATGGTGACACGGTTCTTTTGATCCAGCATCTCACCCAGGCGGGTGAAGCCGCTGGTGTCATTGACGTCAAGATTACAGAACTCCAGGCGTCCGCTCAGGGTATCCCACAAACCTTCATCAATTTTTTCCTTCATGAAGGTTTCCAGCGCTTCGCGCACGACTTTGGTATAAGCCGCTTTATCCCAGTCGGCACGGCCGACGCCAATGATTCTGGTGTCAGCGTGGATCTGGCCCGCCTTTTCAAGCTGATACAGGGAAGGCAACAATTTACGCCGCGCCAGGTCGCCCTTCGCGCCGAAAATGACCAGGTCGCATGCCTGGGCCGTTTGCGTTACCGCCATGTCATTCTCCTCAGTTGATAGTCTGGTGCTTTTGCCAGGCTATATTTGTAATTTTCTTACACTGCACTGTACTGTGTTTACGTATTTCCCGAAAGCCTTCCCCTTCGTTTGCGGCGGTAAAACCGCACAGGGTGAAAACATTCGGCGATGATTTGGGCATTCGGCCGTTATTGTTCGTTGTTTGTACCTGGTTCAGGTCAGTAAAATACGACCCTGATCATGTAATGAAAAAAAACAACATCATTTCACGTCATTCCTCACCGCTTGCGCTTGCGGAGGGGTATATTCTTGCTAAAACGCCCAATGATTTCACCCATTAATGAAATCGTTTCCATTGATGAGCGCCCTGTTACTAATGAACATGCTGGAAAAAATCCAGTCCCGACTGGAACACCTTAGCAAATCTGAACGCAAAGTGGCGGAAGTGATCCTCGCCACCCCCGAGCAGGCCATTCATTCGAGCATCGCCGCCCTCGCCCTTGAGGCCGGGGTTAGCGAACCGACCGTCAATCGCTTCTGCCGTAGTCTCGAAACCCGCGGATTCCCTGACTTCAAACTGCATCTGGCCCAGAGCCTTGCGCACGGCACGCTCTATGTTAACCGGAATGTCGATGAAGACGACAGCGTTGAGTCATACACGGGAAAAATATTCGAATCGGCCATGGCGAGTTTAGATCAGGTGCACCATTCTCTCGACATGTCGGCGGTAAATCGCGCAGTGGATCTGCTGACTCAGGCCAAAAAAATCGCCTTTTTCGGCCTCGGCTCCTCAGCGGCGGTCGCTCACGACGCGATGAACAAATTTTTCCGCTTTAACGTGCCGGTCATCTATTCCGACGACATTGTCCTGCAACGGATGAGCTGTATGAATTGCGATGACGATGATGTGGTGGTGATTATCTCGCATACCGGAAGAACCAAGAGCCTGGTGGAGCTGGCGCAGCTGGCTCGTGAAAACGATGCCATGGTGATCGCTCTCACCTCCGCCGGTACGCCGCTAGCCAGGGAAGCCACGCTCGCCATTACCCTTGATGTGCCGGAAGATACCGACATCTATATGCCGATGGTCTCCCGTTTGGCCCAGTTGACCGTCATTGACGTGTTGGCGACTGGCTTTACCTTGCGTCGGGGGGCAAAATTCAGAGATAACTTGAAGAGGGTCAAGGAAGCGCTGAAGGAATCGCGTTTTGATAAAGAACCATTCGTACCCAGTGATAATCAATAAAAGTTGATAACAAGCAGTACCCCATTACACCTTCGATAACGATCCGGCTGTGCGACGTTGCAGGCTGGCGCTACCGAATCCATGTTCACGCAACACCAAAGTTGTATCAGTCAACGGAGTATTACATGTCCAGAAGGCTTCGCAGAACCAAAATCGTTACTACCTTAGGCCCGGCAACTGACCGCGATAACAACCTGGAAAAGGTTATCGCCGCGGGCGCAAACGTAGTACGTATGAACTTCTCTCACGGCACCCCGGAAGATCATCAGCTCCGTGCCGACAAAGTGCGTGAGATTGCGGCAAAACTGGGCCGTCATGTGGCCATCCTCGGCGACCTCCAGGGACCAAAAATTCGCGTATCGACCTTCAAAGAAGGCAAAATTTTCCTCAACGTCGGCGATAAATTCCTGCTCGACGCAAACCTTGGCAAAGGCGAAGGCGACAAAGAGAAAGTCGGGATCGACTATAAAGGCCTGCCGGCGGACGTCGTGCCGGGCGATATCTTATTGCTCGACGATGGTCGCGTGCAGCTGAAAGTCCTCGAAGTTCAGGGGATGAAAGTGTTCACTGAAGTGACCGTCGGCGGCCCGTTGTCCAACAACAAAGGGATCAACAAGCTGGGCGGCGGCCTGTCTGCCGAAGCGCTGACCGACAAAGATAAAGCTGATATCGTCACCGCCGCTAAAATCGGCGTCGACTACCTGGCCGTCTCTTTCCCGCGCTGCGGCGAAGACCTGAACTACGCCCGTCGCCTGGCGCGCGATGCCGGCTGCGATGCGAAAATCGTCGCCAAAGTTGAGCGTGCCGAAGCGGTTTGCGATCAGGATGCGATGGACGACGTGATCCTCGCCTCCGATGTGGTAATGGTTGCCCGTGGCGACCTCGGCGTCGAGATCGGCGATCCTGAGCTGGTGGGCATCCAGAAAGCGCTGATCCGTCGTGCCCGTCAGCTGAACCGTTCCGTCATCACCGCCACCCAGATGATGGAGTCGATGATCACCAACCCGATGCCGACTCGCGCGGAAGTGATGGACGTGGCCAACGCCGTGCTGGATGGTACCGATGCGGTGATGCTCTCCGCGGAGACCGCTGCCGGTCAGTATCCTTCGGAAACCGTGGCCGCGATGGCGCGCGTGTGTCTGGGCGCGGAAAAAATCCCTAGCCTCAACGTCTCCAAACACCGTCTGGACGTCCAGTTCGACAACGTGGAAGAAGCGATTGCCATGTCGGCGATGTATGCCGCCAACCACCTGAAAGGCATCACCGCCATCATCACCATGACCGAATCGGGCCGTACCGCGCTGATGACTTCGCGCATTAGCTCCGGTCTGCCGATTTTCGCCCTCTCCCGCCACGAGCGCACCCTGAACCTGACCGCCCTCTACCGCGGGGTGACGCCGGTGTTCTTCGACAGCCAGAATGACGGGGTGGCCGCCGCGCACGACGCCGTCAATCTGCTGCGGGACAAAGGCTATCTGGTCTCCGGCGACCTCGTGGTCGTGACCCAGGGTGACGTGATGAGCACCATCGGCAGCACCAACACCACCCGTATCCTCACCGTCGAGTAAGCACGGTAGAGATAAAAAAGCCTCCTGACGGAGGCTTTTTTTATTTCTTTTTCGGGAACAGCTCTTTGCGTTTGTAGGGCTCAATTTCACCCGGCTTGCGCGTTTTCAGCAGCTTCAGGATCCAGGTATACTGCTCGGTGTGCGGCTTAACAAACACTTCCACTTCTTCGTTCATCCGCCGGGCGATGGTCGTATCGTCAGCGTCCAGCAGATCGTCCATCGGCGGGCGCACCAGCACCGTCAGGCGATGCGTCTTGCCATCGTAGACCGGGAACAGCGGTACGACGCGGGCGCGGCATACTTTCATTAAGCGGCCAATCGCCGGCAGCGTGGCCTTGTAGGTGGCAAAGAAATCCACAAACTCGCTGTGTTCGGCGCCGTGATCCTGATCGGGCAGATAGTAGCCCCAGTAGCCCTGGCGCACCGACTGAATAAACGGTTTGATCCCATCGTTGCGCGCGTGCATACGCCCGCCAAAACGACGACGCACGGTATTCCACACGTAATCGAACACCGGGTTACCCTGGTTATGGAACATCGCCGCCATCTTCTGCCCGCCGGAGGCCATCAGCATCGCCGGGATATCCACACCCCATGCATGCGGAACGAGAAAAATCACCTTCTCATTATTGCGCTGCATCTCGTCGATGATCGCTTTCCCCTGCCAGTCAACGCGGGCAAGGATTTTCTGCGGATCGCGCAGGCCCAGCTCGGCCATCATCACCATCGCCTGCGGCGCCGAGGCATACATGGCGTCGATAATCGCTTCCCGCTCGTACTCGCTTTTTTCCGGGAAGCAGTACAGCAAATTAATCTGCGCCCGGCGGCGCGAGCTTTTCGCCAGACGCCCCACCAGACGACCGAGTTTGCCGAGGAGCGGATCGCGAAAGGATGGCGGCGTCAGCGCAATACCGGCGAAGGCAAAGACCCCCAGCCAGGCGCCCCAGTAGCGCGGCAGTAAAAAGGATTTTTCAAACTTAGGGATAAACTCAATATTATTTTTTTTCGTTTCCATGCCCAATCCGCAGATCGACTGCTTAATCAAGATAATGGGATAGTGTAGCGAGACGTCGGGTATCCTACAAAAGAAAAAGCCGGCGCCCTGGGGCACCGGCTTTCCACTGACCGGTGGTTAGTCAAACCGCAGCTGCGGAACGACCTCTTTGACCTGCGCCAGATAGTCGGTCCGGTCGGAACCGCTCAGCCCTTCGGTACGCGGCAGCTTAGCCGTCAGCGGGTTGACCGCCTGCTGGTTGATCCACACTTCGTAGTGCAGGTGTGGCCCGGTAGAGCGTCCGGTATTCCCCGACAGCGCAATGCGATCCCCGCGCTTCACTTTCTGCCCCGGCTTCACTAACAGCTTACGCAGGTGCATGTAGCGAGTGGTATAGGTGCGACCGTGGCGGATCGCGACGTAATACCCGGCAGCGCCGCTGCGTTTGGCCACGACTACTTCACCATCGCCCACCGCCAGCACTGGCGTTCCCTGCGGCATCGCGAAATCGACGCCACGGTGCGGCGCGACGCGGCCGGTGACCGGGTTCAGACGACGCGGATTAAAGTTAGAGGAGACGCGGAACTGACGCGCCGTTGGGAAGCGCATAAAGCCCTTCGCCAGACCCGTGCCGTTGCGGTCGTAGAATTTGCCGTCTTCGGCGCGGATGGCATAGTAATCCTTACCGTCAGAGCGAAGACGCACGCCGAGTAACTGGCTTTGCTCACGTTTGCCGTCGAGCATTTCGCGCGACATCAATACCGAGAATTCGTCGCCTTTCTTCAGCTTACGGAAATCCATCTGCCACTGCATGGCCTTGATCACCGCGCTGATTTCCGTGCTGGTCAGCCCGGCATCACGCGCGCTGGAGACAAAGCTGGCGCCGACGGTGCCCTTCAGCACGCTGTTGACCCAATCGCCTTTCTGCAGCTCGCTGCTCATTTTAAAACCGTTATCCACACGGGTATAGGTGCGGGTCTCGCGGCGGGACATCTCCCAGGTCAAGCTCTGCAGATCGCCGTCGGCGGTCAGGGTCCAGGAGAGCTGCTGGCCAATCTTCAGGTTGCGCAGCTCTTTATCGGCGGAGGAAAGCTGGGCGATATCGCCCATATCGATACCGTACTGGTTCAGAATACTGCTGAGCGTATCGCCGGTCGACACCACATATTCGTGCCCGCCGGCATCGCTATCGGCTTTTTCGTCGAGCTCATCCTGAGGAATGGCTTCTTCTTCCTGCGGGGCCTGATCGATCGGCTCGGAGGCTTCCGGCAGCAGGGAGCGGATC
The DNA here is from genome assembly GCF_051992865.1 of Klebsiella sp. CD33. Classification (NCBI taxonomy): domain Bacteria; kingdom Pseudomonadati; phylum Pseudomonadota; class Gammaproteobacteria; order Enterobacterales; family Enterobacteriaceae; genus Klebsiella; species Klebsiella sp. CD33. The sequence continues at coordinate 1,900,315 of NZ_CP197023.1, read as the reverse complement.
TCGCTTTTTTCCAGTTCAATGGTTCTGACGATGGGGGCGGATTCCGGGTGGTAAATATAGGGTCGCCAGACGGCGACCGCTAAGGTAAGAACGCTAAGCGACCCCAGCATAACGCGATGAGGTCGTGGCAGATTGTTGAATGCCTGAGTGACAGCGCGGGCTATCTGTTGCACGTATTCACTTCCTCGTTAATCTCCTTTCAGGCAGCTCGAATACTGATTCGCCAGTTGGGTGAGGAATTGCGGGTAACTCGTTTTACCCAGCGTAATTCCTGTCCCCAGTGGATCCAGGGTCCCCATGCGCACAGACGTGCCCCGGGCAACAGCTTCGATAACCGCTGGCCTGAACTGTGGCTCAGCAAAAACGCAAGTGGCTTTCTGCTCAACCAGTTGTGTTCTGATTTCGTGTAAACGCTGCGCACCGGGCTGTATTTCAGGGTTGACGGTAAAGTGCCCCAGCGAGGTCAAACCGTAGTGTTTTTCAAAGTAACCGTAGGCGTCATGAAAAACGAAATAGCCCTTCCCTTTCAGCGGTGCCAGCTCATTGCTCACCTGCTTGTCGGTCGCCGCCAGCGCGGTCTCGAACTGCTGCAGGTTGCTGTCGAGTTTGGCTCGACTCTGCGGCATAAGTTCCAATAATTTATCGTGGATTGCAACCGCCGAAAGCCGCGCTATCTCTGGGGATAACCACAGATGCATATTGTAAATACCGTGATGGTGATCGCCGTCACCTTTTTCTGCTGCGCCATGGTCATGATCATGGTGATCGTCATCGTCGTCCGCCCCGGTGATGAGCAGCGGTTTGACCCCATCCAGCTCGGCAATCGTCACCTTTTTATTCGCCGCAATGCTTTGCGTCGACTTATCCATAAAGGCTTCCATTTCCGGACCAATCCACACCACTAAGTCTGCGTTCTGTAAGCGTTTTACATCAGAAGGACGGAGGGAATAATCATGCTCGGAGGCGCCATCGGGCAGCAGCACCTGGGTCTCGGTAACCCCATCGGCGATGGCCGCCGCAATAAAGCCCAGCGGTTTCATAGAAGTCACCACGGCGGCGCTGGCCAGCGGTACCTGCGCGAACAAAAAAACAGCGCCAAGTCCAGCGCAAAGAAGCGTATTTTTATGTAACATAATGCGTCTAGTCATCGAAATAAGTGAGTGTGATGTGATATTATAACATTCACTAGCTTGTGCAACCCCTAAATTACTATGACAAACCTTGTAACGCTGGAAAATGTCTCGGTGGCCTTTGGCCAACGCCGCGTGTTGTCTGACATCTCGCTGGCTCTCACGCCAGGCAAAATCTTAACCCTGCTGGGCCCCAACGGCGCCGGCAAATCGACCCTTGTGCGGGTGGTTCTCGGGCTGGTAGCACCGACAGAGGGTGTTATCAAGCGTGACGCACGCCTGCGCATCGGCTATGTGCCGCAGAAACTGCATCTGGACGCCACGCTGCCGCTGACCGTCAGCCGCTTCCTGCGTTTGCGCCCGGGCACCCGTAAAGACGACATCCTGCCGGCGCTGAAGCGCGTGCAGGCGGGGCATCTGATCGATGCGCCGATGCAAAAGCTCTCCGGCGGTGAAACGCAGCGCGTACTGCTGGCCCGCGCCCTGCTCAACCGTCCGCAGCTGCTGGTGCTGGATGAACCGACCCAGGGTGTTGACGTCAACGGCCAGGTGGCGCTCTACGATCTTATCAACCAGCTGCGCCATGAACTGGACTGCGCGGTGCTAATGGTATCCCACGATCTGCATCTGGTGATGGCCAAAACCGACGAAGTTCTGTGCCTGAACCAGCATATCTGCTGCTCTGGCGCACCGGAGGTGGTCTCCATGCACCCGGAGTTTATCTCCATGTTCGGCCCGCGCGGCGCGGAACAGCTGGGGATATACCGCCACCACCATAATCACCGCCACGACCTACAGGGGCGAATTGTACTGCGTCGGGGAAACAGCCGCTAATGATTGAACTTCTGTTACCTGGCTGGCTTGCCGGGATGATGCTGGCCTGCGCCGCTGGTCCGCTGGGCTCCTTTGTGGTCTGGCGCCGCATGTCTTATTTCGGCGACACGCTGGCGCATGCGTCTCTGCTCGGCGTCGCTTTCGGTTTATTGCTTAACGTCAATCCGTTCTATGCGGTGATCGTCGTGACCCTGCTGCTGGCCGGCGGGCTGGTGTGGCTGGAAAAACGACCGCATCTGGCGATCGATACCCTGCTGGGCATCATGGCGCACAGCGCGCTGTCCCTGGGGCTGGTGGTGGTCAGTCTGATGTCTAACGTCCGCGTCGATCTGATGGCGTACCTGTTCGGCGATCTGCTGGCGGTTACGCCGCAGGACCTGATCGCCATTGCCACTGGCGTGGTGATTGTGATTGGCATTCTGCTCTGGCAGTGGCGAAATCTGCTGGCGATGACCATCAGTCCGGACCTGGCGTTTGTCGACGGCGTGAAGCTGCAGCGGGTCAAGCTGCTGTTGATGCTGGTCACCGCCCTGACTATCGGCGTGGCGATGAAGTTCGTCGGGGCGCTGATCATCACTTCCCTGCTGATTATCCCGGCCGCCACCGCCCGCCGTTTTGCCCGCACGCCGGAGCAGATGGCCGCCGTGGCGGTGGGCGTGGGCATGCTGGCCGTTACCGGCGGGTTAACCTTCTCGGCTTTCTACGATACCCCGGCCGGGCCGTCGGTGGTGCTCTGCGCCGCGGTGCTGTTTATTCTCAGCATGACGAAAAAAGCCGCCAGCTGAAAATGAAAAAGCCCGGTCACGCTGCTGACCGGGCTTCACCATGAACTGCTCAACCGCAACGCGCTACGGCATCTCCGGCGGCGTAATCCCGAAATGATTCCAGGCGCGCACCGTCGCCATTCTTCCCCGCGGCGTACGCTGCAGAAAGCCCTGCTGAATTAAGTAGGGCTCCAGTACATCTTCAATGGTTTCCCGCTCTTCGCCAATCGCGGCGGCGAGGTTGTCCAGCCCCACCGGACCGCCAAAGAACTTATCTATCACCGCCAGCAGCAGCTTACGGTCCATATAGTCGAACCCTTCCGCATCGACGTTAAGCATATCCAGCGCCTGGGCGGCAATATCGGCGGAGATGGTGCCGTCGTGGCGCACTTCCGCAAAGTCACGCACCCGGCGCAGCAGACGGTTGGCAATACGCGGCGTGCCGCGTGAACGGCGGGCTACTTCCAGCGCGCCCTCGTCGCTCATCTCCAGCCCCATATGGCGGGCGCTGCGGCTGACAATATGCTGCAGATCGGGGATCTGATAGAACTCCAGACGCTGCACGATGCCAAAGCGGTCGCGCAGCGGCGAGGTCAACGAACCGGCGCGGGTGGTGGCGCCGATCAGGGTAAACGGCGGCAGATCGATCTTGATGGAACGCGCCGCGGGACCTTCGCCAATCATAATATCCAGCTGGTAGTCTTCCATTGCCGGATAGAGCACCTCTTCCACCACCGGCGAGAGGCGATGGATCTCATCGATAAACAGAACATCGTGCGGTTCGAGGTTGGTGAGCATCGCGGCGAGATCGCCCGCCTTCTCCAGCACCGGGCCGGAGGTGGTACGCAGATTCACCCCCATTTCATTGGCGACGATATTGGCCAGGGTGGTTTTCCCCAACCCTGGCGGGCCAAAAATCAGCAGGTGATCGAGGGCGTCGCCGCGCAGCTTCGCCGCCTGGATAAAGATCTCCATCTGCGAACGCACCTGCGGCTGGCCGACATACTCTGCCAGCAATTTTGGGCGGATGGCGCGGTCAGCGGCCTCTTCAAAGCCGCTGCTGTCTGCCGATACCAGCCGGTCTGCTTCAATCATCCCTTACCTCACAACGCAGCGCGCAGCGCTTCGCGAATTAGCATTTCACTGTTGGCGTCCGGACGCGCGATCTTGCTGACCATCCGGCTGGCCTCCTGCGGTTTATAGCCCAGCGCGACCAGCGCGGCAACCGCTTCCTGCTCGGCATCGTCCGCCGTTGGGCCTGCCGGCGAGGTCAGCACCAGATCGGCCGCCGGGGTGAACAGGTCGCCGTGCAGCCCTTTGAAGCGATCTTTCATCTCAACGATCAGACGTTCAGCGGTTTTTTTGCCAATCCCCGGCAGCTTCACCAGCGAGGCGACCTCTTCCCGTTCAACGGCGTTGACGAACTGCTGCGCCGACATGCCGGAGAGGATCGCCAGCGCCAGCTTGGGCCCCACGCCGTTGGTTTTAATCAGCTCTTTAAACAGGGTACGTTCCTGTTTGTTGTTAAACCCATACAGCAGCTGGGCATCTTCACGCACCACAAAGTGGGTGAAGACGATCGCCTCCTGCCCGGCCTCCGGCAGCTCATAGAAGCAGGTCATTGGCATATGCACTTCATAGCCGACGCCCGCCGTTTCCAGCAACACCAGCGGGGGTTGTTTTTCGAGAATGATGCCTCTGAGTCTGCCTATCACGTGGGGCTCCTGCGTTATGGTCTAAGTATCAGGCGGTATCATAAAAAAAGGCTGGATAGATATCCAGCCTGATTTGCGATTATCGTAAGCGCCCCCGCGCCAGATTGAGCCGGGTCTCGCTGATCTGAGCGGCATTCTGGCTGACATGGCAATGGGTGATGGCGATCGCCAGCGCATCCGCCGCATCCGCCTGCGGATTAGCGGGCAGCTTGAGCAAGGTGCGCACCATATGCTGGACCTGGCTCTTTTCGGCGCTGCCAATCCCGACAACGGTCTGCTTGACCTGACGGGCGGCGTATTCAAACACCGGCAGCGCCTGATTGGTCGCTGCGACGATCGCCACCCCGCGCGCCTGCCCGAGCTTTAACGCCGAGTCGGCATTCTTGGCCATAAAGACCTGCTCAATGGCGAAATAGTCGGGCTGGAACTGGGTGATGATCTCCGTCACCCCGGCGTAGATGAGCTTCAGCCGCGACGGCAGATCGTCCACTTTGGTGCGGATGCATCCGCTGCCCAGATAGCTCAGCTGCCGCCCAACCTGGCGGATCACGCCATAACCGGTAACGCGCGACCCCGGGTCAATGCCGAGAATAATAGCCATCACGCGCCTCCGGTTAACCGTGGATGCGGCTGCATCACAGGGTGGCTGCGACCTCGTCGGAGATCTCGCCGTTATGGTACACTTCCTGCACGTCGTCGCAGTCTTCGAGCATATCGATCAGACGCAGCAGCTTCGGCGCCGTCTCGGCATCCATATCCGCTTTGGTGGACGGAATCATTGAGACTTCGGCAGCGTCGGCTTTCAGGCCGGCGGCTTCCAGCGCGTCGCGCACAGCGCCCATCTCTTCCCAGGCGGTGTAGACGTCGATGGCGCCGTCGTCATAGGTCACCACGTCTTCTGCGCCTGCTTCCAGCGCCGCTTCCATGATAGTGTCTTCATCGCCTTTCTCGAAGGAGATAACGCCTTTCTTGCTGAACAGGTAGGAGACGGAACCATCGGTGCCGAGGTTACCCCCGGTTTTGGTGAAGGCGTGACGCACTTCCGCAACGGTACGGTTACGGTTGTCGGACAGACATTCCACCATCACCGCGGTGCCGCCAGGGCCGTAGCCTTCATAAATGATGGTTTCCATGTTCGCGTCTTCATCGCCGCCGACGCCGCGCGCGATGGCGCGGTTCAGGGTGTCGCGAGTCATGTTGTTAGACAGCGCTTTATCAACGGCCGCACGCAGACGCGGGTTGGAAGCCGGATCGCCGCCGCCCAGACGCGCGGCGGTGACCAGCTCGCGAATGATTTTCGTAAAGATTTTACCGCGTTTGGCATCCTGTGCCGCTTTGCGGTGTTTGGTGTTGGCCCATTTACTATGACCTGCCATAAAAAACTCTCCAAAAAGCGCGCCCTTTCAGGCGGCGTTAATTACAAATTCTTCAATCGCCTGCCGGTTGCTCCACGACTTGGTCAGCGCAGCGGCTTCCGTCGCGCTGACCCAGCGATAGGCCAGATGTTCGGTGAAAGTAATCTCCCGCTCATGAGGCAGCGCAAGACAGAACCAGAATTCCGTATTGCGCTCTACACCCGGCGCATAGCGATGACGCAAATGAGAAAATATCTCGAACTCCACCGTGCGCTGACAGTCGATTAAGGTCAGTTGCTCGCAGGCAACGTCAATGGCGACCTCTTCCTTTACTTCACGCGCGGCGGCCTGCAGCGCGGTCTCTCCAGCTTCCAGGCTGCCGGTGACCGACTGCCAGAACGCGGGATCGTCGCGCCGCTGCAACATCAGCACCCGTTTCGTATCTTCGGCGTAAATGACCACCAGCACCGAAACGGGCAGCTTAAATGACATATTACTTGTTCTCCAGAGACGCTTTTGCCTCTTTCTCCACAACCTGAATACCCAGCTCACCGAGCGCCGCCGGATTGGCGAAGCTTGGCGCTTCGGTCATCAGGCAGGCGGCCGCGGTGGTTTTCGGGAAAGCGATAACGTCGCGGATGTTATCGGTACCGGTCAGCAGCATGGTCAGACGGTCAAGACCGAAGGCCAGACCTGCATGCGGCGGCGTACCGTACTTCAGCGCATCCAGCAGGAAGCCGAATTTCTCACGCTGTTCCTGTTCGTTAATGCCCAGAATACCAAATACGGTCTGCTGCATCTCGCCGCGGTGGATACGCACCGAACCGCCGCCGACTTCATAACCGTTAATAACCATATCGTAGGCGTTGGCTACAGCCTCTTCCGGCGCGGCTTTCAGCTCATCCGCGGTCATATCTTTCGGCGAGGTGAACGGATGGTGCATCGCCGTCAGGCCGCCTTCGCCGTCGTCTTCGAACATCGGGAAGTCGATCACCCACAGCGGCGCCCATTTGCTCTCGTCAGTCAGGCTCAGATCTTTACCCAGCTTCAGACGCAGCGCGCCCAGCGCGTCGGCCACTACTTTCTTGTTGTCGGCGCCGAAGAAGATCATGTCTCCATCCTGCGCGCCGGTGCGGTCAAGGATCGCTTCCACGATTTCAGCGGTCAGGAATTTGGCCACCGGGCTGTTGATCCCGTCCATGCCTTTGGCACGCTCGGTCACTTTAATATAGGCCAGCCCTTTCGCGCCGTAGATCTTCACAAAGTTGCCGTATTCGTCAATCAGCTTGCGGGTCAGAGAGGCCCCGCCCGGGACGCGCAGGGCCGCCACGCGCCCTTTCGGATCGTTGGCCGGGCCGGCAAAGACCGCGAATTCCACAGACTTCAGCAGGTCGGCGACGTCCACCAGCTCCATCGGGTTACGCAGATCCGGTTTATCGGAGCCATAGCGACGTTCGGCTTCGGCGAAGGTCATGATCGGGAACTCGCCCAGGTCGACGCCTTTCACTTCCAGCCACAGCTGACGCACCATCGCCTCCATGATCTCACGCACCTGCGGCGCGGTCATAAAGGAGGTTTCCACGTCGATCTGGGTGAATTCAGGCTGACGGTCGGCACGCAGGTCTTCATCGCGGAAGCATTTGACGATCTGATAGTAGCGATCGAAGCCGGACATCATCAGCAGCTGTTTGAACAGCTGCGGCGACTGCGGCAGCGCGTAGAATTTGCCTTTGTGCACGCGGGAAGGCACGAGGTAATCGCGGGCGCCTTCCGGGGTGGCTTTAGTCAGCATCGGGGTTTCGATGTCGAGGAAGCCATGGTCGTCCATAAAGCGGCGCACAAAGCTGGTAATTTTCGCGCGGGTTTTCAGGCGCTGCGCCATCTCCGGACGACGCAGGTCGAGGTAGCGGTATTTCAGACGCGCTTCTTCGGTGTTGACGTGATTGGAGTCCAGCGGCAGCGATTCTGAGCGGTTAATGATCGTCAGATCGGAAGCCAGCACTTCGATAGCGCCGGTGGCCATGTCCGCGTTGATGTTTTTCTCTTCACGCGCGCGAACGGTACCAGTGACCTGAATGCAGAACTCATTACGCAGTTCAGAGGCTAACTTCAACGCATCCGCACGATCCGGATCGAAAAACACCTGAACGATGCCTTCGCGGTCGCGCATATCGATAAAAATGAGGCTACCGAGATCGCGACGGCGGTTGACCCAACCACACAGAGTCACCTGCTGCCCAACGTGGGACTGTCGAAGCTGTCCGCAATATTCTGTACGCATGAGATATCCCTTAACTTAGCCGTCGGCGGATTGTCGTCTGCCCTGCAGGCGACGAGGTCGCAGCTTTAGCTGATGTCACAACTGAATGAAAAAAGGCGGCTATTATACTGGAAATTCTGTCGTTCGATAAGTCCGACGCACGATGTACGCTGCTTTGCTGCGCGCTTAACGTCCACACTCACATAAATTAACAAAATTTGTTACTCTTTTGCTGAAGCCGCAAAGGTATTGTAGCCGCCTGACAACAGATGAAGATACGGGGATACCATGTTAGAACTCAATGCAAAAAACACGGCGCTGGTGGTAATCGATCTGCAGGAAGGCATTCTGCCTTTCGCCGGCGGCCCGCATCGGGCTGACGAGGTGGTGGCGCGCGCCGCTCGCCTGGCAGACAAGTGCCGGCAACAGGGTTCGCCGGTCATCATGGTCCGCGTGGGCTGGTCGGCCGATTTCGCCGAAGCGCTGAAACAGCCTGTCGACGCTCAGGCCGGGGCGCATACGCTGCCCGAAAACTGGTGGACCTACCCGGCCACGCTGGGTAAGCAGGAGAGCGATATCGAAGTGACCAAACGCCAGTGGGGCGCGTTCTATGGCACCGACCTTGAGCTTCAGCTGCGCCGCCGCGGGATCGACACCATTATTCTCTGCGGCATCTCCACCAACATCGGCGTCGAATCCACCGCCCGCAACGCCTGGGAGCTGGGTTTTAACCTGGTCATCGCCGAAGATGCCTGCAGCGCCGCCTCCGCCGAGCAGCATCAGGGCAGTATGACGCATATTTTCCCGCGCATCGGCCGGGTGCGCAGTACCGAGGAGATCCTCACGGCGCTATGATTTATATTGGGCTTCCCCAGTGGTCGCACCCGAAATGGGTGCGCCTTGGCATCACCAGCCTTGAAGAGTACGCCCGCCACTTTAACTGCGTGGAGGGCAACACCACCCTGTATGCGCTACCAAAGCCGGAGATTGTCGCCCGCTGGTACGAACAGACCCACGATGACTTCCGCTTCTGCTTCAAATTCCCGGCCACCATCTCGCACCAGGCCGCCCTGCGCCATTGCGACGAGTTAAGCAGCGAATTTTTTGCCCGCCTGGCGCCGCTGGCCTCGCGCATCGGCCAGTACTGGCTGCAGCTGCCGGCGACGTTCGGTCCTCGCGATCTCCCCGCGCTATGGCATTTTCTCGACGGACTGCCGAAGGATTTCACCTACGGCGTCGAAGTTCGTCATCCCGAGTTTTTCGCCAAAGGGGAAGCGGAACAGCAGCTCAACCGCGGGCTGCACGAGCGTAACGTCAACCGCGTGATCCTCGACAGCCGCCCGGTCCATAGCGCTGCGGCCACCAGTCCGGCGATGATCGATGCCCAACAAAAGAAACCGAAGGTGCCGGTACATGCGGTGATGACCGCCCGGCAGCCAATGGTGCGGTTTATCGGCGGTGACGATATGGCCCATAACCGGGAACTGTTTCGCGTCTGGCTTCAGACCCTGGCGAAGTGGCATCAGTCGGGGACCCCGTGGTTGTTCCTGCATACTCCGGACATTGCTTTCGCCCCGGCGCTGGTGGATACCCTGTGGGGTGACCTGCGCGCTGCCCTGCCGGCGGCAGGAAATGCGCCGTCGATTCCGCAGCAATCTTCTCTTTTCTGATATCCTGCTATCATATCCGGAGCCATCTGCCAGAGTTAAAGGGAGTTTTCGTATGGTCAGCGCGCTGTATGCCGTTTTAGGTGCGTTATTGTTAGTGAAGTTCTCATTTGACGTGGTGCGTCTGCGCACCCAATACCATGTAGGCTACGGTGACGGCGGCTTTAGCGAGCTGCAGGTTGCCATCCGTGTTCACGGCAATGCCGTCGAATATGTGCCGATTGGCCTCATTTTGCTGTTATTTATGGAGATGAACGGCGCTCTGACCTGGATGGTGCACGTTTGCGGGATTTTATTGATTGTCGGGCGACTGATGCACTCCTGGGGTTTTCATCACCGCGTCTACTACTGGCGCCGCTCCGGCATGAGCGCCACCTGGTGCGCGTTGTTGCTAATGGTGCTGGCCAATCTTTGGTATATGCCCTGGGAGTTGGTTTTCTCCCTCCGTTAGCGCACAATACGCCGTTTTCGTTTTTTCGGGTTTAACGTTATGTCTCACCGCGATACGCTTTTTTCCGCGCCGATTGCCAGCCTCGGCGACTGGACCTTTGATGAACGGGTTGCTGAAGTCTTCCCCGATATGATCCAGCGTTCTGTGCCCGGCTACTCCAATATCATCTCGATGATCGGCATGCTGGCCGAGCGCTTCGTTCAGCCCAACACTCAGGTTTACGATCTTGGCTGTTCGCTGGGCGCCGCCACCCTCTCCGTGCGCCGCAATATTAGCCATCCGGGCTGTCGCATTATCGCTATCGATAACTCGCCCGCGATGGTGGAGCGCTGCCGTCGCCATATTGACGCTTATAAAGCGCCGACGCCGGTCGAAGTGATTGAAGGGGATATCCGCGACGTGACCATTGAAAACGCCTCGCTGGTGATCCTGAACTTTACTATTCAGTTCCTTGAGCCGGGCGATCGCCAGGCGATCCTCAATAAAGTCTATCAGGGGCTGAATCCGGGCGGCGCGCTGGTGCTCTCGGAAAAATTCAGCTTCGAAGACGCCCACGTTGGCGAACTGTTGTTCAATATGCATCATGACTTTAAGCGCGCCAACGGCTACAGCGAACTGGAGATCAGCCAGAAACGCAGCATGCTGGAAAATGTGATGCTGACGGACTCTGTCGAAACCCATAAAGCCCGCCTGCGTCAGGCTGGGTTTGAACATGCCGAACTGTGGTTCCAGTGCTTTAACTTTGGCTCGCTGGTGGCCGTGAAAGCCGGGGAGCAGGCATGATCGACTTCAGTAACTTCTATCAGCTGATCGCCAAAAGCCCGCTGTCTCACTGGCTGGAGACGCTGCCTGCCCAGGTAGCCGCCTGGCAGCGCGATGCCCTGCACGGCAAGTTTCGTGAATGGGAGCGCGCCGTAGAATTTCTGCCGGAGCTAACGCCCTGGCGTCTGGATCTTCTGCACAGCGTCACCGCCGAGAGCGAAACGCCGCTCAGCGAAGGCCATCAGCGGCGGATCGAAAATCTGCTTAAAAACCTGATGCCGTGGCGCAAAGGCCCTTATTCGCTGTACGGCATCAATATCGATACCGAATGGCGATCCGACTGGAAATGGGAGCGCGTTCTGCCGCACCTGTCCGATCTCACTGGCCGGACTATCCTCGACGTGGGCTGCGGCAGCGGCTATCACATGTGGCGGATGATCGGCGCCGGCGCACATCTGGCGGTCGGTATCGATCCCACCCAGCTGTTCCTGTGCCAGTTTGAAGCGGTGCGTAAGCTGCTCGGTAACGACCAGCGGGCGCATTTGCTGCCGCTGGGCATCGAGCAGCTGCCGGCGCTGGAGGCCTTCGACACCGTGTTCTCGATGGGCGTGCTCTACCACCGCCGCTCGCCGCTGGACCATCTGTGGCAGCTGAAAGATCAGCTGGCGCCAGGGGGCGAGCTGGTGCTGGAGACGCTGGTGGTTGAAGGAGATGAAAATACGGTGCTGGTTCCGGGCGACCGCTATGCGCAAATGCGCAACGTCTATTTTATCCCCTCGGCGGCGGCCCTGAAAATGTGGCTGGAGAAGTGCGGGTTTATTGACGTGCGCATCGTCGACGCCTGCGTCACCTCGACAGAGGAGCAGCGACGCACCGAATGGATGACGACCGAATCGCTGGCCGATTTCCTCGACCCACAGGATCAGCGCAAAACGGTGGAAGGCTATCCGGCGCCATTACGGGCTGTGATCATTGCCACCAAACCGGAAACCCAGCAGTCGCTGGCGAAAAAAGCGAGATAAAAAAAGGCCCCTGTTTAATGGGCAGGGGCCTGGTACGGGCAATCATCATATTGGGCGACATGATGTGCAGCAAAAAACCGTTTAACTTCTCCAGGCGGAGATAATCCTTTTCATCTCCGCCACCGCTGCGCCATTCACGGCGTAGCGTCTGTATTCATCGGCATCGGGATCGGCTGACATCGAAACGCCCGGATGACGAAAGCGCATTTCCGACGGCAACCAGTGGCCAGCCGAGCTATGGACCTCTTTCACCCCCGCCTGCAGAAACAGCGGCAGGTTCGCGGCGCGGACTCCCGCACCGGCCATAATGATTGGAGTATCCCCTGCGGCAATAAGTTCCGTAATTAATGAAATACCTTTCTCCGCCGAGGATTGCTGACCGGAAGTCAGGATACGTTTGACCCCCAGCTCACCCAGCGTTTTCCAGGCCTGACGCGGGTCGGCGCACAGATCGAACGCCCGATGAAAGGTCACCGCCAGCGGCCCGGCCGCGGCCATTATTTTTTTCATCCGCGGGATATCGACCTGGCCATCAGCATCCAGCACGCCGGTCACCAGCCCGGGGAAGCCCAGATCCCGCACCATGCGAATATCGTTAAGCATCGCGGCGAACTCTTCCTCGGTGTAGCAGAAATCGCCGCCGCGCGGGCGAACGATCGGATGCACCGGGAGGGTAATCGCCCCGCGGGCCGAGACCAGCACCCCATAAGAGGGGGTTAATCCCCCTTCCTGCGGCGCGGCGCAGAGCTCAATACGATCGGCGCCGCAGCGCTCAGCCTCCCGGGCGCACGCCATGCTGTAGCAACACACTTCCAGTACCGCCATTCCTCTCTCCCTGATCCAGACAACCTTTGCAGCATGTCACGATTTCACGCGGCAGACGCCGCGCGGCTTCACACTGTTACGTATCGGCTTGCTCGCTGGCGACGATTTGTTCAATAGACCACGGATGAAATTTGACCGTCACGCTGCCGTCGGTCACCGCCAGGGTGGGATTCGGCAGGCGCTCATGCTCCCCTTTCGGCGAGCTGGTTTTGACCACGATCCCTGGCTGGCTGAGTCCGTCATCGGCCAGCAGCGCCAGCGCGCGGGCATTTAAGGTTGCCGGATCGCCGGGCAGGACGATTTCGATATGCTCCCAGCCTTCATGGGGATAACGCTTTTCACCCGGCCACGGCAGCTCAACGATATGGAAGCGCCAGTGCGCCACGCAGACCGGCTCCGTCAGTTTGAACAGGCAAATGGGCCGGCCGTTGATCATATTCTCCGACAGCAGGGTGCCGCACTGCTCCAGACCGCGGCGCCAGCGTTCCGCAGTGGTATTCTGATGACAGCGCAGGGAGATATGGTCGGCGTCGAGCCCGGCGATCTCCAGTCCCAGTCGCGCAGTGAAGCGCTGAAGCGCATCGGAAAATCGCGGGAGATCCGCCGTAATATCGGCCAGTGGTTCAATTTGCTGCCAGTTTGCCATGGGTTTGCTCGTCAATAATGCTCGTCAGTAATGAAAAGGTAATTTACCGTGTTTCGGCCTGCGGACCAACCGCCGCCCCGCTGATGGGCAACTGACCGGCGATGGATTGCGCACGCCGGCGCGCCGCGCGCAATGCTGACGGACGGGGACAAATGCAGTATACTCCCGCCCTAATTTGTCCACATTATGGCGCCGCCTCCCTCGGGGGCAGGCGCATTACACTTAAGGTATTCCGGTGAATATTCAGGCTCTTCTCTCAGAAAAAGTCAGCCAGGCCCTGATCGCGGCAGGCGCGCCTGCCGATTGCGAACCCCAGGTCCGCCAGTCAGCAAAAGTTCAGTTCGGCGACTATCAGGCCAACGGCGTGATGGCTGTCGCCAAAAAGCTGGGTATGGCGCCGCGACAACTTGCAGAGCAGGTACTGTCTCATCTTGACCTCAACGGCATTGCCAACAAGGTTGAAATCGCCGGGCCGGGCTTTATCAATATTTTCCTCGACCCCGCGTTTCTGGCGGACAACGTCAACCGCGCGCTGCAGTCTGAGCGCCTGGGCGTCACGAAACCGCAGGCGCAGACTATCGTCGTCGACTACTCGGCACCCAACGTAGCGAAAGAGATGCACGTCGGCCATCTGCGTTCGACCATCATTGGCGATGCTTCAGTCCGTACCCTGGAGTTCCTGGGTCATAAGGTGATCCGCGCCAACCACGTCGGCGACTGGGGCACCCAGTTCGGGATGCTGATCGCGTATCTGGAAAAACAGCAGCAGGAAAACGCCGGCGAAATGGCCCTGGCCGACCTCGAAGGTTTCTATCGCGAAGCGAAAAAGCACTATGACGAAGACGAAGCCTTCGCCGAGCGCGCGCGCAGCTACGTGGTTAAGCTGCAGGGCGGTGATGAGTATTTCCTGCAGATGTGGCGTAAGCTGGTCGACATCACCATGTCGCAAAACCAGATCACCTACGATCGCCTGAACGTCACCCTGACCCGCGATGACGTGATGGGTGAGAGCCTGTACAACCCGATGCTGCCGGGGATCGTCGCCGATCTGAAAGCCAAAGGGCTGGCGGTTGAGAGCGAAGGCGCCACCGTGGTCTTCCTTGATGAGTACAAAAACAAGGAAGGCGAACCGATGGGCGTCATCATCCAGAAAAAGGATGGCGGCTACCTCTATACCACCACCGATATCGCCTGTGCGAAGTATCGTTATGAAACGCTGCACGCCGACCGCGTGCTCTACTACATCGACTCTCGTCAGCACCAGCACCTGATGCAGGCTTGGACCATCGTGCGTAAAGCTGGCTATGTGCCGGACTACGTGCCGCTGGAGCACCATATGTTCGGTATGATGCTTGGGAAAGACGGCAAGCCGTTTAAAACCCGCGCCGGCGGTACCGTGAAGCTGGCGGATCTGCTGGACGAAGCGCTGGAGCGCGCCCGTCGCCTGGTGGCCGAGAAGAACCCGGATATGTCGGCTGACGAGCTGGAAAATCTGGCGAAAGTGGTGGGTATCGGCGCGGTTAAATATGCCGACCTGTCGAAAAACCGCACCACCGACTACGTCTTCGACTGGGATAATATGCTGGCGTTCGAAGGCAACACCGCGCCGTATATGCAGTATGCCTATACCCGCGTGCTCTCCGTGTTCCGCAAAGCCGGCATCGACGAAAACGCGATGATCGACGCGCCGGTGGTCATCGCCGAAGATCGCGAAGCTCAGCTGGCCGCGCGCCTGCTGCAGTTTGAAGAGACCCTCTCCGTGGTCGCTCGCGAAGGGACGCCGCACGTGATGTGCGCCTACCTCTACGATCTGGCGGGCCTGTTCTCCGGCTTCTACGAGCACTGCCCGATCCTCAGCGCGGAAAGCGAAGAGACCCGCAACAGCCGTCTGAAGCTGGCGCTGCTCACGGCGAAAACCCTCAAGCTGGGTCTCGATACCCTCGGTATCGAGACCGTCGAGCGTATGTAACAAGCAACCCGGCGAAAGCCGGGTTAGTTTTATTCGGCGCCTCGCCAGCGGGGCGCCCTGCTCAGAAGTACTTGCGTAGATACTCCGTCAGACAAAGGATCGCCATCGCCTGACCGTAGGGCATCGAGGTAAGCGGGATCTGGCGATAAAAGTCGAGGTCTGACCCCATCCCGGTGCCAAATGAGGTCTGCAGCAGCTCCCCCTGCGGCGAAATATTCTGCACAATCCCGCGAATCGCTTTTTCAGCCACCCCGGCGTAGTGCTGCCCGACGTAACGCTTGCGCACCGCTTTGAGAATGCCGTAGGCAAAGCCGGCGGTCGCCGAGGCCTCAAGATAAGAGTGCGGGTCGTCCAGCAAGGTATGCCACAGGCCGCTGTCGTCCTGGCATTCTGCCAAGGCGGCAATCTGTGCGTCGAGGACTGTAATCAGATAGCGCCGTACCGCGTTCCCCTCGGGGAGATCCACCAGTTCCAGAAAATCCGGGATCACCATGGTGAGCCAGCTGTTGCCCCGCGCCCAACGCGCCCGGGCAAAGTTATGCCGCCCCTCATAGTTCCAGCCGTGAAACCACAGCCCGGTCTCCCGGTCCATCAGGTTCTGCACATGGAGCAGGAACTGGTAGGTTGCCTCCTCCACATACTGCGGGCGGTTAAGCAGCTTGCCAATTTTGGCTAACGGCAACACGGTCATCATCAGCGTGTCATCCCACATTTGCTGATGGTTCTCCTCCGCCAGAGTCATGTGCTGCATACCGCCCTGCTCGGTGCGCGGCATCTCGTGCATCGCCCACTCCGCCCAGCTCTCCAGCCACGGCAGATACGCCATACGGCCGGTCTCTTCAAAGCGGTAAGCCAGGGTCAGAAACGGGGCCATAGTATTGACGTTTTTGGTCGTTGCCCCCTCGGCGAAGCGGTCGGCAAACCAGCGATCGATGATATCACGCATCTCGATATCGCCGGTTTGCTGGTAATACTGATAGATGCCGTACAGCCCAACGCCGTGGGTCCACTCCCAGCCGGCCCAGCCTTTGGTATCGATCACGCGCCCGTCATCCAGGCGTAGTAAAAATTGCCCGCTCTCATCCTTAATATTCACCAGGTTTTGCGTCACGTTGCGGATTAGCGCCTGCAGTTCGCTGCGGGCGATAAAACGCTCAGGCTGACGCAGTAATGGGCTATGTTTGACCGGCCAAACTTTCATGTTGTTAACCTCGGGTATATGTCGAATTCAAAGCGCCGCCCTTAATGAGCGCCGGGGCAGCAGGTTTATGACGATTCAGATAGCCAATATTGTTATTGCCCCACAGACAGTCGTAAGGCATCCCCGCCAGCAGCTCGACCACCGCACGGTGTTCCGCACTGGTCTGTTCCGACTGAGCGTAGCCGAGCTCGCGCATTCTGAGGGTCTCGCTGCGCAGGACGCTGTGGGTGTGCAGGTTGAGCTTGAAGCGCAGCGAGACGAGGAAGCCGCAGGCTAACACCACCAGAGTGCCGACGCTGAGGATCAGCAGAATGGTATGGCTGACCCCTTCAGGCTGTATTTTTTGCCCGGAAACAAACCCCGACAACTGCATAATGATCCCCACCAGCATCACCGCCCCCGCCTGCGAGGCTTTGCGGGTCAGGGTCATGATGCCGGCAAAAATCCCCTCCCGGCGCTGGCCGGTGATCGCTTCGTCGACGTCGGCAATATAGGTGTAGGTATTCCACGGTACGTAATTTATCCCGCCGCGTCCCAGTCCGGCGACAGCAGAGATGAGCAGCAATAAGGAATAGACGTCGCTCAGTCCGGCGTAATAGAGCAGCGCGTAGGAGAGTGAGCTCAGGCCAAACAGGACCACCACCATGCGGTACGACGGCGCGGGGCCAAAACGAATGCACAGCGGGATCATGGCGATTACTGCAATAAACTGGAAGATGGCCATCGTCCCCAGCAGGTTCGAGGCGACGGCGGCTTCCTGCATCAGAACAAAGACCACGTAATAGGTAAACACGGCATTGAAGACGTCCTGGGCGATATAGCCCCCCAGATACATGCCGAGGTGCTGGCGGAAAATTTTTATCCGCAGCGTAGAACTCAGCTCAATCACCAGGCGATTGAGGCTCTGAGCAAGGGTTAAGTTTTGTTTTTCCGCTTCCGCCCGCAGGGCCGCTTCCGACCACGCCTCCCGCGGTCGTTCCCAGGTGAAACACCAGACCAGAGTCAGCATCACCGCGCACAGCACCGAGAACACCAGACTGGCATAGAAGAACGAGCTGGCATTATCTTTGCCGAGCCAGGAGAGAAGGATCCCCGGCAGGAAGGAGGCTAAAATCGCCGACATCTGCGCCATCGAAATGCGCGCGCCGGAGAATTTGGTTTTCTGTTTAAAGTCATCGGTCATCTCCGGCACCAGCGTCTCATAGGGCACCAGAATCATGGTATAGACCATATCAAACAGCAGATAGGTCGCCAGGTAGTACCAGAAGCCCATCTCGCCGACCCACATCGCTGAATAGCTGAATACGCAGGGGATGCCGAGCAGAATAAAGAATTTTCTGCGGCCGAAGCGCTTACCAAGCCAGGTGGTGCCAAAGTTATCGGTGAGAAAGCCCATCAGCGGGCTTACCACCGCGTCCAGCACGCGGGCGGCAGCAAAAATAAGCGTGGCCTCAATCGGGGTCAGTCCGCAAAAGGTCGTGTAAAAGTAGAGCAGCCATGCGGCGGTTAGCGCCGTCGTGCCGGCGCCGAGAAAATCGCCCGCGCCGTAGGCCAGATAGTTAGCCAGTCCAATTTTTCGTGTTTTCATCGCCGTGATCCTGTGTCTTTTTTTAAAAGAACGCCGACAATCGTTCCGGATTTGCCACCGGAAGGGAGTGGGTACCTGGCTACACTAAAAGCTGTGAAAGGAGGTTACCTTTGTACTTTTGCCACGGAACAGTCGCCGGTGGCAAAATGACAAAGAGATGACGTCGCCACTTCACTCATTTATAAAACAGCATTTCTTTTTAATCAAAAGACAGGTTCATTGATGTGATCTGGCTGGAAGGTCGCCGACTAACGAACAGGCTCGCAAATCCCGGGATCGGCCCTTGCGCAGTCGGGGAAACAGGAGTAAAGAATGGAAGAAAGGGTTATTCCGCGTATCTCAAGGAGGCCAGATGCCTTATACCCATCTGCTGGTTGCCGTCGCGCCAACGCCGGAGAGTCAGGTATTAATTAAAAAAGCGGTGTCGATAGCCCGCCCCGTTAACGCGAAGGTGAGCTTAATCACTCTCGCTACGGATCCGGAGCTGTATAACCAGTTCGCCGCACCGATGATGGAAAATCTGCGCGAAGTGATGCAGGAAGAGACGCGGGAGTTTCTCAATGAGCTGGCTCGCCACGCGGACTACCCAATAGAAAGAATGACCATCGCCTGCGGCGAGCTAGGCCATCATATTAAGGACTTCTGCCGGTCACACCGTGTTGATCTGGTGATCTGCGGCAATCACAACCATTCCCTCTTCTCACGCGCCACCTGCTCGGCGAAAAATATCGTCGGCAGCTGCGGCGTTGATGTCCTGTTGGTTTCCCTTGAAAAGGGCTAACGCCGGTTAGCCCTTTTCCTGAACTAGGCCAGTTTAGGGAAGGTGGCTATCTTCCCCCGCAGACGGCTCTCCTCGCTGCGCGGTGAAATATGCTGCAGATCCTCGACAAAGCGCGCCTGCCAGTTATGAATATCATTTTCTCTGATCACGTCCAGCATCGCTGAATGACGGGCGATACGTTCCGCCAGCGGCATGCTGAGCGCGCGATCCAGCGCGGCGGCAACCTCGTCGCGATCGTAAGGATTGACGATCAGGGCGCTGGTCAGCTCCTGCGCCGCCCCGGCAAACTGCGACAGGACCAGTACGCCAGGGTTATCCGGATCCTGCGCCGCGACGTACTCCTTCGCCACCAGATTCATACCATCGCGTAGCGGCGTCACCAGCCCGACGTCAGAGTAGCGGAAGACCTTCATCAGCAGCTTACGATCAAAATGCTGATTCAGATAGTAGAGCGGTGTCCAGCCAAGCTGACCAAACTGTCCGTTGATGCGTCCGGCTGCGGTTTCCAGCTGGTGGCGGATATCCTGATAGGCCTGCACATCGCCGCGGGAGGTCGGCGCGATCTGGGTATAACGGATTTTGCCGTGGTGCTGAGGGTACTTCTCGAGCAGCGTCTCGTAGGCGAGGAATCGCTCCGGCAACCCTTTCGAATAGTCAAGACGCTCCACGGAGAAGATATTCTTCACATTTTTCAGCTCGTTCTTCAGTTGGGCCAGCTTCGGCGGCAGCGGACCTTTAGCGTTGCGCGTAATTTCGTCCGGATCGATCCCTATCGGATAAACCTCGGTACTGAACGCCTTACCCCATGCCTGATAGCGTTTATCGCCGAGGTCGGATAGGCGAGTCTGCATAGCAATGCTGTCGAGAAAAGCGGTTCTGTCGCTTTCGGTCTGGAAGCCCAGCAGATCGTAATCGCACAGTTGCTCCAGCAGCTCAGCGTGCGGCGGCAGAGCGTTAAAAATCTCCGGCGTCGGGAACGGAATATGTAAGAAAAACCCGATGCGATTGTTCACCCCGCGCTTGCGCAGCTCGCTGGCGAAGGGCAGAAGATGGTAATCATGGATCCACAGCGTATCGTCTGGCTCAATCAGCGGCAGAAGCTTGTCCGCCAGCATGGCGTTAACCCGCAGATATCCCTCCCAGGCTTCGCGCTGAAAGCTGACCAGATCAAGGCGATAGTGGAAAGCCGGCCACAGCACGGCGTTAGAGAACTGGTTGTAGTATTCATCATGGTCCCGTTCATTAAGGTTGAACGACGCCCAGGAAATATTCCCGCGGGAGACCTGCTTGAGCGGCTGCTGGTCATCGCCAATCTCGCCGCTCCAGCCAAACCACAGACCCCCCGCCGCTCTCAGTGCCCCCAGGATGCCGACGGCCAGACCGCCAGCGCTCGATTTTTTATCGTCCGGTAAGGCGATACGGTTAGAGACTACGACTAAACGACTCATGGTCATCCCTCCTTTCGGTTTGCGCGTCATACGCCAGATGTTGCAACCACGTCCTTACAGCGGCGGCATCCGCCAACCGCCAGTGCGCCTGAGTTTCCCCGGCGCCAACTTTTACCGACATTCCCTGCAGTTGATTAACGACGCTGAATCCCGCCTCGTCGGTCAAATCATCGCCGACAAAAACCGGTTCGCGGCCGGCGAATGGCGCCTCCTGCATGAACGCGGTAATCGCCTCCCCTTTGTTGACGCCGCGGGGTTTAATCTCCACCACGCACTTGCCAAGCTGTAACGCCAGCAGCGGATAGCGCTGAACAATCCGCTGCGCCAGCTCCAGCACGGCGCTCTGCTGCTGCGGGGCCTGGCGATAGTGGAGCGCGAAAGCCATCTCTTTACTCTCCAGCTCACATCCCGGGAGCGCTTCCAGCGCCGACGTCAGCTCAGCCGCGATCTCATCGCGCAGCGCTGTCGGCAGAGAGACGATGTAGGTTTTACCATTGATATCACGGCGCTCGGCCCCGTGAACGCCGGCCAGCGGTAGCCGCCAGGGATGGGTTAGCGCGTCAAGTTCAGCCATTGAGCGCCCTGAAATCAATGCCACCGCGCCCCCCTGCTGCTGGGCCAGCGCATTGAGCGCCTGCAGCGTGCTGTCGGGTATCACCACCTGATCGGGGTGCGGCTGGATATCGGCAAGAGTACCGTCGAGGTCAAAGAAAAAAGCGTAGTTTCCGGTTAGCGCAGGCGGTACAGATATCTGGTTATCCACCCTGTTTCCTCCTTATCATGGCCAGCCGAAGCTGGTTGTTAATTATATGTGAGCCATGTAAGTATAGACAGTGTGACCAACCTCGCCATTTTTGATAGTTACCGCCAGCGAAACGGGCGCTGGCGGCAATTACTCTGTAAACTAAAAAGTTCGGTTTAAATTCAGGCCGCACGTTTGGCTTTTTGTTTGTAGCGGTCGAAGATCACCGCCGCCAGCAGGATCACCCCGCGCACGACGTATTGTGAGAATGGCGAGATATTCAGCAGGTTCATCGCATTTTCCACGGTTCCGAGGATCAGGATCCCGGCCACCACGTAGGAGATCTTGCCGATCCCGCCCTTCAGCGACACCCCGCCCAGCACGCAGGCCGAAATAACAATCAGCTCATAGCCAATCGAGGTCATCGGCTGGCCGCTGGTCATGCGCGACGCCAGAATGATCCCCGCTGCGGCCGATACCAGACCGGAGAGCACAAAGATAATAATCTTGGTGCGCACCACCGGGACGCCGGCCAGGCGCGCCGCCTCTTCATTGCCGCCAATAGCCAGCGTATTACGGCCAAAGGTGGTTTTGTTTAGTAATAATCCGAAAACCACCAGGCAGGCGACGGTCAGCCAGATCGGCGCCGGCAAACCAAACCAGTTGGCATAGCCGAGGGTGAAGAAACGTTCATCTTCGATCCCCACCGCTTTGCCGTCGGAGATAATATAGGCCAGGCCGCGGACAATCTGCATGGTGGCCAGCGTGGTGATCAGCGCGTTGATCTTAAGGCGCGCAATGACAAAGCCGTTAACCAGGCCACTAAGCGCCCCCAGCAACAGGCCTGCGGCGATCCCCAGCCACAGGCTTTCGCTGAGATTAATCACCACCGCGGTGGTGACCCCGGCGCAGGCGATAACCGACGCCACCGACAGGTCAAAATCGCCGGAGGCCAGGCAAAACAGCATGCCGCAGGCCACCATCCCGGACATCGAGATCGCCAGCCCCAGCCCTTTCATATTGACGAATGAAGCAAAGTTGGGCACAAAAATCACACAGCCGATAAACAGCACCGCAAACACCACCAGCATGCCAAACTGATCCCAGATGCGGGCAAAGCTAAAGGTTGAGCGGGTAGCCCCGGACGTAGTCACTGATGACATCATTTACTCCTTACTCAGGCGACAGCCTGGCTCACTGTTGGCATCGCAAGGCTTAACGCCTGCTGTTCATTGGCTTCTTCATGCAGCAGTTCGCCGGCGATTTGTCCTTCGCGCATCACCACGATGCGGTCAGCGACGCCCAGCACTTCCGGCAGGTCGCTGGAGGCAAACACCACGGCGACACCGGAGGCGGCGAGGCCATAGATCACATTGTAAATTTCATGTTTGGCGCCGACGTCGATGCCGCGGGTTGGCTCATCAAGCAGGATCACCTTCATCTCTTCCGACAGCCAGCGGCCAAGGATCGCTTTCTGCTGGTTGCCGCCCGACAGGTTCATAATCAGCTGTTCCGGGCCCGGCGTTTTAATATTCAGCGACTGGATATGTTGATCGGCGTTGTCCGCCTCCCAGGCGTTGTTGATCAGGCAGCCAGCGTGAATATGCTTGCGCCGGGCGCTGATATTGATGTTATCGCGAACGGAATGCACCGGAATAATCCCCTCCGCTTTACGATCCTCCGGGCACAGCATCATCCCGGCCTGGATGGCCTGGGCCGGTTTGCGAATGGAGACGGGCTGGCCATCGATATACACCTGACCGCCGGTTATCTGCGTGCCGCCAAACAGGCCTTTCATTAGTTCGCTGCGCCCGGCACCCACCAGTCCGAACAAACCGACAATTTCACCGCTGCGCACCGAGAGACTAACCGGCGTGCGCACGCCCGGCGCTTTGACCTCCTCCAGGCGCAGCCGCTCCTTGCCATAGGGGCGAGGCTTCCAGCCATAAATATCGCCCAGATTGCGGCCTACCATTGCCTGGACCAGGGCGTCGTGGCTGACGCTCGGCATATCGTCAAAGGTGCAAACGTAGCGGCCATCTTTAAAGACGGTGATGGCATCGCTGAGGGCAAAAATCTCTTCCATCCGGTGTGAAACATAGATGATGACCCTTCCCTCCTCCCGCAACTCGCGGATGACGCGAAACAGGTTGTCGATCTCTCTGGCGGAGAGCGAGCTGGTCGGCTCATCGAACGCGATAATCTTGGCGTTACGCGCCAGCGCTTTGGCAATCTCCACCATCTGCCATTGACCAATGGAGAGATATTTCAGCGGCGTCTCCGGGTCGATATCCAGACCCAGATGCTCCAGCTGCAGGCGGGCCTCATAGTTGAGCAGCGAGCGATTGACGATGCCGCCTCTGTGCGGCAGCTGACCGAGATAGATATTTTCGGCGACGGTCATCTCCGGGATCAGATGCAGCTCCTGGTAGATAATTGCCACGCCGGCGTTCAGCGCCTCCATGGTATTGGCGAATGCCATCTGCTGGCCGCCGATCTGCAGATGGCCCGCGGTCGGGATATAGTTGCCGCTGAGAATTTTCAACAGCGTCGATTTGCCTGCGCCATTTTCGCCCATCAGCGCGTGGATCTGTCCCGGGTAGCAGTCAAAACTGATATCGGACAAGGCCTTTACGCCAGGGAACGTCATGGTGATGCCGCGAAATGAGAGATAAGGGGTAGACTGTTGCATAACGACTCCGCTCTTCTGCACTCAGCCCCCGCGCCGCG
Source organism: Klebsiella sp. CD33 (assembly GCF_051992865.1). Taxonomy (NCBI): domain Bacteria; kingdom Pseudomonadati; phylum Pseudomonadota; class Gammaproteobacteria; order Enterobacterales; family Enterobacteriaceae; genus Klebsiella; species Klebsiella sp. CD33. The sequence goes on along the minus strand of NZ_CP197023.1, from coordinate 1,876,425 downwards.
GCGGGGGCCAGTTTAATCAGGCTGTTACAGCCCTTTTTTCGCCAGCTCTTCTTTGAAGTTATCGCGGGTAATCAACACCACATCGGTCACCGCCGTGAACTTCGGCGGCTCGACGCCCTTGGTGACCCAGTTGTAGAGCATTTCGCTGGTTTTGTAGCCGTGGATATCCGGGCTTGGCAGCAGAGAACCATAGAAGCCGGTCGGCTGCGCCTTCGACAGTTCGTTAACGGCATCCACGCCGTTGATGCCGATGCCAATCACATCGGGAGCTTTAAAGCCCTGACCTTCGGTCGCGCGCACGCCGCCGAGGACGGTGTTGTCGTTCATCCCGACGATCAGCCAGTGTTTAACCTGCGGATGCTGGACCAGCATCGAGTTACCGGCGTCGAACGCTCCCGGGATATCGTTGGATTTTGTCGGCACGCGGTAGATTTGCGCGTCCGGGAAGCCGGCCGCCTTCAGGGCATCGATGGAGCCGGTGGTGCGACGGCGCGCGGTATCCAGCTCATCGGCGGTGATCGCCATTACGGCGGTGTCTTTGACATCCCAGCCGCGCTTTTGCATCTCTTTATAGAGTTCCTGCCCCTGACGGGCGCCAATTTCGCTCGCCGCCATCATCACCAGCGGTACGCTCTCCATCGGTTTGCCTTTCGCATTGACGAACTGGTCATCGACGGTAATCACCTTCATGTCATAGCCACGCGCTTTGGCGACAATCGCCGACCCGAGCTTGGGATCGGGGGTACAGATGACAAAGCCCTTCGCGCCGCTGGCCGCCAGGCTGTCAATGGCATTCAGGGTTTTCTCCCCATCCGGAACCGCAATTTTAATAACGTCAAAGCCTAAATCTTTTCCTGCTTTATCAGCAAATTTCCACTCAGTCTGAAACCATGGCTCTTCCGGCTGTTTCACCAGAAAACCCAGTTTAAGATTTTCCGCCATAGCTGATTGTGACATAACCGCAGCGAGACCAATGGCCGCCAGCGCTTTAGTAAATTTGTGCATGGTAAACTCCAGCTTTAATTCGCTTTCATGTAGGGAAAAATCGGAATTAACAATTTAATCGGCATCAAAACAAGGCATTAGAAAAATCGCATTCCCCACTGCCGTTGTTAGAGTAGTAATACCCGGAAATTATTTCTCCATACGAGAGCATTATCACATCGCGGAATTACAGTAATTGCGTACATACATTTAGCAAAAAATGACATAAAAAATGACACAATTGTCATACAATTTTACCGGGGCATAGCAGGATCATCTATACCATCAGCAGGCTTATCCTTGTGTTGTCAGAGGATGTTTAACGGTGGGTTACAGCACTGTTATCATCAGCGATTGACGGCGTTGCTGCGGGCGATCGCCTGTGCGCCACTCAAATGGCAACCCACCTCGCACCGCTGAGCCACATGGCCCGCTTAATATCGCGAAAAAACGGATCTTTGGGGTAATTTATTCCGAATAGAAAAAATATATTCCTCTTGATAAAAGCGCCTGCAACAAAAAATAAAAATAATGATCATCAACCTGAAACATTACTAATGAAATAACTTATTCCGTTCTCTTCTACGACGAATCTCGTAGTCAAATACTTATATCTTATAACCAATCTGAAACCAGCGAGCCCCTGCCAACGGCGCACAATCTCAGCCCTGGTAGTTTGCACAAATAATGGTGTAACAAAACGTAAATTACCGCGCTTGAGAGTTTTCTTAATTTCGTTGAGCGAGTATTCTTAAATCGTCGGCAAATGGAAAAAATACCCGACTCATACGGAATGTGTAGAGTTTTATTATTCTGCAACAGTGCCGCGTGTCACTATTTTATCTTGTAGTTATCCGCAGGATCCGCTGACGCGCACCAGTAACCCCTTCCCGGTTAATAAGGATATTTTTTATGGCAGTTCCAGGAATGGCACAAAAGCTAAACACCCAAATGAATCTTGAGTTTCACGCCTCTAACGTTTACCTGAACTTAAGTGAGTGGTGCGCCCGGCATCGCTTCGACGGCGCCGCGACGTTTCTGCGCACCCGCGCGCAAAGCAGCATCACCCTCACCATGCGCGTATTTGACTACCTGAAAAAAGCCGGCAGCTGGCCGATCGTCAATCCCGACCACGCCTGTAACCCTGAGTGCACCTCGCTGGAAGATCTGTTTACCCAAACCCTGAGCGATTACCAACAGCGCAGTCGTCTGCTGAGCGGTCTCGCTCAGGAAGCCAAAGCGCAAAGCGATGACAGTACCTGGCGGTTTCTCACGCTGTTGGCGGAAGAGCAGCAGCAGGATGGCCTGCTATTGCAAAGCGTGCTTGAGGAAATTCGTAATGCCGATAAAGCCGGTCTCGGGATGGAGCAGACCGATCGGCGTCTGATGGCTATCGTTGGAGAAGCGCAGAAAGCGCATTAATCAAGCCTTTATCGCTCTGCCAGGGGGAGCGCGTCTGCGCTGCCCCGCCCGGTTTATTAATCCATTACGTCTATTTTTTCTCACCTATTATTCCTTTCAAGAATAAAAAAGTTTTAACTCGATCCCATTCCCTCATCACCGTTACCCCATAAGGGGGATTAGTGAGCGCGGTCACTTTTTGACGAACCATAAAGAAATATAAAAACAGTGTTTCAAAAATATAAAACACGAGGTTTATTTTTTATGGCTAGATACACGGCTTCAGCCTCTGAAGGGCTGCAGGGAAGACCGATCTTGTTACGCCATCAGTTAGCCTACGGCGGCGGAAATCTGTTAGGGAGCGGCGCACTGGCGATAAGCGGCGCATGGCTACTCTATTTTTATACGACCTTTTGCGGCCTGACGCTGATCGAGGCCTCATTTATCTTCTCCGTCGCCAGCATCATTGACGCTATCAGCAACCCGCTGATGGGCTATCTGACGGATAATTTTGGCAAAACGCGCCTGGGCAAGCGCTTCGGCCGCCGGCGTTTCTTTCTGCTAATCGGTATTCCGCTGATGATGTTCTACCCGCTGCTGTGGGTGGAAGGCCTGAGTTTCTGGTACTACCTTAGCACCTATGTGGTGTTTGAGATCATCTACACCTCTATCATGGTGCCTTATGAAACGCTGGCGACAGAGATGACCGATGATTTCTCACTGCGTTCAAAACTGACCGGCTATAAAGCTATCTTTGGTAAGCTGGCCAACTTCCTCGCGGCGTTTATTCCCGGCCAGTTCATTCTGCTGTATGGCAAAGATTCTGCCACCCCTTTCTTCCTCACCGGTCTGACCTATGGCGCGATCCTGATCGTCGCTATTTCCTGCCTGTGGTTGTGCAGCTGGGAGCGTGAGCGCGGGGAAGAGGTGGAAACCAGCGCGAAAAAAGGACTGCTGAGCACCCTGCTGTCGCTGGCGAAAGATATGCGTTCGACTTTTTATCTACGCGTATTCCGCAAACATCTTGGTATGTACCTGTGCGGCTTTGGCGCGGAATGGCTGTTTGCCTCCATCTTCACCTATTTCGTGATCTTCGTTCTACAACACGATCCAGCGATGGTGGCCGGGCTGAACAGCCTGAACTCGATTCTGCAGCTGATCTCTACGGCGCTGTTTATCGGCCTGTGCGTGAAAAAGGGCTTCAGCAAACCCTATATCCTGGCGCTGGGGATCGTCATTTTCGCGGTTCTGCTGTATACCTCGCTGTGGTTTTTCCATCTACCGTCCGGCCTGGCGACAGTGCTGATGTTCGGCATTACCGTGCTGTTCGGCCTGGGTACCGGCGGGGTTTACTATATACCCTGGACCGTTTACACCTTCCTGGCCGATGTCGATGAGATCTACACCGGACGCCGGCGGGAAGGGATCTATGCCGGCGCCATGACCTTCTCAGGAAAAATTCTGCGCTCGATTGTGGTGTTCTCGATGGGGGCGATCCTGAGCTTCTACGGTTTCCAGTCAAAAGCGCACAGCCAACCGGAAAGCGCGGTGACCGCTATCGCAGTGGTATTCTGCGTCGGGGTGATCGCATTAGCCCTGGCCGCCATCGTCTTCAGCAAGCAGATGAAGCTAGACCGGAAGGCCCATCTGGTGGTGCTGCAGGAAGTCGCGCGGATAAAAGCGGGCGGCAAAATTAGCGATATTGCGCCGGACGTGCGGGTTATCGTGGAGGATCTGGTCGGCCATCGCTACGAAGAGTGCTGGGGCAACAGCAAATTGTTCAAAGATGCTGCCCCTGCGCCTGCGCAGACCGTCGTTTCCCATTAAAGAAGAAGGCCCCGCCGGTATCCGGCGAGGCCTGGTATTAATGCGTTTCTTCCTGTGGAGTAAACTTCAGCTCAATCAACGCGATCGCTTTTTGCACCGCGCGAAGGGTCACCGGATCGGCAGAGGCCGGATGGCTGGCGAAGTCGATAGCTTTCAGCTGAGTGGTCATTTTTTCACGCACTTCCACCGGCGCAATGACGTCAATGACATCGAGGATCTGTTTGATAACCAGCTGGCAGGCAACCACATCGGAAACCAGCTCGTCGTGTTCGGTAAGATGTTGAGACATTAATTACTCCTTTTTTCAGGAGCGTAATAGTACCCTAAATCGTTAACGATAATAAAACCTGCCGTCGCAGGTTTTTTTATCTACCCTACTGGCTGGCGGGTCGTCTCCTGCCGCTTTGCACAGGATCACACTCTTGATGGCAGTGACAACATGAATACCGCGATCTCTTCCCGCGATGAACGTGCTTTTTCAGCGCCGGCGCTGCTGGTGGCAGGTGCCTTTTTTATGGAGTTTCTCGACGGGACGGTGATCGCCACCGCCCTGCCCGATATGGCGAGGGATTTTGGCGTCACCGCGGTCGAACTGAATATCGGCATCAGCGCCTATCTGATTACCCTTGCGGTCCTGATCCCGGCCAGCGGCTGGATCGCCGATCGCTTCGGCGCCCGGGCTATTTTTACTCTCGCCCTGGCGATCTTTACCCTTGCCTCGGTCTTCTGCGGCCTCTCCACCGAGGTGCATATCTTTGTCGCCATGCGTATCCTTCAGGGAGTCGGCGGCGCGCTGATGGTCCCCGTTGGTCGCCTTGCGGTGCTACGCACCACGCCGAAACACCAGCTGATCAAGGCCATCGCCACCCTGACCTGGCCGGCGCTGGTGGCCCCCATTATCGGCCCGCCTTTGGGCGGCTTTATAACCCGCTACGCCAGCTGGCACTGGATCTTCTTTATCAATGTCCCGCTGGGCCTTGCCGCCATCATCCTTTCGCTGCGCATTATCCCTGATATTCGCGAAACGGAACGGCGCTCCTTCGATCTCAGCGGATTTATCACTACCTCGGTCGCGATGGTCAGTCTGGTAACCGCGATGGAGCGGCTCGGCGATCGCCAGCCGCAGATCTGGCCGACGCTGGCTCTCGCCGCGCTTGGCTTCGGCTGTCTGTTATATTCCATTCGTCATTTCCGCCGGGCGGCGGCGCCTATGGTTCGTCTCGACGCCCTGCAGGTGCCGACGTTCCGGGTGACAATGTACGGCGGCTCGTTGTTCCGGGCCTCCATCAGCGCGGTGCCTTTTCTGCTCCCCCTGCTGTTCCAGGTGGGATTCGGTATGGATCCTTTTCATTCCGGCCTGCTGGTGCTGGCGGTGTTTGTCGGTAATTTAACCATTAAACCCGCCACCACACCGCTCATTCGCTGGCTGGGCTTTCGTCGGCTACTGCTGATCAATGGCGCGTTGAACGTCTGTTCGCTGCTGGCTTGCGCGCTGCTTACGCCGCAGACGCCGGTCTGGGCCATCATGCTGATCCTTTATCTCGGCGGTGTGTTTCGCTCAATCCAGTTTACCGGTGTAAGCACGCTGGCCTTCGCCGATGTCCCCGCCGCGCAGATGAGTGATGCTAATACGCTGTTCAGTACCGCGTCGCAGCTGGCGGTAGGGCTGGGGATCACGCTCGGGGCGATTGGCATTCGCCTGGGCGAGCAGGTCGGCGACTGGCTGCATCTTACTGAACTACCGGGGATCAGCTTCCGCCTGTCGTTTGTGTTTATCGCCTTGATATGTCTGGTAGGGATGATCGACAGCCTGCATCTGGCCAAAACGGCCGGCAGCAGCGTGTCGGAGAAGAAGAAATAGAAGAAAAAATAAACGACGGAAGGGCCAGCGGCGCTGGCCCTGATGACGGTTAAGCGACGATCTGGCGAACAAAGTCTTCGATTGCTTTATCCTGGCAGTTTTCGAAGAAGCACTGCTGGAAGCGTGGGCCGGAGACTGCGGTTTTCACCAGCTGCGGATCGATGGCGCGCAGGGTATCGAGGTAGTTCTCTTTTACTACTGCTGCTTTGACCTGGTTGAGGATCCCGGCATTGCGCACCTGCGGTTCTTTGCGCTCCGGCGGATAGCCTTCGCCGTTGCGGCCGGTAAAGGCTTTTTCAAAGATAAACCGCACATTCAGTTCGGCGCCCCAGCCGAAGCCTTTGGCAAACGGCAGCGACAGCGCATTACCGTTGTTGATCTGGGCAAACAGGAACGCATCCGCCGGATCGATACAGTAGCCGCAGACCACGCCCGGATGGATGTTCAGCGACATCAGCGCCCCCTGACCGGTACCGCAGCCGGTGACCACGAAGTCAACTGCTTTCGAATTCAGCAGAATACTGGCCATGATCCCAAGATGGATGTAGGTCAGATGATGATCGTTCTCATCGCTCATGCCGACGTTATAGACCGGGAATCCTTTTTCGTCGGCAACCGCGTTAAGCTCCTTGAGGATGATGGCGTTTTTGTTCGCCTGGCTGTTCTCCATCATCAGTGCAATCTTCATGGTTTACTCTCCTGAATGCTGTGCGGGCCTGCCCGCAGAATGTCATTGGCGTTGACTGCACTCTACTACCTTGAAAACAAACTTTCAAATTTTATGAAAAGTTGTTTTAAAATTTACGCAGTGCTTCACACTTTCGCAGGCTCCCCCTGTCTGTTGACCTCAGCCCTCTGCATGCTGGCGCATCCGCTTCGTCCTCCCTTACCACCCGCCGGCGACAAAGTCCTGACCGCCCAGGCAATAATGAATAATAAATTAAAAGCATTCTCATTTATTATTAAACTGCCAATGCGTGTTATTCCCATTAGCATTTTAAATAAAACATTTTTAAATTTACTTTTTGCAAATAATTAAATAACAAATTATAGTGGCAGCCAATAACATCTATTATTTAATTCCAGGAGTGCAACGATGCTGAAAACGGACATGATTGACAAACTCAATGAACAGATGAATCTTGAACTCTATTCTTCTCTTCTTTATCAGCAGATGAGCGCCTGGTGCAGTTACCACAGTTTTGAAGGCGCCGCGGCCTTCCTGCGTCGCCATGCTCAGGAAGAGATGACCCATATGCAGCGCCTGTTCGACTATCTAACCGACACCGGCAGCCTGCCGCGGATCAACGCTATCGCCTCCCCGTTTGCCGAATATACCTCACTCGACGAGCTGTTCCGCCAGACCTACGAGCATGAGCAGCTGATCACGCAAAAAATAAATGAACTGGCGCACGCGGCCATGACCAGCCAGGATTACCCGACCTTTAATTTCCTGCAGTGGTATGTTGCTGAACAGCATGAAGAAGAGAAATTATTTAAATCGGTGATCGATAAACTGACCCTCGCTGGAAAAAGCGGCGAAGGTCTGTACTTTATCGATAAAGAGCTGGCTACCCTCGACGCGCAGAATTAATCCCCCGCGCCGCGACAGTCCGTGTCGCGGCCCTCTTAATGTCGGCAGATCTTATTTTCTGCGGTAGTAAAACCTTCCTCTCTGGCAATAAATTTGCCTTTTTTCTCTAAAAACGCCACCAGCTGTGCGGCGCTTAGATTCTCTGCTGAACAGGTGTGAAACCGCGCCTCTTCGCCAAAGCGGCGGCGAATGGCGGCCTCCAGCGAGGCGACCGTCCAGGATTCACCCGAGGCGAGCATCATCTGTAAAACTTCATGACCATGAATAGAAGACATAACCCCTCCTGCAAAAACCGCCAGCTTAGGCCAGACCATCAACCCGCGCCTTGCGCCAGCGCAGGCTTTCGCCCTCTTATTATGTAAACATTTCATTACACAACTTGTAATCCCGATTTGACGAAAGCCGTAATATCCCCTACTCTGCGCGGCATAATTTATTGTTATTTGCTGTAGGGATAGCGAAAAGCGTGAAAAACCGCACTCTGGGCAGTATTTTAATCGTAGCTGGCACCACCATCGGTGCAGGAATGTTGGCAATGCCATTGGCCGCCGCAGGCGTCGGCTTTACCGTCACGTTGGGTTTACTTTTCACCCTGTGGGCATTGATGTGCTATACCGCCCTTTTGCTGCTGGAAGCCTACCAGCATGTCCCTGCCGATATGGGGCTCGGTTCTCTGGCGGCGCGCTATCTGGGCCGTTATGGGCAGTGGGTTACCGGATTCTGCATGCTGTTTCTGCTGTACGCCCTCACGGCAGCCTATATCAGTGGCGCCGGTGAATTACTCGCTTCCAGCCTCAACCAGTGGCTGGACTGGCAGCTACCGCCGGCCGCAGGCGTACTGATCTTCACCCTCCTCGGCGGGGCGGTAGTGTGCATTGGCACCGCGCTGGTGGATCTGTTCAATCGCTTCCTGTTTAGCGCCAAAATCGTCTTCCTGGTGATTATGCTGGCCCTGCTGATGCCGCACATTCATCAGGTGAACCTGCTGACGCTGCCGGTTGAGCAAGGCCTGGCCCTGTCGGCCATTCCGGTGATTTTCACCTCCTTTGGTTTTCACGGCAGCGTCCCGAGCATCGTCAGCTATCTGGGGGGGGATATTCGCAAATTGCGCCGGGTATTTATCATCGGCAGCTTTATTCCGCTGGTGGCCTATATTTTCTGGCAGCTGGCGACGCTGGGCAGTATCGACGCCCCGGCCTTTACCGCCCTGCTGGCAAATAACGCTGGTCTGAACGGCCTGCTGGAGGCGATCCGCGAAGTGGTGGCGTCACCGCATGTGGAGCTGGCCGTTCACCTGTTTGCCGACCTTGCGCTGGCGACGTCATTCCTCGGCGTCTCGCTCGGCCTGTTTGATTATCTGGCGGATATGTTTCAGCGTAAAAACAGCGTCGGCGGGCGTCTGCAGAGCGGGATAATCACCTTCCTGCCGCCGCTGGCGTTCGCCCTGTTCTATCCCCGCGGTTTCGTCATGGCCCTCGGCTACGCCGGGGTGGCATTAGCCGTGCTGGCGCTGATAATGCCGGCCCTGCTGGTCATGAAGAGTCGCCGAGAGCATCCGCAGGCTACCTGGCGGGTCGCCGGCGGCGCACCGACGCTATGGCTGGTTCTGCTGTGCGGGATCGGCATCGTGGCTATTCAGTTCAGCATCGCTGCCGGGTTGTTGCCCGCGGTGGGATAAAAAAGGGGCCTGCTGGCCCCTTGTTCATTTCGCTAAGCAACACTGCTTATACTTTTTACCGCTGCCGCATGGGCAGGGATCGTTGCGTCCGACTTTCGCTTCATTTCTTATTGGCTGCGGGGCCTCCACCGGCTGCGGATTCGCTATCCAGTACTGGTAAAGCGCCAGCGCCGCCGGCGTGATACGCTCGATGCTGGCGATAAATTCATCCGCCGTCAGATTATCCAGCGCGCTAAACTGTTCTTCGCTGCCGTGGAGCGCGATAGCGTCCAGCTCCGGCTGGAGTTCAGCGGGCAACGTCGACCAGTCGCTCAGCGCCACGCCGCGCAGATAGCCAAAGCACCACTCCTCAACTATGGTCAGCTCATGACCTTCCGCTTCGCGGGTGCCGAACAGCGGTTCGAACTGATCGGGATAAGACTCCAGCCGTTCGGCGATATCGCTCATATGCTGCAGCGTCAGATTGACAAAGCGATCGCGCTCGCGATCGTTGGCCCAGCGCGGGACATTATCCGCCCCGCCCCAAATCGCCAGCAGCCACTGAGCGGGTTCGATGTCGGTCGGCGCAGAGAGGATCGCCGTCAGCAGGCCATCCAGTTCAGAGACATCCAGAATGGCGCCTTCGGCGGCGTATTTCGCCAGAGTGTCATCCAGCCATTCCAGTTCGTTTTCGTTCAAAGGTCCGGTATTCATTCACAGGCTCGCATGGTAAAAATCGGGCCTACAGTAGCCGAATTGCCGACAGAAAGCCACCCGGCGATACCTATTGCGCCGGTGTCAACGATACGCGATCAGGCCAGGCCGCGCAGCGCCGACGCCACCTCACGACAGGCCTCCTCCCCTAACGAAAGCAAAGGACGGGGAAGCGAGTCTGGATCGCAGAGTCCGAGCATCGCTGCGGCGCTGGCTATCACTCGCAGGCTACCACCATAGCGATCAAAGCATCGCCATAGGGGGGCCAGATGCTCATTCAGTGCCGCAGTCTGCGCCACATCACCGCTACGTATCGCTCTTACCAGCGCCAGTGAGCAGCGGGGAAAGAGTCCGCCGCAGACCGAATACCAGGCTTCGCAGCCGGCCTGCAACCCGGCAGTGGCCCATGCATCGCCGCTGACGCCAAGCGTAACGCGAGAGGGAAGATGCTGACGCAGGGCCGCTACACGTTCGCTCGCCTGTGGCGCGGGCAGGCCGGGAATTTTAATCGAGGCAATGGCCGGTAAGGCGGCGATGCGCCCCTGCAGCTCATCCGCCAGCATTACGTGGGTAGTGCGGGGATTGTCATACAGGCAAACCGGCACCGAGACATGCCGGCAAACTTCTTCGTAAAAGGCAAAGATCTCCTCCGCGGAAAGCGGCTGATAGGACATCATCGGCAGTAATAACGCATCCGCCCCTGCCTCCTGAGCATCCTCCACCAGGCGTAGCACCTCGTTAGTCGCAATGGCGCCGACGCCGACCATCATCGGGATCGACCCCGCATGCGCCTTCGCCACCTGCACCACTCGTCTGCGCTGCTCACGGCTGAGATAAGCGTAGCTACCGGTTGAACCTAAGATGCCCAGAGAGTCGACTCCGGCATCGGTAAGACGGGCGAGAATACGAATAAACGCTTTTTCATCAAAATCTTGCTGATGCAAAGGTGTCAAAGGAAATGCGCAAAGTCCACTGAACATGCTGCCTCCGGCAGGCTGGGCTGAGAGTCCGTTTGATAGTAGCAAGGCGCGATCGTTTTGTCCTGGGACAAATGAGAAATTGACTGTAAGGCAAGAGTTAACCGAAAAACGCCGTGGCGTCAGGCTGGCGGGAAAAGTATCAGAAGGCGAAAGTACAGAAACAAAAAAACCACCCGTAGGTGGTTTCACGACACTGCTTATTGCTTTGATTATTCTGTATTTCCCAATGGTACCCGGAGCGGGACTTGAACCCGCACAGCGCGAACGCCGAGGGATTTTAAATCCCTTGTGTCTACCGATTCCACCATCCGGGCTCGGGATATAAAGTGGAGGCGCGTTCCGGAGTCGAACCGGACTAGACGGATTTGCAATCCGCTACATAACCGCTTTGCTAACGCGCCTTTAATACTGAAGCACCCGCAACTGCCGATGCTGTTAATCTGGAGCGGGAAACGAGACTCGAACTCGCGACCCCGACCTTGGCAAGGTCGTGCTCTACCAACTGAGCTATTCCCGCATCATCAAGTTATTTGCTAATCACTTGATTTTGTTATCGTCTGGAAGACTGTGCCGCCGTTCGATGCGTTGCATTCTACTTATCTCTCGCGGTGAGTCAACGGTATTTTTCGCAACTTTGTATCGTTTGCTGAAAATAACGGCGAAACGATCACTGATCAAGCAAATCGCCGCGCGCCGCGTTCAAATACTGCAGCATCGACCACAGCGTCAGCACCGCCGCCACGAGGAAAAGCGCGATCCCGGCCCACTCCACCCACGGATAAGGACGCCACAGCATCCATACCAGGGCGGTCATCTGGGCGGTCGTTTTCACTTTGCCAATCCACGAGACCGCCACGCTGCTGCGTTTCCCCAGCTCCGCCATCCACTCACGCAGCGCGGAGATAATGATCTCACGGGCAATCATGGTCGCCGCCGGTAGCGTGACCCACCAGGTGTGATAGTGTTCGGCAACCAGCACCATGGCGATAGCCACCATGACTTTATCGGCAACCGGGTCGAGGAAGGCGCCAAAACGGGTGCTCTGATTCCAGCGACGAGCGAGGAAACCATCAAACCAGTCGGTTACCGCGGCAACAAAGAAGATCAGCGCGCAGGCAAACGGCGCCCAGCTAAAGGGCAGATAAAACGCCAGCACAAAAAACGGGATCAGGATGACGCGAAACAGAGTAAGCAACGTAGGGATATTAAATTGCATAGTGACGGGTAACTATCTGTTGTAAGTAAAAATTAGCCCTATGTTGCTACAGAGCCCCTAATGTTTCAACGAGTAGAAGATCTTTTCTGCCAGAGCGTGAGAGATGCCCGGCACTTTAGCAATTTCTTCGACGCTGGCCTGCTGTAGCCCCTGCAGCCCACCCATATACTTCAGCAGCATCTGACGACGCTTCGGCCCCACCCCCTCGATAGTCTCAAGCGAGCTGGTGCTCTTCACTTTCGCCCGTTTTTTGCGATGCCCGGAGATCGCATGATCGTGCGATTCATCGCGAATATGCTGGATCACATGCAGGGCCGGCGAATCCGGCGGCAGGCTAAACCCTTCCCCTTCCGGCTCAAAGAATAACGTTTCCAGACCCGCTTTTCGATCGCTACCTTTCGCCACGCCCAGCAGCAGCGGATGATGTTTATCCCAGGGGACGTCCAGTTCAGCAAACACGGCTTTCGCCTGGGCCAGCTGTCCCTTGCCGCCGTCTATCAGGATCACATCCGGGATCTTGTTGTCATCAATCGCTTTACCATAGCGACGGCGCAGGACCTGATTCATCGCCGCATAGTCATCGCCAGGGGTAATGCCGGTGATGTTGTAGCGCCGATACTCCGCGCGCAGTGGGCCATTGCTGTCAAACACCACACAGGATGCTACGGTCTGTTCGCCCATGGTGTGGCTGATGTCAAAACACTCCATTCGCTTGACGGCCGGCAGCTCCAGTACGCTGGCCAGCGCCTGCAAACGCTGATGAATGGTCGATTGCTGAGACAATTTGGTCGTTAACGCTGTCGCGGCGTTGGTCCGCGCCAGCTTAAGATAACGCGCTCTGTCGCCGCGCGGCTTAGTCTGCACATTGATTCGACGACCCGCCAGCTCCGACAGCGAGTCGGCCAGCAGCGTCTTATCCCCAAGGTTAAAGTCGAGCAAAATCTCCCCCGGCAGCGTGCGCATTTGGCTGCCCTGCAGGTAGAACTGGCCGACAAAGGTCTCCACGACCTCTCCCAGCTCGGTGCCGCCCGGCACTTTCGGGAAGTAGCTTCGGCTGCCCAGCACTTTGCCCTGACGGATAAACAGCACATGCACGCAGGCCATGCCGGCATCGAAGGCGACGCCGATCACGTCGAGGTCGTCACCGGTGTTGGAGACAAACTGTTTCTCCGTCACGCGGCGGACGGCCTGAATCTGGTCGCGGATGCGCGCCGCCTCTTCGAACTCCAGGTTCTGGCTCGCCTTCTCCATCCGCGCGATGAGCTGGGTCAGCACCTGGTCATCCTTGCCGGCGAGAAACAGCCGCACATACTCTACCTGCTGAGCATACTCTTCTTCGCTGACCAGCCCGGCCACGCACGGCCCCAGGCAGCGACCAATCTGATACTGCAGACAGGGGCGGGAGCGATTGCGGTAGACGCTGTTTTCACACTGACGGATGGGAAAGATTTTCTGCAGCAGCGCCAAGGTCTCGCGCACGGCATAGCCGTTGGGAAAAGGACCAAAATATTCGCCCTTCGCATGTTTGGCGCCGCGATGCATCGCCAGACGCGGATGAGTATCGCCGCTGAGAAAAATAAAAGGATACGATTTATCGTCGCGTAACAGCACGTTGTAACGTGGCTGGTACAGCTTAATATAGTTGTGCTCAAGCAGCAGCGCTTCCGTCTCGGTGTGGGTGACGGTCACGTCGATTTGCGCGATCAGCGCTACCAGCGCTTCCGTTTTACGCGACGCAAGGTTGCTGCGGAAGTAGCTACTGAGCCGCTTTTTCAGATCTTTGGCTTTGCCAACATAGATGACGGTTCCGCCAGCATCATACATCCGATACACACCGGGCTGGCTGGTCACCGTTTTCAGGAAAGCTTTTGCGTCAAAAACATCACTCACTGGCTTGCTAACGACTCCGCATTACACAGGCCATGGCGAATTGCCAGGTGGGTCAGCTCGACATCGCCATGAATGTTTAATTTACTGAACATCCGATAGCGGTAGCTGTTAACCGTTTTAGGACTCAGATTTAGCTGCTCTGAGATCTCATTCACCTTCTGACCTTTGGTGATCATCAGCATAATCTGCAATTCGCGTTCAGACAAACTGGCAAACGGCGATTCTGTCTTTTCGGGTTCAATCTGACTTAACGCCATTTGCTGGGCAATATCGGAGGCAATATAGCGCTGCCCGGACGCGACGCAGCGGATGGCATTCACCACTTCCTGCGGCGCGGCGCCTTTACTGAGATAGCCTGCCGCGCCCGCCTGCATGACCTTGGCAGGTAAAGGATTCTCGGTATGCACGGTCAACATGATCACTTTGGTGCCCGCCACGGAGCGCGCGATTTTGCGCGTCGCTTCAAGACCACCGATCCCAGGCATGTTCATGTCCATCAGGACGACATCTGCGGAATTAGCCCGGCACCACTTGACGGCGTCCTCGCCGCAGCAGGCTTCGCCAGCGACTTTAATCCCTTTTATATCTTCCAGAATGCGTCGTATCCCTGCGCGCACCAGTTCGTGGTCATCAACAAGAAGAACGTTGATCAAAGGAATAATCTCCAGAATGAGGGATAACGCTACTGATACTTTATCTCCCACATATTACCGGGTTTTATTGCTATTTTAAAAGGCAAAAAAATGCCCTCGCCTCGATTTGGCTCTCATTTATGGCAATGTCTGTGCACACTAAGTGGAAAGTCATTGAGAACAGTCAGTTGCCCGGCTCTTATTTTTTAACAATACTCATACAGAAGGCACAAAAAACACAACAGATTACGTAGCGCATAAATACGAAGCAAAATATGTAACAATTATTAACGAGCTAAATAGATGGGGGAAATTATTGGCTTGCCGACGGCTATTACGTATTATCCGAAGCATCAAAACATTCACAGCTCAGATGAGAGAACAGAAATTAAGCACACCTTTTTTTTCTGTCGCTTGTGGTATACTGCGCGGCCTTCACATTGAGTAGAGCGCAATAGCGCAGCGAGTAAACGAGGATATCGATGAGCACACCAGATTTTTCCACTGCAGAAAATAAGCAGGAACTGGCGCAGGAAGTCTCCTGCCTGAAAGCGATGATTACGCTGATGCTGCAGGCGATGGGCCAGGCGGATGCGGGGCGCGTGATTATTAAAATGGAAAAGCAGATTGCACAGATGGAAGATGAGGCTCAGGCCGCCGTATTCTCCAGCACCGTTAAGCAGATTAAACAAGCCTATCGGCAGTAATCCTGTGCCGGCTGAAAGTATCACTGACAGCCGGTATCACGTCTGACACGCAGAACGGCAGGCGCATTCAGATTAGCCCAGTCGCCACGGCGTAGCAGGCAATTTGCGTTTTATTCGGCGCATTAAATTTCCGCTGCATATTCTTCTGATGGAAATTCACCGTATTTTCCGAAATCGAGAGAATCATCGCCACCTCCGCCGAAGTCTTTCCTTCCGCCGTCCATTTGAGGATTTCCAGTTCGCGGCGGCTGAACTTCATCTCCGGCGGCATCACCATCTCATCTTCCAGACGCAGCAGCGTCAGCAAGCTTAGTTCAGTCAGCGTTCGCAGACGCAGCTCAAGCTCATCTTCAGGGTAACCGCCCGGCAGACGATTGTTCGCGGAGACAGAGAGAAATCCCTGAGCATGGTTTGGCAACGTCAGGCACTGCGTCACGCCCTTTTGCAGACCATGGTCACGCGCCCCGTCCCACAGTGCCGGCGCATCACGAAACAGGCTGTCGTTCCATGGCAGATGGCCACGCATAAAATTCTCCGGCCGTAACACAGGATCTATCGCGAAATAATTTTCTGCCTGATAGTGCGACATCCATGCGCGGGGGTAAGTCGACTGGAACGTAACGCGGGGGCGGGTGAAAGGCACCGGGTGGCGCACACAAAGCGTGTAGTAATCATATTCCAGCGCTTCGGTTTCACGTTGCAGGAGATTATAAACCTCCTCGCCGGTGGCCATGGACTGAAATTGGTGCAGCATATCCCGCCGCCAGCTGAAAAAATCATTGTCCCTCATAGCTGTGCAAATAACTCCTGATTGATAATCATTATTATAAATACAGAAAACTAACACATAAATCTTATTTATATGTATAAAATATCGTAGCTGTCGCATTTATTAGTCTGAAGGCTTGCCATTTTCCCGCTCGCCGCACAGAAACATAGCGTTTTTCTCCCATCATGTTCTACACCCTGCCAAGGGCGATGGGAAGCGGTGTATACGGCCGTGGGAGTCAATAGCGCAAAGACGTGTCGCGGGGGCGTTACCCCGCCGCGAGAGTGGGCTAAACGCGGCGGCTCCCGCGAAGCTGAGCCGCCGCGCCAGCCCATGCTTTACTGCATCAGGAATTTTTCAAGGAACTGACGGGTACGCGGCTGCTGGGGCGAAGCGAACAACGCTTTTGCCTCGCCTTGTTCGACAATGCGTCCCTGATCCATAAATATCGCCCGATCGGCAACGTCGCGGGCGAAACTCATTTCATGGGTCACGATCACCATGGTGCGTTTTTCCTGCGCCAGCTGACGGATGGTGTTGAGCACCTCCCCCACCAACTCAGGATCGAGAGCCGAGGTGGGTTCATCAAACAGGATCACGTCCGGACGCATAGCCAGCGCGCGGGCAATAGCCACTCGCTGCTGCTGCCCGCCGGAGAGACGGCGCGGATAGCTATTCTCTTTTCCGCTGAGCCCCACCTTCGCCAGCAGTTCGCGCGCCCGCGCCATGGACTCCTGCTTATCTTCACCTTTTACGATGACCGGCCCTTCAATAATGTTCTCCAGCACCGTACGGTGGGGAAACAGATTAAAGTTCTGGAAGACAAAGCCGACGTGCTGGCGCAGCTGGCGAATGAGCCCTTTCTGCGGCCCGAGGCTGCGACCGGCGTCGATCGTCACATCGCCGACGCGGATAGTGCCGCTCTCCGGTTGCTCCAGCAGGTTGATGCTACGCAGCAGGGTGGTTTTGCCCGAGCCGCTGGGGCCGATGATCGCCACCACTTCCCCTTTCTGTACCTCCAGGTCGATACCATGGAGCACCGTCTGGCCATGGAATTTTTTTACCAGGCTTTTCACTTCTATCGCACTCATTTCGGATCACGCTCCTGGCGGTTCAGCTGGTTTTCAAAATAATTCTGCAGCGAGGAGAGCACTGTCGCCATTACCCAGTAGATCAGGGAGGCCGCCAGATACATGGTGAAGACCTCCAGGGTTCGCGAGGTAATTAGCTGCGCCTGACGGAACAGCTCCGGCACCTGGATCGTTGCCGCCAGCGAGGTATCTTTTACCAGGCTGATAAAACTGTTCGACAGCGGCGGCAAAGCGACCCGCGCCGCCTGGGGTAAAATGGCCCGACGCATCGTCTGCCAGGGCGTCATACCGATACTGGCCGCCGCTTCCCATTGCCCTTTATCAATCGAGGCGATGGCCGCGCGCAGCGTTTCCGCCGCATAGGCCGCAGTATTCAACGACAGGCCGATCATCGCCGCCGGGATCGGGTCAAGCTCAATGCCGAACTGCGGCAAGCCGTAGTAGATCATAAACAGCTGGGCGATAAGCGGCGTGCCGCGGAAAATAGAGATATACATGCGCGCCAGCCATTTTACCGGCCAGACTGGCGACATGCGCATCAGCGCCAGGATAAAGCCCAGCACCAGGCCGAAAAACATCCCGCCAATGCTCAGCTGCAGCGTAAAGACGGCCCCTTTCAGCAGAAAAGGGGCGGAATCAATGACCAGTTGGATACTTTCTTGCATGCTGTCGTTTCTGTATTAGAGGTGAGGATGATAGGCAAACAGCGCCGGCGCTCCGCCGGTATGGACGAACAGTATCGGCCCTTCATCCTTAAAGCGCTTCTGCGTGATGCCGTCGATAAGCCCAGCCATCGCTTTGCCGGTATAGACCGGGTCGAGCAAAATACCTTCCAGCTGCGCCAGCAGCTTCACGGCGGCCATCCCATCTTCGTTTGGCGTACCGTATCCTGGGGCAAAGTAGTCATCCCACAGTATAATTTCAGCCTTCGCCTGTAGCTCGAGACTGTTGGCCACGGCCTGCTGCAGCGCCACCACTTTCGGCAACTGGTCAGCGACCGAGCGCGACACGGTCACCCCAATCAGTTCCGCCTGCGGCATCAGCTGTTCAAGGCCGACCGCCAATCCGGCATGGGTGCCGGCGCTGCCGGAGGCGACCACGACTGACGAGATCGCCACCGCGTCTTCGCACTGCTGGCTGATTTCCAGTGCGCTTTCCACATAGCCTAACGCGCCGAGGGCATTGGAGCCGCCGACCGGAATAACATACGGACGATACCCCTGCGCCTCAATGCGGGTCGCCAGCTCATCGAGCTGGGCGGCGGGATCGGTCAGGGCATCACACATCTCAACCTGGGTGTTAAAGAGATCCAGCAGCAGACGGTTGCCATTGCTCAGATAGTTCTCCGCCCGGGTGCCGATGGGATTTTCCAGTAGCGCCACGCAATGCAGTCCCAGTTTCGCAGCGACTGCCGCCGTCTGACGCACATGGTTAGACTGGATCGCGCCGGCGGTGATTAAGGTATCCGCGCCCTCGCGCAGCGCATCGGCGGCGAGAAACTCCAGCTTACGCAGTTTGTTGCCCCCCATCGCCAGCGGCGTCGTATCATCACGTTTAATAAAAATTTCGCGCCCAAGGTGATCGGACAGACGCGGGAGATACTCCAGCGGCGTCGGCGCGCCGATCAATTCCAGGCGCGGAAAGCGGGTTAAGTTTTGCAGTGACATGGCCCCTCCTGACTCAGTTATGCTTCATTATGCACACAGTTACGCGCTAAATAAAAAAAGGCGCTTCCAGGAGCGCCTTTTTTCACCGCTGTCCGTTATTTCGTCACGTCAGCGCCAAACCATTTCTCGGACAGCGCCTTCAGGCTGCCATCTTTCTGCATGTCTGCAATCGCGCCATCTACCGCTTTCAGCAGGTCGTCGTTGCCTTTACGCAGCGCAACGCCAGCTTCCTGACGAGAGAAGGCTTCGCCGGTTACCGCCAGCGTATTGTTGGTTTTCTTCACCAGATCCAACGCCGCCAGACGGTCTACCAGAATGGCGTCAATACGGCCTACACGCAGATCCTGGTATTTGGTGGGATCGTCATCATAGGTACGGACGTCCACGCCCTGGACATTCTGACGCAGCCACTCTTCATAGTTAGTGCCCAGTCCGACGCCCACTTTCTTGCCTTTCAGATCCGCCGCGGTTTTAATCACGCCTTCGTTACCCTTCTTCACCAGCGCCTGCACGCCGGAGACGGTATATGGGGTGGAGAAATCGTATTTCTTCTTACGTTCGTCAGAGATAGTGACCTGGTTAATCACCACGTCGATACGCTTGGAGTCCAGCGAGGCCAGCATACCGTCCCACTTGGTCGGTTTGAGATCGGCCTTCACGCCAAGATGTTTCGCCAGTTCGTTAGCGAATTCCACTTCAAACCCGGTCAGCTTGCCGTCATCCCCCTGGAAACTAAAGGGAGGGTAGGTGCCTTCGAGGCCCACGCGTAGGGTGCCGCGCTCTTTAATCTGATTGAGCAGGTTTTCCGCCGCAAAAGTTTTCACGCTGACGCCAGCCATCAAAACAACGGCCATCGCGCCCATCATCGCCTGACGACCCAGAAGTGCTAATTTCATAGATACCCCGAAGGTTAGGATTTTCCTGTAGTGTAAGGCGCTTAATGCCCTGACACCAACATCGTTACGCTACATCTTATGCAAATTTATTATATATGATCCGCTTTAGGGTATAGCGAAAATCAGGGCTTTCCTCACCCTTTTTGCTGGATATCTCCCATACTGCAAAGGTCAGCCTGTTGACGTCTGGAGCATGGAAGATGAAAAACCCCACCTTATTGCAATGTTTTCACTGGTACTACCCCACCGGCGGCGAGCTGTGGCCTGAGGTCGAAGCGCTGGCGCCCAGCCTGAATGAAATCGGCATCAATATGGTCTGGTTGCCACCCGCCTACAAAGGCGCCTCGGGCGGTTACTCCGTCGGCTATGATACCTACGATCTCTTTGACCTCGGCGAGTTTGATCAAAAAGGGTCTGTCGCCACCAAATATGGCGACAAAGCGCAGTTGCTGGCGGCGATCAACGCCCTGAAGGAGCACAATATCGCCGTGCTGCTGGATGTGGTGGTCAACCATAAAATGGGCGCTGATGAAAAAGAGGCTCTGCGCGTTCAGCGCGTCGATGAGCAGGATCGTACGCAAATTGACGAGGAGATCATCGAGTGCGAGGCATGGACTCGCTACACCTTCCCGGTGCGCGCCGGACAGTATTCGCAGTTTGTCTGGGACTACAAATGTTTTAGCGGCATTGACCACATCGAGAACCCGACGGAAGACGGTGTGTTTAAAATCGTCAACGATTACACCGGCGAAGGCTGGAATGAACAGGTCGATGATGAGCTCGGCAACTTTGACTATCTGATGGGCGCCAATATCGATTTCCGCAATCATGCAGTGACCGAGGAGATCAAATACTGGGCGCGCTGGGTAATGGAGCAGACCGGCTGCGACGGTTTTCGTCTTGACGCGGTCAAGCATATCCCCGCCTGGTTTTATAAAGCGTGGATCGAGCATGTTCAGGAGGTGGCCCCGCAGCCGCTGTTTATTGTAGCGGAATACTGGTCCCATGAAGTGGAGAAGCTCCAGCAGTATATCGACCTGGTCGAGGGCAAAACGATGCTGTTTGATGCCCCACTGCAGATGAAATTTCATGAAGCGTCGCGCCAGGGCCGCGATTATGACATGAGCCAGATTTTCAGCGGGACGCTGGTGGAAGCCGACCCTTTCCATGCCGTCACTCTGGTCACCAATCATGATACGCAGCCGCTGCAGGCCCTCGAGGCGCCGGTTGAACCCTGGTTCAAGCCCCTCGCCTATGCGCTGATCCTGCTGCGGGAGAATGGCGTGCCCTCGGTCTTTTATGCCGATCTCTTCGGCGCTTCCTATGAGGATACCGGCGGCGACGGAGAGACCTATGCCATTGAGATGCCCGTTATCGAACAACTCCACGAGCTGATCGACGCCCGTCAGCGTTTTGCCCATGGCGTGCAAACCCTTTGGTTCGATCATCCTAACTGCATCGCCTTTAGTCGTAGCGGTACTGACGACGATCCAGGCTGCGTGGTGATCATGTCCAATGGCGATGAGGGCGAAAAGACGCTGACGCTGGGCGAAAACTATGGCAACAAACGCTGGCGGGATTTTCTCGGTAACCGGGAAGAGATTGTCGAAACCGATGGCGAAGGCTGCGCGACCTTTACATGTAACGGGGGGAGCGTGAGCGTGTGGGTGTTAGAGGAGGTATTGTAGTCCTCTGACGCCGGGCGGGCCAGCTATGGCCCGCCAAAATCTCAGCGCGTGGAGGCCGGCGCGCTGACGGGCCCCGTCGCTCGCGCTTTGGCCCACGCCTTCTCGCACTCCGGAGTGAGACGTTCAACACGGGACAACGTCATCCGATCGTAGGAGATCGTGTTGCCCTCGCGCTCGACAGGATAGATGTCCAGGGAAGCGGTCACGTTGTAGATCTCACTGTCACGATTCATCAGTTTCCCCGGCTGCGCAATCACGCGCTGCCACTGGCGGCAGTCGAAGGTGTCCCCTTCTTTGGTGACAATCAGGCTGGCAATGGCGTCAGGACTCATCATCGCGCTCTGCGGCCCTTTCGTTTGCCAGAAACCTGCAAGGCCAGCCGGCGCCGGCGCTTTAACGACGTCCTCATAACGATCAACCTGTACGCAACCGGCCAGCGCCACCACCATGCCAGCAAAAAATAACTTTTTCATCATTCATCCCACAAGCCGATAAAAAAGTATTGTGGCATTAAAGCGTTAAGCCTTCCACCCCCACCGCAAAGGGATAAGCGAGCAAGCCAGCAACCGCTAACGTGGGTTTCATTTGAAGTAAGGAAATTCTGAAAGTAAAAGAATACTGGGCGCGTAACCATAGCATCTATGGGCACTTTTTGTTTTTAATTCGGTCACACTACCGGTTCTTGACTTTACTTTAAGAGTTTTCCTGGCAAATTATATGCATAGATGCGGAATAGTTTAATGGAGCTAATGGGTTCTTTCTAAACCTACTATTATTATCGCCCGCAAGGACTGCTTCGCACAGCCAGTGCGAAGTGTATATCGTTACGTGTTGATTGAGGATGGGTCATGTCAACGATGATTATGGATTTGTGCAGCTATACCCGGTTGGGATTGACGGGATATCTGACCAGTCGGGGAATTAAAAAACAGGAAATCATTGAGGTCAACAGTGCTGCGGATCTGCAGAAACACTGTACGTCGTGTTGCCCGGCGGTGGTGTTTCTGAATGAAGACTGTTTCGTGCATGATGATGAAAGTAATGGCATTATTCGCCAGATCATTACGCAAAACCCGGCGACGCTGTTTGTTATCTTTATGTCGCTGGCGAACATCCATTTTGACCGCTATTTGCGGGTACGGAAGAATCTGCTAATCAGTTCAAAATCGATAACCCCAAAAGACCTTGATGTTATTCTGGTTAATTATCTTAAATACAAAAACACCAGTGTAGGGCAGTTAACTTTACCGACATTGTCACTGAGTAAAACAGAATCAAATATGCTGCAAATGTGGATGGCCGGGCATGGTACTTCGCAAATCTCAACGCAAATGAACATCAAAGCGAAGACGGTATCGTCGCATAAAGGCAATATTAAAAAGAAAATACAAACGCATAATAAGCAGGTGATTTATCATATCGTTCGGCTGACCGAAAACATCACCTCCGGTATTCAGGTAAATATGCGCTGAAACAAACTGGCGGCGCTCCCGCCAGTTCAGTTTTACGAGACCTCTTTTTCCACGAAAATCCCATCCGGGTGGCCTATTTCATTAAAAAACCAGATCCCCAGAGGATAGTCTTCCAGTGAAACCAGATACATCGTTCCTTCACTAAACGACTCAATCGCCAGCACTACCCCCGATCGACGTGGGCCACCGTCGGTCTTCACCGTGACACGATCGTTCACCTGCATAATCATCTCCTCTATATTTTCAGCCAGTGTAGAACAAAACCACGCAACTCGCAGCGTCGCGGCACGTGACTGGCGCTTTTTTAGACCGGCTATACTTAGAGAGGCTTGAGCAACGCTCAGCGAGGGGGTAATGATGAAGCACCAATTAACAGGCCAGACCGGGGACGACCTTGACGTCAACGTAGATGCCCTGCTGGCGGCGATAAATGAGATCAGCGAAAGCGAAGTCCATCGCACGCTGGACGACCCGCAGCGCGCCAGCATCGATGGCCGCGGGTCACATACCTGGCGTGAGCTGGCGGAGGCATTCGAACTCGATATTCACGATTTCAGCGCCAGTGAAGCCAACCGTTAGCGGCAGGCGAAAAAAATCCCGACTCGCAGGAGTCGGGATCAAACTTGCTAATGCAAGAAGCACTTGAAAATTCGTTACACCGGGAAATCCGATGCGTTGAAACATTATCCTCAATTATTTTGCATGACAAGAGATATTCATGACGCAAAATATTGAGAATGTTGGCGCCTGGTGACTGACCGGGCTGCAAGGCTGATGTGAGAAGGCTTAGCCGCAAACCGGTTTCATTCGATAGCGCGATCGCCTGCGATCACTTTAAGATAATTCTCATTTTGCCAATCGACATCGAAACGTTTTACTCACGCTGCGCTGCGAAAACAGACCTGGTTACGCCCATTTTGCTTGGCCAGATAGAGTCGCCCATCGGCCACCGACTGCAGCGCTTCAAACTGATACTCCCCCCGCTCTTCGCTGGCGCTCACCCCTAACGAGGCGCTAACCCGCAGCGTCACGTTGTTATGCAAAAAGACTTCCCGTCCCTGAATACGCTGGCGCAATCGCTCCGCCACCGCCGCCGCTTCCTGCAGGGTGGTATTCGGCATCACGATACAAAACTCTTCTCCGCCCACTCTGCCCAGCAGATCGCCCTGCCGAACCGCGCTGGACAGCGTACTGGCCACCATCGACAGCACCCTGTCCCCCGCCTGATGACCATAGCGATCGTTGATGTGCTTAAAATGATCCAGATCGAGCTGGATCACCGCCAGCGGCCGTCCGCTGCGCTGGCAGTCGCTGGCTACCGCCATCGCCTGTTCAAACAGCGCCCCGCGATTGAGCAGGCGGGTCAAGGCATCGTGCCATGCCTGCCACTCCAGAGAGGTTTGCAGAACGCTCATGTTGCGGACCATGCGGCGGATCACCAGCCAGGAGAGCAACAGCATCAAGGTGAAGAGGACCCACATCAGGGTCAGGGCGATGGTGATGGTGCCAAAGTTCCCGCGGACGCCTTCCCGCAGAGTGTGGATCCGCAGCAGCACGCCGTCAAAATTGCGCAGTTTGGCCCAGCTGATATAGCGCGTCAGCAGACGCAGCCCTCCCTGGTTATCATGGACAAACGCGCGGCTCAGCAGCTCCTGCTCGCGCGGGGACAGCAGGGTCAGGACATTCCCCGGCGCGGAAGAAGCCAGCAGGTTCAAATGGCTATCATAAAGTTGGTACTCTCCCTCTTGTCCCCCCTGCATGGCGCTAACCAAAAACGCTTTGATTTCACTGACTGAGAAATCCATCGCCAACACGCCGCGCCAGTAACCGGCAAAATCCAACGGTATCGAAGCGGTGACCACCTGCTCTTCCAGCTGCGGGTCATCGTCAGGAAAGGTTTGCCAGATAACGCCTCGCCCCGGATTATTTCGCTGGGTCTGGCGGGTAAACCACGGAGCGCCGAGGGCTTGGGAATAGTGCGTTATCACCTGCGACTCATCCCGCAGCGGCAGGGTCGAGGTAAAAAAGCCGCTACGAGAGATATACTGCATCCGCTCGGCGAAATCGCGATCGTGCTGCGTCAGATTTAGCAGATAACCCAGCTCGAGCGTCGCCATTAGTTCATCAGCCGCCAGCGGATCGTCCACCAGCAGGATAGGGTTGTGGCCAGCGACGCTGCCTGAGATGCCAAACACCGGCAGCGTACGCCGATTCGGTAGCGCCACCCGCCAGGCCTGCTGATGGCGCTGGCTCAGATAGCGTTGGCTGGCCTTACGCAATACATCGATATCAAGCGGCTGTTCGAGCGCCGCCTGCATCCCATGGCGAAAAAACATCATTCTGTCGATGTTGAACTGCAACAGCCCATCCATTTCATGAGCGACGTTAGCCAGATTGTTACGCTGGTTGGCCACGTAGGCCTCTTCCAGGACATTGATTTCACGCCAGATCAGCAGCGTGGAGAAAAACAGTACTGCGATAAAACAAGCGTTAACCACATGCGCCGGGCGAGCCAGGTGGTAGCACTTTTTTAACTTCAACCGCAGTGGCTTATCCATCTTTCTCTCGCAGTACGTTGCGCAAACCTCGCGGCGTCAGCGCCCCGGTCTCTGTCGATACCCGGGGCGTTTTCAGGGTAGAACACGCGGCGCCGTTACGCTGCGTTTCGCCATGCTACTTTCCAGCGCCACGCAGGCTGCTCACCGCCTTAACGCCCGCCAGCACCACCGCGCCGATGATAAAACCCAGCACCAGGTTGGCGACGACCGGCAGCGTGGAGGCCATCACCCCACCCAACCCCGCGCTCCAGTGCTCGATGGCATGATGCAGCGGCGCAATACCGTGAACGACTATCCCCCCGCCGACGAGGAACATGGCCAGCGTCCCGACGATGGACAACACCTTCATCAGCCGGGGAGCGACGGCCAGGAGCCCTTTACCCAGCCACTGCGCCAGCGCACTACGTTTTTCCGCCAGCCAGTAACCCATGTCGTCCAGCTTGACGATCACCCCCACCAGGCCATACACCCCGATAGTGACCAGAATCGCAATCCCCGAAAGAATAAGGATTTGGTTAAGCAGCGGAGCTTCCGCCACGATGCCGAGGGTAATGGCGACAATTTCCGCGGACAAAATAAAATCGGTGCGAATCGCGCCTTTTACTTTGTCACGCTCAAAGGCCAGCGGATCGCGCTCCGCCAGCGCGGCGAGACGCTGCTGCCGCCGTTCAGGATCCTCTTTGTGTTTCCGCGCTTCCAGACTGTGCAGTACCTTCTCCACCCCTTCGAAACAGAGAAACGCGCCGCCCAGCATCAACAATGGCGTAATCGCCCAAGGGATGAAGGCGCTGATCAACAAAGCCAGTGGCACGAGGATCACTTTGTTAACGAACGACCCTTTCGCCACTCCCCAGACCACGGGCAACTCGCGATTCGCCCGCACGCCGGTAACCTGTTGGGCATTGAGAGACAAATCGTCGCCCAGCACCCCCGCCGTTTTTTTCGCCGCTACCTTGCCCATCACGGAAATATCGTCCAGCAGCGTGGCGATATCATCAAGTAATGTTAAAAGACTACTTCCTGCCAAAATGATTTTCCTTCTCTTTTCATCAATGTCTCCCTCGAGTATGCGTTAAAAAACGGCCGGTGCCCAAGGTACAATTAGTCAATATAAATTTAACAACCTGACGCAAATTAACCACTCGCCAGCACGATAGTTTTCACGTTTACTATATGTCCCCTTTCTATCTCTGCACCGTCGTGAGGAAGTATGTCTACCCGTCAGCTTTTACCGCTCATCGGGGCGCTGTTTGCGCTGTATATCATCTGGGGCTCTACCTATTTCGCTATCGCCGTCGGGGTCGCCAGCTGGCCGCCGCTAATGATGGCCGGCATTCGTTTTCTCGCTGCCGGCGTGCTGTTGCTGGGGTGGCTACTGGCCACCGGCCATAAGCTACCGGCGCGTCGTCCGCTGCTTAACGCTGCGCTGATCGGCGTGTTGCTGCTTGCGGTTGGCAACGGCTTCGTGACGCTGGCTGAACATCAGCACGTCCCCTCCGGCATCGCGGCGGTGATGGTCGCCACCGTACCGCTGTTCACCTTATGCTTCAGCCGCTTTTTCGGCATCGCCACCCGTAAACTGGAGTGGCTGGGCATTGCCATTGGCCTTGCGGGTATCGTGATGCTCAACAGCGGAGGCAACCTGAACGGCAACCCCTGGGGCGCACTGCTGATCCTGATTGGTTCCCTAAGCTGGGCCTTCGGCTCGGTTTACGGTTCGCGAATCGTATTGCCGACCGGCATGATGGCGGGGGCAATCGAGATGCTCGCCGCCGGGATCGTCCTGCTGGCGGCCTCATGGCTGAGCGGTGAAACCTTAACCCGCGTCCCTTCCTGGTCCGGGATCGCCGCCCTGGCCTATTTGGCCATCTTTGGCTCGCTGATCGCCATTAACGCCTACATGTTTTTAATCCGCAATGTCACCCCGGCGGTCGCCACCAGCTACGCCTATGTTAATCCGGTGGTCGCGGTGCTCCTCGGTACTGGGTTCGGCGGCGAGAGCCTGTCGCTCATTGAGTGGCTGGCGCTGGCGGTGATTATTTTCGCCGTAGTGCTGGTGACGCTGGGGAAATATCTCTTCCCCGTCCGCAGCGAGGCTACTCCTTGTAAGGCGTCGAAGTAGTCGTCAGTTCGCGGATCCCCTGCGTATCGATCTGCGCGTCGTGTCCGGCGCCGCAGATCCACTCTTCCAGACGTTCGGTGAGCGCCGCATCACTCAGCCTGAGGCGCCCGCGCAGGGCGCATTCCCAGATGATTAATACCCGCCAGCCCTCTTCGGCCAGCTTTTGCCGGTCGCGGGCGTCGCGCGCCACGTTACCGGCGATTTTGTCCAGCCAGAATGCCGTGCGGGTGGCCGGCACCTTAAACAGATAACAGTCATGGTGATGCCAGAAACAGCCGTGAGTAAAGATAACGCAGCGGTAGTCGGGTAAGGCGAAATCGGGGCGTCCCGGCAGCGCGCGATCCTGGGCGACAAAGGTGAATCCCGCCCCGGTCAGCAGCGCCGCTATCCGCTTTTCGATCGCCGTATCGCGCGTGGCGATCGCCCGCATATTTTTACTGCGCGTCGCTTTATCGTGAACATCCGCCATCATTATCATCCGCTTCGCGGCGCGCCACCGCCTGAGCGATGCGCGGCGCCAGGAGTTTCGCCACCGCGGCGAAGACCGGAACCACCACCGAGTTGCCAAACTGACGATAGGCCTGCGTATCCGATACCGGGATGCGAAAACGCGCCCCCTGCGGGGATTCAAAGCCCATCAGCCGGGCGCATTCGCGCGGCGTCAACCGGCGAGGCCGCCGCTGTTGATTCAGCGGATCGTCAAAATGCTTCTCACCGAGCGGCCGGTCCCAGCCGCGATCGACGAGAATTTCGGCACCATCTTTATAGTAGCGGGCAGAAAGCGTCCGGGCCACGCTGTGGGGATTGGCGGGGTCAACCAGGCCATAACCAAAGCCATTGCCCCGCGCCTGATGCTTGCGGGCATAACGATAAAGATATTTCCACAGCACCGGCGTAAGAATAAATTTCGCATCGACCGTCGGCTCCAGCAGCTCGCCAAATGTTGGCCGCACTGCCGGGTACTGCGCCGCGATGTCGCGCAGCGTAAATCCAGCATGCAGCTGCAGATCGCGACGGAAACCCACCAGCACGATGCGCTCCCGGTGCTGAGGCAAGAAATGGCGCCCGTCAATCACCTTCGGGTCATCCGGCCCGGTATGCCCCGCGTCAGCTACTTCATATCCCAGCTCATCCAACGTCTGCATGATGATACGGAAGGTGCGCCCCTGATCGTGGCTTTTGAGGTTTTTGACATTCTCCAGCACAAAAATCGCTGGCTGACGAGCCGCGATAATTCTCACCACGTCAAAAAACAGCGTTCCCTGGGTTTCGCAGGCAAAGCCATGCGCACGGCCCATCGCATTTTTCTTAGAGACGCCGGCAAGCGAGAAAGGCTGGCAGGGGAAGCCAGCCAGCAGCACATCATGCTGAGGGATAGATTCGCGAATATGCCGCGCCGCCTCCTCGTCGCTAACGTCAGAGCGTTGGCTGAGGGTAATATCGCGGATATCTTCATTAAAACGGTGCTGCTGCGGATCACAGTACCAGTTGGCCTTATAGGTGCGTACCGCGTGCTTGTTCCACTCGCTGGTGAAAACGCACTGCCCGCCGATGGCTTCAAAACCACTGCGGATCCCGCCAATACCGGCAAACAGATCGATAAAACGGAACCCATAGTGCGGATGATGGGCCGGCGGCGAAGGCAGGAGCGTCGCCAGATGAGCAACTTCCTGCGGGCGCAAACGCTCCGCCACGCGGCCAAGCGCCACCACGCGCTTGAGGATCGCCGCGCTCCAGTGCTGTTCGCCGACGCTCACCAGTTCGGCAACCAGCGTTTTTACATCGTAGATCGTCATCAGCTGACGCAGCAGCGCCTCAGCGTCTTCCCCGGCCTGTTCAGCCAACGACAACGACCTGTGTTCCTTGCTTAACTTTTGCGGCATATCCTCAACCAACGCGGACGATTTTGGCAGAGAGTACCATAAATCACCGGTCGGTTGACGCCTGCGGTGCAAAGCGGCGCAAAACCGCTTCATCCAGCGCCAGCGGCTCCCCCTGCAGCTCCGCGCTGAGCTTAGCCATAAATTCGACGAGAAAACGGGCATTATGCTGCGCCATCGCTTTCCCCTTGTCAGTTTGCATGGTTTCCGGCAGGCGCAGAAGTTTGCACTGGAAATGGTCGAGGGCATATTTGCGGTCATCCAGCGCCCTCCGATCAGCAAAAGGATCTTCGGCATCAAACAAGATGGTATTCAGGGCGCCGGCGACAGCGAAGACCCTCGCCAGACCAATGGCTCCCAGCGACTCGAGTCGATCGGCATCCTGAACTATTTTCGCCTCCAGCGTGCGCGGTGGGATCGCCGCGCTGAAGCTGTGCGCCTCGATGGCATGGCTGACCGCCGGGTAACGATCCGCAGGAAAATCAGCAAAGGCCGACTGCAGAATGGCGAGGGTTTTCTCGGCGGCCATCATCGAGGATCGACTTCGCTCCGGATGATTTTTTGGCAAGCTGACGATGTCATGAAAATAGCAGGCCGTGAGGAGTACCAGCCGGTCGACTTCCTCCCCCGCGGCCAGCTGAGTGGCGGTCGCCCAGACGCGACGAAAATGGGACAGATCGTGTGCGGCGTCATCCTGCGCATGGTGCGTCAGTATCCAGCGCTCAAATCGTTGCTGCCAGTCAACCAGGTCCATAGGCTTTCCTTTAACTGAGGGTCAGCCTCGAGCATAGCAATTTTAGCGCTGATGATCCTGCTCGCCGCGGGATGGACGCGTATACCAGACGACCGCGCCAAGAATAGAGCCAATGCCGCCGAGGACCAGCATGCCCAACAGGGCGCCAAGCCATTTCCCGGCCGTTGTTCCAAAATCACCCTCCACGCTGGCGCCGGGAACGCTGTGAATTTTTCCCACTACCCACCAGTAACGCACAATGACCCAGACACAATATCCGCAAAAAGCATACAACGCCCAGAGCGCAAGTTTCCCTCCCGGGCTGCGTTTTGCCTGCTCTTCCATCTCATTCCTCTCCGTGACACAACAGACTATTGTCACTCAAAACGTGACACGCATCACATTATACCGCTAACCTGCGTCTCAGGCAGCAGTTTCATCTTCGTCTTCTGCGCCTTCTCGCGACTTATGCTGCCAATGCGCACAGGCTGAAGAGATGTCCTTATTATCTCCCGTACGCTTAAAGCTATTCATTCCTTAATTATCGCAAGCTGGGTTGATAATCCCCTGGATATTTACATTCACACAAAATAAATTCCCATAATGAATAATGTACTTGATTATTATCTGTGCAATTTATTTCATAAAATTAACAACGACCTGCAAAATATACAATAAAGCATTGCTATATAAGAAAATAATGAATTTTGCACAAACATCAAAATTTAATATAAAGAACCACTTAGAAATATTTTGAAATGTTTAACATTATTTATTTACATATTTTATTTTAAATAAAGATGAACTTAGTCGTTAGTATCGGATCGTCATTCCGGAGGGATTGTCATAATTCATAGAAATTATTATTAAAAGGGAATATATAATGAAAAGAAAAGTACTGGCACTCATGGTTCCGGCATTATTAATGGCTAGCGCCGCTAATGCCGCCGAAATCTATAACAAAAACGGTAATAAACTGGACCTCTACGGGAAAGTTGACGGCCTGCATTACTTCTCTGACGACGCTTCAGAGGACGGCGACCAGACCTATGTTCGCTTTGGTCTGAAAGGCGAAACGCAGATTACTTCCGAGTTAACCGGCTACGGTCAGTGGGAATACAACATTCAGGCGAACACCAGCGAAAAAGAAGGCGCGAATTCCTGGACCCGTCTCGGCTTTGCCGGCCTGAAGTTTGCCGACTGCGGGTCGCTGGACTATGGCCGTAACTACGGCGTGGTCTACGACATTGAATCCTGGACCGATATGCTGCCGGAATTCGGCGGCGATACCTACACCCAGACCGACGTTTACATGACCGGTCGTACTAACGGCGTGGCCACCTACCGTAACAGCGATTTCTTCGGCCTCGTCGACGGCCTGCATTTCGCCCTGCAGTATCAGGGTAATAATGAGAACGCCGGTTCTGGCGAAGGCACTAATAACGGTGGGAAACGTAAGCTGGCGCGGGAAAATGGCGACGGTTTTGGTATCTCCAGCTACTACGATCTCGATATGGGCATCAGCTTCGGGGCAGCGTATTCGTCTTCTGACCGTACCCATAACCAGCTGGCGGCCGCGCGTAGCAGCCAGCGTTATGCCAACGGCGATAAAGCCGATGCCTGGACCGTCGGCGCGAAATATGACGCCAATAACATCTATCTGGCCGCCATGTATGCTGAGACCCGCAACATGACCTTCTATGGCAACGATAGTTTTGGCGGAATTGCCAACAAAACGCAGAACTTTGAAGTGGTCGCGCAGTATCAGTTCGACGACTTTAATTTACCGCTGCGTCCGTCGGTGGCCTATCTGCAGTCGAAGGGTAAAGATCTCTACGCCTATTCTCGCTACGGCGACAAGGATCTGGTCAAGTATGTCGACGTGGGCATGACCTACTACTTCAACAAAAATATGTCCACCTATGTGGATTATAAAATCAACCTGCTGGATGAAGACGACCGCTTCTACAAAAACAGCGGTATCGCGACCGATGATATCGTCGCCCTCGGCCTGGTCTATCAGTTCTGATCCCCGTCAAAGCCCGCGTTCAGCGGGCTTTTTTATGTTCCCGCTCCGTTGAGATCACTCTTTTCGACATTGCCGCTTTCCAGGCGTACCTTCCCTCTTTATGATGCGTTTAAGCTCGTTCGGGCTAAAAGCGGCGATAAGGTGCCAAAAGGATAAAGCGCGCTACCGCGACTCTACGCTGAAACCAGGACGATGATGATGGTGATACCCCAGCGCAGGCGTTATACCTGAAGCTAACGGTGTTATTGAAGGGAAGGTTAGAGCAAGAAAAGTGGCGGAGAGAGGGGGATTTGAACCCCCGGTAGAGTTGCCCCTACTCCGGTTTTCGAGACCGGTCCGTTCAGCCGCTCCGGCATCTCTCCGCTGTGATGGTTGCTATAATGCCAGGATCTTTGGCATTTTAATAGCTCCCGTTTCGGTAATTGTGTTCAAGTGACGACTTTGCGAGCAATATGATGTTTAAATGGCCCTGGAAAGCAGATGATGAGTCCGGCAACGCAGAGATTCCCTGGGAGCAAGCGCTTGCCATTCCGGTTTTAGCCCATCTTTCGTCCACTGAGCAGCACAAGCTCACGCAGATGGCTGCCCGTTTTTTACAGCAAAAGCGGCTGGTGGCATTGCAGGGGCTGGAGCTGACCCCGCTGCATCAGGCGCGCATTGCTATGCTCTTTTGTCTGCCGGTGCTTGAGCTGGGCATTGAGTGGCTGGATGGCTTCCATGAAGTGCTGATCTACCCTGCCCCTTTCATCGTCGATGATGAATGGGAGGATGATATTGGTCTGGTCCACAACCAGCGGGTGGTACAGTCGGGACAAAGCTGGCAACAGGGTCCTGTAGTGCTGAACTGGCTGGATATTCAAGACTCTTTTGATGCGTCAGGCTTTAACCTTGTGGTGCATGAAGTGGCGCATAAGCTTGATACGCGGAACGGCGACCGGGCCAGCGGCGTGCCGCTTATCCCGTTGCGTGAAGTTGCCGGCTGGGAGCACGATCTCCACGCCGCGATGAACAACATTCAGGATGAGATCGATCTGGTCGGCGAAAGCGCCGCCAGTATTGACGCCTATGCCGCCACCGATCCCGCAGAGTGCTTTGCTGTCCTCTCGGAATATTTTTTCAGTGCGCCTGAACTGTTCGCGCCTCGCTTCCCGGCCCTGTGGCAGCGTTTTTGCCACTTTTACCGCCAGGATCCGCTGGCGCGTAGACGTGAGAATGGCCTGCAGGACGAAGGCGATCGGCGCATTGTTCACTAAAACAACGTGTTGAGCTAAATTTAGCCATTTGAATCAGCAGGTTAATTTTAGTGTTGACACAAAAATGCGAGGCCAGTAGTATGCGCCTCGTTCACACGATTCCTCTGTAGTTCAGTCGGTAGAACGGCGGACTGTTAATCCGTATGTCACTGGTTCGAGTCCAGTCAGAGGAGCCAAATTTAAAAATCCCGCTCAGGGAAACCTGAGCGGGATTTTTGCTTTCCGTGATCCTCTCCGCTCCCCAAGCATGCAATCTCATCCTGGTGTAGGTGCTATTTTCTTGCTATGAGGCAAGCTGAACGGCCGTGAGCCCCACGCTCCCGCAAAGGCTTAAATAAAGGCGGTTTAACCGTGCCGGACCATACCTGGGTGTAAGGCAATAATGCGCGGTTCCAAAAAAGATCGGCAACACCGCCGCTTCTGACATCTCTCCGCCAGCGGGTATAAGCAGCATCGTACCGTAGGTACCGTCCAAGGTTCCGTATGTGATCCCCGCAGGTGAAAAGCAGCGATGCTGCTCCCAACCTTATGGCTACAGACTTTCGATCCGGCGGTAACCGCTGGGTCTGCCGCTGCGTAGCAGACGATCCCGATCCGGCAGTTACCATTACAGACAGCGCGGGCTGCCCAAATGCATTTTCCACTGGCGGAAAGACCCGTAACGCTTAGGGTAGCCTGGCAATAACCTTAATCTCGAACTTAAATCCATAAAGCCACGTCACGCCGATCCCGGTCAGCGTAGGGTAAGGCGCTTCTCCCCAATATTCTGGCAGGATACTCCAGATAGCGTCGAGATTTGACTCAGGATCGACGACAAAGAGGGTAACATCAACCACGTCCTCAAACGTGCAGCCCGCCGCTGCGAGCACAGCATTAAGATTCTTGAACGCCAGCCTGACCTGTGCTTTCAGATCGTGCTCAGGCGAACCATCCTCGTGGCTACCCACCTGCCCCGAAACAAACAAGAAACCATTGGATTTGATGGCCGGTGAATAACGATTGCGCTCATAGAGCGCCTGACGACCGAAGGGAAAAACGGCTTCGCGTGCTGTCATGTTTGTACCTTTATGGTGGGGCGAAATCAGCCCGGTGAATGTAAAGACACTGTACAACGACGAGATCGGGCGGATAAACAAGCGACTTTGTCCCTCATTGTTTGTAATATCCAAACAATCGATGAAAGACAGGATAAGAAATGGATCGTTTCGATGCAATGCGCGCCTTTGCTCGAGTGGTAGAGGCAGGGAGCTTCACGAAGGCTGCCCAAACGCTTCATATGAGCAAAACCACGGTGACGCAACTCATTCAGCAGCTGGAATCGCGCCTGCGCGTCAGATTGCTCCATCGCACCACCCGCAAGCTCGGTGTGACTCCCGATGGCGCGGTCTACTACGAACGCGTCATCCGTCTGCTGGCGGACATGGAGGATGCTGAAAACAGCCTGTCCAGTGCGGCGATGACGCCCAGGGGACGGCTACGGGTGGATGTACCGAGTCCGCTGGCCCGCCTTATTCTGGTGCCGGCGCTACCGGCTTTCCACGCCCGCTACCCTGATATCCAGATCGACATGGGTGTGAGCGACCGGGTAGTGGATCTGATCGGCGACAACGTGGATTGCGTTCTGCGCGGTGGTCAAATCACCGACCAGTCCCTAATCGCACGCCATGTCGGCGATTTGCAAATCGGCGTCTACGTCGCCCCCAGCTATGTGGAACGCCTTGGCGCTCCCGCACACCCGCGCGAGCTGCAAAATACTGACCATTGCATAGTGGGATTCTTGTCCTCACGCACCAGTAAGATTGATCCTTTGGTACTGTGCAGTGAGAATGAACGTATTGAAATCACGGGCAACTACGTACTTGCCGTGGATGATGGCAATGCTTACCTCGAAGCTGGGTTAGTTGGCTTAGGCGTGATTGCGCTGCCCAGCTATATGGCGGCAGCGCATCAGGCCGTTGGCGCTTTGATTCCATTATTTACACAATGGCGGATTAGCCCAATGCCTCTGTACCTGGCGTTTCCACCGAACCGCCATGTCAACGCCAAGCTGCGCGTTTTTAT
This sequence comes from Klebsiella sp. CD33, assembly GCF_051992865.1. Classification (NCBI taxonomy): domain Bacteria; kingdom Pseudomonadati; phylum Pseudomonadota; class Gammaproteobacteria; order Enterobacterales; family Enterobacteriaceae; genus Klebsiella; species Klebsiella sp. CD33. Next base: position 1,840,743 of record NZ_CP197023.1, on the reverse strand, counting down.
TGACTGGATCGTTGAATTGATGCAGCAGCATGTCCCCATTGCCAACAATCAGTGACGCCATCCCCTGATTCGCTTATCAGCGGCGATGGGGTTCAGCGGTAGTGACTGTGGTTAGGCGTGTTTTGACAATAGGGATTCAGCACAACTCATCCGTCTTATATTCTGGATAATGGCTATCATAAAGGGGATCTTCGCTTTCATGGACAATGGCAGCCCCAAAAAAAATCCTCAGTAATAAGATTAAGTCCATAGGCATATTTGCAGACTTTATCATCCCCTCCTGAGCATCTCCTGGCGCCCTCATTAAAACACCATCACAGCCACTGTTGATAAGTTAAGGATCGGTTTCCCGATCCTTATTCCCAACAACGTTGAATGCATCGTCAGCAAAAGAGCCTTCTTACAATAGCCGTTAATCAGACTAAACGACCCGCTACAAACTTCCCTGCGCCGCTGTGGCGCTGATATTCACCGGCATGCCGGAGCGGCGCTGCAGGGTCTGCTCGACCTGGGCAGGGCTCACTCCCGGCCCCTGGGTAAAGTCGCGCAGCGCCGAGGTCATCGGCAAGGGGACTTTTCTGTCGGATTCAAACTCCGCGCGGTTGCGCGACAGCGGCTCGTGCACCTCCAGCCAGTGACTGCCGTCCGGCTCCACGCTGTACTTCACCGGCTGATCGATCAGCTGAACCCGCGTCCCAACCGGCACGTTATCAAACAGGAATTTAATATCGTCATTGCGCAGGCGGATGCACCCCTGGCTGACACGCAGCCCGATACCAAAGTTGGCGTTGGTACCGTGGATGGCGTACAGCCTGCCGATGTAGATCGCATACAGCCCCATCGGGTTATCGGGCCCGGGAGGCACCAGCGCCGGCAGGGTTTTGCCCTCTTTCGCATACTCGCGGCGGGTATTGGCGGTTGGCACCCAGGTGGGGCCTTCCTGCTTACGCTCTACTGCCGTCACCCAGTTACGCGGCGTTTCGCGTCCGGCCTGGCCAATGCCGATTGGCAGCACTTCGACGCTGTTGCCCAGCGGCGGATAATAATAGAGACGCATTTCGGCGACGTTGATCACGATCCCTTCGCGCACGGTGTCGGGCAGGATCAGCTGTTGCGGAATGGTCAGCGTCGAACCGGAGCGTGGCAAATAGACATCGACCCCGGGGTTGGCTTCCAGCATATTGCTTAACCCCTGGCCGTACTGGGCGGCAAAACTTTCCAGCGGCTGGGTGTTATTGTCCGGAACGGCAATGGTAAATGCGCTGCCCACCAAACGGCTCCCCTCCGGCGGCAGCGGATAGCTGACGGCCAGCGCGCCGTGGCTGGCAAGCAGCATCAGCGCCGTACAGAGTAATTTCACACGCCGCATCGTCATTTTCCCTTCCTCAGTCGCGACTCACGTGTGTGAATTATAGCGTTATTTCCACTCCCCGACCCGCTGGCCAGCATTTCCTTAAATCTGATAGTCGATTGCGGCCTCTTCCGGCTCCATCGCCTGACGCTTAATCTCATCCAGCGACAGTCCGGCATTGCACAATTCGATAAAGCGCCAAACGTAATTCCGCTGCAGCTGGCCCCGCTTCAGTCCCAACCACACGGTATTGGCATCGAACAGATGGCGGGTATCAAGACGCGTAAAGGTGTCCGCTTCCCGGGCATCACCGGACTGCTCGGCGACCAGCCCGACGCCCAGCCCCAGCTCCACGTAGGTCTTGATCACATCGGAATCCTGCGCGCTCAGCACGATATCCGGCATCAACCCCTTGCGGTTGAACGCCTCATCAATGCGCGAACGGCCAGTGATCCCCTGGCGGTAGGTGATTAACGGCCAGCGGGCGATCGCCTCCAGCGTCAGGGGAGAAACCTGCGTCAAAGGATGATCCTTCGGCACCAGCAGGCTGTGATGCCAGCGGAACCAGGGGAAAGCCGCCAGCGTCGGATCGTTGCTCAGGCGCTCGCTGGCGATGCCGATATCCGCTCCGCCGTTATGCAGCAGCGCTTCGATTTCCTGCGGGGTACCCTGCACCAGCTCGACGCGAACATCTGAGAACAGCTCGCGGAAAGCTTTAATGACCGGCGGCAGGCTGTAGCGCGCCTGAGTATGGGTGGTGGCGATGGTTAAGACGCCTGACGCATCGTTAGTGAAGAGATCCGCCAGCCGCCGAACGTTACTGGCTTCATTGAGGATCCGCTCGGCAATCGATAACAGCGCTTTACCCGGCTCGGTCATGCCTAACAGGCGTTTGCCGCGGCGGATAAAGATCTCAATCCCCAGCTCCTCTTCCAGTTCCCGGATATGGCGACTGACGCCTGACTGCGAGGTATAGAGCATATTCGCGACTTCCGTCAGGTTGTAATCCTGACGGGCCGCCTCACGGATAATTTTCAGCTGCTGGAAGTTCACCCTTTCCTCCGGGCCAATGGACTTAACGTATCTGCTATTGTTAAAGTCTGTTGTCCCAGGTAACAAATAATAAAAACCAGCAACTTATTCCTTAAGAGAATATACCCTAACTGACCAGCTGCAGTTCACGGTTTTCCAGCGATGGGCGGCTCACCAGAGACAGCAGGATCTCTTTCACCGCCTGCGCCTGCGGCGACAGACTGCCGCGAGCCGACATGTTCAGCGACAGCGACAGGCTCATTGAAGGCGTGCTGATCCGCGCCATCCAGCCGTTCGCCGCCCCGCACAGGGAACGGGCAGCGGATTCCGGTAACACCGTCGCCCCCATGCCGCTGGCGATGGCCGCGGTCAGGGTGGTAATGGATTCGATCTCGCCGATAATTTTCGCCGACAGACGACGCAGGGTGAATGCCTCAGTGACCCGCGCCCGCACTGCGCTGTAATCGCGCGGCAGGAACAGGTTCATCTCCGCCACCGCCGTGAGATCCACGCTCTGCCCCGGGCAGTCGCGGGTGCCGACCAGGTAAAGGTCTTCTTTCAGCAGCGGCTGGCTGACGATGCCTGCCACCGGCGAACGCTCATAAAGCACCGCCATATCCAGCTGGCCCGCCAGCAGCTTGTCATTCAGCGCTGTGCCGCTGCTCTCCTGCAGATAGACCATCACCTCGGGCAACTCATTGCGCACCGTTTGCAGCAACGGCATGGTAATGGCGGAGGCCGCGGTGCCCGGCGCCAGGCCGATCGACACCTGACCACGCAGCGTCTGGCCGACGTTATTGACCGCCAGCTGCGCCTGCTCGCACTGGCGCAGGATAGTGCGCGCATGGGTGTAGAGAATTTTACCGGCTTCCGTTGGCGTGACCCCTCGCTTGGTGCGTATCAGCAACTGCTGGTCCATTTCACCTTCCAGGGTCGCGACCTGTTGGCTGAGGGCCGGTTGGGCGATATGCAAGACTTCAGCGGCCTGGGTCAGACTGCCGATATCGACGATTTTCACAAAATATTTCAGTCGTCTTAAGTTCATTTTGCCTCCTGTAAGGAACGCCAGCGTCAACGCTGGGAGTATGATGCACTGGCTTTTGCAATTTGCTTGCCAGCTTTGCATTTCCTCGGCTGTCGCCCGCCACAGGCAGTGTTATAAGGGATAGTGATAGCAATTCGGTTTTTATTTGCCCGGTAAGCAGATTGTGGTATGCCCCATTAGGGGTACATTCGCACTACAACGGTGCAACATGGTGAAAAAAACAGCGCATGGGTGGCGATTGCTGAAATTGTCAGCAGTCGAACGCAATTCTTTGAATCAGGCTTTGACAAGGCCGGATGGCATCGTTAATATGCGCCCCGTTCACACGATTCCTCTGTAGTTCAGTCGGTAGAACGGCGGACTGTTAATCCGTATGTCACTGGTTCGAGTCCAGTCAGAGGAGCCAAATTTAAAAAAGCCTGCTTTCGAGCAGGCTTTTTGCTTTTCAGCGCCGGTACTTCTGCCGGAAGGCGAATGGCCACCCTCCGGCGATTGCGGCTTTAGCGTAAACTCTCTTCCTTCAGATCTATCTCCCGCAGCACCTCATAAAAAGTGATATCGCTGATGTTATGGGCGCGGCGCAGCCGGAACAGCTCCTGACGCTGGGCGATAATGACCTCTCGTTGCATATATTTCTCCAGCCTGGCGCGCTTAGCCAGCTCCAGCCCGACATCCTGCCCCTCGTCATTGTCGTTATAGTGAAGCCGCCGCTGATAGGTTTCGAGCAGCATATTGCCGGCATCGGCCCGCAGGGCCTGCTCACTGGGATCCTCCACCGGCTCGTCCAGTAGCGCGTTAAGACGGTTAATGGCCACCTCGGTCATCACGGCGCCAATGTCGTCCTTACCGGTGTCATGCGGTAGATCATCGGCAAGATAACGGGTCATAAACGGCAGACCGACAGCCGCCACCACCAGCGACATCAGGATCACCGCCATCGAAAGAAAGATCAGTAGTTCACGGCCCGGGAACGGCGAACCATCTGCCAGCACCACCGGCAGCGTCAGAATACCAGCGAGGGTCACAGAGCCCTTCACTCCCGCCAGCGCCATGACGGCGAGGATACTGAATCGTGGACGGACGGTGATGGCCTTGCCTCGACGTTTGCGGCGAAAAATTGTCAGCTTCATCGACAGCCATACCCAGGCGAAGCGCATCAGACCAAGCGCCAGGGTGATGGCCACGGCGTACAGCAGCAGATACCAGGGCGAAGAGACGCCGGCCTGGCTGGCTACCGCCGGCAGCGTCCTGAGCATGCGCGGCAGCTGCTCGCCCAGCATCAGAAAGATCATCCCGTTGAGGGTGGTCTGTAGCATGGACCATACCGCGCTGCTTTTCATGCGCGTCGCCGGAAGCCGGGGCCCCGACAGCTGCTCATAATGCATCGCAATGCCGGCGGCGACGGCGGCAAGAATGCCCGAGACATGGAACGCCTCGGCCAGCAGGTAGGCGGCGAAAGGGATAAGCAGGCTGATCAGGATCTGGATGGCTGGCTCCTCGCGGGTGCGCCGAACCAGAAAGTTATTACATTTGCCGGTGACCCACACCACCACGAGGCCACTGAGGATTCCCCCGAAGGCCATCAGGAAAAATTTCACCACCGCGTCTCCCGGGGAGAAGCTGCCGGTCAGCACCGCGGCGATGGCGAAGTTAAAGGCGACGAGGCCTGAAGCATCGTTTAACAACGACTCCCCTTCGAGAATATGCGCCATCCTTGAGGGAAGCGGCGAGCTGGCGGTCATTGCCGATACCGCCACCGGATCGGTAGGCGACAGAATAGCCGCGAGGGCGAACCCTGCCGCCACGGTGATAGCCGGGATCAGCCAGTGAATAAACAGGCCAATACCGAGAATAGTCACCATCACCAGGCCTATCGCCAGCGATAAAATCGGCTTCATATCGCGGAAAAAAGCGTCTTTGGGGATGCGCCAGCCATCGAGGAACAGCAGCGGCGGGATAAACAGCAGTAAAAAAATATGCGGGTCAAAATCGACCTGAAAGCCACTGGCGGCCAGCGCGGCGCCCGCGGCGATTTGGATCAGCGGTAGCGGCACTTTAACGGGCAGAAGATGGGACAGGAACACGGTCACCACGATGGCCATGATAAAGACCAGCACGATAGCAATTAGCGACATTCATCCCCTCCTCTGACGGCAATATTCATTCTGTACATCAGGCTGTTAATCCTTTTTCGCAGGTGTTGTTTCGGTAACAGATTATTTACCCAGTCACCGATAATTAAAGACAGACGTCATTGTCTGCCGGCGATAATATTTAAACTGAGGTGGCAACCGGTGCCGGATCAGGGGTGACAATGTCTTTTATCAAGCCGCGTTTGTCAATCCGCTATCGTCTGCAAATCATCGCCGGCCGGCATTCCGGGGAGAAGTCCTCACGGGACTGTCGACCGGGTACTTCGCAAATTAGCCTCTTCACATGGACAAAACCACTCAACCGCTCCAGCCCCCCGCTGTTTATATATTCCCAATATTATTAATTCGTATTATGCATTGTGAATATGGATATTAATGACCAGTCTAATATACCCGGCAGAGTTATATTTCGTGCCCCCGCCGGCAGTACGAACCATGTATTTGCGATAAATAATTCTTAACGCCCCCAGCCCAGAATGATTCGTCAGCCAGCCTTACGCTACGCGCAATGCTTGCCCTACCTCTGAATTGGGCGTACCCTGACCAACAATTAAACCACACGGTCTAAATCATGAATCCCGATACCTCCGCCGTCCTGAAGCCCCGCCGCGGCCGTCCACCCAAGGTCGATCGCCAGTTTGACGATACGCGTCAGGCGCTGATTCGCTCAGGCCTTGAAGTGCTGACCGAAACGGGCTATCTCGCGGCGGGTATTGATGCGGTGATCAAGAATATCGCCGTGCCAAAGGGGTCGTTTTATCATTGCTTTAAAAGCAAAGAGGCCTTTGGCCTCGCCGTGCTTGCCGCCTATGGCGACTTCTTTGCGCATAAATTAGATAAATTCCTGCTGGACGACGCCGTGCCGCCGCTGGAACGGATGGCGGCCTTTGTGCGTCATGCCGGTCAGGGAATGGAGAAATTCCAGTTTCGCCGCGGCTGCCTGGTGGGCAACCTGCTGCAGGAAGCCCCGTTGTTACCCGAGACGTTTCCCCAACGGTTGATGGCTATCCTGGCGGCATGGGAGTCGCGCGTGGCGCGCTGCCTGCGCGAAGCGCAGGCAGCCGGGGCCATCGCCAGCGACGCCTCACCGCAGGCGCTGGCCCAGGTGTTCTGGATCGGCTGGGAAGGCGCGGTGATGCGCGCCAGGCTGGTCCAGTCTGCCGCACCGCTTAACCAGTACTGGGATTTTTTTGCGCACAGTATGACAACAAAAACACCTGCACAGGACGGCGCTAGCGCCGATAACCCCCTTCCGACGAGGAATACTCTGTCATGAAAGCATTAGTTCTGGACCAGATCGACAACCGCACCGTCGCCACCGTCAAAGATATCGACCTGCCCGCTCTTGCCGAAGGCGACGTCCGGGTCGCCATCGACTGGTCGAGTCTCAATTATAAAGACGCCCTGGCGATCACCGGCAAAGGCAAAATTATCCGTCAGTTTCCGATGGTGCCGGGCATTGATTTTGCCGGTCAGGTGAAAGAAAGCCGCGATCCGCGCTTTGTTCCCGGCCAGGCCGTGATCCTCACCGGCTGGGGCGTGGGCGAAAACCACTGGGGTGGCCTGGCCACCGAAGCCTGCGTTAAAGGCGACTGGCTGGTTGCTCTGCCGGAGACGCTCAGCGCGCGCCAGGCAATGATCATCGGCACCGCCGGCTTTACCGCGATGCTATGCGTTGATGCTCTCGTTAGCGCGGGTGTCACCCCTGATAGCGGGGATATCCTGGTCACCGGCGCCAGCGGCGGGGTCGGCAGCACCGCCGTGGTGTTGCTGAAAGCCCTTGGCTACCGGGTGACGGCCGTATCGGGCCGGGAATCGACACACGATTACCTTCGCCAGCTGGGCGCCGATACGATCCTGCCGCGCAGCGACTTCGCGGAGACCCGTCCGCTGGAGAAACAGCTGTGGGCGGGCGCGGTGGATACCGTTGGCGGCCCGGTGTTGGCCAAAGTGCTGGCGCAAACGCAATATCGCGGCTGCGTCGCCGCCTGCGGTCTGGCCGGGGGCTTCGATCTGCCGACCACCGTGATGCCGTTTATTTTGCGCAATGTGCGTCTGCAGGGGGTGGATTCGGTGATGGTGCCGACCGCTGAACGCGACGCCGTCTGGCAGCGTCTGGCCCAGCTTCTGCCGGAGAGCTACTACCAGCAGGCGGCCACTGAAATCACGCTGGAGCAGGCGCCAGCGTATGCCGCAGATTTCCTCAGCAATAATATTCATGGTCGGACGCTGGTCAATATCGGTCAGTAATCCTCTTCTCCCGGCGCCCGTGCGGCGCCGGATCCCGAGAGGGATCAAGGCATATCATTTCCTTCCCCACGGGATTATGATGACGCGAACGAATAGCTCTGCGAGTGGTAAAAAAAGTAAATGGATGTCATAAGCATCATTATGGCGGCGGGCAAGTCATCCGTTGACGTCGCGCTGTATACGCTGTTGCCGATCATGGTGATCATGCTGATCATCATGAAATACCTTGAGGTCCGCGGTATCCTCGATGTGATTGTTCGCTGGGTGGCCCCTCTGCTGAAGCCCTTCGGCTTAACCGGGATGAGCGCCTTCGCCCTGATCCAGATTAACTTTGTCAGCTTTGCCGCCCCGCTGTCGATTATGGATAAACGCGGCGTCTCGGACCGACAAATGGCCGCCACGCTGGCCATGGTGTTCGCCATGGGGCAAGGCAACGTCTTCTATCCTCTTACCCCTTTTGGTCTGCACTGGCTGGCCTCGATCGTTATCTCGGTGGTCGGCGGCCTGTGCGCGGCCGCCGTCGCCTGGCACGTCACCGGACGGCGCTTATCGGTCGCCGAGAACCCCCGCGCGGAAGCGCTGCCGAACGCCGAGCAGAACAGCCAGGGAATTCTGGCCGTGATTAATAGCGCCGGCTCCGACGCCATCCGCCTGGCGCTCGGCGCGGTGCCAATGCTGATCCTGTCGTTAACCATCGTCGGGCTGCTGCAGGGCGCCGGGGCTATCGACCTGCTGCAGCAGCTGCTGAAGCCGCTTCTCAGCTGGCTGCACATCCCCCAGAACTTTGTGCTGCCGGCGCTGGTGAAGTGCGTTGCCGGGGGCACCGCCTACTTTGGCGTCATTTCCGAGCTGATCCAGCAGGGCAAAGTCACCGTCGGCCAGGTCAACGCCTCGGCAGGTCTACTGATCCAGACCTTTGATCTTCCCGGTATTGGCATTTTTCTTGGCATCAGCTCAAGGTTTGTCCGCCTGTTCCGCTTCGTGGCTCCCGCGGCGATCGTCGGTATCCTGCTGCGTACCGTTCTGCACCTGATCCTGTTTTAACGCCTCTGCTCTGGCCTGCGCTTTCAGGCAGGCCGCCACCGCCGCCTGTTCGCCGCAGGCGATGCGCTCATCGACGCGCGTCATCATCCATGGAAAGAATGGATTGGAGGTGACGCGCATTAACGTCTCCAGCCCCACGCTCAGCGTCCCGGTCTCTCCGCGCAGTGAAATGGTGCCCAGGCTAATGCCGTAGCGGTTCTTCTCGTCCGGCTCGCGACCATACAGCGAGTCGCTCAGGGGAAACGGCACCGCCACATGCGACAAAGAGTACATATCCGCCGGCCAGGCCAGGTGTAAAGGATAACGATGCTCTTCCCGTTCCTGGGCCAGCGTGGTCCGGGCGACGGTCTGCAGCGTGTGCGCCGTCGCGTTGGTCACCACCGTGGTGGTATAGGCCCGCGGCGCCGGGGGCAGCAGCGTATTCACCGCCGCATAGAGCGCAGGGCGAAACAGGACCCGGAGATCCGCCGCCTGGTTAATATCGAACACCACCAGCTCGCTGCCGTTATCCGGCAGATAGCGATACAGGGACTCCACCACCGCGCGGGTGCTGACCGTGGAATCCATCACCGACTGAAAGGTGAGGATCGGCGGCAGCGCTTTCAGCTCGCCCTGCCGGGCCGCGCGGATAATCTGCTGCTGCAGCGCCTGGCTCAATAACCACGATTGTCTCGCCGCCTTGACCGGAAAGGAGTTGTACTTGAACGGATTAAACTCAGGCGCCACGTTCAGCCAGGCCGCGCGGGCGAACGCCGGGAAGACGGACGGTAGCCCGGCGAGGCCGGCGAAACGGGCAAACGCGGTCACGCCGATCATCGGCGACAGCAGAATGATCTGCTGCGGCTGACGCAGGTGGCTATCCTCCAGGCTATCGAGGGCATACTTGAGCGCCAGCGCGCCGCCGTTAGAGTAGCCGACCAGATCGAGCGGCACGTCCGCCCCGGCAAGACGGGTCGCTTCGCGTACCGCCAGACGCGTCGCCGCCAGCCAGGTCTCCCAGTCAACCGCCGTTAACGCCCCCGGCGCGGTGCCGTGTCCCGGCAAACGCGGCACCACCGCCACATAACCCCGCTGCTGCCAGAGTTGCGCCAGATAGCGCACGCTGTAGGGCGAATCGGTCAGGCCATGGAGGAGCACCACGCTGCCGCGCGGCTTGCCCAGCGGCAGCAGCACAAAAGAACGGTTCCAGTCCTGCTGAAACTGCCCCGGCCAGACCCGGCTGTGACGATAAAAGCGGTTGACCGGAGTTTTATCTTCCTCCGGCAAAGCCTCTGTCACCTCACGCTGGAGATCGGCGAAAATCGTCTTCTCCCGCGCCAGATACTGGGCAAAGGTCGCCTGGTCTATCTCTTCGGCCGACATCTCGTTGCCACTCCAGGTATGCCAGCGATGCAGGGCCGGGCCGCGCTGGGACTCATAGATCCGCCCGGCGAGAAAGACCACCAGCAGCGCCAGTACCGCAATGCTCCCTTTTTTCAGCAGTGAGCCGATAACGGCGCCCGACGTTCGCCAGTGTCGAAATAGATGCTTCATGACGCTCTCTCTTATATTTATTGCGTAGCCGGACTTATCAGCCCTCTTCCTGACAGGCTATTCTCACGGACTGCTTTTCAGCATAGTCATCGCTTCCTGCAAATTAAACCCGGCAGATCATTGCCCCCCGGCATAAAAAAACCTAGCGCACAGATCAACAATTGGTTGCGTATTTTTAAACACTGCATAAACCAAGGGGATAATCTTATTGTCAGATTTTTAAGAAACATGAATTATCGACGCACATGTCGCTATGAGAGGATAAAAAACAGATGGAGTGGTGGGTAAAAAAAGTACAGGACAACGCTTCGGCCAGCCTCTGCCGCGTCGTGCTTCAGAGCGGTGCGCTGGAGATGATCGCAGAGATTGAAGCCTGTCGCCTCCGCCTGCGGGAAGGGGATAAACTCACTCCGCTGGCCGATGCGCGCTATTGTCTGAATAATAATCCGACGCAAACTTTGAAGATCCGCAACGCCACTCATTATAGCAGCGAGCGTTGGACAAACGCCGGCAAATAACACGAGCCCGCTCCTTTTACTGGTTATGGTCTGAGTATCGTCGCATTTGACAGATAAATTCTCCTTCGCCCTTTTCCCGCTGTGACATACTATCGGGAATGTCAGCAGACCTGAAACAAGGAGCGAATCATGAATATCAAGGCCGCCAGTCTGACCCCGGAACAAGCGCTTGCCGAGCTGGAAGCACGCTATGAAGCCTCGGTCACGGCGTTACGCAAAGCCATCGGCGACTATATCGACCATAATACGCTCCCCGATACCGAAGCCCGCGCGGAAGGTCTTTTTGTCTATCCGCAGCTGTCGGTCTCCTGGGACGGCGCCGATCATAAAGCCCTCAAAACGCGCGCCTGGGGACGTTTCACCCATGCCGGTTGCTATACCACCACCATTACGAATCCGAAACTGTTCCGCAACTATTTGCTGGAACAGCTGACCCTGCTGTATCAGGACTATGGCGCGCATATCAGCGTCGAGCTGTCGCAGCATGAGATCCCCTATCCTTACGTGATAGATGGTTCCACCCTGACACTCGACCGCTCGATGAGCGCCGGTCTGACGCGCTATTTCCCTACCACCGAGCTGTCACAAATTGGCGATGAGACCGCGGATGGCCTGTTCCATCCCACCGAGTTCTATCCGCTGTCGCACTTTGACGCCCGCCGCGTCGATTTTTCGCTGGCGCGTCTGCGTCACTACACCGGCACGCCGGCGGAACACTTCCAGCCCTACGTGCTGTTCACCAACTATACCCGCTACGTGGATGAGTTCGTCAGCTGGGGCTGCAGCCAGATCCTCGATCCCGACAGCCCCTATATCGCTCTCTCCTGCGCCGGCGGGATCTGGATCACCGCCGAGACCGAAGCGCCGGAACAGGCCATTTCCGATCTGGCGTGGAAGAAGCACCAGATGCCGGCCTGGCATCTGATCACCCACGACGGCAAAGGGATCACCCTGATTAACATTGGCGTCGGCCCGGCCAACGCCAAAACCATCTGCGATCATCTCGCGGTACTGCGGCCGGACGTCTGGTTAATGATCGGCCACTGCGGCGGCCTGCGCGAAAGCCAGGCCATCGGCGACTATGTGCTGGCCCACGCCTATCTGCGTGACGATCATGTACTGGATGCGGTGCTGCCGCCAGATATTCCGATCCCCAGCATTGCCGAAGTGCAGCGCGCCCTCTACGACGCCACCAAGCAGGTGAGCGGGATGCCCGGCGAAGAGGTTAAGCAGCGGCTGCGTACCGGGACGGTGGTCACCACCGACGACCGTAACTGGGAGCTGCGCTATTCCGCTTCGGCGCTGCGCTTTAATCTCAGCCGGGCGGTAGCTATCGATATGGAGAGCGCGACCATCGCCGCCCAGGGCTATCGCTTCCGCGTCCCCTACGGCACGCTGCTCTGCGTCTCGGACAAGCCGCTGCACGGTGAAATCAAGCTCCCCGGCCAGGCTAACCGCTTTTACGAGGGCGCTATCTCCGAGCATCTGCAGATAGGCATCCGGGCGATTGACCTGCTGCGCGCCGAGGGAGATCACATGCACTCGCGTAAGCTGCGCACCTTCAACGAGCCGCCGTTCCGTTAATCGTCGATGACGTGGGAATCGTGAGATAAACGCTGACGTTACCCGCCAGGGAGCGTCAGCGTCCGGATAAGCGAAACAAACGACCCGGCGGTGTTTGTCCACGGAAGAAAGGCGGTAGACAGAAAAGCAAAAAGCCTGCTCGAAAGCAGGCTTCTTAAATTTGGCTCCTCTGACTGGACTCGAACCAGTGACATACGGATTAACAGTCCGCCGTTCTACCGACTGAACTACAGAGGAATCGTGTGAACGGGGCGCATATTATCGATGACGCCCGGCGCTGTCAAAGCCTGTTTTCAATAAAATGAATCGTTTGCCGAATTATTCTTCACTTTGCGCAAAAAATGGCGTTTAGCCTCGCAAACGACTCAGCTTTCCTCCGATGAAGCCTTTACGCGCGGATATTTCCACAGCCAGCGGCCGCTCACCATGCGGAAATAAAACAGCACGCCGCGCACCGCCCAGTCGAGCACCATCCCTAACCAGACGCCAATCACCCCCATCCCCAGCACGATGCCCAGGGTATAGCCCGCCACCACCCGGCAGCCCCACATGCCGAGCATCGACACCCACATGGTGTAGCGTACGTCACGGGCGCCTTTAAAAGCGCAGGGTAAAGTCCACGACAGCGACCAGATCGGCATAAACAGGGCGTTGAGCCACAGCAGCTGTTTAACCACTTCTTTTACATCTTCTTCATGGGTGTAGAACGAGGCGATAAAGCCGGCGAAGGGGGCGCTGCCCCAGGCGATCAGCGTCAGAATGATCGTCGACAGCCAAAATACGTGCCAGGCCTGGAATTCAGCCTGACCAATCTGCCCTTTTCCCAGCCGCTTGCCGGTAATGATCGTCGAGGCCGAGCCGAGGGCGTTGCCCGGCAGGTTAATTAGCGAGGCCACCGAAAAGGCGATAAAGTTGCCGGCGATAACGTTGGTGCCCATCCCGGCGACAAACATCTGGGTCAGCAGCTTGCCGCCATTGAACAGGACCGATTCGATACTGGCCGGGATGCCGATCCCCATCACCTCCCAGATAATGGCGAAGTTAAAGGGTTTGAAGTAACCCTTCAGCGACAGCCGCAGCGCCGGATTGAGGCCCACCATCAGCACCCAGATCGTGGCTATCGCGCCAATATAGCGGGCAATGGTCAGCCCAAGCCCGGCGCCGACAAACCCCAGCCCCGGCCAGGAGAAGATGCCGTAGATGAGCACGCTGCTGATTAAGATATTGAGGATATTCATCCCGCCGTTGATCAGCAGCGGGATTTTGGTGGTGCCGGCGCCGCGCAGCGCCCCGCTGCCGATCAGCGCAATCGCCGCCGCCGGGTAGCTCAGCGCCGTCAGTTCCAGATAGGTCAGCGCCAGGTCCTTGACCTGGGCGGTGGCATCGCCGGCGACAAAATCAATAATCTCCTGGCCAAAGGCATGGATCACCCCCGCCAGCAAAATGGAAAACAGGGTCATAATGGCCAGCGACTGGCGCGCGGCCGCCCTCGCCCGCCGCCGATCGCGCTTGCCGAGGCTAAAGGCCACCACCACCGTGGTGCCCAGGTCGATGGCGGCAAAGAAGGACATGATGACCATGTTAAAGCTATCGGCCAGCCCCACACCGGCCATGGCCTCTTTTCCCAGCCAGCTGACAAGGAAGGTGCTCAACACCCCCATCAGCAGCACACAGGCATTTTCCAGCAGAATGGGCACAGCGAGAGGGCTGATTTCGCGCCAGTACAGCACACGATAACGCTGACGTTTTTTAAACCAGGATGTCCGTTCGACAGCCTGGCGTACGGCGGAGGTGACGTTCAAGAGAGACCTTAGTGAGAGATGTTGAAACAACATTTCAAATGATGATTGAGAAATGGATATACTGCAAAGTATTTTCCGTAATAATTGTCGGAAATGACAACAAATTGTCGATGGAAGCGGCAGTTGCACCTGAACAGGCGAATTGATGTTTGACAAAAGTTTTTTCGCCGCTAAGATACGACTCCACACGATTCCTCTGTAGTTCAGTCGGTAGAACGGCGGACTGTTAATCCGTATGTCACTGGTTCGAGTCCAGTCAGAGGAGCCAAATTTAAGAAGCCTGCTTTCGAGCAGGCTTTTTGCTTTTTTGCGTCGCTGACGTTAACTCAGCATCGCATCCAGCCTGGCAAGCACCTCGTTGACAACGACGTCAGGTATGCGTTCCAGACGCTTGCCTTTCCCTACCGCCTCCCTACGCCCCGCGTGTCCTCCGTGAACGCACCCCAGCTCAGCCTGAAAAAGCGCCTGCCAGTAGGATGAATTCACTATCGTTTGCGGGTGAGATAGCGTGGATTATCCACTCTGTCTAACGTTATACCCGGAGGCACCATGAACCTCAGACAACAGCAACAGCAGGCGTTCGATCGCAGCGGGGAACCTCTTATCGTCGGCAACGTCAGCCACTGCCCGCTGCCGCCGGAGACCCTCGCCGCACTGGGCCCCGATTCCCCCTATGTGGTGCAGGTATACGGCTCAGGCCTGACCGGCGAGGTTTATCGTCTGCGCATCGCCGGCAAGGAGTACAATTTAAAGAAACGTCGCGCCGTCGCCGGCGTTGCCAACCTCAACGGCCAGCTGTCGTTTTTAAATGAGGTACAGCGTCGGCAGGCATTGCAACAGCTGAAGGATGACCCGGTCACCGCGCCGCGCTTCACCCACATCGTCCCAACGCTGTATGCCGATTATCGCCTCGGCATCCTGCTCTCCCCCTGGATCGATGGCGAGCCGATACACCAGTTAACCCCGCCGCTGATCGCCCAGCTATTTACTACTCTGGAAGCCTGCGAAGAACAGGGGCTG
This sequence comes from Klebsiella sp. CD33, assembly GCF_051992865.1. Lineage (NCBI taxonomy): Bacteria > Pseudomonadati > Pseudomonadota > Gammaproteobacteria > Enterobacterales > Enterobacteriaceae > Klebsiella > Klebsiella sp. CD33. The sequence continues at coordinate 1,825,411 of NZ_CP197023.1, read as the reverse complement.
ATGGAGTGGGATCTCTGTAGCGGGAATCTGCTGGTGGACCGGCAGGAGCAGCTATGGCTGTTCGATTTTGGCTATATGTATCCCTTCGACCCGCTGAGAGAATTCAACAGCAATGGTCTGGCCGACCCGCTGTTCCACTTTGTCGAACGTTTTGAGACTCGCTTCTTTTTTAGCTGGCTGATGACCCGGCTCCCTGACGCCGAACAGCAGCTGGCGCACTATCGCGAGATGAAGCGGCTGGCGGTCGAAAGCTACCGCCGGAAGCTCGTCTGGCTTCGCGCCCGGCGCGCTGACCCGCTGGTGCTGGCTCACTTTCAGCAGTTGACGGCGCGCTGGGAGTCGGCGCTGGCGGACCCTGCCGCGCTGAGCCGGCTGTTTGCCGTAGAGGCCTTTCGCTCACATGTGCTGGATATTGAAGACGACCTGCATGGTCAGTCCTGTACCTTACTCACCCTGCAACGCATTGACTGGGTGATAAACCAGCTGGAACAGCATTATCGCTTTATCGCCGACGAAGGCGGCCTGTTTTACGATAACGAAGGGAAATCGCAGCAGGCGCTGCTCAGCAGCTATGCGCAGAAGCGGCAGCAGGCGCAGCAGTACCTGTTGAATGCCACCGCCGCGAAGGATTAACGGCGCTCGCGCCCCTGCTTCTGCTTCGCCTGGTACATCAGGCGGTCGGCGGTGGCCACCAGCGCGTTGAGACTGGGGTGGTGGGCGGGATCGTACTCGACGCAGCCCCAGGAGAACGCCAGCTGCCAGGGGTGAGCCGCCTGCTGGTTGAAACGCGCCACGTTGTGGCTGAGCGTCTCCATCGCCGTCGCGGCATCGTGGCGGCTGGTATTGGCGAACAGAATGATAAATTCGTCCCCCCCCTGCCTCGCGAGGATATCGGACTCGCGGAAGGCCGCTTTCATCAAGTCGGCGATGGCGATCAGCGCGCGATCGCCCTCTTCATGCCCCCAGGTATCATTGATGTGCTTGAAGCGATCGAGATCTACAAACGCCAGGCTCACCGGCTCATGGCGGCGCTGGGCCGTCAGCAGGGCATACTCTGCCAGGGTGAGGAACCCCCGGCGATTAAACAGTCCCGTCAGCTCATCCGAGGTTGCCGCATCCAGCACCTTGAACTCATCCTCCACGATCGCCGCCAGATCGCTTAAGATCTGCATTTCATGGGCGGAAAACGATCGCGGCTGGTGATCCATCAGACAGAACGACCCGACGGTCGCGCCATCCGGCAGTTGCACCGGATACCCGGCGTAAAAGCGGATAAACGGCGCCTCAATGACCAGCGGGTTATCGTGAAAGCGCTCGTCCTGCTGCATGTCGTTGACGATAAGCGGGTCGGTTTGCAGAATGGTATGGGCGCAAAATGAAATATCTCTCGGCACCGTGTCCACATCGAGACCGGCACAGGACTTGATATGCAGGAGATCTTCCCCCACCAGACTGATGGACGCCACCGGCAGGTTATACAGCGAACGGGCAAGCCTGGTCAGGCGATCGAAGCGTTCTTCTTTTCCGCTATTCAACAGCCCGGAAGAGCGTAGCGATTGCAGGCGACGCTGCTCGTCGGGATGAAGTCCGGCTAATTTCATTGTCTCTCACTTGTCTCTTGCGCAGAATTCCGCCGGGTTTCCGCAGAGAAACCCGGCGTTTTATCCTGCGAGGGGAAAATAGTCGTCAGGTACCCCATGAGTTAAGCAGATTTCCTCTGCACGTCAACCGGCGCGCCCCAGGCGACTGGCGCCCAGGGCGCTGGCGGAATGCCATTAACAGCACTCTGCCCGGCAAAGAGGGCAGATCAGGCGCGAATAAACGCCAGCAGATCGGCGTTGATAGTATCGGCGTGGGAGGTATGCATCCCGTGCGGGAAGCCAGGATAAATTTTCAGCTGGCTGTTCGGCAGCAGCTTGTCCTGCAGGATGGCCGCATTTTTATAGGGCACCACCTGGTCGTCATCTCCCTGCATCACCAGCACCGGCAAGGTGATCGACTTAAGGTCTTCCGTCTGGTCGGTCTCTGAAAACGCCTTAATGCCTTCATAATGGGCTTTGGCGCTGCCGATCATCCCCTGTCGCCACCAGTTCTGGATCGTCCCCTGAGATATCTCTGCTCCATCACGATTGAAGCCATAGAACGGGCCAGAGGCGACGTCGAGATAGAACTGGGCGCGGTTCGCCGCCAGCGCTTTGCGGAAACCGTCAAACACCTCGATCGGCGTCCCGCCCGGATTCTGCTCGGTTTTCACCATTAGCGGCGGGACGGCGCTAATTAACACCGCCTTCGCCACCCGCCCCTGCGGCTGGCCGTAGCGGGCGACGTAGCGGGCGACCTGGCCGCCGCCAGTGGAGTGCCCGACGTGGACCGCATTGTGCAGATCCAGATGTTCCACCACCGCCGAAACGTCCGCCGCGTAATGGTCCATATCGTGCCCCTCGCTAACCTGATCGGAGCGGCCATGACCCCGACGATCGATAGCGATGACCCGGAACCCTTCGGCAAGGAAAAATAACATCTGGTTATCCCAGTCGTCAGCGCTTAACGGCCAGCCGTGATGAAAGACAATCGGCTGAGCTTCCTTTGGTCCCCAGTCTTTAAAGTAAATGTTGACGCCGTCTTGGGTGGTGACAAATGCCATATTACAGACTCCTCTTTCAGGATAACCAGCCTGCAGGCCCGTGCCTGGGCTGAACGCCGACGGCGGCCGGCAGGAGTGCCGACCGCACAGGAATGTGATGCCTGTAACAGTGTAGAAGATATTTAACGCCGGGCGGGACAACTTACCCTGTCTCGCTTGATTCGCCGATCCTGGACCAGACCGCGTCTGGTATCAGGCCGCACTCTCCTGCTGGCGGATCCGCACCATCAGCGCGCCGAGCAGCGCCCAGTCAAGCAGCACGGCGAAGGCAAAGCAGACGCCATGGCGTCCTCCTCCCGCAGTATGCCAGGTCAGCAGCGTCGCCGCGATGGCGATAGCTACGCTCAGCACCGTGGCGCCGCTGACCCGCATCCCCGGCAGCGCCGTCCTACCCGCCGCAATGCGCCAGGCGACAGCCGCTCCCGCCCCACCGCACGCCACGCCCGGCAGCAGTGCCGGCCAGTCCTGCCCGCCATACCAGGCCACCAGCGCCAGCAGCCAGCCGGCCGCTGACAGCAGAAAGGCCCAGCGCGTCGCCGCCAGAGGTGAGCGATAAAGCCAGGATTGTCCGCGAGTGAATCCCCACCCGACGCCAAAGGCCGCAATCAGCGCCGTCAGCAGACTCAGCGTGCCGGTCACCCCGATAACCGGGGGCATGATTAACAGCAAGGCCCCGGCGGCGATGACCACGCTAAGGGCGATAGCGCGGCCGCGGGGGTCGATCGTTGCCGCGGCTTCCGCGGCGGTGTAGCGGCTTACAACGTGCATAGTTGACTCCTGACAGGCGAAGCTGCATGAATTTAATTCATGTCATTGTCTTTACATGCCCGTAGCCTATCGCCACAATATCGCTTTACACAAACGCATAGTTTTCAGCCATAGATGAGAAAAACTCAGCCATGAGACCGCCCCGTCTGCCGCCGCTGGGGGCGCTACGCGCTTTTCATGCCGTCGCCCGCCACCGCAGTTTTAAACAGGCCGCCGAGGCGCTCGGCGTCAGCGCGACGGCGGTCAGCCATCAGATTAAACTGCTGGAGTCGGTGCTGGAGTGCCGGGTCTGCGAACGCAGCGCGCAGGGCGTCAGTCTGACCGCTGATGGCGAGATCCTTTACGCCGCCACCCAACGCGCCTTTAGCGCCCTGGAACAGGCCGTCGTCCAGATCGCTCATGCCCGTCAGCCGCCATCCTTAACCGTCACCACCACCTCCAATTTTCTCACCCACTGGCTGGTGCCGCGGCTGGCGGATTTCACCGCCCGCTTTCCGGCTATCGACCTGCGGCTACACACCAGCGTCGAACGAGTGGATCTGCATCTGGGCACGGTAGACGCCGCGATTCGCTATCGTGAAACGTCGGAGCGGGACCTGTACTGCACGCTGCTGTATGAGGATCGCTTTATCGTGGTCGCCAGCCCAACTCTGGGCCTCAGCCGGCCTGAAGATCTGCAGCGGGTGACGCTGTTTCACGTTGCCAACCGGCGCGTGCCAGCTGATTCGCCGAGCTGGGAGAACTGGCGTCGGCGCTATGGACCGCCGACGCTGAATATTGATGCGGGGTTAACCTTTAGCGATGAGACCCATGCCCTACAGGCGGCGGTGGCCGGTCAGGGAGTGGTGATCGCCAGCGAACTGCTGGCGCGGGATCTGCTGCAGCGCGGGGTATTGTCCGCGCCGTTCAGCAACGCATTGCCTGGCGCCCGCTACTACCTGGTCACCACCGAGGCTGCGGCGCAGCGGGCGGATATTATCGCTCTGCGGGAGTGGCTGCTCAGCCAGATGGCGTCGGGCGACGGCGGCCATCCGACTGCGGGATAGCGGGCTTACCAGCCGCAGACGTTGGTCTCTTCATCGGACTCGTAGCCGCGAACGATATTGATCAGATCCTTCACCGCATCAGCCGCGGTGAGTGGGTCGCGCAGCGCCGCCAGCGAGGAAAAGGTTTTATCAACCGAGACGCCGTTATTGTTATTGGTGACCGTCAACAGAAACTCCCCCTCTTCCCTGTCGTCCGGCAACTTGCTCAGCAGGTCATTAACGGCCTCCACCGCCTGCTGTGGAATATACAACACCATTGGTTTGAGAAATATTTTTTCCTGCTTCTGGTGAAGTCGGCCATTCTCTAGCGCTAAGGTATAACCTTTATTTTCACTGGTCATCTCTTGTTATCCCTCGATGAGAATTTTTGGATCAACATAAAAGTCGACATTAAAAACCGTGTCCTCTGAGAGGGCCTCAATACAGTGCCACTTCTCCGGCGGAAAGACGCCAAACTGGCCGGCTTCAATAGTCAGGGTTTCAACGGGCTCGGGGCTGATTTCATCGGCATAGCCGAGATAGCGGATCGCCCCCTGCATCACCGAGAGACGAGGGTAGACGCCCTGCCGGGTGCCGGCATCCAGATGGCGGCGCCAGATAGAGGCCGGGGCGGTCTCTTTGGTCCACAGCGGCGTGCTGCGGGTGTGAACGTAATGGGTGGGAATAATGATTCGCTGCATGATTGTGCCTCACTTTACCGTCTCAAATGCGACGTTCAGAAATAGCCTATATGATGCATATCATATACCCCTTTTAAACGTTAAGGATATTATTTTGTTGTAGAATTTTACGCCTACTACTTTTTATACCTCGCAGGGATTAGCGCTAAGAGAAAATAAAAAAGGCGATTTCAGGATCCTGAAATCGCCCGGGAGAATAAAAATAAACGCGTTAAAAATTTGTTAGCACAGCGGACTCGGTTTGCCGATTAAATATCCCTGAACCAGGTCACATCCCAGCGCCTGCAGCGAAGCCAACTGCTCTTCGGTCTCTACACCTTCCGCCACAATGCGCATATGCAGGCTCTTTCCCATGCTGATAATCAGGCGGACGATATCCAGATCGTCTTTTTGTTCCGGAATATTGATGACAAACGAGCGGTCGATTTTAATTTTATCGAACGGGAAGTAGCTTAAACGGGACAGGGAAGAATAGCCGGTACCAAAGTCATCGATGGAGATCTGAATGCCCTGCTCGCGCAGCTGGCTGAGAATTTCCAGCGAACGGGTGTTCTCATTGAATACGTCCGACTCGGTGATCTCCAGATCAAGACGTCGCGGATCGAGGCCGGTCTGATGCAGCACCTCGATAATGGTGTCGGTCAGCGATGTATTCATCAACTGAATTGGTGAAACGTTGACCGAGACCTTCAGCGGCGTCGCCCAGCTGGCCGCTTCGGCACAGGCGGTTTTCAGCACCCATTCGCCAAGGGCATTAATAAGACCGATTTTCTCTGCCACCGGAATAAAGACCGTCGGCGGCACGGCGCCGCGCACCGGATGGAACCAGCGAACCAGCGCTTCATAGCCGTAGATTTCGCGCGTGACGGTATCGGCGATCGGCTGATAGTAGACTTTGAACTCGTCATGGGCCAGGGCCTGCAGCAGATCGTCTTCAAACGATTTGTTCTCCTGCAGGCGCTGCAGCATCCCCGGCCGGAAGATTTGCACATGGCCGCTACCCTCTTTTTTCGCCTCATACAGCGCGAGGTCGGCGCACTTGTACAGATAATCGGTACGACTTTCACCGTCAGAGATCACGATCCCAATGCAGGCGTCGATATTAATCTGCGCATCGTAGATCTGATAGGGCTGGCTGATCTTCTCCCGGATAACATTGGCCCGCTCAAGGGCCATTTCTTCAGTGAGATCGTAGGAGAGCATCGCAAACTCATCACCGCCAAGGCGATACAGCGTCTCGGAGGTTTTGCGGAAAAAAGAGAGGCGACTGGCCAGATCCTGCAGCAGCTTATCGCCAGCATCATGGCCAAGGGTATCGTTCACATCCTTAAAGCTGTCGAGGTCGAAAAGCATCACCACGGCGCATCCCTTATAGGGACGCACCTGGTTGACGATCTCCTGCAGCCGCTGCCAGAAAGAGAGACGGTTGGGCATACCGGTCAGCGAATCATGGTAGGCGTCGTACTGCAGCCGGCGGTTCTGCACCTGCAGCTTCTCTTTCGAGGCCTGCAGATCGTTGGCCAGCGTTTTCATACGAACATGGGCGCGACGCAGATTATTATTCTGTCGGAGCATCAGCAGACCGAGAGTTATACACATGGCGATCAGCAGAATGGAGATCACCGAGTAGATATAATAGAGATGCTGGATTTTATCATGGGTGATATTAACGATATTGATATCTTGCGTCAGGGTGGCGGCGGCCATTGAGGTCAGCGGACCATCAAGCTCGCTTAACACCGGCAGGATCTGTCTGACCTGCTCCGGCGTCATGGTATCAACTTGTTTATCGAGCAGATGAAGATTACGAATCAGCGTCGCAACCACCGTCTTCCGCTGCTCGCTTTTATTGATAAATTTACCCAGATCGCCCTCCTGCAGAAGCTCGATCTGGCTCATCATGATCTCAAGACGCAGGCGCACCTCATCGTGGTCCGCCCCTTCGGCCCCAATCGCCATTCCCGCCAGACGAGACTCCAGCCGCATATATTCCGACACCATCTGCGACATTGACCACGAGTCCGTATAGCGGGTAAATTTTTGCAACTCACTTTGTCGCTCATGCACCAGATAAGTAATATATCCGGTGACAACAAATAACGACAAAATAATAGCCGTGAGTATTCGATTCAAGATCCAACCCTTATTCTATAATCATCTTTGAAACTTGCCAGGCCGATCGGGAATAATAGATCTGGTTCTGTAATTCAGCACTGCTGTCGTAAGGGTAGACAATAAATAACGGGCCTTTATCACGAATGCGCATATATTGACCGTTCATTTTTAACGCCATAATGACCGGGAATTTATAAAAATCATCAATCGGGATAATGGTGGTGTAGTCGTTCAGCGCCAGCACGCGGGCCGATGTGCCTTTCGCGCCGACTAAATCCATGAGTTTATTAAGGGGAATACCGTCAAAACGAACCTTGCCGGTGTACCAGGGGGTGGTGGTTTCTATCGTCTTCATCCCCAGTTTTTCCAGCATTGCGAGATCAAAAACGGCCTTGTCGCCGACATTCATATTTCCGATTTTTCCGGAAATGGTCAGTACAGGTTTTCCTGTCGGCGCAGGCAGTTTTTCAGCATAAGCAGAAGGCAACATGACAGAACAAAATAAAACTGCAAGAAGTAGACGCATTTTACTCACCATTCCAGAGAGGGAGACACGTTAAGTGTAAACCATTTACGTCGATTCTTAAAAGGTGTCCATCTTTGTTATCCGTTGATTTAATTAAAAGTATAAGCTGGATGGCAAATTGCCAGAATGTTAAGTCCAGGGTGTGATTTCGGCCGCCTTTCCCATCGATTCTTTTTTGCGCCATCTCCCCCGCTTAGCAGGCAAACTACTTTCCTCCACGGCCGCTGCGCGGTAGTCTCAGAGCAGACGCAACGGTAAAAGCGTCTCATTCCAATAACAATGAAGTACGTGACTGACAGGACAGGGTATGGATTCAACAATAAGCGTGCAGCCCGGCGAGGCGCCAGATTCACTACATCGGGCCCGGCGGGCGGCCTGGGGTAGTTTTGCCGGCGCGGTGGTCGACTGGTACGATTTTCTTCTCTATGGCATTACCGCCGCGCTGGTGTTCAACCGCGAATTTTTCCCGCAAATCGGCCCGGCGATGGGAACGCTTGCCGCCTTTGCCACCTTCGGCGTTGGGTTTCTTTTTCGCCCGCTCGGCGGAATTATTTTTGGCCACTTCGGCGATCGCCTCGGGCGGAAACGGATGCTGATGATGACCGTCTGGATGATGGGTATCGCCACTGCCTGCATCGGCCTGCTCCCCTCGTTCAACCAGATCGGCTGGTGGGCGCCGGTGCTGCTGGTGTTCCTGCGAGCGGTTCAGGGATTCGCCGTCGGCGGCGAATGGGGCGGCGCGGCGCTGCTCTCGGTGGAGAATGCCCCGCAGGGGAAAAAAGCCTTTTACAGCAGTGGGGTGCAGGTGGGCTACGGCGTCGGCCTCCTGCTCTCTACCGGGCTGGTATCGCTGATTAGCAGCCTGACCAGCGACCAGCAGTTCCTCAGCTGGGGCTGGCGCTTACCGTTCCTGTTCAGCGTGGTGCTGGTCCTTATTGCGCTGTGGATCCGTAACGGCATGGCGGAATCGCAGGAGTTTGAAGCGCAGCAGAGCCAGGACAACGCGCCGCAGATGAAAAAGCGGCTGCCGGTAGTGGAAGCGCTGCTTCGCCATCCGGGAGCGTTTTTACTGATTATCGCCCTGCGGCTGTGTGAACTGCTGACGATGTATATCGTCACCGCCTTCGCCCTCAACTACTCCACGCAAAACCTCGGCCTGCCGCGCGAGCTGTTTCTCAACATTGGCCTGCTGGTGGGCGGTCTTAGCTGCCTGACTATCCCCTGTTTCGCCTGGCTGGCAGACCGCTTTGGCCGTCGGCGGATCTATATCACCGGGGCGCTGATCGGCACTTTGAGCGGTTTCCCGTTCTTTATGGCGCTGGAGAGTCAGTCCGTTTTCTGGATCCTGTTCTTCGCCCTGATGCTGGCCAATATCGCCCATGATATGGTGGTCTGCGTCCAGCAGCCGATGTTTACCGAGCTGTTCGGCGCTAGCTATCGCTATAGCGGCGCCGGCGTCGGCTACCAGGTGGCGAGCGTGGTCGGCGGCGGCTTTACCCCGTTTATTGCCGCGGCGCTGGTCACCTTCTCCGGCGGATCGTGGCACAGCGTGGCCCTCTATCTGACCGCAGGATGCCTGCTGTCAGCGCTCACCGCGCTGCTGATGAAAAAGCACCCCGTCGACTGACCCACCAGCGGAGGGCGTAACCCGCGCCCTCCGGTAAGGAGAATGCATGTCTCAGTTAACCCTGGCCGACTGCTGGCCTCGCCGTTTTTCCCCCTCCTCGCTGGCGCTGCAGTTTTGCGAGGATCCCACCCAGGCCGAACAGCCGCTGTTTGCCAAAGCCAGCGCCGGCGAGGCCGTCGCCCAGCTCTGGCAGGCGCCGCAGGGATTGGTGGTGCCGGGGAGCTATCGTCAGTTTACGGATCTGCCGACGGTCAGCGCGCATTTTGCCGCGCGCGGCTGGCCGGTATGGCTTCGCCGCTCCGGCGGCGGTCTGGTGCCCCAGGGGCCGGGCATTATCAACCTTAGCCTCGCCTGGCCGGTGCAGCAGCCGCTCGGCGAAGCCGCCGAACCGATCTATCATTCGCTGTGCGCTGTGCTGCAGCGCACCCTCGCGCGCTTCGGCGTTGCCAGCCACCCCCGGGCGGTGAGCGGTTCCTTTTGCGATGGCCGGTATAATCTTGCCTGCGGAGAAGGCGCGGAGGCGCGCAAGATTGTCGGTACCGCCCAGTACTGGCGGCCGCTGGCGGCGGGCGGCGGCCACGTGGTGCTGGCCCATGCGGTGATCCTTATTGACGCCGATCTGAGCGCGGCGCATCAGGCGGCGAACGCCTTCGAAGCGCAGCTCGGCAGCGAGCGGGTCTATTGCACTGACAAGACCGTTACTCTCGCGCAACTGCTTCCCGGCGAGCGCCATCTGCTGCCCCGCTTTAGCGAGGCGCTGGCGCAGGAGCTGGACGCGTCTCGCTGAAGGTCGCTTTCAGATAGCGGCTGAAGGTTTCCACCGCGCGTGACACGCGCGGGGTATAGGGCCGAATGACGTATAGCCGGTCGGCAAACACCTCCACCGGCTGCCACGCCGGCAGCAGCTCCTGCACCAGCCCGCGGCCAATGGCCTCCCGGGCGCTGAAATCCGGCAACAGCGCCACCCCAAGCCCCGCCAGCACCGCATCACGTAGCGACTCGCTGTTATTGGTGGCGAATGGCCCCTGCACGTTGATGGTCACCCGAGCATCGGGCGACTGACGGGAGGCGAACGTCCACTGCGGGCGCTGTGGCCCACGGGGATAGGTCAGGCACTGGTGGTGGCGCAGATCTTCGGGGGTCTCCGGGCGGCCATGGCGGCGAATATAGTCTGCGGACGCGACGGTAAGCGTCGCGGTGTGACACAGCGGCCAGGCGACGTGGGTATCGGGGAGCGCCTCGCGCCGACAGTGGCGGATGGCGAGATCGAACCCTTCGCTGGCCAGAGAGACCAGCCGGTCGGTGACCTCAAGCTGCAGATGCAGCTGGGGATGCTGATGCAAAAAAGGCGCGATTGCCGGGACCAGCTGCTGGCGGGAAAAGGCCACCGGCGCGGTCAGGCGCAGCGTTCCCCGCAGCGGCCCGCCCTCATCGCAGGCGCCGGTGAAAATATCCCGCAGCTGACCAAACGGCTCGTTGAGCTCCGCCACCAGCCGCAGTCCGTCGTCGCTGAGGCTCACGCTGCGGGTGGTGCGATGGACGAGGGTTTTACCGGTCACCCGCTCCAGCTCGCTGATTTTCTGGCTGATAGCCGACTTGCTGATCCCCAGTTTTTCCGCGGCCCGGGTATAGCTTTTTTGTTCTTCCAGCACCGTCAGCCAGTACAGATGGAGCCAGTAACTCTCCGGACGACTCTCGCTCATGTGATTGTTCACCAGTAAAAACAATGTATTCAACTATAGCGGTTTTTGCCGGCGGCGGCATCGGCTAGCATCTTGTTGAGCCCATCATTATTCCCTAACGATAAGGAGCACCTGCATGCCATTACTGACATTTGACCTGATTGAAGGCCGTACGGAACAGGAGGTCAAAACCCTGCTGGATGCCGCCCATCGCGCCGTGCTGCGCGCCTTCGAGGTACCAGAACGCGACCGTTACCAGATTGTTCATGAAAACAAAGCCCACCATATGGTGATTGAAGATACCGGCCTCGGACTGACCCGCTCGCGGGATCTGGTGGTGGTGCGGGTCTATACCAGCCCGCGCAGCGAGGCGCAGAAGCAGCGCTTCTTCGCCATTTTGCAGGAGGAGCTGGCGGAACACTGCGGCCTGAGCGGCGATGATCTGATGGTGTCGATTATCAGTAACCAGAAAGGCGACTGGAGCTTTGGCCGCGGGGTCGCGCAGTATCTTACCGGCGATCTGTAACCCGCAGCCCGCAGTACACCCTTAGCGGCGGGCTGCCGTCGCGATACGCTGCCGCGCCTGCTGCTCGATATTCTCCAGCAACTCCTGGACATCGTCTTCATCAATGTCGAGGAACTGGCCTTCCAGCAGCGCGGCGTGAATATCTTCCCGGGTGACCGAAATACCCAGCGGCACCGCCCTGGATTTGACCTCCTCTGCCGCCAGCGGATGCGGATAACGGCGGCCAACCAGGTTATTAAACACAATAGCCAGCAGCGCCAGCATCAGCGAGTTGAGGAGCACCGGGGTCAGCACAAAGTGATAGCCTTCGCTGTGCACCCCGGCGCCGCCGAGGATCGCCGTCAGGGCCACCGCGCCGCCGGGGGGATGCAGACAGCGCAGAAAATACATCCCGGCGATGGCCAGAGCCGCCGCCAGACCGCAGGCCAGCGCCGCATCGGGGACCAGCATACCCACCGTGACACCGATCAGCGCCGACAGCACGTTGCCGCCGACAATCGACCACGGCTGCGCCAGCGGGCTGCTCGGTACGCCAAACAGGAGTACCGCCGAAGCCCCCATCGGGGCAATAAACCACAGATTGACTTCGCCGAGCAGCCAGTGGCTGAACATGCTGGTCACCGCCAGTCCGGTGCCGGCGCCAATGGATCCCAGCACGATATGCCGGCGGGCCACCGGCAGCGCGTGCGGCTTCAGGCGGCCAAGGAAAATCCGCAGCCGTGAAAATATCCCCGCAGGAATAACACTCAACATCGCTTCATCGCTCAAATCATAGGAATTACTTATATTTTATTTTCTTTTTTTAACCTTAAATTAACAACCCTGTCTTTCGCAGGGGATAGCGCGGGCGGCGATGTCCGACGGCATTGTGCTGTGAATTCTCGCGGGGACTGATAGAATCCCTTTTCGGTCAGGGGGATACCCCTTTTGCGAATTGAAGGTCATAACCCAGTGAATAATAAAATCTCTTTAGCGAAAGAAGTGGCATGGGCCAGCCAGAATATGCCGCGTACCCTGCGTCAGGTCGCCGCGCTGCCCGACCTCAGCGGCGTGCGTCTGGCCTGCTGTATGCACCTCGACATGAAAATGATCCCGCTGGTGCAGGGGATCCTCGACAAGGGCGCTCAGGTCTTTTTAACCACCTGTAACCCCACCACCGTGCAGGACGACGTGGTGGCCTGGCTGGTGGAGCGCGGCGCCGAGGCCTGCGCGTGGCGCAATATGAGCGATGCCGACTGGCAACAGTCATGGGAAAAAGCGATTGCCTGGCAGCCCACTCACCTGTGCGAGATGGGCGCCGATATCACCACCCTGCTCCACCAGCGCGGCGAGTTTGGGAACATCGTGGCGGGTCTGGAAGCCACCGGCTCGGGCGTCAATCGGCTGGGGGATATTCAGCCAGGCTATCCGATCTTTAACTGGGACGATCTGCCGGTCAAAGAGGGGCTGCACAACCGCCATATGGTCGGTCTCACTGCCTGGCACACCTTCTTCCAGACCACTCACCTCACCCTGCATGAGAAAAAAGTGCTGGTGATCGGCTACGGCCTGGTCGGCCAGGGCGTCGCGGCGGCGGCAAAAGCTTTTGGCGGTCAGGTGATGGTGGCGGAGATCGATCCTGCCCGCCGTCTGCAGGCGGCCTACGACGGCTGGCACGTGGTGGACCTCCAGGAGGCTATCGCCTCGGCGGACGTGGTGGCCACAGCGACAGGCGGTAAAAACGTGGTTAATCGCCAGGCGCTGGACCGCGCGAAAGCGGGAGTATTTATCCTTAACGTCGGCCACGTGGCGGAAGAGATCGACGGCGAGTACCTGCGCCAGTACCCCCAGGAAGAGGTGATGCCGTATATCAACGCCTACCGCATGGCCGACAAAACCGTCTATCTGCTGGCCAATGGTTCAATGCTCAATCTGACCGCTGGCTTCGGCGACAGCCTGAACGCCTTTGACGTTACCCTCGCGGTGATGGCCAGCGGCATCCGCCATATTGTCACCGACGGCATGCGCGCCCCGGCGAAGGTTTATCTCCTGCCCCAGGCGGTCTGGCAGCAGGCCCTGTAAACACGGCGCATCGCCCCCATCGCGGGACGATGCGCTTTACCATCAGGATGACGGCGCGCTATCGGGCAACACAATATTGCTCTGCGCCAGCGTTCCCATCTGGTTGTACATCACGCTGGCGGCATCCAGCAGGTGCATCGCCAGCGCGGCGCCGCTGCCCTCTCCCAGGCGCATGTCCATATCGAGATACGGCCGCAGACCCAGCGCGTCGAGGGCGATCTGCGCTCCTTTCTCCGCCGACAGGTGTGAAGGAATAAGATAAGGGTGCGCCGACGGGGCCATGCGGCAGGCGGCCAGGGCAGAGGCATAGGAGAGGAAGCCATCCAGCACCACCGGCAGGCCACAGGAGGCCGCCCCGAGGATCACCCCGGTCATGCCCACCAGATCGTAACCCCCCACCTTCGCCAGGACATCCAGCCCGTCGGCCGGGTTCGGCTGATTATGGGCTATCGCCTGGCGCACCACCGCCACCTTATGGCCCCGCTGCGCCAGCGGCAGATTGGCCCCACAGCCCACCACCGCGTCAGGGTCGCTGCCCGTCAGGACACTGATCGTCGCTGCGGCCGGGGTGGTATTGGCCATTCCCAATTCGCCGACGCCGAAGGCTTTCACCCCGTCGGCAGCGAGCTGGCGGGTGAGCTGCATGCTGGCCAGCAGCACCGTCTCCGCCTGCTGGCGGCTCATCGCCGCCGTCCGGGCGATATTCCCGCTACCGCGGGCCACTTTGAGGTTAATCAGGCCCGGCAGCGGGTCGGCATCGATGCCGACATCCACTACCTGCACCCTGGCCCCGGCCTGCGCCGCCAGCACGCAGACGCCGGTGTTGCCCCGCACCATATTGCCGGCATGAATGGCAGTCACCCCCTGCGGCGAAGGGGTCACGCCTTCATGCCAGACGCCATGGTCGGCGCACATGACCACAATCGCTTTCTCCGCCAGCGCCAGCTGCCCCTGCAAGCCAGGCAGACCGGCCAGCTGCACCGCCAGCGCCTCCAGACGGCCAAGGCTGCCGGGCGGCTTTAACAGGCCATCAATATGCTGCTGAGCGCGCGCCATGGCCGCCACATCGGGCTGCGGAATGGCAGCCAGTAACGCCGAAAGTGTTTCCATTCTGTTCCTCACCGTTGGCGTCAGGCCTTACAGCAGCGCCAGTAAAAAGAGTAATTCGCCCAGCTCAATCGCCGCCCCGAGGGTATCCCCGGTCTGCCCGCCGAGGGTTCGCTTCAGCGCCCATCCCAGACCCCAAATCAGCACCAGGGTGATCAGCGCGGCGCGCAGCCCCTGCAGCCCCAGCAGGGCGGTGGCCAGCGCGATCGCCATCGCCATCGTCACCAGCGTCTGCTGCAGGCTAATTTTGCCGATAAACAGATTGCCCAGCCCCTTTTCCCGCGCATAGCGATGACGATACATCAGCAGCACCGCCATCCCGCGACCGACGGCGCAGGCCGCCGCCAGGGCTGCGATGGGGTGGATATCACGCAGCAGCAGCTCGCCAACCACCAGCACTTTCGCCACCAGCACGAAGATCAGCGCCAGCCCGCCGTGGGTGCCCAGCCGGCTGTCGCGCATGATCTCCAGCATCCGATCGCGGGTGCGGGCGGAGAAAATGCCGTCGCAGGTATCAGCCAGCCCGTCAAGGTGGAATCCGCCGGTGAGCAGCGCCAGCGCCAGCACGCCGAACAGCGCCGCCAGCGGGACGCCGCACCACGGCTGCAGGAGGAGCGCCACCGCGCCGGCGATGGCGCCAAGCAGTAAACCGACCAGCGGAAAGGTGACGATACTGCGCTGGTACTGTTCGATCTCCAGGCCCTGAGATAACCGCGCCGGGACCGGCAGGCGGCTGATAAACGAGAGTGCAGCAAAGAATGACTTAATCACGTGAGGTTGACTCCTGTCGGCGAAAGCAGCGGAAGAGTTCTGTCTCGCCCGGTCAGCACCTGAGTTTGTCTTCTGGCGAATCGATCGTCGGAGAGGTGAGAGGTGTTGAGATATCGCCCTGACGCCGCTGCGTCAGATGCCCGGCCAGGATGAGAGAAACCTTTCCGATATCAATACGTTTTTCGCGGGCCAGTATAGCAAAGTGTCGGTGAGGAGAGGCAGTTGCCGGAACAAAGTTTTCGCAGAAAAAAGCAGGGAAGAGAGGGAAACGCGGAACAGCCCGGCGACGCTTAACGCCGCCGGACCGGCAGGGTTTAGCCTTCGACTTTGGCTTCGCCCATCACTTTCAGTTTTTTCGAGATGTCGCGGCGCTCTTTGGACAGCTCGGCATTTTTGATGATGTAATCATCAACGCGATCTTCGTAATCGCTCTTCATGCTGGCGATGATGCCCTGGATGGCTTCCACGCTCATGCCCGGTTTGATGTAGTCGCTGAGGTTGTCCAGCAGCAGAACGCGCTTCTGGTTATCACGGATCTTTTTCTCAACGTCCTGAATTTCACGCTGCAGTTTGTTCTTACGACGGTACAGACGAACAAACTCCAGTACGTCCTGGAAAGAAGGCTTAGTTGTTTCCATTTTTACACCCCTAATAATTGAGATTCGGATTCGTAAAGCGACTGCGTTATAGGGCTAACATAACTGCTAGCAGCCGCTGATGACAATGTTTTTTCCTTTGCGTTTATCATAACCCTAAACGCTGCTGAATCGAAACAACCCATGTGGTTACCCGGTGCATCTGGTGTTTATTTGCGCAATGCGCGGCAGATCAGATGCGAGAGCAGCTCCAGCTGGCGCGCCAGTTCGATTGAGAGCCAAACATAGCCATGGACCGGGGTTTCCGCCAGGCCGTCATCACCCTGCTCTTTCAGCAGCTGGCGCAGTTCGAGGACGATCTCAGTCAGCTTTTCATTGTTGGCGCGCACAGGCTGAGGGTTCCCTTCGTACAGCGCGTGGGCGATGGACAACAGCGTCTGCTGGGTCATCTGCTGCGTCTCCCGCAGGGTGTGCGCATTGAGCATCACGAAGTGACCCGGACGCGTTGCCCACCAGGCGTTGATCTGCAGCTCCAGCATGCAGACGAGGTTGCGGCTGACGGTCTGGATAGCCTCGAAGATCGCCTTCTGGATGTGCGTCTCTTTGCTGGCGGGGGTGATCAGCCCGCGCATTTTAACCACGTCGTTCAGCGCCTGCTGGAGATGCTTTTCCAGCCGCGGTCGATCCACCAGATTTGGCGAGAAGCCGGCCTGGTAGAGGCGGTTAAAGTTGGTGACATAGCTGGCCATCTGGATGCGCCAGTGGATGAATGCCCGCTGCGGCCAGATGCCGGTAAACAGCATCGCCAGCAGCGAGCCGAAGATCACATCGCCGCTTCGCCACAGCGCGGTATGCATATCGCCGGGCGGCGCCCCGACCACCACCGACAGAGTGATGCCGATCAGCAGCGCCTGATAGGGTTTCTTGCCCAGCGCCAGCCAGCCGCAGAGGAACATCGCCGCCGCGCACCAGAGGACCATCAGCGGCAGAGAGATGAGCTCAAGCTTCAGCGCCACCAGCCCCAGCGCCGAACCGAGGATCGTGCCGCCGATACGCTGAAACGCCCGCGGCACGACGTTACCCCAGAAGGAGATCGGCCCCATCACCACCACCAGAGTGATGAGAGGCCAGGTTCCCTCAGGCACGTTCAGCAGCCGCACCAGCAAAAAGGTGAGCACAAAGGCCAGAGCAATCCGCACACCATGCACCACCCGATAATGGCGATACAAGCGGATCTCAAATGGCTTGAGTGATTTATCAGCGCGCACAACCCTCTCCGGCAAAACGAAAAGGCCAATTGTAACTGCTTTTTCGCCCGGAGCATGCCGGGAATGTAAAAAACCTTGTCCGGAACAGGGGTAAACCGCTACGACGCGACGCGCTCAACGGGAACATACATGTCGATATCCCAGTAGCCGTCGTGGTTGCCGTCGTTAAGATAGACCTCAAAGCAGGGCTGGGGGGCGATGCGATACGCCGTGCTCTGCTGCAGGCTGTCAAAAAACTGCATCCACGGGGTGGCGAAGTCGTAATCCACCACCCGCGCGCGGGCGCAGGCGTAATCCCCGCCGGCAATCGCCGCCAGGATCACCCCTTCGCTGTTGGCGGGAATGACATAATCCTCATCCACGGTGACCGCCGTCGCGCAGCGCAGTTTTTCCGCCGGCACTTCCTCCGGGTTATCGTAGTAGACGGCCACCCATTCGCGGGCGGGCACCTGGTGGTTCTCAACCCACATCATCAGTTGCTCAAACCCCTGCTTGACGGTGTGATCCCAGGGCCCGACCAGATGGAAACCGGCGATGGTTTTCTTGCCGAGGGTGGTGATGCTGTAGTTCATCTTGCCTCCTTTGGAGATAAACTGCTGTATGAATATACAGTTAATTTAACAGGAGATCCCCCCTCAGTATGTGCGCGAATTCACAGAGTCGCCACCACACTGCTGTAAAAACAGGCGCCCCGCCAGCACGAGCGACAGACGAAAAAAACCGCCTGCAAAGAGGCGGTTGGCGTGGTTACAGCTCGTGATGCAGGTAATCGCTCATTCGCGAGAACACTCCGCCTTTATTGATGCTTTCGAGGGTGACCAGCGGATAGTGCCCCACCACCTTGTCGCCGTCATACAGTGAAATCTCGCCAACCCGCTGATTGGCGGCGATCGGCGCCTCAAGATCCTTCTTATCCAGCACATATTTCGCTTTAATGCGCGACACTTCCGCCTTCGGCAGGGCTAACCAGAAATCCTGATCGGTGCCGAGCTTAATCTGCTCTTTATCGCCGTACCAGATACGCTCGGTGCCGACCTTCTGCCCCTTCTGCAGCACCTGCACGGTGTCGAAGTTCTGCTGCCCCCAGTGCAGCAGTTTAGCGGCCTGCTGCTCGCGGCCTTTCGGACTGTCCGCCCCCATCACCACGGCGATCAGCCGGCGCTGGCCATCCACCGCCGAGGCGATCAGGTTGAACCCGGCGCCCGAGGTGTGGCCGGTTTTCAGGCCATCGACGTTCATGGTTTTATCCCACAGCAGACCGTTACGGTTTTGCTGGGTGATCCCGTTCCACGTCAGGCTTTTCTGGCTGTACATGTGGTAGACGTCTGGTTCGCCATGAATAATCGCCCGCGAGAGCACCGCGAGGTCATAGGCCGAACTGTGCTGGCCCGGGGCGTCGAGGCCGTGGACGGTTTCGAAATGGGTGTCCCGCAGGTGCAGTTTTTCGACATACTGATTCATCAGGGCGACAAACTGCGGCTGGCCGCCGGCGACATAGTCGGCCAGCGCGACGCAGGCGTCGTTACCGGAGTCGACAATCAGCCCACGGCTGAGGTCGCGAACGCTGACGCGATCCCCTGGCTTTAAGAACATCAGCGATGATCCGTCGAACACCGGGTTGCCCTTCGCCCAAGCGTCTTTACCCACGGTGACGATATCATCAAAGGTGATACGATGGCTGTCGATGGCGCGATCGACCACGTAGCCGGTCATCAGTTTGGTCAGACTGGCAGGATTACGCTGCTGATGCTCGTTACCCGCGGTCAGAACCTGACCGGTGGTGTAATCCATCAGCACCCAGGAGCCAGCCTGAATGGAAGGCGGCGCGACCGTAGCAGGTAAGTCGACGGCAAATGCGCAGGAAACGCTCGAAGCGAGCAAAGATACAGCAATAAACAAACGGCCTTTCAACGGCATATCCTCTAGATTTACAGATCCGCCGTCCTTTTTACGGAACTTCGCGTTTCATATCAGGGTTTAATTGCAAGAAAATATGACACAGCAGAGGAAGTTGCTTGCCGCGACCCTTCTGATGACCGGGCAAATCGTTTACCATACCGGTCGCACGCCACCACGGATAATGAACAGACTATGCAAGATAGCGTCAACCAGCCCGGATTTTTATTCCACGATTATGAAACCTTCGGCACCAGCCCTTCCCTCGACCGGCCGGCGCAGTTCGCCGCCATCCGCACCGACGCGGAGCTGAATGTGCTCGGCGAGCCCGAAGTGTTTTACTGCAAACCCGCTGACGATTACCTGCCGCAGCCGCAGGCGGTGATGATCACCGGGATCACGCCGCAGGAAGCGCTGGCCAAAGGGGATAATGAGGCCGCGTTTGCCCGCCGCATCCACGATCTGTTCACGGTGCCGCAAACCTGTATCGTCGGCTATAACAACGTGCGCTTTGATGACGAAGTGACGCGGAATATCTTCTATCGCAACTTCTATGACCCTTATGCCTGGAGCTGGCAGCACGATAACTCGCGCTGGGATCTGCTCGACGTGATGCGCGCCTGCTATGCCCTGCGCCCGGAAGGGATCGCCTGGCCGGAGAATGACGAAGGGTTGCCGAGCTTCCGGCTTGAACATCTGACCGTCGCCAACGGTATTGAACACCAGAACGCCCATGACGCGATGGCCGACGTATACGCCACCATCGCCATGGCGAAGCTGGTGAAAACCCGGCAGCCGCGGCTGTTTGATTATCTCTACAGCCACCGCAATAAGCGCAAGCTGGCGACGCTTATCGACGTGCCGCAGATGAAGCCGCTGGTGCATGTCTCCGGCATGTTTGGCGCCGCGCGCGGCAACACCAGCCTGGTGGCGCCCCTGGCCTGGCATCCGGAAAACCGCAATGCGGTGATTATGGTCGATCTGGCGGGCGATATGGCGCCGCTGCTGGAACTGGATGCCGATGCCCTGCGCGAGCGGCTTTACACCCCGCGCGCCGAGCTTGGCGATCTGCCGGCGGCGCCGATCAAGCTGGTGCATTTAAATAAATGTCCGGTACTGGCCCAGGCCAATACCCTGCGCCCGCAGGATGCCGACCGGCTGGGGATCTCCATTCAGCGCTGTCTGGAGAATGCCCAGCTGCTGCGGGCGAATCCGCAGGTGCGCGAGAAAGTGGTGGCGGTCTATGCCGAAGCCGAGCCGTTCGTGCCGTCCGAAAACGTCGACGCCCAGCTTTACAATGGGTTCTTTAGCGATGCCGACCGCGCGGCGATGAAAATCGTGCTGGAAACCGAACCGCGCAATCTGCCGGCGCTGGATATTACCTTCGCCGATAAGCGTATCGAACGCCTGCTGTTTAACTACCGGGCGCGCAACTTCCCCGGCACGCTCGATGAACATGAGCAGCAGCGCTGGTTAGAGCACCGTCGTCAGGTGTTTACGCCAGAGTTTTTGCAGGCCTATGCCGATGAGCTGCAGATGCTGTATCAGCAGTATGCGGATGATAAAGAGAAGCTGGCGCAGTTGAAGGCGCTGTGGCAATACGCACAGGATATTGTCTGATTGGCTGAAATTCCCGGGTTGCGGCTAACGCCTTACCCGGGCTACAAACGATGACCAGAGAGGACGCCTGACCGTAGGCCCGCGCAAGCGCAGCCCCGCCGGGCATTGCGTCCCCAGTTCACGCTTACCTTTTTGCCCGGTGGCGGCTTCGCCTTACCGGGCCTGGGCGCTGGTACCAGAGTAGCCCGGGTAAGACGCCTCGCGTCGCACCCGGGAACGTTGCTTAGCTTTTCGCGCGGCTGGCGATGATTTCATCCGCCACATTACGCGGCGCTTCCGCGTAATGGTGGAACTCCATGCTGTAGGTTGCCCGTCCCTGCGACATCGAGCGCAGCGTGGTGGAATAACCAAACATCTCCGCCAGCGGCACGTCGGCGCGGATGATCTGGCTGCCGAAGCGCTCTTCCATCCCCTGCACCATCCCGCGACGGGAAGAGAGATCGCCCATAATATTCCCGGCGTACTCTTCCGGCGTCTCCACCTCGACGTGCATCACCGGCTCAAGGATCACCGGATCCGCTTTGCGCGCGCCCTCCCGGAAGCCAAAGATCGCCGCCATGCGGAACGCCATCTCCGAGGAGTCCACGTCGTGGTACGATCCAAAGGTCAGGGTCGCTTTCACGTCAACCACCGGATAACCCGCCAGCACGCCGGTGCCCATCGCTTCGCGCAGCCCTTTCTCCACGGAAGGGATGTACTCGCGCGGCACCACGCCGCCTTTGGTGGCGTCCTCGAAGACGAAACCGCTGCCCGGCTCCAGCGGCTCCAGGGTCAGCACAACGTGCCCGTACTGCCCTTTGCCGCCGGACTGGCGCACAAATTTGCCTTCCACGTCCGTCACTTTCTTGCGCAGGGTTTCGCGGTAGGTGACCTGCGGACGGCCAATGTTGGCCTCGACGCCAAACTCGCGCTTCATCCGGTCGACAATGATCTCCAGATGCAGCTCACCCATGCCGGAGATAATCGTCTGGCCGGACTCTTCATCGGTATGCAGACGGAACGACGGATCTTCCGCCGCCAGCCGCTGCAGCGCGATGCCCATTTTCTCCTGGTCCGCTTTGGTCTTCGGCTCAATCGCCAGCGAAATCACCGGCTCCGGAAACTCCATCCGTTCGAGGGTAATCACCGCATCCGGATCGCATAACGTATCGCCGGTGGTCACATCCTTCAGACCGACGCAGGCCGCGATATCCCCGGCGTGCAGTTCGTCAACTTCGTGACGGTCGTTGGCCTGCATCAGCACGATACGCCCGATGCGCTCTTTCTTGCCCTTCACCGGGTTCCACACCGCATCGCCTTTCTTCAGCGTCCCGGAGTAGACGCGGATAAAGGTCAACTGGCCGACGTAGGGGTCGGTCATCAGTTTGAACGCCAGCGCCGACAGCGGCTCATCGTCGCTCGGATGGCGTTCCGCCGGCTGGCCTTGCTCATCAACGCCCTGTATCGCCGGAATATCCAGCGGCGACGGCATCAGCTCCACCACCGCATCGAGCATGCGCTGCACGCCTTTGTTTTTAAAGGCGCTCCCGCAGAGCACCGCCTGGATCTCTCCCTTCACCGTGCGCTGGCGCAGACCGGCGACGATCTCCGCCTCGTCCAGCTCACCGGTTTCCAGGTATTTATCCATCAGCTCATCGCTGGCTTCCGCCGCCGCCGAGACCATTTTCTCCCGCCACTGCTGCGCCGTCGCCAACAGATCGTCAGGGACTGGCCCATAGCTAAAGGTCATGCCCTGGGTGGCGTCATCCCACAGGATGGCGCGCATTTTCACCAGGTCGACGACGCCGGTGAAATGCTCTTCAGCGCCAATGGGGATCACAATCGGCACCGGGTTAGCCTTCAGGCGGTCGATCATCATCTGCACCACGCGGAAGAAGTCCGCCCCCGGGCGGTCCATCTTGTTGACGAAGGCCAGCCGCGGAACGTGGTATTTATTCGCCTGGCGCCAGACGGTTTCCGACTGGGGCTGCACCCCACCGACGGAGTCATACACCATCACCGCGCCGTCGAGCACGCGCATGGAACGTTCCACCTCAATGGTGAAATCCACGTGCCCCGGGGTGTCGATGATATTGATCCGGTGCGGCTCGAAGCTGCGGTCCATCCCCGGCCAGAAGCAGCTTACCGCCGCCGAGGTAATGGTGATCCCGCGCTCTTGCTCCTGGGCCATCCAGTCGGTGGTTGCCGCGCCATCGTGTACTTCACCCAGCTTATGGCTCATCCCGGTATAAAACAGGATGCGCTCGGTGGTGGTGGTTTTACCGGCATCGATATGCGCGGAGATACCGATGTTGCGATAACGTTCGAGAGGGATGGGTCGGGGCATGATGCGTCCTTAGTCGTTTTGACGGTCAGTCTGCGGTCGGAATGATCCGCAGTTCATTTAACTGCGTCTATCTTAGTACAACTGTACGAGTATATTCGAACTATTTTTGCTATCATTACGATTGGGCAGGTTGCGGCGGCGCGCGTGGTATCAGAACCGGAGTTTGGGTATAGTAGCCGCCAGCCGCCGATATGGGCTGCGGCTGCGATGCGCCGCGCCACCGCCGACACAGGATTATTATGATCGCCAATCACCCCGAACGAGAACAAATTCGCCTGGAAAATGTCCTTTCCGCGCTCGGAAACCCGCTGCGACTGGAGATCATTCGTACGCTGGCCGACGGCAGCGAGCTGAGCTGCAACGCCCTGCGCCAGGAGGAGGTGGCCAAGTCCACCATGACCCACCACTGGCGCGTCCTGCGCGACAGCGGTGTGATCTGGCAACGGCCTCAGGGACGGGAGAACATGATTTCGCTGCGCCGGGAAGATCTGGACGCCCGTTTTCCCGGCCTGCTGGATACGCTGCTGAAAGTTATGGTGCAGGCAGGATAAGCTCTTCTGCCGGGTGGCGCTTCGCTTACCCGGCCTACATAACCATTAAATTTCAGAAGGTTAACCATCACCGTAGGCCCGCGCAAGCGCAGCGCCGCCGGGCAAAAGATATCGCACCGAGCCAAACGAAAAAAAAGCCGGAGGTTTCCCTCCGGCTTTTCTCAATCACATCACGCTATGCCTTAGGCCACGTCTTCGTACTGCGGCACCGGGTTGCGGAAGCTTTTGGTCACGCAGGCCAGGTAGACCAGACCGATACCGGCCCAGATCAGGCCCAGAATCATCGAGCTCTCTTCCAGGTTGACCCACAGCGCGCCAACGGTCAGGGCGCCGCACATCGGCAGGAACAGATACTGGAAGTGGTCTTTCAGCGTCTTGTTGCGTTTCTCACGGATCCAGAACTGGGAAATCACCGACAGGTTAACGAAGGTAAACGCCACCAGCGCACCAAAGTTAATCAGCGCCGTCGCCATCACCAGGTCGAAGTTAATCGCCAGCAGCGCAATCGCGCCGACCAGGATGATGTTCATCGCCGGAGTGCGCCAGGTCGGGTGCACGTAGCCGAAGAAGCTTTTCGGGAACACGCCGTCGCGGCCCATAACGTACATCAGACGCGCCACGCCAGCGTGCGCCGCCATACCGGACGCCAGTACGGTGATGGTGGAGAAGATCAGCGCGCCAACCTGGAAGGCTTTACCTGCCACGTAGAGCATAATTTCCGGCTGTGACGCATCCGGATCTTTAAAGCGCGAGATATCCGGGAAGTACAGCTGCAGGAAGTAGGTGGCAAAGATGAAGATCAGGCCGCCGATCAGCGCGGTCAGGAAGATCGCGCGCGGAATGACGCGCTCTGCATCTTTGGTCTCTTCAGACAGGTTGCTGATGCCGTCGAAACCGGTAAACGAGAAGCACAGGATCGTCGCCCCGGTAATCATCGGGATCACGTGCGCGTCACCGGACCAGAACGGACGGCTGCTGGCCAGCGTACCGGCGCCCTCGCCTTCAAACACGCCATAAATCACCATGCCGAGGATAACGGCAATCAGCACCACCTGCAGCACCACGATCACGGTGTTGAAGTTGGCCACGGATTTAATGCTGCGCAGGTTAAAGGCGGTCATAAAGGCGACCAGCGCGATAACAAACACCCACGACGGAATCGAAGGCACCAGCGCTTCAAAATAGATTTTCGCCAGCAGAATGTTGATCATCGGCGCGAACAGGTAGTCAAGCAGCGAGGACCAACCCACCATAAAGCCAACGGTCGGGCTGATGGATTTCTGCGCATAGGTATACGCCGAGCCGGCAGAAGGGTAACGACGTACCAGCTTGCCATAGCTCAGGGCAGTAAACAGGATAGCGATTAACGCAAAGGCGTAGGCCGTCGGCACGTGACCGTCGGTCATACCAGAGACGATACCAAACGTATCGAACAGCGTCATCGGCTGCATATAGGCCAGGCCCATCATTACAACCGGAACTAACGTAAGCGTTTTACGTAATTCCACGCGAGAGGTATTTGGAGTAGCGTTATGCGACATAGTTATCCCCTTTTACGGTGAACGCCAGCGCGTAAGCAAAAAATTGCCCCATTTCTTTCTATTCCTCAGCGACAACGACTGTCGGTTTTTAGTAAATATCTATCCGGTACGAAGCCCGGCCTCTTGGTATTGAATGATGTGTCTTTCGACCAAAAAAATAACCGACACTTTAAAAAAAAGCGTCGGCTAGTCTCTGGTTTTCAGGCCGCATATTTTGCAACAAATTCAACGGCGTTGACAAGATGTTATGAAGTTCATTGCGTAAGCATAATTTTTAACGTGCTAATATCTATACGGTTTCCGTATGATAAATTGTAAAAATAGCACTATTTGCTAATAACGTTTCCCGCCACCATTTGCCAGCCAAACCGCAGGTGGCGTCATTCCAGGCGATCCACGCGCGTTGACGAGGCGAAAGCCCGCGCACGGTCATGCAGACCAGCTCGCCGCTGTCCAGCAGACCCTGCACCTGATAGCGCGGCAGGCACCCCCAGCCCAGCCCCAGGCGCAGCAGCGCCAGCTGCCCCGCGGCGTCACACACCGTCAGGGTCTCCTGATCGCTGAGTAGCGCCCCGCCCTCGCCGGTGGCCACCGCCCGGTAACGGCGCAGGGTTCGCCAGCTCAACGGTGCGCGGTGTCGCGCCAGCGGATGCTGTGGGGCAACGACCAGCAGCAGCTCCAGCTCGCCGAGGGGGAGATAGTCATAACCGCTCAGCGGCGGCGGTTCGCCGAGCGCCCCCAGCAGCAGATCGGCCTGCCCGTCAGTCAGCGGCCGCCAGTCCAGCAGGGAGGGGTTCAGCGTGAAGTGCAGCCGGGTCAGCGGCTGTTGTTGATAAAATGCAGCGATTGGCGGCGAGAGCAGCGCCACGGGAAAGGTGCTGTCCACCGCCAGACGAAGGCTATTCTCCCACCCCTGCTGCAGCTTAACCGCCCGGTTCTCCAGTTCGCGGGCGATATGCAGCACCTCCCGCCCTTTCTCCAGCAGCATCTGTCCGCTGGGGGTAAAGCGCGCGCGATGGCCGCTGCGGTCGAGCAGCTGAATATTGAGATCGCTTTCCAGGCGGTGAATGGTGTAGCTCAGCGCCGAGGG
This sequence comes from Klebsiella sp. CD33, assembly GCF_051992865.1. NCBI lineage: Bacteria > Pseudomonadati > Pseudomonadota > Gammaproteobacteria > Enterobacterales > Enterobacteriaceae > Klebsiella > Klebsiella sp. CD33. The sequence continues at coordinate 1,798,970 of NZ_CP197023.1, read as the reverse complement.
CGTTTTAAAGAGCTTTGCCGACGCCGCGGCAAAGCTCCCCTCTTTTTCCAGAGCATCCAGGATCACGAGGACATCCAGCAGTGGTTTCATCGCTACCCCCTTACGGTATGCGAATCACCGCTGGCGGATCACTCCATCGGCATCACCAGCGGATCGGGGTACTGGTACTCAAACCCCAGCTCATTGCAGATTCGATTGCCATCCACAATCTTGCCCTGGCCGCCGTCCGGGCTGTCGCTGAACACCGGCGGCGGCAGACCGAGCTCGCGGGCCATCTGCGGATAAAAGAGGCCGCGCGCCGGATGGCGGGGCGCACATAGATTATAGATGTGCCCGCCCTTCGGGGCCTGCAGCAGCAGTTCGATAGCGGCCACCACATCCTGCAAATGCACCAGATTGACCACGTGCTGGCCATCCGGCGCCGACTTGCCGGCGAAAAAACGTCCCGGATGGCGGGAAGGCCCCACCAGCCCGGCCAGGCGCAGAATATCTACCGACGTCCCCGGCAGGTTGTGCAGCCAGTCCTCCAGCTCCTTGAGCACCTGTCCGCTGGCGGTTTGCGGCAGACGCGGGGAATTCTCCTTCACCGTACCGTTGACGTTGCCATACACCGAGGTGGAGCTGGTGAAGACGATCCGCGGAATATGGTACGCCAGCGCGGTATCGACGATCTCCTGCACCGCCTGTAGATAAAACCCTTCCCCTGCCCCGGTACGCCGGGCCGGCAGGGTGATCACCAGCGCATCGACGTTCATCAGCGCGTCGAGGTCCTCGGTATCACAGACCAGCTGCGGCTCCAGGCGCAGCGGATAGCTGTCGATCCCGCACATCCGCGCCGCCTCCACGCCATCCTGCGTAGTTTTACTGCCGGTAACCTGCCAGCCTCGCGCCGTCAACGACAGCGCCAGCGGCATCCCCAGCCATCCCAAACCGACTATCGCGACCTTTTTCATCCCAGGCTCCTGACTCTTTCGCTGTGCTGATTACAGGCTACGCCAGCCAGCGGCAACTGACAATTTCTTCGCTCAATATGAAATGAATTAATGATAGAAAAAAGCCCTTGCTTTCTGCGGCGGAAGTGGTTTAGGTTAAAGGACATCAAATGCATAGTCATTCACAGAGAATTTTTATGAACCGCGTTCAATTTAAACACCACCATCATCACCATCATCCTGACTAGTCTTTCAGGCGATGTGTGCTGGAAGACGTTTGGATCTTCCAGTGGTGCATGAACGCGCAGAGAGCCCCCGGAAGATTCACTTCCGGGGGCTTTTTTTTGGACCAAATTCGGACAGATTCAGACAGGTATTCAGAGGAAAAGAACAATGTTAGACAACACCCGTTTACGCATAGCTATTCAGAAATCAGGCCGTTTAAGCGAAGATTCACGCGAATTACTCAGCCGCTGCGGCATTAAAGTCAATTTGCACACCCAGCGTCTGATTGCGCTGGCGGAAAATATGCCAATCGATATTCTGCGCGTGCGTGATGACGATATCCCGGGCCTGGTGATGGACGGTGTTGTCGACCTCGGTATTATCGGCGAAAACGTGCTGGAAGAAGAGCTGCTCAGCCGCCGCGCCCAGGGCGAAGACCCGCGCTACTTCACCCTGCGCCGTCTCGACTTCGGCGGCTGCCGCCTGTCGCTGGCGACTCCGGTGGATGAAGCCTGGAACGGCCCGGCGGCGCTGGACGGCAAACGTATCGCCACCTCTTACCCGCACCTGCTGAAGCGCTACCTCGATCAAAAAGGTATCTCCTTTAAATCCTGTCTGCTGAACGGCTCCGTGGAAGTGGCGCCGCGCGCCGGCCTCGCCGACGCTATCTGCGACCTCGTCTCCACCGGCGCCACCCTGGAAGCCAACGGCCTGCGCGAAGTGGAAGTGATCTACCGCTCCAAAGCCTGTCTGATCCAGCGCGACGGCGAAATGGCCGACGCCAAACAGCAGCTGATTGACCGCCTGCTGACCCGTATTCAGGGCGTGATTCAGGCCCGCGAGTCGAAATACATCATGATGCACGCCCCGACCGAACGCCTGGAAGAAGTGGTTGCCCTGCTGCCGGGCGCCGAGCGGCCGACTATTCTGCCGCTGGCAGGCGACAAGCAGCGCGTGGCGATGCACATGGTCAGCAGCGAAACCCTGTTCTGGGAGACCATGGAAAAACTGAAGGCGCTGGGCGCCAGCTCCATTCTGGTGCTGCCGATTGAGAAAATGATGGAGTAATCGGCCAGCCGGTCACGGGACACACAGGGGAATACAATCATGAGCTTCAACACAATCATCGACTGGAACGGCTGTAGCGCAGACCAACAACAGCAACTCTTAACGCGCCCGGCGATTTCCGCCTCCGACAGCATCAGTAAAACGGTGACGGAGATCCTGAATAACGTCAAAGCCAACGGCGACGCGGCGCTGCGCGAATACAGCGCGAAGTTTGATAAAACCACCGTCGCCGCGCTGCAGGTGAGCGAGGCGGAGATCGCCGCCGCCGGCGAGCGCCTCAGCGATGAGCTGAAGCAGGCGATGGCGGTGGCGGTGAATAACATTGAGACCTTCCACAACGCGCAACAGCTGCAGGCGGTGGATGTCGAAACGCTGCCGGGGGTGCGCTGCCAGCAGGTCACCCGCCCTATCGCCTCCGTCGGACTGTACATTCCCGGCGGCTCAGCGCCGCTGTTCTCCACGGTGCTGATGCTGGCGACGCCGGCGCGCATCGCCGGCTGTCAGCAGGTGGTGCTCTGCTCGCCGCCGCCGATTGCCGATGAGATCCTCTATGCCGCGCAGCTGTGCGGCGTAAAAACCATCTTTAACGTCGGCGGCGCCCAGGCCATCGCCGCCCTCGCCCTCGGTACCGAGTCGGTGCCGAAGGTGGATAAAATCTTTGGCCCGGGCAACGCTTACGTCACGGAAGCCAAACGCCAGGTCAGCCAGCGTCTGGACGGCGCAGCCATCGACATGCCGGCCGGCCCGTCGGAAGTGCTGGTCATCGCCGACAGCGGCGCCAACCCGGACTTTGTCGCCTCCGACCTGCTGTCGCAGGCGGAACACGGCCCGGACTCGCAGGTGATCCTCCTGACCCCGGACGCCGACATGGGCAGCCGCGTCGCCGAAGCCGTGGAGCGCCAGCTGGCCACCCTGCCACGCGCCGAAACTGCCCGCGTGGCGCTCTCCGCCAGCCGGATCATCGTGGCCCGCGATCTGGCGCAGTGCGTGGCTATCTCCAACCAGTACGGCCCGGAGCACCTGATCATTCAGACCCGTCAGGCCCGCGAGCTGGTGGATAGCATCACCAGCGCCGGTTCCGTTTTCCTTGGCGACTGGTCACCGGAATCCGCGGGCGACTACGCCTCGGGCACCAACCACGTCCTGCCGACCTATGGTTACACCGCCACCTGCTCAAGCCTCGGTCTGGCCGACTTCCAGAAGCGGATGACCGTGCAGGAGCTGTCGCGCGACGGCTTTGCCGCCCTCGCCTCAACGATTGAGATCCTGGCCGCCGCCGAGCGCCTTGACGCCCACAAAAACGCCGTAACGCTGCGCGTTGCCGCCCTGAAGGAGCAAGCATGAGCATTGAAGATTTAGCCCGCGCCAACGTCCGCGCGCTGACCCCGTATCAATCCGCTCGCCGGCTGGGCGGCAAAGGCGACGTATGGCTCAACGCCAACGAATTCCCTACCGCCGTAGCCTTCCAGCTTACCGAACAGACGCTAAACCGCTATCCGGAGCCGCAGCCGAAGGCCGTGATTGAGAGCTATGCCCGCTACGCCGAGGTCAAACCGGAGCAGGTGCTGGTCAGCCGCGGCGCCGACGAAGGCATCGAGCTGCTGATCCGCGCCTTCTGTGAGCCCGGCGAAGACGCGGTGCTCTACTGCCCGCCGACCTACGGCATGTACAGCGTCAGCGCCGAGACCATCGGCGTCGAGTGCCGCACCGTGCCGACGCTGGCCGACTGGCAGCTCGACCTGCCGGGCATCGAGGCGCGGCTGGACGGCGTGAAGGTGGTCTTCGTCTGCAGCCCGAACAACCCGACCGGGCAGATTATCGACCCGCAGTCGATGCGCGACCTGCTGGAGATGACCCGCGGCAAAGCCATCGTGGTGGCCGACGAAGCCTATATTGAATTCTGCCCGCAGGCGACGCTCGCCGGCTGGCTCAGCGACTATCCGCACCTGGTGGTGCTGCGCACGCTGTCCAAAGCCTTCGCCCTCGCCGGCCTGCGCTGCGGCTTCACCCTCGCCAACGCCGAGGTGATCAACGTGCTGCTGAAAGTGATCGCCCCGTACCCGCTCTCCACGCCGGTGGCCGATATCGCCGCCCAGGCCCTGAGCCCGGAGGGGATCGCCGCGATGCGCCAGCGCGTGGCGCAGATCCTTGACGAGCGCCGCTACCTGGTGGAACAGCTGCGCGGCATCGCCTGCGTGGAGCAGGTCTTCGATTCCGAGACCAACTATGTGCTGGCGCGGATAACTGCCTCCAGCGCAGTGTTTAAATCTTTGTGGGATCAGGGCATTATCTTACGTGACCAGAATAAACAACCTTCATTAAGCGGCTGTTTGCGTATCACTATCGGTACCCGTGCCGAGAGCCAGCGCGTGATTGACGCCTTGACTGCGGAGAATGTATGACCCAGAAGTATCTCTTTATTGACCGTGACGGCACCCTGATTTCCGAACCGCCGGAGGATTTCCAGGTGGACCGGTTCGACAAGCTGGCGTTTGAGCCGCAGGTGATCCCAGCGCTGCTGAAGCTGCAGCAGGAAGGCTATAAGCTGGTGATGATCACCAATCAGGATGGCCTGGGAACCGACAGTCTGCCGCAGGAAGCGTTTGATGGCCCGCACAACCTGATGATGCAGATCTTCGCCTCGCAGGGCGTTAACTTTGAAGAGGTGCTGATTTGTCCGCACTTCCCGGGCGACAACTGCGCCTGCCGCAAGCCAAAAACGCAGCTGGTGCTGCCGTGGCTGGAAGAGGGCGTGCTGGATAAAGCCCACAGCTATGTGATTGGCGACCGGGCCACCGACCTTGAGCTGGCGGATAACATGGGAATTACCGGTCTGCGTTATGACCGCGAGACGCTCGACTGGCCGACCATCTGCGAGCAGCTGACCCGCCGCGACCGCTATGCCCATGTCGAGCGCATCACCAAAGAGACCCAGGTGGATGTGAAAGTGTGGCTGGACCGCGAAGGCGGCAGCAAGATCCATACCGGCGTCGGCTTTTTTGACCATATGCTCGACCAAATCGCCACCCACGGCGGCTTCCGCATGGAGGTTAACGTCGGCGGCGATCTGTACATCGACGATCACCACACGGTGGAAGATACCGGCCTGGCCCTCGGCGAAGCCCTGAAGCTGGCCCTTGGCGACAAGCGCGGCATCAACCGCTTCGGCTTCGTGCTGCCGATGGACGAGTGTCTCGCCCGCTGCGCGCTGGATATCTCCGGCCGTCCGCACCTGGAGTATAAGGCGGACTTCACCTATCAGCGCGTCGGCGATCTGAGCACCGAGATGGTGGAACACTTCTTCCGCTCGCTCTCCTACACCATGGCGGTGACCCTGCACCTGAAAACCAAGGGCAAGAACGATCACCACCGCGTGGAGAGCCTGTTCAAAGCCTTTGGCCGTACGCTGCGCCAGGCGATCCGCGTCCAGGGCGATGCCCTGCCGTCTTCCAAAGGGGTGCTGTAATGAATGTGGTGATCCTTGATACCGGCTGCGCCAACCTCAATTCGGTGAAATCGGCGATTGGCCGCCACGGCTATGAGCCGGTGGTCAGCCGCGATCCGGAAGTGGTATTGCGTGCCGATAAACTGTTTCTTCCCGGCGTCGGCACCGCCCAGGCGGCGATGGATCAGCTTCGCGACCGGGAGCTGATCGACCTGATCAAAGCCTGTACCCAGCCGGTGCTGGGGATTTGCCTGGGCATGCAGCTGCTCGGCAAGCGCAGCGAGGAGAACAACGGCGTCGATCTGCTGGGCATTATCGAAGAAGAGGTGCCGAAGATGACCGACCACGGTCTGCCATTGCCGCACATGGGCTGGAACCGGGTATATGCCAAAGCAGGCGATCGTCTGTTCCGCGGCATTGAAGAAGGCGCGTATTTCTACTTCGTGCACAGCTACGCCATGCCGGTCAACCCGTACACCATCGCCCAGTGCAATTACGGCGAGGCGTTCACCGCCGCGGTGCAGAAAGATAACTTCTTTGGCGTGCAGTTTCACCCGGAGCGCTCCGGGAGCGCCGGGGCGCAGCTGCTGAAAAACTTCCTGGAGATGTGATGATTATTCCTGCTTTAGATTTAATCGACGGCACCGTCGTTCGTCTCCATCAGGGCGATTACGGCCAGCAGCGCGACTATGGCAGCGATCCGCTGCCGCGCCTGCAGGCCTATGCCGCTCAGGGGGCGGAAGTCCTGCACCTGGTCGACCTGACCGGGGCGAAGGATCCGGCGAAACGCCAGATCCCGCTGCTGAAATCGCTGGTCGCCGGGGTTGACGTCCCGGTGCAGGTCGGCGGCGGCGTGCGGACCGAAGCGGATGTCGCGGCCCTGCTTGAGGCCGGCGTCGCCCGCGTGGTGGTCGGCTCCACCGCGGTGAAATCCCCGGAGGAAGTGAAAGGCTGGTTCAAACGCTTTGGCCCAGAACGGCTGGTGCTCGCCCTCGACGTGCGTATCGACGCCGACGGCAATAAGCAGGTGGCGGTCAGCGGCTGGCAGGAAAACTCCGGCGTGACGCTGGAGGAGCTGGTGGAAAGTTATCTGCCGGTCGGCCTGCAGCACGTGCTGTGCACCGATATCTCCCGCGACGGCACGCTGGCAGGCTCTAACGTCTCGCTGTACGAGGAAGTCTGCGCCCGCTACCCGCAGGTGGCGTTTCAGTCATCCGGCGGCATCGGCGATCTCAATGATATTGCCGCCCTGCGCGGCACCGGGGTGCGCGGCGTGATTGTCGGTCGCGCGCTGCTGGAAGGTAAATTCAACGTAACGGAGGCCATTCAATGCTGGCAAAACGGATAATCCCCTGCCTCGACGTCCGCGACGGCCAGGTAGTGAAAGGCGTGCAGTTCCGTAATCACGAGATCATTGGCGACATCGTCCCGCTGGCCAAGCGCTATGCCGACGAAGGGGCCGACGAACTGGTGTTCTATGATATCACCGCCTCCAGCGACGGTCGGGTGGTCGACAAGAGCTGGGTGTCGCGGGTAGCGGAAGTGATTGATATTCCTTTCTGCGTGGCGGGCGGGATCAAGTCGCTGGAAGACGCGGCGCAGATCCTCTCCTTCGGCGCCGATAAGATCTCGATTAACTCCCCTGCTCTCGCCGACCCGACGCTGATCACCCGCCTTGCCGACCGCTTTGGCGTGCAGTGTATCGTGGTGGGGATTGATACCTGGTTTGATGCAGAGACCGGCAAGTATCACGTCAACCAGTATACCGGCGACGAGAGCCGCACCCGGGTGACGCAGTGGGAAACCCTCGACTGGGTGGAGGAAGTGCAGAAGCGCGGCGCAGGCGAGATCGTTCTCAATATGATGAACCAGGACGGGGTGCGCAACGGTTACGACCTGCAGCAGCTGGCGAAGGTTCGCGCGGTGTGCCACGTCCCGCTGATCGCCTCCGGCGGCGCGGGCACTATGGAACACTTCCTCGAAGCCTTCCGCGACGCCGACGTTGACGGCGCGCTGGCGGCCTCGGTATTCCACAAACAGATTATTAATATTGGCGAACTGAAAGCGTACCTGGCGGCACAGGGCGTGGAGATAAGGGTATGTTGACTGAACAGCTGGACTGGGAAAAAACGGACGGCATGATGCCGGCCATCGTGCAGCACGCCGTATCCGGCGAAGTGCTGATGCACGGCTACATGAACAAGGAGGCGCTGGAGAAAACCGAAGCCACCGGCAAGGTCACCTTTTACTCGCGCACCAAGCAGCGGCTGTGGACCAAGGGTGAAACCTCGGGCCATGTCCTCAATGTAGTGAGCATCACGCCGGACTGTGACAACGATACGCTGCTGGTGCTGGTAAACCCGATCGGACCGACCTGCCACAAAGGCACCACCAGCTGCTTCGGCGAAACCGGCCACCAGTGGCTGTTCCTCTATCAGCTGGAGCAGCTGCTGGCCGAGCGTAAACACGCCGACCCGGAGAGTTCCTACACGGCGAAGCTGTATGCCAGCGGCACCAAGCGTATTGCGCAGAAAGTGGGGGAAGAAGGCGTGGAGACCGCGCTGGCCGCCACGGTGAACGACCGCTTCGAGCTGAAGAATGAGGCGTCGGACCTGATGTATCACCTGCTGGTGCTGCTGCAGGACCAGGGGCTGGATCTCGGGGAAGTGATTGATAATTTAAGAGCACGGCATAGGTAATATAAGACATGGCGGTTATAAAGCCGCCATTAATTACTCTTTCTAAATGAACCCTTCACGCAGCACTCGAAATACCTCCCAATATCCTTTACAACCTAATATTTGAGATGTGAATTGGATTCACATGATAGATGTAGTTTGTTAGAATGCTGCCGCTTTTAACATCCAATTGGAACGCTAGCGGAGTATATAATGCCAAGTTCAGGCCCATTATGGCAACTAATGAAATATGGGTTAGTTGGGATAGTCAATACACTAATTACGGCAGTTGTAATTTTCCTGCTAATGCATTTGGGTCTTGGCATTTATCTGTCCAATGCGATGGGTTATGTTGTAGGTATTGTTTTCAGCTTTATAGCAAACACAATATTTACATTTACGCAACCAATCAGTATCAATAGACTAATAAAATTTTTATGTGTTTGCTTCATTTGTTATGTGGCAAATATCATTGTCATAAAAATATTTTTCGTTTTTATGCCAGAAAAAATATATTCAGCACAAATCCTTGGGATGTTCACATACACTATCACAGGTTTTATTTTAAACAAGTTCTGGGCGATGAAATGACAACCTCAACTGATATAAAAAGCACTCCTTCTTTAGCTATTGTGGTACCTTGCTATAATGAACAAGAGGCTTTTCCTTTCTGTCTCGAAAAGCTTTCGAATGTAATAAATTCATTGATAGCCAGAAATAAAATTAATAACAATAGTTATCTTTTGTTTGTCGATGATGGTAGTCGTGACAATACTTGGGCACAAATTAAAGATGCCTCGACCGCTTATCACTATGTGCGAGGAATAAAATTATCAAGAAATAAAGGACATCAAATTGCGTTGATGGCAGGGTTACGCTCGGTCGATACAGACGTAACCATTAGCATCGATGCGGATCTACAAGACGATGTAAATTGCATCGAAAAAATGATTGACGCTTACAGCCAGGGATATGACATAGTATACGGCGTAAGAGGTAATCGAGACAGTGACACGTTTTTTAAACGTACAACAGCTAATGCATTTTACGCAATAATGTCCCACTTGGGAGTAAATCAAACTCCAAATCATGCAGATTATCGATTATTAAGTAATCGAGCATTGGAGGCTCTTAAACAATATAAAGAGCAAAATATATATTTACGTGGATTAGTGCCTCTTGTGGGATACCCCTCGATCGAGGTGCAATATAGCCGTGAAGAAAGAATTGCAGGTGAATCAAAATATCCAATTAAAAAAATGCTTGCGCTGGCTCTCGATGGAATTACCTCATTATCAGTTACACCGTTACGAATTATAGCTATGACAGGTTTTATAACTTGCATCATATCTACCATCGCTGCGATTTATGCTTTAATTCAAAAAACAACAGGTACTACAGTTGAGGGATGGACATCAGTCATGATCGCTATATTCTTTCTTGGCGGCGTGCAAATGCTATCTTTAGGTATTATAGGAGAATATGTCGGAAAAATTTATATAGAGACGAAAAATAGACCTAAATATTTCATTGACGAAAGCGTAGGTAATGATAGCAATGGAAAATAACATGCAAAATCTGATCAATCCTTTAGCAGAGGGAAATAAAAAAAACATTTACATTTTTTATTTCTTTTTGCTTATGTTAACATTTTCACCGGTAATTTTCTTTTCATATGCATTTTCAGACGACTGGTCAACACTCTTTGATGCTATAACAAGAAACGGCTCTTCGTTTCAGTGGGATGTCCAATCTGGTCGTCCCGTTTATGCTGTGTTCCGTTACTATGGAAAAATGTTAATTAATGATATTTCTTCATTTTCGTATTTGCGGCTTTTTAATATATTAAGTCTTGTTGTCTTGAGTTGTTTTATTTACAACTTCATAGACAGCAGAAAAATATTTAATAACCCCGTATTCAAAATAATATTTCCGCTGTTAATTTGCTTACTCCCTGCGTTTCAAGTTTATGCTTCATGGGCAACATGTTTCCCGTTCACTATTTCAGTATTGCTGGCAGGTATTAGTTATAATAAATGTTTCCCACATTCGAAGCAGCGGTCGTCATTGCCAGAAAAATTAGCATCCATTGTTGTCTTATGGGTGGCATTTGCAATATATCAACCGACAGCAATTACATTCTTATTCTTTTTTATGCTTGATAGTTGTATAAAAAAAGAAAGTAGTTTAACTGTGAAAAAAGTTGGGACATGTTTTATCATTTTAGTTATCGGTGTTGCAGGCAGTTTTATAATGTCAAAAGTACTTCCTGTCTGGCTATATGGGGAATCATTATCGAGAGCCGAGTTAACCGCAGATATCGGTGGAAAGATGAAATGGTTCATAAATGAATCACTAATAAACGCTGTAAATAACTATAACATACAACCAGTAAAAATATATTCTTGGTTCTCCTCGCTTGCAATTTTAATCGGCTTATACACTATTTTTGTGGGAAAATCAGGCAGATGGAAAACGTTCATAGTCATAGCGATCGGGATAGGTTCCTACGCTCCAAATTTAGCGACAAAAGAGAATTGGGCAGCATTCCGCTCGTTAGTGGCCTTAGAACTTATTATATCAACTCTATTTCTTATTGGCATAAATAGCCTTGTCAGTAGAATTTTTAAGCAAGCATTTGTCTGGCCTCTTATCGCTTTAACAATTATGATAATAGCTCAGTATAATATTATAAATGGATTTATTATTCCTCAACGCTCTGAAATTCAGGCACTTGCTGCGGAAATAACTAATAAAATACCTAAGAATTACACAGGAAAATTAATGTTCGATCTCACAGATCCTGCTTACAATGCCTTTACAAAAACACAGAGATATGATGAGTTTGGGAATATTTCATTAGCAGCGCCCTGGGCGCTCAAAGGTATGGCTGAAGAGATCAGAATTATGAAAGGATTTAATTTCAAACTATCTAACAACGTTATAATTTCTGAGACCAATCGATGTATTGATGATTGTATGGTTATCAAAACGTCAGATGCAATGCGAAGGTCAACGATAAATTATTAGTAATTTCTGTGCCGCCCTCATTTTTTATGGGGGCACTATTACAGTAATCATAAAATACGCTTTTAAATACTAGTCTTTGCTTGAGAGTAGTTTAAGAAACTTTGTTTGAACAGTCTTTAGTTCTTCATTGTAATTTTCGAGAATTTTATTATCTGCTTTAATAGCTAAATTCTCCCTATTCATAGAAGCAATCATTTCGTCCTTTTGTTGAAGCTGCTGTTTTATCTCCTCAACTTCGTTTTGTAAGGTCAAAATATTTCGTTGGGCATCCTCTAATTCATTAAGAACCCGATCTTTTAAAGAAAAAAGATACTCTTCAGCAGACATATCAGCGATTCGTCGATAAGCAGAAAGAATAAACTCATCATAAAAGTCTTCATTATTGATATCAAAACTGCTGATGAATAATTTGACATCTTGAAACAGTTTATTAAAGGCTTCACCCGATAGCGTATTTAAGTGCCACTCAAGGAATACGACAATGTAATTATAAAAATCCCGTTGTCGCTTTTGCATCATGCCATTTTTAAAGAGAAAATCCCTTAGAGCAACAAGAGCATCAAGTGCGCAATGATAGGAAACGGAGCGAGTTGAAGACAATGATGTTTTTCGATTAATCGTATGAGCAATCAATATTTCATCAAGAATAGTTACCTTTTCGGCACTAAGCATAGATGCACACACAAAAAACAGATCATTTGATGTTCTTAAATCTTGATAGCTCAACGAGTGCTGAATAATAAATTCACGTCGGAATAGTTTGTCCCATGGCCACCATATAAATGCTCTGAAAAAGTCTCGCTCAATATCTCCAGGCGAGAAAACTGCTTTTTCAGGTAATAAATCTTTTCGAATTGAATCTGGCATTGGAGCATACTGGAGAGATTGTAGATTAAATGAGCGGCTTCTGCATACAACGATATCTGCCCCTGATAGCTCCGCACAATCAGACATATGCTTCAACATGTTCGTATCGACATAATCATCATCATCAAGAAATATTATATATTCTCCCTTTGCTTCTGAAAGACCTATATTACGTGATATGCCAGCTCCAATATTTACAGCGTTATCAATAATTCGTATTCTTTCATCGCTGGATGCTATCTCCTTAAGAATATCTAATGTATTATCACTCGAATGATCATTGATTATTATAATTTCAATTTCATACAATGACTGTGAAACAATGTTTTTTAGAGTATCTGCAATATACTCTTCGGCGTTGTAAACAGGAATAACGACCGAAACAATTATATCACTTTTTTCATGAGCCATAAAAATACCATTAGTAGTAAATTGAATTACATTATATAAAGTTTAGTATTATCAATGAAGGTTTTTCGCAATAATAAATGTGAAACTTACACATCATCGAACTACATCATGATATATTTGCAATGTTTTATCGATAATCATAACACTAGAAAATTTATCTTGTATACGTTTCCTCCCCTTAATACCCATTTCAACGCGTGCTTTAGGATTGCTAAGCAAAAAGGCAAGTTTATCAGCCAGCTCTTCAGGTGAATTGCTTTTGACAATAATTCCATTATCGTTATCAATAATAAGGCTATCACAACCACCAACATCATAAGCAATACAAGCGCGACCCACAGAAGATGCTTCCAGAAGAATTCGCGGAACACCTTCAGAATAAACTGACGGCAAAGCAACGATATTTGATTGCTCAATAAGATCGCAAACGTTATTCGAACGACCTAACCAGTTAATTAATCCTTGCTGATGCCAATTTTCAATGACCTGAAGGGAAATTGCATCTTTATCATTTTCGACCAGAATTCCAGCAACATTCAAAGTAAAGTGAATATTCTTACTGCGTAATATTTTCTTCGCTTCAATTAAGTCGCCCAGTCCTTTACTCCACAACATACGGCTGGCAAACAATACAACAGGGACATCGTGATCCTGTTCAAGAGAATATTTGTATATCTCTGGATTAATGCCTGCACCATCAATAACAATAGTCTGTTGTTCTTCGAGTCCAACCAACTTAGCCAGTTTTTTTCTGTCACGGTCATGTTCAAACATAAATATACAGCGCTTATTACTGGCAATATATTTATATGCAGCAATAGTAAACTGCCGCAATAATTTTAAAGGCATGCTGTCTGAAGAAAATACTCTTCCAAGCCCAACAAAACTTACGATGACCGGCAGATTAAATTTCTTCGCGAGCACACCACCAATCAAACATGGCTTGATAGTGATGCAATGCAAGAGATCCGGTTTTATATTTTTAATAATTTTTTGCACATCATGGTAAGTACGAAAGAAAACTAATGCATTAAAAGATTGAGCATCAAGAGTAACATTATGGCAAATAAAGCCAAATGTTTTGAATTTATTTATTATGTTGTCATCAATAAAATGGCTGATGATGTGAATCTCATAACCTGCATCACGGGAGGCGATGGCACGATCGATCCAGTGTAAATCGAAGTACCAATCCGAATTTATGAAATAACACAGTTTTCTCATTGCTATGCCCACTTAATGATACTTACCACTAATACCTTTTATGCCATGTGAAATTCCACGAAGAATAAATTTCATATAGGAATATTTTTGACGTTGCCATGGCAGGATTAATATATATTTTAGGATGCGTATCGCTATCGCTGAATTGCTATACACGCCATTTTTCTGGAATATTTTCTTGGACAGGATCAAATTACGGCATAGATAGTAAACCTTCCATTCAGGTGCAATAAGTTTGCCCTGAATACTCACATCATGATAAAAAAGCAACTCTGGGCTATACATAATTTGCTCACCAGCTAATGATAGCTGATAGCCAAAGTAAAGATCATCAAAGTAGATAAAGAGCTGTTCGCGAATGTAGTCAAGACTGGTCGCGAGCAGATCACGATGTATGACCATCCCAACAAATGAAACCGTTTGTACGAACATAGAACGATTAGCTGCCGGGATAAACTTTCCAGGGTAGCGTAAATAGCGTACAGTGTCGCCAAGGGAAGTTGGCACACGCGAGAACGGCATATTCATCGGACACGGTTTTCCTTGCGGATCTTTCACCAGTCCACTAAATACCCGACATCCCCGCTTATCCAGCTGTGAAAAGGACTTCAACGTGTCTGGATAGGGGTAAGCATCATCATCGTAGAAAAATACCCAATCACTTGCCAGCTGTTCACAGATATACTGACTACCGGTTTTAAAGCCCCCCGCCCCACCGGTATTCTCGGTGAGGGTTAATACAATGACTCGTGTATCAACAATTGACGAAAGCCAGGCTTGGGTCCCATCCGTGGACCCGTTATTGACAATAACAATATTAGTGAATTCAAGTTTGAGGGTCTCTTCAACCGTTTTTTTCAGTTTGCCGAGACGATTGAATGTCACTATCAATGCCGTATATTTCATCGTACAGAAACCGTAAAAACAGGCATTGGCTGATTTTCAGTGAGTGAATTTAAATAGACTTCTGCCGTTTTCAATGCTTCGGCGATGGTCACATCCATATCAAGGTAACGGTAGGTTCCAAGACGACCGACAAAAGTGATGTTGGTTTCATTCTCGGCCAATGACAAATATTTTTCAAGAAGAGCCATCTCTCCCATCTGGCGAATAGGATAGTAAGGAATATCATTTTCTTCACAAGCACGGCTATACTCTTTATAACAAACAGAGCCGTCGTGTTGTTCCCAGGGAGAAAAATATTTATGTTCAGTGATGCGAGTATAGGGCACATCCACAGAACAATAGTTCATCACTGCGCATCCCTGGTAATCACCCTGATAGATAAACTTTTTAAAATCTAATGTTCGATAGCCCAGACGGCCATATTGGTAGCCATAAAACGCATCTAATGGACCGCTATAGAATACGTGATCGTAATGAGTTCGCTCGTCAACGATAAATTCCCGCTGTAAGTCAACCTTGATATTCTCATGATTGAGAATTGACTTTATCATCTGCGTATAACCACATTTCGGCATGCCCTGAAATTTGTGGTTAAAATAATTATCATCATAGTTAAAACGAACAGGAAGACGTTTAAGAATAGATGCGGGCAGTTCCGAGGGTTGCATCCCCCACTGTTTAATCGTATAGCCTTTAAAAAAGGCCTCATATAACTCTTTACCAATAAAGCGTAACGCTTGCTCTTCAAAAGTTTGTGGATCAGCAATAGTGCTGTCCCCTTTCTCAGCAATGAGCGCTCTGGCCTCATCAGGCGAACAAGTTTTTGAGAAAAACTGATTGATAGTATGTAAATTAATAGGCAGGGAAAATACCTGACCATTAACTGTCGCTTTAACCCGGTTCACATAGGGCATCATCTCTGCATGCTTGTTGACATAGTTCCACACTGTTTCATTGTCAGTATGGAAAATATGGGGTCCATAAACATGTACCATCACATTCGTTTCAGAGTCGCGTGCATCATAGGAATTCCCCCCAATATGATCACGCTGATCGATAATATGGACTTGATGTCCCTTCTCAGCAAGTTGGCGACCGATAACTGCACCAGAGAAACCAGCGCCTACGATCAATATTTTTTTTCTTTTCATCTGTTGTCTCTTTTATTATCCAAGAATAGCACGGCGTACTTTGTAATAATATTTAGTCATCATGTTTCTTCTTGGCGTGCCTATTGGTGCATATTTATTAACATAAGGCATCAGTACGTTCTTGATTTTGGTCTGGAACAAGATTTGTTGTTGCGGCTCGCTATGGGTTAAACCAATCGAAGCCGCTAACGACATCTGACGTTTATAGATTTCCATCTCCCATGGAGTGTTAGCGATGTTTTCAATAAAGTCATCATAAAAATCGACTTTTTCGGTATTCCATGGTTTGTTCTCACCCGCATAATGAATCATTTTAGGCTTCTTGCGAGCTGCTAAAAATTTCATATACGTTGCAAACTTAAGATTAGGGAAGAAATCATCCGTATTGCCATTACCATGATAAACGTTCCACTCTAATGGCAGAAATGTGACTCGAGAGTAGAATACTTTATTCATGATATCCTGGTCGAGGAACCAGTATTTTTTTGCCTTTAATACCCGCATCAATTCAGCAAAAGTATTTTCTTCGACCATTTGTTTGACATTAAAAACAATAATCCCTGCCTGAAAATATTCATCAGGGTTATTCATGTTTAAGGTTTTCTGTAAATATTCGCCTGCCGGCATAACGCCATCATCTGATGCCGACATTGCAGAAAATTTTACAAAACCTTCCATGACGATATCCTTAACCGCTGCAACTAAATTGTTGCCCAGAGGGACATCAAGCAGTTCACCCAGGTCAGCCTTTACAACGGTATCCGAATCAATAAATACGACTTTATCGTATCGTCTGAACAGTTGAGGAATAAAAAGACGGGCATACGTTGATGCGCTAAAATGCGCTCGGGTATGCACACCGTTAATTTCAGTGAAGGCATTAACGTCAAAAAAACGAAGAGAAATATTCGGATGAGCAGAGGTTAGATTTACCAACCGCGTTTTATTCAAATAGCTAACTTTGTTTTCGAGTACGACGATATCATAATTTTTATTTTTGTCCGCATGTCGGATAATGGAATTAATTAATGCGCCACCGCTGATTGCGTAATTATCATCGAAACTGATAACCACTGGAACCGCAGAATCAAAAACTGGATTCAGTGCACCATTGAATGTTTCATTGCTGACAAAGGTACGCTGTAATTCTTTTACCTTAAGCTCACCATCTTGTTGCAACTTAATAATGTAAATATTAAACAGCCGTTCAGCTATATGCCCAATAACGCGTTTTTCCTGAGCATTATAATTGTTCATCGAGATGGCATCTTCGAGATTATCCAGAATGGAAAAGAGCCACTCAGAATAGTCAACAAAAATATCTTTGCGCATGACAAACATATTTGTGTAATAGCCATCACTGGCATCATTAAACGTTTTTATTGCCGTGCTATACTCTGGATATAGTTTTTCAACGATGGCAATGGCAGCCTGATAATCACGAATGTGTAAGTATTCACCTCGTTCATAGTGATCGTAATTATTTTTACTTCCCGCCGCAGTGACAGACCATTTTTTGGGCAGCAAGATGTCAATACCTTCGACACACCGTTGAATTGTTTCTTCGTTTAATCCAAAGATCTTCTCATATTCTTCATCAATGCATGGATGGTTCACGACCCCCCAGGTATCCTCAGAAAAAGTTTGTTTTTCGGAAAAATTAAGATGACGGCGATAGTGCATGAAACCGACATAGTCTGCCAGCTCTTCGTTTTTCCAAACCCAATAATGCGCAGTTAGTTCGCAATAAAACGGATTCTTAAAGGAAATATTATCGCCAGTGTCATCTCCTGGACAACCAATTTCATTACAAGAATTAGCTTTGCCGACATGCAGAGGTTTGATAATTGCAGCATTAAGAAAAGCACTAGGCTTATGGTGGCTGGTATAGATTTTAACGCTATTGTTCATTATATTACCCACTGATTAAGCCATTGCTTGCTTGTACAGTTCAATGATTCGCTCTGCAGACCCCACTTCTCTGAGCCTATGATTTTCGATCCAGATGACTCTGTCGCAGATTTTTTCAACGTCACTCATATTGTGGCTAACAAACAATATTGTTACGCCTCTTTTCTTAAAATCTCTGATGGTCTGAATACATTTGGCCTGAAAAGCGATATCACCTACTGCCAGAACTTCATCAATAATTAAAATATCCGGTTCAACCTGACTGATGACCGAAAAACCTAACTTAGCTAGCATTCCGCTTGAGTACACTCTGATTGGCTCGTCTATGAATTCTCCCAGTTCCGAAAATTCAATAATACGTTCCATACGTTGCTGGACCTCTTTACGCCGAAGGCCCAGCAGAGTAGCATTCAGGTAAATATTCTCACGCCCGGTAAGTTCCGGATGAAAGCCTCCGCCGAGTTCAAGCATCGATGCCACCCGTCCTTCAGTGGTGACGGTTCCCTTAGTTGGCTTAATCACGCCGGCAACCAGGCCAAGCGAGGTACTCTTTCCTGCCCCATTACGTCCAATCAGGGCAACAGCCTCACCTTTGCCAACTGTAAAGGATACGTCTTCGATAGCTAAATATTTCCGCCCCTTCAGCAATTGAAAAGCGCGTTTCGGATGGAAAATTAAATCTTTGATTCCTGAGCCAATATGATGGTACAGAGGATACTCTTTTGTAACATGACTGAAGTTAATAACTGGGTGCATTACAAGATCTCTGCAAATCGATATTTTAATTTATTGAAAATAGACAAACCGACAACCGTCAAAATGATTCCCGTAAAATAGAGTATAGAAATATACTCATAATTAAGAGTCCCATTCATGAATAAATCACGCCAACTAAGAATCATACTCGCTAGCGGATTGTAGGTAATTATCCAGCTAAATTTTTCCGGAATCATATCAGACGCATATAAAATCGGCGTACAATAAAACATCAGCATAATCCCCAGACTGACAAAGCGCTCCAGGTCACGGAAAAACAGGTTCAGCGTTGAAAAGATGATTGAAACACCAAAGGTGAAAATCACCTGGCCAATAGCAATGAGAGGTATACCCCAAACCCAGGACAAGGACGGCGTCATGCCATAAACAAAAAGAAAGACAACAATAACCGGGATGGTGCAAAGAAAATGCAAGCCTTCCATCATCACATTACTTAGCGGAATCACGGACCGGGGAAAAACTGTCTTCTTGATAATTTGAGCGTTAGCGATGAATGAAAATAATGAGTTAGTGGCCGAACTGGCAAACCATTGCCACGGAAACAAGCCGGTAATGAGGAAAACGGTATAATTTGGAATTTGTACTCTCATTACCAGCTTAAATATAAAATAATAAATCATGGCAAAAAGCAATGGATTTGCTACTGACCATAAATAGCCTAGCATGCTGCTCTTATAGCGCACTTTTAGATCTTTATTTGTTATGACAACAAGTAAATCAAATAAATACCCTAAATTGTACTTCATCTTTATACTCATAAATTATTCTGCAAATATCCACTGAATGAGTTAGTCATACCAGGTCTACCTCGCCGATCCTGTCAGGCTCAACAATCGAGAAACTGACTGCTTTGTGCTGCGGGCAAAGTTTATCAGGTCAGCTGCCATTCATCGACTGCAACCGATGATTTGAACGGAAGCGCAAGCGACACCCCAGCCATAAAACGATAAAAAGCCTTTTAATTCAATAAATTAAAAAATCACCTTATGTTTTCTTCCACGCTACCGCCATTGGCTATCGCAACCAAAATGCGTGATCCACCGAGTTTTTAGCACTCACATCCGTTCAAACCGCACTGCAGATGGCATTACTGTCCAGTACAGCCATGCATCTCGTTACCTTAGCTACAAAAAGGCTTTACTCTGGCGTTTCCCTTCTCCGTTAGCTATCAGGACTTTCTCATTTCCGCAAGCAGCATGCCTGGCGTAGCACTCCCCTCACCTGCTCATCACGCCCTTACATTCAAAAGAACCATCTAAGGACAGCATGAAATTCTGAAATAATTTCTTGCATATTAATAACAACTTTTGGTGATGATTTATCAAGCAATACCTAAGTCTGCCAAATAGAACGGCAGCGTATTATAACTCTGCAAGTAAGGAATTAAAGTAAAAATCCGGTGCATTGCTTTCTCATTGTAAAAATGGACACACTTTAGACGATATGATGGCATTATCGCTAAATGAGCTCTCGGGAAACAAACACACCGGGCAAACCAAAGTAACAATCTTTACTCTACGAGGCCAGACCGCGTCTAAAACCTAGCAATACTCGATAAAACCGAAACAAACATATAACCCATTGTTTATATTGGTTTTTATAGTGCTTTTCATCTTCTGAATGGCTTAATACCTTTCACGAATGATAATTAATTACATGGCATTTACTCTCAGACGCCGCTGTTTACAGTTACTTGCATATCTTGTCATGGCAAAGCAAGTGATCCCAACCGCAAGCCAGTGTAAAATCGGCACTTATGTAGAACGGGATATCCACACCCCGGAGGAAAAATATGAAGTTTTTGGTCACTGGTGCCGCAGGTTTTATCGGCTTCCATATCGCGCAGCGCCTGCTGAATGAAGGGCATGATGTTGTCGGAATCGACAACATGAACGACTATTATGACGTCAGCCTGAAGCAGGCCCGTCTGGATCGCCTGGCATCTCCGGCATTCCATTTCCAGCAGCTGGATCTGGCCGACCGTGAAGGTATGGCAAAGCTGTTCGCCACAGAGCAATTTGACCGCGTGATCCACCTGGCCGCCCAGGCCGGGGTGCGCTACTCGCTGGAAAACCCGTATGCCTACGCAGACGCTAACCTGATGGGGTACCTGAACATTCTGGAAGGCTGCCGTCATACCAAGGTGAAACACCTGGTGTACGCCTCCTCCAGCTCGGTTTACGGCCTTAACCGTAAAATGCCGTTCTCCACCGAAGATTCCGTCGATCATCCGGTCTCCCTGTATGCCGCCACCAAGAAAGCCAATGAGCTGATGGCGCATACCTATTCCCACCTGTACGGCATCCCGACCACCGGGCTGCGCTTCTTTACGGTTTATGGTCCGTGGGGTCGCCCGGATATGGCGCTGTTCAAGTTCACGAAAGCGATGCTGGAAGGAAAAAGTATCGACGTTTACAACTACGGCAAAATGAAGCGCGACTTCACCTATATCGACGACATCGTCGAGGCGGTGGTTCGGGTGCAGGATGTAATCCCGCAGGCCAATGCCGACTGGACCGTTGAGAGCGGTTCCCCGGCAACCAGTTCCGCGCCGTATCGGGTATATAACATTGGCAACAGCTCACCAGTGGAACTGATGGACTACATCACCGCTCTGGAAGAAGCGCTTGGAATGGAAGCGCAGAAGAATATGATGCCGATTCAGCCGGGCGATGTGCTGGACACCAGCGCAGACACCCAACCGCTGTATGACCTGGTGGGCTTTAGGCCGCAAACGTCAGTGAAGGAAGGCGTGAAGAACTTCGTGGAGTGGTACAAGGATTACTATCAGATCTAGTCCCCCTGCCCTGCCGCAATCGTCAGATTGCGGCACCTCTTCTATGGAACCTCCGTTATCCGGGCTATATGTCGACTGAATGCACATTCATTGTTTTATATATAATATTTTGTGCTATAGACGGTATTTTTGCCTTTTTACTCGCACGCCTGAAACCAGTTTCATCCAGCCTTTTTCAGAAAAGCAAATATCCGCACGCCAGGCACTCAAACTTTCCTGATATCCAAACCAATTTGGCTAGCGAAAACAGCATTATATGCTGATAGATAAAAAACATTACTCTCTGTAGGAATTTTCCTAAATCCAGGATATGTTAGAGCAAGCCATGCAACAGCACAAAACTGATGTATTGCTTATCAAACTAATAATTCAATCAACATACGCCCTGTGGTAGATATTATGGAAAACCTATTTTTCTTAGTGGTCGCTGCCATACTACTTGCTGTTTCCGTTTATTTCTTAATTTCTTATTTAAAAGACAGAAAGAAAACGAAACTGACGTTTAATAAACGCAAGTGGTAAGGCCCGCTTCATATTGCAATTAGATTAAGATAATATTAAGAGATAAAAAAATGATATGACAGAATGACTATTCATTCTGCGTTTTGGCATGGCCTTAAGGCAAGAAAAAATAACGCTACTCGCGCCCTATCCCTCGTTTTTTCATAGGACATAAATAACAAAAGCCTGCGTTGCAGGCTTTGTTTTACCTCCCGGCGCTTATCTCCGGCATCTACATCACAGTGACGGTAGCTCTTCACAAGGTAAGTTTAACTTATCGGAGCTGTTTTCAACCCGCAACGGCTTTTGAGCAGGATCGTAATGTCCATCACAATTTATTGAGCTTAATCTGAATGTTCGAGAAATACGCGTAGTGAGGGATATAGCGGGGAGATAAAGAAGAACACTGGCGGCAGGGAACCGCCAGTGTCAGACAGGCAGAATTAATCGTTACCAAACAGATCGCGGGTGTAGACCTTGTCCGCCACATCCGCCAACTCTTCCGCCATACGGTTAGAAATGATCACATCAGCTTCTTGCTTGAAGGCATTCAGGTCGCGCACGACACGGGAGTTGAAGAACTCATCTTCCTGCATCACCGGTTCATAGATAATAACCGGAATACCTTTCGCCTTGATGCGCTTCATAATGCCCTGAATAGAAGAGGCACGGAAGTTGTCCGAACCACTCTTCATGATCAGGCGATACACACCCACTACTTTCGGCTTACGAGCGAGAATAGAATCCGCGATAAAGTCTTTACGGGTACGGTTGGCATCGACGATAGCCGCGATGATATTGTTCGGGACCGATTCGTAGTTCGCCAGCAGCTGCTTGGTATCTTTTGGCAGGCAGTAGCCGCCGTAGCCAAAGGACGGGTTGTTATAATGATTGCCGATACGCGGATCCAGGCATACCCCTTCGATAATCTGCTTGCTGTTCAGCCCCTGGCTTTCAGCATAGCTGTCGAGCTCGTTGAAATAGGCAACGCGCAGCGCCAGATAGGTGTTAGCGAACAGTTTGATCGCTTCCGCTTCGGTAGAGTCGGTAAACAGGGTCGGGATATCCTGCTTGATCGCGCCTTCTTTCAGCAGATCAGCGAAACGTTCGGCACGCGCGGAGCGCTCACCGATGACAATACGCGACGGGTGCAGGTTGTCGTACAGCGCACGTCCTTCACGCAGGAACTCAGGAGAGAAAATAACATTATCAATCCCTAAACGTTCTTTGATGTCGCGGGTGAACCCCACCGGGATGGTCGATTTAATGATCATTACCGCGTTCGGGTTGATCTCTGTGACATCGCGAATAACCGCTTCCACCGTAGAGGTGTTGAAGTAGTTAGTTTTGGGATCGTAATCGGTCGGCGTCGCAATGATCACGTAGTCGGCATTGCGGTACGCGTCGTGCTTATCCGTGGTGGCACGGAAATTTAACGGTTTTTCTGCCAGATATTCCTGAATCTCTTTATCGACAATCGGAGAGATCTTCTGGTTAAGCATATCCACTTTGGCCTGTACGATATCCAGGGCCACCACTTCGTGGTTTTGCGCGATCAGGACACCGTTCGATAAACCAACATAACCTGTACCGGAAATAGTAATTTTCATGAGATTACACTTTAATCAGTTAACTGGATAATGGCGGATAGCCACGAAATTAAATAATTCTGTGGGCGGTTTTACGCTTTGACCAGTGGGATGTCAAGAATAAGCCATAAGGTCAAAAATACGATTAAAATCTAACCCTATGGCTTCCATTATGGATAATGCATTACTTGAGAAGAGCTAAAATCTCTTCGGTTTTTGCATTCATTAACGCAGTATCCGCTCTGGACTCAACGTTCAGACGCACCACCGGCTCGGTATTGGACGTGCGCAGGTTAAAGCGCCACTCAGGGTATTCAATACTGATACCGTCCGTTGTGTCGATGTGTGCGGCCGCCGGCTCATACTGCGCCCGGATGCGCGCTATCGCCTCCGCTGCATTTCCCAGCTTGCGGTTGATCTCCCCCGACGCCGGGAACGCCGCCTGGCGGTCCGCCACCAGCGATTTCAGCGAGCTGTTCTTCAGGCACAGCAGCTCAGCCACCAGCAGCCACGGGATCATCCCGCTGTCGCAGTAGGCGAAGTCGCGGAAGTAATGGTGCGCGCTCATCTCCCCGCCGTAGATGGCGTCTTCCTGGCGCATCCGCTCCTTGATGAACGCATGCCCGGTCTTCGACATCACCGGCTGGCCGCCGCTGCGGGTCACGATGTCCACCGTGTTCCATGTCAGACGCGGGTCGTGAATGATTTTCGCCCCCGGCTGCTTCTGCAGGAACGCTTCCGCCAGCAGGCCGACAATGTAGTACCCCTCGATAAACGACGCTTCGTCATCGAACAGGAAGCAGCGGTCGAAGTCGCCGTCAAAGGCGATCCCCATGTCCGCCTGATGCGCACGCACCGCGTCGGCGGTGTCCTGGCGGCACTCCGGCAGCAGCGGGTTCGGGATACCGTTCGGGAAATGGCCGTCCGGCTGGTGATGCACCTTGATAAAGGTCACCGGCGCCCCGGCCGCCGCGAAGCGTTTCTCCACCTCATCAATCACGTGCCCCGCCGCCCCGTTGCCGGAGTTCACCACCAGCTTCAGCGGACGGGTGAAGTTCGCCAGGTCCACGTAGCCCATCAGGTGGTCGACGTACTCCTTCAGCACCGATATCTGACGCAGGGTCCCGCGACGCGCCGGGTCCACCGGCGGGAACTGGTTCTCCTCCGCCAGGCGCTGGATATCCCGCAGCCCGGTGTCGCCGCTGATGGGCTTCGCGTTCTCGCGCACCAGCTTCATGCCGTTGTAGTTCATCGGGTTATGGCTCGCCGTCACCTCGATACCGCCATCCACCCCGAGGTGGAAAGTGGCGAAGTAAATCTCTTCCGTGCCGCTCAGGCCGATATCCAGCACGTCGGTGCCGGCGTCCATCAGCCCGCGGGCCAGCGCCAGCTTCAGCGACTCGCTGGTGAGGCGCACATCGCCCCCCACCACTATCTTCCCGGGTTTCAGAAATTCGCCGTAGGCGCGGCCGATACGGTAGGCGATGTCCTCGTTCAGCTCCTCGCCCAGTTCACCACGGATGTCATAAGCCTTAAAGCATGTTAACTGTGTCATTCTGCGTTTTGTCCCGAAAAAATTAGCAACGACCATACTGGTCTTTAATACGAATAATGTCGTCCTCGCCGAGGTACGACCCCGACTGGATCTCCAGCACTTCCAGCGGAATGCGGCCCGGGTTTTCCAGGCTGTGCTCGGCGCCAATCGGAATAAAGGTGGACTGGTTCTCGGTCAGCAGGAACTGCTTGCCGTTGACGGTCACCTGGCCGGTGCCGGCGAGAATGACCCAGTGCTCGGCGCGGTGGTGATGCATCTGCATCGAGAAGGCGCCGCCCGGTTTCACCGTAATGCGGTTGACGTTGAAGCGCGGGGTCTGGACCACCACGTCGCAGCGGCCCCAGGGACGGTAAATCTCGCGGTGGCGCTTGTACTCGCTGCGCTGGTTCTGCTTGAGAAACTCGACCGCCTTCTTCACGTCCTGGGAACGCTCGCGGTTCATCACCAGCACGGCGTCCTTGGTGCTGATAATCACCAGATTCTCCACGCCGATGGCCGCCACCAGCTTCTCGTCGCTGTTGATGTAGCAGTTTTCGCTGTTGTGCACCCACGCGTCGCCGCTGAGGACGTTACCCTGCCCGTCTTTCGGGCTGACCTCCCACAGGGCGGACCAGGAGCCGACGTCGCTCCAGTCGGCATCGAGACCGACCACCACCGCGTCGGCGGTTTTCTCCATCACCGCGTAGTCCACAGACTCGTCCGGACACTCGCAGAAAATGTCATGCGGGATGCTGATGAAGTCGCTGCCGTTATCGGCGGCATTGACCGCGGCCTGGCAGGCTTCGAGGATATCCGGGCGGAATTTGGCCAGCTCGGAAAGGTATTTTTTGGCGCGGAACATAAACATGCCGCTGTTCCAGTAGTACTCCCCGGAGGCGAGGTAAGCCTCGGCGCGCTCGCGGTCCGGCTTCTCCACGAAGCGGGCCACCTGGTACGGAGTATGGGCGCTGTCGGTGAGGGCCACGCCGCGCTGGATGTAGCCGTAGCCGGTTTCCGGGGCGTTCGGCACGATACCGAAGGTGACCAGATGGCCTTCATCGGCATACTGCTCGGCGACGCGGATGGCGTCGTGGAAGACCGGCTGGTTATTGATGATATGGTCGGCGGCGAGGACCAGCATCAGCGGGTCGTCGCCGTGGCGGGTGGCCTGGAGGGCCGCCAGGGCGATGGCCGGGGCGGTGTTGCGCCCGACCGGCTCAAGAATAATGTTGTTGGACAGCTTGTTGAGCTGGCGCAGCTGTTCGGCCACCAGGAAGCGGTGCTCTTCGTTACAGATGACCATCGGTTCATGGATTTCAAGGCCCGAGAGTCGGGTGATGGTTTCCTGCAGCATGGAGTTCTGCCCGAACAGGCGGAGGAACTGTTTCGGATAAAGCTCGCGAGACATCGGCCAGAGACGACTGCCGGTACCACCAGCCATTATCACAGGAAGCAACATATTAATATCCTTTAATTAAGACCCTGTTATTAAACACCCAGATATATTCTGAGGCCAGAAGCAGCTTATTATAGATGTACAGAAGTATAAATATGGCAAATTCTTAAAAGATCAGCACTTGGTTATTAGAGCTGAAAATAATGAGGACGTGCAAATAAGATGACTTTGATCAGTTTATTGTAGAAAAAAAATAGATAACAGTCAGGCTAATTGGCCTGACTGTAGTATATAAAGATTATTCCAACCACTCGGTATGGAATATACCTTCTTTATCAGTACGCTTATAGGTGTGCGCACCAAAGTAATCACGCTGCGCCTGAATCAGGTTAGCTGGCAGAACTGCGGAACGGTAACTGTCGTAGTAGGCAATTGCGGCAGAGAACGTCGGTACCGGAATACCATTCTGCACGGCATAAGCCACCACATCACGCAGCGCTTGCTGATAGTCATCAGCGATCTGTTTGAAGTATGGCGCCAGCAGAAGGTTAGCAATGCCAGCGTTTTGCGCATAAGCATCAGTGATCTTTTGCAGGAACTGCGCACGAATGATGCAGCCAGCACGGAAAATCTTAGCGATCTCGCCGTAGTTAAGATCCCAGTTGTATTCATCAGAAGCAGCACGCAGCTGGGAGAAGCCCTGAGCATAGGAGACGATTTTACCGAGGTACAACGCGCGACGCACTTTTTCGATAAATTCAGCTTTATCACCGGCCGGCTGGGCCTGCGGACCACTCAGCACTTTCGACGCGGCTACACGCTGGTCTTTAAGCGAAGAAATATAGCGAGCAAATACGGACTCGGTTATCAGAGACAGAGGTTCGCCGAGATCCAGTGAGCTCTGGCTGGTCCACTTACCGGTACCTTTGTTTGCTGCTTCATCAAGAATGACATCAACGAGGTACTTACCTTCTTCATCCTTCTTGGTGAAGATATCTTTGGTAATGTCGATCAGGTAGCTGCTTAGCTCACCTTCGTTCCATTCGGTGAAGGTTTGCGCCAGCTCTTCGTTGGAAAGTGCCAGACCGCCTTTCAAAAGCGCATAAGCTTCAGCAATCAGCTGCATGTCACCATACTCGATGCCGTTATGAACCATCTTCACATAATGGCCTGCACCGTCAGCACCGATATAGGTGACACATGGCTCACCGTCTTCAGCAACCGCAGCAATCTGCTTCAGAATCGGAGCAACTAACTCATAGGCTTCTTTCTGCCCACCAGGCATGATGGAAGGCCCTTTCAGAGCCCCTTCTTCACCACCGGAAACACCGGTACCGATAAAGTTAAAACCTTCGGCAGATAGCTCACGGTTACGACGGATGGTGTCCTGGAAGAAGGTGTTGCCGCCATCAATGATGATGTCGCCTTTATCGAGGTAAGGCTTCAGGGAATCGATGGCGCTGTCGGTGCCAGCCCCGGCCTTCACCATCAACAGGATACGGCGTGGTGTTTCGAGGGATTCAACAAACTCTTGTACTGTATAGTAAGGAACCAGCTTCTTGCCTGGATTTTCGGCAATAACTTCTTCGGTCTTTTCACGGGAGCGGTTGAAAACGGAGACGGTATAACCGCGGCTTTCGATGTTCAGCGCAAGGTTACGCCCCATCACAGCCATACCGACAACCCCGATCTGTTGCTTGGACATTACATACTCCTGTCTGGTGTGGTCACTGCGACACGTTCGCAGCTGAAATGTGATGATAATGTTAGCCCAAAGTACATAGAGCTCATAGTGAAAATTTGTTAACTAGCACAACATATAAATTTTGGACTATAAATGCACAATGCTTATCTTAAGCAGCATCTTATCAATAAGCAGATTTGTTAATAAATCCTTTAAAAACAGTAAGGAATATTATTTTTAGATCTAACCAAATGCTCCAACCTCTGATATATAACAAATCATATTCGATTCTTTTTTCCATTTTTTCTAAAGTATCAGTTTCACCACGCCAACCATTAATTTGTGCTAAGCCTGTGATACCTGGCTTAACCTTATGACGAAGCATATACCCCTGAATTAAGGACCGATATTGCTCATTATGAGAAACTGCATGTGGTCGAGGTCCTACAACGGACATCTGTCCAAAAAGTACATTAAAGAACTGCGGAAGTTCGTCTAAGGAAGTGCTGCGTAAAAACTTGCCGACTTTAGTCACGCGGATATCATTTTTTGTAGCCTGAATAACATTATCGTCGTTTTCCATAACAGTCATCGAGCGAAATTTCCAGACTTTAATAGGTTTCCCGTCCATACCATAACGCACTTGCCGAAAAATGACAGGGCCCTTCGAGGTCGTTTTAACAGCAGTAGCAATAACAAGAAGAATTGGTGATATCAGAATAAGAATCAAAGATGATACAATAATATCCTCCAAACGTTTAAACACCATATTGATCCCATTCAGCGGTGAATCAAACAAAGGAACAACTGGCACTCCATTTATTTCTTCAGTACGTGACTGAAGAATATTAAAAGTAAAGATATCAGGAATTAACAATACGGAACAAGTAGTATCAGTTAATTGTCTCACAATGTCCTTAATTTTGGATTCATCATGCATGCTCATCGCGATGTAAATACGATCGATTTTTCCATCACGAGCTTCCTGAATAAGCTTGTCTATATTGCCAGCATAAGGTACATTGTCATATTCGGAAGTATCGAGTTGAATGTTATCATAAACACCTTTTACAACAAAACCTAACCATGGTTCTTCAATAAAACTTTTTAATAAATTAATACCCGCAGGTAAAGAACCAACAACTGCAACCTTCCTGGTGTTGTAACCAAACTTGCGAAGCAAACCAGAAATAAGTCTAATGATAGAGCGACAAACAAGAAAACCAATATCAACTAATAGATACCATTGAAAGAAAAAAAAGAAACGCGTATCAATTGAAGAATCGAGGGACAAAAGACCAAGAGCAATTAATAAACTAAGCGTCCAATTTTTAAGTATTAAAATATACTCAGTAGAAAAAGCAACTCCGCGCCATGAGCGATAGAAATCAGTTATGCCCCCTATCATCTGAAAAATAACCAGAGATAGCAATGACATCAAAGCATGTCGGTATTCAAACGAGACTGAATTCATAACGCAAACTAAATACAATCCCAAAAAAATTATGACCACATCGGAGAAGCGTTGAGCCATTGAAATCAAGGAAGCATTCGCATTCGAGCGAGTCCGATGATACAAGGTTGCCATGAAGATTTCCTTAAAATATTGAACCTTATGAAATAATAATTTGCAATAGAAATCCTGAAGTTCAGTAGATTAAAGATATATTATTTCATTAATCTCGAACTCTTTCACCTATATTATTAAAAATATAAACGTCAACAAGAGAAAAAGAAAGGCCTATAACATTAAGTTAAGAAACATCAATATTCTTAATTAAATAGTTAAACGAACCTAAAATAGGCCTAGATAATGGTTGACGTTGTAAAAATAGGGAATCCATTCCACCTAACGTAATCTAATTGCTAATCCCTTGTTGATATAAATTTTAGTTTTGTATATCTACTATAAAATTTGAAAGTACATTATTCATATCAAGTGATGCGTTGGCATATTCAATTGCTATATTGTTTTGCCGAGGCATCAACAAACACTGTTCAATACCAGATATAAGGGCATCAACAGATTCAGGTTCTACACATTGCGCTATACCTGGGTTATTTTTGCATAACTGACCAAGTTCAGTATTTTCTTCTGCCGTAATGACTGAATTACCGCCTACGGCGAGAATATTCGTAAGCTTGGATGGCAAAACAGCATCAGCTGCACCTTTCTTTTGAACAACAAGATGACAATCAGCAAGATTTAATAATGCTGGTAATAGATCATAAGGCTGTAGAGGTTTAAAAATGACATTATCCAAATTCAGGTCCGAGCTCATTTTTTTTAAATTTTCTTTACCACCTCCTTGACCAACAAACAAGAATACATAATTTTTCATTGCCAACTTTTGTGCAGCAGCGATGACAATCTCAAGTCCTTGTTTTTCACCAATATTGCCAGAGTAAAGTATAACTTTTCTGTCATCGGCTATTCCAAACTCTTCTTTCAGCATGACTGATTGGTCACTTTTAACATTTTTAAACCTTTCAAGCTCAGACCAGTTAGGGAAAAAAATTAGATTTTTTCGCGGCACTCCTTTACCAGAGGCATTCAATAACATCGTTTTAGATATAGTGGATACTTTGTCTGCAGACGTTAAACACCATTTTTCAAACTTTTTGGCAAATTTCGCAAACACACCTTTCTTTGCCATCCCTAGGCCGAGCATAGCATCGACCTCGAAATCTTGTATATGAATTATTACTTTAGCACGCGTTAGTTTTCTTAATAACAGGGCTCCCGGCACACAGAATAATGTGGGGACAATACAAATAACATAATCGGGTTTCCAACGTGCTTGCATTAAAAGAGGGAAAAGAGAACTAAATGCAAAACTAGACAAATGCAATAAACGCTTTATCGTTGAAGGTTTATTAGGAACATAAAGTGGACATCTATATACTACTTCAGGAAGTTTTTCTTTAGCGTATTTCCATCCAGAATAATTATCAGCAACCTTCCACGCAGGATAATATGGTGGAGCAGTAATGACCCTAACGTCAAGACCATTTTCAACAAACCACTTCACCATTTCACCACTATACTTGCCAATACCAGTTAATTCAGGACGATAATTGATTCCATATACAAGTAATTTCATACCTAAAAGTCCTAAGAAACATCCATAAAATAAGCTTTAGTATTAAAATGCACTAAATCATTATTAAGGATTTCATCCGCACTCATCCAGAGATATTCATTATGCTGTTCATGCGGAAATACTAAGCCATTGGATAAAATAGATATTTTATAAGCCAATACTATATAGTGAGTACTAAATTCACTATTAAAGTAATTATCATCATAGAAATGTTCAAAAACACCGAGAAAAGTGGCTTCATTTCTCAGCATCTCAATACCAATTTCATTTTGAATTAATCTGGTGAAGCCATTATTTAATGTCTCATTTTTTTGTATGCGACCTCCAGGAACAAACCAAAAGCCCCTTGCGGGGCGGTTGTTTCTTTTACCAACTAAATACTCACCTTTCTCATTTTGTATGATCAAATCAATTGAGATTAGCGGCGTATTCTTTATTACATTTTTAAATGCATCATCATCTAAAAACATATTAACTCCGGAAGCTTTGCTGATTCTTTAAAAACCACTCATAAGTCCGAGTTAAACCTGCCTCAAGCTTAATTTGATACTTCCAACCTAAGCCTTCCAATCTCGAAACATCTAATAATTTTCTTGGAGTGCCATCAGGTTTGGTTGAATCAAAAACTACCTCTCCGCGATAACCAACCACTTTTGATATGGTTTCGGCTAATTCCCTAATAGAACAATCAACTCCAGTACCAACGTTAATATGTGACAACATTGGTTGTGTTTGCTCCTGCCAAATAGATTTATCAAGGTCCATGACATAAATAGATGCAGCAGCCATGTCATCAACATGTAGAAACTCACGCATCGGCGTTCCACTACCCCAAACAACGACTTGTGGTAGTCCTTCTAACTTTGCCTCATGAAAGCGCCGCAATAATGCAGGAATTACATGCGAGTTAGAAGGATGGAAATTATCATTTTCTCCATATAAATTAGTTGGCATTACTGAACGATAATCTCTATTATGTTGCCGATTATAAGACTCGCAGAGTTTTATACCGGCAATTTTTGCTATAGCATACGGCTCATTTGTAGATTCAAGTGTTCCTTGCAGTAATTCAGACTCGCTTATCGGTTGCTTAGCAAATTTAGGGTATATACATGATGAGCCTAAAAACATTATTTTATTTACATCATTAACATGTGCAGCATGTATGATGTTTGCTTCAATAAGAATATTTTCATAAATAAAATCAGCCGGATAAGTGTTATTCGCGACTATTCCGCCAACTTTTGCAGCAGCTAAATATACTTCATTAATACGCTCATTAGCGAAAAAATGATTTACGTCTTGAGCATTAAGCAGGTTGAGCTCCTGACGTGAACGCAGTACGAGTTCAATGTCGTCTCTATTTTTCAATTGTCTTACGATTGCTGAACCAACCATACCATTATGCCCAGCAACAAAAACTCTCTTCTTAATAGTCATTTCTTTACTCCAGAGAAATTGAAACCTCGTAACCATGTGATTTGAGAAGAGAATGCTTTTTAGCTGCCTCAAGATCCTTTCTTACCATTTCGACAACCATTTCTTGTAATGTTGTTTCAGGTTTCCATCCTAATTTATCGTGGGCTTTCGAAGGGTCTCCAAGCAAGGTTTCCACTTCAGCAGGACGGAAATATCGTGGATCAACAGCTACAATTATATCACCTACTTTAACTGCAGGTGCGTCTTCACCAGAAACACTTTCTACAATCCCCACTTCATCAACGCCATGCCCCTCAAAACGCAATTTAATACCCAACTCTGATGCAGCAAAATCTACGAATTGACGTACAGAGTATTGGACGCCGGTCGCAATAACATAATCTTCCGGTTGTTCTTGTTGAAGCATTAGCCATTGCATTTTAACGTAATCTTTCGCATGACCCCAATCTCGCAAAGAATCCATGTTACCAAGATAAAGACATTTTTCTAATCCTTGAGCAATATTGGAAAGCCCACGTGTAATTTTTCTTGTTACAAACGTTTCACCACGGCGTGGCGATTCATGGTTAAACAGAATACCATTACACGCGTACATTCCATATGACTCACGATAGTTAACAGTAATCCAATATGCATAAAGCTTGGCAACTGCGTACGGAGAACGCGGATAGAATGGAGTTGTCTCTTTTTGCGGAATTTCCTGCACTAAACCATAAAGTTCAGAAGTTGATGCTTGATAGAAACGAGTTTTCTTCTCTAGTCCCAGAAAACGAATAGCCTCTAAAAGACGTAATGTGCCAATAGCATCGACGTCCGCTGTGTATTCAGGAGATTCGAAAGACACAGCGACATGACTCATAGCCCCCAAGTTATACACTTCATCGGGTTGAATCTCGGAGATCAAACGAGTTAAGTTTGATGTGTCTGATAAATCACCATAGTGTAAATGAAATTTTGGGTTTGATGAATGTGGATCTTGATAAATATGATCTACGCGATCAGTGTTAAAAGAAGAAGAACGTCTTTTAATCCCGTGAACTTCATATCCCTTTTCTAACAGAAATTCTGCGAGATATGAACCATCTTGCCCAGTGATACCGGTAATCAGAGCTTTTTTTACATTAGTCATTTCTTGTTTCCTATTAATTATAATCAATAACGATTTCTTAATACTTTTGCAGGTACCCCACCTACTACAGAATTAGGTGGGACATCTTTATTAACAAATGAACAGGCTGCAACAATAGCACCTTTCCCTATCGTGACATTTCCCAAAATAACCGAACCAAATCCGATAAAATTATCTCCTTCCAGTACTATAGTGGCAGGCTTGTTTCTTCCAGAGAAATATGCTGAAGATGACTCATTGAATAAATCATGGTCGTTACCAATAAATGATACACGTGAGGATATTAAACTATCATTTCCAATAGTCAGATTCACTTGTGAAATAAAATCAGCACCAATAGATACGTTATCACCCATTTTTACAAAATTAGGGATATAAACATTTGCACCTGGGCCAACATAAGCATTTTTTCCCCGCGAAATTTTCCCTCTATTTTTAAATCTAATTAATTGAAATCTCCAATTTCTTATAAAGGATCTGATTAAGGAAACTAAAAAACTCCTTTGAACATCGGGATTATCTTGTTTGCGTGACACTTTCAATTACCCCATCAACCATAGTCTCAACTGAATACCTATGTTTACAATCATTAACTATTTTTTCTCCGTCAAACATATTATATTGACGCCCGTGAAAATACTTTAAGATTTCATCTGCTAATGACTGAGGATCATTCGTATTAAAGAATCCTCCATTCAACCCGGTCTGTAATGCCTCAAGTTCAGGAGAATGGTTTTCATCCTTTGAAACCAACATAGGCACACCAAATGAAAGACTTTGGGTTATTGAGAGACCAACATATCCCGGAGATATTGATACAAAGCTTTTTGAATAAATCTCCTTCAGTTTTGAATGATCTGCGATATGTCCGTAAAACATAACATTTTCATCGATGCCGAGATCACGCGATATTTTTTTTAATTCATTCGATTGTTCGCCATCGCCAACAATATGAAAAACAATACTCGGTTCGACTTTACAAACTAACGGAATTGCTTTAATTAACACATCAACTTTTTTACTTGAAACTAAACGTCCTACATATATTACACCAGTGGATTTAGAGGACAAAACATTCATCATGTCATTTCTGTAATAAAGAGAGTTTGGAGCAACAAAAATTTCATTCTCTTTTTTACATTTTTCGCCATAAGCATTAAGTAATTCTTGTTTCTGATTATTGGTATACAATAATAATGAGCTTGACGCTTTTCTCATTAAGTTTCTAATCTTTTCTGTTTTGCTTTCTTTACCTTTCCTTGCCCAAACATGCCCCCAAAAGACTGTTTTTTTATTAAGAATTTTACGTAAACACAAAACAAGCCAAACTGAAAGGATTCTAGGATTAAGTTCACATATAAGAATATCAGCTTTAAGGACAGTCCTCCAAGGAAGGTGTTGAAATGCCAATTTTCTTTTAAAGAAAAAAGAATTTTTTATTACCGTTGTTTCATCTAGCGAGAGGACAAGTTTGCTTGTTTTGGTGGATTCTTCAAAATACTCTTCACCAACTACGATTTTAAATTGCATATCACGATCATTCATTACATCAACAAGATGACGAATAAACTGATTTCTATAATCTGCAATGGCCATTTGCGTTAGTACAATTAGCATTGTTCTTCCTCTATTATTTTAAATCTTTTTGCATTAAAAATTATTCTGTCCCTTTTCTAAATTACCATATGTAATGAAAATTAATGCAATCGAAGTGAAGAGTGCTTTATGCATCCAAAACGATAAGCTTACAAGTGAAACAAAAAATAAGAAAATGAACATTGCCGCTACTACAGGAGTTTTGACATCCCCTTTATTTGTAATAATGCTATAAAAACAACTTCCTATAAGTACTACGGTTAATAATATGCCAACAATTCCCGTTTCTGCTGCAGATTCGAAGAATATATTATGAGGGTACATGTTGAATCTTTGAATGAATATTCCCACTCCCTCTCCAAGTATTGGATGCTCATAAAACGTGGCTATTGCATGATGCCAAGCATCAATTCGTTCACTTTCGGACTGGCCATATTGCTCCGTAGCAATATGACCGAAAGTTGAAAATAAACGAGCTACTAATTCTGCATTATTGGTTATAATATACCCTATAAAAACTGCCATTCCACTTATAGCTAGTAACACTTTACCAAAATTCTTTCTTACAATAGAAAATTTATCTGACGATAAAAGAAGCAATAAAGCCAAAATAAATCCAATAACTACACTTCTCGTATTTGCGGCGAGAAATGCATAAACGATAGGAAGGAATGATATTAAATAAGGAATACTTTTTTTGCCCTTTTGAGTCATTATATAGTACACGTTCACAACAGCTGCCTGACCTAAAGTAATAGCAAGAGGTATAGTGCTTGAATCACCTACTGTAAGGCGCATTGTATATTGCGAAGAGCTATTATTTTGCATTAATGCTGTCACAGCAACAATAAAGCCAGTTATTAAAATTCCATGCATGTAATCATTAATAAACTTACCTTTATCTAAGTACAATACATAACTAAATCGTGCGAAGAAATAAAATGAAGCACCAAGGAAAAGATATCTTAACGAAAATTCTAGCCCTATGACTAAGTCATTTGAGAAAAAAGCAGATAATATATAGAGTAAAAAGAATCCAAATATTATTCCATCTGCGAATTTAAACCTAACTAATGAAACTTTATCTTTAAGAATGACTTTGCTGAAAATTGTGACAAAGCAAATTAACGGTCCTAACACATTAAATACAGGAGAATCAGAATCTCCGCCACTTATCATAGCATTAAATAAGTATGCATTTGATGCTAAAGCTAACCCAACCATCGGTCTAAGCCATGACAGACTTAGTACAGCAATGATGTAAAGAGCACCTGATATCATTGTTTTTCATCCCTTTATGAGATATTAAAATTCAAATAAAATCACACATTGCATCATTACCATTCCATTTATTTGAATTTAATAGTTGGGATTGAATTGCTCGTTCAAGTTCGTAACGGTTTACATCATCGTTTTCAATATTTACGATGATATGATCCATTTTAAGATCATTCAATACATGAAACACCTTAAAATTTTCATCCTTATCCCCTATGGCAATTGGATACGCTCCATATTCGAAAGCAAATAAGAGGCTATGCAATCTATTGGAAAGAATAATTTTTGTTTTTTTATAAATATCACCAAGAGCTTCGAAACTTGTTTTTGTTATATCATAATAATACTTTGTGACAATTAACCCATTTGCAACAAGTTCTTTTTCAATTAAATTGTTAAATACTATATCAGTTTGAACCTGTGTTACATTGTTTACAATTTTAATACTATTCTTTGTAGCTACGTCTAGTATTGCCGATGCTATCTTTTTCGCTTGTAACTCAGGTGGCAGATTAGATTGCTTATACGGACGAAATGAATAACTTATTGTATCTCTTTTTTCATCTAAATATTTCTCTCTATTTTTTAAAATAGAGTAATAAGCTAAATCTGAAACTCTCTTATATTTTTTAAATGAGTTACCCTCCACAAACTTCAATGAATAATCTTCTCGAACACCATATATATAAGATTTAGCACTAATATTCATTTCCGCTTTTAAAAAAGAACCACTTAGTGGGCCTACAGAAACACCTGTCTTAATAATCTTCACACCTATGAAGTGCAATACATTGACATAACTTATTTTTAAAAGCGCCTTGATGCCGGTTCCATATTCCTTGCTACCCCCAAACAGATGTCCCGGCTTATATATAAAGGCAACATCTCTATTTAATAGACGATAAACTAAAGGCATCAGGGCAAATTTAACTTTGCTAATTCCGACACAATTATCATTTTTAATGATATCGACAAATCCTTTAGGGATGTCTTCTGTTAGCAAAAAAATAGTACCTTTTTTACTTAATATATCTAATAGATTTTTTGCAATTAATGCATCGCCAAGATTTTCGTATTGTGTTGTTGGTTTATAAAATAAAAACATATTAAATTTCTCGTTCCCGTAAATAGTTTTTATTGAGACTAATTAATAACAACCATAATGCTATGACCATTTCTGTTATACAAAATGCCAGAACATATGCCCAAGTTAATGAATCCGTTAAAACTGATAGCAACCAAAACAAAGCAGTTGTCAAAATTGCATTTAACATTATTATCTTAGCATATTTTTGAT
The DNA here is from genome assembly GCF_051992865.1 of Klebsiella sp. CD33. Taxonomy (NCBI): domain Bacteria; kingdom Pseudomonadati; phylum Pseudomonadota; class Gammaproteobacteria; order Enterobacterales; family Enterobacteriaceae; genus Klebsiella; species Klebsiella sp. CD33. The sequence continues at coordinate 1,761,000 of NZ_CP197023.1, read as the reverse complement.
GCCTTTCAGTCGATAATAAAGAGACACTATTATAATATGAAATAGCGATCAACAATGAATGCAACGATACAACTAAATAAAGAATATAATCTTGCTTCGTTGCTACATCCTTCAATTGAAACCATTGACAGAAATAGTCATAACCAAATACAAGAATAACACTTGCCATAAATAATATGGCAAAATTCACAACATTAAACTTTAAAAAAACCCTATTGAATTCTTTATATTTCTCTTCTGCCCATAACCTCGAAAGTTCAGCCCAGATACTTTTACCTAATAATGAGGAGAACATTACCATAAAACGAGATGTATTTCGTATAACAGTAACAAAAGCTAAAACCGCCGGACCGTAAAATGATGATATAATAACTGAACTACCCTGAAGAAATACAGCTTGACTGAAAGGTATTCCTGCATATGGAATAGATTGCTTAATAAAAGTAAAAAACTGTCCTAATGAAACTTTTGCATTAAATATTTCAATCTTAATAAATTTTAATTGTTTTATCAAAAGGCTTATCATAATAGTTATAACTATTAATCTCGCGAGTAAATAAGCAATAGATGCTTCAACGATATCTCCACCTGTTATTAATACTATACATACAAAGGCTATTTCTAAAAAGCGTGTAAATTGTGCCAATGCATTATATATATGATATCTTTCTGTTGCACGTCCAAGCGAGCATAATATTTGAGAGCATAGTATCATGCCTGCATGTAGAGACATAAATAAAACGGAATAGGTTATTAAATTTACATCAGAATCGGCTATACCTAAAAAACTTCTTAAATCAAAAAAAAACTGTCCTATTCCAAAAACCAAAATGATACTTAATAATAAAAATATCAAAAAAACACTTAGTTTTATTACATGAGCAGCTGCATTATATTCTTTTTTTATTATCGCTACACTGATTGCGTTTCCTGCATGGCTTGCAATACCTACATCTGTAGTTAATAATAAATTAGGTATCGTCCTAATTAATATCCACTCACCAAACTTAGCCAATCCCCATGAATGAATAAATAATGGTACTATAAGTAGTTTTTCTATAACATTAATCGCAAGGCCAAATCCTTGTGATAATAGCATGCTTAGTATTCTTTTATTCACACCCAGTCCTTAAGTAAATTAAATTTACCCGGGTTTGTATTAAACCCGGGAAATTAATTTAGCTTATCTATTCTTTCGATTTATACTCGTATTCATAATACGCATATTCACCATATTTATTACTAGCTTTTCTGGTCACAGCATTTAATATTACGCCTTTAACTATAACACCGCTATGTTCCAATCTATTTTTAGCAACATCGATTTCTTTGACAGTGTTTTTTTCAAAGCGAGCAACTAATAATGTGGTTCCTACATGGCGACCAATTATTGCAGCATCGGTCACTGCTAAAATTGGCGGAGTGTCTACTAATACAAGATCATACTTTCCACTTGCCCACTCAAGGAACTTTTCAATGCGACTCCCCATTAATAGCTCCGCTGGATTTGGTGGTATTTCACCACGACCAATGTAATCTAAGCCAGCTATATCAGTATGAACAACAGCCTTCTCGTAATCTACCCTACCTGTGAGTATCTCTGACAAGCCATTGTTGGGCAAACCGCCAAAGTAGTGATGCATATATCCTCGTCGCATATCTGCATCAATTAATAAAACTTTTTGTCCTGCCTGAGCAACTACCCCTGCAAGGTTAGTACTGACGAAGGTTTTGCCTATTTCAGGACTTGGACCTGATATCATTAAAATATTATTTTTCGCTTCTAACATTGCGAAATATAAACGCGTCCGTAACCCTCTAATAGCTTCAATAGCTAAATCTGCACCATTCTCCTTAATTAATACATCAAATTTTTTCTTATCCTTTTTCCTGCTGTTGTTTACATTTTTCAACTGCCAGTCAGATAAAGGGATACTCGCGTACACATTCAAACCATTTTCTTCAAGTTGTTCGGCACTTTGAACACCTTTATGGAACGCAACCTTAACTATGACATACATCAAGGACAGCATTGTTCCAAACACCGTTAGAACGACTATTACAAGCAGCTTTTTAGGTTTGATTGGATCGGGCTGTGTTACGGCATTATCAATTATTCGAACATTACCCACTGTACTTGCTTTAGTAATGCTCAATTCTTGTTCTTTGTTTAATAGTTGTAAATAGACATCTTGCCCAACCTGGACATCACGAGTTAAACGTAATACTTCTTGTTGTGTTTCTGGAAGATTATTAATCTTTTTCTTAAGATTATTTTTTTCTTCTTCCAGAGTTTTTCTTTTTTCTAAAAGAGCTCTATATGTTGGATGCTCTTTTGTATATAGTTTGGATACTTCGGCCTCAGAAAATGTTAGTTGATTAATCTGCGCATCTAATTGAACCATTGTATCCAGAAGAGATTTTGCCTCCATAGTTAAATCAACAGAACTATTTTGCTGTCTGTAATAATTTAGCTTATTTTCTGCAGCATTAAGCTCATTTTTTACATCAGGGATTTTTCGATCCAAAAAGTTTAAACTTTTTGCTGCCTCTTCCGATTTTCTCTCAATATTCTGTAACAAATAATTATCAGTAATACTTTGAAGTATCGTCTTTATTTTTTCAGGATCATTTCCTGTTAATGATAGCGACAATACACCTGTATCTTTTCCAGTATCTGCGACAGTGAATGCGTCATTAAGATCACTGAGTACTTGAAGAGTATCTTTGCGTTTTATACTAAATTCAGTACCTGGCGGAGACTCAATTTGCGTCAGCAATATTTCGAATCCATTTTTCGATACGGGCTCATTAACTTGACCTTTCAATTCGCCGGCATCATCAAGATTAATGGTATAGCTGTCTTTACCAGTTATTTTGATTGTAAACTTCGTGTCTAACGCATCATGAGGGACATTAAAATATTTTACATTTATTTTACTGCCGTCATCACCACGTATTTTCTTTAAAAACTGACCTATAATAGGCGTAGTTTTCTCTTCAATTACTACGCTCAGATTTAAATCATTGATAGTTTTACCAAGCACCATCCTAGATTTAATTAGTTCAATTTCAGCTGCTGATTGAGGCGGTGTTGTTGGAAGAACGTCAGAAAGGCTCGATAAAAAATTATTTCCTGCATTTTGTTCAACCTGCACTAATGAATCTGCTTCATATACGGGTGGAGCTAAAAATGCATATAAAAAACCTAGCCCCATAAAAAAGAAAGTTACAGAAATTATCAATCCTTTATGATCAATAACTTCACCAATTAAACGACCTAGATCGATCCCGTCACTTTCTTGGCTTCCTGTAGACATTGAATTAAGTTTATCAGTCATCTGATACCCTGCACTATTTAATTAAGACGTCTGCCCATTTTTGAGCTGATTCGTCGAGAAGTTTATATACAGATTCGAACGCTTCTTTACTTTTCATATATGGATCGGCTATTTCTCGTTGCCCTATCCAATGTCCGAATAACATAGTTTTGCCACGTAATTCCGGAGCTAGTTTACATATTAGGTCTATATGTTTTTTTTCCATAACAAGTATTAAATCATATTCTTTACAAATATCTTTAGTTACTTGTCTTGCAATGTGTTGATCAAGATCTAAATTGTTCTCAAAGGCGACCTTTTTTGCTGTAGCGTCCGCTGGATGGTTAACTAAAGCACCGAGTCCTGCAGAACCGATCTTGAAATCTTTCAGTCTTTTTTTCAGCAACATTTCGCCAGTTGGTGATCTGCAAACATTTCCAATACAAACAACTAAAACTGATTTAAACATATGGTTACCAGTTCCTTACATATCTCGCGGCTTCTGTCATATCATGTACCCCGGTAATAGTTGGAACCAATTGAGAGACTACACGGTTCCAACGTACTACTGGAGCAGCTGTAACGTAAACAATGTCGTAAGGTTGTAAAGCAAATTCGGTGCTTAGTACCATGGCAGATGCATCTTTCGCATTCAATTGGTAAACATTAGCGATTTTACCTTGCTTATCACCTTTGAGCTGTCTTATTACAAATACACCTGTCGCATCACTCAATGCTTGTGACATTCCTTCAGCATTACCTATAGCTTCAGCTAACGTCATCCCACTGCGATCCATTTTCATGGTGCTTTGTTTACCTACCTCGCCCATGACAAACACTTTCAGATCATCATTTCGTGGTACAAATAAAATATCACCCGGATAAAGCAAGTGATTTTGTGTGAGATCACCTTTTTGCATTAAGGCATATAAGGAGATCTTAGTATCTTTACCGTTATGCGTGAGAACGACATTTCTCCAATCAGCGTCAGGAGCCAAGCCACCCGCGGCATTAATAGCATCCATTACAGTCAACGGGATATTAGTGATTGGTTGTTGACCAGATTTAACAACTTCACCTGTAACATAGGTTTTTTGCGATCTAAAAGATGCTATGCTTACATCAACCTGAGGGCTTTCAATATAAGTCGTTAATCTGCTGGCGATATCCTGGCGTACCTGACTGAGGGTTTTTCCAGCTACTTGCACCTTACCGACATAGGGGTAGAAAATAGTTCCGTCAGAATTAACCCAGTTACCAGTATCGCTCGCGCTACGGTACTGGCCTGCCGGAGTAGTCAATTCCGGGTGATCCCATACGGTTACCATAAGTACATCGCCAACCCCAATACGATATTCATAGCTACGCAATAAATTATCCAATTGCGGGTTTGGTCGTGCTAACACAGATTCAGGACGAAGCTGATCAATTAACCCAGGTGTCATAGGATAGACATTGACCAATTTATCCAGATCGTAATCGCTATCCGGTAGCTCAACCACGTTCTTACGTAAACTATTCAATCCCTGACCCGGGATAATGGTACAGCCCGATAAAAAGCCGATTACCAACGCTAATGCCGAAATTTTAACAATTTTTTTCTTCATAATGTCACATCATTAGTAAACCAAGATTGCCAATTCCTGAGCAGCTGTCATCGCCGTTGCTTCCATGCCGGCTTATGGAGAGAAAAACTGACTGCGTCCTGCAGCGCTATCACACTCTCTCCCCTGTTTTCAGCATTCAGCCTTATAAACTAAACGGTATTTCTATCCCTGCGCTGGCGCCAACGTCATCGCTGTCGCTGTTGTTAGCGTTGGTGTACCACAAAGAAGTGTTTAGTCGAACCGATTGATAAACATCCCCACTCCAGCCTAGCTGTACTCCCTTTAGGGTATCAGAATGAGGGAATGCTTTATTAATCAATTGATTTTCTGGGTTAACTTTGGCGTATACCAGACGCGTGCTCCAGCGCTGGTTATCCTCCGTTATGATCTCAATTTTTCCGGCAAATAATTGGCCATCCCCACCCATGGCATCACCTAGTGAATAGCCCTGCTGATAATAACCATCCGTATAGATATGATGCCAATAACTATACCCTGTTCTGTTCATATTCGTACGAGTATCATGCGCTTCAATATACCAGTTCACCGCATCTTTACCCCAACCGTGGTGTCCTTCCACCCCTCCCAGGAACATATTCGCCGATGGTAAGTAGCCAGATTCATCCTCGCCAACCATCTGCCCATAGAAGCTAACTGGCCAACCCAAGGTCGGCTCCAGCTTGAATTTAAAATCAAAGCCTGCCAACTGGTTTCCCGGCTCATTCTCTGTCCCGGTATTATCTTTGCCAGTCAAACCATCCCAAAAGCTACTAAAAGATTCTGGTCGACCTTCCCCCCCCCACTGCATAATGCGAGACGCACCTAATTCTAACGACTGGAATGGCGTGAAGGTGAAACGGCCGCCGATAATTTTAGTATGTGGCACAGCGGTGTACTGATTCATTTGGCTGGCGGAGATCTGGTACTGCCATGGCCCCACCCAGCGCAGCCACCAAGTCTCTGGTGCCGCCTGCTCGGCCCGCTGCATCAGGAAGCCAGTCATTGGCCGCATGGCATCCCCGCGGATCAGGCTCCCTTCATAGCCCGGTCCCCACCATTGGGGTACCTGACCGAAGGAGAGCCACTGGTTCCAGAACTTCACCGCACCGTAGGCGCCGTTAGCGTTGAAGCGTGATCCGTTGCTGATCCGCTCCCCCCCTTCGACGTTGCCCTGCAGGTGAACATCCCACCACTCGCCGCTGTTGTTGAACGCCAGGCCTAACGAGTTATCCGCTGGCTGTGTCTGACCAAACCCCTGCGGAGTGCCCGGTTGATCGGTTGAAGTGTAGCCGGTGACCCGGAAATCCGCTTTTAAGGCAGACAGTCGCTGGTTAATTCGGGCCAGTACCACTTGCTCAGATGAATAGGACGGCTTGGCCTTTTTAAGCGCCCGGGCGATCTCTTCCTGGCTTAGCGGCCATGTCGACAGGCTCAGATGGATGACCCCGCGATCGGAAAGCCAGGCCAGGTCGTTACGCAAGTCGTTGTCATTTACCACTAACCCGGCCGCGTAAGCCTGGGCTCCCAGTGAGGAAAGCAAACCCAACGTAACGGCAATGCGCGCAATTTTTATCATTGTACAAGATCCATTTTCAGCCCCGCTGTTGTTTCTCAATGAGAATGAGGGGAATACCAAGATAGAAAGCGCTCGCGGCACCAGCTGACTTCGCTGTGCAACACCGGCGAGGCAAGTACATTTACCCTAAGCTGCTTGTTAACCTTTATAACACCCACCCAGCTCACAATGTAGGCGAATTTTACCGTACAGGCTATCGATGAGACGGGAATGTTGGTGAACAGGCGATATCAGCAGCCGCTCCTGACCTCTTTATAGGGATACCTGATGAGCATGATAGATATCTTATGGCGTTAATCACCCAGATTGCATCGATTTTTATAGCCGTTCAGAGTTGGAATTTTGTACAGCAGAAGGTGATTTCAGCGACGCTACCGCCCCTGGCTTAACAGCTACCAGCGCACTGACTACCTGAACGGCGTATTTAATCGGCCTTTGGGTCATAAATTGGTCAGGCCTTTATTTTTTGCGGCGTTAAGTCTACGGGATTTCGGTCACAATTGGGAGTCTTACTGCCGAATATTTGCCAATTAATCCCACCCGCTGTTTATTAGCGAAAAATAAGCGTCTCGCCAATAAAGATTATTTATTGCTCTTATCCACCGAACCTCTGCCTGGCGAAGCTATGCCGGCTCAGACACGGATAACCCTCTGTAAAAAAAGACCTTTTTCATCACGCTTACGTCATTTCAAAATCAGATGATGACGCTACAGTCAACTACAAATTCTAATAGTTTCTCGATGCAGGATTATTCATCCAACGTGGAACAGGTGCTCTCTAAACGCATTTAAGAAACGTCTGATCACAGCTATATCCACGTAAACTGACACTAACAATGTAGTAGCACTTCATTATTTCATAAATATGAATTATCAATTACCGGATATATAGTAGATTATTTTCTTATTTGTCTAATTAACCGGCGAAAACTTAATTTCCCCTGTAAAACAAATGGCGATTACCAGGCCTGCTTGTGCAGATCGGTACGCGTAAAGGGTTTATCCAGCGGCCCCACCGCGGTGGCGATTTGTCCCAGCAGGGACTGAGTCGGCGCTTTGCTGCCGCTATGTAACAGGATAAGAGGGACCATCACCAGGCATGCAACACCGCCCCATGAGATATTCACGCTTTCCGGATCAGAGGTACGTTTTTGCAACACCAGGAACAAAGCGCTGCCAGCAGCGCCCAGCAGCAGGCCGGCAATCACTTCCGAGACGGAATGCGCATGGATGACCAGTCGCGAATAGCCCACCACGGCGGCCAGAACATAGCCGGTAATAACGGCCGCTTTACGCAGACCGACGGAGAAACGGGCGCTGAGCAGCCACAGGAAGATAGGCCAGAAGGCCGCGGAGAGCGCGGAGTGGCCGCTGAAGCCGGTGTAATCCAGCTCGCGAATACCCAGACCCCAGCCCATAAAGGCCAGTTTGGAGGCGCAGACGATAGCGCCGGTGATGCCGAACAGCAAACTCCACTGCCACGCCAGCAACCGCGACGTTTTACGCAGCATCAGGACAATAAACAGCGCCGCTGCGCTGGGCAGCAAAACGGTGCTATCGCCAAAAAATGAGATGAGTTGCCAGTTCATATACCTGTGATCCTTCGATGATGTCCACTGCCGTGCTCAGGGATTATCCGTAATGTCTGTACCAGCTCGCATGCCAATTCATTTCACATTTTTATGCATGCAAGTGAGATGTTTAAAGCGGAAACATGATCGCAGTCAAGTTTTATTTTTGGCTGACGTTGACCGCTATCCCTGCGCTTTAGGAATTGTCGCACTAAGTGACTATTCATAAAGCATTATTGCCGCTACTCCGACCATTGCACCACAGAGGCCAGAGACAAACTACCAGAAGTCTCCGAAGCCATACGTTTCTTTACAATCGTTATAACATTCACGTTATGAATAATTTCTGCATAACGTTATGAGCGGCAGGACGAATGCTTCAGCCTTGCCGCTCGGTTTCAGGCTGGCGCTCAGGCCAGCAGTTTTTTAATGCTTTCGCGGAATTTGGCGCCTTCTTTCAGGTTACGCATCCCGTAGGTGACGAAGGCCTGCATGTAGCCCATTTTCTTCCCGCAGTCGTAGCTTTCGCCGGTCATCAGCATCGCGTCGACGGACTGCTTCTTCGCCAGTTCGGCAATGGCGTCGGTCAGCTGGATACGGCCCCATGCGCCCGGCTCGGTACGTTCCAGTTCGGCCCAGATATCCGCCGACAGCACGTAGCGCCCCACCGCCATCAGATCGGAGTCCAGAGTCTGCGGCTCGTCCGGTTTTTCAATAAACTCGACGATACGCGCCACCTGGCCTTCAGCCACCATCGGCTCTTTGGTCTGGATGACGGAGTATTCGGAGAGATCGCCCGGCATGCGTTTCGCCAGCACCTGGCTGCGGCCGGTCTCGTTAAAGCGGGCGATCATAGCGGCGAGGTTATAGCGCAGCGGGTCAGCGGTGCCGCCGTCAAGGATGATATCCGGCAGGACCACCACAAATGGGTTGTCGCCGACTACCGGGCGGGCGCAGAGGATGGAGTGGCCCAGGCCCAGCGGCTGCGCCTGACGCACGTTCATGATGGTCACGCCCGGCGGGCAAATGGCCTGCACTTCCGCCAGCAGCTGGCGCTTCACGCGCTGTTCCAGCAGGGCTTCCAGCTCGTAGGATGTGTCGAAGTGGTTTTCCACTGCATTCTTCGAGGAGTGCGTCACCAGAACAATCTCTTTGATCCCGGCGGCGACGATTTCGTCAACGATGTACTGAATCATTGGCTTATCAACGATCGGCAGCATCTCCTTTGGAATTGCCTTTGTGGCCGGCAGCATATGCATGCCTAGTCCTGCGACCGGAATAACCGCTTTCAAATTCGCCATATTCATCTTCACCTGTTTGGTTGCAAAACACGCGGTTTTGCAAAATTGTACATGTCACAAATCCATTGGAACTGATAATACACGGATACTGCCCGGGCATCTGCCCGCCAAATTCTTAAATTCACTGTCACGTAAAAGAATACACACAACTCCCTTTTACCAACAGTAAGAAGTGAGAATAATCTTATTTTCGTTCAGGTTATTCAGCGGCTCGTTCCTTTGCGCCGCGCGATGTGGCTGAGAGGCCCGTCTATCGTGGTCTGTTGGCCGCCGGCCCCGCCGCGCCGCGCGTATGCCCGAAAAGAATAGATATAGATAATAAATTTCGCCAGGCAATATATTTCAGCATAAACAGCCGGATATGATGACATATTAGCCTGAATCCGCGGCGGTGAACTGCGATCCGCCCTATTCTGCACTCACTTCATAATATGAATTATGCCGGTTTTGTGAGCTGGCTTCGCGCTTCGCTTTGCTCTGAGCATCCGCGCTCGCCGTGACGAACCGCGGGAGGAAGCCCTTTTGCCGCCCTCGCTGAAACGCAGCGGAAAAAGTTCTGATATCGGCAAGCTTATTCCATGGTCGCCGCCATGGTGTTATTTTTTCACTGTTCTTTTCCGGAACATAATTCTTATCGGTTCGCTTAATCCGCTGGAAATATATCCACCCACGGCAGGGCGATATCCGCGTCGTTATTGCATTTTAGACTCATCTTATCCATGATCGTGGTAACACATACCGCAGTCGTACAGGTTTTAATACATATGGAATGGATTGCCGATCCGTCAATCTGGGCAGGTCTCGTCACGCTGGTGGTTATCGAACTGGTGTTGGGTATCGATAACCTGGTCTTTATCGCTATCCTCGCCGAGAAGCTCCCTCCCGCCCAGCGCGACCGCGCGCGGATCACTGGCCTGATGCTGGCGATGGTCATGCGTCTCCTGCTTCTGGCCTCTATCTCCTGGCTGGTCACCCTGACCAAACCGCTGATTGTTTTTCACGACTTCAGCTTTAGCGCTCGCGATTTGATTATGCTGTTTGGCGGCCTGTTTCTGCTGTTTAAAGCGACCGTCGAGCTTAATGAGCGGCTGGAGGGGAAAGACAGCGATAACCCCACCCAGCGCAAAGGGGCGAAATTCTGGGCCGTCGTGGCGCAGATCGTGGTGCTCGACGCCATCTTCTCACTCGACTCGGTGATCACCGCCGTCGGCATGGTTGATCACCTGGCGGTGATGATGGCCGCCGTGGTTATCGCCATCAGCCTGATGCTGATGGCCAGCAAGGCGCTGACGCGCTTCGTTAACAGCCACCCGACCATCGTGATCCTCTGTCTGAGCTTCCTGCTGATGATCGGCTTCAGCCTGATTGCTGAAGGCTTCAGCTTTATCATTCCGAAAGGCTATCTATATGCGGCCATTGGCTTCTCGGTCATGATTGAAGCGCTTAATCAGCTGGCGCAGTTTAACCGCCGTCGCTTCCTCTCCGCGAATATGACGCTGCGTCAGCGCACTACCGAAGCGGTGATGAATCTGCTGAGCGGGCAGAAAGAAAAAGCTGAACTGGATGCTGACACGGCGTCGCTGGTCGCCGATCAGGATCAACATCCACTGTTTAATCCGCAGGAAAGACTGATGATTGAGCGGGTGCTGAACCTTAATCAGCGCAGCGTCAGCAGTATTATGACGTCGCGCCATGATATTGAGCGCATCAACCTCAGCGCGCCGGAGGAAGAGATCCGCAGCCTGGTGGAGAAAAATCAGCATACCCGGCTGGTGGTGACCGGCGGGAAGGATAATGAAGATCTGCTGGGTGTGGTGCATGTTATTGACCTGCTCCAGCAGTCCCTGCGTCAGGAGCCGCTGGATCTGCAGGCGCTGGTGCGTCAACCGCTGGTCTTCCCGGAGGGCCTGCCGCTCCTCTCGGCGCTCGAGCAGTTCCGCCAGGCCCGCACCCATTTTGCCTTTGTGGTCGATGAGTTTGGCTCCGTCGAGGGGATTGTGACCCTCAGCGACGTGATGGAGACCATCGCCGGTAATCTGCCCAATGAGGTGGAGGAGATCGATGCCCGGCACGATATTCAGCATCATCAGGACGGTTCGTGGACGGTCAATGGCCATATGCCGCTGGAGGACCTGGTGCAGTACGTTCCGTTGCCGCTGGATGATAAACGTGAGTATCACACCGTTGCCGGTCTGTTGATGGAGTATTTGCAGCATGTGCCGCAGGTGGGGGAGACCATTGAGATTGACGGTTATACGCTGCGCACGCTGCAGGTCAACAGCCATCGGGTGCAGAAGGTGCAGATCGTCCCGCCGGTAAAGCAGGATGAGCTGGATTATGAGGTGTAATCGTCAGGCATAAAACGGCCCGGGGTATCCCGGGCCGTAAAATTGATAGCCAGGTATCCTGTTTAATGCCTGATGGCGCTGCGCTTATCAGGCCTACGGGATGGCGAACTAATCGGGGGATGACACCCACCGTATAATCCAGGCCGGGTCAGGCGTAGCCGCCACACTGCCTGATGGCGCTGCGCTTATCAGGCCTACATTAAGTGGCGACGCAAACGGATGATATTGCGCACATCCCGGGCCGGGTCAGACGCAGCCGCCACCCGGCATCATTGTGACATTAAGCTTTGACGATAAACACAGCCCGGAAACTTCCGGGCCGCGGGGGTGGGAATTACAGCTTATCGAGCAGCTTTTTGGCATCGTTGCCGTCTTTGCTGCCTTTATTACGCTCAACCCAGTCGTTGAGGCGCTGCTTCGCTTCATCCTGCAGCTGTTTGCGCAGGATCTGATCGACCTGCAGACTGTAGCTCAGCGACTGCCACTCGCCGTAGATGCGCAGCGGGATAGCGGTCTGTTTCAGGCGGTCGATAAGCTTGCCCTCCCCTTTCCAGCCGCCGAGCACGCGCACGTTGAAGCGCATATCGCAGTTCTCTTTCTGCAGATCGAGCTGTCCTTCGCCGGTCATCGCCATCACGTCGGACTGCCCCTGCAGGCGGTTCAGCGTCACCAGCCCGTTATCCAGCGTCAGCCGGCTGCTCACGGAATCCAGGCGGGTGGCATTGTCGTAATTTTCCTGCGCCCGCACGTTGGTGCTGCGCTCCACGGCCTGCTGCACCAGCTGCTGGAAGTTCAGCCCTTCGGTGCGGGTATCGGCCATCTGGAGCTGAGCCTGTCCCTGCCAGTGGCGACGGAAATCATCGGCGTCAATGCGCGTTCCGGAAAATTCGCCGCTCAGCGACAGCTTGCCGGTCAGGTTTAAGGAATAGTTAAAGGCTTTGATCAGCGAACCGATCTCCACATTCTGCAGCGCCGGCTGGAACGTCGCCAGCGGCGTGTCGCCGCGGGCATCCAGGGTGCCAGGGAGAGAGAGCTGCCCGCCGTCAAGATTGCCCTGCATTTTGCTGACCGTCAGCAGCCCCTGCTGGTTGCTGATTTCGCTCTGCACCTGGGTGAAGTTCAGACCGCGCCACTGCAGCTGGTCGGCGCTCAGGGCCATTCGGCCGTTGAAGCCGCGCAGGCTCTGGTAATCTTCGCGCTCATCGCTGTCGGCGATCACCGGGCGCAGCGGTCGCGTCTGACTCTGGCCCTGCTGACTGGCGCTACTGTCCGTCGCCGGCGACCTTTGCGCCAGCAGACTATCGAGATCGAGAGTGGTGGCGTGCAGATCCAGCGACCAGTCCGGGCGGTCTCCCAGCACCACGCTGCCGCTGCCGGTAACGGTGCTGCGGTTAGCCATCAGATTCAGGTTGTCAAAACGCAGGGTCTTGTCATCTTCCTGCCAGCTGGCCTGCAGACTCCCCTGACCATTAATGCCGTCCGGTGGGAGCTCGGCGCCGCGCAGCTGCCAGCTAAGCTGGGTAAAGTCGGCTTTTAAGGAGTGCGGATAATCGCCGCCCTGCACGGTGGCGGAGAAGTTCAGCGCCAGGTCGCGCTGGTCGCGGTTCACCCGGCCGGAGAAATCCACGGTGGCCCGGTGATTCTCATCCTGCTCCATCTGCAGACGGATATCGCGCACGGTCACCTGCTCGCCGTTCTCGTGCTGGAAGAAGAGCACGCTGTCGGCCACCTGCAGCTGACGCACATCGTAGGACCATCCTCGATCCTCCGGGGCCAGCGGCAGGGTGTTGTCATGCGGCACCACCGGCGCTGAGCTGTCGCGAACCGCCTCGGTTTTCGGGGTCAGCTGGATCACCGCGCCCTTGAGCATCACCTGCTTCACCTGCAGCTGATGCGAGAGCAGCGGCAGCAGCGCCACGTCGAGGCGCATATTGTCGGCGCGGATCACCGGCTCTTCGGCGCCTCGGGCGGTCAGCGTCATCCGTCCGCTGAGAATGCTGAGCTGCGGCCAGACGTGCCAGCGCAGCGGGCCATCAAGGTCAAGCTGATAACCGCTGCGCTCTGCCACCTCATGCACCATATAGGCGCGAAAATCGTTGGGATTGACCAGCAATACCAACGAGGTAAGCCCGGCGACAATGACCGCCAGCAGGATCATCAGCGTTGTCAGTATTCGTCTCATGGCACCCTCAGCAACACCCCGTTGACGTTATCAATCCTTGTCGATTCGGCTCGCCACCGCGCCCTGCTGGTCGCGATATTTGGCGTCTTCACGGCGGTTATACGGCCGGGCCGCCGGGCCCGATAACGGTTCAAAGCTCAGCGCGCCGATGGGCATCCCCGGGCGCAGCGCCAGCGGCAGCTTACCGGAGTTGTAAAACTCAAGCACGATGCAGCCGGACCAGCCTGGATCGATACGGTGCGCGGTAACGTGCACCATCAGCCCCAGGCGCGCCAGCGAGGAGCGTCCGTCCAGCCAGCCTACCAGGTCGGCAGGCAGGGTGACAGACTCGTAGGTCACCGCCAGCGCCAGTTCGCCCGGATGCAGGAAAAAGGCTTCCCCTTCCGGCAGGACGATCTCTTCGCTCATCACGCGGTCCAGCGCGGCGCTGACCTCGGCCTTCGGGCCGCTTAAATCGATAAACGGCGCCGTGTGGCCACGGAAGGTGCGAAATTTATTACCCAGCCGTACATCAACCGTCGCGCCATTAATACGCTCAACGGGCGGACGCGGATTGATGGCGAGTCGCCCTTCATCCAACCAGGCTTCGATATCTCGGTCACACAGACGCATGGGCTTTCTCCTTATAAGGCTGCTTCCCGCACGCTTCGCGGCGGAGAGGGCAACAGGGCTACTCTTTGCACGTTACACAATTCGGCCAGGTTATTCAAAGAACTGACTGATTTTGGCCTTCAGAATATCAATAGCGATGCGGTTTTTGCCGCCGCGCGGCACGATGATGTCGGCATACTGCTTCGACGGTTCAATAAACTGCAGGAACATCGGGCGCACGGTTTTCTGATACTGGGCCATCACCGAGTCCATGGAGCGGCCGCGCTCGTTAACGTCGCGCTTAATACGGCGCATCAGGCAAATATCGAGAGGGGTGTCGACGAAAATAGAGAAGTTGAGCTCGTTACGCAGGCGCGCATCGGTCAGCAGCAGGATCCCTTCAAGGATAATCACCTTCTTCGGCTCGACGTGAATGGTGTTCGGCGTGCGGGTATGCTCGACGTAGCTATAGACCGGCAGTTCAATCGGCTGGCCGCTTTTCAGCATCTGCAAATGCTGGAACAACAGACTGTGGTCCATTGAGCTCGGGTGGTCATAGTTGGTTTTGACGCGCTCTTCCATCGACAGATGACTTTGATCTTTGTAATAGCTGTCTTCCGGAATGACGCCAATATGTTCGTCGCCAACTTGTTCACGCAATTCGCGATAGAGAGTACTGGCGATAAGACTTTTGCCAGAAGCCGATGCGCCGGCGATGCCTACAATGACGCACTGATGGGACATATCAGTCATAAATTTTTGCGACCTGATTAACCTGGATAGAGATGGAGGGTGGCGGCGGACCGCCAAACGCGGCAATTATAGGGATTTCAGCGTCCCGATACCAGTGGTATGCGCCCCGGGCGGCTATTCCGCCGCCGGCGCCCAGTCATCGGTATACCAGATATGCAACAGCGCGTAGGATCGCATCGGCTGCCAGCGGCGGGCATAGCGGGCGATGGCGGCCGGGGTCATTCCCGGAAAGCGCTGTTTAATCAGGTAATCATCCGGCAAAAAGATATCTTTCGCCTGCCAGCCGCGCAGGGCAAAGTAGTTTGCCGTCCAGCGGCCAATCCCGGGCAGGGTCTGCAGTTGACGCAGCCCGGCGTCAATATCCGCCGGCGCCGTCAGGGGCAGCTCGCCGCTGAGCGCCGCCCGGGCGAGGTGGATCAGCGCCTCCGCGCGTCGCAGCGGCATCCCCAGCGCCTTCAGCGCCTGCGGATCGGCCCGGGACAGCGCCTCTGGCGTCGGGAACAAGACATATCCAGGCGCCTCCGCCAGCGGTTCGCCCCAGCCAGCCGCCACTTTGGCGGTGAGCCGGGCGGCCATCGCCACGCTCACCAGCTGGCCCAGCACCGCGCGCACCGCCTGCTCGAAGGCATCCAGCGCCCCCGGCAGGCGCAGCCCCGGCCGCGCCTGCGGCAGGTCGCCCAGCGTGCGAGCGACCTGCCGCGGGTCGCAGGCTAAATCAAACAGCTGGCCAATTCGCGCATAGCAGATTTCCGCTACCGGCTGCAGTCCCGGGGAAAGGGTCACCCGCAGGCCCTGCGCCTCTTCGTCCGGCGCCAGATGAATCAGCCCGCGGTGGCCTTCCACGCCAAAGCTGCGGCTGTAGCCCCCATCGTGAAAACGCTCGACGCCGGCAACCGCGCGCGCCTGCAGAAAACCAACCATCCACGCCCAGTCATAGGGCGGGGTCCAGGGTAACAGCACCATAAGCTCTCCTTTATATAGCGTTTCAATGATAGTCGCCCTTGACCATCAGCGCCTTGCTTTTAAATTCCGGTTGTCGGCATGGCGACGATCCGCTAAAGTCGCCCCCCTTCTTCACCGGCATGGGGATTTTGCAGACGATGTTTATTGGTTTTGACTACGGCACCGCCAACTGTTCGGTGGCCGTGATGCGGGAAAACACCCCCCAGCTGTTAACGCTGGAAAACGGCAGCGCCCTGCTGCCCTCCATGCTCTGCGCGCCGACGCGCGAAGCGGTCAGCGAGTGGCTCTATCGCCATCATGATGTCCCCACCCACAGCGACGAAAACCAGGCGCTGCTGCGTCGGGCCATCGCCGCCAACCGCGACGAAGACATCGAGGTGCTGCGCAACAGCGTGCAGTTCGGTCTCGCCTCCCTGCAGCAGTATGTTGAAGATCCGCAAGAGGTCTACTTCGTTAAATCGCCCAAATCCTTCCTCGGCGCCAGCGGGCTGAAGCCGCAGCAGGTGGCCCTGTTTGAAGACCTGGTCTGCGCCATGATGCTGCATATCAAGCTGCAGGCCGAAAGCCAGCTGCCCGAGCAGATCGACCAGGCGGTGATTGGCCGACCGATTAACTTCCAGGGCCTCGGCGGCGATGAGGCGAACGCCCAGGCGCAGGGGATCCTTGAGCGGGCCGCCCATCGCGCCGGTTTCCGCGATGTGGTCTTTCAGTTTGAACCGGTGGCCGCCGGGCTCGATTTCGAAGCGACCCTCAGTGAAGAAAAGCGGGTGCTGGTCGTCGATATCGGCGGCGGAACCACCGACTGCTCCCTGCTGCTGATGGGCCCGCAGTGGCGGGAGCGCGCCGACCGCCAGCAGAGCCTGCTCGGCCACAGCGGCTGCCGCATCGGCGGTAACGATCTCGACATTGCCCTGGCCTTCAAATGCCTGATGCCCCTCCTCGGCATGGGCGGCGAAACGGAAAAAGGCACCGCGCTGCCGATCCTCCCGTGGTGGAATGCGGTGGCGATCAACGACGTGCCGGCGCAGAGCGATTTCTACAGCACCGCCAACGGCCGCCTGCTGAACGATCTGCTGCGCAGCGCCCGGGATGCCGACAAGGTGGCTCTACTGCTGAAGGTCTGGCGCCAGCGTCTTAGCTATCGTCTGGTGCGCAGCGCCGAAGAGAGCAAAATCGCCCTCTCCAGCGCCGCCAGCGTCGAAACCGCGCTGCCGTTTATTCAGGACGATCTGGCCACCGCCATCGCCCAGCAGGGTCTGGAAGCCGCGCTGGATCAGCCCCTGACCCGCATTATGGAACAGGTGCGGCTCGCGCTCGACAGCAGCCAGACCACCCCGGATGTGATCTATCTTACCGGCGGCAGCGCCCGTTCGCCGCTGATCAAAAAGGCGCTGGCCGCTCAGCTGCCGGGTATTCCGCTGGCCGGCGGCGATGATTTTGGCTCGGTGACCGCCGGGCTGGCCCGCTGGGCGCAGGTGGTTTTCCGCTAGCCCTCGTCCGGCGCTGCCGCGCAGCAGGTCTGTCCTGATCCTGGCGCTGCAGATTACACTGGAATATTCCTGGTCTCCCACGCAAAATGGCCTGTTCGTCCGGACAGGCCTGTCCACTCTCCCCCGCTTCCGGGGGCGTATTATCCATACCGTAGCCAGACGTCTGCGGTCAGTAATCTTTGCATGCCGCAAGGGGGCGTGATTGAAAAGGGTGTCTGCGATCTTCGCGGCGGTCCGGCGTTGCCGGCCGCGGCTCCTGGCAGGCTGGCTGCTCAGCTGTGGATTACTCTTGCTGCTGGTCGCCCCGCAGGCGCAGGCGGCGACGCGCCAGGTGGGGATTGATATTCCGGTCCAGTGGTACGCCGACGACAGCGGCCAGATGACCCTCGATCGCTTTGCCGCCCTGCCCACAGACCAGCTCGCCACCACCCGGCAGATCCCCTCCTTTGGTTATTCGCGAAAAACCTGGTGGCTGCGCAGCGAGCTGCCGGGCACGTGGTTTGCCGGGGAGCCGCGTTGGCTGCAGCTGGGCCCCACTTTCGTCGACCATCTGACCATTTACTACCGGCCACTGGGCAGCGATGGCCCGTGGACGCAGCGCATCTTTGGCGATCGCGACGGCGCCCGCGGAAGCGATCTGCATTATCGGGAAAGGGTGCTGATACTGCCCCCTCCGCCAACCGACGCCGGCTATGAGCTGGTCTTTCGCCTGCAGAGCACCAGCACCCTGATCCTGCTGGCCTCGCTCTCCTCTGCGCAGACGTTTGTGCAGCGGGCCACCGCTGACACCGCTTTCTGGAGCTTCTACTTCGGCCTGGCCGCTGTGGCCAGCGGTGTGGCGCTTTGGCTGGCGCTGGCCCTGCGCCGGCGTCTGCTATGGGGGATCTGTCTTTTCTCGCTCAATTATCCGCTGGTGGCCGCTCTGCACGGCTTCCCGGAGTGGTTCTTCGGCCACGCCGCGCTGCCCTTCCAGGATTTTATGATCAGTAGCCTCTCGCTGTTCAGCTATGCCACCGCCCTCTGGCTGCACAGCGAGATTTTTGATCTGAAGAAGAATATGCCGCGACTTCATCAGCTGCTGATCGCCGCCGTGATACTCAACCTGGTGCTGCAGGTCAGTATTCCGCTCGGGTTTTACGGCTTCGCGATGCAGATTGAAGGGGTAGTATTCATCATTATCACCCCGGTGCTGCTGTTCACCTCCTGGTGGCTGTGGCGCAAAAAAGCTATCGACCGTACCACCCTGCTGCTGGGTCTGCTGCCGCCGTTCTATGTCGTCGCCGCGGTGCTGGTGCAGTTGTCGATCCATGGGATTATCCCGTTCCATATGGCGATCTATTCCCTCTGGCAGTACGCGCTGATCGTCCACATCATTACGGTGCTGATCATTGCCATCCTGCGGGTGCGTGCTGAAAACCGCCAGCTGGAGCAGAAGCAGCGCCTGGCGCGCGAACTGCAGATTGAGCGTGAAGCCAGCTTCCACCAGCGGCAGTTTATGGGCATGGTGGCGCACGAATTCCGCACCCCGCTGGCGGTGATCCAGGCGGCGCTGGAGAATCTTCGCCTCTCGGCGGCCTCGACCAGCCAGGAGGCGCGCTTCGATCGCATCGGCCGCGCCGCCACCCGCCTGGTGCAGCTCACCGATAACTGCCTTGCCGACGCCCGGCTCGCCTCCCACGATCTGCACGTCGAGCGCCAGCAGACCGCCCTGCTGACGGTGATCAACATGGCCGCCTCGGTGGTGGCCATCTCCCATGATCACTACCTGAACATCCGCCAGCACGGCGCGGTGGAAAGCCCGCAGCTGCAGGCCGATGCCGGCCTGCTGTGCATCGCCATCGCTAATCTGCTGGATAACGCCGTCAAGTATTCGCCCCCCGGTGAAATCGCCATCGATATTCATTCCGATGCCGGGCAAACGGAGCTACGCATTCGCGACCACGGCCCGGGACTCCCCGCCGGACAGGCGGAACTGATCTTTGAGCGCTACCGCCGCGGCGAGCACACATCGCCGGTGCCAGGCGGCACCGGTCTCGGACTGTATGTTGCGCGTCAGATAGTGCAGGCTCATGATGGCAAACTGTGGCTGGCCGAGCATGGCCCGGACGGCTGCACCTTTATTCTCACCCTCCCCACGGTTGCTTAAGAGGAGAACGACGTATGGCTTTACGGCTGGCGATAATTGAAGATAACGCCGATCTGCTGGATGAACTGCTGGCCTGGCTGGGCTATCGCGGCTTCGAGGTGTGGGGGACGCGCAGCGCCGAAGCCTTCTGGCGGCAACTGCACAGCCATCCGGTGGATATCGTGCTGGTTGATATCGGCCTGCCCGGCGAGGATGGCTTCAGCGTACTGAACTATCTGCATGAGCTGGGGCACTACGGTCTGGTGGTGGTCAGCGCCCGCGGTCAGCAACAGGATAAACTGCAGGTGCTGAGCCTTGGGGCCGATGCCTATCTGATTAAACCGGTAAACTTCGCCCATCTTGCCGAGACCCTCACCGCCCTCGGCGTGCGCCTGCGCCAGGACCGTCCGGCGGCTCCGCCTGCGGAGGCGATCGGCACGCCGCCGGCCGTCTCCCCCGGCAGCTGGCGTCTGCAAGAGGATAAACTGATTTCACCCGACGCCCGGACGCTGGAATTAACCCAGCAGGAATATCGCCTGGTGGAGCTCCTGATGCGCAATCGCAACGAAGTGTGCAGCAAACTGGATCTCCATGCCTGCCTGTTTTCCCATGAAAGCGAGCCTGACCTGCACCGGATCGACGTGGTGGTTAGCCGCCTGCGTCACAAGGCACGCCAGCAGGGGATCCACCTGCCCGTTCGCGCAATCTTTGGTAAGGGACTGGCCTTTATTTCCTGAACGACGGGGCGCGTCGGCGGCCGTGCGGGATATAAAAAACTCGTAAGTGTTAATTTTTCTCATTTTCTGAGAGAAATGAGAGGAATGAGACTGACGATAACCTTAAGAACTTTCTTATAGTGCTAGCACATCAGGATGATGGCGTAAGATTTTCACGGGACAGAAAAGCATATAACAAAACGTATTAGCCGTTCGCGGCAAATTCTGACACCATGCAACACAATCAGGGTAAAAACGATGGCCATGCAAACGTGGTTAGTTTTATTGCTATGCATTTTTTTCTTCAGCATCTCTGTATACAGTCTTATTTCATATCTGAAAGACAGGAGGCGGCAGAAATTTACTTTTAACGATAAGCGTTCGATGCGTCGTAAATAATTCACTTTAAAATAATAAAAAATTATTGTAGGTGCTTTTATATCTTCAACACACCGCATACGCCCGGAGGATTTGTCACAGCATGGCGTTATGTTTTGCGTAAGGAAATAACGCCATGAGAAACATTAATGTCACCATCAACACCCGCAACGCCTTTGTCCGTGAATCGCTGGTAGCCATGGTCAATGACCTCACCCGGGGCGATCTGCGGGCGCGTTTTTCCTGGCGTAACACCGATCTGTCAGCTGAAGATATCATTATCTGCGAAGTGATCCCCGGGGAAATATACCTGTGTAATACCCTGATTAAGAACAGAAAAAGAGGAAGCTCGCTGATTATCCTCCATAGCTATGACCAGCTGCCGGAAGATGAGTTCATGATTAACTGCCTGAAAGGGGTCATTTTTGTTTCGCTAAAAACGGCCAGTATTCCGCAATTGCTGACGATCATTAAAAGCGAGCTCCAGCATTGTATGACCCCCACGGCTACCGACGCCGCAGGCCGGGAACTCAGCTGCGCCAGCTGTCCGCATCGCGTGTTATCGCGATCGCAGACCGCCGTAGTGCACGGTATTCTCGAAGGGCTGGATATGAGTAAAATCGCCGCCCTGCAGCGTGTGAGTCCCCGCACCGCCGCCTATCATAAGAATAAGATCATGGAAAAATACAGCCTGAATAATAATCATGAATTTTTCCAGTTTATGAATCTTTTACGAGAGCGCTGGTAGGCAAACAGCAGCACAAAAAAATAAGATATTGACCTGGCTATATTGTCGGAAATCCGAAAATAGCCGCAGGATGCTAAAAAATATCCAGCGCTGGCGGACATAACGTTAAACTCTGACGCTTCCTCGGTATAAAGACGTTACCGCCCGTCTTTATATAATAAAAAACACGCTACACGAGGAAAACTGATACTTCGTCACATTGCCCCTGACGTGCCTGTCAGGGGTTCTTTTTTCCTTGTGGAATAACGCCCTCAGTGAAAGGGCGCGGCAGGATCAGGCTTCCGCTTTCTCCACTTCCCAGTCCGGCTGCGCTTCCTCGTCGGTCAGCAACCCTTCATTTTTCGACAGCATCGCGGTGGCGATGCCATTACCCAGCACGTTGATGGCGGAGCGCCCCATGTCGAGGAAATGGTCGATACCCATCAGCAGCAGGATCCCGGCGACCGGTATATTGAAGCTGGGGATCGTCGCCGCCAGCACCACCAGCGCCGAACGCGGCACCCCGGCGATACCTTTCGAGGCCAGCATCAGGGTCAGCATCATGACCGTAATCTCGCTAAAGCTCAGCGGCACGTTATAGGCCTGGGCGATAAACATCGCGGCGAAGGAGCAGTAGACCATCGAGCCAACGAGGTTGAACGAGTAGCCAATCGGCAGGACGAACGAGACGATATTGCGCGAGCAGCCAAACTTCACCAGTCGCTCAAGGGTCTTCGGATAGGCCGCTTCCGAGCTGCTGGTGGTAAAGGCCACCAGCACCGGATCTTTCAGCATGTTCAGCAGGCGGAAAACCTCTTTTTTCAGCACCATATAGCCGACGGCAATCAGCACCGCGCTGGTCAACAGCACCGCCAGGTAGTAGCCGCCGATGAACGAAGCATAGTTGAGCAGGATCCCCAGCCCCTGGGAGGCAATCACCGACGAGATGGCGGCGAAGATGGCCAGCGGCGCAACGTACATCACATAGCCCGTCACCTTCAGCATAATGTGCGACACCACGTTAAGGGCCGCCACCAGCGGAGCATTGAACTTCTCCCCCAGCGACGCGCCGGCGATGCCGAAGAACATCGAGAACACCACGATCTGCAGGATCTCGTTGTTGGCCATCGCCTCGGTGATGCTGGTGGGGATGGTATGCGACAGGAATCCTTTCAGGCTCATGCCGCTGACCGCCAGGCCGGTATCCACCGCCTCTTTCGGCACCGCCAGGTTTAACCCGGCGCCCGGGTGCTGGAAGGTGACGATCACCAGCCCGACGAGAATGGATAGTACTGAGGAGGTGATGAACCAGACCATCGCCTTGCCGCCTACCCGGCCGATGGTCGCCGTCTCGCCGAGGCGCATAATGCCGACCGTCAGGGTGCTGAACACCAACGGCGCGATGACCATTTTGATTAACCGCAGAAACAGATCGGTGAGCAGCGTAATATTGTCCGCCCAGGCGGAGACGGTGGTTGGCGTCGCGTAGGCATGGATAGCCGCGCCGGAGAGGATCCCCATCAGCATAAAAATGACGATGAAGAGCGTGAGTTTGTTTGCGTTTGCCACAGCAATGACCCCTGATTATTTAACACGTTGATTTTTAAGTGCATATTTTATTATTATGAGAATGCACTGATTTATTCACCGCATAAATCTAATTAAAGCCCCCGCGGATACAACTATTTTTTGCTTTTTTAAACTAAAAGTTGATATCACCCCGGATATCGGCCGCGGGAGCGCCCGGCGTCGCGGCGGTTATCCAGACATTTCTCAACCTTCTTTTCATAATTCCTCCATTTTTACGGCCCCTTCCCTCACTAAACTAGTATCATTCAGCGAAACGCTTCAGGATGAGACCGTAAACTAATGAAAGGCAGTAACATACGTCGTTGGGGCGCCGCGCTGGCGGTAGTGATTATCGCCGGGGCCGCCTACTGGTTCTGGCACGATCGCGGGACGAGCGGCAGCGGGGCTCCCGCCGCCGGGCATGGCCCGCAGGGGCCGGGCGGCGCACGCCATGGCCGCTTTGGCGCCGCGCTGGCGCCGGTGCAGGCGGCCACCGCCACCGAAGAAGCGGTCCCGCGCTATCTTACCGGGCTGGGTACGGTGACGGCGGCCAACACCGTCACCGTCCGCAGCCGGGTCGACGGCCAACTGCTGAGCCTTCACTTCCAGGAGGGTCAGCAGGTCAAAGCCGGCGACCTGCTGGCGCAGATCGACCCCAGCCAGTTTAAAGTCGCTCTCGCCCAGGCGCAGGGTCAGCTGGCGAAAGATCAGGCCACCCTCGCCAACGCCCGCCGCGATCTCGCTCGTTACCAGCAGCTGGTGAAGACCAACCTCGTCTCCCGCCAGGAGCTCGACACTCAGCAGTCGCTGGTGGTGGAATCCGCCGGCACGGTGAAAGCTGATGAAGCGGCCGTCGCCAGCGCCCAGCTGCAGCTCGACTGGACCCGCATTACCGCGCCAATTGACGGCCGCGTCGGCTTAAAGCAGGTCGATATCGGCAACCAGATCTCCAGCGGGGATACCACCGGGATCGTGGTCCTTACCCAGACGCACCCGATCGACGTGGTCTTTACCCTGCCGGAAAGCAGCATCGCCACGGTGGTGCAGGCGCAGAAAGCGGGCAAAGCGCTCAGCGTCGAAGCCTGGGATCGCACCAATAAGCAGAAAATCAGCGTCGGCGAGCTGCTGAGCCTCGATAACCAGATCGATGCGACCACCGGGACCATCAAGCTGAAGGCACGCTTTAGCAATCTGGACGACGCGCTGTTCCCCAATCAGTTCGTTAACGCCCGCCTGCTGGTGGACACCCAGCAGAACGCGGTGGTGATCCCTGCCGCCGCGCTGCAGATGGGCAACGAAGGGCATTTCGTATGGGTGCTGAACGATGAGAATAAGGTCAGCAAACACAGCGTGACGCCCGGCATCCAGGACAGCCAGAAAGTAGTCATCAGCGCCGGGCTTTCCGCCGGAGATCGCGTGGTCACCGACGGGATTGACCGCCTGACCGAGGGGGCGAAGGTGGAAGTTGTCACCGCCAGCAGCGGCGAGCAGGCGCAGCCCGCCCCGCGCCAGAGCGGTAAACACGGAGCGCGTTCCTGATGCAGGTGTTACCTCCAGGCCGCACCGGCGGCCCGTCCCGGCTGTTTATTATGCGTCCGGTGGCCACCACTCTGCTGATGGTGGCTATCCTGCTGGCCGGGATCATCGGCTACCGCTTTCTGCCGGTCTCCGCCCTGCCGGAGGTCGATTACCCGACCATTCAGGTAGTCACCCTCTATCCGGGCGCCAGCCCGGACGTGGTGACCTCCGCCATCACCGCCCCGCTGGAGCGCCAGTTCGGCCAGATGTCCGGCCTTAAGCAGATGTCGTCGCAAAGCTCCGGCGGCGCCTCGGTAGTCACGCTGCAGTTCCAGCTGACCCTGCCGCTGGACGTCGCCGAGCAGGAAGTGCAGGCGGCCATTAACGCCGCCACCAATCTGCTGCCGAGCGATCTGCCCAACCCGCCGGTCTACAGCAAGGTGAACCCGGCGGATCCGCCGATCATGACCCTCGCCGTCACCTCCTCCGCCATCCCGATGACCCAGGTTGAGGACATGGTGGAGACCCGGGTGGCGCAGAAGATCTCCCAGGTTTCCGGCGTCGGTCTGGTGACCCTCGCCGGCGGCCAGCGCCCGGCGGTGCGGGTGAAGCTTAACGCCCAGGCCATCGCCGCCCTCGGCCTGACCAGCGAAACCGTGCGCACCGCTATCACCAGCGCCAACGTTAACTCCGCGAAAGGCAGCCTCGACGGCCCGGCCCGCGCGGTGACGCTTTCCGCTAACGATCAGATGCAGTCCGCTGAGGATTATCGCCGGCTGATTATCGCTTATCAGAACGGGGCGCCGATCCGGCTCGGCGATGTCGCCAGCGTCGAACAAGGGGCCGAAAACAGCTGGCTCGGGGCATGGGCCAACCAGCAGCGGGCCATCGTGATGAACGTCCAGCGCCAGCCGGGGGCCAACATCATCGACACCGCCGACAGCATTCGCCAGATGCTGCCGCAGCTCACCGAGAGCCTGCCGAAATCGGTGAAGGTGCAGGTCCTCTCCGACCGGACCACCAACATCCGCGCCTCGGTGCGCGACACCCAGTTTGAGCTGATGCTGGCCATCGCCTTGGTGGTGATGATCATCTATCTGTTCCTGCGCAACGTGCCGGCGACCATTATTCCCGGCGTCGCGGTGCCGCTATCGCTGGTGGGCACTTTCGCGGTGATGGTGTTCCTCGACTTCTCGATCAACAACCTGACGCTGATGGCCCTGACCATCGCCACCGGCTTCGTGGTGGATGACGCCATCGTGGTGATCGAGAACATCTCGCGCTATATCGAAAAAGGCGAGAAGCCGCTGGCCGCCGCGCTGAAGGGCGCGGGGGAGATCGGCTTCACCATCATCTCCCTCACCTTCTCGCTGATCGCGGTGTTGATCCCGCTGCTGTTTATGGGCGATATCGTCGGCCGCCTGTTCCGCGAATTCGCCGTCACCCTTGCCGTCGCTATTCTTATATCGGCGGTGGTCTCCCTGACCCTGACGCCGATGATGTGCGCCCGTATGCTAAGCCACGAATCGCTGCGTAAGCAGAACCGATTCTCGCGAGCCAGCGAGCGTTTCTTCGAACGGGTGATCGCCGTCTACGGCCGCTGGCTGAGCCGGGTGCTGAATCATCCGTGGCTGACGCTCGGCGTCGCCCTGAGCACCCTGGCGCTGTCGATTATCCTGTGGGTCTTTATCCCGAAAGGCTTTTTCCCGATCCAGGATAACGGCATTATCCAGGGTACCCTCCAGGCGCCGCAGTCGGTCTCCTTCGCCAGCATGGCCGAGCGCCAGCGGCAGGTGGCCAGCATTATCCTTAAGGATCCGGCGGTGGAGAGTCTGACCTCCTTCGTCGGCGTCGACGGCACCAACCCGGCGCTGAACAGCGCCCGCCTGCAGATCAACCTCAAGCCGCTGGACGAACGCGACGACCGTGTCCAGACGGTGATTAGCCGTCTGCAGCAGGCGGTGGACGGCGTCCCCGGCGTGGCGCTCTACCTGCAGCCGACCCAGGACCTGACCATCGACACCACGGTGAGCCGCACCCAGTATCAATTCACCCTGCAGGCAAACTCCCTCGAGGCGCTGAGCACCTGGGTGCCGCCGCTGCTCAGCCGCCTGCAGGCCCAGCCGCAGCTGGCCGACGTCAGCAGCGACTGGCAGGACAAAGGCCTGGCCGCCTATATCAAGGTGGATCGCGACAGCGCCAGCCGCCTCGGCATCTCAATGGCCGATGTCGATAACGCGCTGTACAACGCCTTCGGCCAGCGGCTGATCTCCACTATTTACACTCAGGCGAATCAGTATCGCGTGGTGCTCGAACAGGATACCGAGGCGACGCCGGGCCTGGCGGCGCTGGAGAATATCCGCCTCACCAGCAGCGACGGCGGCATCGTGCCGTTGACCGCCATCGCCACGGTGGAGCAGCGCTTTACCCCACTGTCGGTGAACCACCTCGATCAGTTCCCGGTGACCACCATCTCGTTTAACGTCCCGGACAACTACTCGCTGGGCGAAGCGGTGGAGGCGATCCTCGCCGCCGAACAGTCGCTGGATTTCCCGACCGATATTCGCACCCAGTTCCAGGGCAGCTCGCTGGCCTTCCAGTCGGCGCTCGGCAGCACCGTCTGGCTGGTGGTCGCCGCGGTGGTGGCGATGTATATCGTGCTGGGGGTGCTGTACGAGAGCTTTATCCATCCGATCACGATTCTCTCCACCCTGCCCACCGCCGGGGTCGGGGCGCTGCTGGCGCTGTGGCTGGCGGGCAGCGAGCTGGACGTGATCGCCATCATCGGCATCATTCTGCTGATCGGCATCGTGAAGAAGAACGCCATCATGATGATCGACTTCGCGCTGGCCGCTGAGCGCGAGCAGGGCATGCCGCCGCGAGAGGCGATCTACCAGGCCTGTCTGCTGCGTTTTCGGCCGATCCTGATGACCACCCTCGCCGCCCTGCTCGGCGCCCTGCCGCTGATGCTGAGCACCGGCGTCGGCGCCGAGCTGCGGCGTCCGCTGGGGATCGGCATGGTCGGCGGTCTGATGCTCAGCCAGGTGCTGACCCTGTTCACCACCCCGGTGATCTATCTGCTGTTCGACCGCCTGTCGCTGCACCTGAAGCGCCGCTTCCCGCGTCAGGAAGAGGAGGCGTAAGTGAAGTTTTTCGCCCTCTTCATTTACCGCCCGGTGGCGACGATCCTCATCTCGCTGGCCATCACCCTGTGCGGCATTCTCGGCTTCCGGCTGCTGCCGGTAGCCCCGCTGCCGCAGGTGGACTTCCCGGTGATCATGGTTAGCGCCTCGCTGCCGGGAGCCTCGCCGGAGACCATGGCCTCGTCGGTGGCCACCCCACTGGAGCGCTCCCTGGGGCGGATTGCCGGGGTCAATGAGATGACCTCCTCCAGCTCGCTCGGCAGCACCCGCATCATTCTCGAGTTTAACTTCGACCGCGATATCAACGGCGCGGCGCGCGACGTTCAGGCGGCGATCAACGCCGCGCAAAGCCTGCTGCCGAGCGGAATGCCCAGCCGGCCGACCTATCGCAAAGCCAATCCGTCGGATGCGCCGATCATGATCCTGACGCTGACCTCGGACACCTACTCCCAGGGTGAGCTGTATGATTTCGCCTCCACCCAGCTGGCGCAGACCATCGCGCAGATCGACGGCGTGGGCGATGTCGACGTCGGCGGCAGCTCCCTGCCGGCGGTGCGCGTCGACCTCAACCCGCAGGCGCTGTTCAACCAGGGCGTGTCGCTGGACGCGGTGCGCACCGCCATCAGCGACGCCAACGTGCGCAAACCGCAGGGGGCGCTGGAGGACAGCGCGCACCGCTGGCAGGTGCAGACCAACGATGAGCTGAAGACCGCCGCCGACTATCAGCCGCTGATCGTCCACTATCAAAATGGCGCCGCGGTGCGGCTGGGGGATGTCGCCACCGTCTCGGATTCGGTGCAGGACGTACGCAACGCCGGGATGACCAACGCCAAACCGGCGATCCTGCTGATGATCCGCAAACTGCCGGAAGCCAATATTATCCAGACGGTGGACAGCATCCGCGCCCGCCTGCCGGAGCTGCAGCAGACCATTCCGGCGGCTATCGACCTGCAGATCGCCCAGGACCGCTCGCCGACCATCCGCGCCTCGCTGGAGGAGGTGGAGCAGACGCTGGTGATTTCGGTGGCGCTGGTGATCCTCGTGGTGTTCCTGTTCCTGCGCTCGGGGCGCGCCACGCTGATCCCGGCCGTCGCCGTCCCGGTATCCTTAATCGGCACCTTCGCCGCGATGTATTTGTGCGGCTTCAGCCTCAATAACCTGTCGCTGATGGCCCTGACCATCGCCACCGGCTTCGTGGTGGATGACGCTATCGTGGTGCTGGAGAATATCTCCCGCCATCTGGAAGCGGGGATGAAACCGCTGCAGGCGGCGCTGCAGGGGAGCCGCGAGGTCGGCTTTACCGTGCTGTCGATGAGCCTGTCGCTGGTGGCGGTGTTCCTGCCGCTGCTGCTGATGGGCGGCCTGCCCGGCCGCCTGCTGCGCGAGTTCGCCGTCACCCTGTCGGTGGCGATCGGCATCTCGCTGGCGGTCTCCCTCACCCTGACGCCGATGATGTGCGGCTGGCTGCTGAAAAGCGGCAAGCCCCACCAGCCGACGCGCAACCGCGGCTTTGGCCGCCTGCTGGTGGCCGTGCAGGGCGGCTATGGTAAATCGTTAAAATGGGTGCTGAAGCACAGCCGGCTGACCGGCCTGGTGGTGCTGGGCACCATCGCCCTCAGCGTTTGGCTCTACATTTCGATCCCGAAAACCTTCTTCCCGGAACAGGACACCGGGGTGCTGATGGGCGGCATTCAGGCCGACCAGAGCATCTCCTTCCAGGCGATGCGCGGCAAGCTGCAGGACTTTATGAAGATCATTCGCGAAGATCCGGCGGTGGATAACGTCACCGGCTTTACCGGCGGCTCGCGGGTCAACAGCGGGATGATGTTTATCACCCTCAAGCCGCGCGACCAGCGCCACGAGACGGCGCAGCAGGTGATCGACCGGCTGCGCAAAAAGCTGGCCAACGAGCCCGGGGCCAACCTGTTCCTGATGGCGGTGCAGGATATCCGCGTCGGCGGCCGGCAGTCGAACGCCAGCTATCAGTACACCCTGCTGTCCGACGACCTGTCGGCGCTGCGCGAGTGGGAGCCGAAGATCCGCAAAGCGCTGGCGGCGCTGCCGGAGCTGGCGGACGTCAACTCCGATCAGCAGGACAATGGCGCCGAAATGGACCTGGTCTATGACCGGGATACCATGTCGCGCCTCGGCATCAGCGTCCAGGACGCCAACAACCTGCTGAACAACGCCTTTGGCCAGCGGCAGATCTCTACCATCTACCAGCCGCTCAACCAGTATAAGGTGGTGATGGAAGTGGATCCGGCCTACACCCAGGACGTCAGCGCCCTGGATAAGATGTTCGTCATTAACAGCGACGGCAAGCCGATCCCGCTGGCCTACTTCGCCAAATGGCAGCCGGCCAATGCCCCGTTGTCGGTGAACCACCAGGGGCTGTCGGCGGCATCCACTATCTCCTTTAACCTGCCCACCGGCCGCTCGCTGTCGGAAGCCAGCGAGGCCATTGACCGCGCGATGACCCAGCTCGGGGTGCCGTCGAGCGTGCGCGGCTCCTTTGCCGGTACCGCTCAGGTGTTCCAGCAGACCATGAACGCGCAGGTGATCCTGATCCTCGCGGCTATCGCCACGGTCTATATCGTGCTGGGGGTGCTATATGAGAGCTATGTGCATCCGTTGACCATCCTCTCGACGCTGCCCTCCGCCGGGGTGGGCGCTCTGCTGGCGCTGGAGATCTTCGATGCCCCGTTCAGCCTAATCGCCCTGATTGGGATTATGTTATTAATTGGCATCGTTAAGAAAAACGCCATCATGATGGTTGATTTTGCCCTGGAGGCGCAGCGCAACGGCAACCTGACGCCGGAAGAGGCGATTTTCCAGGCCTGCCTGCTGCGTTTCCGGCCGATTATGATGACCACCCTCGCCGCGCTGTTCGGCGCCCTGCCGCTGGTGCTCTCCGGGGGCGATGGCTCTGAGCTGCGCCAGCCGCTGGGGATCACCATCGTCGGCGGTCTGGTGATGAGCCAGCTGTTAACGCTCTACACCACGCCGGTGGTCTATCTTTTCTTTGACCGTCTGCGGCTGCGTTTTTCGCGTCACTCCTCTCAACCGGTAAGCGAATAACATGACAGACCTCCCGGCCAGCGTGCGCTGGCAGCTATGGATAGTGGCGTTCGGCTTCTTTATGCAGTCGCTGGACACCACCATCGTTAACACCGCCCTCCCCTCGATGGCCAAAAGCCTCGGGGAGAGTCCGCTGCATATGCATATGATTATCGTCTCCTATGTGTTAACGGTGGCGGTGATGCTGCCGGCCAGCGGCTGGCTGGCCGACCGGGTCGGGGTGCGCAATATCTTCTTCACCGCCATCGTGCTGTTTACCGCCGGATCGCTGTTTTGCGCCCAGGCCAGCACCCTCGACCAGCTGGTGATGGCGCGGGTGCTGCAGGGGGTCGGCGGCGCGATGATGGTGCCGGTCGGCCGCCTGACGGTGATGAAGATCGTCCCGCGCGATCAGTATATGGCGGCGATGACCTTCGTTACCCTGCCGGGCCAGGTCGGCCCGCTGCTCGGCCCGGCGCTGGGCGGGGTGCTGGTGGAGTACGCCTCCTGGCACTGGATCTTCCTCATCAATATCCCGGTGGGGATCGTCGGCGCTATCGCCACCCTCTGTCTGATGCCCAACTACACCATGCAGACCCGGCGCTTCGATCTCTCCGGCTTTCTGCTGCTGGCTGCCGGGATGGCGACCCTGACCCTGGCGCTCGACGGCCAGAAAGGGCTCGGCATTTCCCCTGCCTGGCTGGCGGGGCTGGTGGCCGTCGGCCTCTGCGCCCTGCTGCTCTACCTGTGGCACGCCCGCGGCAACGCCCGGGCGCTGTTTAGCCTTAACCTGTTTCGCAACCGCACTTTCTCTCTCGGCCTCGGCGGCAGCTTCGCCGGACGCATCGGCAGCGGCATGCTGCCGTTTATGACCCCGGTGTTTCTGCAGATCGGCCTCGGCTTCTCCCCCTTTCACGCCGGGCTGATGATGATCCCGATGGTGCTCGGCAGCATGGGCATGAAGCGGATCGTGGTCCAGGTGGTCAACCGCTTTGGCTACCGTCGGGTGCTGGTCGCCAGCACCCTGGGCCTGGCGGCGGTCAGCCTGCTGTTTATGTTTAGCGCCCTGGCCGGCTGGTATTACGCGCTGCCGCTGGTCCTGTTTCTGCAGGGGATGATCAACGCCAGCCGCTTCTCCTCAATGAATACCCTGACGCTGAAAGATCTCCCGGACGATCTGGCCAGCAGCGGCAACAGCCTGCTGTCGATGGTGATGCAGCTGTCGATGAGTATCGGCGTGACCATCGCCGGGCTGCTGCTGGGACTGTATGGCCAGCAGCATATGAGTCTCGACGCCGCCAGCACCCATCAGGTCTTTCTCTACACCTATCTGAGCATGGCGGCGATCATCGCCCTGCCGGCGCTCATCTTTTCCCGGGTACCGGATGACGTCGGCAGCAATACCGTCCTCCGTCGACGCAACAGGAGTGGATCGTGAAATTTTGGCGCCCGGGTATTACCGGCAAGCTGTTCCTCGCTATATTCGCCACCTGCATCGTGCTGCTGATCAGCATGCACTGGGCGGTGCGCATTAGTTTTGAACGCGGGTTTATCGACTATATCAAGCGCGGCAATGAGCAGCGCTTAACCATGCTCAGCGACGCGCTGAGCGAGCAGTATGCCCAGCATGGCAGCTGGGCGTTTCTGCGCAACAATGACCGCTTTATCTTCCAGCTGCTGCGCACCTTCGAACGGGATAACGACGACCGCTCGCCGCCGGGGCACGCCATGAAGCCGGACGCCGCCCCGGACGGGCCGCCGCCGGATGGCCCCCCTGACGGCCCGCGCCCGAGGCCGGAAATGCCGCCCCACGGCTGGCGCACCATGTTCTGGGTGGTGGATCAGTCGGGGCGCGTGCTGGTGGGGCCGCGTGAGCGCGTCCCGGAGGACGGCACCCAGCGCAGCATCGTGGTCAACGGCGCGGAGGTGGGCAAAGTGATCGCCTCGCCGGTAGAGCGGCTGACGCGCAATACCGACATTAACTTCGACCGGCAGCAAAAGCGCACCAGCTGGCTGATCGTCGCCCTTGCCACCCTGCTTGCCGCGCTGGCCACTTTCCCGTTGGCCCGCGGTCTGCTGGCGCCGGTGAAGCGGCTGGTGGAAGGCACCCATAAGCTGGCGGCGGGCGACTTTTCCACCCGCGTGACGGTGACCGGCGGCGATGAGCTCGGCCGCCTGGCGCAGGATTTTAACCAGCTCGCCAGCACCCTGGAGCGCAACCAGCAGATGCGTCGCGATCTGATGGCCGATATCTCCCATGAGCTGCGTACCCCGCTGGCGGTGCTGCGCGGCGAGCTGGAGGCGATTCAGGACGGGGTCCGGCGCTTTACCCCCGAGTCGATTCCTTCTCTGCAGGCCGAGGTGGCTACCCTCACCAAGCTGGTGGACGACCTCCATCAGCTGTCGATGTCCGACGAGGGGGCGCTGGCCTACCAGAAAACCTCACTGGATATCATCACCCTGCTGGAAGTGGCGGCGGGCGCTTTTCGCGAGCGCTTCGCCAGCCGGCAGCTAAGCATTCAGGTGTCGCTCCCGGAGCAGGCGATGATCTTCGGCGACCGCGACCGCCTGATGCAGCTCTTCAACAATCTGCTGGAGAACAGCCTGCGCTATACCGACAGCGGCGGCAGCCTGCACATTACCGCCCGCCCCAGCGGTCGCATGCTGGTGATTGACTTCGCCGACAGCGCCCCCGGCGTCAGCGATGAGCAGCTGGCCCGCCTGTGCGAACGCTTTTACCGGGCGGAAGGATCGCGCAACCGCGCCAGCGGCGGCTCCGGCCTCGGGCTGGCGATTTGCCTCAATATCGTAGCGGCCCACGGCGGCACCCTGCGTGCCGACCATTCGCCTTTTGGCGGGGTTAGCATTAAAGTTGAGTTACCTCTGGAACATGATTTACCGAGAGACGTATGACTGAATTGCCTGTAGATGAAAACACCCCACGCATCCTTATCGTGGAAGATGAACCGAAGCTCGGCCAACTGCTGATTGATTATCTGCAGGCCGCCGGCTATGCGCCTGCGTTGATTAACCACGGCGACAAGGTCCTGCCCTACGTCCGCCAGACGCCGCCGCACCTGATCCTGCTGGATCTGATGCTGCCCGGTACCGACGGTCTGACGCTGTGCCGGGAAATTCGCCGCTTCTCCGATGTTCCGGTGGTGATGGTGACGGCGAAAATCGAAGAGATCGACCGTTTGCTGGGGCTGGAAATAGGCGCCGACGACTATATCTGCAAGCCCTACAGCCCGCGGGAAGTGGTCGCCCGGGTAAAAACCATCCTCCGCCGCTGCAAACCGCAGCGCGATCTGCAGGCGCTGGACGCCCAGAGCCCGCTGATTGTCGACGAAGGTCGTTTTCAGGCCTCCTGGCGCGACAAGCTGCTGGACCTCACTCCCGCCGAGTTCCGGCTGCTGAAAACCCTCTCCCAGGAGCCGGGCAAAGTGTTCTCCCGCGAACAGCTACTCAACCATCTGTATGACGATTATCGGGTAGTCACCGATCGCACCATCGACAGCCACATCAAGAACCTGCGGCGCAAGCTGGAGGCGCTGGACGCCGAGCAGTCGTTTATCCGCGCGGTGTATGGCGTTGGCTACCGCTGGGAAGCGGACGCCTGCCGGCTGGCGTAGTTAGCCTTTTCCCGGCTCGCGCTGCGCTTCGCCGGGCTACACGTTCACCGCCATCTGCAATCCGTAGCCCGGGTAAGGCGTTTACGCCGCAACCCGGGAAACTCCATAGAGCCTATCCCACCAGACGTTATTAACGCTGTCAGTGTGAGTACTGCCCAGGTTCAAAATGGCAAACAAATTAGCCATACTGAAAGATACCTATCTGATATTTACTCCCCTTCGCCGCGGCGCTACAATGCCCGCCCTTAATGTGGGGACACTCCCCAACTCGCCGCACCAGGTGCGGCGAATCTGACCTGTCATCAGAACGAGAACACCATGTTTAAACCAGAACTCCTCTCCCCGGCGGGAACGCTGAAGAATATGCGTTACGCTTTCGCCTATGGCGCCGATGCCGTTTATGCCGGCCAGCCGCGCTACTCGCTGCGCGTGCGTAACAACGAATTCAATCACGAAAATCTGCAGCTCGGCATCAATGAAGCCCACGCGCTGGGTAAAAAATTCTATGTGGTGGTCAACATCGCCCCGCATAACGCCAAGCTGAAAACGTTTATTCGCGATCTGAAGCCGGTGGTGGAGATGGGTCCGGACGCGCTGATCATGTCCGATCCGGGTTTAATCATGCTGGTGCGGGAACACTTCCCGGAGATGCCGATCCATCTTTCAGTGCAGGCCAACGCCGTCAACTGGGCGACGGTCAAATTCTGGCAGCAGATGGGGCTGACCCGCGTGATCCTGTCGCGTGAACTGTCGCTGGATGAAATCGAAGAGATTCGCCGCCAGGTGCCGGAGATGGAGATCGAGATTTTCGTCCACGGCGCGCTGTGCATGGCCTACTCCGGCCGCTGCCTGCTCTCCGGGTATATCAACAAGCGCGACCCGAACCAGGGGACCTGCACCAACGCCTGCCGCTGGGAATACAACGTGGCGGAAGGCAAAGAGGACGACGTCGGCAACATCGTCCACAAATATGAGCCGATCCCGGTGCAGACCGTGGAGCCAACCCTCGGCATCGGCGCGCCGACCGATAAAGTCTTTATGATTGAGGAAGCCAAACGTCCGGGCGAGTACATGACCGCCTTTGAGGACGAGCACGGCACCTACATCATGAACTCGAAAGATCTGCGGGCTATCGCCCACGTTGAGCGTCTGACCCAGATGGGCGTTCACTCGCTGAAGATCGAAGGCCGCACCAAATCCTTCTACTACTGCGCGCGCACCGCTCAGGTTTACCGCAAGGCGATCGACGATGCCGCCGCCGGCAAACCGTTCGATACCAGCCTGCTGGAGACCCTGGAGGGGCTGGCCCACCGCGGGTACACCGAAGGCTTCCTGCGCCGCCATACCCATGACGATTATCAGAACTACGAGTACGGCTACTCCGTCTCCGAGCGCCAGCAGTTTGTCGGCGAATTCACCGGAGAGCGTAACGGCCCGCTGGCGGCCGTGGCGGTCAAAAATAAGTTCAGCGTCGGCGACAGCCTTGAGCTGATGACCCCGCAGGGTAACGTCAACTTCACCCTTGAGCATATGGAGAATGGTAAAGGCGAAACCATGCCGGTGGCCCCGGGCGATGGCTATACCGTCTGGTTGCCTGTGCCGGACGACCTGCCCCTGCAGTATGCCCTGCTGATGCGCAACTTTACTGGTCAAACAACCAGAAATCCGCACGGTAACTAGTTAATTTGCGTTATTTTTTCACGATGTAAGGATATTAGAATCGGATCACATACCGTTTCGATCGAAACAGGTATCATCCATTTCGCTGAAAAACATAACCCATAAATGCTAGTTGTACCAGGAACCACCTCCTTAGCCTGCGTAATCTCCCTTACGCGGGCTTATTTTTTTGCCTCTCCTCCGGTCTTCGCTTTCGTCATGCGGTACACTTTATGCAACATTGAGCAATAAAGGTTCCCTTGATGATGTCTACGTTTCCTGCCAGCTTACTGATCCTTAACGGCAAAGGTGCCAATGAACCGCAGCTACGCGAAGCGGTTAACCTGTTACGCGATGAAGGGATTGATATTCACGTCCGCGTGACCTGGGAAAAGGGCGATGCCGCTCGGTTTATCGATGAAGCCCTGCAGCTGAACGTTGAAACGGTGATCGCCGGCGGTGGCGATGGCACCATTAATGAAGTGGCGACCGCGCTGGTGGAGCGCGGCGGCAAGATGGCGCTGGGGATTTTACCGCTGGGCACGGCTAACGACTTTGCCACCAGCGTCGGTATTCCGCAGGACCTGGCCAGCGCCCTCAAGCTGGCGATCGTCGGCCGCGATGTGCCGATAGATATCGCCCGGGTGAATGATAAAACCGGCTTTATTAATATGGCGACCGGCGGGTTCGGCACCCGGATCACCACCGAAACGCCGGAAAAACTCAAGGCCGCGCTCGGCGGTGTCTCTTATTTAATCCACGGTCTGATGCGCATGGATACCCTGAAGCCGGACCGCTGCGAGATCCGCGGGGAGAACTTTCACTGGCAGGGCGATGCGCTGGTCATCGGCATCGGCAACGGCCGCCAGGCCGGCGGCGGCCAGCAGCTGTGCCCGGAGGCGTTGATTAACGATGGTCTGCTGCATCTGCGCATTTTCACCGGCGAAGAGCTGATCCCTGCCCTGTTCAGCACCCTGGCGAATCCGGAAAACTCGCCGAATATTGTTGACGGTGTCTCCTCGTGGTTTGAAATAACCGCGCCCCATGAGATGACGTTTAACCTCGACGGCGAGCCGCTCAGCGGCAAAACCTTCCGTATGGAGCTGTTACCGGCGGCCCTGCGCTGCCGGCTGCCGCCCGACTGCCCGCTGCTACGCTGAGGCGGACAGGGGCACACTGCCCGGCGGCGCTGCGCTGGCCGGGCCTACGGTTCGCAGATCTCATGCCGCGCGGATAAGCGCCGCGCCATCCGGGGAAGTCAACCCAGGCCGGGTCAGGCGGCAGCCGCCACCCGGCAAAAAAACCGGTTTGGCGCCCCCCTGAACCTTTCCCGCGGATTAAGGCTATCAATGGGGCGTGAGCGCAGAGAAGAGATTAACCGACCAGCTACATCCCGGGAATGTCTGCGCCCACAAATGGCTGACTTATACCACCGCCGCTGGCTCCGCGCTAAGCGCTTCCAGCAGTTCAGGTAAGGTTTGATAGCGGCCAGCGGCGGCCTGAAAACGCGCGTGCTGGCTATCTTCTGCAATCACTATCGTGGCAATCCCCGCCGACTGGGCCGCGCAAAAGCCGGTAAAGCTATCCTCAATCACCAGACACTGGCTGGCGTTGAGATTGAGCTTCCGCAGCGTCGTGAGGTACACCGCCGGGTGCGGTTTGCCGCGTGGTTCATCATCCGCGCTGGAGATCGCGTCAAAAAAGTGCCAGAGCGAAAGCTTGTTCAGCACAGCGGCAATAACCTGACGAGATGATGACGTGGCGAGCGCAATCTTATAACCCGCTTCGCGAAAATAGCGTAACGCCTCCTGCACCCCGCGCATCGGTTCGCCTTTCGCGGCAATCAGGCGGGTGATGCGCTGCAGGATGGCGTCTTCAAGCCGCTGCGGAGCGAGATCAAGCTGAAAATAGCGGCACCAGGTGCCGGCAATGTCGTCGAGGCGCTTGCCCTTGGTCAGGGTTTCACATTCAGCAACGCTCGCCGTTGCCCCCCACTGCGCGAGGGCGTCAATCTGCGCCTGACGCCACAGCGCCTCGGAATCAATAATCACGCCATCCATGTCAAAAATAACCGCCTGCATACTCATTCGTTCACCTCATTAAGGCTGGCATGAAGCGCATGCCAGCCGCAGTACCTATGAGAATTCAACCTGCTCGCGGGCGGTTGCTTCCTTGTGGGAGAACCCCGGCTGCTCCACGCGGATAAAGGCGCAGAGGAAAAAGGCCACCACGTACAATCCGGTATAGGCGATCACCACCCCGATGGTGCTGAAGAACGGCAGCAGCACCACGGCAATCGCCGGTGCGAGAAAGTTCGACATCCCCGCCGACAGGTTATAGACCGAAATGGCCGCACCTTTATGCTTCGGCTCCAGCGCCGGGAACACGGCCGCCAGCGGCACGAAGGCGGCGACAAAGATCCCGAGGGCGATGGCGGGGATCAGCGCCATCGCAAAGCTATGGCCAAAGTGCTGAGGAATGTAGTAAAACGCCAGGCTGGAGAGCGCCATCCCGATGCAGCCGAACCAGCGCACCACCTTCATCCAGCCCAGTTTTTCCCCGAGGATCCCCCACAGCACGTTAGAGAAAATGGTGGTGAAGAAGAAGACTGCCCATACCTGGAGCCATTCTGAAGTGCTGAAGCCCAGCTCATCGACAAACATCATCGGCATAATCACCGCAAAACCGAACAGCGAGAGGGTATTGATAATCCTCACCATGCTCGACAGCAGAATATTGCGGTTGGTATAGAGCAGCGTCGCGGCGCGTCCCAGCTCGGAAAACTTCTCACGGGTGGTGAGATTCTGCATATGCTGCGGCGTTTGAATATGGCGCAGGGAAACCAGGGCAATCACGCCCCCGGTAAGGCAGAAGGCCAGCGCCAGCCACAGGGTGCCCATTTCGCCAATGTGCGGAATGGTAAAGCTCGGAATATAGCTGCCGAAGACCCCGATGCCGATGGAATACACCGCCCAGAACCAGCCGATGGCCGAGCTGGCGTTGTCGCTTTTGACGTTATGGACAATCGCCACGATAAACGAGTAGAGGAACAGCGGATAGGCGAAGCCGCGGATGCCGTAGAAAAGCAGGATCAGCGCATAGTTGGCGTGACCGAGGCCGAAAACGAGGAACAGCACGTGGAATACGCACCACAGCACGAAGCCAATCATCATCGTTTTCAGCGGGGTGATAATTTCCGCCACCACGCCGGAAATCCACGCCGACAGCGCGGCGGCCAGGCCGTAGAGGGTAAAGGCAAAGGAGGCCTCCGCCGGAGAGAAGCCGAGCGCTTTGATATAGTGCGACAGAAAGGCTAATTCAAAACCGTCGCCGGTCATAAATACGGCAATGGCGATGTATCCCCAGAGCAGGTTCAGGGGTAAACCGAGCCACTGTTTATTATTGATAGACATAATGACCTCGTTTTCAGGGTACAGGGTGGCCGCTCCGCGACGTGCAACGAAGCGGCGGTTATGATGAAAATCAGTGCTGCCGATATTTAAGATCGTTTAAATACAGGGCTTTAAACTGCGCGTAGCGTTTCATCAGGGTGTGGTGGCGAACAGGATCCGCACGCCAGGTCTGCCAGACTTCCGGTTTTTCACACACCGCGGCAATGGGTTTGCCCGCCGCCAGGCAGGCCAGCCGCGCCGCGCCCAGCGCGCCGCCGGTCTCTCCGCCTTTGTGGGTCACCACCGGCATAGCGAGAATATCGGCCAGCAGCTGGGCCCAGAACGGGCTGCGGGCGCCCCCGCCCACCAGCGAGCACTGCGCGATCGGCGTCCCGCTCTCTTTCAATGCCTGCAGGCCGTCGTTGATCCCAAAGCTCACCCCCTCCAGCACCGCGTAGCCGAGCTGCGCGCGCAGGCTGGCGTGGGTCATGCCCCAGAAGATGCCGCGGGCGTCAGGATCGTTATGCGGGGTTCGTTCCCCGGAGAGATAGGGCAGGAAGAACGGCGCGTTGGCTTTATCCTCCTCGCTTAGCTCGGCAATCTCCGCCAGCAGCGCCACCTCCGTGGTGCCGGTCAGACGGCAGAACCACTGCAAACAGCTGGCGGCGCTCAGCATGACGCTCATCTGGTGCCACAGGTTCGGCAGCACGTGACAAAACGCATGTACCGCCGACTGCGGCGCCGGACGATAGGCATCGGTCACCACAAACAGCACCCCGGAGGTGCCGAGCGAAATAAACGCATCCCCCGGCGAGACCGCGCCGACGCCAATGGCGCTGACCGCGTTATCCCCCCCGCCCCCGGCCACCACCACCGAGGCGTTCAGCCCCCAGCGGGCAGCCACCTGCGGGTCAAGGGTGGCGGAAATCTCGCAGCCTTCGACCAGCGTCGGCATTTGGCTACGCGACAGGCCGCACTTGTCCAGCAGAGCGTCGGACCAGTCGCGCTTCGCCACGTCCAGCCACAGCGTCCCGGCGGCGTCCGACATATCGGAGACTTTCTTCCCGGTCATCCGGTAGCGCAGATAATCCTTCGGCAACAGCACCGTGGCGGTGCGCTGAAAGTGCTGCGGCTCATGACGGCGCACCCACAACAGCTTCGGCGCGGTAAAGCCCGGCATCGCCAGGTTGCCCGCCACCTGATGCAGCTCCGGCGCCATCGCCTCCAGCTCGGCGCACTCTGCGGCGCAGCGGGTGTCGTTCCACAGAATGGCCGGACGGATCGCCTCCCCCTCTGCATCCAGCAACACCGCGCCGTGCATCTGCCCGGAGAGGCCAATCGCCTTAATGGCCGGCCAATGCTGGGCGCATTTTTCCCGTAGCGTGGCCATCAGGTACTCCGTCGCCTCCCACCATAGCTCCGGCGCTTGTTCTGACCAGTGCGGATGAGGCCGCTGAATACTCAGCGGCGCGCTATGGCTGGCGATAACCTCATGGTTCTCATCAATGACCAGCGCTTTGACTTCCGATGTGCCGAGATCGATACCCAGATACATAGTCACCTCTTAGTTAATCAGCGTGTAAACGGCGGCGACTTTCTCGCGCATCAGCGCCAGGAAATCCGCGTTGTTGGTGAGATCACCAAACAGGGCTTTATCGCGCGCGTAGACAGCCACCGGATCCTGAGCCTCGAACATCTCATGCACCGCCTGCGCATCCAGGATGCCGTCCTGGTACTGATATGGCAGAGTTCCCTTGTGCCACTGCTCCATAAAGACGAAGAACAGCGCCGGCAGCATGGCGGTCGCTTCCGGGCGGACGCCGCGCTGGTAGCACTCCTGCAAGGTTGGCGCGATCATCGCCGGAATTTTCGAGAAACCGTCGGCGGCGACGCGCTGGTTGGTGTCCTGGATATAGGGGTTGGTAAAGCGCTTAAGCACCACATCCCGGTAGGTCGGCAGATCAATACCGTTATCGCCGAGACACGGAATAACGTCCTCCGTGACGTAGCGGTCGGCAATGGCGTAGATAACATCGGTCAGCGTGCTTTCATGAATATACTGCTGGCCGATTAAGGTTCCCGCCCAGGCAATGCAGCTGTGCGACGAGTTCAAAATACGGATTTTCGCCTCTTCATACGGGATGACCGACTCCACCATCTCCACGCCGACCGCCTCCAGATTCGGGCGGGCATCGCGGAAGTTGTTCTCCACTACCCACTGGATAAAGGTCTCCCCCATCACCGGCGCTTTGTCATCAATTCCGGTTTGCGCTTTGATGCGGGCCGGCAGATCGGCCGCCGGACGCGGGGTGATGCGGTCCACCATGGTGTTCGGACAGGTGGTATTGGCCGCCATCCAGTCAATCACCGCCTGTTTGCCGGTGAGCTGCAGGAACTCGACCATACCGTCGTGGAAACGCTCGCCGTTATGACGCACGTTATCGCAGTTGAGCAGGGTCAGCGGCCCGGCGTTGTCGGCCATGCGCTTTTCCAGGATCCGCGCGAGGGTGCCGTAAATGGTTTTGCACTCGCCTTGCAGGTCGGCCTGCAGATCGGGGTTGCTGGTTTCCAGCCGATGGCGAGTGTTCAGGTAGTACCCCCCTTCCGTCACAGTAAAGGCGATAACTTTGGTCTGCGGGTTTGCCCCTTCGTTAATCAGCGGCTGTAGCCCGGCCTGCCACGGCAGCAGTTTCTGGATTGAGGTGATCTCTTCATATTCGCGCTCCCCTTCCGGGCTGACGGTCTCGAGGACGTAACGTCCTCCCTGCGCCGCCAGCGCCTGTACCACCTGCTCGGCGTCGTTGCGAATATTCCCCGCCGCGATGCGCCAGCGATTATCCCCGGAAGCAATCAGACGATGCAGATACCACGCCTGATGCGCGCGATGAAAAGAACCCAGACCGATATGAAGCCATGTGAATTGATTATTCATGTTCTGCTCTCCTTGAGTTGATGGCGCCACTGTAATTGATCATTTGACCGAAATAAGAGCGATAGATCACAAAAGAGCAATTACCCAATTAAATTACAAATGACCAGTAAAGAGCAAAAGCTTGCCAGTTATGCCAACCACGGCGAGAATGCGGGTATTCGCCGGGCCAACTGCGTGCCCTGGCCAGCAACTTAGGGCGGGAAAACATGAGTAAAGAAGACGATATCCGGTTGGATCAGAAGGTGCGTGCCGCATGGATGTACTACATCGCCGGCCAGAATCAGAGCGAGATTGCCAGCCAGCTGGGCACCTCCAGACCGGTGGTGCAACGGCTGATCGCCGCCGCGAAAGAAGAAGGGATTGTGTCGATTAATCTGCACCATCCGGTAGCGAACTGCCTCGATTATGCGCAGTTGCTGCAGAAAAAATACCGCTTGATCGAGTGCAATGTGGTCCCCGCCTTTAGCGAAGAAAGCACCCTCGACAGTGTGTCATTTGGCTGCTATCAGCTGATGGCTCGCTATCTGCAGGATGATAAA
This sequence comes from Klebsiella sp. CD33, assembly GCF_051992865.1. Lineage (NCBI taxonomy): Bacteria > Pseudomonadati > Pseudomonadota > Gammaproteobacteria > Enterobacterales > Enterobacteriaceae > Klebsiella > Klebsiella sp. CD33. The sequence continues at coordinate 1,717,911 of NZ_CP197023.1, read as the reverse complement.
GAGAAAATTATCGGTCTGGGCTCGGGCCTGACCCTGAAAAAAGCGCTGCAGCGCATCGATTTTGACAGCCTGAATACCCGCTGCGTGGCGCTGATCAGCGCCATGAACGCCGACGGGCAGTGCAATTATTACGATGACGTGCCCCTGCTGCTGACCCGCAAAATTAAGGCCAAGTACTATCAGTGGCCGGCGCCGCGCTACGCCCAAAGCGCGGATGAGTATGAAATGTGGTGCACCAATCGCTTATTCCGCAGCGTCTCCGGCGTCGCCCGCGAGGCGGACGTGATTTTTGTCGGTATTGGTCCGCTGGGCACGCAAAGTCCGATCTTTAAAGACGGCTTTATCAATCAGGCGCAGATGGATGAGCTGACCGCCCGCGGCGGCATTGGGGAGATCCTCGGGCGGTTTATTGATGCGCAAGGCGACGTGGTAGACAGCGAGATCAACCGCATGATCACCAGCTATGATATCCGCCAGAGCCACTGCCCGCGGATTGCCGCTGCCTGTGGAGAACATAAACGACCGGCGATCCTGGCCGCCCTTAAAGGCGGCTGGATCAATGGCCTGGTGACCGATGAGCATACCGCCCGCTGGCTGCTGACGCGGTAACGTTTAACAGCCAGACAGCGACTCAGCTGCTGCTCATCAGTCGCGGGGGAATTTCAATCCGCTGCTGGCTGGCTTCGCCGGCGTCAATAATCGAAAAAACAGCGTCCAGCATCGCCGGCACGTCCTGCTGCACCATGTCGATATCGTGCCCCAGCAGATAGACAAACGGATCCCAGTCGAAGCAGCCCATCGGCGGCTGCTCGCTGCCGGTTAGCCCCACCTGCGACAGCCAGCGCACAACCCCTTCCAGGGATATCGTCGAGTTAACAAATATCCCCTGCAACAACGTCTTCGCGCTGCCAAACCGCTCCTGCAGGCAGTCCTCAACGTGGCCTTTCGAATAGCCGGGGGCCAGAATATTCGCCTGCGGCACGCTAAGCCCCAGCTCGCGATGCGCATCGTGGAAGCCGCGTAAACGCTCGCTGGTGTTATGGTCGCTGCTGCGCCCGCCGATAAAGGTCAGCGGCGCCAGCTCTCCGCGGCGGCGGGCGCTATTAGCCAGGATCTTATGAGTCAACGCTTTCGCGCCGCCGTAGTTATCCGAAATCACCGACGGCGAGAGAGAGCCCGGCAGGTCGAGATTGACCGTTGGCACGCCCGCCTGCTGGCATAGCGCGGAAATTTTATCCGGATTGGTCGCCCCGGTCGCGACCACCCAGTCAACCTGCCAGGAGAGCATCGCCTTTACCGCTTCGATCTCCAGTTCCGGACGCCGGCGCGTACAGGTGATAATCGGCAGCAGGCCGCGCTCGCGGGCCATCTCCTCAAAGCGTTCGGCGATGGAACCGAAGTAGCGGTTATCATATTTGGGGATAATCATACCGATGACGTGTGATTTTTTACTGCGCAGCATGCTGGCCTGACGGTTAATCGCATAGCCCTGCTCCTCGGCAATCCGCGTCACCTTTTCCGCAAGCTTGGCGCTGATGCGGCGCTTTTTCCAGTTACCGTTGAGGATAGCGCTCACCGCGCTCGCCGAAACGCCGGAAAGTTCCGCCAGGTCGTAAATCGTTATCTTCTTCATTTTTCCAACTTGCGTCACAAAATCATGTCGCTGTTAATTTCCCCACTTGCTCAATCGATGAAGCGAGAGCAACATAGCTTCATCGATTGAGCATCCTTTTCACGCCAGGAAGTACGCGCGCATACCGCCTCAACATGCCAGCAAGCCTGAATTAAGATGCTGATATTCAATATGTTACCAGTTTTAGTCTATCACCTCGAACGTGATGCCCTCGCGTTCGATAGTTTTAACCAGACACGGCAAAGGATTATAAAATGAACCACTCTGTCTCCTCTATGAATACTTCCCTCAGCGGTAAAGTCGCCGCGATCACCGGCGCGGCGTCCGGTATCGGCCTCGAGTGCGCGAGGACCCTGCTGGGAGCTGGCGCAAAAGTGGTACTGATCGACCGCGAAGGCGAAAAGCTCAACAAACTGGTCGCCGAACTTGGCGAAAACGCCTTCGCCCTGCAGGTCGACCTGATGCAGGCGGACCAGGTCGATAACCTACTGCAGGGCATTTTGCAGCTTACCGGGCGTCTCGATATCTTCCACGCCAACGCCGGCGCCTATATCGGCGGGCCGGTGGCCGAGGGCGACCCGGACGTCTGGGACCGCGTGCTGCACCTTAATATCAACGCCGCCTTCCGCTGCGTGCGCAGCGTCCTGCCGCATCTGATCGCGCAAAAATCCGGGGATATTATCTTCACCAGCTCGATCGCGGGCGTGGTGCCGGTGATCTGGGAGCCTGTCTATACCGCGTCGAAATTCGCGGTACAGGCATTTGTGCACACCACTCGTCGCCAGGTGGCGCAGTATGGCGTGCGCGTCGGCGCCGTACTGCCGGGCCCGGTGGTTACCGCTCTGCTGGACGACTGGCCAAAAGCCAAAATGGACGAAGCGCTGGCCAACGGCAGCCTGATGCAGCCGATTGAAGTGGCGGAGTCGGTGCTGTTTATGGTGACGCGTTCGAAAAACGTCACCGTGCGCGACATTGTGATCCTGCCGAACAGCGTGGATCTCTGACCCTGGCCAGCCTGTGAGAGGATGTGATGCAAAACGATACGCAAAACATTATTGGCGTGGATGTCGGTTCGGGCAGCGTGCGCGCCGGGGTATTCAATCTGCGGGGCGAGCTCCTCGCCCACGCGACCCGGGAAATAACCCTGTTTCGCAGCGCCGGAAACAAGGTCGAGCAGTCGAGCCGTGAGATCTGGCAGGCGGTGTGCTACTGCATTAAAACGGCGGTGGCCAACGCCGGCGTTTCGCCGTCGTCGATCGCCGGGATCGGCTTCGATGCCACCTGCTCGCTGGTGGTGATTGGCGATAACGATGCGCCGCTGGCGGTCGGGCCTTCGGACGATGCGGACCGCAATATTATTGTCTGGATGGATCATCGCGCCACCGGGCAGGCGGAAAAGATCAATGCCACGGGCCACCCGGTACTGCGGTACGTTGGCGGCAAAATCTCGCCGGAGATGCAAACGCCGAAAATTTTGTGGCTGAAGGAGAATCGCCCGCACATCTATCAGCAGGCGCGCCACTTCTTCGACCTCGCCGATTACCTCACCTGGCGCTCAACCGGCGATGAAGCCCGCTCGGTCTGCACGGTGACCTGTAAATGGACCTACCTGGCGCATGAACAACGCTGGGATGCCGGTTACTTCCGCCAGATTGGCCTCGAAGAGCTGGCGGATGAAGATTTTGTCCGCATCGGCCAGCGGATTGTCGATCCAGGCACCCCCTGCGGCGAGGGCCTTTGCGCCACGGCGGCAGAGGAGATGGGCCTGCCGATCGGCACGCCGGTGGCGGTGGGGATGATTGACGCCCACACGGGCGGCATCGGTACCGTCGGCGTGCTTAACGGCGCGGTCAACAATATGGCCTATGTCTTCGGCACTTCTTCCTGCACCATGACCACCACTCAGGAAGCGGTATTCGTCCCGGGCGTCTGGGGCCCTTACTATTCGGCGATGGTGCCGGGCTACTGGCTAAGTGAAGGCGGGCAAAGCGCCGCCGGCGCGGCTATCGACCAGCTGCTGAGCTTCCATCCGGCGGCGGCGGAAGCGCGCGAGCAAGCGAAAGCCGCAGGCGTCCCTCTACCGGTCTGGCTGGCGGATCGCGTTCTGACGCAAGTTGCTTCGCCTTCTGAAGCGGTAACGCTGGCCGCCGGTCTGCACGTCGTTCCGGAGTTTCTCGGTAATCGCGCGCCGCTTGCCGATCCCCACGCGAAAGCGCTGATTGCCGGGCTGGGGATGGAGCGGGACCTGGATAACCTGACCGCGCTGTACGTTGCCGGCTTATGCGGGATTGGCTATGGTCTGCGACAGATCATTGACGCCCAGCGCGCCTGCGGAATTGAGAGTGAAAATATCGTCATCAGCGGCGGAGCCGGGCAGCATCCGCTGGTGCGTCAGCTGTTGGCCGACGCCTGCGGCGTTAGCGTCGTGAGCACCGCCAGCCCCGAGCCGGTGCTGTTAGGTTCCGCCATCCTCGGCGCGGTGGCGGGCAGAGTCGCGGCTTCGCTGCCGGAGGCCATGAAGCAGTTTACTCAGGTGGACGCCACCTATCACAGCGAGACGGCGTTTAGCCCGCTTCATCAGCGCAGGTATGCGGCCTATAAGGCGCTACAACAGACCGGCAGGCTGATTCGCGAATAACATACCTCCTTATTTTATAACAATAATGCTCCGCTGCTGTGCAGCGGAGACACTCATCTGCACTCTGAAATCGAGGTCAACATGTCCGTTAATAACAAACAGTGGTACGGTCTACCGCTCAACCTCATCTGGGGATATGTCGCCATCGCCGTGTTTATGACCGGCGACGGCTTTGAGCTGGCTTTTCTGTCGCACTACATCAAAGCACTCGGATTCACCCCGGCGCAGGCTTCCTTTGCTTTTACTCTCTACGGTCTGGCTGCCGCCCTGTCGGCGTGGGTCTCCGGCGTGGTGGCGGAAATCATTACCCCACGCAAGGCCATGCTGATTGGCTTCGTGCTGTGGTGTGTGTTCCACGTACTGTTCCTCGTCTTCGGCCTCGGTCGCGCCAACTATGCGCTGATCCTGCTGTTTTATGGCATCCGCGGCCTGGCCTACCCGCTGTTCCTCTACTCCTTTATCGTCGCCATTATCCACAACGTCCGCAGCGACAGTTCCAGCTCCGCGCTGGGCTGGTTCTGGGCGGTCTACTCGGTGGGTATCGGCGTGTTCGGCAGCTATATTCCGAGCTTTACCATTCCCCACATTGGCGAAATGGGCACCCTGTGGCTGGCGCTGCTCTTTTGCGCCACCGGCGGCATTATTGCGCTGGTGTCGATGCGTCATACCGAAACGCCGCGCCATATGCAGAACCTGACCACTCGTGAAAAATTCGCCGAACTGGGGCGCGCGGCGACGCTGCTCTATACCAACCGCAGCATTCTGTTCTCAAGCATTGTGCGCATTATCAACACCCTGTCGCTGTTTGGTTTTGCGGTGATCATGCCGATGATGTTTGTTGATGAGCTGGGATTTACCACCTCGGAATGGCTGCAGGTATGGGCGGCATTCTTCTTCACCACGATCTTTTCGAACGTTTTCTGGGGGATTATGGCGGAGAAAATGGGCTGGATGAAGGTTATCCGCTGGTTCGGCTGCATCGGGATGGCGCTTTCCAGCCTGGCGTTCTATTACCTGCCCCAGCACTTCGGCCATAATTTTGCCATGGCGCTGGTACCGGCTATTGCCCTGGGGATTTTTGTCGCCGCGTTTGTGCCGATGGCGGCGGTGTTCCCGGCGCTGGAGCCGAACCATAAAGGCGCGGCCATTTCGGTCTATAACCTGTCAGCCGGGCTGTCGAACTTTCTGGCGCCGGCGATTGCCGTGGTACTGCTGCCCTATTTCAGCACTATCGGCGTGGTAATAGCCTATACCGCCTTATATATTCTGGCCTTCTTCCTGTGCCCGTTAATCCGCGTTGAACAGCCTGGCTTTACCAGCGATCAGCATGCGAAACCGTTTACCGCCAACGCGGCAGAGTCTTAATAAACCGCATCTGGTACAAACAACGAGCAATCCGGGCGGTGCCGCCCGGATTTTTGCCTTATGCGATAGTCACTTTGCCATCCAGATAAACATCCTGCACGGCATTGATCAGCTTCACGCCGTCGGCCATCGATTTCTTAAACGCTTTGCGGCCCAGGATCAGCCCCATGCCGCCGGCGCGTTTATTGATCACCGCCGTGCGCACCGCGTCGGCAAGGTCGGTCTCCCCGCCCGCCGCGCCGCCGGAGTTGATCAGCCCGGCGCGGCCCATATAGCAGTTGGCCAGCTGGTAGCGCACCAGATCGATGGGGTTATCGCTGGTCAGTTTGCTGTACACCCGGTCGTCGGTATAGCCGAAGTTAACCGCTTTGTAGCCGCCGTTATTCTCCGCCATCTTTTGCTTAACGATATCGGCGCCGATGGTGGCCGCCAGGTGGTTGGCCTGACCGGTCAGGTCAGCGGAAACATGATAGTCGACACCGTCTTTCTTGAACGCCGAATTGCGCAGATAGGCCCACAGCACGGTGACCAGGCCCAGCTCATGGGCCCGCTCAAAGGCGGCGGAAATCTCTTCTATCTGACGACGCGATTGTTCCGAGCCGAAATAGATCGTCGCTCCCACGGCCACCGCCCCCATATTGAACGCCTGCTCAACGCTGGCGTAGAGGGTCTGGTCGTATTCGGTGGGATAGCTCAGCGTTTCGTTATGGTTGAGCTTCACCAGGAAAGGGATGCGATGCGCGTAGCGGCGCGACACCGAGGCCAGCACGCCGTAGGTCGACGCCACGCAGTTACAGCCGGCTTCGATCGCCAGCTCGACGATATTTTTCGGATCAAAGTACAGCGGGTTGGCGGCAAAGGACGCGCCCGCCGAGTGCTCCACGCCCTGGTCAACCGGCAGAATGGAAAGGTAGCCGGTTCCCCCCAGGCGTCCGGTATTGTACAGGGTCTGCATATTGCGTAGCACCGCCGGTGGTCGGTTGTTATCCACCATCACCCGATCAACATAATCTGCGCCAGGCAGATACAGCTGGTCGGACGGAATGGTTATACAACGGTGCTGCAACAGGCTCTCGGCATCTTTGCCCAGCAACTGCGTAATATCAGTCATAGCAATCTCCCGTAAGGCCGGCCGAAGCCGGCATGCATTATCCCAACCCAATTTTTTTGGGCAGGTTAAGCCTGGTACCGACTTAGGCTATTTTCCAGCCGGGGGGCCATTTTTTCAGGAGATTCTGCTGTCCCGTTGCGCTGCCATTTACCACCAGGCGTGGAAATGGTGCACCGGCCCGATACCGTGGCCCACCTCCAGAGAGTCGGCCTGCGCCAGAGCCGCCGACAGCCAGGCCTTCGCCTCGGTAACGGTGGCTGCCCAGTCCGTGTGACGCGGGCGCAGCGCCGCCAGCGCGGCGGAGAGCGTACAGCCGGTGCCGTGGGTATTTTTGGTCTGCACTCGCGGCGCGGTGAACCGCTGTTCCCCTTCGCGGGTGAAGAGCCAGTCCGGGCTTTCGGCATCGTCGAGATGGCCGCCCTTCATCAATACCGCGCCGCAGCCCAGCGCCAGCAGCGCCCGCCCCTGCTCCAGCATTTCCCGTTCGTTACGCGCATGGGGGGCATCGAGTAGCGCGGCCGCTTCCGGCAGGTTCGGGGTGATCAATGACACCTGCGGCAACAATCGTTGACGCAGGGTCTCCACCGCCGAAGCCGACAGCAGCGGATCGCCGCTTTTCGCCAGCATGACGGTATCCAGCACCACGTTGGCCACCCGGTAGCGCGCCAGCCGCTCGGCCACGGCTTCCACAATATCGGTCTCCGCCAGCATGCCGATTTTGGTGGTATCGATACGCACATCGCTGAACACCGAGTCGAGCTGCGCGGCCACAAAATCCGGTTCGATGCGATAGACCGACTGTACGCCGCGGGTATTCTGCGCCACCAGGGCGGTGATCGCCGAGCAGCCATAGGCCCCCAGCGCGGAGAAGGTTTTCAGATCGGCCTGGATACCGGCCCCGCCGCTGGGATCGGTGCCGGCGATGGTCAGGGCGTTGATGCGTTTCATCCCTGCACCTCCTGATACAGCGCGTCGAGAAACGCCGGAATAAAGCTGCCTGGGCCTCCCTGACGGGCGGCGATCTCCCCGGCCTGCTTCATCAGCCCGCAGGCGGCGGCCACGTTTTCCAGCCGGTCTCCCGGCAGCGCCGCGCTCGCCGCCACCACCGCCGACAGTGCGCAGCCGGTGCCCACTACCCGGGTCATCAGCGGATTGCCCCCCGCCACGCTGAGCACCCGCTCGCCGTCGGTGACGTAGTCCACCTCGCCAGTGACCGCCACCACGGTGGCCAGCCGACGAGCCAGCGCCTGGGCCGCCGGCAGCGCCGCGGCGGCCGTATCGGTGGTATCCACCCCGCGCCCGCCGGCGCTCATCCCGGCCAGCGCCAGAATTTCAGAGGCATTGCCGCGAATGGCCGCCGGCTGGAGGGCCAGCAGCTCGTGACAAAAGGCCGTGCGCACGGTCAGGGCGCCGACCGCCACCGGATCCAGCGTCCAGGGCTTGCCGGCCTGACGGGCGTGCTCCACCGCGGCGCGCATCGCCACGGCGCGATCTTCGGTCAGGGTACCGACGTTAATTAACAGCGCATCAGCGATAGCGGCAAATTGCGCCGCTTCGCGGGGATCGATCACCATCGCCGGCGAGGCGCCGACGGCCAGCAGAACATTGGCGGTAAAGGTCTGCACCACGTCATTAGTCATGCAGTGCACAAGGGGGGAATGGGCGCGCAGCAGATGGCGCAGGTGCGCGACAGGCGCGGGATTCAACAGCTCAGGCATAGTTTGCTCCCGCCAGACGAGGTAGAAGCAATGACCCTGCGGTCTCTGACTTCCCTACGCTGGCATTATCCAGATCAGGTGGTACGGGTATTTCTCAGCCTTCAACGAAGAAGGGCACCCCGAGTCATTTAGTAAGAATTAACTTACTTTTTGACAGCTTAGGGGAAGTTGCCCATTGAGGCAAGCCTGCCGTACAGGCTATAGGGTTCTTACAATGAAAGTGAACCTGATCATTGAGCAGTCGTCTTCGGTTAGGTATACGCCACAAATTTAGTCATGTAACAACTAATAGCAAGAGGATAATATCGACATGAAGGTTTTATCCACCTAGAAAATAGTCAGCATTTATGACTTATGGGAAGACAGGCTTGTGTAAAGGGACTGTACTATAAATTGGCGATTTATGATGTTATTCTCTGCTGCTGATATAAGAGGCATTCAATCCTAAGTGACTAAATTTGATAGGTTATTTATTGCTTTGGAGCATAAATGTAATTATTTTTAGTAAATTTCATAAACCATATTGTATAAGAGGTTAACGTAAGCAGTTTTGAGTTGAAAGTATAACCAAAGGCTCAAAAGCGGTGGTTATAGTAACTACAAAAGGATAGATACCAGAAACACTTAGTACCAGCGTACAAGATGTGTGATGGTCCTTCAAATTCTTCTAAGCCTCATCCATTTTGTTTGTTGTTTACCAAAGAGTTATATCAATGATTCATCTCGTGACCAAGGACTAGTAACACCTCTTGTTTTGAGTCCATAGGTACGAAAAAGCGACATTTCTCAACTTAACGGTCTATACTTCGCAGGACGCACCCTTAAAAAAACAATAAAATCAATGTATTACTTTTTGATTCTTTTCGTTACAATGTTAGTTATTTACATTTTCTATACTTTAACTTAAAGCTTGCTCATGAGAATTATGAATTTATACTTTGCTCGATCTCATATCAAATAGCTTGTAATTTGGATCACTTGTGAGTAGTGGCATGACATTGCTTCCTCCAAGATCCAACAGGAATTAAACCAACTATCAATAGGTCAATCAGAATTATGCGAAATGTAGCCACTACTCTCCTGGCCGTTGCTTCAATCCTAGCAGTATGCCAATCATCCGTATCAGCACGGATGACATGTTCTATCAATGTCGACATGAAATACGTCAAGCCTCCAATTTCAAGAATTAAAGATGATACAGGCAATCTTCGTCCTCCATCACCGATGCAGCAGGTTCATACGGAAAGCATGTTAGCTGGGCAAGATATTTATATTCAAAGCATTAAATCGGAAAAAGATCTGCGCCTAATGTTAGTAAGTGCGATCGCATGGAAAAATGGAATGGGAAATGAGTGGTTTGAAGCATCGAAAGAATATCTTCTAGCTTGGATTAACACTTATGAGCCGGAATATCACCCCATAAATGAAACTGTTTTTGATCAATTAATTCAAACGTACGTAATTATTAAGTCAAATCTATCACCCCAAGAGCGCAGCGATATAAACAAATATTTATATAGTTGGGCAAATGGATACATAACTCGAATGAATAATGCACCAAAAGGAATATCTTGGTATAGTAACTGGCAAAGCCACAGAATTAAACTCATTACATTAATAGCTGTTGCAACAGATAATGATCACCTTTTTAACGAATCAAGAAGATTATTTAAAAAGCAAATTGAAGAAAACATGAATAGTGAGGGGGAGGTTGTTGACTTCAAACAACGAGATGCTATTCATTATGTTGTATACGACCTCCAGCCGCTACTACAGGCTGCACTTGCCGCAATGTCACGCGGTGAAGATTGGTACCATTGGACTGCTCCAAATAATGCGTCACTTGAAAAAGGAATAAACTGGCTGACCCCCTATGTCACAGGAGAAAAAACGCATAATGAATTTATAAATTCAAAAATAAAACTTGACGCCATAAGAAAGCAGCGCGGTCTAAAAAATTTCAATGGTATATTTCGGCCTGAGGAAGCTAAATCAGTTTACTGGTTAGCATCTGCATTCAATGCATCATATGAGCCACTAGCCTTGAAGCTCCTGGCTAAACCTCCTTTGATTATGGATTGGTGCAATTAATTTCATTTCAACAATAGTCATCTACATTATAATATGATGCATTCTGGTTAAGGATGCATCTTTTCGCAGTCCTAAGTCTCATTGGGTTAAATATATTGTCACATCAACATTTGATAACTCGCGGCAATGGCACAAATTCAGTGCAGTGCTAAATCAGAGCTCCTCGTCTTTCCGAAGACTTCGAATGAATTCAGCCAGAGTCGTGTCATTAAGTGACGAATGCTCCCTATCATGATTATATTCCCTGCGCCACTTGGCGAGTTTGTCCTGCGCATCTTCCCGTGGGAGGAACCAGTGAAAGTTTGCGCAGACTTTCTCAATAAACGGATTATCCTTTGGTTTTCCTAGGCGTGAGAAGTCCAGCGTGACACCGTGCCCATACAGCTATTTCCCCAGACTTTTCGAGATAAACTCGCTGCCGTTATCCGTCTGGATACGTACTGGCAAGCGCTTATTCAGCCCCCGTATTCCTTCCATTATGCTGACCACATCCTCGCCTTTCAGCTATATTCCGGCATGGTTAGCCAGACACTCACGACTAAAAATATCCACTACAGTCACCACCAGAAAACGTTGCCGGTTAAAAAGACTATCCGCCATGAAATCCCTACTCTAACACTGATTGATGTGCGTCAGACCCGAGCGCTGCTGGTGAAGTGCGGCACTGAAATGCTTGCAGGGGCGTTTTCTGCGCAGATTCAGCCCTACCTGGCAATAAATCCTGTGTGTTTAATTTTTGTTAATTTTCCAGCCTTCCCGCTATAACTGAATAGAAATACGTGGACAACCGAATAATATTAGGAAGAAGAAACTGATCGAATCCGCAGAGGATGTCACTCACACCCTGCATAACACTTACTCACTGCGCGGGGCGAAGATCCGTGAGCCGCTGCCGTGGTCGAAATATATCAACCAGGCGATCGTTCGCTGGGGCGATAAGGCTGAGATCATTATGGCCCAGCATCACTAGCCGACCTGGGGCAACGAGAACGTGGTGAACCTGCTGAAGAGCCAGCGTGACCTGTATCGTTATATCAACGACCAGACCCTGAGGATGGCTAACGAAGGCCTGACCCGCGATGAAATCGCCGCTAACTTTAAGCTACCGGACAGCCTCGCCAATACCTGGGCTAACCGCGGCTACTACGGCTCGGTCAGCCACGATGTGAAGGCCACCTACGTGCTGTATCTCGGCTGGTTCGACGGCAACCCGGCCACCCTTGACGAACTGCCGCCGGAAGAAGCGGCGAAGAAGTTCGTCGATTACATGGGTGGCGCGGATGCCATCCTGAAGAAAGCGAAAGAGGACTACGACCAGGGTAACTACCGCTGGGTTGCCCAGGTGGTGAGCAAAGTCGTCTTCGCCGACCCTAACAACCAGCAGGCGCGTAATCTGGAAGCCGATGCCCTGGAGCAGTTAGGCTATCAGGCGGAGTCCGGCCCGTGGCGTAACTTCTATCTCACCGGCGCCCAGGAGCTGCGTAACGGTGTGGTAAAAGGCCCGACCCCGAACACCGCCAGCCCGGACACCGTCCGCGCCATGACCCCGGAAATGTTCTTTGATTATCTGGCGGTCCATATCAATGGCGAAAAAGCGGGTAACGCGAAGTCGGTGTTCAATATCGATCTCGGCAGCGATGGCGGCCAATATAAGCTGGAGCTGGAAAACGGCGTGCTGAACCACACCGCGAATGCGCAAGCCAAAGAGGCGGATGCCACCCTGACGCTGGATCGCGCCACCCTGAACAAAATCATCCTCAAAGAAGAGACCCTGAAGCAGGCGGAAGATAAGGGTGAGGTGAAAATCAGCGGTAACGGGGCTAAACTCGATGAAATGCTTGGCTATATGGACCCGTTTGACTTCTGGTTTAACATCGTGACGCCGTAATGATTCGCTGACGGGCGTCGTGGGTAGCAGGGCGGTGAATGCCGCCTTGTTACCTTCTCAGCGACGTTTAGTACTCTGCGGGCAACGGTCGATCGATAGAGATAAGCTTGCCACGTTTCATGGTGATATATCCCCCCGCCTTTAAGTCCGCCAGCACGCGAAAAACATGGGTACGCGAAAGATTGGTACGCCTGATGATAAATAACGCCAGTCCCTCATTTTCACCCTCATGCGTATGCTGCCGATACAGATAGCGATATAGCATCGGGCGAATCGTCTGATAGCTCGTCACCTGACGGCGTTCATTGTGCAGGTCGATGGTAAAGATACTCATGAACACCAGCACTTTCGCCAGCGCCTCAACGCGCTGCGGGTGATTATTAATGAACAGACGATCGAAGGTCGCGTAGGTAATTTTACGCAGCGTCACCGGAGCGCTACCGATATATTCAAATTTCGCCATCGGGCAATATCGCTCCATCAGGCCAATCGGCATATGCTCAATGGAATTACCAATACTCAATCCATTATCCGGCATTAATATTGATAACGAACCCTCGGTACAAAAATAAATATATCCTGACTCCGGACGCCATTTTTTACTGGCGGCGAGAATAACCTCTTCACCTTCCACGAGGATATCGGCAAAAAAGTCGGCTATGGCTAACATTTTATAATAACTATGTATTTCCTGGAAATTCATCCTCTACCCTCGCCTGCGCCGTTAGCGACAGTATAGCAGTCCTCGCCTGCTAAAGACGAGAGGATCCTTTGGCGGCGCCGCGCCAGTCCCATATGGGACTATTCAGCGAAATATTAGTCTTTAGAATAAACCGCAAGCCATTCACTTTTTAAGCGGGAAATATTGCTTTTATTCCCACGTAATAAATTACCTGAGAGGTAGTGATGAAATTAAATCAGAGAGCCAAAAATCTGGCGCTGGCCGGAATGTTATCGTCTTTGTCGATAACCGCCTTTGCCGCCGCGCAACAACAGGATGCCACACCGGCCACGCGGGAGGCGAATCAGGCGCTATACCGCAAACTGCCGTTCGCGGATAAAACTGACTTTAACAACGCCCATCAGGGCTTTATCGCGCCCCTGCCGCCAGCGATGCTCAAAGGCGCACAGGGAAATATTATCTGGGATCCCGCCAAATATGATTTCGTCAAAGAAGGCGAAAAGGCGCCGGACACCGTCAATCCCAGCCTGTGGCGACAGTCACAATTGCTCAATATCGGCGGCTTGTTCAAAGTTACCGACGGCGTTTACCAGATCCGTAATCTCGATCTTTCCAATATGACCATTATCGAAGGCAAAACCGGGATTACGGTCATCGACCCCTTGCTGAGCGCCGAACCGGCCAAAGAGGCTCTGGCGCTCTATTTTGCCCACCGGCCGAAAAAACCGGTGGTGGCGGTGCTGTTTACCCACAGCCATGTGGACCACTACGGCGGTATCCGTGGCGTAGTCGATGAAGCTGACGTGAAAGCCGGTAAAGTGAAGATTTACGCCCCTGCCGGCTTTATGGAGGAAGCGGTTTCCGAGAACATCATGGCCGGTACTGCGATGAGCCGCCGCGCCAGCTACATGTACGGCAACCTGCTGAAGCCGGACGCTAAGGGACAGGTCGGCGCCGGTCTCGGCACCACCACCTCGGCGGGTACCGTTACGCTGATCCCGCCGACCCACTACATTACCCATACCGGTCAGCAGGAAGTGATCGACGGTCTGACCTATGACTTTATGATGGCGCCGGGCTCGGAAGCGCCGTCGGAAATGCTGTGGTATGTCAAAGAGAAGAAAATGATCGAGGCGGCAGAGGATGTGACCCATACCCTGCACAACACTTACTCTCTGCGCGGCGCCAAAATCCGCGATCCGCTGGCGTGGTCGAAATACATCAACGCCGCCATCGACCGCTGGGGCAACGAGGCGGAAGTGATTATCGCTCAGCATCACTGGCCGACCTGGGGGAACGACAATATCGTGAAGCTGATGAAAGGTCAGCGCGATATGTATCGCTATATCAACGACCAGACCCTGCGTATGGCGAACTTAGGCATGACCCGCGATGAGATCGCCGCCAACTTCAAGCTGCCGGATTCGCTGGAGAAACAGTGGTCCAGCCGCGGCTACTACGGTTCCGTTAGCCACGATGTGAAAGCGACCTACGTCTTCTATCTCGGCTGGTTTGATGGCAACCCGGCCACCCTCGACGAGCTGCCGCCAGAACAGGCGGCGAAGAAGTTCGTGGAATATATGGGCGGCGCCGATGCCATCATGCAGAAAGCCAAAGCCGATTACCAGCAGGGGAACTACCGCTGGGTGGCCCAGGTGACCAGCAAAATCGTCTTCGCCGATCCTGACAATCAGCAGGCGCGTGATCTGGAAGCCGACGCCCTGGAGCAGCTCGGATATCAGGCGGAAGCCGGGACCTGGCGCAACTTCTACCTCACCGGCGCTCAGGAGCTACGTAACGGCGTGCAGAAACTGCCTACGCCGAACACCGCCAGCCCGGATACCGTGCGGGCGATGACGCCAGAAATGTTCTTCGATTACCTCGGGGTGCATATCAACGGCGAAAAAGCCGGGGCGGCTAAAGCGGTCTTTAACATCGACCTGGGTAAAGACGGCGGCAAGTACAAACTGGAGCTGGAAAACGGCGTGCTTAACCATACCGCCAATGCGGTGGCGGACAATGCCGACGCCAGCATCTCGCTCAGCCGCGACACCCTGAATAAGATTATCCTCAAGCAGGAAACGCTGAAGCAGGCTGAAGCTCAGGGCAAGGTCAAGATTAGCGGTAATGGCGCTAAGCTCGATGAGATGCTGAGCTACATGGACACGTTTGCCTTCTGGTTCAATATCGTCACACCATAAGCGTTTAACGCGGACATCCCCCGTCGCCGGTCAGGCCGCGGGGGATTTTTTGATCCCCCCCGCCACGATAATCAATGTGCGGATCAGGCATCAGCGCGACGCAATTCTCCCTGCAGCAGGGAAAAACAGGCTTCGATAAGCGGCGGCAGCGCCTGCGGGCCGCGCATCAGGGCCACCGTACGGGTCAGCGCCGGCTGCTGCAACTGGGCGACCTGGAGCGCCGGGTCCTGCAGATGGGTGGTGTACAGCGCCGGCAGAATGGCCACCGCTAAGCGCGAGCGCACCAGGCCATACAGGGTTTCGATATAGTCCACCTGGTAGCGGGTGGTCAGCGTCAGGCGATGGCTCTCCACTAATGCCGCCACCAGCCGTTGAATATTGCCCTTCGAGAACACAGCAATATCCCGCCCCACCAGCTGCTTCCACGGCAAGTGCGCCTGCGCGGCCAGCGGATCGTCGCGGTGCAGCACCGCCACAAAGGGATCTTCGCGCAGCGGATAGACCAGCAGTTCAGCAGGCACTGAGCTGTCGATCGCCCCGATACCGAAATCAATCTCGCCGCGCAGCAGCGCCTGGATAAGCGCATCGTTGGTCTGATCGTGAAATTCAATGCGCAGACGCGGAAAGGCCTGGGCCAGGGTCTGCGGCAGCAATGGGAACAGCAGCGAACTGACCGACGGCACCAGACCGATGCGCACAGTCCCGTCGCCGCCCGCCTCGACGATCTGCTGCATATCGAAAAAGGCCGCCTGCGCTACGCTGAGGATCCGCTGGGCGTGGGGTAAAATCGCCGCCCCCAGTTCAGTCAGGGTGACCGCCGAAGCGGTACGGTTGACCAGCTTACCGCCGAGTACCGTTTCAATCTGCCGCAGGGCGCTGCTCAGCGCCGGCTGGCTAATCGCCAGCCGACTGGCGGTATCGGTAAAATGGCGCAGCTGGGCCAGGGTGACGAAATACTGAAGCTGTTTAAGAGAGAGCGCGGGCAGCCGCTGCCAGGGTTCGTTCATCATCGGGTTCGCTACGGTGGTCCTGCACAATAACCCGAGCTTATCGGGTGATAAATTTATTCATCTGGGCAAACGTTTGCTGTGCCCCTAGAGTATCCGCATTATCCTTGTGCCGGAGTGGTTATGTCCAGCAATGCTCAAGTCCGCCGTCGCGCCGTGCAGGCCGCGCGCGGTGAATCCCCGTTTGATCTGCTACTGATCGATGCGCAGATCGTCGATATGGCCACGGGCGAAATTCGCCCCGCTGACGTCGGTATCGTCGGCGAAATGATCGCCAGCGTCCACCCGCGCGGCAGCCGCGCCGACGCCCATGAAGTACGTTCCCTGGCCGGTGGCTACCTGTCCCCCGGCCTGATGGACACCCACGTACACCTCGAAAGCTCGCACCTGCCGCCGGAGCGCTACGCGGAAATCGTCCTCACCCAGGGAACCACCGCGGTGTTCTGGGATCCGCATGAGCTGGCCAACGTCCTCGGCGTCGAGGGCGTGCGCTACGCGGTTGACGCCAGCCGCCATCTGCCGCTGCAGGTGATGGTCGCCGCCCCGTCCAGCGTCCCCTCCACGCCGGGTCTCGAAATGTCCGGCGCCGATTTCGCCGGCGCGGAGATGGAGACCATGCTCGGCTGGCCGGAAGTACGCGGTGTGGCGGAAGTGATGGATATGCACGGCGTGCTGCACGGTAGCGAGCGGATGCAGGAGATTGTCCAGGCCGGTCTCAACAGCGGCAAACTGATTGAAGGCCACGCCCGCGGCCTGAGCGGCGCTGACCTGCAGGCCTACCTCGCCGCCGGCGTCACCTCCGATCATGAACTGACCTCGGCGGACGACGCGCTGGAAAAACTGCGCGCTGGTCTGACGATCGAGATCCGCGGCTCGCACCCCTATCTGCTGCCGGATATCGTCGCGGCGTTAAAAACGCTGCCGCACCTCTCCTCGCAAATCACCGTCTGCACCGATGACGTGCCGCCGGATATGCTGCTGGAGAAAGGCGGGATCATCGCCCTGCTTAACCTGCTGATCGAGCACGGTTTACCGGCGGTCGATGCGCTGCGATTCGCCACCCTCAACGCCGCTATTCGCCTGCAGCGCCACGATCTCGGGCTGATTGCCGCCGGGCGGCGCGCCGATCTGGTGGTGTTTGATTCCCTGGAGAAACTGGTGGCCCGTGAAGTCTACGTTGGGGGGGAACGGCTGGCCTATGCTGGCCGCCTGCTGAAGCCGATCGCGCCCGCCGCGGGCGTCACGCCGCCGCGCGATACTTTGCAGATCGCCCCCCTCCGCGCCGATGACTTTATTCTGCGCGTCCAGGGCATTCGTCACGGCATCGCCCGCCTGCGCCATATCCGCGGCGCGCGCTTCACCCAGTGGGGCGAAGTAGAAGTGCAGGTTCGTGACGGGAAAGTCCAGCTGCCCGCCGGCTTCAGTCTGATCTGGGTCAAGCACCGCCACGGCCGCCATCAGGCGACGCCGCAAATCGCCCTGCTTGAAGGCTGGGGTGAGCTGCGTGGCGCCATCGCCACCAGCTACTCCCACGACTCGCATAATCTGGTGGTGCTCGGACGCGACGCTAATGATATGGCGCTGGCGGCCAACCAGCTTATCGCCTCCGGCGGCGGGATGGCGCTGGCGCAACAGGGCGAGATCCTCGCCCATGTGGCGATGCCGATTGCCGGCATGCTGTCGGATCTCCCGGCCGCGGAACTGGCGCGTCAGTTCCGCGAGCTGCGCGATCTGAGCAGCCAAGTCGCCGACTGGGAGCCGCCGTACCGGGTCTTCAAGGCCATTGAAGGCACCTGCCTTGCCTGTAACGCCGGGCCGCATTTAACCGATTTGGGTCTGACCGACGGCGGCAGCCGCCAGATAGTCGACCCGTTGATAGCCTGCCGGGAGATCCCGGAGCCAACCGATCACAACAATAATCCTCAGGGAGCCTGAGCATGGCCGATAACACACTTCACTCTTCCGCCCGCGCTAACTGGCTGGAGCGCCGCTTTGCGCTGCGCTCGCGCGGCGGCACGCTACGCACCGAATGCCTGGCCGGGATCACCGGTTTCCTCGCCGCCGCCTATTTACTGGTGGTTATCCCGGGGCTGCTGGCGATCGGCGGGATGGATAAAGGCGCCGCCACCACCGGCACCATTCTGGTCTTCGTCGTCGGCTCGCTGCTGATGGCGTTTTATGCCAACCTGCCGTTTATCGTCGGCCCGGGCATTGGCGGCTCGGTGCTGGTGGGGGTGACGCTGGCCGGTAGCGAAGGGATTGGCTGGCAGACTGGCCTCGGAATTGCCTGCTGGTCGGGGATCCTCTTCTTCCTGCTGACCCGCTTTGGCCTGCGCGAAGTGGTCACCCGCTCGGTGCCGCAGTCGATCAAGCTGGGATTGACGGCCTCCATCGGCCTGTTTGTCGCCGTCCTCGGTTTTCGCAATGCCGGGCTGGTGCTGGCCAATGCGAAAACCAACGCCCTGATGCTCGGCGACTTTCTCGCCCCCGGCGCGCTGGTGGCGCTGTGCGGCCTGTTCCTGGCGATAGCCCTACAGGCGCGTAAGGTACCGGGCGCCATTTTGTGGGCCATTCTGTGCGCTACCCTGGTGGGTATCCCGTTCGGCGTGACTAAACTGCCGACGCATTTTATCGATGCCCCCCACTCGCTGGCGCCGGTGCTGGGACAGGTTGACCTGCTGGGGGCGTTAAACATCGCCTTCCTGCCGTTCCTGTTCGTCTTTTTCGCATCTGAGTTTTTCTCCACCATGGGGACAACGCTGGCGGTGGGCGGCGAGGCGGGTCTGCTGGATGAAGAAGGCAACATGCCGCAGATTAATCGCCCGTTCATGGTCGATTCGATTGCCGCCGCGCTCGGCCCGTGGGTGGGCATTCCGGCGGCGACGGCGCTGATTGAATCTTCGGCGGCAGCGGAAGCGGGCGGCAAAACCGGCCTCACCGCCCTGTCGGCGGCGGTAATGTTCCTGCTGATGCTGCTGTTCACGCCGGTGGCGTTGATGATCCCGAAAGAAGCCACCGCCCCGGCGCTGATCCTGATTGGCCTGAACATGTTCAGCGGCCTGCGCAAAGTGGATCTTGCCAACTTCACCGACGGGCTGCCGGTGCTGATGATGGTGATGATCACCCTTATCGCCAACAGCTTTGGCACCGGGATTGCCGGCGGGCTGCTGTTTTACATTGTGATCAAGGCTATCGCCGGTAAGTGGCGGGAGATCCCGATTGGCCTGTGGGTATTGGCCGTCCCGCTGGTGTATTACTTCGCGACCTTAGTCAGGCATTAAGCCCTTCACAATGTGATTTCACCTCTTCATATAACAAACGCACCGCGGCAGAGAGCTGTTTGCGGTGCGGACAAATCAGATTCAACGGCACTACATCCCCCTGATAACGCGGCAGCAGGCGCCGCAGGCGCCCCGCCCGCAGATCGTCGCTGACGTCGAGCATCGATTTATAGGCAATGCCCTCCCCGGCGATCGCCAGCCGACGGATCACCTCGGCGTCGTCGCTCATCACCGTGCCGGAAACCTTCTGCTGCTGAACCACGCCGTCGAGGCTCAGCGACCAGCGGTCGAACGGACGGCCGCGCAAAATGTAGATCAACGCATTATGCTGGCTGAGTTCCTCGAGGGTCTGCGGTTCGCCATGGCGGGCGATCCACTCAGGCGAGGCCACCAGCACCCGACGATTTTCCGGCGCCACCGGCAGCGAGATAAACGAGGCATCGTCGTTATTGCCATAGCGAAACGCAACGTCCACCGGATCTTTAAACACGTCGGTCAGCTGATCGGAAAAGAGCAGCCGCAGGCGCAGCGCCGGGTGGCGTTGGCGGAAATCGCGGAACAGGGTCAGGAGCAGGTTACGCCCGAGGTCCGACGGCACGGCAATCTGCAACATGCCGCGAACTTCATCATCCGGGGTCTGGATCTTCTGCAGACCGGCCTCGAGGGTATCGAGCATCTGGGTGGCGTAGGGCAGCCAGGTCTCCCCCTCCGGCGTCAGGCGCAGGCTGCGGGTCGAACGGGCAAACAGGCGAATATTGAGGATCGTCTCCAGACGCTTAATTGCCGCGCTGACCTGCGCCGGCTGCTGCCCGGCCTCGCGCGCCGCGTCGCTAAAACTGCCCAGCGCCGCGGCGCGGACAAATAAGGTCAGATCTTCCAGCCTGAACATGCCGATTCTCCCCTGCTTCAGATTGCTCCCAAAATACGCATCACCGTCGCTGCAACGCAAGCGGCACAAGACTTGCGCCGCGTTTTGCTTACACTTTTTAAAAATCCAGTGCTTGCCATTTCAGCAACGCATCAGGAATGATACGAGGCTGCTATTTTGAGTCCAGGTAATATTGAGGAAACTATGCGTAAAACAAAAATGATGCTTCTGGGCGTACTTCTTGCCACCGCTGGCGCCAGCTGGACGGCTACTGCCGCGGGGATCGATCAGTATGCGCTGAAAGAGTTCACCGCCGATTTCACCCAGTTTCACATCGGCGACACCGTTCCGGCGATGTACCTCACCCCGGAATACAACATCAAACAGTGGCAGCAGCGTAACCTGCCTGCGCCGGACGCCGGCAGCCACTGGACCTATATGGGCGGTAACTACGTGCTGATCACCGATACCGAAGGCAAAATCCTCAAAGTGTACGATGGCGAGATCTTCTATCATCGCTGATCCGCGCAATCTCCACGTCCGCCCCGGCGAGCCAGCGGACTCTCCGGCGCTGCGCCAGATCTTCCTGCGGGCGCGCAGTTTATCGTGGACCTGGCTTCCCGCCGCGGCGTGGCGGCTGGAAGATTTCGATGCCGCCACCGCGGATGAACAACTGTGGGTCGCGGAATGCGACGGCCAGCCGGTGGGCTTTGCCGCCGTATGGACCGCCGATAATTTCCTTCACCATCTGTTTGTCGACCCCGACTGGCAAGGCAAACATATCGGCAGCGCGCTGCTGGCGCAGGTCGAACGGAGCTTTACCGCCAGCGGAACGCTGAAGTGCCTGATGGAAAATAAAAACGCCCTGCGCTTCTACCAGCGTCATGGCTGGACCATCGAAGCACAGGGCGCGTCGCCCGAGGGCAGATACTGGCTAATGCGCTCGCCGCGGCCTTAAACGGCGCGGAAGGCAATCTCACCCGGGATCACTTCTCCCTGCCAGTACATCTGGGCCGCCACCCGGCCCGCCAGCTGGCGGTAGATGTCGGTAAATTCGCTGTCCGGACGCGCCACCACCGTCGGCGTGCCGTTATCCAGATCTTCCCGCAGCGTAATATGCAGTGGCAGCTGGCCCAGCAGCTGGGTGTGGTATTTCTCGGCCAGTTTTTGCGCGCCGCCGGTGCCGAAGATAGGCTCGTGGTGCCCGCAGTTGCTGCAGATATGCATGCTCATGTTTTCCACGATCCCCAGCACCGGCACTTCCACTTTCTCGAACATCACGATGCCTTTTTTGGCGTCGATCAGCGCGATGTCCTGCGGCGTGGTGACCACCACCGCGCCGGTCACCGGAATGTTCTGCGCCAGGGTCAGCTGGATGTCGCCGGTGCCCGGCGGCATATCCAGCACCAGGTAATCAAGATCCGGCCACAGGGTCTCCTGCAGCATCTGCATCAGCGCCTTGCTGGCCATCGGCCCACGCCAGACCATGGCGTTGTCGTCGGTCACCAGGTAGCCGATGGAGTTGGTTGCCAGACCATATTTCATGATCGGCGCCATATGAGTGCCGTCCGGCGAGGTCGGGCGGCTGTCTTCCGCACCCAGCATGGTCGGAATCGACGGACCATAGATATCGGCATCCAGAATGCCCACCTTCGCCCCTTCCGCCGCCAGGGCCAGCGCCAGGTTTACGGCAGTAGAAGATTTACCGACGCCGCCTTTGCCGGAGCTGATGGCGATAATGTTTTTCACGCCGTTGACCCCGGGCTGGTTTTTCACCCGCTTGAGGGTTGCGATGCTGTGGGTCAGCTTCCAGTCGATGGCCTTCGCGCCGGTGATGCGCAGCAGTTCGGCGCTGCACTGCTCTTTCAGCGCTTCGAAGGCGCTGCTCCAGACGAACGGCATTTGCAGTTCAATATGGACGGTATCGTCCAGCCAGGCGACATGGTGCAGCGCCTTAAGGGCGGTGAGATTATGCTTCAGGGTTGGGTGCTGGAAATTGGCCAGCGTCCCGGCGACCATCGCACGTAGGCGCTCAGGGGATTTGGCCTGGGATTGCGAATTCATCCCGACTCCTTTGTTGTTTTGAGATGCTTTCAGTAATCACAGAGTTTATCACAGGTAACGATTATCCATATATGGGCAGCCATTTATGGCGCACCCACAGCCCTTTTGGTAATATCGGAAGCCCTTTTTACAACAGAAGATGTAATGCTCACTATGACTCAAGTCGCGAAGAAAATTCTGGTAACGTGCGCCCTGCCGTACGCCAACGGCTCCATCCACCTCGGCCACATGCTGGAGCACATCCAGGCTGATGTCTGGGTCCGTTACCAGCGAATGCGCGGCCACGAGGTCAACTTCATCTGCGCCGACGACGCCCACGGCACGCCGATCATGCTCAAAGCGCAGCAGCTCGGTATCACACCGGAGCAGATGATTGGCGAAATGAGTCAGGAGCATCAGACCGATTTCGCCGGCTTCGACATCAGCTATGATAACTATCACTCGACGCACAGCGACGAGAACCGCGAGCTGTCGGAGCTTATCTACACCCGCCTGAAAGAGAACGGTTTTATTAAAAACCGCACCATCTCTCAGCTCTACGATCCGGAAAAAGGCATGTTCCTGCCGGACCGTTTTGTGAAAGGCACCTGTCCGAAGTGCAAATCTCCGGACCAGTATGGCGATAACTGCGAAGTGTGCGGCGCGACCTACAGCCCTACCGAGCTTATCGACCCGAAATCGGTGGTCTCCGGCGCCACGCCGGTGATGCGTGACTCCGAGCACTTCTTCTTCGACCTGCCGTCGTTCAGCGAAATGCTGCAGGCGTGGACCCGCAGCGGCGCGCTGCAGGAGCAGGTCGCGAACAAGATGCAGGAGTGGTTCGAATCCGGCCTGCAGCAGTGGGACATCTCCCGCGATGCGCCGTACTTCGGCTTCGAAATTCCCAACGCGCCGGGCAAATATTTCTACGTCTGGCTGGACGCGCCGATCGGTTACATGGGTTCCTTCAAGAACCTGTGCGACAAGCGCGGCGACACCACCAGCTTCGACGAATACTGGAAGAAAGACTCCACGGCCGAGCTGTATCACTTTATCGGCAAAGACATTGTCTACTTCCACAGCCTGTTCTGGCCGGCGATGCTGGAAGGCAGCAACTTCCGTAAGCCGACTAATCTGTTCGTGCACGGCTACGTGACGGTCAACGGCGCCAAGATGTCCAAGTCGCGCGGCACCTTTATCAAGGCCAGCACCTGGTTAAATCATTTCGATGCCGACAGCCTGCGCTACTACTACACCGCCAAGCTCTCTTCACGCATCGATGACATCGACCTGAACCTGGAAGATTTCGTGCAGCGCGTGAACGCCGACATCGTCAACAAGGTGGTTAACCTCGCCTCGCGCAACGCCGGCTTTATCAGCAAGCGTTTCGACGGCGTGCTGGCCGCGGAGCTGGCCGACCCGGCGCTGTACAAAACCTTCACCGACGCGGCGGAAAGCATCGGCGAAGCATGGGACAGCCGCGAGTTCGGTAAGGCCATCCGCGAAATCATGGCCCTCGCCGACGTGGCTAACCGCTACGTCGACGAGCAGGCGCCGTGGGTGGTGGCGAAACAGGAAGGCCGCGACGCCGACCTGCAGGCCATCTGCACTATGGGCCTGAATATGTTCCGCGTGCTGATGACCTGGCTGAAGCCGGTCCTGCCGCAGCTGGCCGCACGTGCGGAAGCGTTCCTCAACAGCGAACTGAGCTGGGACGCCATTCAGCAGCCGCTGCTGGCGCATAAGGTCAATCCGTTCAAGGCGCTGTACAACCGTATCGAGATGAAGCAGGTGGAAGCCCTGGTAGAAGCCTCTAAAGAAGAGGTGAAAGCCACCGCGGCGCCGGTCACCGGTCCGCTGGCGGACGATCCGATTCAGGAGACCATCACCTTTGACGATTTCGCCAAAGTCGATCTGCGCGTGGCGCTGATTGAAAACGCGGAATTCGTCGAGGGCTCCGACAAGCTACTGCGCCTGACGCTGGATCTCGGCGGCGAAAAACGTAACGTCTTCTCCGGCATCCGCTCCGCCTATCCGGATCCGCAGCCGCTGATTGGTCGCCTGACGGTGATGGTCGCCAACCTGGCGCCGCGCAAAATGCGCTTCGGCATCTCCGAGGGCATGGTGATGGCCGCCGGCCCTGGCGGGAAGGATATCTTCCTGTTAAGCCCTGACGACGGCGCCAAGCCGGGTCAGCAGGTGAAATAACAAAAAAGCCGGAGAGTATCTCCGGCTTTTTTTTGCCCGGCGGCGCTATGCTAGCACGCGCCCGGGGGCAGTCGTTGTAGGCCGGGTCAGGCGAAGCCGCCACCCGGCAAAAAATCATGCCTTCGGGTTATGCACCCGCTGGGTCAGTCCGCGCAGGAAATTGCGCAAAAACTGGTCGCCGCACTCGCGGTAGTTTTTGTGGTCAGGCGAGCGCATCATGGCGGTGATCTCCGGCACCGACACCCGGTATTTCTGCTCGCTCATAATCGCCTGGATATCGTCCGTTTTCAGCGAGAAGGCGATCCGCAGCTTTTTCAGCACCGTGTTGTTATTCACCCGGCGCTCCAGCGCCAGCTCCGGGGCCGAATCATCTTTGCCGCGCTTGTCATAGATAAGGCCGTTCAGGAAACCCGACAGGATAATGTCCGGGCAGCGAACAAAGCCCTCTTCATCCTCTTTCGTCGTCCAGGTGTCGAAGCTGGCGGCGGTGGATTCCATAGCGGAGAGCGCGAGAATGCGCACCATATCGTTATTATTGACTTTCAGGGTGTAGCGCAGGCTACGAAGAATATCATTACTGAGCATGAGGGCCTTTTACTGTCGATGATGCAATGGGGCGCAGTGTACCAGCTTTACAGGCCAATCGCCTCTTTCAGGCTTTTTAAATAGCGTCGGCTCACCGGCACCGTTTGCCCGGCGCGCATCAGCAGCTCCGCCTGACCATTCTCCTCCAGGCGAATCTCCTTCAGGTGCGCCATATTCACCAGATACTGGCGATGGCAGCGCAGCAACGGCGTGCGGCTCTCAAGGGTGCGCAGGGTCAGTTCGGTAAAGCCCTCTTTTCCCTCGCGGTCGGTCACGTAGATGCCGCTCATCCGGCTGCTGACGAAGGCCACATCCTCCATCTGCAGCAGCCAGATACGACTGTGGCCGGTACAGGGAATGTATTTCAGCGTCTGCTGAGCATCATCCAGCAGCGACACATCCTGCAGATTACGCTCCTGGCGCAGGCGGGCGAGGGTTTTCTCCAGCCGGGCAGCTTCAATCGGCTTCAGCAGATAGTCAAAGGCATGCTCCTCAAAGGCTTTCACCGCGTATTCATCAAAGGCGGTGAGAAACACGATATAGGGGCGGTGCTCCGGGTCGAGCATCCCGACCATCTCCAGACCGCTGATGCGCGGCATCTGGATGTCGAGAAACAGCACGTCGGGACGCAGCTTATGCACCGCGCCAATGGCCTCCACCGCGTTGCCGCACTCGCCGACAATCTCGATATCGCGCTGTGTCTCCAGCAAAATGCGCAGGTTTTCCCGCGCCAGCGGCTCATCATCGACGATCAATACTCTCAGCATGCATTCTCCTCCAGGGGCAGACGTAGGGTGACACAGGTAAAGCGCTCCGGCTCGCAGGTGACGCTGATGCCGCAGTCGGCGCCAAAACGCGCCCGCAGCCGCCTGTCCACCAGATTCATCCCCAGCCCGCTGGCCTGGGGGTTGGCCCGGTACAGCCCGGCGTTATCTTCGATATCCAGCTGCAGCCAGCGATCGTCCTGGCTGGCGCGGATGGTAATTTCGCCGACGCCAAGATGTTGCGATGTACCATGCTTAATGGCGTTCTCCACGATCGGCTGCAGGGTAAAGGCCGGCAGCTGGTGATGCGCCAGCCCTTCCGGCACCGCCATCTGGATCTGCAGGTTAGCCTGAAAGCGAGCCTTCTCAATCTGCAGATAGGCGTTAACATGCTCGATCTCATCGGCAAGAGTGACAATTTCCGTCGGCCGTTTCAGGTTCTTGCGAAAGAAGGTCGACAGATACTGCACCAGCTGGCCGGCCTGTTCGCTGTCGCGGCGGATCACCGCCTTCAGCGTGTTAAGCGCGTTAAACAGGAAGTGCGGGTTGACCTGGGCGTGCAGGAGCTTGATTTCGGATTGCGTCAGCAGCGCCTTCTGCCGCTCGTACTGTCCGGCGAGGATCTGCGCCGACAGCAGCTGGGCAATCCCCTCCCCGAGGGTGCGGTTGATTGAACTGAACAGGCGATTTTTCGCCTCATACAATTTAATGGTTCCTATCACCCGTTGGTTCTCGCCGCGCAGGGGGATCACCAGCGTCGACCCCAGCTTACAGTGCGGATGAATCGAGCAGCGGTAAGGCACCTCGTTGCCGTCGGCGTAGACCACCTCCCCGGTCTCAATCGCCCGTTGCGTATACGAGGAGGAGATAGGCTTGCCCGGCAGATGGTGGTCGTCGCCGATGCCGGTAAACGCCAGCAGCTTGTCGCGATCGGTGATCGCCACCGCGCCGATGTCCAGCTCCTGGATCAGCACCTGGGCCACCTTCATGCTGTTCTCTTCGTTGAACCCCTGACGCAGGATCCCCTCGGTGGACGCCGCCACCTTCAGCGCCGTGGCGGAAAAGGCGGAGGTGTACTTCTCGAACATCGCCCGTTTATCCAGCAGAATGCGCATAAACAGCGCCGCACCGACGGTATTGGTGACCATCATCGGCGCGGCAATGCTCTGCACCAGATGCAGGGCGTCCTGGAACGGGCGGGCAATCAGCAGAATGATCATCATCTGCACCAGCTCGGCCACGAAGGTGATCGCCCCGGCGGTCAGCGGGCTAAAGACTTTGTCCGGCCGGCCGCGTTTGACCAGCACGCTGTGCACCAGACCGCCCAGCAGCCCCTCAACGATGGTGGAAACCATGCAGCTTAAGGCGGTCATTCCCCCCAGCGAGTAGCGGTGCAGGCCGCCGGTGAGCCCTACCAGCCCGCCGACCACCGGCCCGCCGAGCAGGCC
Organism: Klebsiella sp. CD33; assembly: GCF_051992865.1. Taxonomy (NCBI): domain Bacteria; kingdom Pseudomonadati; phylum Pseudomonadota; class Gammaproteobacteria; order Enterobacterales; family Enterobacteriaceae; genus Klebsiella; species Klebsiella sp. CD33. The sequence continues at coordinate 1,690,380 of NZ_CP197023.1, read as the reverse complement.
GCCCATCACGGCGCCGATGGCGCGGGTGTTGGCGATGGAGTCTTCGATATGCAGACCGAAATAGGTCCCCATAATGCAGAAAATGGAGAAGGTGACGTAGCACAGCAGCTTGTGCGGCAGGCGAACGGTGACTTGCATCAGGGGGATAAACAGTCGGGTTTTGCTCATCAACCACGCGATGACCAAAAATACGCACATCTGCTGAAGCAGCAGCAACACCAGATCAAACTCGTACATACCCGCAAACCACACATGCCTGAAAGCGCGTACCATACCCTGCCTGGCGAAAAGTTTCTTTGAAGCCCTGCATAAAAATGAAAAATGGCGGCCAGGATCACACTTTTCCCGGTGCATTTGCTTAGTAAACGCGGCAAAAACCCCGGCGCGGCGCGCTAAACCGCAATTAATGTTTCATTAACACCTGCGCTTCACCGTATAATCCCCCTGTTAACATCAGGAGCCTATTATGAAGCCAGCGAAAATCGCGGTCGTCACTCTCTTCTTACTTATGGCCATCGGCGGGATCAGCGGCGTAATGCTGGCCGGCTATTCCTTTATTGTGCGTGGCGGTGTCGGCTGATCCAGCGGGTCAGACGCTCAAACGCGCGGTCGACGATAATCGCCGCCAGGGCCACCAGCAGCGCCCCCTGAACAATATAGGCGGTATTAAAGCCGCTCAGGCCGATGATGATCGGCGTCCCGAGCGTACTGGCCCCCACCGTCGAGGCAATGGTCGCGGTACCAATATTGACGATGACCGAGGTGCGGATCCCCGCCAGGATCACCGGGGCCGCCAGCGGAAGCTCCACCTTATACAGACGCTGCCAGCCGGTCATTCCCATCCCTTCAGCCACGCCTGACACCCCAGGCGGTATCGAACCCAGCCCGGCCAGCGTCCCCTGCAGCACCGGCAGTATGCCATACAACGCGAGGGCGATGAGCGCGGGCAGCCAGCCAAAGCCCAGCACCGGCACCGCCATCGCCAGCACCGCCACCGGCGGAAAGGTCTGCCCGATAGCGGCGATGGTCTCCACCAGCGGACGAAACGCGCCGCCGGCGGGCCGGGTGACCGCCACCCCAGCCCCCAGCCCGATTGCCGTTGCCGCGAGGCTGGACGCCACCACCAGCCAGCCGTGATCGAGAGTGAGCGCCCAGAAGCTCTCCTGCTGGTAGACCGGCCGCGGCAGTTCCGGGAACAGCCGACTGAACAGCGGCGCGCTGTAGGGCAGCCCTGCCAGCAGGCCGATAAACAGCGCGATAAGCCACCACAGCGGCTCACGAAGCGCCTTCATGGCTCATCTCCTGACGCAGCAGATCGGCAAAATGCAGCGTACCGCAGGGCCTGCCTTCGGCATCGACCACCGGCAGCGTCTCGCAGCGCCGGGCGACAAACTGCGACAGCGCTTCCCGCAGGGTCATGGTGACGGTCAGCCCCTCGCCCGCCAGCCGTTCGTCGGGACGCAAATAGTCCCCCACCTCGCGCAGCGACAGCAGGCGCACACCCAGCTCGCTGCGGCCAAAAAAGGTCTGTACAAAGCTATTTTTCGGTCGCAGGAGCATCTCCAGCGGCGCCCCCTGCTGGACCACCTCGCCCCCGTCCATCAGCACCAGGTGGTCCGCCAGACGCAGCGCTTCGTCAATATCATGGGTCACCAGCACAATCGTCCGTCCCAGCAGACGGTGGATGCGCAGCATCTCCTGCTGCAGCGCCTCGCGGGTCACCGGGTCGAGGGCGCCGAAGGGCTCATCCATCAACAGCACCTCCGGATCTGCCGCCAGCGCCCGCGCCACCCCCACCCGCTGCTGCTGGCCGCCGGAGAGCTGATGCGGGTAACGGTCGCGCAGCGTCGCCTCCAGCCCCAGCAGCGCCATCAGCTCGTCGATCCGGTCGGCGATCCTTGCCTGCGGCCATCTTTGCAACTGCGGCACGGTGGCGATATTCTGCGCCACCGTCCAGTGGGGAAACAGGCCGATGGACTGGATGGCATAACCCATCCGCCGCCGCAGGGTCAGGACCGGCTGCTGGCGGATGTCCTCGCCGGCAAAGCGAATGGTGCCCCGGTCCGGCTCCAGCAGACGGTTGATCATCTTCAGCGTCGTCGACTTGCCCGAGCCGGAAGTCCCCACCAGCACCGAGAAAGCGCCTTCGCGCAGCTCCAGGGTCAGGTCCTTCACCGCCGGGTGGCCGGCAAACACTTTGCTCACCCCGTGAAATTCAATCATTGGCCTCTCCTTTTAGCCAGGCGCCCCACAGGGCGAACAGGGCATCCACCACCACCGCCAGGGCAATGGTCGGCACCACGCCCAGCAGCACCAGATCCAGCGCACTGCTCAGCAGCCCCTGAAAAACCAGCGCGCCAAAGCCGCCGGCGCCGATCAGCGCGGCCACTACCGCCATGCCGACGGTTTGCACGCTGACCACCCGCAGGCTGCGCAACAGTACCGGCATCGCCAGCGGAAGCTGCACCTGACGAAAGCGCTGCCCGGCGCTCATGCCCATTGCCGTCGCGCTTTCCAGGGCATCCTGCGGCACCTGCTGCAGGCCGGTCACCACCCCGCGCACCAGCGGCAGCAGCGCATAGAGAGTGAGAGCGATCAGGGCTGGCGCCACGCCGGTCCCGGAGACGCCCAGCTCGCCCAGCGTCGGGAAATAACGCGCCAGACCGGCAAGCGGCGCAATCAGCAGGCCAAAAAGCGCTACCGACGGAATAGTCTGGATCACATTGAGCGCGGTGAAAGCCGGCGCCTGCCAGCGCGGACGCCGCCACAGCCATACCCCCAGCGGCAGGCCAATCAGCAGGCCCGGCAGCAGGGTGCCGAACAGCAGAAGCAGATGCTGGCGCAGGGCGTCATCAAATACCTCCTGACGGTTGGCATACTCCTTCAGCAAGGAGAGCTGATCGAGCGCCCCGATAGCGAGCAGGATGATGGGCAACAGCCAGACTTGCGCATTGAGCAGCCAGCGCCAGAGCGGCCGGACGGTAAGATGACGGATGGCCTCGCTGGCCAGCAGCAGACAAAGCGCCAGCGACAGCCACAGGCCGCTGCCGGGCGAGGTGCGCGCCAGCGGCGAGCCATGGCGGGAGAGCTCAAGCGCCGCCTGGCCGCTGCCCCAGATAAGCAGCGGGAAGAGCAGTTCGGCCAGCAGCAGGTGGAGAAACGGCACGATCCTGCCCGGCAGCCAGCAGAGCAGCATCCCGGCAAGGGCCGCCGCCAGCTGAACGCCGGCGAGCCAGGGCAGCGCCTGCCATAGCCCGCGCCCTTCCCCGGAGAGTAAGCGATTCGGCGCATAAGTGACAAACGGCAGCGCCAGCGTAACCAGCAGCAGACCAGTCAGCAGCAGGCCGACGCGATGAGTACAGCGAATGGTCACCGGTGGCTTACTTCAGCAGGCCTTTCTGCTGCAGATAATCTGCCGCCACGCGCTTCGCATCCTGGCCCTCCACCGCAATGCGGGCGTTCAGCTGCTGCAGCGTTTTTTCATCGAGGCTGGCGAAGACCGGCTGCAGCCAGTCGGCGATCTGCGGGTAGGCCTTCAGCACCGCCTCGCGCACCACCGGCGTCGGGGCATATATCGGCTGCACGCCCTGCGGGTCGCTCAGCGTCTGTAACCCCAGGGCCGCCACCGGGCCATCGGTGCCGTAGGCCATCGCCGCGTTAACGCCGGAGGTCTGTTGCGCCGCCGCTTTGATGGTCACCGCCGTATCGCCCCCGGCCAGCGACAGCAGCTGGTTCTGGTTGAGGTTGAAGCCATACGCTTTTTCAAACGCCGGCAGCGCGTCCGGGCGCTCAATAAATTCCGCCGAAGCCGCCAGCTTAAATTCGCCGCCCTGCTTCAGGTAGCGACTGAGGTCGGCCAGCGAGGTCAGCTTATTTTTCTCCGCCAGGTCCTGGCGCACGGCGATAGTCCAGGTGTTGTTGGCCGGCGCCGGGGTGAGCCATACCAGCTGATGTTTCTCCTGATCGAGGCGCTTCACCTTCTCATAGCCCTGTTGGGCATTCTTCCACGCCGGGTCGTTTTCATCTTTGAAGAAGAAGGCGCCATTGCCGGTATATTCCGGGTAGATATCCAGCTCGCCGGCGACAATCGCCCCGCGCACCACCGGCGTGGTGCCGAGCTGGATTTTATTAATCGTTTTTACGCCGTGGCTTTCCAGCACCTGCTGGATCATATTGCCCAGCAGCGCGCCTTCGGTATCAATTTTCGAGCCGACCTTCACCGGCTCCGCCGCCTGCAGCGGTAAACTTATCAGGGCGGCCAGCGCCAGCGCGCCGGACCATGTCGTTGCCATCTTCATCCCGCATCCCTCAGTTCTTTTGCGCTTCGCTTACAGAAGCTTAAGAGAAAAGCGTAGCCCATTTGCCAGCGATGCGAAAAAGAAAAGGCCGATTAATCGGCCTTTAAAGCGTGACGTTGGGCTTAAGAGCGATACCTTACAGCAGCTCAAACTCGCTCTGCTTCACGCGGGCGGAGTCCAAGCCGATAAAGACATTAAATTTGCCCGGCTCAGCAACGTATTTCATTTGCTGATTCCAGAACTTCAGCGCGTCGACGTCGATTGGGAAGCTAACGGTTTGCGTTTCGCCCGGTTTGAGGGTGACCTTTTTAAAGCCGCGCAGCATTTTCACCGGCCGGCTCATGGAGGCGGTGACGTCCTGTAGGTAGAGCTGGATCACCGTCGCCCCTTCGCGATTGCCGGTGTTGGTCACCTGCACGCTGGCGGTCACGCTGCCATCGCGCGGCATGGTGGCCGACGACATGTTGACATCGGAGACGCTAAAGGTGGTGTAGCTCAGACCGTAACCAAACGGATACAGCGGGCCATTGGCTTCATCGAAGTAACGCGAGGTGTACTTGTTCGGCTTCTCCGGATTATACGGCCGGCCGGTATTCAGGTGGCTGTAGTAGGTTGGGATCTGGCCCACCGAGCGCGGGAAAGACATCGGCAGCTTGCCCGACGGGTTGTAGTCGCCAAACAGCACGTCGGCGATGGCGTGGCCGCCTTCGGTGCCGGCAAACCAGGTCTCCAGCAGCGCATCGGCTTGCTGATCCTCTTTCACCAGCGCCAGCGGACGCCCGTTCATCAGCACCAGCACCAGCGGTTTGCCGGTGGCTTTAAGAGCGGCAATCAGATTGCGCTGGCTCTGCGGCAGGGTGATATCGGTCCGGCTGGAGGCCTCATGCGCCATGCCCTGCGCCTCGCCCACCACGGCGACCACCACATCGGATTGCTTCGCCGCCGCGACCGCTTCGTCGATCATTTCCTGCGGCGAGCGTGGGTCAACCTGCACCGCGTTCTCATACAAATTGAGGAAATCGACAATGCCTTTGTCATCGGTAACGTTCGCCCCTTTGGCGTAAATCACTTTGCCGTTATCGCCCAGCGCTTCTTTGATGCCGGTCAGGACGGTCACCGACTGGTCGGCCACCCCGGCCGCGGACCAGCTGCCCATCATGTCGCGCTTGCTGTCCGCCAGCGCGCCCACCACCGCGATAGTGCCGGATTTTTTCAGCGGCAGCGTATCAAGACGGTTCTTCAGCAGCACCAGGCTCTCGCGAGCCACTTCGCGCGCCTCTTTACGATGCAGACGACTTTCCGCATTGGTGTCCTGCGGGTCAGAATCTTTCGGTCCCAGGTGGCTGTAGGGATCGTTGAACAGTCCCATATCATATTTCACGTTGAGCACGTGTCGGGTGGCATCATCCAGCTCGGCCATGGTCACCTTGCCGGACTTCACCAGCCCCGGCAGGTACTTACTGTAATACTCGTCGCTCATGCTCATGTTGATGCCGGACTTCAGCGCTACGCGCACCGCGTCTTCCGGGTCGGAGGCCACGCCGTGCTTAATCAACTCTTTGATGGCGCCGTGGTCGGAAACGGTGATGCCTTTAAAGCCCCACTGGTCGCGCAGGACGTCTTTCAGCAGCCAGGAATCAGAGGTCGCCGGGGTGCCGTTCAGCGAGTTCAGGGCCACCATCACCGCGCCGCTGCCGGCATCAAGCCCGGCTTTGTACGGCGGCATATAGTCGTTGAACAGGCGCTGCGGGCTCATGTCGACCGTGTTGTACTCTTTCCCGCCCTCCACCGCGCCGTAGGCGGCGAAATGCTTGACGCTGGTCATCACCGAATAGCGGTCCGCCGGGCTCTTGCCCTGCATCGACTCCACCATCGCCTGGCCCATCATCGTGGTCAGATAGGTGTCTTCCCCGAACCCTTCGGAAGCGCGTCCCCAGCGCGGGTCGCGGGAGACGTCGACCATCGGCGCCCAGGTCATGTTCAACCCGTCATCGGCAGCTTCATAAGCTGACACGCGGCCCACGGTCTTCACCGCATCAAGGTTAAACGACGAGGCCAGGCCGAGGCTTATCGGAAACACGGTGCGCTGACCGTGCAGCACATCGTAGGCAAAGAACAGCGGGATCTTCAGGCGGCTAAGCTGCATCACCTGATCCTGCATCACACGGATATCCGGGCGGGTAACGGTGTTAAAAATCGCCCCCACCTGACCGTTCTTGATCATTTCACGGATCGCCTCTTTCGGGTTATCCGGGCCAACGCTTATCAGACGCAGCTGGCCGATTTTCTCGTCCACCGTCATTTTTTTCAGCAGGTCGGTGACAAAGGCATCCCGCGCCTGCGGGGTCAGGGGGTGGTTACCAAACAGTTCATCCGCCAGCGCGGGTTGCAGCGCCAGACTCACGGCGACGCCTACAGTGCAGAGCCATTTCATTGTTATCTCGCTTTATCTCAGACGGGGACTCGGTAAAACATAATAAAAACCGCAGTTTGCCATATATATAAACAACGCGCCCGCAGAATGCTAAGGTTCTTCTCTGATTTTTGCGAAACATTCATGCATCAAATTGTCATACAAAGCGCTATGCTTATCCTCGATATTTCGCGCACCACCACAAGGAGTGGAACATGTCATCTGCACCCACTGACACCCATAAAACGTTTCTGGCTGACCTGGCGCGCCTGGTTGGCCCTTCGCATCTGCTGACCGACCCGGCAAAAACCCAGCGCTACCGCAAAGGCTTCCGCTCCGGTCAGGGCGAGGCCCTGGCGGTTGTCTTTCCCGGCACCCTGCTGGAACTCTGGCGCGTGCTCAACGCCTGCGTAGACGCCGATAAAATTATTCTGATGCAGGCGGCCAACACCGGCCTGACCGAAGGTTCGACCCCCAACGGCAATGATTACGATCGCGAGATCGTGATTATCAGCACCCTGCGCCTGGACAAACTGCATCTGCTGGACAAAGGCGAGCAGGTGCTGGCCTGGCCCGGCACCACCCTCTATTCGCTGGAAAAAGCGCTCAAACCGCTGGGACGCGAACCGCACTCGGTGATCGGTTCGTCATGCATCGGCGCGTCGGTCATCGGCGGGATCTGCAACAACTCCGGCGGCTCGCTGGTGCAGCGCGGGCCGGCCTACACTGAGATGTCGCTGTTCGCGCAGATTGACGCCGACGGCAAGCTGAAGCTGGTCAATCATCTGGGCATCGATCTCGGCAGCACGCCGGAGCAGATCCTCAGCCGCCTCGATGACGAACGGATTAGCGATAGCGATGTCCTGCACGACGGCCGCCACGCCCACGATCACGACTATGTCACCCGCGTGCGCGATGTCGATGCCGACACCCCGGCGCGCTATAACGCCGACCCGGACCGCCTGTTCGAATCCTCCGGCTGCGCCGGCAAGCTGGCGGTTTTCGCCGTGCGTCTCGATACTTTCCCGGCGGAAAAGCGCCAGCAGGTGTTTTACATTGGCACCAACCAGCCGCAGGTATTGACCGAGATCCGCCGCCATATCCTCGCCGAGTTCCAGCATCTGCCGGTGGCGGGGGAATATATGCACCGCGATATTTACGATATCGCCGAGAAGTATGGCAAAGACACCTTCCTGATGATCGACAAGCTCGGCACCGACAAAATGCCGTTCTTCTTCACCATGAAGGGGCGCACCGACGCGATGCTGGAGAAAGTCTCGCTGTTTAAGCCGCACTTTACCGACCGCTTTATGCAGAAGCTCGGCCACGTCTTCCCGGCGCATTTACCGGAGCGGATGAAAACCTGGCGCGATAAATATGAACATCATCTGCTGCTGAAGATGGCTGGCGACGGCATCGAAGAAGCGCAGCGTTGGTTGACGGAGTACTTCCAGCAGGCCGAGGGGGATTTCTTCGCCTGTACGCCGGAGGAAGGCAGCAAGGCGTTCCTCCATCGCTTTGCCGCCGCCGGCGCGGCGATCCGCTATCAGGCGGTGCATGCCGACGAAGTCGAAGATATTCTGGCGCTGGATATCGCCCTGCGCCGTAACGATACCGAGTGGTTCGAACATCTGCCGCCCGAAATCGACAGCCAGCTGGTGCATAAGCTCTACTATGGCCACTTTATGTGCCATGTGTTCCATCAGGATTACATCGTCAGGAAAGGGGTCGACGCCCACGCGCTGAAGGAAAAAATGCTGGAGTTACTGAAAGCGCGCGGCGCCCAGTACCCGGCGGAGCATAACGTGGGTCATCTGTATGAGGCCCCGGAGAGCCTGCAGCAGTTCTATCGCCAGAACGATCCGACCAACAGCATGAACCCGGGGATTGGTAAAACCAGCAAGCAGAAATACTGGGGTGAAGCGGCCCCGACGCCAGCCTCTCCGGCGGATCCGCAATAATCGACGACAGGACTATTCAGCCTGGCGCTTCTGTATTACGCTGCACGCCGGAGAATGTTTCTCCGGCAGATTCAGGAGCGCCGCCATGCCCGCAGAGGCCCCGTTACTCGACAGTGATTTAGAAATTCGCGAAGCGCTGCCCGACGATGCGCACGCCATCGCCGCGCTGTATGTCTGGCACGTGCTTAATGGCCGCGCCTCCTTCGAAGAGATCCCCCCCACCGTTGACGAAATGCGTAAACGGATCCAGACCGTGCGCGACAACGGGCTGCCGTGGCTGGTAGCACTGTGGCGCGGGGCTATCGTCGGCTACTGCTATGCCACCTTCTATCGCCCGCGTCCGGCCTATCGCTACACCCTCGAGGAATCGATATACGTGGAATCCGGAATGGGCGGACGCGGCATCGGCAGCGCGCTGCTGTCCAGGCTAATCGCTGAGTGCGAGAAAGGCCCGTGGCGGCAGATGCTGGCGATCATCGGCGATGGCCATAACAATGCCGGCTCGCTGGCGATCCATAAAAAGTTCGGCTTTACCGTGGCGGGTCAGCTGCGCAGCGTCGGCTACAAGATGGGCGACTGGCGGGATACGTTGATTATGCAGCGCGCGCTGGGTGACGGCGACTGGACGCTGCCGGAGTGATATCCGGCGTCAAATCCCCGGCTCGCGGCGTAAACGCCTTAGCCGGGCTACCGTTCAGCGCGGTTCCGGAGAGGCGTCAGCCGCCATCCGCCACAAACACCGGCACTCGACCTGATTGCCCGGCGGCGCTGCGCTTGCCGGGCCTACGAAGGGGATGAACCCGCCGCCAAATCACGTAGGCCGGATAAGGCGCGAGCCGCCATCCGGCACATACGCGGCACGGTGTCGGGTATATTGTCCGGCGGCGCTGCGCTTGCCGGGCCTGCGAAGGGGGCAAACCCGGTGCCAAATCACGTAGCCCGGATAAGGCGCAATGCGCCGCCATCCGGGAGACATGCAGATTAATCGTTCTGCGCGGTCTGCGCGCCGCCTTTCAGCATCGCCTCCGCCATCTGCGCTTCGCGCTGCTTTTTATAGCTCAGCGCCGAGGCGGGTACCGGCATCACCTTCCCGGTTTCAATCCAGGTCCGCAAGCGGCTGGCGTCAGCGAAGTGGGTATATTTGCCGAAGGCATCCATCACCACCAGCGCCACCGGACGTTGGTTAATCACCGTGCGCATAATCAGGCAGTGGCCGGCAGCGTTGGTGAAGCCGGTTTTGGTCAGCTGAATGTTCCAGTTATCGCGATACACCAGATGGTTGGTGTTGCGGAACGGCAGGCTGTAGGCCGGATGGGCGAAGGTGGCGGTCTCTTCTTTGGTGGTGCTCAGCTGGCCGATCAGCGGATACTGCTCGCTGGCGATCAGCAGTTTGGTCAGATCGCGGGCGGTGGAGACGTTATGCACCGACAGGCCGGTGGGCTCCACGTAGCGGGTATGGGTCATGCCCAGCGCCTGGGCTTTGGCGTTCATCGCGCGAATAAAAGCGTCGTAGCCGCCCGGATAGTGATGCGCCAGGCTGGCGGCCGCGCGGTTCTCGGAAGACATCAGCGCCAGCAGCAGCATATCGCGGCGACTAATCTGGCTGTTGAGGCGCACGCGGGAGTAGATCCCCTTCATTTCCGGCGTATGGCTGATATCCACCGTCAGCATCTCATCCAGCGGCAGATGGGCATCGAGCACCACCATGGCCGTCATCACTTTGGTGATCGACGCCATCGGGCGCACCAGATCCGGCTGGCTGGCATAAATGATTTTTTTCGTGGCCAGATCGACGATCATGGCGCTGCCGGAGGCAATTTCCGGCTGCGAGGCGGTCACCGCCGTCGGGGTTTTTGCTAACGCCTGGGGCGCAAAAGGCACAGCCAGCAGCAAGGTCAGGCTGAGCAAAGAGACTCGAAATTTCGGCATCATGGGCATTCTGAAAAGTATTTTTGCACGTTATGGAACGTACGCCGCGAGGTTAAGTGGGCAACTTCGCTGGCAAACGCCATCATACCGCGCCGTAAGGCCCTGTGCCTAATAAGAATCGTGAAGAAATGCTGCATTGCCGACATAAAATACATATTTGCCGGCAATGCATATTTACCCGTGTCGCCCGATCAGAAGAGTCGGTAGCCATACCCCCAGAGCACCACGGTGATGGCCAGCAGCACTTCCAGCACCAGTACCCCAATAGCTAGCGTCGAGCTGGCAAAGCTTAACCCCTCTTCCCGATTAATGCTCAGGAAGGTCGGAATGCCGAGATACAGCAGATACCCGGTATAGAACAGCGCAATAGTACCGACCAGCGCGCACAGCCAGACCAGCGGATAGAGCGCCACAATCCCGCTCAGAAACAGCGGGGTGGCGACGTAGCCGGCAAACACCATGCAGCGTTTCAGGGAAGGCTGCTGCGGATACTGCCTCGCCATCCACCAGATGACCCGCCCCATGATCGCCACCCCGGCGAGCATCACGGCGTAAAACAGCACCGCCAGCGCCAGTCCGGTCAGCATCGACAGTTTAATCACGGTGCCATCGCCGAAGTTCCAGCCCAGCTGCGTGGTGCCGATAAAGGCGCAGATTACCGGAACCGCCGCCATCAGCAGCACATGATGCGTATAGTGATGAGAAATGGTTTCATTCTCGCTCTTAATCACGCTCATTTCCCGGTTGGGATGAGCGAAGAGCCCCCAGACATGGTTCATAGCGTCCCCCTTGTCACGGCTTCGTACTGCACTGATCCAAGTATAATTCACCCTGTAGATTATTTTATGTACAGCACAGAAAATTCTGCGTCGCCGCGTTTTGGTCAGCAGGGTGTATGATTAAGAGGTGATGAGGTAAGGAGAAAAGCTTTTTATGGATATCAATCACCTGATTTCCCAGTATGGCTACGCGGCGCTGATCGTCGGCAGCATGGCGGAAGGTGAGACCATTACCCTGCTGGGCGGCGTCGCGGCGCATCAGGGGCTACTGAAATTTCCCCTGGTGGTGATCGCCGTCGCCCTCGGCGGGATGATTGGCGATCAGCTGCTCTATCTGGTCGGCCGCCGCTTCGGGGGACGCATCCTGCGCCGTTTCGCCAGTCAGAAAGCGCGGATCCGTAAAGCGCAGCGTATGATCCAGCACCGGCCGTGGCTGTTTGTCATCGGCACCCGCTTTATGTATGGCTTCCGGGTAATCGGCCCCCTGCTGATCGGCGCCAGCCGCCTGCCGCCGCGCATTTTCCTGCCGCTGAATATTGTCGGAGCGCTGGTGTGGGCCCTGCTGTTTACCACCATTGGCTATCTCGGCGGCGAGGTGGTTGGCCCGTGGCTGCACCATCTGGATGCCCATCTGAAGCACTGGATCTGGCTGATCCTCGCGGTGGTGGTGGTGGTGGCCGCCCACTGGTGGCTCAGGCGGCGCGAGAGTAAGAAGAAAGACTAAGCGGCGCGCCCGCGGGCGCACCGTGGTTGGCGGTTACTTCACCGTCTGGTGGTAGCCGCCGCCGAGGGCCGAGGTCAGTTGAATGCTAGCGTCAATCCACTGGCCGTGCAGGCGCAATGCGGTGATCCGCTCCTGCAGCGCCGGGAGCTTCGCCATACTGACTCTGGAGCCAGGTAAGATCCCCGCCGCCATTCGGGCCTGCGCCAGATCCACTACCCGTTGAGCGTCTTTTTCAACCTGCTGCTGCTGCTGGCTTTTGGCCATTAATGTTTCGACCTGGCTGGCGGTTTTCGCCACCTGGTTAACGGCATCCACCACCGCTTTGTTGTACTGGGCGATCGACAGGCTATTCTGCGCGCTGGCGATATCCAGGTTGGCGTTAAGGCGGCCGCTGTCAAAGATCGGCAGCGTCAACCCGGCAGTAACGCCCATCTGCTGCGCCGAATGGCGGAAAAGATCGCTTAAGTGCAGGGCATCCTGCTGCAGGAACGCCATCAGATTGATGTCCGGATAAAACGCCGCTTTCGCCGCGTCCATTTCGCTCAGGGACGCCTCAATATACCAGTGGGCGACCTGCAGATCCGGGCGGCGCGCCAGCAGCTCATAGCCGAGGGTATCTGGCAGCTGCGCGCTGACCGTTGGCAGGCTGGCGGGTTTGAGGTTTAGCGACTGGCTCTGGCTGTTGGTCAGGGCCATCAGCCGCGCTTCAATCTCTTTCATCGTGCCCGTCACGTCCGCCAGCTGCTGGTCGGTTTTGCTGACGTTAATATCGTTCTCCGCTCCTTCGGCGGAGTTAGTGATCCCGCGCTGATACAGGGCCCTGTCGACCGTCACGATATTATTTTGCTCGTTTTTCACCTGCTGCAGCACCGCTTTGATCGCCGCTTCCGTCTGCCACTGCCAGTACAGACGCGCCACGCTGCCGGAGAGCAGCTCACGGGTCTGGGCCTGTTCAGCAACCTGGGCTTTCAGCTCGCCGATACGCGCTTTCACCAGCGCACGGTTTTTTCCCCACAGATCGAGATCCCAACCGGCGGTCAGGCCAAAGGTACCGTTGGTGTACCACGGGCCGGTATTGCCGTCGGTGTCGGTAGCAAACGGTCCCATCAGGCCTTCGGCCGACATGCGCTGGCGTTCAATATCGGCGGAGAAATCCATCTCCGGGCCAAGATTCGCCTGCGACATTCGCGCCTGCGCTTCGGCAAGCCTGATGCGCTGTTCGGCAATCTGCATATCCGGCGCGTTGGCCAACGCTCGCTGAATCAGATTATTAAGCTGTGGGTCATGGTAATCTTTCCACCAGTCAGTCTGCGGCCAGCCATTTTTCACGGCGGCAGGGAGATCCATGGAAACATGGGAGGCTGGAATTTGCTGCTGCGGCGGATTAGCAACCTCAATGAGATGGCGCGCAGCCAGCCAGCGCGATGGCCAGGGGCAATGCCGCCAGCACGCTTTTATTTAATATCAATTTCATTGGACAGGTCAGATAACTTAATCAGGTTGGTTATCATAAGTTAATTGAATTAAACGCGTTTAGTAAAGCGTGTGACTAAATTATTAGTTTGCTAAAAATAAACAACCTTATCAATTCAAGGGATGAATATAAGCCGGCATCTTTTAACGAGCCGCACCTCTTTTCCACCCTGCCCGCTCTGGATGAAGAGAAAGAACCTCCGATGACCTTTTTACTGCGCGCGCGTAAACCGGCTAATCTCCCGCCCGGCGATGGCCGGGCGGGCATCCTTTAGGCTTTCAGGCTGGCGCCGCGGCTGGCAATCACCTCTTTATACCAGCCAAAGCTCTTCTTCTTACTGCGCGCCAGGGTGCCGGTACCGTCATCATGGCGGTCGACATAGATAAAGCCGTAGCGCTTCGACAGCTCCGCCTTTGAGGCGCTCACCAGGTCAATCGGTCCCCAGCTGGTAAAGCCCATCAGCTCAACGCCATCGTCAATGGCTTCCCGCGCCTGCACCAGGTGGTCGTTCAGGTAACTGATGCGGTAGTCATCGTTAATGCTGCCGTCGGCTTCCACCTTATCTTTGGCGCCCAGACCGTTTTCCACGATAAACAGCGGCTTCTGGTAGCGATCCCACAGCACGTTCAGCAGCGTGCGCAGGCCCAGCGGGTCTATCTGCCAGCCCCACTCCGAGCTCGCCAGGTGCGGGTTCGGCACCATGCTGAGAATATTGCCGCGCGCCTGCTGGTTCAGCGCCTCGTCGGCGGTGACGCAGCCGGTCATGTAGTAGCTGAAGGAGATAAAGTCGACGGTGGTTTTTAGCGCTTCACGATCGGCGTCGGTGATGGTGAGCGTGATGCCGTTGTCACGGAAATAGCGCTGCATATAGCCCGGGTACGCGCCGCGCGCCTGTACGTCGCCGAAGAACTGCCAGCTGCGGTTCTCCTGCAGCGTCTCGAACACATCCTCCGGTTTGCAGCTCAGGGGATACATCAGCCCGCCGAGCAGCATATTGCCGATTTTGCCCTCAGGCACCAGCTCATGACAGGCTTTGACCGCCAGCGCGCTGGCCACCAGCTGGTGGTGAATCGCCTGATACACCTCGCCTTTGCTGCTGCCGGCCGGCAGGCCGACGCCGGTCATCGGGGCATGCAGCGACATATTGATTTCGTTAAAGGTCAGCCACAGTTTGACCTTATTTTTATAGCGGCTGAACACCGTCCGGGCGTAGCGCTCAAAGAAGCCAATCACCTCCCGGCTGCCCCAGCCGCCGTAGTTTTTTACCAGCGCCCATGGCATTTCATAATGCGACAGCGTCACCAGCGGGGTGATGCTGTGCTTCGCCATCTCGTCGAACAGCTTGTCGTAGAACGCGAGGCCAGCTTCGTTCGGCTCGGCGTCGTCGCCGTTGGGGTAGATGCGGGTCCAGGCGATGGAGACTCGCAGGCAGTTAAAGCCCATCTCGGCAAACAGGGCAATATCTTCCGGATAGCGATGGTAAAAATCGATCGCCACATCTTTTATGCCGCTGTCGCCGGGTACGCGCTCGACCACTTCGCCGAAAACGCCGTGCGGCTGCACATCGGAGGTGGATAAGCCTTTGCCATCTTCCAGATAAGCACCTTCCACCTGATTGGCCGCGGTCGCGCCGCCCCATAAAAAATCCGTCGGGAATGTTTTCATCTTTTTCTCCTGTGATTAATGGCTGACTGACAACAGCGGCTGACCGGCTTCGACGGTGCTGGACGCCACCGTATCAATCTCCCGGTATTCGTCGCTGTTGCTGATAATGATCGGGGTCGCCAGGTCGTAGCCGGCGTCCAGAATCGCCTGGCGATCAAACTCAATCAGCAGATCGCCGGCCTGTACCCTGTCGCCCTCTTTCACATGCGCGGTAAAGGGCACGCCGTCGAGTTTGACCGTGTCGATGCCGACGTGGATCAGCAGCTCAATGCCGCTGTCGCTTTGCAGGCCGATGGCGTGTTTAGTCTGAAACAGGGAGGCCACTTCGCCCGGGAACGGGGCAATCACTTGGCCCACCGCCGGGATAATGGCGACACCTTTACCCAGCAGGCCGCTGGCGAAGGTGCTATCCGGCACCTGCTCGAGGGCGATAACGCTGCCGCTCATCGGCGCCAGAATATCGTTTGCCGAGGCCGGGGCTACCGTCACGGCGCCTGGTGCGGCGCTGGCGCGCGGCAGGCCGGCGAAGAAGGTCAGCACGCAGGCGAGCACGAAAGCCACGCCGGTGCCGATAAGCCCGCCCCAGACGCTGGCGTCAATCCCGCCGGGCGGGATCATTTGCGCCGGGAAAAAGATGTTTGGCAGGCCAAACGAGTAGGCATAACTGTTGCTAAAAGCAGTGATCGCCCCGCCAATCGCCCCGGCGACACAGCCGAAGATAAACGGACGGCGCAGCGGCAGAGTCAGGCCATAGATAGCCGGCTCGGTGATGCCGAACAGCCCGGCGGAGAAGGCGGAACCGGCCAGCACCCGCTGGCGCGCATCGCGGGTGGCGAGGAAAATACCGAGCACGGCGCCCACCTGGGCAATCACCGCCGGGAGGATAATAGGCAGCATGGAGTCGTGACCAAGCACCGTCATGTTATTGATCATCAATGGCACCAGCCCCCAGTGCAGGCCGAAAATAACGCACACCTGCCACATGGCGCCCAGTACCGCGCCCGCCAGCCATGGGGCAAACGCATAAATGAACTGGTAGCCGTTGGCCAGCAGATGGCTCAGCCAGGTGGCGACCGGACCAATCACCAGGAAGGTGAGCGGGACCACCACCGCCAGGCAGATCGCCGGGCTGAAGAAGTTTTTCATCGATGACGGCAACAGCGCATTGCTCTTGCGCTCCAGCCAGCAGCAGACCCATGAGGCGAGAATAATCGGGATCACTGACGAGCTGTAGTTGATAAAGGTCACCGGAATGCCGAGAAAGTGCTCCACCGCCGCGCCCGGCGCCTGGCTGGCCTCAAAGGCCTGAATCATCAGCGGGTGGGTTAACGCCCCGCCAATCACCATCGAGATAAACGGGTTGCCGCCAAACTTCTTCCCGGCGGTATAGCCAAGAAACAGCGGGAAGAAAAAGAACAGCGCGTCGCTGGCGGCAAACCAGATTTTATAAGTCCCCTGCTCCGGCGTAAGCCAGCCGCAGGTCACCGCCAGCGCCAGCAGGCCTTTCAGCAGACCGGTTGCCGCCATCACGCCGATAAACGGTGTAAAGATGCCGGAGATGATGTCGATAAGCTGGCTTAACACCGATCCTTTGGCCGCTTTTTCCTCGGCAACCGGTTCGCTGTCATCGCTCAACCCCGCCTCCTGGCGCACCGCCAGCCAGACGTCGTGAACGTGGTTGCCAATCACCACCTGAAACTGGCCGCCGCTCTCCACCACCATAATCACGCCCGGATTGGCCTTCAGCCCTTCGGCATCGGCTTTGCCGTTATCCTTCAGTTTAAAACGCAGACGTGTCGCACAGTGAACCAGACTCACAATGTTCTCTTTGCCGCCGACGCGGTTGAGAATATCCTGCGCGAGTGCTTTATATTCCATGCTCTTTTCCTTACTGCCGCTGCCCGCAGACAACCGGCGACTGAGTAGTAAAAAATAAAAAAACCCGAGAACCACGCCGGTGGGCGTCGCGCTCAGGTTTTGCCTGCATCATGCAGTAACAATCCAGTTTTGTTGGGGAGAATTAACGCCCCTCTTTTCTTACCCGTTCGATATGAATGGCAAGAAACATAATTTCTTCGGTGGTCAGCGACCGCTGATACTGCTTTTGCAGATGCGTCGCCACCGTTTCCGCACACTTCCACGCTTTGGCGTAGTTATCTTTCACCGCGCTGTGCAGCGAGACGTCGTCATCTTCCACCACCGTGCGCGTCAGCATCCGCTGGGCGAAAAACTTCAGGTGGGTGACGAAACGCTGATAGCTCAGCGACTCTTCATCGTAGTTAAGCTGCAGCTGATACTTCACCAGCTGCAGGATCTCCTGCATCACCCGGGTCACGTGCATGACCTCCGGCATTTCGCTGTTAAGCTGCGCCGTCACCAGATGCAGGGCGATAAATCCGGCTTCATCCTCCGCCAGCTCCACGCCGAGCCTTTTAGCAATGATGGCCCTTGCCTCCTGGCCCAGCGCGAACTCCTTCGGATACAGCCGCTTAATCTCCCACAGCAGCACGTTACGCAGTGCGATGCCCTTTTTCTGCCGCTCGATAGCAAAATGACAGTGATCCGTTAACGTGATGTACAAACTTTCCTGTAACTTGCCCAGCCGTCCGCGTGCCAGGTCGATAATGCGATCGCAGGTGGTCATCACTTCTAACGGTATTTGACTGAGCAGCTCGCCTAAGCGGCCGACCAGCTCATCGCTTTGTAAGGCGAAAACTTTTTCAATTTTACTGTCGTCCAGCACGTCGCCCGGGCGTTTCTGAAAGGCCAGCCCTCGCCCCATCACCACCTGTTCGCGCCGGTGCTCGTCGAGAACCACCACCACATTGTTATTGAGTACTTTGGCGATTTGCATATAGACCCCAGAAACAAAAAAACCTGACCCCCGACGAAACGCCAGGTGATCAGGTTTTGCCTGCCGCAGCAGTTGCAATCCAACACCCGCACTGTAACAACTTCTGCTGCGCGCTCAACCTGACAAGTGAAAAAACGTGATTAAGATCGCGACTATCAGAAGGTCACGACGGTTTTCCACTCCACTACCCACGCGTCCTGGGTCTGCGCGACGCCGCCCGGACGGTGCCAGTACTGCAGGCCCGGCTGCAGCTCCAGCCAGGAGACCGGGCGCAAGCGATAATAGAGTTCACCGTTCAGCGAATGACCGGCCACCGGCTGGTAAGCCGGATCGTTATAGTCGGTGGCGCCGTTTATCTGATTCATATAGCGCTGATTACGTGCGTAGTGGCTGCTCATGTCGATCCACGTCAGGCCGAAGCCAATCCAGTCCTCCGGGCGGGCGTCAAACAGACCGCGGTAGCGCATGGAGGCGGCGACGGCGGAGTGGATATAGTTGCTGCGCTGGTCGCTGAGGCTGCCGCTCAGTGAGACGCTCATCCCCCGCAGCGGGTCGTCGGCGTGGCGGGTGATCTGCTGGTTCAGGCCGGCGTACATAAACCAGGTGCTGTCGTGCTCGGCGTAACCTTGCGGATCGGTCGCCCCGGCGCCGCCGGATTTACCGCTGTAGAGGTCGCTCTGCGGCGCGTTAGTCCAGACCACGCCAAGGTTATAGGCTCCCGGCAGGCCATTAATCAGCGGACGGGTTTCGATCTCCATCGGCAGTAAGATGCCTTTGCTACCCTTCGTCGACCAGCTCCACGCGTGGCTGCGCGCGGTAGCCTGCGGGTTTTGCTCCATCACTCCGCCTTTCAGGGTGACGGTCGGCGTCAGCTTGTACTCCAGGGTGGTGCCCCAGGTATGAATGTTCCAGTTATTCCAGGTCAGCGAGTTGGCCGATTTCCCACCGCACTGGGTCAGCAGCTGAAAATCGCAGGGTATGATCTGGTCGAAGGTTTGCACCTTGTTCATCATGCCGATGCGCCAGGTCAGGCGGCGGTCGTCAAAGCTGCGGGCAAAGGTCAACCAGCCAAGGCGGGTAATCGACCCGCCGCCCCAGCTCTCCTGCGATAGATCGTTGAAACTCACCCGCGGATCCTGCAGCCGTTTCGTGGTGAGGTTATCATCATGGTTGCGGTTGACGATATTGCCCTCAAGCCGCGCGTCCGGTATGCCGGTCCAGCGCTCCAGATCCTGGGTAAAGGTCAATGACACCTGGTCAATATAGGCCAGATGTTTATCATGGTTATAGCCGCCGCCGGCGTTGTAGGCCATCTCGTTAAGATAGCCGAGATTATAATGAAAGCCGTTTTCTTCAAGGATCGGACGAATGCCTAGCATATCGCCCAGCAGCCCTTGCTGCCCGGCTTCAAACCCCAGCGCGCTGCCGTTCCACGCCGGGATGTCCGCGGCGCTCACGGCAGGCGCCATGGCCGCCAGCATAGCGCCGATCAAAAGCTGATTTATTTTTTTGTTATGCATTGTGATATCCACCGTGACTGAATAAAAACAAAGGGGATCCCCAGGCTATTTATTTACCCGTTTTCTTTTTTTAAAAATGAATGGCAAAAAGCGTCCGTCGGTAATAAAACCGCGACAATGCCAGAGAAATCGTTATTCACATCTCATTGTTTTACATCATCATTTTATCCACCCTGAATTTTTACCAAAAAAAAACCTAAGCACTTTGCGCCACGAATGACGAAAGTGCTTAGGTTTTGCCTGAGTTCAGTAGCAATCCTGAATTGATTGACCGCACATTATCACTTTATTCAACCCATGCCTATCATCAATAGGCATGCAAGTAATAATATGTGAAGCGAATAACAGTATGGCGGTTAATAGCGGCCGATCGCCGCCGCTATTTCAGCAGACGTTTGCAGGGCGCGAATTTCATTAAACAGGGTCAGCGCCTCGGTATATTCCTTGCGTAAATAGCCTAACCACTGCTTAATTCTCGCCACATGATACAGACCGGTATCACCCTGCTTTTCCAGGCGGGTATATTTTTGCAACAGCTGGACCACCTGCGGCCACGGCATGCGCGGTTCATTGTATTTGATCACCCGGCTGAGGTTCGGCACATTGAGCGCCCCGCGGCCAATCATCACCGAATCGCAGCCGGTGACAGCCATACAATCCTGGGCGCTTTGCCAGTCCCAGATTTCACCGTTGGCGACCACCGGGATAGTCAGGCGCTGGCGGATCTCGCCGATCGCCTGCCAGTTGATGCGTTCGGCTTTGTAGCCATCTTCTTTGGTACGGCCGTGAACCACCAGTTCGCTGGCCCCCGCCTGCTGCACCGCGTCGGCGATTTCAAAGCGCCGTTCACCGCTGTCCCAGCCAAGACGAACTTTCACCGTCACCGGCAGATGCTCGGGAACCGCCTCTCGCATGGCTTTCGCGCCGCGATAGATCAACTCTGGATCTTTCAGCAGCGTTGCCCCGCCGCCGCTGCCGTTTACCAGCTTCGACGGACAGCCGCAGTTTAAATCCACCCCCCATGAACCCAGCGCCACCGCGCGGGCGGCATTTTCCGCCAGCCACTCGGGATATTGTCCCAGCAGCTGGACGCGCACGCGGGTTCCGGACGGCGTGCGGCTCTGGTGATGCAGTTCCGGGCATAGCCTGTAGAACGATTTTACCGGCAGCAGTTGATCCACCACGCGCAGAAATTCGGTGATGCAGAGATCGTAATCGTTAACCTCGGTCAGCAGCTCGCGCACCAGCGAATCGAGCACGCCTTCCATCGGCGCCAGTAGAACACGCATATCGTTACCCGGAAAAAAAAGAGGCGCTATGGTAGCGCCTCCGGGCGCTGGTTGAAAGCGCTCAATGCGTCGGACCAGACGCACGCCGTTCCCCGCACGCTCGATGCGGCAAAGCGGCGAGATAATCTCTATGCTTTACAGGGGTCTGTGGCGTCCCATTCGCCTTTATTTGCCGCGCCTCATCCAGCAAGGTAGCGTGGGGAGCGATCCCGCCTGAGCCGCAATGTGTCGGGCCCTGACGGGTGAGACTATGGTTCCCGTAAGCTATCAGCGCTATGCATAGAATTCATGATGTGATCGGTAGCACATTTTAGGGATTAATTGTATGATGAATGCACTTCATCAAGGGTTATTACCATGAGTAAATCGCTGACTATTATCTGGCAGTACCTGCGGGCTTTCGTCCTGATTTACGCCTGCCTGTACGCCGGAATTTTTATCGCCGGGCTGCTGCCTATCACTATCCCCGGCAGCATCATCGGCATGCTGATCCTCTTCGTGCTGCTGGCGCTGCAAATTATGCCGCCGCAATGGGTCAACCCCGGCTGCAATATCCTGATCCGCTATATGGCGCTGCTGTTCGTGCCGATCGGCGTTGGGGTGATGCAGTACTGGGATCTGCTGCGCGCCCAGCTGGGGCCTGTCGTTATCTCCTGCGCCATCAGTACGCTGGTGGTGTTTGTAGTGGTGAGCTGGAGCTCCCATTTGGTGCATGGCGAACGTAAAGTGATTGGCCAAAAAGGAAAAGAAGAATGATGCATGAAATCTGGTGGTCGCTACCGCTAACCCTGATCGTCTTTTTTCTCGCCCGCAAACTGGCGGCCCGCTTTAAGTTCCCGCTGCTCAACCCGCTGCTGGTGGCGATGGTGGTGATTATTCCATTTCTTCTGCTGACCGGGATCTCCTATGAGCGTTATTTTGCCGGCAGCAAAGTCCTGAACGATCTACTGCAGCCGGCGGTAGTGGCCCTTGCGTTCCCGCTGTATGAACAGCTGCACCAGATCCGCGCCCGCTGGAAATCTATCATTACCATCTGCTTTATCGGCAGCTGCGTGGCGATGATCACCGGCACCACCGTCGCTCTGCTGATGGGCGCCACGCCGCAAATCGCCGCCTCTATTCTGCCTAAGTCAGTCACTACGCCGATTGCTATGGCGGTTAGCGGCAGCATCGGCGGCATTCCGGCCATCAGCGCCGTGTGCGTAATTTTTGTCGGCATCCTCGGCGCGGTATTTGGGCATACGTTGCTTAACCTGATGCGCATTCGCACCAAAGCGTCGCGCGGCCTGTCAATGGGCACCGCCTCGCACGCCCTCGGCACCGCCCGCTGCGCCGAGCTGGACTATCAGGAAGGCGCGTTTAGCTCACTGGCGCTGGTGCTGTGCGGGATCATCACCTCGTTGATGGCGCCGTTCTTATTTCCGCTGATCCTCGCAGTGGTAGGTTAATCGTGATTTAAATCACATTTTTTAATGCAACAAATCAGAGTTGCATAAAGAATGAGATATTCATCACATATGGAACCGCTGGCCGCCCGTACACTGGCTTCCCATTACACTGTTATGAGGCAACGCTATGCACTCACGTTTTCAAGCTGCTTTGACGACTCTGGCAGCAGATCTGCAGGCGGCCATCGCCCCGATGCTCGCCGACCCGCATTTCCCGGCGCTGCTCGAAGCCGATCAGGTGGCGACGCTGCAGCATGCGACAGGTCTGGACGAAGACGCGCTGGCTTTTGCGCTACTGCCGCTTGCCGCTGCCTGCGCGCGCCCCGACCTTTCTCATTTTAACGTCGGGGCTATCGCCCGCGGCGTCAGCGGCCGCTGGTACTTTGGCGGCAATATGGAGTTTCTCGGCGCTACCATGCAGCAGACCGTTCACGCGGAACAGAGCGCCATCAGCCACGCCTGGCTGCGCGGCGAGACCTCCCTGCGCGCTATCACGGTGAACTACACGCCGTGCGGTCATTGCCGTCAGTTTATGAACGAACTGAACAGCGGGCTGGCGCTGCGCATTCATCTGCCGGGTCGCGAAGCGCATGCCCTGGAGCACTATCTGCCGGACGCCTTTGGCCCGAAAGACCTCGAGATCAAAACCCTGCTGATGGATGAACAGGACCATGGCTTCCCGGTCAGCGGCGATGCCCTAACCCAGGCAGCTATTCAGGCCGCCAACCGCTGCCATGCGCCCTATAGCCACTCGCCTTCCGGCGTGGCGCTGGAGCTGAAAGACGGTACCATTTTCAGCGGTAGCTATGCGGAAAACGCAGCGTTCAACCCGACGCTGCCGCCGCTGCAGGGGGCGCTGAATCTCCTGAGCCTCAACGGCTATGATTATCCCGCTATCCAGCGGGCAATCCTGGCGGAGAAAGCCGACGCGGCGCTGATCCAGTGGGATGCCACCGTCGCCACCCTGAAGGCGCTGGGCTGCCACAATATTGAGCGCGTCCTGTTAGGTTGATCAGCCTGAGCAGATTGCCGGACGGCGTCTTCGGCTTATCCGGCCGACTTTTTATACCGTTAGGTGTCGGGTGGCGCTACGCTTACCCGACCTACGGTTCGCGCCATGGCGACCTGAAGATCCCTATGCCGGGTGTCGGCTCACGCCTTACCCGGCCTGCGTTCGGCGATCTGTCTATATTGCTGAAAATCCCCGCAATCAAACGCGGGTTTCTTGCGCTTACCCGGCGGGTAAAGTAGCCTGAAGACTCCGTTGTCTATTATTGAGCCAAGTTCATGTTAAAGCGTGCGTTCTACAGCCTGTTAGTCCTGCTCGGCCTGCTGCTGTTGACCGTGCTGGGCCTTGACCGCTGGATGAGCTGGAAAACCGCGCCCTATATCTATGATGAACTGCAGGACCTGCCCTACCGTCAGGTCGGTGTGGTGCTGGGCACCGCCAAATATTACCGCACCGGCGTCATCAATCAGTATTACCGCTACCGCATCCAGGGTGCGCTGAACGCCTACAACAGCGGCAAGGTCAACTATCTCCTGCTGAGCGGCGATAATGCTCTGCAAAGCTACAATGAACCGATGACCATGCGTCGGGACCTGATTAAAGGCGGCGTCGATCCCGCGGATATCGTACTGGACTATGCCGGCTTCCGTACCCTCGACTCGATCGTCCGTACCCGGAAAGTGTTCGACACCAACGACTTCATTATCATCACCCAGCGCTTCCACTGCGAACGGGCGCTGTTTATCGCCCTGCATATGGGGATCCAGGCCCAGTGCTACGCGGTGCCGTCGCCGAAGGATATGTGGAGCGTGCGGCTGCGCGAGTTCGGCGCCCGCTTTGGCGCGCTGGCGGACCTCTATATCTTCAAACGGGAACCGCGCTTTCTCGGCCCTCTCATCCCGATTCCGGCGCAGCAGCATGACGTGCCGGATGACGCCCAGTCCTACCCGGCCGTCACCCCGGAGCAGCTGCTGGAGCTGCAGAAAGAAAAGTAGCCTCCATCAACGCATTCGTTTCAGATATAAAAAAACCCGCGCCAGGCGCGGGTTTTTGATGCGTTCAATCTTATTTCTTACGGGCGTATTTCAGGGAGTCCAGCGCCACGGCGAAGATAATAATCGCCCCCTTAATAATGTACTGCCAGTAAGGGTTGACGCCGATATAGGTCAGGCCGTAGTTGATGACGGTGAAGATAATCACCCCGGTCACCACGCCAAACACCGTCCCTACCCCGCCGCTGAACGATACGCCGCCCACCACACAGGCGGCGATGGCGTCCAGTTCATACATAAAGCCGAGGTTATTGGTCGCCGAACCGATACGTCCGGCTTCCAGCAGGCCGCCGAAGGCGTAGAACACGCCGGAGAGGGCATAGATCATCAGCAGGTTTAACGCTACGTTAACCCCGGAGACCTTAGCCGCTTCCGGGTTACCGCCGATAGCGAAAATGTTTTTGCCAAAGCGCGTCTTGTTCCACAGGATCCAGACAAAGAAGACGGCAATCAGCGCGTAGAAGGTAATGTAGGACAGGCGGAAGGAGCCCAGCGCCACAAACCCCTGCGCGAAATGGGAGAAGTGGCTGTCGAAGCCGGAGATCGGCGACGCGCCCACGAAGTCGTAGTACAGCGAGTTAATGCCGTAGACGATAATCATGGTGCCGAGAGTGGTAATAAACGGCGTCACGTTCAGGTAGGCAATGACGATCCCGTTAATCAGGCCGATGACCGCCCCGATGGCGCACACCAGCAGGATCACCAGCGGGATCGGCATGGTCGCCATATCCGGGAATACCTTATTGGCATTATCCACCGCCTGCAGCATGGTGGCGGCAATCACCGCCGCCAGACCCACCTGACGGCCGGCGGAGAGGTCGGTCCCCTGCGTGACGATAAGTCCGGCCACGCCGAGGGCAATAATAATACGCACCGAGGACTGGGTCAGAATATTACTCAGGTTGAGCAGACTTAAAAATGTCGGATCCTGGAAAATAATAATGGCCAGCAGGACCAGAAGGACAACATATATCCCACCCTCTTTCAGGTAAGTGAGAAAACTCTTTTTATTTAACGCACTCATGTGAAGCCCCTGATCTTAAAGGTGCAATGACGCAAGACGCAGTATTTCGTTTTGCGTAGTGGTTTTAGTCTCAACAATGCCCGCGACCAGGCCGTTGCTCATCACCAGAATGCGGTCGGTAATCCCCAGCAGTTCCGGCATTTCGGAAGAAATAATAATGATCCCTTTGTCTTTTTTAGCCAGTTCGGCAATCAGCTGATAGATTTCAAACTTGGCGCCGACGTCGATACCGCGCGTTGGCTCATCCAGCATCAGGATCTCCGGCTGGGTCAGCAGCCAGCGGCCTATAATGACCTTTTGCTGGTTACCACCGGAAAGCGAGCCAATCTGCGTATGCTGACCGGGGGTTTTGACGCGCATCGAGTCAATAACCCATTGGGTATCGCTCTTCATTCGCGAGTTATCCAGCAAGCCGACGCTGTTTTTATATTTCTTAATATTGGAGATCAGCGAGTTAAACCCGATATCCAGATAGGCGTAAATCCCGGTAGAGCGCCGCTCCTCGGTCACCAGCGCAAAACCGTGGTTTATCGCCTCGTTGGCGCTGTGGTTGTTGATCTTCTTTCCGTGCAGCGTGATGGTGCCGCTGGCCTTCTCACGGATGCCGAACAGGGTCTCCACGATGTCGGTGCGTTTAGCGCCCACCAGGCCGGCGATACCGAGAATTTCGCCCTTATGCAGGTCAAAGGAGACATCGCGAATGGAGGGCTGGCGCAGCGAGGTGAGATTGCGCACCTGGAGGATCACTTCGCCCGGGGTGTTTTCGCGATCCGGAAAACGCTGGTTAAGCGAACGCCCGACCATCATGGCGATGATCTTATCCATATCCAGCCCTTCCAGCGGCTGGGTGGCGATCCACTGGCCGTCGCGCAGGATGGTTATTTCATCGCACAACTGGAAAATTTCTTCCATTTTATGCGAGATATAGACGATACCGCAGCCGCGATCTTTCAGCTTACGGATGATCTTAAACAGATGGTTGACCTCTTTTTCCGTCAGCGATGACGTCGGCTCATCCATGATGACGATTTTGGCGTCATAGGAAAACGCCTTCGCGATCTCAATCATCTGCATCTGAGATACCGATAAGGTACCGACGCGGGCGCGCGGATCGATATCAATATCCAGCTCATCAAAAATGGCCTTGGTATCCCGGTACATTTTGTCCTGATCGACAAACATGCCTTTAGTTGGATAGCGCCCGAGCCACATGTTATCCATGACCGAACGCTGTAATACCAGGTTTAATTCCTGATGCACCATCGAAATACCGTTTTCCAGGGCTTCTTTCGCCGAATGGAAATCGATCTCTTTTCCCTGAAAAAGAATGCTACCGGAATCTTTTTGATAGATCCCAAAAAGGCATTTTAATAATGTCGATTTACCGGCGCCGTTCTCACCCATTAACGCATGAATGGAGTGCGGACGAACCTTCAGGTTGACATTATCAAGAGCCTTGACGCCAGGAAACGATTTGTTGATGTTGCTCATCTCCAACAAATATTCGCCTGACCGTTCGCTATTATAGCTGACCATAGTTATACCTGGCTGCGTTCATGCAAGCCCCGTCCGGCGCACTAGCGCCAGCAGGAGTCTGGTTCTGTATCAGGAATAATCGGGCGTGGATAACCCACGCCCGCAACTCACATCACGATTATTTGCCGGTAAACTGGCTCAGGTTGTCTTTATCGACGCCCACGTAGGGGACGCGAACAATCTTGTTGTCAATTTTCCAGTTGGTGCCTGCCGCGGCGTCTTTCCCGTCGGCAAGGTTTTTCGCCAGCTCGAAGGTCGCTTTCGCCTGGTTGTTGGCATCGTTCAGCACAGTACCGGCCATCGCGCCGGATTTCACCAGCGCCAGGGCTTCCGGCAGGGCATCAACGCCGAACACCGGAATGCTGCTCTTGTTGTGCGCTTTCAGCGCTTCAACCGCGCCCATCGCCATGGCGTCGTTGTTAGCGATCACCACTTCAATCTTGTTGGCATTCGGGCCGGAGAGCCAGGCGTCCATTTTGTCTTTCGCCTGGGCGGTATCCCACATCGCGGTATCCAGCTGCAGCTGCTGGGTCTTCAGACCTTTATCATTCAGCTCTTTAATAACGTAAGTGGTACGCGCTTCCGCATCCGGATGGCCCGGCTCGCCTTTCAGCAGGACGTACTGGATCTGACCGTCTTTATTCAGATCCCAGTTCGGGTTGGCTTTCCAGTGCTTGGCGATCAGATCGCCCTGAATAATCCCGGACTCTTTCGAGTCGGTACCGACGTAATAAGCCTTGTCATAACTATCCAGCGCTTTGCGGGAAGGCTCTTTGTTGAAGAACACCACCGGAATATTCTGCCCGCGCGCCTTTTCAATCACCGTACCTGCGGCGGCCGGGTCAACCAGGTTAATCGCCAGCGCCTTCACGCCTTTCGCCAGCAGCACGTCAATCTGATCGTTTTGTTTCGACTGGTCGTTCTGCGAATCATTCATCAATAGCTGGACGTCTGGCGCGGATTTGCCATCTTTTTCAATCGCCTTACGCACTACCGACATAAAGTTGTCGTCATATTTATAAATCGTCACGCCGATACGGGTATCTGCTGCGTGTGCGGCGGCGCCAAATAACAGACCAGCCATTACAGCAGACAGGGTAAACACCTTCTTATTCATGGAATCTCCGGTTTTATTATGCAGGGTCATTATTGTGAGAAAATGCAGGCGGGATTTGTTGCATTAGTGTTACCGCACAACGCATTTCACGACGAAAATTCGGTCTTCCGTGTCGGGTAACGCTCCAGAAAAATACGACTGTAAAACTCGTTTAACGCCTTGTTCCTACTAAATAAAGTGAGGAATATCCATCACCTCGTGGTTCAGACTGGTAAACGCTGCCATCATAATCAGGCGAATGTTAATATACTGTGAATTTACTCACAAATTGAAAGCGGTTACATCCCGCGATCGCGTCAGTTAGTGATCGGCCCCACAGTTTGCCGCTGGGCAACGGAATGACGGCGCACCAGCGTCGGCATAAAGCAGTGCGTTGCCTCGCGATCCAGCTTGCCGGCCGCCCCCAGCAGCGCCAGCTCGGTGGCCAGCTTTGCCATCGACATTACCGGATAGCGCACGGTGGTGAGCTGAGGATCGGTGTAACGGGAAATAGGAATATCATCAAAGCCAATCAGCGACAGATGCTGCGGCACGACAATGCCGTTGTCCTTCAGCGTCGTCAGCGCGCCGGCCGCCATGCTGTCGTTATAGGCAAACACCGCGGTGAGGCCGAGATTGCGCCCCAGCAGTTCGACCATCGCCGCTTCACCGCCCTGCATATCCGGGGAGCCGGAACCGATCCAGCTGTCCGGGGCGATGATGCCTTGCTCCTGCAGCGCTTTGCTCCACCCTTCCCGGCGCATATCGTCATCTTCAATGCCGTGGTTTGAGGAGAGATAGCCGATGCGCTGGTGACCATGATTGAGCAGCATACGGGTGGCCATCAGCGCGCCGCTGACGTTGTCGAGTCCGACGCAGCGATGGGCATACCCCGGCACGATGCGGTTGATCAGCACCATCCCCGGGATATGTTGCATAAAGTCGCTCAGTTCATCATCGCTCAGCGCTTTCGAATGGACGATCAGCGCCGAGCAGCGCTGACGGATCAGCACCTCGATGGCGTGACGCTCTTTTTCCGCCTCGTGATAGCTGTTGCCGATCAGCACATATTTCTGATGCTGCTGAGCAACGGTATCCACTGCTTTCACCAGCGCGCCGAAGAAGGCGTCGGAGACGTCCATCACCACCACGCCGATGGTATCGCTGACCTGGGTGGCCAGCGCCTGGGCGTTGGCGTTGGGCCGGTAGCCCAGTTGGGTCACCGCTTTCATCACCACGTCGCGCGTATCCGGACTCACCAGCGCGCTGTTATTCAGCACCCGCGACACGGTGGCCACGGAAACGCCCGCCTGGCGGGCGACATCACGAATGGTGATCATACTCAGCAACCTTAAGAGAATTACAGCACGTCACATTCACCTCCTGTGCTTAGCAAGGAGGCTATTCTGGCAGCGACCCGCGGTCCGCTGCGTGAGTGAGGTCACACGGCTGGAAACGTTTACATCCGTTTTGTTAATGATTGTGATCGAGATCGTTATCTGGATGTGTCTTTCAATGATGTGCCTGACGCACGCAGGGTTAACTGACGCCACAGCCATTCCACCGGCCCCTGGCGGAAGCGGCGCAGCCAGAGCGATGAGACAAGGAGGTTAACGGCCCAGATGGGGGGGACAAAGGCCAGCAGCTGCAGACGATCGAAGCGCATAAACAGCCCAAGATGATAAAACAGGGTGGTGCAGATCAGGGTCTGCAGCAGGTAGTTGGTCAGCGCCATGCGTCCGACGCAGGCGATAGCGCCCACCAGGCGGAAACGGCAGAGCTGTGGCCAGTAGCCCCAGGCCAGCGCGGCATAGCCGATAGCCTGCAGCGGGGCGCTAAGTTCGCGCGGCGCCTGCAGTAAAAACGCGCACCAGCGATAGTCCCAGGCCAGATACCACTGGGCGAATATTGCCGGCAGATTGACCGCCATGCCGGCCGCCACCAGCAGCGCGCCGGTACGCCGGTAGTGACGCAGGCTAAACTGCCCCTTCAGCCAGCCGCTGCGCATCAGCGCCGCGCCCATCAGCATCATCCCCGCCAGCTGCCAGCCATACTGCGCGCCCAGCGCCAGCAGATTGTCAGATAGCATATCCGCCCGGTTGCTGACCGCCTCCATGCCACCGTGCAGCTTCCAGTACTGCTCATACTGCAGGTTCGCCGCGTCCGGCGCCCACGAGCGATTCGCCGCGGTCCCGGAGATCATCCCCAACAGGACCAACACCGCAATGCCGGTGAGGTAGAGCACCACCCCGGTGTTGAACAGCGATTTGACATGGTGCGCCTCACGCACCATGCGCCAGCTCACCAGCCCCACCAGGGCATAGGCCAGCAGAATATCGCCATCCCAGAAAAAAAGACCGTGAATGAAACCGAGCAGCGCCAGCAGCGTCAGCCGCGACTGGATCCAGCGCTTCCCTCGCGGAAGCAATAGCTGAAGACCGGCGCCAAACAGCAGCGCGAACAGGGTGAGAAACTTCACCTGCGCCAGCAGGTCGAGGAGCGCCCAGGTCCAGGCATCGCTAAGGGACGCGCTTCCTGACCAGGCGGGATTGAGATAAGCGGCCTTCGGCAAGCCGAAGGCGCTGATATTGAGAAGCAGGATACCGAGGATGGCGACGCCGCGGACAAAGTCCAGCGTGACATTTCTCTCCATGCACCCTGCTCCGTTTTAGTTGTGGTGACGTACTGCGCGCAGGAATTCCTGGCGGGTATTCTGGCTGGATTTAAACAGGCCGCCGAGAGAGGTGGTGGTGGTGGCGCTGGTCGCGTCGCGAATGCCGCGCGCCTTCACGCAATAATGCACCGCGTCAATGGATACCGCCACGTTGTTGGTGCCGAGCAGCGTCTGCAGCGCGATCAGGATCTGCTGCGTCAGACGCTCCTGGACCTGCGGACGTTGGGCGAAGAACTGCACGATGCGGTTGATTTTCGACAGGCCGATCACCGAATCTTTCGGGATATAGGCTACCGTCGCTTTACCATCGATGGTAACGAAATGGTGTTCGCAGGTGCTGGTCAGGGTGATATCGCGCACGGTGACCATTTCATCGACCTTCATTTTGTTTTCAATGACGGTGATTTTCGGGAAGCGAGAATAATCCAGCCCGGAGAAGATCTCATCGACATACATTTTGGCGATGCGATGCGGGGTCTCCATCAGACTGTCATCACTCAGATCCAGATTCAGCAGTTGCATAATCTCGGTCATATGACCGGTAATCAAACGCTTGCGTGTTTCGTTATCAATTTCTTGTACTGGCGCACGCATCGGCGTCTCCAGCCCACGAGCGACCAGCGCTTCATGAACGAGGACGGCTTCTTTACTCAGTGATGACATTTATGTTTCTCCTGCAGGTGTGGCGCTCTTTGCTTTTTCTGGGGGCAAAGTTTGTATTCATTGTGCGTGAGGTGGCGCACAGAATCCAGTAGCCGTAACGATAATTATTGAAATTGGCGCTGCCTTTTATTAGGGAGCGAAGCCATGCCTCAGGCGCGACGCCAAATCCTTATCGCCGTATCCGGAATGTTCCAACCGCTGTACGCATTCATAAGCGCCGTCGCTACACCGGCATGTTGGCTATAAGTTGCATTAATGATGCAGTAAGTTCTCAAAAGGAGAAAGTGAAAGTTGCTCACCGGCTAATGAAATATCTGTATTATGAACGTTTACGCGCACATCCCTTCCGAGGAGCCTTGCATGGAACTGCTTGAAGAGCATCGCTGTTTTGACGGCCAGCAACAACGCTGGCGTCATCACTCCCCTGTCCTGAACTGCGCCATGACGTTCAGCATTTTTTTACCGCCTGAGCGCGAAACGCCGCCGCCGGTGCTGTACTGGCTGTCGGGGCTGACCTGTAACGATGAGAACTTTACCACCAAGGCGGGCGCCCAGCGCATTGCCGCCGAGCTGGGCATCGCGCTGGTGATGCCGGATACCAGCCCGCGCGGTGACGAGGCGGCCAACGACGACGGTTACGATCTCGGACAAGGCGCCGGCTTCTACCTGAACGCCACCGAGGCGCCCTGGGCGGCGCACTACCGAATGTACGATTACCTGCGTGACGAACTGCCCGCGCTTATTCGTAGCGAGTTTAGCGTCGGCGAACGCTGCGCCGTCAGCGGCCACTCGATGGGCGGCCACGGCGCGCTCATTATGGCGCTCAAAAATCCCGGCCGCTACGCCAGCGTCTCCGCCTTCGCGCCGATCGTCAATCCCTCCCAGGTCCCGTGGGGCAAGAAAGCGTTTACCGCCTATCTCGGCGCGGATGAATCGGCATGGCACTCCTGGGACAGCTGCGCGCTGATGCAGGCCAGCCGGCCGGAGGACGCCGTGCCGACGCTTATCGATCAGGGCGACAACGATCCATTCCTTGCCGGACAGCTGCAGCCGGCGGTACTGGCGGAGGTCGCGCGGCAGAAGGCCTGGCCGTTAACGCTGCGCATCCAGCCCGGTTACGACCACAGCTATTACTTCATTGCCTCGTTTATTGAAGACCATCTGCGCTTCCATGCGCAGCATCTCTTTGGCTAAACGCCAATGCGCCGCGAAGCTGCTTCGCGGCGCATGTTCAGGCCTACAGGACGCGTTTTAGCGCCGGCAATCAGAAGCGATAATCCACCGCCATAAAGTAGCGACGGCCTTCTTCGGTATAACTGTAGTCGTCCCGGCTCAGATCTTTATCACCCACGTTCTGCACCCCGGAGCGCAGTTTCACGTTTTTGGTCACCTGCCATGCCGCGCCAACGTCAAACAGGGTGTAGCCGCCCGGCGTTTTGCCGGTGGCGCTCACCGCGCGCTGCTGGCCGGTATAGTTGGCCGTCACGTAAAAGGACCAGTCGTCCAGCGGTTTCCAGTCGAGCGTGCCGTTGGCGGTATGGAACGGCAGCGTCTGCAGCGGTTTGTCGCCGCCATTGCTCAGATCGCGACCATCGTTGTAGGTGTAGTTCACCGTCAGCTTCCACTCATCGCCAAACGGGATCTTCACCTCCGTCTCCACCCCTTTGATGCGGGCTTTGTTGACGTTGAAATAGCGGAAGATCGGCACGCGCTTGCCGTTGACGGTTTTCCAGCCGACAAAGTTCGGGTAGCCCGGCGCTTCGCTGGCGCTGGAGGTGCGCAGAACGTCGATCATGTCGTCGACATTATTCTGGAAGGTGGTGATGCTGCCTTCGACATTTTCAAGCCAGCCCTCTTCCCCGCGGTAGTAGAGACCAAGCTCGAAGCTTTCGCTGGTTTCCGGTTTCAGATCCGGGTTACCGACGATGCTGCACGAGCCGCGACAGGAGTTGGTGGTCCAGTCGGGGTTAAGCTGCAGCAGCGACGGGGCTTTAAACGCCGTCGCCCAGCCGCCTTTGACGGTGACGGTATCGGTGGCGTTATACACCAGATAGGCGCGCGGGCTCCAGTGATCGCCATAGGTCTGATGGTCGTCCATACGAATGCCGGTGGTCAGCGCCAGCGGCTCGATGATGCGCCATTCGTCTTCGATAAACAGGGCGTACTGGCTGGCCGACGTCGACTGGCCGCCGCTGCTCAGGTTGACCGGATCTTTCAGTTTGTCGTGGCGCCATTCGCCGCCGAAGGTCACCAGCTGGTTAATCATGCCCAGCGGCAGGACATACTTGCCGTCGATGGCATTGCTTTCCGAGGTAATAGTCCCGCTCTGCCCTGGATTTTTGTTATCCACCTTTTCGCCGTAGAACTTGAGCTCGCTATTGCCGATATCCCAGCGGCCGTTATGGCTCAGAGAGTAGTTCTCCCGCTCAAGGCGGTTGCGGTCAAGGGAATCGGAATCGCGATCCTGACGGTCAAAGCCGTAGCCTGCGGTAAAATCGTGGTTTTCGTTCGGCGTCCAGGCGAATTCAACATTGCCATCGCGGCTGGTGAAGCCCTCGATGCGCGGCGTCTCGCCGGTGGCATTACTGGATGACTGCGGATCGTCCTTGGCGCGTTTTGCCAGGCTGCCGTAGGCCTTCATTCCAAGTACGCCGTCGATCAGCGGGCCGCTGGTGAAGAACTGGCCGTTATAGGTATCCCCGCGATCGCGGTGCTCCTGAATAGTGGTATCAGCACTCAGCGTCCCGGTCCATTTCTGGCCGATTTTTTTGGTAATAATGTTGACCACCCCACCGAGCGCATCGGAGCCGTAGAGGGAGGACATCGGGCCGCGCACCACTTCGATACGCTCAATAGCATCCACCGGGATCCAGTTAAGGTCGAAGTCATTGTGGCGGAAGACGGCGTTCCGCGAGTTAACGCGCTTGCCGTCGACCAGGATCAGGGTATAGCTGCTGCTCAGACCGCGGATGCTAACGCCCTTGCGGTTATCCCCTTCGTTGGTGAGCTGGACCCCAGGCACATCGCGCAGCACGTCTTTCAGGTTCTGAACAGGCTTGCGTTGTAAATCCTGTTGGGTGATGACGCTGATGCTCGCCGGCGCGTCTTTGACATTCTGTTCAGTGGCCGAGGCGGTCACCACCAGCGTTTCTTCATTCACATCGGCCAGAGCCGGAAACGCCAACGATACGACGGACGCAGACAATCCCGCCCGGATAAAAGGGTTTAACCTGAACATTCCAAATCTCCATGAGGTGTACAACCAAACAAACAACAAGGTGCTGCTCACACGCGCTGGCGGCCTGTCGCTCTGTCGGCGGCATGCTCGCGCTGTTTTCTCGTCGATGTGGCTGGTCGCCCGATGTCAGTCTGACTCAATGGCAGAGACGGGGAGTGGCTTCATCCGTAATGGGCGAAAATGATAAAGATAATGATTACGATTATCAATATAATTATGAAGAATTGTGACAAGCTGTAACCGCACAAACATAAAAAAAGCCCTCTGTTCAGAGGGCTTGCGGGTGATGACAAATCTGTCTTCGTTATTGTGCTCACATGTCTGCCGGTTGGCGGCTTTCGCCTTACCCTGCCTACGAAACATCGCAATATCAATCAGTTACGCGGTTATCTGTAGGCCCGCGCAAGCGCAGCGCCGCCGGACAATCCCTGAAGATTGCACTTTGCCAGCAATATAAAGCCCTCTTCACAGAGGGCTTTTATCGCACAATCGCGAAGATTAACGCTTAAAGCGGTCCGGGAAGGTCATTTCGCTGTAGCGAACAAAGCGGGTGCCTTTCGCCAGTTTGTAACCAAACCAGATAACGAGGAACAGCGGAATACCAATGTAGGTCGCCGCCACGCCGCCCCAGTCAATAGTGTCCTTGAGGAACGCTTCGTAGTTCTGTCCGAGGGTGATGATCAGGCACAGCACGAAGGCGAAGATCGGCCCCAGCGGGAAGAACCCGGAACGATACGGCAGATTATTAATATCGTTACCCTGCAGGACGTAGCCGCGACGGAAACGATAGTGGCTGATCGCAATACCCAGCCAGGCGATAAAGCCCGTCATCCCGGAGGTGTTCAGCAGCCACAGGTACACCGTCTGGTTGCCAAACATGGAAGTCAGGAAGCACAGCGCCGCGATCACGGTGGTCGCGTACAGCGCGTTACGCGGCACGCCGCCACGCGACAGCTTCGAGAAAATACGCGGCGCTTTACCGTCGCAGGCCAGGGTGTACAGCATACGCGTGGAGGCGTACATCCCGGAGTTACCCGCCGACAGCACGGCAGTCAGGATAACGGCGTTCATGATTGCCGCCGCCGACAGCAAACCAGCATGCTGGAACACCAGGGTGAACGGGCTGACGGAGATATCCTTCACATCGTTGCGCAGCAGACTCGGATCGGTATACGGAATGATCAGGCTGATAATCAGGATCGCGAAGACGTAAAACAGCAGGATACGCCAGAAGACCTGGCGCACCGCGCGCGGAATGTTCTTCTCCGGATTTTCAGATTCACCGGCAGCGATGCCGATAAGCTCGGTGCCCTGGAACGAGAAGCCGACAATCATCGCCACGCCAATCATCGCCGAGAAACCGCCGGCGAACGGCGCATCCGCGATCCCCCAGTTGCTCCAGCCGGCTGGCTGCGCCCCTTTGAAGATGCCGACAATCATCATCACGCCGACGATGATAAAGATAATGACGGTGGCCACTTTTATCAGCGAGAACCAGTATTCCGCCTCGCCAAAGCCGCGCACCGAGATCCAGTTCAGCAGGAACATGATGCCGAGGAACAAGGCGCTCCAGATCCAGCCCGGAGTGTCAGGGAACCAGTAGCTCATCACCAGCTGTGAGGCCACGAGGTCAACGGCGATCGTCACCGCCCAGTTGTACCAGTAGTTCCAGCCCAGCGCGAAGCCGAAGCCTTCTTCAACATAATTCTGCCCGTAGGTGGCGAAGGAACCGGATACCGGCATAAACGCCGCCAGCTCGCCGAGGCTGGTCATCAGGAAATAGACCATCAAACCGATCAGAATATAAGACAGCAGCGCCCCGCCGGGACCTGCTTGCGAAATGGTTGCGCCAGAGGCAACAAAAAGACCCGTACCGATGGAACCGCCGATGGCGATCATGGTCAAGTGGCGCGCCTTCAGTTCACGACGTAGCGTGGGCGCTTCTGTGGTTTTAGTTTCCGAAACCATGTGATAATGCTATCCATCCAAAAAATGAGGCGCGATTGTAGCAGACGATCGGGGTTCCATCCGGTACAAATGCAAAGTTATAAGAGAGCTTCATGATCGCCCGCAAATTATTAGTAAAGCACTAACCTGCGGAATTGCCAGCGAATTCCCCCCGTAATCAGGCGATAAAACCGGGCTGCTACACCTGGCAATAGTGCAGAAAACGTTGTAATGCTTTAGAAATATGCTTCTGCCGGTGATGGATCCGCCACAGCGTGCGCGTCAGCCGGGGCAATGGCACTTTCAGCTCCGCCAGCGTGCCCGAGGCAAGCTGTTCGGCAATCACCCGCCGCGATAGACAGCTGATGCCCAGGCCATGCCTGACCGCGTGCTTGATCGCCTCTGAATTACCCAGCTCCATGCCCAGATGAAACGCCGGCAGATGCGACAGCAGAACGTAATCGACAATCTCCCGGGTGCCGGAGCCATGCTCGCGCAGGATCCACGGCGCCTCAGCCAGTTGCTGCAGGGTCACCTCCCCCGCCAGCAGCAGTGAGTTGGGCGCGGCAAACACCACCAGTTCATCCTCCAGCCACGGCTCGGCAATAATATCGGCGGCATGGCACGGCCCCTCAATCAGGCCGAAATCCACCCGCAGGTCGGCGACGGCGTTGATGACGTCCAGGCTGTTGCCGACGCTCAGCTCGACCGGCAGATCCGGGAAGTCATGACGATAGCGGGCAATAATCTCCGGCATAATATAGTTGCCGATGGTGCTGCTGGCGTAGACTCGGATCGCCCCGTTATCGCCGCGAAACAGCTGCTCGATCTCCAGGGCCCGCTCCAGCAGCGCCAGCGCACGCGGGTACAGCAGCCGTCCATGCTCATTCACCACCAGTCGTTTACCGACGCGGTCAAACAGCTGCACGCCGAGCTGCCCTTCCAGATCGGTCAGCGCGGCGCTGACCGCGGATTGCGAAAGCGCCAGCATCTGTGACGCCTGAGTGGTCGACCCACTCTTGTGGACTTCGGCGAACACTTCCAGCTGCCGCAGCGTAATATGCATAACCCACCCGTTTAGTAATCCAACCTGAATAACCTTCCTTACTATGGTGACACAAATCGAGGCGGCTGACGGAAGGAAAATCCGCTTATATCACAAAATCATCGTCTTGCCGGCGAGACCGCCCCGCTTCTGCCTAACCCGCTCTCGCCCCGTTGTAACCGGCGAAGCGGCCATTAACCACTTATTACGATTGATTATAAACATATAATCAATTTTATATTTAATCCCGCGCGGCGTAACCTTTAGGCAGACAAAGGAGAAGGTTATGACAGCACTCACTTTACCCACCAAACATCGTTCCCTGTGGCATTTTGTCCCAGGCCTGGCGCTGACCGCCGCTCTGACCGGCGCCGCCCTGTGGGCCGGTAGTTTCCCGGCCATCGCCGGCGCGGGCTTTAGCGCCCTGACCCTCGCTATCCTGTTCGGGATGGTCGTCGGCAACACGGTCTACCCGAAAATCTGGCAGCCCTGCGACGGCGGGGTGATCTTCGCCAAGCAGCATCTGCTGCGCCTGGGGATCATCCTCTACGGCTTTCGCCTGACGTTCGCCCAGATTGCCGACGTCGGCGTGAGCGGTATTTTGATTGACGTTCTGACGCTCTCCAGTACCTTTTTCATCGCCTGCTTCCTTGGCCAGAAAGTGTTTGGTCTCGATAAACACACCAGCTGGCTGATCGGCGCCGGCAGCAGCATCTGCGGCGCGGCGGCCGTGCTCGCCACCGAGCCGGTGGTCAAAGCCGAAGCCAGTAAAGTGACGGTTGCCGTCGCTACAGT
This sequence comes from Klebsiella sp. CD33, assembly GCF_051992865.1. Taxonomy (NCBI): domain Bacteria; kingdom Pseudomonadati; phylum Pseudomonadota; class Gammaproteobacteria; order Enterobacterales; family Enterobacteriaceae; genus Klebsiella; species Klebsiella sp. CD33. The sequence goes on along the minus strand of NZ_CP197023.1, from coordinate 1,651,947 downwards.
GGTTATCTTCGGTACCATCGCCATCTTCCTCTACCCGGCGATGTACCCGCTGCTGGCGCACTGGTTTACCCCGGAGACCTACGGGATCTATATGGGCTCCACCATGCATGAAGTGGCGCAGGTTGTTGCCGCCGGCCATGCGGTCAGCCCGGACGCGGAGAACGCGGCGGTTATCGCCAAAATGCTGCGCGTCATGATGCTGGCTCCGTTCCTGCTGTTCCTGGCGGCGCGTGTTAAACAGCTGACCCCGGCAGGCAACGGCGAGAAAAGCAAAATCACCATTCCGTGGTTCGCCATTATGTTCATCCTGGTGGCGGTGTTTAACTCCTTCCATCTGCTGCCGAAAGCCGTGGTGGATATGCTGGTGACGCTGGATACCGTCCTGCTGGCGATGGCAATGGCCGCCCTCGGGGTCACCACCCACGTCAGCGCGCTGAAAAAAGCCGGGGCGAAACCGCTGCTGATGGCGCTGATGCTGTTCGTCTGGTTGATTGTCGGCGGCGGGGTCATTAACGTCGCTATCCACAGCCTGATGGCATAAAGCACTACATCTTTCTCCAGTTAAGCCGCTATCATTACCCACCCCCCAGCGGCTTTAACTGGAGTTTTTTTTATGAAATACGTAGGAGCGCACGTGAGCGCCTCAGGTGGACTGGCCAATGCCGCCATTCGCGCCGCCGAAATCGAAGCAACCGCCTTCGCCCTCTTCACCAAGAACCAGCGCCAGTGGCGCGCCGCGCCGCTCAGCGACGAGACCATCGCCGAATTCAAAGCCGCCTGTGAAAAGTATCACTTTGGCCCGGGGCAGATCCTGCCGCACGACAGCTACCTGATTAACCTTGGCCACCCGGTGGAAGAAGCGCTGGAAAAATCCCGTGATGCCTTCATTGATGAAATGACCCGCTGCCAGCAGCTGGGACTGACGCTGCTCAACTTCCACCCCGGCAGCCATCTGCAGCAGATCCCGGAGGAGGAGTGCCTGGCGCGCATCGCCGAATCGATCAATATCGCGCTGGCGAAGACCGAAGGCGTTACTGCGGTGATCGAAAACACCGCTGGCCAGGGCAGCAACCTCGGCTTTAAGTTCGAGCACCTCGCGGCCATCATCGACGGTGTGGAAGATAAATCCCGCGTCGGCGTCTGCATCGATACCTGCCATGCTTTCGCCGCCGGCTACGACCTGCGCAGCGCCGAAGCCTGCGAAAAAACCTTCGCCGCCTTCGAACGCATCGTCGGTTTTCAGTATCTGCGCGGCATGCATCTCAACGATGCCAAGAGCGCCTTCGGCAGCCGGGTCGACCGTCACCACAGCCTGGGGGAAGGCAACATCGGCCACGATTGCTTCAGCTGGATCATGCAGGACAGCCGCTTCGACGGCATTCCGCTGATTCTGGAAACCATCAACCCGGATATCTGGGCGGAAGAGATTGCCTGGCTGCGGGCGCAGCAGATTGCCGAAGTGGCGTAAATAGAGACAAAAAAGGGCCGAACAGTCGGCCCTTTTTTATTGCGGTAGGATTATGCCGCTTTTTCAACTTCCGCTGTTTGCGCCTCAGGGCGTTTCAGCACGGCGTAGGCAAGGCCCGCCACCAGCGTTCCGGCAACAATCGCCAGCAGGTAGCCCAGCACCGGCGTAATCGCCCCCGGGATCAGCAGAACAAACAGCCCGCCGTGCGGCGCCATCAGTTTCGCGCCGACCGCCATGGAGATAGCGCCGGTTACCGCGCCGCCGACGATACAGCACGGCAGAACGCGCATCGGGTCACGGGCGGCAAAAGGAATCGCCCCTTCCGAGATAAAGCACAGGCCAAGAACCAGCGCGGCTTTGCCCCCTTCCCGCTGCCCTTTATCGAACTTATTGCGCGCTACCAGCGTCGCGATACCCATCGCCAGCGGTGGCACCATACCGGCCGCCATGATCGCCGCCATCGGCGCATAGGTCTGGGTACTCAGCAGGCCAACGCCAAAGGCATAGGCCGCTTTGTTTACCGGCCCGCCCATATCGGTACACATCATCGCGCCGAGGATCGCGCCCAGCAGAACCGCGTTGGCGGTGCCCATGGTTTGCAGCCAGTGGGTCAGCCAGGCGAGGATACCGGCTACCGGTTTACCGATCAGATAGATCATTGCCAAACCCACGATCAGACTGGAGACCAGCGGAATGATCAGGATTGGCTTCAGGGCTTCCATACTCTGCGGCAGTTTCAGCTTCGTGCTGATGGCTTTCGCCACATAACCGGCAAGGAAACCAGCGATGATCCCGCCGATAAAGCCGGAGCCGCCGCTAACCGCCAGCATACCGCCGATAAGGCCCGGGGTCAGACCCGGACGGTCGGCAATGGAGAAGGCGATAAAGCCTGCCAGTACCGGCACCATCAGCGCGAAGGCCGAGCCGCCGCCGATCTGCATCAGCGCCGCCGCCAGGGTGTCTTTCACTTCAAACGCTTTGATCCCGAAGGCAAAGGAGAGCGCGATACACAGGCCCCCGGCCACTACCATCGGCAGCATATAGGAGACGCCGGTCAGCAGGTGGCGATAGGCACCCGCCGACTCTTTTTTCCCTTCAGCAGCCGCCTGAGGTTTGCCGGATGGCTGGTACGGTTTGGCTTCAGTCACCGCTTTATCCAGCTCCTGGGCGGTTTTCTTCAGCGCCAGACCGGTGGTGGTGCGGTACATCGGCTTGCCGGCGAATTTCGCCAGGTCCACCTCGATATCGGCAGCGACGATCACCAGATCCGCCTCGGCCACCTCTTCCGGGGTGATGGCATTGCCCGCCCCAACGGAGCCGCGGGTCTCCACCTTCACCCACCAGCCGCGTTTTTTGGCTTCGGTTTCGATGGCTTCTGCCGCCATAAAGGTGTGGGCGACGCCGGTCGGACAGGCGGTGACCGCGACAATGCGTTTCTGCCCCTGAGCGGCGGCCGGAACGGCTACCGCCGCTGGCGCAACGTAGGGCTTAGCGTGGTCTTTCGCTTCTCCCAGGAACAGCTCCGGATGGGCGACAGCACGGTTAATATCGCCCAGGTAAACGTTTTTACCATTCAGCGCGCTATCGGCCGGCAGCGCGGTTCCCAGCACGATGGCCAGTTCGGCGTCATTCGGGTTATCAATCAGCTCAAGGTGCGCTTTCGGCGCCGCGGCACCCAGCAGGGTTTTCGCCATGTAGGCGCGCGCCTGTCCGAGTCCGGCATCAATAATCAGCAGCGTTTTCATTATGCCTCTCCTGCTGTCAATTAAAGGGTTGTAAGTCGACGCGCGCCATCATCGCGGCCAACTGGGTACGGTCGGTAATTCCTACATTGCTCTGGCTGACGGCCAGGGCAGCGACGGCGGTCGCCAGGCGCAGGGTATGCTCGCTGGATTCACGCATCAGCAGGCCGTAAATCAGGCCGCCGACCATCGAATCGCCGGCGCCAACGGTACTGACTACTTCCACTGAAGGTGGTTTAGCAATCCACTCCCCAGAGGCGTTGACCCACAGCGCGCCCTCTTCGCCCAGGGAGATCACCACGTGGGCGATACCCTGCTCGCGCAGCGCATGGGCGGCGTCGATAACATCTTTCATCTCCGGCAGCTTGCGGCCAGCCCAGATTTCCAGTTCGCGACGGTTCGGTTTCACCAGCCACGGCGCCGCTTTTAGTCCGGCAACTAACGCTTCGCGGCTGCTGTCGAAAATGATGCATGGGCACTGACTGCGCAGACGGGTCATCCAGTCGGTGAAGGCTTCCGGGCTAACGCCGGACGGCAGGCTGCCGCTGACGCAGACCATATCGAACTGCCCGAGCCAGCTCAGGGAGTCGTTGACGAAGCGTTCCCAGTCGCCCGGGGTGACTTCAAAGCCGGAGAAGTTGAAATCGGTCACTTCTCCATCTTTTTCCGTCAGCTTAACGTTGATACGGGTCCGGCCCTGCACCACCTGGAAACGGTTGGCGATCCCCAGCTCGCTGAACAGCTGCTGAAAGCCGTCCTGGTTGTCTTTACCCAGGAAACCGCCGACGGTGACGTCAATGCCGAGATCTTTCAGCACTTTCGCCACATTAATGCCTTTCCCGGCGGCGTGCAGGCCGGTGGTGCGCACCAGGTTCACTTCACCGCGTTCAATCTCCGGGGTGAATCCCACCAGGTCGTATGCCGGGTTTAACGTAATCGTTGCTACACGTCTGCTCATTTATGCGCCCTCCCCAAGGCCTGCGGCGATCGCTTCGCCAATCGCATCCAGCGCTTGTTGCGCATCCTCACCCTGCGCGGTAAAACGCAGACGGTGACCTTTTTTCACACCCAGCGCCACAACCTTCATCAGGCTGCGACCGTTAGCCGGCTTGCCGGAACCGTCGAGATTGGTGACGGTGATGTCGCTGGAAAATTGTTTAATGGTGTTGACCAGCATGGTGCCCGGACGGGCATGCAGGCCGTGTTCATTGCGCACCACGAATTCGGCGCTCAGCACATCTTCGGCAATGGCGTCGTCGCTGGTCAGCAGCGCCAGCACGGTGGCGGCGTCGGCTTTCAGCAAATGTTCAGCTTTCTTGTCCAGCAGCAGCTTGCTCAGACGGTTCAGCACTGCGGTCGGCTGCTCGTCGGCCATCGCCACCGTGACCAGCAGGGAAACCGGCTGCTCGTCGCGGGTAAAGGCGTTAGCCGCGCGGCTGACCGCCACGGCGCTGCGCAAATTGCCTTCCGCACTGTCGTTCAGCCAGACGCCCTGACCGAGGTTCAGCGGCGTATCGTTAATGACGTGGCTAACGAAGGCGGCATCGACAGCGCCAACTTCTTTCAGACGCGCCGCGTTCAGCGCCTGCAGGGTCAGCAGATCGCTGGCCGCGACGTCGAGACTGAGGGTCTCGTTATCCAGCTTCAGCGCTTCGCTCTGCTTCTCTCCCATCAGCAGCGCGCGCAACTCTTCCGCGGTAGTGGCGGACTGCAGCTGCGCGGCGACCGCGTCATCGCTCAGCACATGGGTCAGCTGACGCAGCAGGCCGAGGTGTTCATCTGAGCTGGCGGCAATCCCGATCGCCACATAGGCGGTCTGCCCTTCGCCCCAGGTGACGCCCTGCGGGAACTGAAACACCTGAACGCCGGTCTTCAGCACCTGGTCACGCGTATCCGTCGTGCCGTGCGGGATCGCGATCCCGTTGCCGAGGAAGGTCGAGGTCTGCTGCTCGCGCGCCAGCATGCCGTTCACGTAGCCATCGGCCACGTTGCCGGCGCTGACCAGCGCGGCGGCGACCTGCCGGATGGCCTCTTCTTTATTACCGGCCTGCTGGCCGGGATGAATATCCTGCACAGATAACTGGAACATGGTTCTCCTCTCCTGCTGAATTGAATCGTTTCAGCTAACTTGAGAAAAAAGGCGCCATCTGACGAGGAACGGATTGCCGAATGACGCTGAAACGTTTCAAGAATTTTGTACCTTTCTTGCTCAACGCGCAAGGTACGTCAGCGACTTGATCGCAGAACTTAGAGGTACTGCACACTTTTGCTGAAGCCTTAGCTATCGACCGCCTCGAACGTCAGCTTTTTGCTGAACCCTATATTTTGAAACGCCTTTTTAATTATTCGTGCCATACTACTGTTTATTTTTAGCCAGCAGGCGTAAACTCCGCGCCGTCTCCTGAAACTACAGAAAACCAAACCCATGGAAAACCGTAGCGCCGCTCTCCCCCGACGCGGGTTCGATGTCACCTCTTCCGCCTTCTTAATCGTCGCCTTTCTGACGGGCATTGCCGGGGCGCTGCAAACCCCGACCCTGAGCCTGTTTCTGACCAACGAAGTGCACGTCCGCCCGGCGATGGTCGGTTTCTTTTTTACCGGCAGCGCGGTTATTGGCATTCTGGTCAGTCAGTTCCTCGCCGGCCGCTCCGACCGTCAGGGCGATCGCAAGCAGCTGATTGTCGTCTGCTGTCTGCTGGGGGTGCTGGCCTGCGTCCTCTTTGCCTGGAACCGCAACTATTTCATTTTGCTGTTCATCGGCGTTTTTCTCAGCAGCTTTGGATCGACCGCCAACCCGCAGATGTTTGCCCTCGCGCGGGAGCATGCCGACAGGACCGGCCGCGAAGCGGTGATGTTCAGCTCCATTTTACGTGCCCAGGTCTCCCTGGCATGGGTGATTGGTCCCCCGCTGGCCTACGCCCTGGCGATGGGGTTTGGTTTTACCGCGATGTATCTCAGCGCCGCGGCGGCGTTTATCGTCTGCGGGATCATGGTCTGGCTATTCTTGCCCAGCATGCGCAAAGCAAAGCCGGTAGCGACCGGCCGGCTGGAAGCTCCGCGCACGCATCGCCGCGATGCGCTGCTGCTGTTCAGCATCTGCACCCTGATGTGGGGTACTAACAGCCTGTACATCATTAACATGCCGCTGTTTATCATTAACGAGCTGCATCTGCCGGAGAAGCTTGCGGGGCTGATGATGGGCACCGCCGCCGGACTGGAAATTCCGACCATGCTGATTGCCGGTTACTACGCCCGGCGTTTCGGCAAACGCTTTCTGATGCGTCTTTCTGCAGTGGCCGGGGTGCTGTTTTACGTCGGCATGCTGACGGTGCATACATCAGCGCTGCTGCTGGCGATGCAGGTGCTGAACGCCATCTATATCGGGATCCTCGCCGGGATCGGCATGCTCTATTTCCAGGACCTGATGCCGGGGCAGGCGGGCGCGGCCACCACCCTCTATACCAATACTACCCGCGTCGGCTGGATCATTGCCGGTTCACTGGCGGGGGTAGTGGCGGAGATCTGGAGCTATCACGCGGTGTTCTGGATTGCGCTGGCGATGGGCGTTGTCACTCAGGCCTGCCTGTGGCGGATAAGAGACGTGTAAGCACATTGGTTTCCATCCCTCTCATCTGCTGTGTTGAGCTCAGGGCGCGGTGGCCAGCTCAAGCTCCAGCAGCCAGGTGATCGCTTCATCGCGGTGGGTGAGGCACATCTCCGGCGAGGGCTGCAGGCTGGCGCACACCTTCGGGCGCAGAGGGGAGCCGAAAATAAGGCATAAATTGCGCTCGGAAAGCTGGATACAACGGGTGTTAGCCGGCTTGCCCTGCGGCATGCCGGGGATCGGCGATGATATAGAGGGGGCGATGCAACATGCGCCACAATCAGTACGACATTCCACAACCCGACTCCCAAACGCTCATTTTGCGCCACAGCCTAAACGTTTTGCCAGAAGATAGCAAAACTCGCGAAATCCGCTTGCCTGAACGCCCGGGCGCGAGTAGTTTTACGCGATATTTTTGACTCGTTAAGTGACAGGATTACTGCAATGCCAAGAGCGAATGAAATTAAAAAAGGTATGGTGCTGAATTACAACGGCAAGCTGCTGATTGTGAAAAATATTGATATTCAGTCACCCAGCGCCCGCGGTGCTGCGACACTGTATAAAATGCGCTTCTCCGATGTGCGCACCGGCCTGAAAGTAGAAGAGCGCTTCAAAGGCGACGATATCGTCGATACCGTCACCCTGACCCGCCGTTTCGTCGACTTCTCCTACGTCGATGGCAACGAATACGTGTTCATGGATAAAGAAGACTATACCCCTTACACCTTTACCAAAGAGCAGATTGAAGAAGAGCTGCAGTTTATTCCGGAAGGTGGGATGCCGGACATGCAGGTGCTGACCTGGGACGGCCAGCTGCTGGCGCTGGAGCTGCCGCAGACCGTTGACCTGGAAATTATCGAAACCGCGCCGGGTATTAAAGGCGCGTCCGCCAGCTCCCGCACCAAGCCAGCCACCATGAGCACCGGCCTGGTGATTCAGGTGCCGGAATACCTGACCACCGGTGAGAAAATCCGCATTCATATCGAAGAGTGCCGCTATATGGGCCGCGCGGATTAATCATCGGTAACGCCCCGACAGTAAAAAAGGACAGCGCTGGCTGTCCTTTTTATTATCCCCATTGCCGCGATTACAGCAGTTCAGGGTATTTGGTCATTTTCAGCGCCAGCTCGACGCCGCGCACTTCCGCCATCCCCTTGAGACGGCCAATCGCCGAATAGCCTGGGTTGGTTTTCTTGCGCAGATCGTCGAGCATCTGATGACCATGATCCGGACGAAATGGGATCGGGCGCAGATCGCCGGCCTGTTTACGCCGCTGCTCTTCACGCAGGATAGCATCCACCACCGCCACCATATTGACGTCGCCGCTAAGGTGCGCCGCCTCGTGGAAGGTTTTCGGGTTTGCTTCACGGCAGGTAGAGCGCAGATGGGTAAAATGGATGCGATCGCCAAAGGTCTCCACCATCTTCACCAGATCGTTATCGGCGCGAACGCCATACGATCCGGTACACATGGTGAAGCCATTATTAATGCTGTCCACCGTCTCCTTCAGCCACTGCATATCTTCGATGGTCGACACGATACGCGGCAGGCCAAGGATCGGCCGCGGCGGATCGTCCGGATGCACAGCCAGGCGGATCCCTACCTCTTCGCATACCGGCACGATGGCGCGCAGGAAATAGGCCATATTTTCACGCAGCTGCGCTTTATCAATGTGGTCATACTCCGCCAGACGCGCGCGGAACTGGTCAAGGGTGTAGCCCTCTTCCGCTCCCGGCAGGCCGGCGATGATATTGCGAGTCAGTTTATCGATCTCTGCTTCGCTCATCGCCTTGAAATAGACCTCAGCCTGACGCTGCTCTTCTTCACTGTAATCCGCTTCCGCTCCCGGGCGTTTAAGGATATGCAGCTCAAAGGCGGCGAAAGCGATCTGATCGAAACGCAGCGCCCGGGAGCCGTCCGGCAGCTCATATTCCAGATCGGTGCGCGTCCAGTCGAGGATCGGCATAAAGTTGTAGCACACGGTATCGATGCCGCAGGCCGCGAGGTTGCGGATGCTCTGCTGATAGTTGGCAATCCAGGTCGCATACTGCCCGCTGTGGGTTTTAATATCCTCGTGGACGGGAATGCTTTCGACGACCGACCAGGTCAACCCTTTTGCCGCTAACAGCGCCTGACGCGCTTTAATCTCGTCGATCGGCCATACCTGACCGTTTGCAATATGGTGCAGCGCAGTGACGACGCCGGTCGCCCCCGCCTGCCGTACATCATCAAGCGATACCGGATCGTTCGGCCCATACCACCGCCAGGTTTGCTCCATCGCTATGTCCTCACAAAAGTTGTTATACCAATAATGGCGACACTCATGACGACTACCATACATGTTTCTCACCTGGCTGCAAACAGTGCTGGCCTATTGATTGATCCAGCTCACAGTCAGCGGATAATTTCGGCTTACCAATTTAACTTCCTGTCATATAACTTTAGACTGGCATTGTTAATAAGCAGTTAAACAGGTGTGGGAAGAATGACAACAATTGCAACCGCTACGCTACCGAAGAACGTGCAATACCCTCAATACGATCGCAGCCAGCTCCGCTCGCGTATTGTCCATTTCGGCTTTGGCGCGTTTCACCGCGCGCACCAGGCGCTGCTCACCGATCGCGTGCTGAATAACGTCGGCGGCGACTGGGGGATCTGTGAAATCAGTCTGTTCAGCGGCGACACGCTGATGAGCCAACTTCGCGAACAGGACCATCTGTTTACCGTGCTGGAAAAAGGCGCCGACGGCAACCAGCCCATTGTGATCGGCGCGGTGCACGAATGTCTGAACGCCAGGCTCGATTCGCTGGCGGCGATTATCGAAAAATTTTGCGAGCCGCAGGTAGCGATTGTCTCGCTGACCATTACGGAAAAAGGCTACTGCATCGATCCGGCGACCGGGAAACTGGATCCGACGCATCCGCGCATTATTCACGATCTGGAGAATCCGACGCTGCCGCAGTCAGCTCCCGGTATTTTAGTTGAAGCGCTGGCCCGCCGCCGGGAACGAGGCCTTCCGCCCTTTACCGTGCTCTCCTGCGATAATATCCCCGACAACGGTCACGTGGTAAAAAATGCCGTCCTCGGCATGGCGGAAAAACGCAGCCCGGCGCTGGCGGACTGGATCGCCGACAACGTCAGCTTCCCGGGCACCATGGTGGATCGCATTGTTCCCGCGGCCACACCGGAGTCGCTGGCGGAAATCGCCGCCGTGCTGGGGGTCGACGATCCCTGCGCCATCAGTTGCGAACCCTTCATTCAGTGGGTGGTCGAAGATCACTTTGTCGCCGGGCGCCCCGCCTGGGAGACGGCGGGCGTGCAGATGACCGATGACGTGTTGCCCTGGGAGCAAATGAAGCTGCGGATGCTCAACGGCAGCCACTCTTTCCTCGCCTGGCTTGGCTATCTGGCAGGGCATGCGCACATTAGCGACTGCATGCGGGATGACGTCTTCCGCCGCGCCGCCCGCCAGCTGATGCTTGACGAACAGGCTCCGACGCTGACCATTACCGGCGTTGATCTGCTGGCCTATGCCGACAGTCTCATCGCCCGCTTCAGCAATCCGGCGCTCAAACACCGCACCTGGCAAATCGCCATGGACGGTAGCCAGAAGCTGCCCCAGCGCATGCTCGATGGCATCCGCGTACATCTGGCGCGCGACAGCCGTTGGCCACTGCTGGCTCTCGGCGTGGCCGGCTGGATGCGCTACGTCAGCGGCACGGACGACGCCGGTCAGACGATCGACGTGCGCGATCCGCTGGTCGACAAGATCCGGCTGCGGGTGGCCCAGAGCGATGAGCAGCAGCGCGTCGACGCCCTGCTGGGGCTGGAGGAAATATTTGGCCGCGACCTGCCGCACAACGCCCAGTTTGTCGCCGGGATCCGCGCCGCCTGGCAACAGCTGGCGACGCACGGCGCCCGCGAGGCCGTCGCCCGCGCGCTGAATTCTTAACAATATTTGCGCTTATGCGGACAGAATTCTCTTCTGTCCGCCTCAGGACTTCTCTTTTCCTCCTTTTTTCGTCAGGATAGGCGTAACTGTTACAACATTACATTTATCCTGGAGAAAAGAGTGACCAGAACCAATTTGATCACCGGCTTTCTCGGCAGCGGTAAGACGACCTCGATTCTTCATCTGCTGGCGCAGAAGCCTGCGGATGAAAAATGGGCCGTACTGGTTAACGAGTTTGGCGAAGTCGGGATAGACGGCGCGCTGCTGGCCGACAGCGGCGCCCTGCTCAAAGAGATCCCCGGCGGCTGCATGTGCTGCGTCAATGGCCTGCCGATGCAGGTTGGGCTGAACACCCTGCTGCGCCAGGGCAAACCCGATCGCCTGCTGATCGAACCCACCGGTTTGGGCCACCCAAAGCAGATCCTCGATATCCTCACCGCGGCGGTGTATGAGCCCTGGATCGATCTGCGCGCCACGCTGTGCATCCTCGATCCCCGCCAGCTGCTGGATGAAAGAGCCGTCAGCAACGACAACTTCCGCGATCAGCTGGCCGCGGCGGACATCATTGTGGCTAATAAAAGTGATCGGGAAACCGCCGAAAGCGCCCGGGCGCTGGCCGACTGGTGGCAGCGCTGTGGCGGCGAGCGTCGCAAGGTGTCGGCAATCCAGGGCAATATCGATCTGACCCTGCTCGATGAGCCACGACGGAACACCGCCCCGCTGCCGGCGAGCGCGGAGCACGCCCACCGCCATCCCCCCACTTCCGGCCTCGCCGCGCTCAGCCTGGCGGAACACCAGCGCTGGCGCCGACATCTCAACAATGGCCAGGGCTATCAGGGCTGCGGCTGGATCTTCGACGCGGAGACGGTTTTTGACACCATCGGCCTGCTCGAATGGGCCAGGCTGGCGCCAGTGGGGCGCGTTAAAGGCGTGATGCGCATTGCCGAGGGGGCGGTGCGAATCAACCGTCAGGGGGAGGATCTCCATATCGAGACCCTCAGCGTCGCTCCGCCCGATAGCCGGATCGAGCTTATTTCCGCGAATGAAGCCGACTGGAACGCACTCCAGACCACGTTGTTGAGGCTTCGTTTAAGTTAAGGCGGCTAAGGTTGCCGCCGACTGTCACAAAATCGCAATGGCTATGATGAAAAACCGAATTCCTTTAATCCTGCTGCTTAACATCGCGGGTGTAGCGCTATTTTGCTCCTGGTATCTGCCAGCCAACCATGGCGCGTGGTTGCCGGTCGACTCCGCGATCTTCCATTTCTTTAACCATGGCGTCAGCGTCAGCCATGCTTATGCCTGGCTGCTGGCGATCATCAACAATCGCGCCTTCGACGCCTGTTCGCTGCTGGCGATGGGCTGCCTGATGCTGAGCTATTGGCTAAAGGCGCCGACTGCAGGCCGTCGTCAGATCGCCATCATGGGCCTGGTGATGCTGCTGGCGGCGGTGATCATCAACCAGCTCGCACAACACCTGATGCCGGTACAGCGCGCCAGCCCGTCTCTGTTTTTTAGCGATATTACCCGCGTCAGCGACGTCGTTAACTTCCCCACTAAGGATGCGTCCAAGGACAGCTTCCCTGGCGATCATGGGATGATGCTGCTGATCTTCGCCAGCTTTATGTGGCGCTATTTTGGCCGTCGCGCGCTGGGCGTCGCGCTGATTATCTTTGTGGTCTTTGCTTTCCCGCGGGTAATGATTGGCGCCCACTGGTTTAGCGATATTGCCGTCGGCTCCCTGACCGCCGTGCTGATCGGCGCGCCCTGGGTATTGATGACCCCGCTGAGCGATAAATTGATCGCCTTTTTCGATCGCTACTTACCCAGCAGAATATCGGCCAAATAATGTCTCCGGCAGCCGCCAGAGTCATTAACTATAAGGGGACCTTTTGGGTCCCTTTTTACATTTTCCCTTTTTTTCAACATGACGTTCATCTTCTTGTCACATTAATCCCGTGACAAATGAAGGAATTGTCTGTTTTTTGCCCGATATTGCCGTAATTTTGGCCTTTCCCGATGATTCACTTTTTGTCACCAAAATACTTATAAGAAATCGCGCAAAACCGCTCGCCATGCGGCGTTTGATAGGGTAATCTCGTTCTCGTTTTGCCTTTTCCGCAGCATTAATTCAGGGCTTGAATAAAATTGTGCGTGACTGCACAAATTTAAGCTTAAGGAATTGTCTCATTGCGGATGGGTATTTAGGCTCTAACACGTTTGGCATTTTTTATAACGACATTGTCGTTAAGGACAACAAGGGAAAATAAACAGCATGGTCAAATCTCAGCCGATTTTGAGATATATCTTGCGGGTAGCCCCCGCGATTGCAGTAGCGGTTCTGCTTTCCGCGTGTAGTTCAACAAGTACCGCCAGGAATATGCATTCTGAGACGCATGCTGTGGGTAGTGGCGATTTATCATCACTGCAAGCCTCTCAGGATGAATTTGAAACGATGGTCCGTAACCTGGACGTAAAGTCCCGTTTAATGGATCAGTATGCCAGCTGGAAAGGCGTGCGTTACCGCCTCGGCGGCAGCACCCGCAAGGGTATCGACTGCTCAGCGTTTGTGCAGCGCACCTTCCGCGAACAATTTGGTCTGGAACTGCCGCGTTCAACTTCTGAACAGCAGGAAACCGGAAAATCGATTTCCCGTGCCCAACTGCGTACAGGCGATCTGGTTCTGTTTCGCGCCGGCTCTACCGGCCGCCATGTCGGGATCTACCTCGGCAACAACCAGTTTGTTCACGCCTCCACCAGCAGCGGGGTGACTATCTCCAGCATGGATGAGCCATACTGGAAAAAGCGCTACAATGAAGCGCGTCGAGTCCTGAGCCGCTCGTAAACTGTCCTCTACCGCCGCCGGTTATCCCTTGGCTGGCTGCGGGATAAAAAACACTGCCCCAGGCAGTGTTTTTTTTTGCCACCTGGTTCTCAACGTCGCAAAATAAGCTATGTCTTTTAAGTGGGAATGAGAAAAACGACGACCGACACTCCGTTGATGCGCTTCAATAACACGGAAAGAATCTGGCTATGCTTACTCGCTACTTTTCGCCCCAGCGTAAAACCTGGTTAACCAGCCTGAGCGTGGGGATCATCGTCGCGCTGTTGGCCGGGAGCATTCAGTTTATGGTGATCTACCATAACCGGGCCGAGCGTTTCGACGCCATTATCAACAATGTTAATACCTATCTGAAAAGCTATTTTCACGACTTGCGCCAGACCATTGACGGCCTGCAGCCGCTGGTGGACCAGCCCTGCGAGAATATTGACTCCGGGCTTACCTCCCACGCCGCGTTCAGCCCCAACGTCCGCGCTTTCCTGCTGGTCAAAAACGGCATCGCCTTTTGCTCATCGGCTACGGGAGCCATGAATACGCCCCTCAGCCAGCTGATCCCGGCCATCGATATCAGCAAACCCGTTGCTATGGCGATTTTACCAGGCACGCCGATGATGCCGAAGAGCGCGGCGCTGGCGCTGTGGGTAGGTAAACCCGGCGATCAAAACAGCGGCATTTTCGTGTCGATTAACGCTAATCTCACACCGTATATCCTCTATTCCGCGCGGCAAAACGATTTCAGCGGCATTGCGCTGGCCATCGATCACACCGCTATCTCCACCTTCAGTAATCGGCTGGTGGATCCGCAAACGCTGCATAACGCGCCGATCCGCCAGGCACAGATCGAGGGCTTACCGCTGAAGGTCTACCTGTATGCCAACAGCTGGCTGGCGGAAAATACGCAGTTTGCTCTGCTGCTCGGGGTCGTCTGCGGCCTGCTGGCGGGGCTGCTCTGCTATTACGTGCTGACGATCAAATCGGATCCGCGAAAATCCATTCTGCTGGGGATCAAAAATAACCAGTTCTACATCGTTTATCAGCCGGTGGTTAATGCTCAGACTCTACGTATCAGCGGCGTGGAGGTCTTAATGCGCTGGCGCCATCCGGTGGTTGGTGAAATTCCGCCCGACGTTTTTATTAACCTGGCCGAAACCCAGCAGATGATCGTGCCGCTAACCCATCACCTGCTCGCGCTGATCGCCAGCGACGCTGCGGTGTTGAAGCGTATTCTGCCGCGCGGCGTGAAGCTGGGGCTGAATATTTCCCCTGCCCATCTGCAGGCCGACAGCTTCCGCGACGATATGCTGCGCTTCGCCGCCGCGCTGCCAGCCGACCACTTTCACGTGGTGCTGGAGGTAACCGAGCGGGCGATGATTGATAAAGAAAAATCGATGGCTAACTTCGCCTGGCTCCACCGCCAGGGATTCGAAATCGCGATTGATGATTTCGGCACCGGGCATAGCGCGCTGATCTATCTCGAACGCTATAACTTCGATTATCTGAAGATCGATCGCGGTTTTGTGCAGGCGATTGGTACTGAAACAGTAACCTCGCCGGTGCTGGATGCGGTACTGACCCTCAGCCGCCGGCTGAAATTAATGACCGTCGCCGAAGGGGTGGAGACCCAGGAACAGGCGGAGTGGCTTCGCGGCCAGGGCGTTCATTTCCTGCAGGGGTACTGGATCAGCCGACCGCTGTCGCTGGCCGGGCTGGTGGCTGCGCACGATGAACCCGCGAACTATTTCACAACGCGCTAAGTCTCACTTATGATGCGGGAACGGATGTCGGCCATGGGGGCCGGCCATGACAGGGTATTCTGCCGCCTATGTATGCGCGCCTCTTTCTGATTCTGCTGGCTCTGTTTAGCCTGGACGCTAAGGCGCAAACCATTCAGGAAAGCGTAGCCTTCGCGATTATCGGCGAACCGAAATACGCCGCCGGTTTCAGTCATTTTGATTACGTCAATCCCAGGGCGCCGAAAGGCGGCACCCTCACCCTGGCGGCGATCGGCACCTTTGATAACTTCAACCGTTATGCGCTGCGCGGCAACCCCGCGGTACGCACGGAGGCGCTCTACGATACCCTGTTCACCACCTCGGATGATGAGCCCGGCAGCTACTACCCGCTGATTGCCGAGCGGGCGCGCTATGCCGAGGACTATTCCTGGATGGAGATCGCGCTCAACCCGCGCGCCCGCTTCCATGACGGTACGCCGATCACCGCCCGCGATGTGGCGTTTACCTTCAACAAGTTTATGACCGAAGGGGTGCCGCAGTTTCGCCTGTTTTATAAAGGCACCACCGTGAAGGCCATCGCGCCGTTGACCGTGCGTATTGACCTCGGCCAGCCCGGCAAAGAGAACATGCTGAGTCTGCTGAGCCTGCCGGTGATGCCCGAGGCGTTCTGGCGCCAGCACAAACTCAGCGACCCGCTGTCGAAGCCGCCGCTGGCCAGCGGGCCATACCGCATCAGCGCCTGGCGAATGGGGCAATATATTACCTATTCCCGCGTCGCCGACTACTGGGCGGCCGACCTGCCGGTCAACCGCGGTCGCTGGAATTTCGATACGCTGCGCTATGACTATTATCTCGACGACAATGTCGCTTTCGAAGCCTTTAAAGCGGGAGCCGTCGATCGCCGGGAAGAGACCGTCGCCAAAAACTGGGCTACCCGCTACGTCGGTCGCAACTTCAGCCGCGGCTACATCATTAAAGATGAGCATACCAATACCTCGGCGCAGGATACCCAGTGGCTGGCGTTCAATATTCAGCGCCCGATTTTTGCCGATCGCCGGGTGCGGCAGGCCATTACCCTGGCGTTCGATTTCGAATGGATGAACAAGGCGCTGTTTTACAGCGCCTATCAGCGCGCCAACAGCTATTTCCAGAACACCGAATATGCCGCCCGCAGCCTGCCTGACGCAGCCGAGCTGGCCCTGCTGACGCCGATGAAAAACGAACTGCCCCCGGAGCTCTTCAGCCAGGTTTACCAGCCGCCGGTCTCCCGCGGCGATGGCTTCGACCGCGCCAACTTACTCAAAGCCGACGCCCTGCTCAATGCGGCGGGCTGGACGGTGAAGAACCAGCGCCGGGTCAACGCCGCCACCGGCAAGCCGCTGCGCTTTGAGCTACTGCTGCCGGCCGGAGGCAATGACCGCTGGGTGCTGCCGTTTCAGCACAACCTGCAGCGTCTGGGGATCGTCATGGATATTCGTCAGGTTGATAATTCGCAGTACAGCAACCGCCGCCGCAGCCGGGATTACGACATGATGCCAAGCCTGTGGCGCGCCATGCCCTGGCCGGGGACCGACCTGCAAATATCCTGGGCGTCCGACTATATTCACTCCAGCTACAACGCGCCGGGGGTGCAAAGCCCGGTAGTGGATAAGCTGATTGCGCAGATCCTGCAGTGGCAGGGCAATAAGCAGAAACTGATCCCTCTCGGTCGGGCGCTGGATCGTGTGCTGACCTGGAATAACTACATGTTGCCGATGTGGTATATGGCGCAGGACCGCACCGCGTGGTGGAATAAGTTCTCTTTCCCCGCGACCCGCCCCATCTATTCGTCCGGCCTCGATACCTGGTGGTACGACGTGAACAAAGCGGCCACCCTCCCTGCGGACAGACGCTAAGGACATCCCATGGGCAGCTACCTGATCCGCCGTTTGCTGTTAGTCATCCCCACCCTGTGGGCCATCATCACCATTAACTTTTTTATTGTCCAGATCGCGCCTGGCGGCCCGGTCGATCAGGCCATCGCCGCCATCGAGTTTAATCAGCGCGGCGGGATGCCGGGGGCTGGCGACGGCGGCATGGGCGCCAGCCATGCCCGCACCGGCGCAGGCAATATCAGCGAGGGTCACTATCGCGGCGGGCGCGGCCTCGACCCGGAAGTCATCGCCGAGATCACCCACCGCTACGGCTTCGATAAACCGCTGCACGAACGCTATCTGAAGATGCTGAGCGATTATCTGCGCTTTGATTTCGGCGACAGCCTGTTTCGCAGCGCCTCCGTGCTGCAGCTGATTAAAGACAGCCTGCCGGTCTCGGTGAGCCTCGGGCTGTGGAGCACGCTGATTATCTATTTGGTCTCCATTCCGCTGGGCATCCGCAAAGCGGTCAGCAACGGCAGCCGCTTTGATATCTGGAGCAGTACGCTGATTATCATTGGCTATGCGATCCCTGCCTTTCTGTTCGCCATCCTGCTGATCGTGATTTTTGCCGGCGGCAGCTATTTCGACCTCTTCCCGCTGCGCGGTCTGGTCTCGCCAAATTTCGACACCCTCCCCTGGTATCAAAAGATCCTCGACTACCTGTGGCACATCACCCTGCCGGTGCTGGCGACGGTAATTGGCGGCTTTGCCGCGCTGACTATGCTGACCAAAAACAGCTTCCTCGACGAGATCCGCAAACAGTATGTGGTCACCGCCCGCGCCAAAGGCGTTGGTGAGAAACAGATCCTCTGGGGACACGTGTTCCGTAACGCCATGCTGCTGGTGATCGCCGGGTTCCCGGCCACCTTTATCAGTATGTTCTTTACCGGCTCGTTGCTGATCGAAGTGATGTTCTCGCTAAACGGCCTGGGTCTGCTGGGCTATGAAGCGACGGTCTCCCGCGACTATCCGGTGATGTTCGGCACGCTCTATATTTTCACTCTGATTGGCCTGCTGCTGAATATCGTCAGCGATATCAGCTATACGCTGGTCGACCCGCGCATTGATTTTGAGGGCCGCTAATGTCTTTCTTCAGTCCCGTTAATCAGGCCCGCTGGGCGCGCTTTCGCCACAACCGTCGCGGCTACTGGTCACTGTGGCTGTTTTTAATTCTCTTTCTTTGCAGCCTGGGCGCCGAGCTGCTGGCCAACGATCGCCCGCTGCTGGTGCAGTACCGGGGCCAGCTGTACGTCCCGGTGTTAAAAAACTACACTGAGCAAACCTTCGGCGGCGCGTTCGCCACCGCCGCCGACTATCAGGATCCCTGGCTGCAGCACCAGCTGGCGACTCACGGCTGGGCGCTATGGCCGCCAGTGCGCTTCGGCGCGACGACAATTAATTTTGCCAGCACGGTTCCCTTTCCATCGCCGCCCTCGGCCAGCAACTGGCTCGGCACCGACGCCAACGGCGGCGATGTGCTGGCGCGGATCCTCTATGGGACACGCATCTCGGTGCTCTTCGGTCTGCTGCTGACGCTGTTCTCCAGCGTGCTGGGGGTGCTGGCCGGGGCGATACAGGGTTACTACGGCGGTAAAATCGACCTGTGGGGACAGCGCTTTATCGAAGTCTGGTCCGGCATGCCAACGCTGTTCCTGATCATCCTGCTCTCCAGCGTCGTGCAGCCGGGCTTCTGGTGGCTGCTGGCAATCACCGTTCTCTTTGGCTGGATGACGCTGGTGGGCGTGGTGCGCGCGGAATTTCTCCGCACCCGCAACTACGACTATGTTCGGGCGGCGCAGGCGTTAGGGGTTAGCGACCGGCAGATCATCCTGCGGCATATGTTGCCCAACGCGATGGTGGCGACCCTCACCTTTCTGCCCTTTATCCTGTGCAGCTCCATTACCACCCTGACGTCGCTGGATTTTCTCGGCTTCGGCCTGCCGCTCGGCTCCCCCTCCCTCGGCGAGCTGCTGCTGCAGGGCAAAAACAACCTGCAGGCGCCCTGGCTGGGCATTGCCGCGTTTCTCTCCGTCGCCGTGCTGCTGACGCTACTGATTTTTATTGGTGAAGCGGTTCGCGACGCCTTTGATCCCAGTAAGGCGGTGTAATATGACCCACCCGCTGTTAGCTATCGACAATCTCTCTATTGCCTTTCGCCAGCAGGGTGAGACGCAGACCGTGGTGCACAATCTGTCGCTCGAGGTGGCGGTCGGCGAAACGCTGGCCCTGGTGGGCGAATCCGGCTCCGGTAAGAGCATCTCCGCCCTGTCGGTGCTGCGGCTGCTCCCTACCCCGCCGGCCAGCTAC
Organism: Klebsiella sp. CD33; assembly: GCF_051992865.1. Lineage (NCBI taxonomy): Bacteria > Pseudomonadati > Pseudomonadota > Gammaproteobacteria > Enterobacterales > Enterobacteriaceae > Klebsiella > Klebsiella sp. CD33. The sequence goes on along the minus strand of NZ_CP197023.1, from coordinate 1,632,383 downwards.
CCCAGCGGTGACATCCGTTTTCATGGCCAGTCGCTGCTGCATGCGGATGAGGCGACCCTGCGCGGCGTGCGCGGCAACCGGATCGCGATGATCTTTCAGGAGCCGATGGTATCGCTCAATCCCCTGCACACCCTGGAAAAACAGCTCTACGAGGTGCTGTCGTTACACCGGGGAATGCGCAAACAGGCGGCGCGCGGGGAGATCCTCGACTGCCTGGAGCGCGTCGGGATCCGTCAGGCGCCGCGGCGGCTGGCGGACTATCCGCATCAGCTCTCCGGCGGCGAGCGCCAGCGGGTGATGATCGCCATGGCGCTGCTAACTCGCCCGGAGCTGCTGATCGCCGACGAGCCGACTACCGCCCTGGACGTATCGGTGCAGGCGCAAATTCTGCAACTGCTGCGCGAGCTGAAGCAGGAGCTGAACATGGGGCTGCTGTTTATCACTCATAACCTGAGCATCGTCCGCCAGCTGGCTGACCGGGTGGCGGTAATGCAGAACGGCCGCTGCGTGGAACACAATGACTGTCGGGCGCTGTTCAGCGCGCCAGCGCATCCCTACACCCAACGCCTGCTGGATAGCGAGCCGGACGGGGAGCCTGTGCCGCTGGCCGCCGATGCCCCGGTGCTGCTGCAGGCGGACGATTTAAAGGTGGCGTTTCCCGTTCGCAAAGGGATCCTGCGTCGGGTGGTCGATCATCATCGGGTGGTCAACAGCCTTAGCTTTCAGCTGCGCGCCGGCGAGACGCTGGGCCTGGTGGGGGAATCGGGTTCCGGTAAAAGTACCACCGGCCTGGCCCTGCTGCGCCTGATCCCGTCCGGGGGCAAGATAACCTTCGCCGGCCAGCCGATTCAGGGCCGTAACCGCCGACAGCTGCTACCGCTGCGCCGACAGATGCAGGTGGTTTTTCAGGATCCGAACTCGTCGCTCAATCCGCGCCTCACGGCGCAGCAGATCATTGAGGAAGGCTTGCGCGTCCACCAGCCGACGCTGACGGCGGCCGAACGCGAACAGGCGGTGATCCTTGCCATGCAGGAGGTCGGCCTCGACCCGGCCAGCCGCCAGCGCTATCCGGCGGCGTTCTCCGGTGGCCAGCGACAGCGTATCGCCATCGCCAGAGCGTTGATCGTCAAACCGCAGCTGATCGTCCTCGATGAACCGACCTCATCGCTGGACAAAACCGTTCAGGCGCAGATTCTGAACCTGCTGAAAGCCTTACAGCGAAAGCATCAGCTGGCCTATATTTTTATCAGCCATGATTTAGGCGTGGTGCGGGCGCTGTGTCACCAGGTGATGGTGCTGCGTCAGGGAGAGGTGGTCGAACAGGGCGAGTGCAAGTCCGTCTTCAGCGCACCCCGGCATGAGTATACCCGCCAGCTGCTGACGCTAAGCTGACGGTCAGAAAGGGTTATTGCCGGAGAAGGGCTCGGCGATGGCCACGCCAAAGTTTTTCAGACGACAGGTGGCGGCAAACTCATCCTGCAGGTTAACGAACAGGCAGGGTTCGCCTTCGCACTCCAGCACGGAACAGTCGACTTCGATGTCGCTTAACGCCTGGCTGAGCTTATGCATCACCGGCCAGGCTTTCTCACCGTCCGGGCTCAGCAATTTCAGGGCAACGAGACTGTTCTCGTTCTGCGCGCCGTTTTGCGGAATCGGTTCAACTCTGGAACCCGCAAAACCGGCCAGCCAGCGATAGCTCTGCGGCAGACGGTGTACGATAGAGAGTTGTTGTGTATTCACTTGGTTTCCCCGGAAGCAAAAGGCTTCACAATAAATTTACATCAATATTAACACACTGTTGACAAATAGTCCTGCCTTGAGGCAGAAAACGTTTACAGCGGCGGCGGACCAGGGTTAAGCGCTTATAATCCAGCGCTTTATTTTTTATACCCGGCGAGCCGATTGGCGCTATATGTACCCGTTTCTGTGATCCAAAACAACTTTTTTATCGCAACAATGCGACTTTTTACACTAATTGATTTTACATAAAGGAAACAAATGGCAGAACCCTGAAGCCCATTGCGGTTGACATGCATCAAGAAAGGGGCGATTTCGCCCCTGAAAATGTGACCTAGCGTGCGATTTTTCGCCGCCGGGATGCGTAAAGCGAAAAGAAAATAGAGCAGGTTGCGCAGAAGGCAATAGAGATCAGCATCGGCCAGGCGGTGGTAAACGTCGCCATCGACAGCAGCGCGCCGATAATCGCCCCGATACCGAAACGGAAAGTCCCCGCCAGCGACGAAGCAGTGCCCGCCATATGCGGAAACTCATCGAGGATCACCGCCATGGCGTTAGACGACACCATGGATACGCAGCCGACAAAGGCCGCTACGCCGATCACCAGTGACCAAAAGCCGACATCCAGCAGCGCGCAGACCACCATCCACACCGCCATGGCAAACTGGATCCACAGCCCGGCGCGGAACATACGCAACGCCCCTACCCGCCGCACAAACCGGCTGTTGAACATGGTCATCAGAAACAGAAAAACGATGTTCAGCGCAAAATAGTAGCCAAAGTGCTGAGGCGCGACGTGGTTTATATTGATGTAGACAAAGGGACCGGCGCTAAGGAAAGAGAACATGCCCGCGAAGCTAAAGCCGCTCGCCAGCATATAGCTCAGTACCCGCTTGTGGCGGAACAGCGTGGCAAAGTTACCCAGCGTGGTGCGCAGATGGAACGGCTGACGCCTTTCAGCCGGCAGCGTTTCGCGGACAAACAGGCCGATCATCAGCGAGGCCAGCAGGGCCACCAGGGCGAGGATCCAAAAGATGGCATGCCAGCTGAACCAGACCAACACCGCCCCGCCGACCATCGGCGCCACCAGCGGCGCAATGGTCGTGACCAGCATGACAAACGACATCATGCGCGAAAACTCATCTTTCGGATAGATGTCGCGCATCAGGGCGTTAATCACCACGCTGGCCGCCGCGGCTGCCAGACCGTGGAAGAAACGCATGACAATCAGCATATCGACGGTTTGCGACAGGGCGCAGGCTACCGCCGCCGCCGCGAAGACCAGCGTCCCGCCGAGGATCACCGGCTTGCGGCCAAGGCTGTCCGCCATCGGGCCGTACAGCAGCTGACCCAGCGCAAAGCCGAGGATATAGGTGCTGAGCGTCATCTGCGCGCTGCCGTCCGGGACGTTATACTGGGCGGCGATCACCGGCAGGGCCGGAAGATACATATCAATAGACAGCGGCATCAGCATGGCCAGCAGGCCAAGGATAAACACAATCCCCAGTGAAGAATTCTGCTTCAGCGTCACGTTTTACTCCGTGGCTGCGGGGCGCCCACGCTGGCGATTTCCGCTTCCGTCAGCGGACGATATTCACCCGGCGCCAGCGATTCATCCAGCAGGATGTCGCCGATGCGTTCCCGATGCAGGCCAACCACGTGGTTGCCCACGGCGGCGAACATGCGTTTCACCTGATGGTAGCGGCCTTCGCTGATGGTGAGGCGCACTTCGGTCGGAGTGATAACTTCCAGCAACGCCGGTTTGGTGAGATCTTTTTCGTTATGCAGCTGGACGCCTTTGGCGAACAGCTCCGCGGTCCCTTCCGCCAGCGGGCTTTCCAGCGCCACCAGATAGGTTTTTTCACAGTGGTGGCGCGGCGAGGTAATGCGATGCGACCACTGGCCGTCATCGGTCATCAGCACCAGCCCGGTGGTGTCGATATCCAGCCGTCCGGCGGCGTGCAGCTTATGCGCCACCGGCTCGTCGAGGAAATAAAGGATAGTCGGATGATCGGGATCGTCGGTGGAACAGACGTACCCTTGCGGCTTGTTGAGCATAAAGTAACGCGGGCCATTCTGCTGGGTCAGCGTATTTCCGTCATACTCCACCTCGTGCTCCGGCTGGAGCTTAAAAGAGGCATCTTTCACAATGTCGCCGTCCACGGTAACGCGGCTGCCGCGAATTTCACGCCCGGCAATAGCCCGGCTGACGCCCAGCTGCTGAGCGATAAACTTATCAAGTCGCATGAGATTTTTTTAGCCTGTCATAGTGCTGGAGCGGGCAAATCGCCCGAAAAAGAAGAATTTCACCGGCTAGTATAACGGGCTCTTAACACCACTCAAGGGAAAAGATTCATGGCATACTATTCGCCAGTTAATTAGCCCCGTGAATTCATGACTTTTACATTACGTCCTTACCAACAAGAAGCCGTCGATGCCACCCTCGCCTGGTTCCGTCGCCATACCGAGCCGGCGGCGATTGTCCTGCCCACCGGCGCGGGCAAAAGTCTGGTGATCGCCGAGCTTGCCAGGCTGGCGCGCGGCCGCGTGCTGGTGCTGGCCCATGTCAAAGAGCTGGTGGCGCAGAACCATGCCAAATACTGCGCCCTTGGCCTCGAGGCGGATATCTTCGCCGCCGGTCTGCAGCGAAAAGAGAGCCACGGCAAAGTGGTGTTCGGCAGCGTGCAGTCGGTGGCGCGCAATCTCGACCAGTTTCGCAGCGAATTTTCGCTACTCATCGTCGATGAATGCCACCGCATCAGCGATGATGACGACAGCCAGTATCAGCAGATCATCGGTCACCTGCGGCAGGTCAATCCGCAGATCCGGCTGCTCGGCCTGACGGCCACGCCGTTCCGCCTTGGCAAGGGCTGGATCTATCAGTTCCATTATCATGGGATGGTGCGCGGCGATGAAAAGGCCCTGTTCCGCGACTGCATCTATGAGCTACCGCTGCGCTATATGATTAAACACGGCTATCTGACGCCGCCGGAGCGCCTCGATATGCCGGTGGTGCAGTACGATTTCAGTCGCCTGCAGGCGCAAAGCAATGGCCTGTTCAGCGAAGCCGATCTTAACCATGAGCTGAAAAAACAACAGCGTATCACGCCGCATATCGTCAGCCAGATCGTGGAGTTCGCCGAAAACCGCAAAGGGGTGATGATCTTTGCCGCCACCGTGGAACACGCCCGGGAAGTGACCGGCCTGCTGCCGGTAGGCCAGGCGGCGCTGATCACCGGCGAAACGCCTGGGCCGGAGCGGGATCGCATCATCGAGGCCTTTAAAGCGCAGGCGTATCGCTATCTGGTGAACGTCGCGGTGCTGACCACCGGCTTCGACGCCCCGCACGTCGACCTGATCGCCATCCTCCGCCCCACCGAGTCGGTGAGTCTTTACCAACAGATCGTTGGCCGCGGTCTGCGCCTGGCGCCGGGGAAAACCGACTGTCTGATCCTCGACTACGCCGGCAATCCGCATGACCTGTATGCCCCGGAAGTGGGGACGCCGAAGGGCAAAAGCGACAACGTGCCGGTGCAGGTCTTCTGCCCGGCCTGCGGCTTCGCCAATACCTTCTGGGGCAAAACCACCGCCGACGGCACCTTGATTGAACACTTTGGCCGCCGCTGCCAGGGGTGGTTCGAAGATGACGACGGCCACCGCGAACAGTGCGACTTCCGCTTTCGCTTTAAAAACTGCCCGCAGTGTAATGCGGAAAACGACATCGCCGCCCGCCGCTGCCGGGAGTGCGACACTATACTGGTTGACCCGGACGATATGCTGAAGGCGGCGCTGAAACTGAAGGACGCGCTGGTGCTGCGCTGCAGCGGCATGGCCCTGCAGCACGGCGGCGACGAGAAGGGCCCGTGGCTGAAAATCACCTACTACGATGAAGACGGGGCGGATGTCAGTGAGCGCTTCCGTCTGCAGACCCCCGCTCAGCGCACCGCCTTCGAACAACTGTTTATTCGCCCGCATACCCGCACCCCCGGGGTGCCGCTGCGCTGGATAACGCCGGCGGATATCGTGACCCAGCAGGCGCTGCTGCGCCATCCGGACTTTGTCGTCGCCCGCATGAAGGGGCAGTACTGGCAGGTGCGGGAAAAAGTGTTCGATTATCAGGGGCGTTTTCGTCGCGCCAACGAGCTGCGTTAATTAGCGGAAAGCTGAGGTTTTGATTGCCCGGGTGTCGTTTGGCGGCTATAATGCCGCCCGCTTTTGCATTCGCAAAGCAGATAATCCGCCTGTTGCTGGGTCGCCTGTAGCAGGCTTTATATATAGAGAGACATCAATGTTTACTATCAACGCAGAAGTACGTAAAGAGCAGGGTAAGGGTGCGAGCCGCCGCCTGCGCGCAGCTAACAAGTTCCCGGCAATCATCTACGGTGGCGAAGCTGCTCCGGTTGCTATCGAACTGGACCACGACAAAGTATGGAACATGCAGGACAAAGCTGAGTTTTACAGCGAAGTTCTGACCGTCGTTGTTGATGGCAAAGAAGAAAAAGTCAAAGTTCAGGCTGTTCAGCGCCACGCGTTCAAGCCGAAACTGACTCACATCGACTTCGTTCGCGCGTAATCGCCGATAGCAAGTTGTATGGCAAGCGCCCCGGGGTCTCAGGCTCCGGGGCGTTTTGTTATCTGCGCTGCCAAAGCTCCGGCGCCTCGTGCACGATGTCGCTAAGCATCCGATGCTTATTCATTCCGGGCAGCCAGAGCATCACCATAGTGACGTTCAGCCCCTGACTGCCGACCTCCGTCGCGATTTCACTGACTCCCTGCCACTCGCCTGGCCGCAAATGGTCCGGTAAAAACCCCCAGCCCCTCCCCTGCTCCAGCGCATGGCGCAACAGGGTAATCTCATTCATATACAGCGTATGGCCGGAAATCTGCAGCCGGCGGGCGATTTGATCGTCACTGCGCCGGTGCATCACTAACTGCGGCGTCAACGAAAGATTCAATAGCGTCAGCGGCCGCGGAGCGTCGTGGAACAGGCTGTCCGCCGCGTAGAAACGCAGATCCACGGTGCCGAGCGCCCGCCACTCCATTTCGCTCCCCAGCGTGCGGTTGTTAGCCTGACAAATCGCCATCTCCGCCACGCCATCGCTCAGCGCCTGCTCGGCTTCGCGACGCGAGGCGCTCCAGCAGCTCAGGCGGATCTGCCGTCGGGCCAGGTTATCGGCCAGCGCACAGAGAAATTCACGCGGCACGAAGGGATCGTACACCAGACGCAGCGCCTGCCCGGCGGTTTGCGGCAGCGTTTGCGCAAAAGACTCGAAAGCCTGCGCCTGACGCAACAGCAGATGCGCCTGGCGAAACAGCTGCTCGCCCTCGGCGGTTAGCGTCAGGCTACGTCCTTCACGGCTGAACAGCCGGTAGCCCAGCGCATCTTCCAGATAGTCCAGCAGATCGCGCAGCGTGGTCCGGTCTTTAGCTAAACGAATGGCCGCCTGCGACAGGCTGCCGGTCTCAGCAATCGTCGCGAAGGCTTCAATCTGTGCGAATGAATACTGTAGGGTTTTCATCCTTTTTCTCCCTTAAGGGGGAAAATCCCCCATGTGCTGATTTTAGCCGGCGCGCGCCGATTTATATACTGCGCAGCGAATCTATGGCAAACGAGGAAATGACAATGATAAGAAAACCACTGGCCCTGGCGTTAATATTGGCGGCGCTGCCGGCGGCGGCAATGGCGCAACACTGCGGCAGCCTGACGCTGGATGTCTGCCCAACGCCTTACGATCAAACGCTACCCGCGGCCAAAGACATGCTCAGCTGGGATCAGACTTCACGCGTGATTGGCTTTCGCAATGACTATCGCAACTATACCGGCGATGTCTTCCGCCACGGCGCCTCGACGCCGCTGGAGCGCGCTGAAAAACAACTGACCGATGCCCGCTATACGCTCAACGGCCACACCTGGAATTTGCAGGATTACCTGAAGCGCGAGAACGTCAGCGGTATGCTGGTGCTGAAAGATGGTAAAGTCGCCTGGAAATATCTCGCCGAAGGTAATACCGACACCACCCTGTGGACCTCGCGCTCGGTAGGCAAATCGGTGGTCTCGACGCTGGTCGGTATCGCCATTCAACAGGGTAAAATCCACTCCCTTGATGACCTGATTACCGTTTATGAACCCGAACTGAAAGGCACCGCCTGGGACGGCGTAACGCTGAAGCAGTTGATTCAACACACCAGCGGGGTGGAATGGAATGAAGACTACACCGACCCGCAGTCGCATTTCGCCCGCCTGACCCAGTGTGAAGCGCAGCCCGGCGCCTATGCCTGCGTGCGTAAGATCGTCACCGGCCTGGCGCGTCAACACCCGGCGGGCGAGCAGTGGTCCTACTCTTCCGGCGGCGCCTGGCTGCTTGGGGATATCCTGGAGCGCGCCACCGGCATGTCGCTGGCCGCCTGGCTTGAACAGGCTCTATGGCAGCCGGCCGGGATGGCCCACGACGGCGTGTGGCATGCTTATCAGCAAGGGAAGCACGACGTCGGCGCCCACGGCTTTAACGCCACCCTTGAAGACTGGGGCCGCTTTGGTGAATTCGTCGCCCGTGACGGTCGGTTAAGCAATGGCAAACAGCTGGTGCCGGCTGGCTGGTTCGATCAAGCCGCCAGCTGGACCAAGGCGCTAAACTCGGTCTCGGCAGCGCATCCGGAGGGTATTTACGGCTATCAGTGGTGGAATAACGCGATTCCGGCGAATGCGCAAAACGTCCAGCCGACGCCGCAGGAAGGGCTTAAAGGGTCGCTGTGGGCGCTGGGGATCTACGGCCAGGTGATCATGGTGAACCGCGCGGAACACCTGGTGATCGTCCAGTGGTCGACCTGGCCGCAGGCGGAACCTTCCTTCAACGCTCAGCCGTTGGAAGCGGCGCTGATGTACAGCGCCATTGCCCGCGAGCTGCGTTAACTCCCCGCTCCTTGCCGCTCAGCCGGCGAGGAGCGTGTCGGCATTCAGCGCCAGGTGTTGCAGCAGGATAATGGTTTTAGCATCCATGATCTCGCCATCGCTAATGGCCTGCAGCGCCCGCGTCAGCGGCCACTCCAGTACTTCAATGTCCTCACCTTCCGCCGCCAGTCCGCCGCCGTCGCCCCGACGGTCATCGGCCTGATATTCGGCGATAAAAAAGTAGAGTTTTTCGGTGACGGAGCCGGGGCTCATAAAGACGGTGAAGACGGGTTCGACACGGGTCACGCGAAAGCCGGTCTCCTCTTCCGCTTCGGCAACGATCCGCGCCTCCGGCGAGGCGTTATCCAACAGCCCGGCAGCCGCCTCAATGAGATATCCGTCGTGGCCATGAGTAAATACCGGAAAACGGAACTGACGGGTCAGGACCACCGTCCGCTTTTCCCGGTTGTAGAGTAAAATGACTGCGCCGTTGCCCCGGTCATAAGCCTCGCGGCTCTGCTCCTGCCAGCGACCGTCCCAACGCAGCAGTTCGAAGGTATATTTTTTCAACGTGTACCAGTTATCCGAGAGCAGCGTCTCGCGAACGTGGCGGACGTGCGGTGCATGTGTTTGCATGTTATTTCCCCTTTGAGGTGACAGCAGGCACCATAACATGCATAATCGTGCACAAACAAGATCATTCGATGAAGGAAAACCGATGCTCGCCAGTCAGAGAAAACAGCAGATCCTCCAGATCCTCACCGAGGAAAAACAGGTGATGTCCGGGGAGCTAAGCCAGCGGTTTAACGTCTCCGAGGACTCCATTCGCCGCGATCTGCGCGAGCTGGCGGCGGAGGGAAAACTGCAGCGGGTCCATGGCGGGGCATTGCCGGTATCCGCCGCCATTGCGCCAATTGAAACGCGCAAAAGCGTGCAGATCGACTCCAAGCAGGCGGTCGCCCGCGCCGCCGCCGCCATGATCCAGCCGGGACAGGTGGTGATTGTCGATGGCGGCACCACCACCGCGGCGATGATCGGCTTTTTACCCGCCGACCTCAGCTGCACGGTGGTCACCCACAGCCCTGGCATCGCCGTGGCGCTGGTGGACCACCCGCGAATCGAGGTGATCCTGCTCGGCGGCAGAGTATTTAAACATTCGGTTGTCGCCGTCGGCGCCGAGACGCTGGCGGGAATGGCGCGGATCAACGCCGATCTGTTCTTTATGGGGGTGACCGGCGTCCACCCGCGGGCGGGTTTCACCACCGGTGATTACGAAGAGGCAGGCATCAAGCGCGCGCTGACGGCCAGGGCGGCAGAAACCGTGGTAATGGCCTCCCGGGAAAAGCTCAACGCCGCGTCGGCCTTTGCCATCGGCGAGCTGAGCCTCGCCAGTACGCTGATTGTCGATGGAGAACCCGACGCCGCGCTGCGCCAACAGTTGGTGCAGAGCGGCGTGGAGATCGTCCCCGTTCAGCGGTAGCGCCGACGGGGCGCAGGGCTTAATTGCCGCCTGACGTCCGGCGCTGCAGCTGGTCGCGCAGGTTCGGCGGGGTACCCTTAATGGTCAGGGTATCAGTGGCGGGATCCCAGAATACGCGTTCGCCCAGCAGCATGGCGTCGAAGTTAATGGTCAATCCGCCGCCGCTGCCGGCAAACTTGGTCAGCTGACGTAAGGTGCTGCGATCCGCCGGGAAGCTCTCTTCCAGCTCATAGCCCTGCTCAGCGGTGAATTCCTGGAAGCTCTTTTCGCTGACGCCGGCGAGCTCTTTGGACAGCGACTCCAGCTCAATCTCTTCCCCAGCCTGCAGCTGTTCGTTGCAGTAGGCGTAGACCTGCTGGCGCACGTTCTGTCGCTCGGATTTATCAAGCTGGGCATCGGCGGCGAAGTCATCCACCGCCTGCAGCAGGCCGCGGTTCTGCGCTTTGGCGTTAAGCCCTTCGCTGGCGCCGAGGAAATCCATAAAGAAATCGGCCACTTTGCGCCCTACCCGCCCTTTCAGGAAGGTCAGATAGCGGGTCGACTCCGGGTTGGTTTCCCATTCGGTGAGATCGATGCGCGCGACGATATCGGCATGGTTAATATCCAGATAATGGGTCGAGCGGATATCCAGCTCTTCGTTGACGCGCATACTGCTCAGGTTATTGAGTACCGCCACCAGCAGATACTCGACCGCAAGGTAACGATACTGGCAGAAGAGGACAATGCCTCCTTCGGCGAACGGGTATTTCGCCAGCTCATCGCGCAGGCGACCGGTCGCCGCGCGGCTAAACGCCAGAAACTCTTCTTCCCCCTGACGCTGCAGGCGCAGCGCCTGGGCCAGTTCGCTCTCTTCATTGAACAAGCCATAGGCTTTGCTTTTGGCGCTATAGACCCGGTGCAGTTCAGCCATCATCTCGACGACCGTCGCGTTCGGCTCCAACAGTGACTCGCGCAGCACCAGCTCCAGATTTTGTTCATCACGTTTGATTAACTGATGCAGGGCAATCTGGTCGATATCCAGACTCATGTTAAACTCTCCTTTTAGACCGGGCGGTATTCAACCACCGCCGGGTGGCCGACGCAACTGGCGCCACACATTTCGACGTCGTTAACGTCGATTGATGCGCTTTTGCGCCGCGGCGAAAAAATGCGGAAAAAAAGCTGCTGCTACGGTAATATGTTGCCCTTTCACGAACAAACAGATTTTGAGTTTATGCCGCAAATTTCCCGCTATAGCGATCAACAGGTCGAACAGTTGCTCAGCGAGCTGACGAACGTCCTGGAATCACACAAAGCCCCGGTGGACCTTTCACTGATGGTGTTAGGCAATATGGTGACCAACCTGATCAACAGTAGCGTCGCGCCGGCGCAGCGTCAGGCCATCGCCCGTTCTTTCGCGCAGGCTTTGCAATCTTCGATTAACGACGATCCAGCGCATTAAGGATAACAGCAACAGTATATGGTGACTCTACGTCAGCCCTACCGAGAAAAAGTCTCCCAGATGGTTAGCTGGGGGCACTGGTTCGCCCTGTTCAACATGTTGTTGGCCATGGTGCTCGGCAGCCGCTACCTTTTTGTCGCCGACTGGCCGACGACGCTTGCCGGACGACTGTTTTCGTACGTCAGTCTCGTCGGGCATTTCAGCTTTCTGGTGTTTACCAGCTATGTGCTGATCCTCTTTCCGTTGACCTTTATCGTGGTCTCGCAGCGCCTGATGCGCTTCCTGTCGGTGATCCTTGCCACCGCCGGGATGACGCTGCTGCTGATAGACAGCGAGGTTTTTACCCGCTTCCATCTGCACTTAAACCCGGTCGTCTGGGAGCTGGTCATCAACCCTGACCAGAATGAGATGGCGCGCGACTGGCAGCTGATGTTTATCAGCGTCCCGGTCATCTTCTTGATTGAAATGCTCTTCGCCACCTGGAGCTGGCAAAAGCTGCGCAGCCTGACGCGCCGCCGCCATTACGCCCGCCCGGTCGCCTGGTTCTTCTTTTTGTCGTTCGTCAGCAGCCACCTGGTCTATATCTGGGCGGACGCCAATTTCTATCGCCCGATCACTATGCAGCGGGCGAATCTGCCGCTCTCCTATCCGATGACCGCCCGTCGTTTCCTTGAGAAACATGGCCTGCTCGACGCCCAGGATTATCAGCGTCGTCTGGTGGAGCAAGGGGCGCCGGAGGCGGTATCGGTCCAGTATCCGCTTAGCAACCTGCGCTACCGTGACCTCGGCGCGGGCTACAACGTGCTGCTGATCACCGTCGACAACCTGAACTACTCGCGGTTTGAAAAGACCATGCCGGCGCTGGCGGCATTTGCCAAAGAAAACGTTAACTTTACCCAGCATATGAGCTCGGGCAATACCGCCGACAGCGGCCTGTTTGGCTTGTTCTACGGTATTTCGCCTGGCTATATGGACGGTGTCCTCTCGGCGCGTATTCCCGCCGCGCTGATCACCGCCCTCAACCAGCAGGGCTACCAGCTGGGCCTCTTCTCCTCCGATGGGTTTAGCAGCCCGCTGTATCGCCAGGCTCTGCTCTCCGATTTCTCGCTGCCGAGCGCGAAGACCCAGAGCGACGAGCAAACGGCCAATCAGTGGATCGGCTGGCTGGACCGTTACGCGCAGGATGAGAATCGCTGGTTCTCGTGGATCTCGCTCAATGGCACCACCCTCGACGACACGCAGCAGCAGGGCTTTGTCCGCCGCTACAGCAAGGCGGCTGGCGACGTTGATGCCCAGATCGATCGGGTGCTGACTGCGCTGCGCGAAGCCGGCAAACTCGATAATACGGTGGTAATTATTACCGGCGGCCACGGCAAGCCGCTGAATGCGAAACACGACGCGTTCGACTGGTCGCGCGAGCAGCTGCAGGTGCCGCTGGTTATTCACTGGCCGGGCACGCCGGCGCAGGAGATTGCCACCCTGACCGATAACAAAGATGTGATGACTACGCTGATGCAGCGCCTGCTTCACGTTTCGACGCCGGCCAATGAGTACTCGCAGGGAGAAGATCTGTTCAGCGCCGCGCGGCGTCGTAACTGGGTCACCGCGGCCAACGGCGATACGCTGGCCATCACCACCCCGACCATCACCGTGGTCCTCAACCATAACGGCACCTATACCACCTGGAGCCGCGACGGCGAGAAAATTAAAGATCAGAAACCGCAGCTCAGTCTGTTGCTGCAGGTCCTGACTGACGAAAAACGCTTTATCGCTAACTGATTGATTAATTATGAATCAATCGCGCGTGACCCGCTTGCATTCGCCTGGGGAACGGGTAATATTGTTCCCCACGCGTCGGCACGTAGCGCAGCCTGGTAGCGCACCGTCATGGGGTGTCGGGGGTCGGAGGTTCAAATCCTCTCGTGCCGACCAAAAACTCCACAGAAACCAGCCTTTTAAGGCTGGTTTTTTTATGCCTGTTTCCCCTGTTGCCGCCCGCTCGCTTAATTTGTGCCCTTTCTTCAATGTATCGTGAAGATGTACGACTATCCTGATGGTAAATTACGTCGTAGCATCTATTATTCGACCGTATGACTCATAAGCAGGAGCGGATAACATGAGAGTTAATGGACTTACCAAGGGATTTTTCATCCTTATCGTCTTCATTGTAACCCTGGCCTTTTTTGATGTTCTCTCACCCTATTATTCCGCCATCCTTTGGGCTGCGATCCTCGCGGTGATTTTTAATCCGGTCAAAAACAAGATCCGTACCCGCCTCGGCGAGCGCAATGGCCTCGCGGCGCTGATGACCATCGTCATTATCTGTCTTATCGTTTTTACGCCGCTGGCTATCATTCTCTCCTCGCTGGCCTACGAGCTCAACCTGGTGTACAGCAAACTGCAGCATAACGACACCCAGTTTCCGACGGTGGTCGCCAGCCTGTTCGCCCATCTTCCCGGCTGGGCCAGAAGCTTCCTCGCCGATCATAACCTTGATAGCGCGCAGCAGATCCAGCAGCAGCTCTCTGATGCCGCTCTGAAAGGCGGTCAGTATCTGGCCGGCAGCGCGTTTCTGATTGGCAAAGGGACTTTTGGCTTCACCGTCAGCTTCGGCATCATGCTGTATCTGCTGTTTTTCCTGCTGAAGGATGGACCTTATCTGGTGCTGTTGATCCTCGAGTCTCTACCGTTATCAAGCTATGTGAAGCAGCATTTGTTCGCTAAATTCGCCGCTGTGGCCCGCGCCACGGTAAAAGGTACCGTCGCCGTGGCGCTGGCGCAGGGGGCGCTGGGTGGCTTTGCCTTCTGGATCGCCGGTCTGGACGGCAGCATTCTCTGGGGAGCGCTGATGGCGTTTCTGTCGCTTATCCCGGCGGTGGGCTCGGCCATTATCTGGGTGCCAGCGGCCATCTACCTCTTCGCCACCGGCCAACTGTGGCAGGGCGCCTTTATCGTCGGCTTCTTTGTGATTGTGATTGGCCTGGTGGATAACATTCTGCGTCCACTGCTGGTGGGCAAGGATACCAGGATGCCGGACTATCTGATCCTTATCGCCACTCTGGGCGGCATGGAGATCTACGGTATCAACGGCTTCGTGATCGGGCCGCTGATCGCCGCCCTGTTTATCGCCTGCTGGAACCTGCTGTCGGGACGAGAACATGCCGGCAATACCGATGAAATCGATGAAGAGTTTATTGAGGAAGCGAAAAATAGCCGTAATGAATAGCTTTCCCGGCAGGGGGCTGGCGGCCCGCCAGCGCCTCTGTTGCGCTCTGCGCGGCCGATGTCTTACCAGTAGATAACACTATTCATTTTGCAAAAATTGGTAAATAAATCTTAACATTCAGCTGAGTGATGATAGGCTATCTCTGTCAGGAACGAAAATAAAGGATGATCAACCGTGAAAAAAATCACTACGCTAGCCGTTTCTCTGCTGACCGCCGCCTGCATGTCCGCTGGGGCATTGGCCGCAGACCAGCCGCTGGAAAAAGTCGCGCCGTTCCCGAAAGCGGA
The DNA here is from genome assembly GCF_051992865.1 of Klebsiella sp. CD33. NCBI lineage: Bacteria > Pseudomonadati > Pseudomonadota > Gammaproteobacteria > Enterobacterales > Enterobacteriaceae > Klebsiella > Klebsiella sp. CD33. The sequence goes on along the minus strand of NZ_CP197023.1, from coordinate 1,617,323 downwards.
AAAAGGCATGAAGCGTCAGGTTATTCAGCTGCCGCAGCAGCAGGATGAGTCGGCGCTCAAGGTTGAGCTGATGATCGGCCAGACGCTGGAAGTCGACTGCAACCATCATCGTCTCGGCGGGGAACTGGAAAGTAAAACCCTGGAAGGCTGGGGCTATGATTACTATGTCTTTGAGAAGCTGAGCGGCCCGGTATCCACTATGATGGCCTGCCCGGACGGCAAAAAAGAGAAGAAATTTGTCACTGCCGGCCTCGGGGATGACGCCATGCTGCGCTACAACAGCAAACTGCCGATCGTGGTATACACGCCGAGCAATGTCGATGTGAAATATCGCATCTGGCGCGCCGACGAGACTATCGGCAACGCCGTCGTCCGCTAAGGCGAACAGCGCAAACGGCAATAAAAAACGGCAGCCCGCAGGCTGCCGTTTTTGTCAGAGCGTTTATCAGAGCGCGATATCCGCCATCGGCTTGCCGCCGCTCAGCGGCTTCAGCTCCGCCTGCGGTACCTCATCCACCGCCCCGGCTGGCTCATATTTCAGTTCCAGCACTTCACTGGTCCACGCCAGCGCTTTCTCGATCTCCGCCGGGTTGCCGTCAAGACGAATACCGTAGGTTGGGATGATCGCCTTCAGCTTGGCCTGCCATTCCGGCGAATTGACTTTATCTTTAAACACTTTCTCCATTAGCTGCAGCATGATAGGCGCCGCGGTGGAGGCCCCTGGCGACGCGCCGAGAAGCGCCGCGACGGTGCCTTCATCATCGCTGACCACTTCGGTGCCCAGGCGCAGTACCCCGCCCTTCTTCGCGTCGCGCTTAATGATCTGCACGCGCTGACCGGCCTGCCACAACCGCCAGTCCTCTTTCCGCGCTTCCGGATAATATTCGCACAGCGCGGCCAGACGATCTTTATCTTTCTGCATCACCTGGCTAATCAGATATTTTACCAGATCGAAGTTGTCCAGGCCGACGTTGAGCATTGGCAAAATATTTGAGGTATTCGTCGAGGCCAGCAGATCCCACAGCGAACCGTTCTTCAGGAAACGGGTCGAGAAGGTGGCGAATGGTCCGAACAGCACCACGCGTTTACCGTCGATAATACGGGTATCGATGTGCGGCACCGACATCGGCGGCGCGCCCACTTCGGCCTGACCGTAGACCTTCGCCAGATGGTGGTTCACCACCTCCGGATTTTCGCAGACCAGGAACTGGCCGCCGACCGGGAAGCCCGCATACTCTTTGGCCTGCGGAATGCCGGTCTCCTGCAGCAGGGTCAGCGCTGCGCCGCCGGCGCCGATAAAGATAAATTTGGCTTTAATGACCCGCTTCTGACGACGATTGTCGGCATCCGCCAGGGTGACCGTCCAGCTCTTGTCGGCGTTGCGCTTGAAGCGACGCACCACGGTGCCCAGCTGTAGGGAGAAATTATCATGCTTTTGCAGACCGGCGATCAGCTGGCGGGTAATTTCACCATAGTTGACGTCGGTTCCCACTTCTGAGCGAGTGGCGGCGACCTTTTGCAGCGGGTCGCGGCCTTCCATCACCAGCGGCGCCCAGGCTTTGATCTGCTGATGGTCTTCAGAATAGCGAATACCGCGGAACAGTTCACTTTGCTGCAGCGCCGCGTAGCGCGCACGGAGGAAGTTGACGTTATCTTCGCCCCACACAAAGCTCATGTGCGGCACGCTGTTAATGAAAGATTTTGGTTTGTTCAGGACGCCGCGCGTCACCTGATGCGCCCAGAACTGACGCGAGATATGGAAGGCTTCGTTGATGTCGACCGCTTTGTCGATATTGATGCCGTTGGCGGTCTGCGGCGTGTAGTTCAGCTCCATCAGCGCCGCGTGGCCGGTACCCGCATTATTCCACCCGTTTGAGCTCTCTTCCGCCACGCTGGACATCTGCTCAACCATGGTAATAGACCAGTCTGGCTCAAGCTCCTGCAGCCAGGTTCCCAGTGTGGCGCTCATAATGCCGCCGCCAATCAACAATACATCCGTCTCTTGCTCATGGCGGGTGTTGGTCCGAGTGCTGTTGGGACCAACCGCCTGTGAGCGTGGTACGGCCATCTTTTTATTCATCGGATTTGAGCCTTACTTTACTCGCTGTTTTTATTTAGCGCAGGTGATACGATTCTCACCCCTCACGTTACCACCGAAGCTCAAAAATTTAAATATTGTTTAAATTTTAAGTTCTGTTTTGAGATCCGTTATAAAAATGTTTAATAAATGTATACACCAAATCACTTTTTGTACTGGTGCGCTGACAGATTCCGCGCTATCATCCCTGGTTTTGTGACAGACCGCACGGAAGCAGGGCCTGACACCGCTCCCTCTTTTTTTATAAGCTGCGAACTTTTTTTATGCCCCCAGTTTCTGACCCCGCCGCTTCCGGCAACCTGCGTCCCATCCTCCGCTCCCCGTCTTTACTGACGCGCGAAGTGCTGGCCGGCGTGCTCACCGCCCTGGCGCTTATCCCTGAAGTGATTTCGTTTTCAGTCATTGCCGGCGTTGACCCGCAGGTAAGCCTGATTGCTTCGGTGGTGCTCTGCCTGGCGATGTCAGTCTTCGGCGGACGCCCGGCGATGGTCACCGCCGCCGCGGGCTCGGTGGCGCTGGTGATTGGCCCGATGGTGCATCAGCACGGCGTGGGGTACATTTTACCGGCTGTCATTCTGGCGGGTATTATTCAAATTTTGTTTGGTCTGTGCGGCATGGCGCGCCTGATGCGCTTTATTCCCCCGGCGGTGATGACCGGCTTCGTCAACGCCCTCGGGATCCTGATTTTCTTTGCTCAGGTGCCGCATTTCTGGAGTCGACAACCGCTAATCGTTGGCCTGTTCGTCCTGACGCTGCTTATCGTCCTGTGGGCGCCGCGCGTTATTAAGGCTATCCCGGCGCCGCTGATCGCCATCGTCGCGCTCACCCTCTATACCGCGACCACCGGCCAGCAGCTGCCGACCGTCGGCGATGAAGGGTCAATGAGCGGCGGCCTGCCGGGGTTCACCGCCCTGACCGTTCCCCTGAACCTGACCACCCTGCAGATAATCTGGCCGTGCGCCCTCAGCATCGCCTTTGTCGGCCTGATGGAGTCCTTGCTGACGGCTAAGCTGGTAGATGATCTCACTCATACCCCGTCGAACAAATCGCGGGAAAGCGCCGGGCTGGGTATCGCCAATATCCTTGCCGGCTGCTATGGCGGCATCGCCGGCTGCGCGATGATCGGCCAGACTATCGTGAACGTGGAAATGGGCCGGGCCCGCAGCCGCCTCTCAACGGTTATCGCCGGCCTGGTGCTGCTCCTGCTGGTGACAGCGCTCAGCCAGGTGATGGCGAAGATCCCGATGGCGGTTCTGGCTGGGGTGATGGTGATCGTGGCGGTGAAGACATTTAGCTGGCACAGCATTCGTCCGGTCGAGCTGGCGCGTAATCCGTGGCCGGAAACGCTGGTGATGCTGGTGACTGTCGCCGCGACGGTGGGAACCAGCAATCTGGCGATCGGTGTGCTGGCGGGGATTGTCGCGATGGCGATCATCCCCCGCCGCCTGCGGGCAAAAGCGCAGGCTACATCAGAAACAGCGTCGCCAGACCCAGAAAAATAAAGAAGCCGCCGGTGTCGGTGATGGCGGTGATCATCACGCTGGAGCCGACCGCCGGGTCACGCCCCAGCTTCACCATGACCATCGGGATTATCACGCCCATCATTGCCGCCATCAGCAGGTTGAGCATCATGGCCAGCGTCATCACCCCGCCGAGCTGCGGATCGTCATACAGCCACCAGGTGATGGCCCCCATAATCCCGCCCCACACCAGGCCATTAATCAGCGCAACACCCATTTCACGCAGGATCAGAAAAGTAAAGCTGCCGGGCTGGATCTGCTGCAGCGCCATCGCCCGGACGATCATGGTGATCGTCTGGTTGCCGGTGTTGCCGCCGATGCCGGCGACGATCGGCATCAGCGAGGCCAGCGCCACCAGCTGTGAAATGGTGTGTTCGAAGCCGTCGATGACCCGGGAAGCAATAAACGCCGTACACAGATTGACCGCCAGCCATGCCCAGCGGGTTTTCACCGCTTTGCTGACCGGGGCGAAGACATCCTCTTCATCGCTCAGGCCGCCCATCCGCCGCAGATCGTTATCGGTTTCTTCATAAACCACATCGACGATCTCATCGATGGTCAGGCGCCCGATCAGCTTGCCGTCGGCATCAATGACGGCGGCGCTGAGCAAGTCATCACGTTCGAAGGTGCGCGCCACCTTCTCCGCCTCTTCGTGCGGCTGAAAGGTGACCGGGTCGCCCTCCATCACCTCCCCCACCCGCTTCTGCGCATCATTGAGCAGAATGGTCTGCAGCTCCAGCTCGCCGAGCAGCAGCTTGTTACGGGTGGTAACGAACAGCTTATCGGTGTTTTCCGGCATTTTACCGAGACGCCGCAGATAGCGCTGCACCGCTGCCAGGGTGGCCTCCGGTCGCACCGTAATGACCTCAAACTCCATGATCGACCCGACGCTGTTGTCGGCGTAGCGCATAATCTGGCGAATACGGGCGCGCTTCTCGGCCGGCAGGGTCGCCAGCAGCCGTCCGGTCAGGTTGCGCGGCAGATGCTGCAGCAGGTAAACCTGTTCATCGATATCCAGCGGCTGCATGGCCTGCAGCAGCTCGGGATCGCTCATCTTGTCGATCAGGTCGCCCCAGACGTTCTCTGAGGCCTCCAGCAGCACTTCGCCGCGTTTATCGTCGGGCACCAGGCACCATAGCGCGGTGCGGGCGTCATAGGGAAGCGCTTCCAGCGCATCGGCGAGATCCGGCGGCGGCAGATGCGAGACCAGCATTTCCACTTCGGCCAGGTCATCGGCCAGCGTCCCTTCATCATATCGTTCAGCCAGCGTCAGTTTGCCCAGCAGCGCGGAAGTCACCGCTTTATCGGTGCTCAAGAGCCAAATCAGACGGGCGCGCTCTTCGTCACGCAAGCGGGCGCTTTTTTTATGCAAAACGGACATCGATCGGGCAATCCTTTTGAGAATGGTGAGCCGGCCTGCGGGCCGGAAGCCTTAAGCATAGCGCGAGGAGGGGGAAATAATAACCGTCAGCGATGTAGACGCTGAAAATTTCAGCGGCGCCCGGGCTTTTCCGGGCGCGCGTTGTGAATCAGGCCGTACGGGCCACCGCATCGCGGGAAGCCTGTTCCCGCTCTTCGCCGGTAAGTTCGGCGAGCTGGCCGGCGCGCATCTCCAGCAGACGATCGGCGTGCTGGAAGTAGTGATCGTCATGGCTGATGGCGAACACGGTTTTGCCCATCTGTTGCATCAGCGGCAGCAGGACCTGGTAGAACTCGCGGCGGAAATGCGGATCCTGATCCGCCGCCCATTCATCCAGCAGAATGATGTCCCGGGACTCGGCCAGCGCCAGCAGGAGCGCCACGCGCTTCTTCTGCCCTTTCGACAGCCTCAGGTCGGCGATTTTTCCGTTCTCCAGCTGCAGCTTGTGGGCCATTTGCAGACGCTCCAGCCATGTCGCCACCAGCGCCGGATCGGCCTCCTCGCCCTGCGGCCCGAGCAGGCGGTCAAACAGCCAGACGTCGGTAAACACTGCGGAAAACAGTTTGCGGTACTCCTCTGGCCTCTCCGCCGCCAGCGGCTGGCCGTCGACGAGGATCTGACCGGATATTGGCTGGTACAGGCCGGTCAGGAGCATCGCCAGCGTTGACTTGCCGCTGCCGTTGCCGCCTATCAGAAACACCAGCTCGCCGCGCTTCAGCGTCAGATTAAGCGGCCCTACCGCAAAGCGCTGGTCCGGATAATGAAAGGTGACATCGCGCAGCTCCAGCGTCTGCCAGTCAGGATGCGCCTGCGGCCGGGGAAAGTCGGCCCGGTACGGGGCGAGGGAGAACTGACGCAGCTTGTTAAACGCCACCTGGGCGCTGAGCAGCGTGGGCAGCGCGCCGACGGCGGAGAGCAGCGGCGTGCGCAGAAACAGCAGCGTCAGGGAATAGGTCGCCGCCACGGCGGTATCGGCCCAGCCGAGGCTGTTGGCCATCCAGAATACCAGCCCGATGGCGCCAAGCATCATAATATTCGACCAGTTGACCGCGCTGAGGTGGAAGGTATCGGCGCGAACGATATGGTGCCGGTACTCCCTGGCGTCCGGGAGGTAGAGCTGGTTAAACACATACTCCGCGCGCTCGCGGTTGAGGGTCAGCTCTTTACGCCCCTCCAGCACCGTCTGATAGTCGTGATACAGTTTATCTTCCGTTTCGCGCAGGCTGGCCATATGTTTGTACACCCGCGAGACCAGCACAAAGCCGCCCCAGATGGTGAGCGCCATCCACAGCGCCGTCACCAGCATCATTTTTCCTGACAGCCAGGCGAGGTAGGCCGCGGAGCCGAACGTGAGAATGATCCCCTGCACCAGCTCCGGCAGGCGCACAAAGGCGATGGTGATATTGCGGATATCGCTGGTCAGCCCGGCAAGCAGCGACGCGCTGCCGATCTTCTCTACTTGTTCAATCTGGGTATCGAGGATGCGTTTAACAAACTCACCGCGCAGACGATAGACAAAATGGTGGCCGAGGGTGGTTAGCGCCAGCTGCGAACCCAGGGTCACCGCCATCAGCAGCCCCAGCAGACCAAGAAACTCCGGCAGGACCCGCAGCGAGGTATCGACAGCGGTAATCAGACGCAGGTTAATGAAAGCGATTAAGCCGATACCCAGCGCAGCGCTGAGCAGGCTGAGAGCAATAACGCCCAGAAACGGCCAGCGGTACTGGCGCCAGACGAGAGAGAGAAGTTCCATAACAGGCTATCCGCAAAAGCAAAACAGCCAGCAGTTTAAACGGCTCGCCGATGACATCAAGAATAATTCTTATTTTAATACTGGCGACCGCCCGCCTGTCGGAAGGTGAGATTGTAACGACAGTCGCCCGTTTCCGGATGATGCCCCGCTTTCAGCGGCTGAATGCCATGATAAAACAGGCGCGACTCGCCGCCCCAGACCACCACATCGCCATGCTCCAGCAGCAGCCGCTGCAGCGGGTCGCTGCGTTGCAAGCCGCCAAACTGAAAGATGGCCGGCAAGCCCAGCGAGACCGAGACAATCGGCGCCCGCAGATCCTGTTCATCTTTATCCTGATGCAACGACAGTTTTGCGCCAGGACAATAGCGGTTAATCAAACAGGCGTCGGGGGAAAACTCCGGGTAGCCGCCGGCGGCGGCCGCCGCCAGCGCCAGTTCATGAAATACGGCAGGCATCGGCGGCCAGGTTTGATCGGTTACCGGGTCGACCGGGGCGTACAAATAGCCGTGGCGATCGGTAGTCCAGCCCAGCGCGCCGCAGTTGGTCATGGCGACCGACATGGTGTACCCGCCCGGCGTGACCATCTGGCGAAACGGCGACTGACTGGCGACGTCGGCTATCGCCTGCAGCAGCGCCGGGGCGCGTTCGCGGGCAAATCGCCGCAGCACCACCGCGCCGGGGGCCAGCGGCTCCTGCCACGGTGGGGTATCGCTAAACAGATCGAGCATTACTCCTCCTCATGTTGGGCCTCGCGCGCCAGCAGCTGCGCTTTTCGCGCCGTTCCCCAGCGATAACCGGACAGGGCGCCATCTTCACGCACCACCCGGTGGCAGGGAACAATCACCGCCAGCGAATTCGCCGTGCAGGCGCCGGCCACGGCTCTTACCGCCCGCGGCTGGCCAATATGCTCTGCCACCTGGCGGTAGCTGCGGGTCTCACCCGCCGGGATCTGCCACAGCGCCTGCCAGACCTGCAGCTGAAACGCGGTGCCCTGCAGATCCAGCGGCAGCGATACCGGCCGCCGGCTGTCGTCGAGGTGGGCGAAAATCTCGGCCATCTGCTGACAAAAATCGAGGTCGCCTTCACGCAGCTCGGCATTGGGAAAGCGCCGGCGCAGGTCGTCGATCAATGCCGCATCGTTATCACCCGGCAGCACCGCGCAGACGCCGCGCTCGCTCTGCGCCACCAGGCAACGACCCAGCGCGCAGTCGCCCGTGGTCCAGGTTACCACGGTGGCGGCGCCGCCGCGGCGAAACTGGCTGGCGGTCATCCCTAACGCTGCGTCGGCCTGGCGATAATAGCTGCTGCTGTCGGGAAAACCAGCCGCCAGCGCGGCGCGGGTCACCGGTATCCCCTGCTCCAGCGCTTCCCGCAGGCGCTGCGACCGCCACGCTTGTTGCCAGGCTTTAGGGGTCATGCCGGTGACGGATTTAAATAAACGGTGGAAATGAAACGGGCTCATCGCCAGCTGGCCTGCCAGCGCATCGAGGGTCAGGGGCGCGTCCTGCTCCAGCAGCCGACAGGCCTGCGCCACTTTGTCGACCCTTTGCTGCTGCGGGTAGTCTTTATCCGGTTGGCAGCGTTTGCAGGGGCGGAATCCCGCCGCCACGGCGGCGGCGACGTCGGCAAAAAAGCGTACGTTTTCCCGCCGCGCGCGCCGCGAGCGGCAGGAGGGACGACAGCAGATGCCGGTGGTCAGTACCGCAAAGACGAACTGACCATCGGCCCGGGTATCACGTTCGCAGACCGCCTGCCAGCGGCGATCATCGATATCGGCAACTATCGGTTTCATGACGGGTCTCCAGCTGTAAGTGTACCCTCAGTCTGTGGTAAAGCCCGCAGTAAAAAACCCGCAATCTTGCTTTTTAATTTTTCTCGCCGACAAGGAAAGTGCGAAACTGCGGCGACATCCAGGTTTTAAAACCCTCTCCTTCTTTAACGATCATGTAGACCGCCAGCCCCTCCTCGCGCACCACCTGCTGCGCTTTTTCCGGCCCCAGCACCATCAGTCCGGTATCCCAGCCGTCCGCCTCCAGCGCCGTTGGCGCAATGACGGTCACGGAGACCAGCTTATGGGTTATCGGCTGCCCGGTCTGCGGATCGATAACGTGCGAGATGCGTTTGCCATCGAGTTCATAGTAGTTGCGATAGCTGCCGGAGGTGCTGATGCCGTGACCATTGATGTCGACAATCGCCTGAACGGCGTTTTCGCGGTCGGTCGGTTTCTGGATCGCTACCCGCCAGGGCTTGCCTTCGCCATTCATCCCGCGGCTGACCAGCGCCCCGCCCACCGACACCAGATAGCGGGAGATCCCCTCCTGCTCCATCAACCGCGCGAGGTGGTCGGCGGCATAGCCTTCCCCCACGGTGGAGAGGTCGACAAACAGATCGGGAATATCTTTTTGCAGGAACTGCCTGCCGCTCTGATTAATAACCTGCAGATGCTGCAGGCCGGTGCGCGCCTTCGCCGCGGCTATCGCCTCGGCATCCGGGGTGGTGACCGGCTGTTTATCCGGGCCAAAGCCCCACAGGTTGACCAGCGGCCCCACGGTAATATCCATCGCGCCGTGCGTTTTGGCGCCAATCCGCAGCGACAGGGTGACGATATCCGCCATCGCTTCGCTCACCGGCCAGGGTTCGGTAGTGGCGGCATGATTGAAGCGCATCAGCGCGGAGTCGTTTTTCCAGGTCGACAGCAGGCGATCGTCGGCGTCCAGCTGGGCCTGAACCTTGGCGCGCAACGCCTGGGCCTTTGCCTCATCCACGCCAATGACGCTGACCCGCCAGAAGGTGCCCATCGTTTTGCCATCCAGCACGGTGGCCGTCGCGGTGGGGGTCGCAGGGGTGGTAGCTGAATCGCAGCCAGAGAGCAGAACGCAGGCGCCCAGCAGCGCGGCGCGAAAGAAAGTCATATCCATTAATCGAGGCTCCTCTTACCAGGGCGACAAGAGTATACCAGCGAGGTTAAACCGGACATAAAAAAAGGCGCCAGAGGCGCCTTTTTGTTATGCAGCTTGCAACTTAGAACTGGTAAACCAGGCCCAGTGCAACCACGTCGTCGGTAGAGATACCGGCGTTGCGGGTGAAGCTGTTGTCGTCCAGCAGGTTGATTTTGTAGTCAACATAGGTGGACATGTTTTTGTTGAAGTAGTAGGTCGCGCCAACGTCAACATATTTCAGGATGTCCTGGTCGCCGTAGCCGCGCTCCAGATCCTTACCTTTAGACTGCAGGTAAGCCACAGACGGACGCAGACCGAAGTCGAACTGGTACTGAGCAACCACTTCGAAGTTCTGCGCTTTGTTTGCAAAGCCCAGGGAACCGGCGCGAGTTGCGTTGTAGGTCTGGGTGTACTGAGAGGCCAGGTAGATGTTGTTGGCGTCGTATTTCAGACCGCCGGTGTAGGTTTCAGCGTTGTCGCCACGACCCAGTGCCGGAACACTATTCTGCTCGTCGGTACGTTTGGAGTGCGAGTACGCGAAACCAGCGCTGATGCCATCCCAAATATCGTAGGTCAGAGAGGTGCCGAAGCCGTCGCCGTTCTGTTTGCTCCAACCACGACCGTTGTTGGTCGCGCCTTCGCCGCTGACGCTGCCGTTTTTACCCTGATACTGCAGAGCAAAGTTCAGGCCGTCAACCAGACCGAAGAAATCAGAGTTACGGTAGGTTGCAACGCCGTTAGCACGGGACTGCAGGAAGTTGTCAGAACCGTAGGTGTCGCCGCCGAATTCCGGCAGAACGTCGGTCCAGGACGTTACGTCGTATACTACGCCGTAGTTACGACCGTAGTCGAAAGAGCCCGCGTCGCCAAATTTCAGGCCTGCGAATGCCAGACGAGTCCATGCCTGATCGCTGGAGCTTTCAGTGTTGTTCGCCTGAACGTTGTATTCCCACTGGCCGTAACCGGTCAGCTGGTCGTTGATCTGGGTTTCGCCTTTCACGCCTACACGCATGTAGGTCTGGTCGCCGTCGACGCTCTTGTCGTCAGAGAAGTAGTGCAGACCGTCAATTTTACCGTACAGGTCTAATTTGTTGCCGTCTTTGTTATAAATTTCAGCCGCATTTGCTGCGCCTGCTACCAGCAGAGCCGGTACCAGGAGGGACAGTACTTTAACTTTCATGTTATTAACCCTCTGTTTGTTATATGCCTTTTATTATGCCACTGCTTACTGATTACCCTTCTAATCAGTCGGCTATTTCATTGTGCTGCAAAATGCAGAATAATCCAACAAGAATATGATACTAAAACTTCTAAGATGTTTCAAAGTTCCCACAAGATGTTTCAATTTGTAAATTCAGCGGAACTTTTTTCACCGCAAAATGGTCAGGGAAATACGCACTAATCATCAAAAAAAATATTTAACCTTTTATAATCAAAGTGATAAACAACAACATATCTATAGCACTGAATGGTAAAACAAAATGATCATTGGTGGCTAAAATAAGAGTCGCTATCATCATTAACTTTATTTATTACCGTCATTCAGTTCTGAATGTCTGTTTACCCCTATTTCAACCGGATGCCTCGCATCCGGTTTTTTTTACCCTTCTTTACACAACTTTAATTTATCTGTGCTACGGCTAATGATTCCCTAACGACTATTAATCAATCAATTAGGCCATCAGTGGTGCATATTCTGCCAATGTCTTGTTATTTCGTGCGATTCTTCCCTTTTGTTTCCGTCAATATCGTCGCCGGTTAACCTTCCCGGCGCGGTTTCATTTACGCTTCGTTTCTAAGATAATTCCTGGGCGGCATCGCACCGCTGGCGCCAATCTGTAGTATGGATTTACGCCATTAGCCTTTATACTGCCAGCAGCATCTGCTTTGTTGCCAGTTACTCTGGCGCTACATCCTGTTTACAAACAATGATGAGTCGTTCAGCCACAAGATGACCCCGAAAAAATTCTCCCTGATCCCCGGCAACATCAGCCGCTTCTTCATTTTGATGGTTATTGTCCTGCTGGCGACAATGGGGGTGATGATCCAAAGCGCCGTCAATGCCTGGCTGAAGGAGAAAAGCTATCAGGTGGTTGATGTCTCCCACGCTCTGCACCAGCGCATTGACGCCTGGCGCTATGCCACCTGGCAGATCTACGACAATATCGCCGCCACCTCAGTCAACACCGCAAGCGGCGGTCTGCAGGAGACGCGTTTAAAACAGGACGTTTACTACCTGGAGAAACCCCGGCGTAAAACCGAAGCCCTGATCTTTGGCTCCCATGACAGCTCCACCCTCGAAATGACGCAGAAAATGTCCGATTATCTCGATATTTTGTGGGGCGCGGAGACCATTCCGTGGTCGATGTACTATCTCAACGGCCTGGACAATAGTCTGATCCTGGTCTCCACCCTGCCGTTGAAGGACCTCTCTTCGAGCTTCAAAGAGTCAACGATCAGCAGCGTCGTGGAGTCGCGGCGCGCGGAAATGCTGCTGCAGGCTAATACCCTTGATGAGCGCGAGACGTTCTCGCCGCTGCGCCATCTCGCCTGGCAGAACGCGCACTATTTTACGTTACGCACCACCTTCAACCAGCCCGGACACCTTGCCACGGTGGTCGCCTTCGACCTGCCGATTAACGATCTGATCCCGCCCGGCATGACCATCGACAGCTTCCGTATCGAGCCTGACCCGTCGCAAAATCTCGCCACCACGCCGGATAAAGAGAGCGCCGATCATATCGGGATCACCTTTAACGGCATGCAGATTGACATCGCCACCGACATCAGCACCACCGGTATGCAGTTGCTGTGGACGGTACCAATGAGCACCATGCTGCTGGAGTCCATGCAGAACATTCTTCTGCCGCTGCTGCTCAACATTGGTCTGCTGGCGCTAGCGCTGTTTGGTTTTACCACCTTTCGCCACTATAAAGGACGCAGCCATTCGTCTGGCGCCGGGCTCCCCTCCGCCGCCAACAGCGAACTGCGTCTGCTGCGCGCCATTAACGAAGAGATTGTTTCTCTGCTGCCGCTGGGGCTGCTCGTTCACGATCAGGAAGCCAACCGAACGGTTATCAGCAATCCAATTGCCGACCATCTGCTTCCGCACCTGAATCTGCAGAACATCACCAATATGGCGGACCAGCACCAGGGGGTGATCCAGGCCACCGTCAATAATGAGCAGTATGAAATCCGCCAGTATCGCAGCCAGGTAGCGCCGCGCACCCAGATCCTGATCATCCGTGATCAGGACCGCGAAGTGCTGGTTAATAAAAAGCTCAAGCAGGCCCAGCGCTTGTATGAGAAAAACCAGCAGGGACGGGCCGCCTTTATGCAGCACATCGGCAGCGCCCTGAAGCAGCCCGCGCTGACGCTGGCGGCAGAGGCGGCGGCGCTCAGTAGTACAGAGAATCGGACGCTGGCCCAGCATGCCGATGAGCTGGTCAAACTCATCGATGACATTCAGCTCGCCAATCTGCTGGAAAGCGATGCCTGGAAAACCAACCAGACGTTGTTCTCGGTGCAGGAGCTTATTGACGACGTCGTGCCGGAAGTGCTGCCGGCGATGAAACGCAAGGGTCTGCAGCTGCTCATCAACAATGCGCTCCCGGCCGGCGAGCAGCGCTATGGCGACCGTGAAGCTCTGCGGCGCACGCTGGTGCTGTTAATCCAGTATTCAGTGACCACCACGCCTATCGGCAAGATCACCCTCGACGTCTGTCAGGATGAGTCGGCCAGCGATCGCCTGACCTTCCGCATTCTGGATACCGGCAACGGCGTCTCGGCAAACGAGATCGACAATATGCACTTCCCGTATCTCAACGAGACCCAGAGCGACCTGTACGGCAAAGCAAACGCCCTTACCTTCTGGCTATGCGACCGCATGACGCGCAAGCTGGGCGGGCAATTGACCATTAAAGCCCGGGAGTCGCTGGGGACGCGCTATACCCTGCATCTGAAAATGCCGGCTAGCGAAGAGGCGCCAGAGGCGGGAGAGCATTTGCTGGATGACGTTATCGTCCTGCTGGATGTGACTTCCAGCGAAGTGCGGCGGATTGTCACTCGCCAGCTGGAGAGCTGGGGAGCGTCCTGCATCACACCGGACGATCGGGCGACCAGTCAAGCCTTTGATCTTTATTTAACGGATAATCCGTCTAATCTTACTGCTTCAGGCTTGCTTTTAAGCGATGATGAGGTCGGGATACGCAAGATCGGCCCGGGCCAACTGCGGGTCAACTTTAATATTAGCACGGCGATGCAGGAGGCTATCCTGCAGCTTATTGAGCAGCAGCTGGCGGAGGAGGCGGTTCAGCCCGTCACCTCAGGAAACGAGAGTAACGCCGAACTCCATGCCAGCGGCTATTACGCACTGTTTGCCGATACGGTACCGGATGATGTTCAGAGATTGTATACTGAAATCGAAGCGGGCGATTTTGCTGCTCTGGCGCAAACCGCCCACCGCCTCAAAGGGGCATTTGCTATGCTTAATCTGATACCCGGCAAGCAGTTATGTGAAACGCTTGAGCATCTGATTCGCGAAAAGGATGCGCAAGGCATAGAAAAATATATCAGCGACATTGACGCTTACGTCAAGAGCTTGCTGTAGAAGGTAGCCTTATACATGAACACTATGAACGTAATTATTGCCGATGACCATCCGATCGTACTGTTCGGTATTCGTAAGTCACTTGAGCAAATTGAGTGGGTGAACGTCGTTGGCGAGTTTGAAGACTCCACGGCCCTTATCAACAATCTTCCGAAGCTGGACGCCCATGTGCTGATCACCGATCTGTCCATGCCCGGTGACAAATACGGCGACGGGATCACGCTGATTAAATACATCAAGCGCCACTTCCCGGATCTGTCGATCATTGTTCTGACCATGAACAACAATCCGGCGATCCTCAGCGCGGTGCTGGATCTGGATATCGAAGGGATCGTCCTCAAGCAGGGGGCGCCGACCGACCTGCCAAAAGCGCTGGCCGCGCTGCAGAAAGGGAAGAAATTCACCCCGGAAAGCGTCTCTCGCCTACTGGAAAAAATCAGCGCCAGCGGCTATGGCGATAAACGCCTGTCGCCGAAAGAGAGCGAAGTGCTGCGCCTGTTCGCCGAAGGTTTCCTGGTAACCGAGATCGCCAAAAAGCTTAATCGCAGCATTAAAACCATCAGCAGCCAGAAGAAATCGGCGATGATGAAGCTGGGCGTCGAAAACGACATCGCCTTGCTGAACTACCTCTCTTCCGTCTCGCTGAGCGCGACGGACAAAGAGTAATCTCTTCGCCCTCTCCGTCTCGCCCCGGCGAGACGGAGCCCCCCATTATTCCCGCCCTTTACGCACCCGCGCCGCATATACCGTCAGCGTTTGCTTCAGTACGTCGAGGGTGACCGGCTTGGACAGACAACTGTCCATCCCCGATTCCAGACAGCGCTGCTTCTCTTCCGCCAGGGCATTGGCCGTTACGCCAATCACCGGCAGCGTCAGGCCAAGCTGACGAATGCGCTGCGTCAGGCGATAACCATCCATATTAGGCATGTTGACGTCGCTGAGCACGATATCGATGTGCTGCTTGCTGAGGACGTTGAGCGCGTCGATCCCGTCGTTCGCGGTCACGCACTGGTAGCCGAGCGACCCCAGCTGATCCGCCAGCAGGCGGCGGTTGATCGGGTGATCGTCGACCACGAGGATCATCATGTCGTCGTTATTGCCGGCCTGCGCCTCCGGGGCCATCAGCGCCGGGCTATTTTCCGCACTGGCGAGCGCAACATGGAAAATACGCCCCAGCAGCGGCAGCAGTTCGTGGGGAGTCGTCACGCTGTGCAGCCATTCGCCGGCGGACCGCTCCTGCGGAATACCGATATGACGGCGACAGAAGATGACCATGGCCCTTCCCTGCCATCCGCTCAGCGCCTCATCGTCAGTGAGTAAGACATCCTCGGCGTCCGGCGTTTCGCCGGCATGGCGGCGGACCGTCAGGCCGTGGTAGCTGAGCAGCGAGGTGACGAACATCGCCAGCGAAGTGTTATGAATCGCCAGCCAGCAGGTCTTGCCAGCGAAACCGTCTCTGCTCACCGGTGAGGTATTCTGCACGCCATACAGAGGAATACGGATGGTAAAGCGGCTACCCATCCCCGGCTCGGTTTCGACAGCAATATCGCCATCCATCATGCTGATCAGTTTTTCACAGATCGCCAGGCCAAGGCCGGTACCCTGAAAATTGCGCTGCACGCCGGTCCCCACCTGGAAGAAAGGATCGAAGAGGCGCAATACCTCTTTCGCCGGGATCCCCTCTCCGGTGTCGCGAACGCTAATCTGCAGATAATCCCCCGCGCACTGGACGTGCAGGACAATACAGCCGGTATCGGTGAACTTTATCGCATTGCTGAGCAGATTTGAGATCACCTGCTGCAGGCGCATCGGGTCGCCGGACATTTGTTCCGGAACGTCCGGCTCGATAAAGCAGTACAGGCCCAGCTGCTTGCGCACCACCAACGGCAGATAGTTAGCGGAGATATGGTTCATGACTTCGCGCGGAGAGAACTCCCGCGGCTCGATCTTCAACTGCTCGGACTCGATTTTCGAGAAATCAAGAATATCGCTGATAATTTTCAGCAGCAGGCTGGAGGAGTTGTTCATCGCCGTCACAAGGCGATCGACGCCTTTCGGCAACGCTTTGGTCTGCAGCAGATCGAGGTTACCGATGATGCCATACAGCGGGGTACGCAGCTCATGGCTAACGGTCGCCAGGAACATCGATTTCGACTGGCTGGCCTGCTCCGCCGCCTGGGCCATCTCCTGCAGCGACTCCTCCATTTTCACGCGGGCGGAAACGTCCACCAGCACGCAAATGGCGACGTTTTCATTGCGATAGCGTGAATGAACAAAGCTAATCTGCAGGTTGGTATGGTTGCTGGTCAGCACGTCGACAAAATTGACCTGCTGGCCGCAGATGATCTGCGTCAGCCGCTGGCGGTCCTCGTGGGTCAGCATGTTCAGGTAGTTGTGCGCCAGTTCATTACTGAGAATATTGGTCCCGTCGGCAGTGCGCAGAATACAGATCCCTACCGGGGCAGAAGCCACAATTTTGCGGTTGAACTGCTCGTGCTCTTCCAGGCGCTGGGCGTCATTCTCCGCGGGGATAAAAATGCGCCGCTCATACATCCGCGCCAGCGCGAACAGCATCGCGCCGCTGAGGATATTAAGAACGATAGCATTGATGATCAGCATACGGATCCGCTCCAGCACCTGATCTACCGAGACGGAATAGACGATGCTCAGGGAGGACGGCGAGAGGCTTTTTTTCAGCACCAGCTCGCGGAAACCCGAACTGTAGCCAAACCACATCCGCTCCTGCATCCACTTCGCTTCGCTCTGGATTTTACCTTCCGCACCGGCCAGCGAAATCAGCGGCTGGCCGTTATCGTCAAAGATCGTCACGCTCATCGGCAAACTGCCCGGCGTAAAGAAGCTTTCCATGCGGATGGTCTGCTCCACGCCCAGCATCGCCTGCAGGCGATTGGCCATATAGACCGGCGTCAGGGCGTAAAAATAGCCCACCCCGGGGCGAACGCCCTGGCTTATCCAGAACAGGTTGTTGCCGCGCTCGTTTTGCGGCGCGTTGCGATATTGCTCTATGCGCTGATGCAGGACTTTCAGCGCCTGATCGCGCTCAATCGGCACGTCCCGCAGGCCGAAGTTGGCCATGCAGAGGTTATCGCTGCCGATGAGAAAGATGCGGTTAAGGTCGTAGGCGGCAGTAAAATTATCCCGCCAGTAGCGCATAAACCATGCCAGCGACTGCAGCGAATTACGCCAGGTGGCGCTCATCGCGCTGCAGTCGGAATCGGGGTACAGGGGTTCAAAGTTGGGCACCGCCATATCGCCGTTTTGCCCTTGCGCTACCGCGTCCCCTGCCGACAAGCGGTTACCGGCGACATACTTCAGCTCTTTCATTACATCCGCGGTACGCTGGATATAGCGCTGGGCCTGATCGGCGTTGAGATTAAGCTCCTGATGGATTTCGGCTTCCCGCTCGTGCAGCGCGTTGACGATATAAAACACAGAGACAAACGCAATAAGCAGCCACAGCAATACCGCCAGCGCTCTGAACAGATAACGTGAAACCTTCAGGGTTGTATGAAAAGAGGCAAGATATTTCAATGTGGCGATGCTCGGCCGTCAGGGACTCAACAGAATGCGGTTAAGGTAGCGGTAAACCGGCTTTGCCGCAATGTTAATGCAAAAAGGGCCGGGAAAATACCCGGCCCTTCCAGAACATTTACCTCGGACGATTATTCTTCGTCTTCGGCGATGTCGTCATCGGTATCCGCTTCCGGGGCGATATCGTCATCGCCTTCCGCCGCGCTACCGTCGATGGCATCCAGCTCTTCATCATCCACCGGCTCAGCCACGCGCTGCAGACCCACCACGTTTTCATCTTCCGCGGTGCGGATGAGGATCACGCCCTGGGTGTTACGGCCCACGATGCTCACTTCGGAAACGCGGGTACGCACCAGCGTCCCGGCGTCGGTGATCATCATGATCTGATCGCAGTCATCCACCTGCACGGCGCCGACCACGGAACCGTTACGCTCGGTGACTTTGATCGAAATAACGCCCTGGGTGGCACGCGACTTGGTCGGATACTCCGCCGCCGCGGTACGTTTACCGTAACCGTTTTGCGTCACCGTCAGGATCGCGCCTTCGCCGCGTGGAATAATCAGCGAGACGACGCTGTCGTTTTCCGCAAGCTTAATACCGCGTACGCCGGTGGCGGTACGGCCCATGGCGCGAACGGCGTCTTCCTTGAAGCGTACAACCTTACCGGCCGCGGAGAACAGCATCACTTCATCCTGACCAGAGGTCAGATCGACGCCGATCAGCTCATCGCCTTCGTTCAGGTTGACCGCGATGATACCGGCGGAACGCGGACGGCTGAACTCGGTCAGCGCGGTTTTCTTCACGGTACCGCTGGCGGTCGCCATAAAGACGTTGACGCCCTCTTCGTACTCGCGGACCGGCAGGATGGCGGTAATGCGCTCATCGGCTTCCAGCGGCAGCAGGTTGACGATCGGCCGACCGCGCGCGCCGCGGCTGGCTTCCGGCAGCTGATAGACCTTCATCCAGTACAGACGGCCGCGGCTTGAGAAGCAGAGGATGGTGTCATGGGTGTTAGCCACCAGCAGGCGGTCGATAAAGTCTTCTTCTTTAATGCGCGCTGCTGATTTGCCTTTACCGCCACGACGCTGTGCTTCGTAGTCGGTCAGCGGCTGATACTTCACATACCCCTGATGCGACAGGGTGACCACCACATCTTCCTGGTTGATCAGATCTTCGATGTTAATATCAGCGCTGTTGGCGGTGATTTCGGTACGACGTTCGTCGCCGAACTGGTCGCGGATCAGCTCCAGCTCTTCGCGAATCACTTCCATCAGACGGTCGGCGCTGCCGAGAATGTGCAGCAGCTCTGCGATCTGCTCCAGCAGCTCTTTATATTCGTCGAGCAGTTTTTCATGCTCAAGGCCGGTCAGTTTCTGCAGACGCAGATCCAGAATCGCCTGAGCCTGCTGCTCGGTCAGGTAGTATTTACCGTCGCGCACGCCGAACTCTGGCTCCAGCCATTCCGGACGCGCGGCGTCATCCCCGGCGCGCTCCAGCATCGCCGCGACGTTACCGAGATCCCACGCCTGGGCAACCAGCGCCGTTTTCGCTTCTGCCGGGGTCGGCGCGCGACGGATCAGTTCGATAATCGGGTCGATATTGGCCAGCGCAACGGCCAGCGCTTCGAGGATATGCGCCCGGTCGCGCGCTTTGCGCAGTTCGAAAATCGTACGACGGGTCACCACTTCACGGCGGTGGCGTACAAACGCGGCGATAATGTCCTTCAGGTTCATGATTTTCGGCTGACCATGGTGCAGCGCAACCATGTTGATGCCGAAGGAGACCTGCAGCTGGGTCTGGGAATAGAGGTTGTTAAGCACCACTTCCCCTACCGCATCGCGCTTCACTTCAATCACGATGCGCATCCCGTCTTTATCAGACTCGTCACGCAGCGCGCTGATGCCTTCCACGCGTTTTTCTTTGACCAGCTCGGCGATTTTCTCGATCAGGCGCGCTTTGTTCACCTGATACGGAATTTCGTGCACGATGATGGTTTCGCGGCCGGATTTCGCGTCCACTTCCACTTCCGCGCGCGCGCGAATGTACACTTTACCGCGACCGGTGCGGTAGGCCTCTTCGATGCCGCGACGGCCATTGATAATGGCGGCGGTCGGGAAATCAGGGCCAGGAATATGCGCCATCAGCCCTTCAATGCTGATGTCTTCATCGTCAACATACGCCAGACAGCCGTTAATCACTTCCGTCAGGTTATGCGGCGGTATGTTGGTGGCCATCCCTACGGCGATCCCGGAGGCGCCGTTCACCAGCAGGTTAGGAATTTTGGTCGGCATGACGTCCGGAATACGCTCCGTACCGTCATAGTTGTCGACGAAATCGACCGTCTCTTTTTCAAGATCGGCCATCAGCTCATGAGCGATTTTCGCCAGACGAATTTCGGTATAACGCATCGCCGCGGCGGAGTCGCCGTCGATGGAACCAAAGTTACCCTGGCCGTCCACCAGCATGTAACGCAGCGAGAACGGCTGCGCCATACGCACGATGGTGTCGTATACCGCGGAGTCGCCGTGCGGGTGGTATTTACCGATTACGTCACCAACGACACGGGCTGATTTTTTATAGGCTTTGTTCCAGTCATTGCCCAATACGTTCATGGCGTAAAGTACGCGACGGTGTACCGGCTTCAGGCCATCTCGGACATCCGGCAGCGCACGGCCAACAATGACCGACATCGCATAATCCAGATAAGAGTTCTTAAGCTCTTCCTCAATGTTGACCGGTGTAATTTCTCTCGCAAGGTCGCTCATCTAACCGCTATCCCTCTACTGTATCCCGGATTCAAAGGTCGCAAATTATAACACAGCCGCGCTAATAGAGGTAAAGCAATACGGTTTATTCATGGCGCGCTGCTGATATACTCGCAGGTCTGAACAGAAAAGGAGTAAAAGCGCCCATGAATGCCGAAAAAACGTCGGTAGCCCCTAATGTCGATCATGCTGAAATCGCCAAATTCGAAGCCGTCGCCTCGCGCTGGTGGGATCTGGAGGGCGAGTTCAAACCGCTCCACCGCATCAACCCGCTGCGGCTGGGCTATATTGCCGAACGCTCCGGCGGCCTGTTCGGTAAAAAAGTCCTCGATGTCGGCTGCGGCGGCGGCATCCTCGCCGAGAGCATGGCGCGCGAAGGCGCGACGGTCACCGGGCTGGACATGGGGGCCGAACCGCTGCAGGTCGCCAGGCTGCACGCCCTGGAGAGCGGTATTCAGGTAGACTATGTTCAGGAAACAGTTGAGGAACATGCCGCGAAGCATCCCCAGCAGTATGACGTCGTGACCTGCATGGAGATGCTGGAGCACGTCCCCGACCCGCAGTCGGTGGTGCACGCCTGCGCGCGGTTAGTGAAACCCGGCGGCCAGGTCTTCTTCTCCACCATCAACCGCAACGGCAAGGCCTGGCTGATGGCGGTAGTCGGGGCGGAATATGTCATGAAGATGGTGCCCAAAGGCACTCATGATGTGAAGAAGTTTATCAAACCGGCCGAGCTGCTGGGCTGGGTAGATCAGACTACTCTGAAAGAGCAGCATATCATCGGTCTGCATTACAATCCGCTGACCAATACCTTCAAGTTAGCGCCAGGGGTTGATGTTAACTATATGTTGCATACCACCGCCAAACAGGACTGAGGTCAACACCTCCGCTTATGATGATTGCGCGGCATCAAGCCGCGTGATTATTTCTTCCGATGAAGAAATCAGCACTCGATCAAATTTTCATTTTTTTTTCTGTTTTATTGACTTCTTCTCCAGGCCTTATGCGACGTGGACTTGCGGATTATTACCCTTCCGCAACCTCAATTTAACGTCAAAATCAACCCTTGTACTCAAAAGATTCCTTACTAAAATACTCACCATATAGCGTTTCTTTTATCGACAACCCCCTACATATAGTATTTATCCACAGAGTTAGTCACAACGGCCTTCTGTGGATAAACGGGGGATATTTTCTTTCACGGACAGGTAAAATCCACATGAATCAGAGTCTGCTGGTGACAAAGCGCGACGGGACCACCGAGCGCATCAATCTCGACAAAATCCATCGCGTACTGGATTGGGCGGCAGAAGGACTGAATAACGTTTCGATTTCCCAGGTAGAGCTGCGCTCCCATATCCAGTTCTATGACGGCATCAAAACCGCGGACATCCACGAAACCATTATTAAAGCCGCTGCGGATCTGATCTCCCGCGACGCACCGGATTACCAGTACCTCGCCGCGCGTCTGGCGATTTTCCATTTGCGTAAAAAAGCCTTCGGTCAGTTTGAGCCGCCGGCGCTCTACGATCACGTGGTGAAGATGGTCGAGAAAGGTAAATACGATCATCATCTGCTGGAAGACTACACGGAAGAAGAGTTCCAGCAGATGGACGGTTTCCTCGACCACTGGCGCGACATGAACTTCTCCTACGCAGCCGTTAAGCAGCTGGAAGGCAAGTATCTGGTACAAAACCGCGTCACCGGCGAAATTTATGAGAGCGCGCAGTTCCTCTATATTCTGGTCGCCGCTTGCCTGTTCTCGAACTATCCGCGCGAAACGCGTCTGGACTATATCAAGCGTTTCTACGACGCGGTGTCCACCTTTAAAATCTCGCTGCCGACGCCGATCATGTCCGGCGTGCGTACCCCAACCCGTCAGTTCAGCTCCTGCGTGCTGATCGAGTGCGGCGACAGCCTGGATTCCATCAACGCCACCTCCAGCGCGATTGTGAAATACGTTTCCCAGCGCGCCGGCATCGGCATCAACGCCGGGCGCATTCGCGCGCTGGGCAGCCCGATCCGCGGCGGCGAAGCCTTCCACACCGGCTGCATTCCGTTCTACAAGCATTTCCAGACCGCGGTGAAATCCTGCTCGCAGGGCGGCGTGCGCGGCGGCGCGGCAACCCTCTTCTACCCAATGTGGCATCTGGAAGTGGAAAGCCTGCTGGTGCTGAAAAACAACCGTGGTACCGACGCCAACCGCGTTCGTCACATGGACTACGGGGTACAGATCAACAAGCTGATGTACACCCGTCTGCTGAAGGGCGGCGATATTACCCTGTTCAGCCCTTCCGACGTCCCGGGCCTGTATGACGCCTTCTTCGCCGATCAGGACGAGTTTGAGCGCCTGTACACCCAGTACGAGCAGGACGACAGCATTCGTAAGCAGCGTATTAAAGCCGTTGAGCTGTTCTCGCTGATGATGCAGGAGCGCGCCTCTACCGGCCGCATCTATATCCAGAACGTCGACCACTGTAACACCCACAGCCCGTTCGATCCGGTAGTCGCCCCGGTGCGTCAGTCTAACCTGTGCCTGGAGATCGCCCTGCCGACCAAACCGCTGGAAGATGTCAACGACGAAAACGGCGAAATCGCGCTGTGCACCCTGTCGGCCTTCAACCTCGGGGCTATCGACAGCCTCGACGAGCTGGAAGAGCTGGCGGTGCTGGCGGTGCGTGCTCTGGATGCGCTGCTCGACTATCAGGATTACCCCATCCCGGCGGCTAAACGCGGTGCGATGGGGCGTCGTACGCTGGGTATCGGCGTGATCAACTTCGCTTACTATCTGGCGAAGCATGGCAAACGCTACTCCGACGGCAGCGCCAACAACCTGACGCACAAAACGTTCGAAGCGATTCAGTACTATCTGCTGAAGGCCTCTAACGAGCTGGCTATCGAGCAAGGCGCCTGCCCGTGGTTCAACGAAACCACCTATGCGCAGGGCATCCTGCCGATCGATACCTATAAGAAAGATCTGGACGGCATCGTCAGCGAACCCCTGCACTACGACTGGGAAGCATTGCGCGAATCCATTAAAACCCACGGCCTGCGCAACTCCACGCTCTCCGCGCTGATGCCGTCCGAGACCTCGTCGCAGATCTCCAACGCCACCAACGGCATTGAGCCGCCGCGCGGCCACGTGAGTATCAAAGCGTCCAAGGACGGTATCCTGCGCCAGGTGGTGCCGGATTACGAAAACCTGCAGAACGCCTACGAGCTGCTGTGGGAGATGCCGAACAACGACGGTTATCTGCAGCTGGTGGGTATCATGCAGAAGTTTATCGACCAGTCGATCTCTGCCAACACTAACTACGATCCGACGCGCTTCCCGTCCGGAAAAGTGCCGATGCAGCAGTTGCTCAAAGACCTGCTCAACGCCTATAAATTCGGCGTCAAAACGCTGTACTATCACAACACCCGTGATGGCGCTGAAGACGCCCAGGATGACCTGGCCCCGTCCATCCAGGACGACGGCTGCGAAAGCGGCGCTTGTAAGATCTAAGGTATTTTTGCCGGGTAACGCTACGCTTACCCGGCCTACGTTTGTGTAGGCCCGGCCAACCCATTCCCGCCGGGCAATACAGTTCAACAGGACTCACTTCAATGGCATACACCACTTTTTCACAGACGAAAAACGATCAGCTGCTGGAACCTATGTTTTTTGGCCAGCCGGTTAACGTGGCCCGCTACGATCAGCAAAAATACGACATCTTTGAAAAGCTGATTGAAAAGCAGCTCTCCTTCTTCTGGCGCCCGGAAGAGGTTGACGTTTCCCGCGATCGCATCGACTACCAGGCGCTGCCGGAACATGAAAAACATATTTTCATCAGCAACCTGAAGTACCAGACGCTGCTCGACTCCATCCAGGGCCGTAGCCCGAATGTGGCGTTGCTGCCGCTGATCTCCATCCCGGAGCTGGAGACCTGGGTAGAAACCTGGGCCTTCTCCGAGACCATTCACTCGCGTTCGTACACTCACATCATCCGCAACATCGTCAACGACCCGGCGACCGTGTTCGACGACATCGTCACCAACGAGCAGATCCAGAAACGTGCGGAAGGCATCTCTCACTATTACGATTCGCTGATCGAGATGACCAGCTACTGGCATCTGCTGGGCGAAGGCACCCACACCGTCAACGGCAAAACCGTGACCGTGAATCTGCGCGAGCTGAAAAAGAAACTCTATCTGTGCCTGATGAGCGTTAATGCCCTGGAAGCGATCCGCTTCTACGTCAGCTTCGCCTGCTCCTTCGCCTTTGCCGAACGCAAACTGATGGAAGGCAACGCCAAAATTATCCGCCTGATCGCCCGCGATGAAGCGCTGCACCTGACCGGCACCCAGCATATGCTGAACCTGCTGCGCTCCGGCAGCGACGATCCGGAAATGGCGGAAATCGCCGAAGAGTGCAAGCAGGAGTGCTATGACCTGTTCGTGCTGGCGGCGCAGCAGGAGAAAGAGTGGGCGGACTACCTGTTCCGCGACGGCTCGATGATCGGCCTGAATAAAGATATTCTCTGCCAGTACGTCGAGTACATCACCAATATCCGCATGCAGGCGGTGGGGCTCGATCTGCCGTTCCAGACCCGCTCCAACCCGATCCCATGGATCAACACCTGGCTGGTCTCCGACAACGTTCAGGTGGCGCCGCAGGAAGTGGAAGTCAGTTCTTATCTCGTCGGCCAGATCGATTCTGAAGTCGATGCCGACGATCTGAGTAACTTCCAGCTGTAATGAAGCGGATCTTCCTGAAAATCTCTGACACTCGCCTTGAGTGTCAGGATGAACACCCTTCCCTGCTGGCGGCGCTGGAGTCGCATAATATCGACGTCGAATATCAGTGCCGCGAAGGCTACTGCGGCTCCTGCCGCACGCGCCTGGTCTCCGGCCAGGTTGACTGGCTGACCGAGCCGCTGGCCTTTATCCAGCCGGGAGAAATTTTGCCCTGCTGCTGCCGGGCGAAAGGCGATATTGAGATCGAGATGTAGTCTTGTCAGGTGGCGCTACGCTTACCCGATCTACTGTTCCAGGACCGGCCGTTTACGCACTGCCGCCCTGGGCTGCTGAAACTGCCGGTGTTGACGGCCTCAAAATCGCTGAGACGTTCCCGGAAGGCCGGGGCAGCCCGCATGGATGCGGGCTGAGGGCCGTGTTTTGCATGGACGCTACCTCGGCCCGACCCGAAGCCTGCAGGGATAAGTCGAAGGGACCGCGCAGCGGCGATTTTGCTGGCCGGAGCCCGGGGGTACAGGGGGAGGCGGCGACTGGCCTCCCCCTGTGCGCTCCCTGCGCTATGAAAGGCATAACGCAGAAGAAATATCGGGAGCGCAATCTTCCAGGAAATAACATAGAACAAACGTTATTCCCGGGTCGAAATCGTTGCACGCCGAGAACAGTGTCAACAAAACCGCAGTTCGTACGCCGGGTAAGGCGTAGCCGCCACCCGGCTTTTTACTGTTTCGCGTCCAGGAACTGCACCGCTTTATCCGGGAAATCGGTAAATAAGCCGTCGACGCCCGCCTGGTTATACAGCACGTCATAGAGCTGATTAACGTTAGTCGCGTACTCCGGCAACTGATCCGCGCGCACGGTGTACGGATGCACCTGCAGATGGCTGGCGTGCGCCTCTTTCACCATCGCCGTCAGCTTCACCGCCCCCGGCTTCGAGCCTTCCGCTACCAGCATATGGTAATCCGGGCCGATACCGTCCGCGTACTGCGCAATCTGCGCCATCGCCCCTGGCTTGAACATCCAGTCATAGCTGTAGTTCACCCACTTACCATCGGCCTGTTTCTGCTGGGTTTCATTCCAGTCGGTATAGGCGATGAGCTGCACCAGATTGAGATCCATCCCCATCTTCGGCTCCAGCTCATTTTTAATGCGTTTGAGCTCGTTGGCGTCAAAGCACTGCAGATAAACCTTATCCTGCTTGCTGGTATAGCCATATTCCTTCAGCACCTTCAATGTGCTGGCGGCAATATCTTTGCCTTCCTGGTGGTGGAACCACGGTGCTTTGATTTCCGGGTAGATACCGATGTTTTTGCCGGTTGAATGGTTCAGCCCCTGGACAAACTCAATCTCCTCTTCAAAGGTATGAATACGGAAATCGGATTTGCCCATCGGGAATCGCCCGGGATAGGTTTGCACGTTCTTACCATTTTTCGGCTCAAAACCTTCGGTGAACTTCAGCGACTTAATCTCGTCCAGGGTAAAGTCGATGGCGTAGAAACGGCCATCTTTACG
This sequence comes from Klebsiella sp. CD33, assembly GCF_051992865.1. Lineage (NCBI taxonomy): Bacteria > Pseudomonadati > Pseudomonadota > Gammaproteobacteria > Enterobacterales > Enterobacteriaceae > Klebsiella > Klebsiella sp. CD33. The sequence goes on along the minus strand of NZ_CP197023.1, from coordinate 1,590,421 downwards.
CGCCCGCTGCGGGAAACGCTGCGCAACGTCAGTCACCCGATCGAGATAGTGGTCGTGTAACACCACCAGCCGGTCGTCTTTGGTCATCACCAGGTCTTGCTCAAGGTAATCCGCCCCCTGAGCGTAAGCCATCGCTTTCGCCGGCAGGGTATGTTCCGGCAGATACCCGCTGGCGCCGCGGTGGGCGATGACCATTTTATCAGCCGCTGTCGCACTGAAGCACAGCGCCGAACTGGACAGAATCATTCCGCTCATCAGCGCGGTAAGTTTCATTTTCATCGCCGCTCCTTAGGCTTGTTTCAGCTGTTGGTGATGGCGACGTTCACCGAGCATCACGATAACCAGCAGGATAACCGCCAGCACGCTGCCGCCGATCATCACCATAAAGCCGCCGTCCCAGCCGAAGAAATCGACGGTGTAGCCGACGATAGCGCTCGCGGCCACGGAACCGCCAAGATAGCCGAACAGGCCGGTGAAGCCCGCGGCGGTCCCGGCGGCTTTTTTCGGCGCCAGCTCGAGGGCATGCAGACCAATCAGCATCACCGGGCCGTAGATCAGGAAGCCAATGATGATCATACAGGCCATATCGACGCCCGGATTACCCGGCGGGTTCAGCCAGTAAACGACAGTGGCGATGGTCACCAGGGTCATAAAGAACACGCCGGTGGCGCCGCGGTTGCCTTTAAACACTTTGTCCGACATCCAACCGCACAGCAGCGTGCCCGGGATCCCCGCGTACTCGTACAGGAAATAGGCCCAGGAGGATTTATCCAGCGCGAAGTGTTTAACTTCTTTCAGGTAGGTCGGCGACCAGTCGAGAATGCCGTAGCGCAGCAGATAAACGAAGACGTTAGCGATAGCGATGTACCACAGCAGCTTGTTCGGCAGAATGTATTGCATAAAGATCTGCTTCGCCGTCAGCTCTTCTTCGTGCTTTTCGCTGTAATCGTCCGGGTAGTCGTTTTTATATTCTTCAATCGGCGGCAGACCGCAGGACTGCGGGGTGTCGCGCATCATCGCAAAAGCGAAAATCGCCAGCAGAATGGCGCCGAAGGCCGGCATATACAGCGCCGCGTGCCAGTCGTTAAACCACGCCATCCCTAACAGGAACAGCAGCGGCGGAATGCCGCCGCCGACGTTATGCGCGCAGTTCCACACCGAGACAATCCCGCCGCGCTCTTTCTGCGACCACCAGTGCACCATGGTCCGGCCGCACGGCGGCCAGCCCATTCCCTGGAACCAGCCGCAGAGGAACAGCAGCACGAACATTATCATGATGCTGGACGTCGCCCACGGCACGAAGCCCATCACCAGCATCACCAGCGCGGCGAGGATCAAGCCAGCCGGCAGGAAAATGCGCGGATTCGAGCGGTCAGAGACCGATCCCATGATGAATTTCGAAAATCCATAGGCGATGGAGATACCGGAAAGGGCGAAGCCGAGGTCGCCACGAGAGAACCCCTGCTCGATAAGATAAGGCATCGCCAGGGCAAAGTTCTTACGAACCAAATAGTAGGCGGCATAACCAAAAAAGATGCCAATAAAAATCTGCCAGCGTAATCGGCGATATAGCGGGTCAATCTCCGCTGCTGGCAAACGCGCTTTATGCGCGGCGGGTTTAAAAATACTTAACATATCAGCCTCCGTGGCCCTTGCTGTTTTCTACTGACGTCACGACAAAATCCCAGATTAATCACCAACTTCAAATATGGTCGCGATGGTAGGCAATACGTAGAGTTGATACTGTGAAACATCGCACAATTTGTTACAGAAATATGACAAAACGTTCCAATGTGAGCACGAAATCACATAACACGCTCAAATAACGCGCGAATATGCTCGAAATCAAACAATAACCTTACTAATTGTGGCTAAATGGTGTTAAACGAAAGCAGAGGAGCTGAAGATGACGGGACATCTTGATAGCGAGGTCATTATCATCGGCGGCGGAGCAACCGGCGCCGGTATCGCCCGCGACTGCGCCCGGCGCGGATTACGAACGCTGCTCATTGAGCGCCATGATATCGCCACCGGGGCGACCGGCCGGAATCATGGACTGCTGCACAGCGGCGCCCGCTACGCGGTGACCGACAACGAATCCGCCCGCGAATGCATCAGTGAGAACCGCATTCTGCGCCGCATCGCCCGCCACTGTATTGAACCGACCAACGGGCTGTTTATCACCCTGCCTGAAGATGACCTGGCATGGCAGCAAACCTTTATCGACGCCTGTCAGCAGGCTGGCATAGAGGCCACGCCGCTCTCGCCGCAGGAAGCGCTGCGCCGGGAGCCCGCCGTCAACCCGACGCTGCTGGGCGCGGTGCAGGTCCCGGACGGTACCATCGACCCGTTTCGCCTCACCGCGGCCAATATGCTCGACGCCCGCGAACGCGGCGCGCAGATCCTTACCGGCTGCGAAGTAACAGGCCTGCTGCGCCGGGGAGATCGCGTCTGCGGCGTCCAGGTATACGACCGCCAACTTCACCAGGCCCGCACTCTGTACGCCGGGATGGTGGTTAACGCCGCTGGGATCTGGGGGCAGCGTATTGCGGAATATGCCGACCTGCGCATCACCATGTTCCCGGCGAAGGGATCGCTGCTGATCCTCGATCATCGGATTAACAACCTGGTGATCAACCGCTGCCGTAAGCCGGCCGACGCCGATATTCTGGTGCCCGGCGATACCATCTCGCTGATCGGCACTACCTCAATGCATATTCCTTATGACGAAATTGACGATAACCGGGTAACAGCGGCGGAGGTCGATACCCTGCTCCGCGAAGGGGAAAAGCTGGCGCCGGTCATGGGCCGCACCCGGATCCTCCGCGCCTACTCCGGCGTCCGCCCGCTGGTGGCCAGCGATAACGATCCCAGCGGGCGCAGCGTCAGCCGCGGCATCGTCCTGCTCGACCATGCCCAGCGTGACGGTATGGAAGGCTTCATTACCATCACCGGCGGCAAGCTGATGACCTATCGCCTGATGGCCGAGTGGGCCACCGACGCCGTCTGTCGTAAGCTGGGAAACACCACCCCCTGTACCACGGCCGAAGCCCCGCTGCCCGGTTCACAGGAGCCAACGGAAAGTACCCTGCAAAAGATAATCTCCCTCCCCACCCCGCTGCGCGGCTCGGCCGTCTACCGTCACGGCGATCGCACCCCGTCCTGGCTTGGCGACAGCCGCCAGCACCGTAGCCTGGTCTGCGAATGTGAAGCCGTCACTGCCGGTGAAGTGAAATACGCGGTGGAAAACCTGGCGGTCAACACCCTGCTCGACCTGCGCCGCCGCACCCGGATTGGCATGGGTACCTGTCAGGGGGAACTCTGCGCCTGCCGCGCTGCCGGCCTGCTGCAGCGCTTTAACGTCACCACGCCCGCGCAGTCGTTAACCCAGCTCTCGGAATTTCTCAATGAACGCTGGAAGGGCGTGCAGCCCATCGCCTGGGGCGATGCGCTGCGCGAAAGCGAATTCACCCGCTGGGTCTACCTCGGCCTGTGCGGATTGCCACAGGAGCACCGGGATGAAGTTTGATTGCGCGATTATCGGCGGCGGGCTCGCCGGCCTTCTGTGCGGGCTGGCCCTGAATCAGCACGGCCTGCGCAGCGTCATCATCAGCCGCGGGCAGAGCGCGCTGCATTTTTCCTCCGCGTCGTTAGACCTGCTCTCGGCGCTGCCCAACGGCGATAACGTCACTGACGTCGCACAAGGTCTGCAGCAGCTCGCTGAACAGCTTCCTGAACACCCTTATTCCCGGCTCGGCGCAGAGGCGGTGCTCGAATACGCGACGCAGACCGAAGCCCTGCTGGCCGCCTGCGGCGCGGTGATGCAGGGCGATGCGCGCCGGCCGCACCGGCGGGTAACGCCGCTGGGGACGGTGCGCCCGGCATGGCTGTCGCCCCTTGAGGTGCCTGTCGCGCCCCTGCCGTCGCAGGGCGCCTGTCTGGTGGGGATCAGCGGCTTTGCTGATTTTCAGCCGCATCTCGCCGCCGCCGCGCTCGGTCAACACGGAGTTACCGCCGCGGCGGTGGAAATCGAGTTACCGCTGCTGGATGTGCTGCGTGACAACCCGACCGAGTTTCGCGCCGCCAATATCGCCCGCGTCCTGGATGATGAGAATATGTGGCCGGCCCTGCATGCAGCGCTGCTACCGCTGGCGCAGCAGTATGACCTGCTGATCATGCCCGCCTGTTTTGGCCTCGCCGACGATCGCCTGTACCCCTGGCTGCAGGCGCGTCTACCCTGCCCGCTGCGTCTGCTGCCGACGCTGCCGCCTTCGGTTCCCGGGATGCGTTTGCATTCTAAGCTGCAACGCCAGTTCATTCGCGAGGGCGGCGCCTGGCTCGCAGGCGATGAGGTGGTGAAAATCAGCCATCGACAGAACGCCGTCGAGGCGGTCTGGACGCGCAATCACGGCGATATTGCGCTGCGTCCGCGCTTTACCGTGCTGGCCAGCGGCAGCTTTTTCAGCAACGGTCTTGTCGCCACTCGCGATAGCGTGCGCGAGCCGATCCTCGGCCTCGACCTTCACCAGACCCTGCCACGGGAAAGCTGGTACCAGCGCGATTTCTTCGCCTCACAACCGTGGCAGCGCTTCGGCGTGAAAACCGATGCCCTGCTGCGCCCCCTGCTGGGCGGGCAGCCGTTCCATAATCTGTTCGCCATCGGCTCATTGCTCGGCGGGTTCGATGCCATTCAGCTCGGCTGTGGCGGCGGCGTCTGCGCCGTTACCGCGCTGCACGCCGCCAGACAGATCCACGCCCTTGCCGGAGGCCGGCCATGAACGATACCCGTTTTGAAAGCTGCATTAAGTGCACGGTCTGTACCACCACCTGCCCGGTAAGTCGGGTCAATCCGCGCTATCCCGGCCCGAAACAAGCGGGGCCGGACGGCGAACGCCTGCGTCTGAAGGATGGCGCGCTGTACGACGAGGCGCTGAAGTACTGCATTAACTGCAAGCGCTGCGAGGTCGCCTGCCCGTCGGATGTGAAAATTGGCGATATCATTCAACGCGCCCGGGCACAGTACGGCCAGCAAAAGCCGACCCTGCGCGACGCCATCCTCAGCCATACCGACCTGATGGGTACCCTTTCCACCCCCTTTGCCCCCCTGGTCAACGCCGCCACCGGCTTAAAACCGGTGCGCCGTCTGCTCGACGCGACGCTCAACATCGATCACCGGCGTACGCTGCCGAAATATGGTTTCGGCACCTTCCGCCGCGCTTACCGCCAGCTCGCCGCCCGTCAGAAGCAGTACAGCGAACAGGTGGCTTTCTTTCATGGCTGCTACGTCAACTATAACCATCCACAGTTGGGTAAAGATCTGATTCGCGTCGTCAACGCGCTGGGTACCGGGGTGCAGTTGTTATCAAAAGAAAAATGCTGCGGCGTACCGCTCATCGCCAACGGTTTTTTCGACAAGGCGCGTAAGCAGGCGCAGAGCAACGTCGCCGCGATGCGGGAAAACACGCTACCGATCATTGCCACCTCCTCGACCTGCGCCTTTACGCTACGTGATGAATACCCCCATCTCCTCGATGTCGATAACAGCGATCTTCGCGATCGGGTCGAGCTTGCCACCCGCTGGATCTGGAAACAGCTGGCTGCCGGCAGGACGCTACCGCTGCGCCCGCTGCCGCTGAAGGTGGTCTATCACACCCCGTGTCATATGGAAAAGATGGGCTGGTCGCTGTATACCCTCGAGCTGCTGCGGCTGATCCCCGGCCTGCAGCTGGAGGTGCTGGATTCACAGTGCTGCGGCATCGCAGGCACCTACGGGTTTAAAACTGAGAATTACGCGGTATCCCAGGCTATCGGCGCCCCGCTGTTCCGTCAGATTGAGGAGAGCGGGGCCGACCTCGTCGTCACCGACTGCGAGACCTGCAAATGGCAGATTGAGATGTCCACCAGCAAACGCTGCGAGCATCCGCTGACGGTGCTGGCGCAGGCGCTCGTCTGAGCCCAGCGCCAGCCTCCGCCGTCAATAGCTCGTTTTCTCTTGCGGCTGGGCGTTGGCAGATTTAAACATCGCCAGCCGGCGGTCCAGCGCCTGGGTATACAGCATGGTATCCACCCCGACGGCGACAAAGTTGGCCCCCCAGGCAAGACATTTTTCCGCCATCGCCGGGTCGACCGCCAGAAATCCGGCCGCTTTCCCCGCCGCGCGAATGCGCCGGATGCTCTGCTCGATCACCCGCTGCACGTCAGGGTGACCGGCATCGTCCGGGTAGCCCAGCGAGGCGGAGAGATCCGCCGGACCGATAAACACCCCGTCAATGCCGTCCACCTCGAGAATAGCGTCCAGGTTCTCCAGCGCGGTTCGGCTCTCGACCTGAATCAGCAGACAGAGTTCGTCATTCGCCTCCGCCATATAATTCTCCACCCTTCCCCAGCGCGCCGCTCTCGCCACGCCGGCGCCAACGCCGCGGCTCCCGATGGGGGGATAACGGGTCGCTGAGACCACCTCCCGCGCCTGCTCGGCGGTATCGACCATCGGCACCAGCAAGGTTCTGGCGCCAATATCCAGCACCTGTTTTATCAGGCTGCGGTTGCCCTCGACCGGGCGAATGACCGGCTGGCTGGCATAGGGGGCAATCGCCTGCAGCTGATGATAAAGGTCCTGAATGGTGTTCGGGGCATGCTCGCCGTCGATCAGCAGCCAGTCGTATCCCGACGTCGCAGCGATCTCCGCCATGTAGGATGAGGTGGAGCTCAGCCACAGGCCGATTTGCGTCTCACCGCGTAATAATCCCCGTTTGAAGGGGTTAGATAACAGTGCGTTCATAGCGATTCCTTTATTCAATGCTGTACGCTGCCGCGCTGGGGTACCGCGCGGGTAAGGCTCAATGAAAAGATAATGACCACCCCGACAATGGCGACGCCGGCCAGGGTTAACAGTCCGGCGGCGCTGCTGGCGAACAACGTTTCGGCCTGCACGCGCACGATCGGCGCCAGAAAACCACCGATGGCGCCAAACAGGTTAACAAAGCCAATCCCTGCGGCCAGCGCCGTGCCGGACAGCAGCTGCGTCGGCATCGTCCAGAAGACCGGCTGCACGGCGATCACCCCGACCGCCGCCACGCACAGCGCGATGATAGCCAGCACCGGCGCCACCAGTCCGGACACCGCAATCCCGACCGCCGCCGCCAGCAGCGTCAGGGCGGCAATATTGCGTCGCTCGCCGGTGCGATCGGAGTAGCGAGGGATAAGCCAGGTGCCAAACAGCGCCGCCACCCACGGGATGGCCGTCACCACCGAGGCAACAAAGCCGACTTTGGTGCCCAGCAGCGCAGCAACCTGGGTGGGCAGGAAGAAAATCAGACCATAGACCGCCACCTGAATGGTCAGATAAATCAGCGCCAGCTGCCAGACCCGCCCGTTACGCAGCGCATCGGACAGGCGCGAGGCAATCTTTTTCTCCTCCTCGCGCGCCAGCTCGCTTATCAGCGCCTGTTTCTCCGCTGCGCTCAGGAAGCGGGCATGCTGCGGCGAATCGTCCAGCCAGAAGAAGGTGAACGCTCCCGCGGCGACGGCGAGCAGGCCTTCAATGACAAACATCCAGAACCAGCCGGGATGGCCCATAAATCCATGCATCTCCAGCAGCGCACCGGATAAAGGCGATCCCAGCGTCAGGGCCAGCGGCGCGCCCATATAAAACAGCCCCATAATGCTGGCGCGGTTTTGCTGGGGAAACCACTGTGAAGTGAGGTAGATCATTCCGGGAAAGAAGCCCGCCTCCGCCGCGCCCAGCAGGGTACGTACCAGCAGGAATTTCGCTTCCGTATCCGCCCACGCCATCGCCGCCGACAGCACGCCCCACAGCAGCGTGGTGCAGCCGATCCATCGCCTGGCGCCAAATTTGCGCATCAGCAGATTGGCTGGCACCCCGAGGAAGGCATAGACCACAAAGAAGATACCGGCCCCCAGCGCGTAGGCCTCATTGCTGAGTCCGGTATCCAGCTGGTAGGTCTCTTTGGCGAAACCGATATTAGAACGGTCAAGAAACGCCAGCACGTACAGCGCCAGCATAAAGGGGATTAAGCGGGCGCGGTTTTTCTTCACCACGCTCTCCAGCAGAGTGTTGCTCATCATAATATCCTCAGGCGCGGGCCGCCGGGCGGCCCGACGCAATCAGTGTTGATAAGGACGCTTCAGGTTGCAGTCGCGATTGAGCTCGACGCCAAAGCCGGGTTTATCCAGGACCGATTTATGAATGCGCCCCCTCTCCGGCACCGGCTCGCCGAGCAGGATCGGGTCGAACTGCGGGCGCAGCGTGGCGCAGTCCGGACTGGTCATCAGAAACTCGCTGAACGGCGTGTTGGTGAAGGTGATCACCGCATGATGTGAGTAAACCGACGAGCCGTGGGGCACTACCAGCTGCCCGCGCGCTTTGGCGATGGCCGCGATCTCCACCAGAGTGGTTAAGCCGCCGCACCAGCCGACGTCGGGCTGCATAATATCGATGCCGGTTTCCGACAGGGTGCGGAAGGACTGCAGCGTGCCGTGGTGCTCGCCGCTGGTCACCATCATCCCGGCCGGCGCCTGGCGCTTCAGCTCGCGATAGCCTTCATACTGCTGCGGCGGCAGGCACTCTTCGATCCACTTGAGGTTATAAGGGGCGCAGGCATGGGCAAGTTTGGTGGCATAGTTAACGTCCTGGCTCATCCAGCAGTCCAGCATTAACCAGAAATCCGGGCCGCATTTTTCGCGCATATCCGCCACCATGGCGACGTCTTTGCGGATCCCGGCGTCGCCATCGTGCGGCCCCCAGTGGGTAGGCATTTTGCCGCCGATAAAGCCCATCTCCTGCGCCAGGTCCGGACGTGCGCCGGTGGCATAGAACTGGATTTCGTCGCGCACCGCCCCACCCAACAGTTTGTAGACCGGCAGGCCAACCACTTTCCCGAACAGGTCCCACAGCGCCAGGTCGACACAGGAGATGGTATTCATCACCAGGCCGCCGGATCCCGCGTAGTAAAGGGTGGCGTTAAGCATCTGGTCATGGATCAGTTTGATATCGCTGACGCATTTGCCTTCGATAAAGCGGTTGAGATGTTTTTCGACGATAAAGCAGCCCATCTCCCCGGCCGTCGACACCGCAAAGCCGGTCTGTCCGTTGTCGGCTTCCACTTCCACAATCAGCGTCCCCAGCACATTGATACCAAACGACTGCCGGGACTGCTCATACTGTTTATATTTGCTCATCGGGGTAGCGATATGATCGTCAATCCAGTGGTTAGCCCCCTGGTCATGGTAATCGCCGCCGCCGGCGCCCTGCTCTGCTGTGGCGCCGCCGATGAACCAGGCGCGGACGTGTTTAATTTTCGGTAGGGTCATGATGTTCTCCTTATGATGAGGCGAGTTGTTCGAAGGGGCTTTTCCACCCCAGCAGACGTGAAATATCTTTCGCGCAGGCAATCGCCTTACCAGCCAGGTAATCGCGATTGTCTTCATTGATTTGCAGACGGGTACCCACCACCGAGATGGCGGCGGTCAGGTCGTTATTGGCGTTAAATACTGGGGCAGCCACGCAGCGCACATCCGGATAGTCCTCGCCATTATCAAAGCTCCAGCCCCGGGCGCGGATCCGCCCCAGCTCCTCCCGCAGCTGCTGAGCATCGGTGATGGTCGTTGGCGTGGCCCGCTCCCACTGCAGGTCTTCGATAATCGACGCCTGAACGCTGGCGGGCTGCCAGGCCAGCAAACATTTGCCGATCCCGGAGCGGTAAAGCGACAGGCTCTTACCCTCATGCGAGCGCACGCTGATGGTGGCGGGAGACTCAATTTTCAGAATGTAGTAGGCGTTACCCTGATCGATAATGCCCAGATGACAAAGCAGGCCACACTCATCCATCAGCCGGGTGAGGCGCGGCCGCGCCAGCTCGCGCAGGTCCATTTTGCTCAGCGCCTGCCCGGCCAGCTCCACCAGCTTGGTCCACAGGCAGTAGTTATCCTGATTATCCATACTGATGAAGCGCTGCTTTTTCAGCTCGCCCAGCAGCAGATACACCGTGCTTTTCGGGATCCCCAGCTCCGCTATTATCGTCGCCGCGCTGCAGGGGCCGATGCGGCCAATTAAATTGAGGATCTCAATCGCGCGGGTCAGCGCCGGGACTTTCGTTGATTCCAACATACTGGACTCCAATCCTGAATACTGGAATCAGTGTTGCGATTGTCCGGGCGGTAAAGTGTGAGCGACATCGCGGGGCAATCGTTTTCCCGTATACTGGACCGTTCGCAGCAGAAAATTGCGACTTAACGCACAGAATTTTTTCAGAAGAGTACAACAGGTTGGACGACCGGCGCCCCGAGGATACGGTGCGCCGGGGGGAATGACTTACAGCGAGAGGGAATCCACCACGTTAATCCAGCCATGTTCGCTGGCCAGCGGTTGGCCATTCAGCCAGCGACGCAGCATGTTTAACGCCATCATAGCGCAGACTTCCTGGCGTACCGCCAGGCTGTGGCGGGTGGCGCTAAACTTCACCCGCAGTGCGAAGGTGCCGTCCGGGGTGGCCAGGGCCACGTTAAGATGATCGTTTTCCTGACCGCTAACCGCCAGAGCCAGGCCGGCAAAATGGTTTATGCGCCGCTCGGCCGCCCAGCGGGCCGCCTGCGCCAGCGTCTCCTCCTGCGCCGGAACGACTTCGCTGGCCAGCAGCGGCGCGCCGGCGCGGGACAGCTGGAGCGCCAGCAGGCCGCCGGTAAACTGCTCGCTGAGCGTCAGGCTCAGCTGCCGCTCCTGCAGACAGCGGGCGATCTGCGCCGGTAACCCTTCCGTGCCTTCGAAAATCAGGCTGTCGCCAGCCACCTTACGCACCTCCGGCCACAGGGCCAGCATGGCGTCGCGCTGGTTGGCCGGTCCGGTTAGCTTGAGTTCAATGATCGGCATCGACGAGCGGTAACCCATCACCACGCCCGGAGGCAGCGTCAGCGGATTAAGACTTTGCGCCAGCTCGCTCTCCGAGCGGCCAAAGGTGGTCATACGCAGGCATACCGGCGGGTCCGGCAGCGTAAAGCGCTGGCGCAGGCGCGGTAAAATTTCCTGCTCGACCATCACCTTAAATTCAGAGGGGACCCCGGGAGTGAAAAACATCAGGCAGCGGTTGAGCTGGATGGCAAAGCCACAGGCCGTACCGACCGGGTTGTTGATCATCTCGGCGCTGGCCGGGATTTCCGCCTGCTTACGGTTGCTTTCCGCCATCGGCCTGCCGCGCTCGGCAAAAAAGCGGGTCATGGTTTCCAGCCACTCCGGATGCAAAATAAGCCCCTCGCCTTTCGCAGTGGCGGCGGCCAGCGCGCTCAGGTCGTCGCTGGTTGGGCCGAGGCCGCCGTTGACGATCAGCACATCCGCCTGTTCGCTGCGTTCGCGCAGAATCGCCACCAGCGCATCGAGATCGTCGCCAACGGTATTGCGGCGCGTTAACGGTAAACCCTGATTAAAAAAGAAATCCGCCAGCCATGCCGCATTGGTATCAACGATTTGACCATGCAACACTTCATCGCCGGTGGACAGCATTTCCACATTCAACATTGCTCACTCCTTGCCTGCCAGGTGAGAAATACTATAACGCAAAGCGGGATGCTGACGAGGAGGAAAATCTGGCGCAGCAAGAAGATGCCGCGCCGGAAGAGATTAGAAGCTGGCGCTGGCGCCGATGTATGGGCCGTCGGCGATGGTGTTATCGCGGTTGCCATCTTTGCCCGCCAGGTTCAGGTAACGGTAGCCGGCCTGGATGCTAAGCGGACGCATAATGGTCCAGCTGGTGCCGACGTTGGCTTCCTGGTAGCTATCAATGCCGCTGGAGAGCGAATCCGGAGAGTAGTAATAATCGCCGTACAGGCGGAAGCTGTCGCCGATTTTCCACTGCAGGCCGCCGCCGACCGCGGCCGCATAACCTTCATCGCCCTGTTTCGGATTGGTGTAAATACCTTTACCACCCACGGTCGCGAGGAACGGCCCCAGCGGAATATTGAGTCCCAGGCCTAAACCCGCGGCGTCGCCGTCGTTATCGCTGTGCAGCCAGTTACCCGAAACGGCCAGGCCGGTGGACTCGGTGCCGAAGCCGACGCCAAGGTTGGTGTAATGCTCGCCGGCTTCACCGGTAACGCTAATCGCATGGGCCGCCGAAGAAACCATCATCACGCCCGCCAGCGCCATAAAAATGCTTTTTTTCATTATTTACTCTATCCAGAAAATTAAAATCAAAGAAGTCCCGAAAAAACCTAAAAATTCTACTGCGCACCCATCAGGAATCAATGACCTGGCGAAATGAATTTTCACAAGAGTGTAACCAGTTGCGTATTTTTACGGCATCGAGCGTTGCCAGAACCACGAACAGCCTATTCAACGCCAGTAATATTCATGTTTATTATGATTAACGCTGACACATTGACGAAAACAGAGAGCTGGCGCCGCAGGATCGGCGCGGCGCGGGTGGATAAGGGAATAATTAATGCTGCAGCCGGGCCAGACATTCCGGGGCGAGGCCGGTCAGTTTCGCCACCAGCGACAGGTCGAGTCCGTTAGCAAGCATCGCCCGGGCGATACGCTCCGCGGTCTGCTGCTCACCTTGCTCGATACCTTGTTCGATACCTTGCTGTAGACCTTGTTCAAGACCTTGCTTTAATCCTTGCTGATGGCCGCGTTGTTCCAGAAACTGGGCAATATTCATTAGCGTCTCCTTATGCGGCCGCCGGGGAACGTTTTGCGCAAGATGGCGCAAAAAAGCAACCGGATCGGCGGCGTTTCCTGCCTGTAATAAATAGTGCAACAGCGTCTTAAGCTGCCTGCGGCTAGTGTATCCCAGCGCCAGGAGCCTGACCAGCTGCTCATGCAGGTCCATCAAATCCCGCTGGCGAATATGCTTCTGCAGCAGCTCCAGCATCGCCACGCGCCGGTGGCGCATGATTTCATCGTCCGGGGTGCTAGTGATATCAATTAAGGGAAAATCTTCACCATAGATCCGCCGCGCGATGTCCGGATCGGCAAAGCCTGCCAGCCAGCACATCGGGTAAGGCCAGGGAGAAACGCGACCATGATAAAACAGCAGCGGGATCACCAGCGGCAGCTGCGTATGCCCTTTATCCAGATGACGCTGCATCGCGGCTATCGCATAGCGCATCAGGCGAAATGCCATATGGCGGTCCGCCGAGCTTTGGTGCTCTATCAACAGATAGATATAGCCCTCCCCCGCCTGCGTTTGCAGCGAGTAAAGGATATCGGAATGACTCGCCCGCAGTTCGTCGTCGATAAAGCTCCCGGACTCCAGCCGCAGCGTGTTCAGATTACATAACGCGCGCAGCGGTGCGGGAAGGTGAATGTCCAGAAAATCCCTGGCCGTCGCCCGATGCGACAGCAGGTGTTTAAATACAGCATCGTGGGGGGAATTCGTCGCCCTTTCCATGGCGGTGCTCCATACAATCATTTTCGCTTAACGTAGCACTCAACAAGACCTGAACTGTATTTCGCTTGCAGTTTACCGAGGCGGCTCGCAAACTATTTCACCAGCATACCGCCCCATCCCTCTGCAGGAGAAAACCCATGCGCCAAAGGACGATTGTTTGCCCGCTGATCGAGAATGAAGGCCATTATCTGCTTTGCAAAATGGCCGCCGACCGCGGGGTTTTTCCCGGGCAATGGGCCTTATCCGGCGGCGGCGTGGAGCCAGGGGAACGTATTGAAGAGGCGCTGCGGCGGGAAATACGCGAAGAGCTCGGCGAAAAACTCATCCTTACCCATATCGCGCCATGGTGCTTTCGCGACGATACCCGCGTCAAAACCTACCCCGACGGGCATCAGGAAACGATCTACATGATCTATCTCATCTTCGACTGCGTGAGCGCCAATCGCGATGTGACGATCAACGAGGAGTTTGACGATTACGCCTGGGTCAAAGCCGAAGATCTCAAAAACTACGATCTTAATGCCGCCACCCGCGTTACTCTCAGCCTGAAAGGGCTACTTTAGTCCAGCATACCGCGTTCAACCCACCCGGCGTTATGCCGCGGGATAATGCGGGTGGCTACGATACGGTCGCATGCGTCTGCTGCCTGACCCACTCGCACAGCGCCCGGCGCGAAATCTTAATCCCGCCGTTTTTTAACGTTTCCGGCAACCGCAGCCAACGCACCGGCTGCTGAAAACGCGCTAACCGCTCAGCGCTCCATGCCGCCAGCGCGCTCAACTCGCAGCCGTCATCGCATTCCACCACCGCTACCGGGCGCTGGCCGTATTCCGCATCATCCAGCGGCACGATAAACACCTGCTGTACCTGTGGATGGGCGAGTATCACACGCTCGACCTCTTCCGGTTGAATACCTTCTCCACCGCTAAAAAAGAGGTTATCCAGTCGCCCAACAACCGTCAGCCGACCGTTATGCAATGCTCCGCGATCGCGCGTCGCAAACCAGCCTTCATTGTTGGTTAATGACAACAATTGACCATCCCGCCAGTAGCCTGCGGCCATACTCGACGCCCGCAGCCAGATCTCGCCGGCGACTATTTTCACCTCTCGCCCCGGCAGCGCTTCGCCAACATCCGCAGCGCCGTCGGCCTCTTTGGCACACACGGTGGAGGCGAATTCGGTGAGGCCATAGCCGCAGAAGCTGCGTATGCCCTGCTTTCGCGCCCGTTCAGTCAATTCGACCGGGATCGACGCGCCGCCGAGCAGCACCGCCTTGAGGGAAACCGCAGCATCATCATTCAGCAGGCGCCATAGCTGGGTCGGCACCAGCGAAGCATGGGTACAGCCGTGCAGCATCTGCGCCAGCGGCTGTTTGTCACATACCGTGAGTCGCGCGCCGGCCAGCAGCCAGCGCCAGACGATCCCCTGACCGGAGACATGGAACAACGGCAGCGACAGCAGCCAGTCATCTCCTGCGGCAAACGGCATCAGCGCCAGCACGCCAGCCGCGCTGGCCAGATGGGCGTTGGCGCTATGTACCGCCGCTTTCGGCAGGCCGGTTGAACCGGAGGTCAACGTCATCGACACCAACCGATCGCCATGCCAACAAACGGCACAAGCGCCTTCTGCCGCCTGCAGAGTTAACGCCGGTAAATTCCCCGGCAGCGTATCACCGTTAAGCACCAGCTGATGCTGCATGGTTAACGCGGGTAACAACGCCTGCAGCAACACCGCTGGCAGCTGCGGATTCAGCGGCAGCACCCGCGCCCCGCACTGCAGCAGCGCCAGCCAGGCGAGTAGCGTCTCCGGCTGGTTGTAGGCCCGGAGCGCCACTCCCTGCCCTTCCATTACGCCCTGCGCGGCAAAACCAGACGCCAGCGCGTCAACCCGCGCGCATAGCTCCCGCCAGGTCAGCGGCTGGTTATTCAGACGTAAGGCGAGGGCCTCTCCGCGCCGCTGACGCCAATGCCGCCAGGGCCAGTCGTTAAAGGTCACAGCAGCGGCTCCAGCGCATCAATGTTGAGCACCGGCAGCGCACTTTCGGGCCACGGCCGTACCAGCTGGGCGCCCATCAGCGCCAGCGTATCGAGTCCGGGGATGGTCTGCGGCGTCAGCCAGGCGGCAATCCGCGCCAGCTGGGTTAACCCGAGACTGGACTCGATCGACGAGCTGATCACTACGCTCAACCCCAGCGCATGCGCCGCGGCGACCTGTTGCTGCACCTTCTGCAAACTGCCGGTTAGCGTCGGTTTGATCACCACCGCGCGCACCCCCGGCTCGGCGACAAAGCGGAAATCCGCCTCGCGCAGGCTTTCATCCCAGGCGATAGCGATCCCTGTCTCGCGGCTAAAGGCCCGAGAATCCTCCCGCGTTTTGCAAGGTTCTTCAAGAAAAGCAATGCGCTGGCGGTACGCCGGATTAACGTATTTGGCGAACTGTTGCGCTTTGAGCGGCGTCCAGGCGCGGTTGGCATCGAGCCGCAGCTGCAGGTCGGGGATCGCCTCCAGCAGCAGATTGACCACCATACCGTCGCGGACCGCCTCCCAGAGGCCAACTTTGACCTTAGCGACCTTCTCGCCGGGCATCGCCGCCAGTCTGGCGAATAGCTCATCCGGATCGCCGGAGCAGAGCGGCGCCGCGCGATAATCCGCGGCCTGCGGTAGTCCGCCGCTAAGCTCCGCCTGCGCGCAGCTGATGCCAAACGCGACGGAGGGCTGCGTGGGAAGCGGCGGCTCGGCGCCGTCGCGCCAGGCCTGTGCCCACGCTAACAGCGCCATTTGCGCCTCTTCCAGCGTCTCGACACTGAATCCCGGCAGGGGAGAAATTTCGCCCCAGCCTTCGCGTTCCCCCTCCTGCAGGCGGATGAACAGCCCGTCGCGGGTTTTTAACCGCCGCTCGCGCAGCACCACGCCCGCGTCCATCGGTATCTGCCAGCGGTAAACCTGCGAAACGCGCATTATGGATTCCGTTTAAATTTGCTGAAGTCCGGCTGACGTTTCTGGTTGAAGGCGTTGCGTCCTTCCTGCCCCTCTTCCGTCATATAGAACAGCATGGTGGCGTTGCCCGCCAGCTCCTGCAGACCAGCCTGGCCGTCGCAGTCGGCGTTCAGCGCCGCTTTCAGGCAGCGCAAGGCCATCGGGCTGTTCTGCAGCATTTCACGACACCAGCGCACGGTCTCTTTTTCCAGATCCGCCAGCGGTACCACGGTATTCACCAGCCCCATGTCCAGCGCCTGCTGAGCGTCATACTGGCGGCACAGGAACCAGATTTCGCGCGCTTTTTTCTGCCCGACGATCCGCGCCATATAGGAGGCGCCCCAGCCGCCGTCGAATGAGCCGACTTTTGGCCCGGTCTGGCCGAAGATGGCGTTTTCCGCCGCGATAGTCAGATCGCACATCATATGCAGCACGTGACCGCCGCCGATAGAGTAGCCGGCCACCATCGCGACCACCGGTTTCGGGCAGGTGCGGATCTGACGCTGGAAGTCGAGCACGTTAAGATGATGAACGCCGGAGTCGTCCTGATAGCCGCCGTAGTCGCCGCGGACTTTCTGGTCGCCGCCGGCGCAGAAGGCTTTCTCACCTTCACCGGTCAGCACGATGACGCCGATATTGTCGTCATACCGGGCATCCGCCAGCGCCTGGATCATCTCTTTGACGGTCAGCGGGCGGAAGGCGTTGCGCACCTGCGGACGATTAATGGTGATTTTGGCAATCCCGTCAGTCGATTTGTGATAGCGAATATCGGTATAGCCTTCGGAGCAATCGTGCCATTCAACGGGGGCGTAGAGCATTGCTTCATCAAGAGAGATCATAGAATGTCCTTCAGTTAACTTGCCAGAATCTGCGCCAGACAGGCAATCACCGCCGCCGGGTTGTCCCGGTGCGCGTTGTGTCCGGCATGGTGAATAAGATGGAGATCCGCCGCGAGCGTCTGCGCGATGGCGCGAAACTTCGCGTCGCGCTCGCCGCACAGGTAGTGAAAAGGAAAATCGCGCGCCTGCAGAGACGCGCGCAGATCGGCCTGCGCGGCAAGGGAGGTTGCCTGCAGCATCGCAGCCAGCGTCGCGCCGTTGTTCCGGCTGCGTAAGGCGACCAATGACTCACGCTGCGCGGCATTCAGCGAAGCGAAGACCGGCTGCTGATACCAGTCGGCAAAGACCTGCTCAAGCGGCTCGCGGCGAAAACGTTCCGCCCAGGCGCTATCATTGCTGCGCCGCGCCTGCCGCGCCTCTACATCCTGCAGGCCCGGATGGCCGCCTTCAACGATCAGCCCGCGCATGCCTGCGCGCGGCTGGCTGGCGAAGTTCATTGCCACCCGGCCGCCCAGCGAGTAGCCGATCAGCCAATACTTATGTATGTTGTAACTATTAAGCGTAGACTGCAGCAGAGTATTGACCCCGGCAAAGTCCTGCACCGCGATATCCGCGGAGCCGCCGTGCCCCGGCAGATCGAGGTACAGCCGCGGCCAGGCGGGAAAGGCGTCGCCCACTTTCCGCCACTCGTTGCGGTCGCCGGAAAAACCGTGCAGAAACACCAGCCAGGGATAGCCCGGCTGGCCGTTGTCGACAGCAGCGCTGAGGATCACAGGCGACTTACCTGCGCCAGCAGCTGCTGGAGGGTCTGCGCGCCGTCGGTCTCATTGACCGCCAGCTCAATCACCGTCGCCCCTGCCCTGCGCCAGGCGCCGGCCAGCGCCTCATCCAGCGACGGCCAGTCATCAGGGCGATGATAGGCCAGGCCGAACATCGCCGCCGCGTGGCTGAAATCCACGTCCTGCGGCATTAAATAGAACTGACGGCGTTCGTCCTGCGGCGTCGGCAGCATAGAAAAAATCTGCCCGCCGTTGTTATTCACCACGATCAGCACCAGCGGCGCCGACGCCTGGCGCAGCAGGGCCAGCGAGTTGAGATCATAGAGCGCGGAGAGATCGCCAACGATGGCCAGCGTCGGTCGGGCGCTGGCGCGCTGCACGCCGGCCGCAGTGGCGATCAGGCCATCGATGCCGCTGGCGCCGCGGTTGCTGTAGACCGGATACCCGGCCGGTAGCTGCGCCAGGGCGTCGATCAGGCGCACCACCAGGCTGTTGCCAACAAACAATTGGCCCTGCTCCGGCAGATAGCGCCGAATGCGCTGCGCCAGCTGCGCTTCGCCAAAAGGCTCGTTGCTGGCGACCGCAGCCTGCCACGCCTGCCCGGCAAGCTGTGGGATCGCCGTCGCCCAAGGCTGGCGTTTATCCGCCGGATGTAATTCGAGCCAGCGCTCAACGCTTGAGAGCAGACGGCGACCGCGGTGCTGCGCCGGGTCGAGGCGACCGGGCAGATTATCCACCAGCCAGTATTCATCCGGCTCGCAGGTCGCCTGCCACTGGAGCACGCGTTTGCCGGTCAGGCTGCTGCCGAGTTGCACGACGATCTGCGCCTGCGCCAGCTCGCTGACCGCTTTGCCGTTGCCCAGCCACAGGTCGGCGCACGGCAGCGGCTGCCCGGTCTGCGACAGGACATCGCCGATCAGCGGCCAGCCGAGGGTCTGCGCCCACTCAGCGACCTTTTTCCCTTCCGCGGCGCTCATTCTGCCCGCCACGACGACGCCGCGTTTTTGTCGCCAGAAGAACCAGTCGCGCTGCTTCTCGCTCTCTAACTGCAGCGCCTGGCGCAGCCAGGGTTTGTCGCTCTGCCACCAGTTGCCGAGCTGCTGCTGCCACTCCACGCCGGTCTCATCCATATCACCATACAGCGGTTCAGCGAACGGACAGTTAATATGCACCCCGCCGGCGTGCAGCGCGCCCAGCGCCTGGTCGATGGTTGAGACCAGCCAGCGGGCAGGAATATCCTGCGAGGGACGCGGCAAAGAAATCGTCTGCGCAGGATGGGAGGCAAACATCCCCGGCTGGCGGATAGCCTGGTTCGCGCCGCAGTCGATCAGCTCCGGCGGACGGTCGGCGGTTAACAGGATCAGCTTTTCACCGGTGAGCCCTGCCTCAATCAGCGCCGGATAGAGGTTTGCGGTGGCGGTCCCGGAGGTGACTATCACCGCCACCGGCTGCCGGCTGGCCTTTGCCAGGCCGAGCGCCAGGTGGCCGAGGCCGCGTTCGTCGAAATGGGTATGATGGATAAAGGCGCGGTTTTCCGCCGCCGCCAGGGTTAAGGGTGTCGAGCGCGAGCCCGGCGCGATGCAGATATGCTGCACGCCATGGCGCGTTAAAGCTTCCAGGATCACCGCCGCCCAGCGTCGGTTAAATGCGCTTACTGACATGAAATTGTCCGGTATCAAATATTGATGCTAAGTATAGATAAGGCAAAGTGACGTCGTTTTGATATGCATCGTCATTCAAGCTTTATGGACACAGCAGCGAGCGCAGCCCGGCCGCTTTGTTGTCAATCTCCTGCCACTCCTGCTGTGCATCAGAGCCGCTGACGATCCCCGCCCCGGCATACAGCCGCAGGGTGTCGTGGTTCACTTTCGCCGAACGCAGCGCCACGCAAAACTCGCTTTGCGCCAGTGACAGATACCCGGCGGACCCGGCGTACCATTCGCGGGAAAACGGTTCATGACGCTGAATGAACGCCAGCGCCGCCCGGCGCGGCAGGCCGGCCACCGCGGCGGTGGGCTGCAGCTGCAGCAGACAGCGGCTGTCGTCAGGCGCCGCCAGCTCGGTCCAGATGCAGCGTCGGAGATGCTGCACCTTACGCAGCCTCACCACCTGCGGCGGCAGGACGTCCAGCGTCGAGGCCTCACTCTGCAGGCGCTGGCAGATATCCTCTACTACCAGCATGTTTTCCCGCTGGTTTTTGTCGTCTTTCATCAGCCAGTCGGCCAGTTGCTGCGCCTTCGCGTCTTCCTGATGGTTCGCGACGGTCCCCGCCAGCGCTTCGGTGCGCAGCAGCGCGCCGCGCCGGCGCCACAGCCGTTCCGGCGTGGAGCCGAAAAATGCCTGCCGGGCATTGAACGCCATCAGGAAATGAAAACAGTTAAGATTGCTGCGCCGGCTAGCCGCCATGATGCTCACGGCGTCCAGCGGGGCGGCAAACTGCAGGTCGGTTGCCCGCGCCAGCACTACTTTATCCATTTCACCGGCGCTGATCGCCTTAGTCGCCCGCGCAATCATTGCCTGCCATTGAGGATAGTCGGATGAGTGGCGCTCGCTCAGCAACGGCGGTATGGCGCCGGGAGTCGCCTGAGTGGTTGTCAGGCTGGCGAGAAACGCGCGGGCCGTCGCGGCATCCTCACGCAGGGAGATATCACTATGCAGCACCAGCCGCAGCACGGCCCTGCCGCCGCACCGGCGCCACTCCAGACGCGGCAGCGCCAGGCTGCCCTGCTGCGGTTCAAACGCATTCAGGCCGCAGATACGCAGATCCTGCCGGCCGGCCTGGCGTAAAAAGCGGTTCGCCGCGTCGAGCGAGGTAAAGGTTTTTACCGCCCCCAGCGTCGCCAGTTCCTCATCGCCATTGCGCTGCTGCCAGTAAAACTGCGGCCATTGCGCCTGCTGGCCGCACCATAGTAGCGGATCGAAGGCATCATTCAGCGGAAAGGCAACATCGATAATTCGCGTGCCGGGCGAGTCTGGAAATGACTCGCCCAGGCCGTCTTGCAAACGGGCCAGCGCAGTGGAAACAGACAGCACGCAAACCTCCACGGTAGTAAAACCCCACATTATAAGGGGTTCGACGACGGAATAGCAGTACCCATGATGAGGGAGCGGGTTTTATCTTACCCGCTCGCCGGGCCAGAGCTGCGCGTGGACGAGGGTGCAGAGGAGTCAGACAGCGCGCTTTTCTCGCGCCATGCCAATGTGGGGGATGCCATCCTCATCATAGACCTCGGTCACCGGCGTAAAACCGAAGTGGGCGTAAAAGGATTGCAGGTGCGCCTGCGCCCCGAGGTAAATCGCCTTTTGCGGCCAGTGCTGCTGACAGCTGGCCAGCGCCTGCTCCATCAGCTGATAGCCGAGCTTCGCACCACGGGCGGCGGGGCTGACGATGACCCGGCCAATCACCACCGGCGCAAACTCCTCTTCGCTTTTGAGGATCCGCGCGTAGGCCACCAGTTCGCCATCGCGCCAGCCGAGCAGATGGCGATTT
The DNA here is from genome assembly GCF_051992865.1 of Klebsiella sp. CD33. Taxonomy (NCBI): domain Bacteria; kingdom Pseudomonadati; phylum Pseudomonadota; class Gammaproteobacteria; order Enterobacterales; family Enterobacteriaceae; genus Klebsiella; species Klebsiella sp. CD33. The sequence continues at coordinate 1,568,938 of NZ_CP197023.1, read as the reverse complement.
TCACCAACCAAATCATCGCCGTCGACATCCTGATAGACGCACTGCTGCTCTACGACAAAGACTTCACTGCGCAATTTCAGCAGCGCATACAGCTGGGGAACGGTGAGTTCACTATGGTGGAGATCCTGCCAGGTCATCATCTGCTGCTCCTTATTGATATACTGATACTTTGCGACTCGCCCTGAGGACACTGGACGATGGAATTAACTTTTTTGGGGACATCCGCCGGGGTGCCGACCCGCACGCGTAATATGACGTCGATAATACTGAATTTGCAACAGCCGACCCGCGCCGAAATGTGGTTGTTTGACTGCGGCGAAGGGACCCAGCATCAGTTTCTTCACACGCCCTACCATCCCGGCAAACTGAATAAGATTTTTATTACCCATCTGCACGGCGACCACCTGTTCGGCCTGCCCGGTCTGCTGTGCAGCCGCTCGATGCAGGGAAACTCCCTGCCCCTCACCCTCTACGGGCCAAAAGGACTCAAAGAGTTTGTTGAGACCGCGCTGCGCCTGAGCGGTTCGTGGACCGACTATCCGCTCACCATCATCGAAGTCGGCCCTGGTCTGGTGTTCGACGAAGAGGGCTATCGGGTCACCGCGTATCCGCTCAGCCATCCGGTGGAGTGCTATGGGTATCGCATTGCGCAGCATGACAAGCCCGGCACCCTCGACGCCGCCCAGCTGATTGCCGATGGCGTACCTCCCGGGCCGCTGTTCCATCAACTCAAGCGCGGACAGCGCGTCGAGCTGGCAGATGGCCGGGTCATCGACGGCAGCCGCTATCTGGGGCCAGCGACCCCGGGTAAAACGCTGGCCATCTTCGGCGATACCGCCCCCTGCCCGCAGGCGCTGGAGATGGCTCGCGGGGCGGATGTAATGGTCCACGAAACCACCCTTGAGCAGGCGATGGCGGAGAAAGCCAATAGCCGCGGCCACTCTTCCAGTCAGCAGACCGCGGCGCTTGCCAAAGAAGCGGGGGTCGGTACGCTGATCGCCACCCACTTTAGCTCGCGCTACGATGCCGAAGGCTGTCTGCGTATGCTGGCGGAATGCCGGGAGATTTTCCCTAACACGCTGCTGGCGGAAGACTTTATGGTCTACAAGATGGCGTAAAATCCGGGCATAAAAAAACCGCCATCCCGGCGGTTTTTTTATTGAGTCAATCAACTTACATCAGCGGCGTCGCCAGCTGCACGATGCTAATCAGCGGCTGCGGCCAGATACCGAGCACCAGCACCAGCAGCGCGGAGATCAGCACCACGATACCGCCGGCGCTGTACTGCCAGTTTGACGGCGCATCGCGATTCAGTTGCTCCGGCGCGCTCAGGTACAGGCTGACGGCCACGCGCAGGTAGTAGTAGAGACCGATCGCCGAGCCGACAACCACCGCGGCAACCAGCCACCACAGATGCGCATGCACACCGACGGCCAGCACGTAGAACTTACCGATAAAGCCGAGGGTCATCGGGATGCCGGCCAGGGAGAGCATCATCACCGTCATCACAGCCGACAGGATCGGACGGTGCCAGAACAGGCCGCGGTAGGAGAACAGCGAGTCAGCATCCGGACCGCGGTACGGGCTGGACATCAGGCTGACCACGCCGAACGCGCCGAGGCTGCTGAACAGGTAACCGGCCAGGTAAACGCCCACGGCTTCCATCGACATTTCACCGCTCTGCAGGGCAATCAGCGCCACCAGCAGATAGCCGAGATGGGAGATGGAAGAGTAACCGAGCAGGCGCTTAATGTTGGTCTGGCTCAGCGCCATCAGGTTACCGAAGATGATAGAGGCGAAGGCGATCAGGCCCAGCACCACGCGTACCGCTTCGCTGTTGCCCACCGGCATGTACAGGAACAGACGCATCACTACGCCGAAGATAGCGATCTTGCTGGCGGTCGCCAGGAAGGTGGAGACCGGCGCAGGCGCCCCCTGGTAAACGTCCGGCGTCCACAGGTGGAACGGCACCAGCGACAGTTTAAAGCCAAGACCGACGATCATCAGACCGAGGCCCGCCAGCAGCAGCGGCTCGTGCAGCATGTTGTCCGCCAGGCTTTTGCCCAGCGCGAGGAAGGACAGGTTGCCGGAGTTCGCATACACCAGCGCCATACCGAACAGCAGGAAGGACGAAGCTGCCGCGGAGAGGATGGTGTATTTGATGCTCGCTTCCAGCGAACGCTTCTGGCGGAAGGCGTAACCAACCAGGCCGAACAGCGGCAGCGAAATCAGCTCAATACCGAGGAACAGCGCCGCCAGATGATTCGCACCGGCCAGCAGAATGCCGCCCAGGGCGGCGATCAGCACCAGCAGGTAGAACTCTTCTTTGTTGTCCTTGTAACCCTCAAGCCACGGGTAGGCGAAAGTACAGGTCGCGAGGCTCGCCAGCAGCACCAGACCGGTGTAAAGCATGGCGTAGCCGTCAACGCGGATCAGCGGCGTGACGTCCATCGCCCCGTTCTGGCCGACGAACCAGAGCGAGACCAGCGCGGCGTTAAGTCCAAGAACCGACAGCGTGGCATTGAGAAAATGATTGCGTCGCCACGCAATGGAGAGCATCACAACCACCACCGTCAAGCCGACGATCAGCAGCGGTAGCAGTGCGATCAGTTGTTGTGGAGTTATTGTCATGGCGAATTACGGCCTTGTAGTAGAAACAGAATTAACAAACCACTGCTGAATGTTGCTCATCGCAGCATGCGAGGTGTCGAGGATCGGCTGCGGGAAGAAGCCCAACAGCACCAGCAGCACCACCAGCAGCAGGATGATAGACAGTTCACGCAGGGACATCCCCGGCAACTCTTTCGCCGCCACTTCGCTCTTCGCTTTACCGAAGTAAGCGCGATGTAACATCGACAGCGAGTAAACGGACGCGAATACCAGACCAAAGGTGGAGATGACGGTGATCGTCGGCACCACTTTATAGCTGCCGAACAGGATCATAAATTCGCCGACGAAGTTACCGGTGCCCGGCATCCCCAGAGTGGCGACCGCGAAGAACATCGACATCGCCGGCAGCCATTTAATTTTGCTCCACAGACCGCCCATTTGGCGCATATCGCGGGTATGCAGACGTTCGTACAGCTGGCCGCAGAGAATAAACAGACCCGCCGCGGACAGACCGTGAGCAATCATCTGGATCACCGCTCCCTGATAGGCCAGCTGGCTGCCGGTGTAGATAGCAATCAGCACGAAGCCCATGTGGGACACGGAGGTGTAGGCGATCAGGCGTTTAATATCGGTCTGGGCGAAGGCCATCCACGCGCCGTAGAAGATACCGATCACGCCCAGCCACATGGCGATGGGCGCAAACTCGGCGGAGGCATTCGGGAACAGCGGCAGCGCAAAGCGCAGCAGACCGTAGGCGGCGGTTTTCAGCAGGATCCCCGCGAGGTCGACAGAGCCGGCGGTCGGCGCCTGGGAGTGAGCGTCCGGCAGCCAGCCGTGCAGCGGCACCACCGGCATTTTCACCGCGAAGGCGATGAAGAAGCCGAGCATCAGCAGGTATTCCACGCCGTGAGACATTGGGGTTTTCAGCAGATCTTCATAGTTGAAGCTCCACACGCCGGTGGCGTTGAAGTGGACGAAGGCCAGCGCCAGAATGGCAATCAGCATCACCAGACCGCTCGCCTGGGTATAGATGAAGAACTTGGTGGCCGCTGTGATACGCGTTTTACCGTCCGAGGCTTTGTGGCCCCACAGCGCGATCAGGAAGTACATCGGCACCAACATCATTTCCCAGAAGAAGAAGAACAGGAACATGTCGATGGCGAGGAACACGCCGATAACGCCGCCCAGGATCCACATCAGGTTGAGGTGGAAGAAGCCCTGGTATTTTTCGATTTCACGCCACGAACAGAGCACCGCCAGCACGCCGAGGAGACCGGTCAGCACCACCATCAGCAGCGACAGGCCGTCGATCGCCAGATGGATGCTAATGCCGAAGCGTGGGATCCACGGCAGCACGAATTCCGACTGCCATTGCGGAATACCCGCGGATTGCGTCAGAGAATAGCCGCCCTGCATCCACAGCTGCAGGCCAAGCACCAGCGTCAGTCCCATGGTAATCAGCGCGATCCAGCGCGGCACTTTCACGCCAAAGCGTTCGGTCTGCCAGCACAGGAAGCCGCCGATAAAGGGAATTAATATTAGCCAGGGTAGTAACATGGCGATTTTTATTCCTTGTTAAAGTCCCGTTCAGGACCGATTTTCAACGAATTCGACTACATTCACGTTTGAGTGCGGTTTGTTGTGTCGGGTGGCGCTTCGCTTACCCGACCTACGGTCTCGTAGGCCCGGTAAGCGAAGCGCCACCGGGCAAAACCGCGCGATCAAATCAACGCAATACCATCAGCAGCGCCAGCACCACCACCGCGCCGATGCTCATTGAAGCTACATACCAGCGCAGATAACCGTTCTCGCTCACCAGCAGGCCTTTGCCTGCGAAGCGGGAAAGGATCGCCGGGATATTCATCAACGAGTTCAGCGGATCGCGTTTCAGCAGCCAGGCAATACCGAGGAATGGTTTTACGAACACCTTGTCGTATAACCAGTCGAAGCCCCAGGCATGGAACCACCAGGTACCGAAGAAGCGGCCAGGCGCACTGTTGGCGATGGAGGTCACCAGCGTGCGTTTGCCCAGCCACAGCCATGCAGCGATCAGAATCCCGGCAATGGCGATGATCCCGGAGGCAATCTCCAGCGTCATCACGCTACCGTGGGCGAGCTCAGTGGTCTGCGGCAGTACGCCTTCCAGCGGCGGCACAATCAGCGCGCCAACGAAGGTGGATAGTACCAGCAGCACAATCAGCGGCAGATGATGGGTAATCCCCTTCCCTGCGTGCGCGTGAATTTGCTCTTTACCGTGGAATACGATGAAAATCATCCGGAAGGTGTACAGCGAGGTCATAAAGGCGCCGACCAGGCCTGCCACCATCAGATTGATATGGCCATTGGCCATCGCGCCTGCCAGAATCTCATCCTTACTGAAGAAGCCTGCGGTGATAAGCGGCAGTGCGGACAGCGCCGCGCCCCCCACCAGGAAGCAGACGTATACCAGCGGAATCGATTTGCGCAGGCCGCCCATCTTGAAGATGTTCTGTTCGTGATGGCAGGCCAGAATGACCGAACCAGACGACAGGAACAGCAGCGCTTTAAAGAACGCGTGAGTCATCAGGTGGAAAATCGCCGCGTCCCATGCCTGCACGCCCAGCGCGAGGAACATGTAGCCAATCTGGCTCATGGTAGAGTAGGCGAGAACGCGTTTGATATCGGTCTGCACCAGCGCGGCGAAGCCCGCCAACACCAGGGTGACCGCCCCGACGATACCGACCAGATGCAGCACTTCCGGCGTCATCAGGAACAGGCCGTGGGTACGGGCGATCAGATAGACGCCCGCGGTGACCATGGTCGCGGCGTGGATCAGCGCAGAGACCGGCGTCGGACCCGCCATCGCATCGGCAAGCCACGTTTGCAGCGGCAGCTGGGCGGATTTACCGACCGCGCCGCCAAGCAGCATCAGCGTCGCCCACTGCAGCGTGGTGCTGCCGTTAGCGAAGTGCTGCGGCGCCAGCTCCACCATTTCGCGGAAGTTCAGGGTGCCCAGTTCGTTATAAAGAATGAACAGCGCGAAGGCGAGGAACACGTCGCCGACGCGGGTCACCACAAACGCTTTCATCGCTGCGGCGCCGTTCTTCGGATCGGTGTAGTAGAAACCGATCAGCAGGTAAGAACAGAGGCCCACGCCTTCCCAACCGAGGTACATCAGCAGCAGGTTATCGGCCAGTACCAGAACCACCATGCTGGCGATAAACAGGTTGGTATAGGCGAAGAAGCGGGAATATCCCTCTTCACCGCGCATGTACCAGGAGGCGAACATGTGGATCAGGAAGCCGACGCCGGTAACTACGGAGAGCATGGTCAGCGACAGGCCGTCCAACACCAGGTTGAAGCCGATGTTGAAATCACCGACCGACATCCAGGTCCACAGCGGCACGCTGACCGCCTGTTTGCCGTTAGCGAAAAAGTCGACACCAACGTACGCGGTGACCAGCGCCGCCAGGCCTACCGAGCCCATGCCAACGGTGGCGGAAAGATTTTCCGACCAGCGCCCGCGGGAGAAGGCCAGCAGCACAAAGCCAATCAATGGCAAAAGAATGGTTAAGGCAAGCATGTTCATCCACGCAACTCACTTACTGAATCGATGTTCAGGTTCTGGCGGCGACGATGGAGCTGCAGCAGCAGCGCCAGGCCGATACTCGCTTCCGCAGCCGCGAGGCTGATGGCGAGGATATACATTATCTGACCATCTGCCTGACCCCAGTAGCTACCCGCCACCACAAAGGCCAGCGCGGCGGCGTTAATCATGATTTCCAGGCTAATCAACATAAACAGCAGATTGCGGCGGATCACCAGCCCCGTCAGACCAAGCACAAACAGGATGGCCGCGAGGATCAGTCCATGTGTTAAGGGGATCATGCGTGTTCCTCCGTTTTTCGTTTGTCGCTGTCGTTCAGACGGTTGCTCAGCACCTCGCCGGCGCGCTCTTCGCGGCCAATGTGGAAGGCAACCACCAGGCCCGCCAGCAGCAGCATGGAGGCCAGCTCCACCGCCAGGACGTACGGCCCAAACAGCGCAATGCCCACTTCTTTGGCGTTAATCGCCGCACCGTCGATACCCTGGTCGTTAATGCCCAGGATGGCGTAAACGATAACCACCAGTAGCACCGCGGAGAGGATGGCCGGGCCAATCCAGATCCCCGGCTGCAGCCACTTGCGCTCCTGTTCGATCTCGGTGCCGCCCAGGTTGAGCATCATCACCACGAAGACGAACAGCACCATAATGGCCCCGGCGTAGACGATGATTTCCAGCGCTCCGGCGAAGTACGCGCCCAGCGAGAAGAACACCCCGGCAATCGCCAGCAGCGAAATAATCAGGTACAGCAGCGCATGCACCGGATTGGTGTGGGTGACGACCCGCAAGGTTGCGAGGATGGCTATCAGGCCACAGATATAAAAAGCGAATTCCATTGCCCCTCTCCTTACGGTAACAGGCTCTTGACGTCGATTGGCTTAGCTTCATTTTCCGCTTCGCCCTTATCTTTGCCGTCGATTGCCATACCCGCCATCCGGTAGAAGTTATATTCCGGGTATTTGCCCGGACCGGAAATCAGCAGATCCTCTTTTTCGTACACCAGATCCTGACGCTTGTATTCACCCAGCTCGAAGTCCGGGGTCAACTGGATCGCCGTGGTCGGGCACGCTTCTTCGCACAGGCCGCAGAAGATGCAGCGTGAGAAGTTGATGCGGAAGAACTCCGGATACCAGCGGCCGTCTACCGTCTCTGCTTTCTGCAGCGAGATACAGCCCACCGGGCAGGCTACCGCACACAGGTTACAGGCGACGCAGCGCTCTGCACCGTCCGGATCGCGGGTCAGCACGATGCGGCCGCGATAGCGCGGCGGCAGGTAGACCGGCTCTTCCGGATACATCCGGGTTTCACGTTTGGCGAAGGCATGCAGGCCAATCATCCAGATACTACGGACCTGGGTGCCGAACCCCACCAATAATTCTTTTAAGGTCATGTTCAATTCACCCCTTATTGCGCCTGCCAGAGAATGACAGCCGCCGTTACCAACAAGTTGACCAGCGTTAACGGCAGGCATACCTTCCAGCCAAAGGACATTACCTGGTCATAGCGCGGACGCGGTAATGATGCGCGGATCAAAATGAACATCATCATGAAGAACGCGGTTTTCAGCGCGAACCAGATGAAAGGAGGTAACCACGGGCCATTCCAGCCGCCGAAGAACAGCGTGACGATCAGCGCTGAAACGGTGACGATACCGATGTATTCCCCGACGAAGAACAGACCGAATTTCATGCCGGAATATTCAATGTGGTAACCATCGGCCAGTTCCTGCTCCGCTTCCGGCTGGTCGAACGGGTGACGGTGACACACCGCCACGCCGGCGATGGCGAAAGTCACGAAGCCGAAGAACTGCGGGATAACGTTCCACAGATGCGCCTGGTTGTTGACGATATCGGTCATATTGAATGACCCCGCCTGCGCCACCACGCCCATCAGGGAGAGACCGAGAAATACCTCGTAGCTCAGGGTCTGCGCGGAAGCACGCATCGCCCCCAGCAGCGAGTATTTGTTATTGCTCGACCAACCGGCGAACAGCACCGCGTAGACCGCCAGGCCTGCCATCATCAGGAAGAAGAGGATGCCGATGTTCAGGTCGGCCACCACCCACGTCGGGCTAACCGGCACGATAGCGAAGGCCAGCAACAGCGAGGTAAAGGCGATAACCGGCGCCAGAGTAAAGATCACGCGATCGGAGAAGCGCGGGATCCAGTCCTCTTTAAAGAACATCTTGATCATGTCGGCGACCAGCTGCAGCGAACCGCCCCAGCCGACGCGGTTAGGTCCGTAGCGGTTCTGGAACAAGCCGAGCAGACGACGCTCGCCGAAGCTCATGAACGCGCCGCAGGTGACAACCACCAGCAGAATGACCACGGCCTTCAGGATGCTTAACAGAATGTCGATAAGATCCGGCGTTAACCAGCTCATGCTTTCGCCTCCTGCAGTGAATCAATACGCGATCCGGTCAGCACCGGCGCAATGCCCGGCATGCCCATCGGTAAGCCAACCTGTCCCGCGGTCAGGCCTTCAGAGATAACCAGCGGCAGACGCAGGGTCTGGCCTTCCACGCTAAAGGAGAGCATTGCGCCTGGGTTGACGCCAAGCTTCGCGGCATCCGCCGGGTTCAGCTTGATGTACGGCTCAGGCATCCGGCTCTGGAACACCGGCGCGCGCTGAGACAGCTCATCGCTGCCGAACAGATGGTAGTACGGCGCAATTCGCCATTTGCCCTCTTCCGCCTGGAAGCTGGCCGGCACCGCCGTGAAGTACTCCAGTCCGCTGGCGGACGCTTCAAACAGACGAACGCCCGGATCGCCGTGGCGCAGTTTCCCGCCCACTTCATCCTGGAACTTGTTCCATGCCTGCGGGGAGTTCCAGCCCGGCGCCCAGGCGAACGGGATCTGCGAACGCGGGGCGGACGGCTGGTTGTTCCCTTCCATGGAGAAGGCGAACATCGTGTCTTTATCCTGCGGCTGACGCGGCTCGTGCACGCTGATGTTAGCGCGCATCGCCGTGCGGCCGCTGTAGCGGTGCGGTTCACGCGCCAGCTTCTGGCCGCGGATGCGGAAGGTCGCATCCGGCGCGGCGTCTTTAATGCCCGCCAGCTGCGGCAGCGCGGCAATCGCCGCATCAATGACGTGGTCCAGCTGAGTCCAGTCAACCTGACGGTTGTTGACGGTGCTGTGCAGCGAATGCAGCCAGCGCCAGCTTTCCAGCATTACGGTTTTCGCGTCGTAGTAAGCCGGATCGTAAACCTGGAAGAAACGTTGGGCGCGGCCTTCGTTGTTCACCACGGTACCGTCGCTTTCCGCAAAGCTTGCCGCGGAGAGCACCAGGTGCGCTTTGTCCATAATCGCGGTGCGCTGATGATCCACCACCATCACCAGCGGCGCTTTCGCCAGCGCAGCGTCAACGCGCGCGGCGGAAGCATGACGGTGAAGGTCGTTTTCCAGCACGATAACCGCGTCTGCGGCGCCGCTTTCCAGTTCGTCCAGCGCCTCTTCAAGCGAGCCGCCGCCGATCATGCCCAGTCCGACGCTGTTAACCGCCCGGGCGACCATGGTCACCCCGACATCGGCGCCGCGGCCTTTCAGAGCTTTCGCCACGTTAGCGGCGGCCTGGATGATCTCCATGCTGCCGGCGTTGGTCCCGGAGATGATCAGCGGTTTTTTCGCCCCGGCCAGCGCCTGAACGATAACGTCGACTTTACCCTGCAGGTCCTGGCTCAGGCCGTCAACCGCCGGCGCGCTGTCGTCCAGCGCATGGGCAATAGCAAAGCCGAGACGCGCCTGATCTTCTACCGGCGCGCGGTAGGTCCACGCCGCGATGTCATCCAGGCGGGTGTCATCGACGTTGGTGACGAATAGCGGGTGCTTGGCGCGCTGGCCGATGTTGAGGATCGCGGCGATCTGCCAGTCGGCCACTTTCTGCGCCGCCGCCATTTCGCGTGCTTTCCCTTTTACTGCCTGGCGTACCGCCAGGGCCACGCGCGCGCCGGTCTGGGTAATGTCTTCGCCCAGCACCAGTACCGCATCGTAGGATTCGATATCGCGCAGGCTTGGCGTGTGGATCCCGCCCTCGCGCAGCACTTTCAGCATCATCTGCAGGCGCGCTTGTTCGCCTTTGGCGATGCCGGTATAGAAGTTGTCGGCGCCCACCAGCTCGCGCAGCGCGAAGTTGCTTTCAATGCTGGCGCGCGGGGAGCCGATGCCGATCACTTTCTTCGACTGGCGCAGGATATCCGCCGCCCCCTGCATCGCCTGCTCGGCGTTAAGGGTGATCAGATCGTCGCCGCGGCGCTGCACCGGCTGACGCGGACGGTCTTTCAGGTTCACGTAGCCATAGCCGAAACGACCGCGGTCGCAGAGGAAGTAGCGGTTCACGGTACCGTTATAGCGGTTTTCGATACGACGCAACTCGCCATAGCGTTCGCCCGGGCTGATGTTACAGCCGATGGAACACTGCTGGCAGATGCTCGGCGCAAACTGCATGTCCCACTTACGGTTATAGCGCTCGGAGTGGGTTTTGTCGGTGAAAACGCCGGTCGGGCAGACTTCCACCAGGTTGCCGGAGAACTCGCTCTCCAGGGTGCCATCTTCCGGGCGGCCGAAGTAGACGTTGTCGTGCGCGCCATAGACGCCCAGATCGGTGCCGTCGGCATAATCTTTGTAGTAGCGCACGCAGCGGTAGCAGGCGATGCAGCGGTTCATTTCGTGCGAAATAAACGGCCCCAGATCCTGATTGCGGTGGGTACGCTTGGTGAAACGATAGCGGCGGAAGCTATGACCGGTCATCACCGTCATATCCTGCAGGTGGCAGTTGCCGCCCTCTTCGCAGACCGGGCAGTCGTGCGGGTGGTTAGTCATCAACCACTCCACCACGCTTTCGCGGAACTGCTTCGCTTCGCTGTCATCGATAGAAATAAAGGTGCCGTCGGATGCCGGAGTCATACAGGACATCACCAGGCGACCACGCGTGTCTTCCGCGTTCTGATATTGCTTCACCGCACACTGGCGGCAAGCACCGACGCTCCCTAGCGCCGGGTGCCAGCAAAAGTAGGGAATATCAAGACCAAGAGAGAGACAAGCCTCTAGCAGGTTGTCCGCCCCGTTGACCTCGTATTCTTTGCCGTCTACATGAATCGTAGCCATTTGCGTGCTTCCAAAAATAAAAAACCTTTAGATTACCAGCGCGTCTTAAGCAGGTTCGGCTGAATCCCGTTGATTGCATGGGTATTGCTGAACTGCTGCTTAATGCCAGCCTCGAATTCTTCGCGGAAATATTTAATCGCGCTCTGTAGCGGCTCGACCGCGCCCGGCGCGTGCGCGCAGAAGGTTTTACCCGGGCCCAGGAATCGACACAGTTGCTCAAGGGTTTCGATATCGCCAGGCTGGCCTTCGCCGCGCTCCAGGGCGCGCAGGATCTTCACGCTCCACGGCAGACCATCGCGGCACGGCGTACACCAGCCGCAGGACTCGCGGGCAAAGAACTCTTCAAGGTTGCGCACCAGCGAGACCATGTTGATCTCGTGGTCAACGGCCATCGCCAGCGAGGTGCCCAGACGGCTGCCCGCTTTACCAATGCTTTCGAATTCCATCGGCAGATCGAGGTGCGCTTCGGTGAGGAAGTCGGTCCCTGCTCCACCCGGTTGCCAGGCTTTAAACTTCAGGCCATCGCGCATACCGCCGGCGTAATCTTCGAGGATCTCGCGGGCAGTGGTGCCGAACGGCAGCTCCCAGACGCCCGGATTCTTCACCCGGCCGGAGAAGCCCATCAGCTTGGTGCCAGCATCTTTGCTGGTGGAAATGTTCTGGTACCACTCGACGCCGTTGGCGAGGATCGCTGGCACGTTGCACAGGGTTTCTACGTTGTTGACGCAGGTCGGCTTGCCCCAGACGCCGGAGCTCGCCGGGAACGGCGGCTTGGATCGCGGGTTGGCGCGGCGGCCTTCCAGGGAGTTGATCAGCGCCGTCTCTTCGCCGCAGATATAGCGCCCTGCCCCGGTGTGCACGAACAGCTCGAAGTCAAACCCGGTGCCGAGGATGTTTTTCCCCAACAGACCCGCTTCGGTGGCTTCGGCAATCGCGCGACGCAGATGCTGGGCCGCTTCAATATATTCTCCGCGCAGGAAGATGTAGCCGCGGTACGCTTTCAGCGCAAACGCGGAGATCAGCATGCCTTCCACCAGCAGGTGCGGCAGCTGCTCCATCAGCAGGCGGTCTTTATAGGTGCCCGGCTCCATTTCATCGGCGTTACACAGCAGGTAACGGATGTTCATGGATTCGTCTTTCGGCATCAGGCTCCACTTCAGACCAGTGGAGAAGCCCGCGCCGCCGCGCCCTTTCAGGCCAGCGTCTTTTACCGCCGTGACAATCTCATCCGGGGCCATCCCGGTCAGGGCTTTACGCGCCCCTTCATAGCCATTTTTACTGCGATACTCGTCCAGCCACACCGGCTGCTTGTCGTCGCGCAGGCGCCAGGTGAGCGGATGCGTTTCCGCAGTACGAATTACGGTTTTCATTTGTACTGCTCCAGCAGGTCAGGAATTGCCTCCGGCGTCAGATGGCTGTGAGTATCCTCATCAATCATCATGGTCGGTCCCTTGTCGCAGTTACCCAGGCAGCAGGTCGGCAGCAGGGTAAAGCGGCCATCAAAGGTGGTCTGCCCCGGCTTGATATTCAGTTTCTTCTCAATGGCGGCCTGAATACCCTGATAGCCGGTGATGTGGCATACCACGCTGTCGCAGTAGCGGATCACGTGACGGCCAACCGGCTGGCGGAAAATCTGGCTGTAGAACGTCGCCACGCCTTCCACGTCGCTGGCCGGGATCCCCAGCACATCGGCGATGGCGTAGATCGCGCCATCCGGCACCCAGCCGCGCTGTTTCTGAACGATTTTCAGCGCTTCGATGGACGCCGCACGCGGGTCTTCGTAGTGGTGCTTCTCGTGCTCAATAGCCTCACGCTCTGCCGCACTCAGCTCAAAAGCCTCGGTTTGTGGTTGTTGATTCTCGTGCATAATTAGCGGTCCACGTCTGACATAACAAAATCGATACTACCCAGATAGACGATCAGGTCGGATACCAGGCTGCCGCGGATCGCCGACGGGATCTGCTGCAGGTGCGCAAAGCTCGGCGTACGGACGCGGGTGCGGTAGCTCATGGTGCTGCCGTCGCTGGTCAGGTAGTAACTGTTGATCCCTTTGGTCGCCTCAATCATCTGGAAAGATTCGTTGGCCGGCATCACCGGGCCCCACGATACCTGCAGGAAGTGGGTGATCAGGGTTTCGATATGCTGCAGCGTGCGCTCTTTCGGCGGCGGCGTGGTCAGCGGGTGATCCGCTTTGAACGGGCCTTCCGGCATGTTATCGAGGCACTGCTGAAGAATGCGCAGGCTCTGGCGCAGCTCTTCTACTTTCAGCATCACGCGGGTGTAGCAGTCAGAGACGCCACCCCCGGTCGGGACTTCGAAGTCGAAGTTTTCATAGCCAGAGTAAGGACGCCATTTACGCACGTCGAAGTCGATACCGGTGGCGCGCAGGCCTGCGCCGGTGGTGCCCCACTCCAGCGCCTCTTTGGCGGTATAGGCTGCCACGCCGACGGAACGGCCTTTCAGAATGGTGTTGCGCAGGGCGGCCTTCTCATAGGAGTCCAGACGCTTCGGCATCCACTCGAGGAACTCACGCAGCAGGCGATCCCAGCCACGCGGCAGATCGTGCGCAACGCCGCCGATGCGGAACCACGCCGGGTGCATACGGAACCCGGTAATCGCTTCCACCAGATCGTAAATTTTCTGCCGATCGGTAAAGGCGAAGAAGACCGGGGTCATCGCGCCGACGTCCTGAATAAAGGTCGAGATATACAGCAGGTGGCTGTTGATGCGGAACAGCTCGGAGAGCATCACGCGGATCACGTTCACGCGATCCGGTACGGTGATCCCAGCCAGTTTTTCCACCGCCAGCACGTACGGCATCTCGTTGACGCAGCCGCCGAGATATTCAATACGGTCGGTATACGGGATGTAGCTGTGCCAGGACTGACGCTCGCCCATCTTCTCGGCGCCGCGGTGGTGATAACCGATATCCGGTACGCAGTCGACGATCTCTTCGCCGTCCAGTTGCAGAATAATGCGGAACGCACCATGCGCCGATGGGTGGTTCGGACCGAGGTTGAGGAACATGAAGTCCTCGTTGTCGGTGCCGCGCTTCATGCCCCACTCTTCCGGTTTAAAGGTCAGCGCCTCCATCTCCAGATCCTGTTTGGCTTTGGTCAGCTCAAACGGGTCGAACTCGGTGGCGCGCGCCGGATAATCTTTACGCAGCGGGTGACCTTCCCAGGTCGGCGGCATCATGATGCGACGCAGGTTCGGGTGACCATCGAAGGTAATGCCAAACATTTCCCAGGTTTCACGCTCATACCAGTTGGCGTTGGGGAACAGTTTGGTGAAGGTCGGCAGATGCAGATCGTTTTCCGACAGCGCCACCTTGAGCATGATGTCGCGGTTGCGATCGATGGAGATCAGGTGATAGAAAACGGAAAAATCCGCGGCGGGCAGGCCATCGCGGTGCGTGCGCAGACGTTCGTCCATGCCGTGCAGGTCAAACAGCATCACGTAAGGCTTCGGCAATTTCTTCAGGAAATCACCCACCTCCAGCAGCTGTTCACGCTTCACCCATACCACCGGTACGCCGGTACGGGTTGGCTGAACGGTAAAGGCATCCGGCCCAAAGCGGTTGCGCAGTTCGCCAATCACCGGGTCATCAAGGTGATCGCGGGTTTGCCAGGCTGGTGCGGCGTCATGCGCGGTTAAATCGGTCATATTGTTCACCATTGCAAAAGGTCCGTGGTGACTGCCGGCGAGACTTCGCGCTGTTGTAGATTGATTTGCGAAGTGGTTCTCCCGCCCGCAGGCGCAAATTAAATCTCGTCCGGCGTCCGCAGATTGGTCACTGCAATACGTTCGCCGCGTTTACGCTCGCGTTCCGACTGCATATTGGCGCGATAAACGCCCTGATCGCCAACCACCCATGAGAGCGGACGACGTTCTTTACCAATGGACTCCTGCAGCAGCATCAGCGCCTGCATATAGGCCTCCGGACGCGGCGGGCAGCCCGGGATGTACACATCGACCGGAATGAATTTATCCACGCCCTGGACGACGGAATAGATGTCGTACATCCCGCCTGAGTTGGCGCAGGCGCCCATGGAGATCACCCACTTCGGCTCCAGCATCTGATCGTAGAGACGCTGAATAACCGGCGCCATTTTGGTAAAGCAGGTTCCCGCGACCACCATCAGGTCCGCCTGACGCGGAGAGGCGCGCAGAACTTCTGCCCCAAAACGCGCAACGTCATGCACCGCAGTGAATGACGTCACCATTTCCACATAACAGCAAGAAAGGCCGAAGTTGTACGGCCAAATTGAGTTCTTACGGCCCCAGTTCACCATGTCATGCAGCGCGTGTTCGAGTTTCCCCATATACACGCTTTTATTGACTTCCTGCTCCAGAGGATCGGTAACGATCTCCTGTTTCTGCAGGGGGTAACGGTCGTTCTCACCGTTAGGATCTATGCGGGTGAGCGTATAATCCATCTTATTGCCTCGCTTTTACTGCATATGACGGTTAGTGGGACTGTCTGTTTCCGGGTTAACCAGCGTGCGACGGGAACGCGCAGGCGTCCAGTCCAGTGCGCCGATGCGAACGAGATAAACCAGACCAGCCAGTAGCACTAAAATGAAAATTGCGGCTTCCACAAAGCCGACCCAACCGCTCTCGCGGATAGAGGTCGACCATGCGTAGAGATACAGGGCTTCCACGTCGAAGATAACGAAGAACATGGCAACCAGATAAAACTTCGCAGAAAGACGTAAGCGGGCCGAACCGACGGAGTCGATCCCCGATTCAAACGGCGTGTTTTTACTACGCGCGCGCGCGCGACCGCCAAGGTACCAGCCGCCGACGAGCATGAGGCAGCACAGGCCGATAGCGATGATGAGAAATATAGCGAATGCCCAATGATGAGCGATGACTTCAGTGGATGTTGACATACGCATTGCTTAACCAAAAAAGTGTAGCGCCAAAACCCTCTGCTCTTACTGGCAGATGAACGCCACAGCGTTTCACGGGAGGAATAAAAAATAACCGTGCAAAAAAGCGTCCCTGGTCGATGTGAGAAGCCCAGATGCCGTGGCTTTTTACCCCTTTCTTTAACCTTTTGTCAACTTTAACAAAAGTTTTCATAACATTAATTTACATTGGAATCTTTTCATTAACATTAAATGCCCTTTTCTGCGAAATAACCTTGCATACTGTTCGGTTTTAGTGTTGTTGAATCGTGTCCGTTTCCGTCGTAAATCAAAAATCCCTTCTATTTTGACAGGATTTAGCCTCGATTCCTCCCCCCAAAGAGGGGTATTTTCTTGATCTGCGACACGGTTTTGTTAATTACCCCAGGAAATCGGCAACAATCCATCCGGTTTTTTAACATTAGCAGGAAGTGTTGAAAGTGCAGGGAAAAGTCGACAAGCTGAGCGCCTTGTCACGCCAATACGCTGATTTTTCTGCAAAGAAATACAAAAAAGATTCAAAACATCAATAAGAGTGCAAAAAAAAGAGCCGCCAGGCGGGAAACCAACTCCTGAGGCTCTTTTTGGGCACTTACATTCTGTTACCAGTTTTTGTGATCTTTGTTAGCAAGAATACCCTTACAAAACCAAGGTATTCCCTCCCTCTTCCGGAGTAAGTGCTGTGCCCGTTTCCCAGGGATGGATCTCCTGGCTCAGAGACTGAAAAATCGCCTGCGGCAGTTCGCTCACCGTCCGCGGATTGCAGCTGACGACGTACCGGGTGTCCGGCAACGCCGGTAACCCCTCACTGATGCCAGCCACGCGTAGATCCGGGCTCATCATTTCGACCGGGCGCGCCGTCACGCCCAGCCCGGCCTTCACCGCCGCTTTCACGCCCGATAGCGAGGAAGCTCCGTGGGCCAGATGCCAACTGACGCGAGCAGTTTCCAGCGCGGCGATAATATCCTGGCGGAATGGGCTTGGCTCTTCGAGCAGGATCAGGGGGATAGATTCCCCCTTCGCCAGCACATATTCCGCTGCGCAATACCAGAGAGTAGGTGATGTTCTCAGGGTAAAAGAGGTAAAGCCGGGAGGCTGATGGGTGGTCAACGCCAGATCGACCAGCCCCTCGGCCAACATCTCCATGATGGCGGCATGGGGGTGAACTTTGATCTCCAACGTCATTCTGGGATAGAAACAGCCGATGCGGTTTAACAAAAACGGCAGGATGGTGTCAGCCGTTTCTTCTGACGCACCGATGCTCAGAGCCCCCTGCAGGCTGCCATACATCAGCGACATACAGGCTTCATCGTTAAAACGGAGAATTTTGCGGGCATAGCCCAGCAGCTGGATCCCCTGCTCGGTCAGCAGCTTATTGCGGCCGTGGCGGGCGAAAAGCTCTTTGCCCACCAGCTGTTCCAGGCGTTGCATTTGCTGACTGACCGCGGACTGAGTACGACACACTGCGGCGGCGGCGGCGGCAAAAGTGTTCAAATCAGCGACCGCGACAAAGGTACGCAGCAGATCGAGATCGAGGTTGAGTATGGGACGTGTTGTATTAATCATCTTTCTTCACTTACAGGTGGCTAACGCTGACCTGCCTTGTTGATGCTTTACGCCAGGTATCCGGCTATTCCCTGAGCCTCGTGCTCACCGTCTGACGGCGGATAAACAACTGGACGAACGTTATTACATGCCAAAGTACTCGTCTGGGCAAATGCGCAGAACTGCGGAGTAATATATTGTTCGTATTTCTCATTATTATTTATTACCACGACCAGCCAGGCGCCATACGTCGCCGCGGGAACCCGGTCAGTGATGCTGAGAAAATCGCTCTTCTGGCGTAACTTCCCGGCAGAAAAGGAACAATAAAATCCTGTAATAACAATATATTAAATCTCAATGCAACCGCAGTTCTTGGCGGTTAACACGGATATTAACGGTGATATTCTAACCTATCCCCCTCCTTTTTATAAGCCTTAATAAGGATTAACTGAGACAATTTTAAATTTTTTTCAACATTTTATATTAATTAACAAACCTCAGATTATTACCCGCTAAAAATAATAATAATGTGGTCGCACGCTGTTTTTTATTAAAATTATTTAACATCAAAATTACAAGCCAATCGCGCTTGTATGCAGGATAGCGTTTTTTAGCGACTTCCCCTTCTCCCTCCCCATATTACCGGGCAAACAAACGAGATAAATGATGGCAAAACCGCTACTAAATCTATATTTACGACCAAAAAATCGACATAAAAAGGCATAAGCCACAGACCAAATCCGCAATCGGTAGATAAATCAATTGCGCTTAAAATCCGGCGTTAGCAAAATCTTCTCCTGCAAAGCCTTCAAAACAGCGGGGAGGGGGAGTACATTGTTCCGTGCTGACTTCCACGGCAGGGAGTGGCGATAACAGCTAAAAGGTCAAGATTCATGTCCCCCATCGAAAAATCCAGCAAGTTAGAGAACGTCTGTTATGACATCCGCGGCCCGGTTCTGAAAGAAGCCAAACGTCTTGAAGAAGAAGGCAATAAGGTTCTGAAACTGAACATCGGCAACCCGGCGCCATTCGGCTTCGAGGCCCCTGACGAGATCCTCGTCGACGTCATCCGCAATTTGCCTACCGCCCAGGGTTACTGCGATTCGAAAGGATTGTACTCGGCGCGTAAAGCTATCATGCAGCATTACCAGGCCCGGGGTATGCGCGATGTCACGGTGGAAGACATCTATATCGGCAACGGCGTGTCCGAACTGATTGTGCAGGCGATGCAGGCGCTGTTAAACAGCGGCGATGAGATGCTGGTTCCCGCCCCGGACTACCCGCTGTGGACGGCGGCGGTGTCGCTTTCCAGCGGCAAAGCGGTGCACTATCTGTGTGACGAATCCTCTGACTGGTTCCCGGATCTGGACGACATCCGCGCAAAAATCACACCGCGCACCCGCGGGATCGTGATCATTAACCCTAACAACCCCACCGGCGCGGTCTATTCCAAAGAATTGCTGCAGGAGATCGTGGAGATCGCTCGTCAGCATAATCTGATCATTTTCGCCGATGAAATTTACGACAAGATCCTCTACGACGAAGCCCAGCATCACTCTATTGCCGCCCTGGCGCCGGACCTGCTGACGGTGACCTTTAACGGATTGTCGAAAACCTATCGCGTTGCCGGCTTCCGTCAGGGCTGGATGGTGCTGAATGGCCCGAAAAAACACGCGAAGGGCTATATCGAAGGGCTGGAGATGCTGGCTTCAATGCGTCTGTGCGCCAACGTGCCGGCCCAGCATGCTATCCAGACGGCGCTGGGCGGCTATCAGAGCATCAGCGAATTCATCATCCCCGGCGGACGCCTGTATGAACAACGCAACCGCGCCTGGGAGCTTATCAACGATATTCCGGGCGTCTCCTGCGTGAAGCCAAAAGGCGCGCTGTATATGTTCCCGAAAATCGACGCCAAACGCTTCAATATTCATGACGACCAGAAAATGGTGCTCGACTTCCTGCTGCAGGAGAAAGTCCTGCTGGTGCAGGGCACCGCCTTTAACTGGCCGTGGCCGGATCACGTACGCATCGTGACCCTGCCGCGCGAAGACGACCTGGAGATGGCTATCTCCCGCTTTGGCCGCTTCCTCTCCGGCTACCATCAGCTTTAATCGCGCCGCCGCCGGCATTTGCATCCGGCGGCGATCCCTGCGCACAATGGAACCCGATGTTGTCACTGATTAAGGGTCCCTATGAGTCAGAGTCATTTCTTTGCCCACCTCTCCCGCCTGAAACTGATTAACCGCTGGCCGCTGATGCGCAACGTGCGCACCGAAAATGTCTCCGAACACAGCCTGCAGGTGGCGATGGTCGCCCACGCGCTGGCGGCGATTAAAAACCGCAAATTTGGCGGCCAGGTCAACGCCGAGCGTATCGCCCTGCTGGCGATGTACCATGACGCCTCGGAAGTACTAACTGGCGACCTCCCTACTCCGGTGAAATATTTCAATTCGCAGATTGCCCAGGAATATAAGGCGATTGAGAAAATTGCTCAGCAAAAGCTGGTGGATATGGTCCCTGACGAGCTGCGCGATATTTTCGAGCCGCTGATTGATGAGCATCACTACAGTGAGGAAGAGCAGTCGATCGTTAAACAGGCTGACGCCCTCTGCGCTTACCTGAAGTGCCTCGAAGAGCTGTCTGCAGGCAATAACGAATTTCTGCTGGCCAAAGGTCGGCTGGAAAAGACCCTGGCATCGCGGCGCAGCGCGGAGATGGATTACTTTATGCAGGTGTTCGTCCCAAGCTTCCAGCTGTCGCTGGACGAAATTAGCCAGGATTCGCCGCTGTAAGGTTCTGGCCGGGCGGCGGTTGTGCTCTACCCGGCCAGAATATCTTAAAACGGAAACAGTACCGGGATTAGCAGGACGCAGACCACCATCACCAGTATGGTAAAGGGCACGCCTATTTTGACAAAATCGCTAAATGAGTACTTGCCCGGGCCAAGCACCAGGGTGTTAACCGGCGAGGAGACCGGGGTCATAAACGCCGCCGAAGCCGCCATCGCCACCACCATGGCAAAAGGATAGGGTGAGACGCCCATTGACTTCGCCGCCGCTAAGGCAATAGGCGCCATCAGCACCGCCGTGGCGGTGTTTGAGATAAACAGCCCAATCGCCGCGCACATCACGAACAGGCAGCCGAGCATCAGATAAGGCCCCTCGCCTCCGGCGACATCCATCAGTCCCTTCACCACCAGATCCACCCCGCCGGTTTTTTGCAGCGCCAGGGCAAACGGCATCATCCCAACAATCAAAATAATGCTCGGCCAGTGGATCGCCTTGTAGGCGCTTTCGGCATTGATGCAGCGGAATTTGCCCATCAGCAGACAGGCGATAATCGCGGCAATCGGGTTGGGAATTTCATCGGTGAGCATCAGGGCTACCATCAGCACCAGGCAGAAAATCGCATGCGGAGCCTGGCTGTGGGCCGGCGAAGCGTCATCGACCTCAACCGGCATATTGAGCACCACGAAATCCCGGCCGCGCTTCGCCAGCAAGGCAATTTGCCGCCAGTTGCCGACCACCAGCAGGATATCGCCGAGCTGCAGCGGCTCGTCGACCACCGAACCATCCATCGCTTTGCCATCGCGCTTCATGCCGACGATATTGAGACCAAACCGGGTGCGGAAGGCTATCTCACGCACCGTTTTGCCAATCATCTCTGAATCCGGGATCAGCGCCACCTCCGCCATCCCCACATCCAGCGCCTGATCGGCAAAATACTCGCCGCGCAATACCATCGGCTCAAGCATTTGCTCGCCGCAGAACTGGCGTAAATCGACATCGGAGGCGGACATATCGATTAGCAGGACGTCGCGGGCGCGAAATTCCGATACCCCGTTGACGTTGACAATTACCCGGCGGAACCGCCGCCAGCGTTCAACGCCGATCACGTTGGCGCAGTAGCGCTCACGCAGCTTTAAATCATCCAGCCGCTGACCGATCATCGGCGAACCCGGGCGGATGGCCAGCCGGCGAGCGCGGCCGGTGAGGTGATATTCGCGGATCAAATCGCGGAAGGTGCTTCTTTTTCGCCCATCGCGTGCGGAGTCGCCATTATCCGTCTTCAGCATAAAGCGCACCGCCAGCATATAGACGATGCCCAGGATCAGCACCACCAGGCCAATCGGCGTGACGCTGAAAAAGCTGAAGCCGTGCAGTCCCTCGCGCAGCAATTCACTGTTGACCACCAGGTTGGGCGGCGTCGCCACCAGGGTCATCATCCCGCTGATAAGCCCGGCGAAGCTCAGCGGCATCATCAGCCGCGATGGCGAGGTATTCATCCGCGCCGAGACGCTAAGTACCACCGGGATGAAAATGGCGACCACCCCGGTGGAGCTCATAAACGCGCCCAGACCGGCAACGGTGAGCATCAGGTAGATCAGCATCTTGGTTTCGCTGTTCCCCGCCACGCTCACCAGCCATGCCCCCATTTTGGTGGCGACTCCGGTGCGCACCAGGCCATCGCCGATAATAAACAGGGCGGCAATCAGGATCACGTTAGGATCGCTGAATCCGGAAAAAGCTTCATTTAACGTCAGCGTTCCGCTGAGGACAAAGGCGACAATGACCATCAGGGCGATAGCATCCATGCGCACCTTGCCGGTAGCAAACAGCACAACCGCGATGGCCAGGAGGGATAAAACCCAAATCAATTCACCGTTCACAACGTTTCCTTGTCACAAGTGGGAGTCGACATAGTGGCATAAAAAAGCCCCGACGACGCGGGGCGAAATCATGGGTTTACGCTTTAAGACGCACATTTACCACGCCGTCAGTCTGGCGTTCAACCACCAGATCTTCCAGGCTGCTCAGCACGAGGTCGGCTTCATCCAGGCGAGGGGCATCGGCGGGCACGTTGACCGCGATAGTGCGACAGCCGGCCGCCAGTCCGGAGAGGAGCCCCGCCGGCGCATCTTCCACCACCGCGCACTCCCCGGTAGGCAGACCCAGCCGCTCGGCGCCCAGCAGATAGGCGTCCGGCGCCGGTTTGCCGTGTTTCACCTGCTCGGCGGTGACGAACACCTCAGGCATCGGCAGGCCCGCCGCGCGGTGACGCGCGTGGGCAACCGGAATCGAACCGGAGGTGACAATCGCCCACGGGATCCCGGCCTCATTGAGCGTATTCAGCAGGGCTAATGCCCCCGGCAGCGCGACGATACCCTCAATATCAGTGGCTTCTATCTGCTCGAGGTAGCGAAATTCGGCCTGGATATCCTCCTCGCTGCGCCCCGGCATAAAATGGCGAATGGAGGTAATGGCCTGCTTGCCGTGAATAAAACTGAGAATTTCATCATGGTCAATGGCGAAACGATCCCCCCACTTGCACCATGAACGCTCCACCACCGGCAAGGAATCCACCAGCGTCCCGTCTAAATCGAACAGGAAACCTTTACACTGCACGGGCACCTCCCTCAGGCGTTGATAATTTGATTAATTTCATTACTGCTCAGATGATACTGGCGCGGGCAAGCGTGCCAGACGCTCAGCATCCGCTGATATTTCTCCCACATCGGGGTCTGCGAGTTAAAGCCATGGGTACCGGCGTCAAAATGGCTGTAGCGGCCTTCAACGTTGACCATAAAACGCACATAGCCGAGATAACGCGCTTCGGTGGCGGCATCAAATCCGAGGAAGGTGACCCGGCGTTCATCGATACCCGCCGCGTCTTTCAGGTTGGTCCAGGAGACGTGCAGCGCGTGGTACATCTCCATGATATCAATAACGGTACGGCAGGTTTCTTCCGTCAGCTGGCCAAACTCGCGGTCCAGTTCACGCATCTGTAGCCCATACCCTCGCTCTATGATGGTTTGCAGACGACGGTAGCGTTCCGCATTATCCGGGTCGAGCATCGTCATCATTTTGTACTGATTGGATAAAATCAGACGCTGCGCATTGGTCATTTCCATGTTGTGACTCCTGTAGCACGGTAGGGCGTGAAATAAAGAAGGCGCATAAATCATGCGCCTTCTTTTATATGCGTTTTCCGTAGTGAATTACAAATCATCAAGGAAAGTTTTATCCAGTTGTTTGAAGGCGCGCTTAAGCGTGTCAGCCAGCGCCTGATAATCGGGCTTGCCTTCGACCGGTGCCAGCGCCTGCCCCGCCTCCTGCAGTTTACCGCGCACTTCATAGAACCAGTTAAGAATGGAGGGCGGCAGCGGCGTCACCGAACGCTTACCCAACCACCAGAGTCCCTGCATCGGCAGGCTCAGCGCAAACAGCGCGGTAGCGACGGCGGGGCCCAGCTGGCCGCCAAGAGCTATCTGCCAGCAGAGGGTAAAAATGGCGATTGGCGGCATGATGCGGATGGCATAGCGGGTGGCACGAATAATGCGGTTTTCAATAAACACCGGCGCGAGGCGCTTGTCGAGAGGCCAGGTCTTTGCGTAATGCTGCCCGCGGTTGAACAAGCTAAAGAAGCTAACGGGGCGTTTCTCAGGGGTCGACATGGCTTTACCTCAACTTTACATATAAAACTTAAAAAATTCGTGCAAAACACCAACTATGCATGACATCGTTCAAAAGATTTTGGCAAAGGATGCCGCAATCAGGTATCCTGTGCCCGCCTGAAAGGGCGGTTAGACTCTTTGCCAGGCTAGTCAAATTATCGCATATTCTGCCATTGGCTGAAAATTATGCAAAATGGCATAAAATCAAATGTACTTCTCTCATCGTGCCCGAAAACAGAACAAGGCATGATGTTAATCATAAATGTCGAGGTCATCCTGCGCTACGCTAATGACACACTGACGTTTTTTTAGCCACGTATCATAAAAAGGTACTTCCATGTCGAGTAAGTTAGTACTGGTTCTGAACTGCGGTAGCTCCTCTCTGAAATTTGCTATCCTTGACGCCGTGAACGGCGACGAATATCTGTCCGGTTTAGCGGAATGCTTCCACCTGCCGGAAGCCCGTATCAAATGGAAAATGGACGGCAGCAAACAAGAAGCCGAGTTAGGCGCGGGCGCCGCGCACAGTGAAGCGCTGAACTTTATCGTTAACACTATTCTGGCACAAAAACCAGAACTGTCTGCTCAGCTGACCGCAATCGGCCACCGTATCGTACACGGCGGTGAAAAATACACCAGCTCTGTGGTGATCGACGAGTCCGTAATTCAGGGTATTAAAGACGCCGCGTCTTTCGCACCGCTGCACAACCCGGCACACCTGATCGGCATCGCTGAAGCGCTGAAATCCTTCCCGCACCTGAAAGACAAAAACGTGGCTGTATTCGATACGGCGTTCCATCAGACCATGCCGGAAGAATCCTATCTCTACGCCCTGCCGTACAGCCTGTACAAAGAGCACGGCGTTCGTCGTTACGGCGCGCACGGCACCAGCCACTTCTACGTGACTCAGGAAGCCGCTAAGATCCTCAACAAGCCGGTGGAAGAGCTGAACATCATCACCTGCCACCTCGGCAACGGTGGTTCTGTTTCCGCTATCCGTAACGGTAAATGCGTTGACACCTCCATGGGTCTGACCCCGCTGGAAGGCCTGGTGATGGGTACCCGCTCCGGTGACATCGATCCGGCCATCATCTTCCATCTGCACGACACCCTGGGCATGAGCGTTGACGCGATCAACAAAATGCTGACCAAAGAGTCCGGCCTGCTGGGTCTGACCGAAGTCACCAGCGACTGCCGCTACGTGGAAGACAACTATCAGGAAAAAGCCGACGCTAAACGCGCAATGGACGTTTACTGCCACCGCCTGGCGAAATACATCGGTTCCTACACCGCGCTGATGGACGGCCGTCTTGACGCCGTTATTTTCACCGGTGGTATCGGTGAAAACGCCGCGATGGTGCGTGAGCTGTCGCTGGGCAAACTGGGCGTACTGGGCTTTGAAGTTGACCATGAGCGTAACCTTGCTGCCCGCTTCGGCAAGTCTGGCTTCATCAACAAAGAAGGCACCCGTCCTGCCGTGGTTATCCCGACCAACGAAGAGCTGGTCATCGCGCAAGACGCCAGCCGTCTGACCGCATAATTCCACATCGCCAGCCCTGACCCGCAATAATTCGAGCTGCAGGAAGGCGGCGACACAGCAAAACCCCGGCCGCGTACAGCGCGTACGCCACCGGGGTGAGCAAGTAGAGCCAACGCACCTGCAACTTGAAATATGACGGATAGCTGGCGGTGCTGTTTTGTATCCCGCCTGATACTGGCGGTAACGAAAGAGGATATACCGTGTCCCGTACTATCATGTTAATTCCTACCGGTACCAGCGTAGGTCTGACCAGCGTCAGCCTCGGTGTGATCCGCGCTATGGAACGCAAAGGCGTTCGTCTGAGCGTCTTTAAACCTATCGCCCAGCCGCGTTCCGGTGGCGATGCCCCAGACCAGACCACCACCATCGTTCGCGCCAGCTCCTCCACCACCACCGCCGCTGAACCGCTGAAGATGAGCCATGTTGAGTCTCTGCTCTCCAGCAATCAGAAAGATGTGCTGATGGAAGAGATCATTGCCAACTACCACGCGAATACTCAGGACGCGGAAGTGGTGCTGGTGGAAGGCCTGGTACCGACCCGTAAGCATCAGTTCGCCCAGGCGCTGAACTTTGAAATCGCCAAAACGCTGAACGCTGAAATCGTCTTCGTGATGTCTCAGGGCACCGACACGCCAGAACAGCTGAACGAGCGTATCGAACTGACCCGTAACAGCTTTGGCGGCGCCAAAAATACCAGCATCACCGGCGTTATCGTCAACAAACTGAATGCCCCTGTCGACGATCAGGGCCGTACCCGTCCTGACCTGTCGGAAATTTTCGACGACTCGTCGAAAGCAAAAATCGTGAAGATTGACCCGGCTCAGCTGCAGAAAGGCAGCACGCTGCCGGTGCTGGGCGCAGTGCCATGGAGCTTCGATCTGATCGCGACCCGCGCGATCGACATGGCGCACCATCTGAATGCGACCATCATCAACGAAGGCGATATCAATACCCGCCGCGTGAAATCCGTGACTTTCTGCGCGCGCAGCATCCCGCACATGCTGGAACACTTCCGCCCTGGTTCTCTGCTGGTTACCTCCGCAGACCGTCCTGACGTGCTGGTTGCGGCCTGCCTGGCGGCAATGAACGGCGTGGAAATCGGCGCCATTCTGCTGACCGGCGGCTATGAAATGGACGCGCGCATCAGCAAGCTGTGTGAACGCGCTTTCGCGACCGGCCTGCCGGTATTTATGGTCAACACCAACACCTGGCAGACCTCCCTGAGCCTGCAGAGCTTTAACCTCGAAGTACCGGTTGACGATCACGAGCGTATCGAGAAAGTTCAGGAATACGTGGCCAACTACATCAACGCCGACTGGATCGAATCGCTGACCGCGACCTCCGAGCGCAGCCGCCGTCTCTCTCCGCCAGCCTTCCGCTACCAGCTGACCGAGCTGGCGCGCAAAGCCGGCAAACGTGTCGTTCTGCCGGAAGGCGACGAACCGCGTACCGTGAAAGCGGCGGCGATTTGCGCCGAACGCGGGATCGCCACCTGCGTCCTGCTGGGTAACCCGGATGAGATCAACCGCGTAGCCGCGGCCCAGGGCGTTGAGCTTGGCGCCGGCATTGAAATCGTCGATCCGGAAGTGGTTCGCGAAAGCTATGTGGGTCGCCTGGTCGAACTGCGTAAGAACAAAGGCATGACCGAAGCGGTCGCGCGTGAGCAGCTGGAAGACAACGTGGTTCTCGGCACCCTGATGCTGGAACAGGACGAAGTCGACGGTCTGGTATCCGGCGCGGTTCACACCACTGCCAACACCATTCGTCCGCCGCTGCAGCTGATCAAAACCGCGCCGGGCAGCTCGCTGGTCTCCTCCGTGTTCTTCATGCTGCTGCCGGAACAGGTTTACGTTTACGGCGACTGCGCGATCAACCCGGACCCGACCGCCGAGCAGCTGGCGGAAATCGCTATTCAGTCCGCTGAATCCGCGATTGCCTTCGGCATCGAACCGCGCGTAGCGATGCTCTCCTACTCCACCGGTACCTCCGGCGCGGGTAGCGATGTCGAGAAAGTCCGCGAAGCGACCCGTCTGGCGCAGGAAAAACGTCCTGACCTGATGATCGACGGCCCGCTGCAGTATGACGCCGCGGTGATGGCTGACGTAGCGAAGTCCAAAGCGCCGAACTCACCGGTAGCTGGCCGCGCGACCGTGTTCATCTTCCCGGATCTGAACACCGGTAACACCACGTACAAAGCGGTACAGCGCTCTGCCGACCTGATCTCCATCGGGCCGATGCTGCAGGGTATGCGCAAGCCGGTCAACGACCTGTCCCGTGGCGCGCTGGTAGACGATATCGTCTATACCATCGCACTGACCGCGATCCAATCGGCTCAGCAGCAGAAGTAATCTGCCGCTGTGGTCAAAGCAAAAGGCAGCCGAATGGCTGCCTTTTTGTCGTCAGGAGGCGAGCGACGATTGCTGTCGCGCGTTTGCGATCTTTATTCGCGCTCGCTCTCTTCCGCATCATCATACTCATTACCGGCGTTGCGGGTCATCCACAGCGCCAGCGCTTTCAGGGAGTCCGGCGTGAACTCATCGCAGCGGGCGGTGATCTCTTCCGGCGTTAACCAGCACACCTCGCTGACCTCTTCTTCCTGCAGGGCGAACGGCCCGTGGGAGACGCAGCTAAACAGACTTCCCCAGACGCGGCAGTATTTGTCTTCGTAATAAAACTGGCCGTGATCGGCAAACGGCACCCCGGCGATGCCTAACTCCTCTTCCGCCTCGCGACGGGCCGATTCCAGCAGCTGCTCATCAGCCTGCACGACGCCGCCAGCGGTGGCATCCAGCATGCCCGGATGAAAGTCTTTTGTCTCGGTGCGTCGCTGCACCAGAATTTTCCCCATTCCGTCATGAACGACGATATAGGTCGCCCGGTGGCGCAGGCACTGCGCGCGCATTTGCTCGCGGCTGGACTGTGCTATCACCTCATTGTTTTCATTAACAATATCGACCCATTCTGTGCTTGCCAAATGATTCTGTTCCGCCATCAGGAAACCTTACTTTAAATGCGCTCTCGCGGCGCGTCTTTATGATTGAGGGCTAAATTACGGGTAAATTGCAACCTCTGCAATAACCTGATTATCATTGAGTGCTAAAACCTGCAGCCGCCCCTGATCCAGCAGCCCATAGCTGGCGGAATATCCCCCTTTCGGGATACTCACTGAGCCGGGATTAAAGAGGTAAATTGCGCCGCGTTTTTCCGCGACCGGTATATGAGTATGGCCATATGCCAGGACATCGCCAGCGGCCAGCGGCGGCAGATTATCCGGACTATAGAGATGCCCGTGGGTCAGAAACAGGCGATAGCGTTCGCTAAGCACCTGCTGCCAGGGCGCGGTCATTGGAAAACGAAGCAGCATCTGATCCACTTCGCTGTCGCAGTTGCCGCGAACAGCAACAATGCGTTCCGCCACGCTGTTCAACCGCTCCGCCACCTCACCCGGCGCATACCCCTCAGGCAGCGCGTTGCGCGGACCGTGATTGAGCACATCGCCGAGTATGATCAGCCACCTGGCGCCGCTTTGCGCGAACCGTTCAAGCACGCGTTCCGTGGCGGGCAGCGAACCATGAATATCGGAGGCAAACATCAGCTTCATAGGTTCCATCTCCACTGGTTACGATGCCTCTATGATAGCGGAAGCGCGGCGGGTTATCAGCCTCAGCGTTTGGCGGAAAGCGCCACGTAACGCTGGATTGAGGCCCGCTGCCACTGGAAAGACGCATAATCAGCCAGCGCCTCCGGTACCTTATCGCCATTGAGAACCAGGCGATTGAGCATCAGCGCCAGGTCTGCGTCGGCAATAGACCATTCGCCAAATAAATTTTGCCCGCCGTGGGCCAGTAGCGTGGTGGCGGTGGCAAACAGCTTTTCCGCAGATTGCCTGCCGGCCTCGCTGAGGTCCGGCATTTTCGCCCCGTCAAACACCACGGCGGTGGATCGCTCTTCACGAATTGGCATCAGATCGCTGCGCAGCCAGGCCTGGATCTGCCGGGCGCGGGCTCGTTTTTGCAGATCATGCGGGTAGATGCGCTCCCACTCCGGCGGCGCAAAACGCTCATCCAGATACTCGGTAATCGCCGAAGACTCACTTAGCGCGAAATCATCAACCTCCAGCAGCGGTACGCGACGGGTGGCGGCATAGCCTGTCCAGCCCGCCTGCAGATGTTCGCCGCGGTTCAGGTCGACGGTTTTAAGGGTAAAAGGCAGGCTTTTTTCCTGCAGAGCGACATAGACAGACATCACGTACGGTGAGAAAAAATCGGCATCGGACCACAGGGTAATGACAGGCTGGCTCATAGCTTCCTCAAGGGTGGTAGACAGGACAATAAGCCAACATAGCCTGTCTTACAGGCGATGTCACTGCTCGAACGCGGACGACTCGTCGCCTGGCTGCCGGGTCGCTTGCGGAATTTCTCCCGGGTGGCGCAGCTTCACCTATACTCGAACAGTTTGCGACCCACGACGGCGGGAAATATTATGATCGATCTTTACTATGCACCCACCCCAAACGGCCACAAAATCACCCTGTTCCTCGAAGAGGCGGAGCTAGCCTATCGGCTAATTCGGGTCGATATCGGCAAAGGGGAACAATTTCATCCGCAGTTTCTGGCGATTTCGCCGAATAATAAAGTTCCGGCTATCGTCGACCACATGCCTGCTGACGGCGGGGCGCCATTGAGCGTTTTCGAGTCCGGCGCCATCCTGCTCTATCTGGCGGAAAAAAGCGGTAAGCTGCTGAGCGGCGAGCTGCGGGAACGCTACGTCACGCTGCAGTGGCTGTTCTGGCAGGTCGGCGGGCTGGGGCCGATGCTGGGGCAAAATCAACATTTTTCCCACTCCGCGCCGCAAACCGTGCCCTACGCTATTGAACGTTTTCAGGTGGAAACCCAACGACTGTATGGGGTGCTAAATCAGCGTCTGGGATGCAGCCCGTGGCTTGGCGGCGACCACTACAGTATCGCCGACATCGCCGCCTGGCCCTGGGTGAACTGCCATGTCCGACAGCGTATCGATCTGGCGAACTATCCGGCGGTGCACAACTGGTATGAGCGCATTAAGCAGCGGCCGGCAACGGCGGAAGCGATGTTAAAAATTCAGCTTTATTAACCCCCTGCTCGCCCGTCGCGCTTTGTTGTATGATTGCAGGACTTACACCACGGAGGAAGCCTGCAATGTCTCAACCAGACGCCATTATTCGTATTAAGAACCTGCGCCTGCGGACTTTTATTGGTATTAAAGAGGAAGAGATCGCCAACCGCCAGGACGTAGTAGTGAATGTAGCCATTCACTACCCTGCCGATAAAGCGCGCGACAGCGAGGACATCAATGATGCGCTGAACTATCGCACCATTACCAAGCGCATAATCAGCCATCTTGAGAATGGCCGTTTTTCGCTGCTGGAAAAATTAACTCAGGATGTGCTGAATATCGCATGCGAACATCACTGGGTCACATATGCTGAAGTGGAGATTGATAAACTTCATGCGCTGCGCTATGCCGACTCGGTGTCCATGACCATGAGCTGGCGTCGCTAACCATGTCAGGGAGGTGGTATGAAGATCCTGGTTACTGGTGGTACCGGCCTGATTGGCCGACATCTGATACCCAGATTGCTGGAGCTCGGGCATAGCGTCACGGTCTCCACGCGACATCCGGATACCGCCCGCGCCCGTCTCGATCCGCGCGTCACCCTGTGGCGCGATTTCGAGGGCCATCACCACCTCAATGATATTGATGCCGTCATCAACCTGGCGGGTGAACCCATCGCTGATAAACGCTGGACGGCCGAGCAGAAACAACGCTTGTGCCATAGCCGCTGGGATCTCACGCAGCGGCTGGTGGGCCTGATCCACGCCAGCGACACCCCTCCCTCCGTGCTGATCAGCGGGTCTGCCATCGGCTACTATGGCGACCTCGGCGAGGTGGTGGTGACCGAAGAAGAGCCACCGCACAATGAGTTTACCCATAAGCTGTGCGCCCGCTGGGAGCAAATTGCCTGCGAAGCGCAAAGCGAGCGCACCCGCGTCTGCCTGCTGCGCACCGGCGTGGTACTGGCTCCGCGGGGCGGTATTCTCGGCAAAATGACACCCGCCTTTAAGCTCGGCCTCGGCGGGCCTATCGGCAACGGCAGACAGTACCTGGCCTGGATCCATATCGACGATATGGTTAACGGCATTCTGTGGCTGCTGGATAACGATCTGCGCGGTCCGTTCAATATGGTTTCTCCCTACCCGGTGCATAACGAGCAGTTCGCCCATGCGCTGGGTCATGCGCTCCATCGACCGGCGATTTTCCGCGTTCCCGCCGCCGCTATCCGCCTGTTGATGGGGGAATCCGCCGTCCTGGTGCTTGGCGGCCAGCGCGCGCTGCCAAAGCGTCTGGAGGCCGCCGGCTTTGCCTTCCGCTGGTACGATCTGGACGAAGCGCTAAAGGATGTGCTGAGTTAATGGCTGACACAGGGGAGCATTGGCTCCTCTGATTCCATTCTGCTGGCTCATGCTCCACGCCTGGATGGCCTCACCCTGGCGCTGCAGCATCGCCATATTCAGGACAACCAGCGCCCTTAATCGCCTGAATTCACCGCCAGCCGGCCGGTTCGCCGGTGTTACCTGGCAAAGCAAAGTGCTAAGGTAGGCTTTTCTTTCTGCGTATTGACTGCTTTATGACGACCATCACCACACCACGCCTTTCGCTTACCCGCTTTGTTACCGATGACTGGCCCTTTTTTCTGCGCCTGCGCCAGGATCCGCAGGTGATGCGTTTTATGGGGGAGGTGTTAAGCGAGGATGCGCTGCGCAGCGTCTTCGTCAGTCGCTGTGCCGATCCCGGGGTGTTTGTATTGCGCGATAAATTCGGCGAGGCGCTGGGCGATATTGGGCTCCGCATCAGCCCGAAAAATCCGCACGAAGCTGACGTCGGCTACGCGCTGCTGCCTCAGGCTCAGGGAAAAGGCTATGCCAGCGAAGCGCTGCGGGCGGTCTGCGAGTATGGTTTCACCACCCTGGGGGTGCAGGCCATCAATGCCTGGGTGCTGGGTGAAAACCGTGGCTCATCGCGCCTGCTGGAGAAGCAAGGCTTTGTGCGCACCCAGGTGCTGGAGAAAGCCTATCATCTGAACGGCGTCGATTACGATGACTGGATCTATCGGCTGGAGCGGGAAGCTCATCCGGCGTCCGCAGACGCCGGATGAGCCGATTATTTCAGCGAACCTTTCAGAAACTGCTGCAGGCGCGGGCTTTTCGGCGCGCCAAACAGCGCATCCGGATGCCCTTCTTCTTCAATTTTACCCTGATGCAGAAAAATGACATGTGAAGAGACGTGGCGGGCAAAGCCCATTTCATGGGTCACCACCACCATGGTTTTTCCCTCTTCCGCCAGCTGCTGCATAATGCGTAACACTTCGCCCACCAGTTCCGGATCCAGCGCGGAGGTCGGCTCATCAAACAGCAGCACTTCCGGTTCCATCGCCAGCGCGCGGGCAATAGAGACACGCTGCTGCTGGCCACCGGAAAGATGCACCGGATACTTCGCTTGCTGACGTTCGTCTATCCCGACCTTGGCCAGATATTTTACCGCCCGTTCGCGCGCTTCCTGTTTGCTTAAGCCCAGCACCTGAATCGGTGCTTCCATGACGTTCTCCAGCACCGTCATATGGCTCCACAGATTGAAATGCTGAAACACCATGGTCAACCGGGTGCGCAGCAGGCGCAACTGGTTCTTGTCGGCCACCTTCAGCTGGCCGTCTTTATCCCGTACCAGACCAATATTTTGGCCGCTGACGACGATCGTGCCTTCGCTCGGTTTTTCAAGGAAGTTAATACAGCGCAAAAAGGTACTTTTTCCGGAACCCGATGAACCGATGATGCTGATAACGTCCCCGGCTTTCGCCTGCAGCGAGACGCCCTTCAGCACCTCGTGTTCCCCATAGCGTTTATGCAGATCGATAACGTTTAATTTATTGTCGGACATGGCGTTCTCAATGCGTCGAAGAAGGTTTGATATGCTGCAACCAGCGCTTTTCCGCTTTACGGAACAAGCTAATCAGCACATACGAGATAATTAAATAAAGCACCGCGGCGATGCCAAACGCGGTGAACGGCTGATAGGTGGCCGAGTTGATATCGCGGGCGATTTTCAGCAGATCCGGTACCGTAGCGGTAAACGCCAGCGCGGTAGAGTGCAGCATGAGGATCACTTCGTTACTGTAGGCCGGCAGTGCAATCCGCAGCGCGGAAGGCAGAATAATGCAGCGATACAGTTTGACCGAAGAGAAGCCGTAGGCCCGCGCTGCTTCAATTTCTCCGGCGGGTACTGAGCGGATCGCGCCGGCGAAAATTTCAGTGGTATAGGCGCAAGTATTCAGGGTTAACGCCAGAACCGTGCAGTTTAGCCCGCTGCGGAAAAAAGCGTTCAACAGCTCCGTGCCTTTGACGATTTCCAGGGTATACATGCCGGAGTAAAAAACCAGCAACTGCACATACAAAGGCGTGCCGCGAAATATGTAAGTGAACAGCCAGATGGGGAACTGGATAAACTTATTGCTCGAGACGCGGCCGATGGCCAGAAACACCGCCAGGATGCCCCCCATTACCACTGAAGAGATCAGCAACCATAAGGTAATCGCCACGCCGGTAAAGCGATAGCCGTCGGTCCACAGTAGTGATTTCCAGTACTCCTGAATAATTTCAATCACAGGTCAGCCCTCTTCACGCCAACGGTATAGCGGCGTTCGAGCAGCAGCAGTACGCCATTAGAAACGGTGGTAAACACCAGATAAATCAGGCCGCAGACGATGGCGAAGTAGAACGGCTGCCAGGTGCTTTTCCCGGCCAGCTGCGTGGCTTTGACCACATCCTCCAGCCCCAGCAACGAGACCAGCGCCGTCGCCTTGAGGATAACCTGCCAGTTGTTGCCTATCCCCGGCAGCGCGTAGCGCATCATCGCCGGGAAGAGAATACGCCGGAACGTCTGCCCGCCGCTAAAGCCAAAGGCGGTAGCCGCTTCGATATGCCCCTTCGGCACCGCCAGGTAGGCGCCGCGGAAGGTTTCCGTAAAATAGGCGCCATAGATAAAGCCAAGGGTAATAATCCCGGCGATCATCGGATCGATATCAAACTGGGCCATACCCAGCGCGTCGGTAACGCTGTTTAGCGCAATCTGCAGGCCGTAGAAAATCAGCAGCATCAGCACCAGATCGGGCACGCCGCGGATAAGAGTGGTATAGCCTTCAAACACCAGCGCCAGTGGACGGTTGCTCGATAACTTTGCGCCAGCGCCCGCCAGCCCAATCAGGACGGCGAGAACGACCGAGCTGAGCGCAAGCTCCAGGGTGACGAGCGCACCCTGCAAAATAACCTGTGAAAACCCATACAGCATGCTGCCTACCCTGTCTGTCATTCACCATTGCGCGCGAAACGCACGCAATGGCGAGGCGTGAGAATTATTCGCCGTATACGTTAAAATCGAAATATTTTTTCGCCAGCTTGTCGTAGGTGCCGTCCTTACGCATCTCTGCAAACGCCTTATTCAGCGCTTCACGCAGTTCGTTGTCTTCCTTACGCAGCCCCATACCGGTGCCAACACCAAACAGTTTCTCGTCTTTGATTGACGGGCCACCAAACTGGTAATCTTTACCAATAGGCTGTTTCAGGAACCCTTCGCTGGCCGCGACCTCATCCTGGAACGCGGCGTCGATCCGGCCGGCGGTCAGGTCGGAATAGATATTGTCCTGCCCCTGATAGGAGACAATTTCGATACCTTTCGGCGCCCAGTGCTCATTGCCATAGGTTTCCTGAGTCGTCCCCTGCAGCACGCCCACGCGCTTACCCTTGAGGGTGGCGAGATCCGGCGTTACCGGGCTGCCCTTTTTCACCACCAGACGCGAATCTGCCGCATACAGCTTGTCAGTGAAGGCAATTTCCTGCTGGCGCTTTTCTGTAATCGACAGCGAAGACATAATCGCGTCGATTTTCTTCGCTTTTAAGGAGGGGATCAGCGCATCCAGCGGGTTTTCAACAAAGGTACATTGCGTATTAATACGCTTACACAGCTCTTTTGCCAGATCGATATCAAAACCGACCAATTCTCCCTGCGCATTCTTCGATTCGAAGGGAGCATAAGTCGGATCGGTACCGATACGAATTTTTTGCGGGATGGCGGCAAAGACCGTGGAAACGCTGGAAAGGGCCAGCGCTAAAGAGAGAGACAACGCCAGTTTTTTCATAACTATCCTCGACAGACTGTCATTCTAACGGGTTTATTAGAACTATTTACGCCAGTTATCGTGCCATTATTCGCCCCTTAAGGGCAAAGATTTATGCACCAGAAAGGCCGATTTTTTGCATCAGAAACGCTTAACTATGCATTTTTTAGCCAAAAAACTGGCTGCTTTTGCACTGAAATGATCCACAGCGCGTTTAGATGCACCCTTTTGGGGCATGGATACGAACCTGGCGGCAGGCCCACCCCATTGTGCGGGCCTGCAGCAGTCTTAGTCGCCGTACACGTTAAAATCGAAGTATTTCTTCGCCATTTTGTCGTAGGTGCCGTCTTTACGCATTTCGCCCAGCGCTTTATCAAACGCGGCTTTCAGCTCGGCGTCGTCCTTACGCAGGCCGATACCGGTGCCGTCGCCAAAGTACTTTTTGTCTTTAACGGACGGGCCGGCGAAGGCGAAATCTTTCCCGGCAGGCTGTTTCAGGAAGCCTTCGCTGGCGGCGACTTCATCCTGCAGCGCCGCATCCAGACGGCCAGCTGCGAGGTCTGAATAGATCAGATCCTGGTTCTGGTAAGCCACCACGTCAACGCCCTGGCTGCGCCAGCGGTCGTTAGCATAGGCTTCCTGAGTAGAACCCTGCAGCACGCCGACGTGCTTGCCTTTCAGCGCCTCCAGCGTCGGCTGGATCGGCGACCCTTTGGCGGCGATCAGACGCGAGTCAGCGGCATATAGCTTGTCAGAGAAGGCGATCTCTTGCTGGCGCTTCTCGGTAATAGAGAGGGAAGAGATGATGGCATCAATCTTCTTCGCCTTCAGGGAGGGGATCAGGGAGTCAAAATCGCTGCCGACCCAGGTACATTTCACCTTAATTCGGGAGCACAACTCATTGCCTAAATCGATATCAAAGCCAACAAAGTCCCCTTTCGCGTCTTTCGACGAAAATGGCGCATAGGTCGCGTCAGTGCCAATGCGAATGCTCTGCGGCAGAGCAGCAAACACGCTGGCCGTGCTGCTCATTCCCACGAGTAAAGAGAGAGCCAGAATCGTCTTCTTCATACAGTACCCTTAAGTGTCGTGATGTGGTGAGTTGCTTGTTATGGTGATTGCCGATCAATCCTGCAGTTTTTGTGCCATCTTCCCGGTGCGTGCCGGGAACAGGGTTAAATTTGTTAAAATAAAGTTGCAGGATTGTCTTAAAAGGGAAGATACCAGCATTACTGGCGAAACCGCAGCGCCTGAGCGCAAAAAGACGAAATAAATGTCGAGGATTTGATCGCGGCAACAAATTTGCACCACCGCAGCGCAAGCGTACATTTCATGCACCACTATAGTGCGACACTAGGCCCCCTGCCAGCGGGTAAACAAGTCGTGCTCCAGACTAATATCAAATTGATCGAGTACCCGATTGACGGTCTGGTTGATGACATCGTCCAGGCTTTGTGGCCGGTGGTAAAAAGCCGGTACCGGCGGCATTATCACCGCCCCCAGCTCTGCAGCCTGAACCAGCAGACGCAGATGGCCCAAATGGAACGGCGTTTCCCGCACGCAGAGCACCAGCGGACGACGCTCTTTCAGCACGACATCCGCCGCCCGGGTCAGCAGGCCATCCGTATAGCTATGGACAATGCCCGAGAGCGTCTTCATTGAGCAGGGTAAAATCACCATCCCGGCGGTTTTAAAAGAACCGGAAGAGATACTGGCGGCGATATCGCGGGCGTCATGCACCACATCGGCTAGCGCCTGCACCTCACGTACGGAGTAGTCGGTCTCCATGGCCAACGTCTGGCGCGCCGCCTGGCTGAGGATGAGATGAGTTTCAATATCCGGCACATCTCTTAGCACCTGCAGCATCCGCACGCCGTAAATGGCGCCGCTGGCGCCGGAAATGCCAATAATCAGTCGTTTCACGTTCTGTTACCCCTTGCGCGTGTGCCGCAGACTTTGCCGGATTATAGCCTCTGGCGCAACTATTGACGCACAGTTGAGGGGCGAAAAAAAGCCCGCCGTCCTTTCGGTACGGCAGGCCCGCGACGCGTGAACGGCTTAACCCTCGTTGTGCATCTCGAGGTTTTCGACTTCGTTCTGCAGCTGGACCGCTTTGGCATCATCGTTACGCAGGGAGTCAAGATAGTCGAGGTACTGCTGGTCGACATCCCGGGTCACATATACGCCGTTGAACACCGAGCATTCAAACTGCTGAATATCCGGGTTCTCCGCGCGCACCGCGTCGATCAGATCGTTGAGATCCTGGAAAATCAGGCCGTCGGCGCCAATGATCTGGCGGATCTCATCCACTTCGCGGCCATGGGCGATCAGTTCGTTGGCGGTCGGCATATCGATACCGTACACGTTCGGGAAACGAATTTCCGGCGCAGCGGAGGCGAGATACACTTTTTTCGCCCCTGCTTCACGCGCCATCTCAATGATCTGCTCCGAGGTGGTGCCGCGTACAATGGAATCATCGACCAGCAGCACGTTCTTATCGCGGAATTCCGCACGGTTGGCGTTGAGCTTACGGCGAACAGATTTACGACGCAGCTGCTGACCGGGCATGATAAACGTCCGGCCGACGTAGCGGTTCTTCACGAAGCCCTGACGATAAGGTTTGTCGAGAATGCGGGCGATTTCCAGCGCGATGTCGCAGGAGGTCTCCGGGATCGGAATAACGACGTCAATATCCAGATCTTCCCACTCGCGGGCAATCTTTTCGCCCAGCTTAGTCCCCATGTTGACGCGGGCGCTGTAGACGGAAATTTTGTCAATAAACGAGTCCGGACGGGCAAAATAGACGTACTCGAACAGGCACGGGTTGCTGACCGGATTATCGGCACACTGACGGGTATAGAGCTGGCCCTTCTCGGTAATATAGACCGCTTCGCCCGGCGCCACATCGCGCAGGAATTCAAAACCAAGCGTATCAAGGGCCACGCTCTCCGAGGCCACCATATACTCGGTGCGACCGTCGCCAACGTCACGTTTACCCAGCACCAGCGGACGAATGCCGTTAGGGTCGCGGAAGGCCACCATGCCATGCCCGATGATCATCGCCACGCACGCGTACGCGCCGCGGATCAGGCGGTTGGTCGCCGCAATCGCCGCGAAGATGTTGTCCGCTTCCAGCGGGTAGTGACGGAAGTTATCCAGCTCACTGGCGAAAATATTGAGGAGGATTTCGGAATCAGAGGTGGTATTGATATGGCGGCGTTTTTCTTCAAACAGCTTTTTACGCAGCTCGTGCGCATTGGTCAGGTTGCCGTTATGCGCCAATGTGATGCCATACGGCGAGTTAACGTAAAACGGCTGCGCCTCGGAGGCGCTGGAGCTGCCCGCCGTAGGATAACGCACGTGGCCAATACCCATATTGCCCTGCATACGCTGCATGTGGCGGGCCTCGAATACGTCGCTTACCAGCCCGTTAGCCTTACGCAACCGGAAGCAGTTGTTGGCATCAATGGTGATGATGCCAGCGGCATCCTGTCCACGGTGCTGGAGCACCGTTAGCGCATCATAAATCGACTGGTTAACCGGCATAACACCGGCGATACCGACAATACCGCACATACGTCTTTTCCTCGTTCAGCAACGACCCAAAGTCTATACTTTAGGCAAGAAACTTGACGAGCTTTGCAGGTATTCAAAAAACCATCTGATGACGGGGGTAAAATAGGGAATAAACTGCGACTGATGCCAGTCATCGCTCTTCGCCATCCCGGTAAAGGTGTCCAGGAAGAACAGGATAGCGGCGATGATCAGCACCCCACGTAGCGCGCCGAAGCAGATCCCCAATACCCTGTCGGTTCCTGACAAACCGGTCTTCTCCACCAGCTGGCCTATCACATAGTTCACGATAGCGCCAACGATGAGCGTCACGATAAACAGCGCCGCAATAGCAATCCCATTTCGAACCCGTTCATCCTCAAAGCCCGTAAACCAGACAGACAGGTCAGCGTAGTAATGGCTGGCGACATAAAACGCGCAACCCCACGTGACTAACGATAAAGCTTCGCGAACAAAGCCGCGGATCAGGCTGACCAGGCAAGAAAGACCCAGCACCGCCATAATGGCGTAATCAATCCAGACCATATACGTCCCACGATTTACGCCCTGTCGTCCAGTTCGGGGCGCATTCTAACAGAAAAAGAAAACGTTTGCGTAGGGATTTCCATGCCCTACAGAAATAAAAATGGCGCTGAAAAAACATTCAACGCCAGACTGCCTTTCGCCTCTTCAGGGCGGCTGAGACAGGGTTTGCGGGGCGTTTCTCCCCGCCACGTTCTCTCCGCATGGCGGAAAAAACAATCAGTTCGGGGTGAAGCCCATCACCACCCCGCTAAGCCCGGAGATCTGCTGCAGATCGCCCAGCTGGCCTTTCAGCTTGTCTTTTGACGCATCCGGGCCGACGAGGATGCGGGTAATTTTACCCTGTACCGGCGTCGAAGGCGACGTATAGACTTTGAAACCCGAGGCCCGCAGTTTACCGACAATCTCATTCACCTTATCGGCGTTCTTCAACGCGCCCAGCTGAACCACATAGGCTTTGCCGGTCGGCGCCGGCAGGGCCGCCTGCTGCTGCGGTGGCTGTTGCTGCTGTGGCTTAGCCGGCGGCGGCGTTGGCGTCGAGGCCTGCTGTTGCGGCTGCGGTTTCGGCTGCGGCTTGGGCTGCGGTTTCGCGGCCACCACCGGCTCCTGAACGTCATCGAAGCTGTTGCTGTTCACCGGAATACGCGATGGATCTAACGATGGCGCGGCGGCATCGCCCGCCCGCACCTCTTCCGCCGCCCCTTCCGGCGGTTGCGAAGGCAACGCCTGGGTTGCCGCCGGCAACATATCCGGTTCATCGCGATCGCCTGGTTTCGGTACCAGCGGGATCGCGGCAAACTCATCCTGGTAATGCTTTTTCTGCCCGTCCAGCAGCCCTGGCAGGATAATCACCCCCAGCGCCACCAGCACGATTGTCCCGACTAAACGGTTCTGAAACTTACTCGCCACCGATTCTCCCCGCGTCTATCTCTTCCATAACCTGCGCTACGGTGTGAAACGAACCACACACCAGCACGGTATCTTCCACTTTAGCGTCAGCCATGGCCGCACGCCACGCCTGCGCCACGCTGCTATAGACTGTACCGCAGCGCAAATGTTCCACCAGCTGCTCTGCCGTCGCGCCGCGCGGGCCATCCAGCGGCGCGCAGTACCAGGCATCGACTTCCGGGGCCAAATTGGCCAACGTGCCGGCGATATCCTTATCATGCAGCATACCAATAACCGCCAGCACGCGTCCCGTTTTCGCTAACGTTTTGAGACGCCCGGCGAGATAGGCCGCCGCGTGCGGGTTGTGCGCCACATCGAGGATCACTCGCGGGGCGTCGCTGATTATCTGAAAGCGTCCCGGGAGCATCGCATCGCGGATCCCTGCGCGCAGGATAGCGTCATCCACGGCAAGCCCGCTGGCGCGCAGCGCCGCCACGGCCGTCGCCGCATTCGGCAACGGCACCTGAGGCAGAGGCAGGTGGCTTATCGCCCCTGCCGTATCGCGGAAGGACCATGTTTCGCCTTCCACCTCATAGCGCCAGTCGACGCCGCGGCGCTGGAGCAGCGCGCCCTTCTCGCTAGCCACTTCCGCGATGGTGAGCGGCATATCCGGCTCCCCCACCACCGCCGGTTTACCGGCGCGAAAGATGCCCGCTTTTTCCCGGCCGATACTTTCGCGATCCGGGCCCAGCCAGTCGGTATGATCGAGGGCGATGCTGGTGACCACCGCGACGTCGGCATCAACGATGTTGGTGGCGTCGAGACGCCCGCCGAGCCCGACCTCAAGGATCACCACATCCAGCTGCGCCTGCTTAAACAGCCATAGCGCCGAGAGCGTGCCGTATTCAAAATAGGTCAGCGAGATGTCACCCCGCGCCGCTTCGATTTCAGCAAACGAAGCCGTATGCGCCGCCTCCGGCAGTTCAGCCCCCTGAATGCGCACGCGTTCGGTGTAGCGCACCAGATGCGGAGAGCTGTAGACCCCCACTTTATAACCGGCCGCCATCAGGATGGTTTCCAGCGTGCGGCAGGTGGTGCCTTTACCATTGGTGCCCGCGACGGTAAAAACGAACGGCGCCGGTTTAACGATATCCATCTGCCCGGCGACCTCGCTGACGCGCGCCAGCCCAAGGTCGATGGTTTTACTGTGCAGATGTTCCAGATAAGAAAGCCACGTAGCCAGGGGCGACGTGGCCTGAGGAATAGGATCTTTTTCCATGATGCCCGTAAGAATTGACGGTTAACGCGTATGAATAAAAAAGGGCAGCGCCGCCAGGCCCTGCCCTCTGCTTTATCAGGCCTCAGGTTCCTGATCCGGTGCCGGCGGCACCACCACGCCTTCATGAGGCGCTTCCGAAACGGCAACCGGCGCCGGCAGGTTCATCAGCTTCGCCAGAATGCTGGCCAGCTTGAGACGCATTTCCGGACGGCGAACGATCATATCGATCGCCCCTTTTTCAATCAGAAACTCACTGCGCTGGAATCCCGGCGGCAGCTTCTCGCGTACGGTCTGCTCGATAACGCGAGGACCGGCAAAGCCGATCAGCGCTTTCGGCTCGGCAATGTTCAGATCGCCCAGCATCGCAAAGCTCGCCGATACGCCGCCCATGGTCGGGTCGGTCAGCACGGAGATGTACGGCAGTCCGCGCTCCTGCATTTTCGCCAGCGCCGCGGAGGTTTTCGCCATCTGCATCAGCGACATCAGCGCTTCCTGCATACGGGCGCCACCGGAGGCGGAGAAGCAGATCAGCGGGCAGTTATCTTCCAGCGCCTGCTCCACCGCGCGTACAAAGCGTGCGCCGACGACGGAACCCATCGATCCCCCCATAAAGGAGAATTCAAAGGCGGCGGCAACCACCGGCATCGCGTAGAGCGTACCTTTCATCACCACCAGCGCGTCTTTCTCGCCCGTCTCTTTCTGAGCGGACGCCAGGCGGTCTTTGTATTTTTTTGAATCGCGGAACTTCAGCACATCTTTTGGCTCAAGTTCGCTACCCAGTTCTACCAGAGAACCTTCATCCAACAGGCTATGCAGGCGATTACGCGCCGACATGCGCATATGGTGATCGCACTTAGGACAAACCTCCAGGTTGCGCTCCAGCTCGGCGCGGTAGAGTACCTGACCGCAGCTGTCGCACTTGGTCCATACACCCTCAGGAATGCTCGCCTTGCGGGTGGGAGTGATGTTGCTTTTAATTCGTTCAATCCAGCTCATTGATAACCTTTCTGCCTGAACCTGGTCGATGCCAGTTTTGTCGTAAGGGGCGCATAATGCCATTTTTGCCTCTTACAGACCATGAATGTTGCACATTAAATCATATCATCCCGGAACATGGGATAAAAAAGTGGTCAAACCGCTGCGCGCGACGATCATGCTCGGTCACGCGCAGCGCAGGGCGAACTACTTCGCCTGCTTTGACGCCGCCCGCTTGTGGCGGATGATCTCAATCACACCCGGCAGGACGGAGAGGACAATGATCGCCACGATCAGCAGCTTCAGGTTCTCCTGCACCACCGGCAAATCGCCAAACAGATAGCCGGCATAGGTGAACAGCAGCACCCACAGCAGCGCCCCAACCACGTTATAGGCTGCAAAATGACGATAGGACATATGCCCCATTCCCG
Organism: Klebsiella sp. CD33; assembly: GCF_051992865.1. Classification (NCBI taxonomy): domain Bacteria; kingdom Pseudomonadati; phylum Pseudomonadota; class Gammaproteobacteria; order Enterobacterales; family Enterobacteriaceae; genus Klebsiella; species Klebsiella sp. CD33. The sequence continues at coordinate 1,525,314 of NZ_CP197023.1, read as the reverse complement.
CCACAAACGGAGCGAAGGTTCGGACTATCGGCACAAAGCGCGCCAGGATAATGGTTTTCCCGCCGTGACGTTCGTAAAAGCTGTGGGTTTTATCCAGATAGCTGCGACGGAATATCTTTGAGTTCGGATTGCTGAACAGCTTTTCGCCGAACAGCCGGCCAATGGTGTAGTTGACCGCATCGCCGACGATGGCCGCGATGACCATCAGCAGTACCATCAGGTGGACATTGAGATCGTTGGTTGGCAAGGCCGAGAGCGCGCCCGCGACGAACAGCAGGGAATCGCCCGGCAGGAATGGCGTCACCACCAGCCCGGTTTCGCAGAACAGAATCAAAAACAGAATGGCATAAACCCAGACGCCATACTGGGCAACCAGTTCGGCAAGGTGCACATCAATATGCAGGATGAAATCAATTAAAAAGTGAATCAAGTCCATGTTTGTCTTTACCCTTAATGACCCTATTAGTCCGCCAGAAACAGCGGGCCCATTGGCAGCACCGGTAAATCATAGTGGGCCGGGTAATCCACCGACACCAGATACAACCCTTCCGCTTTTGCCGTTGCCGCAGCGAGCGTCCTGTCTTTTGCTGCCAGCAGTTCTGCCATCCAGCTCTCCGGCTGGTTTCCGGCCCCGACCTCCATCAGGCTGCCTACAATATTCCTGACCATATGATGTACAAAGGCATTCGCTTTGATATCCACCACCACATACGCGCCGTAGCGGGTAACGTTAATATGCATCACGTTGCGCCACGGGGTACGCGACTGGCACTGTACCGCGCGAAACGAGGTAAAGTCATTCTCTCCCAACAGACACTGCGCGGCGCGCTGCATACGCTCGGCGTCGAGCGGCTGGTGAAAATGCGTCACGCCATGACTTAACACCGCCGGACGCAGGCGATGATTATAGATGACGTAGCGATAGCGGCGCGCCGTGGCGCTGAACCGGGCGTGAAAATCCGCCGGTACATGTTTGACCCAACGCACCGCGATGTCACCAGGTAAATTCGCATTTACCCCCAGCGTCCAGGCGGCATCTTTCCGCTGCGCCCGGGTTTCGAAATGCACCACCTGGCCGGTGCCATGGACGCCGGCGTCGGTGCGGCCGGCGCAAAAGACGGTAATCGGTTCGTTCGCCACCTGCGAGATCGCCTTTTCCAGCTTCTCCTGCACGCTGCGCACTTCGTTTTGCCGCTGCCAGCCGTAATATTTGCTGCCGTCGTACTCGATGCCCAGCGCGATTTTACAGATCGGCTGTTGCTCCATCTCAGACATCAGTACAGGTACTCCTCAATCAGCTTCTCGGCGATCTTCACCGCCATCAGCGCGCCGCCGAAGCGCACGTTATCCGCTACCGACCAGAACTGGATCTGCTCCGGCATACCGTAATCGTTATGCACGCAGCCGATGGAGAGGCGAGCATTGCCTGAGGCATCACCAACCTGGGTCGGGAATTCGCTCTCTTCAGAAAGTTCGATATCCTCGCCGCGGGTAAAAGCGTCGCGCGCCTCCTCCGCCGCCAGCGGGCGCATCGCTTCGAAGCTCACCATCTGCGCATGGCCGTAGAAGACCGGCGACTGAACGACGCTGGCGGAGATCATCAGCCCGTCATCCTGAAGAATTTTGCGCGCTTCATCGACGATCCGGCGCTCTTCGCGCACGCTACCTTCACGATCCGGCAGCAGCGGCAGCATGTTGAACGCCAGCTGGCGACCAAAGAAATCGTCTTCATCGATAGGGATGCCGTTCAGCAGCTTAGCGCTCTGCCCCGCCAGCGCATCCACCGCTTTTTTCCCCTGCCCCGAGGCGGAGAGAAGGTTAGTGACGCTAATGCGCGACAACCCGCCCTGATCGATCAGCGGTTTGAGCGCCGTCAACAGCTGACTGGTCAGGCTATTAGGCACCGCAATCAGGTTGCGGTTGCGATAATCGCCTAATACGAACGGGTTCACGTCCGGCACCACCAGCGGTACGTCCGGCTCCAGCGCAAACAGGCCGCTGAGATCGATAACCAGACACCCGGCGTTGGTCGCTTCTTCGACATACGCTGCACTGGCTTCGACGCCGGCGGCGAAGAAAGCCAGCTGGGCCTGGGTCCAGTCAAATTCGGCGGCGTCTTTGACGATCACCGACTTGCCACCAAAACGCAGATGTTCGCCCGCGCTGTCGTTGCGCGCCAGAGCAAAAATCTCTCCTACCGGGAACTGGCGTTCAGCAAGAGTTTCGAGCAGGGCTTCGCCTACGGCGCCCGTTGCGCCCAGTACGGCAATATTCCAGCCTTCAGACATGGTGGTTAACTCCAGAAATAAAGCGGCCCCGCCGGAGTATCCGGCAGGGGCATTAAGAAGACATTAACGAACAGGATGATGCACGGCGTTAAAACCGAGCTGGCGCAACAGCGTCGCCGCCTGCTCATCGCTGCACTGCACATACAGCGAAGACCATTCGCGACGTTCCTGATAATTTTTACGCAGCTTGTCGAATTCACCGGCGATGCCGGCCACCTTCCGCAGCGGCGCATCATCGCGGCGCACATCATACACCAAGTGGACCAGTCTTTTCAGCGTCGGCTGATCGAGCGGTCCATGCAGGGTAATGCGGCCAAATTCCGGCGCCGGCAGCAGAGTGTCCAGCGCTACCTGCTGCGGATGGCCGATAAAGGCGCTGTAGGCTTCAAAAACCTGCGTCGTCCCGCGCGCTTTCCCTTCGAGGGTGTAGCCGGCGATATGCGCGGTACCGATATCCACTCGCTTGAGAAGCTCAACGTTTAGATCCGGCTCCGGCTCCCAGACGTCCAATACCACACTCAGCGGCTGACCAGCTTCCAGCCGCTTTAGCAGTGCGGCGTTATCGACCACCGGCCCGCGGCAGGCGTTGATCAAAATCGTTCCAGGCTTCAGGCGGCTTATCAGCGCCTCATCCGCCAGATGCAGGGTTTTATATTGCCCTTCTTTATACAGCGGCGTATGGAAGGTGATGACATCGGCTTCCTGGACCAGCGCCTCGAGGGAGCGGAAGTCACCTTCGTCGCCGCGATCGGCGCGCGGTGGGTCGCAGAGCAGAGTTTTGATCCCCAACGCTTCCAAGCGCTTTTGCAGTCGCCCGCCAACGTTACCGACGCCGACGATCCCGACGGTGCGATCGCGCAGTGCAAAGCCGTCGCGTTCAGCCAGCATCAGCAGCGATGAAAAGACGTACTCTACCACCGCAATGGCGTTACAGCCGGGCGCCGCAGAGAAACCAATCCCCGCCTGCTGCAGCCACGCCTGATCGACGTGATCGGTGCCGGCGGTAGCGGTGCCGACGAACTTAATGGCCTTGCCGGCGAGCAATGCTTCATTGACCCGGGTGACCGAGCGCACCATTAGGGCATCCGCATCGGTCAGGGCATCGGCCGGGACCGGACGGCCTGGGATCGCCTGCACGTCGCCTAAACGGCTAAAAAGCTCACGGGCATAGGGCATATTTTCATCAACGAGGATTTTCACAGTTCAGTACCTGTCTGAGAACGAGAGTTAACTGGGGAAGTGTGCCATAATCTGGCCGCCAGGCATACTCATCACCTGGTTCCAGCACCGCGATATCGAAAGGATGAATCATGACGCACCCCCTTGCTGATATGCCAGACCGTCCTCCAGGGCGAGGCCCATCAGGCACTGCCGCCACCAGCGAACCTTCGCTTTCCATGCAGCAACGCACCGTTCTGGAGCGACTGATCACGCGCCTGGTGGCGCTGACCTCGCAGCAGAACGCGGAAGTGTGGGCCTGCGTCAAACATGACCTCGGACTGAAAGGCGACTCGCCCCTGCTGGCCTGCCATTTCAGCGCCGCGGAGGCCAGTCTCAACCAGCGCTTAGCCGCCGCTCAGGATAATCATCATCATCGCCAGACCTTAGCGCAGCTCAGCGATCTGCTCGGTCAGGGCAATAACCGCCAGGCGGTGAGCGATTATATTCGTCAGCATTATGGGCAAACGGCGCTGCATGCCCTTAGCCAGACGCAGCTGGAGACCATTCTGCATCTGCTGCAGCATGGCCAGCTGTCGATCCCGCAGCCGCAGCAGCGCCCGCCGACCCTGCGCCCGCTGTTGCCAGCCGAGCATAATACGCTCAATCAGCTGGTGACTAAGCTGGCGGCCGCCACCGGCGAACCAAGCAAGCTGATTTGGCAATCCATGCTGGAGCTTTGCGGCGTCAAGTCCGGGGAGCTGATCCCGGCGACGCACTTCCTGCCGCTTTCGTACTGGCTGCAGGCGCGGCAAACGTTGAGTGCGCAAAGCGCGCCGACGCTCACCTCGCTGCAGGGAGCGCTCAAGCAGCCGCTGGAGGCCGCGGAGTGGCAGACAATTGTCGACTTCGCCAGTCGCAGCTGGCAGGCCACGCCGCGGACCACGCTGAGCCCGGCGCAGATCCTGGCGCTGCTGAACAAGGTGTTTGTGCTGCGGGTGGCCCGCGCCCAGGAGACGCTGGCCATCCCGCAGGAGGAGCCTGTCGCCAGGCGGACGTGGAGCGCTAAGCCGTGGCAGCTGGCGCTGGGCGCGGTTGTCCTGCTCCTTGTGCTGTGGCTCCTGCTGTAGCCCAGCAGCCACCGGCGGCGTTTGCGGCTCCCTTTCATGCCAAACGCCGCGGTGTTTCCTACAGCGATTTCAGACCGGACAATAACCTAGCGGCGAAATGAGATAAGGGTGACGAGGATCCCCAGCGCCGCACAGAGGGCGCCGGCAAGGAACACCGACGAGTAGCCCAGCGAGGTCGCCAGCAGGCCGGTCAGCGGCCCGGTCAGGCCATAGGAGATGTCCTGAAAAGCCGCATAGCCGCCGAGCGCGGTGCCGCGCACCTGCGCCGGGACGCGCTTCACTACTTCCACGCCAAGTGAGGGGAAAATAAGGGAACAGCCGCACCCGGTCAGCGCCGCACCGGCCAGCGCCAGCCAGGCATTCGGCGCCAGTCCCAGCAGCGTCAGACCAACCGCCTCTATCAGCAGCGAGACCATCGCCACCTTAACGCCGCCAAACCGATCCGGCATCCAGCCGAACAGCACTCGCATCAGCACAAAGGCGCCACCAAACGCCGTCAGGGTAAAGCCGGCCATTGGCCAGCTATGGCTGGCGAAATAGAGGGAGACGAAGGTGCCGATCACCGCAAAGCCGACACCCTGCAGGCCCAGGCCAATGCCCGGCCGCCAGATCATGCCGATGACGCTCCAGAGTGAAGGCCGCTCGCCTCCGTGGGCCGCCACTTTGCGCACGGTACCGTTAATAAGCCAGGCGACGAGCGGTAGTCCCATGGTGACACAGGCCAGCACCGCCACGCCAAAATGGCTATAGATCAATAATCCCAGCGGGGCGCCCACCGCCAGCGAGCCGTACATCGCCATGCCGTTCCATGACATCACTTTGCCGGAACGGGCCGGTCCCACCAGGCCCATCCCCCAGCTCAGGTTTCCGGTCAGCAGCTGGCTTTCGCCAAACCCGAGGATCAAGCGGCCCAGCAGCAGCAGGCCGAGCCTGGCGAGCACCGGCAGCGGCAGCAGCGCAGCGGCCAGCCATGCCGCGCCCGCCAGGGCGCAGGCCAGCATCCCCTGCAGGACGGAACGTTTGGCGCCGTACTGGTCTGCCAGGCGCCCGGCGTACCCCCGGGTCAGAACGGTGGCGAGGAACTGGATCCCTACCGCCACGCCAACCACGGTGTTGCCAAACCCCAGCTCCTGATGGACAAAGAGCGGGATCACCGGCAGCGGCAAACCAACGGTCATATAGGTCAAAAAGACGGCAAACGTAATACGGAAAAGCGAAAAATTCGCCGAAGAATTGGATGTTGTTTCAGTAACTGCGGACATGCATTACTCCAGATTCGCAGAGTAAGGCGAGCAAAACGACACGCCCCCTCCACCTGATTATCAGGGTTAAGGCGCGTTGGTTGACGTTAAACGCTTACGCATTAGTGGAGAGACTAATGGATCCGCGAGCAGTGTGCCTGCGGGCTCTTACCCTGTCAAGATGACAAAAAAGGGGAGCCGGTGGCTCCCCTTTGCGCATCACATGCTGATTAGGCGTTGTATTTACGCATCACCAGCGTGGCGTTGGTGCCGCCGAAGCCGAAGCTGTTGGACATTACGGTGGTCAGCTTAGCGTCCGTCGGTTTGGTGACGATGTTCAGGCCGGCAGCCTGCTCGTCGAGCTCTTCAACGTTGATGCTCGGCGCGATAAAGCCGTGCTCCAGCATCAGCAGGGAGTAAATGGCTTCCTGTACGCCCGCCGCGCCCAGCGAGTGGCCGGTCATCGCTTTAGTTGCCGAAATAGCCGGGCTGTTGTCGCCGAATACTTCGCGGATGGCGCCCAGCTCTTTCACGTCGCCGACCGGAGTGGAGGTACCGTGGGAGTTCAGATAGTCGATCGGCGTATCAACGCCATGCATCGCCATCTGCATGCAGCGCACTGCGCCTTCACCAGACGGGGCGACCATGTCCGCGCCATCGGAGGTCGCGCCATAGCCGACGATTTCGGCATAGATGTGCGCGCCACGCGCCAGGGCGTGTTCCAGCTCTTCCACCACGACCATACCGCCGCCGCCGGCGATAACGAAGCCGTCACGGTTAGCATCATAGGTACGGGACGCTTTTTCCGGGGTGTCGTTGTATTTAGTGGACAGCGCGCCCATGGCGTCGAATTCGCAGGCCATTTCCCAGCACAGCTCTTCGCCGCCGCCGGCAAAGACGATGTCCTGTTTGCCTAGCTGGATCTGCTCTACCGCGTTACCAATACAGTGGGCGGAAGTGGCGCAGGCCGAGCTGATGGAGTAGTTAACGCCGTGAATTTTGAACGGCGTAGCGAGGCAGGCGGAAACGCCGGAAGCCATCGCTTTGGTGACCACATACGGGCCCACGGCTTTCAGACCACGCGGGCTACGCATGGCATCGGCGCCGAAGACCTGGAATTTCGGGGAACCGCCGCCGGAGCCTGCGATCAGGCCGACACGCGGGTTATTCTGATATGCTTCAGGCGCCAGACCTGCGTCGGCAACAGCCTGTTCCATGGACAGGTAAGCATAGATGGAGGCGTCGCTCATAAAGCGCACTACTTTGCGGTCAATGAGGCCAGTGGTATCCAGTTTGACGTTGCCCCATACGTGGCTGCGCATCCCTGAATCTTTAAGCTCCTGAGAGAAAGTGATCCCTGAACGTCCTTCACGCAGAGATGCCAGGACTTCCTGCTGGTTATTACCGATGCTGGAAACGATGCCCAAGCCAGTAATCACTGCACGTTTCATTAAATACCTCTGTAAGTCGCACTATTTTAAGTTTCGTGTCGCACAATAGCGTACACTTGTACGCCGAACAAGTCCGATCAGACATTTTGTGTATAAATTTGCGCCCTCAGGCACACATCGTTAAGATCGTGCTACGCCTTGTGATTCGAGTAACTTACGTGAAACAGAACGCCATACAACCTGCCAACCTGGAATTCAACGCTGAGGGTACACCTGTTTCCCGAGATTTCGACGATGTTTACTTTTCCAATGACAACGGTCTGGAAGAGACTCGCTACGTTTTTCTCGGCGGAAATCGCCTGCCGGAGCGCTTCCCCAGCCACCCTCGCCCGCTGATGATCGTCGCGGAGAGCGGCTTCGGCACCGGGCTCAATTTCCTCACCCTCTGGCAGGCGTTTGACGTTTTTGTTCGTGATAACCCGGACGTTACCTTGCAAAGGTTACATTTCATCAGTTTTGAAAAATATCCGCTGAAGGCTGAGGATCTCCGCCTGGCGCACCAGCGCTGGCCAGAGCTGGCTCCGTGGGCGCAGCAGCTGCAGGCGCAATGGCCGTCGGCCTTCGGCGGGTGCCATCGTCTGCTGCTCGACGGCGGGCGGGTGACGCTCGATCTGTGGTTTGGCGATATCAATGAGCTGACCAGGGAGCTGGATGATTCGCTGAACCAGCAGGTGGACGCCTGGTTTCTTGACGGCTTTGCCCCAGCGAAAAATCCCGACATGTGGACTCAGGATCTGTTCAGCGCCATGGCGCGCCTGGCGCGACCCGGCGGGACGCTGGCCACCTTTACCTCCGCCGGTTTTGTCCGCCGTGGCCTGCAGGAGGCCGGCTTTACCATGCGTAAAAGCAAAGGCTTCGGCCGCAAGCGGGAGATGCTGACCGGCGAGATGGCGCAAACGCTGAGCTTTCCTGCGCGCGCCCCCTGGTTCGCTCGCAGTAGCAGCGATGCCCGCGAGGCGGCCATCATCGGCGGCGGGATCGCCAGCGCCCTGCTCTCCCTGGCGCTGCTGCGCCGCGGCTGGCAGGTGACCCTTTACTGCGCCGATGAGGCTCCAGCGCAGGGCGCCTCCGGCAATCGCCAGGGCGCGCTGTATCCGCTGTTAAGTCAGCACGATCCGGCGCTGGCACGCTTTTTTCCGGCCGCCTTTACCTTCGCCCGCCGAATGTATGACGCGCTGCCGGTGATGTTCGATCACCAATGGTGCGGTGTTACCCAGCTCGGCTGGGATGAGAAAAGCGCGCATAAAATCGCCCAGATGCTGGCGCTGAATTTACCCCCGGACATCGCCTGCGCGGTGACGGCGGAACAGGTTGCCGGGCTGACCGGCGTCGATACCGGCTGCAGCGGCATCACCTATCCGGCCGGCGGCTGGCTGTGCCCGCAGCAGCTCACCGCCGAGCTGCTGGCGCTGGCGGCCACGCGCGGACTGCACGTGCACTATGGTTATCCCGTCGAAACGCTCAGCGCGGAGGGCGATGGCTGGCTGCTCAATCAGCAGCGCTATCATCAGGCGGTGGTTCTGGCGAACGGCCACCACATCACTGGTTTTGCGCAAACCGCCCAACTGCCGGTCTACCCGGTTGGCGGCCAGGTCAGCCATATTCCCACCACCCCGCGGCTTGCCGCCCTGCGCCAGGTGCTGTGCTACGACGGCTACCTGACGCCACAGAATCCGCAAAATCAGCAGCACTGCATTGGCGCCAGCTACCACCGCGGGAAAACCGACACCACCTTCAGCGAAGAAGATCAGCAGCACAACCGGCAACGGCTGATCGACTGCTTCCCGGGCGCGGAGTGGCCGCAGGACGTGGATATCAGCGCCAACGACGCTCGCTGCGGCGTGCGCTGCGCCACCCGCGATCATCTACCGATGGTCGGCAACGTGCCGGACTACGCGGCAACATTGACGCAATACGCCAGCCTCCACGAACAGCCGGATGTCGCCGATAGCGCGCCGGTCTGTCGCAACCTGTTTATGCTTGGCGCGCTCGGGTCGCGCGGGCTTTGCACCGCGCCGTTAAGCGCTGAGCTGCTGGCGGCGCAAATGAGCGCGGAACCGCTGCCGCTGGATAGCGACACCCTGGCGGCGCTGAATCCAAATCGGCTGTGGGTGAGAAAACTGCTGAAGGGAAAAGCGGTGAAATAAAACCATGAGGGCAGGCAATTTCCCGGGTACGGCTGACGCCTGACCCGGGCTACAACATGGCTCAGGCCTGATTTTTCGCCTGTTGATACAGGTTATGCCACATCCCCTGCACCAGAATTTGGTCCGGCGGCGACAGTTCGCCAGCGCTGATGGCTTTCTCCAGGCTCTGGCTAACTCTGCTGTGTACCGCGTCAGCAGAATGCTCGCCCTCACCTTCCAGCTCAGCCACCGCCAGCGTCAGGTGGCCGCGCAGATAACCGCCGGCAAACAGTTCATCATCACTGGCGTGGTCTACCATGTTGTCAATCAGCGCCAGAATGCGTGATTCAAACTCCGCGATCATCATCTTACCTCTTGTCATGTAATGTGTGGCCTTAGTGCAGGTCTTCCGGCCACGGAAAGTGTTCCGCCGTCAATGGCGGTGTTTGATAATAGTGTTGTAATGCGCGAATAAAGCGCGCCGGACGTTCGGGGATCCCTTGTTCAAGTAAAGCCATCACCCGAGCATGCACCCGGCGCTGGAAGGCGATGCGATCGGGCTCAACGTCCCCTTCCAGATTGTCACAGCTGACGTTAAACGGAAATCCCGCCGCCACGCAGAACAGCCACTCAAAGGCCTGCGGTTTCACCTCGACATCCTCAAACTGGCTTTGGGTCATCGCATCGCGGCCGTCCGGGCAGTACCAGTAGCCAAAATCTACTTGTTCGCGACGCGCCTTGCCGGCGACACACCAGTGAGAGATCTCGTGCAGGGCGCTGGCAAAAAATCCGTGCGCAAACACGATACGGTGATAGGGCGTTTCATCGTCAGCCGGAAGGTAGATCGGCTCATCGTCGCCTTTAATCAGGCGGGTATTAAATTCTTCGGCAAAGCAGCTGTCGAAAAGGTCTATCAGCTGCTGATAATGGTGTTGCTGTTGCATTAATGAATTCCCAACCACTGCAAAATCTCAGCCCCGTGGCTGTCATAAAGAAGTTTCGCGCTCATCACCGCCGAGACGATAACGATCATCGGCCGGATCAGCGACTGCCCTTTACTCAGCACCAGCCGGGACCCGGCGCGGGCGCCAATAAACTGGCCGGCCATCATCACAAAGCCGGTGGCCCAGATAACCTTTCCACCGATGATAAACAGCAGCAGGCCGCCGACGTTTGAGGTGGCGTTCAGCAGCTTGGCATGGGCCGTCGACTTGGCAAGGTTAAATCCGGCCAGGGTGACAAAAGCCAGGGCGTAAAACGAACCGGCGCCGGGGCCGAAAAAGCCATCGTAAAACCCTACGCTACCGCCGGCGACCAGCGCAAACGGCAGACCGTAAAGCCGACGCTGCCGGTCGGCTTCGCCCAGTTTCGGCATCAGCAGGAAATAAAGGCCGATGCCAATCACCAGCAACGGCAGGATCTGCTTCAGAATATCGGATTGCACGTGCTGCACCAGCAGCGCTCCGGCGGTTGAGCCGATAAAGGTCATCAGAATATTCAGCTTCTGATCGGCCAGATTAACCACCTTGCGGCGGACAAAATAGAGGGTCGCCGATAGCGACCCGCCGCAGGCCTGCAGCTTATTGGTCGCCAGCGCCTGGGCTGGCGGCATGCCGGCCGCCATCAGCGCAGGGACAGTCAATAAGCCCCCGCCTCCCGCCAGTGAGTCAATAAAACCGGCCAGGATGGCGACAAAGAAGAGTACCACCAGCACCAGCGGCGATACGGCAAACAACTCGATAAAACTATCCATTACAGCACATGCTCATCCAGTAGCGCCTGGCAGGAAGGCGGCAGCGGCGGCGGCGTCTTCTTCACAGGGGGGGTAGACCCGGGTTTAGGTGGTTCGAACCAGCTCTGCAGCTCCGCTCCGCAGCCATCGCCGGGCGGCGGCGGCGCCTGATCCTCGCACTCCAGACTTCCCGCCGGGCAACGCAGTCGGACGTGCATATGAGCGCGATGCTGGAACCAGGGACGGACTTTACGCAGCCACTGGCGGTCGCTGCCCGCGTCCAGGCACAGCTGCTGTTTAATCGCCGGGTTGACGAAGATGCGGGTAACTTCGCTATCTTCCGCCGCCAGCTTGATAAGCTGGCTGATTTGCGGGCTCCATAGCGACGGCACCACATGCTTGCCATCGCTGGCGACCAGGTCCAGCGCCTGCGGCTTCAACAGCTGGGACGATGTCCAGCGCGTTTGCGGCAGCTGGAGGAAGATATCGACATCGAGGCCCGTCTGGTGGCTGGCGTGCCCGCCGTTAAAGCGCCCGCCCGCCGGCATCCCCATGTCGCCAATCAGCACGGTTCCCATACCTTTATTGTGCACCTGATTACTCAGGCGCTGAATAAACTGAACCAGATCCGGATGACCGAAGTAGCGACGCTGATCGGTACGCATTACCTGATAGCCGGGGGCACTCAGGGGGAGCGCCTCGGCGCCAACGATACAGCCATTGGAAAACGCGCCGATTGACTGGGCGCTGCCGCCGATCGGTTGGGTTATTTTCTGCCATGGCGTGGCGGCCAGGCTACCGGCGCTGGCCAACAGCGCAAGCAGTGCGATAACGGTGTTTTTCATGGTTACCAGCGTGGAATTGTCGTCGTCACGTCGCTATTCTGCGCGCGCTGACGCATAAAGTGATCCATCAGAACGATCGCCAGCATCGCCTCAGCGATCGGTACGGCGCGGATGCCGACGCACGGATCGTGACGCCCTTTGGTGATCATCTCCACTTCTTCGCCAAAGCGGTTAATCGTATGACCGGGAACGGTAATACTGGAGGTAGGCTTCAGCGCGATGTTGGCAACGATCTGCTGGCCGCTGCTGATGCCGCCAAGAATGCCGCCGGCGTGGTTGCTCTGGAACCCGGCTTTGGTGATTTCATCGCGGTTTTCGCTGCCGCGCAGCTTCACCACCTCGAAGCCGTCGCCAATTTCCACCCCTTTCACGGCGTTGATGCTCATCAGCGCGTGGGCGATATCGGCATCCAGGCGGTCGAAGACCGGCTCGCCGAGGCCTGGCGGTACGCCGTCAGCCACTACCGTCACTTTCGCGCCAATGGAGTCGCCCTCTTTTTTCAGGCCGCGCATCAGTTCATCCAGGGCGTCGATTTTATCCGGGTCCGGACAGAAGAAGGGGTTCTGCTCAACCTGATCCCAGTCTTTGATGGCCAGCGGAATATCGCCCATCTGCGTCAGACAGCCGCGAATGACGATGCCGAACTTCGCGGCAAGGTATTTTTTGGCAATCGCCCCGGCCGCTACGCGCATCGCGGTTTCGCGCGCAGAAGAACGACCGCCGCCACGATAGTCGCGCAGACCATACTTTTGCTCGTAGGTGTAATCGGCGTGGCCCGGACGGAACAGATCTTTGATCGCGCCGTAATCCTGCGAACGCTGATCGGTGTTCTCAATCAGCAGACCGATACTGGTCCCGGTGGTAACGCCTTCGAAGACGCCGGAGAGGATTTTGACCTGATCCGGCTCGCGACGCTGCGTGGTGTAACGCGAGGTACCCGGGCGACGACGATCGAGGTCGTGCTGCAGGTCGGCTTCGGTCAGCGGGATGCCCGGCGGCACGCCGTCAACGATGCAGCCCAGCGCCAGACCGTGCGATTCGCCGAAGGTAGTGACGCGAAAGAGTTGTCCAATTGTATTTCCTGCCATCACGGCTCCAATCTTTTTCGTTATGTTGGCGTGTTGTTTTTTTAGTCTTTATAAATACCGAAGTGCGCACGGGCGTCAATCAGCTGCTGTTTGGTCAGCATAAAGACCCCGTCGCCACCGTTATCAAACTCAAGCCAGGTAAACGGCACGTCCGGATACTGCTCCATCAGATGTACCATGCTGTTACCGACTTCACAAATCAGAATCCCGTCGTCGCTGAGATAATCCGGCGCGTTGCCGAGGATACGGCGCGTTAGCTTCAGGCCGTCGCTTCCGGAGGCCAGCCCCAGCACCGGCTCATGCTCATACTCTTCCGGCAGATCGGCCATGTCCTCTTCATCGACATACGGCGGATTGGTGACGATCAGATCGTACTGCAGCTTCGGCAGATCGCGGAACAGGTCGGAACGGATCGGCGTAACGTGATGGATCAGGCCATGGGACTCAACGTTGTGCTCGGCGACGGCCAGCGCGTCCGGGGAGATATCTACCGCATCGACTTCCGCCTCCGGGAAGGCATAGGCGCAGGCGATGGCGATGCAGCCGCTACCGGTGCACATATCAAGGATGTGCTGCGGCTTATGGTTAATCAGTCCGGCAAACTGGTTATTGATCAGTTCGCCAATCGGGGAGCGCGGCACCAGCACCCGCTCATCAACGTAAAACTCATGGCCGCAGAACCACGCTTTGTTGGTCAGATAGGCGACGGGAATACGCTCGTTCACGCGGCGAATCACCCGCTCTACAATGCGGTGTTTCTCGCTGGAGGTCAGGCGCGCAGTGCGCATGTCTTCCGGGATATCCAGCGGCAGATACAGTGAAGGCAGCACCAGCTGTACCGCCTCGTCCCACGGGTTATCAGTCCCGTGACCGTACCAGATATTAGCAGCGCTGAAACGGCTTACCGCCCAGCGCAGCATGTCCTGAATGGTATGCAGCTCATTGACTGCCTCATCAACAAAAATTTTATCCACGACATCCTCCAGGGCACACTCTGCTATAAATTCGGCGGCTAGTGTGCCATGAAGACGGCGATAAATCAGCATTCTTGCGATAAGGGGCGGGGGAAAAAACAGGTTTTCCTTGCCCGAAGGGATATTGAGTCGGGTAAACTAGCGCAAAGTATGAATGAGAGCGGACAATGAAAAAGAAGACATCGCTTAGCGAGGAGGATCAGGCGCTGTTCCGTCAGCTGATGATCGGCACGCGGAAGATCAAACAGGACACTATTGTTCACCGCCCGCAGCGCAAGAAAATTACCGAGGTTGCTCCTAAGCGTTTGCTGCAGGAACAGGTCGATAACAGCCACTATTTTTCCGATGAGTTTCAACCGCTACTGAATACCGAAGGCTCGACGAAATATGTCCGCCCCGACGTCAGCCATTTCGAGCTGAAAAAGCTGCGCCGTGGAGATTATTCGCCGGAGCTGTTCCTCGATCTGCATGGGCTTACCCAGCAGCAGGCCAAACAGGAGCTGGGCGCGCTAATTGCCGCCTGCCGCCGCGAGCATGTGTTTTGCGCCTGCGTGATGCACGGGCACGGGAAACACATCCTCAAACAGCAAACCCCGCTGTGGCTGGCGCAACATCCGCATATTATGGCGTTTCACCAGGCACCAAAAGAGTACGGCGGTGACGCCGCACTGCTGATATTGATTGAGGTCGAGGAGTGGCAACCGCCGGAGCTGCCGTAACGGCGGGCTCCGGGGGGCCGTCAGATGGCGTTGGCCATCTTGAGGTTGCAGGGGCTTTTTTGCCAGAGGAACTCACCTTTGCCGTCGGCATCCAGCGTCACGCAGGCGATAGCCGAGGTGGTGAACATCGGGGGCGTTTCCCCCGGACACAGCTCTGAGACCAGATACCCCACCAGCGGCAGGTGGGAGACAACCAGCGCCGTCGCCACGCCTTCATTCGCCAGCGCCTGCAGATAGGCGCTCACCATTCCCACATCACCGCACGGCGTGAGCTCCGGCATCACGTCGACATGTTTCGGCAGGTTCATGCACTCCCCAACAATATCCAGCGTCTGTTCCGCACGCAGATAGGGACTGACAAGAACGCGCTCAATATCCACTTTTTGACCTTTCAGCCAGGTTGCCATCTGACGAGACTCATCACAACCGCATACGGTTAATGGACGAACCGAGTCACTGGCTGCATCGAGGGCAGCGTCGCCGTGACGCATAATAAAAACTTGCATATTGCACCGCTTTTGTTAACCAGAAGCACCGTAGTTTGGCCTGCGAAGACAATACGCAGGTGACCCGGTGGCCGGGCATTGTGCCTGATCCATTCCACGAATGAAACGCTGTTTTTTACCTCAATGGCGTAAGTATAGTCAATCATTGTTTACAAAACAGCCAATCAACAGCGTCGTCCGCAGCCGGATTTACCTTCTTTGACCACAACTTAGGTCAGCCGTTCATCCGCTGGCCAAAAGGTGATCCCCTGTTCGGCCATGCGTAATAAAGTGTCACAGGGTGTAAAACGTGGGCCGAACTGGGCGGCCAGGCGCTGCAGGATCGCGGCAACTTCACCCGCGCCGATAGTATCCATATACCGGAACGGGCCGCCAAGAAATGGCGGAAACCCTATACCAAAGACGGCGCCGATATCGCCATCGCGCGCGCTCCGGATAATCTGCTCATCAAAGCAGCGCGCCGCTTCGTTAAGCATCATCATCACACAGCGCTCCGCCACCTGCTGCGCGGAGAGCCGCGACTGCGGGCGGCCGATGCCGAGCAGCGGATAGACTGCCGGGTCGGGCCGTTTTTTGCTTTTACGCCCTTTTGTCTCGTAAAGATAGAAACCACGATTATTTTTTCTGCCTTTGCGATCGTCCTTCAAAATCGCGTCAATGATGTTTGCAGGCGGGCTAAAACGTTCTCCAAACGCGCTCTCCAGCACAGGGATAATTTTGGTGCCGGTATCGATACCCACCTCATCCAGCAGTTGAATCGGCCCCACCGGGAAACCGAATTTAACCAACGCGTTATCAATGACTTCAATCGGTTCGCCTTCCACCAGCAGGCGCATCGCTTCATTGATATACGGCGCGAGGATACGGTTCACATAGAACCCCGCTTTATCTGCGACAACAATCGGCGTTTTCCCCTGCCGTTTAGCCAGCTGCACCACGGTGGCGATAGTCTGCGGGTCGGTTCCCTTGTGCGGGATCACCTCAACCAGCGGCATTTTTTCCACCGGACTGAAAAAATGCAGGCCGATTACCTGCCCCGGGCGGCTGGCGTGAGCGGCAATATCGCCGATTGGCAACGATGAGGTATTCGACGCAAAGATGGTCTGCGGCCCGCCGTATTGTTCCACTTCGCTGACCATCCGCTGTTTGAGAGCCAGGTCTTCAAATACCGCCTCGATCACCACATCGCGATGAGCAAAGCCCTGATAGTCGGTAGTGCCGGAGATCAGCGCCATCTGACGATCGCGCTCCACTGGGCGCAGTCGACGCTGACGAACCTGTTTATTCAGCAGATCCCAGCTGTACTTTAAGGCGTGGTTGATGCCACGCGGCTGGATATCTTTAATCCGCACCGGCAGCCCACCCTTACAGGCGGTCACATAGGCGATCCCCCCGCCCATCAGGCCGCCGCCCAGTACTGCAACGCTTCTCAGCGGAGCGGGTTCCGCCTCGGCGCCAGGGTCTTTTTTCAGATCGGTACTGGCAAAGAAGATCGATCGCAGCGCCTGCGACTGCGGGGTCATCGCCAGTTCGCCAAACGCGCGGGCCTCTTCGGCGTAACCGCTGCTGCAGCCGTGGGCCAGACCATTCTCGACGACCTGCAAAATTCGCTTCACCGCCGGGTAGTTGCCCTGGGTCTTGCGCTGCGTTTGCTTGCCGACGTACTGAAATAACAGATGGCGACCGAGGGGGCCCGCCAGCACGCGTTCGCGAACCGGCACCTCGCGGCTGGTCGGACGTCCCTTCAGCGCCAGCTCCACCGCCGCCTGCAGTAAAATTGTCTGCGGCACCACCTCGTCCACCAGACCGGCCTTCAGCGCCTGGCGCGGCCGTAATTGCCTGCCGGTGAGCATCATATCCAGCGCCGTGCTGACGCCGATTAGCCGCGGTAAACGCTGCGTCCCACCGGAACCCGGCAGCAGGCCAAGCTGTACCTCCGGCAAGCCGAGTCGGGTTTTTTCGTCATCGCTACAGATACGGCCATGACAGGCCAGCGCCAGCTCCAGACCGCCGCCAAGGCAGGCGCCGTGGATAGCGGCAATCACCGGGATCGGCAGGCCATGGATCTCAGCCATAATCTGCTGTCCCTGGCGCGCCAGCGCTTCCGCCTCCTGCGCGCTGCGGCAGCGGGCAATCATGTTGATATCAGCGCCGGCGATAAAGTTATCCGCTTTGGCGGAGATAAATACTACGCCGCGCACTGACTTATCGTCACGTAACTGGCGTATCAATCCCCGTACCTGACTGCCAAATTCGGCTTTCAGGGTATTCATTTTTTCACCCGGGGCATCAATGGTGATCACCGCGATTTTGTCCGCACGGACCTCAAGCTTAAAAGCGGAAACAGTATCCATTATTCAGCCTCCACGATCATCGCCGCACCCAGACCACCAGCCGCGCAGGCCGTCACCAAACCAAATCCCCCGCCCCGTCGCCGCAGCTCATGCAGCGTCTGGGTGATCATCCGCGCGCCGGTGGCGGCGAAGGGGTGACCGTAGGCGATAGAGCCGCCGAGGACGTTAAACTTGCTTTCATCTACCTCACCGGTGGCCTGCGAGCGGCCCAGCACCTCGCGGGCAAAGCGGTCGCTTGCCAGACACTGGAGATTGGCCAGCGTCTGCGCGGCGAAAGCTTCGTGCATATCGATAAGCGTGAGATCCGCCAGCGTCAGGCCAGCGCGCTCCAGCGCCAGCGGCGTGGACCACGCGGGCCCCAGCAGCATATCCTGCCAGACGTCGATGGCGGTAAAGGCGTAGCTGCGCAGATAGCCCAGCGGCCTCAGCCCCAGCTCTTTAGCCCGCGACTCGGTCATCAGGATCACCGCTGCCGCGCCGTCCGTCAGCGGCGTACTGTTGGCGGCGGTGACGGTGCCATGTTTGCGGTCAAAGGCCGGGCGTAACTTCTGATAATCTGCGAGCGTTGAATTTTTACGAATATTGTTGTCCTGCTCGAGCGGTTCGCGGAAAGGGGGAGCATAGGCGGTCATCACCTCTGCGGACAGTTTACCCTCTTCCCAGGCTTTCGCTGCCAGCTGGTGCGAACGATGCGCCAGGGCATCCTGTTGCTCGCGGGAGATCCTCCAGCTTTTCGCCATCTGCTCGGCGGTATCGCCCATCCGCAATCCGGTTGAATATTCAGCCACCGCCGGGGGGACCGGCAGCAGGTCGCGTGGCCGCAGACGGGAAAACAGCTTCAGCTTTTGGCTCAGCGTGCGTGCCTTATTGGCATCCACTAGCGTGCGGGCCAGCGTTTTACTGACCCCAATGGGCAGGACAGAGGAGGAGTCGGCGCCGCCGGCAATACCGGCGCGGATGGTGCCAGCCATCAGGCTTTCAGCGACGTTCGCCACGGCCTGGAAACTGGTGGCGCAGGCGCGGCTGACGCTATAGGCGTCGGTATGTACGCACATGCCGGTACCCAGCACAATTTCCCGGGCGATGTTCGGCGCTTCCGGCATCTGCACCACCTGGCCAAAGACCAGTTGCTCGATGACTTCGGCAGGAATGTCGCTGCGCGCCAGCATCTCGCCAACCACCATTTTTCCTAAATCAATGGCCGGAACGCCATGAAAAGCCGTAGCCTGACGAGCAAATGGCGTGCGTAGCCCCGTGACAATGGCAATGCGATCGCCCTGACGGGTGATAAGCGGTAATGCCTGACTCATAACACTCCCCTGTTAACCAAGACAACCAAGTGGTCTGACCTGATAACATTCTTAACTAATTTTTTACATTAAGCCAATCGGAGAAGCGCAAAATTGCGAGCCAAAACACAGTGAAAAGAAAAGGAAACGCCCCTTATCAGGGGCGTCGAGGGGGAAGGATTAACGTAAGCCCAGCTGGAAGATCAGGGATTCTGCTTCGCAGCTGAAAACAAAATCGATATCCAGCTGCACACCGCCGTCAACGTCAGTGAAGGTTGGGTTAATTTGGCACGGCTCAGATTCGACATTGTGGGCTTTTTCGCTTAACGCGGCGAGCGTTTGTTCGGCTTCAGCGCGGTTGGCGAATACGCGGCTGTAGGAGGCGGTGCAGTCGGTGTTGTCAACAATCGTGCCAACATCCATACAGCAGCAAACCGGGGTTTCATCAGCGCTACATTTACTCATCGTAGATTTCCTCTGGAGATGCACCTTCGGTGCCAGAAAAATGATGTGCCTATTTTACGCCCTGTCCCCGGTGAGCCTCCAGCCGAGAATCGCTCTGCCGGCGTTAAGTGACAGAAATCACACTTAAAAATGATCTAAAACAAAAATCCCCTTCTGTCCCCCTTGCTCTCTCCGAGATTTTTGCCAGCTGGATCGCGTTTCTGTTATCACAATTGAAAAACTTCATAAACATACTTGCAACAAATCATCTGGTCAGACCTATACTCAGCGCACTGGTCTGATTTCTTGGTTGTACCGCAGACCCTACACTCCCGCGCTTCTGTTACGGCATGTAACATAGTTTAAAAAAAAATAACTCAATGAGGTTATGGGCATGAGCCAGAAAACCCGCTTTACCCAATCTGCCCTTGCAGTGGCTGTCGCACTTGTTTCCACCCAGGCCTGGTCAGCAGGCTTCCAGCTCAACGAATTCTCTGCATCGGGGCTAGGTCGTGCCTATTCCGGTGAAGGGGCGATCGCTGACGATGCTGGTAATGCCAGTCGTAACCCGGCATTAATTATGATGTTTGACCGCCCGACCATGTCGGCGGGCGCCGTGTTTGTCGACCCGGGCGTTAATGTTTCGGGCACCTCTCCCACCGGCAAGAGCCTGAAAGCAGACAATATCGCCCCGACGGCGTGGGTGCCCAACTTCCACTTTGTCGCGCCGATTAACGACCAATTTGGTTGGGGGGCGTCTATCACCTCTAACTATGGTCTGGCAACAGAGTATAACGATGATTATGCGGCCGGCAGCATGGGCGGTAAAACCGACCTGACCACCGCGAACTTCAACCTGAGCGGCGCCTACCGCCTCGACAGCAACTGGAGCTTCGGCTTAGGCTTTGACGCGGTCTACGCCAAGGCGAAGATCGAGCGCTATGCAGGCGATCTGGGGCAGATTGTCGCAGGCTCTGGCGCGCTGCCGCCGGCGCTGGCGGGCCAGGTAGCGAAGATCCCGGCCGACACGCAGATCGCCCATCTTAATGGCAACGCGTGGGGCTTCGGCTGGAACGCCGGGATCCTCTATGAGCTGGATAAGAATAACCGCTACGGTTTAACCTACCGTTCTGAGGTCAAGATCGACTTCGACGGTAACTACCGCAGCAGCCTGCCGGCGGCCTATAACCAGATCCTCGGCAACTTCGGCCTGCCGGCGGGCACCAGCGGCCAGACGACCAATGGTTCGCTAACCCTTAACCTGCCGGAAATGTGGGAGCTGTCCGGCTATAACCGCGTGGCGCCGCAGTGGGCGGTCCACTATAGCCTGACCTACACCAGCTGGAGTCAGTTCCAGGAGCTGAAAGCCACCGGCAGCAACGGCCAGACGCTGTTCTATAAAGAGGAAGGCTTCAAGGACGCCTATCGTCTTGCGCTGGGGACCACCTATTATTATGACGATAACTGGACCTTCCGTACCGGTATCGCCTTCGATGACAGCCCGGTGCCGGCTAATAACCGCTCTATCTCTATTCCGGACCAGGATCGCCTGTGGCTGAGCGCGGGTACCACCTACGCGTTCAATAAAGATGCCTCGGTTGACGTCGGCGTTTCATACATGCACGGGCAGCATGTTGAAATTAAGGAAGGCCCGTATACCTTCCGTTCCGAAGGAACCGCCTGGCTGTACGGCGCTAACTTCAACTACCGCTTCTGATAAGCAGCGCGCCACAAAAAAGGGTGAACATTATGTTCACCCTTTTTTTATCATTCGCCGATCACTGTGAATCGATATCCTTCAGCTCATCCTGAATAGCCTGAGCATTCGGGTTGTCCGCCGGGGTCAGCTTACCGCCGTTGGCGATAAAGTCATGACGCTGGAAGTAGGCTTCACGCATCAGAATGTAAGGGTCGGAAGACTGGCGCAGCAGGCCGTCGGAATCCAGCAGCTGAGCACGTGTCTCAATCCCTTCCACCGCCCATTTACCGATCGACATCGGCCAGGTCAGCCAGGAGAGCACCGGATACAAGCCATCGGCCATATCGCCGCCTTCGTCGCGCAAGGTAAAGCTTCCATAGAACGGCAACTGAACATACGGGCCATAGCCAACGCCATAATGCCCAAGCGTACTGCCGAAACGATGTGGCTCAACCCGCTGTAGCTGCGGATTCGCCATCCCGGCCACATCGATAAGCCCACCCATACCGAGAATGGTGTTCAGGAAGAAGCGGGTAAAATGCACCATACCTTTATAGGGGTCGCCCTGCAGGAAGTAGTTCACCATCACTGCCGGCTCTTCCAGGTTACTGGTAAAATTGCTTAACCCGTTGCGCGCCGGCTGTGGGACGTAGTCGCGCCATGCCACCGCGACGGGGCGAAGTACGTAAGGATCAACCACGTTAAAGTTGAAGTTAAACATCGTGCGGTTAAACCCTTCTAACGGGTCTGAACGCCCCTGCGGCCGATCGCCAGAGCTGGAACTGGCACATCCCACCAGCAATGTGGCGCCAAGCGCAAGCGCCGACAGGCGATAATTCATAGATGTCTCCCTGGTTTTTATGGCTATCGCGAGTTGCCATCCATGACGGAAAGACAACGCTTCCGCCCGTAAAGATGTGAGCGATTGTAACAGCACGTTGAACGATGTCTATATCACCCAAGTTGTTGATTTGATCTTAGCCTGGGAATAACGAAATCGCGGGGCTCCTATTCTACCGGAGCGACAAAAATCTGACGTTACCATTTTTGCGATTTCAGAGTATGCCCAGCCAGACGGCAGGGAAAGCCGCTACGCTATAACTATACAGATTGATAGCGAGGGCCACGAAATGGATGAACTAGACAATAACAAATTAAAGGCAGAGGATGACGAAAGAGAAGTGGAAAGTGAGGAAAATCAGCGTGGTGAAGAGATCGAAGTAAATGAAGATCGCCTTCCCTCGCGGGCGATGGCGATCCATGAACATATTCGCCAGGAAGGGGAAAAAGAGATGGAGCGCGATGCGCTGGCCCTGCTATGGTCAGCGATTGCGGCCGGCCTGTCGATGGGGGCCTCCCTGCTGGCGAAGGGAATTTTTCACGTCAAACTGGAGGGGATCCCGGGCGGTTTTTTGCTGGAAAACCTCGGCTACACCTTCGGCTTTATTATCGTAATTATGGCCCGCCAGCAGCTGTTCACTGAAAATACGGTCACCGCCGTTCTGCCGGTGATGCATAATCCCACCCTCGGTAACGTCGGTTTGCTGATGCGGCTATGGTCGGTGGTGCTGGCGGGCAATCTCATCGGTACCGCGGTGGCCGCATGGGCCTTCAATTATATGCCTATTTTTGATGGGCCAACCCGTCAGGCCTTTGTCAGCATCGCCGAAGACGTAATGAAAAACAGTCCGACAGAGATGTTCGCCAATGCGATTATTTCCGGCTGGCTGGTCGCCACCATGGTCTGGATGTTTCCTGTCGCCGGCGCCGCCAAAATCGTGGTGATTATTCTCATGACCTGGCTTATCGCCCTGGCGGATACCACCCATATTGTAGTGGGCTCGGTCGAGATCCTTTATCTGGTGTTTAATGGAAATCTGCCCTGGAGCGACTTTATCTGGCCGTTCGCCCTGCCGACCCTGGCGGGAAATATCTGTGGCGGGACCTTCATCTTCGCACTGCTGAGCCATGCGCAGATCCGTAACGATATGAGCAGCAAGCGAAAAGCGGAAGCCCGCGCCCAGGCGGCGGAGAAAGGGAAAAAGGCCGACCGGGCATAAAAAAGCGCCCTGAGTGGCGAGGGTTTAAGCAGTCAGACGGTATGGCTCTTACTCAGGCGGGCAAAAAACGCTATACTCGTGCCGCCTTGTCCCCTTAGTTAAATGGATATAGTTATAAAACAATTTAATGCATTGTTTTAAAAAGAGAAATATCAAAATAATCCACTTCCATTGTACTCGTTTATGTACACACAATCCGTTGACTTTATATGACAGGACATTCGTCATCAGTAGGCCAAGCTCGATTGATGACGAATGTCACCACCCCGACAACTGTAACATCATCCAGGGCCTCACCTTCCAGCGCTTCACCGTCTCGTGTAATAAATGCCCGGCCCATAATTTTTGCAAAATCTGTGCCTCCGCCGTATTGAATTAAAACGGTATCTCCTTGCTTTGGTTTACCGGAGACATCGACTACGGTGTAACCAGTTTCTGTCTGAACGAGCCTAGTATTTGGGCCGGTACCGCAGAGTTTATCGACGGTCAGTCGTACTTCTACATAGTCTGCTGCTGGCGACGGAAATCCCACGTTATAGCCCTCCGTTCGGGTTGTATAACTGGAACGTGCGCTCATCGCCTTCCTGCGTTGAGACATCCCGGAATGTCGTCACATAGTGCTCTATCCACTGGTTAGCCTGGCGCGGTGACCATATCCAGTTAACTTTTGCGAGTTCCCGGATAAAACCGGACGTTGTCACGGTGCGACGGCCATTAGGCTCAATGACAATTGCCTGACGCCAGGCTATTTCGATATCTGAGTTTCGCGGCATAATTTCACCTCCTGAAATACTGTTTTTATATACAGTAGATTCATTGAGAGATCTGATCAATACAGGTTACAGCTATCGATCAGGCGCACCGACGCAACATAATGATTATTCAGAAGCAGGCAGGTACTTGTAGATAGTTTTCACGTCTACACCTATCACATCGGCTACCTGCTTCCGGGTTGCCCCCATATCCATCATTCTGCGGCACCGCTCCACAACCTCTGTGGTCATTACCCGGCGGCGGCCGCCTACTCTCCCCTGCTCCCTCGCTGCGGCTAACCCGGCTCGGGTACGCTCCACTATCAACTCGCGCTCCATCTCCGCCAGGGCGCTCATGACGTGGAAGAAGAAACGTCCCGCAGGCGTCGAGGTGTCGATGCTGTCAGTCAGGCTGCGGAAATTCACCCCGCGCGCCTGCAGCTCCGACACGAGTGTAATCAGGTCACGCACGCTTCGGCCCAGTCGGTCAAGTTTCCAGACCACCAGCACGTCGCCGGGCTTAAGCCTGCGTAAGGCGCGCCTCAATCCCGGCCGTCTGGCATTTTTCCCGCTCGCGGTGTCTTCAAATATCTGTTCACATTCTGCGCGAAACAGTGCTGTTTTCTGCAAATCGAGGTTTTGATCCCCTGTAGAGACCCGTGCATAGCCAATCAGCATGTTGTAACCCGTTGAAATAGCTGATTGTAAAAAGCTCCGCGCTTTCGCTCAAACCCTCGTTTGGGCGAAGCCTCTTTTTGGAGCAAAAAACATGGCCTTTAACCCGGAGCTGGGGAGCACGTCTCCCGCTGTGTTGCTCGATAACGCCGAGCGCCTGGATAAGCTGGTCAATGGGCCCGCCGCAGATGTTCCCGACCGTGGCGGTGATCCTCTTTATTCATGGCGCCAGATGATGGCGAAAAACGATGAGGTCAGGCAGAACCTGATTCCTCTCAGTAAGCAATATATGACGCTGGCAGCGGCGCAGGCGGATATCGCGAATATCCCCGAGGGGAGCACTACGTATTACCGCAGCCCGGATAACAGTGCGCTCGCAATCGAGGTGATGAACGTTGGCGGGACGCTGCAGCCTACCGGGCGCCGCATGGTTTCACAGAAAACCGTAGAAGGGATTATCCCCAGTCTTGTTGGTCCCGGCATGAACCTGTTCAACAAGGGAGCGGTGATCTCCGGGTTCTATCTGTTTGAGGGAACGGGGATCCCCAGGGAAAATCCTGAGTACTGCTATTCAGAAAAGATCTCTGCCGTGGCCGAGGGGGCTTATACCTCCAGGCTTCTCACTCGTGTAGTGACATTTTTTGATGGTAACGACAATTATCTGTCTGACCTCTCATCTGTTACTGCATTTACAGCGCCTGCCGGTACTGCCTATTTTATTGTTTCGGTACCGCTGATAAACATCGACACCTATCAGGTAACGTTTGGTGCTGGCGAAATGCCCTATCGGGCATATCAGGCAGTACTGCGGGATAATATCAAAGGGGCGCCGACAAACTCCTATCGAACGCTGGGCTTTACTGCAGGTAAAAACTTGTTCAATCCTGCCGACGCTATGCCCGGCGTGCATCTTTCCAGTATCGGCACAATTCTTACAGACTCTGATACCAGCATGACCGTATCGGGATACATTCCTGTTGACCCGACACAGCCTTATTGTGTCGATCATCCGTGGAAAGCAGCTACATACTATGATGCGAAAGGCGTGTTTATCAGCCGCCAGTATGATTCGTCCTATTCAACAAAACCTGTCAATCCGCTGATATTACCGTCAAATGCCGCGTATATGCGGATAGAAATTCCTGCTGTCGTGGCGTCTGTTACCATGGTGGAAAAGAATAATAAGGCCACCGAATTTGAGCCGTTTAAATCAAAGGCCCCATCGGAATATTCAGGTGTGCCAGTAGTCTTTTCTGAACCGGTAAAAGCCCTGACGGAAACAGACCTCTACGGCCCCGGTACGAACCTGTTCAATAAGAACAAGGTGGTTGATGGTTATATCAATGAGTTCGGTGCATGGTTCCCGGTTCCGGCAGCCAGTGGGTCCGTATACATCACCTCGGAATACATTAAAGTGTCGGCGGGTGATGTTCTGAATTCAAGCCGGTCGATGCGCTTCATTAACTTCTACGACTCGGACAAAAAACATCTTTCGTCGGTTTCAGCAGTTAATGTTGTCACTGCGCCTGCATCGGCAGCGTATGTGAGAATAACCACTCTTCTTTCAAACAAAGATGCGATGTTTGTCGCCAGAGCGTCAGTACTGCCGCCCGCTGAAGACTATGTGCATGTCATGCGCAAAGCACTGCCTGACGGTTTTCAGATCCGAATCCCTGGAGATATTGTTGACGCAGACCAGCTCGATATTGATTTTGTAAAGCATGGACTGATAGTACTGGGGAAAAACCTGTTTAACAGGGCGACCGTGCAATCAGGGTATATTAATGAATCGGGCACTGTTATATCCCCTGACTCACGTTATGTGTACTCAGATTATATTCCCGTTGAATTCAGCTCGTCTTACGCACTTCGTGTTGGCGCCAGATTCATTACGTTTTATAACGCCAGTAAAACGTTTATCCGTACGGATGCATCCTCCACTCAGGCACTGACTTCGTTCGTTACTGATTCGGAAATTGCCTATGTGAGAATTACATTTGGCTCGGATCGGTATGTAGAAGCCCAGGTTGAGAAAGGAGACAGCGCCACTGCATTCGAGGAATACGCGTTCTATTACCTTTCAGAAATGCCTGACGGCACGCCTGTCAAAGTGAAAGACGCTGAAGTTGTATCAGAAGCGGTCCCGGATGTTTTTGGTATTGAGCGTCTTCGGGAAACGCATATGCGGATGACTAAAATGTCTTTTGGGGATGCTGTTCGTCTTATCGTTGCGATGATGGGAGACAGCTACACCAGAATGTCACCACGTTATGTGCTGAAAGTGGCACAAATCCTTTGGCGCTATTTCAATAGTGCAGGCACGGCCGCAACTGTCCCCCCCATTGGGTACGGCTGGCGTTCGTTTGGTTTTGATCCTAACGGCGATAATACTGATGTTATGGGTACATCAGTTGTACAGTCCGGATTTTCCTGCGCTTACAACACAGGGCATGGCCCGGATATTTCGTCTGTGACAGCAAGTGCAAGCGGAGCAACGATTTCATACAGCCAGAATTTTGCGCTGGGTTTTGATTCGTTCCTGTTTGCCGAGGGGGGATCTGGTGTTATTCAGTGCCAGGCAACCGGGATGGCTGACCCCGTCACGATTGACCTGTCGGCTCATCCCGCCGGGATGCAGATTATCCCGCTGGCGTTACCAACAACCGGTAGCGGCACAGTAACGTTTACGGTTATCACTCCTCCGGTGACGTTGTACGGAGCGAATATCCTCAATCAAACCATGTCGGGTGTCCTGGTTCATAAAATGGGGGGTAGTGGTTCTCATACCAATCACTGGGTAAACGCAATGGATCAGCGCTGGCTTGATGCTTTTGATAACCTCGGGGCCGACCTCGTGACAATCATGCTGGGAACGAACGACCAGGGCGCGCAGCTCTCTGCCGCAACATTCCGGGCTAATATTCTCACGATGATAGATCGGGTTCGTTCTGTGCGGCCAACGGCTGATATTTTGCTGATTTGTCCGGCGGAAAATAACCGCGACGGCGGAAACAGTATTCCCATGTCCATTTACGCGGAGGTGATGTATAAGATTGCGCGGGATGATCGTGATGTGGCCTTTCTGAACCTACAGGCGTCCTTCGGTCAGAAACACGAAGACTACGCAGCTGGATCAGACAGACCATGGATGATAGGGGATGGGTTACACCCAGACCCATCAACGGGAGGGTATGCCATTGCTGGAGCAATCGCGCGGGCGCTGGCCCTGCCGATATTCTTCAAGTGAAATTAGACCGGTATAACCCTAGCCGCGTAGATCAATAAACGTAAAATCAACCCCCGGAAAGATTCCGGGGGAGATTTTAATTATTCACTTTTCCAGCTGAGAAGGTAGCCAGTGCTGCCATTGAGAGCTCTTTGTGCCTCAGTGTTTTCATTTACCCACCGGGAGATCATATCGTCACGCTCATACTGGTTTAAATTCTCCCAGCTATCGGATTGTCTGTAAAACACTACAGTTACGGAAGAAACAGTGTCGATTTTAACAGTAATCCGCGTCATACCGTCTGTCCCCTGCCTGTCATGATATTGATGCCGAGTGCAATGGCGGTCGCGATATCCCCCGCAGTAAATTCATTACCCCAGGCGCCGAAGAATCCAATATCTCCCTTCAGCATTGACGAACCAGCGGCACTGGCTCCCAGCATGAGGGGGCTACCCGCCACGTTTGCAAGGTAACCTGCCGGGCTGGCGGCGATTGCAGTCCCATCTGACAACGTTAATTTGTGATTGCGGTTAGGAGAAATGACACCGCATGCCACATACCACTTATTGACGATAATACTCATCCCTGACTGATAATAAATGCCCTGACTTCCGTCAGGCCATCCTACCCGCAGCTCAAGCCGCTGCCCGGTCGGGTTGAATGTAATGGCAAAACCATGACCTGATCCGGGCGTCAAATCCCGGCAATCGAGCACATACTGAAATACATCAACTGCGCTCAAACGAAAGGCCGTCAGGAAGGAAAGCCCTGTCAGTCCTGGCTCTTTAAACGTGGTCTGACTGCCAGCGGTTCCGGGGAATTCGAGCCCGAATTGTTTCAGTTTCTGCACACCCTGCTGCACAGAAAAACCATGACGCGAATTATCCACCGGGGTCAGTAAATCAAATGCAACTTTCGGATTTGCTATTGCTGACAGAGGCGAAGATACAGGCTCAAAATGCTGTTTCGCCCAGTCAGTAATAATTCCGTCTGCATTTAATAAAATTCGTGTTCCGTTACCCATTTATTATTCCTCAATAAAAGCTTTTGCAGGAAGGTTTGGTGCTTTAGCACTTTCTCCGATCATTTCGTTTCCTGAACCACGCAATGTGCCTGGATAGGTTGCGCCACTGGCCGGGTTCAGCCATGAACAGCCCGTCACCAGCGTTTTATCTGCAGCGAAATAGGTCACACCCGACGCATCAGGGATCAGCTCAATATCAGCACTGGTGACCCGGCAGCGGTTGCCATTGCCGTTGGTGTAGACCCGCGCCAGCTTGCCGCCATGAATATCGACAACAGCTTTTGCGCCAGGAGTATGGATAATTGCCGGGATGCAATTATCCAGGGTAATCCGCGGTATCCAGCTGTAATCACTGTTCAGGTAATCAGTGGTCCAGTTTGCCGCGTCTCCCGGAATATCGACGGTCTGGGCTGCGGCCAGCTCGATGGACGGATTGTTGATAACGCTGTGCAGGTTGCGCAGTGTGATCCGGGCGTTCGTCCCGTCGCTGCCCTTTTTGTTGCGTGAGCCCACAGTGTTCTGATACAGGTCGGCAGGCAATTTGATGCCGCACATGACAGCGTTCTGTGTTGGCTGGACGTTAATAGCCGTCATTCCATCAACGGTGATATTGTCGGGTAGCAGCGTTTTACGTCCGGTTACCGCGTAGTCGGTAAACTGAGAACGTAAGGCCGTAACAGCGCAGAACTCAAAATTGTCATTCGGTCTTCCGGTCTGGATGCCGGCGAGATCAAACACTATATTGCGGATGGTGATGGTAGGCGGTAGTTTGCTGTCGATGCCCTGATCAAGAGAGTTGGCCGTATCGATAATTCTGACAAGGTCAAATGACCGGGTCGTGTTGTACCATGCTGGTAGCCCTCTGTCCCACATCACCGTGACACCATCAATATTGAGAATGCCATCGCAGTCACTGGCATAGTCCTGCCTCATGCCGATGGCGTAGTTAAGGAAATACTCCACTGCATCGCCACTGGTGCGGGTGATATACAGACGAAGTTTCTCTATCGACCACTCATTACCTCCCTGCAGGTTAATTTGCCTGCCTTTCACAGTCAGATCTTTGAAGAAAACATCGTACCCGAAGCTGTGGAAATCAACGCGGTTAAACGTATTTCTGTTGCCGTATAAACCCTTTATTCCGTGATGCCCCTGAAATCCCCAGCCATGCAGTCCGTAATAGTTATCGATATGCACGTTGCAGGTATCTCGAATGCAGATGACATATGAGCCGTTCTCCGCCGGGTGACAGGTGGTTTCTCCGTATTCGCAAAAGACGTCAAAGACTTCGCGAGCAGAAATAACCACGCGGCTTTCGAGACTTGTTGAAGCTGTTTGCCACGACGTATGCACCAGATTTTTAATGCGCACCATCGGCCTGGAAACTTCGATATTCAGGAATCGACGACTGTCGCCCAGCTCAATAAAATGCGGGCATTCAAATTCCAGAAAATCATCTTCTTTCGGGATAATCGCAGCGTAGCCAATTGAGCCGGTCGGAATATCTTTCACAATCCGTTCCGTCAGCGCGCCATTTCTACCAATACGGGAGAAATCGCGGTATAAAACCCGGTCACGAGGGTTATCCCTGTTTCCGTTTCGGTAAATCTCCACTTCATTAGAAAGCGCATAGAACATCCCGCCGTAATAAGGATACAGTTTCGGATACGGCAAATAGTTAGAGCCTTTTTTCAGGTACTGAGAGTAACTGGTGTTGAAAGTAGCCAGCTCAGCAGGAGTGAGTTCAATACGTTCTTTCCCCTTGATATTGAACATACGTTTTGGCTCAGGCGCTGTAGGATCAAGCAGTCGCAGTGGTCCCCAGCGGATTTCGTTAACACCTGAGTCAGCGGAGGTAAAAATTATCGACCCTCCGAGGGACGTTTTTGTCCGAACCTCTGCTTCATGGTCAACTAATACTAGGAAGGCACCATCATTCTGACGAACCGGGATATTGAGCAGGTTCGCATAACGATGAGCATTCTGGATAGCGGCATCGGCAGCTTCAACACCAGACAGGTATGCTATCGCGGATGAACGGTTGCCCATCGCCAGGGCGACCTGCACAGCAAGGAGCGTAGCACCTGGAACACGAGGGGCCATAAACATGTCATAGCTGACAAATTCCGCCTGGCGATACCAGCGGCGTCCCAGCACATCGACCAGTATCCCGCCCGGTATTTCCTCGGAGGTCGTATCATCCGGGTTGACCACGAAGCGGCCGCCGGTACGCTGACCTACGACATCCCGCACCGTTGCTGTGCCTGTGTAGTTGCGGATGGAATCATAGTCCGCTGCCGTATCGCCTGGCTCAATCGAGCCGCCACCGCTGCCGCCCTCACCGAAACCGATCATCGTGCCGTCATTCCGTTGACCACACATCACCAGACCATTTCGATAGTAGATGACAAAACGCCATCCATCCGGCGGATTGTTATCAATGATGCTGCCGCCAAACTCTAACCCGGCATCTGAAGAATAGAGCTTCTGAAATTCATCAGCATACAGTCGCCCGTCTTTGTAGCCGAACGGTGAAAGACCATTTTTAAACACCACTGAAAATTGGTGTTCGCCCTGGCTGTCTATTAATCCCCTCACTGAATCTATAGCCTGACTGGACGGCATTTTTCGTCCGGTTGCAGTCAGCGTCCCTCCAACGTTCATGACCTCGATCGCGAGGGCGCTGTCGTCCGGGCTGCGGTAATACGTGGTGCTCCCCTCGGGGATATTAGCGATATCCGCCTGCGCCGCTGCCAGCGTCATATATTGCTTACTGAGAGGAATCAGGTTCTGCCTGACCTCATCGTTTTTCGCCATCATCTGGCGCCATGAATAAAGAGGATCACCGCCACGGTCGGGAACATCTGCGGCGGGCCCATTGACCAGCTTATCCAGGCG
This sequence comes from Klebsiella sp. CD33, assembly GCF_051992865.1. Classification (NCBI taxonomy): domain Bacteria; kingdom Pseudomonadati; phylum Pseudomonadota; class Gammaproteobacteria; order Enterobacterales; family Enterobacteriaceae; genus Klebsiella; species Klebsiella sp. CD33. The sequence continues at coordinate 1,493,635 of NZ_CP197023.1, read as the reverse complement.
CTCGGCGTTATCGAGCAACACAGCGGGAGACGTGCTCCCCAGCTCCGGGTTAAAGGCCATGTTTTTTGCTCCAAAAAGAGGCTTCGCCCAAACGAGGGTTTGAGCGAAAGAAAAGTTGAAAGGGATTTTTTTGGTATTAAGCAGCGTCGCCGGGGTATGTGGCGTCGTCGTACTGGTAGAACGATTCGAGGTATTCTTTTGCGGTGACCTGACAGGTTCCGTCTGACTGCGGGGCGATCTCCTCTACAATGGCGTCGTAGACGTGGCGCGTTGATCCGCAGAACACCAGGCGGATCGGCTCGATGGTTGCCGACGACAGGTCAACCTTCATCGGGTCATCAAACGCGCTCAGGTGCGGGACTGACAGCTGAAAATCGCCTACCCTGCTCGCCACCATCAGCCCGGATGCAGAACCATCCTGATAGCGGATCAGCGCGCGGGGATTTTCGAAAGACCAGTCCAGCGGCTCCGTAACGGTGAACGTTGTCACGCCGCCAGCCGTTGTCATCGCCTCCACCAGACAGGAAATCGTGTTGTTACCCGGAATATCATCCGTGAGCACTATGCGATCGCCCGTGTTATAGCACAGCGCGTCCAGCTCGGTAGTGGTCTGGAACGTCACCCGCTGCTGCAGGTATTTCATCAGGCGGCGCATCCCGATTTGGTAGGCGTGATCCTGATTCAGTACCCCATCGAGTTTGTAGTTCTCGATTTTCACCGGCGTGGGATTATCAGGCGTCCGGCATTTAACGGTCTCCTCTGCCCAGGTAGTCCCGTTGATGTACGTCACGTCGACACCATCAAAATCATCATCTGAGGGCACGGTAAATCCGCTCTGCAGCTCCTCCACCATCTCATGCGGAGTGATCACACCGGTCCATGGCTTAATCCCCTCGCGGTTGACCGTCGCCAGGCCATCACTCAGCAGAAAACGTGACTTCCCGGCATTGGCAATCTTCTGCAGCATTTCCAGCGCCGAGATACTGTCGCCCGTGGCGAAATCGAAATTTTCGCCCCGTGGCGTCCAGTACGCGGATTCCAGCGCGTTGATGGTGTCGACATCCATTTCCAGCCCAAGAGAGTTCGCGACATGCAGCAGCGCTCCCGAAATGGTTCTGGCCGTTCCTGAGTTGTAGGCCCGCGTGGCCACAACGTTTACGCGGCGGTCCGACTGCGCCGCCAGCTTCCCGCCCGTCTCAACGGTCACCGCCATCAGCGACACGCCGGGATAGGATGAAGGGCGCGTCAGCAGTCGCCCGCGCAGCGCCTGCCAGTACATACTGTCTCGCGCGTTGTTTGAGCCCTGCTCATTGCGCCGACGGCAGCGAACCTCTACCAGCCCCGGAGAGCTGAGGGTGATCCGCTCAGTGAAACCTAACCCGTTGACGTTTTTCAGCGCATACTCGCCCTGGTGACTCACCCACCCCGATCCGGAACCGTAGACGCGATACTGTATCTCCCACTCCACGTGGCGGATCCGTTTTTTGCCCTTACTGTCAAAGCCACAGATGCCGTTCGGGAAGGAGAAATTCACCTCGAATGCATCCACCACTTCATTCTCAGGGCAAACCAGGAACGGCCCCAGCCAGCTCAGCGTGTCGTTAAGACCAGTGGCCTCATAGTCGATCATCGTCCGGGCGGAGAATCCCGGCCATGACTCATCAACGGCACCGGAAACCAGGCGCGCCACCGTCGCCGTCGTGCCGTCGGCAGAGACAATGCGGTACTCATTCCCGCGGTGAGCAAGTGAAAGCCGTTGCACCCCCTCCGGCATGCCGGAAAAGGCCGTTCCCGTGGCAGAGTTATAGGCGAGTGTCACATTCGCCGTTACCGCCGGGCTGCCGCCGGTTGATGCCGTGCCGGAGGTGTAAACCGGGGCATCACCGAAAACAGCTGCTGGCAGTGAAGAGGACGTGATCGCCCCACCCGCGAACGGACTGGCCGACTCGGTTATCAGTACAGTTCCGCCGTTGTCCTGCGCAACCAGGCCGGAGCCGGTGAGTCCCTCGGTGATGGCCGCCAGCAGTCCCGACATCGAGACGTAGTTAGCCACCAGCGACACCGGGTAGGTAACCCCCTGCCAGGTGATCGTGAACGTGCTGGAGCTGGTCGAAAAATCGTAGGTGGTCGGGGCCGCACTGGCCTGGACTTTTGCCGCGCTCCCCCCGGTGCCGGGCACTGCAGCCTGACCGGGGGTATATGACGCGATAAACAGATCGTAATCGACAGAGTTAAACCCCAGCGTCACCGGCATACCTACTACCGGCGCGATCTCCGTCAGCAGCGGGCTTGCGATAACGCTGTATCCGGCCGCCGTGGTGATCTGGTAGTTCGCCGGGGCTTTAAGTTCGACCACGGCGCCAGCGACCCAGCTGGGCGGCAGTGCGTTATCGTTCTCGTCATTATCGTCATCATCATCCGTATCCAGCCCCGTAAACGTCACGCTCGATCCGGAGACGGTCATGCTGTCTGCGATAATGTCGTCTGCGTCCGGCGACGTCTGGGCCATATCCAGCCCGGTGCCGGATGACGTCCCGCCCACTTCGGTGGAGTTGACCCAGTTTTCGCTGCGCTCATCACCGGAAACGTCCGCGCCTGGCGGGTAATGGGTGCTGCTGAATCCCGGTAGCGTTGAAGCTGGCGTACTGCCAACCCTGATATCGCCATTGGTATAAATCAGATCACCGACACCGAGACACAGCAGCATCTGGACGCGCATTTTCGTAGGATCGGCGGCATCAAACCGGGTAACCGGCTGCACCACATAATCAGGGTAGATACGCACCCGGCCAAATACCTCACGAATGGCATCACCGAGTTTTGCCGTATTTGCCTTTGCCGGGTTCAGGTCGAGACTCCGCCCTGTGGATGAGGTATAGCCGCCCGTATCGATGTTGCTCATCATAAAAAGCGAATAGGCTGCAGCGGCAACGGAGATACCGACGCCGATCCACGCGATTGTGGCGGCCTCCAGCCCGAAGGGAACCGGATAAAGCCTGGCATCACTATCAGGGCGAATCACACACTTAGCCCACTCGCCTGGCGGAATTAACAGCCCCTCAACCTCAACGGTCAGCGGTGGGACATCCCGATCCTCGTAGCCTTCAACATTTGCTACCAGCCAGCTGCGAATACTGGTTACACCATGCTCATGCGTTTCGAGTGGTTCACCGGGAAGCCGGGACGGGTAAAAACGAATGGTCATTGCCAGAACTCCACTTTGACAAATCGCCGCTTAAACCGCGGCAACGGCAGAAAGGTGACGTTCGTTCCCGGATTGCATTCCGCCACATGCAACAGACCACCGATACTGACCACGATCCCTACGTGGGTGACAGTCGACCCGGAATAACAGGCCACCCCGGCCCCTTCGCAGGGTTCGCAGCGCTCAAGGGTAAGCATCATCCTGCGCGCTTCCCGGTCGAGGCCGCCGTCGTCTTTGGTGACCCCTGCAAAATCGGGCCAGACGGGTAAATTCAGGTCGCGGCGTATCTCGTTCACAATGCCGAAACAGTCAAGTTGCGGGTATACGCGCCCGCCCTTCAGCCAGGTGACTGAACGGTATTTATCAGGGTTAAACATTGGGATTCCTTAGCTGATATAACGCAGTCCGGGGAATACAGGGAGCGTGTAGCGGTATCGCGGCCAGGCGGTATCGAGGATATTCATGTAGCCCGCAGTGATCTGCACCTCTGTCGCCGTCCAGGAGCCCGACTTGATTTTCAGCGTATACGGCACTTCCGCAGGGGCCGCTAAATCCGTGGAGATATAACGCCGGTACGTCAGAAATGCAGACAGACGGTTAGCCAGCGCATTGCGGATCGCCGTGGACACAACACCATCGATATTGCACAAGGCAAATTTGAGGTCCTGCGTGCCGTCCGCATTGCGCGCCGGCAGCGCAATGTCTATCGAACAGGCTGAAAACGTTACGGTATCGCCGTTCTCCGTCGTTGCCGTGATGTTGTCGTAACCCTGGCACAGGTAGTGAACATCAGAGCCAATGGTGATCTGCAGCGTTTCAATGATCACCTCCGGTCCGCTGCTGGCGTAGAGGCGTTTAATCTGCGTCATGCTTCGGCCACTCCTTATTCAGCGCAATATCCAGCAACGAACTTCCGACGATCCATTCCGGGTAATGCCCCCATCCAGACGGCGGCAATGGGCGCTCCCAGAGTTCTACTGGCGCGGTATATCTCCAGTAAAATCCGCCTTCTGGCGTGGGGCCTTTATAAATATCCGTGAAACGACACACGTAATTTTTCAGCCCTACAGGCGTTAATAACGGTATGTTGAACCACGCCGCCCCATCTGATAACTCATCCCGAAACCACGCCTCAAAAGCCTGCGCCTGGGCGTCAGAAAAAATCCAGGCCAGATCTGTTTGGGTTGGTGTCGAGGTGTAGGCACGCCGCTGTCGTGCCCGGCCAGTTACCATCTGAGTCCGTTTCAGAGGAGATACAGGAGTTAAACCAAAGCTCTCTTTAAGCGGTCCAGGCAGGTAAGCGGAGGGGTAATAAAGCGTTGTGGTGATAGCCATTAGCTAATTTTCCTCCCCGAGGTAGTTTTCCCCATCAAGGCCTTATGCAAATCACCCTGACCGCTTGCGACTGAATTAACCGCCTTCCGGTATCCCCTTTCTGCCCCCTCATCTGCAGCTTTACGGACCAGCGCCAAAGTTGCATCGGAAGGGTTACCATTTATGGGGATAGTGATCGTGGGAGAATAAATAGTTCCACCACCGGTTGACTGGTTTGCTACTCGATCCAGAGTCGCATCCAGTTTGGCACTGGTCGCTGCGGTGGTCACCCGCTCTCCTTTTTGAAGCAACCAAGTACCAGTTTCAGGAACTGCATCAATCCCATCGTGGGCCATGCCAGAAAGGGAAGCTGCAGAAATAGCAGCAACCATAGGTTCTGTTATAGCCGCTGCAGCAGCCATCGCGGCTGGAGCTAATCCCGGTCCGACAATTGGGATTGCGGCAGTTGATGCGAAAGCAGCAAGTTGAGCCTGTAAGGCTGTAGCCTGAGCATTAGCGATCATTGAAGGAATAGCAGAGGCTTGGGCACTTTTATTAACCAGCATCTGAACACCTTGATACACGATCCATTGTGCAGCCATATCAACCAGAGCTTTTATCACTGACTTCCCGAGGTCTGAAAAGATTCCTTTTATTGCTTCACCCATTGATTCAGTACCGCTGATAACATCGTATAAATGTTCAGAAATTGAATCAGTTGCAGAACCTAATATTGATGTCATTGCATCAGCCGCTTGCTGATAATAATCAGTTGAACTATCCGCGAAATCAGATAATGCGCTTGATATGCCCGATTCCCAGTCATTACGTAAACCATCAGACTCATGATAATAATTTTCTTGAATCTGCAGGCGCTCTTCAAGTGCCGATTTTAACGCATCGGTTTCAGACTCATAAAGTGACTTAGTAATATCACCAGATTGATACTGTTTTAATAAATCCGCTTGTTTATATTCAAAGTCCTGTTGAATGTTGTTTAATTCACGCATTCGGCTACGGTCTTTTAATCCCAATGACCGACCAGCCAGATCATTGTCATACCCTTGCCTTATTATTTTATTCTGCCTATCAAGACCAGAAACAAATTCAGCTAACTTTGCGTTTTCCTGATTTAGCCGTAACTCTTCTTTTTTTGAGTCAATGATTTTAGCCGCATACCGGAGCTGCTCTTTTTGCGCTTCTGATAATGCTTTTAAGTTACCACTGGTAATATCAAAGTTTACTTTTTCAAGCTCTGTTACTTCTGCAGTTTTTTTGCCTGTTGTCTCAATAAGTGCTGCTTGCTTTTGCAGATCAAGAAGCCTGCTTTTAAAAGCATTGTCGGTTGGATTGCTTTTTGTGGTTATTTTCTGATTTGATTCACCTTTTCCTAATTTATAATTATTATCAGTTGGCGACAATCCCATATCAGAAAGAAGTGATGATAACCCTTTAGCTCCTCTTTCGACTTCCTCGGGGGTCATACTTGACTTAATCGCCCGAAGAAATTGAAGACGTTTAGATAAAAACTCTAATTCATCCTTTTGCTCCTTACTTTGGTCACCTCGCTTGTTAAGAAACTCAATGCGCTGTGCAATGTCACTTTCATCAGCAGCATTATAATTGCCAGATACAGCACCTATCCGCGACCGTGTATAGGTAGCAATAGCCCCCAAACCACCAGCAATACGACCTACGACACCGGCAAGGCTAATAGCCTCGCCTACGAGGTCTGATAACCCCTGAAGAATAGCAGGGTCGGTGAAAACATCACGAATGTCATTTAACCCATCCTGCAATGGCGAAAGGTCCACCGTAGCCAGCCCAGAGGCAATTTCCATTTTAAGGCCACGGGCACTAGTCTCTATATCCTGAAAAAACTGATTAACCTTAACGAGGTTATCAATATCTTCTTGCGGCGGTGCGATACCAAAATCCTTTGATAGCTGGATGAACTGTTTCAGCTTCTCATTGTTATTATCAAACAACGGCAGCATTTTTGACAGGTCATTCCCCAAGCTTTCAAGAATATTTGTTTTACCTGCCTGGGAAGGTATCTTTTGTAAAGCTGAACTAATAGCCAGTAACTGCTTATCAGGGGATTGCTGGGACAGTTTCTCAGCCGAGAGTCCGAGTGTATCTAATGCCTGAGCGGCCTCACCTGATTTATTCAGTACCGCATCGCCAACTTTATCATTAATGTCTTTAAATATATCTGCAATATTATCGCCGGTAAGCCCAGCTTGTTCAGCTGCATATTGCCATGCAAGTAAGTCCTGAGTGGACATTTTAAGAGATTTTGCCCAGCGGTCAGCCTCTGTTACCTGCTGTGCTGTATTTTTCACAACTGCTAAACCTGCGGCACCAATCCCTACAGCTGCAGTGGCAGCTGCTGCACCAATTGCAACAATAGAAGCACCAACTTCTTTGGCGTCTTTTTTTACTTGGGCGCTCCATTTTTGCGAGGCTCTTTCAGCCTTATCCATTCCCTGAACAAATCCACCAACCTTTGCGATAAGGTCAATTGTTAATGTACCAAGGGACTTGCCAGCCATCATATTTCTCCGAGGAATAAAAAACCCGCCTAAGCGGGTTTATATTTATCAGAACTTATTCTGTTTCGGTGGCTTGCTTATTTTGCAGTCGGAGACTTCAGAGTGAGTATTATTACTCATCTCGCTGTAAGTAGTTCTCTTCAAAACAAGTGTTGCTCTGTCAACTGAATAAGTTTGCTTATATTTTGTCGAATCCTTACGCCACGTTACCTCAGATGGCCCAAATGCAGCAGGAGATGTAAAATTTAATCCGCTTCCCATAGATGGCGACTGAAGAGATGCTGAACCATTGTTTTGGTCAAGCACAACGATAAGATCAGGCGCTCTTTCATCTAAATAAGGACAAGATAAATAAGTAATTTTTGCAGTTGCAAGGCTTGAAAAGCCTATTAAAGAAATGCACAACCCTAGTAAAAGATTCTTCATTGAGAGACCTCACAGACTCATTTCCGTTTGAGTGCCCAACAATACAATAAACCTAAGACTAGACCCAACTTTTCATAGCTTCTTCCAGAGAAAGCGGCGCTTCGTTGATGTGCGGTGCAAAGTCACTAACCTTGAACGGAGGCGTGTTCTTTGCCTTATTGATGTTAGCCAGAACAGAAGCCACCAGCGAAGCCCCCCACTCGGTTCGCATCATAACGTTAAGCTGACCATACTTATTACGGTACTTTACCCACACCTGAAACTCACGAAGGCTCATTCGCTCCTGAGCCTCCGCAATGGTCCGCCCGCCGATGCCGTTCATGACTAACTCACACCAGAACTCGTCTTCTCCTGTGAGTTCGTAGTCTTTCCCAGATCGTTGACTTCCTGGATGACGGCCAGCAAAGCAATAACGATTGGCCCATCGAGCGCGCCACGGTCTTCAGATGCAGTTCCGAGAATGTCTGCCTCAGTAAAGATTTGCTTCCCTTCCTCATCGCAAATATGGGCAGCAATACGCCCAGCCACCGGATCAGATTTTCCGTTGTACGCCAGCAGTTCAGCTTTAGTGGTGTGGTAGCCCATCGGGCGCACATAGACGGTTGCGATATGCTCTTTCCCGTCACGGCCTTTCCACTTAATTTCTTTTTCCACGGGACGCCCGGTAAAAGCACCGGTTTCTTTTAACGTATCGAGAGTAAGTTGCATTTCAGCTCCTGAATAGAAAAGCCCGGATAACCGGGCATATTAATTACGCTGCGACCTTCGGCACCCATACGGAAGAGCCAGACCGCTGGATCGTGGCGGAGGTCGTCACAACAGCGTTACCCTGGAAATCAAACGGGAAATCGGAAACGTAACCCTGGAAAATGAACCAGGTGCGATCCGATGGCAGCACCAGGCCATCAACAGCATCCTCAGCGCCAGGAGCGGCGGCTGTCGGGACACTGGTTCCATCTGACCAGCCAACCGCAAAAGTTAACGGCGTCTGGTCATTCGCTTCAGCGAGGCCATGCAACATAATGTGGCTGGCGTTCGTCGGATCAGCGTTAAGCCCGACGGTTGCGGCCGCAGGCGTTTTAAGCCCCTTTTTGTAGGTTCTGGAATCCCGTTCACTCAGACAGGTATCTTCAATCTGATCGGCAGGGTTCCCGCCGGGGTTGAAACTGGTGATGCATTCAACCTCGCTGACCACGCCAGACTTGAGCACAAAAAACTGCGTGCCTTGCGTTAATACAGACATGTTTTGTCTCCATAAAAGAAAAACCCGCACAAGGCGGGTCAGTTTGGGGTTGTTGGTTATCTGGTCGTTATCCAGTCAACATCGAAGGAATAGCGGTATCGCATTGTTTCAGGATCGCGGCTTTGTTCACCCCATCGGGTGATATAGGCCTTGCCCTCAATTGCGTCACGCAAAGCGCGGGCAACGGCGATCACATCGGTGTCAGTATCACCATAGACATCAACCTGCAGAGAATAGTGATCTGCATCTGGCCGCTGGTTTAGATAATTTTCAGGGAAGCCACCTACGTTTTGCCAGACTGCGTAGGGATAAACGATATTGTCGTCCTGCATACCGAACGGATAAAGCCGCACGGGAGTAGAACCTAACAAATCCCTGACTGCCTGGCTGGCTGCGCAAACTGCAAATATTGGAGCAATCATACCGGAGTTCCTTTTTTAGCCGCCCGTCGTACAGCGCGATCGATGGACTTTTCCAGCTCCAAAGCAAAAACGTTAATCACATCGGCATCGACCCCATTCAGTGCAGGCCTAATTATTGGCCTCGCTGCAGCATGTTCTGTGCCGAACTCCAGGAATCGCCAGTACCAGGTATCCCCGCCGGGATTACCTTTATCTCCGGCAGTGTTAAAACTTTTACCCGCCCTGCCTTTTCGGACGTTGGCCTTTGTATTGGCGTATTGCCTGGCGCCGCCCATCACCCCGACACGAAACGTTGGATCGCCGGTTCTGCGAAATGCCTTGCTGCTGAAACTGACCACAATGTTTTTGTAGATAGCCTCTTTGGTGAGAGGATCATCAACCCGCGCGGCATTATTGCGCGCTCTGTCCCTGATGACGTTTGCCGCTTTACGCAGCGCTGCACGACCGGATTTATCGCGAGTGACCTGTGAGACGGCATCCAGTTTCCCCAGGACGGAATCGAGGCCGGTCAGGTTTACTTCCACGCCATCAGCCATCGTTAGCCCCCTCTGAACAAGGCAGTGTCAGGTATTCCCTGCCGCTCCGTGGATCAGGTAAAACGCCCTCAATGTTGTAGATGCGGCCACGAAACAGGATCCGATGTTTGCGGGTAACACCCTCACGGTAACGAATCGTTATCCGGGTGGTAACTTCGCCCTGAGAGGCCTGGGCGGCGATAAACTCACGTGCGGATAAAGGAGCGACTTCGGCCCAAAGGGTTGCGACATCGCGCCAGGTATTAATTACGGCTCCCGTTATCGGGTTCTGTTCTTTGACCGGTTCCTGCAGGGTGATCCTGTGACGCAATTTTCCGGCCTGCATATCACCCCCTGGGTTTCCCACTCAGATAGGTTTGCTGCTCTGGCGCCTCTTCGAGATCGCCGGCAAGCGACTGGATAATCACATCGGACAGGGCGACGTTAGACTCAGCCAGGCGGTTTATCGCTTCCGTCTGCTCTCGCTGTGCTGCTGTTTGTTCTCTCAGCGCTGCAATCAGCGCGTTTACCAGTTGCTCGTTCATAGGCTATTTTCGTCCACTTTTTTAACCATTCACGCCGACGGAGACACCCTTCACAGGCCATAAATCACCTCAAAGTGGGATATATCGGTAGGGTTCAAGCAACGAAGTGAAGCCGAAGGGGATGCTCATTTTATTTACATCGGAAGCTTCTTCCCTGCTGTTGAACCAATGCCCAACAAGAAGCATCAGCGCCAGGAGGATATCGTCAGCAATTTTTAACCCGTCTGGATCGGTATCAGGCACAGAGTCTTCATGCAGTTTCCGATTAATGAAGTTCTCTGCGCGACGCCGAGCAGCTGTGAAATACAGCGTCAGCAGTTCATCTTCGGTTGCATCGTCAATATCGATCCGACACTGCGCCCGCAACATCTCAATTGTTGTGCTCATGTATTTTCCCTGGCCCGCAGCGAACTGCGGGCATAAAAAAACCGCCGGAGCGGTGGAGGTTGAAGCTGATTATTGCCTTAGCCGCCAGATGCCGGTTTACCCACCAGCGCCTTAATCGCGCCGGTATCTTCCAGTACGCAGTCGAAGCGGTGGAAGGCCAGGAAGCCAGTCTGATCGTACTCTGCGTAACGCTCAACCAGCCGTTTCAGCGTCATGTAAGTGACGCGACGAACGATAAAGCGGTTAAAATCGCCGAAGTAGGCAAATTTGGCACCAGCCGCGATATCAGGAATAGCCTGGTCAACGACATACGGCACCTGCAGAACAGTAGCAGGTGCGCCACCGATAATGTTCGGTAACCAGAGCGGGCGGCCCTGTCCATCCTCCATTTCCTCCACCAGCTGCAACGTTGCATCGTTAAAGGCCCAGCGCACCTTTGGACCGTTACGGTATGCCGGGTCGACAGAGTGCTTCAGGGCGTTCAGCTCTTTCCAGGTCAAGGTGGTCGCTGCTGCGGTATTTTTGGTGCCAGTTACCGACGCAGCCAGCCCTTTAGGCTGCAGCGGGGTGCCGGTGCCGGTCCCTAATACCAGATACTTCGCTTCACCACGTCCGATGCGAGTGGCGATACGCGCGGCCAGGAACGCCTCGATATCTACGCCGCTGTCCTGGAGCAGTTCATTGGATACGCGAATGATTTTAGAGGACAGTTTTTTAGCCCCCAGCGTTGCACCGCCGAAAGACACGTCTTCTTCACTGGTTTCAGTGTTTTCGCCCAGCAGTTCACCTTCTTCAGTGGTACCGTCAGAGGTTGCCCAGTCAATGTCCTGGCCGTTGGCGGTATTCAGAATTTGCGCCACACTGGCAATTCCACCGTAATCTTTCAGTGCTTCGACGATCTTATTGCGGAACTGGGTTGGTACGGTGTACCCCCCTTTTTCATCCGGCGTCGTGCCCTGAGCACGCAGCTCCTTTAAAGCCTGGCGTTCTTCAGCGCTCATCTCGCCAAGACCACGGCGCAAAAACGCATTAAACGCCGCAGCACGACGTTCGTTAGCCTGTGCTTCCGGGTTTGCTGGATCACGATTCTGCTGCTGGCGCTGTTCCGGCTCGTTTTCGTGGATATAGTCCTGATCCTGGCGGCGCAGTTCCTCTTCGCGTGCAATACGCTCATCAAGGGCGTCAAGCTCCGATTTTGCAGCGTTCCACTGAGTACGCTGTTCATCGGTCCAGGGGGTATCACCAATTTTGTCATGCAGGGCACGCATATCTTTGGCGATAGTGTTACGTTTTTGCTTCATTTCATGCAGTTTCATGATTTTTCCTTACGCGTTAAGAAGGGTCAGCAGGCGCTCACGCGCCATTCGTTGATTAATGGCGTTCTTTAGCGCACCGCTGTCGCGCGCCTCCTGCCAGGCTTTCATCGATCGGACGCCGGAGTCGGCCTCCTGATATGCGGGATAAGTCACCGGACTGACATCAAACAGCCGGGAAAACTTCGATATTTCACGAATAACGATCCCTTCATCGTCCTGGTACCAATTTTCACCGTCATGGGATACCCGGAAGGCAAAAGATGACTGGTTAATGTCACCGCGCATCATCGGCGCCAGCACCAGATCGCGGATAGTTTGTGTATCCGGCGCTGTAATGTCGTAACGCAGGCCGCGCTCATCGACAGACAGGGATAGCGTCCCGGCAGCGCTCCGTCCGAGAATAAAGTTGGGGTCATGGTTAAACAGCCCGCGGACATCATCATTCAGCACATCGTCAAATGCTCCGGGCTTGATGATTTCACGGAATCCCCATAGGGGTTCAGAACGGCTGTTGAACACCGAGCCATAGCCCAGAATGCGGGTAGGTTCATCGGTGCGTTGCTCGGCTCTGACCTCCCCGCTGTAACAGCGCGTTTCACGGTCATTCATTGGGCTTTTCCTCGTCGGTTTTAGGTGCCTTAAAATCGTCTGCGGGGTTCGCGGCGTTAACGCTCACCAGCATTTCATCCAGGCCATCTACCGGATTCATGTCTTCGAAGGCTCGCGCTTCATTGCGGCTCATCCAGCCATCAGTGATCGCAAAGTGGTAGAACTGAGCACGTTCCTGCGGGGTCCCGCGTAGCAGGCCTGTCAGGTTAAACCTGACGTAATATCCGGCGGCCAGTTCAGCACGGGTGAACAGACGGCGATTGAGTTCCTGTTCCCAGTTCGTTACCCACGGCATGATCGTGTAGCGGACAAACTGAATGGCCTGCTGCGTAATATTTGAGAAAGTGGCTTTTTCGAGATCGTTAATCATGTGCGCCGGTACATTAAATATCCCGGCAATCATCGACCGATTCAGCTTCGACATATCAATGATCTGGGCATCAACCGGGGAAACGGTGAGCGCTTTGTAATCCAGCTCTGCCGGGAGAAGCATTGTTTTATTCTCCTGGCTGCGCAAAGCAGCTGTAGCTTTTTGCCACATGCTTTTTAAACGCCCCCAGCTTTCTTCATTCAGCTGGCTTTTCACCGAAATAATGCCAGCGGGTCGCGCATTACCGTTGAAGAATGAGCTGGTATAAGCCTGCCCGCTCATCCCCATGCCTATCGTCTCGGCATGCTGCATTATTGGGCTAAGCCCCATCTTCTGGTTGTTACCCAGCGCCCGGATATGCACCATATCGTCGGGATTGACGGCAAACGCCCCCTCTTCGTTGTAAACGCCATAGGTATACCGACCACCCGTGTTAAGCAGTGTCGTTTCCCAGGGCATGCAGCATTCCAGCCCGGAAACTTCACCACGGCGGGAACGCTTCACCCAGGTGTAACCATTCCCCCAGCCCAAAATATGACGCTGTTTCAACTCACGCCACTTATAGCTGGTCTGCCACATATTCGGCTCATCGTGAACCAGGTAAAACACAGGGTGATCGCGGGCAGCTTCAACCTTGTTATTGGTTTTCCGCATAACATGCAGCGGCATCTGAGCGATATTCGAAGAGATAACGTAAATACAGGCATACACCGCAGCCAGCTTCATCGCCGTTTCCGGGCTGACAAATACGTCTCGGGCAAACACGTTATCGGTTTCGGCCGATTCACTCGTGATCGGCGTGGCCGGATTTTCCAGTGGTTCACTGCGAAAAAGAGCATCAAGCAGCATTATTCCCCCTCATTGCCGCTAACAGCGCATAAATGAGTAGCAGGGTTCCCGACATCATCAGAGACATCGCCAGACCGAACTGGAGATACACGCCTGCAGCAAGCGAACCGAACCCGGTAAGCCCGATAACATCAGTGATTAGAGTTTTCATAGAAGTAAAAGGTCTTCGTCAGGATCGATAGTGGACAGGAAGTCAACTTCACCACCACCGTTAACAAGCAAGCGACTCATCGCAATAAACATCGCGACAGGACCGTCAATTTTGTTTTCAGGCGTGGCCTTGTTGGGGAAAATATTCTCGTTTTTGTCTGGTTTGACGGTGACGTTTGACATCATCCATGTCATCACCGGATTGCCATCGTGATGAAAACGCCCGGCGTAAATTTTCGCCTCGACTTCCTTCATTGCTTCAGACAGGTTTTTAACGGTCTGAGGGACTTCAACAATCGGTACGCCTTCAGCTGCTACCGATAAAGCAAACTGAGTGGCACTCCACGGGTCGTATGCAAACTCGTTCAGCGAGTCACCTCGCGCCCATTCGATCGTTTCCTCTTTAATTACTGCATGGTCAACGACATCGCCATCGGTAAACTCAAGGAATCCAGCGAGATTCCATTTTCTGTAAAGGTCCGCCTGCTGCTTGGAACAGGCTTCCAGCCGACCTTCAGGTATCCAGAATCTGGAGCGGACATAAACATCGCCATTTGGAGCAAGCCAGACTTTAACTGCAGCTGAAATATCAATTTTGTTGGAAAGGTCAACGCCGAGCCACATTGACCAGTTGGCCGATGTGGAGTCGTCCCAGTCGTCACGGCATTTTCCCCAGCGCGCCATATCCATCCATGCTTTTTCACCCTGCACCCAGATATTGAGATGCTTGGTAAAAAAACCGACACGCGCCGCTACCTGCTCTTTCGCCTTTTTTGCCAGGCGGCGCATATCGTCCCAACGCTTACATATTCCCAAGCCGGGATTTGCTTTCGGCCAGTTTGCCTCGTCGAAAGGATCATCCCCCTCATCCAGGGTATAAATCAGAGCAAAATAGCTGTCATCCTTAATTGAAAGAGGGTCGGGGTTATCGAAATTCTTCAGAATTTTAATCGCATATTCACGTTGTTCATAACAGATACCTTCTTTATTAAACCCAGCAGTTGTGATTGCGAAAATAAGGGACTGCAGACGTGCGCCGGTAGCTGTTTCGAGAACTTCCCAGACATCTCGGGTTTTATGTGCATGGAGCTCATCAACAATTCCGCAGTGAATATTCAGGCCGTCGAGGTTGTTCGCATCACTGGCTACAGGTTCAAACTTAGAGCCCGTCCGCTCCTGGTGAATATTCAGCTTATTACTGCCAAATAACCGCCCCAGAGTTTTCGGTGCCAGCTTAATCATGCGTTTGGCATCATCAAATACAATGCGGGCCTGATCCCGGGTTGTTGCAGCGGAATAAACCTCAGCGCCTCCCTCCCCATCAGCGCCAGCCATATAAAGGCCGATTCCAGATGAAAGGGTTGATTTTGCATTCTTACGGGCTACTTCGTCATAAGCAGTACGAAATCGCCGTACAAACATGGGTTCGCCATCGTCGTCAAGAATGCTTTCGAACGTTATTTCATCTATCAGCGGGACGACAAAGCCAAAAAGGTTAATCAGAATGAACGTGTGCCAGTCCATCAACTCGATCGGCTTGCCGGTCAAGTGCCCCTTCACATGGGGGACGAAGTTATAAAAATCGAGAACGTGCTGGGCGCGGCCTTCATCAAAATAAACACCGCGCTCCGGGCCGTGCTCTAAATCATGAAAGAACCGCTGGCACGCAAGACGCACCAGTTCGCCAGCAACGATATCGCCAGATACCACGCGCTCGGCGTAGCGGAATCCATCTGCAACGGTTGCCATTCATCATTTGCGCTTTTTAAGAAATTCTTCCAGTGGGTCGGCTTCTGCCGGGCCATTTGCACCAACCTTTGATCGGCTGGCAGGTGTCATGCCGAATTCGCTCAGCATCGCTCTGATCCGTTTCCACGCGTCAGCCTTCATGACTGCTGCAGGGTGCGGTTTGATCATTCTGATTTCCCGCTCCCCTCCTTTGTCTGAATCATCTTCGCTGTAGACGGCATAGGTGTAACCTTCACGATCAAGCGTGTCGCAGTGATGCCGGTATTCAACATAGGCTTCTATCAACAACTCCAGCGCTTTAGCATCCAGCGTGGTCAACACGCCGACGGCATCAAGTTCCTCACCAATACGCTTGAACCAGTACTTACCCTGTTTATCGAAATGTTTCGGTATTGGGGGGACCCCTGACGGGGGTTTTGGCTCGTTCTTATTGATCGGGCGCTTGGATGGGTTCCCCTTCACTAAAGCCAGATGTGTCGGGGTTTTCGGTGGTCCAGGCATAATCGAAAACTCCTATTAATCATTGGATGGGGGACCCCAAAAAAAAGTTTTCTAACCTGCGGCGGTGTGAAAAAAGGTTAGGCGGCGGTCCTTTGGGCCTTTGCCGTCAGGGATTTGACCCGCCCCCTCCCTGTCGCCATCCAAATGGGAATTGATATCATTTGAAGCGCTCACGGCCGGTTTTCGTTCTGTGACAGGGCCAGCACAGGCTTTCAAGATTCGAATCATCATCGGTACCCCCATGAGCCTTAGCCTTGATATGGTCCACGGTCTTAGCTGCTACCGCACGACCGTTGCGCAAACAGTTCTGACACAGATGATTGTCACGCTTTAGGATGCGCGCACGTCTGATATCCCATTGGCTACCATAGCCGCGCTCATGCCTGCTCTTGCCCTGCTGGTGCTGCTGCCATCCCTCATTGCGATGCTTCTCGCAATATCCCGAACGGTCAGTGGTGGTGCCAGGGCATCCACGCTTGCGGCAAGCGCGGGGTATCAGCGCGGGCATCGCTCTATCCTCACGTGACCGAACAGAGTCTCGCGCTTAACCTCGCCGTTCTCAGCAGTGAGGTAACCCCGGCTATCAAGCATGGCGGCAATCACTTCGCCTTTATCGCTATCAGCCGAGAAGACGTGCTTCACCTCAACACTATCGAGGTACACCGTGATACGCTCGCGACCGGGTTCGATGCGTTCACCCGGATCGTCGTCGAGAACTGTCAGGCGCATACAGCCTCCAATGAAAAAGCCACCGGCAAATGCCAGTGGCTTGAGTGAGGTGGGAAAACTAATCCATTTTGAGTTCGAATTATTAACTCTCAGGCGGATGAGGCAGCGGCATCCAATGAGTAACCTCTAAATCGTGATGTGTTTCGTTATCTATGAAGACTGTTTTTGAGAAACCGTTCAGTGGTGAGTAAGTTGTGACACCAACCCCCTTCGCTGTATTAACGATAAACCACGACGTCATTTTCGTAGTTTCAGGCATTTTAAATTTCACTGAAGTCCAAAGCATTAGCTCAATCCTCGCGTTAAAATTAACAAGGACATTATCACAGGCACTCAGTGAATGCCTGCTGTAATGCCTTAGCTCGCCTGTTCTGCGATGGTATCAAACAGCGCCAGCGCCTCGGTCGCTTCCTGGATGGCCTTACGGGTCTTCGAGACAATCTCACTTTCAGTGAAGACGCGATCGAAAGAGTCAGCGAATAGCTCAGCTTTCAGATTGCTATCACCAACCCAGTCAATGGCCAGCTTGGCCGCTGCGGTGTCGTAGTTAACTTTCTTAATGATGGTCAGGCGGATTTGTTCTGCAGGTGTAATTTCTGACATGTTTTACCTCTATGCGATGGGGGAGCATTATCGAAGCCACTAACAGAGTGGCTTCTGTAATATCCTCATGCGGGGATGAAGACTGATTTATCCCTTAGTGGGGTTAAGGTTCGGGCAGTTAGCCTGCACCGATATGTTGTGCGCCAGAATGTCGCGCTTGGTCTGCTTATCCAGCACGTCGATATCGTGGTCGGTCAGGTAGATGACCCTCACCCAGCTGCAGGCCGTATCAACGACTACCGGGGCGGGTAAACTTTTCGCGCAGCTCGCGATCAACATCGTCATCAGGCATATGACTAACGGTTTGCTGTACATCGCTTGCCTCCTTCACAACTTCCGCCTTACGTTCTGCCGCGGCGACGGTGGCGGCGGCGTTCTCTTCGGTACGCTGCTGATCGGCTTTGGCTTCTGCCTTACTGGTCCCGCGAGCATGGCCGATGCCGAACGCGCCAGCGATAGCACCCAGGATGACAACCACCAGCCCCGCGATAGCTTCGATTCCCATGATCACACCACCAGTACCGATTTTGCTTTCAGGAAGCGAGCGCGCCGGTTATTAATCCCGTTTTGTCCGCCGTTGATAATCTGAGTAACCCGGACAAGCTCACCCGGATATTTCAAGCAACCTTTTGAGACATAGAACCACGCTGCACTACGGGCCGCGTACGAGGACTGCTCCAGTAATTCTGGCTGTGCCACTAGATCAACCTTCAGCCCGTTACCGCAGTCCCTGTAATTAGACAATCCGGTTATTTGAATAAGTCCGCGCCCACGATAAGCCCATCCATCAGTTGCCCTGTTGTTACCCAACCGCTTGCTATAAACAATGTTGGCGATAGCCCGCTGGCGCTCCAGAGGTAACACTGTTTCCGACTGGCTACGCCCGAGGGAATTGGCCTGATCCTGCGTTAACCTGCCGTAACGAACAAAATCAGCAAGCCCGGCGATGCTGTAGTTGAAATTCTCCACCACCCTGTTAAAACCGAGGCTTTCATGGCCGCATTGAGCAATGAACATTGCCTGATCGAGTGGAGCAGTGATGCCGAAGTCTTTCATCGCAGCTGTAATATGCGGATACCAGCGCGCAGCTAACCCGGCGCTGATACCAGCCGCCTTCTGGAATTGTGATTGATTCATTAGTGCCTCAGTGTATCGACCAGACGCGCCACGTTACCCCGTGCCCACAGCACGGCGGCGCATATCATTACGTTTGCCATTACCACCAGCCAGTGGGACTGTACGTAAAGACCGAAGATAAATTGGAAAGGAATGCTCGCGTAAATCAATACCAGCAAGTAAGCAAGAATGGAGATACCAGGGCGATGCCTGGCACCGCGACGTTGATAAAACATCAAAGCGCAGACAATAACGGCACATATCACCGCATTGACCAGCGCTGCCGGGTCATTTATTACCACTCGAACCTCCTCCCCTTAATCGGGAAAGTAATCCGAACAGGCTGCTCAAGTCCTGGCTGTTAATGAAAGTCAGGACCTTGATGGTGACAGCAGATGCCACCACCGCACCGAGTGCATCAAGCGGACGATCCGTATAGCCTGTCCAGGTAGTAAATTTTGAGCCTAATAATCCTGCAGCCAGAACACCGACAATAAACGACGTCATGAAGTAAGCTATTTGCCTTCCACGTGTCAGGTTTGCGGTCGTTGCCACATAAAAAACCGCGCCGCCAAAAGCCCCAAATACCACACCAAAATCGGTATGAGTGATAACTCCATATATGACGGAACCAATTAAACCACCGCCAAAAATCAGGCCGGTACCAGTTAAAGGATCGGACATTAAGCCCCCTCTTATTGCTGTGAGTCCTCTCAGAATTGAGGGGAAAAAGAAAAGACCACGCATAAGCGCAGCCTCAAATGATTTGCACCTCAGCTTTCAGAGGCGCCTTATTCATGGCGAAAAAAAACCCGCTCAGAGGAACGGGCAGAAAGTAGGCATTCTAGGTAGTAACAAACGAAAACGCACCTAATAGTCCGAGCTACCGATTTACCAGGAGAGCGCTCGCTTTTTCCGTTACTGCCTTTTAAACATAGCTGGAGAAGCCGAAACGGCAACCCACAACCTAATGTCTTAGTAGTATTGCATGGTGCCGGGTGCCTCCCGGTGAGCATGTCCCAGCCGACATGGCCCGCGCTGCATTTACAGATCACTGTAAGTGACTGGTCGCCCCACCGCATAGGGGGATTCACCATGTCGATAATCTAATTTGTAAACATTGTGTTAGTCAATATGTAACACTCTGTCAAAGGCACCCGAAAATGCCTTTTGCACAGTGTTAATTGCTGGATTTGATAAGCGGCCAGACTAACGCAACAACCCCTGCCACAAGTACGCCATCTGCCAGGATTGACAACATTTTACTGGTGAAGTCGATAGCAACCACCAGAAACAACAAAACCCCGGCGGCTGCCCAGCGAAGTTTCCCGATCACAGGTACTGATCCAGCGGAAGCTGCAGAGCCTGAGCAATTTTCTTCAGCTGTTTCTCTTCTTCTTCGCCGATACCGTCATTGTCAGCAACATCGAGGCACAGACAAAGAACATCAACAGCATCATTTGAACCCGCAATATCAGCCAATTCACGCAGCGCCTGAGCGTTAGCAGAACGTGGTGAAGCTTCATATCGAGCTCGAATATTGCTGCTCATCTGTGCGATCTCACCGGCGAACGGCGCGAAGGCAGGCAGCGCCGAAATGGTTTTTTCCAGCGTGGCGATTTCTTTCGCGTCGCAGGTACCATCGGCATACGCAATGGAGTAAGCACCCCATACAGTCGCCTCAACCGCATCGCGGTTTTCCATTTTCTTTACTTCAACGACGGCTTTTCGTGCTTTCTTTTTGAAGATACCGAACATAGTGACTTTCCTTTTAGCGGGTGAGCCAGCGCTCAGGAATGATCAGCCCACAGAGATAGTCACACTGACTATTCCCTATGGCTCACCCCTGAAAGGCTCTGTGGTTGAATTGCGCCGAGCGTGGCGCGGAGAATTACAGACATAAAAAAACCCGCATGAGAGCGGGTTATTTTTGGTTTTTCTGCTCAGTTCGCTTTAACGTCCCGAGCCTATCACAATTCAAGCAGTTTCTGGCTCACTTTGCAAGTAAAATCTGTCGCCATTTGTGCCGAATGCGTCACACATTGGTGCGTACAGCATCGATTCCGCCAAACTTAGCCATGTATCAACTCTTCGTCTGCATGTCATAAAGCACCAGTCTGGATGCTTTTCATAGAGCTCTTCCGCTATGCGGCGTTTGCTCTTCCGTAACCGGTAATGCTCCACCAGCAGGTGGTATAGCTCTTTGTGACCACCCGTAATGAGGACTGCCCCCAGTACCTTATCAATCAGCAGTCCTTCATCGTCTGTACAGAAGGCCAAGCCGCTTTTGTTTTTCCCCGCGAGTATTTCACGAAAAAACGCCTCAAGCTCTGGCTTCGAGATGCCAGACTTCTTCATCCGGCGTAATGCTTCGTTGATGGCTGTTTTAGTGACTTTCCCGGAAGCCAGCAACTGGTTAAACATATTGCCGCCACTACCGCCGCCGATGTAAGACCAGCGGCCCCACATGCGCAGCTTCCCTTGAATCCAGATGGCCTCCAGCGTTTTCAGCCTGACCATTTCACCAGCTTTTCCAACCTCGGACGGGTTAATCATTATGCGTTCTCCACTATGCCAGCACGCCAATTGCCAGCGAACGATCCAGAAATCGAAACAGCAGCTCAAGCTGTGAGCCGTGCTTCTCCTCAAATGCCACGGTGTCAGCGTGCAACTCGTCGTGATGCGCTCTGCAAAGCGGCAACACAAACAGGTCATGCGCTTTTGTTCCCATTCCACCTTGTCCGTGGCCTATCAGGTGATGGGGATCATCTGCTTGTTTGTTACAGCAGACACACTGCTGGGACTTAACCCAGCGCGTCCAGCTCTCGTTTACCCAGCGGCGGCGCTTTGGTCGCAGCATGAATGATTCCGGCGTTTCAGGATCTACACGAAGACCGAGAATCTTTTTCTGCACCACTTCGCTCGCCGCTGGCTCCGGCACAATATCGCTCTCCTTCATCACCGGTTGATGCTTTATTTCCGGCAATCGCAGGGCTTTCCGGGCCAGCGATTCAGGGATGACGTGCGCCAGATTGTTTATTACCAGCCACCAGCACAACTCGGGGATCGTCAGTTGATGGTCTTCGTTGAACCCCAGCTGCGAGCGGATGACCGTTATCAGCCAGGATACCAGGTTCTCACGCGCAATGCCTGCCAGCGTCTCTGTATACTGATCACGCAGCAGGTTATCGCAGGCCCAGCAAAGGCGGATGCTGCCAGGCTCATGACGGAACAGCGTAAAATTTTCGCTGTGCCATGAGCCGTGGGGATACTGGCATTCAAAACGACGCTCCAGCTCGGCCTCCAGCGAGCTGATACCACCCGCGCGCAGAATGACGTCTTTGTTTTCGAATACTGGCTTCAAAACCGGATCTCCTGCCAGTGGCTGCGTGGCGGGAGGGATAGCGCCAGTTGCGTAGTCGCTGTATTTTTCCGGTGCAGGCTCAATCAGTACCCGCCCTCTCCTGAACATCGGCATGAGATCAGCACCTGGGCGAAGCAGAACAACGCCCATGCGTGGGGCAATCTCAGGGGTTAGTAGTGCTCTCATATCATCTCCACGTCAGGCAGCTGCACGAAAACGACGGATGGTGATTTCTACTTTCCCTTTCTTCACGATGTTCCCCCACTCCACCAGCATACGCTTAACCTGACTGTCGTCTTCCCAGACGCCTGTTAGGGTCAGGGCATCGAACAGCGCTTTGTTGTAGTTATCGATATCCCGACGGCGCTCATCCGGCGGATACAACACAATGTGAACCTCGGCCAGATCAGAGGATGGCCGGGGAACGGCCCGCAGTTGCTCAATAATCGCTGCTCTCGCTGCCAGCTGAAACTTTCGCCCTGTCTCGCTTACAAGATGCCTGCCTTTCAGCAGTCCCTTGCTCGGAGCGCGCCAGTAACTATTTACGCTCGGTGGAAATGGTAAAGTCAGTTTCATTTAGCCCCCTTAAAGGATCGCTACAACGTCTTTTGCGACTTCCCGCGTACTGCTTTTGCAGGAGATCGAACGGCGCGCGTTGATGAATTGCAGGTTAAAACCTTGCTCCCGGTACAGGTCGAGAACCTTCGGTGCAGATGAGTTAGAAATCACTACCCGAGCCCCACGGTGAAAGGCAGATACGCATTGCTTCGCCAGGTCCACCTGGTTCTCCCAGCTAAAACCACCAGCGGCGTAGGCAGTGAATCCGGTTGTTCCCGGCATCGGTTCGTAAGGCGGATCGCAGTAAACCACATCCCCTTTCCCGGCCAGGCTGATTGTCCGACGGTAATCAGCAGTCATGAACACGCAGTTATGCGCCATAGCGGCGAAGGATTTCATTTCGCCCAGCGGGTAATACGGGGCCTTGTAGCCTCCCCAGCCCACATTGAACTTGTTCGCCAGGTTGTAGCGCATCAGGCCATTGAAGCAATGCCGGTTGAGATACAGGAATGCAGCTGCGCGTTCAGTAGCATCCAGCGTCTGAGCGTTGAACTCGGAACGGATCAGCTCATAGCCATCTGGTGACCGCATGTGCTCGAACATCCAGCGGGCCTTTAATTCCACTTCATCCGGCACCACCGCTAACATCTGATACAGATTAATCAGGTCCGGGTTAACGTCCGCCAGCAGGTAATCTGCGTGCTTTTCGCTGTTCAGGAATACCGACCCACCACCAACGAATGGCTCTATCAGGCGTTTCCCTGCTGGGATATGCACGAACAGGTCAGCCAGCTGGGTATACTTTCCACCAGCCCATTTGAGAAATGGCTTACTCATGTGCGGAACCCCGAGTTTTCTGGCAATGAGTAATCAACCCCATCGAAGCTGGCTCGCGAAATGGACGACTCCTGGCGGGAGCTATTGAGTGGAGCAGATAGTTTTAACGACAGCTCATCCCATTTTTCCCGAAGCTTCGACGGGCTGAGTACGTTTTTACACCAGAACGAATCTTTGTTGGCGCGCTTGAACAGTGAGCAAATTTGCTTATGGGTTCTCCCGTCCTGCATCACCATCAGGCGAACCTCATTCGCCCATGCGGTCCAGTTTGGTTCTTTAGGGCGAACTACCTCACCATCACTTTCAGCAGCCAGTTCGTACATGCTGATAATTTTTCCCCAAATGAACTGGGCGCAGGTTAAATCGTCCTGGCTGCCCCACTGCCGCTTTGCAGCGCTGTACACCACCGCGTCAGGATGTCGTGACAGAAATTCATCAGCAGAGCCCTGTTCGTCCGGTTGCGAAGCGTCCGGACAAGAAGGATTTATATCTGATGGATCAGTAGTTGATTTTACTGACGGATCCCCACCAGATTCTGACGGGTCAAAACTGGTTTTTTTGATGGATTCCG
The DNA here is from genome assembly GCF_051992865.1 of Klebsiella sp. CD33. Classification (NCBI taxonomy): domain Bacteria; kingdom Pseudomonadati; phylum Pseudomonadota; class Gammaproteobacteria; order Enterobacterales; family Enterobacteriaceae; genus Klebsiella; species Klebsiella sp. CD33. The sequence continues at coordinate 1,469,701 of NZ_CP197023.1, read as the reverse complement.
ACGCCTCAAATTTTGAGGGGTCAATTTTTGACGCATCAGATTTTGACGTGTCAGATTTTGATGTGTCAGAAACTGACAGGTGAGAAAATGCCGCTTTCTGTAGTTTGGAAACGTTGAGCTGGTAGACGTTCGATGCATTACGGTTGCCGTTGCGGCGCTGTGTGCGAGTGAGCCACCCCTCTTTCTCAAGTGCAGCTATCGCCGTTCTGACAGTACTTTCACCAGCGCCAATCTGACGGGATATGGTCGCAATAGAAGGCCAGCAAACCCCCTCATCGTTGCTGAAGTCAGCCAGGCGCGCCATGATTGCCACGCTGGATAGCTTCATCCCCGAAGATGCACAAGCGTCCCAGACGTATCCTGTTAATTTAGTGCTCATGATCGTCCTTTATTTCTCTGAATTTACGTCTGAATTGCTCGAGGGGGCTAAAGCATTCATGCTCGTACCCTTCACGCAGGTATATAACGCGCTGTGTTTGGGGCTCCCAGCGTATGACCCTGACCGGGACACCGTAGTGATCTCTGAACCATCGGTTGAGCTCTCGCATACTTTCTCCGCCTGGCCGTTAAAGTCCCCTACCACCCACTGAGCAAACTGGTAGCAGACAGGTTCGAAACCGCCTGGTACTCTTACCCCATACACGAACTGCACCGGTCCTGCTCCACCAGGAACTGGCCGCGCTACAAGTTGCGACCTGCGGTATTGTGTTGATAAACTGTTCATGCGTTAGTAATCTCCACTGATAACGACACGCCACGACGCCAGGAGCTGCAACTCGCTGGCGTCACTTCTTTTTGCGTGAAAATAACGTGATAATTGCGGCAATCTCTTCTTCCCGAGCTGCCAGGTGGCGGCGGTGATGCACCATGATTTCTTCGGCCTCATGCCTTTCAATAACGCCATCCTCAAGTGCCTGTTCGATAATCTGATCAACCTGCCCTCTGGCGGCAGAGGTACGCATTGCCCGGCTAAACAAGTCCACGCGATCAAGCTCTTCCAGGTGTGGAACATCCACCAGCAGAGCACCACGACGGCGGGCGAAGTAGTCTGCCAGTAGTGACGTGTTGGAAATGTCTTCCATCGCTTCCAGCTCCGATACTTCAAAAAATCGACAGCCGTTTTTCTCGTAGAGGTTGTTGTTGAACTGCGTCACGGTCATTCCCAGTGCGCCAGCCATTGCTTCGCGCCCACCTGGATATGCTTTGCACATCGCTTTGACGGCTTCTTTGAGGTTTGGCTCTACCATATTGATTTTCCTTTTGTAGTTACTTTCAAGCAGCTGAATCTGTAGCCTTTTGGTAAAGTTCAGGTCGAAAAACAAGCTGCCCATTAGTACGATATGCAGCTTCTGCAGCACGACCTTTTGGGATCAGACTGCCCGGTCGTTTTCGCCATTGATAAAAAGCCTCAGGAGAAACACCGAAGAAGTCTGCTGCCTTGTTGGGGGTTCCGAAGAACGTTTCTAACTCTGTTGTTGTCATACACCCTCCTAAATTTATTTAGATATTAAGACCAAAGCAAATTTAGGTCAATTAAAGCTAAGATAATTTAGTTTTCATAACATGGCGAACCACAGTGAGCACATTTGGAAGTCGTTTAAAATCATTAAGAAAGGATCGTAAGCTTACCCAGAAGCAACTGGGTAAAGTTGTTGGAGTGACAGATGTCACCATTGGATACTGGGAGAAAGACCAAAACATACCCGGAGGAGTCTCGCTGACAAAATTAGCTCGGTATTTTGGTGTTTCTGAGGACTTTCTCCTCACCGGTAAAGAGGAACTCTCCAATGTAGCGCCTGGCAACTTAGGCGCTATGCAGATCCCTATCATAAGTTGGGTTCAAGCAGGAACTTGGACATCTGAAAGTGATGCTCGTAATTTAGAGGGTGCCGTGGATTACATTTTAACAAACGGCGCTCATTCGTTTGGTACCTTCGCTCTTAAGGTACGTGGAAAATCTATGGAGCCAGAGTTCAAAGAGGGAGACACTATCATTGTGGATCCTGACTTGTGTCCAGGTCCTGGGGACTATGTTGTAGCCAAAAACGGTAGTGAATACGCCACTTTTAAAAAATACCGTGCAAGGGGTGTCAACGAAAATGGTGAAGAGGTTTTCGAATTGGTCCCGTTAAACCCTGATTTTGCTGCTTTAAACTCTGCTGTTGAAAAAATTTCCATCATCGGTGTCGTTGTTGAACACCGCCGCCAGATGCGCCGCTAATCCTTTCCACTACTCTATCAATGGTGAAAACTAAGAATATTTAGTTTATTCACCTTGACCAAAAAACTAAATTATTTTAGATTTCTTTCAGCGGTCGCGAAAACGTGTGATGCACGGAGACGACGCAGCCCAGACGATATCTGAGTGGCTTTAAAAACAGATTGGAGCAGGTGGAAGCCCGGCACACAACAGGAAAAAGCACTGTGTTAGTCAAGTGAGTTTCCAGTGCTTCAGTGCTCTTTCCGTTGTGTGGAGAACTAACGTACCGCCATTGCAGTGGCGGTCCCCCATCAGCAAGAAATTTTAACCAGCTATTCACCCACTCTCATGGGTTGGGTTGCTGCACCCTAAATTTACGCGTTGCAGCGCGTCAGATGGAGAACAAAAGATGGCTAAGACAGCAAAACAACTGATTAAACAGGCGTACGAAATAGCCAAAACTATGCCACCAGAACAGGCAGCAATCATCAGGGAACTGGCTACCGTCCTCGATGTTTCGAATGTAACTCTGCGCCAGACGCGCACCGAACGTGACGCCCTTCTCGCAGAGGTCAAATCCTGGGCGAAGGAGTGTGATCGTATTACTGAGCGATATACCAAGAAGCGCATAAATCTGCATGTCCTCGAAGCAATGCGCGATTTGAAAGCAATTTCCCCTACCAGCTTCCGTAACGTGGAGGCTCTCTGATGGCTAAAGACTCAAAGGTTGTATACGGCGCCAGCGGCAAAACGAACGTTTTAACGTTCGAACCTGAAAGCCTGCATCTGGTTACCGACAAAACTCACCCGCTTTACGATGAACGGGTCCACCTTCCTATCGACGAAGGAATGGTTCTGAACATCAAAGAGCTGGGTGTACTGGAACCTATCATCGTCTGGAAAGACCCTGAAACGGGGCTCACCTGCGTCGTTGTAGGCCGTCAGCGCGTAAAACATACCCTGGAGGCAAATAAGCTTCTTTTGAAAGAGGGCAAAGCCCCACTGCTTGTTCCTGGGGTCGTTAAGCGCGGATCAGCAAATCAGATGGCTAAATACATGGTCAGCGAAAACGAAATTCGCCGACCTGATACACCGCTTGGCAGGGCTAAAAAAATGTCAGACGCGCTCGACCGCGGGCTCGATGAGGACGACATTGCGGTGTTGTTTGGCTGCAGCGTTCAGACCGTTCGAGCAACGCTCTCCCTCCTCGAGGCTACTCAGGCCGTCAGGGAAGCGGTGGAGGCTGGCACAGTTACCGTTACCCAGGCGCGTCAGCTGGCATCGCTTAAACCCGAAGAGCAGCGGGAGAAGGTCTCTGAAATCGAAGCGGCAACTGCTGGCACAACCGGCCATGAAAAAGCCCGGCGACAGCGCCAGGTTCTTGGTGAAGCAAAGCCGCGTCTGAAAACCCGTAAAGAAATCACAAAGGCCCTTGAAGGTGCCAGCGGTGACTACGCTGATGCTCTGCGCTGGGTGCTTGGGGAGGCTGTATGACAATCGTAAAAACCCATACCGGCACCGTTATCACCAAAGACGGTCCGAAGGTAAAAAAACTGCACCAGACAGAGCGGATGTGGGTCGTCGGCAAAAACGAGTTTTACCACAAAGAAACAGGGCGCCGTCACTTTGCAGAAAATACGCGCCGCCGGCTTCTGCTCGACACCATCAAGCCTATCGAGGTGAAGCATGTTTAAACAGAACGAAAAGGCTATTTCACAGATTGCGGAATATATCCCGCGCGCCTGCCGGGGTATGCAGCTGCAGGAAGCGAAAGCGCGTCTGGAGAAAAAAATCGCGCTTTATACCGATGACGGCTGTGATGCTGCCGTTCTTAATGCGGCGTTTGCCCCAGCTCTTAACAGTCATACGCGGGAGTCTTTTTTTTCGTGCATCGCAGAGCAGTTGCATGAGGGGGCCGACAAATGATAGCCGGGACTACTAACTATGACGATGTGGCAGAAGTCCGCTGCAATTTGTGCGGCGGTTATTACAAAGCCGACGATCCGGAAAGTCACGAATGCGATGAAGAAGCCCATGACGAAATTGAGTGTGATATCTGCGGTTTCAAAAGTACTGACCCGGACGGCGCTCACTACTGCTGCGAGGATAACTCCGATGACTGATATCAACAAACTGGCGAGAGAGCGCCTGGAAAAAATTAAATCATGGCGTGGAACCTATGGAGCTGGAAGCAACGTAATGCTGCCAGCAGAAGAAGCTGAAGCGCTGGCCCGCATAGCACTGGACGCAATGGACAGAGACCAGGTACGCAACGAGCACGCCGAGTGGTCACAGGCAACTTTCGGCAATATCGGCCCGGTTGGCCCGCTGAAGCATCTTTCGAAAGAGGCTCTTGAAGCAGCTGCCGAACCCGGCGACCTCAGCGAGTGGGCTGACATGCAATTCCTGATGTGGGATGCGCAACGCCGTGCCGGTATCACTGATGCGCAGATTACCCAGGCGATGATCGATAAACTGGCGGTGAACAAGCAGCGCTCATGGCCGGAGCCAAAAGACGGGGAACCAAGGCTGCACATCAAAGAACGACCTCGTAAAAAAGTAGACCGCTGTGATGTTTGTACTGAAGGGGCTCGCGGTGGGTGTGGAACGTGTATTTTTAACGGTAATTTTGAATGAGGTGCTTATGACTTCTACAGACTTTATGGAAGAAAAAGAAGTATTCGAATTGCTGGGGAAGAAAAAAACAGCTGTATGGCGTTTACGTAAAGACCATGGGTTTCCTAGCCCTGTTCTCACTTATCCAACACGATACAGCAGAAAAGCCGTAATGAGATGGATTGATGATGGTGGCATAAACAAAAGGTAGTGGAAAAAAACACCAATCCAGATTAAACATGGCATTCAAGTTCACTTAAGCCTATGAAACTGAATGCCATATCAGGTGAAAAATATTTAATCTTTCTTATCTCTTTTACCAAACATATACCCCAGCGACAATGTAAGAATTGGTGAATACGTCGCCCATGTATCCTTTATAATATTAATGCAATTTAGACCGCCGTACCTATAAATATCATTAATCATCATCACTGAAATAACAGCGGTATACATATACAAAGTATAAGTAATTATTTTCCAAACAACACTATTTTTTGCATTCTCCCCTTCACCTATTACTTTAGCGATTGAGTTGGCATTTGAAAGAGCTGTTCCATCATTTGCCTCTCCAAATGAATCTCTTCCAGTACTGATGGCAGTATTTATATCCCCATTAAACCCAGACATAAGAATTAACCTTTAGTAAGTGTTAGAGTTAATACTCTGCTTTTATCAGCATTCGTATTCACCCATAGAGATATATAATATTGAGTATCATTTCTTTTAAAAAACGGAATTTGCTCCATGACGCCTTCACCGAGTACATTACTAAAATTAATAAGCTTTATAGTGTATACCATACCTGATTCATCAGCTCCCCCAGTATAACGCACGGTTTTATCTTTCGTTTCTTCTGAAAATAAGATTACCACCCTTTTGTTTTCACTGAGCACCACCTCTAATTTAGAGGTTAGCGCAGGAATTAGATATGTGGTTGAATCAACCACTTCCTTCTCGCCAATCTTAACTTCTTTTATTAATCCACCTTCGTCAGCAACCATCATTTAAACTCCTGTGTTAATATTCAGCTAAGAATAAATATACAATAACACCTTGCATTTACCAAGTTTTTCCTGCTGTCGTTTAAAAACTTATTGTAAATAGCAAGTATTTAATTCATAACTTTTTTGCGTGCCAGAAAATCCTATCGGCATATAACTCATAAGCATCTTTCTGTTCAACCAGCCAATCATGTTTGTTATACACCGCCATCACGCCTCCCAGTTCATGCCCCAACATTTTTTCGGTGACATGGGGCATAACCCCTTCCCCTGATAAATTCGTCACAAGCGAGCGCCTGAAGTCGTGGGTTCGCCATTCCGGTATATCAATTTTATCCCTTAATTTTTTCATATAGAGATTTGCTGACGAGCGATCTATAGGCTTGTCCAGTTCCTGGCCAGGAAACAGAACATCGTTTCCTGCATTGAGGAGTCTTTCAACAAAAGGTTTCACCTGATCGAACACCGGTCGACGGATAACGTTACCCATCTTGGAATGCTCTCCTGGCGTCGTCCAGATAAGATCATCCATGTTGAATTCGCTGGCGGTAGCTAGACGCAGCTCTGATAGCCTGGCTCCCCAAAGCAAAAGCAGCTGATGAAGCACCTTGTTGGAGGTAACGATCTTGTTGTTCTCCAGCGCCAGCCAGATTTTTGCCAATTCGGTATACGTGAGAACACGGCTACCCACATCAGGTTTTTTGCCAATGGTCTTAACGCTAAGCTTCAGGACCTCGCACGATGGGATCAACTGGCGGCTGATACACCAGTTCATGACTGAACGTAGCTGTAGAAGAAGTACCCTGGCCTTTTTGCTGTTCTTCTTTTCCTGCTTATCAAAGAAACGCACCCATGCCGAAACAGGAATGTTTACTACCGGAGCGTCCGGGAATTCTGTGTACATCGTGTTGTACACAACTGACTTGTACAGCGTCTGAGTGTTCGGCTTCAGCGTTTCAACATACTTGCTCCACCACTGATCCAGGCACTCTTTTAGTGTCAGCTCGCCATCTTCTTTGGCAAAATAATTTTTCGGGTTTAGTCCCTTGAGGTACAATTCGCGCATCTCACCGACGACTACGCGCGCCTCCTTGAGAGACATAGCGGGATAGCGGCCAATGGAGAGGCGAACGGGCTTACCGTTCCAGCGATAACGAAACTGGAATGTGATCGTGCCTGTGGGAGTTATGCGTACACTCAGCCCGTCACCATCTGTGACCTCAGCTGCGCCGCTATATGGCTTAGCATTGATGCTACGGAGTTTGGTATCACTAAGGGCCACGGCTCTGTATCCTGTACACACTGAAATTCTGCATTCTGTACTCAATGTGTACGCAATGGCAAGTGAACGAAGTGATTTTCTAAGCGAATCGATGCGAACGGAAAGGAAATAAAAGGAATGAAATGCTTGATGGTACGGGGAATGATAGGATAACATGCAACACAAGCTGAACGCTTAAAAATCAGTAAGTTCTATGTCCCCTTAGTTAAATGGATATAACGAGCCCCTCCTAAGGGCTAGTTGCAGGTTCGATTCCTGCAGGGGACACCATATAAACGTTGCCCGCCATTGACCACGATGACCTAAACGCCAGCCAGAACGTATTCTTCTCGTAATCATAATTAGCCAACGATTTCAGTATGGTTAGTCCTGCCAGAAAGGAACGTGTCTTTGTCAATCACGCACACAATAAACCGACAGCAACGCGCATTTCTGCGTACAATACCTTCTGACTTTTTCAGTCACTAGCCGCGACCTTTTATAACCTTCTCTGGACGATACAGGAGCCAGGCGTTGATATGAAACAGATCACCCTCAGCGATATGCAGCAGCAGAGCGAAGCGGCAGCCAGTGCTCCGCGCCTGCGTGCCCATCGCAATTTTCATCCCGAACTAAGCGACCCGATACAGCGTCTGGCCATCGCCATGGAACCCGGCACCTATATCCGCCCCCACCGGCACAGACATACCTTCGAACTTTTACTGCCGCTGAAAGGCCGATTTGTGGTACTGAATTTTGATGACCACGGCGTGGTCACCAACCGGGTGGTGCTGGGTGAAACCTGTACGGCGCTGGAAATGGAGGCTGGCACCTGGCATACGGTGCTCTCGCTCGACGCAGGAGGCATGGTATTTGAAGTCAAACAAGGCGCTTATCAACCGCTTGCCGAAATGGACACTATGGCCTGGGCGCCTGCTGAAGGCCAGCCAGGCACTGCCGAAATGATGGCCTGGTATGCCATCGCGCAACCGGGTGACCGCTTCCTGTCTATGCCGCAATAACTACAGGTAGGTTCGACAGGCGCCGCAGGCGTCTGTTTGATACTTCCTGCCGACCACAATGTTTGCCAAATTGACCGTCCCTTTTTTCGTGCTCCGCTCATACTCACCTTAAATATTGTTGCTAAACAGGAAGAAACGCTTATATTCAGCAAACTATTTTTCTCTACGAATAAGAGATGATAAGATAACGGGAAAGAGTAAATACGCGGCAGCAAAACAATAAAAACAGCCAATTTATCGATATATTATTCTCAATGTGAATGGATTTTGTTAATCAGGTAAAGGAAGTCAGCAGAAAAAATAAATCATTGTCATTGATGCTTTTGCTCACCATGGCGATTTATTTTTTCATCGACATACAATTCTTATGAATATTACAGAACGGAATATCTGGAAGCTAAATAATTTACCGCCAATGGAGTATTGCTCTCTGGCGCGGGCGCAAAAATTATTAAACTGCGAACTGGAAGACATTCTTCACTGGCATGATATTGGCGCAATCAATCTATGTCTTAAGCTTAACCCAACGCCGGGAATATTAAAAATCGCCGTTCTCTCCCATCAGGAAAAAGAGGTAACCAGCGCGTTTAATCCATTTACCTCAGTCGAGGCAGGAGAAACAGTCTGGTCGCAACACTCCCATATCCGCAGCATTCTGCGGCTTGAAGGCGATATTCCGACGATGGAAACCCTGCGCGGAAATACGGTAACCCAGTTCAACGTAAAGGTATTTGCTTCAGGGCTCTGGCATCCACACTGTCGGAACCTAATGGCGCTGCTGGAGGCGCCAGATGATATTCTTTTCGAAAACCGCCTCAGCATGATGCTGCCGGATAAACCATTTGTTTATTGTCATTTCATTCCAGAGGAAGACGAACGCCCCTCGATATCATTGAACCGCATCTATATCACCAGCCAGGCCATTGAGAAAATATATGCCCACAGTATTAGCGCCCGGCCTATGGACGTGACGAAAAATCCGCTACTGGATCAAACCCGTTACATCCAGCAGGAATTAACCGTCCTGCCGCAAAGTGAGGTATTGCTGGAATTTATCCATTATCTTGTTCAGTCCCATACTGTATTTAATGAGAAGTTGCAGAATATGGCTGAGCCAGACAAGACTCAGCTCTTTCATCACGTGCTGGAAAGGCTTAAGGAAGAAGGCATGCTTATAGAGAATGCCCAGCCCGATGAAGGCGATATCGGCAGCGAAGCCAGCCGTGAGTCGCAGTTCGCCGGCGAGTAACGTAGTCCTTCAGGCAAGGGACTGGCGGTTTTCCTGCTCAATCGTTATCGCGTTCTCTCGGGCCAGGGTGATGAATTCGCGCGCTGCGGCGCTCTGCCAGGCGCCCTGCCGCTGCAATAAACAGGCCGTGCGCTGCAGCAGCGCAGGTCTTAGCTCAATCGCCACCACATCATCAAACTGCCCGGCGATCGCCGCCGGCAGCAGCGTTGCTAACGTTGTGCTTCGAATAACCGACAGAACGGCCCCGATGGAGTTGGCCTCCATCCGCACGTCTGGTTCGAGCCGATGAAGGCGGCAATAACGATCAATCTGCTCGCGGGTAGCAAACTCGCTGCTCAGTAAAATTAGCGGCTGGGCGTCGAGAGCCTGCAGTTGCAAGTCGCGCTCTCCTGCCAGCGGATGCGCACGGCTCACCACCAGCGCAAGCGTTTCCGTCAGCAGCGGCTGAACCACAATTTCCTGTGACCGGCTGTCGTCAAAGGCAATCCCCACATCCAGTTCATCCTCCAGCAGCATCGCCTCCATCCGCTCCTGGTTCATCTCCTGGATAAGCACTTTTACTCCAGGATAGCGTCGGTAGTACGCCTCCATCAGCGGGCCCAGCATATAGGTAGTGAAAGTTGGCGTCATAGCAATGCGGAGTTTACCGTGCTGGAGATCTTCTGCGTCATGCAAGGCGCGCCGACCTTCCTCAAGGTCGCGTAACGCGCGACGGGCATACTCCAGCCAGATCTCACCGGCATCGGTCAGGCGAATACGTCGGCCAGAGCGGTCGAAAAGCTGAACCTCCAGCATCGCTTCCAGCTGGCGTATCTGCTGTGACAGCGCAGGCTGGGAGACATGCAGCGCCGCGGCGGCGCGGGAAAAGCCACAATGTTCAGCCACAGCGATAAAGTAGGAAAGTTGGCGCAGAAGCATCGGCCCACCTATAAGAAATTCCAATAGGCATTATCATAAATAAGTCTTTTAACTTATGAAACAAGAGACGTACCCTCTTCGCACGACCCTCAACATATTTCACCTTTAACATCGTTTTATGCAGGAGTGACTATGTCCGCTCACGATCGTTATCTTCAGCGCGCATTAGTGCTGGCAAAACAAAACATTACTGACGGTGGGCGCCCCTTCGGCGCCGTGCTGGTGCGGAATGATGAGATTGTCGCTGAAAGCGTCAATACCTTTCATCTGAGCGGTGACCCAACGGCGCATGCCGAACTGAACGCCGTTCGCGATCTTGCCGCCAGACTGGGAAGCGCGGTGTTGCGTGAATGCGTCATCTATGCCAGCGGACAACCTTGCCCTATGTGCCTGAGCGCGCTCTATTTAACCGGCGTGCGGGAAGTGTTTTTCGCCAATAGCAATCAGGACGGGGAGCCTTTTCAGCTCTCGACCGCCGCGATTTATCAGCAGCTGCAGCAGCCGCTGGCCCAGCAAACGCTGCCGATCCATCATCGCCCGCAGCCGGAGGGAGCTGAACTCTATCAGCGCTGGGCGGAACGGCAGTCATGACACCAGCGCTGCGACAGAACCTGACGTTGGCAGTCCTGGTACTGACTGGGATCAATATGCGGCCGCTGCTTACCTCCATTGGTCCTTTGCTGCCGGACATCCGCGCAGCCAGCGGCATGAGCTATACCCTGGCCGCACTCCTGACCGCGCTGCCGGTGATCGCGATGGGGGTGCTGGCGCTGGCCGCTGGCTGGGTCGATCGCTATATCGGTCAAAAGCGCAGTATTGCGCTGAGTCTGCTGATTATCGCGGCAGGCGCCCTGCTGCGGGAAATCGCCCCGAATAGTGGCTTACTGCTCACCAGCGCTCTGGCCGGAGGAATTGGCATCGGCATTATTCAGGCCGCCATCCCGGCGGTAATTAAGCACCTCTTTCCCCGACGGACGCCGCTGGTGATGGGACTATGGTCAGCGGCGCTGATGGGCGGCGGCGGGTTAGGCGCCGCGTTCACCCCATGGCTGGCGTCACATAGCGCGGCCTGGCATGATGCGCTAGCCTGGTGGGCGCTCCCTGCGCTCCTGGCTCTGTTCAGCTGGCTGGCGATTTGTCGGCAATTGCCTCGCGCACCGCATCAGACCAGCGCTTCCCCCCGGGTCGCGATTATTGGCCAGCGCCGCGCCTGGACGCTGGGACTCTATTTCGGACTGATCAATGCCGGTTACGCCAGCCTGATCGCCTGGCTGCCTCCTTACTACATCCAGCTAGGCGATAGCGCCCAGTACAGCGGTTCGCTGCTGGCGCTGCTGACCGTCGGGCAAACCGCCGGCGCGCTGCTGCTCCCGGCGCTGGCTCGCCAGGAGGATCGGCGCCAGCTTCTTCTGCTAGCGCTGGCGCTACAGCTGATTGGCTTCTGCGGCTTTATCTGGCTGCCAGAGCATTTCTCTGCGCTGTGGGCCATTGCCTGCGGCGTGGGGTTGGGCGGGGCGTTTCCTCTGTGCCTGGTGCTGGCGCTGGATCACGCCGGACAACCGGCGGTGGCCGGCAGGCTGGTAGCCTTTATGCAGGGGATCGGATTTATCATCGCCGGTCTGTCGCCCTGGCTTTCCGGCCTGCTGCGTAGCCTGAGCGGGAACTACACGCTTGACTGGTCCTGGCATGCGATCTGCGTCCTGCTACTCATGGCGCTGACGCTGCGCTTTATCCCGGCACACTACCCGGCCGAGTGGCGACAGCGCGCCTCAGACCTGCCCTGAACCGACGGCGGCGCGTGGCAAAGATAATGCCGCGCGCTCTCGTTGGCCTTCTCGGCCCGCCCCATCGCTAAAACCCGTTTCCTTCGCGTCGCTGGCGCTAAATTTATTACCCTGTGAAATTAATGTGTCGCCGAATCACGACACTCGTAAGTAACTAAAAATTAATAAAAAAATGCCTCTTGTTTCCCTGATTTTTTAGGCGTACATTAGCGCCATCTGGAGCACTAAACGCACAGAATTACGGGCTGCTGCAGGGTGAAGTTACACTGGCGACAGCCCTTGAAAAACAGAACAATTAATTCATTTGAACGTCGCACAAGCGCGTGGAGTGATGAGTCGTGAAATACTTCTTTATGGGCCTCTCTTTTATGGTCATCGTTTGGGCCGGTACTTTTGCCCTGATGATCTAGACTGCAGCGGTGTCAAAAAAAACGGGAGCCCACTGGCTCCCGTTTTTATTTTGCCGTGCTGCCCGCAGCGCTAGCTCGCGGAGGCCAGCAGACCATCCGCGCGGAACATCGCCTTGATACCGCGGATCGCCTGGCGCGTACGGTCCCGGTTCTCGATCAGGGCGAAGCGGACGTGGGTATCACCATAGTCGCCAAAGCCAATCCCCGGCGAGACGCAAACCTTCGCTTCATTAAGCAGCTTTTTCGCAAACTCCAGCGACCCCATGGCGGCGTAAGGTTCCGGTATTTTCGCCCACACGTACATAGACGCTTTCGGACACTCCACCATCCAGCCGGCCTCATGAAGCCCTTTGACCAGCACATCGCGACGGCGCTTATACTGTTCGGCAATATCGCGCACGCACTGCTGATCGCCCTCCAGCGCAGCTATCGCCGCCACCTGCAGCGGAGTAAAAGTCCCGTAGTCATGATAGCTTTTGATACGAGCGAGGGCATTCACCAAAGTCTTATTACCCACCATAAAGCCAATGCGCCAGCCGGCCATGTTATAGCTTTTCGACAGGGTAAAGAACTCGACGGCGACATCTCGCGCGCCGGGCACCTGCATGATGGAGGGCGCTTTCCAGCCGTCATACACGATATCGGCATAGGCCAGATCGTGGACGACCAGAATGTCATACTGCTTCGCCAGAGCGACAACCTTTTCAAAGAAATCCAGTTCGACGCACTGCGCGGTCGGATTTGAGGGAAAGCCAAGGATCATCATCTTCGGCTTCGGATAGCTCTCGCGGATGGCGCGTTCCAGCTCGTTAAAGAAATCCACCCCTTCCACCAGCGGCACTGAGCGCACCTGCGCCCCGGCAATCACCGCGCCATAGATATGAATCGGATAGCTGGGGTTCGGCACCAGTACGGTGTCGCCATGATCCAGCGTCGCCAGCATCAGGTGCGCCAGCCCCTCTTTCGAACCAATGGTGACGATCGCTTCCGATTCCGGATCGATATCGACGTTATAGCGTTCTTCATACCAGCGTGAAATGGCGCGACGCAGGCGCGGGATCCCCCGCGAGGTAGAGTAACCATGGGTGTCAGGCCGTTGAGCAACGGTGCAGAGTTTTTCCACGATATGCGGCGGCGTCGCGCCATCGGGATTACCCATACTGAAATCGATAATATCTTCGCCGCGCCGACGCGCAGCCATTTTCAGTTCAGCAGTAATGTTAAAAACGTACGGAGGGAGACGATCGATACGCGTAAAACGGCGTTCAGGACTGGATTCAGCCATAGGTTCCTCTAATTAACGTTAGCGCCCGGACCGTCCGAGCGACGCTGCCGCTGTTGCGGCTCGTTTAGAAAATAACCTGAAAAAATTCATGTTGTCGAGAGGCCCGTTAAAAAATATTCCCTGGCATATAAAACGGGTATCGACTGCGCTAAATGCGGCAGTTCATTGGCGGAATAATCCCGGGTTGTATAAAAGTGGTAACACACTGATATCTTTCTTAACACAGAATATTATCGTTAATGGCGAAGACCGCCGCTATCGCGATGCTTTTTAATTAATCCCCTTTAAAAAGTGCGACTTTTCCGCTTTATGGTTCCACGGCTGGTCTTCTGCCGTCAGGTTTTTTATCATGTCCCTTTCTGGCCACTGACGCGGCGCACCCATGCACGAAATCTTTACTATGATGCTGGCGGTCTATGATCGTGCGGCCCTGATGCTTATTTGCCTCTTTTTCCTTATTCGCCTGCGCCTGTTCCGCGAACTGTTGCATAAGTCGGCCCATACTCCGAAAGAGCTGCTGGCGGTGACAGCCATTTTCTCGCTGTTCGCGCTATTTAGTACCTGGTCCGGCGTCCCGGTTGAGGGGTCCCTGGTGAACGTCCGCATTATCGCCGTGATGTCCGGTGGGATCCTGTTTGGTCCCTGGGTGGGCGCGATTGTCGGGGCGATTGCCGGCGTGCACCGCTATTTGATTGATATCGACGGCGTGACCGCGGTGCCCTGCTTTATCACCAGCATTGTCGCCGGCCTGCTGTCGGGGTTGATTAATCGTAAAGTGGCCCGCGAACAACGGTGGAAAATCGGCATTCTGGCGGGGATGATGTGTGAAACTCTGACCATGATCCTGGTGGTGGTCTGGGCGCCTTCCCTGAGTCTCGGCGTAGATATTGTTTCGAAAATTGGTATCCCGATGATCCTCGGCAGCGTCTGCATCGGCTTTATCGTGCTGCTGGTGCAGAGCGTTGAAGGGGAAAAGGAGGCCAGCGCGGCGCGGCAGGCGAAACTGGCGCTCGATATCGCCAACAAAACCCTGCCGCTGTTTCGACACGTTAACAGCGATTCTCTGCGCCAGGTTTGCGAGATTATCCGCCGCGACATTACCGCCGACGCGGTGGCGATCACCAATACCGAGCACGTACTGGCCTACGTGGGCGTCGGTGAAGCCAACTATCAACGCCACGACGATATGATTAGCCCCACCACCCGGCAGGCGATTCGTTATGGGAAAATCATCATAAAAAACAATGACGAAGCCCACCGCACCCCGGAGATCCACTCCTTGATGGTGATCCCGCTGTGGGAAAAAGGGGTGGTGACCGGCACGCTAAAAATCTATTACTGCCACGCCCATCGCATCACTTCGACGCTGCAGGAGATGGCGATTGGCCTGTCGCAAATAATCTCCACCCAGCTGGAAGTCTCCCGCGCCGAACAGCTGCGGGAGATGGCCAACAAAGCGGAGCTGCGCGCCCTGCAAAGCAAAATTAACCCGCATTTTTTATTTAATGCGCTGAACGCGATCTCCTCCTCGATTCGCCTTAATCCGGACACCGCGCGCCAGCTCATTTTTAATCTGTCGCGCTACCTGCGCTATAACATCGAATTAAAAGACGATGAGCAGATTGATATCAAACGAGAGCTGTATCAGATCAAAGATTATATCGCTATTGAACAGGCGCGATTCGGCGACAAGCTGACGGTCATCTACGATATTGACGACGACGTCAGCTGCGTGATCCCGAGCCTGCTTATCCAGCCGCTGGTGGAAAATGCCATTGTTCACGGTATTCAACCCTGTAAAGGCAAAGGCGTGGTGACGATCGGCATTAACGAGTGCGGAAATCGGGTACGCATCAGCGTTCGCGATACGGGCAACGGTATCGATCCCGCCGTGGTCGCCCGCGTGGAAGCCGATGAGATGCCGGGTAACAAAATCGGCCTGCTCAATGTGCATCATCGGGTGAAACTTCTCTACGGCGAGGGTTTGCATATCCGCAATCTGACGCCGGGAACCGAAATCGCCTTTTATGTCCCCAATAACTCTACGCCGCAGGCGCTGACGGAGTCGCTGTTGTCATGAGCGGAGAAAAGATGAAAGTTATCATTGTGGAGGATGAGTTTCTGGCCCAGCAGGAGCTCTCCTGGCTTATTAACACCCATAGCCAGATGGAGATCGTCGGCAGCTTTGACGACGGCCTGGACGTGCTGAAATTTCTCCAGCACAACAAGGTCGACGCCATCTTTCTCGATATCAATATTCCGTCGCTCGACGGGGTTCTGCTGGCGCAAAACATCAGCCAGTTTGCCCATAAACCTTTTATCGTCTTTATCACCGCGTGGAAAGAACATGCGGTGGAAGCCTTTGAGCTGGAAGCATTTGACTACATCCTGAAACCTTACCAGGAGTCGCGCATCATCAATATGCTGCAAAAGCTGACCACCGCCTGGCAGCAGCAAAATAACGCTGCTTCAGGATTAGCCAGCGCGGCGCCACGGGAAAACGACACCATCAATCTGATCAAAGATGAGCGGATCATCGTCACCAGTATTCATGATATTTATTATGCCGAGGCGCATGAAAAGATGACATTCGTCTATACCCGCCGGGAGTCATTCGTCATGCCGATGAACATTACTGAATTCTGCAGCAAACTGCCCACCGCGCATTTCTTCCGCTGCCACCGCTCGTATTGCGTAAATCTCAGCAAAATTCGGGAAATTGAGCCGTGGTTCAACAACACCTATGTGCTGCGCCTGCGTGACCTGGAGTTTCAGGTTCCGGTCAGTCGCAGTAAAGTGAAAGAGTTTCGCCAGCTGATGAATCTGTAGAGAGCGGAAAGCACCGCCATCCGGGCTACGACGGTAGCCCGGGAGAAGAATGCTTAAAGCACCTGGCCCAGCGTCTGACGCAGATGCGCGCCGGAGCCCAGCAGGCCTGGGTTATCATGCACAATCAGGTAAACCGGGATATCCTGAACATAAGCTTTAAAACGGCCTTTGTCTTCAAAACCGCCGCGGAAACCAGAGGCTTTAAAGAACTCCAGGAAGCGCGGCACGATGCCGCCGGCGATATACACCCCGCCAAACGTCCCGAGGGTCAGCGCCAGGTTACCGCCGAAGCGTCCCATAATGACGCAGAACAGCGACAGCGCCCGACGACAGTCAGTGCAGCTATCCGCCAGCGCTCGCTCGGTCACCTCACGCGGCTGCAGGTTCTCCGGCAGTCGGCCGTCCGATTTGACAATCGCGCGATACAGGTTGACCAGCCCGGGACCTGAGAGCACGCGTTCTGCGGAAACATGCCCCAGCTCGGCGCGTAGCTCTTCCAGAATGATCCCTTCTTCTTCGCTGTTCGGGGCAAAATCAACATGACCGCCTTCGCCCGGCAGGCTGACCCAACGCTTATCAACGTGGACCAGATGCGCCACGCCGAGCCCGGTCCCGGCGCCATAAACGGCGATCGGTTTGCCCGCTACCGGCGCACTGCCGCCAAACTGAATAAGGTGCTCAGCTTTCAGCATCGGAATGGCCATTGAAACAGCGGTAAAATCGTTAATTATCTCCAGATGGGCAAAGCCGAGGTTACGCTTCATTTCGGCGATAGAGAAAGCCCAGGTATGGTTGGTCATCGCCACCCAGTCGCCGGTAATCGGGCATGCGATGGCGATACAACCTTCGTTGACCGTTACCTGGTGCTCCTCGAGGTAGACGCGCACCACTGCCTCCAGACTGGGGTAATCGAGCCCGGAATAGGTCTTTGCGCGAGAGATCTCTCCACTCGCCAGATCACATAGCGCCAGGCGGGCGTTGGTCCCCCCGACATCTCCTACTAAAGCAAATTTTGTCATTCCGTTACGGCTCCGCTAAAGTCAAAATAAATCTTTTGGCACACTGTAAATTCATGGCGGCTTAACAACAACGTCCAACGCGCAGACGCCCCTTGTTTAGCGACACAGGTCACATTTAGTTTGTAATCTATGCAAGGTAGCCTGTAAAGGACGCGCCGGATATCAGATGTCACCTTAACTTTATCGTTTCAGCACCATTTGCATCGACGGTCTCCGCTGACGAAGGCAAAGTAGTGCTCCAGCACTTTTACAAGGACATTTCCATGCTCCATCCTCGCGCCAGAACAATGCTGATCCTGTCGGTGCCGGCCATCCTGATAGGTATCGCCTGCAGCCTGATCCTGATCGTGGCGATGAAGGTTGCCGCGCTGCTGCAGCGCGTGCTGTGGAGCAATCTGCCCGCGCAGTTGGGGGTGAGCGCCGACAGCCCGCTGTGGATCATCGCCATGCTGACGGCGACAGGCATCGCGGTGGGTCTGGTCATTCGTTACAGCCCCGGGCACGCCGGGCCGGATCCAGCGACCGAGTCGTTAATCGGCGCTCCCATTGCCACCGGCGCGCTGCCCGGACTCCTGGCCGCACTGATCCTCGGCCTCGCCGGCGGCGTCAGCCTCGGCCCGGAGCATCCGATTATGGTGGTGAATATCGCGCTGGCTGTCGCCGTCGGCTCCCGACTGTTTCCGCGCGTCAGCTCGCTGGACTGGACCATCCTCGCGGCCTCAGGCACCATCGGCGCCCTCTTCGGTACCCCGGTTGCCGCCGCGCTGATTTTTTCGCAAACCCTCAATAGCAGCAACGATACGCCACTGTGGGATCGCCTCTTTGCTCCCCTCCTCGCCGCCGCCGCCGGCGCGTTGACGACGGGTCTGTTTTTCCATCCCCATTTTTCACTGCCGGTCCCGCACTATGGTCAGATGCGCTTCGTTGATATTCTCAGCGGCATTATCGTCGCCCTGATCGCTATCGCCGTCGGCATGGTGGCCGTCTGGTGTCTGCCGCGACTGCATGCCATGATGCATCGGTTGAAAAATCCAATCCTGACCCTCGGCATCGGCGGGCTGCTGCTGGGGATCGTGGGGACGATAGGCGGGCCCTTAACGCTATTTAAAGGGCTGGATGAGATGCAGCAGCTGGCCTTCAGCCAGACGCTAACCGCCGCGGATTTTCTGCTTATCGCGCTGGTCAAACTGGCGGCCCTGGTTCTTGCCTCAGCCAGCGGCTTTCGCGGCGGGCGAATTTTCCCGGCGGTGTTCGTCGGGGTAGCGCTGGGGCTGATGCTGCATGCTCATGTTGACGCAGTGCCGGCGGCAATCACCGTTTCCTGCGCGATCCTCGGCATGGTGCTGGTCGTCACTCGCGACGGCTGGTTGAGCCTGTTTATGGCCGCCGTGGTGGTCCCGGATACGACTCTGCTGCCGCTGTTGTGTATGGTGATGCTCCCGGCCTGGCTGTTGCTGGCCGGGAGACCGTTGATGATTGCCAAACGGCATACCGATTAAACGCGGCTGTTTCGCTCCTCAAGGGCCTGCGTCACCGCGCGCAGGAAATCGGGGATATCCATTTTCGGCAGCATCACTTCTACCAGGGTGAGGGTATCTGAGGTGATGCTCTCCGTCATAGCCTCCCGCAGTTCAGACGTCTGAGTGACCCGCCGGCAGCGCGAAGCAACGTCAGGGGCGAAGGCTTCCGGCAGCCGCTGCCAGTCCCACAGAGCGATGTCATTGTAGCGCTGCTCTGGACCATGAATCGCCCGTTCCACGGTATACCCTTCGTTATTCAGCAGCAGAATAAGCGGCTTTTGCTTATCACGCAGCATGGAGCCCATCTCCTGAATGGTCAGTTGGGCCGCGCCATCGCCGACAATTAGCACCACCCGCCGCTCCGCCGCCGCGGTTTGTGCGCCATAGGCGGCCGGGAGAGTAAAACCAATCGAGCCCCACAGCGGCTGGACGATCAGCGATGCTTCAGAGGGCAGCTTCAGCGCCGCAATACCAAAGGCGGCCGTCCCCTGATCGGCGAGAATAATATCCCCCGGACGCAGGGCGCCCTGCACCGTCGCCCAGAAATTTTTCTGGGTCAACTCGCCTTCAGCGCCCTCCTCAGCCTCCGGCGCCACGACCTGAGGCATAGCCCACTCCGCCGCCAGCGGGGCGGAAAGCGTCATCAGCGCGGCCAAAGCCTTATCCATCGGCACCCCGCTGAACCAGTGATCGCCCACCCTGACGGCGAAGGGCTGGATCTCAATAGTCTTTTCCCGCGCCAGATGTTGGGTAAATCCTGCGGTGATGGTGTCGGTGAAGCGCGTGCCAATGCAGATGATGGTGTCGGCGTTTTCAATCGCCTCCCGGGTCTGCGGCGCGCTGGCAATCCCGCTGTAGGTGCCGACAAACCCGCTCTGCTGCTCATCAAACAATCCCTTGCCCATGAGCATCGTCGCATGGGCGACAGGCGTTTTCGCCACCCACTCCCGGAGCGTCTTCTGCAGGCCATAACGTTGCGCCAGGAAGTCCGCCAGCAGGGAAATGCGTCGGCTGCCCCGCAGCAGGCGGCTGGCATGTTCGCAGAACCCGGCAAGCTGGTTTTCATCCGCCGGAGCGGGCTCCACCAGCAAGCGCTGGGCTGGGGCAATCGCTGCCGCTCTGGCGACATCGGCTGGCAGCATCAAATAGCCGGGGCGATGATGCGTCAACATATCGCGCAGCACACGGTCGATTTCATGGCAGGCGTTGCCGGCGGTCAGCAGCGCTTGGCTACAGGTGATATGCTCGCTCATACGGGCGAAATGGCGAAAATCGCCATCGCCGAGGGTATGGTGCAGCAGTTCGCCGCGCTGCTGGGCGCCGGTAGAGGGCGCACCGACGATATGCAATACCGGAATATGTTCCGCATAGCTACCCGCAATGCCGTTCAGCGCGCTCAATTCGCCGACGCCGTAAGTGGTCAGCAGCGCACCGGCCCCTTTGATGCGCGCATAGCCGTCAGCGGCATATGCCGCATTCAGCTCGTTGGCGCAGCCGACCCACCCCAAGGCGCTGTGCGCGATGACGCGATCGAGAAACTGTAAGTTGTAATCTCCCGGCACGCCGAACAAGCGATCAATACCGCAGTCGACAAGGCGATCCAGCAGATAATCCCCAATAGTGTAGGTCGGTTGCATATCCATTATCCTCATTTTGGTGCAGGTGTAATTTGAGTATTGAATAAGCGATCCGCCTGTCCAGATGGGAGCTGATAATGGCAGTGTAAAGCAATAATTACGCAGAAAAAGCAGTGTACTCCACGCAGAACATTGTTTAGTGTAAACGTATACACATCCTGTTTTGTCGGCGGAGGAAGAATGGTTTACCAGGCAAGCACCACGCGATATCAAACGATGGAGTACCGCGCTGCGGCCGCAGCGGTCTGCAGCTACCGGCTATTTCCCTTGGCCTGTGGCATAACTTTGGCGATGAAACGCGAGTGGAAACCAGCCGGCAGATGCTCCTGCACGCTTTTGACCTCGGTATAACCCATTTCGATTTGGCCAACAACTATGGCCCGCCGCCGGGCTCGGCGGAAAGCAACTTTGGCCGCATCCTGAAAGAGTCGCTCCTGCCTTATCGCGATGAGTTAATCATCTCCACTAAAGCAGGTTACACGATGTGGGACGGCCCTTACGGCGACTGGGGATCGCGAAAATATCTGGTAGCCAGTCTTAACCAGAGCCTTAAACGCATGGGGCTGGAATACGTCGATATTTTTTACCATCACCGGCCTGATCCACAGACGCCGCTGATGGAAACGATGCGTGCGCTCGATCATCTGGTTCGTCAGGGTAAAGCGCTATATGTCGGGATCTCCAACTATCCTCTGGCCCAGGCGCGGGAGGCGGTGAAGATCCTTAACGACCTCGGCACCCCCTGCATCATTCACCAGCCTCGCTACTCGATGTTCGAACGCGGCGTGGAAGAAGGATTGCTGGATTTTCTGCAGACGGAAGGGATTGGAAGCATAGCGTTTTCACCGCTGGCCGGTGGGCAACTTACCGACCGCTATCTCAACGGCATTCCGGCCGACTCGCGCGCCGCCAGCAGCAGTCGTTTTCTGCAGCCGGAGCAACTGACTCCTGCCCGATTAGAAAAAATTCGTCAGCTTAACAGGCAGGCGGAAGCGCGTGGGCAGAAGCTGTCGCAGATGGCGCTGGCCTGGGTGTTGCGCGAAGAGAAAGTCACCTCGGTGCTGATCGGCGCCAGCAAAACCGCGCAACTGGATGATGCCGTCGGCATGCTGCAGAATCGCCATTTCACCACCGAGGAGTGCGCGGCCATCGACGCCATCCTTGCGCTGTAAAGCAAATGTTACTTTAGCAAAAAGTGCTCTTTCCTGCGCTTTCGGAGTTCGTCCGATGCGGCGGGTCTTTACCGGCCCGTAATATCAGGTTAACAGGCCGCTTACGGCCCCGATCGTGAAGGAGAAGAGTATGTTCAGGTCACTGATTCTGGCAGCAGTACTGCTGGCCGCAGGGCCACTGGTCGCTAACGCTGGTGAAATCACCCTGCTGCCGTCGGTAAAATTACAAATAGGCGATCGTGACAATTACGGTAACTACTGGGACGGTGGCAGCTGGCGCGACCGTGATTACTGGCGTCGTCACTATGAATGGCGTGATAACCGTTGGCATCGTCATGACAACGGCTGGCACAAAGGCTGGTACAAAGGCAGAGATAAAGCCTGGGAGCGCGGCTATCGTGCTGGCTGGAACGACCGCGATGACCACCGCGGCGGCTGGGGACGCGGCCCGGGTGGACGCGGTCACGGTCATGGACATGGCCATCACTAACAAACGAAAAGGGGAGCCCATCGGCTCCCCTTTACTTTATTCAGCATCAGGAATCAATTAATCCACCCCGAGCAGCGACCCCACTATTAACCAGCCGTTCAGGCTCACCACAATAGCGACTATCGCCCAGCCGATGCCTCTCACCCAACGGGTATTCACCAGGTCCCCCATCAGCTTCGCATTGCTGGTAAATATCAGCAGCGGCACCAGGGCAAGCGCAATGCCAAAGCTGAGCAACACCTGACTCATTACCAGGATGCGCGTAGGATCCAGCCCCAGCAGAATGACGACAAACGACGGCAGCATGGTGATCGTCCGGCGAAACCACAGCGGAATATGAAAGCGGATAAACCCCTGCATAACGACCTGACCTGCCAGAGTGCCCACCACGGTCGACGATAAACCGGCGGCAATCAGGCTGAGGCCAAAGATGGTCGCCGCCGCGTGGCTCAGCAGCGGCTCCAGCGTCATGTAGGCCTGATCGAGATCGGCGACGCCGGTATGGCCATTAAAGTGGAATGCCGCCGCAGCGGTCGCCATCATCGCCAGATTGACGAACCCGGCAATGGTCATAGCGATCGCCACATCCCAGCGGGTCGCGTTATAGCGTTCTTTTCGCGTTCCGCCATGCAGATGCTGGGTAAGCGAGGAATGTAAGTAGATAACGTGCGGCATGATTGTCGCACCCAGTACCCCGGCGGCTAAGAATACCGCCTCCCCGTTGGGCAGCGTGGGGATCACCAGCCCTTTCGTCAGAGGAGCCAGCGCGGGCTGGGAAAAGATCAACTCCACGACATAGGCCACGGCGACAAACAGCAACAATCCACCGATCACCTTCTCCAGTGGTTTTTGCCCGCGCCGCTGCAGCATCAGGATCAGAAAAGTCGCCACCCCGGTCAGCACCGCCCCCTGCAGAAGCGATACGCCGAGTACCAGCTTAAAACCAATTGCGGCGCCGATAAATTCAGCCAGATCGGTGGCCATAGCGATAATTTCCGCCTGTACCCAGTAAAACCAGACAACAGGACGCGGGTAATGGTCGCGGATCTGCTCGGCCAGGTTTTTGCCGGTGGCAATGCCCAGTTTGGCAGAAAGCACCTGGATCAGCATCGCCATCAGGTTAGCCCACACCACGACCCACAGCAGCTGGTAGCCAAAGCTGGCGCCGGCCTGAATGTTAGTGGCGAAATTACCCGGATCGATATAGCCAATGGCAGCGACGAAAGCCGGGCCCATTAAGGCGAGCTTCACCTTGCGCGCGGCGCGACTACTGCTATTCTCAACGCGACTGCTAGTCATCATCTGCCTCTGGAAATATAGCCTTTGCTATGTTTCATGCTATCAAAATGCGAATGATTATCAAGTTCATTTAGAATGGAGATAATGATTGCTGTGATAGAAGGGAACAATAGCTGGCCGGAAATGGAATACGGGCGTCAGAAAACGAGATCCAGCCCGCTATTAAGAGTAGTACAAGAATGCAACTTTTAAAACCTTTACGTAACATAACAAAAGTGGATGTTGGATCACTATTTTTGCCATTGGTCACAGTTCCTTGCAATAGTGTGCAATTGATCTCGTTTTCTTTAAAGCCGTTGCATAGAATGTGCACGGAAATTTAACCTGCCTCATATTTGGAGCAACTATGG
Source organism: Klebsiella sp. CD33 (assembly GCF_051992865.1). Lineage (NCBI taxonomy): Bacteria > Pseudomonadati > Pseudomonadota > Gammaproteobacteria > Enterobacterales > Enterobacteriaceae > Klebsiella > Klebsiella sp. CD33. The sequence continues at coordinate 1,445,636 of NZ_CP197023.1, read as the reverse complement.
ACCGCGTCTTGCATTTTGTCCTCGCGATCGTTGTGGTGGCTATACTGGCCCTGTTGGTCAGCCATGACCGCCAAAAGATCCGTATTCGTTATGTTGTTCAACTGCTTGTCATTGAAGTCCTGCTGGCCTGGTTCTTCCTCAACTCCGATATTGGTCTGGGTTTTGTGAAAGGATTTTCCGAGATGTTTGAAAAACTCCTCGGGTTTGCCAACGAAGGGACAAACTTCGTGTTCGGCGGCATGAACGATAAAGGCCTGGCCTTCTTCTTCCTCAAAGTTTTGTGCCCTATCGTCTTCATTTCGGCTTTGATCGGCATTTTGCAGCATATTCGTATCCTGCCGATTGTCATTCGCGCGATCGGTACCGTCCTGTCGAAAGTTAACGGCATGGGCAAGCTGGAGTCCTTCAACGCCGTGAGCTCGTTGATCCTCGGCCAGTCGGAAAACTTTATCGCGTATAAAGATATTCTCGGCAAAATGTCGCGCAACCGCATGTACACCATGGCGGCGACGGCGATGTCCACCGTGTCCATGTCCATCGTAGGCGCTTACATGACCATGCTGCAGCCAAAGTATGTCGTTGCGGCGCTGGTGCTCAACATGTTCAGCACCTTTATCGTTCTGTCATTAATTAACCCTTACCGCGTGGAAGAGAGCGAAGAAAATCTGCAGATGTCGAATCTGCACGAAGGTCAGAGCTTCTTCGAGATGCTGGGCGAGTATATTCTGGCAGGTTTTAAAGTCGCGATTATCGTGGCGGCGATGTTGATCGGCTTCATCGCGCTGATCTCGGCGCTGAATGCCCTGTTCGCCACCGTGACCGGTTGGTTCGGCTATAGCATTTCCTTCCAGGGTATCCTCGGCTATATCTTCTACCCGGTTGCCTGGGTGATGGGTGTGCCGGCAAGCGAAGCGCTGCAGGTGGGCAGTATTATGGCTACCAAACTGGTCTCCAATGAATTCGTCGCCATGATGGATCTGCAGAAAATTGCCTCGACGCTCTCCCCGCGCGCGGAAGGCATTATCTCTATCTTCCTGGTCTCCTTCGCCAACTTCTCATCTATCGGCATTATTGCCGGGGCGATCAAAGGTCTGAACGAAGAACAGGGCAACGTAGTTTCTCGCTTCGGTCTGAAGCTGGTGTACGGCTCCACGCTGGTTAGCGTGTTGTCCGCCTCGATTGCGGCGCTGGTTCTGTAACAGACGTCAGTCATCTGAGCCGGGCAATGCCCGGCTTTTTTTTGCCCGTCATTCACCCAGCGGCTGTGGTTTACCGATCAGATAACCCTGCAGATAATTCACGCCCAGCTCCAGCAAGCGCGCTTTTTGCGGTTCGCTTTCGACATATTCCGCCACCACGCTCATCTGTTTCGCCCGCGCCATCTCGACAATCGATTTCACCATGATGGCGTCCAGCGGGTCCGTGAGGATGTCGCGGACGAAGCAGCCGTCAATCTTAATGATATCGGCCTGTAAATGTTTCAGACGTTCATAGTTCGCATAGCCGGTGCCAAAGTCATCAATAGCGATGGCGCAGCCAAACGCGCGCAACGCTTCAAGATTTTGCCGACTGGTGTCCGCATTAGAGAAGGCCTGCTCTTCGGTCACCTCAATAGTTATAAGTTCTGGCGAGACGCTATAGCGTTGAAACAGCGCGATAATCTGCCCTGCGCTGTTCTTTTGCATCAGAGTTGCAGGCAGCAGGTTGACCGAGAAGCGCTGGCCGGGATGCTTATGGAGCATACTGAACAAGGTCTCCAGCACCAGCATGTCAAAACGTTGGCTGAGGTTAAACTGCACAATCAGCGGAATGAATCGGTCGGGCATAATGACGCTATCGCCACAGCGCATGCGCGTGAGGATCTCATGATAACCCTCCCCCTCCGGATTCTGAATCGGTTGCGCATAGAGCATCAGCGCGCGATCTTTGAGCACTTGCTTGACGCGCATAAGGAGGCGCACCTGCTCGGTAGTTTGATCCACCACCAGATCCTGCTCCTCGTCCAGCGCCAGCACCCGACGTTCACTGCCCGCCTGTTCGGAAAGCCAGCTTAGCTGGCCCAGCATCTGGTAAAGTCCCTCACCCTGGCCGTCATCGCGGCCCCAGGCCGCGCCAAACTCCAAATCCAGCGGCTGATTGTGCCAGCTGAACTTTTTGTGGTTGAGGACCGCGACCATATGGTTCAAGCGGGACGACGGCTCCGGTCCATCAAGCACGAGGATCAGTTCGCTGCCCGGTACCTGGAAGACTTTATCCGCCGCTCCCAACAGCGGTTGCAGCGCCCGAATAATCTGCCGTTTACAGTCCACCCCCATCATCAGACCATAATGCCGACTGAGAAAGTCGAGATTATCAATACGCAGGCTGCAGATAGCCTGCTGAGGACAGCTCTGTAAATGGCTCTCCAGCGCGCGCAGGTTAGGCAAGCCGGTCAGCGGATCCTCTTCCGCCTGGCTACGCCAGCGGCGTTTGTTGCGGTCGCTGCGGGCATAGATGTCGGCCATATAAAACAAACAGATAGTAAAGGAGATCAGAACCGACAGCACAAAGGAGAGTGAATACTCGCTTTGCACCCCCTGGAGAAAGTTTTTGTTATATACCACCAGCAAAAAGGCCGAGACAGACCATGAAATACGCAATAGCGCATGGCCTATTCGACTGATACCGATAAAGTAGACAATAAAAATAACCGGAACTAAATAACCGGCAATAAATTCAGACTGATACGGCGCACACAATAGCGTTAATATCACCGCCAACGCGATAAACCAATATAGGGTAAAGGAGCGATATTGCGGTGCCAGCCACGGTAAACATTCCTGCTGCCAGAAACGTCGGGCGTAGCGCGGACTGATAATCATCCGCATTGGATAATAAAGAAACGTCGTAAAAATTAATGCCGCACTGATTAAACTTTGGATATCTATTACAGTATAAATCAACGGCATACTACCAAAGTAACTGGTAATAGCTAATGGAAACGCAAAATATTGTCCGGCGAGATACATGGTGATTTTCAGGAGCACCGGCGCGAAGAAGCCGCCCCAGAAGATCCGCGCCCCCATATGTTTTGCCGTTGGACCGCAGCGCCAGCGCTTCCCCACCAACAGTCGCAGAATAGCGCAGGAGACAAACACGGCGAACAGTTGACAAAAAAGTAAGATAAACGCCTGCGGCAGCGTTAATTTAATGAGAAAACTATTGGTGATGGCAAACGCGAGAATTAATGGCGCAATTGCATAGCGGCCAAAGATAAAAATAACAGAAAACATCACGCTGATTGGCAGCCAGGCAATATAAATAAGGTTGCCGTCAATTATCGTTTGCGGTGAAATAAAACGAGCCAGCGGAATAGCGACTAAACAAATGATAAAGGCCAATAGAGTTTTTTTGATATTAATGTTAATTTTATCAAGCATTATTGTTAATTAAAACTCCAGAAACCTCATCACGTTTAATGGGGGAAATGTTATGTTGCTTATTTAGGGCAGGCAAGGCGAATTATCAGGAAAAAGTCTGAAATTACTTTCGATTTTAATTGCTGGAGATTAACTGACGTAACCAGAAAGTGCTTTACATGAAACCCGCTAAAAACAAAAACCCCCGCCGAAGCGAGGGTTCTGAATTTTGGTGGAGCTAAGCGGGATCGAACCGCTGACCTCTTGCATGCCATGCAAGCGCTCTCCCAGCTGAGCTATAGCCCCACAGGACTTCTTTACGAACCAAATCCGCTGGGTGCAGAATTTGGTGGAGCTAAGCGGGATCGAACCGCTGACCTCTTGCATGCCATGCAAGCGCTCTCCCAGCTGAGCTATAGCCCCGTAACGTAAAGCGTGTCGTGTTGACGGGCGGCATAATATGAATTCCTCGCTCAGGTGTCAACAGCAAAATTATCCTTCCCGATTCAATCGCTGAAAAAGCAGGCAACTTGCTGACATTGCGAGCCTTATCGCAGTCAGAAGTTAAACAGGTCACCTTTTCACGTAAAAGGATGCTATAACATGGGCAGCTAATTCCCATACATTTACTCAGGAAATAGTATGCTCAAGGAACGAATGACACCTGAAGAAATTGCCCATCTAACCGGCTACAGTCGGCAAACTATCAATAAGTGGGTGCGGAAAGAAGGCTGGCAAACCTCTCCGCGACCTGGCGTCCAGGGCGGCAAAGCGCGCCTGGTCCATGTCAATGAGCAAGTCAGGGAGTTTATCCGCAGCGCCCAGCGGGTGGCGGAGACGCCCGGCATCTATTCTCCCCATGATAGCGATCTGGAATCGCTGCTGCTGACCCTCAGTAAAGAACTCACCCCCAGCGAGCAGAAGCAGCTTATGTCTTTGTTGCTGCGCGAGGGGATCACCGGGTTACTGCTTCGGTTAGGGATCCGCGATCGGTAAACCATGATGAAACTGAAAGATAAAATGACGCCCGCAGAGCTTGCCGACTGCCTGGGGCTGGCCAGACAAACGATCAATCGCTGGGTTCGCGAGAAACAATGGCGCACCGAAGCAATACCCGGCGTTAAAGGGGGGCGAGCGAGACTGGTGGTTATCGACCAACCGGTACGCGAGTTTCTGACCAACATCCCTGCCAGACGCCATCTGCTTACCGACAATCATCTCGCGGAATCGCCAGGTGCATACCTGGTCAATGAGGCAGACGCGATCTGGCGGCAAATCACGGAAACCCTACAGCTGATGACTCCGGCAGAACAGCTGCAGCTCCGCGATCTGCTGGCCCGGGAAGGGATTAGCGGTTTTCTTGCCCGCCTCGGCATCGCCAGTCCGGAATAACAGACAAAAAAAACGGCAGGGTAACCTGCCGTTGTTTCAGCTGCGTCGCCGTCAGGACGCCTGGCCTTCGCGTTCAGCGATAAAAGCCAGCGCTTTATTGATACGATCTACGCTACGGGATTTACCGATGGCATGGACAGTAACGTCTAGCGCAGGAGATTGCCCTGCCCCGGTAACCGCCACGCGCAGCGGCATACCGACTTTACCCATCCCCACCTCCAGCTCATCAGCAGTTGCCTGAATCGCGTGATGGACGTTTTCCGCCGTCCAGTCGCTAATCGCCGCCAGCTTATCGCGAACCACTTCCAGCGGCTGACGCGCCACTGGACGCAGATGTTTTTTCGCGGCGTCGGCATCGAATTCAGCGAACTCTTCATAGAAGTAGCGGCAGCTCTGGGCCATCTCTTTCAGCGTCTTGCAACGCTCGCCCAGCAGTTTCACCAGCTCAGCCAGCTGCGGGCCGTTGCGAGTGTCGATATTTTCCTGCTCGATATGCCACTGCAGATGCGTTGCCACATACTCCGCCGGCAGGGTATTGATATAGTGATGGTTTAACCACAGCAGTTTATCGGTGTTAAAGGCACTGGCGGATTTGCTCACCGCACCCAGCGAGAAGAACTCAATCATCTCTTCGCGAGTGAAAATCTCCTGATCGCCATGAGACCAGCCCAGGCGCACCAGATAGTTGAGTAGCGCTTCCGGCAGGTAGCCGTCGTCGCGATACTGCATCACGCTCACTGCGCCGTGGCGCTTGGAAAGTTTTTTACCGTCATCGCCGTTGATCATCGACACGTGCGCATAAACCGGCACCGGCGCATTCAGCGCTTTGAGGATGTTGATCTGGCGCGGCGTGTTGTTGATATGATCTTCGCCGCGGATCACGTGAGTGATCGCCATATCCCAGTCATCTACCACCACGCAGAAGTTATAGGTCGGGGAACCATCGGTACGGCGAATGATCAGATCGTCCAGTTCCTGGTTGCTGAACTCGATAGGTCCGCGGATCTGATCGTCAAAAATAACCGAACCTTCCTGCGGGTTGGCGAAACGCACGACGCACGGCTCATCATCAGCATGGTGCTCGTGGCTATGGCGGCAGCGGCCATCGTAACGCGGCTTCTCACCCTTCGCCATCTGCTCTTCGCGCAGCGCTTCCAGACGTTCTTTCGAGCAATAGCATTTGTAAGCGGTACCGGCTTCCAGCATCTCATCGATTACGTTGTTATAACGATCGAAACGTTTGGTCTGGAAATAGGGGCCTTCGTCCCATTGCAGATTCAGCCAGTTCATGCCATCCATGATGGCTTCAATTGCTTCCGGGGTGGAGCGTTCGAGATCGGTGTCTTCAATACGCAGCACAAACTCACCGCCGTGGTTACGGGCAAAAAGCCAGGAATAGAGAGCAGTACGCGCACCGCCAACGTGCAGATAGCCGGTTGGGCTTGGCGCGAAGCGAGTTTTGATTTTCATGAATTGGCCTTACGTTTAATAAAGATGCCGATAGCCGGCAATGTCCGGTGGAAATTATGGGTCAATATTCTAACACCGTGGGCTGATTCCTCAATGTTGTTCCCATCGGAACGTCACGGTTTGCCATTTTTGTTTATAAATCATGCTATGGCGCCGGTTTCGCGATCGCTTTGTTTAATTTTACGACGAACGAACGAATTCTTTAGAAAAGGCGTTGACTCATTTTCAACTCTCCCTATAATGCGACTCCACACAGCGGGGGTGATTAGCTCAGCTGGGAGAGCACCTCCCTTACAAGGAGGGGGTCGGCGGTTCGATCCCGTCATCACCCACCACTACTTAACGTAGTCTCCGCCGTGTAGAACAGAAAATTGAGAAGTGGGTGATTAGCTCAGCTGGGAGAGCACCTCCCTTACAAGGAGGGGGTCGGCGGTTCGATCCCGTCATCACCCACCACTTTCTCGCCAGCTGGATTTTCTGTCAAAATGTGAAGTACCGAAGTGGGTGATTAGCTCAGCTGGGAGAGCACCTCCCTTACAAGGAGGGGGTCGGCGGTTCGATCCCGTCATCACCCACCACTTCGGGTCGTTAGCTCAGTTGGTAGAGCAGTTGACTTTTAATCAATTGGTCGCAGGTTCGAATCCTGCACGACCCACCAATGTAAAAAGGCGCCCTAAAGGCGCCTTTTTGCTATGCGCGGAACATGGCCCTGCCACGAGTCCCTCCGCAGCAATCTCCCCTGTCAGCGCTGATATAGCGGATCTTCAACCCTGGCGGCGGTTAAATTCTCCCCTTCTTCACGCACAATTTCCCATAACGCCTGAGCGGCGGTCGACAGCGAGCGATTTTTCCTGCATGCCAGCATCAGCTGCCGCTCCATCACCGGAGTCAGCCGTTTCACCGTCAGATGGCTCCCCTGCGGTAACGGTAGCGCCAGCGCCGGCAGAACGCTGATGCCAATTCCCGATTCTACCATCGGAAACAGCGTTGCCGGGTGGCCAATCTCCTGGACGATGTTCGCCCGGATAGCCAGCCTGCTGAGGGCCGCATCGATCAGCGGGCGGCTGCCGGACGCATAATCCTGCAGGATTAGCCTTTCATCCTGCAGCGCCTGCCACGGCACTTCAGTCAGGCTGGCAAAAGGATGATCCTCCCGGCAGAGCAGCAAAAATGGTTCCGCCAGAACCACTTCACACTGAAGGTCTGCCGCCGGGCCCGGATCAATCACGATGCCAAAATCCACTTCCCCCTGGCGGATACTCTCCAGCACCCACTGCTGGGGCCGATCGTGCAGCACAAAATCGATATCGGGATAACGACGATTGCTGTGAGCAATACACTGCGGAATAAGGTGGGCGGAAATCGTCTGACTGGCGGCGACCTTGACGGTGCCGCTCAGCTGCTGGCCTACCCGCCCGGCGTCGCGCAGGGTAATCGTCAACTCATCAAGCAAACGTTCCAGCCTGCCCGCCAGCTGCTGACCCGCCTCGGTGAGCACCACTTCGCGAGTAGTACGGTCGAGCAGACGGACGCCGGTCTGATGCTCCAGCTCCTTGACGCTATGGCTGACGGCCGACTGACTTAAGCCAATCATCTCCCCTGCCCGGCTGAAGCTTCTAGCCCGGGCGACGGTGACAAATACTTTTAACTGACGCAGAGAGTAATTCATCTTTTTTATTCATGAATAGATGCAATAAATCAATTTTATTTCTCAAATGAAAAAAAGCACAATAGCGCATCTCTTTTCAGGAGCGTTTATGAAACTTTTCCGTATTCTCGATCCGTTTACGGCAACGCTAATCACCGTTGTCCTGCTGGCCTCATTCTTCCCGGCCCGTGGCGCTTTCGTCCCCTTCTTTGAACATCTGACCACCGCCGCCATCGCGCTGCTGTTCTTTATGCATGGCGCTAAACTCTCCCGGGAGGCGATTATCGCCGGCGGCAGCCACTGGCGTTTGCATCTATGGGTGATGTGCAGCACCTTTATTCTCTTCCCGCTACTCGGGGTTCTGTTTGCCTGGTGGGCGCCGGTGAATGTCGATCCGATGCTCTACAGCGGCTTTATCTATCTGTGCATTCTGCCGGCCACCGTGCAATCCGCTATCGCCTTTACTTCGCTGGCCGGGGGCAACGTCGCGGCTGCGGTTTGCTCAGCCTCGGCCTCCAGCCTGCTGGGGATCTTTGTTTCCCCGCTACTGGTGGGGGTCCTGATGAACCTTCACGGCGCAGGCGGCAGTCTGGAGCAGGTCGGTAAAATTATGCTGCAGCTGCTGCTGCCTTTCGTGCTCGGTCACTTATCGCGGCCGTGGATTGGCGACTGGGTGGCGAAGCATAAGAAGTGGATTGGTAAGACCGACCAGACCTCGATTCTGCTGGTGGTTTACTCCGCCTTTAGCGAGGCGGTGGTGAATGGCATCTGGCATAAAGTCGGTCTGGGATCGCTGCTGTTTATCGTGGTGGTCAGCCTGGTGCTGCTGGCCATCGTCATCGCGGTCAACGTCTTTGTCGCCCGCCGCTGCGGCTTTAACAAAGCCGATGAGATTACCATCGTTTTCTGCGGTTCGAAAAAGAGCCTGGCCAACGGCATTCCGATGGCCAATATTCTCTTCCCGACCTCCATCCTCGGCATCATGGTGCTGCCGTTGATGATCTTCCACCAAATCCAGCTGATGGTCTGCGCGGTGCTGGCGCGGCGCTACAAGCAGCAAACCGATGCGCGTCTCGCTGAGGAAAAGGCCAACGCGGCCAAAGCCTAACGCGCTTTCTTCAGGGGCTGGACCAGATCGCTCAGCCCCTCAGTTTTAATCAGCAGGGTCAACGCCATCAGCTCGCCAAGATGCCCGGCAGGGAATTGATCCTTACGCGCGAACCACAATAAATACTCTTCCGGGACATCGATTAAGCGACGTCCCTTGTATTTACCGAACGGCATTTCGGTATTGGCTATCTCGACCAGCTGCGCTTTATCCACGTTATTCTCCCAGCAGACGCATCATTTCGGCTTCGTCAATCACCTCGATGCCCAGCTCCTGCGCTTTCGCCAGCTTAGACCCCGCCGCTTCGCCGGCAATCACCAGGTCGGTTTTCTTCGACACGCTGCCTGCCACCTTCGCCCCCAGCGCCACCAGACGCGCTTTGGCGTCATCGCGCGACAGCTGGCTGAGGCTGCCGGTCAGGACCACGGTTTTGCCTGCAAACGGGCTATCAATCTCTTCCGCCTTCACCACCACCGGCGCAGGCCAGCGAACCCCCTCCGCCAGCAGTTGCGCAATGACATCGCGGTTGCTCTCTTCGGCAAAGAAGTTGAAGGTATGTGTAGCGACGACGATGCCGACATCAGGGACTTTCTGTAGCTCCTCAATGGAAGCCTGCTCCAGGGCTTCGAGAGTGCCGAAATGCGCCGCCAGGCCCGCCGCCGTCGCTTCTCCTACCTCGCGAATACCTAAGGCGTAGAGGAAGCGTGCGAAGGTCGTCTCTTTGGCTTTCTCGAGGGCGTTGACTACGTTTTGCGCGGACTTCGGCCCCATCCGATCCAGCCCGGTCAGTTTCCCCGCCGTCAGCCGGAACAGATCCGCCGGGGTATGGACGTACTCTTTCTCCACCAGCTGGTCGATGATCTTGTCGCCCATGCCGTCAACGTCGAGCGCGCGACGGGAGACGAAGTGCTTGAGCGACTCTTTGCGCTGCGCGCCGCAGATCAGGCCGCCCGTACAGCGGGCTACCGCCTCGCCTTCCACCCGTTCAACGTCTGACTGACATACAGGACAGTGGGTCGGGAAGACGACATCCCGGGCATCCGCCGGACGCTCGGAAAGCACCACGTTAACCACCTGCGGGATCACATCGCCTGCCCGGCGAATCACCACCTTGTCGCCGATTTTCAAGCCTAAGCGTTCAATTTCATCGGCATTATGCAGGGTGGCATTGCTCACCAACACGCCGGCAACATGGACCGGCTCCAGACGCGCCACCGGCGTAATCGCCCCGGTGCGGCCCACCTGGAACTCCACGTCCCGGACGAAGGTCATCTGCTCCTGTGCCGGGAACTTAAAGGCCACGGCCCAGCGCGGCGCGCGGGCGACGAAACCCAGCTGTTCCTGCAGCGCCAGCGAATCGACTTTGATCACCACGCCATCAATGTCAAAGCCCAGGTGGGGACGCTCTTCCTCGACTTTACGATAGTAAGTAAGCACTTCCTCGGGGGTGTGGCACAGGGTGACGCGATCGCTCACCGGCAGCCCCCATGCTTTGAACTGCAGCAACCGAGCCGAGTGGCTGGCCGGCAGCTCGCCGCCCTCCAGCACGCCCACGCCGTAGCAGAAGAAAGTAAGCGGTCGCTTCGCAGTGATGCGCGGATCGAGCTGGCGCAGCGAACCCGCTGCCGCATTACGCGGGTTAGCAAACACTTTCCCGCCGGTGCGGCGAGCTTCCTCATTGATTTTTTCAAACCCGGCCTGCGGGAGGAACACTTCCCCACGTACCTCAAGGCGTGCAGGAATATTCTCGCCATGCAGCTTGAGGGGGATGGCGCGAATAGTTCGCACGTTAGAGGTAATATCTTCGCCGGTGGCGCCGTCGCCGCGGGTTGCCGCCTGCACCAACACGCCGTTTTCATAGAGAATGCTCACCGCGAGGCCGTCGAGCTTAAGCTCGCAGCAGTAGGTAAGATGATCTGTGCTTTTCAGGCGATCCTGTACCCGCTTGTTGAAGGCGAGAAAGCTCTCTTCGTCAAACACGTTATCCAGCGACAGCATCGGCACTTCATGGCGGATCTGGCTAAAGGCGGTGAGTGGCGCCGCCCCCACCCTCTGTGTTGGCGAATCCGGGGTAATCAGCTCCGGGTGCTGGCTCTCCAGCTCGCGCAGCTTGCGCATCAGGCGGTCATATTCCGCATCCGGCACTTCCGGCGCGTCCATAACGTGGTACAGATATTCATGATGGCGAAGCGTGGTTCGCAGTTCAGTCAGTTGTTGTTCGATTGGTTCCATATCACACCATCAATGATAAAAAACCCCCGACAGGCGGGGGTTGAGAAAGGATTGAGTTAACGCGGAACGTCAGGCGTTCGCGTCTTTCACTTCGCGAATACGATCCTGGTATTCACGCAGTTTTTGCGGCGTCATCATGCGACGCTGATCGTCAAGCACCACGCCGCCCACTTCGTCAGCGATATACTGCGCAGACTGCAGCATCAGCTTGAAGTTCTGCAGTTCATCGCCGTAGGAAGGGACCTGCATAAAGATAGTCACCCCAGGGGTCATCATATCCGCCATGCTGTCCGGATTGAAGGTTCCCGGTTTCACCATGTTGGCCAGACTGAACAACACCGGACCGCTGCCGTCCGGACTTAGGTGGCGGTGGAAAATATTCATTTCACCAAACTTAAAGCCGGCCTGCTGGATACTGTTGATCAGCACTTCACCGTTAAGCTGGGCGCCATGATGCGCGGCGACGTTCATCACAATGACCGTCTCTTTGCGCTCTTTCGGCTGCGGCGCGGCGGGCTGCTGCGGCTCTACCGGCTGCGGTTCCGCGACGGCGGGCTGCGACGCGGCAACAGGCTGTGGCGCAGGCTGCTGCGGGGCGGCTGGCTGCGGCTGAGCGACGGTCGGCGTCACCGGCTGCGGCGCGACAGGCTGCTGCACAACAGGCTGCGGCTGGTGTTGCGGTTGTACGGGCGGCTGCGCAGGTTGCGGCTGTTGCCAGCCAGGCTGCGGAGCCGCATGCGGCGCAGGCTGTTGCTGCGGTGGAACCGGGGCCTGGCGCGGCGGCTGCGGCGGCTGGCGAACCGGTTCTTCAGGACGCGCAGGCTGCTGCATCTGGCGCTCGTAAGGCGGCTGGTACTGGTGCTGCGGCGCCTGACGAGGGGCTTCATGCTCCCCATGCGCGCCGTGCGGGGCGTGAGTCACCGGATGAACGCGGACTTCTCCTACGCCTTCAACATTATCATCAAAGTCGTCGTTTTCCGACTCATCGTCGCGCGACTTCATACGTTTCAGTGGGCGATCGCGAAACATCGAAGAACGTTCTTTACGGCTGGTCCAGAAACCATGTACCAGTAAAGCGATTATGGCGATCGCGCCAACAATGATTAATATCAGACGCAAATCCTGCATCATTATATTCTCTGTTGTTCTAACACCTTGCCACCACGGCAAACATTTACTCACTAAGAGTATTTGCCGATTACCTCAAGTGCAAGTGCGTCGGTCGCTTTCACCACATAAAGATGAACTAAATCGTGCTTTTTGCTGTTTTTTCGAACATTTCCTAACTGGTTATTGTCTGACGACCCGATAAAATAAGCGAGCATTCACACCGGATGTTAAAAAAGGAGCAATGCCTGGCTATGGTTTCATCATCCGCACCGACCCCGCGCAGCGGCGTTTATTATTTTTCGCAGGGCTGGAAACTCATCGGGCTGCCGGGCATACGGCGTTATGTCTTCCTGCCTTTACTGGTTAACGTGCTGCTGATGGGCGCTGCCTTCTGGTGGCTGTTTACCCGTCTCGGCAGCTGGATCCCCTCGCTGATGAGCCATGTGCCGGACTGGCTGCAGTGGCTAAACTACCTGCTGTGGCCGGTGGTAGTGCTCTCAATCCTGCTGGTGTTTGGCTACTTCTTTTCGACGATCGCCAACTGGATAGCCGCGCCGTTCAGCGGCCTGCTGGCGGAACAGCTGGAAGCGCGCCTGACCGGCGCTACCCCGCCGGACGTCGGCGTCTTTGGCATCATGAAAGATATTCCGCGGATTATGAAGCGTGAGTGGCAGAAGCTGGCCTGGTATCTGCCGCGCGCCATCGTGCTGTTGCTGCTCTACTTTATTCCCGGCGTTGGCCAGACGGTAGCCCCGGTACTCTGGTTCCTGTTCAGCGCATGGATGCTGGCGATTCAATACTGTGATTATCCCTTTGATAATCACAAGGTTCCCTTCAAAACCATGCGCGAAGCGCTGCGCAGTCGCAAAGTGATGAATATGCAGTTTGGGGCGCTCACCAGCCTGTTCACAATGATCCCGGTGTTAAACCTGGTGATCCTTCCGGTGGCTATCTGCGGCGCCACCGCCATGTGGGTCGATTGCTATCGCGATAGACACGCCAGCTGGAAATAGCGGTAACACCTTCACTTGGGGGCGGCAAAGGCCGCTCCCTTATATCGCGCTTATTCCTTCTTGCTTATCATTATTTCCCTTCCGCATATAGATATGCTAAATCCTTACTTCCGCATATTCTTTAAGCGGGTATGCTGATGCCGTACCCCCAAATTTCATACAGTTAAGGACGGGCCATGAGTAAGATTTTTGAAGACAACTCCCTGACTATCGGTCATACGCCGCTGGTACGACTGAACCGCATCGGTAATGGCCGTATCCTGGCAAAGGTAGAATCTCGTAACCCGAGCTTTAGCGTAAAATGCCGTATCGGCGCCAATATGATCTGGGATGCTGAAAAGCGCGGCGTTCTGAAACCTGGCGTGGAACTGGTCGAGCCGACCAGCGGCAACACCGGTATCGCCCTCGCCTACGTGGCGGCGGCCCGCGGCTACAAACTGACGCTAACCATGCCGGAAACCATGAGCATCGAGCGTCGTAAGCTGCTGAAAGCCCTGGGCGCCAACCTGGTGCTGACCGAAGGCGCCAAAGGCATGAAAGGCGCTATCCAGAAAGCGGAAGAGATTGTCGCCAGCAACCCGGAACAATTCCTGCTGCTGCAGCAGTTCAGCAACCCGGCTAACCCGGAAATCCACGAGAAGACTACCGGCCCGGAAATCTGGGAAGATACCGATGGTCAGGTAGATGTGTTTATCTCCGGCGTAGGTACCGGCGGAACGCTGACCGGCGTCAGCCGCTATATCAAAAACACCAAAGGTAAAAAAGATCTGATCACCGTCGCCGTTGAACCGACCGATTCCCCGGTTATCGCCCAGGCGCTGGCGGGGGAAGAGCTCAAGCCGGGTCCGCACAAAATTCAGGGTATCGGCGCCGGCTTCATTCCTGGCAACCTGGATCTGAAGCTGGTCGACAAAGTGATCGGCATTACCAACGAGGAAGCTATCTCCACGGCGCGCCGCCTGATGGAAGAAGAAGGCATCCTGGCGGGTATCTCTTCCGGGGCCGCCGTTGCCGCCGCGCTGAAGCTGCAGGAAGATGAGGCCTTTACCAATAAGAATATTGTGGTTATCCTGCCTTCCTCTGGTGAGCGTTATTTAAGCACCGCGCTGTTCGCCGATCTCTTCACTGAGAAAGAGCTGCAACAGTAGTGCCAGCTTGTAAATAATGTGTAAAAAAGCACCTTTTCGGGTGCTTTTTTGTGGCACACGTCAAAGTTTTACCCCTCCTGGCATTGATTCACCTCGTAGGGTCTGGTATTTAACCAGCACATTTATTTTGATGCGCGAAATTATTCAGAAGAGGATTTCCGCCAGCTGAATCGATTTTATGATTTGGTTCAAGTCTTCCTTTCGCGGCATAATGTTTAATGACGTGCTAGACGTCAATGGCCCGCAGGTCTTCGCAGCGCCAGGCGCTGCCGACGCCAAGGCCGGAAACGTAACGCCGGCGCTAACAATACAGGCTAAAGTCGAGTCGTTAGACTAGACTTTAGGTCCACAACACTAAACCTATAAGTTGGGGAAATATAATGTTCCAGCAAGAAGTTACCATTACCGCTCCGAACGGTCTGCACACCCGCCCTGCTGCTCAGTTTGTTAAAGAAGCTAAAGGCTTCACTTCTGAGATCACTGTAACCTCCAACGGCAAAAGCGCCAGCGCCAAAAGCCTGTTCAAACTGCAGACTCTGGGCCTGACCCAGGGCACCGTAGTGACCCTCTCCGCTGAAGGCGAAGATGAGCAGAAAGCTGTTGAGCATCTGGTTAAACTGATGGCTGAACTCGAGTAAGTTCACGGGTTCTTTTTCATATCAGTCACAAGTAAGGTAGGGTTATGATTTCAGGCATTTTAGCATCCCCGGGTATCGCCTTCGGCAAAGCATTGCTGCTGAAGGAAGATGAAATTGTCATCGACCGGAAGAAAATTTCTGCCGATAAGGTTGATCAGGAAGTCGAACGTTTCCTGAGCGGCCGCGCCAAGGCCTCCGCCCAGCTGGAGGTCATCAAAACCAAAGCTGGTGAAACTTTCGGTGAAGAAAAAGAAGCCATCTTCGAAGGGCATATTATGCTGCTGGAAGATGAGGAGCTTGAGCAGGAAATCATAGCCCTGATTAAAGATAAGCACATGACTGCCGACGCGGCAGCCAATGAAGTTATCGACGGTCAGGCCACTGCCCTGGAAGAGCTGGATGATGAATACCTGAAAGAACGTGCGGCTGACGTACGTGATATCGGTAAGCGCCTGCTGCGCAACATCCTTGGTCTGGCAATCATCGATCTGAGTGCGATTCAGGATGAAGTCATCCTCGTCGCCGCCGATCTGACCCCGTCTGAAACCGCACAGCTGAACCTGAAAAAAGTGCTGGGTTTCATCACCGATGCGGGCGGTCGTACCTCCCACACCTCTATCATGGCGCGTTCCCTGGAATTGCCGGCCATCGTGGGCACCGGCAGCATCACGGCGCAGGTGAAGAACGGCGACTATCTGATTCTCGACGCGGTGAACAACCAGGTTCTGATCAACCCGTCTAACGAGCAAATTGAAGCGCTGCGTAGTCTGCAGGCTCAGGTTGCGGAAGAAAAAGCCGAACTGGCGAAACTGAAAGATCTGCCGGCGATTACCCTCGACGGCCATCAGGTTGAAGTCTGCGCCAACATTGGTACCGTTCGCGATGTCGAAGGTGCTGAGCGCAACGGCGCCGAAGGCGTAGGTCTGTATCGTACCGAATTCCTGTTCATGGACCGTGACGCGCTGCCAACTGAAGAAGAACAGTTTGCGGCTTATAAAGCGGTGGCTGAGGCCTGTGGCTCTCAGGCCGTTATCGTCCGTACCATGGATATCGGCGGCGACAAAGAGCTGCCGTACATGAACTTCCCGAAAGAAGAGAACCCGTTCCTCGGCTGGCGTGCCGTGCGTATTGCGATGGATCGTAAAGAGATCCTGCGCGACCAGGTTCGCGCCATCCTGCGTGCCTCCGCTTTCGGTAAGCTGCGCATTATGTTCCCGATGATCATCTCTGTTGAAGAAGTGCGTGCGCTGAAGAAAGAGATCGAAATCTACAAACAGGAACTGCGTGACGAAGGTAAAGCATTTGACGAATCCATTGAGATCGGCGTGATGGTGGAAACACCGGCTGCGGCGACCATTGCTCGTCATCTGGCCAAAGAAGTTGATTTCTTTAGTATCGGCACCAATGATTTAACGCAATATACTCTGGCAGTTGACCGTGGTAATGATATGATTTCACATCTTTACCAGCCGATGTCACCGTCTGTACTGAATCTGATTAAGCAAGTTATTGATGCTTCTCACGCTGAAGGTAAATGGACTGGCATGTGCGGTGAGCTTGCGGGCGATGAACGTGCTACACTTCTGTTGCTGGGTATGGGGCTGGACGAATTCTCTATGAGCGCCATTTCCATCCCGCGCATCAAGAAGATTATTCGTAATACGAACTTCGAAGATGCGAAAGTATTAGCAGAGCAGGCTCTTGCTCAACCGACAACGGACGAGTTAATGACGCTGGTTAACAAGTTCATTGAAGAAAAAACAATCTGCTAATCCACGAGATGCGCGGCCCAAATTACTGCTTAGGAGAAGATCATGGGTTTGTTTGATAAATTGAAATCTCTGGTTTCTGATGACAAGAAAGACACCGGAACTATTGAGATTGTTGCTCCCCTCTCCGGTGAGATCGTCAACATTGAAGACGTGCCGGATGTGGTTTTTGCGGAAAAAATTGTGGGCGATGGGATTGCCATCAAACCGACTGGCAACAAAATGGTCGCGCCGGTAGACGGTACCATTGGTAAAATTTTCGAAACCAACCACGCGTTCTCTATTGAATCTGATAGCGGCATCGAGCTGTTCGTTCACTTCGGTATTGATACCGTTGAACTGAAAGGCGAAGGCTTCAAGCGCATCGCTGAAGAAGGTCAGCGCGTGAAAGTCGGCGATCCGGTTATCGAATTTGATCTGCCGCTGCTGGAAGAGAAAGCCAAGTCGACTCTGACGCCGGTGGTTATCTCCAACATGGACGAGATCAAAGAGCTGATCAAACTGTCCGGTAGCGTGACCGTGGGTGAAACCCCGGTAATCCGCATCAAGAAGTAATGCTTGCTGCATAAAAATGGCGCCGAAAGGCGCCATTTTTTTATACCGCGCAGGTTACCGGTCGATAGCACTTCTCGCGAGACAAGACGCGCAATCCCTCCGGGGTGCTCTCCAGAATTCGCCGCTCGCTGTCAGCGACCAGCAGTTCGCACTGATATCCACCGGCCAGGCCGAACAGCGACCGCGCCACGCAGGCATCCTCCAGCGCCGCCTCACCTGTCGTATCAAAATGACCAACAATGCGTCCCTGCTGGCGGATCACTAACCGATAGCTTTTCATCTGCTTTGCTCCAGCGGCGGTAGGATCAATTCGTCACAACCCTGGGCGGCAGTCCAGTTCATCACCTCCAGCACGCGCTGGGCAGCAGCCTGCGTCGCTGCCCCCAGCGCCAGGCCGGAAAGCAACCCGCTCACCAGCTCCGCGCAGAACAGATCGCCGGTTCCTTTTAAGTCTGTCTCCACCCGCGGGTGAACCACCACTTCCACTGCATCGGCCGTCACCACCAGCACATTGATCGTCGAATCGGCCTCTCCCGGCGCGCTGGTGATCACCACCCATTTGAGGGTGTCCGACAGCAGGCTTCGCGCCGCGGCGACCGCCTCCTGCCGATCGCGACAGCGCTGGCCGCTCAGCGTCTCCAGTTCGAACAGATTGGGGGTGATCCCTTGCGCCAGCGGCAGCAGGTGCTGACGATAGGCGTCCGGGATCTCAGCCTTGACATAGATGCCGCTGTCGACATCGCCGATGACCGGATCCACCAGAATGCACAACCCGGGATGGCGGGCCCGTACGCGCGTCAGCCACTGCGCCAGGCGTTCGATTTGCACAGCGCTGCCCATATAGCCGGTGGTGACCGCACGCAGTTCGCGCAGCGCGTCGCGCTCCTCCAGCGCCTGCAGATACCCGACAAACCACTCTTCCGGAATAATGCCGCCATAGAACGTCTCATAATGGGGCGTATTACTGAACAGCACCGTCGGCACCGCCAGCACGCGCAGACCATGCTGTTTAATCGCCGGAACCGCGATGCTGTTGCCGACGCTGCCATAGACTACCTGCGACTGCACGGCGACGATATCCACTTCCGACGCCCGGCTTTTGTCGTGAAAGAGCACTGATTGTATATCATCCTGCTGGCCCATCTTTTCTCCCCCCGCTGGACAGCGGGTCACGCACTGATTATGATTCGTCCTATGCTAAATTCCATTTTGTCATAGGTCAATAATGTTAGCCGGAAAAACCGCCAGCGAAATCTTCGATAACATCCGCCATCTGGTGCAGAGCGGCGGGTTGCAGCCCGGAGAGGTTCTGCCGCCGGTACGTGAACTCGCCAGCCAGCTTGCAGTGAATCGCAACACTGTCGCCGCCGCCTATAAACGGCTGGTGACCTCCGGGCTGGCCGTCAGTCAGGGACGCAACGGTACAGCCATTAAAGCGCGGGACACACTGCCGGCGCTGGAGGGAGGTGACCCAACGACCCCGCTGAACGATATCTCCAGCGGCAATCCGGATCCGGCCAGACTGCCTGATTTACCCCGCTATCTGGGCCAGATTGCCCGCACGCCCCGCCTGTATGGCGATGCGCCCATTGAGCCGCGGCTTGGCCAATGGGCCGAGGCGTGGTTTGCCAGAGAGATAGCCGTTCCCTTTGCGGTGAATCTCGCCAGCGGGGCGATAGACGCCCTGGAGCGCCTGCTGTGCGCCCTGCTGCTCCCCGGCGACGGCGTTGTGGTGGAAGATCCCTGTTTTCTCAGCAGCATCAATATGGTGCGTTACGCCGGTTTTACCCCCTGCCCGGTGGCGGTGGATGCCGAAGGGATGGATCCTGACGGCCTGGAGGAGGCGTTACGCAACGGCGCACGGGCGGTGATCTTAACCCCGCGCGCGCATAATCCTACCGGCTGTAGCCTGACGGAAACCCGGGCGCATGCCCTGCGGGAGGTGCTAGCCCGCTATCCGCAGGTACTGGCGATTGTTGATGACCATTTTGCCCTGCTGTCGGCCACGCCATGGCACTCCCCTCTTCCTGCAAGCACCCAACGCTGGGCGCTGGTGCGCTCAATGTCAAAAACCCTCGGACCAGACCTGCGGCTGGCCTTTATCGCCAGCGATGCCGCTACTTCAGCGGCGCTGCGCCTGCGGCTTAACGCCGGCAGCCAGTGGGTCAGCCATCTGCTGCAGGACCTGACGCTGGCCTGCCTGACCGACGAGGCGTTTATCGCCTCGATGACGGAGACTCGTCGTCACTATCGCCAGCAGAATGAGAAACTGGCGGCGGCGCTGGCCCGGCACGGCTTCAGCCATGCTACGCCAGGGGATGGCCTCAATTTCTGGCTGCCGCTGCCAGCGGCGAGCCAGCCCTACGCCTTACGCCTGGCCCGCGCCGGCTGGCTGGTCCGGGAGGGAGAGGTGTTTGGCATCCGTACGCCCTCCCACGGGCTACGCCTGTCGCTGGGTCGTCTGAGTGACGCAGAGATTTCCCGCCTGGCGGCCGATATTGCGCAGGCCTTAGACGCCCCCTGACGCAGGCAGTCCACCGAACGTATCGGGGAGTGATGGCAGCAGCCGACAAATTAATGAAAAATAAACGACAGCAGGCTAGTCTTACCTGCATGCCCTGATCGCCGAGGCGGACAAATCGCTCACAACAAGGAGCACCAGAGATGCATCACCCTGACCTGGCACTGAAAGCGGTCATTGAAGCCTGCGATCGCGCTATCTCGCAGGAAGATTACGATACCCTGATGAGTTATTACGCAGAAGACGCCGCGCTGGTCGTCAAACCGGGCATGGTGGTCAGAGGGAAAGAGAATATCCGCAAAGCCTTTATCGCCATTGCCGACTATTTCCAGCACCGACTGGTGGTGACTCAAGGGAAAATGGAGGTTATTGAAGGCGGCGGCAATGCGCTGGTGATTATGGAGACCCGGCTGGATATCCCGACGGCGGACGGGATATCCCTGGTCACGCGACGCGCCACCTATGTCTTTCAGAAGCAGGGCGAACGCTGGCTGTGCACCGTCGATAACTCCTACGGCACCGACCTGCTTGATGATTAAATGCCCGCCCCCTGGCTAAAGTGTTCTTCGCCGAACACGCCGGTGGAAAGGTAACGATCGCCGCGATCGCAGACGATCGCCACCACCACCGCGCCAGGATTTTCGCGGGCTATGCGTAACGCGCCCGCTACCGCGCCGCCCGAACTGACGCCGCAGAAAATGCCTTCCCGCACCGCCAGCTGACGCATGGTGTTCTCGGCATCCTGCTGATGAATATCCAGCACCGTATCCACCAGCGAAGCGTTAAAGATCCCCGGCATATACTCTGCCGGCCAGCGGCGGATCCCGGGAATACTGCTCCCCTCCTCCGGCTGCAGGCCAACAATGGTCACCGGTTTACTCTGTTCACGCAGAAAACGTGACACGCCGGTAATGGTGCCGGTGGTCCCCATACTGGAGACAAAGTGGGTGATACGCCCCGCGGTCTGCTGCCAGATTTCCGGCCCGGTGGTGGTGTAGTGGGCGTAGGGGTTATCCGGGTTGTTAAACTGATCGAGCAGTTTGCCTTCTCCGCGCTGGGCCATCTCCAGAGCCAGGTCGCGGGCACCCTCCATCCCTTGCTCTTTGCTGACCAGGATAAGCTCGGCGCCGTAAGCGCGCATCGCGGCCCGACGCTCCTGGCTCATGTTGTCGGGCATCAGCAGCTTCATCCGGTAGCCTTTCAGCGCGGCGATCATCGCCAGCGCAATACCGGTGTTGCCGCTGGTCGCTTCGATCAGCACGTCGCCGGGCTGAATTTCGCCGCGCTTTTCCGCTTCGACGATCATCGACAGCGCGGCGCGATCTTTCACCGAGCCGGCCGGATTATTGCCTTCGAGTTTGACCCACACTTCGCTGCCGTTGTCCGGTCCCAGACGCTGAAGTTTGACCAGTGGGGTATTGCCGATGGTTTGTTCGAGTGTATTCACGATTTTTACTCAATAAAAAAGCCGGGCGGCGCTTCGCTTACCCGGCCTGGCAGACGCGTGATAATTCCAGACCGGGTAAGCAGAGCCTCACCCGGCAAAAGCACATTGATTTAAGCTATCAGGCCGACTCCGCCAGAGCAAGCTCGCCGCGCGGCTCGATACGCTCGGTACCGTTGTACAACCGCGCGTTTTGCAGCCCGACGAACAGCCGTTCGCCGCGGGACGGCGCCTCATCGCCCGTTAACACCACGCTCAGCGGTTCGTCATACCACCCCAGAGGCTGGACGACTAATTGGGTGTAGTGCCCTTTCGGACTGGCCTCCAGGACCTGCACCGGCAGCGGCGAATCCAGGCTGGTCCGCCGGCTGATGTCCACTTCCCATGGGCGCAGGAACAGGTCCACTGGCCCCTGGTATGCCGGGGTATAGCCTAACGGCCAGCGGTGGGCGCCGACGTGGAACTGTCCACCGCGGATGACCCCCTGCAGGCGGTTCACTTCCCCCATAAACTCCAGCACGAAACGGGTAGACGGCTCACGCCATACGCGCTCCGGGGCATCGGCCTGTTCGATGTTGCCCTGGCTCATGACCACCACCCGGTCGGCAACTTCCATCGCCTCTTCCTGATCGTGGGTGACGAACACGCTGGTGAATTTCAGCTCTTCATGCAGCTGACGCAGCCAGCGGCGCAGCTCTTTACGCACCTGCGCATCCAGCGCACCGAAAGGTTCATCCAGCAGCAAAATTTGCGGCTCCACCGCCAGGGCGCGCGCCAGCGCCACGCGCTGCTTCTGGCCTCCGGACAGCTGCGCCGGATAGCGATCCGCCAGATGGGCCAGCTGCACCATCTCCAGCAGTTTGGTCACCTTGGCTTTAATCGCCGCCGCATTGGGGCGTTCGCGGCGCGGCAGCACGGTCAGGCCAAAGGCGATGTTATCGAACACCGTCATATGGCGGAACAGCGCATAGTGCTGGAAAACGAAGCCCACTTTACGGTCGCGAGCGTGCATCCGACTGACGTCGGTACCGTGGAAGCGGATATGACCGCTGGTCTGATGCTCCAGACCGGCGATAATTCGCAGCAGGGTGGTTTTTCCGGAGCCCGAGGGCCCCAGCAGCGCAACCATTTGTCCGGAAGGGATATCCAACGAGATATCATTCAGCACCTGGGTGCGACCAAACGATTTCTTAATATTGGCAATCTCAATGCTCATGATTTCCCTCCTGTTGCGCGCGTTCTTTCTGATTGGCCAGACGCCATTGCAACATACTCTTTAAAAACAGGGTCAGAATAGCCATTAACGTCAGCAGGGCGGCGGCGGTAAACGAGCCGACGGTGTTGTAATCCTGCTCCAGTAGTTCAATTTGCAGCGGCAGCGACAGCGTTTCGCCGCGGATCGAGCCGGAAACCACCGACACCGCGCCAAATTCGCCGATGGCGCGGGCGTTGGTCAGCACCACGCCGTACAGCAGCGCCCAGCGAATATTGGGCAACGTCACCCGGCGGAACATCTGCCAGCCGGACGCGCCCAGCAGCACCGCGGCCTCATCTTCATGACTGCCCTGACTCATCATCACCGGCACCAGCTCACGCACCACAAACGGACAGGTAACAAAGATGGTCGCCAGCACCATGCCTGGCCAGGCGAACATGATTTGCAGATTATGCGCGTCAAGCCAGCCGCCCAGCGGACCGTTAGAGCCGTAAAACAGCAGATACACCAGACCGGCCACCACCGGCGAGACGGCGAACGGGATATCCAGCAACGTCAGCAGCAGCTGGCGCCCCGGAAAGGTAAAACGTGTCACCAGCCAGGCCAGCAAGGTACCGAACACCAGGTTCACCGGTACGGTAATCAACGCAATCATCACCGTCAGCCAGATGGCATGCAGCATGTCCGGGTTCGCCAGGTTTTCCAGCACCGGCATCAATCCTTTGCTGAAGGCCTGGATAAAGATGTAGAGCATCGGCACCACAAGGATGAAGGCGGAGACCAGCATCCCGACGCCAATCAGAAACCATTTTCCCCAGTTGATACGGGGCGCGTCGTAGCGTTTCAATTGAGTAACTTCCGCCATTAGTGACCTACCACGCGTCGACCAAAGCGACTCTGCAGGGTATTGATGGAAAACAGCAGCAGCAGTGAGGCGGCCAGGATCACCGAGGCGATGGCGCTCGCCGCCGGATAGTCAAACTCCTGCAGACGAATAAAGATCATCAGCGACGTTACTTCCGTCTTCCACGCGATGTTGCCGGCGATAAAAATCACCGCGCCGAATTCGCCGAGGCTGCGGGTAAACGACAGAGCAATGCCCGCCAGCAGCGCCGGCGACAGCTCCGGCAGCACCACCTTGCGGAAACTCTGCCAGCGCGTGGCGCCCAGCGTTTCCGCCGCTTCCTCATACTCGGGCCCCAACTCTTCCAGCACCGGCTGCACGGTGCGTACCACAAACGGGATGCTGGTGAAGGCCATCGCCACGGCGATGCCGAGCCAGGTATAGGTGACTTTAATATCGAACTTCGCCAGCCATTCCCCGTAAATACCGTTCACCGAAAACAGCGAGGCCAGGGTCAGACCGGCTACCGCCGTCGGCAGCGCAAATGGCAGGTCCATTAAGGCATCCAGCAGCGTGCGGCCCGGAAAACGATAGCGGGTCAGGATCCAGGCCATCAGCAGACCAAAGACGCCGTTAAAAATCGAGGCCACAAACGCCGACAGCAGCGTCACCTTATAGGCGGCCACCACCTGCGGGTTGGTGATCACATCCCAGTACTGCGCCCAACTCATCTGCGCCAGCTGCATCACCAACGCGCTGAGCGGTAATAACAAAATCAGACAGACAAACAGCAGGCTGGTGCCAAGGCTCAGGGTAAAGCCCGGCAGCACGCGCTTGGACGACACAGCAAACATTACTTACGCCCCGCCGCCAGCAGTTTGTCCAGTTCGCCGCCGCTGGCGAAATGGGTTTTCATCACCTCAGGCCAGGAGCCAAACTTATCTTCCACGCGGAACAGCTCGGTCTGCGGGAATTTATCCTTCAGAGCATCCATCACTTTCGGGTTGTTTACCCGATAGTAGTAGTCGGTAATGATAGTTTGCGCCTGTGGCGTATAGAGCCAGTTCAGGTAGGCTTTCGCCGCCTTTTCCGTGCCATTGGCTTTGACGTTTTTATCGACCCAGGCTACCGGGAACTCCGCCAGAATGTTGGTTTTCGGGATAACCACTTCAAATCCCTGCGCCTCATACTGCTTGCGAATATTGTTCACTTCCGATTCGAAGCTAATCAGCACATCGCCGAGGCCGCGCTCGGCGAAGGTGGTGGTCGCTCCGCGCCCGCCGGTGTCAAAGACTTCGACGTTCTTGAGAAACTGAGTCATAAACTGTTCGGTTTTAGCTTTATCGCCGCCATCGGCTTTATCCGCCGCGCCCCATGCCGCCAGGTAGGTGTATCGGGCGTTACCCGAGGTTTTCGGGTTCGGGAAGATCAGCTTGACGTCAGAGCGAACCAGATCGTTCCAGTCATGAATGTTTTTCGGATTGCCTTTACGCACCAGGAAACCCATCGTCGAATAGAACGGTGAGCTGTTATTCGGCAGACGGCTTTGCCAGTCGGCCGGGATCAGGTTGCCTTTGTCATGCAGGATCTGCACGTCCGTCACCTGGTTGTAGGTGACCACGTCCGCCTTCAGGCCCTGCAAAATAGCCAGTGCCTGCTTGGATGAACCGGCATGCGACTGCTTGATGGTCAGCTTGTCCCCGCCATTGTCTTTCGCCCACTGCTGCTCAAAAGGCGGGTTAAGGGCGGCAAACAGCTCGCGGGAGACATCATAGGAGCTGTTCAGCAGCTCCGTCGCCTGCGCCTGCGCCATCAGCAGCATGGAAGCCGCCAGCGCCAGATATCCTTTTTTCAGTGATTTAACGGCCATTGCGCACCCTTATCAACGTTGAACATTTTCTGATGATCATCATATTTATAACGGGTACGAAAGGAGTAACGGTTTTATATACCGTTTGGCGATTTGGAAGTCGAAAAGGGAATAAGCAACTGGCAAAGCTTAGCTGAAAGCGGCTCGCAGATTAGACGGGTCATTGTGACAAACGGCAGCCAGGCGTGCACTGTGTTTATATGAAAAACACACAGATATTTGCTCGTCAGCTCAGACGTAGCTTAACGCCCGCAGAACGTCGACCAGGGTACTGACTGCGCAACCGCCGTTTTGCTAGCGACACGTTTCGCCGTCAGCACCCCGTTGGCCCCTATATTCTCGATTTCGCCTGCTGCGCAATACGGCTGGCGATTGAACTGGACGGCGGCCAACACGATGACGCCGCACCCGCTGGCAACAGAGCGAGGGATGGCGAGTTTTACGCTTCTGGAATATTGAGTTTGAAGAGCATGGTGATGCGGTGATGGAGGGGATACTTGAAGCGCCTGAGTCGCCGATGCCCTCACCCCTCCCCTCTGACTGAGGGAGAGGGAGTAAAAGAATCCGCACGCAGATCCCATAGCCGCACCTTACCGTCCCCTCTCCCATTTGGGGAGAGGGTTAGGGTGAGGGGAAAAATTACAGCGCCTGGATACGCTCCAGCGACGGCGCGAAGTAATACCCGCCGGTCACCGGTTTGGTGAAGCGCAGCATCGCGTCGCGTTTACCGTCGGTATCGCCAAACATGCTCAGCAGCTGCTGCTCGATGTTATACAGGCGCGCGCAGTAGGCGCAGAAATAGAGGCCATGGGTGCCGCTGGCGGTGCCGTACGGCAGGCTCTGACGGACGATTTTCAGCCCTTTGCCATCTTCTTTTAAGTCCACGCGGCTCAGGTGCGACGTGACCGGACGTTCATCGCCATCGATCTCTTCGTTAGCGTCTTTAGTACGGCCGATCATCATCTCCTGATCCGGCACGCTCATGCGGTTCAGCTGTTTGAGATTATGCTCCCAGCGCTGGACGAACACGTAGCTGCCGCCCGCATCCACGCCGTCTTTAATGACCGCCACTTCGCGGCGGGTTTCTTCCCCCGCCGGGTTTTCGGTGCCATCGACGAAGCCGCTGAGGTCACGCTCTTCCACCCAGCGGAAGCCGTGGATCTCTTCTTTCACGTCGATAGCGTCACCAAAGGCGGCCAGCGCGGCCTGCGCCACCGAGAAGTTAACTTCATGACGGGCGGATAAAATATGAATCAGCAGGTCATACTGGGTGGACGGCGCCAGCCCTTTGCCATAGACCGGGAAATCTTTTAACTCATCCGCCCCTTCGCCGCCGCTCAGCTGACGCCAGACGTTATTGCCGAACGCCACCACCGCACCGAGTTTGGCGTCGGGGAATTTAGCCTGGAAGGTGGCCACGTTATCGACAAAAATTTTGCTCGCTTCGCGCAGGGCGTTAACGTCCCCTTTGAGATTGGCTTCAATCCAAATCGCCGCGCGGCAATGTTCCGGCAAAATGCCGCTCTGAACCTGAGACATCGCTCCTCCTGAAATGATGCAACCACAACGCTGTCGCGTTGCTAACGCGCCATTGTAACCGTTTTTCAGAGCTGTCGTGTCTCTTCAGATCAATTTAGCGACGCCAGATAATCTTGCTGACCTTCCAGTTTTTCAGCGTATCGTCGGAGGGCATCAGCTCGTCCGGACCGCTCCAGTGGCCAGTGAAGGCATAGCTGATATGCTGGCTCCCCTCGGCCTGACACTCGACGACCGCCCCGTTGTCATGGCTGCCTTTCTGGCAGTTGCCGAAGGCTTTGCTGTACAGGTCGCTAAACGGTGTGCCGATTTTCACGCCGCTGGCGGTTTTGATATCCGCATCACGCACGTCAATCCGGCTGATAGCACCGTTGTCGCCATTGATGGTCAGCGCCACGCTGTTGTTTTTCAGCGCTTCAAAGTAGTGGACGATATTGCCCTTATCGGTCTTCATTCCGCTGCGTAAACGGTAGTCGCTGCCCAGCGCATCGCTAATCGCCTGTTCATTGAGCGGCGTGGAGGCCGTCAGTTTACCCACTCCCTGCTCGGTCACCTCGGTGGAAGCGCCAAACCAGTTCCACGGATAGGCCGCCGACCAGTTGACTGCGCTCATCGTGGAGCAGCCGGTCAGCGCCAGCGGAAGCGCACAGAGCATTACACGTAGCGATTTCATATCTCAATCCTTTCTGAGTCATTCAACGCATGTTGGAGTTCACGATCGGCAAAAAGTGCCATTAAAAGGTGGTCTGGTGAAAACAGGCGCCCAGGCGACGGCTGGTTAACAGCCACCACAGGGCATAGCCATCCGCGACCAGCAGCGCAATGGTCAACGAGGAGGGAGATTCGCCGCTCAGCCATAGCATCGGCTGCCACAGCAACAGCAGCACTTGCGATAGCACCAGCAGCCAGCGCATCGCCCGCCACAGGCGCGGCAGGCGCTGACGATAGCCGCTAAGCAGAAAGGCCAGCACCGCCGGCACGCCTGGCAGTAAACCAAGCCAGAAGCGCTCGTGATCGGGATAGAACAGATTAAGAATCGCGTCGCCCTGCTGGCGCGATGCGCCGGCCATCAAAAACAGCACCCACGTGCGGGCCTGCAACAACAGCACGCACCAGAAAAGCAAAGGCAGGCGCAGACGGCCATGGGCATCAAAATCGGCGGGGATAAACTCAGTATTCTTCATCTTCGATCAGGCGCTTGCCCAGGGTCAGGACATCGGCGTACTCATAGCCCAACCGCTCGTACATTCCCTGCACCACGTCGTTGTCTTCACGGACCATAATGTTGATTTTCGGGCAGCCGCGGGCAATCAGCTTTTTCTCCAGACGGTTGAGCAGCGCGTTCGCGATACCCCGGCCGCGATATTCCGGATGGACGCCGAGATAATAGGCCGATCCGCGATGACCGTCATATCCGCCCATCACTGTGCCGACCACTTCGCCATTCACTTCCGCCACCAGAAACAGGCTGACGTCGTGATTCAGCTTGCGCTCAATATCCATCTCCGGATCGTTCCACGGGCGCAGCAGATCGCAGCGCTCCCACAGCGTCACAACCTCTTCGAAATCCTGCTGGCGAAAAACGCGAATCTCCATGGTATTCCCCACCATTGACGGTTAAAAACAGTGATTATGGCGCGAATATAACTGATAGCCAATATCAGGCGAAATCAGCGACAAAAAATGGCATAATATGACTTTGTCATGTATTGAAATGAAAAGTAAAACAATTCTTATTTTGAATGGTCGTAACGGCAAACGCGATACGATATAACATTGGACATCACTTGTTTACAATTCAGGCCGAATGAGCACTTTTAAACCCTTAAAAATACTTGCTTCGCGCCGTCAGGTGCTGAAAGCCGGGCTGGCTGCGATGACGCTGAGCGGCGTCGCCTCACAGGTCAGCGCAAAAGAACAGCCACTGAAAACGTCAAATGGACATAGCAAACCCGCCGCCAAAAAGGCCGGGGGTCGCCGGATTGTAATGTTAGATCCGGGCCACGGCGGCATCGATACCGGCGCTATCGGCCATAACGGCTCGAAAGAGAAGCATGTGGTGTTGGCGATCGCTAAGAACGTGCGCAGCATTTTGCGCAGCAACGGCATCGACGCCCGCCTGACCCGCACCGGCGATACCTTTATCCCGCTGTACGACCGCGTGGAGATCGCCCATCAGCACGGCGCCGATCTGTTTATGTCAATCCACGCCGATGGTTTTACCAACCCGAGCGCCGCCGGCGCCTCGGTGTTCGCCCTGTCAAACCGCGGCGCCAGTAGCGCCATGGCGAAATACCTCTCCGATCGCGAAAACCGCGCCGATGAGGTCGCCGGTAAGAAAGCGACGGATAAAGACCATCTGCTGCAGCAGGTACTGTTCGATCTGGTGCAGACCGACACCATCAAAAACAGCCTGACGCTGGGCTCGCATATCCTGAAAAAGATCAAGCCGGTACATAAGCTGCACAGCCGCAATACCGAGCAGGCGGCGTTCGTGGTGCTGAAGTCACCATCCATACCGTCCGTGCTGGTGGAAACCTCGTTTATCACCAACCCGAACGAGGAGAAACTGCTCGGCACCACCGCCTTCCGGCAGAAAATCGCCACCGCGATTGCCAACGGCATTATCAGCTATTTCCACTGGTTCGATAACCAGAAAGCCCATTCGAAGAGACGTTAATGAAACCCGATGCCGCGCAGGTAAAAACTTTTCTGCTTCAGCTCCAGGACAGCCTCTGTCAGCAGCTGAGCGCCGTGGATGGCGCGCCGTTTATTGAAGATGCCTGGCAGCGGGAAGGCGGTGGCGGCGGACGCAGCCGGGTGCTGCGCGAAGGCCGGGTGTTCGAGCAGGCGGGGGTCAACTTTTCCCACGTCCATGGCGACGCCATGCCTGCCTCCGCCACCGCGCACCGCCCGGAGCTGGCCGGACGCAGTTTTGAAGCCATGGGCGTCTCGCTGGTGGTTCATCCGCTGAACCCCTACGTGCCCACCAGCCATGCCAACGTGCGGTTCTTTATTGCCGAAAAGCCTGGCGCCGACCCGGTGTGGTGGTTCGGCGGCGGCTTTGATTTAACCCCTTACTACGGCTTTGAAGAGGATGCCGTCCACTGGCATCGTACCGCCCGCGATCTGTGTCTGCCGTTCGGCGAGGAAGTCTATCCGCGCTATAAAAAATGGTGTGATGATTACTTCTATCTCAAGCACCGCCAGGAGCAGCGCGGCATCGGCGGCCTGTTCTTTGACGACCTGAACACCCCGGATTTTGACCACTGCTTCGCCTTTATGCAGGCGGTCGGGAACGGCTATGCTGACGCCTATTTACCTATCGTCGAACGCCGGAAAGCCACGCCGTACGGCGAACGCGAGCGCCACTTTCAACTCTACCGTCGCGGCCGCTATGTCGAGTTCAATCTGGTCTGGGACCGCGGCACCCTGTTCGGCCTGCAGACCGGCGGGCGTACGGAGTCGATTCTGATGTCGATGCCACCGCTGGTGCGCTGGGAATATGATTATCAGCCCGAGCCCGGCAGCCCCGAGGCGGCGCTGAGCGAGTTTATTCAGGTGCGCGACTGGCTGTAACGGCCGGATGGCGGCTGGCCACCCGGTAGCGGAGTCTCTTCCCTCACACCCACTGGCGCAGGCGATGGTGCAGCGTCATCGACGGTTTCTCAGCAAACAGCTGCTGATAGTCGGTGGCGAACTGCCCCAAATGCCAGAATCCCCACTGCATGGCCGCCTCCTTGACCGTCTCGCGCTCTGACCAGGGGCTTATCAGCTCCCGACGCACGGCGTTCAGGCGGATCCGTTTGAGCCAGGCGTTAGGACCAATCCCCAGTATCGCATGGAAGGCGTTTTGCAAGGTGCGACGGCTGACGTACAGCTGCTGGCACAGATCGAGAACGGTTAACGGCTCCGCGCTGTTTTCCAGCACATATTCGCGCGCCTGCGCCAGCAGGCGGCGGTAGCTCTGGTGGCTGACGCTCTCTGCACTTACCATCGGCTGCGCTTCTTCCAGCATCGTGCCCATCGCCAGCAACAGATTATCCCGCAGGACTTTACGCACGGCCGGCTGATGAAGGGTATCCGGATGCTCGCTAAAGGTGGCCAGCGCCTGCTGGACAAACCCCCACAGCGCGGCCTTATGCGGCTCGCGGACCGCCAGCGCTGACTGGTTGCGTAGCATATGTAGCACCCGTTCCGGGTGGTGCAGGAAACTGGCGTGACGCGCAATCACCTCCTGCGAAATCACTACCCCGAGAATGGTGTAATCATCCGGCGTGCTGAGCTCGAACTCCGTACCGCCGGGACGGGTGGCGATTTCTGCCCGGCCCAGACACTGCGAGCCGATAAAACCTTGTTCTCCCCGGGTCGCCGGAATGCCAAACCAGAAGGAGTTCGGCCAGACCAGGCAGGACTGGCGCAGCGCCAGCCCGGTATATTCGCGGAAGACCTGGATCTCATCGAGCAGGATTTCGGTAAACTCGCCGCGAAACTGCCCCGGATGCAGCTGATCGTAGATCTGTTGCCAGGCGGTAATGGTCAGGGCGTGCTCATACACATCGGTTGTGTGTCGTTGATGAATATTGTCAATTTCAACCTGAGGCGTCAGCCTGGTGTCTTCCGGCAACGCCTCGCAACAGAGATGGTGCAAATTTGCAGAACGACGCTTTTTCATAATCGTTAAAGCCGGGGGCAAGCCGCTCCCGGCACCTCCGACAGGTTATGGATTTTTGAGACGATAGCGGCTACTGCGTTTTCGTAGCGTCCCTGCGGAAAAGAGCTGCTCCAGCGCCTGGCGGGCCTTATCCAGCGGCCAGGCAAAATGCGCGGCGACCTCGCCGGCCGTCATGCCCTGACGAACTGAAGCCAGCAGCGTCAGTAAGGCTTCCGATGAAGCCGGGTCAGCAGGCGGCATGGGCGCTGGCGGCGGTGGCTGAAAACCGCCGATCAGCCGCTGGGTATCCTCTTCCGGGCGGCCAATTTCCCGACGGCTGATCACGCAGCCGGTCCGCCCGGCAGCGGCGGCCCCGGCATCCAGCGCGGCGCGGCAGGCCGCCAGGTCGCCCTCCACCACCAGCGTTAACCTGCCCGGGTCGAGCACTTCATGACTGAGCAGGCGCACATTGGCCGCCTTAAGCATGGCATCCGCAGCGTCTACAGCCGCGACCATGCCCTCCACTTCGAGCAATCCCAGCGCATTGATCATCGCTCCCTCCATTACGCACGCTGTACAGGATGACGGGCAATATCGAGAACGGCATCGGTAAAGGCATTGCAGGCGGCTTTACAGGCGGCCTGGCTTCCCGTCAAAAAGGCGGCCGAATAGTTGGTTTCCGATGGCGGCGGGACGTAGGTCACCAGCTGAACGTCGGCCGACTTCATCGCCGCATCGATACCAAACGTCGCCTCCAGCGGCGGCGCCACCAGATAAGCGATCGGATCGCCCAACGCTATGCCAGCGGCCGATGAAAGATAAGAGCCGGTACGCGACACCACGTGCGCCAGAAACGCGGTATCTTGCGCGTCGTTAGCCCACTGGAATGCCGCCCCACCTTCAATATGCGCCATCATGGCATCCAGCCCGGCGCGAACTTCCGCCGGATTCGGGCCGCCAAGCATGATCAGTACTTCGCCGGCGGTAGGCGACGGACCATGGGCCGCGCCGGCGTAGAGGGAGCGGCCATAGACCACCTCCACCATCGCCTGCTTTGTCGCTTCGTCGGCGGCAATATACGTCACATCGTCAGAATCTGCCGTGATGAGTCCGAGGCTACGTATATGCGACGGTAATTTAAGCTCGCGCGCGAAACCGTCATTCACCGAGGCAATCACGCGCATCGCGGTGACCGAGGGTCGAATCAAATCTAATGCTGGCATGATGCCTCCTTAACGGCTCATGTTGATGCCGGAGGCTTTCTGCTCCAGCATGCGTTTGGCTAAATCCACGATCACCGCGGCGGCTTCTACCGGCGGGGTGCCGCCCTGGTGGATATTGGAGATACAGGTCCGGTCGGCCTCGACGGTGGTCGCCACCCGCGGGGAGTACACCGCGTAGCAGGAGAGGCTCTCCGACTGGCCGAGCCCCGGGCGCTCGCCAACCAGCAGGATCACCACCTTCGCGCCGAGGATCTCGCCGATCTGATCTTCAATCTTGACGCGGCCATAGCGCACGAAGAACGGCGTCCCGACCTTCAGACCCGCCTGTTTCAGGCCGGCAAGCAGCGGCGGCAGGATCTCTTCGTAGTTGGCGGTGATGGCATCCGTCGACAGACCATCGGAGACCACCACCTGCACATCCGGATCCATCACGCACTGCGCCTTCAGCGCATCAATCGCTTCCGGACTGAGGCGACGGCCCATATCCGGACGCGTCAGGTAGAGGTTCTTATCGCTAATCTCGGAACGCACTTCCAGCAGCCCCTGCGCTTTCACCCACGCTTCCGGCACCTCTTTGAGCACCGTGTCTTTCGAGCGCGAGTGATCGGCCAGGAAGCGCAGCAGCGCCTGAGTGCGCGGACGCGGGCCGGCGCGGCCGGTGCAAACGCGCGCCGCGGTACTGCGTTTCAGTTCAGTCAGTACTTCGGCGCGGTGCGGATGTTGTACGCCAATCCAGGCTTTCGCTTCCGCTGAGCCCAGGTCCAGCGCGCAGCTTTCCACCACCGCTTCGCTGGCGCAGGCGGCATGGCAGGCCGGCGTCGACGCTGCGGGGGCCTGCGGCTGCGACTGTGGTTGTCCCATTGACGCCATTACGCTGCGTACAATGTCTTCAATCTGTTTTTGATCCATGATGTGTCATCCCCGCGTCATCAGAAGAACAGTGACGGATCGCCCGCCCGTTTGGTCAGGCGACCATTTGCCATAATGCCCATCGTTTCCAGCCAGCGTTCAAACTCCGGCGACGGCCGCAGGCCCAGCAGCTGGCGCACGGTCGCGGTATCGTGGAAGGCGGTGGTCTGGTAGTTGAGCATGATGTCGTCGCCGAGCGGCATGCCCATGATGTAGTTGCAGCCTGCGGTCGCCAGCAGGATCATCAGGTTTTCGTTGAGGTTCTGGTCGGCATCGGCATGGTTGGTATAGCAGCAGTCGCAGCCCATTGAGATGCCGCTCAGCTTGCCCATAAAGTGGTCTTCCAGTCCGGCGCGAATGATTTGCCGGTCGTTATAGAGATACTCCGGCCCGATGAAGCCCACCACGGTGTTGACGAGGAACGGATCGTAGTGCCGCGCCAGGCCATAGTTACGCGCTTCCATGGTCACCTGGTCGGCGCCGAAGTTAGCGCCCGCGGAAAGCGCCGAGCCCTGCCCGGTTTCAAAGTAAAGACAGTTCTCCCCGGCGATGCGGTTAAACTCCGCCCCCACCGCCCGCGCTTCATCGAGCATCGCCAGCTCGACGCCGAACTCTTTAAGCCCTTTTTCACTGCCGCAGATGCTCTGGAAGATAAGCCCCCCCGGCGCGCCGCGGCGGATGGCTTCAATCTGGGTGGTGACGTGCGCCAGCACGCAGCCCTGGTTCGGGATGTTAAACTTGTCGATCACCCCGTACACCGTATCCAGCACCCGGCTCAGGTTCTCCACGTCGTCAGTGACCGGGTTGACGCCAATCACCGCGTCGCCCGCGCCGAAGGAGAGCCCTTCATAGATTTGCGCGGCAATACTCTGCACATCGTCGCGGGTATCGTTCGGCTGCAGGCGGCAGCTAAAGGTCCCCGGCAGACCGATGGTGGTATTGGCTTTTTTGATCACCGGCATTTTTTTACCGCCGTAGATCAGATCGGCGTTGGAGCAGATTTTGGCCACCGCAGCCACCACCTCGGAGGTCAGCCCTTTGCGGACAAAAGCGATATCGTCGCTGGTGACCTCGTCGTTGAGCACGTATTCCCGCAGGTCGCTGATGGTCCAGTGTTTAATCCGTTGATAGGCGGTTTCGTTCACGTCATCCTGGATCAGGCGCGTAACGCAGTCCTCCTCATACGGGATCACCGGGTTATTACGGATATCGGCCACCGTCATATCGGAGAGCACCTGCTTGGCGGCCACGCGCTGCTGCGAACTCTCCGCCGCTACCCCCGCCAGCACATCCCCCGAACGCAGTTCGTTGGCTTTCGCCAGCACCTCTTTTACATCCTTAAACTGATAAACATTGCCGAACAATGTGGTCTTTAGTTTCATAAGTCGTTCTCTCAGGAAGGAAATGCGAGTGATTTCACCGTCACCGGCACAACCGATCCGCCAAAAAGAGGCGTACCAATGTCGATATAGTCTCCCGCCCGGACGCTCACCTCATCGATGACCGCCAGCGGAAGGTGTGGAAGCTGTGGCCGCAGCAGCATGCCCAGCGCTTTGCCAAAATCCTGCTCGGCCACCAGCAGCAGCGGACGGGGATTGGGAAAGCGGGCGACAAACGCCAGCAGGGCGTCAATTACGGTCAGTAAGGTGGCGTAGCGCACCGGAAGTGAAGCGGGAAGCGCCAGCACGTAAGCGTCCGCCTCGGGGGCCAGATCGAGCTGCGTCAGCGCCTGGAGCCAGGCGTTCGGCAGATCGGCGGCATCCTGCGGGATAGCCACCGGCAGATTGCGCAGCGGCAATGGAACCCCCTCCAGCCAGATGGTGCTCCCGGACAGGGACAGCGTATGCGCCCCGGCGCCAATCACCGTGGCGCGCACGGTTTGCGTCGGAAACTGCACGTTCATCTCACGCAGGCGCGGATGCTCATGCAGGGCCGTGGCCAGCAGCGGCCCGATATCGGAAAAACAGAAAGGATCGGCGGGCTGATGGCGGTAGCACTCCCCCACTCCGCCGGAAAGGGTAATCACCTCCGGCTGAATACCCGCAGGCAGTACTTCGGTTTGCATCAGCCCCTGCGCCAGCGGTGAGAGGGTGCCGTCGATCACCTCGACGATCAGCGCCGCCATCCGGCTCGCCACCTGCGCCAGCTGCCCGGCGGTCAGCGCCAGGGCGTTAGTGCCGGAGCCAAACAGCGCATCGACAATCCGCTGCCCCGGCGGGTGCGCGTGGACCACGCGCCCCTGAGCGTCGGTTTCCAGCAGGCGGCCGCCGACGTTGAGGCAGGCGGTGGCGCTGACGTTTCCGGCGTCAAACAGGGCATAGTTCGAGGTACCGCCGCCAATATCGATATTGAGCACCCGGCACATCCGCTGCCGGGACAGGGTCTGCGCCCCGGCGCCGTGTCCGGCAATGACCGACTCCAGATGCGGCCCGGCGCTGGCGACGACAAAATCGCCCAGCGACTGCGAGAGCGCCATCACCGCCGGGCGGGCATTGCGGGTTTTCGCGCTTTCGCCAGTGATGATGATCGCCCCGGAATCCACCGCTTGTGGAGCGATCCCTGCTGCCCGGTACTGAGCCAGAATCAGCGCCTCAAGCTCGGCCTCTTTCAGTTCTCCCTGTTTATCAACCGGCGTAAAGAAGACCGGGCTTTGCCAGCTAATGTCGCGTTTGATGAATTCATAACGCGGCACCTGGGAAACCGCCGCGCGGTTCACCAGCTCGAGGCGCGAGAAGATCACCTGCGTGGTGGTGGTGCCGATATCAATACCGACGCTCAACAGCTGGCGCGTGTTCACGAGTGCGCCTCCGCTTCGTTGTTGGCAGGCGCCGGTACGTTTTCATCTTTTGGCACCAGCAGCATCGCCACGCCAATCGCGGTAACGCCGCCGACCAGCTTGCCGACAATCATCGGAAAGATCATGGCGTTCATGTTGGCCGCCGCAAAACCGAGATGGTCGCCGAGGGCGAACGCCGCTGACACCGAGAAGGCGCAGTTGATCACTTTCCCGCGGGTATCCATCTGCTTCATCATGCCGAACATCGGGATATTGTTCGCCAGGGTAGCGACCATGCCGCCGGCAGCCATATTGTTGATTTTTAGCAGATTACCAACGCGCATCAGCGGTTTTTCAAACCAGCGGGTCAGCAGGAGCACCATCGGGTAAGCGCCGAGCAGCACGCAGGAGATAGAGCCAATGACTTCGATGGCGCGCATCACCTCGCCGGGCTGGTCGCCAGGCGCCATAAAGATCGGATCGAGCCCCGGGATCAGCTCCCAGCCGAGCAGGAACTTGATCACCGCCGCCGCCAGGCCGATGGTGATCAGCGCCACGAGGAATTTGGCGAAGATCTGGAAGCCGTTGATCATTTTTTCCGGAATAAACTTCAGCCCCAGCGCCACCAGCACGGCGACGGTGATCACCGGGATCATATTCATCAGGATCAGCGCGAAGGTAAACTCTACCGGCTGGCCGTTGATCTCCACCCCGGAATACATCGCCACCAGACCGCCGGCGATACAGCCGATGGGAATGGTGACAATGCCCGCCAGCACGCCGAGCGCCAGCCAGCGGCGATCGGTTGGTTCGATAATGCCGAGCGCCACCGGAATGGAGAACACAATGGTCGGACCCATCATAGAGCCGAGGATCAGGCCTGAGTACATCCAGGCCGCCACGTCGCCGCCCGCGAGTTCTTTAGCGAGGAAGAAACCGCCCATGTCGCACGCCAGCAGCGTGCCGGCGAACATCGACGGGTTGGCGCCGAGCATCTCATACAGCGGAATAATCACCGGACCAAGCAGATGAGCCAGCACTGGCGCCAGGGCGGTCATCCCGACCATCGCCAGGCCCAGCGCGCCCATCGCCATAAACCCTTCTTCAAACTGACCGCCGGATCCCTCAATGCTTTTCCCCAGTTTGCCGAGAAAGCGCGCCGAGCCGCCGAACTGCGACAGGATCCTGTCCACGGCGGCAATCAGCATAAAGAACATCATGATGTACATGATGATTTCGTTAATTCCCATAGCCCTTACTCCCTGTCATTTATGATTTGTAGATACTGTGAATACCGGGACATTAGCCGCACTCAGGCGACTTTCCTGGGCCGCGGCGTGAACGCCTTACCCGGGCTACGGCATAGCAGACGGCTGTGATCCTGTAGCCCGGCTAAGCGCAGCGCGAGCCGGGAAAGCCACAGCCACACGCCTCCGGGAAAATCGGCATTTATTGCGCCGCCGCGTACAGCTCGATAATCTGCACCCGGCTGGCGGTGCGTGGATTGGTGCGCAAACAGATGTCCTCCTGCGCCGCTTGCGCCCAGGCGTCGTAGTGCGCGGACGTCGCGCCAGCCTCCGTCAGCCGCATCGTCAGACCGACCTCGGCGATCAGCTCGCGCACGGCGGCGATAGCCTCGCGGTCATCGGTTTTCTTGCCGGTTAACGCCCGGCCGATCTGGCTGAAGCGCGCCCGGCGCACCATGCGGTTAAACTCCATCACCGTTGGCAGCAGCATGGCGTTGGCCAGACCGTGCGGAATATGCAGCGCCGCCCCCGGCTGATGCGCCATGGCATGGCATAGCCCCAGCCCGGCGCTGGAAAACGCCATCCCCGCCATGCAGGAAGCCAGCAGCATGTTCTCCCGCGCCGCCAGATCCTGACCGCAGCCCACCGCTTTCGGCAGCGCCTCGCCGATCA
The DNA here is from genome assembly GCF_051992865.1 of Klebsiella sp. CD33. Lineage (NCBI taxonomy): Bacteria > Pseudomonadati > Pseudomonadota > Gammaproteobacteria > Enterobacterales > Enterobacteriaceae > Klebsiella > Klebsiella sp. CD33. The sequence continues at coordinate 1,407,243 of NZ_CP197023.1, read as the reverse complement.
TGGCTATCGCCCCCATCGCCAGACTGTCGGTAAACGGCGTGGCGTGGCGGGCGCTGTAGGCCTCGACGGCGTGGGTCAGCGCATCAATCCCGGTCATTGCCGTGATATGCGGCGGGACGCCCTCGGTCAGCGCGGCGTCGAGGATCGCCACATCCGGCATCAGCGAGGCATGCGCCAGCACCTGTTTGCGTCCACTCACCGCATCGATAATCACCGTCACATTGGTGGTTTCAGACCCGGTGCCAGCGGTGGTCGGCACCGCGATCAGCGGCAGACGTGGGCGCAACTCGCTGTGCTCCGTCATCTCCCCCAGCGTCTGCTCAGGATTGGCGACCAGCAGCGCCACCGCCTTCGCCGCATCCAGTACCGATCCACCGCCAAAGGCCACCACGCCGTCGCAGCGCGCGTCCCGCAGCTGGGCGACGGCGGCGCAGACATCGGTGACGCAGGGTTCGCCGGCGGGACAGGGCCAGAGAGTCATAGCAATCCCTTTCATCGCCAGGCTACGCTCCAGCCCGGCGGTCATTCCCGCCTGATGGAGAAAATTGTCAACCATGACAAACAGATGCCTAAGGCCCCTGGACTGCGCTTGCGGACCGCAGGCCGCCAGCGCGCCGACGCCGTGCAGCGTCACCGGCGGAACGTTGAAGCTTTTCATTTGCTGAAGATTCAGCGTATCAAAGGCATGGAACAGCGCCGTCTGCAGTTCAGCTTGCATACATCCCCTCCGCTTTTTCCCTCCCGCTGTTGGCGATTGCCAGCGGGGTCATAAACAGGCTGTGCTGCGGCAAATGCACCGGTAATGCCGGGAAGCGCTGACGAAACAGCTCATGCACGCCCGGCTGCATACAGGCGCCGCCTGCCAGCCACAAATCGACAATCCCTTGTCCGGCAATATGTCGGGCGACAATTTCGGCCATCTTCTCGTACACCGGCTTAACCACCGGCCAGATCTCCCCGGCGTGGCTGCGCTTGTACTGCTCCGCCTCCTCAAGCCCGATGCCGCGATTCCCGGCCAGAGTCAGGGAGATATGGTGGCCGCCGGTGGCTTCATCCGCCGAATACGTCACCCTGCCCTGTTTAACGATGGCGATCCCGGTGGTGCCGCCGCCGATATCCACCACCCCGGCGTTATCGAGCTGCAGCAGATCCGCCACCGCGGTAGGCTCATCCAGCACATGACTGATCTCCAGCCCGGCGGACTCCAGGACATTGATCGAAATGCGCGGATCGGTACCGGGCGGAAACGAGGTCGCCGCATGGGTGAAGCGGCAGCCCAGCTGCTGCTCGAGAGTCGCAAGATGTCGGCGCACGAGGGTGGTGGCGCCAAAGAAATCCCAGACGATGCCGTCGCGCACCACGTCGGCCCAGTCAAGGCATACCGCAACCGGCTGGCCGTCACGGTCAACCACCATCGACACCACGTCGCAGGTGCCCAAATCGATGCCCAGCCACAGCGGCGACTCGCTGGCGGCGGGCGCCTGGTTACACAGGGCAGCGGCTTTTTGTAGTCTCGGCGAAAGCCAGCGTTGTTCGTCGTGCGCCATGTTCATCCCTTATACGATTCGAAACGCATCCACCAGTACGCAGCGGCGCAGACGAACGAAGGTCCGCGCGCTGGTTACCCCTTCCCCGGTTGGGGTGGTGATGGTCATGGTGGTCCAGCCCTCACCGCCCAGCCCAAGCCCGGCGATGCACGGCCCGTTTTTGACGAAGATGCTGGTGTCGATGGCATTCGCCATCTGGTTCATGTTGTCGATATTGCGCGAGTGCATCGCCGCCGTATGGTGGCAGCCGCCTTCCAGTTGCACCGCCAGGGCGATGGCCTCCTCGACGTTCGCCACCCGCACCACCGGCAGCACCGGCATCATCAGTTCAGTCACCGCAAACGGATGGCTGGCGGGGGTTTCCACGAACAGCAGACGGGTTTGCGCCGGCACCTGCAGGCCAATCGCCGCGGCGATTTTGCCCGCATCGCGGCCGACCCAGTCGCGGCTGACCGTGCCTTTGCCGCGCTCGTCGATATTTTTCAGCAGCAGCGGCTGGAGCTGTTCGGCCTGCGCCGCCGTGAGTTTCACCGCCTGCTGGCCTTCCATCAGGCGCATCAGTTCGTCGGCGACGCTATCGACCACGATCAGCACCTTCTCGTCGGCGCAGATGATGTTGTTATCAAACGAGGCGCCTTTGACGATCGCCTGCGCGGCGCGCGGTAGATCGGCAGTCTCATCCACCACCACCGGCGGGTTGCCAGCCCCGGCGGCGATCAGGCGTTTGTTGGTATGTTTGCGCGCCGCCTCGACCACCGCTTCGCCGCCGGTCACCACCAGCAGGCCGATGCCAGGGTACTTAAACAGCCGCTGGGCGGTGTCGATATCCGGGTTCGCCACGGTCACCAGCAGGTTGGCCGGGCCGCCGGCGGCCACTACCGCCTGGTTAAGCAGGGTAATTGCCCTTTGCGAGACCTTTTTCGCCGCCGGATGGGGGGCGAAGACCACGCTGTTGCCGGCGGCTATCAGGCTAATGGCGTTGTTGATCACCGTCGCCGCCGGATTGGTGGACGGCGTCACCGAGGCCACCACGCCCCAGGGCGCATTTTCAATCAGCGTCAGGCCGTTATCGCCGGTGAGCACCTGCGGAGTCAGACACTCCACGCCCGGCGTGCCGCGCGCCTGCGCCACGTTTTTGGCAAACTTATCTTCAACGCGTCCCATGCCGGTCTCCGTCACCGCAAGCTCCGCCAGTTCACGGGCATACTTTTCACCCGCCTCACGAATGGCCTGAATCACCTGCTGACGCATCGCCACCCGCTTTAATCCCTGCTGGGCCACCGTTGCCGCCGCGACAGCGTCATCCAGTGAGGCAAAAACGCCCATATCATGAACGGTGCCGGCAGGCTGGCTGCTGTCTTTCATTTTCAGCAGTACCGCTTTCACTACCTGTTCAATGTCCTGTTGATTCATGATTTTTCACCCTACTTATGGAAGAGCACCTGACCATCGGCCGCAGCCTCATCCACGATACCAATCACGCACAGATCGACCGGAGAGGCGCCGTGTGCGTGCGCCTGTCGCGCCGAGCTGCCGCTGACCAGCAGTACCCACTCTCCGCATCCCGCGCCGATGCTGTCGATGGCGACCGCACATTGCCCGTCGGGCTCGCCGCGGGCATTGAGCATCTCCACCATCAGCAGTTTGTCGTGGGCCAGACCTTCATGGCGTACGGTGCAGACCACATATCCGGTTACCACAGCCAGCTTCATGTCCGTCTCCGCGTGTGATGTGCAGGCCGGAAAAGCGCAACGCCATCCGGCATTCATGCCTTTTCATGGCCGGATAGCGACGCGCTGGCGTCTTATCCGGCCAGAACTTTCCGGCACCCCCTCCCCCGTTAGATGTTGCTGTCGCCCTTGAAGCTAATCGGGAAGACCTCTTCCAGATCGCCATGCGGGCGCGGGATGACATGTACAGAGACCAGCTCACCGATACGCTGAGCCGCCGCCGCCCCGGCATCCGTCGCGGCTTTGCACGCCGCGACATCGCCGCGCACCATGGCGGTCACCAGGCCCCCGCCGATCTGTTTCACTCCCACCAGCTTGACGCGAGCCGCTTTGACCATGGCGTCGGAGGCCTCAATCAGTGCAACCAGGCCCCGGGTTTCAATCATTCCTAATGCTTCCATTGTGTTTTCCTCTCATAAGGGGTCCTGAAGGGGACCATTCATTCAACCAGCATGGACGAGTCGGGGATCCGGCTTGCGTCCGTCTGGCGCGGTACCGACGCCACCAGCGCCAGTTCGATAATTTCCTCTACGCTACAGCCTCGCGAGAGGTCGTGAAGCGGGGCGGCCAGGCCCTGGATCAGCGGCCCGATGGCGCGATATCCGCCCAGCCGCTGGGCGATTTTGTAGCCGATGTTGCCCGCCTCCAGCGACGGAAAGACCAGCACATTGGCCCGGCCCTGCAGCGGGCTGCCGGGCGCTTTGTGCGCAGCGACGTCCGGTACAAAGGCGGCGTCAAACTGCAGCTCGCCATCGACCATCAGCTGCGGCGCCCGCTGACGCACGATCTCCGTGGCCTGCTGGACGTTAGCCACACAGGGATGCCGGGCGCTGCCGTGTGTCGAGAAGGACAGCATTGCCACCCGCGGCGCTTCGCCAGCGATCGCTTGCCAGGTCTCGGCGCTGGCAATCGCGATATCCGCCAGCTGCGCCGCGGTCGGCTGCGGCACCACGCTGCAGTCGGCAAACCCCAGCGGCTGTCCGGTATACTGCGGCAGCATCAGAAACAGCGAAGAGAGCGTTTTACACCCCGGCTGCAGGCCGATAAGGCGCAGACCAGCGCGCAGCACGCTGGCGGTTGACGAGAGATTTCCGGCGATACACACCTCGGCCTGCCCGGCGCTGACCATCGCCGCGGCGAACATCAGCGGGTCGGCCAGCTTGTCGACCGCGTCAGCGGGCGCTTTATCGCCGGCGCGCGCCTGCCAGGCGGCGGCAAACGCCTCGCGCATCGCCAGGTTGCTGTGCGGATCGATGACCTGCACCCCGGTCAGCGGCAGACGTTCGCCAAGGGCGAACTGCCGCAGCGCGAAGGGGCTGGCGACGAGGATCGGATGCGCCAGGCCCTGCTGCTGCAGATAATGCGCCGCCTTCAACACGCGGACGTCCAGCGCATCCGGGAACACCACCCTGGCGGGGGCGCGCAGCGCCAGTTTGCGACACTGGTCAATGATCATCTTCACCTCCCAGCTGCTGCAGTTGGCTGAGCGCCGGCGGCGCGTCCGTCACGCCCAGGATCATCATCACGTAGACCGCGCTGGAGAGGCGGTTGAGCGCCTGCAGAATATCGGCACGCTGGACCGCAAATTGCGGCGTAATAAACACCTGCGCCGCGGTCACCTCCGCCTCGCGCACTTTGCCGCGCAGCAAATTAAGCAGCGCGACATCGCGCCCATGGCGGGCCTCCGGCACCAGGTGATCGTGACCCAGGTAACGCAGCGGCTGATGGGACAGACGATGCAGCTGCGCCTCGCTGAATCCGGCTATCGACTGCGCCGCCAGCGGTTCCTCCAGCGCATCGGCGCGCATGATGTTGCCCAGCCGCGAACGGATATCCGTCAGCCACGGCTGCCAGGGCTCCGCCAGTTCAATTTGCAGCCACACCGTCAGGGCGATGGTGCTGTCCAGCACCGCGCGGAAGGCCAGCCGCGGATCGTTTTTCGCCACCAGGGTATCGGCCGTCAGATGAGTTAAGGTGTCCGGCTTTTTGCCCACCGGCTGGTGACAAAGCTCGCAGCAGGCCTGGGGCGGATGGTCGCTGCTGGTCAGGACATGCACCGGCTGCGGCGTCTGTTCGTCATCCTCGACAAACAGGCGCCCCTGGCGGTCGAGAAATTTGACCCGCAGATGCCGACTTTCCAGCAGTTCCCTCGCCGAGGGCGTCAGGCGGGCATCGGCAGGAAGATGGATTTCACCGCCTTCGCTGAGCGTATGATTCGCTCTGAGCCACGCTTCGGTAATGAAATCGTTCATAGCGATTGCCAGTTTGCCGGCCAGGCGACGTAAAGGAAGCGCACCGTCGACGGGGTACCGAATTCGATGCTGGAGCCTTTCGGGATAAACATGACGTCCCCCGCTTTGGCGACCAGCGTTTCCCCCTGATGGCGCACATGCAGCTCGCCCTCCAGCACCATATCGATTTCGTCGTAGTTCAGCGTCCACGGGAAGAAGGCGTTCTCCCACTGCATAAATCCGGCCGCCATGCTGCTGCCATCCTGGTCAGTCACCAGGTCCGTTAAGCCAACGCAGTGCGGCTGGGCGCCGTCGAAGCGGCCAAACTTCACGCTGCTGCCGTCGATCACTTTGATGCCGCCTTTGCCGGTCACGGAGTCAAATCCCGGCTGCATCGCCTCCTGCTCCAGGGACTGCTTCTCCTTCATCACCTTTTCCATCAGCTGCGCCACCAGGCTTTCGGTAAACTGGCCTTCCGGCAACTGCGCCAGGATGGTTTCCCGGATCCGCTGGCTTTCCGTTTTGTCGCTGTCCGCCGCTGTCGCCGCCGGCGCGGCGCCATCGTCTTCGGTGATAGTGAATCCCAGCAGCTCGGCGACTTCGCGCGCTTCCGGGGTGATAATGCTGGCGCGCAGAACTACTGACATCGCCTGTTCGCCGCGCGCGTGGGCGGCACGAATATCGTTAGCGGTAATGAGTTTCTTCACCTGGCCCTTCCTCCTTTTGGCTGAGCTCACTCAAGTAATTTTCCAGCGGCGCAACGCTTTGCGGATCGCAACCGTTGAGGGCGAAAACCGGCGCCTGAAACCCCATCCCGTCCAGCAGCTGCCGCACCGCGGCGACGTTGGCATCCGGCAGATCCGTTTTGCTGATCGCCACGATAAGGTGCTTTCGGCTGCCAATATCCAGCAACCCGGGTGGCAGGCGACTTTCGGTATCATTGGCCGCATGGACATAAATCAGGGTGTCCACATCCTGCAAGGTGGTAATTAAGGCGTGATACCAGCGCGGATGGCTGAAATATTCCCCGGGTGTATCGATGTCGCCACGATCGTTAAATTCCAGCGCCTGCGTTTTTCTGGCGAGGGAATAATTCCCCTGCAGGGCATTAAATAACGTGGTTTTTCCTGCACCGACGGCGCCGACAATCGCAATACGCTTCATGGTCGCTCTCAATTAACTTTTCGTTAATTCGCACAAGGTATAATTTAATAAGCGGCCTAATCCGCCGATGGTCTGCAGGAGCGCCTCCTCCACCGCGCCGACCGAGCCGTAGATCACCAGCGCGCCGCTAAACCGGTCGAGAAAACCGATGTGCACGTCGGCGGCCTTCATCGCCAGATCGCCGGCGATCATCGCCGTTTCTCCCGGCGTCAGCGTCATAATGCCGATCGCGCCGGATTCGGGTACGCCGATCTTTTTCGCCAGCTCTGCTCCCGGGTGGGCAATCAGATGCGCCAGCGTGACCTGTTTGCCTGGTACGAATTCCTGAATAATGCGTTCTTTATCCATGACTGATTGCCCCCTGAAATCTGTCCTCATGGTGACGACATTTCAGCGCGGCAAATAACAAATTTCGGCAAGTGGGGTTAAAAGGTGAAGTGGATCACTCAGGAGAGAAAATAATATTGCGGTGGAATTAAAAAGGCAGGCTCAGCGTTTTTTACTCACCGGCCTGCCTGATATTGCGCGCGGAAACGGATCCGCGCGTTAGCGGGGGAAATAGAAAATTACAGCGGTTCGGTTTGCGCTTCAACAACCGCCAGCGCCACCATATTAACGATCCGACGTACGGAGGCGATCGGCGTCAGGATATGCACCGGCTTCGCCACCCCCATCAGCACCGGCCCGACGGTCACCCCTTCCGAACTGGAGACGCGCAGCAGGTTATAGCTGATCCGGGCGGCTTCCATATTCGGCATCACCAGAATATTGGCCGCCCCCTTCAGCGGGCTGTCCGGCATGCGATCGTTGCGGATGCTTTCCACCAGCGCGGCGTCGCCATGCATTTCGCCATCGATCATCAGCTCCGGGGCGCGGGCCTTCACCAGCTCCAGGGTTGTACGCATTTTGCTGGCTGACGGACAGTCGGCAGAGCCAAAGTTGGAGTGCGACAGCAACGCCACGCGCGGTTCAATACCAAAGCGTCGCACGCTTTCCGCCGCCATCAGGGTGATCTCCGCCAGCTCTTCCGGCGACGGATCGTGATTGACATAGGTATCGGCGATAAAGGTGTTGCCGCTCGGCAGCAGCAGCGCATTCATCGCCCCGGCGGTGCTGACGCCGTCGCGATAGCCAAACAGCGGCTGCACCACACGGTAGTGATCGTGGTACTCGCCAATAGTCCCGCAGATCATCGCATCCGCTTCACCGCGATGAACCATGATGGCGCCAATCACCGTGGTGTTGCTAATCACCGCCCGCTGCGCCTGCTCCTGGGTAATGCCGCGGCGCTTCATCAGCTGGTAGTACTCGCTCCAGTACTCTTTAAACCGCGGGTCGGATTCATTATTGACGATCTCAAAGTCAACGCCGGCCTTGATCTGCAGGCCCAGCTTCTGGATGCGCATTTCAATCACGCTCGGGCGCCCCACCAGAATCGGTTTGGCCAGTCCCAGAGACACCAGCTCCTGGGTGGCGTGCAGCACCCGGGTCTCCTCCCCTTCCGCCAGCACCACGCGCTTCGGCTCTTTGCGCGCCTGAGAGAAGATAGGCTTCATAAACAGGTTGGTTTTATAGACGAACTCGCTCAGCTTCTCGATATAGGCGTCAAAATCAGCGATCGGGCGCGTTGCCACGCCGGAATCCATCGCCGCCTTCGCCACCGCAGGGGCTATCTTGACGATCAGCCGCGGGTCGAACGGTTTCGGAATGATGTAGTCCGGACCAAAGCTTAAATCCTGATCGCCGTAGGCGGAGGCCACCACTTCGCTCTGCTCGGCATGGGCCAGCTCGGCAATCGCATGCACCGCCGCCAGCTTCATCTCTTCGTTGATCGCCGTCGCGCCGACGTCCAGCGCGCCGCGGAAGATGAACGGGAAGCAGAGCACGTTGTTGACCTGGTTAGGATAGTCGGAGCGGCCGGTACAGATGATGGCGTCATCGCGGACCTGCTTCGCCAGCGGCGGCAGGATTTCCGGCTCCGGGTTGGCCAGGGCGAGGATCAGCGGCGCCCGCGCCATCTTCTTCACCATCTCCTGAGTCAGCACTTTCGGGCCAGAGCAGCCGAGGAAAATGTCGGCGCCGTCGATCACGTCATCGAGGGTGCGTTTGCCATCGTCTTCCACCGCATAGGCCGCTTTGGTTTCCGCCATGTTCGGCTCACGGTCTTTATAGATAACGCCTTTCGAATCGCAGACCACGATGTTGTGCTTTTGCATCCCCAGCGCCACCAGCAGATTCATACAGGCGATCGCCGCCGCGCCCGCGCCGGAGACCACCATCCGCACGTCGGACAGATTCTTCTCGACGACGCGCAGACCGTTGAGGATCGCCGCGGTGCTGATGATCGCCGTGCCGTGCTGATCGTCATGGAAGACCGGGATATTCATCCGCTCGCGCAGCTGCTGCTCGATGTAGAAACACTCCGGCGCTTTAATATCTTCCAGGTTGATACCGCCGAAGGTTGGTTCGAGGGCGGCGACGACGTTAATGAATTTGTCCGGATCCAGCTCATCGACTTCGATATCAAACACATCGATACCGGCAAATTTCTTAAACAGGACGCCTTTGCCCTCCATTACCGGCTTACCGGCCAGCGCGCCGATGTTGCCGAGCCCCAGCACCGCGGTGCCGTTGGAGACGACCGCCACCAGGTTGCCACGGGCAGTGTATTTGTAGGCGGCCAGCGGATCTTTTTCGATTTCCAGGCAGGGGGCTGCGACGCCCGGCGAGTAGGCCAGCGCCAGATCGCGCTGGGTGGCGAGAGGTTTGGTCGGCGAGACCTGGATTTTTCCGGGAACCGGAAATTCGTGGAAGTCGAGGGCGCTCTGTTTTAACTGCTCATCCATTTTCTATTCCTTTCTTTCACGTATCGTTCGTAGGGGAAAAGCGTGATGACCATCCTGTCGTTCACCTTTCAGTGGCAGACAGTATCCCTCCTGGCGGGGCGATAAACTTTGAACACCGCCAAACTCTGGCCATCGTTATGATTTTGTTGTTATCAATTTATAGCGGTTATGTTACCCGGATTCGCCGCCAATAATAGCCCTGTCTGCTATGCTTTTTGGTTATGTACCTCATCAATGTTTATACCGTATACCGGCAAGCACTCATGTAACACCTTGTTCCAGGAGGACTTATCCATGAATCAGTTAGACAGCATCAAGCAGTTCACCACGGTGGTCGCCGACAGCGGAGACATCGAATCCATCCGCCACTACCATCCGGAAGACGCCACCACCAACCCCTCTCTGCTGCTGAAGGCCGCCGGCCTGGCGTCCTATAGCGGCCTCATCGACGACGCTATCGCCTGGGCCAAAAAACAGGGTGGCGGCCGCGAAGCGCAGGTGGCTCACGCCTGCGATAAGCTGGCGGTCAATTTTGGCGCGGAGATCCTCAAAAGCATTCCCGGGCGGGTCTCCACCGAGGTGGACGCCCGGCTCTCCTTCAACCGCGAGAAAAGTATCGAGAAGGCTCGCCACCTGGTGGCGCTGTATCAGGAGATGGGCATTGATAAGTCGCGGATCCTGATCAAGCTGGCATCCACCTGGGAGGGGATCCGCGCCGCGGAGGTGCTGGAGAAAGAGGGGATCCACTGCAACCTGACGCTGCTGTTTTCCTTCGCCCAGGCCCGGGCCTGCGCCGAGGCCGGGGTTTATCTCATCTCCCCGTTCGTTGGGCGTATTTATGACTGGTATCAGGCGCGCAAACCGCTGGAGCCTTACGTGGTGGAGGAAGATCCGGGGGTGAAATCGGTGCGCAATATCTATGACTATTTCAAACAGCATAAATACAACACCATCGTGATGGGCGCCAGCTTCCGCCGCACCGAGCAGATCCTGGCGCTGGTCGGTTGCGACCGGTTGACCATCGCCCCGCCTTTATTAAAAGAGCTGCAGGCCAGCGATACCCCGGTGGTGCGCAAACTGATCCCTGCCAGCCAGATCCTGCCGCGTCCGGTGCCGCTCAGTGAAGCGGAGTTCCGCTGGGAACATAATCAGGATCCGATGGCGGTCGAAAAGCTAGCGGAGGGGATCCGCCTGTTCGCCGTCGATCAGCGCAAACTGGAAGATCTGCTTGCCGCCAAACTGTCACTTTAGTCTCACGGAGAAAAATATGTCCCGAAGAGAGCTTGCCAACGCCATCCGCGCCCTGAGTATGGACGCCGTGCAGAAAGCCAACTCCGGCCATCCCGGTGCGCCGATGGGGATGGCTGATATTGCCGAAGTGCTGTGGAACGATTTTCTCAAGCACAATCCGCAGAACCCTGACTGGGTAGACCGCGACCGTTTCATCTTGTCCAACGGCCACGCGTCGATGCTGCTCTACAGTCTGCTGCACCTGACCGGCTACGATCTGCCGCTGTCTGAACTGAAGCAGTTCCGTCAGCTGCACTCTAAAACGCCCGGCCACCCGGAGCATGGCTATACCCCTGGGGTGGAAACCACCACCGGCCCGCTGGGCCAGGGGCTGGCGAACGCCGTTGGGATGGCCATCGCCGAACGGACGCTGGCGGCGCAATTTAATCGCCCCGGCCATGAGATCATTGACCATCACACCTGGGTGTTCATGGGCGATGGCTGTTTGATGGAGGGGATCTCCCATGAGGCCTGTTCGCTGGCCGGCACGCTCGGACTGGGCAAGCTGATCGGTTTTTACGATCACAACGGCATCTCCATCGACGGCAAAACCGAAGGCTGGTTTTCCGATGATACGGCGGAACGCTTCCGCGCCTATCACTGGCACGTCATAGGCGATATCGACGGCCACGATCCGCAGGCTATCAAACAGGCGATAACGGAAGCGCAGGCGGTGAAAGATAAACCGTCACTGATTATCTGCCGGACCATCATCGGCTTCGGTTCGCCCAACAAAGCCGGCTCAGAGGAGTCTCACGGGGCGGCGCTTGGCGAAAAAGAGGTAGCGCTGGCCCGCCAGCAGCTTGGCTGGAAATATCCTCCGTTCGAGATCCCGAAAGAGATCTACGCGGGCTGGGATGCGCGTCCGCGCGGGGAAAAAGCGGAGCACGCCTGGAACGAGAAATTCGCCGCCTACCAGCAGCAGTTCCCGGAGCTGGCCGCTGAGCTGACCCGACGTATGAATGGCGCCCTGCCGGAAGACTTTGCCGCGATCGCCCGCGACTACGTGGCGAAACTGCAGGCCGAGCCGGCGAAAATCGCCAGCCGCAAGGCTTCGCAAAACGCGCTGAACGCCTACGGCCCGCACCTCCCGGAACTGCTGGGCGGTTCTGCGGATCTTGCGCCGAGTAACCTGACCATCTGGTCTGGATCGACATCGATTAAAGAAGATCCTGCGGGCAATTATATCCACTACGGGGTGCGCGAGTTTGGCATGACCGCGGTGGCCAACGGCATTGCCCTGCACGGGGGCTTTATTCCTTATACCTCGACCTTCCTGATGTTTGTGGAGTACGCCCGCAACGCCGCGCGCATGGCAGCCCTGATGAAGGCCCGGCAGATCATGGTCTATACCCATGACTCGATCGGTCTTGGGGAAGACGGGCCGACGCACCAGGCGGTGGAACAGCTGGCCAGTCTGCGGCTAACGCCCAACTTCAGCACCTGGCGCCCCTGCGACCAGGTGGAGACCGCCGTCGCCTGGCAGGCGGCTATCGCGCGACAGGGCGGGCCGACGGCGCTGATCCTGTCGCGACAAAACCTGGCGCAGATGCCGCGTACCCCGGAACAGGTGCAGGATATCGCCCGGGGTGGCTACGTGCTGAAGGATGCCGGCGGAAAACCCGACCTGATCCTCATCGCCACCGGCTCGGAAGTGGAGATCACCGTCCTGGCCGCGGAAAAACTGTTGGCCAAAGGGGTAAATGTGCGGGTCGTCTCGCTCCCTTCCACTGATGTGTTTGACGCCCAGGATGAGGCCTGGCGCGAATCGGTGCTGCCGTCGGACGTCAGCGCCCGGGTGGCGGTCGAAGCCGGGATAGCGGACTACTGGTATAAATATGTCGGCTTAAAAGGCAAGATCGTCGGCATGACCGGCTATGGCGAATCCGCCCCGGCAGAGCAGTTGTTCCCGTTCTTTGGCTTTACGGTCGACCATATCGTCGCCACCGCCGAACAGGTGCTTAACGGGTGATCCACAGCGTGGGCCAGGCATCTGGCCCCTGCCAGTTGTCGCACGTCGGCTGCTGCGCGTAGCGGGAGAGGCTGAACCGCTGGCCGTCAAAACGCCAGCGGGTTTGGATCCCGCAATCGCCGGCCCCGCGGCCTTTATCCAGGGTCACCAGCTCATGGCGGCGGTCATCATAGCTGGCGTTGATCAGCTCAATCTCACGCGGCGCCTCGCCCGGCGGCTGGAATGGCAACGTTAGCCGCACCTGACGGGCGACATAGGGGCGCTGGCGGGAGACCAGCCAGGCCAGCCAGACGGTGTTGTAGGCGCCGGATTCGCAGCTGGTCATCAGCAGCACTTTGTCATCCGTCAGCGCAGTAACGCGAATTTCACGGCGGAAGGGATCGAGGGAGCAGTGGCTGTTGGTCATCCGCTCATTACCGTAGTCCATCAGATCGTTGAGCTCCTCACGCCCCAGCGGCGACTGCGCCGTTTCCGCGCTCGCCACCGCGCGCAGCGCCGGCGCCGGCGGTACGCTGAGCGGCGGCTCTTCCCCTTTGCCGACCCAGGCCGTTTCGCTACCTACCCGCTTTTGCCGATCGTCGATAAAAAACAGAGCCGCTTTCAACCCCTGCAGGGAGATGGTCTGCAGGCCATTGGCCAGCGAGAGCGCTTTACCCTCCTGAACCTGCTGGAGAAACGCATCGATCGTCACGCTGTCGGCGGTTTTAATGAGCTTATCTTCAATGTGCCAGCGCTTGTCGGTCAGGGACAGCGGTTTACCATCCAGCAGCAGGCGCGGCGCTATCGGCGCGAGCGTCGCCACTGGATTGCCGGTGCCGCCCAGCTCGATACGCAGACTGGCGTCAGTGACTGCCCCAGCGCTGCGGCTGAGGGTCATCACCAGGCCATGATGCAGCCCCACGTTACGGGTGACGCAGAAATTTTGGTTGTTACAGGTGACCAGCCAGTCCTTGAAGCGCTGCTGCGTCGGTGCCGACCATGCCTGCGAGCAAGGCAGCACCGCCAGAAAAAGGAAAAAGATGACGCGAAAAAGCATGAACCGCCCGACCCCAGATAAACCCGACCACGGCGCCTATCCTGGACAACGGCAGCGGGTTACTCAATCGGATTTGTCAGAGTTCCCCGACATCAGGCCGGAGGTTTGCAGATATTGCAGCAGAATGACCGCCTTACCGTCGCGGATCTCCCCGTCAGCGACCATCTGCAGCGCCTGGCTAAAAGGCAGCTCCAGCACCTCGATGGCTTCATCATCCACCCCGCCGCCGCTGGTGGTTCGCTGCGCGTCGCTGTACTCGGCGATAAAGAAATGCACTACCTCGGTGACGCCCCCTGGCGACATAAACAGCTCAAACAGCTTTCTCACCTCGCCCACTTCGTAGCCGGTCTCTTCCACCGCCTCTTTACGAATGCAGGCTTCCGGCTCGTCGTTGTCCAGCAGCCCGGCGCAGGTTTCAATCAGCATGCCGTCATGATTGCCATTGACCCAGGTGGCGACACGGAACTGACGCACCAGGACCACCGTCTGCTTATGGCGGTTATACAGCAGCACGGTGGCGCCATTGCCGCGATCGTAGACCTCGCGCTTGTGGCGCACGACGCTGCCGTCCGCCCGCGTCAGCTCATAGGTCATGTTGCGTAGTACGAACCAGTTCTCAGAGAGGATTTTATCTTTAATGACGTGAATATTGAGTGACATACCGACCCCACAGCGTAAAAGGACGCCCTCATACTACGCTGCGGAGCCGGGTTTGTCGTCAGTGAAGCGGCGCCGTTTTCCGCGCCAGATAGTCCAGGATCCCCTGCGCCGCGTGACGGCCTTCCGCCATCGCCGTCACTACAAGGTCTGCGCCGCGCACGGCATCGCCGCCGGCAAAGATCTTCTCCTGACTGGTCTGATAACGGTAACGGCTCTCCACTCCGGCTTTAATACGCCCCTGACTGTCCAGCGCCACCCCCGCCGCTTCCAGCCAGGGCATGCGGTGCGGGTGGAAGCCAAAGGCCATGATCACCGCATCTGCCGGCATAACAAACTCGCTGCCGGGGATCGGCGTCGGACGGCGTCTTCCCCCGGCGTCCGGAGCGCCCAGCTCGGTGCGCAAAAAGCGTACCCCGTTAACCCGCCCGTTCTCGTCCAGCTCAAGCGTCACCGGCTGGACGTTAAACTCAAAGAGCGCCCCCTCTTCGCGGGCGTTTTTGACCTCTTTTTTCGAGCCCGGCATGTTGGCTTCATCTCGCCGATAGGCGCAGGTCACCTGGCGGGCGCCGTGGCGCAGCGCGGTGCGCACGCAGTCCATCGCCGTATCGCCGCCGCCCAGCACCACCACGTTCAGCCCGGCGGTGTTGACATAAGGCTCTTGCGCCGATGCCGCCAGCCCCATCACCTGTTTTGTGTTGGCGATGAGGAACGGCAGCGCATCGTAGACCCCTGGGGCCTCTTCGTTCGGCAGCCCCGCCTTCATGGAGCGATAGGTTCCGGCGCCGACGAACACTGCGTCATAATCGGCCAGCAGTGTCGCCATGGAGATATCTTTCCCCACCTCGCAATTGAGCTCAAAGCGGATACCCATCTCGCTGAAGATCGCCCGCCGCCGGGCCAATAGCGATTTATCCAGCTTGAACGCCGGAATGCCGAAGGTCAGCAGACCGCCAATCTCCGGATGACGGTCGAAGACCACCGGCTGGACGCCGTGGCGCACCAGCATATCGGCGCAGGCCAGCCCGGCAGGCCCGGCGCCGATAATCGCCACCCGCTTGCCGCTCGGCTTAACCTGCGAAAGGTCCGGACGCCAGCCGCTGGCCAGCGCCTGGTCGGAAATATAGCGCTCAATATTGCCGATGGTGACTGCCCCGCTTTCATCGCGCAGGGTGCAGGCGCCTTCACACAGCCGGTCCTGGGGACAGACGCGGCCGGTGATCTCCGGCAGGCAGTTGGTCTGATGGGAAAGCGCGACCGCGGCGGCGATATTCCCCGCTTTAACCAGCTCGATCCACTGCGGGATATGGTTATGCAGCGGGCAGGTCCATTCGCAAATACTGTGCTCCCCACACGTGAGACAGCGGGCGGCCTGCTGCTGCGCCTGCTGCGGGGTGAACGGCTGATAGATCTCCTCAAAGTGGCTCTTACGCACCTCCGCCGCCAGCTTATCCGGCTCCCCGCGCGGGGGCGTCATCGCCATTTGCCTGACCTTCGCGCCAGCATTGGGCTGGCTGCAGAGCGGCGTAGCGCGCTGCCACGGCTGCACCTCCTGGCATGCCGAGCGCAGTCGCCGCTGCTTCGCCAGCGTGATCAACGTCTCATCGTCGGCGAGGGTCAGCGCCTGCGCGGGACAGTTTTCCACACAGGCCGGCCCCGCCTCGCGGCCCTGGCATAGATCGCACTTGTGCGCGCTGGCTTTCACCGGGCCTGCGGCCTGCGGCGTCACCACCACCTGCATCACCCCGAACGGGCAGGCCACCATGCAGGATTTACAGCCAATGCATTTCTCCTGACGGACCTGAACGCTGTCGCCGGACTGGGCGATGGCGTCGTTGGGACAACTGCGGACGCAGGGGGCGTCCTCGCAGTGGCGGCAGGTGATGGCGTTACGCTGGCCCTCCGCTTTGATCACGGTGATACGTGGCAAAAAGCGCTGCGGGGTCAGCACGTGTTGCTCCTCGTTATGCGCCATCACGCAGGCCACTTCGCAGGCCTGGCAGCCGATGCACTTTCGGCTATCGCTCAAAATAAAGTGGTTCATGGCTTCCTTTTGTCTTCTTGGTGAATAACCCCTCAATGCGCATGCCTATTTATTACCCGACAAGATGACGCCGGAACAATGTCCAATTGCCCAGGATAAACTTTTTCTGGAGAGAATCCGTTTTGGATCAATTTTTTTGACTTAAATGAAATGAGGTTTCACACCGGCAAGGGATAATGCGCCGGTCTGCGGTGACGAAGCAGACTCGCTACCTGCTGGCAGGAAAGCTCGAGGTTTCTTTACGATACGGCAAAAGCAACATGATAAATTACACTATCTCCTTAATTTCTCCACGATTGCCGGAGAGGCTGGCGCTAAAGTGGCACAGGCTGTGCAATAACAAGAAAATGTGCATATGAGGTTTTTATTCTGATGGCGAATTTCTTTATCGATCGCCCCATTTTTGCATGGGTGCTGGCAATCCTGTTATGCCTGACGGGCACCCTTGCCATTTTGTCGCTGCCGGTTGAACAGTATCCCGACCTCGCCCCGCCGAATGTGCGGATCACCGCCAACTATCCCGGCGCCTCCGCGCAAACCCTGGAGAATACCGTCACTCAGGTTATCGAACAGAATATGACCGGCCTCGATAACCTGATGTATATGTCCTCCCAGAGCAGCGCCACCGGCCAGGCGACGATCACCCTCAGCTTTACCGCCGGTACCGACCCGGATGAAGCCGTGCAGCAGGTTCAGAACCAGCTACAGTCGGCGATGCGTAAGCTGCCGCAGGCGGTGCAAAACCAGGGGGTGACGGTACGCAAGACCGGTGATACCAATATCCTGACGCTCGCCTTCGTCTCCACTGACGGCAGTATGGATAAACAAGATATCGCCGACTACGTCGCCAGTAACATCCAGGACCCGCTCAGCCGCGTCAACGGCGTGGGGGATATCGACGCCTACGGTTCGCAATACTCAATGCGCATCTGGCTCGACCCGGCGAAGCTCAACAGCTACCAGATGACCACCAAGGATGTTACCGACGCCATCAGTTCGCAGAACGCCCAGATTGCCGTCGGCCAGCTTGGCGGGACGCCTTCGGTCGATAAGCAAGCGCTGAACGCCACCATCAACTCGCAATCTCTGCTGCAAACCCCGGAGCAGTTCCGCAATATCACTCTGCGCGTCAATCAGGATGGTTCAGAGGTGACGCTGGGCGATGTCGCCACCGTCGAGATGGGGGCGGAGAAGTACGACTATCTTAGCCGCTACAACCGCCAGCCGGCCTCAGGCCTCGGGATCAAGCTGGCTTCCGGCGCCAACGAAATGGCCACCGCGGAGCGCGTGATCAATCGCCTCAATGAGCTGGCGCAGTTTTTCCCCCACGGTCTGGAATATAAGGTCGCCTACGAGACCACCTCCTTCGTGAAGGCTTCCATCACCGACGTGGTGAAAACCCTGCTGGAGGCGATCCTGCTGGTCTTCCTCGTGATGTATCTGTTCCTGCAGAACTTCCGCGCCACCCTGATCCCAACCATCGCCGTGCCGGTGGTGCTGATGGGCACTTTCGCGGTGCTGTATGCCTGTGGTTACAGCATTAACACCCTGACGATGTTCGCGATGGTGTTGGCGATCGGCCTGCTGGTGGATGACGCCATCGTGGTGGTGGAGAACGTCGAGCGCATCATGAGCGAGGAGGGCCTGTCGCCACGCGAGGCGACCCGCAAATCGATGGGACAAATTCAGGGCGCGCTGGTAGGGATCGCGATGGTGCTGTCGGCGGTATTTGTGCCGATGGCCTTCTTCGGCGGCACCACCGGCGCCATCTATCGCCAGTTCTCAATCACTATCGTCGCGGCGATGGTCCTCTCGGTGCTGGTGGCCATGATCCTCACCCCTGCCCTTTGCGCCACGCTGCTTAAGCCGGTTAAGCCGGTTAAGCCAGGTGAATCCCATGAAAAAAAAGGCTTCTTCGGCTGGTTCAACCGCACCTTCAACCGCAGCGCCAGCCGCTACGAAACCTTCGTCGGCAAAATCCTGCACCGCTCGCTGCGCTGGATGCTGATCTACGTCGTCCTGCTCGGCGGGATGGTGTTCCTGTTTCTGCATTTGCCGACCTCGTTCCTGCCGCTGGAGGACCGCGGGATGTTCACCACCTCGGTCCAGTTGCCGAGCGGCAGCACCCAGCAGCAGACGCTGAAGGTGGTGCAGAAGGCGGAAGATTACTTCCTCAATAACGAGAAGCAGAACGTCGAGTCGGTGTTCGCTACCGTTGGCTCCGGCCCCGGCGGCAATGGGCAGAACGTGGCCCGCATGTTCGTTCGTCTCAAAGACTGGGACCAGCGCGACCCGCAAACCGGCACCTCCTTTGCCATTATTGAACGCGCCACCAAAGCGTTTAATCAGATTAACGAAGCGCGGGTTATCGCCAGCAGCCCGCCGGCGATCAGCGGCCTCGGCAGTTCGGCAGGCTTCGATATGGAGCTGGAGGATCATGCCGGGAAGGGGCACGATGCGCTGATGGCGGCGCGCGATACGCTGCTTGAGCTGGCCGGGAAAAATCCGCTGTTGACCCGCGTCCGGCATAACGGGCTCGATGACAGTCCGCAGCTGCAGGTCGATATCGATCAGCGTAAAGCGCAGGCGCTGGGCGTCTCCATTGACGACATCAACGATACGCTGCAAACCGCGTGGGGGTCGAGCTACGTCAACGACTTTATGGATCGCGGCCGGGTAAAGAAAGTCTACGTCCAGGCGGCGGCGAAATACCGGATGCTGCCTGACGATATCAATCTTTGGTACGTGCGCAACAGCAGCGGCACGATGGTGCCATTCTCGGCCTTCGCCACCTCGCGCTGGGAGACCGGCTCGCCGCGGCTGGAGCGCTACAATGGCTACTCAGCGGTGGAGATCGTCGGTGAGGCGGCGCCGGGTATCAGTACCGGTACCGCGATGGACATGATGGAGAAGCTGGCCGCGCAATTACCCACCGGCTTTGGCCTCGAATGGACCGCCATGTCCTACCAGGAACGCCTCTCTGGCGCTCAGGCGCCGGCCCTGTACGCGATTTCTCTGCTGGTGGTGTTCCTGTGCCTGGCGGCGCTGTACGAGAGCTGGTCGGTGCCGTTCTCGGTGATGCTGGTGGTGCCGCTGGGGGTGATTGGCGCCCTGCTGGCGACCTGGATGCGCGGGCTGGAGAATGACGTGTACTTCCAGGTGGGTCTGTTGACGGTGATCGGCCTGTCGGCGAAAAACGCCATTCTGATCGTCGAGTTCGCCAATGAGCTCAACGAGAAGGGCCAGGATCTGCTCAGCGCCACGCTGTCGGCCTGCCGTCAGCGCCTGCGCCCCATCCTGATGACCTCGCTGGCGTTTATCTTCGGCGTGCTGCCGATGGCGACCAGCACCGGGGCCGGTTCCGGCAGCCAGCATGCGGTCGGTACCGGAGTGATGGGCGGGATGATCTCCGCCACCGTGCTGGCGATCTTTTTCGTGCCGCTGTTCTTTGTGCTGGTGCGTCGCCGTTTTCCGCTAAAGGAGCGTCCGCAATAAACCGACGAGCTTCGGCGGCGAGGCGTAATAACAGAAAAGGCGACCACGGTGGTCGCCTTCTTTATGTGTTCAGAACCCTAGCGCGCTTATTTACTTCGCGTTATTCCCCTGCTCACATTGCGGAAATTTATTTACGAAGCATGCCTTCAATAAAGTCTTTCCAGTTCCCCAGTTCATGTTCAATCATAATAGCCTCTCTTATTATTATGGTCGATTCTATATAACTTCATTACCGATGGGAAGTTGTGCTCCCCTATTGCTCTGATTGTCTTATGGACCGCTGACAGAGATAAAATCTCTGGTTGTCGCTACTATGCCGCTTCGTATGTAAACATAATGTGACGTAGAGCAACCTCAGACAACATTTTTGCAATAATGTTAAAGCCCTCACATCATGCCCACAGGTGGCCAACATTTAACCACCCGATATATCGAATGAGATCCCCGGTAAAAAGTTATATTTATTCATCTGAATCACGTATTATTTCAGTAAGACTTATATATTCGGAAATATCTGAGTTAACCGCTTAATTGAATGTAAAAGGTTTATCTATGCTCACCATGTACGGAATTAAAAACTGCGATACCATTAAAAAAGCCCGCCGCTGGCTGGAAGCGCATCAGATTGAGTATCGCTTCCATGATTACCGCGCCGATGGCCTTGAGCGCGCGCAACTGGATACCTTTATTGCCGAGCTGGGCTGGCAGGCGCTGCTGAACACCCGTGGCACCACCTGGCGCAAACTCGACGAGTCGCTGCGCAATAGCATCGATAATGCCGACGCCGCTGCCGCATTGATGCTGGAAATGCCGGCAATTATCAAACGCCCATTGCTCTGCGCGCCCGGTCGTCCTATGCTGCTGGGTTTTAGTGAAGCAAGTTATCAGCAGTTTAACGAGGTATAGTCTATGTCTTGCCCGGTCATTGAGCTGGCTCAGCAGCTTATTCGCCGCCCTTCCCTTAGCCCCGATGATGCGGGATGCCAGGCGTTAATGATTGAACGCCTGCGTGCGATCGGCTTTACCGTTGAACCGATGGATTTCGGCGATACGCAGAATTTCTGGGCCTGGCGCGGCCACGGCGAGACGCTGGCCTTCGCCGGCCACACCGACGTAGTCCCGGCAGGCGACGCCGACCGCTGGATCAATCCCCCGTTCGAACCGACCATCCGCGACGGGATGCTGTTTGGCCGCGGAGCGGCGGATATGAAAGGCTCGCTGGCGGCGATGGTGGTTGCCGCAGAGCGTTTTGTCGCGCAGTACCCGAACCACAGGGGCCGACTGGCGTTTTTGATCACCTCTGATGAAGAGGCCAGCGCCAAAAACGGCACCGTCAAAGTGGTGGAGACGCTGATGGCGCGTAACGAGCGTCTGGACTATTGTCTGGTCGGCGAACCTTCCAGTACCGAAGTGGTCGGCGATGTGGTGAAAAACGGCCGCCGCGGCTCGCTGACCTGCAACCTGACTATTCACGGCGTGCAGGGGCATGTCGCCTATCCGCACCTTGCCGATAACCCTGTCCACCGCGCGGCGCCGATGCTGGCGGAACTGGTCAATATCGAGTGGGATAAAGGCAATGAGTTCTTCCCGCCGACCAGCATGCAGATCGCCAACGTGCAGTCCGGCACCGGCAGCAATAACGTGATCCCCGGCGATATGTTCGTCCAGTTCAACTTCCGCTTCAGTACGGAGCTGACGGACGAGATGATCAAATCCCGGGTGATCGCCCTGCTGGAAAAATACCAGCTGCGTTACAG
Source organism: Klebsiella sp. CD33 (assembly GCF_051992865.1). Classification (NCBI taxonomy): domain Bacteria; kingdom Pseudomonadati; phylum Pseudomonadota; class Gammaproteobacteria; order Enterobacterales; family Enterobacteriaceae; genus Klebsiella; species Klebsiella sp. CD33. The sequence goes on along the minus strand of NZ_CP197023.1, from coordinate 1,385,474 downwards.
CGTGGAGTGGTGGCTCTCCGGCCAGCCGTTCCTCACCGGACGGGGCAAGCTGGTGGATGCGGTCGTCAACGCGATTGAGCACTATAATGAGATCAAACCGCAGCTGTTAACCAACGGCGGCACCTCAGACGGACGGTTTATCGCGCGCATGGGGGCGCAGGTGGTTGAGCTGGGCCCCGTAAACGCAACGATTCACAAAATTAATGAATGTGTGAACGCCGCCGACCTGCAGCTGCTGGCGCGGATGTATCAACGCGTCATGGAACAGCTGGTCGCCTGACGAATTGACGTAAAGAGGAAGCGCGCATGGAATGGCTTATTAAACACTGGTGGATTCTGGTGCTGGTCTTTTTGGTGGGGGTAATTATCAACGTGATTAAAGATCTGAATCGCGTTGACCACAAAAAATTCCTCAACAACAAACCCGATCTGCCGCCGCACCGTGATTTTAACGATAAATGGGACGATGACGACGACTGGCCGAAGCACGACCAGTCGAAGAAACCGTAAATTTGCCTTTATCGCGGTACCGCCCGCCTGTAACCCCGCTCTCCGGGGTTACAGCATTTCGATGATATCATCCCCTTTTGGCGTACTGCCGCTCAGCGCCTCATCAAAATAGTGCTTCGGCACGGTATAACGCAGACGCTCGATCGCCAACTGCATACTGCGATCGTCAATGGCATGCCCGAGATCGTCGACAATATCTAAGGTCACGTCGCCGCCCGCCTGCTGTAACGCCTCCTCGGCCGACACCGCCCACGCCAGGTCGATAACCCGATCTTCACCCCCGTGGATCAGGTGAATGGTAGTGGCCGTCGTTGCCGTCTCCGGCAGCGTCGCATAGCGGCCATTAAAGGCGATGACCCGCGAAGCCAGATCCGGCGCCGCTTTGATACTCTCCAGCGACATAATCGCCCCCTGAGAGAAACCGATCAGCGCGGTGGCTAGTGGACTGACGCCGCTTTTCTCCTGCCAGTAGCGTACAATTTCAATAAAGGTCGGCATAATGGCGTCGATGCGCTGCTGACGATTCTCTTCCGTCACCCCCTGCAGCGAAAACCACTGCCGACCGTTGGGGCCGCAAGGTTCCACCCCGCCAATGCTGACGATCAGTGCATCGGGAAACTGCGGCGCGAACCAGCTGCCGATTTGCCCCATGGAGACCGGGTTATCCCCTACGCCATGAAACAGCAGCAACAGCTGTTGCGCAGGCGCCGCAGGGCTTTGAACAATAAAATGATCGTGTTTCATGGCTGTCTCCTTAGTGTTTGCGGGCAGTGTACGCCGCTCGCCAGATATGACCATGCCATTTAACTGAATGAGTTAGTTAAAAAAATTGCAGATGCGCCACCTGCTGACGCAGCGCCTCAGCGCGCGCTGCATCAAGGGAGCGCAAGGCGTCAGCGGCCTCCCGACGCCATCTCGCCTGCAAGGCTTTTCGCCCCGTCAGCTGCAGCACGGCGCAGAGTGCGGCCTCCTCTTTGCCCTGCAGTCGTCCCCGCAGGGCCGGCAACGGCATGTCGGCCTGCATCAGTAGGCGGTTGAGGCAGCCCAGCGCCGCGGCCAGCGGGCGGTGGGCGAAGGCAAAGCTCGCCGCTTCCAGCCAGTCCTCATCACTAAGCATAGCGTCTGCGACGGCCGGCAGCGGCGCGGATTCCTCTCGCCACGGGCGAAGCCAGTATTCATCGCGCTGCAGCCGCTGCGCCTCCCGCTGCGCCAGCTGGCGCCCTGCCGCGGTCAACGGATAGAGGGCCATCGCCGTATAGCAGCCGCTGCTGGCCTCGCGATGGGTACCCAGCCGTACGAGGGTAAACCCGCAGCGTTGCCAGAAGCGCCACAGCTCAGCGGTATAGCCGAAGCTGACGGAGAGATAGTCATAGCCAGCGGCATCGGCGGCGATATCGGCGATCATCTTCCGCCCAAGGCCTTCCCGCTGGCGGGTGGGATGGACAGCGATCCGACTGACCCGCAGCCCGCGCAGCGTCGCCGCCAGGGGACTGCCGCCGTGCGCCGCCAGCGACTGGGCGACCAGATTCCCGCGCGGCCGGCGAAAACCCGCCCATACCGCCCAGCTCAGTTCGCGAGAAAGTCCCCCCTCGGCCACCAGCCACAGGGCGCCCGCTACCGCGCCGCCGGCGCGAGCGCAGCGGAAAGCCTGGCCCGGAGCATCCATCATGCGCCGCAGATCGAGCGGGGAAGTTCGGTAATGCGCCCCGGACAATAGCTGGTACATCGCCTCCGGTAGCGCTGGCTGCGTTTGCCAGCAGGACTGATTGACCGCCTCCAGGGCTAGCTCCCCCATCGGCGCGTCGCGAAATGCTTCATCGTTAAAGATAAGCAACTGACTGATGGCTGCCTCCAGCGGACAGCCCGCCGCCCAGCGGATCGGGGCGCTCAGGGTGAACGATTGCAGATGGGGCAGACTGGCGCAAAATTTCAGCAGGAACCCGCGACCGGTGCCCTCGTACCCTTGCACCGTCGTGGTGAGTAGCGTGCGGGGAAAACGGCTCACCAGCTGCCGGAGAAGCGGAGCCGGGATAGCCGCGGCCTCATCGACTATCAGCCACGCCGCCTTTTCTTTCGACGCCAGCAGCGCATCGGGCGCCATAAAGCGCAACGTCTCCCCGGCAAAGCTGGCCAGCACCTCGACAGCGCTACGCGTTGGGGCGGTGACGATGGCCTCGCCCCCAAGCTGGCGCAGGAGCATGCCCGCCAGCGCGGACTTCCCCCGTCCACGCTCCGCCGTCACCGCCGCGATACCGGGCGGCAGGCGTATCAGTTGCTCAAGGATTGCCGCCTGCTCGGCCTGCGGGCGGCCATCGGCGGGATGCCAGTCTGGACGCGGGGCGGTCAGCGGGAAACGTGGCCGGTCCGACTGCCGCCAGAGCAACACCTCCGGATCGGCGATAAACTGCCGACAACAGCGGTGAACAAAGTTAGGGGTAACGATAGGGTCAGGCGTATCGCTCCAGCGCAGAGAGTCCTCATCCGCCCGGGTCGGCCAGTCGGCGAAGGGGGGCGTCAGCAGCACCAGCCAGCTTCCCGCCCGCAGCGTGCCGCTCAGGGCCGCCATGGCGGCCACATCAAACCCGCGCCGGGCATCGAAAAAGGCGTGCATCACTTCCCGCCCCAGCAGCGTTTTCAGCGCGCCGGGCGCCACGCAGGGCGCAGAAACCGGCTCGGGGCCAACCCACAGGCCATCGCCGCCGAGCCTCTCCCGTAGCGCCTGCGCCTGCTGCAGCGTCCAGCTCTCATCGCCGCTGAGCACCAGCAGGCGACGGATCCCCTCCCGCGCCATTTGCGCGGTGAGGTTAAGCAGCGCGTCCATCATGGGGGACGATTACAGCGCGCTGCCGAAGGTATTGCACTGCGCCGGATCGCCGCTATCGAAACCGCGTTTGAACCAGGTGTAGCGCTGTTTCGAGGTGCCGTGGGTAAAACTGTCCGGCACCACGCGTCCCTGGCTCTGCTGCTGTAGACGATCGTCGCCGATGGCCTCGGCGGCGTTCAGCGCCTCCTGCAGATCGCCAGTTTCCAGAATATCCTGCTGCTGCATATTATGACCCCAGACGCCAGCGAAGCAGTCTGCCTGCAGCTCCATCTTAACCGACAGGCGGTTGGCTTCGGCCTGCGTGGCATGCTGCTGTTGCTGGCGGACCTTCGGCTCAATGCCCAGCAGTTTTTGTACGTGATGACCCACTTCATGAGCAATGACGTACCCCTGGGCAAAGTCGCCGTCGGCGCCCAGTTTATTTTTCATCTCATCGTAGAATGACAGGTCGATATAGACCGTACTGTCGGCAGGACAATAGAAGGGGCCCATTACCGACTGACCGGTGCCGCAGCCGGTACGGGTCGCGCCGCGATAGAGCACCAGCTTTGGCTGCGGGTACTGGCGGCCCATCTTTTCAAAGATCGGCCCCCAGGTATCTTCGGTGGTAGCCAGAATGACGGAAGTAAACTTCGCCGCTTCATCGTCTTTCGGACTGATGGAGCGCTGCGTGGAGGTCTGCTGCTGCGGCATCGGTTCGCCGGTCAACATGCCGGTCAAATCCACGCCGTAGTAGCCCGCCACCAGCACAATAATCAGCAGTACAATGCCGCCCTTCCCGCTCGGCAGACGGAAGCCGCCGCCCCCGCCGCCGCCAAACGGCGAGCCTGATTGTCCACGTCGATCTTCAACATTGTCGCTTTCGCGACGCCCTTGCCAGCGCATAAGCACCTCATTCCCTGTTATGTATCAATAGCAGAGATCGTAGGCGGTTCAGCGCAGGATTACCACAGGAAACAGCAAGAGACGCCAGAAGATGAGGCCATCTTCTGGCGGCGGGCGGGTTAGTCGAGCTTAACGCCCAGGCGGTGAGCCACTTCTTCGTAGGCTTCGATCAGGCCGCCAAGGCTCTGGCGGAAGCGGTCTTTGTCCATTTTATCGAGGGTGTTTTTATCCCACAGGCGGCTGCCGTCCGGCGAAAACTCGTCGCCCAGCACCACTTCGCCTTTGAACAGACCAAACTCCAGCTTAAAGTCCACCAGAATCAGACCGGCGTCATCGAACAGTTTTTTCAGCACGTCGTTGGCTTTGTAGGTCAGCTCGCGCATCCGCGCCAGATTCTCTTTACTCACCCAGCCGAAGGTTTCGCAGTAGGAGTCGTTGACCATCGGATCGTGCATAGCATCGTTTTTCAGGAACAGGTCGAACAGCGGCGGATTCAGCTCGATACCTTCTTCAATGCCTAAACGTTTTACCAGCGAGCCTGCCGCACGGTTACGCACCACGCACTCTACCGGCACCATATCCAGTTTTTTCACCAGACATTCGGTATCGGAGAGCAGCGCTTCCATCTGGGTAGGGATGCCCGCTTCTGCCAGTTTACTCATAATGAAATGGTTGAATTTGTTGTTCACCATGCCTTTACGATCGAACTGCTCAATGCGCGCGCCATCACCTGCTGACGTATCGTTACGGAATTCCAGTACCAGCAGGTCCGGATTATCGGTGCTGTATACTGTCTTCGCCTTACCACGATACAACTCAGCTTGCTTTTTCATCTTTCACTACTCCAGTGATATTGAGCCAAAAAATGACGTGTCGGTCTTACATAACATCCTGCAACGGGCGTTGGAGCGGATGCTGTACGCTTGCGGGGCGAACTGCAGTCAGGCGACTGGAGCAGCCTTAACGCGGCGATTTACAGGATTATAGGGCCACGCACACGTTTGCGTCACTATACATGAAAAAGGGCCGGATTGCTCCAGCCCTTTTGATTACTTGTTAAATGCGGCCTGGAATACGGCTACCAGGGCGTCATTTTGCGACTGCGTCAGGGTGTGGCCTTTCGGGTCGATAAACTGCAGGCTACTGCGGTTATCGAGGTCGCCGACCTGCAGTTTGTAGTCGCCGGAGACCAGCTGCGGGTCACGTGCGCCCAGCTCCTGCCAGCTGCTGTCAGACAGCGGCTTATAGGTCAGCGCCATGCTGCCCTGAGAGCGCGTGCTGTCGGTCACTTTCATCCCCACTTTCTCGAGGGCGCCCGGCAGACGCTGCCACACCAGGTTAAACGGCGCGCGAACAACGAGCATCGGCAGGCCGGTATCGTCGGCGGCGCTCTGCACGTCGAAGGTGGCCCCCGCGCTGCGCTGTGCGGCGTTCTGGGCGCTGGTGGCATTCATGTCAAGGCCTTCCGAAATGACGTTCAGCATAGCGGTGCTGTAGCGCTGCAGAGACGCCGGATCGGCAACCGGTTTACCCGCCTGCTCCAGATTCACCAGCTTAACGACCACCGCTTGCTGATAACCCTGCGGTTTGACGGAGATTTGATAACGACCGCGATACTGCTGATCTTCATCAAGACGGTTCCACTCAACCCAGTCGGTGTTCAGCGTCTGGCTCGCATCATCGCGCTTGGCGATAACGTAGTTCTTCGCCTGAAGAATACTGGTGACCTGTGCCCACAGCGAACCGCTGCGGCCGTTCTCGACCATCAGCGTCGCGGTATCGCCGTTAAACTGGGTCCGCGCACCGCTCACCAGCGCCAGCGGCTGCGCCGGCGGACGAATGTCCAGCGCTTTACCGACCGCGCCGGTGCTGTTAGCCACCGGAATATTGTAATCACCCACCTGAATCGGCAGGATCATCCCCGCCGGCGCATGAAGTTCGCTCAACGGTGATGCCTGTAAATAGGCCTCATCACCGCTCACCTGACGCTTATAGCGCGAGTCAGAACTACAGGCCGCGAGGAGTAGAACCAGCGAAACACCCGCAACCTTCGCCAGGCGCGACTTCTGTACTGAGTAAGCCATCAAATCTCCCTAAACTTTACAGCAAACCGGCATGCTTCAGCGCGGCAGTGACGGCTTCACGACCATGATCGGTGATAGGCGTCATCGGCAAGCGCAGCGTATCGGTCGCCACAAGACCCAACGCCTTGCATCCCCATTTCACCGGGATAGGATTGGGTTCGACAAATAATTTTGTATGCAGTGGCATCAGACGCTGGTTAATCGCACGAGCTTCGGCAAATTGACCCGCCAGCGCCAGACGGCACATGTCGGCCATTTCGCGCGCCGCCACGTTGGCCGTAACAGAAATCACGCCTACGCCGCCGAGCTGCATGAAGTCCATACCGGTCGCATCGTCACCGCTCAGCAGAATAAAGTCGTCTGAAACCAGCTCTTTGATCTGGTGAACGCGACTTAAGTTCCCTGTTGCTTCCTTAATACCGACAATATTTTTAATTTCCGCCAGACGGCCAACGGTTTCCGGCAGCATATCGCAACCGGTACGGGACGGCACATTATACAGAATTTGCGGCAGGTCAGTATGTTCGGCGATAGCTTTAAAGTGCTGGAACAGGCCTTCCTGGGTCGGACGGTTATAATAAGGAGTGACCGTCAGGCAGCCAACAACACCACTATCGTTAAAACGTTTGGTCAGGCTAATCGCCTCTGCGGTTGCATTGGCTCCCGTTCCAGCGATAACCGGAATACGCCCGTCGGCCAGCTCCAGCGTCATCATCACCACGTCGCCATGCTCTTCATGGCTCAGCGTTGCGGATTCACCGGTAGTCCCTACCGAAACGATCGCCGAGGTTCCGTTGGCGACATGGTAATCAATCAGTTTTTTCAGGCTTGTCCGGCAGACATTACCGTTTTCATCCATCGGCGTGACAAGCGCTACAATACTTCCCGTGAACATGGGCCATCCTCAGAGCAGAAGTGCGACAAGATTCTCAATGTTACGTTTGGAGCTGTAATAAAAGCAAGAGACCCGACGCCATCAGGGATGTTGTATGGCGGTTTTTTTTATGCTTTCCTAATGTTACCTCACCTTTTTAAAGGAAGAACAGGTTTGACAGCCTCATTACAACACTATCTGGTTATTACCGCCCTGGGGGCTGACCGTCCCGGCATCGTGAATACGATCACTCGCCACGTCAGCAGCTGCGGTTGTAATATCGAAGACAGCCGGCTGGCCATGCTCGGTGATGAGTTTACGTTTATCATGCTGCTTTCCGGGTCGTGGAATGCGATTAACCTGATCGAATCAACGCTGCCGCTGAAAGGCGCGGAGCTGGAGCTGTTGATCGTGATGAAACGCACCACTGCGCGCCCGCCGCAGGCCATGCCAAACACCGTTTGGGTCCAGGTTGAGGTGCCGGACTCACCGCATATCATCGAGCGCTTTACTGCCCTGTGCGATACATGGAATATGAATATTGCGGAGCTGGTGTCCCGCACGCAGCCGGGAGACGGCGATTCCGCGCAGCTTTTTATCCAGATAACTGCCCACAGTCCTGCGACGCAAAATGCAGCAAATATCGAACAAGCGTTCAAAGCCCTATGTACAGAACTGAACGCACAAGGCAGTATTAACATCGTTAATTATTCACAGCATGATGAACAGGATGGAGTTTAACCCATGACCCCACTGAAAGCCGGTGATATCGCACCGAAATTTAGCTTACCGGACCAGGACGGCGAGGAAGTAAATTTAACCGACTTCCAGGGACAACGTGTCCTGGTTTATTTTTACCCGAAAGCCATGACCCCGGGCTGCACCGTCCAGGCGTGCGGCTTGCGCGATAATATGGACGACCTGAAAAAAGCCGGCGTTGAAGTGCTGGGCATCAGCACCGATAAACCGGAAAAACTCTCCCGTTTCGCCGAAAAAGAGCTGCTGAACTTTACGCTGCTGTCTGATGAAAACCATCAGGTTTGCGAGCAGTTTGGCGTCTGGGGCGAAAAATCCTTTATGGGGAAAACCTACGACGGGATCCACCGGATTAGTTTCCTCATCGATACCGATGGCAAAATCGAACACGTCTTTGATGATTTCAAAACCAGCAATCACCACGACGTGGTGCTGAACTGGCTGAAAGAAAACGCCTGATGCAAAGCAAGACGCCGGGAGAGGAAGCCCTCGCCCGGCGTCTTTTTTTATTCTCATTGCCTTAGTCGTCGACCGCCAAACCATCCGGCCAGGCATGCACCACTGCTTTAATCAGCGTGGCCAGCGGAATGGCGAAGAAGACGCCCCAGAATCCCCACAGTCCGCCAAAGATCACCACCGACAGGATAATCACCAGCGGGTGTAAATTGACCGCTTCCGAGAACAGCACCGGAACCAGCAGGTTACCGTCCAGCCCCTGAATAATCAGATAGACCGCAAACAGGCTCCAGAACTCGGTGCCAGCGCCAAACTGAAACAGCGCCACCCCCACCACCGGAATGGTCACCACAAACGCGCCGATATAGGGGATCAGCACCGAGAAGCCGACCAGCACCGCCAGCAGCAGCGAGTAGTTGAGGCCAAAGAGGATAAAGCCTATCCAGGTGGCGACGCTGACGACAATCATCTCCAGCACCTTGCCGCGAATGTAGTTGGTGATCTGCTGGTTCATCTCTTTCCACACCTGCCCGGCAAGCCCGCGATTGCGCGGCAGAACGCGGCGCACCGCGTTGAGCATCTGCTCTTTATCCTTCAGCAGGAAGAAGACCATCAGCGGCACCAGCACCAGATAGACCGCCAGGGTGAGTAGCCCCACCAGCGAGGCCAGAGAGTACTTAACCACCGAGTCGCCCACCGTCAGCATCCGGGTGCGCATATTTTCCGCCATCGCATCGATAATGCCGGCATCCATTAACGCCGGATAGCGCCGCGGCAGCGTGGCGGCGAAATCAGAGAGCTTATTTAGCATGCCCGGCATATCGCGGATGAGGTAGATTCCCTGCTGCCAGGCTACCGGCAGCACCACAAAGGCCAGCAACAGCAGGATGCCCACAAAGAGGATCAGCACCAGCGAGGTGGCCCAGGTGCGCGACAGACCGATGCGCTCCAGACGAACGGTCGGCCACTCCAGCAGATAGGCCAGTACGATAGCCACCAGCAACGGGGCCAGCAGGCCGCTGAAAAAGAACATAATGCCGAAACCGGCAAGCAAAATAACCAGCAGCGCTATCGCCTCAGGGTCGCTGAATCGACGGCGGTACCACTGCATTAACATCTCAAGCATAAAACCTTCCCTGAAGGGCCAAGCGGCGACAATCCGGGGAATTGTATCGAAATGTCACAAAAAAGACTTCGCTTTTTGATGCGCCGCAGTCAAACCGTTCTCCGCCATGAAGAACATATTTTCAAGGCGGCCAACGCCAGCTAAACTCGCTGGGATGCGGCCAGGGAACATTACGCCGCACAATCGGTCAAACTGGCACACCCACATTACAGGACAGAGGTTATGTTCAGGCAGTTGAAGAAAACGCTGGTGGCGACCGCGATCGCGTCGCTGACGCTGGGTTCGATAGGTCCTGCTTTTGCTGACTCCGCAGATACCCTGCCGGACATGGGAACCTCCGCAGGAAGCACGCTGTCAATCGGTCAGGAAATGCAGATGGGGGATTACTATGTCCGCCAACTGCGCGGTAGCGCGCCGCTGATCAACGACCCTCTGCTGGTGCAATATATCAACGGGCTGGGTATGCGTCTGGTGGCTCACGCCAACTCGGTGCGTACCCCGTTCCACTTCTATTTGATTAATAACGACCAGATCAACGCCTTCGCCTTCTTCGGCGGCAATGTGGTCCTCCACTCCGCCCTGTTCCGCTACTCTGATAACGAGAGCGAACTGGCCTCTGTCATGGCGCACGAAATCTCCCACGTGACGCAGCGGCATCTCGCCCGCGCGATGGAAGATCAGAAGCGCAATGCGCCGCTGACCTGGGTCGGTGCCCTGGGTTCGATTCTGCTGGCGATGGCCAGCCCGCAGGCCGGAATGGCGGCCCTGACCGGGACGCTGGCCGGCACCCAGCAGGGTATGATCAGCTTCACCCGCCAGAACGAAGAAGAGGCCGACCGGATTGGCATTCAGGTTTTGCAGCGCTCGGGTTTCGACCCACAGGCCATGCCAATGTTTATGGGTAAACTGCTTGACGAGTCGCGCTACTCGACGCGACCGCCGGAAATGTTGCTCACCCACCCCCTGCCGGAAAGCCGACTGGCCGATGCCCGTAACCGCGCCAACCAGATGCGCCCGGTGGTGGTACAGTCCTCGGCGGACTTCTATCTGGCGAAGGCGCGTACCCTCGGGATGTACACCAACGGCGACAACAAGCTGGGCACCGATCTGCTGAACGCCTGGGATAAAGGCAATATCCGCCAACAGCATGCCGCCCAGTATGGTCGCGCTCTGCTGGCGATGGAAAGCAACAACTTTGACCAGGCACGCAAAACGCTGCAGCCGCTGCTCAACGCCGACCCGCAAAATGCCTGGTATCTCGATCTGGCCACTGATATCGACCTCGGACAGAAGAAAACCAGCGACGCCATCAATCGCCTTAAAAACGCCCGCGAGCTGCGTACTAATCCGGTGCTGCAGCTGAACCTGGCCAACGCCCTGCTGCAGGGCGGGCAGCCCGGGGAAGCGGCGACCATTCTGAACCGGTATACCTTTACCTATAAAGAGGATGGCAACGGCTGGGACCTGCTGGCCCAGGCGGAAGGCGCGCTGGGCAATCGCGATCAGGAGCTGGCGGCGCGGGCTGAAAGCATGGCGCTGGTCGGCCAGCTGGAGCAGGCGATTTCCCTGCTCAGCAGCGCCAGCTCGCAGGTGAAACTCGGTAGCCTGCAGCAGGCACGTTACGATGCCCGTATCGATCAGCTACGCGATCTGCAGGCTCGCTTCCGTCCCTATCAAAAAATGTAAGGAGACCCCATGACCGACGCGGTAAAAATTTACCATAACCCACGCTGCTCCAAGAGCCGCGAAACGCTGAGCCTGCTGCAGAGTCGCGGCATCGATCCTGAGGTGGTGCTTTATCTTGAGACGCCACCGGATGCCGGGACGCTGCGCCAGCTGCTGCAGCTGCTGGGTATGGAGAGCCCCCGCGAGCTCATGCGCCAGAAAGAGGATCTGTATAAATCGCTCAATCTGGCCGACCCGGCTCTCAGCAACGCGGCGCTGATACAGACGATGGTCGACAATCCGAAACTCATCGAGCGCCCTATCGTCGTCAGCCGCGGCCAGGCGCGTATTGGCCGCCCGCCGGAACAGGTTCTTGAGATCGTAAGCTAACTCACCCGCGCCGCGCTTGCGCGGCGCTTTTTTTTACGTGGGCGATTCCAGATCTTTCACGCCAATATCTCCCGCCCGCCGGACGGTGCTACTGTTCATCCATCGCTCAATCCACTGGACGGATGAACATGAAAAAGCCGACCTCCACGCCCCATGACGCCGTGTTTAAGACCTACCTCTCCCATCCCGATACCGCCCGTGATTTCCTGCAACTGTATCTGCCCGAGACGCTGCTTAAAGTGTGCGATCTGCGTACGCTGCATCTCGAGTCCGGGCATTTTGTCGAAGACGATCTGCGTCCCTTTTACGCCGACATTTTGTATTCCCTGAAAACCACGGCGGGCGACGGTTATATTTATGCGCTTATCGAACACCAGAGCACGCCCGACCGGCATATGGCCTTTCGTCTGATGCGCTACGCCATCGCCGCCATGCAGCGCCATCTAGATGCCGGCCACGATCGCCTGCCGCTGGTGATCCCTGTTCTCTTCTACCACGGTCTGGTGAGCCCCTATCCGTTCTCTCTGCGCTGGCTCGATGAATTCGTCGCTCCGGAGCTGGCCGGCCACCTTTATCACGGGGCGTTTCCGCTGGCGGACATAACCGTCATTCCGGATGACGAGATTGCCACCCACCAGCGCATGGCAACGCTGGAGTTACTGCAAAAACATATTCGACAACGCGATCTGGCGCAGCTCCTCGACAAGCTGAGCGAATTATTATTGACTGGACTGGCGACGGAATCGCAGGTACAAGCCCTGATGCACTATCTGGTACAGGCAGGCAACACGCGCGAGCCGATTAAATTCATTCGCGAGCTGGCGTTACGAACGCCGCAGCATAAGGAGACGTTGATGACGATTGCGGAATATCTGGAACAACAGGGGCTGGAGCGGGGCCTGGCGCAGGGGCGACAGGAAGGCCGTCAGGAAGGACGGAAAGAAGAGGCGCAGCGCATCGCTGTCGCTATGCTGCACAGCGGCCTTCCGCGCGACCTGGTCGCCCGGTTGACCGGGCTGACGGAGCAGGAGCTGACTCCCCTGGCGGACTAAAGCTTAAGGATCTCTTTCACGAAGGGGATCGTCAGCTTGCGCTGAGCGGTAATCGAGGCATGATCCAGCTGATCGAGGGTCATAAACAGCGAACGCATCTCGCGATCCAGCCGCTTCAGCAGGAAGCGGCACACATCTTCCGGCATCTCGAAGCCGCGCAGTCTGGCGCGCAGCTGCAGCGCCTGCAGTTTGTCTTCATCCGACAGCGGCTGCAGCTTATAGATCTGCCCCCAGTCCAGCCGTGAGGCCAGATCCGGCAGGCCAAGATTCAGCTGCCGCGGCGGCCGATCGCCGGTGATCAGCAGCCGGGTTTTGCCTGATTCCAGGATCCGGTTATAGAGATTAAAGATGGCCATCTCCCAGGGCTCATCGCCGGCGACGCACTCGATGTTATCGATGCACACCAGCGCCAGCTGTTCCATCCCCTCCAGCACCTCGGGCACAAACCACGTCCGTTTATCCAGCGGCACGTAGCCTACCGCATCCCCGCGCTGGGAAAGCTCCGCGCAGGCGGCGTGTAACAGGTGGCTACGACCTGCCCCTTCACGTGACCAGATATAAATGTACCCGCTGTGTTCCTGGCGCAGTACGTTCTGGAGGGCGGCAAGTAGGGAAGGATTATCACCCGGCCAGAAACTCGCGAAGGTTTCGTCGTCAGGAAGATACAGTGGCAAAGAGAGCTGTGCCGGTGCGTTCAGATGGACCTCAACATAGGCTTACAGAAAAACGCGAAGAGTTTACCACAGATTTAGGTCAGGAGAGAACCGGGCGGGATCGCCGCCCGGTCAGGCGATCGTTATTTAAACTCTTCGCTATCCGCCGCGTCGAGGACCACCTCTTCCGGACGCAGGACGCTGATAAGCTTGAAAATCAGGCTGAGGGCGATGCCCACGATAGTCGCCAGCGCCATCCCTTTCAGCTCGGCGGCGCCAATGTGCACTTTAGCGCCGCTAACGCCGATGATCAGGATCACGGAGGTGAGGATCAGATTCTGCGCTTTACTGTAATCCACCTTCGATTCAATCAGTACGCGGATCCCCGAAGCGCCGATCACCCCGTACAGCAGCAGGGAAACGCCGCCCATCACCGGCACCGGGATGATCTGGATAGCCGCCGCCAGTTTGCCGACGCAGGAGAGCAGAATCGCAATGATCGCCGCGCCGCCGATTACCCAGGTGCTGTAGACCCGGGTAATCGCCATCACGCCGATATTTTCACCGTAGGTAGTGTTGGGCGTCGAACCGAAGAAGCCGGAAACGATCGTCGACAGGCCGTTGGCAAACATCGAACGATGCAGGCCCGGGTCGCGGATCAGATCGCGCTTAACGATATTGGCGGTCACCACCAGATGCCCCACGTGCTCGGCAATCACCACCAGCGCGGCGGGCAGTATGGTGAAGATAGCAAACCACTCAAAGCGCGGAGTGTAGAAAGTCGGCAGCGCGAACCAGTGCGCCTCGGCGATCGGGGTGGTATCGACCACGCCCATCACAAACGACAGCGCATAGCCCACCAGCACGCCGATCAGGATCGGGATAATCGCCAGGAAGCCGCGGAACAGCACGGATCCGAACACCGTCACCGCCAGGGTCACCATCGAGATAATAATGGTTTTACTGTCCGGTGACTGGCCGTCGGCCGGCAGCAGCCCGGCCATATTAGCCGCCACGCCCGCCAGTTCGAGGCCGATAACCGCCACGATGGCGCCCATCGCCGCCGGCGGGAACATCACATCCAGCCAGCCGGTACCGGCTTTTTTGACAATAAAGGAGACGAGGCAGAACAGCACGCCGCACATAATAAAGCCGCCCAGCGCCACTTCGTAGCCCAGCGGCAACAGCAGCAGCACCGGGGAGATAAAAGCGAAGCTTGATCCCAGATAAGCGGGAATTTTGCCTTTACAGATAAAGAGGTACAACAGCGTACCGATGCCGTTGAACAGCAGGACGGTGGCCGGGTTAATGTGGAACAGAATAGGCACCAGTACCGTTGCGCCAAACATGGCGAACAGATGTTGCAAACTAAGCGGGATTGTCTGTAAAAGCGGCGGTCTTTCACTCACCCCGATGGCACGGCGCGTCATAGTGTATTCCTCTGAGAGTCGTCTGTTATTTGCTGTGGATTACTTTTATTCAAAAAAAAGCCGACTCTCAAAGTCGGCTTTTTTCGCGGTATATTTTATTTCGTTCCAAAAATCTTGTCGCCGGCATCGCCGAGACCGGGAATGATATACCCGTGCTCGTTCAGTCCCTTATCGACAGAGGCGGTGTACAGCTCAACGTCCGGGTGGGCTTTCTCCAGCGCGGCAATCCCTTCCGGCGCCGCCACCAGCACCAGCACCTTGATGCTGGTGCAGCCGGCGTTTTTCAGCAGATCGATAGTGGCGATCATCGACCCACCGGTGGCCAGCATCGGGTCAACGACCAGCGCCATACGTTCATCGATGTTAGACACCAGTTTCTGGAAGTAAGGCACCGGCTCGAGGGTTTCTTCATTGCGATAGATACCGACCACGCTGATACGCGCGCTTGGCACGTGCTCCAGCACCCCTTCCATCATGCCGAGGCCAGCGCGCAGGATAGGCACAACGGTAATTTTCTTGCCCTTGATCTGCTCGACTTCCACCGGACCGTTCCAGCCTTCAATAGTGACTTTCTCAGTCTCCAGATCGGCGGTGGCTTCATAAGTCAGTAAGCTGCCCACTTCTGAGGCGAGTTCACGGAAGCGTTTGGTGCTGATGTCGTGCTCGCGCATCAGGCCCAGCTTGTGTTTGACGAGTGGGTGTTTGACTTCCACAATCTTCATTCTCTTTCTCCTCTGAGGGGCAGCCACAAAAAAAATCGCGGGATTATACCGCTTTTTGCGGATTGTGCCATACCCATCTTGCTTGACGTATATCAAGCAAAGTGATTTAGAGACAAAAAAACCGGAGGCGAGGCTCCGGCTTGGGTGCGGGGTGCAGTCCATACGCTTACGCGGGCCTACGTGTATTGTAGGTCGGTTAAGCGTTAGCGCCACCCGACTACGACAGGTTCTCCCCGTTGCTGGCAATTACCTGCTGATACCAGGCAAAGGACTTTTTCCGGCTGCGTGCCAACGTGCCATTGCCTTCATTATCTTTATCGACATAAATAAAGCCGTAGCGTTTTTTCATTTCCCCCGTGCCGGCGGAAACCAGATCGATACAGCCCCAGGGGGTGTAGCCCATCAGATCGACGCCATCCTCGACCACCGCCTTTTTCATCTCCGCGATATGGGCGGAGAGATAATCGATGCGATACTGGTCATTGACGCTGCCGTCCGCTTCGCGGACATCAATCGCGCCAAAGCCGTTTTCGACAATAAACAGCGGCAGCTGGTAGTGATCCCAGAACCAGTTCAGCGAATAGCGCAGGCCGACCGGGTCAATCTGCCAGCCCCAGTCCGACTTTTTGACGTACGGGTTGGAGACCAGGCTGGTGGTTTCATCATAATCAAGCAAGGGGTTGTCTTCGGTGGCTTTGGTAGCGAACGACATATAGTAGCTAAAGCCAATGTAGTCGACACAGCCCTCGGTTAACGCCTGACGATCGGCTTCGGTGATATCCAGAGTAAAGCCGCGGCGGGCAAAATAGTTGAGCAGATGCTGCGGATAGCGACCGCGCACGTGGACGTCGGTAAACCAGTAACGGCGGTGCATGGCGTTCATCGCCATCATCATATCGTCCGGGGCGCAGGTCAGCGGATAGATGGGGCACATAGCGATCATGCAGCCAATCTGCAGCGCCGGGTTGATCTCGCGCGCCGCTTTCACCGCCAGGGCGCTGGCCACCAGCTCATAGTGCGCGGCCTGGTACATCACCGGTTCCCGGTCTTCATCCGGCAAATATTTCAAACCGGAGTTGGTGAAGGGGGCAAAGTCCTCATGGAAGTTGGCCTGGTTGTTGATCTCGTTAAAGGTCATCCAGTACTTCACTTTATGTTGATAGCGGGTGAAGACGACCCTGGCAAAGCGCACGAAAAAGTCGATTAGCTTGCGGTTGCGCCAGCCGCCGTACTCGGTGACCAGGTGATAAGGCATTTCAAAATGCGACAGCGTAATGACTGGCTCAATGCCGTGTTTCAGGCATTCGTCGAACAGATCATCATAAAACTGCAGGCCAGCCTCGTTGGGCTCCAGCTCATCGCCCTGCGGGAAAATACGCGTCCAGGCAATCGAGGTGCGAAAACATTTGAAGCCCATCTCGGCAAACAGCGCCAGGTCTTGTGGATAACGATGATAAAAATCGATCGCCTCATGGTTCGGGTAGTTTTTCCCGGCCACCACGCCGTCGGTAATTTCCCGCGGCACGCCGTGGGCGCCGGCGGTCATCACATCCGCCACGCTGATCCCCTTGCCGCCCTCCTGCCAACCGCCCTCTAACTGATGCGCTGCGACCGCGCCGCCCCACAGAAAACCTGCTTTAAATCCGGACATAGTCTCTCCCTAATGTCGATCGTCGTCTGGCGAACGATACAGCTGATTAAAATGGTAAACCGCGCCAATCAGGCCGGCATCGTTACCGTGACTGACGGTATCGAGATAGTCGGCAATGCCGAACCAGGCCAGATGCTGGCGCAGTAGCGTCAGAAATCCTGGGCGTTCCACAACGCCGCCACCGATAAAAATGGTCTGCGGATCGAAGATATGGACGAGGTTATAAAGGCCATGGCCCAGGCCATTGAAGAACTCGGCGACCAGACGCTGACAAACCGGGTCGCCGGCGTCATAGCGGTCGAAAATCAGTTCGCCTGTCACGCTATCCAGCGGCGCGCCAATATGTTGCGCATAGCGATGGCGCAGCACCCGCAGAGTGCAGTTCTCATTCATCGAATAGCGACGAGGATCGCGTCCGCCGGGACGGTCGGTAAGCATGTAGCCGAATTCGCCGGCACGAAAACGCGCCCCGTTGATCAGCTGGTGTTGGCAGAAAATCGCCCCACCGATGCCAGTACCGATAGTGAGCACCAGAAAATTGGCCATCTCCGCCGCTTTGCCCTGCCAGCGCTCGGCCAGCAGCACACAGTTGGCGTCGTTTTCCACCGAGACCGGCAGCCCGGTTCGCGTCTCGAGCCACGATTTCATGGCGAAGTTATCAAATCGACGGATAGCGCCGCCCATGGTGATAAGACCGCTGTGCGGATCGATATAGCCCGGCGCGCTGATGGCTATTCCTTCACACGACGGATGGGCCGCCAGCCACGACAGCATTGCCTGTAAGATCCGATCGCCATCGCTATCATTGATTGACTGCCTGGCGGTTTCCAGCAGCCTGCCGTCGCGGGCCATCACGCCCATCTTTAACGCGGTGCCACCGATATCAAATGCCGCAATCTTCATTCATCCCTCTCCTGACCCGCGTCAATCACCGACAAAATGCGTGGCAAACCAACACGGAAACCGGTTTCAGTCGTATAATGAGGATTCCTTTACGTAGAGGCAAGCACCAGACTGTACCCGGTTTCATTTTCGTGAGCAGTATCAAATTTAACCATTCATCAGCGGTTTTACGCCAACTGTAAAGCAGGCTCGCAAACGTTTGCTTTCCCTGTTAGAATTGCGCCGATTTTTCTTGCTTACCGCAAACGCGTGGAGACTTCGCAGTGACCGATAAAACCTCTCTCAGCTATAAAGATGCCGGCGTGGATATTGATGCAGGCAACGCTCTCGTCGACCGTATTAAGGGCGTGGTGAAGAAAACCCGTCGCCCGGAAGTGATGGGGGGACTGGGCGGATTCGGCGCGCTGTGCGCACTGCCGCAGAAATACCGCGAGCCGGTACTGGTCTCCGGCACCGACGGCGTCGGTACCAAGCTGCGTCTGGCAATGGATCTGAAGCGTCACGACACCATCGGTATCGACCTGGTCGCCATGTGCGTGAACGACCTGGTGGTTCAGGGCGCTGAGCCGCTGTTTTTCCTGGATTATTACGCCACCGGTAAACTGGACGTCGATACCGCAGCCAGCGTCATCAACGGCATCGCCGAAGGCTGCCTGCAGTCCGGTTGCGCGCTGGTCGGTGGTGAAACCGCAGAGATGCCCGGGATGTACCACGGCGAAGATTACGACGTGGCGGGTTTCTGCGTCGGGGTAGTGGAAAAATCAGAAATCATCGACGGCAGCAAAGTGACCGATGGCGACGTGCTGGTGGCGCTGGCGTCCAGCGGCCCGCACTCTAACGGCTATTCGCTGGTGCGTAAGATCATTGAGGTTAGCGGCGTTGACCCACAAACTACCGACCTTGACGGTAAACCGCTGGCCGACCATCTGCTGGCGCCAACCCGCATCTATGTGAAATCGGTGCTTGATCTGATCGCCAGCGTTGACGTCCACGCTATTGCCCACCTGACCGGCGGCGGCTTCTGGGAAAACATTCCGCGCGTGCTGCCGGATAACACCCAGGCGATCATCGATGAGTCCTCCTGGCAGTGGCCATCCGTCTTCAACTGGCTGCAAACCGCCGGTAACGTCAGCCAGCATGAAATGTACCGTACCTTTAACTGCGGCGTAGGGATGATTATCGCCCTGCCGGCAGCGGAAGCGGACAAAGCGATTGCCCTGCTGAATGACAAAGGTGAAAACGCGTGGAAAATCGGGTATATCAAAGCCTCCGATTCCGAACAGCGTGTGGTCATTGCATGAAAAACATCGTGGTGCTGATTTCCGGTAGCGGCAGCAATTTGCAGGCGATCATCGACGCCTGCGGCCGGAAACAGATAAACGGCACCCTGCGTGCGGTATTCAGTAACAAGGCTGATGCGTTCGGCCTTGAGCGCGCGCGCCTGGCCGGCATCCCGGCCCATGCGCTGGCGCAAAGTCAGTTTGCCGACCGGGAAGCGTTCGATCGTCAGCTGATGCATGAAATCGACGCCTACGCCCCGGATCTGGTGGTGCTGGCAGGCTATATGCGTATCCTTAGCCCGGCGTTCGTCAGCCACTATCAGGGACGTCTGCTGAACATCCATCCCTCGCTACTGCCGAAGTATCCTGGCCTGCATACTCATCGTCAGGTGCTGGAGAACGGTGACGAGGAGCACGGTACCTCGGTGCACTTCGTCACCGATGAGCTGGACGGTGGGCCGGTTATCCTGCAGGCCAAGGTGCCGGTCTTCGCTGGCGACAGCGAGGAGGAAATCACGGCGCGGGTTCAGGCCCAGGAACATGCCATTTATCCGCTGGTCATCAGCTGGTTCGTCGATGGACGTCTGCGCATGGCAGGCAACCACGCCTGGCTGGATGAGCGACAGCTTCCCCCGCAGGGCTATGCCGCCGACGAATGAACAACCAGCCCCGCATGAGCACATCGCGGGGCTTTTTTTTAATTAAAAGTGTTTACTAATCAAACATCTCACAGAAATAATTCTTCTTACTGTCATATTGTTGTGACACAGTAAATCGCTACGCAGAAAAATTCGTCATAATAGTCTACGTCCTGTGAGTAAAACGGAGTGTGAGCGGTAATGGGCCAGGAAAAGCTATACATCGAAAAAGAACTCAGCTGGTTGTCTTTTAACGAACGCGTGCTGCAGGAAGCGGCGGACAAGAGTAACCCGCTGATTGAGCGCATGCGCTTCTTAGGGATTTACTCCAACAACCTGGATGAGTTTTACAAAGTGCGCTTCGCTGAGCTGAAGCGCCGGATTATTATCAGTGAAGAACAAGGCAGTACCGCCCATTCTCGCCACCTGTTAGGCAAAATTCAGGCCCGCGTTCTGAAGGCCGATCAGGAATTCGATAGTCTGTATAATGAACTGTTGCTGGAGATGGCGCGTAACCAGATCTTCCTGATCAACGAGCGCCAGCTGTCCGTCAATCAGCAGGCCTGGCTGCGCAACTACTTCAAGCAGTATTTACGCCAGCATATCTCGCCGATCCTGATCAACCGCGAAACGGACCTCGTGCAGTTCCTGAAAGATGATTACACCTATCTGGCGGTGGAGATTATCCGCGGGGAAAACATCAACTATGCTCTGCTGGAAATACCGTCGGATAAAGTGCCGCGCTTCGTGAACCTGCCGCCGGAAGCGCCGCGTCGCCGCAAGCCAATGATCCTCCTGGATAACATCCTGCGCTATTGCCTGGACGATATTTTTAAAGGCTTCTTTGATTACGATGCGCTGAACGCCTACTCGATGAAGATGACCCGTGACGCCGAGTACGATCTGGTGCATGAGATGGAGTCGAGCCTGATGGAGCTGATGTCCTCCAGCCTCAAGCAGCGCCTGACCGCCGAGCCGGTTCGCTTCGTCTACCAGCGCGATATGCCGGATGCGATGGTCGAAATGCTGCGCGATAAGCTCTCCATTTCCAACTACGACTCAATGCTGCCGGGCGGCCGCTATCACAACTTTAAAGACTTTATCGGCTTCCCGAACGTCGGTAAGGCCAATCTGGTCAATAAACCCATGCCGCGCCTGCGTCATCTGTGGTTTGATAAATTCCGCAACGGCTTCGACGCCATTCGCGAACGCGACGTGCTGCTCTACTATCCCTATCACACCTTTGAGCACGTGCTGGAGCTGCTGCGTCAGGCCTCCTTCGACCCCAGCGTATTGGCGATCAAAATCAACATTTACCGCGTGGCCAAGGATTCGCGCATTATTGACGCGATGATCCACGCCGCCCACAACGGTAAGAAAGTCACCGTAGTGGTGGAGCTGCAGGCGCGCTTCGATGAAGAGGCTAACATTCACTGGGCGAAACGCCTGACGGAAGCGGGAGTCCACGTTATCTTCTCTGCGCCAGGTCTGAAGATCCACGCCAAGCTGTTCCTTATCTCGCGTAAAGAAGGCGATGAGGTGGTGCGCTACGCCCACATCGGCACCGGTAACTTTAACGAGAAGACGGCGCGGATCTACACCGACTATTCGCTGTTAACCGCCGATGCGCGCATTACCAATGAAGTCCGCCGGGTGTTTAACTTTATCGAGAACCCCTATCGTCCGGTTAGCTTCGACTACCTGTTGGTGTCGCCGCAGAACTCGCGTCGTCTGCTGTATGAGATGATCGATCGCGAGATCGCCAATGCGCAAAACGGGCAACCGTCCGGGATTACGCTGAAGCTGAACAACCTGGTGGATAAAGGTCTGGTGGACCGACTGTATGCCGCCTCCAGCTCCGGCGTGCCGGTTAATCTGCTGATCCGCGGCATGTGCTCGCTGATCCCGGGTCTGGAAGGTATCAGCGAAAATATCCGCGTCATCAGTATTGTGGACCGTTTCCTCGAGCACGACCGGGTCTACTGTTTTGAAAACGGTGGCGATAAACAGGTCTGGCTCTCCTCTGCCGACTGGATGACGCGTAACATCGATTATCGCATCGAAGTTGCCGCTCCGCTGCTCGATCCGCGTCTGAAGCAGCGGGTGCTGGATATTTTTGATATCCTGTTCAACGATACGGTAAAAGCGCGCTATCTTGATAAAGAACTGAGTAACCGCTATGTGCCGCGCGGCAATCGCCGTAAAGTGCGCGCGCAAATGGCGATTTACGATTATCTCAAATCACTCGAACAACCCGACTAACCTATGCCAATAAACGATAACACCCCTCGGCCGCAGGAGTTCGCTGCGGTTGACCTTGGTTCGAACAGTTTTCATATGGTGATCGCCCGTGTCGTCGACGGCGCCATGCAGATCATCGGACGCCTGAAACAGCGCGTACATCTGGCCGATGGCCTCGATGAAAACTCGGTGTTGAGCGAAGAAGCCATGACCCGTGGGCTGAACTGCCTGTCGCTGTTTGCCGAACGCCTGCAGGGGTTCTCCCCCTCCAGCGTCTGTATCGTCGGGACGCATACGCTGCGTCAGGCGACCAACGCGGCGGAGTTTCTTAAACGCGCGGAAAAAGTGATCCCCTACCCGATCGAGATCATCTCCGGTAATGAAGAAGCGCGCCTGATTTTTATGGGCGTTGAGCACACGCAGCCGGAGCGCGGCCGCAAGCTGGTGATTGATATCGGCGGTGGTTCAACCGAGCTGGTCATTGGCGAAGATTTTGAGCCCCGCCTGGTGGAAAGCCGCCGCATGGGCTGCGTGAGCTTCTCGCAGGCCTATTTCCCTGGCGGCGTTATCAATAAAGAGAACTTCCAGCGCGCGCGCCTGGCGGCGGTGCAGAAACTGGAGACGCTGGCCTGGCAGTTCCGTATTCAGGGATGGACCGTGGCGCTGGGCGCCTCCGGCACCATAAAAGCCGCCCAGGAAGTGCTGGTGGCCATGGGCGAGAAGGACGGATTTATTACGCCGGAGCGCCTCGAGATGCTGGTAAATGAGCTGTTGAAGCATAAAAACTTCGACGCGCTCAGTCTGCCCGGTCTCTCAGAAGACCGTAAAGCGGTCTTTGCGCCTGGGCTGGCGATCCTCTGCGGTGTGTTTGACGCGCTGGCCATCAAAGAACTTCGTCTGTCCGATGGCGCGCTGCGCGAAGGTGTCCTGTACGAGATGGAAGGCCGCTTCCGCCACCAGGATATTCGTAGCCGCACGGCACAGAGTCTGGCAAATCAGTACAACATCGATCGCGAACAGGCGCGCCGGGTACTGGAAACTACCACCCAGATGCTGGAGCAGTGGCAGGAGCAGAATCCCAAACTGGCCAATCCGCACCTCGCGGCGCTGTTGAAATGGGCGGTGATGCTCCATGAGGTAGGGCTGAATATCAACCACAGCGGCATGCATCGTCACTCGGCCTACATTCTCCAAAATAGCGACCTGCCGGGCTTCAATCAGGAGCAGCAGATGCTGATGGCCACCCTCGTACGCTATCATCGCAAAGCGATAAAGCTCGACGATCTGCCGCGCTTTACGCTATTCAGGAAAAAGCAGTTTCTGCCGCTAATTCAGCTACTGCGCCTGGGCGTACTGCTGAATAACCAGCGTCAGGCTACCACTACGCCGCCGACGCTGCGCCTGCAGACGGAAGCTCACCACTGGACGCTGACGTTTCCGCACAACTGGTTTAGCCAGAATGCGCTGGTGCTGCTGGATCTGGAAAAAGAGCAACAGTACTGGGAAGGCGTGCCGGAATGGATGCTGAAGATTGCTGAAGAAGAGCCAGACGCCTGATCGTATCTCTGGCTATCAACCGAGCCGGGCGCTTACGCCCGGCTTTTTGCTGTTCAGCCGGTCATCTCCTCCGCCAACTGCGTCAGAGGTACCGGTACCCCGATATCATAGCCCTGCATATAATCGATCCCCAGCGTGATGACCGCCTGACGTATTTCCGGCGACTCCACATATTCGGCCACCACCTGCATGTTCTTCATACGCGCCAGACGACAAATAGAGTCTACGACCTGATAATCAAGACTGCTGGCAAGCAGATTGCGAATAAAACTGCCGTCGATTTTAAGAATGTCGACGTTCATTGTTTTTAACCGGGCGTAGCTGGCGTAGCCGGTACCAAAATCATCGATCGCCACCCGGCAGCCCAGCGCCCGCAGATGCTCTAAAGTCTGGCAGACCAGCTCGGGATTGCTGAGCGCGTAGTTCTCGGTCAGCTCGAAAATAATCTGCCATGGCTCAATGTTGTAGGCCTGCAGCAGCGCTTCGACCTCCTGAGGAAACTGGCTGCGGCTCAGCGACACCGGAGAAAGATTGATCGCCAGCCGCAGACCAGGCAGCGCCCGCCGGTTGGCGTCCATAAAGGCCAGCGTATGCTCAATAACCCACTGGTCCACCCGCGTGGACAGCCCAAACTCGTGCGCCACCGGCAAGAACTCGTTTGGCCCCGTTAGCTCACCCGACTCCCCTTCCATCCTCACCAGCACTTCATGATAGCGATCGCCGCGAATGCCCTGGATAGGCTGCGCCATCAGGACAAAATGGTCATGTTCCAGCGCTTTGAGAATGCGGTTCATCATCACGACTTTATCTTTCAGATCCTGCTGAACATGGCCCGCGCCGCGGCGCTGTAAATTTTCCGGATGGCCGCTGGCTAACGACATGTCGGCAATGGTGTTCAACTCGCCAAGCAGTAAATACAGATGCTTGACCGGCGAGCGAACGTTGCAATAGCTCATGCCGATCCGCGGCTGCAGGGGGACCCCGTCCCAGTGGAAACGGAACTGTCGCAGGGAGCGGTCAATTAAGTGAATGCGCGCCTGGTGCCCTTCGCTATTGAGACGGAACACTAAATCGTGACCGGCAAGATGATATACCGCTTCGTTGGGCTGCAGCAGCGTTCTCAGGTGGTTCGCCAGCATTTGCTTATACTGGATTCGCAAAAGTACCCCATAGTGGCGCCCCAGCAGTTCAAGCTCAGGAATGCGCAGAAAACAGAGCGTCGACCAGCTCGTACCGTTGAGCGCCCGGCTCAGCGCCCGCAAGTTCGGCATATGAACCACCGGGTCGAGGAAGGCCATCTGCCGGACGCGAGCGTAGATCAGCCGCTGCTGTGTCGCCAACATCGCCGTATAGGCGACAATAAACGAGAATACCAGATAGCTTGATGACGTGATCGCCAACTGGGTGTTATAGCTTGGGTAAATTGGTAAGTAACGGTAATGAAAATGGATCACGGCAATCAGCACCGGCGTCCAGATCAGTGAGATAAAGCGATAGCCAAAACGCATGGCACCCCAGAGCATCACCGGCATCAGCAATGACAACGTATAATTCGTACTAAATATGGTGCTGCTATCATTAAGCGGCATCAATAATAGCCACAGTAGCAGAATTAATACCGTCGCCCAGCAAATGATTTCAATTTTTTTTATTTTTGGATCAATTTGTAAGCGAACCTGAGAAATAAAGCCGCGTAAATGAAAAGGATTACGAATGACCCGTAACACAAAATAACACAGCGGCATGCCGGTCAGGCACCCTACCATTAGCGCCTGAAAGGTGATTAATGAACGTAAACTAAATGGCGTAACGCCGGTCATTTCCGTTGTGCGCGGATGGAGTCCAAGATATTCGGCAATCTGTGACAAAATCAGAAAAATGACCGAGGGGAGCAGCATTTGCCAGAACAGACGATGCGGCATCAGTCGGACGTTGCCGTGTGAGACCTGCTGACGCTGGGGGACAAAAATGCGGTAGCCGCCCCAGCAGAGCACGCAGGGGATAAGGAAATGGAACAGTACACCGATGGACTGCTCAAACATCATGCCGTGGGCCAGAGTTAACAGCAGGCCAATAATAATGCCAGGGATCGCCGCCCAACCAAAAAACATCATCAGGCTGAGCACCAGCGCCAGGGGAAGATAATACAAAAATACCATATGACCATTGAGCATGGTGTAGGTATTCGCCCATCTGGCGACCGGTAATAACAGCGCAGGCAGAACGAGCGGTAAAGCCCACCACTTGTCGCGATATTGTTGATAGTATTTTAATAAATTCATAGGTGCTCTACAGAGTGCCTCTGCTCCCGCGAGGCATATTCAGGCAGGCATCCAACCACCCATGCTGACCGCGTAAATAATAACGATACGGTAACGTCCGCTGATTTTAGTGGCCAAGAGAAGGAGACTATTGATATAAATCAACAAATGCTGACACCAACATTAATAAATCTTATTTTTCCCGACATTTCACGGCTAATAAAGTGAGCATGTAAATACGACGATTATCTTATATAACATTAATTAATGTTTTCACTGCCGCACTTTTACATCTGCATCAATTGACCCCATCTCGTTCCTGTGCCTTAATACCCCCCATCGCCCATCTTCGGGTATACTTCAAGGATCCTTTTGTGAGTCAGGCACCCAGTATGCGTAAACGACATCGATTTAACCGTCGCATGACCCGTATCGTACTGCTTATCAGCTTTCTCTTCTTCTTTGGACGCTTTGTCTACTCCTCCATCGGCGCCTGGTACCATCATCAGGATAAAAAAGCGTCGCAGGAGTCATCGCTCACCGTCGAACCCTCCCCCCGCGAGTAATCCTTTGATTCTAATACTGCAAGCGCCACACTCCGCAGGCAGAGCCGCTCGCTGCTGAAGTACTGTCTTTGATGCGGTAATTTTGCCGTCGGCGATTTATAAGCGCACGGTATGCAGCAGGCGCAGCATTTCAGCGATACCTTTTGTCACAATTTTGTCCTGACGCATGACTACCGCCAGCTGTCGGTATAGCCGCGGCGCCAGCGAGTGTACGCGTAATCCGTCGCGATCCTCCACCCGCTCCACCGCCATGCGGGGCACGATGCTGTAGCCCAGCCCTGCCCGCACCATGCGCTTAATCGCCTCGATGCTCCCCAACTGCATTACCGGCGTCACCGCCAGTCCCGCCGAGCGGAACCAGCGGTCAATCAGATCCCGCGTGCCGCTACCCGCCTCGAAGGCAATGAGCGGCTGCGCCTGCAGCTCGGCGGGAGTATAAACCGCCGGCATCTCCGTCTCGCGGCTGGCATAGATGGTCACGAACTCCTCATCTAACATCGCAGTCACCGCCAGACTGCGCCCCTGCACGGGCAGCGTGACCAGCCCGAGATCGAGCCGGTTTTCTTCCACCGCGCGGACGATATCCAGCGTGTTGCCGGTGGTCACCCCCACCGTCAGCAGCGGGTGCTGCTGACGAAGATGCTGCAGCAGCGGTGGAAGAAGATGAATGCAGGCCGTCGCGCCTGTCCCCAGCGTCAACGATCCATTAACCTCCTGACTGAATGCGCTGACCGACTGCACCGCGCTATTCACCGCCCGATCGATATGCTCGCTGTGGGCCAGCAATGCCATTCCTGCCGCCGTCGCCTTGATCCCACGTCCGGTTCGCTCCAGCAGCCTGGTCTGTAAAAACTGCTCCAGCTGACGTACCTGCAGGCTGACGGCAGGTTGGGAGATCCCCAGCGCGTCGGCGGCGGCAGAAAAGCTGCCGCGCTGTACGACCAGCCGGAAGGTCGCCAGATTTCCCAGGTTCAGTGTTGTCATAAAAGTTTCTCTTATACCGCGCATAAGGTGGCCGCTCTGCCAGAACAATAGCCTGCCGGGTATGCTCAGGACAACTGTCTTAACGGAATGAAAAACTATGGAAATAAACGCTATTCCCCGACGCCTTGCCTTCACCGCGGGCGGTCAGCAACTCATCAACTGGGGGATCTCTTTTTATATGCCCGGCACCTTTGCCGGGGCTATCGCCGCCGACAAAGGATGGTCCTTGCCGCAGATCTATCTCGGCCTGACGCTTGCGATGCTGATGATGGCCGCTGCCTCCCCGTTCGTTGCCAGGCTGCTGGCTCGCTTTGGCGGAAGACTGGTGGTCACCAGCGGTACCTTACTGATAGCCGCCAGCTGCGCCATGATGGCCTGGCGCCCTTCGCTGGCCGGCTGGTACGGCGCCTGGCTGCTGACCGGCATCGGCATGCGGCTCTCACTGTATGATGCGCTGTTCGCCGCAGTGGTGAATCTGTACGGTCAGCAGGCGCGGAAAACTATCTCTCATATCACTCTCGCTGGCGGTCTGGCCTCTGCCCTCTTCTGGCCGCTGGGCGAGGCGTTATTAACTATCATGCCCTGGCAGAATGCCCTGCGGATCTATGCGCTGTTTGGCCTGCTGAGCGCATGGCTGAGTTATCAACTGCCTCGCCAGCGGCTCAATTCAGCGGCGAAATCACCAGCCTCGCCAGCGACAGCAGAGGGCGACCGGCGTAACGGGGCGCGTTACGCGATCTTTATTGCGCTGATCACCTTCATCTCTAACGGTACCTCTACCCATCTGCCGGAGTTTATCAGCCACTTTGGTCTGCCTATTGCCGTCGGTATGCTGTGGGGATTCGGCCAGACCGGCGCCCGGCTGGGGGAAGTGCTGGCCGGTCCCCGGGTCACCTCACTCACGCTAACGCGTTTTACTGCGCTCGCCATGCCGCTCTGTTTTCTCCTTGGATTGAGCAGCACGACCTTTGCCGGATGCGCAGCCGGGTTTGTGCTGGGCTATGGCGCGATTAACGGGCTGGTGACGATTGTCAAAGCGACGCTGCCGCTGGCGCTGTTTAGCGCAGAAAGCTACGCCAGCCGCACGGGTCTCCTGCTGATCCCCGGGCAACTGATGGCAGCTGTTTCACCCTTTGCCTACGCATGGCTGAACCACCGGCTGGGCATTATCGGCGGAATGTGGGTGTCCACCGGGTTAACGTTGATCGTTGCCGGACTGGCGCTGGCGATGGTGCGCGAGGCGGGTAAGGCGCAGGATGAACGTAATGTAGAATATCCGGCAGCGGCCGTTGACCAACCGATAGCCAAAAACAACCTTGCTGAAGAGTAAACGTGGATCACTACGCCCTTGATAATTTACGCCTGCCCTTATAGCCATATGGCAGGCATTATTCATATTATAAATTTTTAATGAAAATACATTCACCAAATCAATGATGAAATTTTTAAGAGAATAGCAGGGCATGCTGTCACCTGCGAAAAATAACGATACCGCCTGTATTTTTCGCTTGCATAATGATCCAAAAAATAAAGCCAGTCGCCATCGGTAACATTAGCCACACCTCCGGTAACACAATTAGCCTTACTCTCTTCCTCATCGAAACCGTTCGAGCATAGCAAAGAATGAGCGCTAATTTTAATACCGTAGCAAAACCCGGCGGCAATCGATGCAATCTGGCCTGTCGGTATTGTTTCTATCTGGAAAACGAGGTTCCGCGTCCAGGGTATGCCACCATGGACGACCTCACGCTGGAAGCATACATTCACAACACCATTTCATCGACCCCCTCGCAAAACGTCGAGTTTTGCTGGCAGGGCGGTGAGCCTACCTTATGCGGGCTGGATTTTTTTGCAAAGGTGGTCGAGCTCCAGCAGCGTTACCGTGGTAACAAAATCATCGCCAACAGCCTGCAAACCAACGGCATCTTGCTGAACGATAAATGGGCTCGTTTTTTGCGTCGTCATGGATTTCTGGTCGGATTATCCATTGATGGCCCTGCGTCACTCCACGACACCTGGCGTACGACGGGCTGCGGAAAACCCACCTGGGAAAAAGTTGTGCAGGCCATACGCTGCCTGCAGCAGCATGACGTTCCGGTGAATGCCATGGTGGTGGTCAGCCGCCAGTCTGCAAGCCAGGGGAAAAGTCTCTATCGCTGCCTGAGCCGCGAGCTAAACCTTCACCATCTCCAGTTTATTCCTCTCGTTGACTCCCCTGCTCCCTGGTTAGTTACCCCTGAGGGCTGGGGCAAATTTTTGTGCAGTGTTTTCGACGACTGGCTGGAAAACGATGTTGGCAGGGTGTTTATCCAGTACTTTGATAATCTGCTCGGCGTATGGGCCGGCCAGCCCGCCACGCTCTGCACCATGCAGCCTGTCTGTGGGCAGAGTTTACTGGTGGAGCAAAATGGCGATGTCTACAGCTGCGATCACTTTGTCTCAGCGGAATATAAGCTGGGTAATCTGAAGCAAGATGCTATGGCAGCGATGGCGAGCTCGCCATTTCAGCAACAGTTCGGGAAGCAAAAGGGCCAACTCTCTGCCCGCTGTCAGGGCTGCCACTGGCGCTTTGCCTGCCATGGAGGATGCCCTAAACACCGTTTTACCATCCATGACGACGAAGCACAGAATTACCTGTGCAGCGGCTATTTAACCTTTTTCGGCCATATCACGCCCTATATGAACGTCATGCGAAGGCTTTTATTTAATTGCCAGCCGCCCGCGCTCATTATGAGTCTTATCCCGGAGATTCGGCAAAATATATTACAATTAACGGAGTCAGAAGATGAAAGAACCAAATAAAATAGATGGAAATCGCCGCGATCTCCTCAAAGGTCTGGGGATTGCCGCTGTCGTGAGCCTGTTACCAGAGACGGGAAACGCCGCGCAAAATAATGCCGCCCCGAAAGCGGCATGGGATATTCCTTTCACCGGCGAAATCCCTGACACACTGCCCGAAGGCTACAATATTTTACTAATAACCTGCGATCAGGAACGTTATTTCGAGCGGTATCCCTTTCCGGTGCCGGGCCGGGAACGCCTGATGAAAACGGGTATCACTTTTACCAATCATCAGAACACGGCCAACGTTTGTACGCCATCGCGCTCTGTCATGTACACCGGGCTCCATATGCCGCACACCCGGATGTTTGATAATCTTGGCTTCCCCTGGATGAATTACGATCTGGACCCGGAATTACGTACCGTGGGCCATATGATGCGTGAACTGGGTTATTACACGGCGTATAAAGGTAAATGGCATCTTACCCGGGAGATCGATCAGCCGGTCGCTGGTAAATCGGTAGAAGAAATGGACCTGGGCGAGATCCCGACGCCGCGACTGCATGAAATTATGGAAAAGTATGGTTTCTCTGATTATCACGGCATTGGCGATGTCATCGGGAAAAGTAAGGGCGGCTATTTCTTTGATTCAGTCACCACGGGGCAGACCATTAGTTGGCTACGTAACACCGGCCGCCCGCTGAATGATGAAAATAAACCCTGGTTCGCGGCAGTAAACCTGGTTAACCCCCACGATGTCATGTTTATCGACACCGATGAGCATGGTGAGCAGGTGCAGTGGAAAGGGCCAATGGATAAAGAAAACCACACCCTGCTGCCAACCCAACCCCCGCACAACCAAATCTATCAGCAAAGCTGGCCAGACTATCCGCTGCCTGCAAACCGCCACCAGCCGCTCGATGAGCCTGGCAGACCTGCCGCCCATAAAGAGTACCAGAATGCCAGGGCGGTGATGGAGGGACAGTTCCCCGATGAAGACCGGCGCTGGCGCAAATTACTGGATTATTATTTCAACTGTATTCGCGATAATGACCAGCATCTTGAGGCGATTCTCAATGAACTTGATAATCTTCAACTGACGCAAAATACGATTATCGTCTTTACCGCCGACCATGGGGAACTCGGTGGCTCCCACCAGATGCATGGTAAAGGTTCCTCGGTGTATAAAGAGCAGATCCATGTGCCGATGATCATTCGCCATCCGGCGTATCCGGGAAATATCCGCTGCAACAGTTTGACCAATCATCTGGATTTAGTACCGACCCTGATTGGTCTGACTGGACGCGATCGGTCGCTGCGAGAGAAAGTCCTGGAGGGCAGAAAAGGCCGGGATATGAGCCCATTACTGGCGCATCCTGAGCAAGCGGGCTTAAATGCGCTGCGTCCGGGTTCGCTTTATTGTTACGGCATGATCCTGTATATGGATGCACAATACACGGCAAAATTCAGAAAGCTGGCTGGAGAAAAACTCCCGCACGATCAATTTAAAAAAGCGATCGCGTCACTCCATCCTGATTTTTCCCATCGCTCAGGGATCCGTATGATCAACGATGGACACTATAAATTTGCCCGCTACTTTTCGCTCAAGCAGCATCATATTCCTGCTACCCTGGCCGAACTGCTGGAGAATAATGATGTTGAACTTTTCGATCTGGTTAACGACCCCGAAGAAAATCATAACCTCGCCCGGGAGCCAGAGAAATACCGGGATCTGTTAATGACAATGAACGATAAACTCAATCAGCTCACTGCCGCTGAGATTGGCGAAGATGATGGCAGCTATATGCCCCCGTTTGAAGGAAGCCAGTGGGATCTGACGGCGGCCCAGATGCATCAATATATGCGCGATTAGCGCTTGCCGTCAGGTGGGAGACCTTAATGTAGCAGCTATAAAAAAACCCTCTGTAAACACAGAGGGTTTCGTTTTACTCAGCTAACGCCGGGGATTATTCCCACTCAATTATTTACAGCACTCGTAACCAATTGACTGAAAACAAGTTTATGAAACGATAAATTCTGCGTACCGTTTTATATACCGTCACCGGGAAACAGTACCATGAAAAATACCATGCTACCTGGTTAGTTCATCGTACTGTCTTTCGCAGACCCTTCCGGCTTCAGCTGCCCGGTCAGCGTATTCTGCCAGTTGCCGGTTTCGTTCGAGAGATTTTTCGAGCACGTCGGCAAGCAAAACTCCGGTGTCTGCGGCTGACGACCCAGCGCCGACAGTGGCGTTATACTGCCTGAGCTGCTCACGGATGGCAACGAGCTGCTGCTGCAGCCGGCCAGCGCGAGCGGCAGCATCAAGAGCATCATTGCGCGCCTGGTCGATCCTCTGCTGCGCTTCTCGTTCATTGGTTGCTTTCTCCTGTTCGTCATGTTGACGGGCTTTCTCATCTTCTGCTTTGCGGTCAGCCTTCGCCTGCGCATACCCGGCGTCGTACTGTCTGTCACCGTGAATATTCCAGACTACAACGCCGCCGGCCACCAGAGCAGCAAGCATCGACACGATAAGCAACTGTTTCCAGTATGCTTTCACGAATGCCGTGATCATGATGCCAGCACCTTCTTGGCCGACAGGTAACGTACACGGCGATCGTCGATGCCATTCTGGCCGCCGTTGATGATCTGCGTGACGCGCATCAGGTCGTCGGTGTACTTCAGGCATCCATATTTAACGAAGTACCAGGCCGCGCTCCGCGCTGCATACTCGTCCTGCGCCAGCAGCTCCGGCTGCTTAACCAGATCCACCTTCAGGGCAGCCCCGCAATCGCGGTAGTTGTTCAGTCCAGTGGTCTGGATGAGGCCGCGCCCGCGGTAAAACCAGCCGTCGGTCGGCCCGTTATTCCCCATACGTTTGCTGTACACCAGATTGGCAATGGCCCGCTGCCTCTCCAGTGGAAGCGAAGGTTCGCCCTGTCGGCGCCCGAGGGAATTAGCCTGGCCCTGCGTCAGCCTCCCGGCGCGGACGAAACCAGCCAGCCCCGCCACGCTGTAATTGAAGCTCTCAACGAGCTGGGTAAAGCCAGTGCTTTCATGCCCGGCCTGGGCAATAAACATCGCCTGATCCAACGGCTTGATGATGCCAAACTCTTTCATGGCCGCCACAACGTGCGGATGCCAGCGTGTGGCCAGCGCCAGGCTAACGCCGGCAGCTTTCTGAAACTCGTTAATGTCCATGTTGCGACCTCGATATCTTGAAGATTTGCACGACGTTGCCGCGCGTCTTCAGCACCGCGGCGAACATCACAGCATTGATAACGACCTCAGAAAGATCTGCGGTCATAGGGAAGTGGTACAGGTATGAGTACGCGGTGCGCAGCGGGATACTGGCCGCCGCCACGATGAGGAAATAGGCTATCCACCCGCCCCAGCGGCGGTGGCGCGATCCGTTGCGCTGGAAGAACATCACCCGTAGCGCTATCCCGGCGCCGCTGATGGAATCAGCGATAAGCAGCAGATCATGACCTGTCATCGTCTTTTCCTCCCGGGATTAAATCGCGCGGATTATCAGAGCGGTGATACAGCCATATCCCGACCCGCACCGCGACAATTGCCGCAACGAACGCGCCGGCAGAGTACACAATGCCCCGCTCGAACGAGTCCTGTGTGATGGTGGGGATCATGCTCGCAACGCCGATCAGAATTGATGCTGTGGGTTTGTAGAAGAGAAGTCCGCAGAGAAAACTCAGAATCGATAGCAGAACTCGGCGCCTGACAGGGTACTCAACTGCGGAGGTAACGAAAATTACCGCCCCAGCGAGCGAGCCAAGAGCCACTTCTGGCGGAACTCCGGCGACAACAGCTGCCATAGAACTGAAACTCAGCATCTGTGTCAGAGAGTCGCCAGTTAAAGAAGATGCTGACATATATGCCTCACACTTTAACTATGCTTGAAATATTTACATCGATAGGTGTTAACCCATCGGTTTCAATAAGTACTGAGTTTGTTTTATTGGTAGCAGTAAAAGTGAGGCTGGTAGCAGTCTCAAGTTCTCCCTGCGTAATAATGTCGCCTAAGCCAGATGCAGCACCTCTGATATAAACATCGCCTGTTGATGAGTTATTTCTAACCCATGTAACCTTGTAATTATTACCAACAGTCAAATATTCTATGTTTATATACACACGCGCTTTTGTAGTTGCTGGAGTAACAGTGATATGTCTTCCGTCAACAGTTAATGTTCCATCGTAGCCAGATGGAATACCGACGTTTAGCGGGCTGTAATAATCATCAAGTTGCACCTGTGACTGATTTATAAAATCGATATCAGAAGGCATAAGACCAACCCCAAACCAGCACCTGTCGATGTGAACATACTCGCCTACAGTGCTGCCTGGGATAAGACGAATCTGCAGGGTGGTAATGGTTTTAGGTAATAATGCGTGGCAGACAACCCACATCCAGCCGTTTTCTGCCTCATTGGCTTTAGTCCTCGATGTAACAGCAGTCATCCCTGTTCCAGATATCTGAAGACGACCTGCGTTTGTAGAAAGACCAGAATTTTTCCAGATACGAGCAGCAAAGGTCACCCATTGCCCTTTAAAGGCAAAAAGATAATCACTGAGATCACAATAAAAAAGAGGAGAAGATGTGTTCAAAACTTCAGCTTTTACACTGAACGCAAAAGAATCTCGTCGGGAGAGATCTCGAGAAACAGCTACTGAGTTCACTGCCCATGAGACTGGTAAAGACGAAAGCCAGGAGTTAAATGCCGGGTTTGGCGCAAGGTTCGGGCGCAACGGTCCTGTATACGTCTCAATAACTTTATCAAACTGGAATGCAGGATTGTCGTTCAGCGCCTCTATTGCCACCCCTGCCCACACGTCCATGCCAGCTGCATTAGGATGGATAAAGTCGGTATACAGGCTTTCTGGGACACCCAACTCAATGAACTTTGAATAGACATCAATGATACCAAGTCCCTGCACCGCGGCGACCTTAGCCCAGGCGCTAACAGCTCGCGCTGAATGGTCTGGAAAATCACGCCGCGGGTTCTGTGCCGTAACAATAACAGGAGCACCTGGATTATCTTGCTTCACAGCAAGAACACCCTCTGTAAATCCTGCCTGAATTGTCAACTCAGGAACGGTTGTCCCTTCATTGTGACCATAGTTTAAAATGACCAGGTCATAAGTTCGACCGGAGTTATAGATTTGCGAGCGCATCGCTCCCTGGTAATAACGCTCTGTAGAACCAGGAACAGACACGTTATCAATATAAATTGATCTGCCTGTTGTACCTGTACTCATTACGATTTCGGGATCCCATCCAGAGCCATCAACAAATAAGCGATAGCGTACACTATGAGTGGGATATTTAGATGCAACCCATGTTGACCATTTATAAACCCACTCGAAATCTGAGTTCCCCGTCGAATCACCAAGAATAATAATATAAGCATCTGCCTGCGCGCTTCGCACCTTCTGCCACAATGGAGCTACATGAGGCAATGCTTTCGTTAAGTCTAAATATTCTGACACTGTATTACCCTCATGATGACCGATATAAATAGAACCAGTTGGTTTAGCCAATTCAATAAGCACATCCGCAGCACTGCCACTTTCAGGCAAAACCATAAGTGGATCGCCATTATTATCCATGGCAACTATTTTGTTTTTTCGAAAATCCTTAGCAGGAAGTATTGATATTGCGCTTTCAGGCACTCTCATTGTTCTTTTAAACAAATCATCTGAATGGCCTATCGCAGCTGCGTTTAGAGTATCTGTATATTTTTTTGTTGCAGCATCCTGATCCTGAGATGGGTCACGCAGGTTACGAATACGATTGTTGAGTGCATCGTAATAGTTAGCGATAAACGACGGCTTACGCAGCGCCAGGCGTAGAAAGCTGAAGCACTGCTGGATAAGCATGGTCAGCTTGTCGAACGCATCCTCATGCACCTCTGCGAAGAACTTCCCCTGGTTACGGAGGTCAGTCTCCTGAGTAACGGGAAGATCACGCGAGATAGAGATTTGCCATCCGTTGGCCAGCGGTGACATCAGCACGACATTCCCGCCAGAATAGGTACCCGCCCCGGTAACGGAGTAATCGGTATCCAGAGCCAGCACCGTAATATTTTCGTTGAGGTCGGCAACCTGGACAGTGAGATCTGACTTCTTGAAGATGCGGAACGTGTACGGGAAAGATGTGGTAACGCCGTTCCCTGTGTAGTCGTTATGGTCGACTTCGGTTGAGACCGTCATATGAAATCTCCGGATGTCGCAGCGCCCGGCGCGCCACACTGGAGATCATTCTATTACCAATTAAACCGTATATGAATGATACATACGCTCATGAATGGCATTATTACCTAAAGGGTAAACAACATGCCCCTAGAATTTACATTTTTGTTTTGCTATATGTATATATATACAGTGTTTATGGGAGTATTCCTAATGCCAGAGCGGTACCAGTATCCTGTCGAAGAAGGTTTTGCGGATCGTATTCACACCCCGGAAGGGGTCAGATCCCTGGTTGTAAAATCACAGCTGATGGAGTTGCTCAGGGAAATGGAGCGAGACGGCCACGATGTCAGCGGTGCGGCGGCGGAACTGGTGGCACTGGTTAATTATGTGACAAGCTCGCAGTTGTCTATGCGGGAGCTGCAAACACACCTGGATTTCTGCGCAATGCAGATCAGGCAGCAACTCAGATAGTGATTGAAATCAAAATAACGATGGGTTTATTATTACCAAAATGGTAAATTTACAACCCATTTTCCTTGTGCCATAGTGATCGGGCATCGGCAAAATCCGGTGCCGGGATTGGCGTCCCGGATTACTACAAAGGCGCATACACCGCGCAAGCGGTTTTTTTATGCGTAAAGCACAGTTATACCCAGATTATGGTGGGCTGTGTGGGGGCGGAGAAATCCGCGCCGGGTCCTTTGTAGCCGGTTACGCCAACCCTGCACAGTTCACCACCAGCGATTGGCGTCGCAGTGGTGATTACCAAACTACAAAGGTGATCGCTATGACATGCACAAAAAGTACCTCCGTTTTCTCTTTTGAATCGCAAGCTGATATCCGCGCCATTATTATTGATGGCGCGCCATGGTTTATTGCGCTCGATGTATGCCACGCACTTGGCATAGCCAATAACCGAGACGCCCTTCTTAAACTCGACGATGATGAAAAGAATACCGTCGCTTTAACCGACGGAAAACGCGGTAACCCTAATACACTGATCATCTCCGAGTCTGGCCTCTACACTCTTATCCTCCGCTGCCGCGATGCGGTGACGCCGGGCACCATCCCCTACCGCTTCCGCAAATGGGTAACCAGCGAGGTGCTGCCGCAGATCCGCAAGACTGGCCGCTACGTTCGGGAAGAACTCTCCCAGGCTGATAAAGCCCGCATGCTGGCGAAGGAGATGACAAGCAGCATGTTGCCGGCGATCATGGATGCATTGCAGGTCGAGCAGAAGCATTACACCTTCCCTCTTAACCGACGCTATCAGGATCACATCCATTCACCTGATGGCCTGCGTGAACTGGCGAAAAGCTCAATGGTGATGAAACTGCTCCGCGAACTCGATGCTGACGGGCATGATGTATCCGGCGCCGCCGCAGAGGTCACGGCCATGCTCAGCTACATTGTTGGTATCGGCACCGTACTGCGCGACATAGAGACGCATGCTCAGTACGTGATGGCTAAGGCCAAGGGTTACTGAGGCTGCAGGCGCAGGGAAGCGCCTTAAAAAGCATGATGCGTAACCTATTCATATCTATTGATATCGCGTTTTTATTGCTCTGCTCATCTTGCAACCAACAATACCTGTGGGTATATTTACCTCAACGGTACTCAACCAAATGTTGAATACTTGGTGTGCAGGTCGCGACCTGGCATAGACAGGAAACGAAACCCCACATTATGAAGAGACAGCGCACGTCTCATCCCGCACGGGAGGATCTTATGTTTAACTTTGACATGCAACTCGACCAGAACTACGCATCGTTCTACAACCCAGACAGTGGAAAGGCTGTTTTCGTTGATAGCTTTGACAATGTTGAGTTCGATGTGCGTGTAGGGACCTTGCGTGAAAGTCATCATGTAGCTACTGTGCATGCAGAAACAGATGAAGAGCTCAACTCAAAACTCAAAGATCTTGCTGAGCAGTACTTATGACTATAACAAAGCGGGCGATTCTTGATCTGGAAGCTGAGATAAATGACATCCTTGAGGAAGATTGTGCAGAGGTTAAATTTACCTTTCATGCAGCATACGAAAGGCTTAATGATCCTCGAAACAATCCCGCAATATCTCTTAATGAGCTTGAGGATGTCTTCAAGGAATTCATAAAAATTCATCTCACTACGTTACTTGGCTACCCGGAAGGAACAACTTTCACAATTAAATGCAATAAGACAAAACTGCATTTTCCTTGCTCGGTTGTTCATGACCTTAGATATGGGAAAAAATGGATAGTGCAATCAGTTGTAACCGTAATGAGGAAAGCTGATTTCAAATCCAAGGATCCTATTATCCTAGAAATTAATTAAGCCCGCCTTGCGGGCTTCTTAATGGGTGGCGTTGTGACATGTCACATTAATTCTTTTTTAGCTTCTCATCCATTGCAAATTTTGTTGCTAATCTCTCGCCATCTGATTTTAGTCTTTCCGTAAATTGTCGCTTACCCTCTTGAGATGAATTTAAATAATATATATTCGACTCAGCGATAATTGGTATGTAAGACTCGCATGATACAACCGAAGCTTTTGATATGGAATCAACACTTTCGCCTGTCTTTGCATACTTTACGGCCTGTCCTTTTATGCAGCCAAAGTATTCCATCGTATGTTTTTTAGAATCCTCCAATGTTTCTCCATTTTTAGGCTGAATCATTAAAGGTGATGTAGTATCAGCAGAAACTTTTCCAACTAAAAACATAAGAACAATCATTAATAAAATTCTGTTCATATTACTTCCCTAGCATGAACTGCGATGGTGGGATCAGAAAGTCGTTACCCTGCTCTCGTTCAACACGGCGCTGATAGCGCTCCAGTGATCCTGGGTCAAGGGCGTCTTGTATACGGTTCAGTATTAAACCATTCATTGCCGTTCTCAGCCAGAAGACATTAAGAAATGGGGTATTATCCAGCGCTGTGCGATACCAGTCCCCTAAATCAGCGTCTCCGCGCGTTGTCTGCTGGAGCAGCGTGATTATGCTGTCAGCGTTAGATGCCGCTGGCCCCATCAATGATGTCACAGGACCAGCTCCCATGCGGTTGACTTCGCCAAACATGAAGTCGCCCAAGATTCCCAAGCCGCCTCCCTGAGATGCTGCTGCGAGGAATGTCTTGGCATCTGCAGGTCTCGGTGTCTGCCCCTTAAGTAATAGCTTAGACTGCATAGAGATATATCCAAACATGGTTGCCCATACGAACAGATTTGCAGCCCCCAGGAAGGCACCTTTCCCGTTACGTAGCAGCGCATTTGTCAGCGATCCGGTTTTCGATTCACCAAGGCCAGCTGGAGTATAACCTCTACCGAACACCTCACGCCCCAGCACGTTCTGCATAAAGCTGGCAGTGAAAGATTTGTACTGCCCAGCGAAACGTACTGCCTCCCCTGCTACCGTACCAGGCACCGTACCCATCTTCATAAACGCCTGCGTGCGGTCGCCAGGCTCTGACATGGCGATGTTCAGTCGGTCAAGAATGTACCCGCGCAGCTGGCTCTCCAGAGTCTCTCTGGCGTCCGCAATAGAGCGCTCGGTGACCTTCAGGCCTTTAGACTCTACATAGTCACCGATCACCTCATCTGGAACTGCACGGATGCCACTGGTCGTCATAAATTTGCGACCCTCGCTGTCTGCCATGTCCATGCTGCGGTAGATGTTCCACTCAGCATCACCGATACCGTGCAGGTCCAGCACGCGGCGAAGATCCTCAGGCAGTGCAGAGAACTGCTGATCAGCGTTTTTCGCCAGCCAGTTGGTTATCATCATGGCGTTGCTGTTACGTCCGGATTCTGTCCAGAAGTTCATGAGGTTGTATTTGAAGAACAACTGCTGCGCGCGGCCCATCTTTCCGCTCATGCTATCATCGCCGGACATGCGGCGGATGATTTCCTGCGTCATCGTATCGGAGTAAACGCCGATGGATGACAGGATCTCCTTCTGCTCATCACTGGTATAACGGGAAAAGCGGCCCTTCATTGCGCCGGTCAGCGCCTGCATAAAGTTCTGGCCCTGATAACGCATTTCTGTCGCCGAGATCGGTACGTCGTTAAAAGACGAAATAACTGCGCCGCCGAGCTGGCTCATGCGCAGCCAGCCGCGCACATTAGCGGAGGCATTGGCCCAGCCGACACTGCCGGGGATATTCAGCGACCCATCTACCTGGGGCATCACCGTCCGATTCAGCCGACGCACTTTGGTCATGAAGTCTGCCAGCGCCGCCGGGTTGCTCTGCTTGCTCACGTCTTTTGCGATGGTGTCAGTCAGGTACTTGAACATGTTCTGCGGGTTGGTGCCCAGCACGCGCATCATGCCCGTCGTGCGAGCTGCACTGTTCAGTCCACCGAATATAGCTTCTCTCAGGCTGCCGGTCCCGAATTGCTCATTGTATTCGTGCCAGTTCACACCGTCTTTGAAGTGTAGCACGCGCTCCTGGCTGGCTCGTTTCGCCGCATTCGCAGATCCCTTGAAGCCATTCATCCAGTCAGGCTTTTCAGATGTCAGGTGAACACCGGAGGCAAGGCCGTCGTAGACACCACGCAGGAACTCTTCTCGGTCTGTGATCCCGTCAAAGGTAGCATCATCCAACCGCGGTAGAATGGCATTGCGCCAGGACTCATACCCGGCGGCACGGATTTTCAGGATGTCATGAGACTGCCGGACGATATAGCCGGGCATCTTGCCAATCCACGCACCAGCACGGTTTTCATCCACGCGCGCAGTTTCCTGCCACTTCATGATGATCTTAGCGGCGCTTACTGATTGCGGCGTCATTCCGTCCGTTTTCTGTCCGCGACCGATGCGCCACATAGCGTCAGCGATCTCCCGGTCGTTACTGCCGCTGGCAATAAATTTAACCAGTCCGGCCTGGTCGAAATCGTAGTTGATACCGGCGTGATATTTACCGCGCAGTTGGGCCACCTCAGACGATACTGATCGGCGTGAGCCGGTACGCGCGTCATTACGTCCCACCAGCATTGCTTCAAGCCCGATGTCAGGTCTGTCTTTCCAAGTCCTGCGAAGCTCGCCAAGGCGCTGCGCTGCAATGCGCGTGTTTATAGCTTTGTTGCGTGCCTCGATTACTTTTGCCAGTTGATCACGGTTGCCAAGCTCTTGCGCGGCGCGCATCGCAGCCTCTTCCAGCGTCAGGGCTTCATTTCCAGCCAAGATCCGGTTGGTTGTGTCGTTCATGTCACGTACCAGCGATTCCATTTCGTCCTCAGAAAGCTTGCGCCCTGCCGCCGTATTGACGGTCATTTCACATTGCGTCAGAAATTCGTTAGCCATTACAGTCCCCGGTTAATCATACAGGCGGCGAAAGCGCGATATGCTTTGCCGATAGAGTCGTCACTGGCCTCCGCACGGATCGCAGCAATGTTCTCACGCATTGACGCAGCCAGATCAGGATTGTCAGTGGCAATGTCGTTGAGTAGCGCGTCACTGATATTGAACTCATTTTCCAGATCGGCTGTGGCCGCTGTGATTTCATGGTCAGCCTTCTGCGTATCCTGCCACACACGATCGGCGGTTTCACTGACGGCGCGTGAACCTTCATCAGCTTGCCGCACCGGGTTCTGGATGCGCTGGATAGCACGCTCGCGTAGCGCTGGTTTGTGAAGGTCATAGAATGGCTCAATGTCAGGCGAGCGGCCTTCCATCATGTGCGCCAGCGCGCCGCGGTAAGCCTGCTGGTTTACGCTCCAGTCGGCCTCCCGCACTGCTGCCGACGCTGTACGAACGGCACCGGCGACCGGCGACATCTGCATGCTTTCGCGGATCTGCTGTGCGCGCTGGTCGATTAATGGGGCCAGGTCGTCGGGGATCTCTTTTCGTGACAGTTGCGCCTCTCTGCCGCGCGCCTGTTCTGCGGCGGCGTTGCGCTCAAGCGTCTGGTTAATTTCCTGATTACGCGCGGCGATAGTGTCTTTCTCACCCTGAATATCACGCTGTGCCCTAGCACGCGCCGCTTTGAAGTTCATACGTTGCGCCTGGTACTCTGTTGTACGCTGGGCCAGCGTAGCGTCAAGCGCTTCACTTTGCCGGTTGTTGGCCGCCAGCTCAGTGCGCAGATCGGCCACGTTGTCGACGCGCCCGGTCTGTACCTCCTGCTGACGGGCCAGATATTCCGGCACGACATCATCATAGGCGCGGCTGTAGGCATAGGCCTCTGCATCACGCGCGATTGCCGCTGACAGATCAGCGTTAGTGCCGGACTCAGGAATATTGACACCTTCCGGGATGTTGTCAGGCGTGACCACCGGCGTTGGCTGAGCATCAATGACGGGCTGAGCGTCTGCCGAGGTGGCAGGGTTTTCACCAGCGGTCGCCCTGCGGGAACGCACCACATCAGCGATCAGCCCGCCGCCTGCGTGCATCAGCCCGCCAGCCAGGGTATTAAAGAAGGTGCTCTCCAGCGCATTGCCATAGGTGAAGTCATCGCCTTCTGCTGCTGCTGCCTGTGCCGTGAGTGGCACGGTGGCAATGGCCTGTCCAGCGCCAAGCCGTGCGCCGGTAGCCAGACGCTCGCCGAAACGCCCAAGCATGGTTGCCGCCTTCGCTTCTCCACCGAACGGGACCAGCGCCAGCGCCACGTTTCCGGGATCAGCCATGGAACCGGCAAGATTTGCGGCAAAGTTAAGCGGAGTGGCTACCCATCCGGACGGGGCCGACATGGCGATCTGCTGTTTCGCCAGCGATTCCCGGCGCTCGCTGATCACATGGTCAAGATACGACTGTGTGACACCACTTTCCGGTACGTTAATGCTTTTCACGCCGTACTCTTTCAGGCGAGCATCGGCATCCGATTTGGCGACAATGGTCGAATTGGGATCATTCGCCAGCCTCTCGGCCTGGGAAAACCGATATCCTGATACGATAGGCCCTTCGTTGAACCCCTCTTTTAGTGAGGAAAGAAGAGATTCACCCAGCCCTGCCGGGGCATTCGACAACGGCTGGTTTATACCCTGCCCAGGATCATCTGTATAAATTGGCATCTTATCGTCCCGTCTGCTGGCCGTTCTGGATAATGTTGATCAGGTTGTCGCGCTGACTTTCCGCCGTGTAATTCTTCGACTGGCCAGGCCTGTACTTAACCGGCGTCTGCACGAATTTGGTCAGGCTGTTCCAGGTGGTGCGGTTGCCAGCGCCAAGTTTCGCCAGATCAGCAAACGGAACTGTTATCGGCTGCCCCTGTGCATTGTTGATCAGCAGGCCGTTCATCATCAGAGTCAGCCCTGTCTCGTCACTGTTGGTAACCCACTGCGCATTATCACGGATGCGGGAAATGCTCTGCTCGCGGTTAACCTCATCCGGCAGGCGGGAATCACCGATAAGCGGCATGATTTGATCCGCCGTCAGGTTTTTCAGGTACACATTGGCGCCGTCTCTCACGTCGCGTATATCTTGCCCAGCAGTGTTCGGAATACGCCATGTTCCGCTGGTCTGATACTGTTCGCCGAGAACATCCTGATAGGCCTTTTTCGCAGCATCGCCAGACGACATGCCACGTTGCATATAGATATAGGTCAGGCGCTTACCCTGCTCGTTGAAATTGTTCCACACGGCTGCCCCGCCAGGCTGTACAACCATCGTCCCGGCAAAGTCTTTGGCCTGGTCATTCCAAGATGAATCTGCACTGTCGGCATCGGTCTTCTCAAAACTTCCGCGGAGGTCAGAGGTTTTAACACTGCGGTTTTGCCAGAGAGCGTTTGCGGCTCGCGGGTTATTGGTCGCCATTATGACCTGCAACGCCGGGTACGCGCTTTTCTGCACCTGCTGCATAACCTGATCAGAGTATTTCCCGAATGACTGCGCCACCGACTGAATGGCGGTAACGCTTGATTCCTTATTGTTGTCGATCTTAGAAATCAGGCTATTGACCATGGAGTCAGGCAGGACCTTCTTACTGTTGATACCCAGGCGGTCTTTTTCAGCTTGTAGGCGGGAAACCAGATATTCTCCTGAAGCCTGATTGTTCTGGTACTGCTCAAAGGCGTTCTTAACCACCTGAGAGTTTGCTTGCAGCCACGTACCAGGATCAGACTCCCGCGCCTTCATCACCTGATTCAGCTTGGCCTGCGCAGTCGCATAAAGGCTCTGCTTAAATTTGAAATCCGGATC
The DNA here is from genome assembly GCF_051992865.1 of Klebsiella sp. CD33. NCBI lineage: Bacteria > Pseudomonadati > Pseudomonadota > Gammaproteobacteria > Enterobacterales > Enterobacteriaceae > Klebsiella > Klebsiella sp. CD33. The sequence continues at coordinate 1,340,862 of NZ_CP197023.1, read as the reverse complement.
ATCTTCCTTTGGCACCATCGACTGGACCGCTGCAATACCCTGCTGCGCTGAACCCTGCACGATGGTTTGATAAATCGGTTGTAGCGTCATCGCCTGCTGATACTGCTGGAATGACTCGCGCATCTGAATGCGTTCCGCCGGGCTGGCCTGCAAAGGCATCACCGCCAGCCATTCCCGCTCGGAGATCGGATTTACCGACTGCCCGGCCTCCAGCTTAGCCATGTCATCCTGCATGCGACTCTGCAATGATACGCGACCTGCCGCTGCCTGCATGTCGTACAGTCCAGCAACCTTACTCATCATCGCTGATTTGTTCTGTGGACTCATTGCATCCCAAAACGGCTGATTGATGAGATTTTCCATTGTAGCCGCTCCGGGGATGGCCGGGGCGCTGCCGGTTACTTTAGCCACATAATTGCGGGTTTCATCGTAAGGGATCGCCGCAGCGAACTGTTCATTACTGACAGCGCCAGTGCGTGGGTCGCCAAACTGCTTGATCCAGCTATCTACTGAACCTGGCCCGGCGTTGTAAGCCGCCACCGCCAGAACTGGGTTGTTGTCGTACCTCTTCATCTGAGCTCTGAAGTACGCCTGCCCAAGCTTCGCGTTATAGCGCGGATCATTCAGCCACTTATCACGGTCCCACGGCACTCCAGCAAGTCGAGCAGCTTCCGGGCCGGTATCTTCCATGACCTGAGCCACGCCAACCGCGCCTTTCGGCGATACTAGTGGAGCGCCGTCTTTCCCGTACTGGTTGCCGCCAGACTCCTGCCAGATCATAGCGGAAAAAAGCTGCGATTCACTCGACGTGTCAGTAACTTCGATCTTGCCTTCTGGTCCCATCATCTGCTGATAGGTAGGTGTATACCACGCCTCGCTGGCGCGGTTGGCAGCCTGCTCACGCCACTGAACGAAATTCGACTCGATTTCTTCATCGCTCTGCCCATGGGCTTTACCGTAGGCAATAATGGAATTACGAGCGTTCATCAGTGCTGGTGCGAACATACCAGGAGAAAGAGCCTGCTGAGAAAGTGCGCGAAGCGTGCCTTCCTGCATACCTGCCTCAAACTGACGAACCTGACCAATCTCATGGCGCCCGGCGGTCGTTGCAAACTGAATCCTCTGCTGTTGTGCCTGCTGTAGAAATGCATTTCTCGCCTGTTCATCAGGGAGGTTTGCAGCAATACTCTGTACCTGTGAATCGAACTGCTGTACGTATTCTTGGCCTTTTCCGATTGCATTTTTACCCTGGAGATTCATGAAGCCTGAGTCAGGGTTATTCAGCAAATTATTGCCAACGGCATTCAGTTGCAGTGAAGCCTCCTGAGTAAGAGCTACGTTTGCGCGCTGTTTAGCCTGGCCGAATACGTCAAGCGCCTGGCTTCCTGCGCTCAGCAGCGCATCGCCTGCGTTTGGTTGATCGAATGCCTGAAATCCCTGAGTGGAAACGCCGCGGCTTTCAACCTGACGCCCGGCGACTGTTGGTACAACTGGCATATTTTTCTCCTTATCGACCGGTTTTGGTGCCGACAGCGGCTGAGATTGGAGCGGGTTCACTCTGAGTGAAAGGATTCCATGTCCCGCCAAACATATGGTATGCACCATAGGCATTCAGCGGCGCAGTAAGCAGCGTTGTCGCCGCGCCGATAGTTCCTGAGCTTTTAGCCGCGCTGGCCTGCGCTTCATAATTAGCCGCCTGCGTCTGATATCCATATGCTTCGCGCTGAGCATTATTGACGGTCGTCAGAGCATCCAGTGCGCCAAACTGCGCCGTATCCCCGAATATATCCAGCGCAGATCCTGAGCTCATATCAGCACCAGTTGCGCCCATTATTGCCGCCTGCGTGCCCTGCCGCTGCCGGGTCTCACGACGACGCTGATCAGCCTCCGCGTTACCACGATTTATGGCGTCATTAGCCTGGGCAGTTGCGACATCAGCATTCTGCTGAGCAACCGCGGCAGTATATTTACCCTGCTGATACTGGTTATATGCAGACAGGCCGCTGAGCGCTAAAGTCGCGCCGGCGGCGATAGTCGGATCACACATCAGTTTTTCTCCATGTAAAAGCGGTGGAACGGCAGTCCGAGCACACCATACGGCGCCGGGTCTTCCAGGGTAAAACCGAGCCAGTGCAGCCACGCTTTTGCGACGTGGTTACGGGCATCGACATAATTTTCGAGATACGGATAGACGGACAGCATTGCAGCAACCACCTTCCGGCAGCGGCGCAGAAATGTGCGCTGATAGAGTTCCAGATCATCCGTGCCGACAAGCCAGGGGATCCCGCTGCCGCCAATCATTGAAGCGGGCGCCACACCAAAGACGGTGACTACGCGGCCGTTTATCAAGCCGGCACAACAGAAGGTTGATGTGCGAAGGCCGCACTCCAGAACACGGGCAGCACTCCAGCCATTCGTGGCGGCAAACTCTTCGATGTCTGCCAGGCGCACGCGGGGGATAATTTCAGCGATGTGCGCTGCGGTGGCCGGGACTATCTGAGCGTTAATCATTAAAAACCTCCCACGGTGATGCGGGGGATCACCGCCAGCACAGAAAGCGGCAGCGGGTCAGTCTGACGAATTTTTACCCGCCCATTTTTATCCCAGTTGCTGTCGAGTTTGACCTCTACTTTGCCTGTGGCGTCATCAACCGGATCGTCGTAAAACTCAAACTCGCGCTGAGGGTATTCGTACCACTGGCCGCCTGGAGTTGATGCCCAGATGCCTCGGCTGGCGTTGACCACCAGCGTCACGGAATTGATCAGCTGTTTCTTATCGAGCAGCGTCTCCTGCCCGTTAATATTGATGTCCAGGGTTTCAAACTGGGCGTTAATCGGCAGGCCGATGTGGACCACTGCGCCGGGTTTCTCCAGCGTAACGGCGCCGCCGGTGACGACTTTCTGCGGCTCTACACTGGCGTCGGACAGTACATTGACGGTCTGTCCTTCAAGGTGATCGAGTCCGGCGAATGTCTGGCGGGCCATATACCAGTTAGTGGTGGCGGTATTGCGCAGGACAGGAGGAATATTCCTGTTGGCTGTGACGGTTACCGAGTTGCCGCTTTCAACCGAAATAATGTCGCAGCGCAGCTGCATGGAAACGGCGCTACCATCTTCAGGATCGGTTCCTGTGTAGGGGAACTGGATCTGTGCGCCGACGTCTCCCGCGGTAAAATAGCTGGCCCCGCTCATCGTCAGGGTATACGGCACCTGATAACTCCAGTCCCCGCTTCCACCGGTGATAGTCGCCGCCCGGCTGCCGGTGTTGCGTCCGTCATAGGTCAGTCCGCTGTCGACAAAGAAAGCGTCAAGGTCATCGGTGAACTGGCGGCTTGCCAGCCTCTCGATATAGCGTTTCGTCTGGCCGTTGATAGTGCGGTTAACCACGAAATAGATCGCATCCTCGCTGCCTTCACTGATACCGCAAGTGCTCTCATATTTCCCGGCGCTGGATTGCGGAGACCAGGCGAAAACCTGCTGATCACGCAGATAGGTCAGCACCAGCAATTTTCCATCGTCACGCACGCAGAACGCGCTGGAAAACGGAACAATACAAAACGCCCAGTCGACAATGCTGCGCTTCTGGAAAAGGTGATTAGCGAGGATTGTCAGGTCGTTGCCCTGGAATCCATCAACATCAAACGAGTAGGCCAGATCCCGCACGACGCTGCCCTTCTCCTGGATAAAGAGCGCAATATTCGAAACCGCGATAGGAGGCACATCGCTGCAGCCGTTTGAGCCCTGAGAACTCAGGGAGAATGCAGAAGGCGTAAGCACTTTATTCTGGTCACCGGTCACAACAAACTCACCGCCGGAGGTCAGAACAACCAGCGATCCGACATCGATAAGGTGACGAATTTCGTTAACCTGCCGGCCAGCGTAGGTATAAACGATCCTGTCATCATCCTGCGTCGGGTTGCTCTTGCCGAAGTCTTTATAGTCACCGGTACGGCTGGCCCAGATGGTTTGCGGATACGCAGGGGATGCAGCGAAGTACAGCCTCTGCTGGTAGTAGACGACCGTCGCCGGATAGCCATTGACGCTGTTCCACGCATAGCGCGCCCACTTGTAGCTGGCCTTGTCAGCACCGACAACGTTCTCAGGGATACGAGAAACCACATCAGCGGTTGCAGTCAGCCCGTCACCGGCGACGGCAGTGATCCGCACAATGCCAAAACCACTATGCAGGTATTCCCACTGCACGCCTGTATCATCATCGCCGGTTCCGCCCCAGCCATCCCACGCCATACCTTCGGTGTGTGATGGGCGTAGCGTCCCGGTTTTTCCTTCGGTATTGGCGCGATAGTAGTTGCTGTCGGCGCGCCGGATATCCTCGATCGATGTGCTCTTGCTGGTTTCCCATACCGGTACAGAGTCAACGGCTGGCTGCTCGAGGTAGAACAGCTTTCCGACCTGTTCGGCGCCGAATATTGCAGAGCTCGCGGTAAGCGTGATTGTCCCGGTTGTGGCGCTGGCCCAGACAGTTTTTGACTCGTCGACGTTGATATCTTCAAACGGGCCGTTGGTAGTCTGTACGTCGACGATCTGCCAGTTGTCATGCGCATACCGGCGCAATTCTTTAGGCGGATATGACGGGTGCACGATTGTCATCACGTCGGCGCTTTGGGTGAATTTCAGGCCGAAAACATCATTTTCTGTATAAGGTGTCGCCAGCTCGTAAATCACATCGCCGGTGGTCAGCACCAGGCCGCCGTCTTTGATGACGCGCATGTAATTGTGGCCAAACTCCAGCGCATAGGTCTGCACCGTCGAAAACTGGAAAGGTATCAGGCGACATTTGCGATCCGGGTATTTCGCCGCGGCGATGAACTGCGTGCCCGGGCGGTTCTCTACCCCGCCATACTGCCGCACAATGAAGTTATCGCACTTGCGCAGCGCCACCTGATACTTGGCCATATCGATGCGGCCATAGAGCGATGGAGCAATTTCGCCACCTGAGAAGCTCGGTTGTATCCAGCTAACAGCCATCAGCACATCCTCGCTACGGTAAACGGATCGTCAGGCATTTGCGGTTCCTGCGACTCGTTCATGCTGTGAGAGCCAGCACTGAGGATGATCCGGCTATACATGCTCAGGGCGTTATTGCCGAGGTCGGCATTACCCGTGAGAACCATGTTAATAGCCGCGGCCAGGCGCCAGGATAGAGCCTCCTGGAAGATGGAATCGAACATGTTCACGTCGGTGATGCGGGCAACATACCGAAGCCAGGCCTGCGGCAGATCGGTGTAAATCAGTCGCCCCGTGCCGGCGCTGTCCGCGCCGACCACGTACTGCACGCGCATAGCAGCCGTCGGATACCGTACGCCAGGCAGCGGGATCTCAATAATACGGAGGCAGTCAGTGGGATAGGTATACGCATAATCCCAGTCCTGCGGCGGGTTGTTGGTGTCAGCCAGCGCGATATTCTTGGTCGCAAAATTCCAGTCAAAGTCGGCCAGCACAGCATCTCGAATCGACTCGTAATACAGCGAGCATTGCCCGGCTTCTTTGCTGGCTTCTTCCAGACTGTTGATGCTCCGGTTATTACCGATATTGCTCAGCGCCCGGTTGCAGATCTCAATGACAGAGGCCATTACTCTCCCCCTTCACCGTAAAGCGTCTGCGCCGCCGTCTTCTGCGCCTCACCCGAAACAGGTGCCAGCGCCATATCGGTGATTTGCAGATCCGCGCTGCGGAAAGTGCCATCGTCGCCTTCACGCGCCGAGATACCCTTAATCACTGCTTTTGCGGTGATCATCACCTCAGTGCCTACATTCTGCGGCTGCGCTTTCAGCTTGTTCAGGGTGTCATTGTTCAGCGTGATGCACAGTCCCCACGGATATTCGTCACGGGTTTTGGTCTCGCCGCTTTCATCCTGGTAGCTGTCGGTGCCGGTTTTGAGATTGACCATTTCCATAGAACGCTCCTACAAGAAAGGGGCCGAAGCCCCCTGGTTTATTCTGAGGCTCAGACGCCTAAATCTTTTCGCTTTTCGGCGATCTTCTCGCGCAGCGTTTCTGCTTTGGTGTTGTGATGAGGCTTCTCGTTAAAGAGCAACTCGTACTCTTCGCGGAGCTTATCCAGCTCGTCATCGCCACCACCGCCTTCGTTCAGCGGCTCAGGTTTAACAACAGCAGGAGCCACAACCTTTTGCGTTGCCTTAGCCTTTGCTTCCTTCGCCGCTTCGTTCAGCGGCTCCAGCGCGGATCCTGGCACCCCGTCATACTCAATCTCTGAACCCTCCGGCCAGAGGTTGTTATGGATATGGGACAGACGCAGCACGCGGTATTTTGCTTTTTCAGCTGACATCGATACCTCCTTAGCCGGTCACTTTAGAGCGGGTCGGGTACGGGGTATTCGCATCAACGTCCAGGTTGATACCGGAGGTGAACGCGCCAGCAGTCAGCGGTCCGGTGGCTACGGAGTAGTTCACACGCAGATAGCGCTGAACGCCCGCCGGTACCTTCGCCGACACAACGCGCTTACCAGCTTTAAGCGCTGCCAGAGCCAGGGCTCCGCTGTCATAAATGGTCGTCCAGGTGCTGTTGTCCGGGCTGGTCTGCAACTGCACGTTGACGGTAGCGGCACCAGCAGCGGTAGCCGTGGTGTTAACGAGAGCCCAGAACTCCAGCGGATAACCAACGCCGATATCACGGCGGGTGCCGTCGACAGGCGCCAGGTCAATCACATCAGTAGAAGCAGCAGTAGCCGTAACCGCCTGCGCTTCGGAGAACATCAACAGTTTGTCGAGGATCATCTTCATTTCTCCATTTAGCAGCCCGTTACCGGGCCGCTGGTTATAGTCAGGGGTTAAACCACGCGAGCTTCAGTTTCCAGAAGCGCATCGGTTTCACGAATCGGAACGCCGCGGAAACTGGTCCACCAATCGCCTTCAGTCTCTTTGACGCTAATCGCCAGAGAGGATTTCTCCAGAGATTGCAGGTCAAGAGCCTGGGCAACGGTGCGGTTCATGTAGAACACCGGGCGCCCCATGCCACGGTTAGGGATGCGATGCAGCGCTTTCACCATGAGCTTGGCGATGTTGGCTGCCGCAGCAGGATCGGACAGGTCGCTGATATCGATGTTCGCGATGCGCACAACGTAGCGCCAGTCACGCAGGCACAGACCGTTATCCCACTTATAGTGGGTACGGTAGCCTTCATACTGGCCGCCGCTGGCATCTTTCAGAGTCTGCTGGCCTTTATCTTCCATCTGCAGACCTGCTTTCTGGCCTTTCGGGAAGATACCGTGAACGGTGTTTTCGCCCCATACAATGAGCCAGATTGAAGTGTTATCGGTGCCAGTACCGCCGGCGTCGATAATGTTTTGCGCGTTGGTAGCCGTCAGGTCGGAGTAGCGAGAAGACAGGCCCATGAACTGCTGCGGGTTAACGCTGGAGTCGCCATAAAAAAGCGTTTGAGCCATCTGCTGATTCATCGCCTCGAGGAAAGCGCGATCTTCTGACAGCCGAAATTCAGCGGTATTTCCGTTGAGATCTGCCAGAGATTTATCAATCTCCGCATAGGTTTCCAGCATGCCAATGCCATCGGTAACCTGCACAGTGGTCGATTTGCTCGGCTGGACGCCGTAGTTGAGCAGACGCCAGGTCGCCGACGGCAGGCCAGAGCGAATGGTCGTACGATGACCGGTCGGCAGGTTGCCTTCAACGATCAGCATGTCCTGCAGGATCGGGTTGGTTTGGGAAAGGAGTTCGATAATTTTATCGACTTTCCCGTTCGGGTCGATGCGCTTACCCCAGTCTGCCAGCGTCAGCGCAGTAATGCCTTTAACAGCCATGGTTATATCCTCTCTTATTTGCCATAAAGCACTTCGGCCGCACTACGCTGACCGCTTTCTTTTCCTGTCACCACGCCATCTTCTGACATGGCTTTTCCTACTTTGACGAACGCCTTCACCAGCTCCGGGTGATTACCCAGCCCTGTGCCGTTCAGATACTCTTTCAGCGCCGGCGTGCCGAAGGTGTCCAGGGCTCGCTGAGCAACACCGAGGTTGGCCGTCAACTTATCGCCGCCGATCTCTTTATCGGCCTTCACAGTTGCTGCCCACTCTTCAGTTTGCGCCTGCCATGCTTCTGCCTGCTGCTTCTGCACCATTGGCATGATCTTCGTGCCGTACAGGTCGACCATCTTCTGAGCCTGTTCATTAGTCAGGTTCAACTCACGCGCGATAGGCTCGAATTGCTCCAGCGCTGCAGTATCAAGCTCCTGGCCTTCAGCTGGCTTGAATTCGTATTTCTCCGGCGCGCCTTCTGGCTTCTGCTCTTTGTCATCAGGCTTGTCTGCTGGCTTATCACCATCAGCGGGCTTATCGTCCTGAGGCTTGTCACCTTCAGCGCCATGCTGTGGCTTATCGCCTTCTGGTTTTTCCGGGTCAGCAGCAGGTGCGGGTGGCTCAGACGGTGCCGGTGCAGTGCCACCATCAGCAGGTTGCTCATTGCAAAGACGGCGATGCAGCAAACGTTCAAATAAATTCATGGTTACTCCTGTTCACTGGCCTCTGCGGCCATCTTCAGATACTGTTCAGGGCAGTGCGCCATGACGCGCTGGAACAATGCCAGCGCCAGGTTGCGCTGCCCCTCGTTGAAAGCAGTCACTTGCGGATCACCGGCAAAGCAGGCAGAAAACACCTTGCCCTGCTCCAGTACCCCCCAGATCACCCGGCGGCCCTGCTCGCTACCCATGACGAAACGGATATCTTCAATGTCACGCTGTTGAAGGATTTCCTTCTCGCGTGCCGATTCAGCAGCCAACTGGTCATCATCAAAATCTGTCATTGCTGGCCACCTGCAGGAGCACCTGCTGCGTTAGAAAGCGCTGTCAGTACGCTGGGATCCGCCGTCTGCGCTTCACTGAGAGTCTTGGCACCCTGAGCGGCAGCCATGCCCATAGCCACCATTTGCTGCTGTTGCTGCTGCTGAGCGCGCTGCTCGCGAACCTGCTCAACCTGTTCCTGTGGAACGATGACTGTCGGCGAGACACCGGACATCTCCGCGAATGCATCAATGGCTTGATCCACGTTGAGTTTGTCCAGCGCTTCCGGTTTGGCCTGTGCCAGCTGGCCAATGAAGCCGACGGTGGATGACAGGCTTGATAGCCCAATAGATTTCTGCGCCTGCGCCATCACCGAGATGTACTCAATGCGCAGCGGCATCCCCTGCAGGACGTCCGGCGGCGGCGGTAGAAGGTTTTTTCTCGCCATGATGGAGAAGGTGCGATCGATAAGCGGGTTCAGGCATTCGTCGTTCAGGCGCTCAAGAACAGGCCCAAGCATCAGCAACTTCTCTTCTTTCATCTCGATCACTGCTTCAACCGGCATCGAGCGGGTATTGATGTTCTGCAACATCATGAAGAGGTCGACAAAGTAGGCGCTGTTGATGATCTGCCGGGTATCCTGGATATCGGCGAGCAGGTCGGCGGTATTCGGGTTAACCAGATAGGCGGGCTTAAATCCGTCCTGGCCGGTGACCTGATCGATATAGGTGATATCGCCAGGCAAAAGGGAAACACGCTGGTTGCGGAGTGATGACGGGCCAACCATCGGCGGGTTGGTGGCCTTGTCGATCAGTTGGCTTTTGCGCTTTTGCTCAAGCTGCAGAGCCTTAACCTGACCAAGAGCGATCATTCCCGGGCAGGATGAGCCGTATACGTCCTCGCCGTTCACTTCCCAGCGCGGCGCCATAATCGGGAATTCATCGAAACCTGACTCACGCAGCAACTTATCGCTGTCGCCTCCGACCTCGTAATAAACCGATTTTATCGGCTTATTTTTGCTGTTGAGCTTGGCAGTATCGCGGTCGATGTTTGGATAAACGGCATGAATAACTTCGATCCAGCTTTCGTAGTTCCCAGAATCCCACATGCCCTTCACTGAATCGCTGACGTTATTGAGGCCAAACTCCATTACCAGCTGGCGCACCGTCATGGAGAATTTGCGGAAACAGGTGTCAACGCTGCCGCGCGCAGAGTTCGCCATGTAGTAACTGCCGATCGGAAACATCATCGTGCGGATAACGTCGCTGTCATCTTCCAGAACAGCCATAGCGCCGGTGCTGTAATTCCCCAGGCTGGCGTAAAGCAGCGGCAGCGACTGGTAGATATTGGATTTGTTGAATACTTCGTTCATGCGGCGCTGAACGACTTCAAGCCACAGTTTCACTGGGCCGTAGTCCATCATGTCAGGGTCAGGCGTTGCCAGCTTGAACCACGGGCGAGCAGGAGAAGTGATCCCCGACATCATGCCGCTCGATAGCGTGCGTGCTGCCAGGGTGGCGGTGGGATCAACAATTTTCGTATTGCGGCGGTCATCCCGGTTTACATCGGTGACCAGGAAGCGGGAGCCACGCGGATTGATGAAGTCGCTCAGTTCTCGCCAGTGCGGATCGAACGATGAGCGATCATTAGTGAGCTGTGCCTGCTGCTTTTGCAGTTGCTCTTTCAGGGTTTCCGCTGCCATCTTCCGCGCTCCAGTTACTGACCGAGCAGCGTTTTGCCGCTGGTATTTGCGGCGGAGGTATCACCCTGCGCCCCGGTCAGCAGCGTAGAACTACGCCCGGCGGCCGCACGGCGACGCCTGGTTTCTTCATCGCGGGAATCGACTACAGCCTGATCCTGTTCCTGCGGAGCCGCCTGAACTTCTGGTGCTGCAGGCACTGAAGGCTTGCTGCCAATGCACATATCGATACTCCATACGCGTTTAAATTATTACCAATTTAACCACATATGATTTATTTGTCGTAGTGTATTGACCTTTTGACGATAAATTATTACCTTTTTGGTAAACACAACATGAAAGCGCACCCCATTCCCTTCCATTGGTGGCTTTGTCGTTACTCAGATGGCGGAGTGCGCTTTCAGGTGTGAAAGCATCCGGCATATGGCACATGCGTCGATAGCGGTCCGGGGGCTCCTTGGTACATGGCCCAGCGGGTAGCCGGAATGTGCAAGCCATGCCCTGCATGCACGACAGCGACTCACCATCGTGGCGGTACGGTGTGACACCTCGGAAGAGACGAGGATGCAACGATGAGAGCATTGGCGGAAGCAACGCCTCCCTCGCCGGGTGGTCCACTGTGGTAATCAGTGCTCTCTTCGTTGTGGTGAATGCGCAGGCTGATGCGCCACTTACACAGCGTAAGTTATAAACAGCTCAATCACACGGCGTGATTGAATGCCGGAAATTACAGCACCGGCCACCACAACCCAATCACGCATCAGGACCGTGATACCCGTAGTTCCAGTGCAAGTTTGGCGGTGGCAGTTATTCCCTTTCTGACCACCGCCCTTTTTACCGGAGAAAAGTATGAATATTGACCTCGGATATTTCCAAAACGTGTTCTTCAACGTTGCCTCTGACTTTCAGATTACTTCTGAATGCATGCGTGAACCGAGTGTTTTGTACAGACCGACGCTTAGTCAGGATGGAGATAAATGGCTTGCGATATATGGCGACCTGCCAACCGGAGTTGTCGGCGTAGGTAGCACCCCAGAAGAAGCCATGCGGGAATTCAACAAAGCATGGTTAGCGCCGGTCACAAAAGCCGCCTAATGCGGCTTTACACCATGACGCCATTGCGATGACTTCATGCTGTAAACCCTGTGACACCCAGCCAAGGACGGCACTTTCCATCATCCCTGTTTTGCCCGGTTCGCCGGGCATTTTTTTGCCTGGTGACTGAGCGCAACCATAACGGTATACTCCCATAAAAAACATATGGGCTTATCATGTTAGAATCACTTAAAGAATTCACGGCATCGACATTCAACACAGCAATGAATCGCGTTAAAAACCCTGCATTCGGTGCTTTCGCAATTTCATGGTGCGCATTTAACTGGAAGCAAATACTTTATTTATTTTTTGCTGACAACGGAATTTACTACAAAATAGAATACATTTCACAAAATAGCAGTTGGTGGAACGTAATTATTTTACCTGCATTCTCGTCACTTGTTTTATGTGTTGGTTTGCCGTGGGTTAATAATGCTATAACGAAATTGCAAAGCAAGCCGCTTGACAATGCAGATTCAATTGAGAACTTCAAACAGGCGCGCATGATTCAACGCTCAACGCGATTGCAGCGCCTGAAGGCCAAGCATGATGTTACTTACGACAAGGTAAAAACTGGCGCTGAAAAGGACATTCAGTCAATGAAAGAGCAAATAACAGAGTCACAGGTAAGAATGGGTGAACTTACTAAAGAGCGTGACGATTTATCAAAGCAATTATCAGAACTGCAAATAAAATATCAAGATTATGCAAAGAAAATCATAACTACCGAGGCAAAGCTCGAAAAGGCATTAAATGAAAATAAATCTATTACTGCTGATAATAATGATTTAAAACTAATGAATGAATATTATAAAAGCATACTTGATGGCAATGTTCACCTTTCTGATGAGGAAGTAAGCGAAATAATTTCAAATGAAAAGGAAGCAATTAAAGAACGAGTCTCAAGGTGGTCAAAAAATATAAAACAAACTGATTAATTACATTATATATTTTTCCGTTTATGCCCACGGGTCGTACTCGCTGATCACGTTGGGCTGCTTGCCGCCGGCAGCAGGGAAATCTGAACGCTTCGTCACCGGGTATGCGAACGTCAGAAGCAGCGCATCGCCCTTGCCCGGTGACCGGCCCAAACGCTCTTTGATATCCTCTTTCGGCTCCATGACGATCTTGCCGTCCACCCTCACCTTGTACTCTGCCGCTGACAGGTCGTCCGCCGTCTCCTGGTCGTCAATCGCGCCGCCGAGCTTGAGCCATGTCTTACAGGCGTTGAACATCTCACCGCGCTTATTCAGCATCTGAGGATCAGCCGATGCGCCGCCGAACGGCACAAGCTGCCAGGTGCGGCCCCAGCCGTCACCTATGGACTTCAGCCCGGTACCGTAGCCGAAGTCGATAAACACCGCGTCAGCCTGGTACTGGTCCTCAAAGTCGGCGATACGCTTCGCCATAATCAGATCGTCGGTGGTCTTGTTGCCGGTCCACAGCACTTTGCTGTGCAGCCCCTGGCGGAGATAAATCACTGCATCATCCACGCCGGAATATGCCGGGTCGACGCCGATTATCCGCGGGGCGTGAGCCACCTGTGCCGCGGTAACCATGCGCTTCATCGCCTCGTCTGTCAGCCCAGTAGGGATGAACTGCAGCTCTGATGCATCAGGGAAGATCCCGCGCACGCGGACCTTCACAAAGTCGCTGTCCTCGCCGTAGTCGTCCACCCATTTCTGCAACTGCTGCTTGTTGGTGCCTTCGACGGTGCGGCTGTCGATCTGCGCGCACTTCCAGCGGTGCTTGTATTTGCGGAAGCACTCCCGGAATCGCCCGGTGTTGCGCGTTGGGTTACCGAACGCTACCCAGATAATTTCTGTGTCCTCGTCCGTCAGCGCGCCCTCGGCAACCTCCCACACCAGATCGGCAATATTGGAGGCCTCATCGAATACGACGATGATGCGCTTACGCTCGTTGTGGAGGCCGGCGAACGCTTCGGTATTGTGCTCAGACCATGGGATTGCGTCAGCGCGCCAGCGTTTGTCGTGGCCTGGATCGTTGCTGTACATCGCCGTAGCGGTGCAGGTAAACCAGTCTTTGTTGATGGCAAGGTTCGACCATTTGATGATTTCCGGCCAGGTCTTCGTGCGCAGCTGGTTGTCGGTGTTGGCGGTCACCACCACCTTGCAATCCTCGCAGGTTGACATGCCCCAGTTAATCAGCATCGAGATGAACGCAGATTTGCCGATACCGTGACCGGATGCACGGGCCAGCATCAGCGGCTGATGGCGTGTTGCCGGGTTCTGGAGGTGCTCGCCTATCTCGCGGAATGCGTCAGCCTGCCACTGTCGCGGCCCGGAGGCGTGCGCCAGTTCGGTGCCATCCTCCCCCCACGGGAACGCATACAGCGCATATCCCAGCGGGTCATGGGTGAAGCTGGCGATATCGTCGATCAGCTGCTCTTCCGGGGATAAAGCGGCGTCTGTCACTGGTCACCACCCTGGCGCTCTTTCAGGCGGCGCCGGGCGGCGGCCATGCGGTCGGCAATGGTAACGTTCACGTTAACTTCCATGCGCTCTTTGAACGCGTTAACGTCGACGTGCTTACCGATGAGCTCGAGGTTTTTCACCTTGTCGGGCCATTTCACCTTCTTCAGGATATGCTCGACATCCTCAACAGAGAGATCCGCCTCGCCATTCTCTTTTTGCAGAGAAGCCTGGGTCGTCTTGATGGTAGCGATATCCATAGCACTGAGAGAGGTACGCCAGACCTTCGGCCATTCAGCGATCGGCTTCATCCCGCCGTCATCATTCAGGATATCAAGAACGTCCATCTGGTCTATTTCCACCAGGCGCAGCAGGACATAATCAGCGCTGACGCGCAGGCGCTTGTTGCGCTCCTCCATGAGCTCAGCAATTCGTTTCTGGATACGCGCATCGCGCATGTTCTGGCTAGCGAACTTTCCCGCTGTGTTTGGTGAGTACCCGGCGTTAATTGCCGCCTGAGTCTGATTCTCAGGGCATTTCACATACTCCTGGCAATAAGCCTCCTGCTGGACTGTCAGCGGCTTGAACTGCGTTGATTTGCGCTTCGGATCCTTTGGCATGGTAAACACCCCGAAAATAATTACCTTTTAGGTAATAATACCATGCCACCAGCGATGTTACATGATCGGAATATCATCATCACTCACCCACCCGGCCCGGTTTATCAGGTAGGTAACGACTCCCCGCACTTCAACATCGTCCAGGGCGTCCCCCTCCAGCGCCTCACCATCATCAGTGATAAGCGCCTGCCCGCGGACAACAGCGAATTCAGTTTTTCCTGCATACGCAATAAGGACATGATCACCCTGCTTTGGCCGGCGGCAGACATTGACGATGGCATAACCGGCGGCAGTCTCTAGGGCGCGACAGTTGGCGTCATACTGACAAAGGCGGGAAACGGTTAGCGTTTGCTCAACGTAGTCTGCGGCAGGTGATGGAAACCCCATGATGACCTCACATAAAAAATACTGTATATTTAAACAGTATAATCATGCGAGGATTTAGTCAACCTGCCGTGACATGTCACAGCGGTAGTTTTGTTTCGTGCCAGCCAAGAGTGGCCCAGCATTGAGAGTCACCAGAGCACGGGCATGATGCCACCGGCAGTTGATCGCCGCACTTGCCACAGCGCCGTTTGCTGATGGCGTTAATCCGGCCGCGCACGCGGGCATCATCCTGGCGGATCAGCAGCGCGATGTACTCGGCCATTTCGTAGGGATCGCGACCAGGGCGCCGGGCGGCGCAGTTACGCGCCAGCATCTCCATTTCCTGCTCGTCAAGCACCACCTCAAACTTGCGCTCACCGGCGGCGGACTGCCGCGCGCGCTGCGCGGCTTTGCGTTCTGCGGGGGATTTACTCACTTCTCTCCTCCCTTGGCGGAGCATCCATTATGACGCGCTGCATGCGTCGGACGCATGCCATGCGTACCTTGCGTGCTATCTGTTCGATCGCTTTTGCTGGCTTTCCGACTATTTTACAGAAAATTAAATTAGGCAGCATGACCGTAAAAACGTACCGGTTGAAGGTCATGGCTTAACCTCCTGCGGCGCTGCTGGCAGCGCATCGTGTCCAAGTCCTTTATCAGTGAATGAAATAACCACTTTTGTCGGATCTGCACATTGAGGAGCCTCTCCGTGCCTGAACAAAACGAAACTCATGCCGTGCATTTCTGCCAGTTTTTCAGCCTCGACTTGCCAGTTATCCGAAGTTGCCGGAGAATTGCCGTCTTGCGCCGGAGAAACGTGGTTTTGCGCCGGACAGCAATATGATTGCGCCGGAGAGTTGCCCGCATGCACCGGACATGGCCAGCGCAGCGAACCGTCACCGCTGGGGCACGTGCAAACAGGAGCTACCGGCGAGAGGTCCATTGCGGCCAGCGATTGACGAATGAGAGCCTCTAACTGCCTGTCAGTGGCATCACAGCCGCCATCTTCATCAAATTGTGCAACCCATTCTTCCAGTTGCTCTCTGGTTATGGTTGATTTGGTCATTTCTTTGCTCTCCTGCGGCGTTTGGCGTTTCGGCGTTCTGCAGCCTTCCCTGTATGGCGATTTGAAACCGGATATGATTGCGGGCGAAGCTCGCAAATGGTTCTTTCCCATGCCACAGAAGCTGTACCTATCGAGGCAAGTGCCATCGCTATTGCTATTGATGATTTACGCATCACTCAGTCTCCACCTTGATGCCAGCGACGGAAAGCATCTCTTCCACATCTGCGCGATCGTAATAATCTCCATCAGAGTCGTAATGAGCGTGAGCGCTGCAATATGCGCCGCCCTCAATGCTCATTGCTTTTGGTAGTTTCACGCTGCGGGACTCTAACCGAGAAATCCGCTTCTGCGCCTTCTCCAGCTTTTCGCTGTTAGCCTCAGCTGTTTTTCTCCACGTTGCGCAAATACGTTTCTCTGATTCAAGTGCCTCTACCAGTTCAGCGCCAGCCGCTTTCCATAAATTCCACATGAGGTTGTAATCCCTGCCAGATAACGTGCTGTTACGGTATCCATCAGGAGTGCGCAGACCTTCCAGCGTTATCTTGGAAATGCAGATTTGAGTAATAACCCACGCTTCGAATTTCTCTCTCTGCGCCAGTTCGGTGATATCAGTCATCGGAGTTATCCTCGCAGCAGTAGTGAGCGCCGTCCGGGTCAGTACTTTTGAAACCGCAGATATCACACTCAATTTCGTCATGGGCTTCTTCATCGCATTCGTGACTTTCCGGATCGTCGGCTTTGTAATAACCGCCGCACAAGGTGCAACGAACATCAGGAACTTCATCGTAATTCGTGGTCCCGGTGATCATTTGGCCCCCTCGCGCAGCGAATCCGCCAACCATTGCAGATTCATAATCTGAACGGCGATATTGCTGAATTTTTTCTCCAGGTGAACGATAGCCTTCTCAACCCCGCGCGCCTCGGCTTCGGCTACGATGCGATCGGTTGCGGGGGTTTCGATATCGTCGAATGCATCGAAAATTACATCCAGTAAAGCGCCCTGAGCCTGCATATCAGCTTTTGCCATATGGCCATGTCCGCCACCAACAAGACTGCTTTTAATTTCGTCGAGTGTGTCTCTATACGACTTCAGCGTCACATTCTCCGCAGCCAGCTGCACATGTGCTTTAGCCAGCTTCAGGAACTTCTGCTCTCTGATCGACAGCTCGCCTGCGCTCTCCAGGGAAGCGATGATCTCGTTTACTGTTTCGATGTTCATGCCGTCACCCACTCGATCATCATGCATACGCCCCAGGTCACAGCGACTACTGCAACCCAACCGGCAACATCGACTGCAGCCGCAAACCAGCGCAGTGTGTATTTGCTGTAGCAATCTGGATCTAATTCCATACTTACCCCCGCTTACCCGTTTAACTTATTGATTCAATTGATATCAATGAAGATCGTTGTTTTAGAACTCTTCGACCTTCCACCCGCCGCCGGCTTTTGCCGGGAGCTTCGTTACTCCGATGATCCGGAATGGGTACTGGTCGGCTGCGACTTTGGTTTTCACCCTGGCATCGTCAGTCCAGAACCCTTTCACCTCATGCAATTCCATCTGGCCGTTTGCCAGCATCACGGCGAAGTCAGGCGTGTAGAACGTGTTGTCAGCCAGACGCAGCTTGATGCCTTCGAACCGGTACCAGGCGATTTCCCCGTAGCGCCTACGCAGTTCAAGCTCTTGCGCATACGCCGTTTCGGTTTTGTTCATCTGGCCCGCTTTAAGCCGGCCAAGTGCCTGTAGTGTCTTTCGCATGATTTTTACCTTATTGGTAACTTATAACCATAAACGGATCAATATCAATAGTCTTGCGCATATTTTATTACCCTTTTGGTAAACATTAAGGCGTAAAAAAATGCGCTCCCGCGCTGGTATTACTTGATGAGTCCTGCTGCCTTCCCTCGCCGGTATTCCTCCATCAGCCACTGTGCCGGGGTTATACCTCCGAGTGTCGCCGCGTTAGGCATGCATCCGAAACTTCGACCTGGTGGATGGTAGGTATTGCCACCGGGGTCTGGAGGGGTGCTTATAGGCTCTGGCTTCGCCTGGATGCTCAGAATCGGATCGGGTATCTGATGCCCTGCCGCGACCTTCGATGCCCATTCGTCCAGAAGCTTACGCGCATGTTTCTCAACCTCAATCTCACTCAACTGACGCTGGTACATCGCGCGCCTGGTATCGCACACAATCCAGTACATGACAGGGTGGCGCCACGGGAATTGTTCTGGTCCGCCAGGCTGTAGGCTTTTCTCTTTGGCGTAGCGGTGAAACTCCCCCATCACATCTTCGATACTCACGCCAAGTACCATCTTGCTGTCTTTGCACCACTTGATGAATTGACCAGGGGACGGCCAGAACGGTGATTCACTGGTACGGGCATGGCGCATTCCTGCTGATACCTGCTCGCGGGTACGGATACCACCTTCGGCGAAAGCGGCGATCCACTGGCGCTTAGCGTCGGTCTCCTGCTGTGCGGTCTTAAGGTTGGTCTGCTCTGCTGCCGGAAACAGTTGCTTGAGCTGTTTAAACAGGGCATCGACAAGTCTCTCTGCGCTGATGTTCACAACATTGTCTTGCTGAGCCTGGTGATTGTCCGGACCCATCATGCGAGCCAGGGCGCCGGCATCACGATTCTGAATTGCTGCGAATACGTTACTCATAAGAAATCCTTCCAGCCTTCAGGGCTGTTCCAGTGTGGTACTTCATCGTCAGAGCTTTCACCGCGCTTTCCTGCCGCTCTTTTTTTCCTGTTCATCAGCAGCCGAGCAAACTTCTGCTCCCACTGCACGTGTTGCATCACATTGCCTTCTGCCATCCAGTAGGTGATGAATTCGATCAGGTCTGATTTCCTGTAACCGTCAGCTGGTAGCGCATGGCCCCATGTTCTGGCGCGCATGACAAAGTCCTCTGACGGCTTCCAGTTTTCATGCATGGTGAATTTGCCAATTGGCTCTCCGATACCATCAACGACAACCGGAGGGACTTGAATTACTTCGCGCGCAGAGAGAGGGGTTTTTATTTCCCTGATCCCTGATCCCTGATCCATTCCTAATGGTACTTGTACCGTATCAGTACCGTACTCATACGGTACTAGTGGTAAACCTTTGATTTTGCTTTCTTTTGGCTTATTCACTACCTGATGTTTAAGGAAATTCGTTATGACCCCAAAATGCTTGCCATCAGGGGTGGAAAACATGGATAAATAACCACAGTTGGAAAGCTCACGTATTAGTACCGGAATAGGAACGGATGGTTCTCTGATAGGGAAAACTGCAGCTTTGATAAGCTTCGGGTTTGCATTGAAATAGCCTTCATCATCTGCGTAATTAAGCAGACCAATAGCCAGCAAGCAGGCTGGTTCTGATACCTCTGCCATGTCTTCATCGGTCCAGAACTCGGGCTTAATGGTGCGAATGCGGGCCATCAGATCACCTCCACGGCATTACCTCTTGAGGCCTCATGCATTAGCCGTTTTATCTCAGCATGGCGGCGGCGGTTAGTCTCGAGGGTGCATTCGACACAATGCCCGTTGTATACCCATCGCTCACTGTCATGGCCGTGCTTACATTGCTTACCGGTGTAGTAGCGCTTTAGTCCTGCCTTTGCCGCTTCGACGCGAGTAATGATCTCCATAGTTCCTGTCTCACTCTGGTTGTGGTTACGGTAATTTTGCAGCAAGCCAAAAAAAGATCAACCGTATTTGGATAATTATTACCAGATTGGTATTCAGGGAGAGGCAGAAGCCGCCTGGGGGTGGCGGCGCGGGTGAGTTTTGAGGATTAACGTTCGTGGAACCAGAGGACCAGGTCGGATTTTGCGGAGATCCACTTACGGGATTTGCAGGCTTTAAACAGTCTTTCTAACAGAGGTTTACGTGGGATTCTTCTACGGCCAGTCAGGTGAACCTGAATGTAGTGGCTGGTCGTGCCGGCGTCACTTGCGAACTCTTCACGCTCTGCCGGAGAGAGGTCGAGCCAGCAGCGTTTGAAGTCAAATTTTTGCACATCGCTCATATTTTTTTAGTCCCGGACTAACTTTAGACAGCCTGATTATTACCAATCTGGTGTAAAAATCAATGACTGTTACCTTTTTGGTAAGTTTACCTTTATGGTAATATTCTATTAAATTTAATCAGTTAGGTAACAATTTCAGGCTAAAAAAATAGAAATGAAAAGCATCTACGACATAAGACGCGACAACCTCAATGAGATAATCCGGAAGGATTTCGATAACACGCAACTCCGGTTTGCCGAGAGAATCAAAAAATCAGCTAACCTCGTTAACAGGTGGAGCAAGGGGACAAAAAATATCGGCGCCAACGCGGCACGCGAGATCGAGTCGTTCGCCGGGAAAGGTCGGTTCTGGCTGGATATCGACCATCTGTCAGATACCCCGACGCTGCCGGAGATTATCGACCCGCAGGAATGGAGTGTGGAAAAGCAGGCAGCGTTTACCCTGGGTGTATGGATGGGACAGCATCCAGATCTGAACTCAGAGAAAAAGGTTTCGGAAGCGGCCGGCATCGGCCAGGCGACCGTAAATCGCATCCTGAACTGCGAAGGCTCCACCAGCATTGGCGTACTGTCGGCTATCGCCAGGGCGTTCGGCCGCGATGCATATGAGCTGATCCTGCCGCCTGGTAATGCTGGTCTGATCGACTATGACCACCATGAATACGCCGGGCTGCCGCAGGAAGAGAAAAACAAGATCGCCGCCTTCATCAAGTTCATCGTCAGCCAGAACCAGTAACCTCTAACCTACCTGTTACTCCTGCCAGTGGGATAACTCCCCGCGCCTCATGCACTTACCAAAATGGTAAACTTTTCCTCATCAAATCTATTGACACAACCATAAATTGATCAGATTATTACCTTAACGGTAACAACAGGGCGTTGAATTACCAGAAATCCACCAACGGGTGGTTTTCTCATACCCCTGATATTTACCAAATGGTAATAGTGAGGTGTGTATGCAATGGCAAATCATTAACGGCTGGTACTGCGTTACGGCATGCGGGCTGATGAGCTGGAAGTTTCGCACGCTGCCGGAAGCAATCAGCTGGGCATTCGTCAGCAAACTGGCAGCAAAAACGGAAATGGGTATGGGGGTGAGCAAGTGAACATTCAGCAGATTAACAACCTGAAAAAAATCATGAACAACATCGATGGCGACTACCAGCTTAACCAGATGCTGTACGAGCGCCACGTCGAGCTTATCGACGCAATCAAGTTCCATCAGCTGCAAAAGCCATTCTACGAACTGGAGCGCAAAGGCGTGCGCAGCGAGATCCTGGAAGAGCTGATGATGAGCTCTGAGTTTGAAGAATGCCTGGCCGCGTATCAGCGGGAACTCACCGGCATCATTGCCAGGTGGGATCTGGCTGACCAACTGGATACGGCGAGGAACGCGGCATGAAGCCAGGCATTTACTTCGACATCAGCAACGAGGACTACCACGCCGGCGACGGCGTGAGTAAGTCGCAGCTGGATATGGTGGCGTTGAGCCCGGCCCTTCTGCAGTGGCAGAAATCAGCACCGGTCGATACCGAAAAGCTGAAAGCTCTGGATATGGGGACGGCTCTGCACTGCCTGCTTCTGGAGCCGGAAGAGTTTGAAAAGCGCTTCATCGTGGCGCCTCCCTTTAACCGCCGAACAAACCAGGGGAAAGCGGATGAAGCGGCTTTCATGAAGGATTGCGAGGGGAGCGGGAAAACAGTTATGGAGGCGGAGCAGGATCGTCAGTTGAAGCTGATGCGTGATAGCGCAATGGCGCACCCTGCAGCGCGCTGGCTGCTTGAGGCGGAAGGATTCTGCGAAGCATCCCACTACTGGACGGATCCGGAGACTGGCGAGCTGTGCCGCATACGCCCGGACAAGCGCCTGAAGAATCACCCTGTCCTGCTGGACGTGAAGAAGGTTGCCGATATGGAGCGTTTCTCGCGCCACATTGAGGAATTCCGGTACCACGTACAGGATGCGATGTACCGCGAAGGTGCGCAGCAGACCACTGGCGATCCGCATGGATTCTTCTTCCTGGCAGTGAGCGAAACCATTGACTGCGGCCGCTACCCGGTGCGGGTGTTCGAACTGGATGCGCAGGACGTGGACACAGGGCATGCGCTCTACCGCCGGGATCTGAATACCTATCACCAGTGCCGCGAAACAGGCGACTGGGGTGGATTTGAAGTTATTAAACGCCCTGAGTGGGCACGCAAACAGGATATGTACGTATGAGCAACGATATCGCAATCACTTCTCAGCCTGGTGCTACCGTCGGCACCGCCGCGGCTATCTTCAGCCCGGAAGGCATCAACCAGTTAGTGCGCTTTGCTGAGCTGATGGCTCAGAGCAGGGTTACTGTTCCGGCGCATCTTGCAGGGAAGCCGGCAGACTGTATGGCTGTAGCAATGCAGGCTGCACAGTGGGGAATGAACCCTTTCGCTGTAGCGCAAAAAACCCACGTCATTAACGGCGCGCTGGGTTATGAAGCGCAGTTGGTAAATGCAGCCATCACCGCAATGGCGCCAACAAAGGATCGCGTTCACTTTGAATGGTTCGGCCCATGGGAAAACGTGATCGGAAAGTTCATCGAAAAAACAAACGACAAAGGGAAAAAGTATCTGGCGGCTGGATGGTCAGCAACGGATGAAAAAGGGTGCGGGGTAAAGGTCTGGGCAACGCTGAAAGGTGAAAGTGAGCCTCGAGTACTGGACCTATTACTTACCCAGGCCCAGGTTCGTAACTCAACTTTATGGGGCAGCGATCCAAAGCAACAACTCGCATATCTGGGAGTTAAGCGATGGGCCCGCCTGTATTGCCCTGACGTGATTCTCGGCGTCTACACCCCTGACGAATTGCAGGAAGCAGCACCGCGTGTTGAGCGCGATATTACGCCAACACCAGCGACTGCATCCGGCATGAATAAGCTGATCAACACGAAGCCTGAACAACCGGCGGAAGAGAAACCAAAGAGCAGCGACGACCGCGATCCTGAAGAAATTCTGTGCGCTTTCACTGACGCAGCGATGAACTACAACACGCTGAAGGACCTGGACAACGCTTACAAATACGTTGCCAAAAAGCTCGCTAACGATGATGAGCGTCTGGCTAAAGCTACCGACGTCTACAGCATCCGCCGCGAAGAGCTGAATCAAATCCCTATGTAATCACCACCGCGGCGCGCCCGGCGCCGCACTGAAAAAAGAGAGGTAACGATGAAAGGTGCATTAGGCAAAAAGGAACTGCTGGCGGTGGTGCCTGTATCGATGAGCACTATCGACCGCATGGAGAAAAACGGGGAGTTCCCTAAGCGTTTCTGGATCACAGACAAGCGCTGTGCCTGGAACAGCGAAGAGATCGAGCGCTGGCTGGATGAACGTCAGCAGAACGGTACAACGGAGTTTGCTGGAAAAAAGCCTCCGCTTGAGCAACGAGTATTTCGCCCGGTTGGTAATGCGGCGTGACGTCGCTGGCGAGGTACTGGGAAAGGTGGTCAGGATGGTTTCTGTACCTGGCCGCCGTATCCGCCTGGCTGTTCCTGCTGGCGGTCATTTTTCGAGAGGGTTGGATACGATGAATCGGATGGAAAAATACCACGCGGATTATGTCTCGCAACGCAAAGCGCCCCCTCTTGTCGCCGTAACGCCGGCGGCAATGGAGATCGAGCAGCGCGCTATTGCTCGCGAGAACAAAGGCCAGTACCGCCTGGCCGCTCGCCTCTGGCTTGAGTGCATGGATGCGGCCACTGGCGAGGTTGAGCGGGCCCGTATCGCTATACGCCGCGATCAGTGCATTGGCCGCGGGAACCGGCTTCGCCAGGGATGCTATGCCGGGATCTGCGCCACCGCCGGGGTGATTTATGACTAACCCACACGACAGCATTCGCGTAGGCAGTATCACGCTGGTTTATTCGTCCGTGCGGCGTGGCTGGCTGGCGCCGGGCGGCCAGGTTATCCAGAACCCGCTGAAGGCTCAGCGCCTGGCGGAGCAACTGAATAGCAAGAAGGTGGCAGCATGAAAGAACGCGGAATGATTTTCAACGCTGAGATGGTGCAGGCGCTGCTCGACGGCCGGAAGACGCAGACGCGGCGCCCAGTAAAATTCCCTGTACATGATAAAAACCTTGGGTGCGAGCTGGCTGGCAATGAACTGGCCGGTGAGCTTTCGGCAGGAAACTATCTCAACAGCGCATTTGGCAAGCCAGGCGATCGCATCTGGGTGCGGGAAACATTTCAGGTGCCGTTATTCAATTACGAACAGATGGATGAATACCTCGAAGATAGCTCGAAATTCGAAAAGCCAGAATTCTGCCAGTATGCCGCTGACGGCGGACATAGACCTGAATATCAAGACGCCGACGACAATTTGCGTCATGGATGGCGACCATCTATCCACATGCCGCGCTGGGCCAGCCGCATTCTGCTGGAAATCACCGGCGTGCGCGTGGAGCGCCTTAATTCAATACACGATGTCGATGCTATGCGAGAAGGAATCCAGAACCTGACGACATGTTCACACTCCGATTTCGGCATTCCTGGCGTCGTAAATGCGCAACATCCTGTACGAGCGTTTCAACTGCTATGGGAATCAATCTACGGCGCTGACAGCTGGCGCGCTAACCCATGGGTCTGGGTGATCGAGTTCAAGCGCGTTGAAGGCGGTGTAGCATGAGCGGAAAATACACCCTGATTTATGCGGATCCGCCATGGGCATACCGCGACAAGGCAGCCGACGGTGACCGCGGCGCCGGTTTCAAATACCCGGTGATGAATGTGCTGGATATCTGCAGGCTGCCAGTATGGGAGCTCGCCGCCGACGATTGCCTTCTGGCTATGTGGTGGGTACCGACTCAGCCGGTAGAGGCGCTGAAAGTCATGGAAGCCTGGGGATTCCGCCTGATGACAATGAAGGGATTCACCTGGCACAAGACGAACAAGCATAAAGGGAACAGTGCGATCGGCATGGGACATATGACCCGGGCGAACAGCGAAGACTGCCTGTTTGCGGTGCGCGGGAAACTACCTGCCCGCATGGATGCCTCAATCTGCCAGCATGTCACGGCGCCGCGCCTGGAGAACTCGCGCAAACCAGACGTTATCCGCGAGAAACTGGTGCAGCTGCTTGGCGATGTCCCGCGCATTGAGCTCTTTGCCCGCCAGTCGTCTCACGGTTTCGACGTGTGGGGCAACCAGTGCACGGCGCCGGCGGTTGAGTTGCTGCCAGGCTGCGCAGTGCCGGTAGTGAAGACGGAGGCCGCATGAACATTGCCGAAGAGGCCTCGCTGATACGACAACTCGAAGAGGCGCGCGCCATTATCAACCAGAGGAATGGTGAGATCATTCACCTGCAGAGAGAAGCGGCGCGCTACCGTGAACAGCGGGATTCTGCAAACGCGATGGTTAAGTTCCTGCGCGGACTCTTTGAGAATTCTTCGAAGGCGACACAATGAGCCGCCTCCGGGCGGACTATTGTTCATTCATCCACTTTTCAAATGCAGACGGGGAGAACGGCACCAGGTCGTAATGCTCCCCGTTTATCCATGCATCAACCATATTTGCCCACTGCTGCAGCATGTAGGCCCGCTGCCGGGAATACTCGGCCTTGTTGTAAACCGCCCTCACGCCCTTCTGTTCATGCGCCAGCGCCTTCTCTATCCAGTCTGACGGGAATCCCGCTTCATGCAAAAGCGTGCTCGCTGTGCGCCGCAGGTCGTGCACTGTTAGAGGTTGCAGGTTCTCCCCGGCATCCGCTGCAGCAGCAACCGCGCGATCGATGACTGAGTTAAGAGCGGCATTGGATAACGGCTTACTGGTGCTGTAGCGACCTGGCAACAGATAATCACTCCCGCCGGCACACATCTGCAGGCCTACCATCAGATCCTGTACCTGATGCGGAAGGTAGATGACATGCGACCGGCTCCCCTTCATCCTGTCAGATGGGATCGTCCAGGTTCCTTTGCTGAAATCCACCTCTTTCCACGTCGCCATGATGAACTCGGTTTTGCGCACCATCGTGATCAGGATGAGCTTCACAGCCAGTTTTAAGGTTGGCAAAGTGCTGACGGTATCGAGCGACCTGAACAGCACGCCGATTTCTTCAGGCTGCAGGCAACGGTCACGCGGTTTAAACATGGCGATCGCTGAAGGTTTGATATCTGCGGCCGGGTTGAATAACCCATGCCCGCGGTCATTGGCGTACCGGTAAACGCTGCTGATGATTTCACGCGCCTGAACTGCCGTCGCGCGGCCGCCGCGCTCGACTATGCGATCGCAAAGATCACGCACCATAGGGGTCGTTATCTCGGACATCATTTTGTTTCCGAGAACAGGCAGAATATCCCTGTCGATTACTGATTGCTTCATAGCCCGCGTACTGTCAGCCAGGACCACATGTTTCATGTAGGCGTCGGTATGTACCGTAAATGTTTCGGCGCCGCGGATCCGTTTGATACCGTCACGCTTCGCCGCAGCCGGCGACTGGCCTGCGTTCAGCAGCTTTTTAGCCGCTATCAGTTCATCCCTGGCTTCAGCCAGCGTGATACCGTCACGACCATACTGACCGATAACCAGCGTCTCCCGACGGCCGTTGATGCGGTAATCGTAACGAAACGAGATGGTGCCTGAGATCAGCACGGCTACATACAGACCGTCGCGATCGGAGACCTTGTACATTTTTCCCTGCGGTTTCAGGTTTTTTAGTTTGGTATCGGTAAGCACATTTCACCCGTGATGCATCATTTTTCTGACGGTACGAGAGTATACCGTAATGGTAATACCGTCAGGTATACCGTCAAAAAATGTGAGATAGAGTGAATAGTGTTGATGTTATATAAAGAAAAACCCTCTGTAAAAACAGAGGGTTGCATTTAAATTTGAGTAGATATGATTAGCTATAAGGTAGCCGTTAATCATTCCCACTCAATCGTTGCTGGCGGCTTGCCGCTGATGTCATACACCACGCGGGAGATACCGTTCACTTCATTGATGATACGGTTGGAGACGCGGCCGAGGAAATCGTACGGCAGGTGTGCCCAGTGCGCGGTCATGAAGTCGATGGTTTCCACCGCACGCAGGGAAACCACCCAGTCGTATTTACGGCCATCGCCCATCACGCCGACGGAACGAACCGGCAGGAACACAGTGAACGCCTGGCTGACTTTGTTATACAGGTCAGCTTTGTGCAGCTCTTCGATGAAGATAGCGTCCGCACGACGCAGCAGGTCGCAGTACTCTTTCTTCACTTCGCCCAGCACGCGCACGCCAAGGCCGGGGCCCGGGAACGGGTGACGGTAGAGCATGTCGTACGGCAGGCCCAGTTCCAGGCCGATCTTACGCACTTCGTCTTTGAACAGCTCACGCAGCGGCTCAACCAGGCCCATCTTCATCTCTTTCGGCAGGCCGCCCACGTTGTGGTGAGATTTGATGACGTGCGCTTTACCGGTGGCGGAAGCGGCAGACTCGATAACGTCAGGGTAGATGGTACCCTGCGCTAGCCATTTGACGTCGTCCAGCTTCAGCGCTTCTTCGTCGAACACTTCCACGAAAACGCGACCGATAATTTTACGCTTCGCTTCCGGATCGCTTTCACCCGCCAGCGCGTCGAGGAAACGCTGCTCGCCTTCAACGTGAACAATGTTCAGGCCAAAGTGGTCGCCGAACATCTCCATCACCTGCTGTGCTTCGTTCAGGCGCAGCAGACCGTTGTCCACGAATACGCAGGTCAGGTTTTTGCCGATAGCGCGGTGCAGCAGCATCGCGGTCACCGAAGAGTCCACACCGCCGGAGAGGCCGAGGATCACTTTGTCGTCGCCAACCTGCTGACGGATACGCTCAACGGCGTCGTCAATGATTTTCGCCGGGGTCCACAGCGCTTCGCACTGGCAGATGTCGCGCACGAAGCGCTCCAGCATACGCATACCCTGACGGGTGTGGGTCACTTCCGGGTGGAACTGCACGCCGTAGAAGCGTTTTTCTTCGTTGGCCATAATGGCGAACGGGCAGTTGTCGGTGCTGGCGACGGTTACGAAGTCCGCTGGGATGGCGGTCACTTTGTCGCCGTGGCTCATCCACACGTCCAGCAGCGGTTTGCCGTCTGCGGTCAGGGAATCTTCGATACCGCGCACCAGCGCGCTGTCGTTAACCACTTCAACCTGTGCGTAACCAAACTCACGCTCGTTAGAACCTTCTACATGGCCGCCCAGCTGCATCGCCATGGTCTGCATGCCGTAGCAGACGCCAAATACCGGCACGCCGGCTTCGAACACATACTGCGGCGCGCGCGGGCTGTTCTCTTCGGTGGTGCTTTCCGGGCCGCCGGAAAGAATGATGCCGCTTGGATTAAATTCGCGGATCTGTGCTTCCGTGACATCCCATGCCCACAGCTCACAGTAGACGCCCAGCTCACGCACGCGACGCGCCACCAGCTGAGTATACTGAGACCCGAAGTCGAGGATGAGGATGCGATGTTTATGAATGTTTTCCGTCATTGACGCTAATTCCGAGGCAAGTGAAACAGAGTAAATAAATCGCCCGACGCAAGGTCGGGCGAAGAAATCAGGAGCCCAGACGGTAGTTCGGGGACTCTTTGGTGATGGTCACGTCGTGAACGTGGCTTTCCTGAATGCCCGCACCGCTGATGCGTACGAATTCAGCTTTGGTACGCAGCAGGTCAATGGTACCACAGCCGGTCAGACCCATACAGGAACGCAGACCGCCCATCTGCTGGTGAATGATCTCTTTCAGGCGGCCTTTATAGGCCACGCGACCTTCGATACCTTCCGGCACCAGTTTGTCAGCGGCGTTATCGCTCTGGAAATAGCGATCAGAGGAGCCTTTGGACATCGCGCCAAGGGAGCCCATCCCGCGGTAGGATTTGTAAGAGCGACCCTGATAGAGTTCGATTTCACCCGGGGACTCTTCGGTACCCGCCAGCATGGAGCCAACCATCACCGCCGCCGCACCGGCGGCGATCGCTTTGGCGATATCGCCGGAGAAACGGATACCGCCGTCAGCGATAACCGGAATACCGGTCCCTTCCAGCGCTTCCACCGCGTCGGAAACAGCGGTGATCTGCGGCACACCCACGCCGGTGACGATACGGGTAGTACAGATGGAGCCCGGGCCGATGCCCACTTTCACCGCGCTGCAGCCGGCTTCCGCCAGCGCGCGTGCGCCTGCGCCAGTGGCGACGTTGCCGCCGATGATCTGCAGGTCAGGATATTTCGCGCGCGTTTCACGGATACGCTGCAGAACGCCTTCTGAGTGACCGTGCGAGGAGTCGATCAGCAGAACGTCAACGCCTGCCGCTACCAACGCGTCTACGCGCTCTTCGTTGCCGGCACCGGCGCCGACCGCCGCGCCTACGCGCAGACGGCCCTGCTCATCTTTACAGGCGTTCGGTTTACGTTCTGCTTTCTGGAAGTCTTTGACGGTGATCATGCCGCGCAGGTGGAAGCTCTCATCCACGACCAGCGCTTTCTCAACGCGTTTTTCGTGCATCTTAGCGAAGACCACTTCACGGCTTTCGCCTTCACGAACGGTGACCAGACGCTCTTTCGGCGTCATGTAGACGCTGACCGGCTGGTTCAGATCGGTGACGAAACGCACGTCGCGGCCGGTGATGATGCCGACCAGCTCGTTTTCTTCGGTAACCACCGGGTAGCCGGCGAAACCGTTGCGCTCGGTCAGCTCTTTCACTTCACGCAGAGTGGTCGTCGGCAGAACAGTCTGCGGGTCGGTGACCACGCCGGACTCATGTTTCTTCACGCGACGAACTTCTTCCGCCTGGCGCTCGATGGACATGTTTTTGTGAATAAAGCCGATGCCGCCTTCCTGTGCCAGGGCAATAGCCAGACGCGCTTCCGTTACGGTATCCATGGCTGCGGAGAGCATAGGAATATTCAGACGAATGGTTTTCGTCAGCTGAGTGCTGAGATCGGCAGTATTCGGCAGAACGGTAGAATGAGCGGGAACGAGGAGGACGTCGTCAAACGTCAGGGCTTCTTTAGCGATACGTAGCATGGGCAATATCTCGACCAGGGTGGATAAATATTGCCGTGGCATTATACAGAGCGTAACCGATTGCATCTACCCTTTTTTGCAAATAATACTTGCCATCCCCTCTGAGCGCGTTACTATCGACTGAATAACCTGCTGATTTAAAGTTTGATCTTGCTCACATGTTACCCTCTCAATCCCCCGCAATTTTTACCGTAAGCCGCCTCAATCAGACGGTGCGTCTGCTGCTTGAGCGCGAAATGGGCCAGGTTTGGATCAGCGGCGAGATCTCTAACTTCAGCCAGCCCTCCTCCGGCCACTGGTACTTCACCTTAAAAGACGATAACGCCCAGGTGCGCTGCGCGATGTTCCGCAACAGCAACCGCCGGGTGACGTTTCGCCCACAGCACGGGCAGCAGGTGCTGGTTCGCGCCAACATCACCCTGTATGAGCCGCGCGGCGACTACCAGATTATCGTCGAAAGCATGCAGCCCGCCGGCGAAGGGTTATTACAGCAGAAGTATGAGCAGCTGAAAGCGCAGTTAACGGCGGAAGGACTGTTCGAGCAAAAACATAAGCAGGCGCTCCCCTCCCCCGCCCACTGCGTCGGCGTCATCACCTCGAAAACCGGTGCGGCGCTGCACGATATTCTCCATGTTCTCAGGCGCCGCGATCCCGGGCTGCCGGTGATCATCTACCCAACCTCGGTCCAGGGTGACGACGCCCCCGGGCAGATTGTGCGCGCCATCGCGCTGGCCAACGCGCGCCAGGAGTGTGACGTACTGATTGTCGGACGCGGCGGCGGTTCGCTGGAGGATCTGTGGAGTTTTAACGATGAGCGGGTGGCGCGGGCTATTTTCGCCAGCCAGATCCCTATCGTCAGCGCCGTCGGCCATGAAACCGACGTCACGATCGCTGATTTTGTTGCCGACCTGCGGGCACCGACTCCCTCAGCCGCCGCGGAAATCGTCAGCCGCAACCAGCAGGAGCTGCTGCGCCAGCTGCAGTCCGGACAGCAGCGGCTGGAAATGGCGATGGACTATTTCCTCGCCAGTCGCCAGCGCCGTTTTACCCAGCTGTTCCATCGCCTGCAGCAACAGCATCCACAGCTGCGCTTGGCCCGCCAGCAGACCGCCCTGGAACGCCTGCGCCAGCGGATGCGTATCGCCGTGGAGTCACAGCTTAAGCGCGCAGAACAGCGGCAAAAGCGCACCGTTCAGCGTCTGAATCACTACAACCCGCAGCCACGGATCCACCGCGCGCAGTCGCGGATCCAGCAACTGGAATACCGGCTGGCGGAAATTATGCGTGGCCGCCTCAGCGAGCGGCGTGAACGGTTTGGCAACGCGGTGACCCATCTGGAGGCGGTGAGCCCCTTAGCCACCCTGGCGCGGGGCTACAGCGTCACCTCGGTGAGCGACGGTACGGTGCTGAAGCAGACAAAACAGGTCAAAACCGGCGATCTGCTCACCACCCGCCTGAAAGACGGCTGGGTCGAAAGCGAAGTGAAGCAGATCGCGACGGTGAAAAAAACGCGGGCCAGAAAGCCTTCGCCCACTAAACCAGCGGAATAAATTCCACCCGTTTTTTCGAGATCAGGCCATGCCCATGCTGGCAAAAGTAATCCACCGCGCCGCACGCCTTCAGCACCTCCAGCGGCTGGTGGCATTCCGGGCAGCGGGCCTCAAGGGCAAACACCCTTTCGCACTGGGCGCAATGCGCGCTACTGCCTTTGACATCTAACGGCGCGTGGCACAGAGGGCAATCAAGTTCCATAACCATTCCTTTCAACGTTTATCTGCACCTATTTTATCATGTTCCGGGTTTAATGCGGGCCGCGTAATTGCTGCTGCAACCTGAGCAGCCATTCCACTTCCTCAAGCCTACGCTGCGTTAGCCCGGCCACGCTGTCCGGCGCCCGGATAAACAAATTATCCGCGCCGAGGATCTGCTCATCAAGACAGTGCGTATAGATCGCCCCGGGCCGGGTCCAGCGCTGCACCCGCTCGCCGTCCTGTAGCGTCACCACTTCGCCCTCAGGGGCGCGATCGAGGGTGATTATTCGCCCGTCCCGCAGTCCTATTCGCATTCCCTTTTGCCCGCCCGCGGGACCCGCGTATTTGTTGAGCCAGATATTGAGCGGGATAGTGCCCAGGGTTCCCTGCAGATGCGCCTCCCCCTCGGCAGTGCTCTTATCCCCAGGAGCAATGTCATGGCCGAGGCGGTCTTTCGCCACCCGAAGGGAAAGCCTCAGCGCCGTATCGCTTCCGCTGGCGTGCAGGGTTTCGCGGAGCATCGCCAGGACATGGGTGCCGATATCGAGGATCACCCCATCAGGGTGACGCAGCTGCCGGGTATCCAGCTCCCCGGTGGCAAAATTGAGTGCGACCGGCTCACCAGCGCTGTTAAAGCCGCTTGGCTCCTGCAAATAACCTTCGATCCAGACGATATCCTGCGCTGACAGGTGCGGCGGAGGCAGGCCGCTGGCCTCCCCTTCCGCCCGCCACAGCGGGCCAGGAGCGTTCAGCGCAACGCCTCGCGCCATCCAGTGGTCAAGAGCCAGCACCCGCGCGGCCTGCTCAGTCGGCGCCAGCAGCGCCCGCAGCCGGGCGGCCTGCTCAAGGTTGGCCACGATCGGCTTTTCCACCACGATGCGGGAAATGCCGCTGGCTAACGCCCTCTCCAGTACGGGCAGATGCTGAAGTGATGAGGTGGTAATGAAGAGCGTATCCAGGGGTTCGGCCAGCAGCGCCGACAGCGAACTACAGCGCTGGATCCCCGGCAGCGCTCTGCTGCAGTCCAGGTCATAGCCCTGGCAGCGGTCGATGACGTCCCCCAGGCGACGCAGCGCCGGTAAATAGGCGGTTTCCACCACCGCGCCGAGGCCGATAAAACCAATCTGCATAGTAAGTCCACCTTTGAGCCGCTCTGTTCCCGGCGAAGTATCGCGGGATTATGGCGGAAGGTTTTGACATTTACCGGCATGGCGGCCACAAAAAACCCGCCGAAGCGGGTTTAATGATTATTTGCTTTTCTTGATGTGCTTGATCAAGCGCTTACGTTTACGCATCTGGTTCGGCGTCAGGGTGTTACGCTTGTTAGCGAACGGGTTTTCCCCTTCCTTGAACTGGATCCGGATCGGCGTGCCCATCACGTCCAGGGATTTACGGAAGTAGTTCATCAGATAGCGCTTGTAGGAATCCGGCAGATCCTTGACCTGGTTACCGTGGATCACCACGATAGGCGGGTTGTAGCCCCCGGCGTGGGCGTATTTCAGCTTCACGCGACGGCCACGCACCAGCGGTGGCTGATGATCTTCCGCCGCCATGTTCATGATCCGGGTCAGCATCGCGGTGCTTACGCGGCGCGTAGCGCTGTCGTAGGCTTCGCGTACCGATTCAAACAGGTTGCCGACGCCGCTGCCGTGCAGGGCGGAGATGAAGTGCACCCGGGCAAAGTCGATAAAGCCCAGACGATAGTCGAGGGTCTCCTTCACCTGCTCCTTCACTTCCTGACTCAGGCCATCCCACTTGTTAACGACGATCACCAGCGAACGGCCGCTGTTAAGAATAAAGCCCAGCAGCGAGAGGTCCTGGTCGGAGATCCCTTCGCGAGCATCGATCACCAGCAGCACGACGTTGGCGTCTTCAATCGCCTGCAGCGTTTTGATCACCGAGAACTTTTCCACTACGTCGGTGATTTTCCCGCGCTTGCGCACCCCGGCGGTATCGATGAGCACGTATTCGCGCTCGTCACGCTGCATCGGGATATAAATGCTGTCACGGGTGGTGCCCGGCATATCGTAGACCACCACGCGATCTTCACCGAGGATGCGATTGGTGAGGGTTGATTTACCGACATTAGGACGCCCGACAATCGCCAGCTTGATCGGCAGATCCTGCGGATTGAAGTCGTCTTCCGGCTCTTCTTCCGCTTCGCCATTCTGCTCGGCTTCGAATTTCGCCCAATATTCGGCGTCTTCATCCACTTCTTCCTGCGGATTAACCTCATCGACCCATGGCAGCAGGGCCTGCTCCAGCAGGCTGGTCACGCCGCGGCCGTGCGAAGCGGCAATCGGATAGATATCGCCCAGACCGAGCGACCAGAAGTCCGCCATTGCCTGGTCGACGTCGATGCCGTCGGTTTTGTTAGCCACCAGGAAGGTGGGCTTTTCACGAGAGCGCAGGTGTTTAGCGATCGCGATGTCCGCCGGCATCAGGCCCGCGCGCGCATCGACCATAAACAGCACCACATCGGCCTCTTCGATTGCCAGCAGCGACTGCTCCGCCATCCGGGTTTCCACGCCCTCTTCCGTACCATCAATACCACCGGTATCGATACAGATGAATTCGCGGCCTTCGACTTCGGCCCGACCGTACTTACGGTCACGAGTCAGCCCCGGGAAATCCGCAACCAGCGCATCACGAGTGCGCGTCAGGCGGTTAAAGAGCGTGGATTTTCCAACGTTAGGGCGCCCGACAAGCGCG
Organism: Klebsiella sp. CD33; assembly: GCF_051992865.1. Taxonomy (NCBI): domain Bacteria; kingdom Pseudomonadati; phylum Pseudomonadota; class Gammaproteobacteria; order Enterobacterales; family Enterobacteriaceae; genus Klebsiella; species Klebsiella sp. CD33. The sequence continues at coordinate 1,306,333 of NZ_CP197023.1, read as the reverse complement.
ACCACAGGTATCATGTTAAATGCCTCATACAATCACTAAGCAACATCGTCTTAACGACGTTTTTAAAAAAGTCAAAACGGCCCCTGTCTGCCAGGGGCCGTTTCTTAATCACTCACGACAGCGGTAATTAACGCGTAATCGCGTACAGCGTACCGTCTTTCGCCTGGATCAGCAGTCGACCATCGGCAACCACCGGGTCGGTCAGGAAGCCGGAACTATCGACTTTCTGCTGCGCCACAAAATGGCCATCTTCCGGATTAATCCAGTGCATGTAGCCTTCGCTATCGCCGACGACCAGATTGCCATTATACAACACCGGCGCGGTCAGCAAACGGTGCAGCAGATCGCTTTGCGTCCACAGGGTTACACCGCCGTCGGTGGTCAGTGCCAGCAGGCGATCGTTCTGGTCAACCAGGTAGATACGGTTACCATCGACGATGAAATCATTCACCGAACCCAGCTCGCGTTTCCACATAATCTGGCCGCTACGCAGGTCCAGCGCGGTCAGGTTGCCGTTATAAGCCAGCGCATAAACCACACCGTTAACGATGATCGGCGTCGTGTCGACGTCGTTCAGGCGGTCAATTTCCGTCGGGCCGGTGGCCGTAGAAATACGCTGCTGCCAAATCATCTGCCCCTGCTGCATCAATACTGCACTGACGCGGCCGTTGTCGCCGCCGACGATCGCCGCGCCGTAGGCGGTCGCAGGCGCAGACTCGCCGCGCAGGGAGAGCGCCGGCATATCGAGGTTAACGGTCCACTTCACGGCCCCATCGGTCTCGTTTAGCGCCTGCAGCTGGCCGTTGCTGGTATGCACCAGCACCATGCCATCGCTCACCACCGGACGCGACAGCGCCTCGCCGGCGACACGGGTTTGCCAGGCCACGGTACCATCGCTGGTATTCAGCGCATACAGCTGCGCTTTCTCGCTGCCGATATAAACATGGCCGCCAGAGACGGTCACCCCGCCGGAAAGCAGCGCTGGCGTGCGCGAGAACCAACCATCTTTCTCCGCCAGATTCACCGACCACACCTCTTTGCCGTCGTCGGCGTTCAGCGCTTTGACGGTGCCTTTACGGTCAGCAGCATACACTACGCCGTCGGCAAAGGCCGGATGAAGGTTAGAGTAAAATTCGCCGATACCATCGCCAACCGAGGTGCTCCAGGACGTGGACGGCGTAAACTGATTTTCTACCGTCGGCAGCGGTGACATTTTCACCACATCTTCTTCGCTATTAAACAGCGAACACCCGCTCAGCAAGGTAACGGAAAGCAGCCCTGGCAACAGTAATTTACGCAATTGCATCGAGTCCCTCTCAGATGGACAAATTATTCATTTTCATACGCATCATTTCGCTGAGCGCAGGAGAAGCATCGCTTTTCACGCCAGCTTCCCACGCCGCACGGGCCCCTTGCTTATCGCCTTTGCTCAACAGAATTTCGCCGCGCAAATCGGCCACAATGGCGGTCCAGCCCTCACCTTTGATGCTGTCGAGGGTTTTCAGCGCCGCATCAGCCTGTTTCATTTGCAGCTGAACGCGGGCCAGACGCATACTGATAACCGATTTCAGATTATCATCAGATGCGGCCGCCAGCCCCTGCTGCAGCTGCTTTTCAGCGTTCGGCAGATCGTTCTGTTCAACAAAATGCTGTGCCAGCTCGAGAGAGGCGAAGGCGCCGTAGGTATTTTTATTGTCAGCCGCGAATTTCTCTGCCCCTGACAGCACTTCTGGCGTATTCGATTTCAGCGCGGAAGTCGCCTTCTCGTAAGCCAGCGACGCGTCTCTGGCGGTATCCTGCTGATGGGAGGTCCAGTAGCGCCAGCCAACCAGCGCGCCAATCCCTAAAATCACCCCGACCGCCAGCGCTTTGCCGTTTTCGGCAAAGAAACGCTTCAGCGCATCGACCTGATCGTTCTCGTTGTTAAAAGTTTCCACGCAGTCCTTCTCCTGACTAATAATTCCCGGGAGATTAACCCAGAAGTGTGCGCAAATGCGCGGCAACGCTCTCCTGCGTTACGGTAGTTTGCTCACCTGAGCGTAAATCCTTCACTACCACGTTTCCGTCAGCAATCTCTGACTCACCGACCACCAGCGCGACGCGCGCCCCCCACTTGTCAGCGCGGGCGAACTGCTTCTTAAAGTTGCCGCCGCCGTGGTTGGTCATCAGCTTCACGCCGGGCAGCGCATCGCGAACCTGCTCAGCCAGACGCATTGCAGCAGACTGAGTATCGGTCCCGGAGGCTACCAGGTATATATCGACAACAGGATCGGCTTTAAATTCCGGATTCACTGCCTGGACCAGTAAAACAAGACGTTCCAGCCCCATGGCAAAACCCACGCCCGGGGTAGCGCGACCGCCCAGCTGCTCAACCAGGCCGTCGTAACGACCGCCGGCGCAGACGGTGCCCTGGGAACCAAGGCTGGTGGTCACCCACTCGAACACGGTGCGGTTATAGTAATCAAGGCCGCGCACCAGGCGCTGGTTGACGGTGTAGCGGATCCCGGCATCGTCAAGCAACGCGCACAGGCCGGCAAAGTGGGCTTTCGACTCTTCGTCAAGATAATCGCCGAGCGCCGGCGCGTCGTTGAGCAGCGCCTGAACGTCCGGGTTTTTGGAGTCCAGCACCCGCAGCGGGTTGGTATACATCCGGCGTTTACTGTCTTCATCCAGTTTATCGGTAAACTGCTCCAGGTATGCCACCAGCGCGTCGCGGTAGTTGGCGCGCGCTTCCAGCGAACCGATGGAGTTCAGCTCCAGGCTGACGTGCTCGGAGATGCCCAGCTCACGCCACCAGCGCGCGGTCAGCATAATCAGCTCCGCGTCGATGTCCGGGCCCTGCAGGCCAAACACTTCGGCGCCGATCTGGTGGAACTGGCGGTAGCGACCTTTCTGCGGGCGCTCGTGACGGAACATTGGCCCGACGTACCACAGACGCTGTTCTTGATTGTACAGCAGACCATGTTCGATGCCGGCACGTACGCAGCCCGCCGTCCCTTCCGGACGCAGCGTCAGGCTGTCGCCATTGCGGTCTTCGAAGGTATACATCTCTTTTTCAACCACGTCGGTCACTTCGCCGATCGCGCGTTTGAATAACGGGGTCTGCTCTACAATCGGCAAACGGATTTCGCTGTAACCGTAGCTACCGAGCACCTGCTTCAGTGAGCCTTCAATGCGCTGCCAGAGAGCGGTTTCGCCCGGCAGATAATCGTTCATGCCACGGATGGCTTGAATGTTCTTTGCCACGTTTATTCTCTTTATATATACAAAAATGAACCCCGGCGCCTCGCGCCCGCAGGTTCAATCATACACGGGAAGCGTATCGCTTCCCAACACGTTATTTTGCTTCAACCTGTTGAACGTCAATCCGACGGGCTTCATCGAGCATCGAGGCTTTGGCGCGGATCCGCGCTTCCAGCTGGTCGATCATGTCGTTGTTATCCAGGCGATCTTTACGCACGCCGTCTTCATACAGGCCGCTTTTCTTGTTGCCGCCGGTGACGCCAAGGGTGGAGACCAGCGCTTCGCCCGGGCCGTTCACCACGCATCCGATGATCGAAACATCCATCGGGGTGATGATATCTTCCAGACGCTGCTCCAGGGCATTCACCGTACCGATAACGTCAAACTCCTGGCGTGAACAGGTCGGGCAGGCGATAAAGTTAATGCCGCGGGAACGAATACGCAGAGATTTGAGGATATCGAAGCCGACCTTGATCTCTTCCACCGGATCCGCCGCCAGCGAGACGCGCAGCGTATCGCCGATCCCCTCGGACAGCAGTAGTCCCAGACCGATCGCCGATTTTACCGCGCCGCTGCGCGCGCCGCCCGCTTCGGTGATCCCAAGATGCAGCGGCTGATCGATCTGTTTCGCCAGCAGACGATAGGATTCCACCGCCAGGAAGACATCGGAGGCTTTAACGCTGACTTTAAACTGATCGAAGTTCAGACGATCGAGATGATCGACATGACGCATGGCGGATTCGAGCAGCGCCTGCGGCGTCGGCTCGCCATATTTTTCCTGCAGATCTTTTTCCAGCGAGCCGGCGTTGACGCCGATGCGGATCGGGATGTTTTTATCGCGAGCGCAATCTACAACCATGCGGATGCGCTCTTCGTTGCCGATGTTGCCCGGGTTGATACGCAGGCAGTCGACGCCATATTCCGCCACTTTCAGCGCAATACGGTAGTCAAAGTGGATATCGGCTACCAGCGGGACGTTAACCTGCTGTTTGATAAGTTTGAACGCCTCAGCAGCGTCCATCGTCGGAACAGAGACACGGACAATGTCCGCGCCTACGCGCTCTAACGCTTTGATTTGATTTACGGTCGCCGCCACATCGGTGGTGCGCGTATTGGTCATTGACTGAACGGCGATGGGAGCCCCATCGCCAATTGGCACATTACCAACGTAAATACGTTTAGATTTTCTACGTTGAATCGGAGCCTGGTTATGCATGAAAAATCTCCCGCGTTACCCGTCTGTTACTGCGCCGGTGATGATTCGGCATTGAGGGTCAGACGCGCAACCTGGTTAGTTCTGATAAAACGACTTAAATCGACAGGCTTGCCCAGATACTGGATCTGTACCGCGGCCGGGGCGCCAATTTTCAGCTTATACGGCGCCTGACCGCTCAGGTTCAGGTTACCGCCTTTACGCTGCAGGCCGCTGAACAGTTTTTTACCGGTGGCATCGCTCACTTCCAGCCAGCAGTCGGCGGAAAAGTTCATCACCAGATCCTGCGCCGACGCCGCCGGAGTCGTGACGTTCGCCTGATCGGTCGGCAACGGCGAGGCTGGGGTGGTAGCCGGAGCTGCCGGCGTCGTCCCCGCGGTATCGACATTGGCCTGGGAAGGGGCCACGACAGCGTTATTATCCGCTGGCGTCTGGGCCGGCGCGCTGGTGGTCGGTGCGCTGGCGGTATCGGTTGGCGCGCTGTTCGCGGCGCTATCGGCGGTCGGGGCTGCAGGGGCGCTGGTATCCAGCGGCACGTTCTGGCTGTTGGCGTCGCCGCCGTTCAGCTCAGCGGAAGACTGATCGGCCATGGTCGAAATCTCTTCCTGCTGCGCCTTATGGTCTTGCCACCACCAGGCGCCGCTCAGACCGATAACCACAAACAGCACCAGCCAGGTGAAGCTCATCAGCCAGCCGTCGCGCTTTTTGCGGCGCTTGCCTAAAGAGAAACTCTGCATTGGCGCGACTTTCGCCGCGCGGATGGGCGCCTGCTTGGCCATCATCGGCAGCAGCTCGTCTTCTGGAATATGTACGAGGCGAGCGTAGGAGCGGATGTACCCGCGCAGGAAGGTGGAGGCGAGGTCGGCGGGGGCCTTATCGTCTTCAATATCACGAACCGTGGACACCTTCAGGCATAAGCGTTCGGCCACCGCTTGCTGGCTAAGTCCGAGTTGTTCGCGGGCGTGACGCAGACGCGCGCCCGTGGTGTTTGCTTCTTGATGATCTTGAGTGGCTTCAGTATTCATTCGCTACAACTACTGGTACGTGAAATTTAAAGTTCAGCGCGGGAAAAAGCCGGCGCCGCGAGACATCTGTGCTACGTCAGCCTCACAGTATAGGACTGTCAGCCGCGCGATCACAGAGACGAATCAAAATTGAATGCTAAGCGGTTGTTGTGCCGCTACATACTGCCTCAAAGTCGACAAAAACGCACCGTAATTATTAACCGAATCAGCGTATTTCGCCTGGCTATCGGCCATAAATATGACCCGTGCCGCCTGCGCTGCACGGGTCATCATTTGTCAGACCGCTTTTACGTCAATCGCTTCGCCCTGCATCCGCTTACGCAGCGTACGCTTGGTACGGTCAATGACGTCGCCCGCCAGCTGGCCGCAGGCGGCATCGATATCGTCGCCGCGCGTTTTACGCACGATGGTCGTAAAGCCGTACTCCATCAGGACTTTGGAGAAACGGTCAATGCGGCTGTTGGAGCTGCGGCCATACGGCGCGCCCGGGAACGGGTTCCATGGGATCAGGTTGATCTTGCACGGCGTATCTTTCAGCAGCGCCGCCAGCTCATGGGCGTGCTCGGTGCCGTCGTTGACGTGATCCAGCATCACGTACTCGATGGTCACCCGGCCCTGGTTGGCGTTGGACTTCGAAATATAGCCGCGCACCGAGTTGAGGAACGTCTCGATGTTGTACTTTTTGTTGATCGGGACGATTTCGTCGCGAATGGTGTCGTTCGGCGCGTGCAAGGAGATCGCCAGCGCAACGTCGATCATATCGCCGAGTTTATCCAGCGCCGGCACCACGCCGGAGGTAGACAAGGTCACACGACGCTTGGAAAGGCCAAAGCCGAAATCGTCGAGCATGATTTCCATCGCCGGAACGACGTTGTTGAGGTTCAGCAGCGGCTCGCCCATGCCCATCATTACTACGTTGGTAATGGGACGCACGCCGGTGGTCTTCACCGCGCCGACGATCTTCGCCGCGCGCCAGACCTGGCCGATAATTTCGGATACCCGCAGGTTGCGGTTAAAGCCCTGCTGGGCGGTGGAGCAGAATTTGCACTCCAGCGCGCAGCCTACCTGGGAGGAGACGCACAGGGTGGCGCGGTCTTCTTCCGGGATATAGACGGTCTCGACGCGCTGATCGCCAACGGCAATCGCCCATTTAATGGTCCCGTCGGTTGAGCGTTGCTCTTCAACCACTTCCGGGGCGCGGATCTCCGCCACTTCTTTCAGTTTACTGCGCAGGACTTTGTTGATGTCGGTCATCTCATCAAAGTCGTCGCAGCAGTAGTGATACATCCATTTCATCACCTGATCGGCGCGGAAAGGCTTCTCGCCCATGTTTTTGAAAAACTCGCGCATCTGCTGACGGTTTAAATCCAGCAGGTTGATTTTGGCATCTTTGTTCGGCACCGTCAGAGCGGCGGTATCAGGCGTGACAATTTGTTCAGACATAATATTTTCCGGCCTCGTTATTACACGTTATGGCCCCAGGTGGGTTGAAAAAGAAACGCCCCGGAGAGCGACTGCTCGTCCAGGGGCGCTATATTCTACAAATTCTGGCGCATCATTGCCACGTTTGCACAAAGCAATGAAAAAAAATCTGTAACTGACTGCTCAATCCTCTAAGGCTTTTCGATTGTCGCAAGGCGGCAAGCAAGTGACAAATTCGTCGGGAACGAATTTGACCAGCCGTAGGCTGGCCTCCGGTGAGAGGCAGGAGCCTCTCATTAATCCCCGGGAGCATAGATAACTATGTGACCGGGGTGAACGCGCGCAGCCAACGCCGCGACGGTCGAAAAGACGAGGTTTGTATCTCCAAAGTATTTCAGGTCACAGCGAGACGGCGAGTTCGCAAATCCCCGGGAGCATAGATAACTATGTGACCGGGGTGCGCGAAGGAAGCCAACAATGCTGTGGCGTGAAAGACGCAGGAGATTAGCGAGTGCGCGGGCAAACCTCGCCTTCAGCAAAGAAGAACGCGATTTCGCGGGCAGCGGATTCTACAGAGTCGGAACCGTGGGTGCCGTTCTCGGTGAAGCTGTCAGCGTAGTCAGCGCGCAGGGTACCCGCCAGGGCGTTTGCCGGATTGGTGGCGCCCAGCAGGTCACGGTGACGCTGTACCGCATTTTCGCCTTCCAGAACGGAAACCACGATCGGGCCGGAGGTCATGAACTCAACCAGACCGTCGAAGAACGGGCGACCTTCGTGCTCAGCATAGAAACCACGAGCCTGTTCAACGGTCAGGTGCAGCATTTTGGTGCCGACGATTTTGAACCCTGCAGCTTCAAAGCGGGAAAAGATGCTGCCAATAACGTTTTTTGCCACCGCGTTTGGTTTGATGATGGAAAAAGTACGTTCAATAGCCATGATTACCTCTAATTAAATGTTCTGTTGTTGCACATACGATTGTATGGCCTGGCGCGCATTATAATGAGCATCCCCGCCCCTGCCTACGGATGAAGGTAACATTTTGTTAAAATAAGATGAGTATTGAAAACACAAACCGCCAACAACAAATTTACCCTGGTTATTGCAGGGTAAAGCTGGCGGCTGCCGTCTGACCCGCTTCATCCATCACCACCAACTGCCACTCGCCGGGTTTATCCAGCGTTAGCGTGGTTCTTGCGCCGGCGGCCTCTAACGGTTCGCCATTAATAAACCACCAGCGCCGCCCCTCCCCACCGCTGGTTTGTAGCGGCAACATCACCCGCGCCTCACCCGGGAGACGTTTTATCACTGCCCCATCACGGATGCCGGACAGCACCAGCGGCGCGGTATCCTGAGTCTGTAACGGCGGGCATGACTCCGATGCCGGTCCCAGGCGCGCGCGCCGCCTTTCGCTGGCCGGCAGCCAGGGATCCAGCGGCAGCGGCCAGACTTCGACCTGGCTTTCCCGAGCGCCGGGACAATCCGCCGCCACCCGTTCGCCGTGTTCATTGCGCCACACCGGGAAGCGGATCCCGCGTACGCTCTCCTGCCCCGGCAGCAGCAGGGTCGGCGGCTGGCTGGCATCCAAAAGCCAGCTGGCCAGGCGACGACGACAGTTGCTGTCGCCCGCCGGCAGATCCTGCCCGCCAGGCCAGCAGATTGTCCCCTGGCTGACCGTTGCCGGGCGCGGATCGCTCGGCAGCCCGCCGCGGCTCATCGCCGGGCGGGCCAGCAGCAGATTATTGACCTGGTTGAGCAGCGGCACGGCGCTGGCGAAGCCAAACTGGCCCACCACCGGCGTACCGTCCGGGCGCCCGGTCCAGATGCCTATCAGATATCGCGCATTGAGGCCGACCGCCCACGCGTCGCGATAGCCGTAGCTGGTGCCGGTTTTCCACGCCAGCGGCACCGCCTGCGGCAGCGAGGCATCGGGAACCGGTTGCGCTTCGCCGGCCAAAATACGCCGGACGATCCATGCCGCCCCGGGCGACATCAGCGCGCGCTCGGTCAATGGATCGCTCGGCTTCAGGCGCAGCCGCGCCGCCTTGCCATGGCGGGCGAAGGCGCTGTACGCCGCGACAATATCTTCCAGCCGCGCCCCGGCGCCGCCGAGGATTAGCGACAGATTCGGCTCTGCGCCAGCGGGCAGCGTCAGGGGCAGCCCGGCGTTGCGTAAATTAGCCGCAAAGCGTTTTGGTCCATAGGCTTCGAGCACCTGCACCGCCGGCAGATTCAGCGAACGCACCAGAGCCTCGCTGGCGCTCACCGGGCCATGAAACCCGCTGTCGAAATTACCGGGGCGATAATCGCTAAAACGCCGTGGCACATCCTGTAATAGCGATGCCGGGTGAATCAGCCCCTCATCCATCGCCATCGCGTAGATAAAGGGTTTCAGCACCGACCCCGGCGAGCGTACCGCCGCGACCATATCAATATGGCCGAAGCGGCTGTCGTCGGTGATATCCGCCGAGCCCACCCAGCCGCGAACTTTCATATCCGTGTGGTCGACGACAATCATCGCCAGCGAACTGCGCGGCGGCAGGCGCGATTTCCAGTTCAGCGCCAGATCTTCCAGTTGCCGCTGCAGTCCGGCATCCAGAGTCGTCACCACCTTTTCATCACGACTGGTCGCCAGCGCCCGGCGTGAAAAAAGCGGCGCCAGCTGTGGCATCTGGCGCGGAAACAGCCATACTGGCTCCTCCATCGCTTCCTTTACCGCCTGCTCCGGCCAGACGCCCTGGCTGACCATTCGCGTAAGCACTTTATCACGCGCCGCCTGGGCCCGCTGCGGCCAGCGGTCCGGACGTAAACGACTGGGCGCCTGGGGAAGTACCGCCAGCAGCGCCGCCTCGCCGTAGCTAAGACTGGCAGGCGGCTTACCGAGATAGGCCCAGCTGGCCGCGCCGATCCCCTGCAGGGTGCCGCCAAACGGCGCGCGGTTCAAATAGAGGGTTAGAATGTCGCTTTTTGACAGATGCCACTCCAGCTGCAGCGCTCGCCACAGCTGGCGCAGCTTGCCGCCGAAGGTGCGTGGATGGGGATCAAGCAGGCGTGCCACCTGCATGGTAAGCGTGCTGCCGCCCGAGATAACTCGCCCGGAAGTAAGATCCTGCCAGGCGGCGCGCAGCACCGCGAAGGGATTGACCCCCGGATGGCGCCAGAACCAGCGGTCTTCATACTGGATGAGCGCCTGCAGATAGCGCGGCGACACGTCGGCGAGCGTGACCGGATAACGCCAGACGCCCTGCGCGTCGGCAAACCGCCACAGCGGCGTCCCGTCTTCCGCCACCACCACACGGGCAGACGTGACGTCATGCAGCGGCAGCGGCCACAGGCGATCGGCCGCCAGCACCGCCAGCCACAGCAGAAAAATAAACGCCGCCAGCCAGCGCCAGCGGCGTTTTACCCGAGGCAATACGCGCATTTACGGCATCACGGTGAGCGGACCGCTGGCCGCTCCTGTCGCCCGCCACTGCGGCGCATACATCGATTCCACCTGCGGCTGCGGGACCTGATAAGTGCCCGGCGTCACCGCCCGCGCCAGATAGACCAGCGTCACCGGCTGGCCTTCATTGACAGCGACGGCGGCGACGAAACGGTCATCGCGGAACTCGATATGCTGAATATCCGCCTGCTGCATCTGGTTAAGCAGGTTTTGCACCGCGTCGCCATTCTCCTGCAGGCTGGCGCTGCTGTTGGCCAGATTCTGGTTTTCCAGCTCCAGACCGGCTGGCAACAGATCAACCACCAGCGCGTCAGGCACGTTGCGTTTGGCGGTCACCTCCAGCTTGACGAGCACCAGTTCGCCGCTGCGCAGTGAAGACAGCGATTTCTGCTGCCCCTGGGTATCGAAAATAGTGCGTTCAATCCCCAGGACGTTACCGCCCGGCTGCGGCGCGCTTTGTGGATAGCCGCTGCTGTCGAGACGCAGCCACAGCGGCTGACTGCCGGTATTACTCACCTGCAGCGCCGCCAGCCGATCGCCGTCGAGATTGCGGGTTTGCGCTTTGTCGCCGGCCAGCGGCCCCGCCTGCAGCGAGGTTTGCGCCTGCCAGCTGCCCGGCAGGTCCGCCAGCGTACGTCCGGCAAGGAACAAGGCGTTGGTTTCCTGGGTCGACAGCCAGCGCTGGCCATAGGCCTCTTCCGACAGCGTGCTTAACAGCTGAGTTTGCACCTCCGGCAGCAGCTTATTCTCTTCCAGCAGCGCCAGCTTCAGGGCGTTATCGCGCAGCGGGCTACCGTAATCGCCCAGCCAACGATTCTCATCCTGGCGCGGGGTGGCAATCGCCAGCTTCAGGGCGGCGTCGCCGCGCGGCGCATCGCCCATGGTTTTCAGCGCAATGCCGAGCTGCAGCAGCGGCAAGCCGGATCGCGCCTGGTCGTGACGGCTCCAGATTTCACGCAAGGCGCCGAGCGGCGCTTTTTGCTGACGCGCCAGCACCAGCGCGGCATAGGCCTGAGCGGCAAAGCGGCTAGCCTGGGCGTCGTCGCTGTAGCGCACGGTCATCAGGCCCGGCTCCTGCAGATAGCGCAGCAGGCGTTCGTTACCTTTATTAATGGCGTTGACCGGTACGCTATAGCCCTGCTCGCTGGCGCGCACGAGGAAGTCCATGGCGTAGGCGGTCAGCCAGTACTCTTCCGGCCCCTCTCTATCCCATAGCGCAAAGCCGCCGTTTTCCAGCTGCATCTGCAGCAGGCGTGAAATACCGACATCGATGGCCGCGCGGCGTTTTTCGTCGCTGTCCCCGCTAATGCCCAGCGCCTTTAGCTGCGCCGCGCTGGTATACAGGGACGGGAACAGGCCGCTGGCGGTCTGCTCAAGGCAGCCGTAAGGATAGGCTTTCAGTTCGCGGATATAGCGGGCGAGATTCAACGGTGGTTTACCGCTGAGCAGCAGTTGGCCCTGCAGCGTTTGCGGGGCAAAGCCCTGGCTCTGCGCCGCCGGCGGCTGCCAGCTTTCACCTGGCTGCAGCACTGCACCGCTGTTGACGGTCTGTGCCGGGTACGCCGGACGCACGCCGATTTTCCACTGTTTTTGCAGCGGGGCGAAGGTTTCGCCCGGCAGGCTCAGGCCGCTGATGGTGGCATTAACCTGACCATCGCCGAAGCCCGCCAGCGCGCTCACTGGTATAAACAGCGTGCTGCGCGCCCCCGGCGCCAGTTGCACCGGCGGCAGTTGGCCCTCGGTCAAGGTCACCAGCCCGCTGGCGGTAAGATGTACCTGCAGGGTTTGCGGTTTATCGGTCAGATTGCTGAGATCCAGCGCCAGCCGTGTAGTATCGCCGCTGGCGAGGAAGCGCGGAGTGTTCAGCTCGGCGATGACCGGGGCGGCCACCACCACTTTATCTTCGCTGCTGCCGAAGTCATCCGCCGTCCACGCCTGGGCCATCACCCGCAGCTCGCCGTTAAAATCGCCAATGGGTAACGTCACCTTGCCTTCGCCCTGATCGTTCAATACCACCGGCTGCGCCTGCTGGGCGACGATAGTCACGTGGTTGACCGGCGGTTTGCCGCCGCGTTTTAACTCGTCGCCATCGCCGCCGAAGCGCAGGCTGGCCACACGTCCCTGCCCTTCGATCACCTGGCCGTAGATGTCATAGATATCTGCGCCGTAACGCTTCTGGCCAAAGAAGGCGTTCCACGGATCCGGGGTAGCGTAATCGGTGATATTCAGTACCCCGCTATCCACCGCCGAGAGCAGGACATTGACCTGTTTCGGCGCCTCGCCCTCTTTGACGCTGGCTTTCACTTTCACCGTCAGCGGCTGGTTGGGGCGCATTTTGTCCGGGGCCTCCAGCGCCAGCGTCAGGCGACGGTTTTCATCGCCCAGCGGCAGATGCAGCAGGCCCACCGCGCGTTTCGGCGTTGCCGAGCGCGATTTATCGCCGGGACGAACCACCAGCGTGCTGAGGTAGAGGTCGTGGCGATTCCAGGTTTTATCCACCGGGATCGACAGGTCCATCCCCTCCGCCGGGACGTCAATTTCCTGCCACCACAGCGGCCCTTCGCTGGATTCCACCATTGCGTAGCCTTTACCCGCCGCCGGGGCGGCGATGTGCAGCCTGATGGTGTCGCCCGGTTTATAGCTCGGTTTATCCAGCTTCATGGTGACCCGGTCAGGACGCGCCGCGCCGGCGCCTTCGCTGTTATCCTGCCAGCTGTAGCCCGCCCAGAAGCGCACGCTGCTGACCACGTCGTCCGGTCCTTTCACCTCCAGGCGATAGGATCCCCACTCCACCGGGAAGCTCACTTTGCCGATCTGGCCGGCCTGCAGGTCCAGCGACTCCTCGCCCTCCTGCAGATCTTTTTGATCGAACTGCGACTGCCAGCCTTCGCTGTCGGACCAGTTCCAGTAGTAGTCGCGCCGCTCGCGGATCAGCCGCACCTGGAGACTGGAGATCGCTTTTTTCTCGCCTTTGACGTCGGCATAGACGATATCAAACGCGGCGTTACTGTTTTCATCCACCACCGGCTGTTTGACGGTGGTATCGGTGCGGTAATCGTAAACGTCCTTCAGCGTAAATTGCGGGCGGATCCCCGGCAGCGCTTCGGCGGGCCAGATCGGCTGCTTAACCATACGGGTCACCGGGCGACCGCCGGATTCCAGCAGGCTGGCCTGCAGCACCACCTGCAGCGGCGAGTGGCTATCCTGCCACTGGCTTGAGGTGGTCACTTCGCCATGGCCTTTTTCGTCCAGCGTCAGCTGGACTTCATCCAGACTACGGGAGAGGTTTTCTTCCGCAATATCGCCGAACTGGAAGCCCGGCAGCGCAGCGACGGCGTCGCGCAGCGGGCGCAGGAACAGCTTGCCCTGCAGCTGGTTGCCGCTGGCCGGCGCGCCGTAGAGATAAGCGCCGCTAACGCCAAAGGTGACGTCGGCATCCGGCGCGACTGGCGCGGCCTGCGGCGTCAGGTTCAGGGCCATGCGTTCCGGCATAAAGTCTTCAACGTGGAAATCCCATTCGCGCGGCTGATTGTCGCCGGCGCTGGCGCGAATGTGCCACATGCCGGTAGCCGCGCCGCTGTCGAGCGGATAAGTAAACTGGTACAGGCCATTCACTGGTTTACTCATCACCGAGCGGATCACCTGGCCGTCCGGCTGAACCACCTCCAGTTTCACCGGCTGCTCCGCCAGCGGCTTGCCGTCGCTATCGCGCAACAGCGCATTAAGGATCACCGTTTCGCCGGGACGATAGAGATCGCGCGGGCCAAACATAAAGAACTGTTTGCTAAAGCCGGGCGCGCCTGCGATAGAGAATTCCGCCAGATCCAGCGCCGGCAGCTTGAGGTCGAGGAGCGTGGTCTGCCCCTCTTTGCGCGCCAGCAGCAGCGCGGCTTCTTTATCGGTTTGCAGGGTGACGTGGCCCTGGCTGTCGCTTTTCGCTTCCGCCAGGGTCTGCCCTTTGGCATTGAGCAACTGCACCTCAATACCCGACTGGGCGGCGCCGTTTTCCAGACTCTGGGTAAAAACGTCCAGCCGGTTATGGTAGCGATGCGCCGAGACGCCGATATCGCTGAGGGTAAACAGCGTCGCCGCGTTGCTGTAGCTATAACGGCCCGCCGGGTTCATGACCGCCACGTAGACGCCAGGCTGCTGGAGCGGCTTGATGTCGCTCAGCGGCAGCAGCAGCTTTTCGCGAGTATTACGCGCCGGGTTGAGATCGAAGCGGCCGCTGTAGACCAGATCCGCCATCTTCAGCAGTTCATCAGATTCCCAGTTGCTTAACGAGTTACGGTATTCCCACTGACTGACAAAGGCGGAGAGCGATTCCGGCTTAATGCGGAAGAAATTAACGTCGACATTATCGACGTTAAGCGCCATCACCGGCAGCCCGGCGATCACGTTGCCCGGCAGCAGCGAGCCGCGGCTGGCAAACCCAACGCTCGGTGCGATATCGCGGGTGGTCAGGGTCTTCTCAAACGGTTTGTCGAGCGTCGCCTTGTTCAGGGCGGTCAGCGTCGGGTCGACCGAGACAATCAGCTCGCGCTTTGGCTCAAGGTGACGCAGACGCAGCTCTTTCAGATTCGGCGCCAGCTCCCAGGCACCGTCCACCTTACCGCTTTTCTTGTCGACCAGATGCACGCTGCGCGAGAAATCCTGGTCCGGCTGCAGCGGGACGGAAAACGTCAGCACCAGGGTCGCGGCGCCATCCAGTTGCACCTCCGAGGCGTCGAGGAGCGTCAGCGCTTTACCCTGGCTTTTTTCCGCCAGCGCCGCCAGCTGGGCGCGGTCCGGTTTTGCCGTCGCGCCTGGGTTGCTATCCGCGGCTGGCGCCGGGGCCGAGGCCTGCGGTGTACCGCTGTCATCACACCCGGTTAATGAAAATGCGGTAAGGAGCGCCAGTGATAGCGCCGCTAAACGAAATGGTTTCATCCTTCTAACCCCTCGGCCGATGAGCCTGATGCAATTTGTCACATTTATTATGCGTTATGGCGGCGCTTCTCAACAGTGACGAAGCGGGTTTCTGCCGATTAATCAGAAAAGTGCCGTGACGCCGTCCCCACTCTGGCGTCCTTAACTTGTCAGCGCCAGCTAAAACGCCGACAATTCAGTCATGAATAATAAAACGGAGGCACCTATGTCCACCTCGTTTTTTGTCGCTGCCGACTGGCTGGCAGAACATATTGATGACCCGGAAATTCAGATTATCGACGCCCGCATGGCGCCCGCCGGGCAGGAGGCCCTGCGGGATATGGCCGCGGAATACCGCGCCGGCCATGTGCCGAACGCGCTGTTTTTCGATATCGAGGCGCTATCCGACCACACCAGTCCGCTGCCGCATATGATGCCGCGGGCCGAAGCGTTTGCCGTCGCCATGCGCGAACTGGGCGTCTGCAGCGATAAGCATCTGGTGGTCTATGACGAAGGCAATCTGTTTTCCGCCCCGCGCGCGTGGTGGATGCTGCGCACCTTTGGCGTAGAGAAGGTGTCAATTCTGGCCGGCGGACTGGAGGGCTGGCGGCGCGACGAACTGCCTCTGGAACAAGGGATGCCGGAGGTGGCCGAAGGGGAATTCGACGTGCGGTTCGATCCTCAGCAAATTAAGCGTCTGACCGACGTCCTGTTGGTCAGCCATGAAGGATCGGCGCAGATTGTCGATGCCCGTCCGGCGGCCCGGTTTAACGGCCAGGCCGACGAACCGCGCCCGGGCCTGCGCCGCGGGCATATCCCCGGCGCGCTGAACGTACCGTGGACGGATCTGGTGATTAACGGCGAACTGAAAACCGTTGACGAGCTGAACGACATCTTTTTACGTCAGGGTGTCGATTTTGAACGGCCGATCATCGCCAGCTGCGGCTCGGGGGTGACGGCGGCGGTGGTCGTGCTGGCGCTCACCACGCTTGGCGTGAACGGCGTCTGCCTGTATGACGGCTCCTGGAGCGAATGGGGCGCGCGGAGCGATCTGCCGATTGAACCGGCCCCTGCCGCTCCGTAAACACGGCGTGACCGCGGGCCTCCCGTTCCGCGGTCACTAAATAATTTCTGATTTTCTCTCCCACTTTCTTCTGCTTCTCGCTAAACCGGTTACTCTGTACTGCCGCAGGGCTTGTTCCTGCCGAGTTCGCTTTGCCTGATGGGGAGGCAGAGCACTGGTACAGAATTCCTCAGGGCTGATAGCGCATCCAGTCCATCCCAATCTGATGTCACCACAAGGAGTGAAAATGGCATTAGTCTCTAACCCACATTCGGCTTATTCACCGCGCCTTCCCTGGCTGGGAGGTATAGCTGGCCTGCTGGCAGGCGGCGCGATCCTTTATTTTTGGCCGCAATGGAACCGGACATGGCTAAGCCTGGTGCCTGCGCCAGTCTCCGTGTATACCCGCTTTCTCGGGGTCACTCTCGAAGACGTTCCGTTAGTCACCTATTGCCATCAGGCGCTGCTGGGTTTTCTGATGGTGCTGCTCGCGCCCGGTTACGGTAAGTCGACCCTTGCCGCGTGGATGATGCATAACCCAGCGTCAAGCCGTCGCTGGCCCGGCGAGGTATTCCGTGCCTGGGTCACAAAATTTGGCCTGCTGGTCATTGTCTTTTGCAATCTGTTCTTTTTGTCCCGGGTCCCATCCGGAACCCTGGCGTTATATATTTTTATTCTCCAGCACATCAGCGTTGCCGCGGCGGTGGCGTCAGGGGTGCTGCTCCTGCGTGACGCCCGGCGCCTGGCCCGCACGTTCGACGCTCAGCTGGCGGACCTGCGTCTTCTCATGATACTTACCCTCGGGTTCCAGACGATTTTGCCGGCGCAGATCGCGCTGATGAGCGCCCGGGGCGTGAATACGCCGCTGGGCTGGTACATTGTTATCGCGCAAATGGCAGGGGTGTTACTGGCGTTTATGCTGGTCGGCGGGCTGGTGGCAGCGCTACGTTCTCTGCTGGGCGAAGAGAGGTGCCGGGCCTGGCGCGGGGATATGGCGCTCTTCAACGGCATTGTCACGCTGTGCGTGACGGGATTTCTCCTCTATCACATGGTGTCTGCCTATCCGCGAATCTTTGCCGCCCTGCATTAGCTTTTGCCACCCCGCTTTTGTGCCTCGAACTGGAAGCATAAAGAAACAGCGGGGGCTGCCGCCCCCGCTGTCAGATAATGCGGTTCTGCTTAAAATCGCGCAGGAAGCTGCCCCAGCGCTTTTCATAGAACGGCGTGATATGGGCAATCATAAAATGGCTGATGCCCTTCTCGCCTTCCACCACCTGGCAAATATCGATCGGTTCGTCGCCTGGCAAGGTATCGGTGGCCACGCTGCCGGTGGTCTGGATAATGGCTTCAATATCCCCTTCCGCTTCAATCCCGATCAATAAGTTGGCCGGCGCATCGGCGCGCTCTTTAATCGAGCACAGAAACGCCCGCTTGACGGTCTTCAGCGTTTTGAACAACGTGGTCAGCGAATCGACCATCTGCGCCGGCGGTTCGGCGACTTCAGACAGCAGCAGCGCTTCGCCGCCTTCCAGTACCGTCTGGGTGCTCAGTGGGCTGCCCTCTTCGCCTAACAGATGGCTGATTTCCCGTGGGGTGAACTCTTTGCCGCTCGGCAGCTTCGGGTTGAGGAATAACGATTCGCCCAGCGTCATCGCCATCAGCGTGCGGGCCGGCATCATCACGAAAGCCTGTTCATCCGCCACCGCCTGCTGCAGCGCCTCCAGCGAGGTAAAGAATGGGATCACCGAGGTACCGTCGTCTTTTTCCCAATGCTGCAGATCCAGCGCGCTATCTTCGACAATCTGCTCGCCATCGGCTGCCCTGCCCGGCACCCAGACGGTGGCCTCCAGCAGCGCGCTGAAAAATGCCGGACGATGGGCGGGCTCAGTCGCCGCTTTTTCCAGCAGGGTTTCTAATTCATTTTTTGTATCTGACATAGTTTGGCTACTTCACAATGAATTGCCCGGCGGCCATTCGTCCACGCGGACATATGGTTTTCCTGGCCGGGTAAGCGCAGCGCCACCCGGCAAGGCCATTACTCAGCTGTCAGCAGGTTAGCAATGGTACGCACGCCAAGCCCGGTGGCGCCCGCCGACCACTGCTCAACGGCAGATTTGCGGTAGGTTGCCGAACAGTCGATATGCAGCCAACCCTGATGGTAGTTTTCCACGAAGTGGGACAGGAAGCCCGCCGCGGTGCTGGCGCCAGCCGGATAGGCCGCGCTACCGGTGTTGTTCAGGTCAGCAAAGTTGGACGGCAGCTGGTTGCGGTGGAACTCGGCCAGCGGCAGACGCCAGAAGGCTTCGTTTTCCGCCTGAGCGCTCGCCAGCAGGCGATTCGCCAGCGCATCGTCAAAGCTGAACAGCGCGTGGTAATCATTGCCCAACGCGGTTTTCGCCGCGCCGGTCAGGGTGGCGGCGTCGATGATCAGCTCTGGCTTCTGCGCCGAGGCGTCAATCAGGCCATCCGCCAGCACCAGGCGGCCTTCCGCGTCAGTGTTCATGACTTCAACGGTTTTGCCGTTGCGATAATGAATAATATCGCCCAGTTTGAAGGCGTTACCGCTGATCAGGTTGTCGGCGCAGCACAGGAACAGCTTCACACGTTTGTTCAGACCGCGGGTAATGGCGAAAGCCAGCGCGCCGGTGATAGTCGCCGCACCGCCCATATCGGATTTCATCGAATCCATAAAGGCGCTTTGCTTGATGCTGTAGCCGCCGGAATCAAAGGTGATGCCTTTGCCCACCAGGCAGGCGTATACCGGCGCCTCTTTATCGCCGGTCGGGTTGTAGTCCAGCGCCAGCAGGACCGGCGGGCGCTCGGAGCCGCGGCCCACGGTATGCAGACCAAGATAGCCCTGCTCGCGCAGATCTTCACCTTTGGTGATGCGATAGCTAATCTTCTCACCCGCCACGCCGCACAGCAGGTCGACAGCGCGCTGCGCCAGCTGCTCCGGACCCAGCTCTTCCGCCGGCGCATTGATGGTGTCGCGCACCCAGTCGATGATCGTCAGGCGGTTATCCAGCTCGCTGCGCTGCGCGTCGTCAAGGGATGGCCATTCGACCTGACGCTGACCTTTCGGCCCTTTATAGCCGGCCCAAAAGGCCCAGGCGCGATCGGTGTTCCAGCCTTCGCCGCTCAGGGCGACGTGCTTGATGCCCATGCCGTCAATTTTGCGCGCCGCGCGCTGGATAAGCCCGAGGTCGTCTTTACCGTTGAGATGTAGAGCGATGCCGTCGTTATTGATGCTCCAGGTCGCTTTTTCTCCCCAGCGTCCATCGGCTGGCTGAGTAGAAAGCGTAATCTTCATAGATTCGGTCATTATCATTATCCTTCTTAGCAAACGGGCCACCCTATGGCAGCCCGTTAAAATGTTTTCGCTTAACGCGAAATTATTCGGCCTCGTCTAGCCAGACTAGCAGAATCGCCTCGAGAATTTTTTCATTGGATGCGTTTGGATCATCATCAAACTCTTCCAAATCGCAAATCCACTGATGCATGTCGGTAAAGCGAACGGTTTTCGGGTCGAGATCCGGGTAAGCGTCATACAAGGCTTCGCCGATTTCGCGACTGTCGGTCCATTTCAGTGCCATATTAGTGCTCGCGTGCGTGGTTGATGGTGTAACGCGGGATCTCAACGACCAGATCTTCGTCGGTGACGCGCGCCTGGCAGCTCAGACGGCTGTCAGGTTCCAGCCCCCAGGCTTTATCCAGCATGTCGTCTTCATCTTCGCTACTTTCCGCCAGCGAGTCAAAACCTTCACGCACGATGCAGTGGCAGGTGGTGCAGGCACAGGATTTTTCGCAGGCGTGTTCAATTTCGATACCGCTACGCAGCGCGGCATCGAGAATGGTTTCACCGGTCACAGCTTCCACAACGATGCCATCCGGACACAGGTCCTGGTGGGGCAGAAATACAATTTTTGGCATTTTAAACCTCGTCCACGGATTGGCCTTTCAGCGCGATACGGACCGACTGATCCATACGGCGAGCGGCGAATTCCTGGGTTTGTGTGTCGATATTTTTAATCGCTTCTTTAATCGCGTCAGCGTCGTCGCCTGCCGCGGCGGCGCGTACCTGCTCCGCAGCGGCATCGATGGCCTGACGCTCCGCGGCGCTTAACAGCGCGGCGTCGGCGGCCAGCGCGCTTGTCAGGCTCTCCAGTACGCGCGCGGCTTCCACTTTCTGTTCAGCCAGCATGCGCGCCTGAATATCCTGTTCGGCGTAGCTCATCGAATCTTTAATCATGGTGGCGATTTCGCCATCGGTCAGACCGTAAGACGGTTTCACCTGGATGGAGGCTTCCACGCCGGTCGATTTTTCCATCGCCGTAACGCTCAGCAGGCCATCGGCATCCACCTGGAAGGTAACGCGAATATGCGCCCCGCCCGCCGGCAGCGCCGGGATACCGCGCAGCGCAAAGCGCGCCAGCGAACGGCAATCCTGGACCAGCTCACGCTCGCCCTGCATCACGTGAATGGACATCGCCGTCTGGCCATCTTTGAAGGTGGTAAACTCCTGCGCGCGGGCCACCGGAATGGTGGTATTACGCGGGATCACTTTCTCCACCAGGCCGCCCATGGTTTCCAGGCCTAACGACAGCGGGATAACGTCGAGCAGCAGCAGTTCGCTGTCCGGCTTGTTGCCCACCAGGATATCGGCCTGGATCGCCGCGCCGATGGCGACAACTTTGTCCGGGTCAATGGAGGTCAGCGGAGTGCGACCGAAGAACTCGCCAACGCGCTCACGCACCAGCGGCACGCGGGTCGAACCGCCGACCATCACCACTTCCAGCACTTCTTGCGCTTCAACGCCAGCGTCTTTTAGCGCCCGACGGCAGGCCATCAGGGTACGTTTTACCAGCGGGGCAATCAGATCGTTAAACTGGCTGCGGGTGATATCGCCCTGCCAGCCGCCGACCTCGACGTGCGCTGCCTCGGCATCGCTCAAGGCGATTTTCGCCGCGATGGCGGCATCCAGCAGCTCACGCTGCAGACGGTTATCGCTGCGGTCGCTGAAGCCCGCCTGCTCGCGCAGGTAGTCAGCCAGCAGGTGATCGAAATCATCGCCGCCGAGAGCCGAGTCGCCGCCGGTGGCCAGCACTTCAAACACCCCGCGGCTTAAACGCAGAATGGAGATATCAAAGGTGCCGCCGCCGAGATCGTAGACCGCAATCACCCCTTCCTGGCCGGAGTCGAGGCCGTAGGCAATAGCCGCCGCGGTCGGCTCATTGAGCAGGCGCAGCACGTGCAGGCCCGCCAGACGCGCCGCGTCTTTGGTTCCCTGGCGCTGAGCGTCATCGAAGTAAGCGGGAACGGTAATGACCACGCCGTCGAGTTCGCCGGCCAGCGCTTCGGTCGCCCGGGCGGCCAGCGCTTTGAGGATATCGGCGGAGACGCGAATCGGGTTCAGCAGGCCGCCGGCGGTCTGGATCATCGGCAGGCCGTTTTCACTGGCCTGCAGCTGATACGGCAGATGCGGGTAACGGTTTTGAATATCGGCGAGGGAGCGCCCCATCATCCGCTTCACGGAGCTGATGGTATTGGCAGGATCCTGAGCGGCGTTAAGCCGGGCGTCATAGCCGACGGTCAGCCCCGAAGCGTGGTAGTTCACCACCGACGGCAGCAGATAGCGGCCTTGATGATCGGGCAGAGTCTCGGCCTGGCCGCTACGCACGGTAGCCACCAGAGAATTGGTGGTGCCCAGGTCGATACCGGCCGCCAGACGACGCTGGTGCGGCGCGGCGCTCAGGCCGGGCTCACTAATTTGTAATAAGGCCATAATTGCTTCCGAAAATTAAAAATCGAGCAGTTTTTCTTCGAGTTCTTCAGCACTGCTGCGCAGTTTATCGAGGAAACGGAGCTTACGAACCGTGTCCGCCGCCGCCTCCCAGCTCTCATTATGCAATTGGTCAACCATCAGCTGCTGACGGGTATCAAACAGCGCTTTCACCCGTTTGATAAAACCTTCCAGCCGCGCGTCGTCTTTCGCCTGGCCGATCTCATCCAGCTCTTCGCGCAATTCCAGCTGTTCCATCAGGAACGCGGTATCGCGAACGGTATGCTGCTCGCTGGCCAGATCGAAGCCATGCAGCGAAAGGAGATATTCTGCGCGAGTCAGCGGATGGCGCAGCGTCTGCCAGGCCTGGTTTATAGTGGCGGAATGCTGAACCGCCGCAAGCTGTTCCGCCGCAGGCGCGCTGGCAAATTTATCCGGATGGTACTGGCGCTGCAGATCCTGATACCGGACAGCCAGTTGTTCAAGCGAGAGGGTATAGCTGGCTGGTAACCCGAAGAGGGTGAAATAGTCCATAGTAACCTCAGGGTCATGCATCTAAATTAAAACCCCACGCGCGGCGTGACCGCGGTGGGGTTGAGGAGTACCGATTATACGTTAAAGCTTTCGCCGCAGCCGCACTCATCTTTGACGTTAGGGTTAGTGAATTTGAACCCTTCGTTGAGGCCTTCTTTGACGAAGTCCAGCTGAGTGCCGTCGAGGAATTGCAGACTTTTGCCGTCGATCACGACCTTCACGCCTTTGTCTTCAAACACGGTGTCTTCAGCCGCCGGCTCGTCAACAAACTCCAGTACATAGGCCATACCCGAGCAGCCGGAGGTTCTTACGCCCAGGCGCAGGCCAAACCCTTTACCGCGGTTCGCCAGGAAGGCATTGACTCGCGCTGCTGCACTGTCGCTAAGAGTAATCGACATAACAAAACCTCAACTAATTATTTTGCTTCACGTTTGCTTTTGTAATCCGCAATCGCGGCTTTAATCGCGTCTTCCGCCAGGATCGAGCAGTGGATTTTCACCGGCGGCAGTTCCAGTTCATCGGCGATATCGGTGTTCTTGATCGCCTGCGCTTCGTCCAGCGATTTGCCCTTCACCCACTCGGTAACCAGGGAGCTGGAAGCGATAGCGGAACCGCAGCCGTAGGTCTTGAAGCGCGCGTCTTCAATGATGCCTTCATTGTTGACTTTAATCTGCAGCTTCATCACGTCGCCGCAGGCCGGCGCGCCGACCATGCCGCTGCCGACGTTCTCGTCGCTGTTGTCAAAAGAGCCGACGTTGCGCGGATTCTCGTAATGATCGATAACTTTTTCGCTGTAAGCCATGATGAATTCTCCTTATTGGTGCCGAATTAGTGATGTGACCATTCAATGCTGTTCAGATCCACGCCCTGTTTGAACATTTCCCACAGCGGAGAAAGCTCGCGCAGACGGCCAATGGATTTGCGAATCAGATCGATGGCATAGTCAATCTCTTCTTCGGTAGTGAAACGACCTAAAGAGAAACGAATAGAACTGTGCGCCAGTTCATCAGTCATGCCTAACGCGCGCAGCACGTAGGATGGCTCAAGGCTCGCGGAAGTACAGGCTGAACCGGAGGAAACCGCCAGGTCTTTCAGCGCCATAATCAGCGACTCGCCTTCAACATAGTTGAAGCTGACGTTAAGAATGTTCGGCGCGCCCTGCTCGAGGTCGCCGTTGAGGTACACTTCTTCCATATCCTTCACGCCGTTCCACAGACGGTTGCGCAGCGTGCGCAGACGCGCCATCTCGCTTTCCATCTCTTCTTTGGCGATACGGTAAGCTTCACCCATGCCGACGATCTGGTGAACAGGCAGAGTACCGGAACGCATACCGCGCTCGTGGCCGCCGCCGTGGATTTGCGCTTCGATACGAATACGCGGCTTACGACGCACGTACAGCGCGCCGATGCCTTTCGGACCGTAGATTTTGTGACCGGAGAAGGACATCAGGTCAACTTTCAGCTGGCTCAGATCGATAGGCAGCTTGCCCACGCTCTGGGTGGCGTCTACGTGGTAAATGATACCGCGGGCGCGACACATCTCGCCGATGGTAGCGATATCCTGCACCACGCCGATTTCGTTATTCACATGCATGATGGAAACCAGGATGGTGTCGTCACGCATCGCTGCTTCCAGCTCTTTCAGATCGATAATCCCGTTGCTCTGCGGCGCCAGGTAGGTCACTTCGAAGCCTTCGCGCTCCAGCTGACGGCAGGTATCCAGAACCGCTTTATGCTCGGTTTTGCTGGTGATGATGTGCTTGCCTTTTTTCTGATAAAAGTTGGCTGCACCCTTGATCGCCAGGTTGTCGGATTCAGTCGCACCAGAGGTAAAGACGATTTCGCGCGGGTCGGCGCCGACCAGCTCGGCAATCTGATTGCGGGCGATATCAACCGCCTCTTCAGCCTGCCAGCCAAAACGGTGGGAACGGGAGGCCGGGTTACCAAAGGTCCCGTCCATGGTCAGGAACTGCATCATTTTCTCGGCAACACGCGGGTCCACCGGCGTGGTTGCGGAGTAATCGAGGTAAATCGGTAATTTCATTGCTCTTAAACTCCGTACATCACTCAATGCAAGGAATCAGGCAACCGGCTTGATGTACGACCGAGTACACGGAATGTCGGAGCATCCCGGCCTGATTCTGAAAGCTCTTTATAATCGTTGTCCCGCCGTTTCGCGCCGCCTTGCCCTGTCAGCCGCAGCCCGAAACGGGACGGGTCACTCAGGCGCGCAGTTTAACGTCAATCGCGTCCTGGGTGCGCGCATTGCGCTGGGTTTCGTGCTGATGCTGACGACCGGAAACATCGAGGATCTCCTGGTTATTCACCAGTTCCCCGAGGGTGATATTGTTCAGGAAGCCGGTCAGGCGCTCGCTCAGGTCGCGCCACAGCGCGTGAGTCAGGCATTTATCGCCGCCCTGACAGCCGCCCTTGCCCTGGCAACGGGTGGCGTCAACGGATTCGTCCACGGCGCTAATGACTTCGCCGACGGCGATACTGCCGGCATCTTTACCTAACAGATAACCACCACCTGGGCCACGAACGCTGGAAACCAGGCCATTTTTACGCAGGCGAGAGAACAGCTGTTCCAGATAGGAAAGCGAAATTCCCTGACGCTCTGAAATATCTGCCAACGGCACCGGGCCCGTTTCAGAGTTGAGCGCAACGTCAAGCATCGCGGTCACGGCATAACGCCCTTTAGATGTCAGTCTCATGTCTTACTTAACCTCAAACTCGCCCCTGGCCGGGCTTTTTATTAATATGGGTATTGCATAGCAGGGCCAAGTCTGACATTCCCGAGTAATTTGGTCAACTATTTACTTGACTGTTTTAGTCAGGTATTTGGCTTTCCGTGCCGTTTTACTTCCGCATAGCCTGATACCTTCATCCCGCCAGGCGAGCCCGATTCGTAGCCCGGATAAGCGAAGCGCCATCCGGCGTTAACGCGGTTACTTACCTTTATTCTGCTGCTCAATAGACGCCAGCATGCCGCGCAGGATGTTCAACTCCTGGCTTTCCGGACGCGCGCGGGTGAACAGACGACGCAGCTTGTTCATCACCTGCCCCGGATGATTCGGGCGGATAAAGCCGGTCGCCAGCAGCGTCTGCTCAAGATGGTCGTAGAATCGCTCCAGATCGTCCACCAGCGGGTACGGCGCCTCTTCATGCTCAACCGCCGGCTGCGCTTGCTCCTGCGCCGCCAGCCAGGCCATCCGCACTTCATAGGCGATAACCTGCACCGCCATCGCCAGGTTCAGCGAGCTGTACTCCGGGTTGGCGGCGATCGCCACGTGATAGTGGCACTTCTGCAGTTCATCGTTGGTCAGACCAACGCGCTCGCGGCCAAAGACCAGCGCCACCGGCGCATGCTGACCTTCGGCGACGCTTTTCAGACCGCATTCGCGCGGGTCGAGCATCGGCCACGGCAGCGTGCGGGAGCGCGCGCTGGTGCCAACCACCAGGCTACAGCCTGCCAGCGCTTCATCAAGGGTATCGACAATCTGCGCGTTGCCGATCACGTCGCTGGCGCCCGCGGCCAGGGCTATCGCCTGCGAATCGGGTTTGACCAGCGGATTGACCAGCCACAGGTTAGTTAAGCCCATGGTTTTCATCGCGCGGGCTACGGAGCCCATGTTGCCGGTATGGGAAGTTTCTACCAGTACGATTCGAATATTTTGCAGCATTATGGTTCTTCGGCTAAAGATTATTCGTGCATGCTACCATAAAACGGAGACATAAGCAGATTTGGCTGCTATTATATGCGCCGTTTTTTCCCGTTCTTTAACATCCAGTGAGAGAGACCGATGCATCCGATGCTGAACATCGCCGTGCGCGCCGCGCGCAAGGCGGGTAATTTAATTGCCAAACACTACGAAACGCCAGACACCGTAGAAACCAGCCAGAAAGGCAGCAATGATTTTGTGACCAACGTCGATAAAGCCGCCGAAGCGATTATTATCGAAACCATTCGCAAATCTTACCCGCAGCACACCATTATCACCGAAGAAAGCGGTGAACACGCTGGCGAAGAGCAGGATGTTCAATGGGTTATCGATCCACTGGATGGCACCACCAACTTCGTTAAACGTCTGCCGCACTTCTCTGTTTCCATCGCCGTACGCATCAAAGGGCGTACTGAAGTCGCGGTGGTCTACGATCCGATGCGTAACGAACTGTTTACCGCGACCCGCGGCCAGGGCGCGCAGCTGAACGGCTACCGTCTGCGCGGCAGCAACGCTCGCGACCTCGACGGCACCATTATCGCGACCGGCTTCCCGTTCAAAGCGAAGCAGCACGCCACCACCTACATGAATATTCTCGGCAACATGTTTACCGAATGTGCCGACTTCCGTCGCACCGGCTCTGCCGCGCTGGATCTGGCCTATGTGGCCGCCGGCCGCGTTGACGGTTACTTTGAGATCGCCCTGAAACCATGGGATTTCGCCGCAGGCGAGCTGATCGCCCGTGAAGCTGGCGCGATTGTCTGCGACTTCACCGGCGGTCATAACTATATGCTGACGGGCAACATCGTTGCCGGTAACCCGCGCGTGGTGAAAGCGATGCTGGCGAACATGCGCGAGCAGCTGAGCGACGCGCTGAAGCGTTAATCTCTTACTGATGTCAAAAAGGAAGCCGCGGCTTCCTTTTTTTATGTCATTTTATCATGTTGAGGATCTGGCGAATCACCGCATTGCCGCCAATACAGAGCACCGTCAGGCCGCTAAATAAGGCCAGCGGTCCGCGCCAGTGCAGACAGCCCTGCGTCCCCAGCCAGCGCCGGAAACACAGCGCTATCCCTACCGTCGCCAGGCGGGCTAACAGCACGCCGACCATCGCCGGAACCAGCAGCAGCCATCCCCACAGCGGCAGCTCATACTGCTGCGCACTGAGTAAAATCCATACCAGCTGAAACGGCAGATAAAAGCTCAGGGCAAAGATCAGCGGAATGCGAATATTGCCTGCCGGTGCGGCAACGCCCTGAAAGTCGCGCCAGCCGTCGCGCAGCAGTATTCCAGCCAGCACCAGCGTGGCCAGATAGCATACGTCGTTAAAGATGCCCACGATCTGCATTAGCCTGTCGCTGCTTAGCTTACCCATAAACGCGAAACGCCAGAAAATGATCACCAGAAAACCGAACTGCAACACCCAGCTGCGCAGGATCCAGTCGACCATCTCCCGCGGCGAGGGCTGGTTATGCACAGCCCAGGCAACAATGGGCAGTTTACTGTGACCGGGATGACAAAAGGCCAGCACGAAGCCCGACAGCGTTAGGGTGGCGTAGGCCACCAGCGGAATATCCGCGACACTCGCCACCCCTAATCGCATAACATACGGCATGGCGTGGTAGACACGCACCAGATCTGACGGCCACCAGCTGGCCAGGGCTGGAAACCAGAATACGATCGCCAGGCCCGCCAGCAGCCCGGCGGCGCCGGCGCAGCCATAATAGAACCGCCCGCTCTGCGCGGGAGAAACGATATTTGCGGCCATAGCGACTCCTTGTCATCCGCCGAAAAGCGGAAAACTAGAGCATCGCTTCGCCAGCGGCAAGCGCTGGCGCCCACTTTAGGATTTGCGCCCGGCGTCTGTCTAAAACGGACGGATCCCACCGCCGGCAGGGACGGCGCTGAGCCACATCACCCCTGCCGCCGCCAGCAATATGACGCCGCCGGCCAGCGCCAGCGTCGCCCAACTAACCTGCTTCCATAACGCTGGCGCCTGATGGCGACTGAGGCGGATCGCCAGTTGGCGGAACCCATGCACCAACAGCGCCAGCGCCGTGATAGTCAACGAGGTTCCCGCCGCCATCGCCAGCGCCGCCGCCATCCCCCAGCCAAAAACGCCGATTACCTTGCTGAACAGCAGAACCATGATCGCCCCCGAGCAGGGACGCATGCCCATCGACAGGACAATCGCGGCGCGAGCCCGCCAGTCGTCGCCGGCCTGCAGCTGCTCCGGGGCCGGGAGATGCTGATGCCCGCAGCCGCAGTGTTCGTTATGAACATGATGCGGGGTAAAAGCGGTAAACGTTGGCCGGCGCAGCAGCAGACGCAGCTTTTTTAACGCCCGCCAGCACAGCAGCAGCCCTAACGCACCCACCAGCAAATAGCTCCCCTTCTCCAGCCAGAAACTGCTGAGGTGCAGCTGGCGCGCCGGCAGCTGCAGCAGCGCCAGCACCACGACCACCAGCGCGATGGCCACCAGCCCCTGTAATAAAGAGGCGGCCAGCGTCAGGCCAATGCTTGATTTCAGCTTCGCGGGATGGGTGGCAAGCCAGGTCGTAATGACAATTTTACCGTGTCCGGGCCCTAAGGCATGGAGCACCCCGTAAACGAAGCTAAACCCCAGCAGCGACAGCCCTGCCGCCGCCGGGTTCTCCGCCACCGCCTGCAGCAGCCGGCTGAGTTCCAGATTGAGCGAACGCTGCCAGACTGCGCTCTGCATCAGCACCTGCGGCCACGCCCGCCACAGCCAAATGCCGCCGATGATGCTCACAGCCAGCAACAGCGCCAGCGGCCACAGCGCTTTCCAGCGCGAAGATCGCGCGCGCGGAGTAAAAATTACTGACATGTCAGGGTCACCTTCTGGGCAAAATAGCTGCCCAGCGCCATATCCTCCGGCGGCGCATCCGCTTTATCCAGCGACTGGGCGTATGAGAGCATTTTGTCGTTCGGTTTTGGCGTCATCACCGTTGCCTTACAGGCGGCCCGCAGCCCTGCGGGCAGGGAAAAATCGCTATCCTTGTCATAAAACATATCGACGTAGTAGGTCGGGTCGAAGGTGGAAAAGGTAAACGTCTGCCCGGCAATGGGTTGCGGCGTCGCCAGCGGCAGAGTAAAGGTGAGTACCGCCTGCAGTCCGTCACGTTCGAGGCCGTAACCGTCGGGACGATTGTCAAATTTAACCCGCTGACCGTTATGCCACAGCTCGCTGAAATAGTGCTGACCGAGCACGTTGGCCATCACCTCCGCCGCCAGCTTTTTCCAGACTTCGCTGCCCGGTTTGGCGTTTCCGGCATCATAGAGCAGATCCGATGAGGTAATTTCATCCATCGTCCAGCGCATTTTAAAGGCGCTCAGCAGACCGTCCTTGACCACCGGCTCGCTTTGCAGGCTGATGAAGCTATGCGGATGCGCAGCGGCCGACCATGATAAAACCATGAAAAACGCCGCGCTTGTGCATTGTTTCACTCTGTTCATCTGTTCCTCACGTGAAAAATTCTGTGAACTTCGCCAGCAATCCTGAGTAAAAGCGGACGCTCTTCCCTGCCCACGCCGCGGTCATTGTCTATCCTTAGCGGAAACCCTAACTGGAACTTACCAGATGATGACCGTCATTGAACCACCATCTGCGCTTTCCAGTCCACAGCGCCGTAGCCAGGTGCTCCTGATGTTTTATCTGCCCGGACAGTCGGTGACGACTGAACGGCTTGGCAGGATCAACCTCGTTGATGAGACCACGGCCCGGCAGGATATTGAGGAGACCGGACGCGAAATTCAGCGTTACCACCGTTTGACCCTCCAGTCACAGGTGGACGGCAGCTATCGGATTGAAGGCGCCGCGCTCGACCAACGTTTATGTCTGCTGCATGCGCTGCGGCGGGGGCTGCGCCTCTGCCCACAGTTCGTTAATCATCATTTTACCCCGGCGCTGAAAACGCAGCTTAAACAGGAAGGCATTGCCCGCACCTTATACGATGATACCAATCTGCAGGCGCTGGTGAACCGCTGCGCGCGGGCGCTCAATCGCCAGTTTGACTGCCGCGACGTGCAGTTTCTGCGCTTGTACCTGCAGTACTGTCTGCTCGAACATCACCGGGGATACTCTCCGGACTTCAATGAGGAACAGCAACGCTGGGCTCAAACCGCCGCCGAGTTCACCCTGGCGCAGGAGATTGTCCGCCACTGGCAGCGTCGGGTCGGCGCTCCGCCCCATGTCGGAGAACCTTTTTTCCTCTCGCTGCTGTTTATGTTGCTCAAAACCCCCGACCCGGTCCGCGACGGTCACCCGCACGATCGCCGCCTGCGGCTGGCTATCTCCGGCCTGATCCACCGCTTCCAGATCCTCGCTGGCAGAGCGTTCAGTGATGAGCAGGGGCTCAGCGATCAACTCTATATTCATTTGTCGCAGGCGTTGATCCGCAGCGTGTTTGCTATCGGCATCGACAGCACGCTCACAGAGGAAGTGACCCGGCTCTACCCTCGCTTACTGCGTACCACCCAGGCGGCATTGAGCGAATTCGAGGAGGCCTGGCACATCCGTTTTAATGAGGAAGAGACCGGTTTAATCGCGGTGATCTTTGGCGCCTGGCTGATGCAGAAAAGCGACCTGCACGAGAAACAGGTGCTGTTGCTAACCGATGACAACCCAGCAATTGAAGAGGCCCTGGAACAACAGCTGCGCGAACTAACGCTGCTGCCGCTGAATATCAAATACCAGAGCGTAGAGCGCTTTCAGAAGGAAGGTGCGCCCAAAGGGGTGACGCTTATCGTCACCCCCTATGCGACGGCGCTGCCGCTGTTTTCGCCGCCGCTGATCCACGCGGAGAACTACTTCACTGAACGCCAGCAGCAGCATATCTGCGCCATGCTCGAGGACTAGGCCGCCACCGCTTTTGGCCGTATAGCCATCGCCGGGAGCGTCAGCAGGGCCATCACCCAGAATACGCCCTGGTGCAGGTGCTGATAGAGGAAACCGGCGAAGACGGTCATGATGGCAATACTGCCGCCCATCGCCACCGCGGAGTAGACGGCCTGCAGACGGATCACTTCGCTACCCTGACGGGCGGCGATATACCGCATCGCCGCCAGATGACACACCGTGAAGGTGCCACAGTGAAGGATCTGCGCAAGGATGAGTCCCGGCAGCGCCGTGGTCCAGCCCATCAGTCCCCAGCGAATCAGCCCGCAGACGGCGGAGAGCAACAGCAGGTCGCGGGCGCTGAAGCGGCGGAACACCTTTTTACTCAACGCGAAGATCACCACTTCCGCCACCACGCCTAACGACCACAGATAACCGACCGCCGAGGCGGAATAGCCGGCCTGCTGCCAGTAGATGGCGCTAAAGCCATAGTAGGCGGCATGCGCTCCCTGCAGCAGACAAACGCAGGCGAGAAAGCGCCAGCTTTGGCGCACCAGCGTCAGCCAGGCCGCCATTCCGGCCCCCTGCTGCTGGCGCGACTCCCCCTGGGGCATCACCGACGGCTTAAGCAGCATGCCGAGCAGCATCGAGGCGACCCCCAGGCTTAGCATCAGCAGGATCGCCCGGTAATCGAACAGGCTCACCAGCTTGCCGGTCAGCGCCGAACCAATCACAAAGGCAATAGAGCCCCACAGCCGCACCCGGCCATAGTCCATGGTGATCTGCTTTTGCCAGGTATTGGCCAGAGCATCCGTCAGCGGCACCAGCGGCGAAAAGAACAGGTTGAAGCCGATGATGATCGCCAGCAGCCATGCTACGTGGCTGCCGGCCCAGAAGGCCAGCGCGAAGAGCAAGGTTAACAGCGCCAGCACGCGCAGCGCGGCGATCAGCCGGGAGGGATCGCTCACCCGCGGGGCAATCAGCAGACTGCCGAGAAAACGGGCCACCAGACCGGCGCCAAGTAAAATGCCGATGGTTTCCGGAGTCAGCCCGTTTCCAGCCAGCCAGACGCTCCAGAAGGGCAGAAAAATACCGTAGCTAAAAAAGTAGGTGAAATAACTGAGCGCCAGCCAGCGCGTGGAGTGCAAGACCATGATTTCCTCCCGAATGGTGGCGATAGTCTGGCGATAAACCCCGGCGGGCGCAAGATGCTCTTGTCTGCCGATAGCTCGTTATTTATGCCCCCTCGATGATGATTTTCAGCGAAAAATTCAGCTTCTCTCCCGCGCCTAAAACTCGCAGCCCCGGCTGCCCGTCCATGTTGTGGGCGTTTACCGGATGGCTTTGCGGCTCGAGGCAAAGGAATGATTCACCTTGCATTCTGAACAGCATCAACCACGGAGTTTGCGATAGAATTGTGATACTCATCACGTCATTGCTTACCCTCGCCCGCCCGCCCCAGCCGGAATAACCCACGTTCAGCCAACGATCTTCACCGAACTGAGCCACGCTGAAATTGGCATAGTCGGGCAAGTTTCCTTGCCAGTTGAGAGGTAAGTGATTCTCCCCTTCCGGCCAGTAACCGCTGACCTGGAACTGAACCTTGCTGCGTTCATCGAAAGGGAAAAAGGGATGAAAGCCGCAGCCGTAAAGCGCAGGGACCTCCCCATAGTGGGTAAGCGTTAGCTCCGCTATCAGCTGGTTACGCAGCAACTGGTAGCGGAGCTGCGCCAGATAATCGAAACCGCAGGCATGCTGCCGACGCAGCTGTAATACACAATACTCGGCGCCGTACTCAATGATATCCCAGCGCTGTAACCAGCCGTCACCGTGAAGAAAGAAATACTCGTCGGCATGGTGGCGAGGCAGGATAATCTCCTGCCCATGAAAAATAAAACGGTTGCCGGCGACGCGATTGGCCAATGGCAGCATCGGAAACATGCCGCCGGCGGGATTTTCATATAGCACCGGCGCTTGATATTGCCGCGAGAATAAACTTTGCACTTTGCCGCCCAGAGAAGAGACGCACATCCGCAGATGCGCGTTCTCCAGAATCCACTCTTCCGCCATTAGCGCATCTGCTCCTGCTTCGCCGCATTCACGCCCGTATGACGCTGCGCCAGCTGCTCTTCCAGCGCTTCGAGGGTGATACCTTTCGTTTCCGGGACGTTGCGCAGGATATAGAGGTAGCCGGCAGCGCAAATAACACCATACAGCAGGAAGCTTCCTGCCGCGCCCAGACCGGCATTAAGCAGCGGGAAAGTATAGGTTAACAGGAAACAGGCGATCCACAGCGCCAGGGTACCTAAAGACATCGCGAGTCCACGTACGCGGTTGGGAAAAATCTCCGCCAGCAGCACCCAGGTCACCGGCGCCAGGGTCAACGCATAAATAGCAATCGCCGCCAGCACCAGCAACAGTACCGGCCACCCCATAATGCCCATGGCGTAAGCGCCGGCGATCAGCACATAGATCAGCGTCAATCCCGAAGCGCCAAGCAGCATTAATTTACGGCGACCGATTTTATCCACCAGCGGCAGCGCCGCAATGGTAAAGACCAGATTAACGACGCCCGTCGCGACGATCGATTTCAGCGTGCTGTTAATATCGAACCCCGCCGAGGCAAAAATCTCCTGCGCGTAGTTAAAGATGACGTTAATCCCACACCACTGCTGGAATATGGCGAGCACCATGCCAATGATCACAATCGGTTTCACCTGGGGAGCCAACAGCGCGCCGTAGGAGACTTTATTGTTATCCTTTTCCAGGGTATGCGCGATTTCACGCAGGATCCTGTCGGCATAGTCGGCAGAACCAATGCGTTCCAGCGCAGCCCGGGCGCGCTCCGGTTTACCGGCCTTCATGAGCCAGCGCGGCGACTCGGGGACAAAAAACATCAGGACCAGAAACGCCAGTGCCGGCACCAGTTCCGCACCGAACATCCAGCGCCAGCCCATCTGCCCATTCCAGCTGTCCACAATCATCTGCTGCGTCGCCCCCGGCTCCACCGGTTCAGCAATCATCAGATTGATTAACTGAGCGGCCAGCACGCCAATCACGATGGTGAGCTGATTGACCGCGACAAAACGTCCTCTTTTCTCTGCCGGGCTGACTTCGGCAATGTAAAGCGGGCTGAGAGCGGAAGCCAGACCAATCCCTACGCCGCCCACAATGCGGTAAACCACAAACATATCGAAATGACTGGCGACCGCCGTCCCCCAGGCCGACGCGCTGAACAGCACGGCGGAAAGAATTAATGGCAGCTTGCGCCCCAGTTTGTCTGCGCACCATCCCGAAATTAATGCGCCGAAAATACAGCCCAATAGCGCTGAGCTCATCGCCCAGCCGGACTGCGCCGGGTCCGTAATTGAAAACCAGGCTTCATAAAATGGCTTAGCGCCGCCAATCACCACCCAGTCATAGCCAAACAGTAAACCACCGCAGGCGGCGACCAGACAAATCGTCCAGACGTAGCCCATTTTCAGATGTGTCTGCGCGTTGTTCATAATGATTCCTCTATAAGGGAAACGCAGGGAACAGTAGGGTTCAGGCGGGCCGAGCCCGCCCATTGAGGTTCAGGAAAAAATGCCGCTTTGCAGGGCATGGCGAATCAGATGCGCCTTATCATGAGCCGGATTTATTTGCAGAAGCTGCTGCATCCTCTGCTGGCAGGCGGATACGTTGCCCAGCCCCAGATGGCCCAGCGCTTCAATAAACAAGCAGTGCTGCTGATGTCTCTGCTGCGCTGATACATCGAGAACCACCAGGTCCGGAAGAGAGACGGCAAAAAAATCGACTTGCGGAACGTCATCCCGATGCTGCGCGGCCCAGTCGATAAAATGGCGGAAGTGCTGCTCGGCCTGCGCTGGGTTACCGCTCTTACGCAGCGCAATGCCCTGCCAGAAAAGGTAATCGGCGGGTTGATCGTTGTAGTACCGCCCGGCGTCCAGCGTTGAGCCCCCTTGCCGGGCAAGCTGGTAATATTCCGCCGCCTGCTGCGCATCCCCAGCCTGTTCTGCGCAGTAGCCCAGCAAATACCAGATATCGTTATCCGTTTGCCCAGGCAGTCGCCCCTCCCCCAGATTGTCGGGATAGCGTAATGCGGCTTTCAGACAGTCCGTGGCCTGTTTAAACGCCCCACGCTCGATGAACTGTAATGCCCGATGGAGCTGATTGAGCAAATACTGGCCGGTGATTTTCCCTTCTCCTCCTTCCCAGGGATGGAATACGCGCGTATCCAGAATCGCGGCGGCATCGGCATAATGACCGGACGCGTTCCACAGGCTTAGCAGCTCAGCGGTCAGGTCGTCCCGCTTCAGCACCACGGCTTTACGTTCCACCAGCGTCGTCAGTCGCTCATGTACCGGCCTGGCCAGTAATTTTTGCAAAAAATCGAGTTCAAACAGGAAGCGCGCATTGTCCGGCTCCAGCGCTACGGCGCGCTGCAGATAAGCCAGCGCCTGCGTTGCATCCTGCTGTTTATTCCAGGAGTAAACGCCCAGCAGACGATGAGCGGGCGCATAATCGGGAGATTTTTCGAGCGTCTCGCGCCAGCAGCTCACCGCCTCGTCATAGCGACGTTTGCTGTACCAGAAGCAACCGAGTAGATAGCGGGCAAAAGCGCTGTCGCCCAGCGACTGGAGCATCTGAACTTCATCGAGCGAGTTAGGGAAACGAACATTGTGCGCATGGCAGTGCTCGGCGGCGGCAATAAACTGTTGGCGTTCATTGGCATCATCACTTAGCGACGCACGCCAGAGCATCGGCAGCGCTTCCTGACTGTCCAGAACCGCAAGAACCTCTTTCACCGCCGACGTCTGTCCGATAGAGAGCAGCCAGCCCGCCAGCAGGCTGGCGTTGACCCCTCTGCGCCCCGTGATGCGCAGCAGGGTTTCTCGCGCGTCGTCGCTCCGCTCAATCATCCAGCGCGCGCAGTGCAGCGGATAGCTCAATGGGTATTGCTCAAGAGAGGCGAAAATAAACTCCAGCGCTGCTTTCTTCTGCCCACTGTTGGCTAATGCCAGCGCTTTCAACCCCATCGCCAGAGGATTGCTGGCGTTGAACCGCAGACTGGTGTTTACTTTTTCCAGCGCATCGGCAACATCACCGCGCTTCATCGCCAGCCGCGCCAGCGACCACCAGGCGGCGTCACGGCAGTTACCGCTCCAGGAGGCTTTGTAATAGTGATCCCAGGCGCCTGCATCATCCCCCATCCTTTCCAGCACGCTGGCAAGCAGCATACTGGCTTCGCCATCTCGCGGGTTCTTATTCAAACGATGCGCGCGCTGTAGCGCAGCACGGGCACACTGTTCCGCCAGCGCCCAGTCGGCACTGTTGAACGCCAGGGTACCGAGGGCAACATTATTGCGATAATCCTGCGGATCGAGCTCAACCGCCCGACGATAGTAATCCCCGGCGTAGCGGCTTGCGTGGTTGTATTGTTCAAGGTGCTGGCCGATAAAATAGAGCTCGTCGCCATTGTGGATCGCTTCCGGTAACGCGGGCGCTATAGCTGGTTCGGGCAGCGGCGTCTGTTGGGTTATATGTTCCTGATAATCCAGCAGCGGCTGGTTCTCGGCGGTTTTCACTTTGAGGGTTAAGCGCCCGACGCCATTTTCCGGCAGCGTCTGCTGCCAGCTCTCACCGGGCTTCAGCGTCAGCTGAGTTTCGTACAATGGCTGATGGTCAGCGCTGAGTTCAACCACGATATGATTTAGCGGAGCAATGGCATATACGCCAAGCTGCAGTTGCCCAGACTCGCGAACCAGCTTCAGTGCCAGCTGTGTATTAGCATTTTGCACCATCCCTAACTCGCTATAGGGAAGGAAATTTTGCACAAACACCTTCTCTTCATAAGGCGCAAGCCACGTAAAGTCAGGCTGGTTATCGGTGAAGACGCCGGTCATCAGCTCAATATAAGGGCCATTTTCATCGGTCAGATTTCGATCCCAGGCCTGGCCAAAATCCCCGTACCCCCAGCTCCACTGTTTCTTACCAGGAGAGACATGGTGATCGGCAACATGCAGTAACCCGCCTCGCTCGTCATGATGATAAGCGCCGACAAAATCGTAATCCGACTTCTCCGCCATATACGAAGTGGGTACCGGGACGTTTTTATAACGGGAGATATCAACCCCCGCAGAATAGTCCACTTTGTAGTAGGTACCGGTGGCAATCGGGAAAGCGGAAACATCACGCTTACCATGGTCGAATACAGCGGTGACATCGGGTGGGAATACACTCTGGTGGGCATCGCCGCCTTTTACTGCAGGGTTGGCCCACCACAGGAAATGGCGCGGCGTGGCGTTACCATTGAAGATCTTGCCAGTGATTTCAATCAGCGCGCGGTCAGGATAGAGCGTAAACCCGGCCATAACCTGCAAACCGCGCATGGGCTCCGCTTCCCCCATCCATACGGTCTGCGCGCCGTTTTCTCCCTGCTGAATAGAAAAATCGACCGGCTTAAAGGTCGTCGGCCGGTGATGTTGCGGCCAGTTAAATTCGATTCCGCCGGAGATCCAGGGCCCGAGCAGCCCTACCAGGGCTGGCTTAACCACCTCATTGTAATAGACGAAATCACGTTGTTTGACTTTATCATATGCCCGGTGAATACGGCCGCCAAGCTCCGGTAGCAGCATGACCCGAAGGAAATCATTCTCCATCCACACTGCCTGATAATCGCGCATTTCACGTTCGCCGGTCAGGGTATCAATCACGCCGTAGGGATAGACGCTGCCGGAAGATCCTTGATAAACACGTTTTTCCAGAAACATAGGGTTCGGATCTTCCGCGCCCGTCGTCCACGTTGGTAATGAAATGATTTCCTGCCAGACCTTAACCGAACCGTACATGATGCCTCCACTAAACAAAACGAAGTAAAAATTGCAATAACAGGAGTCTATATCGCCAATTCGCTGTTAAAATGCGCAATGCTCACGCAATATAGTTAAGGGAGTTAAGTGTATGCAGCGTACTGGCTTTAATAACGCCCGGGTCCGGCAGGCCAATAAGTCGATTTTTCTTTCCCATCTGTGGCGGGAAAAGCAGCTCAGTAAATCACAGCTCTCTCAACTCACCGGTCTCTCCATTCCGGCGGTGAGCAATATTCTGGCCGAGCTGCTTAGCGAGGGATTGATCGGTCACTCAACGGAACACTTGAGCAAACGGGGCGTGAACAGCGGCAGCTACCAGATCCCCGAGCACGGCGCCTGGACACTGTGCATGAATATCACCCCGACCAGCATTGAATATCAGCTTGCCGACGCCCGCCTGCTGGCAGTGGATGGCCATCAGCATTTGCCGGTCAACGCGCCCACTCCTCAGGCCCTGCTTGAGGCCATTGTTGAATGCTGGCGGCATATCCACCGCCGCTACCCGCAGCACAGCATCAATCTCGCCCTTGGCGTGCATGGACAGGTTGATCCGATTACCGGCGTTTCACAAACCATGCCCCAGGCACGCTGGAAAACACCGATCGAAATAAAGTATCTGCTTGAGGAGCGGCTTGGCGTGCAGGTTCGGGTAGATAACGACTGCGTGATGCTAGCGCTGGCGGAGAAGTGGCAGCATCAGGGTACACAGCAGGATTTTTGCGTGATCAACGTCGACTACGGTATCGGCTCGTCATTTGTGATTAACGATCATATTTATCGCGGCAGTCTGTACGGCAGCGGGCAGATAGGGCATACGATTGTCAATCCTGACGGCAACGCCTGCGACTGCGGAAGATACGGTTGCCTCGAAACCGTCGCCTCTCTCAGCGCGCTGAAAAAACAGGCCCGAATGTGGCTCAAAACGCAGCCTAAAGCAACGCTCGCCCCCGAGCAGTTAACCACGGCGTCGCTCATTGAGGCCTGGAAAGAGGGAGATGTGCAAATTCGCGCATGGGTTGATAACGCTGCCAACGCGATTGGCTTAAGCCTCTATAATTTCCTGAATATATTAAATATTAATCAAATCTGGCTTTACGGGCGCAGCTGCGCCTTCGGTGAGCAGTGGCTGGAAAGTATCGTTAAACAAACGGGTTTCAACCCCTTTGACCACCGGGATACGCCGCGAGCGCACGCCACCCAAATAGGCTTTGGCCAGCTGACACGCGCCCAGCAGCTGATGGGGATAGGTTATCTGTACGTTGAGGAGCAATTGCAGACGCTGGTTTAGTCATAAACGAACGTGGCGGAGCGCAAATTTGTGTATTACGTTTAAATCACACGTCTCTCATAACGAGCTGATTATGAACACACTCCGCTATTTTGATTTTGGCGCTTCCCGCTCTCTGTTGCTGCTTATCGCCCGCATCGCCGTGGTGATTCTGTTTATTCTTTTTGGCTACCCCAAACTGCTGGGCTTTGACGGTACGGTGCAGTACATGGCCGCCTGCGGCGCGCCGATGCCGACCCTGGCGGCGATTATCGCCGTCATTATGGAAGTGCCTGCCGCGATTCTGATTGTGCTCGGCTTTTTCACCCGCCCGCTGGCGGTCATCTTTATTTTCTACACCCTGGGCACGGCGGTGATTGGCCATCACTACTGGGATATGACTGGCGATGCGGTATTGCCGAACATGATTAACTTCTGGAAAAACGTCAGCATCGCCGGCGCTTTCCTGCTGCTGGCAATAACCGGCCCCGGGGCGATCTCCCTCGACCGCCGCTAATCTCCAGACGCAAAAAAGGCCGCATACGCGGCCTTTTTGATGTCAACGCTAACGCTTACGCATATACCGGGAAGCGGGCGCAGATATCCAGCACTTTACCTTTCACGCGCTCAATGACCGCGTCGTCATTGATATTGTCCAGCACGTCACACATCCAGCCAGCCAGCTCTTTGACTTCCGCTTCTTTAAAGCCGCGGCGAGTCACAGCCGGAGAACCGATACGGATACCGGAGGTCACGAACGGGCTCTTCGGATCGTTCGGCACGCTGTTTTTGTTGACGGTGATGTTGGCGCGGCCCAGAGCGGCGTCAGCTTCTTTACCGGTCAGGTTTTTATCCACCAGATCCAGCAGGAACAGGTGGTTCTCAGTACCGCCAGACACCACTTTGTAGCCGCGGTTCAGGAACACTTCCACCATCGCTTTAGCGTTTTTCGCAACCTGCTGCTGGTAAACTTTAAACTCTGGCTCCATCGCTTCTTTCAGCGCCACCGCTTTCGCCGCGATAACGTGCATCAGCGGGCCGCCCTGCGCGCTTGGGAACACGGCAGAGTTCAGTTTTTTGTACAGCTCTTCGCTACCGCCTTTCGCCAGAATCAGGCCGCCGCGCGGACCCGCCAGGGTTTTGTGGGTGGTGGTGGTCACAACGTGAGCATGCGGAACCGGGTTCGGGTACACGCCAGCGGCAATCAGGCCTGCCACGTGCGCCATATCGACGAACAGGTAAGCGCCGATGCTGTCAGCGATTTCACGCATTTTCGCCCAGTCAACGATACCGGAGTAAGCGGAGAAACCACCGATGATCATCTTCGGTTTGTGTTCCTGAGCCTGCTTCGCCATGTCGTCGTAGTCAATTTTACCGGACTCATCGATACCGTAAGGGATGATGTTGTACAGTTTGCCGGAGAAGTTAACCGGGGAGCCGTGAGTCAGGTGGCCGCCCTGCGCCAGGTTCATCCCCAGCACGGTGTCGCCCGGCTGCAGCAGCGCGGTGTAGACGGCAAAGTTAGCCTGGGAGCCGGAGTGCGGCTGGACGTTAGCATAGTCAGCGCCGAACAGTTCTTTCGCGCGGTCGATTGCCAGCTGTTCAACCACGTCGACGTATTCACAGCCGCCGTAGTAACGCTTGCCCGGATACCCTTCAGCATATTTGTTGGTCAGCTGAGAGCCCTGCGCCTGCATAACGCGCGGACTGGTGTAGTTTTCGGAGGCGATCAGTTCGATGTGCTCTTCCTGACGTACTTTTTCCTGCTCCATAGCCTGCCACAGTTCGGCATCATAATCGGCAATGTTCATTTCACGCTTTAACATCCGCATCTCCTGACTCAGCTAACAATAAAATTTCGGCCTAAAAAGGCGGTCCGATTGGACAACGGCCCACAGTATAACCGAATCATTCTGTGATAACAGGTCTTGACAAAGGATTTTACGCAAACGATTGGCTCCGCATGACACAAGGCTTTGAGCAATAACGCCTCTCTCAGTATCAACGGATTTCTTTTCAGGTTTGTGATGCAAATTCTTCATGTTGTAACTGGATCGGGGGAATGTGTTAAAGAACCATTTACAACTCAGGGTTATTTCTTTAAGATGCATTTAAAATACATCATTAAGATAATACATAAGGAAGCACGCTATGCTTGACGCTCAAACCATCGCCACGGTAAAAGCCACCATTCCCCTGCTGGTAGAGACCGGCCCGAAATTAACCGCCCATTTCTACGATCGTATGTTCGCGCATAATCCGGAGCTCAAAGAGATCTTCAACATGAGCAACCAGCGCAACGGCGATCAGCGTGAAGCGTTATTCAACGCTATTGCCGCCTACGCCAGCAATATCGATAACCTGCCTGCCCTGCTGCCGGCGGTGGAAAAGATCGCCCAGAAACACACCAGCTTCCAGATCAAACCGGAGCAGTACAATATTGTTGGCAGCCATCTGCTGGCGACCCTCGATGAAATGTTCAGCCCGGGCCAGGAAGTGCTCGATGCCTGGGGTAAAGCCTACGGCGTGCTGGCGAACGTCTTTATCGGCCGTGAAGCCGAGATCTATCAGCAAAACGCCAGTAAAACCGGCGGCTGGGAAGGGACCCGCGCGTTCCGCATCGTGAAGAAAACCCCGCGCAGCCAGCTTATCACCAGCTTTGAGCTCGAACCGGTTGATGGCCAGCCGGTCGCCGATTACCAGCCTGGCCAGTACCTGGCCATCTGGCTGAAACCGGAAGGCTTCGAATATCAGGAAATCCGCCAGTACTCCCTGACCCGCAAAGCGGACGGCAAAGGCTACCGCATTGCGGTTAAACGCGAGGAAGGCGGTCAGGTTTCCAGCTGGCTGCATAACCATGCCAGCGAAGGCGATGTGGTCTATCTGGCCGCCCCGGCGGGAGATTTCTTCCTTAACGTTAAGTCACAGACGCCGGTCACTCTGCTCTCTGGCGGCGTCGGGCAAACGCCGATGCTGGCGATGCTGGATGCGCTGGCGAAGAGCGGTCATCAGGGTCAGGTGAACTGGTTCCATGCGGCGGAAAATGGCGACGTTCACGCCTTTGCCGATGAAGTGAAGGCGCTCGGCGCGGCGCTGCCGGCGTTTACCTCTCACGTCTGGTATCGCACCCCGACTGAGGCCGACCGTCAGGCTGGACGTTTTGATAGCGAAGGTTTGATGGATTTAGCAGCAGTGGCGGACAATATTCGCGACCCGCAGATGCAGTATTATCTCTGCGGCCCGGTAGCGTTTATGCAGTTTGCAGCGAAGCAGCTGGTCGAATTAGGGATCAACAAAGACAACATTCATTACGAATGCTTCGGCCCGCATAAGGTGCTGTAAGCCCCGACGATGCGGGGATCTGTAGGCCGGGTAAGCACAGCGCCACCCGGCAATACTGCAGCGAGCGGCGAGCGTTAAATCGCCGCGTCGTCTTCTTCGCCGGTACGAATACGAATGACCCGCGCCACGTCGAAGACAAAGATTTTACCGTCGCCGATTTTACCGGTCTGTGCGGTACGGATGATGGTATCCACACAGGTATCGACGATATCGTCGGTCACCACAATTTCAATTTTTACTTTCGGCAGAAAATCGACCATATACTCGGCACCACGGTACAGTTCGGTGTGCCCTTTCTGGCGGCCAAAGCCTTTCACTTCCGTTACCGTCATCCCGGTGATGCCGACTTCGGCCAGCGCTTCACGCACGTCATCCAGTTTGAAAGGTTTAATAATCGCATCAATCTTTTTCATGGGGTTCCTGTCTTAATCGCGTAACCGGTTGCTTACCGTATCATAACTTGCGCTATAGTGCGGAGCTACTCTTTAAAGTCGTTGGCGTCGAGCTCATGGCGCGACAGCAGCTTATAGAATTCGGTGCGGTTGCGCCCTGCCATCCGCGCGGCGTGAGTGACGTTGCCCTTGGTAATTTGCAGCAGCTTGCGCAGGTAGTTCAGCTCAAACTGATTGCGCGCCTCCACGAAGGTCGGCAGCGCCGTGTTCTCGCCCTCCAGCGCTTGCTCAACCAGCGCGTCGCCGATCACTGGCGACGAAGTCAGGGCCACGCACTGCTCGATCACATTCACCAGCTGGCGCACGTTGCCCGGCCATTTGGCAGCCATCAGCCGCTTCATTGCATCGCTGGAAAATGCCCGCACGAACGGCTTATGGCGATCGGCGGACTGACGCAGCAGATGGTTGGCCAACAGCGGAATATCTTCCGTGCGTTCGGAGAGCGGCGGTATTTTCAGGTTCACTACGTTGAGGCGGTAGAACAGGTCTTCACGAAACTCGCCGCGGGCCATCGCCTTCGGCAGGTCGCGGTGGGTGGCGGAGATAATCCGCACGTTGATTTCGATATCGCGGTTGCTGCCCAGCGGGCGCACCTTGCGCTCCTGCAGGACGCGCAGCAGCTTCACCTGCAACGCAACCGGCATATCACCGATCTCGTCGAGAAACAGCGTACCACCCTCAGCGGCCTGGAATAATCCTTCACGGTTACTGACCGCGCCGGTAAAAGCGCCCCGCGCATGGCCAAACAGTTCGGATTCGAGCAGCTGTTCCGGCAGCGCGCCGCAGTTGATCGCCACGAACGGCTTATCATGACGCGGGCTGGCGTTGTGGATCGCCTGGGCGACGATCTCCTTCCCGGTCCCGCTCTGGCCATTAATCAGTACGCTGACATCCGATTGCGCCACCATCCCGGCCTGCTCAAGCAGGCGCAGCATCAGCGGGCTGCGGGTTACAATCGCCTGGCGCCAGGCTTCGTCGGTGGCCGGCGAGCGCTGCTCCAGCGCCTCATCAATGGCTTTATATAAGGCATCTTTATCGACCGGCTTGGTCAGGAAGCTGAACACCCCCTGCTGGGTAGCCGCCACGGCGTCGGGAATCGAACCGTGAGCGGTGAGAATGATCACCG
The DNA here is from genome assembly GCF_051992865.1 of Klebsiella sp. CD33. Taxonomy (NCBI): domain Bacteria; kingdom Pseudomonadati; phylum Pseudomonadota; class Gammaproteobacteria; order Enterobacterales; family Enterobacteriaceae; genus Klebsiella; species Klebsiella sp. CD33. The sequence goes on along the minus strand of NZ_CP197023.1, from coordinate 1,262,066 downwards.
GCATGCCGGGGTGGCCCTTCTGGATCTCGCTAAACAGCTGCAGGCCGTCCATTTCATCCATCCGCAGATCGCTAATCACCAGATCCACTTTCTCACGCCCCAGCACGCGCAGCGCTTCCGGCCCGCTCTCGGCGGTGACCACGCTGTAGCCTTCGCTGACCAGGCGCATGCCCAGTAGCTTCAACAGTCCCGGATCGTCATCCACCAGCAGTAAACGCGCCGGTTTACGGATCGTCATGGATCACCTCCGGCACTTTTTCGCTGCCGAAATTGCCGCCCGGCTTGCGGCTGGAGAGCTGGCGTTCGATATCCGTCAGGTTCTCCAGCTTGCGGGTGGTCAGCTCCAGCTGCTCGCGCAGCGCCAGCTCCTGCTGACGCAGTGTCTCCAGTTCGCTATCGCTGGACTGCTGAAGCTTCGCGTAACGGGCACGCTCTTCCACCAGCTGCAGCTGACGGATCTGGCCGTCGCGCCAGAGCTGATACAGCGGGCGGACCTGAACGGCGATTTGCGGGCTGAAGGTATCGAGACGCGCCACCAGGTCGCGGCGCTCCTCAGGGGTAATTTTAGCATCAGCAAGCAGGATGCCGCGACGGAACGCGTCCTGCCAGCTGTCGTCGGTATGGCGTTTCGCCTCCGCCCGCGCCTGCGCCGGCGCGAGGCGATCGGCACAGTCAATGCCCCGCAGCCAGTAGAGGGGATTTTTGTCGCTGGCATCGCTGCTGTGCGCCCAGATATCCGCGCAGTCTACCACGACAAAATCGGCCACCTGATGCTGCGCCTGCCCGGGGGCGGCGGTACCTTCCGCGGTATGCGGTGAAAAGCCGGCGGAACACCCCGCCAGCGTCAGACAAGCAATGCCTGAAAGCAGCCATCCACTGAGGGAACGGCGCCAGGCCAGGAATTGGGACATAGTTCCCCGATATCGATTCATAAGTTGGATTATTCCGGCGCTGAGGGAAGCGTAATGCGAAAACAGACCTGCCCGGCGGGCGCATCAACTAAGCTGAGCTCCCCTTGCATCTGCCGGACGCAGTCGCGGGCGATACTCAACCCCAGTCCACTGCCCTTAACGGCCCCTTTACGCTGGTGACTCCCCTGGTAAAAAGGCTCGAATATCATGTTTTTTTCCGCGGCCGGGATCGGTTCGCCGCTGTTGGCGACATCAATACGCACCTGCTCTCCGTGCCGGTAGCTATGGATACGGATGTTACCGGATTCAGCGCCATAGTGCACCGCATTGGAGTAGAGATTATCCATTACGCTTATCAATAGCGCAGGCTCTGCCAGGCAACGCCGCGCCTGCAGCGTCAGTTCGGTATGCATCAGTTTAGCCCGCGCGGGCAGGCTGTGCGCCGCCACGACGTTTTCCACCAGGTCCACCAGGTCCACCGCTTCGCGAGCCACCGGGCCGTCGGCCTGTTTTCGGTTATAGTCCAGCAGCTGTTCAATCAGCTTTTGCAGGTTACGGCTACTGCTGTCGAGGATCTCGACAATCTCCTGCTGCTCAGGGGTCAGGGGCCCCGCGACCCGGTCGGCCAACAGCTCGGTACCTTCACGCATACTGGCCAACGGGGTTTTCAGCTCATGCGACAGATGGCGAAGAAATTGATGCCGCTGCGACTCCAGCCACGCCAGGCGCTCGCTGAGCCAGATGATGCGCTTGCCCACCGATCGCAGCTCGCGCGGGCCGGTAAACAATGCGGCGTCGTCCAGCGACTTCCCTGCCCCCAGCTGATTGATCATTCTTTCGATGCCTTTCACCGGGCCGATAATCATGCGGGTGAAGAGTAGCACCAGCGCCAGGCTCAGCAGAAACAGCACCAGCGCCTGCCAGCCGAAAAACTGGCCGCGTTCGGCTATCTCCTGCTGCAGCTGTTGGCCACGAGAATAGACGACCGCCCGGGTCGCCTGCACCATATCGCTGTTATTACTGGCGAAAACTTCCAGTCTGGCGGCTGCCTGGGCATCGGGTCCGCTATTTTTACACTGCAGCTGCGCCAGATCGCTGACATCCTGACGCAGCGCCTGCCAGAGCTTCTCGTCCGGCAGCACGCCGGCGTGGGCGTCCAGCATCTGGCTGTAGCGCTGCCGCTGGTTTTGATAGACGCGCGCCAGCGTCGGATCGTCCAGCACGCAGTACTGGCGATAGCTGCGCTCCATCTCCAGTGCGGCATTGATCATCGCCTCGCTGCGTCGGGCGTCGACCAGGGTGGTACGGTTAATATGCGCCGCCTGGGCGCTAAGGGCGTTCAGGCTCTGCCAGGCCTGCCAGGCCAGCACCAGCAATGGCAGCAGGATCAGCACAAAAGAGAGCGTCACCAGCTGACGCAGCGAACGGGGGAAAAGAGAGAGTCGCTTCAAGGATGTTGTCTCAATCATTAGCTCTGGTCGATGCTAACTGAGGAGCGCGCCGGAGAAAAGCGCTACCGCTGAGTGCTGCGCCGCAGAAACAACAAAGCCAGGCGCAAGGCCTGGCTTTGTTCAGGAATGAGGCGGTGCCTTACTCGACGTTTCGCCCGATGTCTGATAAAGCCAGGCTGTTATCAGGAGTTGGACGGCAGGCACCTGTTTGTGCGTCATTCGAAGTTTATGTAGCGCGTCCCGAAGGGGCTGACATAAGAAGGTGAATGAGCCACTGGTTAATATTATGCATGAACTATGCCAGCTCTCAAAACATTTTATTAACATACTGATATATATGACTTTAACCGCAGAAACAGTCGAACCACCACTGTTTATTTTTCACCCGCATTGTCGCTATTTAGCGACACCAAATAGGCTACCGATTACTCATCATTTAAATCAATGACTTAAGTGTCGCCTATTGACGACACTGCAATATCGCAGTTGTCGGCAATTCCCGACACCCTGGCGTGCCGACCATCACAGATAAAAAAAAGCCCCCTGTCAGGCAGGGGGCTGATACGTTCGCGTGAAGCGCGGCGGGAAGATTAACCCAGCTGTTTACGCGCGTTACGGAAGATACGCATCCACGGGCTATCCTCGCCCCAGTTCTCCGGGTGCCAGGAGTTGCTTACGGTGCGGAAGACGCGTTCCGGGTGAGGCATCATGATGGTCGCGCGCCCGCTTTCGCTGGTCACCGCGGTGATACCGTTCGGGGAACCGTTCGGGTTCGCCGGATAGGTTTCGGTCACTTTGCCGAAGTTATCCACGAAGCGCAGCGCCACCAGACCTTTGCTCTCCAGCTGGGCCAGATGCGCGCTGTCGCGCACTTCCACCTGACCTTCGCCGTGGGAGACCGCAATCGGCATCCGTGAGCCAACCATGCCTTCCAGCAGCAGGGATGGGCTTTGCGTCACTTCCACCAGGCTAAAGCGCGCTTCAAAGCGGTCAGACTGGTTGCGCACAAAGCGCGGCCACAGGTCGCTGCCCGGGATCAGCTCGCGCAGGTTGGACATCATCTGACAGCCGTTGCACACGCCGAGCGCCAGCGTCTGCGGACGATGGAAGAAGGTCGCGAACTCGTCGCGCACGCGCTCGTTGAACAGAATCGACTTCGCCCAGCCCTCGCCCGCGCCCAGCACATCGCCGTAGGAGAAGCCGCCGCAGGCTACCAGAGCATGGAAATCGCCCAGACCGGTCCGGCCGGCCAGCAGGTCGCTCATATGCACGTCGATGGCGTCAAAGCCGGCGCGATGGAAGGCGGCCGCCATTTCAACGTGGGAGTTCACCCCCTGCTCGCGCAGGACGGCCACTTTCGGCCGCGCGCCGGTGGCAATGTACGGGGCGGCGACGTCGTCGTTAATATCAAACGAGAGCTTCACATTGAGGCCCGGGTCGGCATCATTGGCTTTCGCCTCATGCTCCTGATCGGCGCAGGCCGGGTTGTCGCGCAGACGCTGCATCTGCCAGGTGGTTTCCGCCCACCACATGCGCAGCGTGGTGCGGCTTTCGCTGAACACCGTCTGACCGCCGGCGGTCAGCACGAAGCGATCGCCCTCAACCGCTTTACCGAGGTAATGCACGCAGTCCGCCAGGCCGTTAACCGCCAGAATGGCTTCCACCGCCTCACGGTCTGCGGCGCGGACCTGAATCACCGCCCCCAGCTCTTCGTTGAACAGCGCGGCCAGATGGTCGTCGCCCAGCGCGGCGATATCCGCTTCCACGCCGCAGTGGCCGGTAAAGGCCATTTCCGCCAGCGTGACCAGCAGACCGCCGTCGGAGCGGTCGTGGTAGGCCAGCAGTTTACGCTGCGCCACCAGGGCCTGCATCGCATTCCAGAAGCCTTTCAGTTGCGCGACATCGCGCACGTCAGCCGGCTTGTCGCCGAGCTGGCGATAGACCTGCGCCAGCGCCGTCGCGCCCAGCGCGTTGTGCCCTTTACCGAGGTCGATCAGCAGCAGGGCGTTATCTTCCGTCGAAAGCTGCGGCGTGACGGTATGACGGACATCTTCGACACGGGCGAAGGCAGAGATGACCAGCGACAGCGGAGAGGTCATCTCGCGCTGCTCGCTGCCTTCCTGCCAGCGGGTTTTCATCGACATCGAGTCTTTACCGACCGGAATGGTCAGGCCCAGCGCCGGGCACAGCTCTTCGCCTACCGCTTTCACCGCCTCATACAGGCCAGCGTCTTCACCCGGGTGGCCGGCGGCGGCCATCCAGTTAGCCGACAGCTTCACGCGGTTCAGCTCGCCAATCTGCGTGGCGGCGATGTTGGTCAGCGCTTCGCCGACCGCCAGACGGCCAGAGGCCGCGAAGTCCAGCAGGGCGACCGGGGCGCGCTCGCCCATCGCCATCGCTTCGCCATAGTAGCTGTCGAGGCTGGCGGTGGTCACCGCGCAGTTGGCCACCGGGATCTGCCACGGGCCAACCATCTGGTCGCGGGCGACCATACCGGTCACGGTGCGGTCGCCGATGGTGACGAGGAAGGTTTTCTCGGCCACCGTCGGCAGATGCAGAACGCGGTTAACCGCATCGGCAAGGGTAATCGGTTGGCGATCCAGCGCGCTACCCTGAGCTTTCAGAGTCTGCACGTCGCGGGTCATTTTCGGCGTTTTGCCGAGCAGGACGTCCAGCGGCAGGTCGATCGGCTGATCGTTAAAGTGGCTGTCGCTCAGGCTCAGATGCTGCTCAGCGGTAGCTTCGCCGATAACGGCATAAGGCGCGCGCTCGCGGCGGCACAGTTCGTCGAACAGCGGCAGCTGCTCCGGGGCGACCGCCAGAACATAACGCTCCTGCGATTCGTTACACCAGATCTCCAGCGGACTCATCCCTGGCTCATCGCTGAGAATATCGCGCAGCTGGAATTTACCGCCGCGGCCGCCGTCGCTCACCAGCTCCGGCATGGCGTTGGAGAGACCGCCGGCGCCAACGTCGTGGATAAAGAGGATCGGGTTGGCGTCGCCCAACTGCCAGCAGCGGTCGATCACTTCCTGACAGCGGCGCTCCATTTCCGGGTTGTCACGCTGTACGGAGGCGAAATCGAGATCGGCATCGGACTGGCCGGAGGCCATAGAAGACGCCGCGCCGCCGCCGAGGCCGATGTTCATCGCCGGGCCGCCCAGCACGATCAGCTTCGCGCCGACGGTAATCTCGCCCTTCTGCACGTGCTCACCGCGGATGTTGCCGATACCGCCGGCCAGCATGATCGGTTTGTGGTAGCCACGCAGCTCTTCGCCATTGTGGCTGGTGACTTTCTCTTCATAGGTGCGGAAGTAGCCGTTCAGCGCCGGACGACCAAATTCGTTGTTAAACGCCGCGCCGCCCAGCGGGCCTTCGGTCATGATGTCCAGGGCGGTGACAATACGATCCGGTTTACCGAAATCTTCTTCCCACGGCTGTTCGAAGCCCGGGATACGCAGGTTGGAAACCGAGAAGCCCACCAGGCCCGCTTTCGGCTTCGCGCCGCGGCCGGTGGCGCCTTCATCACGGATTTCGCCGCCGGAGCCGGTTGCCGCGCCCGGCCATGGAGAGATGGCCGTCGGGTGGTTATGGGTTTCCACCTTCATCAGAATGTGCGCCGGCTCCTGATGGAAGTCGTAGCGTCCGGTCTGATGGTCGGCGAAATAGCGCCCGACTTCAGACCCTTCCATCACCGCGGCATTATCTTTATAAGCCGACAGCACGTAGTCCGGCGTTTTTTCAAAGGTGTTTTTGATCATTTTGAACAGCGACTTCGGCTGCTGTTCGCCGTCGATGATCCAGTCGGCGTTGAAAATCTTGTGGCGACAGTGCTCTGAGTTCGCCTGGGCGAACATATACAGCTCGATATCGTTCGGGTTGCGTCCCAGGCGGGTAAACGCGTCCTGCAGGTAGTCAATTTCGTCGTCGGCCAGCGCCAGACCCAGACGGAGGTTGGCGTCAATCAGCGCCTGACGCCCTTCGCCCAGCAGGTCGACGCTGGTGACCGGCGTCGGCTGATGGTGAGCGAACAGCTTCTCGCCCGCTTCCAGCTCGTCGAAGACGCTCTCCATCATGCGGTCGTGCAGCTCCGCCGCCACCGCGGCCCACTGCGCTTCGGTCAGGGTTGAGGCTTCAACGTAATACGCCACGCCGCGCTCAAGACGCACAACCTGCGCCAGACCGCAGTTGTGAGCGATATCGGTAGCTTTAGAAGACCAGGGAGAGATGGTGCCAGGGCGAGGGGTCACGAGCAGTAATTTACCGGTCGGGGTATGGCTGCTCAAGCTCGGGCCATACTGAAGCAATCGCGCCAGGCGCTCGCGATCGTCAGCGCTCAGCGGGGCATTCAGATCGGCAAAATGAATATATTCGGCATATATGGCGCTTACCGGAAGGTTGGCCGCCTGAAATCGTGCCAGCAGTTTATTAATACGGAATGCCGACAGTGCAGGTGAACCACGCAAAATTTCCATCATAAGTCTCTCGTCTTCGAAGCTTTCAGGGTGAGCCAGGGGGGGAAACGGGCGTCATTATAGTGAATCCTGCGCCCCGACGAAACCGTTTGCGTAGAAATAAAATCATTGATGCTGTTTATCAATAAATGTGACGACCATCGCGAATAAGTTGCCAACTGGCGCATTATTAAGCAGAATGCCGCACATTCGACGACAACCTTGCGTTTTTTCCGGACATCGCCTGCTGAGGAACCTGAAGCTGCAGAAGATTAACTCTCTGAAAAAATTAAAGATTAATTATCTGCTGATCGGCATTGTCACCCTTTTGCTGGCGGCGGCCCTGTGGCCGTCGATCCCCTGGTCTGGTAAACCCGAGAACCGGGTGGCGGGCATTATCGCTCGCGGCGAGCTGCGCATCAGCACCATCAACTCGCCAATGACCTTCGCCACCATGAACAATAAAGCGTTCGGTCTGGATTATGAACTGGCGAAGCAGTTTGCCGACTACCTTGGCGTCACGCTTAAGATAACCGTCCGGCAAAACATCAGCCAGCTGTTTGACGACCTCGACGACGGTCAGGCCGATATGCTGGCCGCCGGACTGGTCTATAACCAGGAGCGAGTGAAAAACTATCAGGCCGGCCCCACCTACTATTCTGTTTCGCAACAGCTGGTCTACCGCGTCGGCAATACCCGGCCGCGCACCCTCGCGGCGCTGACCGCCGAGCAGCTCACTATCGCTCCGGGCCACGTGGCGATCAACGACCTGCAGACCTTAAAAGCCGAGAAATACCCGGATCTTGCCTGGCGCGTGGACGAAAAACGCGGTACCACGGCGCTGATGCAGGCGGTGATTGACGGTAAACTTGATTACACCATCGCTGACTCGGTGGCCGTCAGCCTGTTTCAGCGCGTCCATCCGGAGCTGGCGGTGGCCCTCGATATCACCGACGAACAGCCGGTCACCTGGTTTAGCGCCCGGGACGACGATAATTCGCTGTCGGCGGCAATGCTTGATTTCTTCAACAACATCAATGAAGACGGCACCCTGGCGCGCCTCGAGGAGAAGTACCTCGGCCACGGCAACGATTTCGATTATGTCGATACCCGCACCTTCCTCCGCGCGGTGGAAAATATTCTTCCGGAGGTGCAGCCGCTGTTTGAAAAATACGCCCGCGAGATTGACTGGCGCCTGCTGGCCGCCATCGCCTGGCAGGAATCCCACTGGGATCCGCAGGCCACCTCCCCCACCGGCGTGCGCGGTATGATGATGCTCACACGCAATACAGCGCAAAGCCTGGGTCTAACCGACCGCACCGATGCGGCGCAGAGTATCGACGGCGGCATGCGCTACCTGCAGGATATGATGGATAAAGTGCCGGATTCGATCCCGAAAGATGAACGCATCTGGTTTGCGCTGGCCGCTTATAATATGGGCTATGCCCATATGCTGGACGCCATGGCGCTCACCCGCAAACAGAAAGGCAATCCTAACAGCTGGGCGGACGTTAAGCTGCGTTTACCGTTGCTGAGCCAGAAACCCTATTACAGCAAACTAAAATACGGCTATGCCCGCGGCCATGAGGCCTACGCCTATGTGGAAAACATCCGCAAATATCAGATAAGCCTTGTCGGCTATTTGTCAGAGAAGGAGCGCCAGCAGCAGCAAACGCTGGCCCTGGCGGAGGATTACCCGGCCGTGCTCCCCAATGAGCTCGAACAGCCGCAGGAGACCACCCTGCCCTTTTTCAAGTTTCGTGCCGATAAGCAGATGGATAATGCCCGGATGAAACTCCCCGGCCACCTGTATTAACTTTCCCCAGTCTGCTCCCGGGCTTTCTTCAGCGCTTTTTTCTCTTCCCGCCGCCAGCGAAAGAAGTCGCTCAGCATGGCAGAGCAGGACTCTGCCAGCACGCCTTCGCTTATCGCAACCCGATGGTTCATTCCCGGGTGGTGCAGAACATCCATCAGCGAGCCGGCGGCGCCGGTCTTGGCATCCCTGGCGCCAAACACCAGGCGGGCGATACGGCTGTGCACCATCGCGCCCGCGCACATGACGCAGGGCTCGAGGGTCACGTACAGCGTGGCGTCGATCAGGCGGTAGTTTTGCAGCACCAGTCCGCCCTGGCGTAAGGCCATGATCTCCGCATGGGCGGTGGGGTCGTGACGGCCAATCGGCCTGTTCCAGCCCTCGCCAATGACCTGATTGTTATGCACCAGCACCGCGCCCACCGGCACCTCGCCCTCTTCCCAGGCGCGTTTCGCCAGCGTCAGGGCATGACGCATCCAGTATTCATCATTGAGTTCGAGGTCAGACACAGCGGCCACTCCAGCAGAAAAAGCGGGGCGCATTATACATGGGCGCTATCAATTACACACTATTACTCCAGCTGCTGAAGCTCTCCCTGAGGGGTTACCCGCCAGCGATGCTGGCAAAAGCCGAGCAATGGATTATCCTGCTCACTATCGCTATAGCCGCTATACAGCCGCAGCGGGGCGCCAATCTTTTTCTCCAGCTGTACCACCTTTTCATGCCCCAGGCAGCGCAGGGTCAATACCCAGCCGCCCCAGCGGCGCGCGGTGCGGCTGGCTATCAGATTCACCCGCGGCAACCAGAGGGTATCGCGATAGACCTGCTCCACCAGCGACTGCGGCGAGCCGGTGATCAACCAGACGTCGGCATCGGTGCTGGTCAGGTAGGCGGTAAGCCGCGCATGAACTACCGGAAACGCCGTCACATGATGGCGAAACCAGCCGACAAACTCCGCTTCCAGCCGCTTCAGCACCGCCTCGCGGCGGCCAAAGGTTGTCGCCCACAGCAGGAGGCTCATCGGCCAGCGCGCCGCCCGTCCGCTCACTGCCAGTCCGGCAAGGATCACCGGCCCCATCGCCACCACCAGCAACAGGTTCAGCGGCAAATGGCGCAGCAGATAGCGCAGAAAACTGCCGAACATATCCTGTTGGTGTAAGGTTCCGTCCAGATCGAAAAACACCACTCTCCGTTCAGTGTGCTGCAAACTGCCTCCTTTATCTCAGAACTCGCTTCTCGTTAGGGTAAGCTTAACAGCCTGACGCCATGTCGAGGGAAAACATCCCCTGCCGTTAAGAAAGAATTAAAGTAGCAGGCGAAGGAAAAATTGTGGCTTAAGAATTTTTAATTCATGGTATACCCCTTATAATCGAATAAAAATTCTGTCAGTCACGAGCCGGACGGCTCCAGCGGAGCTCCAATGAACTGTTTAACGCGTATTCGTCAGCGCTATCCCACCCTGGCGGCGAGCGACAAAAAGTTGGCCGATTATATTCTAAGCCAGCCCGATGAGACCCGGCACCTCAGCTCGCAGCAGCTGGCAGCGGAAGCCGGTGTGAGTCAGTCCAGCGTGGTTAAATTTGCCCAGAAGCTGGGATTCAAAGGCTTTCCGGCGCTGAAGCTGGCCCTTAGTGAAGCGCTGGCGAGTAGCCCGGATCCGCACTCCGTCCCGGTGCATAACCACATTCGCGGTGACGATCCGCTGCGTCTGGTCGGCGAGAAACTGATTAAAGACAATGTCGCCGCCATGCATGCCTCGCTGGACGTCAACACTGAAGAGACGCTACGGGAAGCCGTCACGCTGCTGCGCAACGCCCGGCGAGTGATCGTCACCGGGATTGGCGCCTCCGGCCTGGTGGCGCGTAACTTTAGCTGGAAGCTGATGAAGATCGGCATCAACGCTGTTTCTGAGCAGGATATGCATGCCCTGCTGGCGACGGTGCAGGCCATGTCCAGCGACGATCTTCTGCTGGCGATCTCTTACTCCGGCGAGCGCCGGGAAATCAATATGGCGGCCGGTGAAGCGCTGCGCGTCGGCTGTAAGATCCTGGCGATCACCGGGTTTAGCCCGAACGCCCTGCAACAGCAGGCGACCCACTGCCTGTATACTATCGCCGAAGAGCAGGCGACGCGCAGCGCCGCCATCTCCTCCACCAGCGCGCAAATGATGCTCACCGATCTGCTGTTTATGGGGCTGGTGCAGCAGGATCTGGAGCGGGCGCCGGAGCGCATTCGCCATAGCGAAGCGCTGGTGAAAAAGCTGGTCTGAGCAGAAAATGGGCGTATAATGCCCGCCCTGTTTGTGTTGTTTCTGAGACTTTCCTGATGGCGCTGTTAATTACCAAAAAATGCATCAACTGCGATATGTGCGAGCCGGAGTGCCCGAATGAGGCCATTTCGATGGGTGAGAGCATTTATGAGATTAACAGCGACCGCTGCACCGAGTGCGTGGGTCATTACGACACGCCAACCTGCCAGAAAGTGTGCCCGATCCCGAATACGATCCTGAAAGATCCGGCACACGTCGAGAGTGAAGAACAGCTGTGGGATAAATTCGTGCTGATGCACCACGCGGATAAAATTTAACCGCCCTCCTGGCTAGCTTTCGACAATCACCGTGGCGCAGGCGTAGTGGCGTTCATCAGCGAGAGTAACGTGAATAGCGCTTACTCCCATGCGTTCAGCTAAAAGGTTTGCTTCACCCCATAGCCGCAGCTTCGGCTTGCCCAGCTCGTCGTTGTAAACCTCGAACTGGTTAAACGCCAGCCCGTTACGGATCCCGGTTCCCAGCGCTTTCGCCGCCGCTTCCTTGACCGCAAAGCGTTTCGCCAGGAAACGCACCGGCTGCTGGTGCTGCTCCCAGATGCTCCATTCATGGTCGCTCAGCACCCGGCGGGCAAGGCGATCGCCGCTGCGGGCGATCACCGCTTCGATGCGGGCGATCTCGACGATGTCGGTACCCAACCCGAGAATGGCCATTAGCCGCGCGCTTCCAGCATCAGACGCTTCATTTCCGCCACCGCCTCTTTCAGGCCGCTCATCACCGCACGGCCAATAATCGCGTGACCGATATTCAGCTCATGCATTTCCGGCAGCGCAGCAATCGCTTTCACGTTGTGGTAGGTCAGACCGTGGCCGGCATTCACCTTCAGGCCGAGGCTGGCGGCGTAGGTGGCCGCTTTGGCAATACGTTCCAGCTCCCTGGCCTGCTCGGCGTCGGTTTTGGCATCGGCATAGCAGCCGGTGTGGATTTCGATATAGGGCGCGCCAACGTCCGCCGCCGCTTTGATCTGCGCTTCATCCGCATCGATAAACAGGGAGACCAGGATGCCGGCATCCGCCAGGCGTTGACAGGCATCGCGCATCTTGTCGCGCTGGCCGGCGACGTCCAGCCCGCCTTCGGTGGTCACTTCCTGACGCTTCTCCGGCACCAGGCAGCAGAAGTGCGGTTTGGTTTCGCAGGCGATCGTCAGCATCTCTTCAGTGACCGCCATTTCAAGATTCATGCGGGTGTGCAGCGTCTGGCGCAGGATACGCACATCGCGATCGGTAATATGGCGACGGTCTTCGCGCAGATGCACGGTAATGCCGTCGGCGCCGGCCTGTTCGGCAATGAAAGCCGCCTGAACCGGATCCGGGTAAGCGGTGCCGCGAGCGTTACGCAAGGTCGCGATATGGTCAATATTGACCCCTAACAATAATTCAGCCATGACAATCCTCGTTAATCATTATTCGTATTATCGGCTCGCGCCTTTCGCGCGGGCATAAACTGGCGAAACAACTCCCGGCTCTTGAGCGGTTTGCCGCCGAGATAGGGCTTCAGGGCGATACGGGTAAAGCGCTTCGCGGCGCGCAGCGTATCAACATCAGGAAACTCGCGACTCGCCAATGCTTTCAAATGGTGCCCGGTAAACGTGTTGTTATCAATCACCAGGCTGGCAATAAAGCCTTTTTCTTCACGATAGCGGTAGGTCATGGTGTCGTCTACCGGCTCGCCGCTCCCGGCGCAGTGGAGAAAATCCACGCCATACCCCAGGTGCCCGAGCAGCGCCAGCTCAAAACGCCGCAGCGCGGGCTCCGGCGAGCCGCTGGCCCCGGCGAGCGCCTGAATGCAGTGCAGGTAGTCGAAAAAGAGTTCGGAGAAGCGTGTTTCGTGCTCCAGCACGCGGGAGATAAGCTCGTTAACGTAGAGACCGCTGTAGAGGGTGATGCCGTTGAGCGGCAGCGCCAGCGAAACGGCTTCCGCGCTGCGCAGGGTTTTGACTTCGCCGCGACCGCCGAAGCGAACCAGCAAGGGGGTAAAGGGCTGTAAAGCGCCTTTGAGATTAGAGCGTTTGGAGCGTGCACCCTTGGCAACCAGGCGCACACGACCGGATTCTTCCGTGAAGACGTCCAGCATCAGGCTGGTTTCGCTCCACGGACGGCTATGCAGGACAAAGGCGCGCTGCCATCCATCCACGTTGCGTTAACTCAGAGGTCGTCAACGTAACCGAGACTGCGCAGGGCGCGCTCGTCATCGGCCCAGCCGGATTTCACTTTCACCCACAGCTCGAGGTGCACCGGCGCTTCAAACATCTCCTGCATGTCCTTACGCGCTTCGATACCGATGGTTTTAATTTTGGCGCCTTTATTGCCAATCACCATCTTTTTCTGCCCTTCGCGCTCGACGAGGATCAGGCCGTTGATATCGTAACCGCCGCGCTCGTTGCTGACGAAACGTTCGATTTCCACGGTGACGGAGTACGGCAGCTCAGCGCCGAGGAAACGCATCAGTTTTTCACGGATGATTTCGGAGGCCATAAAGCGTTGTGAGCGATCGGTAATATAATCTTCCGGGAAGTGATGGATCGCTTCCGGCAGATGCTTACGCACGATCGCCGCGATGGTATCAACGTTGGTGCCGGTTTCCGCTGAGATCGGTACGATATCAAGGAAATTCATCTGGCTGGCGAGGAACTGCAGGTGCGGTAACAGATCCGCTTTTTCCTGCACGTTATCCACCTTGTTGACCGCGAGGATCACCGGCGCTTTCGCGTCGCGCAGCTTGTTGAGCACCATCTCGTCGTCCTGCGTCCAGCGGGTGCCTTCCACCACGAAGATGACCAGTTCCACGTCGCCAATCGAACTGCTGGCTGCTTTGTTCATTAAGCGGTTAATGGCACGCTTCTCTTCCATATGCAGGCCCGGAGTATCAACGTAAATCGCCTGATACGGCCCTTCGGTATGGATACCGACGATGCGGTGACGGGTGGTCTGCGCTTTACGGGAGGTGATCGAGATCTTCTGCCCAAGCAGCTTATTCAACAGCGTGGATTTGCCAACGTTTGGACGACCCACGATGGCGACAAACCCACAATAACTTTTTTCTTCGCTCATTCCAGCTCCAGCTTTTTCAGCGCCTGTTCGGCGGCAGCCTGCTCCGCCTTACGACGGCTGGAACCTGTGCCAACCACCGGTTCACTCAGGCCACTGACCTGGCAGTGGATAGTAAATTCCTGATCGTGCGCTTCGCCGCGAACCTGGACCACCAGGTAAGACGGCAGCGGCAGATGACGTCCCTGCAGATACTCCTGCAGACGCGTCTTCGGATCCTTTTGCTTATCGCCCGGACTGATTTCGTCCAGACGGGTCTGGTACCAGGAGAGGATTAAGCGTTCAACGTTCTGAATATCACTGTCGAGGAAAACCCCGCCAATTAACGCTTCAACGGTATCCGCGAGAATCGATTCGCGACGGAAACCGCCGCTTTTCAGCTCTCCCGGCCCGAGGCGCAGACACTCGCCCAGCTCAAACTCGCGGGCGATCTCCGCCAGCGTGTTGCCGCGCACCAGCGTCGCGCGCATACGGCTCATATCGCCTTCATCTACACGAGGAAAGCGATGATACAGCGCATTCGCGATCACGAAACTTAAAATGGAGTCACCTAAAAATTCCAGGCGCTCATTATGTTTGCTGCTGGCACTGCGGTGAGTTAATGCCTGTTGCAACAGCTCCTGATGATGAAAAGTGTAGCCCAGCTTTCGTTGAAGCCGATTAATTACGATGGGGTTCATGCGTTACCAATAAATGAATGCGTCAAAGATGCAGCACACGAAACCGACCTGAGCATTCGCTTCAAACAGTAATTTGAAACAGACCAATACGCTTTCGTGTGCAGTGTCACCCGGCAGAGCGACAACCAAAAACTTCGGGGGGATATTCTATACGCAACGACACGGGATGTCGTTAGTTTGAATGGATTTAAATACTAAATAATTCACGCCGCTGCGATAACAGCAGCGACGTGAATTCAGCAGAGGAAATTAATGAATTCCACCAATGCGCGATAACCGCACGCCGGTCGGCCATTCACCTTCCTGCTTTTCAAAACTCATCCAGATAGCGGTTGCTTTTCCGACCAGGTTGGCTTCCGGCACAAAGCCCCAGTACCGGCTGTCGGCGCTGTTATCCCGGTTGTCGCCCATCATGAAGTACTGACCGGGCGGCACAATCCAGGTGGCCAGCGGCAGACCGGACTGATGGTAGTACATCCCAACCTGATCCTGGGCAATCGGCACCATCAGAATTCGGTGCGTCACGTCGCCCAACGTCTCCTGACGCTCGGTAAGACGAATGCCGTCGGCTTTGGTTTCGCCCTTCGGCAACTGCCAGAAACCGCTGCTCGCTTCGCCGCCGTTGCTGCGGGAGAAGGTCTGAACAAAATCGCTCGGCTCCACGTTGGAATAGGTCACCGGCAGCGCGTTGCCGCAGGCCTGTCCGGAACTGCAGCCCGGCTGAATAGTGACCTGTTTGGCAACCGGATCGTAGGTGACCTTATCACCCGGTAACCCCACCGCGCGCTTAATGTAGTCCAGACGCGGGTCTTCCGGATATTTAAACACCACGATGTCGCCGCGCTTCGGATGGCCGGTCTCGATCAGCGTTTTCTGATAGATAGGATCTTTAATGCCGTAGGCAAATTTCTCCACCAGAATAAAATCGCCGATGAGCAGCGTTGGCATCATCGAACCTGAAGGGATCTGGAAAGGCTCATAAATAAATGAACGTACCACCAGAACGATCGCCAGCACCGGGAAAACCGATGCGCCGGTTTCCAGCCAGCCCGGTTTCGGGCCGACTTTCTTCAGCGTCTTCTTGTCCAGTTGCTCGCCGGTCGCTGCCTGAGCAGCGGCCTGACGTTCACGACGTTTCGGTGCAAAAATGAACTTGTCCAGGCACCATAAAACGCCCGTCACCAGGGTTGCAATCACCAGGATCAGGGCAAACATGTTCGCCATGCCAACTCCTTAGGGTTATTTGCCGTCTTTACCAACGTGCAGAATGGCGAGGAACGCTTCCTGCGGCAGCTCAACGTTACCGACCTGCTTCATACGCTTCTTACCTTCTTTCTGCTTCTGCAGCAGCTTTTTCTTACGGCTGACGTCGCCGCCGTAGCATTTCGCCAGGACGTTTTTACGCAGCTGTTTCACCGTAGAGCGCGCGATAATGTGGTTACCGATGGCCGCCTGAATCGCGATATCGAACTGCTGACGCGGAATCAGATCTTTCATTTTTTCCACCAGCTCGCGGCCGCGATACGGCGCGTTATCGTTGTGGGTGATCAGCGCCAGCGCATCGACGCGCTCACCGTTGATCAGCACATCGACGCGTACCATGTTCGACGCCTGGAAGCGTTTGAAGTTGTAGTCCAGCGACGCATAGCCGCGGGAGGTGGACTTCAGGCGGTCGAAGAAGTCGAGAACCACTTCCGCCATCGGAATTTCATAGGTCAGCGCCACCTGTTTACCGTGGTAAACCATGTTGGTCTGCACCCCACGCTTCTCGACACACAAGGTAATCACGTTGCCGAGGAACTCCTGCGGCAGCAGCATGTGACACTCGGCGATCGGCTCGCGCAGCTCCTGAATATTATTCAGCGGCGGCAGCTTGGACGGGCTGTCGACGTAGATAACTTCTTTGGAGGTGGTCTCTACTTCGTAGACTACCGTCGGCGCGGTGGTGATCAGGTCGAGATCGTATTCACGCTCCAGACGCTCCTGAATGATCTCCATGTGCAGCAGGCCGAGGAAGCCGCAGCGGAAGCCGAAGCCCAGCGCGGTAGAGCTTTCCGGCTCGTAGAACAGAGAGGCATCGTTAAGGCTCAGTTTGCCCAGCGCGTCGCGGAAAGCTTCATAATCATCGGAGCTCACCGGGAACAGGCCGGCATACACCTGCGGTTTCACCTTCTTAAAGCCAGGCAGCGCTTTGTCTGCCGGGTTGCGGGCGGCGGTCAGGGTATCGCCCACCGGCGCGCCGAGGATGTCTTTGATCGCGCAGACCAGCCAGCCTACCTCGCCGCATTTCAGCTCGGTACGGTCAACCTGTTTCGGGGTGAAGATGCCCAGACGATCAGCGTTATACACCTGGCCGGTGCTCATGACCTTGATCTTGTCGCCCTTGCGCATGGTGCCGTTTTTAATCCGCACCAGCGACACCACGCCGAGGTAGTTATCGAACCAGGAGTCGATAATCAGCGCCTGCAGCGGCGCGTCCGGATCGCCTTCCGGCGGCGGGATATCGCGCACCAGACGCTCCAGCACGTCGGTCACGCCGACGCCGGTTTTCGCTGAGCAGCGCACCGCGTCGTGGGCGTCGATCCCGACGATATCTTCAATCTCGTCCGCTACGCGCTCAGGGTCGGCCGCAGGCAGGTCGATCTTGTTGAGTACCGGAACCACTTCGAGATCCATCTCCATGGCGGTGTAGCAGTTGGCCAGGGTCTGGGCTTCTACCCCCTGCCCGGCGTCTACCACCAGCAGCGCGCCTTCGCACGCGGCAAGAGAACGAGAAACTTCATAAGAGAAGTCCACGTGGCCCGGGGTGTCGATAAAGTTCAGCTGGTAGGTCTCACCGTCGCTGGCCTTATAGTCCAGGGTGACGCTCTGCGCCTTGATGGTGATCCCGCGTTCGCGCTCAAGATCCATGGAGTCCAGAACCTGGGCTTCCATTTCACGATCAGAAAGGCCACCGCAAATCTGGATGATACGGTCAGACAGCGTCGACTTACCGTGGTCGATGTGAGCGATGATCGAAAAGTTACGTATATTCTTCATATTTAGAGTTAATTATGCCTTACGAGTATCATGAGGCCGCTGTACTGTGCCTGACGTTTTTTAATCCGAAAACGCCGCATTCTACACTACATCCGCGAAACCAGGAAATGCTGTTAGATCCAGCATACCCGCAGAAATTGTGGCGTTGTAACAGGAAAGGTAAATAAAGATAAGGGCCAGTGAAATCACTGGCCCATGTCGGAGGAAGGCGTATCAACACGCAGCAGATCCGGCGGCAGTGCGACGTTCAAAATCACCGGCTGCCAGGACTGACGTGCCGCCAGTCGCGGCGACAGACCGCGCGCCACCAGGAAGCCGCCGACGCCGCCCAGCAGCGCGCCGCAAAGTGACGCAATATCGCTGGCAAACAGCACCTGAAAAATAGACGCCATTACAAACAGCCCCGCCAGCGGCGCCATATACACCAGCATCGCTGAGCCCAGCAGGCTGCTTTCAGCGATCCCCAGCTCCACTTTTTGCCCCGCGGCCAACGGCTGCTCGCAGGGCACGCTAATGGTATGGCTGGTCTGCGGCCCCAGCTTGTTTAGCACCCGGCTACCACAGCCGGCACGGGAGGCGCAGCTGCTGCAGGAGGCTTTAACGTCGCAGTGCACCTGCGCCACGCCGTTATGCCAGGAAACCACGGTGGCCCACTCTTTAATCATTGTACTGCCTTGAATTTAATACTGTCAGAGATACGCTTCGCCGTCTGCGGCGGCAGCTCGCCCACTACGGTTATCTCCGCGTTATCGCGCACCGTCGTGCTGACGGTGCGTCGGCCGGTGCGCAACAGCTGGTCGCTGCTGGCCGCCGTGGCGCGGTTGATATTGATCGAGAAGCTGAACAAGCCGTCGGAATAGAGACGTGATTCTACCGGACCGTCAAAGGTGGGAAGACGGCGCTGACTGCTGGAAACCTCAGTCACGCCTTGCGGGAGCCACGTCGGCGCCCAGTTGAAGTTGGCTTTGTCGCCTCCTTCAGGCACCGACAGCTGCGGCGGCAAATTCGCTTTTGCCAGCGTCTCCATGCTGGCGCTGACGTTATCGCCAACGTTGAAGGAGACGACCCGGAACTGCTCCAGCGTTTCCCCGTCGCGGTCGAGCAAATCGACGCGCAGCGGCAGCTTGGTTTCAGCATCCAGCCAGGCGATAAAGCTGTAGCGCGTGCCGTCGCGAGCCACGACGCGGATCACGTCGCAGAGGCGGTCAGCGATACGGGTACGGCCCACGGAGATAAAATCATACGCCGCGGAGAGGCGTTTGAAATCGCTATATACCAGCGATGGCAGCGAATCGACGATATAGTCGCCGTTCAGGGTGAACGGATCGAGACCGGGTTCAAAATAGCTGATTTCCGTGCCGCGCAGGACCACTTCCCGGCGCGGACCGTCCAGCTGCAGCAACTGCGCCAGCGGTTGGTTGTTCAGTCGCGCGTGACGATAGCGCAGCGACTCAACGCCTTGTTTGCTGATGCTAACAAAAGACAGCTCATAATTGAGAGACTGGCTGGCCAGGTTCATCTGCTGCAACAACGCCCCGGACGATGTATCAGCCGAGGCGTTGACAGAGAACAACAGGCTGCCTGCCATGAGCGACATGGCACACCAAAGTTGCTTCATTACTGCGATTGTGTTCCTAAAGTTTGATAGCCCGGTACCTGGACTGCGGCCTGCTGAGTCTGGGCCTGGCCAAACTGAAGCTGCTCAGCGTGCAGGCGGCGCTGCAGTTCGTAGTCCTGCAGCATGGCGTTAATTCGGCGGCGCTGTTCCTGGACCTGCGCCTGCTGACCGCTTCCCGCTGACGCGTCAGCCGGCACGCCAAGACTTACCGGGCTTGCTTTACCCATCATGGGCAGCGTATTGAACACCGGCGCTTCTGGCTGCTGAGCGGAATCAGACTGACCATTATAGTGCTGGACGCCGACGATAACCGCAAGCGATACGCAGGCGGCAACGCCCATTTGAGTCAGGGAGCTGGCCCACGGACGCACCTTGTTCCAGAACGGCATCTGCCGCCACTGATGCGGTGCGGGCTGAGATTCAGGAATAAGCGGAGCCGTCTGACGAACGGGCTCATTTTCAATGGCGGCCATCACCCGGGCGGAGATATCAAATTGCAGCACCTCAGCGGTATCGCCACGCAGCGTATCGCGGATAAGGTGATAACTCTCCCAGGTTTTTTGCATCTCAGAAGAACGACTCAGCTCGTTGAGCAGTTCGTTATCCAGCGTTTCACCATCCATTAAAGCCGAAAGTTTTTCTTTCTGCATGCCTGATACCCTTTTCCAGTATTCCGCTATCGTCAACGCCTGATAAGCGGTTGAACTTTATTATCAATAGCTTCTCGCGCCCGGAAGATACGCGAACGCACCGTCCCAACCGGACAATCCATGATAGCGGCTATCTCTTCATAGCTCAGGCCATCCAGCTCCCGTAACGTAATTGCCATGCGTAAATCTTCCGGGAGCGATTCAATGGTACGAAAAACTATTTGTCTCAGTTCTTCTGACAACATTAAGTTCTCAGGGTTCGAAATTTCTTTCAACGCCCCGCCGCTTTCGAAGTTTTCCGCCTCGTTGGCGTCAACATCGCTGGACGGCGGACGGCGCCCCTGAGCAACCAGATAATTCTTCGCCGTGTTGACGGCGATACGGTATAACCAGGTGTAAAAAGCGCTATCTCCCCGGAAAGAGTCCAGCGCACGCCATGCCTTAACGAACGATTCCTGAACAACGTCAGCGATATCGCCCGGCGGTACATAGCGGGAAACCAGGCTCGCGACCTTATGCTGATAGCGCACTACCAGCAAATTAAACGCTTTCTGATCTCCTTTCTGGACCCGTTCAACAAGGACCTGATCCGTTAACTGCTCGCTCATCCGAGGTAATGTCTCCCCAAACCCAATTCCCATGCGTCTTCAAAACACCACCCAAAATCTGCATTATGAGCAAGCTGACTGTTGGAGTGCATGAAAACAATAAAGTTCCGTTACGCTTTTTGTTTTTTGTCTGGCAACGGCGGCAGATCGTTATCAATCATTATATGCCCAGGTTGCTAAACGATAGGTAAGTCAATAAGAAAAAGCGCAGGCCCGTCTGAAGGGTATCGTAACACGCCGTTTATTTCACTATAAAATCCAATGCCATCAACCTTCCCCGCGTCTCATTTTCAGCGCGCAAGACGCCGTTTCCGTTCGCCTTTTGTTTAGCCGTCACAACAGCAGACAAAAAAATTGTACGATTCCTCACGGACCGGTGCTATTGTGAGCTAAATGTGTTTAGTAAATTAAACAAAGACAATGAATACCACTCCTGACTTCTCTTGTGATGTGTTGATTATCGGCAGCGGCGCTGCCGGTCTTTCCCTTGCCCTGCGCCTGGCTGAGCACAGTTCGGTGACAGTGCTGAGTAAAGGGCCGATCAGCGAAGGTTCGACGTTCTACGCCCAGGGTGGGATTGCCGCCGTCTTCGATGAGACGGACAGTATTGAATCCCATGTCGAAGATACCCTCATCGCCGGCGCGGGGCTCTGCGATCGTCATGCGGTCACCTTCGTCGCCAGCAACGCCCGATCATGCGTCCAGTGGCTTATCGATCAGGGAGTGCTGTTTGACACCCAGGTCCAGGCCAATGGCGAAGAGAGCTATCATCTCACGCGCGAAGGGGGGCACAGCCATCGGCGCATTCTTCACGCCGCCGACGCCACCGGCAAAGCGGTAGAGACGACGCTGGTCGATAAAGCGCTTGCCCATCCTAATATCCGCATCCTTGAGCGCAGCAATGCCGTCGATTTAATCGTATCGGATAAGATTGGCCTGCCGGGCACCCGCCGGGTGGTCGGGGCATGGATCTGGAATCGTAATAAAGAGCGGGTGGAAACCTGCAGCGCGAAAGCCGTAGTACTCGCTACCGGCGGGGCCGCGAAGGTTTATCAATATACCACTAACCCCGACGTCTCTTCCGGAGACGGGATTGCAATGGCCTGGCGGGCGGGATGTCGGGTGGCGAATCTGGAGTTTAACCAGTTCCACCCCACCGCGCTATATCACCCCCAGGCGCGTAATTTCCTGCTTACTGAAGCGCTGCGCGGCGAAGGCGCCCACCTTAAACGCCCGGATGGCACCCGCTTTATGCCGGACTTTGACGAGCGCGGCGAGCTGGCCCCGCGCGATATCGTCGCCCGCGCCATCGACCATGAAATGAAGCGCCTGGGCGTAGACTGTATGTTCCTTGATATCAGCCATAAACCCGAGGCGTTTGTTCGCCAGCATTTCCCGATGATTTATGAAAAGCTGCTCGGCCTGGGAATTGATTTAACCAAAGATCCGGTGCCGGTCGTCCCCGCCGCGCATTACACCTGCGGCGGCGTGATGGTGGATGATAATGGCCGCACCGACGTCGATGGTTTATACGCCATCGGCGAAGTCAGCTACACCGGGCTGCACGGCGCGAATCGTATGGCGTCGAACTCGTTGCTGGAGTGCCTGGTCTATGGCTGGTCCGCCGCGGAGGATATTACCCGGCGCCTGCCGCTCGCCCAGAAGGTCGCCACGCTGCCAGCATGGGATGAAAGTCAGGTGGAGATCCCGGATGAACTGGTGGTTATCCAGCACAACTGGCACGAACTGCGCCTGCTGATGTGGGATTACGTGGGGATTGTGCGCACCACCCGCAGGCTGGAGCGCGCCCTGCGGCGCATTACCATGCTCCAGCAGGAGCTGGATGAGTATTACGCCCGCTTCCGCGTCTCGAATAATTTGCTGGAACTGCGCAATCTGGTGCAGGTGGCGGAGCTTATCGTACGCTGCGCGATGTTGCGTAAGGAGAGCCGCGGTCTGCATTATACCCTCGACTATCCGCAGCCGCTGCCTGACAGCGGCCCGTCGATACTCTCGCCCCTGGCTCACATAAAGAGATAAAAGTCCTCGGTCAGAGCGGTAAAGCCTTCCGAATATTGCTGCTCTGGCCCGCGGATCGCCAGCCTGTCGCTGAAACACTCCCCTGCCGTCGGGGAGAAAGCCAGCAGCACCCGATGCGGCGGTCGCAGCTCGGTCTCCGCCACGTCAGTACGCAGTCGCAGATGCCAGCCCATCGCCCTTGCCCGTTCGATGAACGCATTACCAATATCCACCGGCAACACCACGCAAAAAAAACCTTCTTCGTTAATATGCTCTGCGGCACAGGTCAGCAGGGAGGCGTGATCGAGCGTAGTGGTGTACCGCGCCTGCTCTCGCTGCGAGGTCGCGCATGGCACGCCTTCGGCAAAAAAGGGCGGATTACTGATTATCAGTTCATAGCGTCGAGTTTGCGACGGCTGCCACTGATGAATATCGGCCTGCCAGACCTCAATCCGCGAAGCCCACGGCGACGCGAGGGCGTTTTCCCGCGCCTGAGCGGCGGCCTCTTCGTCCAGTTCTACCGCCTCGACATGCACATCATCTCCGGTACGCTGCGCGAGCATCAGCGCCAGCAAGCCGCTGCCCGCGCCAATATCCAGCACATGCTTCACTCCGGCAATCGGCGCCCAGGCGCCCAGCAAAATGCCGTCGGTACCCACCTTCATGGCGCAGCGATCGTGAGCGACAAAGAACCGTTTGAAGGTAAAACCATTGCGCGGCAGCGCAAACTTCGACTGAGACATCCTCAATAACCTTGCCGACAAAAACTCCTGAACCTAAGGCTATGCACAATACCGGAGAACAGATAGCCTTACAAACAGATGAACATTACGTCAGTAACGTCTATAATCGGCGGCCCACTCAGAGGTAGAACATGACTGTAACGACTTTTTCCGAACTTGAACTCGACGAAAACCTGCTGGAAGCCCTCCAGGATAAAGGTTTCACTCGCCCGACAGCCATTCAGGCCGCCGCTATTCCGCCTGCGCTCGATGGCCGTGACATTCTCGGTTCAGCGCCGACCGGCACCGGTAAAACGGCGGCGTATCTGCTGCCAGCGTTGCAGCACCTGCTCGATTTCCCGCGTAAGAAATCCGGCCCGCCGCGCATTCTTATCCTGACGCCGACCCGTGAGCTGGCGATGCAGGTGGCCGACCACGCCCGCGAGCTGGCGAAGCATACCCATCTGGACATCGCCACCATTACCGGCGGCGTGGCGTACATGAACCACGCGGAAGTGTTCAGCGAAAACCAGGACATCGTAGTCGCCACCACCGGTCGCCTGCTGCAATATATTAAAGAAGAGAATTTCGACTGCCGCGCCGTCGAGACCCTAATCCTCGATGAAGCCGACCGCATGCTGGATATGGGTTTTGCCCAGGATATCGAAACCATCGCCGGTGAAACTCGCTGGCGCAAGCAGACTATGCTGTTCTCCGCGACGCTGGAAGGCGATGCGATCAAAGACTTCGCTGAGCGTCTGCTGGAGGAGCCGGTTGAAGTTTCCGCCAATCCGTCAACCCGCGAGCGTAAGAAAATCCATCAGTGGTACTACCGCGCCGACGATATCGAACATAAAACCAAACTGCTGGTGAATCTGTTGCAACAGCCGGAAGCCACCCGCGCTATCGTGTTTGTGCGTAAGCGTGAGCGCGTGCATGAGCTGGCTAACTGGCTGCGTGAGGCCGGGATTAACACCTGCTGGCTGGAAGGCGAGATGGTGCAGGCCAAGCGAAACGAAGCTATCAAGCGCCTGACCGACGGCCGCGTCAACGTGCTGATCGCCACCGACGTCGCTGCCCGCGGTATCGATATTCCGGACGTCAGCCACGTCTTTAACTTCGATATGCCGCGTACCGCGGATACCTACCTGCACCGTATCGGTCGTACCGGCCGCGCCGGTAAAAAAGGGACCGCCATTTCTCTGGTCGAGGCTCATGACCACCTGCTGCTGGGTAAGATTGGTCGCTATATTGAAGAGCCGTTGAAAGCCAGAGTTATCGATGAACTGCGCCCGACGACCCGTGCGCCGAGCGAGAAGCTGACGGGTAAGCCATCGAAGAAAGTGCTGGCGAAGCGTGCGCAGAAGAAAAAAGATGAAAAAGAGAAACCGCGGGTGAAGAAGCGCCACCGCGATACGAAAAATATCGGTAAGCGCCGGAAGCCAAGCGCGGCCGGGACGCCATCAGCGTCCAGCGATGAGTAAAAAAAACGCCGGGATATCCCGGCGTTTTCACATCTGGCGTTAGCCTTACAGGCTTTCGGTGAAGGTACGGGCGATAACGTCGCGCTGCTGTTCCAGCGTCAGAGAGTTGAAGCGTACCGCGTAGCCGGAAACACGAATGGTCAGCTGCGGATATTTTTCCGGATGCTCAACCGCGTCCAGCAGGGTTTCGCGACGCAGCACGTTAACGTTCAGGTGCTGACCGCCTTCGACGCGCACTTCCGGTTTCACGTCCACCGGGATTTCACGGTATTCGATTTCACCCAGTTTGCTTACCGCAACCACATCATCTTCCGCAAAACCACCTTTGGCGCACAGGCAGCGCGCTTCGCCTTTTTCGCTATCCAGCAGCCAGAAAGAGTTGAGCAGGTCGTCGTTTGCCGCTTTAGTAATTTGGATACCAGTAATCATTTGATGCCTCCCAGGCAGTGTTTATTCGATTTTGGCCTCTTCGCGGCCAATTGGTAAAACCATTGTTGTATGAGTGTATATATATCAGCCGCACCCTCGGCATTCCTTGATATAAATCAATAAAAACCACTCACCCAACGTGGGTATAGGAGGTTTTTATTGTTTTACATCAAGTTACGCCATTGTGAGCTATAAATAATTTTGTAAATTTTCAATTTTTTTTGCATAAAAGCCGGCATCAAGCCGTGCCGATTTTGTTCTATAGAAAGAAGCCGTTAAGCTATAGCGATGACCCTTTTGCAGGAGAGCAAGATGACCACCCCTTTAACCTGGCATGACGTGCTGGCGGATGAAAAGCAACAACCCTATTTTCTCAATACTCTGAAGACCGTCGCCGAAGAGCGCCAGTCCGGGATCACCATCTATCCACCGCAAAAAGACGTCTTCAATGCGTTTCGCTTTACTGAACTGGGCGATGTCAAAGTCGTCATTCTCGGCCAGGACCCCTATCACGGCCCGGGTCAGGCCCACGGTCTGGCGTTCTCAGTTCGTCCGGGCGTCGCGATCCCGCCTTCGTTGCTGAATATGTATAAAGAGCTGGAGGCCACGATCCCCGGCTTTACCCGCCCCACCCACGGTTATCTCGAAAGCTGGGCACGACAGGGCGTGCTGCTGCTGAATACGGTCCTGACCGTCCGCGCCGGACAGGCGCACTCGCACGCCAGTCTGGGCTGGGAGACCTTTACCGATAAGGTTATCGCTTTAATCAATGAGCATTGCGAGGGAGTAGTTTTTCTGCTGTGGGGCTCCCATGCGCAGAAGAAAGGCGCGATTATCGATCGTCAGCGCCACTGCGTGCTGAAGGCGCCGCATCCATCACCGCTCTCTGCGCATCGCGGCTTCTTTGGCTGCAACCATTTCGTACAGACCAACCAGTGGCTGGTTGACCGCGGCGAAACGCCGATCGACTGGATGCCGGTCCTTCCCGCTGAAAGCGAGTGATTGACAGCCATAAAAAAAGCCAGCATCAGCTGGCTTTTTTGCATTCAGGTAGGCGAATCACGCCTTGTTCTGACGCCACCATTCCGCCAGCAGGACGCCGGTCGCCACAGAGACGTTCAGGCTTTCGACATTACCGGTACCGTCGATGGCAACGCTGAGATCGGCGCTGGAAATCGCCGCATCGGACAGACCATCACGTTCCTGGCCTAACGCCAGCACCATTTTCTTCGGCAGCTCGGCTTTAAACAGCGGGGTACCATTATGGCTGGACGTTGAGACAATCGCGTAGCCCGCTTTGCGGAACTGATCGAGGGTATCGATAAAGCTGTCGCCGGTGATCGGTTCAACATGCTCCGCACCGCCCTCCGCCGTACGGATCGCCGCCCCGGACTCCAGCACGCCGGCATCCTGAACTACCACGCCCTTCACGCCAAAGTGCGCGCAGCTGCGCATGATCGCCCCGAGATTATGTGGGTTACCCACATCTTCCAGCGCCAGAACGCAATCTTCTTCCCCGGCCTTCGCGACCCATTGAGCAACAGAAGTGCCGTGGCGTTTTTTGATCAGGAAGCAGACGCCGCCGTGGTGCTCGGTGCCGGAGGCTTTCGCCAGCTCGGCTTCGTCCACCACGTGATAGGCCTTACGGTTGGCCGCCATCCAGCGCAGCGCCTCTTTAAAGCGCGGCGTCACGCTCTGAATAAACCAGGCGCGAACGATAGCTTCCGGACGGCTCTGGAACAGCGCCTGGCAGGCGTTTTCGCCATATACGCGGGTCTCTTCCGCACGCTGACGACGCAGCACTTCCGGATCGATAAAGCTCTTCCCGCTGATCCCGCCGTGATCTTCTTTTACCGGCGTCTCATCGCCAGGAGCGCGGGAAACGGTACGCCACGGAGACGCATCGTCGCGATGAAAATCATCGCGTTTGCGATCGTCACGCTTACGGTCGTCACGTTTGCGATCGTCGCCGCGGCTGTTTCGTTCGTCACGCGCAGGGCGGCTGCGGCCGTCAACACGAGATTTTCCTGGACGACCTCCCCCTTTCCCGGTACGTGGGTTATGGGTGCGTTTGTCAGAATCATCATCACTGCGGACATACATCACTTTGACCTTGCCGCTTTTATTTTTCAGTTCGTCGCTCATCAATTTTCTCCACCTGCGCTGCGCGAAGCGCGCAGATTACCCGATGTGCCATCGCTTCGCCATGATTTCGTTTAAAAGCCGGCCTCTATTGCACTCATCGAACAAAACGCATTGTCCTCAAATAACACTTCATCGATAATATGTAACATCACAGAAACATATCGGCCACGTGCCACGTTGCAACCCATAACCAGAGGTTAGTTATGAATACCGTTTGTGCCAGTTGTCAGGCTCTGAACCGCCTCCCGGACGATCGTAGCGCGGATGGCGCAAAGTGCGGACGCTGCGGTCACGATCTTTTTGACGGCGACGTCATCAACGCGACCGGGGCAACGCTGGATAAACTCTTGAAGGACGATCTGCCGGTCGTTGTCGATTTCTGGGCGCCATGGTGCGTACCCTGCCGTAGCTTCGCGCCGATCTTTGAAGACGTCGCGGAAGAGCGTAGCGGGAAGATGCGTTTTGTGAAAGTCAACACCGAAGCGGAACGTGAGCTTAGCGCCCGGTTTCGTATCCGCAGCATCCCGACCATTATGATGTTCAAAAATGGCGAAGTGATCGACATGCTCAATGGCGCAGTGCCAAAAGCGCCATTCGATAGCTGGCTTAACGAAGCCGGCCAACAATAACCCTTCCGGGGCACCGCTTGTGCCCCGTTTTCACCTCTGCGACAATAGCGTTTTTCACTAGCGACTTCCATGACTGATAACGCTGTCCTTCGCCTGCGCGCCGAACGTCTCGCGCGAGCTACCCGCCCTTTCCTTGCGCGCGGCAATCGCATCCGCCGCTGCCAGCGCTGTCTGCTGCCGCTCAAGCAGTGCCTGTGCGCCACGTTAACCTCAGCGCAGGCCGCCAGCCGCTTCTGCCTGGTGATGTTTGATACGGAACCGATGAAGCCCAGCAACACTGGCCGGCTCATCGCCGATATTCTGCCAGATACCGAAGCGTTTCAGTGGTCGCGTACCGAACCGCCGCAGGCGCTGCTCGATCTGGTCGCCCATCCTGATTATCAGCCCATGGTCGTATTTCCGGCCTCCTATGCCGGGCCGGATCGCCAGGTCCTGAGCGCGCCGCCGTCCGGTAAACCGCCGCTGTTTATCATGCTCGACGGCACCTGGACCGAAGCGCGCAAAATGTTCCGTAAGAGTCCTTATCTCGACGCGCTGCCGATTATCTCCGTCGATCTGTCGCGCATCTCTGCCTACCATCTGCGCGAGGCGCACGCCGACGGACAATATTGTACCGCGGAAGTGGCCATCGCCCTGCTGGATCTGGCGGGCGATGCCCCGGCCGCCGCTGCGCTTGGCGAGCACTTCACCCGCTTCCGGACCCGCTATCTGGCGGGAAAAACCCAGCATAAGGGCAGTATCACAGCGGGCCAGGTGGAAAACGTTTAAAATCATTCGGTCACTGGGATGAAAGGAGACCGGTATGAGCCAACGAGGCCTGGAAGCGCTGCTGCGACCAAAGTCCATCGCCGTTATTGGCGCATCAATGAAGCCGCAGCGCGCTGGCTATCTCATGATGCGCAACCTGTTAGCCGGCGGCTTCAATGGCCCGGTGATGCCGGTCACCCCCGCCTGGAAGGCGGTTCTTGGGGTACTGGCATGGCCTACCATCGAGAGCCTGCCGTTTACCCCGGATCTGGCGGTGCTCTGTACTAACGCCAGGCGTAATCTCGAATTGCTCGAAGCCTTAGGGCAAAAAGGCTGCAAGACCTGCATCATCCTCTCTTCGCAGCCGGAACAGTACCCGGCGCTGCTCAAATGCGCCGCGCGCTATCAGATGCGTCTGCTCGGCCCCAACAGTCTCGGACTGCTGGCCCCATGGCAAGGGCTGAACGCCAGCTTTTCACCGGTGCCGATCCATCGCGGTAAACTGGCCTTTATCTCGCAGTCGGCCGCCGTCTCCAATACTATCCTTGACTGGGCGCAACAGCGCGAGATGGGTTTTTCCTACTTCATCGCCCTGGGCGATAGCCTGGATATTGATGTCGATGACCTGCTGGACTTTCTGGCCCGCGACAGCAAGACCAGCGCCATTTTGCTGTACCTCGAGCATCTCAGCGACGCGCGCCGCTTTGTCTCCGCCGCGCGCAGCGCTTCGCGAAACAAACCTATCCTGGTGATTAAAAGCGGCCGTAGTCCGGCGGCGCAGAAGCTATTGCACGCCAATTCCGGGATGGACCCGGCATGGGATGCGGCCATTCAGCGCGCTGGTCTGCTGCGGGTGCAGGATACCCATGAGCTGTTCTCTGCGGTGGAAACCCTCAGCCACATGCGCCCGCTGCGCGGTGAAAAACTGATGATCGTCAGCAACGGTGCGGCGCCGGCGGCGCTGGCGCTGGATGAGCTTTGGTTGCGAAACGGTAAGCTGGCGGCTCTCAGCGAGGAGACGCGCGACGCCCTGCGTCAGGCGTTGCCGGTTGGCGTGGAGATCGCCAACCCGCTGGATCTACGCGATGACGCCAGTAGCGAACACTATCAGCGGGCGGTGAATGTTTTGCTCAACAGTCAGGATTATGACGCGCTGCTGGTGATCCACTCTCCCAGCGCCGCCGCGCCGGGCACCGAGAGTGCCCTGGCCCTGATTGACGCTCTGAAGCATCACCCGCGCGGTAAATATGTCACCGTGCTGACCAACTGGTGCGGCGAATTTTCCTCGCAGGAAGCGCGACGTTTATTCAGCGATGCCGGCCTCCCTACCTACCGTACGCCGGAGGGCACGATCACCGCTTTTATGCATATGGTGGAATACCGTCGCAACCAGAAACAACTGCGCGAGACGCCGGTGCTACCAGACTCCTTAACCGCCAATACCAGCGAGGCGCATGCTCTGCTGCAGCAAGCGATAGATGACGGCGCCACCACGCTGGATACTCACGAGGTCAGCCCGGTGCTTCGGGCCTATGGCATCCACACGCTGCCAACCTGGATTGCCGCTGACAGCGCGGAAGCGGTGCATATCGCTGAGCAGATAGGCTATCCGGTTGCGCTGAAGCTGCGTTCTCCGGATATCCCGCACAAATCAGAAGTACAGGGGGTCATGCTCTATTTGCGTACCGCCGCCGAGGTGCAGCAGGCTGCAGATGCGATGATCGATCGCGTCAAACTGGCCTGGCCCCAGGCGCGCATTCATGGATTGCTGGTGCAAAGCATGGCCAATCGCGCTGGCGCCCAGGAGCTAAGAGTAGTGGTTGAGCACGATCCCGTCTTCGGCCCGTTGATTATGCTGGGCGAGGGCGGCGTGGAGTGGCGGGCCGAGGACCAGGCCGCCGTGGCGCTGCCGCCGCTGAATATGAACCTGGCGCGTTATCTGGTGATCCAGGCGATCAAAAATAAGAAGATCCGCGGCCGCAGCGCCTTGCGCCCGCTGGATATCGCTGGCTTAAGCCAGCTGCTGGTTCAGGTCTCGAACCTGATCGTCGACTGCCCGGAGATCCAGCGCCTGGATATTCATCCCCTGCTCGCCTCCGGCAACGAGTTTACGGCGCTGGACGTTACCCTGGGGCTTGCTCCCTTCAGCGGCGACAGTGAAAGCCGTCTCGCTATTCGTCCCTATCCGCACCAACTGGAGGAGTGGGTGGTGATGAAAAATGGCGATCGCTGTCTGTTCCGGCCGATCCTCCCGGAAGATGAGCCACAGTTGCTCGCATTTATCGCCCAGGTCACCAAAGAAGATCTCTATTATCGCTATTTTAGTGAGATCAACGAATTTACCCATGACGACTTAGCCAATATGACCCAGATCGACTACGATCGAGAAATGGCGTTCGTTGCCGTCAGGACCAGCGCAGAGAAGAGCGAGATCCTCGGCGTGACGCGGGCGATCTCCGATCCCGATAATATTGACGCCGAGTTTGCCGTTCTGGTCCGTTCAGATTTAAAAGGGTTAGGCCTGGGGCGAAGGTTGCTGGAAAAGCTGATCGCCTATACGCAAAGCCATGGCTTGCAGCGCCTTAATGGTATTACGATGCCAAATAACCGAGGCATGATAGGCCTCGCCAGAAAGCTGGGATTCACCGTCGATATTCAGCTGGAAGATGGGATTGTCAGCCTGTCGCTGCCCCTGAATCAGGGATAATCGCGCGACGCTGACCGCAATTGTTGACCACATTAGCGGGTAGTAATGGTATTATTGCCCGCTTACGTCGTCTGCATGGTACAGAAGACCCTTCAATAAACAGAGAAGAAACGCACTGTGATGTTGTCAAAATTTAAGCGTAATAAACATCAACAACACCTTGCCCAACTCCCTAAGCTTTCTCAGTCAGTTGATGATGTAGAGTTCTTTTACGCCCCTGCGGAATTCAGGGAAGCGTTACTGACCCGGATTGCCCACGCCACTCAGCGTATATGCATTATTGCGCTCTATCTGGAGCAAGATGATGGCGGAAAAGGAATTTTGCAGGCCCTTTATGACGCCAAACGCCAGCGTCCGGAACTGGATGTCCGCGTTCTGGTGGACTGGCACCGCGCTCAGCGTGGCCGTATCGGCGCCGCCGCCTCTAATACCAATGCCGACTGGTATTGTCGGATGGCCAATGAAAATCCAGGGGTAGATATCCCCGTTTACGGCGTGCCGATTAACACTCGGGAGGCGCTCGGCGTTCTCCATTTCAAAGGCTTTATTATTGATGACTGCGTCCTCTACAGCGGCGCCAGCCTGAATGATGTTTATCTGCATCAGCATGATAAGTATCGCTATGATCGCTATCAGTGCATCCGTAACGGCAAAATGGCGGACATCATGTTCGACTGGGTCGACAACAATCTGGTTCAGGGGCGCGGCGTTAACCGTCTCGACAGACCGGATCGGCCAAAAAGCCCGGAAATCAAAAACGACATTCGCCAGTACCGTCAGGAGCTCCGCGACCGCAGCTACCATTTTGTCGGCACCGCTGGTGACGAAGAACTCTCCGTCACCCCGCTGGTAGGCCTGGGTAAATCGAGCCTGCTGAATAAAACCATCTTTCACCTGATGCCCTGTGCCGAACACAAGCTGACGATCTGCACCCCCTACTTCAACCTCCCTGCCGTACTGGTAAGAAATATCATCCAGCTGCTGCGCGACGGTAAACAGGTGGAGATTATTGTCGGCGATAAAACGGCTAACGATTTCTACATTCCTGAAGATCAGCCGTTTAAAATCATCGGCGCCCTTCCCTATCTGTATGAGATCAACCTGCGGCGTTTCCTCAGCCGGCTGCAGTATTATGTCAATACCGATCAGCTGATCGTCCGCCTGTGGAAGGATGACGATAACAGCTACCACCTGAAAGGCATGTGGGTTGACGATGAGTGGATGCTGCTCACTGGCAACAACCTGAACCCGCGCGCCTGGCGGCTCGATCTGGAAAACGCCATTCTGATCCACGATCCAAAGCGGCAGCTGGGGGCCATGCGGGAGAAAGAGCTGAAGCTCATCCGCACCCACACCACGGTAGTGAAACATTATCGGGATCTGCAAAGTATCGCCGACTATCCGGTGAAAGTGCGAAAACTGATCCGCCGCCTGCGGCGGATCCGCATTGACCGGCTGATCAGCCGTATTCTCTGACTATCAGCCCCGCCTCGACGGGGCTTTTTTCTGGAAGCGCTATGCGTACGATATTAGTGATTGCTTCGCTGCTGTTAACCGGCTGCAGCCACATGGCAAATGATGCATGGTCCGGTCAGGACAAAGCCCAGCATTTTCTGGCCTCAGCGATGCTCTCTGCCGCTGGCAATGAATATGCGCAACATCAGGGTTACAGCCGGGACCGCAGCGCCGCTATCGGCCTGATGTTTTCCGTCAGCCTTGGCGCCTCAAAAGTGCTTTGGGACAGCCGCCCGGCTGGGAGCGGCTGGAGCTGGAAGGATTTTGCCTGGGATGTCGCCGGCGCGACCACCGGCTACGCTGTATGGCAGTTGGCTCATCAGTAAGCGTTACAGACGCAACCCCTTCCCTTTGCGATGCAACATCAGGGAGACAAGGAAGGCAATGGCGGCCATCACCGTCACATACCAGTAGAACGCGTGCTCTATCCCTGCCGACTTAAGCGACAGCGCGACGTACTCCGCAGAGCCGCCGAACAATGCGTTCGCGACGGCATAGGACAACCCGACCCCAAGCGCGCGAACCTGAGCCGGGAACATCTCTGCTTTCAGGATGCCGCTGATCGAGGTATAGAAACTGACAATCAGTAAGGCGCAGATCACCAGGCCGAAGGCGGCATAGGGTGAGCTCACTTTTTGCAAGGCGCTGAGAATAGGCACGGTAAATAACGTCGCCAGCACGCCAAAGCACAGCATGGAGGTCCGGCGGCCAACTTTATCCGAGAAGGCGCCGAATAGCGGCTGAACCAGCATATAAACGAACAGCGCCGCGGTCATGATCACGCTGGCGGTGCTGGCCGTCATGCCCGCCGTGTTGACCAGATACTTTTGCATATAGGTGGTGAAGGTGTAGAAGGTCAGCGATCCGGCGGCGGTAAAGCCTAACACCATCGCAAAGGCCCGGCGATTGCGCCACAACCCTTTAAATGAGCCAGCCTCTTTCAGCGCCCGGGTCTCCTGCTTCGAGGTTTCGTCCAGCTGGCGACGCAGCCACAGCGCGACGATAGCCAGTACCGCCCCGAGGGCAAAAGGAATACGCCATCCCCAGGCATGGAGATCTTCATCGCTAAGTACCTGCTGGAGCGCCACAACCACTAATACAGCCAGCAGTTGACCACCAATCAGCGTAACGTACTGGAAGGAGGCATAGAAGCCTTTCTTACCCTCCACCGCGACTTCACTCATATAGGTCGCACTGGTGCCGTATTCTCCGCCAACAGACAGCCCCTGGAACAGACGCGCCAGCAGCAGCAGCGCCGGGGCCCAGGTGCCGATCACCGCATAACCCGGCAGACAGGCAATCACCAGTGAGCCAAAGCACATCATGCAGACCGAGATAAGCATGGACGTTTTACGTCCCCGGCGGTCAGCGATCCGACCAAACAGCCATCCACCGATAGGACGCATCAGAAATCCGGCGGCAAATACGCCTGCCGTTTGCAGCAGTTGGGTGGTGGTATTTCCGGATGGAAAGAAGATGTGCGCGAAATAGAGCGAGCAGAATGAGTAAACGTAAAAATCAAACCATTCAACCAGATTCCCCGAGGAAGCGCCAACAATTGCCCAAATACGACGACGGGTATCGGCCAGTTCCGGCGCGCCCCGTTCGGTAATGCTACTTTCTGTCATTGTTATATTGCTCCAGCAAAGACTGCAATCTGTCTTGTCGGGCGTACCACGTCACGCAGACAAATTAATTAGTAAACTAAATGTTATATAATTGTTATATTTTTATATGTGATTGGATTCACATTTTTTTTCGCAAGCACGGTTTTCGCGATCATCGCCAGCGCAGGGGCAGGGAAAAAGTGGATTATGGCGAAGGGATTGCCATGACGGGGTTTTATTTTGCGTTGAAAGGAGATAATGGAGCGAACATGGCGTAGTTTTCGCCGGAGGCGGTGCTGCGCACTTTGTCCGGGGTACGGTTTTGTAGCCCCGGTAAGCGCAGCGCCACCGGGGAGACATACCGGCACGCTGGCCGGACGACAGAAACGCAAAAAGCCCATCCGACAGGATGGGCTCTTCACTTGTTTGATGCCTGGCAGTTTATGGCGGGCGTCCTGCCCGCCACCCTCCGGGCCGTTGCTGCGCAACGTTCAAATCCGCTCCCGGCGGATTTGTCCTACTCTGGAGAGCGCTCACCGACAAACAACAGATAAAGCAGAAAGCCCGGTCTTTCGACCGGGCTTTCTGCTTTATTTGATGCCTGGCAGTTCCCTACTCTCACATGGGGAGACCCCACACTACCATCGGCGCTACGGCGTTTCACTTCTGAGTTCGGCATGGGGTCAGGTGGGACCACCGCGCTAGTGCCGCCAGGCAAATTCTTTGTGCTCAGTACGCAATTCTTTATATTGCGTACTCAACTCTGAATCTAAGCTGAAAATTCTCTCAAACCCGCCAAAACATCTTCGGCGTTGTAAGGTTAAGCCTCACGGTTCATTAGTACCGGTTAGCTCAACGCATCGCTGCGCTTACACACCCGGCCTATCAACGTCATCGTCTTTAACGTTCCTTCAGGAGACTTAAAGTCTCAGGGAGAACTCATCTCGGGGCAAGTTTCGTGCTTAGATGCTTTCAGCACTTATCTCTTCCGCATTTAGCTACCGGGCAGTGCCATTGGCATGACAACCCGAACACCAGTGATGCGTCCACTCCGGTCCTCTCGTACTAGGAGCAGCCCCCCTCAATTCTCCAGCGCCCACGGCAGATAGGGACCGAACTGTCTCACGACGTTCTAAACCCAGCTCGCGTACCACTTTAAATGGCGAACAGCCATACCCTTGGGACCTACTTCAGCCCCAGGATGTGATGAGCCGACATCGAGGTGCCAAACACCGCCGTCGATATGAACTCTTGGGCGGTATCAGCCTGTTATCCCCGGAGTACCTTTTATCCGTTGAGCGATGGCCCTTCCATTCAGAACCACCGGATCACTATGACCTGCTTTCGCACCTGCTCGCGCCGTCACGCTCGCAGTCAAGCTAGCTTATGCCATTGCACTAACCTCCTGATGTCCGACCAGGATTAGCTAACCTTCGTGCTCCTCCGTTACGCTTTGGGAGGAGACCGCCCCAGTCAAACTACCCACCAGACACTGTCCGCAACCCCGGTAAGGGGCCAACGTTAGAACATCAAACATTAAAGGGTGGTATTTCAAGGTTGGCTCCACGCAGACTGGCGTCCACGCTTCAAAGCCTCCCACCTATCCTACACATCAAGGCTCAATGTTCAGTGTCAAGCTATAGTAAAGGTTCACGGGGTCTTTCCGTCTTGCCGCGGGTACACTGCATCTTCACAGCGAGTTCAATTTCACTGAGTCTCGGGTGGAGACAGCCTGGCCATCATTACGCCATTCGTGCAGGTCGGAACTTACCCGACAAGGAATTTCGCTACCTTAGGACCGTTATAGTTACGGCCGCCGTTTACCGGGGCTTCGATCAAGAGCTTCTCCTTACGGATAACCCCATCAATTAACCTTCCGGCACCGGGCAGGCGTCACACCGTATACGTCCACTTTCGTGTTTGCACAGTGCTGTGTTTTTAATAAACAGTTGCAGCCAGCTGGTATCTTCGACTGGTCTCAGCTCCATCCGCAGGGACTTCACCTACACACCAGCGTGCCTTCTCCCGAAGTTACGGCACCATTTTGCCTAGTTCCTTCACCCGAGTTCTCTCAAGCGCCTTGGTATTCTCTACCTGACCACCTGTGTCGGTTTGGGGTACGATTTGATGTTACCTGATGCTTAGAGGCTTTTCCTGGAAGCAGGGCATTTGTTACTTCAGCACCGTGGTGCCTCGTCATCACACCTCAGCCTTGATTATCCGGATTTGCCTGGATAATCAGCCTACATGCTTAAACCGGGACAACCGTCGCCCGGCTAACATAGCCTTCTCCGTCCCCCCTTCGCAGTAACACCAAGTACAGGAATATTAACCTGTTTCCCATCGACTACGCCTTTCGGCCTCGCCTTAGGGGTCGACTCACCCTGCCCCGATTAACGTTGGACAGGAACCCTTGGTCTTCCGGCGAGCGGGCTTTTCACCCGCTTTATCGTTACTTATGTCAGCATTCGCACTTCTGATACCTCCAGCATGCCTCACAGCACACCTTCGCAGGCTTACAGAACGCTCCCCTACCCAACAACACATAGTGTCGCTGCCGCAGCTTCGGTGCATGGTTTAGCCCCGTTACATCTTCCGCGCAGGCCGACTCGACCAGTGAGCTATTACGCTTTCTTTAAATGATGGCTGCTTCTAAGCCAACATCCTGGCTGTCTGTGCCTTCCCACATCGTTACCCACTTAACCATGACTTTGGGACCTTAGCTGGCGGTCTGGGTTGTTTCCCTCTTCACGACGGACGTTAGCACCCGCCGTGTGTCTCCCGTGATAACATTCTTCGGTATTCGTAGTTTGCATCGGGTTGGTAAGTCGGGATGACCCCCTAGCCGAAACAGTGCTCTACCCCCGAAGATGAATTCACGAGGCGCTACCTAAATAGCTTTCGGGGAGAACCAGCTATCTCCCGGTTTGATTGGCCTTTCACCCCCAGCCACAAGTCATCCGCTAATTTTTCAACATTAGTCGGTTCGGTCCTCCAGTTAGTGTTACCCAACCTTCAACCTGCCCATGGCTAGATCACCGGGTTTCGGGTCTATACCCTGCAACTTAACGCCCAGTTAAGACTCGGTTTCCCTGCGGCTCCCCTATACGGTTAACCTTGCTACAGAATATAAGTCGCTGACCCATTATACAAAAGGTACGCAGTCACACCCGAAGGTGCTCCCACTGCTTGTACGTACACGGTTTCAGGTTCTTTTTCACTCCCCTCGCCGGGGTTCTTTTCGCCTTTCCCTCACGGTACTGGTTCACTATCGGTCAGTCAGGAGTATTTAGCCTTGGAGGATGGTCCCCCCATATTCAGACAGGATACCACGTGTCCCGCCCTACTCTTCGAGTTCACAGCCTGTGCATTTTGGTGTACGGGACTATCACCCTGTACCGTCGGACTTTCCAGACCGTTCCACTAACACACAAGCTGATTCAGACTCTGGGCTGCTCCCCGTTCGCTCGCCGCTACTGGGGGAATCTCGGTTGATTTCTTTTCCTCGGGGTACTTAGATGTTTCAGTTCCCCCGGTTCGCCTCGTTAACCTATGTATTCAGTTAACGATAGTGTGACGAATCACACTGGGTTTCCCCATTCGGACATCGCCGGTTATAACGGTTCATATCACCTTACCGACGCTTTTCGCAGATTAGCACGTCCTTCATCGCCTCTGACTGCCAGGGCATCCACCGTGTACGCTTAGTCGCTTAACCTCACAACCCGAAGATGTTTCGTAAAACATCATCGTGTCGCGAAAATTTGAGAGACTCGAACACACATTAGCTGTGTGTCGTTTCAATTTTCAGCTTGATCCAGATTTTTAAAGAGCAAATATCTCAAACGTCACCCGAAGATGAGTTTTGAGATAGTTCGGCACGCGTCTTTCACTCACGAACCAGCAAGTGGCGTCCCCTAGGGGATTCGAACCCCTGTTACCGCCGTGAAAGGGCGGTGTCCTGGGCCTCTAGACGAAGGGGACACTGAAGTCTCAATCGCAAGACGCCTTGCTTCTTTACGTTCATCAGACAATCTGTGTGAGCACTACAAAGGCAGGTTCTTTAAGGTAAGGAGGTGATCCAACCGCAGGTTCCCCTACGGTTACCTTGTTACGACTTCACCCCAGTCATGAATCACAAAGTGGTAAGCGCCCTCCCGAAGGTTAAGCTACCTACTTCTTTTGCAACCCACTCCCATGGTGTGACGGGCGGTGTGTACAAGGCCCGGGAACGTATTCACCGTAGCATTCTGATCTACGATTACTAGCGATTCCGACTTCATGGAGTCGAGTTGCAGACTCCAATCCGGACTACGACATACTTTATGAGGTCCGCTTGCTCTCGCGAGGTCGCTTCTCTTTGTATATGCCATTGTAGCACGTGTGTAGCCCTGGTCGTAAGGGCCATGATGACTTGACGTCATCCCCACCTTCCTCCAGTTTATCACTGGCAGTCTCCTTTGAGTTCCCGGCCTAACCGCTGGCAACAAAGGATAAGGGTTGCGCTCGTTGCGGGACTTAACCCAACATTTCACAACACGAGCTGACGACAGCCATGCAGCACCTGTCTCACAGTTCCCGAAGGCACCAAAGCATCTCTGCTAAGTTCTGTGGATGTCAAGACCAGGTAAGGTTCTTCGCGTTGCATCGAATTAAACCACATGCTCCACCGCTTGTGCGGGCCCCCGTCAATTCATTTGAGTTTTAACCTTGCGGCCGTACTCCCCAGGCGGTCGATTTAACGCGTTAGCTCCGGAAGCCACGCCTCAAGGGCACAACCTCCAAATCGACATCGTTTACGGCGTGGACTACCAGGGTATCTAATCCTGTTTGCTCCCCACGCTTTCGCACCTGAGCGTCAGTCTTTGTCCAGGGGGCCGCCTTCGCCACCGGTATTCCTCCAGATCTCTACGCATTTCACCGCTACACCTGGAATTCTACCCCCCTCTACAAGACTCTAGCCTGCCAGTTTCGAATGCAGTTCCCAGGTTGAGCCCGGGGATTTCACATCCGACTTGACAGACCGCCTGCGTGCGCTTTACGCCCAGTAATTCCGATTAACGCTTGCACCCTCCGTATTACCGCGGCTGCTGGCACGGAGTTAGCCGGTGCTTCTTCTGCGGGTAACGTCAATCGATGAGGTTATTAACCTCACCGCCTTCCTCCCCGCTGAAAGTGCTTTACAACCCGAAGGCCTTCTTCACACACGCGGCATGGCTGCATCAGGCTTGCGCCCATTGTGCAATATTCCCCACTGCTGCCTCCCGTAGGAGTCTGGACCGTGTCTCAGTTCCAGTGTGGCTGGTCATCCTCTCAGACCAGCTAGGGATCGTCGCCTAGGTGAGCCGTTACCCCACCTACTAGCTAATCCCATCTGGGCACATCTGATGGCATGAGGCCCGAAGGTCCCCCACTTTGGTCTTGCGACGTTATGCGGTATTAGCTACCGTTTCCAGTAGTTATCCCCCTCCATCAGGCAGTTTCCCAGACATTACTCACCCGTCCGCCGCTCGTCACCCGAGAGCAAGCTCTCTGTGCTACCGCTCGACTTGCATGTGTTAGGCCTGCCGCCAGCGTTCAATCTGAGCCATGATCAAACTCTTCAATTTAAGTTTGATGCTCAAAGAATTAAACTTCGTAATGAATTACGTGTTCACTCTTGAGACTTGGTATTCATTTTTCGTCCGAGGACGTTAAGAATCCATGTCACTTTGAGTGCCCACACAGATTGTCTGATAAATTGTTAAAGAGCAGTTGCGACGCGCTTTAGCGCTCTGTCGCGAGGTGGCGTATATTACGCTTTCCTCATTCAGAGTCAAGCGCTTATTTTGCTTTCCTCTGTCGGCTTTCAACGTCGATTTCCGTCGTTGAATCCTCCTGGCCCGGCGGCTTGTTTGCCGTTATTCCGTGTCAGTGGAGGCGCATTATAGGGGGTAATTCTGAAGTGACAAGGATAAATTCAAAAAAAGAATTCAACCGCTCACTTTTCAACCAAATCAGGTGTTGAGCTTTAATTCTTGCCTGGTTTTTAAACAAAAACGAGCCCGCTGGGCCCGTTTTTGTCGTTTTGTGATTTACTGCACTGCCACAATGCGGTCGTCTTTTACTACCAGCTCGATGGTTTTACCCGGAACCAGCTCACCGGAAAGGATCTGCTGGGCTAACGGGTTCTCAATCTGCTGCTGAATAGCACGTTTCAATGGCCGCGCGCCGTATACCGGATCGTAACCATTGGCGCTCAGCAGCTTCAGCGCCTCATCGGACATCTGCACTTCATATCCGCGCTCTTCCAGACGTTTATACAGACGCTGCAGCTGGATCTGGGCAATAGAGGCAATATGTTTCTCGCCCAGCGGATGGAAGACCACCACTTCGTCGATACGGTTGATGAACTCCGGACGGAAGTTCTGGCTGACTACCCCCAGCACCAGGTCCTTCATATGTCCGTAGTCCAGCTCGCCGAACCGTTCCTGAATCAGATCGGAACCGAGGTTCGAGGTCATGATGACTACCGTATTACGGAAGTCGACCGTTCTCCCCTGCCCGTCGGTGAGACGCCCGTCGTCGAGTACCTGCAGCAGAATGTTGAACACATCCGGGTGCGCTTTTTCCACTTCATCCAGCAGGATGACGGAATAAGGACGACGGCGCACCGCCTCGGTCAGGTAACCGCCCTCTTCATAGCCGACGTATCCCGGAGGCGCACCGACCAGACGCGAGACGGAATGTTTCTCCATAAACTCGGACATATCGATACGCACCATCGCGTCGTCGCTATCGAACATAAAGTTAGCCAGCGTTTTACACAGCTCGGTTTTACCGACCCCGGTTGGACCGAGGAACAGGAACGAACCAATCGGCCGGTTCGGATCGGACAGCCCGGCGCGGCTGCGGCGAATGGCGTTGGATACCGCTTCAACCGCCTCATCCTGGCCAATCACCCGATGATGCAGCTCCTGCTCCATACGCAGCAGTTTGTCGCGCTCGCTTTCCATCATGCGGGAGACCGGGATACCGGTCCAGCGGGCCAGCACTTCGGCGATTTCAGCATCCGTCACTTTATTACGCAGCAGACGCATGGTTTTCCCTTCGGACTGAGTGGCAGCCGCCAGCTGTTTCTCCAGTTCCGGAATTTTGCCATACTGCAGCTCGGACATCCGCGCCAGATCGCCGACGCGACGCGCCTGTTCGATGGCGATTTTCGCCTGCTCCAGCTCAGCTTTGATGGTCTGGGTGCCGGAGAGCGACGCTTTTTCCGCTTTCCACTCTTCTTCCAGCACCGAGTACTGCCGTTCTTTATCCGCCAGCTCCTCGTTGAGCATATCGAGACGCTTCAGGCTCGCCTCATCAGACTCTTTCTTCAGCGCCTGCTGTTCCAGTTTCAGCTGGATAATACGCCGATCGAGGCGGTCCAGCTCTTCCGGTTTGGAGTCAATCTGCATACGGATGCTGGATGCCGCCTCATCGATGAGGTCGATGGCTTTATCCGGCAGCTGACGGTCGGCAATATAGCGATGCGATAAGGTCGCCGCCGCCACGATAGCCGGGTCAGTGATCTGCACGTGGTGGTGCAGCTCATAACGTTCTTTCAGACCGCGCAGAATCGCGATGGTATCTTCTACCGAAGGCTCGGCAACGAACACTTTCTGGAAGCGACGTTCCAGCGCGGCGTCTTTTTCGATGTACTGACGGTATTCATCAAGCGTCGTCGCCCCGACGCAGTGCAGTTCACCACGCGCCAGCGCCGGCTTCAGCATGTTACCCGCATCCATCGCGCCGTCGGCTTTACCAGCGCCAACCATGGTATGCAGTTCGTCGATAAATAGAATGACGTTGCCTTCCTGTTTGGACAGGTCGGTCAGCACGCCTTTCAGACGCTCTTCAAACTCACCGCGGTATTTCGCCCCGGCCACCAGCGCCCCCATATCCAGCGCCAATACCCGACGGCCTTTCAGCCCTTCTGGTACTTCGCCGTTGACGATACGCTGCGCCAGGCCTTCGACGATTGCCGTTTTACCCACCCCGGGTTCACCGATCAGCACCGGGTTGTTTTTGGTACGACGCTGCAGTACCTGAATGGTACGGCGAATCTCTTCATCACGGCCGATCACCGGATCCAGCTTGCCCTGCTCGGCACGCTCGGTGAGATCGACGGTAAATTTCTTCAATGCCTGACGTTGGTCTTCGGCACCCTGATCGTTCACGCTTTCCCCTCCGCGCATTTGTTCAATCGCCTGAGTCACGTTGGCGGTTGTTGCTCCGGCGGATTTTAAAAGGTCGGTCAGCGTACCGCGCGATTCAAGCGCCGCCAGAACGAACAGTTC
Source organism: Klebsiella sp. CD33 (assembly GCF_051992865.1). Lineage (NCBI taxonomy): Bacteria > Pseudomonadati > Pseudomonadota > Gammaproteobacteria > Enterobacterales > Enterobacteriaceae > Klebsiella > Klebsiella sp. CD33. The sequence continues at coordinate 1,219,141 of NZ_CP197023.1, read as the reverse complement.
CGACGAAATAAAGTTGTCCTTTTTCTTTTGCGCCAGCTTGTCGCAAAGGTTGAGGATCCGCACTAAATCCTGAGAAGGTTGCACATCGCCGCCGGTGCCTTCCACCTGCGGTAAACGGCTCAAGGCCTGTTCGATGTCAGTGCGCAGTTTCCCGGCATTCACGCCCGCCGAGGTTAATAAAGGACGTACCGATCCCCCTTCCTGATTCAGCAAGGCGCTCATTAAATGAAGAGGTTCGATGAATTGGTTGTCGTGCCCGAGTGCGAGCGACTGGGCATCGGCAAGAGCAAGCTGGAATTTATTGGTAAGACGATCCAGACGCATAACTCCTCCCATAAACAGGTCAAATTTGCTACTGGAGATTAAATGAGGTCATCCCTCAATTATTCAAGGTTAAAGACCCGAACTATGTGAAAAATAAGTTTGCCTTCTGGATCGTCTTGATTCTCTAGGTTATATCAGCCAAATGAAACTTGCCATACGACCGGTGGTCTTGTCGCGCCGGTAAGAGAAAAAATCATCCTTTTCGCTTAGCGTGCAGCGATCGCCGCCGAAAATCTGCTCAACGCCGACGTTTGCCAGACGCTGCCGCGCCAGTTGGTAGATATCAGCAAAATATTTTTCGCCTGCCGGACGAAAAGCCCGGTGCGCATTCTCGTCCTTCACCATAAAGGCATCCCGGACTTCCGGTCCCACCTCAAACGCCTGCGGACCGATGGCGGGCCCCAGCCACGCCATAATATTTTCGGCTTTATCGGCGAAACGAGCAACCGTCGCTTCCAGAACCCCTTCGCATAAGCCGCGCCATCCCGCGTGCGCCGCGGCGACTTCGGTGCCGTCGCGGTTACAGAACAGCACCGGCAGGCAGTCAGCGGTCATCACTGCGCAGACGGTCCCTGGCGTACGACTATAAGAGGCATCCGCGCGTTTCGACGGATAGGGTCCGCCGTCCAGCGTCAGAACCTCGGTGCCATGGACTTGCTCCAGCCAAACCGGGTAAGACGGCAAGCCGCCGGTGGCAAACATCCGCCGCCGGTTTTCTTCGACATCCTGCAGATTGTCGCCGCAATGGGCGCCCAGGTTGAGCGAGTCATAGGGCGGCAGACTCACGCCGCCGATGCGGGTAGAACTACAGGCCGCCACGCTGCCGGGCATTGGCCACTGCGGTACAATCAGTTTCGTCATAACCAGTCAATATCGTCCTTATGGGCTTCAAAATCGGCGCGCATCGCCTCGATGAGCTCGACCATATCCTGCGGGATGGGCGCGTGCCACTCCATTTCAATGCCGGAGATCGGGTGATACAGGCGCAGCATGGTGGCATGCAGCGCCTGGCGGTCGAATTTACGCAGCGCGGTGATGAACTCCTCCGACGCGCCCTTCGGCGGACGCGGCCGGCCGCCATAGACCTGGTCGCCTACCAGCGGATGGGTGATATGCGACATATGCACGCGGATCTGATGCGTACGACCGGTTTCCAGACGCAGACGCAGGCGGGTATGGATGCGGAAATGTTCCATAATGCGGTAGTGGGTCACCGCCGGTTTGCCCATCGGATGCACCGCCATATGGGTACGCTTGGTCGGGTGACGGCTTATAGGCTCTTCCACTGTGCCACCGGCGGTCATATGACCGATCGCCACCGCTTCGTATTCACGGGTGATCTCGCGCAGCTGCAGCGACTCCACCAGCCGGGTTTGCGCCGGAATGGTTTTCGCCACCACCATCAGACCGGTGGTGTCTTTATCCAGACGATGAACAATACCCGCGCGCGGCACATCGGCAATAGGCGGATAGTAGTGCAGCAGCGCATTCAGCACAGTACCGTCAGGGTTGCCCGCGCCAGGATGTACAACCAGATCGCGCGGTTTATTGATCACGATGATGTCATCATCTTCGTAAACGATATTGAGCGGAATATCCTGCGGCTGGAAGCGCGCCTCTTCTTCGATTTCCACATCGATAGCGATGCGTTCTCCCCCCAGCACTTTTTCTTTCGGTTTATCGCCAATGGTGCCATTGACTAATACGCGTTGGTCGAGGATCCATTCTTTTATCCGCGATCGCGAATAATCAGGGAACAATTCGGCCAAAGCCTGATCTAAGCGTTGACCGAGTTGATTTTCGGTCACCGTTGCGGTGAGTTGTACTCGTTGTGCCATATACAGCTTCTTCGTTTAACGTTGGGTTTTACGGCTTTGCCGTTTAATATAGTGTGCTATTGTAGCTGGTCTTAATCGGGAGCAGGAACAGAGATTCTCCCGCATAAACATTTTGAGGAAGTCAAAACGTCATGACGCGCATGAAATACCTGGTGGCAGCCGCCACACTGAGCCTGGCTTTGGTGGGTTGCTCCGGCTCTAAGGAAGAGGTGCCTGATAATCCGCCGAATGAAATCTACGCGACCGCCCAGCAAAAACTGCAGGACGGTAACTGGAAACAGGCGATAACGCAACTGGAAGCGTTGGATAATCGTTATCCATTCGGCCCTTATTCCCAACAGGTACAGCTGGATCTGATTTATGCGTATTATAAAAACGCCGATCTTCCTCTGGCTCAGGCGGCTATCGATCGCTTCATGCGTTTGAACCCCACCCATCCGAACATCGACTATGTCATCTATATGCGCGGCCTGACCAACATGGCCCTGGATGACAGCGCCCTGCAGGGCTTCTTCGGCGTTGATCGCTCCGACCGCGATCCGCAGCACGCGCGCGATGCCTTCAATGACTTCTCCAAACTGGTGCGAGGTTATCCGAACAGCCAGTACGCCACTGACGCCTATAAACGCATGGTGTTCCTGAAAGATCGTCTGGCCAAATATGAGCTGTCGGTCGTGGATTACTACACCGATCGTGGCGCATGGGTTGCCGTGGTTAACCGTGTGGAAGGGATGATGCGTAATTATCCGGATACCCAGGCCACCCGCGATGCCCTGCCGAAGATGGAAAACGCCTATCGTCAGATGCAAATGAACGCTCAGGCGGACAAAGTCGCGAAGATTATCGCCGCGAACAGCAAGAACACCTGAGCCTGACTCATCGATCGCAAACGGCAGCCACTGGCTGCCGTTTTTTTATACGTTTCCCGACGAGCTGAAGCGGTTTAGCGCCGGGTTAACTCATCAAATATGGCCTGCTTTATCGGGTTCGACAAGTAAAATCTCACTTCTTCCTGCCCTGTCTCACAAAATGAATTTGTTGACAAAAAGTGACAATAAAATGTGATTTAGATCACACATTTTGACATTGGGAAAGGTATGCTGGATTCACCAAGACGGGAAAGACAAGAGGTAAAATTTATGACAATGAACATTACCAGTAAACAAATGGAAATTACTCCGGCAATCCGCCAGCATGTCGCAGACCGTCTCGCCAAACTGGATAAGTGGCAAACTCATTTAATCAACCCGCACATCATTCTGTCTAAGGAGCCGCAGGGTTTTATCGCTGATGCAACCATCAACACGCCAAACGGCCATCTGGTTGCCAGTGCGCGTCATGAAGATATGTACGCCGCCATTAACGAATTGATCAACAAGCTGGAACGGCAGCTCAATAAAGTGCAACACAAAGGGGAAGCCCGCCGCGCCGCGACGTCGGTGAAAGAGGCAGGCTTTGTGGAAGAAGAAGAGTAATCCTTAACTTAAGTTGTGTCATGCCACGCGCCTTCGGGCGCGTTTTTTATTGACAGAGTGAAAACAGTACAGGTACTGTAATCCCCACTACCTAAAGGAATTTACCATGAAACTTGTCCCGTTCTTCTTCGCATTCTTTTTTACCTTCCCCTGACCGGGAGGCAATTCGTCGTATAAGAAAGAATGCGAAGACGAACAATAAGGCCTCCCACCCGGGAGGCCTTTTTTATTTGATAACAACAAAGGCAACATCTATGACCGAGGAAAACCCATTACTGGCGCTGCGCGATAAGATAAGCGCCCTGGACGAGAAGCTGCTTGCTCTGCTGGCGGAGCGCCGCGGACTGGCTGTTGAGGTTGGAAAAGCCAAACTGGCCTCCCATCGTCCGGTGCGTGATATTGACCGCGAACGCGATCTGCTGGAGCGCCTGATGACTATCGGCAAGCGCCATAATCTGGATGCGCACTATATCACCCGCCTGTTCCAGCTGATTATCGAAGACTCTGTTCTTACCCAGCAAACCCTGCTGCAGCAGCATCTGAATAAAATTAACCCGCATTCGGCCCGCGTGGCGTTCCTCGGTCCCAAGGGCTCTTACTCGCATCTGGCGGCGCGTCAGTACGCCGCTCGCCACTTTGAGCAGTTTATTGAGAGCGGCTGCGCGAAGTTCGCCGATATTTTTAATCAGGTAGAAACCGGCCAGGCCGATTACGCGGTGTTGCCGATTGAAAACACCAGCTCCGGCGGGATCAACGACGTCTACGATCTGCTGCAGCACACCAGCCTGTCGATCGTTGGCGAGCTGACGATCCCTATCGATCATTGCGTACTGGTGAGCACCTCGACGGATGCCGATAAAATTCAGACCGTTTACAGCCATCCGCAGCCGTTCCAGCAGTGCAGCCAGTACCTGAGCCGCTACCCGCACTGGAAGATTGAGTATACCGAGAGCACCTCGGCGGCAATGGAAAAAGTGGCGCAGGCGAACTCCCCGGCCGTCGCGGCCCTGGGTAGCGAAGCGGGCGGCGCTCTGTATGGTCTGCAGGTGCTGGAGCACTGCCAGGCCAACCAGACGCAGAACATCACGCGCTTCCTCGTCCTGGCGCGCAAAGCGGTGAACGTCTCCGATCAGGTGCCGGCCAAGACCACGCTGTTAATGGCGACCGGTCAGCAGGCGGGCGCCCTGGTGGAAGCCCTGCTGGTGTTGCGCAACCACAATCTGATCATGACCAAACTGGAATCCCGCCCGATCCACGGCAATCCCTGGGAAGAGATGTTTTATCTCGATATTCAGGCCAACCTGGATTCGCTGCCCATGCGCAAGGCGCTGAAGGAGCTGGCGGATATCACCCGCTCCATGAAGGTCCTCGGCTGCTACCCTAGCGAAAACGTGGTCCCGGTGGATCCGGTTTAACATTCGCGGAACGGTAATTTCTTCATCCCTGCCACCGCTACCGGCAGGGTGAAGATGGCGCCTGACAGCGGATACTGCGCCAGCTCATCGTCCTCCATGTTTTCCCGGGTGGTGGTGATATAGAGCGTTTTCATATCCGCCCCGCCGAAGCAGACCATCGTCGGGCAACGAACCGGCATCGGGTAGGATTCCAGCTCCTCGCCCTGCGGCGAGAAACGGGCGATCCGCCAGCCGTCAAACATTGCGCTCCAGTAACATCCCTCCACGTCGATCGCCGCCCCGTCAGGGATCCCTTCGCCAGGCTGAAAACGGCGAAAGACTTCGCGTCGGCCAGGCTCACCCTGCTCATCCAGCGGCGTACGGTAGATCACGGCGTTCGGCGTATCAGAGGTATACATCCAGCGCCGATCGGCGCTAAAGGCCAGGCCATTGGCGCCATGGATGTCACACTGGATCACTTTCGGCTGCAGGTCGTTATCCACTCGCATCAGCAGCGCGCCGTTGTAATCCCCAGGCCCCCAGAAGGTACCGGCATAAAAGCGCCCATCGCGATCGGTCCCGCCGTCGTTAAACCGCGCCAGCTCCGGGTTGCTCGGGTTATCGCAGACTTTCCGCCGCAGCAGGCCGTGGGCGTCGGTCAGCCAGATGCCGCTGCGCAATGCCACGATAAACCCGCCCTTCTCGCGCAGGGCAAAACAGCCGACCTCCTCTGGAAACTGCAGCACCTGGTGTTCTCCGCTGCGGATATCGTAGCGGTGAATTTCACATTCCATGATATCAGCCCAGTAGAGGGCCTGCTCTGCCTCGCTCCAGGTCGGGCATTCCGGCAGGTATCCGGTGTAGTCAAACAGCGGTTGTGGTTCAGCCATCGTTGTCATCCCTATAAAAAAAGCCAGCGGTCGCTGGCTTTATTGTATACATCTTTTTCGCTTTACTGCCGATTATCGTTCGCCTGACGCAGCAGCGTGCGGCTCTCGCTCTGGAAACGCTGAGCGTAATCGCCAAACCAGTGTTCGACTTTACGGAAGCTGTCGATAAACGCCTGCTTATCGCCCTGCTCCAGCAGGCCGATCGCTTCGCCGAAACGCTGGTAGTAGCGCTTAATCAGCGCCAGGTTGTTTTCCGATGACATAATAATATCGGCGTACAGCTGCGGATCCTGGGCAAACAGACGGCCTACCATCGCCAGCTCCAGTCGGTAAATGGGTGACGAGAGCGCCAGCAGTTGCTCAAGACGTACATTCTCTTCCGCCAGGTGCAGGCCATAGGCGAAGGTGGCAAAGTGGCGCAGCGCCTGAATAAAGGCCATGTTCTGATCGTGCTCAACGGCGCTGATGCGGTGCAGCCGCGCGCCCCAAACCTGAATTTGTTCGAGGAACCACTGATAGGCCTCCGGCTGGCGGCCATCACAATAGACCAACACCTGCTTCGCCAGGCTGCCGCTGTCCGGACCGAACATCGGGTGCAGGCCAAGAACCGGGCCCTGATGCGCCGCCAGCATCGCCTGCAGCGGCTCCGCTTTCACCGAGGCAAGGTCAACCAGAATGCAATCCGCCGGAAGGGGCGGCAGCCTGCCGATCGTCTCCACGGTGGTGTGAATCGGTACGCTGACGATAACCATGCCGGCATCGGCGACGATATCCGCCGCCCGGGCCCAATCGTTTTTTTCCAGAATACGCACCTGGTAGCCGGACAGCGTTAACATCTTCTCAAACAGACGGCCCATCTGCCCACCGCCGCCGACGATGACCACCGGCCGCAGATTCGGCTGCAGGGTTTTGAAGCCTTTGTCGTTTTCGCTGGAATAGGATTCCCGCATCACGCGACGCAGAACGTCCTCGATCAGATCCGGTGGTACGCCGAGCGCAGCCGCCTCTTCACGTCGGGAGGCGAGCATCGCCGACTCGCGCTCCGGGACGTAAATCGGCAGGCCATACTGGCTCTTCACCTCGCCGACTTCGGCCACCAGCTCCAGACGCTTAGCCAGCAGGCTAAGCAACGCTTTATCCACTTCATCAATTTGATCGCGTAACGCGGTCAGTTCAGCAACCATACTTTCCTCTTAAACCAAACGGGCCGCCAGGTGGCCGCGGAGATCCTTATCCAGTTCACGCAGCAGCGCCTCGGTAGTCTCCCAGCTGATGCAGGCATCCGTCACCGAGACGCCGTATTTCATCGCCTCACGCGGCTGTTCAGAGGACTGATTGCCTTCGTGGATATTACTTTCGATCATCAGGCCGATAATGGAGCGGTTGCCATCTTTGATCTGCGCGACCACGGATTCAGCCACGGCCGGCTGGCGGCGGAAATCTTTATTGGAGTTCCCATGACTGCAATCTACCATCAGCGACGGCTTCAGTCCCGCCTGCGCCATCTCTTTTTCGCATTTCGCCACATCTTCCGGACCGTAGTTCGGCGCCTTGCCGCCACGGAGGATCACATGGCCGTTCGGATTACCCTGCGTTTGCAGCAGGCAGACCTGCCCGGCCTGGTTGATGCCTACGAAACGGTGCGGCATCGCCGCGGCGCGCATGGCATTGATGGCCGTGGCCAGGCTACCGTCGGTACCGTTTTTAAAGCCGACCGGCATCGACAGGCCAGAGGCCATTTCGCGGTGCGTTTGTGATTCCGTGGTACGCGCGCCGATAGCGGACCAGCTGAACAGATCCCCGAGGTACTGCGGGCTGTTGGGATCCAGCGCTTCCGTCGCCAGCGGCAGTCCCATATTGACGAGCTCGACCAGCAGACGACGCGCAATCTTCAGGCCGCCTTCAACATCAAACGAACCATCCATGTGCGGATCGTTAATCAGCCCCTTCCAGCCGACGGTGGTACGGGGTTTTTCAAAATAGACGCGCATCACCAGGTAGAGGCTATCGCTGACCTCTGCGGCAAGGGCTTTAAACCGACGAGCATATTCAATCGCAGCTTCCGGATCGTGAATGGAGCAAGGACCACATACCACCAGCAGGCGCGGATCGCGACCGGCGATGATATCCGAAATGGTCTGACGGGCGTGCGCGATCTGCGCTTCCTGCTCGACGCTCAGCGGGAATTCCGCCTTCAGTTGCTCCGGGGTCATTAATACATGTTCGTCGGTAATATGTACGTTGTTCAGCGCGTCTTTTTGCATGATTGCGATCCTGTGTAGCTCGTTTGCGATAAGGGTTGCCTCCGAGGGCATGACGTAACGATACCACACAAAGTAAAGAATTCAATCCATATTCCGTAAATTTTAATTTACACCAACGAATTAATTGCCACTCACAATGGCGCGATGCGTATAACAATATTTACACATAGGAAAAACAAGCCAAACTTGCGCACCCACGGTATCGGTACTACGAAAAATCCTGGTGAGAATTGTCCCAAAGCAAAGGGCGCATCTAATGACGGGTTTTATTAACAGTGGTATTCTTCGCCGGGCATCGGCAGCGGCTTTTCCCGCGCTATGGCGACTTTGACGGAAGCGTTAATGACAGTATTACACCGTCTTTTATTGACTGTATTTTTTCTCATCGCGGTATCTCCTGTTTTTGCTGCCGGACCTTCAGAACATGTTCGCGCTATTGTTTCCGGGATCGTGACCTACACCCGTTGGCCGTCATTAACAGGAGCGCCAAAGCTGTGCATTTTTGCCTCATCACGCTTCACCCATAGCCTGGCTCATGAAGATCCGGATGCATTACCCTATCAACCGGTGATAGTACGTAATCGTGAAGAAGCGTTAAAAACGACCTGCGATGGTTTTTATTTTGGCAGCGAATCGCCGACTGAACAGTCAGAACTCACTCGCCGCTATGGCCCGAGGCCGCTGTTACTCATCGCAGAACAAAATACGGATTGTTCAATTGGTAGCGCGTTTTGCCTGATCATCAATGACGACCGGGTCCGCTTCTCCGTTAATCTGGACGTTCTGACGCACAGCGGGGTTCGGGTTAACCCGGACGTCCTGATGCTTGCCCGGAAGAAACCACATGAATAAGGACTTTTCACAGACTCCGCGCCCGACTTTCAAACGCGCGCTCCGTCGCATTAGCGTGATAAGCGTGGTGATCTCCATGACGCTGGTCTGGCTGCTGCTGAGTACAGCCTCAATCTTCACGCTCAAGCAGTACGCGCAGAAAAATCTTGAGCTCACTGCCGCGACCATGGGGCGCAGCCTCGAAGCCGCCCTGGTATTTGGCGACAGCGCGGCGGCAGAGGAGACCCTCGCGTCGTTGGGCAAGCAAGGGCAGATCTCCCAGGCAATCGTGCTAAACGGCCAGATGCAGCACTTCGCCGCGTGGCGCCATGAACCGCTGGCCAATAAAGAGCAAGTGAGCGGGCTTATCAGTAAATGGCTGTTTCCGGAGCCCACGGTGCAGCCCATCTGGCACCAGGGCAAACAAATCGGCGAGCTGAGATTGACCGCGCTTGATGAACTGATTAGCCACTTTCTCGGTATCTCGATTCTGGTGCTGACCGGCAGCATTCTGCTCGCCTCGTTCATCGCCCTGCTGCTGACCCACTCCCTACACCGGGGGATCGTCGCCGCCCTGCAGAGCATCACTGAGGTCGTGCATGATATACGTGAAAACCGCCACTTCTCCCGGCGGGTGCCGGAGGAGCGTATCGAGGAGTTCCATCTTTTCGCCCAGGACTTTAACAGCCTGCTGGGGGAAATGGAGGACTGGCAGCGCCAGCTGCAGGCCAAAAACGCGCAGCTGTTACGCAGTTCGTTACACGATCCGTTGACCGGCCTGGCTAACCGCGCCGCCTTTCGTAACGCGCTCGCCGAGCTGATGCAGAATGAAGTCGATCATCAAACCTCGGCATTGCTGTTTCTTGATGGCGATAATTTCAAACTGATTAACGACAACTGGGGGCATGCGGCGGGCGATAAAGTGCTGATGGAGGTCGCCAGCCGCCTGATGACTTTTGCCGGTAAACGCCATCTGGCGTGGCGTCTTGGCGGCGATGAGTTTGCCGTTCTGCTGCGCGAGGTGCGCTCGGAAGCAGAAGTGCAGGCCCTGTGCCAGGCGCTAACGGAACAATTTCTTCCGCCATTCAACCTGCACAACGGTCATAGCGCCACGCTCTCGCTGAGCGTCGGTTATGCCCTGGCGTGGGAGCACGCCACCGCGGAATCACTGCAAGAACTTGCCGATCAGAATATGTATCGGATGAAAAACCAACGTATCCAGCAGACGCTGAAATAATAAAGGACTCATTATGATCAGAAAATATTTCGTCCCCGCCCTGATGGCGGCGGCGCTTTTGACAGGTTGCCAGGCTCCTCAGGGAAAATTTACCCCGGAGCAGGTGGCGGCGATGAAATCTTACGGCTTTACTGAAAGCAATGGCGATTGGTCCCTGGGCTTATCCGATAGCATCCTGTTTGACAAGAATGACTACCGACTACGTCCCGACAGCCGCCAGCAGATCACCACGATGGCCTCGCGGCTGGCGGCTACCGGGATCACCCATAGCCGCCTTGAAGGCCATACCGATAATTATGGTGAAGATAGCTACAATGAAGCCCTGTCGCTTAAGCGGGCCAACAGCGTGGCCGATGCCTGGGCGGAAGGCGCTCATGTCCCACGCAGTAATTTAGTCACCCGCGGCCTTGGCAAAAAATACCCGATCGCCAGCAACGACACGGCGGCCGGGCGCGCCGAAAACCGCCGGGTAACGGTGGTCATCAGCACGCCGTAAGTCTTCACTTAGTCGCTGGACTTCATCATCCTCATTGCCGTTGCCGCGCGCCAGCGCAGGTAGTCAACGGCAATGAACAGCAGCAGGCTGGCTCCCATTAACGGCATGGCCAATCCAAGGGCAAACGCCAGCCCAAGCACCAGGCTTCGGGCAGGCCGGGCGAGCGACAGCCACGCCTGCAGCAGCGAATGCGCCGGATCCCAGGCCGCCTGAGGCGGACGGCGGATCCACCATAACCGGTACCCCACCCCGATGGTAACGCACAGCGCGCAGCCAAATCCCACCAGCAGCAGCTGATTCGCCAGACCAAAGAGGATCCCCATATGGAAATCGACGCCCCAGCGGGTGAGCTTCGCCATCAGCGGAAAGTCGGCAAAACGCGTGCGATCCACCACCTGCATCGTGGCGCCATCGATCGCCACCGCGTCCACCTGCGTCGGCCAGCGACGGTCGATCTCATTCACCGTCCAGGCGCGGTCGTCTGACACTGGCGGACGGATCTCCAGCCGGCTGGCGTTCAGCCCCGCCTGACGGGCCGCCGCCAGCGCCTGGTCAAACTGGGCCAGCTGCAGCGCCGGCTGATGCTGGGCCATGGCCATCGCATCCATATGATGTCCGGCATGGGGATCGTGCGTCATCGGCATCTCGCCATGCAGCTGGGTATTGACCTGCGGCGTCAGCCAGCCGAACGCTGCCCGCATTTTGTCCACATTGCCGCCGGCCCATTGCGACCAGGTCAGGCCGGTGGCGGAGAAGAGCAGCATACCCACCAGTAAGCCCCAGCCCAGCGTCACGTGCAGCCGACGATGGTTCTGCAGGGCGTTATTCAGCCGCCGTTTTGGACGCGTCATCGCCCACAGGGCAATGCCTCCGAGCGCGGCCACCCACATCCAGGAGGCGGCCAGTTCGCTGTATAACCTCCCGCTGTCGCCCAGCAGCAGAGAGCGATGCGCATAATCAATCCACTGGCGCAGCGGCAGGATGCCGCTGGTGCCGTAGACCGTCATATCGCCCTTCACCCGCAGCGCGATCGGATCGACAAAAATAGCCCGGGATTCCGACTCTCCGAGACCCGGATCGGCAAACATAATGCGCGTGGTCTCGCCCAACGCAGACGCCGGACGCACCGCCAGCAGCCGCAGATTGCCCTGGGTCGCTTCTTCGGCCACCGCAATCTGGGCGCTGAGCGGCTGCGGAGTCCCGTCGGCAAGGCCATGCAGCGCGTCGTGATAGAGCCAGTTTTCCAGCTGCGGCGTCGCCACGTACAGCGTGCCGGTCAGGGCTGCGACAAAGATAAACGGTCCGATAAACAGACCAATATAGAAATGGAGGCGACGCAGCAGGTTCAGCCATGCCGCGCGCGAGGTGCAGGTTGTCATACTTTTCCTTTTTTAAAGCAAAAGAGGTCGTTGCGCGGTGCGCAGATTGATTTTTATTAAAGGGAAAAAGCAGACAGCCGCGGCGGGGCGCGGGTTTCGGGGTAGAGCCAGGGAAAGTAGTGCCAGTGCTTTAATACCGGGCGAGAAACCGGCAGGCGAATGCGCCGAAGGAGCATGGCGACGAACAGCGCCAGCGCGAAAAGGAGCCCCGGGACATGGGCTAACAGCACGCAATAGCCACACGCTTCGGCATGGTCCAGCGGCATTTCGTGTCCGGTATGCGTGGCGCCGTCTGTGCTGTGCATCATCGCCATCTTGTGCCCGGGCATCTGCGCCATGCTCGCGGACGAGCTATCCATCATCATGGCGTGGTGCATACCGGGCATGGCGCTCATGGGGTCTTTTTGCAGGGAGACGGAGATCAGGGGGGCCACCACGATCAGCAGGATCGCCAACAGCGCCAGCCAGGCGGCTCGCCGTTTAGGTGTCGTTTGCTGAAAACTGTTGCTGACCACCGCCCCTCCGTATAGAGGGCGTATTGTAAATGATTTACATCACGATGGTTACAACAAAGATAAAAAAAGGGCCAGCCATCTGGCCAGCCCTTTCTATCAGGATGTCGCGAAAGCGAATCTTAGTTAAGACGCTCTTTGATACGAGCAGACTTACCAGTGCGCTCACGCAGGTAGTACAGTTTAGCTTTACGTACAGCACCACGACGTTTAACAGCAATGCTGTCAACTACCGGAGAGTGAGTCTGGAAGACACGCTCAACGCCTTCGCCGTTGGAAATTTTGCGAACAGTGAATGCAGAGTGCAGACCGCGGTTACGAATAGCGATAACCACGCCCTCGAATGCCTGCAGACGTTTTTTGGAACCTTCAACAACCCATACTTTCACTTCCACGGTATCACCCGGACGGAAGGAAGGTACGTCCTGCTTCATCTGTTCTTGTTCAAGTTGCTTAATAATGTTGCTCATAATTTAATCTCTTATCCTGGGTAAACTGATATTGGGGGCTCACGCCTGCCCATCATGTTTATGCTGCTGTTGCGCGTGTTCAGTTTTGAACTCCGCCAGCAGCTTTGCTTGCTCTTCAGTCAGAGCCAGGTTTTCCAGAAGTTCAGGTCTTCTAAGCCAGGTGCGGCCCAGCGACTGCTTCAGACGCCAGCGACGTATCTCAGCATGGTTTCCCGACAGCAATACTGGCGGTACTTCCATCTCCTCTAACACTTCAGGACGGGTATAGTGGGGGCAATCCAGCAACCCATCAGCAAAGGAATCTTCCGTTGCCGATGCTTCATGGCCCAGTACTCCCGGAATGAACCGGGAAACGGAGTCAATCAGCGTCATTGCCGGTAACTCACCACCGCTGAGAACGTAATCGCCGATTGACCATTCTTCGTCAATTTCGGTTTGGATTACGCGCTCGTCTATCCCTTCGTAGCGACCGCACACCAGAATCAGTTTCTGATTCGTTGCCAGTTCGCTGACGCCCGCTTGATCAAGCTTGCGTCCCTGAGGTGACAGATAAATCACCTTCGCGCCTTCACCTGCCGCGACTTTTGCTGCATGAATGGCATCCCGTAAGGGTTGCACCATCATTAGCATCCCCGGTCCGCCGCCGTAAGGACGATCGTCCACGGTACGGTGCCGGTCATGCGTGAAGTCGCGAGGACTCCAGCTTTCGATGCTCAGCAGGCCATTTTTTACTGCCCGGCCAGTTACCCCGTAATCGGTAATTGCGCGGAACATTTCAGGAAACAGGCTAATTATGCCAATCCACATAGCGCCGTCTTTTACCGTTTATCCGGAGAATTTAAAAACCAGGATCCCAATCTACTTCGATAGTACGCGTAGTGAGATCGACTTTCTTGATAACCTGCCCATCGAGGAACGGAACCAACCGCTCCTTGATACCAAATGCATCTTTCAGGTTTGCCTTGATGACGAGCACGTCATTCGACCCGGTTTCCATCATATCGATGACTTTACCGAGGCTATAGCCTTCCGTCGTAACTACCTGGCAGCCCATCAGGTCTTTCCAGTAGTAGTCACCCTCTTCCAGCTCCGGCAACTGCGATGAATCCACGATAATTTCGCAATTAGTCAGTAGATTCGCGGCATCACGATCGTCAACGCCTTTCAGCTTGATGATGATGTCCTGATTGTGGTGGCGCCAGCTTTCCAGCTCAACGACCTGCCACTGACCCGCCTTCTGGATTAACCAGGGCTGATAGTCAAAAATGCTTTCGGCGTCTTCGGTGGAGGAAAACACTCTGAGCCAACCACGGATACCGTAGGAAGAACCCATTTTCCCCAATACGATCGGATCAACAGGTGCTTGCGCGGTGTGTTGCTTGCTCATCATGACCACCGTGACAGATTAAGCTGCTTTGTTAGCGGCTTTGATCAGCGCGGCAACGCGATCGGAAACAGTAGCGCCCTGGCCAACCCAGTGAGCGATACGATCCAGATCCAGGCGAGTTTCTTCTTCCGCACCGTTAGCGATCGGGTTGAAGAAACCAACGCGCTCGATGAAGCGACCGTTGCGTGCATTACGGCTGTCGGTGACAACAACCTGGTAGAACGGACGCTTTTTAGCGCCGTGACGTGCTAAACGAATAGTTACCATAACATCCTCTTGTGTGAATAAAACAACCGGGCCCCATCGAGGAACGGAGCCCGGTGTCATATTAAAAGCCCGAAAATTTTACTGATTTCTGGGGAAAATGCAATCAGCAGTTGATAAGTCTGCTGTAAAAGGCCGTCGGCGGTGCAGCCAGTTTAGTACCAGCGTGTGCGCAACCACTGTAACGTACAGGTAGTACGTGAGGATGGCGAGCACACCCCGGCGCTAAAATGGCAAACAAGATAGCCTTATGCCCTTGTTTTTAACGACCCGGGAAGCCTGGCGGCATCATCCCTTTCATCCCGCGCATCATCTTCATCATGCCGCCTTTCGACTTCATCTTCTTCATCATGCGCTGCATGTCGTCGAACTGCTTGAGCAGACGGTTCACATCCTGCACCTGCATGCCGCAGCCGGCGGCGATACGGCGCTTACGCGAACCTTTGATGATTTCCGGCTTAGCGCGCTCTTTCAGGGTCATCGAGTTGATGATCGCTTCCATACGCACCAGCACTTTGTCGTCCATCTGCGCTTTCACGTTGTCCGGGATCTGCCCCATGCCCGGCAGCTTGCCCATCAGGCTGGCCATGCCGCCCATGTTTTTCATCTGGCGCAGCTGCTCAAGGAAGTCGGTGAGGTCGAAACCGTCGCCTTTCTTCAGCTTGGAGGCCAGCTTCTCGGCCTGCGCGCGGTCAACCTTGCTCTCGATATCTTCGATCAGCGACAGCACGTCGCCCATGCCGAGGATACGGGAAGCGACGCGGTCCGGATGGAACGGCTCCAGCGCTTCGGTTTTCTCGCCGACGCCGAGGAATTTAATCGGCTTGCCGGTAATATGGCGAATCGACAGCGCCGCGCCGCCGCGGGCGTCGCCGTCCACTTTGGTCAGCACCACGCCGGTCAGCGGCAGCGCTTCGTTAAAGGCCTTCGCGGTATTCGCCGCATCCTGACCGGTCATCGCATCGACGACGAACAGGGTTTCAACCGGGTTAATGGCGGCGTGGACGTGCTTGATTTCGTCCATCATCGCTTCGTCAACGTGCAGACGACCGGCGGTATCCACCAGCAGCACGTCGTAGAATTTGAGTTTCGCTTCTTTCAGCGCCGCGTTGACGATATCAACTGGCTTCTGCCCGACATCAGACGGGAAGAAATCGACGCCGACCTGCTCGGCCAGGGTTTCCAGCTGTTTGATCGCCGCCGGGCGGTAAACGTCCGCGGAAACGACCAGCACTTTCTTCTTGTGCTTCTCGCGCAGGAATTTCCCCAGCTTACCGACGCTGGTGGTTTTACCAGCACCTTGCAGGCCAGCCATCAGCACCACGGCTGGCGGCTGCGCGGCCAGGTCGAGCGTCTGGTTCTCTTCGCCCATCGCCGCCACCAGCTCGTTGCGGACGATTTTGACGAACTCCTGACCCGGGGTCAGGCTTTTATTGACTTCATGGCCGACCGCGCTCTCTTTGACGCGGCTGATGAAATCACGGACCACCGGAAGCGCAACGTCCGCTTCCAGCAGCGCCATGCGCACTTCGCGCAGGGTGTCTTTAATATTGTCTTCTGTAAGGCGTCCGCGGCCGCTAATGTTGCGCAGCGTACGCGACAAACGATCGGTTAAATTATCAAACATTGTCTCTCGCCTGAGGTGGAAACGGTCGGTCGCCGCAGCGACACACAAAACGAATGTGGCGGAGTATAACACGACATCAATCTGAATGTGCTGCAACGGTTGGAGCAGAGGCCTGCTAACGTTATACTGCTTCTCTTTCTTATTTAGCCAACAGCCGACACCTATGCCTGTTTTTGCTCTACTCGCCCTTGTCGCCTACTCCGTCAGCCTCGCGCTGATTATCCCCGGCTTGCTGCAAAAAAACAGCAGCTGGCGGCGAATGGCGATTTTATCTGCGACTATCGCCTTGATCTGCCATGCTTTTGCGCTGGAAGCACGGATATTCCCCGGCGGCAAGAGCGGGCAAAATCTCAGCTTACTGAACGTCGGGTCGCTGGTCAGCCTGATGATCTGTACGGTGATGACTATCGTGGCCTCGCGCAATCGCGGCTGGCTGCTGCTGCCTATCGTCTATGCCTTCGCGCTGATCAACCTGGCCTTCGCCACATTTGTGCCTAACGAATATATCACCCACCTGGAAACCACCCCGGGGATGCTGGTGCATATCGGCCTGTCGCTCTTCTCGTACGCCACGCTGATCATTGCCGCGCTGTATGCGTTGCAGCTGGCGTGGATCGACTACCAGCTCAAGAATAAAAAGCTGGCCTTCAGCAGCGAAATGCCGCCGCTGATGAGCATTGAGCGCAAAATGTTCCACATCACCCAGGTCGGCGTGGTGCTGCTGACCCTGACGCTGTGCAGCGGCCTGTTCTACATGCACAATCTGTTCAGCAGCGAAAATATCGATAAAGCGGTGCTGTCGATTATTGCGTGGTTCGTCTATATCGTCCTGCTGTGGGGGCACTATCATGAAGGGTGGCGCGGACGTCGTGTGGTCTGGTTCAGCGTCGCTGGCGCCGGTCTGCTGACGCTGGCCTATTTTGGTAGCCGCGTGCTGCAGCAGTTCGTGAGCTAAGTCTTTTAAGGAATCCTACGTGGAACATATCTCCACCACCACGCTGATCATAACGCTGATCGTCATGGTGATTATCTCTGCCTATTTCTCCGGTTCCGAAACCGGCATGATGACGCTGAACCGCTACCGGTTGCGCCACATGGCGAAACAAGGCAACCGCCCCGCCAAGCGCGTGGAGAAGCTGCTGCGCAAGCCGGACCGCCTGATTAGCCTTGTGCTGATCGGCAATAACCTTGTCAACATTCTCGCTTCGGCGCTGGGCACCATCGTCGGCATGCGCCTGTACGGCGACGCCGGCGTCGCGATCGCCACCGGCGTACTTACCTTTGTGGTGCTGGTATTTGCCGAAGTGCTGCCGAAGACCATCGCCGCCCTCTATCCGGAAAAGGTCGCCTACCCCAGCAGCTTCCTGTTGGCGCCCCTGCAGGTGCTGATGATGCCGCTGGTGTGGCTGCTGAATACCATCACCCGCATACTGATGCGCATGATGGGCATCCGCACCGATACCGTCATCAGCAGCGCCCTGAGCAAAGATGAACTGCGCACGATTGTGAATGAATCCCGTTCACAAATCTCACGACGCAATCAGGATATGCTGCTGTCGGTGCTGGACCTGGAGAAGGTCAGCGTTAACGACATCATGGTGCCGCGCAATGAGATTGTCGGCATCGACATCAATGATGACTGGAAATCTATCGTCCGCCAGCTGACCCACTCCCCGCATGGCCGCATCGTGCTCTACCGCGATTCGCTGGACGATGCCATCAGCATGCTGCGCGTTCGCGAAGCCTACCGTCTGATGACGGAGAAGAAAGAGTTCACAAAAGAGATCATGCTGCGGGCGGCAGATGAGATCTACTTTGTGCCGGAAGGCACGCCGCTCAGCACCCAGCTGGTGAAATTTCAGCGCAATAAAAAGAAAGTCGGTCTGGTGGTCGATGAATACGGCGATATTCAGGGGCTGGTCACCGTCGAAGATATTCTTGAAGAGATTGTCGGCGACTTCACCACCTCCATGTCACCCACCCTGGCGGAGGAAGTGACCCCGCTTAACGACGGCACGGTGATTATCGACGGCAGCGCCAACGTTCGCGAAATCAACAAAGCGTTTAACTGGCACCTGCCGGAAGATGAAGCGCGCACCGTCAACGGTATTATCCTCGAAGCGCTGGAAGAGATCCCGGTCCCAGGCACCCGCGTGCGCATTGAGCAGTACGATATAGATATCCTCGACGTGCAGGACAACATGATCAAACAGGTGAAAGTGATGCCGGTGAAATCATTACGCGAGAGCGTCGCGGAGTAGCGCTAGCGAAGGAATTAACATCACGGTGGGCTGCGGCCCGCCGTTTTTTTATCTCGCGCCGGGAGCGATGACACAAAAAACGGCCGCCCGCAGGCAGCCGTTGAGCAAGGCAGCAAGCGTTATTTCGCTTTCGCTACCGTCACCATCGCGGCGCGAATAGTACGGCCGTTCAGGGTATAACCTTTCTGCATCACGGCCAGCACGTTGCCCGCCGCCACATCTTCAGACTCGACCATCGCAATGGCCTGGTGGACGTTCGGATCCAGCGGAACGTTGGTGTCGGCGATCACTTCCACGCCGAACTTACGCACTACGTCCAGCATAGATTTCAGGGTCAGTTCGATCCCCTCCACCATCGGCGCCAGCTCCGGGTTAGCCTTGTCAGCCACTTCCAGCGCGCGGTCCAGGCTGTCGATTACCGGCAGCAGTTCATTGACGAATTTTTCCAGCGCGAATTTGTGCGCTTTCTCGATATCCTGCTCGGTACGACGACGCAGGTTATCTTCGTCGGCTTTGGCACGCAGCATCACTTCACGTTCACGTTTCTGCGCTTCAGCCAGCTGGGCTTCCAGATTCGCAATTTTTTCATCGCGCGGATCCACCTGCTCAGCCGAAACTTCAGGCTCTACCGCCTCAACGTCGTCGTGCTGCTCCGTGATAATTTCTTCCGGGGCTTGCCCCTCAGGCGTTTTCTGTTCTTTACTACTCATGAATTTCTCCGCGTTTTTTTCGCATTCATCTCGCTAACTTCGCTTATTATGGGGATCAGTTTCCGGGTTTCAAGGGAAGCGGACAGATTGTCACTATTTCATTTAACGCAAGGACATCCAGATCATGAAGAACCATTTCAAGTGTATCGGCATTGTGGGACATCCTCGTCACCCCACCGCCCTGACCACACATGAAATGCTCTGGCGCTGGCTGTGCAGCAAAGGGTATGAAGTGCTGGTTGAACAGCAGATCGCCCATGAACTTCAGCTCAGCAACGTGAAAACCGGCACGCTGGCGGAGATTGGCCAACAGGCCGACCTCGCGGTGGTGGTGGGCGGCGACGGCAATATGCTCGGCGCGGCGCGGACCCTGGCCCGTTACGACATTAACGTCATCGGCATTAACCGCGGCAACCTCGGCTTTCTCACCGACCTTGACCCGGACAACGCCCTGCAGCAGCTCGCCGACGTGCTGGAAGGCCACTACATCGCCGAGAAACGCTTTCTGCTGGAGGCCCAGGTGTGTCAGCAGGATTGCCAGAAACGTATCAGCACCGCCATCAACGAAGTGGTGCTGCACCCCGGCAAAGTGGCGCATATGATTGAGTTCGAAGTCTATATCGACGAAGTCTTTGCGTTCTCTCAGCGATCCGATGGCCTGATTATCTCCACTCCGACCGGCTCCACCGCCTACTCGCTGTCGGCCGGCGGCCCAATCCTTACGCCGTCGCTGGACGCTATCACCCTGGTGCCGATGTTCCCGCACACCCTTTCAGCGCGACCACTGGTGATCAACGGCGACAGCACCATCCGCCTACGCTTCTCTCACCGCTGCAGCGATCTGGAGATCAGCTGCGACAGCCAGATTGCCCTGCCGATCCAGGATGGCGAAGATGTCCTCATTCGCCGCTGTGATTATCACCTCAATCTGATTCACCCTAAAGATTACAGCTATTTCAATACATTAAGCACCAAGCTCGGCTGGTCGAAAAAATTGTTCTGATTTTCACGGCTGCCTCTTTACTGGATAAAAAACCAGTCTATACTGTACGAAAACACAGTATTGGTTTTTCATACAGGAAGGCAGCTATGTTGGCGCAACTCACCATCAGTAATTTTGCTATCGTTCGTGAACTGGAAATTGATTTCCACAGCGGCATGACCGCCATCACCGGGGAAACCGGCGCCGGGAAATCCATTGCCATCGACGCGCTGGGGCTGTGCCTCGGCGGCAGAGCGGAAGCCGACATGGTGCGTCGCGGCGCCACCCGTGCCGACCTGTGCGCGCGCTTCGCGCTGAAAGATACCCCGGCTGCCCAGCGCTGGCTGGAAGAGAATCAGCTGGAGAGCGGGCGTGAGTGTTTACTTCGCCGGGTGATCAGCGCCGACGGCCGCTCGCGCGGCTTCATCAACGGCACCGCCGTCCCGCTCTCGCAGCTGCGCGAGCTGGGCCAGCTGCTGATCCAGATCCACGGCCAGCATGCCCACCAGCTGCTGACCAAACCCGAACACCAAAAAACGCTGCTCGACGGCTATACCGGTGAGTATGCGCTTACTCAGCGTATGGCCGAGCACTATCGCCAGTGGCACCAGAGCTGTCGCGAGTTGGCCCAGCATCAGCAGCAGAGCCAGGAGCGCGCCGCCCGCGCCGATCTGCTGCAGTATCAGCTTAAAGAGCTGAACGAATTTAACCCGCTGCCGGGAGAATTCGAGCAGATTGACGAAGAGTACAAGCGCCTGGCCAACAGCGGCCAGCTGCTCAGCACCTGCCAGCACGCCCTTACGGTACTGGCGGACGGCGAAGAGGCCAATCTGCAGAGCCAGCTTTATACCGCGAAGCAGCTGGTCAGCGAGCTGGTGGGCATGGACAGCAAGCTTTCCGGCGTCCTGGATATGCTGGAAGAGGCGGCCATTCAGCTTAGCGAGGCCAGCGACGAGTTGCGCCACTACCATGACCGTCTGGATCTCGATCCGAACCGTCTGTTTGAACTTGAGCAACGGATTTCCCGACAAATCGCGCTGGCGCGTAAACATCAGGTGATGCCGGAAGAGCTGCCGGCGGTTTATCAGGCGATGCTGGAAGAGCAGCGCCTGCTGGACGACAGCGCCGGCTCGCTGGAATCCCTCAGCCAGCAGGTGGTCGAACATCATCAGCTGGCGCTGGAGACCGCACGCCAGCTGCATGCCCTGCGCCAGGCCAGCGCCGACGAGCTGACCCAGCTTATCACCGAAAGTATGCACTCACTTTCGATGCCGCACGGGGTCTTCGCGATTGAGGTCGCGTTCGATGAACGCCATCTCACCGCCGACGGCGCCGACCATATTGAGTTCCGCGTCACCACTAACCCCGGTCAGCCGCTGCAGCCAATCGCCAAAGTGGCCTCCGGCGGCGAACTGTCGCGCATTGCGCTGGCGATTCAGGTGATCACCGCGCGTAAAATGGAAACCCCGGCGCTCATCTTCGACGAAGTGGACGTCGGCATCAGCGGCCCGACCGCCGCCGTGGTCGGCAAGCTGCTGCGCCAGCTGGGCGAGTCCACGCAGGTGATGTGCGTGACCCACCTGCCGCAGGTCGCAGGCTGCGGCCACCATCATTTCTTTGTCTGCAAAGAGACCGATGGCGAGATGACCGAAACCCATATGCAGCCGCTGGATAAACGTGCTCGCTTGCAGGAGCTGGCCCGTCTGCTGGGCGGCAGCGAAGTCACGCGCAACACCCTGGCGAACGCGAAAGAGTTGCTTGCGGCGTAAACTTTTTGATTTTCACAGGGTCATAGTGAACAGCAAATTGCCTGCTGACCTGCAGCCGGAGGTTTCCAACGGCGCGAAGGTCTATTATTATCGGCATATTACAGATGAGCCACGTACTGCTCGGGCCCAAAAAGGAATCAAATCACTATGCGCTGTAAAACGCTGACTGCTGCCGCAGCGGTTCTTCTTATGTTGACCGCAGGCTGTTCCACTCTGGAACGAGTGGTTTACCGTCCTGACATCAACCAGGGTAACTATCTGGCACCAAACGATGTAGCAAAAATTCGTGTCGGTATGACGCAACAGCAGGTAGCTTATGCTCTGGGGACGCCAATGATGACGGATCCGTTCGGCACCAATACCTGGTTCTATGTCTTCCGTCAGGAGCCGGGCCACCAGAAAGTGACTCAGCAGACCCTGACCCTGACCTTCAACAGCGGCGGTGTGTTGACTAACATTGATAACAAGCCTGCGCTGACCAGTCAGTAAGGCCCGGAAAAGCAAAAAGCGCTCGGTGAGCGCTTTTTTTATGGCTGATAGCCGGTCTGCTGCAGGTTACTTTGCGGCGCTTTTCTCTGCCCGCTGGCGACGCAGCTCTTTCGGGTCTGCGATCAGCGGACGATAGATTTCCACCCGGTCGCCGTCGTGAACTTCGTCATGCAGCTTTACCGGACGACTGTAGATACCCAGCTTGTTTTTCGCCAGATCGATGTCATCACGCAGCGCCAGCAGACCGCTGGCGATAATCGCCTGCTCGACCGTCGCCCCCTCGTCCAGGGTGACCCGCTGCAGATACTGCTTTTCAGGCAGCGCGTAGGCGACTTCAACACGAATATTAGCCGGCACTGTAAACCTCTTTGGCGCGCGAAGTGAACGCCTGCACCATGTTAGCGGCCAGCTCTTTGAAGATCCGGCCAAAAGCCATCTCAATCAGTTTATTAGTAAACTCGAAATCGAGATGGAATTCGATTTTGCAGGCCTCGGGGCTCAGCGGAATAAACTTCCAGCCGCCAATCAGCTTCTTGAACGGGCCATCCACCAGGCTCATCAAAATGCTCTGGTTGCTGGTCAGTGTATTGCGTGTGGTGAAGGTCTTACTGATGCCGGCTTTGGACACATCAACCGCCGCCGTCATTTGCGTCGGCCCCAATTCCAGCACGCGGCTACCGGTGCAGCCTGGCAGAAAATCAGGATAGGACTTCACATCGTTTACCAGTTGATACATCTGTTCCGCGCTGAAAGGCACCAGCGCAGTACGGCTAATCTGAGGCATAGCAGGTTCCACATTTAAACACAGTGCAAATAATATCATTTATCTGCTGCTAAAAAAAACGCTGTGCCGCAACTCGTGCTAAGATGCGCAGTACACCTCGCAGGATGCGATCGAGGTAACTGTGTATAAGACGATGACTTCAGGACATTATGACTAAGAAAAAAGCCCACAAACCTGGATCAGCCACCATTGCGCTGAATAAACGCGCCCGTCACGAATACTTTATCGAAGATGAATACGAGGCTGGTCTCGCCCTGCAGGGCTGGGAGGTCAAATCCCTGCGTGCAGGCAAAGCCAACATCGGCGATAGCTATGTCATCCTGAAGGATGGCGAGGCCTTCCTGTTCGGCGCCAACTTTACGCCTATGGCCGTGGCTTCCACCCACTATGTCTGCGACCCGACGCGCACCCGTAAGCTGCTGCTCAACCAGCGCGAACTCGACACGCTGTACGGCCGCATTAACCGCGAAGGTTACACCGTCGTCGCCCTGTCGCTGTACTGGAAGAACGCCTGGTGCAAAGTGAAAATCGGCGTCGCCAAAGGTAAGAAACAGCACGACAAGCGTACCGACCTGAAAGATCGTGAATGGGCGCTGGATAAGGCGCGTATTATGAAGCACGCCGGACGCTAACCCCCTCCCCTGAGGGCCAGCTCTCGCTGGCCCTTACGCTATATCTTTGTTGATGCTGCTTTTTCGTCCACCCCGTTGAAACAATCCTGCGTAATGGGGCTGGTAACGACATTCACAAATCTGTTATACTTGACCTACACATTGGGGCTGATTCTGGATTCGACGGGATTTGCGAAACCCAAGGTGCATGCCGAGGGGCGGTTGGCCTCGTAAAAAGCCGCAAAAAATAGTCGCAAACGACGAAAACTACGCTTTAGCAGCTTAATAACCTGCTCTGAGCCCTCTCTCCCTAGCTTCCGCTCTTAAGACGGGGATCAAAGAGAGGTCAAACCCAAAAGAGATCGCGTGGATGCCCTGCCTGGGGTTGAAGCGTTAAATCTAATCAGGCTAGTTTGTTAGTGGCGTGTCTGTCCGCAGCTGGCAAGCGAATGTAAAGACTGACTAAGCATGTAGTGCCGAGGATGTAGGAATTTCGGACGCGGGTTCAACTCCCGCCAGCTCCACCAAAATTCTCCATCGGTGATTACCAGAGTCATCCGATGAAGTCCTAAGAGCCCGCACGGCGCAAGCCCTGCGGGCTTTTTTGTGCCTTGAATTTGTCCCGCGAAGTCTGATGCCAACTAATTAAATCCGAACCTTTTAGGCACCTTGTTAGGCACCTCATAAAGCTTTATTGTTTTTGAGGTGCCTAAAACTATGGAAACCCGGCAATGGCAAGACAAACCAAACCTCTATCTGTTAAAGAGATCGAATCAGCCAAACCCAAAGAAGCGGACTACGTTCTCTATGATGGTGATGGCCTTGAGCTACTCATCAAACCCAGCGGGAGTAAAATCTGGCAGTTTCGCTACATTCGCCCTGTTACCAAGAAACGAGCGAAGAAGAGCATCGGCCCCTACCCATCAGTTACCCTTGCCGATGCCAGAAACTACCGGGCAGAGTCTCGCTCTCTCTTGGTAAAACAAATCGACCCGCAGGAACATCAGCAAGAACAATTGCGCAGTTCGCTGGAAGCCAAAACCAATACTTTCCAACTCGTGGCTGAACGTTGGTGGAATGTGAAGAAAGCCAGCGTAACCGAGGACTATGCCGACGATATCTGGCGCTCTCTTGAAAGAGATGTCTTTCCTGCAATTGGCGACGTTAGCGTTACAGATATTAAAGCTCACACACTGGTTCAGGCCGTCCAACCGGTTCAGGCCAGAGGAGCACTGGAAACCGTTCGTCGCCTGTGCCAACGCATTAATGAGGTCATGATATATGCCCAGAACACAGGCCTGATAGATGCTGTGCCCAGTGTCAATATTGGCAAGGCATTTGAGAAACCACAGAAGAAAAATATGCCCAGTATTCGGCCGGATCAGCTACCTCAACTGATGCAGACGATGCGTACGGCCAGCATTAGTCTTTCAACCCGATGCCTGTTCATGTGGCAGCTTCTTACCATAACCCGCCCTGCCGAAGCGGCCGAAGCCCGTTGGGAAGAGGTAGACATGGAAGAGCGAGAATGGAAGATCCCTGCATCACGTATGAAGATGAACCGTGACCATACTGTTCCATTGTCAGATGAAGCAATTGCGATACTGGAGATGATGAAGCCGTTGAGTGGAAATCGAGAATTTATATTCCCTAGCCGTATCAAGCCCAACCAGCCCATGAATAGCCAAACCGTTAACGCATCACTAAAACGTGCAGGTTTTGGTGGAGTGCTCGTTTCACACGGTCTGCGATCAATTGCCAGTACTGCACTGAATGAACAAGGCTTTCCGCCTGATGTTATTGAGGCAGCACTTGCTCATGTGGATAAGAATGAGGTTCGACGTGCTTATAACCGCAGCGATTACCTGGAACAGCGTCGCCCAATGATGCAATGGTGGGCTGATTTTGTAATGGCTGCAGATTGTGGAAGTATCATTGAGGGCGGGATGAAAGGAATACGGTTAGTGGGATGACTGGGCAGAATCCGCTACAGCGCCAAGTTCTATTCTGATAAACTTATTGTCAAAAATTTCCAAGAAAACTTAGGGCATGACATAAGTTCACTGCACATCGATAGCAGCAGGACGGTCACATGCCAATGGAGAGTTGTTAGCAAATGAACCCCGTAGAAATAGAACAAGCCATCACGGATCTTGCAGCGCAACCCTATGATCCTGTAGAGTTTCCTTATGCTTTTCTTGAAGCCTTTGGCAACAAGGAAACGACTATCAAACGTCTGCGCGCCGGAGCAACGAACAAGTCCGACTTAGGCGGTGTTCTCCAGACCAGCAACATTCATATTTTGACGTGCGAAGCTGGGCAAGTGACGCGTATGTTGGCCGCGCTCAAGACCAGTTCGGCGACAGATAAGGCTAAAGCGAAGTTCATTCTCGCCACGGACGGCTCAGTCTTGGAAGCAGAAAACTTGGTAAGCGGCGAAACGGTTGCTTGTGCCTATAAAGACTTCCCTGACCACTTCGGTTTCTTTCTGGCGTTGGCAGGTATCAGCACCGTTCATCAGATCAATGAGAACGCCTTTGACATCCGGGCTACTAGCCGCCTGAATCGCCTGTACGTCGAACTGCTAAAAGATAATCCGCAATGGAGTACTGCGGGGCGCCGTCATGATATGAACAAATTCATGGCGCGTCTAATTTTTTGCTTTTTTGCCGAAGACACCGATATTTTTATTGGCAAGGGCCGTTTTACCGACACCATTGCGCAGATGAGTGAGCGTGACGCTTCCAATATGCATGACGTCATCGCCACACTTTTTCGCGCGATGAACACCCCCCGCGATCAACGTACTGCCATCGGTATTCCACGCTGGGCTGCAGAGTTTCCCTATGTTAACGGCGCTTTGTTCTCAGGTAATGATGAAGTGCCGCGCTTTAGTCGCATCGCTCGTTCCTACCTACTACATGTTGGCAATCTGGACTGGACCAAAATAAACCCGGACATCTTCGGATCGATGATTCAGGCCATTGCCGAAGACGAAGAGCGCGGTGATTTGGGAATGCATTACACCAGTGTACCCAATATTCTCAAGGTACTTAACCCTTTGTTCCTCGACGAACTGAGGGCCAAACTAGAGGAAGCGGGCGATAACCCTCGCATGCTGCTTAATCTGCGTAAGCGCATGGCCCGTATCCGAGTATTCGACCCCGCATGTGGCTCGGGCAATTTTTTGGTGATTGCGTATAAGGAAATGCGCGCCATCGAGGCCGAGATCAATCGGCGTCGCGGTGAACTAGATCGAGCCTCTGACATTCCTCTTACCAACTTTCGCGGGATTGAAATACGTGACTTCCCGGCGGAAATTGCTCGCCTTGCGCTGGTTATCACCGAATACCAGTGCGATGTGCTGTACCGGGGACTTAAGCTAGCCTTAGCCGAATTTCTGCCTCTGCGCAATGATAACTGGATTACCTGTGGCAACGCGCTGCGAATTGACTGGTTGAGTGTTTGCCCTGCTACTGGAACTGACGTGAAGTGGCAGGCAGACGATCTATTTGAGACACCACTCGACCAGGCTGAGATCGACTTTCAGAACGAAGGTGGAGAAACATATATCTGCGGGAACCCCCCATATCGCGGCAGTAAGTGGCAAAGTGATGAGCAGAAAGCAGACATGGCTAACGCTTGGGCTAAACATCCTAAACTAGCAAAAACTACTGATTTCGTGACCGGATGGTTCGCCAGATTCTTCGATTACGCCGATAAAGTGCCGGAAGCGGTTGCTGCATTTGTTACAACCAACAGCGTATGCCAAGGACAACAGGCGATCGATGTCTGGCCAGTGGCGTATGAGCGTGGGTATGAAATTCGCTTCGCCCATACTTCCTTTAAATGGGCCAATCTTGCCAGCAATAACGCAGGTGTAACCGTAGTAGTGGTGGGTTTAGGCAAGAACTCGTCCTTGCAGAAAAGACTGTATCAGGGAGACTTACTTAAGCAATGTTCGGCCATTGGTCCATATCTCGTGCCCGACAGCCGAGCCTATGTACAGAAGGCAAATGCACCTATTGGCGAGCAGTCAATCATGTTATTCGGCAACATGCCTCGTGATGGTGGGAATCTGTTTTTAGATTCTAGTCTTGCGGCAAAAATAATGGCTGAAGATGTGGTAGCTCAGCCGTTTATAAAACGATTTGTTGGCTCGGAAGAACTCATCAATGGAAAACTACGCTATTGCCTGTGGATCGAAGATGAGGAAGTAGAGACTGCGAAAAAAAGTAAGTTCATTGCACAACGTCTGGCGCATGTTTCTAATAAACGCCTTGAATCTGACGCTGAATCTACTCGTGCTTTTGCTAAGCAACCACATCGATTCGTACAGATTGCTGGCTCTGCAAAAGAAGCATCAATAGTTGTACCACGAGTTTCATCCGAAAATCGCCCATACCTTCCGGTGGACTACTTAACATCTAATTTTGTAGTCGGTGATCGCAACTTTGCTCTCTATGATGCCCCTTTGTGGAACTTAGCGTTGATCGCCTCACGCCTACACTGGGTTTGGATTGGTACAGTCTGTGTTCGAATGCGAACCGACTTTTCTTATTCCAATACTCTCGGCTGGAACACTTTCCCGTTACCAACGCTGACGGAAAAGAACAAAACCGACCTGACGCGTTGTGCCGAAGACATCCTGTTAGTGCGTGAACACCATTTTCCGTCTACCATCGCCGAGCTATACGCCCCAGACAATATGCCAGACGACCTACGCGCAGCACATGACCGCAATGACGAAGTGCTGGAGCGCATTTACATCGGCCGACGCTTCAAAAACGATACTGAGCGGTTAGAAAAGCTGTTTGACCTTTATACACAGATGTCTGCTTCGGCTGCACCGGTCAAGGGCAAGAAGCGTAATGCAGGAGCCAACGCATGAGCGTCAAGATCAAGTCAGTACCGTCCGTTTCCGTAACCTATGCACGCAATGGAACATCGACCAATTCTAATGCCCTTGGGATGCGGCCTATGCAAGAACGGGCCTATGAAAAGCGTGGAGAACAATATCTTCTCATCAAGTCGCCGCCTGCTTCCGGCAAGAGTCGTGCACTGATGTTCATCGCACTCGATAAACTCGAAAACCAAGGGATTAAGCAGGCCATCATCGTCGTGCCAGAAAAATCAATCGGCGCGAGTTTCAACGATGAACCGCTATCGCAGTATGGATTTTGGGCTGATTGGTATGTTGAACCTAAGTGGAACCTGTGTAACGCGCCCGGTAATGATAATGGCGGCAAGGTGAAATCTTTAGGTGCCTTTCTTGACGGTAGCGACAAGGTGCTGGTTTGCACACACGCAACTTTTCGCTTCGCGGTCGATACCTATGGCGTAGAGGTGTTTGACGATTGCTTGATCGCTGTCGATGAGTTTCATCATGTGTCAGCCAACCCGGACAATAAGCTCGGACAGCATTTGGGGCAGTTCATCGCGCGAGACAAAACGCACATCGTTGCCATGACTGGCTCCTACTTCCGGGGTGATGCAGAGGCTGTATTGGCTCCAGAGGATGAGTCCAAGTTCGATACAGTCACCTACACCTACTACGAACAACTCAACGGTTACGAATACCTCAAGCAACTCGATATCGGTTACTTCTTCTACAGTGGCTCCTACGTTGATGACATCCTCAATGTCCTCGATCCTGACAAGAAGACCATTATCCATATTCCCAACGTCAATTCCCGCGAGAGTACAAAGGATAAAATCAAGGAAGTGGAGCATATTCTCGGCAAGCTAGGCGATTGGCAAGGTGCGGATCCTGCGACAGGTTTCCAGCTAGTCAAATGTCTCGATGGCCGAGTATTGCGTATTGCTGACCTGGTGGATCCAACTAGCCAAGGCAAGATTCAGGAAAGCCTTCGAGCTGCAGAAATGAAGACTGACCGTGACTATGTGGACATCATTATTGCACTTGGTATGGCGAAAGAAGGTTTCGACTGGATCTGGTGCGAACATGCGCTGACCGTTGGCTACCGTGCCAGCCTGACTGAGATCGTGCAGATCATCGGTCGCGCTACTCGCGACGCACCGGGTAAAACCCGCGCGAGATTTACTAACCTGATCGCCGAGCCAGACGCTGTAGAGGGAGCAGTAACCGAGGCAGTCAACGATACCTTGAAAGCCATCGCGGCAAGCCTGTTGATGGAGCAGGTGCTGGCTCCGCGCTTCGAGTTTAAGCCAAAGAACCCAGAAAGCGGCCCGACTCCAGGCTTTAACTATGGTGATGGAGGGTATGATCCGGATAGCTGCAATTTGGGTGTTAATGAGCAGACAGGAACGTATCAAATCGAGATCAAGGGGCTTGCCACGCCCAAGAGCCAAGAAGCGGCACGCATCTGTCAGGAAGATTTAAACGAAGTGATCGCAGCTTTTGTTCAGGATAAGCCCGCCATCGAACGTGGTTTGTTCGATGAAGAGCTGATTCCTGAAGAATTAACACAGGTTCGTATGGGTAAGATCATCAAAGATAAGTATCCTGAACTTGACGCTGAAGATCAGGAGGCTGTGCGTCAGCACGCTATCGCAGCGCTTAACCTCACGCAGCAGGCCAAACGTATTGTCAACGGCGAGAACGATGGCACGCTCAATACTGCCCTTATTGACGGAGTGCGTCGCTTTGCGATGGACGTACGCGATTTAGACATAGACCTTATCGACCGCATCAATCCCTTTGGTGAAGCCTACGCCATCCTTGCTAAGACAATGAGCGAAGATAGCTTGAAGCAGGTCGCGGCGGCCATCTCGGCCAAGCGTACCTCGGTCACGCCTGAAGATGCCAAAGTGATCGCCAAGCGCGCGGCAGAATTCAAACGTGAACGTGGGCGCCTCCCATCGTTAACTTCACCGGATGCCTGGGAAAAGCATCTTGCTGAAGGCGCAGCCGCGTTTATGCGTTTTAGGGCGGAGGGACGTTATGAGTAAATCTGATCTAGACGATTTGGCTGATGAACTTGCCGAGTTTGCACCACCTGAGAAGAAAAAAGGACGTCCAGCCAACGAGGAACGCATCATCGCAGGTTTTGAGGAAATCCAGCGCTTCGCTGACCAACATGGACGTGCACCGCAACATGGCGAAGATCGTCAGATCTTCGAGCGCCTCTATGCAGTGCGGCTCGATCGGCTACGCAGCCTCCCAGCCTGCCGTGCCTTGTTAGAGCCGCTGGATCATCAGGGCTTGTTGGCCGGAGGGGCCGAGGTAGCGGATTCAGTGGACGAAATTATCGATATCGATAATTTGGCTGCCGAACTGGCGGATGTTATCAGCGAGGAAGATATCACTGTCTTGCGTCATGTTCGTGCTAGCGCCGAAAAGCGTGCTGTACAAGCGATCGCGGATCGCAAGCCGTGCGAGGATTTTGATACGTTCAAACCGCTATTTGAACAGGTACGCAGTGATCTAAGTTCAGGATTAAGAGTTACCCGACCTTTTGGGCAGTATGCAACGATTGAAGTAGGCCATTGGTTCATCCTGGATGGTCAAACGGCTTATGTGGCTGAAGAAGGTGAAGAGTTTGATTCGCCACAGGGAAAGAAAGATGCTCGGCTGCGTGTCATTTATTCGAATGGTACGGAAAGCAACCTACTTCGGCTGTCATTGGTTCGTGCCCTGTATAAAGACGAAACAGCACGCCGAATTACCGATCCAGACATGGGGCCTTTATTCAGCGATGCTCTAGAAGAGAGCGATCTTGAAAGTGGCACCATCTATGTGTTGCGTTCGCTATCTGATAACCCTTATGTGGCTGAACATCGTGATGTCATTCACAAGATTGGTGTGACTGGCGGCAAGGTAGAGACTCGTATTGCCAATGCTGAACACGATTCCACCTATCTATTGGCGAAGGTCGAGGTGGTAGCTTCATACAAGCTCGCTGGCATCAACCGCACCCGGATGGAAAACCTGTTTCACAGGTTGTTTGCACCCGCACGGCTTAACATTGCCATTAATGACCGTTTCGGCCATCCAGTGCAGCCCGAGGAATGGTTTCTCGTTCCGTTATTCGTCATCGATGAGGCTGTAGCACGTATCAAGGATGGTAGCATCATTGGGTATGTCTATGACCCCATGTCTGCGAAGCTGGTGAAGTCATAGGGCAGCGAAACGCATAAATAACTTTGGCCCGAGGCCATAGTTACC
This sequence comes from Klebsiella sp. CD33, assembly GCF_051992865.1. Lineage (NCBI taxonomy): Bacteria > Pseudomonadati > Pseudomonadota > Gammaproteobacteria > Enterobacterales > Enterobacteriaceae > Klebsiella > Klebsiella sp. CD33. The sequence goes on along the minus strand of NZ_CP197023.1, from coordinate 1,186,998 downwards.
GGGAAAAGAAAGGCATGACAGTAATGTACCAAGGTGATCGGACCAAGTAGTTTTTATCACCTAGCAAGTTGCGAACAAAATGATCACTGGGCCGTTGTAAGTTCGAGCAACTGCCCAAGCGTTTGCGTGACGTGTTGGAGGATATCAGCAAGGCCATCTACACAACAAACGCTATCGAATCGCTGAACAGCTTGATCCGGGCTGCCATCAAGAAACGCAAAGCGTTCCCGACAGATGACTCAGTGCAGAAGGTTCTCTATCTGGCAATCAATGATGCGTCGAAAAAATGGTGTTTGACGATCCAGAACTGGCTGCTGGCAATGAGTCGAGTTCGGTGACCGCCTGAGCGATCACCTTTAACGAGTGGGCAGTTACACAGAATTACTGACAGGCTCGTTTCGGCTGTTTGAATTGTACTCCTTCACCACAATGCCAACGCCCATATGTCCATATGGGTAAAATCAATCCACGCGGTTATTTTTCATGTTCTTTTGTAAACAACTCTCCAATACATCTCGTAAATCATCATATCTCTTACACCATGTTAATATTGCATTATAAAGATTATCGGTTTTCAAATTTATTTTGTTGTTGTTAACAAAAACCTCAAGCTGACCTACAACAGCGCCAATGGCTGCGGCTTTAGTTTTCCATCCTTCTGCCGGGCAGTTTACTTTAAGTAACCGTTTCAACTCATCCCGTGCGGGTGCTAAAGCCGTGGCGGTAGCCTCCCCTCCCTTCTTTCCATGATCTTGCTTTTTCTTTAACGCCAATTCAGCAGTCTCTACACGGTCAGCGTATAGCCCAGCCCCCTGCCAGACTCCACCACAACCAGCTGCTCTTGCCATAAATAGCAATCCTTCACGCCGGTACCCAGAGGAATAACAATACTGCCCCCAGTGGTAAAAGAAGAATGCAATGCCAAGATACGTTCCAAACTTTCCATTCCATTGTGCAGAAAAATTAGCATCGTAAAGCAAGCATTCAAAATTATCATCCATGATATGGCCGCCTTCCTCCTTGAATTTATTGATTTTTTCTTTTGCTTTACTCTCGCACCGGTCACGGAGTTCATTGTAACTACTGACATCATCATGACTACCGCTGAAGCAAGACATAAAACGCTCAGCTTCCTTCTTTACTGAATCAAAAATGCCATCCAGAACACTATCGTCTGTCATGCCAACCTCTCTTAAAACGTCATATTCCACAGTTTTTTTTTACTTTTGGTACATATCTGGATCCCATTTTGCCCTCTCGGTAAAGTTAGCCCCATCCATACAGGGCCAACAAGGAACAAATCGGTATGAACACTCAACACATAAAAATCCTTCGTATGTCTAGCGTTGTCAACAAGATAGGTGTAGCCCGTTCTACCATCTACGACTGGATTAACCCCAAGTCACCACGATATGACGCCACATTCCCTAAACAACGTCGCCTGGGCATGCAATCTGTCGGCTGGCTTGAGTCTGAATTGGATGAGTGGTTGCTGAAACGTCATCTGGCATCATCAACTACTATTGCCGAACGACCATAAATGCAGCGTTATCTGCTGTCCACTTATCAATAGCACGTGATAAACAAGAGTACTAATAATAAATTTATCATTAAACAGCTAGTGTATTTCAGCCTCATTTGAGATATACGCACCTTAATTACTAACGATGTATTAAAAATACTATAAATCATAATCATGATTAGTGAGTAACTCTTTATTTATCATGCAACATGATTGACTGTGATAAGAGTCTTATTATGGCTATTTGTAAAAGAAATAACTGTACGCTCTCAATTGGTGAATTACCTGATGAGCGGAAACTGCGCCTATGCCCAAAACATTATCAGGGTAAGCTATCTAATGCAGCTAAAAGAGCCCAAAGGTGTGGGCTGACGTGTCAGTACCCATCCTGTGGTATTAGTCTGTCTGGTACTCGTAATCAACGGTATTGCTGTATTGAGCATCGTAATAAAGACAGAAGGCTCGTAGATGACGATGCCATCGTCAGTCTGGTAAAGCATTCTTACTGGATCAACGTGGAGTCTATGCTGAAGAATAACCCCCTCGGGCTGGGAAGTATCACCGGTCCGGCGGATATTGCGGAACTCATCAGGTTATACGAGCGTAAGGCAAGCCACCAGAAGGCGTATAACACGCTAAACGGATATAGGGTTTGTGACTCATCCGGTAGAGCAGTAAAACGTCCAATCCCCTGGCTGGAGCTGGAATTATGCCATATTTACCCCAATTCCAAAGGCGGTGCCAATACTACATACAACATCATTATCGCTCCATCATTGATTAATAGAATGATGAAGGACTCAATACCTGTTTGTATCACCAGAAGAACATTCTGCGGCATAAAAGCAGCAGGTTCATTCTTGCCTGTTAAATCTACACTATTGAAATCGCTCACAGAGCAATACAGCCAGGTTGAAGTTCAGGAGGCTTTAAACCCAGTTAAAAATATTACATTTGCTGACCCTAGTGTATCACGCAGGCTGTTTGGTACAGATATTTATGCTTACCCACCTTTACTAAAACTTTTAAAGGAGGAATCATCACGCTTGGAACTCTGGGATTTAAGGGAATCTATTAATCATATTGAAAGTAGCCACTGGCTGTTTGCTGGCCCTGCAAATGAGTTATTTGCTGTCGCTGCTTTTCATGCCATGTTAAATGGAGATGCTGATAGTTTACTTGAGATATTTTCCGGGTTGCACGAAGACGTAATGGAACGGGCCAGGCAAAAAGCGACTTTGAATCATGCATATTACCAAAGCACTCTGGACCAGTATATGTCCCATCATTTTCGTCTTGACTTGCATAATCAAGAAGCCTGCTTTTTATTTTACAACACATTTTTCACAGTGCCGCCGCTGGACAAACGTGGGGTATTAATCATACCTCATCACTTCTAATGCTAAGTTGCGTACTAGTATCTGGGACCTTGTTGGGGACAGCTATAGTCAGCCAAATCCGGCTTTCTTTTAACTGAGAAATGGACAAAACCGGCCTATTGTTAACGCAAAGAGATCAGATTTAACATATTCGAAAGGTGGTATCATCATGCGATTTACCACCTTTCCTATTCCGTTCCAAACGGACATCTGCCTGAAGCCTTACTCAGCAAAATCTCTCTTTTATATTTAAATTACTCCTCCACAAATAAACGATAGTACTGAAATTAAAATTGGCGTTAGCCATCAAAGTGGGGGGCATAGATTACAAAATATCATGAAACAACACACAGCAAAAAAACAAATGAAAGTTCATTAATATTTTATAAATATATAATTACCATGAACCAGTACAAAACAGGGAAACAGCCAAACTCACAAATCATTATCATTATATTGATAATATTCATATACGATAAAAATCATTATGGCTGTTTGGACCCTCCCCTATATTTCCAGACACGCCCTGTCCGTATACATTTCTTTAGAGCATATATTAACCATTTTCGATGACACATCCGTGCAACAGTCCCTTTTACAGTGTGACCTCACATCACACTGACTGAGGACGGATAATGGCTGTCTACCGTAATGATACTGATTTGAATCTGCTGGGCCAGTGCAGCAATGAAGAACTGCAATTACTGGTTTCCATCCTGACCACTGACCCACGCGATGGCGACACTCGCTGGACAGAGAGTCTTACCGGAACCCCGGAGTTTCGTCTGCTGGCACCAGACCATCGCCGCTACTGGCAACTGATAGCCGCTGAGCTTCAGCGTTACGGCGCGAATACCCTGGCGAGTCTGGTCCGGCTGGGGCAAGGCGTGACCTATCGGGAAATTCTCGTTGATGTCTGTGACAAGCTTGATGTGAATTACAACCAGAAAAGTACTACCGAAACCATTGAGCTTGCTCTGTTGATGAAGGTACTGGAAAAGAGCCTGGATCAGATGACACCGGAAGAGCTGGCTGCTTTTTCCCGCAATATGCATCTGGATCTGACAAACCCCACGCCGCAACTCATTCTTATCGCCGTTCAGGCTGCCATACGGACTTCCTCGCTGGCTGCGCTGGAGCTGGCAACGATGTTGTCTGCCAGTGTCATTGCCTCTCTGGGTGGTATTGCCACCTGGGGGACAGTTGTGGTTACTTCGCGCGCACTTTCCGTACTGGCGGGTCCTCTTGCCATCGCACTGAGCTCAGCGTGGATGATTTCCGACCTCGCCGGTCCGGCTTATCGGGTCACGATACCCGCCTGCATCATTGTGTCCTGGCTGAGACAGCAGCACCTTTCCCGCTAACAACGTTTTACTTTAACCTCCAGCCCCGACGGGGCTGCTATTTGCGCAGGAAGCATCCCTCATGTCTGAACAGGAACAACGTTATGACCGCCTGGCAAGCCGTCTCGCCATACTGGTCAGCCGCCTCTTTATGGGGGAAACGCTCAGTGTCAGTCAACTTGCTCAGGAGTTTGGCGTCTCTGAGCGCACCGTTCAGCGCGACCTGCGTGAACGACTGCGCTATATCGACACGGAATATTCCGGGGGGAGTTTTCGCCTGCGGGATGCACGGGGCCCCTTTCGCACTAACAGTGACATTATCCGCTTTGCCCGGATAACCAGCGTGGCACATTACTTTCCGGCACTAGACCCCAAGTTGTTGTCTGTCCTGCTCGACAGCGGTCAGGATTCCCCCTGCATTATCTGGAATGCGCCACCCCTTCAGGCTCCGGCGTTGTTTGGCGGTTTTCAGGTCATTATCCAGGCCATCATCAGCAGTCGCCGCATTCATTTTCTGCACCACGGACACCATCAGTCCGCCGTTGCTCCTTACCGGCTTATCTGCCTGGAAGGCGAGTGGTACCTGACTGCAGTGACTGGCGAGCGGATTCAGGTATTTACCCTTTCAGCCATCTCCGATGTGGTCATGACCATCGGGGGCTTCACCAGAAGCAGCCATATCCGGCGGATTTTTGAAGACCCGCGATTTATTCAGGCCCTGCCGCATTTTCAGTACATCAGTGGGCTTATCCGGGAATGAACCGCATGTTCATTCGTCAGCCCACCAATTTACCTAACAGAAGGAGTTCATCTTGAAAAATGTATCGCTCAGCGCCCTGGTACTGGCAGGCAGTCTGCTGCCGGTTATGGCGCAGGCATCTGGCAACCAGGATACCTGGACCCGTGGATGGGGGCAGGGAGTATCAGAGTTTGTTATCAACGGGGAAGGTCAGTCGCAACTGTCTCTGACCTGTGAGGATTACGGCTCGCAACCGGCCACGGTCATATTTACTGACGCCAGCGGGCATCAGGTCAGTATGGATGAAGATAAAAGCCTTCAGGTCAGCATTGACGGCGGAGCCCCCATCGATATCAGCGAATCTGAAAGTCGTGTGGGCGGTAATAACCTCGCGCAGGCCTGGGCCCAGTTACGTAATGGCAAGCAGGTCTCAGTGACAGGAGACGGTGTTAAGCCTGCCACATTCACGCTGGCCGGGGCGGCCAAGGTTTTACCGGTATTCGGGACCCACGGCTGTGTGGGTAAAGATGCACTCTAGCCCGCATCTGAATTTGACGCCTGTTGATTACGTTATTTTTAAAAGGAACATATTATGAAATTTAAATACATGCTGGTACCCGCACTACTTGTATTCTCAGCCTATACGCTGGCAGAGCCAACGCCCCCCATCAAAGTGGAGACCAGTAACCAGGTCCATCCTGCCGGAACACGCTACGTCACTGTTGTGGTCACCTCCCTGGATGACAGTATCAACGTTGAAAACATAGATGTGAACCGCGGTAACTGTCGTATCGATAACCAGAAGTACCTGTCTTCAAAAAATAAGGAAACCATTCTGCCTGCTGCCCTGCGCTACGGGCAGTCCGTCAGAGTGAATTTTTATAATAACTGCGTGGCTTCTGAAGTCGTCGTCACCACGGATAAGGGGGGATGGCGTTACACCTACCACTGAGCCACTTTCCTGTATTAGCTTCCTCAAATAAATCTTCACTCCACCAGAGGGCTGCCGCTAGGCAGCCCGGAGCAAACCCTATGACCTTTCTGAAAATGCTGGTGACGGCCATGAGCCAGGTGCTGACCTGGTGCGGCGGACATCAGGCCCGGCAGTATATTGAAATTCGCCTGCGTCAGGCAGGCTACGATGACAGCAGCATTGATACAGCCCGGGAAGCGGTCACGTTGCTGGTCACTGCACTTATCACCGCCCTGATGGCGCAGATACTTAAGATTCTGGATACGCAGTAGTCCCGCCTGCCCTATCCGTTCATTGAGAACAACACATCCAGCCCCTGCCTCCTTACGGAGCAGGGGCTTTTGCTTTTATGCCGTCAGAGTAATCAGATGAGGAATCAACTATGCGATTAGCCAGCCGTTTTGGTCGGGTGAACCAGATTCGCCGTGACCGCCCCTTAACCCGCGAAGAACTGATGCAGCATGCCCCCAGCGTCTTCGGGGAAGACAAGCACTACTCCAGAAGCGAAAAGTACACCTACATACCCACCATTACCTTGCTGGAGAACCTTAAACGCGAAGGGTTCCAGCCGTTCTTTGCCTGTCAGTCACGTGTGCGCGACCAGAGCCGACGGGAACATACAAAGCATATGCTGCGCCTGCGTCGTGCCGGTCAGATAAACGGTCAGCAGGTGCCGGAAATCATTATTCTGAATTCGCACGATGGCGCATCAAGTTTTCAGTTACTGCCAGGGATATTTAGAAGCGTCTGCACCAATTCGCTCGTCTGCGGACAGTCGTTTGGTGAGATTCGTGTGCCACACCGGGGGGATGTTGTCGGGAAGGTGATTGAGGGAGCCTATGAGGTTCTCAGCATCTTTGACCGGGTGGAAGAGAAACGTGACGCCATGCAGTCCGTGCAACTACCGCCACCAGCACAGCATTCACTGGCTAAAGCGGCGCTGACATATCGTTTTGGAGCAGAGTACCAGCCAGTGACGGAATCGCAAATTCTTGCACCCCGCCGCTGGCAGGACGAGAGCGATGACCTGTGGACCACTTACCAGCGCATTCAGGAAAACCTGCTGAAAGGCGGGCTAAGCGGCCGTACCGCGCAGGGTAAACGTACCCACACCCGCGCAGTAAACGGAATTGATGGCGACGTTAAGTTAAACCGTGCGCTCTGGGTGATGGCCGAGAACATGATGGACCTGTTGGGCAGGTAATCACACGCGCCCCGCCACCGAACTTAAACCCCGATTCGACACTTCCATTCGACATCTCCATGCATAAGGAAAATTAACATGACCGATATTATTAATATTAACGATAAGCATCAGCGACCTCTGCAGGCTATAGATGCCAGTCCTGCACCAGCTCTGGCAGCCACGCCCGTACCGGACGAACAGCGTGTGGAATTCTGGCCGCAGCACTTTGCCAACATCCCGCAGTGGATAACCCTTGAACCGCAGGTCTTTGCGTGGATGGATCGGTTCTGCGCTGACTACAGCGGTGGTATCTGGAATTTTTATACTATCAGCAACGGCGGGGCCTTCATGGTTCCGGAAACGGACAACGATGCCTTCTGGTCGCTGTTCAACGCCATGAATGGCAACTCCGCAGACATGAGCGCCGAAGCAGCAGGGATTGCAGTCTGCCTTGTCGCTTACAGTCATCACGCATGCCGCACAGAATGCGACGCCATGACGGAACATTACTGGCGTCTGCGTGACTATGCGCTGAACCACGCAGAATGCAGCGCCATCATGCGCATTATCGACTGAGCGACCCGCCATGCCATATGAACTGTCTCACCTGAATGCCCTGTGGGATGCGCTGGGGAAAACAACGGTCAGGGATGAGGACGGAGAGGTTGTGACCGACGAACCCTTCCTGCAATTCCCGACGGGTACCCCTCTCTTCCATATATGGGCATGGTTCGAATCCCAGCACGACGAGTTCGTCGTTGCCGTGAAGTTGTACAACACATCCCCTCCCGACGCGTCAACAGACAGGAAAAGCAAATGAATACCACCACTTGTCCTCCCGGCAGCGGGGAAATATCTCCCACTGCACAGCGCACCATCAGACGTGCACTGACCTTACTGGAACGCCAGTTACGCGAGCCCGGCGCGGCATTCACCTCCAGCCAGGCGGTCCGCGACTGGCTTCGTCTGCAGCTCGCCGCGCTGGAGCGTGAAGTATTCATGGCACTCTTCCTCGATAACCAGCATCGTCTTATTGCCCATGAAACGCTCTTCACCGGCACCATCAACCATACGCAGGTACATCCCCGTGAAGTGATAAAGGCAGCACTGAAATACAACGCGGCTGCCATTGTGCTTTCACACAATCATCCGTCAGGTTATGCGGAACCCGGTCATGCTGACCGACTTATCACTGACCACTTGAAACAGGCACTTAAACTCGTGGATATCTGTCTGCTGGACCACCTGGTCGTGGGAGGCATGGACATCGTCTCGTTTGCCGAGCGTGGCTGGCTTTAGGGAGAGAATAACAATGAAAATCATCAGTAAACGTCAGGCAATGGCGATATACCGCCAGTATTCTGAGTCCCGGCTGTTTCGCTTCTGTGCCGGGAAATATAAGTGGTACGGCAGTATCTGTCATTACCACGGCAGGGAAGTGCAGGATATCCGGGGTGTACTGGCCGTGTTTGCTGAGCGCCGACAGGACCGTAACGGTCCGTATGTGATCCTGCGCAGCGTCACCCTGAATTAACTCACCGTTAAGGAGTACTGACATGCAGAAAACAACCCGTGTAATCAGCCATAACATCGCGGAACCCTGGTGGGGCCTCAGACGCAACGTCACGCCATGTTTTGGTGCCCGGCTGCTACAGGAGGGTAACCACCTGCATTACCTTGCTGACCGCGTCAGCATTGCCGGGACATTTAATGACGCAGATTTACGCCATCTGGACCAGGCATTTCCGGTACTGATGAAGCAGATGGAGATCATGCTGAGCAGCAGCGAACTCACGCCCCACATTCAGCGCTGCATCACGCTCCACGCAAAAGGGCTGATATGTGAGGCTGATACACTCGGTTCCTGCGGCTATTTGTATATCGTAATTTATCCGACATCTGCAACAACCGCATAAACCCCGGACGCTTTTCCTTAGTCAAACCAACAAAGAGCTCAAACTATGCAAATACAATCCCGGTCCCCTCAAAGGGCGGCATCGTCACGTCTGTCGTCAGTAGAAATCTGGCAAAAATTACTGAAGTATCTGCTGGAACAACACTACGGTCTGATGCTGAATGACACACCGTTTGGCAACGACGAAGTGATCCAAAAGCACATTGATGCGGGCATCTCACTGTGTGACGCGGTGAATTTTATCGTGGAAAAGTACGACCTTGTACGTACTGACCGTCACGGCTTCAGCGTGAAAGAGCAGTCTCCGTTTATCGGCAACATTGATATGCTCCGCGCCCGGAAGGCTACCGGGCTGATGACCCGCAAGGGATATAAAACCGTTACTGACATCACAGGCGGGAGATTCAGCGGAGGGAAATAATGACGTTACCCCTGATCGCAGAAGCCGACACCAACAGCGAGCAGCCCCTCAACATGAGGCCAATACAGAACAAAGGGAAGAGATCACACAATCGAATTCGCTGCTCTGATTGCCGAAGTTAGTGATCACGATTACTTACTTCGCGCTGCGGCCCCTCGGTGAAGGCCCACTGACGCCTGTACGAGAGCTATGGGTTCCCGGATCAGGCTGTGTTCGCTAAATGGCATAAGCGCCAGCACAATGACTGGCGCTTTTATCGAGTCATTATCAACTGATACGCGGCAGGATCAACTTGTAAAACAGTACTCAAACCCTTTCAATTGTAAGTATTTCACCAGTATCATCTAACTCGTCCGTAATGTACTCGACATCTTGGCTGCATTCGCATTCCGGACATTTGACCTCACCAGTATAAGTGTAAGAAGTTGTGTGATTTCCTGATGATCCATTGCTTTCTTTGTCTAACTGAGCGAGAACAACATCAAATTCAATCCCACATTCTTCATTACTGCATTCAATTGACGGCATCGTGTTATCCCTTTTTTTTGTGTGCCATCAATATTACCTAGGATGAAATGCTGATTCCATAAGAATTTAGCAGGCAAGCCCGAACTTCTAAAGCAACCCAGAATTAATGGGAAAGACAACCATATGAACTGTGATTCGTACGATAATCCAGTACGTGCACTTCAGACCATCTCCCCCCTTAGAACGCTTCAGAGATTACAGCTTGATTGTCGACTCTTTATCTCACTCCAAAAGGGTGAAAAAACTTTTAGGCACCTGTATAGGCACCAACGGAAAGTTGAATCAGAATTTATCTAAATAATTTCAAACAATTACACAACCAATTCAGACTCCGCCAGCCCACCAAAATTCTCCATCGGTGATTACCAGAGTCATCCGATGAATTCCTGAAAGCCCGCACGGTACAAGCCCTGCGGGCTTTTTTGTGCCCTCAATTTATCCCGCGCAGTCCAAAGAGAACTCATTAAATCCGCACCTTTTAGGCCCATTGATAGACCCAACGAAAAGATCTGTTGTTTTCGCGTTACCAATTACCCGGCAACCCATCCCTCTCAGAATTAGACCACCAACGACACCTTTCACCCTCCGGCCGCGTCCGCGGCCGGAGGGATAGATTTACCCCTTGTGAGAATACGCGTCCAGCATGGCAAGGACCGCCCGACGCGCCGCATCGTCTGCGATATTGTCAGGCAGCGCATCAGCCCGCAGGTTGACATAAGCGTCAGCAGCCCTTCGAATGGCAATCCCGACGGAGTGACGATCGTGTGTTGCCAGAGTGGAAGTCAGCAGGCCATCGGGATCAATGCCGAGGGCTTCTATTCGACGAACGCCGCGTTGCGGTAGATTGGCGCGACGAAACAGCATCGGTCCCAGCACTTGTTCCCGGAAGAAAGACAGCATCCCCAGCGCTTCGAAGAGTTCCCCCCTGCCCAGTTTAACCACGGCATAATGCAGCCAGATCCAGGCCCGGGACTCAAACCACTCCGGCGTCATGTTCGGCCAGTGCGCGCTAAATTTTGCCAGCTGTCGCTTGAGAGCATCGTTATCACGGGTAAATAGCACGGCAGGCTCCTCAACGCGCTGAGTGAGCATGTCCAGGGTGATAAATTTCAGATCGACATGCAGAAGTTCCGGGCCAAACAGGCAGATCAGCAGGCGAGGCTCACCGACGTGTTCCCCGGTGAAAGCATGTAGCAGATGGCCGAGCGTTCCGGCGAACGCCATACGCTGAGCCATGATTTCGTCATAATAGAGAGGGTCGATCACCACCACGAAATCCAGATCGGAGTATTGATCAAACCCGCCATGGATAAACGAGCCGCCGGCGAGAAGGGAGTGGATCCGCGAATCAGACTGTAATTTAAGCTTCAGTTGCTCTGCAAAACTTCTGTGTAAATCGGGTAGCGTATTAAGCATACTTTTTCCTGTTCACAAAAAAGACAAAGCATTACAGAATATCGAGTGATTCATCAGCAGACCAGATATTTCTGCTGGAACCCTACCCTCCATCGCGAAGCGCTAAATGCAAGCAATACTCCCCTCAAACCACCTCGCTCATCCACTCAGCAAATGCCCGCACGGCGGGAGAGAGAAAGCGCTGGTGCGGATAGAGCAATGTGACGGGTACCGGGGGCGGCTGCCAGTCCGTCAGCACTTCCACCAGTCTCCCCTCCTGCAGGTGGTCAGCAACGATATTCTCCGCCAGCTGCGCCAGCCCAAATCCTGCCAGGCACATTTTTATATAGAGCCCCGTTTCATTCACCGCGGCGTTGCCGCTGACGGGTACAGAAAAGGTCTCGCCATGGCGAACGAAGCGGAACTCATCGGCCCGCCTCGCCTGACCGGAGAAATAATGCACAGCCCGGTGCTGAGAGAGCGCCTCCGGTGACGGCGGCACACCATATTCCCGAAGATAGTCCGGTGACGCGCAGGTGACCCAGCGAAAGCGGCCCAGAGGGCGGGCCACCAGGCTGGAGTTGTTCAGCTCTCCCGTTCGTATCACGCAGTCGACGCCTTCCTGAATGAGATCGACCTGGCGATCGCTGACGCCGATCATCAGGTAGATATCGGGATAGCGCCGGTAAAAGTCCGGCAGATGCGGCATGACGATGAAATGCGCGATGCCCGCGGGCATATCAACCCGCAGGCGCCCCTGAGGCCGCGCGACAGACTCGCTCAGGCTGGATTCGCTATGTTCGATGAGGGCGAGAATTTCCCGGCACTGCGCCAGATATTGCAGCCCTTCCGGAGTGAGACTCACGCGCCTTGTGGTCCGGTTCAGCAGCCGCACCTTCAGGTATTGCTCAAGGTTTTTAATGGTACTGGTGACAGTGGAGGCAGGCAGGGAAAGGGTTTCCGCGGCGCGCACGAAGCTCCCTGCCTCCGCGACGCGCATAAACATCTGCATAGCCTGGATACGATCCACCTTCTTTCTCTCCTGAAGCAAGCAACTTACCGACAGACGGCATGATTATTCGTTAATTATGAATAATGAAAACAATTTACGCACCTTTTTGCGCTTAATAGCCTGGCGTATCGTTGCGCTATGGGTATCGCGTGAGGGGCCCAAAATGGCCATGCCCTCAATAAATATCCAGAGAATCATAACGTTAAATAACACGCATAAAGGAAAAACCATGTCCGTTCAGCCTGTCGAATTAAGTAAGGCCTATCGTTTATTGCAGGTCGGGTCCACCACCATGATTTCCGCAAAATATGATGGCGTCGAAAATGTCATGTCAGCCGCCTGGGTTGGGCTGGCAGGCGAGCGAAAAGTGGTGGCCTATATTGGCACCCAGGCTTTCACTCGTCAGCTGGTGGAAAAGAGCGGCTATTTCGTGGTGCAGATCCCCGTAGTCAGCCAGATGGCAACCGTCCTCTACGCTGGCGGGCGCAGCTATGCCGACGCGCCGGATAAAAATGACACCATCCCCTTCTTTTATCAGCCGGAATTTGATCTTCCTCTTGTGGCAGGCTGTGCGGGCTGGCTGGTGTGCAAAGTGATGCCCTACCCGGACATTCAGCAGCAACACAATCTGTTTATGGGCGATATCGTCGCCGCCTGGAGCGATGACCGGGTATTCCGCAACGGACACTGGATTTTTGATGATGCGCCGGACGAGCTACGGACCGTTCACTATGTCGCAGGCGGGCAGTTCTATGCCATCGGCAAAGGCAGCAAATTCGATCATGGGCCGGGTCAGGACTGACCCTCCCCGGTCATGCGGATCGCTGACGAGATGTCTGCGCAACAGAGCGGCTGATACTCCGGCGCCAGACGCCGGGCGCCTGGCCGTACTGGCGCTTGAAGCTGCGGTTGAAGGACTGCTGGGAGTCAAAGCCGAGGGCAATCGCCACGTTCAGGATCGGCTCGTTGCTGTGGGCCAAGCGTTCGATCGACTTTTGCAGCTTTTGCGCCCGAATATATTCTCCGAGGGGCTGCCCGGTATGTTCTTTGAAGATCCGCTGCAGGTGCCACTTCGAATAGCCGGCTCGTCGGGCAACGGTGTCAATATCCAGACGGCTATCAAGATGGTTGTCGATCCAGTCGATCAGATCCTGAATGATGGCGCCAGTGTTCATCATGTTACCCCCTCGCGGCCGGTTAAAAGCATCTTTGTCAGTTGCATTTAAAGGTGGCCTATTTTTACACAAAATGCAAGTTTTATTGTTACATTTAAATCCACGCCTGGATCGCGGTTTTTTATCTCCCCCTGGACCGCACATAAAGTGCAACAATTATTCTTGCACTTAGTTAAGCGCCTTCCTACAATCTCCGCGATAGTGTATTCGAAATTGTTACAGTTTTGTGGCGATGATCGACACAAATGGCCTTAAGCCAGCCCGGACAAAGGAAGTGGCGCGGCTTCTCACGCTGCGTCTTGCCCGGCGGCTACATTTACCGGAATAAAAATAATGAGCCTGCAAAAAACCTGGGAAAACATTCACCTGACCGCGCTCGGCGCGATGATGCTCTCCTTTCTGCTCGTCGGCTGCGACGACAGCGTCGCGCAGAATGCTGCGCCTCCCGCCCCGACGGTCAGCGCCGCTAAGGTGCTGGTGAAGTCGATCAGTCAGTGGGATAGTTTTAACGGTCGCATTGAAGCGGTGGAGAGCGTTCAGCTTCGCCCTCGCGTCTCGGGATACATTGATAAAGTGAATTACACTGACGGCCAGGAGGTGAAAAAGGGCCAGGTGCTGTTCACGATAGATGACAGAACCTATCGCGCCGCGCTGGAGCAGGCGCAGGCGGCGTTGGCAAGAGCCAAAACGCAGGCCAGCCTGGCGCAAAGCGAGGCGAACCGCACCGATAAATTAGTCCATACCAACCTAGTCTCCCGTGAAGAGTGGGAGCAGCGCCGGTCAGCCGCGGTTCAGGCGCAGGCCGACATTCGCGCCGCGCAGGCGGCGGTGGATGCCGCGCAGCTTAACCTCGACTTCACCAAAGTGACCGCCCCTATTGACGGCCGCGCCAGCCGGGCGCTGATCACCAGCGGTAACCTGGTCACCGCGGGCGACACCGCCAGCGTGCTCACCACCCTGGTCTCGCAGAAGACGGTGTACGTCTACTTTGACGTCGACGAGTCAACCTACCTCCACTATCAAAACCTCGCCCGCCGCGGGCAAGGCGCGTCCAGCGATAATCAGGCGCTTCCGGTGGAGATTGGCCTGGTTGGCGAGGAAGGTTACCCCCACCAGGGCAAAGTGGATTTTCTCGATAATCAGTTAACGCCGAGTACCGGCACCATCCGCATGCGTGCGCTGCTGGATAACTCGCAGCGTCTGTTCACGCCGGGGCTGTTTGCCCGCGTGCGTCTGCCGGGCAGCGCAGAGTTCAAAGCCACGCTGATCGACGACAAAGCGGTACTGACCGATCAGGATCGTAAATACGTCTATATCGTTGATAAAGATGGTAAAGCACAGCGCCGCGACATTACCCCAGGGCGGCTGGCAGACGGTTTACGCATCGTTCAGAAAGGGTTGAATCCTGGGGATAGCGTCATCGTCGACGGCTTACAAAAAGTGTTTATGCCGGGTATGCCGGTTAACGCCAAAACCGTTGCCATGACCTCCAGCGCCACCCTTAACTGATCCCTAATCAGAGAATCCAAGACATGGACTTTTCCCGCTTTTTTATCGACAGGCCGATTTTCGCCGCGGTGCTGTCGATTTTAATTTTTATCACCGGGTTAATCGCTATCCCGCTGCTGCCGGTGAGCGAATATCCGGATGTCGTCCCGCCGAGCGTCCAGGTGCGCGCGGAGTATCCCGGCGCCAACCCGAAAGTGATTGCCGAGACCGTGGCGACGCCGCTGGAGGAAGCGATCAACGGCGTTGAAAACATGATGTACATGAAATCGGTCGCCGGCTCCGACGGCGTGCTGGTCACCACCGTCACCTTCCGCCCGGGTACCGACCCGGATCAGGCGCAGGTTCAGGTGCAGAACCGCGTCGCGCAGGCCGAAGCGCGTCTGCCGGAGGATGTACGCCGTCTGGGGATCACCACCCAGAAGCAGTCTCCGACGCTGACCCTGGTGGTGCATCTGTTTTCGCCAAACGGGAAGTACGACTCGCTGTATATGCGCAACTACGCCACGCTGAAAGTGAAGGATGAGCTGGCGCGCCTGCCCGGCGTCGGCCAGATCCAGATTTTTGGCTCCGGTGAATATGCGATGCGCGTCTGGCTGGATCCCAATAAGGTCGCGGCCCGCGGTCTGACGGCTTCGGATGTGGTGACGGCGATGCAGGAGCAAAACGTCCAGGTGTCTGCCGGACAGCTTGGCGCCGAACCGCTGCCGCAGGAGAGCGATTTCCTGATCTCCATTAACGCCCAGGGCCGTCTGCATACCGAAGAAGAGTTTGGCAATATCATTCTGAAAACGGCGCAGGACGGCTCGCTGGTCCGCCTGCGCGACGTGGCGCGCATCGAGATGGGTTCCGGTAGCTATGCGCTGCGCTCCCAGCTCAACAATAAGGATGCGGTCGGGATCGGTATCTTCCAGTCACCCGGCGCTAACGCCATCGATCTGTCGAACGCGGTACGCGCCAAAATGGCCGAGCTGGCCACCCGCTTCCCGGAAGATATGCAATGGGCGGCGCCGTACGACCCGACGGTTTTCGTCCGCGACTCCATCCGCGCGGTGGTGCAGACGCTGCTGGAGGCGGTAGTGCTGGTGGTGCTGGTAGTGATCCTGTTCCTGCAGACCTGGCGCGCGTCGATTATCCCGCTGATCGCGGTGCCGGTATCGGTGGTGGGTACCTTCAGCATTCTCTATCTGCTGGGCTTCTCGCTGAATACCCTGAGCCTGTTCGGGCTGGTACTGGCTATCGGTATCGTGGTGGACGACGCCATCGTGGTGGTGGAGAACGTCGAGCGTAATATCGAAGAGGGGCTTGCGCCGCTTGCCGCGGCGCATCAGGCGATGCGTGAGGTCTCCGGGCCGATTATCGCCATTGCGCTGGTGCTGTGTGCGGTGTTCGTGCCGATGGCGTTTCTCTCCGGGGTCACCGGCCAGTTCTACAAACAGTTCGCGGTGACCATCGCCATCTCGACGGTGATCTCGGCCATCAACTCGCTGACGCTCTCCCCGGCGCTGGCGGCCCTGCTGTTAAAGCCGCACGGCGCGAAGAAAGACCTCCCTACCCGGCTGATCGATCGCCTGTTTGGCTGGATTTTCCGTCCGTTTAACCGCTTTTTCCTGCGCAGCTCGAACGGCTATCAGGGACTGGTAGGCAAAACGCTTGGACGCCGTGGCGCAGTGTTTGCGGTGTACCTGCTGCTGCTCTGCGCCGCTGGGGTGATGTTTAAAGTCGTCCCCGGCGGGTTTATTCCCACCCAGGATAAGCTGTATCTCATTGGCGGCGTGAAGATGCCGGAAGGGTCGTCGCTGGCGCGCACCGACGCGGTGATCCGCAAAATGAGCGAGATCGGGATGAATACCGAAGGGGTCGACTATGCGGTCGCTTTCCCGGGGCTTAACGCGCTGCAGTTCACCAACACGCCGAATACCGGGACGGTCTTTTTTGGCCTGAAACCGTTCGACCAGCGCAAACACACGGCGGCGGAAATTAACGCGGAGATCAACGCCAAAATCGCGCAAATCCAGCAGGGCTTTGGCTTCTCCATCCTGCCGCCGCCGATTTTAGGACTGGGTCAGGGTTCCGGCTACTCCCTGTACATCCAGGATCGCGGTGGGCTGGGCTATGGCGCGCTGCAAAGCGCGGTGAATGCGATGTCCGGGGCGATTATGCAGACGCCGGGGATGCACTTCCCGATCTCGACTTACCAGGCTAACGTGCCGCAGCTGGACGTGCAGGTCGATCGCGATAAGGCGAAAGCGCAGGGGGTATCGCTAACCGAGCTATTCGGTACGCTGCAGACCTATCTCGGCTCGTCTTATGTCAATGACTTTAACCAGTTCGGGCGTACCTGGCGCGTGATGGCCCAGGCTGACGGACCATACCGCGAGAGCGTGGAAGATATCGCCAATCTGCGCACCCGTAATAATCAGGGCGAAATGGTGCCGATCGGCAGTATGGTGAATATCAGTACCACCTACGGGCCGGATCCGGTGATCCGCTACAACGGTTATCCGGCGGCGGACCTGATTGGCGATGCCGATCCGCGGGTCCTCTCTTCTTCGCAGGCGATGACGCATCTGGAGGAGCTGTCGAAGCAGATCCTGCCGAATGGGATGAATATTGAGTGGACGGATCTCAGCTTCCAGCAGGCCACCCAGGGCAACACGGCGCTGATCGTCTTCCCGGTGGCGGTGCTGCTGGCGTTCCTCGTGCTGGCCGCGCTGTATGAAAGCTGGACACTGCCGCTGGCGGTGATCCTTATCGTACCGATGACGATGCTCTCCGCGCTGTTTGGCGTCTGGCTGACCGGGGGCGATAACAACGTCTTCGTGCAGGTGGGTCTGGTGGTCCTGATGGGCCTGGCCTGTAAAAACGCCATTCTGATCGTCGAGTTTGCCCGCGAGCTGGAGATCCAGGGGAAAGGCATCATGGAAGCGGCGCTGGAGGCATGCCGCCTGCGTCTACGCCCGATCGTGATGACCTCCATCGCCTTTATCGCCGGGACCATTCCGCTGATCCTCGGCCACGGCGCGGGGGCGGAAGTCCGCGGCGTCACCGGGATCACGGTGTTCTCCGGGATGCTGGGCGTGACGCTCTTCGGTCTGTTCCTGACGCCGGTGTTTTACGTGACGCTACGGAAACTGGTGACCCGCAGGAAGCCGGTCCAGGAGGATCTGCCCGCCTAGCCTGCAGCAGATAACAAAAAAACCGCCTTCACAATTTGAAGGCGGTTTTTTTTCGTCACCAGAAAATGATTAATGCGCTTTTTTAAAGCGGGCGATCATTTCCGGCACCGGGTCGCAGCCGCTGGTATCGGCGTTTTTGACCGCCTCCAGCGCGCTGGCCACGGTATGGCGAGCGAGGACGTTTAACGAAGCCTGCTCTGCTTCATCGGCAACCGATTTGAAGTACCAGCAGGCGTTGGCGCTGACCACGCAGCGGGCCGGGACGTCAGGACGCGACGCCCACAGTTTTTTATCTTCGATAACCGAAAGATAGATATCACGCAGGGTGATCTTGTCCGCCGGACGGCCAAGATGAATTGAGCCGTTGCGGCCAAGCGTGGAGACGATAATGCCGTCACTAGTTAGCGGAACCATTAGTTTACGGATAAAGCTCGGGTTCGCTTCCAGGCCGTAGGCCAGAATCGCACTCGTCGAACGTTCACCCATCTGCTCCGCCATTGCTACGCTGAGAACCATCTGCAAAGCTGTCGGGAAGCGGTAATCTAACATGGCAGTGTCCTGGGTTGCGGTGAATCTTGTTCTTTTTGGCACCGCAGAGGTGAATAATCAATGAACAACAATATAACAAATACGGGAATTTTTTTGAAGCAATCTGCGGTTAGCCTGCGAAGTAAATTTTCTGATTTCACGGGCAAAGGCGGGGCAAACACAGATTCCCCTTCGTACCGTTTTATTTAACGCAAACGCCATCCTTTGTTCCGCTAGCCGCGCCCTGTCGCCCCGCGACCTGTCCACACCAGCGGCGCCTAACCCTGTGGATAACCTGGAGGCAGTTGCCTGGCAGCCGCAGCCCGGGCGGGCTACCGGCTGCCGTTCGTTTTTTGAACAGGGAAAACTCCCCCGCCGGGCAGCGCGCTAAGCGCGAAAATCACCACCCCGGCGCAGGGAAGCGCCCGCCCCGCTTAATAATTCCACTTCGGCCGCGCCACCGTATTTTTCTTCAGCAGGTCGCGGAACGCTTTCAGGTAGGGCTCATTGCTGCGCCCGCGCTTACAGATGGCCGAGAACGGCGACTGAAAGCCAAACTCGTTGGGCAGCAGCACCCGCAGGCGGTTCTCTTTGATCCACGGCCAGGCGTAATGCTCCGGCAGATAGCCAATATATTTCCCCGAGAGGATCAGCAGCAGCTGGGCGTCGACGGTCTCGACGGTGGCGCTCCCTTTGCTGAAGCCCCGACGGCGGAGATCGCTGGTGTTCCAGTAGCTGCGGGTCACCAGCGGGCACTGGCTGATCTGCTCTTTATCGAGCTGGCGGCTGAAGAACATCGGGTGCAGATCGCTGCAGTAGAGCCAGTGCTGTTCACGGTACAGCGGCTCGCTGATGATGTTATGCACCTGCGAGTTGTAGCTGCCGATAGCCAGGTCGATATGGTTGTTCAGCACGCCGTTCAGTTGCTCCGCCGGGGTGCGGATAATCAGTTTGATATGCACATGGGGAAATTTGTCGCTGAAGCTGCGCAGAACCACCGGCAGCGAGAGCGCCGTTTCGGTCTCGATGGAGTCGAGCGTCGAGATGCACAGGGTGCCGCTGTGCTCCCCTTTGAGCAGCGCCGACTGCCGCTCCAGCTCATTGAGTTCGCTCAGTACGCGGATCGCCTGCTGTAAAAACTGCTGACCTTTCTCGGTCAGAGAAAAGCCGCCGCGCCCGCGCTGGCAGAGGGTGAAGCCGAGCTGTCCCTCCAGCTGCGACATGGCATTGCTGATGGCGGAGACCGAAATACCCAGCTCCTGCTGGGCCCGGCTGTAGCTCTCCAGGCGGGCCACCGCCTCGAAAACCTGCAGCTGGCGAATATTGAGGCTGGCGTCGTGATGCATCGTATTTAGTTCACCAATAAATGAACTGAGTATTTACGCCAGACGATGTAAAGTCCAGCGCGGGTTGCGCACTATCTCTCCTGTTACGTTTCATCCGTCAGATTCAGGAGCAGACATGGATAACCTCTTTCACCAACCGCAGGGTGGCAATGAGATGCCACGCTTCGCCGGACGCGCCACAATGATGCGCCTGCCGTTTATCGAAGATTTACAGGGACTTGACGCGGCATTTGTCGGCATTCCGCTGGATATCGGCACCTCGCAGCGCTCGGGCACGCGCTACGGACCACGCTATATTCGCGCCGAATCGGTGATGATCCGTCCGTACAATATGGCGACCGGCGCCGCGCCGTTCGACTCGCTGTCGGTGGCTGATATCGGCGATGTGCCGATCAATACCTACAGCCTGCTCAAATCGGTGCAAATTATCGAAGATTACTACACCGGTTTGAATAGTTATCCGCTGATCCCGCTGACCCTCGGCGGGGACCACACCATTACCCTGCCGATCCTGCGGGCGCTGACCAAAAAACATGGTCCGGTGGGCCTCATCCACGTCGACGCCCATACCGACACCAATGATGAGATGTTCGGAGAGAAAATCGCCCACGGCACCACCTTCCGCCGCGCCGTAGAGGAGGGACTGCTCGACCTCAAACGGGTGGTGCAGATTGGCCAGCGCGCCCAGGGCTATGCCGCCGGCGACTTCCAGTGGGGCGTTGACCAGGGCTTTCGCCTGGTGCAGGCGGAGCAGTGCTGGCATACCTCGCTGGCGCCGCTGATGGCCGAAGTCCGCCAGCAGATGGGCGACGGGCCGGTGTATCTCAGCTTTGATATCGATAGCCTCGATCCCATCTGGGCTCCAGGAACCGGGACGCCGGAAGTTGGCGGTCTGACCTCCATTCAGGCGCTGGAGATCGTCCGCGGCTGCCGCGGCCTGAATCTGATTGGCGCCGATCTGGTCGAGGTCTCGCCCCCCTACGACGTGAGCGGTAATACCTCCCAGCTGGCGGCCAACCTGCTGTACGAGATGCTCTGCGTCCTGCCCGGCGTGAAGTACGCCTGAGGAAGCCGCCATGGAGCTGAAATGCTTTCGCACCCTCTGGGGAGTGACGACCCCCTGGCCGCAAACGCTGGATGAACTGCAGCGCGTCGGCTGCTGCGGCATCGAAGCCCGCGTGCCGTTAACGGTGGCCGAGCGGCGGCAGCTCGCCGACCGCCTGCAGGCGTCGGGGCTGGAGTATATCGCCATTCTTTTCAGCGGCGGCGGGGTGCTCCCCGCCCAGCATGAAACGCCCGAGCAGCATCTGGCGCGCCTGCAGACCCGCTTCGCCGAGGCCAGCAGCCTCAACCCGCGCTTTGTCAATTTGCTGGCGGGCAACGATCGCTGGCCGCTGGCGCAGCAGGTCGATTTTCTCGGCAAGGCGCATGAGCTGGCAGCCGGGTTTGGTTTGACCTGCAGCTTTGAAACCCATCGCGCCACCTCGCTGTACAGCCCGTGGCTCACCCTGGAGATCATTCAGCAGCTCCCCCAGCTGCGCTTTACCGCCGACATCAGCCACTGGGTGGTGGTCAGCGAGCGCCTGCTGGATGACCCCAGCGATGACTTCAGCGCCTTTATCGACCGCGTGCATCACGTGCAGGCTCGGGTGGGCTACGACCAGGGGCCGCAGGTGCCGCACCCGGCGGCGCCTGAGTATCAGCCGGCGCTGGCTTTTGCCGAGCGCTTCTGGCAGCAAATCTGGCGTTCGCAGCGCCAGCGCGGCTACCCGCAGACCACGCTGACCCCGGAGTTTGGCGCCGACGGCTATCTGCACCATCTGCCGTTCACCAACGTTCCGGTGGCCGATCTCTGGTCGCTCAACGCCTGGATGGCCACGCGCCAGCAGGCCCACTTTCAGCAGTTTTTATCGCTCACTGAACAGGAACCGCAGCCATGACCGCCGTGAAGCACGCTTTTACTGAACTCCCGACCATCGATATCCGCGATCTGGCCGGCGATGACCTCGCCAGGCGTCAGGCGGTGGCAGACGCCATCGGCCGCGCGGCGCGCGAGGTGGGCTTTTTCTACATCACCGGCCACGGTATCGACCCGGCGCTGATCGCCGGCGTCCGCGAGGCGGCGAAGCAGATCTTCGCCCTGCCGATGGAGGAGAAGATGAACTATTACATCGGCCACTCCAAAAGCCATAAGGGCTACGTTCCGGAAGGAGAAGAGATCTACGGCTCCGGCAAGCCGGACCATAAAGAGGCTTTCGATATCGGCTTCCAGGCAGCGGATGACCATCCGCTGGTGCTCGCCGGTACGCCGCTGATCGGTGCCAACGAGTGGCCCGATCTGCCGGATTTCCGCGCGCGGGTGCTGGCCTACTACGACGCGGTTTTCGCCCTCGGCCACCGTCTGTTCGACGCTTTCGCCCTCGCGCTCGGCCTGCCGGAAGGTTATTTCAAACCGATGGTGAACTGCCCGCCGGCTAAGCTGCGGCTGATCCATTACCCGTTCGACGCCAGCGTCGAAGATGTTCCCGGAATTGGTGCACACACCGACTATGAGTGCTTCACCCTGCTGCTCGCCGACCAGCCCGGCCTTGAAGTTCTCAATGAAGAAAGCGTGTGGATCGATGCACCTCCCGTCAAAAACGCCGCAGGAGAAGAGGCGTTCGTGATCAATATCGGCGACATGCTGGAAGTGCTCAGCGCTGGCACATTTGTTGCTACAGCCCACCGGGTGCGCAAAGTGCCGCAGGAGCGGTACTCCTTCCCGCTGTTTTTCGCCTGCGATTACCACACGCTGATCCGCCCGCTGCCGACCTTTCTCGCCGCCGGCGAAGCCGGTGAATATCAGGAGCTCAGCATCGGGGAGCATATGTGGAGCCAGGCGCTGCAAACCTATCGCTACCTGCGCGAGAAGGTCAATCGCGGTGAACTTCAGCTACCGGAGCGCGCGCGCGGCACCAATACGTTTGGCCATTTGAAAAAACAGGCTCAGCAAAAAAACCCCTAACCACCCGTGAGGATCCATGATGACTAGCACCTTGAAAAAAATCTCGCGCCGTGTCGCGCTTACCCTCGCCGTCAGCGCCTGTTTCTCCCCTGTCACCCAGGCGGCGGAACTGCTGACCGAGGGTGTCTTTAAGGTGGGGATGGAGGTCACCTACCCGCCGTTTGAGTCTTATGACAGCAATAACAATATCGTCGGTCTCGACCCGGAGTTTGCCGCACTGATCGCCCAACATCTGCAGGCCAAACCGCAGCTGATCGACACCAAGTTCACCAGCCTGATCCTCGGCATCGGCAAGAAATATGACGCGGTGATCTCCGGGATGTACGTGACGCCGGAGCGCCAGAAACAGGCCGACGCCATCCCTTACGCCCTCTCCGGCGCGTCGATCATCGCCCTGAAGGGCGGCGCGGTGCAGCCGAAAACCGAAGATGAGCTGTGCGGTGTGAAGGTCGGTCTGCAGGCGGGCACCACCTGGGTGACCAGCCTGAAAAAACACTCCGATGAGTGGTGCCTGAAAAACGGCAAACCGGCCATCACCATTCAGGAGTTCCCGACGGCGCCGGAAGCCTCGCAGGCGCTGCTGTCGAAGAACATCGGCGCTCAGCTTGAGATTGCCCCGGCGGCGCAGATCATCGTCGACAAGAGCCGCGGCCGCCTGGCGATAAGCTCTACGCGCCTGGTCTACCCGCTGCCGCTGGGGATCTACGTCGCCAAAGGCAACACCGAGCTGGCGGAGGCGATCAAGGCCACCCTGGCCACGCTGAAGGCCAACGGCCAATATGCCGCGTTGATCAAAAAATACAACTTAGAAAGCATCGATTAAGACAATAAGCACTGCGCAACAGGAGTCAGTATGGCGTTCGATTGGGGATACTTTTTTTCATTGTTTAGCATTGGGGCATTCTGGCAGGCGTGCGTGACCGTCATCGTAATCAGCACCTTGTCCTGGGGGATCGGCCTGGTGGTCGGTTTTCTGTTAGCCTGCGCGAAGCTCTCGGCGCCGCGCTGGGTCAAGATCCCCGTCGAACTCTATATCTGGTTTTTTCGCAGCGTGCCGCTGATGGTGCTGCTGGTGTTTGTCTACAACCTGCCGCAGCTGTTTCCGGTGACCCAGCCGCTGCTCGGGGTGCCGTTTATCGCCGGGCTGGTGTCGATGACCGTCACCGAGGCGGCCTATATGGCGGAGATCCACCGCGGCGGGCTGCTGTCGGTGGCCAAGGGGCAGAGCGAGGCAGGCCATGCGCTGAGCTTCAGCTTTATCGGCATCCAGCGGCTGATTGTGATCCCTCAGGCGTTTCGCATCTCGCTGCCGACGCTGATCAATGAATACATCACCATCATTAAGCTGAGCTCGATTCTGTCGGTGGTCTCCTTACCCGAGCTGCTGCTCACCGGCCAGCGCTTGTATGCGCAGAATTTCCTTGTGATGGAGACCCTGCTGGCGGTAGCGGTGTACTACGTGATGGTGGTTACCGTCTTCACCTGGCTGTTCCGGGCGCTGGAAAATCGTCTCGATATTCAGCGTAAGCGTCCGCAAACCCTCAGCGAGGCGGAATGCCAGGCGCTGCGCCAGAGCCTGCCGGCGCTGAGCGAAGAGAGCAACACCCCGGCCGTCAACGGCGCGCCGCCGGCGCTCGATCTGCGGGGCATTCGCAAATCCTGGGGGCAGCATGAGGTGCTGAAAGGCATCGATCTGCAGGTGGAGAACGGGGAGGTGATCAGCATCATCGGCCCGTCCGGCTCCGGCAAAACCACCCTGATCCGCACCATCAACGCCCTCGAAAGCCTTGATGGCGGGGAGATCATTCTCTACGGCGAGGACTATCTTAAGGGCGGAGCTATCGTCGACAAACGCCAGATGCGCGCCGGGGTACGGCGCATCGGCATGGTCTTCCAGAGCTTCAACCTGTTCCCCCACCGCACGGTGCTCGACAACGTGATGCTGGCCCCGCGCTATCACCAGCTGCTGGACCAGCCGGTCGCCCGCGAGCAGGCCCTGGCGCTGCTCGACCGCGTCGGCCTGCTGGCCCATGCCCACAAGTACCCCGGACAGCTCTCCGGCGGCCAGCAGCAGCGCGTGGCGATCGCCCGGGCGCTGGCGCTCAAGCCGGACATTATGCTGTTTGACGAACCGACCTCGGCGCTGGATCCCGAGCTGGTAGGCGAAGTGCTGAAGGTCATTCAGTCGCTGGCCCGCGAAGGCATGACCATGCTGATTGTCACTCACGAGATGGACTTCGCCCTGTCGATTTCCGACCGCGTGGTGCTGATGGAGAACGGCGTGGTGCAGGCCGATATCGCCCCGCAGGTGATCCGCAGCCCGCTGGAGGCGCCTTCTCTGCAACGAATCCGTGAATTTATGGGAGTACGCTAAATGGCAACTGAGCAACACCTGCGCCAGCAGCTGGCCGCCGCCTACCGGCTGGCGGCGCTGTTCGGCTGGGAGGATACCCTCTACACCCACTTCTCCGTGCGCCTGCCCGGCGACGGCGAGCCGCGTTTTTTAATTAATCCCTTCGGCATGATGTTTGACGAAGTCACCGCCAGCAACCTGATCGTAGTGGATATGCAGGGCAAGGTCGTAGCGGGCGACGCGCCGGCTAACTCGGCGGGCTTTACCATCCACAGCGCGGTGCATATGGCCCGGGAAGACGCCCACTGCGTGATCCACACCCATACGCTGCCGGGGATGGCGGTGGCCGCCTGCGAGGATGGCCTGCTGCAGCTCAACCAGATCAGCACCGAGTTTTACCAGCGCGTCGGCTACCATCCCTATGAAGGGGTGGCCTTTGACCTCGACGAACGGGCGCGCATCCAGCGCTCGCTGGGGAATAATATCGCTATGATCCTGCAGAGCCACGGCCTGCTGTCGGTGGGCCGCACCGTGGCTGACGCCTTTTATATCATGTACTACCTGAACCGCGCCTGCGAGATCCAGATGGCCGCCGCCCAGCTGGCGGCCCTCAGCCCGATCCACACCATCGCCCCGCACCTTAGCCAGCACGCCTGCGAGCAGCTGATGGGCGTGGAGCATGAACGTCAACAGGTCTGGCAGGCGTGGCTGCGCCGTCTTGACCGTCTCGATACCTCTTACAAAGACTAACGCCTATGTCTGATATCACTATCGTGGTGGATTGTAACGACGCGGATTTCGCCCGCGATATCTGCGCCGCCCTGCAGCAGTTTCCCGACGTCACGGCGCTTCTGCCCCATCACCAGGCGGCGCGCGACGCCCAGTACGCCAGCTGCTGGTTCCCGGACCCGCAGCTGTTGACCCGTTCGCCGGGGCTGAAGCTGATCCAGGCCGCGTCCGCCGGGGTCGATCATCTGCCGCCCGCGCTGTTCGCCAGCGAGATCCCGCTGTGCCGGGTGATCGATGAAGATTTTCGCCACGGCATGTTCGAATATGCCCTGTGGAGCGTCCTGTGGTTTCAGCGCCATTTCGACCGGGCGCTGGCCCACCAGCGGACCCAAGCCTGGAAGCTCTATCCCCAGCGCGCCGCCGCCGACTTCCATATCGGCATTATGGGGCTCGGCGAAATTGGCGGCTATATCGCCGACCAGCTGGCCCGCCTCGGCTATCGGGTCTCCGGCTGGTCGCGCAGTGAAAAGCAGCTGGCTGGCGTCATCTGCTATCGCGGCGAGGAGGCGCTCGACCACTTTCTTGGGTCGCTTGACGGGCTGATTAACCTCCTGCCGCTCACCGCGCAGACCCGAGGTATCCTCGCCGCGCCGCTGTTCAGCAGGCTTCCCGCCGGAGCGGTGTTAATCAACTGCGGCCGCGGAGAGCATATGGTCAATGACGATGTGCTGGCGGCGCTGGAGAGCGGCCAGCTCGCCGGGGCGGTGCTCGACGTCTTCCCGCAGGAGCCATTGCCGGCGGACGATCCGCTGTGGCGCCATCCGCAGGTGGTCATCACCCCACATATGGCCTCTGCGGCCTCTGCCGAGGTGATCGCCCGCCAGCTGCTGGAGAACATTCAGCGCCAGCGCCGCGGGCTGCCGCTGAAAAACCTGGTCAATAAGCACGCCGGTTACTGATCCCCGGCTATATCGCCGCTGCTACGCTTAATAGGAGATCCACAACCAGAAGGCATGAACATGAAGATTGATTTAGCGGGAAAGGTCGCGCTGGTCACCGCCTCCACGGCGGGTATTGGCTTCGCCATCGCCAAAGGCCTGGCGGAGAGCGGCGCAGAGGTCATCCTTAACGGGCGCAGCGAGCAGAGCGTGAACGCCGCGATCGCCCGGCTGCAAAATGAGGTGCCGGGCGCGAAGGCGCGCCCCGCCATCGCCGACCTCAGCGACGCCGACGGCGCAGCGCAGCTGCTGCGGGCGGTGACCGGTGTCGATATTCTGGTCAATAACGCCGGGATCTATGGCCCGCAGGATTTCTACGCCACCGACGACGCGACCTGGGACAACTACTGGCAGACCAACGTCATGTCCGGCGTACGCCTGTCGCGGGGGCTGCTCCCGGCGATGGTCAGTAAAGGCTGGGGGCGGGTGGTGTTTATCTCCTCAGAATCGGCGCGCAATATCCCGGCGGACATGATCCACTATGGCGTCACCAAGACCGCGCAGCTGTCGCTGGCCCGCGGCCTGGCGAAATATGTCGCCGGCAGCGGAGTGACCGTTAACAGCGTACTGCCAGGGCCGACGATTTCCGACGGCTTTGCCGAGATGCTGAAAGACGACGTGGCGAAAACCGGCCAGTCGCTGGAGGAACTGGCGAAAGCGTTTGTCATGACCCATCGTCCGAGCTCGGTGATCCAGCGGGCGGCCTCGGTGGCAGAGGTCGCCAATATGGTGGTCTACGTCTGCTCGCCGCAGGCGTCAGCCACCTCCGGCGCCGCGCTGCGCGTCGACGGCGGCGTGGTGGATGATATTCTCTGAATCCCCTTTATGCAGGGGAGCCCCCTCCCCTGCCGCCTTCCCGGGCGCTAAAAAGCGCAAAATGTTAAAAAACAGCCGCAAAGTCGCACAAAGTGAACAGGAACATGTATTCCCAGAACTTATGATATTTGTTTTAAGCATAAGTTGTGGTGTTAATGTCTCTGTTACGAAGCTTGCTTTTCTTTTTCGGCGCGGCGGTCGCGGCCGCCCTCGCGGTACTCTGCCTGTGGGTGGATATTCGGGTGTTTGGCAACGACATCCCGGAGGTGTCGCTCACCGAAGTGGTCCAGGAGAGCGTGCTGGCCGTTATCGTGCTGGTTCATCTGCTGCTGGCGCGGAAATATGCCCACTTGCGCTATAGCAATATCCTCATCGGCGGCTTCTTTCTCGCCATGCTGATCCGTGAGCTGGATGGCCTGTTTGATTTACTCTCCCACGGCAGCTGGGTGTGGTTTGCCCTGCTGGCCACCGCGGGGTCGCTGCTGTTGCCGCTGCGCCATCTGCGTCAGACCCTGTCGCAGCTGGCGGAGTATACCCGCACCCCGTATTACGGGATAATGATTAGCGGCCTGCTGGCGATTCTGGTCTTCTCGCGGCTGTTTGGCATGCACGGCCTGTGGTACGCCGTGCTGGAAGAGAACTACGCCCGGGTGGTAAAAAATACGGTCGAGGAAGGCAGCGAGTCGTTTGGCTATATGCTGTGTCTGACCGCCACCCTCGGCTACGCCTGCTACTTTCGCGGTCTGGCGCGACAGGCGCTGTCGCCGCAGCGCTAACCGTGGACGATAGCCACCGCCGGACATATCTGCCGGTGGTGGCGCGCCGCCGCGGTTAACCGCGAATTTTCCACTTCCGTTTGAGAACCTCTTTGTCCTGGCTATCCAGCCACTGGTTCACTTTCTCCAGTAGCGCCGGGTTATCTTTACTCATCATATACACCTTGTTGCTGGCGGTACCGGCGAACGGCGTTTCGTTAGCAACGCAGAACACGCCGGGCTCTTTGCTCTGGTAATAGTCGCCTTCAATCAGATCGGTCACCATCATATCGGCCGTTTTCTGCCGCAGCGCCTGCAGGTTATCGACATTGTTCTGCACGCGAATAATTTGCGCCTGCTTGATGTGTTCATCGACAAAGCTCTGGTTTGTGCCGCCAGGGTTGACGATCACTTTCACGTCCGGACGGTCAATTTTTTCCAGCGAACCGAGCTGCGGGGCGGCCTGGCAGTTGGCTAAGGCGATTTTTCCGTTCGCCACCACCGGATGGCTGAGGGCGAAGGCTTGCGCCCGCGCCGGGGTCTCGGTAACCCCACCCATCGCAATATCAAACTTGTCCGCCTGCAGATCGGCGGCGAGCGCGGGCCAGCTGGTGTAGACGAAGCTCACCTTGAGTCCGAGCGTGCGCCCGAGATCGCGGGCCATGTCCACGTCATAGCCCTGCAGTTCGCCGGCGGCATTGCGAAACGCCAGCGGCGCGTAATCGCCCGGCACGCCCACCTTCAGTTCACCGCTGTGCTCGATGGATTGCATATCGCGCGCCTGGGCGCCGCAGGTCATAATCGCCAGCGTCAGCGCCAGCCCCACCGTCAGTCTCATTTCGCCATCCTTAAAGTTATCGTTTTTCATGCCAGAGTGACCGGCCGCATCAGTCACAGTATCCGCAGTGCGAGCCAGGGCATTCATCCTATTTTTAAACACCGGGACATACAACCCGACGGCGCGGTTGCCGATCGCAAATCTGGCGATAAAACACAGCCCCATCCGGTGAATGATCCCTCATCCGCCGGGCATAGCCTTACGTGAACGATCGTATTTTACACAATGAAGCGGGTTCGTTCGCTTGGCAAAAAAGAGCAATAAGCTATTTATAACACACTGATATAAAACAGAAAATTTTTTTATTGAGAGTTATTTGGCATTCAACTCGCGTCAATAACCGTCTTATTTACGCCGCAATTCCCCCGCGCTACTATCCTGACAAAAGCAGCCCATAAATAACAAGCCAGTTTATTTCCAGGCATTAATAAATTAGTCAGTTAAATGAATAAATAAAAAAACATACCTGGCGTAAATAAGACTCATCAAAATAACGGCCCTGGCGCCAGCTTTACGGGCAATAGAGAAGGAAAGAAAATGAAAATAATCACGCTGTGTCTGGCGACGGTCTTTGCCGGACTGGCCGCCGGCTCTGCACTCGCGGCAGAGGGCAAGCTGAATTTCATCGGCAAGGTCGTGAACGCCTCCTGCAAGCTCGAAGGGGTGAGCGACAGCGGGGTCATCGGCGTCAGTATGGGCGCTATTCCGCTGTCGAGACTGAAAAACAGTCAGTCTGGGACCGGGCCGGCGGTCGGCATCGACATTCGCGTTAAAGATTGTGAGAAAGGCACTTACTATATTGTGGTTGACGGCCCCTCGCCTGCCGGCACGCCTGAAAACCGCGTGCTGGCGCTCGACGGCAGCGGCAAGCCGGCCAGCAACGTAGGTATTCTGCTCACGGACCGCACGGGCACCCCACTCAGCCTCGATGAGCGCCTTGATCCGCAACACGATCCTCGCATAGAGATCTCGGTGGACGGCGGCTCCGGAACCTTCAGGCTGAACGCCTTCTATTACACCTGGGATAAAGCCCACATGGTTCCTGGCGACGGCAACGCGACGGCCCGGTTTACCATTATGCAGGAATAGCTTTCCGGTCAGGGATGAAACGTCGACGTAAAGGAAGCGATCATGAAAACTCAGGTGGCTGTTTTGCTCAGCGCATTGGCCTTTCAGGCCTGCGCCGGGATAACCATTAATGCCTCACGGGTGATCTATTCAGGAAAAGACAAAGTCGCCAGCCTGAATATCAATAACCGCAGCAGCACCCCCTATAAAGTGCAGATCTGGCTGGATGCCGGGCTCAATGCCTCGCGCGTCGGCCTGCCGATGGTGGCGACGCCGCCGCTGGTCTATTTATCGCCGCAGCAATCCGCCCAACTGCGCTTTATCTATCTCGGCAGCGGGCTGCCCGACGATCGGGAAAGCCTGTTCTGGGTCAATATCCAGGAGACGCCGCCGACCGCCGGCGGCAATCATACGCTGCAATTTGTCGTCCGCACCCGTCTGAAGCTGTTTTATCGTCCACCCACCATCGCCACCACCCTCGTCAAAGAGGTGCAAAAGCTGCAGTGGCAGCAGAGCGGCAATAACCTGCGCTTGACGAACTCAGGCCCACTTCATATCACCCTGGTCAACGGGGCGCTGATCGATAATAAAGGCCACCTCTCGCCGATAAGAAACGTGATGCTCCGGCCCTACAGCAGCCATACCGTAATGACCACCGACAGCGCTCGCCTGTACCAGTTGAACTATATCGACGACTACGGCGCGGTAGTGCCGATCCCGCTGCAGGGCAGTCTGCCCACGGGGCCAGGCTAGTTATACTCCAGGGCGAAGGTCACCATGCTGTTGGCCGTGCCCGCCGCCACGGTGGCGTCGGTTTGCACATACTGCGCGTTAAAATTGATAGCCTCGGCGGTCCCGGCGCTGGCGCCGGTCACCCTTTTCAGGATCGGCAAGTTGCTGGCCTCATTGATCTTAACGCTGGTGCCGTCGGGCACTGCCGCACCGGGGTTATTGCCGTAGGTCAGCTTCACGCCGACGCCGCTGGCGCTGTTGCTGGCCTGGCTCAGGGCCAGGGTATCGCTCTCCACGCTGACGCCGAAAAAGCCGATGCGCACGTCGGTCGGCGTCGGACAGAAGACCGGAATCGAAAAGCGCTTCGCCTGGCCGCCGGTAGTCCCTTTGCCATGAAACTCCCCCCGGTTAACCGTACC
Organism: Klebsiella sp. CD33; assembly: GCF_051992865.1. Lineage (NCBI taxonomy): Bacteria > Pseudomonadati > Pseudomonadota > Gammaproteobacteria > Enterobacterales > Enterobacteriaceae > Klebsiella > Klebsiella sp. CD33. The sequence goes on along the minus strand of NZ_CP197023.1, from coordinate 1,155,139 downwards.
CAGACTGACCTGGATCGTCGATGTCGCTACCTGGCAGCTGCCGCTGCTGCCAATGTCCACATTCAGGGCGGCGATATCGATGCTGACCGGCGCGCTGGCGACAAAGCTGGCGCTTGCGCTGGTCTGCTGTTCAATGGTCATCTCCCCCACCTGCGGCAGCGGCGGCGAGTTGGTATGCGTCCCGTCCGCCAGTTGCACCGTTCCGGTTTTATAGAAGGTTACCGCAATCCTCACCGTGGTTTGCTGCTGCGTCATCAGCGCCGGGAGCGTCGCACTGTCGCATATCACCACCGACTCGCCGCCGGCGGAGTGGCTGCCATCGATGGCACGCATCGGGCCGCCGGCGCACTGGAAGCTGAGGGCGTAACCAATGCCGTCGATAGCGCTGGGGTAGACATGCTGTCCGTTAATCACCATCGGCGAGCCGCCGGTTTTCAGCTGCTTATAGACGATGCGTTTGGCGCTCGCCGTCGGCAGCTGCAGGTCGCAGGAAAAAGGGATCCCGCTGCCGTTATCCGCCATCGCGCTGGTCATCTGGGTATTGACCGGCAGCGTGGGTAAATACTTGATATTAGGAATATTGACCGTGGTCTGGCCGATATTTGCGCGGCAGGTTTCAGCCCGCACGCCGGGAAGATAGGCGCTCAGCCCCAGCAGAAAGAGGAAAGGAAGTAGACGAAAAACAGATTTCATAGCCGCCTCAGCGTGTCTGGCACAGTCCGGAGACGGTTTTCACCGTATTCAGACTCTGCTGTGGGTTATCCGGAAGATGAAAATGCAGCGTGCAGCTCTGCGACTGGTTGTTGACGATCCAACTCACCGCCAGGGTTCCCTCCTGCGGCACACCGCTGAGATACACCTGGCCGCCGTCGGCCACCATGCCGCCCGGCGGATTGCCGCTCTCCTCCTCCTCGACCAGCCGCGCACTGGCGCCAAACGGTAGCGGCCCCTGGGCATTGCGCAGGGTAAACAGCACCCGGTTGCCAATGTGGGTCTGGTAGTTGGCCATCACCACCGCGCCGCCGCCGGGGATCACGGTCTGCCCCTGCTGGTCGACGTCGGTGTCGTCGGCCATCGACTCCGTATCGAGGGTAATGACATTTTTCCGGTAGGCGGTCAGAGAGGGCACCACGGCATAGCCGCGCCAGTCGGTGTGCACATTGTTGCCGTTTTGCACCGCCACGCCGGCGGCCCCCGGCGCCCGGACGATGGCGAAGCTCTCACCCACCGTCTGGCCGAAGGTGACGCCGTGCGGATGCGCGACCACCGAGCCGGCGCCTCCCCAGGTCAACTGGTTGCTGGCGGCGTCATGGCGATAGCCGATCTGGGCGTTGCCGAAGCCGCCGTGGTAGTCCAGGGAGGCGCTGCTGTTGCTGCCTCGTCCCTGGTTGCCATAACCTTGCTGAACCGAGTAGAACAGATTTGGCCGCGTCGGCACCGCGCCATACAGCGACATCTGCTGCGAGGTATAGCCATTGCTGTCCGAGGTGGTGTTGTAGCTCACCGCGCTGTCGGACAGCGGACCACCCAGCGGAATATTGATATTGAATGACCAGGAGCGGTCATTTTTTTGCTGGCCGCTGGCGCGGGTGTAGTAATAGCCCACGCCCCAGGAGATCCCTTTCCAGGCGCTGTAGAACCCAAGGTGCACCGTCTCATCCCGACTCTGCCGATGCCAGTACTCCTGCGACCAGGCGGAAACCGCCAGACTGCCCAGGCCACCAAGGCTTTGCGACACCGACAGCTCTTCCCGGCGACGCCGGTTGTCTACTTGCCCCTGGGCGCTTTCAAGGGCGCTGGCTTCGGCAAAATCGTAATAGCCGCTTGACGAGTAGCGATAGCTGGCGAGGCTGAACGCAGTGCCCGAGCTGACAAAATTTTTCTGATACTGAGCGCGCAGCGAATGGCCCGTATAGCGCTTGCCCGACGGCGTACGGGTGACGGCCTGGGTGACATCCCCTCCCAGCGATCCGAACTCGCCAAAACCGCGGCCCAGGCCCAGCGCCCACGCCTGATAGTCCCGGGCCAGCTGCGTACCACCGTAGAGGGTGAATCCCGCCGTCAAACCGTAGAACAAAGTGCCCTGCAGAAATTCCGGCGAGCGCACCGACTCCCCCCCGGAGTGGTAGCGGCCGGCGCTGAGACTGAATTTGCCGCGCCCTTCGCGCAGCATATATGGCACCGCGGAATAGGGCTGGGTAAAGGTACGCACCGCGCCATTGCTCTCGGTCACCTTCACCTCCAGATCGCCGCTCTGCGAGGTGGGGTAGAGATCGCTGATGGCGAATGCCCCCGGTGACACAAAGGTCTCGTAGATCACATACCCGTGCTGAGAGACGGTCACTTTGGCATTGCTGTGCGCCACGCCACGAATAGTGGGGGCAAAGCCGCGCTGGCTGTCCGGGAGCATTTCATCGTCAGACATCAGCTGGACGCCGCGAAACTGTATGCTGTCAAACACATCGCCGGTGGTGTAGGTATCGCCGATCCGCAGCAAGCTCTTCAGCGAGCGGACATCGCGCTGCAGCCAGGTGCTCTGGGTATCCCAGTGCCGGCGCTGCTGGTCATACTGCATTGAGGAGATGTTGCGCAGTCGCCAGGCGCCCAGGTTGAGGCCGCTGCGTAAATTGAGATAGTTTGAGCGGCTGCTCTCCCCTTCGTCGGCGTTCTTTATTTGCGCGCCGGAAAAATAGTAATCGACAAACGCGGCCGGCACGCCATCGTCCCAGCGCGACGGATCGACATAGCCGCGGCTTTGCACGTTCATCGCCGCCTGGGGAATACTCAGCGTCAGGCGCTGGTTAGCGAAGCTGAACCGACTGCTGGCGTCGGGAATAAACTTCTCGATCCGGGTGAAGGTTTCGCCTTCATGCAGCGCTTGAAAGGCGGGAAACGCGCTGACGTTGACGCCATACTCCGCCAGCTGACCGGGCGTCAGCACCGGGCGCAGCTGCCCGCCATCGTCAACAAACGTGATATCAGCCTGACCCAGCTCCTGGTCATTAACCACCACGGTGACAGGATAAGTCCCCGGCTGCTGGCCGCCGGGTTTGGCGAAGTAGTGCAGATCGGAGGTTTGCTGCTGCGGGTCAGCAAACTCCAGCGCCGCCGGGTCAAAATAGTCGTCGGCCATCGCCCGGCCCAACGGACTGAGACAAAACATCATCGTCGGCACCGTCGCCAGCGCCACCGCCCGCCCGGCGGTAACGGGCAACAAGGCATACTCCCGCACCCTGGCTGTTGTTATTCTTTTCATGCTGGCGCCGTCCGGTAAGCTCATCAAAAAGGGGAATTACTGCTGGGCGAAATCGCTGACGCCGCCGTAGTCGTTAATCGCCCGCCATTTGACGGTGCCGTGCCCGTTCACCGGCCACGTTTTCTCGCCGAAGGGAGCCACCATGCCGGGATCGTCGATGCTTTGCCCGCCCACTTCGACGGCGTAAAAAGAGACGAAGTAGGGAGTGGGATTTATCACCGTCAGCCGACCGCCGGACTGGCTAAACTTCAGCTGCTGCCAGGCCTTTGCCGGGTCGCCCTCCAGGTCGTTGGGGCGATAGAAGATTTTGAATTTCGATTTAATATTCACCTGCAGCTTATTCACCTCGCCCTGAGGCGTCGGGGCGATACTTTTGACGTTCAGCCAGAAGACCGATTCACGGTCGCGGGGCAGCGAGGCGCCAATAAAGTTAATCCGCAGAACGTTATTTTGCTCCGGATCGAGACGGAACAAGGGCGGCGTTACAATGAAGGGCACCCTGGCCTTATCGTTTTCCGCGTAATTTTCCACCCACGACTGCACCAGATAGGGCGTATGGGTATCGGCATTGGTGACTGAAATAGCGGCTTCACGCTTCCCTTCCTGATAAATCACACGGGTTCCACCCATGACAATACCGGCCTGCGCTGCCGTGGTGCACAGCAGAAAAGCCGCAACGGCAATTATTTTCTTCATCATGACTTACCATCAGGTAAAAGTTGAACAGACAACAAAATAAAGCAGTGAATAACAGAGCCAGTACTCGACGGGATAATTAGCAAAAACAACTATACCGTCACGAATATATTTCGTGACTTCATGACAATTAACACATTAGCTATCTGTAATTAATCAAGACGCAGTGGGCTGACTCTGAATAACGCGCAATTAGATCAGTTATAAATCATATTGAAATTAGCTGTACCGTCGGCTTTACCTGCCGTCACGGTCGCCGCGGTGGAGATATAGTCGGCGTAAAACTCGAGGTCGGCAGAGCCGGTGCCGCCGCTGGTACCCGGAGTGACCGTCTGTTTGGCTGACGTTTTACCGAGGCTGACAGCCGTCGACCGATCGTGCTCATACAGCTTAATCGCTACGCCGCTGGCGCCGCCGTTGATGGCCAGCAGGGAGTTATCAGACTGATCGCGCGCGCCGTCAAACAGCACGGCGACCGTAGTCACGCTGGCCGGGCAATCTTTCACTTTGATATGGAAGGGGGTTTTGGTGGTTTCAAAACCAGTGCCGGTAAAATAGTTGCTGGCCCATTTGCCCAGATCAACCTTCTGGCCATTAGAACTACTATCGACGTTGCAAGAGCTGTCGGTGATTGACCCATTGAAGATGACCTGCCCGCCGGCGCCTTCCGAACTGGTGCCCGAGTCAGGATTGATAGTGTTGGCCGCGGTAGCCTGCAAGGCTACGCCAGAAAGCAGCGCTCCTATGAGGATGGTTATAAAGCGAGGTTGTTTTTTCATTATTTATCTCATCGTTAACGAACATATTTTCCATCATCGACAATAGCCCTAAAGCTATCACGAAACGGCTCGTCAGCTCCTCCCTGTAAATGTACGTTGCGTTCCTTCCGCAGGATATTAGGCACATCCCCCTCTACTCTGCCTTATTTCGCCAATAGATGGCCATGAATAACAAACAGAAGAAAAAAGAGTTATTTTGATGTGCGAAATAAATATATTACCCGAAGTATCAAAAGGCAATCCGGGAAGATGTTAACTATAAGTTAATAGCTATACTCGCCATATATTTAATTTTTGAAATGGCTTTTCAATGTTAATTTACATATCTATACAAAAGAAATTCAAATACCTTTAAACAACAACAGATCAATTCAATTAACAAACTTAAAGACAATTGTTCAAAAATTCGTCTTGTTTTATTGTGCGCTCGTCAGAGCGTACACAAAAATTAGGAATTTTCCTGGTATTAATATTCATAATTTCTACACAAACGACGCCAGGGTGCGCCACCTCCACCCGCTAATCCCTTATTATGGAAGTGTTTTTATTTTCAAGTGAAAGCCAATACATAAGTGACATAAATACATGGGCGCTGCCGCCGGCAAAATAACCACCCTCTTCGAATGGTTATTTTGAAGTTAAAAAAAATCCGCAACCCGAATGGATTGCGGACTGAGGATCGGTCAGAAATGAGATGGACTTCAGAACAGGCCCAGCGGCGCGGTGCCGTAGCTCACCAGCAGGTTTTTGGTTTGCTGATAGGCATCCAGCGCCATCTTGTGCGTTTCCCGCCCGACGCCGGACTGTTTATAGCCGCCGAACGCCGCATGCGCCGGGTAGACATGATAGCAGTTGGTCCACACGCGACCGGCTTTAATGCCGCGACCCATGCGATAGGCGAGGTTGGTATCCCGCGTCCACACCCCGGCGCCGAGACCAAACTGGGTCTCATTGGCGATAGCCAGCGCTTCCGCTTCGTCCTTAAAGGTGGTCACCCCGATCACCGGCCCAAAGATCTCCTCCTGGAAGGAGCGCATATCGTTGCGACCTTTAATCAGCGTAGGCTGAATATAAAAGCCATTATCCAGCGCCGGCGCGATAGCCGCCCGCTCGCCTCCGGTCAGAATTTGCCCACCCTCTTCCCGGGCAATCTGAATATAGGAGAGGATCTTGTCGAACTGCTGGCGGGAAGCCTGAGCGCCGATCATGGTGTCGGTATCTAACGGATCGCCGCGGCGGATCTGCGCCACCTTCTCCATGACCCGTGCCATAAAGGGCTCATAGATGGACTCATGGATCAGCGCCCGCGACGGGCAGGTACAGACCTCACCCTGGTTGAAGAAGCCGAGCACCAGCCCCTCCACCGCCTTCTCAATAAATTCCTCTTCTCCGTCCATCACGTCGGCGAAGTAGATGTTGGGCGATTTCCCCCCCAGCTCGACGGTGCAGGGGATAATATTTTCCGCCGCGCAGGCGAGAATATGCCGCCCGACCGGCGTGGAGCCGGTAAACGCCAGCTTGGCGATACGCTTGCTGGTGGCCAGCGCCTCGCCCGCCTCTTTGCCGAAACCCTGCACCACGTTAAGCACCCCGGCCGGGAACAGATCGCCGATCAGCTCCAGCAGCAGGGTAATGCTTAGCGGCGTCTGTTCCGCCGGTTTGAGCACCACGCAGTTCCCCGCCGCCAGGGCCGGGGCCAGCTTCCACGCGGCCATCAGCAGCGGGAAGTTCCACGGGATAATCTGTCCGACCACCCCCAGCGGTTCATGGAAATGATAGGCCACCGTGGTTTCGTCAATTTCGGCGGTACTACCCTCCTGGGCGCGCAGGCAGCCGGCGAAGTAGCGAAAATGATCCACCGCCAGCGGCAGGTCAGCATTCAGGGTTTCGCGGATCGGTTTCCCATTGTCCCAGCTCTCCGCCACCGCCAGATATTCCAGATGCTGTTCAATACGATCGGCGACCTGTAGCAGCAGCCTGGAGCGCTGTTGCACTGAGGTTTTACCCCACGCCGGCGCCGCGCGATGGGCGGCGTCGAGGGCGAAGTCAATGTCTCTGGCATCCGAGCGGGGAAACTGCGCAATGTTGCTGCCGTCGACCGGCGAAGTATTCATAAAGAATTCACCGCTCAGCGGCTCGACAAATCTACCGTCAATAAAGTTGCCGTAAGCCGATTTAAATGAAACCACGGCGCCGGGCTGGCCAGGATGTGCATAACGCATCGCAAATCTCCTTCTGTAGGGTTGAGACGCAGCGGCATATTGATTTTTTAAGTTTGCCGCCGAACGCTTCTCACTTTGCAGGGGTTATGCCAGTTTTTTATTTTCTTTAAATATTTTTATTTATTAATACGTTGCCTTCACTAACCGAGCAGATGGTCAGCCACTGTCGCACGGGTTTCCACTTATGTGTTGCAAATCGCAACACCAAATAAACCAAATGGCTACAATATTGCAACACAGCAACATCGACCCAGAGGTGCCCTGTGGCAGGCAATCCCTTTCTTCTCGCACCAGAGGTTAATGCGAATCCCCTGCTGAGCGATTCGTGGTCTCGCTGCCAGCGCTACGGGCTGGATCCCGCCACCGAGGATTTTCCCCGCCTCGGCGCCGGCGAGCTGGCGGACCGGCTCGCCAGCCACCGCGGCCTGCAGCAGCTGGCGCAGCCGGTGGTGGAAGCCCTGTCGCGCCAGGTCGCAGACCTGCAGTCGGTGGTGATCCTTTCCGACCCCGACGGCCTGGTGCTGCATACTCTCGGCGATACCCAGGCGCTGCAAAAGGCCCAGCGCGTGGCGCTGGCTCCCGGCAATCTGTGGAGTGAAAGCGGGCGCGGGACCAACGCCATCGGCACCGCGCTGGCGATTGACGATGGCTGCGAGATCGATGGCCGTCAGCACTTTCTTACCCGCAACCAGAATCTGTACTGCGCAGCGATGCCGCTCCAGCGACCGGACGGAAGCATCGCCGGGGTGCTGGATATCTCCGGCCCGGCGAATTTTCCCCACCAGCACACCTTTGGCTGGGTAAAAGCGGCGGCAAAGCAAATTGAATATCTGTGGGTGAAACAGAGTCTGCATCCTGAGCAGTGGCTGATGAGCCTGCACCGGCAGGTGGACAAACTCGACAGCGTCGAGGAGCTGCTGCTGGTCTTTTCCGACAACGTCCTCACCGCCGGCAACCGGCTGGCGATGCGCGAGTTCGGCCTGAGCGCGGCGCAGTTTGGCCAGCTCACCTTTGCCTCGCTTTTTCCGACGCTGACGCAAACGGCGGTCAGCGTCCCGCTGCCGCTGACCACGCCGCAGGGCCGCTACCACTATCGCCTGCGGGAGCCCACCCGCCGCCGGGTGGCGGTAAGCGCCCCGCCGGCCATGCATCTCCCCTTTACCAGTCCGCGCGAAGGCGAAAAGCTGCTGCGGCTGCTCAACGCCGGCATCGCCCTGTGCATTGAAGGAGAAACCGGCAGCGGCAAAGAGTATGTCAGCCGCACGTTGCACCGGCACAGCCGCTGGCGCAGCGGTAAATTTGTCGCCATTAACTGCGCCGCCATTCCGGAATCGCTGATCGAATCCGAGCTCTTCGGCTACCAGCCGGGGGCGTTTACCGGCGCCAGCAAAAATGGCTATATCGGTAAAATCCGCGAGGCTGACGGCGGGGTGCTGTTTCTTGATGAGATCGGCGATATGCCGCTGGCGCTGCAGACCCGCCTCCTGCGCGTCCTGCAGGAGAAAGAGGTCGCTCCGCTGGGCGCCAGCCGCAGCGTGCCGGTGAATTTCGCCTTGATCTGCGCCACCCACCGCAACCTGACCCAGCGGGTCAGCGCCGGAGAATTCCGTGAAGATCTGCTGTGGCGCCTGCGGGAATACGCCCTGGCGCTGCCTCCGCTGCGCGAGTGGCCGGCGCTGGAAACCTTTATCGCCACCCTGTGGCACGACCTGGGCGGTGCTTCACGCCGGGTGACGCTTTCAAACGCGCTGCTGGTTCACCTCAGCCAGCTGCCGTGGCCGGGAAACGTACGCCAGCTGCAGAGCGTCCTGAAGGTAATGCTGGCTCTCGCCGATGAGGGCGACACGCTGACGCCCGACGCGCTGCCGGAGGCGTATCGCGCCGCGCCTGCGCCGTTGCCGCGCGGGGGATTGCAGGCCCATGATGAGCAGTTGATTGTCGATACCCTGGCCAGGGTCAACGGCAACGTCAGCCGGGCGGCGCAGATACTGGGTATCGCCCGCAGCACGTTGTACCGCCGTGCCGCCCGTGCCGGACGGCCTCGTCGCTGAGGCTATGGCGTAAAGCGCGCCGGTAGCTTGCACGCTGTCGGAAAACCTCCGCCGCCATAGATGGCGGTTATTTCTCTCTGCGCTAACCAGGTGTTGCGGTAAGAGGCAGCCCTTCCCGCAGGGCATCGATCGCCGCCCGCGTTTTTTGCGGCAGCCACGGCCCCTCCGGCCATACCGCGTGGATGGCGAAACGCACCTGAGCGCTGGGCGCCAACACCTGCTGCAATGTCCCATCGGCAAGCGCCTGCGCCACCAGCCAGTCCGGCAGCCAGGCGATGCCCATCCCCTGCTGCACTGCCGCCGCGATGGCGGCAAAATCATCCTGTATCAGCCACGTCTGCGGACTGAAGCGCACGTCGCCCTGCTGCGGGTCATACAGTTGCCATTTTTGCAGCTGGCCGTTGTGCAGATAGCCGAGGGTACGGTGCTCGTTCAACCCGGCAATAGTCTGCGGCGCTGGCTGCTGGCGCAGGTACTCCGCCGCCGCGCACAGCACCATGCCGTGCTCTCCCAGCGCCCGGGCCCGCAGCGACCCGGTATCGGCCAGGCTCCCGATACGCACCGCAAGATCAAACCCCTCCTCCAGCAGATTGACCTGCCGGTCGCTGTAGTGGAGCTCGAGCTTCAGTAACGGATAGCGCTGGCTGAGGCGGAACAGCAGCGGTGCCACGCAGCGCTGGCCAAACAGCACCGGCAGCGACACCCGCAGCCGCCCCTGCACCTCATCTTTGCCGCGCTGCAGCGTCTCTTCGGCCTCGCGGATGCGCTCCAGCGCTTCCCGGCACTGGAGATAGAATTGCTCCCCCTCTTCCGTCAGCAGTTGCCGTCGGGTGGTACGCTGGAATAACGCCACGCCGAGACGCGCTTCCAGCCGGGCAATGGTTTTTCCCACCGCCGAACGCGTCACATGGAGGATCGCCGCCGCGCTGGCAAAGTTGCCGCTCTCGACCACGGTGACAAATACCGGGATCGCATTCAGATCGTCGCGCACAGATTGGTTCCTTACGGGATACAATAGGGAAAAATAATGTCACTCCTGAGACAAAAAAGACAGTGTTAGTCTTTGCTTCTATCTTTCATTTGAGGCACTCATCATGGCTAACGTTCTGGTTTTAAAATCCAGCATTAATGGCGAAACATCCCTCACCAATCAGTTGATTAACGAATTTCTCGCGGCGCGCCAGGCGGCGGGACACGGCGATCGGCTCATCGAACACGATCTCAGCGCCATGGCGCTGCCAACGCTGGATCGCCCCCTGTTCGCCGCCCTGCGCGGGGCAGTGGATCCGCAGCCTGCTATCCGCGAGGCGGTCGCCCTCTCCGACCAGCTTATCGCCGAGTTAAAGGCCAGCGACCTGCTGGTGATCGGCGCGCCGATGTATAACCTCAACGTCCCGACCGATCTAAAAAAATGGTTCGACCTCGTGGCGCGGGCGCGGGAAACCTTTCGCTACACCGAGAGCTGGCCGCAGGGGCTGGTGGAGGGCGTCCGGGCGGTGGTCGTCAGCAGCCGCGGCGGTATTCACCAGGGAGAAACTACCGATGCCGTCACGCCCTATCTGCGCGCGGTACTGGGGCTGATGGGGATCCAGGAGGTGGAATTTATCTATGCCGAAGGGCTGGACAATCGCCCGCATGGTCGCGACGCCGGGATCGCCAGCGCCCGGGCGCAGATTGCCCGGCTCGCCGTTCCGGCCTGAGTCGTGAAGAAATTGTGCTGGCGCTGGCGGCCTTTTTATTTTAGAGTTATCTAAATTTAGACAAAGCTAAAATAAATGACCACACCTGAAGACCTGCAGGCCCGCGCCGGAGAAGCCGCCGCGCTGATGAAAGCGATGAGCAATCCTCACCGATTGCTGATCCTGTGCATGCTGTGCGATGCGCCCAGGGCCAGCGCCGGCGAACTCGCCCGGGCTACAGGGCTGAGCCCCTCCGCCACCTCGCAACACCTCGCGCGGATGCGTGACGAGGGGCTGATCGACAGCGAGCGCGACGCCCAGCGTATCCACTATTTCATTACTCACCCTGCGGTACAGCAGGTGATCAATACGCTGAAAACGCTCTATTGCCCGTGAGGATCCTATGACCATCGCCACCTTAACTCCCGCCGAGGCCCAGGCGCAGATTGCCCAGGGCGCCAGACTGATTGATATCCGCGATGCGGATGAATATGCGCGCGAACATATCCCCGATGCCGAGCTGGTGCCGCTCGCCACTCTGACCAGCGGTGCGCCCCTCAATGCCCGGGCCGGAGAGACGGTCATCTTTCACTGCCAGGCGGGTTCCCGGACGCAGAATAATGCGATTCGTCTGGCCGCGGCCGCCGCGCCGGCGCAGGCCTGCCTGCTGGCAGGAGGAATTCAGGCGTGGAAAGCCGCGGGGTTGCCGGTAGTGGAAGATTCATCACAGCCGCTGCCGCAGATGCGCCAGGTGCAAATTGCCGCTGGCGTCCTGATTTTACTGGGGGTGCTGCTGGGCTATACCGTTAACGGCGGCTTTTTCCTGCTCAGCGGCGCGGTCGGCGCCGGGCTCACCTTCGCCGGCGTAACCGGCTTTTGCGGCATGGCGCGTCTGCTGGCGACCATGCCGTGGAACCGGCGCCAGGGGGTTAAAACGCGCTCCAGATAAGCCAGGCAATGCCGCCGAAGAGCAACCATTTGACGATGTAATAGACCGTCTTATTCCATTTTTTCAACCGCTTACCAACAATACGGATCTGGTAAATATAGCGAAACGCCCGGTTAATCCCGCCGGTGCGATCGCCGATATCGTTGGGCGCCGAAGCGGCGCTCATCAGATGGCGTCCCAGCCAGTGGTTAACTTTCTGCGCCCAGCGGTAGCGCATCAGCCGTTCAATATCGCAGAACAGAATCAGGCGATTCTCACCACTGGTATTTTCCGCATAGTGGATATAGGTCTCGTCAAACAGCACGCCTTCTCCATCGCGCCAGCTGTAACGCTGGCCATCCACCTCGATAAAGCAGCGGTCATCGTTCGGCGTTGCCAGGCCCAGATGAAAGCGTAGCGAGCCGGCGTAGGGGTCGCGATGGCGCGGCAGACGGCTACCGTCCGGCAGAGTGGCAAACATGGCCGCTTTCACCGACGGGATATCGCGCAGCAGCGCGGTAGTTTGCGGACAGAGCTGGCTGGCGGAAGGATGGGCATCCTCATACCATTTCAGATAAAAGCGTTTCCAGCCGGTTTTGAAAAATGAGTTAAACCCGGCATCGTTATATTTATCGGCCGCTTTAATCTGCTCCAGTTGCTGAAGGTGGAGACCTTCGTCGCGAATAACCTGCCAGTTTTGCTGCAATATCGCCAGCTCGGGAAACATCTCCGGCCGCAGATAAGGCGTATTCGGCACGCGGGAAAATAAATACATAAATCCATTCAGCGGCGCGGTAAATGTGGAATGGTCGGAGAGCTGCCGCCAGAAACGATAGCGCACCCGTCCGCGGTAATGGACATACAGTACAGCAATAACAATGATCAACAGAATGATATACTTCATGGTGTCTTTCCTGACCTGATTGGTGGTAACCCTACCCTCGCCGTCCCCCTTTCTCAGCAGCGGTATGGCGCCAGCAAAACATTAACAATATTAATACATATAACTCCAAATTGTTTTAACAAAAAACAGCACGCCCGGTGTTCAGTGAGCGGGCGTTGAGCTATGGTTTAGATTTATCCATGGTGTTAACAGTGAGGAGTGAATTATGTTTGCTGTCGGCGATCTGGTACAACCCCGAGCGGGCGGACCAAAACTGAAAGTGGTGGAAGTGCAAGGGGAGCAACTGGTGGTGGTTCAGGCCGCACAGGAGCAGGGAGAGCGCTATTCGCTGAAGTCGGACGAGGTCACGCCGTATCAGGAAGAGGGAGACTTCGGCGTCTGCTAAAGCCCCTCGCTTAAAGTCGTAAGGCCAGGCCGGTGGGTCTCTCACCACCGGGCTGGCGCTGGCCCGAAGGCGTTAAATTAAAAAGCTATCCAGCGATTTACCCTGGGCGACAGCCTCGGCAATCGGCTTCGGCATTCTTCCCTGTCCGGTCCAGGTTTTCTCTGCGCCAGTATGATCGGTATAACGATATTTCGCCGGGCGCGGTTGACGCTTTTTGCCTCCCGCCTTTGGCGGCTGAATATCGGCCACCAGCTCGTCAGGAGAAATACCGTCGGCGCGCATCAGTTCAAGCCAGGTATTCACTTTCTCCTGATATTCAGCCTGCTGCTGAGCTGCCTGCTGCTGTTGCGTACGTTTTTCTTCAGTGACGATCCTGAGCTTTTCCAGCATCTCTTCAAGCACGTCAATGGAGAATTCACGGGACAGGGCACGCAGTGAACGGATATTATTCAGTTTGTGTAACATTGAAGACATAAAATTAAAAAATTCCAAATAGCAAATTAAAAGATACACTGCGGCAAGTGTAATAGAAACGTTTATTTATTTCCAGCCTTCGGTTGTCCAGATAAATATATAAGGTGGATATTAGCGGTTATCCCCTGAAGCTATATTGGCAAATACCCGAGCCTTTTTCATAAGCACAGGCAAAAAAGAGAGTGAATAAATAAAAAAGGCAGAATGACGGGAAAAACCACCGTTCTCGACAGGAATATTAGCTTTATGGTCAGCGGGTTACCTGCTGTTCATACGTGGCCGCTCTGATACATACCTTTGGCCGCAGTGAATAGTTAATCAGACAATGGGAATAAAACAACAATTCGCAATTCAGAATTTTTCACCATAAAAACGCGACTTACGGCATAAAAAATCCTAAAAGAGAGCGGAATCACACACTCGCGTGATGTTGCGCCATGGTTGGCTATCAGGCGCCGTTCCCTCGGCCAGTCTCGATTTCGCAATCAAGATTAACTCATTGATAAATATTGATATTTTCAAAAACAGGAATAAAAGTAGCGTAACGAACAAAAAACAAACCAGCGCAGAGTATTTTATCGACAAAAAGGCGATAAATAAAAATTTATAGCTAGTTGCCACTTTTAATGCAGAGATATACTCTACGCACATCAAAACAGGCAGCCCAAAAACGCTATACCAACGCGCATTTTTCGGCGTTAATGACTTCATTTTCGAGGAGCACTCCGATGTTCTCTGCGCACTCCCGCTTGCGGCATGCGGTTGCAGACACCTTTGCGATGGTGGTTTACTGCACCGTCGTCAACATGATGATCGAAATTTTTCTCTCTGGTATGACGTTTGAGCAGTCGTTATCGTCGCGTCTGGTGGCGATCCCGGTCAACATTATTATTGCCGTACCCTATGGGATTTATCGCGATTTCGCCATGCGTCAGGCCCGGCGCATCAGCCCGGCCAGGTGGATGAAAAATATGGCCGACGTGCTGGCCTACGTCACCTTTCAGTCGCCGGTGTATGTCGCTATTCTGTGGAGCGTGGGTGCTGACTGGCACCAGATTGTCGCCGCGGTGAGCTCGAACCTGGCGGTATCGATGATGATGGGCGCCGCCTACGGCTACTTCCTCGACTATTGCCGCCGCCTGTTCCGCGTGGCGCCCTATCAGCAGGCGAAGGCCTGACCAACGCGTTAGCAGCGACTGGCTCTGCCAGTCGCCTCTTCCCGCCAGCCCGCCTCGCCTGGATCCTTAAATGCCTATCGGCGTATTAATTCGTCGACATTGCCGGCTGGGCTTCGCCAAATAGCCCATTCAGAAAACGCTCAAGCGCCATGCGTGAGCTAAATCCATGCGGAATACCATAATGTTGTTGCGCATCCCCGGCTAAATACAGCGGAAACTGTTCATAATGATCACAGGTTTTGATATCTGAAGCCGGTTCGGCCAGCATATTGCTGCGCTCTTTTAACGCCGGATGAATAACTAACGCTGTTCGCCCCATGCGCGCTTCGCGGTTCACATAAACATAATTATCGCCGCGGCGATAGCCGTACGCTTTTTGCGTCACAACATCCATGGTGAAGCCGGCTTTTTCAAGAACACGCGCCACCTCATCGGGTCTTAAATACATACTGATTCCTCGTTATCTTTTACCGCACATTGACCTTACCTTATTCATTAAGGACAGTGCTTTCGGAAAATTCCAGAAACCACAACAGTAAGCATAATTCAAAATCTTGTCCTACACTTACTCACTCGATGGAATTAAGGGAGATAACGATGGCTAACCATGTGAACCGCAACAATTTTGACGAGAACGCCGAAGATATTCATAACGATGTCAGCCAATTAGCGGATACGCTGGAAGAGGTGCTGAAATCATGGGGCAGTGACGCCAAAGAGGAAGCGGAAGCGGCGCGTGTCAAAGCGCAGTCGCTGTTAAAAGAGACTCGTGCCCGTCTTAATGGCCACAACCGGGTGCAGCAGGCGGCGCTGGATGCGCGCCAGGCAGCGTGCGATGCGCTGGGCTGTGCCGATACCTACGTGCGCAATAAACCGTGGCACAGTGTGGGCGCCGCCGCCGCCGTCGGGGTATTTATTGGCGTATTGCTCAATTTACGTCGATAATAGCTTAAGCGTCGGCTGCCGCCGCGCGATTGGCGCGCGGTAGCCCGCGAGCTTTACGGAAGGCAATGAAGATAACAAATACGCGTCAGCCCCTGCGCGCCTCTGGCCGCAGGGGTTTTTCTGCTTCCCCGACTTAAGCGCCATCAAATCGCTATCGCCTCTCTCAGCCGTCGGGCAAGTCCGTCAGCCATCGCCGGCGAACGTATATTGGTAAAACTCATCAATAATCCCCCCTCGCCCGCGTGGCGAATCCGCCAGTCGCTCAGCGCCTGCACCGCCAGCCCGGCCACAACCGCCCGCCGCGCGAG
The DNA here is from genome assembly GCF_051992865.1 of Klebsiella sp. CD33. Classification (NCBI taxonomy): domain Bacteria; kingdom Pseudomonadati; phylum Pseudomonadota; class Gammaproteobacteria; order Enterobacterales; family Enterobacteriaceae; genus Klebsiella; species Klebsiella sp. CD33. The sequence continues at coordinate 1,139,334 of NZ_CP197023.1, read as the reverse complement.
CAGCCGATCGTCGCCGCTGACCGACATAACCAGTTGAATTCCCCCCAGCTGCGGCGTGACCTGAAAGCCCTGCGCCTGCAGAGCCGACTCCAGCCACTGTCTACGCTGGCTATAGCTGGCACGCATTTTCTTCAAATGACGCCAAAAATGTCCCTGCTGGATAAAATCCGCCAGCGTCTGCTGCCACAGGGTGGGAACGGTGCAGGACTGGCGCTCCGCGGTCTGGTGAAAACGCGCCACCAGCGGGGTCGGCACCACCAGCCAGGCGGTGCGCAGCGCCGGGAACATCGACTTACTGAAGGTGCCCGCGTAGATGACCCTCTGCGGCGCATCAAGGCTTTTCAGCGGCGGCAGCGGTTTGCCGTGATAGCGAAACTCGCTATCGTAATCGTCCTCAATGATCCACGCGTCGCGCTCCGCGGCCCACGCCAGCAGCTAGCGGCGTCGGGGAAGCGACAGCGCGACCCCCAGCGGACTCTGATGGGCTGGTGTGAGCAGGGCAAATCGCGCCTGCGGGTGATGACGCTGGCCCCAGCTGACGTCCATCCCTTCGTCGTCCACCGGAATCGCATCCACCGCCAGCTGCCCAGCCTCGACGACCGGCCGGATAAAGGGATACCCCGGATCTTCCATCCACATATGCTGTCCCGGCTGCGCCAGGGTACGCAGGATAAGGTTCATGGAGGCGGCATAGCTGCCGGTGATCAACACCTGATCCGGCTGACAGTCGATACTGCGCGACAGGCGTAGATAATCGACGATAGCCTGGCGCAGAAGCGGATCGCCGCCGGGATCGCCGGGTGCAAGATCGAACCGCGACTGCGTCCGCAGCCGACGCCCCATCACCCGCGCCCACTGCCCGCGCGGAAAGAGATCCAGTGCCGGCAGCCCCATCTGAAACGGCAGCGGCTCCGTCGGCGCGGCCGGTTGCACTGGCGGTACCGGCGCCAGCTGGCGCGGGCTGAGCCGCTCGCTGACAAAGGTCCCCGCCTGCCCACGCCGCTCGAGCCATCCCTGGGCGACCAGCTCTCCCCAGGCGTTTTCGATGGTCGCCCGGGAGACGCCCTGCTCCTGAGCGTACACCCGGCTGGCGGGCAAACGGCTGCCCGGGGTCAGTTCGCCACGTTCAATCGCCGATTTCAACTGGCGGGCGATACGCTGATAAAGCGGGAGGTTAATCGCTTCCATTATGGTCTGCTTTTTTCGTCACAATATGGCTGTCTTTTGCAGTCCATTATAGTGCTATTTTGGCTGCCGTCTTAGAGAGGAGAACACCATGAACCAATTACGTCAGCCATTCAGTGAACTGAGCCCGGAAGTCTATAAAGGGCTGGTACAGGCCAGCATCGCGCTGGAGAAAAGCGAGCTGGGCAACGCCCTGGTAGAGCTGGTTTATTTACGCGTCTCGCAGATCAACGGCTGCGCCTTCTGTCTTGAGAAACATAGCCAGGCGCTGCGCAAAGGCGGCATGGCGCAAAGCAAACTGGATGCCCTTGCGGGCTGGCGGGTAAGCGCCCACTTTACTCCGGCCGAACGCGCGGCGCTGGCTTGGGCCGAGTCGGTCACCGACATTGCCACCAGCCATGCGGAAGATGAGGTTTACCAGCCGCTGCGCGAACATTTTACCCCGCGTCAGATAAGCGATCTGACCTTCGCCGTCAGTCTGATGAACGCCTTTAACCGCCTCGCCGTGGCCATGCGCCTGTAGTTCCGCACAGCCTCCCCCCTCCTCCGCCGATCTATCCCGGCGGGGGACTCGCTTGCCAAAAACGCTATATATTGAGTGGTTGAAGTTTTAAATAACTACATCTAGTATTTCCTTATCGAATGGCCCACTACGTTCGACGCTATGTTTAGCGCCGTGCTGTTATCTTAAATGGAAATACGAATCATGCGCATTATTATTTACACTCGAAATGACTGCGTGCAGTGCCATGCCACCCGGCGAGCCATGGAGAGCCGGGGACTGGCCTTTGAAATGGTCAACGTCGACCAGCAGCCGGATGCCGCCGACACCCTGCGCGAGCAGGGATTTCGCCAGCTGCCGGTGGTGATCGCCGGTGAGCTGCGCTGGAGCGGCTTCCGCCCGGATATGATCAATCGCCTGCGCCCCTCCTTTACGGCGGCCAGCGCATGAGCCTCATCGTCTACTTCTCCAGCCGTTCGGAGAATACCCATCGCTTTGTGCAGCGCCTGGGGCTGCCGGCGGTGCGCATCCCGCTGAACGAGCGTGAACATCTGCGGGTAGACGAGCCCTATATTCTCATCGTTCCCAGCTATGGCGGCGGCGGCACCGCCGGCGCGGTACCGCGTCAGGCGATCCGCTTTTTAAACGACGTGCATAACCGCCAGCTGATCCGCGGAGTGATTGCCGCCGGCAATCGCAACTTTGGCGACGGCTGGGGGCGTGCCGGAGATGTCATCGCGCAAAAATGCGCCGTGCCCTATCTCTACCGCTTCGAGCTGATGGGAACCCCCGACGATATCAACACCGTGCGTAAAGGAGTCAGCGAATTTTGGCAACGACAACCGCAGAACGTATAACCGCCGCCGTGGATTTTCACGCCCTCAACGCGATGCTGAATTTGTACGACAGCGAGGGCCGCATCCCGTTTGAGAAAGATCGCCAGGCGGTTGAGGCCTTTATGGCGACCCAGGTTCAGCCCAACGTCCTCACCTTCCCCAGCCAGGAGGATAAGCTCAGCTGGCTCGTCAGCGAGGGCTATTACGATCCGCAGGTGCTGGCCGGCTATGACCGCGGGTTTGTGCTGGCGTTGTTCGCCCATGCCCGGCGCGCTCCGTTTCGCTTTCAGACCTTCCTCGGCGCCTGGAAGTTCTATACCAGCTATGCGCTGAAGACCTTTGACGGCAAGCACTACCTCGAGGATTTCGCCGAACGCAGCGTGATGGTGGCCCTGACGCTGGCCCGGGGCGATGAACAGCAGGCGCGGCAGCTGACGGAGGAGATACTCAGCGGCCGCTTTCAGCCCGCCACACCGACCTTCCTTAACGCTGGCAAACAGCAGCGCGGGGAGCTGATCTCCTGCTTCCTGCTGCGTATTGAGGATAATATGGAGTCCATCGGCCGGGCGGTGAACTCGGCGCTACAGCTGTCGAAGCGCGGCGGCGGGGTGGCCTTTTTACTCTCCAACCTGCGCGAGGCCGGGGCGCCGATCAAGCGCATCGAAAACCAGTCTTCTGGGGTGGTGCCGGTGATGAAGATGCTGGAGGACGCCTTCTCCTATGCCAATCAGCTCGGCGCCCGCCAGGGGGCGGGTGCGGTCTGGCTGCATGTTCACCATCCCGATATTTTACGCTTTCTTGATACCCGGCGTGAAAATGCCGATGAGAAAATCCGCATCAAAACCTTGTCGCTGGGGGTGGTGATCCCTGATATCACCTTCCAGCTGGCGAAAGAAGATGCGCAGATGGCCCTGTTCTCGCCTTATGACGTCGAACGGCTGTACGGCAAACCTTTCGCCGATTGCGCCATCGGCGACCTCTATCCGCAGCTGGTGGCCGACGAGCGGGTCCGCAAGCGCTGGATCCGCGCCCGCGACCTGTTCCAGCGCCTGGCGGAGATCCAGTTTGAATCCGGCTACCCGTACATCATGTTTGAAGACACCGTGAACCGCGCCAGTCCGGTGGCCGGGCGGGTCACCATGAGCAATCTGTGTTCGGAGATCCTGCAGGTCAGTACGCCGTCCGCCTATAATGAAGACCTCAGCTATGCGCATATCGGGGAAGATATCTCCTGCAACCTCGGCTCGCTGAACATCGCCCATACCATGGACTCGCCGGATTTCGGCCGCACAATCGCCACCGCGGTGCGCGCCCTGACCGCCGTGTCCGACATGAGCGACATTCAGTCGGTTCCCTCGGTGGCGGCCGGCAACGCGGCCTCCCACGCCATCGGCCTGGGGCAGATGAATCTGCACGGTTACCTGGCGCGGGAGGGCATTGCCTACGGCAGCCCGGAGGGGCTGGACTTCACCAATATCTACTTCTACACCGTGACCTGGCACGCGCTGCACACCTCGATGCAGCTGGCCCGCGAGCGCGGCCAGCGCTTCGCCGGCTTCGAGCAGTCGCGCTACGCCAGCGGGGCGTACTTCGACAAATATCTGCAGGAGGAGTGGCAGCCGAAAACCGAACGGGTGCGCACGCTGTTCGCCCGCGCCGGCATCTCTCTGCCCGACCGGGAAAGCTGGCGCCAGCTGCGCGACGATGTCATGCGCTATGGCATCTACAATCGCTATCTGCAGGCGGTGCCGCCCACCGGCTCGATCTCGTACATCAACCATGCCACCTCCAGCATTCACCCGATCGTCTCGAAGATTGAGATCCGCAAAGAGGGGAAAACCGGACGGGTGTACTACCCCGCGCCATTTATGAATAACGACAATCTGGCCCTCTACCAGGATGCGTATGAGATAGGGCCGGAGAAGATCATTGACACTTACGCCGAGGCGACGCGCCACGTCGACCAGGGGCTGTCGCTGACCCTGTTCTTCCCCGATACCGCCACCACCCGCGATATCAACAAGGCGCAAATTTACGCCTGGAAGAAAGGCATCAAGACGCTCTACTACATCCGTCTGCGCCAGCTGGCGCTGGAAGGCACTGAAATTGAAGGCTGCGTGTCCTGCGCGCTGTAAGGAGAACAGGATGACCCATTTAACGCGCGTCAGCGCAATCAACTGGAACCGCATTGATGACGATAAAGATCTTGAGGTCTGGAACCGTCTCACCAGCAACTTCTGGCTGCCGGAGAAAGTGCCGCTGTCGAACGACATTCCCGCCTGGCAAACCCTCAGCGCGGCGGAGCAGCAGTTGACCATTCGCGTCTTTACCGGATTGACCCTGCTTGACACCATTCAGAACACCGTCGGCGCCCCGGCGCTAATGGCGGACGCCTTAACCCCGCATGAGGAGGCGGTGCTGTCGAACATCAGCTTTATGGAGGCGGTTCATGCCCGCTCTTACAGCTCCATCTTTTCCACGCTGTGCCACAGCAAGGAAGTGGATGCCGCCTTCGCCTGGAGCGAAAGCTGTGCTCCCCTGCAGCGCAAGGCGCAGCTGATGCTGGGTTACTATCAGGCCGACGAGCCGCTGAAGAAAAAAATCGCCAGCGTGTTCCTCGAATCCTTTCTCTTCTACTCCGGCTTCTGGCTGCCGATGTACTTCTCCAGCCGGGGAAAGCTGACCAACACTGCGGATCTGATCCGCCTGATCATTCGCGATGAAGCGGTGCATGGCTATTACATCGGCTACAAGTACCAGAAAGGACTGGAGATCGTCAGCCCCGGCAAGCGCGAAGAATTGAAAAATTTCGCCCTCGATCTGCTGATGGATCTTTACGACAACGAACTGGCCTACAGCCGGGAGCTGTACGGCGAGAGCGGCTGGTTCGACGACGTCAGCGCTTTCCTGTGCTACAACGCCAACAAAGCGCTGATGAACCTCGGCTACGAGGCGCTGTTCCCGGCGGAGATGGCGGCGGTCAATCCGGCAATCCTCGCAGCGCTGTCGCCCAACGCCGACGAAAACCATGACTTTTTCTCCGGTTCCGGCTCCTCCTACGTGATAGGAAAAATGGAAGAGACCGCCGACGACGATTGGGACTTTTAACCGTACTTTCACCAGGAATATCGCAGGCGGATTCCTGGTGATTAATTTCACAAAATAGCGTTTAATCCACCAAATATTCTCTCCATGACCTAACCGTCATCACTTCGTCATATTTAGCAGAAAACCGGTCCATTTCAGTAGAATTATCCAAAGATAATCAAAAAATATTACCAACAACAAATTACCGCCCAGCCCTTATATCACGGGGGCTTAGCCACAGTTGCCCCCATCTGATTTTGCCGAGAGTTTGCCATTGAGGGTTGTCACAGAATCTGAGTATGTTAGGGTGTAAAAAGATCATAATCACCATCGGGTATCATATCGCAATAAACAAATAACAGGAACTTCTCTATTGCATGGCAATTAAATTAGAAATCAAAAATCTTTATAAGATATTTGGCGAGCATCCACACCGTGCTTTCAAATATATTGAGAAAGGACTCAACAAAGCGCAAATACTGGAAAAAACGGGGCTGTCGCTTGGCGTCAAAGACGCCAGTCTGGCCATTGAAGAAGGCGAGATATTCGTCATCATGGGGCTCTCCGGCTCGGGGAAATCCACCATGGTTCGCCTTCTCAATCGCCTGATTGAACCCACCCGCGGCCAGGTGCTGATTGACGGGGTCGATATCGCCAAAATGTCGGATGCCGAGCTGCGCGAGGTGCGTCGCAAGAAAATTGCGATGGTTTTTCAGTCCTTTGCGCTGATGCCGCACATGAGCGTGCTCGATAACACGGCGTTTGGCATGGCGCTTGCCGGCGTTCCCGCCGCCGAACGAGAGCAAAAAGCCCGGGAGGCGCTGCGTCAGGTGGGGCTGGAGAATTATGCCCACGCCTGGCCGGATGAACTCTCCGGCGGCATGCGCCAGCGCGTCGGTTTAGCTCGCGCCCTGGCGATTAATCCCGATATTCTGTTAATGGATGAAGCCTTCTCTGCGCTCGATCCGCTCATTCGTACCGAAATGCAGGATGAGCTCATCAAATTACAGGCGAAGCATCAACGCACTATCGTCTTTATTTCCCATGACCTTGATGAAGCCATGCGAATTGGCGATCGTATCGCCATTATGCAAAATGGCGAAGTGGTCCAGGTCGGCACTCCGGATGAAATATTAAATAATCCGGCCAATGATTATGTGCGCACCTTCTTCCGCGGCGTGGATATTAGCCAGGTATTCAGCGCGAAAGATATTGCCCGCCGCAGCCCGGTTGGCCTGATTCGTAAAACGCCTGGTTTTGGCCCCCGTTCGGCGCTGAAATTATTACAGGATGAAGACCGGGAATATGGCTATGTCATAGAGCGCGGTAATCGCTTTGTCGGGATTGTCTCGATTGATTCTCTGAAAACAGCCCTCAGCGCCGGGCAGGGGATCGAGGCGGCGCTGATTGACGCCCCGCTGGCGGTGGAAGCGCAAACCCCGCTCAGCGATCTGCTCTCCCACGTCGGCCACGCTCCGTGCGCCGTGCCGGTAGTGGATGAAGAACAACAATACATTGGCATCATTTCCAAACGGATGTTGCTCCAGGCTTTAGATCGCGAGGGGGTGAATCATGGCTGATCAGACCAATCCGTGGGGCAGCGCCCCGTCAACCGACAGCGCCGCGCAGGCTGCCGATGCCTGGGGTGGCGCCTCTACTGCCGCGCCGGCTAATGGCGGCGGCGCCGACTGGCTGCACAGCGCCCCTGCGCCGCAGCCGGAACAGTTCAATATCATGGATCCGTTCCATAAGACCCTGATCCCGCTCGACAGCTGGGTGACCCACGCCATCGACTGGATCGTGCTGCACTTCCGTCCGCTGTTCCAGGGGATCCGCGTGCCGATCGACTACATCCTCAGCGCCTTCCAGCAGCTGCTGTTGGGGATGCCGGCGCCGGTGGCGATTATCGTCTTCGCGCTAATCGCCTGGCAGATCTCCAGCCTCGGCATGGGGGTCGCCACTCTGGTATCGCTGATTGCCATCGGCGCCATCGGCGCGTGGTCGCAAGCCATGGTCACTCTGGCGCTGGTCCTCACCGCCCTGCTGTTCTGCATGGTTATCGGCTTGCCGCTGGGGATCTGGCTAGCGCGCAGCCCGCGGGCGGCGAAAATCATCCGCCCGCTGTTGGATGCCATGCAGACCACGCCGGCGTTCGTCTATCTGGTGCCGATCGTGATGCTGTTCGGCATCGGCAACGTACCGGGCGTGGTGGTGACGATTATCTTCGCCCTGCCGCCGATCGTCCGTCTGACCATCCTCGGGATAAACCAGGTACCTGCGGATCTGATCGAAGCGTCGCGCTCATTTGGCGCCAGCCCGCGCCAGCTGCTGTTTAAGGTGCAGCTGCCGCTGGCCATGCCCACCATTATGGCCGGGGTTAACCAGACCCTGATGCTGGCCCTGTCGATGGTAGTGATCGCCTCGATGATCGCCGTCGGCGGCCTCGGCCAGATGGTGCTGCGCGGTATCGGCCGCCTGGATATGGGCCTGGCGACCGTCGGCGGGGTGGGGATCGTGATCCTGGCGATTATTCTTGACCGCCTCACCCAGGCCGTCGGTCGCGACGCCCGCAGTCGCGGCAACCGCCGCTGGTACACCACCGGCCCGCTGGGGCTTATCACTCGCCCTTTCTGTCGATAAGTCGATAACAGCGCCGCTCCCCGGCACCAGCCGATGCCCGGGAGCGGCCCTTCCCGTTAAACAATAAGAGGAACCACCATGCGACATAGTACGATGTTGGCCACCGCCGCCTTTGCCACCCTGCTCGCCACCAGCGCCTTCGCCGCCGACCTGCCGGGTAAAGGGATTACGGTGAAGCCCGCTCAGAGCACTATCTCCGAAGAGAGCTTCCAGACCCTGCTGGTCAGTCGCGCGCTGGAGAAGCTGGGCTACACCGTCGAGAAACCCAGCGAAGTGGACTATAACGTTGCCTATACGTCGATTGCCGCCGGAGATACCACCTTTATCGCCACCAACTGGCAACCGCTGCACGATGACATGTACGCCGCGGCGGGCGGTGATAACAAATTCTATCGCAAAGGAGTGTACGTCTCAGGCGCCGCCCAGGGCTATTTGATCGACAAAAAAACCGCTGAGCAGTACCACATCACCTCCATCGATCAGCTCAAAGATCCGCAGATCGCCAAACTGTTTGATACCAACAATGACGGTAAAGCGGATCTCACCGGCTGTACCCCAGGATGGGGCTGCGAAGCAGTGATTAACCATCAGATTGACGCCTATGGCCTGAGCAAAACCGTCACCCATAACCAGGGCAACTACGCGGCGATGATGGCCGACACCATTGCCCGGTATAAAGAGGGTAAACCGGTGCTCTACTACACCTGGACGCCGTACTGGGTTAGCGACGTGCTGAAGCCTGGCAAGGACGTCGTCTGGCTGCAGGTGCCGTTCTCCTCCCTGCCGGGCGAGCAGAAAAACATCGACACCAAACTGGCCAACGGCGCCAACTATGGCTTCCCGGTGAACACCATGCACATCGTCGCTAACAAAGCCTGGGCGGAGAAAAATCCGGCCGCCGCCACTCTGTTTAGCGTCATGAAGCTGCCGATCGCCGACATCAACGCCGAGAATGCGATGATGCATGAAGGCCATGCTTCCGAAGCCGACATTAACGGCCACGTTGATGGCTGGATCAAAGCCCACCAGCCGCTGTTCGACAGCTGGGTGAAAACCGCCCTCGCCGCGCAGCAGTAAAACCGTTCACGGATAAGGCCCAGCGCCTTATCCGGCCCCCTTGCCCCTTTCTCGTGGCCAGGTCATAGAAAAGCGATTCCAGGAATTTCCATAGTGTTAAGGCGCATCGCGCTCTGTTAAGGTGGAGACATCGGTCAAATTGCCACCTTCACATGGATCCAGCGATAAGTTATTCATATGGAAAACCCCGCGCCCTTAACCTGTGCCTTACCTGAACGCGTCGCCACCGTCGGCGAAGGCATCAAAGACAGTCTCCCCATCGTCATCAGCTACCTTCCGGTGGCATTCGCCTTCGGACTCAATGCCACCCGGCTGGGCTTCACCCCGCTGGAAAGCCTGTTCTTCTCCTGCATTATTTACGCCGGCGCCAGCCAGTTTGTGATCACCGCCATGTTGGCCGCCGGCAGTTCGCTGTGGGTCGCCGCCCTAACGGTGATGGCGATGGATGTCCGCCACGTGCTGTATGGCCCCTCATTGCGCAGCCGCATTCGCTCAGCGCTGGATAAAAAGAAAACCGCCCTCTGGGCCTTCGGCCTGACCGATGAGGTTTTCGCCGCCGCTACCGCCAGGCTGGTTCGCGATAACCGCCGCTGGAGCGAAAACTGGATGCTTGGTCTCGCTTTTACCTCGTGGGCATCGTGGGTGTGCGGCACGCTGGCCGGCGCCTGGTCCGGCAACGGCCTGCTGGTGGATTATCCGGCGGTGGAAGCCGCCCTCGGCTTTATGCTGCCGGCGCTGTTTATGAGCTTCCTGCTGGCCTCTTTCCAGCGTCAGCAGTCACTCTGCGTCACGGCGGCGCTGGCGGGCGCGCTGGGCGGCATTCTGTTATTTTCCATTCCGGCGGCGATCCTCGCCGGAATTGTCTGCGGGTGTCTGACGGCGCTGCTTCAGGCCATGCTCAAGGGGATGCCGGATGAACAGTGAAGTCCTTCTGCTCGGGGTGATAGTCGGCGGCGTCAACTATCTCTTTCGCTATCTTCCTCTGCGTTTGCGCGTCGGCCACGCCCGTCCTGCCCGCCGCGGCCCGGTCAGCGTGCTGCTGGATACCATTGGCATCGCCTCGATTTGCGCGCTGTTGGTGGTCTCCAGCGTGCCGGAGATCCTCGCCGATGCCCATCGCCTGGCGCCGACGCTGACCGGCTTCCTGGTGCTGGGGGCCGCCTTCTGGAAAACCCGCAGCATCATTGTCCCGACCCTGCTGTCGGCGTTTGCCTATGGTCTGGCATGGAAAATCACCAACGGGCTCTAAGCTTTACGTATCAATCTTGGTCAATAATTCATTTGATTTATTTGTCACAATAGTTATTATATCGGCTGTAATTAATGAGGTCATACCCAAATGGATAGTTCGTTTACTCCCATTGAGCAAATGCTCAAGTTCCGCGCCAGCCGCCATGAAGATTTCCCGTTTCAGGAGATCCTGTTAACTCGTCTTTGCATGCATATGCAAGGTAAGCTGCTGGAAAATCGCAATAAAATGCTCAAAGCGCAGGGAATTAACGAGACATTATTTATGGCGCTGATTACGCTGGAGTCACAGGAAAACCACAGCATCCAGCCGTCCGAGCTGAGCTGTGCGCTGGGCTCGTCACGTACCAACGCCACCCGTATCGCTGATGAACTGGAAAAACGCGGCTGGATTGAGCGCCGCGAGAGCGATAACGATCGTCGCTGTTTGCATCTGCAACTGACCGAAAAGGGCCATCAGTTTTTGCGTGAAGTCCTGCCGCCGCAGCATAACTGCCTGCATCAGCTGTGGTCTTCACTTAGCACCAGCGAAAAAGATCAGCTCGAACACATCACCCGCAAACTCCTGAGCCGCCTTGATCAGATGGAAGAAGAAGGCGTGCTAGCGGACTCTCTACGCTAAGGGCGGCGTCGCTCAGCCCATTTTTACGTTGCAAGGAAAACAGCCAGGCCAGCAGATCTCTGCTGGCCTTTCTGATAAACAGGTCGGCTCAGCCGATGTGAAATAATAAGATCGTGGAGAATAACATGAGTGCAAATGCGGAGAGCCAAACCCCGCAGCAACCAGGCAGCAAAAAAGGAAAGCGTAAAGGCGCCCTTCTGTTGTTGACATTGCTCTTCATTATTATTGCCGTGGCATATGGGATTTACTGGTTTCTGGTACTGCGTCACTACGAAGAGACCGACGATGCCTACGTGGCAGGGAATCAGGTACAAATTATGGCTCAGGTCGCGGGCAGCGTGACCAAAGTCTGGGCTGACAACACGGACTACGTGCAGAAAGGCGATCCGCTGGTCACGCTCGATCGGACCGATGCCCAACAGGCGTTTGAAAAGGCTAAGACCCAACTGGCCGCCAGCGTGCGTCAGACCCGCCAGCAGATGATCAACAGCAAGCAGCTGCAGGCAAATATCGACGTCAAAAAAACCGCCCTCGCCCAGGCGCAGGCTGACCTGAACCGCCGCATCCCGCTGGGCGCCGCGAACCTCATTGGCCGCGAAGAGCTGCAGCACGCCCGCGATACCGTCGCCAGCGCACAGGCCGAACTCGACGTGGCAATCCAGCAGTACAACGCCAACCAGGCGATCGTGCTGGGCACCAGGCTGGAACAGCAGCCGGCGGTGCTCCAGGCGGCCACTGAAGTGCGTAACGCCTGGCTGGCCCTGCAGCGTACGCAGATCGTCAGCCCGATTAGCGGCTACGTTTCCCGTCGCTCGGTACAGCCTGGCGCGCAGATCGGCACCACCACGCCGCTGATGGCGGTGGTCCCCGCGACCAACCTGTGGATCGATGCTAACTTTAAAGAGACTCAGCTGGCGCATATGCGTATCGGCCAGCCAGCCACCGTGATCAGCGATATCTATGGCGATGACGTGAAATACACCGGTAAAGTGGTCGGTCTGGATATGGGCACCGGCAGCGCCTTCTCTCTGCTGCCGGCGCAGAATGCTACCGGCAACTGGATCAAAGTGGTACAGCGTTTGCCGGTTCGTATCGAGCTGGATGAAAAACAACTAGCGGAACACCCGCTGCGCATCGGCCTCTCGACGCTGGTGGAAGTCAACACCACCGATCGCGATGGTGAAATGCTGGCCAGCCAGGTGCGGAGCTCCCCGGTTTACGAGAGCAATGCCCGTGAAATCGCTCTCGATCCGGTTAATAAGCTGATAGACGAGATCATTCAGGCCAACGCCGGATAATTCGGGGTGAGTGTAATGCAACAGCAAAAACCGCTGGAAGGCGCGCAGCTGGTCATTATGACCATTGCGCTGTCGCTCGCGACGTTCATGCAGGTGCTGGATTCCACTATCGCCAACGTGGCGATCCCGACCATTGCCGGCAACCTTGGCTCGTCGCTGAGCCAGGGGACCTGGGTCATCACCTCGTTCGGGGTCGCTAACGCCATCTCCATCCCGATCACCGGCTGGCTGGCCAAGCGCGTCGGCGAGGTGAAGCTGTTCCTGTGGTCAACCACCGCCTTCGCCATTGCCTCCTGGGCCTGCGGCGTCTCCAACAGCCTGACGATGCTGATTTTCTTCCGCGTCATTCAGGGGATTGTCGCCGGGCCGCTGATCCCGCTGTCGCAAAGTCTGCTGCTCAGCAACTATCCCCCGGCGAAGCGCTCTATCGCTCTGGCGCTGTGGTCAATGACGGTGATTGTCGCGCCCATCTGCGGTCCGATCCTCGGCGGCTATATCAGCGATAACTATCACTGGGGCTGGATCTTCTTTATCAACGTGCCCATTGGCGTGGCGGTGGTGCTGATGACCCTGCAGACCCTGCGCAACCGGGAAACCAAAACCGAACAGCGGCGGATCGACGGCGTCGGTCTGGCGCTGCTGATCATCGGTATCGGTAGCCTGCAGGTGATGCTGGACCGGGGTAAAGAGCTGGACTGGTTCTCCTCCAATGAGATTATCATTCTGACCATCGTGGCGGTGGTGGCGATAAGCTTCCTGATCGTCTGGGAGCTAACCGACGATAACCCGATTGTCGATCTGTCGCTATTTAAGTCGCGCAACTTCACCATCGGCTGCCTCTGTATCAGTCTGGCCTATATGCTCTACTTCGGCGCCATCGTACTGCTGCCGCAGCTGTTGCAGGAGGTCTACGGCTACACCGCGACCTGGGCCGGCCTGGCGTCGGCGCCGGTGGGAGTGATCCCGGTCATTCTGTCGCCGATTATCGGCCGCTTCGCGCATAAGCTCGACATGCGGCGGCTGGTCACCTTCAGCTTTATTATGTACGCGGTCTGCTTCTACTGGCGCGCCTGGACCTTCGAACCGGGGATGGACTTTGGCGCCTCGGCGTGGCCACAGTTTATCCAGGGCTTCGCGGTGGCCTGCTTCTTCATGCCGTTGACCACCATCACCCTCTCCGGCCTGCCGCCGGAGCGGCTGGCGGCGGCGTCGAGCCTGTCGAACTTCACCCGTACCCTTGCCGGCTCCATCGGGACCTCGATCACCACCACCCTGTGGACCAACCGCGAGGCGCTGCATCATGCGCAGCTCACCGAATCGGTGACCCCCTTTAACCCCAACGCGCAGCAGATATACGATCAGCTGCAGGGCATGGGAATGACGCAGCAGCAGGCGTCCGGCTGGATAGCGCAGCAGATAACCAACCAGGGGCTGATTATCTCCGCCAACGAAATCTTCTGGATTTCTGCGGCTATTTTCATCCTGCTGTTGGGGCTGGTGTGGTTCGCCAGACCACCGTTCAGCGCCGGCGGCGGCGGCGGCGGCGCGCACTAAGCCTCACATAAAGGGACCTCCGGGTCCCTTTTTTACGGCGTCAGGTTGTCCAGTTCTCGCTAGTTTCTGTCTCGTTTGCGAAAGCCCGTCACCCTGCGCTCGGGCAGGATAAAGGCTGACCATTAAGGAGAACACTATGCTGAGCCATCCTGCTGAAAAGTACCGTCCCTATCCGCCGATCGCCCTGCCTGACCGCCGCTGGCCAGACCGGCAAATCAGTCACGCCCCGCGCTGGCTGTCGACTGACCTGCGCGACGGCAACCAGGCGCTGGCGGAGCCCATGGACAGCGCCCGCAAACTGCAGTTCTGGGATCTGCTGCTGGAGTGCGGCTTTAAAGAGATTGAAGTCGCCTTCCCTTCCGCCTCACAAACCGATTTCAACTTTGTCCGCCAGCTGATTGACGAACAGCGCATCCCGGAGGATGTCACCATCCAGGTGCTGACCCAGGCGCGAGACCCGCTGATCCTGCGCACCTTTGAGGCGCTGCGCGGCGCCCGCCGGGCTACCGTCCACCTCTACAATGCCACCGCGCCGCTGTTCCGCGAGCTGGTTTTCGGCATGGACAAGGCCGAGGTGATCGCCCTCGCGACCCGCGCCACCCGGCTTATCCGTCAGCAGTGCGAACAGCAGCCGGAGACCCGCTGGCAATATGAATATTCGCCTGAAACCTTCTGCTTCACCGAGCCCGAGTTTGCGCTTGAGATTTGCGAAGCGGTGGCGGATGTCTGGCAGCCCTGCGCCGAGCGACCGATGATCGTCAATCTGCCGGCGACGGTGGAAGTCAACACCCCCAACGTCTATGCCGATCAGATCGAGTATTTTTGCCGCCACTTCTCCCGCCGCGGCGAGGTCTGCATCAGCGTGCACCCGCATAACGATCGCGGCACCGGCGTCGCCAGCGCCGAGCTGGCGGTGATGGCCGGCGCCGATCGGGTAGAAGGCTGCCTGTTTGGCAACGGCGAACGCACCGGCAACGTCTGTCTGGTGACTTTGGCGATGAACCTCTACAGCCAGGGCATCGACCCTGAGCTTCGCTTCGAGCAGATGAACCGGGTGGTGGAGGTGGTGGAAAACTGCAACCAGATCCCCGTTCACCCGCGCCACCCGTGGGCGGGAAGTCTGGCTTACACCGCCTTCTCCGGCTCCCATCAGGATGCGATCAAAAAAGGGTTTGATGCCCGTCAGCCTGGCGATCCGTGGCAGATGCCCTACCTGCCCATTGACCCGCAGGATATAGGCTGCAGCTATGAGGCGGTGATCCGCGTCAACAGCCAGTCGGGGAAGAGCGGCAGCGCCTGGCTTATCGAACAAAATCATGGTCTGAAACTGCCCCGCGGGCTGCAGCAGGACTTCAGCCAGCACGTTCAGCAGGCCACCGATAGCGACGGCAAAGAGATGACCCACCATGCGCTGTGGCAGCTGTTCCGCACGCGCTACGGGCTGCAGGCGCAGCCGGCGCTGACGCTGCTCGATTATCAGAGCGCCAGCCAGCAGGATGGCCAGCTTTCCCTGCAGGCAACGCTGCGTCACCACGGCGAAACCCGACGCCTGCAGGGCCAGGGCAACGGCCTGCTCTCCGCCGCAGCCAGCGGGCTCAGCGCGCTGTTTCGGCAGCCGTTTATGATCAAGGACTATCATGAGCATACCCTCGGCGCGCGCAGCGACAGCCGGTCGGTGGCCTATATCCGCTGCGTTTTTCCGCAAGGAGAAAGCTACTGGGGCGTGGGTATCGATAATGACGTGGCGCGCGCCTCGCTGCAGGCGCTATGCAATGCGCTCAGCGCCGCCGATCAGGCCGGGGGACGAAAATAGTCGCTGGGGGCGACGCCCATCACCCGACGAAACATGGCGCTGAAGGCGCTGTGGCTACCGTAGCCCAGCTCCAGCGCCACCCGCAGCACGGAGTGGCCCTGCGCCAGGCGCACCAGCGCTTCCATTAGCTTCGCCCGGCGCACCCACTCGCTCCACGTCAGGCTAGTCTGCTGCTGAAAATGGCGGTTTAGGGTTCGCTCGCTCATGCTGCACGCCTTCGCCGCCTGGCCGCTGCTCCAGGCCTCGCCCGGCGCCTCGCGTACCTGCTGGCACAGCCGACGCAGCGTTTCGCTTTGCGGCTCCGGCAGGCCAAACGGCAGGATCGCCATCCCGCGGATCTCATCGAGGATCAGTTCATAAATTCTTTCGTCGCGGCTGGCGGGGGCATAGCGTTCCGCCAGCGCCAGGGATGACACGATCAGTTCCCGCAGCAGCGGCGTGATCTGTACGATCTGGCAGCCCGCCGGAAGATCGGCGCGCGCCAGCGGATCGATAAACAGGGTGCGCGCCGCCACGTTGCCGGTCATGCGCAGCGCGTGCGGCGTTCCCGCCGGCAGCCAGACGCCGCGCCCGGGCGGCACCACCCAGTAGCCTACCGGCGTCGCGACCCGCACCACGCCGCTTAGTATATGCAGCAGTTGGGCGCAGTCATGCTGATGCCAGTCTTCCTGGTCACCGTGGGCATAATCATGGGCAAAGGGCACCAGTGGGCGGTGCTGAAAGGAGAAGGAAAGCGTCGTCGTCATCGCGGCGTCAGAAGAGCGGCCCGGCGACAGGCGTCGGGCCGTGGCGGAAGCACTAGATGTGCAGTTCCTGCAGTTTTTCTTTCGGCAACGCCAGTTCGTCGTTGCTGTTGATGCGCACATCGCGCTCAATGATATGACGAGCGATGTCCTGGGCCTCTTCCAGCGAGTGCATGGTGTAAGTCCCGCACTGGTAGACGTTGAGCTCCGGGATCTGGTTCTGATCTTTCACCTTCAGCACATCGGCCATCGCCGCTTTCCAGGCGTCAGCGACGCGCTGCTCGTCCGGCGTACCAATCAGGCTCATATAGAAGCCGGTGCGGCAGCCCATTGGCGAAATGTCGATAATTTCCACGCCATTCCCGTTCAGATGATCGCGCATAAAGCCCGCGAACAGATGCTCCAGGGTGTGGATACCGCGTTCCGGCATCACTTCCTGGTTCGGTACGCAGAAGCGCAGATCGAAAACGGTGATTTCATCGCCATGCGGCGTGTTCATTTTCTTCGCGACACGCACCGCTGGGGCTTCCATTCGGGTATGGTCGACTGTGAAACTATCTAACAACGGCATTCGTCACCTCCGGGAGTGAATTTTTTTAAAATAAAATGAACTCTTTGTTCAGCCGCGAGTCTCAGTATATGAAAGACGCGCATTTATTATCATCATCATCCCTGAATCAGAGATGAAAGTTTGGCCACAGTGATGTGGCCTTTTTCTTTTCCAGCGCTACGCGTGCCGCGCCAGCAGCGCCTCAAACGGCTCGCTGTCTTCAGCTTCCACTTTCTTCTGTCGCGCCACCGACGCGTCGCGCTCGGCGATAAAATCGTCTTCGCTCAGGATCTCCAGCGGCTCTTCGCGCAGCTGCGTCCGGTAACGATCGGCAAGCGCACGGCCGGTACCGCCAATGCCTTCTTCAATCATAGAACGCAGAATGCGGGCTGAGAAGGTTAATTCCGGATCGTCAAAGCAGGCCAGCAGCTCGTCGCAGACCTGCTGATATGCCTGGCCACCGTGGATACTGTCCAGGGTCTGAGCCACGCGGCGTAAATCGCGGAACAGATCTTTGCCCACCTGAGCCAGCGGGAACTGCGCGCTTTCGCAGCCAATCCCCAGCGTTAAGCCCGGCTTACGCCCTTCCAGAATAACCCGATTCCAGTTGGTGCGGGTGCACAGCAGCTCATCGCTGCTCATCTCCGGCGCGTCGGCCAGCGCGCACCAGACCATAAACAGGTCGAGGAAACGCACCTGCTGGGCGTCAACGCCGATCGGCGAGAACGGATTGATATCCAGCGAACGCACTTCGATATACTCAATACCACCGCGCAACAGCGCATCGGACGGGGTTTCGCCCCGACGGGTGACGCGTTTCGGGCGGATCGGCGCATAAAGTTCATTTTCAATCTGCAGAATGTTGCTGTTGATCTGCAGATACTTGCCGTCTTTCTGCAGCCCGATTTTGGCGTACTCTTCCGACGGCGTTTTAATCGCCCGCTTCAATCCTGCCACATACTCGTGCAGATCGTTAAACGTAATTCCGAGATTGCTTTGCGACTTATTGGTATAACCAAGGTCGCTGAGGCGCAGCGAGGTGGCATACGGCAGGTAATACATGCCGTTGCCCGTTTCCTCAAAGGGCAGCGTTGTCGGTTTGCCTTGCAGGAATGAGGAGCAAATCGCCGGCGAGGCGCCAAACAGATAGGGGATCACCCAGCCAAAGCGATAGTAGTTACGAATTGAGCGGAAATAGCCCGCCGAAATGGCCTCTTTACCACTCTCGGCATCTTCCACACCACATTTTGCCTGCCAGAAGGCCATCGGTAGGGAGAAGTTATAGTGCACGCCGGAGATAGTCTGCATCAGCGCGCCATAGCGGTTCTTCAGCCCCTCGCGATATAGCGTTTTCAGGCGCCCCACGTTAGAGGTGCCGTACTGCGCCAGCTCAATATCCTGACCGGGGGCGATATAGCATGGCATACTCAGCGGCCACATCCGCTCGTCGCCAAGCTGACGCGCGGTATAGCGATGGACATCGCGCATAAAGGTCAGCATATGCTCAATATCGCCATCTACTGGCGTAATGAACTCAAGTAAAGCTTCGGCAAAATCGGTGGTAATCCATTTATGCGTCAGCGCTGAGCCTAACGCCGGAGGGTGACCGGTCGTTGCAAGGGTGCCGTCTGCGTTCACGCGCAGCGTTTCCCGCTCCAGACCACGTTGAATACCCTGCAGAGCCTGCGGATGTTTTTCCAGCCAGGCCAGCGCCTGTGATACGTCCGGGATCAATTTGACCTCCCGCCTGTCGAAATCGTTTGAATAAGCATAATTGTAATGGATGAACTGTCAGTCCAATTAGTGCCACCACGTCATGCCCTGAAGCGTCGCTGCCGCAATAGCGATATAGCGCAGCGCCTTACCAAGGCATAAGAAAAAGAGTACCGGTCCCCAGGAAATGCGCATCCATCCCGCCAGCAAACACAGTAAATCGCCGACAACCGGCGCCCAGCTCAGTAAGAGCGTGACCGCGCCGTAGCGCTTAAGCCAGCCGGCCGCCCGCTCCTGCCAGCGCGAGGTTTTGCGCAGCGGAAACAAGCGCCCCAGAATAACGTTAGTTACCCCTCCAAGGCTATTGCCGATTGTTGCTATTAATACTAACCACCACGGATGACTGACCCCCGCAAGTAGCATAGCCACCAGCACAACCTCCGAATTGCCGGGGAGCAGCGTGGCGCTTAAAAAGCTACTGGCAAACAGCGAGGTGAGTGACAGCGCGTCGCTCACAGCAAACGCACGTCAACTGCGTCCATTCCCGCGCGCTTCGCCGCCTGCAGACCAAAGTCGGCATCTTCGAAGACGACGCATTTTTCCGGCGCGACGCCCATGCGCTCGGCGCACAGCAGGAAGGTATCGGGCGCGGGTTTATGGTTGACCACATGATCGGCCGCCACCACCGCGGAGAAGTAATGACGCAGCCACAGGTGCGCCAGCAGCGCTTCGGCGACGGCGCTCTCGCTGCCGGTTCCCACCGACATCGGGCGACGGCCGTGCCATGCCTTAACCACCTCAATCAGCGGCAACGGGCGTACGCTGTCCAGCAGCATCGCTTTGACGGCCTGGGTTTTTTCCTGCGCCAGGCGATGTGGATCGAGATCGGCCTGGTTGAGTTCGATAATCGCCTGGGCGATTCGCCAGGTTGGTGAGCCATTGAGCGCGACCATCGCCTGTTCGTCGAAACGCATACCGTAGCGGCCCAACACCTCGTTCCATGCCTGCCGATGGGTCGGCTCGGTATCGAGAATGGTGCCATCCATATCAAAGATCAGTCCTGCGTAACCTTCGTACATTGTCTTCTCACCAACCGGTTTGGGAATGATTACTGTAACGCAAAAGCCCGCCGTTGTCGCGGCCAGCGGCGCAGACGACAAAGGCGCCCTCAGGCGCCCCCAAACATTAGGCCGGATAACCAGCCTTATTTAATACGCAGATCGTTCTCGACCATTCGCACGCCCTGCACTCGGCGTGTGACTTCTACGGCTCGTTTAGCGCTCTCCGCGGAGGAGACAAATCCGCTCAGCTGGACGCGGCCTTTAAAGGTCTGGACGCTAATTTCTGAGGACTTAATGTCTTTATCGTTAAAGAGCGCCGTTTTCACCTTGGTGGTCACCACGGTATCGTCAATATAGCCGCCCGTACTCTCCTTTGTAGCCGATCCCGCACAGCCAGCGAGGGCCGTCGTTACCAGCAGCGTCGCGCAAAAAGCAGGTATTGCTTTGAACCATTTCATGGATTTCTCTCCTTGCATTTATCTCAGCCTGATAACGCTGATATACAAGGATAAATTATAGTGGAAAGCGCGTCTTGCCAATAAAAAAGTCAGGATGAAGCCAGTGATGGAAAACGAGGTAATCGGGATGGTGAGAGAAGAGTGAAGATTATGCATTCAGAACGGGTGCTGCGATAATTTCGCAGCCTACGCAACAACATCGTCGTTGTTACTGAGGAGAATATGGTGCATCCGGGAGGATGACTCGGCTACGCCTCGCCCTTTGGGCCGTTGCTTACGCAACGTTATCCCCCCTGGTGCTGGCGATGATTTCGCAGACCATAAAACAACATCGTCGCTGTTACTAAGGAGAATATGGTGCATCCGGGAGGATTCGAACCTCCGACCGCTCGGTTCGTAGCCGAGTACTCTATCCAGCTGAGCTACGGATGCATCGGGAAAGCTATTTTACTGCGGGGTTACTCTCCTGGCACTTACGATGGTTTCGCAAACCAGATAACAACAATGTTGCTGTTACTAAGGAGAATATGGTGCATCCGGGAGGATTACTCGGCTGCGCCTCGCCCTACGGGCCGTTGCTTACGCAACGTTATCCTCCCTGGTGCTGGCGATAATTTCGCAGACCATAAAACAACATCGTCGCTGTTATCAAGGAGAATATGGTGCATCCGGGAGGATTCGAACCTCCGACCGCTCGGTTCGTAGCCGAGTACTCTATCCAGCTGAGCTACGGATGCATCGGGATTAATGCTGTAATTCTGATATCAAATTTCGCGATTTGCCATTCTTATTAAAGAATGGTGCATCCGGGAGGATTCGAACCTCCGACCGCTCGGTTCGTAGCCGAGTACTCTATCCAGCTGAGCTACGGATGCATCGGGAAACTTGCTTTACTACGCGTCAGTGTCACAACTAACACATGCCACACTGAGTATGATGGCCTAATCGGTAGAGTGACTCGATTATGCCTCGCACTGCGGGCCGCTGCTTTCACAGCGCTCTTCTCTCTTAATTCAGAAAGAAGATGGTGCATCCGGGAGGATTCGAACCTCCGACCGCTCGGTTCGTAGCCGAGTACTCTATCCAGCTGAGCTACGGATGCAAAATGGCGGTGAGGCGGGGATTCGAACCCCGGATGCAGCTTTTGACCGCATACTCCCTTAGCAGGGGAGCGCCTTCAGCCTCTCGGCCACCTCACCACACACGCCTCTTTCGAGTGCTTCGAAGAACTTGTTTCTGCTCTTCGTCGCTGCGATGGCGCACATATTACTTTCTGGTACTTATAAGTCAAACACTTTTTCGAGACCTTTTTTCGTTTGCACACTTCGCACGCAATTCGCGTGCAAAAACGGCAAAAAGGGCAATTTATCAACAGGAAATCAGCCCTGACGCTGGCATAACGCCAAACGACCAAAGCGGCAAAGGGTAATGAAAAGCGGTATGGCGCAGGGGGAAAAAACAGAAAAAGGGAAAAAGCGGCGGTAAGTGATGCGCCTCACTGCACAGCGAGGCGCGGAAACCTTAGTAACTGGACTGCTGGGATTTTTCAGCCTGAATACGCTGGTAGATCTCTTCACGGTGAACAGACACTTCTTTAGGGGCGTTTACGCCAATACGAACCTGGTTACCCTTCACCCCTAAAACTGTCACAGTGACCTCATCTCCAATCATGAGGGTCTCACCAACTCGACGAGTCAGAATCAGCATTCTTTGCTCCTTGAAAGATTAAAAGAGTCGGGTCTCTCGTATCCCGGCATTATCCATCATATAACGCCAAAAAGTAAGCGATGACAAATACCTTAGGGTATAAGCAGTCATGGCATCACATTCTGTTAAACCTAAGTTTAGCCGATATACACAATTTCAACCCGACTTTATCGTTATCAGTGTTTCTGACGCAAGGTGCCATAAGCCTCTGGTTATGGCACCTATACCCCTCATACTTAAAGTTGCATGTGTGTTGGCTTTCCTCGCTCACCCCAGTCACTTACTTGAGTAAGCTCCTGGGGATTCGCTGCGTCGCCGCCTTCCTGCAACTCGAATTATTTAGGGTAAATGCGTTTATAGTTATTACAGTTTTGCGCTGACCCAGCCTTTCACACTGGCTAACGCTGCAGGGAGAGCAGACGCATCGGTACCACCGGCCTGCGCCATATCCGGACGACCGCCCCCTTTACCGCCCACCTGCTGGGCGACCATACCAACCAGCTCCCCTGCTTTCACGCGGTCTGTCACATCCTTAGACACACCTGCAATCAGAGAAACCTTACCATCCGCTACCGTAGCTAATACAACGATCGTCGAACCGAGCTGGTTCTTCAGATCGTCAACCATGGTACGCAGCATTTTCGGCTCAACGCCGGTCAGTTCGCTGACCAGCAGCTTAACGCCGTTAATCTCTTCCGCTTTGCTGGAGAGGTTTGCGCTCTCCTGCGCCGCAGCCTGCTCTTTCAGCTGCTGCAGCTCTTTTTCCAGCTGACGGGTACGCTCCAGCGCGGCGCGAACCTTCTCGCCGAGATTGTGGCTGTCACCCTTCAGCAGCTGAGCGATATCATTGAGCTGATCGTTCTGCGCATGCAGGATGGCCATCGCGCCTTCGCCAGTCACCGCTTCGATACGGCGCACGCCAGCAGCGGTGCCAGACTCTGACGTGATGCGGAACAGGCCGATATCGCCGGTACGCGCCGCGTGAGTCCCGCCGCACAGCTCCGTGGAGAAGTCGCCCATCCGCAGAACGCGCACGCGATCGTCGTATTTCTCGCCAAACAGCGCCATGGCGCCGGATGCGCGCGCGGCATCGATATCCATAATGTTGGTTTCGATAGCCAGGTTACGACGGATCTGCGCGTTGACCAGGTCTTCCACCGCACGAATTTCTTCCGGCTTCATCGCTTCAAAATGCGAGAAGTCAAAGCGCAGCGCTTTATCATTGACCAGCGAACCTTTCTGCGCCACATGGGTGCCGAGCACCTGGCGCAGCGCCGCGTGCATCAGGTGCGTCGCGGAGTGGTTGAGACGGATACGCTGACGGCGAGCCTCATCTACGTCGGCCTGCACCGCGTCACCTACTTTTAGTGAGCCGCTGGCGACTTTACCGATATGACCAATAGCCTGGCCGTACTTCTGCGTGTCGCTGACTGCGAAGGAGAAGCCCGCGCCTTTTAATTCGCCTTTATCGCCCACCTGGCCGCCGGACTCCGCATAGAACGGGGTCTGATCAAGGATCACCACCGCTTCCTGGCCAGCGCTAACGCTATCCACCGCTTTGCCGTCGATAAACAGGGCGGTAACCTTGCCGTTCAGCTCCAGATGATCGTAGCCTTTAAATTCAGAGGCGCCGTCAACGCGGATCATCGCATTATAGTCGGCGCCGAAACCACTGGACTCGCGCGCGCGGCGGCGCTGCTCTTCCATTGCGGCTTCAAAACCAGCTTCATCAACCTTGATGTTGCGCTCGCGGCACACATCGGCGGTCAGGTCGACCGGGAAGCCGTAGGTGTCGTACAGACGGAAGGCGGTTTCGCCGTCCAGGGTGTCGCCTTTCAGCTTCGACAGCTCCTCATCCAGCAGCGCCAGGCCGCGCTCGAGGGTGCGGGCAAACTGCTCTTCTTCGGTTTTCAGCACCTGCTCAACCTGAGCCTGCTGCTGCTTCAGCTCGTCGCCGGCGGAGCCCATCACATCGATCAGCGGGGCAACCAGTTTCCAGAAGAAGGTGTCCTTCGCGCCCAGCATGTTGCCGTGACGGATCGCGCGGCGAATGATACGACGCAGCACGTAGCCGCGGTTTTCATTCGACGGGATCACGCCGTCGGCAACCAGGAAGGCGCAGGAGCGAATGTGGTCGGCGATAACGCGCAGCGACTTGTTCGTCAGATCGGTCGCGCCGGTGACTTTCGCCACGCTGGCGATCAGATCGCGGAACAGGTCGATGTCATAGTTGGAGTTAACGTGCTGCAGCACCGCGGCAATACGCTCCAGACCCATACCGGTGTCGACGGACGGCTTCGGCAGCGGCTCCATGGTACCGTCAGCCTGACGGTTGAACTGCATGAAGACGATGTTCCAAATCTCAATGTAACGGTCGCCATCTTCTTCCGGGCTTCCCGGAGGGCCGCCCCAGATATGATCGCCGTGGTCAAAGAAGATTTCGGTGCACGGGCCGCACGGACCGGTGTCGCCCATCTGCCAGAAGTTGTCAGAAGCAAACGGCGCGCCTTTGTTGTCGCCGATGCGGATAATACGCTCGCGCGGAACGCCTACTTCATTGGCCCAGATGTCGAAAGCTTCGTCATCGGTCTCGTAAACGGTAACCCACAGTTTTTCTTTCGGCAGCGCGAACCAGTTCTCACCGGTCAGCAGTTCCCACGCGTATTTGATGGCATCCTGCTTGAAGTAATCGCCAAAGCTGAAGTTGCCCAGCATTTCAAAGAAGGTGTGGTGACGCGCGGTGTAACCGACGTTTTCCAGATCGTTGTGTTTACCACCCGCACGCACGCAACGCTGTGCGGTGGTCGCACGCGAATAATTACGTTTGTCGAGACCAAGGAAGACATCCTTGAACTGGTTCATCCCTGCATTGGTAAACAGCAGGGTCGGATCGTTGTGCGGCACCAGGGAGCTGCTGGCAACTACCTGATGTCCCTTGCTATGGAAAAAGTCGAGAAACGCCTGACGGATCTCAGCGGTGCTCTTGCTCATAATTATCCTGAAATCAAGCTACACGTCATCCTTCAAGTCGCCTCTGTCCTGGCTGCGCTTGCTCTTCCGGCACCGAACTGACGTGCGTTGCGAAAGAGAGTCTCTCTTGCCGCCCTGATGCAGCTTGAATGATTTTGTGTAAAGGAATAATCGCCCAGGCCGCTGCCTGCACAGTCACAACCAGCGGCCCGACGGAATAAAGTGGGAATAAGATAAGTTTTCTTTACGGCGAAGTAAAATCCCGGATGGGTCAATCTGCAAAATTTCGCCAGATTTCCTGGATATCTTCCATCAGGTAGCCGCGGTAAAGCAGGAATCGCTGAACTTTCACTTTTTCAGTAAAGGCGGAAGGTAACGGTTCGCCGTATTTACGCTGTGCCTGCTCCCTGGCAAGGCTCACCCAGTCGATATCGCATTCGCGCATCGCCTGGTCAACGACCTGGCGCGCAATGCCTTTCTGGCTGAGCTCCTGGCGAA
This sequence comes from Klebsiella sp. CD33, assembly GCF_051992865.1. NCBI lineage: Bacteria > Pseudomonadati > Pseudomonadota > Gammaproteobacteria > Enterobacterales > Enterobacteriaceae > Klebsiella > Klebsiella sp. CD33. The sequence continues at coordinate 1,113,772 of NZ_CP197023.1, read as the reverse complement.
TGCGCGCCGGACCATAGCCTTTGCGGCTCCGGCTGGCGATGAACTGGCCGACGAAGCGGTTGTCGTCAAGGTAGCGGTTTTCGATACACCAGGCGACAACCTGCTCCAGCTCGTCGGGGGTGGCGTCCAGCGCCTCAGGACCGTTTTTGCTCATCACCGGAGCGACCAGCTTGCGTCGCAGCTCCTGCTCGCTGTGGTCGCGCATCGCCAGAATGCGGATAGCACGGTCCAGCAGGCGGGCGTAGCCGGAGCGGCGTGATGAAGGTTCAGTCACAGGCACCTCGATAATCTCACAAAGCAAAAGGGCTGCCTAAGCAGCCCTGTCAGTCTTGCAGACGATATCAGAAATCCTGTTCGGTTTCTTCTGCGTCGTTGCCGTCAACAACGAAGTCTGGCTTCGCATCCTGATTGTTGAGCAGCAGTTCGCGCACTTTCTTCTCAATCTCTTTCGCCGCCGCCGGGTTCTCTTTCAGCCAGGTGATCGCGTTCGCTTTACCCTGACCGATTTTGTCGCCGTTGTAGCTATACCAGGCACCCGCTTTCTCAATCAGCTTCTCTTTCACGCCGAGGTCTACCAGCTCGCCGTAGAAGTTGATGCCTTCGCCGTAGAGGATCTGGAATTCGGCCTGTTTAAACGGCGCGGCGATCTTGTTTTTCACCACTTTGACGCGGGTTTCGCTGCCGACGACATTGTCGCCCTCTTTCACCGCGCCGATGCGGCGAATGTCCAGACGCACAGAGGCGTAGAACTTCAGCGCGTTACCACCGGTAGTGGTTTCCGGGTTACCGAACATCACGCCAATTTTCATACGGATCTGGTTGATAAAGATCAGCAGCGTGTTGGACTGCTTCAGGTTACCCGCCAGCTTACGCATCGCCTGGCTCATCATACGCGCCGCAAGGCCCATGTGAGAGTCGCCGATTTCGCCTTCGATTTCCGCTTTCGGCGTCAACGCCGCGACGGAGTCGACGACGATAACATCAACCGCACCAGAGCGCGCCAGCGCGTCACAGATCTCCAGCGCCTGCTCGCCGGTGTCCGGCTGAGAACACAGCAGGTTGTCGATATCGACGCCCAGTTTGCGTGCATAGACCGGATCCAGCGCATGTTCAGCATCGATGAACGCACAGGTTTTACCTTCACGCTGCGCTGCGGCGATAACCTGCAGCGTCAGGGTGGTTTTACCGGAGGATTCCGGACCGTAGATCTCGACGATACGGCCCATTGGCAGACCGCCGGCGCCCAGCGCGATATCCAGAGAAAGCGAGCCGGTGGAGATGGTTTCCACATCCATGGTGCGGTCTTCACCCAGGCGCATGATGGAGCCTTTACCGAATTGCTTTTCGATCTGGCCCAGTGCAGCCGCCAACGCTTTCTGTTTGTTTTCGTCGATCGCCATTGTTACTCCTAATCATGCAGGGTAAAGCGTGTTCGCTTCGCCGTTAATATTTGTTCAGTTGAGGCAATTATACTGTATAGTCATACAGTATCAAGTGTTTTGTAGAAATTGTTGCCAGAGCAGATTTAGCGCATAGGCCGTCGCCTGACGACGCACCGCTTCGCGGTCTCCGGCAAAACATTCCCGCCGCGTCACCCCTTGCCCGCTCACGCTGGCGACGCCGAACCATACCGTGCCGACCGGCTTTTCGACGCTGCCGCCATCCGGCCCGGCGACGCCGCTAACGGAGATGGCATAATCCGCACGCGCCGCGCGCAGCGCGCCAATCGCCATCTCCACCACCACCGGTTCGCTTACCGCGCCGTTGTCGCGCAGCGTCGCTTCGCTGACGCCGATCATTTGCGATTTAGCTTCGTTGCTGTAGGTGACAAAGCCACGTTCAAACCACGCCGAGCTGCCGGCAATATCGGTGATCGCTTTCGCAATCCAGCCGCCGGTACAGGATTCCGCCGTGGTCACCGTCGCCCCACGCGCCTTCAGCGCCCGGCCAATCTTCTCGCTTAGCTGCATTAATTCTGAATCGGTCATTATCGCCCCGCTTTGCTCTGGATAAAGAGGCCATCAAAGATAGCACTTTCGACAGAGATATGGGGATGAAGTGGCGATTTTACGAGGGGGGATCCAGAAATGGGTCGTCCTGTGATAACCAGGACGACCAGACAACCTGTTACTTCATGCTGTTAGCGATAAGCTCAACGTTGTGACGCATCATTTTGACGTAACTATCGGCGACGCCGCCCGGCTTAGATAGCGCTTCCGGATAGAGTTCGCCCCCCGGCTGCGCGCCGGTGGCGCTGGCAATCTGCTTCACCAGCCGCGGGTCAAGCTGGTTCTCCATAAACCAGGTATGGACGCCATCCGCTTTGATTTGCTTAATCAGCGCCGCCACCTGCGCCGCGCTGGTCTCGCTCTCTGAAGAGAGCCCCTGTGGCGCGAGGAAGGTCACGTGATAAGCCCGGCCAAAATAGCCGAAAGCGTCATGGCTGGTCAGGACCTTGCGCTTGGCCAGCGGAATGGCGCTGAACTGCGCTTTCGCCCAGCCGTCGAGAGACGTCAGCTGGTCGATATAGCGCTTGCCGCTGCTCGTCAACGCCGCTTTATCTTCCGGGTCGGCTTTCACCAGACCTTCGAGGATATTCTGCGCATACAATGCGCCGTTCGCTGCGCTGTTCCAGGCGTGGGGATCGGTCACCGTTTTACCCTCTTCATCAAGGGTATGGGTCTTGACGCCTTTCGATGCCACCACCAGCTCGCCCTTAAAACCAGAGGCCTTAATCAGGCGATCCAGCCACCCTTCCAGCCCCAGGCCGTTAACCACCACCACGTCGGCCTTGCTGAGCAGCGCGCTATCCTTCGGAGACGGTTCGAAGGTGTGCGGATCGCCGTCCGGGCCGACCAGGGTATCCACATGGACATGCTCCCCGCCGACCTGCTGCGCTATATCACCCAACACCGAAAAACTGCTTACCACATTCAGCGTTTTCGCCATGGCCCCCTGCGCCATCAGGCCGAGGGCCAGCGCGACCACTATTGCACTACGTTTCATCATTTCCTTACCCCATCAATGTGCGCCAACCGACCAGCAGCCGGCTGCGCGTGCCAAAAAATAGCGAAACAAAAAACAGTGCGCTGGCGGTCAGCACAATAGCGGGCCCGGCGGGAAGACTAATCGCCCAGGAGAGGCTTAATCCCAGCCAGGCGCAGAGCGCGCCCATTCCCGCCGCCAGCAGCAGAATGCCCGGCAGCGTGCGCGCCCAGCAGCGCGCGGCGACCGCCGGGAGCATCATTACCCCTACCGCCATCAGCGTGCCGAGCACCTGAAACCCGGCCACCAGATTAAGCACCAGCAGCGCCAGAAAAAGCCCATGCAGCAGCGCAGGCAGCCGCCGGTGATTCACCTGCAGCCAGGCGCTGTCGAACGCCTCGCTGACCAGACCGCGGTAGCACAGCGCAATGCACAATAGCGTCAGGCTGGCGACGCCGCTGACAAACAGCGCCGCATCGCGGTCGACCGCCAGAATGGAGCCAAACAGCAGATGCAGGAGGTCCACGCTGGAGCCGCGCAGCGACACCAGGGTGACGCCCAGGGCCAGCGAGCCCAGATAAAATCCGGCAAAACTGGCGTCCTCTTTTAACGGTGTCCGCCGGCTCACCCACCCGGCCACCAAGGCAACCACGATACCGGCGATGAAGCCGCCGAGGGTCATGGCCAGCAGCGACATGCCGCTCAGCAGATACCCCACCGCCACGCCGGGGAGAATGGCGTGCGACAGCGCATCGCCCATCAGGCTCATGCGCCGCAGCAGCAGGAAGACGCCCAGCATGGTGGTGCTCAGCGACAGCGCCAGACACACCACGAGGGCCCGACGCATAAAGCCGAATTCAATGAAAGGCTGAAAGAAGGTGTGCCAGATCATGCCGACCTCACATGACTGAAGGCCGGGAGCACCGCCCGGGTAGCGCCCCAGCAGGCGCGCTGGGGAGTCAGCAGCAGCGTCTCGGGGAAAAAGTCGGCCACCCGCTGGTTATCATGCAGCACCGCCAGGATGGTCTGTCCCTGCCGGTGCATCTCGAGGATCAAATCCATTAGTTCGCGACTGGTCGCTTCGTCGATACCGGTGAAGGGCTCGTCGAGCATCACCAGCGGCGCCTGCTGCACCATCACCCGGGCAAATAGCATGCGCTGAAACTGGCCGCCGGAGAGCGCTTCGATCGGCGTTTTCGCCAGGCCCGCCAGCCCGACCCGCTCCAGCACCGCGCCGATGCGTCGCCGGGTGCCGCCCCCCAGACCGCGCAGCAGCGACACGCCGGGCCATGCGCCCTGGCTTACCACATCCTGCACGTTGAGAGGAAACTGCGACTCGAGGGCATGGCGCTGCGCCAGCCAGCCGATCACCGGCCGTGTTCCCTGCCAGCGCAGGCGGCCACTGACCGGCGGAAGAAACCCGGCGAGGGTTTTCAGCAGCGTTGATTTTCCGCAGCCATTGAGGCCAACAATTGCCGTCAGGCTGCCGGGGCATATCATCCCGCTCAGCGGAGGGGTGATCGCTACCCCGTCATAGCCGGCAACCAGCTGCTCCAGTTCAATCATGGCAGCGTCACCGCCCACCAGGTTGCTAACCATAGCGCCGCCAGCAGCACGCCTGCGATAGCCGCGCGCGCCGCGCCGGATGCCATAAAAATCGATGTGAACATATCCCCGCCTCAATTTAATGTTATAACATAACAATAACGAAGCGAAGAAAGAATGTAAATCAGCGTCAGTCAGCGGAAATGTAACAAAGGTCAACAAGAGGCATGGAGACGGGAAAAAACGGGGGGATAAGCGCGGCCTCCCCGGCGTCATCCCCCGGTCGCGCTGCGCTTACCGGGGCTAGCAACCGGATACCGGACCGTAGCCCGGATAAGGCGCTACGCGCCGCTATCCGGGGAGGCTGGGAAATTGTCAGCCGGATGAAAGGATTAATAACCGCCGCGGGCCTGCGCAACCGCCAGACCCAGCTGCCAGACGGCCATCGCGTAGTGGGTGCTGTGGTTGTAGCGGGTGATGGTGTAGAAGTTCGGCAGCCCGTACCAGTACTCATAGCCGGTGCCGACGTCCAGCCGCAGCAGGCTGGCCTGCTGATGGTTACCCAGCGGCTGGGTCGGGGTCAGCCCTGCGGCCGCCAGCTGCGAAACGCTGTATTTAGTCTTGAAACCATTCTCCAGCCCCGGGGCCTGCCCCAGCGCCTGCACCGCCACCAGATCGCCGCTCACCCAGCCATGCTGTTTGAAGTAGTTGGCCACGCTGCCGATAGCATCCACCGGGTCCCACAGGTTGATATGTCCGTCACCGTTAAAATCGACCGCATACTGCTTATAGGAGGACGGCATAAACTGACCGTAGCCCATCGCCCCGGCGAAAGAGCCTTTCAGATCCAGCGGGTCGTCGCTTTCGCTGCGCGCCATTAGCAGGAAAGTTTCCAGCTCCGACGAGAAGTATTCGGCGCGGCGCGGGTAGCTAAACGACAGCGTCGCCAGCGCGTCGAGGATCCGGGTTTTGCCCATCACCCGGCCCCAGCGAGTCTCCACGCCGATAATGCCGACGATGATTTCCGGCGGCACGCCGTAAACCTGATAAGCGCGGTTGAGCGCGTCCTGATACTGATTCCAGAACACCACGCCGTTCTGCACATTATCCGGGGTAATGAACTGTTTCTTGTAGCGCAGCCAGGCGCCGGTCGGCCCGGTTGGCGGCAGGCCGGTCGGCGCCTGACGATCCATCAGCCGCAGGACGTAATCCAGGCGCTTTGCCTGCGACAGGATCTCCTGCAGCTGCTGCCTGTCGAAGCCGTGCTTCGCCACCATCTTATCGATAAACTGCGCCGCCGCCGGGTTGTTGGCGAAGTCGCCGCCCATCTGCATCACGTTATGCTGCGGTTCCAGCAAAAAGCCGCCGGTTCCACTCGCCATCTCCGTTTCCGCGGGGGTCTTGGGTTTGCTGCTGCAGGCAGCGAGGAGCACACAAAGGGGAAGTAAAGCCAGATAGCGACGCTTCAACATGGGAATTCCGTTTAACAAATTCAGCAAGGGATAATTATGGTAAAGCATGCGACGACCAACAAGAAAGCGACAATCTGTTTGTAGACAAAATAGTCCTTCAACGGCTCCTCCCCTGCGTGCTTTTATGCCCTGCAACATTTCATCTCGCCCGCATTATCTTTCAAAATAAAATATTTATCTTTCATTTTGCGATCCATTTAACACTTTTAAACCTTTCAAAATGATTAAAATCAGCCTGCGATTAGCAAGAAAAATAACATGCTGAAGGAGAGAACAATGATTGACGTCGTGACCCACGGCGCGGAGTGGTTTATCGGCCTGTTTCAGAAAGGCGGCGAGGTATTTACCGGCATGGTGACCGGGATCCTCCCCTTGCTGATCAGCCTGCTGGTGATCATGAACGCGCTGATCAACTTTATCGGCCAGCAGCGGATCGAGAAGCTGGCGCAGCGCTGCGCAGGAAACCCAATCTCCCGCTACCTGCTGCTACCCTGCATCGGCACCTTCGTGTTTTGTAACCCAATGACGTTAAGCCTCGGTCGGTTTATGCCAGAGAAGTACAAGCCCAGCTATTACGCGGCGGCGTCGTATAGCTGCCACTCAATGAACGGGCTGTTTCCACATATCAACCCCGGCGAGCTGTTCGTCTATCTCGGCATCGCCAACGGCCTCACTACCCTCGGCCTGCCGCTCGGTCCGCTGGCGGTGAGCTACCTGCTGGTTGGCCTGGTGACTAACTTCTTCCGCGGCTGGGTCACCGACCTGACCACCTCGATTTTCGAGAGAAAAATGGCGATTCAGCTTTCCCAGAAAGTGCATCTGTCAGGAGCGACATCATGACCCGTATTCGTATAGAGAAAGGCACCGGCGGCTGGGGCGGCCCGCTTGAGCTCGACGCCGTCGAAGGCAAAAAGATCGTCTATATCACCGCCGGCACCCGCCCGGCGATCGTTGACCGCATCGCCAGCCTGACCGGCTGGCAGCCGGTGGACGGGTTTAAAGAGGGGGAACCAGCGGAAAGCGACATCGGCGTGGCGATTATCGACTGCGGGGGCACCCTGCGCTGCGGGCTCTATCCTAAGCGCCGCATCCCGACGGTGAATATCCATGCCACCGGCAAATCAGGGCCGCTGGCCCAGTACATCACGGAAGATATTTATGTCTCCGGCGTCAAAGAGGACAACATCCAGTGCATCGCTCCCGACAGCGCAGGGGTTTCCGAGCCGCCGGAGGAAAACAAGAGCGCGGGTCGCGATTACGACACCAGCAAGAAGATTACTGAACAGAGCGATGGCCTGCTGGCGAAGGTCGGGATGGGCATGGGTTCGGTGGTGGCGGTGCTGTTCCAGGCCGGGCGCGACACCATTGATACGGTGCTGAAAACCATTCTGCCGTTTATGGCTTTCGTCTCGGCGCTGATCGGCATCATCATGGCCTCCGGCATCGGCGACTGGATCGCCCACGGCCTGGCGCCGCTCGCCAGCCATCCGCTGGGGCTGGTAACCCTGGCGCTGATTTGCTCTTTCCCGCTGCTGTCGCCGTTTCTCGGCCCCGGCGCGGTGATAGCTCAGGTGATCGGCGTGCTGATCGGCGTTCAAATCGGCCTCGGCAACATTCCGCCGCACCTCGCCCTGCCCGCCCTATTCGCCATTAACGCCCAGGCCGCCTGCGATTTTATTCCGGTAGGCCTGTCGCTAGCCGAAGCCCGCCAGGATACCGTGCGCGTCGGCGTGCCGTCGGTGCTGGTCAGCCGCTTTCTGACCGGCGCACCAACGGTGCTGATCGCGTGGTTCGTTTCCGGATTTATTTACCAGTAAGAGGTTCCTGCAGATGACTGTGATTTACCAGACCACCATTACGCACATCGGCGCCTGCGCGACGATGGCGCTGGAAGAGCAAATGCTGATCACCTTCCGCGAGGGCGCCCCGGCGGATATCGAAGAGTACTGCTTTATTCACAACCACGGCGAGCTTGCTGGCACGCTGCAGCCGGGGGCAGAGCTGCAGCTTGGCGAACAGCGCTACCCGGTGACCGCCGTCGGCGAGGTCGCTGAACAAAACCTGCGCGAGCTGGGCCACATCACCCTGCGCTTTGACGGCCATCGTGAAGCGGAGTTCCCAGGTACCGTCCATGTGGCGGGCCCGGTGCCGGACGCCATCGCGCCCGGCTGCGTACTGAAGTTTGTTGCTTAAAAGGAGAGAGAGATGAATCAGGTTGCTGTTGTCATTGGCGGTGGACAAACCTTAGGAGAGTTTCTGTGCCGCGGGCTGGCCGCCGAGGGCTACCGCGTGGCGGTGGTCGATATTCAGAGCGAAAAAGCCAGCCGCGTCGCCCAGGAGATTAACGCTGAGTATGGCGAAGGTATGGCGTACGGCTTCGGCGCCGACGCCACCAGCGAGGCCAGCGTCACCGCCCTGGCCCACGGGGTGGATGAGATTTTTTCGCGCGTCGACCTGCTGGTGTACAGCGCCGGGATCGCCAAGGCGGCGTTTATTAGCGACTTCGCGCTGGGGGATTTCGACCGCTCGCTGCAGGTCAATCTGGTGGGCTATTTTCTCTGCGCCCGCGAGTTCTCGCGGTTGATGATCCGCGACGGCATTAAGGGGCGGATCATTCAGATCAACTCGAAATCCGGCAAAGTCGGCAGTAAGCACAACTCCGGCTACAGCGCGGCGAAGTTCGGCGGCGTCGGGCTGACCCAGTCGCTGGCGCTGGATCTGGCGGAATATGGCATTACCGTGCATTCGCTGATGCTCGGCAATCTGCTGAAGTCGCCGATGTTCCAGTCGCTGCTGCCGCAGTATGCCACCAAGCTCGGTATCGATGAGAGCGAAGTCGAGCAGTACTACATCGACAAGGTGCCGCTGAAGCGCGGCTGCGAATATCAGGATGTGCTGAACGTATTGATGTTTTACGCTAGCCCACAGGCGTCGTACTGCACCGGGCAGTCGATCAACGTCACCGGCGGCCAGGTGATGTTTTAACAGGTTCCCGGATGGCGCTGCGCTTATCCGGGCTACAAAACTGTAGGTCGGGTAAGGCGTTAGCCGCCACCCGACAAAAAAACGGCACCGCGGGTCGCTCGGGTTAGGCGCTCGCGCCGTGACCTGGGCTGTTCCCGCCCCCCTTAAGGAGAGACCTATGGTTACTGCATTAATCATCGTCGCCGCCATCGCCTGGCTTACCCAGCTGGCCTTTGGCGGCTGGCAGATCCGCCGCTTCAATCGCGCCTTTGATAGCCTGTGCCAGCAGGGGCGGGTGGGCGTCGGCCGCTCCGCCGGGCGCTTTCAACCGCGCGCCATCGTCGCCATCGCCGTCGATGATAACGACCGCATTAGCGACACGCTGCTGATGAAAGGCTTCACCATTTTCGCCAGTCCGCAAAAGATCCCGGCTCTGGCAGGCAAACATATTGCGGAATTGCAGCCTGATGTGATCTTTCCCCATGATCCGCGCTGTCAGAATGCACTATCATTAGCGCTTAATCCGAAACATGGATAATTTCGTTGTAAAAGTAAATATCTTGCGAAATTATCACTTCGAAACTTAAACGCAGGATAGACGCCTATGAAACCACGTCAGCGCCAGGCAGCCATTCTCGAGTTCCTGCAGTCGCAGGGAAAATGCTCGGTCGAAGAGCTGGCGCAACACTTCGATACCACTGGCACCACCATCCGCAAGGATCTGGTCACGCTGGAAAACGCCGGCACCGTCATTCGCACCTACGGTGGCGTGGTACTCAACAAGGATGAAGCCGATCCGCCGATTGACCATAAAACGCTGATCAACACCCATAAAAAAGCCCAGATTGCCGAGGCCGCCGTGCGATACATCCACGATGGCGATTCAATTATCCTCGACGCCGGCAGCACCGTGCTGCAGATGGTGCCATTGCTGAGTCACTTCAATAACATCACGGTGATGACCAACAGCCTGCATATCGTCAACGCGCTATCAGAGTTCGATAACGAGCAGACCATCCTGATGCCGGGCGGCACCTTCCGTAAAAAATCGGCCTCTTTTCACGGCCAGCTGGCGGAAAACGCCTTCGAACAGTTCAGCTTCGACAAGCTGTTTATGGGCACCGACGGTATCGATCTGAACGCCGGAGTCACTACCTTTAATGAGGTCTATACCGTCAGCAAAGCGATGTGCAACGCCGCCCGCGAAGTGATCCTGATGGCCGACTCATCCAAGTTTGGTCGTAAAAGCCCCAATATTGTCTGCGGCCTTGAACGCGTGGATAAATTGATTACCGATGCCGATATTGACCCGGAATTCCAGCGAGCGCTGGAAGCCAAAGGCATAGCAGTCATTATTACTGGAGAACATCATGAGTAACTTTTTGTTAGAGGCCGGACGCCAGACCCTGATGCTTGAGCTGCAGGAGGCGAGCCGCCTGCCGGAGCGCCTGGGCGACGACTTCATCCGCGCGGCGGAAACCATTATCCACTGCGAGGGCAAACTGATTGTCTCCGGTATCGGTAAATCCGGCCACATCGGTAAAAAGCTGGCGGCAACCTTCGCCAGCACCGGCACCCCGGCCTTTTTCGTCCATCCGGCGGAAGCCCTGCACGGCGATCTCGGCATGCTCGATAGCCGCGACGTGATGCTGTTTATCTCCTACTCCGGTAGCGCGAAAGAGCTGGATCTCATCGTGCCGCGGCTGGAAGAAAAAGGCATTCCGCTGCTGGCGATGACCGGCAAATCCACCTCGCCGCTGGCGCTGGCGGCGAAAGCGGTGCTGGATATCGCCGTGGAGCGCGAGGCCTGCCCGATGCATCTGGCGCCAACCTCCAGCACCGTCAACACGCTGATGCTGGGCGACGCGTTGGCGATGGCGGTGATGCAGGCGCGCGGTTTCAATGAAGAGGATTTCGCCCGTTCCCACCCGGCGGGCGCCCTCGGCGCGCGGCTGCTGAACAAAGTGCATCACCTGATGCGTCGTGATGAAGAAGTGCCGCGGGTCAATACCGAGGCCAATGTCATGGACGCTATGCTCGAACTAAGCCGAACCGGACTCGGCCTGGTGGCGGTCTGCGATGAAGCCAACCGCGTGCAGGGCGTTTTCACCGACGGCGACCTGCGCCGCTGGCTGGTTGCTGGCGGTACGCTCAACGATGGCGTCACTCGGGCGATGACCCGCAACGGCGTAACGCTGCAGGCGGATAGCCGCGCGGTGGAAGCCAAAGAGCGGCTGATGAAACACAAAATCAGCGCCGCGCCGGTAGTGGATGAGAACGGCCAACTGGTCGGCGCCATTAACCTGCAGAACTTTTACCAGGCGGGGATCCTTTAAGCCCCAGACGTTTCGCCAGCCGATGCAGGTTGGCGACGTCCAGTTCCAGCGCTCGGGCGGTCGCCGCCCAGTTGCGCTGGTTCGCCTCCAGGGCGCGGCTAATCGCTTCTCGCTGAAAAGAGTCAGTCGCCTCGCGCAAATTGACGTTTTCCGTCGCCGGCGCCGCTGCCGCCGTCTCAGTCGGCAACATCGGCGCCGTCACCGCAAACTGGAAATGCTGCGGCTCCAGGACCACTTCATCACCGGCCTGGGTGGCCCGCGCCAGCACCACCGCCCGGTGAATAGCATGCTCCAGTTCGCGCACGTTGCCCGGCCAGGACCACTGCTGCAGCCTGTTTCGCGCCGCCTCAGCCAAAATGACCCGCGCCAGCCCCATCCGCAGGCGGCACTGCTCACAGAAATAGCCCGCCAGCAGCACCACATCGTTCTCCCGTTCGCGTAGCGCCGGAACCGACAGCGGGAAGACGCTCAGCCGATGGTACAGATCGGCGCGAAAGCGCCCTTCCACCACCTCCTGGCGCAGATCGCGGTTCGTCGCCGCCAGCACCCGCACATCGACCCGCAGGCTGCGGTCATCGCCGACGCGCTGAATATCGCCATACTGCAACACGCGCAGCAGCTTCGCCTGCAACGCCAGCGACAGTTCGCCGATTTCATCAAGGAACAGGGTGCCGTTATCAGCCATCTCAAATTTACCGCTGCGGTTGCTGATAGCCCCGGTAAATGCCCCTTTAACATGGCCGAACAGCTCGCTCTCCGCCACGCTTTCCGGCAGCGCCGCGCAGTTGAGATAGACCAGCGGATTGGCGGCTCGCGGCGATCCCTGGTGCACCGCCTTCGCCACCAGCTCTTTACCGGTGCCGGTTTCGCCGCTTATCAGCACGTTTAAATCCGAGGCGGCGACGATATCGATCTCTTTTTTCAGCTGCAGCATGGGCGCCGACAGGCCGATAATCTCCTGACGCTCAGGCTGCGGGTAATTCACCGCCTGCGCCGGCAGGACGTTTTGCGCTTCAAGGCGGGCGATAAGCAGCGCATTATTCAGCGCCCCGGCCACCAGCGCGGCAATCAGCCGCAGCTCTTCATCGCTGAAGCTATCGAAACGATCGGCATCCATGCCGTCCAGGGTCAGCGCGCCAATCAGCGTCTGCCCGGCAAACAGCGGCAGTCCCACGCAGGCATGGACTTTGAGGCTCTCATGACCGGGGATCAGCCCGTCATAGGGGTCGGGCAGGTCGCTATCCGCCGGGAAGCGCACCACATCCCCGGCGCGCGCAATCGCCTCCAGCCGCGGGTGTCCTTCCAGGGCAAAGCGCCGACCGAGCACATCCTGCGCCAGGCCATCGATCGCCAGCGGCACAAACTGATGCGCCTCATAGCGCAGCAGCGCTGAGGCATCGCAGCCAAGAATTTGCCGCAGGGTAGTAATCAGGCGCGAAAAGCGGTCGGTGTGACCAATATCGCTTTGTAAATCTATGGCGATTCTCGCCAGCTCGTCGACGGAAAAACTCATTGCCGCTCCATTGTCATTTTGACAATACGCATTGTCATATCGACTATTTTAACCATTGTCATTTTGACAACAACCAAAATCAGAAAAAATTAAAAACAGATAATTATCAATGAATTAAAAAGTTGGCACGCAACTTGATATAAGCCAGTCAACTGAGTTTAAACACACTGTATTGATTGAGGTTGCTATGTCTATTGTGGTGAAAAATAACATTCTTTGGGTTGGCCAACGTGACTGGGAAGTGCGTGATTTCCACGGCACCGAATATAAAACGCTGCGCGGCAGCAGCTACAACAGCTATCTCATCCGCGAAGAGAAAAACGTGCTGATCGATACCGTCGATCATAAATTCAGCCGCGAGTTCGTACAGAACCTGCGCCGCGAAATCGACCTCGCCGACCTCGACTATATCGTCATTAACCACGCCGAAGAGGACCATGCCGGCGTGCTGACCGAACTGATGATGCAGATCCCCGATACGCCGATCTACTGCACGGCCAACGCCATCGACTCGATCAACGGCCACCATCATCATCCGGAGTGGAACTTCCACGTGGTGAAAACCGGCGATACTCTCGACATCGGTAACGGTAAACAGCTGATCTTCGTGGAAACGCCGATGCTGCACTGGCCGGACAGCATGATGACCTACCTGACCGGCGACGCGGTGCTGTTCAGCAACGACGCCTTCGGCCAGCACTATTGCGACGAACACCTGTTCAACGATGAAGTGGACCAGACTGAACTGTACGAACAGTGCCAGCGTTACTACGCCAACATCCTGACGCCCTTCAGCCGCCTGGTGACGCCGAAAATTACTGAAATCCTCGGTTTCAACCTGCCGGTGGAGATGATTGCCACCTCCCACGGCGTGGTCTGGCGCGATAACCCGACGCAAATCGTCGAGAAATACCTCGAGTGGGCGGCGGATTATCAGGAAGATCGCATCACCATCTTCTACGACACCATGTCCAATAATACCCGCATGATGGCGGACGCCATTGCCCAAGGGATCACCGAGGTTGACCCACGGGTAGCGGTGAAAATCTTTAACGTCGCCCGCAGCGACAAAAACGACATCCTCACCAATGTTTTCCGCTCGAAAGGCGTACTTGTCGGCACGTCCACCATGAACAACGTGATGATGCCGAAAATCGCCGGGCTGGTGGAAGAGATGACCGGGCTGCGTTTTCGCAATAAACGCGCCAGCGCCTTTGGCTCGCACGGCTGGAGCGGCGGCGCGGTAGACCGCCTGTCCACCCGCCTGCAGGATGCCGGCTTTGAGATGTCGCTGAGCCTGAAAGCCAAATGGCGCCCGGATATCGACGCGCTGGAGCTGTGCCGCCAACACGGTCGCGACATCGCTCGCCAATGGGCCCTCTCGCCGCTGCCGGTTGCTGAAGCAGCGACAACACCGGAACCACAGGACTGCGCCTGTGCCGCCGCCGCGGCCGCCGAACTCGGTCCCATGATGCAGTGCAGCGTGTGCCAGTGGGTCTATGACCCGGCGAAAGGCGAACCTAATCAGGATGTACAGCCGGGTACGCCGTGGAGCGAAGTGCCGGACAATTTCCTCTGCCCTGAGTGTTCTCTTGGCAAAGATGTCTTTGACGTACTGGCGACGGAGGCAAAATGAGTGATGGCATCGTCATCATCGGCTCGGGCTTCGCGGCCCGCCAGCTGGTGAAAAATATTCGTAAGCAGGATGCGCAAATCCCGCTGACCCTCATCGCCGCCGATAGCATGGATGAATACAACAAACCGGACCTCAGCCATGTCATCAGCCGCGGACAGAAGGCCGACGATCTGACCCTGCAAAGTGCCGGCGAGTTCGCCGAGCAGTACACTCTGCGTCTGTTTCCCCATACCTGGGTAAGCGATATCGACGCCGAAAACCGGTTAGTGAAGAGCCACGATAACCAGTGGCGCTACGACAAACTGGTGCTGGCCACCGGCGCGACGCCGTTTATCCCGTCGGTGCCGGGGCGCGAGCTGATGCTAACGCTCAATAGCCAGCGCGAATATGGCGCGGCGCAGAGCCGGCTGCACGACGCGAAGCGCGTGCTGATCGTCGGCGGCGGCCTGATTGGCTGCGAACTGGCGATGGATTTCTGCCGCGCCGGTAAAGCGGTAACGGTAGTCGATAACTCCGCCAGCGTGCTGGCGGCGCTGATGCCGCCGGAGGCCAGCAGCCGCCTGCAGCATCGGCTCACCGAGATGGGCGTACATCTGATGCTGAAAACGCAGCTGGAGGGGCTGGAGCAAACCGCCGACGGCATTCGCGTCAGTCTCGATCGCCAGCGCGCGATAACCGTCGATGCGGTGGTGGCCGCCGCCGGCCTGCGCCCGGAAACGTCGCTGGCGCGCCACGCCGGACTGCAGATTAACCGCGGTATTGTGGTCAATAGCCAGCTGCAAACCAGCGACCCGGCGATTTATGCGCTCGGCGACTGTGCGGAAATCAACGGCGTGGTACTGCCGTTCCTGCAGCCGATTTTACTCAGTGCCATGTGCCTGAGTAAAAATCTGCTGGCGCAGGCGGGAGAACTCAAGCTGCCGCCAATGCTGGTGAAGGTGAAAACCCCGGATCTGCCGCTGCATCTGGCCGGCGACACCCGCCGCGACGATCTGACGTGGAATATCGTGGCCGCCAAAGAGGGGCTGGTGGCGAAAGGCGTGGATGCCGAAAACCAGCTGCGCGCCTTTGTGGTCAGCGAAGACAAAATGAAGGAAGCCTTTGCGCTGCTCAAACAACTGGTAAGTTGATGGTTTTCCCGGTTGCGGCGTAAACGCCTTAGCCGGGCTACGGTATTGTCCTGGTAGCCCGGCTAAGCGCAGCGCAAGCCGGGAACATATCCAGCCTAGCGCGCCAGATTGTCGTAGCCGCGCCAGCGATAGTTAAGCACCGATAGCGCCCAACAGGCGACAAACAACCCGACCACCACAAATCCGGCGTCGCCGAGGTTGTCGTTTAACGCCCCTACCCAGCGCCATATTCCGCCGCTGAGCGCAAACTTATCCATCAGCAGGCCCAGCGCTTCCAGGCCGCCGATAAACAGCGCCACCACCACCGAGGTGCCGGTGATGGTCATGTTGTAATAGAGCTTGCGCTGCGGTTTGCTGAACGCCCAGCCGTAGGCGCCGACCATCAGCACGTTATCGAGGGTATCCACCAGCGCCATACCACTGGCGAACAGCGCCGGGAAGACCATAATCGACCAGACGGAAATCCCGCTCGACGCACCGGCGGCGGAGATACCCAGTACGCCGATTTCGGTGGCGGTATCAAAACCGAGGCCAAACAGGAAACCGACCAGGTACATCTGCCAGCTGCGGCTTATCAGACGGAAGGTCTTGCCAAACAGCCAGCTCATCACCCCGCCGCCGCTGACGATTTCGTCGCTCACCGGCTCTCCGCGCTTCCATGCCCGAAAGCTGCGCCACACGCTGCGTAAAATCACCAGGTTGATAAAGGCCATCGCCAGTAAAAACAGGGCCGACACGGCGGTGCCGATAACGCTACCGGTATCAT
This sequence comes from Klebsiella sp. CD33, assembly GCF_051992865.1. Lineage (NCBI taxonomy): Bacteria > Pseudomonadati > Pseudomonadota > Gammaproteobacteria > Enterobacterales > Enterobacteriaceae > Klebsiella > Klebsiella sp. CD33. Next base: position 1,097,425 of record NZ_CP197023.1, on the reverse strand, counting down.
GCAGCCAGCTCATCTGCGTGCTGAAGGCGGTGGCGGTCGCGGCAATCGCCGCCGAGGCCAGCACCACAATCGATGAGTGGCCCAGCGAAAACCACGCCCCGACGGCGAAAGGCCGCCGCCCCTGCTGCATCATCTTGCGGGTCACGTTATCAATCGCCGCAATATGGTCGGCGTCCACCGCGTGGCGCAGGCCGTAGCCCCAGGCCAGCAGGCTGGCGGCCATCAGCGCGCCGCTGTCGCCAAAGGCCTGCAGCGCCCAGCACCAGGCCAGTAAATTCGCCGCGATCAACCCCAGCACCAGACCCGCGGCGCGCGGCTGCTGGCGTAAAACTGTCATTATCATGGTTGTATTCCTTGAGCCTGCCCGCGGGCGGCGGCGATCACCGCCTGACCATAGGCGATTGCGCCGTCGCCGGCCGGCAACTGCTGTGCAAACAGCAGAGTAAAATCCGCCAGATAAAAGGTCAATCGCGCCGCCAGCAGGCGGTTATGCAGCACCCCGCCGCTGCAGACCATCGTGTCGATGCCGCGGACGGTGGCGCAGTCGCGGGCCATCGCCGCCAGTCCACAGGCCAGGGCGTCGTGGAATGCCCAGGCTTTCTGCGCCGGAGTCGCCTGCCAGCTCAGCCATTGCCGCCAGAAGGTCGCTAAATCCAGCGCGTCGTCGCGCCACGGCAGCGTAACCGGGTGGCTGACGCCGGGGCAGCTGGCGGCCAGCGCCTCCAGCCGACAGGCCGCTTCGCCTTCATAGCTCAGACTCTCCGGCGCGCAATCCAGGGCGCAGGCAACGGCATCAAACAGCCGTCCGCAGGATGAGGCGCGCGGCGCGTTAATCCCGCGCTCGATGGCCTGCGCCAGCAGCGGCCAGTTGCGCTGGCGCAGGGTGGCGGCCTGCGGATAATCCTGCCAGTCAGGGACAAAGGCCAAACAGTGGGCCAGCAAATTTCGCCACGGCTGGCGTGCCGCCAGGTCCCCCCCTGGCAGCGCGACGGCCGGCAGCCCGCCAAGATGTTCGCATTCGCGATAGTTGACCCGCAGGCACTCCCCGCCCCACAGCGCGCCGTTCTCCCCCATACCAATACCGTCGAGTGTCAGGGCGATAACGTCCCCGCCGTCAAGCGGCCAGCGGTGCTCCGCCAGGCACGCCGCGGCGTGGGCATGGTGATGCAGCACTGTCTCCAGCGGCAGGGGCAGGGAGGCCGCCCACTGCGTTGAGCGATAGCCGGGATGGGCATCAACCACCACCCGCTGCGGCACAAACGCGTAAATGCTCTGCATCAGCTGCAGGGCGCTGCGCCACTGCTGTTCAACACCTTCCTCGCCAAGATCGCCAAAGTGCTGGCTCAGCACCGCTTCGCTGCCGCGCGCCAGGCAGAAGGTATTTTTCATATCCGCGCCGAGAGCCAGCAGCGGCGGGATGTCTCCTAGCCCCGGCGGCAGCGGCAGCGCGTCCGGGACGTAGCCCCGGGCGCGGCGCAGCATTTCACCGCTTGAGCGCACCAGTGAATCATCCATCCGCTGTACGATGTCGCGATTATGCAAGAGAAAGCCGTCGGCAATGTCGGCTAACTCATTGAGCGCCTGAGCATTACTTAACGCCGGCGGACGGCCGCTAAGGTTGCCGGAGGTCATTACGATGGGGCGCGCCAGGCCCTGCAGAAGCAAATGCTGCAGCGGATTAGACGGCAGCATCACCCCAACTTCCGCAAGCCCTGGCGCAATCTCGTCGCACAGGCCGGAGACCTGCGCTTTGGCAATCAGCACGATGGGGGCCGCAGAGGAGCCCATCAGCGCCGCGGCGTCGGCGGGTAAGCCCGCCGCTGACGGCAACATCACCGCCAGCGGTTTCGCCGGACGGTGTTTTCGCGCCCGCAGCGTGGCAACGGCTGCGGAATTACCGGCGTCGCAGGCCAGATGAAAGCCGCCGATGCCTTTTATCGCCACGATGTCGCCCGCCGCCAGCCGGGCGATAGCCGCCTGCAGCGCCGCCTCGCCGTCCAGCGTTTCCCCCTCTGCCCGCCATTCCAGTCGCGGCCCGCAGTCGGGACAGGCCACCGGCTGGGCGTGAAAACGGCGATCGGCAGGATCGCGGAATTCCGCCTCACAAGGGGAACAGAGCGGGAACGGCGCCATTGCGGTGAAGGGCCGGTCGTAGGGCATGGCGCGAATAATGGTCAGCCGCGGCCCGCAGTGGGTGCAGTTGATAAAAGGATAGCGGTAGCGGCGCGCCCGGGGATCGTTCATCTCCGCGAGGCACGCCGGGCAGGTCGCGGCATCGGGCACGATCTGAGTGCGCATCCGTCCCGTCCCGCTCTCGCGAATGGTGAAATCCTGCGGCAGAGCCGCCCAGCGATAGGGGGTGCAGTCGGTACTGTCGATCCGCGCCAGCGGCGGGCAGTGGTCAGCCAGGGTGGCAGTAAAACCGTCGTCGCCCCCGACCAGCCGCACCAGTACGCCGTCGCCGTCGTTACAGACATCGCCGCAGCGGGCCTGCGCCCGGGCCAGCTGCCAGACAAAGGGGCGGAAACCGACCCCCTGCACTTTACCGCGAATGCGGATTTGCACCCCGTTCATGCCTTGACTTACCAGGCCAGCGCCGTACGGCGACGTTTCTCGATATTCATCTGCTCAAGTTTGTTGCGGTCAACGCACACCAGGGCATGCGTCGGGCACACTTCCATGCAGGCCGGGCCGCTCTCGCGGTGGAAGCAGAGATCGCACTTGTTGGCTTCGGCTTTTTCCGCCACGACGTTCAGTCCGGCGCCGCTATGGCGGATCACCGGGCGCACCACCACCTCCATCGCCCCGTACGGGCAGGCGACGACGCAGGTTTTGCAGCCGATGCAACGCTCCTGCATCACATGGACAAAGCCTTTATCGCGGCTGATGGCGCCGTTCGGGCAGACATTGGCGCAGGGGGCGTCTTCACACTGACGGCAGGCGGTCGCCGTGGAAACATTGACCCCTTTGATCACGTGAATACGCGGCTGAAAGGTGTGAGGCGTCAGGGAGGCGCAGTCCTGATGTTCCTGATGGGATACCACGCAGGCCACTTCGCAAGTGCGACAGCCGATACATTTGCTCGCATCGGCGATAATGAAACGGTTCATCCATTTCTCCAGCAGTAAGAAGGTTACGCGCCGGAGTATGCATAATACGTTCCAATTTTTTAATATATTGATTATAAAGACTATTATAGCTGCGGTTTGCTGTCATCGTCAGTAGTGACGATGACAGCTGACGACGTCAGGCACAGGGGCCCGCCACCAGCGACTCGCGTTCAATCAGCGCTCCGGGAAAGCTTTGCTGAAAGTTGAATTCCCCGCCATCCAGCATAAAGATCAGCCGATTGATGCTCTCTTTAATCATCTCCGTCACCGGCACCCGGACGCTGGCGAGCGACGGCACCATATACGGCGCAAGAGCAATATCGTCAAACCCCACCACCGAGACCTGTTCTGGCACCTTAACGCCCAGCTGGTGAAGCTGCTTCATCGCCCCGATGGCCATATCGTCATTGCTCGCCACCAGCGCGCTGTAGGTAACCCCGCGCTGACGCAGGCTCTCCACCCCCGCCGCCCCGGTTTCCGGCGTCCAGCGCCCTTCGGCGATAAGCGCCTCGTTCAGGGCGATGCCGTGGCCAGCCAGCGCGTCTTTGTAGCCGGCGAGGCGTTCGACGCCGGTGGGCGAGTCAAGGGAGCCGGTAATAAAGGCGATATCGCGATGGCCAAGCGCAATCAGCCGCTCCACTACCCGCATCGCCGAGGCTTTTTGATCGGACCAGACGCAGTGGCTGGCGTGGCGGCGCAGGCGGCGATTAAGCACCATGATCGGCTGCGAGTGGTTCTCAACGATCTCGTCCATCTCATCAACGGTGAGAAAGCGCGGGTAGATGATGATCGCATCGCAGCGCAGATCCAGCAGGTACTGGATCGCCTCCCGCTCCTCTTGCGCGCTGTGCTTGCCGTCGGCCAGGATCAGCTGCCGCCCTTTATCCTCCGTCATCCGCGCCACGTGATACAGCAGTTCGCTAAAATAGACGCCGTGGTACAGGGTATTGGTCACCACCAGGCCGAGGGTTTGCGTGGTTTTGGTCGCCAGGTTGCGCGCCAGCAGATTTGGCCGGTAGCCGCTCTCCGCCACCGCCTTAAACACCCGGTCTTTGGTCTCCTGGCTGACATAGCCGTTGCCCGACAGCACCCGCGAAACGGTCGCCTTCGATACCCCCGCGCGCTTTGCGACCTCCAGCATCGTTGCCATGTGATTCTTCCTGTTGCAAAAGTTGCAGGCAGTGTACTGCACGTTTCCCGCTTTTACAGCACTCCCCTGTTCACCACCGCGATCCGGCTCACGGCGACGCTTAGCGATCAAAATCACAAAATTGAGATCATGTTTTTTTATTTCTTGTGCAATTAAATGAAACTCACCATGATTTTGTGGAACCGGTTTCCTATAAAAACATGGTATCGCCCGGCGATGCGGGGCGGTGGCAGATTAGTACCCTATTGATAAACAGGATAAAATCCGATGTCGAAAAATTATGCAGCCCTGGCGCAACAGATAGTCGCGGCAATCGGCGGGGTCGACAACGTCGCCGCCGTTACCCACTGCATGACCCGTCTGCGCTTCGTGGTTAAAGACGACGAACAGGTCGATAGCTCTACCCTGAAAGGCCTGGCCGGGGTGCTCGGCGTCGTGCGCAGCGATAACCAGTGCCAGGTGATCATCGGCAACACTGTCTCCCAGGCCTACCGCGAGGTGGTGAATCTGCTGCCTGGCGACCTGCGCCCGGCTGAGCCGCAGGGCAAAGCGCCGCTGACCCTGAAACGCATCGGCGCCGGGATCCTCGACGCGCTGATCGGCACCATGTCACCGCTGATCCCGGCGATTATCGGCGGATCGATGGTCAAGCTGCTGGCGATGATCCTCGAGATGAGCGGCGCGTTGCCGAAAGGCTCGCCGACGCTGACCCTGCTGGCGCTTATCGGCGACGGCGCATTTTTCTTCCTGCCGCTGATGGTGGCCGCCTCCGCGGCGGTGAAATTCAAAACTAATATGTCGCTGGCTATCGCCATCGCCGGGGTGCTGGTGCATCCTGGGTTTATCGAATTGATGGCCAAAGCCGCCCAGGGAGAACACGTTGAATTCGCCTTTATTCCGGTTACCGCGGTGAAATACACCTATACGGTGATCCCGGCGCTGGTGATGACCTGGTGCCTGTCGTATATCGAGCGCTGGGTGGATCGCATTACCCCGGCGGTGACGAAAAACTTTCTGAAGCCGATGCTGATCGTGCTGATCGCCGCCCCGCTGGCGATCCTGCTGATTGGCCCGCTGGGCATCTGGATCGGCAGCGCCATTTCCGCGCTGGTGTATACGATCCACAGCTATCTCGGCTGGCTGTCGGTGGCGATCATGGGCGGGCTGTGGCCGCTGTTGGTGATGACCGGTATGCACCGCGTCTTTACGCCGACCATCATTCAGACCATCGCCGAAACCGGCAAAGAGGGTATGGTGATGCCATCGGAGATCGGCGCCAACCTGTCGCTCGGCGGCTCTTCGCTGGCGGTAGCGTGGAAAACCAAAAACCCGGATCTGCGCCAGACGGCGCTGGCCGCCGCGGCATCGGCGATTCTGGCCGGGATTTCCGAACCGGCGCTGTACGGCGTGGCGGTGCGCCTGAAGCGCCCGCTGATCGCCAGCTTAATCAGCGGCTTTATCTGCGGCGCGGTGGCAGGTATTGCCGGACTGGCCAGCCATTCGATGGCGGCGCCGGGGCTGTTTACCAGCGTGCAGTTTTTCGATCCGGCCAATCCAATGACCATCGTCTGGGTGTTTGGCGTGATGGCGCTGTCGGTGGTGCTGTCTTTTGCCCTGACGCTGATCCTTGGCTTTGAGGACATTCCCGTTGAGCAGGCCGCTGCCGACGCCAGAGCGCGCCAGGCCAGGGCCCAGGCATCCCACGCCTGAATACACTATTGATAATGAGGTAATGCATGGCGAGTTTCCCACAGGGATTTTTATGGGGCGGCGCACTGGCCGCCAACCAGTCTGAAGGCGCTTATCTTGAAGGCGGTAAGGGGCTGACCACCGTGGATACCCTTCCCCACGGCGCGCATCGCCTGCCGGTAAAATTAGGCCTGGAGAAGCGCTTTACGCTGCGTGAAGACGAATTTTACCCCAGCCACCAGGCGATCGATTTTTACCATCGCTATAAAGAAGATATCGCCCTGATGGCCGAGATGGGGTTCAGCGTCTTTCGCACCTCCATCGCCTGGAGCCGCCTGTTCCCACGCGGCGACGAACAGCAGCCGAATCCGCAGGGCATCGCCTTCTATCGCTCACTGTTCGAGGAGTGCAAAAAGCACGGTATCGAGCCGCTGGTCACCCTGTGCCATTTTGACGTGCCGATGCATCTGGTGATGGAGTACGGCTCCTGGCGCAACCGCAAAATGGTGGATTTTTTCAGCCACTACGCCCGCACCTGCTTTGAAGCTTTTGACGGCCTGGTGAAATACTGGCTCACCTTCAATGAAATCAACATCATGCTGCACAGCCCCTACTCCGGCGCCGGTCTGGTGTTTGAGGAGGGAGAAAATCAGGAGCAGGTGAAGTATCAGGCCGCGCATCACGAGCTGGTGGCCAGCGCGCTGGCGACGAAAATCGCCCATGAGATTAACCCGCAAAATCAGGTCGGCTGTATGCTGGCCGGCGGTAATTTCTACCCTTACTCCTGCAAGCCGGAAGATGTATGGATGGCGCTGGAGAAGGACCGCGAAAACCTGTTCTTTATCGATGTCCAGGCCCGCGGCGCCTATCCGGTGTGGACCGCGCGGGTGTTCCGGGAAAAGGGGGTCACCATTGCGAAACAGCCGGGCGATGACGAGATCCTCAAAAACACCGTCGATTTCGTCTCCTTTAGCTACTACGCGTCGCGCTGCGCCTCGGCGGAGATGAACGCCAGCAACACCAATGCCGCCAACATCGTCAAGTCGCTGAAGAACCCGCACATTCCGGCCAGCGAATGGGGCTGGGGCATCGACCCGCTGGGCCTGCGCATCACCATGAACATGATGTACGACCGCTATCAGAAACCGCTGTTCCTGGTGGAAAACGGGCTTGGCGCCCGCGATGAGATCGATGCCAATGGGGACATCAATGACGACTATCGCATCAGCTACCTGCGCGAGCACATCAGGGCGATGCGCGATGCTATCGGCGACGGCATTCCGGTGATGGGCTACACCAGCTGGGGCTGCATCGATCTGGTCTCGGCGTCCACCGGCGAGATGAGCAAGCGCTACGGCTTTGTCTATGTCGATCGCGACGATGCCGGCAACGGCACCCTGGCGCGTAAGCGTAAAAAGTCATTCTTCTGGTACCAGAAGGTGATAGCCAGTAACGGCGCCGATCTCGACTAAGCACCCTCGCCCACGCGCGCCCGTTCCCCGCGATAACCGGGGGACGGACGTCGGCTATCTGTTGCATCCATTACATGCTTTTTTCTCGAGCCTGATTCCAGTTTCTGGTTTGCCACCTGTTTACAATAACTGGTATTTTATCCAGTACTTTTACAGGGGTATCTTCAGCAAGGAGCACATCATGAGCGCACAGCACCCTACCGCAGCCAGAGGGATAGCCAGGGCCATTCGCCAGTTAACCGTGGGATATGTCAGAAAACGCCATGAGGACCGCAAAACGCGGGAGACGCGGCGCTACACCCGCCACGCGGCATTAAGCTTAAACGGCGACTGGCTGGAGCAGGCGGGGTTTCCGGTCGGCACGCAGGTCAGAGTCTCGGTGTCGCCCGGTAAATTAGTGATAGAGAATCTTGAGCTGGCAGCGCCGGGAACGGGGCTCCCTTCCGGCCAGTCGTGCGCCGGCGGAGAGCCCGGTTCGCCGCAGGGCTAGTCGTCCGCGGCCTCCAGCTGAGTAAAGCCGCCCTTGCCCTGCCAGCCTGCCAGCTGCTGATACACCCGGGCAACGGCCTCTTTCACCGGCTGGGTCATCGGATAATAAAAACCGACGATATCCGGCTGAATGCCGAGGAAAATCACCTCGCCGACGTCTTCTTTCAGCTGATCGACCAGATAGTTGAGCGGCATGTTATGGGTGGTCATCATAAACATCTCGGCGATGTCGTCGGGATCGATGATGCGAATGTCGCCGGGGTTTAGGCCCATATCGGTGGCATCGACAATCAGCAGGCGTTCGGGGCGTAATTCGCGGATCGCCACGATGTCGTTTTCCGGCGCGCTGCCGCCGTCGATGACCACCCACTGGCCGGCCGGGTTCGCCGCGCACATCTCCGCCAGCAGCGGGCCGGCGCCGTCGTCGCCCATCATGCTGTTGCCGACACAGAGTAAAACGTCAGTCACGTAATCTCCTCACCATCAGGTAGATGGCGCTCTCCTGGTGAATATCATGCAGCATGCTGAGCAGGGTTTTGCTCCACGCCTGCTGCTGCGGGGTCTGCGCGGACTGCGCTTTATCAAAGGCGTTGGCCAGCATCGCCACATGACTGCTGTCGATGACGATTTCGCCATACTTCGGCACGCCCTCCATTTTGCGCCGCGCGGCGCTTCCGGCCTCAAGGGTGGCGATCCATGCCAGATACGCGTCCCACGGGCAGCTCAGCGCCGCCTCCAGACAGTCGATGACGCCGAGGTGGTGGCCAATCGCCAGGCTGTAATAGACCACCTGCTGCGCCTGATCCGGCGTGGCGTCGTTCTCATCAATAAATTTACGGCTCAGCTGACTGAACACCACCGTCTCGCTCATCGGATACGCGCCCCCTCGACCACCTGGTTGAGATGGGTGACGATCTCGGTCAGACGCGGATCTTTCTCCGCCTCTAGCCAGCGCAGCACCTGGCTGTCGCCCTGGCCAAGCAGACGCATATAGTCATCGGCAATCTGCCGTCCATAGCGATAGCCCGCCAGACGCCGCGCTTCGCGATCGATGCGCACCCGCAGAGGCTGCACCATATCGGCATGCAGCAGCTCGGTCGGCTGTTCGTCGAGCTCACCCGGCAGACGGGCATGAATTTTCTGCTCCAGCAGGCCAAGCGCCATGGCGAAGCCGTACAGCGTGGCGGCTGGCGTCGGCGGGCAGCCCGGAATATAGACGTCGACCGGTACGATTTTATCGGTACCGCCCCAGACGCAGTACAGGTCGTGGAAGATGCCGCCGCTGTTGCCGCAGGCGCCGTAGGAGATACAGATCTTCGGATCCGGCGCCGACTGCCAGGCGCGCAGCGCCGGGGAGCGCATCGCGCGAGTCACTGCCCCGGTAAACAACAGAATATCGGCATGGCGCGGCGAAGGCACCACCTTAATCCCGAAGCGTTCAGCGTCGAACAGCGGCGAAAGGGTGGCGAAAATTTCGATTTCGCAGCCGTTGCAGCCGCCACAGTCGACGCGGTAGACGTAGGCCGAACGTTTAATCTTCTTCAGTAGCGAGGCCTTCATGCTGGCGATGGATTCATCCACCGTCATCGGCACGGGAATGCCGTTTTCATCGCGCGGGCCAAGTAAAGTACTCATCAGCTGGCCTCCCTCATATGGCGGGTCAGTTCAATACGATCGGACGGCACCAGGCATTTCTGGCGCTTGCATTCCGGGCAGGTTTCGAAGCTTTCGCGGTGCAGCTCGGCGCGGGTATCGCCGTTATGCTTGAGCAGCGCGATGGCGTAGTCGATCTCCTTCTGCACCGCGAACGGACGCTGGCACTCCCGGCAGTGGCAGATAGCGAAGCGCGACTGCTGGAGGAAATCCTCTTTCTTCCACACCGCCAGCTCATACTCCGGCGACAGCTTAATCGCCGCCGTCGGGCACACCTCTTCACAGCGACCGCAGAAGATGCAGCGCCCGAGATTGAACTGCCACGCCAGCTGGTTAGTGGCCAGATCGATCTCGACCGTCAGGGCGTTCGACGGGCAGGCGTTCACGCAGGCCGCGCAGCCGATACACTGCTGTGGCGTATGCTCCGGCTTGCCGCGAAAGTTTTTGTCCACCGGCATCGGCTCCAGCGGGTAGGCGTGCGTCTCGGTGCCGGTCTTAATAACTTTTTTAATAAAGGTAAACATGGCGATTCCTTATTTCAGCGGCGAGTTTTTACGCTCGATGCTGTAGCGCTCCAGCTCTTTGTATGGCACCACTTTGCTCTTCTTCTTGCGTACATCGACCACGGTCATGCGGTCAGTACAGGAGTAGCACGGGTCGAGGCTGCCGATGATCAGCGGCGCATCGGAAACGGTGTTGCCGCGCAGCATATAGCGCAGGGTCGGCCAGTTGGCGTAAGTCGCCGCCCGGCAGCGCCAGCGATACAGTTTCTGGTTGTCGCCGGTCATGCTCCAGTGGATATCGTCGCCGCGCGGCGCCTCGGAGAAGCCCAGCGCGAAGCGGTGCGGAATATAGGTGAACCCCTCCACCATCAGCGGGCCGCCCGGCAGGTTATCGAGACCGAAATCAATCATATTCAGCGCGGTGTAAACCTCGTTGATCCGCACCTTGAGGCGAGATATCACGTCGCAGCCCTGTTCGCTGTGAACTTCCATCGGCAGCAGGCCGTAACCGACAAACGGGTGGTCGGCGCGGGTGTCGCGGGCGTGGCCGCTGGCGCGCACCATCGGGCCTACGTTGCTGAAGTCGCGGGCGATTTCCGGGTCCAGACGGCCAATACCGACGGTACGCTGTTCCATATTCGGCGTGCTGAGCAGCATATCCACCAGCTCCTGCACGTCGCGACGCATCTGCTGCGCCAGCTGACGGGTCTGGATCATGTCCTCTTTCAGCAGGTCGCGGCGGATCCCGCCGATCAGGTTCAGGCCGTAGGTTTTACGCGCGCCGGTAAGGATCTCTGCCATCTTCATCGAGGTTTCGCGCACGCGGAAGAACTGCATAAAGCCGGAGTCAAAGCCGGTAAAGTGGCAGGCCAGACCGAGGTTCAGCAGGTGCGAGTGCAGGCGTTCCACCTCCAGCAGAATGGCGCGGATCATCTGCGCCCGCTCCGGCACCACGATGCCCATCGCGTTCTCCACCGAGGTGGTGTAAGCGGTGCTGTGGGCGAAGCCGCAGATGCCGCACACCCGGTCCGACAGGAAGGTCACTTCGTTATAGCCCATGCGGGTTTCCGCCAGCTTTTCCATCCCGCGATGGACGTAGAACAGGCGGTAGTCGGCGTCGATAATGTTCTCGCCGTCAACGAACAGGCGGAAGTGGCCAGGTTCATCAGAGGTGACGTGCAGCGGGCCGATCGGCACCACGTTGTTTTTCTTGCTGCCGAGCTCGTTAATAAACTCGTAGGTTTCGGCGTCGGTGGTCGGCGCCGGACGCTGGCGATAATCCATGCTGTCTTTGCGCAGCGGATAGAGTTCGTCCGGCCAGTCGTCCGGCAGCACCAGCCGGCGTTCGTCCGGCAGGCCGACCGGCACCAGGCCGTACATATCACGCACTTCGCGCTCGCCCCATACCGCCGCCGGGACGCGCGGCGTCACCGACGGGTATTCCGGTTTGTTGGCGTCCACTTCCACGCGCACGGTGATCCAGCATTTGGTGCCCTGCTCCATCGACAGCACGTAATAGACCGCGTAGTGGCCGTTGAGCTTACGTTCATCGTTGCCGAACAGCACCGACAGCCAGCCGCCCTGCTGGTAGTAGAGAAACTCCACCACTTCCGGCAGGTAGTTGACCTTCACGGTGATGGTTAACTGGTCTTTAGTCTGCCAGGCTTCGTCCAGCACCACGCCGGGAAAGGCCTGGTGCAGCGCCGCAAGGTAGTGTTGACCGATTTTTTCTTCAGACATGCTCAAACTCTCTTAATCACGCCACCAGCAAGGAGACGAAAGCTAAAAAGGCGAAACCAAACCCGGCCCAGGTGACGCGGGAGGTGGCACAAAAACGCAGACGCGCCATGCTGTTTTCAAACAGCGCGATAATTAGCACCCCAACCACCAGCTTAACGATGGCGACCACCAGCGCCAGCAGCAGGCCGCCGACGCTGAAGCTGGTCATCTGGCCCCACGGAAAGAAGACCCCGACAAACATCTGCAGCACCACCAGCTGTTTGAGGCTGATGCCCCACTTCAGGATGCCAAAGCCGCTACCGCTGTATTCCGACAGCGGCCCTTCCTGCAGCTCCTGCTCCGCTTCCGCCAGATCGAACGGCAGTTTGCCCATCTCGATAAAGGTGGCGAAGGCGCAGGCGCATAACGCCAGAATCAGTGGAATGCTGCGCGCCGCCGGCCAGTGGTAAAGGGTATCGGTGATGGCGCTGATATGGGTCGAGCCGGCGACCTGCGCCGCCACCCACAGGCCCAACAGCAGGATCGGCTCCACCAGCACGCCGAGCATCGCTTCGCGACTGCTGCCCAGCGCGGTAAACGGGCTGCCGGTGTCCAGACCGGAAATGGCAAAGAAGAAACGGGCGATGGCGAACAGGTAGATCAGGGTGATGAGATCCCCCAGCACCGGCAGCGGGGAGTCTACCGTCACCACCGGCAGCGCGGTGGCGATGGTCAGCATCACGCCCACCATGACGTACGGCGTCAGGCGAAACACCCAGCCCGAGGCGTCAGGACCGACGCTCTGGCGGCCCAGCAGTTTCAGGATATCGCGATACTCCTGCAGTACCCCCGGTCCACGGCGGTTATGCAGCCGCGCGCGGGCGACGCGAACGATCCCGGACAACAGCGGCGCGACGGCAAACAGCACCAGCGCCTGTAGCAATGCAATTAACAGACTCATTCTCAGGCTCCTCGCGAAATGACAATCACCACCAGCACCGCCAGCTCAACCAGCGCGATCCCGCGTAGCAGCGCCGGCGCCGAGGCCGATTGCCAGCCCGGCACCAGACGCACCGGATTCAGCCAGTGACGCAGCTTCAGCAACGGCGCAAAGGCCTCTTTCACCGGCATGGCAAAGCCGTGGGCCGTTACCACCATCGACTGCTCGTGGTCGTAACCGCAGACCCACGCCGCGCCGCGCGAGCGCGCCGCCAGGCGATCGCCTTTAAAGAAGATCATCAGCAGGAACGGCAGCAGCGGGCAGGCAATAAGCAGCAGCGCGATCATCGGCTGCGACACCACGCTCGATACCTGAGCCTGCACCGGGAAGGCGCCGCTCACCAGCGGCAGCAGCCACGGCGCGGCGATGCCGCCAACGAGGCAGAAAACCGCCGCCAGCACCACGCTCAGGGTCATCAGCCAGGGGGCGCAGGTAGCGTTTTCCGCCTCTTTCGTCCGCGGCGCGCCGAGGAAGGTCACGCCGTAGACTTTCGCCATACACATCACCGCCAGTGCGCCAGTGATCGCCAGGCCAACGGCCAGTAGCGGCCCCAGCAGACGGCCGATAAACAGGTCGCCAGTGCTCATTTTGAAGAAGGATTGATAGATAACCCATTCGCCGGCGAAGCCGTTCAGCGGCGGCAGGGCCGCCATTGCCATCAGCCCCACCAGCATGGCGAGGGAGATCAGCGGCATTTTTTTACCGATGCCGCCCAGCTTCTCGATATCGCGATGACCGGTGCGGAACCACACCGCTCCGGCACCGAGGAACAGCGTGGTTTTGAACAGGCTGTGGTTAATCAGGTGATACATGCCGCCGATAAAGCCCAGCACCATCAGCGTGCTGTTGCGGGTCGCCACGCCGGTGACGAAGGCGCCCAGCCCCAGCAGGATAATGCCGATATTCTCCAGGGTGTGATAGGCCAGCAGGCGCTGAATGTTATGCTCCATCAGCGCATACAGTCCGCCGATAAAGGCGGTGATCATCCCCAGCGCCAGCAGCATCACGCCCCACCACAGCGGCGGCACGCCGCCGGCCAGCGAAACGGTCAGCATGCCGTACAGACCAACCTTCATTACCACCGTGGAAAACAGCGCGGCGGCCGGCGCGCTGGCCCCGGCGTGAGCCTGCGGCGCCCAGCCGTGCAGCGGGATCGCCCCGGCCAGCAGGGCGAACCCCACCAGACCCGGCAGCCAGAGCAGCGGGTTCTGCATCATATCCACCGCCTGAAGGTTGATCTGCGCCAGCTCGAGGGTGCCGTAGGTTGACCACACCAGCCAGCAGGTCCAGGCCATCAGTAGAGTACCGAGACGCCCCAGGGCAAACCACAGCTTACCGGAGGCGGCGCAGCCGGTGAGAAACGCCGCGCAGAGCGCCATGATCTCCGCCATCACCACCAGTGAACCGATATTGGTCACCACCACCGCGCAGGTCGCGGCGGCCAGCAGCAGGTTGACCAGCGGGCCGTTGGCCTTCACCTGCGGGTGGCGATGCCAGCTAATATTGAACAATGACACCGGCAGCGCCGACAGGCCGATGGCCAGCAGCCACAGCGCGTTGACGCCCCCCACCCGTATCGTCAGGTGGAGAAACTGCAGCATGCCGCCGTGGATCCGCTCCGGCATCAGCAGCGCGGCGCCGCCGGCGACCACCAGCATGGCGCTGGCCACCGCGCCGCCGATCCCGGCAATGGCGCCGCTGAGCGGTTTGCGCATGGCAAACAGAAAGGCCAGTACGGCGCTGGCGGCATACCACGCCACCGCCTGATTCACTAATCCAATTACACTCATTCCCTCTCCCCCTGTTGCGCCTGGAACAGCGACAAGTCGCCAAGGTCGGTATTAAAGGTCAGCTGGCGTTTACGCTTGCTGGCCTGGGCGATATCACGGCTATCCACCAGCATCAGCGCGTTGGTCGGACAGGTCCGCACGCAGGCCGGGCCCTGGTCATCGAAGTGGCAGAGGTCGCATTTCACGGCAATAGCGCGCACGCCCGGTACCCAGTCGAGCAGCGAGCTGACGCGCGCCGGCGCCGGCGGCGCGGGGGGCGCCAGCCGGGTATTGGCATTCGCCGGGATATCCAGCGGGCGGCTGCCGGAAAATTCAATGGCGCCGAACGGGCAGGCAATGCCGCACAGTTTGCAGCTTACGCACAGGCTCTCGTTGAGCTGGACCGCGCCATCGACGCGCTGGATGGCGTTAACCGGGCAGACGGTGGCGCAGGGAGCATCTTCACAGTGGTGGCACATCTGCGGTGCCGATTCTTTTTCATTACGCATCACCTGCAGCCGCGGCATAGCCTGCAGGCCGTGCTGGCGATGCGTCTCAGAGCAAGCGGCTTCGCAGGTGCGGCAGCCGATACAGACAGTGGAGTCAGCAATTACAAAACGGTTCACCGGGTCATCCTCGGGTGAAAGTCATTTTTGACGAAATCAGGTTGCGCAGGTGTCATTTTCGACACGTGTCGACACCTTACGATCAGTGGGTCAGCGCCAGATGGCTTAAATCCACCGGTTGGTCTTGTTCCATGGCGTCATACAGACGGTCATAGACGGTGGCGATAATCGCCAGATAGTGCTCCAGCACCTGGTCGCGGGAGCGGTTGCTGATGCGGCCGTCCACCGTGCCATCCATTGCGAGGGTGGCCTGAGCAATCAGATACTTATCACCGCCGTTTTTGTTTTCGACGTAGTACTCGATGGTGTGGCTGTTGAAGCCTTCCGCGAGGGCGACGAACACCTGAAAATGGCCGAACAGCACGAAGCACAGCTCTTTGTCCGGCGCGCAGCTCATCGCGTGATGCAGGCGGGCCTTCGACAAGGTGATCCCCTGAACCAGCGAGTTACAGTAGATGTGCCACTGCTCCTGCTGCTGCCGGTGACGGTCGGCGATGTAATCCGCCTTTTCACTTATTTCCCAAATAGTCATATCGGTTTCTCCGTAGCATGAGATGCACCCTCTAAGCATTTTTCATGCCATGTTTTATTTAATTGATTTAACTATGTTTTTTTATCAACCTCTGCCGATGCGACATGTCGATGACAGCCCCGGGGCGTCGACATCGACATTGACTGCCACGACGATTTCATTCTGGCATCGTTATTGCATAGAAGGCGCATCGCGATACGGAGGCGACTATGCACGAAATCACCCTCAGCCAGCGGGCGCTGGAAATTATTGAACAACAGGCGCAGCAGGCCGGCGCGCGGCGGGTTACCGGCGTGTGGCTTAAGGTCGGCGCATTTTCCTGCGTGGAAGCCAGCGCCCTGACCTTCTGCTTTGAGCTGGTCTGCCGCGGCACGCTGGCGGAGGGGTGTGAATTGCATATCACCGAACAACAGGCTGAATGCTGGTGCGATCGCTGTCAGCAGTACGTCCATCTTGTCTCGCAGCACATTCGCCGCTGCCCGCACTGCAATAACGACCAGCTGCAGATCGTGGCGGATGACGGCTTACAGATTCAGCGTTTAGAATTGGAGTAAATTATGTGTACAACATGCGGCTGTGGCGAAGGCAACCTCTATATTGAAGGAGACGAACGAAACCCGCATTCCGCGTTCCGCAGCGCCCCCTTCGCGCCCGCCCCACGCCAGACGATGACCATCACCGGTGTCAAAATCGACCACTTCGCCCCCACCCGCACGCCAGAGGGCGACCTGCATTACGGCCACGGCGAAGCGGGTACCCACGCCCCGGGGCAGAGCCAGCGGCGGATGCTGGAAGTGGAGATCGACGTGCTGGATAAAAACAACCGCCTGGCGGCACGCAACCGCGCACGCTTCGCTGCAAAACAGCAGCTGGTGCTAAATCTGGTTTCCAGCCCCGGCTCCGGCAAAACCACCCTGCTCACCGAAACCCTCACCCGGTTGAAAGGACGCGCCGACTGCGCGGTGATTGAAGGCGATCAGCAAACGGTCAATGACGCCGCCCGCATTCGCGCCACCGGCACCCCGGCGATTCAGGTCAATACCGGGAAAGGCTGCCATCTCGACGCCCAGATGATCGCCGACGCCGCCCCGCGCCTGCCGCTGGCTGACCGCGGCATTCTGTTTATCGAAAACGTCGGCAACCTGGTCTGCCCGGCCAGCTTTGATCTCGGCGAGCGCCATAAGGTGGCGGTGCTGTCGGTCACCGAAGGCGAAGACAAACCGCTGAAGTATCCGCATATGTTCGCCGCCGCCAGCCTGATGCTGCTCAACAAAGTCGACCTGCTGCCGTATCTCAATTTCGACGTTGAGCGGTGCCTGGCCTGCGCCCGCGAGGTCAATCCGCATATTGAAATTATTCTTGTCTCCGCCACCAGCGGCGAAGGCATGGAGCAGTGGCTCACCTGGCTGGAGACGCAGCGATGTGCATAGGCATTCCGGGACAAATTTGCGCCATCGACGGCGTGCTGGCGAAGGTGGAAGTTTGCGGTATTCAGCGCGACGTCGACCTGACGCTGGTCGGCGCCGTTGATGAGCAGGGCCAGCCGCGGCTCGGCCAGTGGGTGCTGGTGCACGTCGGCTTCGCCATGAGCGTCATTAATGAAGCCGAAGCCCGTGACACCCTCGAGGCGCTGCAAAATATGTTTGACGTGGAGCCGGACGTCGGCGCGCTGCTGTACGGCGAGGAGCGATAATGCGTTACGTAGATGAATACCGCGCCCCCGAACAGGTGATGCAGCTGGTGGCCCATCTTCAGCAGCGTGCTCGTCTGCTGCCGCACACCGCCGCGCGACCGCTGCGCATCATGGAGGTCTGCGGCGGCCATACCCATGCCATTTTTAAATTCGGGCTCGACCAGCTGTTGCCGGAGAACATCGAATTTATTCATGGGCCCGGCTGCCCGGTGTGCGTCCTGCCGATGGGGCGCATCGACGCCTGCATTGAGATTGCCAGCCGCCCGGGAGTGATCTTCTGCACCTTCGGCGACGCCATGCGCGTGCCGGGTAAAAACGGCTCGCTTCTGCAGGCGAAAGCCCGCGGCGCCGATGTCCGCATCGTTTACTCGCCGATGGACGCTCTGCGGCTGGCGCAGCAAAATCCGCAGCGCGAGGTGGTCTTTTTTGGTCTTGGTTTCGAAACCACCATGCCCGCTACCGCCCTGACCCTGCGTCAGGCGCGAGAGCGCAACGTCGATAACTTCTACTTTTTCTGCCAGCACATCACCCTGCTGCCGACCCTGCGCAGCCTGCTGGACCAGCCGGAGAACGGAATCGACGCCTTTCTCGCCCCGGGCCACGTCAGTATGGTGATCGGCACCGAGGCCTACGGCTTTATCGCCAGCGACTATCACCGTCCTTTAGTGGTCGCCGGTTTCGAACCGCTTGATCTACTGCAAGGCGCGGTGATGCTGGTTGAGCAGACAATAGCGCAGCGCAGCGATGTGGAAAATCAGTACCGTCGCGTGGTGCCGGATGAGGGCAACCCGCTGGCGCAGGCGGCGATGGCCGACGTCTTCCGCCTGGATGGCGACAGCGAATGGCGCGGCCTGGGGGTCATCAGCGACTCCGGCGTGCAGCTTACGCCAGCCTATCAGCGCTTCGATGCCGAGGCGCATTTTCGCCCGGCGCCGCAGCGCGTGTGCGACGACCCGCGCGCCCGCTGCGGCGAGGTGCTGACCGGCCGCTGTAAACCGCACCAGTGCCCGCTCTTCGCCAGCACCTGCAATCCGCAAAGCGCCTTTGGCGCGCTAATGGTCTCCTCTGAAGGGGCCTGCGCCGCCTGGTATCAATATCGCAGTCAGGAAAATGAAGTATGAAAAGCGTCCAGTTAGCCCACGGTAGCGGGGGACAGGCAATGCAGCAGCTGATCGGCGACCTGTTTATGCAGGCCTTCGCCAACCCCTGGCTGGCGGAGCAGGAGGATCAGGCGCGCCTCGATCTGGCGGCGCTCGCCGCCCAGGGGGACCGCCTCGCCTTCTCCACCGACAGCTACGTGATTGACCCGCTGTTCTTTCCCGGCGGCAATATCGGCAAGCTTGCCGTCTCCGGTACCGCCAACGATGTGGCGGTCAGCGGCGCCATCCCGCGCTATCTTTCCTGCGGCTTTATTCTCGAAGAGGGGCTGGAGATGGCCACCCTGGAAGCGGTGGTCGCCAGCATGGCCGACACCGCCCGGGCGGCAGGGATCGCCATCGTCACCGGCGACACTAAAGTGGTGCCGCGCGGCGCGGCGGATAAGCTGTTTATTAACACCGCCGGCATCGGCGCCATCCCGGCGGACATTCGCTGGGGGACGCAGCAGATTAGCGCCGGTGATGTGCTGCTGGTCAGCGGCACGCTGGGGGATCATGGCGCCACCATCCTTAACCTGCGCGAGCAGATGGGGCTGGACGGCGCGCTGTCCAGCGACTGCGCGGTGCTGACGCCGCTTATCCAGACCCTGCGCCCGCTGAGCGGAGTGAAAGCCCTGCGCGACGCCACCCGCGGCGGGGTTAACGCGGTCGCCCATGAGTTCGCCGCCGCCAGCGGCTGCGGCATCGAACTGCAGGAGGCAACGCTGCCGGTCAACGACACGGTGCGCGGCGTCTGCGAGCTGCTTGGTCTGGACGCCCTGAACTTCGCCAATGAAGGCAAGCTGGTGCTCGCCGTCGCCCGCGACGAGGCGGAAAACGTGCTGGCGCATTTGCGGTCTCACGCGTTAGGACGCGATGCGGCGATAATCGGCGAAGTGGTCGTCCGCCCGGGCGTACGTTCCGTTGGGCTGTACGGCGTGAAGCGGACGCTCGATCTTCCCCACGCCGAACCGCTGCCGAGAATTTGTTAACGACGGCGTCGGGTCCCGGATAGCGGCTGGCGCCTTATCCGGGCTACAAAACTGCGCGCACATGTAGCCCGGCTAAGCGCAGCGCGAGCCGGGAAAAAGCCAGCGTAATTATTTTGCCCAAACCAGCGGGCGCCCATGGATGGGTTAAAGCGGCAATAACCGCTTTATTAACATACTATTATTTGTACCATCATTTTCTTATGCGCCGCGTTGTCGGCGCGTTTTGGACGTAAGCAATGTCGTATACACCGATGAGCGATCTCGGCCAGCAGGGGCTGTTCGATATCACCCGGCTTTTATTACAGCAGCCCGATCTGGCCGCGCTAAGCGAAACCCTGACCCGTCTGGTGCAACAGTCCGCGCTGGCCGATGAGGCGGCCATCATCCTGTGGAACGCGGGTAATCACCGCGCGGCCAGGTACGCCTGCGATGAGGCCGGCCATCCGGTAAGCTACGAGGATGAAACCGTCCTGGCCCACGGTCCGGTGCGTCGCTTACTCTCCCGGCCGGATGCCCTGCATTGCGATCATGAAACCTTTGCCGACACCTGGCCGCAGCTTATCCGCAGCGGGCTCTATCGCCCGTTCGGATACTATTCGCTGCTGCCGCTGGCGGCGGACGGGCGGATCTTCGGCGGTTGCGAATTCCTCCGCCGTGACAACCGGCCGTGGAGCGAGAAAGAGTTCCAGCGGCTGCATACCTTCGCGCAGATCGTCGCCGTCGTCACCGAACAGATTCAGAACCGGGTCAGCAATAACGTCGATTACGATCTGCTGTGCCACGAGCGCGACAACTTTCGCATCCTGGTGGCGATCACCAACGCGGTGCTCTCGCGACTGGATATCGACGAGCTGGTCAGCGAGGTGGCGAAAGAGATCCATCGCTACTTCCGGATCGACGCCATCAGCGTGGTGCTGCGCAGCGACCGCAAGGGGAAGCTCAACATCTATTCCACGCATTATCTTGACGCCAGCCACCCGGTTCACGACCAGAGCGAGGTGGATGAAGCCGGCACCCTCACCGAGCGCGTGTTCAAAAGCAAAGAGATGCTGCTGCTTAATCTGCACGAACATGACACTCTCGCGCCGTATGAGAAAATGCTCTTCGAGATGTGGGGCAATAAGATCCAGACCCTGTGCCTGCTGCCGCTGATGTCCGGCAATACCCTGCTCGGGGTGCTTAAGCTGGCGCAGTGCGACGAACAGGTCTTCACCACCACCAATCTCAAGCTGCTGCGGCAGATCGCCGAGCGGGTGTCGATCGCTATCGATAACGCCCTCGCCTACCGCGAAATTCAGCGCCTGAAAGAGCGGCTGGTGGATGAGAACCTCGCCCTCACCGAGCAGCTCAATAATGTCGAGAGCGAATTCGGGGAGATTATCGGCCGCAGCGAGGCGATGAACAATGTGCTCAAGCAGGTAGAGATGGTGGCGCAGAGCGACAGCACCGTGCTGATCCTCGGCGAAACCGGCACCGGCAAAGAGCTTATCGCCCGCGCTATCCACAACCTCAGCGGACGCAACGGTCGGCGGATGGTGAAGATGAACTGCGCGGCGATGCCCGCCGGGCTGCTGGAGAGCGATCTGTTCGGCCACGAACGCGGCGCGTTCACCGGGGCCAGCGCCCAGCGTATCGGCCGCTTCGAACTGGCGGACAAAAGCTCCCTGTTCCTCGATGAAGTGGGCGATATGCCGCTGGAACTGCAGCCCAAACTGCTGCGCGTCCTCCAGGAGCAGGAGTTCGAACGTCTGGGGAGCAACAAGCTGATTCAGACCGACGTTCGATTGATCGCCGCCACCAACCGCGATCTCAAGCAGATGGTTATCGACAGGGAATTCCGCAGCGATCTCTACTACCGGCTCAACGTGTTCCCGATCCACCTGCCGCCGCTGCGCGAACGCCCCGACGATATCCCGCTGCTGGTGAAGGCGTTTACCTTTAAAATCGCCCGCCGCATGGGGCGCAATATCGACAGCATTCCGGCGGAAACCCTGCGCACTCTGACGCGTATGGAGTGGCCGGGCAACGTGCGCGAGCTGGAAAACGTTATCGAACGGGCGGTATTGCTCACCCGCGGCAACGTACTGCAGCTCTCCCTGCCGGAGCGGGATATCGTGGAAGCCCCGCGGACGCCGGCGGTCCTGCCTGAGGAAGGTGAGGATGAATATCAGCTGATCGTCCGGGTGCTGAAGGAGAGCAACGGCGTGGTGGCCGGGCCGAAAGGCGCCGCCCAGCGGCTGGGGCTCAAGCGCACCACGCTCCTGTCACGCATGAAGCGGCTGGGTATTAATAAAGACGAACTGGTGTAACCTCGCGCGCTCCCCCTTTCCGCGCCGGTGAGAGGGAGCGCTGGCGCAGCGCGCTATTTATCGCTGGTAAAACCGTTGCTGGTCGCCAGTTCGGCAAACCACAGCGCATTGCGTTTTATCTGTCGCTCGCCGGTCTCCAGATCCAGTCGCCAGAAGCCGTAGCGCCGTTTGAAGGCATTGATCCACGACCAGTTGTCGATAAACGTCCACTGGTGCACGCCAAAGCAGTTCGCGCCGTCGGCTATCGCCCGATGCAGCTGCACCAGATGCTCCTCCATCAGCTGGATGCGGAAAGTATCGTCTATCACCCCGTCCGCCCCGGGCTCGCCCTCTGATTGTCGATCCATCGCGATGCCGATTTCCGCGAGATACCACTTAATATTGCCGTAGTTATCGCGAATATTGGCGGCAATGTCATAGATCGCCTGCGGCAGGATCTCGTTGTTATCACGATAAGGATTAAAGCGGCCCTGCGGGTTCACCGCGTTTTCGAAATAGTATTCCGGGGTGAAATAATCGAGGTCATATTCGCTCTCACGCGCTTTTACCCGCCGCGGCACATAATAGTTTACCCCAAGAAAATCGATATCCGCGCTGAGGATCAACGCCGCGTCGTCTTTGCTGGTCGTCGGCAGGCAGTCGTGGGCGGCAAGGATCTCGCACAGCGCTTTGGGGAATTCATGTTTTACCAGCGGGTCAAGGAAGCTGCGGTTAAAAAACAGGTCGGCATACCCGGCGGCTTTTTTATCCGCGTCGCTGTCGGTGAGGGTATAGCTCGGGGTCAGGTTGAGCACCACGCCGATCTCGCCCGCCAGCGCCAGTTCACGATAAGCCGTTACCGCTTTGGCGTGCGCCAGCATAATGTTAAACGCCACCTGCGCCGCCAGCCGACCATCTTTCTTACACGGATAGTGGAAGTCGTACAGGTAGCCTCCCTCAACCGGCACAATCGGCTCGTTGAAGGTTATCCAGTATTTAACCTTATGGCCAAACAGGCTAAAGGCGGTGCGGGCAAAGCGGGCAAACAGCTCGGCTACGTGCGCCGATTCAAAGCCGCCGTACTGTTTCTGCAGCGCTTCCGGCATATCAAAGTGGTAGAGATTGATCATCGGCTCAATGCCGTTAGCGATCATCTCATCCAGATAGGCGTGATAAAAACGCACCGCGTCCGGGTCCGGCGCGCCGGTTTCCAAATCAGCGATCAGTCGTGACCACTGTATCGAGGTACGAAATGAGTTGAAGCCGGTCTGTTTCATCAGCGCCACGTCCTGCGGATACTGATGATAAGTATCACACACGGTCTGCGGCCCTACCTGCTGATAAAATCGCTCCGGCTGTTCGGCAAACCAACTGTCCCAGATGGAACGATGGCGCTTATTGGTGACCCCTTCCGTTTGCGGGCCGGACGCCGCCGCCCCCCACAGGAACCCTTGCGGAAACTGATACTGCTGCATAACCTCTCCTTCGAAAAAAGGCTGCGCCCGTCTGGCGCAGCCTGAACGTACTACTCAGCGACCACTTCGATCGATTTAATGAACATATAGCCCCAGTCGCCGGCGAAGCGGCCGAAGTCAATCTGATTGCTCCCGGCTTTAAGCGTCACCGGTATCCGCAGCTGCTGGCCCTGCTCATCCGTCTGCGGGAAGGCCACGGTCTGCGGAGCGCCCCCGTTGACGACAAATGAGTTCTGCTTACCGCCCCATTTGCCGTTGAAGGTTACATTGAGCAGGAACTGACCGCTCCACGGCGCCTGCACCTGCCAGCTGACCTTATCCCCCTCGTTGGCAAATGGGCCGAGGAAGCCGTCCTCGCCAACTGTCAGCGCGTCTTTATCACTCTTCATCACCGTCAGCCGCCCCTCAGCCACGCCATAAACTTCGCCGTGATAACGACAGAAATCCGCTGGCGCTTTCCCCGTCGCCTCGCCCACCGTCACGGTCACGGTTTTGCTGCTTTTCAACAGCCCATCGTCCGCCGTGAACGTCAGCGCATAGGTGCCTGGCGCCGTAAACCAGGCCCGGGTTTGAGCCCGATCGGCATGGCAGAAATGCACCTGGCCATCGCCGGCGTGCTGCCAGCCCACCTTAACCTCTCGCGACGGCAGGCCATCGTCCTGCCAGCTGGCCGTAAGCTCGACGCCCTGGTCCTGCGTGGTGGTTAGGGCCGGTTCCAGCGTGACAACCGGCGGCTGATTCTCCTCGCTATGCTGCACGCTAATCACATTGGAAGGGGCCGAACGACCACTCTCGTTTTTCGCCGTCACCCGGTAGTAATACGTGTGCCCGAGCTGAAGCTGACGATAATCGTCGCGGAACAGAACCATGGTTTCCGGATTCCATTCGTTAACGCCATCGGAGATATCCCGGCCCACCACCGTCCACGGCCCGGTCGGTGAGGCGGCGCGTTCGACATCGTAGCTGCGTCCTACCGCAGCGCCCATCCAGTTGATCGCGAAGGGCGAGGTGCTCTCGCGCAGCAAAGGCGCGTCCGGCTTCGGCAGCGGCGCCATCGTCTGCTGCCCGGCCATCTGCGCCGCGGCGGTGCGCACCAGATCGACCACCGCCTGCTCCTGGTTCGCTTCGCCTTCTTTGGCAAACCCCGGCAGGTGGTAGCTGTAGTGCCCGGTCGACTCCTTATGCCAGTAGAAGCCGCCGTCGTGACGATGGCCGCGGAAGCCCCAGATAAGCCCGCCGGCGGCTTGCGCCCCGTTGACCTCGCTGTGAACAATCGACTGCATAATGGCGTTCAGTTGATCCGCCGGCAGCAGGCCAAACTCGCCGACGAGATAGACTTTTTGTCCGCCGACGGCGCGCAGATCCTGCGTCACCTGCCCGGGATGGTTATTATCGGCATTGGTGTAATAGTGATTGCTGACGATATCCACATTGGGGTCGGTCAACGCAAAGGAATTGATTTTCTTATAGGTGCCATCCACCACCAGCTGATGAGGGGCCCACTTTTTAATCCACGCCGCGGTCTGATGCAGGAAATCGGCGTTGGTATCCTCCAGCTCGTTACCGGTTTCCCAGGCCATGATCGCCTTTTCATCATAATAGGCGCGGCCGGTGACGGTATTTGTCCGGGTGATAACCTGGCGGATCACATCCAGATAGGCTTTGAAGGTCTTGCTATCGGTCCGATAAAAGTCTTCCGCTTTTTCATGATAGAACGCCGCAAGCTGCTCGCGCCCGCCCCACCACCACCAGTGGTCGATAAACGGCAGGATCAGACGCAATCCCTGTTTATCCGCTTCGGCAATCATGTTGTCATACACCCGCATGGCTTTCTCATTCAGCCGCGGCATGCCGTCCGCCGTTTCCGGCGCCAGAATATGGGTCTCGCGCCCGCAGGCCTTATCAAATTCCTGCTGCACCGACAGCACGTAGACGCGCTGGGCTTTCGCCCCGGTTTGCACCATCGCCTGGATCCAGTTTTGCTGCTCCTGGGCCGTTGGCCATTTAAAGTATTGCCCCCAGCCGCGCGGGTCTGCCCTGCAGGGGCCGCGGGCGTCGTCTTCAATGCGGTGTAGCTCCGGCGCGTGGATCCCGGCGAAACGAAACACCTTGTCGCCGTCCTTGAGGGTGGCGCCGTCGCGAGTGATAAAGTGCGTAAAGTGCGAGCGCTCGGCGGCCAGCGCCCCGCCGGCCCCCAGCGCGGACAGCAGCCCCATCAGCAGCAGGTTTTTCATCGGCTTCATCGTTCTCTCTCCTTAGAACCAGACCTCGGCCTGTACGCCGAAGTTAACGGTGTCGGTAGAGCCACTGCGGGAATACCCGCCGGCGGTGATAGTATTGGTATCCCAGTTGTAGTTACCGTCTAATGCATCGGAGACACCTTTATCCCACTTCGCGTAGGTGACGAAGAAGCGCAGCTGCGGGCGTGCCCAGAAACCGGAGTCAAAGGTCAGGGTTGGCGCAACGGTGACTTTGGTCAGGCCGCCTTTGCCTTTGCCGTTTACTCCTTTGTAGTTTTTGTCATCCAGGTATTCGTAGCCCAGCTCGTACTGCATGGCAAAGTTGCGGGTGATCTGATGATAAGGGCGGATACCAGCGACCCACATCGAGCGTCCCCAGCCATTTTCATCTTCTGTCCACCAGCGGTAGTTTTTATCTTTCTGCCAGAAAGCGAAGGTCGAGATCTCCAGGTCGCCCATCGAGGCCACGCTATCCAGCACCACTCGCCAGGACTGGGTGTTTTCCAGGTTGGCCCAGCCCCAGCCGTTTTTACCCAGCGAGTCACCCGCCGCCAGCCCTTTCCCGTACTGCAATGCGAGGCGGGAGTATCCTCCGGTCAGACCATAGAAGCCGTCAAAGTTATAAATACCGGTCACGCCATAGCCCTTCTCGGCGGAAGTCGGATGGTTTTCGTTACGGTTCATGTGGTGGCCGATCAGCTCCAGATCGAAGCCTGTCCCCGCGATCTTTTTCAGCCACAGGTTGAGAGAATAGTCATCCGGGTAGCCCTGATCTCCCTTATCCACCGGGTAGGCTTTGGTTTCATCGGTGGGTGAAAAGGCGTACACCCCGGCGTCGAAGCGGGCGAAGCCGAGATCCATGTTGTCGAAGCCGCCTCCGGTGCCGTTGTACTGAATGTACTCCCAGTCGAACTGATGGCTGGAGGTGTTGGAGCTGCTATAGCGCTTACCGGCCCAGAAGGTCATCTCCGGCGCAAAATCCAGATTGCTCAACTCGGCGAACCCTTCACGAAACTGTACGTCATGGCCATCGTCATCCTGACAGTTCCAGTCGGAGGTGCATTTCGACTGGTGAGTGAGGTTGGCCTGCACTTTCGCCACCACGCCGCTGTCCGCCGTCAGCGTCACGGTCGGGATCAGTTCGATCTTGGTGTCTTCTTCGTTGCCCAGTCGCCACTTACCGTCTGGCATCAAGCCGACGGAGTCCGCGCGGTTGCCATCGGAGTTCGCCAGGATCCCGGAGCGGATATAGCCATGCAGCGCAAAATCATACTTCGGATCGGCGCAGGCCGGGCTGCTGGCCCCTGCCAGCGAGAGGAGAGCCAGAGGTATTGAGTGTTTCAGCTTTATCATTATTTTTTCCCACGTTATGTTTGTTAACACGAACCGATAACGGAGGGGAAATTTACGGATCAAAAACGGAAATGTACATCCACTCACGGAAAGCGCTTTCCATAATTGCCTATCTGGTTCACAAAATTAGCTCTGCGGCGAATATATTCGTGAGACTGATCACATAAAATGACAAGAATGCCGCCGGGCGCCGGCAGTGGAGCGGAAGGAGGAGGAGATGAGCAGGTGCCGCCGGGGGATAAGCCGCCGACGGCGAGAGGATCAGCGTTCGGTTTCCGCGAGCTGACGTTCGTACACTTTGAAGAAGGGGCGATAGAGCATCCAGGCGTTAAACATCGCGAACAGGCTCATGCACAAATTTTTCCAGCTGCCGTTCGCCGACCATGCCGCCCCCAGCGGGGAAGGCATCGACCATGGCAGCATCGCCACCGCGCGGTCGAGGATACCCAGCTGAGTTAAATACCATGCGATACAGGCGTTTATCAGGGGAACAAAGAGAAACGGCAGTAAAAAAACCGGGTTCATGATCACCGGAAAACCAAACAGTATCGGCTCGTTGATATTAAACAGCGACGGCAGCAGGCCAATCTTGGCCACGCTTTTCAGCTGCCGCGAGCGGCTGCGCATCGCCATCAGCACCAGAGGCAAAGTGGAGCCAATACCGCCGATCAGCAGGTAAAAATCCCAGAACCCCTGCAGATAAATATGCGGCAGCGTTGGCGAACCCGCCGCCAGCGCCTGCTGATTTTCAAACAGATAGGCCATCCAGAAGGGGTTCATGATCCCGGTGATGATCAGCGCGCCGTGGATACCGATAAACCAGAGTAAGTTACAGATAAATAAAGAGATAAGTACCGCCATCAGCGTGTCGGACGCCAGCACCAGCGGCCGCACCGCTTCGCTGATCAACTCCGGTACGATGCGTCCGGTGGTCTGCAGCAGTATGGCATTCATCACGCTTATCGACAGCATCACCACCAGCAGCGGGATCAGCAGTTGAAAGCCATTGCGGGTCATCAGCGGCACTTCATCAGGCAAGCGAATACACCAGCCTTTTTTGTAAAAAAAGCGAATTATCTCAATGGAATAGGTGCTGGATATCAGGGCGGTAAATATCCCCATACCGCCGAGATAAACATTGCTCACCGCAGTCTCGCGAAAGCCGATAAACAGCAGAAAAGCCAGACACCCGGTTAAACCGCAGAGCCGTTCCGGCAGACGGTACTGCTTGGCGAGACTGGCGCTGGCGCCGAAGGCGACAATCAGCGCCACCAGGCCAATAGTTAGCTGAAAGGTCGGCAGCAGGATAGGCCGCAGCAGCAAATAGACCTGGCCGAAACGCGAGGCGCCGTCGATGGAAACGGGCGGAAACAAAATGGGAACTAACAGGCTGCCAACAATCACAAAGGGCATAGCCAGCGCAAAGCTATCGCGCATCGCCGTAATGTGGTTGTTGCGCGTCAGAACGTTCGCCAGCGGCGCCAGCCGCTGCTCGATGATGTCCACGGCCACATTCATTAACTGAATGTTCATACTCCTACCTTTGCGAATGGTTGTCTCGCCGGGATGATCGCCCACAACACCGGAAAGTGAAAGCCTGCCATAGGTGATCATGGTCACAATTAATAAATCCACAAACGGAAAGCGCTTTCCGTAATGCATCCATTTTGACTATAGTCCGCTCATCCAACCTCATCAGGAGCGGTAATTATGAAAAAAATTATGTTGTGTTGTTCAGCAGGCATGTCCACCAGCCTGCTGATGAAAAAAATGATTACGGAAGCCGAACAGCGGGGCCTGCCGGTAGAGATCAACGCCTATGGCGTAGCGGAGTTCGCCGAACAGGTCGGCCATTATCAGGTGGTGCTGTTGGGGCCGCAGGTGAAATACATGCAGCAGGATCTGCAAAAACAGGCGGATAAATACGGTATCCGCGTCGAACCCATCAATATGATGGACTACGGCATGCAAAAAGGCGCCGCGGTCCTTGATTTCGCCCTTTCCCTTATCGAAAACAAGAACTAAGGAAAGATCATGAGCTCTCTGTACGCTAAACTGATCGACGTGATCGAACGGCAGATCACGCCGCTGGCCGGCGCGATCGGCCAGCAAAAATATGTCACCTCGATCCGCGATGGCTTTATCACTGCCCTGCCCTTTATGATCGTCGGCTCGTTCCTGTTGGTGTTTATCTTCCCGCCGTTTTCTCCGGATACGACGTGGGGGTTTGCCCGCGCCTGGCTGCAATTTTCGCTCGATCATCGCGATGCGCTGATGCTGCCGTTCAACTTCAGCATGGGGGTGATGACCCTGTTTATCGCCGTCGGGATCGCCGCCAGCCTCGCCAAACACCATCATCTGGACTCGCTGACCGCCGGGATGCTGTCGCTGATGTCGTTTCTGCTGGTAGCCGCGCCGCTGAAAGATGGCCAGATCTCTACTGCCTACTTCTCCGGTCAGGGGATCTTTACCGCCATTCTGGTGGCCATCTATTCCACCGAGCTGTACGCCTTCCTCAAACGGCATAACATCACCATTCGCCTGCCGCCGGAAGTGCCTGCCGGGGTGGCGCGCTCGTTTGAAATCCTGATCCCGGTGCTGGCGATCATTCTGACGCTGCATCCGCTGAACCTGTTTATCGAAGCCCAGCTGGGGATGATCATTCCGGAAGCGATCATGTCGCTGGTGAAGCCGCTGGTCGCGGCTTCCGATACGCTGCCGGCGATCCTGCTGTCGGTGCTGGTCTGTCAGGTGCTGTGGTTCGCCGGGATCCACGGCGCGCTGATCGTCACCGGGATCATGAACCCGTTCTGGATGGCCAACCTGTCGGTCAATCAGGCGGCCATGGCCGCTGGCACCGCTATCCCGCACATCTATGTCCAGGGCTTCTGGGATCACTATCTGCTGATCGGCGGCGTCGGCTCCACCCTGCCGCTGGCGCTGATGCTGCTGCGCAGCAAGGCCGTGCATCTGCGGACGATCGGCCGGATGGGGGTCGTGCCGGGCGTATTTAACATCAACGAACCGATTCTGTTCGGCGCGCCGATCATCATGAACCCGCTGTTTTTCCTGCCGTTCGTGCTGGTGCCGATGGTCAACGCGACCCTGGCGTACTTCGCGCTGAAGCTGGACCTGGTCAGCCGCGTAGTGTCGATGACGCCGTGGACAACGCCGGCGCCTATCGGCGCCTCGTGGGCGGCGAACTGGAGCTTTAGCCCGGTGATCCTGTGCCTCATTTGTATGGCTACCGCCATGGTGATGTACCTGCCATTTCTCAAAGCTTACGAAAAACAGCTGCTGGCCCAGGAGCGTGAAAACGCCGTCGGCCAGGCTGACAACGCGGCGCAGACCGCTTAACGCTAACGATTCAGAGGATAATCATGGAATTAGAAGAACAGGTGATGGGGATCATCATCAATGCCGGCCAGTCACGTAGCCTGTGCTACGAAGCGCTGCACGCCGCTAAAGCGGGTGATTTCGCCACCGCCGACGCCAAAATGCAGGAAGCGGCGCACTATTCCCGCGAAGCTCACCTTGTACAGACCCAGCTTATCGAAGCTGACGAAGGCGAGGGAAAAACCAAAATGACGCTGGTAATGGTCCATGCTCAGGATCACCTGATGACATCCATTCTGGCGAAAGAGCTGATTGCCGAACTGATTGCGATTTACCGCGCGCAGCCGCTTCACGCCTAGCGCCTTGCCCGGCCAGACGCGCTGGCCGGGCCTGATTCCCCGAGGTCACTATGTTACATCTTGGAATAGATATTGGCGGCACCAAAATGGAAGCCGTACTGCTGGACCCGGCGGGCGAATGCGTCCAGCGCCTGCGCCGGCCGACCCACAAAGAGAGCTATGACGCCTTTATGCGTCAGCTGCTGACCCTGATTGCCGATATTCGCGCGGTCAGCCCGCAGCCGTTCACCCTGGGGATCGGCCTGCCCGGGGCTATCGATCCGCAAAGCGGACGCATTAAAAACTGCAACTGCCTGGTGCTCAACGGTCACGATCTGCGCCGGGATATTATGCAGCAGCTTGGCCAGCCGGTGTGGATGGCAAACGATGCCGACTGCTTCACCCTTTCGGAGGCGGTGGATGGCGCCGGCGCCGGAGCTACCACCGTCTTCGGGGTGATTATCGGTACCGGCTGCGGCGGCGGGATCGCCGTTCATCAACAGCTGCTCAGCGGCCCCAACGCTATCGCCGGGGAGTGGGGGCATAATCCGCTGCCGGGCTATACCCCTGAGCGCGATGGTCCGCCGCAGCCCTGCTACTGCGGCAAAACGAACTGCATCGAAAGCTTTCTCTCCGGCACCGGCTTCGCCCGCCGCTATGGGGAACAAGCCCGTGCGGAAGCCATTGTCGCCGCGGCGCAAAACGGCGATCCGCGCGCGCTGGCCCACTGGCGACACTTTATCGATGCCTTTGCCCGCAGCCTGGCGTCGGTGATCAATATTCTCGACCCGCAGGTGATTGTGCTGGGCGGCGGTCTGTCCAACGTCAGCCAGATCTATCGCGATCTGCCTGCCGCCATCGTGCCGTGGATCTTCTCCGACACCTGCCGCACGCAGATCAAACCGGCCCGTTTCGGCGACGCCAGCGGCGTGCGCGGCGCGGCCTGGCTGCCCCGGCTTCCCGGCGCCGCGCAAGGGCAGCGGTAGACACTTTTTTCAGCAGGTATGTTAAGCTAGGCGAAAATGTTCAGACAGAAAAAGCCATGCCAACGATTGATGATGTTTCAAGATTAGCGAATGTCTCAAGAGCGACGGTATCCCGCGTGCTGACCGGCACCCGGGGCGTGCGCGAAGAGAGCCGGGAAGCTGTGCTGCGGGCCGTTGAAGAACTCAACTATCGCCCGAGCTTTGCCGCGCAAAACCTCGCCAGTCAGACATCCAGCCACGTTGGTCTGGTGATTTCCGCGCAGGACGAAAGCCACGGCGCACGTCTGCTGCCGCTGCTCTCTCAGGCGCTGAAAGGGCTGAATAAAAGCCTGCTGGTCCAGTACGTCAGCGACCCGGTAGAGCAGGCGGCGGTAATCGACGATCTGCAGCGCCAGTGCGTGGCGGTGGTGGTGCTGGGCGCCGTTGCCGCCGACGCGCCGCGCAACGTTATCGCCTTTGACCGCTTCGGCGTCGCCGGGAGCAACAGCCAGGGCTATGACTTCGCCTTTGCCACCGAAAGCGCCTGCCGCTATGTGATTGGCAAGGGACACCGCAACATCGCCCTGCTGGTGGACAGCGATAGCGACGATGCCAGCCGTCAGATGCTGGAAGGCTACCGCAACGTCCTGCAGAACTACTCCATTCCTTTTAACCGTCAGCTGGTGCTGACGGCCAACGATGACGTCGAGCAGGCGCTGCTGACCTTAATTAACAGCTTCAGTAAATACTCAGTCATTATCGTTAAACGCGACCGCTACGCGGCTGAGGCGATGCGTCTGCTGCGCGAATTCACCATCGCCGTCCCGCAGGAGGTCTCCCTGCTGAGCCTTGAGGATTCCCCGCTCGCCTCGCTGCTCTACCCGCCGCTGACCTGCATCTCCTGGCCACTGGAGGCGCTGCTGGATAACTGTATTCAGCGTATTCGCAGCCTGATTGACGACCGGCCAACCTTCGCCACCGAGGGCCGCTCGCTGGCTGGCCGCCTGATCCCGCGCCAGTCGGTCGCCGATATCTCTTGATCTTCGCCCGGTTGGCGCCGGGCCAGACTTACCTCCCCTTTTCGCGCTTTCGTTTCCCGGCTCATTATTACCCACGCATGCAAATAAGAATTATTTTCATTTATAAATAGCTTGTGCTATATAACATAGCAATGGCTATAAATGCTGGGAAATTAACCACACCATTGCGAGGGATCCTATGCTACACCTGACACCGCTGAAATCATTGCTGCTGGCCAGCGCGCTGGCTCTGCTGGCCGCGACGCCGGCCTCGGCGCAGGAGAAATTCAGGGTTATCACCACCTTCACGGTTATCGCCGATATGGCGCAGAACGTGGCCGGCGACGCCGCCGACGTGAGCTCCATTACTAAACCGGGCGCGGAGATCCATGATTACCAGCCCACGCCCGGCGATATCAAACGCGCGCAGGGGGCGCAGCTGATCCTCAGCAATGGGCTTAATCTCGAACGGTGGTTTGCCCGTTTTTATCAGCACTTAAAAGGCGTTCCGGAGGTGGTGGTCAGCGAGGGGATCCAGCCGATGGGCATCAGCGCGGGTCCCTATAGCGGGAAGCCCAATCCCCATGCCTGGATGTCGGCAGATAACGCCCTGATCTATGTCGATAACATTCGCGATGCGCTGGTGAAGTACGATCCGCCTCACGCCGACACCTATCGCCGTAACGCCGAGGCCTACAAAGAGAAGATCCGTCAGACGATGGCGCCGCTGCAGGCCAGACTGGCGCAGCTGCCGGCGGATAAGCGCTGGCTGGTCACCAGCGAGGGAGCCTTCTCCTATCTGGCCCGCGACTATGGCCTGCGCGAACTGTATCTGTGGCCGATCAATGCCGACCAGCAGGGCACCCCGCAACAGGTGCGCAAGGTTATCGACACCATGAAGAAAGAACGCATCCCGACCATCTTCAGCGAAAGCACCATCTCCGATAAACCGGCGCGTCAGGTGGCGCGGGAAGCCGGGGCCCACTACGGCGGCGTGCTGTATGTCGATTCGCTGAGCGCCGCCGACGGCCCGGTGCCGACCTGGCTCGACCTGCTGCGCGTCACCACCGAAACCATCGTCAACGGTATCCAGGACGGGATGAGGAAGCAGCCATGAATGCAGCGCAATCGGGACTGTATGTCGACCAGCTCACCGTCACCTGGCGCAACGGCCACACTGCCCTGCGCAACGCCTCGTTCAGCGTGCCGCGCGGCTCCATTGCCGCGCTGGTGGGGGTTAACGGCTCGGGTAAATCCACGCTGTTTAAAGCGCTGATGGGCTTTGTCCGCGTTGGTCACGGCGAGATCGCCATACTCGGCCAGCCGGTCAACCGCGCGCTGCGCCAGAACCTGGTCGCCTATGTCCCGCAGTCGGAAGAGGTGGACTGGTCCTTCCCGGTGCTGGTGGAGGATGTGGTGATGATGGGCCGCTACGGCCATATGGGCTGGCTGCGGCGGGCAAAGCCGCGCGATCGCGAGATTGTCGATACTGCACTGGCCCGCGTGGGCATGAGCGAGTACCGCCATCGGCAGATTGGCGAGCTCTCCGGCGGGCAGAAAAAGCGCGTCTTTCTTGCCCGCGCCATCGCTCAGCAGGGTCAGGTGATCCTGCTGGATGAACCTTTCACCGGCGTCGATGTGCAGACCGAAGCGCGGATCATCAGCCTGCTGCGCGAGCTCCGCGATGAGGGCTGTACCATGCTGGTCTCCACCCACAACCTCGGGTCAGTGAGTGAATTTTGTGATTATACGGTGATGGTGAAAGGCACCGTGCTGGCCAGCGGCCCGACAGAAACCACCTTCACTGCCGAGAATCTGGAGCGGGCTTTCAGCGGCGTGCTGCGCCACGTCGCGCTCACAGGCGGGGAAGCACAGGTTATCACCGATGACGAGCGGCCGTTTATCAGCCGGCGCGCGGCGGGAGGCCCACGATGAGCTGGCTGCTGGAGCCGTTTGGCTATTACTATATGCTCAATGCGATGTGGGTGTCGGCGCTGGTGGGCGGCGTCTGTGCGTTTCTCTCCTGCTACCTGATGCTCAAAGGCTGGTCGCTGATTGGCGACGCCCTCTCCCACTCGATTGTGCCCGGCGTCGCCGGGGCCTATATGCTCGGCCTGCCTTTCGCGCTCGGCGCGTTTCTCTCCGGCGGCCTGGCGGCGGGCAGCATGCTGTTTTTGCAACAGCGCTCGCGGCTAAAAGAGGATGCCATTATCGGGCTGATCTTCTCCTCCTTCTTCGGGATCGGGCTGTTTATGGTGTCGCTGAATCCGACGTCGGTGAATATCCAGACCATCATCCTCGGCAATATTCTGGCCATCGCCCCGGAGGATATTATCCAGCTGGCAGCGATCGGCTTTATCTCAATGGCGATTCTGCTGCTGAAGTGGAAAGACCTGATGGTGACCTTCTTTGATGAACACCACGCCCGCTCGATTGGCCTGAACACCCGCGGCCTGAAGCTGCTGTTCTTTACCCTGCTGGCCGCCTGCACCGTGGCGGCGCTGCAGACCGTCGGCGCCTTTCTGGTCATCTGCCTGGTGGTCACTCCCGGGGCCACCGCGTGGCTGTTAACCGATCGCTTCCCGCGCCTGCTGGCCATCGCCGTGGCTATCGGCAGCCTGACCAGTTTCTTCGGCGCCTGGCTCAGCTACTATCTCGACGGCGCCACCGGCGGCATTATCGTGGTCGCGCAAACGCTGCTGTTCCTCATCACCTTTATCTTCGCGCCGAAGCACGGCCTGCTGGCCAGCCGCCGCCGCGCCAGGGAGGCCGCATGCTGAACCTGTTCCTGGCCCCGTTCCAGTTTCCTTTTATGGTCAATGCGATAGCGATATCGATCGTCGTCGCCATTCCCTGCGCGCTGCTGTCGGTGTTTCTGGTGCTCAAAGGCTGGGCGCTGATGGGCGACGCCATGAGCCACGCGGTCTTTCCGGGCGTGGTGCTGGCCTACATTATCGGCATCCCCTTCGCCATCGGCGCGTTTATCGCCGGTCTGCTGTGCGCCGTGACGACCGGTTTTCTCGACGATAACAGCCGACTCAAGCGCGATACCATCATGGGGATTGTCTTCTCCGGCATGTTTGGCGCCGGACTGGTGCTGTACGTAGCGATCCAGTCCGATGTTCATCTCGACCATATCCTGTTCGGCGATATGCTGGGGATCTCCCTCCGCGATATTGGGCAAACGACGGCGATCGCACTGGTGATTGCGTTGATTATCGGTCTCAAATGGCGGGATTTTTTGCTGCACGCCTTCGATCCAACGCAGGCTAAAGCCAGCGGCCTGCGCGGCGGATTGCTGCACTACGGCCTGCTGTGCATGATCGCCCTGACCATCGTCGCGACGCTGCAGTCGGTGGGGATTATTCTGTCGATTTCGCTGCTGATTGCCCCCGGGGCGATCGCGCTTCTGCTGGTGAGACGCTTTATCCACGCCCTGCTGCTGGCGGTAGCGGTGGCCATCGGCTGCTCGGCGGGAGGGGTGTGGCTGGCGTTTTATCTCGACAGCGCGCCAGCGCCGACTATCGTGGTGCTGTTTACCGCGCTGTTTGTGGTCGCCTTTGTCGCAAGCACGATCCGCGATAGTCAGAAACAGAAAACTTCAGCAATTATCCCCGGTGGCGGCTAACGCCTTGCCGGGGCTACAAGAGCACGACTTGTCGCCCGGCTGCGCAGCGCTGACCAGGGAAAGCCGCTACTTTTTCGGTCGATATTTTTCCGGCAGCGGCGGCACCGGGCGCCTGTCGTCCAGCAGATGGCGAACAGTGAGGATCGGGTGGCGCCAGAGCATCCGCGGCCCGGCCCAGCGCATAATCTGCTTCATCTCCTCGCGCTTCGCCGGCTGGTAGCAATGCACCGGACACTGCTTGCAGGCCGGTTTGTTCTCGCCAAACACGCACTTATCAAGGCGCTTGTCAGCGTAGGCGTTCAGCGCCTGATAGTGCGCATTATCGGCCTGCGCCTCGGGACAGCGCCGCTGGTAGAGGGCAATCATCCGCTGAATCGTCATTTTTTCCCGTTCGATACGCTTCCCCATCTCCCCGCCTTTCGTCTTTTTTAAGATGCATTTATCATACACCTTAATATCCATACCCGACCAGACTCACTGCTTCAGATGTTGAATCAACTGCAGGGCTGCCCCGGACAGAACCCCGAAATGGCTGTAGGCATAGAAATCCCGGATAAAAACGCTGCCCTCGAGCTCAAACGGGCGCAGCAGGCCAAGCGCTTCTTCGTGTCGGTAAACCGGGGCCGGCATCGACGTTAACAGATCGCTCTCGCACAGAAAGGCCTTAATGGCCGAGGATGAGGCGCACTCAATAACCGGCTGCGGACAGGGTAGCTGCCGGGCGCGAAAGATATCCGCCAGGATGTTCATTGGCGTACTAGACGGCGGCGGCATAATCCACGGATAGTCCAGCATCGCCTCCAGGGTGACGTCCGCCGCCTGATGCAGCGGGTGGTGCTGCCTGGCGACGATGCAGATCCGGTCCTGCCAGTTAATTTTGCCCCGCACCACGATTTTCTCATCATGCGGTAAGGGACCGCAGAGGGCGATATCGATGTCGTGCATCAGCAACAGCTTATACAGCTCGGAGTCAATGCGGTCGACGATCCGCAGATGGATCTGGGGATGGCGCTGATGGAAAGCCGCCAGCTTATCGATGAAATGGCTGGTCAGCAGACTGGAAACGCAGCCAATCCGCAGAATGCCTTTCCCGGCGCCGCGGATGAGCTCAATTTCCTCGCGCGCCTTTTGTTCGGTATTCAGCATCGTCAGCGCGTAGGGTAAAAAGGCGCTGCCATATTCGCTCAACGCCATGCCGTGCTTATGTCGTTCGAATAAGGATGCGCTCAGGTCCGCTTCCAGGCTCAATAGCAGTCGGCTCAGTCCCGACTGGGTGATCCCCATTTTCTCTGCGGCCAGGGTCATATTGCCTTCGCGGGCGACGGTAATAAATGCCTGAATCTGCTTAAATTTCATTGGCATGATATTTACTCATTGAATAAACGGTTTTTGCATTTCCCCTACGCCCTTTTTTAGCGAATAAATATCGCTATCAATACGCTCAAAAATCACCGGAACGCATACTTCAAAAGGATTTATTTATCTCACCACCCACGGCAAAACACATTTCTGAACCGAAGATAATTTATAATGAGAATATATCACCATGACACAGAACAATATTCTATTAATTTCAGGCGCTATATTACCGGTCATCATTACCGTCATCATCGGCTATATTAGCGGTAAACGAAAAGACTTTAACTGGCAGCAGGCGGGAGACATCAATAAAATTGTGATGCTCTACGCATTGCCGCTAAGTATTTTCAGCAATATGGTGATGACGCCGCGACACATCGTCATGACCATGGGCCCGGTCGCCGTGGCTATCATCCTGGCGCTGATTCTCAGCTTCGTCATTCCCTTACTGGTCGCCCGCTATCTGTTTCGACGCGACCTCGCCCTCAGTACGCTGCAGGCGCTGGCCATCGGCTCGCCGGCAGTCCCGTTTATCGGCACCTCAGTGCTGGCCTTTTTATTTGGCACCGTCAGCGCGTCGCTGATCACCGTGTCCAGCATCACGCAAAACGTCTTCCAGCTGCCGCTGGTGATGATACTGATGTCGGTCGCCACCGGCGATAAGAGCCAGCATATTTCCTTTGGCGCACGGGTGGTGAACGCCATTAAACAACCCGTGGTCTGGTCGCCGGTAATCGCCCTGATCATCGTGCTGGCGGATATCCATATTCCGCAGACTATCTCGATGTCGCTGGGTCTGCTGGGCAAAGCCTCTGGCGGGCTGGCGCTGTTTGCCGCCGGGATCGTGCTCTATACGCGCAGCATTGTTATCACCACCGCTACCATTATCACCGTTATCGCCCGCAATATTCTGGTCCCCGGCGCCTGCTATCTCATTTTATTAAAAATGGGCTTCAGCATGGAGCAAATAAAGGAAGTCGTATTGACGATGGCTATCCCGGTAGGCTCCATCGCGATAATTATTGCTATGCAGTATAAAACCGGCGAGCAGGAAATGGCCTCGACGATGGCGCTGAGTATTATTGCCTCCATCATTACGATGGGCGGATTTATTTTCTTAACCTTTTAATTACCGCGATTACACCGCGTGAATACGGAGAGAATATGGCCTCTATCACATTATCGGCTGCTGAACTGTTACTGCATCGGCTACAGGCGCTGGACGTGGCGTATATTTTTATCAACTCGGGCACCGATTATCCTCCAGTCATTGAAGCCTGGGCAAAGGCCCGGGCGACCGGGCAAAAGGTACCGGAGTTAGTGATCTGCCCGCATGAAAACGCCGCCATCGGCATGGCCCATGGCTATTACCTCGGCACCGGCAAGGTGCAGGCGGTGATGGTTCACACCAACGTCGGGCTAGCCAACGCCGCCTGCGGCGTCATCAATCTGGCGAACAGCAATATTCCGGTGCTGATTTTTGGCGGCCGCACGCCGATAAGCGAACATTCCCACTTCGGCTGCCGTAATACGCCGATTGGCTACGGCCAGGAGATGCGCGACCAGGCGGCGCTGATCCGTGAATCCGTGAAGTGGGATTTTGAACTGCGGCTGGCCGATCAGATCGGCGAGCATGTTGACCGGGCCTGGGCGATCGCCAGCTCCCTGCCGAAAGGGCCGGTCTACCTGAGCTTACCGCGTGAGCCACTGTGCGAAACCTTTGCCGTCGATGAGGCCGCGCTGCAGGCTGGCCCTTCGCAGCAGCCGGTCCGCTATGCGCCAGTCCGGGAAGATATCGCCCGCGCAGCCGAGGCAATCGCCTGCGCCAGACACCCGGTCATCTTCGCCCAGCGCGGCGCCCGAACGGCGGAAGGCTTTGCGCGCCTCGATAGTCTGGTGCGCGAATGGGCGATCCCTCTGGTGGAATACTGGGGCACCGAGGTTACCCTGAGCGCCGATAATCCCCTGCTCGCCGGGGCTGATCCCAGCGTCTG
This sequence comes from Klebsiella sp. CD33, assembly GCF_051992865.1. Lineage (NCBI taxonomy): Bacteria > Pseudomonadati > Pseudomonadota > Gammaproteobacteria > Enterobacterales > Enterobacteriaceae > Klebsiella > Klebsiella sp. CD33. Next base: position 1,057,897 of record NZ_CP197023.1, on the reverse strand, counting down.
GCTCGCTGACGCCGATGTGATTCTGGTGGTCGACTCGCAGGCGCCATGGATGATCGCCGAGGGCGACTGTCGCCAGGACTGCACCGTGATCCAGATGGGGCCCGATCCGCTCTTCTCCCGCTACCCGGTGCGCGGCTATCGCGCGGACATCAACCTGGCGGGCGAGACCGATGAAGTCTTCAGCCTGCTGGAAGAGGCGCTGCGCCCGCTGCAGGCCGCCCGCCAGCAGCATGTGGCGGAGCGGGCGGCATATACGCAGAGCCGCATCCAGCAACAGAAAAACCAGCGCGACGCGCTTCTCCATGCCAGCCAGACCGGGGCCATTACCAAACCCTGGCTCAGCTACTGCCTCGGCCATCTGGCTAATCAACACCGCGGCCGGATCGTTTCTGAACTGACCACGCTGCCGCAGTTTGCCGGACTGACCCATGCCGAGAGCTATTACCAGGAAGCGCTGGCCGGCGGCCTGGGCGAAGCCCTGCCCATCGCGCTGGGGCTGCAGCTTGCGCGCCGGGAAGAGCTGATTATTGCCGCCGTCGGCGACGGGTCGTACCTGTTCGCCAACCCTGCGGTCTGCCACCATATTGCGGAGGTAATGAAGCTTCCTGTCCTCGTCGTGGTCGGAAATAACGGCGGGTGGGGCGCCGTCGCGGGCGGCACCAAAGCGCTCTACCCGGACGGCTACGCGGCCCGCGCGGAAACCATTCCAGCCACCGCCTTTACCACCTCGCCGGATTTCGCCGCGATCGCCGCCTCCAGCCGCGCGGCGGCCCTGTCGGTTTCCCGGGCCGAAGATCTCCCCGGCGTGCTGGAAGAAGCGGTATCCCTCATACGCACCCGCCGACAAAGCGTGCTGGTTGACGTGCAGTTATCCCGCTAACGGCTTCTCCTCCGGGCGCTTGTCGTCCGGAGGGGGTTGTCACCCCTTCTGGTCACCTTTATCCACATGGCCCAGCGGCTTCTCCGGGAAGCAGACATCGCGCACCCGGCGTTTCAGCTCGGCCGCATCCGGAAAACCGCCATCCTGCTTGCGCTCCCAGATCTGCTGACCGTCGACATCGATCGTGAAGATCCCACCGGTCCCCGGCACCAGCGTCACCGAGGCGATGTCGGTGCTGAAGGTATGTAACAGCTCCTGCGCCATCCAGCTGGCGCGCAGCATCCAGTTGCACTGGGAACAGTAGGTGATGGTGATGGCCGCTTTTGAGTTCATCGTCGTCTCGCTAAGTCTGAAAGGGCAAATTGTAAACAAAGTGCAGTTTAAATGAAGAACACATGATTATTTTGCTGCAAACGATAATACCTATCATTACCATTCGCAATCAACAAATGGAGTAAGACCCCATCCGCAACGGAAAAGACGGAGCAACCTGCATCTCTGGAAGTAACGCGTGAGCCGATACTAATAACGATCAAGGCGTGGCGACTATGTACAAATCGACTCCGTCAGCAGCATGGTGTAAAAAACGCCTGCTGGTGACCTCTTTGTTTGCAGCAATTTATCAGACTTCTGCCATCGCAGCAGACACTTCCGCCGTTAGCGGCGAGGCGGTGGATGACACCTCGGAACAAATGACCGTCACCGCCCCCGAGCCGGTGCAGAAAGCCGGTAGCGAACACAGCATCAGCGCCCGGGAGCTGGAGAATAAAGGCGCTAACGATTTCGGCTCAATCATGCGCTATGAGCCGCTCATCAGCGCCACCGGGGCCAGCGGCGGCTCCGGCAACGGCAAAAGCGGCTTCGACCGCGGAGGTTACACCGGCTACAACATTCGCGGTATGGAGAGCAACCGCGTCGGTATCGACGTGGACGGTATCGCGCAACCCAACGCCACCGGCCGCGGCTACGTCGGCCGCGCCGGGCTCAACACCTTCGGCATCGGCCGCGATTATATCGACCCGTATATGTACGGCAGCGTGGATATCCAGTCCGGGGCCACCCCGACGGAAACGGCCAACAGCGCTATCGGGGGGAATGTCTCCTTCCGCCCGAAATCAGCGGATGATTACCTGCGCCCGGGCAAGACCAGCGCCTTCGGCTACCGCAGCGGTTACGACTCTGCGGATCGCAGCTGGCACAACGGGGTGACCGTCGCCGGCGGCGATGAGTTCCTGCGCGGAATTTTGGTCTACAGCCGCCGTGACGGTCAGGAAACCGAAAACAACAGCGGCACCGTCGACGCCTACCCGGCGAACTGGCATTCCGATGCTTTTCTGGCCTCCGGGATCTGGCAGCCTAACGATGAGCACAAGCTGACCAGCACCTTCGACTATTACCATAAAACCAACCACACCCACTACGATACCTGGGACTCCAGCGGCAACAGCACCATCGGCACCGCCAACCAGACCAGCCAGACCCGGCGCTGGGGCCTGAGCCTGAAGGATGACTGGACGCCGATGAACGACTACCTCGACAGCGTCTCCACAAAAATCTACTACCAGCATACCGAAGCCCATGACTGGACTTATATGCCGGACAGCGTCACCCGCAGAATGCAGACGGTGAACTCTAACTACGATACCGACACCTGGGGCCTGCAGACCGCGCTGGCGAAAACCCTGGGCCGCCACGATCTGAGCGCCGGTTTCAACGCCAGCACCAGCAAAACCCAGCGGCCGTTCAGCCAGTCGCCGATCCCCAGCGTTTACAGCGAGATCATGCAGCCGGAGGCAGACAGCCGCAGCTACACCCTCGGCGGCTTTGTCCAGGATAAGATCAACTTCGATCTCGACAGCCACAACTTCGCCGTTATTCCCGGCGTGCGCGTGGTGCATCAATCGACTAAGCCGGAAAATCTGTCCGATCTCGCCGCCAACAGCAGCGTGCTGAGCGAATCGTCGGTGGCGAATCTGTACGGCAAAAACAGCGATACCCAGGTTCTGCCGTCGTTGACCTTCCAGTACGACCTCACCCCGCGCCTGATGACCTACCTGCAGTACCAGCGCGGGGCGCAGTTCCCCAACGCCAGCCAGCTGTATGGCTCCTGGAACCTCGGCTCCAGCTACGCCGGCAGCCAGCAGTATGCCCTGATCGGCAATACCGATCTGAAGACGGAAACCAGCGATAATCTCGAGTGGGGGCTGAAAGGGGAAGTTACCGAAGGCATCACCCTGCGCACGGCGCTGTTCTACAACAGCTATAAGAACTTTATCGCCTATACCCGCTATACCCGCGCCAACAATCCGGGCCAGTTCACGAATGTGCCGTCGAACATCTACACCATTTATCAGGCGGAAAACCGCGATAAAGCCTATATCTACGGCGGTGAGATTAGCACTAAATTTAACTTTGGCACCTGGTTTGAGCAGGTGGACGGCCTGAGCGCCACCCTCGCCCTCGGCTATAGCGAAGGGAAATCGAAATCCAGCTACAGCGGCGATAAATACGTCGACCTCGACAGCGTGGCGCCAATGAAAGCCATCGTCGGCGTGGCGTGGGACGATCCGGCGAAACGCTACGGCACCGCCCTGACGGCGACCTTTGTCAAAGGGAAACAGGCGACCGCCACCAACCGCGAAAGCTACAGCAACAGCGGATCCGCCATCACCGATGCCAGCAGCGACTATATGCGCGTGCCGGGCTACGGCATGCTGGACTGGACCGCGTACTGGCAGGTGGCGAAAAACGTGCGCCTCAATGGCGGGGTCTACAACCTCACCGATCGTAAATACTGGGATTACCTGAGCAGCCGCAATATCGAGACCGGCACCAACCAGGACGCCAACGATAAAGCGCTGGCGGTGATGCCGGGCCGCACCTGGCAGCTGGGCGTCAACGTCGACTTCTGATTGCCCGAATAATAACGCACCTGCCCCCGGCCCGCCGGCCGGGGATATTCATCGTCGAGAAGGATATGATTATGCCAAATGCACACCCTGACCTGTGGCAGCGCTACCAGGCCACCAAAGCGGCCAGTACCGCGAAATATGCCCGCGATATCGCCGCGGAAATGGGGATCAGCGAAGCCGAGCTGACCGCCGCCCGCCTCGGCCATGATGCCGTGCGCCTGAGCGATGACGCCCGGGCGCTGATTGCCGCCCTGGAGCGCGTCGGCGAAACCAAATGCATCTGCCGCAACGAGTATGCCGTGCATGAGCAGGTGGGCCAGTTCACGCACCAGCACCTCAGCGGCCACGCCGGGCTGGTGCTGAACCCGCGCGCGCTCGACCTGCGTCTGTTCCTCAGCCAGTGGGCCAGCGCCTTCCATCTGAACGATAATGGCCGTCAGAGCATCCAGTTTTTCGACCACCACGGCGACGCCCTGCTGAAAGTCTATGCGACCACGCAGACCGACATGGCGGCCTGGGAGACCCTGATCGCGGAATATCGGGTGGCGGCGCCGGCACCGCTGACCCTGCGCACGCTGGAGCCGGTGAAATATGCCGATACCGCCGACGGCGCCGCCCTGGAGAACGACTGGCGCGCGATGACCGACGTTCACCAGTTCTTCGGTCTGCTGCGTAAATATCAGCTTTCCCGCCAGCAGGCCTTCCGTCTGGTGAGCGACGACCTCGCCTGCCGCGTGGATCGCCATGCGCTGCCGTCGCTGCTGGAGACGGTGCGCCAGGAGGGCAATGAAATCATGATTTTCGTCGGCAATCGCGGCTGCGTGCAGATCTTTACCGGCGCCCTGGAAAAGCTGGCCCCCATGCGCGGCTGGCTGAATATCTTCAATACTACTTTTACCCTGCATCTGCGCGAAGAGAGCGTCGATGAAGTGTGGGTGACCCGCAAGCCGACTTCGGACGGACACGTCACCAGCGTCGAACTGTTCGCTAAAGACGGCACCCAGATTGCCCAGCTCTACGGCCAGCGCAGCGAGGGGCACCCCGAGCAGACGCAATGGCGCCAGCAGGTAGACCGCCTGACCCGTGAAGGGCAGCCCGCATGATGCGCTGGTTACTGCTCTTCATCGCTTTCCCGCTGCTGAGTCACGCCGCCGTTGAGCGGCTCGTCACCCTCGGCGGAGATGTCACTGAGATCGTCTACGCCCTTGACGCGGAACAGAGCCTGGTGGCGCGGGACAGCACCAGCAGCTGGCCCCCGGCGGCGCAAAAGCTGCCGGACGTCGGCTACCTGCGACAGCTGAACGCCGAGGGGATCCTCGCGTTACGCCCGCAGCTGGTATTAGCGAGCGCCCAGGCGCAGCCCTCGCTGGTCTTACACAAAGTGCAGGCGAGCGGGGTGAAGGTGGTTAACGTGCCGGGCGGCGAAAGTCTGTCCGCGATCGATAACAAAGTGGCTGTCATTGCCGAAGCGTTAGGCAAAACGGCGGCAGGCGACGCGCTGCGCCAGCAGCTTCAGCAGCAGATCGCCGCCATTCCCACGCAGCCGGTTGCTAAGCGGGTGCTGTTTATTCTCAGCCACGGCGGAATGAATACCCTGGTGGCCGGACAGCATACCGCGGCCGATAGCGCCATTCGCGCCGCCGGATTGCAGAACGCGATGCAGGGCTTCGACCACTATCGCGCCATGTCGCAGGAAGGGGTCGCCGCCAGCCAGGCGGATCTGGTGGTGATCTCCGCCGATGGTCTCAAAGGGATGGGCGGCGAAGCCGGGCTGTGGAAACTGCCCGGCCTGGCGCAGACCCCGGCGGGGCGTCATAAACAGCTGCTGACGATCGACGATATGGCCCTGCTGGGCTTCGGGCCGCGCACACCGCAGGCGATAATCGCGCTGCGAAACAAAGCGGAGCAGTTGCCCTGATGCGCCCTGCCCTCGCTCGCCGTTTGCTGCTGATGACGCTGCTGCTGGTCTCCCTGACGTTGTTTGCCACCACCCTCGGCGCCATGCGCTTGCCGCTGGTCAACCTGCTGCCTTCCGGGGATGACATGCTGCGCCATATCTGGCTGACCATCCGTCTGCCGCGGGTGCTGCTGGCCCTGCTGGTGGGCGCGGCGCTGGCCCTCTCCGGCTGCGTGATGCAGGGGCTGTTTCGCAACCCGCTTGCCGACCCGGGCCTGCTGGGCATCAGCAGCGGCGCCGCGCTGGCGGTGGCCAGCTGGCTGGTGCTCCCGTTCTCCGCTGCGGGGCTGATCGCCCTGTATATGCCGATGCTGGCGGCGTTTATTGGCAGCCTGGCGGTGATGGTGGTGATTTTCATCCTCAGTCGGGCGGAGGAGGGTTCGCTGTCGCGCCTGCTGCTGGTGGGGATCGCCATCAACGCGCTGTGCGGCGCGCTGGTCGGCGTCCTGTCCTGGCTGAGCAATGACGCCCAGCTGCGCCAGCTGTCGCTGTGGGGAATGGGCAGTCTGGGCCAGGCCGAATGGCCGACGCTGCTGGTGGCCGCGACCTTGATTATCCCGGCTGCGCTGGCGGTGTGGTGGATGGCGTCCCGCCTCAATCTGCTGCAGCTTGGCGATGAAGAGGCGCACTATCTCGGGGTCAACGTGCAGGCGCTGCAGCGCTGGCTGCTGCTGTGCAGCGCGGTGCTGGTGGCCGTCGCGGTGGCCATCAGCGGAGTCATCGGCTTTATCGGCCTGGTGGTGCCGCACCTGATGCGCCTGTGGCTGGGACCGGACCATCGCGGACTGATCCCCGGCTCGCTGCTGGCCGGCGCGATCCTGCTTCTGCTGGCCGACACCCTGGCCCGCACCGTGGCGGCGCCGGCGGAGATACCGGTCGGTCTGCTCACCAGCCTGCTGGGCGCCCCCTGGTTTCTGTGGCTGGTCTTTCGTCGGGAGAACTCCAGACATGGTTAATGAATACTGCGCCCAGGGGCTGTCACTTCACCTTGGTAAACGACAGATTATCGACAACGTCTCCGTCGCGCTGCGCGGCGGCGAGATGACGGCGCTTATCGGGCCGAACGGCGCCGGGAAATCCACTCTGCTGCGCCTGTTGACCGGCTATCTGACTCCGGACAGCGGCACCCGCCATCTTGCAGGCAAGCCGCTGGAGGCCTGGTCCCCCGAGGCGCTGTCGCGCCGGCGGGCGGTCATGCTGCAGCGAACGGCCCTGCAGGCCGACTGGACGGTGGAAACGGTCATTGCCATGGGACGCTCACCGTGGGGCGCGACGGCGGATCCGGCGGTGCTGGCGGCGGTGATGGCCGTCACCGGCTGCGATGGCCTTGCCGGTCGCCGCTATCCCGGCCTCTCCGGCGGCGAGCAGCAGCGGGTGCAGCTGGCCCGCTGTCTGGCGCAGCTTTGGCGCGACGGCGCGCCGCAGGGCTGGCTGTTTCTCGATGAGCCCACCTCGGCGCTGGACCTTTACTATCAGCAGCACCTGCTGCGTTTGCTCAAACGGCTCACCGCCGGCGGGCAACTGCACGTCTGCGTGGTGCTGCATGACCTTAACCTCGCCGCCCTGTGGGCCGACCGCATCCTGCTGCTCCACCAGGGACATCTGGTCGCCCAGGGCACGCCGCAGGAGGTGATCCAGCAGCCGGTTATCCATCGCTGGTACGGGGCGGATGTCCGCCTCGTCCAGCACCCGGACAACGCGGTCCCCCAGGTTTATCTGGCGCCGTAACCCCCGCGCGGCGCAACTGGAATCCGGATCGCGCCGCGCGCTTTCGTCGGTTTCCCTCACCTGCCCATCTCCGTTATTATGTCTCATCCATGTGATAACGACGAAAACTACAAAATCGCAGCCATTTAAAATCAGGGATCTGGATAACACCCCATGAGCACAATTGACAATCTCGACGCCCACACGCCGATGATGCAGCAGTATCTCAAGCTAAAGGCGCAACATCCTGACATTCTGCTGTTTTACCGGATGGGGGATTTTTACGAGCTATTTTATGACGATGCGAAACGCGCCTCGCAGCTGCTCGATATCTCGCTGACCAAGCGCGGCGCCTCCGCGGGCGAACCGATACCCATGGCCGGCATCCCCCACCACGCCGTAGAGAACTACCTCGCCAAACTGGTCAATCAGGGCGAGTCGGTGGCCATTTGCGAGCAGATTGGCGACCCGGCCACCACCAAGGGGCCGGTCGAGCGTAAAGTGGTGCGTATCGTCACCCCGGGCACCATTAGCGATGAAGCGCTGCTGCAGGAGCGCCAGGACAACCTGCTGGCCGCCATCTGGCAGGACAGCAAAGGCTTCGGCTACGCGACGCTGGATATCAGCTCCGGGCGCTTTCGTCTGAGCGAACCGGCCGACCGCGAAACCATGGCGGCAGAGCTGCAGCGCACCAACCCGGCGGAACTGCTGTATGCGGAAGATTTTGCCGAATCGTCGCTGATCGAGGGCCGCCGCGGTCTGCGCCGTCGCCCGCTGTGGGAATTTGAAATCGACACCGCGCGCCAGCAGCTAAACCTGCAGTTCGGCACCCGCGATCTGGTCGGCTTCGGCGTCGAAAACGCCCCGCGCGGCCTGTGCGCCGCCGGCTGCCTGCTGCAGTATGTCAAAGACACCCAGCGTACCTCGCTGCCGCACATCCGCTCCATCACCATGGAACGCCAGCAGGACAGCATCATTATGGATGCCGCCACCCGCCGTAACCTCGAGATCACCCAGAATCTGGCCGGCGGCACCGACAACACCCTGGCCTCGGTACTCGACTGTACGGTGACGCCGATGGGTAGCCGGATGCTCAAGCGCTGGCTGCATATGCCGGTCCGCGATACCGCCGTGCTGGTGGAGCGCCAGCAGACCATCGGCGCGCTGCAGGAGCGCTATACCGAGCTGCAGCCGGTGCTGCGCCAGGTCGGCGATCTGGAGCGTATTCTGGCGCGTCTGGCGCTGCGTACCGCCCGGCCGCGCGATCTTGCCCGCATGCGTCATGCCCTGCAGCAACTGCCTCTGCTGCGTGAGCTGCTGGCCGACGTTGACAGTCAGCCGGTGCAAAAATTGCGCGAGAAAATGGGCGAGTTCACCGAACTGCGCGAACTGCTGGAGCGCGCGGTGATCGACGCCCCGCCGGTGCTGGTCCGCGACGGCGGGGTCATCGCCCCGGGCTATAGCGAAGAGCTGGACGAGTGGCGGGCGCTGGCCGATGGCGCCACCGATTATCTCGATAAGCTGGAGATCCGCGAGCGCGAGCGGCTGGGCCTCGATACCCTGAAAGTCGGCTACAACGCCGTCCACGGCTACTACATCCAGATCAGCCGCGGCCAGAGCCACCTCGCGCCGATCCACTACGTGCGCCGCCAGACGCTGAAGAACGCCGAACGCTACATTATTCCTGAGCTGAAGGAATACGAAGATAAGGTGCTGACCTCCAAGGGCAAAGCGCTGGCGCTGGAAAAACAGCTTTATGACGAACTGTTCGACCTGCTGCTGCCGCATCTCGCCGACCTGCAAACCAGCGCCAGCGCGCTGGCCGAGCTGGACGTGCTGGTCAACCTGGCGGAACGCGCGGAAACCCTGAACTATTGCTGCCCGACCTTTAGCGATAAGCCAGGCATTCGCATCAGCGAAGGCCGTCACCCGGTGGTCGAGCAGGTGCTGAAAGAGCCGTTTATCGCTAACCCGCTGCAGCTGGCGCCGCAGCGGCGGATGCTGATCATTACCGGGCCGAACATGGGCGGTAAAAGTACCTATATGCGCCAGACCGCGCTGATTGCGCTGCTGGCCTATATCGGCAGTTACGTCCCGGCGCAGAAGGTGGAGATCGGGCCCATCGATCGCATCTTTACCCGCGTCGGCGCGGCGGATGACCTGGCCAGCGGCCGCTCGACCTTTATGGTGGAGATGACTGAAACCGCCAATATCCTGCACAACGCTACCGAACACAGCCTGGTGCTGATGGATGAGATTGGCCGCGGCACGTCCACCTACGACGGGCTATCGCTGGCGTGGGCCTGTGCGGAAAATCTGGCCAACAAAATCAAGGCGCTGACGCTGTTCGCCACCCACTACTTCGAGCTCACTCAGCTGCCGGAGAAAATGGAAGGCGTTGCCAACGTCCACCTCGACGCGCTGGAGCACGGCGATACCATCGCCTTTATGCACAGCGTGCAGGACGGCGCGGCCAGCAAGAGCTATGGCCTGGCGGTCGCCGCGCTGGCGGGGGTGCCGAAAGAGGTGATCAAGCGCGCGCGGCAGAAACTGCGCGAGCTGGAGAGTATCTCGCCCAACGCGGCGGCGACCCAGGTCGACGGCACGCAGATGTCGCTACTCGCCGCCCCGGAAGAGACCTCGCCTGCGGTTGAGGCGCTGGAGAATCTTGATCCGGACTCCCTGACCCCGCGTCAGGCGCTGGAGTGGATCTACCGTCTGAAAAGCCTGGTCTAGCCACCCATTAAGGTGAAAAACGGCAGCGCTGTGAAGCGCTGCCGTTTTAGTAAACAAAAAAATGGGTGTTAGAGGATGCGTCCTGACAACCCATACGCGGGGTTGCCCCCGCGGGGATGCTACTTCTTCGATTCGTAAGCGAGAACAGCTTTAAACTCAATATTACGCTCTTTAATACTCAGCTCGCATAGTGAGCTGTGCACCAACAGCGTAAATCCCAGTACCGTAATACAGAGTACGATGATTGCCACAAGGGCATATTTTGTCAGCATATCTTGCCTCCCTGCAAAGAAGAGACTAACATCTGAATTGTCTATGTTCATTCGCTAGCCTCAGTTGATAGAAATATCTCCTGGGGCTTTCGTCTGTCTGGGGTCCTGGTAATGCTCAAGGCCAGACAGCCTCAAGCACCCGCCGCAATTCTACACTCGTCAGGGCGTGAAATTTATCTGCAAGGAATTAATCAGACGAATTTTATAATAATCTGGATGCAGGCTCGCAAAGTCATCCCGGTATATTAACCCTTCACGTAATTTTTTAATTTAATGAAAAAAATAATTTCCATAATTGTACTAAATATAAAAAAGGCCCGACTTAGCGGGCCCCTTTCATTAACGCTTATCTTCCGGCAATAGCGGCGGTACGTGCGGCACCTGCGGCGCCTCATCGATATCTTTCTGCGTCATGCGGAACGCTTCCGGATAGTGTTCGCGGCTGGTGCGGCGCAGCGGCTCGGTATCTCGCCAGGTGTAAAGACAGTGCTGGCACTGATACACGGTCCAGACCCCTTTCACCGGCGAGGTCGCCATGACTTCAATCTTTTCATCGGCGCAACGTGGACAAATCATCTTCTTCTCCTTATTTACGGTTGGCCAGCATAGCGGTCAGTTTTTCAGCCCAGGCTTTGGTTTCCGGCAGATCCTGCACCGGCTGGCTGTAGTGACCGCGAAGGTCCGGCGCAACCGGGGTGGTGGCGTCGATAATCAGTTTGTCGGTAATGCCTGCCGGGCTGGAGCCTGGGTCAAGTTCAAGGACCGACATGTTCGGCAACTGCACCAGGTCTCCCGCCGGGTTAACCTTCGAGGAGAGCGCCCACATCACCTGCGGCAGGTTGAACGGGTCGACGTCTTCATCAACCATGATCACCATCTTCACATAGCCGAGGCCGTGGGGAGTGGTCATCGCCCGCAGGCCCACCGCGCGGGCAAAACCGCCGTAGCGTTTTTTGGTGGAGATGATCGCCAGCAGACCATGGGTGTACATGGCGTTGACCGCCTGCACCTCCGGAAATTCGGCCTTCAGCTGCTGATACAGCGGTACGCAGGTCGCCGGGCCCATCAGATAGTCAATCTCGGTCCACGGCATACCGAGGTAGAGCGATTCAAAAATCGGTTTGCTGCGATAAGAGACTTTGTCGATACGCACTACCGTCATGTTACGACCGCCGGAGTAGTGACCGGTAAATTCACCGAACGGCCCCTCGATCTCACGCTTACGCCCTTCAATGACCCCTTCGAGGATCACTTCCGAACCCCAGGGCACGTCAAAGCCGGTCAGCGGCGCGGTAGCGATGGGATACGGGCTCTCGCGCAGCGCGCCAGCCATCTCATATTCAGACTGATCGTATTTCAGCGGCGTGGCGCCCATCAGGGTAATAATCGGGTCGTTACCGAGGGTAATGGCGATCGGCAGATCTTCCCCACGCTCTTCCGCTTTGTGCAGGTGCAGCGCGATATCGTGCATCGGTACCGGCTGCAGGCCGAGCTTGCGCTTGCTTTTCACTTCCATGCGGTAGATACCGACGTTTTGCTTACCGAAGTTATCTTTATCCAGCGGATCGCGCGAAACGACACAGGCTTTATCGAGGTAGAAACCGCCGTCACCATCGTTGAGGCGGAACAGCGGCAGAATATCGAACAGGTTGATATCATCGCCATCAACAGTATTTTCTGCCCACGCCGGGTTGGCGCGGCGCTCTGGCGTCACCGGGAAGTTATCCCAGCGGCGAATGAACTCATCAATCTGCTTTTTCACCGGCGTGTTAGGCGGCAGGCCCAGCGAGATGGCATGGTTCTGCCACGAGCCGATGGTGTTCATCGTCACGCGAGCGTCGTTAAAGCCGCGAATATTATCGAACCACAGCGCCGGGGCACCGTCGCCGATGCGTCCGGTAGCATTGGCGGCCGCCGCCAGATCGGGCTCAGCGTTCACCTCTTCACTGATTTTCAGCAGTTGTCCCTGGTCATCCAGCGCCTGCAAAAAGCTGCGCAAATCATCAAAAGCCATTATTCGATCTCCTGTGCAAATTGTTCTGCCGTGCGCAAGCCGTTCCAGCGGCGCGCTTTGTGATAGTCGAGGCCAAACTGATCCAGCACCCGGGTGACGATATGATTGGTGATATCGTCAACCGTCTCCGGGTGGTTGTAGTAAGCTGGCATGGGCGGGACCATCGCCACGCCCATGCGGGACAGCGCCAGCATGTTCTCCAGATGGATCGTGCTGAGCGGCATTTCCCGCGGGACCAACACCAGCTTGCGCCCCTCTTTGAGCACCACGTCCGCCGCGCGGCCCACCAGCCCTTCGGCATAACCCGCGCGAATGCCTGCAAGCGTTTTCATACTGCAGGGAATAACGATCATGCCGTCGGTACGAAATGAACCGGATGAGATGGTGGCGGCCTGGTCTGCCGGGCTGTGGGAAAAGTCCGCCAGCGCGGCCACTTCGCGCGCCGTCCAGGGCGTTTCCAGCTCGATGGTGGTTTTGGCCCATTTCGACATCACCAGATGGGTTTCCACCTCCGGCATATCGCGCAGCGCCTGCAGCAATGCCACCCCAAGCGGTGCCCCGGTGGCCCCCGTCATCCCAATAATCAGTTTCATTCCAGACCTCATTACTTTTGTTCGTGTACGAACTTTATATTTAAACTACCCCCTCCAGCTCTTATTGGCAAGATCGTTCGTATACGTGCGCATTTTTAATCAAAACGCAGAAAGGGTATAAAAAGGCGTACGAACGGCTATCATAGAGGTGACAGTTTTGTTACGGAGTATTCATGGAGTTACGAAACGAAGCATTCCACCTGCTGCGCCAGCTTTTTCAACAGCATACCGCCCGCTGGCAGCAGGCGTTGCCGGACCTGACTAAACCTCAGTATGCGGTGATGCGCTCGGTAGCGGAGCACCCCGGGATCGAACAGGTGGCGCTGATTGAAGCGGCGGTCAGCACCAAGGCTACGCTGGCGGAGATGCTCAGCCGAATGGAAGCGCGCGGCCTGGTGCGCCGGGAGCACGATCCGGCCGATAAACGCCGCCGTTTTGTCTATCTGACCGACGAAGGCGAGGCGTTGCTTAACCGTTCCATTCCGCAGGGCAATGAGGTCGATGACGAGTTTCTCGGCCGCCTGAGCGATGACGAGCGCGAGCAGTTCTCCCGGCTGGTGCACAAAATGATGGCGCCCTGAACGGGCGCTTAACCGACCTTCTCGCGCAGGAAGTCAATAAATGCCCGCACCCGGGTCGGCAAATGCTGCGAGTCGGGATAAAGGGCATACACGCCCTGCTGTGGGAAATGGTATTCCGGCAGGAGCGGCACCAGCTCCCGCTGCGCCACCTTTTTGGCTACCAGCCATGCGGGCAGCAAGGCGACGCCGCATCCCGCCAGAGCAAAGCTCATCAGCGCCGTAGCGCTATCAGCAGAAAACCGCGGCGCGCTGGCTATCGCGAAATCCACCTCTGTCTGGTGATCCGTGCGCAGCTGCCAGCGCAGCGGCGTCGGCAGGCGCTCGTGAATAATCCACTCAGCTTGCGCCAGATCGGACAGCGTCTGCACCGGATGGCTTGCCAGCCAGGCCGGAGAGGCGACGGGCAGGATCGCGAAACTGGCTATCCGCGTCGCACGATAGCGGGAATCGGCCAGCGTACCGAGGCGTATCGCCACATCAAATCGTTCTGAAATGAGGTCGGCATGATGGGAGGAGGAGACGTGGCGCACCCGCAGCGCCGGATGACGACGGGCGAACGCGGCCAGCGCTGGAATGATAACCTGCGCGCCATACTCCGGCGTGGTGGTGATCCGGAGCTCCCCGCTTAAGCCGCTATGGCTGGCCCGCACTTCATCCTGGAGATTTTCCGCCGCGTTCAGGAGCGCCACCCCGCGCTGATAGAACAGCACCCCGGCGTCAGTGAGCCGCAAACGCCGCGTCGAACGCAGCAGCAGCGTCACCCCCAGCTCATTTTCCAGCTGCCGTACGTTAAAGCTAACCACCGCCTTGGTCTGCCCCAGCGCCGCTGCGGCCAGGGTGAAACTGCCGGCATCTACCACGGCGATAAACATGGTCACGCGCTGAAGATTAAGCATCGTCGTCCGGATGATTGTCAAAAATATTCAGACAGTATATCCCGATTAGTCCCGTTTATCCCTCGCTGCGGCAGGTTTACAGTAGCCGCCTGTCTGAGGGAGTGAACCATGACCTACCGCCACCGCGTTGCCACCGTTTTTCTGTTCGGTTTTTTTCTCGATTTGATCAATATGTTTATCGCCAGCATCGCCTTTCCGGCAATCAGCCGCGCGCTGGCGGTTTCCGTCTCGCAGCTGGCGTGGGTCAGTAATGCCTATATTCTCAGTCTGACGGTCGTTGTGCCGTTCAGCGCCTGGCTCAGCGAGCGCTGGGGGGCGAAACGGCTGTTTTTACTCTCGCTGGGGCTGTTCAGCCTCGGCGCGCTGGCGGCAGGACTTGCCAACAGCCTGAGCGAACTGATTTTATGGCGGACGCTGCAGGGGATGGGCGGCGGGCTGTTAATCCCCCTCGGCCAGGCGCTGACGTGGCCGCTGTTTCAGCCGCATGAGCGGGCGAAGCTGTCGGCGGCGGTGATGCTGGTCGGCCTGCTGGCCCCCGCCTGCTCGCCGGCGATCGGCGGCCTGTTAGTCGAGGCGTTCAGCTGGCGCTGGGTCTTTTTCGCCAGCCTGCCTGTGGCTCTGCTAACCTTTGTGCTGGCGGTGCGATGGCTGAACGACACCCCCGGTCCGGTTCGCCCGACTCGCTTTCTTCCACTGTCGCTGCTGGCCGATCCCCTGCTGCGCTTCGCGATGCTGATCTACCTCTGCGTGCCGGGGATGTTTATTGGCGTCAACGTGGTGGGGATGTACTACCTGCAACGCGTCACCGGGATGGCGCCGGGGGCAATCGGTGCCCTGATGGTGCCCTGGTCGCTGGCCTCGTTTGCCGCCATCACTTTTACCGGCAGATATTTCAACCGCTTCGGGCCCCGGCCGCTGGTCGTCATCGGCTGCCTGCTTCAGGCGATGGGGATCATGCTGCTGCTGAAGATCGATGCGGACAGCCCGCTGGCGCTGTTGATTCTGGCCTTTACGCTGATGGGCGGCGGAGGCAGCTTATGCAGCAGCACCGCGCAAAGCAGCGCTTTCCTGCATACGCCTGCCGAAGAGATGCCTGACGCCAGCGCGCTATGGAATCTTAACCGCCAGCTCAGCTTCTTGGCCGGCAGCGCCCTGCTCGCCCTGCTGCTGAGGGTATTCCCGCCGGCCTACGCCTGGCAGGGGGTATTTATCAGCGCCGCTGTCATTACCCTGTTGCCGCTGCTGTTTTGCCTGCGGCTGAATAATCGGGCGATTATCCATCGCCTGCACACCACTCTGGAGAAGTCATGAATCCTTATCTGCAGGAAGTCCTCGATGCCCATGTCCTTATCGAACGCTGGTTAAGCCATGGCGAAGGAAGCGCTGAGGCGCTGATGAAGCGTTTTGCCGCCGATTTTACCATGATCCCCTTGAGCGGTGAGAAGATGGACTACCCAACGGTGAGCCGTTTTTTCCATCACGCCGGCGGCAGCCGTCCGGGGTTAGATATCGTAGTGGATCAGATGGAAATCATCAGCGAGTGGCACGACGGTGCCGCAGTGCTATATCGTGAAAGCCAAACGCTGGCGGATAGCAGTCAGAACGTTCGCTGGTCGACGGCGATTTTTCAGCAAGCGGAAGGGAAAATTGTCTGGCGCCATCTGCAGGAAACCCGCCTCGGCTAGCCCAAAGAAAAAGGCCCCGACTTTCGAGGGGGCCTTTTTGACAGAAAACGTCTTATTCGCGGAAGAGCGCTTCGATATTCAGCCCCTGTCCCTGCAGAATTTCCCGCAGGCGACGCAGACCTTCCACCTGGATCTGCCGCACGCGTTCGCGGGTCAGGCCAATTTCACGGCCCACATCCTCCAGCGTGGCAGCTTCATAACCCAGCAGACCAAAACGACGTGCCAGAACTTCACGCTGCTTGGCGTTCAGTTCGAACAGCCATTTGACGATACTTTGCTTCATATCATCGTCCTGCGTGGTGTCTTCCGGGCCGTTCTCTTTCTCATCGGCCAGAATATCCAGCAGCGCTTTTTCTGAATCGCCACCCAGCGGAGTATCCACGGAGGTGATGCGCTCGTTCAGACGCAGCATACGGCTGACGTCATCGACCGGTTTGTCCAGCTGTTCGGCGATCTCTTCCGCGCTAGGCTCGTGGTCCAGCTTATGGGACAACTCGCGCGCGGTACGCAGATAGACGTTCAGCTCTTTAACAATATGGATCGGCAAACGGATCGTACGGGTTTGGTTCATGATCGCCCGTTCAATAGTCTGGCGGATCCACCAGGTCGCGTAGGTCGAAAAACGGAACCCACGTTCCGGGTCAAACTTCTCAACGGCGCGGATCAGGCCGAGGTTACCTTCTTCAATCAGATCCAGCAGCGCCAGACCACGATTGCTGTAACGACGGGCAATCTTCACCACCAGACGCAAGTTACTTTCAATCATGCGACGGCGTGAAGCGACATCACCACGCAGTGCGCGACGCGCGAAATAGACTTCCTCTTCCGCGGTCAGCAGTGGGGAATAACCAATCTCTCCAAGATAAAGCTGAGTGGCGTCAAGTACGCGCTGGGTTGCGCCTTGCGACAGCAGCTCTTCCTCAGCCAGATCGCTATCACTGGGTTCCTCTTCTACTAAGGCTTTCTCGTCGAAAACCTCAATTCCGTTCTCATCAAATTCCGCGTCTTCATTTAAATCATGAACTTTCAGCGTATTCTGACTCATAAAGGTGGCTCCTACCCGTGATCCCTGAGCAAAGCACCTTCCACGGCACATCAACAAACGACGCCTGGACGATTTCCCCTGCCCTCTCTGCGAGAGGAACGTAGACACCGCCCTGGCGCCTGTTAGCTGATGCTTCGCTTATCCGTACTTTGCCAAATTATCGCTGCGGTAAGTACTGCAGCGGGTTGACGGATTTCCCCTTGTAACGAATTTCAAAATGTAATCTTGTTGAGCTGGTTCCGGTGCTACCCATGGTAGCGATTTTCTGCCCCGCTTTGACTTCCTGTTGCTCCCGAACCAGCATGGTATCGTTATGAGCGTAGGCACTCAGGTAATCATCGTTGTGTTTGATGATAATAAGATTACCGTAGCCGCGCAGTGCGTTACCGGCATAGACGACGCGCCCATCGGCGGTCGCGACAATAGCCTGTCCCTTACTGCCTGCAATATCGATACCTTTATTGCCGCCTTCCGCGCCGCTAAAGTTCTCGATAACCTTGCCATCAGTCGGCCAGCGCCATGCTGAGATCGGCGAACTGGTTGACGTACTGCTTGCAGTCGGCTGGGTTGTGCTCACCGTTGTTGGTGCCGTCACCGGCGCGACAACCGTTGTGGTTGTGGTCGCTGGTTTATTATTAGGCAACATCTTGGTAGCACTCTGTTCACCTGAAGATTCAGAATACGTAATAGTCGGTTGTGAAGCAACCACCGCGGTCGATTTTTGTGCAGAAGTTGTGCTGGTCGTCGCACCGCCGCTCGCTCTTGCGCTGGCCTGAGAAACGGCGTTTTCGCCGGTGATCGGCTGGCCTGAGGCGTTACCGACCTGCAGTACCTGCCCCACGTTCAGCGCGTACGGGGCCGGGATGTTGTTGCGTTGCGCCAGGTCGCGGAAATCGTTGCCGGTGACCCAGGCGATATAGAATAGCGTGTCGCCGCGTTTTACCGTATAGGTACTGCCGCCGGTATAGCTACCTTTCGGAATATCGCCATATTTGCGGTTGTAAACGATCCGGCCATTTACCGTCTGTACCGGCTCCTGCGCCACCGGCGCCGGCTGCGGCTGAATGGTCTGGGTCTGCATCGGCTGAATCGGCTGCGCCTGAGGAGCGGACTTGACGCCGGAGGGTGGCGGCGTAATCAGCATGCCGGAGTTGGTGCTGGAAGAGGCGGCGCCGCCGGCAGAGCTAACCGGCGCAGGCGGATTATTGGTGTTGGTACACCCGGCCAGCCAGAGTGAAACCAGTGAAAGAGCCGCAATACGGCTGACGGTAAATTTGGTGCTTCCCGCGCTCATTTATCCCCCAGGAATATGTTAACTGCCAATATCTTGCTTACCGGGCGGCGCCCGGCCAGGACACTGAAAAATGTGTCCACCCTACGCCTAAAGTCAGGCAAAAAAAACCTGGAATAATCCGGGTCTCAGGCCAGCTCCCCCTTCACCAGGGGAACAAAGCGAACGGCCTCGACGGTATCAATGATAAATTCGTTGCCCCGACGACGGATCCGTTTGAGAAACTGATGCTCTTCGCCGACCGGCAGCACCAGCACGCCGTCATCATCCAGTTGCGCCAGCAGCGCGGTCGGTATTTCCGGCGGCGCCGCTGTCACAATAATGGCATCAAACGGCGCCCGCGCCTGCCAACCTTGCCACCCATCGCCATGACGGGTTGAAACATTATGTAAATCAAGTTGTTTCAGGCGACGACGCGCCTGCCACTGTAAACTCTTAATTCGCTCTACCGAGCATACGTGATGCACCAGATGCGCCAGGATGGCCGTCTGGTAGCCGGAACCGGTGCCGATCTCCAGCACCCGCGACTCCGGCGTCAGCGTCAGCAGCTCGGTCATCCGCGCCACCATATACGGCTGGGAGATGGTCTGCCCCTGGCCAATCGGCAGCGCGGTGTTTTCCCACGCTTTATGTTCAAAGGCTTCATCAACAAACTTTTCGCGCGGGACCAGCGCGATCGCCTCGAGGACACGTTCATCGACGATGCCCTGCGCGCGCAGTTGATTCAACAAACTTTCAACACGTTTACTTACCATTGCCTGTCAACCCCGACACGTTCCAGCCAATCGGTGACCACCTCATGCGCCTGATGGGCGGTTAAATCGACGTGCAATGGCGTCACGGAAACATAGCCTTCATCCACTGCCGCAAAATCGGTGCCCGGCCCGGCATCGCGCTTATCGCCCGGCGGGCCAATCCAGTACAGGGTGTTGCCGCGAGGATCTTGTTGCGGGATCACCTGGTCGGCCGGATGGCGGTTGCCGCAGCGGGTCACGCGAATGCCCTTGATTTGATCAAGCGGGAGATCCGGCACGTTGATGTTAAGGATCCGCCCGGTACGCAGCGGCTCGCGGCTTAAGGCGCGCAGAATGGTGCAGGTTACCGCCGCGGCGGTATCGTAATGCTGATAGCCGTTCAGCGACACGGCCAGCGCGGGGAACCCCAGATGACGGCCTTCCATCGCCGCGGCCACGGTGCCGGAATAGATGACGTCGTCGCCCAGGTTGGGGCCGGCATTAATGCCGGAAACCACGATGTCCGGACGCGGGCGCATCAGCGCGTTCACGCCGAGATAGACACAGTCGGTCGGGGTGCCCATCTGGACGGCGATGTCGCCATTTTCAAAGGTAAACGTACGCAGGGACGATTCCAGCGTCAGCGAATTTGAGGCCCCGCTGCGGTTACGATCGGGTGCAACCACCTGGACCTCGGCAAACTCCCTTAAGGCCTTCGCCAGGGTCTGTATCCCCGGCGCATGGATCCCGTCATCGTTACTCAGCAATATTCGCATAGTCACCCGTTGTATTGATAAGCTCCCTGACCACGCTGGTGGCGAAGCTGCCCGCCGGCAGCCAGAAACGCAGTTCAACGGTTACGTCATCCCACCAGTTCCAGCTGAGCCGCTGTGGATAGAGAAGCATCGCCCGGCGCGCCGCCTCGACTTTCTCCCGCACCAGCAGCGCCTGCAACGCGGTTTCCTCGGCGATCGCGGCCTGCTCGAAAGCCAGGGCGTCGCGCTGGCTTCCCCAGTCGCCGCTGCCCGGCAGCGTGGCCGTAATCATCAGTTCGCGGTTATGCACCCGCGCCTGCGAAACCTCGAGTTCTTCCGGTGTGACGACAAACCAGCTCCCGCGCCCCGCTAATTGTAGCGCATCGCCATCAACGACCTGATTAAATTCCGTTTTTTTTAATCTAATACTCACTTGCTGATTAAACAACGCGCTGCGGGCTGCCGACAACCAAAAACTGCGCTTATTGCGATCGCGCACTGGCGCGCCGCTCTCCGCCCAGCGCAGGGCACCCTGCAGGTTACTGCCGCCAATGCCGAAGCGCTGCGCGCCGAAATAGTTCGGCACTCCCCGTTCAGCGATGGCCTGCAGACGCGTCTCCACGTCCTGGCGATCGCTAATCTCGCGCAGGATCACGGTAAACTGGTTGCCTTTCAGCGCGCCTAAACGCAGCTTACGCTTATGGCGAGCATATTCCAGTACCTGGCAGCCCTCGAGCTGAAATTTGCTCAGGTCCGGCATCTCTTTGCCGGGCACCCGGGCGCACAGCCACTGCTCGGTGACCGCGTGCTTATCCTTTTGCCCGGCGAAGCTCACTTCACGGGCGTGGATCTTAAGGAATTTCGCCAGCGCGTCGGCGACAAAGCGCGTATTGCAGCCGTTTTTCAGGATCCGCACCAGCACGTGTTCGCCTTCGCCGTCCGGGGCAAAGCCCAGATCTTCCACCACCAGAAAATCTTCCGGATTGGCTTTCAGCAGCCCACTGCTCTGCGGCTTGCCGTGCAGCCAGGTCAGTTGGTCAAAGGCGATCATTTGTCGGCCTTACGCAGCAGCGCAACCGCTTCGCAGGCGATCCCTTCCCCGCGGCCGGTGAAGCCGAGCTTCTCGGTGGTGGTCGCTTTCACGTTGACGTCGTCCATATGGCAGCCGAGATCCTCAGCGATAAAGACGCGCATCTGCGGAATATGCGGCAGCATTTTCGGCGCCTGGGCAATAATCGTGATGTCGACGTTGCCGAGCGTATAGCCCCTGGCCTGAATGCGGCGCCATGCTTCGCGCAGCAGTTCGCGGCTATCGGCGCCTTTAAACGCCGGATCGGTATCGGGGAACAGCTTGCCGATATCGCCCAGCGCCGCAGCGCCAAGCAGCGCGTCGGTCAGCGCATGCAGCGCGACGTCGCCGTCGGAGTGGGCCAGCAGCCCTTTTTCATAAGGAATGCGTACCCCGCCAATGATGATTGGGCCTTCACCGCCAAAAGCGTGTACGTCAAAACCATGTCCAATTCGCATTAAGCTTTCTCCTGGTGTCGGGAACGGGTGAGGTAAAATTCAGCCAGCGCCAGGTCTTCCGGGCGCGTCACTTTAATATTATCCGCGCGTCCGGCGACCAGCTGCGGATGGAAGCCGCAGTACTCCAGCGCCGAGGCTTCATCGGTGATAGTGGCTCCCTCGTTTAGCGCGCGAGTGAGGCAATCCACCAGCAGCTCGCGAGGGAAAAATTGCGGGGTGAGCGCATGCCACAGGTCATTGCGGTCGACGGTATGGGCGATAGCGGTTTTGCCCGGCTCGGCGCGCTTCATGGTGTCGCGCACTGGCGCCGCAAGGATCCCGCCGACGCGGCTGGTTTCGCAGAGCGACAGCAGGCGGCTGAGGTCGTCCTGATGCAGGCAGGGGCGCGCGGCGTCATGCACCAGCACCCACTGCGCCTCCGGCAACGCCTGCAGGCCGGCAAGCACCGAATCGGCGCGCTCGGCGCCGCCATCCACCACGGTAATCTGCGGATGCTGCGCCAGCGGCAGCTGGCTGAAGCGGCGATCGCCGGGGCTGACGGCAATCACCACCCGCTGGACGCGCGCATCCACCAGCAGCGCGGCGACCGCGTGTTCGAGAATCGTTTTGTTACCGATTGAGAGATATTGTTTCGGGCATTCCGTTTGCATGCGGCGGCCGAAACCGGCTGCCGGCACCACGGCGCAAACGCCCGGAAAAGTGGCTGCCATGTTGTAATCCTGGGCCTGGTTATCGATTGTTCTGCTGTTGCCCCGATGCCTGATTGCGTTTAGACGCATCCGGTACCAGACGATAGAAGGTTTCGCCCGGGCGGGTCATGCTGAGTTCATTGCGCGCACGCTCCTCAATCGCTTCCTGCCCGCCGTTGAGGTCGTCAATTTCGGCAAACAGCTGATCGTTGCGTGCTTTTAATTTGGCGTTAGTCGCCTGCTGGGCGGTGACGTCGTCGTTAACCCGCGTGTAGTCGTGCAGGCCGTTTTTACCGAACCACAGCGAATACTGTAGCCAGACCAGCAAAGCTAATAATAGCAGCGTTAGTTTACCCATCCTGCCCCCTGAAAAACGGCATCATCATCCCAAAACTCGCCCGGGTACGCTACCGGGGCGCGCGGACGATGCCGCGTAACGCGGGGACTGTACCATATTTTTGCTGTCGATACCCATGCTTGATTCATACCAGCAACGGGTTATCCCAACAGCCAGAGGAAGAGTAGCGCAAACATCAGCCCAACGGTCAGGATGGTCGCGCTGACGCTATAGAGCAGTTTGCCATTGAGCAGAGAGTGCAGCGCAATACCGACCACCACCGCCACCGGCATCAACGCAAGGAAGAATGGCCAGGTGTAGAGGAGAAAGAAGAGTGTATTACTGCCATAGAGAAGGAAGGGAATACCCAGCGCCAGCAGCCACGAAATAAAGCCCACGGCAGCGCCCGACAAAGACCAGGTGGTCTCGTCGCCGATCGCCGGAGGCGGTTCTGAACGAATAATACTGAGGTTCTGGGTATTGCGCATATCGAATCCTGTAGACCGGGCAACCGGCACCCCTCGATGCCGCTGCCGTTTCAGGATCTGATAATATCGCTCTGTTGCAGCAGGTCTAATAGTTGGTGCACCAAATTTGTTACCAATTGTTCACCATCCAGATGAATTTCCGCCTTTTCCGGTGCCTCATAGACCGAGTCTATACCGGTGAAATTGCGTAATTCCCCTGCCCGCGCTTTCTTATACAATCCTTTCGGATCCCGCGCCTCGCAGATGGCCAGCGGGGTATCGACGAACACTTCGATAAAGCGTCCTTCCCCGAGGCGCTCGCGCACCATCTGCCGTTCCGCACGGTGCGGAGATATAAATGCCGTCAATACCACCAGCCCGGCATCGACCATCAGCCTGGCCACTTCGCCGACGCGGCGAATGTTCTCTTTGCGATCCTCATCGCTGAATCCCAGGTCGCTGCACAGGCCATGGCGCACGTTATCGCCGTCCAGCAGATAGGTGCTGACGCCGCGCTCATGCAGGGCCTCCTCCAGCGCCCCAGCGACGGTGGATTTACCCGACCCCGAAAGGCCGGTAAACCACAGCACCACGCCGCGATGGCCGTGATGCTGTTCCCGCTGCTGTTGGGTCACAGGGTGGGCATGCCAGACGACGTTTTCGTCATGCTGGGCCATTATTTGCCTCCCAGCAGGTCGCGGGCGTCCCAGTGCGGGAAATGTTTACGGATCAGCTGGTTCAGCTCCAGCTCGAAGGCGCTGTACTGTGATGCCGAAGTCGATGCCTGCAGGTGCGGCTCGTTGACCATCCCGGCGCCGACGGTGACGTTGGTCAGGCGATCGATAAAGATAAGCCCGCCGGTCACCGGGTTTTGCTGATACGGATCCAGCACTAAAGGTTCGTCAAAGGTCAGCTCCACCAGGCCGATGCCGTTCAGCGGCAGAGACTCGACTTCACGCTGGGTCAGGTTGTTAATATCGACCTGGTAGCGGATAGCGTCGACGCGAGCGCGGGTCTTCTTGCCGGCGATTTTGATGTCGTAGCTCTGGCCCGGGGTCAGCGGCTGTTCGGCCATCCACACCACGTCGATGCTGGCGCTCTGTACCGCCGGCAGCGAGGCTTGCGCGTCAACCAGCAGGTCGCCGCGACTGATGTCGATTTCATCTTTCAGCACAAGGGTAATGGCTTCGCCGGCGGCGGCTTCCTGCAGGTCGCCGTCGAAGGTGACGATACGCGCTACGCTCGATTCGACGCCCGACGGCAGCACCTTCAGACGCTGGCCAACCTGCACGGTACCGGAGGCGACCGTGCCGGAGAAGCCGCGGAAATCAAGGTTCGGACGGTTAACATACTGCACCGGGAAGCGCAGCGGCTGGCTCTCGACCACCCGCTGGATCTCCACGGTTTCGAGGACTTCCAGCAGCGTCGGGCCACTGTACCACGGCATATTCGCGCTCTGGCTGGCGACATTATCGCCTTCCAGCGCCGACAACGGCACAAAGCGGATATCAAGGTTGCCCGGCAGCTGCTCGGCAAAGGTCAGATAATCTTCCCGGATCTCGTTGAAGCGCGCTTCGCTAAACTCGACGAGATCCATTTTGTTGACAGCCACCACCAGGTGTTTAATGCCCAGCAGCGTAGAGATAAAGCTGTGGCGACGGGTTTGATCCAGCACGCCTTTACGGGCGTCGATCAGCAGAATCGCCAGGTCGCAGGTGGACGCCCCGGTGGCCATATTGCGCGTGTACTGCTCGTGCCCCGGGGTGTCGGCGATGATAAATTTGCGTTTTTCGGTTGAGAAGTAGCGATAGGCCACGTCGATGGTGATGCCCTGCTCGCGCTCGGCCTGCAGGCCGTCCACCAGCAGCGCCAGGTCCAGCTTTTCGCCCTGGGTGCCGTGACGCTTGCTGTCGTTGTGCAGCGAAGAGAGCTGGTCTTCATAGATCTGGCGCGTATCGTGCAGCAGGCGGCCAATTAAGGTGCTTTTGCCGTCATCGACGCTGCCGCAGGTCAAAAAACGCAGCAGGCTCTTGTGCTGTTGCGCGTGCAGGTAAGCTTCTACGCCGCCTTCGTTGGCAATTTGTTGGGCAATGGTCGTGTTCATGGCGGCTCCTTAGAAATACCCCTGACGTTTCTTCAGCTCCATCGAGCCGGCCTGGTCGCGGTCAATGACGCGCCCCTGACGTTCGCTGGTGGTCGATACCAGCATCTCTTCAATAATTTCGGGTAGCGTCTGCGCTTCAGACTCCACCGCGCCGGTCAGCGGCCAGCAGCCGAGGGTACGGAAACGCACCATCCGTTTTTCAATCACCTCGCCCGGCTGCAGATCGATACGGTCGTCATCGATCATCATCAGCATACCGTCGCGCTCCAGCACCGGACGCTCAGCGGCCAGATACAGCGGCACGATTTCAATATTTTCCAGATAGATGTACTGCCAGATATCCAGCTCGGTCCAGTTGGAGAGCGGGAAGACGCGGATGCTTTCGCCTTTGTTAATCTGGCCGTTGTAGTTGTGCCACAGCTCCGGACGCTGATTTTTCGGGTCCCAGCGGTGGAAACGGTCGCGGAAGGAGTAGATGCGCTCTTTCGCGCGGGATTTCTCTTCGTCGCGACGCGCGCCGCCGAACGCGGCGTCAAAGCCGTATTTGTTCAGCGCCTGCTTCAGGCCTTCGGTTTTCATGATATCGGTATGCTTGGCGCTGCCGTGGACAAACGGGTTGATGCCCATCGCCACCCCTTCCGGGTTTTTATGCACCAGCAGTTCACAGCCGTAGGCTTTAGCGGTCCGGTCGCGGAACTCATACATCTCACGGAATTTCCAGCCGGTATCGACGTGCAGCAGCGGGAACGGCAGGGTTCCCGGATAAAACGCTTTGCGCGCCAGATGCAGCATTACGCTGGAATCTTTCCCGATGGAGTACATCATTACCGGGTTAGAAAATTCGGCGGCCACCTCACGAATAATATGGATGCTTTCCGCCTCCAGTTGCCGCAGGTGAGTGAGTCGTTTTTGGTCCATAACCGTTCCTTAAGCCAGATTGACCACCGAAGCGTTAAACCCCTCGGCGGATGATGTATGTTGAAACCAGGCGAGCTGCTGATGCAGCTGCACCACTTCGCCTACCACCAGCAGGGCGGGCATCGGGGCGTCTTTCGTCAGGTGTTCGAGTTGTTGCAATGTGCCGGTTATCGTCTGCTGATCGTCACGGGTGCCACGGGAAATCACCGCCACCGGCGTGTCGCTGTCGCGACCGTGGGCGATCAGCTGGGCGCTGATTTCCGCTGCCTTCATGGTGCCCATGTAGATCGCCAGCGTTTGTTGGCTCTTCGCCAGCAGCGACCAGTCGAAGGGGGCGCTGTCCGGCTTATAGTGGCCGGTGACAAAGACGGCGCTTTGCGCATAATCGCGATGGGTCAGCGGAATACCGGCGTAGGCCGTCGCTCCGGCGGCTGCGGTGACGCCCGGCACCACCTGGAACGGGATCCCCGCCTCGGCGGCAGCCTGCAGCTCTTCTGCGCCGCGGCCAAAAATAAACGGATCGCCGCCCTTCAGGCGCACGACGGTTTTCCCCGCCTTCGCCGCCTCCACCAGCAGCTGATTGGTTTCATGCTGCGGCACCGAATGCTCGCCGGCGCGTTTGCCAACGCAGATCAGCTCGGCATCGCGGCGCACCAGCTCGAGAACCGGCTGAGTCACCAGATGATCGTGGAAAACCACGTCCGCCTGCTGGATCGCCTGCAGACCGCGAAGGGTCAGCAGCCCGGCATCGCCCGGCCCGGCGCCGACCAGAATAATTTCTCCCGTCTCGCGTTCGGGTTTGTCGAGCTCATCCTGCAGCGCTTTTTCCGCCTCCGCAGAGTTGCCCGCCACCATCAGGCTGGCGAAGCGGCCGGTAAAGACGCGCTCCCAGAAGCGGCGACGCGCTTCGGTGGTCGTCAGGCGGGTTTTCAGATGGTTGCGCCAGTAGCTTGCTGATTCCGCCAGCCGACCGAGATTCGTCGGCAGCAGCGCTTCGATTTTTTCACGCAGAATGCGCGACAGCACCGGCGCTTTACCGCTGGAGGAGATCGCCACCAGCAGCGGCGAACGGTCGACGATAGAAGGGAAAACAAACGAGCACAGCGCCTGGTTATCCACCACGTTGACCAACCGGTAGCGCGCGTTAGCTGCCGCAAATACCCGCTGGTTAAGCGCCTCATCCTCGGTGGCCGCAATCACCAGAAAGACATCATCCACCAGCGAGTCGCTGAATTCCGTCGCCCGCCAGCTGAGTGCCTGGCGCGCAGCCAGATCGGCCAGCGCCGGTGACAGCGTTTCAGCGACCACCTGCACCTGCGCCTGGGCGCGCAGCAGGAACTTGATCTTACGTTCAGCAATCTCGCCGCCGCCGATCACCAGCACGGGCCTTTGTTTCAGTTCGGCAAAAAGGGGCAAGTAATCCACGGTGCAACAACTCTCTTACATTCAGCGATACTGCGACTATAGGGTGCGCCTTAGAGCAAATGAAATTACGAAATGGAATGAGTTGTGACACAAAGGAATAACGCGGCGGAAATACAAATATCAAAAAGTGCTTAACGCGCTATTTTTCCGCTATTTAAGAGCAATTGAAATTGTTTAACCGCGGTCACAGTTTCATACTGTACGCGTCAAATTGTCTTGTTCGTGTAAGGACCCCTTATGTTTTCCGCGTTGTGCCGCCGTCTGCTTCCGCTGGCGCTCGGCACCGGTTTTGTTTTTGCCGCCGCCCCCGCATTCAGCGCGCTGGGCGACACCGCCAGTAGCCAGGCCCGCCATATCGCCACCGTCTTCCCGGGACGAATGACCGGAACGCCGCCGGAAATGCTCTCAGCTGACTATCTGCGCCAGCAGTTCGCCCTGATGGGGTATCAGAGCGACGTGCGAAGCTTCAATACCCGCTATATCTATACCGACAGCAATCAGCGCAAGAACTGGCATAACGCCACCGGCAGTACGGTGATCGCCGCCCATGAAGGTAAAGTGCGCCAGCAGATTATTATCATGGCACACCTCGACACCTATGCGCCGCAGAGCGATAAAGACGTGGAGAACAACCTCGGCGGCCTGACGCTGCAGGGCATCGACGACAACGCGATGGGACTTGGCGTATTGCTGGAGCTGGCGGAGCATTTAAAGAACGTCCCTACCCGCTATGGCATCCGCTTTATCGCCACCAGCGGTGAAGAGGAAGGCCGTCTCGGCGCGCAAAACCTGCTGCAGCGGATGAGCGAAGCGGAAAAGAAAAATACCCTGCTGGTGATCAATCTCGATAATCTGGTGGTGGGCGATAAGCTTTACTTCAACAGCGGCCGCAGCACGCCGGCCTCGGTGCGCAAGCTGACCCGCGACCGCGCGCTGGCTATCGCTCGCAGCAAGGGCATCGCCGCCTACACCAACCCGGGACTTAATCCGGCTTATCCGAAAGGCACCAGCTGCTGCAATGACGCCAGCGTCTTCGACAACGCCGGGATCCCGGTGCTGTCGGTCGAGGCGACTAACTGGTCACTCGGCAAAAAAGATGGCTATCAGCAGCGGAGCAAATCGGCCAGTTTCCCGCAGGGAACCAGTTGGCATGACGTCCAGCTTGATAATCAGCAGTATATCGACCACGCGCTGCCGGGGCGCATCGAACACCGCGGACGCGAGGTAGTGAAAGTCATGCTGCCGCTGGTGAAAGAGCTGGCGAAGGTGGAGAAGAAAAGCTAATACGCACAAAAGAACGCGCGGTATCGCCCGCGTGTTCTTTTTGAATTATCACTCAGAGGAAGAGCTAACAGCTTAACCCTCGTGCAATCCGCACTCGCGTTTAAGCCCGAAGAACCGGGTCTCTTCTTCTGCCATGCCCGGCTCCCATTTGCGGGTGGTGTGGGTATCGCCTACCGAGAGATAGCCCTGATCCCACAGCGGGTGGTACTTCAGCCCGTGCTTTTGCAGGTACTGATACACCGTGCGGTTATCCCAGTCGATAATCGGTAGCACCTTGAACACCCCGCGCTGGACCGCCAGCACCGGAAGCGTTGCCCGGCTGCCCGACTGCTCGCGGCGCAGACCGGCAAACCACGTCTGCGCGTTGAGCTCTTTCAGCGCCCGGTTCATCGGCTCAACCTTGTTGATCTCATTGTATTTCTCAATGCCCTCAACGCCCTGCTCCCACAGCTTGCCGTAGCGCGCCTCCTGCCAGGCCGCGCTTTCAGCCGCGCGGTAGACCTTCAGGTTCAGCTTGAGCTTGTCCGTCAGCTCGTCAATAAACTGATAGGTTTCCGGGAACAGGTAGCCGGTATCGGTGAGGATCACCGGAATATCCGGGCGGATCTGATTCACCAGATGCAAACTGACCGCCGCCTGAATGCCAAAGCTCGACGACAGCACATAGTTTCCCGGCAGATTTTCCAGCGCCCACGCCACACGCCCTTCGGCGTCAAGCTTTTCCAGTTGGGCGTTGGTTTCCGCGAGTGCCAGAATGCGTTCCACTTTCGGCAATGCATTAAGCGCGTTTAGATCGAGTACGGACATATGAACCTCGTTTGCCTGTTTTGCCGGACGACACTGCGTTCGTCCGGCCTACGGGTTTCGCTGGCCCGGATCGCTACGCGCCACCGGGCACCAGGATGTTATTCCCAGAAATCGCGGGCTGGGTCGAGCACCGGGCGAATGATGCCCGCACGCACCGTAAAATCGCCGAAGCCTTCACCCGCTTCGCGCTCTTTCGCCCAGCGCCCTACCAGTTCGTCTAGCGAGTCGAGAATTTCCGACTCGGTAATATTCTCCCGGTACATCCGCGGGATGCGGGTGCCGTTGCGGTTACCGCCGATGTGCAGGTTATAGCGGCCCGGCGCTTTGCCCACCAGTCCCACTTCCGCCAGCATCGCGCGGCCGCAGCCGTTCGGGCAGCCGGTGACGCGGGTGACGATATGCTCATCGCTCACGCCGTGCTTGCTCATCACCCCTTCCACCTTGTCGATAAACGACGGCAGGAAACGCTCGGCTTCCGCCATCGCCAGCGGGCAGGTCGGGAAGGAGACGCAGGCCATCGAGTTTTCGCGCTGCGGGGTGACGGCATTCATCAAACCATGATCCCGCGCGAGCTTCTCGATCCGCGCCTTCTGATCTTCGGGTACGCTGGCGACAATCAGGTTCTGGTTAGCGGTGATGCGGAATTCGCCTTGATGGACCTTAGCAATCTCCAGCAGGCCAGTCTTCAGCGGACGACCCGGATAATCGAGAATGCGGCCGTTTTCAATAAACAGCGTCAGGTGCCACTTATCATCAATCCCCTTCACCCAGCCGATGCGATCGCCGCGGCCGGTAAATTCGTACGGGCGGATCGGCTCAAACTTAATGCCTGCCCGGCGCTCCACTTCCGCTTTGAAGGTTTCGACACCGACGCGCTCAAGGGTGTACTTGGTTTTCGCATTCTTACGGTCGGTACGGTTGCCCCAGTCGCGCTGGGTGGTCACAACCGCTTCCGCTACCGCCAGGGTATGCTCCAGCGGCAGATAACCGAATTCGCTCGCCGTGCGGGCGTAGGTTTTTTTGTTACCATGTTCGATAGAGAGACCGCCGCCCACCAGCAGGTTAAAGCCCACCAGCTTGCCGTTTTCGGCGATCGCCACGAAGTTCATGTCGTTGGCGTGCAGATCGATATCGTTCTGCGGCGGGATCACCACCGTGGTTTTAAACTTACGCGGCAGATAGGTCTGGCCGAGGATCGGCTCTTCGTCAGTAGTGGCGACCTTTTTCTGATCCAGCCAGATCTCGGCATAAGCGCGGGTACGCGGCAGCAGATGCTCAGAGATCTTTTTCGCCCACTCGTAGGCCTCAGCGTGCAGCTGCGACTCGTAGGGGTTGGAGGTGCACAGCACGTTACGGTTCATATCGTTGGCGGTGGCCAGCGCGTCCAGCCCCACCGAGTGCAGCATCTGATGCACCGGCTTGACGTTCTTTTTCAGAATGCCGTGGAACTGAAAGGTCTGCCGGTTGGTCAGGCGAATACTGCCGTAAATGGTGTTCTCAGCGGCAAACTTATCGATCGCCTTCCACTGGGTGGTGGTGATCACCCCGCCCGGCAGACGGCAGCGGAGCAGCATCGCATGACGCGGCTCCAGCTTCTGGGCGGCGCGCTCCGCGCGGATATCGCGATCGTCCTGCTGGTACATGCCGTGGAAACGGATCAGCAGGAAGTTATCGCCTTTAAAACCGCCGGTCAGACCGTCGTTTAAATCTTCCGCAATGGTGCCGCGCAGGTAGTTGCTCTCAAGCTTCATGCGCTCGGCATCGCTCAGTTTACCTTCGACCACTAAAGGCCCCGGATGTTTTTCGCTCATTAGTAGACATCTCGCTGATAACGGCGCTCAACGCGCAGCTCACTTAAAAATTCGTCCGCCGCTTCGGCGTCCATCGCGCCGTATTCGGCAATCACTTCCAGTAAGGTGTTTTCCACGTCCTTCGCCATACGATTGGCGTCGCCGCAGACATAAATGTGGGCGCCGTCATTGATCCAGCGCCACAGCTCGGCCCCCTGCTCGCGCAGTTTGTCCTGCACATAGATTTTTTGTTGTTGATCGCGGGACCAGGCCAGATCGATACGGGTCAGCAGACCTTCCTTCACATAGCTCTGCCACTCCACCTGATAGAGGAAATCTTCGGTGAAGTGCGGGTTGCCGAAGAACAACCAGTTCTTGCCTTGCGCTCCGTCCGCAGCGCGCTGCTGCATAAAGGCGCGGAACGGCGCAATACCGGTGCCCGGGCCAATCATGATCACCGGGGTCTCCGGGTTGGCTGGCAGACGGAAGTTGTCGTTGTGTTCGATAAAGACACGGACTTCGCCATCCTCTTCCACGCGGTCGGCGAGGAAGCTGGAGGCGCCGCCAGCCCGGGCGCGGCCTTCAATTTCATAGCGCACCACGCCCACGGTGACATGCACCTCGCTCTCCACTTCCGCCTGTGAGGAAGCAATAGAATACAGGCGCGGCGTCAGCGGACGCAGCAGACCGATTAACGCCTCAGCGTCCAGCTGCGCTGGAGAGAAACGGACCATATCGACGATCGGCGTCGCGGCGGCATACTGCTGCAACTGAGCTTTATCGCCCACCAGCGGCAGCAGCGATTCGCTGCGCGTCAGGGTGGCGTAGTTTTCAACGATAGTCGCGGTGTTAACCGTCAGCTCAAAATGCCACTGCAGGGCTTCCGACAGCGGCAGAGTTTTACCCTCAACGGTCACCGGCTCGTCGCCTTTCAGCCACAGCAGCTCCACCAGCTCTTTCACCAGCTGAGGATCGTTCTGGTACCAGACGCCCAGGGCGTCGCCCGGCTGATAGCGCAGACCGGAATCACCGAGGTCTATTTCGATATGGCGCACATCTTTTTCTGAATTGCGGCCGGTGATTTTCTGATTGACCGACAGGGTCGCCGTCAGGGGCGCTTCTTTGGTATATGGGCTGGTGTGAATATCGTTCACCGCGCCGCTGGTGGCCAGCTGAGCGGGCGCAGCGACCGGCGCACGGGCCTTCAGCGCCTCAACCACGCGCGCGCGCCATTCAGCGGCCGCGGCCTGATATTCAACGTCGGCATCAACGCGATCGAGCAGACGTTCCGCGCCGAGCTCGGCCAGCTTGTTGTCGAAATCTTTGCCGGACTGACAGAAAAATTCATAAGAGGTATCGCCGAGACCAAAGACGGCGAACGCGGTCCCGTCCAGCTTCGGCGCTTTCTTAGAGAATAGGAACTTATGCAATGCGACCGCTTCTTCCGGCGGCTCTCCTTCCCCCTGGGTGGACGTCACTACCACCAGCAGTTTTTCCGCAGCAATTTGTTTGAATTTATAATCGCCTGCATTCACCAGCTTCACGTTCAGCTTCGCCGCCAGCAGATCGTCACGCAGCGCTTCGGCGACGCGGCGGGCGTTGCCGGTTTGCGAGGCGGAAATCAGCGTGATCGTCGGTACCTCGGCGGCCGGGGCGGGGGCGGCTACCGCCGCGCCGGACTGCTGATTCAGCACGCCCCAGAAATAGCCAGATACCCAGGCGAGCTGAGTGGGCGTGAAGTCAGTGGTGGCCGCCTGAAGGCGCGCCAGTTGCTCCGGGTTGAGCGGCAGCAAGTTGGAAGGTGGGGCCTGTGTCGTCATGCGTCGTTTGTTCCAGTAAGCAAAGCTGTTATTCGCACCCTGTCAGCGCGACAAAAACAGAAGAGAATAGAAGGTTAACGGCGGGCATAGTAACAATTAAAGAAGGGATGGAAATAATAAATAACCAAATGGACTAACCTGTTTTAGTTGTAGTTATTAACAACAAAATCGATTAAATAAGCAATTGAAATATAAGAGATTAAATCAAATAAAGCAGATAAACATGTCCATTTTCTGTTCACGGCCGTTTTAGTTAATGCGAAAAAATGTACTTTCCGGTACCCTACGGCGGTTTTTTTCGTCCTGTTGAGAGTCAATGATGTCCACCACGCTGTTTAAAGATTTCACCTTCGAAGCCGCCCACCACCTGCCGCACGTCCCGGAAGGACACAAATGCGGTCGCCTGCATGGCCACTCCTTTATGGTGCGTCTGGAGATCACCGGTGAAGTCGATCCCCATACCGGGTGGATCATGGATTTTGCCGAGCTGAAGGCCGCCTTTAAGCCGACATACGATCGCCTCGACCACTATTATCTGAACGATATTCCTGGTCTGGAAAACCCCACCAGCGAAGTGCTGGCCAAATGGATCTGGGATGAGATGAAACCGCGGGTGCCGCTGCTGAGCGCCGTGATGGTCAAAGAGACCTGCACCGCCGGCTGCGTCTATCGCGGCGAGTAAGCGAAAAAAAGCCCGGTCAGTACGCTGCCGGGCTTTTTTATCAGGCAATATTCAGATACTTGTGCGTCTGCATAGACAGGCGCCAGTTGCGGGCGATGCAGGTGTCGATACACAGGCGCGTCGCATCTTCTTTCTGACTGATCGGCTGCAGGGCGATGATCCGCGGTTTGTCATCGCTCAGCGTTTCCAGCAGTTCGTCCAGCGCTTCTATGTCGCGGACGCGCCCTACCGGATGCTTGATCTCATCCGCCCGCTGCAGGGCCTGAGACAGCACGTCATAGCCACCGCGCATGTTGACCTTCGGGGAAACCGTCACCCAGGTATTGGGGCTGCAGCGTACTTCATGGGTGCCGCTGGTTTCAATCTGACAGCTAAAGCCGTTTTGTTCCAGAAGCGAGGTTAACGGCGTTAAATCATGAATGCAGGGCTCACCGCCGGTAATAACCACGTGGCGGGCTGTCCACCCCTGCCGCCCAATAATCGCCAGCAGATCCTCGCTGCTTGCCGGGCCCCACTTGTCGCTCTCTTTGGTTTTCGCCAGGATGCTGAACAACGACACTTCCCGATCGGCCAGCTTGTCCCAGGTATGCTTGGTGTCACACCACGCGCATCCTACCGGGCATCCCTGCAGACGAATAAAGATGGCAGGCACGCCGGTGAAGTAACCCTCGCCTTGCAGGGTCTGGAACATCTCGTTAATCGGGTACTGCATAGTCATCTCTGTTTAGGGTGATAAACGTTCATTATCGCAGATTTCGCTGCCCAGGTCTTGTCCTGCGCTGCGATCGCTTTTTTACCCCTCCGTCAATATCCGTGTCGGGAATAATATTATTGATTAAAAAAGCAATCTTTTCTTTTGGCTTAGTTTATTAGCATGGTAAGAATTAAAATAAATAGCATTCTGACGCGCGGGGGGAAATATGTAACAGAAAATGTTATTCCTGTCATTCAGGATAAAATAAAAGGTCCAAGAACCAAAATAAAAAACCTTAAAATACAGTAATGTACAAACTGATACATGAAAGAGTGAATTATCTGGCCGATCTGCGAGTCCAATTCTATCCCCCGGTAATAATAACCTTAAACTGGTCTTAATAAAGCCCTGATCGGGCCCCTTTTTTATTTAATTGTCGTTTACTTTTGCCCGCCTAGAATCCCGCAGACCAACCATAATGAGATAGCGTTTATGACCACATTATTAATTACCGGCGTTACGGGGTTTCTGGGCGGTGCCGCGTTAGAGAAAATACTCCATCAGGAAACCCGGTTAGATCTGCTGCTGCTGGTACGTGCTGATAGCCCCGAGGCTGGCCTCGAACGGGTCAAAGAGAACATGCGTAAGTTCAACATCGCCGAGGAGAAGCTGGCGATGTTGCGCCAGCAGCATATCCTTCTGGGCGATCTCGCCTCTCCGGAGCATTTTCTTAACGATCCGCGCCTCGATCAGGTCACGCACATCCTCAACTGCGCCGCTGTCGCCTCATTTGGCAGCAACCCGCTTATCTGGAAGGTTAACGTTGAGGGCACGCTGCGCCTGGCGCAACGTATGGCGCAGGTGACGGGTCTGCAGCGCTTTCTGCACGTCGGTACGGCGATGTCATGTTCGCCTGAACCGGATTCACTGGTCGCCGAAAGCGCGGAGTTTCGGGAACGCGCTGAGCACCTGGTGGAATATACCCACTCGAAGTCGACCATCGAGCAGCTGATGCAGCAGCAGTGCCCTACGCTACCGCTGGTAATTGCCCGCCCCTCTATCGTGGTGGGTCATACCCATCACGGCTGCCGGCCTTCCAGCAGTATTTTCTGGGTGTTCAGCATGGGGCTGATGCTGCAGAAATTCATGTGCTCCATGGAGGACCGAATTGACGTTATCCCGGTGGACTACTGCGCCGACGCCCTGCTAATGCTGCTTAACCAGCCTCTGGCTCACGGCGAGGTGGTGCATATCTCTGCTGGCGAAGAGAACAGCGTGAAGTTTGCCGAAATCGACCGGGCGATGGCTCAGGCCCTGGAGCAGGCGCCGGTGGGGGATAAGTACGCCCAGGTGAGCTATGAAACGCTGGTCAAAATGAGACGCGAACTGAAAGGGATATTTGGGCCATGCAATGAGCGGCTGATGCTGAAAGCCATGCGCTTATACGGCGCATTCGCCACACTGAACGTGCGCTTTAGTAACGACAAGCTGCTGAGCATGGGGATGCCAAAACCGCCGCGCTTTACCGATTACATCGACCGCTGCGTGGAAACCACCCGCGGATTGTCGATCCCTCAGCAAATGGCCGTCGACTTTAAATAATGGCCGCAGGCGTAAAAAAAAATGCCAGCCCGAAGGCTGGCATGATTATTTCACAAGGACAGGATTAAGCCTGGCCTTTGATCTCTTTACGACCGTTGAACGGCGCTTGCTCACCCAGCGCTTCTTCGATACGAATCAGCTGGTTGTATTTAGCAACGCGGTCAGAACGGCTCATAGAACCAGTTTTGATCTGGCCTGCAGCGGTACCGACAGCCAGGTCGGCAATGGTAGCGTCTTCAGTTTCGCCAGAACGGTGAGAGATAACAGCGGTGTAGCCAGCGTCTTTCGCCATCTTGATAGCAGCCAGAGTTTCGGTCAGAGAACCGATCTGGTTGAACTTGATCAGGATGGAGTTAGCGATGCCTTTTTCGATGCCTTCTTTCAGGATCTTGGTGTTGGTTACGAACAGGTCGTCACCAACCAGCTGGATTTTGTCGCCCAGTACTTTGGTCTGGTAAGCGAAACCTTCCCAGTCAGATTCGTCCAGACCATCTTCGATGGAGACGATCGGGTACTGTTTGGTCAGCTCTTCCAGGAAGTGAGTGAACTCTTCAGAGGTGAATGCTTTGTTGCCTTCGCCAGCCAGAACGTATTTACCGTCTTTGTAGAATTCAGACGCCGCGCAGTCCATCGCCAGGGTGATGTCTTTGCCCAGCTCGTAGCCTGCAGCTTTAACCGCTTCAGCGATAACAGCCAGCGCTTCGGCGTTGGAACCCAGGTTCGGCGCGTAGCCGCCTTCGTCACCAACGGCAGTGTTCATGCCTTTGGACTTCAGCACTTTCGCCAGGTGATGGAACACTTCAGAACCCATGCGTACTGCTTCTTTCAGGGTCGGCGCGCCAACCGGCTGAATCATGAATTCCTGGATGTCGACGTTGTTGTCAGCGTGCTCACCGCCGTTGATGATGTTCATCATCGGAACCGGCATGGAGTATTTGCCCGGAGTGCCGTTCAGTTCAGCGATGTGCGCGTACAGCGGCAGGCCTTTGGACGCAGCAGCTGCTTTGGCGTTCGCCAGAGAAACGGCCAGGATAGCGTTCGCACCGAAGTTAGATTTGTTTTCAGTACCGTCCAGGTCGATCATGATCTTGTCGATGCCAGCCTGATCTTTAGCATCTTTGCCCAGGATTGCCTGAGCGATCGGGCCGTTTACCGCAGCAACAGCTTTGGTTACGCCTTTACCCAGGAAACGGGATTTGTCGCCATCGCGCAGTTCCAGCGCTTCGCGGGAACCAGTAGAAGCACCTGACGGAGCAGCTGCCATACCGACGAAACCACCTTCCAGGTGTACTTCGGCTTCAACAGTCGGGTTACCACGGGAGTCGATGATTTCACGACCGATGACTTTAACGATTTTGGACATTAGGTTTTCCTCAGTACAAGTTAAACTAAAACTCCAGACAAACAATGCACCCGGATGGGTGCATTGCCGTTCAAACTCTTTTTACTTCGCCTGGCGTTTCTGGTACTCGCTCGCGGCTTTCACAAAGCCGGCAAACAGCGGGTGTCCATCACGCGGCGTCGAAGTAAACTCCGGGTGGAACTGGCAGGCCACAAACCACGGATGGTTCGGCACTTCGATGATCTCGACCAACTGATCATCCCCGGAACGGCCCGCAACGCGCAGACCGGCAGCTTCAATCGGTTTCAACAACATGTTGTTGACTTCGTAGCGGTGACGATGACGCTCGGTGATGGTCGGCTCGCCGTAAAGCTGGCGTACCAGAGAATCATCACTCAGCTGGCACTGCTGCGCGCCCAGGCGCATGGTGCCGCCCAGATCGCTCTTCTCAGAGCGGACTTCAACGTTGCCATCTTCGTCACGCCATTCGGTAATCAGGGCCACGACCGGGTATTTACAGTCTGGCACAAATTCCGTCGAGTTGGCGTTTTCCATACCCGCTACGTTACGCGCGAACTCAATCAGCGCAACCTGCATACCCAGGCAAATGCCCAGATAAGGAATATTGTTTTCACGCGCATAGCGCGCGGTGGCGATCTTGCCTTCAACGCCGCGGTAGCCGAAGCCGCCCGGGATCAGGATAGCGTCTAAATCCTTGAGGATTTCGACGCCGCGCGTTTCCACATCCTGCGAATCGATCAGCTTGATGTTGACGGTAACGCGATTTTTCAGACCGCCGTGTTTCAGCGCTTCAATCACCGACTTGTAGGCATCCGGCAGTTCAATGTACTTACCGACCATACCGATGGTGACTTCGCCTGCCGGATTAGCTTCTTCATAGATTACCTGTTCCCATTCGGCCAGGTTTGCTTCCGGACAAGTTAAGCTGAATCGTTTACAAATATAATCGTCCAGCCCCTGAGATTTCAACAGGCCCGGAATTTTATAAATGGAATCGACGTCTTTCAGAGAAATCACAGCCTTTTCCGGAACGTTACAGAACAAAGCAATTTTGGCTCGTTCGTTGGCCGGAACCGCGCGATCGGAGCGGCAGATCAGAATATCAGGCTGAATACCGATGGAGAGCAGCTCTTTCACGGAGTGCTGGGTCGGCTTGGTTTTGACTTCGCCCGCGGCGGCCATGTACGGCACCAGAGTCAGGTGCATGAACAGGGTATGCTCGCGGCCGATCTCTACCGCCATCTGACGAATCGCTTCGAGGAACGGCAGGGATTCGATATCGCCTACGGTACCGCCGATTTCCACCAGCACGACGTCATGGCCTTCGCCGCCCGCCAGTACGCGCTCTTTGATAGCGTTGGTGATGTGTGGGATAACCTGAACGGTCGCGCCCAGGTAGTCGCCACGGCGCTCTTTGCGCAGCACGTCGGAGTAGATACGGCCGGTGGTGAAGTTATTGCGGCGCGTCATCTTGGTGCGGATAAAACGCTCATAGTGGCCCAGGTCCAGATCGGTTTCTGCGCCGTCTTCAGTAACGAACACTTCCCCATGCTGGATTGGGCTCATGGTGCCCGGATCGACGTTGATATACGGATCCAGTTTCATGATGGTCACGTTGAGACCACGGGCTTCAAGAATGGCTGCCAGGGAGGCTGCGGCAATGCCTTTACCCAGAGAGGATACGACCCCGCCGGTCACAAAAATATAGTTCGTTGTCATGCTGAACCTGAGAAGTTAGGGTAAAACGATGGAATAACCAGGACGGGAAAGTAGTATACCCGAACATGCGTGACGCCACAAACTTTCATTCTTCCCCTCCCCTTCGTTCTTCAAGTTGCACCTGTGTTGCGACTCGAACAACTCGAAGAGGCAGGCTACATGGTGTTTCAACGACATAACGGAAAGAGAAAATAGACGCTTTTGGCGAAATGTTTTTGACGTAAATCAAGCGCTTGTTATTTATAAAATCACACAAATCGCGCTTGATCACGAAAATCCGTTAGAGATCAGTTTCCTGGCGTTTTACTTCCTGCCACACTTCTTCCATGGTATCGAGGTCGACGCCGGTCATTTCCAGGCCTCGGGCGGCGACAATACGCTCGACCTCGCGGAAACGACGCTCAAACTTGAGGTTTGCTTTCTGCAGCGCCACCTCGGCTTTGACGCCCAAATGACGGGATAAATTCACCGTGGCAAACAGCAGATCGCCCACTTCCTCTTCCAGTTTTGCTTCATCCACCACCGCCTGCTGCGCTTCATGCATCACTTCATCAATTTCTTCATGCACTTTGTCGAGCACCGGGCCCAGCGAGGTCCAGTCGAAACCCACTGCCGAGCAGCGGCGCTGGATTTTATGCGCGCGCATCAGCGCCGGCAGGCTATGGGGAATATCGTCCAGTGCCGAATGCTGGGCTTTTTCCGCCCGCTCCGCGCTTTTGATTTGCTCCCAGCGGGCCAGGACTTCCGTGCTATTGCCCGCCGATGCCTCGCCGAAGATATGCGGGTGGCGACGCTCCAGCTTGTCGCTGATGGCGGCGCAGATATCGTCAAAGTTAAAGCGTCCCTCTTCCTGCGCCATTTGCGCATAGAACACCACCTGGAACAGCAGATCGCCCAGCTCACCGCGCAGATCGTCAAAATCTTCCCGCTGGATAGCATCGAGGACCTCGTAGGTCTCCTCAAGGGTGTAAGGGGCGATAGTGGCAAAGGTCTGCTCTTTATCCCATGGGCAGCCGTTTTCCGGGTCGCGCAGGCGGCGCATGATGCCGAGCAAGCGGTCAATTTGAGTCATGTGACAATCCTGGAAATTTAAAAAATAGTCGGCCGGATAAGGCGTTTAGACCTTATCCGACGTTGCGAAATTGCCGGATGGCGGCTTCGCCTTATCCGGCCTACAGACGAATTAACCGCCGTGCAGACGGCGCGCGTCGATCACATCCGGCACCTGGTTGAGCTTACCGAGCACCCGGCCCAGCACCTGCAGGTTGTAAATCTCGATGGTCATATCGATGGTTGCCAGCTGCTGACGGGTATCGCTGCGGCTGGCGACGCCCAGCACGTTCACCTTCTCATTGGCGAGGATGGTAGTGATATCGCGCAGTAAACCGCTGCGATCGTTCGCCTCCACCCTGACCACCAGCGAGTAGCCCGCCGAGTAGCTTTCGCCCCATACCGCATCGACGATGCGCTCCGGGGCATGCGACTGCAGTTCTGCCAGCTGATCGCAGTCCGCGCGATGCACGGAGATCCCGCGCCCCTGGGTGATAAAGCCGACGATCTCGTCGCCCGGGATTGGCTGGCAGCAGCGGGCAATATGGTGCATCAGGTTGCCTACCCCTTCCACCACTACCCG
Source organism: Klebsiella sp. CD33 (assembly GCF_051992865.1). Classification (NCBI taxonomy): domain Bacteria; kingdom Pseudomonadati; phylum Pseudomonadota; class Gammaproteobacteria; order Enterobacterales; family Enterobacteriaceae; genus Klebsiella; species Klebsiella sp. CD33. The sequence continues at coordinate 1,016,978 of NZ_CP197023.1, read as the reverse complement.
GCCATTGTCCTTGGTGCGATTTTGCGGCGTGTAGGTTTTCTGCTGCAGTTGCTTCAGCGCGGCCGCATCCTGCTCGGCGGCGCTAGGTTTATTGAACTGCGCCTGCAGGAAGTTGACCATCTGGTTGAGACGGATATCGCCACCGCCGATGGCGGCCAGCAGTTCATCGAGCTCGTTGAAGTTATAGCGCGGCAGCAGGTGCTTTTCCGCATCCTTCAGGCTGATGCCCAAATGCTCCAGCTCGTCGTCGAGGATCTGCCGACCGGCGAGAATGTTCTTGTCGCGATCCTGCTTACGGAACCAGGCGTGGATCTTCGAGCGTCCGCGGCTGGTGGTCACATAGCCGAGGTTAGGGTTCAGCCAGTCACGGCTCGGGTTCGGCTGCTTCTGGGTAATAATTTCGATCTGATCGCCCATCTGCAGCTGGTAGGTGAATGGCACGATGCGGCCGCCAATTTTGGCGCCGATGCAGCGATGGCCGACATCGCTGTGAATATGATAGGCAAAGTCGAGCGGCGTCGACCCCGCAGGCAGGTCCACCACGTCGCCTTTCGGCGTAAAGACATACACCCGGTCGTCGAAGACCTGGCTGCGCACTTCATCGAGCATCTCGCCGGAGTCGGCCATCTCTTCCTGCCAGGCAATCAGCTTACGCAGCCAGGCGATACGGTCTTCATAGCCGCGGCCGCCGCTGGTGCCGGCTCCCGCGCCCTCTTTGTACTTCCAGTGCGCGGCCACGCCCAGCTCGGCGTCTTCATGCATCTGCCGGGTGCGGATCTGAATTTCCACCGTCTTGCCGCTCGGCCCCAGCACCACGGTATGGATAGACTGGTAACCGTTGGGTTTCGGGTTGGCCACGTAGTCGTCGAATTCATCCGGCAGATGGCGGTAGTGAGTATGGACGATCCCCAGCGCGGCATAGCAATCCTGCAAACGCTCAGCCACAATACGCACCGCGCGAACGTCAAACAGCTCGTCGAAAGCGAGGTGTTTTTTCTGCATTTTGCGCCAGATACTGTAGATATGCTTCGGCCGGCCATAGACTTCCGCCTTGACGCCTTCGGCTTTCATCTCTGAGCGCAGGTGGCCGACAAACTCTTCGATGTAATGCTCGCGGTCGATACGGCGCTCGTGGAGCAGTTTGGCAATGCGCTTGTATTCCGCCGGGTGCAGATAGCGGAAGCAGTAATCTTCCAGCTCCCACTTCAGCTGGCCGATACCTAAGCGGTTCGCCAGGGGAGCATAGATATTGGTGCACTCTTTCGCCGCAAGAACGCGCTCATCTTCCGGCGCGTCCTTGACCTCGCGCAGATGCGCGATACGCTCAGCAAGTTTGATGACCACGCAGCGGAAATCGTCAACCATCGCCAGCAGCATACGGCGAATGTTATCCACCTGCTCGGAAGAGACCGAGTCGGTATGGGTAGCCTTCAGCTGGCGGATAGCGGCCATGTCCCGCACCCCGTGAATCAGGGTCACGACCGATTTACCTACGCTCTCCTGCATCACCTCTTCGCTGACAACTTCGCCGTCGGCCAGCGGGAACAGCAGCGCCGCGCGCAGCGTATCGATGTCCATACTTAGGGTGGAGAGGATCTCCACCATTTCGACGCCCCGCCACAGCAGCAGGTCCGCCTGCGGGTGTCCTTGCGTTTTTTCGCGACAATAATCCCAGGTTTCGGCTAAGCGCTCACACGACTGCTGGCTGGAAATTCCCAGACTCGCGATCCATTTCTTCGGGTCAAATTCACCAGCTTTATTAAGATGTGCACTTCTTACCGCAACCATTGTCCTCTCCTTAAGGGACCGGCCTGCCGAAGTCGGCAAGCCTCAACTTTCTACATGTCATCCTGCAGGTCGCGTCAGCATTCATGGCCAGGGTGGCTCTTCTGCGACGTTGTGAATGACCTTATGTAAGCCTGCGCTCAAACAACACCATTGATTCCAGATGGCCGGTATGCGGGAACATATCCAGCATCGCCAGGCGTTGAATCTGATATCCAGCCTGCAACAGGGTTTCGCTGTCTCGCGCCAGCGTCGCCGGGTTGCAGGAAACATACACCACCCGCCGCGGTGCCAGTTTTATTATATGCGGCATCACGCCCGGCGCGCCGGCGCGGGCCGGGTCCAGCAGCACTTTATCAAAGCCGTGCTTCGCCCAGGCCTGACGGGTGACGTCTTCTTCCAGATTTTCATGGAAGAAAGTGACATTTGATAAACCATTGCGGGCGGCGTTTTCCCGCCCCTTCTCCACCAGCGCCGGCACCCCTTCCACGCCCACCACATGGGCGGCGCGTGTCGCCAGCGGCAGGGTAAAGTTGCCCATCCCGCAGAACAGATCCAGCACCCGGTCCTCTGGCCGCAGATCCAGCCACTCCAGTGCGGTACGCACCATCTGCTGATTTACGCCGTCGTTGACCTGGATAAAATCCCGCGGGCTGAACACTAAGCGTAGTCCGTCTGAGGTATACCATGGCGCTTCGCCATGAATATGCTCCAGTATCTCGCTTTGTGGCGCGAGGTACAGGGAAAGACCGTGAGTTTGCGAAAAGCGTTCCAGTTTTTCCCTGTCTGTCGCCGGCAGGGCTGCGGTATGGCGCAGCACCATCAGCGGGCCATTGTCCGCCTGCACCAGCTCGACGTGGCCGAGATGGCGTAATGCGCTCAGCGCGCTTAAGCACTCACGCACGGCGGGCAGCAATGCCTCAAGTTGGGGCACCAAAACAGGGCACTGCACCACATCGACGATCGCTTTGGCGTTGGCCTGGCGAAAACCCATCTGCAATTGTTGGGTCTTCGGCTGATAATTCAAGCTCAAGCGTGCGCGACGGCGGTAGCCCCACGGCGCGCCGGCGATGACGTCATCTACCTCGCGCTTCATCAGTCGCCCCAGCGCGGCGCGTTTACTTTGCTGCTGAAGCGGAACGCTGGCATGTTGTTGTTGGCATCCGCCGCAGACGCCAAAATGGGGGCAGCGCGGCGCCTGGCGCTGCGGGCTGTCGGTCAGTCGGCGTTTCACCTCGGCGCGGGCGTACTGTTTTTTATCTTCCACCAGCGCCACCTCGGCCTGCTCGTGGGGCAGCACGCCGCTCACGAACAGCGCCTTCCCCTGGTGGCGGGCAACACCCTGACCAAAGGGATCGAGGTCGTTGACTGTAACGGTTATGATCTGGCGCGTCGTCACACGCCGTTTTGCAGAGTAGAATTGCGCCATCGTAGAGAGTTGTCTCAATCAAATAAAACGAGCTCGTTCAGAGCGGCAGCGCCGCGAGGCGCAGCGAAGCTGCACAGAACGATGATGTCTATATTCTCCCATAATGGAACCGCATGACCAACTACAGCCTGCGTGCTCGCATGATGATTCTGATTCTGGCGCCAACCGTCCTGATAGGACTGTTGCTCAGTATTTTCTTTGTCGCTCATCGTTATAACGACCTGCAACGCCAGCTGGAGGACGCTGGCGCCAGTATTATCGAACCGCTGGCGGTCTCCAGCGAATATGGCATGAACTTGCAAAACCGCGAATCCATCGGCCAGCTGATCAGCGTTCTGCATCGTCGCCACTCGGAGATCGTGCGGGCCATCTCGGTGTACGATTCGCATAACCGCTTATTTGTCACCTCCAATTACCAGCTCAATCCCAGCGAACTGCAGATCCCGAAAGGCGAGGCATTCCCCCGTCACCTCAGCGTCATCCGCGATGGCGACATGATGATCCTGCGCACGCCTATTGTCTCGGAAAGCTATTCTCCGGATGAATCACCCGAATCTGACGCTAAAATGCCGGGCAATATGCTGGGCTACGTCGCCCTGGAGCTGGATCTAAAATCGGTTCGCCTCCAGCAGTACAAAGAGATTTTTATCTCCAGCGTAATGATGCTGTTCTGTATCGGCATCGCGTTAATCTTCGGCTGGAGGCTGATGCGCGACGTCACCGGGCCAATCCGCAATATGGTTAACACTGTCGACCGCATCCGCCGCGGACAGCTGGACAGCCGGGTCGAAGGCTTTATGCTCGGCGAACTGGATATGCTGAAAAACGGCATTAACTCGATGGCCATGTCGCTGGCGGCATACCACGAAGAGATGCAACACAACGTCGACCAGGCGACCTCCGATCTACGGGAAACGCTTGAGCAGATGGAGATCCAGAACGTCGAGCTGGACCTGGCGAAAAAGCGCGCCCAGGAGGCGGCGCGCATTAAGTCTGAGTTCCTGGCCAATATGTCTCACGAGCTGCGCACCCCGCTCAATGGGGTGATCGGCTTTACCCGCCTGACGCTGAAAACCGATCTCAACGCTACGCAGCGCGACCACCTGACCACCATCGAACGTTCGGCCAACAATCTGCTGGCGATCATCAATGACGTGCTCGACTTTTCCAAGCTGGAAGCCGGGAAGCTGATCCTGGAGAGCATTCCGTTCCTGCTGCGCACTTCGCTTGATGAAGTGGTCACCCTGCTGGCGCATTCCGCGCATGATAAAGGGCTGGAGCTGACGCTGAATATTAAGAACAATGTACCGGACAACGTTATCGGCGACCCGCTGCGTCTGCAGCAGATTGTGACCAACCTCGTGGGCAACGCCATCAAATTTACCGAGCACGGCAATATCGACGTACTGGTGGAGCAGCGGGCCATCAGTAATTCCCGGGTACAGATCGAAATTCAGATCCACGATACCGGTATCGGCATCCCCGAGCGCGACCAGTCCCGGCTATTCCAGGCCTTCCGTCAGGCCGATGCCAGTATTTCACGCCGCCACGGCGGCACCGGGCTCGGGCTGGTGATCACTCAGCGTCTGGTCAAAGAGATGGGCGGGGATATTTCGTTCCACAGCCAGCCGAACCGCGGCTCCACCTTCTGGTTCCATATCAGCCTCGATCTCAACCCGAACGCCATTCCGGATACGCTGAACACCGACGGGCTTGTCGGCAAACGTCTGGCCTATGTGGAAGCCAACGCGACGGCGGCGCAGTGTACCCTGGAGATGCTGGCCGCTACGCCGCTGGAGGTTATCTATAGCCCTACCTTCTCCTCGCTGGCGGAAGCGCAGTATGACATTCTGCTGGTCGGTATCCCGGTTTCAATGCGCGATTTGTCGCCGCATCGGGAAAAATTAGCCAAAGCCTGCGCGATGTCCGATAACGTACTGCTGGCCCTGCCGTGCCATGCCCAGGTCAGCGCCGAAGCCCTGAAGCGCGACGGCGTTGCCGCCTGCCTGTTAAAGCCGCTCACCACCACCCGTCTGCTACCGGCGCTGGTGGCTACCAGCCACGCGCTTGCCTCCGCGCCGCTGATGCAGATCGACAGTCATAAGTTGCCAATGACGGTAATGGCCGTCGACGACAACCCGGCTAACCTGAAGCTGATTGGCGCCCTGCTGGATGATCTTGTGCAGCAGGTGATCCTCTGCGACAGCGGCCAGCAGGCGGTGGACAAGGCCAAGCAGCTGCAGATGGATCTGATCCTGATGGATATTCAAATGCCGGATATGGACGGCATCCGCGCCTGTGAGCTTATCCATCACCTGTCCCATCATCAGCAAACCCCGGTTATTGCGGTCACCGCGCACGCCCTGGAGGGCCAGCGTGAGAAATTACTGAGCGCCGGCATGAACGACTATCTGGCGAAGCCAATCGAAGAAGAGAAACTGCACGCACTGCTGTTGCGCTATCAGCCCGGCCTGCACAGCGTCGTTCCGGCGTCGCTACCGCCCGCAGAGCCGATCGTCGATCATAATCAAACGCTCGACTGGCAGCTGGCGCTGCGCCAGGCGGCCATGAAGCCGGACCTGGCGCGGGAGATGCTGCAAATGCTGATCGCCTTTATGCCGGAGGTGCGTAACAAAGTTGAGGAGCAGCTGGTGGGCGAGCAGCCGGAAGGGCTGGTGGATCTGATCCATAAACTGCACGGCAGCTGCAGCTATAGCGGCGTGCCGCGGCTGAAAAAGCTGTGCCATACCCTGGAAAGTCAGCTGCGGGCAGGCACCGCCGCCGAGGATCTGGAGCCGGAGCTGCTTGAGCTGTTAGATGAGATGGATAATGTGGCCCGCGAAGCGTGCCGGATGGGGGTGTAAACCCCGGATAGCGGCGCTACGCGCCTCATCCGGCCTACGCCCTACAGTCCGGTATTCGGTTGGTAGCCCCGGTAAGCGTAAGCGCCACCGGGGATGGTTCCCGGATCGCGGTGCTACGCACCTTATCCGGACTACAAATACCACTGCGCCAGCCGGGTTACCGCCTGTCGCCCATCTGCAAAACCGCGGCTACGTTACGCGCCGTCATTCGCAGGTTGGCGGCGGCATTGGCCAACGCTTCATCAAGGGTACAGATGGTATACAACACGCTGAATACCGCATCCAGCCCGTGCTGATGCACGACGCCAACATCGGCGGTAAGACTGCCGGCAATCCCGATCACCGGGACGTTAAAACGCTTCGCCACCCTCGCCACCCCCACCGGCACTTTGCCGTGGATCGTCTGGCTATCGATACGCCCTTCGCCGGTGATCACTAAATCGGCATCCGCCACCCGCTCAGCCAGCTGTAGCGCATCGGTGACAATCTCAATGCCCGGACGCAACTGAGCACCACAGAACGCATACAGCGCCGCACCCATGCCGCCCGCCGCGCCGCCGCCCTCAAGGCTCAGCACGTCGATATCTAAATCGCGGGCGATAATCCGGGCATAGTGCCGTAGGCCGCTATCGAGCCGGTCGATCATCTGCGCCGTCGCCCCTTTTTGCGGGCCGAACACCGCGCTGGCGCCCTGCGGGCCGGTCAACGGGTTGGTGACGTCGCAGGCAACGTCAATCCGGCAATCTGCCAGACGCGAATCGAGTTCGCTGAGATCGATTCGCGCCAGCGTCTCCAGCGCGCCGCCCCCGGAGGCAATTTGCTGGCCCTCGGCGGTCAGCAGTTTCGCCCCCAGCGCCTGCGCCATCCCGGCGCCGCCGTCATTGGTCGCACTGCCGCCAATACCAATAATGATCTGTCTTACCCCGGCGTCCAGCGCATGGCGGATAAGCTCCCCGGTACCCCAGGAAGTGGTCAGCAGCGGGTTACGCTGCGCCGGCGGGACGCTCTCCAGGCCGCTGGCCGCCGCCATTTCGATAAAGGCGCACTGGCGATCGCCGGACAGCCCGTAAAATGCCTCAACCGGCTCGCCCAGCGGCCCGGTGACCGTCAGCGGAACCAGAAGCCCGCCGGTCGCCGCCACCATGGCTTCCACCGTCCCTTCCCCACCATCGGCAACCGGCAGCTTGACGTACTCGGCGTCAGGATAAATCTCGCGAAAGCCTTGCTCTATCGCACTGGCCACTTCCAGCGCGCTCAGGCTCTCCTTCCAGGAATCCGGTGCGATCACTATTTTCATCTGCTGTCCTTACTCTGAGCCAACCCCTGGCGCTGTCGCGCAATGCCGGCCCCCGCAGAGGCCGGCGGACTTTTAGCGCACCATGCATGGACGCTTGTTGTCAAAGGTCCAGCCCGGGATCAGATACTGCATCGCCATCGCATCGTCGCGGGCGCCAAGACCATGTTTCTTATATAGCTCATTTGCCTGCATCACGCGGTCCATATCCAGCTCAACCCCCAGGCCCGGGGTACTCGGTACCTGCACCATGCCGCCTTTGATTTCAAAAGGTTGTTTGGTCAGACGCTGGTTGCCCTCCTGCCAGATCCAGTGGGTATCGATAGCGGTGATCTTGCCCGGCGCCGCTGCCGCGACGTGGGTGAACATCGCCAGCGACACGTCGAAGTGATTATTAGAGTGCGAACCCCAGGTCAGACCGAACTCATGGCACATCTGCGCTACGCGCACCGACCCCTGCATGGTCCAGAAGTGCGGGTCCGCCAGCGGGATATCCACCGATTGTAGCGACAGCGTATGGCCCATCTGCCGCCAGTCGGTGGCGATCATATTGGTGGCGGTCGGCAGGCCCGTCGCGCGGCGGAACTCGGCCATCACTTCGCGGCCGGAGAAGCCCTGTTCGGCGCCGCACGGATCTTCCGCATAGGCCAGCACACCCTTCAGCTGTTTACCAATCTGAATGGCCTCCTCAAGCAGCCAGGCGCCATTCGGGTCGAGAGTGACGCGAGCATTCGGGAAGCGCTTCGCCAGGGCGCTGATCGCTTCGGCTTCTTCAAAACCGGCCAGCACGCCGCCCTTCAGCTTAAAGTCGTTGAAACCATATTTTTCATACGCCGCTTCCGCCAGGCGGACCACCGCATCCGGCGTCATCGCCTCTTCATGGCGCAGGCGATACCACTCGCACTGCTCATCCGGCTGGCTCTGATAGGCCAGCGGCGTCGCATGGCGATTACCGACAAAGAACAGATAGCCCAGCATTTCGACTTCGCTGCGCTGCTGGCCATCGCCTAGCAGCGAGGCGACGTTGACCCCAAGGTGCTGGCCCAGCAGATCCAGCAACGCCGCTTCGATGCCGGTCACCACGTGAATGGTGGTGCGCAGGTCAAAGGTCTGCAGGCCGCGGCCCCCGGCGTCGCGGTCGGCAAACTGATTGCGCACCGCGCCCAGCACGTTTTTATACTCGCCCAGCGTTTTGCCCACCACCAGCGGAATGGCATCCTCCAGGGTCTGGCGAATTTTTTCACCGCCCGGGATTTCACCGACGCCGGTATGGCCGGCGTTATCTTTGATAATTACGATATTGCGGGTGAAGTACGGGGCGTGCGCGCCGCTCAGGTTCATCAGCATGCTGTCATGGCCGGCAACCGGGATCACCTGCATGGTGGTGACAACGGGCGTTGAAGAGAAAGTCGTCATAGCATCATCCTTTTTAATTAGTGGCGGCCGAAAACGGGACGTTTGCGGTCGAATGTCCAGCCGGGGATCAGGTACTGCATCGGGCCCGCGTCGTTGCGCGCGCCGCCCGGCAGCGCTTTATAGGCCTCATGGGCTCTGCGCACCTGCTCCCAGTCAAGTTCCACGCCGAGTCCCGGCGCGTCTGGCACGGCAATGCTGCCGTTAATAATCTGCAGCGGATTTTTGGTCAGGCGCGCGTCGCCCTCCTGCCAGATCCAGTGGGTATCGATGGCGGTGGGGTTGCCCGGCGCGGCGGCGCCGACGTGGGTAAACATCGCCAGGGAAATATCAAAGTGGTTGTTGGAATGGCAGCCCCAGGTGAGCCCCCAGTCGTCGCACAGCTGCGCCACCCGCACCGCGCCGGAGAGCGTCCAGAAGTGCGGGTCCGCCAGCGGGATATCGACGGCGTTGAGCATCACCGCATGGCCCATTTCGCGCCAGTTAGTGGCTATCATATTGGTGGCGACCGGCAGCCCGGTGGCGCGGCGGAACTCGGCCATCACCTCCCGGCCGGAGAAACCCTGCTCGGCGCCGCACGGATCTTCGGCGTAGGTCAGAACATCCTGCAGCCCTTTACACAGCGCGATGGCCTCATCCAGCAGCCAGGCGCCGTTAGGGTCGACGGTGATGCGCGCATCCGGGAAACGCTTTTTCAGCGCCCGCGCGGTGTCGATCTCCTGCTCGCCGGGCAGCACGCCGCCTTTGAGCTTAAAGTCTTTGAAACCGTAGCGATCCTGGGCGGCTTCCGCCAGACGCACTACCGCCTCGCTGCTCAACGCCTGCTGGTGGCGCAGGCGGTACCATTCGTGATCGCCCGGCGTATGGTCCAGATAACCAAGGTCGGTTTTCTGCCGATCGCCGATATAGAACAGGTAGCCCAGCACGGTGACGGCATCACGCTGCTTACCCGGGCCCAGCAGCTCGCAGACCGGCACATTAAGCACCTGGCCGAGCAGGTCCAGCAGCGCCGCTTCCAGCGCCGCCACCGCGTTAACCTTCAGTTCGAAGGTCCACGCCCCTTTGCCGAAGGTGTCGAAATCCGCCGCCTGATTGCCTTTGTGCACCTGCTGCACCACGCGATTGAGTCGGGCGACCTCCTGGCCCACCACCTGCGGGATCGCCGCCAGCAGCGTCTGGTAGATGACCTCTCCGCCGGGCGCTTCGCCGACGCCGGTATGGCCGGCGTTATCGGTTAACACCACGATATTGCGGGTAAACCAGGCGTTATGCGCTCCGCCGATGTTCAGCAGCATGCTGTCGTGCCCGGCCACCGGAATGACCTTCATCTCTGTGATAATCGGGCTGGATTGAGTAGTCATGATTAACGTCCCGCTACAGGTTTCAGTTCGATACGTTTGATATCGCCCACCAGCACCAGGTAGCTCAGCACTGCCACCAGGGCATGGATACCGACGTAGATCAGCGCGCCGTTGAACGAGCCGGTGGTGCCGACGATATAGCCGATGGCGATCGGGGTGACGATGCCGGAGATATTGCCGAACATATTGAACAGACCGCCGGAGAGACCGCTAATCTCTTTCGGCGCGGTATCCGCCATCACCGCCCAGCCGAGGGCGCCGATCCCTTTGCCGAAGAAGGCCATTGCCATAAAGCCGATCACCATCCACTCCACGTTGACATAGTTACACATCAGCATGGTCATGGAGAGCAGCATCCCCAGCACAATCGGCGTTTTACGCGCAATGTTCAGCGAGCCGGTGCGGCGCATTAACCAGTCGGAGATCACCCCGCCCAGCACCCCGCCGACAAAGCCGCACACCGCCGGAATGGAGGCGACAAAGCCGGCTTTGAGGATCGACATGCCGCGCGCCTGCACCAGATAAACCGGGAACCATGTGATAAAGAAGTAGGTTAAGGCGTTGATGCAGTACTGACCGATATAGATGCCGATCATCATCCGCGAGCCGATCAGTTGCTTGATCTGCCCCATTTTGACGCTAAACGGCACTTTCTGCGCGCTGCTCTTCTGATCCATGTTGATCAGCGCCCCGCCTTCGGCGATATAGTCCAGCTCTTTCTGGTTCACGCCCGGGTGGTTGTTCGGATCGTGGATCACTTTCAGCCACACAAAGCTGATCACAATCCCCAGCCCGCCCATAAAGAAGAACACATGCGACCAACCCACCTCATGCGTCAGCCAGCCCATGATCGGCGCGAAAATAACGGTGGCAAAGTACTGGGCGGAGTTAAAAATCGATACCGCTGTCCCCCTCTCCTGCGCCGGGAACCAGGCGGCGACGATCCGGCTGTTGCCGGGGAATGACGGCGACTCGGCAAGTCCGACGAGGAAGCGCAGGGTAAACAGCGCAACGATAATGCCAAAGCCGCTGAAGATATCGACGAAGCCCTGCAGCAGGGTAAACATCGACCAGATGAAGATCGACCAGAAATAGACGCGCTTCGAGCCGAAGCGGTCGAGCAGCCAGCCGCCCGGGATCTGGCCGATGACATAAGCCCATGAGAAGGCGGAGAACACATACCCCATCCCCACCGGATCAAGGCCGATATCCCTGGCCATTTCCGAACCGGCGATCGACAGCGTCGCCCGGTCGCCATAATTAAAAGAGGTGACGATAAACAGCATCACCACTATCCAGTAGCGGGCGTTGGTGCGCTTTTCAGCCGCCGTCGCCGCCTGACTTAATGAACTCATTGTTGTACTCCTGAATCATAGCGTTTAGCTACGTTCATTCTGAACAGCACAACCTGTAGGGTAATCAGAATGACGTGGTCGTGTTTTGATAGTTGTCGTTATATCTGGCACTGCATTTATCACTGGCTGGAGCAGTATATGAAGAGGCACACCGCGGCTCACCGTGCATCCACACAGCTTTTACGCCGCTATTGCAGGTGGTTTGTGGCGAATGCCTGAAAGAATGGGGGGAAGTTCACGGAAATGAAAAGCCAGCGCCGCTGGCGCCGCATAGCGCAGCAAAAAGGGCCGGAGTGTGAAATACCTCACTTGACCCGGTGAAACTGGCTGGCTTAAGCCATGATATTGTTAAGGATATTGTGGCGTTTGCCTAAAGGCGTGGCGCCTGGAAAGCGCTACTATTTTGACGTCCGCGTATCTGGCCGCGACGTATTGAAAGAGCGCCCTCTGCGTAGGGAGAGGGCAGCGCTTTTATGCGAGCAGGGTGGCCCACTGCTCAACCCACGGATTGGAGACGCTCTCCGGCTCCGGGTCTTCGCTGGCGTCAATCTTCAGCATCTCGCCGATGCGCTTCGCGCCCTGCTCCTGCAGCAGCTGATCGAACTTCAGGCCGCCGCCGCAAAAGTTGGCATAGGTGCTGTCGCCGAGCGCGATAATGCCGTACCGCAGGTGAGGCTGATACATATCTTTGATGCCCTCATACAGCGGGACGATGCTGTCCGGCAGATCGCCCTGCCCGGTGGTGGAGGTGACCACCAGCACATACTTACCCGTGTAGGATTCCCAGTCGTTGACCTGCGGATCCTCATACACGGTAGCCTTGTGTCCCAGTCCGCTGAGGATCGCTTCCGCTTCTTCCGCGACCAGCAGCGAGTTGCCGTACATGGTGCCGACAAAAATTCCGACTTCCGCCATGCTATTATCTCCCTGGATTGACCTTATTCTCTTCATCCTGACCGCTGTCGTCGGCAAACTCAACCCTTTCATTTAGCGGGAGAAGCCCGCGCCAGCCAAACTGCGACAGCGCGCGCATCCAGACGTCGTCAAAACCGGCGCGCAGGGTCAGCGGCTCGCCGGTAAAAGGATGGGTTAACGACAGCTCGCTGGCGTGCAGCATCAAGCGGTGACAGCCGAAATGTTCCGCGGCGCTGCGGTTTTGCCGCAGATCGCCGTGCTTGCTGTCGCCGAGGATCGGATGACGGAGGTGGGCCAGATGACGGCGCAGCTGGTGCTTGCGGCCGGTTTTCGGCTCCAGTTCCACCAGCCCATAGCGCGAGGTGGGATAGCGCCCAGTCGCCACTGGCATCTCCACTGTCGCCAGACCGCGGTAGTGGGTTACCGCTGGCTGCGGCCCTTTATCTTCGCGGGCGAACTTATCGGCGATTCTATCCAGCTCCTCCACCAGCGGGTAATCCAGCAGCGCCTCTTCCATCAGCCAGCCGCGGACGATCGCATGGTAGCGCTTCCGGATCTGGTGCTGCTCGAACTGTTGCGCCAGCAGCCGGCCCGCCTCGCTCGACAATCCCATCAGCAGCACGCCGGAGGTGGGCCGGTCGAGACGATGAGCGGTAAAAACGTGCTGACCAATCTGGTCGCGCACGGTCTGCATCACCACCACTTTCTCGTCGCGATCGAGCCAGCTGCGATGCACCAGCCAGCCCGAGGGTTTGTTGACCGCCACCAGCCAGTCGTCCTGGTAGATAATCTCCAGCATCAGGCCTGCTCACCGGCAAACAGCGCGTCTAACAGCAGAAGTTCCGCCAGCATGGATTCGCGGACCGGGTGGGCCTGATCCAGAGCCATTTCGTAATAAGGCGCAACGGCAAAATTTTGCGGCAGCGGCTGGCCGCTCTCCAGCAGCTGGTGCATACGCGGGATCAGGACCCACTGCAGCCACTCCAGCGGCTCCAGGGTATCCAGGCAAAACGGCTTATCGCTGGCGAAGGCGCTGCTGTCCGGCGCCGTCTCCTGCCAGTGCTCCGTTTCGCGCAGCAGGGCTTCAATGGCGCGCAGGCGATCGCGCACGCTATCGTGAAGAGTCATGGGGAAACCTCGATGAGTAAAAAACCGGGCGCAGGATAGCAAATCCGCAGGAGAAATAAAAAAAGGGAGCACTGTATAAACAGTGCTCCCGGTTCGTTTTGCAGCAGTCCCGCTACATTGGTGCTCCCTGCTCGTCCTTGAAAACTTTTCCTGAGGTCTCCTGACCATGTTCATCCATAAACACGTGCATCCTGCTTTCACACCACCCCGATGCGAAATGACTTATCCATAAGTTTGTCCCGATCTTCCTGATCCACCGTTCATCCTGAGCGGCTCTCGTTCTCCATCCTGGAGGTGTCCATTACGCGATCCTGCGTTATCCTTGCTTCATCCTGAAGCCTGTCCCTGCAACGCCGTCCTGGCGGGTCCTGCAGAAGCGCCATCATCCTGATGTTCGCTTCATTTCGTGACGTCCTGTCGACAGACATAGGATCACTGATTCTGCCCCTTCTTACAACCCTTCTTGAGACAATCTCTTAAGATTAGTCCCCACTCAAAAGGACGAAAAAATTAAGATCTGATTTAATACCCTCAACTTATATAAAAAAGTATGGATTAAATTTACCTTAAATGATGACGATCTCTTACAGGTTTTGTAAGAGATCTCTCACAAACGATCAGGCAGACTGGATTACAGAACTGGCTCAAGGTGGTTGAGGAAACCCGCAAGTGAGGGAGAAAGCGTAATGCGTTTGGCGGTGCCGAGGGTCTCTTTGACTACCTCGCCGCTGAGATTACAGACGGAAATCACATCCAGTTCACTCTCGAGGGTGGCGATAAACAGCGTCGGCGACAGCTTCAACCGCTTCTGCACCACCAGGTGCCCGATTAAATTTTCCTGCACCCGCTGGAAATCCTCTTCACTCCAGGTCTGCAGCAGCGTCAAGGTTTCGCCGGCAAACCGGCCGGACATATCGCCGGCAAACTGAGTGGTATAATAAGAATGAAGCGGCTGTTGTACCACAATGTCGAGGGCGCGTTCAACCGCGCTGATATTTTGCGCCAGCGAAAACGGCTGCGGCTGCCAGAAAACGGCCTCGCCCTGGGTGTCGACAACGCAAGGCGACGGGACGCCGTAAAGCTCTTCACTGCGCGGCAGGCTGTGGCGCTGCTGCTGCCAGACGGCGCAATATCGTTGGGTAAAAGCGCGTAGCGCTTCTGCTGTCTGATGGTCCACCGGTTTCTCTCTTCACGTTAGACAGGATACACTGGAGCAATAGTGTACCCGCTTTACTATGGTGAAACATGTCTTCTTACGATAATCATCAGGCGCTGGCCGGCCTGACGCTCGGTAAATCAACCGATTACCGCGATACCTATGACGCCTCGCTGCTGCAGGGCGTGCCGCGCAGTTTAAACCGCGACCCGCTGGGCCTGCATGCCGATAATCTGCCGTTTCACGGCGCCGATATCTGGACGCTGTACGAACTCTCCTGGCTGAACGGCAAAGGTCTGCCGCAGGTGGCTGTCGGCCACGTCGAGCTGCCCGATACCAGCCTCAATCTGGTGGAGTCGAAAAGCTTTAAGCTCTATCTCAACAGCTTTAACCAGACCCGTTTCGCCAGCTGGCAGGACGTTGCAGAGACCCTGACTCGCGATCTCAGCGCCTGCGCGCAGGGGAAGGTGAAGGTATCGCTCTACCGCCTGGATGAACTGGAAGGCCAGCCGATTGCCCGCCTGCACGGCACCTGCATCGACGATCAGGATATCGAGATCGATAACTATCAGTTCAGCGCCGATTACCTGCAGGGCGCCGCCAGCGGCAAAATCGTGGAGGAGACGCTGGTCAGCCACCTGCTGAAGTCTAATTGCCTTATCACTCATCAGCCGGACTGGGGCTCGGTGCAGATCCAGTATCGGGGGGCGAAAATCGACCGCGAGCAGCTCCTGCGCTATCTGGTTTCGTTCCGCCACCATAACGAATTCCATGAGCAGTGCGTCGAACGTATCTTTAACGATATTCTCCGTTTCTGCCAGCCGGAATCGCTTTCCGTTTACGCCCGCTATACGCGACGCGGCGGTCTGGATATCAACCCCTGGCGCAGCAATGGCGACTTTTCCCCCGCCACCGGCCGCCTCGCCCGTCAATAATAAACAATTTCACAATTTGCGTGCGTTTAGGCGCGCGCAAGGTTGTGGAAACGCCGTTCGCAGGGCTATTGTAATCACAGGAAGACCATAAGCGTCCTGTAAGGAGTTCACTTGATTACACATGTTAGCCCGCTTGGTTCAATGGATATGCTGTCGCAGCTGGAAGTGGATATGCTTAAGCGCACCGCCAGCAGCGACCTGTACCAACTCTTTCGCAACTGCTCGCTTGCTGTGCTCAACTCGGGGAGCCTGACCGATAACAGCAAGGAGCTCCTGTCCCGTTTCGAAAATTTCGAGATTAACGTGCTGCGGCGCGAACGCGGCGTGAAGCTGGAACTGATCAACCCGCCGGAAGACGCCTTCGTTGACGGGCGGATTATCCGCTCCCTGCAGGCCAACCTGTTCGCCGTGCTGCGCGATATCCTGTTCGTTTACGGCCAGATCCACAATACCGTTCGCTTCCCGAACCTCGATCTCGAAAGTTCGGTTCATATCACTAACCTGGTGTTCTCGATCCTGCGCAACGCCCGCGCGCTGCACGTCGGCGAGGCGCCGAACATGATCGTCTGCTGGGGCGGCCACTCCATCAACGAAAACGAATATCTCTACGCCCGCCGCGTCGGTACGCAGCTGGGCCTGCGGGAACTGAATATCTGCACCGGCTGCGGGCCTGGCGCAATGGAGGCGCCGATGAAAGGCGCCGCCGTCGGCCATGCGCAGCAGCGCTACAAAGACAGCCGCTTTATCGGCATGACCGAACCATCCATTATCGCTGCGGAACCACCGAACCCGCTGGTCAATGAACTGATCATCATGCCGGATATCGAAAAGCGTCTGGAGGCCTTCGTACGTATCGCCCACGGGATCATTATTTTCCCGGGCGGCGTCGGCACTGCCGAAGAGCTGCTCTACCTGCTGGGTATTCTGATGCACCCCGACAACAAAGCGCAGGTGCTGCCGCTGATCCTCACCGGGCCGAAGGAGAGCGCCGACTACTTCCGCGTACTGGACGAGTTTATCACCCATACCCTGGGCGAATCGGCCCGTCGCCACTACCGGATCATCATTGACGACCCCGCGGAAGTGGCGCGGCAGATGAAAAAAGCGATGCCGCTGGTGAAAGAGAGCCGTCGCGAGACCGATGACGCCTATAGCTTTAACTGGTCGATTCGCATCTCGCCGGACCTGCAGATGCCGTTTGATCCGACCCACGAGAACATGGCCAACCTCAAACTCTCCCCGGATCAGCCGGTGGAAGTGCTGGCCGCCGATCTGCGTCGCGCCTTCTCCGGGATTGTCGCGGGGAACGTCAAAGAGATGGGCATCCAGGCCATTGAGCAGTACGGTCCTTACAAACTGCACGGCGATCCGGAGATGATGCGCCGTATGGACGATCTGCTGCAGGGCTTCGTCGCCCAGCACCGCATGAAGCTTCCGGGCGGCACCGCCTATATTCCTTGCTACGAAATCATCGCCTGATTTCCCACTCTCCCGCCGGGGCATCGCCTGACGCCTGCCCCCGGCGGGCTCTCTTCCTCTGACTTCCAGAACGCGCTAAAAACCTTTCTGTTACTAATCAATCACCTGAATTATTTCTACATAGCCAAACGTTTGCGTTGGTAAAAACTGCGACAATTATCACTGCAAAAAATGGTTTTAAGCGCAAAAACGTCGACTAGTTCTCTTTTTTACAGTAAATCCCTCGTTATTACGCCGCTCCGCTTTTATCTCATATGCTGCAAATGATAGCCTTCGCGCCACAAATCGCTGGCTGATCCCCAGAAACAGGCTGTTGGACTAAAAATACGCACATTGAAAGTGGATTATTGCATTTGAGATCGCGATCACTGATGCATAAACCATATAAATGTATCTTTCCGGCCCAATTATTACGGAGAAAATTTCTAAAAAAACCGTAATTAAACGAATTTCATGTTACGCAATTGTATTTATTCATTAGATTTTGTTGATTCCTCCAGGAGATACAGATGGAAACCACTCAAACCAGCACCATCGTTTCGGGCGAAACCCGCAGCGGATGGCGTAAAACCGACACCATGTGGATGCTGGGCCTGTACGGTACAGCGATTGGCGCAGGCGTCTTGTTCCTGCCGATCAACGCCGGCGTTGGCGGCATGATCCCCTTGATCATCATGGCGATTCTGGCCTTCCCGATGACTTTCTTCGCCCACCGCGGCATGACCCGCTTCGTGCTCTCCGGGAAAAACCCGGGCGAAGACATCACCGAAGTAGTGGAAGAACACTTCGGCGTAGGCGCAGGTAAGCTGATTACCCTGCTTTATTTCTTCGCTATCTACCCGATCCTGCTGGTTTATAGCGTGGCGATCACTAACACCGTCGAAACCTTCATGGCGCATCAGCTGCACATGACGCCGCCGCCGCGCGCCATTCTGTCGCTGATCCTGATCGTCGGCATGATGACCATCGTGCGTTTCGGCGAGCAGATGATTGTGAAAGCGATGAGCGTGCTGGTGTTCCCATTCGTTATCGCGCTGATGGTGCTGGCTCTGTATCTGATCCCGCAGTGGAACGGCGCGGCGCTGGAGACGCTCTCCCTGAGCGGCGCTTCCGTTACCGGCAACGGCCTGCTGATGACCCTGTGGCTGGCGATCCCGGTGATGGTCTTCTCCTTCAACCACTCGCCGATCATCTCTTCCTTCGCGGTAGCCAAACGTGAAGAGTACGGCGAAGGCGCTGAGAAGAAATGCTCCAGTATCCTCGCGCGCGCCCACATCATGATGGTGCTGACCGTGATGTTCTTCGTCTTCAGCTGCGTTCTGAGCCTCTCTCCGGCAGACCTGGCGGCGGCGAAAGAGCAGAACATCTCGATTCTGTCTTACCTGGCGAACCACTTTAACGCGCCAATCATTGCCTGGATGGCACCGATCATCGCGATGATCGCCATCACCAAATCCTTCCTTGGCCACTATCTGGGCGCTCGCGAAGGCTTTAACGGCATGGTGATTAAATCCCTGCGCAGTAAAGGCAAATCAATTGAAATCAACAAACTGAACAAGCTGACCGCGCTGTTCATGCTGATCACCACCTGGATTGTAGCAACCCTGAACCCGAGCATCCTCGGTATGATCGAGACCCTTGGCGGCCCGATTATCGCGATGATCCTGTTCCTGATGCCGATGTACGCGATTCAGAAAGTCCCGGCGATGCGTAAATACAGCGGCCATATCAGCAACGTCTTCGTGGTGATTATGGGCCTGATTGCCATCTCCGCGATCTTCTACTCACTGTTCAGCTAATTCATTCAACGCCTCCCCCCGCGCCGCTTTACGGCGGCGCGCTTTCCGACAGCACGGGAATACATATGATCAGCGTATTCGATATCTTTAAAATCGGCATTGGCCCTTCCAGCTCCCATACCGTTGGACCGATGAAAGCGGGCAAACAATTCACTGACGACCTGATCGCGCGCGGCCTGCTGGCCGAGGTGAGCAAAGTCGTCGTCGACGTCTACGGCTCCCTCTCCCTGACCGGTAAAGGCCACCATACCGATATCGCGATTATCATGGGACTCGCCGGCAACCTGCCGGACACCGTCGACATCGACGCCATTCCGGGCTTTATTCAGGACGTTAATACCCATGGCCGCCTGATGCTGGCCAACGGTCAGCACGAAGTGGACTTCCCGGTGGATCAGTGCATGAATTTCCATGCCGACAACCTGTCGCTGCATGAGAACGGCATGCGCATCACCGCCCTGGCCGGCGACAAGGTGCTCTACAGCCAGACGTATTACTCTATCGGCGGCGGCTTTATCGTTGATGAGGAGCACTTCGGCCAGACTACCGAGGCGCCGGTTGCCGTTCCTTACCCTTACAAAAACGCCGCCGACCTGCAGCGTCACTGCCGTGAAACCGGGCTGTCGCTCTCCGGCCTGATGATGCAGAACGAACTGGCGCTGCACAGCAAAGAAGCCCTTGAGCAACACTTCGCCGCGGTGTGGGAAGTGATGAGCGCCGGTATCGAGCGCGGCATCACCACCGAAGGCGTCCTGCCGGGCAAACTGCGCGTCCCGCGCCGCGCCGCCGCGCTGCGCCGTATGCTGGTGAGCCAGGACACCACCAACAGCGATCCGATGGCGGTGGTCGACTGGATCAATATGTTCGCCCTGGCGGTGAACGAAGAGAACGCCGCCGGCGGCCGGGTGGTGACCGCGCCAACCAACGGCGCCTGCGGTATCGTGCCGGCGGTGCTGGCCTACTACGACAAGTTTATCCGCAAGGTGAACAGCAACTCCCTGGCCCGCTATATGCTGGTCGCCAGCGCGATTGGTTCGCTGTATAAGATGAACGCCTCCATCTCCGGCGCCGAAGTCGGCTGCCAGGGTGAAGTGGGGGTCGCCTGCTCGATGGCGGCGGCCGGTCTGGCGGAACTGCTGGGCGGCAGCCCGGGTCAGGTGTGCATCGCGGCAGAGATCGCTATGGAGCATAACCTCGGCCTGACCTGCGACCCGGTCGCCGGCCAGGTGCAGGTGCCGTGCATCGAACGCAACGCTATCGCTGCCGTGAAAGCGGTCAACGCCGCGCGAATGGCGCTGCGCCGGACCAGCGAGCCGCGCGTGTGTCTCGATAAAGTGATCGAGACCATGTACGAAACCGGCAAAGACATGAACGCCAAGTACCGGGAAACCTCCCGCGGTGGTCTGGCGATGAAGATTGTTGCCTGCGATTAACCTGCTGGCCCGCCACGCGTCGGCGTGTCGGGCCATCGTCCTGCATAACTCTTTTTGTTATATCAATAAAATTTTAGTTATTTAATGGTTATAAGCGCTGTTTGTTACCTTACGCAAAACCGCTAAGGAGAACAGACAATGTCCAACCGATTCCGCCCCGCCTGGCTGCTGGTCCTCGCCGCCCTCTCTACCTCCGCGCTGGCCAAAGCGCCGGAAACCGTCAACATCGGCTATCAAAAGGCGAATATCTTCGCGCTGCTGAAGTACCGCGGCACGCTGGATGAGAGCCTGAAAAAACAGGGCATTGCCGTACGCTGGGTCGAATTCCCCGCCGGGCCGCAAATGCTGGAGGGGCTGAACGTCGGTAGTATCGATCTGGCCGCGACCGGCGATGCGCCTCCGGCCTTTGCCCAGGCGGCGCAAGCCGATCTGGTCTACCTTGCCCACTCCCCCGCTAACCCGAAAACGGAAGCGATTGTGGTGCCTGAACAGTCGGCAATCCACAGCGTGGCCGACCTGAAGGGCAAGCGCGTGGGGTTGAACAAGGGGTCTGACGTCAACTACCTGCTGGTTGCCGCACTGGAAAAAGCGGGCCTCAGCTATAAAGACATCACCCCGGTCTATCTGCCGCCGGCGGACGCCCGCGCCGCTTTCCAGCGCGGGGCGATTGATGCGTGGGTGATCTGGGATCCGTTCCTCGCAGAAGTGGAAACCAACGCGAAAGCCCGACAGATCCGCAATGCCGAGGGGCTGGTGCCGCACTACACCTTCTATCTCGCCAGCCGCAAGTTTGCAGATACCTACCCGGAGACAGCAAAGCAGGTGGTGGATGAGCTGGGTAAACTCAGCGCGTGGGCGAACAGCCATCAGGACGAGGCCGCCGGGCTGCTGTCGACCTCAACCGGACTGGATAAAGCCATCTGGCTGAAGACCCTGGCCCGCCTGCCCTACGGTGCCGAACGCATGACCCCGGCGGTGTATAACGAACAGCAGGCGCTGGCGGATACCTTTACGCGCATCGGCCTGCTGCCGGTGAAAGTCGACGTGCGCAGCGCCACCTGGTCGCTGGATAAACCTTGATTTTCCTGACGACGGGAAGCACTGCGCCTCCCGTCGCCGACAGGCTTACCCCGCCGTTTTCTCACCATTGCCTATCTGCCAGATAAAGGTGGGCGCTTCACCGTTCACCAGCCAGTTACCGATATTACGTGCCTTATAAATCACCGGATTATGTGAGGCAACCGTCCGCGCATTGCGCCAGTGGCGATCCAGCGCAAGGCGAGTTCGCGTATCCGACGCCCCGAGGGCATTAAACAGCTCCGTCGCCGCCCGCGGGATCCAGTCGCTGGCGATCACCTGCGCCTGCGCCGCTTCCACTTCCGCCAGCTGGTTACGCCGGGCAATCAATGCTTCGTCGTCGCTGACGTGCGCCACATAGGCCTGCTGCAGCGATTCCGCGGCCTGCAGGACCGCGGCCCGGGTCGCCCATGCCCAGCTGCTGATCTGCCCAACGACCTGCAGAACCTGGGCGTCATCGCGCGGCACGGCGGCGTTGCCGTGGCTGTACATCCGGGAGCGATGTTTGACGCCCTGCGCGGCATCCCGCTCAACCGCCAGGCCAATGCCCGCGAGGGTCGCCAGCAGCACATGCTGGTAGAAGGCGGTCTGATAGCGAAAGCGCTGGGCAAAATCATAGACATGTTCGGTTTCCACCCGAGCGCCGGTAAAGCGGGTGGTCCCGCTGCCGGTCAACCGCTGGCCAAAGCCATCCCAGTCATCTTCCCGCACCACGCCGGTCTGCTGGGTGCTGACCAGGGCTATCACATCGCTGGCGGTATCACTGCGCCGGGCAAACACATCGATCCAGTCGGCGTACAGCGCGCCGGTGCTGTAAAACTTCTCGCCGTCGAGTCGCCAGCCGCCCTCTGCCGGCGTCACTCTGGTGTTCACCTCTCCCAGCTTAACCGCGCCGATCTCCGTCCAGCCGCTGCCCACCAGCTCACCGTCGAGGAAGCGACGAAACCAGCGGTCGCGCCCGGCGGAATCCGGCTGATTCAGCTGATCTTCCACAAAGGCAAAGTGCGCGCGCAGGGCCTGCGGCAGGTTAGAGTCCGCTTGCGCCAGCTCGATCAGCAGCGCGCTGAGCTGCGGCAGCGAAGCGCCCCAGCCGCCCTTCTCGCGCGGGATACGCAGCGTGCCGAAGCCCGCTTCTTTCAGCCAGCGGATCGGCTCATCGGGCAGAATGCGCTGCTGTTCGCGCTCCGCAGCGCCCTGGGCGATACGGGTGAATATCGGGCGGAAGGCGGCCGCCAGCGCGTCATAATCGGTGCCAGTAGAGAGCAGGGTCATTGTCAGTTCCTTATTCATGAAGTGCGTCGATATCTTCTCGCGTCGGTTCATGACGGACCGCCAGCAGGAAGAAAATGGGAATAATGGCGGCAAGCGAGACCACCCAGAACATCTGCGTGCCGAGGGAGGCCTGCAGCAGCGGCAGAATAAACAACGCCAGCGCGCTGCCGATCCCGGAGAGTGCCCGGCTGAAACCGACCCCGGTGGCGCGAATGGCAGTAGGATAGGAGAGCGCCGGGTAGATCATCAGCTGCGCCCCCGGGCCAAACCCTTCGGCGAACAGCCACAGCCCCAGCATCGCGATAGCCAGCACGATACCTGCCGTCGCGTGCGGTTGCCCCACCAGCGCCAGCACAATCAGCGCCACAAACTGCAGGGCGAAGCCGGCTATCGCCACATGACGCGAAGGATATTTCCACGCCAGATGCATACCGAGCAGCCCACCGGTAAAAGCAAACAGGGCGTTCAGCCCCAGCGATGCCGAAATAGTTTCGAAGACGCCAGCCCCGAGGAACTGGGCAAGAATTGACGGCAGGAAAAAGGCAATCGCCGTGTACTCGAAGGAGATACAGATATTCATCACCCCGGCGACGATAGTCCGCTCGCGGTAGGGTTTTTCGAACAGCACGCGGAAGCTCACTTTCGGCGCTGGCGCGGGCTTCGCCGCCGGGACCTCATGGGCATGGATCCCCCAGGAGTCGCGTAAAATACGCACTGCAGAGGTCAGATCGCCCTGGTTGGCCGCCCACAGCGGGGATTCATTCATAAATCGACTGCGGACGGCAATAATCAGCAGTGCCGGCACGGCGCCGAACAGCAGGGAGGCGCGCCACAGCCAGTCAAGATGCTCCTGCGGCAGCAGGAAATAGAGGCCGAAGATAATGAGAAAGCAGACGGTTGAGGCGGCGTACCACATCGGGCACCATGCCGCGAGGCGAGCCGCTTTGTTGCCTTTGCCGGCAAAGCGGGAAAACTCGGCCAGATAGGACATCGCTACCGGCAGGTCGATGCCAACGCCGATGCCCATCAGGAAACGGGCGCCAATCAACACCCAGACGTTCGGCGCCAGCCCGGCGGCGATAGCCGAAATCACGAAAAAGAACATATCGGCCATAAAAACCGAATAGCGACCATATTTATCGGTCAACCAGCCGCCGATAATATTGCCGACGATAGTCCCGACCATAATGGACGAAGTCACCAGGCCGGTCAGCAGCGGTGAGAGCTGAAATTCACGTACAACGTCATCAATACCGTAGGAGAGCGTGGTTAAGTCATATGCGTCGAGAAAAACGCCCCCCAGCGCGAGGAAGACAATCATCCGCGCATATTTCGCATGTTCCTTGCCGGAATTAATTAGCCGCGCCACATCCCCGACGCTACTGACCGGTACCGAAGCGATACCGGGATTATCCACTGGTAATGTACTCATTTTTTCACCTTATTATTTTGTGCAGGTCATCAGCGGTTATAGACCGCGCGCGACGAGAATCAAAACAACAAATCATTCTATAAAAATCAATATAATCAATAAGTTAATAAATATCACCAGCACAAAAAGGACGCGCTTTCACGCATCCTCAAGGGAAATAAATAACAACGAAAATAGACGTCGTGCAGGACGCTTATTCCGCGGACACTGGAACTAATACGTCTTTTACCAGCGGGTCATCGGTGGTTTTTAACCACGTCTGGATCCGCGGATCAGAAAAAGCCTGTTTTAATTTGACGATATTTTCCTGCGATAAATACGGTGTACCAATCACTAATTGCGAAGCAAAGGTGCGCGGCGCCGGCGGGAATAATATGCCTTTCTCACGCGGCACTTTCCCGGCGTCAAATTGCGAGACATAGCCGATGGCGGCATCCACCGAATTTAACGCCCGCGGCATGGTCAGCAGATCCAGCTCTTTAAAGACAAACTGATGCGGGTTACCGACAATATTTTTCAGCTTCGCCGTGCGCGGCTCCACCGCCGGGTCGAGCGAGATCAACCCAATGCGCTGGAGCAGCCACAGGGCCTGCCCCTGATTGGCGCCATCGTCAGGCACGACAATGGTCGCGCCGTTGGGCAACGCCTGTACCGACGAGTAGCGGTCGGAATAGATGCCAAACGCCCACTGGAACACCGGCACCGTGGTCGACAGCGCAAAGCCGTTAGCGTCCACCACCTGTTTAAGCCACCACTGATGCTGATAGATCGTCCCGGCATACTGACCTTCCGCTACCGCGCGGTCAGCCTGGACCGGATCCTGCACCCCCACCGCCTCCAGTTTCAGACCGTAATCGGGCGCAATATGCTGATTAATATACTCAATGATCCGCTGCTCGCCGGCCATCGCCGGCTCGTAGTGAATTTTTAACGTGCTGCCGAAGACCACCTGCTGGCTTTGGGTATGTCCCCGCCACCACCAGAAGGCGATGGCGAGCAGGATAATCACCGCCAGCGCCGCCAGCCAGGGCCAGCGCCGCGCTTTACGTAACTCAAATTGCTCTGTTGTCATACAAGGTTCCCCTGCGTGTGGCGTAAACGGTTGACCAGACGGTCACCCAAAAATTGAATCAACTGGATCGTGGCGATCAGGGCAACGATCGTCGCGATCATGATGTGGTTGTCGAAGCGCTGATAGCCGTACACCACGGCCAGGTAGCCGATGCCGCCGGCGCCGATGGTCCCGGCGATAGCCGAATACTCGATCATCGAGACCAGGTTTAGCGTCACCGCCGCCACCAGCGCGGGCATGGCTTCACTGAGCTGCGCGCTGGCAATGATTTGCCAGCGCGACCCGCCGCAGACGACCCCCACCGCGGTGACCTCCGCCGGCAACTCGCGCAGCGCGTTCTCCACCAGACGGCCAAAGAACGGGACGCCGGCGGCGATCATCGGCACGACCGCGGCGGGGATGCCAATCGTGGTGCCGGTCAGCCAGTAAGTGAACGGGATAATGGCGGCCATCAGCACCAGAAACGGCAGCGAACGTCCCATATTGACCACCCAGTTCAGCAGCCGGTACAGCAGTGCGTGCGGAAATAAGCCCCGCGGCGAGGCGTTAAACAACACCACCCCCACCAGTCCTCCCAGCGTGACGACAAACAGCATCACAATGGCCACCATCAGCCAGGTTTCGCCATAGGCGGGGAGCAGCAGCGAAGGGATTTCGCCCCAGGGGGTATCCTGACTGATGACTGTCGGTTTCATACCGCCTCCCTGAGCAACGGCGCACTGTCGAGAATCTCCGCCGTTATGCCGAGCTGCGCCAGCAGGCCCTGCAGTCGCGCGGGCGACAGGCGTTCGCCCTGAAAGCGCACTCCGGCCTGCAGGCGACCGGCCAGCCGACCATTAATCACCTCGACGTGACCGCCAAGGAGATCGATCTGCAGCGCCCACTGCTGGCTCAGGCGGCTGATCCAGTCGGTGGCCACCGGCACATCCCCGCGGTAGCTCAGACGCAGCAGCAGATCGCTGTGGGTAGCTGCCGCCGGCGTCAGCGGCAACAGCTGCTGGCCGAGCAGAGAATCGGGACGCGCCAGCAGATCTTCGATCCGCCCGTACTGGACGATCGTCCCGTCGCGGATCTCCGCCACCGCATCCGCCGCCGTGCGCACCGCGTCCATTTCATGGGTAATCAGGACGATCGCCAGCTGGTACTCATCACGCAGCCGCTTGAGCAGAGCCAGCACCGAGGCCGTGGCCTGAGGATCGAGGCCGGAGGTGGCTTCATCCGCCAGCAGAACGGACGGGCGCAGCGCCAGCGCGCGGGCAATGCCGATCCGCTGGCGCTGGCCGCCTGAGAGCTGGGCCGGCCAGGCATCCGCTTTGTGGCTCAGGCCGACGCTCTCCAGCAGCTCGCCAACCCGCGCCTTGATATCGCGCTCCACCACACCAAGCCACGCCAGCGGCAGGGCGACATTCTCCCAGGCGGTCCTGCGGCTCAACAGCGCCGAAGACTGGAAAACGGTGCCAATCGCCCGCCGTTCCCGGCGCAGCGCCTCGCCGGACAGCGCCGACAGATCCTGGCCATTGATACGAATGCTGCCGCTGTCCGGTTGCTCCAGCAGGCTGATGCAGCGCGCCAGGGTTGATTTACCGGCGCCGCTCGGCCCCACCACCGCGGTGATGGAGCGCTCAGGCACCTGCAGCGACAGCCCTTTCAGCACCGCGCTGAGCCGGCCATCCGTCGTGCGGTAACTTTTATGCAGGTCATCAATAGCGATCATGTCACCTTCTCCTCTACCGATGCCGCCGTGCGCGCATCGCGGCGGTAGCTGGCGCCCGGGTGAGGCGCGGCCAGACGCGGGCCGCCGCCGAACAGTTTTTCGCGCAGGGTCCCCTCGCGGTACTCCTGCTTAAAGACGCCGCGCTTTTGCAGCTCAGGCACCAGCAGCTC
Source organism: Klebsiella sp. CD33 (assembly GCF_051992865.1). Taxonomy (NCBI): domain Bacteria; kingdom Pseudomonadati; phylum Pseudomonadota; class Gammaproteobacteria; order Enterobacterales; family Enterobacteriaceae; genus Klebsiella; species Klebsiella sp. CD33. The sequence continues at coordinate 989,895 of NZ_CP197023.1, read as the reverse complement.
GACGACGTCGCGGAAGGTTTCGTGAGTGACGGCATAGGCGAGGTTAAAGCCATCGACGTCCGTCTCTTCGACCCAGGACTGCAGCTCGTCCGCCACGGTTTGCGCGCTGCCAACCACCAGCGGACCGAAGCCGCCGATCCCCGCCCAATCGGCCAGGGCCTGCACCGTCCACTGGCGGTTCGGATCAGCGGTCGAAAAGGCCTCCACCGCCGACTGAATGGCGTTGGTGTGCAGATACTTCAGCACCTGATCCGGCTGATACTGGCCGAAATCGATCCCCGTCCAGCCGGAGAGCAGCGCCAGCGCGCCTTCATAGCTGACGTACTGCTTATATTCCTGCCACTTCGCCTGTGCCTCGCGGTCGGTGTCGCCGACAATTACCGTCTGCAGGTTGAAGATCAGGATGCTGTGCGGATCGCGCCCCGCCTCAGCTGCCCGGCGGCGAATATCCGCCACCGTCTTCTTCAGCAGCACCTTCGACGGCGCTGCGACGAAGACGCATTCGGCATGGCCGGCGGCGAACTGTTTGCCGCGGCTGGACGCCCCCGCCTGATACAGCACCGGCGTGCGCTGCGGGGATGGCTCGCAGAGGTGGATCCCCGGCACGGAAAAGAACTGTCCCTGATGGTTAATGGGATGGATTTTCCGCGGATCGCTGAAGATCTTCCGCTCTCTGTCGCGCAGCACCGCCCCATCCTCCCAGCTTCCCTCCAGCAACTTATAGATCACCTGCAAATACTCATCGGCATAGTCATAGCGGGTGTCATGGTCGGTCTGGGTCTGCTGGCCGATATTGCGCGCCCCGCTCTCCAGATAGGAGGTGACAATATTCCAGCCCACCCGCCCTTTGGTCAGATGATCGAGCGTCGACAGACGACGAGCGAAGGGGTAAGGATGCTCAAACGACAGCGAGGCGGTCAGACCGAAGCCCAGATGCTCCGTCACCAGCGCCATCGGAGTGATCAGGGCCAGCGGATCGTTGACCGGCACCTGCGTCGCCTGGCGGATCGCCGCGTCGCCGCTGCCGTTCAGCACGTCGTAGACGCCAAGCACGTCGGCGATAAACAGCCCGTCGAACTTGCCGCGCTCCAGCAGTCGCGCCAGATCCACCCAGTATTCCAGATCTTTATACTGCCAGGAGCGATCCCGGGGATGCGCCCACAGGCCCGGCGACTGATGGCCGACGCAGTTCATATCGAAAGCGTTAAGACGAATTTCACGTTGTGATGACATAGCAATCTCCATAGCGCGGCCCGTCGCCGGGGCGCACGCGGCAAAATGAATCAGGGAAGGTAAAGGGAGGTATTCAGTACGCTGGACATCGGGAGTCCTGCGGGATCCCGAGCGTGAGTAACGCTTGCGCCGCCACCTCAGCGGCATGGTCGGCTACCTGCGGCAGGCCCATCAGTTCGCCAAAACGCCCGCGGGCGGCCGGACCGGCCACCAGCACCGGCAGCGCCTCAACCTGCGGATCAGCCACTGCCCGGGAACGGCTGTCCACCTCCAGGCCCATGCCGAAGGCATCGGCGCGAATCAGGCCGCAGCGGGCGAGGTCCTGTAAAAATGGCTGGCTGTCGGTTAGGGCACGGTGCGCGGGTCCGGTCGTCAGGATCAGATGATCGACGCTCAGGGTTTGCACGCCGCCGCCGCGCCGCGCCAGCGTCAGACGCAGCGTCTCGCCTTCAGCGCTCATCGACAGTAGCCTGGCCGCCTGCACCTGCAGACTGCCCGTGCGCTGGCGCGCCTCCAGCACCTCGGCGACCTGCGGCGCCACGCGGTAGCGGTGGACATCCCAGTAATGGCGCAGATGGCGCAGAAAACGCTGGCGATCGGCGACGCTGAGCGCCTGCCAGATCCGTTGCCCCTGCTGACGAACCGCATCCAGCACCACCTGCCAGCTCAGGCCCTGCTGCGCCGCATACGCGACGTCGAGGCGGATCTGGCGCAGGCGCTGGCGCAGGCTGCCCTGCTGATAGTCGCCAGGCCAGGTTGCCCCCGCGCCGCTAAGGTTGCCGCGCGACAGCAGGCCGTGGCGCGAAAAGGCGATGATACTGCCGCGGTGGCCCAACCGGTCCAGCGTCGCGACCGTATCGGCCATGGTTAATCCGGTGCCCATCACCGCCACCCGGGCGTGCGGGGTGATGGCGTCGAGCGCGCCAAGCTGCCACGGGTTGGCAATCAGCGCCGGATGGTGACGCCAGGCTTCGGCCTGCGCCGGCAGCGAAGGCGGTGGATGGCTGATCGCCAGCACCAGCAGGTCGGCCTTAAGCTGCAGTCCGCCCTCAGTGCTAACCGTCCCCTGATGAAAAGCGAACGCCCGATCGCGCAGGTGGCGCAGCCGTCCGCCGCTGGCGGCCGCGGCGTCGGAAAAACGCTGTGCCACATAGCGACCAAACTGGCCGCGCTGAGGGTAGACGGAACCGTCCGGGCGCAGCGCCTGCGCATCGGCGGCAAAGGCAGGCTGACGGCGGTACCAGCGATCGAAGGCGCCCTCTTCATCACCGGTCAGTTGCATACGGGCGGCCGGGACGTTAATCCGGTGCGTCGGCTCCGCGGTGGAGTAGGCCACCCCGGCGCCGGGAGTCTGACGCGGCTCCAGCAGCGTCACGCGCACCCCGTTCGGCGCCAGGCGCAGCAGCTCAATCGCCACCGCCGCGCCGCTAAAGCCGCCGCCGATAATCACGATATGCGGTTCTGCACTCATCGCCGCCCTCCTCCGGTATGCTGTCTCATGGTCGCGCTCCTGGCCATCAGCTGGCGCTGGCCTGGCGCACCGGGCGCTTATCGCCGCCGATGGTTTCGCCAAAGGGACCGGTGTTCACGCTGCGCGCCTTCGACGAGGCCGCGTTTTCCAGCGGCAGCAGAGGCATCACCAGCTCAGCGAAGCGGTGTGCCTCTTCCAGATGCGGGTAGCCGGAAAAGATAAAATTGCTGATGCCGAGCGCCTGATATTCGCGGATGCGCTCCGCCACCTGCTGAGGATTACCCACCAGCGCGGTACCCGCGCCGCCGCGCACCAGCCCGACGCCGGCCCACAGATTAGGGGCAATACGCAGATTGTCGCGCGATCCCTGATGCAGGGCGCTCATCCGCGCCTGGCCAGCCGAGTCCATGCGGGCGAAGATCTTTTGCGCCTGAGCGATGGTGTCGTCGTCAAGATGGGCGATCAGCCGGTCGGCGGCGGCCCACGCCTCCTCTTCCGTTTCGCGCACGATGACGTGCAGACGGATGCCATATTGCAGGGTGCGCCCGCGGGCCGCGGCGCGCTCGCGCACCACCGCCAGCTTCTCCGCCACCAGTTCCGGCGGTTCGCCCCACGTTAGATAACTGTCGATCTGTTCGGCCGCCACATCGATAGCCGCCTCAGAAGAGCCGCCGAAGTACAGCGGCGGGCCATTCTCCTGAACCGGCGGAAACAGCACTTCCGCCCCCTCGACATGAATATGCTCCCCGTGATAGTCCACTTTCTCCCCGCGCAGCAGGCGGGAGTAAACGTCGAGAAATTCGCGAGTCACCTGGTAGCGTTCGCTGTGACTGAGAAAGATGCCATCGCCTTTGTTTTCCACCGGGTCGCCACCGGTGACGACATTGATCAGCAGCCGTCCTTCCGATAAACGGTCGAGGGTGGCCGCCATCCGCGCCGCCAGAGTGGGCGGCTGCAGACCCGGTCTGACCGCCACCAGATAGCGCAGACGGCGGGTCAACGGCGCCAGCGCCGAGGCCACCAGCCACGAATCTTCACAGCTTTTACCGGTGGGGATCAGCACGCCGTAATAACCCAGGCTGTCGGCCGCCAGCGCCACCTGCTGCAGATAAGGTAAATCGACCGGACGTCCACCCTCGGTGGTGCCCAGATAGCGGCCATCGCCATGGGTAGGTAAGAACCAGAAGACATTGATCTTGTCGGGAACTTGCTGCGTCATTATCTATTTCCTATATAACCATATCCGATATTTATCGAAGAGAAGTTTTAATTTGGTTATATGAGTGTTAGCGATAATCATGCCAATGGTGAATAAAAAATTACATTTTTAAAATCAAGGAATTGAAAACATCCCACGCGCGTCGTGCTGTTGCAAATCCCGCAGCCGCCGCGCATCCGCTGGCGCATTTGCAACAGCCGTCGGCCTTTCCCCCTCTGGTTTCCGCCGCCGCCGCAGGATAAGTTCAGGAGGTCAACGACCGGAGGCCCGCTATGCTGAACCCAGAATCCCCTTCCACCGCGCCCGCGCTGATCGACCCGGCATCGAAGGCTTTCCAGAGCCTGCTGGACAAGCTCGCGCCGACGGAGGCTACCGTGCTGATCGTGGGCGAAACCGGCACCGGCAAGGAGGTGGTGGCCCGCTATCTCCATCACCACAGTCCCCGCCGCCAGCAGCCGTTTCTGGCCGTTAACTGCGGCGCGCTAACCGAGAGCCTTGCCGAAGCCGAACTGTTCGGCCATGAGAAAGGCGCCTTCACCGGCGCGCAGCAGGGACAGCCCGGCTGGTTTGAAGCCGCGGAAGGGGGGACGCTGCTGCTGGACGAGATCGGCGAATTAAGCCTGCCCCTGCAGGTCAAGCTGTTACGGGTGCTGCAGGAGCGCGAAATTACCCGCGTCGGCTCGCGCAAAGCGATTAAAGTGAATGTCCGGGTGATTGCCGCCACTCACGTCGACCTGGCCCAGGCAATCCGCGAGCGCCGCTTTCGCGAAGATCTCTACTATCGGCTGAATATCGCGGTGGTGCCGCTGCCGCCGCTGCGCCAGCGTCGGCAGGATATCCCGCAGCTGGCTCACCACTTTTTATCGCTCTATGCCCGCCGCCTCGGCCGGCCAACCCTGCGTCTGGCGCCGGAGTCGCTGGCCCGGCTGATGGACTATGCGTGGCCGGGTAATATTCGTGAGCTGGAAAACACCCTGCACAACGCGGTGCTGCTCAGTAAAGAAGAGGAGATCAGTCCTGCCCAGCTGCGCCTGGCGACGCTCAACGACGCCCCGGGGCCGGCGAGCGATCATGAACTGGACGACTTTATTCGCCACCAGCTGGCGCTTCCCGGCGAGCCGCTGTGGCAGCGAGTGACCAGCGCCCTGATTCGCCACGCCATGGCACATTGCGACGATAACCAGAGCCAGGCGGCCGCGCTGTTGGGGATCAGCCGGCATACCTTGCGCACCCAGCTCGCTAACCTCGGGCTGATCAAAAGCCGCCGCCGCCCGCCTGCGCCGCCGCGGGCGTTCGCCAACGCAGCCGGGGCCGATCGCGAACTGCGCATTGGCTACCAGCGCTTCGGCAGCCTCGGGATCCTGAAAGCCCGTCAGAGTCTGGAAACCGCCTTCGCCAGCCTCGGCGTCAACGTGCTGTGGAGTGAGTTTCCTGCCGGACCGCAGCTCCTCCACGCCCTCGCCTGCAACGAGATCGACTTCGGCACCACCGGAGAAGCGCCGCCGGTGTTTGCCCAGGCCAGCAATAGTGAACTGATGTACGTGGCGTGGGAGCCGCCGGCGCCGCGCAGCGTGGCGATGGTCGTCCCGCAGGAGAGCGACATTCGCCAGCTCAGCGATCTGCGCGGTAAACGCATCGCCCTCAATAAAGGGTCGAATGTCCACTGGCTGCTGCTGCAGATCCTCGAGGACGCCGGCCTGGGTCTGAACGATGTGCGGGTGGTCTATACCCCGCCGAAATATCCGCTGACCGCCAGCGACTATCTGGCGGTTGACGCCTGGATGATGTGGGATCCGCTGCTCAGCGACGCCGAACACACCGGCGAGCTGCGGGTGGTCGCCAGCGGCGAAGGCCGGGTCAACAACCATCAGTTTTATCTTTCGCGACGGGACTACCTCGCTCAGCATGGCGATATCATGCGCCGCCTGCTGACGGAGCTGACCCACACCGGGCAGTTTATCGACTCGCATCGCGGCGAAGCGGCCCGCTTACTCTCGGCAGAGCTGGGGATCGACGCCCGGTCGCTGAGCATGGCCCTCGCCCGCCGCAGCCATCGCCCGCGGCCGATGGATCTGTCGGTGATCCGCGCCCAGCAGACCATCGCCGATCGCTTTTACGCCCTCGGGCTTATCGCCAAACCGGTCCCGGTGCGCGAAGCGGTGTGGTACGGCGAACCCGCGCCGGACGTCATCAGACCGCTGATGGCGGTCAGTTAGCGAAATTTGCGCGTTATCTTCCTGATTGTTCAGGCGCAGATAGCCTCGATCTGATGGCGATGTTACCCTAAAGACGCTGAGAATAAGGGGGGTATCTGTGGCTGTTCATCTGTTAATCGTCGACGCGTTAAATCTAATCCGCCGCATTCACGCGGTGCAGGGTTCACCCTGCGTCGATACCTGCCTGCATGCCCTGGAGCAGCTGATCGTCCACAGTCAGCCCACCCATGCGGTGGCGGTGTTCGACGATGAGGATCGCGCCCACGGTTGGCGTCACCAGCGCCTGCCGGAGTACAAAGCCGGCCGCGCGCCGATGCCGGAGACGCTGGTGGCCGAGATGCCGGCGCTGCGGGCCGCTTTCGAACAGCGGGGGATCCGCTGCTGGGCCTCGCCGGGCAGCGAAGCAGACGATCTCGCCGCCACCCTGGCGGTGAAGGTGGCCCAGGCGGGCCATCAGGCCACCATTGTCTCCACCGACAAAGGCTACTGCCAGCTGCTGTCGCCCACCATCCGCATCCGCGACTACTTTCAGAAGCGCTGGCTGGACGCCCCCTTCATCGCCAGCGAGTTCGGCGTCACCCCGGAGCAGCTGGCGGATTACTGGGGGCTGGCGGGGATCAGCAGCTCGAAGGTGCCGGGCGTGGCGGGCATTGGCCCCAAAAGCGCCGCCCAGCTGCTGAACGAGTTTCAGGACCTGGAGGGGCTGTACGCCCGCCTGGCCGAGGTCCCGGAGAAGTGGCGCAAAAAGCTGGCCGCGCATCAGGAGATGGCCTTCACCTGCCGGGAGGTGGCCCGCCTGCAGACCGACCTCCAGCTGGACGGCAATCTGCAGCAGCTGCGGCTGACGCGCTGACCATCGTTAAGAGGTGCGCCGGTGCAGGGTAACGGCCTGCTTTACCCGGGCCAGGCAATCACCAGGCCGCCTGATATAACCCGACGATATCCGCCAGGCTCGCCTCGCGCGGGTTGCCGCCGGTACACACATCCGCCAGCGCCGCCTGGGCCAGCGCCGGAATATCCTCTTTCCTGACGCCCACCTCGCGCAGATGGCCGGGAATACCGACATCGCGGTTAAGCTGGCAGACCGCCTCTACTGCCGCCTCGCGCGCGGCGGTCAGGCTTAACGCTTCCACCCTGACGCCCATCGCCCGGGCGATGTCGCGATATTTTTCCCCGGTCGCCTCAGCATTAAAGCGCATCACGTGCGGCAGCAGGATGGCATTCGCCACGCCGTGCGGCGTGTTGTAAAAAGCGCCGAGCGGATGCGCCATACCGTGCACCAGCCCGAGCCCGACGTTGGAAAATCCCATCCCCGCCACATACTGGCCGAGCGCCATAGCTTCCCCCGCGCCGGCGTCTCCGGCAACCGAGCCGCGCAGCGCGCCGGCGATGATCTCGATGGCCTTGAGGTGCAGAGCATCGGTCAAAGCCCAGGCGCCGCGAGTGAGGTACCCTTCGATAGCATGCGTCAGGGCGTCCACGCCGGTAGCCGCCTTCAGCGCCGGCGGCATAGCGTCCATCATATCGGCATCGATAAAGGCCACCTGCGGAATATCGTGCGGGTCGACACAGACGAATTTGCGCCGCTGTTCTTCATCGGTGATGACATAGTTAATCGTCACCTCCGCCGCGGTACCCGCGGTGGTCGGCACCGCGAAGATCGGCACGCTGGGCTGACGGGTGGGCGACAGCCCCTCGAGGCTACGGACATCGGCGAATTCCGGATTACGCTGAATAATACCGATCGCCTTACAGGTATCCTGCGGCGAACCGCCGCCGATGGCGATCAGGTAATCCGCCCCGCTGCGTTGAAAGGCCTGCAGCCCCTGCTGGACCACGGCGATGGTCGGGTTAGGGATCACGTCGCTGAACATATCCCATGCCAGCCCGGCGGCATCCAGTTTGTCGGTGACTTTCGCCGCCACGCCGCAGCGGGCGAGAGTGCTGTCGGTGACGATCAATGCTTTACGATAGCCGCGCCGCGCCGCTTCATCGGTTAATGCGTTTATCGCCCCCCGGCCAAACCATGCCGTTTCATTGAGGATCATTCTGTTTGCCATCGTGGCTCTCCTGTTAGCGTTGCGGCATCACTCTTCAATGCGTAATCCGTAGGTTTTGAACTTCTCCAGCACGATGGCGATCGCCTCGTCATCCAGCACCGGGACCGGGTCGGTAATCGCCAGCGTACTGAGGTAGAGCTGGGCCAGGACCTCCACTTCATGCGCCAGCCAGAGCGCTTTCTCCAGGCTGGCCTCGCAGGCGATCAGGCCGTGATGCTGCAGCAGCGTGGCTTTGCGGTGCTTCAGCGCCACCGCGACATGCTCAGACAGTTCGCGGGTGCCGAAGGTGGCATAGGGCGCGCAGGGGATCGAATTCCCGCCAGCCGCGGCGATCATATAGTGGATGGCCGGGATGGGCCGGTTGAGGATCGACACCGCCGTACAATGGACAGCGTGATTGTGGACCACCGCCTGGGCATCGGGTCGCGTCTGGTAGGCCGCCTGATGAAAACGCCATTCGCTGGAGGGCAGTTTTCCCTGCTCATGCTGGCCGTCGGCATCAATAAAGACGATCTTGTCTTCCGTCAGCTTTTCATATGGGATACCGGTAGGGGTGATCAGCATTCCTCCCTGATAGCGCACGCTGACATTGCCGGCGGTCCCCTGATTTAACCCCAGGCGGGTCATTTCCAGGCAGGTATCGATAATCTGCCGGGCCAGTCTGTTTCTTTCCATTGCGTTCCTCTTTTGGTGACTCATCATCCATCAACGGCAGGGCAACAGAAATATCGTCGGCTACCGTGGGATAGGGTGAATAATGGTCTTCATCATCAACCTGAATATTCAAAGGGGAATTTTCATGATTATTTTTTGTGAGCCGCGTCAATTATTCCGCCATGAATAAAGCAACCATGCCCATTACGAGAGAGATTAAAATGCCCGTTCTTAATAATATTTCATCAAGCGGGCATTTTATTTCTTTGTAACATTTGCCCGTTTTCCACGATATATATTCATTCGGTCATTAGCGTTGTGGTTTTGTGAATTTATTTTCTCAAACGGTCAGCGTTTTTGAAAAATTAAAGTGACAATAATCACATAAAATGGCCCACAGTACGTTAAGTGTGACCATCATCATATTAACAGGCGGTTTTTATTTGAAAATGAAGCCATGAGTTCCGCCGTGACTTTCATTTCACTCACCGGCGCGTCACCTGAGCTCACTTAATTTTGCGGTCTGCTGCAGCACCAGACTGCGCCCTGAATGCTGTTGTAAATGCTTCTGAACTGATGAGGACGCTATGGGAAACACAACGATACCAACGCAAAGTTACCGCGCCATGGAGAGCGGGCAGAGTAAGAGCTACATTATTCCTTTCGCTCTGCTGTGCTCCCTCTTTTTTCTGTGGGCCGTGGCAAATAATCTGAATGATATTTTATTACCGCAATTTCAACAGGCCTTTACCCTGACTAACTTCCAGGCCGGATTAATTCAATCGGCCTTTTACTTTGGCTATTTTATTATTCCCATCCCCGCCGGGATGTTGATGAAAAAATTCAGCTACAAAGCCGGCATCCTTACGGGGCTGTTTTTATATGCCTGCGGCGCCGCGCTGTTCTGGCCTGCCGCCGAAGTGATGAATTACACCTTATTTCTCATTGGATTATTTATTATCGCTGCCGGGCTTGGCTGTCTGGAAACCGCGGCCAACCCGTTTGTCACCGTCCTCGGTCCGGAAAGCGGCGGTCACTTCCGCCTTAATCTGGCCCAGACCTTTAACTCATTCGGCGCCATTATTGCCGTGGTATTTGGCCAGAGTCTTATTTTGTCTAACGTCCCGCATCAGCCGCAGGAGGTGCTGGATAAAATGACGCCGGAACAGCTCAGCGCCTGGAAGCACAGTCTGGTCCTGTCGGTACAAACCCCCTATATGATTATCGTGGCCATTGTCCTGCTGGTCGCCCTGCTGATCGTCTGCACCCGCTTCCCCTCCCTGCAAAGCGATGACCACAGCGACAGCGCGCAGAGCACTTTTTTCGCCTCGCTGACGCGCCTGATGCGCATCCGCCACTGGCGCTGGGCGGTACTGGCCCAGTTCTGCTACGTCGGCGCGCAAACCGCCTGCTGGAGCTACCTGATTCGCTACGCTATCGAAGAGATCCCGGGCATGACGGCCGGTTTCGCCGCCAACTACCTGACCGCCACCATGGTCTGCTTCTTTATCGGCCGTTTTACCGGCACCTGGCTTATCCGCCGCTTCGCGCCGCACAACGTGCTCGCTATCTATGCGTTTATCGCCATGCTGCTCTGTTTGCTCTCCGCCTTCAGCGGCGGCCACGTCGGTCTGCTGGCCCTGACCCTGTGCAGCGCCTTTATGTCCATTCAGTACCCGACCATCTTCTCGCTGGGGATTAAGCATCTGGGCCAGGACACCAAATATGGCTCGTCATTTATCGTCATGACCATTATCGGCGGCGGGATCGTTACCCCGGTGATGGGCTTTGTCAGCGACGCCGCCGGCAATATCCCGACCGCCGAACTGGTCCCGGCGCTGTGCTTCGCCATCATCTTTATTTTTGCCCGTTTCCGTTCACAAGCGGCGACGAACTAAACCTGTTATCCGCATAACCTGAGGGATCTGTAATGAAAAAAATCAGCTTACCGAAGATCGGTATTCGTCCGGTAATCGATGGTCGTCGCATGGGGGTCCGCGAGTCGCTGGAAGCGCAAACCATGAACATGGCGAAAGCCACCGCCGCGCTTATCAGCGAGAAACTGCGCCACGCCTGCGGCGCCCGGGTGGAGTGCGTGATTGCCGATACCTGCATCGCCGGCATGGCCGAGTCGGCCGCCTGTGAAGAGAAATTCAGCAGCCAGAACGTCGGCGTCACCATCACCGTCACCCCCTGCTGGTGCTACGGCAGCGAAACCATCGACATGGATCCGCTGCGCCCGAAGGCCATCTGGGGCTTTAACGGCACCGAGCGTCCGGGGGCGGTCTATCTGGCCGCGGCGCTGGCGGCCCATAGCCAGAAAGGGATCCCGGCGTTCTCCATCTACGGACATGACGTGCAGGATGCCGATGACACGTCGATCCCAGCGGATGTCGAAGAAAAGCTGTTGCGCTTCGCTCGCGCCGGCCTGGCTGTCGCCAGTATGAAAGGGAAAAGCTATCTGTCGCTGGGCGGCGTCTCAATGGGCATCGCCGGATCTATCGTCGACCACAACTTTTTTGAGTCCTGGCTCGGCATGAAGGTGCAGGCTGTCGACATGACGGAGCTGCGCCGGCGAATCGATCAAAAAATCTATGATGAAACCGAGCTGGAGATGGCGCTGGCGTGGGCGGATAAACACTTCCGCTACGGCGAAGATCAGAACGCTGAGCAGTATAAGCGCAATGAAACGCAGAGCCGCGCGGTGCTGAAAGAGAGCCTGCTGATGGCGATGTGCATCCGCGACATGATGCAGGGCAACCCGAAGCTCGCAGAAAAAGGGCTGGTGGAGGAGTCGCTGGGTTACAACGCCATCGCCGCCGGTTTCCAGGGTCAGCGCCACTGGACCGATCAATACCCCAATGGCGATACCGCCGAAGCGCTGCTCAACAGCTCTTTTGACTGGAACGGGGTGCGCGAACCGTTTGTCGTCGCTACCGAAAACGACAGCCTCAACGGCGTGGCCATGCTGATGGGCCATCAGCTCACCGGCACCGCCCAGGTGTTTGCCGACGTACGCACCTACTGGTCGCCGGATGCCGTTGAACGGGTCACCGGGCAGCCGCTCACCGGGCGGGCGGAGCACGGCATCATTCACCTGATTAACTCCGGCTCTGCGGCGCTGGACGGCTCCTGCCAGCAGCGCGACGCGCAGGGCAATCCGACGATGAAACCCCACTGGGAGATTGAGCAGAGCGAGGCGGATGCCTGCCTCGCGGCGACCGAATGGTGCCCGGCGATCCACGAATACTTCCGCGGCGGCGGCTTCTCTTCCCGCTTCCTGACCGAAGGCGGCGTGCCGTTCACCATGACCCGGGTGAACATCATCAAAGGTCTGGGGCCGGTGCTGCAAATTGCCGAAGGCTGGAGCGTAGCGCTGCCCAAAGCGATGCACGACCAACTCGACGCCCGCACCAACTCCACCTGGCCCACCACCTGGTTTGCCCCGCGCCTGACCGGCAAAGGCCCGTTCAGCGATGTGTACTCGGTCATGGCTAACTGGGGCGCCAACCACGGCGTGCTGACCATCGGCCATGTCGGCGCGGATTTCATTACCCTCGCCGCCATGCTGCGTATTCCGGTCTGCATGCACAACGTGGAAGCGGCGAAAATCTACCGCCCCTCCGCCTGGGCCGCGCACGGCATGGATATCGAGGGCCAGGACTACCGCGCCTGCCAGAACTACGGGCCGCTGTATAAGCGTTAACAGGTTGGTTTCGCCCGGAGGCGCAGGCTTACCTGGCCTACAGACGCGCGCGGTCTGTAGGCCGGATAAGCGCTGCGCCATCCGGCAATGTTGTTTCGGGAGTCACTATGAAGCAAGACGTTATCCTGGTCCTCGACTGCGGCGCCACGAACGTGCGGGCGATGGCCGTGGATCGACAAGGGAACATTATCGCCCGCGCCGCAACGGCGAACGCCAGCGACATCGCGGCGGAAAAAAGCGACTGGCACCAGTGGTCGCTGGAGGCCATTATGCAGCGCTTTGCCGACTGCTGTCGGCAGATCCATGACCAGCTGGCCTCCTGCACGGTGCGCGGCATTACCGTCACGACCTTTGGCGTCGATGGCGCGCTGGTGGATGAGCAGGGCGCCCTGCTGTATCCGATCATCAGCTGGAAATGCCCGCGCACCGCGGCGGTGATGGAGAAAATCAGCCAGTATATGCCCGCGCGCCAGCTACAGCAGATAGCCGGCGTCGGCGCGTTTGCGTTCAACACCCTGTATAAGCTGGTGTGGCTGAAAGAGAACCACCCGCAGCTGCTGGCGCAGGCCCATGCCTGGCTTTTTATTTCATCGCTCATCAACCATCGGCTGACCGGGGAGTTCACCACCGACCTCACCATGGCGGGCACCAGCCAGATGCTCGATCTCCGGCAGCGCGATTTCAGCGCGCCGATCCTGCAGGCGACCGACCTGCCGCGCCGCCTGTTCCCGCGGCTGGTTGAAGCAGGCCTGCCGATCGGCACCCTGCTGCCGGAGGCCGCTGCGCTGCTGGGCCTCCCCGTCGGGATCCCGGTTATCTCGGCCGGGCATGACACCCAGTTCGCTCTGTTTGGCGCCGGCGCCGGGCAGGATGAGCCGGTGCTCTCCTCCGGGACCTGGGAGATCCTGATGGTACGCAGCGCGCAGGTCGACACCTCGCTGCTCTGTGACTACAGCGGCTCCACCTGCGAGCTGGACAGCCAGCCGGGCCGCTATAACCCGGGGATGCAGTGGCTGGCCTCCGGCGTGCTCGAGTGGGTGCGCAAACTGCTGTGGAGCGCTGACACCCCATGGCAGACGCTGATTGACGAAGCGCAGGCGATCCCGCCCGGCGCCCAGGGCGTCAGGATGCAGTGCGACCTGCTCGCCAGCCAGCACGCCGGCTGGCAGGGCGTCACGCTCAACACCACCCGCGGCCATTTTTACCGCGCCGCGCTGGAGGGGTTAAGCGATCAGCTGGCGCAGCATCTGCAAACCCTGGAAAAAATCGGCGGCTTCAGGGCGAAAGAGCTGCTGCTGGTGGGCGGCGGCAGCCGCAACGCGCTATGGAACCAGATCAAGGCCAACCGACTCGGGATACCGATCAAAGTCCTCGACGATGCCGAAACCACCGTGGCCGGCGCGGCGATGTTTGGCTGGTATGGCGTGGGCGAGTTCTCTTCGCCAGAACAGGCCAGAGCGCAGGTCGCGTACCGCTACCGCTATTTCTGGCCGCAAACTGAACCTGAACTGATAGAGGAAGCCTGAGATGCTCAAAACCATTTCCCCGCTGATATCGCCGGAACTACTGAAAGTGCTGGCCGAAATGGGCCATGGGGATGAAATCATTTTTTCCGATGCCCATTTCCCGGCGCACAGCATGGGGCCGCAGGTGATCCGCGCCGATGGCCTGCGAGTCAGCGATCTGCTGCAGGCGATTATCCCGCTGTTCGAATTAGACAGCTATGCGCCGCCGGTGGTGATGATGGCCGCCGTCGAAGGCGATGCGCTCGACCCGACGGTGGAACAGCGCTATCGGCAGGCGCTATCGGCGCAGGCCCCCTGCCCGGATATCGTGCGGATTGACCGCTTTGCCTTCTACGACCGGGCGCAAAAAGCCTTTGCGATCGTTATCACAGGAGAGTGCGCTAAGTACGGAAATATCCTTTTAAAAAAAGGAGTCACGCCGTAATCTCATGCCGGAGCGTCTGCCTGATGCAGACGCTCAATCAATGATGGGATGAGAATAAATGAAAGCAGCCCGCCAGCAGGCGATCGTCGATCTCCTGATCACCCACAGCAGCCTGACCACCGAAACGTTGTCAAAACAGCTCAACGTCAGCAGGGAAACTATTCGCCGCGATCTGAGCGAGCTGCAGGCGCAGGGCAAAGTGCTGCGTAACCACGGCCGGGCCAAAGTGATCCACCAGCGCAGCCAGGACAGCGGCGATCCTTTCCACATGCGCCTGAAAAGCCATTACGCGCATAAAGCCGACATCGCCCGCGAAGCGCTGGCCTGGATTGACGAAGGGATGGTGATCGCCCTCGATGCCAGCTCCACCTGCTGGTATCTCGCCCGCCAGCTGCCGGACCGCCCGCTGCACGTCTTTACCAACAGCCAGCCCATCTGCCAGGAGCTGGCCAAACGCGACCAGATCACGCTCACCTGCTCCGGCGGCACTCTGCAGCGGAAATATGGCTGCTACGTGAACCCGGCGCTGATTTCCCAGCTGAAATCGCTGGAGATCGATCTGTTTATTTTTTCCTGCGAAGGCATCGACCCGCAGGGCGCGCTGTGGGACTCCAATGCGTTCAATGCCGACTTCAAATCGATCCTGCTTAAGCGGGCGGCGCAGTCGCTACTGCTGATCGACAAAAGCAAGTTCAACCGCTCCGGCGAGGCGAGGATTGGTCATCTGGATGACGTGACGCATATTGTGTCGGATGCGCCGCAGCCTTAAGGGGAAGGCCGGAGGACGCGCACGCGTCTCCGGCCTGAGGGGGAAGGATTAACGCTCGTCGCGACGTCCGCCGACGGCGGCCCACAGGCGGCGCACGTGAACGGTCACTTCTTCACGATCGTGATACAGCTGACGCGCCTGGATCTGGGCGTTAACGCCGTGCTCGTCCAGCTGGGCCTGAATATAGGCCAGATTCTGCGACACCTCTTCATAGCGCTTTTTCATCGGCAGCTTGAGGTTGAAGATGGTCTCCCGGCACCAGCCGTTGACCAGCCACTGCGCCATCAGCGCCGCCACCTTCGCCGGTTTCTCCACCATATCGCAGACCATCCACGAGATGTTGTTGCGGTTCGGACGATAGCGGAAACCGTCTTCGCGCAGCCAGGTCACCTGGCCGGTATCCATCAGGCTCTGGGCCATCGGGCCGTTATCGACCGAAGAGACCCACATGTTGCGCTTCACCAGCTGATAGGTCCAGCCGCCCGGGCAGGCGCCGAGATCGACGGCATACATGCCGTTCGCCAGACGCTCGTCCCACTCGTCCGCCGGAATAAAAACGTGGAACGCCTCTTCCAGCTTGAGGGTGGAACGGCTCGGGGCGTCGGACGGAAACTTCAGCCGCGGAATGCCCATATAGAACGGTGAGTTGTTGTTGCTGTATGAGTAGCCGGTATAGCAGCAGCCGGGGGCGATAAAGAACACATGCACCACCGGTCGCTTTGGCGTTTCATAGTTGGTCAGCACGCCCGCCTCGCGCAGCGCCGCGCGTAACGGCACCGTAAACTTGCGGCAGAACTTCATCAGCTCTTTGCTTTCGTTGGTATCCGCCACTTCCACACGCAGCTCGCCCCCCTTCTCCACCACGCCCTGCAGCATGCCGACGATCGGGGTTATGCGATCCTCCGGCGGCAGGTCGCGCAGCAGTTCGCCGACCACAAACATCTGACGGGCGAAAATCAGCGAGCTGAACGGCAGATCGCGCACCAGCTTCTCGCCGTCGTCCTGCTGATAACCTTCAAAAATTACATAGCCAGAGTCTTCTTTGACCCGGGCAAAACCAAACACCTCAAGGCGGGCTGCCTTATCGGTAATTTCTGCTGCGCACTCTTTCTCAAAACCAGGGCGACAATAGAGGACAACCTTATTCATGAACAACGCCCTTACGTTTCAGACGAATTGCACCAATTAACATTAAAACCCAACCGGCGAGGAAGCTTACGCCGCCCACCGGGGTCACGAACGCCCACAGACGTAAATGAGAGAGCGCCAGACAATAGAGGCTGCCGCTGAACAGCACGGTCCCTAACGCCAGAAATACGCTGCTCCAGTAGAACCAGATACTGATCCGACGCTGCATCGCCACCGCCAGACCAAAAATCGCCAGGGTATGGAAGGCCTGATACTCCAGGCCGGTATGGATCCAGGCCATCTCCGCCGCGCCGAGCGATTGACTTAAGACATGCGCGCCAAAGGCGCCCAGAGCCACAAAGATAAAGCCGCTAATCGCGGCGAATATCAGCATAAAACGGCTGGTCATGTTGTTACCCTACAAGTAATTATTGTTCATAACGAAAGCGGAATTTTTCTTGTTCACTTGCCGCTTTCGCTAGGATCCACTGCCGGAAAGCGGCTATTTTACCCAGTTCTGCCTGACTGTCATGGCAAACAAGGTAAAACGCATTCTTACTGACCAGAACATCATTAAACGGACACACCAGACGACCGGCTTCAATTTCGGACTGCGCCATGACGTTGTTGGCCAGCGCCACGCCCTGCCCGTGAATGGCCGCCTGCAGCACCATCGCGCTATGGCTGAAAATCGGCCCCTGCTGCACATTAATATGGCTTAGACCAAGCTGACGGGTATAAGTTTGCCAGTCGCGGCGGGACGCATCGTGAAGCAGGGTATGTTGCGCCAGATCGGCAGGCGTTTTCAATGCTTTGTCGCCGGTGAGCAAGAGCGGGGAACAGACCGGCAGCAGATACTCGGCGTACAATTTTTCCACACGCAGGCCCGGCCAGTTGCCGCGGCCGTAAAAAATCGCCACATCGACATCGTCCGCCAGCTTATCCTCCTGACGGTCCACCGCCTGGATCCTGACGTCGATTCCCGGATAAGCTGAGTTAAAGCTTGTGAGTCTTGGCACCAGCCACTGAATGGCGAAACTTGGCAATAAACTGACCGTTAATGCCCCTTTGGCGCTGCGCGCCTGCAGTTTACGCGTCGCTTCCGTCAGTTGCGAAAAAATCTCTTTAATATCCTGAAAATAGCTCTGCCCTTCTTCCGTTAACAGCAGCGAACGATTGCGCCGACGGAACAGCTTAAGGCCCAGAAAATCCTCGAGAGACTTGATTTGATGGCTGACTGCGGCCTGCGTCACAAAAAGCTCATCGGCTGCCCGAGTGAAGCTGAGATGACGTGCGGCTGCATCAAAAACACGTAATGCATTCAGAGGTGGTAATCGCTTCGACATGGTTATTCTGGCTTAGAAGTTAACTCAATTTAACAAATAGGAAACAATGATTAACCTATTAGTTTTTTTTATCTGAGCCATTATAAATTGTCCGTTGAGGTTCTACCAGCAAATACCTATAGTGGCGGCACTTCCTGAGCCGGAACGAGAAGCTTTTTTTGGAATGCGTGTTCCATCAAGCTTTTGGCTTACGGTTGTGATGTTGTGTTGTTGTGTTTGCAATTGGTCTGTTTTTGCAGACCCTGGTAGCAAAGCTACCCCTTTTCACTTCCTGTACATTTACCCTGTCTGTCCATAGTGATTTAATGTAGCACCGCAACGCGCGGTGCTTTTTTTTGCCTTTTTACTGCCTTACTCGTCCAGTTCACCCAGTTGTTTCACGTCAGAGCGATTGATCTGCTGTTTGTTGCCCCACGCGTCTTTATACGAGATCATGCCAGTGTCATTATCGGTTTGCGGTTTCCCGTCGGTAACGATGGTCCGCCCATCGTTGGTATGCATCACATAGTTAGAGGAACAGGCGCTCAGGCCTAAAGTCAGCATACAGGCAGAGATAATCGCAGCGGCCTTAGTCATTTTCATTCTTCTCTCCTTACGGCTATTTATACTATTCGTAACTCGTTAAGTAATAGGTTAAAACACAAACCCAACACTTTTCAGCATAACCCTCTTTGACCGACGTGGAGTCACATTCGGACAATTCCACAGGACGCAGAGACCTTGTCACGCCCGGCAAATTGCGCGACGATCGCGGTATTGATACGAGGAATTCCATGAACGCATTCAACCCGGCGCACTTTCGCGCGCAGTTTCCGGCTCTGGCCGATGCCGGCGTCTATCTCGACAGCGCGGCGACAGCGCTCAAACCGCTGGCGGTGATCGACGCCAGCGACCAGTTTTATCGCCTGAGCGCCGGCAATGTCCATCGCAGCCAGTTCGCCGCCGCCCAGCGGCTGACCGAGCGCTACGAGGCGGCCCGCGATCGCGTGGCGGCGTGGCTTAACGCCCCGTCCGGCAAAGATATCGTCTGGACGCGGGGGACCACCGAGGCCATCAATATGGTGGCGCAGAGCTACGTCCGGCCGCGCCTGCAGCCTGGCGATGAAATTATCGTTAGCGAAGCCGAGCATCATGCCAACCTCGTGCCCTGGCTGATGGTGGCCGGGCAGACCGGCGCCAGAGTGGTCAAACTGCCGCTTGGCGCCGACCGTCTGCCGGATATCGCCAGCCTCAGCGCGCTGATTACCCCGCGCAGCCGGGTGCTGGCCATCGGTCAGATGTCCAACGTCACCGGCGGCTGCCCGGACCTGGCGCAGGCTATCCGCCTTGCTCACGCCGCCGGGATGGTGGTGATGGTCGATGGCGCCCAGGGGGCGGTGCATTTCCCCGCTGACGTGCAGGCGCTGGATATCGATTTTTACGCCTTTTCCGGCCATAAGCTGTATGGCCCGACCGGGATCGGCGCCCTGTACGGCAAAAGCGAGCTGCTGGCAGCGATGTCGCCCTGGCTCGGCGGCGGGAAAATGATCGCCGAGGTCAGCTTTGACGGCTTTACGCCGCAGCCGGCCCCCTATGGCCTCGAGGCCGGTACGCCGAATGTCGCCGGGGTTATCGGCCTCAGCGCCGCGCTGGAGTGGCTGGCGCAGAGCGATATCGGCCAGGCGGAAAACTGGAGCCGCAGTCTGGCGAGCCTGGCGGAAGAGGAACTGGCGAAACGGCCGGGCTTCCGCTCTTTCCGCTGCCAGCAGTCAAGCCTGCTGGCCTTTGAATTTGAGGGTATTCATCACAGCGATCTGGTGACGCTGCTGGCGGAGTCCGGCATTGCCCTGCGCGCCGGACAACACTGCGCCCAGCCGCTGCTGGCGGCCTTAGGGGTCAGCGGCACCCTGCGGGCCTCTTTCGCCCCCTACAATACCCAAGACGATGTTGCGGCGCTGGTCCACGCGGTGGATCGCGCCCTGGAAATTCTGGTGGATTAATGACAACTCTGCACCCCTTCGGCACAACCATTACCGACGCTACGCTGCGCCAGATCTTCGCCCCGCTGAACCAGTGGGAGGATAAATACCGTCAGCTGATTTTATTGGGCAAAAAGCTGCCGACGCTGACCGACGAGAGCAAAGCGCAGGCCCATGAGATTGCCGGCTGTGAGAACCGCGTCTGGCTGGGCTATGAGGAGGACGCCGAGGGCAGGCTGCACTTCTTTGGCGACAGCGAAGGAAGGATTGTGCGCGGTCTGCTGGCGGTACTTTTAACCGCCGTGGAAGGAAAAACCCGCGCCGGGATCCTGGCGCAGGATCCGCTGGCGCTGTTCGACGAGCTGGGGCTGCGCGGCCAGCTCAGCGCCTCGCGCAGCCAGGGCCTCAGCGCCCTGAGCGAGGCGGTGCTCGCCGCCGCCCGCGAAAGGTAATCTCACGATTTCGCTTTCCCGCCGCCGCGCCCGGTGGGCAAACTACTTTCCGGAAGCCGCAGCGTCACGCTGCGCTTTCGCCAGCATCTTCTTCAGGGCATGCGACACCGCGACGAACCCGAAGGTCGCGGTCACCATCGTCGCCGCGCCAAAGCCGGAAGCGCAGTCCATCCGCTTCGGCCCTTCCGCCGTGCTCTTCATTGCGCAGACGCTGCCGTCCGCCTGCGGGTAGACCAGCGCTTCCGTAGAGAAGACGCAGTCTACACCGAGCTTACCTTTGCTGTTTTTCACCACCCCAAACTGGCTTTTCAGCCGCTCGCGCAGTTTGGCCGCCAGCGGATCCTGGATGGTCTTCGCCAGGTCAGCGACCTGGATCTGCGTTGGGTCAATCTGACCACCCGCCCCGCCGGTAGTCACCAGCGGCACCTTGTAGCGGCGACACCAGGCGATAAGCGCCGCTTTCGGCCGGACGCTATCGATGGCGTCGATAACATAGCTAAAGCCGACGCCAAGATATTCCGCCACGTTTTCCGGGGTCACGAAATCATCCACCACCGTCACCCGACACTCCGGGTTGATCAGGCGAATACGCTCCGCCATCACCTCCGCTTTCGCCAGCCCGACGTTGCCGCTGAGGGCGTGGATCTGACGATTGGTGTTGGTGACGCAGACATCGTCCATATCGATAAGGGTGATCGCCCCGATGCCGGTCCGCGCCAGCGCTTCCGCCGCCCAGGAGCCGACCCCGCCGATCCCGACCACGCAGACGTGGGCGTCGGCAAAACATTGCAGCGCTTTTTCACCATATAAACGTGCCGTACCGCCAAAACGCTGGCGCCAGGCATCGCTGATTACAACAGACATAGAACCTCAGAACAAAATGACAGCGCCCGGAGGCCGCCGTAAACGGCGTCATCCGGGCGCCCTGGTCAACAGGCATGGCCAGGGGAGTTAGCCGCTAAAAACATTCCCCGCGCCCGGGGCGTTTTTCAGCACCCATACGCGGCCGTAGTGGTTATACCAGCCGGCACGGTGGCCCGCGTCAGGCCCAATGCCCTGATAGATGTCGAAATGCTGACCTTTGATGGCCCCGCCGACGTCGAGGGCGACCATCAGGCGCAGTTCGTACTGGCCGTTAAACTTGCCGTTATTATCCAGCAGAGGCACCTCGGCCAGCAAGGTGGTTCCTGGCGGAATAATCGACCGGTCGGAGGCCACCGAGGCGCGGCCGATCAGCGGCACAGCGCTGGCCCCTTTCACCGGCGCGAAAGACTGCGGTTTAAAGAACACGAACGACGGGTTCTGCTCCAGCAGCTCGCGCACTTCCGCTTCGCTGTGCTTTTCACCCCACTCGCGGATCGCCTGCATCGACATATCTTCTTTCTTCACTTCCCCGCGGTCGATTAGCACTTTGCCGATGCTGCGATAGGGCCAGCCGTTTTTCCCGGCATAGCTAAAGAAGTTGAGCGGCGAACCATCGCCAAAGTCGATATAGCCGCTGCCCTGCACGTCCATGATGAAGTTATCCATCAACGAGTTGCTGTACGCCAGCACATAGTTATCGCTCAGCGCGCCGGCATAGATGCTGGCGCGGGAAGGCAGCTTACCGCGCTTTGGCGGCATACGGTAAATGGGGTACTGGAATTCGCCCTGACGGGTGTGGCGCGCCTGCACCACCGGCGTGTAGTAGCCGGTAAACTGGACGTTGCCATAGTTGTCGACGCCCTGCATCTGCCAGGCGTCGATGCCAAACTGGCGCAGCGTACGGGTGTCGCCGCCGGCGCGCAGCCACTCCTGCAGCGCGTTATAGACGTTGCTCTGGCTATTATAGAGGCGTGGCGAGGCGTTACGAATTTGATTAACCTGCTCGGAGAAGTCGCCGGCGTTGATCGGCGCCCCGACGGCATCCGGCTGGTTTACCAGTGAAAACGGCTGGGTGAACTTGCCATCGCTATATTGCTGACCGCGGTCGGTCGGTTTTGAGGAACAGGCGGCGAGCATGGCCAGCATTGCCCCCGTCGCTACATATTTTGCCCAACGTCCTTTCATGGTGTCTCATCTTTTGCTGCGAAGCCTTAGTGCGTGTTGAAGATAACAAAGCGCCGGAGCTATTGAAATGCGCGATCTCATCGATGGCACAGATTTGTGTAAAAAAACACCACAACGTGGCGTTTTATAAGCCAATTCTTACAAAAATGTCGATTTGGTCGAAAAAAGGTTGCATCATCTCGCTAGCGGAGTATAGTGCGCTTCCACGGACGCGGGGTGGAGCAGCCTGGTAGCTCGTCGGGCTCATAACCCGAAGGTCGTCGGTTCAAATCCGGCCCCCGCAACCAATTAAAATTTGATGAAGTAAAGCAGTACGGTGACGCGGGGTGGAGCAGCCTGGTAGCTCGTCGGGCTCATAACCCGAAGGTCGTCGGTTCAAATCCGGCCCCCGCAACCAATCAAATTTGACAAAGTGAAGCAGTACGGTGACGCGGGGTGGAGCAGCCTGGTAGCTCGTCGGGCTCATAACCCGAAGGTCGTCGGTTCAAATCCGGCCCCCGCAACCAACATTACAAACACCCTCAAGGGTGTTTTTTTGTTTCTGCCGCCAGCAAAACCTCTGCCGAAAACGGGAACGGCCATTGCCGCCCCCATCTCCTGCTTACCCCTTCGGTAACACAATATTGCTTGCCGCCAGCATGCCCATGCGATGGTACATCGCGCAGGCCGCCTCGACGATCGGCATCGCCAGCGCCGCGCCGCTGCCTTCTCCCAGACGCATGCCCATATTGAGATACGGTTCGAGACCCAGGTGCGCCAACGCGATACGCGCCCCCTTCTCCGCCGAATAGTGGGACGGGATCAGATACGGTTTCACCTCCGGCGCTATCTGACACGCCGCCAGCGCCGCCGCGTAGGAGAGAAAGCCATCCAGCACCACCGGCAGCCCACAGGACGCCGCCCCCAGCATGACACCGGTCATCCCCAGCAGATCGAAACCACCGACTTTGCTCAGTACGTCGAGGCCATCATTCGGGTCGGGCTGATTGACGGCGATAGCCCGCCGCACCACCTCCACCTTGTTGCCAACCTTCGCCAGCGGCAGATTGGCGCCAATCCCGACCACCTCCTGCGCATCGCTGCCGGTCAAAACGCTGACGATCGCTGCCGCCGGCGTGGTATTGGCCATCCCCAGTTCGCCGACGCCAAACAGGGTAACGCCCTCCTGGGCCAGCGCGCGGGTGTAGCGCATCACCTCCAGCAACAGCTCCTGCCCCTGCTCACGGCTCATCGCCGGACCGCGGGCAATATTGCCGCAGCCCCGCGCCACCCGCATATTCACCACGCCGGGGAGCGGTTCGCTATCGATACCGACATCAATTACATGCACTTTCGCCCCGGCCTGGGCGGCGAGCACGCAGACGCCGGTGGTGCCGCGGGTCATATTTGCCGCCTGGATGGCGGTGACCGCCTTCGGCGAAATCGCCACCCCTTCGTCCCACACTCCATGGTCGGCGCACATCACCAGCAAGGCCTTTTTCGCCACCTGCGGCTGGCCGCCCAGGCCGGGCATTCCCGCCAGCTGCACCGCCAGCGCCTCCAGACGCCCGAAGCTGCCGGGGGGCTTGAGTAAGCCGTCGATGTGTTGCTGTGCCCGCGCCATGGCGTCGGTGTCCGGCGCGGGGATCGCCCGCAGAACCGTGTTTAAATTTTGCATACAGAATCCCTGCCAGGGCTGGCCCGGTCAGCCAGCGATTGAGTTATTTGATTTTGACGCCGATGCCGGAGACCACCAGCCAGACCGCATCCGCCGCGGCCGCCAGGCGCTGATTAACCCGCCCGGCAATATCGCGAAAATGCCGCGCCAGGCGGTTCTCCGGCACAATGCCCATCCCCACCTCGTTGGTCACCAGCACGACGTGCGCCGGACAGCGCTGACAGGCGGCAATCAGCACGCCAATTTCGTCATCAATAGCCCGTTCCATGGCGGCGTAATCCCAGCCGTCGGGGTCGCTGTCGCCGCCGAGCGCGAACAGCAGGTTGGTGACCATGGTGGTGATGCATTCCAGCAAAATCGCCTCCGCTGGGGCGATAGCCGGGGTGATCAGTTCATCAAGCTGCTGCCAGCGCTCGGCGGTGCGCCAGTGGGCGGGCCTGCCGTCGCGATGATGCTGGATCCTTGCGGCCATCTCGTCGTCAAAGATTTGCGAGGTGGCGATATATAACACCTGCGGCGCATCGGCAATCAGCGCCTCGGCATGGCGACTTTTGCCGCTGCGCGCGCCGCCGGTAACCAGAGTCAGCATAGGGGCTCCTGATGTTGGCGCATGATGGCGTAAATTTTATCGATGGCGATATGTTCGCGCATGGCCTCGGCCAGCCGATCAAACTGCCGGGTTTTATAGCGGGCATACTCCAGGGCGCTGTCCAGCGGCGCCAGCCCTTTGCGCTGGCGCAGGCCGTTGAGCAGCGCCCGGGTAAAGGCATCGCTGTCGAACAGGCCATGGAGATAGGTGCCGAACGCCAGGCCGTCGTCGCTTATCGCCCCGTCGTCCACTGCCTGCCCCGCTTTATGCAGCTGCAGCAGCGGCGGGCAGCCTGCCTCGCGGCGCGTCTCGCCCATATGAATTTCATAGCCACTGACGCGCAGCCCCGCCGCGTCGGCTAACCAATCCGGGAGCGCAGACCCCAGGGTCGCCTGCACCTGGGTGGTGGTTTTGTGCTGGGCGAAGTGGGTCACGGTCTTCAGCACCCCCAGCCCGGGCTGGGCGCCAAGGCCAGACTCCACCTCATCGATAATGGTTTCGCCCAGCATCTGATAGCCGCCGCAGATCCCCAGCAGCGGCACCTTGCGCTGCCGGGCCTGCTCGACCGCGTGCGCCATGCCGCTCTCGCGCAGCCAGCACAGATCGCCGAGGGTATTTTTACTGCCCGGAAGAATGACCAGGTCGGCGTCGGCCAGCGCCTGCGGATCGCGGACATAGCGCACCCGGACGTCTGGCTGTGCCGCCAGGGCGTTAAAGTCGGTAAAATTGGCAATATGCGGCAGGTGAACCACGGCGATGTCGATATCGCGCCGGTCGGTGCGATGGTATTTCCCGGCCTGCAGCGCGACGCCGTCCTCATCCTCGAGATCCACGTCAAGCCATGGCATAACGCCCAGCACCGGCACCCCGGTCAACGCCTCGATTTGCTCTATCCCGGAGCGCAGGAGCGCCACATCGCCGCGGAATTTATTGATGATCACCCCTTTCACCCGCGCCCGCTCCTGAGGCTGCAGCAGCGCCAGCGTGCCGTAAATCGCGGCAAACACCCCGCCGCGGTCGATATCGGCCACCAGGATCACCGGGCATTGCGCCATCTCGGCCATGCCCATATTGACGATATCGCGGTCGCGCAGGTTAATCTCCGCCGGACTGCCGGCGCCTTCCAGCACCAGCGCCTCATACTCTCCGGCCAGGCTCTGGTAGACCGCGAGGATCTGCTCGCGCAGGCGCGGCTTGTACTGGTGATAGCTCATCGCATCCATGCTGGTCGCCACCTGCCCCATCAGCACCACCTGCGCCTGACGGTCGCTGGTGGGCTTGAGCAAAATCGGATTCATGCGGACATCTGGCGCAATCCCGGCCGCTTCGGCCTGGAAAATCTGCGCCCGGCCCATCTCTTTGCCATCCGGCGTAATGCCGGAGTTCAGCGCCATATTCTGTGATTTAAACGGCGCGGTACGCAGCCCATCCTGAT
The DNA here is from genome assembly GCF_051992865.1 of Klebsiella sp. CD33. Lineage (NCBI taxonomy): Bacteria > Pseudomonadati > Pseudomonadota > Gammaproteobacteria > Enterobacterales > Enterobacteriaceae > Klebsiella > Klebsiella sp. CD33. The sequence goes on along the minus strand of NZ_CP197023.1, from coordinate 964,003 downwards.
GAAAAATGCGGCACAGTCCCGCCACCAGCACGCTTTTCCCCACGTCGGAAGCCGTGCCCTGCAACATCACTGCCAGCGTCATGACGCCTCCTTTATCGCGCCTATCGCGTTGTTGTGCATCCGCTGAAAAAACTCCGCCTCGGTTTTACACAGCGGCAGCCCCAGTTCGCTATGAAGTTTCACCAGCCACGGCTGCGTCAATCCCGCCCTGTCCATCGTCTCCGCGCAGGCAAATACCTCGCCGGGATCCCCCGCGGCCAGTACTTCGCCGTGACGCAGCACGTAAACGGCGTCGCTCACCTCATAGATCAGATCGATATCGTGGCTGGAGATCACCACGCGCCGCCCCTGCCCGACAATGCGGCGGATGATGGCGATCATCTGCGCCCGCCCGCGTGGATCGAGGCCCGCGGTGGGCTCGTCAAGCAGCAGGTAGCGCGCCTGCAGCACCAGCGCCCCGGCGATTGCCACCCGTTTTTTCTGCCCATGGCTGAGGCACTGGATCGGCTGCTGGCGAAACCCCTGGGCATCGACGAGGGTCAACGCCTCATCCACCCGGCGGGCGATCTCCTCTTCCGCCACCCCGAGGTTACGCAGACTAAAAGCGATATCGCTGTCGATATCGGTATAGAATATTTGCTGGTCCGGATCCTGAAATACCGTCGCCACCTGCTGGCGCAGCGCCAGCAGACCGCGCTTGCTGTAATTCAGCGCCTCTCCCTGCCACAGCACCGCCCCCTGCTGCGGGCGCAGCAGGCCGCTCAGGTTCATAAACAGCGTCGACTTTCCGCAGCCGTTGGCCCCCACCAGGCCGGTCACCGCATGGCGGGAAAAATCCAGCGTCAGCCCTTTAAGTACCGGCTCATCCTGATAGCGAAACCAGAGATCGGTTGTGGCAAGCATACTTATCCTTAGAGGTGAAAATCACCCTGGTACAATTTGATATCCAGCGCCGTGCTCATCTGCTGATAGCGCAGGAGGACGCGGGTGAACAGCAGTCCCACCAGCATCGCCAGCGAGCGATAGCCCTGCGGCACGCTACCATAGCCAAAACGCAAAGTTTGCGCGCGGTGAATCGCCATCGCCTCGTCTAACAGAATAAAAATGAAGCGCCAGGTCAGCAGGATCTGCTCCGTCAACAGTCGCGGTACGCGACCGCGCTTGAGCAAGATAATCAACTGGGGGAAAGGCAGATTAAGCACCAGCCAGAGCATGGCCGCCATCGCCGCCAGGCTGCGCCAGAAGGTCTCCCCGGCCACGGCCAGCCCCGGGGCGGAAATCCCTATCGAGAAAGCGCCCAGTCGGATGCTGGCTAACAGCATCTGCGGGTCGCGGCTGACGCTGAACACAATGGTCAGCACGCCGACCAGCAAAAAGCCAAAGGGTAGCGCCATCCAGCGGCACCAGCGCCAGAATGAGACCCGCAGCAGCCAGCAGGTCAGCGCGGCGGTCAGCGCCAGCGTCAGCGCCTGGCCCCACGCCGGCAGCGTAAAGGCCAGCGCCATCAGCAGTAGCCAGAGCAGAAACTTACGCTCTGGCGCCACCTGCAACCAGCGGCTCTGGTAGCTGAGTCGGTCAAACCCGGTCATCACGGCGCTGTCTGCCCCTCGCATATCCGAGAATGTAAAAAATCACCGCCGCGCCCAGCGAGCCCTGCAGGGTAAACAGCAGGCTCTCAATCTCGCCGCTCGCCGGTTCATATAGCGGCTGGAACCAGGGTTGATAATCCGGCGCCACCACCTGGATCTGGCTCTCCGCTTCGCCGTCCGAGCCGCCAAACTCGCCGCCGTGGTTAATAAAAAATGGCAGGATCATCAGGGCGGCCACCATCGCCAACAGGATCAGGGTCTTTTTCATATTAATGTCCCTCCGCGGCGATCAGTCGCCGTTTGGTTAGCTGATCGTAGATCATCACGGTGAGCAAGCCTTCCGCGATGGCGATCGGGATCTGCGTCAGGCAGAAGATGCCCATAAACTTGGCGATCGATCCGCCTGCCCCGGTTGCCGGATCGGGAAAGGCCACCCCGAGCTGGACGGAGGTGACAAAGTAGGTCATCAGATCCGCCAGCATGGCGCAGAGAAAGACCCCGACATCGCGACGGATCCCCGCCCGACAGGCCAGCTTCCACACCAGATAGCCGACCATCGGGCCGATCACCGCCATCGACATCCCGTTGGCGCCAAGGGTGGTCAGGCCGCCATGCGCCAGCAGCAGCGCCTGGAACAGCAGAACGATCGCCCCCAGCACCGCCACCACGCCCGGCCCGAAGAGGATCACCGCCAGACCGACGCCGGTCGGATGCGAGCAGCTGCCGGTCACCGACGGGATCTTCAGCGCCGAAAGAACAAAAATAAACGCCCCGCAGAGGGCCAGCAGCACCTTCTGATTGCTCTCTTCCTGGACGATACGCCGCAGGCGCACCAGGCCGTACCACAGGCAGGGTAAAAACAGCAGCCACCACGCCAGCGCCCACATCGGCGGCAAAAAGCCCTCCATGATATGCATGGCGAACGCCTCCTGCGGGACGATGATCAGCAGAACAGCGGCCGCCAGCCCCCCATACGAAAGCTGCTTCAGCGATTTCACCTGATTCATTACGCCTCCTCCCACTGTTTGTTAACCAGAATGGTCGAGAAATAGGGCAGCGGCTGGTCATCGCTGACCTCGCGCAGACGGCGCCAGCACTGCTCGCCCGGCAGGGTGGCCTCTGACATCATCAGCGCCGCATCCAGCAGCCCCGCCTGCGCCAGCAGCGCCTTAATGCGGGCGAAGCGGCCGTAGACTTTCATCAGTACCAGACTGTCATGCTGGCGCAGCGCCGCGGCAATGTCCGCTTCCGGCGCGGTGCAGGAGATCACCGCCAGCGACTGCTGCTCCATGGCCAGCGGGGTTTTCGCCCGCGCGGCAATGGCGGCGAAGGAGGTAACGCCAGGGACAATCTCCAGCCAGTCCGGGCAGCCAATCCGCTGCAGCAGAAAGACCCAGGTGCTGAACAACATGGCGTCGCCGAGGGTGATAAACCCGACCTGCCTGTCCGCCGCCACCTCCTGGGCCAGCGCCGCGGCAACGTCGTTCCACACCGCCTCTTTTTCCGCGCTGTCGGCGCTCATCGGAAAATGGCAGCAGCGGACCTCCGTGTGTGCGCCCAGGTACTCGCGTACGATGGAGAGCGCCAGGCTGTCGCCGCCTTTGCGGCCGGCTGGCGCATACAGCACATCCAGCTGGCCGAGGATCCGCGCCGCACGCACGGTGATCAGATCGGCCGCCCCCGGCCCGCTGCTCAGGGCGTATAGTTTGCCGCTCATGCTGCTTTCTCCATCGTGTCGTTCAGCGCCTGCTGCAGATGGGCGACAAACATCGCCCGCACCGCCGGATTCTCCCCTAATCCGTTAAGCCACGGCGTGGCGGGGATACCGGCGGCATTGAAGCGGGTTTTCCACGAATCGTCTTCGTCGGAGGCCATATCATTAATGGCATGATCGCCGGCCACCAGCATCAGCGGCATCAGATGCACGCCGGTCACGCCCTGGCGGGAGAGTTCGTTAATGACGATGTCCACTTCGGGATAGCTTTCCACCGCCCCCACCCGCGCCGGAAAACCCTGCACCGCCATCATATGATCCAGACAGGCGTAGGCCGCGAAGGCGTGGTGGCTGGCGCCGTGCCCCATAAACACCACTCGCTCCGTCGCCGCCAGCGGCGGCATCTGCTGGCGCAGGGCCTGCATCAGCTGCACATAATCGCCATGACCGCTCAACAGCGGCGCGCCCAGCGTCAGACGCTGAAAGCGCGGGCGCATACTCTGCACTTCGCGAACGATCTTCTCGTACTCGTCGCCGTTGATAATGTGCAGGGACTGGATAGCCACATCCTGGTATCCCTGCTCGGCCAGCTTTTGCAGAGCCTGCAGCGGAGTATCGATATGAATACCATCGCGCTGCTGCAGTTTGCGAATAATCATCCCCGAGGTGAAGGCGCGGAACAGCGTGCGGTCCGGGCAGCTGGCGGCCAGATCGCGCTCGCAGGCGGCGATGTTCTTTTCGCGGGTGTCGTGATAGCTGGTGCCAAAGCTCACCACCAGAAGTGCTTTTTTCATATCCTCTTCCTCAAGTCGCCGACAGCCAGCGCGTCAGCCGCGCAGTGAAATCGGCCTGGCTTTGCAGTAGTTCATCGCCCGTCACCAGCGGCGCCGGACGGGTAATGACGATGCAGGGGATCCCCGCATCAAGACAGGGTTGTACTTTTTCCTGATAGCCTCCTTCCGCCCCCGAGGCTTTCGTCACCACAACATCGGCCCGGCACTGGCGATAAAAGGCGGCGTTAAATTCGGCGCTGAACGGCCCGCAGAGGGCGAAGATCTCCCCGACGCCAAACCCCAGATCGCTACAGTGCTGAACCACCTCCGGCACCGGCAGCACCCGGGCGAGCAGCGTTTTCTCCGCCAGTCCCGCCCGCCAGGCCGCCAGATCTTTGCTGCCGGTGGTCAGCAGGATCCGCTCGCCGAGGCGACGAGCCACCGCGCAGGCCTCGTTCAGATCGCCGACCACGTGAAGTAACGGATGGCGCAGATCGCTCAGCTGCTCCGGCCTTTGATAGCGGCTGAGCAGAACCCCGACGCTGGCGCAGGCGCGCACAATATTCTGGCTGACCACCTCGGCGTAGGGGTGAGAGGCATCGATCACCCAGCGGGTGCGCTGCGCTCTGAGCCACTCCGCCATCTGCTGCCACTCCATACGCCCGCAGCGTATCTGCCCGCGGATATCGCCGGCCAGCCGCTCGCCGGTAGGGGTTGCCACCGACAGGGTGTAGCGCACGTCGGCGGCGTCCAGCTGCTGGCAGATCGCCCGCGCATCGCTGGTGCCCCCGATAACCAGCACGTCGCCGTGATTCACAGCGCGTAGCCTCGCGGGGTGATCATCAGGCCGTTGTCGATGTAAGTCGCTTTGTTGCCAACGATCACCAGACTGGTCATATCCACTGGGGCAAAATCCATCTCCCCGAGGGTGGTCAGCCATTTCTCCTGCTTTTTGCGTCCGGCGGATTTGACTACGCCGACCGGCGTATCTGCGCTTTTACTGGCCGCCAGCAGCGCAAAGGCGCGCGCCAGATGTCCTTCGCGGCCGCGGCTGCGAGGGTTGTAGAAACAGATAACGAAGTCCGCTTCCCCGGCGGCGACTATGCGTTTTTCAATCACCGGCCAGGGCGTCAGCAGATCGCTAAGGCTGATATGGCAGAAATCATGCATCAGCGGCGCGCCGAGCAGCGAGGCGGCGGCGATACTGGCCGTCATCCCTGGGATCAGACGGACCTCAATGTCCAGCTGCTGCTTATTAACCAGCTCCAGCACCAGCCCCGCCATGCCGTAGATGCCGGCGTCGCCGCTGCTGATCAGCGCAACGTTGTGCCCGGCCTGCGCCAGCTCGATGGCCGCCTGGCAGCGCTCAATCTCTTTGCACATGCCGGTTTTGATCACCTGCTTGTCGCCGGTAAAGGCTTTCACCAGGTGGGTGTAGGTCTTGTAGCCCACCACGATCTCTGCCGCCTGCAGGGCCTCCACGGCTTCCATGGTCATCATCGCCTGCGAGCCAGGGCCAATTCCGATTACGCTTAACATCAGTGTGTTACTCCCAAAGTAATGGTCACGCCCTGCTCACGCAGGGTTTCGCCGGACAGGTTTCCCTGACTCAGCAGCCAGGCCACCGGGCCGGAGACGCTGCCGACGCCGACCGTCTCCCGGACAAAAGACGAGGCCGGAAAGCGGTGCTCGTGCTCGCGCAGCGCCTCGGCGCTGAAGGTTTCGAACGGCACCCGGCAGCGGTGAGCCAGCTGGCGCAACCCCGGCTCGTTTGCCTTCAGGCTCACGCTGCCGATCGCTTTCAGCGCCAGCGGGTCAAGACGCTGAGCGGCAAGCTGGCGATCCAGCAACGTACTGAGCAGCGCGCAGGGGGTGTCGCGCCGACAGCCGATCCCCGCCACCACCCGCTGGGGCACCAGCTTCCAGTGAGGCACCGGCAGCGGCGGCAGCGACCGGCGCAGGGTGACGCAGATCAGGGCGTCAAGCGCCGGCAAGCGCGCCAGGTCGCTTACCGGGATAAACCCGCGCCGGTCGCAGCGGCTTAGCGCCCCGGTGAATTCGCCGTCGCACCACAGCCCCACCCGCTTACCGCTCACCAGCATCTGGTTAACGGTTTTCACCGCCGCGCGAAAATCGGTCATCCGGGCGTTCAGCTGGAAGGCCAGCGTGTCGAGGGCGGCCAGCTCGTTGACATCGGTGGCGGTGGTGATCACCGGGTCGGCGTCGAGCATCCCGGCGAGATAGCGGGTCAGCGCATTGGCCCCCCCGGCATGGCCGGAGAGCAAGCTGATGACGTGCCGGGCGCGCTCATCAATCACCACCACCGCCGGGTCGCTGAGCTTGTCATTCACCAGCGGGGCCAGCACCCGCACGGCAATCCCGGTGGCGCCGATAAAAATCAGCGCCGAGAAGCTGCTGAACGCCTCGCGGGCAGCGCTGGCAAAGCCGCCGTTGAAGGGGATAAACCCCTCTTCCTGCAGCGCTTCGCTGCTGTAACAGGTAAGCGGCAGCATGGCCGCCAGCCGTTTTGCCAGCCGCACGCCGCCGGGCGTCAGGCAAAACAGGGCAATGGATTCAGGCTTTACGGTATTCATGGCTAAAATCCGCTGCGTACAGTTTTGAGTAGTGATACTCATCGCCGAGGAAGGGGCCGACCAGGATCAGCGCCGTTTTGCGGATCCCGGCGTCGCGTACTTTGTCGCCGATGTCCGCGAGGGTACCGCGGACGGTCTGGCTTTCCGGCCAGGTGGCCTTGTAGATCACCGCGACCGGGGTGGTCGCGGGGTAGCCGCCCTCCACCAGCCGCTCCGCCACCCGGTGAATACGTTGCACCGACAGGTAAATCGCCATCGAGGTTTGATGGCTGGCAAAGGCTTCCAGCTGTTCGCGCGCGGGAACCGGCGTGCGCCCTTCCAGACGGGTAATAATCAGACTCTGCGAGACTTCGGGTACCGTGTACTCCACCCCCAGCTCCGCCGCCGCGCCGAGGAAAGCGCTGACGCCCGGCACCACCTGCCAGCGGATCCCGCGGCGGGTCAGCTCTTCGCCCTGCTCGCGCACCGAGCCATATAGCGAGACGTCGCCCGTCTGCAGACGCACCACCGTTTTTCCCGCCTTCACCCCCGCCTCCATCAGGTCGAGGATCTGCTCCAGATGCAGCGCGGCGCTGTCGTGGCACTCCGCCTGTGGCGGACAGTAGGCCAGTAGCTCGGTGTTGATCAGCGACCCGGCGTAGATCACTACCTGCGCCTGCTGTAGCAGACGGTAGCCTTTGAGAGTAATCAGTTCGCGATCGCCCGGACCGGCGCCGACGAACCACACGCAATGGGGATCAAAAGTCTCAGCCATGGTTTTCTTCCTTCTGACAGGCGATGACAAAAACGGGATTATGGGGTTTGAAGTAGTGGCCGCTGCCCAGGGTAGCCAGGGTGGAGACCGCCAGCTGCTGGCAGTCCACCTCGTGGATGCCGCTCTGCCGCAGGTGCGCCAGGGCGCTATGAAGGTTTTCCTGCAAAATAAAAGTCATCACCAGCCGGCCGCCGGGATGCAGCTGCGCCAGCGACCAGTCGATCAGCGCCGTCAGGTGGCCGCCGCTGCCCCCCATAAAGATCGCGTCGGCTTTGTCGGCGACCGCCAGCGGCGCAACGCCCGCCACGATAGCGATGTTGTCGCAGCCAAAGCGCTGCCGGTTCTCCGCCAGCAGGCGCAGCGCGTCGGCCTGACGCTCAATCGCCGTCACCCGCAGCGCCGGGTTCTGTAGAGCAGCCTCAATGCTGACGCTGCCGGTGCCCGCGCCGATATCAATCAGATGGCGCGCCCGGTGCAGCTCCAGCTTCGCCAGCGCCAGCGCGCGCACGGCCTCTTTGGTCATCGGCACCTGGGCGCCGCGCAAAAACAGCTCATCTTTCATCGAGGATCACCACCGCATTCATCTCATATTCGTCCTCCACGGCGCTGACCGGCAGCCAGTGGATCCGCTCGTTTTCCATCGCCAGGTTCTCGCCTATCACCATCCAGCGATGGCCTTTGCCGCGGGCCATCAGCTGGGCGGCTATCTCCCGCGGTCCGCAGCGGCCGTCGGTCACCATGGCGACTTTCCGGTGGGCGGCCAGAGCATCGAAGCTCACCGCCCGGCCATGGCTGCTGGTCAGCCACATATCGTTCATGTCGATGCCCGCCCGGGCGCAGAGGTACTGCACCGCGCTGATGCCGGGGATCACCTGCACTCGTTCCCGGCCAAAATGGGCAATCAGCCGGGTGCCAATGCCATAGAACAGCGGGTCGCCAGAGGCCAGCACCACGACGCGGCGCCCGGTACGGGCCTCAATCCACGCCAGCAGCGCCGGCATATCGGCCCCCAGCGCGAAGCGCTCGCCGGCGAAGTCGGGAAACTGCTGGAGATGGCGGCTGCCGCCCACCAGCGCCTCAGCGGCGGCGATTGCCTCGCGCGCGGCCGGGATCAGCCACTGCAGCCCCGCCGGGCCCATTCCCACGACCGTCAACATGTCAGCTCCCGGGCAATCGCCTCCAGCGGACGGCTGCTGCCCAGTACCTGGTTATCAAAAGAAAACAGAACCGCGTCGCAGGTGGGCGGTTGCTGAGTGAAGCGCAGCATCTCAAGAACACGCTGGCAGATTCGCTCAGCCAGATGGTTATAGAGGCGCTGGTATCCCCAGGCGTCGATATGCTCCATTGCCGCTTCGGTAGTGTCGCACTCGCTGACCAGCGTCAGCAGCGGCAGCGGCGCGCCAAGCAGCGCCAGATGAGCGACGAGAGTTTCCATCCGCGCATCGGCGATATGGCTGTGGGTATGAAAGATCCCGGCGGCGATTTTGATCAGTTTGCCGGGATGGCCAATGAGCACAATCTGGCGGAAACCGAGCCGAACCGCCTCTTCAATCATGTAGCCGACGAAGTTGCTCATGGTGACCACCATCTGCGGGTCGATGCCCATCTGCTCGCGGACAAAACGCTCACCGTGGTTGCCCGGCACCAGCACCACGCGCTCCAGCCCGGCGGCGCGTTTTATCTCCAGCTCGAGGGAGAGCGAGCGCTTCCAGCTCTCTTCCGACATCGGGGTAACGATCCCCGTGGTGCCGATAATCGAGATCCCGCCGAGGATCCCCAGCCGGGCGTTATAGGTTTTTTGCGCGCGAAGTACGCCTTCCGGAGCAAAAATCTCCACCTGCGCGCCGCGGGTAGGACCTATCGCTTCGCGCACGGCGGTCTCGATGGTGTGCCGCGGAGTGCGGTTTATCGCCGGGCTGCCTGTCGGCAGGCCGATCCCTTTGCGGGTCACCGTGCCGATACCCTCCCCGCCCTGCAGGCTAATCTCTCCGCTGTCATTGAGGGTGACCCGGGCAAAAATCAGCATGCCGTGGGTGGCGTCGACATCATCGCCGCCGTCTTTACGGATCGCGGCGACCGCCTGCTGCCCTTCGACGTGCGGGGACTCAACGTTCAGGCACAGGGTGACGCCGGAGGGGGTGACGATCGAGACCTGATGAATCAGATGCTGGCGCATCACCATCAGCGCCGCCACTTTTGCCGCCGCTGTGGCGCAGGAGCCGGTGGTGTAGCCCTTGCGCAGCGCTTTGCCGTGATGCCACACCGGGGCGTCAAAGGTCTGATCGCTCATTGCGCCTCCCGCAGGTGGTAAAGCAGAGCGTTCACAATCGCTGCCGCCACGTTGCTTCCCCCTTTGCGGCCGAGCGCGGCGATGGCCGGCAGGCCGCTCTCGCTGAGCGCCGCTTTCGACTCCGCGGCGCCGACGAACCCGACCGGCACCCCCACCACACCGCCGATGGCGGTCTCGCGATGTTCCAGCAGGCGAAACAGCGCGGTTGGCGCATTGCCGAAGACGAACACTTTCTCCCCGGGCTCCTGCACCGCAATATCCACCGCCGCCATCGAGCGGGTCATCCCCCGGCTTTGCGCCTCGCGCACCACCCGCGGGTCGCTGATATAGCAGCGGCATTCGCCGCCAAAGCGGGCCAGCAGGGTTTTGTTGATCCCGGACAGCGCCATGGTGGTATCGGTATACAGCGTGCAGGGCCGGCTCAAGGCCTCACTCAGCGCGATCAGGGCATCCGGAGAAAACCACAGAATATCCAGCCAGTCGAAGTCAGCGGTGGTGTGGATCACCCGCTTGATAATCGCCTCGTGCAGCGGGCTGGCGAAACGGTAGTCCGGTCGCGTTTCGGCGATGATCTCGCTGATGATGTCGAAGCTTTTCGCCTCGATCGCCTGCGGTTGTTGGATGTACTGCATCAGGTTCTCCTCAGGCCGCGCCGACCAGCCAGTAGCGCACGCCGATAAACAGCGCCAGCGCCAGGCTTGACGCCACCCACATTAATCGAATGGTTCGGGAAATATCGTCCACCGCGATGTCGCGGACGGCGTCGCCTATCCAGGGCTTTTCAACGCGCTGGCCGAAGTAATCGTTCGGGCCGCCAAGGCGGATCCCCAGCGCGCCGGCGACGGTCGCTTCCGGCCAGGCGCAGTTAGGACTGCTGTGCTGATAGCGATCGCGCCAGCCCGTACGCAGCGCCCGGGCGCCATCTTCCCGGCATAGCACCGCGGCAAGGCTGAGCAGCAGCCAGCTCAGCCGGGCGGGAAGGAAGTTGGCTACATCATCAAGACGAGCGCTGACCATGCCGATCGCCCGGTATTTTTCGTGTTTATAGCCGACCATGGAATCGAGGGTGTTGACCGCTTTATAGGCCATGGCCAGCGGCGCGCCGCCGAGGAGCAGGAAAAAGAGCGGCGCGATAATGCCATCCACCGTGTTCTCCGCCACGGTCTCCACCACCGCACGGTTGATCTGCGCTGGCTGGAGCTGAGAGGTATCGCGCCCGACAATCCAGGAGAGCTTATGCCGGCTTTCGGCGAGATCTCCGGCCTGCAGCGGCCGGGCCACCGCCATCGCCGACTGTGCCAGACAGCGTCCCGCCAGCGCGGTGAAGATCATCCACACTTCCACCAGCCATCCAAGCCAGGGGTGGATCCCGTGCGCCAGCGCCAGTACGCCCCAGGCCACGCCCCATGTCAGACCGATCACCACCAGCCACATCACCCCGCCGCCGATGCGCAGCGCCCGGTCGCTATGGCAGACGCGTCGCACTACACGCTGGCTGACGGCGATCAGGCGACCTATCCAGCGCACCGGATGCGGCCAGTGCGGCGGATCGCCAATGACGACATCAAGTATCCAGGCTACACACCAGGCGAGAAGGGTCATAGCGCCCTCCTTGCTGCCCGCAACCAGTGGTTAAGCATGGTGGGACGCTGGGCAAAATGGACATGGAGATAGCTGGCAAAGGCGCTGCCGGACTGCCATCCTCCCTGCCACTGCTGGAGCGTCTTACCGTCTCGCTGTTTACGGCAGGCCAGTACGGCGGGGGTGGCGGGAGAAAAATCGGAGTAATGAAATTCATGGCCGCGCAGCCACTCGCCAGGGGCTGCCAGCAGCGTCTGCTGCTGCGCCTGCGCTTCGCAGTAGCCGAACCGGGTCAGACGCGTCCCCATTCGGCTGTGTCCGGGAATAATATCCGCCATCGTGTAGCGCTCGCCGCTGGTGACTTCCAGGGTCGTGCCCAGATACATCAGGCCGCCGCACTCGGCGTAGATCGCCACCCCGCGCCGGTGCGCCGCGCGAAGCTGTGTCAGCATCTCGTGGTTAGCGGATAGCCCGGCCGCATGCAGCTCCGGATAGCCGCCGCCGAGCCAGATCATCTGGCAGGCCGGCAGTTGGCGATCGCGCAGTGGACTAAAGCGCACCATCTTCACGCCGCAGCGCGCCAGCAGCGCCAGGTTATCGGGGTAATAAAAATTGAAGGCCTCATCGTCGGCGAGGGCCAGCGTCAGTCCTTCGCCGGCATCGGCGGCAAGCTGTTCTCCCCACTCGCCGATCGGCATGGCGGCCAGTTCGCTGAGGGCCAGCAGCCGGTCTATGTCGAGGGTGCGCCCCAGCAGGCTGGCAAAATCCCGCCATGCCTGCTGATTGACCACCGACTCGCGGGCGGTCACCAGCCCCAGATGTCGTTCGGGCAGCGCTACGCCTTCCACGCGCGGCACATAGCCGAGCACTGGCACCCGACAGTAGCGCTCAATGGCGCTTTTCAGCAGCTGGAAGTGCGCGTCGCTGTTGACCCGATTGACGATAACGCCAGCGATGTCGAGAGCCGGATCAAAATGTTGAAAACCCATCACCGTGGCGGCGATGGAGGTCGACACCGCTTTGCCATCCACCAGCAAAATCACCGGGCAGCCAAGCTGCTTAGCCATTGCCGCGCTGCTGCAGTAGTTAGGGTCGGTGCCGTAGCCGTCATACAGGCCCATCACCCCTTCGATAACCGCGATGTCGGCCTGCTGTAGCTGTTCGGTAAACAGCGCGTTGAGTATCGGGGCGGGAAGCATAAAGCTGTCGAGATTGCGGGAAGCGATGCCGCTGATGGCGGTGTGCCAGGCGGTATCCAGGTAGTCAGGCCCGACTTTACAGGGTTGCACCCGCATACCGCGCTGTTGGAGCAAGCTGAGCAGGCCGAGCGTAACGGTGGTTTTGCCACAACCGCTGCCGGTACCCGCAAGAATGAACGCACGCCTGGTTGCCATACCCTGTCCTGTTCTGGCGGTCAGGGTATAGCTACGCGCATGCCTGGTCCTGCGACCACGCACCGCTAAGCCACCCACTTCCCACCGAAGTTGTTGGTCAGTTACCGGCAGGCAGGTCTTCTGGCTTAGCCTCGTTCTCGCCCGCCCTTCCCAATCTTTCGATCAGTGGTTTTTGCGGGGTCGTCAGCATCACAGCAGCGGGGGCTGCGGGGGATTTACACCCCCTTCCCTGACACCAAACTGGTGTCGAACCTGTCGGTTTGTTTCGCCGATGCGCCCTGCATCGACGGGTATTACTTTATGTTTTCTTTTACCGTTTCATCACTCGTCACAATGACGTCAGTGAAGGAAAGCGGTGTTGTGATAATCAGCTGTCTCGTATTAACGGACACTCTATCTCATCACAAAAATAAAAACTGGTGTAGTTTACCCCTCGAATATCACTATTTTGTTGCGCTATGACAATTTATTGCTCTACTGTCGTTTTTTTCATTTTATATTGATGAAGATACTCGGGGATATCAAAAATCGGCAATAGCAAAATATTGTCATTTAAAAAGACTCAGTTTGTGATCCGGCATTAATTTGCTGACGAAATGCCTGCGGCGTTACCTGATAGGTCTGGCGAAACACTTTGCAAAAATAGCTGGTTTGCGAAAAACCTAAATTCCGCGCGATGCTGGCGATGCTCCAGTCGCTGTGGCATAGCAGCTCTTTTGCGCTCGCCATCCGCTGCTGATTGACCCAGGCGTTAAAACCGATCCCCTGATACTTTTTAAACAGTTTGCTGAAGTAGTACGGGCTGAGATAGACATGCGCCGCCACATCCTCCAGACGCAGCTCATCGGAGAGATGCGCGTCGATATAGCGCAGCGCCTTCTTCATTTTGCCATCGTGCGGCGAGGGCGCCCGGCTGGCCTGCGCCGGGTCGTTCTGCGACGGGTTATCTTTGATAACCACAAAGTTGAGCTGTTTTTTCAGGCAATTCTCGACGATCAGCTTCAGCAGATCCGCCGAAGCGATAACCCGCGAATAGTCCATCTCCGGCACATCGCGAAACGCCTGGACCAGCGCCGGATCGTCCTGCCAGCGGTCATCGACGTTCAAGATATCAACCAGTTCAACATCATTGCTCAGACGCACCTGCCCGCACAGCACGAAACCGACCAGGTGGCCGGCAATCACCAGCGGGATGGAAAAATCGGTTAACCCCGCATGACAGCGGTAGATACACAGCTGGTCTTTTTTCGAGGCTTCCAGCCCGCCGCAGCGGTCGCTCATGCGACAGCGTCCGCTGTGCTCCGGGTGCTGACGCATCAGCTGGCAAAACGGCGTGAAATTAAACAATTCAGAAATCTCATCACCGTGAATATTGACGACCACAACCGCCAGACTGGTGGCTTGCGCAAAATCCTGTGCGATTTTATTGATGAGTTCTGAGTTTAGGGTACTCGCAGAAATCATGATAAAACCCCTCAGTTAATTTTTTGTTATAAATAAAACATATTTTTCATATTTACCTTTTTTAGCATCAGATCCCATCGACGATAAAAAAGTGCATTGACAATAACAAAAGTCTCCCAACCCGGGGAGACTTTTTGAGCGGTTCGTGATATCGGTTCATGAAATTAGCCTGGCTATTTCACAGATACATTCCCCTTATGACGCTAACGCGTATTTTCTTCCTCCACGCAGGTATGACAGGGCAGATTATTGGCGATAAGAAAACGATAAATTGCGGCGCCGAGGCAGGCCCCTAACAACGGTGCGATAATGGGCACGATAAAATAGGGAATATCTCTTCCCCCGGTCATGGCGATATTGCCCCACCCGGCGAACCAGGTGAACAATTTCGGGCCAAAATCGCGTGCCGGATTCATCGCGAAGCCGGTAAGCGGCCCGGTCGAGGCGCCGATCACCGCCACCAGAATGCCAATCAACAGCGGCGCCAGTGGGCCCTTGGGTACGCCGTTGCCATCATCGGTGAGCGCCATGATCATCCCCATCAGCATCGAGGTGATCACCACCTCCACCAGCGCCGCATGCCAGATGCTGAGCTCAGGCGCCGGGTAGGTGCTGAATATACTGGCCAGCTGCAGGCTTTCCAGGCTGCCGCGCACCATATGATGCACCGTTTCAAATTGCGTAAACAGGGTGCTGTAAAGTATCCAGGCCAGCACGGCGCCGCCAAACGCGCCGGCGACCTGAGCCACGATATAGGGCACCACTTTTCTGCCCGGGAAGCAGGCAAACAGCCACAGGGCGACGGTGACCGCGGGGTTCAGATGTCCCCCCGAAATGCCGGCCGTCAGGTACACCGCCAGAGAAATACCTAGTCCCCAGATAATACAGATCTCCCACAGCCCCAGGCTGGCGCCGGTCAGTTTCAGGGCGCTCAGGCAGCAGATACCAAAAAACAGAAACAGCCCGGTGCCTAAAAACTCGGCGATACATTGCGCGCGTAAAGAACCATTCATTGTGACACCTCGTGACGAAGTTCGTGTCCAGGCCAGCCAACCATCCGCTGGCTCGTTGGGTACGGCGAGGCCCACTATAGAAACCGGCAGCGGCAAAGTGTTGGCATCCTGCGGAAATCGGGCGGCGTAAAGTCGCCGAAGAAGAATAATTTATTGCTATTTGTTCGCGAATCCCTGCAGCAATGGCGGGCGTTCAGGGGGGTATTTTAATTTCCAACTAAATGATAAAAAATTGCGAAAGCGCAGTGCTTATTTTCCAACAAATATCACATCACGCAAAATATCGCATAGCAAAAACAATTTAAAAAATCACCTCTTAAAATGTAAATACGGAGCGTGAATTGCAATATAATCACATTTATACAAACAATAAAATCAAATAAAAACAACGATATAAAATAAAATAAATCCATTTTATATTATATAAAAACCACTATTTTTTCGCTCTCCACCATCAACTCAGCCATTCTTTTTCGCCGCTCCGCCATATAGTTCCCTCACTGGCACATATCCTGCGAGGTCTTTATGCAACAAGAAGCATTAGGAATGGTAGAAACCAAAGGCTTAACCGCAGCCATAGAGGCCGCTGACGCAATGGTTAAGTCGGCCAACGTTTTATTAGTTGGCTATGCAAGGATCGGTTCAGGCCTGGTGACCGTCATCGTGCGTGGCGACGTGGGGGCAGTTAAAGCCGCCACCGACGCCGGTGCCGGTGCCGCCGCAGCCCGCCACGTGGGCGAAGTGAAAGCCGTACACGTCATTCCCCGCCCCCATACCGATGTTGAAAAAATCTTACCGAAGGGGAATAGCCAATGAGCAGCAATGAGCTGGTTGAACAGATCATGGCGCAAGTCATAGCCCGTGTGGCGACGCCAGAGCAGCAGGCGCTTCCCGATACCCCCCATCCCACAGGAGAGACGGCTATGGCAGAGAAAAGCTGCAGCTTAACGGAATTTGTCGGGACCGCCATTGGCGACACCCTCGGGCTGGTCATCGCCAACGTGGATGCCGCGTTGCTGGAGGCGATGAAGCTCGAAAAACGCTATCGCTCTATCGGCATCCTCGGCGCCCGCACCGGCGCCGGGCCGCACATCATGGCCGCCGATGAAGCGGTCAAAGCCACCAACACCGAAGTGGTCAGCATTGAGCTTCCTCGCGACACCAAAGGCGGCGCCGGTCATGGCTCGCTGATTGTGCTGGGCGGGAATGATGTTTCCGACGTCAAACGCGGGATTGAGGTCGCGCTGAAAGAGCTGGACCGTACCTTCGGCGATGTCTACGGCAACGAAGCGGGTCATATTGAGCTGCAGTATACCGCGCGCGCCAGTTATGCCCTGGAAAAAGCGTTCGGTGCCCCACTGGGCCGCGCCTGCGGCATTATCGTCGGCGCCCCGGCGTCCGTTGGCGTGCTGATGGCCGATACCGCGCTGAAATCAGCCAACGTCGAGGTGGTGGCTTACAGCTCACCGGCCCACGGCACCAGTTTCAGCAACGAAGCCATTCTGGTGATTTCCGGCGACTCCGGCGCGGTGCGCCAGGCGGTGATCTCCGCCCGGGAAATCGGCAAAACCGTACTGGCGACGCTGGGCGCCGAACCGAAAAACGATCGCCCCTCCTACATTTAATACCCGCGAGGCTGATTCATGAGATCGAAAAGATTTGAAGCACTGGCGAAACGCCCTGTGAATCAGGATGGTTTCGTTAAGGAGTGGATTGAAGAGGGCTTTATCGCGATGGAAAGCCCTAACGATCCCAAACCTTCTATCCGCATCGTCAACGGCGCGGTGACCGAACTCGACGGTAAACCGGTTGAGCAGTTCGACCTGATTGACCACTTTATCGCGCGCTACGGCATTAATCTCGCCCGGGCCGAAGAAGTGATGGCCATGGATTCGGTTAAGCTCGCCAACATGCTCTGCGACCCGAACGTTAAACGCAGCGACATCGTGCCGCTCACTACCGCGATGACCCCGGCGAAAATCGTGGAAGTGGTGTCGCATATGAACGTGGTCGAGATGATGATGGCGATGCAAAAAATGCGCGCCCGCCGCACGCCGTCCCAGCAGGCGCATGTCACTAATATCAAAGATAATCCGGTACAGATTGCCGCCGACGCCGCTGAAGGCGCATGGCGCGGCTTTGACGAACAGGAGACCACCGTCGCCGTGGCGCGCTACGCGCCGTTCAACGCCATCGCCCTGCTGGTGGGTTCACAGGTTGGCCGCCCCGGCGTCCTCACCCAGTGTTCGCTGGAAGAAGCCACCGAGCTGAAACTGGGCATGCTGGGCCACACCTGCTATGCCGAAACCATTTCGGTATACGGTACGGAACCGGTGTTTACCGATGGCGATGACACCCCGTGGTCGAAAGGCTTCCTCGCCTCCTCCTACGCCTCGCGCGGCCTGAAAATGCGCTTTACCTCCGGTTCCGGTTCTGAAGTACAGATGGGCTATGCCGAAGGCAAATCGATGCTTTATCTCGAAGCGCGCTGCATCTACATCACCAAAGCCGCCGGGGTGCAAGGCCTGCAGAATGGCTCCGTCAGCTGTATCGGCGTACCGTCCGCCGTGCCGTCCGGGATCCGCGCCGTACTGGCGGAAAACCTGATCTGCTCAGCGCTGGATCTGGAGTGCGCCTCCAGCAACGATCAAACCTTTACCCACTCGGATATGCGGCGTACCGCGCGTCTGCTGATGCAGTTCCTGCCAGGCACCGACTTCATCTCCTCCGGTTACTCGGCGGTGCCGAACTACGACAACATGTTCGCCGGTTCCAACGAAGATGCCGAAGACTTCGATGACTACAACGTGATCCAGCGCGACCTGAAGGTCGATGGCGGCCTGCGGCCGGTGCGTGAAGAGGACGTGATCGCCATTCGCAACAAAGCCGCCCGCGCGCTGCAGGCGGTATTTGCCGGCATGGGTTTGCCGCCTATTACGGATGAAGAAGTAGAAGCCGCCACCTACGCCCACGGTTCAAAAGATATGCCTGAGCGCAATATCGTCGAGGACATCAAGTTTGCTCAGGAGATCATCAACAAGAACCGCAACGGCCTGGAAGTGGTGAAAGCCCTGGCGAAAGGCGGCTTCCCCGATGTCGCCCAGGACATGCTCAATATTCAGAAAGCCAAGCTCACCGGCGACTACCTGCATACTTCCGCCATCATTGTTGGCGAGGGCCAGGTGCTCTCGGCCGTGAATGACGTGAACGATTATGCCGGTCCGGCAACAGGCTACCGCCTGCAAGGCGAGCGCTGGGAAGAGATTAAAAATATCCCGGGCGCGCTCGATCCCAATGAACTTGGCTAAGGGGTGAAAAATGGAAATTAACGAAACGCTGCTGCGCCAGATTATCGAAGAGGTGCTGTCGGAGATGAAATCAGGCGCAGATAAGCCGGTCTCCTTTAGCGCGCCTGCGGCTTCTGTCGCCTCTGCCGCACCGGTCGCCGTTGCGCCTGTGTCCGGCAACAGCTTCCTGACGGAAATCGGCGAAGCCAAACCCGGCACGCAGCAGGATGAAGTCATTATTGCCGTCGGGCCAGCGTTTGGTCTGGCGCAAACCGCCAATATCGTCGGCATTCCGCATAAAAATATTCTGCGCGAAGTGATCGCCGGCATTGAGGAAGAAGGCATCAAAGCCCGAGTGATCCGCTGCTTTAAGTCTTCTGACGTCGCCTTCGTGGCAGTGGAAGGCAACCGCCTGAGCGGCTCCGGCATCTCGATCGGTATTCAGTCGAAAGGCACCACCGTCATCCACCAGCGCGGCCTGCCGCCGCTTTCCAATCTGGAACTCTTCCCGCAGGCGCCGCTGCTGACGCTGGAAACCTACCGTCAGATTGGCAAAAACGCCGCGCGCTACGCCAAACGCGAGTCACCGCAGCCGGTGCCGACGCTTAACGATCAGATGGCTCGTCCCAAATACCAGGCGAAGTCGGCCATTTTGCACATTAAAGAGACCAAATACGTGGTGACGGGCAAAAACCCGCAGGAACTGCGCGTGGCGCTTTAACAAAGGATATCCCGATGAATACCGACGCAATTGAATCCATGGTACGCGACGTGCTGAGCCGGATGAACAGCCTACAGGACGGGATAACGCCCGCGCCAGCCGCGCCGACAAACGACACCGTTCGCCAGCCAAAAGTTAGCGACTACCCGTTAGCGACCCGCCATCCGGAGTGGGTCAAAACCGCTACCAATAAAACGCTCGATGACCTGACGCTGGAGAACGTATTAAGCGATCGCGTTACGGCGCAGGACATGCGCATCACTCCGGAAACGCTGCGTATGCAGGCGGCGATCGCCCAGGATGCCGGACGCGATCGGCTGGCGATGAACTTTGAGCGGGCCGCAGAGCTCACCGCGGTTCCCGACGACCGAATCCTTGAGATCTACAACGCCCTGCGCCCATACCGTTCCACCCAGGCGGAGCTACTGGCGATCGCTGATGACCTCGAGCATCGCTACCAGGCACGACTCTGTGCCGCCTTTGTTCGGGAAGCGGCCGGGCTGTACATCGAGCGTAAGAAACTCAAAGGCGACGATTAACAGGGGGGTAAGCATGCGCTATATCGCTGGCATTGATATTGGCAACTCCTCGACAGAAGTCGCCCTGGCGACGGTCGATGACGCAGGTGTGCTGAACATTCGCCACAGCGCGTTGGCTGAAACCACGGGTATAAAAGGCACATTACGAAATGTGTTCGGTATCCAGGAGGCGCTAACGCAGGCGGCAAAAGCGGCCGGCATTCAGCTCAGCGATATTTCGCTTATTCGCATTAACGAAGCCACGCCGGTCATTGGCGATGTGGCGATGGAAACCATCACGGAAACCATCATCACCGAGTCCACCATGATCGGCCATAACCCGAAGACACCCGGCGGCGTCGGACTGGGGGTCGGCATCACCATCACACCAGAGGCGCTGCTGTCCTGCTCCGCGGGCACTCCCTATATTCTGGTGGTCTCCTCGGCCTTTGACTTTGCCGATGTCGCCGCGATGGTCAATGCGGCAACGGCAGCGGGCTATCAGATAACCGGCATTATTTTGCAGCAGGATGACGGCGTGCTGGTCAATAACCGGCTACAGCAACCGCTGCCGGTGATCGACGAAGTTCAGCATATCGACCGGATTCCACTTGGCATGCTGGCGGCCGTCGAGGTCGCTTTACCCGGTAAGATCATCGAAACGCTCTCCAACCCCTACGGTATTGCGACCGTTTTCGATCTCAACGCCGAGGAGACCAAAAATATCGTGCCAATGGCGCGGGCGCTGATTGGCAACCGCTCGGCCGTGGTGGTGAAAACCCCCTCCGGCGACGTCAAGGCCCGCGCTATTCCGGCAGGTAATCTGCTGCTCATCGCTCAGGGGCGCAGCGTACAGGTTGATGTGGCCGCCGGGGCGGAAGCCATCATGAAAGCGGTTGACGGCTGCGGCAAACTGGACAACGTCGCGGGAGAAGCGGGCACCAATATCGGCGGCATGCTAGAGCACGTGCGCCAGACCATGGCGGAGCTTACCAATAAGCCAGCTCAGGAGATCCGCATTCAGGATCTGCTGGCCGTTGATACGGCGGTGCCAGTCAGCGTGACCGGCGGTCTTGCGGGGGAGTTCTCGCTGGAGCAGGCGGTGGGTATCGCCTCGATGGTCAAGTCGGATCGCCTGCAGATGGCCCTCATCGCCCGTGAAATTGAGCACAAACTGCAGATTGCGGTTCAGGTGGGCGGCGCCGAAGCGGAGGCGGCCATTCTTGGGGCGCTCACCACTCCCGGCACCACGCGCCCGCTGGCAATCCTCGATCTGGGCGCCGGGTCGACCGACGCCTCCATTATCAATGCGCAGGGAGAGATCAGCGCCACTCACCTGGCCGGCGCCGGCGATATGGTCACGATGATCATCGCCCGCGAGCTGGGGCTTGAGGACCGCTACCTGGCGGAAGAGATCAAAAAATATCCGCTGGCAAAAGTCGAAAGCCTGTTTCATCTGCGTCATGAAGACGGCAGCGTCCAGTTTTTTCCGTCGGCCTTACCACCGACGGTATTTGCCCGCGTCTGCGTGGTGAAACCGGATGAACTGGTTCCCCTGCCCGGCGATCTGCCGCTGGAGAAAGTGCGCGCCATTCGCCGTAGCGCCAAATCACGCGTCTTTGTCACCAACGCCCTGCGAGCGTTACGCCAGGTGAGCCCTACCGGCAACATTCGCGACATCCCGTTCGTGGTGCTGGTGGGCGGCTCGTCCCTCGATTTCGAGATCCCCCAGCTGGTCACCGACGCGCTGGCGCACTACCGGCTGGTTGCCGGGCGCGGCAATATCCGCGGCTGTGAAGGCCCACGCAATGCGGTCGCCAGCGGATTACTCCTTTCCTGGCAAAAAGGAGGCACACATGGAGAGTAGCGTAGTCGCCCCCGCCATCGTCATTGCCGTCACTGACGAATGCAGCGAACAGTGGCGCGATGTCCTGCTGGGCATTGAAGAGGAAGGCATTCCTTTTGTTCTGCAGCCGCAGACCGGCGGCGATCTTATCCATCACGCCTGGCAGGCGGCGCAGCGTTCGCCGCTGCAGGTAGGCATCGCCTGCGACCGGGAACGGCTCATCGTGCACTACAAAAATTTACCCGCATCAACTCCGTTGTTTTCGCTGATGTATCACCAGAACAGGCTGGCCCGGCGAAACACTGGCAACAATGCGGCTCGTCTCGTCAAAGGGATCCCATTTCGGGATCGCCATGCTTAATCCACAGGAGAACGCAGTATGAATAACGCACTAGGACTGGTTGAAACGAAAGGCCTGGTTGGCGCCATTGAAGCCGCTGATGCAATGGTGAAATCCGCCAACGTGCAGTTGATTGGTTACGAAAAAATTGGCTCCGGGCTGATTACCGTGATGGTCCGCGGAGACGTCGGCGCGGTCAAAGCCGCCGTTGACGCCGGCAGCGCGGCGGCCAGCGTGGTCGGCGAGGTCAAGTCCAGCCATGTGATCCCGCGCCCGCATAGCGATGTTGAGGCCATTCTGCCGAAATCCGTCTGACCCTCAAAAAAGGAGCACCGCGTGAAGCAATCACTGGGATTACTTGAGGTCAGCGGTCTGGCCCTGGCCATCACCTGCGCCGACGCTATGGCGAAAGCGGCCGCCATCACGCTGCTCGCCCTGGAAAAGACCAACGGTTCCGGCTGGATGGTGGTGAAGATCGTCGGTGATGTGGCCTCTGTCCAGGCGGCGGTGATGACCGGGGCCGAACTCGCCGAACGGCAGCAGGGGCTGGTAGCGCAGAAGGTTATCGCCAGGCCCGGGGAAGGCCTGCTGCCGGCCCGCGTCCAGGCGCCTTCACCAGCGCCTGACGTCGCCGTGACGGAGGAGAACACGGCCCTCACAGACGCCCCCTCCCACTCTACGGAGCGGGTGACCTGCAACCTGTGCCTGGACCCACACTGCCCACGACAAAAAGGCGATCCCCGCTCGCAGTGCCTGCACGCCGGTAAACGAGGTGACGCGTAATGGATAAACAACAGCTGGCTTCGACAGTCAACAAAGTGCTGGATGAGATGCGCCAGCGTCCCATTCCAATCGGTATCTCCAGTCGCCATATCCATTTAGCGGCGGCTGACTATGCCAGGCTTTTTCCCGCGCAGCCCATCCAGCCGAAAAAAGCGCTGCTGCAGCCGGGACAATATGCTGCAGAGCAGACGGTGACCCTGGTTGGCCCCAAAGGGCGATTAAACAACGTGCGCCTGCTCGGCCCTTTGCGCCAGACCAGCCAGGTGGAAATCTCACGCACCGACGCCCGGATCCTCGGTATCGCCGCGCCGCTGCGCATGTCCGGCAATCTGCAGGGCTCGCCGGGGATCCGCCTGATAAGCCCCTTTGCCGAACTGGAGTTGAGCGGCGGGACGATTGTTGCCCAGCGACATATTCATATGTCGCCACTTGATGCGTTGATCCTGCGCGTCTCCCATGGCGATAGCGTCGCGGTGGCGATCGAAGGCAGCGACAGGCGGCTTATCTTCGACAACGTGGCGGTCCGCGTTGCCCCGGATATGCGTCTTGAGATGCACATCGATACTGACGAGGCCAATGCGGCAGGCGCTGACGCTGCGCAAGCCTGGGCAACGCTGGTGACGAAGCCATGAACCACGCGATGCTGCAGCGTATCGTCGAAGAGGTCGCCGCCCGTCTGCGCCATCGCGCCCTCAGCACGGCCACGCTCAGCGTGGCCCAGCTCGGCGAAGCGGATATCCGCAGCCTGCTGTGCCAGCACGCTTCGCTGCGCATCGTGCAGGTGGATTTACCGCTGCTGGAGCAGCTTGCCGGCCAGCGTGCGCTGGCGGCAGCCGGTTGCGCACTGCATGAGGCGATGGCCTGGGGCGTTCGGGTACAGCTAACGCTGCTTCCCGCCCTGCTCCCCGCGCTGGCGGTAAAAAAACTCGCCCGCTTGCCGCTGACGTTCAGCGATCCGCTTGGCCAGCCCGTCAGGCTTCACGCCGCGTTGGTGCTCACCTATGCCGACGTAGCCCGTTTCAGTGGCGGCTATCTGGTGCTGCGCCGCCGTCCCATTATCACCGCCCTCGCCCGCGAAGCGGCCGTCGCGCGGCATGTTCAATTGATTAAGCAGGAGTGAACTATGCATCTGGCACGCGTGACCGGCGCCGTCGTCTCGACGCAAAAATCGCCCTCTCTGAACGGCAAAAAACTGCTGCTGGTGCGCCGGGTAAGCGCGGACGACGATCGTCCGATTCTCCCCACGAGCGGCGATGAAGTGGCGGTAGATTCGGTTGGCGCTGGCGTCGGCGAGCTGGTGCTGCTCTGCAGCGGCTCGAGCGCACGCCACGTTTTCAG
Source organism: Klebsiella sp. CD33 (assembly GCF_051992865.1). Taxonomy (NCBI): domain Bacteria; kingdom Pseudomonadati; phylum Pseudomonadota; class Gammaproteobacteria; order Enterobacterales; family Enterobacteriaceae; genus Klebsiella; species Klebsiella sp. CD33. The sequence continues at coordinate 940,004 of NZ_CP197023.1, read as the reverse complement.
CGGCCCGAATGAGGCCATCGATCTTGCCGTCGTGGGCATTGTTGACTCACTTTCACGCTAAGGGGGCGCCTGTGGCTATCTATACCCGAACCGGCGATGCCGGCAGTACATCACTCTTTACCGGCCAGCGGGTCAGCAAGACGCATCCGCGCGTCGAAGCCTACGGCACCCTGGATGAACTGAACGCCATGCTGAGCCTGTGCGTCTGCGCCGTCGCTGAAGAGGAACAGCGCACCCTGCTCGAAGCCCTGCAGCAGCACATTTTTTGGTTCAGCGCGGAGCTCGCCAGCGACAGCGAACAGCCATCACCGGGTAAGCGCTATATCAGCAGCGAAGAGATTGCCCTGCTGGAGCAGACCATCGATCGCGAGATGGCCCGCGTGCCGGCGCTGCACCAGTTTGTATTGCCCGGACGCTGTGAAGCCGCCAGCCGTCTGCACCTGGCCCGCACCGTTGCCAGACGGGCGGAGCGCCGGCTGGTCGAGCTGGCGGCAGAGGTTACTATCCGTCAGATACTGCTGCGTTATCTGAACCGCTTATCTGACTGCCTGTATGCCCTGGCGCGCAGCGAGGATCATGCCGCTCACCAGCGCCGCCTTGTGACGGAGATCGCGGCCCGCTATCTGGCCGCCAGCGGGTCGCCTGCGCCCGACGCGCCCAAAGCCCAGGCCGGGTCGCTCTCCTTTCACGAGCTGCATCAGCTCATCCGTCAGGCCATTGAACACGCCCGCCAGCTGCAGGTGCCGGTGGTGGTCAGCATCGTTGACGCACACGGCACCGAAACCGTGACCTGGCGAATGCCCGATGCGCTGCTGGTCAGCAGCGAGCTGGCGCCGAAAAAAGCCTGGACCGCCGTCGCCATGAAAACCGCCACCCACGAGCTCGCGACGACCGTACAGCCAGGCGCTGCGCTGTACGGTCTGGAGAGCCATCTGCAGGGCAAAGTCGTCACCTTTGGCGGCGGATATCCGCTGTGGCGCGATGGCCAGCTAATAGCCGGCCTCGGCATTAGCGGCGGCAGCGTCGAGCAGGATATGGCTATTGCACAGGCTGCCATGGCGGCCATTAACGTGAGAACTCATCAATGAATACAGCAGAACTGGAAACCCTTATCCGCACCATCCTCAGTGAAAAGCTCGCGCCGACGCCCCCTGCCCCTCAGCAAGAGCAGGGCATTTTCTGCGATGTCGGCAGCGCCATCGACGCCGCTCATCAGGCTTTTCTCCGCTATCAGCAGTGTCCGCTAAAAACCCGCAGCGCCATTATCAGCGCCCTGCGGGAGACGCTGGCCCCCGAGCTGGCGACGCTGGCGGAAGAGAGCGCCACGGAAACCGGCATGGGCAACAAAGAAGATAAATATCTGAAAAATAAAGCCGCTCTTGAAAACACGCCGGGCATAGAGGATCTCACTACCAGCGCCCTCACCGGCGATGGCGGGATGGTGCTGTTTGAGTACTCGCCATTCGGGGTTATTGGCGCCGTGGCGCCCAGCACCAACCCAACGGAAACCATTATCAACAACAGTATCAGCATGCTGGCGGCGGGTAACAGCGTCTATTTCAGCCCCCATCCCGGCGCGAAAAAGGTCTCGTTGAAGCTTATCGCCAGGATCGAAGAGATCGCCTACCGCTGCAGCGGGATCCGTAACCTGGTGGTGACCGTTGCCGAGCCGACCTTTGAAGCCACCCAGCAAATGATGTCCCACCCGCTGATTGCCGTTCTGGCTATCACCGGTGGCCCTGGCATTGTGGCGATGGGCATGAAAAGCGGTAAAAAAGTGATCGGCGCTGGCGCCGGCAATCCGCCGTGCATCGTTGATGAAACCGCCGATCTCGTCAAAGCCGCCGAAGATATCATCAGCGGCGCCGCCTTCGATTACAACCTGCCCTGTATCGCCGAAAAAAGCCTGATCGTCGTCGCCTCCGTCGCTGACCGCCTGATCCAGCAGATGCAGGATTTTGACGCGCTGCTGTTGAGCCGACAGGAGGCCGATACCCTGCGTGCCGTCTGCCTGCCCGACGGCGCGGCGAATAAAAAACTGGTCGGTAAAAGCCCGGCTGCGCTGCTGGCGGCGGCGGGTCTCGCCGTTCCGCCTCGCCCCCCTCGCCTGCTGATAGCCGAGGTGGAGGCGAACGACCCCTGGGTGACCTGCGAGCAGCTGATGCCGGTGCTGCCGATCGTCAGGGTCGCCGACTTTGACAGCGCCCTGGCGCTGGCCCTGCGCGTTGAGGAGGGTCTGCACCACACCGCCATTATGCACTCGCAGAATGTCTCGCGGCTCAATCTGGCGGCACGCACCCTGCAGACCTCCATTTTTGTCAAAAATGGCCCGTCTTACGCGGGAATCGGCGTCGGCGGCGAAGGGTTTACCACCTTCACCATCGCCACGCCAACCGGAGAAGGCACCACCTCCGCGCGGACGTTCGCCCGCCTGCGGCGCTGCGTGTTGACCAACGGTTTTTCCATTCGCTAACCGGGGGCGCCATGCATACCTTTTCTCTGCAAACGCGCCTCTACAGCGGCCCGGGCAGCCTGGCCGCGCTGCAGCGCTTTAGCCATCAGCACATCTGGATCGTCTGCGACGGCTTCCTGGCGCGCTCGCCGCTGCTTGACCGACTGCGCGCCGCGCTGCCCGCCAGCAACCGCGTCAGCGTGTTCAGCGATATTACACCGGATCCGACCATTCACACCGTGGCGAAAGGGATAGCGCAGATGCAGGCCCTGCGTCCGCAGGTGGTGATCGGCTTCGGCGGCGGCTCGGCGATGGATGCCGCCAAGGCTATCGTCTGGTTCAGCCAGCAGGGCGGTCTGCCTGTCGACACCTGCGTGGCGATCCCCACCACCAGCGGTACCGGTTCGGAAGTGACCAGCGCCTGCGTCATCAGCGACCCGGAAAAAGGGATCAAGTACCCGCTGTTCCATGAGGCGCTCTGTCCCGACATGGCGATCATCGACCCGACGCTGATGGTTAGCGTACCGCCCACCATCACAGCCCATACCGGGCTGGACGCGCTGACCCACGCCCTGGAGGCATGGGTCTCGCCGCAGGCCACCGATTTTACCGATGCGCTGGCGGAAAAGGCCGTAAGGCTGGTGTTTCGCGCCCTGCCCGTTGCGATTCGTCAGGGCGACTGCATTGCGACCCGCAGCAAAATGCACAATGCATCAACCCTCGCCGGTATGGCCTTTAGCCAGGCTGGCCTTGGGCTCAATCATGCGATCGCCCATCAGCTTGGCGGCCAGTTTCACCTCCCCCATGGCCTGGCCAATGCGCTGCTGCTGACCGCGGTGATCCGCTTCAATGCCGGCGAGCCGCGAGCGGCTAAGCGCTATGCGCGCCTGGCCAGGGCCTGCCGCTTCTGCCCGCCCGCAGCTGGCGAACAGGAGGCTTTCCAGGCGCTGCTTACCGCGGTGGAAACGCTGAAACAGCAGTGCGCCATTCCCACCCTCAAGGGCGCACTGCAGGAAAAGTATCCCCTTTTCTTATCGCGAATTCCCGCCATGGTGCCGGCCGCGCTGGCCGACGCCACCCTGCGCACCAACCCGCGTCCGGTCGATGGCGCGGCCATCGCGCAACTGCTGGAGAACCTGCAATGAGTGAAGCGATAGTGCCACTATCAAGCATTGATGCAGCGGAGATCCGTGAACGCGTTCGGGCCGCTGGCGTCGTAGGAGCCGGTGGCGCAGGCTTTCCGACCCACATCAAACTGCAGGCCCGGGTGGACACCGTGCTGGTGAACGCCGCCGAATGCGAACCGATGCTGAAGGTTGACCAACAGCTGATGGCTCAGCAGGCTGACCGACTGATTCGCGGCCTGGGTTACGCGATGACCGCCACTGGCGCCCGGGAAGGGATCATTGCCCTGAAGGCGAAATATGCTCCGGCGATTGCGGCACTAACCCCACGACTCCCGGAATGGGCCCGGCTGCATATTCTGCCTGACGTCTATCCGGCCGGGGATGAGGTGCTCACTATCTGGCTGGCGACGGGACGCCGCGTACCACCTGCCGCGCTGCCGGTCAGCGTCGGCGTGGTGGTCAATAACGTGCAGACGGTGCTCAATATCGCCAGAGCCGTGGAACAGGGCTATCCGGTGACTCGCCGGACGTTGACCGTCAATGGCGCCGTCGCCCGTCCGCTGACGCTGGCCGTACCACTGGGTATATCGCTGCGCGAGGTGCTGGATCTGGCCGGCGGCGCGACGGTTGACGATCCGGGGTTTATCAACGGCGGTCCGATGATGGGCTCGCTTATTACCTCCCTCGAGACACCGGTCACCAAAACCACCGGCGGCCTGCTGGTGCTCCCGGGCAACCATCCATTGATCCAGCGACGGCGGCAGGATGAACGAACGCTGCTCGCCATCGCCCGCACCGTCTGTGAACAGTGCCGTTTATGCACAGATTTATGCCCCCGGCACCTGATCGGCCATGAGCTTTCCCCTCATCTGCTGGTGCGGGCGGTGAACTATCGCCAGGCGGCCACCCCGTCGCTGCTGCTCAGCGCCCTGACCTGTTCGGAGTGCAACGTTTGCGAGAGCGTCGCCTGCCCGGTGGGTATTTCCCCCATGCGCATCAACCGTCTGCTGAAACGTGAGCTGAGGGCGAAAAACCTGCGCTACGACGGACCGCTGCGTCCGGCGGACGAGATGGCGAAGCACCGCCTGGTGCCGGTCAAGCGGCTCATCAGCAAACTGGGACTTGATCCCTGGTATCAGGAAGCGCCGCTGACGGCGGTGGAGCCGGAGGTGGCCTGCGTCACCCTGCCCCTGCGCCAGCATATCGGCATCAGCGCCGTGCCCTGCGTCGCGCCGGGAGAGCGGGTAACGCGCGGCCAGGTGCTGGCGGATATCCCCGCCGACGCCCTCGGCGCGCCGGTGCACGCCAGTATTGACGGCCTGGTCTCCGCCATCACGGAGCAGGCCATTACGCTTGTAAGAGGTTAATCATGACCCAGGCTATCGGAATTTTAGAACTGACCAGCATCGCCAGGGGGATGGAGCTGGGCGACGTCATGCTGAAAAGCGCGAACGTACAGCTCCTGCTCTGCAGAACCCTTTGCCCCGGGAAATTCCTGCTGATGCTCGGCGGCGACGTCGGCGCCGTGCAGCAGGCAATCGCCGCCGGCACCGCGCGCGCCGGGGAGATGCTGGTGGACAGCCTGGTGCTGGCCAACATTCACCCCAGCGTACTACCGGCGATCAGCGGTCTCAACGTGGTCGGGCAGCGGCAGGCGGCGGGGATCGTCGAAACCTGGAGCGTGGCGGCGTGCATCAGCGCCGCCGACCACGCGGTGAAAGCGGCCAACGTCACCCTGGTGCGGGTCCATATGGCGTTTGGTATCGGCGGCAAATGCTACATGGTGGTGGCGGGTGATATCGCCGATGTCGACAACGCCGTCACGGTGGCCAGCGACAGCGCAGGCGAGAAAGGATTACTGGTTCACCGGGCAGTGATCCCGCGACCGCACGATGCGCTGTGGCAACAGCTGATGGAGGGATAATGGAACCGCAAACCCCTACCGAACGCATGATCCAGGAGTATGTCCCGGGCAAACAGGTCACTCTGGCGCATCTCATTGCCAATCCTGGCAAAGATCTGTTCAAAAAGCTGGGTCTGCCGGACGCGGTCTCCGCCATCGGCATTCTTACCATTACCCCCAGTGAAGCATCGATTATCGCCTGCGACATCGCTACCAAGTCCGGCGCGGTGGAGATCGGTTTTCTCGATCGCTTCACCGGCGCGGTGGTGTTGACCGGCGATGTCTCCGCCGTGGAGTACGCGCTCAGGCAGGTCACCCGCACCCTCGGTGAGCTGATGCGCTTCACCGCTTGCCCAATTACCCGGACCTGAGCCCATGAAACGCCTGATGCTAATCGGACCCAGCCAGTGCGGCAAAACCTCGCTGACCCAGGTATTGCGTGGCGAAACCCTGCGCTATCAGAAAACCCAGGCCATCGTCTGGACGCCGGCCGCCATCGATACCCCCGGGGAATATCTGGAAAACCGCTGCCTGTACAGTGCACTGCTCACCAGCGCCTGCGAGGCCGATGTCATCGCGCTGGTACTAAATGCCGATGCGCCCTGGTCACCTTTTTCTCCGGGGTTTACCGCCCCGATGAACCGCCCGGTCATCGGGGTGATCACTAAAGCCGATTTGGCCGCCCCGCCCCGTCTGCAACAGGTCCGGACATGGCTCGAGACGGCGGGCGCCGGACATATCTTTATCACCAGCGCGTTAACCGGCGACGGGCTTGATGACCTGTTCGCCTGCCTGAATGCAGAGGAATATCAATGACCTATAAAATCATGGCGATTAACGCCGGCAGCTCCTCCCTGAAGTTTCAGCTGCTTAACATGCCGCAGGGGGCGTTGCTCTGTCAGGGGTTGATCGAACGTATCGGCCTGCCCGAGGCCCGCTTCACGCTGAAAACGTCGGCACAGAAATGGCAGGAGACGCTGCCCATCGCCGATCACCATGAGGCAGTGACCCTGCTGCTGGAGGCGCTGACCGGCCGCGGGATCCTCAGCAGCCTGCAGGAGATCGACGGCGTTGGCCACCGCGTCGCCCACGGCGGCGAACGCTTCAAAGACGCCGCGCTGGTCTGCGACGATACCCTGCGGGAGATCGAGCGCCTGGCGGAGCTGGCGCCGTTGCATAACCCGGTCAATGCGCTGGGCATACGTCTCTTTCGCCAGCTGTTACCCGCGGTACCGGCGGTGGCGGTTTTTGATACCGCCTTTCACCAGACCCTGGCGCCGGAGACCTGGCTCTATCCCCTCCCCTGGCGCTATTACGCCGAGCTGGGCATTCGCCGCTACGGTTTTCACGGTACCAGCCATCACTATGTCAGCAGCGCGCTGGCGGAAAAGCTGGGCGTACCGCTGAGCGCCCTGCGGGTAGTAAGCTGCCATCTGGGCAATGGCTGTAGCGTCTGCGCCATCAAAGGCGGGCAATCGGTGAATACCTCAATGGGCTTTACCCCGCAGTCCGGGGTGATGATGGGCACCCGCAGCGGCGATATCGACCCGTCGATTCTTCCCTGGCTGGTGGAGAAAGAAGGGAAATCCGCCCAGCAGCTCAACCAGCTGCTGAATAATGAATCCGGGCTGCTGGGCGTCTCCGGCGTGTCCTCTGATTACCGCGACGTCGAACAGGCAGCCGACGCCGGCAACGAACGGGCGGCTCTGGCGCTGTCGCTGTTTGCCGAACGCATTCGCGCGACTATCGGCAGCTATATCATGCAGATGGGAGGTCTGGACGCGCTGATCTTTACCGGCGGCATAGGCGAGAATTCCGCCCGGGCGCGGGCGACGATCTGCCGCAATTTGCATTTTCTCGGCCTCGCGCTGGACGACGAGAAAAACCAGCGGAGCGCGACCTTTATTCAGGCGGATAATGCGCTGGTCAAAGTGGCGGTGATCAACACCAATGAAGAGCTTATGATTGCCCGCGACGTCATGCGTCTTGCATTGCCGCAGGCGCGCGAGCTGGCGGTGTCGGCATAAACGACGCGCCTCCTCTTGCGGAGAATCATGGTAACCGGCGGGTCGCCATGCCACTATGCGCCCTGGCGAAGGTAAGCGGAAAGGTGAAAACGTGGCTGTTGCACAATGTCCCGCCTCGTGCGGAGAACTTATCCAGGGCTGGATCCTCGGCAGCGAAAAGCTGGTCTCCTGTCCGGTGGACTGGTACAGCACCGTCGAGGTCGAGACCGGGGTACCGCGAAAAGACGAGCGGCCGCTGTCGCGGGCGATGGTCGACCAGCTGCTGGCCCACTGGGGCTACCCCCCAGCGCTGAGCCAGCAGATCCGCATCACCCTGCACTCAACGATCCCGGTGGCCAAAGGGATGGCCAGCAGCACCGCCGATATCGCTGCCACCGCCGTCGCCACCGCCCATCATCTGGGCCATCTACTGGATGAGCCGACGCTGGCGCGCCTGTGCGTCGCGCTGGAGCCCACCGACAGCACCCTGTTTCGCCAGCTGACGCTGTTCGACCATAATACCGCCGCCACGCAAATCGCCTGTCCCCCTCCGCCGGCGCTCGATCTGTTAGTGCTGGAGAGCCCGCTGACGCTGCGCACCACCGACTATCACCAGCTGCCGCGCGAGCCGGGCCTGTTGGCAAACGCCTCCCGGCTGCAGCTGGCGTGGGAGAAAGTACAGCAGGCCTGCCACTGCGGCAACCCGCAGCTGCTGGGCGAAGCAGCGACCATCAGCGCCATTGCCAGCCAGCAGCTGTTGCCTAAGCCGGGGTTTGACGCGCTACTGGACCTGGTGGAAAGCGCAGGGCTCTATGGTCTCAACGTGGCGCACAGCGGCAGCGTCGTCGGCCTGCTGCTGGACCGCCGTCGGCATGACGTCGAATTTCTGCAATGGCGGCTGGCAGACAGCGACATCGCCGCCCACTGGCCGCAGCAGCATCTGTTGGCGATGGTGCCCGGGGGCGTCATCCTGCAGTAGGCCTCAGGCCAGCACCCGGCGCAACGCCGCCAGCAGCTGGTCGTTTTCCTCGGCGCTGCGGATCGCCACGCGGAAATAGCGGCTATCCAGCCCCGGGTAGTTGGCACAGCTGCGGATCAGCACATGCTGGCGCAGCAGGGCATATTGCAGGTCAAAATCGGCTCTGTCGCAGCGCAAGAACAGGTAGTTAGCACGCCCGGGCCACACGGTCAGCCCGGCCATCTCCTGCAGCTGCGCATAGAAACGCGCCCCCTCCTCCTGCAGCCACTGCCAGGTGGCCCGCTGATACGCCCGATCCTGGAGAATAATTTCCCCGGCCAGGGCGGCATAGGCGTTGATGGACCACGGCATTTGTCGCGCGCGCAGTCGGGCCACCGCCTGGGCATCAGCGTTCAGCAGGTAGCCGAGACGCAGCCCCGGAATGGCATAAAATTTGGTCAGCGATCGCAGAACCCAGACGTGCGGATGCTGCGCCAGCAGAGGAATAAACCCCGGCTGGTCGGGGATAAAGTCGAGGAAGGCCTCATCGAGGATCAGGCTGATGTTCAGCGCCCGGCAGCGCTGCGCAATGGCTTCCAGCAGGCCCCGCTCCGGCAGCAGGCCGGTGGGGTTGTTCGGGGTGCAGAGAAACAGGCAGTCCAGCGCCGGAGTCAGGGCATCGAGGATCGCGTCGGTCAGCTGCCAGCCATCGCGCTCCCGCAGGGCATACTCCACCACCTCGCAGTCCACCGTCTGCAGCGCCCGCCGGTACTCCGCAAAACCGGGAATGACGATCATCGCCCGCCGCGGCTTAAGGCCGTGGACGAGGGTGAAGATCGATTCAGTTTCGCCGTTGCCGGCGAGGATATGCGCCGCCGGCAACTGATGGTGGGCAGCCAGCGCCTGATGCAGCTGTTGATACTCGACGTCAGGGTAGCGTTCGGCGCAGCCTGGGTTGTCAACGATCGCCTGCCTGAGCGAGGCAGGCATCCCCAGCGGATTGATGTTGGCGCTAAAATCCAGCAGCTCGCCGGGGGCTATGCCCAGCAGGGCGGCGGCCTCGCGGATATTGCCGCCATGGGCGCTTTTCAGTAAGGCCATGTCCCTTTCCTGTGTGGTTATCCGCGGCGGGCCAGCGTCGCGCCGTCGGCGAAGTAGGCTTTAATCCCGGCGAGGATCGACTCGGCCACCTCCTGCTGGAATTTGGCCGTTTTCAGTTTCCGCTCTTCTTCCACGTTACTGATAAACGCCGTCTCCACCAGAATGGAGGGGATATCAGGCGCCTTCAGTACCGCAAAGCCCGCCTGCTCTACCCGATTCTTGTGCAAATTATTGATATTGCCCATTTTCTCCAGCACCGCCTTGCCGAATTTGAGGCTGTCGGCGATGGTGAGGGACTGCACCATATCGAACATGGTGTGGTCGACATAGCGGTCGCCGCTCTTGCTGACCCCACCGATCAGATCCGAGGCGTTCTGCGTCTGGGCGAGATATTTTGCCGCGGTACTGGTGGCCCCCTTGGTGGAGAGGGCAAACACCGAAGAGCCGCTGGGCTGGCGGCTGGTAAAGGCGTCAGCGTGAATCGACACGAACAGGTCGGCGCGCTGCTTCTGCGCCTTGGCGACACGCACTTTCAACGGGATGAACACGTCTTCGTTGCGGGTCATATAGGCCTTCATATTGCCTTCTTTGTCGATCAGCGCCCGCAGGCGACGGGCGATCTGTAGTACCACATCTTTCTCGCGGGTGCGATACTTCCCCACGGCACCGGAGTCTTCGCCGCCGTGCCCGGGATCGAGCATGATGACAATCGGCCGGTCGCGCCCGGCTTTGCCCGGCTGCGGCCCGCTTTGCGCCGGCGGCACCTGCCGCTCCAGATCGCCTTTGTTGTAATCCTCGAGCAGCGCCAGCAGCGGATCCTGAACATCGGTAGCGTTGGCGGGGTAGAGATCCATCACCAGACGCTCTTTAAAGCCGGCCACCGGCGCGAGGGCAAACAGCTGCGGCTTAACGTTCTGCTTGAGTTCGAAGACCATGCGCACGGTTTGCGGATCAAACTGGCCCACCCGGGCGGACTTAATAAAGGGATCGTCAGCGCGGATCTGCCCCCCCATGCCCTTCAGTACCGAGTTCAGGTTAACCCCCTCCAGATCGACCACTACCCGTTCCGGATTACTGAGGGCAAACTGCCGGTATTTCAGCACATGATTCGATTCCACCGTGACGCGGGTGTAGGTCGATGCTGGCCAGACGCGAACAGCGACCACCCGCGCGGCGGCGGCCAGCCCAACAGGGCTCACGCTCATTAACCACATGGCGCCCGCCCCCTGCAATAAACGGCGACGGCTTAATCCAGAGTTGTTTCCCGACATGCCACTCCCAAGCAATAAAAACGCATTTATACCCAAAACAAACAGATTGACCAGAAACTTTAACGAAAGGCATATAACCTGTCATCTATAAAAGGGTAAACATTCATTGACACCCTGCGCCGGGTCACATGTTTTTCGCGGCTTAGCCTCAAATTGGGGCTTGCGTTTAACGGCAAAACAGAATAAAAATACAATAATTACGAATAATCATGCATTGAGGGTTTGTCATGGTGAAGGAACGTCGCACTGAACTGGTAGAAGGATTCCGCCATTCTGTTCCCTATATTAATGCCCATCGGGGAAAAACGTTTGTCATCATGCTGGGCGGCGAAGCCATTGAGCATGAAAATTTCTCAAATATTGTCAATGACATAGGATTATTGCATAGTCTGGGCATTCGCCTGGTGGTGGTCTATGGCGCCCGCCCGCAGATTGACGCTAACCTCGCCGAGCATCATCACGAGCCGGTCTATCACAAGCAGACGCGAGTGACTGACGCCAAAACGCTGGAGCTGGTTAAGCAGGCGGCGGGGATGCTGCAGCTGGAGATCACCGCCCGTCTGTCGATGAGCCTCAACAACACCCCGCTGCAGGGGGCCCATATCAACGTCGTCAGCGGCAACTTTATCATTGCCCAGCCGCTGGGCGTCGATGACGGCGTCGATTATTGCCACAGCGGACGCATTCGCCGCATTGACGAAGAGGCGATTCATCGTCAGCTCGACAGCGGCGCCATTGTCCTGATGGGGCCGGTCGCGGTGTCAGTCACCGGCGAGAGCTTTAACCTGACTTCGGAAGAGATCGCTACCCAGCTGGCCATCAAGCTGAAGGCGGAGAAAATGATCGGCTTCTGTTCGTCGCAAGGGGTTTACAACCAGGCCGGGGAAATTGTCTCCGAACTGTTCCCTAATGAGGCGCAAGCCCGCGTCGAAGAGCTGGAAGCAGACGAAGACTATAACTCCGGCACCGTGCGCTTCCTGCGCGGGGCGGTGAAGGCCTGCCGCAGCGGCGTACGGCGCTGCCACCTGATCAGCTATCAGGAAAATGGCGCGCTGCTGCAGGAGCTGTTTTCACGCGACGGCATCGGCACCCAGATCGTCATGGAGAGCGCGGAGCAGATCCGTCGGGCGACCATCAATGATATCGGCGGTATTCTTGAGCTGATAAGCCCGCTCGAGCAGCAGGGCATTCTGGTACGCCGTTCCCGCGAACAGCTGGAGATGGAGATCGACAAATTCACCATTATTCAGCGCGATAACACCACCATCGCCTGCGCCGCCCTCTATCCTTTCCCGGAAGAGAAGATCGGCGAAATGGCCTGCGTGGCGGTGCATCCGGATTACCGGAGCTCGTCGCGGGGAGAGGTGCTGCTGGAGCGTATTGCCGCTCAGGCCAGGCAGATGGGACTGAGCAAACTGTTCGTGTTAACCACCCGCAGCATCCACTGGTTCCAGGAGCGCGGCTTCACGCCGGTGGATATCGACCTGCTGCCGGAGAGTAAAAAGCAGATGTATAACTATCAGCGCCGGTCGAAGGTGCTGATGGCCGACCTCGCTTAAGCCCTTCTCCTCTCTATCTAACGGCCCGGGATAGCGCGACGCTTATCGCTTTATCCCCGGCCGGTCTCCCGCCCCTCTTCCCGCCAGCCTGGCGTACGCACGCGGGCGAAATTCCTGGTTTCCGCGCAGGCCATTTCTTTCTCGCTGGCTCACCGATATGCTATTGGCTGTCGACAGGACGTCGACTGGCGCCGCGGCCGCCACCCGCCCAGCAAGGATCGCTTAAAGAATGGAAACCAAACCGAACTGGCTGGTCAGACATATTAATCTCATTACCACCGCGGTCGCCCTCTATCCGTGGTTGCTGATGATACTGCTCCTCTGGGATAACCAGCGCCATCATCAGCATGGCTATGCCGCGCTCGGCGCCGCCATCGCGATATTATTTCTGCTGGCCCTGACGTCCGGCATGAATCTTCTCATCTCCTCGCTGGTGATTTTTTGTGCCCGCTGTTCCACCCCACCGCTGGCCGGCGGCGCAGCAGTCCGCTTTTTCGCCATGAACTCGATCTCGGCGCTCTGGCTTATCCCTCTGTTCTTCAGTTACTGATTTTTCCGCCAGCCCGGGCAACGGCTGCAGCATTTTCCATCGCCCGGACCCGGCGTCTCAGGGGGCTTCGCGCCCGGCGAAAATCTCCGCCAGGCCGCTGCGCCGTTCGGTGCGCGTCACAATGGCCTGGGAGAGCACCTGCTCGTCGGCATAGAGCGACAACCGCCGTTTCGCGCGGGTGATCGCCGTGTAGACCAGTTCGCGGGTCACCAGCGGGACGCTGCGCGCCGGCAGGATCAGCGCCGCGTGTTCGAACTCCGAGCCCTGCGATTTATGCACGGTCATCGCCCAGGCGGTATCATGCTCCGGCAGACGGCTCGGCTGCACCGACTTGATGGCGCCGTCGGGCATCAGGAACCACACCCGCAGCTCGCCGTTGCGCTCCAGGGCGATGCCGATATCGCCGTTAAACAGCCCCAGCGCGCTGTCGTTGCGCGATATCATGATCGGTCGGCCATCATACCAGCGAGAGTGGCGCGGCAGGGCGATCGCCCGCTGGCGGTTGAGCCGCTGCTCCAGCCGCTCATTGACGCCGCTCACGCCATACGGCCCCTCGCGCAGCGCGCACAGCAGCTGGAATTCGCTGAAAGCGGCCAGCATGGCCTGCGGTTCGGCCCGCTCGCGGCGCAGCTGCAGGTAGCGCTCATAGCCCTGCTGAGCCGCGCCGAGCATGGCTTCGTACTCTTCGGTCGTGCTGAGGGGATGAAGTGCGATATCGTCAAACGGCTGGCGCAGCGTGGCCTTCACCTCCGCGCGCGCGCCAGCGTTCACCGCCCGCGCCAGGCTCCCGATGCCGGAGTGACTACCGAAGCGATAGCTCTTTTGCAGCAGGCACAAACTGTCTCTCAGCACGCCCGCGATAGCCCCATCGCCCGCCGGCACCGGCGAACCGGTCAGCCGGGTCAGCTCCTGCGCCCGCGCGGCGGTATAGCCCGAACTCGCCCAGGCGCAGATATCCCCCAGCACCGCCCCCGCTTCTACGGAGGCCAGCTGGTCGCGATCGCCGAGGAAAATCACCCGCCCGTGGGCCGGCAGCGCGTCGATAAGCCGCGACATCATCGGCAGGTCGATCATCGAGGCTTCATCCACCACCAGCACGTCCAGATGCAGCGGGTTGCCGGCGTGATAGCGCATCCGCTGGCTGCCTGGCTGGGCGCCCAGCAGACGATGCAGCGTGCTGGCCTCGGTGGGAATTAACGCTTTCTGCGCGTCGGTCAGCGGCAGCTTTCTCAGCGCCGCCCCCAGCGATTCGGTCAGGCGCGCTGCCGCTTTCCCGGTCGGCGCCGCCAGGCGAATACGACAGCGCGGGCTGTCTTCGATCTGGATCAGCGCCGCCAGAAGCTTCGCCACGGTGGTGGTCTTCCCGGTCCCGGGACCGCCGGAGATCACTGAGATGCGGCGGGTCAGCGCCACCGCCGCGGCCACTTTTTGCCAGTCGGTTTCGCCGGTGGCAGGGAACAGGGCATTCAGGGTTGACGCCAGCCGGGCCTCATCCATCTCCAGCACCCGGTTGGCTTCATTGAAGAAGCGGGCGACGGTCAGCTCGTTGCGCCACATCCGGTTGAGATAGAGCCGGTCGCCGCACAAAATCATCGGCGCCGGAGCATCGCCGCAGCTCACCGCCGACGACGCGAGCAGCAGTGCGGGCCAGTCCTCCGGCGCGCCGGCTTCGGCCAGCAGCCGATCGCGGATCTCCCCGGCTTTACCGCTCAGCGCCTCGTCGCCGCTCAACCGCGAGAGCGGCAGACAGACGTGCCCCTCGCCGGCATCCCGGCTCAGCAAGGCCGCCGCCAGCTTGACCGCCGGCGGGTCGTTTTGCGCCACCATCAGGGCAAACTGGACGTCCAGCGGCCGCAGCAGACGCTGCTCCACCGCCGCCAGCAGTAGTTGTTCGAAAGTCATGAGGCCTCCTCCTGAGTTTCTCCGGCAAAAAGCTGATCCAGACCGTCAATCAGCGGTCGCACCGGCCGGGTGGTGAAGATCCCCTGCCCCCCCTCCTGCCCGTCCATGCCGCGCAGGAAAAGATAAATCACGCCGCCGAAGTGGCGGTCATAGTCATAATCGGCCAGCCGGTGGCGCAGATAGCGGTGCAGCGCCAGGCTATACAGCTGATACTGTAGATCGTAGCGGTGGGCACGCATCGCCTGCTCCATCGCCGGCCGGGTGTAGGCCTCGCGATCTTCCCCCAGCCAGTTGGATTTGTAATCCAGCAGGTAATAACGGCCTTCGTGACGGAAGACCAGATCGATAAAGCCCTTCAGCATGCCGTGCACCTGGCGGAAATCCAGCGGCGGCGTGTCGGCAGAGAGGGGATCGTACTGGCGGATAAGCGCGTCAAGGCGCTCCGCCGTCAGCAGCTGGGCGATGGGCAGGTAAAATGCCATCTCCACCTGTTTATCCCGCGCCGCAAGCTGATTGAGCGCGATATCCGGCCCCGGCAGGCGAGTCTTCAGCACGCCCCCCAACCAGTCGGTCAGCACCGGCGCCCACTGCGCGTCAAACCCGCTCAGCTGCAGCTTCTCCGCCATCCACCCTTCCGGCACCGGCTGGGTGAAGTCCAGCTCCTCAAACAGGCTGTGCAGGAAGGTCCCCGGCGCGGCGCCGCGCGGGAACTGGTGCGGAGTCAGCTGCGGCTCTTCCACGACTTCGCCGACGCCGGCGGCATCAACATCCAGACGCGGCAGCAAATCCTGCCCGCCGCTGAAACCATGCTGCTGCAGTCCGGAGTAACTGGTCACCCGCCAGTCGTCGGCGATGCGGCGCTGCAGCTCGCGCGCCGACAATCGCGGGATGGTCGCCGCGGGCGCCTGCCACGGGGTGAGATCCAGTTCGCCCGGTCTCTGTAATGCAATATCGCCATGACAGAAGTCCGCCAGCCGCGCAGCCAGCCCGGCGGCGTCCATGGCTTCGCCCGCCTGCAGCAGCCGTCCCAGCGCGCTGAGGTGGAAATCGCTGTTGCCGGATTTCCGGCTGCTGAGCGGCGCCACGCCGAGGCTGCAGTGCCAGACCGCACGGGTCAGGGCCACGTACAACAGGCGCAGATCTTCCGCCAGTCGTTCCGCCTCCGCCAGCTCGAGGCTGGCCTCATCCTGGCCCAGATCCAGCACCGCCGCGAACGTCTCGCGATCGTGGTAAAACGCCTGGTCCTGTTTACGAAACCGGGCGATAAACGGCAGCCAGACCAGGGGGTATTCCAGACCTTTTGACTTGTGAATGGTGACAATTTGCACCAGGTGCTTATCGCTTTCGAGACGCATCTGCTGGCTGGCGGCGTTGCTGTCCGGCTCGGCGATATGCTGCGCCAGCCAGCGCACCAGGGCATGCTCGCTTTCCAGCTGGCTGGCCGCCTCCTGCAGCAGTTCGCTGATGTGTAGAATGTCGGTTAAGCGCCGCTCGCCGCCGCGGGTCGCCAGCAGATTCTCGGCGATATGCCGGGCTGTCATCAACGCCCGCAGCATCGGCATCACCCCGCGCTGCCGCCAGATCTGGCGGTATTCGCTAAACTCTTCCACCAGCGCGTCCCACGCCTGCTCGTCCTGGTTCAGGTTTTCAATATCCAGCGCGGTCAGGCCAAACATCGACGTCGCCAGCGCGCTGCGCAGGGTATTTTCCCGCTCCGGGGCCAGCACCGCCTGCAATAGCCAGAGCAGCTCCTGGGCCTCCAGCGTCTCAAAAACGCTGTCGCGGTTGGAGAGGTAGACCGAGGGAATACCCAGCGTCTGCAGCGCTTCACG
Source organism: Klebsiella sp. CD33 (assembly GCF_051992865.1). NCBI lineage: Bacteria > Pseudomonadati > Pseudomonadota > Gammaproteobacteria > Enterobacterales > Enterobacteriaceae > Klebsiella > Klebsiella sp. CD33. The sequence goes on along the minus strand of NZ_CP197023.1, from coordinate 923,343 downwards.
CACCTGCGCCGCCTCCAGCCGGTTGCGCACCAGCACGGTAATATCCGAAGCCTGTACCGGGCGCGAGGTTTCCCCGCGCCACAGCAGCGCGCGCCCCTGCTGACCGGCGCTCAGCCAGTCGCGGATCTGCGTGGCGCAGAGCTGCGCCATAAAGGTCTGATAATCGCCAGACCCGACAGTGTCGCCGGGCATCAGCCAGACGTTCATCGCCGGTACGTCCGCCGCGTCAACGGTAAAGCGCAGCCCCTTGTTCTTCGCCGCCGCCTTCACCGGCAGGAACGGGATCTCGTGGAACATGAAGGGGTTATCGCTGAGGCTGAACAGCCGATTGACGCTGCCCACCATGCCCGGCGAGGAGCGCCAGTTGGTATCGAGGGTGTAGTGCGCGGCAACGTCGCCGCGCGCTTTCATATAGGTAAAGATATCGGCGCCGCGAAAGGCGTAGATGGCCTGCTTCGGATCGCCGATCAGCAGCAGAGCCGTCTCCGGCTGCCGGCGCCAGATGCGGCGAAAAATCCGGTACTGCTGAGGGTCGGTGTCCTGAAATTCATCGATCATCGCCACCGGAAAACGCTGGCGAATAGCGCTGGCCAGCGTCTCGCCGCTGTCGCCGCGCAGCGCCTCGTCAAGCCGGCTGAGCATATCGTCAAACCCCAGCTCGCCGCGGCGGCGCTTTTCGCGGGCGACCGCATCGCGGATCTCGACCATCGCTCTCGCCAGCACCAGATCGGTGAGCGTCAGCGAGGAGGCCAGCAACGACTCTACGGCGCTAAACAGGGGATGCACCGGCGGTTCGACACCGGCTTTGGTGCGCTCGAGCAGAAACGACTGGGCAAATTTCTCCAGCGCGTCGGGCAGCTGGTAGCTTAACGTCTCTTCCTGCGCCCAGGCGTTCACTTTCTCCATCCACTTGCCCTGGTTGCCGCGATTAAACTTCCGCCGGTCAAGGCCGGAATTTTCCAGCACGCCTTCGATCTCGCCCACCTGCTCGCGCCACTGCTGCTTGAGCGAGTCAATGCGGGCGATGATCTGCTGATGGCGTTCGGCCAGCGTCTCGTTAGGGGCTGGCGGCGACTTAAGCTGCGGCGCTTCGCCCTGCAGCCAGCGGTCAAGGGACTTCAGCAGATCGCGCGGTCCTTTCCAGACGTCGTGGATCACCGCCGCGATATCGCGGGTCAGGGGATAGCAGTGACGGCGCCAGAAATCGGCGCAGGCCTGATAGCGCAGGCGGGATTCATCCTCGATCAGCTGTTGCTCGAACAGCATGCCCGACTCGAAGGCGTTAAGGCTCAGCATCCGTTGGCAAAAGCCGTGGATGGTGAATACCGCCGCCTCGTCCATCTGCCGTTCAGCCAGCAGCAGCGTCTTCGCAGCGTCATCTTTATCGGCGATCTCCGCCAACAACGCGCTGTAGAGCGGATTGTCGGATTCGCCGCGCAGGCAGGCGATGCGCAGTTCGTGGATGTTGCTGCGGATACGGCCGCGCAGCTCTTCGGTCGCCGCCTCGGTAAAGGTCACCACCAGCAGTTCTTCAACGCTGATGGCGCGGGGATAGGCGGCCTCACCGCCCAGCCCCAACAGCAGCCGCAGATACAGCGCGGCGATGGTAAAGGTTTTTCCGGTGCCCGCAGAGGCTTCTATCAGGCGCTCGCCGATCAGGGGCAAGCGCAGGGGATCCAAAGACTCAGCGGTGTCGGTCATTCATTCTCTCGCATCAGGGGTAAGGATTGCTGCAATGCGCTGACGTTTTCCCACACTTTGCCGCCTTTCGGCTGGGCATAGTCCGCTTTGCCATTCTGGCTACCGGAAATCTGGGACAAGATCGTCATGCCCTGCGGATCCACCACCGTCTGATGGAAGAAGTCGGCAAGTTTTTGCGGCGTCAGCAGTTTAATCTGAGCCACTACTTTATCACGTGAATCAAAACGCATATTACCGCGATCGAAATCTTTGCTCAGTTTCGAGGCTTCATCGCCCAGCGTCTGCGGCGCCTGCAGCATCTGGCTTATCACCGCCTGCTGGAGCTGGGCAAACTCTTCCGGCTTCATCGCCCGCAGCTTCGCCTCCGCGGTGGGGAAGAAGGCCTGGAACCGCTGCCAGAGGAAGGCCGGCTGCTTATCGCTACTCTGCAGCAGGAAGCCCATGCCCCACTGGCGCCCCACGTTCATCGGGAAGGCAAAGACCGCGTAGCCGAGCTGCTCTTCAGTACGCAGCTGGTTGTAGAACCACGGCTGAATAATCTGTCCCAGCAGGGTGCTGGCGGCGGTGCTGCTGAACTCATCCACGTTGGGCGGCGCGAACACCGCGGCCAGCGCGGAGTCGGTGCTGTTGCCCGCTTTATTGAAGATCGCCAGCTGCTGCCGGTTCACCACCACGTCTTTATTGCGGCACCATTCGTTGCCGTCAGCGCCCAGCTGCTGCTGGATCTGGCGGGCCAGCGTCGTGGCGGCATCGGCGGTCATATTGCCTATCACCATCAGTTCAGGACGCCCCCTGGTTTTCAGGTTGGCGCGGTAGTTGAGCACCTCTTTAAGGGTAATGGAGGGCAGCAGCGCCCGGCGCACTTCGCGCTGGAAGTACGGCACCTGCGAGACCATCTGGATCGGCATTATCGCCTGATCGTAGGCTTTGCCTTTCTCGGCGGAATCCATCATCTGCGCATACCAGGATTTGGCCTGCTCCAGCTGCTCCTCGGTCGGCGTATAGCTGAAGTATCCCTGCAGCAGATCGCTGAACAGCGCCGGAAGATGCTGGGTATAGCCGTTGGCATTGACCATTAATCCGTTATTAGCGCCGGTAGAGAACGAAATGCCGCCGACCGCCGCCTGGTTACTGAGCTGGTCGAGGGCGATGCCGGCGAGATAATCGTTGAGGGCAAACATCACCTGCCGGCGAGCGCTGTCCATCGCCTGGGGATTACGCAGCACCAGGGAGATGTCCGCCTTCGGCTCGCTGGCAAAATACTGGCTCGGGGCATACACCACCCGCAGCGTCGGTTCATCAAGGATCAGCTGCGGATGCGGCCAGGCTTTATCGCTTTTGATAAGGGTGAAGTCATCCGGAATATAGGGGTTGAGCGCCGGCAGCTGCAGCTGGATGGCCTGCGATTTGTGCTGCCAGTCAGCGAACGTCTGCTCGCTAATCTTATCCACCTGATACGGCGCATCGACAAAGTAGGCCGTCTTGTTATGCGGCTCCTGGGGGCTGATATACCAGATACGGGCGTTCTGCGGGGTCATCATCGCCAGCCGGTCTTTGATCGCCTGCGGGTCGTACTGGTCGGCAATATTCACCACGTCCAGCGCATGCTCGACCGGCACTCGGATCATGGTATCCGCCAGCCATTCCACGTAGTCCATGTCGCGGTTGATCGACGGATAGCGGAAATCCAGCGCCAGTACATGCGCCAGTTCGTCGAAGTACCGTTTGTCGATGCCCTGAGTACGCAGGAGATCGAGGTAGCTGAAAATGGCCGCCGTCACTTCATCGCGGTGCGCCAGGCCTTTGTCGGTGAGGGTGGCTGAGATCGCCAGTACGCCGCTGTTGCCGTTTACCACCGGATCGGAATCGGCGCGGATACCTTCCGCCAGGCCCTGTTTTTGCAACCAGTCAGAGAGCGTGCCCGGGCTGCGGTTGCCGATAAGATAGGTGACCAGCTCATCGGTTTTGCTGCGGAAGCGATCGCTGTTGTTGTCGATGCGAAACTCGACGCGCAGCACTTTACGCGGCATCGCCGGCACATAGTGAATAATGATGCCTTTTTGCGCATCCGTGACCACCGGGACGGTAATTTCCGGCCTGCTGATCTGACGATTCGGCACGCGGCCAAAGGTGTCCGCAGCCATACGCGCCAGCGCCGGCAACGGCTTGTTGCTGTAGATCACCGCTTTCATCAGATTGGCGGAGTACCAGCTATCGCGGAAGGTGTGCAGCGCATCAAGCACCGGGCTGCCGGGCTTATCGCTGAGCGTCTCGAGGTTGCCACCCGAGAAGTGGGCCGCCGGGTGAGCCGGGTTGATGGTCTCCGCGCTGACCTGGGCCATGCGCATCCCGTCTCGCGTCCGGGCCATCGTCAGCTCGGCGTTGACCGCGTTACGTTCGCGGTCGGCATATTTTTTATCCAGCAGCGGCGCGGCGATGGCGTCGGCCAGGCGATCTACGGCCCCGTCCAGCGCATCATTTTCCACTTCAAGATAAAACGCGGTGCGGTAGGGCGCGGTACTGGCGTTATGGCTGCCGCCGTGCAGCTTAAGAAACTCTGCAAGGCTGTCAGGCTGGGGATATTTTTGCGACCCCATCAGCGTCATATGTTCCAGAAAATGCGCCAGCCCCTGATGATCTGCCGGATCCTGCAGGGATCCCACCGGCACCACCAGCGCCGACAGCGATTTCACCGCCTGCGGATCGGAAACCAGCAGCACGACCATGTCGTTATCAAGGCGGATCGCCTGATACTGACGCGTATCTTTTTCGCTTTTGCGGATCGTCTCCTGAATCGGCTGCCATCCGGTGTCGGCCTGACTAAACGGCGCCCAGAGGGCGGCCAGCACAACAAAAACCTTGAACCATAAACTGCGGGGCATTCACGAACCTCATCATTAACAAACTTGCGCTGCACAGCGTGCAGCCTTTTATGTCCATCAGTCCGTGATACGTTGCGCATATTAAATGAACCGCCATTCAGTGCGCAATTTTTATACTATTTAAATTTGTGTGGACCGATGGTAACGATATAGCGGTAACAGATAACGCTGCGTCTGGGCAATGATTTCTTCGTAATGCGCCGGCTCCAGCGAACGCCACAGGCGTTGATACCAGATATCGGCGCCCTCCCCGCTGACCACCATGTTCCCTTCGTAGGTCTGCAGGAATTTGCTCCGCGCTTTCTGCTGCGTCTCTTCGTCCATTAAGATGACATCCTTTTCGGCGTCGTAACAGGCTTTCAGCCAGGCGCCACCGCTTTCCGGCAGCAGCAGCAGCGGCTGCGACATCCCCAGCAAATAGCCATCCACCAGCTCGTTAAGGTACGCCTGCGCCTCGGCGGGCGCCAGCGCCGGAAAGCGCCACTCTCCCTCTTTCCGCACAAACAGCCGGCTCTCGCCGGTGCCGCCGCTGGCGCAGTAGACAAGGTGTTCCAGCCAAAGTTGCATCCCCTGGGAGACGCTCAGCAACGAAGGCCGCCAGCGCAGCAGACCGTCCGGCTGCACCTGCTGCAGCCAGCCGGTCAGGTTCACGCCGCCGCACTGCAGATCGATCTCCATGCTCTGCGCCTGCTGGCGCTCGGCCATCACCCGCTCGGCCAGCGCCTGCATCTCCAGGCGCTGCGTCTCCCAGACCAGCTCGCCAAAGGCGCCATACGGCAGCTCGCCGGCGGCGCGAAAGCGGCGGAACATAGCCGAGACGTCCTGCTCCTCAATAAGCGTATTGAGCAGTTGCTGATTCAGTTGATAACGGCTCAGCCCTTCAAGAGTGAACGGCTCGTCGTCTGGAATATCGTCCTCTTCGGCGCGGAAATTGACCCGCAAACGCTGCTGAAAGAACGCGCGTACCGGGTGCTGCCAGAAGCGCAGAAGCTGATCGAACGGCAGGCTGTCAATCGGCGGCGCGGTGAGCGGCTGTATAAAATCGCTATGCGCCTCTCCCTGCTGGCCGGCGGCCGCCAGCCATTCACGAGCGTAGCTCTTGTTCTCGTCTTCCTGGAAATTGGCAACGTCGAACGGCATGCGCGTATGCAGATGGGTGATGTGGGCTTTAACCCGCGCTTCGCTGGCGTCGCAGTCAAGCTCTTCGTCACCGGCGAGACAGTGGCTCTGGCCGATATAATCCACCAGCTCCTGCACCAGCACCGAAGGAAAACGCTCGCTGTTGTCCTGGATCGAACGGCCGATATAGCTGATATACAGCGTCTGCTCGGCGGACATCAGCGCCTCGAGGAACAGATAGCGGTCATCATCGCGCCGGCTGCGGTCGCCGCGCTGCGGCTTCTGGCTCATTAAATCAAAGCCCAGCGGCGGTAGCGTGCGCGGATAAACCCCGTCATTCATCCCCAGCAGGCACACCACCTTAAAGGGGATCGAACGCATCGGCATCAGGGTACAGATATTGACCGGGCCGGCAAGAAAGCGCTGGCTGATCCGCTGCTGATCGAGGCGCTGGGCCAGCTCATCGCGCAGCAGCGTCAGCGGAACCTGCTCGCCATACTGCGCCTCCAGACCGCTATCAATAACCGCCAGCCACTGCTGCTCAATCAGCGCCAGCGCCGCTTCGGTCTCGCTGTCCGGCAGGAAAAAGTCATTCAGCAGATCGCGACAGACCGGCAGCCACTCCGCCAGCGGCCGCTGCTGGGCCAGGCCGCGTCGCCACAGATTAAGCTGCATCAGCAGCGACGCGAGGTTGCCCACCAGCTCGGCGATCAAACCGCTGGATTCGTCATACGGCAGCACCGACTGCCATTCTCCCTCGCGGCTGTCCATCGCGTAGCCCAACAGCATGCGGGTGAGGCCGAACCGCCAGGTATGCTGCCCGGTCGCCGGCAGGTCCAGCTCACGGACGTTGTCGTCATCCATTCCCCAGCGGACGCCGGACTCGTTCACCCACTGGCGCAGGTAGCGCAGCCCTTCTTCCGTGATATTAAAGCGCGCCGCCAGCACCGGGACGTCCAGCAGCGCCAGCACATCTTCACTGGCGAAGCGGCTGTCCGGCAGCGAGAGCAGCGTGATAAACGCCTGCATCACCGGGTGCGACTCTCGGGCGCGACGGTCGGAGATCGCCCACGGCAGCCAGCGATCGCCGCTGGCCGCGCCAAACACCGCCTGTATATAGGGGCTGTAGCTGTCGATATCCGCCACCATGACGATGATATCCCGCGGCGTGAGCGTCGGATCCGCCTCCAGCATCGCCAGTAGCCTATCGTGCAGAACCTCCACTTCGCGCTGCGGACTGTGGCAGACGTGAATGCTCAGACTGCGGTCATCCAGCGCCAGCGGACGTTTGTCGCGACTGTGGGCGAATGCCTCTGCGCTCTGCCCGGCCACCGCCGCGTTGCGTAGTTCAAGGATATCCGACTGCAGGTTATGCAACAGGTTATCGGGGGCGATGTCGACAAAAGCGTCCAGCTCCTCATAGCGCTCCAGCCCTGCCAGCAGGTAGATATAGTCGCGCCCCAGTTTGCCCCAGGAGGCGAGCAACGGGTTGCCGACATCCTGTTCCCCGGCGTCATTAAACAACCCCGGCGCCTGCTCGGTGTCGCGAAACAGAGGTAGCGCGCGCGCCTCGCGGTGATGGCGCCGCTGACGCGACAGCAGCTTCGCCAGAAACGCCGGATCCTTAATGTCTCCCCAGTAGTAGCGGCAGGGGTTGGTAAACAATACGTAGACATCGACATGCTTACCCAGCGCCTGCAGGGCCTGAAGATAGACCGGCGGCAGCGCGGAAATCCCGCAGATGAAGACGCGCGACGGCAGCCCGGCGGGCGGTTCGTCCGCTTTTTCCAGGGTACTGATAAAGCGCTGGTAGAGATTGGCGCGGTGCCACTGCGGCTGCCCCAGCTCGGCGGTGTAGCTCACCAGCGCCTGCCACAGCGGCGCCTGCCACTGCTGGGCATCGCCAAGACCTTCCACCCGCTGGCCGGCCTCCCAGCGCATCAGCCACTCCGGGCGATAGACGAGGTACTGGTCATAGAGGTCCGCCACCCGGGCGGCCAGCTGAAACAGCTTGCGCTTGTCGCCGTCATCACTCAGATACTGGCGCAGCAGGATAAAATCGTCTTCCTCCAGGTGCTGCGGCAGGAGGGTCATCAGCTTCCAGCTCATGCTCTGCTTGCTGAAGGCGCTTTCGCCCGGAATATCTTTCAGGACGCGCACGAACATATCCCAGATAAAGCTCGCCGGCAGCGGGAACTCGATATTGGCGGCAATCCCGAAGCGCGCGGCCAGGGTCATCTGCAGCCACTGCGCCATGCCGGTACTCTGCACCAGCACCATTTCGGCCTGAAAAGGGTCATCCAGCCGCTGGCGCTCGACGATAAACTCCATCAACGCCTCGAGAACATCCAGCCGGTTTGAGTGGTATACCCTTAACATAATTGCTCCTGACTACTGGCTGACCGGGCAATGCAGCCGGGTCATCTGCACCCGCTTTGCAACGGGTCTACTGATCGTTACCGTGATGCTGACACATCTTTGCCTCGATGTCTGCATACGGCTTACCTGCCCGCGTGCCGGCGACGGCGGCGCGGAGAGCTGGCTATAGCGCCACGCGTCGCGCCACAGTTGACGGGTCTGGTTCAACTGGACAATTCCTTGCGCCATTCCGCGCTGATAGCCGCCCAGCGCGGTGACCGTCAGCACCATCAGCGCCATCGCCAGCACGGTCTCCGGCAGGCTAAACCCCCGCTGACGCTTCAGGGCATTTGACATAAGCTCGCCTCCCTGAGCGGGCAAAAATCGCTCCAGCCGTGGGCGGAAAAACGCACCTGCCCGCCGCGCACCTCGCCGGACTGCCAGACCTGCACCTCGCCGCTGGCGCTGCTGAGCACCAGTGAACCGTCGCCGAAGATACGCAGACAGGCGCGCCAGCCCTGCGGCGCCTGCTCCCGGCAGGCCAGCGCCACCTGCGCCGACCAGACCTGCTGTTTTCCCCACTGCAGCGCGGAATGGGCTATCGCCGTATCGCGGATCGCTTGCGTTTCGCTGGCGGTTTGCGCCAGCAGCGCCCGCTGCTGCAGGTTAAGCCCCTCGAGTAACAGGCTGCCGAGGGTCAGCAACAGGAGCACCATCAGCAGCGACGACATTCCACGCTGGCGGATCACAGGTTATACCCCGTCACCCGCTGCTCAACCTCGCTCGTCAGGCCCGTCTGTTGCGCGGAGCGCGCCGCCAGCGTCACGCTCAGCTCCGGCGCGAAGCCCGGGGTGACCTGACGTTGTACCGAGAAGCGCGTCACCACGATGGCGGCCGGGTTGGTGATTTTCTCCCATCCGCCGCCGCGGCAGTCGCTGGCCCCGCGCAGGGTCTCCAGCGCGCCGTCGCGCAGGCGAAAGCCGGTGCTCTCCGCCGCTGCCGCGGGGGAGTTTTCCCATCTCCCGTTGCTGTTCGCATCCCAGCGCACAATCAGACACTCGCCGCCAGCGGCTAGCTCCAGCCCGGCTCCGCCGCACGCTCCCCGGCAGTACCCGGCGCGCTGCAGATGTTTTCCCACGGCATGCACGCGCTGCCACAGCTCGTTCTCCAGGGCCAGCTGTTCGCCCTGGCGCAGAATATGACGCTGCAGGGCAGGCAGAAAGCGGCAGGCCCCCATCAGCAGCAGCGAGCCGATGACCATGGCGATAAGCGCCTCCGCCAGGGAAAATCCGCGGCGGCTCACTGACACCCTCCTGCGCTGTCGCTGCGGCATAAACGAATCCGCCCCCAGTGTGAGATCACAATGCTCCAGCTGCCGGCCGCGCTCTGCAGCCGCAGATTCCCCGCCCAGGCGGTGCTGCGCAGACCATAAAACCCCAGACCAGGCGTAACGCCAGCCAGCGTGATCCCCGGCCAGCGCGGGCGCAGCGTGAAGGATGTCCCCGAGGCGCAGTCAGGCCCCTCCCCCTCCGCGCTCAGGCACCAGCCCACTTCGTCCTGGCCGACGCGAAGCACGCGGTCCCGGTTGTAGGCGTTGGCGTCATCGCGCAGAAAGAGCAGAAAATCCCGCACCTGGACGGCGGTTTGCCACAGTCGTTGCTGCTGCTGCCAGCGCTGCCAGCCGTACAGGCCGCCGACGCTGAGGATCATCATCAGTGTCAGCGTTACCAGGGTTTCCATCAGGGTGTAGCCATGTTCTCTGTTCATGGCGTCGAGTATGCCGCGGCGATTGGCTCTGGCGCGACGACGGAAAATAGCTTTCCCGGCCAGATACGCAAAATAGCTTTGCATACTCGACAGAAGGACATTTTTTTGCGAGCGTCTACCCAACTTCGCCCACCGCAACCACCTGTGGCCTGGGGCAGGTGAAAACGACCTTCTCCCGGTGGTAACGGAAAGCGCTCCCATCGGGTGGTGCGAAGGGCATAAAAAAACCGGCGCCATCGAGCGCCGGTTGGTTATCTCTGCTGGGGGTTAAATCGCCACCGGCGCTTTAATGCCCGGGTGCGGATCGTAACCTTCAATCTCGAAGTCTTCAAAGCGGTAGTCGAAGATCGACGCCGGCTTGCGTTTGATGACCAGCTTCGGCAGCGGACGCGGTTCGCGGCTTAGCTGCAGGTTGGTCTGCTCAAGATGGTTGCTGTACAGATGGGTGTCTCCGCCGGTCCAGACGAAATCACCGACCTGCAGATCGCACTGCTGCGCCACCATATGCACCAGCAGCGCATAGCTGGCGATATTGAACGGCAGGCCGAGGAACACATCGCAGGAACGCTGATACAGCTGGCAGGAGAGCTTGCCGTCGGCGACGTAGAACTGGAAGAAGGCGTGGCACGGCGCCAGCGCCATTTTATCCAGCTCGCCGACGTTCCATGCCGAGACGATGATCCGGCGGGAGTCCGGGTCGTTTTTCAGCTGGTTCATCACCGTGGTGATCTGGTCGATATGGCGGCCGTCCGGCGCAGGCCAGGAACGCCACTGTTTGCCGTAGACCGGCCCCAGGTCGCCATTCTCATCCGCCCACTCGTCCCAGATGGTGACGTTGTTCTCGTGCAGATAGGCGATGTTGGTGTCGCCCTGCAGGAACCACAGCAGTTCATGGATGATGGAGCGTAAATGACAGCGCTTGGTGGTCACCAGCGGGAAGCCTTCCTGCAGGTTAAAACGCATCTGATGGCCGAAAATGGAGATCGTGCCAGTGCCGGTGCGGTCATTTTTTGGCGTGCCCTCGGTGAGCACTTTCTGCATCAAATCAAGATACTGTTTCATGGTTCCTCAAGAATTCTGTTGCTGCGGACGGTGGCGGTAAGCCCAAACCATCATAATGATACCCGCAAGCACCATCGGGATCGAAAGAATCTGCCCCATACTGATGTACAGCACCCAGCCGCCGGTGAACTGGGCGTCGGGCTGGCGGAAGAATTCCACGATGATGCGGAACAGGCCGTAGCCAATCAGGAACAGACCGGAAACGGAGCCGGTCGGGCGCGGTTTACGGATAAACAGGTTGAGGATCAGGAACAGTACCACGCCTTCCAGCGCCAGCTCGTACAGCTGCGACGCGTGACGCGGCAGCGCGCCGTAGGTATCGAACAGCGATTGCCATTCCGGATGCGTCGGCAGCAGCGCCAGGTCTTCGGCACGGGAGCCCGGGAAAATCATCGTGTAGTGGAAGCTCGGGTCTACGCGGCCCCACAGCTCGCCGTTGATAAAGTTGCCCAGACGCCCGGCGCCAAGACCAAACGGGATCAGCGGCGCGATAAAATCGGAGACCTGGAAGAAGGTGCGTTTGGTGCGTCTGGCGAAGATAATCATCACCAGGATCACGCCGATCAGGCCGCCGTGGAACGACATGCCGCCGTCCCAGACGCGGAACAGATACAGCGGATCGGCAAGAAATACCGGCAGGTTGTAAAACAGCACGTAGCCGATACGGCCGCCCAGGAAGACGCCGAGGAAGCCCGCGTAGAGCAGGTTTTCCACTTCATTTTTCGTCCAGCCGCTGCCCGGACGATTCGCCCGACGGGTGGCCAGCCACATCGCAAAGACAAAGCCCACCAGGTACATCAAACCGTACCAGTGGAGGGAGACCGGGCCTAGAGAAAAAATGACCGGATCGAACTCCGGAAAATGCAGGTAGCCACTATTCATCTGTCACCATAAAGACTTGTTATTCCGCCGAAAGTGGACAGCGGTGATGATCCATGCCCGAACAAAACGGGCACGCCGAAGGAGGCGAATCATAGCATAAGCCACAAGAGCGATCCGCGCCGAACGTGTAAAAGATATGTATACGGATGCTAACAGAATGCCGTTTTCCCGGCGGTACCCTACTTTGCCGGAGGGTGCGAGCAGAGGATCCCCGGGTTACGGCTTACGCCTCACCCGGGCTGGCGCTACCGCCCGCCGCGGATCAGGCCGCCGAGACCGCGACGCTCCATAAAGGCCGCCACCTGATGGCGCACCTCGGCGGTCATCTGCGCATCGAGGCTGCGACGCGACAGCTCCTGCGCCTCTTCGATATCAATGCGGCGCAGCAGATACTTCACCCTCGCCACCGAGCGGCCGTTCATCGACAGATGGCGGTAACCGAGGCCGATAAGGATCGTCACGCACATCGGGTCGCCCGCCATCTCGCCGCACAGGCGCAGATCGATGCCAAAGCGCTCCGCGTCATGGGCGATCATCGCCAGCGCACGCAATACCGCAGGATGCAGGCTGTCATACATGCTGGCGACCCGGGTATTGTTGCGGTCGACGGCCAGCAGGTACTGGGTCAGGTCGTTCGTCCCTACCGAGATAAAATCGATCCGGCTGGCCAGCTGCGGCAGCATAAAGACCATCGACGGGACCTCCAGCATCACCCCCAGGCGCGGACGTGGGATGGCGTAGCCGATCATCTCTTCCACTTCCCGGCTGGCGCGATCGATCAGCCGACGGGCCTCATCCACCTCCTCCAGACTGGTCACCATCGGCAGCAAAATGCTGAGGTTGCCGGTGGCGGCGTTGGCGCGCAGCATCGCCCGCACCTGGATCAAAAAGATCTCCGGCTGATCGAGGGTGATGCGGATCCCGCGCCAGCCGAGGCACGGGTTCTCTTCGCTGATCGGCATATACGGCAGCTGTTTATCCGCGCCGATGTCCAGGGTACGCAGGGTCACCGGTTTGCTGTTAAACATCTGCAGCATGCCCTGATACTGGGCGACCTGCTCCTCTTCTGAGGGGAAGCCGCTCTGCAGCATAAAGGGAATTTCGGTGCGGTAGAGGCCAATGCCGTCAACAAAGCTGCCGAGCTTCTCTTCGTGCTCGGGGCTTAAGCCGGCGTTAAGCATGACTTTCACCCGCTCGCCGCTTTTCAGCTCCGACGCGCGCTGGAGATCGTCCTCCGCCAGGCGGCTGAGTTCGTTCTCTTCGCTGATAAGGCGCTGATACTCCTGCAACAGGACAGGTTCAGGATCCACCAGCAGTTCACCGCGATAGCCATCGACAATCAGCGTATGGCCATGCAGCAGCGAGGGCTGAATATCGGCGCCCATCACCGTTGGGATGCCGAGGGCCCGCACCATAATAGCGGCATGGGAGTTGGCGGCGCCATCGCGCACCACCACGCCGGCCAGGCGATCCTGCGGCACTTCGGCGAGGGTGGTGGCCGACAGCTCGTCGGCCACGAGGATAATGCGCGCCGGCCAGGTGTTGGGCCCCTGAATACTGTCGTCGAGATGGAACAGCAGACGCTGGCCCAGGGTACGCAGATCGCCGGCCCGCTCTTTCAAATAGCCGTCGCTCAGCGCGGCAAACTGTTCGGCGAACTTCTCAATGATCTTTTTGACGGCCCACTCGGCGACGGCGCCTTTGTCAACTTCGGCAAACAGCTCGCGACGCAGGCGGGCGTCAGAGAGCAGGTGCGAGTAGAGATCGAAGATCGCCGCCGTCTCTTTTTGCGCCCCGGCAGCGTAGCGTTTGCTGTAGCGACGAAACTCGTTGGCCGCCTCTTCCAGCGCACCGGTCAGGCGTTCGCGTTCCGAGGCGGTGTCCAGCGTCGAGGCTTCATACACCTGCTCCATCAGCGGCAGGCTGACGTCCATCCAGCCCTCGGCGATCGCCACCCCGGAAGAGGCCGGCAGAGCGCGAATGCGCGTTTGACGATACTGGCCGAACAGGGCGTTCAGCTGGGACTGGGAGAGGATCGCCGCCATCTGGGTGGCGAGGGTGACGAGGAAAGACTCTTCGCTTTCATCAAACTGACGCAGCTCGCGCTGCTGGACCACCAGCACGCCCAGCAGCTGGCGGCGCTGAATGATCGGCACGCCAAGGAAGGCGCGGAAGCGGTCCTCTTTGACGGCGGGGATATATTTGAAGCTGGGGTGTTTTTGCGCATCGGCGAGGTTGATGGGTTCCGCCAGACGGCCAACCAGCCCCACCAGGCCTTCATCGAACGCCAGCGCAACGGTGCGCCCGCGAGGTTTTTTTAACCCGCGGGTGGCCATCAGGTAATAGCAGCGTCGGTCATTGTCAGCCAGGTAAACCGAGCAGACTTCCGTCTCCATCGCCTGGCAGACATCCGTCACCAGAATATCCAGCGCCTCGTTTAAACGCGGCGCGCTCGCGACCTTCTCGACTATTTCTCGCAACCGAGTGAGCATAATGTGCGTGGCTTAACCTCTTTTACGTCGATAAGCAGGCGCGTTTTGCGGCTTAGGTGCGCTCTCCGCCAGCGACATGGTCACGCTGGCGAACTCTTTCATCACCCGGCGGTAGACGTCGCGCTTAAACGACACCACCTGGCGAACCGGGTACCAGTAACTCACCCAGCGCCAACCATCAAATTCAGGTGTACTGCTGGTTTGCATATTGATGTCCGCATCGTTGCCGATCAACTGCAAAAGAAACCACTTTTGTTTCTGGCCGATACAAACCGGCTTTGTGTCCCAACGCACCAAACGTTTAGGCAACTTGTAACGCAGCCAGTTACGGGTTGAGGCCAGGATCCGCACATCTTTACGGCTTAACCCGACCTCTTCAAACAATTCCCGATACATCGCCTGCTCTGCGGATTCTCCTGGATTAATGCCCCCTTGCGGGAACTGCCACGAGTGCTGACCATAGCGCCGGGCCCACATCACCTGGCCCTGACGATTACAGATTACAATACCGACATTTGGGCGGTAGCCATCGTCATCAATCACCGGACTACCTCAAGATAAGCTTCAATGTGAATGATTGTTTCACACTCGCCGGAAACGGTAAACCACTCTGTTCGCACACTGAGAACGGATAACATTTGAATAACTCACAGTAATTGCCAGAGTTATAAACAATGAAAGCGCGTGACAGCCGATTTTATTCACTTTTTCTGTGGATAGAGTTGTGAAGAAGTACGGAATTAACCCGGGAAAACCCAGAGTAATCCGAACATCGCATCGCTAGCATCTGAAAATAATAGTATCATATTCATAAAGTTAGAATATATTCCTTTCACACATTACAGCATAACGTGACGATCATCACACATGCGATCCGCCGACTGATGAAAGATCGAGCAATGTCGATTTTATCCACAGATTACGCGCAGGCCACCGGCAGATTTTCTCTAAAAATTCGATTTTCGTCGCACGTCAAGGCTGTAAATCGAACCAGTAGTGAGTCTTTTCCCCAGTTATCCCACTTTTCTGTGGATAACATGGTGTAAGATCCTGTTTATTGTCAGTGACCAGTTCTGGAAAACCCGTTTACACCGTTTTCATAAGCCGCATGATGAGTTTAAAAAGCCATATAAATCATGAGATTGGTATAGTTACTCAGAAAACGGTAAACTCTAT
This sequence comes from Klebsiella sp. CD33, assembly GCF_051992865.1. Lineage (NCBI taxonomy): Bacteria > Pseudomonadati > Pseudomonadota > Gammaproteobacteria > Enterobacterales > Enterobacteriaceae > Klebsiella > Klebsiella sp. CD33. The sequence continues at coordinate 907,904 of NZ_CP197023.1, read as the reverse complement.
CCACAACGCGCAAAATTAGCGCTCACTTTTTAACCAAAGGTATTGCCCTATGCCCGCTATCGCTCCGCTCGCCTCACCGCCGCAAAGTCAGGAACAGCTGCTGGCCCAGGCCCGCCAGCTGGCCGGCTATTCGCTGGGCGAGCTGGCGGCGCTGGCGGGGATCCCCATTCCGCGCGATCTGAAGCGCGATAAAGGCTGGACGGGCATTCTGCTGGAGCTGTGGCTGGGCGCCAGCGCAGGCAGTAAACCCGAGCAGGATTTCGCCGCGCTGGGGGTCGAGCTCAAAACGATCCCCATCGACAGCCGGGGACGCCCGCTGGAGACCACCTTCGTCTGCGTCGCCCCGTTAACCGGCAATAGCGGCGTCACCTGGGAGAGCAGCCATGTACGGCATAAGCTGCAGCGCGTCCTGTGGATCCCGGTGGAGGGTGAACGCACCATCCCGCTGGCGGCGCGGCGCGTCGGCGCACCGCTGCTGTGGAGCCCGGACGAAGACGAGGAGCGCCAGCTGCGCATGGACTGGGAAGAGCTGATGGATCTCATTGTTCTCGGTGAGGTCGAGCGCATTACCGCCCGCCACGGCGAGGTGCTGCAGTTAAGACCGAAAGCCGCCAACAGCAAGGCGCTGACCGAAGCCATCGGCGCCCGCGGGGAGACAATCCTCACGCTGCCGCGCGGTTTCTATCTGAAAAAGAATTTTACCGCCGCTCTGCTTGCCCGCCATTTCTTGTTACAACACGATTAATTTTTTGTTCTGCGTTGGGGGTTGCATATAATTGCTGCTTTCTATTTTGCAGGACTTTGAACAATGTTATTTGCATGGATAACCGATCCTAACGCCTGGCTGGCGCTGGGCACATTGACGCTGCTGGAGATCGTGCTCGGGATCGACAATATTATTTTCCTCTCTCTGGTCGTGGCTAAGCTCCCCACCGCCCAGCGCGCCCATGCGCGCCGGATCGGTTTGATGGGCGCGATGGTCATGCGTCTGGCGCTGCTGGCCTCAATCGCCTGGGTCGTTAAGCTTACCAACCCGCTCTTTACCGTTTTCGGTCAGGAGATCTCGTTTCGCGATCTGATCTTGCTGCTCGGTGGGCTATTCCTTATCTGGAAAGCCAGTAAAGAGATCCATGAATCTATCGAAGGTGAAGAGGAGGGGCTGAAGACCAACGTCCACTCCTTCCTCGGCGCTATCGTGCAGATCATGCTGCTGGATATCATCTTTAGCCTCGATTCAGTGATCACCGCCGTCGGCCTGTCGGATCATCTGTTCATCATGATGGCGGCAGTGGTGATCGCGGTGGGGGTGATGATGTTCGCCGCGCGACCCATCGGCGATTTTGTTGACCGTCATCCTTCGGTGAAAATGCTGGCGCTGTCGTTTCTGATCCTCGTCGGCTTTACCCTGATGCTGGAAAGCTTCGACGTCCATGTGCCGAAGGGATACATCTATTTCGCCATGTTCTTCTCTATCGCGGTGGAGAGCCTTAACCTGCTGCGTAATAAGAAAAACCCGCTGTAAACCACAAAATTGCAGCCTGGTCACAGGCTGCAACCCTTTTTCAGACTTTACTGCTTTTTATGTCTCACAAATCAGGCTATTAATAGACGGGTATGGGGTGCAGCTACTGAAGAGGTGTTGACGATGAAGAAATGGGCAGTATTGATTTCCGCCGTAGGACTGGCGTTCTCGGTTTCCGGTTGCAGCAGCGATTACGTCATGGCGACCAAAGATGGGCGAATGATCCTGACCGACGGTAAACCTACCGTGGATGACGATACCGGTTTAATCAGTTACGAAGATCAGCAGGGTAATAAAATGCAGATCAATCGTGACGACGTTTCGCAAATCATTAAGCGTTAATCTTTCCCTGTCGGCCCCAGCTTCTGTTGACGCTGCGCTTACCGACCACCAGTCTTTTGAGAAGAGTCGGGATATACCAGGACGCCGCGGGTTTCACTCACCGCCCCTCCTCGTCACCCGGCTTTTTTGATTTTTTACTTCCTCTTTTTCTCACCCTCTGCCATGTTGATACTCCTTTGTCGGGGAATGCCTGACCTTATAAATAAAAAGGAAGCTGGCTATGCAGTATCACCGTATCCCACACAGTTCTCTTGAAATCAGCACCCTCGGGCTGGGAACCATGACTTTTGGTGAACAGAATAGCGAGGCCGATGCCCACCAGCAGCTCGATTACGCGGTTGCCAACGGCATCAACCTGATCGATGTCGCTGAAATGTACCCGGTCCCGCCGCGCCCGGAAACCCAGGGGCTGACTGAAACCTACGTCGGCAACTGGCTGGCGAAACGCGGCAATCGCGAAAAGCTGGTGCTCGCCTCGAAAGTCAGCGGGCCCGCGCGCAATAACGACAGCAGCATTCGGCCCAATCACGTCCTGGACCGCAAAAATATCCGCGAGGCGCTGCACGCCAGCCTGAAGCGGCTGCAGACCGATTATCTCGATTTATATCAGGTTCACTGGCCGCAGCGGCCAACCAACTGCTTTGGCAAGCTGGGCTATACCTGGGCCGACGCCGCGCCCGCCGTGACGCTGCTGGATACCCTCGAAGCGCTGACCGAGTTCCAGCGCGCCGGGAAGATCCGCTACATCGGCGTGTCGAACGAAACCGCCTTCGGCGTGATGCGTTATCTGCACCTGGCGGATAAGCACGACCTCCCGCGGATCGTGACTATTCAGAATCCTTACAGCCTGCTGAACCGCAGCTTTGAAGTCGGCCTCGCGGAAGTGAGTCAGTTCGAAGGCGTGGAGCTGCTGGCCTACTCTTGCCTGGCTTTCGGCACACTGACCGGCAAGTATCTCAACGGTGCGAAGCCGGCGGGGGCGCGCAATACGCTGTTCAGCCGCTTTACGCGCTACAGCAGCGAGCAGTCGCAGAAAGCGGTAGCGGCCTATGTGGATATCGCCAAACGCCACGGCCTCGATCCGGCGCAAATGGCGCTGGCCTTTGTGCGTCGGCAGCCGTTTGTCGCCAGCACCCTGCTGGGGGCGACGACCATGACGCAGCTGCAGGCCAACGTGGAAAGTTTGCAGCTTGAGCTGAGCGAAGAGGTATTAGCGGAGATTGAGGCGGTGCATCAGGTTTATACCTACCCGGCGCCGTAAGAAAGCAAAGCCCCGGGTAAGGCGTATACGCCTTACCCGGGCTACTGAAGAGCAGATATTGGCGACCCCCTCGCCCAGTCAAGCGCAGCGCAAGCCGGGAGGTTATTTACGCCGCCCCCAGACCCACAGCGCGGCGATGGCCACGGCGAATACCGCGCCAAAGCCTATCCCCACGGCGACCGGTGGAACACCCACGCTCACCGCCAGGGAATAGAGCCCCAGCATCAGCAGCATCGCCACGTTCTCACCGAGGTTCTGTACCGCAATGGCGTTACCTGCCCCGACCGAATGTTTCCCACGCTCCTGCAGCAGCGCGTTCAGCGGTACGATAAAGAACCCGCCGAACACCCCGAGCAGCAGCAGCAGACCGAACGCCGGCAGCAGCGACTGCTGCACCGCAAAGGCTATCACCGCGATACCGATCAAAATCCCGGCCGGCATACAGCGCGACACCGTCTCCAGGGTCACCAGCTTCGCCGCCGCCCCGGCACCCAGCACAATCCCCACCGCCACCATCGCATTAAGATAGGTGGGCATGGCGTTGCTGGTAATGCCCAGCGCCACCGGCACCCAGATCACCAGCAGGAAACGCAGGGTCACGCCAGCGCCCCAGAACAGGCTGGTGCCCATCAGCGAAAAGCGGGTTTCGCCGTTGCGCCACAGCGTCCGGCAGGCGCTGAAGAAGCTGTGCGTCATTGGCTTAAAACGCCACGACTGCCCCGGACGCGCTGCCGGCAGCCTGGGTATCCACAGGTTAGCCACTACCGCCCCGCCGTAGACCAGCGCGCAGACGATCAGCGCCGCCAGCACGTGCCAGTCGGCGAGGATCCCGCCGGCCATGGAGCCCAGCAGGATCGCCGCGATGGTCGAGGACTCCATCAGTCCGTTAGCCTTCACTAACTTATCGCCGGTGGTGAGTTCGCCGAGAATGCCATACTTGGCCGGCGAATAGGCGGCGGCGCCAATCCCCACCAGCGTATAGCCGATAAACGGATTGACGCCGAAGCAGATGCAGCCGGCGCCGAGCAGTTTCAGGCCGTTGGCCACCATCATCACCCGGCCTTTGGCAAAGCTATCGGCGAACTGGCCGACAAAGGGGGCAAAGAGGATGTAAGCGCCCACAAACAACATCTGCAGGACCGGCTGGCTCCACTCCGGATAATAGAGCTGCTTCATCAGCGCCAGGGTGGCGAAGAGAAGCGCATTGTCGCCGAAGGCCGACAGGAACTGGGCGCAGATCACCGCCAGCATCCCTTTCGAGTACAGCGAAGGGTTAGTATGTACTGACTCACTCATGGGTTGTTTCCGCCTCGTCGACCATATTTTTCAGGGTGACATAGTCTGGCTTGCCGCTGCCGAGCACCGGTAGCTGTTTCAGCCAGCGTATATCTCGCGGCACCGCCAGCTCCGGTACGCCGTGCTGGCGGGCGTAGCGCAGCAGGGCTTCACGAGTCAGTTCATTATCGGTGGTAAACAGCACCAACGCCTCGCCTTTGCTGGCGTCCTGTTTAATCGCCGTGGCGTGCATTTTGTCCGGCGACGCGCCGAGGGCCACCTGCTCCACCATCTCGAGGGAGATCATCTCGCCGGCGATTTTGGCGAAGCGCTTCGCGCGGCCCTGAATGCGGACATAGCCCTGCTCATCGAAGGTAACGATATCCCCGGTGTCATACCAGCCCGCTTCCATCTCGCCGTGCTGGTTTTCCGCCGCAGGCGCTTCCAGCACGCCGGGGTTTTCCACCCGCAGGTAGCCTTTCATGATGTTCGGCCCTTTCAGCTGCAGCCGCCCCCCTTGATCAATGCCTGGCATCGCCAGCAGGCGGGCGTCCATCCCCGGCAGGATGCGGCCCACGGTGCCGACCTTCGCCGCCATCGGCACGTTAATCGAGACCACAGGCGCGCACTCGGTCACGCCATAGCCTTCGAGAATGCGCAGGCCGAATTTATCCTGCCACAGCTGTTTGGTGCTCTCCTGCAGCTTCTCCGCCCCGGCGACCACGTAGCGCAGGCGGTAGAAATCGTACGGATTGGCGAAACGGGCATAGTTGGCGAGGAAGGTCGAAGTGCCGAACAGCACCGTACAGTTGCGATCGTAGACCAGCTCCGGCACCACGCGATAGTGCAGCGGGCTGGGATAGAGAAACACTTCCGCCCCGGTAAGCAGCGGCGTCAGCAAGCCGACGGTGAGGCCAAAAGAGTGGAACAGCGGCAGCGCCGACATAAAGCGGTCATTGGCGGTAAAGTCGGCGATAGTTTTGATCTGCTCGACGTTGGACAGCAGACTCTTATGGCTGTGCACCACCCCTTTCGGATTGCCCTCGGAACCGGAGGTGAAGAGGATCATCGCCGCGTCTTCCGGCTGCTGCTTAACCTGCGCCAGACGCGGCGCCAGCAGATGAGCAAAAATCCACAGTTTGTCAGCGAGGGTGATATCGCCTTTAAGATCTTCCAGGAATACCCAGCGCACCTGGGTCAGTTGCTCCGGCAGGTGCCAGAGTTTGCCTTTATCGAGGAAGGTGCGCGAGGTGAAAATGGTGTTGAGCTCCGCGGCGGCTATCGCGCTGCTGAGCCCTTTCACCCCGGCGGTATAGTTCATCATCGCCGGAATACGCCCGCGGGCGATAGCGCCGAAAATCACCGCCGCGCTGATGCCGGCGTTAGGCAGCATCAGGCCGATCTTCTCGCCCGGCTGGCTGTATTTTTCCAGAATGCGGGCGACAAACAGGGTTTTGGTCAGCAGCTTGCGATAGGTATCCGGCTGGAAGTTGATATCCTCCACGCAGGGTTTGCGCGCGCCGAAGCGGTCCTGCGCCGCCAGCAGCGACTCATACAGGGTTTCCCGCGGGCGCACCGCCATCCGGGCTTCCATCATGATCTGGTGCAGCATCTCCCCGGCGATCTTCCGCCGGTCGCGGGCGCGCGGCGCCTCGGGCATCGGCAGATGGGTGGGCGGCAGGAGATGCAGCTGAATACGCGGGAACAGGCGACGTTTCACCAGCCCCTTCAGCCGGCTGAAGGGTGTCAGTTCGGCGCCTTCAATACGCAGCGGCACAATGGTCGCCTGCGATTTGGCGGCGACAAAGGCGGCGCCGTCATAAATTTTCATCAGCGAGCCGCTGACCGAAATTCGCCCTTCCGGGAAAATAACCACCGGCCGCCCCTGCTCAATCAGGCGCACCAGATGTTTGATCGACATCGGCTTGGTCGGGTCCAGCGGCACAAAATCGATAATCGGCGTCAGCGCGCGCATAAACCAGCGCTGGCTGATTGAGGTATAGACCGCAAAAACCGGTCGGACCGGCAAAAACAGCGCCAGCAGAATGCCGTCGAGGAAAGAGACGTGGTTCGGGGTGATTAAGACCTTTTGCTGGTATAAAGCCTGCGTGTCGCCGGTCAGTCTGACCCGGTATAACCCCTTGAACAGCAGTCTGAAAAATCCCAAAAGCATAACAACTCCATGTGACCGGTTGATGAGTCAAAGCAGGTTACACGAGAAGGCATGGGAAAGCAGTGCAGCGGGGGGATTTTCGGAATAAAAAAAACCTGCGCATCCGCGCAGGTCGGTGTAAGACGTTCAGTACGAAGAGCGTACCTGAGAAACTCACCTATCAATACCTCTGGGATCTCGATTGTCACGTTTTTTGGCCGTAACGGGCCAGCGGGAAAACGCAAGGGAGTGAGCCTAAGTGCAACGAGTTATTACGATTTTCGCTATCTGTAACAACGCCGATAGCGGGCAAAAAAAAACCTGCGCATCTGCGCAGGCTGGTGTAAGTAAAGTGGTCAACGTGACGTTGACTCCACCTATCAATACCTCTGGGATAGCCAGAATATCAACCGGATCCGCGAACAAACCAGCGAACATTCGCAACAGCGCATCGCAAAGTGTAAGCAAAGGTTTGTATTTTCCTGCGCCGGTTTCAATTACCGATCGCGTCAATGTAAACAGGTCACCGATAAGCCCGCGCTGAATCACATTTGCGCCATTCCTTCGCCGCCGCGCCTTGAATCTGCCGCTCTTTCCCGTAACATAGCAGTATGTAAACGCTTACCCTAGAAAAGGCATGGTATGGCGACTATTAAGGATGTAGCCCGACTCGCAGGAGTCTCCGTCGCTACCGTCTCCCGCGTCATCAACAACTCTCCCAAAGCCAGCGAAGCTTCGCGTCAGTCCGTGGGCGCGGCGATGGAAACCCTGAACTATCACCCCAACGCGAACGCCCGGGCGCTAGCCCAGCAGTCAACGGAAACCGTCGGTCTGGTGGTGGGCGATGTCTCCGACCCCTTCTTCGGCGCAATGGTCAAAGCCGTCGAACAGGTGGCCTACCGCACCGGCAACTTTTTGCTGATTGGCAATGGCTACCACAACGTGCAGAAGGAGCGCCAGGCGATAGAGCAGCTGATCCGCCATCGCTGCGCGGCGTTGGTGGTGCACGCCAAAATGATCCCCGATGAGGAACTCGCCGGGCTGATGAAACAGATCCCGGGTATGGTGCTGATCAACCGCATCCTGCCCGGATATGAAACCCGCTGCGTCGCGCTGGACGACCGCTACGGCGCCTGGCTGGCGACCCGCCATTTGATCCAGCAGGGGCACACGCGTATCGGCTATCTGTGCTCAAACCATGATATCTCCGATGCGGAAGATCGGCTGCAGGGGTACTACGCGGCGCTGGAGGAGAGCGGCCTGCCGTGCAACGACCGGCTGGTCACGTTTGCCGAGCCGGATGAAAGCGGCGGCGAACAGGCGATGACCGAACTGCTTGGCCGCGGCCGCCACTTTAGCGCCGTCGCCTGCTATAACGACTCGATGGCCGCCGGCGCGATGGGGGTGCTGAATGACAACGGCATCGACGTTCCACGGGAGATTTCGCTGATTGGCTTCGATGATGTCCTGATTTCGCGCTATGTCCGCCCGCGGTTGACTACCGTCCGCTATCCGATCGTTACGATGGCGACCCAGGCGGCCGAGCTGGCTTTAGCCCTGGCGGAGCAGCGGCCGGCGCCGGAGATCACCCATCTGTTCAGCCCGACGCTGGTCCGTCGTCACTCGGTGGTCGCCCCGCAGGAAGGCGATAAGTCATAGCGATAGAGGTGCACGGCGGTGGCCGGGTAATCCAGTCCCTCGCCGATGTAGCGCCAGCCGAAGCGTTCATAGAAATCCCGGCAGGCGGAGTAGAGATAGAGCTCCCGAAAGCCCGCGCGGCGGGCATAATCGATCACATGCCGCTGCAGTTTTCCGGCCAGCCCCTGACCGCGGGCGGCGGGCGCGACGAACAGCGCCGCCAGCCAGGGAAACAGATCCTGGCGGCTGATCAAATCGCAGCGCCAGAGGCCAATCGTGCCGAGCAACTGCTCGCCTTCCACCGCAATAAAGGTCAACGGCAGCGCCTCCGCCGTCTGGCTATGCTGCACGATGCTGGCGAAGAATTGCCGCGGCAGCGTCTCGCCGCCAAAGGCCTGCCACAACCAGTCGGTCACCTGCGGGGCGAACTGCGGCGCAGCGTACAGCGGCAGGATCGTCATACCAGCTTCCCCTGAAAAATCGGCACTGAGTCGAACAGATAGCCGTCAAAGTCGGGGGCGTCCTCATCGGACAGCTCCAGCAGGCTGTTTTTGACGTTTTCCAGATGCTGCCACATCGCCTGCCAGGCGCCCATTACATCGCGACGCCGCAGCGCGGCGAGCAGGGTCTGCCGGTCGCCGAGCCATTTCAGCCGCCAGGCGCGGCTGGCAATATGCACATTGAACTGCTGCCACAGCGGGCTGCTGTCCATCTGCAGCCAGATCCGCTCTACCGTCGCCAACAGCATCTGGTTCTGCGTCGCCCCGGCGAGCACCAGATGGAACAGACGAGCGTTATCCTGCGCGGTGTCGTTGAGAGCGATTGCCCGCTGCTCCTGTTCAATAATCCGCTTCAGATTGTCGATATCGGCGCGGGTGGCCATTTTCGCGGCAAAGGCGGCGATGTTGCTCTCCAGCAGCTGGCGCGCCTGGAGAATTTCAAACGGGCCGACGTCGCTGCTGAGCAGCTGCTCCTCTTCGCTGTCGTTCTCGTGGGGAATGCGCATGACATACACCCCGGATCCCTGACGAATATCCACCGTCCCCTGCAGCTCCAGCATCAGCAGCGCTTCGCGCACGATGGTCCGGCTGACGCCATAGGTTTCGGCAATATGGCGTTCCGGCGGCAAACGCGACCCGACCGGGTAGCGCCCCTGCGCGATCTGGGCGCGCAGGTCATCACCAATCTCCTGATAGGGCTTCTTTTCCGGCGGAACTATCGCTTTTTCCACAAAATCACCTGTGCGTTACATGCCTGCGAGTCAAATACGCCGCTATCTTAGCAAATATTGCCCCCGGCTAGCGGTATTCATCATCGATATCCAGCACCAGTTCACGCCGTTCGCCCAGTTGACGAAACCAGTGCGCCGAGGCTTTGGGTCGCCGGGCGCGATGGTTTTGCAGATCGATTTCGATAAGCCCGTAGCGGTTTTTAAAGGCGTTCATCGGCGATACGTTGTCGGTAAACGCCCACAGCATATAGCCCTGGCAGTTGGCCCCTGCCTCGCGGGCGCGCAGGGTGTGCCACAGATGTTCGCTGATAAAACGAATGCGGTAGCTGTCATCGATGACGCCTTCGCGGTTACGGAACTGGCCTTCGTTTTCCACCCCCATCCCGCTCTCCGCCACGAACCACGGGATGTTGCGATAGTCATTTTTTATCCGCATCGCCATATCAAAGATGATTTGCGGGTAGATTTCCCAGCCGCGGGAGGCGTTCATCCGCCGGCCGGGCAGCTCAAACGGCTCATAATACCAGGCCGGATGGAACGGGGTGTGCGGATGCCAGGCCCGCGACGGGGCTTTGACCCGGTGCGGGTAGTAAAGATTAATCCCCAGCTCATCGACGGTGTGCTCGCGGATAACCGCCAGATCCTCCTCGCTGGTCTCCCACGTCACCTGATGCTGCTCAAGCAGCGCGAGAAGCTCCGGCGGCCAGACGCCGTGCACCAGCGGGTCGAGGAACATGCGGTTGTAGAACAGATCGTAGATCTCCGCCGCGCGCAGGTCATGGGGGGCGCGTGAGCGTGGGTAGGTCACCTCCGGATTGAGGATGCAGCCGACGGTCCCGGGATAGCCGAGCTCGCGAAACCGCTTCACGACGCTGGCGGTCGCCAGCACCTTATGATAGTTCCACTGCATCCAGGTGCTGGTGTTCTGCTCATAGGGCCAGCGCAGAGCATCCAGATAGACCCGGGTCTGCACCACAATTGGCTCATTAAAGGTAAACCAGCGCGTCACCTTCGGGTGGTAGCGGGCAAACACCTTCTCCGCGTAGCGCACAAACAGCTCAACCACCGTTTTCGACCCCCAGCCGCCATACTTTTCCAGCAGATAGCCGGGCAATTCATAATGCTCAAGGCAGATCATCGGCGTGATGCCGTTAGCCAGCAGCGCATCGAACAGCTGGTCATAATAGGCCGCATACTCCTCATCCACCGTGACGTTTTCATAGTCGGTCAGAAAGCGCGACCAGTTGATTGAGGTGCGGTAGTGGGTCAGCCCGGCCAGCTTCATCAGCTGCACATCTTCCTGAAAGCGGTTGATAAAATCGGTGGCCACCGCCGGGCCATAGCCGTTATGCCAGACGTGGCGATCGTTTTTGTACCAGAGATCGGGCCAGGAGTCCTGCCCTGGTTTTTTCCCGCTCCAGCCTTCGGTCTGCCAGGCGGAAGCCGCCGCGCCAAGGATAAAATCATCGGGAATGGTCATCCGTACGGTAGTCATAGGCTCCTCAGACAGGGTTGGCGGTTTGTTGATTGTCTACCTGACGCTGCGCGGCATCGGCACGGCGGGAGGCGATTTTGACGAAAGGCAGATAGATAAGCACCGCGACGACGATGCAGATAAGCTGGGTCACCACCGCCCCCATCGAGCCGGCGGTGGAGAGCCAGGCGTTGATCAGCGGCGGCGTGGTCCAGGGGACCATCACCACCGCCTTGCCGGCGAAGCCGGTCAGGGTGGCGAAATAGCCGATGCTGCCGGTCACCAGCGGGGTGATGATAAACGGGATGGCGAGGATCGGGTTAAGCATGATCGGCATCCCGAAGATCACCGGCTCGTTAATATTGAACAGCCCCGGGCCTATCGACAGCTTGGCGATCTCTTTCATCTCTTTGCGCCTGGTGGCGATCATCACCGCAATCAGCAGGCCGATGGTCAGCCCCGAGCCGCCGATGCTCATGTAGACATCCCAGAAGGGCATCGTGATGATGTTCGGTACCTCTTTCCCCTGCTCAAAAGCGCTCATATTGACGGTGATCGCTCCCAGCAGCAGCGGCTCGCGGATCGGCTTGATCATCTGGTTGCCGTGAATGCCGATCACCCAGAACAGCTGGGCGACGAACATCAGCAGCAGGATCCCCGGCAGGCTCTGCACCACCCGCTCCAGCGGCTGCTGCACCACCTGGTAGACCGCATCGTAGAGATACATTCCCGTCAGCTGGTGAAAGAGAAAACCAAAGGTGGCGATCGCGGTGGTGGTGATGATCGCCGGGATCAGCGCGGAAAAAGAGGCAGAGACGTTAGGCGGCACGGTATCCGGCATTTTGATCTTCAGTCCCTTGCGCCCTTCCAGCCAGCAGTAAATCTCCACTGACAGAATGGCGATGAACATCCCAAGGAACAGACTGCGGGTATCGGAAAACTGGCGCAGCAGGACATCTTTCACCACGTGCATCTGGCCATCGACCATCATCTCTACCGTGGTCGGCGTGACGCAGATAAAGCAGATCACCGCCAACAGGCCGGGAAACAGGCTTTTGATGCCGTTGATCCGCCCCAGCTCAATACCGATCAGAAACACGGCGCCGATATTGAGGAAGTTGAGCGTAGCGTAGTTTAGCGCGCTGGTGATCGGCTTCAGCGCCGCAAGAAAGGAGAGCGAGGAAAAGCTGGCGAGCCCATTCTTCGGATCCAGCACCATATTGGAGATCAGCACCGAAAAGGCCCCGACGATGATCACCGGCATCAGGGTAATAAACGCCGATTTGATCGCCATAATGTAGCGATAGCTGTTGAATGTCGTCGCGAAACGCCCCAGCGCGTCGATCAGTTTGTCCTGTAATGCCATAAAAGAGTACCTCAGTGTAAAGGGCTTATTGCGGCCAGGTGAACAGCCAGAGACTTTTGGCATACCAAAACATAGTCGCCAGGCAAAAATAGTTCTGTGACAGCGCTCGCAACGCGCACAGTGGTATCCCAAATATCCGATAAAATCGGCATTGGCATACCAGAGTCTGTCGGCTCGTCAGTTCCTGCCAAAAGCGTGATCGCGATGGTTTTTCCGCCCCGCCCCGTCGATATGTCCCTTTTCGGTCTGTGATAAACTGCGCTTTACCACGTGAAATCAGGAATCGATGAATGGCTACAATGCTGGATGTCTCAATTCGCGCAGGCGTCTCGAAAGCGACGGTTTCCCGCGTGTTGAACGGCACAGGTCAGGTGAAAGAGAGCACCCGCCAACAGGTCTTTAAAGCGATGGAAGAGCTGGGCTACCGGCCCAATTTCCTTGCCCGTTCGCTGGCCAATCAGACCAGCAATAGTATCGGGCTGGTCGTCTCCACCTTTGACGGCTTCTACTTTGGCCGTCTGCTGCAGCAGGCGTCACGCCAGACCGAAGCCTGGGGAAAGCAGCTTATCGTCACCGACGGCCATGATACGCCGGAGCGCGAAGAGGAAGCGGTGCAGATGCTCGCCGACCGGCAGTGCGATGCGATCATCCTCTATACCCGGCACATGAGCGAGAAGGCGATCATGTCGCTGATTAACTCGATCGCCATGCCGCTGGTGGTGATTAACCGCGATGTGGCGCAGGCCCGCGAACGCTGCGTGTTCTTCGAACAGCAGGAAGCCGCCTTCCAGGCCGTGGAGTATCTGATTACCCAGGGCCACCGCGATATCGCCTGCATCACCGTCCCGATGCATACCCCTACCGGCCAGGCTCGCCTGCAGGGCTACCGCAACGCGCTGATAAAACATGGTATTGAGTGGGATCCGAGCCGGGTGAAGTATGGGGACTCGACGATGACCCGCGGCTACGAACTGTGCCGGGAACTGCTGGACGAGAAAGCCCGCTTCAGCGCGCTGTTTTCCTGTAACGATGATATGGCGCTGGGGGCGTCAAAGGCGCTGCATCAGGCGGGGCTGCGTATTCCACAGGATGTGTCGCTGTTTGGCTTCGACGATGCGCCAAGCGCGAAATGGCTGGAGCCGGGGCTGTCGACGGTTTATCTGCCGATCGACAACATGATCACTACGGCTATCGACCAGGCGATCAAGCTTGCCAATCAGCAGCCGATAGAAACGATCCCGCCGTTTACCGGCACGCTGGTGCTTCGCGAGTCGGTGACGACGGGACCTTTTTTTAAATAAGCTCTAAGGCCAGCAGCTCCTGGATGGTCTGGCGACGGCGGATCAGCCGCGCCTTGCCGCCATCAAACAGCACCTCCGGCAGCAGCGGACGGCTGTTATAGTTGGACGACATCGAAGCCCCGTAGGCGCCGGTGTCATGGAGCACCAGATAATCCCCAGGCGCCACCGCCGGCAGCAGGCGGGTCTCGACTTTGCCCCCCTCCTGCTGGGTAAACACATCCCCGGATTCGCACAGCGGCCCGGCCACCACGGTTTCGACCTGCGGCGCGGCGCTGAGATCCCGGCCATCCCCCGCCAGAGCGGTGATATGGTGGTAGCTACCGTACATTGCCGGGCGCATCAGGTCGTTAAAGCCGGCGTCAATCAGCACGAAGTGACGGCTGCCCATCTCTTTCACGCTGCGCACCTGCGACACCAGCACGCCGGACTCGGCCACCAGGAAGCGTCCTGGCTCAATCTCCAGTTTCACCGGGTGCCCCAGATGGGCCGCGATCTGCTCCCGGGCGCGGTTCCACAGGCCATAATAGTGGGCGGTGTCGATGGCCTCTTCACCTTCGCGGTAAGGAATCGACAGACCGCCGCCGGCGGAGATGGCCTGCAGATCCTGGCCAAAGTCGACGACCTGGCGCACCATCGCGCCGCACACCTGCTCCAGGTGACCATAGTCAACGCCAGAGCCGATATGCATATGGATCCCGACCAGCTGCAGCTGATAGCGACGCATCACTTCCAGCGCCGCCGGCAGGTGGCTGTACCAGATGCCATGCTTGCTGTTCTCACCGCCGGTATTGGTTTTCTGGCTGTGGCCGTGACCAAATCCCGGGTTGACGCGCAGCCAGACGCGATGGCCCGGCGACACCTCGCCCAGCTGGCTCAGCATGTCGATCGAGCCGGCGTTCACCGGGATCTGTAACGCCTTCACCCGATCGAGGGTGGCGTCGTCGATCAGATCGGCGGTAAAGACAATATCCTCTGGATTCTGCTGCGGATCGTAGCCTGCCGCCAGCGCCCGCTCGATCTCCCCCAGCGACACCGAGTCCACCTTCACCCCCTGCTCACGCATCAGACGCAGAATATGAATGTTAGAGCAGGCTTTTTGCGCAAAACGCACCACGTCGAACTGGCTGAGCTGGGCTATCTGGCGGCGAATAATCTGCGCATCATAGACCCAGACCGGGCAGCCAAATTCCGCCGGCAGGCGCAGCAGGTTGTCCGCGGTCAGGTCAGTATCGGTGGCGTAAAGCGAGTGTGGCATAAGAACTCCGGTGCAGTGCGTGTGTTGGTCGCTGTTTTTTTTCGATTACGCCACAGTGGCGGACGAATAAAAAATATCGTTTTATCGCGACTCTATGCAAAAATGATATGGTTCCAGCCGAGCCTCACGGAGACCGCATGCCAGCCGTCAATTTGCGTCATATCGAAATCTTTCACGCGGTGATGACCACCGGCAACCTGACCGAAGCGGCGCGGATGCTGCACACCTCGCAACCCACCGTCAGTCGCGAGCTGGCGCGCTTTGAGAAGGTGCTCGGCCTGCAGCTGTTTGAGCGGACCCGCGGTCGCCTGCAGCCGACGGTGCAGGGCCTGCGTTTGTTTGAGGAGGTTCAGCGCTCCTGGTATGGCCTGGACCGTATCGTCAGCGCCGCCGAGAGCCTGCGCGAGTTCCGCCAGGGCGAGCTGTCGATCGCCTGTCTGCCGGTGTTTTCCCAGTCCTTTCTGCCGCTGCTGTTGCCGCCGTTTCTCGCTCGCTACCCGGAGGTCAGCCTGCAGATCGTCCCCCAGGAGTCGCCGCTGCTGGAGGAGTGGCTCTCCGCCCAGCGCCATGACCTTGGCCTGACGGAGACCCTGCATACCCCCGCGGGCACCGAACGCACCCCGCTGCTGACGCTGAATGAAGTCTGCGTGCTGCCCGCCGGCCATCCGCTGGCGGCGCAGGCGACGCTGACCCCCGCCGATTTTCAGGGCGAAAACTACATCAGCCTGTCGCGCACCGACAGCTATCGCCAGCTGCTCGACGCCCTGTTCCTTGAGCATCAGGTTAAACGGCGGATGGTGGTCGAAACCCACAGCGCGGCCTCGATCTGCGCCATGGTGCGCGCCGGCGCCGGGATCTCGGTGGTGAATCCGTTAACCGCCCTGGACTATGCCGATAGCGGCGTGGTGGTGCGCCGCTTCAGCGTCGAGGTGCCGTTTACCGTCAGCCTGATCCGCCCTCTCCACCGCCCGCGCTCGGCGCTGGTCGACGCCTTTGTTGCCCACCTGCAGCAGAGTCTGCCGCAGATCCTCACGCCGCTGGCGTCGGTCCTGCAGAGAGCATAAAGTTGACCGCGTCTTCCGCGTGGATCGCCGCGGTGTCAAAGACCGGCAGCGGGCTGAGCTCGGCAGGCACCAGCAGGCCAATCTCCGTACAGCCGAAAATAACCCCTTCCGCCCCCTGCTCCGCCAGGGCGGCGATCGTCTGCAGATAATAATCCCGCGACGCCTCGCTGAAGGTGCCGAGACAAAGTTCGTCGAAGATGATCTGATTGATCTGCGCCCGATCGTCAGCCTCAGGGATCAGCGTCTCGATGGCAAACTGCTCCTGCAGACGACCGCGGTAAAAGGTCTGCTCCATGGTATAGCGGGTGCCCAGCAGCGCGACCCGGCGCTGACCTTTGGCGGCAATCGCCCGTCCGGTGGCATCGGCAATATGCAGGAAGGGAACCTGGCAGCGGGCGGCGATGGCATCTGCGACTTTATGCATGGTGTTGGTGCACAGGACAATGCCTTCGGCCCCCGCCTGCTGCAGCCCGACCGCGGCCTCAGCAAGGATCTCTCCGGCGCGATCCCAGTCGCCGGCGGACTGGCAGGCTTCGATGTCGTGAAAATCGACGCTGTGCAGCACCAGGCTGGCAGAGTGCAGGCCGCCCAGTCGCGCCTTAACGCCCTCATTGATCAACCGATAATAGGGGATCGTGGACTCCCAGCTCATGCCGCCTAACAGGCCAATGGTTTTCATCTTCTGCTCCTTATGTCGTTTCTGCCAGTGAAGCAAACTTGTGATCAACTTTCCACTTCTCTGGCCGCGTATTTCTTTTTCATGAAGAGTGGGATAAGTTAAATGAAACAATGTTTCACTTTAACAACAGGATCGCCAGATGTTTATTTTTCATAAAGACACCACCCTTGAAGACCTCGGCAATGGCGTAACCCGCCGCATTCTGGCCCACGACGGCAAAATGATGGCCGTGGAGGTGAATTTTGCCGCCGGCGCCGTCGGCCCGATGCATAACCATCCTCACGAACAGCTCACCTATGTGCTTTCCGGCGAGTTCGAGTTCACCATCGGCGAGGAGACGCGCGTCGTCAGCGCCGGCGATACGTTGTATAAGCGGCCGGGGATTATGCACGGCTGCGTCTGCCTGCAACCCGGCACGCTGCTCGATACCTTTACTCCCATTCGCGAAGATTTTCTTGAAGGCTAATCCATAACGGGGGCGTTCGCCGTCCCCGGTTACTGCCCGGCGCCCTTCAATAAAAAGATGCGGCCACAATCATTATCCTGGTAATTATATTTCCCGCTCAGTTAAGCCTAATTTTTCATTCCTTTCAGGCGCCCTTTACGGCCAAAATGCTTACCACCTCACCTTTTTGAAACATCGTTTCGACTTTGATCACATTTCCATCCTGATCTGCATGACGCAGAAACAAATCGCAATAAAATGAAATTAAAACGGTGTTTTATAAAAAACAGTTCAGCATAAAAAAAGGGCTGACAGCCCTTACCTGCTAGACCAGTTAAAGGATAACCCATTAATTAACAAGGATATGTTAAGCAGAGGAAGCGTTCAGACATTTTTGCGTTGTCAGGCGTAAAAGGCCGACAGCGCGGCGTCACCGGATCCGTATTACAACTCGTAAGCCAGGTAGGTATGTATGAATGAAAACAAGCTGCTGGGATTGGCATGGATATCGCCCTATATCATCGGGCTGATCGTCTTTACCGCTTTTCCCTTTGTTTCATCTTTCTTTCTCAGTTTTACCGAGTACGACTTGATGAGCCCGCCGGTATTTAACGGCATCGAAAACTATCGCTATATGTTGACCGAGGATAGCCTGTTCTGGAAATCGATGGGGGTGACCTTTGCCTACGTCTTTTTAACCATCCCCTTAAAACTGGCTTTCGCCCTCGGCATTGCTTTTGTGCTCAATTTCAAACTGCGCGGCATCGGCTTTTTCCGCACCGCCTATTACATCCCATCGATCCTCGGCAGCTCGGTGGCGATTGCCGTGCTGTGGCGCGCCCTGTTCGCCATTGACGGCCTGCTGAACAGTTTTCTCGCCGTCTTTGGCATCGATGCCATCAACTGGCTGGGGGAACCCTCCCTGGCGCTGATGTCGGTCACCCTGCTGCGCGTCTGG
The DNA here is from genome assembly GCF_051992865.1 of Klebsiella sp. CD33. Taxonomy (NCBI): domain Bacteria; kingdom Pseudomonadati; phylum Pseudomonadota; class Gammaproteobacteria; order Enterobacterales; family Enterobacteriaceae; genus Klebsiella; species Klebsiella sp. CD33. Next base: position 889,941 of record NZ_CP197023.1, on the reverse strand, counting down.
CAGTTTGGCTCCGCGATGGTCATCTTCCTCGCCGCGCTGCAGAACGTTCCGCAGTCGCAGTATGAGGCGGCAATGATTGACGGCGCCTCAAAGTGGCAGATGTTCATGAAGGTCACCGTGCCGCTGATCACCCCGGTGATTTTCTTCAACTTTATTATGCAGACCACTCAGGCGTTCCAGGAGTTTACCGGCCCGTACGTGATAACCGGCGGCGGTCCGACCTATTACACCTACCTGTTCTCGCTCTATATCTACGATACCGCCTTTAAGTACTTCGACATGGGCTATGGCGCCGCGCTGGCGTGGGTGCTGTTCCTCGTCGTGGCGGTCTTTGCGTCGATCGCCTTTAAGTCATCGAAATACTGGGTCTTCTACTCCGCCGATAAGGGAGGCAAAAATGGCTGATATTCAACAGATGGCGCCGGTGATGAGCGACGCCGATCGTGAGGTCGCCCGTACGCTGCGCCGGGAAAAGGTGAGCCGGGTGGTGCGCTACGTCGTGCTGATATTCGTCGGCCTGCTGATGCTCTACCCGCTGGCGTGGATGTTCTCCGCCTCGTTCAAGCCGAACCATGAGATCTTCACCACCCTCGGGCTGTGGCCTGCCCATGCCACCTGGGACGGGTTTATCAACGGCTGGAAGACCGGCACCGAATACCATTTCGGCCACTATATGCTGAACACCTTTAAGTATGTGATCCCGAAAGTGGTGTTAACGATCATTTCCTCCACCATCGTGGCGTACGGCTTCGCACGCTTTGAGATCCCGTGGAAGAAGTTCTGGTTCGCAACGCTTATCACCACCATGCTGCTGCCAAGCACCGTCCTGCTGATCCCGCAGTACCTGATGTTCCGCGAAATGGGGATGCTGAACAGCTATCTGCCGCTGTACCTGCCGCTGGCCTTCGCCACCCAGGGATTCTTTGTCTTCATGCTGATCCAGTTTCTGCGCGGCGTGCCGCGCGATATGGAAGAGGCGGCGCAGATCGACGGCTGCAACTCCATCCAGGTGCTGTGGTATGTGGTGGTGCCGATCCTCAAGCCGGCCATTATCTCGGTGGCGCTGTTCCAGTTTATGTGGTCGATGAACGACTTTATCGGTCCGCTGATCTACGTCTACAGCGTCGATAAGTATCCCATCGCGCTGGCGCTAAAAATGTCTATCGACGTCACGGAAGGCGCGCCGTGGAACGAAATTCTGGCAATGGCGAGCATCTCCATTCTGCCGTCCATCATTGTCTTCTTCCTGGCTCAACGCTACTTCGTGCAGGGCGTGACCAGCAGCGGAATCAAAGGTTAAGAGGGAAATATCATGGCTGAAGTGATTTTCAACAAACTGGAAAAAGTCTACTCCAACGGGTTTAAAGCGGTGCATGGTATCGACCTGAAGATTGCCGATGGCGAATTTATGGTGATCGTCGGCCCCTCCGGCTGCGCCAAATCGACCACCCTGCGCATGCTGGCGGGTCTGGAGACCATCAGCGGCGGCGAGGTGCGGATTGGGGACAAAATCGTCAACAACCTGGCGCCTAAATCCCGTGGCATCGCGATGGTGTTCCAGAACTACGCCCTCTATCCGCACATGACGGTGCGCGAAAACCTCGCCTTTGGCCTCAAGCTAAGCAAGCTGCCGAAGGCGCAAATCGACAGACAGGTGGAAGAAGCGGCGAAAATTCTCGAACTGGAAGAACTGCTCGATCGCCTGCCGCGCCAGCTCTCCGGCGGCCAGGCGCAGCGCGTGGCGGTGGGCCGGGCGATCGTCAAAAAACCGGACGTCTTCCTGTTCGACGAACCGCTCTCCAACCTTGACGCCAAGCTGCGCGCCTCGATGCGGATCCGCATTTCCGATCTGCATAAGCAGTTGAAAAAATCTGGCAAACCGGCGACCACCGTCTACGTCACCCACGATCAGACGGAAGCGATGACCATGGGCGACCGCATCTGCGTGATGAAGCTCGGCCACATTATGCAGGTTGATACCCCGGACAATCTCTACCACCAGCCGAAAAATATGTTTGTCGCCGGGTTTATCGGCGCGCCGGAGATGAATATTCGTCCCAGCCAACTGGTTGAGCACGGTGGTCGCCTGCATTTGACGCTGGGCGATCAGCGGCTGCCGCTCAACGACCTGCTGCAAAGCAAAGTTGAGACCCACAAGAACCAGCAGGTGTTCTTTGGCGTGCGCCCGGAGTTTGTCTCTCTCTCCGATGAACCCTTTGCCGAGGGTTCCTGCGCGGGTGAAATGGTACGTGTGGAAAACATGGGACATGAATTCTTTGTTTATCTGAAGGTTGCTGATTATGAGCTGACCGCCCGCGTGCCGTCGGACGATGCGAAGCCGATGATTGCCAAGGGACTGAATCGCAAAGTCTATTTCACCTTTGATCTCAACAAGTGTCACATCTTTGACGCCAAAACCGAACAGAACCTCTCTCTGTGAACCCTGGAGCATAACAATGAAAAACGTGCTGATAAGCGCCACCCTCTCCGCCACCCTGGGCCTTAGCGCCTTCTCTTCGCTAGCGCAGGATGTCGACCTGCGTATGTCCTGGTGGGGGGGCAACGGCCGCCATCAGGTCACCCTCAAGGCGCTGGAGGAATTCCACAAACAAAACCCAGACATCAACGTCAAAGCAGAATACACCGGCTGGGACGGCCATCTTTCACGCCTGACCACCCAGATTGCCGGCGGTACCGAGCCTGACGTGATGCAGACCAACTGGAACTGGCTGCCGATCTTTTCGAAAAATGGCGATGGCTTTTACGATCTGAATACCCTGAAAGACGAGATCGACCTCAGCCAGTTCGACGCCAAAGAACTGCAGTCCACCACGGTCAACGGCAAGCTTAACGGTATTCCAATTTCCGTCACCGCCCGCGTCTTCTACTTTAACGACGAAGCATGGAAAAAGGCGGGCATCCCCTTCCCGAAAACCTGGGATGAACTCATGGCGGCGGGAAAAACTTTCGAAAGCAAGCTCGGGAAACAGTACTACCCGGTGGTGCTCGAACACCAGGACGTGCTGGCCCTGCTCAACTCTTATATGGTGCAAAAATACAATCAGCCGGCCATCGATGAGAAAGGGCGAAAATTCTCCTACAGCAAAGCGCAGTGGGCGGATTTCTTCGGTATGTATAAGAAGCTTATCGACAGCCATGTGATGCCGGACACCCGCTACTATGCCTCCTTCGGCAAGAGCAACATGTACGAAATGAAGCCGTGGATCCAGGGCGAATGGGGCGGGACCTACATGTGGAACTCCACCATCAACAAATATTCCGATAACCTGAAGCCGCCGGCGAAGCTGGTGCTGGGGGAATACCCGATGCTGCCGGGCGCCACCGATGCCGGACTGTTCTTCAAGCCCGCGCAAATGTTATCGATTGGCAAATCGACGAAAAACCCGCAGGCGGCGGCGAAAGTGATTAACTTCCTGCTGAACAGCAAAGAAGGGGTGGATATTCTTGGACTGGAGCGCGGCGTGCCGCTGAGTAAAGCGGCGGTCACCTACCTGACCGAGGATGGGGTAATCAAAGCCGACGATCCGGCGGTGTCCGGCCTGAAGCTGGCGCAATCCCTGCCCACCGCTCTGCCGGTCTCCCCGTACTTCGACGATCCGCAGATCGTCGCCCAGTTCGGCACCACCCTGCAGTACATCGACTACGGTAAAAAGTCGGTGGAAGAAGCGGCCGAGGACTTCCAGCGCCAGACCGACCGCATTCTGCGCCGCGCGATGCGCTAACCTGCCCGTCTGAACTCTCCCGCGGCGCACGCCGCGGGAGGGTCTGCCAGACGGCCCTGTCAGAAGAAATATTTAAAGCGCACCCGGGCGCCGTAGCGTTCATCGGGATTCCCGCTCTTCGCTGCCGTGGAATCGAGCCACGAGGCATAGGCGCCAAGGTAAATATTGAAGTTCGGCATCGCCATGATATTCGGCAACTGCCAGGAGGTGTGCAGGGTATGGATGTCATAGCGTCCCGGCGCCAGGATAGCGCAATCGCCATCGCATTCGCTGGTCACCCCGGCCATATTGAACTGGTCGATTTTATTGTGCGCATAGATATAGCCCAGCTCCACGCGATGCCAAAGGGCGTTGATCCCGGCGCTGAAGTCGGTTTCGTCCGCCGCGTCCAGCAGGGCGGTACTCAGATTGACCACCGCCCCATCCTGCGGATCGCTTTTCAGGGTGTTCCAGCTCATGGTCAGCCCGTAGCCGGTGCGGTTTGACTGGTCGACCCAGCGTCCGCTCTGGCTCTGATAGCCGTAAGCATTGTTGACGAGATTGCTCTCTATCGCCGCGGCCGCCGACCAGGCGCCGGACTGCCACGCCGCCACCGGCCGCACGTACACCACATTTTTGCGGTTTTCCAGCGCGTTACCATGATAGTTCTGATCGACAAACAGCGAACTGCCGTCCTCCACCAGGGTGTTAACTTCGAAATACCAGTTATCCACCGTTTTGCTAAACAGAAGGTTACCGCCGCTGCTGCTGCGCCCGCGCCCCTCTTTCATCATGTAAATATAGCCATAGCCATCGGAATAGAGATCGTTGGCGGTATTACCTGAATATTCAATAAAGGTATCCTGATTCAGCGGGAACATATCCCAGGCTTCAAAGCGGCCTATTTTTATTTTCCAGTCATCCTGCTGGCCGAAGAAAAATACCGCATCATCAAGATTCATTTTGCCATCCATATCCGCCAGAGGCTGCACGCTGAATCCGGCATATTGCCCATCGGCGCCATTCCGTCTGCCATCGAAACCCAGCAGAATACGACCGTTAATATCCCAGCGCTCTTTATCGCCGGGCGCCCAGCTTTTATTCGCGCTGGTCTTGACCGACGTCAGGCTGCCGGTGCGACTGGCGCCATCGAGGTTAAATTCGACGTCGCCATAAAATTTTAATTCGCCATTGTCATTTAGCTGCAAACGCGGCGAAGCAGGCTCCGCGCGGGCGACCGTCGCGGCCTGCTGCTGGCCTTTCAGCGTCTTAATTTCCGCCTCTGCGCTGGCGGCGCGCGCCTCCGTCGCCTTTAGCCGCTGCTCCATTTGCGCCAGTCGCTCCTCCAGCGATAACGGAGCCTGCGCCATAACGGATGGCAGATACAGAGACGTCAGAAAACACCCGACCCAGATTTTATTCATCGGTAAACCCTTTTATTATGGAATGAACTGAATTTTTTATTAATGGGTAACGCACGACGATGCAGGCAATAATAACCCGCCCATCGTCAAAGACGGGTTATTAACGACAACAGCCTTATTATTATTCGAGCTGCCAGGCGCCGGCTTCGTTTAATGCCGCCGAGCCGCTCCAGGCAAATAACGCTAATTCACGGCGGGGAGCCTGCGGATAGATACGGCTGCTCAGGCAGGCTTCGCCGTCATTGACAAAAACCTCCACCGAAGAGCTATCGAAAAATATTCGCAGGTTGAGATCCGCTCCGGCGGTCAACGGCACGCTGCGCGTCCCGCACAGGCCATACTGCGGATAATGCCGCTCCAGCACCAGACGCTGCTGTTGGGCATCCACGTAGATGCGCAGGCCATCGCCAAAGCGCAGACCATACTGCTCGGCGCTGCTGCGGGCGCAGTCCCAGCGCAGATTCACCTCCATCGCCTCGCAGTTGTCGACCATCGTCGTCTGCTGGTTGTTCAGGGTGCTGACCGGCCACGGGAACCAGGCGCCGCGCAGGCTCTCCACTTCTTTCGCCGGGCGCATCTGCAGGCGGTCATCCGCGCTCAGGCTCAGCTCGCGCGGCAAGGAGAGCATGCCCGCCCAGCCGTCCTGCTGCTCCGGCAGCGGCGATTCCCACATATCCAGCCAGCCAATCACGATCCGCCGGCCATCGGGGGTGGCGAAGCTTTGCGGGGCATAGAAATCGTGGCCGTTATCCATCTCCCGGAATTCGCCATGGCGAATAAAACGCTGGCCTGGCTGCCACTCGCCGATCAGATAGCCGCTCTGGAACAGATTGCGGTTGCTGAACCCCGCGGCCTGCATCCCCTGTGGGGAAAACATCAGAACGCGTTTGCCGTTGAGGGTAAAGAAGTCCGGGCACTCCCACATATAGCCCATGGTGCTTTCCGCTTCATCCAGCACCCCCGCGTCCTGCCACTGGCGCAGATCGGCTGAACGGTACAGCCGCACCTGGCCGGTATCGCCTTCGCGCGCGCCGACGATCATGTACCAGCTATCTCCCTCACGCCAGACCTTCGGGTCACGGAAGTGGTGCATACCCGGCGGGGTGTCGACCACCATCCCCTGACGCTCAAAGTGGATCCCGTCGCGGCTGGTGGCCAGACACTGCACCTGATACAGATTGGCTTCGTCGCCAGGATCGCCGTGGAACTTATGCCCGGTGTAAATCAGCGCCAGGGTATCGCCATCGACCACCGCCGAGCCGGAAAAGCAGCCGTCTTTATCCTCCGGGCCCTCCGGCGCCAGGGCTACCGGCAAATGCTCCCAGTGCACCAGATCCTTACTGCGCGCGTGCCCCCAGTGCATCGGTCCCCACTGGGTGGAGTACGGGTGATGTTGATAAAAGGCATGGTACCAGCCGTCGAACCACACCAGACCGTTTGGGTCGTTGATCCACCCGGCGCGGGCCGCCAGGTGATAGTGCGGATACCAGCGCAGATTGAGCGCCTGGCGTTGTGTCTGGAGTACCTGTTCAGCCCGGGAGATTGTGTAAGTCATCATTTTCACTCTTTTTGATTCAGATAGCGGTAGGTTGCGACACCAGCGGATCGGCGGAGGATTTGCCGGAGCGCAACAAGAAGATGGAAATAAAGGTGGTGCAGAACACCAGCAGGCCCATGATCAGGTAGGACTGGGCGAAGCCATATTTTTCATAGCTGTAGCCCGCCAGCGGCGACAATACGCTGGCGATAATCGAGCTGGTGCAGGCGAAGCCCACCAGATAGAGGGTGGAGGAGAGACGTTTATCGAAGTTGAGGCTGTTGTACTTAAAGATAGCCACCAGCAGTATCGGCAACTCCACCGCGTGCAGCAGTTTGGTGATGGAGATCAGCAGCGGCCCCTCCACCAGACCGGAGGCCACCATGCGCATCGCCATCACCATGCCGGCGAAAATCAGACCGTTTTTGGCGCCGATGCGGTTCACCAGCCACGGCGCGCAGAACATGCCGGCCGCCTCGAGGAACACCTGGAAGGAGTTGAGGTAGCCATACATCTCATTGCCTTCCTGCAGGGTCGCGAACTGCGATGAGAAATAGACCGGGAACTGCTGGTCATAGACGCCGTAAATGCAGGTGCCGATGACGAAGAAGACCAGCGCCCAAAAGCGCGGCAGCGTCAGCAGGCGCAGCGCATCTTCGAGGGTCACCTTACCGCCCGATACCGCCTCCTGCATCGCATGCGGCGCCGAGGAGACCCGCAGCCGCGCCAGCAGGATAAAGAACACCAGCCCGGAACAGCTGGCGACGAGGAAGTTTAGCTGCGGATTGATGTTAAACAGCAGGCCGGCGAAAAAGGTGGCCACCGCCCAGCCCAGCGAGCCCCACATCCGCGCCCTGCCGAATTCAAACTGGCTCTGACGCGCCACCCTCTCGGTGTAAGATTCCAGCACGCCGATGCCGCCGTTAAAGGTCAAACCGATATAGATCCCGCCAAAGATGCTGCCCAACAGGACGTTGATTTTCAGCAGGTGGCCGAACAGCAGATACGCCGGACCAGAGAGGATCAGCAGCGCGGTGATATACCAGAGCAGATGTTTGCGCAGCCCCAGCTTGTCCTGGATAAATCCATAGCAAACTTGCGCAAACAGCGCGGAAACCGACAGTACGGCATAGATAATACCGGTATCGCCTGCCTTCAGCCCAACCTCCTGGTGAAGCCAGATAGAGAGCAAGGAGCCGGATGACGACCAGGTCACGAAAAAGAAAAATAGTAAGGCACTGAGCAACGGGTAGCTGTGTGAGTGAGGCGCTTTCATCATGACATTCTCGTGTTAGAGGAATGCAATTATGGTAACGTTAACAAAAAACAAAACGCAGGTGGATTCGCTGCGATATATGATGTTAATCACAAAAGTTAACGTTAACATAATAAAGATGCGATCGCGATCAAAAATCAACCGCAACATAGCTCACGACGGCGATAGCAGAAAATCGTTTCACTCTTTTACATCAGCGACTTAGTTGTATAGCCTGTACTCTGCGGCAATGGCGGAGGAAAAAATGGCGTCCCTGAAAGATGTAGCAAAACTGGCGAATGTATCTCTGATGACCGTCTCACGGGCGCTGAACACCCCGGAGCGGCTCAAGCCTGAGACGCTGGCCCGCGTGCAGGCCGCCATCGCCGAAACCAACTACGTCCCCGACCTGTCGGCGAAGAAGATCCGCGGGGCGCGCGCAACCCCCAGCACCATCGGCGTGCTGGCGCTGGATACCGTCACCACACCCTTTTCGGTGGAGATCACCTTATCGATCGAAGAGACGGCCCGCGCCCACGGCTGGAACAGCTTTGTGGTCAATATGTTTTCTGACGATCGTCCGGAAGCGGTGGTCGACCTGCTCCTCTCCCATCGTCCGGACGGCATTATCTTTACCACCATGGGCCTGCGCCAGGTACCGCTGCCGGAAAAACTGCTGACTCTGCCCTGCGTGCTGGCCAACTGCGAAAGCCTCAGCCAGCCGGTGGCCAGCTATATCCCGGACGATGAACAGGGGCAGTACGACGCGGTGAAAGCCCTGCTTGCCGCTGGCTATCGTCGTCTGCTGTGCCTGCACTTACCCGCCAGCCAGCCGGCGACGATCCGCCGCCGCCGGGGGCTGGAGCGCGCCTGCCGGGAGGCCGGTATCGAACCGGACCATCTGAGCCATTCGTATATGGGCCAGGGCGATGAGCATTACCACGATATCCCGGCGGTGGTGCTGGCGCATATCCGCGAGGGTAAACCTGGCTTTGACTCAGTGATCTGCGGCAACGATCGCATCGCGTTTATGGTCTATCAGACGCTGCTGGGCCAGGGGTTACGCATTCCACAGGACGTGGCGGTAGTGGGATACGACAACATGGTGGGCATTGGCGATCTGTTTCTACCGCCGCTCTCCACAGTGCAACTGCCGCATTATGACATCGGGCGCCTGAGCGCCCTGCATATCATTCACGGCGACAACCATCGGGAGACGCGCAAAGTCGCCAGCCCGTGGTTGCCGCGCGCCTCACATTAACGATTACCGATGTTGCGCAGCTTCTCGCCCGCCATCAGGTTGCGCTCAATGTGCTCGAGGGTGACATTCTTGGTTTCCGGGATCAGCCAGAAGGTGATGCCGATAAAGGCCACGTTGAGCGCCGTGTAGAGCCAGAAGGTGCCGGCGGCGCCAATCGCGTCAAGCAGCGTCAGGAAAGTGGCGCCGATGATCATGTTCGACACCCAGTTGGTGGTGGTCGAGCAGGTGATGCCGAAGTCGCGGCATTTTAGCGGCTGGATCTCGGAGCAGAGGATCCACACCACCGGCGCCGCGCTCATCGCATACCCGGCAATACACATCATGGTCATGCCGACGGAGAGCCAGGAGAGGCCGCTGGATGCGGTGCCATTGTCGAACTGCATCAGGCAGTAGCCCAGCACCAGAGTGCCCAGCGCCATCACGCTAAAGCCGATTTTCAGCGCTGGCTTGCGGCCCGCTTTATCCACTGTGAACACCGCAATAAAGGTGGCAAACATAAAGGTCAGGCCCACCACCAGGGTGGCGATCATCTGCTGTTCAGTAGTGGTAAAGCCCGCCATTTTAAAGATACGCGGCGCATAGTACATGATGATGTTCATGCCGGTGAACTGCTGCATCGCCTGCAGCAGCATGCCCAGGAACACCGCCCGGCGCACGTTACGATTGACCTTAAACAACGCCCAACCGCCCTGCTTCAGCTTGAGGCTCTCACGGATCTCGTTAAGCTCGTCGCGCGCCTTTTCCGAGGTATCGCGCAGCATCCGCAGCACTTCTTCCGCTTCGATATGGCGTCCCTTCTCCGCCAGCCAGCGCGGGCTGTTCGGCAAAAAGACGACCAGAATGATCAGGATCACCGCCGGCAGCGCCAGCACGCCCAGCATGGCGCGCCAGTTACCGCTGTAGCTAAAGGCGGTATCGGAAAGAAACGCCAGCACAATGCCAAGGGTGACCATCAGCTGATACATACTGATCATTTTCCCGCGCACGTTCTCGCTGGCCATCTCGGAGAGGTACAGCGGCGCGGTATAAGAGGCAATCCCGACTGCCACGCCCAACACCACGCGGGCCACCAGCAGCACCTCCACGCTGGCGGCAAAAGCGGATCCGATAGAGCCGGCCACAAAGAGTACGGCCCCCGCCATCAGGCTGTATTTACGACCAAGGCGGAACGACAGCCAGCCGTTAAACAGCGCGCCTATCGCCGCCCCCAACATCATGCTGCTAACCACCCACTCCTGAAGCTGGCTGGATAAGGTGAAATGGTCGGTTATAAAGGGCAACGCTCCGGATATCACGCCGATATCCAGGCCAAAGAGCAAGCCCGCCACCGCCGCGGCGATGGAAACAAACCAGTTCATCCGCCGGGTATCACGTTGCGTCCGCGGCGATAATGTAGAGTCGTTACTGATTGAAGTCATTTTTTTCCTGCCACACAGAGTAAGACATAAGACGAAAGTACGTGACTGGTGGATGAATGGGTCAGGCAGGATAAGCCAAAGATATGGACTATATTGCTGGCAGGATGGGTTTTGTGATGGACATTAAACTTTCAAAGTAACAAAAAATGCGTTTCCAATAGTTAATAACCCTGTTTATACAGAGCGGTAACATTATACCCGTGTTCCGGAGTATGGACGATCCGCACTTTTGCGTATGGACAATAATTGCTCAGATGGCCGGAGCGATACGACAGACCCCGGCCATCGCGGACGGTTAGCGCGCCAGCCAGCCGCCGTCCACCGCCACCGTGTAGCCATTGATGTAATCGGAGGCTGAGGAGGCAAGGAACACGACTGGCCCCATCAGATCGGCCGGTAGCCCCCAGCGCCCGGCGGGAATGCGATCGAGGATTTCGCTGCTACGCTGCTCGTCGGCGCGCAGCTGCTGGGTGTTGTTGGTCGCCATATACCCCGGGGCGATGGCGTTGACGTTGATGTTGTGTTTGGCCCACTCGTTGGCCAGCAGGCGGGTGACGCCCATCACCGCGCTTTTGGATGCGGTATACGACGGCACGCGGATCCCCCCCTGGAACGACAGCATGGAGGCGATGTTAATGATCTTCCCGCCGCTGCCCTGGGCGATAAAGTGTTTCGCCGCCGCCTGGGACATAAAAAATACGCTCTTGATGTTGAGATTCATCACGTCGTCCCAGTCTTTTTCGCTGAACGCCAGCGCGTCCTCGCGGCGAATCAGGCCGGCATTGTTGACCAGAATATCAATATGGCCGAACTCCGCCACCGCCCGCTCCAGAAGCTGAGGAATACCGTCGATCTGGCGCAGGTCGGCGGTCAGGCTGAGAAAACGGCGTCCCAGCGCGGTTACCCGCTCGATAGTCTCCACCGGTTCGACGATATTGATACCGACAATATCGCAGCCCGCTTCCGCCAGCCCGAGGGCCATCCCCTGACCTAAACCGGTATCGCATCCGCTCACGACGGCCACTTTTCCCTGCAGGGAGAATGCATCAAGAATCATATTATGTTCCTTAGTCGTTCAGAGCCTGCTGTTTGCAGGCAAGGTTCTCTCGGCCCGGTCCGCGCCGGCGGCGCGACTGAGCGTGGGGCGAACTCTCGGGCATAGCCCACCATAATGAAAATAAAACAGAGTTCCGTTTTGCTGATGGGTGCCATCTTAGCCCCGCCCCCAGCCATTTTCAATATTATTTAAAACGATGTTTCATTTTTTATGATGATGATTACAAAAAAAGAAAAAGCAAAGGAGCCTCCCGGCACGCGCCAGGCCGGAAAAGGTTTTGAAAAGATGAAGATTCAACCGATTGTCTGCAGAGGTGCCGAAGCGAAGCCAGCAGCCCGCTGAAAACGCGGGAATTACGCTGAACTGCGTGAGCCATCACAAATAATGAAACAATGTTTTGATAAATTAATACCCGTCTTTTAAAACATATCACTCAGCGACACGCCTCTGGTCCAGCGGCATCGCAGGAAAGAAAGGAGCACTACATGGCTAAAGGCATGCGGGTCAAACTGAATTATCACGTCAGCCACGATCCGGATACCGGGGCGGAAGTCACCCGCTTAACCCCCCCGGAGGTCACCTGTCATCGCAACTACTTCTATCAGAAGTGCTTTTTTAACGATGGCAGCCATTTACTGTTCGCCGGCGAGTTTGACGGCCACTGGAACTACTATCTGCTGAATATCGCCAGCGCCGAGGCCGTCCAGCTAACCGAAGGCGCCGGGGATAACACCTTCGGCGGCTTCCTCTCCCCGGACGATAAGTCGCTTTATTACGTGAAAAATGACCGTATCCTGCTGGAAGTCAACCTGACCACCCTCGCCGAGCGCGAAGTTTATCGCGTTAGCGATGACTGGGTAGGGTATGGCACCTGGGTGGCAAACAGCGATTGCAGCAAACTGGTGGGCATTGAGATTGCCAAAAGCGACTGGACGCCACTCAACGACTGGCAGATTTTCCATGATTTCTTCCATAAAGGACCGCACTGCCGCCTGCTGCGCGTCGACCTGCGCAGCGGTGAGAGCCAGGTGATCCATGAGGAAAAAATCTGGCTGGGACACCCGATCTATCGTCCCTTCGACGACCATACCGTCGCCTTCTGCCATGAAGGGCCGCACGATCTGGTGGACGCCCGCATGTGGCTGGTCAACGAGGATGGCAGCCATGTTCGCAAAGTCAAAGCGCATGCTCCAGGCGAAAGCTGTACTCATGAATTTTGGGTGCCGGACGGTTCGGCGCTGATCTACGTCTCCTATCTGAAAGGCCAGCAGGGGCGGACGATCTATCGCTTTGATCCCGAAAGCGGCGTCAACGAGGCCCTGATGACGATGCCGGCCTGCTCGCATCTGATGAGCAATTTCGATGGCACGCTGCTGGTAGGCGATGGCTCAGGTACACCGGTGGATGTCAAGGATACCGGCGGCTACTCCATTGATAACGATCCCTGGCTGTATGTCTTTAACGTGGCGGAAAAGCGCTACTTCCGCGTCGCGCGCCATGATACCTCGTGGGCGACGGTGGCCAACAGCCGCCAGGTAACGCACCCGCACCCCTCATTTACCCCGGACGATAGCGCCATTCTGTTCAGCTCCGATAAAGACGGTAAACCGGCCATCTATATCGCGAAATTACCCGCGCACCCGTCAATGCTGAGCGCCTGATCCACGCCACACTTCTTTCTGTAACTGGCCTTGCCCTCCTCCATGGAGGGCTTTTTTTGTCCCTTCTCTTTCCCCCATAAAAAAACCCCGGCTGACGGCGCCGGGGAAAACAAACGATGAGGGATGAATGGTCGGTCAGAACGAGTAAGCCACCCCAACGCGGAAGCGGGTCTGGCGATCGCTGCGGTCATTGACCCCGACGTTGCCAATTTCGCCATACGGCGACCAGTTATTATCCAGCTTATAGGCCACCTTCACGTTATATTCCTGCGAGTAGGGTTTATTGTCGTTGCGGCTGACCCCTTCCGAGCTGCGGGCATAGACATAGTTCAGCTCTGTACGCCAGTCGCCGAGGACAAATCCGGCCCACGCGTCGCCGCGGTTAACTTTGTCATCATCTTTGCCAGCGTTGTTCGGATAGCGGGTGTATTCATAGCGATAGCGAGCGGCGACATAGAAGCCGTTGTCGAAGCTGTACTGCGCGTGCAGGTGCGGCTTGTAGATGGAGCGGCTGTCGTTGCTCTCAATGGTAAACCCGGGGGTGAGGAACAAGTTCGACGTCGCTTTCCAGCGCCAGCTGATGGTGTCTTCATGACCATTGCCCACCACGTCCGAATAGGGTTGCGAACCGTTGTCGCCGCCTGAGCGCCATTTGGCCTCGACGGTAAAGCCTAAGCCGTTGGCAAAGCGATGAGAAACGGAGACGCGGTCAGCATTACTTTTATCACTCTTTCCGCCATCAATAAATTCATGACGTAAATCTATCGTTACCGCGGTTGCTGCAAAAGACATACCGCAGAGGGCGGCGAGAACCAGAGAGCGTTTTAACATAGGGTACCCTTACAATAAATAAAATGACATTTCGTTTTTATGAAACATCATTTTATTTTTTAGGCACCATAGTTTTAGTGACCAGGATCGTAGTTATTTGTTTCAAAAAAGGTGGCACAACAAGACGTGACGAAGCTCAATAATTTCGCCGGGGAGAGTGAAAGAGGGAGGGAAAAATAAGGGTTCGGCAAAGCACGGCGCATAAAAAAGGCCTCCCGCAGGAGGCCATGGAAATCGAGGTATAGCGCTATGCGCGTTCTACCGCCAGCGCCACGCCCTGACCGCCGCCAATGCACAGCGTCGCCAGACCTTTGCGGGCATCGCGCTTGATCATTTCATGCACCAGCGACACCAGAATCCGGCAGCCGGAGGCGCCGATGGGGTGGCCGAGGGCGATCGCGCCGCCGTTGACGTTGACCCGGCGCTCATCCCACTCCAGTACCCGACCAACCGAGATCGCCTGAGCGGCAAAGGCCTCATTGGCTTCGATCAGATCGACGTCGTCCAGCCGCCAGCCGGCCCGCTCCAGACAGCGACGGGTGGCATGCACCGGGGCAATGCCCATCAGCGCCGGATCGACGCCGACGCTGGCGAAGGCGCGGATCCGCGCAAGGATCGGCAGCCCCAGCTCCAGCGCTTTAGCCTCGCTCATCATCATTACCGCCGCCGCGCCGTCATTGATGCTTGAGGCGTTGCCGGCGGTTACCGATCCAAGGCGATCGAAGGTGGGCTGCAGGCTGGCCAGCCCTTCCGCGCTGGCATCCACCCGCGGTTGTTCATCGGTATCCACGGTGCGCGCCGCGCCGTTATGCTCGGTGACAACCGGGACGATCTCATCGCGAAAGCGACCGGAATCAATCGCCTTGCGCGCCTTATGCTGTGAGCTGAGCGCCCAGGCGTCCTGCAGCTCGCGACTGATGCCAAATTCCCGGGCCAGGTTTTCCGCCGTGACGCCCATATGATAATCGTTGAAAGCATCCCACAGCCCATCATGCACCAGACTGTCAATCAGCTGGCTGTTGCCCAGCTGGGCGCCGGTGCGGCTGTCGGTAAGCACATGCGGAGCGCGGCTCATATTCTCCTGGCCGCCAGCGATCACCACGTCCGCTTCCCCGCACTGGATCGCCTGGGTAGCGAGGTGCAGAGCCTTCAGGCCGGAACCGCAGACATCGTTAATTGTGATAGCCGATACGGTGTTAGGCAGCCCACCGCGAATAGCGGACTGACGCGCCGGATTTTGTCCGGTCCCCGCGGTCAGCACCTGGCCGAGGATCACCTCATCCACGCTGTGCGGATCGATTCCCGTCTTCTCCACCAGCGCCTTCACCACCACGCTCCCCAGCTCGACGGCTGAATGGCGCGATAATGCGCCCTGAAAGCAGCCAATCGGCGTTCGCAGCGCGCCGACGATCACGACATCCTTCATCCTCTACCCCTGCCCATGCATTTGCGCAAAGAAACAGCGATATACTAGATAATTGTTATCAAAAAACTTTGTAATTGTTTAAAAAAAGTGAAGCCAATCACAAAGAAATAGCTATTCGTTAACGTTCACGCCGCTGCAGATGCTGACGCAGCCAGCTGCCGGCCGCTCCCGGCGGCGCTTTCTTATTCCACAGCAGATCGACTGAAATTGCCCGCGGCCAGCCGGGGATATCGAGCGCCACCAGCCCGCCCTGCGGCGCAAACTCCGCCACCAGCGCGCTGGGCAGAATGCACCAGCCGAACCCCTGCGCCGCCATGCTGAGCAGCAGCAGGTAGTTTGGCGCCGACCAGACCTGGCCTGCGGCAGGTTCGGTGGCGCTGGCCAGAAAGGTGCTCAAACGCAGCTCGCGCCAGCTGCGCAGCTCATCCCAGGCGACCTTACCCTGCGCCGCCAGCGGATGGCCAGGGGCTACATAAATGCCCATCGCCGTCTGCAGCGGCAGGCGGGTGTTGCCGATATCGGTGGGGTAGCGCTCCCTCGCCTCAATCAGCCCCACCTGGGCGCGGGATTTTTGCAGGAGATCGATCACATCCTCGTCTTCGCCAATCAAACACTCAAACTCGGTATGAGGAAAGCGGCGGTCAAACTGCACCAGCAGATCTTCCAGCACGTCCGGGTGCAGAGTATCGGAGAGCACGAAGGTCAGCCGCGGCTCCGTCTCGCCGGACAGCGACACAGCCAGTTCGTCCAGCCGCTCGCTGGCGGCGAGAATCGCTTTGACATAGCTCAGCACCTGCTCCCCCTGCGGGGTCAGCGTCGGTTGCCGCGTTGCCCTGTCAAAGAGGGTTACGCCGAGATCGGCCTCCAGATTGGCGATGGCGGTACTGATCGTCGACTGACTTTTCCGCAGGCGGCGGGCGGCGGCGGAGAACGATCCGCTGTCGACCGCCTCGACAAAGGCGGTTAAGGCTTCCGGTGAATAACGCATGATGTATCTACAATATCGATGGGTCTTATCTTTTGTTTATCATATTTTTCCATAAACTGCCGGGTAATTTCCTGTTCAGGCTAAAACTGGAGGTAGCTCGCCATGCAACAGACCCCACATCAGCGCAAGACGCTCACCGAACGCGTTATCCACGCCATCACCTTCGAAGGACTGGCGACGCTGATCCTCGCCCCTACCGCCGCCTGGCTGATGCAGCGCTCGGTAGTGGAGATGGGCGGACTGAGCATTCTGCTCGCCACCCTGGCGATGGTATGGAACATTATCTATAACGCGGCGTTCGATCGCCTGTGGCCGGTCTCCCGCTTCCCCCGCCAGCTGAAAGTACGCGCCCTGCACGCGCTCGGTTTCGAAACCGGATTCGTCATCATTGGCGTCACCATGGTGGCGATCGTGCTGGGCGTCTCGCTGCTGCAGGCGTTTATGCTGGAGATCGGTTTTATGCTTTTCTTCCTGCCCTACACCATGGCCTTTAACTGGGTATGGGACACCCTGCGCGAGCGCGTTATTCGTCACCGCCGCCCGCGCCAGACGGCGCGCGGTTAATCCCGGCGCGGATCTTCGACGATCCGCCGCGACTTTATCACCAAAAACTATCGCAACAGACGAACCATAAATATGGTAAATTGCACTCCTTTTTTTTGGTTTGACGGTTGATAAAGTCGCATAATGTCTAAAATTTGGTCTAAAGAAGAAACTCTATGGAGTTTTGCCTTATATGGCACTGCAGTAGGCGCTGGGACGCTATTTCTACCGATCCAGCTGGGTTCGGCTGGCGCCATTGTGCTGTTCATCACCGCGCTGGTCGCCTGGCCGCTCACTTACTGGCCCCACAAAGCGCTGAGCCAGTTTATTCTCTCGGCCAATATCGCGCCGGGAACCGGGATCACCGGCGCAGTTAATCACTACTATGGTAAGAAAATTGGCAACCTGATCACCGGCCTCTATTTCCTTGCCTTCTTTGTGGTGGTGCTCATCTACGCCGTGGCCATCACCAACTCGCTGGCCGAACAGGTGGCGCATCGCACGCCGATGACCCCAGGGCTGCGTGCGCTGCTGAGTCTGGGGGTCGTGCTGGTCCTCAACCTGATCTTTCTCATGGGACGGCAGGTCACCATCAAGGTGATGGGCTTTCTGGTCTTCCCGCTTATCGCCTGTTTCCTGTTTCTCTCCCTCTATTTAATCCGCGACTGGCATCCGGAGCATCTCACCAGCCAGATGCAGTTCAGCCCGCAGACGCTCCACCAGGTCTGGATCTCTATTCCCGTGATGGTTTTCGCTTTTAGCCATACGCCGATCATCTCGACTTTTGCTATCGATCAGCAGGAGAAACACGGCGACCTGGCCATGGGTAAATGCAAAAAAATCATGAAGGTGGCCTACACCATCATCTGCGCCAGCGTGCTGTTTTTTGTCTTCAGTTGTCTGCTGGCGATCCCGGCAACCTATATAGAGACCGCCCGCGATCAGGGGGTGACTATCCTCTCCGCCCTGTCGATGGTGCCAGGCGCGCCGGGATGGCTGGCGGTGACCGGCATCATCGTCGCCGTCGTCGCTATGTCGAAGTCGTTTCTCGGAACCTACTTCGGAGTGATTGAGGGCGCCAGCGAAATCGTCAAAAGCTCGCTGGGCCTGCTGGGCGTGCGTAAGAGCCGCGCTTTCAACCGCGCGATGTCGATCCTGCTGGTCTCCGCCTTCACTTTTGCGGTGTGCTTTATCAACCCGAATGCGATCTCAATGATCTACGCTATCAGCGGACCGCTTATCGCCATGATCCTGTTTATCATGCCCACGCTGTCGACATGGCTCATTCCGGCGCTGAAGCCGTACCGCTCGGTGGGTAACGCCATTACGCTGGTGGTTGGCCTGCTCTGCGTGTCGGTGATGTTCTTCGGCTAATCCCCTCTGGCGACAGCGGCTGCCTGAGCTGCTGTCGCACATTCTGACAATATTCTCCCCCTTGCCTTCCTTGTGAGCGGATTACACTTACGGCTTAGCCACCGTGAGGAGAGTTCTTATGTCCAGTGTCACCTTATCCGGTCGCGGCACGCTCGGCGATCGCCAGGTCTATCGCTTAGGTTACGGCGCGATGCAGCTGGCCGGCCCCGGTGTTTTCGGCCCGCCCAAAGATCCTGAAGAAGCGGTGCGCGTACTACAGGCCGCCGTCGAGGCCGGGATAAACCATATCGATACCTCTGATTTCTACGGTCCACATGTCACCAATCAGTTGATCCGCAAAGCGCTCCACCCCTACCCTGACGATCTGTGCATTGTCACCAAGGTCAGCGCCCGCCGTGACGAGAAAGGCAACTGGCTACCGGCCATGTCGCCCGCCGAACTGACCCAGGCCGTTGAAGACAATTTGCGTCACCTTGGGCTTGAGGTACTGGAAGTGGTTAATCTGCGCAGTATGCTGAGCCCGCACGGCCCGGTGGAGGGTTCGCTGGAGGCGCCACTCGCCACCCTGCTGGAACTGAAAGAGCGAGGATTAATCCGCCATATCGGCCTCAGCAACGTGACGGCAAAGCAGGTCGCGGATGCGCAGAAAATGACGCCCATCGTCTGCGTGCAAAATCTTTATAACGTTGCCCATCGCGCCGACGACGCGCTGGTGGATGCGCTGGCCGCCCAGCACATCGCCTGGGTGCCCTTTTTCCCGCTGGGCGGTTTTACGCCGTTGCAGACGCAGGAGTTGAACGAGGTCGCGGCTTCGCTTGAGGCGACGCCGATGCAGGTCGCCCTCGCCTGGCTGCTCCAGCGAGCGCCAAATATTCTGCTGATCCCCGGCACCTCCTCCCGCACGCACCTCGCGGAAAATATTGCCGCTGCCGAGCTGGTCCTGCCCGCGGAAGCGCTGCGCACCCTCGATAATATCGCCACCGCCGCGCGCCGCTGACCTGCCAGACAAAATTGAGGGAACCCTATCCCTCCTCAATATTTGCCTGGAAAAACCTCACCGCTACTGGCACTATAGATCCTACAAATGGGGCGTGATCGACGATCGTTCTCTCATTATCCCCGTTAATTAAACTTAAGTTTTTATCCTTCGACCGGTCTCCAGCTTGGAGGCCGTTGTCGTTTTTGTCATGACCAAAATTCGAAACTCTTGATTACAGGAAATACAATATCAAATTCCAAGTTTATACATATCAATCTGACTGCAAAGATAGTCAATAACATCAAACGCTCATAAAAACATCTGATTAACCCAATCAGAATGTTGCTATTGCTATAAGAAAAATCAAACGCCTCACGACAACTATTTACAAGGGATGCATATGACAGAGGGAACGATAAAGACCAGTAAGTATGAAATTATTGCTATTTTCAGAGAGGAGTTGCGCAAACGTACTGAAATTGAAATATTTTTTAACAACACCAGTATCATAACCCAACTGACGCGCGTGGACTTTGCCGAGTTTCATATTCAGACCCATCGCAAAATCCCGTCCGGGCATAAAATTCGCTTTCTCCTGCATAGCGATAGTAATAATGCCGATGTCAGTCTTTACCACCACTTAGTTTGCCGTTTAACCAGATTGGTGTGATTACTGATGCAGTGAAGACCTTCCCGCATCCTGACTCACACAGCGATCGACCTTTTGTGTCCTGCCCTGGACCCGTCGGTTGCCGGAAGCGCCTTCATGCGAGGCATCTCCTCACCGATGCGCGTGACTCAAGAAGGGCCTGACGGCTTGTCTCGTTACTGTCCTGTCCGGGTTATCTGTCTGGAGATTCAACTCTGTTTCCTCACAGGAGCTCTGTCATGGTTGATAAAGTTACCGAAGCTGCCGTTGTGGGTGGCGTGGATACACATAAAGATTTGCACGTTGCCGCTGTCGTAGATCAGAACAATAAAGTCCTTGGGACTCAGTATTTCTCCACAACACGACAAGGTTACCGGCAGATGCTGGCATGGATGACCTCGTTTGGGACATTAAAGCGAATTGGTGTTGAGTGCACAGGTACCTATGGTTCCGGTTTGCTTCGTTATTTTCAGAACGCCGGGTTAGAAGTTCTTGAGGTGACTGCTCCAGACCGGATGGAGCGACGCAAACGGGGTAAAAGTGACACAATTGATGCTGAATGTGCCGCTCATGCAGCATTCTCAGGCATCAGGACAGTTACTCCCAAAACGCGTGATGGCATGATTGAGTCCCTGCGGGTATTAAAAACTTGCCGAAAAACAGCAATATCAGCCCGCAGAGTCGCTCTCCAGATTATCCATTCAAATATTATCTCTGCCCCGGATGAATTACGTGAACAGCTCAGAAATATGACGCGCATGCAGCTCATCAGGACCCTGGGTTCCTGGAGACCTGATGCCAGTGAATACCGCAATGTAACCAACGTTTATCGCATTTCATTAAAGTCCCTTGCCCGACGCTATCTCGAGTTACATGACGAAATCGCTGATCTGGATGTCATGATTGCGGCAATTGTCGACGAGTTGGCACCTGAGCTGATTAAACGTAATGCTATCGGATACGAAAGCGCTTCACAGTTGCTGATCACTGCCGGAGACAATCCTCAACGGTTAAGATCAGAATCAGGATTTGCGGCACTGTGTGGTGTCAGCCCGGTCCCCGTTTCTTCTGGAAAAACGAACCGTTACCGACTTAATCGTGGTGGAGATCGTGCTGCAAATAGTGCACTTCACATCATCGCCATCGGACGCTTACGAACTGACGCAAAAACAAAGGAATATGTCGCCAGGCGTGTAGCCGAAGGACATACAAAAATGGAAGCGATACGCTGTCTAAAGCGATATATCTCCCGCGAAGTTTACACGTTACTGCGCAATCAAAACAGGCGGATCAACAGTATCCCGATAACAGCTTGACTCTTAGAAGGGCGTCCAGGGAAAATAGAGTTTAATGCGGCCCTGACAAAACATGACAATAGCGGTGTCGATAAAGGTATCCGCTACGCTTTTTCATTGCCTGAATGCCTGCAGGTAGTGCAGCGTCGCCGCGATCCCCGCTTTCGTTTACGCCATGAGCATGACTTTTATTGCCGCGGCCGCCATAAAAACGGCGAAAACTATCTTTTCGATATCAAAGACATTTCAGATGGCGGTTGCGCATTGATGACCAAAACGCCGAATCTTAAATTTCTCAGCCATAACGCCTTACTGAAAAACGCCGTACTTATGCTTGCAGAATATGGCGAGATCACCATCGACCTGGTGGTCAAAAATGTCATTGTTATCACCCTGGATAACGCTAATGAAGAGAGTGAGAGCTACTATCAGATATCCTGCCAGTTTAAGTTCCGCCATCTCGATGACCAGCGCAGAATAGAGAAGATACTGCTGGACCTGATCTTAGAAGCCAAGCGCAAAAAGAGAATCTGACAACCTTGGACAGTATATTGCTGTACACCAATGACAATCTCATTGGTCACTCAATCTATCACTACCTTATTGATAGCCATGAAAATGCCACCCGTCTGAGTTATGCCGATGTCATCCATGAGAAACATCTGCCACTGGCCCAGACGATTATTTTCAATTTAATTAATAAGGATATTTCTGCCATCAGAATCGTCGATCTGCTGAATGCGCTCCGCCTTTCCCTGCTGCGCTGCCAGCAGCCGGCGCTAATGGTGAAAAGCGACATTGTCGGGCTGTGCAGAGAGTTGATAAACTTTGACAACGCTATGATTATTAGTGAGAAATCTCCGCTAACTCTTTTTTCATCTATCGTCCAACGCGCCAAAGGCGTCAGCGAACTGCCGCCGCGAGGATTGCGCAAACAGCTTTCACCACGGGAGTGTCAGATCCTCGAACTGCTCATTGCCAACAATAATAATAAGCGTATTGCCGCCCTGCTCGGCATTGCTCATAAAACGGTTCATAGCCACCGCATCCATATCATGCAAAAACTGGGTATAGATAATTCCCGCACTATGAATCAGCGTATTGCCGCTCTCCATCAATGCTAAATGTTCTCCCGGTAAATCAGTAGCGGATAAAGCGTACTTATTCGCTGTTGATTTACATTTCCCGCCATTCCCATTAATCATCAGGTAGCCTATAATTAATGTATCCTCTGCCTATTGTCTGACTAACCTCGTGAAGAGGGATAATGAACACTAAAATATTCGAAGACAACATTTTATCTCGTAATGATATCGCTGTACGCTACGTCTTTCAGAAAATGTTTTCCCCACAAGGTACTCTGGTCGCGGTGGAATGCTTAAGCCGCTTTGATAATCTTTCTATTTCCCCCGAAGATTTTTTCCGCCATGCTACCGCCGCCGTTCGTGAACGTATTTTTCTCGAACAACTGGCACTGATTGAAAAGCATAAAGCCTGGTTTTTACGTAACCATATTTCCGCAACAATTAACGTTGATGACCATATCCTGAACCTGTTGCGCCAGAAGGATATAAAAGCCAAAATCGCCGCCCTGACCTGCGTCCATTTCGAGGTAACCGAAAACGCCGAGAATCTGCTGCATAATTCTCTTGCCGCCTGGCAGAGCCCACAGGATACCTCACTGTGGCTCGACGACTTCGGCTCCGGCTACGCGGGAATTAACGCTATTCGCGGTTATCACTTTGACTATGTGAAAATTGATAAGGATTTTTTCTGGCACCTGATGCGCAAAGAGTCCGGCCGCCAGCTGATGGATGCGCTGGTGACCTTTTTATCGCGCAACCATCATAATGTGATTATTGAAGGTGTCGAAAGCGAAGCCCATAAAGAATGGCTGCAGGGAATGGAGTGGTTTGCTATCCAGGGACATTACTGGCGGGAAGTCAGTATTGAACAACTGGTCGCCGATGATATTGCCATGTAAAAAAAGCCGGGAATTCCCGGCTTTTTAACGTCACTTAATTATAAACTAATTCCCACGTTGCCCAGCTGGTAATCGGCCCGCTGGTGGCGCTTTTCGGCGTTGGCGAAACATAGCCAACGTAATAGGTGAACAGGCCGCCGCTGACCGCGCTTTCCTGCAAACGCACCTGATTTTGCTGCGGGTCCGCCGGGACAATTTTATTACTCTTATCCAGCGTATTATTATCGTTAGTCGATAGCGCCAGATAAATATTCTGCGCTCCATCCGGCAAGGTATTGGCCAGATACCCGGCGTTTTCGTTACCGACCGCCGTCAGTAAAAAACCATCGACCCAGCGCACGCTGACCCGACGCACCTCATCCTGCGAGGCTGCCCCACCATCATGGCGCAGCTGGCAGTTTGACAGTGCCAGGGTAAACGGCTGCGGTTTCATAAACGCCCCGGCCCCGCGATCGTGGACTTCCGCCAGGCTGACCGGCGCCAGCCAGACATTACCGCTGCCGGCATGCTGGCCGCCGTTTAGCGCGACGCTACAGGAAATATCCGTCACCCGCCCGGCAAAATCGACCCGTCCGCGATCGTAATTGGTCTCAAAACCCCACGCCGAGGGGGCGGCGAGGCTGCCGCAAAATAGCAGCCACGCGATAGTGTTTTTCGGCAATCCCTTCATTCCCCCTCCCGTATTAATCGTACGTCAGGTTAAAGATCATATGCGACTCCACCTCGCCGGTGCTGGTCGTCGGGCCATACTGATAAAAACGCGCGTGCAGCGGTATGGTGATGTAGCGGGTCTCCTGATTATTCAAGCGGCCGACGGTGTATTTCTTATTAAACTGCAGCGGGGAGCCATCCTTCAGCACCTGGATGCCAATGCCTTTCGCCATCCCGCTGCCGGCTTTTTCATTCAGCAAGGCGCCCATGGTAGCGGTAGTGCTGGTGGCCAGGGTACCGGAGAACGAGGTGCTAATGTTGGCATATCCCGTTTCACTCAGGCCGCCGCTGCACTGCAGGTCGATATTAAAATCCTTCCCGCCGGCGGTGGTGCCGACCCCTTTCAGGTCGGTGCGCCGGATGGAACCCACATCGACATTCATATTTTTCCCGCTCAGCACCGAACAGGAGGGCGAGACCACGGTGATGGCGTTGGCGCTCAGATAGGTTTCGAGGATCGGGTTACCGCCGCTCTCCCAGTCGTAGGAGGTGTACTTACCCGCCGCCAGGGTGCCGCTGCCGGTGGTTGCCGCGGTTTTGATAATCTGCAGCGTAAAGCGCGACCCTTCGAGGGAATAGTTGGTGGTGTTATATACCCGGGACGAAAAGACGTCGGGATAGACGATATTTACCGTTGCGCCGCCGCGGCTGAAACGCATGCCGATTCCCGGCACGTTGGTGGAGTAGATTTTATTTCCAAGGTCCGTGGCCCCTGGCGACACGATCTTCGCCGCAAAGCGGTTGGTGCCGGAAGTACAGCGATAGCTTGCCCCGCCGGGAGCGCTCATCGTCCAGTCGCGGGTAAGGATCACCGAGCCCACCGGCAGATCCGGGGGCACCACCACCCTGCCCACCACCATGTCCAGCATCACCGTTGGCGATGAGAGACGCGTACAGGAGGCCCAGGACGAGGTGGTTCCCAGCGCCATTAAGACGATAAAAAGCGTTAGTAATTTCCTCAGCGACATACGCTATCCTTTGTTGTTTGCTGTCCCAGATCCACCGAACACTGCCCGCCGCTCCACTTCACAATCGCGCGTTTGGCGTTCGCATCGCTGATAAACATCATGCTGCCCTGGCCGACAACGCCGATCTCCTTGCCGTCGGGGGAGAAAATACTTGCCGCAAACGGCAACGGCTCGTGGTTCGCCTGGCGCGCCTGCAGGGTGAGGTTGTTCTGCACCTTAGTGCCGAACGCGACCTTAACCACGCTGCCTTCCCACGGCACAACCTGCGCCACGGTGCGATCGAAGGCCACGTCGTCATGGCTGCCTTTCGGGTCGATTTCCACGGCGTTAATCCGGTACGGGCGCAGATACGGCAGGATGGCGTAACCATTGCTGTCCACACGGGTGCCCGGCGATCCCGGAAGCATCGCCCCGGCCGCGTCTTTGGCTTCAATCAGGGCCATCGTCGAGCCGCTTTCCGGTGAGAGCACCACGCCGCCGCTGTGGGCGATCATCGTCCCGCTGGCGCCAATGCCGCTCTGACGATAGCCTTCGCCCTGGCTGTAGCTGCCGTTGAGGGTGGTCCATGGCGTACGGTAGCTGCCGTTGAGCGCCACATCATGCTGACCGCCGGTGGCGGTGGTGGTCGACACGCCGTAGTTAAGGTTGTTTTCACTGTCCAGCGAACCGTTGATACCAATCTGCGAGCTGGCAAAGCGCGAGTTATTGAACGAGGTGTTCGACGTCAGGTTGGCGGTGCGGTTATCGCCAAACCACAGCGGGTAGCTGAAGTTGAGTGAAATACGATCGTCGCGGCGATGACCGGAGCTGTCTGGCGTATAGACGCGCTGCGCGCTCGCCGACCAGGAGAGACGACCAAATGAATTGTTGTAGCTGACCTGATACTGCTTCTCGGTCCCGGAGCGGTTCCAGTAATCGGAGATACGGCCGCTGAGATAAAACCCGCCCCAGCCGTCCGGCAGGTTCTGGTTCACCGTGAAGGTCATGCCGTTTTTTTGCCGCCACAGGGTGTAGTTGCTGCGACTATTTTTTTCCTGATCGACGGCGTACAGCGCGTCGTTGAGGTTGTAATAACCTTTCGTCGAGTAGCGATACGCCGCCAACACGATGCTGGTCTGGGTATCGGTAAACATGCGGTTAAAGGTCGCGCGATAGCTCTGACCCGAGTCATCATGGGCATCGCTCTTCAACCGCGAATGGGTGACGTCAAAAGAGAGCGCGCCGATGCCGGTGTTCATCCCGGTCCCCACCAGGAAGGCCTGATAGTCGTCAAAACCGGTGACCCCGGTGTAGCCGGTCAACAGATTGTTGATCCCGTGCTGCCAGGTCGCCTGATAGAGCATCGGCTTGTTGCGCAGCGCGCTGTCGTCCACTTTACCGGCGGAGAGCGCGTAGCGGGTCATTCCCGGACGCAGCAGCTGGGCGACGGAAGCGTAAGGCACGCTAAACACTTCTACCGAGCCATCCGCTTCTTTCACCGAGACCTCAAGATCGCTGCCATAGCCGGAAGGATAGACATCCTGCAGGGTAAATGGTCCGGGCGGAACGGTGGTCTGATAGATAATATTGCTGCCCTGGCGCACGGTGACGAGGGCGTTGCTCTGCGCCACGCCGCGAATTTCCGGAGCATACGAGCGCATGCCGTCCGGGAACATATTGTCATCGGTGGAAAGATTAACCCCGCGCAGACCGATGGTGTCGAAAAATTCACCATTGGTGAAAATCTGCCCGCCGCTGACGATGGAGTTGAGCTGTGGGATAGGGCGCTGGAGATAGGTCTGGTTGCTGTTCCAGTGCGCTTTACCCTGCTGATGCTGCCAGTTCAGGTTGCCGATGTGCTTCAGCAGCCAGCCGTCCCACGACAGTCCGGCGTTGACGCCCAGATAGGCGCTGCTGTTATCCGACCCGCCTACCGAAGAGGTATGGCTGTTCCAGGCGTTCGCCATCCAGCCAAGATTGAGCGCGGTAATACCTTTGTCCCAGAACTCCGGGCTGACATAGTTTTTCAGGCGTTGATCTTCATAGATCTGCGGTACCGAAATGTTCAACCGCAGGGAGGACTGGACCAGGTTGTCTTTGACGTTTTCTTCGTTGCGCCAGGATTTGAGGCTACCGCAGTAGCCCTCCTGCTCGCTCAGCTGCGGATTGAGCTTTTCCGCCGCGATGCCATATTGGGCCAGCATCGCTTTGGTGTAGCAGACGCCCAGCCGACCATCTTTATCGCGCGCGATGCGTAAATCGTAGCGCCCTTTCCACTCGTCGTTGGTGTAGACGTCAAGGGAGTAAGTGCCTTCGGTAATCGCGCTGGTCGAAAAGCGCGACAGATCGACCTTTTCGCGACTGCCGACAATAAAGCCGTCGTTAAACTGATATACCGTTCCCGGGTTTTCCTGTCCGCTGGAAAATGGCGGAAAGCAGCACAGCGCGATGGCGATCGCGGTGCTTAATCTTCCCGGGCAGAATGACCTCTGCTTCATTAGCTTTTCCCTTATTTAACGGCCACTTTCACTGCGACATCGGCGCCATAGTCATTAATGTTGTTAACGGTCAGGGTTTCGCCGCGGTTGACGGCGGAGGAGAGCGCCACCGTTTGGCTGGACTGCGGCGCCAGCATCACGGTTTTGCTGTTCAGGGCTTTACCGCCGTCGCGGGAAATACGGCTGACGGTAATGTAGAACGGCGTCGGGTTGTTGATGGCGAGACCACTGCCGCTGGCGGTCAGGGTCAGCTTCTCGGCCGCCGCATCGCGGTTGCCCAGTCCGGTAGGACGATAAATAAATTTAAAGCGCGAACGGATCGCCAGCTGCAGCACGTTCTGGCCTTCATTTTTCTGATTGGCCACCACCGGCGGAATTTCCAGCAGATTCAGCCACCACAGCGTCTCTTTATCTTTCGCCAGACCGGCGCTGCTGCCGAGCTTAATACGCAGCGTCTGGCCGCTCTTGGCGTCAACACGCGAAATCGGCGGGGTGATAATAAACGGGGTGGTAATGGTATCCGGTGTGGCATCGGCATCGCCGTTATCCAGCCAGGCCTGCGCCAGCGCCGGACGGTCGGCGTTATTTGAAAGCTGTACCGTTATTTCTTTTTCATTTCCTGGATAAATAAAGCGGGTACCGTTAACAATAATATTGTTGGCATGGGCCGCAAAACTAAAAATGAAACAGAAAAAAAGGGCAATACGCTTCATGCTGACCTCAGAATAAAAATACAAGCGGCGGACATTGCCGCTTTATTATTGTTATTAACTGCCCCATCGCGGGGCAGTTTTATTTTCTGACGGAATTACTGGTAAGTAATTTCGTAAGTCGCGTAGCTGTTAACCACACCGGTGGTTACCGTGGTCGGCGCGCTGGTGGCGTAGCCTACGTAGTAGGTGAAACGCGCGCCATCGGCTACAGCGGAAGCGTCGCCTTTCGCTTTCGGCTGAGTGCTGTCACCCGGGATGATTTTGTTGGTCAGCGCGGTAGCGTTGTCAGTAGACAGCACCAGCTGGATGTTCTGAGCACCGGAAGCTTCGGTGTTCGCCAGGTAGCCCTGTTGTTTGCTGGTTGCGCCAGCCAGCAGGTTACCGCCGGTCCAGTTCACGCCCAGTTTGCTTACGTCATCCTGTTTAGTGCCATCAGCAGCCTGGCAGTTAGAGACGTCAATGGTGAAAGATTTCGGTTTCAGGTAAGTATCCGCTGCTGCCGCTTTAACTTCAGTCAGGGTTACCGGAGACAGGTAAACGTTCGCATCGCTGCCCTGGCCGTTAACGGAAACAGTACAGGATACATCGGTAACTTTACCGAAGAAATTAACCTGGCCGCCGCCAACATTGGTATCAGCTGCATGGGCAGCAGTCATGCCAAAAAACGCGGTTGCCATTGCTGCAGAAAGAAGAACCTTTTTCATTGCCATTTCCTTGTCAGAGTGAATTACGAATCAATGAGCACACTGTGAATTCGCATAGAACCAGAAACATCAGGCGATGCTGATTTATGCCACTGCTAATAGAATCTTCGACTGACCGGGAGCCGCAATATTTAAGGCGTCAGGTAACGAACCTAAAAATATAAGTTCGCTGGTGCTATCGGCGTCAAAGAATGCTATTTATTCGCCGACAAATATACATTTGTTCACGTTTCATTAAGTTATATAACAGATAACCATCGACTATTAATAAACAGTCATTGATAGATGAAAACGCGAGGGTGGTTGTTTACAGCGCAGCAAGCCTAACGCCAGAGCGAGAGAAAGTGACCGCAACAGCATGCAGAAAAAGCCCTCGGAAGGCCATCGCGATAAGTCTGAATCTGCCTTTGCGGTGGTGAAAACAGCACCAAACCATTCACACAACGAATGGTGAAAGCATGAATGAGGCGCATTCCTCTCCCTGAACAAGGGCAGCCCATGTGATATCCCCTTCCAGAAATAAATCATTAATTCATTGTTTTTAAATTAAAAAATAGATAAACGATCATGTTTTCGCCATCAAACCGCCATAAAAATGTGATCTAAATCGCACTTTTTGCCACGCGCGTTATAGTTAGCAGGCTTATTATAAGTCCATCGAAAGCAAACATGCTTTCCACCATAAAAGTTAAAAGGACAAACACCATGAAAAACGTAAAATTACTCGCCGCTGCCGGTATGCTCTCCCTGGTCTCTTTCGCTAGCTTCGCTCATCCGGTGAGCGTGACAGCAGACACCCTGGACAGCGCAGAAGCGAAAATCGCAACCATTGCGAAAGAACAAGGCGCTTCCTACCACATCACCGAAGCCTATACCGGCAACCAGGTCCATATGACCGCCGAGCTGTCTAAATAAGCGAATGGTTGCAGAGGGAGCTGCCGGACAGGCCGCCTGCGGGTGGCTGGTCTGGCTCCCGCCGCCCCCCCCGCACGCAGCAATGTCGAGCCCCGTTATGGGGCTTTTTTCGTTTTTGCTCCCGCCGCCTGGCGCGCCAGCGCGCGCTGGATAGACAGCACGCTCGCCAGCACCACGATCAACCCCACCAGCGCCATCCCCTGGATCTTTTGTCCAAGGAAAATCCATCCCAGCACCACGGCGGTCACCGGGCTCAGCAGACTCATCGCCGACACGGCCACCGGTGAGAGGCGGCCAATCCCCCGAAACCACAGGCCATAGGCCAGCATGGCGCCCGCCAGGCACAGC
This sequence comes from Klebsiella sp. CD33, assembly GCF_051992865.1. NCBI lineage: Bacteria > Pseudomonadati > Pseudomonadota > Gammaproteobacteria > Enterobacterales > Enterobacteriaceae > Klebsiella > Klebsiella sp. CD33. The sequence goes on along the minus strand of NZ_CP197023.1, from coordinate 859,701 downwards.
CACAGATAGCCGGCCGCCTGCAGCACTGTTATCTGATGCAAAGGAGGGTCAACGATCAGCGCCACCGGGGCCAGCACCACCCCACCGATCGTCAGCTGCCAGCCGGTCAGCGCGACGATCGGCAGGGAGAGCGCCCAGCGCCGGGAGAGCCAGGTGCCCAGCGCCATACTGATCGCCCCGAGAAACGCCGCGCCGATACCCAGCGGGTCGAGGACGGTGTGCGGCGACAGCAGCAGCATGGCCATACCGAGTATGCCGGCGATGGCGGAGAACACCGCCAGCCAGGGCGAGCGCTGCCGGTCGACACACCAGGCGAGGAGCATCACCAGCAGCGGCTGGATCGCGCCGATCACCGCCGCCAGCCCGCCGGGTAAGCGATAGGCGGCGATGAACAACAGCGCCTGAAACGCGCCGATATTTAAGATGCCGGTAACGATCAGCTTTGCCCATTCGCCGCGCTGCGGAAAACGACGGCTCCAGATCAGCAGGGCGATACCTGCCGGCAGCACCCTCAGCAGCGCAGCAATAAATGGGCGGTCAGGGGGAAGAAACTGGGAGGTGACGATGTAGGTCGTCCCCCAGATAGCGGGCGCCAGCGCGGTGAGCAGCAGGTCGAGAATCAGATTACGTGAGAGAAAAGCCATGATTTTATCTTCACTTCAAGGTAAATTAGGGAGTGAAGTATGTACCGCCAAGTATCTTGATATCAAGACAAGTGAGCACTAATGGACAAATCACCGCCGATCGACGCCGTGGATCGCATCCTCGCCCAGTGGCAGCGGGAGCGGCCAGACCTCGACTGCAGCCCCATGGGGCCGATAGGTCGCCTGAAACGATGCGCTATGCTGCTGGAGCCGCAGGTGGAAGTGGCCTTTACGCGCCACGATCTGGTGCGCTGGGAGTTTGACATGCTGGCGACGCTGCGGCGCGCCGGGGCGCCTTTCGTACTTTCGCCCACCCAGCTCTTCTCCACGCTGATGATTACCTCCGGCACCATGACCCATCGTCTGAAGGCGCTGGAGAAACGCGGGTTTATTACCCGCCTGCCCAATCCGGAGGATGCCCGCAGTATGCTGGTCGCCCTGACTTCCGCCGGACGCGAACGGATCGATGCCGCAGTGGAAACCCACGTCGACAACGAACGGCAACTGCTGGCAGGACTCAGTGACGGTGAACGCCAGCAGTTGGATCAGGCGCTGCGGGTGTTGATGCGACTGCTGGAAACGGGCTAACAGCCAGCGGCGATAAAGTCGCCGTTGGCGCTGATCGGCACCACGCTGAAAAACAATCCCACGGCAAAGAGGATCAGCGCCAGACCGCCGAGGATCTTCACCAACGGTACCAGCCAGGGCCGCGGGCGGTGTTTCGTGACCAATCGTTTGACCGTCCGATGGCGCGCATAGTGAACCAGCAGCGACAGACCGAGGATCGAGAGCGCGGTGCCCAGCGCCATGCTCATCACCGCGGCGATGCCCCAGCTAACAATCCCCAACGCATTGGCGAATAATAAAATCATGATCGCCCCGCTACAGGGCCGAACGCCGATAGCCAACACCACGCCAAGGCGCGTCTTCCAGTCAGCGCCCTGCAGATCCTGCCCCACGCCGTGATGGCCGCAGCCGCACGAGGCGTCATGCTGATGCGCTGGCGTCAGACGGCGAATCACCTGTTTTGTCGGCCACAGGCTTTGCAGAGCGCGAAAGATAACATAAGCCCCAAAGACGCCGATGGTCAGGGCGCTGATCTTCTCGACGTACCAGCGGCTGGCGCTAAGATCGCCGGCGGCCAGATTCAGCCCCACCGCAAGAATAAAGACGAAGAGTATCGCAGTGACGCCCTGCAACAGGCTGCCGAGAAAGGGCACCACCCGCGCCGCCGTCAGGCTCTCCTGATTGGTGCTCAGGTAGGTCGTCACGATAAATTTACCGTGTCCCGGTCCGACGGCGTGCAGCACGCCATAGAGAAAGGCCCCCACCAGCAGCCAGATACCGCCGCTGTACTGATGGTTATTCAGTAACAGAAGGTACATCACCAGATAGCGATGCAGGGTAATTTGGGTGGCGAGACACCACTGGAGAAAGTCACCCCAGTGGCTGTGCAAGGTGATAGCGGCGGCCAGCAGTAGAAGGCCGCCGCACCCGGCCGCCAGCAGGCGCCAGTCGCGGAGCGCAATCGGAGTCGTCATCGTTATACCATTGTAGTAAACGTAAACCGCCTGACAGCAACTTTACGACAGGCGAGCGAAGGCGTCAGCGCTGAAGGGTGAGGAATTTGTCGAAGCTGTTCACGGGATTGTTCGTAGTCATCAGGCTCCGCATTATCTACCGATCGCTATCTTCCCGACACCGTATTAGCGCAGAATGCCTCAATATCTTGAGCATACCACAGCTATATCTTTTTATGCGTTATTGGTTACCAATACCTTTTAACAGGAATAATTACTCAAAAAATCACAGATAAAAATAAATAACTTATTTCTTGGCGAGCATTTTTTGTCAGTTATTATGCTGCGCTTCCGGCAAGAATATTCTTTAACTGCTATTTATTGTACTCTTCAGCAGGATCACTTCCATGAAAAGAGGCTTACTTACCCTGGTTACTGCTGCCATCGCTTTCCGTACAGGCCACCTGGCGCAGCGACAAGCGCCAAGAGGCACGTGACGAAAAGTGGTGAACCGGCAGGCTTCGGCGTATCCTGGATGTGAGTCCTTCCCGCGCCGAAGCGAGTATTCAAACCCGCCGCCAGACCGTGTCGCAATACTTACCTGTCCTCTACTACCTCCCATTGATATCTTCCTGTATACGTTGACCGTGACGAGTTTTCATCTCATTCAACCGCATGTACCAGATTAAGCTTACCCGTTGAAATACGGCGTAATGTGCTCTATTACAGACAATGCTATTATCACCAGGCTTTTTGCAGTATGGTTTAATCACTGTTGTAGTTTTGCAGTGAATGCTATCCAGACGACTTAAGGTTGTATTTTGTCTGAGAAATTTCTCATGCCATTCCCGAAGGTTGTCGGCGAGGGAGGCTGGTTTACTGGGGTGACATTGCCCAGTAAACAGGCAATCAATCATGACGGCATTGATAGCCGCCTTGCCGTGGCCGGAAGCCCAAGCCTTCATCATCATGCGGGTATCATCAAGAGGATCAGGGATGTACAGGACGTGGAAACCCCCAGGAAAGATTCATCAGTTCAGCCAGCTCACCCTTTCTTTACCCTTCAGATCGCGGCCTCTTATCGTTAGCAATGGAGCTAGCCCATGATACCGCTCGCGCTCGTAGCAAATTAAAACGTTATCACCACGCTGTTTCAAAATAAAAAGGCAGTCAAATTTAACAATGACCTGACGCAGGCTCGGAAAACCAAAAATATGCCTGCAATAAAAGGGAAAACCATGACGAATAACGCCGACATAAAAAAAAGGAACTTCCTGACTCAGAATGAAATTGAGTCTTTACTTAAAGCGGCCGATACCGGTCCTTATGCTGCACGTAATTATTGCCTGACGTTACTGTGCTTCATCCATGGTCTGCGCGCCAGCGAGATCTGTCGTCTACGAATATCGGATATCGACCTTGCTGCCCGATGTGTTTACATCCATCGGCTTAAAAAAGTGTTTTCGACTACCCACCCGTTGCTGGATAAAGAGATCTACGCCCTAAAGCGCTGGCTGGCCATTCGCAGCAGCTGGCCGCAGGCCGCCAGCGAATGGCTATTTCTCTCCCGCAAAGGTAATCCCCTTTCCCGCCAACAGTTTTATTAGATTATCGCGTCCTCAGGGGGACTGGCGGGGCTGCCACTGGAGATCCACCCGCACATGCTGCGGCACTCCTGTGGCTTTGCGTTGGCGAATATGGGGATCGATACCCGCTTGATTCAGGATTATCTCGGGCATCGCAATATCCGCCACACCGTCTGGTATACCGCCAGCAATGCGGGACGCTTCTATGGCATCTGGGACAATCCCCGTGACAAACAGCGATCGTCGCTGATCCAATAGCCTTGACGCCACGGATGGCGTTGTATCGCGATCGGTCGACAAATTAAAATATTCATGATTATTAACCCTGCGTTAATTAGGATTACTGTTCCCACAAGTTCTTATTTAATCCTTATTACTGAGAGTTAATATAACCCTGCGTTTACTCAGGAATTAGACTGGGTATTTATTGGTGGGAAAAATTTCCGCGGCTGTGTTTTTAATAACGGCTGGTAGTGAAAAATATCCTTTCATTTTATATACCTGGCGGCAACCCGCACAGATACTATTGAGCCGATGATTAAAATCTTTAAAATTAAGAATTATCACCCGACGATATTTTTAGTGTCTGGCAATGTAATATGTTATCAATTCGTGATTAATCATCTTCACCCTGTACCGTTTTAGCATTACAGAACCTATTTCGTCATGGCGTATGGTTTCGCTGTGACGGTCATTCATACCTATTTTCAGGAGCAACTATTGTGAACCGACGTCGTTTTCTAACCGCCAAAGAAGTTCAGGCCATGATGCAGGCTGCTCGTCAGGGCCCTACCGGCGAACGGGACTACTGCCTCATTCTGCTGGCCTTTCGCCATGGCATGCGCATTAGCGAACTGCTGGATCTGCATTATCACGATCTGGATCTCCATGAAGGGCGGGTTAATGTGCGGCGATTAAAGAATGGTTTTTCGACGATTCATCCACTGCGTTTTGATGAGCGCGAGGCGATTGAGCGCTGGAGCCTGGTCCGTGCCGGCTGGAAAGCGGCGGACAAAACGGACGCACTGTTTATCTCCCGCCGCGGCACCGCGCTCTCCCGCCAGCAGGCGTATCGTATTATTCGCTCCGCCGGGGAAAATGCGGGTACCGTCACGCACACTCACCCCCATATGCTGCGTCACGCCTGCGGCTATGAACTGGCTGAAAGAGGGACAGATACGCGTTTGATACAGGATTATCTAGGACATCGCAATATTCGTCACACAGTACGTTACACCGCCAGTAATGCGGCACGTTTCGCTGGCATCTGGGAAAGAAATAATCTTTTAGAGGAAAAAGACCAGAAGACGAAAAATGAAATAACTGATTGATTTTAAAGAATTAAAAAAAATAACGAACAGGTCAATTGGGGCCAAACTGTTTATATCATAAAAATGTTTTGACATATTTTGCAACTCACTGCGCCATATTTCCGCAAAAAAAATCATATCTCATTGATTATTATCTATTTTTAAACCTGCAATTACTCACTTTTCTCTAACCATATCTCTGCTGCACCGGCGATCCGTCGCCAACGCCATCGCTATTCCTTTCGCACCCCCTCCCACCACACCAGATTATATTACCATAAAAATCAAATTTGGCAGAATTTAAAACCACAGAATACCAGGTTGACACAAAATACAGATCATTTATCCCAACGAGTCAAAATGGCCCCAATTGTCTCATCGGTTGGGCGAAAACTGTGCAGAGCCGGCAGCCGGACCACTCGGCTGAAATCTGAAATGCCTGGAAGGCACAACGGCTGCCAATCCGGTTCGTTATTTCGACATCGTTCAAAGGAAAACAGTATGAAAATCAAAACACTGGCAATGATTGTTGTGTCAGCCCTGTCACTGAGCTCCACGGCAGCTCTGGCCGATACCACCACGGTCAACGGCGGGACCGTGCATTTTAAAGGAGAAGTCGTTAATGCGGCCTGTGCGGTGGATGCCGGCTCTATCGATCAAACCGTTCAGTTAGGCCAGGTGCGTTCCGCGAAACTGGCCACGGCGGGGAGCACCAGTTCGGCCGTCGGTTTCAACATCCAGCTGGATGATTGCGACACTACGGTAGCCACCAAAGCGTCCGTCGCCTTCGCCGGTACGGCCATCGACAGCAGCAATACCACCGTTCTGGCCCTGCAAAACTCTGCCGCCGGCAGCGCAACCAACGTCGGCGTGCAGATCCTCGACAATACCGGTACGCCACTGGCACTGGACGGCGCCACCTTCAGTGCTGCGACCACGCTGAATGACGGCCCCAACATCATCCCGTTCCAGGCACGTTACTACGCGACCGGCGCAGCGACGGCTGGTATAGCGAACGCGGATGCCACGTTCAAAGTGCAGTACGAGTAAGACCCGAGTCAGGCAGGGAAGCTATTCGGGCCAGGAGGGCCCGCTCTCTATTTTCAACCGGAGTGAAACGATGCAGGGAATGAAATCTGGTCTGCTGCTGCTACTGCCTCCGCTGGCGCTGGCCGGTAATCATTGGAACGTCACGCTGCCGGGGGGCAGCATGCGTTTTCAGGGCCTGATAATGGCGAGCTCCTGCCGCGTCGAAGCCGGCGATCGGCAGATGACGGTCAATCTGGGGCAGATCAGCAGTAATCGATTTCATGCTGTCGGCGAAGACAGCAACCCAATCCCTTTCGCGATTCATTTACAGGATTGCAGTACGGCGGTCAGCCAGCATGTGGGTGTGACCTTTCACGGCGTGGCTGATGGAAAAAACCCCGACGTGCTGTCGGTGGGTGAAGGTCCGGGGATCGCCAGTGGGATCGGTATTGCGCTATTCGACAGCCAGGGCCAGCAGCTCCCGCTCAATCGTCCAGCGGATCGCTGGATATCACTCTACCGCGGACCGACGACGCTAAATTTCGTCGCCAAATATCGGGCGACCGGACGCCAGGTCACCGGCGGTGCAGCCAATGCCCAGGCCTGGTTCTCATTGACCTATCAGTAATTAATCCGCAGACAAACAGGACAACACGGTGAGCAGACAAGGAGATAATGTGAGAAAAACGGCAACGATGGCGCATGGCTTACTGGCAGGATGTGTGCTTTTCGCCGCCAGTATCTTTAGCGCCAGCGCGCAGGCGGGCGTTGCGCTTGGCGCGACCCGGGTTATCTACCCGGCGGGACAGAAGCAGGTCCAGCTCGCGGTGACCAATAATGATGACAACAGTACCTGGCTTATTCAGTCATGGGTGGAAAATGCCGATGGTCAGCGAGACGGCCGGTTTGTCATCACTCCTCCGCTGTTTGCCATGCAGGGTAAAAAAGAGAACACCCTGCGCATTATCGACGCCACCAATAACCAGCTGCCGCAGGATCGGGAAAGTCTGTTCTGGATGAACGTGAAGGCGATCCCTTCGATGGATAAATCAAAGCTCAGCGACAATACCCTGCAGCTGGCGATTATCAGCCGCATCAAGCTCTACTACCGTCCGGGAAAACTGGCCCTGCCTCCGGATCAAGCGGCGGAAAAGCTGACCTTTAGCCGTAGCGGATCGTCGCTGACGCTGACGAACCCCACCCCCTATTACCTGACGGTGACCGAACTGAACGCCGGGACACGCTTTCTGGAGAACGCCCTCGTACCGCCGATGGGCAAAACCAGCGTCAAGCTACCCGCGGATGCCGGGAACACCATCACCTATCGCACGATTAATGATTACGGCGCGCTGACGCCGAAAATGAATGGCGTGCTGCGCTAACCAAGAAGCGCCCCGCCGCGCGGGACACGCTGCGCATGACCAGAAGCAATGACAGCCGGGCAACGTCGGGCCGGAGGGATAATGTCACATCGGAAATATGGACTGGATCATTTAGGTTGCCGAACTGCCCGGCGCCTGGTATCTCCGGCGCTGGCGCTGTGGCTCTGCTCACAGCCGTTTGCCGCGCGGGCGGACCTCTATTTTAACCCCCGCTTTTTAGCTGACGATCCGGCGGCGGTGGCTGACCTGTCGGGATTTGAAAAAGGCCAGGAGGTTCCGCCAGGCACCTATCGCGTCGATATTTATCTCAACAATGGTTTTATGACCACCCGGGACGTCACTTTCCAGGCCGATGCCCAGGGTCACGGTCTGTCACCCTGCCTGACGCGCGGCCAGCTGGCGAGCATGGGTGTGGATACCGGTCGGGTGCCGGGCATGGCGACGCTGGACAGCACGGCCTGCGTGCCGCTGACCACGCTTATCAGCGAAGCTACCACGCGCTTCGACGTCGGACAGCAGCGCCTGTACCTCACCGTCCCCCAGGCATTTATGGGTAACCATGCGCGCGGCTATATTCCGCCGGAGCTGTGGGATAACGGTATCACCGCCGGGCTGATTAACTATAACTTCACGGGCAATAACGCCCATAACACCACAGGTGGCAGCAGCCGTTACGCCTATCTGAATCTACAGAGCGGCCTGAACATTGGCGCCTGGCGTCTGCGCGATAACAGCACCTGGAGCTACAGCAGCGGCGGTAGCACCTCATCCAACGAGAATCGCTGGCAGCACGTTAACAGCTGGCTTGAGCGGGACATCACGCCTCTGCGTTCGCGACTCACCCTAGGGGACAGCTACACCAACGGCGATGTCTTCGACGGGATCAACTTCCGCGGCGCCCAGCTGGCCTCCGACGACAATATGCTACCGGACAGCCAGAAAGGCTTTGCGCCGGTGATCCACGGGATCGCCCGCGGCACGGCGCAGGTGTCAATCAGGCAAAACGGCTACGAAATCTACCAGAGCACAGTGCCGCCGGGACCATTTACCATCGACGATCTCTACGCCGCGGGCAATGGCGGCGATCTGCAGGTCACGATCAAAGAAGCAGATGGCTCCCGCCAGGTCTTCAGCGTGCCCTGGTCAACGGTGCCGGTTCTCCAGCGTGAAGGCCATACCCGCTTCGCCCTCACCGCCGGGGAGTACCGCAGCGGCAACAGTCAGCAGGAAACGCCCGATTTTTTCCAGGGCACGGCCATGCATGGCCTGCCGGCAGGCTGGACGCTCTACGGCGGCACCCAGCTGGCAGACCGCTATCGCGCCTTTAACCTTGGGGTGGGGAAAAACATGGGCTATTTCGGCGCCCTGTCGCTGGATATCACTCAGGCCAACGCCACCCTGGCTGACGACAGCGAACATCAGGGGCAGTCGGTGCGTTTTCTCTATAACAAATCCCTGGATGAGACCGGCACCAACCTGCAGCTGGTGGGCTACCGCTACTCTACCCGCGGCTATTATAACTTTGCCGATACCACTTACCGCCGGATGAGCGGCTACAGTGTGGAAACCCAGGACGGCGTTATCCAGGTAAAACCGAAATTTACCGACTACTACAATCTGGCTTACAGCAAGCGCGGCAAGGTGCAGCTGAGCGTGACTCAGCAGTTGGGGCGCACCGCCACCCTCTATCTCAGCGGTAGCCACCAGACCTACTGGGGCACCGACGATGCCGATGAGCAGCTGCAGGCCGGCCTCAACGCCGCCGTGGACGATATCAACTGGTCGCTAAGCTACAGCCTGACAAAAAACGCCTGGCAGCAGGGGCGCGATCAAATGCTGGCGATCAATATCAATATCCCCTTCAGCCACTGGCTGCGTTCCGACAGCCGCTCGGTCTGGCGGCACGCCAGCGCCAGCTACAGCCTGTCGCACGATCTCAATGGCCGCATGACCAATCTGGCGGGCCTGTACGGCACCCTGCTGGAAGACAACAACCTCAGCTATAGCGTGCAGACCGGCTATGCCGGCGGCGGCAACGGCGACAACGGGAGCACAGGCTACACCGCCCTCAACTACCGCGGCGGCTACGGCAACGCCAACGTCGGCTACAGCCGCAGCGATGGCTTTAAACAGCTCTACTACGGGGTCAGCGGCGGCGTGCTGGCGCACGCCAACGGCATCACCCTGAGCCAACCGTTAAACGATACCGTGGTGCTGGTGAAAGCCCCCGGCGCCGGCGGCGTGAAAGTGGAAAACCAGACCGGGGTACGCACCGACTGGCGCGGGTATGCCGTCCTGCCTTATGCCACTGAGTATCGCGAAAACCGGATCGCGCTGGATACCAACACCCTGGCGGACAATGTCGACCTTGACGATGCGGTGGTCAGCGTGGTGCCCACCCATGGGGCGATTGTCCGCGCCAACTTTAACGCCCAGGTGGGGATGAAGATCCTGATGACGCTGACCCATCGCGGCAAACCGGTGCCGTTTGGCGCCCTCGCCACCGGCGACAGCAACCAGAGCGGCAGCATCGTCGCGGACAACGGCCAGGTCTACCTGAGCGGGATGCCGCTGGCGGGCAAAGTGCGGGTGAAATGGGGCGATGGCCCGGACGCTCAGTGCGTGGCCGATTACCGTCTGCCGCCGGAGAGCCAGCAGCAGGCGCTCAGTCAGCTTTCGGTCGCGTGCCGCTAAGGAGATCATGATGAGAACACTGCAGTATCTGCTGGGCGCCCTGTTCACCCTGGGCGCACCGGCTGCGCTTGCCGCCGATAGCACGATCGCCATCAGCGGCTATGTCCGCGATAACGCCTGCGCGGTAGCCGGCGAATCGAAGGATTTTACTGTCGATTTACAGGATAACGCCGCGAAGCAGTTTTATGCCGTTGGGGCGACGCCGCCGCCGGTGCCGTTCCGCATCGTGCTGTCGCCCTGCGGCACTTCCGTCACCGCGGTGAAGGTCGGTTTCACCGGCGTGGCGGACAGCATCAACACCAGCCTGTTAAAACTCGATGCCGGGGCCTCGGCGGCGGCAGGAATGGGGGTGGAAATTCTCGATCAGCAGCAGTCCCGGCTGCCGGTCAATGCGCCGTCATCCACCATGACCTGGACCACGCTGACCCCGGGCCAGACCAATATTCTCAACTTTTACGCCCGGCTGATGGCCACTCAGGTGCCCGTCACCGCCGGGCATGTCAATGCGACAGCGACATTCACCCTGGAATTTCAGTAAGCGGAGGCTGAAATGAAATGGACTCATGTGGGCTGGCTGCTGGCCGGCCTGTTAACCGCGAGCGCTTCCCTGCGGGCGGCCGACGTCACTCTCACCGTCAACGGCAAGGTGGTGGCCAGACCCTGCACGGTTTCCACCGTCAATGCCACCGTCGAGCTGGGCGATCTCTATACCTTTAGCCTGATCGGTGCGGGCTCGGCATCGGCCTGGCACAGCGTGGCGCTGGATCTGAGCAACTGCCCCGTGGGTACTTCACGGGTGAAAGCCACCTTCAGCGGAACGGCGGACAGCACCGGCTATTACAAAAACCAGGGAACGGCGGGCAATATTCAGCTCGAACTGCAGAACGAGGACGGCACCACGCTGAACAATGGCAGCAGCCAGTCGGTACAGGTGGATGAGGCCAGCCAGTCCGCTCGCTTCCCGCTGCAGGTCAGGGCGCTGTCCGTCAACGGCGGCGCCACGCAAGGCACCATTCAGGCGGTGATTAACGTCACCTATACCTACGCCTGAGCCAGGAGAGCATCATGATGAAAAAAATAATCCCCCTGTTCACCACCCTGCTGCTGCTGGGCTGGTCGATGAACGCCTGGTCCTTTGCCTGCAAAACGGCCACCGGGGCGACGATTCCCATCGGCGGCGGGTCAGCCAACGTCTACGTTAACCTGACCCCGGCGGTGAACGTCGGGCAAAACCTGGTGGTCGACCTCTCCACGCAGATTTTTTGCCATAACGACTATCCGGAAACGATCACCGACTACGTGACCCTGCAGCGCGGATCCGCCTATGGCGGTGTGCTGTCGAGTTTTTCAGGCACCGTGAAATATAACGGCACCTCTTACCCGTTCCCGACCACCACGGAAACCGCGCGGGTGATTTATGATTCACGGACCGATAAACCCTGGCCGGCCGTCCTGTATCTGACGCCGGTGAGCACTGCCGGTGGAGTGGCCATCACCGCAGGATCGTTAATCGCGGTGCTGATCCTGCATCAGACCAACAACTACAATAGTGACTCCTTCCAGTTCATCTGGAACATCTACGCCAACAACGACGTGGTGGTCCCCACCGGCGGCTGCGACGTCTCCGCCCGCGATGTCACCGTCACCCTCCCCGACTACCCGGGATCGATGGCCGTGCCGCTCACCGTCCACTGCGCGCAAAGCCAGCAGCTGGGGTATTACCTCTCCGGCACCACCGCGGACAGCGCCAACGCGATCTTCACCAATACCGCCTCCGCCTCGCCGGCGCAGGGGATAGGCGTTCAGCTGACGCACAACGGCAGCGCCGTCCCGGCGAACAGCACGGTCTCGCTGGGCACCGTCGGCACCTCGCCGGTCAATCTCGGCCTGACGGCCACCTATGCCCGGACCACAGGCCAGGTTACCGCCGGCAACGTACAGTCGATCATCGGCATCACCTTTGTCTATCAATGATGACCGATTATATCCTCTCGCCCTGCTCGCTGGCCGCCCGCGGGTTGAGCCAGCTGATGCTGAACGCCGCGAAGCGGCCCGTTGAGCTGCCGGTCGAGGGCGTGTCCCTGCGCGAGCTGGCCGCCGTGAAGCGGATCGTGGTGTATCTCCCTGACGATCCCCTGTGGATGCTCACCACGCTGCGCCAGGCGGCAAGGCTACTCGACGAGGCCTTGCCGCCGTTACCGATGTTGATTCTGAGCCGCAGCCCGGCCATCTGGCTGTGGCAAACGCTGCTCTATCAGGTGAGTCATCCGGATCGTCTGCGCAACGTCCATACTGCCCCCGCCGATCTGTCCTGCGCGGAGCTGGCCCATCGGCTGGAGAATGCGCCGCGGCTTGAGCGGCTTGCCGGCGAAGCCGCCCTGATCCACGGAAAACGGGTCGTCGGGTTGACCCACGCCGAGCTCAAGGTGATCCTCGCCCTGCTGCAAGGGCAGACGATAGGCGAGCAGGCCCAACGTCTCGGATTGAGCCAGAAAACGCTCTACACCCAGCGGCTGGCTGGGGTGAAAAAGCTGGTGGAATGTCATCCGCATCTGGCCCCCCGCTTTCCGCGCACGCTGCTGCCGCGCTCACCCGCAAACGCACTGACGGCGTTTGAACAGGAATGGGTACAAGCGATTCACGATCGCCAGATCTTCCCGGTTTTTCAACCTATCGTCGATAGTCGCTCACAGCTACAGGGGGTGGAGATCCTGATCCGCTGGCGCCACCGCGGCCAGGTACTTCACCCCCAGACCTTTCTGCCGCACTTCCGCGCCGACTACACCTGGCTGCTGCTTACGGCCTTTGTTCTGCAGGAGGCCGTGCAGAATATTAATGAGTATCCAGGCACCTTCTATTTTTCGGTCAACATACCCTCCTCGCTCGCCGACAGTGACAGCCTGCTGCGGATGGTGGAAGCCGCTCGCCAGCAGCTTCGGCAGCCAGAGGGCGTGACAAGGCTGGTGCTGGAATATGCTGAAACTATCGATTTTCGCCATCAGAGCCGCTCCGCCGCCCACGTGGCGCAGCTGCAACGTGCTGGCGTGCGCGTGATGCTGGACGACTGCTTTTCTCAGGGGAGCGTTATCTTTCCGGCGCGTCGACTGCACTTCAATGCGTATAAACTGGATATGAGCATCGTCAACGACGCCCAGCACGATCCAAAGGCGCTTGCGCTGATAAAAAGCCTGGCCTACTACTGCCAGTTGAGCGGCAGCCGCTGTGTGGCGGAAGGTGTGGATTCACTGGCGAAATTTACGCAGTTAAAATCGCTGGGGATTGATCGCTTCCAGGGCTATCTGTTTTCACCACCGATGCGGCGCGAACATCTCCCGGATCTGATCCGCCGCTTTTCCCACCAGCGCGATCCGGCGAAACGTTGAGGGTGCGAGAAAAGCGCACCGGTTAGCACCGGTGCCGGTACGTCATGCGCGAATATCGTCGTATTCGCGGGTGTTATCGAATTCATGTTTGGCAAACGGGCAGAGAGGGATAATCTTCCGCTGCTCCTGGCGCATTTTTTCCACTACCTTCGCCACCAGCTGTTTCCCCACGCCCTGGCCTTTCAGGCTGGGATCAACATCGGTATGTTCGATAATGCTGAGGTGTTCGCCGGTGGGAACAAAAACAATCTCCGCCACCTGGTTTCCCTGCGCGTCGTTAACATAAAATTTGTTATGCCCTTCCAGTATTTCCATCTTCTCCTCGCTTATTTATGACGATATTGCAGAGCGCCGCTCGGGCAGGTATCAATCACGTTTACCACCGTCGCGACATCCACTTCATCCGGGATAATCCACGGCTTACGCTTCAGGTTGAAGAGCTTCGCGCTGCCGCGCACGCAGTTCCCGGAATGCTGACAGATCGCCGTATTAAAGTAGACGTCGATTTTCTCCCCGGTGTAGGCCCGGTAGCCGGCTTCCAGTAATTCCTTATCCATGACATTGCCTCGGTCGTTTTTATCTTTCAGGCTAAGCATAGCCCTCGCCGTGGCGGCTGACTATGCGCAAGCGCGGGAATTGACGCCTCACATCATGCTCTCCCATCGCGCAAGGATCCCGCAGTCAACGATCGGTTGACTTTCATTCCCGCAACGAGGCGATTACACTCATGACACACTGGTATGATCACTCAGGGATGTTCCATTGAATCATATTGCCACCATCGCCCGCCCGGCGCGGTTACTGCTCGTATTGCCGCTTTCCGGCTGCTCACTTTCGCCAGAGATCCCGGTATTGGGCGCTGCTTTTCCCGGCTGGTTTTTCTGCTTACTGGGCGGTGCGTTTTTACTGATCCCCTGCCATATCCTGATTACCCGTAAAGGCTGGCAGCCGCGCTTTTCTCCCCTGGTCTTCAGCTACGTCGCGCTGATGTTCCTGTTCGCCACGTTGCTGTGGTTTCTGTTTTTTGTTCACTGATCGCTTATGACAACTTCCCGCACTCCCCTGTTACGCAAAAAGTGGCCTCTGCTGGCGCTGGTCCTTGCCGCCATCCTGGCGCTGATCCTCGTTATCTGGCAGTTGCAAACCTCGCCGGAGACCAATGACGCCTATGTCTATGCCGATACCATCGATGTAGTGCCCGAGGTCAGCGGACGCATCGTGGAGATGCCCATTCGCGATAACCAGCGGGTGAAAAAAGGCGATCTGTTGTTCCGCATCGACCCCCGCCCCTATCAGGCAATGCTCGATGACGCGAAAGCCCGGCTGACGACCCTCGACGCGCAGATCATGCTGACCCAGCGCACCATCAAAGCGCAAGAGTATAACGCCCAGTCGGTGGCGGCCGCCGTCGAGCGCGCCAGAGCGCTGGTTAAGCAGACCACCTCCACGCGTATCCGCCTTGAGCCGCTGGTGCCGCAGGGGTTCGCTTCCCAGGAAGATCTCGATCAGGCGCGCACCGCTGAGAAAGCGGCGCGGGCGGAGCTGGAGGCCACGCTGCTGCAGGCCAAACAGGCCTCGGCGGCCGTGACCGGCATGGATGCCATGGTGGCGCAACGCGCCGGGGTCCTGGCGCAAATCGCCCTCGCTGAACTGCATCTGGAATTTACCGAAGTGCGCGCGCCGTTCAACGGCGTGGTGGTGGCGCTGAAAACCACCGTCGGCCAGTACGCCTCGGCGCTGAAGCCGGTCTTCACCCTGCTGGATGACGACCGCTGGTATGTGATCGCGAACTTCCGCGAAACGGACCTGAACAACGTGCGCCCCGGCGTGGCGGCGCGGATCACCGTGATGACCAACCACAACCGGACCTTTAACGGGGTGGTGGATTCGGTCGGCTCCGGGGTCCTGCCCGAAGGTGGGAGCGTCATCGAAGGGCTGCCGCTGATCCAGAAAAGCATTAACTGGGTCCACGTCTCGCAGCGCTTCCCGGTGAAAATCGCCGTCAGCGATCCCGACCCGGAACTGTTCCGCATGGGCGCCTCGGCCAGCGCCGTGCTGCAGCCGTAGCCGGCGACGCTATGTTTCCTCTCGCCCATTTTTTACGCCAGGAACTGCGCGACGCGCCGGGACGCGCCAGCTACACGCTGCGCCTGACGCTAAGCTGCGCGGTGCTCATCACCCTGTTTATGACCCTGCAGATCCCTTTCCTGGCCGTTGCGCTGATCGTCGTGTTCTACGTCAGCCAGCCTAACGTGTTGATGATTAAGCTGGTCAGCGTGGTCTTTTTTGTCACCGTCACCGTGGCGCTCGGCGGCGTGCTGCTGATCATCAAGTGGACCTATGACTACCCGCTGATCCGCCTGGCGGCCTCCGTGGCGCTCTTTTTCTGCGCGCTCTATCTGATGCGGGTGCTGGGCAAGCTGGGACTGGCCTTTTTCGTGGTGGCGCTGGCGGTGATTTACGCTCAGACCTTCCCGTCGATGACCAGCCAGAGCGAGATCCTGGTGCGGCTGCTGCTTTGGCTGTGGGTGGCGATTAACACCGCGATCCTCGTCACCCTGCTGGTCAACGCCTGCTTTCAGCAGGCCTTTCCCGGTAACCAGTTTAAGGCGCGCCTGGCCGGGATGCTGCACGAGGTCGCCCGGCAGCTGGCGGCCCCGGACGCTGAAGCGCCACCGACCTTCGGCGAGACCGCCGCGCAGTTCAATCAGCTGCAGTCGCTGTTCGCCCAGGCCAGCCGGGCGACACCGGAGATCGCCGCCGATCCCCTGGCCTGGCGCTCGCGGCTGGCCGCCACTTTGCGCTGCTACCAGCTGGCGGCCCTGCTGCAAGCAGACGAGGCGGATAGTGACGATCGCCAGCAGCTGTCGCAGGCGGTACTTCAGCTGAAGAACGCCCTTAGCGAGGAGCCGTTTGACGGCGCTATTCCTCCCCTGACGCTCAGCGGTCGCGGCGTCAATCGCGCTGTTCTGCAGGAGATGGCTACCACTCTGCAGCGGCTGGCGCAGGGTGAGCCGGTTGCCCTGCCGCAGGGTGAGGTGGAGAAGGCGCCCCTGCTGGCGCCGGACGCCTGGCGCAACCCGGCATATCTCCATTTTGCGCTCAAGACCCTGCTGGCGACCCTAATCTGCTATGTCTTCTATACCGCTGCCGACTGGCAGGGTCTACATACCATTATGCTGAGCTGCGTGATCGTCGCCCAGCCCGGGCTGGGCGCCACGATGCAAAAGACATGGCTGCGCATCGGCGGGGCGCTGCTCGCCTCCCTGCTGGCGCTGCTGTTAATCGTCTTTGTCCAGCCCTGGACCGATTCGCTGACGGGCCTGCTGGCGATGTCCCTGCCGGTGCTGGCGCTGGCGGCGTGGATTGCCGCCGGCTCGGAGCGTATCGCCTACGCCGGGATCCAGATTGGTTTCACCTTTGCGCTGGCCTTTCTCAGCTGGTTTGCTCCGCTGACGAACCTCACCGAGCTGCGGGATCGGGTGCTGGGCATCCTGCTCGGGGTGCTGGTCTCCTCCATTGTTCATTTGTATCTCTGGCCGGACAGCGAAGCGCCGCAGCTGAAAACCCGCCTTGCGGCACTTTATCGCCGGCTGGCGGACTGCCTCGCCGCCCCGAAGGAGGCGGTTCCGCTGGCTCCCCTGCTTGTCGCCTTCACGGACAGCGAAGCGCTGATCCACCGGGTTCGCGCCGAACCGCTGGGCACGTATGCTCACCCCTGGCCCCAGGCGAAAGGCTGGCCGATGCGCGCCACCCTCGCCCAGGCCGAGGAGATCGCCCGCCTCAGCGAAGGCTACCGACTCAACGCCGCGCCGGGAGACCCGACCCTGACCCGCTGCGCCGAACAGCTGCGGCGCTACGCTGAACGTATCGAACAGGAGGCGACGGCGCCTGGCGAACAGCTGACCGCCGACCTGACTAACCCCTTTGGCCCGGCGCTGGCCGCCGCGCTGGCCGCCCTGCCCGACTGGGGGCCGACACCGATAGCGACTGAGCAACAGGCTAAAACGTCATGATGATCCTTCCTTTCTCCGCGCGCCTGCGCGGCACTCTTTTTACCCTGACGCTGACGCTGCTCAGCGGCTGCGCGCTGATCCAGGATGAGCCTGCCCAGGTCGCCATCGTCAATCCGCAGCAGGCCCAGCTGGCGCAGGTGATCCACCTGGCGAACAGCGACTGGCCGGCCGCCCGCTGGTGGGAGGCCTATGATGATCCTCAGCTCAATATGCTGATCAACCGGGCGCTGCAGAACTCGCCGACCATGCAGGCCGCCCGGCTGCGCATCTCCCAGTCGCAGTCCACGGTGGAACTCGCCCGGTCGGCGATGGGCCTGCAGGCCACCGCCGTCGCGGCGCAAAACCGCCTGCGGATCACCGACAAATCCTTTAGCTGGCCCTACTCATACTCCCTGCCGGTGGATAAAAACGGCCCTTGGTATACGCTGAATACCGTTGGCGTCGGGGCGCAGCTGAATATCGATCTCTGGGGGGCCGATCACGCCCGGGTCGCCGCCGCTATTGGCGAGAAAAACGCCCGGCTGGCGGAGAGCGCCGGCATTGAGCTCGACATCGCCAGCAGCGTGGCGCAGCTCTATTTCGCCATGCAGGCGACGTTCCAGAAAATCGCGCTGCTGCAGGAGCTGGAGGGCATTGCCCGATTCTCGGTGGAAGCCCACGAGCACCGGACCCGGCGCGGCCTGGAAGACAGTGTGGATGTGGCCAACGCCAAGGCCGAACAGCTCGCCGCTCGCCAGCAGATCATTAGCGCCGAGGGGATGCTGACCCAGTATCGTGAAACCCTGCGGGCGCTGATCGGCGCCGATGCGCAGAGCATGCCGGCCATCCATCCGGTGGCGTTGCCGGCGCTCCAGGAGACGCTGCCGCCGTCGCTCTCTTTCGAGCTGCTGGCCCGCCGTCCGGACCTGCAGGCGCTGCGCGGCTACGTCACCGCCTCCCTGAGCCAGGTCGATGCGGCGAAAGCGGCCTTCTACCCCCATTTTGATATCAAAGCGTTCTGGGGCTATAACGCCCTGAGCGTCGGGGATCTGTTTAAGTCCTCTTTCCAGCAGATCAACCTGCTGCCCGGGCTGTATCTGCCGATCTTCGACGGCGGCCGTCTGAACGCTAATCTGCAGTCGGTACGCACCGCCAGCAACATCCTGATCAAACAGTACAACCAGGCGGTGCTGGATGCGGTTCGCGATGTCGCCATCAGCTCCAGCCAGCTTAACGACCTGAATCAGCAGCGCGCGCTGCAGCAGCTAAAAGTCACCGCGGCGCAGACCACCACCGATAGCGCTCGCGCCCATTATCAGCGCGGCCTCCTCAGCCGCTACGCCGCCGAAGAAGCCCGCCGGGCGGTCCTCGCCCAGCAGCTGTTGCTGCTGGACATTGAGGCCCAGCGGCTAAGCACCGACATTACCCTGATCAAAGCCCTGGGCGGCGGCTATCGAGGGCAGTAACAAAAATGCCTTCCCCGAGGGGAAGGCAATCAGACTGCAGACAAAGTGCAATCTTCAGCGCTTGCCCGGCGGCGCTGCGCTTGCGCGGGCCTACAGCTAACTGCATAACTGTCTGATATTGGAGTTTTTTGTAGGCCGGGTAAGGCGAAAGCCGCCACCCGGCAGAAAGGCGAGCACAATAGCGAAACGGGTTTGTCATTCGCCAGAATGCCTTCCCAATAGGGGAAGGCATTAAGCTGAAGGGGCGGGGTAGATGCGCGGCGATTACACCAGGGCGCGCAGCTCTTCCCGCATATAGGTGGAAAAGAATTCCGGATGCTTTATCACCAGCCGTTCGCCGGCGGCGACCCGTTCAGCCCACTCCGCCACTTTGTCGGTAAACCCAGCGCTCCAGCCCTGCTGTTGGCCGCGCGCAGCGACGTCGGCCGGGGTGGCGGGTACGCCCAGTTCTTTTAAATATTTGAGAATTCCCTTCGCGGTACTTTCATCCATAGACTGTGGTACTGGCTCAGACGTATTCATACCACCGATGAAATCCAATGCTTTATCAATGACTGCTGGCATAGGTGTGTCCTTATATTAACCACATAGTAAACCTGACTACACTATGGACCGGAAAGCGACGTGATTTCAAAGAACACGCTCACGTTATGGGACATCGCGCATTGTGAAAAGGGGATTTTGTTCTGCTGGGGCGGGGATTGGACAAAAACAAGCCGGCCCGTAGGGCCGGCCTGAGGATCGCGTCAGGCGTTGCTGAGGGATTTTTGCGCGGCGCTGGACCGACTGTTCTCCAGCATCCGGCGGACCGGGACAATCAGCACGGCCAGCACGGCGGCGCAGATCAGCAATGCGATGGAGCAGCGGGCGAAGAGGTCCGGCAGCAGCGACAGCTGATCGGCCTTCACATGACCGCCGATCAGGCCCGCCGCCAGGTTACCCAGCGCGCTGGCGCAGAACCACAGCCCCATCATCTGGCCGCGCATTCTCTCCGGCGCCAGCAGAGTCATGGTCGCCAGCCCAATCGGGCTGAGGCACAGTTCACCGAGCGTCAGCATCAGGATGCTGCCCACCAGCCACAGCGGCGACACACCGGCCCCGCCGTTGCTCAGAACGTTCTGCGCCGCCAGCATCATCAGGCCAAAGCCCGCCGCTGCGCACAGGATGCCAATGACGAATTTGGTCATACTGCCCGGACGAACGTTTTTACGCGCCAGCGCAGGCCACGCCCAGCTGAATACCGGCGCGAGGAGAATGATAAACAAGGCGTTAATCGACTGGAACCAGACCGCGGGGATCTCAAAATCGCCGATCATCCGGTTGGTATAGTCGTTAGCAAACAGGTTGAAGGAGGTCGGTTTCTGTTCAAAAGCGGACCAGAAAAAGGCCGCCGAGACCAGCAAAATAAAGCACACCAGCAGGCGCGCCCGCTCTTTACGGTTGAGTCCGGCGAAGACGAACAGCCAGATGAAATAGAGCGCCACGGAGGCGGCAATCACATAGACCAGCACGCTGGCCACCGCTACCGGGTTAATCACGATCGTGCCCAGGCTGATAAGCGTGACCAGCACCGCCACTCCCAGCGCCAGCGCCAGCAGCCACGCTCCAACGCCATTCTTTTTCGCCACCGGGCTGTTCCAGGTGGAATCGAGGCCAACCTCCGCGTCATAGCGCTTCATCGACGGTACGGCAAAGACACGGAAAATGATCAGCGCCACCAGCATCCCGATCCCTCCGATGCCGAAGCCCCAGTGCCAGCCATGCGATTTGATAAGCCAGCCAGAGATCAATGGCGCGATAAACGAGCCGATGTTGATCCCCATGTAAAACAGCGAAAAACCACCGTCGCGGCGCGCGTCGCCCTTTTTATACAGGGTGCCGACCATCACCGAGATACAGGTTTTAAACAACCCGGAACCCAGGACGATAAACATCAGACCGATAAAGAACAGATCGTTGCCCAGCCATGCTGACAGAGCGATCGACAGGTGCCCCAGGGCGATCAGGATAGATCCGTACCAGACGGCGCGTTGTTGGCCAAGCCAGTTATCCGCCAGCCAGCCGCCCGGCAGCGCGGCCAGATACATACTGCCGGCAAAAATCCCAACGATCGCCGAGGCGTTCTCTCGCGCCAGGCCCATGCCGCCGTCGTACACTGTCGCCGCCATAAACAGGATCAGTAAAGGACGGATGCCGTAAAACGAGAAGCGCTCCCACATTTCAGTGAAGAACAGGGAGCCCAGCGGATAAGGATGGCCGAAAAAGGTACGGCTTTCGTTTTTATTAACAGAGGAATGCATAAATTCTCCAGGTAAGGTGCGCCGCAGCGCAAGTTAACCGTATAAAGCAGGCTGACGATTTATAATTTGTTTGTATTAACATCAAACACGAGCATTTTTAACCATTTGATAACCACGCAATGGTTTTGTCCAGCCCCTTACCTTCCCTTTTTAGATGAAAAGTCGACAAACATCTAGTTTTACAGATTTAATGTTCGCAATAATGCAAACGACGTTGACTTTATATCATTACGCACAAAACGAAATTTTACCCATTGAAAACAAACAGTTAATAATTTATCGAGAGACATAAACCACCGGCGCAGAGGCGGTGTATAACGGCAGGAAAAGTAAGGGAAACAGACTGGATAGTGGAGAAATAGCGCTAAGCGAGAATATTGTCAGCAATCCAGGCGCTACATACCTGGAGAGCCTACCATACAGGAGGATTAACACGGCATGCCGGCTGCTACAGCCGGCGCCATTCTGCGCGCTATTTCACACGCTGCCCTGCGGCATCAATGACTGGCTCACCGTCCTCCTTCACGAATGCGCCTTGTTGCGGCGCCGTCAGGATCTCCAGCACCACCTCTGACGGGCGGCAGAGTCGGGTGCCCTGCGGCGTCGTTACGATCGGACGGTTAATCAGGATCGGATGCTGAAGCATAAAGTCGATTATCTGGTCGTCAGTAAACCGGTCTTCCGCCAGGCCCAGCGCGTCGTAGGGTTCGACGTTTTTCCTCAGCAGCGCGCGCACCGGGATCCCCATCGCGGCGAGCAGCTGGCGCAGCTCATCACCCGACGGCGGCGTCTCCAGATAATAGATAACGGTGGGCTCGGCGCCGCTGTTACGGATCAGCGCCAGCGTATTACGCGAGGTGCCGCAGTCAGGGTTATGGTAAATGGTGATGCTCATGGTACGTTCTCATGGCTGGTTGAAGGAGAGACGCAGCGCCAGCGCGGCCAGCGTCACAAGCAGCACCGGCAGGGTCATGGTGATGCCGCAGCGGAAATAATACCCCCAACCGATGGTGATGTGCTTCTGCGCCAGCACATGCAGCCACAGCAGCGTGGCCAGGCTACCAATTGGCGTGATCTTGGGCCCCAGATCGCAGCCGATGACGTTGGCATAAATCATGGCCTCTTTGATCGTCCCTGTTGCCGCGCTGCCATCAATCGACAGGGCGCCGACCAGTACGCTGGGCATATTATTCATTATTGAAGAGAGGAAGGCCGACAGGATACCGGTGCCCAGCGTCGCGGCCCAGAGCCCGCGCTCCGCCAGCATGTTCAGCACCGTGGTCAGATAATCCGTTAACCCGGCGTTTCGCAGACCATACACCACCAGATACATTCCCAGCGAGAAGATCACTATCTGCCACGGGGCGCCGCGCAGCACCTTGCCGGTGTTAATTACCCGCCCGCGCTTCGCGACAACAAACAGGATCCCGGCGCCGAGCGCCGCGATGGCGCTGACCGGGATCCCCAGCGGTTCAAGGACGAAAAAGCCAGCCAGCAACAGCAGCAGCACGCCCCAGCCGGTGCGGAACGTCGCTGGATCTTTTATCGCCGTGGCCGGCGCTTTTAGTAACGCCATATCCCAGGCCGGCGGGATATCCTTGCGAAAGAACAGGTGCAGCATCGCCAGGGTGGTGAGGATCGCCGCGAGATCGACCGGCACCATCACCGAAGCGTACTCCCTGAAGCCGATGGCAAAGAAATCTGCCGAAACGATATTCACCAGATTCGACACCACCAGCGGCAGGCTGGCGGTATCGGCAATAAATCCGGCGGCCATGACAAAGGCCAGCATCGTTCCCTTGCTGAACCCCAGCGCTCGCAGCATGGCAATCACGATTGGCGTGAGGATCAGCGCCGCCCCATCGTTGGCAAACAGCGCCGCCACAGCCGCGCCGAGCAGGATAATCCAGGTGAACAGCAGTCGACCCCGGCCTCTTCCCCAGCGGGAAACGTGCAGCGCGGCCCATTCGAAAAAGCCAGACTCATCAAGCAGCAGGCTGATAATGATAACGGCGATAAAGGTGGCGGTCGCATTCCAGACGATATGCCATACCACCGGGATATCGGCTACCTGTACGCCACCGGTGGCCAGCGCCAGCGCCGCGCCAAAGGCCGCGCTCCAGCCGATCCCTAACCCCCGCGGCTGCCAGATCACCAGCACCAGGGTCAGGATAAAAATCGTACCTGCCAGCAACATCGTTCCTCCGCCAATCACATTCGAAAAATCATATATGTTAAGATAAATTTTTTACCGGCAACCCGGCCCGCCAGCCAGTCTGCTGATCATCAGCCGCACATCCTCCTGCTGACTGAGCCAGGCCTGCTCAATCACCTGCGCCGCCCAGGCCGGCATCTGCGGAGAGAGGCGGTAATGGACCCACTTACCCTGTTTACGATCCAGCAGCAATCCGCTCTCACGGAGCATCGCCAGATGGCGGGAGATCTTGGGCTGGGACTGGGCGAGCGCCGTACAGAGATCGCACACGCACAGCTCTCCACGCGCCTTGAGCAGCAATACGATCCCCAGCCGAGTTTCATCGGCGAGGTTTTTGAACAGTTGCAGGGGCAATAAAGACATGATTTCTCCTCAAGCGTGACGGACAGCATACGGGGCCACAAAGAAAGATCAATATACATGCGAAAAAACATATATATTAATTCACGTCTGCGATGAGCATCCGGGATTTTGCGCCCCGCCATCCCTGCTAAATAGCACGGAAAAATGCCGCGTTTTCTTTTATCCATCATCGAAATATGTCAGGCTGGAGATCCCATTGGATTGCCAGGGCTTTCAGGATGAGTACGATTTATGTGGTTGTTTTAACGTATATAAAACCGCTCGAAGAGGTTGACCGTGCGATCCCCGCCCACATCGAATGGCTCAAAAAAGGCTATGCCGACGGCCTCTTTCTCGCCTCCGGCCGCCGTATTCCCCGCACCGGCGGCGTCATTCTGGCAAAATGCGATAGCCGGGAAACTCTGCAAGCGCGTCTGAGCCAGGATCCCTTCCAGCTGCTGGGTCTCGCCCGTACAGAGATTATTCCCTTTGAGGCCAGCATGGCGTCACCCGCGCTGCAGTCGCTGTTATAACCCTGTCTGAAAGCATATCCCGGAGGAAAAATGCAGCCGTACTTTCACTGGATCAATGAACCTGCCGAGTGGCGCCGCGATTCCTACGGCCTGACGGTGGTCACTAATAAGCATACCGACTTCTGGCGCCATACCTGGTATGGCTTCGAGCGCTTCTCTGGCCATCTCTATGCCGCAGAAGTGGCGGGCGATTTTACCCTGCAGGCAAAAATCTGTGCGGATTTCACCACGCTTTACGACCAGGCTGGGCTGATGATGATGGCCGACGAGCAGACCTGGCTGAAGGCGGGAATTGAATTCAATGACGATGCCCCGGCCATCGGCAGCGTACTGACGCTAACCCACTCCGACTGGGCCACCGGGCTTTTCCCCGGCGACCCGCGCACCTTCTGGCTGCGGCTGACCCGCAAGGGCGACGCGTTAAGGCTGCAGTATTCAACCGACGGCGAGCGCTGGCCGCTGCTGCGGCTCGGCTACTTTCCGCCAGGCCCGGTGAAAGCGGGCGTCATGTGCTGCTCACCGGAGCGTGGCGGACTGGCGGTTGCGTTTCAGGATATTCAGCTTTCCCCGCCGCTGGACAAAGCGCTGCACGATCTGAGCTGAACGCTAGCGGGAAGACCCGACTTTCTCTGCATCATCCGCGGCATGCATTATCAGGAAATCAATCAGGGCTTTCACCCTTTTCGTTCTGCCTGCGTTTTTTGGGTAATAGAGATAAACCGGCGGATAGGTTTTCCAGTAGTCCTCCATCACGGGAATAAACTGCTCACGATCGGGCTGTAATTGCAGGATAGGTTCAAATAAACGGCCAATCCCCAGTCCGTGGCGAATACCGTCGGCCATGACGTCAATATCATTGCTGATTAACTGTCCGGGCATCTCGACGGTGAGCTGCTCGCCGTGGTCATTGAGGATCAGCGGCAGGATGCGGTTGTTGGTAATAAAGCGATAGCCAATCAGCCGGTGATGATGGAGATCGGCAGGCATCGCGGGCACGCCATATTCGGCAAGATAGGCAGAGGAGGCGTATAGCCCTTCACGAAACGGCTTCATTAACGGGCGGGCGACCACGCCGCCTTCGAGAATATCGCCAAAGCGGATCCCAAGGTCGAAACGTTCTTCAATAATATTGACGGTACCGTCATAGACCGATATTTCCAGCTGGATCCCCGGATATTGCTGACAAAATGCCGCCATCGCCGGTTTGAGAATAAGCAGGTAGGCAAAGCGCGAGAGGGTTATTCTCACTGCCCCGGAGGGCTCCTGATTCTGGTCGCGGATGATTTCCAGCGACTTTTCCAGTGTCTCCACCGCCGCGGCGGTCTGCTCCAGCAGCTGTTGCCCGGTTTCCGTCAGCTCGATACGCCGGGTAGTGCGCACAAAAAGGGGGTGGCCAATATGCTCCTCCAGCAGCCTGAGCGCATTGCTGACCGACGGCGGCGTGATTTCGAGCTTGCGCGCGGCGGCCGAGATATTGCCCTCGCGCGCAATGCTCTGAAAGATGCGTATCTGATTATAAAGCGCGTTATTCATAGCATCTCCTTAAGACACCCTCGCCTGATTATTAAGTACAGGCTAAATATTCTTAAGTCAATGACCGCCTAATCTTCCCCCCCTGCGGCTCGTATACTTTTGTCTCTTCCCGCTGACAACGACTTTCCGGAGACAACTATGCGAATTTTATGTCTGGATATCCCTGCCCCCGGCGCGACGCTGGAACACTATGCGCCGCACCTTACCGCAGAAGCCCTGCACGCCTGGGGACTGTACAAGTCAGGCTTTATTCGCGACATCTATTTCCGTCAGGATCGACCCGGCGTCGCTATTTTCCTCGAGTGCGACACCGTGGAAGAGGCGAATAATGTCATGGCCGAATTTCCGCTGGCAAAAGCGGGTCTATTAACCTTCGAGTGTATTCCACTCGGCTCGTTTATTAGCTGGGAAAATCTCTTCTCTGCTGAATTTAAACATCAGGAGTAACGTTGGGAATGGCTCATATTCTTGTCGTTTCCGGGCATCCGGATCTTAACCATTCCATCGCCAACGCCACCATCCTCGATGAGCTGGCGACCGCCCTGCCTGATGCGGAAATCCGTCGTCTGGACTGGCTCTATCCGGACGGCAAATTCAACATCGCCGCTGAGCAGGAAAGCCTGCTGCAGGCGGATGTAATTGTCTGGCAGTTCCCTTTTTCCTGGTATGGGCTGCCCGGGTTAATGAAACAATGGCTGGACGAGGTCTTTATTCACGGCTTCGCGCATGGATCAACGGCGAAACTGGGTGGTAAAAAGCTGATCCTCTCCTTCACCACCGGGGCGCCTCAGGCGGCGTATAGCGCTGACGGTTTCTTTGGCCATGCCATTGAAGAGTATCTTATTCCGTTCGAGACCACGGCAAGGCTGTGCAATCTTGAGCTGCTGGCGCCGGTGTATACCTGCGGCATCAGCTATGCCGACCGGGATGCCGACAAAATCGCGCAGCAAAAAACGCTTGCCCGGGAACACGCGTCAAGGCTTGTCGATCTGCTCAATTCCGTCGTGAATAATCCAAAGGGAGAATAAAGATGCAGTATATCCGGCTTGGTAAAAGTGACTTACTGGTCTCCCGCATCTGCATGGGATGTATGGGGTTTGGCGATCCGTTAACGGGCCAGCATCGCTGGACGCTGGACGAAACAGCAAGCCGGGACATCATTCGCTACGGTCTCGAAAAGGGTATCAATTTTTACGATACCGCCATCGCCTATCAGAACGGCTCCAGCGAGCGATACGTTGGCCGGGCGCTGCGGGAGATGGCAAAACGTGAGGACGTGGTGCTGGCCACCAAGTTTCTGCCACGAACCGCCGCGCAAATTGCCGGGGGGATCGGCGGAAAAGAGGCAATAGCCCGCTCACTCGACCAGAGTCTGCGCAACCTCGGGATGGACTATATCGACCTCTACATCTACCACATCTGGGATTACAACACGCCGGTTATTGACGTGCTTGAAGCGCTGCACGCCGCCGTGACCGCCGGCAAGGTGCGCGCAATTGGCATTTCCAATTGCTATGCCTGGCAGCTGGCGAAGGCGAACGCCCTGGCCGAACGCGAAGGGCTGACGCCCTTTGTTTCCGTGCAGAGCCACTACAACCTGATCATGCGTGAAGATGAACGAGAGCTGTTCGGGCTGTGCGCGGAAGATGATATCGCCATGACTCCCTATAGCGCGCTGGCCAGCGGCCGTCTCTCCCGCTTAGAAGGCCACACGCGGCGAGCGGTAGAAGATGAGTATGCGCGGGGAAAATACGACAGCACGGCAGAACAGGACCGGATCATTATTGCCCGCGTCGCCGAACTTGCCGAACGACATCAGGTTTCCATGACCGAAATTTCGCTGGCCTGGCTGCTGACAAAAGTGACGTCGCCTGTCGTAGGGGCCACAAAAAAAGATCACGTCGATGGCGCGGTAAACGCAGTCAATCTTCACCTGAGCCCGGAGGAAATCCATTTTCTTGAAGAAACCTACCAGCCGCACGTTCTGACGGGGATCATGGCGCAAAACACGCCGCAAACGAAGGACGTTAAGCAGGTCTGGACGCGGTAACAATCCGCCCTGCTGATCGGAAAGGAGCAAATATGAAAAACGTGATTGCCGCGGCAGCCTTGTCGCTTGTGCTGTCTGATTTTGCTTATGCCAACGAACAAAGAGATGAAGCTATGATGAAAATTACCCCTTCCACCCTTGCCGACGCTGATATTCAAGCGGTGTCGCCGGCGCTGGCGCGCTTCGGCCGCGAGGCCATCAGCAACGACCTCTGGCAACGTGACGCCCTGTCTGCCCGCGACCGCAGCATCGTGACCGTAGCGATGCTGATTGCCCGCAACCAGCCTGGCGAGCTTAAGCACTATATTGAAGTTGCTCTCGACAGCGGCGTGACGCCAGCGGAAGTATCAGAGATCATTACTCATCTGGCGTTCTACTCAGGTTGGCCCAATGCAATGTCAGCCGTCAGCGTGACCAAAACGATCTTTGCAGTCCGCGGCATCACGGCAGAGGCCCTGCCCGCCGCCTCGCCGACACTGCTGCCACTCAATGAACAGGTAGAGAAACAGCGTGCAGACACTGTGGAGAAAAATGTCGGTCCCATTTCGCCTGGCCTGGTTAAATTTACCGCCGACCCGCTGTTTCTCGACCTCTGGCAACGGCCCGCGCTTACGCCCCGCGACAGAAGTCTGGTGACGGTCAGCGCGTTAATCGCTGCCGGACAGAGCGCACAGATTGGCTACCACCTGAACAGAGCCATGGATAATGGGCTTTCGGCTGAAGAGGCCGGAGAAGTGGTCGCCCAGGCGGCATTCTACGCGGGATGGCCAAATGCGTTTACCGCTGCCCCGGTGGTCGGTGACGTGTTGCGATCGCGCGAGAGCAAAGCTGAATAAAAAAGAATAAAGGACAGGAAAGCTGTCCTTTATTTATCAGTTTAAAGGTAGCACGAGGGCTTTCGATTAAATCTCGCGGAAAGGACATAAACGGTCTAACGACGTATGGAGACATCAGGGTGGTAACGCCTTTTTTTCTTTAGCTGTACGTCCCTTTAATTCCCCCTATACTTTCCGAGTGGATTTATGAACAGCATAAGAATATGAATCAATGGCTGTCGGTCATTTTTCATTCAGGAGTGATAAAACAGTTTGTGGCGGCAGGATCCTTGAAGGATGCCCCGACCATCAATTTTTCGATAAAGACATGGCTTGTGAAGGCCATCAGATGACCTGTGGTAAACATACGGGTAGATTCCGCATCGTAGGTGGGTTTGATAGCCACCCGCAATAGTGGCTATCCCCGCAATTACTGGATACGAGACTGGATCCAATTGACAGCAATTTCATCCATCATCGGCGCGCCGTTACCACCCGATTCTCCGTTACAGAAAGCGGCGACATTAGAACTCATAAGATCAACGACGCCGATTATTTCATTATTATCCGTAAGTACAGGCCCTCCTGAATTTCCATGTTCCGCATCACAGTCGAACGCTAAAAGTCTTGGCTCCCATCCCAGTAAGGAATTCAGACAATAATAGTTTCCATCTTCGCGCAGCAGCACGCCAGGCGAAGCCCACATTTGTTGCGAACCTTTATCGCCGGGGTAACCAATAACCAACACTGAAGAGCCAACCTGAAGATCGTCAATCGTTATTTTTTTTATGCTCAACTGCGGTACAACATCACCAATGTGCTTCCCCTCCTCATTTGGCGCGACGATAACAAGCGCATAGTCATAAGTATTCGCTTTTGTCGTCGCCCATTCGTCGGGTATTTGAAGTGACACAACACGAAAAGCACCGTAGGGAGAAGTTTCATTCATGCCGGGGGTAACCATTTCACCAATGCTCATATCATCGGCAACGTGAGCAGAAGTTAAAATCGTATTGCGGCCTATAACGGTTCCAGTAGCAGCAGCCACACTTCCATTATTGACAGGAATTTGAACTATGCTGTTAAAAGGAGCAATAGTTGCATCTGGGACAGGGTAGCGTTGACCATTAACGATGCCCCTCGCACTTGAAGGATTTAAAGAATAAAGCAAGCCATTTTTATCAGTGATATTCATATAACCGCCTCATTAAATAATGAAAATATGACTGGATAGTGTGACGTCATTAACCCCCATAGTGGGTTAAAATTAGCTTTTTGCCAGCCCTCTTTTCGGGGTAAAAATTTCATCCTTTTTGGATTCACACTGACGAATATATTTTTCAATCAGTGACAAATTGACCGCTGAAGGATCAGCCACTGGCAATACGTGAGCGCCTGCTGCGGTGGCTGCCGCAATACCGTGCGGGTTATCTTCGACCACCACGCACTCTTGTGGACTGAGTTGCAATTTGGCAATAGCCTTGCGATAGATTTCCGGATGGGGTTTACCGCAAGAGACATCCTCGTTTGAAAGCGTAAACTGCAACCATTGATTCAAACCTGCTCGTGCAAGGAGAGTGTCGACACTGACACGCACAGAATTAGATGCTACCGCCAGGCGATAACCCTGCTCACTTAGCGCAGCCAACGCTTCCTGATGAGCGTCCACCGGACGACAGTATTTTTCCGCCATCTGCAATGTATAACGCTGCTTGAGATTATTAATTAGCGTATGTAACGTTACTGGCAAGCCCTCCTGTTCACTAAGACGTTTGAGCTTTTCCCGCGTCGGCAAACCGTCAAATCCACCTAGATGTGCTTCGCGGCTAATAGAAAGCCCAAACAGAGACAGCGCCTGATTAAGGGCGTTGTAATGCCACTCGCGAGCATCTATTAGGACTCCGTCCATATCAAATATCACACCGCGTATTCTGGTCATGCCAGCGCCTCCTTAGCCTGAAGCGGATAATCGGTACAAAGCATCAGATTTTTGTGGTGCTTCAAAGCTGGAGGGAGAAGGTTTAACTGTTGCCAGAACGAGTCGGGTTTACGTCCATGTAGCTCTGGCGAAACCAGACAAACGTTACGCTCTTCGATGAGCCAGTCAGCAAGGCGGGTAGATGAAAGTTGCGCCTCCTGGAAATAATCAACCCAAAGAGACGAGGTCACCGTAGTTAACAGTCCTTCCGGCTCGTACTCACTGACCCGCGCCGCGACAGATAGCCCAGCCTTGAGGTATGGCAGGGTGTCGGGCACTGACATATCAAAACAGAAATAATCAGTAACGGCGTAAACGTCGAGCAGTTGCCGCAAGGTTTCAGTCAGGCCGTCAGATTTGATATTCAGAGCCAGGGTGCCGGGTCGGCCAGCAGCCACATATTCGTTGAGCATCGTCCTTAGAGGAAGCGCCCCGCGTCGAGGCATATCGTGGCTAATCACCAGCTCTCCATCCAGATCGCGAATATCTGTTTCTACCCCCAAACCGGCGGCAAAGGCCCGGCGTAACGCATGACGACTGTTTTTGTGTTCAGGATCCTCCCAGAGGCCCCGGTGTGCCAGAAATTGCATTTGTTATCGCCCCTGAAGAGTAGAATAAAAATGAAGCGCGTCATCTACAGGACCGTAAAACTGGCAACGTCCATGCTCCAGCACCAGGCCCCTATCGCATACCGCCAGTAACTGGCTCGGGTCATGACTGACCAGTACCAGGGTGCCACCGCGCCTGCGAAAATGATTTATGCGCGCCAGGCAGCGAGCCTGAAAATCGGCGTCTCCAACCGCCAGCGCTTCGTCAATCACGAGAATGTCACTATCCAGGTGGACTCCTACAGAGAAAGCCAGCCGCAGAAACATGCCAGAAGAGTAAGTTCGAACCGGTTGGTCGAGAAAAGCAGTGAGATCGGCAAATTCAACGATGGCATCGAGACGGCGGGATACAGCCTGACGAGACATACCTAATATGGCACCAGCCAGCCAGATGTTTTCTCTGCCGCTCAAGTCATGGTGAAATCCAGCGCCAATCTCTAATAAAGACGACATGCTGCCCCGCACCGTGATACGTCCTTTGGTAGGACGCGTTATACGCGTGAGCAGTTTGAGCAGTGTAGATTTCCCGGCACCGTTACCGCCAATAATGCCCAATGATCCCCCACGGGGCAGATGAAAACTGATGTCATTTAAAGCGGTAAACATCGGTTTCTCAGGTTGTTGCCGGAAAGACAGTAGCCCCCGCAGAGTATTTCCTGACAGGCGGGACGGAGCATAGCAACGCGTTACGTGGTCAAAGATAATCATTCGCGCTCCGTTGCTGCTGGCTCATAGCGGATAAAGCAGCCGTATCCAAGTACCCCTAAAATCAGGCAAACAGCGATGGCTATCACCAGGGAAAACAGTGATGGTGCCGGCCCGGCAAGGAGTAGGTGGCGAAAAACGGCAAGCAAGGTACTTAGCGGATTGAGCAACAATATCCACCGCCAGCGCTCAGGTATTAACTCCGCAGTCCATACCACTGGCGTAGCATAGAAGAGTCCTTGTAGTAAAAGCGGCATCAGGTGACGAACATCCCGAAAACGCAGACGAGCCACGGCAAGGATGCAGCCCATGCTCCAGCCGCACAACGATATCAGAGCGCCGCACAGAAGCAGCAGTGGCAAGTTGGTTAAGGGCCAGTGAATGCCACACAGATACAAAAACAGGCCCAGGCACAGTAGCATAAGTAAAAAATCGGCCAGGCTTACGCCTGTTGCAGCTACCGTCAGCGCAATTCGGGGAAACCATATTTTCTTAATCAGGTGCAGATTGTTTAGCAGACTTTCACTGGTGGCATTTAAGGTGGCGGCAAACAGCATCCAGGGAACTAAACCGCACAGCAGCACAAATGCCCATGGAACTTGATACTCAGGTGAACGCACGCGCAGCAACAGGCCAAACACCGCGTAATACAGCGTCATATTCAGAACAGGATTAAGGAAGGCCCATAACCATCCTAATAATGTCTGCCGATAGCGAACCGTCAGGTCTCGCCATATAAGCTGGCTCACCATATAGCGGGCCAGCCAAAGTTCGCGAAGAGTGACGTGGCTTGTTGGATCAGAGATAAAGCCGGTCATATTTCTCTTCCTCACCGCTTGCCCGTATTCTTCTTTAGTCATACCTAATTTCCTTCCAGACCACCGTCAGCTACGGTGTAAAAACAGATGCATCGCCATTCGACGTACTGCGGGGCGTTTTAACAGATACACTCTGAATCGATACCCGATACGCCACAAAGCGGTCAGGAGGCGATCGGCCACAGCTATCAGCCGTAATGCCAGCGGCATTTTCCCTCCCAGATACCTCACTGCCAGCCTTCGCCAGCGGGCGTGGGTGTAAACGCTGAACAGCCCGCGCAGCGAATAGCAGCGCCAGTATTTGGGCCAGTGCAGCCCCAGAGTGAAACAGGAGTAAGGCACGAAATTAGCCAGATACCACTGCTCGGAAGCCATCACATTGGCCGGAGAGTATTCAAAATTACCGTCGTACACCCAGCTTCCCGTCACCTTATGGATGGCAGACAACCAGCACCATTGCTCCGGAGCATAACGCCAGGGACACCACAGTCCGGGCATGAGGGCCGGGCGAAACAGTTCCGCAGTTGCAGGTTTTGCACTGAAAAATAGCCTCAGGTCTTCGGTATACCCGGCCAGGAAAATATCCCCGGGATGAAACAGATAGGGCAGACTGCCCCTCGCATCCCGGGCGAAGCGGCTGGCATTGATCACCCGTCCCCGGAACACCCGGTAGGCCGGATCCCGGGGCACTTCACGGGGAACAGTCAGAACCTGCGTTTCCAGCAGGGAAAGAAGGCGCCTGCGGGACAGCCAGCAGTCTGTGCGCATCTTAACGGCCAACGGACGGGTGGCTTCTTCAAGTCCTGCCCGGGACGAAAGTAGCATCCGGTTAAGGTTTGTCACATACTTACCGGCCGTATCTTCCCCAATGAGCGGCCCCGGATCCGGACTCATGACCAGACGGACAGCCAACCCGGAAAGCCTGTGCTTCAGCCTTTCCACCGTCGCTAACGGAGCCTGCCAGGTGGAAAGAATGATTTCCGCAAGCGGGAAAGCCGCCCGGGTACGACGCAGGTTACGGATAACGCGCATGTCCGGTTCCCCATCCGGCCCCATCACGGGTCCCTGCACGATGATACTTAGCCGGTTCATTTCCGCCCCCTCAGCAACCAGTGCTTAAAGCGCGTAATACCCTGCGGTTTCGCTCGCAATCCAGACACCTCAACGCAGCGTTCATTAACGAATAAAAAAGGGGGATGTTGTAACTTCATCCTACTCGCTCCGCCAGAACGGGTGCCGCGACAGGGGCGAAACCATGATGCAATCCAGCTTTCGAGCATCTGCTCATGGCCCGTACAAAGTGAGGTCCGCTCGTGAAGGCAGTCAGGTCTTGTGGTGTTCCCAGCCCATGCATACCCGCGCCGATGTTATAGGTGGCGATAGCCGTCTGCCCGGCGTTATAGAGCCGGGTATAAACAGGCGCGACATAAAACTCGCCCTGGCTACGCTCGTCATCGGCGATCATAGCCTGCGCCTCCCGGCAGAAATCACTGCCACGCTGGAAATGGTAAATACCCGTAGTGGCCTCATTTGAAACAACTTTCTTTTCAACTACCCGGCATACCCTCTCCTTTGTATCCTTGAGCACATAAGACCACTTTGGATCGGTTGCGGGCATAGTCATAATTAAGCCGTCAGTGCCGGGACGGTTAGCTACCGACAGGAAGGCGTCGATATCGATATCGACCCACTGATCAGAGTTGGCAATCAGCAGTGGTGAGGCGTTATCAATCAAATCAGAGGCCATAAGGACTGAACAGGCGGCACCCGCAGTTATGCCGGATAGACCAAGCACCTCGCAACCCGGCGCAAGCGTCTGCAAACGGTGGTGAAAGTCATATCGCTCGAGATGGGATTGCTGGCAAACGAAGATAAAGCGGTGCGGGCACGCCGGACGCAAATTGCGAATAACCAGCTCAATCATGGGCATATCGCCCACCGGGATAAAGGGCTTGGGATCGGTGAACCCCGCCTCTGCAAAGCGACTGCCCCGGCCAGCCATTGGGATAACAATATTCAGCATCAGAGGACACCATCCACATACTTATCATTCAGCGCTCCGGGATGCTTCACTACCACCGTTACGCAGTCGGTTAATGCGATAAATGAGGAAGAAATGCCGGGAGCCAGCGTCAGAATATCGCCAGCAATCAGGCGCTCACCTGCCATTAATGCTTCCCCGCGCAGTAGCAGCGTCACTTCTGTCGCGATTTTATGGTGGTGGGCTGCACTCTGATAACCGGCAGGAAAATGCTGCACGGCGACCTCTACATCAGATGTAGATAAGGCTGCCGGGTGAAAAGCCCCGACAAACCAGCCACCGGTCATGTTATCCAGTCGGTTGCGAACAATACCGGAAGGAGTATTTACGTTATTTGTCATCGAAAAGACTCTGGTTGAAAGAAGGAAGCCGTCCCGCAGTGAAACCTTTGGTCGGTGCGATAGCTCAGGCAGCCACGTTGCCGCCAGGCTTCTGCCAGCGCTCGTTTCTGTTGCACTGCAGCTATGCGTATCATTGTTTCAGTCAGGTTCGGATCGTTGTGGCGGGTAAGCCAGTCACCCGCGTTGCGTTGAAAACGCGCTAACCAGCGGGGATCCTGGGTTTGATTAAACTGCATCAGGTCGGTAACGGCCCAGTCGAACTGGAGGCGTTCTGGTTGGGCATAGATGTTCCACACCTGAGCAAGGGGTTCTGGGGTGACGAAACCACTCGCTTCGGCCTTCCGGATGAGCCAGGCTGACTGCAGTCCGGTGAACATAAAAGCGATGCAGCCCATACACCCCAGCGCCAGCACCGCCCGCACACTCTTTCGATGCCTGCAAGGAAAATCACAGCGACGGGCGCTAACGGGGAGAGCCAGCCATAACAGTACAACCATCAGCACGCCGTGGAGAGCCGATAAATAAAACGGATATTCGGTCATCACGTGAGCCATTAAGGGTAAACTGAACGCACCACGGGCCAGACCACGTCGCGGGAAACGGAAAGGTAACGCCCAAAGCATTAGCCAGCATATCAGCCCCACTAATGCCACGCTCCCTCCTTCAACCCAGGCGTACAACACTTCGTTGTGGGGATGCGCAACAGTGACCGGAAAGGGGTTCGCCACGCCGAGCTGATTCAAAGCGACAGGAAAGGCGGTTTCAAAGGTGCCTGTTCCCTGCCCCCACAGCGGATCTTTAACAATCATTGCCCACGCGCCACGGATCAGCGCGACGCGTTCCTTATTCGAAGCATGGCGATCCTCAGACAAGCGATCTTCCACCTTAGCTGGCTGGTTGCGCGTGGATGGTGTTTGTACAGCGGATCCAGCGGCAAGAGAGGCCGTCACCGGTAATATTGTTGGACGCAACATCCGTGCGCCATGTCCGGCCAGCAACCCGGCGCCCAAGACCATTATGATGAGAATTCGCGAGCGGGAACGATCTGCTGACCATAGAAGCAAAAAGAGACCCGCCGCTGCGCCAAGCCAGGCTGTGCGGGATTCACTTAACATCAAAGCAACGCACAGCACGACAACGCAGCCCAACAGCAGATAAGAAATAGCTTTACGTCGAATAGTTACCGAGAGCCATAACGCGCAGAGCATCCCACAGGCCAGAAAAGAGCCCAGCAGATTGGCCTGACCAAATGCGCCAGTGGCTCTTCCTCCACTCACGAGCGGATTGTAATGAAGCCAGTGCGCGGCGCTCAGGGGCAAAAGCGCTTGCCAGAGGCAAAGCAGGGCCTGGATCAACGCGGCCACCACCACGATCCCGTATATACCCCGGCGCTGATCGCCGCGTACAGGAAGCTGCAGTAGCATCCACAGAAGAAAAGCGAAGCCTGCCGTAGCAGCCAGGCGGTAGATAGCTTCACTCCGAAACGGCGCAGGCGTCCATAATCCCGGTAAATTGAGGAGTATCAGCCCAATAAACAGCATCCTGCCGGCAGCGCCAAACCGTAAACGGCGCCAGGGAAGTGAAAAGCACAACCCAAGTCCCCATAGTCCAGCTACAAAGCATGTCAAAAGGTTAATCGTCACGGTCAACCCGCTGCCTGGCAGGCTCGGCCAGGGATATAATGGCAAAGCGCACAGCAAAATAACGGGAAAAAGAAAGAGGTAATAACGGCGCATTATTTTTCCTCATGTTCCAGAAATTCATTCAGATCCCGCAGATAGATCATCACGTCATGCAGCACGTCAGCTACGACCCGCTCGTCACCATGCGCGGGTAAGTTAATTGCTAAATCGGTGACTCTTTTTTCCAGTGCCTTTCTCCCGCCTGCATAATTAATGACCGCATTTTCCAGCAGAGACAAGCGACGGTAATTTTTATAGATATTCAGCATATTATTTTGGCAGTATAAAATTTGCAGCCATCACCTTTAAAATATGGATATGTTTTAAACATCGCATACATGTGAAGTATTAGAACTTTTATTGCTCAGTCATTTCCATTACGGCATCGGCGGAAAAACTTCCTGTTGGGATATCCTTTAAAGCCGTATCCTTGTCACGAACAGGTACAAATGTGAGCTCAACGTTACTAAAACCGGTTTTAAAATTCTCTACAGGAAGTTCCTGGCCGTTTGTCACCAGAAATCCTTTATAATAAATCGCGATTCCAAGCCCATTTTTTTTAGTAGACACTAAGTTATTACCACTAATGCTTACAGGCG
Source organism: Klebsiella sp. CD33 (assembly GCF_051992865.1). Taxonomy (NCBI): domain Bacteria; kingdom Pseudomonadati; phylum Pseudomonadota; class Gammaproteobacteria; order Enterobacterales; family Enterobacteriaceae; genus Klebsiella; species Klebsiella sp. CD33. Next base: position 822,132 of record NZ_CP197023.1, on the reverse strand, counting down.
TGTACTTGAATTTAGTCACGTTAGTTGTAGAACCATCACGGGTACAAAGAACAGATACCGTAACCGATTTTGCCATAGAACTGTTGCTATCCGGCACTGTTGGAATGTCACTCCGTTCAAGAGAGCCCAAAGTGACATTTAAATCAGCCAGTTCATTTATATAACAGTCTGCTGGAACAGATGGAAGTAGACGAGCATCGCTACAGTTTATTGTATCTGAAGTACGCCATTGTATTTCGGGATGAGTGATTTCAAAAAAAGTATAACATATTGCTGAATGAGCAGGAATAGTACCGCTCCCCCCACCCAAGCTTCCTCCCTGGTACCCTAACTCTTTTGCCGAGCTTGCATCTACCGCCTTAGCTGAGTCGACAAATGAAGTTGTCTTTGCTAACGTGCAGTTTATTGCGTCAGTAGCCGGGCATATATTCGCTCTGACTTTATACTTGCCAGTATATGGAACGTAACCCTCTGTAAACATAGGCGCACTAATTGAAGTTATAGAAGTGGCATTATTTATATAATTCGTCCCATCCCGAGCAACAAAATTACAGCCAAGGTAGGGTGAGTCATAACTAAACCCTCTACTTCCATCACTACCACTACAATCTGCTGGGCCCGGCGCACCAGTAAAAGCATGAGCGATTGGGGTTATGACTATAAGTAAAATAGTGAAAAACAAGCCCCCCATTAGCTTTGAAATAATCAATTCATATTTATAGTCATTCATAACTCATATCCTATAAAGTGGATTAAGATGCCACTACTGCAGTTCAATTCCACAACAAATTTGCTGTCTTATATTTAAAACATTAATTTAACGAGCATCATTCTTTAAAATACTCATGAGCGAACAACACATCTGCCATAGCTCTAATACTATTAAACATATTCAACAACAATAGTTCCCACTACGGTAAAGTCCTGCTCGGTAAGGTTAACTTTGGGGTCTTTCAATACCTTAGCCCGCAGTTTTGGCGGCATATTGGGATCGTCAATTTTAATATCAGTGTTCAGTTCAATCGGTTCACCATCTTTTAGAATGTAAACGCCCAGCCCTTCTGCACTCGAAGCAATAGCCTTTGGATCCCACAGAGCAGGCGTAGCCTTAATTGATAACGTCACTGTATTATCACTGGTGGCGCTCCCACAATCCAGCGTGTAATTAATGTCTTGTACATAGGTACCTTTGTCTATTTTCGCAATCCCAACTTTACCGAAATGCACTTCTACTGGCTTATCATTATTAATTTTGCATTGCGTCACACCAATCAGGCGTCCGGAGAAGGAATAAGACATTGCATCACCCGTTTGCTTTGCCAGTGCTGCCGTACAAATAAACGCCAAAGCAAATATCACTAATCTCAGAGGTAACAGCATTATGTCTTCCTCAGTTAAAAGCCATGGTCAACGTAGCATTCGCAAAGAAAGTAATCCCATTAGAAAAATCTTCGCCATCACCAACCTGAACGAGTTCCGCCTCCAGTTTCGGCGGGTTGGTCATGTCCACATCGAACCACTCGCCGGTATTTTTTATCGTGCCGTCGGCAGTCAAACGTATTCCCAGAGACTTACTGGCTTTTCCACCAGAATAAGTGACGGGTAGCAATTTGTTACTCCCATCCGATATATATTTGCCTGAACTGTTATCCAGCTTCATCTGCGTCTTGCCATCTATATCACCAGAACAGGTCATGTTGCTAACAAGCGGCTGGGTATAAGTCCCTTTCAGCGTGTTCTTAATATCGGTGTCGTATTTTACATCACCAAACTTAACATCTACGGCATCATCCTGAACAAATGAACATTTTCCGGTCGCAACAACCGTACCTTTGACATGAATTTTCATGTCGAAATTGTCGCCTTTATCTGCCATAACAACGCCTGGATATAATTCCAGAGCCAGAAAGATGAATAACAAAACCTTTTTTATATGACACATTACCTGTTCCAGATTCACGGATAGCTCGCTTCCAGAGTCGCTGTTGCACTAAAGTCTCCGGCCACCAGGGTTTGATGTTTAATCGCATCCGGTTCTGCTTCCACATACGCCTGCAGAGGTATTATGGTGGAGTTATCCTGCAGCTTATAAGCTGGGGATAATTGGTTTATTGGCAGTAACTTGCCTTCTGGTGTTTCGATCCCAACGGCTATTCCATTACTGCCAGCACCGGTGGTTGCCAGGTAGCCTGGGAGGCCATTACTCTCCGGACCGCTCAGCGTTAAATTCACTATTTTACCAAGGCTGGTGTCACAGTCCGTCAAGGTAATGACAAACGGCACGGCGTAGGTCCTGTGATCCTTATACAAGCCCTTCTTTATTACGGTGCCGAAATCGACTTCCAGCGTATTTATCGTTGAATCCAGTGTGCAGGGCTCAAAGACCAGCGCGCCATCCATCTGCAGGTTATTGCTCTGCGCAGCAAGGAGCGAAGACGTCGTTAAGAGCAGGATCACCGCCATCAGCAAACGCATATCAGTCATAGCTCACCTCAAAATTTGCTACTGCCCGAAAGCGGCCAAAGAGTAGCGACGCCGACGTGCGTACAGGGGTAACGGTGTACGTCAGGATGTTATCACCCGGTACCAGCATGATTGGCTCACCGCGCTGACCAAGCCGCACCAGACGCCCCAGAGGATCGTTCAGGCGCAGCCCCATGCCACGAATGCCACTTGCCTGCAGGAGATCGGGGCTATCCGAATCGGCGGCCCCCATAAAGCTAATGGTGACGACAGGTTGAATCGCATCCTGCGTGCTTGCACCTGTATAACGGTTAACCTGATCGCCGCCGCTTCGGGCGCAACCTGTCAGATTGATTTTGAATGACACCGCTTCCCCTGTATCACCAGGATGCTGCAGCACTTGTTTATTTATCGGTTTTAATTCTACCTGCTGCCAGGCCGAGGCCATGTCGATCATGCAAGCGCCTTCAGTCAGCATGCCGCTCAGATACAATTCCCCGAACTCACCCACAACATGCCAGTTGTCACTGGCTTCGGCGTGATGCGATAACACCGCCCCTGCCAGCACAATAGGTACTAAGCGGGATAAGGCATACCGTGCACGGAATGAAGAATTATTTATTCTGGTTATCATGTACTGTCCTGGCCTATAAGAATGCAGGCAGAATTACCCGGCTTTAATATCCGTTACCGTGCAGTTACTGGTGCAACTAAATAGCAATTTTGGTCGTCCGCCATAGTCGTTAATAAAGGTCAGTACAGGGTGGTTACCAAGGGTTGCTGCACTTCCTGACAGAGCTAATGTGCCTTTAGGCGCAACCATATCAGCCTTAAAGCCCGGCACGTCACCAGCATTCACAGACGGTGCCGCGTGAACAAAGGTGACGTAATAGCCAGTAGGGTTATGTACGACATAGCGATCGCCCTCTTTAGTCATATAAAGCTGTTTCTGAGGAATTTCATCGCCTTTCCCAGCGAGCCCGGAAGGTCGATAAAAAAGTTTGACCCGCGTTTGTAAGGCTATCTGCATGGTGTTCGGTTTGTCACTTTTTGGTGGAATCTCCCGCACATTAAAATAAAAAAGCGTCTCTTGATCCTGAGACAATTTAGTATTATCGATTGACTGGATCATCAATTGGCTTTTCGCGCCGGGCTCCACTCGTTGTAGAGGAGGCACGACATTCAGTGGACTCTCAATTTTATTTCCATGAGCGTCTTCCACCCATGCCTGGGCTAAATAAGGCAATGATTTATTTTGATTGGTGATGCTTAAAGCCTCTGAATGTCGATCGCCGTCAAAAATAACGCGCGTGCGATCCAAGGCAATAGCGGCGTGTGCCGCATGCATGGCAGAAAAACTTGCAATAATAAACGTTAAGGTTCGCTTAAAGGTATTTGATACCATATTTTAACTCTCGTCATTAATGGATTACATTGTTGTTGCGTATGCAGGGTAGTAACAACGTTGTGTTTATATCTGTCGGCAACGGATCCGGGAGGGTAATACGACACTGCGTTACCCCACTCCAGTTAACCATTAAGATGCCACCTGGTTGCAGACCTGTAAGCCATACATGGCCATCATCTCCGATAATACCGGTTTGAATCCGATCGCTGTTCGTTACCGTAGCGCCAAATGGTGGAGCACTATTGTCCGCCAACCGTATCGCAGCCATCGCTTTTTGCCCTGCCAAAAGACCAAACTTACGATAACCAATAGCCCCTTCGGTCAGGGTGTCCTCGATCACTGACCGGGTGGCGTCGACATCATTAGCCAGCTCATCCAAATCTATGGTGACGTTGCTGCGGTAATAACTATTAACATCGCTCACGACCGCCTTACCAAAGATGTTGCTTTTAGTAATGCCGCCGTAACCACGCACCGGAACATCACTTATTCCAGCAGTATCAACCATTAACCTCGTTCCACCAGTACTATTCATACGATGCAGCGCTGCGCCATGTAACGTGGCGGTGGCACCACCTTGTAAAGAAAGTCCGATAGCGTTGTATTCAGCATCCTGAAAACTTGTGTTAACGCTTAATTGCGCAAGATCGCCATTATGGGTGAAGTAGCCATTGCCGGTTGTATTGCCCTCTTCCGTTACGCCAGCACTAATCCGATAACTATTATTACTGTCAATTCGATCATACCAACCAACGCTATGACTGCTTCCGCCTCTGCCGGATTGACCGCTATAATCCAAAGAACCTTCTGTGCCCCAAGGTAACGACAGGTTTAAGAAGATTCCGTCGTCATTTTTCCCGTTATATTGAGTGCGAGTTGCAGACAGACCTAAACTGATATTATGAAAATGCCCCACATCAAAATAGGTTGCCAGAGAACCACTCCAGGTGTCATTAGCAGGTCGATCCCAGTAAGTCTGATGGCTATAATTCAAATAAGTACTCACATTCAAATCCCGGAACTGTTTATTAACCGAGATGGTATACAGCTCCTTACCATTACCTGATGTTGACGCAGCATGATACCGGGCGTTTAAATACTGGCTCATACTCATAAAATCTTGTTCTGAAAAACGATAGCCGGCAAAAGTTACCTGACTGTCATACTCATCAAAACGTTTTGAGTAACTCAATCTGTAAGAATTCCCAAGCTTTTCACTTTGATTCGGTAATATCGCTCTGGAATGAGTAATATCAGCCGAAATAGCGCCCAGGATCAGCAGATCACGACCAATACCTATCGACAGAGCATTATAGTCGCCAGCAAATAATCCCCCACCATAGAGTGACCAGCCGTTACTGACCCCCCATGAAAATTCACCCGTGGCAAAACCCGGACCTTCTGTCTTATGGTTATAATGGCTTTGTTGAATAAATCGAACTTTTGCTGAGTTGAAGGATCAGATCACGTATCTTCCCGACAACGCAGACCGTTCCGTGTCAAAGCAAAAGTTCAAAATCACCAACTGGCCCACCTACAATAAAGCCCTCATCAACCGTGGCTCCATAACTTTCTGGCTGGATGATGAAGCTATTCAGGCCTGGTATGAGTCAGCAACACCTTCTTCACGAGGCAGACCTCAGCGCTATTCTGACCTTGCCATCACGACTGTGCTGGTCATTAAACGCGTATTCAGGCTGACCCTGCGCGCTGCGCAGGGCTTTATTGATTCCATTTTTTCTCTGATGAACGTTCCGCTACGCTGCCCGGATTACAGCTGTGTCAGCAGGCGGGCAAAGTCGGTTAATGTCAGTTTCAAAACGCCCACCCGGGGTGAAATCGCACACCTGGTAATTGATTCCACCGGGCTGAAGGTCTTCGGTGAAGGCGAGTGGAAAGTCAAAAAGCATGGCCAGGAACGCCGCCGTATCTGGCGTAAGCTGCATCTCGCCGTTGACAGTAAAACACATGAAATCATCTGCGCAGACCTGTCGCTGAACAATGTGACGGACTCAGAAGCCTTCCCGGGTCTTATCCGGCAAACCCACCGGAAAATCAGGTCAGCCGCCGCCGATGGCGCTTACGACACCCGGCTCTGTCACGATGAACTGCGGCGTAAGAAAATCAGCGCCCTTATCCCTCCCCGAAAAGGTGCGGGTTACTGGCCCGGTGAATATGCAGACCGTAACCGTGCAGTGGCTAATCAGCGGCTGACCGGGAGTAATGCGCGGTGGAAATGGACAACAGATTATAACCGTCGCTCGATAGCGGAAACGGCGATGTACCGGGTAAAACAGCTGTTCGGAGGTTCACTGACACTGCGTGACTACGATGGTCAGGTTGCAGAGGCTATGGCCCTGGTACGAGCGCTGAACAAAATGACGAAAGCAGGTATGCCTGAAAGCGTGCGTATTGCCTGAAAACACAACCCGCTACGGGGGAGACTTACCCGAAATCTGATTTATTCAACAAAGCCCCCCTATGACTACAATGCGCTGGCGGCGATGCCGCTGGTGCTGCTGCACCGGGCGAAAGATTCCGGCACCTATGAAATGCTAATGGACCTGTTCCGTAAATCCGGCGTTAGCGCGAAGGTGATTATGCATATTACCCAGCCCGGAGTGATCCTCGACTGGCTGGAGGACGGGCTGGAAGCGGCAACATTGCTGCCATCTTCGGAAGTGAATGCCGAAAAACTGCCTCATTGCTATGTGGTTGATGTCTTCCCCTCACCGCAGATATTTTATCCGGCGCTGGTGAAATTGCCGTCGATGCCGTATCTCCCGGCGCTGATGGATATTATCGCCGGGGGTTATCCGTTTATCGCGCCGAGGGAGTAGAGATCAGAGAAAAAGCGTAGAGCATTGGGGATTGTGGCATGGACTGGTATGATATTCGCCCTGGTTGCGAGGTAAGTGGTTGTGTTAAGTGCAGGATGCCTGATGATGAAACGCGTTTATATATCACTGATGCTGGTGGCAAGCCTGGTGCTGGCCGGCTGCTCCAGTACGTCCGATTCTGGTGCCACTTATACCGTCAAACGCGGTGATACCCTGTATGGAATCTCCCGCACCACCGGCACCAGCGTTCGCGATCTCGCCCGTCTGAATAACATCTCGCCGCCTTACACCATCGAAGTGGGGCAGAAGCTGAAGCTTAACGGCAGCAGTTCGGCGAAGACGACGAAGAAAAAATCTTCCTCCACTCGCACTGCGGCGGTTACGCCTTCTTCCGCGGTACCTCAGTCCTCCTGGCCGCCGGTGGGACAGCGCTGCTGGCGCTGGCCGACCAGCGGCAAAGTGGTCCTGCCTTATTCCACCGCCGATGGCGGCAATAAGGGCATTGATATTGCCGGGACCCGCGGGCAACCGGTATATGCCGCCGGGGCGGGCAAGGTGGTGTACGTCGGCAACCAGCTGCGCGGCTATGGTAATCTGATCATGATTAAGCACAGCGAGGATTACATCACTGCCTACGCCCACAACGATAAGCTGATGGTGAATAACGGTCAGAGCGTGAAAGCCGGCCAGCAAATTGCCACCATGGGCAGTACGGATGCCGATTCAGTGCGCCTGCATTTCCAGATCCGCTATCGGGCGACGGCCATCGATCCGCTGCGCTATCTGCCGCCGCAGGGCAGTAAACCTAAGTGCTAAAAGGTTATTTTATCGCCAGTCAGTATCCAGCGGGCTTGTCACAGGGTGCGTAAGGGCTATAATGCTTCTCGCACCTCTTCGCGGGCGTAGTTCAATGGTAGAACGAGAGCTTCCCAAGCTCTATACGAGGGTTCGATTCCCTTCGCCCGCTCCAAACTCCAGTCTCCTGAAGTCTACCAAACTCAATTTTCCCTTGATAAATCAGCAGTTATAGCATTTTCTTTCGTCTGTTGAACTCAGTTTTACCCTCTGTACAGGGTTTACACTCCTAGCGCCACGTGTATCCATTCTGATCTCTGTGGCGAGTAGTTCCAGCAGGATGATTTCCTCATCGCGTAACGGGATGTCTGAAGCACTGGCGGCGTCCAAAACGTGATGGACTTTGGTCGTACCGATGAGTGGAAGGGTACTTTTCGCAATAGCCCATGTCTGTGCAACGCTGACATTCCTCTCGGCTTCCATTTTTTCATGGCGGCGGTTAGGGGTAATTCATGTTGAGGGGGTAAAACGGCAGCTAACTATTTACAAAACCTGAAGAAAAAAGTTAACCTATCAAATCAAAAATGCTCCTTAATACTCTTAAGGTGCCATTTGATTCATGTCAATCTCGTAAGTAAAGTTGCTTTTCAATTTAGTAGATATCGGACGGAAATATATTGTAAAATGCTTAGGAATCAATCTATTCTTGGCCGTGAGTGAAAAACATCAGGTAGAGGGTAATAACTAAATCTTGACAATATTGATAAGTTTTTCTAACGATTTTATTTTTTATCAGTGCCGTATGTTGGGAGCAACACATTAAGGACGGTTAATTCAGTTATGCCGTGTAAAGCATAACTTTGTATATAAAATACCTGATGAGAGAACATGAAATATTTCATTGAAAACCAAGTCGTTTTTAACACTGACGATGGAACCCTGACTGATACTTCAACACAGGAGATTATCAGTTTGCCAGTACCTGCGGTTCGTCTGTTAGAGGAGTTTTCACGTTCAGATGGCCGCAATCTCACCCGAGAATATTTATTGGAAAAAGTATGGGAAGAGCATGGACTTCAAGCGACGGATGGTAATCTTCGACAGTATATCAGTATTCTGCGCAGGCATTTGTCCGCTCTCGGTTTTCCTGAACTCATCGTGACTCTACCCAGGGTAGGCTTTAAAGTTCATCCAGGCATCGCAATAACGTTGGATGCAGTTCTCCCCGAACTCCAGGCGCAAAGCAATTCCACCGACGATAAAACAGCATCATTTGTTGAATCAACACCCAAAAATGGATTGGCGACAACGGGTCTAAAAACTGTTTCATATTTTTTGAGTGCCGGAGTGATTTTTACCTTACTCTTGTGGTACGTTGTCGTTGGTCGCGAACAAATCGATAATTCGGTAATCACCTCTGGTGACTGCGAAATAATATTAGTCAAAAATGTTTCACAGGAGGTTGAAAAGAAAATTATTAACCACATTCACCGTATTCTCAGTAATAACAAACTTGTTTGTACCAAAGATAATTTCATCGTTTTTGATCAACAACGTTCTGTATCTTCAGGTAATAACTCTCGAACTATGCTCTCTTTTTGCACCAAAGGGGAGGATGGCAACACGACTTCATGTGAAAATTTTTATCGATATCAGATAATGGAACATAAAAATGGTTAAAAAAAATATAGTGTTTTTGAGCGTTTTTGCCATCTTATCATTCGGTGTTTCTTACTTTGTGTCACATGAAAGACATAAAATACTCCCCCTGGCGCCAATGAAATGTAAAGCATTTTCAAAAGTAGAGATGGAAACCGAATACGGTAATCTGACCTTTTCTATCATTGAAAACATTCAGCTATATGGCGAGGACAAAGGATTAATGCAATTTGAAGGATATGTGACAAATGGAACACAACGAACCTATCTTGACAGAACCGCTTTCATGCACAATACAACCCCTGATGAACCGAGTGATTTCGTCTTTCTGGTCGAGAAATTTGAGCGGTCTGGCGCTGATACCACTCCTGATGAATTATTTAATCAAATGTGGCTGGAATTAGCCGGTAATGATAATTTGTTAAATGTAAGTATCACTGAATTAAAAAATAATGCTTTTACAGTCATTAGTCCTTATGCACCGCAATTTACCTGTGCAGCATACTAATGCTGTTACCCCCTCGGTAAAGACATTTTAGCGCCCTTTAACCCAGGGCTAGTATTAGCGTTGTTGCTACAAGGCAGACCTGGTGTATTGTATCTTCTAATGGCCATTATCTGGTTCATTTTCACTCGCTAAAAAATCGCTTTCCAGCTTCTATCTTCCCCTTTTCTTCCTGCTGAAAGTAACATCCTTTCTTATAGCTGAATAAATAATCCACTATTAATTCATAAATCAATGCAGACGTGAAAGAATGATGGATGAATAGCTATATCTTTCTAAAAATTATTCTCCCCACAACAAAGAGTAGGTTATAAAACAAAGTGAAATATGTCTGCCTTGTTAACTTTTGAAGCTTTACTGTACAAATTCTGTTCGATTCCATGAGTGGTGAGATGATAGTCTTCTGGTTTTTAGTATTAACGATTCGTCAATTTCCAGATGATTATGCTGTTTATGTGGGTCTGAGTTGTTGCTATTTGATATTTTAACCTCAATGAGTGTCATTTTGTTTTATCTGGCATGTGAATTTAAATTGGGTCAAAAAAAGGTATTTTCTAACCAAGCTAAAAATAGAACAATGACCCTGCCAACAACTTGGTGTGACTAATCCCGAACAGGGAATAACTCCCGGTGAGCTAAAGCTGACTGCGAGCGTCATGATAAAAGAAAATGCGCATTGCGTTTTATATAAAAAGATATTGAAGGAAAGCAGAAGAATGAAGATGAAAAAACTCGTATTAGTAATGGGTATGGGTGCGGCTATTTTCGCTGGCATGGCAAATGCTGCAGAGCACGAAGTTAAAGATCAGGGTCACGGTACCATTAACTTTACTGGTTCCATTATTGATGCTCCATGTTCTATTACTGGTGATACTGCCAAGCAGGACGTAGATCTCGGTGAAATTTCTAATGTTGCACTTAAAAATGGTCAGACTTCTGAGCCGAAAACTTTCAATATTGTACTGGAGCAATGTGATACCTCCGATCTCTCTTCAGTAAGCACCACCTTCACCGGTGCAGCTGACGCGAAAGATAAAAGCATGCTGGGTATTACTGGCTCTGCAAATGGTGCAGGTATTGTCATTACTGATGGTAGCGGCACGCCTGTCAAACTGGGTACAGCTTCTGCTGCCCAGATTATTGGCGATGGCCACAATACCTTGACATTCTCCGCTTACCTGAAAGGTAATGGTGCTTCTGTAACCGCGGGTCAATTCTCCTCTACCGCAGACTTTACTCTGGCCTATCAGTAAGAAAACGTGCCCGGTTTCCCTGTGGGAAGCCGGGCCGGATTACCGAAGGAATTTATGTGCATGTTTTATTGTACATTTTGGAGTCGGGTGCTACCCGTCATACTGATGGTACTCTCGGGTATAGCGTTAGCGCGCCAGCCTGAGCAGGGGAACGGTAGCGTCAATATGACGGGCAGTATCATTGACACCGCTTGTGCTATTGCAATGAGCGATCAGCATCAGGCGGTGGAATACGGAACTAAAACCACGGGTGAGATGATCCATGATGGTCAGGGGCCTGTTCTTTCGTTCCGTATCCACTTGATTAGTTGCTCGCTGTCCCCCTTGTTGCAGGGACATAAAGATTGGTCATGGTTTACGGTAACTTTTGACGGCAAGCATGACGACGAATATTTCGGCGTGACGGGCGCAGAGGGGGTTGGGATACGAGTATCAGATCAAATTGGTAATGTTGCGCAGCCCGGTGTAGCTATGCCTCCTCAACCGCTTAGTCCAGGTGAACAGATATTACATTACCGTTTTCAACTCGTAAAAGATCATCATCGAATGCGGGCAGGAAAATGGCATACAACAATACGCTTTAAAGTTGATTACAACTAGAACTCTTCTGGAAATTAAATTTATCAATTTAGCGTTCATGATGGACCGGGGTAAACTTTCTTATGATGCGACTTAGCCAATTAGCTCGCCTGGTGAGCATTCTGCTGGGGTCATACGCCTGTCAGATGGCTTGGTCTGCAGAAGAGGCCATACAATTCAATACTGACGTAATGGATGTTAAAGACCGAAGCAGTATCGATTTGAGTCAATTTTCCCGAGCAGGATATCTCATGCCTGGAGAATATCCCTTAACGTTAAGGTTAAATAAAATTGAACTGGCGGAGCATATTATCTCTTTTATTCCTCCGGATAATGACCCCAAAGGTTCTGAGGTTTGCCTGACACCATTTATAGTAAAAACGCTTGGAATAAAAGAAGAGCTAAAAGATAAGTTAATCTGGTGGCATAACAATCAATGTCTGGGTTTAGAATCGCTGGAAGGCATGACTGCCACGGCCGATCTGGGTTCAGGGATATTATACCTGAACATTCCTCAGGCATATCTTGAATATACGGCAGATAATTGGGATCCCCCTTCTCGCTGGGATGAGGGTATTTCTGGTTTGTTATTTGATTATAATCTTAATGCGAGCAATGTCCGTCAGCAAAAAGGCAGTTCACAACAGTCGATAAGTGGGAATGGTACTACGGGATTAAACCTGGGGCCATGGAGATTTCGGGCAGACTGGCAAGGGGATTACGAACATACCGGCGGGCCAGCACGTAATACCCGGCAGAATTGGGAATGGAGCCGTTTTTATCTTTATCGGGGGCTTTGTTGAATAAATCGAACTTTTGCTGAGTTGAAGGATCAGATCACGCATCCTCCCGACAACACAGACCATTCCGTGGCAAAGCAAAAGTTCAGAATCACCAACTGGTCCACCTACAACAAAGCTCTCATCAACCGTGGCTCCCTCACTTTCTGGCTGGATGATGGGGCGATTCAGGCCTGGTATGAGTCGGCAACGCCTTCATCACGGGGAAGGCCCCAGCGCTATTCTGACCTTGCCATCACGACTGTGCTGGTCATTAAACGCGTATTCAGGCTGACCCTGCGCGCTGCGCAGGGCTTTATTGATTCCATTTTTTCTCTGATGAACGTTCCGCTACGCTGCCCGGATTACAGCTGTGTCAGCAGGCGGGCAAAGTCGGTTAACGTCAGTTTCAAAACGTTCACCCGGGGTGAAATCGCGCATCTGGTGATTGATTCCACCGGGCTGAAGGTCTTTGGTGAAGGCGAGTGGAAAGTCAAAAAGCATGGCCAGGAACGCCGTCGTATATGGCGAAAGTTGCATCTGGCAGTTGACAGCAACACACATGAAATCATCTGTGCAGACCTGTCGCTGAACAATGTGACGGACTCAGAAGCCTTCCCGGGTCTTATCCGGCAGACTCACAGAAAAATCAGGGCAGCATCGGCAGACGGCGCTTACGACACCCGGCTCTGTCACGATGAACTGCGGCGTAAGAAAATCAGCGCGCTTATCCCTCCCCGAAAAGGTGCGGGTTACTGGCCCGGTGAATATGCAGACCGTAACCGTGCAGTGGCTAATCAGCGAATGACCGGGAGTAATGCGCGGTGGAAATGGACAACAGATTACAACCGTCGCTCGATAGCGGAAACGGCGATGTACCGGGTAAAACAGCTGTTCGGGGGTTCACTGACGCTGCGTGACTACGATGGTCAGGTTGCGGAGGCTATGGCCCTGGTACGAGCGCTGAACAAAATGACGAAAGCAGGTATGCCTGAAAGCGTGCGTATTGCCTGAAAACACAACCCGCTACGGGGGAGACTTACCCGAAATCTGATTTATTCAACAAAGCCTCATAGGGGTTGGAAGGCGGCTGCGACAGACATTTTTTATTAATGACCGCTACCAGTTTAATGGGGTCGAAGGAGATATAATCGAAGCCTTCGCTGCGATAAGGCCGCTGTATTAATGCCAGGTCGATAGCACCTTCATTTAATAATGTTTCCAGATGACTTGAGTCGGTCACCGAGATATTTATCGCGGTCTCAGGGTTGCGCCGATAGAGCTCCATTAATAAAGGCTGGAAATAATTCTGATACAGATGAGTTAAGCCAATACGTACTTCCACACGGGCCTTTTGCGCAATATCAGCCGTCTCGCGGGCAGTATCCTCAACCTGGCGTAAAATTTCACAGCCTTTCCGATATAAGAAATACCCCGCTTCCGTCGGTTCAATGCGGTTGCCGCGGCGCTCGAAAAGCGAAACCTGCAGCTCTTCTTCAAGCTCCTGAATCCGCTTGCTGAGCGGTGGTTGCGCCATGTTGAGCGACTTCGCCGCCTGACTCACCGAACCGTGTTCCACTACCCGGCAAAAATAGCGTAAGCGTTTAAGATCCATGACCGACCTCAGTAATTATCTTCCGGGCAGTATCACACTAACGCTGAGAAATAAAAAGCCGCGTCAAATTCACCATATTGATTAATTGTTCATTAACATTTTTTTAAAACCAACTTTTTTGATCTACTGAGCATCCGGTAAACGGTATTTGTTTAATTTATCGAAGAAAAATATTGTGCGCTTAGCAAAATTGCTTTTCAAAGGAACACTCATGGCAAACTCAGATAAAAAAACACCGTCACCGGTACATGATTTACGTTCGGCTCTGGCGCTGTTAAAAACGCTGCCGGGCGAATATGTTGAAACCGATACCGAAGTCGATCCCCATGCCGAACTCTCCGGCGTTTACCGCTACGTGGGCGCCGGCGGCACCTGCCAGCGTCCAACACGCAAGAACGGCCCGGTCATGGTCTTTAACAAAATTAAGGGCTTCAACGATATCAGCGTAGCCATCGGTCTGAACGGCTCGCGCCAGCGCGTTAGCCAGTTCCTGCAGTGTGAGCCGGCAAAACTGGGTCATCTGCTGAAAGATTCCGTTGAAAATGCTATTGCCCCTACCATGGTGCAGGGCGCGGCGGTATGCCAGGAAGTGGTTCATCTCGCCAGCGATGCTGATTTCGATCTGCGTAAACTGCTGCCTGCGCCAACCAACACCGAAGAAGATGCCGGCCCGTATATCACCATGGGCCTGTGCTACGCCTCCGATCCGCAAACTCGTGAATCCGATATCACCATTCACCGCCTGTGTGTTCAGAGCCGCGATGAGCTTTCAATGTGGCTGACGCCGGGTCGTCATATCGATGCCTTCCGCATGAAAGCTGAAGCGGCGGGCCAGCCGCTACCTATTTCGATCAGCATCGGCGTGGATCCGGCTATCGAAATCGCCGCCTGCTTTGAGCCGCCGACTACCCCGCTGGGTTTCAACGAGCTAAGCATCGCCGGCGCGCTGCGTGGCCGTGCGGTGGAGATGGTACAGTGTAAAACCATTAATGAAAAAGCCATCGCTCACGCCGAAATCGTTATTGAAGGCGAGCTGCTGCCGAACGTGCGCGTGCGTGAAGATCAAAACACCCATACCGGCCGCGCGATGCCGGAGTTCCCGGGCTATACCGGCGAAGCGAAAGAGGCGATTCCGGTCATTAAAGTCAAAGCCGTCACCCATCGTATCAACCCCATCTGGCGCACCACCGTCGGGCCAGGCGAAGAACATGTCAACATGGCCGGGATCCCGACCGAAGCCAGTATTCTCGATATGGTAGAACGCGCCATGCCGGGCAAATTACTCAACGTCTTCGCCCACTCGGCAGGCGGCGGCAAGCTGCTGGCGGTGCTGCAATTCAAAAAGTCGTCTCCAGCCGATGAAGGCCGCCAGCGCCAGGCGGCGCTCCTGGCGTTCTCTGCCTTCCCTGAGCTGAAGCATGTCATTCTGGTGGATGAAGACGTTGATATTTTCGATAGCGACGACGTGCTGTGGGCGATGCAAACCCGCTACCAGGGTGATGTCGATACCGTAATGATCCCGGGCGTACGCTGCCATCCGCTCGACCCGTCGCAGGTGCCAGAATACAGCCCGAGCGTGCTGCAGCAGGGAATGTCGTGCAAAACCATTTTCGACTGCACCGTACCGTTCCATCTGAAACACAACTTTGAGCGCTCTAAGTTCAAAGCGGTTGATGTAAAACGTTTCCTGCCGGACTTCGAATAAGGGCGATGACCATGACACCACGCATCATCATTGGCATTAGCGGCGCTTCCGGGTTCCAGTACGGCGTCAAAGCGCTGGAACTTTTGCGGCCACTGGCGGTAGAGGTTCATCTGGTGGTCTCCAAAGGCGCGGAAAAAACCTGCGAGCTGGAAACGGATTACCGCTTAGACGACGTGATGGCGCTGGCTGACGTGGTACATCCCATCAACCATCTGGGCGCGTCCATCTCCAGCGGCTCGTTTAAAACGCTGGGGATGTTAGTCGCCCCCTGCTCGATGCGGTCATTGGGCGCTATCGCCCATTGTCTCACCGATAATCTGCTTACCCGCGCGGCGGACGTAGTGCTCAAGGAACGCCGACGGCTGGTGCTGCTGGCGCGCGAGACGCCGCTTAATCTCGGCCATATACGCAATATGGCGGCGGTGACCGAGATGGGCGGCATCATCTTTCCGCCGGTGCCCGCGCTCTATCAGCGTCCGCAAAGCGCAGATGACATTATTACCCATAGCGTAAACCGCGCGCTTGACCTGTTTGGCCTGGAGGTCAATAACATCCCACGCTGGGGTGAGGGCGAGCTGCATTACGCATAACAGGAACTCGCAATGTTAATTGGTCCGTATGTAAATGGTTCCGCCGTGATTATCGGCGGATTAATTGGCGCAATGGCCGGAGGCAAACTTCCGGAACGCGTCAAAACAGCTCTGCCGATGACCTTTGGTCTCTGCTCCGTCGGCCTGGGGATCACCCTGGTGCTGAAGGTGAAATATATGCCGGCGGTAGTGCTGGCGATGGTACTCGGCGCTTTCCTTGGCGAACTGTTGCACCTGGAAAAACGTATCGGTCGCGCGGCGGGATCAACGCGTGGGTTGATTAATAAAGTCCTGCCCCCCGTTCAGGGATTAGGTCACGAAGAGTTCACCGAAAAATTCGTGGCTATTTTGGTCCTGTTTTGCGCCAGCGGTACCGGTATTTTTGGTGCCATGACCGAAGGTATGAGCGGCGATCCATCGATCCTGTACATTAAAACGATCCTCGATCTGTTTACCGCCGGGATCTTCGCGACGCTGCTGGGCTACGCGGTGATGACCATCGCTATCCCGCAGATTGTGATTCAGGTGGCGCTGGCGATGCTGGCAGTGTTTATTCTGCCGATGATCACCCCGTCAATGATGGCGGATTTCTCCTGCGCCGGTGGATTGCTGATGGTGGCCACGGGATTACGCATCTGCAACATTAAGCTTTTCCCGGTCGCCAACATGCTGCCAGGGCTTGTTTTGGTAATGCCTTTCTCCCATTTATGGGCTACCCTAGTGGCCTGAGTACATGACCCGGCGGGTTTGTGCCGGGTCATTTTTTATTTTCAGGAGTCGTCATGGCCGGGGAACACGTCATTTTGCTGGATGAGCAGGATCAGCCTGCCGGTATGCTGGAGAAGTATGCCGCCCATACGTTTGATACCCCTTTACATCTCGCGTTTTCCTGCTGGCTGTTTAACCAGCAGGGTCAGTTGCTGGTCACTCGCCGTTCGTTGGGCAAAAAAGCCTGGCCCGGGGTATGGACCAACTCGGTCTGCGGACACCCCCAGCAGGGCGAGACCTTCGAGCAGGCCGTCACGCGCCGCTGTCGCTTCGAACTCGGTGTGGAGATCTCTGATATCGCGCCGGTTCACCCGGCCTTCCGCTACCGGGCGGTCGCCCCAAACGGTATCGTTGAGAACGAAGTGTGCCCGGTATATGCCGCGCGCGTGGTAAGCGAAGTGCAGCCTAACGACGATGAAGTCATGGACTATCAGTGGGTTGACCTGGCAACCATGTTAAGCGCGCTGGCCGCCACGCCGTGGGCGTTCAGCCCGTGGATGGTGCTGGAAGCGGAAAATCGGGACGCCCGCCAGGCGCTGACCGACTTTGTTGCGCGTCTGCGCGGGTAAGCTGACTATTCTCCAGGCCAGGCGCAGCCCTGTGCCTGTCATTAATGCCTGGCGGCGCTACGCTTGCACAGGCCTACGGTTCTGCGCCATTGCGTAGCCCGGATAAGGCGTTTACGCCGCCATCCGGGATCCCCGGCTTGCGCTGCGCTGAGCCAGGCTACGCCAGCCTTAGGACCTCACATCAGACATAAAAAAACCCGGCAAGCCGGGTTTTTTGCTTTTCGCGAAGGGCGATTATTTCTGCGGACGCATCGCCGGGAACAGAATAACGTCGCGGATGGTGTGGCTGTTGGTGAACAGCATGACCATACGGTCGATACCGATACCCAGACCAGCGGTCGGCGGCAGGCCGTGTTCCAGCGCGGTGACATAGTCTTCGTCATAGAACATTGCTTCGTCGTCGCCTGCGGCTTTCGCATCAACCTGATCCTGGAAGCGCTGCGCCTGGTCTTCGGCGTCGTTCAGCTCGCTAAAGCCGTTACCGATCTCACGGCCGCCAATGAAGAATTCAAAGCGGTCGGTGATTTCCGGGTTGACGTCGTTACGGCGCGCCAGCGGAGAAACTTCCGCCGGGTATTCGGTGATGAAGGTCGGCTGGATCAGGTGCGCTTCCGCCACTTCTTCGAAGATCTCGGTCACGATACGGCCCAGACCCCAGCTCTTCTCCACTTTGATGCCGATAGATTCAGCGATCGCTTTCGCGGAATCAAAGTTATCCAGATCCGCCATCTCGGTTTCCGGACGGTATTTCTTGATCGCTTCGCGCATGGTCAGTTTTTCAAACGGCTTGCCGAAGTCGAACACCTGGTCGCCGTAAGGCACTTCGGTATTGCCGAGGATGTCCTGCGCCAGGGTGCGGAACAGAGATTCGGTCAGCTCGATCAGATCTTTGTAATCCGCATAAGCCATGTAGAGTTCCATCATGGTGAACTCTGGGTTATGACGAACGGAGATCCCTTCGTTACGGAAGTTACGGTTGATCTCGAAGACGCGTTCGAAGCCGCCAACCACCAGACGCTTGAGGTACAGTTCCGGCGCGATACGCAGGTACATGTCCAGATCCAGCGCGTTATGATGGGTGATGAACGGACGCGCGGAAGCGCCGCCCGGGATCACCTGCATCATCGGGGTTTCTACTTCCATAAAGCCGCGGCCAACCATGAACTGACGGATGCCCGCCAGGATCTGCGAACGCACTTTGAAGGTCTTACGAGATTCATCGTTGGAAATCAGGTCCAGGTAACGCTGACGGTAACGCGCTTCCTGATCCTGCAGGCCGTGGAATTTGTCCGGCAGCGGGCGCAGAGCTTTAGTCAACAGACGCAGCTCGGTGCAGTGGATAGAGAGCTCACCGGTTTTGGTCTTGAACAACTTACCGCGGGCGGCGATGATGTCGCCGAGGTCCCACTTTTTGAACTGGTCGTTATAAACGCCTTCCGCCAGGTCATCACGCGCCACGTACAGCTGGATGCGGCCGCCTACGTCCTGCAGGGTCACGAAGGACGCTTTACCCATGATACGACGGGTCATCATGCGGCCAGCAACGGCCACTTCAACGTTCAGCGCTTCCAGCTCTTCGTTTTCTTTGCCATCGAAGTCAGCGTGCAGTTGGTCAGAGGTATGGTCACGACGAAAATCGTTCGGGAATGCGACGCCCTGCTCACGCAGCGCAGCCAGCTTCTCGCGACGGGTTTTCAGTTCATTATTAAGGTCAATTGCCGCGTCAGCGCCCTGTGCTTGTTGTTCAGACATGTTGGTTCCTCATAACCCTGCTTTCAAACTTGCTTCGATAAATTGGTCCAGGCTGCCGTCGAGCACCGCCTGAGTGTTGCGGGTTTCCACCCCGGTACGCAGATCTTTAATACGCGAGTCATCCAGCACGTAAGAGCGGATCTGGCTGCCCCAGCCGATATCGGACTTGTTGTCTTCCATCGCCTGCTTCTCGGCATTTTTCTTCTGCATCTCCAGTTCATAAAGCTTTGCTTTCATCTGCTTCATGGCCTGGTCTTTGTTCTTGTGCTGCGAACGGTCGTTCTGGCACTGCGTCACCAATCCGGTCGGGATATGGGTAATACGCACCGCGGATTCCGTACGGTTAACGTGCTGACCACCGGCGCCGGAGGCGCGGTATACGTCAATGCGCAGGTCGGCCGGGTTAATTTCGATATCGATATCGTCTTCCACTTCCGGGTAAACGAACGCGGAGCTGAAGGAGGTATGACGGCGGCCGCCGGAATCGAACGGGCTCTTACGCACCAGACGATGAACGCCGGTTTCCGTACGCAGCCAGCCGTAGGCGTAATCGCCAATGATCTTAATGGTCACGGATTTAATCCCCGCGACTTCACCTTCGGATTCTTCGATGATTTCGGTCTTAAAGCCGCGCGCTTCCGCCCAGCGCAGGTACATGCGCATCA
This sequence comes from Klebsiella sp. CD33, assembly GCF_051992865.1. Taxonomy (NCBI): domain Bacteria; kingdom Pseudomonadati; phylum Pseudomonadota; class Gammaproteobacteria; order Enterobacterales; family Enterobacteriaceae; genus Klebsiella; species Klebsiella sp. CD33. The sequence continues at coordinate 802,187 of NZ_CP197023.1, read as the reverse complement.
GCATGCTGGCCCAGTCCTGGGCTTCGGTGCCGCCGGAACCGGCCTGAATGTCAAGGTAGCAATCGGCGCTGTCGTATTCGCCGGAGAACATGCGGCGGAACTCAAGCTGCGCCAGCTTCTCTTCCAGGGTATCCAGCTCGGCGACGGCTTCGTTAAAGGTCTCTTCGTCGTCCGCTTCCACGGCCAGATCCAGCAGGCCGGCAACGTCTTCCAGCCCCTGGGACATCTGATCCAGGGTATCTACGATGGCTTCCAGGGAAGAACGCTCTTTACCCAGCGCCTGGGCGCGTTCGGGTTCGTTCCACACGTCCGGCTGTTCCAGCTCGGCGTTTACTTCTTCGAGACGCTCTTTCTTGGCATCGTAGTCAAAGATACCCCCTAAGAACGTCGGAGCGCTCCGTGAGGTCCTGAATGCGGTTTTTTACCGGATTTATTTCAAACATGGTCGGTTTCTTTTAATGGATTTGTCAAAATGCGGTGATAAGAGCGGAATTCTACCGGATTCGCGCCCTTATTCCTACACTGTTGTCAATTTGGCCAGAGGTGATCGATGATCAGCTGCAGGCTACGGTTGCCGCGGAACTCGTTGATGTCGAGCTTGTAGGCTAACTGGACTTCACGCACGCCGTTATCCGGCCAGATGGAAGTATCAACGTTGAAGGCGATACCGTCCAGCAGCGGCCCGCCGTCAACCGGTTCGACCATCACCTTCAGGTGACGCTCGCCCACCAGCCGCTGCTGCAGCAGGCGAAAATGACCGTCAAACAGCGGTTCCGGGAACATCTGCCCCCACGGCCCGGCGTCGCGCAGCATCTGTGCCACTTCCATGCTCATCTCCGCCGCCGCCAGCGGGCCATCGGAAACCACCTCGCCCTGCAACAGCGCAGGATCCAGCCATTCGGTCACCAGCTCGCCGAAGCGCTGTTGAAACTCTTCAAAACGCGCCTCCTCCAGCGATAAGCCCGCCGCCATCGCGTGGCCGCCGAACTTCAGGATTAGCCCGGGATAAAGCGTATCAAGGCGCTCCAGCGCATCGCGCATATGCAACCCCTGAATGGAACGACCGGAGCCTTTCAGCGTGCCGTCGCCGGTAGGCGCAAAAGCGATAACCGGGCGATGGAAGCGCTCCTTAATCCGCGAGGCGAGAATGCCGACTACCCCCTGATGCCATTGCGGATGGTACATCGCCAGCCCGCCGGGCAGGGTATCGGCGCTGCGCTCCAGCTGCTGACAGAGCGTTAGCGCTTCCGCCTGCATCCCCTGCTCAATCTCTTTGCGCGTCTGATTAAGCGCATCGAGCTCGTTGGCCAGCACCCGCGCTTCGCCGATGTTGTCGCACAGCAGCAGCGCGACGCCGACCGACATGTCGTCCAGCCGTCCCGCCGCGTTCAGGCGCGGCCCGAGGGCGAAACCGAGGTCGCTGGCCGCCAGCTTTTGCGGATCGCGGTTGGCAATTTCCAGCAGCGCCTTAATACCGGGCCGACATTTGCCGGCGCGAATGCGGCTTAACCCCTGCCAGGTGAGGATACGGTTGTTAGCATCCAGCGGCACGACGTCCGCGACGGTGCCAAGCGCCACCAGATCCAGCAGCTCGGCAAGGTTCGGCGCGGGGATGCCGCGAGCGTCGAACCAGCCTTTATCGCGCAGAAAAGTGCGCAGCGCCAGCATCAGATAAAACGCCACGCCCACCCCGGCCAGTGATTTTGACGGGAAGTCGCAATCGCGCAGGTTGGGATTAACGATAGCTTCCGCCGCCGGCAGCGTCTCGCCCGGCAGATGGTGATCGGTCACCAGCACCGGGATCCCCAGCGCATGGGCATGATCGACGCCGGCATGGGACGAGATCCCGTTGTCGACGGTCATGATCATCTGCGCGCCGCGAGCATGGGCCTGATCGACCACTTCCGGGCTTAAACCGTAGCCGTCTTCAAAGCGGTTCGGCACCAGATAGGAGACGTTGCCGTAACCCAGCGCTCGCAGGGCCAACACGCTGAGCGCGGTGCTGGTGGCGCCGTCGGCGTCAAAATCACCGACCACCACGATGTGCAACCCTTTCTGGAACGCGTCATGCAGCATCTCGACCGCTTTTTCAACGCCGGTGAGCTGCGTCCAGGGGAGCATGCCTTTGACGCTGCGCTCCAGCTCCTGCGCGCTGCGCACCCCGCGGCTGGCATATAGCCGCTGCAGCAGCGGCGGCAGGTCGGCGGGGAGTTCGACGCCGTCAACCGCCTCGCGGCGGCGTAGTTGTATCTGTTGTTTCACGCGAATCAGTTACCGCTTGTCTGTTTTTTGTGCTCATCGAGGAACGCCTTCAGCTCTTTCGGCCCCTGATAGCCCGGCAGCACCATGCCGTTACTGAGGACCATCGCCGGGGTGCCGTTGACGCCCATCTGCACGCCGAGGGTGTAATGTTTGGCGATATCTACGCTGCAGCTCGCCGGCTGCACGCCTTTACCATTCATGGCGTCATCCAGCGCTTTGTTGCGATCTTTCGCGCACCAGATGGCCTTCATGTCCTGCTCCGCCTGGCTTTGCAGACCCTGGCGCGGGAAAGCCAGATAGCGCACGGTGATCCCCAGCGCGTTGTAGTCGCTCATCTGCTCGTGCAGTTTATGACAGTAGCCGCAGGTAATATCGGTGAAGACGGTGATGACGTGCTGCTCCTTCGGCGCTTTGTAGACAATCATCTCATTGCTCAGCGCGTTCAGCTTACCCAGCAGCAGCTGGTTGGTGACGTTGACCGGCTGCGCGCCGCTCACGTCGTACATCGGCCCCTGGATGATATGTTTGCCGTCGTCGGTCACGTACAGCACGCCGCTGTCGGTCAGCACCGTGCTCATCCCGGAAACCGGCGATGGTTGAATATCGGTGCTCTGCACACCCAGCTTCGCCAGCGACTGTTTAATTGCCGCGCTATCGGCGTGCGCCGTTCCTGAAAGGGAGGCCGCCAGCAGGGTGAACATCAATAAACCTTTTTTCATACTCAGTCCTTTTGTTCAGCACTCACGCCCGCGGGTGGTGCTGTTGATGAAGTTGTCGCAGACGCTCGGTCGCCACGTGGGTGTATATCTGCGTGGTGGAGAGATCGCTGTGTCCTAACAGCATCTGCACCACGCGCAGATCGGCGCCATGATTGAGCAAATGCGTGGCGAACGCATGGCGTAACACGTGCGGGGAAAGCTTTTCGCTGTCGATCCCCGCCAGTACGGCATAGTGTTTAATCCGGTGCCAGAAGGTCTGGCGCGTCATCTGCTGGGCGCGCTGGCTGGGAAATAAGACATCCGACGCCACGCCGTTCAGCAGCCAGGGGCGACCATACTCGAGGTAATTTTCCACCCACAGTACCGCCTCTTCCCCCAGCGGCACCAGCCGCTCTTTGTTGCCTTTTCCCACCACCCGCAGCACGCCCTGCCGCAGGCTGATGTCGCTCATCGTCAGCCCCACCAGCTCCGAGACGCGCAGGCCGGTGGCATACAGCACCTCCAGCATCGCTTTATCGCGCAATTCCAGCGGCTGCTCCACCAGCGGCGCCTGCAGCAGGCGCTCAACCTGCGCCTCACTGAGATCTTTTGGCAGCCGCTGCGGTAGCTTCGGCGAGGCCAGCAGCGCGCTGGGATCGTCCGGGCGAATTTTTTCCCGGTACAGATGCTGGAAAAAACGGCGCACGGCGCTCAGCAGGCGCGCGGTGCTGGTGGCTTTGTAGCCGCCGGACTGCCGCTCAGCCAGCAGCGCCTGCAGATCGTCGCTGCCAACGCTTGCCAGCGACAGGCCGCGATGGTGCAACCACTCAACTAACATCGTCAAATCGCGACGGTAGGCGCTGAGCGTATTCTCCGCCAGGTTGCGCTCCAGCCAAAGGGCATCGAGAAACTGTTCGATTAGTGCCAGATCCTGTTTCACATCGGCCTCTTTGTTCGTTAAACGCTCTCATTATGCCTTAAGAGGACGCCTTTCTGGTACACTGCCCGCCATTCACGGCAAGAATAGAGATGTTTACGCGATGAATATAGGTCTGTTTTACGGCTCCAGTACCTGCTACACCGAAATGGCCGCGGAGAAAATCCGCGATATCATCGGCCCCGAGCTGGTGACGCTGCACAATCTGAAAGATGACTCCCCCGCGCTGATGAGCCAGTACGACGTACTGATCCTTGGCATCCCGACCTGGGATTTCGGCGAAATTCAGGAAGACTGGGAAGCGGTCTGGGATCAGCTGGACACCCTGAACCTCGAGGGAAAGATCGTCGCGCTGTACGGCATGGGCGATCAGCTGGGCTACGGCGAATGGTTCCTTGACGCGCTCGGCATGCTGCATGACAAGCTGGCGACCAAGGGCGTGAAGTTTGTCGGCTACTGGCCAACCGAAGGCTATGAGTTCACCAGCCCGAAACCGGTGATCGCCGATGGCCAACTGTTCGTTGGCCTGGCGCTGGATGAAACCAACCAGTACGACCTGAGCGACGAGCGCATCCAGAGCTGGTGCGAGCAGATCCTCGGCGAAATGGCCGAACACTTTTCCTGACGCGGCTTACTCCTGCGCCGGTTTTTGCAGCACCAGCCGGCGCAGATCGCGCCACTCTCCGGCGTCCATGCTGTCCGCCGCCAGCCAAAGATGCTGTCCGCGCCGGGTATCGACATGGCGCAAACGCAGCAGCATACCGCTATTGATAACCCACGGCGTCCCGAGGATCTCCCATTCGGCGTTTTGCCAGCGAAGACGGGAATCGGTGAGCAGTTTTATCTCCCCGCGACGGGCATGGATCCGCCGCTGGCTGCGCACGCAGTCGAAGACCACCAGCGACAGCAGCAGCAGCCAGATCGGGGTATAGCTCAGCGGCCAGGGAACCAACAGCACCAGGGCCGCCACCACGCCGTGAAGCAGCAGGGAAAACCACTGCGCGCGCCAGGAGATACGGAGATCAGATTGCCACAGGACCACGTTCCCGATTCCGTGTCTGAATTAAGGTTACCATCCGCTGCAGCTCCGCATCGGCCGGTTTGCCGTGGTTCATCAGCCAGTTGAACAGATCCGGATCGTCATTTTCCAGCAGGCGAATGAACAGCTGTTTGTCAGCGTCGCTGAGGGTATCGTACTCATACTCAAAGAACGGCATGATGGAGATGTCGAGTTCGCGCATCCCGCGGCGGCATGCCCAGTGGATACGTGCTTTATTGTTAATGTCCATGTTGACCTTCCAGCAGCAAAATATAGGTTAGTTTAACCCGTTTTCTGCCGTAACTTTACAGGAATATCGCTGAATGCGAGCATCCTTCCATAAAAACCTTAAAATAATGATGGGTTTATTGATTCCCTGCGTCAGGCGGCTGTCTCACGCCAGCGCACAAATGGCCTGTTGAAAGCACTTGCAATGCACTATAGCTCTTTTACCATTGGTCACACACACTGCGTTAAGCGATTCAGGATATGACTATGGCTTTTACACCTTTTCCTCCGCGTCAGCCTTCCTCTTCCGCTCGTCTGCCGTTAACGCTGATGACCCTGGATGACTGGGCGCTGGCGACAATTAGCGGGCCGGACAGCGAAAAATATCTGCAGGGGCAGATTACCGCCGATGTGAGTCATCTCACCGATGCCCAGCATCTGCTTGCCGCCCACTGTGATGCCAAAGGCAAGATGTGGAGCAACCTGCGCGTATTCCGTCGCGAGGGCGGCTTCGCGTGGATTGAGCGCCGCAGCCTGCGCGACGCGCAGCTGACCGAGCTGAAAAAATATGCCGTCTTCTCCAAAGTCACCATCGCCGCCAACGACGATCTGGTTCTGCTGGGGGTGGCCGGCTTCCAGGCGCGCGCCGCGCTGGCGCCGCTGTTCGCCGCCTTGCCCGACGCTGCCACCCCGGTGGTCAGCGAAGGCGCCACCAGCCTGCTGTGGTTTGAACACCCGGGCGAGCGCTTCCTGCTGGTGACCGATGTCGACACCGCCAACCGCGTCACCGACGCGTTGCGCGGCGAAGCGCAGTTTAACAACAGCCAACAGTGGCTGGCGCTGAATATTGAAGCCGGCCTGCCGGTTATCGACAGCGCTAACAGCGGGCAGTTCATTCCGCAGGCCACCAACCTGCAGGCGCTGGGCGGCATCAGCTTCAAAAAAGGCTGCTACACCGGCCAGGAAATGGTCGCGAGGGCGAAATTCCGCGGCGCCAATAAGCGCGCGCTGTGGACGCTGTCAGGGACCGCCAGCCGGGTGCCGGAAGCCGGGGAAGACCTGGAGCTGAAGATGGGCGACAACTGGCGCCGCACCGGTACGGTGCTGGCAGCCGTACAGCTGGATGACGGAAGCCTGATGGTCCAGGTAGTGATGAATAACGACATGGAACCGGACAGCGTGTTCCGTGTACGCGACGATGCCGGCAGCCTGAGCATCAAACCATTGCCGTATTCGCTGGAAGAAAATTAAGGAAAAGTTCCCGGCTTGCGGCGCTTGCGCCTTAGCCGGGCTACCCGGCCGCAGAATATCGTAGCCACGGTAAGCGTAGCGCCACCGTGGAATTTCCAGGCCGCAGAATATCGTAGCCACGGTAAGCGCAGCGCCACCGTGGCATGTTTATCAGGACTGGCCGATGTAAAGATAAATCGCCAGGAAGTGACATACGCTGCCGCCGAGCACGAAGCCGTGCCAGATAGCGTGGTTATAAGGAATACGTTTGCAGACGTAGAAGATGACTCCCAGCGAGTACACCACCCCGCCAACCGCCAGCAGCGTTACCCCGCCCACCGCCAGCTTCACCGCCAGCTGATAGACCACGATAAGCGACAGCCAGCCCATGGTCAGATAGGTCACCAGCGACAAAATTTTAAAGCGGTGCGCGATGGTCAGCTTAAACAGGATCCCCAGCAGCGCCAGGCTCCAGATGACGATCATCAGCCCCTTCGCCAGCGGTGAATTCAACCCCACCAGCAAAAACGGCGTGTAGGTCCCGGCAATCAGCAAATAGATGGCGCAGTGGTCGAATTTCTTCAGCCACTGTTTCGCCCGCTGATGCGGGATCGCGTGATAGAGCGTGGAAGCGAGGAACAGCATAATCATGCTGCCGCCGTACAGGCTGTAGCTGGCGATCGCCGTCGCGCTGGCGTTTGTATCCGCCGCCTGCACCAGCAGCAACACAAGGCCGACGATACCGAACACCAGCCCGATCCCGTGGCTGATGCTGTTGGCAACTTCCTCTGCCAGAGAATATCCCTGAGTGATTAATGGTTTGCGAACCATACTGGACTCCGTGAAAACAAGAACGCTTTCATTGCCCACTTAGGGTAACTGAGAATGATTCCAGTGAACACCTGTTAGCTAAAATAAAACGATGTATATTTGTAAACACTTTAAAATCATAAAGTTACATTTTTATTTCAACTCACAGCTGTTCCTGATTATCTTAAAGCGTTTTGAATTCAATGACATAAAACTGGCTCTCGCCAGGATAGATGTCGCTGATGACCTGCCGCAGCTGCCCGAGAGTCATATTCTCCTGTTGCGCATGCTGTTCGGTCAGCGTATCGAGCGTCACCGTCGAGGTCGCGGTCACGGCGATGGTGCAAAAATAGCCGTCATCTTCATAGCGCCCAACGCGCAGCACATCGCCGGGCTTAAAGTGCGACTCCGCTGCATCGCGAATGGTGATGGTTTTGCGCCCGGCGAGGATGTCGTCCTGAAAACGCTGAAAAAAGGTAATGTCATTGGCCTGCATGATATAATTCCGTCCTGGTCATTATGAATTGTGAGTTCGCCCTGTGAGTATGTTCTCCCACGCCGCTGTCGCCAGTCTCAATAATCTTGAGATGATGGTCTACCACTACGTCATTAAAAATCGTGACAAAGTGATGTACATGACCATCCGCGAACTGGCCGAGGCCGCCGGGGTCTCCACGACCACCGTGTTACGCTTCTGCCGCAAACTGCAGTGCGAGGGCTACTCTGAATTTCGCGTGCGCTTTAAATTATATCTCGAGCAGAATGAGCCTCAACAGGCAAATATCGGCGCCAGCGAAATAATGAGCTTTTTTAAAAGCGTCAATAATGACGAGTTCGATGAATTACTCGAGCAGGCCGTCGATATTATTCTCGCCTCCGAACGTATTATTTTTGTCGGCGCCGGCACCTCCGGCGCGCTGGCGAAATATGGCGCACGCTTCTTCTCCAACGTCGGTAAATTCAGCAACCATATTGACGACCCCTATTTTCCGGTAACCAACGATATGGCCCGCAACGCGCTGGCGATCGTGCTTTCCGTCTCTGGCGAGACGGAAGAGATCCTGCGCTTTGCCAGCCAGTTCAGCCTGCATCATTGCAAGGTGATGTCGATTACCAGCCATGAGCATTCGCGGCTGGCCAAACTGGCTGATTTCAATCTCTCCTGGCACGTGCCGCAGACGCGCATCGGCGGCGTCTACGATATTACAACGCAAATTCCAGTGATCTATATTCTCGAATCCCTCGGACGTAAATTAGCGCGCAAAATCAGCTAAAAATAACAGCCTGTTTTTTTGATGTAACATATTACCTTTGGCGGAATTTGTTATATCGTGACATTCACTTTCACTTTGCTAGACTCGAGAACAATAGTTATTAGAGAGATTAGCCAGGATGAAAAAATTAACCCTTCCGAAAGATTTTTTATGGGGTGGCGCGGTCGCCGCGCATCAGGTTGAAGGCGGCTGGGATCAGGGCGGCAAAGGCCCCAGCATCTGCGATGTGTTGACCGGCGGGGCGCACGGCGTGCCGCGCGAAATCACTCACCAGGTCGAAGCGGGAAAATACTACCCGAACCACGAAGCCGTCGACTTCTACGGTCGCTACAAAGAAGACATCAAACTGTTCGCCGAGATGGGCTTCAAATGCTTCCGCACCTCTATCGCCTGGACCCGCATCTTCCCGCAGGGTGACGAAACCCAGCCGAATGAAGAGGGACTGAAGTTCTACGACGACATGTTCGACGAGCTGCTGAAATACAACATCGAGCCGGTGATCACCCTCTCCCACTTCGAGATGCCCCTGCACCTGGTGCAGCAGTACGGCGGCTGGACCAACCGCAAAGTGGTCGATTTCTTTGTACGCTTCGCCGAAGTGGTCTTCGAGCGCTATAAGCACAAAGTGAAATACTGGATGACCTTTAACGAGATCAACAACCAGCGCAACTGGCGCGCACCGCTGTTCGGCTACTGCTGCTCCGGGGTGGTCTATACCGAGCATGACAATCCGGAAGAGACCATGTACCAGGTGCTGCACCACCAGTTCGTGGCCAGCGCGCTGGCGGTGAAAGCGGCGCGGCGCATCAACCCGGACATGCAGGTCGGCTGCATGCTGGCGATGGTCGCCCTCTACCCTTACTCCTGCAAACCGGAAGATGTCATGTTCGCCCAGGAGTCGATGCGCGAGCGCTACGTCTTTACCGACGTCCAGCTGCGCGGTTACTACCCGAGCTATGTGTTGAATGAATGGGAACGCCGCGGCTTCAACATCAGGATGGAAGACGGCGACGCGCAGATCCTGCGCGAAGGTACCTGCGCCTATCTCGGCTTCAGCTACTACATGACCAACGCGGTGAAAGCCGAGGGCGGCACTGGCGACGCCATTTCCGGTTTCGAAGGCAGCGTGCCGAACCCGCACGTCAAAGCTTCCGACTGGGGCTGGCAGATTGACCCGGTCGGCCTGCGCTATTCTCTGTGTGAACTGTATGAGCGTTATCAGAAGCCGCTGTTTATCGTGGAAAACGGCTTTGGCGCCTACGACAAAGTAGAATCCGACGGCAGCATCAACGATGACTACCGCATCGACTACCTGCGCGCCCACATCGAAGAGATGATCAAAGCGGTCACTTATGACGGCGTCGATCTGCTGGGCTATACCCCATGGGGCTGCATCGACTGCGTCTCCTTCACCACCGGGCAGTACAGCAAACGCTACGGCTTCATCTACGTCAACAAACACGACGATGGCACCGGCGACATGTCCCGCTCGCGCAAGAAGAGCTTTAACTGGTACAAAGAGGTCATCGCCAGCAACGGTGAGAACCTGTAACTAACCGCCCTCTCCCGGCCGGGGGAGGGCTAATTGCTTATCCGCCAGACACTTCTTTACAGCTTTACCATTGCCAAAACCCGTTCGCCCGTTAAGATAAGCCTCGTGAATATTTGAGGCAATCATGATTAAGCGACAACGCAAAGCCATTCTTTTTGTCCTCCTGGCCTGTCTGGTGGTGCTAACCTGCACCGCTCAACGGATGGCCGGGATGCACGCGCTGGTCATGAACCTCACCGCCGACAGCCCGTCGCTACAGAAAAACCAGGATCAGGCCGAGGCGCCGGTCACGCCGTGCGAGCTCAGCGCCAAGTCGCTGATGGCCGTTCCGCCGATGCTGTTTGAAGGGGCGCTGTTGGCTATCACCCTGCTGCTGGCGGTGCTGGCGGCGATCCCGCCGCGTATCGAACGCCAGTGGCCTCCCCGCGTTATCTCCTCACCCCGATTGCGGGTGCATCTGCGATTATGCGTCTTCCGTGAGTGATTGATTCTCCTGACAGTTCAGGTTAATTCATCACTTACGGAGCAAACTTATGTATATGGTATTCAGGCGACTACTGGTCTGCCTGCTTTGGCTATGGCTGCCCGTCAGCCAGGCCGCCGACAGCGGCTGGCTGCGCGCCGCCGACAATCAACACGCCAGCGTGCGCCTGCGGGCGCAAACCGAGAGCAATGGCGACACTCGCCTGCTTTTAGACGTAGCGCTGGAAAAGGGCTGGAAAACCTACTGGCGCTCGCCAGGGGAAGGCGGCATCGCGCCGGCTATCGCCTGGCACACGCCGCTGGAGGTGAACTGGCGCTGGCCGACGCCGCAGCGCTTCGACGTCGCGGGCATTTCCACTCAGGGCTATCACGGCGACGTCAGCTTTCCGATGACGCTGCGCGGGAAGATACCGCCGACGCTTAGCGGCGTCCTGACGCTCTCTACCTGCAGCAATGTCTGTATTCTCACTGACTATCCCTTTTCGCTGGATATGACGACTCCGGCGGGGGAGCGATTTAATTATGATTTTACCCGCGCGATGGGCACACTGCCGCTGCGCGATGGCCTGACTTCGCAACTGACCGCCAGCTACGTCAGCGGCAAACTGACGGTGACCGCCCGCCGCGATGCCGGCTGGCAGCAGCCAGCGCTGTTTATCGACAGCATGGAGGATGTCGATTTCGGTAAGCCGAGCTTTACCAGCCGCGGCGATACGTTGACCGCCACCGTACCGGTCACCGATAGCTGGGGCGAAGCGGCGCCGGACCTGAGCGGCAAAACGCTGTCGCTGGTGCTGGCGGATAGCGGTCAGGCGCAGGAAAGCCATATCGCCATCGCCGCCGGCAGCGCCGCGCCGGGGCTGGCGTTAGGCTGGGTGCTGCTGATGGCGCTGGCCGGCGGGCTAATCCTCAACGTCATGCCGTGCGTGCTGCCGGTGCTGGCGATGAAACTCGGCTCGCTGGTGCAAACCGAAGGTCGCGAACGCGGCGCGGTGCGGCGGCAGTTCCTCGCCTCGGTGTGCGGGATCGTCGTCTCGTTCCTGGCGCTGGCGCTGATGATGACCGCGCTACGCCTGGGGAATCAGGCGCTCGGCTGGGGCATCCAGTTCCAGAACCCGTGGTTTATCGGCGCGATGGCGCTGGTGATGGTGCTGTTCAGCGCCAGTTTATTGGGGCTGTTCGAAATCCGCCTCTCCTCCAGCGCCAGCACTTTCCTCGCCACCCGCGGCGGCAACGGCTTAATGGGCCATTTCTGGCAGGGCGCCTTCGCCACCCTGCTGGCGACGCCCTGTACCGCGCCGTTCCTCGGTACCGCCGTGTCGGTGGCGCTGGTGGCGCCCCTGCCGCTGCTGTGGGGCATTTTCTTCGCCATGGGGATCGGCATGAGCCTGCCGTGGCTGCTGATCGTTGCCTGGCCGGGTCTGGCGCAACGTCTACCGCGCCCGGGCCGCTGGATGAATCATCTGCGGGTGGTGCTGGGGCTAATGATGCTTGGTTCAGCGCTATGGCTGGTCAGCCTGCTGACGATCCACATCGGCCGTACGCCGGTGCTTACCCTGCTGGTGATTCTGGCCATCGCCCTGCTAGTGGCCACCGCCTGGCGCTACCGCTGGCGGACGGCGCTGCGCGCGGGCGCCCTGGCCATCGTGGTGGCGGGCGCCGTCGCCTTTGTCGCCCAACAGGACGGCCAGGGCCCGCGCCGCGACCGGGTTAACTGGCAGCCGCTCAGCGAGCAGGCTATCGCCAGCGCCCTGGCGGAGCATAAGCGGGTATTTATTGATGTCACCGCCGACTGGTGCGTGACCTGTAAAGCCAATAAATACAACGTGCTGCTGCGCGACGACGTCCAGCAGGCGCTGTTAGCGCCAGACGTAGTCGCCCTGCGCGGCGACTGGAGCCGCCCCTCCGCTGACATTAGCCAGTTTTTAACCGCACGCGGCAGTGCCGCGGTGCCGTTTAACCAGATTTACGGACCGGAATTGCCGCAGGGACAGATTCTGCCTGCGCTGTTAGACCGCGAACACCTTCTCGCCACCCTGTCCGCCGCTAAAGGAAAATAACATGAGAACTATCACCGCATTATTACTGCTGTGCGTATCGGCCTTCAGCTTCGCCGCCCCGGCGGAAGAACCACAATCGAACGGTAATGACCAGTTAGCCCAGCTGCTGTTTAACGATCCGAATAGCCCGCGCACCGGCGCGAAAGAGCCAAAACTCACGATCGTCTCGTTTACCGATTACAACTGCCCTTACTGCAAACAGTTTGATCCGCTGCTGGAAAAAATCGTCCACGATAATCCGGACATCCAGCTCATCGTTAAGCTGCTGCCGTTTAAAGGGCAGAGTTCGGTGAATGCCGCTAAAACCGCGCTCTCCACCTGGCGTCAGCAGCCCGATAAATTCTGGGCGCTGCATCAGCGGCTGATGGCGAAAAAAGGCTATCACGATGACGCCAGTATCGCCGCCGCGCAGAAGAAAACCGCCACCGATAGTGTAAATATCGATGACAAGACCATGGATTCGCTGAAGATGAACCTGATTTTGTCGCAGGTGCTGAATATTCAGGGCACCCCGGCGACCATAATCGGCGATCAGATGGTGGCCGGCGCGATCCCTGCTGAAGACCTGGAGGGGCTGGTGAAAGAGCAGCTGGCGAAAGCCCGTGGCCAGTAAAATCAGGCGCTGGCTGCGCGAGCTGGCGGTGTGGCTGCTGATTGGCGCGGCGGTGAGCCTGGCGGTGGATTATTTTCGCCAGCCCGCGCTGCCGCAAAACGTCAGCGCCACATCGCTGCAGACACTCGACGGCAGGACGCTGGATCTGAACGCCATGAGCCAGCAAAAGCCGCTGCTGCTGTACGTCTGGGCGACCTGGTGCGGAGTTTGTCGCTATACCACGCCGTCGGTGGCATCGCTTGCCGCGGACAGCGGCAATGTGCTGACGATAGCCCTGCGTTCCGGCGATAACGTCACGCTGGAGAAGTGGCTGACCAGGAAGAAAATGACGCTGCCGACGGTGAATGATCCGAGCGGCCAGCTGGCGCGGCAGTGGGACATCCAGGTAACGCCAACGCTGGTGGTCATTTCTCAAGGCGAGGTGAAGTCGGTCACCACCGGCTGGACCAGCAGTTGGGGAATGCGCCTGCGGCTGTGGCTGGCCTCCTGGTAGACCGTCGGGCTTTAGCGGTTTTTATGCCGGGTAAGGCGTATCCGCCACCCGGCCTACCATTCGGCTTTGACCCCGTAGGCCCGGCAAGCGCAGCGCCGCCGGGCAATAGACATCTACGGGTTATTTCCCGCCCGCCAGTTCAAGGAAGCTACCCGTCACATACGACGCTTTGTCGCTCAGCAGCCAGGCAATGGCCTGAGCGACCTCTTCCGGCTGGCCGCCGCGCTGCATCGGTAGCGAACCTTTCACTCGATCCACGCGTCCCGGTTCACCGCCGGAGGCGTGCATCTCGGTATAAATCAGCCCCGGACGCACGCCGTTGACCCGGATCCCCTGCGCCGCCACCTCCAGCGCCAGCCCGGTGGTCAGGGTATCTACCGCCCCTTTCGACGCGGCATAGTCAACGTACTCCCCCGGCGCGCCAAGGCGCGACGCCGCCGACGACACGTTAACTATCGCCCCGCCCTTACCGCCATGTCGATGTGACATGCGCTTTACCGCCTCGCGACAGCAGAGGAAATAACCGGTGACGTTGGTGGCCAGCACGCGGTTAATACGCTCGGCGCTCAGGCTCTCCACCGTACACTGGGTAAACAGGATCCCGGCGTTGTTGACCAGCGCCGTCAGCGGCTCGCCCATGCGGTCAACTGCCTCAAACATCGCCATCACCTGCGCTTCATCGCTGATGTCCGCCCGCAGCGCCGTGGCTTTGCCGCCAGACGCCACAATGGTATTCACCACCTCGGTGGCGGCGTTAATGTTGTGATGGTAATTGACCGCCACGGTATATCCTTCCTGCGCCAACAGCAGCGCCGTCGCCCGGCCTATGCCGCGGCTCGCGCCGCTAATAAGAGCTATTCCCATACCTTCCCTCCAAAAAAATAAAGGCGCCGCAGCGCCTTTAAAAGTTTAGCTAAAACGCAAACTTACTGGTATTCGCTCATCGGCACGCAGGAGCAGAACAGGTTGCGGTCGCCGTAGACATCATCCAGACGTTTCACCGTCGGCCAGTACTTGTTGTGCAACCCAGCCGGGAATACCGCCAGCTCGCGGCTGTACGGATGGTTCCACTCGCCCACCAGCTCGCCCTGGGTGTGCGGCGCGTTCACCAGAGGGTTATCCTCCAACGGCCATTCGCCGGCTTTGACGCGGTCGATTTCCGCGCGGATCGCCAGCATCGCGTCGATAAAGCGGTCCAGCTCGACCTTGCTTTCCGATTCCGTCGGCTCAACCATCAGCGTCCCCGCTACCGGGAAAGACATGGTCGGGGCATGGAAGCCAAAGTCGATCAGGCGCTTGGCGATATCCAGCTCGCTAATGCCGGTCTCTTCTTTCAGCGGACGAATATCAAGAATACATTCGTGCGCTACGCGACCATCGCGACCGGTGTAGAGCACCGGGTAGGCGTCTTTCAGCCGGGTCGCGATGTAGTTGGCGTTAAGGATCGCGTTCTGGCTCGCCTGCTTCAGCCCTTCCGCGCCCATCATGCGGATATACATCCAGCTGATGGGCAAAATGGACGCGCTGCCGAACGGCGCGGCGGAAACCGCGCCCTGGCGGGTCAGCATACCTTCAATCTGTACCACGCTGTGGCCCGGCACGAACGGCGCCAGGTGCGCTTTTACGCCGATTGGGCCCATGCCCGGGCCGCCGCCGCCGTGCGGAATGCAGAACGTTTTATGCAGGTTGAGGTGCGAAACGTCGGCGCCGATAAAGCCCGGAGAGGTGATCCCGACCTGGGCGTTCATGTTGGCGCCGTCGAGATAAACCTGGCCGCCAAACTGGTGCACGATCTCGCACACTTCGCGAATGGTCTCTTCATACACGCCGTGGGTCGACGGATAGGTGACCATGATGCAGGAGAGATTGGCCCCCGCCTGCTCTGCTTTTTCACGCAGATCGGCGAGATCGATGTTGCCGTTTTTATCACAGGCAACGACCACTACCTGCATACCCGCCATCTGCGCGGAAGCCGGGTTGGTGCCGTGCGCGGAGCTAGGGATCAGGCAGATATCGCGATGGCCTTCGTTGCGGCTCTCGTGATAATGGCGAATCGCCAGCAGGCCAGCATATTCACCCTGCGCGCCGGAGTTCGGCTGCATGCAGACGGCGTCATAGCCGGTCAGTTTCACCAGCCAGTCGGAAAGCTGGGCGATCATCTGATGATAACCTTCCGCCTGCTCGACCGGGCAGAACGGGTGCAGCTCGGCAAATTCCGGCCAGGTGATCGGGATCATCTCCGCCGCGGCGTTCAGTTTCATGGTGCAGGAGCCCAGCGGGATCATCGCCTGGTTCAGCGCCAGATCTTTACGCTCCAGCGCGTGCATGTAGCGCATCATCTCGGTTTCGCTATGGTAGCGGTTAAACACCGGATGGGTGAGGATCGCATCGTCGCGCAGCATCGCCGCCGGGATCGAACGGCTATCCAGCGCCACGTCTTTATCCAGGGTATCGATATCCAGACCGTGATCGTCGCCAACGATGGCGCGGAACAGGTTCAGCACATCTTCGCGGGTGGTCGCTTCATCGAGCGTAATGCCAACCGCGCCGTGAATATCGCTACGCAGGTTAATCTGCAGCGCTTCGGCACGCGCCAGCACCGCGGCTTTATCCGCCACTTCGACGCAAAGGGTGTCGAAGTAGTGAGCATGGCGCAGCTTCAGCCCTTTCTTCTGCAGGCCGTCGGCCAGAATGTCGGTCAGGCGATGAATGCGGCCAGCGATACGTTTCAGGCCCGCCGGGCCGTGGAAAACCGCGTACAGGCTGGCGATGTTGGCCAGCAGAACCTGCGAGGTACAAATGTTGGAGTTCGCTTTCTCGCGGCGGATATGCTGCTCGCGAGTCTGCATCGCCATGCGCAGCGCGGTATTACCCGCCGCGTCTTTCGATACGCCGATAATCCGGCCCGGCATGGAGCGTTTGAATTCATCTTTCGCCGCGAAGAAGGCCGCGTGCGGGCCGCCATAGCCCATCGGCACGCCGAAACGTTGAGCGGAACCGAAGACAATATCGGCGCCCTGCTTGCCCGGCGCCGTCAGCAGCACCAGCGCCATAAAGTCGGCGGCGACGCTGACAATCACTTTGCGCGCTTTCAGCTCGGCGATCAGTTTACTGTAATCGTGGATTTCACCGGTGGTGCCCACCTGCTGCAGCAGCACGCCAAAAACATCCTGGTGATCGAGCACTTTGTCAGCGTCATCGACGATGACGTCGAAGCCGAAGGTTTCCGCACGGGTGCGAACCACATCCAGGGTTTGCGGATGGACATCGGCGGCAACGAAGAAGCGGTTGGCGTTCTTCAGTTTGCTCACGCGTTTGGCCATCGCCATCGCTTCGGCGGCGGCGGTGGCTTCATCAAGCAGCGAAGCGGAAGCGATATCCAACCCGGTCAGATCCAGAGTGACCTGCTGGAAGTTGAGCAGCGACTCCAGACGGCCCTGGGATACTTCCGGCTGGTAAGGGGTATAGGCGGTATACCAGCCCGGGTTTTCCAGCATGTTGCGCTGAATGACCGGCGGCAGCTGCACGGCGGTATAGCCCATGCCGATGTAAGACTTGAAGCGCTTGTTGCGACTGGCAATCGCCTTCAGCTCCGCCAGCGCGGCGAATTCGGTAGTCGCGTCGCCCACCTGTGGTGGGGTCGCCAGCTGGATATCCTGCGGCACAATCTGGCCGATCAGGGCGTTAAGCGAATCCGCGCCGACGGTCTTCAGCATCTCTTGCTGCTGCTGAGCGTCCGGGCCAATGTGACGTTCAATAAAGGCGTCGCGGTTTTCAAGCTGACTTAAAGTCTGAGTCATGAGCGATGGTTCCTGAAACGTGCGGTGAATCGTGGTTGTCTGACTGGTTTGCCCGGCAAGCGCTGATGCTTACCGGGCCAGAATACGCAAAATCATTCGCGTTGCAGGAAGGCGGCGACACAGCGACTCCCCGGGAGCTTACAAAAGTAAGTGACCGGGGGGAGCCAGGAAGCCAACGCCCCTGCAGCGTGAAGGATGAAGCGTATTTATTCGTCTTCCAGTAAAGCTTCATACGCGGCGGCATCCAGCAGCGCGGCAACCTGCGCTTCGTCGCTGGCTTTGATCTTGAAGATCCAGCCGTCGGTATACGGGTCGCTGTTGACCAGTTCCGGAGAGTCGTTCAGCTCTTCGTTGACGGCAACGATTTCACCGCTAATCGGCGCGTAGATATCGGAGGCCGCCTTCACGGATTCGGCAACCGCGCAATCGGCACCCGCTTCAACGGTGGCGCCCACTTCCGGCAGGTCAACGAAAACCATATCGCCAAGCAGCTCCTGCGCGTGCTCGGTGATCCCTACGGTATAGGTACCGTCCGCTTCTTTACGCAGCCACTCGTGTTCTTTGCTGTATTTCAGTTCTGCTGGTACGTTGCTCATCAATTCATCTCCAAAAAAGGGAAATCACACAATGGCTTTGCCATTGCGTACAAAACCAGGTTTAGTCACTTTTACCGGCATTTCACGGTTACGGATTTGCACCACCGCGGTGTCGCCAATCCCGGCCGGCACGCGAGCCAGCGCGATGCTGTAGCCCAGCGTCGGCGAGAAGGTGCCGCTGGTGATAATGCCTTCTTTTTGATTACCGTCGCTATCGGTAAAACGGACCGGCAGACCACCGCGCAGGACGCCTTTCTCGGTCATCACCAGGCCAACCAGCTGCTCGGTGCCTTTTTCGCGCTGCATCTCCAGCGCTTCGCGGCCGATGAAGTTACGATCGGCGGGCTCCCAGGCGATAGTCCAGCCCATGTTCGCCGCCAGCGGGGAAACGCCTTCGTCCATCTCCTGGCCGTACAAGTTCATCCCGGCCTCCAGGCGCAGGGTGTCGCGCGCGCCAAGACCGCACGGCTTAACGCCAGCGTCCAGCAGACCGCGCCAGAAATCAGCCGCCTGCTCGTTCGGCATCGCAATTTCATAACCCGCTTCGCCGGTATAGCCGGTGGTGGCGATAAACAGGTCGCCGGCCTGCACGCCGAAGAACGGCTTCATGCCTTCCACGGCCTGACGTTGAGCGTCGGTAAACAGCGTCGCCGCCTTCGCTTTCGCCTGGGGGCCCTGGACCGCGATCAGCGACAGATCGTCGCGAACGGTAATTTCAAGGCCGTAAGGTTCAGCTTGTTCGGAGATCCAGGCGAGGTCTTTTTCGCGGGTGGCGGAGTTAACAACGAGGCGGAAATAATCTTCAGAAAGGAAATAGACAATCAGGTCGTCGATGACGCCGGCGGAGGCGGTCAGCATGCCGGTGTAGAGCGCTTTGCCCGGGGTGGTGAGCTTCGCCACATCGTTGGCCAGCAAATAGCGCAAGAACTCGCGGATCCGGCTGCCGTGGAAATCGACGATGGTCATATGCGACACATCGAACATCCCTGCATCGCCGCGCACCGCATGGTGCTCATCAATCTGGGACCCGTAATGCAGCGGCATCATCCAGCCATGGAAATCCACCATGCGCGCGCCGCACAGCGTGTGTTGTTCATACAACGGAGTCTGTTGAGCCATCTTTTCCTCATCGAATAAAACGGAACCAGCCACGAAATTGTCGGCGATTTTGCGCCACGAAATTCGGCATCGGCATCGCTGACGGACGCCGACGCAAACGTTCTCTTTGGCCTGAACTTACCACCGAACCCGGCGCTAAACCATAAGCTCATTCAGGGCATCACATTAGCTTATGGCTAAAATCCGCCGAAAAGCCTACAGAGTTATTGACTGGAAAAAAGCGATTTACGCCACATAAAATTAACATTAACGGCGCGACAATTAGGTAATGATGGTGTCTTATGCGATTTTACGGCTCTAATTTCTTTAACAAAAAAAAGGACGCATTAATAAATCTAATGCGAAAAAAGAGGTGAAATTAGAATATTTCAAATGAGGGGGAAAACCCGGCGCCCAGGCCGGGTGAAAGAAGTGTGACGCGGTTAACGTAACCAGGCAGGCAGATCGTTGAGGCCCATCGCCTGGCGAATCAGCTGCGGTTTCACGCCCGGCAGCGTATCGGCCAGTTTGAGTCCCACATCGCGAAGAAATTTCTTCGCCGGATGGCTCCCGGAGAACATTTCGCGGAAGCCCTGCATGCCCGCCAGCATCAGCGCCGCGCTGTGCTTGCGGCTGCGCTCGTAGCGGCGCAGATAAAGATGCTGGCCGATATCTTTGCCCTGAGCGTGCAGGCGCTTCAGCTCGTCAATAAGCTCGGCGGCATCCATAAAACCGAGGTTGACCCCCTGCCCGGCCAGCGGATGGATGGTATGCGCGGCATCGCCGACCAGCGCCAGTCGATGGGCGGCAAACTGACGGGCATAGCGGCCGGTCAGAGGGAAAACTTCACGTTCACTTGCCAGCTGGCAGAGGCCAAGGCGATTATCGAACGCGATATTCAGCGCCTGGTTGAAGGTGGTTTCATCAGCCTGCTGCATCCGCTGCGCTTCCCCCGGCGATAGCGACCAGACGATCGAGCACAGGTGCGGATCGCTGAGCGGCAGGAAGGCGAGGATCCCGTCGCCATGGAACGCCTGGCGGGCCACCGCCTGATGCGGCTCAGCGGTACGGATGGTCGCCACCAGCGCATGATGATGGTAATCCCAGAAGGTCAGCGGAATATCGGCTTTATTGCGCAGCCATGAATTGGCGCCATCGGCGCCGATCACCAGCCGCGCGGTCAGCATGCTGCCGTCCTGCAGGCTGAGAAAGGCTTCATTCTCGCCCCACGCCACCTGCTGAAGTTCCGCCGGAGCCAGCAGGGTAACGTCAGCGCAACGCTGCGCCTTCTGCCACAATGCATGATGCACTACGGCATTTTCGATAATATAGCCAAGGTGGCTAAAGCCCATGCTCTGGTCATCGAAGCTAATGTGGCCAAAGCTGTCTTTATCCCACACTTCCATACCGTGATAGCAGCTGGCCCTCTGGGCGACGATCTCGCGCCAGACGTCCAGCTTTGTCAGCAGCTTTTCGCTGGCGGCATTAATTGCCGAAACGCGCAGCGCCGGCGGCGCATCGGCGGCCAGCGGTCGCGGCTCTGCTTTCTCCAGCACTGCGACGCGCAGGCCGCTACCCTGTAGACCGCAGGCTACCGCCAGCCCCACCATTCCACCGCCAACAATGGCAACATCAACACTTTGCACGTTCTACTCCTTAACGGGGAACCCAACCGAGGGTACGCTGCGCCAGCGCATCGCGCGCCGGGGTAAATAATTCCATCGCCATCAGACCGACGTTGCGCCCCGCCACCAGCGGCGCCCAACGGTTGGCAAACAGATGCACCAGCCCATCGGTCACGCCGATGGTGGCGGCTTTATCCCCTGCCCTGCGCGCCTGATAGCGGCACAGCAGTGGATAATGACCGACATCTTCGCCGCTGAGATGGGCGTCAGCGAGTAATTCCGCCAGGCTCATCACATCGCGCAGGCCGAGATTAAAGCCCTGCCCGGCGATCGGGTGCAGCGTCTGCGCCGCGTTGCCGACCAGCGCCAGGCGGTGCGACACCGCGCGGCTGGCGGTGGTGAGGGCCAGCGGATAGACGCTGCGCTTCCCGGCGTGGGTAATACGCCCCAGCCGCCAGCCGAATGCCTGCTGCAGCTCCTGACAAAAGCGTTCGTCAGTCCAGCTCTGCACCTCATCGCGGCGCGACTGCGGATGACACCACACCAGCGAGCAGCGCCCTTGCGACATCGGCAGCATCGCCAGCGGGCCATGCTCGGTAAAGCGCTCGAAGGCGCGACCTTCGTGGGGCAACGCGGTGCTGACGTTAGCAATGATCGCTATCTGCTCATACGGCTGCTGCTGCCAGCTGATGCCGCAGCGGGCGCCCAGTGCCGAACGGGAACCGTCCGCCGCCACCAGCAGCTTACCGTTAATGATTTCGCCGCCCTCAAGCGTAAGGCTGACGCTCTCCTGGCTGCGACTGACCGCTTCCACTTTCGCCGGACAGTGCAGCGTGACGCCTGGCGCCTCGCGCAGCAGACCAAACAGCCGCTGGCCGACATCGTGGAGTTCAACCACCTGGCCCAGCGCCGACAGGCCATAATCCGCCGCCGCCAGATTCACAAACCCGGCATGACCGCGGTCGCTGACGTGTACTCGCTGGATGGGCGTCGCGCGTTCGGCGAGGCGTTGCCAGATACCGATACGCGCCAGCTGCTGGCAGGTGCCCGCAGCCAGGGCGATCGCCCGGTCGTCAAAGCCAGGGTGGCGTGACGAATGCGGATCCTGCGCTTCAATGAGGTGGACCGGCAGCGCGCCGCCAGTCAAACGGGAGATGGCCAGCGCGAGCGTCGCCCCGGTCATCCCGCCCCCGACGATCAGCACGCTCATGACTGGCGCGCCGCCGCCATCAGCGCCTCGATCTCATCCGCCTTCTTCACCACGCCGGCGGTGAGATTTTCGTTACCGTCTTCGGTAATCACGATGTCATCTTCAATACGGATGCCGATGCCGCGATACTGCGCCGGCACGTCGGCATCGGTGGCGATATACAGTCCCGGCTCGACGGTCAGCACCATTCCCGGCTCCAGGACGCGCGAACGGTCGGTGTCGTAATTACCGACATCGTGCACATCCAGACCCAGCCAGTGGCTCAGGCCATGCATAAAGTACGGGCGGTGGGCGTTGTTGGCGATAAGCTCGTCAATCTCGCCTTTCAGGATCCCCAGCCGCACCAGGCCGGTAATCATAATGCGCACCACTTCCTGGTTGACCTGACAGATCGAGGTGCCCGGCCGATAGAGTTTCAGCGCGGTCTCCAGCGATTCGAGCACAATGTCGTAGATCTCGCGCTGCGGCTGGGTAAATTTACCGTTTACCGGGAAGGTGCGGGTAATGTCCCCGGCATAGCCGCGATACTCGCAGCCGGCGTCAATCAGGACTAAATCGCCGTCGCGCAGTTCAGATTCGTTTTCGGTGTAGTGCAGAATACAGCCGTTTTCGCCGCCGCCAACGATGGTGTTATAGGAGGGGAAACGTGCCCCGTGGCGGTTGAATTCATGGAGAATTTCACCTTCCAGCTGATATTCGAACATGCCAGGGCGGCATTTTTCCATCGCCCGGGTATGGGCCAGCGCGGTGATCTCCCCGGCGCGGCGCATCACGGCAAGCTCTTCCGCGGATTTAAACAGGCGCATCTCATGCACAATGGGCCGCCAGTCGATAACCGAGTTCGGCGCCTGCAGATTCTGGCGCGAGCCTTTGCGCAGTTTTTCGAGGGCGTTGAACACAATCTCATCGGCATAGGCATATTCACCCTGGGCGAAGTAGATCGCGTCCAGACCGTTGAGCAGCTGATACAGCTGCTGGTTGATTTCGCTGAACGCCAGCGCCCGGTCGACGCCAAGCTTCGCCGGCGCGGCCTCCTGGCCCAGACGGCGTCCAAACCAGATCTCAGCGGTCAGATCGCGAACCCGGTTGAACAGCACGCTATGGTTGTGGGTTTCATCGCTTTTAATCAACACCAGCAGCGCTTCCGGTTCGTTAAAGCCGGTGAAGTACCAGAAATCGCTGTTCTGCCGGTAGGGATATTCCGAATCTGCACTGCGCACCGCTTCCGGTGCGGCGAAAATCAGCGCCGCGCTGCCTGGCTGCATCTGCGCCAACAGCGTCTGGCGACGCGATAGAAATTCCTGCTGAGTCATGACGCCCCCTGAACGAATTTTAGTTAGTGTAATGTCGGTTTGCGGACTTCCGGTGCGGTTGGCTGCTGACGGGCAAAGGTGTCGTGGCACAGCAGTGCGGCAACGCGGACATACTCGATAATCTCCTCCAGAGACATTTCCAGCTCTTCCTGATCTTCGTCTTCATCGTAGCCCAGCTGGGCAATATTACGCAGATCGTCAATCGCTTCCCCGGTTTCATCCTTCACTTTATCCAGCTTCGGCTGGCTAACGCCAAGACCAAGCAGGAAGTGGTTGACCCAACCGGCGAGGGCGTCGGCACGGTCAAAGACGCTCACCGCATCGCCTTCCGGCAGATACAGTTGAAAGAGGAAACCGTCGTCATCCAGTGAATCGCTGATGGCGGAATGCATGTTACGCAGCGCCTGAGCCAGTTCATGGCCAAAGGCGAGACCTTCGTTGGTCAGGTCGTGCACCAGCGGCTGCCAGCTGCTGTCCGTGTTGCCGCCGCACAGCAATCCGCTGATCAAACCGTGCATTTCGGCCGGGGTGAGACCTACCCCTTGTTGGTTCAGTAACTGGTCTACATCGTTGTAACCAGGCATTTCGTTCTGTATAGACATGCGCATTCGTCATCGTTGGGAGGAATATTCATGGTATGCTACCACTTTGGACCCTGGTGAACCAGAATAGGGCTTGTATCTTCGCACCAGGGTAGCTATAGTGTCGCCCCTTCGCAGACCCGGGCCAGGGTGTGAAGGCAGCGCAGTCAATCAGCAGGAAGGTGGCATGTCTGCACAACCCGTAGATCTCCAAATTTTCGGCCGTTCACTGCGAGTGAATTGCCCGCCTGAACAAAGGGATGCCCTGAATCAGGCAGCTGAAGACCTTAATCAGCGGTTGCAAGATTTAAAAGAACGCACTAGAGTCACAAATACTGAGCAGCTGGTCTTCATCGCGGCGTTGAACATCAGCTATGAGTTGACTCAGGAAAAAGCGAAGACCCGCGACTACGCTTCCAGCATGGAGCAGCGCATTCGCATGCTTCAGCAGACCATCGAACAAGCATTGCTTGAGCAAGGTCGCATAAGCGAAAAGCCAGGGTCGAAGTTTGAATAACACTTTGCAGTTAACTGTGTTAGAGTAATCGCAAGAACAAAATTTCTCTGAGATGTTTGCAAGCGGGCCAGTCCCCTGAGCCGATATTTCATACCACAAGAATGTGGCGCTCCACGGTTGGTGAGCATGCTCGGTTCGTCCGAGAAGCCTTAAAACCGTGACGACACATTCACCTTGAACCAAGGGTTCAAGGGTTACAGCCTGCGGCGGCATCTCGGAGATTCCCTTCTTTACTTCGCATCATCCCCCATACGTGTTTTCGGCTGAAGCCGCCCTGTATTACACTTGCTCCTATTGTTTCGCCAGCTCGTAACGAGACCTGCATGACTATACAGCCCGATACCCTGCTCTCCCGTCAGCATATTCGCCAGCAGATCCGCGATCGTCGACGCGCACTCAGCCCGGAGCAACAGCGCCTGTTTGCCCAACAGGCCGCCGAGCGGATGATGGCCTGGCCGCCGATAGTTCTCGCCCACAACGTGGCGCTGTTTCTCTCCTTTGACGGCGAGCTGGACACCCAGCCGCTGATCGACCAGCTCTGGCGCGCCGGCAAGCGGGTATATCTCCCGGTGCTGCATCCCTTTAGCCCCGGCAATCTGCTGTTTTTACACTACCATCCGCAGAGCCAACTGATCGTGAATCGCCTGAAGATCCGCGAACCGAAGCTCGATGTGCGGGATGTGCTGCCGCTGGCTGAACTCGATGTGCTGGTGACCCCGCTGGTGGCCTTCGATGTCAGTGGCCAACGGCTGGGAATGGGCGGCGGTTTTTACGACCGGACGCTGCAAAACTGGCAGCAGTATCGCCTGCAGCCGGTGGGCTACGCGCACGACTGCCAGCAGGTGGATAGCCTGCCGAGCGAAGAGTGGGATATCCCGCTGCCGGCGGTCATCACCCCGGGAAAAACCTGGTGTTGGTAGGTACGCGGGGACGAGAAATTCAGCCTGGAAAGTATTAACAAAAAAACGGGCAGGTACGCGACCTGCCCGAGAGGCAAAAATGATTAGAACAGCAGACGGGCGCGGATAGTCCCCGGGATCGCTTTCATTGCCTGCAGCGCCTGCTGGGCAACATCTTCTTCCGCTTCAATATCAATCACCACGTAGCCCATCTGCGGCGACGTTTGCAGATACTGGGCGGCAATGTTGATGCTCTGCGCGGCGAAGATTTGGTTGATTGCGGTCAGGACGCCCGGCCGGTTCTCATGGATATGCAGCAGACGACGGCCGCCGTGCAGCGGTAGAGAAACTTCCGGGAAGTTAACTGCCGACAGGGTTGACCCGTTGTCAGAGTATTTCGCCAGCTTGCCAGCTACTTCCAGACCGATGTTCTCCTGCGCTTCCTGAGTGGAGCCACCGATATGCGGTGTGAGGATCACGTTATCAAACTCGCACAGCGGCGAAGTGAAGGGGTCGCTGTTGGTCGCAGGTTCAGTCGGGAAGACGTCGATAGCCGCCCCGGCCAGATGCTTACTGGCCAGCGCATCGCATAGCGCCGGAATGTCCACCACGGTACCGCGGGAGGCGTTGATCAGCAGCGCGCCCGGCTTCATCAGCGCCAGTTCTTCCGCGCCCATCATATTTTTGGTAGAGGCGTTTTCCGGCACGTGCAGGCTGACCACATCGCTCATGTTCAGCAGGTCGGAGAGATGCTGTACCTGAGTGGCGTTGCCGAGCGGCAGTTTGTTTTCAATATCATAGAAGAAGACGTGCATTCCCAGCGATTCCGCCAGAATGCCAAGCTGGGTACCGATGTGGCCGTAACCGATGATGCCCAGCTTTTTACCACGCGCTTCGAAGCTGCCGACCGCCTGCTTGTTCCACACCCCGCGGTGCGCTTTGGCGTTGGCTTCCGGCACGCCGCGCAGCATCAGCAGCAGTTCGCCGATCACCAACTCGGCCACCGAGCGGGTGTTAGAGAACGGCGCGTTAAACACCGGAATACCGCGCTTCGCAGCGGCGTTCAGATCGACCTGGTTGGTCCCGATGCAGAAGCAACCGACGGCAACCAGTTTTTCCGCTGCGGCGAAAATCTCTTCAGTCAGATGGGTACGGGAACGCAGGCCGATGAAATGGGCATCACGGATCGCCGCTTTCAGCTGTTCTGAATCCAGCGCGCCTTTATGAAATTCAATGTTGGTGTAACCCGCTGCGCGAAGGCTATCGATTGCCTTTTGATGCACACCTTCAACCAGCAGAAATTTAATCTTGTCTTTTTCCAGTGATACCTTAGCCATTTCCCCGTCCTGTTTTGTCTTAACTGATGTCGTGCTGAACGAAAGTTCGTCTCAGCAACATATCAAAAAAAACTATCGCGGCAATATGAACGTTTGCGTCGCCGTCCTGAAGAAATGTCATCCAGAGGGAAATCGCAGGACAAAACACCAGAAAGAGAAGAAATGGTAGCGTGTAAATCAGAATGGTTGCATAAATGTGACAGAAGTCACCAAATTGCACCTGGTGAAAAAATATTTGCGAGGGAGCCGGTCGGCTCCCTGCGGACAGACTATTTTACGATGGTCTTCACGCCGTCGGCAGTGCCAATCAGCGCCACGTCGGCGCCACGGTTGGCGAACAGCCCCACGGTGACGACGCCAGGAATACCGTTGATCGCGTTTTCCAGCGCGATCGCATCGAGAATTTCCAGGCCGTGCACGTCAAGGATCACGTTGCCGTTATCGGTCACCACGCCCTGACGGTACTCTGGACGGCCGCCCAGCTTGACCAGCTGACGCGCCACGGCGCTGCGCGCCATCGGAATGACTTCCACCGGCAGCGGGAACTTGCCCAGAATATCGACCTGCTTGGAGGCGTCGGCGATGCAGATAAATTTATCCGCGACCGAGGCGATGATCTTTTCACGGGTCAGCGCCGCGCCGCCGCCTTTGATCATCTGCATATGGCCGTTGATCTCATCCGCGCCGTCAACATAGATCCCCAGGCGATCGACGCTGTTAAGATCGAAGACGGTGATCCCGAGGCTTTTCAGCTTCTCGGTGGAGGCGTCGGAGCTGGAAACCGCCCCTTCGATCTGCCCCTTCATGGTGCCCAGCGCGTCAATAAAATGGGCCGCCGTCGAGCCGGTGCCTACGCCGACAATAGTCCCTGGCTGTACATATTGCAGTGCTGCCCAACCTACCGCTTTTTTCAGTTCATCCTGCGTCATAATTCTGGTCCGAGATGTGAATGCCTGTGGCGCATTATAGAACATCGATAGTGGAAATGTCCCTGCGATGCAGATCACACAACTGAACAGACCAATTTCGTCTGTATCAAATAAAAATTTATGTCATAGTGCGAGATAACGATTAGTTATGGGGGCACGCCAGAATAATGAAACGACCGGACTACAGGACACTACAAGCGCTGGATGCGGTGATTAGGGAACGAGGATTTGAGCGCGCCGCGCAGAAGCTATGTATTACCCAGTCCGCCGTCTCACAGCGTATTAAGCAGCTGGAAAATATGTTCGGCCAGCCGCTGCTGGTGCGTACCGTGCCGCCGCGCCCCACCGAGCAAGGACAGAAACTGCTGGCTCTGTTGCGCCAGGTTGAACTGCTGGAGGAAGAGTGGCTGGGCGATGAACAAACCGGCTCTACGCCGTTGCTGCTGTCGCTGGCGGTGAACGCCGACAGTCTGGCGACCTGGCTGCTGCCGGCGCTGGCCAATGTTCTGTCAGACTCCCCTATTCGTCTCAACCTGCAGGTGGAAGATGAAACCCGCACCCAGGAGCGCCTGCGCCGTGGCGAAGTAGTGGGCGCAGTGAGTATCCAGCCGCAGGCGCTGCCAAGCTGCCTGGTGGATCAGCTGGGGGCGCTCGATTACCTGTTTGTCGCATCAAAAGAGTTTGCGCAACGCTATTTCCCGAATGGCGTGACGCGTTCGGCGCTGCTTAAGGCGCCGGTCGTCGCCTTCGACCATCTGGACGATATGCATCAGGCGTTCCTGCAGCAAAACTTCGACCTGCCGCCGGGCAGCGTCCCCTGCCACATCGTCAACTCGTCGGAAGCTTTCGTGCAGCTGGCGCGCCAGGGCACCACCTGCTGTATGATCCCGCATCTGCAGATCGAAAAAGAGCTCAACAGCGGCGAACTTATCGATCTCACCCCGGGCCTGTTCCAGCGCCGCATGCTCTACTGGCACCGCTTCGCCCCGGAAAGCCGCATGATGCGCCGGGTGACCGATGCGCTCATTGACTACGGACACAAGGTGCTGCGTCAGGATTAAACCGCGGGCATAAAAAAGCCACTTCGCTGAAGTGGCTTTTTTGTTTCTATCGCTTACTGGGCCGGTTTCGGCGTTTCCGCCGGTTTCGCCGGGGTGGCTGGAGCAGCGGCTTGCGCCGGCTGCAGCTCAAAGACTACATCGACCTGGTCGTCAAACTGGATAGTCGCCTGCTCGTAGGTTTCCTGGGCAGAAACCGGCGCAGCGTCAGCGGCCTTCATCATGCGAACCATCGGGCTCGGCTGATAGTTGGAGACATGGTAGCGCACGCTGTACACCGGACCCAGCTTGCTGTGGAAGCCTGCGGCCAGCTCCTGCGCCTGATGCACGGCGTCGTCGATCGCCGCTTTACGCGCTTTATCTTTGTAGGCGTCCGGTTGCGCAACGCCCAGCGAGACGGAGCGAATCTCGTTGAGACCCGCTTTCAGGGCGCCATCCAGCAGACCGTTGAGTTTATCCAGCTGGCGCAAGGTCACTTCCACTGTGCGCACCGCGCGATAGCCTTTCAGAATGCTTTTCCCGTTCTGATAGTCGTAATCAGGCTGGGTACGCAGATTCGCCGAGTTGATGTCCTTTTTAGCAATACCGCTCTTTTCGAGGAAAGAGAGATATTGCGCAACGCGATCGTCAGCCTGTTTTTTTGCCGACGCGGCGTCTTTTGCCGACACGTTCACTTCAATCGCCAGGGTGGCGATGTCCGGAACCGCGGCAACGCTTGCTGTGCCTGAAGTCACAATGTGCGGGCCATCCGGCAATTCGCTGGCCTGTGCCGCCATCGTGGTCAATCCGAGTGTTGCCGCCAGGGCTAAGACTTTTAACTTCACTGTCGTTTCTCCATGTTACTTAAATCGCCCTTACGGGACGCATGCAAGCAAGCTTAGCGCGTACAGCAGGAAAGTCCATCGGACAACGCTTAGTTAAGCAACGCCTGGATATGGCTGACGCCTTCTCTTGCCAGCTGAAACGCAATAAACCACATGACGGCGCCGACCACAATATTGATGATCCGCTGGGCTCTGGCGGTACGCAGTCTCGGCGCCAGCCAGGCGGCTAACAGCGCCAGGCCAAAGAACCACAGGAAAGAGGCGCTAATGGTCCCTAGCGCAAACCAGCGCTTCGGCTCCACCGCCAGCTGACCTCCCAGACTGCCTAACACCACAAAGGTGTCCAGATAAACGTGCGGGTTAAGCCAGGTCACCGCCAGCATGGTGATGATGATTTTCCAGCGCCCCTGCTGCATTACCTCTGCATTGGCGAGTTCAAGACTCTGACTGAACGCCGTTTTCAATGCGCCGAAGCCATACCACAGCAAAAAGGCCACGCCGCCCCAGGTCACTAGCGCCAGCAGCCACGGGGATTGCATCAGCAGTGCGCTACCGCCGAAAATGCCAGCGCAGATTAACAGCAAGTCGCTGACCGCGCATAGCAGGGCAATCATCAGATGATACTGACGACGGATCCCCTGATTCATCACAAAGGCATTTTGTGGGCCAAGCGGCAATATCATAGCCGCTCCCAGGGCAAGCCCCTGAAAGTAATAAGTAAACATAAGGATTTATCCGCTGAGTTCGAGAGTGGCGCTGACTATAGCGTGAATGAATTATTAGCGGAAATTTAAATAATTAATCATTAATTAGAACAACTAATGATGAGCTATTGAAAAAGGCCGGCATGGCCGGCCTGAGTTATTGAGAGGCGGTTTACTCTGCTTTTTCCGGCAGGCGCACCACATGAACATCCATCTGCGGGTAAGGGAAGCTGATGCCGTTGGCGTCAAATTCACGCTTGATACGCTCGAGGATATCCCAGTAGACGTTTTGCAGATCGCTGCTTTTGCTCCACACGCGCACCACGAAGTTCACCGACGAGGCGCCGAGTTCGTTCAGACGAACGGTCATTTCCCGATCGCGCAGAATTCGATCGTCAGATTCGATAATCGAGGTCAGCAGCTGCTTTACCTTGTCGATATCAGCATCGTAAGCGACGCCGATAATAAACTCATTGCGACGCGCAGGCTCCCGGGAGAAGTTAATGATATTGCCGGCGATGATTTTCCCGTTCGGGACCACCACTACATTACCGTCCGCGGTACGCAGGGTGGTGGAGAAAATCTGCACGTTCAACACCGTACCTGCCACGCCGCCAAGGTCGACATACTCGCCAGCGCGGAACGGGCGGAACATCACCAGCAGTACGCCTGCGGCAAGGTTCGACAGCGATCCCTGCAGCGCTAAACCCACCGCCAAACCGGCAGCACCCAGCACCGCAATCACCGAGGCGGTCTGCACGCCTACCCGCCCCAGGGCGGCAATCAGCGTAAAAGCGATAACCGCATAGCGCACCAGCGCAGAGAGAAAATCGGCCACGGTAGCGTCAATTTTACGCGCCAGCATCAGGCGGTTGACGGTATTAGAGACGACGCGCGCCACGATCATCCCGACGATCAGGATAGCGATAGCCGCGACGATGTTGACGGCATAGCTCAGCAGCAGCTCCTGGTTGCGTGCCAGCCACGTCCCGGCGTGGTTGATGCTATCGACAACGTTCAAATCTTCCATTTAACATTCCTTATGAATCCCCTGGGGGGAAGTAAATAACTCAGCCTGCGACAGGGCAGTCAGGTTATAGGGTAAACAATAAGTGCACGTTTTGCCAAATGGATCACAGTTTTCTGCCGCGCTATCCTGTTGTTAAGATAATAAAAAAGCCCGCATTGCTGCGGGCTTCCGGGTAAGAAACAGATTTTTCTTACAGAACGTCGATCGCGTTCAGCTCTTTAAATGCCTGCTCCAGACGAGTCACCATGGAAGTCTGGGCAGCACGCAGCCATACGCGCGGGTCGTAGTATTTCTTATTCGGCTGATCTTCGCCTTTCGGGTTGCCCAGCTGGCCCTGCA
Source organism: Klebsiella sp. CD33 (assembly GCF_051992865.1). Lineage (NCBI taxonomy): Bacteria > Pseudomonadati > Pseudomonadota > Gammaproteobacteria > Enterobacterales > Enterobacteriaceae > Klebsiella > Klebsiella sp. CD33. Next base: position 770,648 of record NZ_CP197023.1, on the reverse strand, counting down.
AATAAGCTTCGTTCGCTTTGTAATACTGCAGGATACCGTCCCAGGTTGCCCATTGGGTGTCGGTATCGATGTTCATTTTCACCACGCCGTAGCTGACGGAGTCTTTAATTTCCTGAGCGGAAGAACCGGAACCGCCGTGGAACACGAAGTTCAGGCTGTTGTGCGGCAGGTTGTGTTTCTTGGAAACATATTCCTGAGAGTCGCGCAGGATGGTCGGGGTCAGAACTACGTTACCTGGTTTGTACACGCCGTGTACGTTACCGAAGGAAGCGGCGATGGTGAAGCGCGGGCTGATTTTGCTCAGCTCGGTGTAGGCGTAATCCACGTCTTCCGGCTGGGTGTACAGGGCGGAAGCGTCCATGTGGCTGTTATCCACGCCGTCTTCTTCACCGCCGGTGCAGCCCAGTTCGATTTCCAGGGTCATGCCCATTTTGGCCATGCGCGCCAGGTACTTAGAGCAGATCTCGATGTTTTCGTGCAGGGACTCTTCAGACAGGTCGATCATGTGGGAAGAGAACAGCGGTTTGCCAGTAGCGGCGAAGTGTTTTTCACCGGCGTCCAGCAGGCCGTCGATCCACGGCAGCAGTTTCTTCGCGCAGTGGTCAGTGTGCAGGATAACCGGCACGCCGTAGTGTTCAGCCATCTGGTGCACGTGGTGGGCGCCAGAGATAGCGCCGAGGATAGCAGCACCCTGAGGAACGTCAGTTTTCACGCCTTTACCTGCGATGAACGCTGCGCCGCCGTTAGAGAACTGAACGATAACCGGAGAGCGAACTTTCGCTGCAGCTTCCAGAACGGCGTTGATGGAATCAGTACCTACGCAGTTTACCGCCGGCAGTGCAAAGTTGTTTTCTTTCGCTACCTGGAACACTTTCTGAACGTCGTCGCCAGTGATGACGCCCGGTTTTACGAAATCAAAAATTTTAGACATGTTACTTAGTCCTGTATCTGTATCTTCGACCGTTGAAGAAGGTTCGCGAGCCCTTAAGCGCGCTGAAAAACAGGCGGGTTTCCCCGCCTGAACTGAATTACTGCTTAGCGCGCTCTTCGAGCATCGCTACTGCCGGCAGGACTTTGCCTTCGACGAATTCAAGGAATGCGCCGCCGCCAGTGGAGATGTAGGAAATTTTGTCAGCGATGCCGAACAGGTCGATCGCTGCCAGGGTGTCACCGCCGCCGGCGATGGAGAAACCTTCGCTGTCCGCGATAGCGTTAGCCACGATTTCAGTCCCTTTACGGAAGTTAGGGAATTCGAATACGCCAACCGGGCCGTTCCACAGGATGGTTTTGGCGTTCTTCAGGATTTCAGCCAGTTTCTGTGCGGAAACGTCGCCAAGGTCCAGAATCTGCTCGTCATCTTTGATGTCGTTAACAGATTTCAGGGTTGCCGTTGCGGTTTCGGAGAACTCGGTCGCTACGCGAACGTCGGTCGGAACCGGGATATCGCAGGTGCCCAGCAGGCGCTTGGCTTCATCAACCAGATCTGCTTCGTACAGGGATTTACCGACGTTGTGGCCCTGAGCGGCAACGAAGGTGTTAGCGATACCGCCGCCCACGATCAGCTGGTCAGCGATTTTAGACAGGGAATCCAGAACGGTCAGTTTGGTGGACACTTTAGAACCACCAACGATAGCGACCATCGGACGAGCTGGCTCTTTCAGCGCTTTACCCAGCGCGTCCAGTTCAGCGGCCAGCAGCGGGCCTGCGCACGCCACGTCAGCAAATTTGCCGATGCCGTGGGTGGAAGCCTGCGCGCGGTGCGCAGTACCGAAAGCGTCCATCACGAACACGTCGCACAGCGCAGCGTATTTCTTAGACAGTTCTTCGTCGTCTTTTTTCTCGCCTTTGTTGAAGCGAACGTTTTCCAGCACTACCAGTTCACCGGCAGCTACTTCCACGCCGTCCAGGTAGTCTTTAACCAGGCGTACCGGGTTGGACAGTTTGTCTTTCAGGTAATTAACAACCGGCAGCAGAGAGAATTCTTCGTTGTACTCGCCTTCGGTCGGACGACCCAGGTGAGAAGTAACCATGACTTTCGCGCCCTGCTTCAGCGCCAGTTCAATGGTCGGCAGAGATGCACGGATACGTGCGTCGCTGGTTACTTTCCCGTCTTTAACTGGTACGTTCAGATCCGCACGGATAAAAACGCGTTTACCAGCCAGATCCAGATCGGTCATCTTAATTACAGACATGGTGAATCCTCTCGTTGATTCATAAAGTTTTGTCGACGTTTACGCGTCGAACCTGAAACCAATAGCCGCCATCGCTAACGTCGTGTCGAGCATTCGGTTAGCAAAGCCCCATTCGTTATCGCACCAGACCAGCGTTTTGATCAGATGCGCGCCACTGACCCGGGTTTGCGTACCATCGACGATGGCGCTGTGCGGATCGTGGTTAAAATCTGTCGAGACCAACGGTAATTCCGTATAGTCAACTATACCATGAAATGCACCTTGTGCTGCTTTTTGCAGCAACTGGTTGACTTCACATGCTTTTACCGGTTTTTTCACCGTCACGCTCAGGTCAATTGCCGTCACGTTAATCGTCGGCACCCGCACGGCAATCGCTTCAAAACGGTCGTTAAATTGCGGAAAAATACGGGTGATCCCTGCCGCCAGTTTGGTATCCACCGGAATGATCGACTGGCTGGCCGCGCGGGTACGCCGCAGATCCGGATGATAAGCGTCAATCACCTGCTGGTCATGCATCGCCGAGTGAATGGTGGTGACGGTGCCGGACTCAATGCCATAGGCGTCATCGAGCAGTTTAATGATCGGAATAATGCAGTTGGTGGTGCAGGAGGCGTTGGAGACAATGCGATGCCCGGCGCGAAGTTCATCCTGATTTACGCCGTACACCACCGTCGCGTCGAGGTCGTTGCCGCCGGGGTGAGAAAAGAGCACTTTTTTCGCCCCCGCCTGAAGATGGGCTTCACCGTGTTCACGGCTCCCGTATACGCCGGTACAGTCAAGCACTACGTCCACCGCCAGTTCGCGCCAGGGCAGCGCCGCAATGGTCGGCTCATGCAGCAGACGGATGGCATCGTCGCCAACAAACAGCTGCTCGCGCTCCTGACGGACATCCCAGGCGAAACGGCCATGGCTGGTGTCATATTTCAATAAATGCGCGATGCCCGCGGCATCCGCCAGCTCATTGATTGCCACCACGGTGATTTCCGCACGACGCCCGGATTCATATAGAGCACGAACCACGTTGCGTCCAATGCGACCGAAGCCATTAATCGCGATGCGAATGGTCATAGATCTCCTGCAAGGCTGTCCCTGTTATGAGGTGGCTGACAGAGTAATCCAGCAACGCTCTGAGGGGAACCTTACCAGCTGCAAACTGCGACTGATTGATTAATTGTCGAACATTTAAACGACTGAAACGCTTCAGCTAGAATAAGCGAAATGAGGAATAAAAGGAATGTTTGTCCAGCGCAATAAACCAGCTATATGACTCACATCACATTTTTGCTGGAATAATTTACAACCGTATTACATGGTTCAGGAATAGCAGATACAAAAAATCCGGGTGGCGAGATAAAAGCAAAACGGTAACCCAGGGGTTACCGTTTTTGGTGTTTGCACCCTCTCCTGTGGGAGAGGGTTGGGGTGAGGGCATCAGCCCGCACCGTACCAGCGATTACAGCAGCGCTTTCGCTTTAGCGACCACGTTATCAACGGTGAAGCCGAACTCCTCGAACAGCTGCTCAGCCGGCGCAGACTCACCGAAGGTGGTCATGCCAACGATAGCGCCGTTCAGGCCAACGTATTTGAACCAGTAGTCAGCGATACCCGCTTCCACGGCAACGCGCGCGGTCACGGCTTTCGGCAGTACGGATTCGCGATAAGCCGCATCCTGCTTGTCGAACGCGTCGGTGGACGGCATGGAAACCACGCGCGCCTTCACGCCTTCGGCAGTCAGTTTGTCCCATGCGGCAACCGCCAGCTCCACTTCTGAACCGGTGGCGATGAAGATCAGCTCCGGCTGGCCTGCGCAATCTTTCAGCACATAACCGCCGCGGGCCACGTTCGCCAGCTGCTCTGCGGTACGCTCCTGCTGCGCCAGGTTCTGACGGGAGAGGATCAGCGCGGTCGGGCCGTCCTGACGCTCCACGCCATATTTCCACGCAATCGCGGATTCAACCTGGTCACACGGACGCCAGGTGGACATGTTCGGGGTCACGCGCAGGGAAGCCACCTGCTCTACCGGCTGGTGAGTCGGGCCGTCTTCGCCCAGACCGATCGAGTCGTGGGTGTAGACCATCACCTGACGCTGTTTCATCAGCGCGGCCATACGTACCGCGTTACGCGCGTATTCCACGAACATCAGGAAGGTGGAGGTGTACGGCAGGAAGCCGCCGTGCAGCGCGATACCGTTGGCGATAGCGGTCATACCGAACTCGCGCACGCCGTAGTGGATGTAGTTCCCGGCAGCGTCTTCGTTGATCGGCTTAGAGCCAGACCACAGGGTCAGGTTGGACGGCGCGAGATCTGCGGAGCCGCCGAGGAATTCCGGCAGCAGCGGGCCGAAGGCTTCGATGGCGTTCTGCGAGGCTTTACGGCTGGCGATTTTCGCCGGGTTGGCCTGCAGCTTCGCGATGAACTCGTTAGCTTTCGCGTCGAAGTCAGACGGCATCTCGCCTTTCATACGGCGGGTGAATTCGGCTGCTTCCTGCGGGAAGGCTTTGGCGTAAGCCGCAAACTTCTCGTTCCATGCGGCTTCTTTCGCCTGGCCGGCTTCTTTGGCATCCCACTGGGCATAGATGTCAGACGGGATGTCAAACGGCGCGTGTTTCCAGCCCAGCGCTTCGCGGGTCAGGGCGATTTCGGCGTCGCCCAGCGGCGCGCCGTGGGAGTCGTGGGTACCGGCTTTGTTCGGCGAACCGAAACCGATGATGGTTTTGCACATCAGCAGGGACGGTTTGTCGGTGACCGCCCGTGCTTCTTCTACCGCGCGTTTGATGGCGTCAGCGTCGTGACCGTCCACGCCGCGCACCACGTGCCAGCCGTAGGCTTCAAAGCGTTTGGCGGTATCGTCGGTGAACCAGCCTTCAACGTGGCCGTCGATGGAGATGCCGTTGTCATCATAGAACGCCACCAGTTTACCCAGTTTCAGGGTACCGGCCAGGGAGCACACTTCGTGAGAAATGCCTTCCATCATACAGCCGTCGCCCATGAAGGCGTAGGTGTAGTGGTCGACGATATCGTGTCCCGGACGGTTGAACTGCGCCGCCAGGGTTTTCTCGGCGATAGCCATCCCGACCGCGTTAGCGATACCCTGGCCCAGCGGACCGGTGGTGGTTTCCACGCCTGCGGTGTAGCCGACTTCCGGGTGACCCGGAGTTTTGGAGTGCAGCTGGCGGAAGTTTTTCAGCTCTTCAATCGGCAGATCGTAGCCAGTGAGGTGCAGCAGGCTGTAAATCAGCATCGAACCATGGCCATTTGACAACACAAAACGGTCACGGTCAGCCCAGGCCGGATTGTTCGGGTTATGGTTCAGGAAATCACGCCACAGCACTTCGGCAATGTCAGCCATACCCATCGGGGCCCCCGGGTGGCCGGATTTGGCTTTCTGTACAGCGTCCATGCTCAGCGCACGAATAGCGTTAGCAAGCTCTTTACGTGAGGACATTTTGACTCCAGTTCGGACTGTTGAAGGCCATGCCCTTAACGACTTGACGAGAGCGCGTTTTGGGCTACGCCGGAAAAAAGTGTGAACAATGTAACCCAAGCGACAAGTCATGTACATGGAGCATCCTTTTGCCCTTTAAGAAATCTCTGGAACAGGTTGTGCTACGCCGGAATCCGCTCGCCCGCATCCTGCGATACTCTTTATAATTTACGCAGAATACGGTTCCCTGCCGTCGCCGTATTTTCGGATAAACAACCATAAGATTGTGGAAGATAAAAATGAAAATTCGCTCAACCGTACTTGCTCTTGGGATCGCAGCAACCCTCACCGGATGTCAGAACATGGACTCCAACGGTCTGCTCAGCTCAGGCGCCGAAGCCTTCCAGGCATACTCTCTCAGCGACGCGCAGGTGAAAACCTTAAGCGACCAGGCCTGTAAAGAGATGGACGCCAAAGCGAAAATCGCCCCGGCCAACAGTGAATACAGCCAGCGGCTGAACAAAATCGCGGCTGCGCTGGGCGATAACATCAATGGTCAGCCCGTGAACTACAAGGTCTATGAGACCAAGGATGTCAACGCCTTCGCCATGGCCAACGGCTGCATCCGCGTCTACAGCGGGCTGATGGATCTGATGAACGATAATGAAGTCGAGGCGGTGATCGGCCACGAAATGGGCCACGTCGCGCTGGGCCACGTGAAGAAAGGCATGCAGGTCGCCCTGGGTACCAACGCCGTGCGTGCGGCGGCGGCCTCCGCGGGCGGTATCGTCGGTAGCCTGTCGCAGTCTCAGTTGGGCGATCTGGGCGAAAAACTGGTGAACTCGCAGTTCTCCCAGCGTCAGGAATCGGAAGCGGATGACTACTCTTACGACCTGCTGCGTAAGCGCGGTATCAATCCGTCGGGACTGGCCACCAGCTTCGAGAAACTGGCCAAGCTGGAAGCCGGTCGTCAGAGTTCGATGTTTGACGATCACCCGGCCTCAGAAGCGCGCGCGCAGCATATTCGCGATCGCATGAAGGCCGACGGGATTAAATAATCATCAGCGGGAGGCATTATTGCCTCCCTTTTTTATATATCCGTTAAAATATTTAGCCGCATTAATTGATAATTTAAGCGCACAAACCGTTAATTATTATCACAGCGCATCACAGCCAATTATTTTATGCCCGGCGATTCAGAAATATATTATTTGGTAAATTAAAAAGGCCGCACACTATCTGGCTTCCAGAATCGTCTTTACCCGAATAATAAATAGTCCACCCATTACTGCCTGGCGCACGGCTCATGCACCATACAACCTGTTTCCGGCTGCAATAACTGCTCACACAATGATTGCTTTCGACATTATTTCAGGAGAATATCTGGTCAGCAGTGATTCCCTTGAATATATCGACAGACAGAGAAGTGCCCTCAGTGAAAAAAGAATTACCATTAATCGCACTTGGCATTATTGCCGCCGCGCCGGCTTTCGCCAGCCAACAATCTACCAGTCAGGGCTTTATTGAAGACAGCCACCTGGATCTCTTTTTACGTAACGCTTATATCAAACGCGATTATCGCGATGGTTTGCCGGATAAAGCCGAATGGGGTCAGGGTATCATCGCGACCTTCGAGTCCGGCTTTAGTCAAGGGCCGGTCGGCTTCGGCGTTGACGGCATTGCGCAGTACGCCGTGCGCCTCGACGGCGGCCGCGGCCGCAGCGGCGCGGGCGGTATCGACTTTTTCGCCCAGGATGATGATGGCCGCGCGAAGTCCGATTTAGCAAAATTTGGCGCTACCGCTAAAATGCGCTTCTCGAATACCGTCCTCAGCTACGGTAGCCAGCGCCCGATGCTGCCTATCGTCTACGCCGATGACTCGCGGCTGCTGTACGAGAGCTATACCGGTACCATGCTGACCTCAAGAGAAATCGACGGTCTGGAAATTAACGCCGGTTATCTCACCGATCAGCAGCGCAAAAGCGACGACAGCCACAACAGCGGCCTGAAAAGCCTGACCTTTGGCGGCGCCAGCTATCAATTCAACGACCAGCTCAGCGGCGCGCTTTACGCTTCGCACGTCGAAGACGTGCTGAATAAGCAGTATCTCGGCCTGAACTACAAGAAGCCGTTCGCCGCCGACCAGCAGCTGATTGTTGACTTCAACGGCTATAACTCGCGCTTAAATCAAGAATATGCCGACGCCAATGGCACCGGGCGCAGCAACAGCATCTGGAGCCTGGCCGCCAGCTATATCTGGGATATTCATACCTTTAAGGTCGCTTACCAGCAAAGCAGCGGCAGCACCGGCTACCATTATGGCGGCTACCAGAACCAGGGCGGCGTCGGCGATGGCGGCAACACCATCTGGCTGGCTAACTCCTACTGGTCCGATTTTAACGGCGAGGATGAACGTTCCTGGCAGGCCTCCTATGGCCTGGATTTTGCCGGACTGGGCGTACCGGGCCTGAGCTGGACCACCGCCTACGTTCGCGGGGATAACATTAAAACCGCCGAGACCAGCAACGGTAAAGAACACGAATGGTTTAACCAGGTGCAGTACCAGATGCAAAACGGCATGGCGAAAGATTTGAAATTGAGACTCCGCTATTCGGTGCTGCGCGTTTCCAGCAACGCCAGCGACTATAACGTCAGCGGGAATGAAGTGCGGTTCTACGTCGAATATCCGTTTAACGTGTTTTGACGCGATAATGACCCCTCTCCTGCGCGCCGGCCCTCTCCCGGCGCACAGGAGCACTCGCCCGGCGCCTTGATAACCCCTCTGTGCCGCGCGCAACCCTCTCCCGGGAAGGGAGAGGGTCGGGGTTACCCGGCTTATTCGCCCTTCTTCGCCGCCTGGATGTAGAGCATTTCCAGAGCGAGAGTCGCCGCCGCCAGAGCGGTAATTTCGGACTGATCGTAGGCCGGAGCGACTTCCACTACGTCCATCCCCACGATGTTCAGATCCTTCAGGCCACGCACCAGTTTGATCGCCCGGTCTGAGGTCAATCCGCCGATAACCGGGGTACCGGTGCCTGGCGCAAACGCCGGATCCAGACAGTCGATATCAAAGGTCAGGTACACCGGCATGTCGCCGACGATCTGCTTCACCTGAGCAATCACGTCATCAACGCTGCGGTCGTTAACCTGGCCGGCGTCGAGCACCGTAAAGCCATTGTCTTTGTCGAACTCGGTGCGGATCCCGATCTGTACGGAGTGGTTCGGATCGATAAGCCCTTCGTTCGGCGCGGTATAGAACATGGTGCCGTGGTCGAACTCGCAGCCGTTGGCGTAGGTATCGGTGTGAGCATCGAAGTGCACCAGCGCCATTTTACCAAAGTGCTTGGCATGGGCGCGCAGCAGCGGCAGGGTAACGAAGTGGTCGCCGCCAAAGGAGAGCATACGTTTGCCGGCCGCCAGTAGCTTCTCGGCGTGAGCCTGCAGCTTCTCGCTCATTTCGCGCGCGTCGCCGAAGGCGTACACCAGATCCCCGCAGTCCACCACGTTCAGGCGCTCGCGCATATCGAAGTTCCACGGGAAACGGTTGTGCTCCCAGGCAAGGTTAGTGGAAACCTGACGGATCGCCGCCGGGCCATGACGGCCGCCCGCGCGCCCGGAGGTCGCCATATCGAACGGCACGCCGGTGATGACCCAGTCCGCATCGCTTTCATACGGCATAAAGTTCATTGGCAAACGCAGAAAGCCAAAGGCATTGGATACCAGGGAGTTATCGTATTGATGACCTAAAGTGCTCATGGATATGACCTCTTTTGACAGTCGTGGAACGTAAAAAATAAGTATAAAAAAACCCCTCCGCGTCGTTAGGCCCGACGAGGAAGGGTTTGATAGATAAATCGCTTATTGACGTGAATTATCGCCGGTAATGCATACGGGTTCAAGTGAGTATCGCATGCTGCCGGATGACGGCTTCGCCTTATCCGGCCGACATACGCAGGCCCGGTCAGCGCAGCGCCACCGGGCATCAGCGGCTACTCGTCTTCCAGATAAGTATAGCCGTACAGTCCCGCCTCGAACTCCTCGAGGAACTGCTGCTGCAGCGCATCGTCCAGACCGGTATTTTTCACCTGATCGCGGAACTGGGTCAGCAGCGTGTTCGGATCCAGCTGCACATACTGCAGCATATCCGCTACGGTATCGCCCTCGTCGGACAGCTCAACCTCAACGCTGCCGTCAGGGAAGACGAACACGTCCACCGCCTCGGTATCGCCGAACAGGTTGTGCATGTTGCCGAGGATCTCCTGATAGGCGCCAACCATGAAGAAGCCCAGCATCGGCGGGTTCTCCGGGTCGTATTCCGGCATCGGCATGGTGGTGGCGATCCCGTCGCCGTCCACGTAGTGATCGATGGCGCCATCGGAATCGCAGGTGATGTCCAGCAGCACCGCGCGGCGCTCCGGCGACTTGTTCAGCCCTTCCAGCGGCATCACCGGGAACAGCTGATCGATCCCCCAGGCATCCGGCATCGACTGGAACAACGAGAAGTTGACGTAGATTTTATCCGCCATTCGCTCCTGCAGCTCATCGATGATGGGACGATGGGCGCGGTTGCTCGGGTCGAGCTGCTTCTGCACCTCATGGCACATGTTCAGATACAGCTGTTCCGCCCACGCGCGCTCCTGCAGGTTGAAGGTGCCTGAGGAGTAGCCGATGTGGATATCGTGCAGGTCCATCTGGCTGTCGTGCAGCCATTCGCGCAGCGAGCGGCGGTTGCCGGTCTCGTGCATCTCCAGCCAGGTTTCCCACATGCTCTGCAGCGGACGCGCAGCGTCTTCCGCCGGCGGGGTCGCCTCGGTGTATTCGTTACGCTCAACGCCGATGATGTTGGAAACCAGCACGGTATGGTGCGCGGTCACCGCGCGGCCGGACTCGGTGATCACCGTCGGGTGCGGCAGGCCATTCTCTTCGCAGGCATCGCCGATCGCCCAGATGATATTGTTGGCGTATTCGTTCAGACCGTAGTTCACCGAGCAATCGGACTGCGAGCGGGTGCCTTCATAGTCCACGCCCAGGCCGCCGCCGACGTCGAAGCACTGAATGTTGACGCCCAGCTTATGTAGTTCGACGTAGAAACGCGCCGATTCACGCACGCCGGTGGCGATATCGCGAATGTTAGCCATCTGCGAACCGAGGTGGAAGTGCAGCAGTTGCAGGCTCTCAAGATGGCCTGCCTCGCGCAGAATTTCGACCAGTTGCAGCACCTGGGTCGCTGCGAGGCCGAACTTGGACTTCTCGCCGCCGGAGGACTGCCATTTACCGGAGCCCTGCGAGGCCAGACGCGCACGTACGCCAAGGCGCGGCACCACGTTCAGGCGCTCGGCCTCTTCCAGTACGATAGCGATCTCGGACATCTTCTCAATGACCAGATAGACCTTGTGGCCCATCTTCTCGCCCACCAGCGCCAGACGGATATATTCGCGGTCTTTATAACCATTACAGACGATGACGCTGCGGGTCATCCCGGCGTGCGCCAGCACGGCCATCAGTTCCGCTTTCGAACCGGCTTCCAGGCCCAGCGGCTCGCCGGAATGGATCAGCGATTCAATCACGCGACGGTGCTGGTTAACCTTGATCGGGTAGACGAGGAAGTAATCGCCGTTATAGCCATACGATTCACGCGCGCGTTTGAAGGCGGCGTTGATCGAGCGCAGGCGGTGCTGCAGGATCTGCGGGAAGCAGAACAGCGCCGGCAAGCGCTGCCCTTGCGCTTCACGCGCTTTGACTAATTCCGCGAGGTCAACGCGCGCTTCCGGGACGTCCGGATCCGGGCAAACGCTGATGTGGCCCAGTTCGTTGACGTCATAATAGTTATTGCCCCACCAGGCAATATTATAAGTACGCAGCATCTTGCTGGCTTCCTGGGAGCTCATCGCTACCTCCTGCATGGAACGTAGTACACCGTGTTCGCCTGCTGACGAAGGCGAAACCATAGACATGTCGTCAGACATAGCGAACCTCAATTTTTAATAATAAGTGTAAGACAGTTAACTACTATCGCAGTCCAAAGATGCGATAACAACCCATGAACAGTCCTAAAGCCCAGCACTATCTGCTGGTTTTGCGACTGCGCGACCGGTTTCTTATTCATATCATCGTAAAACACGTAGCCGAACAGAGTATGACAGTCCGGAGAAACCACGAGAAAACTCTTGCCAGGCAAGAGCGCCCTTGTTCAGTTTTCTGACGGCCGACCGGCCCTGGAATCCTGAGAAGCGCCGAGATGGGGTGAACATCGGCTGGTTTGCATGAGAGAGATGCAGGTTGCGGAGTGCTGACGCGCGACAGAACGACGCGACGAATCAAACGAAAAACATTGGTTCATTATCTGGTATCACCTCCACACCGCCCTGCGACAGGGTCGGCGACAAGCCAAAGCTATACATACCGGGCAACAGGCGCTACGCCGCTGCGAGATTCTGTAAATACAGACTGCTTAACCCGGCTGGAAGTGGCACCACAGGGCCATGCCCCGTGCGCTTTTTTAATGAGCCGCGCGCGGCGTTTTATACCGAGAAGCGGGGTAAAAAGCAAAATAAAAATGTGCCTGTTTGCGCGGTTGTCAGGAAATTTTGCCAGGCGGGTTTTCCCATAAATGCGACCGCCATCAAAAAAGGCTGGAAATGGGCTCAAGATTTGACCTAAAATGGCCGTCCAGAAGTTAATCCGTCTATACTGATTAACACTCAGACTGCTCGTGTCGCTACCTGCGCGGCTTTGCGCTGATTATCCACCAAAGCCACATTACACAACAGTATGAGCTATCCGAATCGTCCACAGGTGAAATAAAATATGGCAAAACACCTTTTTACGTCTGAGTCCGTATCAGAAGGGCATCCTGACAAAATTGCTGACCAAATCTCCGATGCCGTGCTGGATGCGATCCTCGAGCAGGATCCAAAAGCGCGTGTCGCATGTGAAACCTATGTCAAAACCGGCATGGTGCTGGTAGGCGGCGAAATCACCACCAGCGCATGGGTTGATATCGAAGAGATCACCCGCAACACCGTCCGCGAAATTGGCTACGTGCATTCCGATATGGGCTTTGACGCCAACTCGTGCGCCGTACTGAGCGCCATTGGTAAACAGTCTCCGGACATTAACCAGGGCGTTGACCGTGCCGATCCGCTGGAACAGGGCGCCGGCGACCAGGGGCTGATGTTTGGCTACGCCACTAACGAAACCGACGTGCTGATGCCGGCGCCGGTGACTTACGCTCACCGTCTGGTGCAACGTCAGGCTGAAGTGCGTAAAAACGGCACCCTGCCGTGGCTGCGCCCGGATGCGAAAAGCCAGGTGACCTTCCAGTATGACGACGGCAAAATCGTCGGCATCGACGCGGTCGTTCTGTCGACTCAGCACGCGGAAGATATCGATCAGAAATCCCTGCAGGAAGCAGTGATGGAAGAGATCATCAAGCCGATTCTGCCGACCGAATGGCTCAACGCGTCCACCAAATTCTTCATCAACCCGACCGGCCGTTTCGTTATTGGCGGCCCGATGGGCGACTGCGGTCTGACCGGTCGTAAGATCATCGTTGATACCTACGGCGGCATGGCTCGCCACGGCGGCGGCGCGTTCTCCGGTAAAGATCCATCTAAAGTTGACCGTTCCGCAGCCTACGCGGCGCGCTATGTGGCGAAGAACATCGTTGCCGCAGGCCTGGCCGATCGTTGCGAAATTCAGGTTTCCTACGCTATCGGCGTTGCAGAACCAACGTCCATCATGGTGGAAACCTTTGGCACCGAGAAAGTGCCTTCTGAACAGCTGACCCTGCTGGTGCGCGAGTTCTTCGACCTGCGTCCATACGGCCTGATTCAGATGCTGGATCTGCTGCACCCGATCTACAAAGAAACCGCAGCCTACGGTCACTTTGGTCGCGAACATTTCCCATGGGAAAAAACCGACAAAGCGGCGCTGCTGCGGGAAGCGGCCGGTCTGAAATAATATCCGCGCTTCCTCTCTTCAAGGCCAGCCTCGCGCTGGCCTTTTTATTTACGCCCCCCTTTTCTGCGCCCCCATTTCAACGCGCGGCCGCCACAAAATGAAAGCGATTACATAGTAAAGACTGTCACCTTCTGCCCAAAGACGCTATCTCCTGTACCCATTTTTCACAATGTTACATATTGTTTCGGTCAACTCTGATTACCGTTTTTCAAAATGTCGTCTATCATTGTTTATACTGCTGATTTAAAAAGCATTTAATGAATTACGTTTCTTTACCTTTGTGGAAGCGATTACACAGCCGTGATTATAGTCACGTTTTTTTACCGACGAGTGTCCTACCCTAACCATCGACAGAATCAATAACTCAACTGGAGGGCGTTATGCCTGACAACAAAAAACAAGGGCGTTCGAACAAGACTATGACGTTCTTCGTCTGTTTCCTCGCCGCGCTGGCTGGCCTGCTGTTCGGCCTTGATATCGGTGTTATTGCGGGTGCCTTACCCTTTATTGCCAATGAGTTCCAGATTTCCGCCCACACCCAGGAGTGGGTGGTCAGCTCCATGATGTTCGGGGCTGCCGTCGGCGCGGTCGGCAGCGGCTGGCTCTCTTTCAAACTGGGCCGGAAAAAGAGCCTGATGATCGGCGCCATCCTCTTCGTCGCCGGTTCGCTGTTCTCTGCCGCCGCGCCAAACGTCGAGATCCTGCTGGTTTCCCGTGTGCTGCTCGGCCTGGCGGTGGGCGTCGCCTCATATACGGCTCCGCTGTATCTGTCGGAAATCGCCCCAGAAAAAATTCGCGGCAGTATGATTTCCATGTACCAGCTGATGATCACCATCGGGATCCTTGGCGCCTATCTCTCTGACACCGCTTTCAGCTACAGCGGCGCATGGCGCTGGATGCTCGGGGTTATCATCATTCCGGCGGTATTGCTGCTGATCGGTGTTATCTTCCTGCCGGACAGCCCGCGCTGGTTCGCCGCCAAACGTCGCTTTGTCGATGCGGAACGCGTGCTGCTGCGCCTGCGCGATACCAGCGCCGAAGCGAAACGCGAGCTCGATGAAATCCGTGAAAGCCTGAAGGTAAAACAGTCCGGCTGGTCGCTGTTTAAAGACAACAGCAACTTCCGCCGCGCGGTGTTCCTCGGCATCCTGCTGCAGGTGATGCAACAGTTCACCGGGATGAACGTCATCATGTACTACGCGCCGAAGATCTTTGAGCTGGCGGGTTATGCCAACACCACTGAGCAAATGTGGGGGACAGTGATCGTCGGTCTGACTAACGTGCTGGCCACCTTTATCGCCATCGGTCTGGTCGACCGCTGGGGCCGTAAACCGACGCTGATCCTTGGCTTTATCGTGATGGCCGCGGGTATGGGCGTCCTGGGTACCATGATGCACATCGGCATTCACTCCTCTACCGCCCAGTACATCGCCGTCCTGATGCTGCTGATGTTCATCGTCGGTTTCGCCATGAGCGCCGGCCCGCTGATTTGGGTACTGTGCTCCGAAATCCAGCCGCTGAAAGGCCGCGACTTCGGTATCACCTGCTCCACAGCGACCAACTGGATTGCCAACATGATTGTCGGCGCCACCTTCCTGACCATGCTCAACTCGCTGGGCAGCGCCAATACCTTCTGGGTGTACGGCGGTCTGAACGTGCTGTTTATCCTGCTGACGCTGTGGCTGATCCCGGAAACCAAAAACGTCTCGCTGGAACATATTGAACGTAACCTGATGCAGGGTCGTCCACTGCGCGAGATCGGTGCCCGCGATTAACCTTCCTGAGCTTCCTCCCATCCCGGGAGGAAGCTTCCTCTTGCTCTCCCCCCTCCGCCGCACTATCCTCTGGCGCTATGAAAACGCCCCGTATTCCCATCGCTATTCAGCAGGCCGTCATGCGCAGCCTGCGGGAGCATCTCGCCAATGCGAATCGCAAGCTGGAACGCCGCTATGCGGAACCGACGCTGGTCTACCAGCAGCGTGGTACTTCCGCCGGCACCGCCTGGCTGGAGAAAAACGAAATTCGTTTAAACCCGGTGCTGCTGCTGGAAAATCAGCGGGAGTTTATCGATGAAGTGGTGCCGCATGAGCTGGCGCACCTGCTGGTCTGGCAGCATTTCGGCCGCGTCGCGCCGCACGGGAAAGAGTGGAAATGGATGATGGAGAGCGTCCTTGGCGTTCCCGCGCGTCGCACCCACCGCTTTGAACTCGCTTCGGTCCGCCAGAACACCTTCCCCTATCGCTGTCGCTGTCAGCAGCACCAGCTCACCGTCCGTCGCCATAACCGGGTGGTTCGCGGCGAGGCCACCTACCGCTGCGTTCGCTGCGGCGATCTGCTGGTGGCTGAAAAATAACCATCGGAATTAATTAGAAACTTTCTGATCTGACTGATTGCATCCGGCACCCTCATTCGCTACGTTGCGGGCTCGTTTTGACACGGAGTTAACGATGTCCCGTATGCATGTTTTAGCCGTAGCGGTATTGAGCGCGGCAGTCAGTGGTCCGCTTGCGGCCGCTGGTATTAATAGTTTTTCCCAGGCCAAAGCCGCTGGCGTCAAAGTGAATGCCGACGTTCCGGGCGATTTTTATTGCGGCTGTAAAATCGACTGGCAGGGGAAAAAAGGCGTTATCGATTTGGAATCCTGCGGCTATAAAGTGCGTAAAAATGAGAACCGCGCCAGCCGGGTTGAATGGGAGCACGTAGTGCCGGCATGGCAGTTCGGCCATCAGCGTCAGTGCTGGCAGGAGGGTGGACGTAAAAACTGCGCCAAAGATCCGGAATACCGCAAGATGGAAAGCGATATGCACAACCTGCAGCCGGCGGTGGGAGAAGTGAATGGCGATCGCGGCAACTTTATGTACAGCCAGTGGAACGGCGGTGAAGGCCAGTACGGCCAGTGCACCATGAAGGTCGATTTTAAAGATAAAATTGCCGAGCCCCCTGCCCGCGCTCGCGGCGCCATCGCCCGCACCTACTTCTATATGCGCGACCGCTATCAGCTGAATCTTTCCCGCCAGCAAACTCAGCTGTTTACCGCCTGGAATAAACAGTACCCGGTCACCGCCTGGGAATGTGAACGTGATGAGCGCATCGCGAAAGTGCAGGGCAACCATAATCCGTATGTCCAGCAGGCTTGCCAGGCGCAAAAGAGCTAACCTACACTAGCGGCAATTGTTAATTTGCAGCCCTGTGCTTCCCGCCCGATGGCGGGAAGCTGGCATCTGCGCAACGAACGGAATATCAAGCATGCGCATTCCTCGCATCCATCATCCAGAACGCCTCATTGTCGGCAGCCAGATCGCGCTGAGCGATGACGCGGCCAACCACGTCGGCCGCGTCCTGCGCATGACCGCCGGTCAGCACCTACAGCTTTTTGACGGCAGTAACCAGGTGTTTGACGCGGTCATCACCGAGGCCGGTAAGAAAAACGTTACGGTTGAGGTGCTCAGTGGCGAACCTGACGATCGGGAATCGCCGCTGCATATCCATTTAGGCCAGGTGATGTCCCGCGGCGAAAAAATGGAATTCACCATCCAGAAATCGATCGAACTCGGGGTAAGCCTCATAACGCCACTGTTTTCCGAGCGCTGCGGCGTTAAACTGGATGCCGAACGTTTGCAGAAAAAGATCCAGCAGTGGCAGAAAATCGCTATTGCCGCCTGCGAACAGAGCGGTCGTAACGTGGTACCGGAAATACGTCCGGCGATGCAGCTGGAGGCGTGGTGCGCCGAGCAGGACAGCGGGCTGAAGCTCAACCTGCACCCGCGCGCCAGCGCCAGCATTAACACGCTGCCGCTGCCGGTTGAACGCGTCCGTCTGCTGATTGGCCCGGAAGGCGGGCTGTCGGCTGAAGAGATAGCGATGACCGCGCAATACCAGTTTACTGATATCCTGTTGGGACCGCGCGTTCTGCGTACAGAGACTACTGCGCTCACCGCCATCACCGCCCTACAGGTGCGTTTTGGCGACTTAGGTTGAGGCGTTAACGGAGAAGAACCATGATCAAGCTCGGCATCGTGATGGATCCCATCGCAACCATCAACATCAAGAAAGACACCAGCTTCGCTATGTTGCTGGAGGCGCAGCGTCGCGGCTATGAACTCCATTATATGGAGATGAACGACCTCTATTTGATCAACGGCGAAGCCCGCGCCCGGACGCGCACGCTGAGCGTCGAACAGAACTACGATAAATGGTATGACTTCACCGGCGAGCAGGATCTGCCGCTGGCGGACCTTGACGTCATCCTGATGCGTAAGGATCCGCCGTTTGATACCGAATTTATTTATGCCACCTACATCCTGGAGCGAGCGGAAGAGAAAGGCACGCTTATCGTCAACAAGCCGCAGAGTCTGCGCGACTGTAACGAGAAGCTGTTCACCGCCTGGTTCTCTGAACTGACTCCGGAAACGTTGGTCACCCGCAATAAAGCCCAGCTGAAAGCCTTCTGGGAAAAGCACGGCGATATCATCATGAAACCGCTCGACGGCATGGGCGGCGCCTCTATTTTCCGTGTTAAAGCCGGCGATCCAAACCTTGGGGTGATTGCCGAGACGCTGACCGAACTGGGCAGCCGCTACTGCATGGCGCAGAACTATCTGCCGGCCATTAAAGATGGCGACAAGCGCGTGTTGGTAGTGGATGGAGAGCCCGTGCCTTACTGCCTGGCGCGAATTCCGCAGGGTGGCGAGACCCGCGGCAATCTGGCCGCCGGCGGCCGCGGCGAAGCCCGCCCGTTGACCGAAAGCGACTGGGAAATCGCCCGCCGCGTCGGCCCGACGCTGAAGGCCAAAGGCCTTATCTTCGTCGGCCTGGATATCATCGGCGACCGTCTGACGGAAATTAACGTCACCAGCCCCACCTGCGTACGCGAAATCGAAGCCGCCTTCCCGGATATTTCGATCACCGGTATGCTGATGGACGCTATCGAAAGACGTATCGATAAATAAGCACGACGGCGGACCAACGTCCGCTTTTGGCGCAGCGAGCGCGGATTACCGCGCTCGTGAAACGTTGCCAGCCTGACGCCACTCGGGCGCCGGCCAGATAAAGTGCATCGACACCATTCTACTTTGCCCGCATACTGGGTGTTGCTTTTTTGAACCAGGAACGAACCTCTGACAATGAATTTACAGCATCACTTTCTGATTGCCATGCCCGCGCTTCAGGACCCCATTTTCCGCCGCTCCGTAGTCTATATCTGCGAGTACAACGACGAGGGTGCCATGGGCATTATTATCAATAAGCCGCTGGAAAATCTGCAGGTGGAAGGGATCCTTGAGAAGCTCAAAATTGTCCCGGAGCCGCGCAATCCAGAGATCCGTCTGGATAAACCAGTGATGCTGGGAGGCCCGCTGGCGGAAGACCGCGGCTTCATTTTGCATACCCCGCCCTCTGACTTTTCCTCGAGCATTCGCATCTCGGATAACACGGTGATTACCACCTCGCGGGATGTTCTTGAAACCTTAGGAACCGATCGGCAGCCGGGCAACGTGCTGGTTGCGTTGGGCTACTCTTCGTGGGAGAAAGGGCAGCTGGAGCAGGAGATTTTAGATAATGCCTGGCTCACCGCCCCGGCGGATCAGAATATTCTTTTCCGTACGCCGATCGCCGATCGCTGGCGCGAGGCGGCTAAACTGATTGGTATCGACATTGTGACGATGCCAGGCGTCGCGGGGCATGCGTGATGAGCGGAACCTTTCTCGGCTTTGACTTTGGCACCAAAAGCATCGGCGTGGCGGTGGGACAACGCATCACCGCGACCGCACGACCATTACCGGCGCTGAAGGCGCAGGATGGTAAACCGGACTGGAACGTCATCGAAAAACTGCTTAAAGAGTGGCAGCCTGAGGCGGTAATCGTCGGCCTGCCGCTCAATATGGACGGCACCGAGCAACCGCTGACGGCGCGCGCGCGTAATTTCGCCAATAAAATTCATGGCCGCTTTGGCGTCGCGATCCTTCTCCACGATGAACGGCTGAGTACGGTTGAGGCCCGCGCGGGCCTGTTTGAACACGGCGGCTACCGGGCGCTGAATAAAGGCAGCGTCGATTCAGCCTCTGCCGTAGTCATACTGGAAAGCTACTTCGAGCAGAGCTTTTAAACTCTGCCCTCCTGCGCCGCCGGCGGACCGCTGACGGCGCACGTTTACCCGCTTAGTGGCGCAGATGTTCGTTAGCCCAGCTCACCGCCTGGGTGCGATTTTTCACGCTCAGTTTACGAAACACATTGTACAGGTGCGTCCGCACCGTGTTCTCGCTGATAAACAGCGCGCGGGCGATATCCAGGTTCGTCGCGCCGCAGCGCAGTTCGTTGAGGATCTCGCATTCCCGCTCGGTCAGCGGCGAGTTCTCTACTGGAGTCGATGCATGGTCCGCAGCGTACATCGCCGGGTGCATCACGCTCAATTCAGCCGTCTGCTCGCCGTTCAGCACGGCCTTAACGCCCTCAATTAAGCGCGATTCATCATCGTCATGACGGAACACGCCATATAAAGCCGGCCACTGCGCCATTTCGTATAGCTCATACTTTTGTGCGCTATTAATAATCAACAAACGAGGATTATCTGCCTGCAGGCGAATAATATCCCGCCACACCCCGTTTAATTTCTTATTTGACACTGCAATATCAAATAATATTACAGAATCTTTTGCCAAACGCTGCGCCAGCGGTTTATTAATATTTTGTAAAACCACCGGTGCCATCAGGGTTTCGCTCAGATAGCTGGCAAAGGCTTTGCTTTGAATAGACGGGTGGGTAATAAAGGTTACCTGACGAGAAGATGATGAATTTCCATTTAAATTAATCACTTAAAACTCTCCTTAGCTGTTACCCACCGCCATGGTGGTTAAATGAATAAAAAAAGATACAAACAGTCGTGAATTTATAAATCACCAAGGTAATTTACAAACTGAAACGTTATTCCATGAGAATCATCCTATTCCCACAAACAGCATAAATCGAATGACTCAAAGCTGTCAAAAGATAATCAAACTTTTTTCCTGGAAATGCGTATTCACTGTCGACATATCTAATCTGAATGTGTTATTTGAATTTATAATCAAAAGTTATTTGTATTACCAAATAATATTAATAAACAACAAATAAACATTCATCTAACATATCATTTAACCTGTCATATCAATCTCTTTCTCATCTTATAGCGCGCCTGCAGCGACACGTTGCTGAAAACTCTGGGTAAAGGTCAACATTCCGGCCTGCATCCCGGTCTGCATCACACCAGGCAATTGATGTACTTTTCCTTCACGGATCAAATTCGCCACCGCTGGCGTGTTGACCAGAAGCTCGTATAGCGCAACTCTCCCGCCCTGACGTGCAGGTAACAATTTTTGCGCCAGCACCGCGCACAGGCTTCCGGCAAGCTGGCTACGAACCTGATCTTTCTCCTCCGCCGGAAAGACATCGATCAATCTCTCCACCGCCGGCGCCGCGCCGCGGGTATGTAATGTCGCCATTACCAGGTGCCCGGTCTCCGCCGCGGTTAACGCCAGGCGAATGGTTTCGCTGTCGCGTAGCTCCCCGAGCAGGATCACATCCGGATCCTGGCGCAGCGCCACGCGGAGCGCCGCGGCGAACGAAGGACAGTGACGGCCAACTTCCCGCTGCTGGATCAGACAGCGCTCGCTGTGATGAATAAATTCCACCGGATCTTCAAGCGTCAGAATATGGCCATCAAGATGCTGATTGAGGTGCCCCACCATTGCCGCCAGGGTGGTCGACTTGCCGCTGCCCGTCGCTCCGGTGACCAACAGCAAACCACTCTCTTCCGCCAGCAGTTCGCTCAGCGCAGGCGGGGCGCCGAGCATATCCAGACGCGGGCACTGTTCAGGAAGGAGGCGCAGCACCAGCGATATCCCACGCGTATGGGCGAAGGCGCTGGCGCGCAGCCGCGCACCGCAGGCCAGGTTCAGCGCAAAGTCAATCTGGCCGTGTTCCTGCCAGTGCAGTAACTGTGCGGCATCGAGCCAGTCGTTGAGTAAATTCGCAATATCCGGCGCGGGAAAGGGCGCGGGCTCCAGCCTGCCCTGCCGCCGCCAGCGCGGTGCGGCGGAATTGCACAGGTGTAGATCGGAGACATTATGCTTTACACTAAGGGCTACGATTTCTTCCAGCTTCATAACTCATCCTCGGAATATGAACGATATTGCGCATAACCTGGCACAGGTCCGGGACAAAATCTCCGGTGCTGCCGCCCGATGCGGGCGTGCGCCAGAAGAAGTGACATTGCTTGCAGTGAGTAAAACGAAACCTGCGAGCGCGATCGAAGAAGCCATTGCGGCAGGCCAGCGGGCATTTGGTGAAAACTACGTCCAGGAGGGCGTGGAGAAGATTAACCATTTCCAGCAGGCTGGCGTCAGCGGGCTGCAGTGGCACTTTATTGGCCCCCTGCAGTCCAACAAAAGCCGGTTGGTGGCAGAGCATTTTGACTGGTGCCACACCGTCGATCGGCTGAAAATCGCCACCCGCCTGAACGAGCAGCGCCCGGCGCATTTATCGCCGCTGAAGGTGCTGATTCAAATTAACATCAGCGATGAGCAGAGCAAATCCGGCATCCCGCTGGAAGCGCTCGACGGCTTAGCGGCGGAGATCGCTGAGTTACCTCATCTGGAACTGCGCGGCCTGATGGCCATCCCCGCGCCTGAGTCAGAATATGTAAGGCAGTTTGCCGTCGCCCGGCAAATGGCGGTAGCATTTGCGCGATTAAAAACGCGGTACCCCACGGTCGATACGTTGTCTCTGGGAATGTCGGACGATATGGAAGCCGCAATCGCGGCGGGAAGCACGATGGTGCGCATCGGTACTGCCATTTTTGGTGCGCGCGACTACAGCAAATAATAAGGAATCTGAGGAACGCCATGAAGACGTTGACTTTCCTGCTTTCAACGGTCATTGAGCTTTACACGATGGTCGTGTTGTTACGCGTCTGGATGCAGTGGGCGCGCTGCGACTTTTACAACCCGTTTTCGCAGTTTGTGGTGAAAGCCACGCAGCCGATTGTCGGACCGCTGCGCCGGATTATCCCGGCAATGGGGCCGATTGACAGCGCCTCGCTGCTGGTGGCATTTATTCTCTGCGTCATCAAAGCGATCGTGCTGTTTATGGTGATCACCTTCCAGCCGATCATCTGGATCTCCGCTCTGCTTATTCTGCTGAAAACCATCGGCTCGTTGATCTTCTGGGTACTGCTGTTGATGGCGATCATGAGCTGGGTCAGCCAGGGCCGTAGCCCGGTGGAGTATGTGCTGATGCAGCTGGCGGACCCGCTGCTGCGCCCTATCCGCAACCTGCTGCCGTCGATGGGCGGTATCGATTTCTCGCCGATGGTGCTGGTATTGCTGTTGTACGTAATCAATATGGGCATCGCCGAAGTGCTGCAGGCCACCGGTAATGTACTGCTGCCGGGGCTGTGGATGGCGCTATGAGTGCCGTTGAAACCTGCGCTGACGGGCTGGTGCTGAGGCTGTACATTCAGCCTAAGGCCAGCCGCGATAGCATCGTGGGCGTACATGGCGACGAGCTTAAAGTCGCCATTACCGCCCCGCCCGTTGATGGCCAGGCCAATGCCCACCTGGTGAAATTTCTCGCCAAACAGTTCCGCGTCGCCAAAAGCCAGGTACTGATTGAAAAAGGCGAGCTGGGCCGCCATAAGCAAGTTAAAATCATCGCCCCACAACAGATCCCGACTGCGGTCGCGGCGCTAACTGAATAAACAGGATTCATCATGCAAAAAGTCGTCCTCGCTACCGGCAACGCCGGCAAAGTGCGCGAACTGGCCTCGCTGCTGGAAGATTTTGGTCTCGATATCGTCGCTCAGACCGAGCTGGGCGTGGACTCTGCGGAAGAGACCGGCCTGACCTTCATTGAAAACGCGATTCTGAAAGCGCGCCACGCGGCGCAGATCACCGGCCTGCCGGCCATCGCCGACGATTCCGGTCTGGCCGTCGATGCTCTTGGCGGCGCGCCGGGTATTTACTCCGCACGCTATTCCGGCGTCGATGCCAGCGACCAGCAGAATCTTGAGAAGCTGCTCGACGCGTTAAAAGACGTGCCGGACGACCAGCGTCAGGCGCAGTTCCACTGTGTGCTGGTCTATCTGCGCCATGCCGAAGATCCCACGCCGCTGGTGTGCCACGGCAGCTGGCCTGGGGTAATCACCCGACAAGCCGCCGGTCATGGCGGCTTCGGTTACGACCCGATCTTCTTCGTCCCGTCAGAAGGTAAAACCGCGGCCGAACTGAGCCGTGAAGAAAAGAGCGCCATTTCCCATCGCGGGCAGGCGCTGAAACTGTTACTGGAAGCATTACGTAATGGCTAATTTGCCGCCGCTGAGTCTCTATATCCATATTCCCTGGTGCGTGCAGAAATGCCCGTACTGTGATTTTAATTCGCATGCGCTGAAAGGCGAGGTGCCGCATGATGACTACGTCCAGCATCTGCTGAACGATCTGCAGGCTGATGCGCACTATGCCCAGGGACGGGAAATAGGCACTATTTTTATCGGCGGCGGTACGCCGAGCCTGCTGTCCGGCCCGGCCATACAAACCCTGCTCGATGGCGTCCGCGCCTGCCTGCCGCTGGCCGCCGGGGCGGAAATCACCATGGAAGCCAACCCGGGTACCGTGGAGGCAGATCGCTTCGTTGATTATCAGCGCGCCGGGGTGAACCGCATCTCCATCGGCGTACAAAGCTTTAGCGAACCGAAGCTGCAGCGCCTGGGGCGGATCCACGGCCCGGAGGAGGCCAAGCGCGCAGCACGTCTCGCCAGCGGCCTCGGCTTGCGCAGCTTCAACCTCGACCTGATGCACGGTCTGCCGAACCAGTCGCTGGAGGAGGCGCTGGACGATCTGCGTCAGGCGATTGCCCTCAACCCGCCGCATCTGTCGTGGTACCAGCTGACCATTGAGCCGAACACCTTGTTCGGCTCCCGGCCGCCGGTGCTGCCGGATGACGACGCGCTATGGGATATTTTCGAGCAGGGGCATCAGCTGCTGAGCGCCGCCGGCTATCAGCAGTACGAGACGTCTGCCTATGCTAAGCCAGGCTTCCAGTGTCAGCATAATCTCAACTACTGGCGCTTTGGCGACTACCTCGGCATCGGCTGCGGCGCGCACGGCAAGATCACCTTCCCTGACGGACGCATTCTGCGGACCGCCAAAACCCGCCACCCGCGCGGGTATATGGAAGGCCGTTACCTTGAGCGTCAGCATGATGTGGAAGAAGCGGATAAACCGTTTGAGTTCTTTATGAACCGTTTTCGCCTGCTGGAGGCCGCGCCGCGCGCTGAATTTAGCCGCTATACCGGACTTGAGGAAGCAGCGATCCGCCCGCAGCTGGACGCGGCGATAGCCCAGGGCTACCTGCAGGAAGACGAGCAGAACTGGCAGATTACCGAGCACGGTAAGCTGTTCCTGAATTCCCTGCTCGAACTCTTCCTTAACGAATAAATATCACCCTTGTCCTTCCCTTTATCGTTTTAACGGGAAGGACAATAGTTCGAATTTATCGACATATCAACCTCACCATTCCCGATTCATTCTTTTAAAATATTCCATCCTCTAATTAATTCTCTTTTATTTATAGAAACAAAATATAATTAAACCCATAAAATCCATTATTTCAGTACCTCATTGAGAAAAAGTGTGAGTCAGGCAGCTTAAAGATGTACGACAACAAGGATAATATGTCATACAGAAACAAAACATGACGCTTAAGATATTGACCAATTACCACAAGTGCATGGAGCCAACTCATGAAAAAATACGCTTTTTCTCGTTCTCTAATAGCAATATCTTTGCTTGCTCTATTCTCTTCAGGAGCCAGCGCAGCTGAAAAAATCACGTTAAAACTGGCACATAACCTTGAACGCAGTCACGTGGTGCATCAGGCGTTTGAAGAGATGGCCAAAGAGGTAAACCAACTTTCTGACGGTAATATGAAGATTCGTATTTACCCCAGTAGCCAGATGGGCAGCGCACGCGAAACGATGGAGTTATTACAAAATGGCGCGCTGGATTTGACCAAAGGTTCCGCCAGCGATCTGGAGTCATTTGATAATATCTACGCGATATATAATTTACCGTTCCTGTTTAACGATCAAAATCATTTCAATAAGGTGGTATTCGGGAAAGTGGGCAAGGAAATAATGGATTCGACGAAAGAGAAAGGATTCTTTGCCCTTTCCGCTTATGTCGCCGGAACCCGAAGTTTTTATGCCAAAAAGCCCATCACCAAACCGGAGGATTTAAAAGGACTGAAGATCCGCGTGCAGGCCAGCCCGACAACCTTAAAAATGATTGAATTAATGGGGGGCTCCCCGACGCCAATCTCCTTTGGTGAAGTTTACACCGCCATGCAGCAAGGGGTGGTGGACGGTGCGGAAAATAACGTTCCCTCCTGGGTGCAGACTCGCCATATCGAAATCGCGAAAGTGTTCTCTGAAGATGAGCATGCCTCCATTCCTGACTTCCTCGTGATCTCCAGCAAAACCTGGGACAAACTGACGCCGGGGCAGCAGCAAATTCTGGTCAAAGCGGCCAAAGCCTCAGAGGTATATCAGCAACAGCTGTGGCAGAAGATCGACGCCGATACCCGCGCGCAGGCCAAAGCCCTGGGGGGCGAAATTATCAAAGTGGATAAAGCACCGTTCCGTGCCGCCGTGCAGCCGCTATTTGATGACTTTAAGAAAGATCCAAAACAGGCCGCCCTGCTGGCCAAATTTGACGCTGCCGCTGAATAACCTTTAACGGGCCAGCCGCTGGCCCGCTTTCACCAGGAAATCAATGATGATACTTAACCGCATAAAGCTGGCGGTGGACCGCACCATCGCCGCATTCTCTGTCGTCGTAATGATTGCGCTGGTTGTCTGCGTCGTCTGGCAGGTGTTCAGCCGCTACGTGCTCAACCAGCCTAGCACCCTGACCGATGAACTGGCGCGTTTCTTAATGATCTGGGTCGGGCTACTGGGTGCGGCCTATACCGTCGGCGCCCAGCGTCATCTGGCGATCGATTTACTTACGCTGATGCTCTCTTCCCGCAAGCAGGCACTGCTCAGCGTCATTATCAATCTGCTTATCTTTCTGTTTGCTGGCTCAGTGATTGTTACCGGCGGCGTAAAACTGATTGAAAAAACGCTGTCGACCGCCCAGGTCTCAGCCGCAATGCAGATCCCGATGGGCTATGTGTATCTGATCCTGCCGCTCACCGGCATCATGATGATGTTTTACGCGTTGTGTTTTATCAGCAACGGACTAAAAAACATGAAACATTCAGAAGCAGGAGCAAATTAATGGATAGCTATATTGCACTGACGCTGTTTGGCTCGTTCTTTATTCTGGTCTTTATTGGCGTACCTATCTCTTTTTCCATCGGTCTTGCTACCGTCGGCTCAATGCTGCTGATGTTTCCCTGGGATATCGCGGTGATTACCGTTGCTCAGCGCCTGGCGAACGGACTCGATAACTTCGCGCTGCTGGCTATCCCCTTCTTTATCTTTGCCGGTACCCTGATGAACAGCGGGGGAATTGCTATACGCCTCATCAATCTGGCGCAGGTGATGGTTGGGCGGGTACCCGGATCGTTGGGACACGTCAACGTGCTGGCCAATATGATGTTCGGCTCGATCTCCGGTTCGGCAGTCGCTGCCGCCGCTGCGGTAGGGGGGACGCTCAATCCCATTCAGACGCAGAAAGGCTACGATCCGGCATTCTCCACGGCGGTAAACGTTTCATCCTGCATCACGGGCCTGCTCATTCCGCCATCAAACGTGCTGATCGTCTTTTCTCTGACGGCCGGCGGCGTCTCGGTCGCCTCGCTGTTTATGGCCGGTTATTTGCCGGGCATTCTGATGGGTCTGTCCATCATGCTGGTCTGCGCTGGTATCGCTAAACACCGCGGATATCCGGTTTCCGACCGCCCGACCTGCGCCCAGGCGGCAAAGGCTTTTTTCGACGCCCTGCCCAGCCTGCTGCTGGTCATTATTGTCATGGGCGGGATCCTCGGCGGTATTTTCACCGCCACTGAAGCTTCCGCCATCGCCGTGGTCTACACCTTTATCCTCTCAGTGCTGATTTATCGGGAAGTCAAATGGCGCGACCTGCCAAAGCTGCTCCTTGAATCGGTGGTGATGACGTCTATCGTCCTTCTGCTGATCGGTTTTTCCGTCGGCATGTCGTGGGCAATGACCAATGCCGATATTCCCTACATGATAAGCGATGCGCTCATGGGGTTTTCTGAAAATCCGCTGGTGATCCTGCTGCTGATTAACATCGTGCTGTTAATCGTCGGTATCTTTATGGATATGACCCCAGCAGTACTGATTTTTACGCCAATATTTCTCCCCATCGCTGAGGATTTAGGCATGAACCCGGTCCATTTTGGCATCATGATGGTCGCCAATCTGTGCATCGGCCTGCTGACCCCGCCGGTAGGCAGCGCGCTGTTTGTCGGCTGCTCCATTTCAGGGGTTAAAATTCAGCAGCTCATCAAACCGCTGCTGCCGTTCTACGCCGCCCTGCTGATCGCGCTGATGATGATTGTTTATATCCCGCAGATCTCACTGTTTATTCCACAGCTGCTGGGGCTGATGTGATCGACTGAGCCTAACCGCTACCTGCAGGCGCAGGTAGCGAAATCAACTTACTTTAACGAGCCAACCAGCGCTTTGCGGCTGTCCTCCAGCGATACCACCCGGCTGCAGACGTCCTTACCAAACTGCTGGAAATCGGCCTCCTGGTTTTTCCATTCCTCCTGAATCGCCGTTTGCAGGCCGCCGAGGCTGCCGAGAATGCCCTGTAGCGGATTACCGCCGCCTTTGAGCACCGCTTTGGCGCCCATCTCGTTAATGCTGTCCTGCAGAATGCCGCCCATCGCCTGATTCACCAGCTGCTGGCCATCGGCGCGTACCTGGTCGATAGCTTTATAGTGGAAGGTCAGGCCAT
This sequence comes from Klebsiella sp. CD33, assembly GCF_051992865.1. Lineage (NCBI taxonomy): Bacteria > Pseudomonadati > Pseudomonadota > Gammaproteobacteria > Enterobacterales > Enterobacteriaceae > Klebsiella > Klebsiella sp. CD33. The sequence continues at coordinate 742,113 of NZ_CP197023.1, read as the reverse complement.
CGCTGCGACGTTCGATAATGCGGTTCATCTGTTCTTTCAGCTGCGCGTCCAGTTTGGTCAGGCGACCGTGCATGCTGCTGTTGGCGCCAACCTGTTCGGTAATGATTTTATCCAGCGCCTTGCGGCTTTTTTCGACTCGCGAACGCGCGCCTTCGTCAATCCACGGCAGGCTGCTGCGCAGGCTGGCCTGATAATCCTGCGCCTGTTCGCGCTGGGCGGCGCTGAGCGCATAGGCCTTGCCGTTAAAGGTCAGATTGCCGTCCGGCTTTATCACCAGATCGCCGTTTTCCCCTTTCACCTGCACCTGCTGCGGGCTGAGGATCACATCGTCACGCGGCGTGACGCTACACTGGTAGTCCGCATGGGCAGACAAAGCGGTGACGGAGAGCGCCACCGCCAGCAGCGTTTTACGCATCATAAAACTCCCTTAAGACAAAACGGGCCGGCAATTGCCGACCCTTGTCAAACTTAGTCCCACCAGACGTCAAAAAGTTCGCTGGTGCGCACATCCTCTAACTTACGCGCTTCCAGCCATTTGCGTACGATAGCCTGATGCTCTTCAGTGCACTTACCAATCTCCTGCATGCAGATGAGCCCTTCCCAGGAGAGATAACCGCTGCCGTCGAAGGCCAGCTTGTTCGGCTCTATCACCTCTTCGATCAGATCGTTGACCGTCTGGTCGATCTGCTCTTCGCTGGTCCCTTCCGGGAAACGCCAGGCGACGGAGAAGCCTAACTCCTGAAACTCATCGATATGCATTTTTTTACGCAGACGACGGCTACGATTCTTGGCCATTATTTCACCCTCTCGAACATTAAGTCCCATACGCCGTGGCCGAGACGATGGCCACGCTGTTCAAATTTGGTTACCGGGCGCGATTCCGGGCGCGGTACGTAATCGTTGCTTGCCGACTGGTTACGATAGCCTTCCAGCGAGGACATGACTTCCAGCATATGCACGGCATAAGCTTCCCAGTCGGTCGCCATATGGAAGACGCCGCCGAGCTTCAGCTTGCTTTTCACCAGCTCAGCGAAAGGCGGCTGCACGATACGACGTTTATTATGACGCGCTTTATGCCACGGATCAGGGAAAAACAGTTGCACCATATTCAGCGAGTTATCCGGGATCATGGTATGTAGCACTTCCACTGCATCGTGACACATTACGCGCAGGTTTTGTACGCCTTCTTCTTCCGCAGAAGCCAGACAAGCGCCAACGCCCGGGGAGTGTACTTCAATGCCGAGGAAATTCTGTTCCGGTTTGGCTTTCGCCATCGCCACCAGCGAGGCGCCCATCCCGAAGCCAATTTCTAAGGTGACCGGCGCGTCACGGCCAAACAGGGCGGCGAAATCGAGCGGCGCATCGTTGAATTCAACGCCCATCACCGGCCAAATGTTATCCAGCGCATGCTGCTGCCCTTTCGTCAGGCGGCCCTGGCGACGGACGAAGCTACGAATCCGGCGCAGCGGGCGACCGTTTTCATCGAATTCCGGAGAGATGACGTCGTTTTTCATATAAGTTTGGTCTGCTTGTGAATGTGTTCGGAAAACGGGCATTATCCAAAGTTACCCGGCGGATGCAAGGGTTTACAGCCACTCGCCCTTATGCTGCAATCTGCCCCCCTGTAATCGCGATCCCGGAGCCGTAGCTTTGACTTTTCTCGCCACGCAATTTTCAGCCCAGGTTCTGGACTGGTACGACAAATACGGGCGTAAAACCCTGCCCTGGCAAATCGCCAAGACGCCCTACAAAGTATGGCTCTCCGAAGTGATGTTGCAACAAACCCAGGTGACCACGGTAATCCCCTATTTTGAACGCTTTATGGCGCGTTTCCCCACGGTGGTGGATCTCGCCAACGCGCCGCTGGATGAAGTGCTGCATCTGTGGACCGGTCTGGGCTACTACGCGCGGGCGCGCAACTTACATAAAGCCGCGCAGCAAGTCGCCACACTGCACGGCGGCGAATTCCCCCGGACCTTTGACGAAGTGGCGGCGCTGCCCGGCGTCGGGCGCTCAACGGCGGGGGCGATTTTATCCCTTTCGCTCGGTCAGCATTATCCGATTCTCGACGGCAACGTGAAGCGCGTGCTCGCCCGCTGCTATGCTGTCAGCGGCTGGCCGGGGAAAAAAGAGGTGGAAAAACGGCTGTGGGACATCAGCGAAGAGGTCACCCCGGCAGAGGGCGTCGAGCGCTTCAACCAGGCGATGATGGATCTCGGGGCAATGGTTTGCACCCGCTCGAAGCCGAAGTGCGAGCTGTGTCCGCTGAGCAACGGCTGCGTGGCCTACGCGAACCATTCATGGGCGGAATATCCGGGCAAAAAACCGAAGCAGACCCTCCCGGTACGCACCGGCTACTTCCTGCTGATGCAGCACGGCGACGAGGTGTTTCTTTCCCAGCGTCCGCCGGTGGGTCTGTGGGGCGGGTTGTTCTGTTTTCCGCAGTTTGCAGACGAAGCGGAGCTACGCGAGTGGCTGGCGCAGCGCCAGATTAAGGCCGATAATCTGACGCAATTAACCGCTTTTCGCCACACTTTCAGTCATTTCCACCTGGATATTATTCCGATGTGGCTTACAGTGCACTCATCTGGCGCATGCATGGATGAAGGCAACGCACTCTGGTATAACTTAGCGCAGCCGCCGTCGGTCGGTCTGGCGGCCCCCGTGGAGCGCTTGTTGCAACAGCTAAAAGCCGGAGCGCCGGTATAAATTTTTCGGCTATCAAAGAGGATTAATTATGAGCAGAACCATTTTTTGTACCTTCCTGCAGCGTGAAGCGGACGGCCAGGATTTCCAGCTGTATCCGGGCGAGCTCGGAAAGCGTATTTACAACGAAATCTCCAAAGAAGCCTGGGCGCAGTGGCAGCACAAGCAGACCATGCTGATCAACGAGAAAAAGCTCAGCATGATGAACCCGGAGCACCGCAAACTGCTTGAGCAGGAGATGGTGCAGTTCCTGTTTGAAGGGAAAGACGTGCACATCGAAGGCTACACGCCGCCGGAAAAACAGTAAGGGCCCTGCGGCCTTTAAAAAAACAAACACAACACGCACGCCCGGAATGATGAAAAAATACTTAGCGCTCGCGCTGATTGCGCCGTTGCTCGTTTCGTGTTCCAGCTCCAATAAAAAAGGCGCCGAATACAACGAGGCCTGGGTCAAGGACACGAACGGATTCGATATTTTGATGGGCCAGTTCGCCCACAACATCGAGAACATTTGGGGGTACAACGAAGTCCTGCTCGCCGGGCCAAAGGACTACGTCAAGTACACCGACCAGTATCAAACCCGCAGCCACATCAACTTCGATGAAGGGACGATCACCGTCGAGACCATTGCCGGCACCGACCCTCGCGGACGACTGCGCCAGGCGATCGTCAAAACCCTGTTGATGGGCGATGACCCCAACTCCATTGACCTCTATTCCGATGTCGATGACATCCAGATCTCCAAAGAGCCGTTCCTCTATGGCCAGGTGGTGGATAACACCGGGGCGTCGATTCGCTGGGAGTGGCGCGCCGCGCGCTTTGCCGACTATCTGCTGCAAACCCGTCTGAAGAGCCGCAACAACGGCCTGCGCGTGGTCTACAGCATCACCATTAACCTGGTGCCGAACCACCTCGACAAACGTGCGCATAAATACCTCGGCATGGTGCGTCAGGCCTCGCGTAAGTATGGGGTTGATGAGTCTCTGATCCTCGCGATTATGCAGACCGAATCCTCCTTTAACCCCTATGCGGTCAGCCATGCCGACGCCATGGGGCTGATGCAGGTGGTCCAGCACAGCGCCGGCAGAGACGTCTTCCGCTCCCAGGGTAAATCCGGCCTGCCAAGCCGCAGTTATCTGTTTGACCCGGCGAATAACATCGACACCGGTACCGCCTACCTGGCGATGCTGAACAATGTTTACCTCGCCGGCATCGATAACCCCACCTCGCGTCGCTACGCGGTGATCACTGCCTATAACGGCGGCGCCGGCAGCGTACTGCGGGTCTTCTCCAGCGATAAAGTGCAGGCGGCCAATATTATCAACAGCATGGCGCCAGGGGACGTCTACCAGACGCTGACCACCCGCCATCCGTCGGCGGAATCGCGCCGCTATCTGTACAAAGTTAATACGGCGCAGAAAAGCTACCGCCGTAAATAGCCCTCCTCCCGACTCCGGCCTCAGCCCCGCGCTGAGGCCGCGCTTATTCTCCGCCATACTCTGTAATATCTTTCGGTTTTCTGCGGCAGTTAACAGAAGCATTAAGCTAGTGAATGATAGAATCGCATCAAAATAACGGGATTAATGTTATTTTAAAAACATAACAAGCCCACATTCGTGAGGATAACTACATGAATCTTAAGCTGCAGCTCAAAATACTGTCGTTCCTGCAGTTCTGCCTTTGGGGGAGCTGGCTCACCACGCTTGGCTCGTACATGTTTGTCACGCTGAAGTTTGACGGCGCGGCAATCGGCGCAGTGTATAGCTCGCTCGGTATCGCCGCGGTGTTGATGCCGACGCTGCTCGGCATCGTCGCCGATAAGTGGATCAGCGCCAAATGGGTATACGCCATCTGCCACCTGGTCGGCGCGTTAACGCTGTACCTCGCGGCGCAGGTCACCACGCCGGGCGAGATGTTCCTCGTGATCCTGCTTAACTCGCTGGCCTATATGCCGACGCTTGGCTTGATCAATACCATCTCCTACTACCGCCTGCAGTCGGCGGGGCTGGATATTGTCACCGATTTCCCGCCAATTCGTATCTGGGGCACCATCGGCTTTATCCTCGCCATGTGGGGCGTGAGCTTCTCCGGCTTTGAACTGAGCCATATGCAGCTGTACATTGGCGCGACGCTGTCGGTCCTGCTGACTCTGTTCACCCTGACGCTGCCGCATATTCCGGTCGCCAACGCCCAGCGCAATCAAAGCTGGACGGAGATGCTCGGCCTGAACGCTTTTGCGCTGTTTAAAAACAAGCGTATGGCTATCTTCTTTATCTTCTCGATGATGCTCGGCGCCGAGCTGCAAATCACTAACATGTTCGGTAACACCTTCCTGCACAGCTTCGATAAAGATCCGCTGTTTGCCGGCAGCTTTATCGTCGAGCACGCGTCAGTGCTGATGTCGATTTCGCAGATTTCCGAAACGCTGTTTATCCTGACCATCCCATTCTTCCTTAGCCGCTACGGCATTAAGAACGTGATGCTTATCAGTATTGTGGCGTGGATGCTGCGCTTCGGCCTGTTCGCCTTTGGCGACCCGACGCCGTTCGGCACTGTACTGCTGGTGCTGTCTATGATCGTCTACGGCTGCGCCTTCGACTTCTTTAACATCTCCGGTTCGGTGTTCGTTGAGAAAGAGGTGCGCCCGGAAATCCGCGCCAGCGCTCAGGGGATGTTCCTGATGATGACCAACGGCTTCGGCTGTATTCTCGGCGGGATGGTGAGCGGCAAAGTCGTCGAACACTTTACCGTCGAGGGGATCACTGACTGGCAGAGCGTGTGGCTGATTTTCGCCGGCTATTCGCTGGTGCTGGCCTTTGCCTTCGTGGCGCTGTTCAAATACAAACACGTCAGACAACCGACCGCCGCCCAGCAGAGCGTGTGATCGGCAAAAGTAAAACGCCCCGCCTGTTCGGCGGGGCGTTTTTTTATCCCTTCAGCACGTAGCCATACAGCCGCTTAATGCCGTCCGGATCCGTCTCGCTGTAAACCCCCTGCAGCTCCGGCGAGAAGCCAGGCAGCATATTGACCCCCTCCTCCAGCGCGAGGAAATAGCGCAGCACGGCGCCGCCCCAGACCTCGCCGGACACCACGCACAGCACGCCCGGCGGATACGGCAGCGCCCCCTCCGCCGCGACGCGGCCTTCCGCCTCGCTCAGACGCACCAGCTCAACGTTGCCGCGAATAAACTCGTGGTTGGCATCCTGGGGATTCATCACCACCCTTGGGAAGCTCCGTTTACGGAACATCTCTTTTTGCAGGCTCTTCACGTCAAAGCTAACGTACAGATCGTGCATCTCCTGGCACAGCTCGCGCAGGGTATAGTCGCGATAACGCACCGGATATTTGTTATAGATGGTCGGCAACACATCGGCCAGCGGCGTATCCGCTTCAATATGCTGTTCAAACTGCCCCAGCATCGCCACCAGCTGCGCCATTTTTTCGGCGCTCTCCGCCGGCGTCAGCAGGAACAGAATCGAGTTGAGATCGCACTTCTCCGGCACGATGCCGTTTTCACGCAGATAATGCGCCAGAATGGTTGCCGGGATGCCAAACTCACTGTACTCCCCACTTTCAGCGTCAATGCCCGGAGTGGTCAGCAACAGTTTGCACGGGTCGACAAAATACTGGTCGTCCGCGTAGCCTTCAAAACCATGCCAGCGCGCGTCGGGTTCGAAGCTGAAGAAGCGGCGCTCCCGGGCGATCGCCTCGGTCGGGTGATCCTGCCACGGGCGTCCCGCCACCACTGGCGGAATAAAGGGCTGGATCATCTTGCAGTTGGCGATGATCGCTTTGCGCGCCTCAATGCCCAGCGCCACACACTCGGCCCACAGGCGGCGGCCGCTCTCACCTTCATGAATTTTGGCGTTGACGTCCAGCGCGGCAAACAGCGGATAGAACGGGCTGGTGGAGGCATGCAGCATAAAGGCGTTATTCAGCCGCTTGTGCGGACAGAAACGCGCCTGGCCGCGCAGATGGTTATCCTTTTTATGGATCTGCGACGTCTGTGAGAAGCCGGCCTGCTGCTTGTGCACGGACTGGGTGACAAAAATACCCGGATCGTCGGGGGTCAGCTCCAGCAGCAGCGGCGAGCAGTCGGCCATCATTGGGATAAACTGCTCATAGCCCACCCACGCCGAGTCGAACAGGATGTAATCGCAGAGGTGGCCGATCTTATCCACCACCTGGCGGGCGTTATAGACCGTGCCGTCGTAGGTCCCCAGCTGGATCACCGCCAGACGAAACGGGCGGGAGGCATTGGCTTTCTCAGGCGCCGCTTCGCGGATGAGATCCCGCAGGTAATGCTCATCAAAGCAGCGCTCGTCAATGCCGCCGATAAAGCCGAACGGATTGCGCGCGGCTTCCAGGTAAACAGGCGTCGCCCCCGCCTGGATCAGCGCCCCGTGATGGTTTGACTTGTGGTTGTTGCGATCGAACAGCACCAGATCGCCGCGGGTCAACAGCGCGTTGGTCACGACTTTGTTGGCCGCCGAGGTGCCGTTGAGGACGAAGTAGGTTTTATCCGCGTTGAACACCTTCGCAGCGAACTTCTGCGCGTGCTTGGCCGATCCTTCGTGGATCAGCAGATCGCCTAATTTCACATCGGCGTTGCACATGTCGGCGCGAAAGACATTTTCGCCAAAAAAGTCATAGAACTGACGGCCTGCAGGGTGCTTTTTGAAAAACGCCCCGTGCTGATGCCCCGGACAGGCAAAGGTGCTGTTATCCATCTCGACGTACTGGGTCAGGGTATTGAAAAACGGCGGCAGCAGACGCGCTTCATAATCACAGGCCGCCGCCTCCAGCTCCAGCCACTCCTGATCTTTACCGGCGATCACCGCCTGCACCCCCTCCGGCTTGTCGACCGCCGTCTCACTCAGCAGGTAGACCGGCAGGTTAAATCCGCTACGCCTGAGGAGAGTAAGGATGCCGCTGCGACTGTCGGCCGCGGAGATGACGACTGCCGCCACATCGGTAAAATCGGTACTGTCCAGCGCCACAACGCGACGGTGGGTGGACAAGCGGGTGACCAGCTCGCAGCTGGCGGCAATGTGCATGGATTTCATAAGCGCAAATGCCCGTATCGGGAGTGTAAAAATCTCAGACAAGGGAGACCTTGCCCAACGATGTGTCCGGGTCTGACGGATTCAGCTCCGACCGCCGGACATCAGTAAAAGCAGACGCGTCCGATCTTACTGTTGCCCTACAGTGAGCATACGTGTCCTTCACCGCATGGTGAACAGAGGGGTAAGCGTAGCAAGATGAGGCAGCCCGCGCATCTGGGCGCGGCGTCGCTGGCGAGATAATGGCTGTGTCGTCATCGGCGGCCTCATATCAGGGAGGAGAAAATTCGCGCAATCATGGCACCTTTCCCGAACAGGCGCAAGATGAAAACCGTATGCACTTATATCACGGATACACAAGCTTTCCCGGTAAGTTAACGCCATAATAATGCGGTTATCAGGGATTTTTAACAGGAGTCAGCGTGGTTACAGGACCTTTTATTAACGCCAGCGCGGTGCTGGTCGGCGGTGTGCTGGGCGCCTTACTCAGCCAACGGTTGCCGGAACGGATCCGCACCGCAATGACCTCTATTTTTGGCCTGGCGTCATTGGGCATCGGCATTTTACTGGTCATTAAGTGCGCCAATCTGCCGGTGATGGTGCTGTCGACCCTGGTGGGGACGCTGCTCGGCGAAATATGCAATATGGAAAAAGGCATCAATACGCTGGTCAGTAAACTCCAGCAGTTGATGTCAGCGAAAGGCAAGAAAAAGGCTTCGGCTCATGAGTCTTATATTCAGAGCTATGTGGCGATTATCGTCCTGTTCTGCGCCAGCGGCACCGGCGTCTTCGGCGCCATGCGCGAAGGGATGACCGGCGACGCCAGCATTCTGATTGCCAAAGCGTTTCTCGACTTTTTCACCGCCACCATCTTCGCCTGCACCCTGGGCATTGCCGTCGCCGCCATCAGCGTACCGATGCTGCTTATCCAGCTGACTCTTGCAGCCTGCGCGGCGATCATTATGCCGCTTACCACGCCGATGATGCTGGCGGATTTCAGCGCCGTCGGCGGCATGCTGCTGGTGGCCACCGGGCTGCGCATCTGCGGGATAAAAATGTTTGCCGTAGTGAATATGCTGCCTGCGCTGGTGCTGGCGATGCCGATTTCCGCGGCCTGGACGCTGTTTTTTGCCTGAAAACGCGTGCTTTTAGCGCAATGTGGTGATAGATTGTTCAGTCTGCTGCAAAACAGATAAATTTCGTTGACGAGGCGCGGCGATTACGGTTTAATGCGCCCCGTTGCCCGGATAGCTCAGTCGGTAGAGCAGGGGATTGAAAATCCCCGTGTCCTTGGTTCGATTCCGAGTCCGGGCACCACTATTTAAAGAACCCGCCCAAAAGGCGGGTTTTTGCTTTTCTGTAGCCGGACTCTCCATCGAACTGCGTTCGATTATTCGCCGCACAGCGGCTCACCCCTTCGGGGCCAGCGCGACACGCGCGCTGTTCAACGCCTGCGGCGTTAGTCCGAGTCCGGGCACCACTATTTAAAGAACCCGCCCAAAAGGCGGGTTTTTGCTTTTCTGTAGCCGGACTCTCCATCGAACTGCGTTCGATTATTCGCCGCACAGCGGCTCACCCCTTTGGGGCCAGCGCGACACGCGCGCTGTTCAACGCCTGCGGCGTTAGTCCCAATCCGGGCACCAAATTCATAGCAACGGACCTCCACGGAGGTCCGTTTTTGCATTCCAAGCCCGCAGAAATCAACATTTCTTCAATCCCTTAACTCCACCCAACTCAATCAACTTCAACCCGCATCATGTCCATTGCGAGGGTACAACTGAGGGTGAGCTGACTCCGCCCCGGTAGGTCTTATAGCCACAAGCTTTTTCAGCCGCTGATTTTCATCCTCCAGTTGCCGCAGACGACGCAATTCAATTTCAGTTACGCCCAGAGCAGCGAATTTCTCTTCTAATTATAAAAATGGCTTCAGAAATGCCCATCTTTCGGCAGACTTCCCCGACACAGATGCCGGTTTCGGCCTGCTTCAGTGCAAATGCAATCTGTTCTTCGGTATAACGGGTCTTTTTCATGGCGATATGCCTCTCTGTGAGATGGAAGAAAAACCGTAGACTTCAGTTTATCCTGTCACTCTTTTCTGGGAGGAGATCAACTTAAGAGCCTCGTGATTAACGTCCTGGCTTCAGATAAGGGGTGAACATCCCCTGGAAATCAGATTTTAATTCTGGGGTGATAAGAACATCTCCTGTAACTTTTCTAGATTCTTCTACACCTACCATTTGGGAGCAACCGTCCATTGCATTAAATGATCGTAAATTTTTATAAGTTGTTTCACTACACCATGCTTCATCCACAGATTTTACAATGTTTATATATAAAAATTTTAACTGTGGCTCATTGTCACATTTATCACATCTAAAAAAAGGATACCAATAACTTCTCCCTATACCTATTAAGGTATAGCCTTTCATATATGGTATGTATGCCTTTAATATTCTATTACGAAAATCAGCATGCTGAATATCAACAAAAAAAATATCACCTTTATTTTTATAAGAAATTGTATAGTTTGTTTTTCCTGGAATATAGCCATTGCCATACGCCATTTCATTTGCCAGTCTGAAATCCATGACTATATACCCATAGCCGGGCATCTGTTTAGCGTCTTGATAATCAATAGTTTTATCAAAACTTCCCGAACAAGAAACCATAAACAATGACAGAATAATACAAACTGACAACCTTGCGAGAATTGAAGGCATCTAAATTTCCCTTTAGTAAAATTAGCTTCCTGTTAGCAATTATCATCCTTCGCGTTCAACATAGCAACAAATTATTACTTAGAACATGCAGGTTTATTCATCCCCTCCCCGTTTTGCCGTTTCCGGAACACAGCGTTCATAGCGGCGATAAAATGTGATTTGCACGGCGTCGTCAATTCATTTTAATTTTATGGCTTGTCGTGACTAACTGGGCTGTTTTCACCTGTGCGGTGAATTTTGCAGGCAACCTTATCTAGTTCGCCATCGGCGACCTTTAAGCTTCCATATGCTAATTGGTGACCTGGAGCGGTAAAGGACCGCTTGACGACGCCGTAACATCGGACGATATACCATACATCCTGTGAGTCCATATAGAACATCCTTTGTCGGATTTTCCCAGCTACAGCGGGGAGCTTATTACTTAGATCTGCATCCACGTCTATTCGCGTTCAAAGAGCTTGATAGCCAGTCACGGTACGACAAATCTGCATTACTTGGTTCAGACTGTTATGCATAAATTTGACATACAGTTGGAAGCCTTCTGACCGTCAGTTGGGACCATAGTCACAGACTAAATAGTACTAAAATGAGCAGATGGGACCGTGGTCCCAGGTTGATAATCTGACCGACGATACATGTGGGACTGAATCGCTACGGGTTTAACAAACACTTCAGATTCTCTTGTAATTATAAATAATACCCATCAGGCATTAACTAAATCCCTCAACGTCACCATCAACATCATCGGATCCATCGGCGACGGCTCAAACCCCACCCGCAGGTAAAAATCCCGTGCTTCATCCGACAGGGCGTGAACCAGCATCCCGCGAATGCCGATAGTCTCCGCCACCTGAATCACACGCAGCCCGGCATCACGTACCAGGGCCCGCCCGACACCTTTCCCATGTAGTGATTTATCCACCGCCAGACGACCCAGTACCACAACCGGGATCGGGTCAGGCATATTGCGGCGAAAACGACCCGGCGCAGTATTTGTCGTCACAGCGCTGGAAGCCAGTGAGTAGTAAGCCATCACCTTCGCGTCGTCGCAGCAGACAAAGGTGCGGGATGCGCCAGTAACCTGATTTTTCATCGCCCGCTGTTTCAGCCAGTGATCCATGGAATCTATACCGCAGCAAAACGGGGTAAGAATATGCCCGGCATGAAGCGGTTCTGGTGCCGAGATCATTCTTCCTGTTCCCACGGCGCAGGGGTCTGCATAGTTTTACGCAGTGCGGCATTAGGTGCAGGAGCCTGATCCAGACGAGCGAGAAATTCCTGATAAGCCTGCGGATCGGCCATAATGATGCGTTGCTCAATCAGCGCTTCCTCAGCGGCAGCGCGGGCGGCCTCCAGCACAAAGTCTGTGCGGTTTTTCCCTCTGGCTTTCGCCGCCCGATCAATAAGATCGCGTTCGGCAGGTTTAATGCGCAGATTTAACGTTTCGCGTTTTATGGACATGCTGTTTGCGGCTGGCATCGTCTTGTCCTCTTGTGTTTCTGTGGATATTAAGTATACAACACGCGTAACGCAGATGTCATTACGATAAATTTATAAGGAATCGAATCGGAGTATCGAACCGGACATGCCTTTAAATATTCAAATCTAGTATTTTGATTTGAAAGTAAAATTATGGGTCTAACTCTGAGTTTTGATAATCAACCAAAAACAGATTTATGATAAATTTCAAGTTAATAGAGTACTGAATGTTCCCGAGTCCGGGCACCACTATTTAAAGAACCCGCCCACAAGGCGGGTTTTTGCTTTTCTGCATCCGGACTCTCCATCGAACTGCGTTAACACGTGATTTCCCTGCTGCGTTTTTCTCCTGGCCAGCCCGCTGCTAGTTAACGACAAGCGCAGGCCTATTCTCCATAGAAACTTTTCGCAAACACATTTTCAGATATCAGATAACACACTGATTAAAATCGCCATTTTCCCGCTAAAAGCGGCTAAAAACGCCCTGTTCTGGAAATCGATCCGCCCAGGTGGCTGCCCTGCTTTCCCTCCAGATGGCCAAATAGCATCTTATATTCCATTTTGCGCTAAATGACAGAGAAATATTCTTTAAATAACCGTTTTCACAGTTCTAGTATGCAAAAATATCTTAAACGAGTGGGTAAATGGTTATGTCACTGTTTCATTCCGTGAGCGACCTGATCGGTCATACTCCCCTGCTCCAGTTGCACAAACTGGATACCGGGCCCTGCAGTCTGTTTTTAAAACTGGAAAATCAGAACCCCGGCGGGTCAATTAAAGATCGGGTTGCGCTGTCGATGATTAATGAAGCCGAGCGCCAGGGTAAACTGGCGCCCGGGGGAACGATTATCGAAGCCACCGCCGGCAATACCGGCCTCGGTCTGGCGCTGATTGCGGCGCAGAAAAATTACCGCCTGATCCTGGTGGTGCCGGACAAAATGAGCCGCGAGAAAATCTTTCACCTGCGGGCGCTGGGCGCGACGGTGCTGCTCACCCGCTCCGACGTCAATAAAGGCCACCCGGCCTACTACCAGGATTATGCCCGCCGCCTTGCCGATGAAACGCCGGGCGCCTTTTATATCGACCAGTTTAATAACGACGCCAATCCGCTGGCCCATGCCACCTCCACTGCGCCGGAGCTTTATCAGCAGCTGGAGGGCGACATCGACGCCATCGTCGTCGGCGTCGGCTCCGGCGGCACGCTGGGTGGGCTTCAGGCCTGGTTTGCTGAGCACTCGCCGAAAACGGAATTTATTCTCGCCGATCCGGCGGGTTCGATCCTTGCCGATCAGGTCGATACCGGACGCTACGGCGAAACGGGATCCTGGCTGGTCGAAGGGATCGGCGAAGATTTTATCCCGCCGCTGGCCAGGCTGGAGGGGGTACATACCGCGTATCGCGTCAGCGACCGCGAAGCGTTCCACACCGCGCGCCAGCTGCTGCAGGTTGAGGGCGTGCTGGCCGGCTCTTCCACCGGCACCCTGCTCAGCGCCGCGCTGCGCTACTGCCGGGCACAAAGCCGTCCGAAACGGGTAGTAACCTTCGCCTGCGACAGCGGCAATAAATACCTGTCCAAAATGTTCAACGACGACTGGATGCGCCAGCAAGGACTGATCGCCCGCCCCGAACAGGGCGATCTCAGTGATTTTATCGCCCTGCGCCATGACGAAGGCGCTACCGTCACGGCCGCGCCGGACGACACCCTGGCCGCGGTCTTTACCCGCATGCGGCTGTATGACATCTCCCAGCTGCCGGTTCTGGAGGATGGCCGCGTGGTCGGCATCGTCGATGAGTGGGATTTGATCCGCCACGTACAGGGCGATCGCCAACGCTTCTCCCTGCCGGTCAGCGAAGCGATGAGCCGCCATGTCGAAACTCTCGATAAGCGTGCGCCAGAGAGTGAACTGCAGGCCATTCTCGATCGCGGTCTGGTGGCGGTGATCGCTGACAACACGCGTTTTCTTGGCCTGGTCACCCGCAGCGATGTATTGACCGCCTGGCGTAACCGAGTCGCACAATAAGGAATTTTTTATGTCATCTATCCACACCCTGAGTGTACATAGCGGAACCTTCACCGACAGCCATGGCGCAGTGATGCCGCCGATTTATGCCACCTCCACTTTTGCTCAGCCAGCGCCGGGGCAGCATACCGGTTATGAATATTCCCGCAGCGGGAATCCCACCCGTCACGCGCTGGAGACGGCGATCGCCGACCTGGAAAACGGCACGCGCGGCTACGCGTTCGCCTCCGGGCTGGCCGCCATCTCCACCGTGCTGGAGCTGCTGGATAAGGACAGTCATCTGGTGGCGGTCGATGATGTGTATGGCGGCACTTACCGCCTGCTGGAAAACGTTCGCCGCCGTAGCGCTGGTCTGCAGGTGAGCTGGGTGAAACCCGACGACCTGGCGGGAATTGAAGCGGCGATCCGCCCCGATACACGCATGATCTGGGTGGAAACGCCCACCAACCCGCTGCTGAAGCTCGCGGATCTCAGCGCCATCGCCGCCATCGCGCGCCGCCATAACCTGATCAGCGTCGCCGATAACACCTTCGCTTCGCCGGCGATCCATCGCCCGCTGGAGCATGGGTTTGATATTGTGGTGCACTCCGCGACCAAGTACCTCAACGGCCATTCCGATGTCGTCGCCGGCCTGGCGGTGGTTGGCGATAACTCCGAGCTCGCGGAAAAGCTTGGCTATCTGCAGAATGCGGTAGGCGGCGTGCTTGACCCGTTCAGCAGCTTCCTGACGCTGCGCGGCATCCGTACCCTGGCGCTGCGGATGGAGCGCCACAGCGCGAACGCGCTGCAGCTCGCCGAATGGCTGGAACAGCAGCCGGAAGTGGAGCGAGTCTGGTTTCCCTGGCTGGCTTCGCACCCGCATCATCAGCTGGCGCGCCAGCAAATGGCCCTGCCCGGCGGCATGATTTCGGTGGTGGTGAAGGGCGATGAAGGTTACGCCGAGCGCATCATCAGCAAGCTGCGCTGGTTTACGCTTGCGGAGAGCCTGGGCGGCGTGGAGAGTCTGGTGAGCCAGCCCTTCAGCATGACCCATGCCTCGATCCCGCTGGAGAAACGCCTGGCGAACGGTATCACACCGCAGCTGATCCGCCTGTCGGTGGGGATCGAAGATCCCAACGATCTGATTGCCGACTGGCAGCAGGCGCTGCGGGCGGAGTGATTATTCCGACGCGCGGGTCGTTGTCAGCGCGTCGGCCATTCCCTGCTGAAGGTGGGCGATAAACTGCGTCAGCTTCGGCAGGGGCCGACGATCCTGGCGCCAGAGCAGATGCACAGGCCGCGGCTGCGGAGTCCACGCCTCCAGCACGCGCACCAGGCTGCCGCTGGCCAGCGCATCGGCCAGCAGTACCTCCGGCTGCATCAGCAGCCCGGCCCCGGCGATCGCCGCCTGGCGCAGCGCGTAGCCATCGTTGCAGCGCAAAACCGCATCGCGTTTCCAGCGCACTTCTCCCTCTACGCCCGGCAGCCGCCACTCGTTGCGGGCGGTCCAGACCGTATGGGACAGGCAGAGATGATCGGCGAGATCCTCTGGCGTCCCGGGGGTCCCGTAACGCGCCAGATAAGCCGGCGCGGCGCAGATCACCATCCGATACGGCGCCAGGTAGCGAGCCACCAGATCCTCCTGATGGATCTCGCCGATACGGATCGCCAGATCGAACCCCTCATCCACCAGATCGACCATCCGGTTAGTCAGATCCAGTTCCACCCGGACCGCAGGCCAGACCTGCAGGAAGGTGGCGGTCAGGGGCGCGATCACGCTGGCGCCGAACGAGGTGGGAGCGCTCACCCGCAGGGTGCCGGCCGGCGCCAGCCGCAGCCGCTCGACCGCGCTTTCGGCGATGGAGACCTGCTCCATCACCCGTTTCGCTTCGTCAAAATAGACTCGCCCGGCGTCGGTGAGGCTCTGGCGTCGGGTGTTACGCTCCAGCAGACGCGTCGCCAGCTGGCTTTCCAGCTGGGCGATATATTTCCCAACCATCACCGCCGACAGCCCCAGGCGCGACGCCGCCCCGGTAAAGCTGCCGCACTCCACCACGGCAATAAACGTCTCCATCCCTCGTAATTTGTCCATATTGCTAACCTCTGGTTAGTAATGTTCTAACTTTTAGCCAGTTTATCCGAGATTACTTTTATTAAAAAATAGCCTCTCACCTCATCAGGAGTCTGCCATGAAAATTATCGTTATCGGTGCCAGCGGCACCATCGGTCGCGCGGTCAGCGAAGAACTGAGTCAGAGACATGACGTTATCCGCGTCGGCCGCACCCGGGGAGATTATCAGGTGGATATCACCTCGCAGGAGAGCGTCGAGGCGCTATTTGCCCAAACGGGCGACGTAGATGCCATCGTCTCCACCACCGGCAATCTGCACTTTGGGCCGTTAAGCACCATGACCGACAGTCAGTTCAACCTCGGTCTGCAGGACAAGCTGCTGGGGCAAATTCGCCTGGCGCTGGTCGGCCAGCATTTTCTGCGCGACGGGGGGTCGATTACCCTGGTCAGCGGTATCGTCGCGCAGGAACCCATTGCTCAGGGGGTCAATGCCACGACGGTCAACGCCGGTCTGGAAGGCTTTGTCCGCGCCGCCGCCTGCGAGCTGCCGCGCGGGATCCGCATCAATCTCATCAGCCCCACCGTACTCAGCGAGTCGCTGGCAGCCTACGGCGACTTTTTCCCGGGCTTCCCCAGCGTTCCCGCCGCCGCCGTGGCGCAGGCCTATCGCCGCAGCATTGAAGGCGTTCAGACCGGCCGCATCTACCCGGTCGGCTACTAGCCTGTGCCGGCTCGCCGGGGCCGGCGCTTACATCAGGCCGTCGTTGCAGGTACACTGACGGCTGATTGTCTCCGGCCGAAAAACTGATGTTGAAAAAATTATCCTTAATTATCCCGCTGCTGGCGCTTATCGCGCTGCTGGTCTGGTGGTTCACCCCGCATTACACCGAGGAAGATGAAGCTTACTACCGGGCGGTATTTTGCATAATCGATCATGACGACAGCCGCCAGTTCCTCCACGATATGCAGAATATCGTCGAGGGGGGAAATTCTGACTACGCGCTGCATAAAACCCATTACCTTCCGGCGCTGGGGCAGCGGATGCTGGATACCTGGCGCCAGCTCAGCCCGCAGGAACAGCAGGCGCTGCGTCAGGACAAGCAGCGCTGCGGCGAGATATTGCGCGAAAAACAACAGGGGAAATCATCCTGACGAGTTGGCAAAATTGCAGCATATCGCCAGCGTCGAATAAGATTGTGCTGTTGATGACCGGATCGCTGTCACAAAATATCCGGTCGTCGTCGCGTCACAGTACGACGTTTTTTCTGCGGCGGAATACGATAAAAAGTAGTTGATCTGGTACGAACTAACTCTTATTTTGCTTCACAGTTTTCAAAATGAGATAAAACTGATGCCTGTCATTATTGCCAGTAGTGTTAAAGAAGCCAAAGCGTTAATTAACGGTGGAAAATACAGGGAAATTATTCTTAACTTCGATATTGATGCCGATGACTTTTTCTCTCTCGCCAGCCATTCCGCCGGAACTAAAATCTCCATCGCCGACCGCAACGATCGCTCTCCGGTAGAATCAGCAAAATAATTAACCCGCGAGGGACGTCTATGTGGTTGTTTATTGGAACCTTTGCGCTGGCTTTTCTCGCAGCGCTGATGCTGGTCTGGCTCGATGACCGGATCGCCGAAACGGATTGACCCTGCGCTGGACGTTAACGTCACGCAGGGCTGCGCGCCGCCGAAAAGCGGCGCACAGCAGAGACGTTACAGGGAGGCCGCCAGCCGCTCAACGGCCGTCAGCAATCCGGCTTCTGACACCGTGGAGTAAGAAAGACGCAGGGTACGGGTATCCGGCTTATCGTGATAGAACGCTTCACCCGGGACGTACACCACGCCGTTTTCCAGCGTTTTCTTCATCCATTCCATGGTATCGAACGGATAGCGGAAACGCGCCCACAGGAACATCCCCCCCTGCGGGCGGCTGAATTCCAGGTGCTCGCCAAGGCGGCTTTCCAGCGCATCGGCCAGCGCCACGCACTTCTTGCGGTAGTCTTCGCGAATCAACGCAATCTGGTTATCCAGCCGGTTCAGACTGAGGTATTCCGCAGTGATCACCTGCGACAGCATATTGGTATGCAGATCCGCCGCCTGCTTCACAATCACCGTCTGCTGCGCCAGCCAGTCCGGCATGACGATCCAGCCGATACGCATCCCTGGCGCGAGGATTTTCGAAAAAGTCGAGGTGTAAACCACCTGATCTTCACAGCCCAGCTCGACAGCATGCTGATAGAGCGGGCGTCTAACGGCGTCTGTAAAGCTAATTTCGCCGTAGGGATCGTCTTCCAGAATGACGAAATCATATTTTTTCGCCAGCTCAACCAGCCGGCGACGACGCGCCTCGCTCAGCGTTTTGCCGCCGGGATTGCCGAACGTCGGCACCAGGTAAACAGCTTTGACGCGGGTGGTCTCCAGCAGGTCGGCCAGCTGCTCGACCAGCATCCCGTCATCGTCGGTGTCAACGCTGAGAATATTGGCCTGCGCCAGCTGAAATACCTGCAGCGCCGCCAGATAGGTGGGACGCTCAACGACGATAGTATCGCCCGGATCAAGCAGCGTACGGGCAACGATATCCAGCGATTGCTGGGAGCCGGAGGTGATATAGACCTGGGCGGCTGAACAGGCGACGCCACGGGAGTGGCAAATTTCACTCACCGCCTGGCGCAGCGGCGGGTAGCCTTCCGTCAGACCGTACTGGAATGCGTCATTAAAACGCTCGCTCATCACCTTCTGCACCGCCAGCTCCAGGCCTTCGGTATCAAACAGTTCCGGGGCCGGAATGCCGCCGCCAAGCGAAATCACGCCGGGCAGTTTACTGTGCTTGAGAAGTTCGCGGACGGCGGAGGGCTTGAGTTCACCCGCGCGGGCGGCGAGACGCCGATCGTGCATACTATTTTCCTTTTCTGTCTTGTTGTTGTGTTAATTATCTTGGCTTTGTTGCAGGTGCTCCCCGGCGGCGCTTACCATGCCGGGGCTATCCTTTTCAGTACGTTGTCACCCGGACAGGGGTATGCCGCTACCCGGGTTTCGTACGTCATGCTTTGTCTTTCAAAACGATTAACGGCTCGATATCGCTCTCTTTTTTCACCACCAGCGACGAATCGCCGCGCAGGCAGGTACCGCCGTAGTTACCGCCGACGGTAAATGTGCACACCTGAATGTACTTACCGTCCACTTTCGGCAGGCACCACAGCTGCTGGTAGATATTCTTGCGATCGACAAACTGGCCGCTGGTCTTATCCAGAAGTTCATCCTGAGGGCCGATCAGGTCGATATTGTTACCGCAGCGCCCGGAAATAGGCTTCACCGCATAGCCGGTTTTCGCCAGCTCGTCGTTAACCTCAAAATCGGTATCCAGCAGATAGCGATGATGCGGGAACAGCGACCACAGCACCGGCAGAATGGCTTTGTTGCCGGGGATCACCGTCCACAGGGGTTCGAATACCAATACTTCAGGACGCAGCAGGACGTCAATCAGCCGCACCTCATTCTGCGGATGTCCGGTACGAATCGGTACCGCCGCGTACTCCTCGGCGCTGACTTCGCGCACCTGCTCAATGGCGGTTTCCCATGCCCAGGTTTTCCAGACGCAGTTGACCAGCCGCCCGTCGGCGTCGATCAGCTGACCGGCAGCGTCCCAGCGCAGCTCATCAAGGCCAAAGAGAATTTTGCTCTCAAAACCGGCCTGGGTCAGCGAACGCTGAATAAACTGCGCGTGGTAGTTCTCTTCCAGATCCTTGTCCTGCATGATGTGGACGAAGGGCCGCGCCCGGCTGTGTTTCCACGCCCCCGCCAGCTCATCGAGCAGACCTTCCGCCGGATTGTGGCCGGTGCCGTAGTAGCCCTGCTTCAGCCACTGTTCGAGGATCAGCCCGCCTTCGGTATGGCAGGAAGCGGAATCGGCATTGTACTCGTACACCTTCAGCCCGCGCTCGTCCATGCAAAAATCCATGCGCCCGGTGATCATATGATGACGGCGGCGCTGCCACGAGAGGCGCAGACGAGGCCAGAGAATTTTCGGAATATCGAACAGCGCCAGCAGGTTGTCATCCTTCATCACCTTATCGGTGGCGTGCAGATACATCAGGTGCAGCTCGTTGGTGGCTTTGATCAGCTCCTGTTCGGCACTTTCGCTGATGGTGAAATACTGATAGGGATCCTGGTTGATGAAATGACCGTTGGCTGCCACGTAGGCTTTCTGCAGCGGGTCTTTCTCGTTCAGCCATTTACCGCGAAACTGGCCGTTGTTTGGCAGCCGCGCGCCTTTGATGGCCATCGCCTCGCCCGGCAGCACCGGCTGCGGCAGGCTGTGTTCGGTATCGGCGGTCTGGATCATCCAGCCTAAAATTTCGGTATCGGCAAAGGTATCTTTGATGGTGTACCGGCCGTCGTTGACCTCGAGGGTCAGCTCGCGGGTCCACTGCTGGCCCTGCGGCAGCGGCGAGTGAATCACGTTCTGCTCGGCGATACGCACCTTATTGCCGACAAGCTGGGTGATCACCGCCACATGGCCGGTGTGCTTAAACTCGCCCCCCTTCTGCCAGATCAGCAGCGAACCAGCGATAGGCGGACGGCGGGAGCCGTTGGCGAAGGCCTGCAGCGGCAGAATATTGTCATTGACCACTTCGCGCAGGAAACGCAGGGAGAAGATTTCATAAGCCATCCCCACATCGGTGAAGACAAAGCCATAGGTCAGGAACAGAAAGCGGCGCGCAAACTCCACGCACTGCCATTTATGCCCCATATACTCATTGCCGATGTAGCTGCGAAACGTCGCGTCATCCGGGTAGTCCTGCGGATTTAAGCTACTGTAATTCGATGAATAAATCGCTACGCCACCGGGTGCATAGCCTAACAATGTCCCAAACGGGGCGTCACTGCTTGTCGATCCTTTGCTCATTTAGCCTGACCTCAAATTAATGCAGCCCGGGCAGTTGGCGAAACAAAACTCCCTCTTCTTATCCTGCCGCAGGCACTTACCAGACAGAGGTGTAACGATGATACCACTCATTCGTTTCGCTAATCGTGCCGTTAAGGAAAATAACCCTGCAGCCGGAAACAAAAGTGATATCGTTATCGGTGATATAACAAAAAAACAACGCAACATCAGGAGTCGACAATGAGCACACCCTCGCATCTGAATGCCCAACCGCTGGTCTGGGGACACGGCCCGCGGACGTTTGAGGTGTTCCTTGAGCCCACCTGCCCCTACTCTGTCCGCGCGTTTAATAAACTCGACGATCTGCTCGATGAGGTCGGCGCCGATAACGTGACCATCAAGATACGCCTGCAGTCGCAGCCGTGGCATCTGTTCTCCGGGGTTATCGTCCGCTGCATCCTCGCCGCGTCCACCCTGCCGCACGGCAGAGAGCAGGCGCATAAGGTGATGCAGGCCGTGGCCGACCATCGGGAAGAGTTTGAGTTTACCGATCACTGCAGCGGGCCGAATATGAACGCCACGCCGCAGCAAATCATTGAGCGCATTGAACGCTACAGTCACGTGCTGCTGGGGGCCGCCTTTGCCCGCCCGGAGCTGCAGGACGTGATCAAGTGGCACAGTAAATACGCCCGTCAGAACGGCATCCATGTCTCGCCGACCTTTATGGTCAACGGCCTGGTGCAGCCGGATCTGGGCAGCGGCGATGATGTCAGCGTGTGGGCCGCGCGGATTATGGCCTGAGGTCACCTGCTACACTTTTTGTACATCCACGAAAAAGGCAAACCAGCATGTCAGAGCAAAACTACCAGCCACCAAAAGTGTGGGAATGGAAGCAAAACAGCGGCGGCGCGTTCGCCAACATCAACCGTCCCGTTTCCGGCGCGACTCATGAACGCGTCCTGCCGGTGGGAACCCATCCGCTCCAGCTATACTCACTCGGCACGCCCAACGGCCAGAAGGTGACGATCATGCTGGAAGAGCTGCTGGCGCTGGGCGTCAGCGGCGCGGAGTACGACGCCTGGCTGATACGCATTGGCGAAGGGGATCAGTTTTCCAGCGGCTTTGTCGAGATCAACCCGAACTCGAAGATCCCGGCCCTCAGCGACCATTCCACCACGCCGCCGACCCGGGTATTTGAGTCCGGCAACATTCTTCTCTATCTGGCGGAAAAATTTGGTTTCTTCCTGCCGAAAGATCCTGCCGGTCGCACCGAAACCCTCAACTGGCTGTTCTGGCTGCAGGGCGCGGCGCCGTTCCTCGGCGGCGGCTTCGGCCACTTCTATAACTATGCGCCAGTGAAGATCGAGTACGCGATCGACCGCTTTACGATGGAAGCCAAACGCCAGCTCGACGTGCTGGACAAACAGCTCGCCCGCGGTCGCTATGTGGCCGGCGAGGAGTACACCATCGCCGATATGGCTGTCTGGCCGTGGTATGGCAACGTAGTGCTGGGCAATGTCTATAACGCGGCGGAGTTCCTCGACGCCGGGAGCTATAAAAACGTGCTGCGCTGGGCGCAGGATGTCGGCAACCGCCCGGCCGTCAAGCGCGGACGCATCGTCAACCGCACCAACGGCCCGCTCAATGAGCAGCTGCATGAGCGCCATGACGCCCGCGACTTTGACACCCAAACGGAAGATAAGCGCCAGGCGTAAGGTCTTCACCCTTTCCCGTTGACGGGAAAGGGTTCCCACCACAGGACGGTTCCGCCTGCGAAGCCGTCCTGTTTAGCTTTCCAGCCGATAGCCCGCCAGAAAATAGCGCATCGCCATACCCGACCCACCTTCTTTGAAGAAATCCATCACCATATCCCTGTCCAGGCCATAGCGACGGGTGAGGATCCCCGCTTCCCAGGCGCTGAGCTGGCGGTCGCCGGTTTTTTCAAACATGCGGTGCGAGTAGCCGAGCACAAACCCGCGTTTATAGTCGGCGCAAAAATTCGCCGCATGCGCGGCGGTGTCAGCATAGGATGCCTGTAGCCCCGCCATTAAGCCTTTGCCAAAATGATTTTCCATCGCGCCCTCCCAATCGTTATATAATAAATTATATAGCGTTTTTTTGAGCGAGCGGTAGCGCTATTTATGACGGTTGCGCTAGCGTAAATACTTCTCAAACCATGCCAGCGTGCGTTGCCAGGCCAGATCAGCCGCAGCCCGATCGTAGCGCGGCGTGGAATCATTATGAAAGCCGTGATTCACGCCCTGATAGAAATAGGCCTCGTAGACTTTATGGTGTTCCTTCAACGCCTGTTCATAGGCAGGCCAGCCTTCATTAATGCCGCTATCGAGGCCGGCATAGTGCAGCAGCAGCGGTGCTTTAATTTTATCAACCTCCTTCAGCGGCGGCTGGCGACCGTAAAACGGCACCGCGCAGGCCAGCTCCGGGATCGCCACCGCCGCCGCGTTGCTGACGCCGCCGCCGTAGCAAAAACCGGTGATACCGACCTTCCCCGTCGCCTGTGGATAGTTCGCCATAAACGCGACCGCCGCAAAAAAATCATTCATCAGCTTCACGGGATCGACTTTCTGCTGTAGGGCGCGGCCTTCATCATCATTCCCCGGATAGCCGCCGACGGCGCTCAGGCCATCCGGCGCCAGCGCGATGTACCCCGCTTTCGCTACCCGCCGGGCTACATCTTCAATATAAGGGTTCAGGCCGCGGTTCTCATGCACCACCACCACAGCGGGCGCTTTGTCGGCTATTTTTGTCGGCGTCACCAGGTAAGCCCGCACTTCGCCGTGACCGTCAGGAGAGGGATAATGAATATACTCCGGGCGGATATCCGGGTCGGTGAACGGTACCTGCTCTGCCAGGGCATAGTCGGGCTTCAGCAGATTAAACAGCGCCAGCGCGGTCATCCCGCCGACAGTATATTTCCCCGCCAGCTGGAGAAACTCGCGTTTACTGATTTTGCCGTGGGCATAGTAGTCATAATACTCGAGCAACTGCTGCGGGAAATCTTTGGCCGTTAATCGCGTCATCACCCTGCCTCCGTTGTTAAGCGCTCTTTAAGCAAAGCAGAAGCCCGGACATACGCCAGCCCAGAAAAGCATAAAACGGGGAGGAACAGCCCAGCGGCTAACACCGCCGGGAGAGAAGGGATCAGTGTTTCACTTTGGTCAGACGATCAAGGTAGCCCATCACAAAGGCCGAAAGCACGAAGGTCAGGTGGATAATCACGTACCACATCAGCTTATTGTCCGGGACGTTTTTCGCATCCATAAACACCCGCAGCAGGTGAATAGAGGAGATCGCCACGATGGAGGCGGCAACCTTATTTTTCAGCGAAGTCGCGTCCATTTTGCCCAGCCAGCTGAGTTTTTCTTTACCCTCGTTAATATCCAGCTGCGAGACAAAATTTTCATACCCGGAGAACATCACCATCACCAGCAAACCGCCCACCAGGGTCATATCCACCAGCGACAGCAGGGTCAGAATCATATCCGACTCGCTGACGCTAAAAATATGCGGCAGTATGTGGAAGATCTCCTGAAAAAATTTGATGGTCAGCGCAATCAGACCGAGCGAGAGGCCAAAATAAACCGGCGCCAGCAGCCAGCGCGAGGCGTACATAGCATTTTCCAGAAAGCGTTCCATAAGATCCTGTCAGTTAACATAAACGGCCGCCATTATATCGCAACAGGGTAACGCTTATGCAACATCAGCCGCCCGCGTCATCTGCAGGCGGCCAGAAACGGTTTCTTTAAAGTATGACCTCAAAGTCCTGCAAAGCGGAGTAGCCCTCGCTTTGTAGGCCAACCATTGAAGCAGCCAGCAGGCCAAATTTCGCGCCGACCCATTTTCCCTTCCCGGCAGCAAAACAAAGAGGAACCTTCCGCCACTCCTCCTCGGCTCGCCAGGAAAATTGACACAGGCCGCCTTCGCCTACGGCCACCTGCAGCTGACACTTGCCGCACTTAAGCTCAGCAAGAACCTGACGAGTTTCGCGCACCACGCCCGCATCGCTCATCCAACCGTGTCGCCACACGAGCCGGTAACTCCCTTGCCCAAACTCCACCAGCAAAGCGGCGTAGCGTTCGCCGTATACGATCAGGCCTCCGGCATCACCGTCCTGAGCGGCATATAACGTTACGCTTGTTTTCGCGCTAAAAGTTAGCACCGGGAATTTCTGCAGCAACAGCTGCGGCGCCCAGTATAACGCTCTCTGTCCATCGACTTCGGATAATGGGACGCAGCGTAATCGAAGTTCGCCTTCCGCCGGCAGCAGCCACTCAGGGCTGGGGTTAGCCTGCCACTGCCACTGTATTCCCGGTTGGCCTTGCGCAAAATAGTCGCTGGTTTGCGGCGCCATTGCCGGTGAAGGCGTTAACCCTTTAGGACGCGGCCAACGTAAAACCGGCTGTCCGACGCCGCAGTTGCCAATCTGCTCACCGATACGCGGCCAGCCATCGTTACCCCAGGACATCGGCTGGAGGTGAACCACGCGGCCATAGAGGTGTAAGTCCTGGAAATGAACAAACCAGCATTCGCCCTCCTCACCCTCCACCCAGCCGCCCTGATGTGGTCCGTTTATCGAGGTGTTTCC
The DNA here is from genome assembly GCF_051992865.1 of Klebsiella sp. CD33. Classification (NCBI taxonomy): domain Bacteria; kingdom Pseudomonadati; phylum Pseudomonadota; class Gammaproteobacteria; order Enterobacterales; family Enterobacteriaceae; genus Klebsiella; species Klebsiella sp. CD33. The sequence goes on along the minus strand of NZ_CP197023.1, from coordinate 716,580 downwards.
CTGGAAAAGCACGTTTTTGGCTTCCCAGGGCCCCGTCATCTGGCGCGCGCGCAGTACCGTCTGCCAGCCATTTTCAACCCCGCCCGCAGGAGCAAAGATGTAGTACCAACCGGCGCGTTGATAAACCTTTGGCCCCTCAAGGGTAGGTAAATCGCAGCAGCCGTCATAGATAATCTGCCCTTCGCCCAGCAATTCGCTGGCGTCCGGCGCCATCGCAAACAACTGCAGTTTATGCTTGATGCCGCTGCGGCTATGGGCGAAGGCATGTACCAACCAGGCCTGACCATTGTCGTCCCAGAACGGGCAGGGATCTATCCAACCTCTGGCCTCGCGCAGGCAGTGCGGAGCGCTCCATTTCCCCCACGGATCCTCGGTATGGCAGATAAAAATACCTTCATCTGGCGTGCTGAAGCAGACCCACAGCTTGCCATCGTGCCAGCGAATCGACGGCGCCCATACGCCCTTACCCGGCTGATACCGGTCATAACCAGGTAGCGGCAGTTCATCCATAACGTGGTTGATGATAGTCCAATTAACCAGGTCCGTTGAATGCAGGATCGGTAAAGCGGGCACATGGTTAAAACTGGAAGAGACCATAAAGAAATCATCGCCTACGCGCACGATATCCGGGTCGGAATAATCGGCGCATAAGATAGGATTTTGGTATTCAGAAGGGGTCATATTTCGCATCTCCTCAGGCCTTTTCCGGAACGGCGTTTAGCGGCAAATGCGTCTCTGAATGCCCCTGCTGCTGACGCATGGACAGCTCGCGCTGAATTGTCTGCATCATTTTGTCATCCAGCTTATAGAAACGCGCCAGCCACCACAGGAGCAGGTAAGATAGTGATGGACCGAGGGTTAACAGCCCCACAATTCCCATTGTCGCCAGCGGAGTCTGCGCCGTTACGCCCGCCTGATAGCCAAATAGCCCAAGCGAAAAACCTACGGCGGCGCCAGCAACCGCCATGCCCATTTTCAAAGCAAACAGATTACCGGAATAGGATAATCCCGTGATGCGACGGCCAAACTTCCATTCGCCATAATCGGCAGCGTTGGCCATCATGTTCCATTTAAACGGCTGGTACATCTGATGGAAGAAGCCGACCAGGAAGTATAAAGGGAACACCACCGGCAGCCAGGTCGGCGGCACAAAGAACATTACGACGCCAACCAGGACCAGCAGGAGGTTGATATTTTTAAACAGCGATACCGCGCGATAGCGCTTGGCCAGCCATCCGGCGGCGATGCTGCCGATAATCGTGCCAACGACGCTGGTGGAAACAAATGCTGATTTCATGGCCGTTCCCGCCGCTGACTCCACACCGCCTAACATCAGGTAGGTTGCATAATAGAGCGTGGCGGCGCTGCGCATAACCCCGGCCATACTGGAGAAAAAAGTAATTATCGCCACAATACGCCACTGGTCATTCGCCAGCAGCTGACGGAGGTCTTCGCGTATGCTCCCCTGCTGTTCAACAGCTGGAGCCACGCGTTCTTTGGTAGAGAAGAAGCAAAAAGCCAGCATTACAATAGCGATCGCGCCCATGATTCCCATTGTCGCCTGAAAACCAAACTGCTTATTTTCTTTACCGAAAAAATCCACCAGGAACAGGGTTGCGACAGAAACCATCAGACCGGCCAGAGATGAGATCGTAAAACGATATGACTGGGCTGAAAGGCGATCCTTCTCATCACGCGTAATGACTCCGCCCAATGCGCAGTAGGGAATATTGATAAAGGTGTAACACAGCATGAGTAAGGTGTAGGTCAGGTAGGCATAAATCAGTTTACCCGATGCGCCAAATTCCGGAGTCGTGAAGGTCATTACCGCCAGCACGGCATAAGGTACGGCAAACCAGATAAGCCACGGGCGAAAATGGCCCCAGCGGGTCTTTACACGGTCTGCAACAATGCCGGTTAGCGGATCGGTAATCGCATCCAGAACCCGCGTCACCAGGAACATCACTCCGACTGCGGCAGCAGAAAGCCCGTAAATATCCGTATAAAACCATGTCAGAAACATGGTTACCGAAGAGTAAACGATACCGCAGGCTGCATCCCCCATGCCATATCCCAGCTTCTCCGCAAATGACAGTTTATTATCGTGATTCACAATATAATCCCTCTCAGATGAAGTGGTATTCACTGTAGAGGCAGGATAAAAACTATCCTATTGTCATTTTTCGCATCGGGTTTATGTTTTCTGTTAACTGAGAAAGTTGTCACACATCTATAAGATTGGTCTTACAAGTTATTGCGCCACCTATTAAAAAGCTGGCGCAAGGCCAGCCTGAGGAGAAAAGTGGAAAGGGGGAGGTTACTTCGCTTTGACGGTCTCTTCGCCCACCAGCCCGATCTTGAGATAGCCCGCCTGATGCAGGGTATCCATCACTTTCATCATCGTCTCGTAATCGACGGTTTTATCCGCGCGGAAGAAGACGGTGGTATCTTTTTTGCCGGCGGTCAGGCTATCCAGGGCGTTAATCATATTCGCTTCGGTAACCGGGTCGTTGCCGAGGAACATGCTCTTATCCGCCTTCACCGACAGGTAGATGGGTTTTTCCGGTCGCGGTTGCGGCTGGCTGGAGGAGGCCGGCAGATTGACCTTCACGTCGACCGTCGCCAGCGGCGCGGCCACCATAAAGATAATCAGCAGAACCAGCATGACGTCGATAAACGGCGTCACGTTGATCTCATGCATTTCGCCGTTATCGTCCAGGTTTTCATTAAGACGCATCGCCATAGCCGATCAACCTACCCGTAATTTCTGCGCGCTGCGCACCGGCTTCACGCCGCTGGCGCTGAGGTCCAGATCGCGGCTTTGCAGCAGGAGTACCTGAGCGGCGACGTCGCCGAGCGAGGCCTTGTAGCTGCCGATCATGCGGGCGAAGATGTTATAGATGACCACCGCCGGGATGGCGGCGAACAGGCCGATGGCCGTCGCCAGCAGCGCTTCTGCGATGCCCGGCGCTACCACCGCAAGATTGGTGGTCTGGGTCTGGGCGATGCCGATAAAGCTGTTCATGATGCCCCAGACGGTACCAAACAGGCCCACAAACGGGGAAATGGCGCCGATGGTCGCCAGGTAGCCGTTACCGCGCCCCATATGGCGACCGACCGCCGCAACGCGGCGCTCAAGGCGAAAACCGGTTCGTTCCTTGATGCCTTCATTGTCTTCGGCACCGGCAGAGAGTTCGAGTTCGTTCTGCGCTTCATTGATAAGCTGGGTGGTGAGGCTTTTCGCCTCAAAGGCGCTGGCGATATCGCTGGCCTGATCGAGAGAGCGGGCTTCTGCCAGCTGCTGCTGTTCACGTTTGAGGCGACGCTTGCTGGCGAGGATTTCCGCCCCTTTACCGAAGAAAATGGCCCATGTGACGACCGACGCCAGAATCAGGCCAATCATCACCACCTTAACGACAATATCGGCATGATGATACATACCCCAAACGGAGAGATCCGCCTGCATCAAATTATTACCCACGCTCTATCTCCACGACGATAATCACAAAATCTGCCCACAATAATATCAAAACGACATCGAATTGATAGTGGTTCTCATTAGTATTTACACTGTGCAGCAAATCACGTTTATTTTCCTTGCGCTTACGCAGTAAAAAAGCGGCTAACCGCGGGCCTGGTAAAATTTTCGCCTGTATCGGCGGTGCGCTGGTACAGAAAAGCAGATTCATGTTAGTTTAGACGTCCAGACGTATAAAAACAGGTTCGTCAACATGGCTGATAAACATCTTGATACCGCGCTGGTCAACGCCGGGCGGAGCAAAAAGTACACCCAGGGCTCAGTGAACAGCGTTATCCAGCGCGCGTCATCGCTGGTTTTCGACACCGTCGAGGCCAAAAAGCACGCCACCCGCAATCGGGCCAACGGCGAGCTGTTCTACGGTCGTCGCGGCACCCTGACCCATTTCTCGCTGCAGGAAGCGATGTGCGAGCTGGAAGGCGGCGCCGGCTGCGCCCTCTTCCCCTGCGGCGCCGCGGCGGTGGCTAACACTATCCTGGCGTTTGTCGAGCAAGGCGACCATGTGCTGATGACCAATACCGCCTATGAGCCAAGCCAGGACTTTTGTACCAAAATTCTCGCCAAACTCGGCGTCACCACCAGCTGGTTCGATCCCTTAATCGGCGCTGATATCGCCCGTCTGGTTCGCCCTGAGACCCGCGTGGTGTTCCTCGAATCGCCCGGCTCGATCACCATGGAAGTGCACGATGTGCCGGCGATAGTCGCCGCCGTGCGTCAGGTCGCCCCGGAAGCGATTATCATGATCGATAACACCTGGGCGGCGGGGATCCTGTTTAAAGCCCTGGATTTTGGCATTGATATTTCCATTCAGGCAGGCACCAAATACCTGATCGGCCATTCCGACGCCATGGTGGGCACCGCGGTGGCTAACGCGCGCTGCTGGCCGCAGCTGCGTGAAAATGCCTACCTGATGGGGCAAATGCTGGACGCCGATACTGCCTATATGACCAGCCGCGGCCTGCGCACCCTGGGCGTTCGCCTGCGTCAGCATCATGAAAGCAGCCTGCGCATCGCCGAGTGGCTGGCGCAGCACCCGCAGGTGGCGCGGGTAAACCACCCCGCCCTGCCCGGCAGTAAAGGTCATGAGTTCTGGAAACGTGATTTCACCGGCAGCAGCGGGCTATTCTCGTTTGTGCTCAGCAAGCGCCTCAGTGATGCCGAACTGGCGGAGTATCTCGACAATTTCAGCCTGTTCAGTATGGCCTATTCGTGGGGCGGCTTTGAGTCGCTGATTCTCGCCAACCAGCCGGAGCAAATCGCCCACATTCGACCGGATGCTGAAGTCGACTTCAGCGGCACGCTGATCCGCCTGCACATTGGTCTCGAAAATGTTGACGATCTGCAGGCGGATTTAGCAGCGGGCTTCGCGCGTATCGTGTAAAGTGACAGTCAGTGGCAACAATAGCGGACGCTTTTTAGCAAAGCGGCCGCTTTTGTTGCGCCCGGGATCAAGGTGCTCGGGCCTCTTCAGGAGTACACTAGTCAACAATACGGTACCACTTAGGAAAGTCCATGGTTGTCATTCAAGAGATTGTCGCCGCGCTGTGGCAACATGATTTTGCCGCATTGGCGAACCCTCACGTTGTGGGCGTTGTATATCTGGTTATGTTCGCGACCCTGTTTCTGGAAAACGGGCTGCTGCCCGCCTCCTTTTTACCGGGAGACAGCCTGCTGCTGCTCGCCGGCGCGCTGATTGCTAAAGGCGTCATGGACTTTGTGCCCACTATCGCCATTCTGACCGCCGCCGCCAGCCTCGGCTGCTGGCTGAGCTATGTGCAAGGGCGCTGGCTGGGCAATACGCAAACGGTGAAAGGCTGGCTGGCGCATCTGCCGCATAAGTACCATCAGCGCGCCACCTGCATGTTTGACCGCCACGGCCTGCTGGCGCTGCTCGCGGGCCGTTTTCTGGCGTTTGTCCGCACCCTGCTGCCAACCATGGCCGGGATTTCTGGCCTGCCGAACCGCCGCTTCCAGTTCTTCAACTGGCTGAGCGCCCTGCTGTGGGTCTGTGTGGTGACGGGTCTTGGCTATGCGCTGAGCATGATCCCGTTTGTGAAGCGCCATGAAGATCAGGTGATGACCTGTCTGATGATCCTGCCGATTGCCCTGCTGCTGGCTGGCCTGCTCGGCACGCTGTTCGTGGTCATTAAAAAGAAATATTGCAGCGCCTGACGGTTACCTGCCGGGGGGCCTGCGCCCGCCCGGCCGCCCTTTCCCGGTATTACATCCCCTGCATCGTGCGAATACGCGCGGCGTCTTCTCCCGGCGTCAAACCGAAGTAGCGCTTAAACTCGCGGCTGAACTGCGAAGGGCTTTCATATCCCACGCGCATCGCCGCCGCGCTGGCCTTCATGCCGTCATGGATCATCAGCATTCGTGCTTTGTGCAAACGGTAGTTTTTCAGATACTGCAAAGGAGATGTGCTGGTCACCGCTTTAAAATTATGGTGAAACGCTGACACACTCATATTCGCTTCCGCCGCCAGCCGATCGACGCTGAGGTTTTCGGTGTACTGGCTTTCGATATGCTTGAGCACGCGGCTTATCAGGCTGAAGTGGGTCTGCCGGCTGACCAGCGCCAACAGCGCGCCGCCGCAGGGCCCCGTCAGCACATAATACAGAATTTCGCGGACGATTTGCTTGCCAAGGATCCGTGCGTCCAGCGGCCGCTCCATCACGTCAAGCAGCCGTTCGGCAGCGCACAGAATATCCTCCGAGAGTACCGCGGAGTTTATCCCGCTGGAGGCGACCGCGGGCTGAAACAGCGGATCTTCGCCAATATCCATCAGCAGCTCTTGCAGTTGCAGGATATCGACGTTCAGGCGCATCCCGGCGAGGGGCACCTCCGGGGTGGCAAAGGTTTCGCACTCGAAAGGTAGCGGCACGGTCAGCAGTAAATATTCGTTTGTATCGTAGCGAAAAGTCCGCTCATTGATATAACCAATTTTATGGCCCGAAAAGAGAAAAACGATCCCCGGCTGATACATCACCGGCGTCCGGGGCCCCGGTTGCGTTCCGTACAGCAAACGGACGTCAGGCAGCAACGAACTTAACATTTCGTGCTTATCTTTCAGCAGGTTAATCTTCTCCGTTAATGTCCGACATATCTCTGCGTGTTGCATTGCCACCGTCTCTCCCGATGTTTCTTCACCTGTACATTGTGCGCAGGCCGCTACAAATTCTCCAGCCATATGGAGAAATAGGCAAGACATCGGCAGAAATGTGCATTGAGGGTCAACGGCGCCAGGACCACAATAACCTTCATCGGGCAGCGGTATCGTCCCTGTCGACGGTTTTACTCTTTGGAGGACTTAAGCAATGAATAATTTCGACCTGCATACCCCAACCCGCATTCTGTTTGGCAAAGGCGCGATTGAAAAGCTGCGTGAACAGATCCCGGCGGAAGCCCGCGTACTGATCACCTACGGCGGCGGCAGCGTCAAAAAAACAGGCGTCCTGGATCAGGTCCTCACCGCTCTGAATGGCCTGGATGTCCTTGAATTTGGCGGCATCGAGCCGAACCCGTCTTACGAAACCCTGATGAATGCGGTGAAACTCGCCCGGGAAGAGAAAGTGACCTTCCTGCTGGCGGTCGGCGGCGGTTCGGTGCTGGATGGCACCAAGTTTATCGCTGCAGCAGCCCACTACGACGCGGATATCGATCCGTGGGAAATTCTGGAAACCTATGGCAGCAAAATTGCCAGCGCCATTCCAATGGGCTCGGTACTGACTCTGCCGGCGACCGGTTCTGAATCCAACAAAGGCGCGGTCATATCGCGGAAAACCACCGGCGACAAACGCGCGTTTATGTCTTCGCACGTCCAGCCGCAGTTCGCGATCCTCGATCCGGTTTATACCTATACCCTGCCACCGCGCCAGGTCGCGAACGGCGTGGTTGACGCCTTCGTCCATACCGTCGAGCAGTACGTGACCTACCCGGTAGACGGCAAAATCCAGGACCGTTTCGCCGAAGGCATTCTCCTGACCCTGATCGAGGATGGCCCGAAAGCCCTGCAGGAACCGGAGAACTATAACGTGCGCGCCAATATTATGTGGGCGGCGACGCAGGCGCTGAACGGCCTGATCGGCGCAGGCGTGCCACAGGACTGGGCGACGCATATGCTCGGCCACGAGCTGACGGCGATGCACGGCCTGGATCACGCCCAGACGCTGGCTATCGTGCTGCCGGCGCTGTGGAATGAGAAACGCGATGCCAAGCGCGAGAAGCTGCTGCAGTATGCCGAGCGCGTGTGGAATATTACCGAAGGCTCTGACGACCAACGTATCGATGCCGCCATCGCCGCAACGCGTCAGTTCTTCGAGCAGATGGGCGTGCCGACCCGCCTTTCCGATTACGGTCTCGACGGTAGCTCCATCCCGGCGCTGCTGGCGAAACTGGAAGAGCACGGCATGACTAAACTTGGCGAACATCAGGATATCACCCTGGACGTCAGCCGCCGTATTTACGAGGCTGCACGCTAAGCGCTCCCCGCCTGATTCACCTCTCCTTACGTTAAACAAACGCCGGGGAGAGGTGTTTTTACTACCGTTTTTAGCTATTTCGTCCAGACTTAATGCTACCCCTCGGCGGATCCTGCTTCGCCGAGTTCATTAACAGGAGGAAGGCATGACACATCCAACCGTTATAAAACTGCACGACGGCAACCTGATGCCGCAGCTGGGTCTCGGCGTGTGGAAAGCTGGCAACGAGGAAGTCGTCTCCGCCATTCATAAGGCGCTGGAAGTCGGTTATCGCTCTTTTGACACCGCCGCCGCGTACCAAAATGAGACCGGCGTCGGCAATGCGCTGCACAGCGCTGGCGTCAACCGCGATGAGCTCTTCATCACCACCAAGCTGTGGAACGACGATCAAAAACGGCCGCACGAGGCGCTGAAAGAGAGCCTCAGCAAACTGAAGCTGGACTATGTGGATCTCTATTTAATCCACTGGCCGGTACCGGCTATCGGCCATTACGTCGAGGCCTGGCAGGCGCTGATCGAGCTGCAGCAGCAGGGGCTGACCAAAAGCATTGGCGTGTGTAATTTCCAGGTACCGCATCTGCAGAAGCTGATTGATGAAACCGGCGTCGCCCCGGTGATCAATCAGATAGAACTCCATCCACTTATGCAGCAGCGTCAGCTGCACGCGTGGAACGCCACCCACAAGATCCAGACCGAATCCTGGAGCCCGCTGGCCCAGGGCGGCGAAGGCGTCTTCGATCAAAAAGTCATCCACCAGCTCGCCGATAAGTACGGCAAAACGCCGGCGCAAATCGTCATCCGCTGGCATCTTGATAGCGGTCTGGTGGTGATCCCGAAATCCGTCACGCCGTCGCGTATCGCGGAAAACTTTGACGTCTGGGACTTCCGTCTCGACAAAGATGAGCTGGGAGCGATCGCGAAGCTGGACCAGGGTAAACGTCTCGGTCCTGACCCGGATCAGTTCGGCGGATAATGCTCTCTCTTGCCATCGCCTTTAGCGCCTCGGCGTTAAAGGCGATCGCAGACCAGATGAATATCCTCTGGCTCCAGCGCAAACAGCGCCGGGTCGGGCTTATCCGCTAAGCGACATCCCTGAGCCAGATAAAAATCGACGGTGTTTTTGTTGGGGATCGACGAGATATAGAGGCCGGACGCCCCCATTTCTGGCAGCTGGTGCAGGGCATACTGAAACAGTCGCCGCCCCCAGCCCTGGCCGCGCTTTCCCGCCCCGACATAAAAGAATAATAGCTGGCGCAGCTCGCCATTCATGCCGCGAGGCAGCGTATCCAGCGCCGCTGCGGCAATCATCTGCTCATCGTCAAAAAAGGCGAAAAAAATACCGCCGCGATCGTAACAGGCCTCGTGAATCGGAGTATAAGCCTGACGATCGTGAGGGTCCCAGCCACGCACGTCATAATATTCCCGATAAGCCCGCAGCTGACCGTTATCGAGACGGTAGAGCGTATCGATAATTTCGCTGCGGTCTATCTCCCAGAGCTGGTCCAGTTGTTGTCGCGACAGGATGACCGGCGTCATCACCTCTCTCCTTTTTTCACAGATGTTCCCGGCGAGCGATCCCGCCGGGCCAGCCGCTTAGCGTGATACGGCCTTCGGCTTAACGCGTTTTTTCGCGCCCGCAGCGGCAGGCGTCTGGCGCTGATGGGCGATCGGCGTGTGCTTGGTCAGCGCCGGACGAGTATGGCGGTTCTGGCGACGCGCTTCACGCATTTCGTCCAGGGTTGGCGCTGGCACCAGGCAGTCGCGACGGGAGCCAATCAGGTGCTTCTTGCCCATCGCCTCCAGCGCCTGACGGATCAGCGGCCAGTTTGCCGGATCGTGGTAGCGGAGCAGCGCTTTGTGCAGACGGCGCTGTTTATCGCCCTTCGGCACCACCACCTCTTCGCTCTTATAACCAATTTTACCCAGCGGGTTCTTGCCGGTGTAATACATGGTGGTCGAGTTCGCCAGCGGCGACGGATAGAAGTTCTGCACCTGGTCGAGGCGGAAGCGATGCTTCTTCAGCCACAGCGCCAGGTTCACCATATCTTCATCACGGGTGCCCGGATGAGCGGAGATAAAGTACGGGATCAGATACTGCTCTTTACCCGCCTGCTTCGAATAGGTGTCGAACAGCTCTTTAAAGCGGTCGTAGCTGCCCATTCCCGGCTTCATCATCTTCGACAGCGGTCCCTCTTCGGTATGCTCCGGGGCGATCTTCAGATAGCCGCCGACGTGGTGGGTCGCCAGCTCTTTGATATAGCGCGGATCTTCGACCGCGATGTCATAGCGTACCCCGGAGGCGATAAGGATCTTCTTGATGCCCTTCAGTTCGCGAGCGCGGCGATAAAGATTGATCGTCGGCTCATGGTTGGTATCCATGTGCGGGCAAATATCCGGATAGACGCAGGAGAGACGGCGGCAGGTCTGCTCAGCGCGCGGCGATTTACAGCGCAGCATATACATGTTGGCCGTTGGCCCGCCGAGATCGGAGATCACCCCGGTAAAGCCGGGCACGGTGTCGCGAATGGCTTCGATCTCATTAATGATCGAATCCTCAGAACGGCTCTGGATTATGCGTCCTTCGTGCTCAGTGATCGAGCAGAACGAACAGCCGCCGAAGCAGCCGCGCATGATGTTGATTGAGAAGCGGATCATCTCATACGCCGGAATACGCGCATCGCCATAGGAAGGATGCGGCACCCGCTTGTACGGCAGCGCGAAGACGCTGTCCATCTCTTCGGTGGAGAGCGGGATTGCCGGCGGGTTGATCCAGAGGTAGCGCTCGCCGTGCTTTTGCATCAGCGCCCGGGCGCAGCCGGGGTTGGTTTCGTGGTGCAAAATGCGCGAGGCGTGAGCGTACAGGACCTTATCGCCTTTCACCTTCTCGAAGGAAGGCAGCAGCACATAGGTTTTTTCCCACGGTTTGGGCCGCGGCGGTTGCACAGTAATGCTTTTCGCTTCCTGTTTTTTCGGCGCGACCGGTTTGTTATCGGCGCACGGCAGATCTTCACCGTACGGATGCGGGATGGGGTCAATTTTACCGGGCGTATCCAGACGGGTGGAGTCCACGCCGCTCCAGCCGGGCAGCGCCTCTTTCACCATGATGGCGGTATTGCGCACATCGCGGATCTGGTCGATGGTTTCGCCCATCGCCAGGCGATGAGCCACTTCCACCAGCGGACGCTCGCCGTTGCCGAACATCAGCATATCGGCCTTGGAGTCCACCAGCACCGAGCGGCGCACGGTGTCGGACCAGTAATCATAGTGGGCGGTACGACGCAGGCTGGCTTCGATGCCGCCGAGGATCACCGGCACATCTTTCCACGCCTCTTTACAGCGCTGGGTATAGACGAGGGTAGCGCGGTCCGGACGTTTGCCCGCCACGTTACCCGCCGTATAGGCATCGTCATGACGTAGTTTACGGTCGGCGGTGTAACGGTTGATCATTGAGTCCATGTTGCCGGCGGTCACGCCGAAGAACAGGTTCGGTTTTCCCAGACGCATAAAGTCGTCTTTGCTGTTCCAGTCCGGCTGGGAGATGATCCCAACCCGGAAACCCTGCGCTTCCAGCATGCGGCCGCAGATAGCCATCCCGAAGCTCGGGTGGTCGACATAGGCGTCGCCGGTAACCAGAATAATGTCGCAGCTATCCCAGCCAAGTTGATCCATCTCTTCACGCGACATCGGTAAAAAGGGCGCAGGGCCAAAACAGGCAGCCCAGTATTGCGGCCAGGAAAAAAGGTCACGATCCGGTTGGATCAGGGATATTGCGCTCATATTGCTTCCGGGGAAAATGATAAAAAAATAACCAAAAGGGCGTGGATTATAAGCCGGAATGATAGTGGAAATGAAGGAGGATTTTCTCAAACCCTGACCGTGCGCCGGCCAGGGTCAAAGAGGTTACGGCGCGGGATTCACCAGCATCTGGCCGATCGAGCCGCGATCGGCAAGCTCCAGCGTCTGACTCAGATACTGGAACGGGAAGTGCGGCCACGACGGTTGAGCGTAATAGACCAGCAGCTCAACCTGCCCGTCGACCCACACGGTGTCCTTCCAGCCGCGATCTTCCGGGAAAGGAGACGAGCCGTTGACATTACGGATCTGGAACATCACCCCTTCAATATGGAACGACTGCGGGCGGTCGGCGCGCACCGTCCAGCGCTCCCAGGTCCCCTGCTGCGCCGTGATATCGATACGCTGCGGATCCCACAGCTGGCCGTTGATGCCCGGATCGTCGCCAAGGGTGATATCCCGGCTGCGGATCGGCGTACCGGAGAGCAGCTCGGTCGGCAGCAGGCGCACCGGCAGACTGTCGGTCACCAGCGGCAGCAGCCCGGTCGGACGCAGCGTCAGCACCAGCGTGGAGACCAGGATGCTTGACGGTTCAAAAAAACCGCGGATACGGTCGACGATGCTCGCCGCTTCGCCGCAGGTAATGGATACTTCATCGCCGTTAGTCATATCGACCAGAATTTCACGCCGCTCCCCCGGGGCCAGCGATAGCTGCTTGAGCGAAACCGGCGCCGGCAGGAATCCCTGATCGCCGGAAATCACATGCAGCAGTCGGCCATCGCTCATCTGCAGCTGATAGCGCCGGGAGTTGGAAGCGTTCAGCAGGCGCAGGCGCACCCAGCCGCGCGACACTTCAACATACGGGCTCTGCACGCCGTTAACCAGCAGCGTGTCGCCCACAAAGCCGCCGCTGCCCGGTTCGCTATATTCCGGCGTGCCGAAGTTATCCAGCCGTTTATCCTGAATAATCACCGGGAAGTCATCGACGCCATAGTGGTTAGGGATCGGCAGGTTCTTGCTGACCTCGTCTTCCACCAGCCACATGCCGGCCAGACCGTTGTAAACCTGTTTCGCCATCCGGTTCGGCGTGTTGGCCTGATACCACAGCGTCGCCGCGCTCTGGCGGATAGGCAGCACCGGCGCCCAGTCGGCGTTCGGCGACATCATGCGCGCCGCGCCGCCAATCAGCGGGCCAGGCACCTGCAGACCGCGGATGGTCATCGCCACGTTCTCCGTCAGGCGGTTGCTGTAGATAAGCTTGACGTCGTCTCCGTTCCAGACGCGGATCGTCGGCCCCATATAGCGGCCATTGATCCCCCAGACGGGGGCGCGGGTGCCGGGGGTAAACGACCAGTGGGAACGCTGCAGCGTCAGAAACAGCGGCTGGCCGCGACGAGATTCCAGCAGCGGCGGAACCGGCAGCGCAGGCTGCTGGCCGGCGGCATGGGCCTTCAGCGGCGCGGCGCCAGCGCACAGCGCTACGCCGGAAGCCTTAATAAACTGACGCCGACTGAGTGACATATTAACTCCATGACATACTGACAAATGAAAAAGGGAATTCGTTTCCCGCCAGCAATACGCGCGCGTTGGCGGCGTTTCCTGTCTTATTGCTTTCCAGCCGCTTCGCGCTCGGCCACTTCGTTGTCCAGATCAGCGATTTTGGCGGCCATCAGCTCGCGGCAATGCGTCGCCAGCGCGCGCACGTTGTCTTTACCAAACTGAGTGGTATCTACCGGCGGCAGCATTTCCACAATCACCAGACCGTTGTTCCAGCGATTGAGCTTTATTTTATTCGATGTATTCGAGACACACACCGGAATAATCGGCACCCCAGCGGCAATAGCCGCGTGAAAAGCCCCGGTTTTAAACGGCAGCAGGCCGCGGCCGCGGCTACGGGTCCCTTCCGGGAACATCCAGAACGAAATTTTACGCTTTTTAAAAGCGTTGACGACTTCGGCAATAGTGCCGTGCGCTTTGGTTCGGTTATTACGGTCAATCAGCAAATTGCCCGTCAGCCAGTACAGTTGGCCAAAGAACGGGATCCATAGCAGGCTCTTTTTACCTACGGTGACCGTCGGAGCCTGCACGATATTCGACGCCGTCACCATATCATAGTTGTTCTGGTGGTTAGCGATGTAGATCGCGTTGCCATAGCTTTCCGCGTCGGCGGGTTTGCGTAGCTCTACCTTGAGGCCAAATACCGGAGATAAACGGCCAAACAGATGGCCGAAAGTGGCAACGTGTTTTGGATTACGTGGGCTGAACAAGCAGTACAGACAGCCAAGTACGCACACTACGATGCAATAAATGACCACGAAAATTACTCGAAAAATGAATAGCATAGCTACCTCTAAAACCCAAACCGCTTAGAATTATTCGCTGCTGGCAGAAGGCAGGCTCACAAGTTCTGCGCAGGCCGGGACCGTTCTTCCTGGGTCCCTGATGATGGACATTGTTAATCGCAACGCCTGAATAAACAACGATTTTGCGGCATTTTTTCGTCTCCTCCCGTCAAAGACGGGAGGAGACGCGCTTACTCTTCGCTATCGCCTGCCGCGGCACGACGCGGCGAGTCAATTTCCACGCGGTCAATTTTCTGCAGCCCGCGCATCAGCGAACCGCGGCGGCCGCGCTCGCCGGTGACTTTTTGCAGCTCTTCCGGACGCAGTTTGATCTTCCGTTTGCCGACGTGAATGGTCAGCGTACTCTGCGGCGGCAGAACAAACAGATGTGCCAGACCGTCCTGGCCGGCTGCGGCTTCCGCCGCCGGAATGCTGATAATTTTGTTGCCCTTGCCTTTCGACAGCTGCGGCAGATCGCTGACCGGGAACATCAGCATCCGCCCGGCGGCGGTGATGGCCAGCAGCATATCGGACTCATCCTCAATCACCAGCGGCGGCATCACGTGCGCGTTGTCAGGCAGGGTGATTAGCGCTTTCCCGGCACGGTTGCGCGCCACCAGATCGTTGAAGGTACAGACGAAACCGTAGCCCGCGTCGGAAGCCATCAGCAGTTTCTGATCGTCGCTTTCCATTAGCATATGCTCCACGGTCGCGCCCGGCGGCAGGGTCAGTTTGCCGGTAAGCGGTTCACCCTGGCCACGCGCGGAAGGCAGAGTAATCGGATCGATGGCATAGCTGCGTCCGGTGGTATCGATAAACACCACCGGCTGGTTGCTCTTGCCCTTCGCCGAGGCTTTCCAGCTGTCGCCCGCCTTATAGCTCAAGCCCTGGGCGTCAATGTCGTGTCCTTTGGCGCTGCGCACCCAGCCCATCTGCGACAGAACGATAGTCACCGGCTCAGACGGCAGCATGTCATGCTCGCTCATCGCTTTCGCTTCTTCACGCTCGTGAAGCGGCGAGCGACGGTCGTCGCCGAAGGCATCGGCATCGGCCTGCAGCTCTTTTTTCAGCAGGTTGTTCATCTTACGTTCAGACGCCAGAATCGCCTGCAGCTGGTCGCGCTCTTTTTCCAGCTCGCTCTGCTCGCCGCGGATCTTCATCTCTTCCAGTTTGGCGAGGTGGCGCAGTTTTAATTCCAGAATCGCCTCCGCCTGGGTTTCGCTGATGCCAAAGCGCGACATCAGGGCCGGCTTCGGTTCATCTTCAGTGCGGATGATCTCAATCACTTCATCGATATTAAGAAACGCCACCAGCAAACCTTCGAGGATATGCAGGCGCTTCAGCACTTTCTCTAACCGATGGTTTAGACGGCGACGCACGGTATCGCGACGGAACACCAGCCACTCGCTGAGGATCTCCAGCAGGTTTTTCACCGCCGGGCGGCCGTCAAGGCCGATCATATTGAGGTTGATGCGGTAGCTCTTCTCCAGATCGGTGGTGGCGAACAGGTGGTTCATCACCTGTTCCATATCCACCCGGTTGGAGCGCGGGACAATCACCAGACGGGTCGGGTTTTCGTGGTCCGATTCGTCGCGCAGATCGTCAACCATAGGCAGCTTTTTATTGCGCATCTGCGCCGCAATCTGCTCCAGCACTTTGGCGCCGGAGACCTGATGCGGCAGCGCGCTGATCACCACCGCGCCGTCCTCTTTACTCCACACCGCGCGCATGCGCACTGAGCCGCGCCCGTTCTGGTAGATTTTGCGAATTTCCGCCCGCGAGGTGATGATCTCCGCCTCGGTCGGGAAATCCGGCCCCTGTACGATATCCAGCAGTTCGTCGAGGGTGGTTTTCGGCTGCTCAATCAGCGTAATCGCCGCTTTGGCCACTTCCCGCAGGTTGTGCGGAGGAATATCGGTCGCCATGCCTACCGCGATGCCGGTGGTGCCGTTCAGCAGGATGTTCGGCAGACGCGCTGGCAGCATTTTCGGCTCCTGCAGCGTGCCGTCAAAGTTTGGCACCCAGTCGACCGTCCCCTGCCCCAGCTCGCTGAGCAGCAGCTCGGCATACTTCGACAGGCGGGATTCGGTGTAACGCATGGCGGCGAAAGATTTGGGATCGTCCGGCGCCCCCCAGTTTCCCTGACCATCCACCAGCGGATAGCGGTAAGAGAACGGCTGCGCCATCAGCACCATCGCTTCATAGCAGGCGCTGTCGCCGTGCGGGTGATATTTACCCAACACGTCGCCGACGGTGCGGGCGGACTTTTTGAATTTCGCACTGGCGTTCAGCCCCAGCTCGGACATCGCATAGACGATGCGACGCTGGACCGGTTTTAAGCCATCGCCAATAAACGGTAATGCCCTGTCCATGATCACGTACATGGAGTAGTTCAGGTAAGCATTTTCCGTAAATTCATGCAGCGCAAGGCGCTCTGCCATATCGCTCATTAATCGTGGATCCTCAATCTGGGTACCGACCGTTCGGACGGCAAAACTACCCGCGATAATACCCGATCTCACGCCCTGAGTCACAGGCCGTGAGATCGGCTGAGGATTCCGTCACGCTTAATCAGGCCAGCGGCAGATAAATATCGGTTTGCAGTTCATGCTCAGCCACCTCATGGACAAAATTGAGGTAACGGAAGTACACCGGAAAATCCCGTAACGTCTCGCCTGAAGCGGGTAACCAGTCGCGATAGAGAAACCAAACGCTGTTCGCCAGCGTGTCCAGCGAGCCGTGATGGCGCACGACGGCGCAGCGTCCGCCGGGGATTTCGCCGTTAATCACGCCAAAGGCGTTTTCACCAACCGGCCGATCGACCGTACCGCAGATATCAAAACGAAATGCCTCCTGCGGGGTGGTCTGCGGATCGTCCCAGGCGATCCCCCAGGTATCGCTGGTGGCGACGGGCGATAATCCGCTCGTCTTACGCCAGGCGATAAAACGCGCGGCGGTGGCGTTGACAAGGTCCGGGCTACCGCGATGTTGCAGTACGGCTATCCGGGTGGAGGGGCACGAAATAATGTTGACGTCCATCGACGTTTGCTCCTGTAGCGTATGTTTCGGTACGCGTCGATGCCACTCGGCCCAGTCCGGTTGTTGACGGAATTGGGTCGGGCTTTGGTCAAACGCGGTACGGAAGGCACGACTGAACGACTCCGCATTCTGAAATCCGGCATCAAGGGCAATATCGATGACTTTATCGCGGGGGTTGAACGCCAGGCGCCAACAGGCGCGTCGCAGACGCAACCACTGAATATACCGGTACAATGGAATGCCGGTATAGGCGCTAAATTGCCGGTGAAAATGGTAAGGCGAACTGTGCGCTATCGCGCTCAGCGTCTCCAGCGACAGCGGCTCATCAAGATGGCGCGCAATGTACCTACAGACGCGCTGGAAGCGCCCGACATACGCCGGGCTGGCCTTAATATCGTTCATCGTCTCCTCCTCGCGACATACTCTGACAGAGCGAGGATCGCGATTCCTGACCGATCTTGCGCTTATCCGACGGAGACTTATGGCGCGATTTTACGGATCTGTTTAACGTCGATTTCTACCGAGTTCCAGTCCTTATCGACTTCCCCCTGAATTTCTACTGTATCCTGCGGGCCGACGGTCACGCCGTTCCAGCGCTTGTGGTCGATATCGACATTGATCACCCCGGAAGCATCCTGGAATTTATACAGGTCATCAGAGATGCGCTCGACGATTTTACCGCGCAGGGTCACCCAGGTGTCATCACGCAGCGACTTGGCGTTCGCCACGGTGGTCACCGCGCCGCTCGGCCCGGTGAAGCCGCCAGCCTGGGTGGTAGTGGTAGTCGACGGTCCGGTGAATCCTCCCTGCCCGGCGGCCAGTACCGGCATGGAAACCAAAGCAATAATCGCGGTCATCGCAGCAATTTTTTTCATCTTATATTCTCCCTTTTGTGTTGGTATGGCTCCTATTACGCCCGGCAAAACTTAACGACTTCTTAAGCGGAAAAAAGAAATTTTAATGCTGTACATCACCCGCTTCAACGCGGTTTACTGCGCAAAGAAACGGGATCGTCGGAGGGAAACATGCGCATATTACTGGTGGAAGATGACAAGCTTATCGGCGACGGCATCAAAGCCGGGCTGAGCAAAATGGGCTTTAGCATTGACTGGTTTACCGCCGGGCTGGAGGGCAAAAATGCCTTATACAGCGCCCCCTACGACGCCGCAATCCTTGACCTCACCCTACCCGGCATCGATGGCCTCGATATTCTGCGCGAATGGCGCGATAAAGGCCGCCATGAGCCGGTGTTGATCCTCACCGCCCGCGATGCCCTCAGCCAGCGGGTGGAGGGCCTGCGCCTGGGCGCCGATGACTACCTGTGCAAACCTTTCGCCCTGATTGAAGTGGCAGCGCGCCTCGAAGCGTTGATCCGCCGCGCGCACGGCCAGAGCAGCAGCGAACTGCGCCACGGCAAGGTGATCCTCGATCCGAACCGCTTAACCGCCAGCCTCGACGGCGAAAGCCTGGCGCTGAAGCCGAAGGAGTTCGCCCTGCTGGAACTGCTTATGCGCAACGCCGGGCGCGTATTGCCGCGTAAGCTTATCGAGGAAAAGCTCTACACCTGGGACGACGAGGTCTCCAGCAACGCCGTGGAAGTTCACGTCCATCATCTGCGCCGCAAGCTCGGCAGCGACTTTATCCGTACCGTCCACGGCATCGGCTATACCCTGGGTGACGCATGAAACGACTTGCCCGCCTGAGCCTGCGCCTGCGCCTGACGCTGCTGTTTGCCGTACTGACCACCGCCGCCTGGGGGATGGCCAGCGTTATCGCCTGGCAGCAGACCAGCAAAAAGCTGGATAAGCTGTTCGATACCCAGCAGCTGCTGTTCGCTCGCCGCCTGAGCGTCATGCATTTCGATGAACTGCGCGCCCCGCCCGCCTTGCTCGGGGAAAAGAAAAAGGTACGCCACGGGCACATCGACGACGACGCGCTGGCGTTCGCCATCTTCACCCGCAACGGCAAAATGGTGCTTAATGACGGCGAGAACGGAGAGGATATTCAGTGGAATTCGCAGCGCGAAGGATTCAGCGATGGCTATCTGCGTGACGACGATGACGAGTGGCGTTTCCTGTGGTTAACCACCGCCGACGGCCGCTACCGCATCGCCGTCGGCCAGGAGTGGGATTACCGGCGCGAAATGGCGATGGATATCGTGACCTCGCAGCTCACCCCGTGGATGGTTGCCCTGCCGCTGATGTTCGTGCTGCTCATCGTGCTGTTAAGCCGCGAGCTGGCGCCATTGAAAAATCTGGCGCGCACGCTGCGCCTGCGCGCGCCGGACTCGGCGGATTCGCTCAGCGTGGAGAAGATCCCCGCCGAAGTTCGCCCGCTGGTCGAAGCGCTGAATCAGCTGTTCCGACGCACTCACGACGCCATGCTGCGCGAGCGTCGGTTTACCTCTGATGCCGCCCATGAGCTACGCAGCCCGCTGGCGGCGCTGAAGGTGCAGACCGAAGTCGCCCAACTCTCCCTGGACGATCCCGAAGGGCGTGAGAAAGCGTTGGATCAGCTCCACCAGGGGATCGATCGCGCCACCCGACTGGTGGATCAGCTGCTGACGCTGTCGCGGCTGGACTCGCTCGCCCAACTGGATGATGTGCAGCAGGTCGCTATCGCCGATCTGCTGCAGTCGGCAGTGATGGAGATGTATCACCCGGCGCAGCAGTCCGGGATTGAGCTGCGCCTGCATCTTAATGCCAGCCATATCGTCCGCACCGGCCAGCCGCTGCTGCTCAGTCTGCTGGTGCGCAATCTGCTGGATAACGCCGTACGCTATAGCCCTCGCGGCAGCCAGGTCGATATCACGCTCAACGCCCGCGAGTTCCGGGTGCGCGATAATGGCCCAGGCATTAGCCCGCAGGCGCTCTCGCGCATTGGCGAGCGTTTTTATCGTCCGCCGGGGCAGGAGGCGCCGGGCAGCGGCCTGGGCTTGTCGATCGTCCGGCGCATCGCCTCGCTGCACGGCATGCAGGTTGATTTTGCCAACGCGCGCGACGGCGGCTTCGAGGCCCGCGTGTACTGGTAGCGAGATTATTGCTCATTTGGCAAAAGACTTTGCACATTTTGCTCATTTTACTGCCCCGCTTCGCGGGGTAAGATCGTCGGCAAATTTTCATATATGAGGGTAAAAAATGAGCAACATCCTGATTATCAATGGCGCAAAAAAATTCGCCCACTCGAATGGCCAACTGAACGACACCCTGACCGAGGTCGCGGAGAGTTATCTGCGCGACGCCGGGCACGATGTTAAAAGCGTTCGCGCCGAAAGCGAGTACGACGTAAAAGAAGAAGTACAGAATTTCCTGTGGGCCGATGTGGTGATCTGGCAGATGCCGGGCTGGTGGATGGGCGCTCCGTGGACGGTGAAAAAATATATGGATGACGTCTTTACCGAAGGCCACGGCTCGCTGTACGCCAGCGATGGCCGTACCCGCTCCGACGCCAGCAAAAAATATGGCTCCGGCGGCCTGGTGCAGGGGAAAAAATATATGCTTTCTCTGACCTGGAACGCGCCGATGGAAGCCTTCACCGACCAGGACCAGTTCTTCCACGGCGTCGGCGTTGACGGCGTTTACCTGCCGTTCCATAAAGCCAATCAGTTCCTCGGCATGGAGGCATTGCCAACCTTTATCGCCAACGACGTGATAAAAATGCCTGATGTCCCGCGGTATATCGCAGAATATCGCAAGCATCTAGCGGAAATTTTTGGTTAACTAGGGGTCTATGCTCTACATATTTCGAGTTATTGGAACCTGGAGTATGACAAGATCCACACAGAAGGAGTTGAGTTAACCATGTTAACAGTGATTGCAGAAATCCGTACCCGCCCGGGCCAGCACCACCGCCAGGCGGTTCTCGATCAGTTCGCGAAAATTATTCCGACCGTTTTGCAGGAGGCCGGCTGCCACGGCTATGCCCCGCTGGTGGATCATGCCGCCGGCGTCAGCTTCCAGACCACAGCGCCCGACTCTATCGTCATGGTCGAGCAGTGGGAAAGCGTCGCGCATCTTGAAGCACACCTGCAAACCCCGCACATGAAAGCCTGGTCGGAAGCGGTCAAAGGCGATGTGCTGGAGACCAGCATCCGTATTCTGCAGGCTGGCGTTTAAGTCCGCCGACTCAGTAATGCCATGAAAAAGGGAGCCTGAGGCTCCCTTTTACGTCTGGCGCAGCGTACAGACTTACACTTCCAGATCCGCCATATCGCCCTTCTCCTGCAGCCAGTTGCGACGATCTTCCGAACGCTTTTTGGCCAGCAGCATATCCATTATCGCCGTGGTCTGCTGCTCGTCCTCATCGCTGATCACCAGCTGCACCAGGCGGCGGGTATTCGGGTCAAGGGTGGTTTCGCGCAGCTGCATCGGGTTCATCTCACCGAGCCCTTTAAAGCGCTGGACGTTTGGCTTGCCCTTCTTGCGCTTTAGCTGCTCCAGCACGCCGGTTTTTTCTTCTTCCGTCAGCGCGTAGTAAACCTCTTTACCGAGGTCGATACGGTACAGCGGCGGTAGCGCCACATAGACGTGCCCCTCTTTCACGAGGGTACGGAAATGTCTTACGAACAGCGCGCACAGCAGGGTGGCAATGTGCAGACCATCGGAGTCCGCATCCGCCAGAATACAAATTTTACCGTAGCGCAGCTGGCTTAAATCATCGCTATCCGGGTCAATACCAATCGCCACCGAAATGTCGTGCACTTCTTGCGAAGCTAACACTTCATCGGAAGAGACTTCCCAGGTATTAAGGATCTTGCCCTTCAGCGGCATGATCGCCTGATATTCGCGATCGCGCGCCTGCTTGGCTGAGCCGCCCGCCGAATCCCCTTCGACGAGGAACAGCTCGGTACGGTTCAGATCCTGGGCGGTACAGTCCGCCAGCTTACCCGGCAGCGCCGGACCGCTGGTCAGCTTTTTGCGCACCACTTTTTTGGCCGCGCGCAGACGGCGCTGGGCGCTGGAGATGGCCATCTCCGCCAGCAGCTCCGCGGCCTGCACGTTCTGATTCAGCCACAGGCTGAAGGCGTCCTTCACCACGCCGGAGACGAACGCCGCGCACTGGCGCGACGACAGGCGCTCTTTGGTTTGCCCGGCGAACTGCGGATCCTGCATCTTCACCGACAGCACGTACGCGCAGCGATCCCAGATATCTTCCGCTGACAGCTTTACGCCGCGCGGCAGGATATTACGGTACTCGCAGAACTCACGCATCGCGTCGAGCAGCCCCTGACGCAGACCGTTAACGTGCGTCCCGCCCTGCATAGTCGGGATCAGGTTCACGTAGCTCTCGGTCAGCAGTTCGCCGCCTTCCGGCAGCCACAGCAGCGCCCAGTCCACCGCCTCCGTCTCGCCGGAGAAGGCGCCGACGAATGGTTTTTCCGGCAGCAGCGGCAGGCCGTTCACCGCTTCGCTCAGGTAATCGTTCAGGCCATCGGCATAGCACCAGCTCTGCTCGCTGTTGTTCACCTGGTCGCGGAAAACAATTTCCACGCCCGGGCACAGCACCGCTTTCGCTTTTAACAGGTGGGTCAGACGTGAAACGGAAAAGCGCGGGCTGTCGAAGAAGCTTTCGTCCGGCCAGAAATGGACGCTGGTCCCGGTATTGCGTTTGCCGCAGGTGCCGGTGACGTGCAGGTCTTCCACTTTTTCACCATTTTCAAAGGCGATGCTGTAGACCTGACCGTCGCGACGCACGTTGACCTCCACGCGTTTTGACAGGGCGTTGACCACCGAGATCCCCACCCCGTGCAGGCCGCCGGAAAACTGATAGTTTTTATTGGAAAACTTACCGCCCGCATGCAGCCGGCAGAGGATCAGCTCAACCGCCGGCACGCCCTCTTCCGGGTGGATGTCGACCGGCATCCCACGACCATCGTCAATGACCTCCAGGGACTGGTCGGCATGAAGGATAACTTCCACGCGTTTGGCGTGGCCTGCCAGCGCTTCATCCACACTGTTATCAATAACCTCCTGACCAAGATGGTTAGGACGAGTGGTGTCGGTATACATGCCCGGACGGCGGCGCACCGGCTCTAGCCCGGTGAGTACCTCAATGGCATCAGCATTATATGAAGATTGCGTCATGGTGTGTATTCGTAGGTCGTTCAGGGCCGTTTAGCGCAGGCCGAGAAATTCGATAATCTGAGTGAAATGATCGTCAAAGCCGACAAATGCGTGATTACCGCCCTCCTCTACCGTCTGCCGGCAAGAGGCGTAGTAATGAACGGCCTGGCGGTAATCAAGCACTTCATCCCCGGTCTGCTGCAGCAGCCAGAGTAAATCCGGCGCTTCGAGCGGGTCGATTTGCATGACTTTGAGATCGTAAATATGGCGAGACTCTAGCACATATTGCTGCCCGGTGTATGGATTCTCATTGTGGCCGAGAAAATTGTTTAGTAGTTCAAACGGCCGCACCGCCGGGTTAACCACCACCGCCGGCAGCATAAAGCACTGCGAAAGCCAGGTCGCGTAGTAGCCGCCCAGCGACGACCCTACGACCCCCAGCGGCTCGCCTCCGTGCTCCAGCACGATGGACTCCAACAGCTCCGCCGTTTCCGCCGGGTAAGGCGGCAACTCCGGCACCACCATGGTGATCTCTGGATAGTGCTGCGCCAGCCAGGTCTTTAACGCCGTCGCCTTCGCCGAGCGCGGAGAGCTGTTAAAGCCATGCAGATAAAGGAGCGTCGCCATCAGTAGCCTTCTGAAGCAATATCCGGATGAAACGCGGCGCCTTCCAGGCGGCACACTTCGGTGGTCAGCGTCCCGTCAGGGTGAAGCTCCAGCCAGCGCCAGCCCGGTGACACCGTATCCAGAGTGAAATTGGCACAGTGCGGTTTAAACTGGACGCAGGTCGACGGCGTCGCCATCATGCGCCGGCCATTCCAGTCGAGATCCAGTTCCTGATGAATATGGCCGCACAAAAGATGCTTCACCCGCGGCCAGGCGCTCAACGCGCTGTCCAGCGCGCCGGCATTGCGCAGACTATGCTGATCCAGCCAGCTGCAGCCGGCCGGCAGCGGATGATGGTGCAGCAGGAGTAAGGTATAGCGCTCCGGCGCCTCCGCCAGCTTATGTTCGAGCCACTCCAGCTGGAAGTCGCTCAGCTCGCCATGGGGAACGCCAAACACCTGGCTGTCGAGCAGCAGGATCTGCCAGCGATCGCCGAGAAACACGCGCTTGGCAGGGGAAATGCCCGCCTCCTGCAGGGTGCTGTACATCGCCGGCTGGAAATCATGGTTGCCCGGTAGCCAGACGCAGGGTGCAGCAAAACTCGCGATGCCCTCAGCAAAATGCTGATAGGCCGCGGAGGAGTGGTCCTGCGCCAGATCGCCTGTTGCGACAATCAGATCGCATGGACGCTGTGAGGCATGAATGGCCGACAGTACGGCCTGATAGCTATCCCAGGTATTGATGCCTAACAACGTTTCATGCTTTTCAGCAAACAGGTGAGTATCAGTAATTTGTAATATCCTGACTCTGGCCTCACCAGCCAGAGGTAGGTTTAACAGGCTTTCCAAATGGTGTCCTTAGGTTTAACGACGCTAACAAACCGGAATCGCCATCGCTCCATGTGCTAAACAGTAACGCAGCCAGTCGGCCAAAAACTGGTTAATTTGATGCTTTTCGTCGCGTTGATGCAACTTTTTATTAGGATAATCATATCGCGCTTTGAAGCGAAAGATCTGCTGACTCGAACACACTTCGGCCACCATGGCGTCATGGTAGAGGCGGACGGTCATCGATGGCAGGCTCCAGTAGCTCACTGCAGGCAGAGTCTGCTCTATTGCCACCAGAGTAGTGTAGCGGGTCGATTCAACTATCGTTAACCGATACTGCGCGCTTCCCACCTGATAGCTTACCTTCTCACCCGCTGCATCCGTTCGCGGCAACAGGCGGCGCAACTGCGCGAAGTTGGTCTCGCACAGGCGCATCATCTCAGGGAAGTCAGGTGTATAACGCTTCATTTTGTCCACTCATTTCGTAAATTGTGATAATGCAATTGCAGCCATTGCAAGGCGATGACAGAGGCTGCGTTGTCGATTTTCCCCTCTTCTACCCACTGGTAAGCCTGCTCCCGACTCACCACATGCACCCGAATATCCTCGTTTTCCTCGGCCAGGCCGTGAATGCCTTTTGCCGTCGATGCATCAACTTCTCCCACCAGGATCGATAACCGTTCGCTGGTGCCGCCGGGACTGGCCAGATAGCTTAATATTGGTTTCGTCCGCCCAACTTCAAGCCCGGCCTCCTCCAGCGCTTCCCGACGGGCAACATCTTCCACCGTTTCACCCGCTTCAATCATGCCGGCGACCATCTCCAGCAGCCACGGGCTCTCGCTGGTATCATAGGCGGCGATACGGATTTGTTCGACCAGCACCACTTCGTCGCGCACCGGGTCAAAGGGTAGCAAGACGGCGGCGTGCCCGCGCTCAAAAATTTCACGGGTGATTTCGCCACTCATGCCGCCGTTAAACAGGCGGTGGCGAAAACGGTATAAATCGAGCGAAAAAAAACCACGATATAGCGTTTCGCGTGCAATAATTTCTACATCATTTTTGGAGAAGGTAATTCCCTGCTGCGTGGGTTTGCTCATTGTCATGTCCTGCGAATCTGAAATTAGGGATTTCCAAACCGTTTGGCTACCGTTTTACGGTCCGTATGTTAGATTGGTGCAAATTACCGCCGGATGGCACGTAACGCCAACTTTTTACGGCGGCAGAATCGATACAATCAGCGGAATTTTTCTTAGAATTAGACCAGCGCTAAATGCTTCACAACAAGGAATGCAAATGAAGAAATTGCTCCCCATTCTTATCGGCCTGAGCCTGACCGGGTTCAGCGCCATGAGCCAGGCGGAAAACCTGCTTCAGGTTTACCAGCAGGCACGCATCAGCAACCCCGATCTGCGTAAATCGGCAGCCGATCGTGACGCCGCGTTCGAAAAGATCAACGAAGCGCGCAGTCCATTACTGCCTCAGCTTGGGCTGGGAGCGGATTATACCTATAACAATGGCTATCGCGACAGCAACGGCATCAATTCAAACGTCACCAGCGGCTCGCTGCAGTTAACGCAGGTTCTGTTTGATATGTCGAAATGGCGCGCCCTGACGCTGCAGGAAAAAACGGCAGGGATTCAGGATGTCACGTATCAGACCGATCAGCAAACACTGATTCTGAATACCGCGACGGCCTATTTTAAAGTGCTGGCCGCCATCGACACGCTCTCCTATACCGAAGCGCAGAAACAGGCTATTTACCGCCAGTTGGATCAAACCACGCAGCGCTTTAACGTAGGCCTGGTGGCGATCACCGACGTACAGAACGCCCGTTCACAATACGATGCCGTGCTGGCGAACGAAGTCACCGCGCGTAACGATCTCGACAACGCCGTCGAAGAACTGCGTCAGGTCACCGGTAATTACTATCCGGAGCTGGCCTCCCTGAACGTGAATGGCTTCAAAACCAACAAGCCGCAGGCGGTCAACGCCCTGCTGAAGGAAGCGGAGAACCGCAACCTGTCGCTGCTGCAGGCGCGTCTGAACCAGGACCTGGCTCGCGAGCAGATTCGCCAGGCGCAGGACGGCCATTTGCCGACGCTCAGCCTATCCGCGTCGAGTGGGATATCGAATACTAGCTACAGTGGTTCAAAAACCCATAATAATCCTCAGCAATACCAGGATAACGATGCCGGGCAGAACCAAATCGGCCTGAACTTCTCTCTGCCACTGTATCAGGGCGGCGCGGTGACCTCGCAGGTCAAACAGGCGCAATACAACTTCGTTGGCGCCAGCGAGCAGCTGGAAAGCGCCCACCGCAGCGTCGTGCAGACTGTGCGTTCATCGTTTAACAACGTGAACGCCTCCATCAGCAGCATCAACGCCTACAAACAGGCGGTGGTCTCTGCGCAAAGCTCCCTGGATGCCATGGAAGCTGGCTACTCGGTGGGTACGCGTACTATCGTTGACGTCCTCGACGCCACCACTACGCTGTATAACGCTAAGCAGCAGCTCTCGAATGCGCGCTACAACTACCTGATCAACGAGCTGAACATTAAGTCGGCGTTAGGTACCCTGAACGAGCAGGATCTGGTCGCCCTGAACAACACGCTGGGTAAACCCATCTCCACCTCCGCAGATAGCGTCGCGCCGGAAAATCCGCAACAGGATGCCACCGCTGATGGCTACGGCAACACTACCGCGGCGGTGAAGCCGGTGTCCGCACGAACCAACCAGAGCAGCGGCAGCAATCCGTTCCGTCAGTAATTCTCATACTGTGATGCGCATCGCCTGTCCGTCGGACAGGCGATGCGTTAAACGTAAGGCAACGTAAAGATCCCCCGCTTAGCGCCCCTCTTCGCTTCATTTTCCACCACTCATCCTCTATCCTGAGCGTTAACACACGCCATACCACTGGGTCCTGGAAGACAAATATGAAACGGACAAAAAATATTAATCATTCGTCGTTCCGCAAAAGCTGGAGCGCACGCCATCTGACGCCGGTCGCGCTGGCCGTTACCGCGGTCTTTATGCTCGCCGGTTGTGAAAAAAGCGACGAAACGGTGTCGCTGTACCAGAACGCCGATGACTGCTCCGCCGCCAACCCGGGCAAAGCAGCCGAATGCACCACGGCCTACACCAACGCGGTAAAAGAGGCAGAGCGCACTGCGCCGAAGTATGCCACCCGCGAAGACTGCGTCGCCGAGTTTGGCGAAGGCCAGTGCCAGCAGACGCCAGCCCAGGCGGGCGTCGCCCCGGAAAACCAGGCGCAGGCGCAAAGCAGCGGCAGCTTCTGGATGCCGCTGATGGCCGGCTACATGATGGGCCGCCTGATGGGCGGCGGCATGGCGCAACAGCAGCCGCTGTTCAGCTCGAAAAATCCGGCCAGCCCGGCCTACGGTCAGTACACTGACGCCAGCGGCAAGAGCTATGGCGCCGCCCAGCCGGGCCGCACCATGAACGTGCCGAAAACCGCGATGGCGCCGAAGCCAGCCACCACCACCACTGTCACCCGCGGCGGCTTTGGCGAGTCGGTAGCGAAACAGTCGACCATGCAGCGTAGCGCCGCAGGCTCAACGTCCTCTTCTCGCTCAATGGGCGGCTAAGCAACATGGAAAGAGTCAGTATTACCGAGCGCCCGGACTGGCGCGAGAAAGCGACCGAGTACGGTTTCAACTTCCATACCATGTACGGCGAGCCCTACTGGAGCGAAGAGGCGTATTACAAGCTGACCCTCGCGCAGGTGGAAAAGCTGGAAGCGGTCACCGCTGAGCTACATCAGATGTGCCTCCAGGTGGTGGAAAAAGTGATCGCCAGCGATGAGCTGATGACCAAATTCCGCATCCCTAAACACACCTGGGGTTTTGTACGCCAGTCGTGGAAAACCAACCAGCCGTCGCTCTACTCACGTCTCGACCTGGCCTGGGATGGCGTCGGCGAACCGAAGCTGCTGGAGAACAATGCCGACACCCCGACCTCGCTGTATGAAGCGGCCTTCTTCCAGTGGATCTGGCTGGAAGATCAGCTCAACGCCGGCAAGCTGCCGGCGGGCAGCGACCAGTTCAACAGTTTGCAGGAAAAGCTGATCGATCGCTTCGGCGAGCTGCGCGAGCAGTTTGGCTTTCAGCTGCTGCATATGGCCTGCTGCCGCGATACCGTTGAAGATCGCGGTACCGTGCAGTATCTGCAGGACTGCGCCGCTGAAGCGGGGCTGGCGACGGAATTCCTCTACGTTGAAGATATCGGCCTGGGCGAAAAAGGCCAGTTTACCGATCTGCAGGATCAGGTGATTGGCAATCTGTTCAAGCTCTATCCGTGGGAGTTTATGCTGCGGGAGATGTTCTCCACCAAGCTGGAAGACGCTGGCGTCCGCTGGCTGGAGCCGGCGTGGAAAAGCATTATCTCCAACAAGGCGCTGCTGCCGATGCTGTGGGAGATGTTCCCCAATCACCCTAATCTGCTGGCGGCCTACTTCAGCGAAGATGCTCACCCGGAGATGGAGAAGTACGTCATTAAGCCAATCTTCTCCCGCGAAGGCGCTAACGTGTCGATCGTTGAAAATGGCAAAGTGGTGGAGGCAGTAGAAGGCCCGTACGGGGAAGAAGGCACCATCGTGCAGGCGTTTTACCCGCTGCCGAAGTTTGGCGATAGCTATACGCTGATTGGCAGCTGGCTCATCAACGACCAGCCTGCAGGGATCGGTATTCGCGAAGACCGGGCGCTGATCACCCAGGATCTGTCGCGCTTCTATCCGCACATTTTCGTCGAATAATGCCGCGCTCCGGCGACGGTAAATGCCGCCGGAGCGCGCTATCATCAGGCGCCAACCAACACCGACAGCATGCTCAGCGAGCCCATCTCGATGCCATCGACTGGGATCGTTATCGCCTCAACGCCATCCCACGTCCCCAGGACATACAGCAGCGGCAGGAAATGCTCCGCCGTCGGGTTGGAGAGCGAGCCCCCTTCGTGTGCCAGGTAGTTAACCAGCGGGTGCTGCTCGTCCAGCCCCTGCCATTGCAGATTCGCCTTCACGTAGTTATTGAAGGACTCTGCCCAAGGGTACGGCGTGTTCTCGCCATGCCAGCGGGCGGTGCGCAGGTTATGCACCACGTTGCCGCTGGCCACCAGCATAATGCCTTCATCACGCAGCGAGGCCAGCTTCCGCCCCATTTCGAGATGCCAGGCCGGCGGTTTGGTGCTGTCGATGCTCAACTGAACCATCGGGATATCCGCCTGCGGATACATTTTAATCAGCACGCCCCACGAGCCATGGTCAAATCCCCAGGCTTCTGTATCGAGGGTGACCGGCACCGGCGAGAGCAGCTCCACCAGCCGTTGCGCCAGCGCCGGAGAGCCCGGCGCCGGATAATGCGTGTCATACAGCGCCTGCGGAAAACCGCCGAAGTCATGAATGGTCTTCGGCGCCTCCATCGCAGTTACGCCCGTACCGCGCGTAAACCAGTGCGCAGAGACCACCACGATCGCTTTCGGACGCGGCAGGGTTTCGCCCAGTTGAGCCCAGGCGCGGGTATAACGGTTGTCTTCCAGCACGTTCATTGGGCTGCCATGGCCGAGAAACAACGCGGGCATTCGGGTACGGGACATGATGATATCCTTAGGGTGTCAATGTGATGTGCTCACATTACGCGCTTTTGCGCCAGGATAAACTCAGATAACCATGATGATGATCGTCAGAAAATTTGAATGTAATTCGCGGTAAAGGGACGTGTCCCGTACGCGCATCCTCAGGCAATATACTCGTATGTAATTATTTTCACAGGGAGAGAAGCGATGTCATCACCCTTAATATTGACGCTGTTAGCCGGTAGCGCAACCTTCATTGGCGCCATATTCGGCGTGATTGGCCAGAAACCCTCTAACCGCCTGCTTGGCTTCTCCCTCGGCTTTGCCGCCGGGATTATGCTATTGATTTCGTTAATGGAAATGCTGCCTGCCGCGCTGGCCGCCGAGGGCATGTCGCCGCTGCTCGGCTACGGAATGTTTGTTGTCGGCCTGCTGGGTTACTTTGGTCTTGACCGCCTGCTGCCGCACGCCCACCCGCAGGATCTGATGACTCCCGCCATGCCGCGCCCGCGCAACTTACGCCGCACCGCTATTCTTCTGACGCTGGGGATCAGCCTGCATAACTTTCCGGAAGGGATCGCCACCTATGTCACGGCCAGCAACAACCTCGAGCTTGGCATGGGCGTCGCCCTTGCCGTCGCCCTGCACAATATTCCGGAAGGACTGGCGGTTGCCGGACCGGTGTATGCCGCCACCGGCTCGCGCAGCAAAGCGGTGTTCTGGGCCGGGCTTTCCGGCATGGCGGAAATGTTGGGCGGCGTGCTGGCGTGGTTGATTCTGGGGAGCCTGGTCTCGCCGCTGGTGATGGGCGCGATCATGGCTGCCGTCGCCGGGATTATGGTGGCGCTGTCGGTCGATGAACTGATGCCGCTGGCGAAAGAGATCGATCCGCAAAGCAATCCAAGCTACGGCGTCCTGTGCGGGATGTCGGTCATGGGGCTGAGCCTGGTGGTACTCCAGACGATGGGCATCGGTTAAAGCGCAGAAACAACACAGCCCACTAACAAGTGGGCTGTGCTTGGGCGTAGCGAACCGCTATTTAGCTGGCCTTACGCTCATGTTCGCGACGATAGGCCACCAGATCTTCAATCGTGACTACCGCCATATTGTGCTGCTGAGCGAACTTGATGCACTCCGGCGCGCGGGCCATGGTGCCATCGTCATTGGTCAGCTCGCACAGCACGCCTGCCGGTTTAAAGCCAGCCAGGGTCACGAGGTCGATAGTGGCTTCGGTGTGGCCGCCGCGGGTCAGTACGCCGCCCGGCTGCGCACGCAGCGGGAAGACGTGACCTGGACGGTTAAGATCGGAAGGTTTCGCGCCGTCGGCGATGGCCGCGCGGACGGTGGTCACGCGGTCGGCAGCGGAGACGCCGGTGGTCACACCTTCGGCCGCTTCGATGGTCACGGTGAAGCCAGTGCCGTAGGCGCTGGTGTTGTTCTCTACCATCATCGGCAGATCCAGCTGTTTGCGGCGTTCTTCGGTCAGGCACAGGCACACAATGCCGCTGCCGTGACGAATGGTCAGCGCCATCTGCTCAACGGTCATGGTTTCAGCGGCGAAGATCATATCGCCTTCGTTTTCACGGTCTTCATCATCAAGCACCATCACGCCGCGGCCTTCGCGCAGGGCGTTCAAAGCGTGTTCCACACGTTCAAAAGCGGTACCAAAAGAAGAAAGGAGCGTCTGATTCATGGTAAAAAAACCTCATTAAAATTATGGTTACCAGAATCAGGGCAGTCTTAGGAGCGCCGGTTTAGCGGCAAAAGTCAACGCGAGCGGGCCTGGGCCCGACTGTGCCGTTACTCTCTCCCATCCGGACTTTAACCGTCGGCCCCGGAATTACACCGGATCTGCTGACCTTCCCGTAGTCACGGGAAGCGCTCGCGGGCTTTCAACGCCATGGTTGATTTACCGCCGGTGGGGAATTTCGCCCCGCCCTGAGAATAAGCGAGATAACTATAACGCTATTGACTATCCTCGGCAATGCATAAGCTTCAAACATTTCTGGTTTATAGGCGGCCTGGTTCGCACTACAATGATCAATCATCCGACCCGAGCAGGAAACCACCATGATTGACCCGAAAAAAATTGAACAAATCGCCCGCCAGGTCCATGAGTCGATGCCAAAAGGACTTCGCGATCTGGGTGAGGATGTTGAGAAGAAAATCCGCCAGGCGCTACAGTCGCAGCTGACCCGTCTGGATCTGGTTAGCCGCGAAGAGTTTGACGTGCAGACTCAGGTGCTGCTGCGGACCCGGGAAAAACTGGCGCTGCTGGAGCAGCGCCTGAATGACCTCGAAAACCGCCCGGCGGCGACGCCGGGCAGCGAAGAGCAGCAGTAAAAAACGGGCCCCTGGGGGCCCGTTTTGCGTTTGGCTTAATGGGCGGCTTCCGCCTGACTACTCACCTGGCGACAGTACAGTTCATAGCGCTGGCAAAACCATTCACGATGTTCTTCATCCATATTGCCGACAATGGCCTGAAGATCAACTGGCTGGCCCTGGGCGTGCATTCTGGCGAAACTCCGCGCCAAAAAATCAAAATTCTTCATTGAATACATATCGTTATGGTTCATGCGCATACTCCTTCAGCGGTGGATGTTCTGATCAGTCATATGCCTTTTACTCACTTCAGTATTTACGCTTACCTTAACGCGATTTGTACGAAAAATGCGCTTAACATGATTATTTATTGCGCTAAATCATTTTCCACATGATTAAATAAAAACGGCCCGCGATATCGCTATCGCAGGCCGTAATGTTTCACCACACAGGCGGGTGAATAACGAAAAAGTTATTTTTCGCTATCTTTTTGTATTTTCTTAATAATATTGGTAGTCGAGCAGCCATCTTCAAAGTTGAGCACCAACACTTCGCCACCGTTCGCCCAGACCTCTTCGCTGCCGGCGATCTGCTCCGGTTTGTAGTCGCCGCCCTTGACCAGCAGATCCGGCAGGATGCCAGCGATCAGGCGCTGCGGAGTATCTTCTTCGAAGGAGACCACCCAGTCGACGGCTTCCAGCGCCCCCAGCACGATCATCCGCTGTTCCAGCGGGTTCACCGGGCGGGTTTCGCCTTTCAGACGTTTGGTGGAGGCATCGCTGTTGACCGCCACGATCAGACGGTCGCCCAGCTTGCGCGCATTCGCCAGATAGGAGACATGACCGGCATGCAGAATGTCGAAGACGCCGTTGGTCATCACCACTTTCTCGCCGCGCTTGCGCGCCGCCGCAACCGCCTGTTTGAGCTCCTCTTCGCTCATCACGCCAAAGCCGGTCTCAGCCCGGCCGCGGACCGCGTTTTCCAGCTCGACAGGGGAAACGGTGGATGTACCCAGCTTACCGACCACCACGCCCGCCGCGGCGTTAGCGAAATAGCAGGCCTCTTCCAGGGTGTTGCCGGACGCCAGGGTCGCCGCCAGCACGCCAATCACCGTGTCGCCGGCGCCGGTCACGTCGTACACTTCCTGGGCCTGGGTCGGCATATGCAGCGGCGGACGCCCCGGCTGCAGCAGCGTCATCCCCTGCTCAGAGCGCGTCACCAGCAGCGCCGACAGTTCGAATTCGGCGATGAGCTTCATGCCGCGCTCAACGATCTGCGCTTCATCCTGGCACTTGCCCACCACCGCTTCAAACTCAGAGAGGTTCGGGGTGAGCAACGTCGCGCCGCGATAGCGTTCGAAATCGGTGCCTTTCGGATCGATCAGCACCGGCACGCCCGCTTCACGTGCGAGTCGGATCATGGTCTGGACGCTGGTCAGCGCCCCTTTGGCATAGTCCGAAAGGACCAGCGCGCCAATAGAGCCCAGCGCCTGCTGAATGCGCTCGTGCATCGGCTGCGGATCGACGCCGGAGAAGCCCTCTTCAAAGTCGAGGCGGATCAGCTGTTGATTGCGCGACAGCACCCGCAGCTTGGTGATAGTCGGGTGAGTCGGGACGGAGACGAAGTCGCACTTCACATTGACGTTGGCCAGCGCCTGGCTCAGCGCGCGGGCGGCGTCATCAATCCCGGTCAATCCCACCAGGCGCGAGGTTGCCCCCAGCGAGGCAATGTTCATCGCTACGTTTGCCGCGCCGCCAGGACGTTCTTCGATATTTTCCACCTTCACCACCGGCACCGGGGCTTCCGGGGAAATACGACTGGTGGGGCCGTACCAGTAGCGGTCCAGCATCACATCACCCACCACCAACACTCCTGCACGTTCAAACTCCGGCAGCGTTACTTTCATGACTCTCTCCTGCGAGACGCAAACTTTGCGCGCGATAATAGCACACCCGATTTTATAGTTAAGCCATCAGCCATTTCTGCCAGCTGGCGCTGACCTGCTCGCGCTCCCGGCTGAAGGCCTCTGGCGCCACGTGTCCCGGCAGCTCCTGCAGGGCCAGGTGATGGAGCGCGTCACGCAAGGTGGTGTACGCGTGCGTTAAGGCGCGCGCTTCCTCCTCGTCCATGATGTCGTTCTGCGCCAGCAGCTCGAGAATACGCACATTATCAGACCAGCGGGTCAGCTTCGGCTTGTCGCTGGCATAGCGTAGGACCAGATACTGGGTAATAAATTCAATATCCGTGATCCCGCCGGCATCGGCTTTGATATCAAAACGATTGGGATGCTTGTTGCCGAGGTGGGCGCGCATCTTCTCGCGCATCTCGCGAACCTCGGTCTGCAGGGTTGCGCCCTCCCGCGGGGTGGTCAGGATATCGCGACGAATGGCGTCAAAGCGCGCCTGCAACGCCGGGTCGCCATAGACCACACGGGCGCGCACCAGCGCCTGATGCTCCCACGTCCAGGCCTCGTTCTGCTGATAGTCGGCAAACGCGTCAGCGGTGGTAACCAGCATCCCCGCCGCGCCGGAAGGGCGCAGCCGGGCGTCCACTTCGTAGAGAATACCGGACGAGGTGCGGGTGCTGAACAGATGCATGATCCGCTGGGCCAGCCGCAGGTAGAACTGACGGCCGTCAATCTCCCGCTCGCCGTCGGTCATCACCTCCGCCGGACAGTCATGGAGGAACACCAGGTCGAGATCGGAGCTGTAGCCCAGCTCCCAACCGCCGAGCTTACCGTAGCCGACGACGGCGAAGCCGCGCCCCTGGCGATCGTGCAGATGGGTCGGCAGGCCGTAGCGAGCCACCATCTGCCCCCATGCCTGCTGCACCACCGCATCGAGGATCGCTTCGGCAAGCCAGGTTAAATGATCGCTGACCTTCATCACCGGCAGGGTGCCGGCGATATCCGCCGCCGCGATATGCAGCTGCTGCGCCTGCTTGAACTGGCGCAACGCCTCCAGCTGCTGCTCTTCATCCTCTTCCGGCACCCGCAGCAGATACTGACGCAGCTCGTCGCGATAGGCATCGGTCGCCGTCGGCTGATAGAGGGTGTTGGGATCCAGCAGCTCATCCAGCAGCAGCGGGTGGCGCGCCAGCTGGCTGGCGACCATCGGCGATGCCGCGCAGAGCGTAATCAGGTGTTTCAGCGCGCCGGGGAATTCGCTCAGCAGTTCAAGATAGGTGGTGCGGGTGACGATGCCGGTCAACAGCGGCGTGATCCGCGCCAGAGGCAGCGGCGCATCGGCGCGCGAGCAGATTTCGCTCAACAGATGCGGCATCAGCTGATCCAGCACCTGGCGGCCGCGCGGGCCGATGGTGCGCCGATCCAGCTCTTTGCGGAAATCGGCAATCAGCGCCAGCACGCTGCGGCGGTCGGCGTCGTTTAAATGCGCCAGCGCCGGACTGGCGTCATCTTCTTCCAGCGCATCCTGCCACAGCTCGCGCCAGTACTCGGCCAGCTGCTCATCTGGCGACTGAGCCTCGTCATCGCCGATCAGTTCATTAAACACCCGCCGTACGTTGGCCATATGGTTCGCCAGCTGCGCGCTCAGCGTCTCCCAGTCATCGGTATGCATCCCCCACGCCAGTCTGGCGCGGTTCAGTTCATCCTGCGGCAGGGTCTGGGTCTGTTCATCATTGATACTTTGCAGCAGGTTTTCCAGCCGGCGCAGGAACAGATAGGCCGCGCGCAGCAGCGTCGCGTCGCCTTCCGGCAGCAGATGCAGCTCATCAATCGCCGCCAGTGTCGGCAATAGCGCGCGCTGCTGCAGCGCAGGTTCGCGACCGCCGCGGATCAGCTGAAAGACCTGAACGATAAATTCAATTTCACGAATGCCGCCGGCGCCGAGCTTGATGTTGTCTTTCAGCCCGCGACGCCGCACTTCACGGGCGATCATGCCTTTCATGTTACGCAGCGACTGGATCACGCTGAAGTCGATATAGCGGCGGAAGACGAAGGGGCGAAGCATCGCGCGCAGTTCGCTGGCGTAGGCGCCGTCGTTATCGCCCATGATCCGCGCTTTCACCATCGCGTAGCGTTCCCAGTCCCGCCCCTGCTCCTGGTAATAATCTTCCAGCGCCGCAAAGCTGAGCACCAGCGGCCCGCTGTCGCCAAACGGCCGCAGGCGCATGTCCACCCGATAAACAAAGCCGTCCTGCGTCGGCTGGTCGAGCGCCTTGATAAGCCGCTGCCCCAGGCGGGTAAAGAACTGGGCGTTATCCAGCTCGCGGCGGCCGCCGCGGGTGGCGCCATGCTCCGGCCAGGCAAAGATCAGATCGATATCGGAAGAGAAGTTCAGCTCGCCGCCGCCCAGCTTTCCCATCCCGAGGATCAGCAGCGGCTGCGGCTGACCCTCGGCGTTGCATGGCGTTCCCCACTCTTTACAGCAGGCGGCGTACAGCCAGTCGCGGGCGGCGACAATCAGGGTCTCCGCCAGGACGCTCAGCTGCTGCAGCGTCTCTTCTTCGCGCACCAGCGACAACGCCTGCGCCCAGGCGATGCGGACCATCATCTGGCGGCGGAAGAGACGCAGCTCTCGCATCAACCCCGCTTCGTCAGTGACGGCCTGCAGGCGCTCCTGCAGCCAGGCTTCGTAATGCCGCCACTCTTCCGCCGCCGGCGCGGAGTCCGCAAGCTCATTCAGCCAGCCCGGCTGAGCGATCACACTCTGTTCGACAAAATCGCTGAACACCATCACCGACCTGGCCTGTGGGCTCAGTTCGGCAACGGGAAAATCCGCTGGCAGACGGTCAGCGACCGTCTGCCAGTGCTGCTGTAACTGCGGAGAAAGCGGCATCATAAGGGCTCCCTGGCCTGTAATTATCGTTTTCCACTATGCAGCCAGAACGGCTCGGCAGCCAGCGCCTGGCGACGGAAATATTCAAACACGCTGCGGTCGTCATGCTCTATCGCACGCTGAAGTTCCTGCCAGTTCTCCAGCCACGGCGCGACGGCGTCGCCATAGGCGCCCGCCAGCAGCTGGACGCTGTCGATGTCGCGGGACAGCTTCGGCAACTGGTCAGCGGCATCTTCTACCGCCAGATGCTGCACGGCGCTGCGCAGCTCGGCCGCCACCCGCGAGAGGTGAATATCGGCAAACCGTTTGAACGATCCGGCTATTTTTTTCTCTCCCGCCTCGTTGAGGAACGGACGCCACCCGCGCTGGACCAGCCATTCGGTCAGGGCCAGTTTGGCGCCAACGACCTCGGTGCGGAATAACGCTTCGTCGGCGGTGTCCGCAGCCAGCAGAACGGCGTCGGCGTCGTTCAGCAACGCGCGGAGGTGGGTGGTCGCCTTACGCGGCACGATGCCGCCGAACAGCACGAGGGCATGGCGCACGCGGGCTATCGCCAGCAGAATTTCCGCTTTGGCTTTTGCGTTGCCGCGCAGCCAGATCTCGTCGTGATACAGCCAATGCGCCAGGGCGCTCTCCAGCGCCGTCTCCAGCCCCTGCTCCACGCTGGCCTTCGCTGCCACCGGCAGCACCGCCAGCCGGGTCACCGGACGCTCATTGTTACCTTGCGCCAGATGATACCCGCGCGCGGCTTTGCTCAGGCTCCCCTGACGCAGGACGCCGCTCTCCAGCAAACGATGCGCGAGGCGCAGCAGATCGGCGGTCTCCCCGGCGAGCAGCTCCAGCTCCAGTTCGCAGATCGGCTCCTGATGTTCGCCCGCCTTCACTTCGCCACGATCGAGGGCAATCTCAATCTCACTCTTTCCTTCCTGGATCACCCAGCGTTCACGGGCAAAATCGGTGCTGAACAGCGGCTGGACATGCTCCGCCAGCGCGGCCGGAAGTTCCCCTTGCGGCCAGACCTCCGCCGGCAGGCGCTCAAGCGCCAGCTCCGGTTTATCCAGTGGAATATTATATTCCGGGCGCTGGTGCAGGCCGCCGACCACCCGACCGGCGATTTTCAGCGTCATCTCATAACGCCCCTGATCGCCGCGGATGCGCAGCCCCATATCGTGACGACGCAGCCAGTTATCGGCGGTTTCGTAATAAATGTTCAGCAACTGGCCCGCGGGCGTATGTTTCGCCTCGAGCGCATTGAGCTGCTCGCGCAGCGTCTCTACCCCATCCTGAGCGACGATAAACTTGAGTTCGATTTCTTGAGCCATGACTGAATTCTTCCGCTTCTGTGCTGCGCCGACAAATTGCGGCGAACTTACGACAATATTTTTTGTCAGTAGATAGTATTTTGCGGTGAATCGCCATGCAACGCGCTTTTTGCCGGGCCACCTCCTGGATGATTCCGATTGTGGCGGAAAACTTTGCGTCGCTCTGGCGATGCCTCTACTATCGTTCCACTTTTTATGACCAAACGATGACCTGATGCCAAAATTACGCCTGATTACTTTTACTTTGCTCGCGCTTAGCGCCGCCACGGCGGTTCACGCAGAAGAAAAGCGCTACGTTTCCGATGAGCTGAACACCTGGGTTCGCAGCGGCCCGGGCGATAATTATCGTCTGGTCGGCACCATCAACGCCGGGGAAGAAGTGTCGGTACTGCAAACGAACGACAGCACCAGTTACGCGCAAATTCGCGATAGCAACGGCCGTACCGCCTGGATCCCGCTGAAAGAGCTGAGCAACGAGCCCAGCCTGCGCACCCGCGTCCCGGATCTGGAAAACCAGGTCAAAACGCTGACCGATAAGCTGAATAACATCGATGCCACCTGGAACCAGCGCACGGCGGATATGCAGAAGAAAGTCGCCGGCAGCGACAGCGTGATTAACGCGCTGAAGGACGAGAACCAAAAGTTGAAAAACGAGCTGGTTGTCGCGCAGAAGAAGGTGAATGCGGCAAATCTGCAGCTTGATGATAAACAGCGCACCATTATCATGCAGTGGTTTATGTACGGCGGCGGTGTGCTGGGCGTCGGTCTGCTGCTCGGTCTGGTGCTGCCGCATCTGGTGCCAAGCCGCAAACGTAAAGACCGGTGGATGAACTAATTCGTCTTCTCTGCCAGACTTACGTATCATCTTGCGAAAAACGGATACGGGAGAATCAGGCGTGAAGAGTTATCTGGTCGGTGGCGCGGTGCGTGACGCGCTGTTAGGGCTGCCGGTCAAAGACCGAGACTGGGTGGTGGTGGGCGCCACCCCGCAACAGATGCTAGACGCGGGCTATCAACAGGTAGGCCGCGATTTTCCCGTGTTCCTCCATCCGCAAAGCCGGGAAGAGTATGCCCTGGCCCGCACCGAGCGCAAATCCGGCGCGGGCTATACCGGTTTTACCTGCTATGCCGCCCCGGACGTCACCCTCGAAGCCGATCTGCTGCGCCGCGACCTGACGGTCAACGCCCTCGCCCAGGATGCCGACGGCGCAATTATCGACCCCTACGGCGGACAGAACGATCTCCGTCAGCGCCTGCTGCGCCATGTCTCTCCCGCGTTTAGTGAAGATCCGCTGCGCGTGCTGCGCGTCGCGCGTTTTGCCGCCCGCTACGCCCACCTCGGTTTTCGCATTGCCGAAGAGACCCAGGCCCTGATGGCCGCGATGGTTGAGGCCGGCGAGCTGGCGCATTTAACGCCGGAGCGGGTGTGGAAAGAGACGGAAAGCGCATTAACTACTCGCAACCCGCAGGTCTTTTTCCAGACGCTGCGCGACTGTCAAGCCCTCAAGGTGCTGTTCCCGGAGATTGACGCCCTGTACGGCGTGCCGGCCCCGGCGAAATGGCATCCGGAAATCGACACCGGCCTGCACACCCTGATGACCGTCACGATGGCCGCGATGCTGTCGCCGGATGTCGACGTACGTTTCGCCACCCTGTGCCATGACCTCGGCAAAGGGCTGACGCCGAAGGCGCTCTGGCCGCGTCACCACGGCCATGGTCCGGCGGGAGTCAAGCTGGTGGAGCAGCTCTGCGCGCGTCTGCGGGTGCCGAACGATATCCGCGATCTCGCGAAACTGGTGGCGGAGTACCATGACCTAATCCACACCCTGCCAATTCTGCAGCCGAAAACCCTCGTCAAACTCTTCGACAGCATTGACGCGTGGCGCAAACCGCAGCGCGTGCAGCAGATCGCGCTCACCAGCGAAGCCGACGTCCGCGGACGCACCGGTTTCGAGGCCAGCGATTACCCGCAGGGGCGCCTGCTGCTGGAGGCCTGGGAAGTGGCGCAGTCGGTCTCCACTAAAGAGGTCGTGGCGGCGGGCTTTAAAGGGGCGGAAATTCGCGAGGAGCTGACGCGGCGGAGAATTGCGGCGGTAGCGCAGTGGAAGGAACAGCGTTGCCCCCAGCCGCAAGGCTGAGGGCGCAGGCCTTAGAAGAAGACCACGTACACCGCTGCCGCGACGATAAAGCGGTAGATAGCGAACGGAATGAACGAGATCCGTTTGATCAGCTGCAGGAAGGTTTTAATCGCAATCAGCGCCACGATAAACGCCATCACGAAGCCGACGGCGAACATCGGGACGTCGCCCATGTTCAGGAAGCCGATGCTCTTGTAGACGTCCAGCACGGTGGCGCCCATCATCATCGGTACCGCCAGCAGGAAAGAGAACTCCGAGGCCGCATAGCGGCTGACGCCCATCAGCATGCCGCCGGAGATAGTCGCCCCCGAGCGGGAGAAACCTGGCCACAGCGCCAGGCACTGAAAGCAGCCGATGACGAACGCCTGACGGTAGGTCATATCGTCAATCCCGACCGCGCGCGGCTGTTTCGGCTTCAGCACTTCCGCTGCAATCAGCAATACGCCGCCGACAATCAGGGCGTACATCACGTTCACCGGGTTAAACAAGGATTTAATGGTGTCATGGAAAATCAGCCCCATCACCACCGCGGGGATCATGCCGAGAAGGATATGGATAAGCGACAAACGGCCGCTGCCCTGGCCTTCATGCGCCGGCGGTTTCCCGAAATGGATGCCGATCAGGCCGAACAGGCGACGCCAGAACATCACCACCACGGCGAGTATCGAACCTAACTGAATCACCACTTCAAAGGTATTTGCGGTATCACCTTCAAACCCCAGCAGGTGACCAACAATAATCATATGACCGGTACTGGAAACAGGTAAAAACTCTGTCAAACCCTCAACCACACCCAATATTGCCGCCACCAGCAGCGAGTGTATATCGCTCATCCAATTAAACCCTTTAAAAAAGTAAAATGAAAAAAACCAGGAACACGGTATCGTTCAACAGGCACAACCCGGCTGCCAGAGCGCACGTAATCCGCAGCGTACAGGAAGTACACACGGATTCGTCCACCGTTCTGGAAGGACATCGCCAGTAAAATTGCCTGATGACCGGATGCTATGACCGGTATAAACGCAATTTGTTTAACAAGTATGACCTGAAAAGTTTTGTTTCAGATTAAGGCCACGTTCAATAATCACCCCGACGTTTGCCGCGCGGGCCACGGCGCCAGGTTTGCTGACTTTTATGCGCACCCATGGCGACTGGAATGTTTCCAGCAGCAGGTCGGCCACCTCTTCCGCCACCCGCTCCACTAACGCAAATTTCCCCCCCTCCACATGCGCGATCACGCGCTCGCTGATATCAGCATAGCTGAGGCAATCGCTGACATCATCGCTGGCGGCCGCCTTGCGGTTATCCCATGCAATTTCGATATCGAACACCAGCTTCTGCTCAATGGTTTGTTCCCAGTCATAAACACCAATGGTGGTGATTACCGAAAGTTGCTCTATAAATACAATATCCATCACGTCCTGCCTGCTTTTTAGCTAAACCGGATACCACTTCCGGCGAATTATGCGTATTATCCACAGATGCAGAGAATACAACGACATTTTCAAAACGGAACAGCGTTATGAGTGCAATCGCGCCTGGACTGGTACTCCTCGCCTACCTCTGCGGCTCCATTTCCAGCGCCATTCTGGTATGTCGCCTTGCTGGCCTGCCCGACCCACGCGACAGCGGCTCAGGCAACCCCGGGGCCACTAACGTACTACGAATTGGCGGAAAAGGGGCGGCCGTAGCGGTACTTATTTTTGATGTGCTGAAGGGCATGCTCCCGGTGTGGGGCGCCTGGGCGCTGGGCCTTACGCCGTTCTGGCTGGGGTTAGTGGCGATTGCCGCCTGCGTGGGCCATATCTGGCCAGTCTTCTTTCATTTCCGCGGCGGTAAAGGCGTCGCCACGGCCTTCGGCGCTATCGCCCCCATCGGGCTCGATCTCACCGGGGTGATGGCCGGGACCTGGCTGCTGACCATCCTGCTCAGCGGTTACTCTTCCCTGGGCGCTATCGTCAGCGCGCTGATCGCCCCGTTCTACGTCTGGTGGTTCAAACCGCAGTACACCTTTCCGGTGTCGATGCTCTCCTGCCTGATCCTCCTGCGCCATCACGACAACATTCAGCGTCTGTGGCGCCGCCAGGAGAGCAAAATCTGGACCCGCGTGAAGAAGAAAAAAACGCCAGAGCAGAAGTAATCACCCCTCCCGGCTCCGCCAGCCGGGGAACTCCCCTGCGCTAATCGCGCCTTTCACCCGCTCTTTTACGCTTCCTCGCCATCAAAGGCGATCATCGCCACATCCTCCTTTTGTAACAATACGTTAGCAGCATGGAAAGGCAAAAGTTGCGCTGGCGGCTGGCGGCGCGGCGCAACCCGATCCGCCGCCTTTTCCGCCGCGCCCAGGCTGCGGATCAGGATATTGACGGCAAAGATTATCCGGGTGAATAATCCGGAGCGGTTATGCCGCTTTCCCCTCGCGCCCGTCGCGACGCTCCGGGTTACGGATGACATAAGCGTTTCGTATGACCGGGATAAACTCCCGCCGATCAATACTCATTGCTGCTGTTTTATCTTGATTTTGCAGGGGCGCAACATTGCACGGCACCGTGTTACCACCACTCAAAAAAGGCTGGCAGGCCACGCTGGATCTCTGCTTTCAGCAGGCCGGCGGCAAGACCGTTCTCGCCAGCGCCCAACACGTCGGCCCGCTGACCGTCCAGCGCCCGTTTTACCCGGAAGAAGAGACCTGTCACCTCTATCTGCTTCACCCGCCCGGCGGCATCGTCGGCGGTGATGAGCTGACAATTAGCGCGCACCTTGCCCCCGGCTGCCATACGCTGATAACCATGCCTGGCGCCAGCAAGTTTTACCGCAGCAGCGGCGCGCAAGCGCTAGTTCGCCAGCAGTTGACCCTTGCCCCGCAGGCGACCCTGGAGTGGCTCCCGCAGGATGCCATCTTCTTTCCCGGGGCGAATGCCCGGCTGTTCACTACCTTTCATCTTTGCGCCTCCAGCAGGCTGCTGGCCTGGGATCTGCTCTGCCTTGGCCGCCCGGTGATTGGCGAAACCTTCAGCCACGGCACCCTCAGCAACCGGCTGGAGGTATGGGTGGATGATGAGCCGCTGCTGGTCGAGCGCCTGCAGCTGCAGGAGGGAGAGCTCTCCAGCGTCGCCGAACGTCCCTGGGTCGGCACTTTGCTGTGCTATCCGGCTACCGATGCCCTGCTCGACGGGGTGCGCGACGCGCTGGCGCCGCTCGGTCTCTACGCCGGCGCCAGCCTGACCGACCGCCTGCTGACGGTGCGTTTCCTCAGTGACGATAATCTGATTTGCCAGCGGGTGATGCGCGACGTATGGCAGTTTCTGCGCCCTCATCTCACCGGTAAATCTCCCGTACTTCCCCGAATCTGGCTGACTTAAGAGAACGTTATGGAACTGACCCCCCGAGAAAAAGACAAGCTGTTGCTGTTTACCGCTGCGCTGGTGGCGGAGCGTCGCCTGGCCCGCGGCCTGAAGCTCAACTATCCGGAGTCCGTGGCCCTCATCAGCGCCTTTATTATGGAAGGCGCTCGGGACGGCAAAAGCGTGGCCTCGCTGATGGAGGAAGGCCGTCACGTCCTGACCCGCGAGCAGGTGATGGAGGGCGTCCCGGAAATGATCCCGGATATCCAGGTCGAAGCCACCTTCCCGGACGGCTCGAAGCTGGTCACCGTTCACAACCCGATTATCTGAGGTAGCGCCATGATCCCCGGTGAATATCACGTTAAGCCCGGTCAGATAGCCCTGAATACCGGCCGGGCAACCTGTCGCGTGGTCGTTGAGAACCACGGCGATCGGCCGATTCAGGTCGGTTCGCACTACCATTTCGCCGAGGTTAACCCGGCGCTGAAGTTCGACCGTCAGCAGGCCGCCGGCTATCGCCTGAATATCCCGGCGGGCACGGCGGTACGCTTTGAACCCGGCCAGAAACGCGAGGTCGAGCTGGTGGCCTTCGCCGGTCACCGCG
This sequence comes from Klebsiella sp. CD33, assembly GCF_051992865.1. Taxonomy (NCBI): domain Bacteria; kingdom Pseudomonadati; phylum Pseudomonadota; class Gammaproteobacteria; order Enterobacterales; family Enterobacteriaceae; genus Klebsiella; species Klebsiella sp. CD33. The sequence continues at coordinate 671,778 of NZ_CP197023.1, read as the reverse complement.
CCGTCTTCGGCTTCCGCGGCGAGGTCATGGGCCCTCTGGAGGTAAACGATGAGTAATATTTCACGCCAGGCCTATGCCGATATGTTCGGCCCCACCGTCGGCGACAAGGTGCGCCTGGCGGATACCGAGCTGTGGATCGAGGTGGAGGACGATTTGACCACCTACGGGGAAGAGGTCAAATTCGGCGGCGGCAAAGTGATCCGCGACGGCATGGGCCAGGGGCAGATGCTGGCCGCCGACTGTGTCGACCTGGTGCTCACCAACGCGTTGATCGTCGATCACTGGGGGATCGTTAAGGCCGATATCGGCGTGAAGGACGGCCGGATCTTCGCCATCGGCAAAGCCGGTAACCCCGACATCCAGCCCAACGTCACCATCCCCATCGGCGCCGCGACGGAAGTGATTGCCGCCGAAGGAAAAATTGTCACCGCCGGCGGGATCGATACCCATATTCACTGGATCTGTCCGCAGCAGGCGGAAGAGGCGCTGGTCTCCGGCGTGACCACCATGGTCGGCGGCGGCACCGGCCCGGCCGCGGGCACCCATGCCACCACCTGCACCCCGGGCCCGTGGTATATCTCACGCATGCTGCAGGCGGCCGACAGCCTGCCGGTCAATATCGGCCTGCTGGGCAAGGGCAACGTTTCTCAGCCGGATGCCCTTCGCGAGCAGGTGGCGGCGGGCGTTATTGGCCTGAAGATCCATGAGGACTGGGGCGCCACCCCGGCGGCGATCGACTGTGCGTTAACCGTCGCCGATGAAATGGACATCCAGGTTGCCCTGCACAGCGACACCCTCAATGAATCCGGATTTGTGGAAGACACCCTCGCCGCCATCGGCGGGCGCACCATCCACACCTTCCATACCGAAGGGGCCGGCGGCGGCCATGCGCCGGACATCATCACCGCCTGCGCCCACCCGAACATTTTGCCGTCGTCCACCAACCCAACGCTGCCCTACACCCTCAACACCATCGATGAACATCTCGATATGCTGATGGTCTGCCACCATCTGGACCCGGACATCGCTGAGGACGTGGCCTTTGCCGAGTCGCGCATTCGCCGGGAAACCATCGCTGCGGAAGACGTGCTGCACGATCTCGGCGCCTTCTCGCTCACCTCCTCCGATTCGCAGGCCATGGGCCGCGTCGGGGAAGTGATTCTCCGCACCTGGCAGGTGGCGCATCGCATGAAGGTGCAGCGCGGAGCGCTGGCGGAGGAGACCGGGGATAACGACAACTTCCGCGTGAAGCGCTACATCGCCAAATACACCATCAACCCGGCGCTGACCCACGGCATCGCACACGAAGTCGGATCCATTGAGGTGGGTAAGCTGGCTGACCTCGTGGTCTGGTCACCAGCCTTCTTCGGCGTGAAACCGGCCACCGTGATCAAAGGCGGCATGATCGCCATCGCGCCGATGGGCGATATCAATGCCTCTATTCCGACCCCGCAGCCGGTGCACTACCGCCCGATGTTTGGCGCGCTGGGCAGCGCCCGCCATCACTGCCGCCTCACCTTCCTGTCGCAGGCGGCGGCAGCCAATGGCGTTGCCGGGCGGCTGAACCTGCGCAGCGCGATCGCCGTGGTGAAAGGCTGCCGTACGGTGCAGAAAGCCGACATGGTGCACAACAGCCTGCAGCCTAACATCACCGTCGACGCCCAGACCTATGAGGTGCGGGTGGATGGCGAACTTATCACCAGCGAGCCGGCAGACGTTCTGCCGATGGCGCAACGATATTTAATGAGATGGTCACTCCCTCCTTCCCAGTACTATGCTGAGGACAGGCTTTCATTCGGAGAACCATCATGGAAAACATTGCGCTTATTGGTATCGATCTGGGTAAGAACTCTTTCCATATTCATTGTCAGGATCATCGTGGGAAGGCCGTTTACCGTAAAAAATTCACCCGACCAAAGCTAATCGAATTTCTGGCGACATGCCCGGCAACAACCATCGCGATGGAAGCCTGTGGCGGTTCTCACTTTATGGCACGCAAGCTGGAAGAGTTAGGGCATTTTCCAAAGCTGATATCACCGCAATTTGTCCGCCCATTCGTTAAAAGCAACAAAAATGACTTCGTTGATGCTGAAGCTATCTGTGAAGCAGCATCACGTCCATCTATGCGTTTCGTGCAGCCCAGAACCGAATCTCAGCAGGCAATGCGAGCTCTGCATCGTGTCCGTGAATCCCTGGTTCAGGATAAGGTGAAAACAACTAATCAGATGCATGCTTTTCTGCTGGAATTTGGTATCAGCGTTCCGCGAGGTGCTGCCGTTATTAGTCGACTGAGTACCCTTCTTGAGGACAGTAGTTTGCCTCTTTATCTCAGCCAGTTACTGCTGAAATTACAACAGCATTATCACTATCTTGTTGAGCAGATTAAAGATCTGGAATCTCAGTTGAAACGAAAGTTGGACGAAGATGAGGTTGGACAGCGCTTGCTGAGTATTCCCTGCGTTGGAACGCTGACTGCCAGTACTATTTCAACTGAGATTGGCGACGGGAAGCAGTACGCCAGCAGCCGTGACTTTGCGGCGGCAACAGGGCTGGTACCCCGACAGTACAGCACGGGAGGTCGGACGACATTGTTAGGGATTAGCAAGCGGGGCAACAAAAAGATCCGAACTTTGTTGGTTCAGTGTGCCAGGGTATTCATACAAAAACTGGAACACCAGTCTGGCAAGTTGGCCGACTGGGTCAGGGAGTTGTTGTGTCGGAAAAGCAACTTTGTCGTCACCTGTGCTCTGGCAAACAAGCTGGCCAGAATAGCCTGGGCACTGACGGCGCGACAGCAAACTTACGAAGCATAAAGGCAGAAATACACCAGTTTAAACAATCATTCATCTGGTTTTGCGAATACTGATATTGATGATACTAACGGCCCACCGGCCTGTTGAGGAACCTGTAAAACGGAAAGGCTCATTGAAGCCGTATATTTTCTGGAGGTTCATCAGGCGCGGAACTCATCGAGGCGCGGGAATAAAATCCCATTCAGACGCCGGATAGATTCAAGCAAGCCAACTTGTCGTCAAAATCGGTGTTGCAAAAACGGGAGTGACCATAGATTCTGTTTTAAGGAGAGCGGATGCTTTATTTAACTCAACGTCTGGAGATCCCCGCCGCCGCGACCGCCAGCGTTACGCTGCCGATTGATGTTCGCGTCAAAAGCCGGGTTAAGGTCACCCTCAACGATGGCCGGGAAGCCGGCCTGCTGCTGCCCCGCGGCCTGCTGCTGCGCGGCGGCGATGTGCTCAGCAACGAAGAAGGCACCGAGTTTGTGCAGGTGATTGCCGCTGATGAAGGGGTGTCGGTAGTGCGCTGCGACGATCCGTTTATGCTGGCGAAGGCCTGCTACCACCTCGGCAACCGTCACGTGCCGCTGCAGATCATGCCGGGCGAGCTGCGCTACCATCACGATCACGTGCTGGACGATATGCTGCGCCAGTTCGGCCTGACGGTGACCTTTGGCCAGCTGCCGTTCGAGCCGGAAGCCGGCGCTTACGCCAGCGAGAGCCACGGTCATCATCATGCTCATCATGACCACCACGCTCACAGCCACTAGCATGTCGACAGCGGAACAACGCCTGCGGCTGATGCAGCTGGCCAGCAGCAACCTGCCGGTAGGGGGTTACAGCTGGTCCCAGGGGCTGGAGTGGGCTGTGGAAGCCGGCTGGGTGCCGGACGTCGCGGCCTTCGAGCGCTGGCAGCGACGCCAGATGACGGAAGGCTTTTTTACCGTTGACCTGCCGCTGTTCGCCCGCCTGTACCGCGCCTGCGAACAAGGCGATATCGCTGCGGCCCAGCGCTGGACCGCCTATCTGCTGGCCTGCCGGGAAACTCGTGAACTGCGGGAGGAAGAGCGCAACCGCGGCGCGGCGTTTGCCCGTCTGCTGAGCGACTGGCAGCCGGACTGTCCGCCGCCGTGGCGCTCCCTGTGCCAGCAAAGCCAGCTCGCCGGGATGGCCTGGCTCGGCGTGCGCTGGCGTATCGCCCTGCCCGAGATGGCCCTCAGCCTGGGCTATAGCTGGATTGAGAGCGCCGTGATGGCCGGCGTCAAGCTGGTCCCCTTCGGCCAGCAGGCCGCCCAGCAGCTGATTTTACGTCTTTGTGACCACTACGCGGCCGAGATGCCCCGCGCGCTGGCCGCGCCGGACGGCGATATCGGATCGGCCACCCCGCTCGCCGCCATCGCCTCTGCCCGGCATGAAACCCAATACTCTCGATTATTCCGTTCCTAGGAGAAGCCATGAACTCTTATAAACATCCGCTGCGCGTCGGCGTCGGCGGCCCGGTCGGCTCCGGTAAAACCGCTCTGCTGGAAGCACTGTGTAAAGCGATGCGCGATACCTGGCAGCTGGCGGTGGTCACTAACGACATCTATACCAAAGAAGATCAGCGCATCCTCACCGAAGCGGGCGCGCTGGCGCCTGAACGCATCGTCGGTGTGGAAACCGGCGGCTGCCCGCATACGGCGATCCGCGAAGATGCCTCAATGAACCTCGCCGCCGTGGAAGCGCTGAGTGAAAAGTTCGGTAACCTCGACCTTATCTTCGTGGAAAGCGGCGGCGATAACCTGAGCGCCACCTTCAGCCCGGAGCTGGCGGATCTGACCATCTACGTCATCGATGTGGCCGAAGGGGAGAAGATCCCGCGCAAAGGCGGACCGGGGATCACCAAATCCGATTTCCTGGTGATCAATAAAACCGACCTTGCCCCCTATGTGGGCGCGTCGCTGGAGGTGATGGCGAGCGATACCCAGCGTATGCGCGGCGATCGCCCATGGACCTTCACCAATCTGAAGCAGGGCGACGGCCTGAGCACCATTATCGCCTTCCTCGAAGACAAAGGCATGCTTGGCAAATAGGCCTGTTGCACCAGCCGGGCGCAAGTGCGTCCGGATGGTGCAGCCTCTGCTCTCTCTTTATATCATCCTGCCTCCACCTCCGCGCCACGCCTGCCCTGCAATATGGCATAAGGTTTGCTAATTCAAGTCATGCCTAACCATTAAGGAATGACTATGTCATCACTGGATCTTAACCCTGAATTACCCGCGACAACGCGGACTTCCGGCTCCCGGGAAACCTTAGAAGATTACACCTTACGTTACGCCCCGCTGAGCTTTCGCCGCTGGGGTCCGGGCGTCGTCGCGGTCACCGCGCTGGGCGGCATCGCCTATCTGGCCGACTTTTCCATCGGCGCCAGCATCGGTATGGCCTGGGGCACCAGCAACGCCATCTATTCGATCCTGGTGGCGGCGCTGGTGATCTTCCTCACCGGCATTCCGCTGGCGATCACCGCCGCGCGCTACAACATTGACCTTGACCTGATCACCCGCAGCGCCGGCTTCGGCTATTTCGGCTCGGTGATCACCAGCATTATTTTTGCCGGCTTCACCTTTATCTTCTTCGCCCTCGAAGGCTCGATCATGGCCCAGGGCCTGCTGGTGGGCCTCGGGATCCCGCTGTGGATGGGATATCTGATCGCCACCCTGATGGTGCTCCCGCTGGTGGTCTATGGCATGAAAGCCCTGACCCGCCTGCAGGTGTGGACCACGCCGCTGTGGCTGGTGCTGATGGTGGTGCCGGTGGTGTGGCTGATTGTCAAAGATCCGCAGCTGGTGGACGGCTTCCTGCATTTCGCCGGTAAAAACAGCGCGTCGACGGTGGACATTACCGCCATCATGCTCGGCGCCGGGGTATGCCTGTCGCTGATCATGCAGATTGGCGAGCAAATTGATTACCTGCGCTTTATGCCGCCTAAGACCGCGGAGAATCGTAAAAGCTGGTGGCTGGCGGTCTTTTCCGCCGGCCCGGGCTGGGTGGTGTTAGGGGCGATCAAACAGATCATCGGCGCCTTCCTCGGCTTCTATCTGTTGACCCGTTTCCCGGCGGTGCACAATACCGAACCGGTGCAGCAGTTCGTCAGCGTCTTCGATAACCTGGTGCCCGGCTGGCTGGCCCTGACGCTGGCGGTGGTGCTGGTGGTGATCTCGCAGATCAAAATTAACGTCACCAATGCCTACTCCGGCTCGCTGGCGTGGACCAGCGCCTGGACCCGCACCACCAAACGCTATCCGGGACGGATTATTTTTGTGGTGGTCAACCTGGCGATTGCCCTGGCGCTGATGGAGGGCGATATGTTCAGCGCCCTGTCGTGGATCCTCGGCTTTTACTCCAACTTCGCTATCGCCTGGGTCGTGGTGGTGGCGACCGACATCACCTTTAATAAAGGCTTGCTCAAGCTGGCGCCGGCGCAGCCGGAGTATCGCCGCGGCATGATCTACAACGTTAACCCGGTGGGCGTGGTCTCCTTTGGCCTGGCCGCCGGGCTGTCGATCTGCGCCTTCTTCGGTCTGCTGGGGGCGACGCTGGCGCCGTTCTCGCCGCTGATTGCGCTGGTCGTCGCCTTTGTCATGACCCCGCTGATGGGGCTCCTTACCCGCGGGCGCTACTATATTAAGCAGGTGGATGACGGCATCGCCGAGCCGCGCTATGACGCGGCGGGGAACGCCTCCACCACCGTGTATCAATGCGTTAGCTGTGAGGAAGAGTACGAGCGCCCGGACGTGATGCACTCGCACAAGCATCAGGGAGCCATCTGCTCGCTGTGTAAAAGTATGGAGTAGTCAGGAAGGCAGGCCGACGTGACGTCGGCCTGTTTCAGGATGCGTTAGGCGGCAGGCAGCTCGGCCAGCGGCCAGCGCGGGCGAACCGTCACGCCGAGCTCGGCTTTGGCGCCGGTTTGCAGACGCACCATGCCGGCGTAGGCGATCATCGCGCCGTTGTCAGTACAGAACTCAGGGCGGGCGTAGAACACTTCGCCGCCGCGTTTTTGCATCATCTCCGCCAGCTTCGCCCGCAGGGTACGGTTGGCGCTCACGCCTCCCGCCATCACCAGACGCTTAAAGCCGGTTTGCTCCAGCGCGCGGCGACATTTAATCATCAGCGTATCGACGACCGCATCCTCAAACGCCCGGGCGATGTCGGCGCGGGTTTGCTCATCGTCGCCGTTGCTGCGAATGGTGTTGGCGGCGAAGGTCTTCAGGCCGGAGAAGCTGAAGTCCAGCCCCGGACGGTCGGTCATCGGCCGCGGGAAGACAAAGCGGCCTTCGGTGCCCTGGGACGCCATTTTCGACAGCATCGGCCCGCCGGGATAATCCAGTCCCAGCAGTTTCGCCGTCTTATCAAAGGCTTCGCCCGCCGCATCGTCAATCGACTCGCCCAGCAGTTCATACTGACCAATACCGGTGACGCTAATCAACTGGGTGTGGCCGCCGGAAACCAGCAGCGCGACGAACGGGAACGCCGGCGGATTATCTTCCAGCATCGGCGCCAGCAGATGCCCTTCCATATGGTGTACCGGGATCGCCGGCACGTTCCAGGCGAAGGCCAGCGCCCGGCCAACGGTCGCCCCGACCAGCAGCGCGCCGACCAGGCCTGGACCCGCCGTATAGGCGACGGCGTCGATATCTTTCGCCGTCAGACCGGCTTCTTTCAGCGCCGCCTGGATCAGCGGCACCGTTTTGCGCACGTGGTCGCGCGATGCCAGCTCCGGCACCACGCCGCCGTAATCCGCATGCAGTTTCACCTGACTATACAATTGGTTGGCTAACAGACCTTGCTGGTCGTCATAAATCGCGATGCCGGTTTCATCGCAGGATGTTTCAATGCCCAGTACACGCATGAGTTGTTTTACCTCGCTTCAATACCGCGCAGTGTAGGTCCAATGACCGGCGATGTAAAACTTTGCTCACCCCTGGTGCTCTCTTCGTGTATACTCCTCACCCTTATAAAAGTCCCTTTCAAAAAAGGCGCCGGTGCTTTACAAAGCAGCAGTAGTTGCAGTAAAATTCCGCACCATTTTGAAATAAGCTGGCATTGCGGCCAGCGGCAAACCGAATTAATCAAAGGTGAGAGGCACATGCCGGTAATTAAAGTACGTGAAAACGAGCCGTTCGACGTAGCTCTGCGTCGCTTCAAGCGTTCCTGCGAAAAAGCAGGTGTTCTGGCGGAAGTTCGTCGTCGTGAGTTCTATGAAAAACCGACTACCGAACGTAAGCGCGCTAAAGCTTCTGCAGTGAAACGTCACGCGAAGAAACTGGCTCGCGAAAACGCACGCCGTACTCGTCTGTACTAATCTGTTGAGAGCGACGCTCTCAATTCAGACCGAGTTGTAGTTGTAAGGCCGTGCTTCCGAAAGGAATGCGCGGCTTATTTTCGTTTATAGTCATCAGAAATAACGGGGCTTATGGCTGGACGAATTCCACGTGTATTTATTAGCGATCTGCTTGCCAGAACCGACATCGTCGATCTGATCGATGCGCGGGTAAAGCTGAAAAAGCAGGGCAAAAATTTTCACGCGTGCTGTCCGTTCCATAACGAAAAAACCCCCTCTTTCACCGTCAACGGTGAAAAACAGTTTTACCACTGCTTCGGCTGCGGGGCGCACGGCAATGCTATCGACTTCCTGATGAACTACGACAAGCTCGAGTTCGTGGAAACGGTCGAAGAGCTGGCCGCCATGCACAACCTCGAAGTGCCTTATGAAGCAGGCAACGGACCCAGCCAGATAGAGCGCCATCAACGGCAGAACCTCTACCAGTTACTGGATGGTCTGAATGCGTTTTATCAACAGTCTCTGATGCAGCCCGCCGCCGATCCTGCGCGCCAGTACCTGGCGAAACGGGGGTTAAGCAGCGAGGTGATTACGCGCTTTGCCATCGGCTATGCTCCCCCAGGTTGGGATAACGTTTTAAAACGGTTTGGCGGCAATCAGGAAAACCGCCAGTCGCTTATTGATGCCGGCATGCTGGTCACCAACGATCAGGGACGCAGTTACGACCGCTTCCGCGAACGGGTGATGTTCCCCATCCGCGATAAGCGAGGCCGGGTGATTGGGTTTGGCGGACGGGTGCTGGGCGATGCCCTGCCGAAGTATCTGAACTCCCCGGAAACCGACATATTCCATAAAGGCCGCCAGCTGTATGGCCTGTATGAAGCGCAGCAGGATAACCCCGAACCACCGCGTTTGCTGGTTGTCGAAGGGTATATGGACGTCGTGGCGCTGGCGCAGTACGACATTAATTATGCCGTGGCCTCGCTGGGTACCTCGACCACGGCCGACCATATCCAGCTGCTGTTCCGGGTGACGAATAACGTCATCTGCTGCTACGACGGCGACCGGGCCGGCCGCGATGCCGCCTGGCGCGCGCTGGAGACGGCGCTGCCGTACATGACCGATGGTCGCCAGCTACGCTTTATGTTTCTGCCTGACGGCGAAGACCCGGATACGCTGGTGCGTAAAGAGGGCAAAGCGGCGTTCGAGGCGCGGATGGAGCAGGCTCAGCCGCTCTCCACGTTCTTGTTTAACAGCCTGCTGCCGCAGGTCGATCTGAGTACTCCGGACGGGCGCGCGCAGCTGAGCACGCTGGCGCTGCCGCTGATAACCCAGGTCCCGGGCGAAACGCTGCGCATCTATTTGCGTCAGGAGTTGGGCAATAAGCTGGGCATTTTAGATGACGCGCAGCTTGAACGATTAATGCCAAAACAGGCGGGAAATGGCGCGCCGCGTCCCGCACCGCAGCTAAAACGCACGACCATGCGTATACTGATAGGACTGCTGGTGCAAAACCCGGATCTGGCGCCGTTAGTCCCCCCGCTGGAGGGACTGGACTCGCGCAAAATGCCGGGGCTGAGCCTGTTCAGCGAACTGGTGAAGAGCTGTCTGGCGCAGCCTGGTCTGACAACCGGGCAACTTTTAGAGCAATATCGCGGCACAAAAGAGGCGGCAACCCTTGAAAAACTGTCGATGTGGGACGATATAGCAGATAAAGACATCGCTGAACAAACCTTCACCGACTCGCTCAACCATATGTTTGATTCACTGCTGGAACTGCGACAGGAAGAGTTGATAGCTCGCGATCGCACACACGGTTTAAGCAGTGAAGAACGCCGGGAGCTCTGGACCATCAGCCAGGAGCTGGCGAAAAAATAAATGACAGACAATATCCTTCACGTTGTATCAAAGCAGTAAGAAAACGCAGAACAACGTGAAGGAAAAGTATTTAACGGCTTAAGTGCCGAGTATCGATCGGGAAGCCCCCGACAGCCGCGCAGAGGCGCAGCGGCAATAATATAAGTACGCCCTCGCTTTAAATGTCGACAGCCCGTCTGCCGACACCAATCAAACGAATTAAGTGTGGATACCGTCTTATGGAGCAAAACCCGCAGTCACAGCTGAAGCTTCTTGTCCAACGTGGTAAGGAGCAAGGCTATCTGACCTATGCCGAGGTCAATGACCATCTGCCGGAAGATATCGTCGATTCCGATCAGATCGAAGACATCATCCAAATGATCAACGACATGGGTATTCAGGTGATGGAAGAAGCACCGGATGCCGATGATCTGATGCTTGCCGAAAACACCGCGGATGAAGATGCTGCCGAAGCCGCCGCGCAGGTGCTCTCCAGCGTGGAATCCGAAATCGGGCGCACGACCGACCCGGTGCGTATGTACATGCGTGAAATGGGTACCGTAGAGCTACTGACCCGTGAAGGCGAAATTGACATCGCCAAACGCATCGAAGACGGCATCAATCAGGTGCAGTGCTCCGTTGCCGAATATCCGGAAGCGATCACCTACCTGCTTGAGCAGTACGACCGCGTTGAAGCGGAAGAAGCCCGTCTGTCCGATCTGATCACCGGTTTCGTCGATCCGAACGCCGAAGAAGATATGGCGCCAACCGCCACCCACGTTGGCTCCGAGCTGTCTCAGGAAGAGATGGATGACGACGAAGACGAAGACGAAGATGAAGACGCCGACGACAACAGCGATGACGACAACAGCATCGACCCAGAGCTGGCCCGTGAGAAATTCGCCGAGCTGCGTACCCAGTACGAGCTGACGCGCGACACCATCAAAGCCAAAGGTCGTAGCCATGCCGCCGCCCAGGAAGAGATCCTGAAGCTGTCTGAAGTCTTCAAGCAGTTCCGCCTGGTGCCGAAGCAGTTCGATTACCTGGTCAACAGCATGCGCAGCATGATGGATCGCGTTCGTACTCAGGAACGTATCATCATGAAGCTGTGCGTTGAGCAGTGCAAAATGCCGAAGAAAAACTTCATCACCCTGTTCACCGGCAACGAAACCAGCGAAACCTGGTTCAACGCCGCGGTGGCAATGAACAAGCCGTGGTCTGAGAAGCTGCTGGAAGTGAAAGAAGATGTGCAGCGCGGCCTGCAGAAACTGCAGCAGATTGAAGAAGAGACCGGCCTGACCATCGAGCAGGTTAAAGATATCAACCGTCGCATGTCCATCGGCGAAGCGAAAGCCCGTCGTGCGAAGAAAGAGATGGTTGAAGCGAACCTGCGTCTGGTTATCTCTATCGCCAAGAAATACACCAACCGCGGTCTGCAGTTCCTCGACCTGATTCAGGAAGGCAACATCGGTCTGATGAAAGCGGTCGATAAGTTCGAATACCGTCGCGGCTACAAGTTCTCGACCTACGCCACCTGGTGGATCCGTCAGGCCATCACCCGCTCTATCGCGGATCAGGCGCGCACCATCCGTATTCCGGTGCATATGATTGAGACTATCAACAAGCTCAACCGTATCTCCCGTCAGATGCTGCAGGAGATGGGCCGTGAACCGACCCCGGAAGAGCTGGCTGAGCGTATGCTGATGCCGGAAGACAAAATCCGTAAAGTGCTGAAGATCGCCAAAGAGCCTATCTCCATGGAAACGCCGATCGGCGACGATGAAGATTCGCATCTGGGGGATTTCATCGAGGATACCACCCTCGAGCTGCCGCTGGATTCTGCGACCACCGAGAGCCTGCGCGCGGCAACGCATGACGTGCTGGCCGGCCTCACCGCTCGTGAAGCGAAAGTGCTGCGTATGCGTTTCGGTATCGACATGAACACCGACCACACGCTGGAAGAAGTGGGTAAACAGTTCGACGTTACCCGCGAACGTATCCGTCAGATCGAAGCGAAGGCGCTGCGTAAACTGCGCCACCCGAGCCGTTCTGAAGTGCTGCGTAGCTTCCTCGACGATTAATCGTCGCGGGGCATCGTCTACAGCCTGTTAAAAAGCTCCCTGCGGGGAGCTTTTTTATGGCGTTCAGGTGGCCATCCCGGGAAAGTCGCCTCTCTCCGCTACTGGCCGCGGGTTGCCAGGGCATCGTCCAGTTCACGATAGGCCGCCACCAGCTTATCGAGCGTCGCCCGGTTTAAGCCGCTGGGATTAGGCAGCACCCACACCTGGGTCGTCCCGATGGTCATGGCCTGTTTCCCCCACTTCGCGCCGCGCTGGTTAAAGGCCAGCTCGAAGGCCTGCTTGCCGAGCACCGCCAGCGCCTGCGGCTGATACTCTTCAATTTTCCGCACCAGCTCACGGCCGCCGCTGCGCAGCTCCTGCAAGGCGACCTCGCTGGCCTGCACCGTCGGACGCTCTACCAGCATGGTGATGCCGCAGCGCGTATCCAGCAGCTGCAGCTCCTCTTCCGGCCTGAGCTGCCGATCGGTGAACCCGGCCTGATGGATGACCTTCCAGAAGCGATTGCCAGGATGGGCAAAATGAAAGCCGGTATGGGCGGAGGACTTCCCCGGGTTGATACCGCAAAAGACAACGCGCAGGCCCGGCGCAAGGATATCGCTAATCATGTTTTCTCCGGCTGTATGGCTAAAACATGATTATAAAGGATTGAAAATGCATTGTTTATAAAAACAGCAGCTGCGCGCTTTACGCTGGATTGCAATCGCCAGTTACTTTATAATCCCTCGCCACGGCCCCTTAGCTCAGTGGTTAGAGCAGGCGACTCATAATCGCTTGGTCGTTGGTTCAAACCCAACAGGGGCCACCAAATTTTAGATTTAAAATCATATAATTAAGCCACTCGAAAGAGTGGCTTTTTTGTTCCTGAATTTTAAAATGGCACCACAAACCGCTGAGCAGCGCGCATGGCTTAGCGTGTTGTCGCTATCCCATTAAGAGGATAAAAAGTCCGTTATAACGCAGGGAAAATTTGCGCTTACGCTAAAACAGATAGCATTCTGCCTTAGCAAAATATTGCTCAGAGCATCTCGGGCAGCCCATAACCGCCGCACTCCTGTTGACTTCTGTCTAACTACGCAACGTAGTCTTGAAATATCTTTCATTCCTGCAATGCTGGAATTCATACTACTCACGATAAATGTAACAACACAGGTCAATTTCCGAAAAATAACCATAGCCTGCGCCAGCTGATCGAAATCAACGCGTTCCTCCCCCCGCTCTTATATATAACCCGCTGACTTACAAAAAGGATGAAATGATGAAAATACGGGATATATCAATCAGTACCTGTCTGGCACTGTTATTAATGGGTTGCGTAGCTAAACCACCCATGACGACGGAAAATGAAAGAGGCCGCCGCGTTTGCTTTTAATGTCGATGCTTCGCAGGTGACAATTTCCGATGCGAGGCAGCAGGATGTGAAAACCAACTTTGTGGCCACCATCGGCAAAACCAGCCATCGCTGCTATGTGACGAAGGCCGCCGAGCCGAAGCTTTACGGGCTGATCCCGCTGGGCGGCGGTAGCACCGTCTCGGATGCCATCTGCGCCGGCGCCAACCCGACGCTAGCGAGCAAAACCTGCGACGCCCTGTCGCAAAAAGCGGGCCGCTGCTGAGCCTTTGCGCAGAAGAAGGCCGCTAACTGCGCATTTAGTCACTTTTTCTGCCGTTTTACCGCGGTCGCTTAGTTCAGCGACCGCACCTGCTGATAAGAATTGAGCCGTTCCCGCAGCGAGGTGAGCCAGACATCCGGCTCTTGACGGCAGATTTCGGTGAGGATCGGCGTCAGCACCAGCTCGGCTTCATGGAAGTCGGTCCACTCCGGCGGCTCCAGTGAAAAAGGATCGTTCATCAGCCAAATCACCATCGGCGTCCAGGCGCGCGGATCCAGTTGCAGATAATCCTGACAGCGCATCATATCTCGGGTCCGCGCCTCATCGGGGTCGACATCCTTTCCCACCGCGGCGCTACTCATTGCCAGTACTGTTATTCCTGCCATCAGATGTTTCCAAACCCATTTTCGCCAGAAGGCGCATTTTTCTTTCGCCATTGTTATTATTTTACCTGCCAGTTGTCGCCGGACGATATTCCGAGAACTCACCTTAATAAGAGCAGATTAATCGTTTGCATTTTTTTTAACAGCAGACCGCGCTGAAGCAAGTGAACGCCCGTTCCTACAGCTGTCATCCAGCTATGCAAATATATTCGTCTGGCTCAGCTCCACAATATTTCCCTGGCCCAAAACGATTTGTGTTACAATTACGCCTTATAACGGCATCGATAAAAATAACCCCCGCCGCACCTGCACCAGGCATCGCCCTTCTTTTTTCATATCAGGATTTACGCCCCCATGAATGCGATAATCATTGACGATCATCCATTGGCACGTATCGCCATTCGCAACCTTCTCGACAGCAACGGTATTACCGTCGCGGCAGAGCTCGACAGCGGCGCTCATGCCGTGCAGACCGCGGAAAGCATGCAGCCTGACCTGCTCATCGTCGACGTCGATATTCCGGAGCTCAGCGGTATCGAGGTGCTGGAGCAGCTGCGCAAACGCCGCTACCAGGGAACAATCATCATCATTTCCGCTAAGAATGAACTGTTCTACGGCAAACGCAGCGCCGACTGCGGAGCAAATGGTTTTGTGAGTAAAAAAGAGGGAATGAATAATATCCTCGCCGCAATCGACGCAGCCAATAATGGCTACAGCTATTTCCCCTTTTCACTGGAACGCTTCTGCACCCACGGCATCACCGATCAGGACCGGCTGGATACGCTGTCAACGCAGGAGATGAAGGTGTTCCGCTATATTCTCAGCGGCGTCGACTACACCACCATCGGCAGCAAAATGAATATCAGCAATAAAACGGCTTTGTTGAATAAATCAGATTTCGGGTAAGTCTCCCCCGTAGCGGGTTGTGTTTTCAGGCAATACGCACGCTTTCAGGCATACCTGCTTTCGTCATTTTGTTCAGCGCTCGAACCAGGGCCATAGCCTCCGCAACCTGACCATCGTAGTCACGCAGCGTCAGTGAACCCCCGAACAGCTGTTTTACCCGGTACATCGCCGTTTCCGCTATCGAGCGACGGTTGTAGTCTGTTGTCCATTTCCACCGCGCATTACTCCCGGTCATTCGCTGATTAGCCACTGCACGGTTACGGTCTGCATATTCACCGGGCCAGTAACCCGCACCTTTTCGGGGAGGGATAAGCGCGCTGATTTTCTTACGCCGCAGTTCATCGTGACAGAGCCGGGTGTCGTAAGCGCCGTCTGCCGATGCTGCCCTGATTTTTCTGTGAGTCTGCCGGATAAGGCCCGGGAAGGCTTCTGAGTCCGTGACGTTATTCAGCGACAGGTCTGCACAGACAACTTCATGTGTGTTGCTGTCAACAGCAAGATGCAACTTTCGCCAGATACGACGGCGCTCTTTGCCGTGCTTTCTGACTTTCCATTCGCCTTCACCAAAGACCTTCAGCCCGGTGGAATCAATCACCAGGTGTGCGATTTCACCCCGGGTGGACGTTTTGAAACTGACATTAACCGACTTTGCCCGCTTACTGACACTGGTGTAATCCGGGCAGCGCAACGGAACGTTCATCAGGGCAAAAATGGAATCAATAAAACCCTGCGCAGCCCGCAGGGTCAGCCGGAATACGCGTTTAATCACCAGAAAGGTGGTGATGGCGAGATCAGAATAGCGCTGAGGTCTTCCCCGTGATGAAGGCGTTGCCGACTCATACCAGGCCTGAATCGCCTCATCATCCAGCCAGAAAGTGAGGGAGCCACGGTTGATGAGAGCTTTGTTGTAGGTGGACCAGTTGGTGATTCTGAACTTTTGCTTTGCCACGGAATGGTCTGTGTTGTCGGGAGGATGCGTGATCTGATCCTTCAACTCAGCAAAAGTTCGATTTATTCAACAAAGCCCAATAAAACGGTAAGTACCTATAAGGTCCGTCTGATGGATAAATTAGGCTGCAGCACCCTGCTTGAGCTATATGACTTTGCGCAACGCAATAAAATAGGGTGATGGCATGGCGGTTCGTCTTATTTTATCCGTCGTTGTCGGGCTGGCGCTGAGCCTCTCGCCTGCCGCGTATGCCATGAAACAGCTGGAGCTGAAGAGCCATTCTCATATCGCGGCGATCGATATCCCGCTTAGCGGTAAGGAGAAAGCATGGCTGGCGGCGCAGCCGACGCTGACCGTCGGGACCTGGCTTCCCGAGAGGACGCCCATCGTCTATGACGGCGACGAGAAAAGTTATCAGGGCATTAACGCCGACTATCTGGCGCTGATGGCGCACAGCCTCGGACTGAAGGTGATTATCCGCCAGTATGACACCGAGCAGCAGGCGCTCACCGCCCTGGCCGACCGCCAGGTGGATACCCTGCTAACTCAGGTGGCGCACCGGGATGCGCTCGCCCCGGGCCTGGATCAATCCGCGCCGCTGCTTAAAACCTGGCCGACGCTGGTCACCTCGCTGAAATCCCCTCTGCCGCCGCTGACCACTGACCGCCGCGTCACGCTGGCCTGCACCCGCGATTGCGCTTTTTTCGATATTATTCAGCAGGCGTTTCCCAACGCCAAAATCACCCTTTATGATAGCGACTATCAGGCTCTCGCCTCGGTGGTCAGCGGCGAGAATCAGTATTTTATCGGCAACAACATCACCACTGGCCACTGCATCTCGAAATATTTCTCGCAATCGCTGGTTATCGCGCACTATTTTCGTCAGCAGGAGCAACACAACCGCTTTGTCACCCGTGACGATCGGCCAGAGCTGCATCAACTCTTCGACCGTTTTATCCATGCCGTCGACAGCGACACCGCGATGCGGATCATGCAAAACTGGCTCAACCGTGGCGATCTGTCGTTTCTCAATACCCCGCTTACCTTTAGCCCCGAAGAGCAGCGCTGGCTGCAGAAGCATCGTCGCGTCCGCCTGCTGGTGAACCCCTATTTTCCGCCATTTACCCTAGTGGATAACGAGGATGAACTGCGCGGCATCATGGCCGATATGCTGAATATTGTCTCACTCCAGACCGGCCTGCAGTTTGACCCTATTCTAGTGCGCAACCGTCAGGCTCTGGCAAAGCGCATGGAAAAAGAGGACTGGGCGATCATGCCCGCCGCCACCCTGACCCCACAGCCGCAGGCCTACGTCACCCTCAGCGATCCGCTCATTAACGTGGCCTTTGTGCTGGTCGCCCGCGGCAGCGCCCCCGATCAGCATCTGCTGACGCGCTCGGCGCGGATCGCCCTGCCGGTCGGGCCTATCGCCGCCCATGATCTGAAAGCGCGTTTTCCGCTGATTAACTGGGTGGAAACGGATAACGTTGGCGTCGCCATGAAGATGGTAGAGGAAGGCGAAGTGGATGCCGCCGTAGCCTCGGAGCTTTCCGCCCGCTATATGATCGACCACTACTATCCACAGGGTCTGCACTACACCCGCATTGATGGACTCCCCGTCGCGGCCATTCGGCTGGCCATCCCGCGCGATGAACCGGTGCTGGCCGCCATTCTTAACAAAGCGCTGCAGGTTATTCCGCCACGGGATATTCTGCAGATGACCGAGAAGTGGTCGAAAATCTCCAGTCAGCAAATAGAGAACTGGAGCCAGTACAGCCGCCAGTTTTACCAGCTGATCGCCTTTGCGCTGGTGCTGATCGCCATCAGCCTCGGCTGGGGACTCTCCCTGTGTCGGGAAGTACGCAAACGCAAAGACTCCCAGCAGCGGCTCGAGGAGGAACTGGCGCAGAAGGAGGCCCTCTCCTGTGCGCTGGAGCGCGAAAAAGACAAAGCGATTCAGGCGACAAAAGCCAAGAGCCGCTTTCTGGCCAGCATGAGCCACGAGCTGCGCACGCCGGTGAGCGCCATCGTCGGCTTTCTGGAGCTGCTGGCGAAACCTGAGCTGAACGTCGGCCAGCGTAAAGAGGCGATCGAGCTGGCGGGGTCGACGGAGCAAACCCTGCTGGGACTTATCGGCAATATTCTTGATATCGACAAGATTGAATCGGGAAAATACCAGGTTACCCCGCAGTGGAGCGATGTCGCACAGTTAGTGTCGCAGCAGTGTCATACCTTCGACGCGCTGGCGCAGCAAAAGGGCATCGATCTGCACTACCATAACGCGCTGCAGGAAGGGACCATGCTGTGGGTCGACCCGCAGGCGCTACGGCAAATCCTCAATAATCTCATCGGCAATGCGCTGAAGTTTACCGTCGAAGGCGCAATTCAGGTCTCCTGCCGGCTGACGCTGGCGAATGAGACACAGGGAGAGCTGGCCCTCATGGTTAGCGACAGCGGCTGCGGGATCAGTGAAGCAGAGCAGGCCACCCTCTTCCACCGCTATGCCCAGGCGCGCCAGGGACGACAGCAGACCGGCTCCGGACTGGGGCTGGTCATTTGCAAAGAGCTGGTTGCGCTGATGCAGGGTCGCCTGGAGATGGTCAGCCGTCCGGGCGTGGGGACCACTTTCACCATCACGCTGCCGGTCAAGGCGAGCCGCTGCGCGATCCACGCGCCGCAGGCGTCGCCCGCCAGACCGCAAGCTCTACCCGGGCTGGCGATACTGATAGCGGACGATCACCCCACCAACCGGCTACTGCTCAAGCGCCAGCTCAGCACTATCGGCTATAGCGTCGATGAAGCCTGCGACGGTGAAGAGGCAGAGAATAAGCTCGCCAGCAAACATTACGATCTGCTGATAACAGACCTCAATATGCCGAAGAAAGATGGCCTGGCGCTGGCGGCCTCGCTACGCCGTCGCTATCCGGGCCTGGTAATTTGGGGCGTGACTGCCAGCGCGCTGCCGCAGTCGCGGGAGGCGTGTCTGGCCAGCGGCATGAATATGTGTCTGTTTAAGCCGGTGTCGGTCCAGACGCTGAGTCATGAGCTCAGCCGTTTAGCGGTGGGCCGCGCATCACCTCACGCTACCCGGCACCTGAAGCTCAGCGTGCTGAGCGAGAATACGGGGGGAGACCAGGCGCTGATGAATGAGATGCTGGAGACGTTCCGCGATGCGTCGGCCGCGGATTTACAGGCTGCCGGACAAGCAATCGCCCGGCATGAGCCGCAGATCTTTCTGCGGGCGCTGCACCGTCTGCACGGTTCAGCACAAATTCTGGGGATTACTGCGCTACAACAACTGTGCGCCCCTTTTGAGGCAAAGCGGCCTGATTCGCTGACGCCGGCAAGCTGTCTGGAGGTGGTACAGCGCATCACCGGCGTCATGCGCGAGATCGATGGCGAAATCGACGCCCTGATCGGCCGCTAGCCGTTCCGCTCGGGCAGTCCGCCTGCCCGAGCGTTAAGGGGACATCCTTGTCAGTTTTTTCCTCTGCGCTCTCTCAGGGTGGAACAAGTATCAGTTGCCTGCCACCAGCATCTCGCTATCCACCACAATGCCCTCTTCAGCGCCCTTCAGCACCAGATTCGCTTCGTAATATTTACCGGCTTTCAGCAGTTCTTGCGCCTGCGCTACCGCCTTACGGGTCTGGTTAAGCGGCATCAGATACTGGTTCTCAATCACGCCAATACCGGCCAGGCGCAGGGTATCGATAGCCCCTTTCTGATCGCCTTTCGCCAGCTTTTCGTTGGCGGATTGGATAGCGCTCTCTTTTTCCGGCGTGGCCACATAGTCTTCAGACAGGGCGATAGAGGCGTTAATGATCACATAGCGATCGGCGATCATTTTGGCTTTAGCATCAGTTTTCACAAACTTCGCCCAGCTGGCATCATCGGCGGCCAGCAGCGTGGCGGCGTCGTCTGTCAGTTTTTTGGCGCTATCCGGCTGGCCATGGAACAGCGCCAGACGGGCGAACTGGATGTCGCGCATCGCATTCGCGCCCTGCACCGCCACCTGCAGCACATCGGCGGCTTCTTTCTGTACCTGCGTCGTGGCTGCCGCGGCTGGCGCTGCCGTCGCGCTATCTGTTGCCCATACCGGAGAGGTACTCATCATGGTTGCCAGCAGGCTCGCCAGAATGACTTTTTTCATCGTTGACTCCTGATTAAAATCGGTAAGCATCACCAAACGCAGCCAGCTTAAAAAATATCGTGGGCATTGAGAATCAGAGCCCGGAAGTAATATTGCGGGCCTGGTCTGACAGCTGTCAGACCAGGCGTATAAAGTGGCCTCGGCGCTCTTATTTACGCCTGCCGATCGCGCGGCCTACTATTTTCCTCAGACCTTTCTTTTGGCCCGCTGAATAAACCCTCACGCTTTTTATTCAGCGTCAGGCCGCCAACCGGGATCTGCGGAGCAATTATGTTTATGTTTAGCCATTACACCTTAAATGCGTTTAGCCCACGCGTCTTCATTCGATATAAACGGCATGCCTGCCTGATGGCGGTATTGCTGTTTATCTGCGGAGCCTGTTGTCTGGCCTGGCCGTTGGTCGCCGGCTGGTATCTCGCCACAGTAACCGGCATGTTATTGATGATCTGCGGCTTCTATTCGCTGTACAGCCTGATTGTCTTCCGCCAGCAGCACTGGAAATCACGCCTGGTGGCGCTGATCTTCGCCATCGCCTGGATCGTGCTCGGCCTGAGCTTTGTCGTCAATCCTCTCAACGGTATGAGCAGTCTGGCCATTTTATTTGGCTTTTTATTTGTTCTCGGCGGTATTTCCCGCATCGTTAACGGATGTCAAACCCGCAAACAAAGCGGCGCTGGCTGGAATATTTTTATCGGCCTGTTGGATTTACTTATCGCCTGCCTGTGGCTGGCCATGAACCCGCAGCAAAGCTGGTTATTTATTACCGCCTTTATCGGCGTTGAAATGATATTTAGCGCCATCGGCTTGTTGGTCCTGCGCAATAAAATGAAGCACGCTCAGGCTTAAGCCCTATTTTGTCACTGGAGAAGAAAATGAATTTACCTAAAGCACTCGTATTGACCGTGGCGGCTACCACATTCTGTCTGATGACCAGCCCGGCGTTCGCGGTTGAGGAAACCACGCCGCAGAATATGACCTGTCAGGAATTTATGGATATGAACCCAAAAAGCATGACCCCGGTGGCCTTCTGGGTAGTGAATCGCAACACCGACTTTAGCGGCGGCGACTATGTTGACTGGCATGAAGTCGAGACCGTTTCGGTACCGAAAATGCTGCAGGAGTGCCACAAGAACCCCGCCGCTAAACTTGGCGATCTCAGCGCGGTCATCAAAAAATAACCCCCCCGGCATCAGGCCGGGGAAACCCGCCGCGCTGCGGCGGGTCCCGCTTTACTCATCGATACCGCATTCGCACGGCAGATGGCGGCCGATAAGCTTGCGATACAAAAACGCCCCGATAATCGCCCCCACCACCGGCGCCAGCAGCGGCACCAGAAAGTAAGGGATCGCCAGCCCACCGGTAAAAGCGATCGAGCCCCACCCGGCCAGACTGGTAAACAGTTTTGGGCCGAAGTCGCGCGCCGGATTCAGCGCAAAGCCGGTTAGCGGCCCCATCGACGCGCCGATCACGGCGATCAGCAAGCCAATCAGCAACGGCGCCAGCGGCCCGCGCGGAATTCCGTTGCCGTCGTCGGTCAGGGCCATGATCATCGCCATCAGGATTGCCGTGATGGTGGTCTCCACGGCAAACGCTTGTATAAAAGTGATATGTGGATGCGGGTACGTGGAAAAGACCCCGGCCAGGTTAAGACTGGCGGCAGTGCCGCGCACGATATGCTGACTCTGTTCAAGATCGAGAAACAGCTGGCGATAGAGCCCATACACCAGCGCGGCGGCGCAGAAGGCCCCGGCCGTCTGGGCAACAATAAACGGCAGCACCTTGCGGCGTTCAAAACAGGCGAACAGCCACAGGGCAATGGTCACCGCCGGATTAAGGTGCGCGCCGGAGACACCGGCCGTCAGGTAGATGGCCATGGCGACGCCAAGGCCCCAGATAATACTGATCTCCCACTGACCAAAGCTGGCCCCGGCGACCCGCAGCGCAGCGACGCAGCCCGCGCCGAAGAAAATGAGCAATCCGGTGCCAAGAAACTCGGCCACGCACTGCCCGGTTAAGGTAGAAGTCTGGTTCATTATCGGCATCCTGAAATAGCACGTTAAAGAGAGAGGCTGGCGCGAGCGCCCGTTTAATTCGCCTGACCGGCCAGTAGCAGCCCGGTGGCGACCGCATTGCGCGGCCCTTCTGTTCCCCGAATATTGCCCTGCCCGGCGACCACGCCATAGTGCGACAAGGCTTCCGTGATAAGCTGCGGGATCTCAAAGTCCAGCGATGAGCCGCCCACCAGCACCACAAAGGCGATATCGCGAATGGAACCGCCGGGTGAGACCTGGCGCAGCGCGCGCAGGCAGTTGGTGACAAACACTTTCTCTTTCGCCTGCCGGCGCACGAGACGAATTTTTTCCAGCGGGCTGGCGTTATCGATCGGCACCAGTTCGCCCTCCTTGATGTACACCACTTTGGCGAACACCGCCGGGCTGAGGGCTTCCCGAAAGAACTCCACCGCGCCATTCTCGTGACGAATACTGAACAGGCTTTCCACTTTGGCCAGCGGGTATTTTTTTATCGCTTCCGCCAGCGAAAGATCCTCGAGGCCCAGCTCGGTTTTAATCAACAGGCTGACCATATTCCCCGCCCCGGCGAGATGGACCGCCGTTATCTGCCCCTCCGCGTTGACGATCGCCGCATCCGTCGAGCCGGCGCCGAGATCGAGGATCGCCAGCGGCGCCGCACAGCCGGGAGTGGTTAACGCCCCGGCGATGGCCATGTTGGCCTCCACGCCGCCCACCACCACCTCGGTCTGCAGTCGGGCGCTCAGTTCGCGGGCGATAACCTGCATTTGCAGACGATCCGCTTTCACCATCGCCGCCATCCCGACAGCATTCTCCATGGCGCACTCGCCGGCCATCCCGCCCTGCACCTTGCGCGGAATAAACGTATCCACCGCCAGCAGATCCTGGATGTATATCGCGCTCATCTCATGGTCGGTCAGGGACGCCATTACCTTGCGCACCCGCTCAAGCATGCCGCCGGCGTGAGTGCCCGGTTCGCCGCGGATGTCGCGTACCGGAGCGCAGGCGCTCATCGCCTGCATGATGGCTTCAGCGCCCTCGGCGACATCGGCCTCTCCGCGGCGCTTTTCGCCGCTAATGTAGAGGTTGCCCGCCGGGATCACCCGCGACTGCACGTCCCCCTGCGGGGTCTTGAGCACCACCGCGGAACGGTTGCCAATCAGGGCGCGGGCGATGGGGACGATGGCCTGGGTCTCTTCCGGGCTTAGCCCGAAGAAGGTGGCGATCCCGTAGGGATTCGACAGGATCCGCACCACCTGGCCCGGCGCGGCCACTTCCACCGCCGCCATCACCCCCTCGGGGACCTGCTCCAGCAGCGTCACTTCATCCACCACCGGCAGGGTTTTACGCAGGCGGTTGTTCACCAGCACGCCGTCGTCCTTTTTGAGGATCGCCGCCACCACGTTGATCCCCCGGTCGAGCGCCTCATTGAGCCACCACACGGCGTCAAGGAAATCGACGGCGTCGTCAATCAGTACGATCCACCCCTCGGCATACTGCGCCGCCGGCAGCGTCGCCAGCCGCCCGAGAGCGATAGTCGTCCCCACGCCAACGCCCACCCCGCCCGGCGTCTGCGGGTTATGACCGATCATGGTCGATTCGGTGATAATGGTCTCGGTGATGGTCTCCATCGCCACATCGCCAATCACCGGCGCGGCTTCGTTAAGATAGATGCGAGAGACATCGCTCATCGACCACGGTGTTTTCGCCAGGGCCTGCTCCAGCGCGGCGAGGGTCCCGGCGATATTGTCCCGCGTCCCTTTCATGCCCGTCGTCGCGACGATCCCGCTGGCAACAAACGCCCTCGCCTGCGGGTCATCGGACGCCAGCGCCACCTCGGTGGTGGCGTTGCCGATATCAATCCCGGCTATTAACGGCATGCTGACCTCCGCTTAGCTTCCTTTACGCAGCTTATGCCGCTGCTGATACACTTCCGCCGACTCCCGGACAAAGGCGGCATTCACTGTCGCATGCCAGGTGTGCTCCAGCTCGTCGGCGATCGCCAGCAGCTCCGCCTGCGAGGAGCGGAACGGGCGCAGCGCGTTATAGATAGCCAGAATGCGCTCGTCAGGAATGGCGATAAGCTCCGCCGCGCGGCGGAAATTGCGCGCCACCGCATGGCGCTGCATCTGCTCGGCAATCTGCGCCTGGTACTCAAGGGTCTGGCGGGAGATCCGCACATCCTGCGGGCCCACCTCGCCAGAGAGCACCTTCTCGAGGGTAATATCGGTCAATGGTTTGCCGGTAGGCGTCAGGATATGCTCCGGGCAGCGGGTGGCTAACGGATAATCCTGCACGCGCATGGTTTTCTCGCTCATGGTCACTCCCTTACTAAGTCGATGTGCAGGGTGACGGGCTCGGCGTCCTGCACCACATGTTTGGTCTCTTTGATATGAAATAGCGCGGCTTTGGCCATAAATTTCGGCCGCACCATCTGATCGTTCACCACCGGCACCGGCGAAGGTGACTCTTTGCGCGCATAGCGCGCAGCGTTTTTGCCAATCTGCCGGTAGGTCTCCAGCGTCAGCAGCGGCGCCTGGGAGAACAGCTCCAGGTTGCTGAGCGGCAGCAGATCGCGCTGATGGATGACCGTGGTCCCCTTCGACTGGATACCGATGCCGATCCCCGAGCCGCTCAGGTTGGCCGCATCCCAGGCCATAAAGGAGACGTCGGACGTGCGCAGAATGCGCACCACCCGGGCGTGAAGCCCCTCTTCTTCCACCCCGGCAATCAGCTCTTTGAGGATCGCGCCATGGGGCATATCGATCAGAGTGTGATGCTGGTGTTTATCGAAGGCAGGGCCGACGCCGATCACCACTTCATCGGCGCGTTCATCGGCAGAAGCTACCCCGCCCTCGCGGGTTTTCAGGGTAAAAGAGGGCTGAATTTGGGTTGTCTGTTGCACAGGAATACCGCCTTATTCAATGGTGTCGGGCTGAACCACGCCCGGAATATTTTTGATCTCCGCCCAGCGTTCGGCAGAGATGCGATAGCCGGTGCCCGGCCCCTGATAGTCATTGATGTCGTTGACCGCACTCACCACCTCGAACTGCCGATCGAGAATGGCCGAGGTCTGCAGGTAATCGCCGGTGACCCGCTGGCGCAGCATATTGAGAATATTGCTGGCGATATCCTCAAAGCCGCTGCGGCTCAGCGCGCCGACAATATCGAGGCCGGTGATGTTGCGCTTCATCATCTCTTCCACCGCACTCAGATCCTCCACCACGTTACGCGGCGGCATCTCGTTGCTGCCGTGCGCGTAGGTGGCGGCCTCCACCTCCTCGTCGGCGATTGGCGGCAGCCCCAGCTCGCGGAAAACCGCCTGGATCGCCCGCGCCGCTTTCTGGCGAATGGCAATGGTTTCCGCCTCGGTCACCGGACGCAGGCCGCCGTCAACCATCAGGTCACGCTGCAGGATGTTGTAATCATCAAAATCTTCCGCATCGAAGTTCGAGCCGGCGAACATGTTGTCGTAGTTCGGCACCGCGCTGTAGCCGGAGAAAATAAAGTCGGTGCCCGGCAGCATCTGCATCAGGGTGCGCGCGGTGCGGCGAATATCCGAGTGGGAGAAAGTCTGGTCGTTGGCGGACGCCACTTCGAGGTCGAGCATAGAGGCGATCAGGTTTTCCGCCAGCACCGCCCGAATGCCCGACGGCACAGCGCCGGTCATGCCGATACAGCTCACCGCGCCGTTTTGCAGTCCCTGAACCCCGGCGCCTTTAGTAATGAAGATGCAGCGCGATTCGAGGTAGAGCATCGACTTGCTCTCCGAATAGCCCATCAGCGCTTCGGATCCGGTGCCGGAGGTGTAGCGCATTTTCAACCCGCGGGAGGCGTAGGCCGAGGCGAGGAACGCCTTTGACCACGGCGTATCATCGCCGTCGGTAAATACCGCTTCGGTGCCGTAGACCGACACCGTCTCGGCGTAGCTGGTTAAGCCACGCATGCCCAGCTCCAGCTCGGTGGCCTCTTCCACCGAGCACTGCGTCAACACGCCGGGGCGGCCGCACTGCGAACCGACCAACAGCGCCAGGGCGTTAAACGGCGCGTAGCGCGCGATACCGACCGTGGTCTCCTGTTCTGAGAAGCCGCGGATCCCGGCCTCGGCGGCGTCAGCGGCAATCTGCACCGGATTATCTTTGAGATTGGTGACGTGGCACTGGTTGGAGGGGGTCCGGCGGGCACGCATCTTCTGCAGCGCCATCATCATCTCCACCACGTTCATCTGCGCCATCACCTCGACCGCTTTGGCCGGCGTGATGGCGGTAGTGATGGCAATGATCTCCTCCCGGCTGACGTGAATATCCACCAGCATACGGGCTATTTCCACCGCCTCCAGGCGCATTGCCTGCTCTGTGCGCTCAACGTTGATCGCGTAATCGGCGATAAATCGGTCGATCATGTCAAACTGGTCCCGGCGTTTGCCGTCCAGTTCGACGATCAGACCGTTGTCCACTTTTACTGAAGAGACCGGGTCAAAGGGGCTGTCCATGGCGATCAGCCCCTCTTCAGGCCACTCGCCAATCAGCCCGTCCTGATTGACGGGGCGCTGGGCCAGTACTGCAAATCGTTTTGATCTTTTCATTGTTCATCGGCTCAAAAGGTGAAATCCGCAGACGGTAGCGAATACGCCGGGCCAGCGTCGTTGCCGCCCGGCCATTACCGGCAATAGCGGAACTTTAAATGAGCCAGTGGTGAAAAAAATAAATTTAATTTCGTTTCAATTTGGCACACGAAATCTACCGACAGTTTCACTATGAAACTTTACTCCGGCGGCAAAAATAAAAAATGTGATCGCCCGCAATGATATAAATCAATTAATAAAAAACGCCCTTAATTACGTTTTGCCGACGCTATTTTAACCCTATTGACTAAATCATGGCGGGCGACAAAATAACGCTGACAAAAATAAAGCAAGCCAACCGAATGGTAATAGTTTTTTACTATCGCCCCCTACTGACTATTCGCGCCAGCGTTATCCTGGTGCGGGAGAGAATGATGAACAAGAGCCAACAAGTTCAGACAATCACCCTGGCCGCCGCCCAGCAAATGGCGGCGGCGGTGGAAAAAAAAGCCACTGAGATCAACGTGGCGGTGGTGTTTTCCGTAGTTGACCGCGGAGGCAACACGCTGCTTATCCAGCGGATGGACGAGGCCTTCGTCTCCAGCTGCGATATTTCCCTGAATAAAGCCTGGAGCGCCTGCAGCCTGAAGCAAGGTACCCATGAAATTACGTCAGCGGTCCAGCCAGGACAATCTCTGTACGGTCTGCAGCTAACCAACCAACAGCGAATTATTATTTTTGGCGGCGGCCTGCCAGTTATTTTTAATGAGCAGGTAATTGGCGCCGTCGGCGTTAGCGGCGGTACGGTCGAGCAGGATCAATTATTAGCCCAGTGCGCCCTGGATTGTTTTTCCGCATTATAACCTGAAGCGAGAAGGTATATTATGAGCTATCGTATGTTTGATTATCTGGTGCCAAACGTTAACTTTTTTGGCCCCAACGCCATTTCCGTAGTCGGCGAACGCTGCCAGCTGCTGGGGGGGAAAAAAGCCCTGCTGGTCACCGACAAAGGCCTGCGGGCAATTAAAGATGGCGCGGTGGACAAAACCCTGCATTATCTGCGGGAGGCCGGGATCGAGGTGGCGATCTTTGACGGCGTCGAGCCGAACCCGAAAGACACCAACGTGCGCGACGGCCTCGCCGTGTTTCGCCGCGAACAGTGCGACATCATCGTCACCGTGGGCGGCGGCAGCCCGCACGATTGCGGCAAAGGCATCGGCATCGCCGCCACCCATGAGGGCGATCTGTACCAGTATGCCGGAATCGAGACCCTGACCAACCCGCTGCCGCCTATCGTCGCGGTCAATACCACCGCCGGCACCGCCAGCGAGGTCACCCGCCACTGCGTCCTGACCAACACCGAAACCAAAGTGAAGTTTGTGATCGTCAGCTGGCGCAACCTGCCGTCGGTCTCTATCAACGATCCACTGCTGATGATCGGTAAACCGGCCGCCCTGACCGCGGCGACCGGGATGGATGCCCTGACCCACGCCGTAGAGGCCTATATCTCCAAAGACGCTAACCCGGTGACGGACGCCGCCGCCATGCAGGCGATCCGCCTCATCGCCCGCAACCTGCGCCAGGCCGTGGCCCTCGGCAGCAATCTGCAGGCGCGGGAAAACATGGCCTATGCTTCTCTGCTGGCCGGGATGGCTTTCAATAACGCCAACCTCGGCTACGTGCACGCCATGGCGCACCAGCTGGGCGGCCTGTACGACATGCCGCACGGCGTGGCCAACGCTGTCCTGCTGCCGCATGTGGCGCGCTACAACCTGATCGCCAACCCGGAGAAATTCGCCGATATCGCTGAACTGATGGGCGAAAATATCACCGGACTGTCCACTCTCGACGCGGCGGAAAAAGCCATCGCCGCTATCACGCGTCTGTCGATGGATATCGGTATTCCGCAGCATCTGCGCGATCTGGGGGTAAAAGAGGCCGACTTCCCCTACATGGCGGAGATGGCTCTGAAAGACGGCAATGCGTTCTCGAACCCGCGTAAAGGCAACGAGCAGGAGATTGCCGCGATTTTCCGCCAGGCATTCTGAGTGTTAACGAGGGGACCGTCATGTCGCTTTCACCGCCAGGCGTACGCCTGTTTTACGATCCGCGCGGGCACCATGCCGGCGCCATCAATGAGCTGTGCTGGGGGCTGGAGGAGCAGGGGGTCCCCTGCCAGACCATAACCTATGACGGAGGCGGTGACGCCGCTGCGCTGGGCGCCCTGGCGGCCAGAAGCTCGCCCCTGCGGGTGGGTATCGGGCTCAGCGCGTCCGGCGAGATAGCCCTCACTCATGCCCAGCTGCCGGCGGACGCGCCGCTGGCTACCGGACACGTCACCGATAGCGACGATCAACTGCGTACGCTCGGCGCCAACGCCGGGCAGCTGGTTAAAGTCCTGCCGTTAAGTGAGAGAAACTGAATGTATCGTATCTATACCCGCACCGGGGATAAAGGCACCACCGCCCTGTACGGCGGCAGCCGCATCGAGAAAGACCATATTCGCGTCGAGGCCTACGGCACCGTCGATGAACTGATATCCCAGCTGGGCGTCTGCTACGCCACGACCCGCGACGCCGGGCTGCGGGAAAGCCTGCACCATATTCAGCAGACGCTGTTCGTGCTGGGGGCTGAACTGGCCAGCGATGCGCGGGGCCTGACCCGCCTGAGCCAGACGATCGGCGAAGAGGAGATCACCGCCCTGGAGCGGCTTATCGACCGCAATATGGCCGAGAGCGGCCCGTTAAAACAGTTCGTGATCCCGGGGAGGAATCTCGCCTCTGCCCAGCTGCACGTGGCGCGCACCCAGTCCCGTCGGCTCGAACGCCTGCTGACGGCCATGGACCGCGCGCATCCGCTGCGCGACGCGCTCAAACGCTACAGCAATCGCCTGTCGGATGCCCTGTTCTCCATGGCGCGAATCGAAGAGACTAGGCCTGATGCTTGCGCTTGAACTGGCTGGCGTCAATATCGTACTGCTTCATTTTGCGCCACAGGGTGGTGCGGCCGATATTGAGCAGCTGCGACATCTCCTGCACCCGCCCGCTGGTCACCCGGGCGGCGTGAATAATAGCTTCCTTTTCGATGGCGCTAAAAGTCAGGCTGGCCGGCAGCAGCGATGACGCGCTATCCCCGCCCGGCCGCTCGGAAAAGAGATATTCCGGCAGATTACTCAGGCGAATGTGGCCGTTGTCGCTGCTGATGGCGATATTCTCAATGACGCTGTTGAGCTCAAAATCATTCCCCGGCCACGAGTAGGCCACCAGCTGCGCCAGCGCGTCATCGTCCACTTTCAGTCGCGAAGAGAAACGCTTCTCCAGGCTCTTCAACCGGTTATGCACCAGCGACGGAATACTGTTGCGTCGGGCGCGCAGCGGCGGGATGACGATCTCAAAGGAGTGCAGCGCATAGTACAGCTGGCGGCTAAAGCGGTTCTGTTCCACCAGATTGGCCAGATCGACGGTGGTGGTGGCAATCACCTTCACATCCACCGGGATCAGGCGCCGGGCGTCGAGGCGGGTGAGCACGCCCTGCTTAATCACCTGCAGCAGAGCCGACTGCAGCTCCGGCGCCAGATACTCGATCTTTTCCAGAAACAGGGTGCCGCCGTTGGCCAGCTCAAGGCGGCTCAGGCGACCATTTTCATCGTCGGTAGGGGCGCTGCCCATAAAGTCCTGGCCCAGCACGCTGTCGGCATATAGCTGGCAGTTGACGGCGATGTAGGGGCCGCCCGCCCGTTCGCTTTCATTGTGAATAGCCTGGCTCAGCAGCTCTTTCCCGACCCCCTCTTCGCCGCACAGTAGCACCGGGAAGCCGCCGCGCGCCGCCTGGCGGCCAAAGTGGATCAGGCGTCGGGTTTCCGGATCGTCGGCAGACATCTGCTCAAAGGTGTGGCTGACTTTACCGAGCTGGCTGGTCATCAGCTGCCGCATCTGCTCCACCGGATGCAGCAGCAGAATAAAACTGTTGCCTTGCGCCTCGACAATCGGTTTTAAGGTGATCACCGCATCGACAAACTGATGCTGACTTTCAAAGGTGACTTCGACGTGATTCAGGCCGCGGGCGTGTTTGATGGCGCGGCGCAGCAGCGCCGGGAGGGTCACCAGATCGGCGATATTTTTCCCCTGGCTGGCCTGAGCATCAAGATGCAGCAGTCTCGCCGCCTGAACATTGAGAAACTGCAGCACGCCCTGTTCGTTCCACGCCATCACCCCATCGTCCATGCTCTCCAGCAGGCCGTACATCTGATTGAGGTGACGGTTGGATTCCGCCAGCAGGCTGTCGGTAAGCAGGGAGTTACCCACCTCGCGGGCGATGGCCAGCGTCAGGGAGAGGTCGGCGCTGGACTGGTGCTCGACCAGACAGCAAAGCGAGATAGAGCCGAACAGCCGCCCGTGGTTATCAAACACCGGCGTCGAGCAAAAACTCCATGGCTGTAGCGCCTGCTTAAAATGCCGATCGCCGGCGGTGTTGATCGGCTGGCCCTGCATCGCGGCCAGCGACAGCGCGCAGGTGCCGATAATGCTCTCCGCACAATAGCTGCCGTCGCGAAATCCCAGGGCAGCCAGCTGGGCCAGGGTTTGCGGCTCGCCGCAACGGCTCAGGATGCAGGCGGACTCATCAAGAATAAACAGCGCGCAGGGGCGGCCGTCCATAAACTCCCAGGCGTCTTCCAGCGCCGCCTGGCCGATGGTGAGCAGCGCGGTTTTACGCCGACAGATGGAGTCGAAGGTCAGGCCCTGGGCCTGGTGCGGCGTTTGCCAGGTTTCGCGCTGCATAAACTTGCTGCAGCGGTGCCATGACTGGGCAATGACGGAAGAGACCGCCTTCCCGGTATCCTGAGTCTGAACAGTCATATCCTTTTCCGCGTTGTACCATAGAGAACCCCTCCGGCAGCGACTGCCGGAGGGGAGAAAGAAAAACCGCTGACCTGGGCCAGCGGTTTAGCCACCGCGAATTAACGCGCCAGCCACTGCTGGCCTAACAGATCGGCGGTGAGGATAGCGGCATGGACGCTCTCCGGGGTCACCGCAAACGGCATATTATGGATGGTTTCCCCTTCCGCGCAGGTAGCTTTCGCCACCGCGGCGATTTTCTCGTCGATCCCCTCTTTGACGCCCATCTGCGCGAGCGTCACCGGCAGGCCGACGCGCTGGCAGAAGCCCAGCACCGTTTCAATCTCGTCCATCGGGCTGTTCTGCAGCACCAGCTGCGCCAGGGTACCGAAGGCCACTTTCTCACCGTGATACAGGTGATGGCACTCTTCAAGAATGGTGAAACCGTTGTGGATTGCATGGGCAGCGGCCAGGCCACTGCTTTCAAAGCCAATGCCGCTGAGGTAAGTGTTCGCCTCGATGATGCGCTCCAGCGCTTCGGTCACTACCCCGGCCTGCGCCGCCAGACGGGCCTTTTCGCCCTCCGCCAGCAGCGTATCATAGCACAGGCGGGCGAGGCTCAGCGCCGCCTCGGTGGACTGTCCTCCGGCCATGCTGGTGGCGCGCGCATCGTAGCAAGCTTTGGCCTCGAACCAGGTGGAGAGCGCATCGCCCATGCCGGAGACCAGCAGGCGTACCGGCGCTTTGGCGATAATCGCCGTGTCCATCACCACCATATCCGGGTTTTTCGGATAGATCAGATACTCTTCAAACTCGCCCGCTTCGGTGTAGATCACCGACAGCGCGCTGGTTGGCGCATCGGTCGAGGCGATGGTCGGGATCACCACCACCGGCAGCTTCTGGTAGTAACCGATCGCCTTCGCGGTATCGAGGGTTTTACCACCGCCGATCCCGACCACGCCGCGGCAGCCCTGTTTTTGCAAAATCGCCATCAGACGGTTGATTTCCGCATGGCTGCATTCGCCGTTAAACCGTTCCGCATGGCAGCGAATATCGTGGCTCTGCAGGCCATTCACCACTTTCTCTCCCGCCAGCTTCATTACGAAATCGTCAGCGATGACGAAGAAGCTCTCCGCCAGGTTTTTGGCATATTGACCGAACAGAACAGCAGCATCAGGACCCTGAAGATATTTGGCTGGAGATTGAATAACTTTTAGCATTCCTTTCACCCTCAAATAAGTGCGCATGTAGACATGATGAGCCCTGGCGTTATCCGCGCCGACCAGTGAAGCGCGGCCTGAACGGAGCGTACCGGAGCAGTGCGATCACTGTAGGGCCGGCAGGGAACAAAAAAATCTTTCGCCTTTTTGTTCTGATATGAAACACAGGTTAATTTTTTACGTTCCATATTGGAACAAAAAACCCTAGTCTCTGTCAGGATTGCGATCCCGATCCGCTCCTTTGCCGCATAATGCCCTTACAATCCTCCGTGTTTGACCGCCTTTTCTCCCGCAGTCGGCAGAAAATCAGCAAAAAATTTTTTCCCACCCGCTTCGCCGGCTATCCTGACCGCCGCTTATGGCAGAAGAAAAAAAGCGCGCCAGCTCGCATTTTCACCATATCCTCAGCAAAAACGTTCCATAAAGAAACAAAATCAGGAAGCAATGTTTCGTAATGAAACCCGATCGTCGGGGCATTCTTTTTTTCGTCCGCTCAGCCAGAATCATCATATCGCCAGGCACGCTCCACCGTCAGACGATACCCCTACGCGATGACCGCCTCCGCCAGCAGAGAGGCGGCATCGAACCTTCTCCAACGGAGCACTGAATAATGAAAAAGCTGATTAACCGTGTTGAAGATGTACTGAATGAACAATTACAGGGGCTGGCTAAAGCCCATCCGCAGCTGACCCTGCATCAGGACCCGCTGTATGTGACCCGCACCGACGCGCCGGTGGCTGGCAAGGTGGCCCTGCTCTCCGGCGGCGGCAGCGGACATGAACCGATGCACTGCGGCTATATCGGCCAGGGCATGCTCTCCGGCGCCTGTCCGGGGGAAATATTCACCTCGCCGACGCCGGACAAAATGTTTGAATGCGCGATGCAAATTGACGGCGGCGAAGGCGTCTTGCTGATTATCAAAAACTATACCGGCGACATCCTGAATTTTGAGACCGCCACCGAGCTGCTGCATGAGAGCGGCATTAAAGTCACCACCGTGGTGGTCGACGACGACGTGGCAGTGAAAGACAGCCTCTATACCGCCGGTCGTCGCGGCGTCGCCAACACCGTACTGATCGAAAAATTGGTCGGCGCCGCCGCCGAGCGCGGCGACTCGCTGGAAGCCTGCGCTGAACTGGGCCGCCGCCTGAACAATCTCGGCCACTCGATTGGTATCGCCCTTGGCGCCTGCACCGTACCGGCTGCCGGGCAGCCCTCCTTTACGCTGAAAGATGACGAGATGGAGTTCGGCGTCGGCATTCACGGCGAGCCGGGCATCGACCGCCGCCGCTTCAGCTCGCTGGACCAAACCGTCGATGAGATGTTCGATACCCTGCTGGAAAACGGCGCTTACAGCCGCACGCTGCGCCAGTGGGATACCGTCAAGGGCGCGTGGCAGGAAGTGCAGCAGAGCAAAACCGCGTTGCAAAACGGCGACCGGGTTATCGCGCTGGTTAATAACCTCGGCGCCACTCCGCTTTCCGAACTGTATGGCGTGTATAACCGCCTCGCCCAGCGCTGCGAAGCGTCCGGCATCATCATCGAACGCAACCTCATCGGCAGCTACTGTACTTCGCTGGATATGGCAGGCTTCTCTATCACTCTGCTGAAAGTGGATGACGAGACGCTGACGCTATGGGACGCCCCGGTTCACACCCCGGCGCTGAACTGGGGAAACTAAGGAGCACGACATGTCACTGAACAGAACGCAAATCGTCGACTGGCTGTACCGCTGCGGCGATATTTTCACCAAAGAGAGCGATTTTCTCACCGGCCTCGATAAAGAGATTGGCGACGCCGACCACGGTCTCAATATGCACCGCGGTTTCAGTAAAGTGGTCGAAAAGCTGCCGTCGATTGCCGATAAAGATATTGGCTTTATCCTCAAAAACACCGGCATGACGCTGCTCTCCAACGTCGGCGGCGCCAGCGGCCCGCTGTTCGGCACCTTCTTCATTCGCGCCGCGCAGGTGACCCAGGCCCACCAGAGCCTGACGCTCGACGAGCTGTACCTGATGATCCGCGAAGGTGCGGACGGTGTCGTCAACCGCGGCAAAGCGGAGCCAGGGGATAAAACCATGTGCGACGTCTGGCTGCCGGTGGTGGACTCCCTGCGCCAGTCCAGCGAGCAGCACCTGTCGATCGCCGCCGCGCTGGATGCCGCCTGCGAAGTGGCCGAGCGTGCGGCCCACGCCACCATCACTATGCAGGCGCGTAAAGGCCGCGCCAGCTATCTCGGCGAGCGCAGCATCGGACATCAGGATCCCGGCGCGACCTCGGTGCTGTTTATGGTTCAGATGCTGGCCGCCGCCGCCAAAGAGTAAGGAAATCGCGATGGTAAACCTGGTTATTGTTTCTCATAGCGCCCGGCTGGGCGAAGGTGTCGGAGAACTGGCCCGGCAGATGTTAATCAACGATGGCTGCAAACTGGCGATCGCCGCCGGGATCGACGATCCCGACAGCCCGATCGGCACCGATCCGCTTAAAGTCATGGAGGCGATCGAATCCGTGGCCGATACCGATCACGTGCTGGTGATGATGGATATCGGCAGCGCGTTGCTCAGCGCCGAAACCGCCCTCGATCTGCTCGATCCGGCGATTGCCGCGAAGGTGCGACTGTGCGCCGCGCCGCTGGTGGAAGGGACGCTGGCGGCCACCGTCAGCGCTGCCTCCGGCGCCGGGATCGACAAGGTGATCGCCGACGCCATGAGCGCCCTGGAGGCCAAGCGGGTTCAGCTGGGTTTACCTTCGCCAACTTCTGACGCCGCGCCGGCGCCGATGCTTGCCGACGACGGCGACACAAAATCGGTGTCAGTCATTATTAACAATCATAACGGCCTGCACGTGCGTCCGGCGTCGAAGCTGGTCGCCGCGCTGGCGGGCTTTAACGCCGATCTGCTGCTGGAGAAAAACGGGAAGTGCGTCAAACCGGACAGCCTCAACCAAATCGCGCTATTGCAGGTCCGCCGCAACGATAAGCTGCGCCTGCTGGCCCGCGGTCCGGATGCCGACGCGGCGCTGGCGGCGTTTCAGGCGCTGGCCGCCGATAACTTCGGTGAATCGCCTGCGGCGAAACCGGCAGCGGCTCCGGCAACGCCCGAGCGCGTCGAAGGCGCTGCCCTGCGCTATCCGCTGGCCCTGATCCAGCCGCTCCGCCCGGCTGCCGCCGATGCCGCCCGCGAGCAGCAGCGCCTGCGCCAGGCCATTGACCAGACGCTGGCGGATCTTATCGCACTGACCGAGCTGGCGGAAAATAAATTTCACGCCGATATCGCGGCGATCTTCGCCGGGCACCACACCCTGCTCGACGATGACGATCTGTTTGATGCCGCCAACGATCGTCTGCTCACCGAACAATGCACGGCGGAATGGGCATGGCATCAGGTGTTGATGGAGCTCAGCCAGCAGTATCGCCAGCTGGATGACCCCTACCTGCAGGCGCGCTATATCGATATCGAAGATATTTTGCAGCGCACCCTGCGCCATCTGCAGGGCGTTCAGGAGAGAGTGCCGACGCCCGGCGAGCCAACAATTATTATTGCCGACAACATTTATCCCTCAACCGTCTTACAGCTGGATGCCAGCTTCGTTAAAGGCCTGTGCCTGCGCGATGGCAGCGAACAGGCTCACGGCGCGATTATCGCCCGCGCGGCGGGGATCGCCTGGCTGAGCCAGCAGGGCGAGGCGCTGAACAGCGTGCAGCCCGGCGAGACTATCGTGCTCGATATGCGCCACCAGCGCCTTATCCGTGACTAAAATTCACGTTGACCGTTACCGCTCCGGGGGCCTGCCTCCGGAGGGTGAGTTTTCGCTTACTCTTCAGGAACCACTATGTCTCAATTCTTTTTTAACCAGCGCGCCAGCCTCGTCAACGATGTGATTGAGGGTACCATTATCGCCAGCCCGTGGAATAACCTCGCCCGTCTGGAGAGCGACCCGGCGATCCGGGTGGTGGTCCGTCGCGATCTGAATAAAAACAACGTGGCGGTGATCTCCGGCGGCGGCGCCGGCCATGAACCGGCGCACGTCGGCTTTATTGGTAAAGGCATGCTGACCGCCGCGGTCTGCGGCGATCTGTTCGCCTCGCCGAGCGTCGACGCGGTGCTCACCGCCATTCAGGCAGTGACCGGCGAGGCGGGCTGCCTGCTGATCGTCAAAAACTACACCGGCGATCGGCTTAACTTCGGTCTGGCGGCGGAGAAAGCGCGCCGACTCGGCTACAACGTGGAGATGCTGATCGTCGGCGACGATATTTCGCTGCCGGATAACAAACAGCCGCGCGGCATCGCCGGGACCATTCTGGTGCATAAAGTGGCGGGCTATTTCGCCGAGCGCGGCTTCAACCTCGCCACCGTCCTGCGTGAAGCGCAATACGCCGCCAGCCATACCGCCAGCATCGGGGTGGCGCTGGCCAGCTGCCACCTGCCGCAGGAAGCCGACAGCGCGCCGCGCCATCAGGCCGGTCACGCCGAGCTGGGAATGGGCATCCACGGTGAGCCGGGCGCCTCGACGATCGCCACGCAAAACAGTGCAGAAATCGTTAACCTAATGGTGGAAAAACTGACCGCCGCCCTACCGGAAACCGGCCGCCTGGCGGTGATGCTCAATAACCTCGGCGGCGTGTCGGTGGCTGAGATGGCGATTCTGACCCGCGAGCTGGCCAACACCCCGCTGCAGGCGCGCATTGACTGGTTAATAGGCCCGGCCTCGCTGGTGACGGCGCTGGATATGAAAGGCTTCTCGCTGACCGCCATCGTGCTGGAGGAGAGTATTGAGAAAGCGCTGCTGTCGGATGTGGAAACCGCCAGCTGGCAGAAGCCGGTGCAGCCGCGGACTATCAACGTCGTGCCGTCCACCCTCGACAGCGCCCGGGTGGATTTTACGCCCTCGGCCAACCCACAGGTGGGCGATTACGTGGCGCAGGTGACCGGCGCCCTCATCGATCTTGAAGAACATCTCAACGCGCTGGATGCCAAAGTAGGCGACGGCGATACCGGCTCCACCTTCGCCGCCGGGGCGCGTGAAATTGCCGAGCGGCTCGAGCGTCAGCAGCTGCCCCTGAACGATCTGCCAACGCTCTTCGCGCTGATCGGCGAACGCCTGACGGTGGTGATGGGCGGCTCCAGCGGGGTATTGATGTCTATCTTCTTCACCGCTGCCGGGCAGAAGCTGGGGCAAGGCGCCAGCGTGGCCGAGGCGCTGAACGCCGGTCTGGAACAGATGAAGTTTTACGGCGGCGCCGATGAGGGAGACCGGACGATGATCGACGCTCTGCAGCCGGCCCTGGCGGCGCTGCTGGCCGAACCGGAGAATCTGCAGGCCGCTTTCGCCGCGGCGCAGGCCGGGGCGGATCGCACCTGCCAGTCAAGCAAAGCCGGCGCCGGACGCGCGTCCTATCTCAACAGCGATAGCCTGCTCGGCAACATGGACCCCGGCGCCCACGCGGTGGCGATGGTGTTTAAGGCGCTGGCGGAACGCTAAGCCTTCCCCGGTGGCGCTGCGCTTACCGGGGCGATGTAACACCGCCGAATAGCAGGTCGGGTAAGGCGTAAGCCGCCACCCGACAAAAAACGGCACCGCCGGTAGCCCGGATAAGGCGCGACGCGCCGCTATCCGGGTTTTACCACGATGGCTTTTTACTTGCTGTGCCAGTACGCTTGGGAACGCACCAGCTGCTGATCGATGCTCTCGTCTTCAAAGCGCGCCAGCAGCGATTTCACCACCGCGCCTTCGCCGGTCAGCCAGATAAAATAATCCTCCGCCGGCACCTTCACCTGCGCCAGACGCTCGGCGACGAAGGCCGGATTGTGGCCCACCACCCACTCGATGTTAAAGCCGTCGAGATCCGCCAGATAATCTTTATACGACGCATCGGCGATAGTAACGATGGCCGTCACCTGCGGCCTCGCCGGCAGCTGGCGTAATCCCAGCAGACGACGGCGCAGCGCCGGCATGCCGGACTCATCGCAAACATACAGCTGCCAGGCATAATCTTCCGGCACCACCAGCGAGCCGCGCGGGCCGCCGATCACCAGCTTATCGCCCACTTTTGCTTCCAGCGCCCAACGGCTGGCGATACCGCCATCGTGGATATAGAAATCGTAAGCCAGCTCGTGACGTTCGGCATCGTACAGCGGCGTATAGTCGCGGGTGGCAGGCCGCACGCCTTCCCCCCAGTCAATCCCCTCCTCGGTCACCTGCGGCGGGGTAAATGCCGCGCCCGGCTCGGGGAAAAAAAGCTTGGTATGGTCGTCAAAGCCGTGAGAGGCGAAGCCTTCCAGCGCCTCGCCTCCCAGCACGATACGCTGGAACGCCGCGCCTGCGCGCTCCACGCGCAGCACCGTCAGCTCACGGAAACGCAGCTCATTGCGGACACGCTGCGGGTACTTGTCTGCTTTGGTTTTTGTCATCATCGATTGCCTTCGTGAACGGTAAATAGATATATCTAAACTTGATGCAAATGATAATGATTGCCAACTAAAAAGAATGCAAGTCTTTTTTTGATATAGTCAAAACAAACCGCATCAAAATCCACATCCAGAAAACAATCACATATATATCAACAGCTTAAAAAATAAATAGCAACCAGCATTGCGAACATTCATTTTTTAGATATAAATTAGATATATCAAAAACAGCAGGAGGTAACCATGCGACATCATCATGAAGAAGGGCGTGGGCCACGCGGGCGCCACGGTGATCCCAGCGAACACGGCGACCATGGCCGCCGCGGCGGCGGACGTCGCCAGCGTTTCTTTGGCCACGGCGAACTGCGGCTGATCATTCTGGATATCCTCAGCCGCAGCGCCAGCCATGGCTATGAGCTGATCAAAGAGATCGAAACGCTTACCCAGGGGAACTACAGCCCCAGCCCGGGGGTGATCTATCCGACGCTGGATCTGCTCCAGGACCAGGGCCTTATCAGCGTGGAAGACGACAACGGACGCAAGAAAATCCTTATCAGCGAGGAAGGAAAACAGCTGCACGCCGAGAACCAGGAGCACCTGGCCCATATCCAGGAGCGCCTGCAGGCGCGGATGGTCGGCTGCGAGCTGCGCCGCGATCCGCAGATGAAGCGCGCGCTGGAAAACTTCAAAGCGGTCCTCGACCTGAAAGTGAACCAGCAGGCCAGCAGTGCCGCCCAGCTCAAGCAGATCATCGGCATTATTGACCGGGCGGCGATGGAGATCTCTCAGCTCGACTAAGCCTCTTTTTTCACCACCGGCTGCCCCGCGCTGGGGCAGCCCGCACCACGGCGGATCGCCCCGTCTATTGCCGCCAGGCAGAAAATCTCGTCAGCTCAGGAATAAAACGTGCCAATAGTGGCGCAATGAGATTAAATTTTACACAATTCGTCTTTTGCTTTGCATTTATCCCGATTTTCACCGCTTCTGCCGAACTGGCGTAATCCCTGCAATACTTAATCCAGTATCGTGTGATACGTCCGCCCCAGGAGCACATTTTGAACAGGTTACCTTCCAGCGCATCGGCTCTGGCCTGCAGCGCACACGCACTGAATCTCATTGAAAAGCGCACGCTTGATCATGAGGAAATGAAAGCACTTAACCAAGAGGTCAGGGAATACTTTAAAGAGCATGTGAATCCGGGGTTTTTAGAGTATCGAAAATCGGTCACAGCCGGCGGGGATTACGGAGCCGTAGAGTGGCAAGCGGGAGGGTTAAATACGCTTGTCGACACCCAGGGACAGGAGTTTATCGACTGCCTTGGTGGGTTTGGCATCTTCAATGTAGGGCACCGTAATCCAGTTGTGGTATCCGCCGTCGAGAATCAACTCGCGAAACAACCGCTTCACAGTCAGGAGCTGCTGGACCCGCTACGCGCGATGCTGGCGAAAACCCTGGCGGCCTTAACGCCCGGCAAGCTCAAATACAGTTTCTTCTGCAACAGCGGTACCGAATCAGTAGAAGCGGCGCTGAAGCTGGCAAAAGCCTATCAGTCTCCGCGCGGCAAATTTACCTTCGTCGCCACCAGCGGCGCGTTCCACGGTAAATCGCTGGGCGCGCTGTCGGCCACCGCCAAGTCGACCTTCCGCAAACCCTTTATGCCGCTGCTGCCGGGCTTCCGCCACGTGCCGTTCGGCGATATCAACGCCATGCGCACCATGCTGAGCGAGTGCAAGAAAACCGGCGACGACGTCGCGGCGGTGATCCTCGAGCCGATTCAGGGCGAAGGGGGCGTGATCCTCCCGCCGGCGGGTTACTTACCGGCGGTCCGTAAACTGTGCGACGAGTTTGGCGCATTGCTGATCCTCGACGAAGTGCAGACCGGCATGGGCCGCACCGGCAAGATGTTCGCCTGCGAGCATGAGAACGTCCAGCCGGACATTCTGTGTCTGGCGAAAGCGCTCGGCGGCGGTGTGATGCCGATCGGCGCGACGGTGGCGACGGAAGAGGTCTTCTCGGTGCTCTTCGATAACCCGTTCCTGCACACCACCACCTTCGGCGGCAACCCGTTGGCCTGTGCGGCGGCGCTGGCGACGATCAACGTGCTGCTGACGCAAAACCTGCCGGCGCAGGCGGCGCAGAAAGGCGATATGCTGCTGGACGGTTTCCGCCTGCTGGCGCAGGAGTATCCGGACCTGGTGAATGAAGTGCGCGGGAAAGGCATGCTGATGGCCATGGAGTTTGTTGATAACGAGATTGGCTACGACTTTGCCAGCGAGATGTTCAGACAGCGGGTGCTGGTCGCCGGGACGTTAAACAACGCCAAGACGATCCGCATTGAACCGCCGCTGACGCTCACCCTTGAGCAGTGCGAACAGGTGCTGAAGGCGGCGCGCAAGGCGCTGGCGGCCCTGCGCGTTTCGGTCGAAGAAGCGTAATAAAGTGTCCTTCACCCTCTCCCTCTGAGAGGGTGAAGGATAACCCTCACACCTGCGGTAACAGGCCGATAAAGCTGCGCTTCTGCCGCGGCTGCGACATCATCTCCTCCAGCTTTTCGACGCAGGCTAAATAGTGCGGCGTCTTCTTATGCGCCAGCACCGCCTCATCGTCTTTATAGGCTTCGTAGATAAAAAAGCGGGTTTTCACCTCGAGATCCTGCAGGACATCAAAGCGCAGGTTGCCTGGCTCCTGCAGCGCGCCCTCGTGGTTGGCGCGAAACACCTCGAGAAACTCATCCACCCGCTCGGGTTTAATATTGATCTCCACTAGCGTGACGTTCATTTCAGCTCTCCCTGTTTTTCTTCCTGCCAGAACTGATACGCTTCGCGCGCGTTCAGATTCTCATGCACCACCTTTTTCACCGCCTTAAGCATCGCGCGCGGGGCGCTGGACTGGAAGATGTTGCGCCCCATATCCACCCCGGACGCGCCCTGGTCGATCGCCCGCCAGCACATCTCCAGCGCCTCATGCTCCGGCAGTTTTTTACCGCCGGCGATAACGATCGGCACCGGACAGCTGGCGGTCACTTTTTCAAAGCCTTCCTCAACGAAATAGGTCTTCACAAACTGCGCCCCCATTTCGGCGGCAATCCGGCTGGCCAGCGAGAAGTAGCGCGCATCGCGGGTCATCTCTTTGCCGACGCCGGTAACCGCCAGGACCGGCATACCGTAGCGATTGCCGGCGTCCACCAGTTTGATGATGTTATTGATCGACTGATGTTCGTATTCGCTGCCGATATAGACCTGCGCCGCCACCGCGCATACGTTGAGCCGCAGCGCGTCTTCCATCGCCACCGCCACGCATTCGTTAGAGAGTTCGCTCAAAATCGAATTGCCGCCGGAGGCGCGGAGCACCACCGGCTTATTGGTGGCCGCCGGTACCTGGCTGCGCAGTACGCCGCGGGTGCACATCAGCACGTCGGTGTCGGCAAACAGCGGCGCAATCGACAGGTCGATACGCTCCAGCCCGGTGGTTGGCCCCTGGAAGTAACCGTGATCGAAGGCCAGCATCACCGTGCGGTTGCTGTGCGGATTAAAAATGCGCGCCAGCCGCGACTGCATGCCCCAATCCAGCGAGCCGCAGCCTTTCAGGGTATACAGCGTATTCTGCTGCGGGCGGTCAATACCGAAGTCCTTCCCCTCTTTGATATCGTCTAAATCTGCCATCTCATCCTCCGTCAGAAGTCGTAGTTGTTGATGTTCTCTTTGCTGAACACCACGCGCTCCGGCAGCAGCACGATACCGTTGCCCTTCGCCTCATACTGGTAGCCCTGCACGCTGTTCGGTTCGACCTTCAGCGAGCCGATATCTTTCACCTCAACGCTGTCGCCCACGTTAAGATCGCCCTTTTTCAGCAAACGATCGGCGACGTTAACCGCAATTTTGCCCTGCTGAACCACATCCCACAGGCCGAACGCTTTCACCGTGCCGCGCTCAACGTACGGACGCATCACGTTCGGCGTACTAAAGCCGACAATCGCCACGCCCTGACGCTTGAGGTTCTCTGCCGCCTGCGCCGCCGCCGGCAGCGCATTGGCATCCGGCGCGATAATGGCGTCAAGATCCGGATAGGCTTTTAAGATCCCCTCGGCGGTTTGTAGCGATTTGGTGGCATCGTTATAGCCGAACTGAGTGGTGACGATTTGCCACTGCGGATGCTCTTTTTCGATTTTGGCTTTGGCTTCCTTCACCCATTGGTTCTGGTCGGTCACCGTCGGGCTGGAGTAGAAAAACGCTACCTTGGCAGTAGGCTTCGTCACCTGCTTTTCCGCCATCTCGACCAGCAGGCCGCCAAGCTGCTGCGGCGTGCCCTGATTGATATAGATGCTGCGGCACTCCGGCCTGGTATCGGAATCCCAGGTCAGGACTTTCACCCCGCGCTGCATCGCCCGCTTCAGCGCCGGACACAGGCCGTCCGGCGAGACGGCGGAAACGATAATCGCGTTGTAGCCCTGGTTGACGAAGTTGTTGATAAGCTGCACCTGGCCGGAGACGCTGGGCTCGGTTGGGCCGTCATAGGTGACATCCACGCCCAGCGCTTTCCCCGCCTCTTTCGCGCCGTTGCCGCCGCTGGTAAAGAAGCCGACGCCGACCAGCTTAGGAATAAAGGCGATGCGGTCCGCCGCCTGTGCGGTGACTACGCTCATCGCCAGCGCCAGCACGATCAGTTTTAATTTCATTTTATGCTCCGATTGTTTTATGCGAGAAAAGACGCCGCCAGGTCGCGCGCACCCATTCACGGTGCAGGCTCAGCGAACGCCCCATCACCACCACAACCAACAGAGCCCCTGACAGCGCGCTCGACACCTGGTTGGGGATGCCGACCATCTGTAAACCCTGTTGCAGATACCCCACCAGCAATGCCGCCAGCGCGGTACCCAGTATCGATCCCGAGCCGCCGTAAATATTGGCCCCGCCGAGCACCGCCGCGGTCAGCGCCGGCATCAGCAGGTCGCGGCCTAAATCCGAACGTGCCGAGCCGAAGTAGGAAACCATCACCAGCGCCGCGACCGCCGAGGCGACGCCAACCAGGCCATACAGCACGTACGGGATGCCGTTCACCGACAGCGCGGCATAGCGCGCGGCGCGCGGGTTTTGCCCGAGTAAAAAGAGGTGGCGGCCAAAGCGCCCGCGGTGGGTCAGCAGCCAGAAGAAAAAGGTGATAATCGCGAACAGCACCAGCGGCAGCGGCAGTCCGGCGAGGGTTAAATTGGCGAAGGCGGTGAAGCTATCGGGAAAACCGCCAATCCCCTCGTAACCGGTCGCGCCGGCCATCCCGGAAAGCAGCAGCGCGCCGCCG
This sequence comes from Klebsiella sp. CD33, assembly GCF_051992865.1. Taxonomy (NCBI): domain Bacteria; kingdom Pseudomonadati; phylum Pseudomonadota; class Gammaproteobacteria; order Enterobacterales; family Enterobacteriaceae; genus Klebsiella; species Klebsiella sp. CD33. The sequence goes on along the minus strand of NZ_CP197023.1, from coordinate 627,373 downwards.
CCGTACAGATACAGCGTACCAAGCGTGATCACCAGCGGGCTGATGCCGGTGTAGTGGATCAGCGCGGCGTTGAATAACCCGCACAGCAGTCCCAAGAGCAACGTCAGCGATACTGCGAGCCACAGCGGCCAGCCCGCCTGGGTCATCACCCCGAGGGCGATGGCGCACAGGCCGATGGTCGAGCCCAGCGAAATATCGATCCCGCCGCTGATGATCACCAGCGTCAGCGGCAGCGCGACGATGCCGATGCAGATAAAGTCGCTGGTGCTAAAGAGCAGCATATTGAGATCCAGCATGCGCGGATTCAGCGCGCCGAACAGCAGGATCTCCACGATCAGCAACGCCAGCAGCGCGCTTTCCCAGTTAAGCTTCAGCTTCATTTAAGCCACCTCTTTGCTTTTGCGTTCGGGAAAGCGGGCAACCTGTTTCCCCCCTTTGTTACCGGGCTGGAAACGGCTGTACTTTAGCGCCCGCTGATGGCGGGCCAGCGCCTGGCGCAGGCGGCCATCGAGCACCAGCACGCCGAGCAGCACCAGACCGGCGATAAAGTCATTCCACCAGGCGGGAAGGCGGAACAGCACCAGTACGGTGTCGATTTGGGTAAGGAAAAAGGCGCCGAGAAACGCGCCGAGCAGCGTACCGGTACCGCCAAGCAGCGAGATCCCGCCCAGTACGCAGGCGGCGATGGCTTTCATCTCCAGGCCGCTGCCGGTCTGATTAGGCACAAAGCCAATCTGCGCGGCGAAGACGATCCCGGCGCAGGCCGCCAGCATACCGTTGAGGGTAAAGGCCAGCATCCGCGTGCGGTTGACCGCCACGCCCAGCTGGCGCGCGGCGGCGAGGTTATCGCCAACGGCGTAAAAATCACGACCAAAGGCGGTGCGCGACAGCAGCCAGCCGCCCGCCAGCAGCAGCGCCAGCACCAGCCAGCCCAGCGGCGACACGCCGATAAACGCAGGCTCCGAGAGCGATTTCAGGCTGTCGGGCAAGCCTTCGATCCATTTCCCGCCGGTCCACAGCAACATCACCCCGCGATACAACCCCAGCGTGCCGAGCGTCGCGACGATCGCCGGAATGCGCAGCCCCACCACCAGCAGGCCGTTAAACGCCCCGGCCAGCGCGCCAATCGCCAGCGCGAAGGCGATGGCCGTCGCCAACCCGTATCCGTTGTTCAGCGCCACGCCGACGGCGATGGCGCATAGCCCAACGGTGGAGCCTACCGACACGTCAATATTGCGGGTCAGCATCACCAGCGTCGCGCCCAATGCCAGCAGGCAGAGGATTTGCGAGCTGGCGAAAATCATCGCCAGGGTCTGCAGGCTGAAATAGGCCGGATTGAGCGCCACCAGCACAACAAAGAGCGCCACGCTGGCAAAGAAGGCGCTCAGTTCGCGATTCTTGAGTAACGTTTTCATGCCTGCCCTCCAAAGGCCAGGGTCATCATGCGATCGACGGTGACCGCCTGCCGCGCCAGCTCGCCGCTGTAGCGGCCCTGATGCATCACCAGCACCCGGTCGGCCAGGCCGATGAACTCATCCAGATCGGAGGAGATCATCAGCACTGCCACATTTTGCGCGGCGACGCTTTTCAGCAGCTGATAGATATCGGCGCGGGCGGAGACATCCACGCCGCGCGTCGGCTCATCGACAATTAGCAGCAGCGGGTTGGCCTCCAGACAGCGCGCCAGCAGCACCTTCTGCTGGTTACCGCCAGAGAGAGTGCGCACCGGCTGATCGCCATCGGCCAGCTTGATCCCCAGCGCCCGGTGATAGCGCTCAACCACCGCCGCCTCCCGTTTCCCCTGCTGCCACCACGACGGCTGATTGAACATCACCGTGTTCCAGCGCACCGGCGCATCAAGAAACAGCCCCGAGACCTGGCGGTCTTCCGGCAGATAGACCAGCCCGCTGGCCAGCCGGGCTCGGGTGCTGTCATTACTAATCTCGCGATTCTCCAGCCAGATCCGCCCGGCGCGTGGTGGACGCAGGCCGTATAAGGTTTCAGCAAATTCGGTGCGCCCGGATCCCACCAGCCCGGCGAGGCCGACGATCTCCCCGGCGCGGATCTCCAGATTGAGATCGATAAAGCCTTCTCCGGTAAGATCCTCCACCCGCAGCACGGGAAAATCCTGCGCCTGGGTGCGGCGGTTGCCCGGCAGCGCCAGCCACAGCTTTTGCGTGTCGCTCAGCGTATGGTCGCGGCTGGCCGGCGTCATAGCGCTAATCAGTTGCTCATCGCGGTAAGTTGCGGTCTCGCCGCTCAGCACTACCGCCCCGTCGCGCATCACCGAAATATGGCTGGCAAGCTGGCGGATTTCGGGCAGTTTGTGCGAGATAAACACGATCCCCACGTCCAGCGCCTGTAACGCGCGGATCTGGCTAAACAACCTCTCCGTTTCCCCCGGGGTTAAAGAGGCGGTGGGTTCATCAAGGATCAGGATCCGCGCTTCGCGCATCAGGCCGCGCAGGATCTCGACCATCTGTTGATCGGCTACCTCGAGCGTGCTGGCGCTGGCATCGAGGTTGATCTGGCAGTTCAACTGCTGCAGTTTTTCCTGCAGTCGCGCGGCGGTATCCGCCCGCTTCGGCAAACGAAAGAGAATGTTCTCGCGCACGCTGAGGTTGGGAAACAGCATCGGCTCCTGCGGCACCAGATAAATGCCCAGCTGGTGGGCCAGCGCCGGGCTGAGGCGCGCAAACGCGCGGTCGCCGATCGTCAGCTCACCGCTATCCGGGGTTTCGACGCCGGCGATGATCTTCATCAGCGTCGATTTACCCGCGCCATTGCCTCCCATCAGGGCATGCACCTGGCCCGCGCATAGCGTAAAGTCGATGCCCTTCAGCACGGCAACGCCGGAGAACTGTTTGCGGATCTGGCGAGCTTCAAGCAGTGGCTTCATCGTCGCGCCTCGTTTGAACAAATGATTTTTAAATTTAATAATGTTCGAAAGCGTAGACGGTGAACTATATTTACAACCGTGCGAAGATCACAGTTTGGCGCTTTAGATCCTCAGGAAAAAATGGGCCAGCGATGAAAGATCCGTTTTGCCAGTCGGCTCACACTTTCCGGCCGCGCAATAGCGAACATATGATCTAAATTTTTATAAGAGTTCAATTTATGAGCGAAAAACGCATTACGGAAGAGAACCGCTACGCCGGGCTGGCGTTAGCCGAGGAAGAGCTGGTGGCGCGGGTGGCGTGGTGCTACTACCACGACGGCCTGACGCAAAATGACATCGGCGAGCGTTTGGGGCTGCCGCGGCTGAAGATTTCCCGCCTGCTGGAGAAAGGCCGTCAGTCCGGGGTGATCCGCGTGCAGATCAACTCGCGCTATGAGGGCTGTCTGGCACTGGAAAGTGAACTCCAGCAGCGTTTTGGCCTCAAGATTGCCCGCGTACTGCCGGCGCTCAACACCCCGCCGATGAATACCCGGCTGGGTATCGGCGCGGCGCAGTCGCTGATGGGCATTCTGCAGCCGGGACAGCTGCTGGCGGTCGGCTTCGGCGAAGCCACCATGAGCTGCCTGCAGCATCTCAGCGGCTTTATCGGCTCGCAGCAGGTGCGGCTGGTGACCCTCTCCGGCGGCGTCGGCCCCTATATGACCGGTATTGGCCAGCTGGATGCCGCCTGCAGCGTCAGCATTATCCCGGCGCCGCTGCGGGTCTCTTCGGCGGAGGTCGCCGAGATCCTGCGCCGTGAGTCGAGCGTGCGCGACGTGATCCTCGCGGCGACGGCGGCGGACGCGGCGGTGGTTGGCATCGGCGCCATCGATCAGCGGCGCGACGCGACCATCCTGCGCTCCGGCTATATCAGCGAGGGCGAACAGCTGATGTACGCCCGCAAAGGCGCGGTCGGCGACATTTTAGGTTATTTCCTGCAGGCCGACGGCAGGCCGGTAGAAGGACTGGAGATCCATCGGGAACTGCTCGGCGTGACCCTTGATGAGCTAGCGCAGCTGCCGACCATCGTTGGCGTCGCCGGGGGAGAAGAAAAAGCGCAGGCGATTTATGCCGCTCTGATTGGCAAGCGCATTAATGGCCTGGTAACGGAAGAGACAACAGCACGCGCGGTGCTTACCCTGGCCTCCTGACGGCCTGGCGCCGCGCGACAACAGCGAGGCGCATGTCATGAGTTACCTGTTAGCGTTAGATGCCGGGACCGGCAGCATTCGGGCGGTTATTTTCGATCTTAATGGCCGCCAGCTGGCGGTAGGCCAGGCCGAATGGAAACACCTGAGCGTTGATAACGTCCCCGGCTCGATGGAGTTCGACCTTACCACCAACTGGCAGCTGGCCTGCCAGTGCATTCGCCAGGCGCTCGACGCCGCCCGGCTCTCTGCCGCCGATATTCAGTCTGTCGCCTGCTGTTCGATGCGCGAAGGCATCGTTCTCTATGACCGCAACGGCGAGGCCATCTGGGCCTGCGCCAACGTCGATGCCCGCGCCAGCCGCGAAGTGGCGGAGCTTAAGGAGATCCACGACTATCGCTTCGAATCCGAGGTATACGAGGTCTCGGGACAAACCCTGGCGCTCAGCGCCATGCCGCGCCTGCTGTGGCTGGCGCACCACCGCCCCGATATCTACCGCAAAGCGGCAACCATCACCATGATCAGCGACTGGCTGGCGGCGAAGCTTTCCGGCGAGCTGGCGGTCGACCCGTCAAACGCCGGCACCACCGGCATGCTCGATCTGTTCAGCCGCGACTGGCGTCCGGCGCTGCTGGATATGGCCGGGCTGCGCGCCGATATGCTGTCGCCGGTCAAAGAGACCGGTACCCTGCTGGGCGCCGTCACCGAAGCGGCGGCGCAGCAGAGCGGCCTGCGCGCCGGGACGCCGGTGGTGATGGGCGGCGGCGACGTCCAGCTCGGCTGCCTGGGCCTTGGGGTGGTGCGCGCCGGGCAAACCGCGGTACTCGGCGGCACTTTCTGGCAGCAGGTGGTCAACCTGCCGCAGGTGCGGACCGATCCGCAGATGAATATTCGCGTTAATCCTCACGTGATTCCCGGCATGGCGCAGGCGGAATCGATCAGCTTCTTTACCGGCCTGACCATGCGCTGGTTTCGCGACGCCTTCTGCGCTGAAGAAAAACTGATTGCCGAGCGGCTCGGCGTCGATGCCTATTCGCTGCTGGAGGAGATGGCCAGCCGCGTCCCCGCCGGTTCCCACGGCGTGATGCCTATTTTTTCCGACGCCATGCACTTTAAGCAGTGGTACCACGCCGCGCCGTCGTTTATTAACCTCTCCATCGATCCGGAGAAGTGCAATAAAGCGACCCTGTTCCGCGCGCTGGAAGAGAACGCGGCGATTGTCTCCGCCTGCAACCTCGCGCAGATCTCGCAGTTCTCCGGGGTGACATTCGACAGCCTGGTGTTTGCCGGCGGCGGCTCTAAAGGCGCGCTGTGGAGCCAGATCCTCAGCGACGTCACCGGCCTGCCGGTGCGGGTGCCGGTGGTCCGCGAAGCCACCGCGCTGGGCTGCGCCATCGCCGCCGGAACCGGCGCCGGATTGTATGGCGATATGGCCAGCACCGGAGAACGGTTAGTGAGCTGGCACCGCGAGTTCACCCCAAATCCGCAGCATCGCGAGCTGTATCAGGAGATGATGAGCAAGTGGCAGACGGTGTACGCCGATCAGCTTGGCCTTGTCGATAGCGGGCTGACAACGTCGATGTGGCAGGCGCCGGGTCTGGAACGCCGCCAGCGCGTTGCGTCTTCCCCCTCACCCTAACTACCGGTGCCGCTCCGCCTTTCCCCCCTCTCCCTTTGGGAGAGGGCCGGGGTGTGGGGCAACGCTTCGCCGTTCTTTGAATCCCATCACAATCACCGCACTCCCCTTTTCCCTTTTTCTCCACGATGGCTAAATTAGTAACTCATCCGACCACATAACAATAATTTTACATTGGAAGCCACTATGAGCCGCTATCCGTCGCTTTTCGCCCCGCTTGAGCTGGGCTTCACAACGCTCAAAAACCGCGTGTTGATGGGCTCAATGCACACCGGGCTGGAAGAGCTGCCGGACGGCGCGCAGCGGCTGGCGGCCTTTTACGCCGAGCGCGCCCGTCACGGCGTGGCGCTGATCGTCACCGGCGGCATCGCTCCGGCGCCCTCTGGCGTCACCATGGCCGGCGGCGCAGTACTCAACGATGCCAGCCATCTGGCGCACCATCGCCATATTACCGACGCGGTACATCAGGAAGGCGGCAAAATCGCTCTGCAGATCCTGCACACCGGCCGTTACAGCTACCAGCCCGCGCTAGTGGCCCCCTCGGCGCTACAGGCGCCGATCAACCGTTTTACCCCCCATGAACTGAGCCACGATGAGATCCTGACGCTGATCGATGATTTTGCCCACTGCGCCCAGCTGGCGCGCGAAGCGGGCTATGACGGCGTCGAGGTGATGGGCTCTGAGGGCTATCTGATTAACGAATTTCTCGCCGCGCGCACCAACCAGCGCGACGACCAATGGGGCGGCGATTATGCCAGGCGCATGCGTTTCGCCGTAGAGGTGGTTAAGGCGGTGCGCCAGCGCGCCGGCCACGATTTCATTATCATTTACCGTCTGTCGATGCTCGATCTGGTCAACGACGGCAGCACGCTGGCGGAAGTCACTGAACTGGCCAAAGCGATTGAAGCGGCGGGAGCGACCATCATCAACACCGGGATTGGCTGGCACGAAGCGCGCATTCCGACCATCGCCACGCCGGTACCGCGCGGAGCTTTCAGCTGGGTCACCCGCAAGCTGAAGGGCGTGGTGTCGATCCCGTTGATCACCACCAACCGCATTAACGATCCGCAGGTCGCGGAGGATATTCTCGCCCGCGGCGATGCCGATATGGTATCGATGGCCCGCCCGTTCCTTGCCGACGCCGAATTTATATCAAAAGCGCAGGACGATCGCGCCGATCAGATCAACACCTGCATCGGCTGCAATCAGGCGTGTCTCGATCGGATCTTCGTCGGCAAAGTCACCTCCTGTCTGGTCAACCCGCGCGCGTGTCATGAAACCCTGATGCCGGTCCTGCCTGCCAACGCGCCTAAACGGCTGGCGGTGGTCGGCGCCGGGCCTGCCGGTCTGGCCTTCGCCGTAAACGCTGCCGCCCGCGGTCATCACGTCACGTTGTTTGATGCGCTCCCGGAGATCGGCGGTCAGTTTAATATCGCCAAACAGATCCCCGGCAAAGAGGAGTTTCACGAGACGCTGCGTTACTACCGCACCATGCTCGATCTCCATGGTGTCGATCTACGCCTGAACACCCGCGTCACGACAGACGATCTGCTGGCGTTCGATGAGACGATCCTCGCCACCGGTATCGCCCCGCGCCTGCCGGCGATCGACGGGATCGATCATCCAAAAGTGCTGAGCTATCTTGATGTCTTGCGCGATAAAGCACCGGTTGGCGCGAAGGTGGCGATTATCGGCTGCGGCGGTATCGGCTTCGACACCGCGATGTTTTTAAGCCAGTCGGGCGTGGCCACCAGCCAGGATATCGGCGAGTTCTGCCGCGAATGGGGTATCGATACCAGCCTGCAAACGGCGGGAGGGCTGAGTGCTGAAGGCCCGCAACTGAGTAAAAGCCCGCGACAGATTGTGATGCTGCAGCGCAAAGCCAGCAAACCGGGCGAAGGGCTCGGCAAAACCACCGGCTGGATCCACCGCGCGACGCTGCTGGCGCGCGGGGTGAAAATGATCCCGGCGGTCAGCTATGAAAAGATCGATGATGAAGGGTTACATGTCACTATCGGCGGCGAGCGCCAACTGCTGGCGGTCGATCAGGTGGTGATCTGCGCCGGTCAGGAGCCGCGCCGCGAGCTGGCGGATCCGCTGCGCGCGGCGGGGAAAACGGTGCATCTCATCGGCGGTTGCGACGTGGCGGCGGAGCTGGATGCGCGTCGGGCGATTGCCCAGGGCACTAAACTGGCGCTGGCGATTTAGCCCTGTCCCGGGGGCGGCGCGATGCGCCTTCCCCGGGCTACCACGATAATCCCGCACGCTAGCCCGGCTAAGGCGACAGCCGCGAGCCGGGGGAAACCGCGACAAGAATCAGCGCTGCTTACGCACCTTGGTTGCTTTCAAAATGACAAACTTATTGTTCGTCGCAATCGTCGTGCAATTACCAAACGCGCGCTTCAGCTTACGGAAGTAATCGAGGTGGCGGTTGCCGACGACGTACAGCTCGCCGCCGTATTTCAGGCTGCGGCGGGCATCGTTAAACATCTGCCAGGCGATATGGTCGGTAATAGCGTGTTGCTGATGGAACGGCGGATTACACAGAATCGCCGTAAAGCGGTCAGGCTCAATGCCGGAGAGCGAGTTGTTGACCATAAATTCACAGCGTGCGATATCGTCCGGCAGATTGCGCTCGACGTTCAACCGGCTGGAAGCCACCGCCATGTGCGACTCATCGGTAAACATGACCCGCGCGTTCGGGTTCTGCGCCAGCGCCTGCAGGCCAATCACCCCATTGCCGCAGCCGAGATCGGCGATCTCGCCTTCTAGATCAGACGGTAAATGCTGCAGGAAGAAACGCGCGCCGATATCCAGCCCGCTGCGGGCAAAAACGTTGGCGTGGTTATGGATGGTCCACGGCGTGCCGTCCAGCTTCCAGCTGTAGGTTTGCGGCGCATCGGCAAGCTCAGGAGCGGTGAAAACGCAGTGGATCAAACGCGCTTTTTTCCACGCCAGCGAGGTGGTGGTGGTGCCGAGGATTTTTTCAAACAGCGCCAGCGTCGAGTTGTGCACATCACGGGCTTTCGCCGCGGCGATGATGCGGGTTTCCGGCGTGACTACTTCGCGCAGGGCGCGCAGCTGCTGTTCCAGCAGCGCCAGCTGTTTTGGCACCTTAATCAGCACCAGCGCCGGCGCGGCCGGTAGCGGGCTCAGGCTATCCTGAAAGCGCACGCTCTCTTCATCGATACCGTTCATCCGCAGGTTGTGGCGGGTCGCCAGCTCGGAAATAAAGGAGTCGTTGATGCTGACCGGGTTGCGATCCGCCAGCGCGCAGGCGAGCGCGCCGAAGCCGTCGTTGAAGATGAGCGTCAGGCCGTCGACGTCATTCACCTGTTGCAGCAGATATTCATCCGCCGCTTCCCATGCCTGAAGCGCTTCTTCTTCAGCGTTAGGTGGGAACCGCTCTAATGTGAATAACTCACCGTTTAACTCTGCCTGGCTCATCGCCTCTCCGCCTCCGGAATAGTAAAACCCGCGAGTTTATACGCAAATCCTGTCCAGTTGAAGAGAGATCGCTGATCATCGCCGCTCAGCGTAGATCGCCCTCGTCATCGGCTCGGAGCAGCGTTATCGACGCGCGGGCGCCGGGCATCAGCTGCTGCAGATAACCTACCAGCCGCTCTCCCGCCTCATGCAGGGCCGACAACGGCATCGCCGGCAGGCTTTCGAGAATAAACCACATCGTCTGCGCGCCGCTGTCCAGCCGGGTGCGCACGCCCTGTCGCCAGTTCCAGCGTCGGCAGGTTACGCCTATATCATCCCGCCAGATGACTTCGCCCGGCTCCGGATATTCCACTACCGGCTCTGCCGATTTTAGCGTATCGAATGGCTCATCGCCGCGGGCAATGGCCAGCCGCGGTTCGCCACGGTAGGCGGCCAGATTTTCCCCACCGACCGGGACGGCATAGCGAATGCTGATCGCGTTGTAGATATCCACCACCGGATCGATGGCCGGCAGGCTCCCCTCTTTCAGCACCCGCTTGCGCAGCGCCTGCGCCGAACAGGGGGTACGTTTCGCCTTCGCGCCGAAGGCGCTGAACGCTTCATCCCATGCCGCCAGGTGCGCTTGCGCCCAGGGCACATCATCCTGCTGCACCGCCAGGCAGGCCTCGGCCAGCGCCTGCTCCGCGACGGCGGGATCGGCCACCGGCGCGCTCTCCACCACAATACTTAATGCCCGAAAGCCCGGCGCCAGGCGGCTGACCGCAGATTCGATTGACGGCGTTACGCTACGCATTCGATAATCCTGTAATGACCAATTTGTTTCATCATAGTGACCAATGAACGTAAAAGTCAATATAACGACCGATTCAGGATCTGATGTCGACCAGGTAAGTCGCGCCGTCGCCACGCGGCTGAAGGCCTACCGTAAAGCGAAAAAAATGTCGCTGGACGAGCTGTCGCGCCGGGCCAGCATCAGCAAAGGTATGCTGGTCGAGATGGAAAAAGAGGCCGCCAATCCCAGCATTGCGATCCTCTGCAAACTCGCCGCCGCGCTGGGCGTATCGGTAGCGGATATTGTCAATGTGGCAAGCGAACCCGCGTTGCATATTATTCCCGCCGAGCAGATCCCCACCCTCTGGCAAGGCCCGCTGGGGGGCAGCGCCAGGCTCCTCGCCGGCACCGCCGGGCCGAATATGATTGAGCTGTGGCGCTGGGAGATGCAGCCCGGCGAAGCCTTTGCCTCGCCCGGCCACCCGGCAACAACCTTCGAGCTGCTGCACGTGGAAGCTGGCGCGCTGACGCTGACGCTTGGCGAGACCTGCCGCACGGTGGCGGCCGGGGAATCGGCGGTGGCCCGCACCGAAATAGAGCACGGTTACCGCAATGAGGGTACCGCGCCGCTGGTCTTTACCATGACCGTGGCTGAACTGCCCTCCTGACAGACATAATGATAAGACGATGACAAAACTCATTTATTTACAGGGCTATCCTGAATCGCTGCTGGCGCAGGTGACCACGTTAATCGAGCAAGACCGCCTCGGCGAGGTGCTGCAAAAGCGCTATCCGCAAGGGCACGACGTTAACAGCGATAAAGCGCTGTATCAGTACACCCAGGACTTGAAAAACCGCTTTCTGCGCGGCGCGGCGCCGATCAACAAAGTGATGTATGACAGTAAGATCCACGTGCTGAACAATGCGCTCGGCCTGCATACCGCCATTTCCCGCGTGCAGGGCGGTAAGCTGAAAGCTAAAGCGGAAATTCGCGTGGCGACGGTATTTCGCGACGCGCCGGAAGCCTTTCTGCGGATGATCGTGGTTCATGAACTGGCGCATCTGAAAGAGAAGGATCACAACAAGGCTTTTTATCAGCTGTGCTGCCATATGGAGCCGCAGTACCACCAGCTGGAGTTCGACACCCGCCTGTGGCTGACGCACCTTTCGTTAAATCGTTCTGCGTAGTGACGCACTGGTTTTGTCATGACGGCATGATAGAGTGGCGGCAGGTTCCCTTTAACGGAGTTCGTCAACGTTTATGATACGTTTCGCAGTTGTTGGCACAAACTGGATCACCAAGCAGTTTGTCGATGCCGCCCATGAAACCGGCAAATATAAACTTACCGCCATCTACTCCCGCAGCCTCGAACAGGCGCAAGCCTTCGCCAAAGACTATCCGGTCGAGCATCTGTTTACCTCGCTCGATGAACTGGCACAGAGCCCTGACGTTGACGCGGTCTATATTGCCAGCCCGAACTCGCTGCACTTTCCGCAGACCCGGCTGTTCCTGAGCCATAAGAAGCACGTCATTTGCGAAAAGCCGCTGGCGTCGAACCTGCAGGAAGTCGAGGCGGCGATAGCGCTGGCGAAAGAAAATAACGTGGTGCTGTTTGAAGCCTTTAAAACCGCCAGTCTGCCTAACTTTCTCCTACTGAAAGAAACGCTCGCTAAAGTGGGCAAACTACGCAAAGCCTTCATCAACTACTGTCAGTACTCCTCGCGCTATCAGCGCTACCTTGACGGCGAAAACCCCAACACCTTTAACCCGGCGTTCTCTAACGGTTCGATTATGGATATCGGCTTCTATTGCCTGGCGTCCGCTGTGGCGCTGTGGGGCGAGCCGCGGGCCGTTCTTGCCACCGCCAGCCTGCTGGACAGCGGCGTAGACGCCCAGGGCACCGTGGTGCTGAGCTATGGCGACTTCGACGTGACGCTGCATCACTCCAAAGTTAGCGATTCCGCGATCCCCAGTGAAATTCAGGGCGAAGACGGCGCGTTAGTGATCGAAAAAATCTCCGAATGTCAGAAGCTGGCGTTTGTGCCGCGCGGCGGTAAAGCCCAGGACCTGACGCAGCCCCAGCACATTAATACCATGCTGTATGAGGCGGAGACCTTTGCGCGGCTGGTGGAGACACAGGATGTGGATCACCCGGGCCTGGCGGTGAGCCGGATCACCGCCAAACTGTCCAGCGAAATTCGTCGCCAGACCGGAGTGATCTTCCCGGCCGATACGCAGCCGCTGGCGTAAAAGAGTGTAAAGGCCCGACCGGCCGCCATTGACGAAAACCGCCCTGTGACATATTTTGTTACGTGCAAAGGGGAGTAACTTCCTTGCCGGTTGATCGTCATTACGATGCGTGCAATACCGCATCCGGTCGCCGGGCAATAACCAAAGCCCATCGCGATGTACTTTGGTTGTTGTAAGTGAGACCTTGCCGGAAGGCGAGGTCTATGCATAAAAGCGCAGCGGCTGCCGTCTTCCGACGTCAGCCGTTTTGTTTTTATGTAAGGAATATCAAATGAATACTGTCGGCACGCCGTTGCTATGGGGTGGATTCGCTGTCGTTGTCGCGATCATGTTGGCAATCGACCTGCTGCTTCAGGGACGACGCGGTTCGCATAGCATGACCATGAAGCAGGCCGCTGGCTGGTCAATCCTCTGGGTCACGCTTTCTCTGCTGTTCAACGCCGCCTTCTGGTGGTATCTGGTGCAAACCCAGGGCCGGGCCGTCGCCGATCCGCAGGCCTTAGCCTTCCTCACCGGTTATCTGATTGAAAAAGCGCTGGCGGTCGATAACGTCTTCGTCTGGTTGATGCTGTTCAGCTATTTCGCCGTACCGCCTGCTCTGCAGCGCCGGGTGTTGGTGTATGGCGTACTGGGCGCGATCGTTCTGCGTACCATTATGATCTTCGCCGGCAGCTGGCTGATTTCGCAGTTCGACTGGCTGCTGTACGTCTTTGGCGCCTTCCTGCTGTTTACCGGCGTGAAGATGGCGCTGGCGAAGGAGGACGACTCCGGCATCGGCGATAAGCCGCTGGTGCGCTGGATCCGCAGCCATCTGCGGATGACCGATAAAATCGAGAGCGAGCGCTTCTTCACCCGTAAAAACGGGGTGCTGTTCGCCACCCCGCTGCTGCTGGTGCTGATTCTGGTGGAACTGAGCGACGTGATTTTCGCCGTCGACAGTATCCCGGCAATCTTCGCGGTCACCACCGATCCGTTTATCGTGCTGACCTCGAACCTGTTCGCCATCCTCGGCCTGCGCGCCATGTACTTCCTGCTGGCGGGGGTCGCTGAGCGCTTCTCGATGCTCAAATACGGTCTGTCGGTGATCCTGGTGTTTATTGGCGTGAAGATGCTGATCGTCGACTTCTACCATATCCCGGTTGCCATCTCGCTGGGCGTGGTGGGCGGCATCCTGGCCGTCACGCTGCTGATTAACGCCTGGATCAACAGGCAGCACGACAAGCAGCGCAAACTGCCAGAGTAATCTGCTACCGCGCCGTCGGCCCTCGCTGGCGGCGCGGTAATCAGCTATAGCAGACGTTCTCGTAACGAGAATACCTGCTCATGTCACAATTATGTTACTACGCAGTTAAAAAATAAGATCCATATTAAAATCACAGTATTTTACGCTTCCCGCCAGTCTTTCTTTCCGTATACTCGACTATGCAAACATCTACTTACATCCTGACATAAACGTAAAAAATAATACGTGGCTGGGATGGCTTGCTACATCACTGGAAGGAATGAATTATGACAACACGCACTCCCTCATCAGGGTGGCTCTCCCGCCTGGCGCAAGGCAGCCTGGTGAAACAAATTTTAATCGGCCTGGTGCTTGGCGTACTGTTGGCGCTGGTCTCTAAGCCTGCGGCTATCGCCGTCGGTCTGCTGGGGACCCTGTTCGTCGGCGCGTTAAAAGCGGTAGCGCCGGTGCTGGTATTGATGCTTGTCATGGCCTCGATCGCCAACCATCAGCACGGACAAAAAACCAGTATACGCCCCATTCTGTTTCTCTATCTGCTGGGCACCTTTAGCGCGGCGCTGACCGCGGTGTTGTTCAGTTTTCTCTTTCCCTCGACCCTGCACTTAACCACCGCCGCCGACAGCATCACGCCGCCGTCGGGGATTGTTGAGGTGCTGCGCGGCCTGCTGATGAGCATGGTGTCCAACCCGATCGACGCTCTGCTGAACGCCAACTATATCGGCATTCTGGTGTGGGCGGTGGGGCTTGGCTTCGCCCTGCGTCATGGTAACGACACCACCAAAAACCTGATCAACGACGTCTCCCACGCGGTGACCTTTATCGTTAAAGTGGTGATCCGCTTTGCGCCGCTGGGGATCTTCGGCCTGGTATCTTCCACCCTGGCGACCACCGGTTTCGAGACCCTGTGGGGCTATGCCCAGCTGCTGCTGGTGCTGGTGGGCTGTATGCTGCTGGTAGCGCTGGTGATTAACCCGCTGCTGGTGTTCTGGAAGATCCGCCGCAACCCCTATCCGCTGGTGCTCACCTGCCTGCGCGAAAGCGGCGTTTACGCGTTCTTCACCCGCAGTTCCGCCGCCAACATTCCAGTGAATATGGCGCTGTGCGAGAAGCTGAATCTGGATCGCGATACCTATTCGGTCTCTATTCCACTGGGGGCGACCATCAATATGGCAGGCGCGGCAATCACCATCACCGTGCTGACGCTGGCGGCGGTGCATACGCTGAATATTCCAGTGGATCTGCCGACGGCGCTGCTGCTGAGCGTGGTCGCTTCGCTGTGCGCCTGCGGCGCCTCCGGCGTGGCGGGCGGTTCGCTGCTGCTGATCCCGCTGGCCTGTAATATGTTTGGGATCCCGAACGATGTGGCGATGCAAGTGGTTGCCGTTGGCTTTATTATCGGCGTGCTGCAGGACTCCTGCGAAACCGCGCTGAACTCCTCCACCGACGCCCTGTTTACCGCCGCGGCCTGCATGGCGGAAGACGACCAGCTGGCGAAAAACGCCCTGCGCGGATAACGCCTTTCCCCTCCGCTATCGGGCGGAGGGGCTCTCTTCCTGTACTGCGTTTTCAACCTTAAACGGATCGATACCGCGCTTTTGCATCCGGCGGAAGCGAATGATGTTCAGCCCGTTGACGATCAGGAAACTGCCTTCTATCAGCGTCCCGCCAATGGAACCCAACCACAGATTATGCGTGACCCAGCAGGCGGTGGAGCACCACATCACGCAGCGGACGGTTAGCCCTTTGCAGCGAAACAGCGCCCAGGTGCTGGCGACGGTGCCAATGATCGGCAGCAGCTCCATGGCATGCTGCAGTTTACCCAGGCCGAGAATCAACGTCAGGAGGATAAAGACTGTCATCACCCACAGACTACGGGTGCGTAAGGAAATGACCGTGCGAAGCGCATTGAGCCCGGCGCTCATTCCAGCCGGCCCGGCGCCCATCAGGAAAAAATGAACGCCGATAATAGCGCTATAGACCGCCAGCTGCAGCCTGAAACGGCGTTCATCGCGGTTGATAAAGGTGGTAATGCCGATAAGAAAGGCGATGACGCCGACCCCCTGGGCCAGCCAATACGCGGTCATGTAAGCTCCCTGACTGAAAAAAACAAACGGCGCTTCACTGGCTGAAACGCCGCTGTTACGAGCCCGATGGCGCTACGCTATCAGGCCGATACACAAACCAAGCCTCTGGGCGCCAACGCAAATACGCCTTTACAGGGTAACACCGCTTTTAAAGATGGCCAGCTCGCGGAAGTCATTCTGCTCATTACAGGTCGGTTTACCGTTGGCGAAGGCTACAATGGCATCCACAAACTCTTCCAGCAGCTGCGGCATCGTTTTGCCGTGGAGCAGCTGCCCGGCATCAAAGTCGATCCAGTGCTTTTTCTTCGCCGCCAGCTCGCTGTTGGTGGCGATCTTCACCGTTGGCACAAAGCCGCCGTACGGCGTGCCGCGACCGGTGCTGAACAGCACCATATGGCAGCCGGCGCCGGCCAGCGCGCTGGTGGCGACCGCGTCGTTGCCCGGCGCGCTCAGTAAATTCAGACCATGAACCTTCAGGCGCTCGCCGTAGCGCAGAACATCCACCACCTGGCTGGAGCCCGCTTTCTGAGTACAGCCCAGCGACTTATCTTCGAGGGTAGTGATCCCTCCGGCCTTATTACCCGGCGAGGGGTTTTCGTAAATAGGCTGGTCGTGAGCAATAAAGTACTGCTTAAAGTCATTGACCATGGTCACCAGCTTGTCGAAGGTCGCTTCGTCGCGGCAGTGGCTCATCAACAACTGTTCAGCGCCGAACATCTCCGGCACTTCGGTCAGCACGGTAGTGCCGCCGTTGGCGATCACATAGTCTGAGAAGCGGCCCAGCATCGGATTAGCGGTAATGCCCGACAGGCCGTCCGATCCCCCGCACTCGAGGCCAAACTTCAGCTCGCTGAGCTTGCCCGGCTGGCGTTTATCCTGACGCATCACTTCATACAGCTGATGCAGATGCTCAACCCCCGCCTCCACTTCATCGTCCTGATGCTGGCAAACCATAAAGTGCACGCGCTGCGGGTCAAACTCGCCCAGCGTCTCGCGAAAGGCCTCCACTTGGTTGTTTTCACAGCCAAGGCCAACCACCAGCACCGCCCCGGCGTTCGGGTGACGAACCATATTTTGCAGCATGGTGCGAGTGTTGATATGGTCGTCCCCAAGCTGCGAGCAGCCATAGGTGTGGCTGAAGAGATGTACCCCATCGATATCCTCAGCGCCATACGTCTCTTTCAGGAAACGGTTCTGCATTTGTCTGGCCATCGCGTTGACGCAGCCGACGGTCGGCAGGATCCACAGCTCATTGCGCACGCCGACGTCACCGTTGGCGCGACGATAAATCTGTACTTCGCGATCCGCAGGCTGTGGCGGTTGGGCAACCAGGTCCGGTTGATAGCGATACGCGTCAAGGTCGCTGAGATTGGTGCGCGTATTGTGCGCATGAACATGCTCGCCCGGCGCGATATCCGCCAGCGCATGGCCAATCGGCAACCCGTACTTAACGACGTTTTCCCCTTTCGCGATAGCGCGCAGTGCAAACTTGTGGCCGCGAACGATATCCTGGCCGAGGGTGACCGAGTCATTATCAATCGTCACCACGCTACCGGCAGCGATATCCGTCAGCGCGACCGCGACGTTATCCTGCGAATGGATTTTGATGTATTGCATATCAACCGACCTCTGGCCTTAGTTCAGTTCAATGGCGAAATAGTCACGCGCATTGTTAAAGCAAATGTTTTTCACCATCTCGCCCAGCAGCGCGATATCCGCAGGCGCTTCGCCGGCAGCCACCCAACGGCCGATCATCTGGCACAGAATGCGGCGGAAGTATTCGTGGCGCGTGTAGGAGAGGAAGCTGCGACTGTCGGTCAACATCCCGACGAAGCGGCTCAGCAGCCCGAGCTGCGCCAGCTGGGTCATCTGCCGCTCCATACCGTCTTTCTGATCGTTGAACCACCAGCCGGAGCCGAACTGCATCTTGCCTGGCATGCCTTCACCCTGGAAGTTACCGATCATGGTGCCCAGCACTTCGTTATCACGCGGGTTCAGGCAGTAGAGAATCGTTTTCGGCAGCAGGTTTTCTTCGTTCTGCTTGCTCAGCAGCTTAGACAGCTCTTCCGCCATCGGACGATCATTGATCGAGTCGAAGCCGACGTCTGGCCCTAACAGTTTGAACTGACGGAGGTTGTTGTTACGCAGGGCGCCAATGTGGTACTGCTGGACCCAGCCGCGACGGGCATACTCTGCGCCGAGGAACACCAGCACCGCGGTTTTGAACTGCGCCACTTCGTGTTCGCTAAGGGTCTCGCCAGCCAGGCGGCGCGCCAGAATGTCATCCAGCTCGGCGTCGGTCGCTTCGGCAAACAGCACCACGTCGAGCGCATGATCGGAGACTTTGCAGCCGTGTGCGGCAAAATGATCCAGACGTTTGGTCAGGGCGCTTTGCAGGTCAGCGAAGCGGCGAATATCGGTATCGGATACCTCGCCCAGCTTAGCCATATAATCATTGAAGGTCGCCAACTCGATGTTGAACGCTTTATCCGGGCGCCAGCTCGGCAGCACTTTGATGTCAAAGGAGTTGTCTTTGGCGACAGCCGCGTGGTGCTCAAGAGAATCAATCGGATCGTCGGTGGTACCGACCATCTTCACATTCATCTGCTTCATGATTCCGCGGGCGGAGAAGGCATCCTGAGCCAGCAAATCATTACACTGGTCCCAGATCTCATCGGCGGTGGATGGCGACAACAGCTTACCTGTAATACCAAAAGGTCGACGCAGCTCTAAATGGGTCCAGTGGTATAACGGGTTGCCAATAGTGTGCGGAACCGTGGCCGCCCAGGCGTCAAATTTCTCGCGATCGGACGCATCACCGGTACACAGACGCTCCGGCACGCCGTTAGTGCGCATTGCGCGCCATTTATAGTGATCGCCTTTCAGCCAGATGTCATACAGGTTTTTAAAGCGATAGTTTTCGGCAACCTGCTGCGGCGGAAGGTGGCAGTGGTAGTCGAAAATCGGCTGATCTTTGGCGTAATCATGGTACAGACGGCGGGCAAACTCGGTATCAAGTAGAAAATCTTCAGTCATAAACGATGTCATTCGCGTGTCCTCTTCGCTCCAGTGCGGGAGCCTTTCAGATGATTGACTACAATGCTGACAAAGTTATCACACCAATTTCTACAGACCGAACTGTTTTTCGTGAGTTAGATCAATAAACGTCGATAAAAAAATGACCGCCCTGGAGCAAAACACCTCGCCAGAGCGCGCCATCTCTGGCTTTCCAGGCAAGGGATAAAGACCACACTAACTTTCCCACTTTTGTGACAGCTCTCAACTTTTAAAGTTGTATGACAAGTTATCTTTCTGCCGTCGCAACATATAAACCGACGGAATGCATTACCGGTGCTTATGGCATCGGCTTATACGGAATGGATACCGACTTTCAACATAACAACTGATGGTAAGGTTCAGGCCAGAGGGGACTACCCTCCTGAATCCTCCGTTTCGCTTTCCCGGCCGCTTATTGCGCTCGGTAAAGGCCGCACCTGATGCGGAAAGATAACAGACGATGAGGTTTACATGCGTAAAATTAAAGGGTTACGTTGGTACATGATCGCGCTGGTGACGCTGGGCACCGTGCTGGGCTACCTGACCCGTAACACCGTAGCGGCGGCCGCGCCGACGCTGATGGAAGAGTTACACATTTCGACCCAACAGTACTCCTATATCATTGCAGCCTATTCCGCTGCCTATACCGTTATGCAGCCCGTCGCGGGGTATGTCCTTGATATTCTGGGGACCAAAATTGGCTATGCCTTCTTCGCCATCGCCTGGGCGGTATTCTGCGGCTCAACGGCGCTGGCCGGCAGCTGGGGTGGACTGGCGCTGGCCCGTGGCGCAGTCGGCGCAGCGGAGGCCGCAATGATCCCCGCCGGCCTGAAGGCCAGCTCAGAGTGGTTCCCGGCAAAAGAGCGCTCTATCGCGGTGGGCTACTTCAACGTGGGTTCCTCTATTGGCGCCATGATCGCGCCGCCGTTGGTGGTATGGGCGATTGTCATGCACAGCTGGCAGATGGCGTTCATCATCTCCGGGGTATTGAGCTTCGCCTGGGCCATCGCCTGGCTTATCTTCTATAAACACCCGCGCGACCAGAAAAAATTATCTGACGAAGAACGTGACTACATCATTGGCGGTCAGGAGTCTCAGCATCAGACCAATAACGCGAAGAAAATGTCGCCGTGGCAAATCCTG
This sequence comes from Klebsiella sp. CD33, assembly GCF_051992865.1. Taxonomy (NCBI): domain Bacteria; kingdom Pseudomonadati; phylum Pseudomonadota; class Gammaproteobacteria; order Enterobacterales; family Enterobacteriaceae; genus Klebsiella; species Klebsiella sp. CD33. Next base: position 607,655 of record NZ_CP197023.1, on the reverse strand, counting down.
CGCAACCGTCAGTTCTGGGGTATCGCCCTGCCGCGCTTCCTCGCCGAGCCGGCCTGGGGGACCTTTAACGCCTGGATCCCGCTGTTCATGTTCAAAGTTTACGGTTTTAACCTGAAAGAGATCGCCATGTTCGCCTGGATGCCGATGCTGTTCGCCGACCTCGGCTGCATCGTCGGCGGATATCTGCCGCCGCTGTTCCAGCGCTGGTTTGGCGTCAACCTGATCGTGTCGCGTAAAATGGTGGTCACCATGGGCGCCCTGCTAATGATTGGCCCGGGGATGATCGGCCTGTTCACCAGCCCGTACGTGGCGATTGCCCTGCTGTGCATCGGCGGGTTCGCTCACCAGGCGCTGTCCGGGGCGCTGATCACCCTCTCTTCCGACGTCTTTGGCCGTAACGAAGTCGCTACCGCCAACGGCCTGACCGGGATGGCCGCCTGGCTGGCGAGCACCATGTTCGCCCTGGTCGTCGGCGCGCTGGCGGACACCATCGGCTTTAGCCCGCTGTTTGCGGTACTGGCCGTCTTTGACCTGCTGGGCGCGCTGGTTATCTGGACGGTGCTGAAAAACAAACCGGCTGACGATGACTCGACGCCGCTTAGCAGTCGCAAACCGGTCACGCAGAGTTAGATCGAATGGCAAGGTAATCGCCGATCAAGCCGCCTTCTCAGGCGGCTTTTTCATGTCTGCCAGTGGTGGAAAGCGCGTAAAAGTGGTATAACAAATCGAATATTGTCGCCATCTTCCGGGAGCGAATATGGAAATCATTGAACCACGCCGTCTATATCAGCAGCTTGCCGCTGAGCTGAAGACGCGCATCGAACAAGGTGTCTACCTTGTAGGGGATAAGCTGCCCGCCGAGCGCTTCATCGCCGATGAAAAAAACGTCAGCCGCACCGTGGTTCGTGAAGCCATTATCATGCTGGAAGTGGAAGGGTATGTCGAAGTCCGCAAAGGGTCGGGTATCCACGTTATCTCCAACCATCCGAAATACCAGCAGGTGGCCGATGAAAGCCTTGAGTTCGCCAACTATGGCCCCTTTGAACTGCTGCAGGCGCGGCAGCTAATTGAAAGCAATATTGCCGAATTCGCGGCGACTCAGGTGACCAAACAGGACATCATGAAGCTGATGGAGATTCAGGAGAAAGCGCGTAACGAGAAATGTTTCCGCGACTCCGAGTGGGACCTGCAGTTTCATGTCCAGGTGGCGCTGGCGACGCAGAACAGCGCGCTGGCGGCGATCGTGGAAAAGATGTGGACCCAGCGCGTGCATAACCCCTACTGGAAAAAGCTGCATGAGCATATCGACCTGCGTACGGTCGATAACTGGTGCGACGACCACGATCAAATCCTGAAAGCTCTGCTGCGAAAAGATCCCAACGCCGCCAAGCTGGCGATGTGGCAGCATCTGGAAAATACCAAGCAAATGTTGTTCAACGAAACCAGCGATGACTTTGAATTTAATGCCGATCGCTACTTATTTGCCGAAAACCCAGTCGTTCATCTCGATACCGCAGTCAACGGCGCGAAATAAGGCCTTATCCCTCCGGCGCGCCCCCCTGCGCGCCTGTCTGACAGTGAGGCTGGAGTAAGCAAGTCATATATAGTGTCAGCCTGTGTAAATCCTCTCGCCTCCCATCTCCGCAATCAGCAAAATCAACGAGCAACACGTTGCAATTTCTCTGACGGAAAGTCAGGTGATTTGTTACAATTAGATGCATTTTGTCGTTCTGGGGGTAGGTATTTACTTACTTCAGTCTTATACAGGGAAGCGTTCAGAGCGCCTAAGCAGCGACCATAATCTCATAAAAATCTTGTCGCCCTATATGCCGCGCGCTCAGACGTGCCGTTAACCGATGTACCAGGAATCGTGAATGGAACTATTTACCCAGTTATTGAATGCCTTGTGGGCTCAGGATTACGAAACGCTCGCGAATCCCTCCATGATAGGCATGCTGTATTTTGTCTTGTTTATGATTTTGTTCCTTGAGAACGGGTTATTGCCTGCCGCGTTTTTACCGGGGGATAGTCTGCTCGTGCTCGTGGGCGTGCTGATCGCCAAAGGGGCGATGGGTTTTCCGGAAACTTTGCTGCTGCTCACCGCCGCCGCCAGCCTCGGCTGCTGGCTAAGCTATATTCAGGGGCGTTGGCTGGGTAATACGCGGATCGTGCAAAACTGGCTGTCACACCTGCCTTCGCACTATCACCAGCGTGCGCATCACTTGTTTCATAAGCATGGGCTCTCCGCGCTGCTGATCGGCCGCTTTATCGCCTTCGTACGCACGCTGCTGCCCACCATCGCCGGGCTTTCCGGCCTTAATAACGCCCGTTTTCAGTTTTTCAACTGGATGAGCGGCCTGCTGTGGGTGCTCATCCTGACCTCGCTTGGCTATCTGCTGGGTAAAACCCCGGTATTCCTCAAGTATGAAGATCAGCTGATGTCCTGCCTGATGCTCCTGCCGGTTGCCCTGTTGGTCTTCGGACTGATCGGCTCGCTGGTGGTGCTGTGGAAGAAAAAATACAGAAGCCGGGGCTAATGATGGTCATGAAACGCCCTTCCCTGCGCCAGTTCAGCTGGCTGCTGGGTGGTTCTCTTCTGCTCGGCGCCCTGTTCTGGCTTTGGCTGGCGGTGCAGCAGCAGGAGGCCACGCTGGCGATACGCCCGGTTGGCCAGGGTATCGGAATGCCGGACGGTTTCTCCGTCTGGCATCATCTCGATGCCAACGGCATCCGCTTTAAAAGCATCACGCCACAGAAGGATGGCCTGCTGATTAAGTTCGATTCCACCGCCCAGGGCGCGGCGGCGAAAGAAGTTCTCGGCCGCGCTCTGCCACATGGTTATATTATTGCCCTGCTGGAGGACGATAACTCGCCCACCGCCTGGCTATCCCGCCTGCGCGACGCGCCGCATCGCCTCGGGTAAGCTGCCGCCAGACTGCGTTTTTAACCCAGTCTGGTGGTTTCCCGCATTTGTTACTATGCTTAAACCTGCGGGAATCAACGCATTCACGTTCACCAACGGGAACGGGTATATCCTCCGGGTATCCCCTCAGACAATGGAAGGTACTATCCATGAAACACCGCATCGCTCTGCTTCTGGTCCTGACTTCACTTAGCGCCAGCGCCCTAGCCGCCTCTCCCTGCCAGGAAAAAGAGCAGGATATTCAACGAGAGATCAGCTACGCCGAAAAGCATCATAATCAAAGTCGCATTGATGGGCTAAATACCGCGCTACGTCAGGTTCGGGAAAACTGTAGCGACAGTAAACTCAAAGCCGATCATCAGCAAAAAATTGCCAAACAGCGGGAAGAGATCGCTGAACGTCAGCGCGATCTGCAGGAAGCCCGGAAGAAAGGCGATGCGGACAAAATTAACAAACGCCAGCATAAACTCAATGAAGCGCAACAGGAGTTAAAAACGCTGGAGTCTCGGGATTACTAATCACCATTAACTTTCGCAACACGGACCACGCTACAGGAGAACGACATGGCTAAAGAGAATGTGACTGACGACCTTCGTGCAGAACTGAAAACGCTGGCGGATACCCTGGAGGAAGTACTAAATTCCTCGGCGGACAAGTCGAAAGAAGAGATGGGTAAACTGCGCAGTAAAGCCGAGAGCGCGCTGAAAGAGAGCCGCGCTCGTTTGGGTGAAACCAGCGAAGCGATTCTTCGTCAAACTCGTGAGACCGCCGCGCGAGCGGATGATTATGTTCGCGAAAATCCGTGGACTGGGGTAGGAATTGGCGCCGCCGTCGGGCTGGTGCTGGGTGTCCTGCTGTCGCGTCGCTGATTATGGCGAATACTCAACACACGCAGGGACCGGGTCAGCGCGTTTTCTCCATTGGTCAGCGCATCGTCACGCTGCTGGTCGAAATGGTGGAAACGCGGCTGCGTCTGGTCGTCGTGGAGCTGGAGGAGGAGAAAGCCAACCTCTTCCAGCTACTGATCATGACCGGACTGACGCTGCTGTTTGCCGCGTTTGGCCTCATGAGTCTGCTGGTGCTGGTTATCTGGGCCGTTGACGCTCAGTACCGCCTGCACGTGATGATCGCCACCACCGTTGTGCTGCTCCTCGCCGCCGCGATCGTGGGTATCCTAACCCTACGTAAGGCGCGCCGCTCCACGCTGCTGCGTCTAACGCGTAAAGAGCTGGAGAACGACCGTGCCCTTCTGGAGGAGGATAAATCGTGAATGGCCGACAGGAGCGTGAACGGCAAAAGGCGCAGCTGCTGCGCCAGATCCAGCAGCAACGGCTGGAGCTCAGCGCCTGCCGCCGTCACTGGCACGAGGCGACTGCGCCCCTCGACCGCGGCTGGCATACGCTGCTGAGTTTACGTTCGTGGCTGATGGTTGGCAGCGGTCTGATGGCCGTATGGTCCGTACGACATCCGCATTTTTTAATGCGCTGGACCAAACGCGGACTCGGACTGTGGAGCACCTGGCGCCTGGTGCGCGGGATCCTGCGCCAGTCGGCAGTTCGCTAGCGGCCCTGAGCGTGGGCGCTTTCCCTGGCGCCCACGCTCTGCCATTTCCCTGTCCCTTATTGCACGCTGTTCGCAGCAACATGCGCCTTTTCCGTAGCGCGCCCTTCTCTACGACGCCCTTTACCTCACGCCATACCAGGACCGGTGGTGGCCCATCGCGTTCGGTACACTTTCGCCTCCGCGTACTGATTGCTCAGAAACTTTGAAATAGATCTACAGTTTTCCTTGCTAACAATTCCCTCTCCGCCTCGCTACTATCCTCTCCATCGACAGCAACACCGCGTAACTACGCGGGATTGCACTAAAAAACAAAACCGCCGCCCTTTGGGTTTTCTGGAGTAACAAATGAAAAAATTAGAAGATGTTGGTGTATTGGTAGCGCGTATTCTGATGCCGATTCTGTTTATCACTGCAGGATGGGGCAAAATCACCGGTTATGCGGGAACCCAGCAGTATATGGAAGCCATGGGCGTCCCGGGCGCGCTGCTGCCGCTGACCATCCTCCTTGAGTTCGGCGGCGGTCTGGCGATTCTGTTCGGTTTCCTGACCCGGACCACCGCGCTGTTCACTGCGGGCTTTACGCTGCTGACCGCGTTCCTGTTCCATAGCAACTTTGCGGAAGGCGTGAACTCCCTGATGTTCATGAAGAACCTGACCATTGCGGGCGGTTACCTGCTGCTGGCCATTACCGGACCGGGCGCCTTCAGTATTGACCGTGTACTGAATAAGAAATGGTAAGCGCACTATACTGAATGAATGAAAAAAGCGAGGAGACCACTCCTCGCTTTTGCTATCTGTAGTCTGAAGGAGGAGCAAAGATGGGACAATTAGTCGACGGCGTCTGGCAGGATACCTGGTATGACACAAAATCCACCGGTGGGCGTTTTAAACGTTCCGTTTCCGCCTTCCGTAACTGGCTGACCGCCGACGGCGCGGCTGGCCCCAGCGGTGAAGGCGGTTTTGCAGCGGAAAAGGATCGCTATCATTTGTATGTTTCTCTCGCCTGCCCGTGGGCGCATCGCACGTTAATTATGCGTAAATTAAAAGGTCTGGAGCCTTTTCTCCCCGTATCCGTGGTCAATCCGCTGATGCTGGAAAACGGCTGGACCTTTGACGATAGCTTCCCGGAAGCCACCGGCGATACCCTCTACCAGCATGACTTTCTCTATCAGCTGTATCTGCACGCCGACCCGCACTACACCGGACGCGTGACCGTGCCGGTGCTGTGGGATAAAAAACAGCAGACCATCGTCAGCAATGAGTCGGCAGAAATCATCCGCATGTTCAATACCGCCTTCGATAGCCTTGGCGCCCGGGCCGGGGATTACTACCCGCCAGCGCTGCGGGAACAAATCGATGAGCTGAACGGCTGGATCTATGACAACGTCAACAACGGCGTGTATAAAGCCGGCTTTGCCACCAGCCAGCAAGCTTACGACGAAGCGGTGGATGCGGTCTTTACCTCGCTGGAGCGGCTGGAGCAGATCCTCGGCCAGCATCGCTATCTGACGGGCAATCAGCTAACGGAAGCCGACATTCGCCTGTGGACAACGCTGGTACGCTTCGACCCGGTATATGTGACCCATTTTAAATGCGATAAACGGCGCATCAGCGATTACCTCAATCTGTACGGTTTCCTGCGCGACATCTACCAGATGCCGGGTATCGCCGAGACGGTGAGTTTTCCGCATATCCGTCACCACTATTACCGCAGCCATAAAACCATTAACCCTACCGGTATTATTTCCATTGGGCCGCAGCAGGATCTCAACGAACCGCACGGTCGCGATCAGCGCTTCCGTTGATCTGTCGGGCGCCAGTGATGGCGCCCAATAATTCAGAAAACAGATATTTACCCACCATTCATTCACGTCTATTCTTATTGCGATCGCTTAAAAAACAAGTGATTGACGGTTAATTGAGGCGTAGAAATGGACTGGTATCTCAAGGTATTAAAAAACTATATAGGATTTGGCGGCCGTGCGCGGCGCAAAGAGTACTGGATGTTTATTCTGGTCAACCTCATCCTGACCGGCGTATTGAGCATCATCGATAAAATGCTGGGCTGGCAGCGGGCTGGCGGCGAAGGCATTCTGACCACTATCTATGGCGTACTGGTCTTTTTACCGTGGTGGGCGGTGCAATTTCGCCGTCTGCATGACACCGATCGTTCGGCCTGGTGGCTATTGCTGCTGTTGATCCCGGTCATCGGCTGGCTGGTGATCCTGATCTTTAACTGCCAGCGCGGCACCGAAGGCAATAATCGCTTCGGGCCCGATCCGAAACCCTTTTCCTACTAATCTTCCTGCTCCTCCCGCTAGCGGGAGGAGCGTCTTCATCACTATCTGCCGGCAAACAGCTTGGGGATCTCACGCAGACACCAGGACTTCGCTTCGCCCATACTGTCCCGTCGCCAGGCCATGATAATGTCAATTTCATTGGTGTATTCCGGGCTGACGACCCGCAGGCGACCTTCGGCAATATCCTTCTCCACCAGCGGATAGGGCATAGTCGCCACGCCCAGTCCGGCCAGTAGCGCCTGACGTTTATCTTCTATCGTACTCACCGTTAAACGCGGCTGTTTATCCAGCAGTTGAACGGTGAGGACGGGCCGCTCGCGCGCGGTATCCGCCACCGCGACGCCGCGGTATTTCACGCGGGTAACCTCAGAGAGCGGCTCCGGCTCCTGATGGATCGGGTGATCCGGCGCCGCGACGTACACGCTGAGCACCGAATAGAGTTTGCGCGAGTTAATCTCCGAAGAGGAACGAAAATGCATATCCGGTGCGACAACGATATCCGCCCGCCCCTGCTCCAGCCGCTCCCAGGCGCCGGCCAGCACCTCAGTGATAATCGACAGCTGGGTGTTTGATTTAGTCGCCAGTTTCTCAATCAGCGGAAACAGATCCGGAGTGGGCACCAGCGCTTCGGTAACGATCGTCAGGTGGGTTTCCCAACCGCGCGACAGGGCTTCAGCATCGGTGGTGAGTTTATCCGCCGCTTCAAGCAGCACGCGCCCGCGCTCCAGCAGCATTCTTCCAACGTTAGTGAACTTCGTGCGATGACCTGAGCGGTCAAACAGCACCACGTCCAGTTCCTCCTCCAGTTTTTGCATGGTGTAGCTCAGGGCGGAAGGCACGCGTCCCAGCTCATCAGCCGCGGCAGCGAAGCTTCCGCGCCGGTCGATCGCATCCATCACGCGTAACGCTTCCAGCGTTAATGCTCTCTCTTTGGCCATCGCTTTCTCATTCAGGAAATTTGAACATACCGGGCAGAATATCTGGCTAACAATACAGCGTCCATACCTTTACCATTGATTTAGTGTAAAGAGAGGTCAAGAACATGATTACTACCCGAACAGCCAAACAATGCGGACAAGCAGACTTCGGCTGGCTGCAGGCCCGCTACACCTTCTCCTTTGGCCACTACTTCGACCCGAAATTACTGGGCTTCGCATCCTTGCGCGTCCTCAACCAGGAAGTGCTGGCGCCCGGCGCTTCCTTCCAGGCCAGAACGTACCCAAAAGTCGATATCCTGAACCTGATTCTGGAAGGCGAAGCGGAGTATCGCGACAGCGACGGCAACCACGTGCAGGCCAAAGCCGGTGAAGCGCTGCTGATCGCCACCCAGCCTGGCGTGAGCTATAGCGAGCATAATCTGAGTAAAGAGCAGTCGTTAACGCGAATGCAACTTTGGCTTGATGCCTGCCCGCAGCGGGAAAACCCGCTGCAGCAGAAAATCAATGTCGCAGACGCGACGCTGCAGCTGCTGGCCTCTCCGGAGGGCGGGGATAACAGCCTCCAGCTTCGCCAACAGGCCTGGGTCTACCATATCGCGCTGGAGAAAGGTGAGCAGATCAACGTGCAATTACATGGTCCACGCGCCTACCTGCAGTCGATTCACGGCTCCGTCCATGCCGTCGCACAGGAACAGCAAAAGCAGGCTCTCACCTGCGGTGACGGCGCATTTATTCGTGACGAAGCTAACATTACCCTCGTCGCCGATACGCCGCTGCGCGCTTTGCTGATAGATTTACCGGTGTAACAACGGAAGTGATGGAGTCTGTCAGTGAGTAAGAAGAAAAACAGAAAAAAGGCGTCACCAACGCCGTTAGCCCCGGTGCAACCGCAAGTCGCCGGGGCCGCCAGCTTTGGTTATGATGAGATGCTTAGCGAACTGGAAGCCATTGTTGCTGAAGCGGAGATCCGCCTGCGGGATGAAGAAAGTCTCGCCTGAAACGGCAAAATGGCTGGGTTGATTTTCATTAATGGCCTGAAGAAGATATCGGCCCCGCGAGGGGCCGATGGCATTATTCACTCAGCGCGTCGGCAAGATCTTTTTTCACCTGCGTGCGCTGCTCCGGCGTCAGTACCTTATTCACCTCAAAATAGTACTTCACGCGGTAATAACGCACCTGCTGATCAATCTTGCTGAAGGCCGCCAGCTGATCGTTGACCGCTTTTTCATCCCATTTACCGGAATCAATCACGTTTATCAGAGCCCCGTCTTTAATTTCCTGTTGGGAAATCTGCTGGACATTACTCTCCAACTGCTGATGCAGGCTTTTAATTTTCGCAACCTGATCGTTGGTAAGTTTTAAGTGCTGAACAATAGGATCCTGCGCCGGTGCTGGCGCCGCCTTAACGTCTGCGGCCTGAGCCGTGATAGAGAAACCGGTGGTCAACAGCGTGGCAAAGGCAATACGGGTTATCAATTTCATTTTTTTTCCTGAAGTAAAGGTGGCAGAAATAGCGGATTATTATTTTACAGGGCGCAGTGAATAAATGTAAAAAATGATAGCCAAACATTATATATATCCACAGCACTAATATACCTCACTAAAACATATAAAATATGAATACCGTTTTAACTTATATAGTTGACGCCCTAACATCACCAGGTTTTATTTTAATTTCAACAGCAAGCAAAATATTTGACAGTGGTGACTTTTCCTTTAATTTAATTAGCGCATATTACGTTATCCAGCGCATCAAGGATATCATTTAAAAATAGATAAGGAGATTGAGATGTTATTACGTTTTCGCGTATTACCGCTGGTTTTTGTCATCTCGCTGTTAAGCGGCTGCGGCCTGGCTTCTAAAGCCTTTTATTCCGCGGGAGACAAATTATTTCAACCCGGAGATGACGCCGTCGCTTCGATGCAGACGTATTCAGTGGCTCAGTTCCTGCAGCCGTTTACTCTCAACCCGGCGAAGGCCAGCAGCGATTATCTGGGTAAATGGGTCAAGGTACGCGGGGTGATTGTCGACATTCGTCGGAAGAGCGGTATCGCCGGCAGCTACTATTTTATCGTGACCATGCGAGATGAACAGAATAAAACGGATAAACGTCTTACCTTTAATTTTGGCTCGCATAACAGCGCAGACGTAGAGGCTTTAAGCAACGGCAGCGTCGCTACGATCGTCGGCCAGGTTCATCAGGTGCAAGATTCCACGATCCCGACGCTACAGAATCCTAAGGTGGTAAAATAACGGTAGCTGACCGAGAAGCCGCCTTCTTTTGGTATAGCGTCGTGGACAGTTATTCATCCGCGTCACGGGTTCAGATAGCAAAAACCCCGCCGAAGCGGGGTTTTGACATAAAAAGGTGAAACTGACCGATAAGCCGCGTTCTTTTGGTATAGCGTCGTGGACAGTCATTCATCCTTTCTCCGCTATTCGAATAGCAAAAACCCCGCCGGAGCGGGGTTTTTGCGTAAAAGGTGAAACTGACCGATAAGCCGGGTTCTGTCGTGGACAGTCATTCATCTAGGCCAGCAATCGCTCACTGGCTCAAGCAGCCTACCCGGGTTCAGTACGGGCCGTACCTTATGAACCCCTATTTGGCCTTGCTCCGGGTGGAGTTTACCGTGCCGCGGACTGTTACCAGCCGCGCGGTGCGCTCTTACCGCACCCTTTCACCCTTACCTGATCCCGCTTGCGCGGGCCATCGGCGGTTTACTCTCTGTTGCACTGGTCGTGGGCTGTGACACCCCCCAGGCGTTACCTGGCACCTTGCCCTATGGAGCCCGGACTTTCCTCCCCTCCGCCCGTCTCCCCCCGAAGGAGGACGACGACGAAGCGGCGACTGTCTGGTCAGCTTCGGCGCGCAGTATAGAGGGTTTACCGCCCGTTGTCATCCCTCAGTGGTCATCCCAACCTGCAGGGTGGCAGCAATATTACGCGACGCGCGGTAAATATTATCAAACGCCCCGCGAAATGCCTCTTCCAGCGTCGAAACGGAAGTTAACACGCTGAATACGGCATCGATACCGTGCTGGTGAACCACGCCGACATCGTGAGTCAGGCTGCCAGCAATACCGATCACCGGCTTACGGTATTTCTTCGCCACCCGGGCCACCCCCACCGGCACCTTACCGTGAACAGACTGGCTATCGAGCCGCCCTTCCCCGGTGACCACCAGTGAGCAGTCATGGATTTGTTCTTCCAGCTTCAGCGCCTCGGTAACGATCTCAATCCCGCTGCGCAGCTCCGCATTGAGAAAGGCCATCAGCGCCGCACCCATGCCGCCGGCCGCTCCCGCGCCAGGGATCGACTTCACGTCCACCTGCAGCGACGTCTTAATGACGTCGGCATAATGCGCCAGATTACGATCCAGCTCGACGATCATCGCCTCGGTCGCCCCTTTCTGTGGGCCAAAGATCCGCGACGCCCCACGCTCGCCCACCAGCGGATTGGTAACATCGCAGGCCACGTGGATCATCCTGTCACGTAAGCGCGGATCGATGGCGGAAAGATCGATCCGGCTCAGACGGCTCAAACTGCCCCCGCCATGGCCGATCTCCTGTCCCTCGGCGTCACAGAGGCGGGCGCCTAGCGCCTGCATCATACCCGCCCCACCGTCGTTGGTCGCACTACCGCCGATGCCGATAATGATCCGTTCCGCACCATGCTCCAGCGCCTGTAATATTAGCTCCCCGGTACCCCGTGAAGTGGTGATGAGCGGGTTACGTTTGTCGGGCGGAACGAGCCCCAGACCGCTGGCTGCCGCCATCTCAATAAACGCGGTGACGCCGTCGCCGGACATGCCCCAGCAGGCCTTCACTCTCTCACCCAGCGGACCCGTTACCCATGCGAAATGTTCCTTTCCCTGGGTGGCGGCAATCATGGCTTCCACCGTCCCCTCGCCGCCGTCGGCGACGGGCAGGGAAACATACTGTGCATCAGGGAAAATTTCCCGAAATCCTTTTTCTATCGCCTGAGCTACCTCGCTGGCAGAAAGGCTTTCTTTGTAAGAGTCTGGGGCAATGACGATTTTCATAATTTTGTAGCCTGACAGTGCCGCGCAAGGCAAGCATAACAGGGCGCGCAGGGCGCCCTTCTTGTTAGCGAGTGACTTCCACTTTCGCCAGTTTTTCGTAATAGCACGCCAGCGCGCTATGGTCTGCAGTGCCGAGACCGTCCGCGCGCAGCGCCTGCATCATCTCCATCACCGCCGCCGTCAGCGGCAGTTGGGCGCCCACGCCGTGTGAGGTATCCAACGCATTGGCCAGATCTTTAATATGCAGGTCGATACGGAAACCCGGTTTGAAGTTACGGTCCATCACCATCGGGGCTTTCGCATCCAGCACGGTACTGCCCGCCAGACCGCCGCGAATAGCCTGATAAACCAGATCCGGATTGACGCCGGCTTTAGTCGCCAGGGTCAGCGCTTCAGACATCGCCGCGATGTTCAGCGCGACAATCACCTGGTTAGCCAGTTTGGTGACGTTGCCCGCGCCAATATCGCCGGTATGCACTACGGAGCCGGCCATCGCTTTCATCAGATCGTAGTATTTATCGAAGATCGCTTTATCGCCGCCGACCATGACCGACAGCGTGCCGTCGATGGCTTTCGGTTCGCCGCCGCTCACCGGCGCATCCAGCATATCAATACCTTTGGCTTTCAGCGCTTCGCTGATTTCCCGACTCGCCAGCGGCGCAATGGAGCTCATATCGATCACCACGGTGCCCGGTTTCGCCCCTTCAATAATGCCGTTTTCACCCAGCGCCACCTCTTTAACATGCGGAGAGTTCGGCAGCATGGTGATGATCACCTCGCACTGTTCGGCAATCGCTTTCGGCGTCGTCGCGGTCTCAGCGCCAGCGGCGATCACGTCGGCAATCGCTTCCGGGTTACGGTCAGACACCACCAGCGAGTAACCCGCTTTCAGCAAATTTTTGCTCATCGGTTTGCCCATAATGCCAAGACCGATAAAACCTACTTTGATTGTCATAATGTTCTCTCTCTTCATCCTGGTGATTATTTTTTAAACGCGTCGGCAAGTTTCTGGGTTGCAGAACGGAAGACGCCCAGATCGCTGCCAACGGCGACGAAGGTCGCGCCCCATTCCAGATAGCGGCGCGCATCGGCTTCCACTGGCGCCAGAATGCCGCTTGGCTTACCGTGCTTCTTCGCGCTGGCGAAGATATGTTGGATAGCGCGCTGCACCTCAGGATGGGCGGCATTGCCCAAATGGCCTAAGGCGGCGGCCAGGTCGCTCGGGCCGACAAACACACCGTCCACGCCCTCGGTCGCGGCAATCGCCTCGACGTTGTCCACTCCGGTCTGGCTCTCAATCTGCACCAGAATGGAAATGTTCTTGTTGGACTGGGCGAAGTAGTCCGGCACGGTGCCAAACATATTGCCGCGGTGGGAAACGGAGACCCCGCGGATCCCTTCCGGCGGATAACGGGTCGAAGCCACCGCCTGCGCCGCCTGTTCAGCCGTCTCGACAAACGGCACCAGGAAGTTATAGAAGCCGATGTCCAGCATGCGCTTGATGATGATGGGTTCATTGGTCGGCACACGGACTACCTGCGCGCTGGAGCTACCTTTCAGGGCCATCAGCTGCGGAATGAGCGTGGTGACGTCGTTTGGCGCGTGTTCCGCGTCCAGCACCAGCCAGTCGAACCCCGCCAGACCCAGCACCTCGGTGCTAATCGGGTTAGCCAAAGCGCACCAGCAGCCAATCTGCACCTGATGCGCCGCCAGCGCGGCCTTAAATTTGTTCGGAAAAATTGCGTTATCCATGATTTTTACCTTGCGTTAATCGTTGCTTACTTCTGCAATTCCATACGTTTGATATCGCCAACCACAAACAGGTAGCAGACCATCATCATCAGCGCGGAGCCGCCAACAAAAATCAGTGCGCCATTAAATGAGTGCAGTTCGCTCACGATATAGCCAATAACCAGCGGCGTGGCGATCGAGGCCACATTGCCAAAGACGTTGAATACCCCGCCGCACAGGCCAACAATCTCCTTCGGCGCGACATCCGAGATAACCGGCCAGCCCAGCGCGCCAAAGCCTTTGCCAAAGAACGCCAGCGCCATCAGCGTAATGACCAGCGGCGTGCTGGCCGTGTAGTTACACAGGATGATGGACGACGCCAGCAGCATTCCCAGCACAATGGGCAGCTTACGCGCAAAAGTCAGCGTGCAGCCGCGGCCAATCAGATAATCCGAAAACAGCCCGCCCAGTACGCCGCCAGCAAAGCCAAACAGCGCCGGAATCGAAGCCACAAACCCCACTTTCAGAATCGACATTCCCTTGTCCTGCACGAGGTAGATCGGAAACCACGTCAGGAAGAACCATGTAATGGTATTCAGGAAATACTGACCGAAAAATACGCCTAACATCATTCGGTTAGTTAGCAACTGGCGGATATAGTCCATCTTCGGCCCGGCCGCCGGGGTGGCCTCTTTTTTATGGTCCATATCGACCACTGCGCCGCCTTCTGAGATATATTTCAGCTCCGCGGCGGACATTCGCGGATGATCGGTGGGGTTATGCACAAACTTCACCCAGATGATGGTGAGCACAAACCCTATTATCCCCATCACGGTAAAGACATGTTCCCAGCCCAGCGCGAAGGTCAGCCAGCCGAGCAGCGGCGAGAACAGAGCCAGCGAGAAGTACTGAGCGGCATTAAAGATAGCTGAAGCCGTACCCCGCTCTTTGGCCGGAAACCAGGCCGCCACAATGCGGGCGTTGGCGGGAAACGAGGGCGCTTCGGAAAAGCCCAGCATAAAACGCATAAAGAACATGGAGACCCCGGCCCAGGCGAGCGGGAACACATCAATAAAGCCTTGCAGGAAGGTAAACAGTGACCAGAAAAACAGACTGTATGAATAAACCTTTTTCGAGCCAAATTTATCCAGCAGCCAGCCGCCAGGGATCTGCATCAGCAGATAAGCCCAGCCGAAGGCGGAAAAAATGTATCCCATCGACACCGCGCTGAGCCCCAGCTCTTTCGCGACTTCAGTACCGGCGATAGACAAGGTCGCGCGGTCGCCATAGTTCACTGCCGTCACCACAAATATAATCAACAGAATTAAATAGCGGGTCGGTATTCCTTTTTTTTCATCTAATGTAGAATCCAAAATCATTTAGACATTCCTCGGGCACAGAACACCTTTTATAATTGTTTTAAGTGGTTTCTGATTTATTTAAAAGACGATATTGAAACTGTCTATTCGCATATCGATCACCTCAAAAACATGACTCAGTATAATCAGCACGCCCCCGCCAGACACTATGCATACCCACAATATAAAGTTATTATTTAAAGCCATAATTGTGCTTATGCCATAAGTCATGGGCGCTAATCCACACTTCTTACGATTGCCTGCCCTGCAGAGGTTAGCGTCATAAAAAGGAGTGATGCCGATCACATTTTAAAATCAACTCAGCTGACATCCTTTATTCCATCATACTGATACGTAGCAAATGAATTAGCGTTTTATTTTATTATTAGCACCTGTTTGGAGATGACTGGACAATGGCTGACATTGCAATTCGACAACAATCGCCGACCGCGTTTTATATTAAAGTTGACCCGACAGATAATGTGGCGATTATTGTCAACGATCGCGGCTTAACCGCCGGAACGCGTTTCCCGGACGGCCTGACGCTCGTCGAGCATATCCCGCAGGGTCACAAAGTTGCCCTGGTGGATATCCCCGCCCATGGTGAAATCATCCGCTACGGCGAAGTCATTGGCTATGCCGTACGCGATATCCCGCAGGGAAGCTGGATTGACGAGTCGCTGGTGGAGCTGCCCACCGCCCCGCCGCTGAATACCCTGCCGCTGGCCACTAAAGTGCCTGAACCGCTACCGCCGCTGGAAGGTTACACCTTCGAAGGCTACCGCAATGCTGACGGCAGCGTGGGTACCAAGAATCTGCTGGGTATTACCACCAGCGTGCACTGCGTCGCTGGCGTGGTCGATTACGTGGTGAAAATCATTGAACGCGACCTGCTGCCAAACTATCCCAACGTCGATGGCGTGGTGGGCCTGAATCATCTCTATGGCTGCGGCGTGGCGATTAATGCGCCGGCGGCGGTAGTGCCGATTCGCACCATTCATAATAT
This sequence comes from Klebsiella sp. CD33, assembly GCF_051992865.1. Lineage (NCBI taxonomy): Bacteria > Pseudomonadati > Pseudomonadota > Gammaproteobacteria > Enterobacterales > Enterobacteriaceae > Klebsiella > Klebsiella sp. CD33. Next base: position 591,793 of record NZ_CP197023.1, on the reverse strand, counting down.
CGCCCTCAACCCAAACTTCGGCGGCGAGGTGATGGTCATTGGCCTCGGCTGTGAGAAGCTGCAGCCGGAACGCCTGCTGCAGGGCACGGAAGACGTCAAAAGTATCCCGGTGGACAGCGCCAGCATCGTCAGCCTGCAGGATGAAAAGCATGTTGGTTTTAAATCGATGGTCGATGACATCCTGCAGGTCGCCGAGCGCCACCTGGCGAAACTGAACCAGCGCCAGCGGGAAACCTGCCCGGCCTCTGAGCTGGTGGTCGGGATGCAGTGCGGCGGCAGCGACGCCTTTTCAGGCGTGACCGCCAACCCGGCGGTAGGTTACGCGTCCGACCTGCTGGTGCGCTGCGGCGCGACGGTGATGTTCTCAGAAGTGACCGAAGTACGCGACGCCATTCATCTGTTGACGCCGCGGGCGATTAACGAAGAGGTCGGTAAACGTCTGCTGGAAGAGATGGCCTGGTACGATAACTATCTTGATATGGGCAAAACCGACCGCAGCGCCAACCCCTCCCCCGGCAACAAGAAAGGCGGTCTGGCCAACGTGGTGGAAAAAGCGCTGGGGTCGATTGCCAAATCAGGGAAAAGCGCCATCGTTGAGGTGCTCTCTCCGGGGCAGCGTCCGACCAAACGCGGCCTCATTTACGCCGCAACCCCCGCCAGCGATTTTGTCTGCGGCACCCAGCAGGTAGCCTCTGGCATCACGGTGCAGGTATTCACCACCGGTCGCGGTACGCCGTACGGACTGATGGCGGTACCGGTGATAAAAATGGCGACCCGTACCGAGCTGGCCAACCGCTGGTATGACTTAATGGACATTAACGCCGGGACCATCGCCACTGGCGAAGAGACGATTGAGGATGTCGGGCGGAAGCTGTTCGAATTTATTCTCGACGTCGCCAGCGGACGCAAAAAAACCTTCTCCGATCAATGGGGCCTGCACAACCAGCTGGCGGTATTTAACCCGGCGCCGGTAACCTGATCGAGAGCGTAAGGATTTAACCACTTTTAGCCCGGATCTATCCGGGCTTGTTGGTTAGGGATGCTGGGCGGCAAGAAAAGCGGTTCTGCCCTTTTCTTCCGACATTTTTTCCGACATTTCTTCCGACATGTGGGAGGACGCTCAAGCAGCTCTTCACTATCTGAAGGGCTGCTTGCCAGGCTTCAATTGGGTTTACAGGATCACTCCCCCTGCTGCTCCAGGACGTACTTATACAACGCATTTTTCTTCACGCCGTGGATTTCCGCGGCCAGCGCGGCGGCTTTCTTCAGCGGCAGCTCCGCCTGCAGCAGCGCCAGAGTACGCAGCGCGGCCGCCGGCAGCGCCTCTTCCTGAGCCTTGAAACCTTCGACGATCAGCACCATCTCGCCTTTGCGACGGTTTTCATCTTCCTTCACCCACGCCACCAGCTCACCAATCGGCGCGCCATGGATCGACTCCCAGGTTTTGGTCAGCTCACGAGCCAGCACCACATAGCGGGATTCTCCCAGTACCGCGCAGATATCCTCCAGACTCTCCACCAGACGGTGGGTCGACTCATAGAAAATAAGGGTACGCGGCTCTTCTTCCAGCGCTTTCAGGGTATCGCGGCGGCCTTTCGATTTCGCCGGCAGGAAGCCTTCATAACAGAAACGGTCGGAAGGCAGGCCGGCGGCGCTCAGGGCGGCGATAGCCGCACAGGGGCCCGGCAGCGGCACCACGCGAATATTCGCTTCGCGGCAGGTGCGCACCAGATGGTAACCAGGATCGTTAATCAGCGGCGTGCCGGCATCGGAAACCAGCGCGATGTTTTGCCCTTCTTTCAGTTTGGCAAGCAGGGTTTCCGCCTTTTGCTGCTCATTATGGTCGTGAAGCGCAAACAAACGGGCGTTTATCGCAAAATGTTGCAGCAGCAAACCGGTATGACGGGTATCTTCCGCTGCAATTAAATCAACGGCTTGCAGCACTTCCAGTGCACGCTGCGTGATATCAGACAGATTTCCTATCGGAGTGGGCACAATATAGAGCTGCCCCTGAGAATTATCCGCTGATTCGTGTTGTTTCATTGTCTCGTCCGTATTGCCGATTTAATATTGAGCATTGAGCCAAAAAAATATCACTGGACACTTATGGTACCGTCAACATTTCTTCGTTCTAAGCCCGCGCGCTGCCTGCCCGTATTGCTGGCGACTCTTATTTTTGCTGGCTGCGGCACCCACACGCAGGATCAAAGCGCGGCGTTTATGCAGGGTACGTCGCAGGCCAACTCCAGTTTCTACTTACAGCAGATGCAGCAAAGCACGAATGATAGCAAGACCAACTGGCAATTACTCGCCATTCGTGCACTACTGCAGGAAGGGAAGAAGCAGCAGGCTATCGACCTGTTTAACCAGCTGCCGGCGAACCTGAACAGCACTCAGGCCCGTGAACAGTCGCTGCTGGCGGTGGAAGTGAAGCTGGCGCAGAACGATTATCAGGCCGCCCGTAATCTGCTGGCTAAGATCGATCCGACAAACCTTGAGCAGCCTCAGCAGGCGCGCTACTGGCAGGCGCAAATCGATGCCAGCCAGGGCAAACCATCGCTGACCCTGCTGCGCGCCTTAATCGCCCAGCAGCCGCTGCTGAGTGACGCCAAACAGCGTCAGAAAAATATTGATGCGACCTGGCAAGCGCTCACCTCGATGCCCCAGGACCAGGCCAATGCGCTGGTGATCAACGCCGATGAAAATATCCTCCAGGGCTGGCTGGATCTGCAGCGGATGTGGTTTGACAACCGCAACGATCCGACGCTACTGAAAGCGGGCGTTAAAGACTGGCAGACGCGCTATCCGCAAAACCCGGGCGCTAAAATGCTGCCGACGGCGCTTGTGAATATGCAAAACTATAAGCCCGCGTCCATCAACAAGATTGCGCTTTTTCTGCCGCTAAACGGTCAGGCGTCGATCTTCGGCCGCACTATCCAGCAGGGCTTTGAAGCCGCCAAAAACGGCGCGCCGTCGGTGACGGGCAGCGCGGTTCCCGCCCAGGTCGCCCAGGCGGCGAATGTCTCCGGTAATGATGATGTGGTGAGTCCGTCGCAGGCAGAAATCAGCGATCTTACCGCCACCGGAAGCCGCGCTGATCCGGTTCAGGCCCCGACGCAGGACCAGGCAGCGCCTGCTGCGGAACCGGCAGCCCAGGCGCCGGCAACATCCACCACGCCGCAGACTACCGCTTCCCCGGCCACCCAGCCGGTTACCGCGCCGGCCGCACAGCCGCAGCCCGTGGTCGCAACCGCCGCTAACCCTTCTGCGGAACTGAAAATTTACGACACCACCAGCCAGCCGATAAGCCAGCTGCTCGCCCAGGCGCAGCAGGATGGCGCCACCCTGGTGGTTGGGCCGTTGCTGAAAGAAAACGTTGAAGAGGTTATCAAGAGCAACACGCCGCTCAATGTGCTGGCCCTCAACCAGCCGGAAAAAGTCGAAAGCCGCGCTAACCTCTGCTATTTCGCGCTTTCTCCGGAAGACGAAGCGCGTGACGCCGCCCGACATATCCACCAACAGGGGAAACAGACCCCGCTGCTGCTGGTTCCGCGCGGCGCGCTGGGCGATCGTGTGGTTAGCGCTTTTGCCGACGAGTGGCTGAAGCTGGGCGGCGCCAGCGTCCTGCAGCAGCGTTTTGGATCCACGGCCGAGCTGCGCGCCGGCGTGAACGGCGGCGGGGGCATTGCGCTGAGCGGCACCCCGGTCTCCACCCTGCCATCAGCGCAGAACAGCATCCTCGGCAGTGCGGATGAGATGCCGGTAAGCAGCGGCGGCAGCGTCGATGCGGCCTATATCCTCGCCACCCCGGAACAGATTGCCTATATCAAACCGATGATCGCCATGCGCAACGGCAGCCAGAGCAATGTCACCCTGTACGCCAGCTCGCGCAGCGCCCAGGGCACCGCGGGGCCGGATTTCCGTCTGGAGATGGAAGGCTTGCAGTATAGTGAGATCCCAATGCTGGCCGGCAGCAATCCGTCGCTAATGCAGCAGGCGCTGTCCGCGGTGCGTAATGACTACTCGCTGGCGCGTCTGTATGCCATGGGCGCTGACGCCTGGTCACTGGCAAATCACTTCACGCAAATGCGCCAGACGCCTGGCTTCGAGCTGAACGGCAATACCGGCGATCTGACGGCCAACCAGGATTGCGTGATTAACAGGAAACTGTCATGGCTCAAGTACCAGCAGGGAAAAATCGTTCCGGCCAGCTAAGCAAACAGACCGGCGATGCCTGGGAAAACCAGGCTCGCCGCTGGCTGGAAGGCCAGGGCCTGCGTTTTATCGCCGCCAATGCCCGCGAGCGTGGCGGCGAAATTGACCTTATCATGCGCGACGGCACGGTCACCGTTTTTATCGAAGTGCGCTACCGCCGTAGCGCCCGGTACGGTGATGCGGCAGCCAGCGTCACTCCGCAAAAACAACAACGACTGCTTAAAGCCGCCCGTTTGTGGCTCTGCCGACAGAATGGGAGCTTTGAGACTGTGGATTGCCGTTTCGATGTGGTAGCCTTCACCGGAAACGACATCCAATGGCTAAAAAACGCCTTTGGCGAATAGCGTAATACCAGAAGTAAGGGATCCCGTGCTCGACAGAATCAAAGCCTGCTTTACCGAAAGCATTCAAACCCAAATTGCCGCAGCGGAAGCACTCCCGGACGCCATCTCCCGGGCGGCGATGACGCTCGTCCAGTCCCTGCTTAACGGCAACAAAATCCTCTGTTGTGGTAATGGCACCTCCGCCGCCAACGCACAGCATTTTGCTGCCAGCATGATTAATCGCTTTGAAACGGAACGCCCTGGTTTACCTGCCATTGCACTAAATACCGATAATGTGGTCTTAACCGCCATCGCTAACGATCGCTTGCATGACGAGATCTACGCCAAGCAGGTGCGCGCCCTGGGACACGCCGGCGATGTGCTGCTGGCGATCTCTACGCGCGGAAATAGTCGGGACATCGTCAAGGCGGTGGAAGCCGCCGTGACCCGCGACATGACCATCGTCGCGTTAACCGGCTATGACGGCGGTGAGCTGGCGGGCCTGTTAGGTCAACAGGATGTCGAAATCCGCATCCCCTCCCATCGCAGCGCGCGTATCCAGGAGATGCACATGCTGACCGTCAACTGTCTGTGCGATTTGATAGATAACACTCTTTTTCCACACCAGGACGATTAAGGAGAACACATGAAGGCTCTCTCGCCCCTCGCCATCCTGCTTTCTGCACTACTGCTGCAGGGCTGCGTTGCCGCCGCGGTAGTCGGAACGGCAGCAGTCGGCACCAAAGCCGCAACGGACCCGCGTACGGTGGGAACCCAGGTCGATGACAGTACCCTGGAACTGCGCGTCAATAGCGCCTTGTCGAAAGATGAACAGATTAAGAAACAGGCCCGTATCAACGTCACCGCTTATCAGGGCAAAGTCCTGCTGACCGGCCAGTCGCCGACGCCGGACCTCTCCGCGCGCGCCAAGCAAATCGCCATGGGCGTGGAAGGGACCACGGAAGTGTTTAATGAAGTGCGCCAGGGCCAGCCGATTGGTTTAGGCACCGCCTCGTCTGATACCTGGATTACCACCAAGGTGCGTTCGCAGCTCCTGAGCACCGATCAGGTCAAATCCTCGAACGTGAAAGTAACCACGGAAAACAGCGAAGTCTTCCTGATGGGGCTGGTGACCGACCGCGAAGGCCGGGCGGCGGCGGATATTGCCAGCCGGGTAAGCGGCGTATCCCGGGTGACCACCGCCTTTACCTACATTAAATAAAGCTGCAGTTTCCCGGCTGGCGCTGCGCTTAGCCGGGCTACCGCCCCCTGTACGTTGTGTGCCGGGTAAGGCGTAGCCGCCACCCGGCATCCAATCCGGCTATGCGTACGTTTACGGCAAACTACACCAGCGCCAGCGCACCGACAATCGCCCCGCACAGCGCCACCAGTCCGCCCGTCAGCCACAGCGCTTTGGCCGGGAAGGCTTTACGCAGCATAATCAGCGACGGCACGCTCACTGCCGGCAGTGTGATGAGCAGCGCCAGCGCGGGCGCCGTCCCCATACCCGCCAGCATCATTGTCTGCACAATCGGAATTTCCGCCGCGGTAGGGATCACAAACAGGCAGCCGGCGATCGCCATCGCGATAACCCAGAACAACGTATTATCCACCACGCCATCGGCGTGCGGGAACAGCCAGACGCGCGCTGCTCCCAGCACCAGCACCGCGAGGATATAAACCGGGATCGTGTTCCAGAACAGCGTCCACAGCGCCCGCAGCCAGCGACTAAAGAAGCCGCCCTGGCTCGCCTCCGCCTGTACATCTGGCACCGCTACCGGCTGCGTCGCCGCCTCTTTCACCCATTTCTGCACCAGCGTCGCCACAGTTAATACTGTCGCCAGGCCCGCCACCAGGCGAACCAGCGCAAACTGCCAACCCAGAACAAAGCCCATAAACACCAGCGTCGCCGGGTTGAGCAGCGGGTTCCCCATCCAGAACGCCAGCGCCCCGCCCATCGACACCCGCTGTTTGCGCATCCCGGCCGCGACCGGCGCGGCGCAGCAGGTGCACATCATGCCGGGCAGCGAGAAAATCGCTCCCAGCAGCGTGCCCTGAAACCGCGATTGTCCCAGGGTGCGTAGCAGCCAGTCGCGCGGAATGAGTACCTGAATCAATGACCCGAGCAGCACGCCGAGCACCGCCGCTTTCCAGACGGCAAGGAAGTAAACCATCGCATAGTCCCACGCCGCCATCAGCGGGTTAGCGTCGGCCTGGGCAAGAATGGATTTACCGATACTGTGGGTTTCCGCAGCGGTGAAGGCTTTCCCGTAGTACGGCTGCCATTTGACGTACCACAGACCAACAATCACGACGAGAAAGAAAAGCGCGGGTTTCCACCATTGAAATGGTGACGCCGCCTGAGATGAAGACTGACCAGCCATAGCATTCCCCAGCAAGAAATGTGGATATGAATTAAAGCCGTGAATACTACGCCGGAAGCCTGCGTTTGCAAACCGCTATTCAGCCTGCCGCGCGGCGCGCTCCCGTAGTTCCGATGATGTCAGAATTCGCACCCCTTCGTGGGTGGGCGACAGCGCCTCCGCCAGCAGGGCGATCGCCACATCGCGGGCCGCAATGGATTTCCAGTTCCCCGGCAAGAGCCGGAACAATGGTGCGAGGAAGGTCTCATTGGCCCGCTTTTTTTCCCGCTCGCCTGACAGCATCGACGGCCTGGCGATGGTCAGCCGCGGCCAGTCTTGCTCAATCAGCGCCGCCTCCATTTCTCCCTTCACCCGATTGTAGAAAAACGGCGAGTGGGCGTTGGCGCCCATCGCGCTAACCACCAGCATATGTTGCGCACCCAGTCGTTTGCCGGTCAGCGCGGTATCAACCACCAGCGTGTAGTCAGCATGGACGAAGGCCTCTTTGCTCCCGGCCTCCCGGCGCGTCGTTCCCAGGCAACAGAAGACGATATCCACCGGGTCAACCACCTGCGCCAGGGCATCGGTCAGCTGGGGATCGTGAGGATTAAAGACACCTTCCGCTGGCGCCAGCGGGCGACGCGTCGGCGCGGCGATGGTGCTTATACGGGGCTCATTCTGCAGCAGCCGGAGTAAGTGACCGCCAACTAACCCGGTCGCGCCGGTTAATAATACCTGACTCATTGGTTCTCCTTTACAGAATTCTCCGCCTTGCACTTTCGGGCTCATGTTCCAGGCTTAATACCTTACAAGGTAAGTATCCACCATCATCATGGAATTACCTCATTGACCATCCAGACAGTGGAGGAAGCATGAGTAAAAAGATAGCCGTCCTCATTACCGACGACTTTGAAGATTCTGAATTTACCTCTCCCGCCGAAGCCTTTAAGCTCGCCGGGCATCAGGTCATCACGATCGAAAAGCAGGCTGGCAAAACGGTGAAGGGTAAGCAGGGAGAAGCGGAGGTCGCCATCGACAGAGCCATCGATGACGTCACACCGGGTGAATTTGATGCCTTATTGCTGCCCGGGGGCTACTCTCCCGACCAGCTGCGTGGTGATGAACGCTTCGTCACCTTTACCCGCGATTTTGTCAACGGCGGTAAGCCGGTGTTTGCCATCTGCCACGGCCCGCAGCTGCTGATCAGCGCCGATGTGATCCGCGGACGTAAGCTCACGGCGGTGAAACCGATTGTGGTGGATGTGAAAAACGCCGGAGGCGAGTTTTACGACCAGGAGGTGGTGGTCGATAACGAACAGCTGGTCACCAGCAGAACGCCGGACGATCTGCCGGCCTTCAATCGCGAAGCGCTACGCCTGCTCGGCGCCGGCATCACGCCGCCAGTGTAATTTTTTCCCGAAACCCAGCGTGTTGTCGGTAAATTTGATTTCGTCCGGACGAATCTCCCATACCGGCGCCGACAGCATGCGGGCCACCGGGAAGCGCTTGACGTAGCGCTGGCGCATTCGCGCCTCTTCGTCACCGCTCAGACGACGGATCTCGCCTTTGAACTGCACGCCGCGGATCAGGGCCACCGTTTTTGGCTGGCCGTTAACCGTGCCGGCCACCTTCGCCCTCTGTCCGGTCATCTGGCCATGGCGGGTGTGCTCCTCGCTGAGCAGATAAAAGGCCACGGTATCCGGGTCATAGACGTAAAAGGCATTCGCGCACCACAGCTCGTCTTCACGGGAGACGCACCAGGTGACGACGTGCTGTTTACTCAGCCAGCGACCAATGGCGGCAAGCGTATCCATCTTTCTTCTCCATTATGCTATGGTGCACACACCTTACCATAGTGACTTTGTGACCGTGTGCTGGTTTCTGTATCTCATTCGAACCGCGGATAATCGCCTTTATACCGGCATCACCACCGACGTGCCACGCCGCTTTCGCCAGCATCAGGCGGGAAAAGGCGCAAAGGCGTTGCGCGGCAAAGGCGACCTGCAGCTGGCCTTTAGCCACGAAGTTGGTGAACACTCACTTGCATTGCGACTGGAATATCGCGTCAAGCAGCTAACGAAGCGCGAAAAAGAGCGCCTCGTTGCCGGAGAGGATGCCTTCGAAACCCTGCTGGCAAGGCTTAAAGACGATTAAAGTGCTCGCTGTATTCTACCTGGCCATGGACGCCGTCGAGGGCGTCATCCGCCAGACGGTGAACCTGGAACGCCTCGGCGCTGTCCGGCCAGCGGCAGCGGAGATCGAAGCGCGCGGCCGGTTCAAAGCCGAAGCGACGGTATAAATCCGGGTCGCCCAGCGTCACCACCGCGGCGTAGCCAAACTCATTCAGCGAGTCCAGCCCTTCATAAACCAGCTGCCGGCCAATGCCCTGTCCGCGGTAGCGTTCATCTACCGCCAGCGGCGCCAGGCCGACCCACTGCAGCTCTTCACCTTCCACCGCCACCGGGCTGAAGGCAACGTAGCCGATCACCTGGCCTTCATCATCCGTCGCCACTACCCCCAGCGTGATCAGTCCATCTTCACGCAGATCGTGCACCAGCTGCGCTTCGGCATCGCGGCCGAAAGTACGACGCAGCAGCGCGTCGATTCCCGGTGCATCAATCCCAATCTCCACTCGAATCAGCATGCCTCACCTACCGATGTCTGTTCAGGTTTCTGCGGGCTCTTCAGTCCAGCTTCGACAAAATCCGCCAGTTGCAGCAACATCACGCGCAGCGCTTTTGGCATCTGCTCGAGCTCAATGGCGTCCATCAAATTTTTTACATACAGCCCCAGCTCCGTATCGCCTTCAATGACCAGACGACGCTGGAAGAATAGCGTATCCGGATCCTGCTTGCGCGCGGCGATCATTAACAGATCGCTGGCGTCGGCGCTGAAGCTGACGTCGGCGTCGGCCTGCTGGCTGACCACCAGTCGACCATCGACTACCGAGGTATACCACAGCAGACCGATGTCACGCACATGAATACTTAACCAACGCCCCTCAAGAAACTCCAGCTCCCCCTCCGCCAGCGCCTGGCGAAACTGCCAGCTCAGCACTTGCTCCAGCACCTGGCGCTTGAGGGCAAAAGGCGCCAGCTTAACCGGCACGCTCATTAAAGACGGGCCAAAGTGGACCAGCCGGGAACGCAGTTTATCCAACACAAGCTTTACTCCATGAATGCAATAGTTCCGCTATTGTGCCATATCACATAAACAACATAGCGGCGTAAATCAACAAAAACGCGATGACGGCCGCCAGTTATTGGCGCCGCCAATACACTTTTAACTGCCTCAAATCAAAAATTGTCACCAGAAGGTTAACTAAAATCCCTGCTCGTTAACCATTCAGCGTCCCTGACGGGCCGCATTTTTCAGGAAAAATTATGGAGCTGCTCTGCCCAGCCGGTAACCTTCCGGCGCTTAAGGCGGCCATCGAAAACGGCGCCGATGCCGTCTATATCGGGCTGAAAGATGACACCAACGCCCGCCACTTTGCCGGCCTTAATTTCACCGAAAAGAAACTGCAGGAAGCCGTCAGCTTTGTGCATCAGCACCGTCGTAAGCTGCATATCGCCATCAATACCTTCGCTCATCCCGACGGCTACGCCCGCTGGCAGCGAGCAGTGGATATGGCCGCTCAATTGGGCGCCGATGCGCTCATTCTGGCCGATATCGCCATGCTGGAGTACGCTGCGGAGCGTTACCCACACATTGAGCGTCACGTTTCGGTGCAGGCTTCCGCCACCAATGAAGAGGCCATTCGCTTCTATCATCGCAACTTCGACGTCGCGCGCGTCGTACTGCCGCGCGTGTTGTCTATTCATCAGGTGAAACAGTTGGCCCGCGCTACGCCGGTGCCGCTGGAAGTCTTCGCCTTCGGCAGCCTGTGCATCATGGCGGAAGGCCGCTGCTATCTCTCTTCCTACCTGACCGGCGAATCGCCCAACACCGTCGGCGCCTGTTCGCCTGCCCGCTTCGTACGCTGGCAGCAAACGCCGCAGGGGCTGGAATCGCGTCTCAATGAAGTGCTGATTGACCGTTATCAGGATGGCGAAAATGCCGGTTATCCGACGCTGTGCAAAGGCCGCTACCTGGTTGATGGCGAGCGCTATCACGCGCTGGAGGAGCCCACCAGCCTCAACACCCTGGAACTGTTGCCGGAATTGATGGCCGCCAATATCGCCTCGGTGAAAATCGAAGGCCGTCAGCGCAGCCCGGCTTACGTGACCCAGGTGGCGAAAGTCTGGCGCCAGGCGATCGATCGCTGCAAAGCCGATCCGCAGAATTTCGTACCGCAGTCCGCCTGGATGGAGACCCTGGGCGCCATGTCCGAGGGGACACAAACTACCCTTGGCGCTTATCACCGTAAATGGCAGTGAGAAACATGAAATATTCATTAGGGCCGGTGCTGTACTACTGGCCAAAAGAGACGCTGGAAGATTTTTACCAGCAGGCGGCAAACTGCAGCGCCGACACCATTTATCTCGGCGAAGCGGTATGCAGCAAACGCCGCGCCACCAAAGTTGGCGACTGGATCGAAATGGCGAAAACGCTGGCCGCTAGCGGCAAGCAGGTTGTGCTCTCCACCCTCGCGCTGGTGCAGGCCTCTTCTGAACTGGGCGAGCTGAAGCGCTATGTCGATAACGGCGAATTTCTGATTGAGGCCAGCGATTTGGGCGTGGTAAATCTCTGCGCCGAACGCAAGCTACCGTTCGTCGCCGGGCATGCGCTGAACTGCTACAACGCCGTTACCCTGCGCCAGCTGCGGAAACAGGGCATGGTGCGCTGGTGCATGCCGGTGGAACTCTCCCGTGACTGGCTGGCTAATTTACTGACCCAGTGCGAAGAGCTGGGTATCCGCAACCAGTTTGAAGTCGAAGTGCTGAGCTACGGCCATCTGCCGCTGGCTTATTCCGCGCGCTGCTTTACCGCCCGCTCGGAAGACCGGCCAAAGGACGAGTGCGAAACCTGCTGCATCAAGTACCCTACCGGGCGCAGCATGCTGTCGCAGGAGAACCAGCAGGTGTTCGTGCTCAACGGTATTCAGACCATGAGCGGCTACGTCTATAACCTGGGCAATGAGCTGACCTCCATGCACGGCCTGGTGGATATGGTGCGCCTGTCGCCGATGGGCAACGAGACCTTCGCCATGCTCGAGGCCTTCCGCGCCAACGAAAACGGCGCTGCGCCGCTGGATCTCACCAGCAATAGCGATTGCAACGGCTACTGGAAACGATTGCCAGGACTGGTGCTTCAGGCCTGATAAACCGCTCACTTTGTTAACAACAGTGCTCAGATTTTAATGCATTATTAAAGATGCAGCTTTTCTGGCTGGCGCGTCCAGGATGCGCCAGGCTGGAAGAAGACCTTCAATCTGATGACGATGCTGTAGCAAAGTGAGCCTTTATGACTGACAAATCTGTTCCATTCTCGGTGCTCGATCTGGCGCCGATCCCGCAAGGATCTTCTGCCAAAGAAGCCTTTACCCACTCTCTGGATCTCGCCCGGCTGGCCGAATCGCGCGGCTATCATCGCTACTGGCTGGCGGAGCACCATAATATGGTCGGCATTGCCAGCGCAGCGACCTCGGTGCTGATTGGCTATCTCGCCGCCAACACCACCACCCTGCATCTCGGGTCCGGCGGCGTGATGCTGCCTAACCACTCTCCACTGGTGATAGCTGAGCAGTTCGGCACCCTGAACACCCTTTACCCCGGGCGGATCGACCTCGGCCTTGGCCGCGCGCCGGGCAGCGATCAGCCGACCATGCGCGCCCTGCGTCGCCATATGAGCGGCGATGTCGATAATTTCCCGCGCGATGTAGCGGAACTGGTGGACTGGTTTGACGCCCGCGATCCGAACCCGCACGTGCGCCCGGTTCCCGGCTACGGGGAGCGCATTCCAGTATGGCTGCTGGGCTCAAGCCTCTATAGCGCGCAACTGGCGGCGCAGCTCGGCCTGCCGTTTGCCTTCGCCTCGCACTTCGCGCCGGATATGTTGTTCCAGGCCCTGCACCTGTATCGCAGCAATTTCAAACCTTCGGCGCGGCTGGAAAAACCGTACGCGATGGTGTGTATCAATATCATCGCCGCCGACAGCAACCGCGATGCGGAGTTTCTCTTCACCTCCATGCAGCAGGCGTTTGTGAAGCTGCGTCGCGGCGAGACCGGGCAGTTGCCGCCGCCGGTGGAAAATATGCATCAGCTGTGGTCAGCGTCCGAGCAGTATGGTGTGCAGCAGGCACTGAGCATGTCGCTGGTCGGCGATAAAACTAAAGTCCGCCATGGGCTAGAGTCGATTCTGCGTGAAACCGAGGCGGACGAAATCATGGTCAATGGCCAGATCTTCGACCACCAGGCGCGTCTGCATTCTTTCGATTTAGCGATGCAGGTGAAAGAGGAGCTGTTGGGGTAGTGAGCTATGCGGCATTTTTGCCGCATTTCTTTTCCTCCGCTAAACCATTTTGTGATCGTCTTCATTCATATTTTCACATAATCCCCGCCTTATTACGTTGAGCGTAATTACATTACCTCTGGCGTAATTGCCCCCCTCTTTCAACGGTGTTAGTTTTCCTCTGTTTTATTTTTCAACCCTGAGTCTGGTAAAAGAGAATACTCATGAGCCAACCAACTGCCCGTGCTATGTGGATCGGCGAGTGCTTATTAAAAGCGCTGTTAATGGAGGTATCCGCCTGGCCTAAACCTGGCCTTGTTACACCTCATTCACAAGGGGCGCATAAAGATATGGATATCTGGTTATTTATTACCAGTTCATCGGCTATTGCCCCCTGTTTTAGCGCCTGCGCCCATGCAGGGGAAAATCATCAAGGATCGCCGTGGGAACTCTTTACAAAAATACGTGCCATTGGCATTCATTATGAAAATACGCTGCTGCGGGCAACACAGCAGGTTAATACCCAGCGCGGCATTCTTTTTTCCGGCACGGTTCTGGCGACAGCGGCAGGATGGCTTTCCGGGCGCGGAGAAACCCTCTCATATAACGCCTTAAGCCAGTGCGTCGCTGAACTCTGCCGCGATCTCTGCCGTAGGGATTTTGCCGCCCTGGCCGAACGCCCGGCGCAAACCCACGGTGAGAAATTGTATGTCGGATTCGGCATTACCGGCGTGCGCGGAGAGGCAGAGCAAGGTTTCCCACTAGTTTGCCAGATTGGCTTACCCGCGCTGCATCAGGCGCTGGACAACGGGCTGGCCTGGCGGGAAGCGCTTATTCATACGTTGCTCACCTTAATGGCCCATTGCGATGACACTACCGTGCTGTTTCGCGGCGGCCAGCAGGCGCTGGCGGAAATGAAGCAGTATGCCCGGCGTCTTGTGACGCAGGGCGGAATGTTTAACCCTGCGATCGAGCAGCAACTGGCTGATTTTAATTCATGGTGCATGGATAAGTGGGTCAGCCCTGGCGGTTCGGCCGATTTATTAGCGCTGTGTCTGGCGATGTATTTTCTTTGCCGCCAGCCGCAAGGAGATATGACATAAGGAAGAATATGAACATCTATTTTTATACTTTATTAACGTATGGCTTAACGATTGTAATTTCATTTGCGGTTGTCGGCATCATCGTTGGCGTCAACAAGATGATGAATAAGTTAAATATCACCGACGATTAATTTGCGAACTTTACTTTTGCCATCAGGAATATAGTTATGGATATCTTTGTTAAGCTCTTTTCGGGCATTGGCACTTTTTTTATTGAAGACCCGAAAATAGCCATTGCACGTTTTCTGTTAATTGTTCTCGGCTTTATATTGGCCTGGATGGGATTCCGTCGGAAGCTTGAACCGTTAATTATGGTGCCGATGGGCCTTGGTATGATTGCAGTTAACGCCGGGGTACTGTTTCTGGCAGGCGGACAAACCGGGACCTTAATTCTCGACCCGATGGTCAGCGAACCTAACGAGCTGGTAAACCTAATGCAGGTAAACTTCCTGCAGCCGGTCTATAATTTCACCTTTAGCAATGGCCTCATCGCCTGTATCGTTTTCTTCGGCATTGGCGCAATGAGCGACATCAGCTTTATTTTGCTCCGCCCCTGGGCCAGTATTGTTGTCGCTCTGTTCGCCGAGGCGGGAACCTTCGCCGCGCTGCTGCTGGGTATTGAAGTATTCGGCCTGCCCGCCAACGAAGCCGCGTCGATTGCCACTATCGGCGGCGCAGATGGGCCGATGGTGCTCTTTGCCTCCCTTATCCTGGCACCGAACCTGTTCGTCCCCATCGCCATTATCGCTTATCTCTACCTGAGCCTGACATATGCCGGTTATCCGTACCTGGTGCGTCTGCTGGTGCCGAAAAAATACCGTGGCATGGAAGTTGAAATTGACTACCCCACCGTATCGAAGAAAGCGAAATTCATCTTTACCGTCTGCGCCTGCCTGCTGTTGTGCCTGCTGCTGCCGGTCGCCGCGCCGCTGATCCTCTCGTTCTTCCTCGGCATCGCTATTAAAGAGGCGGAGATCGAACCGTTTCAGAAATTACTGGAATCCACGCTGACCTATACCGCAACGCTGTTTCTGGGCCTGCTACTGGGCACGCTGTGTGAAGCGCAAACTATTCTCGACCCGAAAGTTGCCATCATCCTGATCCTTGGTATCGGCGCGCTGGCCATTTCCGCCGTCGGCGCTCTGCTGGGCGGCTGGTTTATCTGGTTTATCTCGAAGGGGCGTTATAACCCGGCTATCGGTATTGCGGGCGTCTCCTGCCTGCCGACGACGGCAAAAATCGCGCAGAAAGAGGTTAACCATGAGAACCCCTACGCCATCATCCTGCCGCTAGCGATGGGTGCGGGCGTGAGCGGTCTGATCGTCTCGGCTATCGCCACCGGGATCTTTATCTCCACGCTATTCCTGCTGAATTAATGGAGTCAACCCATGCTAAAAGAGCACAACTGGCATCAACTCAAGGACGATACGGCGCAGCGCCTGAATCAGCTGGCCCCGTATTTTCGTGACGGCAAAATTATCGACGCCAAAGATACTGTCGCCGCGCTGGAAGCCGTTATTCGAAGCTTCGATCGCGTCAATATCGAGGGTAATAACCAGAAACAGGCGGATTTTCTCTCCGAATGCCTGTGCCAGCTTGATCCGCAAAAGATCTCCGGCCTGCATATGGTGCAGTCATCCGTACCGTTGTCCAGCCATCTGGATTTGTTTGAAAAGGGCATCGCTGAAAAGCTCGATTTCGCCTATGCCGGGCCGCAGGATGGACGTCTGGCGAAGCTGATCCAGGACGGTAAGATCAAGCTCGGGGCCATCCACACCTATCTGGAGCTGTTCAGCCGCTACTTTGTCGACCTCACGCCGCGCGTGTCGCTAATCACCGCCTTTGAAGCGGATAAAGACGGCAATCTCTCCACCGGCTTTAACACCGAAGATACTCCTGTTATTACCGAAGCCACCCACTTCCGCCAGGGAATTGTGATCGCGCAGGTCAACAAGATTGTCGATAAAGTGCCGCGCGTGGATATCCCCGGCGACTGGGTAAATGCGGTGATTGAAGCGCCGCGTCCGTTCTATGTCGAGCCGCTGTTTACCCGCGATCCGGGACTTATTACTGACACCCATGTGCTGATGGCAATGATGGCGCTGAAAGGTATCTATGTCGAATACGGCGTTGAGCGCATTAACCACGGTATTGGCTTCTTCACTGCCGCCATTGAGCTACTGCTACCCACCTACGGCGAGGAGCTTGGGCTGAAAGGCAAAGTCTGTACCCATATGGTACTCAACCCGCATCCGACGCTGATCCCGGCGATCGAAAGCGGCTGGATCCAGTCGGTGCACTGCTTCGGCGGCGAACTGGGCATGGAAAAATATGTCGCCGAACGCCCGGATATCTTTTATATCGGCCAGGACGGCACGCTACGCTCCAACCGCGCCTTCGCCCAGGCTGCGGGTCACTACGCGCTGGACATGTTTATCGGCGGCACTTTGCAGATCGATAAGTACGGAAACAGTAGCACCGCCACCGCCAGCCGCGTTTCGGGCTTTGGCGGCGCGCCGAATATGGGCTGCGACGCCAAAGGCCGCCGTCATGCAACGCAATCCTGGCTGAAATGCGGCGAAGAGTTTAACGCCACCCAAAAGCAGCTAATTGGCGATATGCCGCGCGGCAAACGTCTGGTGGTGCAGATGCAGGAAACCTTCCGCGAGAAGCGCCAGCCCGCTTTCGTCGACAAGCTGGACGCCTGGGAACTGGCGGAAAAAGCCAACCTCGCCCTGCCGCCGGTGATGGTCTACGCCGATGACGTCACCCACGTACTGACCGAAGAGGGCATCGCCTATCTGCACCGCTGCGAAGGGCTGGAACAGCGCATGGCGGCCATTCGCGCCGTGGCGGGCTACACCGGAATTGGCCTTGCCGCCGATCCGGAACAGACCGCACAGCTGCGGGAGGCAGGCATTGTCAAAACGCCGGAAGATTTAGGCATTGACCGTCGCCGTGCCAACCGTCAGATGCTGGCGGCGAAAAGCATTCGCGATCTGGTTGACTGGTCTGGCGGACTCTATAACCCGCCCACTCGATTCCGTAACTGGTAGGGGAAAAGGACATGGCTCTACATCAAATATCACATCATTTCAGCGGCACCCACGAAAGAGCATCTCTGCAGCAAACCGTGCACTGCGGCGTTGTTGGCTCCGGCGATCTGGAGATCCTGCTGGAGCCGAAAGCGCTGGCGGGCGGGATTGAAGTCAGCATCTGCACGCCGGTGACCGGTTTCGATCATATCTGGGAAATCGTACTGAAACGATTTCTGGACAGCGGCCCCCTGGGCAACATGCAGGTCAGCATCAATGACAACAACGCCACGCCTGCGGTCGTCGCGTTAAGAATTCAGCAAGCGTTACAGCAGGCTATGCCGGGAGAAACCCATCATGAATGATCTGCGTTTTCTGGAAGCCAGCGCCCGCGTTCGCGCCAGCTCGCTGGTGGATAAAGGCACCTTTACTGAACTGATCGGCCCGGCGGACAAACGAACCAGCCCGCACCTGCCCGTGCTGAATGAAGCGGTGGAGTTTGACGACGGCATCGTTACCGGCATCGGCCTGCTCGGCCAGCACCCGGCCATTGTCATCTCCCAGGAAGGACGCTTTATCGGCGGTGCGGTGGGCGAGGTGGGCGGCGCAAAAATGGTCGGCGCGCTGATGCTGGCGGACGAACTGGCGGCGCAGACCACCGACCCGGCCCGCCGCCCGATCGTTCTCATCTCCTTTGAAACCGGCGGCGTGCGCCTGCATGAGGCTAACGCCGGGCTACTGGCCCACGCCGAGTGTATGGACATGCTGCAAACCCTGCGCGGTCGCGTCCCGGTCGTGGCGATGATCGGCAGCAAGATCGGCTGCTTTGGCGGGATGGGTTTTGTCGCCGCCGCCACCGACATCATCGTGATGAGTGAATCGGGCCGCCTGGGGCTGACCGGGCCGGAGGTCATCGAACAGGAGATGGGCCGCAGCGAGTTTGACGCCTCGGACCGCGCGCTGGTGTTCCGCACCACCGGCGGTAAGCATAAGTACATCGTCGGAGACTGTAACTACCTGATTGCCGACTCGCTAACGGCTTTCCACCAGCAGGCCGCGCTGATTGCCGACCTGCCCTGGCCGCAGATTGAAGCCATGCGCCGCATCGGCAGCGAAGCGAAAGTACGCGCCCAGATGGCGCTCACGAAAAAAATCAGCGAGTCAGAGCCATCAGATGCACGGGATGTCTGGGCTATGGCAGGCAATACCGCGCCCCAGTCGCTGGTGGATATGGATCTCGAGACGTTCCTGAGCAACGTTAAACGCCTGCCGGTGGAGGAAGCATAATGGAAAATTTACTCGGCCAGGGCCGCGCCGCTATCGATCTGCTTGTTGACGAAAATAGCTTCGAAGAGAACGCGTTGGCGGATCTCAAGCTGCCTTATGAAGATTATGGACCGGGAGCCGTCGTCGGCAGCGCCCGCATTAACGGTGAAATCTGCACCGTTATTGCTAACGACGCCATGACCTTTAACCCGCGTTTTCCGGTGGTGTACGCCGGAGTTATCGGGCTGGAAGAGGGATATAAAATGGCGCTGGCGGTGTATCGCACGCTGGCGATGGATAAAGACAAGCCCGTCGGCGAGAAACGTCCGCTGGTGCTGATTGTTGACACTCCCGGCAACGGACCGGGCAAACTGGAAGAGATAATTGGTATGAATAAAGCGACCGGTGCCTATCAGCTGGCGCTGGCTGAGGCGCGCCATGCCGGGCATCCGATTATCGCGATGGTCATCGGCCGCGCCATTAGCGGCGCGTTCCTCTGCCACGGTTTGCAAGCCGACCATATCCTGAGCCTGACATCGGAATTTGGCACCATGATCCACGTAATGCCGCTGAGCAGCATTGCGCGCATTACCCGCCAGGACGTGGAGCGTCTGAGCGAGCTTTCCCGCACTAATCCGGTCTTCGCGGCCGGACCGGAGTTCTTCTGGCAACTGGGCGGGGTGGAAGAACTGATCAAGGCGATCCCGGAGATGAAAGAGGCGATCGTTCGCCATATCGCAGAGGTGCGCCAACAGAAACAAGCGGCTGGCGTGACGTCGACAGGCCCGCAGGGGCGTGGGAGCGCAGGCGAAGATCGCGGCGGCAGAAAAATGCGCAATGTGATTCTGGCGCAGATGCGCGAGGAGTATCGGGCGGTCGCGGCGCGTTACTTGCCGGCCTGATTCAGGAGTGCGCGCGATGAACGATCCCATTGCAATGCTCGAATGGCTGGTTGACGCCCAGCAGGGTATCCCCACGTTAGCGGAAATGCCGCGCCGTACGCTTAGCGATAAAGGTATCGCTGGCCCCACGGCGGCTCACGTTATCGAGGAGATTCACACGCCGTTAAATCTTGCGCTGGTTACCTTTACCACCGGCAGTAGCGCATTTCAGAACATCGTCGGCGTAACGCAGAACGAACTGCTGTTGCGTTCCGCGGCGGGTAAGCGTGTGCTGGCGGAATGCGGCGTAACCGCTGGGCAGCATATGGTGGTGACCTACGCGCCGCTGGTGAATGTGTTCACGCGTCAGGCGCTGGATGAGAGTGGTCTGCACTGGTCGTTTTTATCCCGCTCATGCCGGGACGCGCTGCTCATTGCCCTGTGTCGCCAGCAGCCGGATGTGGTGGTGGGAGAGTCCTCATTTTTACGCGCCACGCTGGAACAGGCGCTAAAGATGAACCTGCAGGCGTATTTACCAAAAACGCTGATGCTGATTACCGCAGGCACCCCCCTTGATGAAGCGCTGGTTCCGCTGTGCGCTTCACTGGGATATGGGCTGCATGATGTCTACGGTTGCCAGGAGTTCGGTTGGCTGATCCTGGACGGCCTTCCGCTGCGGGAAGATATCTCGCTGGTCGCCGCGCCGCAGGGCGGTGACTGGCGGGAAGTTATCGTCGGCGGCCTGCCAACCGGCGACAGCTTTCCCGTGGCAACGAACGGCCACCTGTGTAATTTGCAGGGCAAAATCCAGACCTGGAAGCGTCGGCGCACCACGCCGGAATATGACATGGTGGTGATGGCGACTACCGCCCATCACCGGGAAATTGTGGAGCGGACGGCACGGACGATTTTACGTATCAAGGGGCGAGTTTGCCGGGTCAGTACGCAGCTACAAACCCAAGCCAGCGCCACCCATATCCGCCTCTACCCCGTTACTGTTCCAGGGGAGGAAGCGGCAAAAGCCGCGCCGGTCGATATTATCGGTCCGCAGGCCACCTCGCAGTTTGACGCCCTGCTTGCAGCACAGCGGGATTTACAGCAACAAGCGAAAAACGATCCGGCATGGAGCAAACAGCGATGAGCGCCCTGCAACGCCATACTTTGTGCTGGCTGGAGAGCGCTGAACTGCGGCTGATTGCGAGGCAGTTGAACGGCGCGTTTAGTGCCCTACCCGCCTCATTGCGGGAAGAGTTGCGGGACTATCTGCTTTCCGGATATCTCCCCGGCATCGTGCGCAGGGGCATCCGTGATGAAGCGAGTATTTCCCTGGGCTTTTGCTTTCCGCAGCGCTGGCAAGGGCAGCGTCTACGGCTGGCGACGGTTGCTTCATTACAGGCCGTCACGCGCGTGTCAACACCGGAACAAACGGCCATCCTGCCTGCCGTCAACCGTACCAGCGCGATACGCGCCTTTAGCGCCCTGCGTCAGGCGTGGCGTGGGCCGGAAACCGGGCTTGGCGTGTGGGGGTCGGTGGCGCTGGAGATGACGACGCCCTGGCTATGGACGGACAGTCGCTCCGATTTAGATATTCGCATAACGCCCTGGCACGAAATGGCGTTAAGCGATTGTTACTCTGTTCTGACAGATATTGCCCAGCAATATTCAGTACGTATTGATGGAGAAATTAATTTACCAAACGGTTTTTCTATCAATATCAAAGAGTGGTTTAGCAGGAGTCTGACCCTGCTGGCTAAAGGTGAGACCGATGTCGAATTAATGACGCGACAAGACGTCGACGGGTTAATAAAACATCTTTCAATGATATATATTAAAGGAAATTAATATGTCTGAAGTTAAATCAAAAGTACCGGGTGTGGTCGATGAAGTTAAAGCCGCCGTAGGCGACAAAATTGAAAAAGGCCAGCCGATTGTTATTCTTGAAGCCATGAAAATGAAAATGCCTGTCGCCTCACCGGAGGCTGGCGTATTAAAGTCATTGGCGGTGAACGCAGGCGATCGCGTAAACCCAGGCATGGTCTTATTCGAAATTGCCGCTGAGTAGAACGTCACGTTTTTAATACTAAATAAATAGTGCGGCATTCCTTTGTGATATAACCATTATGCCTCAGTCATATCAGCGATAAACATTTCGCTGATATGACAGGCAGGGTGTGTACGAATAAATTTACTGTTGACTGTCCGCATCATAAAAACATACTGTGCTAAAAGCCCTTGTCTTACTTTATTGTCATTTCCCGGTTCGGGTAGTCTCTTATGCTTTTAGTGTGGTTATAGAAAGAGAAACATCATGATTATTTACGGATTGATGTTAATGGGATTGTGCATGTTCGCCGGGTTAATTGTCGGCGATCTTTTGGGTTTGCTGCTTGGAATTTCCGCCAATATCGGCGGCGTCGGCTTTGCCATGCTGTTTTTAGTCGTTATTTCCCAGAAGTTGACGGAAAAGGGGCTGTTGTCTAAACCCGCCGAACAGGGGGTTGGATTCTGGAATGCGATGTATATCCCTATTGTTGTCGCCATGTCCGCGAACCAGAACGTTGTGGCCGCGCTCAAAGGAGGCCCGGTGGCGCTTATTGCAGGCCTTGGCGCAGTCGTGATTGGTTTTCTGCTGATTAAACCACTGAGCAAAATCGGCAGCAAAAGCACGATGACACGTTCAGCAGACTAACCGGTGGAGAGCATAAAGAATGGAACAACTTACAAAGATTCTTACCAGTAACTTCACCAGCAATGCCCTGATCACCGCTTTTGTGGTGGTTGGCATTGTCTGCTGGGTCGCGGCTTGGATCTCGACCCACGTCTTTCGCGGTAAAATTCACAGTTCGGCGATCGCCATTGCCGCAGGCCTGCTGCTGGCCTGGCTCGGCGGCGAACTCACCGGCGGCAAAAAAGGGCTTTCCGACATCACGCTTTTTAGCGGTATTGCGCTGATGGGCGGCGGCATGTTCCGTGATTTTGCCATTATCGCCACCGCCTTTGGCGTGAAGCTTGACGAGCTGAAAAAAGCGGGCCTCGCGGGCGCGCTGGCGCTGGTCGTCTCCACCGTGCTCTCCTTTTACCTGGGAGCGATTGTCGCCTGGGCCTTCGGCTATACCGATGCGGTCAGCATGGCGACTATCGGCGGCGGCGCGGTGACCTTTATCGTCGGCCCGGTTACCGGTGCGGCGCTTGGCGCAAGTTCCGATGTTATCGCGCTCAGTATCGCTGCCGGGGTGATTAAATCTATCGCCATCATGATTGTCACGCCGCTGGTGGCGAAAGCCGCCGGACTGAACTCTCCCGCTGCAGCCATTGTATATGGCGGGCTGATGGGATCTACTAGCGGCGTGGCGGCAGGGCTGGCGGCGACTGACCCGAAACTTGTACCTTATGGCGCAATGACAGCCACCTTCTATACCGGCCTGGGCTGCCTGTTGGCGCCGTCTGCGCTCTATATCTCTTTAGCCCCGTTCTTTTAACCGCATGCGCCTGTTGTTTTATGCAACAGGCGCCAGGGAGACTTATGTATTCATTTCAACGTATGAAGCCCGGGCAAATCGCGATACAGGCCTCACTGTGCACCCAGGAGGAAGAGGAGGTTTTCCGGCAAAAGCTACTGGGTGATAAACCCGAACACCGAATCGGCTTTGCGTTTATCAGCGGCACCTCTGACGAACTGCGAAACAAGCTGCAGCGCTGCGTCATCGGATGTGCGTTGAAGAATCAGATCATCACTAGGCAGGAGTCGGCCATTTTCACCTTATGCTCACTTAGCCGCCAGGCTCTGACCCACGCGTTAACCAACACCATCACCGGCGATCATATCCGTCTGAAAATCGCCTTAGTTAGTACCTCCCGATGGCTCGCCGTCGCCATGTACGGCGAAGCTCAGGTTTATCAGCGGATTACTCAGGAAATCATGGGACTTTGTCTACATCGTTATCCTCCCGCATAAGCTGCCTGGCATACATACGGCATTCTGCGAGAAGAGATAGCAGTCCAGGATGATTTTCCTGACTACGGGGAAAAACGAGCGAAATTTCTTGTTCCATGCGATAGGCTTCCTGCAAAGGTAGCAGGCGTATCCCACTCCGAAAAAGCCCGCGCATGCGTCCGGGTATGAGAGTGTACCCCACTCCAGCATTAACCATGCTCATTAACGAAAAAATATCGTGTACCCGAACCGCAATATCCGGCTCAAAGCCAGCGATACGGAAGGCCTGCTGAAAACCTCTCCAGGTTGCGAACCCTTCACTCAAGGCAATAAATTTTTTACTCTGTAAACGAGAGAGATCAACGGGGGTTTGTAGCGTATCCGCATCCTGTACAGGAACCGCTAAATAAATCGAATCCGAAAATATCGTCCAGGTTTCAAATAAATTTGAATTATACTCATCGGGCGTAGAGATTAATGCCGCATCGATATTGCCTTCATTTAGCGCTTCTAATAATTTCTTATTAGAGTTCATGATAAACTCAATTGAAAGCTCAGGGCGCCGCTTCTTCAATCCCTGTACTATCTGCGGTGCCGTTTTTAATACTAGTGAATAGAGTAGGCCTAAGCGTAATGCAGGAGAATGGTATCCTGAAGCCTCACGCGTCAGATAAATACAGCGTTCCATTGCATTGATCACCTCGCGGGCCTGCTTTTGCATTACCCATGCGCCGGGGAGGGGATGTAAATTCCGGCCATTGTGTGTGAAAAGATCGCAGCGTAAATTATCCTCCAAAGAATGCAAGGCACGATGTACGCTAACCGGAGAAATATGCATGATTTCTGCCGTCTTAGAAATATTCATGGTATCCATATATCCCAGAAAAATCTCCAGTTTGCGCAAAGTTATGTCCTGCTCAGGCATATAAACATTCCCTTATTTAAAATAACCTTTATCTGATAATAAGAGAATGTATGCATATATATATTGAGCCAGATCGGTAATTCTGGCTCAGATAAAATAAAACTTACTGATAAACCGGCAGCAGATTGACGCTCGACAGGATATGTACAACCGCATTGCCGAGGCCAAAGAGCAGGATCAGCACAATCATTGGCGTTCCGCCCCAGACGCGGAACTGTGGGCTGCCGAAGCGTTTGCGTGAGGCGTGAGCCAGCAGCGCCGGTACAATCGCCGCCCAGATCGTCGCCGCCAGGCCAGCATAGCCGATGGCGTAGAGGAAACCATCGGGTTTGACCAGTCCGCCAATCATCGGCGGGATAAAGGTCAGCAGCGCGGTTTTAAAGCGTCCCATCGCGCTATCGTCAAAGCCAAACAGATCCGCCAGGTAGTCGAACAGCCCCAGCGTCACGCCGAGGAACGAACTGGCGACAGCAAAGTTCGAGAACACCACCAGCAGCAGATCCAGACTCCGACTATTCAGCACGCCGCTCAACGCCTGCACCAGCACATCAATGTTGCCGCCCTTCTGCGCAATGTCGATAAACTGCGGACGAGGGATGTTACCCATCGTCACCAGCAGCCAAACCACGTACAGACCCAGCGCCAGCAGCGTACCGTAGGTTAAGCAGCGGATGATGGTGCGCGGATCTTTTCCGTAGTATTTCATCAGGCTCGGCACGTTGCCGTGATAGCCAAACGAGGCCAGGCAGAACGGGAGCGTCATCAGCAGGTATGGCGCATAGGAGGCATTCTTCTCCGCAACGTTAAATAGCGTCGTCGGCTCGACGTGCCCGAGCAGGCTACCGAAGGTCAGGAAGAAGGTGATTACCTTAGCGCCCAGTACGATAGCCGTCATGCGGCTCACCGCTTTGGTGCTCATCCAGACGATAAACGCCACCAGCAGCGCAAAGCCGAAGCCCGCCGCGCGCGCCGGCACCTTCAGCGACAGTTCACTGAAGGTGTGGTGGAGGATCGAACCGCTCGCCGAAATATAGGCGTAGGTCAGGATATAGAGCACAAAGGCGATTGATACACCGTTCACCAGGTTCCAGCCCTTGCCGAGCAGGTCTTTGGTAATGGTGTCGAAGCTGGAGCCGATGCGGTAGTTAAGATTGGCCTCGAGGATCATCAAACCGGAGTGCAGCATGCAGAACCAGGTGAAGACTAGCGCCGCCAGCGACCAGAAAAACCACGCGCCGGACATCACCACCGGCAGCGAGAACATGCCCGCGCCGATAATCGTGCCGCCGATAATCACCACGCCGCCAAATAGAGACGGACGGGTTGCCGTAGTGGTTAGTGTCGCCATTTACCGAATTCTCCAGTCGAAAATACTTCGCTCACGTTGAGCATGACGCACTGTACCAGTACACGAGTACAAAGGGAATAAAAAAAGCCCCAATCATGACGATCGGGGCTGTATTATTTAGTTTACGCTAGCGGGCGGCGTTGATTACGCATCGCCACCGAAGCGACGGCGACCGGCTGAGTCATCGCGGCGCGGCGCGGATGCATCGTCACGACGCGGCGCACGGCCTTCACGACGTTCGCCGCTGAAACGACGTCCTTCACCACGACCGCCTTCACGACGTTCGCCACCGAAGCCACGGCCGCCTTCACGACGCTCGCCGCCGAAGCCACGGCCGCCTTCGCGACGCTCACCGCCGCCACGACGTTCGGTGCGCGGCTGCGCATCGCCCAGCAGCTGCATGTTCATCGGCTTGTTCAGGATACGGGTACGAGTAAAGTGCTGCAGCACTTCGCCCGGCATCCCTTTCGGCAGCTCAATGGTGGAGTGAGAAGCGAACAGCTTGATGTTACCGATGTAACGGCTGCTGATATCGCCTTCATTGGCGATCGCGCCAACGATATGACGCACTTCAACGCCGTCATCGCGACCCACTTCAATGCGATACAGCTCCATGTCACCCACGTCACGACGCTCACGCTTCGGACGATCTTCGCGATCGCCGCGCGGGCCGCGATCATTACGGTCGCCACGACGGTCGAAACGATCGTCACGATCGCGGAATTCACGACGTGGACGCATCGGCGCGTCCGGCGGAACGATCAGCGAACGTTCGCCCTGAGCCATCTTCAGCAGCGCAGCAGCCAGCGTTTCCACGTCCAGCTCTTCACCTTCCGCCGTCGGCTGGATTTTCGCCAGCAGTGCACGGTACTGATCCAGATCGCTGCTTTCCAGCTGCTGCTGAACTTTCGCGGCGAATTTTTCCAGACGACGCTTGCTCAGCAGCTCCGCGTTAGGCAGTTCCACTTCAGGAATGGTCAGCTTCATAGTGCGTTCGATGTTGCGCAGCAGACGACGCTCGCGGTTCTCAACGAACAGCAGCGCGCGGCCAGCACGACCGGCACGACCAGTACGGCCGATACGGTGAACGTAGGATTCAGAATCCATTGGGATGTCGTAGTTCACCACCAGGCTGATACGCTCAACGTCCAGGCCACGGGCCGCAACGTCAGTCGCAATCAGGATATCCAGACGACCATCTTTCAGGCGTTCCAGAGTCTGCTCACGCAGCGCCTGGTTCATGTCGCCGTTCAGCGCCGCGCTGTTGTAGCCATTACGCTCCAGCGCTTCAGCTACTTCCAGGGTCGCGTTTTTGGTACGGACGAAGATAATCGCCGCATCAAAGTCTTCCGCTTCCAGGAAACGCACCAGCGCTTCGTTTTTACGCATGCCGTAGGCAGTCCAGTAGCTCTGGCTGATATCCGGGCGAGTCGTCACGCTGGACTGAATGCGCACTTCCTGCGGCTCTTTCATAAAGCGACGGGTAATGCGACGGATAGCTTCCGGCATGGTGGCGGAGAACAGCGCGGTCTGATGCCCTTCCGGGATCTGCGCCATAATGGTTTCTACGTCTTCGATAAAGCCCATGCGCAGCATTTCATCTGCTTCATCCAGTACCAGGCCGCTCAGTTTGGAGAGGTCCAGGGTGCCGCGCTTCAGGTGGTCCAGCAGACGACCCGGGGTACCGACGACGATCTGCGGACCCTGACGCAGGGCGCGCAGCTGCACGTCATAACGCTGGCCGCCGTACAGGGCAACCACGTTCACGCCGCGCATATGTTTAGAGAATTCCGTCATTGCTTCAGCAACCTGTACCGCCAGCTCGCGGGTCGGCGCCAGCACCAGAATCTGCGGTGCTCTCAGCTCAGGATCGATGTTGTTCAGCAGCGGTAAAGAGAATGCTGCGGTTTTACCGCTACCGGTCTGGGCCATACCCAGAACGTCGCGGCCGTCCAGCAGATGCGGAATGCACTCAGCCTGGATCGGAGATGGTTTTTCGTAACCCAGATCGGTGAGCGCTTCAAGGATAGGAGCCTTCAGGCCCAGATCTGCAAAAGTGGTTTCGAATTCAGCCATGTAGTACGTGTGCCTCAAAATTAATGGCGGCCAGTCTACATAACTCATCGTGAAAATTTACGGTAATTTTCATTGAAAAGTGTGAACCGGCTCAAAGTAGGTGTATTAACGAACAACAACGCCCTCACCCGCAAAGGTGATGGCAAGCAAAAAACTATGGGCTGATGTGTTCGTCAGCTATTGCTGGTCCGATTCTGCCAGGTCATCTTGCTCCTGGCCCAAGAGCGATAATTCCAACAATGCGTATCGGTGCTCAACGTAGTTGTGTACGTTGTTGGCGACCGCCAGTTTGAACAGTGCCGTAGCGCTGTCCTTGTCCCCCAGACTTAGGTAGTACTTACCTAAATAGAAGTTGGTTTCACTGAGATGCTCAGCGAGCGAGGTGTTATCCGTTGCGTCTGCCTTCAGACGAGTCATCAGCTCTTTTTCGCTAATGTCGCCAAGGTAGAACTCGACAATGTTCCATCCCCATTGCTCTTTATCCGACTTGTTTAAGCGCTCTCTGAGTGCTTCAAGCGCCCGCTTCTCGTCGAGTTTACGCTCGGCGATATAAAGCCACAGGCTACGGAAAGGATCATTGGGATCGTCTTGATAAAACGCCAGCAGATCATCTTGCGCTAACTTAGCCCGGCCGCCGTAATACAGGGCGATACCGCGGTTCAAGTGCGCGTAGTTGTAAGTTGGATCAAGCTCAAGTACAGAATCAAACGCTTCATAGGCAGCATCAAAATTGCCTGCCTGCGTTAAGTAAATGCCTAAGTAATTGAATACTTCCGGCATATCGGGTCGGATTGCCAGCGCTTGTGAAAAATCATTTCGCGCAAGTGCCCTCAGACCGAGACTATCATACAACACTCCGCGCTCATATAAAAGCTGTGCGCGTTCGTCATCGGATAAAGCCCGACTGGCAAGAATTTGTTCCATGCGTGCCAGAATCACTTCTTGCTGTAAAGTCGGTTGCAATGGTACTGCGAGGACGGCGTCCTTACGCCAGGCGGTGCTACTGCATCCTGCCAGCGTGAGAGCTGTCGCCACGAAACACCAGCGCAAAAAAGGCTTCATTTCCCACTCCCGAAGACAACGATTGGATGAACGTCCTGTTCCCCGGCTGCAAACGAGGCGTCCTGCCCGTAAAACGCCCTCCGCAAAAGCGGAGGGCTAACGGCAACCTTACTCGCCCTGCTCGGCAGCCGGAGCTTCCGGCGCTGCGGCAGACGGAGTCTGTTCAGTTGCTTCTTTAATGCTCAGACGGACACGGCCCTGGCGGTCAACTTCCAGAACCTTAACCGGTACTTCCTGACCCATCTGCAGGTAGTCAGTCACTTTCTCAACGCGCTTGTCAGCGATCTGCGAGATGTGAACCAGACCTTCTTTACCGCCGCCGATGGCAACGAATGCGCCAAAGTCAACGATACGGGTCACTTTACCATTGTAGATGCGGCCAACTTCGATCTCAGCGGTGATCTCTTCGATACGACGGATAGCATGCTGCGCTTTGTCGCCGTCGGTCGCTGCGATCTTCACGGTACCGTCATCTTCGATCTCGATGGTAGTACCGGTCTCTTCGGTCAGGGCACGGATAACAGAACCGCCTTTACCGATAACGTCTTTGATCTTGTCCGGGTTGATCTTGATGGTGTGGATACGCGGTGCGAATTCAGAGATATCGCCGCGCGGCGCGTTAATCGCCTGCTCCATCACGCCCAGGATGTGCAGACGCGCACCTTTAGCCTGGTTCAATGCAACCTGCATGATTTCTTTGGTGATACCTTCAATTTTGATATCCATCTGCAGCGCAGAGATACCGTCGCGGGAACCCGCAACTTTGAAGTCCATATCGCCGAGGTGGTCTTCGTCACCGAGGATGTCAGACAGCACGACGAAGTTGTCGCCTTCTTTCACCAGACCCATTGCGATACCCGCCACAGCGGCTTTTACCGGCACGCCCGCGTCCATCAGCGCCAGAGAGGCGCCGCAGACGGAAGCCATGGAAGAGGAACCGTTAGATTCGGTGATTTCCGATACCACGCGCACGGTGTACGGGAATTCTTCAATAGTCGGCATCACGGCCAGTACGCCGCGCTTCGCCAGACGACCATGACCGATTTCACGACGCTTCGGAGACCCCACCATGCCAGTTTCGCCTACGGAGTACGGAGGGAAGTTGTAGTGGAACAGGAAGGAGTCGGTGCGCTCGCCCATCAGTTCGTCGATGTTCTGCGCATCGCGTGCGGTACCCAGAGTCGCGGTAACCAGCGCCTGCGTTTCGCCACGGGTGAACAGCGCGGAACCGTGAGTACGCGGCAGAACGCCGGTACGAACGTCCAGACCACGGATCATATCTTTTTCACGGCCATCGATACGCGGCTCGCCGGCCAGTACGCGGCTACGAACCACGTTTTTCTCGATGGCGTGCAGGATTTCACCCAGCTCGTTAGCGTCCAGGGTTTCATCTTCAGCAACCAGCGTGGCGATGGTTTCAGATTTGATCACGTCAACCTGAGCGTAACGCTCTTGTTTGTCGGTGATACGGTAAGCATCGCTCAGACGGGATTCAGCCAGCGCAGCCACGCGCGCGTTCAGCGCTTCGTTGACCGCTTCCGGCTGCCAGTCCCAACGCGGTTTACCGGCTTCTTTCACCAGGTCGTTGATGTTCTGAATAACAATCTGCTGCTGCTCGTGGCCGAAGACCACCGCGCCCAGCATCTGGTCTTCGCTCAGCAGTTCCGCTTCGGATTCCACCATCAGCACGGCCGCTTCGGTACCGGCAACCACCAGGTCCAGTTTGCTGGACTTCAGTTCTTCCTGGGTTGGGTTCAGTACGTACTGGTCGTTGATGTAACCCACGCGCGCAGCGCCGATTGGGCCATTGAACGGAATACCAGACAGCGACAGCGCAGCGGAAGCACCGATCATCGCGACGATGTCTGGGTTAACCTGCGGGTTAACGGAAACGACGGTGGCGATAACCTGAACTTCGTTAACGAAGCCTTCCGGGAACAGCGGGCGAACCGGGCGGTCAATCAGACGCGCGATCAGGGTTTCGCCTTCGCTTGGACGGCCTTCACGACGGAAGAAACCACCCGGGATTTTACCGGCAGCGTAGGTACGCTCCTGGTAGTTAACGGTCAGCGGGAAAAAGTCCTGGCCTGGCTTCGCTTTTTTCTGACCCACAACGGTAACGAATACCGCAGTGTCATCCATGCTAACCATCACAGCGGCCGTTGCCTGGCGCGCCATCATGCCGGTTTCCAGGGTCACGGTATGCTGGCCGTACTGGAATTTACGAACGATCGGATTAAGCAAAATTCTATCCTTTTTATCTATAAATCACGCCATATCCACGACATAGCGTCTATTGACCCGATCTTCTGCATCCTCGCGACTAATGACAACCTTTACCCGCCCCTGCGGATGAAGCCTCTCATTAGCCGCGCGAACCTCTGCATGAAGATCATTACTAGCAACAATACATGAGTTTTGAATGAATTGCTGCCGCCCGGTCGAAAAAAGGGGCCGTCAGGCCCCTTTTTCTGAAACTCGCAGAATTAGCGACGCAGACCCAGACGCTCAATCAGCGCAGAGTAACGGGCAACATCTTTACGTTTCAGGTAGTCGAGCAGTTTACGACGCTGAGAAACCATGCGCAGCAGACCACGACGGCTGTGGTGATCTTTTTTGTGCTCTGCAAAGTGGCCCTGCAGGTGGTTGATCTGTGCGGTCAGCAGTGCAACCTGAACTTCGGTAGAACCGCTGTCGTTTTCGCCACGACCAAACTCAGAAACGATTTTTGCTTTAGCTTCAACGCTTAGAGACATTTTATAACTCCAAAAATTAAAAGAAAGAAAGGGTGCCGATCTCTAATTCAGCGACCCCTGATGCAACGCCCGAAAATGTTAAAACACGTTAGCGGACGTTAAGCGGCGATATTCTACTCGTAGCAGGCTTTTATCGCAAGAAAAGCGCTTACGCCGGGTATTCCACCACCAGACGACGCGGGGCCACGCGGCCTTCATCGTCAATTTCGCCCATGCCGAGAAACTTGCCGGACTCGCTCTCCATCACCCGCACCAGCCCGTCAAGCGGCGCGCCTGACTGACGTACCGGGTTGCCGTTCTTAAAGTAGACTGCGGAGGTTTCTGGAATATTAACCAGCGGGTAATCCGAGGCCGGGCTGTCCATCGGCATCAGCAGCGGATCAAGCAACTGAGCGGCAGGAATATCCTGCGCCGCCGCCTCATCGACCAGCGCCTGCAGCTGCTCGAGGGTCACCATCCGCTCGACCGGGTATTTGCTTACCGCCAGGCGACGCAGGAAAATCACGTGCGCGCCGCAGCCGAGCTTCTCACCTAAATCATCGATAATCGTCCGGATGTAGGTGCCTTTCGAGCAGTGGATCTCCAGCTCCAGCTCATCGCCTTCGCGGCGAATAAACAGCAGCTCATAGACGGTTATCGGCCGGGCTTCCCGCGGAACTTCAATACCCTGGCGAGCATATTCGTATAGCTTCTTGCCCTGATATTTCAGCGCCGAATACATCGACGGCACCTGCTGCGTCTCGCCGCGGAAGCTGTCCAGCGCCGCCGCCAGCTGTTCGTCGCTAAAAGTCAGCGGGCGCTCTTCCACCACCTGACCGTCGGCATCGGAGGTATCCGTGCGCTGGCCAAGTTTGGCGATCACGCGGTAACGCTTATCGGAGTCCAGCAGATACTGGGAAAACTTGGTCGCTTCGCCAAGGCAGATCGGCAGCATACCGGTCGCCAGCGGATCCAGCGCGCCGGTATGCCCGGCGCGGTTGGCGTTATAAATACGTTTTACTTTCTGCAGCACATCGTTACTGGAGGCGCCCTGAGGCTTGTCCAGCAACAATACGCCATGCACGTCGCGGCCGCGACGACGAGGACGACTCATCAGTCCTCCTTGCTGTCGTCCGGGTTCACACGACGCTCATCGTCGTGTTTCACCACGCTGGTGACCAGGTTGGACATACGCATCCCTTCGACCAGTGAGTTGTCGTAGAAGAAAGTCAGTTCCGGTACGATGCGCAGACGCATCGCTTTCCCCAGCAGAGAGCGGATAAAGCCAGAAGCTTCCTGCAGCGCTTTGATGCCCGCTTTCACCGCGGCTTCATCTTTGTCGTTAAGGAAGGTGACATACACCTTGGCATAGGCCAGGTCACGGGACATTTCCACACCGGAAACGGTGGTCATCATGCCCAGACGCGGATCTTTAATTTCACGCTGCAGGATGATGGCAATCTCTTTTTGCATCTCCTGGGCCACACGCTGCGGGCGACCAAATTCTTTCGCCATAATAAGTTCTCCAGAATAAAGACAAAAAAGGGGCCAAAAGCCCCTTTTTAAAATGATTGCCGGGTGGCGCTTCGCTTCCCCGGCTGCTTAGCCATCAAATGATTAATCGATGCTACGCTGGATTTCGATGATTTCGAACACTTCGATCATATCGCCAACGCGAACGTCGTTGTAGTTCTTCACGCCGATACCACATTCCATGCCGTTACGGACTTCGTTAACGTCATCTTTGAAGCGGCGCAGGGATTCCAGCTCGCCTTCATAGATAACCACGTTGTCACGCAGAACGCGGATTGGGTTGTGACGTTTGATCGTCCCTTCGGTAACCATACAGCCCGCGATGGCGCCGAATTTCGGCGATTTGAAGACATCACGCACTTCAGCCAGACCGATGATCTGCTGTTTCAGTTCCGGAGACAGCATGCCGCTCATCGCCGCTTTCACTTCGTCGATCAGGTTATAGATGACGGAGTAGTAACGCAGATCCAGGCTTTCCGCTTCGATAACTTTACGCGCAGAGGCATCGGCACGAACGTTGAAGCCAACCAGAATCGCGTTGGATGCTGCTGCCAGGGTAGCGTCGGTTTCGGTGATACCACCTACGCCGGAACCGATGATCTTCACTTTCACTTCGTCGGTAGACAGTTTCAGTAAGGAATCGGAAATCGCTTCGACAGAACCCTGTACGTCCGCCTTCAGTACGATGTTCACTTCGTGAACTTCGCCTTCGGTCATGTTAGCGAACATGTTTTCCAGTTTAGATTTCTGCTGACGCGCCAGCTTAACTTCACGGAATTTGCCCTGACGATACAGCGCCACTTCACGCGCTTTTTTCTCGTCACGCACTACGGTCACTTCATCACCGGCAGCCGGCACACCGGACAGGCCGAGGATTTCCACCGGAATGGACGGACCCGCTTCCAGCACTTCGCGACCCAGTTCGTCACGCATCGCGCGCACACGGCCATATTCGAAGCCGCACAGAACAATGTCGCCCTTATGCAGAGTACCTTCGCGAACCAGAACGGTAGCTACCGGACCACGACCTTTATCAAGGAAGGATTCGATGACCGCGCCGCTCGCCATACCGTTGCGGACCGCTTTCAGCTCAAGAACTTCAGCCTGCAGCAGGATCGCGTCCAGCAGGTCGTCGATGCCGGTACCCGCTTTCGCGGAAACGTGGACAAACTGGCTCTCGCCGCCCCACTCTTCCGGCAGGATGCCGTACTGGGACAGTTCGTTCTTCACGCGATCCGGATCGGCTTCTGGCTTATCGATCTTGTTCACCGCCACTACCACCGGTACCTGCGCCGCTTTAGCGTGCTGGATAGCTTCGATAGTCTGCGGCATCACGCCGTCGTCTGCCGCCACCACCAGAACCACGATATCCGTCGCCTGCGCGCCACGAGCACGCATGGAGGTAAACGCGGCGTGGCCCGGGGTATCCAGGAAGGTGATCATGCCGTTGTCGGTTTCGACGTGGTAAGCACCGATGTGCTGGGTAATACCACCCGCTTCGCCGGAGGCAACCTTGGTAGAACGAATGTAGTCCAGCAGCGAGGTTTTACCGTGGTCAACGTGACCCATAATGGTCACGACCGGTGCGCGCGGTTCAGCCGCCGCGCCGGTGTCACGGTCGCTCATTACGGCTTCTTCCAGTTCGTTTTCACGACGCAGGATAACTTTGTGGCCCATCTCTTCGGCAACCAGCTGTGCGGTTTCCTGGTCGATGACCTGGTTGATGGTCGCCATGGCGCCCAGCTTCATCATCGCTTTGATGACCTGAGAACCTTTCACCGCCATCTTGTTAGCCAGTTCGCCAACGGTGATGGTTTCGCCGATTACGACGTCACGGTTAACGGCCTGCGCTGGCTTCTGGAAGCCCTGCTGCAGAGCGGAACCTTTACGGTGCTTACCGCCTTTACCGCCGCGCACGGCCGCGCGGGCTTCTTCACGATCAGCTTTCGATTCAGCGTGTTTGTTGCCTTTCTTCGCCGGACGAGCCGCTTTGCTGCTACGGCTACGGCCGCGACCGCCTTCGACTTCACGATCGTTATCATCTTCAGCCTGACGAGCATGCTGTGATGTGGTGACGTGATAGTCGCTGCTATCTTCCGGGCTGTCTGAGGTTTCAGACCAATTTTTTTCGTTTTCTTCAGCCATACGGCGTGCTTCTTCCGCTACACGGCGCGCTTCTTCTTCAAGTTTGCGGCGTGCTTCTTCTTCCGATTTGCGCTTCAATTCCGCGGCTTCGTTCTCGCGACGGATCTTTTCAGCCTGGGCGGTTTTGGTCATTTCGTCGGTATGTTGATTGCTCACTTTGTCTTTTTCCGCAGCTTCACGTTTCGCTTTATCAGCGACTTCACGTTTAGCTTGTTCTGCGGCCTCACGTTCAGCTTTTAATTGCGCCTCGCGTTTCGCTGCTTCTTCAGCTTCACGACGGGCCTGCTCTTCCGCTTCACGCTGCGCCTGCTCTTCCGCGGCCAGGCGTTCAGCCTCTTGCGGATCGCGTTTCACAAAGGTGCGTTTCTTGCGGACTTCGATTTGTACCGATTTACTCTTTCCACCGGTACCTGGAATATTCAACGTACTGCGCGTCTTACGCTGTAACGTCAGCTTGTCTGGCGCCGAGCCGTGTTCACGGTTCAGGTGCGTCAACAAAGTTTGTTTCTCTTGCGAGGTCACAGAATCATCAGCCGATTTGCGGATGCCTGCGTCAGCAAATTGCTGTATCAGGCGATCCACAGAGGTCTGAATCTCTGAGGCCAGCGCTTTAATAGTCACATCTGTCATGCTGTTCCTTCCTGCTACAGTTTATTACGCTTCGTCGCCGAACCAACAAATGTTGCGAGCGGCCATGATGAGCTCGCCAGCTTTCTCGTCGGTCATCCCTTCGATATCAGCCAGGTCATCAACGCCCTGCTCGGCGAGATCTTCCAGCGTACAAACACCACGGGCAGCCAGTTTGAATGCCAGGGCACGATCCAGACCTTCGAGATTCAACAGATCATCGGCAGGTTTGTTATCTCCCAGGCTTTCTTCCTGAGCCAGCGCCAGCGTAGTCAGTGCGTTTTTCGCACGCTCACGAAGTGCTTCAACGGTGGCTTCATCCAGACCGTCGATTTCCAGCAGTTCTTTCATCGGCACATAGGCCAGCTCTTCCAGCGAGGAGAAGCCTTCTTCAACCAGCACTGTCGCGAAATCTTCATCAATATCAAGATATTTGGTGAAGGTATCGATAGCGGCATGCGCTTCCGCCTGGTGCTTAGCCTGCAGATCGTCAACGGTCATGACGTTGAGTTCCCAGCCGCTGAGCTGTGAAGCCAGGCGGACGTTCTGACCGTTACGGCCGATCGCCTGCGCCAGGTTGCCCGCTTCTACCGCGATATCCATGGTGTGTTTATCTTCATCCACCACGATGGACGCGACGTCTGCCGGCGCCATAGCGTTAATCACGAACTGCGCCGGGTTATCATCCCACAGGACGATATCGATGCGTTCACCACCCAGCTCAGTCGACACGGCCTGCACACGCGCACCGCGCATACCGACGCAAGCGCCAACCGGGTCGATGCGCTTGTCGTTGGTTTTCACCGCGATTTTGGCACGAGAGCCCGGATCGCGAGCCGCTGCTTTGATCTCCAGCACTTCTTCACCGATTTCCGGCACTTCGATGCGGAACAGTTCGATCAGCATCTCAGGTTTGGAACGGGTGACGAACAGCTGGGCGCCACGCGCTTCCGGACGGACAGCGTACAGTACGCCGCGAATGCGGTCGCCCGGACGGAAGTTTTCACGCGGCAGCATATCTTCACGCAGGATCACGGCTTCAGCGTTGTTACCCAGATCCAGTGTGATATTGTCGCGGTTCACTTTTTTCACCACGCCGGTGATGATCTCACCTTCGTGCTCGCGGAACTGATCGACCACCATCGCGCGCTCGGCTTCGCGGACTTTCTGCACGATAACCTGCTTAGCGGTCTGGGTGGTGATACGGTCGAAGGTAACAGATTCGATCTGATCTTCGACATAGTCGCCGACGTTCATGCTTTCATCTTCGAAACGCGCTGCTTCCAGCGTGATCTCGCGCGTCGGCTGGGTGACTTCTTCTACAACCAGCCAACGACGGAAGGTATCGAAATCGCCGCTCTTGCGGTCGATTTCAACGCGAACGTCGATCTCTTGTTCGTATTTTTTCTTGGTGGCCGTTGCCAGCGCGCTTTCCAGCGCTTCGAAAATTTTCTCACGCGGCAGCGCTTTTTCGTTGGAAACGGCTTCAACAACAGCCAAAATTTCTTTGTTCATCGGGGCCTTTCACCTCAATCCAGACTGTTAAAAGTGGGGAACCAGGTTCGCCTTCTGGATGTTACTCAGCGCGAACACTTCATCTTTGCCTTCGACGGTTACCGTGATCATCTCACCGTCTACCGCTTTGATAATGCCCTGCCATTTGCGGCGGTTCTGAACCGCCATGCGCAGCACCAGCGCAACTTCTTCGCCGGTGAAACGTTGATAGTGTTCGGCGGTGAACATCGGACGGTCAAGACCAGGCGAAGAGACTTCCAGGTTGTAAGCGACAGTGATCGGGTCTTCGACATCCATGACGGCGCTTACCTGGTGGCTCACATCAGCACAATCATCAACGTTGATGCCATCTTCACTATCAATATAGATGCGCAGTGTGGATGTGCGACCGCGAATAAATTCGATGCCGACCAGCTCAAAGCCAAGCGCTTCAACCGGCGCAGTGAGCATCTCTGTCAATTTTTGCTCTAATGTGGACAAACCCACCCCCAAGACATAAAAAAAGGGCGTATAGCCCAGTTATTCTGAAGTCAGATAACAAAAAACCCCGATAAATCGGGGCTTTAGATAACTGAACCCTGAGATCGCCATGGCGATCTGGAACACCTTCCGCAAGAATTCTTTCAAATTCGGCTACGAAGGACACCTAGTCCTCACAGTATATTTGAAAAAGTACTTAATGGGAAAGTGGTTGCGGGGGCCGGATTTGAACCGACGACCTTCGGGTTATGAGCCCGACGAGCTACCAGGCTGCTCCACCCCGCGCCTGAAACGTGGCATATTTTACTCTTTATGAGCAAAAGACGCAAATACTGCTGGGATTTGGTACCGAAGACGGGACATAAAATCGAGATGAATTGTAACGGTGATTAGTATATTTTGTCAACATGCTTTTTAGCGCCCGCGATTGCCGTTTGTGCTGGTATTTCAGGCTTTTTTAGCAAAAAGATGATGAAGCACTTCCTGTCGCCAGTAAAAGATGGTTAAATGAATACTCACAATTAATGCATAAAAATGCAGTTAAGGTTGTTGGGTCGAACTCACCACAGTCTATCGAGCAGGGTTTTATTTTATGACGACGATTCTCAAGCATCTCCCGGTTGGTCAACGTATTGGTATCGCTTTCTCTGGTGGACTGGATACCAGCGCCGCGCTGTTATGGATGCGCAAAAAAGGCGCCGTGCCTTATGCATATACCGCTAACCTGGGTCAACCGGACGAAGACGACTACGATGCTATCCCGCGCCGCGCGAAAGAGTACGGCGCTGAAGGCGCCCGTCTGATCGACTGCCGCAAACAGCTGGTCGCAGAAGGGATCGCCGCGATTCAGTGTGGCGCTTTCCATAACACTACCGGTGGGTTGACCTACTTCAACACCACGCCGCTAGGCCGCGCGGTCACCGGCACCATGCTGGTGGCGGCGATGAAAGAAGACGGCGTTAACATTTGGGGCGATGGCAGCACCTATAAAGGCAACGATATCGAACGTTTCTATCGTTACGGCCTGCTGACCAACGCTGAACTGCAGATTTACAAACCGTGGCTGGACAGCGACTTTATCAATGAGCTCGGCGGTCGTCACGAAATGTCCGAATTTATGATCGCCTGCGGCTTTGATTACAAGATGTCGGTCGAGAAAGCCTACTCCACCGACTCCAATATGCTCGGCGCGACCCATGAAGCGAAAGATCTCGAATTCCTGAACTCCAGCGTCAAGATCGTCAACCCGATTATGGGCGTGAAGTTCTGGGACGAAAACGTGAAGATCCCTGCGGAAGAGGTCACCGTACGCTTTGAGCAGGGCCATCCGGTGGCGCTGAATGGTAAAACCTTTGCCGATGACGTCGAGATGATGCTGGAAGCCAACCGCATCGGCGGTCGTCACGGCCTGGGCATGAGCGACCAGATTGAAAACCGGATTATCGAAGCGAAAAGCCGCGGCATTTATGAAGCTCCGGGGATGGCGCTGCTGCATATTGCCTACGAGCGTTTGCTGACCGGTATCCATAACGAAGATACGATTGAGCAATATCACGCCCACGGTCGCCAGTTGGGCCGCCTGCTGTATCAGGGCCGCTGGTTTGATTCCCAGGCGCTGATGCTGCGTGATTCGCTGCAGCGCTGGGTCGCCAGCCAGATCACCGGCGAAGTCACCCTCGAACTGCGTCGCGGTAACGACTACTCGATCCTTAATACGGTATCAGACAACCTGACCTATAAAGCGGAGCGTCTGACCATGGAAAAAGGCGATTCCATGTTTACTGCCGAAGACCGTATCGGCCAGCTGACCATGCGTAATCTGGACATCACCGATACCCGCGAGAAGCTGTTCGGCTATGCACAGTCTGGCCTGCTGAGCGCCTCCTCGGCAACCGGTTTACCGCAGGTTGAAAATCTGGAAAACAAAGGCAAATAATCGCCTGACAATGTTGCTTTCCGCCGGCGGATCACCGCCGGCTTTTTATTTTGAATGACCCACCAACGTAAAAAAATGCCATGACGCATTTTTTCCTTATCGCCAGACCAGCAAAACTGTTGACTATAATAGCCTCAATTGATTAATTCATATCTGGTGATACACATCATGAATATTAAACCGCCGATCAGGCCGCAAAAGACCATTGACCGACTGATCGATGTACTTGAGCCACACGCGACACCCGTTAACGCGATCGCCAGAAAAAGACTGACATGGGAATATAAAGGCAAAACCCAGCTCTTTATTTTTAAAAAAGGCGAGCTGTCGATTATTCGTAATTCCGACAGGCTACTGATGGTGACCGTCTATGAGCCGCATCTTTTCGGCGTGGCGGAAATGCTGCAGCCCAGCCGCAGCCACAGCCTGCGAGCCGAGGTATCATGCGAACTGCTACGGATCGACCACGACCTGGCTTCGGCGCATTTTCGTCAGCATAACCTGTGGGAAGAGGTGACCAGCCTGTTGGCTTATCATACCTCGTATATGGTGTATCGTGACGATCTGGTCCTGCAGCAGCGTACCTATTCGGTCATCCGTAACCATCTGCTGGAGATGATGCTATTAAGCGAAGAGACCCGACAGCGAGTATCTATTCTTGAGTATATTCAGGACAGGACCCTTCTGTCGCGTAGCAGTATTCTCAATGTATTGTCAGCATTAAAGAAAGGCGGTTATATTGCCTTTGCCCGCGGCGGTTATTTACAAAATATCGTCTCACTTCCTGAAAAATTCTGACCTGCACTCCTCCTATCATTTATTGTTATTTGCTGCAGCGGGGAAGATGTTTAAATTTAAACCAATAACCGTTACCGCTAAAAGAACAAAAATTTTATGCTAAGCGCCTGGGTTTCCCGGAAGACAATCTATTCCTGAGTTCGCCAGCAGACGACCACAAACGGCGTTAACCGCCGGGCCTGCACCGGCTCAGGATATGCCAGCGGAAATCGGCCAGACGTGTGCGGCGGTAGCGAGAGTTGCCCCCTCGCCTGCCGCGACCATAACAATGAGATGCACGAACCCGTTAATTATGCCCGAACGCCCATATCGGGCTTTTTTTTATCTGAAGGAATTTAATAATGAAGTCTATTGCTGCAAAAATGGTTGCCGTAACGATCGCTTTGGGAGCCAGCAGCGCTGCCTGCGCAGCCGTTAACCTGCATGGAGAAGCTGGCGCCGAGTTTACCAATCTGTCCGCCAGCTTTGGCGCCGGGGAACCGGGTATGACGTTCAGTTCTCAGTGGGCTCATAGCGACAACGACGGAGATAGTGCAGGACTGGGAATGGGTTATAACTTTAACGTTGGCCCTTTTCTGATGACCCTGGGCGGTAAGGCGGTCTATCTGAACCCAAAAGATGGTGATGAAGGTTACGCCATCGCCGCCGGTGGTGGCGCTGAACTCCCCCTTGGTCAGTATTTCACGTTTTTCGGCGAGGGCTATTACTCACCGGACTCAATGTCCAGCGGCGTTGAGGATTATGTGGAGGCCAATGCCGGGGTACGCCTTAACGTGCTCCCGTCTCTGAATATCGAAGCTGGCTATCGCTATATTGATATGGCAGGGAAAGATGGCAATCGCGATAACACGCTGGCCGACGGCGCTTACGCCGGGGTTAACTTCCGCTTTTAACTCTTCACAGGGATTGCCGGTCGGCAGTCCCTGTTTCATTCTCAGCTGGTCAGCGGCACGCTTTTCAGTACGCGGTTGATCTCTTGTAGGCCTGCAATATTATTCTCTTTGCGGTAAACCTCATTCATGGACGCCATCTGCTCCAGGCGGGTCAGGGCGCCATACACCTTATACGCCTCGCTGTGTCTGTCGAACACATCGCGGCGCTCCACGTCCTGCAGATAATGACTTTTCAACGAATGGTTAAGGCGACTAATCAGTGCCGTATTGTCCTGGAAATAGCGCCTCACCGCCTGGGCATGATTCGCTGTAGTCCCAGACTCACTGGGCGATACCGGTACGGTTAGCGCATTAATCGTCTCCACCGTTTGGGAGGGCGATGTTGAACTGCACCCAGCTAAACCGAGCACGCCGGCGACGATAAGCAACCCGATCTTGTTCATTGTGTCACTTCACCTCTGTTAATTTGACGAGGCGACTTTAACGACAGTAAAAGGAGGCAACCAGCGAAGAGATGTTTATAAATAAATGTCCAGCGGGGACAAAAACAAAAAAAGACGCTTTTCAGCGTCTTTTTTCTGGAATATTGGTACCGAGGATGGGACTCGAACCCACAAGCCCGTTAGGGCACTACCACCTCAAGGTAGCGTGTCTACCAATTCCACCACCTCGGTACAGAATACTTAGTGCGGGATATCGCTGGTCGGCTGAGCCGGCGCAGTTGGCTGAGTTTGCTCCGTTTTCGGCGCGCTCAGATTATCCCACTCACTTCCTTTACTGGTCTTGTTGCTGTTGATATTACCCAGCGCCAGACTGATGATGAAGAACAGCGCAGCCAGGATGCCGGTCATACGGGTCATAAAGTTGCCAGAACCGCTGGACCCAAACAGTGTGCCGGAAGCGCCTGCACCGAAGGAGGCTCCCATATCAGCGCCTTTACCTTGCTGCAGCATAACCAGACCTACAAGGCCAATCGCTACAATAAGGAAAACAACCAAAAGAGCTTCGTACATAATCAACCTGTTCCTTGCGGATTCGCCGCATACCAAGTGCTTCGACCAATAAAGCGGGACGTTTTAACGTTTCCCACTGAAGCGGGTGTGAATACTAACCAAAGCGAATGACCTTCGCAAGGGCAATTTCGACACATTGTATCAACTGCAGAAAAAAACAGCAAAAAGCCAATTTTCGATCATAAAAAAGGCGGCAAGCGCCGCCTTTTTAACCACTTAGCCGGCAAAGCTAAACGCTTTTTACCGCCTCAGCGATGCGGTGCGCAAACTCGTGCACCTGATCTTCATGCTCGCCTTCCACCATCACGCGGATCAGCGGCTCCGTACCCGATTTACGCAGCAGGACACGGCCGCGTTTTCCTAACGCCGCCTCCACTTCCGCGGTCACCGCTTTGACGCGCTCATTCTCCAGCGGGTTACCGCTGCCCTCGGTAAAGCGGACATTCACCAGCAGCTGAGGGAACATTTTCATCCCGCTGCACAGGTCATGCAGGCTCATGTGGTTGCGGACCATCGCCGCGACCACCTGCAGGCTGGCGACAATGCCATCGCCGGTGGTGGTTTTATCCAGCAGGATCACATGGCCGGAGTTTTCCGCACCGATGCGCCAGCCTTTTTCCTGGAGCATCTCCAGTACATAGCGGTCACCGACCTTCGCGCGGGCAAACGGGATGCCTAACTGCTTGAGCGCCAGCTCCAGCCCCATATTACTCATCAGCGTGCCGACGGCGCCGCCGCGCAGCTGCCCCTGACGCAATCCTTCCCGGGCTATGATATAGAGGATCTGGTCGCCATCGACTTTATTGCCTTCGTGGTCAACCATAATCACCCGATCGCCATCGCCGTCGTAGGCGATGCCCAGATCGGCTTTTTCCGCCAGCACGCGCGCCTGCAGCGCCCGCACGTCAGTGGCGCCGACCTCTTCGTTGATGTTGAGACCGTCTGGCTCGCAGCCCATCGCGA
Source organism: Klebsiella sp. CD33 (assembly GCF_051992865.1). NCBI lineage: Bacteria > Pseudomonadati > Pseudomonadota > Gammaproteobacteria > Enterobacterales > Enterobacteriaceae > Klebsiella > Klebsiella sp. CD33. The sequence goes on along the minus strand of NZ_CP197023.1, from coordinate 548,231 downwards.
TAACCTGGGCTCCCAGCTCGCGGAAGACATTAGGGGCGATGTGATAGGTCGCGCCGTGCGCGCAATCCACCACCACTTTCAGCGTGCCCAGGCTCAGTTCGTTGGGAAAGGTACCCTTACAAAATTCAATGTAGCGCCCCGCCGCATCAACGATACGGCTGGCTTTGCCCAGCTCAGCCGAATCCACGCAGGTGAGCTCTTTCTCCATTTCGGCTTCAATCGCCTCTTCGACATCATCCGGCAGCTTGGTGCCCTCAATGGAGAAGAATTTAATGCCGTTGTCGTAGAAAGGGTTATGTGAAGCAGAGATAACAATCCCCGCCTCGGCGCGGAAGGCGCGCGTCAGGTAGGCGATGGCCGGTGTCGGCATAGGCCCGGTGAACGACGCAGAGAGCCCCGCTGCCGCCAGTCCAGCTTCCAGCGCCGATTCCAGCATATAGCCCGAAATACGGGTATCCTTGCCGATGATAATTTTACGCGAACCGTGACGCGCTAACACTTTGCCCGCCGCCCAGCCCAGCTTGAGCACAAACTCCGGAGTGATCGGCGCATCGCCGACGCGGCCACGAATACCATCGGTGCCAAAATACTTGCGGTTACTCATAACGTTTTTTTCCCTTAGCGGCGAGGGTGGCTTCCACCACGCGCAGCGCTTCTACCGTTTCTTTGACATCATGGACGCGGATAATCTGCGCGCCCTGCATTGCTGCAATGACGGCACACGCCAGGCTGCCGTTCAGCCGCTCCGACGGCCCGACGTTCAGCAACTGACCTACCATCGACTTACGTGACATACCGACCAGCAGCGGCAGACCAAAGTGATGAAACTCCCCAAGCCTGGCCAACAGTTGGTAATTGTGGGAGAGATTTTTACCGAAACCGAATCCCGGGTCGAGCAGCAATTTTTCTTTTGCGATCCCCGCCTGTTCGCAGCGCACAATGTGCTCATTAAAAAAACGCTCAACATCGGCGAAGACGTCCTCATACTTCGGCGCCTCCTGCATGGTTTTTGGTTGTCCCTGCATATGCATCAGACACACCGGCAGTCCGGTTTCCGCGGCGGCCTGCAGCGCGCCGGGCTCGGTCAGCGAACGAATATCGTTGATGATATGCGCCCCGGCCCGGGCCGATTGGCGAATAACCTCCGCCTTGGAGGTATCCACTGAGATCCATACCTCAAAGCGCTGGGCAATGGCTTCAACCACCGGTATCACCCGCGCAAGCTCCTCTTCCACACTAACCTCAGCCGCCCCTGGCCGCGTCGATTCACCGCCGATATCAATGATGGTCGCGCCGGCGTTGATCATCAGATTGGCATGCTTCACCGCCTCAATCAGCGAATTATGGGCGCCGCCATCGGAGAAGGAGTCAGGCGTCACATTTAGAATACCCATCACGTGGGGGTGAGAGAGATCGAGGGTTGAGCCCTGGGCTACAAGTTTCATCACAAAATCCCTGAGACTGAAGAGGTTAAAAAAGAAAAACCCCGGAGCGGACGCCCGGGGTTTTAAGGTTAAACAAGCATCAACAGCGGTAGCTTACTTGTCGCCCAGCTGCTCTGACATGGTGTTGCCCGGGTTCGGCGTACGCGGTTCATCAACCGGACGCGGCGCACGAGGCGTGCCATTGTTGTCAGAGTTGTTAGAAGAACCAGGTTCTTCCCAACCCGCTGGCGGACGAACTTCGCGACGAGCCATCAGGTCGTCAATCTGCGGCGCATCGATGGTCTCATACTTCATGAGCGCATCTTTCATCGCGTGCAGAATGTCCATGTTGTCGTTCAGCAGCTGGCGAGCACGACCGTAGTTACGCTCAATCAGCGATTTCACTTCCTGGTCGATGATACGCGCGGTTTCATCGGACATATGCTTCGCTTTCGCAACGCTACGGCCGAGGAAGACTTCACCCTCTTCTTCCGCATACAGCAGCGGACCGAGTTTGTCGGAGAAGCCCCACTGGGTCACCATGTTACGCGCCAGGTTCGTCGCCACTTTAATATCGTTGGACGCACCGGTAGAAACATGTTCCGGACCGTAGATAATCTCTTCCGCCAGACGACCGCCGTACAGGGTGGAGATCTGGCTTTCCAGTTTCTGACGGCTGGCGCTGATTGCATCGCCTTCCGGCAGGAAGAAGGTCACACCCAGCGCACGACCGCGCGGGATAATCGTCACTTTGTGCACCGGATCGTGCTCCGGCACCAGGCGACCAATAATCGCGTGGCCCGCTTCATGATAAGCAGTAGACTCTTTCTGCGCTTCCGTCATCACCATGGAGCGACGTTCCGCACCCATCATGATTTTGTCTTTCGCTTTCTCGAACTCAACCATCGACACAACGCGTTTGTTGCCGCGGGCAGCAAACAGCGCCGCTTCGTTGACCAGGTTGGCCAGATCCGCACCGGAGAAGCCCGGGGTACCGCGCGCAATGATTGCCGCATCGATATCCGGCGCCAGCGGAACGCGACGCATATGCACTTTCAGGATCTGCTCACGACCGCGAACATCCGGCAGGCCAACCACCACCTGGCGGTCAAAACGGCCCGGACGCAACAGCGCGGGGTCAAGAACGTCCGGACGGTTAGTCGCCGCGATAACGATGATACCTTCGTTACCTTCGAAGCCGTCCATCTCAACCAGCATCTGGTTCAGGGTCTGCTCACGTTCATCGTGTCCACCGCCCAGGCCTGCGCCACGCTGGCGGCCGACGGCGTCGATTTCATCGATGAAGATGATGCAAGGCGCGGCTTTCTTAGCCTGTTCGAACATGTCACGCACACGAGAAGCGCCCACACCGACGAACATTTCGACGAAGTCAGAACCGGAAATGGTAAAGAACGGTACCTTCGCTTCACCAGCGATCGCTTTCGCCAGCAGCGTTTTACCGGTACCCGGAGGGCCGACCATCAGGACGCCTTTCGGGATTTTACCGCCCAGTTTCTGGAAGCGGCTCGGCTCACGCAGGTATTCTACCAGCTCGCCGACTTCCTCTTTCGCTTCGTCACACCCGGCAACGTCTGCAAAAGTGGTTTTGATCTGGTCTTCCGTCAACATACGGGCTTTGCTTTTGCCGAAGGACATCGCGCCCTTCCCGCCGCCGCCCTGCATTTGCCGCATAAAGAAGATCCAGACGCCGATCAGCAGCAGCATTGGGAACCAGGAGATGAAGATGGAAGCCAGCAGGCTCGGCTCTTCTGGTGGTTCGCCAACAACTTTGACGTTTTTAGTCAACAGGTTATCGAGCAGCTTCGGATCGTTAACCGGAATGTAAGTCGTGTAACGGTTACTATCTTTCTTGGTAACGTTGATCTCACGTCCGTTGATACGCGCTTCGCGAACCTGGTCCTGATTGACCTCTTGCAGGAAGGTAGAATAATCCACCTTGCGGCCATTCGACTCGCTGGGCCCAAAGCTCTGGAATACTGACATCAGCACAACGGCAATGACCAGCCAGAGTATTAGGTTTTTCGCCATGTCACTCAAGGGATTAACCTCTTATTACAACTGTGTTAAAAACAGCGTCAGGATACTCTATATCCAGTTTCTTTCAAACTTTCGTTTGAAATCTGCCGGTTATGGTTTACGCCCGGTCGCTACAATATACACTTCACGCGAACGAGCGCGGGAAGAGTCCGGCTTACGAACTTTGACCTTCGTAAACAGGGAGCGAATTTCTCGAAGATACTCATCGAAGCCTTCGCCCTGGAACACCTTCACTACAAAACTACCACCTGGCGCTAATACATCACGAGACATTTCAAGCGCCAGTTCTACCAGATACATAGCCCGGGGAATATCCACCGCCGGTGTTCCGCACATATTCGGCGCCATATCGGACATGACAACTTGGACTTTACTGTCGCCCACTCGCTCAAGTAACGCTTTCAGGACTAATTCATCACGAAAATCGCCCTGAAGGAAGTCCACACCAACGATTGGATCCATTGGTAAAAGATCGCAAGCGATGATGCGGCCGCTGTTGCCGATCTGCGTGACCGCATACTGCGACCAGCCGCCGGGAGCAGCACCGAGGTCGACTACCGTCATCCCCGGCTTAAAAATTTTGTCACTTTGCTGTATTTCATCAAGTTTAAACCAGGCACGGGAACGTAACCCCTTTTTCTGTGCCTGTTGAACATATTTATCGCTAAAGTGTTCCTGAAGCCAGCGGCTTGAGCTGGCAGAACGCTTTTTACCTGTCATTTAACATTCCCGTTCGGGTTCATCGTACTTTACTGCGTAAAAATCGACGCGGTAGTTTGGCGATATATGGGAGATGGCGGTAGAATGACCCGTTTTCAATCCCAACGTAAGCAAAAAAATACGATGAATCTGAGTACTAAACAAAAACAGCACCTGAAAGGTCTGGCACATCCGCTCAAGCCGGTAGTTATGCTTGGCAACAATGGTTTGACCGAAGGGGTACTGGCCGAGATCGAACAAGCGTTAGGGCACCATGAACTCATCAAGGTGAAGATCGCCTCAGAAGATCGCGAAACAAAAGCCTTGATCGTGGAAGCCATCGTACGCGAAACCGGCGCCTGTAACGTACAGGTCATCGGTAAAACGCTGGTTCTGTACCGCCCAACGCCAGAGCGTAAAATCTCGCTGCCACGCTAAGAATATCCTGAATCTCGACACAACTTTGTGTAAAACGAGGGATTTCTGCGGCCAGGCGAGCAAAATGCCATGCTCCTGACGTTGATAAAAGGCCGCTATGCGGCCTTTTTCCTTTCTTTACAATCTATAAACATCGTAGCGGGAAATACGCCTTACAGGTATTCAACCTTGGTAATTTCGTATTCCACTTCCCCACCCGGGGTACGGATAGTCACGACGTCATCCTGCTCTTTGCCGATCAGACCGCGGGCGATCGGCGAGTTCACGGAGATCAGATTCTGCTTAAAATCAGCTTCGTCATCGCCCACGATGCGGTAGGTCTGTTCCTCGTCGGTATCGAGGTTCAGCACGCTGACGGTAGAACCAAAAATCACCCGGCCGTTGTTCGGCATTTTGGTGATATCGATAACCTGCGCGTTAGACAGCTTCGCTTCGATATCCTTGATACGCCCCTCGCAGAAACCCTGCTGCTCACGCGCGGCGTGATACTCGGCATTCTCTTTCAGATCGCCGTGTTCACGGGCCTCAGCAATAGCGGCAATGATTTCAGGACGACGCACAGACTTCAGATAATCCAGTTCTTCGCGCAGTTTTTCAGCGCCACGTAAGGTCATCGGAATCGCTTGCATTAGTTATACCTCTTTATCATTCCTTCAGGGAACGGATAGCTCCGCTCCGCCACCTGTCCTGCCCACGGGCAGGACACGAGCAAAAAGAAACCGACCCGGGAAACACTCCCCAGGTCAGCAGCAATTTTTCATTTGATGGGTATTTTACCCCGAAGTTCATTATGGGTCATCGTTTACTTTACTGGGCGTTGCACCGTAGTATGACGGCCTGGCTTCAGGTTGTTAGCGCGAGATTATGCGATTTCCCAGATTTATCATCGGATTGACCGCCGGTATAGCGCTTAGCGCTCAGGCGGCGAATATTGACGAGTACATCAACCAGCTTCCCGCCGGTGCGAACCTTGCCTTTATGGCGCAAAAGGTCGGCGCATCGACGCCGGAAATCGACTATCACAGCCAGCAAATGGCGCTCCCGGCCAGTACGCAAAAGGTCATCACCGCGCTGGCGGCGCTGCTGCAACTGGGGCCCGATTTTCGCTTTACCACCACGCTGGAAACCAAAGGTTCCCTTGACGGCGGCGTGCTGAAAGGCGACCTGATTGCGCGCTTCGGCGGCGATCCGACGCTTAAACGGCAGGATATTCGCAATATGGTGGCGACGCTGAAAAAAGCCGGCGTGCAGCGTATCGAAGGCAATGTGCTCATCGATACGTCGGTCTTCGCCAGCCATGACAAAGCGCCCGGCTGGCCGTGGAACGACCTGACGCAGTGCTTCAGCGCCCCGCCGGCGGCGGCGATTGTCGACCGTAACTGCTTCTCTGTCTCGCTGTATAGCGCGCAGAAACCGGGCGATGTCGCCTTCATTCGCGTTGCATCCTATTATCCGGTCACCATGTTCAGCCAGGTGCGAACGCTGGCGCGTGGCTCATCGGAAGCGCAGTATTGCGAGCTCGACGTGGTGCCGGGCGATCTCAATCGCTATACTCTCACCGGCTGCCTGCCGCAGCGTAGCGAGCCGCTGCCTCTGGCCTTCGCCATTCAGGATGGCGCCAGCTATGCCGGAGCGATCCTCAAAGCCGAGCTGGCCCAGGCGGGGATCACCTACAGCGGCACGCTGCTGCGCCAGACGCTGGCCAATGAGCCCGGCACCGTGCTGGCAACCAGCCAGTCGGCTCCGCTGCACGATCTGCTGCGGATCATGCTGAAGAAGTCAGACAACATGATTGCCGACACCGTCTTTCGCACCATCGGCCACGCCCGGTTTGGCGTACCTGGCACCTGGCGGGCGGGCTCCGATGCCGTACGGCAGATCTTGCGTCAACAGGCTGGGGTCGATCTCGGCAACACTATCATCGCCGACGGCTCTGGCCTGTCGCGCCACAACCTGATCGCCCCGGCGACCATGATGCAGGTGCTGCAGTATATCGCCCAGCACGATACCGAGCTCAACTTCATCTCCATGCTGCCGCTGGCGGGCCATGACGGATCGCTGCAGTATCGCGCCGGTCTTCATCAGGCGGGCGTCGATGGTAAAGTTTCGGCGAAAACCGGGTCGCTCCAGGGGGTTTATAACCTCGCAGGCTTCATCACTACCGCCAGCGGACAAAAGGTGGCCTTCGTGCAATATCTCTCCGGATACGCCGTGGAGCCAGCTGATCAGCGCAATCGCCGCATCCCACTGGTCCGCTTTGAAAGCCGCTTGTATAAAGATTTGTACCAGAACAATTAAAACAAAAGGGCCGCATCAGATGCGGCCCTTTTTGATCCAGAGAAGTCAGGATTAGCGTTTGTAGATGAATTCGACGCCTTCTTCGTCGTCCTCATCCCAGTCGTCATCCCAGTCTTCGTCATCTTCTGCTTCGGCTTCGGCCTCTTCAAGCTGCTGACGGTGATAGTCGTCCCACATAAACTCGACTTTCTCCGGCTTCTGCTCTTCTTCCGCCTGGACGATCGGGTTTTCGATGATGAAGGTCATCACGTCCCAGCACAGCTCTTTCACGCCCTGCTGGCTGGCCGCGGAGATCAGGTAGAATTTCTCTTCCCAACCCAGCGCTTCGGCAATCGCTTTGGCTTTGGCTTCGGCTTCGGCCTTGTCCATCAGGTCAATCTTGTTGAAAACTAACCAGCGTGGTTTGGAGGCTAGCTTCTCGCTGTATTTCTCCAGCTCGCCGATGATAATGCGCGCATTCTCAACCGGATCGGAGCCGTCGATCGGATCGATATCGATGAGGTGCAGCAGTACGCGGCAGCGCTCGAGGTGCTTGAGGAAGCGGATACCGAGGCCTGCCCCTTCCGCTGCGCCTTCAATCAGCCCCGGGATATCGGCAACTACGAAGCTCTTTTCATTGTCCATACGCACCACGCCCAGGCTTGGCACCAGGGTGGTAAACGGATAGTCAGCCACTTTCGGCTTGGCGGCGGAGACCGCACGGATGAAGGTGGATTTGCCGGCGTTCGGCATGCCCAGCATCCCGACATCGGCCAACAGCATCAGCTCCAGCTGCAGGTCGCGTTTATCACCCGGGGTACCCATGGTTTTCTGACGCGGCGTACGGTTAACGGACGATTTGAAACGGGTGTTGCCCAAACCGTGCCAGCCGCCTTTCGCCACCATCAGACGCTGACCGTGTTTGGTCATATCGCCCATGGTCTCGCCGGTGCCCTGATCGATAACCCGGGTGCCGACCGGCACTTTTACCGTCACGTCTTTACCGCGCTTACCGGTACAGTCGCGGCTTTGACCATTCTGCCCACGTTCGGCGCGGAACGATTTTTCAAAACGGTAGTCGATCAGGGTGTTCAGGTTCTCGTCCGCTTCCAGCCAGACATCGCCGCCATCGCCGCCATCGCCGCCATCCGGACCGCCTTTCGGAATATACTTTTCGCGGCGGAAGCTTACGCAACCATTGCCGCCGTCACCTGCTACGACCAGGATCGTTGCTTCATCTACAAACTTCATTTTACTCTCCGTAAATCATTCGCCTGAGCGGGGCAGCGGTACTACCGCCTCTCGCTTACGCCAACGTCCCCAAAGACGATGGCCGATGGCGGAATACATCGCGCCCGCAACCACGACAAACGCACCGAGATAACCAATCAGGTTTAACATCGGTCTGGCGAAAACATCGGGCCAGGCCATTGATAATAAATCAGAAAACAGTAGCGTAAACAGTGGCGTCAAGGTGATTAACGCGCTGACCTGCGCCGCCTGCCAGCGCGCCATGGCTTCCGCCAGCGCCCCGTAGCCGACCAGGGTATTCAGCCCGCAAAAAATCAGGCATGCCAGTTGCCAACTGCTTAACCGGGAAATCACTCCGGGCTCAGCAAGCGGCAGTAATGCAATCGTACACAAAGTGTACAGCAAAAATAGTATCTGCTGTGATGCCAGACGGCGCAATAACACCTTTTGCGCGACGCCGTAGCTTACCCACACCGTAGCGGCAGCAACGCCGAAAATTACCCCCCACGTGTAGTCCGTCAGGCGGGTAAAGATTTCAATCAGACTGGTATTGAAGAACATCACCAGCCCGCTGAGCAGCATCAACGCGCCCACCACCTGGGTGCCGCGCATGCGCTCTTTCAGAATTACGACGCTAGCCACCATCATCCCCACCGGCGATAGCTGGCCGATGACCTGAGAAGCCGTGGGGCTGAGGTATTGCAGGGAAGAACTAAACAGGATGAAGTTACCGAACAGACCGCCGGTGGCAATCGCTAATAACACCAGCCAGCGCGGCTTGCGAAAAATTCGCATCGGCGGCAGTTTGCCTTTGATCGCGAGGATCGCGCCAAGCCCAATGCTGGCCATCAGAAAGCGATAAAAGACCACCGTAGGCGGCGCCATCACCTCGAGAACCTGTTTCATTGCAATCGGCAACGCTCCCCAACACATTGCGGTGGTAAGCGCCAGAATAATGCCAATCCCAGCCTGCTGCTTCATGCCTGTTTCCCTGCAAAAATTTTCCGGTAGACGAATGTAAAAAGCCCCGCAACGTGTTGCGGGGCTTTCATCCGTTACCGGGACGCGAAAAACTTATTCAGCAACGATGCTGATGAATTTACGGTTTTTCGGGCCTTTAACTTCGAACTTGACTTTACCGTCAGTCAAAGCGAACAGAGTGTGGTCACGGCCGCAACCAACGTTGGTACCAGCGTGGAATTTAGTACCACGTTGACGAACGATGATGCTACCTGCCAGAACTGCTTCACCGCCGAAACGTTTTACGCCCAGACGTTTAGCTTCTGAATCGCGACCGTTACGAGTCGAGCCGCCAGCCTTTTTATGTGCCATTTAAATCTACTCCTCAGGTCTTAGGCGCTGATGCCAGTGATTTTCACATCAGTGAACCACTGACGATGGCCCTGCTGCTTACGATAGTGTTTACGACGACGAAACTTAACGATTTTAACTTTCTCGCCACGACCGTGAGCAACAACTTCAGCTTTGATTACGCCGCCCTCAACGAAAGGAACGCCGATCTTGATTTCTTCACCGTTTGCGATCATCAGCACTTCAGCGAATTCAACAGCTTCGCCAGTTGCGATGTCCAGCTTTTCCAGGCGAACGGTCTGACCTTCGCTTACTCGGTGTTGTTTACCACCACTTTGGAAAACCGCGTACATATAAAACTCCGCTTCCGCGCACCTCTTTATGTGATTCAGAGTGCGCTATAAATATTCACAATAGGGCGCGAATATTACGCAAAACGCGAGCCTTTGACAAGAGCGATTAGCGATCAATGCAGAAAAAAAACACAACTTTCACGACAACGTTTATCTACGGCAATTTTTCAGTACAATCATATCTTCTTTTAATTCTGTCTTAATCCTTCTGTGATCCCACCTGGATTCATGGTAACAGGACATTTGGCCCGGCTTTTGCGATGAATTTAGAAAAAATCAATGAGTTAACCGCGCAAGATATGGCGGGTGTCAATGCGACGATTCTTGAGCAACTCAACTCCGATGTTCAGCTTATCAATCAGTTAGGCTATTACATCGTCAGCGGCGGCGGCAAACGCATTCGCCCGATGATTGCTGTGCTCGCCGCACGCGCGGTGGGCTATCAGGGGAGCGCGCATGTCACCATTGCCGCGCTGATTGAATTTATTCATACCGCCACCCTGCTGCATGACGACGTCGTCGATGAGTCTGATATGCGTCGCGGCAAAGCCACGGCCAATGCGGCGTTTGGCAATGCCGCCAGCGTGCTGGTCGGCGATTTTATCTATACCCGCGCCTTTCAGATGATGACCCAGCTGGGCTCGCTGAAGATCCTTGAGGTCATGTCGGAAGCGGTGAACGTCATTGCCGAAGGAGAAGTGCTGCAGCTGATGAACGTCAATGACCCGGATATCACCGAAGAGAACTACATGCGCGTTATCTACAGCAAGACGGCGCGCCTGTTTGAAGCAGCCTCGCAGTGTGCGGGACTGCTGGCCGACTGCACTGCGGAAGAAGAGCGCGCGTTGCAGGATTATGGCCGCTATCTCGGCACCGCTTTCCAGCTAATCGACGATTTACTCGATTATAGCTCTGACGGCGAGCGGCTCGGTAAAAACGTCGGTGACGACCTGAACGAAGGTAAACCCACGCTACCGCTGCTGCACGCCATGCACCATGGCACACCCGATCAATCAGCGATGATCCGCGGTGCGATCGAGCAAGGCAACGGCCGCCATCTACTGGATGCTGTGCTGGAAACGATGGCGACCTGCGGTTCGCTGGAATGGACGCAGAAGCGTGCCGAAGAAGAAGCTGACAAAGCCATTGCCGCGCTGCAGATCCTCCCGGACACGCCCTGGCGCGAAGCCTTGATTAGGCTGGCGCATATTGCAGTCCAGCGCGATCATTAATCCCCCCTCCTTTCCCGCGCGACGCGCGGGAAAGTTCCAGTAAAATGTCATTTCTCTCCCTAAACTTCCGAATATCTTGATAGATTCTGAATATTCCGGCGCTTTAACAGAACTTGTTAGAACCCTACATAATACGCGGGTATAGTGTCTCTATCGCCCATGTGGGACGATCTGGACCTTTAACACCAGGAGAATTTATGGATAAGTTCATCGACTGGCATCCCGCAGATATTGTTGCGGGATTACGTAAACGGGGAACATCGCTGGCGGCAGAGTCGCGACGGCACGGACTAAGTTCTTCAACGCTGGCGAACGCCCTGACCCGCCCCTGGCCGAAAGGCGAATTGATTATCGCCACAGCGCTGGAAACGCAGCCGTGGGTCATCTGGCCGTCACGCTACCACGACCCGGTGACTCATGAGTTTATCGACAGAACGCAGATGATGCGTCAGAAGAAGATCGACAAGTGATGTGATTGCTCGACAGCGCCCCGGAACAACGTCCCGGGGCGCTGTCAGGACGCGGTTACTCGCCCTTCACGCGTTGAATATTGGCGCCCAAGGCCTGCAGTTTATCTTCGATACGCTCATAGCCACGATCGATATGATAGATGCGATCGACGATGGTGGTCCCTTCAGCGATACAGCCGGCCAGCACCAGGCTCGCCGACGCGCGCAAATCGGTCGCCATCACCTGCGCGCCAGAAAGCTGCTTCACGCCGTGACAGATAGCGGTATTGCTCTCGATCTCCGCGTGCGCGCCCATACGGATCAGCTCCGGAATGTGCATGAAGCGGTTTTCAAAGATCGTTTCGGTGATCACGCCGGTCCCTTCCGCTACCAGGTTAAGCAGCGTGAACTGGGCCTGCATATCGGTCGGGAAGCCCGGGTGCGGCGCGGTACGCACGTTGACCGCTTTCGGACGGTTGCCGTGCATATCGAGGCTGATCCAGTCTTCGCCCGTTTCGATGTCAGCCCCGGCGTCGCGCAGCTTCGCCAGTACGGCATCCAGGGTATCCGGCTGCGCGTTACGGCAGAGGATCTTGCCGCCGGAAATCGCCGCGGCCACCAGGAAAGTCCCGGTTTCAATACGGTCAGGCAGCACACGGTAGACGCCGCCGCCCAGGCGCTGCACGCCTTCGATGGTAATGCGATCGCTACCCTGGCCTGTGATTTTTGCGCCCAGCGCGTTCAGGAAGTTGGCGGTATCGACAATCTCCGGCTCGCGAGCGGCGTTTTCAATAATCGTCGTTCCCTCCGCAAGCGTCGCTGCGCTCATGATGGTTACGGTGGCGCCGACGCTCACCTTATCCATCACAATATGCGCGCCTTTCAGGCGACCGCTGACCGAGGCTTTGACATAACCTTCTTCCAGTTTGATCTCGGCGCCCAGCTGCTCCAGACCGCTAATATGCAGATCGACCGGACGCGCGCCGATAGCGCAGCCGCCAGGCAGAGAAACTTGCCCCTGACCGAAACGTGCCACCAACGGGCCCAGCGCCCAGATAGAGGCGCGCATGGTTTTCACCAGATCGTACGGAGCACAGAATACATCGACCGGGCCGGCGTCAATCCATACCGAACCATTGCGCTCGACCTTCGCGCCCAGCTGGCTCAGCAGCTTCATGGTGGTATCGATGTCTTTCAGCTTAGGTACGTTTTGGATCTCTACCGGCTCTTCGGCAAGCAGCGCGGAAAAGAGGATTGGCAGGGCGGCGTTTTTTGCCCCGGAGATGGTGACTTCACCCTGAAGGCGAGTCGGCCCCTGAACACGGAATTTATCCATTGATTCTGTTCTCTATTAAAAATTCACATACGCTGCAGGGGATCCCCCACAGCTTAGAAGCCATTGAGTTTGCGGTCTCGCGCCCACTCCTGCGGAGTAAAGGCCTTGATCGACAGCGCATGGATGCGGTTGTCGGCAATATATTCCATCAGCGGCGCGTAGACGCTCTGCTGCTTTTTCACCCGACTCATGCCATCGAACATCTCACCCACAGCAATAACCTGAAAGTGGCTGCCATCGCCAGAGACGTGGACTTCCTGGAGGGGGAGTGCGTTCATCAGCACGGTCTGAATTTCATGATTTTCCATGGGCTCAAATTTATCTGATAGTGAAAACAGCCCAACATCTTAGAGGAAAGTGGCGCGGTCTTAAACAAGCAAAAAGCCCCGGCGAAAAGATTGCCAGGGCTTTCGGAATAGCTTCAGTGCTAAGGCACTGAAAAGATTATCAGATCAGATCGGCAGGCAGGTTGTAAAGACCGATCAGCGTTTGCAGGTTTTCGCTCTTGCCGACCAGCTGCGCTTCCCGGCCCTGACGGCGAATCAGCGCCATAAAATGCACTAACAGCGCCAGGCCCGCGGTGTCCACGCGCGTGGTCTGACTGAGATCGATGATCGCCGTTCCCGCCGTCGCCTGGGCGCGCGCCTCCCAGAGCGGGACCAGCAGATCCTGATCCAGCTCCCCGTGCAGCGCCAGCGTCTCGCCCTCGCGAGTCCAGCTCAGCTGCCCGCTCATTATTTTTTCTGTTCCAGGGTGATCGGCTGCGCAGAGATCGCTTTCAGCTGCGCGGTCAGGCCATCAACGCCCTTGGTGCGCAGCAGATCGCTCCACTCATTCTGTTTGGTGGTGATCATGCTCACCCCTTCCGCGATCATATCGTAGGCCTGCCAGTTGCCGGTCTGGGTATTTTTACGCCACTGGAAGTCAAGACGTACCGGCGGACGACCGTTCGGGTCGATGATAGTGACGCGGATCGGAACGATGGTTGCGCTGCCCAGCGGCTGCTCCGGAGCAATCTGGTAAGTCTGCCCATGGTACATCGCCAGCGCCTGACCGTAGGCCTGCTTCAGGTATTCACGGAAGGCGGCAAAATAGGCCTCACGCTGCGCAGGGGTCGCTTCTTTGTAATAGCGGCCCAGCACCAGCGCGCCGGCATATTTCACCTGTACATACGGCAATAACTCCTGGTCGACGATGTCGCGCAGATAGTTAGGATTAGCTTTAATCTTCGGCTGTTCATTCTTCAGGCGATCGAAGGTTTTCTGCGCCGCTTCATTCATCAGCTTATACGGATTGGACTGATCTGCAGCCTGGACGGCGGTCAGCGGGGCAATCACCAGCATGGCGACCATGAGTAAGCGTTTAAGCATATCGTATTTCTCCTGAAATTAATGCGTCGTGCCGGCTGCCGGCGTCGCGTCAGTATGACCTTCTGCCTCGGCCTTATCATTGCCAGAATTCTGATTGTCGCCGCCCTTACTGTTATAAAGGAACTGACCAATCAGATCTTCCAGCACCATGGCGGACTTGGTGTCCTGGATAGTGCCGCCGTCTTTAAGGATAGTCGTCCCGAGGTCCGGGTCTTCAAAACCGACGTTCAGCGCCAGGTACTGCTCGCCCAGCAGGCCAGAGGTGCGGATCGCCAACGAACTGGTATCCGGGATATGGTTGTAGCGCTCATCGATATCGAGCTCCACGCGTGGCAGATAGGTTTTCGGATCGAGCGTAATGTCCGCTACCCGCCCCACTACCACGCCGCCGATGCGCACCGGCGAGCGCGCCTTCAGGCCGCCGATGTTATCGAAAGTCGCATAAAGGCGATAAGTCGGCTCGGTGCGTAGCGAGGTGACGTTCGCCGCCTTCAGGCAGACAAACAGCGCCGCCAGCAGCGCCACCAGTAAGAACACCCCTACCCAGATTTCAGTTTTTTTCGTTTGCATGAACTCAATTCCCAAACATCAGCGCAGTCAGCACAAAATCCAGCCCCAGAACCGCCAGCGACGCATGCACCACGGTACGCGTTGTCGCCCGGCTAATCCCGGCGGAAGTGGGGATAGCGTCATAACCATTAAATAACGCAATCCAGGTTACCGTAATAGCGAACACCAGACTCTTAATCAGGCAGTTCACCAGATCCATTCGCCAGTCGACGGCATTTTGCATCGCGGTCCAGAAAAAACCACCGTCAATACCTTTCCAGCTCACACCCACCAGCGCACCGCCCCATATCCCTACCGCGACGAATATAATCGTCAGCAGCGGCAGCGAAATGACACCGGCCCAGAAGCGTGGGGAAATGACGCGACGCAGCGGATCCACCGCCATCATCTCCATACTGGAGAGCTGTTCCGTGGCCCGCATCAGGCCAATCTCGGCGGTCAGCGCCGACCCGGCGCGGCCGGCAAACAGCAGCGCGGCGACCACCGGCCCCAGCTCACGCAGCAGCGACAGCGCCACCAGCATGCCAAGACTGGTCTCTGCGCTGTAGGTGGTTAACACCAGATACCCCTGCAGCCCGAGCACCATACCGATAAACAAGCCCGATACAATGATAATCAGCATCGACAGGACGCCGACGTTATAGAGTTGACGAACCAGCAGCGGCGCGTGCTTGCGAAACTCTGGTTTGCCGACAACGGCGTTGAAAAGCATTAATCCGGCGCGTCCAAACGTCGCGGTGGTTTTAATACCGCGATGACCTAGCGCGGCCAGCGCATTAAACAGCATGAGTCGCTCAACTCCCTATGCCTAATAAATCATGGTGATAGTCGCCAGCAGGATAACGGAACGGCACCGGACCGTCGGCAATACCATCAATGAACTGACGAACCCGAGGATCGGTATTCTCCCGTAGCGACTGGGCGCTACCGTGGGCGACAATCTTTTTATCCGCCACGATATACGCGTAGTCCGCGATGCTAAGCACCTCGGGCACATCGTGCGAAACCACGATGCAAGTGACACCCAGCGTGCTGTTGAGTTCAGAAATCAGCTTCACCAGCACGCCCATAGTGATGGGATCCTGCCCGACGAACGGTTCGTCGAACATAATCAGATCCGGCTCCAGGGCAATGGCTCTCGCCAGGGCGGCGCGGCGCGCCATCCCACCGGAAAGCTCAGAAGGCATTAACTTCGCCGCACCGCGTAGCCCCACCGCTTCCAGCTTCATCATCACCGTCGTATGCAGCAGCGCAGGCGGCAAATGCGTATGTTCGCGCAGCGGATAGGCAACGTTGTCAAAGACATTGAGATCGGTGAACAGCGCGCCGGACTGGAACAGCATGCTCATCCGCTTACGCACCGTATAAAGACGCGAACGCGTCATCTGCGGCACGTTCTCGCCATCAAACAGGATCTCTCCCCTGTCCGGCGGGATCTGGCCGCCGATCAGGCGTAACAGGGTAGTCTTGCCGATCCCCGAAGGTCCCATGATCGCAGTAATTTTACCGCGCGGCACCGACAGCGAGATGTCGTCGAAGATCACACGATCGCCGCGTGAAAAGCGGATACCGCGCACTTCAACTAAATTCGCCTGAGTTTGGCTCATAAAATCATCCTTACTAAACACCTGACGGGCAAGCATGGCCCTTTCTTGCGCCACAATCACAACATTTTTACAGAATCTTACCTGCACAGGTTAGCGAAAGCTGGCATTTGTTTTACTTTTGGCACACATAAAGTCAAAATTAAGAATTCGTTACGCTGCGTAGGGATAACCCAGCGAGGCGACGATTATACCTGAAGAAAGGACTTTAGATGCTCTTAGCGACGGCTCTGTTAATTATTGGTTTATTGCTGGTTGTCTACAGCGCCGATCGTCTGGTCTATGCCGCCTCCATCCTGTGTCGTATGTTGGGGATCCCGCCCCTGATCATCGGCATGACAGTGGTCAGTATCGGCACCAGCCTGCCTGAGATCATGGTCGCCACCACGGCCTCGCTGCACGGGCAGACCGATCTGGCGGTCGGCACCGCGCTCGGATCTAATATCACCAATATCTTATTGATCCTCGGTCTCGCCGCCTTACTCAGGCCATTTACCGTGCATTCTGATATTCTGCGCCGCGAATTACCGCTAATGTTGCTGGTCAGCGTGCTGGCGGGACTGGTGCTCTACGATGGACAACTGACCCGTCTCGACGGGCTATTTTTACTGGCGTTAGCGCTTCTGTGGCTGCTGTTCACCATCAAAATCGCTCGCCTGGCGGAGCGCCAGGGAAGCGATAGCCTGACCCGCGAACAGCTGGCGGAGCTGCCACGCGAAGGGTCGCTGCCGGTCGCCCTGCTCTGGTTAGGGGTAGCGATGATCGTCATGCCGATGGCGACCCGCATGGTGGTGGATAACAGTACAGTGCTGGCAAACTATTTCGCCATCAGCGAACTGACCGTCGGCCTGACGGTGGTGGCGATAGGCACCAGCCTGCCGGAGCTGGCCACCGCCATCGCCGGGGCGCGGAAAGGGGAAGATGATATTGCTATCGGCAATATCATCGGCGCCAATATCCTTAATATCGCACTGGTGCTGGGTTTACCGGCGCTGATCGCGCCGGGGAGCTTTGCGACCGAAGCCTTCACTCGCGATTATGGCGTGATGCTGCTGGTCAGCCTGATCTTCGCAGTGCTGTGCTGGCGCCGTCAGCAGCAGCCGGGACGACTGGTTGGCGCGCTGCTGGTCGGCGGCTTTGTGGTTTGGTTGGCGATGCTGTTTTGGACAGCACCGCTCTTCGTTGAATGATTCGGGATAACATCATGTCGCAAATAGATTTGCCCACGGATTTTGACTTTCAACAGGCAGGCCGTCAGGTGCTGGAAATTGAACGTGAAGGTCTGGCCCAGCTCGATCAATACATAAATGAAGACTTTACCCATGCCTGCGAAACGATTTTCCGCTGCGGCGGGAAAGTCGTGGTGATGGGGATGGGCAAATCCGGCCACATCGGCCGCAAAATGGCGGCAACCTTCGCCAGTACCGGCACCTCGGCATTTTTTGTCCACCCCGGCGAAGCGGCGCACGGTGATTTAGGTATGGTCACCCCGCAGGATGTGGTAATTGCGCTGTCGAACTCCGGCGAATCGAATGAAATCCTCGCGCTGATCCCGGTCCTCAAGCGCCAGCAGGTGAAGCTTATCTGTATCACCAGCCGGCCGGAGAGCAGCATGGCGCGCGCGGCGGATATCCATCTGTGCGTGAAAGTGCCGAAGGAGGCCTGCCCGTTAGGACTGGCGCCCACGTCGAGCACCACCGCCGCGCTGGTGATGGGTGATGCCCTCGCCGTCGCCCTGCTGGAAGCCCGCGGCTTTACCGCTGAGGATTTCGCCCTGTCGCATCCGGGCGGCGCACTCGGCCGTAAGCTGTTGCTGCGGGTCAATGATATTATGCATACCGGTGATGAAATCCCGCACGTCGGCCTGCAGGCGACCCTGCGCGATGCGCTGCTGGAAATCACGCGTAAAAATTTAGGCATGACCGCTATCTGCGATGACGATATGAACATCATCGGTATCTTTACCGACGGTGACCTGCGCCGGGTCTTCGATACCGGCGTTGATATGCGCGATGCCAGCATTGCCGACGTCATGACCCGGGGAGGTATCCGCATCCGCCCCGGCACTCTGGCGGTGGATGCGTTAAACCTGATGCAATCCCGTCATATCACCTGCGTGCTGGTTGCCGATGGCGACCATCTGCTGGGTGTGGTACATATGCACGATCTGCTGCGCGCGGGCGTAGTGTAAGTAAGGAAAAAATAATGAATAATGCTGATGCTCAGTTAGCGACCTGCTACGGGCCGGTAAGCCAGGCGTTTGTCGATCGCGCGGCGAAGATCCGTCTACTGATCCTTGATGTCGACGGTGTATTATCCGACGGGCTTATCTATATGGGTAATCACGGCGAGGAGCTGAAAGCGTTTAACGTCCGCGATGGCTATGGTATCCGCTGCGCGCTGACCTCGGGTATTGAAGTGGCGATTATTACCGGGCGAAAAGCTAAACTGGTAGAAGATCGCTGTCAGACGCTGGGCATCACGCATTTGTACCAGGGGCAGTCGGACAAGCTGCTGGCGTTCCGCGATCTGACGGACAAACTGCACGTGCGGCCGGAAGAAGTCGCCTACATCGGCGACGATCTTATTGACTGGCCGGTGATGGCCGAAGTGGGCCTTAGCGTCGCCGTCGCCGATGCGCATCCGCTGCTGCTACCGCGGGCGAATTATGTCACGCGAATTAACGGCGGACGCGGCGCGGTACGCGAAGTCTGCGATTTGTTACTATTGGCGCAGGGCAAGTTGGATGAGGCCAAAGGGCAATCAATATGAGTAAAACCAGACGTTGGGTTATCATTTTACTGTCGCTGCTCGCGCTGATCCTTATCGGCCTGAATCTGGCGAATACGGACGACACGGCGCAGCCGGAGGTCAATCCTAACGACCCTACGTATAAAAGCGAACATACCGACACCGTGGTATACAGTCCGGAAGGCGCCCTGAGCTATCGACTGATTGCCGAGCACGTGGAATATTTTTCCGATCAGGAGGTCTCCTGGTTTACCAAACCGGTGATGACCACCTTTGATACTAACAAGGTGCCTACCTGGTCGGTCAGAGCAGACAAAGCGAAGCTGACGAATGACCGGATGCTCTATCTTTACGGGCACGTTGAGGTGAATGCGCTCGCGCCAGATTCTCAACTGCGCAAAATTACGACGGATAACGCCCAGATAAATCTGGTAACGCAGGACGTTACCTCCGATGACATGGTGACGTTATACGGCACCACATTTAATTCCAGCGGCCTGAAAATGCGTGGAAACCTTCGCAGCAAAAATGCCGAGCTGATTGAAAAGGTGAGAACCTCTTATGAAATTCAGAACAAACAAACTCAGCCTTAAGATTGCGCTCGCCGGCGCGTTACTGGCCGCCAGCCTGCCGGCCCTCGCCAAGACGGGCGATACCGATCAGCCGATCCATATCGAATCCGATCAGCAGTCGCTGGACATGCAGGGCAATGTCGTCACCTTCACCGGTAACGTGGTCGTGACCCAGGGGACGATCAAGATTAACGCTGATAAAGTGGTGGTCACCCGTCCGGGCAACGAGAAAGGCAAAGAGGTGATCGAAGGTTTCGGTAACCCGGCTACTTTCTATCAGATGCAGGATAACGGCAAGCCGGTAAAAGGCCGGGCGTCGAAAATGCGCTACGAGCTGCAGAACGATTACGTCGTGCTGACGGGCAACGCTTATCTGGAACAGCTCGACAGCAACATCAAGGGCGACAAGATCACCTATCTGGTGAAAGAGCAAAAAATGCAGGCCTTCAGCGACAAAGGTCGACGCGTCACCACCGTTCTGGTGCCGTCCGAGCTGCAGGACAAAAGCGGCAACCAGCAAAAGAAGAGTAACTAATCCGTTATGGCAACCTTAACTGCGAAGAATCTCGCTAAAGCGTATAAAGGCCGCCGCGTGGTGGAAGATGTCAGTCTCACCGTTAACTCGGGCGAGATTGTCGGCTTGCTCGGCCCGAACGGCGCCGGTAAAACGACCACCTTCTACATGGTGGTCGGGATTGTGCCCCGCGACGCAGGCAATATCATCATCGATGACGAAGACATCAGCCTGCTGCCGCTGCACGCGCGCGCGCGACGGGGCATCGGCTATCTGCCGCAGGAAGCGTCGATTTTCCGTCGCCTCAGCGTCTATGACAACCTGATGGCGGTCCTGCAGATCCGTGACGATTTAACCAGCGAGCAACGGGAAGATCGCGCTAAAGAGCTGATGGAAGAGTTTCATATTGAGCACCTGCGCGACAGCCTCGGTCAGGCGCTCTCCGGTGGTGAACGCCGCCGCGTCGAAATCGCCCGCGCGCTGGCGGCGAATCCGAAATTTATTCTTCTGGATGAACCCTTTGCCGGCGTGGATCCGATCTCCGTTATCGATATTAAACGCATCATTGAGCACCTGCGCGACAGCGGTCTCGGCGTTCTGATTACCGACCATAACGTCCGTGAGACCCTCGCGGTCTGCGAACGCGCGTATATTGTCAGTCAGGGACACCTTATCGCTCATGGTACACCGCAGCAGATCCTCGAAGATGAGCAGGTTAAGCGCGTGTATCTTGGGGAAGACTTCAGACTCTGATAGGGTAGAGGTTACAGACGTTTTAGCCGGAGATATTTACCCTGAACATGAAGCAAGGTTTGCAATTAAGGCTTAGCCAACAGCTTGCCATGACGCCGCAGCTGCAGCAGGCGATTCGTTTGCTGCAGTTGTCCACGTTAGAACTCCAGCAAGAGCTCCAGCAAGCGCTGGAAAGTAACCCGTTGCTTGAGCAAACCGATCTTCACGACGAGGTAGAGGCAAAAGAGGTGGAGGACCGCGAGTCCCTCGATACCGTCGATGCGCTTGAGCAAAAAGAGATGCCCGACGAACTGCCTCTCGATGCCAGCTGGGATGAAATCTATACCGCTGGCACGCCGTCGGGTAACGGCGTCGACTATCAGGACGACGAGCTTCCCGTCTATCAAGGCGAGACCACCCAGACGCTGCAGGACTATCTGATGTGGCAGGTTGAGCTGACGCCTTTCACCGACACCGACCGCGCTATTGCCACCTCTATCGTCGACGCCGTCGACGATACGGGCTACCTCACGATTCAGATTGAAGATATTGTCGACAGCATCGGCGATGACGAGATCGGCCTGGAGGAGGTGGAAGCGGTCCTCAAGCGAATCCAGCGTTTTGATCCGGTTGGCGTCGCAGCGAAAGATCTGCGCGACTGCCTGTTGATCCAGCTGTCGCAATTTGCTAAAGAGACGCCGTGGCTGGAAGAGGCCCGGCTGATTATCAGCGACCATCTTGATCTGCTGGCCAACCATGATTTCCGCACTCTAATGCGAGTCACCCGCCTGAAAGAAGAGGTGCTTAAAGAGGCGGTCAACCTAATCCAGTCCCTGGATCCTCGCCCTGGCCAGTCCATTCAGACCAGCGAACCGGAATATGTCATCCCGGATGTGCTGGTGCGCAAGGTGAGCGGCCGCTGGACCGTCGAGCTCAACGCCGACAGCATTCCACGGTTGAAAATAAATCAGCAGTATGCGGCAATGGGCAACAGCGCCCGCAATGACGCCGACGGCCAGTTCATTCGCAGCAATCTGCAGGAAGCCCGCTGGCTGATTAAAAGTCTGGAAAGCCGCAACGATACCCTGCTGCGCGTCAGCCGCTGCATCGTAGAGCAGCAGCAGGCTTTTTTCGAACAGGGTGAAGAGTATATGAAGCCGATGGTGCTGGCTGATATCGCCCAGGCCGTCGAGATGCATGAATCGACGATTTCCCGTGTCACCACGCAAAAATATCTGCACAGTCCGCGCGGTATTTTTGAACTGAAGTATTTCTTCTCCAGCCATGTGAATACCGAAGGCGGAGGCGAAGCCTCGTCGACGGCGATTCGCGCGCTGGTGAAGAAGCTCATCGCCGCGGAAAACCCCGCGAAGCCGTTGAGCGACAGTAAGCTCACCTCCATGCTGTCCGAGCAGGGTATTATGGTGGCGCGCCGCACTGTCGCGAAGTACAGAGAGTCTTTATCCATCCCGCCGTCAAACCAGCGTAAACAACTGGTCTGACATAACCGATAAGGAAGACACTATGCAGCTCAACATTACAGGACACAACGTCGAAATTACGCCTGCGATGCGCGAATTCGTTACGGCGAAGTTCAGCAAGCTGGAGCAATTTTTCGACCGGATCAATCAGGTCTATATTGTGTTAAAAGTAGAGAAAGTGACGCAAATTGCGGACGCGAATCTGCATGTCAACGGTGGCGAAATCCATGCCAGTGCGGAAGGGCAGGATATGTATGCGGCTGTCGATGGTCTTATCGACAAGCTGGCAAGACAGTTAACGAAGCACAAAGATAAACTAAAACAACACTAATTGTCCGGGCCCCCTTGCGCCCGCCGCTGGATATCATCGGCGACGGGCGCGGGGGCGCTCAGGTGAAATTATGATGAACAACGATTCGGCTCTACAACTGAGCAACGTCCTGAACCAGGAATGTACCCGTAGCCAGGTGCACTGCCAGAGCAAGAAGCGTGCTCTGGAAATCATCAGCGAACTGGCCGCCAAACAGTTAAGTTTGCCGCCGCAGGTGGTGTTCGAAGCGATCCTCACCCGCGAAAAAATGGGCAGTACCGGGATCGGCAATGGTATCGCCATTCCCCACGGAAAACTGGAAGAGGATACGCTGCGTGCTGTCGGCGTTTTTGTCCAGCTGGAAACCCCCATCGCCTTCGACGCGATCGACAATCAACCTGTCGACCTGCTGTTCGCGCTGCTGGTGCCGGCCGACCAGACAAAAACTCACCTGCATACGCTCTCCCTGGTGGCCAAACGGCTGGCGGACAAAGCGATTTGTCGTCGCCTGCGCGCGGCGCAGAGCGATGAAGAGTTGTATGAGATCATCACCGAAGCAGGAAGCAGCGATGACGCATAACGGCAGTCGCACCTTATCCTTTATCGTACTGAGGAGAAACGGTACATGGTACTGATGATCGTCAGCGGCCGCTCGGGCTCGGGGAAATCCGTCGCTCTGCGAGCGCTGGAAGATATGGGCTTTTACTGCGTGGATAACCTGCCGGTCGTGCTGCTGCCCGACCTGGCGCGGTCGCTGGCTGACCGTAATATCTCCGCGGCCGTCAGCATCGACGTGCGTAACATGCCGGAATCCCCGGAGATCTTCGAGCAGGCGATGCAGAATCTGCCGGAATGTTTTTCTCCGCAGCTGCTGTTCCTTGATGCCGACCGCAATACCCTGATCCGCCGGTACAGCGACACCCGTCGTCTGCACCCGCTCTCCAGCAAGAATCTGTCGCTGGAAAGCGCCATCGACGAAGAGAGCGATCTGCTGGAGCCCCTGCGCTCCCGCGCCGATCTGATCGTCGATACGTCGGAAATGTCGGTGCATGAGCTGGCGGAAATGCTGCGTACCCGACTGCTGGGTAAACGCGAGCGTGAACTGACGATGGTCTTCGAATCCTTCGGCTTCAAGCACGGTATTCCGATCGATGCCGATTACGTCTTTGACGTGCGCTTTCTGCCCAACCCGCACTGGGATCCGAAACTGCGTCCAATGACCGGTCTGGATAAACCAGTGGCCGCCTTCCTCGATCGGCACACTGAAGTGCACAACTTTATTTATCAGACCCGAAGCTATCTTGAGCTATGGTTACCGATGCTGGAGACCAACAATCGCAGCTATCTGACGGTGGCCATTGGCTGTACCGGCGGTAAACATCGTTCGGTTTATATTGCTGAACAACTGGCTGACTACTTCCGCTCGCGCGGCAAGAACGTGCAGTCTCGTCATCGGACGCTAGAAAAACGTAAATCATGACCGTAAAGCAGACCGTTGAAATCACCAATAAGCTGGGCATGCACGCCCGCCCGGCGATGAAGCTGTTCGAACTGATGCAGAATTTCGATGCCGAAGTACTGCTGCGCAACGATGAAGGCACGGAGGCGGAAGCCAACAGCGTGATTGCCCTGCTGATGCTGGACTCGGCGAAAGGGCGACAGATAGAGGTGGAGGCCAGCGGTCCGCAGGAAGTTGAAGCCCTCGCCGCGGTGATTGCCCTGTTTAACGCTGGCTTTGACGAAGACTAAACGTGACGCTTCCCGGCGACGGACGACTGACGACTGTACCAGCCCCGGCGCCGGAGTAACCTGCTAATAGAGCTTATGCTCGCGCATGAACCCTTCCCCGCCCAGCTGTCGCATCTGGCGTAAGATCCAGGCCTGACGACTGCGCACATAGCCTGACGGCGCATCGGCGCGATAGCGGATCGGGTTCGGCAGCACCGCGGCCAGCAGAGCCGCTTCCCCCGGCGTCAGCTGACTGGCGGGTTTATGAAAATAGCGCTGGGCGGCCGCTTCCACACCAAATATCCCATCGCCGAACTCGGCAATATTCAGGTAGACGGTCAGGATCCGCTTTTTACTCCACACGGTTTCGATCCCGACAGTCAGCCCGGCTTCCAGCCCCTTACGCAGCCAGCTGCGGCCATCCCATAAAAACAGGTTTTTCGCCGTCTGCTGCGACAGCGTTGACGCGCCGCGGATGCGGGTCTCGTGACGTTCATTGTGCGCCAGCGCTTTCTCAATCGCCGACACGTCGAACCCCCAGTGTTCCGGGAACTTCTGATCTTCGGCGGCAATCACCGCCAGCCCCATCCATGGGGAGATTTTATCCATAGCGACCCAGTCGGAATGCGCCAGATAATGGAAATCGCCGGACAGCCAGGCGCTCACCTGCCGCTCAAGCATCACCGCCGAAAACGGCACCGGCAGCACGCTAAACAGCGCGATCCCCCCGCCCCAGAAAACGGCGGCGATCAGCAGCAGACGCAATGCCAGACGTTTTAGCAGCGCAAAGGGCGCAATGCGGAGCCTCATGCGCTCAGCGCCAGCACGCGGGCCACCAGCTTCTCAATTCCGGTGGCGGCTTGCGCAATGTCCTCCGCCAGCATATACGCCGGAGTGGTGACCACTTTGTTGTCTTCATCCACCACGATGTCGTCGACCGGGCAAGGCACGTGCTCTGCCCCCATCTCTTCCACCACATCGGCGGTATCAAGATCGGTCCCAATGGTTATCCGCAGCGGAAACGCAAAGATTTTCGGCAGCATCGCCGGGGCAATGCACATAAAGCCCAGCGGCTTGCCGGTCTGATGCATCGCCAGCGCCAGGGCCCGCAGATCGGGATCCACCTGGCATTCGCTGCCCTCGGCGGCGAAGCTGCTTAGATTTTTCGCCGCGCCGAAGCCGCCAGGGACGATCAGCGCGTCCAGCGTCTCCGCACGCGCCTGCGCCAGCGGCAGGATGTCGCCGCGGGCGATACGCGCTGCTTCCACCAGCACATTGCGCTGCTCTGGCATCGCCTCCCCGGTTAGATGGTTGATGACATCGCGCTGCGGTTTATCGGGCGCAAAGCACACTGCCTGCGCGCCGTTGCGCGCGATCGCCAGCAGGGTAATCACCGCCTCATGGATTTCACTGCCGTCGTACACGCCGCAGCCGCCCAGTACCACACCAATTTTTTTCATCGCTTTCGCTCCTCCATGCAACTCGCTGAAACCAGTCAAAAATGTCGATTAACTCGCTATGCTTCACATATTTTACTGATTCATGTAACAAATTAGTTAAGCTTTGCTATCTTAATGAGCGAGCAATCCACTTCTTCGGTTGCGCCACGTAACAACATCACTCAAACAACACTGGCTCAACCACCAGTTCCCTGGTGTTGGCGCAGTATTCGCGCGCCCCGGTCTGTCCGGGGTCATTTTTTGCTGGCTTTCGCCACCCACGCCTTCAGTACCGCTACATCGTTTTGCCACTCGGATTTCATCTCTTCAACCCATTCAGCGACATTATCAGACCAGGCAGGCAGATCCGGAGTCTGGATCTGCTGGCCCAGCTGCTGGATGTGGCGCAGTCCGATAGAACCGGCCGCCCCTTTGATCTTATGCCCCTCTTCGACAATCCCTTTTTGGTCGCGGGCGGTCAGATTAGACTCCAGAACGGACATGTAGCCCGGCATCATCTTCTCAAACACCGCGAGACCATCGTTGATAAGCTTCGGTCCCACCAGCTCGATATATTGCTCCAGCATATCGGTATCCAGCACCGCGTCGGCTTTATGCAGATCAGCCGCCGGCGCTTCCTGCGCTTCCTCATCCGGTGCATCCCAGAATTTCTTGATCATGGCCGTTAGCGCTGGCACCGAAAGCGGCTTACTCAATACATCGTCCATCCCGGCGTCGAGATACTCTTTTTTATTCTTCAGCACGTTGGCGGTGAGGGCGACCAGCGGCGGTAGCTCGTCAGCGGCAAAGCGCTGTTTCAGTTCACGGGAAATATCCAGTCCGGTCATGTCCGGTAACTGAATATCCAACAGCACAAGGTCATATTCGCCTGGCTCAAACATCTCCAGCGCGGCTTTCCCGGTCATCGCCACATCAACGCTGTTACCCAGTTTTTCCAGCACTGAACGGGCCACAATAACGTTGAGCTCAATGTCCTCAACCAGCAGCACGTTGAGCGCCGGTAATGGCATGTCGTCTTCCGCCAGCGTATCTTCCACTTCTTCCGCAATGGCAGGCGCATGGACAGTAAGCGTAAAGGTCGCCCCTTTACCCGGCTGGCTGGTAACGCTGATATCACCGCCCATATTACGCGCCAGGCGACGCGAGACGGCGAGACCAATCCCGGTTCCGGTGGCCGGTTTGCCGCCGTGGCTGTCTTTGACCTGGTAATACATGGCGAAAATTTTGTCCTGTTCCGCTTCAGGAATACCAATTCCGGAGTCTTCCACTTCGAAGTGCAGGATATCGCCTTCGTCATAGCGCACGCGGACATTCACCCCTCCGCCCTGCGGGGTAAACTTCACGGCGTTACTGATAAGATTCCACAGGATCTGCCGCAGGCGGGTCCCATCCGTGATTACCTTATGCGGCAGCGGCAGGCTCGGCTCCAGCACAAAGCGCAGCCCCTTCTGCTGTGCCTGCAGGCCGGATAGGTTTTCAAGGTCGGCAAGGAAGCTGGTGAAGTCCACCGGCTGGTTATCGAGCTGCACCTTGCGGCGCTCCATTTTGTCCATGTCGATAATATCATTGAAGATATTCCCCAGCGTCACCGCCGATACATGGATAGTTTTCAGGTATTTTTCCTGTTCGCTGGTCAGTTCGGTATCCAGCAAAATTCGGCTCAGCCCGACGATCCCGTTTAGCGGGGTACGCAGCTCATGACTGATGGTGGAAATAAAGGTGGTTTTATCCCGGCTGGCGCGCTCAAGAGCGTCCTGATAGCGTTTACGTTCGGTGATATCGCGGCCGAAGCCCATCAGGCCGCGACGCTTACCGACGCGATCGTAGTAGGGGACCTTGCGGATTTCAAAGCACGCTTTGCGGCCATCGGGATAGTCCAGCCACTGCTCATAGGTCAGCGATACATTATGGCGGAACACCTTCTCGTCGGTCTCCAGTACCTTTTCCGCCGCCTCTTCGCTATAGACGTCCTGCGGTTTGAGGTGGATCAGCTGTTTCTCGCTTTTGCCGGTCAGCAGCTCCATCGCCCGGTTACAGCCTGAAAACTCCTTATCCTCATTGCGATAGAAGACCAGGTCCGGGGAAGCATCAAGGAAAGAGCGCAGAAAGGAGGATTGCTGTTCGAGCTGGATCTGTGTCTCTTCACGCTCTTTCATCTCAATCTTCAACTGCTCGAGGGTGGTCTCGCGCTCGGCTTCCGCTTTTTCACGTTCGCCAATCTCCTGATTCAACTGCGCGATGTTATCTTTCAGTTGGACGTTCAGCTTTAGATCGCGCTCACGCATCTCCTCCAGCTTGTCCACCAGCCGCGAAAGACGCTGACGGGACTCTTCGAGCTGCTCCACCACCACCGAGAGAAAGTAGACCGCCCAAGGCGTGATCAGCAGGCCAAAGAAGATAGAGCGGATAACGTCGATACTTTCAACCTGGCCATGCAGCACCATGGTAACCGCCATCTGTACCACGATGGCTAGCACCACCAGCGCAAGAGCCAACAGCATCGAAAAGCGGACCAGACCCAGCTTCATCATCAGGTCGACATAATACTGCGCCAGCATACGAATTTG
The DNA here is from genome assembly GCF_051992865.1 of Klebsiella sp. CD33. Classification (NCBI taxonomy): domain Bacteria; kingdom Pseudomonadati; phylum Pseudomonadota; class Gammaproteobacteria; order Enterobacterales; family Enterobacteriaceae; genus Klebsiella; species Klebsiella sp. CD33. The sequence continues at coordinate 519,744 of NZ_CP197023.1, read as the reverse complement.
CTTCATAGGGGATTCCTTCACGACAACTCCGCACAATAATACTCAATTCTGAGCAATGCGCTGTAAGTTGTGCAAAAAATGCGGGCAGGAGTCGATACGGCGGCCGGCCGCAGAGGCGAACCAGCCGCAAAAGAGGGGGATCAGAAGAGGGATTAACGCTTGCTTAACGCCTCCCAGAGTCCTTTCAGGTAGGTCACGCCGAGGGCGCGGTCGAACAGGCCATAGCCCGGCCGTCCGGTCTCTCCCCAGATAAAGCGACCATGATCCGGGCGAATATAGCCGTCGAATCCGTTGTCATACAGCGCTTGCATCACTTTGTACATATCCAGGGAGCCGTACTCTGACGGATGGGCGCACTCGTAAAAGTCTTTATCCTGCATCAGCTTTATATTGCGGACGTGGGCAAAATGAATTCGCTTACGCCGCGTAAATTCGGCCAGGATGGCGTACACGTCATTATCAGGATCTTCGGCAATCGAGCCGGTGCAGAGCGTAATGCCGTTGGCGGGTGAATCGACGGCCCGGCAGATCCAGTCCAGATCGTCGCGGTTTTTGACCACCCGCGGCAGGCCAAAAATGGAGTACGGCGGGTCGTCCGGGTGGATCGCCATTTTCACCCCAACCTCTTCGCAAACCGGGATCACCGCCTGCAGAAAATAAACCAGGTTCTCCCGCAGCTTCTGATCATCCACCGCGCTATATTTGGCAAACAGGGTCTGCACCTCCGCCAGCCGTTCCGGCTCCCAGCCCGGCAAGGCGAAGCCGTTTGAATTCTCAAGCACCTCCTTCACCACGTCTTCCAGCCGCTTATCGATATCTTTCTTCTCAAACGCCATCGTCAGCGAGCCATCCGGCAGGACGTAGTTCATATCCGTCTTCATCCAGTCGAAAACCGGCATGAAGTTATAGCAGATGACTTTAACGCCAAAGCGGGCAAGGTTGCGGATGGTCTGCTGGTAGTTGGCAATATAGCGGTCACGGGTAGGTAGGCCGATTTTGATGTCGTCATGGATGTTGACGCTCTCGATCACCTCCATTTTCAGGCCTGCGGCATGGGCCTGACCGACCAGACGCTCAATTTTATCCACCGGCCATACTTCGCCCACCGCGACGTCGTAGAGCGCGCCGACCACCCCCTCAACGCCAGGCACCTGGCGAATATGTTCTAATGAAATCTTGTCTTCCTCTGGTCCAAACCAGCGCATTGTCATCTGCATTGTCTTCACCTGCTCAACTTAGTTTAATTTACCCTACTACCATACCAGTAATCATAGATGATTGAGCGTTGGCTGTCGTGATAGCGATCACATTCCTGCCGACCGGCTCGCCAGCGGTGAATGCGTCGGCGCATTCATAATTTTTTTCAATTTATTTCAATAGATTAATCATGCCATGGCTTTTTCTGCCGAGCTTTCTCAAATGTGATCAAGGCCTGATTATGATCTTTTGCATACTTGTATGGTAATAAAAGTAGCGTAATTTGTTCAGAAAAAAGACAATGGAAGGAATCAAAATGAGAAGCGTCGTCGTCAAAGAGCCAGGCCAACTGAACATTGAATCACGTCCGGTTCCAGTTCCGGGCGCCCATGAAGTACGGGTGAAAATTGCTTTTGCCGGGATCTGTGGTTCCGATGTACACATCTATCACGGCCACAACCCTTTCGCGAAATATCCCCGCGTCATCGGCCATGAATTCTATGGCATCATCGACGCCGTCGGCGAGCAGGTATCTCCGGCACGCATCGGCGAGCGTGTCGCGGTGGACCCCGTTGTCAGCTGCGGCCATTGTTATCCTTGCTCGGTAGGAAGGCCGAATGTCTGTACGCAGCTCCAGGTCATAGGAGTTCACCGCGACGGGGGATTTAGCGACTATGCCTGCGTGCCGGCGAAAAATGCCTGGCGCATCCCCGAGGCTATCAGCGACCGTCAGGCAACGATGGTTGAGCCTTTTACCATCGCGGCAAATATTACCGCCCAGCTGCAGCCCACGGCGCAAGATATTGCCCTGGTTTACGGCGCTGGCCCGATGGGGCTGACAATCATTCAGGCGCTAAAGGGGGTATATGGCGTTAAGCAGGTGATCGTCGTGGATCGCATTGCCGAACGTCTGCAGATGGCCCGGGAAAACGGCGCCGATCTGACGCTCGATAACACTGACCAGCCGCTCGCGGAACAGCTGGCGCAGCGGCAGCTTGCCCCCACGCTGGTCATTGATGCCGCCTGCCACCCGGCGATCCTGCAGGAAGCCATTCTCCTCGCCTCCCCCGCCGCCCGCATCGGTATACTCGGTTTCTCCGGCGAGGCCTCGACCCTCACTCAGCAAAGCATCACCAGTAAAGAAATTTCTATTTTCTCCTCCCGGCTGAACAGCGGGCGTTTTCCGCTGGTCATCGACTGGATGGAGAAAGGCCTTATTCGTCCGGAGGCGTTAATCACCCATTGTATGCCGCTGGAGCAGGTGAAAGAGGCCATGGAGATTTTTGCTAACGACCGTAAGACCTGCTGCAAAGTGCTGCTGCAGCTGGGTTAAACCGGCATCGTATAGAATAACGGCCGACGGATATCTGCATATCCGCCGCGCCTGATATAAATAATATAATGAGCATGGTGTTATCATGGGAAAAAATATCCGCTGGATTATCGTCCTGTTATTATTTTTAGTATATATGATAAATTATCTGGACCGGGTGGCATTATCCATTACGGTCCCGATGATTGAAAAGGACCTTGCACTTAACGCTGAACAATTCGGCATTATTTTCGGCAGCTTTTTCTTCGGCTATGCGGTATTTAATTTTATTGGCGGTTTGGCCGTGGATAAGTTTGGCGCAACGCTGGTAATGGGCCTGGCGGTCGGTCTGTGGTCGCTGTTTTGCGGCTTAACCGCGGTAGCCACCGGCTTTTATTCCATGCTGGTGCTGCGGGTGCTTTTCGGGATGGCGGAAGGCCCGATCTGCGCATCGGCGAACAAGATGATCAACGGCTGGTTTCCTAAAAAGCAAGCGGCTACCGCCGTCGGCTTTCTCAGCGCAGGCTCTCCGCTGGGCGGCGCGGTCGCCGGCCCCATCGTCGGTTACCTGGCCCTGGCATTCGGCTGGCGCCCGGCTTTTATGATTATTTTCGCTATCGGTATTGTATGGATGATAGCGTGGTTTTTCATTGCCGCTAATTCGCCCGAAAAGCACAAAAAAGTCAGCCAGGAAGAACTTAAGCTGATTAATAAAATGAAAGAAGAAGAAGTCGCGCTGGAAACAATAGAAAATCAAACAACTCACTCGCTGGGTTATTATTTGAAACAGCCAATTATTCTGGTAACGGCCTTTGCCTTCTTCTGCTACAACTATATTCTGTTTTTCTTTCTCAGCTGGTTCCCGTCCTATCTGGTACAACAGCACCATCTGGATATTAAACAGATGAGCCTTACCACTATGATCCCATGGATAGTCGGCTTTGTCGGTCTGGCGCTTGGGGGCTATATTTCCGATAAAATTTTTAAACTCACCGGGCGCCTGCTGCTGTCGCGCAAAATTGTGCTGGTGGTATGCCTGCTGATGGCCGCTATCTGCGTGGGACTGGCGGGTACCGTCAGCAGCGTCGTGCCTGCCGTTCTGCTGATGTCGGTCTCTATCTTTTTCCTCTATGTAACCGGGGCGATCTACTGGGCGATTATCCAGGACGTGGTGCATAAATCCCGCGTCGGCGGCGCCAGCGGCTTTATCCATCTTATCGGCAGCGTCTCCGGCATCGTGGGGCCGATTGTTACCGGCTATATCGTGCAGTCTACTGGTAAATTTGACAGCGCTTTCGTACTCGCCGGCACTATCGCCGCGCTTGGCGCCCTGCTGGTGCTGTTCGTGATCAAAACTCCGCGTGTGACGATGAAAGCCAGCCAGGCATAAATGGCAGGAGCGCGATGTCCGGCATTGTTCCGGACATCACGCTCGTACTTCTCACTCAGCCTGGGGAGCAACCCAGCTACGGCCCAGCGCCGAGCCCTGAGCGCCCTGCTGATTCAGATAACGATCCAGTTCAACCATGCCGGTCCAGCGATTTTCACACCACAGCGGCGCCAACAACGTGGGCCGACGGGCGCTGGCGGAAATACGGTGGTAGATCACCTCCGGCGGCGTATGGCGGATCATCTCTCCAGCGGTGACGGTATACGCCTCCAGCTCAATGCCATCGAGACGCCCGGCCTGCCACGCTTTGGCCATAATGCTGCCTTTCACAATATGCAGTGGATGCAATTTGATCCCATCCACGCCGGTCGCCACTACCTGCTCCAGCGTCTGCAGACAATGCCCCTGGCTCTCTCCGGGCAGACCGACGATCAGATGCGCACAGACTTTCAGCCCCCGCTCTCGCGCCAGGCGCGCGGTACGCTGATAACAGGCGAAATCGTGTCCACGGTTAATGCGATGCAGGGTCTTGTCATGAGCAGTTTGCAGCCCCAGCTCCAGCCATACCTCATACCCTTGCTGATGGTATTCACTCAGCAGGTCAAGGACCGCCTGCGGAACGCAGTCCGGGCGGGTGCCGACGCACAGGCCAACGATATTTGCGGCACTGACGGCCTGACGATACATTGAACGGAGCACCTGCACTTCAGCGAAGGTGCTGGTGTAGGCCTGAAAATAGGCCAGATAGCGCTTCGCCCGGTTGACGAGCTGCGCCTGATGAGCGAGCTGTTCGGCGATAGAGCGATGCTGCTGCGCCTCATCGGCAAACGATGCCACGTTACAGAAAGTGCAACCGCCGCGGCCCAGCGTGCCGTCGCGGTTTGGGCAGCTAAAACCGCCGTGCAGCGTTAGCTTATGGACCTTTTCGCCATAGCGACGCATAAGATCCCCACCAAACATATTGACTAATTTCTGTAACTGCATAATCTGATAGACCGCCCTCAACAAAGGGGGCCAAGCCTGCCACTTTTCGTCACCGATGGCGATGACCTGGATCAATCGTCAGCGCGGCGATCAACCCTATTGCATAAACAATCAATATTACTGCAATTTCATTCAACCCCCAGGTGATGAGTTTTCCTTATATTTTATCTTAGCATTGCCCTAATCTGCTTTCTGGTAAAAAACGGTATTAATGTCCAGTAGTTAAAAATATTGCAGTCAAATATGCTAATAATGAAATGTATTTCAGCGCATATTGGTAATGCAAAGCCGCGTGCACAGTGAGACAGATCACACTAGCCGCACCACCAGCAGGCGTATTAAAAGCATAAAAATTGCCATTATTTTCTTTAATAACAATTAGTTAACTTGTGTATAGCACATTTTTGTATTAATAAGATTGCCATTTGACGTAAGTGTGGATTCCCGATAAGTTGGGAATCCGCTGGAAGCTTTCTGGATGAGCACTCTGCTCATCATATTTATGCAGTAATTGAGATTCCCTCTTAACAGCAAGTCCTCAAACTTGTGTACCGATGCGAAAAGGATTTAAAGAGGGCGAATGCGAGGTGTAAACCCCGTCGCCATGCTCTTTCTGTGCCTGTGCGCAATCGGTATCGGAGGGTGTCCGTAGAGCCTGGGGAGGTTCACTGATATGTTGTACGACAAATCCCTTGAGAGGGATAACTGTGGTTTCGGCCTGATCGCCCACATAGAAGGCGAACCTAGCCACAAGGTAGTGCGAACCGCAATACACGCACTGGCCCGCATGCAGCACCGTGGCGCAATCCTTGCCGATGGTAAAACCGGCGACGGTTGCGGTCTGCTGCTGCAAAAACCCGATCGTTTCTTCCGCATCGTTGCCGAAGAGCGCGGCTGGCGTTTAGCCAAAAACTACGCCGTTGGGATGCTGTTCCTGAATAAAGATCCTGAGCTGGCTAAAGCGGCGCGCCGCATCGTTGAAGAAGAACTTCAGCTTGAGACCCTGTCGATTGTCGGCTGGCGCGATGTGCCGACCAACGAAGGCGTGCTCGGTGAAATCGCCCTCTCCTCGCTGCCCCGTATTGAGCAAATCTTTGTCAACGCCCCGGCTGGCTGGCGCCCGCGCGATATGGAGCGCCGTCTGTTTATTGCGCGTCGTCGCATTGAAAAACGCCTGCAGGAAGACAAGGATTTCTACGTTTGTAGCTTGTCCAATCTGGTCAACATCTATAAAGGTCTGTGTATGCCGGCGGATTTGCCGCGCTTCTACCTGGACCTCGCGGACCTGCGCCTGGAGTCGGCTATCTGCCTGTTCCACCAGCGCTTCTCCACCAACACCGTACCACGCTGGCCGTTGGCGCAGCCGTTCCGCTACCTGGCGCACAACGGTGAAATTAACACCATTACCGGCAACCGCCAGTGGGCCCGCGCCCGTACCTATAAGTTCCAGACCCCGCTGATCCCAGACCTGCACGACGCCGCGCCGTTCGTTAACGAAACCGGCTCCGACTCCAGTTCTATGGACAACATGCTGGAGCTGCTGCTGGCCGGCGGGATGGACATCGTGCGCGCCATGCGTCTGCTGGTGCCGCCAGCCTGGCAGAACAACCCGGATATGGATCCGGAGCTGCGTTCGTTCTTCGACTTTAACTCCATGCATATGGAGCCGTGGGACGGCCCGGCGGGCATCGTCATGTCAGATGGCCGCTACGCGGCCTGTAACCTCGACCGTAACGGTCTGCGCCCGGCGCGCTACGTCATTACCAAAGATAAGCTCATCACCTGCGCCTCCGAAGTCGGCATCTGGGATTACCAGCCTGACGAAGTGGTCGAGAAAGGCCGCGTGGGCCCGGGCGAGCTGATGGTTATCGATACCCGTGCCGGACGCATTCTGCACTCAGCGGAAACCGATGACGATCTGAAGAGCCGCCACCCGTATAAAGAGTGGATGGAGAAAAACGTTCGTCGCCTGGTGCCGTTCGAAGATCTGCCGGACGAAGAGGTTGGCAGTCGCCAGCTGGATGACGACACGCTCGCCAGCTACCAGAAACAGTTTAACTACAGCGCGGAAGAGCTGGACTCCGTCCTGCGCGTGCTCGGCGAAAATGGCCAGGAAGCAGTCGGTTCGATGGGCGATGACACGCCTTTCGCCGTGCTCTCCAGCCAGCCGCGCATTATCTACGATTACTTCCGTCAGCAGTTCGCCCAGGTGACTAACCCGCCGATCGACCCGCTGCGCGAAGCGCACGTCATGTCGCTGGCTACCAGCATCGGCCGCGAAATGAACGTCTTCTGCGAAGCGGAAGGCCAGGCGCATCGTCTGAGCTTCAAATCGCCGATCCTGCTGTACTCCGATTTTAAACAGCTGACGACGATGGAAGAAGAGCACTATCGCGCCGACGTCCTCGATATCACGTTCAACCCGGCAGAGGCCTCCCTCAGCGAGACGGTGAAAGCGCTGTGCGATAAAGCGGAGCAAATGGTGCGCGACGGCACCGTGCTGCTGGTGCTCTCTGACCGCAACATCGCCAAAGACCGTCTGCCGGTACCGGCGCCGATGGCCGTTGGCGCGATCCAGACCCGTCTGGTCGATAAAAGCCTGCGCTGCGATGCCAACATCATCGTTGAAACCGCCAGCGCCCGCGATCCGCACCACTTCGCCGTGCTGCTCGGCTTTGGGGCGACGGCTATCTATCCATACCTCGCCTACGAAACGCTGGCGAAGCTGGTCGACAGCAAAGCCATCGATAAACCGTACCGTGCGGTGATGCTGAACTATCGCAACGGTATCAATAAAGGTCTGTATAAGATCATGTCCAAGATGGGGATCTCGACCATCGCCTCCTACCGCTGCTCGAAGCTGTTCGAAGCGGTCGGTCTGCATCGCGATGTCTCCGATCTCTGCTTCCAGGGCGTGGTCAGCCGCATCGGCGGCGCCAGCTTCGACGACTTCCAGCAGGATCTGCTGAATCTGTCGAAACGCGCCTGGCTGGCGCGTAAGCCGCTGGCCCAGGGCGGTTTGCTGAAATATGTGCACGGCGGCGAATATCATGCCTACAACCCGGACGTGGTGCGCACCCTGCAGCAGGCCGTGCAGAGCGGCGAATACAGCGATTATCAACAATACGCGAAATTGGTTAACGAACGTCCAGCGGCCACGCTGCGCGACCTGCTGGCGCTCAACCCAGGCGAAGACGCTATCAGCATCGACGAAGTAGAGCCGGCGAAGGAGCTGTTTAAACGCTTCGATACCGCGGCGATGTCGATCGGCGCCCTGAGCCCGGAAGCGCACGAGTCGCTGGCGGAAGCGATGAACAGCATCGGCGGCTTCTCCAACTCCGGTGAAGGCGGTGAAGACCCGGCGCGCTACGGCACTAATAAAGTGTCGCGCATCAAGCAGGTCGCGTCCGGCCGCTTCGGCGTCACGCCAGCCTACCTGGTCAATGCCGACGTCATCCAGATCAAAGTCGCCCAGGGGGCGAAACCGGGTGAAGGTGGCCAGCTGCCGGGTGATAAAGTCACCCCGTACATCGCTAAACTGCGCTATTCGGTACCGGGCGTCACGCTGATTTCCCCGCCGCCGCACCACGATATCTACTCTATCGAGGATCTGGCGCAGCTGATTTTCGACCTCAAGCAGGTCAATCCGAAAGCGATGATTTCGGTCAAACTGGTTTCTGAGCCGGGCGTTGGCACCATCGCCACCGGCGTGGCCAAAGCCTATGCCGACCTGATCACCATCGCCGGCTACGACGGCGGCACCGGGGCGAGCCCGCTCTCTTCGGTGAAATATGCCGGCTGTCCGTGGGAGCTCGGCCTGGTGGAAACCCAGCAGGCGCTGGTCGCTAACGGTCTACGTCATAAGATCCGTCTGCAGGTGGATGGCGGCCTGAAAACCGGTCTCGATATCATCAAAGCGGCGATCCTCGGCGCGGAGAGCTTCGGTTTCGGTACCGGCCCGATGGTCGCGCTGGGCTGTAAATACCTGCGTATTTGCCACCTGAACAACTGCGCTACCGGCGTGGCGACCCAGGATGACAAACTGCGTAAGAATCACTATCACGGTCTGCCGTTCAAAGTGACCAACTACTTTGAATTTATCGCCCGTGAGACCCGCGAGCTGATGGCCCAGCTGGGCGTCAAGCGTCTGGTGGATCTGATTGGCCGCACCGATCTGCTCAAAGAGCTGGATGGGTTCACCGCCAAGCAGCAGAAACTGGATCTGGGTAAACTGCTGGAGACCGCAGAGCCGCATCCGGGCAAAGCGCTGTACTGCACCGAGAACAACCCACCGTTCGATAACGGCGTGCTCAACGCCCAGCTGCTGCAGCAGGCGAAACCGTACGTGGATGAAAAGCAGAGCAAGACGTTCTGGTTTGATATCCGTAACACCGACCGCTCCGTGGGGGCCTCGCTGTCCGGGTATATCGCCCAGACCCATGGCGACCAGGGACTGGCGGGCGACCCGATCGTCGCTCACTTTAGCGGCACCGCGGGCCAGAGCTTCGGCGTGTGGAACGCCGGCGGCGTGGAACTGCATCTGACTGGCGACGCCAACGACTACGTCGGGAAAGGCATGGCGGGCGGTCTGCTGGCCATTCGTCCGCCGGTGGGCTCTGCGTTCCGCAGCCATGAAGCCAGTATTATCGGCAACACCTGCCTGTACGGCGCGACCGGTGGTCGTCTGTACGCCGCAGGCCGCGCGGGCGAGCGTTTCGCCGTGCGTAACTCCGGCGCCATCACCGTGGTGGAAGGCATCGGCGACAACGGCTGCGAATATATGACCGGCGGCATCGTCTGCGTGCTCGGAAAAACCGGCGTCAACTTCGGCGCAGGGATGACCGGCGGCTTTGCCTATGTCCTGGATGAAGATGGCGACTTCCGCAAACGCGTGAACCCGGAGCTGGTGGAAGTGCTGGACGTTGATTCTCTGGCCATCCATGAAGAGCACCTGCGCGGTTTAATCACCGAGCACGTACAGCTTACCGGTTCGCAACGCGGCGAAGAGATCCTCGCCAACTGGCCGGCCTTCTCCGCGAAGTTTGCGCTGGTTAAACCAAAGTCCAGCGATGTTAAAGCACTGTTGGGTCACCGTAGTCGTTCCGCAGCTGAGCTGCGGGTGCAGGCGCAGTAAGGGGTTAAGATGAGTCAGAACGTTTATCAATTTATCGACCTGCAGCGCGTTGATCCGCCAAAGAAACCGCTGAAGATCCGTAAAATTGAGTTTGTGGAAATTTACGAGCCGTTTTCAGAAGGCCAGGCCAAGGCGCAGGCGGATCGCTGCCTCTCCTGTGGCAACCCGTACTGCGAATGGAAGTGCCCGGTGCATAACTACATCCCGAACTGGCTGAAGCTGGCCAACGAGGGGCGTATTTTTGAAGCGGCCGAGCTGTCGCATCAAACCAACACTCTGCCGGAAGTCTGCGGGCGCGTCTGCCCGCAGGACCGCCTGTGTGAAGGCTCCTGTACGCTGAACGATGAGTTCGGCGCGGTGACCATCGGCAACATCGAACGCTATATCAACGATAAGGCATTCGAGATGGGCTGGCGTCCGGATCTCTCCGACGTGAAGCCGACCGGTAAAACCGTCGCGATCATCGGCGCTGGCCCGGCGGGCCTCGCCTGCGCCGACGTGCTGACCCGTAACGGCGTCAAGGCGGTGGTATTTGACCGCCATCCGGAAATCGGCGGCCTGCTGACCTTCGGTATCCCGGCGTTCAAGCTGGAAAAAGAGGTGATGACCCGCCGCCGGGAGATCTTCACCGGCATGGGCATTGAGTTCAAACTCAATACCGAAGTGGGCCGCGACGTGCAGCTCGACGACCTGCTGAAGGAGTACGATGCGGTGTTCCTCGGCGTCGGGACCTATCAGTCGATGCGCGGTGGACTGGACAACGAAGACGCTCCGGGTGTTTACGACGCGCTGCCGTTCCTGATCGCTAACACTAAGCAGATCATGGGCTTTGGTGAAACCGCCGATGAGCCCTATGTCAGCATGGAAGGCAAACGCGTGGTGGTGCTCGGCGGTGGCGATACCGCGATGGACTGCGTACGCACCTCCGTCCGTCAGAATGCGGCGCACGTGATCTGCGCCTATCGCCGTGACGAAGAGAACATGCCCGGCTCAAAACGCGAAGTGAAAAACGCGCGCGAAGAAGGCGTTGAGTTCCAGTTTAACGTCCAGCCGCTGGGCGTGGAAGTGAATGCCAACGGTAAGGTTTGCGGCGTGAAGATGGCGCGCACCGAAATGGGCCAGCCGGATGCGAAGGGCCGCCGCCGCGCGGAGATCGTCCCCGGCTCTGAGCACGTGGTGCCGGCTGACGCCGTAGTCATGGCGTTTGGCTTCCGTCCGCACAGCATGGAGTGGCTGGCGAAGCACAGCGTCGAACTGGACTCCCAGGGCCGTATTATCGCCCCGGAAGGCAGCGAAAACGCCTTCCAGACCAGCAACCCGAAAATCTTCGCCGGTGGCGATATCGTTCGCGGTTCCGATCTGGTGGTCACCGCGATTGCCGAAGGCCGTAAAGCGGCGGACGGGATCCTCAACTACCTTGAAGTCTGATTAGGTCCGGAACCTCACGCATAAAAGCCCGATGGTTAACGTCATCGGGCTTTTTTATTGCTCATTCGCCGGGCAAACCGCCGCTTTCAGCGCCGTATTATACCAGCCGCAGATATGCTCCAGGCGGGTAATCGCCGAGCCGACGGTCACCGCCCACGCGCCGCAGCGCATCGCCTCCGCCGCCTGGGCAGGCGTGTTATAGCACCCTTCGGCAATCACTCTGCAGCCCGCCGCGCTCAGGCATTGCACCAGCGCCAGATCCGGCTCATCCGGCGTCTCTTCTGCGGTATAGCCGGAGAGAGTCGTGCCGACAATCTCAGCCCCCAACTGCCAGCACTCGAGAGCATCGTCGAGAGATGAGCAATCGGCCATCGCCACTTTCCCCAGCCGATGAATTTCTGCTAATAGCGCCGACACTGACGCCGGACGCTGACGCTGGGTGCCGTCAATAGCAATAATATCCGCTCCGCCCTGCGCCAGCGCGTCGATATCTTCCAGCCATGGCGTAATACGCACCGGGCTATCGGGCAAATCGCGTTTGATCAACCCAATAACGGGCACCGTCACTAACGGACGAACGGCCTGCAGGTTGGCCAGGCCTTCGATGCGCAGCGCTACCGCTCCCGCCTGCTCAGCCGCCAGCGCCATTGCCGCGACGATAGCGGGATTATCCAGCGGACTGCCCGGCACCGGCTGGCAGGAGACAATTAATCCGCCATGATGACGGATACGCTGGTCCAGTTGTGCGAGTAAAGACATGTCTGCTCCCTAAAAACTACCTGTGGCGATGACGATACCAGCCATGGGACGCCTCGTTTGTGGCAGAGTTAACAAAGCGGACAGACAAAAAAACAGGCCCCGCAGGGCCTGTCAGAGAAGGGATTTACTTCACCACGCGCAGCGCCGGGCGACCACCGCGCGGCGGCGGCGTGTCGTCAGGATCGTCGTCGTGATTATCCGGCTTATCGCCATCGATCACCGACATCACCGTTTCGCTTTCACTCTCCGGCGCGACGTCATCATCGTTGAGGCTGCTGACGTCTTCGTCATAGGCCGCTTCCGGTTCGAACATCGTACCAGCGCCGTTCTCACGGGCGTAGATGGCGAGTACCGCAGCCAGCGGGACAGACACGTTGCGTGGTACCCCGCCAAAGCGCGCGTTGAAGCGCACTTCGTCGTTCGCCAGCTCGAGATTGCCTACCGCACGCGGGGCAATATTGAGAACGATTTGCCCATCGCGCGCGTACTCCATCGGCACGAGCACGCCCGGCAGCGTCACATCCACCACCAGGTGCGGCGTCAGCTGGTTATCCAGCAGCCAGTCATAAAACGCCCGTAACAGATACGGGCGACGCGGCGTCAGCTGTGATACATCCATTATTTAGCCCCGACCGAGGCGCATTTCACGCTCGGCTTCAGTTAAAGAAGCGAGGAAGGAATCACGCTCAAATACGCGAGTCATATAGCCTTTGAGCTCTTTCGCGCCAGCGCCAACCAGCTCCACACCAAGAACCGGCAGACGCCACAGCAGCGGCGCCAGGTAGCAGTCCACCAGGCTGAACTCATCGCTCAGGAAGTAAGGTTTCTGGGTGAAGACCGGCGCGATGGCCAGCAATTCTTCACGCAGCTGCTTACGCGCAGCATCAGCTTGCGCTGCGGTACCGCTCTGGATGGTGTTCATCAGCGAATACCAGTCCTTCTCGATACGTTGCATATACAGGCGGCTTTCACCACGCGCCACCGGATAAACCGGCATTAACGGCGGGTGCGGGAAACGCTCATCCAGATACTCCATAATGATGCGGGATTCCCACAGAGTGAGCTCACGATCCACCAGCGTCGGTACGCTTTGATTCGGGTTGAGGTCAATCAGATCCTGAGGCGGGTTATCCTTCTCCACGTGCTCTATCTCAAAACTGACACCCTTCTCGGCCAGCACAATGCGGACCTGATGGCTATAGATGTCAGTAGGACCAGAAAACAGCGTCATTACCGAACGTTTGTTGGCAGCGACAGCCATGAAAACCTCCAGGTATATTCAGAATTTTGTACTGCTGCCGGCCACTCATGACCAGCCAGATGTAAAAACCCCATTAGCGCGATGTCACCTTCGTTCACGAATAAAACAAAAAATGAACAATCACCAGCATTTGGGCAGAAAATTGGATGATAGTTTACCAGATTTTGAAGACGTTGTGGTGAGGGGATTCTGGAAATGCTGAAAAAGTGGCGAGAACCGGCGCTATGCTTGTGGATAACAGCCGTTTTATCCATAAAAAAACCCGCCGAAGCGGGTTTTTTCGCAAATTGTTCTGCGTGAGCAGAAAACAATTAACGTTTGGAGAACTGCGGACGACGACGTGCTTTACGCAGACCGACTTTCTTACGTTCAACCTGACGAGCGTCACGAGTAACGAAGCCAGCTTTACGCAGTTCGGAACGCAGGGACTCGTCGTACTCCATCAGAGCGCGGGTGATACCGTGACGGATCGCACCAGCCTGACCAGAGATACCACCACCTTTAACAGTGATGTACAGATCCAGTTTCTCAACCATGTCGACCAGTTCCAGCGGCTGACGAACTACCATGCGGGCAGTTTCACGACCGAAGTACTGTTCCAGAGAACGCTGGTTGATAACGATTTTACCGTTGCCCGGTTTGATGAAAACGCGAGCTGCGGAACTTTTGCGGCGACCAGTGCCGTAGTATTGATTTTCAGCCATTGCCTATAATCCCGATTAGATGTCAAGAACTTGCGGTTGCTGTGCCGCGTGGTTGTGCTCGTTACCCGCGTAAACTTTCAGTTTACGGTACATAGCACGACCCAGCGGGCCTTTTGGCAGCATGCCTTTAACCGCGATTTCAATCACACGCTCAGGACGGCGGGCAATCATCTCTTCAAAGGTCGCTTCTTTGATACCACCGATGTGGCCGGTGTGGTGGTAGTACATTTTGTCTTCGCGCTTGTTGCCGGTAACAGCAACTTTTTCTGCGTTCAGAACGATGATGTAATCACCGGTATCAACGTGCGGAGTGTATTCCGCTTTGTGCTTACCGCGCAGGCGACGAGCCAGTTCAGTAGCCAGACGGCCCAGAGTTTTACCGGTCGCGTCAACAACATACCAGTCGCGTTTTACGGTTTCTGGTTTAGCTGTAAAAGTTTTCATTAAAAGCTTACCCAAATAATAAGTTACACGTTGGTGAACACCCAAACGTTTAGTCAGTTGAGGTTCACACGACATTGTCCAGCAAACCTACCCCTTCGAATAGCCTATGCCGGCGCATAGAAAGTTTCGGGAAAAAAACCTTCTCGTAACGTGGGGTCGCAAGATTATAGAGAAGTCGGGGTCAAAGATCGACCCCTTTATGAGATTTTTCAGGCCGCGCCCGGGGCGGCCTTACGGCCCTGAATCCGCCTGAAAAAGTCACCTGTCAGGGCATATGCGGACGTTTGAGGTACTCTTCGCTCTGCATCTCCTGCAGACGCGAGAGACAGCGCTGGAACTCAAACTTCAGCCGCTCGCCCTGGTAAATGTCGTACAGCGGTACTGCCGCGCTGACCACCAGCTTTACATGGCGCTCGTAGAACTCATCCACCAGAGCGATAAAGCGGCGGGCCTCGCTCTCCAGCTGCGCGGTCATCACCGGCACGTCGAACAGCATCACCGTATGGAACAGTCGGGAGAGCGCGATATAGTCATGCTGGCTGCGCGCATCCACGCATAGCGTGGCGAATGACGCCGCCAGCGTCTGGTTTTCTACGCCGAGGGTAGGCAGCTCGCGATGGTTAATCTCCAGCGTCGGCCCGGCAGCGCGCGGCGCGCCCGCCAGCGCGAGCCACAGTTTATCCATCTGTTCGCGGGTGTCGTTATTCAGCGGCGACAGCCACAGGTGCGCCTGCGTCAGGGTACGCAGTCGATAATCGATGCCGGCATCGACGTTCATAATATCGCAATGCTGCTTGATGGCGTCGATCGCCGGCAGAAAACGGGCCCGCTGCAGGCCATTACGATAGAGTTCATCCGGCGGAATATTGGAGGTCGCCACCAGGGTGATGCCGCGGGCGAACAGGGCTTTCATCAGCCCGCCCAACAGCATGGCGTCGGTAATATCGGAGACAAAAAACTCGTCGAAACAGAGCACGTCGGTTTCCGCTTTAAAGCGGTCGGCGACGATCTCCAGCGGGTCGCTATGTCCCTGCAGGGTGGTCAGCTCTTCGTGTACGCGCAGCATGAAACGATGGAAATGCAGGCGCTGTTTACGCTCGCCCGGCAGGCTCTGGTAAAACAGGTCCATCAGCCAGGTTTTGCCTCGCCCCACGCCGCCCCACATATATAGGCCGCGGACAGGTGCCGTCCCGGCAGCCGGCTCGCGCTTACCCAGCAGTTTGCCGAATTTCGCGCGCAAACCGCCGCCTGACGCGACCGGCGCGGGCTGCGTCTGCAGTTCCTGGTAAATGGTATCAAGGCGGCTCACCGCTTCTTGCTGGACGTCGTCGGGTTGATGGCTGCCCTCTTTCAGGGCTAAAAGGTAACGCGATGTTGGAGACAGGCTTTGCATGATCTAATTGTTATTCCTTGAAAACCGTAATGCCGAAGCTCACGATTGACGAAAAAAAGGCCGTTCTACACTACGCGATGATACGCCAGGATTCCACTTCTGTGGAATTAGCGGTTATAGTGGCACTATCGGGCGCAGGCGGAGAGCCTAAGAGCCACCCTACGGAACCACAATACAACGGGAGATGTTCATGACCTGGGAATACGCGCTAATTGGGTTAGTCGTCGGTATCATCATTGGTGCCGTCGCCATGCGTTTCGGCAACCGCAAACTGCGCCAACAGCAGGCGCTGCAGTACGAACTGGAAAAGAATAAAGCCGAGCTTGAAGAGTACCGTGAAGAGCTGGTGAGCCACTTTGCGCGTAGCGCCGAACTGCTGGATAACATGGCGCACGACTATCGTCAGCTATATCAGCATATGGCGAAAAGCTCTAACAACCTGCTGCCGGACTCGATGGCAGACGCCAACCCGTTCCGCAACCGTCTGGAAGAGTCTGAAGCCAGTAACGATCAGGCGCCGGTCCAGATGCCGCGCGACTACTCCGAGGGCGCATCCGGTTTACTGCGCGGAGGCGCAAAACGCGATTAAGCCTCGCTGCGATTAAAATATTCTCCGGGCGCGCCCGTCGCGCCCGCTCCTTCCCCCACTTCCCGGCTACAATTTAAACCAGTCCCCACGTTGTTACCTGTGCAAAAATTCAATAACATCAGGTTATTCAGGACATTTTTCCATACACCTCAGGTTACGAGAGCCAGCATCTAATGAAGAAACAGACTTTGCTGTTGAGTGCGTTAGCGTTAAGCATTGGGTTATCGTTGTCGGTCCTGCCTCCGGCAGCGGCATCCTTACCGACTCAGGTGCCCGGCCAGGGCGCGTTACCAAGCCTGGCGCCGATGCTGGAAAAGGTTCTGCCGGCGGTAGTTAGCGTACAGGTGGAAGGCACCGCCTCGCCGACGCTCAATATGCCGGAAGAGCTGAAAAAATATTTTGGCGATAACGCCCCGCAGGAGCAGGCGCAGCCGTTTGAAGGGCTCGGCTCCGGCGTTATCATCGACGCGGCGAAAGGCTATGTGCTGACCAATAACCACGTCATCAATCAGGCGCAGAAGATCAGCGTCCAGCTGAACGATGGCCGTGAGTTCGATGCCAAACTGGTCGGGAGCGATGAACAGAGCGATATCGCTCTGCTGCAGCTGATTAAGCCAGACCACCTGACGCAAATCGCCATTGCTGACTCTGATAAACTTCGCGTCGGCGACTTCGCCGTCGCCGTCGGCAACCCGTTCGGCCTTGGCCAGACCGCCACATCCGGCATTATCTCTGCCCTTGGCCGCAGCGGCTTGAACCTTGAAGGGCTGGAGAATTTCATTCAGACCGACGCCTCGATTAACCGCGGCAATTCCGGCGGCGCGCTGCTGAACCTCAACGGCGAGCTTATCGGGATCAACACCGCGATCCTCGCGCCGGGCGGCGGCAGCATCGGCATCGGCTTTGCCATTCCAAGCAATATGGCGAAAACCCTCGCCGACCAGCTTATTCAGTTTGGCGAAATCAAGCGCGGCCTGTTGGGCATTAAAGGCATGGAAATGAGCGCCGACATCGCCAAAGCGATGAATCTCAACGTTCAGCGCGGCGCCTTCGTCAGTGAAGTCCTGCCAAACTCCGGCTCCGCCAAAGCGGGGATTAAATCCGGGGACGTCATCGTGAGTCTGAACGGCAAACCGCTGAACAGTTTCGCCGAACTGCGTTCGCGGATCGCCACCACCGAGCCGGGTACCAAGGTCAAACTGGGCCTGCTGCGCGATGGAAAGCCGGTCGATGTCGAAGTGACCCTGGATAAGAGCACCTCCTCAACCGCCAGCGCGGAACTGATTATCCCGGCGCTGCAGGGGGCCTCGTTCAGCGACGGCCAGATGAAAGATGGCACCAAAGGAGTGGTGATCGATAATGTGGATAAAGGCAGCGCCGCCGCCCAGGTCGGTCTGCATAAGGATGACATTATCATTGGCCTTAACCGGCAGCGTATTCACTCGATTGCCGAACTGCGCAAAGCGCTCGAAGGCAAACCGCCGGTCATCGCCCTGAACGTGATCCGCGGCAACGAAAGCATCTATCTGCTGCTGCGCTGATTGTCTCTCCGGGCATCGCCGCCATGTGCGATGTCCGGACAACTCATGCTATGCTGCGCCTGACCATTCATTAACGATATCTGCATCATGCCTGGAAAGTTATTACGTTCAGTACTCATCGGTTTGCTTGTCGGGGGTCTGCTGCTGGCCCTGATGCCCTCGCTGCGCCAGTGGCAGTTGGCGCCGACTACCCAGAACGATACGGCAGACGACTCCCCGGCGAGCTATAACGCCGCGGTGCGCCGCGCGGCGCCCGCCGTGGTGAACGTCTATAACCGCGCCCTGAACAGCACCAGCCATAATCAGCTGACGCTTGGCTCAGGGGTGATTATGGATCAGCGCGGCTATATCCTGACCAACAAGCATGTTATCAACGATGCCGATCAGATTATCGTCGCCCTGCAGGACGGCCGCGTCTTCGAAGCGCTGCTGGTAGGATCCGATTCCCTCACCGATCTCGCCGTGCTCAAGATCAATGCTACCGGCGGGCTGCCGGTGATCCCGATCAATCCGAAACGCACGCCGCACATCGGCGACGTGGTGCTGGCGATTGGCAACCCTTATAACCTGGGGCAGACCATCACCCAGGGGATTATCAGCGCCACAGGGCGCATTGGCCTCAATCCGACCGGCCGCCAGAACTTCCTGCAGACTGACGCCTCGATCAACCACGGTAACTCCGGCGGGGCGCTGGTGAACTCTCTCGGCGAGCTGATGGGGATTAACACCCTTTCCTTTGACAAGAGCAATGACGGCGAAACGCCGGAAGGCATTGGCTTTGCGATCCCGTTCCAGTTAGCGACCAAAATTATGGATAAACTGATCCGCGATGGCCGGGTGATCCGCGGCTATATCGGCATTAGCGGCCGGGAGATCGCCCCGCTGCACGCGCAGGGCGGAGGGATCGATCAGATTCAGGGGATCGTCGTTAACGATGTCGCCCCGGACGGTCCAGCGGCGCAAGCCGGGATCCGCGCCAACGACGTAATCATCTCCGTGAATGACAAACCCGCCGTCTCGGCACTGGAGACGATGGATCAGGTGGCCGAGATCCGCCCGGGATCGGAAATTCCGGTGGTCATCATGCGTGATGATAAGAAAATCACGCTCCATATCGCCGTCCAGGAATACCCGGCCACCAACTAAACGGCTCCCCGTTTGGGGAGCCACGTTAATCGCTAAATACCGGACCGGCCGGGAATCTGACCAGAAACCCGGTTTCCATGAATGCTGGACAATAAAAAGCCGGAACAGCGGTTCCGGCTCTTCTGTTAGGGCGAGATTACTTGTTGACGAAGTCTTCGCCGAGCGCGATATCTTTCTTCAGGGTGTCCAGCATGCCCTCCAGCGCCTGCTGTTCAAAGGCGCTGAGTTTGCCGATAGACTGTCGCTCTTCCACGCCGTTTTTCCCCAGCAGCAGCGGCTGGGAGAAGAAACGCGCATAGTGGCCGTCGCCTTCCACGTAGGCGCACTCCACCACGCCTTTTTCCCCCTGCATGGCGCGAACCAGAGAGAGACCAAAACGGGCAGCCGCCTGGCCCATCGACAAGGTCGCCGACCCGCCGCCCGCTTTCGCTTCCACGACTTCGGTACCGGCGTTCTGAATACGTTTAGTCAGGTCGGCAATTTCCTGATCGCTAAAGCTGACGCCGGGGATCTGCGACAGTAAAGGCAGAATGGTGACCCCGGAGTGACCACCAATGACCGGGACTTCCACCTCGGTTGCCGATTTACCTTTCAGCTCCGCCACAAAGGTATTGGAACGGATGATGTCCAGCGTGGTAACGCCGAACAGTTTGTTTTTATCGTACACGCCGGCTTTTTTCAGTACTTCGGCGGCGATAGCCACGGTGGTATTCACCGGGTTGGTGATAATGCCGATGCAGGCCTGCGGGCAGGTTTTGGCAATCTGCTGCACGAGGTTCTTCACGATACCCGCATTCACATTAAACAGGTCGGAACGATCCATGCCGGGCTTACGCGCCACGCCCGCGGAGATCAGCACTACATCCGCGCCTTCCAGCGCCGGAGTAGCGTCTTCACCGGAAAATCCTTTAATTTTTACATCTGTGGGGATATGACTTAGATCTACCGCCACGCCCGGCGTAACCGGAGCGATGTCGTACAACGAGAGCTCTGAACCTGAAGGCAGTTGGGTCTTAAGTAGTAGGGCAAGCGCCTGGCCGATACCACCGGCAGCGCCAAGGACTGCAACTTTCATCCTAAACTCCTTATTATGGTTAATTTAGTCTTTCGTTATTCCGTCGCCTGGACCTTAATTCACAAGATGAACAATTACAATGATTATGGCTGAAGAATGCATTATTGTGCGTAGCAATAGAACAGCGGCGCACTTTATGCTTCCTGACTGACCATCCAGCAAAGCGAAGTACCGGATCGACTATTGGTTACAATACACCCAGCCAGTTGCGCAAAACAACACCAACTCAATAACATTTCATTTACTTTTACATGGCTTTAAGCGTTGTGATGAGAACATGTTCCTTATACGGTTTTTTTGCTAAAATATGCCCCCTTCATAACATTATTGACCTATCCTTTCGCGGATTATTTGCATAAAAATTCATGGTTATGCATAATGATGTTGATTTTACCACCATAATCTGGGTGACTTATGCGAAGTTCGGCAAAACAAGAAGAACTGGTTAAAGCGTTTAAAGCGCTGCTTAAAGAAGAGAAATTCAGCTCGCAGGGAGAGATCGTCCAGGCGCTGCAGGAAGAGGGCTTCGAGAATATCAACCAATCGAAGGTTTCCCGCATGCTCACCAAATTTGGCGCGGTGCGTACCCGTAACGCCAAAATGGAAATGGTCTATTGCTTGCCTGCCGAGCTTGGGGTACCGACCACCTCCAGCCCGCTGAAGAATTTGGTGCTGGATATCGACTATAACGATGCCGTAGTAGTGATTCATACCAGCCCCGGCGCCGCGCAGCTGATCGCCCGTCTTCTCGACTCGCTGGGCAAAGCGGAAGGCATTCTTGGCAGTATCGCCGGGGATGACACCATCTTTACCACGCCTGCGCGCGGTTTTACGGTGAAAGATCTGCACGACGCCATTCTGGTTCTGTTTGAGCAGGAACTCTGAGTAATTCCCCTCTGGCTACCGTCAGAGGGCGACTCCCTTTTCTTTTGCCTCTCCCCCCTTCCGGCACAACAACTATTTAACACTTAGTGTCATTTACGCCGTCTATACGTTCTTTTACTAACGCGAAAATCGTAAAACGCACAAAAGATCAAATTCGTATACCTTTATGAATTTATTAGAAATAAATCTTATCGCTGTCGCTAACGTGTCATTTTTAATTCTTATCCGTTATAAAAAGCGCAATCTATTGTAACTATTAACGCACAAAACAATTAGCATGGTATTAATATTTTTAGTGATTAGTGTATACTTGGTTTTGTGATGAGGGTCACGAAACAAAGACCCCCAACAAAAAGATTCGACGAGGTGAACATCATGAAAATCAAAACCACTGTAGCTGCTATCAGCATCCTGTCCGTCGTGTCGTTTGGCGCTTTCGCCGCTGATATTATCAACAGCGAGCAGGCCCAGGGCCGCGAGGCCATCGGCACGGTTTCCGTCGGCGCGGTAGCATCTTCCCCGATGGATATGCATGAAATGCTGAACAAAAAAGCGCAGGAAGAAGGGGCTTCTTCTTACCGCATTATTGAAGCCCGCACTGGCGATCACTGGCATGCCACTGCTGAGCTGTATAAATAAGTTTTAGACGTCAACGATTAACCTGACAAAAATTCTCTACCGCGGCCCGGCGACATACATCGCCCCGCCGCGGCAAAACAAAGACTGGAGTAAAGATTATGAAACGCGCAATGATCATCGCATCCCTTGGCCTGGCTTCCCTTCTCTCTTTCGGTGCCAGCGCGGCTGTCCAGCAAGTGAACGCAGAGCAAGCCCAAAATCTGCAATCCATGGGCACCATCTCCGTATCCCAGGTAGGTAGTGCGCCAATGGACATGCGTCAGGAACTGGCGGCTAAAGCCGAGAAAGAAGGCGCCAGCAGCTACCGTATTATTGAAGCACGTACCGGCGATAGCTGGCACGCCACCGCTGAGCTGTACAAATAAACCCTCGTCGTCTTATTTCGACGACTTGCCCCCGCCTGCCGGGGGCTTTTTTATGCTTGTCGGGCATTAAAACGCAACTCCCCCTCCAGCTCTTCCTCTGCTTCATCAAACAATAAAATCAATGCGCCAAAGCGCCGGCGCTGCTTGTCATTTAAATGGATGAACTCAATATCCAGCGGCAGCGGTAGCAGGCCACCGGTCACTGCGTCCCATAGCGAATCCAGGTTGTTGACCTTATCCTGAGCCAGCTCGAAGGTTCGGGAAAACTCCCGGTAGAAATCCTGTTGTTCGGCGATTTCGTCAAAATCAAACGTATAGGTGGTCATGACAGCCCCTCCCGCTTCTCTTTCTGTCGCCGTTAAGTATAGCGATAAAAAAACCGACGCCTGGGCGTCGGTTTATGGGTTAGCTGCTGGTCAGCACATGCTGGTACTTATGCAACATCTCAACCAGTCGCCGTACCGGCTCGGTAACCTGCGGCGAGGCCTCCCAGACCCGCAGCTTCTCCTGATAGACATCAAGCTCCGCCAGCAGCTGGGTAAAATAGCGCCGACGCTTATCATCGCTGCCGGCGGAGATCACATGGTCCGCGGTTCGTCGCAGCTGACGATGGAAGGCGGAGAGATCGTCATTCACCGGCACGGGCGCATCGCGCAAGCGCTGATGGGCGATGATTAACGTCAACGCCAGACGGAAACGGGCGACGTCACCTGGGAATTTATTGAGTAATAAAAACAGCTGCTGATAGAGCGCGGGCAGATGATTTTCTTTGCGACGCGCCGAGTTGGTGGTCAGCGAAGAGACCGCCGCGGAGACAAACTGGTTCAGCAGCACCCGACCGGTTCTGGCCCGGGAGTTATCCCTGACAATAAGAATAACCATCAGAGCGAGGAAACAGCCGACGATCTGCCCCAGCGCGCTATCGAGGAACTGGCTGAACTGGAACTGCATCGGATTATCCAGCACCAGAATGTTGATGGTGCTCGCCAGCGCCCCCAGCGATCCGAGACGCCTTTTCTGCACTTCGATCCCGATAAAGAACGCCATCGCCGCCAGGCTGATGCAAAGCAACAGCATGCTCTGCTGCGTCGCCGGCATGATCACCAGGAAGTACAAGGTGCCCAACGGTAACGCCGCCAGGGTGCCATAGAGGAAGTCTATCGCCACCATTCGGGGATTCGGCAGGCGCATCGCCAGCGCGGTAACCACGGCGATCATTACCATCGCGCCGCTGCCTGAGGTCCAGCCCGTCCACAGCCAGAATAGCGTTCCGAGAATACAGGAGACAGAGGTGCGCCAGAAGTTCACCATCGCGTGATGACGTTCGGCGGACTCCACTTTAACCACCGTTTCGCCGCGCAACACGCCATCCTCGATACGGCTGATTTTAGTATTCCCCACCACGCCGCGCTTAAGCAGCAGGTAACGCGTGGCGGCGCCCACCCAGCTATAAATCGTGACCGGGGTATTATGCTCGCCTTTCCAGGTCAGGAAGCGGCGCATGCGCTTCAGCTGCTGGTGAACATCCTGCACCGTCTCAACCGGCTCGGCGAACAGCTCGCGATAGTCGTCCGTGACCATTTCCGGGCGTGAGTTCTGAATCAGATAGGTTTCGCAAGCCTGGGTGATAAGGGTTAGCGAAAGGGTGTTGATCGCCTTCAGGCGCTGATTGGCCTTTGCCCAGCGTGAGGATTCCATAATCAGGTTACTACGCATACCTTCCAGCGCCGTAGTGCGGCGTACCAGCGCTCCCCAGGCTTGATCCACTTCCTCTTTTTCACCGTGCGCGACGCATAACTGCATCAGCTTATACTGTGCAATCAGCAGATTATCGAGCTCGAGGTCGATCTCTTTTTTAATCGAACGCGGCGAAAACAGGAGATCGGCGACGATGGCGCTGACAATACCGATGACAATTTCGCTGCAGCGTTCGACAGCAAACTGCGGCGCCAGCATCGGATTGGTATGGATGGTAATAATGATAATCAGCGCGGTGTACCCGGCCAGCCCCCAGGCATAGGAGTTTTCGACCTTGACCAGCGACGAAACCCAGGTACAAAACCCGGCCCACAGACAGCAGACCAGCATCATCAACAGAGGCGCGCGGATCATCAGGATGATGATAACCAGCGCCGCAATACAGCCAATAAAGGTCCCGGCAATACGCAACATACCGCGATAGCGGATCGCGCCGGAGTACGGTTCGCCGCCAGCAGCAAAGGCCGGCCCGGCGGCGACGATCGCTGCCGTCAGTACCGCCCAGCGCGGCGTTTCGAGCTGAAAATGGAAACCGACAAACAGCGCCAGCACCACCGCGCATGCAAGCTTAATGGCAAAGCGGAGATGCCGGGGAGCAATGGTATATGTCCCCATAGCGATTAACCAAATTCGCGCAGGCGCATAGCCAGTTTCTGGAAGAAGTTGGCCTGGCTGGTATCACGATCTTCTTGACCGGTGATCACTACCGTCGCCGTGGTGCCCGATGGCCACAGATTCCCCTGCTGGTGATCGAGGCGAATACGCACCGGCACACGCTGCGCCAGACGCACCCACTCAAGGTTGGAGTCGACCGAGGCCATCCCTTTCGAGTCGCTGCTGCTGCTGGCGTTGGTCACCCCCGCAGCGATACTGTCCACCGTCCCTTTAATGGTTTTGCTGCTGCCCAGCGGGGTAATCTCCGCACGATAGCCTGGACGGACGCCCTCCAGTTTGGTCTCTTCCAGATAGGCCATGACGTAAAACGTATTCTCTTTCACCAGCGCCACCGCCGTGGAGCCACGGGTGATAAATTCCCCAGTGTAGACGTTAAGGTTAGTCACCCAGCCATCCGCAGGGGCGCGAATGACCGTCCGCTCCAGATCTAGCCTGGCCAGGTCGCGACTAGCCACCGCTTTCGCCAGCTGATGTTCAACGGTTTGCAGTACGTTGTTCGCCTGATCAATCTCTTCCCGCGACATCGCCTGTACGCCAAGCTTATTACGCCGACCGGCTTCGACGCGTTTTTCCTGAGCTAACGTCTGATAATAGGCGACATCAGCTTCCGCCTGCGCCAGCGCTTTTTGGTAACGAGGTTGGTCAATAACGAACAATACCTGGTCTTTCTTAACCAGTTGGTTATCCTTGACGTTTACCTGAGAAATCAGCCCGGAGACGTCGGGGGCAATCGCCACAATGTCGGCGCTAAAGCGCGCATCACGCGTCCACGGCGAGGCGGTGTAATAAACCCAGGCGCGGAAAATCGCCACGAAGGCCAGAATGACCAGTATCACGGTAATGGCAGTACGGAGGATATTTCTTGTAAGTGTTTTCACATCAACCTCAAACGAACAAGCGCGATATCAAATAAAAAAGGCAGCAATAGAGCGCCGTATTAAACAGTGCTGGGTGCCAGACAAAATCGTAAATGCCGGTCGGAACCAGCAGTCGGTGCACCAGCCAAAAGATAGCCAGCGACAAAAGCAACTCGAAGAAGATCGGCGGAAACGATAAGCCGAAAATCACGATGACAGGAAACAGACTCATGATGACCTTGAATAAGAAGCGTACAGGTAGTGAGCAGATGCGTTTATTATGTAGCTAACAATATATTAACGTAACGATTGCCGCATTATCTACAATGTGTGATCTAAATCACTTTTAAGCCAGAGTGAATAATGGAACGATTAAAACGCATGTCCGTTTTCGCCAAAGTGGTCGAATTAGGTTCATTCACCGCAGCGGCCCGCCAGCTTCAGATGAGCGTTTCCTCGATCAGTCAGACTGTCGCCAAACTGGAAGATGAACTGCAGGTAAAGCTGCTCAACCGCAGCACCCGCAGCCTTGGCTTAACTGAAGCAGGTAAAATCTATTACCAGGGCTGCCGTAGGATGCTGTTTGAAGCGCAGGATGTCCATGAGCAATTATACGCATTTAACAATACCCCCATCGGGACGCTGCGCATCGGCTGCTCTTCAACTATGGCACAGAATGTTCTGGCGCGCATAACGGCGAAAATGCTCAAAGAATACCCCGGGCTCTCTGTTAATCTGGTCACCGGCATACCTGCGCCAGACCTGATCGCCGACGGCCTTGACGTGGTGATCCGCGTGGGCGCCCTGCAGGATTCCAGCCTTTTTTCCCGCCGCCTGGGCTCAATGCCGATGGTTTTATGCGCCGCTAAAAGCTATCTGGCGCAGGCTGGCAATCCAGAGAAACCGGCCGACCTTGCCGGACATGCCTGGCTGGAATATAGCGTGCGGCCGGACAATGAGTTTGTCATTATCGCGCCGGAAGGGATCTCGACCCGCCTGACCCCGCAGGGGCGCTTCGTGACCAACGACCCTATGACGCTGGTGCGCTGGCTAACCGCCGGGGTGGGTATCGCCTATGTACCGTTAATGTGGGCGATCGAAGAGATCAACCGCGGTGAGCTTGAGATCCTGCTGCCCAGCTATCAGTCCGATCCGCGACCGGTCTACGCCCTGTATACGGAAAAGGATAAACTGCCGCTGAAAGTGCAGGTCTGTATCAACTATCTGACGGAGTATTTTGTCGACGTGGCGAAGATCTATCAGGGCATGCACGGGCGCGGGATCGCCCGGTGAGGCGGTTCCCGGCAGCGCCGGGAACCAGGTCAGGATCAGGCGGTGCCGCCGACGGTAAGGTTATCGACCTTCAGGGTCGGCTGGCCGACGCCCACCGGCACGCTCTGGCCCTCTTTGCCACAGACGCCGACGCCGTTATCCAGGCGCAGGTCGTTGCCCACCATCGAAATCTGCTGCATGGTCTCAATGCCGGAGCCAATCAGCGTGGCCCCTTTCACCGCCTTCGTGACCTTCCCTTTTTCGATCAGATAGGCCTCGGAAGTGGAAAAGACGAATTTACCGGAGGTGATATCCACCTGCCCGCCGCCGAAGTTAGGCGCAAAGATACCGTAGTCGACCGATTCGATAATCTCCTGTGGCGTCGACTGGCCCGCCAGCATATAGGTGTTGGTCATACGCGGCATCGGCAGATGGGCATACGACTCACGTCGGCCATTGCCGGTCGGTGCGACGCCCATCAGGCGCGCGTTGAGTTTATCCTGCATATAGCCTTTCAGAATGCCGTTTTCGATCAGCACGTTGTATTGCCCCGGCGTCCCTTCGTCATCAATGGCCACCGAGCCACGGCGATCGGCGATGGTGCCGTCATCCACTACGGTGCACAGCTCAGAGGCGACTAATTCCCCCATATGGCCGCTAAAGACCGAGGTGCCACGCCGGTTGAAATCGCCTTCCAGCCCATGGCCGACCGCTTCATGCAGCAGGACGCCAGGCCAGCCGGCGCCGAGCACCACCGGCAGCATCCCCGCAGGGGCGGCGACCGCCGAGAGGTTGACCAGCGCCATGCGCACCGCTTCTTTCGCCCAGGCATCGGCCCGCACGTCGCCCTCCTGGGAGGCGAGGAAATAGTCATAACCAAAACGCCCGCCACCACCGCTGCTGCCGCGCTCACGCTTGCCATCCTCTTCCACCAGCACGCTGACGGAAAGACGAACCAGCGGACGAACGTCGGCGGCCAGAGTGCCATCGGTGGCGGCGACCAGGATCAGCTCATACACCCCGCTCAGGCTGGCTGAAACCTCCTGCACCCGCTGGTCCGCCGCCCGGGCGACTTTGTCTACCCGGCGCAGAATATCCAGCTTCTCTTCCCGGGTCATACTCTGCAGCGGGTCGATGCTGGTGTACAGGGCACGATGCTCTACGGCGCCGAGGGTCTGCACTTTGCCATTGCCGGTGTCGCGCACAATGGTCCGCGCCGCCTGGGCGCTCTGCTCCAGCGCCAGTTTGCTGATCTGATCGGCGTAGGCAAAGCCCGTTTTTTCGCCGCTGACGGCGCGCACGCCTACGCCCTGGTCGATATTGTACGACCCATCTTTAATGATGCTGTCTTCCAGAACCCAGGATTCGTGATAGCTCGACTGAAAATAGAGATCGCCGTAATCGAGGCGGCGCTCGGTCAGTTGACCAAGAATGGCAAACAGGTCCTGATGATTCAGGCCATTTGCCGACAGTAATTGTTCACTTACCAGGTTCAGACTCATCGTTATGCTACTCGTTTGTTGCCGCCTGACAGGCGGAAATACAGAAGGCTATCTATTGAGATTGCGGCAATTCCCGGCAATCGTCAAATCATTGCTTTTTATTGCTGCGCGCCTGGCGCAGCACTTCATTGATCTGCGGCTGGTCAATCGGGCCAGTGATGCGATAGCGCAGAATCGAAACTTTATTCCACAGCGGACCCAGCACTTTGCTGGCGGCAAATACCGCCGCGCCGACGATGGGGTTGACGGCAAAGGCCGCCGCCACGCCGACGGTCGCGGAGATCTCCGGCGCCACCACCGCCTGCAGATCCAGCTGGCGACGCACCAGATCGACCGACCCTTTCATAGCAATATCCGCTTCAAGGCCATCCACCAGCGTATCATCGGTATGCAGTACGCCATCCTTAATCCATGCCGTACTGTTAATCGAATCAAAGTAAAAGCCTTCGCTGAAGGTATCGCTGAAATCGAAACGCAGTTTACGCAGCAGGGCATCCACACTCAGCAGACGCAGCAGCTGGCCAGCGTGCCCGGTACTCAGGTCGGTAAACTGCCCCTTGCCCAGGTGGCTTTTAATGATGCCATTGAGCGACGCGACATCGGGTGACCAGGGCGGCGCGCGCCAGTGCAGATCGTAGTCGATATCAAACGGCGAATCCTTCACCGGCGTGGAGACGCCAAAGAAATCCGCAAATGCATCCGTCTTATTGCCGTGCAGTCTGCCTTTCAGCGAGGTTCGAACCCCTGAAGGGGCGTTCACCCACACGCCGTTGGTCGTCAGCCGGCCAAACCCGGTATCCACCAGGCCGTTGGAGAGCGTTAAGGTATCCCCTTTGATCGCCACATCCCCATCGATGCGGCCATATTTTTGTCCCCACAGCCAGCATTCCGCGCAGCGTAGCTGCAGATCGGGCCAGCCATGGAAATCCAGCCGCGTCGCCGTCTGGGGGGCCACATTCTCTGTTGCGTTCTGGCCGCTGGCGCTGGCCGGATTGAAATAGAGATAACGCACATTTGCCAGCCACGGAGCATTGTCGCGCATCGTCAATGTGGCATTGATCTCACGCCCCTGCGCCTCAACCTGCGAGCCGCCGGCGACCGGCTGGGACATCAGACTGACGTTGTTCCACTGTTGCCCCGCGAGGGCCAGCGACGGCGTACGCAGCACAATGCGCGGTGGAAAGAGCACGCTGCTGCTCACTTCATTTGCCGCGCCGTTCTCGAAGAGCGCCAGCCACTGCGCGCCATCCATCGGCGGCAGGTTGAGCTCGATACCGGGCTGATCGGGCAGCGGAGAGTGCCCTTTGCTGTCAGTGGTAAGGATCGCTCTATCCAGCGTCAGCTTATGATTGAGCAACCAGCGGCTGTTAATATGATTCTTCGCCCCGATGGAGCCGGTCAGGTCGAAGCTGCTCAGGCCGCCGGCGACGTTAATTTTGACCGGAAGGGGTTCGCCGGCGGGCTTACTGACTGGCGAAGGTAAGCGACTGCTCACATTCTTCAGATCGCCGTTGATATCGACCTTATAGCTGGCATTGCCATGGTACGGCAGTTCGATGGCGACCTTGCCATCCCACGGGACGCTACCGCTCAACGCCTCACTCACGGCTTTCGGCAGCAGCCCGGTGCGCGACGGCTGCCAGTTGGCATTCATCCCGACATCCACCAGAAACGCTTTTTCACCTTCGCGGGTGGAAAAATTGAGGTTCAGCGGCTGATTAAACCAGGTCGCGCTCAACGTTTGACTATTGAGATCGCCATTCACAAAGCTGAAATTACCGCTCAGGTTCTGCAGCGTAGTATCTAACGGTTTGATAAACAGGCTATTATTCTGCAGGCGCACATCGCCTTTCGCGGTGGTCATCTCGCCGTCGAGGGGGATATTAAGATGTAAGCGAGCGCTCACATCCCCATCCAGCTGCAGGGAATCCAGCGCCGCCCCGAGCGACTCTTTCAGCGGCGTAGTATTAAAGTAAGGTCCAACCTCTTTGCCCGGGCCTTTGATATCGGAATCAATCAGCAGTTTTTCCTGCGCATAGTCCGGGATCGCGGCATCGAGATTGCTGGCGGTCACGTTGCCAAGCATCGCTTTATCCGCCCGCATCCACAGGCCGTTGTTGATAAAATTGAGATCGATGTTCAGCCCGGTTAACGCCGGCCAGTCCGGTTGGAAGGCAAAAGTGGCGTTCTTCAGCGGAACATAAACCTGGAACTGGCCTTCATTATGCGGATAAGGGAATAGATGCGGATTGCCGCCATACACCAGCGTCGCATCGCTGGCTTGCCCTGCTTTAATCGCGCCGCTGAGATAGTCCACCAGCGCTTTGCCCATCAGATTTTCCGGGAAATAACGCCATGCCTGGCCACCGTCATTGGTGCTGATGCCCGCCAGAATACCCAGCCAGGGATCGTCCCCCTGCGGTTGCAGATAGCGGAAGCCGCCGCGGGCGCGTACGCCTGTCGCCTGCACGTCTATATCGCGGCCATCAAGCATAAACCCTTTGTCGTTTTTCACCCAACTGAGTGTGGCTTCGCCAGCGGCTATCTCCAGCGGCGCGCGGAAGACGCCGGCATACGGCATCAGCGCCTTCGCCATATGAGCGCGTAATTCCCCGTGCTCAACGCTGCCATTCAGACTGCCGGAGAAGTGCTCTGCCCCCGGCAGGAGTTTCCACTGCTTCCACGCCAGATCGCTCCACTGCGCCTGAAAACGCGTTTTCTCCGTCGCCTGCAGGGGGATATCTAGAGCCAGCAAATTGATTTTGCCGCCAGGCTGCGTGGTTCGCCAGAGTTCGCCCAGAGAAGGCGCCAGCTTATCAGCAAACGGCTGTAACCCGCTCAGGCCGCTGAGGGCCAAATTGCTGGCGCGAATACGTAACTCATCGCTACGCTGACGATCGTCGCCACCAACGTCCTGCGCCGGGATCCACGCCATCGCCAGGGCTCCGCTTGGCCAGGGTTTATCATCGATAGCGATCCGCGTATCGGGAATATAAAAGGCCCAGCTTTGCTTATCATGGGAGAGATGCGCCGTCAGGTTATCCACCGACAAATGATGGACTTCGTTATCGCCCTGCCAGCTGGCGCCCCCTTTTTTCAGCCATACGTCGCCGCTGGCCACATCGCCTTTTTCAATGGTCATCCAGCCTTCGAGGCTGAAGCGGGCGCTTTTCAGGGCGATATTGTCCTGCATCCAGCGTCCCAGCCACGGTTTGACGTCGATATCATCCGCCTGTAGCCAGACCCGGCCTTTATTCAGCAGGCCATCCTCATCGCGAAGATCCATCCGCACCTGCATGACGCCATGCTGGCCGGTGAGGCTGGAGAGGCTGAGCTGCCCCTCGGCGCGATGACGGTTCCTGCCGTTAAGCCATGTCAGTTGCGGAACCGCCAGCTCCGCCCGCTGACCGGAAAGGGTCAGGAAGCTCAGATGGCTGTCGCGCAGAGTAAAGTGATCGAACTGACGTAAAAAGAGATCGCTGATGCGGTCGGTTTTCAGGCTTTCGCCACCGTCATTGGTCTGAATAGGGGTATTGGTATGGACCTGCAGCTGCCAGAAGGTGAGGTCGCGGAACTGCCAGCGCATATGCAGCAGGCTCTGCCAGACATCCAGCGCCAGGGTTACGCGCTTGACCGCCATTGTGCCGCCATCTTTCAGCCCGACATGGATATCGCGGGCGTCTAACGTCGGACCAAAAGTCTGCCAGCTGGCGGTGATCTGCGAGGCGTCCACCGGCGTACCGGTGAGGGTGGAGATCTTCTCCAGCAGCTGCGGACGCCAGGCGTCGAGCTGTGGCAACACGAGACGCAAGCCACTCACCAGCAGCGCGACGATAACAATCAATGTTGCCACGGTGAGCAATAAAATCCCGGGCAGTCGCCTCACGCCTCTCTCCTTGTCAGCCGCACAATGACGCGGTGTCTTACATCATAACCACATCGAACTGCTCTTGATTATAGAGCGGCTCAATTTGTACCTTCACCTGTTTGCCGACAAAGATTTCCACTTCCGCCAGCGCATGCGACTCTTCCCCTTTCAGGGTTTCCGCCACCGCAGGGGAAGCATAGACCAGGAAGCGATCGGAATCATAAGCATGATGTACGCGGACGATCTCACGCATAATCTCATAGCACACCGTTTCCACCGACTTTACCGTTCCACGTCCGTGGCAGGTTGGGCACTCGTTGCACAGCACATGCTCCACGCTTTCACGGGTGCGTTTACGGGTCATCTCCACCAGGCCCAGCTGGGAGAAGCCGTTAATGCTGGTCTTCACCCGATCTTTACTCAGCGCCTGCTCTAAAGAGTGCAACACCCGTCGACGGTGATCTTCATTGTTCATGTCTATGAAATCAATGATGATAATGCCGCCGAGATTACGCAAACGTAGCTGGCGGGCTATCGCCTGGGTGGCTTCGATGTTGGTATTGAAGATCGTATCGTCAAGATTGCGGTGCCCGACAAAGGCCCCGGTGTTGATATCGATGGTGGTCATCGCCTCGGTCTGGTCGATGATCAGATAGCCCCCCGATTTGAGCTCGACTTTACGCTCCAGCGCGCGCTGAATTTCGTTCTCAACGTCAAAGAGATCGAATATCGGCTGACGGCCGCTGTAGTGTTCCAGCTTGCTGGTCATTTCCGGGATATATTCGGCGGTGAATTCGAGCAACGCCTCATAGGTCAGGCGCGAGTCGACGCGAATGCGATCCAGTTGCGCATCGGCAAAATCACGCAGCACGCGCTGGGCCAGAGCCAGCTCGCCATACAGCTGATAGCGGGTCTGGTTGCGCTTTTTGCGCTCCATCACCTTGGTCCATACGCGCTTAAGATAAGCGGCATCGGCGGCCATCTCCTGCTCGTGAACGCCTTCCGCAGCGGTGCGAATGATAAACCCGCCCTGCTCATCGCAATATTCTGCGACGACCTTTTTTAGGCGCTCGCGCTCGGCTTCGCTTTCAATCCGCTGAGAGACCCCCACGTGGGAGGCGCCTGGCATAAAGACCAGATAGCGGGAAGGCAGGGTAATATCGGTGGTCAGACGCGCGCCTTTGGTACCCAGCGGATCTTTAACCACCTGGACCATCAGGTCCTGGCCCTGGCGCACCAGCTCCGAAATATCGCGCACGGTAAACTGCTTTTGCTCCTCACCGGCGACGCACTCGGTATGCGGCATGATATCGGAGGCGTGAAGGAACGCCGCCTTATCCAGACCAATATCTACAAAAGCCGCCTGCATTCCCGGCAGCACTCGGCTAACACGACCTTTGTAGATATTGCCTACTATTCCGCGTCGCGCTTCACGCTCAATATGGATTTCCTGCAGAATACCGCCATCAATATACGCAACGCGCGTTTCGGATGGCGTTACGTTAACTAATAATTCAGCCGTCATCTTTATCCCTTTCCTTTACGCAGTGAGTTAAAGTTACTGAGCAACTCATACGTTTCCACCAGCGGTAAGCCGACTACGGCGTGATAGCTGCCATTAATCTTCCTGACGAAGCAACCACCCAACCCTTGAATACCGTATGCACCTGCTTTATCTAAAGGCTCGCCGCTGGCCACATAATCGGCGATATCCTGCTCGCTGAGCCGCCGGAAGGTCACTTCCGTGACCACCAGACAGTCCAGCGTTTGCTGCTTATCCGCCAGCGCCACCGCGGTCATGACCTGATGGGTGTGGCCGGAAAGCAAACGCAGCATCGCTGCAGCGTGTTCGGCGTCGCGCGGTTTTTCCAGCACTTCGCCGTTCAAAATGACAATCGTATCCGCTCCCAGCACCGGCAAATCGCGGGTGGCCATCGCCACCCCGGCCTGCGCTTTTTCGCGCGCCAGGCGGACGACATAGTGCTGGGCGCTCTCCTGCGGCTGGCGCTGCTCCTCGATACCAGGAACCAGACGCTCGAAAGCGAGACCAAGCTGAGTCAGCAGTTCCTGCCGACGCGGGGAACCAGAAGCGAGATACAGAGTTGTCATATCAACCTTATTGCACTGCAAATTGCTGACGCACTTTACGCATCAGCAGGAAGAGCCATGGCCAGAGGATGCCGTTTACTACACTACTCCAGAATACTTCCGGACGGAAAGAGACGTTGATCACTAAAAACTCTGCCCAGAAAACAATGATATCCACGGCCAGGGATAACAGCATTACCACCAGCGCCTGTTGCCACAGCGCCAGGTTACGGAACAGCTGATACTTCAGCGCGACCAGATAGGCGACGATGCTTAAAGACAGCGCGCGAACGCCGAGCGTTGAACCGCTGATGAGATCAAGAATAGCCCCCATCACGAAACCCGTCCCCACGTTTACCCGGTGCGGCAACGCGAGGATCCAGTACAGCAGGATCAATAATACCCAGTTGGGCCGGAAAACGCTGATGTCCGCCGGCCAGGGCATAATTTGCAGCAATAGCGCGATAAGAAACGAGAGCCAGATAACCCAGCGTCCCTGGCTACGGTAACTTGCCACTATTGCCCCCCTGCAGGCTGCGATGGCTGAGGCGGCGTCAACCCGGTGGCGGGCGCCGGCATCTGCGGCCCCATCGCATCCGGCGCAGGCAGTACCTGCGGCATCATCTGCATCAGACGTTCGTTAGCCACCCGATGAACCTCTTCCGGGGTCATCGGGTTAGCGCCATTACGATCGGCGCCCCACAGCAGCAACAGATAGCGCAAGCGCTGCAGCCCGGCCGTCGGACGCGCCTGAATCACGGTATAGGCGCGCTGGGTGTCCAGTTTCACCGAGGAGACTACCCCGACCGGATACCCTTCAGGGAAACGACCGCCGAGACCGGAGGTCACCAGCACGTCGCCGACGCGAATATCGGTATTTGCCGGCAGATGCTCAAGCTGGAGATCGTCCGTGCAGCCGTTACCGGCGGCAATGACGCGAATGTCGTTACGCAGAACCTGGATCGGCAGCGCATGAGTGGCATCGCAGATCAGCAGCACCCGGCTGGTCATTTTCGCCACGGCCACGACCTGCCCCACGACGCCTTTATCGCTGATAACCGGCTGGCCTTCATAGACGCCGTTCACGCTGCCTTTGTCAATAACCACCTGATCGCTGTAAGGGTCGTTGACCGTTGAGATGACCTGCGTCACCATTTTTTGCTCGTCCTGGCGCAGCGGCGAGCCAAGCAGTTCACGCAGGCGCGCGTTCTCCTGCTTGTACTGGCCCAGCATCAGCAGATCGCTGTTTTTCAGCAACAGCTCCTGGCGCAGCGCGCGGTTTTCCAGTTCGAGCTGGTCGCGGGTAGCTAGCGTCTGCGATACGCTGTCGAGCAGTTCCCGGGGACCATTAGAGACAAAGTAGAAAGGGCTGACGGCTGTATCCATGTACGTTCTGATTTGACTGAACGTACCCAGGCGGCTGTCGGCGATAATCACGCCAAGCGCCACCAGCACCGCCAGAATAAGGCGAATCTGTAGCGAGGGGCCACGGCTAAAAATTGGCTTCATAGGCTATGCGTATTCTCGTGTCAGTAAAGACCAGGGGCAGCTCGTATGCCGCCCCGGACCTTCAGGCTGACTACTCTTCGCTAAACAGGTCGCCGCCGTGCATGTCGATCATCTCCAGCGCCTTGCCGCCGCCACGCGCTACGCAGGTCAGCGGATCTTCAGCAACCACGACTGGAATACCGGTTTCTTCCATTAACAGACGGTCCAGGTTGCGCAGCAGCGCACCACCGCCGGTGAGAACCATCCCGCGTTCAGAGATATCAGACGCCAGTTCCGGCGGGCACTGCTCAAGGGCAACCATGACCGCGCTCACGATGCCGGTCAGAGGCTCCTGCAGCGCTTCAAGAATTTCGTTTGAGTTCAGGGTGAAGCCGCGTGGCACGCCTTCCGCCAGGTTACGACCGCGCACTTCAATTTCGCGCACTTCATCGCCCGGGTAAGCCGAACCGATTTCATGCTTGATACGTTCAGCGGTCGCTTCACCGATCAGGGAGCCGTAGTTACGACGCACGTAATTGATAACGGCTTCGTCGAAGCGGTCACCGCCGATACGTACAGAAGAGGAATAGACCACGCCGTTCAGGGAGATAACCGCCACCTCAGTGGTACCGCCACCGATATCCACCACCATGGAGCCGGTCGCTTCAGAAACCGGTAAGCCTGCGCCAATCGCTGCCGCCATCGGCTCTTCGATCAGGAAGACTTCACGGGCGCCTGCGCCCTGCGCGGATTCACGAATAGCGCGACGTTCGACCTGGGTTGCGCCAACCGGTACACACACCAGCACGCGCGGGCTCGGGCGCATAAAGCTGTTGCTGTGCACTTGTTTGATAAAGTGCTGCAGCATCTTTTCCGTCACGAAGAAGTCAGCGATAACGCCGTCCTTCATCGGGCGAATCGCCGCGATATTACCCGGGGTACGGCCGAGCATCTGCTTCGCTTCATGACCCACGGCGGCGACGCTTTTCGGCGATCCGGCACGATCCTGACGAATGGCCACCACGGAAGGCTCATTCAATACGATGCCTTGTCCTTTTACGTAAATAAGGGTATTCGCGGTACCCAGGTCAATGGACAGGTCATTGGAAAACATGCCACGAAATTTTTTTAACATACTAAGGGATAATCCTGAAAGCTGGGGCGGAAAACAAAATCCGCTTACTTTACCAACCACACGCAGCAGCGACAAGGCGCAAAAATCACCTGCTGCGGTGAAAATTAGTGCAGTTCATTTCCTTTGTTACAAATTTTCCCGACTCCGTTCATTGCTGAAATCTTCAGCAGCGCTCCACGCCTGAATTTGTAACCTGTCAAAGGAGGGTCACTGGCATTTACATTGCGATGATCCGGCAGGTAGACAAGCACACCCCCTTCACGATGGCGCGCGTTATTCTACGTGAAATCACGCTAAACGGCAGATCAAACCGAGTATCTTTGCGAATATTTTTTCACATTTGTGTCAAGTGGCTGTGAGGCGGCAAAAAATTCCCCCTGCCCGCCCGTGACACCGCATTGGGACAGTACCAACCACTCGCTGCGGCTACGTACGCCCGTCGCAAAAACTTGCATAGGCATGCCTTTACAGGCTTCCACCAGGCTTTGCACCAGCAGTTGGTTCTCGCTGCGCTTTTCGATGTTGCGCGCCAGACCCGGATGCAGTTTGATCAGCTCCGCATCCAGCTGCTTGATCCAGCTGGTTCCAACCAGGGTTAACCCCGCCTGAACCACTGCCACCCGAACGCCCAGAGCGTTAACCAATCGCATAACCGGCTGCAGACGGCCGATATATTGACAAACATCTGCCTCTGCAAGTTCAAAAATAATCCGCTGACGCTGCGATTTTTCACACTGCATCAAGGCATCGCGCAGCCAGCGCTGGAAACGCGGACGGATCAGCGACTCCACCGACAGCTGGAGCGCCAGATTCTCCTCGGGCCAGAAGCCTAAAAACGGCAGCAGGCGCGTTACCTGCAGGCGGTCATACTCCTCCGCCAGGCCAAACTGCAGCACCATCGGCATGTATTCCGCTGCAATCACCTCTTCTTTACCGTCGTACATCCGCGACATCAGTTCACGATGATGTACCCGCCCGTCGCGGGTGACAGCAGGTTTTTGGTACAACCGCGGCCCGCCGCGGCTCAGCATCTGTTCGATCAGCGTTCGCCAGCGAACGTTGCCACGACCTTTCTCCGGAAGGGTGTCATCATAGACCGACCAGCTGTTGCTGCCCTGCAGCACCGCGTTGCGCGTCGCCGCTTCCGCATGTTCCATCACCTGCGCCGCCGATTGCCCGCTGCGGAAAGAACAGATGCCGATATGCATCATATCGTCGCGATCGAGGATACGCGTTGGAGGCAGCGCATCCATCGCCTTCAGCAACAGGCCGGCGATACTATCCGCCTCTTTCAACGTACGGTGCGGCAGCAGCACGGCGAAGTCGCTACGGTGATAGCGCGCCAACAGCGCGCCGGGGTAACGCATAATAAAGGTAGAGAGCAGGTTGATAAGCGTAAAGTAATGTTCTTCGGCCGCCGCCCGTCCCCAGTTGTCCCGTAGCAGATCAAACTCCGGCAGACGGATCATCATCACGATGCCGTAGGCTCCCACCTTCTCCTGGTCTTCCAGCAGCGTGGCCAGCTGATTGTCAAAAAACAGGCGGTTATTCAGTCCGGTTTTCGAATCCTGCGCCGCGTAGGAGCGAATAAGCGTATCCATCCGGCTGCGCTGATCGCTGGCGAACTGCAGCTCCGACAGCAGCATATCCAGCGCGCTACTGGTGCTGGCCGGCCATTCATAGACCGACCCGCGCACCTGCGGCCCGCGCTCGCCGCTCAGGATACGCGTGGAACGCAGCTCCAGCAGCTCCTGGCCGGCCAGCTGGCGGCGGATCCAGCGGACGGCGAAGAAAATAATTACCACCATGAAGCCAATGGAGATCGACAGCGGGGCAGTGATCGACAGCGAACGGAAATAGTTCACCATCGGGTCAACGTAGACCAGATGCAGCGTAATACCAGGATGTTTAAGCGACTGAACCGTGATCTCACGGAATTGCTCATGGCTGCCGAGCGGGCGATAGCTATCGGGTCGGGAATGGCTGTAGAGCGGTTTGCCGTTGAGCATGAAATCGATATGCACGATCTCGATCGGCGTCATCAGCTCATCCAACTGCGGTTCAAGCTTATCGAAAGAGGTGGTGATGAGCCGGTTATCCAGCATGGTCGCCACCGCCTGAACGCGGTTTTCGACCTTGTTCTCAATGCCGTTATAAAAACTCAGCGAAGCGCCAATCAGCGTGACAAAGATGGTCAGGCTAGTTAGCAGCGTAATAAAGGCTGAGAACTTCGTCGTTAATCGCATCCCTGTGTTAACTCCGCGAGTGAATGACTACCCGATGAACCATCAGGCTCCCGTGCCGGCGCGCACCTTGCCGCAAGCATTAACCTTTTAAAGCGCGACGCATACTATCAAAGATGGCGAGTCTGGCAATGGAATGCGTATTATCGGTAAAAGTATGCCGATAGCGAGTATAGTTTGCAGAAAAAATTTGCCAATCGTCGCCCGCCTGCGGCCTGCGCCAGAAGCGCTTTAATTTTAGACGCAGGATGGCAAACCCGCGCCGGCGGCGCAAATTATTACCGGTTTACCGTTTGGCCTGCTTGCCGCCCTCTTTTTCCCTGCTAAAGATGCCGGGTCATGCGCGGTAAAGGAAACGTCTTGCGCCACTTTCCGATGATTCCTGGACGACCGCGCCTCTGCTTCGGCGGCGGCTCCTCATCCTAATGTGCAATTTTTCGTGACATATTCGCCATTCATCGCCGTCTCCGTCATGCTTAGGAAAACGCATGACGGAGGACACCATGAAAAGAAAAAAACTGACGGAAGCCGACGTCACGGCCGAATCCGTTTTTATGCTCAAGCGGCGCCAGGTGCTGAAAATGCTGGGTATCAGCGCGACGGCGCTTTCGCTTCCCGCCGCCGCGCAGGCCGATCTGCTGGACTGGTTTAAAGGAAATGACCGCCCGCCGGCCCCGGCGGGCAAGGCCCTGGAGTTTGCTAAACCCGCCGAGTGGCAGGCTAATCTGACGCTTACCCCGGAAGATAAGGTCGCCGGTTACAATAATTTTTATGAATTCGGCCTCGATAAAGCCGATCCGGCGGCGAACGCGGGTAGCCTGCGCACCGATCCCTGGACGCTCACCATCGGTGGCGAAGTGGCGAAACCTCTGACCCTTGACCATGACGATCTGACCAAACGCTTCCCGCTGGAAGAGCGCATTTATCGTATGCGCTGTGTGGAAGCCTGGTCGATGGTGGTCCCCTGGGTCGGCTTCCCGCTGCATAAACTGCTGGCGCTGGTGGAGCCCACCAGCAGCGCGCGCTATGTGGCCTTCAAAACCCTCTATGCTCCGGATCAAATGCCCGGCCAGAAAGACCGGTTTATCGGCGGGGGGCTCGCTTACCCTTACGTGGAGGGGCTACGGCTGGATGAAGCGATGCACCCGCTGACGCTACTCACCGTCGGGGTGTATGGCAAAGCGCTGCCGCCGCAAAACGGCGCGCCGGTCCGCCTGACCGTGCCGTGGAAGTACGGTTTTAAAGGCATAAAATCCATTGTTAGTATCGAGCTGACCCGCGAGCGGCCGCCAACCACCTGGAACCTGGCGGCGCCGGACGAATACGGCTTCTTCGCTAACGTCAATCCGCACGTCGATCACCCCCGCTGGTCGCAGGCTAGCGAGCGGTTTATCGGCGCCGGCGGCGTGCTCGATGTGAAGCGTCAACCGACGTTGCTGTTTAATGGCTATGCCGACGAAGTGGCGTCGCTGTATCGCGGCATGAATCTGCGGGAGAACTTCTAGTGCGTTTCACCGTCAAACAGATCGTCTGGCTGAAGGTTTTACTTCACCTTGCGGGGTTTTTGCCGCTGGTCTGGTTATTCTGGGCCGGGCACCAGGGCTACTTTAGCGCCGATCCAGCCAAGGATATCCAGCACTTTACCGGCAGAATGGCGCTTAAGTTTCTGCTGGCGACGCTGCTGGTCTCTCCGCTGGCGCGCTATGCGAAGCAGCCATTATTGATTCGCGTTCGTCGGCTGTTAGGTTTATGGTGTTTTGCCTGGGCGACGCTGCACCTGACCAGCTATACCCTACTGGAGCTGGGCATTAACAATCTGGCTCTGCTGGGCTCGGAGATTATCACCCGCCCCTATCTGACATTGGGCATGATCAGCTGGGCGATTCTGCTGGCGCTGGCGGTGACCTCCACGCAAGCGATGCAGCGAAAACTGGGGCGTCGCTGGCAACTTTTACACAACTTCGTCTATCTGGTAGCGATCCTCGCGCCGATACACTACCTGTGGTCAGTGAAGATCGTCT
Organism: Klebsiella sp. CD33; assembly: GCF_051992865.1. Lineage (NCBI taxonomy): Bacteria > Pseudomonadati > Pseudomonadota > Gammaproteobacteria > Enterobacterales > Enterobacteriaceae > Klebsiella > Klebsiella sp. CD33. Next base: position 478,591 of record NZ_CP197023.1, on the reverse strand, counting down.
CGCCGCAGCCCGTTATATATGCCCTGCTGGCAGCGGGGCTATTGACATGGCGTTACAAGAAGTTCCGCCAGTGGTGGCGCGCAATCCGGTAATGTGCAGTTTCCCGCAGATCCTTTATCAACCGCGACTCTTTTTCAGATAGCGGTTGATAATCTTCCCTGATAAGACCAGTATTTAGCTGCCAATTGCTACGAAATCGTTATAATGTGCGACTTTGGTTTTCCTGACGGGGTTTTCTGACCCTGAAAAGGTGACAAGGGCGCATTGAAGGTATATGTTGTTTTTTACCCGAAAATGGCAGGAGATCGCCACACAATGGCAGTGAAGTTTCACATTTTGCTTTTGAATGGTCCAAACATTAACATGCTCGGTACCCGCGAGCCTGAGAAGTATGGCCCTCTCACGCTGGCTGAAATTGTTAACCGTTTAACATCTGAAGCGGCGGCGCTGAATGTGAGTCTGGATCACCTGCAGTCCAACGCGGAGCATGCGTTAATCGACCGAATTCATCAGGCTAAAGACAACGTGGACTATATCCTGATTAATCCGGCCGCGTTCACGCATACCAGCGTAGCAATCCGTGACGCTTTGCTCGCCGTGAACATCCCGTTTATCGAGATTCACCTGAGCAATGTGCATGCACGCGAACCCTTCCGCCAGCACTCGTATCTGTCAGATGTCGCCGCTGGCGTCATTTGCGGGCTGGGGGCGGATGGTTATTCATACGCTTTACAGACGGCGGTAAAACGCCTGTCACAATCACACTAAACAAAGAGTACGGAACCCACTCATGGATATTCGTAAGATTAAAAAACTGATCGAGCTGGTTGAAGAATCAGGTATCTCCGAACTGGAAATTTCTGAAGGCGAAGAGTCTGTTCGCATCAGCCGCTCTGCACCGGCCGCAAGCTATCCGGTTATGCAGCAGGCTTATGCTGCGCCGATGATGCAGCCTCAGGCGCCTGCCGCCGCGACTGCCGCACCAGCTGCTGCGGCTGAAGCGCCGGCGAAAGCGGAAATCAGTGGTCACATCGTACGTTCCCCGATGGTTGGTACTTTCTATCGTACGCCGAGCCCGGACGCGAAAGCGTTTGTGGAAGTTGGCCAGAAAGTTAACGTGGGCGACACCCTGTGCATCGTCGAAGCGATGAAAATGATGAACCAGATCGAAGCCGACAAAGCCGGCGTGGTGAAAGCCATTCTGATCGAAAGCGGCCAACCGGTAGAATTCGACGAGCCGCTGGTAGTTATCGAGTAACGAGGCGAACATGCTGGATAAAATTGTCATCGCTAACCGTGGCGAGATCGCACTGCGCATCCTGCGTGCCTGTAAAGAACTGGGCATCAAGACTGTCGCTGTGCACTCCACTGCGGATCGCGATCTAAAACACGTATTGTTAGCGGATGAGACGGTCTGCATCGGTCCGGCTCCGTCCGTAAAAAGCTATCTGAACATTCCGGCCATTATCAGCGCCGCTGAGATCACTGGCGCGGTAGCGATTCACCCGGGTTATGGCTTCCTCTCTGAGAACGCTAATTTTGCTGAGCAGGTTGAGCGTTCCGGCTTTATCTTCATCGGCCCGAAAGCCGACACTATCCGCCTGATGGGCGACAAAGTGTCCGCGATCACCGCCATGAAGAAAGCCGGCGTCCCGACCGTTCCGGGTTCTGACGGCCCGCTGACCGACGACATGGACGCTAACCGCGCCCATGCCAAACGCATCGGCTACCCGGTTATCATCAAAGCCTCCGGCGGCGGCGGCGGTCGCGGTATGCGCGTTGTACGTAGCGACGCTGAACTGGCGCAATCCATCTCCATGACCAAAGCGGAAGCCAAAGCGGCTTTCAACAACGACATGGTCTACATGGAGAAATACCTGGAAAACCCACGCCACATTGAAATTCAGGTGCTGGCGGATGGTCAGGGTAACGCTATCTATCTGGCTGAACGTGACTGCTCCATGCAGCGCCGTCATCAGAAAGTGGTCGAAGAAGCGCCGGCGCCGGGCATCACCCCGGAACTGCGTCGCTACATCGGCGAGCGTTGCGCGAAAGCCTGTGTGGATATCGGCTACCGCGGGGCGGGTACCTTTGAGTTCCTGTTCGAAAACGGCGAGTTCTACTTCATTGAAATGAACACCCGTATCCAGGTAGAGCATCCGGTAACTGAAATGATCACCGGCGTTGACCTGATCAAAGAGCAGCTGCGTATCGCAGCCGGCCAGCCGCTGTCCATCAAGCAGGATGAAGTGGTAGTTCGCGGCCATGCGGTGGAATGCCGTATCAACGCCGAAGACCCGAACACCTTCCTGCCGAGCCCGGGCAAAATCACCCGTTTCCACGCGCCGGGTGGCTTTGGCGTGCGCTGGGAGTCACATATTTACGCCGGTTACACCGTACCGCCGTACTATGACTCCATGATCGGTAAACTGATCTGCTACGGCGAAAGCCGTGACGTGGCGATTGCCCGCATGAAGAATGCGCTGCAGGAGCTGATCATCGATGGCATCAAAACCAACGTCGATCTGCAGATGCGCATTATGAGCGACGAGAATTTCCAGCATGGTGGCACCAATATCCACTATCTGGAGAAAAAACTCGGCTTGCAGGAAAAATAATTCTGCTCTCTCAGCAAAAGGCCGGGTAAACCGGCCTTTTTTCTTTTTCTCTCTCCTCATCTATACCATGCGGTACAATCCCCGCTTTCTTCATCCTCAAGGGACAAAAAATGGACAAACGCTTTGTTCAGGCCCACAAAGAAGCGCGCTGGGCGCTGTGGCTGACCCTTCTCTACCTTGCCGCCTGGCTGGCCGCCGCCTATCTGCCGGGGGTGGCTATTGGCTTTACCGGCCTGCCACACTGGTTTGAAATGGCCTGCCTGCTGGTACCGCTGCTGTTCATTCTGCTGTGCTGGGCGATGGTCAAACTGATTTTCCGCGATATTTCTCTGGAGGACGATGATGCAGTTTGAGGTCATTATTCCCCTGATCGCCTACCTGGTGGTGGTGTTCGGTTTATCCCTCTACGCCATGAGAAAACGCGCCTCAGGTAGCTTTCTTAATGAGTACTTTCTCGGCAGCCGCTCGATGGGCGGCTTCGTGCTGGCCATGACGCTAACCGCCACCTATATCAGCGCCAGCTCATTTATCGGCGGACCCGGCGCCGCCTATAAATACGGCCTGGGCTGGGTGCTGCTGGCGATGATCCAGCTCCCCGCCATCTGGCTGTCGCTGGGCGTGCTGGGGAAAAAATTCGCCATCCTTGCGCGTCGCTATAATGCTGTCACCCTCAATGACATGCTGTTTGCTCGCTATCAGAGTCGCCTGCTGGTCTGGCTGGCCAGCCTGAGTCTGCTGGTGGCCTTTGTCGGCGCCATGACCGTCCAGTTTATCGGCGGCGCCCGCCTGCTGGAGACGGCTGCCGGTATTCCTTACGATACCGGCCTGCTGATCTTCGGGGTCAGCATCGCGCTGTATACCGCCTATGGCGGCTTTCGCGCCAGCGTGCTCAACGACACGATGCAGGGCATGGTAATGCTGATCGGCACGATCGTGCTGCTGGTGGGCGTGATCCACGCCGCCGGGGGGGTTGGCCATGCGGTAGAGACGCTGCAGTCGATCGACGTCAAGCTGGTGTCCCCGCAGGGCGCGGAGGATATCCTCTCGCCAACCTTTATGGCCTCGTTTTGGGTGCTGGTCTGCTTCGGCGTTATTGGTCTGCCACATACCGCAGTGCGCTGTATCTCCTACAAAGACAGCAAAGCCGTGCATCGCGGCATCATTATCGGCACCATCGTGGTGGCGATCCTGATGTTTGGCATGCATCTGGCTGGGGCATTAGGCCGGGCGGTGATCCCCGATTTAACCGTGCCGGATCTGGTGATCCCGACGCTGATGGTTAAAGTGCTTCCGCCCTTTGCCGCCGGGATCTTCCTTGCCGCGCCGATGGCGGCGATTATGTCGACGATCAATGCCCAACTTCTGCAAAGTTCCGCTACGATCATCAAAGATCTGTACCTGAACTGGCGGCCGGATCAGGCGACTAACGAAAAGCGGCTTAAACGCATGTCCGCCGGCATCACGCTCCTGCTGGGGGTCTTGTTGCTGCTCGCGGCCTGGCGGCCGCCGGAGATGATTATCTGGCTGAACCTGCTGGCCTTCGGCGGCCTGGAAGCCGTCTTCCTGTGGCCGCTGGTGCTGGGCCTTTACTGGGAACGCGCCAACGCGGCTGGCGCGCTGAGCGCGATGATCGTAGGCGGCGTCCTGTATGCCGTACTGGCCACGCTGAAAGTGCAGTTTCTGGGCTTTCACCCGATCGTTCCCGCGCTGCTGCTGAGTTTGCTGGCGTTTGTGGCGGGGAACCGTTTCGGTCGTCCCGCCCCACAGTCCCCCATTTTGACTACTGATAAATAAAGAGTTTTGCTATGCCATGGATCCAACTGAAACTAAATACCACCGGCGCGAACGCTGAAGATCTTAGCGATGCGCTGATGGAGGCCGGATCGGTCTCGATCACCTTCCAGGATACGCACGATACGCCGGTATTTGAGCCATTGCCCGGGGAAACCCGCCTGTGGGGGGATACCGACGTAATCGGCCTGTTCGATGCTGAAACCGATATGAAAGCGGTCGTTGCCCAACTGGAGCAGCATCCGCTGCTGGGCGCCGGGTTCGCGCATAAGATCGAGCAGCTGGAAGATAAAGACTGGGAACGGGAATGGATGGATAACTTCCACCCCATGCGCTTCGGGGAGCGGCTATGGATCTGCCCAAGCTGGCGCGATGTTCCGGATGAAAATGCCGTCAACGTGATGCTCGATCCGGGTCTGGCCTTTGGCACCGGTACGCATCCGACGACATCCTTGTGTCTGCAGTGGCTGGATGGACTCGACCTCAACGGAAAAACGGTGATTGATTTCGGCTGCGGCTCCGGCATCCTGGCGATTGCCGCACTGAAGCTGGGGGCGGCAAAAGCAATCGGGATTGATATCGACCCGCAGGCTATTCAGGCCAGTCGTGATAACGCGCAGCGTAACGGCGTTTCTGAACGCCTGGAGCTCTATCTTCCTCAGGACCAACCGGAGTCGATGAAAGCCGACGTGGTGGTCGCGAATATCCTGGCAGGCCCGCTGCGTGAGCTGGCGCCATTAATCAGCGTCCTGCCCGTTTCAGGCGGTTTGCTGGGGCTTTCCGGCATCCTTGCCAGCCAGGCGGAGAGCGTCTGTGAAGCCTATGCCGATCTCTTCACCCTTGACCCGGTGGTCGAGAAGGAAGAGTGGTGCCGGATTACCGGCCGGAAAAACTAAGCGCGATGCGGCCTACGGGCCGCATTTTTGTTTCCAGTAGCCACCAAATAATGCCAGGAAATGAGAGGCAGATCGCACTACAGAGCACTTTTTTGGCTACAAAAACAGCGTTTTATATCGCCATGCGGCCAGTTTATCCAAGAAAAATCGAGAAGTTTTATGATTTTATAAATGGACACAAATTATCCACCACCCATTAAATCAATGATTAATATAAGTATTTATTCATCCCTTTTACGCTAGTCCCGGATTCATTGATCTGCAACAGAGGATTGCTCAAAGTTTGGCCTTTCATCTCGTGCAAAAAATGCGTAATATACGCCGCCTTGCAGTCACAGTATGGTCATTTCTTAACTCATGCGCATCGGACACCACCAGCTCAGAAATCGCCTGATCGCAGCGCCCATGGCTGGCATTACTGACAGACCATTCCGGACGCTGTGCTACGAGATGGGAGCGGGTTTAACCGTTTCCGAGATGATGTCTTCTAACCCACAGGTGTGGGAGAGCGACAAGTCCCGTTTACGGATGGTGCATATCGATGAGCCCGGTATTCGTACCGTGCAAATCGCCGGTAGCGTGCCGGAAGAGATGGCTGCCGCCGCGCGGATTAACGTGGAAAGCGGCGCCCAGATTATTGATATCAATATGGGATGCCCGGCGAAAAAGGTGAATCGCAAGCTTGCAGGTTCAGCCCTCTTGCAGTACCCCGACCAGGTGAAGTCGATCCTGACGGCGGTCGTTAACGCGGTGGACGTTCCTGTGACTCTCAAGATTCGCACCGGTTGGGAACCGGAACACCGTAACTGCGTAGAGATTGCCCAACTGGCCGAAGAGTGTGGCATTCAGGCTCTGACTATTCACGGACGCACCCGCGCCTGTTTGTTTAACGGAGACGCTGAGTACGACAGTATTCGGGCAGTTAAGCAGAAAGTTTCCATTCCGATTATCGCGAATGGCGACATTACTGACCCGCTTAAAGCCAGAGCTGTGCTCGACTATACAGGGGCTGATGCCCTGATGATAGGCCGTGCAGCTCAGGGAAGACCCTGGATCTTTCGGGAAATCCAGCATTATCTGGACACTGGAGAGCTGCTGCCCCCGCTGCCGCTGGCAGAGGTGAAGCGCTTGCTTTGTGCGCACGTTCGGGAATTGCATGACTTTTATGGTCAGGCAAAAGGGTACCGAATCGCGCGTAAACACGTCTCCTGGTATCTTCAGGAACATGCTCCAGATGACCAGTTTCGGCGCACATTCAACGCCATTGAGGATGCCAGCGAACAGCTGGAGGCGTTGGAGGCATACTTCGAAAATTTTGCGTAATAGAAATAAAGAGCTGACAGAACTATGTTCGAACAACGCGTAAATTCTGACGTACTGACCGTTTCTACCGTTAACTCTCAGGATCAGGTAACTCAAAAGCCCCTGCGTGACTCGGTTAAACAGGCACTGAAGAACTATTTTGCTCAACTGAACGGTCAGGATGTGAATGACCTGTATGAGCTGGTACTGGCTGAAGTTGAACAGCCCCTGTTGGACATGGTGATGCAATACACCCGTGGTAACCAGACCCGCGCTGCTCTGATGATGGGCATCAACCGCGGTACGCTGCGTAAAAAACTGAAAAAATACGGCATGAACTAAAAATAAGCCGTAAGCAGTTGATTTTAAAGGGGCCAATTGGCCCCTTTGCTTTTTAATTACACGCCAAGTTACACAGGGTTTTGCTATGGCTGATATGCCCCGTCAGTCATCATGCTGCGGCCTCTGACAGCCTGCTGCCGTTTGAGCGTTTCGGCAACTTTACGGGCCAACGCATCTTCATTCATGCCAGGTTCCGCCTTCACGCTGATGTGGTACTGGTCGTTCGTGTTCACCGTAGTGCTACCGGTGCGGTTAGCCATTGCCGGTGCTGGTGGCGCTACCAGGCCAGCCGGTGCCTTCGGCGCTTCTTTCTCGTCATCAGTTCCGCCAGCCCATGACGGCAGCCAGGATTTGGCCTTGTCGATGGTCGCGCCAACGGAATTCATGATTTGGCCGCCGTGTTCAGAGATCCACTTAAAGCCGTCCACCAGCGCTGTCAGCGGCGTCAGTACAAAGCTGATGGCGTCGCCCACCACCCTGCCGAACGTCTGGCCAGCGTCAGTGGCTGATTTAAGCTGGTCAGCGGTGTGCTTCGTTGGCGTCAGCAGGTCGCTGAACCAGTTGAACACGCCTTTTACCGCGTCACCCACGGCCACAAAGGCAGGTTCCAGGGGGTGAAGCGCCTGGCGAACGGTGCTGATGGCGTCAGATACCGGCTGCAAGCCTTCCACCATGCCACGGCCAAACCCGATGGCAGCGGCTTTGACCATATCCCAATTCTTATAGATGGCCAGGCCAGCTACAGCGATGCCAGCGGCAATGGCACCAATCGGGTTCATCACCAGTGCACGCCCCAAACCGATGACGCCACCCTGCGCCACGGCTGCGGATGCGCCCAGCAACCGCGCTCCGGTGGCCGTCAGGGCCATTTCTGCCCTTGCCCCTGCCAAACCCTTAGCCAGCGTCAGCGCGCCGCCCTTGAGGAACGTAAAGGCATAGCCGCCAGCCAGGGTGGCCACTTTCAGGGAGGTCAGGGCAACAGCGGTTCCTACCACGGCTTTGGTTACGCCGGGGTGTTCCTGCGCGAAGTTGGCCACAACAGTTGTGAACCGGCCAATTGTGCTGGCTGCGTCGTTCACGGACGGCAGCAGGACGGTGCCGATATTGTCAGCCACGTCAGCCATGCGGTTGGACAGCAGGACCATCTGCGCATTGGTGGTGCCAATGGTGTTCTGGAACTCCTTCTGCACGCTGCCTTTGGCTGCTTCGCCGTTGACCGCTTCCAGGGCGCTGGCAAGCTCTTTGGTGCCGGTCACCAGTTTGGCAATCTTGCCAACGTGTTCCTGTCCAAAAATGTCTACCAGCACGCCAGTGCGTGACGCTTCCGGCAGTTTGCGAACGCGGTCAAACAGCATTTCCATTGCGCCAATGGCGTCCTTCTGGACGGCTTTGGACATCTGACCGGCTGACAGGCCCAATTCCTTGAACGCTTCGCGGGCGGCTTTGGTGTTCTTGTCACCCATAGCCAGCTTGCTGAACAGGGCAGCGGTTGACGTTCCGGCAGTCTCTGCCGTCTCACCCATGCTAATCAGCGCCGTACCGATTGCAGCCACCTGGCCTGCGGTAATCTTCACCAGGCCAGCGGAACCACCAACACGCGCCATAAAGTCAATGATTTCACCGCCTTTGGCCGTGGTCTGGTCGTCCAGGTAGTTGATGGCGTCACCCAGGCCCATCAACTGATCCTGACTCAGTTTAAACACGGTGCCCAGCTTGGCGAAGCGTTCCGCAGTTTCGCCGGGGTCCAGCTCCAGGGCGGCAGCCAGTTTGGCCGTGTTCCGGGTAAAGCCCAGGATGTCATTGCTTGCCACGCCCATTCGCAGGCCAGCGGCGGCCATATCGTACAGGTCATTAGTGGCCAGTGGGATTTCGTGCCCCAGGTCGGTCACAGCCTTGCGCATCTGCCAGAATACCGGCGTCAGCTTGCCTGCTTCGTCGCGTGCGCCCTGTAGCTGCTTGGCGATGCCAACGGCGTGGCTTTCACGATCGGCAGCAATCTTGATGGGTGCCGCCACTGCGGCACCTAATGCCACCGTGTCCAGCATCTGCCCGCGTAACTCGGCACGCTTGGCCAGGTTGGCCGCGCTGGCGCGCTCGACTGCGTTTAAACGCTCCTGCGCTTTCCGCAGGCGTTCCACCTGGCCCACAATGGCATCGTAGCGCCCGCGCAGGCGGTCAACCATCACGGAGTTTTGCCCGTAGCGCTTCATTGCTTCATTCAACTGGCGCTGTTCGCGTGACAGGTGAGTGATGGCGCTGCCGATCTCAACGGTGGATTTCTTCACCGTGCCAAACGCACCACGGAGGCTGCCGGAAACAGCCCCGCCGATGGTGATTACGGCATTCATTTTTTTATTTGCCATTTTAAAATCTCAGGTCAGTTTAAAAGGTTATCGGCCAGCGTAAATTCGCCCGCTGCCCGTAGTGCCGCTGCGGCCAATAACAGCGCCTGTCTTTTTATTTCCTCTCTCTGTTCTTCCATTTCCTCCCGCGTGTCCATAACCATGACGCGTGGCAGTGCCAGTTCCACGAATGAATCCCACAAACCATTTTCTGTTTGGGGTTGTGGGTCCATGCGTTCCATCAGAAAGCATCCCGAATGAGAGTGGCCCCACGCTTCACCGCCTGGCGCTTGGCACGTTCACCGGAACTGATGCGACTGGATGGCTTCCATTTTTTGCGCTCAATGGTGGATGCGTGGCTTTCCGCTTCGTTGCGCATGGCGCGCCCGGCTTCATCGGTCATGTGTTCGAATGCGTTTAAACGGTTACGAAGGCTGGCCAGCAGGTCGGCTGCTTCGTGGCAGATAGGGTTTTTCTCTGAAATGGTCTGGAAACGCTTTGTTTCGCTAAGGATTAAGCGCGCTTCTTCTTTCATTGATTCGTACAGGTCATTATTTTTCATAGTATTGGCCGCTAACAATAGTTGTTGATGATTGAGTGAGTGAGTGCGCCGCTTTCAGGTGTCCGGTGCGGCGCAACCGGCGTGGAATTAGTGGTGGTTTTGACCGTCCAGGATAACCACCAACCTGGTTCCAGCATCCATCGTCTGAGGAACGATGAAGGTTAAATTTGGCCGGTTATTTGGGGCACAGGGAACCGGTGAAACCTGTATTCTTGGCCATTATTTGCCGTTCAGCCCGCTACTCAGAAACTTTTCAATTACCTGGCTACGTGAAGGACGGATGCCTGTTCTACGTTCCAGTTTGGTTCTTTCACGTTCCACCTGGCGCACCAGTTCAGGTGCCAGACGAACAGTCACATGCTGACGTGCTGCGTTTTCTTTGCTCATAATCACCACCTGTTCACCCAGCTATTGCGCTGGCGCTTTGGCTGATGCTCCCGGTGGTGTTCCCGCACCAGGGAGGCGAGATAATTGACTGCACGTTCCACCTGGTACGGTGTCAATTCGATAAACGCGCGCCTGACCCACTTTTCCGCCGCTTGTTCGCTGTAGATAAAGCCGGTGTAGCCTGCTGGTTGCACGATGATGCGCGGTGCTTCAGCATCGCCGTGTCGCGTGTACATGGCGGCACCCTCAATGGCGGCCAGCACTTCGCCCGATAAGGCGGCGCGTTCCGCCGCCACTTTCCTGATGCCCCAGCCCATGATTAAGCTCCGTATTTCCAGAAGTAAGCGGAATCAGGAACCAGGGCCTGTGCGTTGCACCACACGACGATCTCAACGGCACCGTTGTTGATGCGCTTGGCTGTTACGCGCAGTTCGTCATCAATCGCCACGGCTGCACGGCTAAAATCGCCAACAATGGTTGTTGCAATAGTGTCGGTCAGTTCGGCTTTAACCGCACAGACGCGCAGGGTTCCGTCACCGCCCAGGGTCACGCCAGCAGCACTGGTTCCGGCGATGGCTGACAGGTCAGCCCATCGGCAGCCCTTAGCGGCGGCAGCCTTTGCAACAGCATCAACGGTGGCGTCGGTCAGTGTCGCGGCTTTGGTGTTCAGGTCAGTCAGTAGAACGCTGTCGGCCAGTCGGGCAATGCCCTGCTCGATAGCGCTGTTAACGGCACGCAGCACGGTGTCAGGGTCAGCAAAGGTGTGTTTCAGTTGCTGGCGCGTCAGGGTGTAGCCGATGCCGTAGGATGGCGCGGTGGCGTCTTCATAAGTAGCAACCAGGTAAGGTGCGCCACTCAGAGTGATTTCGGCATCATCGGCCACTGCTGCGAACTTACCCGGCGCTACAACGATGTAGTGGCGCGGCACTTCCTGCTGTTTCAGCGGGCGGCGGTTGCCTTCGGCGTCGATATCAGCTTGCTGCGTCATGGGGCCAGGGATGCGGATGATTTCAGCACCAGCAGCGGCCACCAGGGAACGCGCGGCAATGATGCCGTTGAATGTGGTCTGGCTACCGGCTTTCGGCGTCAGCACTTCGTTCAGTGACAGATATCGGACAACAGCAGGTTCTACTGGGATAACTTGATTGACATCGCCGTTACCATCAAAGCGAATATGAGCGCCTTGATGTTCCAGGGCTCCGCGAACAAGTTCACTAAGTACGTCATTCATTTTGGTTCTCTCAATTGCTCAGGATTTATTGAAAGAATACCAGGAAGATCGCCGAACACAATGGCCACAAAGTGTAAATTTAGAAGTAAAATCAGCTACTTATCATTATGAAACACGCTGAATAACTATGGATAACTACAGCTAACGGAAATCACGATATTTTAGGATTATTCCTACCCTTGATATGTGTTCGCTTTGCAATGCAAATAACACGTTTTCACCGCATGGCATTGATAACAATCACATAAACCACTGATTTATTTGGAATAATCATAAATTTGATTTTGAGGGGCCACCCACAACGCGAATTATGCGGAGCCAATGCCCCCGCAAGGGGTGCCGCCTCGGAAGAACCTACCTTTTTTTGAGGCAGTCTGTGGTGGTGGCGAGTGGTGGCGAGTCAAAACACTCGTCACCACGCTCAAACCCGCGCCACGCCTGGCTTACAAGGAAAAGTGGTGGCGAGTGGTGGCGAGTTTCTATAAAGGACGTGTGGGGGTATTGGGGTTTATAGTTTTATACCCCCTGACGTTTGTTTTTCAATAATCATCACCACTCGTCACCACACCTCATAAAAAACCAATATAAACAGCACCTTAACGGTGGTGGCGAGTGTGGTGGCGAGTGTGGTGGCGAGTGCAAAATGGCCACCATTTCTGGCTACTCATCACCACATATGCCCAATAAAAAAAGCCCCGATATATAACCGGGGCTTAAGGGTTCACAACACTGTCACTTTTTAAACGGCAATATCTCAGCGTTACCAATTTCAGGCACTTCAATCACATCGCAATCTATATGCAGCACTCGTTTTTCGGTCTTGCTGGTGAAGTCAGTGATTTGCTTCTGGCCATGGTTGAATGCCTCTATCTTGCTGTCAAATATCTCGTTAAAAAGAATACTAAACGGATCTCTGCCTTCACAAAAAATTGTAATTTCAGCTTGGTATCTCATGTAATCCTCTCAGAATGGGCCTTCTTTATATTCAGTATTAACCGAAACCAAATGGCGAAAGCCTTTAGCGCTCGGCATATGATAAACCGTCAAGCCACGGCTAATTTTATGGCCAAACATTTTGCGGAGTAGTGCCGATGCCTTGCGGGTATCCGTCTGCTTCGGATTTAGTACGCCAATTTCATTCAGTACTTCACTGGCTGACACGTAGCGGCTTGGCAGCGCGCCTGGGTCGTATGAGGACAGAATCATCTCCTCAATACGATCTTTGCTGCGGAACGCGTCATTATGCTCACCAATAACACAGTTTTCCTGCTGGTCTAAATGCCAGGTTTCACCAGCGTTGATGCGTGCCAATGCTTCGGCCCAAACCTGCTGCATGTCAATTGAGTGCTGATAATTCACAGCAGCCACCTGGATTGGCCAGAAACGGCGGTTATTCGTGTCATCCATGAGGAATTGAACGTTGTTCACGCTGCCAAAAAAAGCTGTGCGGCGCTGGTAACGGTTTGCAGCCCTGGCGTAAGCCGGTCGTAGCTCGTCTTTGTCTTTGCTCAGGAACGCTTTCAGGCTCTCGATGTCCGATTTGCTGAACGTCGCGCCTATCTCGCCTAGTTCCACCAGCCATTTGCTGACCACTTGCAAAACGCTGTCTTTGTCATCCGGGTTGAGGGTTACGCCGTCAGCCTGAAAGTCTTTTGGGCAAAGTGTATTAAAGAACCGCGTTTTGCCCAGCCCACCCATAGGATCAACCAGTATCAGGACGTGTTCAAACTTGCTGGTTTTGCCACTCAGCAGGGCAATAGCACCAAAGAACCACTTGCGGAACAACGTCCAGCTAATTTCTGTCTTATCCTGGTCGGCCAACGTAAGGCAGTCAAACAGTTCGCGCAGGCGGCTTGTGCCGTCCCAGGGCTGCGATTTCACCCAATCCAGCGCGGGATTGTATGAATCTGCTGACGCCAGGTTATCTAGGTGGCTGGCTGCTGCTGTGTACGGGTAATCGTTGATGCGGCAAATGTCCTCAATCTTTGACAGGGACACGTTCCGTGCCAAGTCGCCGATTGGCAGGCTGCCGTTCACGCTAATCTCAACATCGCGTGATAACTCGTTGTACCGAACGCGAACACCATATGCTTTGAGAAGCCTTGATAAATTTTCCGCCGTACCTTTCGCTTTATGGAAAACCCATTCCTGCGTAACTTTATCCCGTTTCCAGTCTATATGGTCTGGATGGTAGATATCCCCTGGCGTTGGTAATGGCTTGTCTAACGGAATACATTCAACCGGTTCGGACATCATTTCAACCAGACTTTTACCACAGTGGTGGCCGTCACGAATCCTGGTTAAATAGTTGCTCCAGTTCTCTGGCTCGCGGTCAGGGATTCCTTTAAATAGGCGTGCTTCCTTAACTCCAGCCAAAGCCAGTTTTTCAGCGATGGCGTTAATTGTTATTGGCTCAATATCACCGGCCAAATATACCCGTGCAGACCGGCGACCATCGTCGATAATGCGTAGATTATCTAAATCAGCCAGTTGCCTTGGCCCAAGGTAGACAGGCGGTGTATCATCGCCAGCTATCTGTTTACCCATGCCTTCTTCCCAGCCCTTGGCATGACTCCAGGCGTCAGAACCGGCAAAAATAATGGCTTCCGTAAAAGGGTCTTTCGGTAATAGCTTGACGTTAGGCGCGTTTCTCATTTCGCACCCCGCGTTTTAACTCCAGATACATCGCCCATGATTCAGAATCGCTGATACGGAACGGCACCAGGCTATCAGCCATAGCGGCATGACGTGAAACAATAGTCCACGGGCGGTTTACACCTTCGCGGATGCACGCTTGCAACAATGATTGTGCAACCGCCATGCGCTGGGCGGTGAGTTCGCCAACAGTTAACTGGCGTAAGGGATTACGCAACAGGCCGTTATAATTACGGATTGCTTCGGCAGTGGTGACTTGTTTCATAAGCCACCTCAGCGCTGTACTGGCTGGCGGCTTTTCATCCAGGCCTCTACTTCGGCCTTATGCCACGCCACTCTTTTTGGACCTAACTGAACACGTGCAGGAAACATTCCTGACACTTCATAGCGCCAAATGGTCACACGGCTAAGAGTAGTTAATGCGCAGACTTGCTTTGTTGTTAACATTTCCATTTTACTGCCCTCAAACAGGGCCGGTGGAAATATGGTATGCAATGATATATAGTGATACTGCGTTATGAACCAACGCAACCATTGCAGCCATTCCACTGGCTTTTTTGGTATTCGGGGTCGATTCAGTCCGCGAAAACTTGTAATCGGCCCCACTCTTTTCAGAGCCCTCGGTACTGCTGGGGGCTCTTTTTTGTGCGTCTCGATAAGCACAGATTCAAGATAATACTTATTGTTTCACCATGCAATTTACCTAGGTAAAACAAGCATTTAACTACTTAAATGTTTATTTACAAAGGTAAATACCACCACCGCTAACTGCTTGTTTTATCTAGCCACAATCAATTTGTAATTTTTTGTAAATCTGAAAGTTTATCAACCCATTTATTTAGGGCGTCTAACTTTTCGGGCAGATACTGACTCCGATTGTAAATTGCCATGACACCCCCAAGCGCATGTCCTAACAGCCCCTCTACAATATGCGGCGCAACCCCCATATCATTAAGCGTGGTAGAAAACGTACGGCGAAGATCGTGAAGGGTCCACGGTTCTGAATGTCCCAGACGTTTGTAGATACTTCTTCCCCACTGACTGACAGCTTCGGGGTTCTTCAACTCACCGAGTAACAGGCCAGTATCTTTATGTTGCTCAATCAGGTCTAAGATAAACGGCCTTATGGATTCAGGTACGGGACGCACAATCTTTTCGCCACCTTTGGCATGTTCTTTAGGTACTGTCCAAATCCACGTTTTAACATCCCATTCCTTAGTTTCAGACAGGCGGACCTCATTGGTTCTAGCACCAAAGACCAGTAATGTTTTTAGCAATGCATTGTAATAGGGGAGAAAAAAGGTTTCAGACGTTATTGCATTACATATGTCTGCCAGTTCAGCTTCGCTATGCACACGGTCCCTTTTAGCTTGCTTTTGCCCTACATCAGGAATAGCCAAATCATCCAGAGCATTGCTGAACGCATACCGACGAACTCGGCAATATTTAAGGGCCTGCTTACACATCTGGAAAATGTAACCAGCAGCCACCGGAGATTTTTTCTTAGTTCTATCAAAGCATGAAAGCCAATGTTTGGTTTCGCATAGTGATAAAGGCATATCCCCTATATAGGGAAAAATGTGCTTATCCAATTGCGCCAGGTGCCTTTGATAGTTTGCCCGGTTATGAACAGCATAGTTGTCTACCCAGTACTGCAAAGCCTGCCTTACTGTCACGGGATTCAATGTTTCTGTCGATGTAAGTTTGTATTGATCTTTCGGGTCAAGATTGTCAGCAAGCCAAGACTTACATTTGTCTCTCTGTACACGTGCGGCAGATAACGACAAATCAGGGTAGCGGCCCAGCACAAGTGTTAATGGGTTAGTGCTTTTATGGGGGTTCCTGTAACGGAATAGCCATAAAAGGTTATTAGTCGGTCGCTTGTCATCATTGCCAGTCTGTTTCTGTGAAGGGGTCACACGTATGGACAGACCTGCACCATCAGCGATGGTTTTCGGTTTTGTGACATCAGCCCGCATTAAGGCGCGCAGTTTCATGTCTGATAATTTGTCATTGGCCATAATAGTTACACAAATAGTTACACTAAAGGCATGATAACCATTAAAACAAACTGAAACAATACGAACGAAAGCAATAAAAATAAACATCTAAAAATCAAGAGATTGGAATTACTTTAAATTACTCACGATGTTTCAAAGTGATTTATGATGATAAGCACACCTATAATACGGCATGAACTGATACTAGTCAGTTGCTTGCTTGATATAAAAGGCGCTCTTCGGCATGGGGAAGCGCCTTTTTTATTATCTGCGCCAACAGAACTCATTACTAATTCACCAGCCGTAGCGCAGGCCCTCCCGATAAACGCGCAGCACAGACCACCGCCATTATATTATCCACCAGCGCAGGCGCCTGCTGATAAAGATCGAAGCGTTGCGGATCGAGCAGCCAGTTTTTAATCAGCCCGGAAAAAGCACTGTGTAAAACAATTAATATCATCTCAATGTTTGTTTCGGCTGGCAATATATTGTTACGCACGCAGCACTGCAGGATGCCGCCAATGAGTGAATAATTAAAACCAATACGTTGGCGAATTTCGTATTCCGAAAGCATATCACTGGAAAACTCACAGCGCTGATAAAGAATTTGCATCAGAGCGCGCTGTCGAGGATTCGCAGCAATATAGCGCAGGCCTGCAATAAACCGCTCGCGTAAAGCATTTAGCGGCTCATGTTCGTACTCTATGGCCTGACTGGGCTGAATCAAATCTCTAAGCGGCGGCTGCTGCTGCCACATTTCATTAAACAGCTCCGTCTTACTGGCAAAATGCCAGTACACCGCGCCGCGAGTCACTCCCGCCGCATCGGCGATATCCGTCAGGGTGGTGTTGGTTACTCCGCGCAGGGCGAACTGCTGGATTGCGGACTCAATCAGGAGCTGCCGCGTGCGCTGCGCCTCTTCTTTTGTTTTTCTTGCCATACAAGGCCCCACTTCCCGATAAGCAGATAATATAGGATATTCTTAATTAGAATTAATCTAGCATTTGCCATGAAGTATTATTTAGCAAAAATGCAGACAAGTTAATCCTGATGAGAAAAGAGAATTAATTATTCAAGTGAATATCACCGAAAAATACATTCACTGAAACAATGTCTATTTATCAACTTTTACAATTGCGATAAATCGCAATACTACAGTGACCATTTTTTTGTTTTTGCGTGCCTTGCTGATTGCTTAAAAATAAGTATTTCTTACATCCAACGGCGTTTATTTGTAGGATGGCAAACTGCTTTTTGATTCCCTCTTTCTTTCACAGATTCGCCGCCTGATTGGGTACGTAATCTATAAGGAACCGCCATGACGACTCACGCCAGAGTGACACTTTTATCCGGTTTAATTATCTCGGCCTTATTGCTAACCGGTTGCGATAATTCTGACAACCAGCAACCCCATGCGCAGGCGCCGCAGGTGACGGTCCATGTCGTGAACAGCGCGCCGCTATCAGTCACCACCGAACTGCCGGGCCGAACCTCTGCTTTTCGCGTAGCGGAAGTCCGCCCCCAGGTGAGCGGTATCATCCTGAAGCGTAACTTTGTTGAAGGAAGTGATGTCGAAGCAGGCCAGTCGCTCTATCAGATCGATCCGGCGACCTACCAGGCGGCGTGGAACAGCGCCAAAGGCGATGAGGCCAAAGCCGAAGCCGCGGCCGCTATCGCCCATTTGACGGTGAAACGCTACGTTCCACTGCTGGGTACTAAATATATCAGCCAGCAGGAATACGATCAGGCAGTGGCCACCGCCCGCCAGGCCGATGCCGATGTCATCGCCACCAAAGCTGCCGTAGAAACGGCCCGTATCAACCTGGCCTACACCAAAGTAACCTCCCCCATTAGCGGGCGCATCGGTAAATCGAGCGTCACCGAAGGGGCGCTGGTCACCAACGGCCAGTCGGATGCCCTGGCTACCGTCCAGCAGCTCGATCCCATCTATGTTGACGTGACGGAGTCCAGTAATGACTTCATGCGCCTTAAGCAGGAAAGCCTGCAGCGCGGCGGTGATACTAAAAGCGTTGAGCTGGTCATGGAGAACGGCCAGGCCTATCCGCTCAAAGGTTCACTGCAGTTTTCTGACGTCACTGTTGATGAAAGTACGGGCTCAATTACTCTGCGCGCTATCTTCCCTAACCCGCAGCATGTCCTGCTGCCAGGGATGTTCGTCCGCGCCCGCATAGACGAAGGCGTCGATCCGCAGGCTATCCTGGTACCGCAGCAAGGGGTGACCCGCACGCCGCGTGGTGATGCCTCTGTGATGCTGGTGAATGACAAAAACCAGGTTGAAACCCGGGAAGTGGTCGCGACTCAGGCCGTTGGCGATAAGTGGCTTATCACCAGTGGGCTGAAGCCGGGCGATAAAGTGATTGTCAGCGGCTTACAGAAAGTCCGTCCAGGCGTCACTGTCAAAGCGGAAGCGGAGCGTGCGGCGCCGGCCGTGCAATAAGGATACCCAGCCATGTCTAAGTTTTTTATTCATCGACCGGTCTTCGCCTGGGTGCTGGCTATCATTATGATGATTGCCGGCGGCCTGGCCATTCTGCAGCTGCTGATAGCTCAGTACCCGACAATCGCCCCTCCTGCGGTAGCGATCTCCGCCACCTACCCCGGTGCAGATGCCCAGACCGTACAGGATACGGTAACCCAGGTTATCGAGCAGAATATGAACGGCATCGACAATCTGATGTATATGTCGTCGACCAGCGACTCTGCCGGTTCGGTAACCATTACGCTCACCTTTAAATCGGGTACCGATCCCGATATTGCCCAGGTACAGGTGCAAAACAAACTGCAGCTGGCCACGCCGCTGCTGCCCCAGGAAGTACAGCAGCAGGGGATTAGCGTCGAGAAATCCAGTAGCAGCTTCCTGTTGGTCGCCGGCTTTATCTCTGATAACCCGACCACCACCCAGGACGATATTTCTGACTATGTTGCCTCCAATGTCAAAGATCCTATTAGCCGCCTCAACGGCGTGGGCGATGTGCAGCTGTTCGGCGCGCAGTACGCCATGCGCGTCTGGCTGGATGGCAACCTGCTGAATAAATACAACCTGACGCCGGTGGACGTCATCAATGCGCTGCAGGTCCAGAACGATCAGATCGCCGCGGGTCAGCTCGGCGGTACGCCAGCGCTGAAAGGCCAGCAGTTGAACGCGTCAATCATCGCTCAGACGCGGCTCAAAGATCCGCAGGAGTTTGGCAAGGTCACGCTGCGGGTCAATGCCGATGGCTCTGTCGTCCATCTGAAAGACGTCGCCCGCATTGAGCTGGGGGGAGAGAACTATAACGTTGTCGCCAGAATTAACGGTAAACCTGCCTCTGGTCTGGGTATTAAGCTTGCGACCGGCGCCAACGCCCTGGATACCGCCACCGCGATTAAAGCGAAGCTGGCCGAGCTGCAGCCCTACTTCCCTCAGGGGATGAAGGTGGTCTATCCGTATGATACGACCCCTTTCGTCAAAATCTCCATTCACGAAGTGGTCAAAACGCTTTTTGAAGCAATTATTCTCGTCTTTCTTGTCATGTATCTGTTCCTGCAGAACATGCGCGCAACGCTCATTCCAACCATTGCCGTACCCGTGGTGCTGTTGGGCACCTTCGCGGTATTGTCGATGTTTGGCTACTCCATCAACACGCTGACGATGTTTGGCATGGTGTTGGCGATAGGTCTGCTGGTCGATGACGCTATCGTAGTAGTGGAAAACGTCGAACGTGTGATGGTTGAGGAGAAGCTCTCGCCAAAAGAAGCGACGGAAAAATCTATGTCGCAGATCCAGGGAGCGCTGGTGGGTATCGCCATGGTGCTCTCCGCAGTATTTGTCCCGATGGCCTTTTTCGGCGGCTCAACCGGCGCGATTTATCGTCAGTTTTCAATCACCATCGTCTCCGCCATGGCGCTCTCCGTGCTGGTTGCGCTGGTACTGACTCCGGCGCTCTGCGCCACGTTGTTGAAGCCAGCCTCAGCTGAACACCATGAGAAAAAAGGATTTTTCGGCTGGTTTAACGCCCGCTTCGACCAGAGCGTTAACCACTATACCAACAGCGTCAGCGGTATTTTACGTGGAACTGGCCGTTATCTGGTGATCTACCTGCTGATCGTCGTGGGGATGGCCGTGCTGTTCATGCGCTTGCCCACGTCCTTTCTGCCCGACGAAGACCAGGGCGTCTTCCTGACCATGATCCAGCTGCCGTCCGGTGCTACCCAGGAGCGCACGCAGAAGGTCCTGGATACGGTGACCGACTACTACCTGCATAACGAGAAGGCCAACGTCGAAAGCGTCTTTACCGTTAACGGCTTCAGCTTCAGCGGCCAGGGACAAAACTCCGGTATGGCGTTTGTCAGCCTGAAGCCCTGGGAAGCGCGCAGCGGCGATGAAAACAGCGTGGAGTCCATCATCAAGCGGGCCACCGTAGCCTTTAGCCAGATCAAAGACGCCATGGTTTTCCCGTTCAACATGCCAGCCATTATTGAGCTGGGTACCGCCACCGGCTTCGACTTTGAACTGATCGACCAGGGCGGACTCGGTCATACCGCTCTGACCCAGGCGCGCAATCAACTGCTGGGCATGGTGAAACAGCATCCGGATCAGCTGGTTCGGGTACGCCCTAATGGGCTGGAAGATACCCCTCAGTTCAAACTGGATGTCGATCAGGAAAAAGCGCAGGCGCTGGGCGTATCGCTCTCCGATATCAATGAAACGATATCAGCCGCGCTGGGCGGATACTACGTCAATGACTTTATTGACCGCGGCCGCGTGAAAAAAGTGTACGTTCAGGCTGATGCCCACTTCCGTATGCTGCCGAGCGACATTAACAACATGTATGTTCGTAGCGCCAACGGCGAAATGGTGCCGTTCTCCGCCTTTGTCACTTCACGCTGGATATATGGCTCGCCGCGCCTGGAGCGCTACAACGGGTTGCCATCTATGGAGATCCTCGGCGAAGCTTCGCCAGGCAAAAGTACCGGGGAAGCCATGGCGCTGATGGAAACGCTGGCCAGTAAACTGCCGAGCGGCATCGGTTATGACTGGACCGGGATGTCTTACCAGGAACGGCTCTCCGGCAACCAGGCGCCTGCGCTCTATGCCATCTCGCTGATCGTCGTATTCCTGTGTCTGGCGGCGCTGTATGAGAGCTGGTCGATCCCCTTCTCAGTCATGTTAGTGGTTCCGCTGGGGGTCATTGGCGCGCTGTTAGCCGCCACGCTGCGTGGGCTGAATAATGACGTTTACTTCCAGGTCGGACTCTTGACCACGATCGGTTTGTCGGCCAAGAATGCGATCCTGATCGTCGAGTTCGCCAAGGATCTGATGGAGAAAGAAGGGAAAGGGATCATTGAGGCCACGCTGGAGGCATCGCGGATGCGCCTGCGGCCTATTCTGATGACCTCTCTGGCCTTTATTCTCGGGGTCATGCCGCTGGTGATTAGCCATGGTGCCGGCAGCGGGGCGCAGAATGCGGTTGGCACCGGCGTGATGGGCGGGATGCTGACCGCGACGCTGCTGGCGATCTTCTTTGTTCCGGTGTTCTTCGTGGTCGTTAGACGACGCTTTACCCGGCACGCTG
Organism: Klebsiella sp. CD33; assembly: GCF_051992865.1. Classification (NCBI taxonomy): domain Bacteria; kingdom Pseudomonadati; phylum Pseudomonadota; class Gammaproteobacteria; order Enterobacterales; family Enterobacteriaceae; genus Klebsiella; species Klebsiella sp. CD33. The sequence goes on along the minus strand of NZ_CP197023.1, from coordinate 456,889 downwards.
AATAACTCGGCTATGTCTTGAAGGCGCCCCTTGCGGGCGCTTTTTTTCGCATGCAATATTGGCAGCCAGCTAAACGCGCCACAGTCTGGCAACCGCCATCGCACGCAGCATCGCTGAATCACAATCTTTCTCTCCATCTTTTCTGCATATTCCCGGGCTTATCTTCACGATATTTACGCGGCTCATATATTGAGATGATTTCGGCCTCCGGCCCGGACAATTCGCGGTGATAAAATAAGCCATTCCGTTCTGCACTGGCTTTCAGTACAACCCAGCGGATTATCCAGAGGTAATATCATGAAAAAGTATTTAATCGTGGCGCTGCTGGCCTCTCTACTGGCAGGCTGTGCCCATGACTCTCCCTGCGTACCGGTTTATGACTCGCAAGGCCGCTTAGTCCATACCAATACCTGTATGAAAGGCACAACAGAAGACAACTGGGACACGGCAGGCGCGATCGCCGGGGGGGCCGCCGCGGTAGCCGGCCTCACGTTAGGGATCGTCGCACTGACCCGCTAGATCGCTTCCCCAACCGCAGATACAGGTATATCCCCTGTATCTGCTCCACTCCATTCCCCAAAGTAAGCGATCATTCAGGCTCTTCCTGACGATAGTTCGCCAGCTTTCTTAGCCGTTGTTGTTGCCAGAGACCGCTGGCAATGAGTCGTCCATCGCTATCGGCAAACTTTTCAGATTCAGGGTTCAGAACCAACAAACACCAAAGGCCCGGTCGAAGAGCGGGCCTTTGCTCTGATGGTGAGCAATGATGGCGAACGTCCTGTCCCTCTCTCCGGACCGTTGCTGCGCAATGTTCATATCGATGCCAGTTAGATTTTCCCTGGGCAGCAAAGAAGCTCATCGGCAAACAACAGATAACACAAAAGCAAAAGGCCCAGTCTTTCGACTGGGCCTTTTGCTTTATTTGATGCCTGGCGATTCCCTACTCTCACATGGGGAGACCCCACACTACCATCGGCGCTACGACGTTTCACTTCTGAGTTCGGCATGGGGTCAGGTGGGACCGCCGCGCTATTGTCGCCAGGCAAATTCTTTACAACGTGCCGAACTTTAACCTAAAAAGTGGTGCTGATACCCAGAGTCGAACTGGGGACCTCACCCTTACCAAGGGTGCGCTCTACCAACTGAGCCATATCAGCACGCTAAATTTGATGCCTGGCAGTTCCCTACTCTCACATGGGGAGACCCCACACTACCATCGGCGCTACGGCGTTTCACTTCTGAGTTCGGCATGGGGTCAGGTGGGACCACCGCGCTAGTGCCGCCAGGCAAATTCTGTTTTATCAACACGTCTCACCAACGTATCGATTAATCTGTATCAGAGCTGAAAATTCTCTCAATCCGCCAAAACATCTTCGGCGTTGTAAGGTTAAGCCTCACGGTTCATTAGTACCGGTTAGCTCAACGCATCGCTGCGCTTACACACCCGGCCTATCAACGTCGTCGTCTTCAACGTTCCTTCAGGAGACTTAAAGTCTCAGGGAGAACTCATCTCGGGGCAAGTTTCGTGCTTAGATGCTTTCAGCACTTATCTCTTCCGCATTTAGCTACCGGGCAGTGCCATTGGCATGACAACCCGAACACCAGTGATGCGTCCACTCCGGTCCTCTCGTACTAGGAGCAGCCCCCCTCAATTCTCCAGCGCCCACGGCAGATAGGGACCGAACTGTCTCACGACGTTCTAAACCCAGCTCGCGTACCACTTTAAATGGCGAACAGCCATACCCTTGGGACCTACTTCAGCCCCAGGATGTGATGAGCCGACATCGAGGTGCCAAACACCGCCGTCGATATGAACTCTTGGGCGGTATCAGCCTGTTATCCCCGGAGTACCTTTTATCCGTTGAGCGATGGCCCTTCCATTCAGAACCACCGGATCACTATGACCTGCTTTCGCACCTGCTCGCGCCGTCACGCTCGCAGTCAAGCTAGCTTATGCCATTGCACTAACCTCCTGATGTCCGACCAGGATTAGCTAACCTTCGTGCTCCTCCGTTACGCTTTGGGAGGAGACCGCCCCAGTCAAACTACCCACCAGACACTGTCCGCAACCCCGGTAAGGGGCCAACGTTAGAACATCAAACATTAAAGGGTGGTATTTCAAGGTTGGCTCCACGCAGACTGGCGTCCACGCTTCAAAGCCTCCCACCTATCCTACACATCAAGGCTCAATGTTCAGTGTCAAGCTATAGTAAAGGTTCACGGGGTCTTTCCGTCTTGCCGCGGGTACACTGCATCTTCACAGCGAGTTCAATTTCACTGAGTCTCGGGTGGAGACAGCCTGGCCATCATTACGCCATTCGTGCAGGTCGGAACTTACCCGACAAGGAATTTCGCTACCTTAGGACCGTTATAGTTACGGCCGCCGTTTACCGGGGCTTCGATCAAGAGCTTCTCCTTACGGATAACCCCATCAATTAACCTTCCGGCACCGGGCAGGCGTCACACCGTATACGTCCACTTTCGTGTTTGCACAGTGCTGTGTTTTTAATAAACAGTTGCAGCCAGCTGGTATCTTCGACTGGTCTCAGCTCCATCCGCAGGGACTTCACCTACACACCAGCGTGCCTTCTCCCGAAGTTACGGCACCATTTTGCCTAGTTCCTTCACCCGAGTTCTCTCAAGCGCCTTGGTATTCTCTACCTGACCACCTGTGTCGGTTTGGGGTACGATTTGATGTTACCTGATGCTTAGAGGCTTTTCCTGGAAGCAGGGCATTTGTTACTTCAGCACCGTGGTGCCTCGTCATCACACCTCAGCCTTGATTATCCGGATTTGCCTGGATAATCAGCCTACATGCTTAAACCGGGACAACCGTCGCCCGGCTAACATAGCCTTCTCCGTCCCCCCTTCGCAGTAACACCAAGTACAGGAATATTAACCTGTTTCCCATCGACTACGCCTTTCGGCCTCGCCTTAGGGGTCGACTCACCCTGCCCCGATTAACGTTGGACAGGAACCCTTGGTCTTCCGGCGAGCGGGCTTTTCACCCGCTTTATCGTTACTTATGTCAGCATTCGCACTTCTGATACCTCCAGCATGCCTCACAGCACACCTTCGCAGGCTTACAGAACGCTCCCCTACCCAACAACACATAGTGTCGCTGCCGCAGCTTCGGTGCATGGTTTAGCCCCGTTACATCTTCCGCGCAGGCCGACTCGACCAGTGAGCTATTACGCTTTCTTTAAATGATGGCTGCTTCTAAGCCAACATCCTGGCTGTCTGTGCCTTCCCACATCGTTTCCCACTTAACCATGACTTTGGGACCTTAGCTGGCGGTCTGGGTTGTTTCCCTCTTCACGACGGACGTTAGCACCCGCCGTGTGTCTCCCGTGATAACATTCTTCGGTATTCGTAGTTTGCATCGGGTTGGTAAGTCGGGATGACCCCCTAGCCGAAACAGTGCTCTACCCCCGAAGATGAATTCACGAGGCGCTACCTAAATAGCTTTCGGGGAGAACCAGCTATCTCCCGGTTTGATTGGCCTTTCACCCCCAGCCACAAGTCATCCGCTAATTTTTCAACATTAGTCGGTTCGGTCCTCCAGTTAGTGTTACCCAACCTTCAACCTGCCCATGGCTAGATCACCGGGTTTCGGGTCTATACCCTGCAACTTAACGCCCAGTTAAGACTCGGTTTCCCTGCGGCTCCCCTATACGGTTAACCTTGCTACAGAATATAAGTCGCTGACCCATTATACAAAAGGTACGCAGTCACACCCGAAGGTGCTCCCACTGCTTGTACGTACACGGTTTCAGGTTCTTTTTCACTCCCCTCGCCGGGGTTCTTTTCGCCTTTCCCTCACGGTACTGGTTCACTATCGGTCAGTCAGGAGTATTTAGCCTTGGAGGATGGTCCCCCCATATTCAGACAGGATACCACGTGTCCCGCCCTACTCTTCGAGTTCACAGCCTGTGCATTTTGGTGTACGGGACTATCACCCTGTACCGTCGGACTTTCCAGACCGTTCCACTAACACACAAGCTGATTCAGACTCTGGGCTGCTCCCCGTTCGCTCGCCGCTACTGGGGGAATCTCGGTTGATTTCTTTTCCTCGGGGTACTTAGATGTTTCAGTTCCCCCGGTTCGCCTCGTTAACCTATGTATTCAGTTAACGATAGTGTGACGAATCACACTGGGTTTCCCCATTCGGACATCGCCGGCTATAACGGTTCATATCACCTTACCGACGCTTTTCGCAGATTAGCACGTCCTTCATCGCCTCTGACTGCCAGGGCATCCACCGTGTACGCTTAGTCGCTTAACCTCACAACCCGAAGATGTTTCACTTCTGATTGCGAAAATTTGAGAGACTCGAACACACATTAACTGTGTGTCGTTTCAATTTTCAGCTTGATCCAGATTTTTAAAGAGCAAAATTTCACAATGCACTTCGCAGTACATTTTGAAATTTATTATTTATCAAACAATCTGTGTGGACACTACAAAGGCAGGTTCTTTAAGGTAAGGAGGTGATCCAACCGCAGGTTCCCCTACGGTTACCTTGTTACGACTTCACCCCAGTCATGAATCACAAAGTGGTAAGCGCCCTCCCGAAGGTTAAGCTACCTACTTCTTTTGCAACCCACTCCCATGGTGTGACGGGCGGTGTGTACAAGGCCCGGGAACGTATTCACCGTAGCATTCTGATCTACGATTACTAGCGATTCCGACTTCATGGAGTCGAGTTGCAGACTCCAATCCGGACTACGACATACTTTATGAGGTCCGCTTGCTCTCGCGAGGTCGCTTCTCTTTGTATATGCCATTGTAGCACGTGTGTAGCCCTGGTCGTAAGGGCCATGATGACTTGACGTCATCCCCACCTTCCTCCAGTTTATCACTGGCAGTCTCCTTTGAGTTCCCGGCCTAACCGCTGGCAACAAAGGATAAGGGTTGCGCTCGTTGCGGGACTTAACCCAACATTTCACAACACGAGCTGACGACAGCCATGCAGCACCTGTCTCACAGTTCCCGAAGGCACCAATCCATCTCTGGAAAGTTCTGTGGATGTCAAGACCAGGTAAGGTTCTTCGCGTTGCATCGAATTAAACCACATGCTCCACCGCTTGTGCGGGCCCCCGTCAATTCATTTGAGTTTTAACCTTGCGGCCGTACTCCCCAGGCGGTCGATTTAACGCGTTAGCTCCGGAAGCCACGCCTCAAGGGCACAACCTCCAAATCGACATCGTTTACGGCGTGGACTACCAGGGTATCTAATCCTGTTTGCTCCCCACGCTTTCGCACCTGAGCGTCAGTCTTTGTCCAGGGGGCCGCCTTCGCCACCGGTATTCCTCCAGATCTCTACGCATTTCACCGCTACACCTGGAATTCTACCCCCCTCTACAAGACTCTAGCCTGCCAGTTTCGAATGCAGTTCCCAGGTTGAGCCCGGGGATTTCACATCCGACTTGACAGACCGCCTGCGTGCGCTTTACGCCCAGTAATTCCGATTAACGCTTGCACCCTCCGTATTACCGCGGCTGCTGGCACGGAGTTAGCCGGTGCTTCTTCTGCGGGTAACGTCAATCGATGAGGTTATTAACCTCACCGCCTTCCTCCCCGCTGAAAGTGCTTTACAACCCGAAGGCCTTCTTCACACACGCGGCATGGCTGCATCAGGCTTGCGCCCATTGTGCAATATTCCCCACTGCTGCCTCCCGTAGGAGTCTGGACCGTGTCTCAGTTCCAGTGTGGCTGGTCATCCTCTCAGACCAGCTAGGGATCGTCGCCTAGGTGAGCCATTACCCCACCTACTAGCTAATCCCATCTGGGCACATCTGATGGCATGAGGCCCGAAGGTCCCCCACTTTGGTCTTGCGACGTTATGCGGTATTAGCTACCGTTTCCAGTAGTTATCCCCCTCCATCAGGCAGTTTCCCAGACATTACTCACCCGTCCGCCGCTCGTCACCCGAGAGCAAGCTCTCTGTGCTACCGCTCGACTTGCATGTGTTAGGCCTGCCGCCAGCGTTCAATCTGAGCCATGATCAAACTCTTCAATTTAAGTTTGATGCTCAAAGAATTAAACTTCGTAATGAATTACGTGTTCACTCTTGAGACTTGGTATTCATTTTTCGTCCGAGGACGTTAAGAATCCATGTCACTTTGAGTGCCCACACAGATTGTCTGATAAATTGTTAAAGAGCAGTTGCGACGCGCTTTAGCGCTCTGTCGCGAGGTGGCGTATATTACGCTTTCCTCTTTCAGAGTCAACCCGTTTTTCAGGATTTTTCTCTGCAACCGAACCGGCTGTTTGTGTGAAGTGATTCACATCCGCCGTGTCAGTGGGTGCGCATTATAGGGATCCCATTTTTTTGCACAAGCCTTTTTTCGATCTTTTTTTCTGAATGGTGATTTTTCACCCTTTTCGCCGTGTAATTGCACGATTTGCTCAATTTTCACCGTTTTCAGGGGTTGCACAGAGAGATAAAAGCCACCAAAGTCTTCTTACGTTCCCGTATTTTGAGGTCTATATGTCTGCTCAGCTGCGCCCCTACAAAGCATTTTTCCCACAAATCGGTCTTCGCGTCATGATTGACGCATCCAGCGTTGTCATCGGCGATGTCAGAATTGCCGATGACGTCAGCGTCTGGCCTCTGGTGGCCATTCGCGGCGACGTCAACTATGTATCGATAGGTCAACGCAGCAATATTCAGGACGGTAGCGTTCTCCATGTGACCCATAAGTCCTCTTATAAGCCGGAGGGAAATCCGCTGATCATTGGTGAGGATGTAACTGTTGGTCATAAAGTGATGCTGCACGGCTGCACTATCGGCAACCGCGTACTGGTTGGTATGGGTTCGATCTTATTAGATGGTGTCGTCGTTGGCGATGACGTCATGATTGGTGCGGGCAGTCTGGTTCCGCAGAACAAACAGCTGGAAAGCGGCTACCTTTACTTTGGCAATCCGGTCAAACAGATCCGCCCCCTGACAGAGGCGGAACGGGAAGGACTCAAGTATTCAGCAAATAACTATGTGAAATGGAAAAATGAGTACCTGGATCAGGATAACCAGATCCAGCCCTGAGCATCTTCCTGACCATCGCGGATCAATGCTTCTGCCTCTTCCTCTAGATCCCAACGATGTTCCTGGAAGGCGGCCAGCCACTGCGCTGGCCCCTCTGCGCCGAAACGCTGCTGCAAGATTTGCCCTGAAATTGCGCAGGTTAATTGCATCCCATTCACCAGCGCGGGAAAAACCACGCCCTGCCGTTCGGCATCCCATGATTCCCGGTCAGGAAACTGAATCGCCTGATTCATGCATTCAGTTCCTGCTGCAGCGTTTCAATGACCGGAGCGATAGCCGGCAGAACGCCGTGCCATAGCAGAACAGCATGGGCGGCTTGCGCCACCAGCATTCCCAGCCCATCGGCACAGTGGACTGCGCCATATTGCTGGCACCAGTGAAGAAACGGTGTCGGCCCTTTCTGGTAAAACATGTCATAGCAATATACGTCAGCGTTGACAATAGATGCCGGGATAGCTGGTACATCACCGTCTATTCCACTGGACGTCGCATTGACGATCAGATCGAATGTTTCCCCGGATAAGGTATCCATCTCCCTTGCGCTAACGCTCCCGGTATGGGCGAAGAGAGTGGCTAACTCACGGGCACGAGAATAGGTGCGATTCACGATCGTGACGGCGCATCCCAGCGACAGAAGCGGCAAAAGAACCCCGCGAGATGCCCCACCAGCACCAACCAGCAGGATCCGTTGGCGTGGCTTAATGAATCCCAGGCGTTCCAGATCGCTCAGAAGACCAATACCGTCGGTATTGTCCCCCAGTAAACGGCCATCTTCCAGGCGTTTCAGGGTGTTTACTGCTCCCGCCAGCGCTGCGCGTTCTGTCAGTTCGTCGGCACGCGCAAAGGCTTCCTCTTTAAAAGGAACGGTGACGTTGGCCCCCTTTCCTCCTTCTGCAAAGAACTGATTCAGAGAAGAGACAAAATCGTCCAGCGGCGCCAGTACACGTCCATAAGGATGAGTAATTCCTAACTGGCGGGCAAACAGCTGATGAATAGCAGGCGACTTGCTGTGCGCGATCGGATTACCAAAAACGGCATAGGTTTCCATGGTTCACCCCTGGCGGAACAGTTCACCCGTCAGGGCATCACGGATTTCAGATGGGTTTTGCCGGCCGCCCGTGGCGCCATCCACCACCGGGAAGCTGTCGCCAAACTGAGCATGGACCTCTGCGGTAGTACGGCACGGTGGTTGCCCGGTGAGATTGGCGCTGGTCGAAACCAGTGGTTTTCCGTAGGCTTCGCACAATTCGATTACCAGCGGATGGTTAGTCACGCGTACGGCCAGTGAATCAAAACGTCCTGTCAGCCAGCGCGGCGTTTCAGGACGCGCCGGGAATACAAACGTCACCGGTCCCGGCCAGCAAGAGAAGATGGCTTCCCGCTGTGAGTCACTTAACCGTGAATCATCAATATAGGGCTTCAGTTGCTCAAAGCTGGCGGCGATAAGGATCAATCCTTTCTCAACGGGACGCTGCTTCAGCTCCAGCAGGCGCATAACGGCCGTTTCGCTGTCAGGGTCGCAGCCGACGCCAAACACGGCTTCGGTGGGATAGGCGATGACATGTTCATTTTTCAGGACCGCCACGGCATGGGCGACGGCTTCTGAGGGCAGGTTATTGTTCACTGATTTATTCCGCCGGGATCGGCTTTCCACATTGTTTACTGGCACAGAAGCGTCTGAGCCCCTGCGCCGTCTTCTTTTCTATTAACAGCGGGTAATGGCATTCAGGGCATTCGCCCGCCACCGGTTTAAAATTGATAACGAACTGGCAATCAGGATAGCGATCGCAGGAGTGAAAGGTTTTACCGAAACGGGAACGACGCTGGACCAGATGGCCTTGTCCGCACTGCGGGCAAGCGATAGCCGTCTCATCGGGTTTATCAATCAGCTCGGTATGTTCACATTCCGGATAGCGGCTACAGCCAATGAACATCCCAAAACGCCCCTGGCGTAACACCATAACCGCACCGCACGATGGGCACTCTTGCCCCTCCAGCACCTTAACGATATGCCCGTCCGCCTGGCTTTTCAGGGGACGAATATAGTCACAGTCCGGATAATGCGAACAGCCGAGAAACGGGCCATGTTTCCCGGAACGGATCACCAGTTCGGCCCCGCACTGCGGGCAGGGCTCATTTTTACGCACCGAAAACAGTGCTGATTTGGTCATAACAACTCGATGTTGCTGCAAAAAGATTAATGCAGCATACCTTCATTTACTTCGAAGAGTAATTCTTCCATTTGCTGATAGGCGTTTTCACAGCCCGGAATATTGAACAGTACCATCAGGATGACCCATTTCAGGTCTTCCAGCTCAAATTCTGCCGTATCCAGCGCCAGTACGCGCTCTATCACCATTTCTCGCGTTTCGAGGTTCAACACCTGAATCTGCTCGAGGAAGAGTAAAAACCCCCGGCAACTGGCATCCAGACGCTGGCACTCCTCTTCGGTATATACCCGAAGAGAGAGCGGGTCGGAAGCGAGCTGCATGGGTTCAACGAGACCTTCCTGATAATCAGCCAGTTTCTCGAGCCACATTAACGCGTTATAGATGTCTTCCCGCTCAAAACCCGCATCGGTAAGATCCCGCGTCAGTTTGTCCTGATCCACGCGCATTTCTGCTTCGCTATGGATGTAAGTTTCAAACAAATACATGAGTACGTCGAACATGGCTTGCCCTCCTTAATCGGACATAGCCGCCGGGTACAGCTGCGATCCAGCCTGCTAACTCCAGTTCAAGTAGCTGAGCTACGGTTACTGGCACAGATTGGCCGGCACGTTCAGCGACAACGTCAACAGGTGTTACCTCATCTCCTACGTTAGCCAGGAGCTCCGGAAATGGCAATGCTACAGACGGCTGATCGACGCAAATATTTATCGAATCAGACGTATCAGTCAGCCAGGCCAGCTCGTTATGCCAGTATTCCACAATATCCTCTGGCGAGGTCACTGGCACCGCGCCTTGCTTAATTAACCAGTGCGGGCCTTCCGATCCCGGATTGCCTATCGGGCCAGGCAGGGCGAACACATCCCTTCCCTGCTCCAGGGCGCAGCGGACGGTGACCAGCGATCCGCTTCGCAACGCCGCCTCAATCACCAGCACGCCCAGGCTTAAGCCGCTGATAATCCGGTTGCGCCTGGGGAAATGTGCGGGAAGCGGCGGCGTAACAAGTGGAAATTCAGATACCAGCGTACCGCCATTGTCGATGATCTGCCGGGCGAGAGTTGCATGGCGCCGCGGATAAACCTGACTCAGCCCATTGCCCAGTACCGCGATAGTTTTACCCTCCGCCGCCAGCGCGCCGCGGTGCGCGACCCCGTCAATGCCTAACGCCAGCCCACTGGTGATGGTAATCCCTTTCTGCGCCAGCGTTTCGCTGAACAGTTTCCCCCAGCGGGCGCCATACCAGGAGTGCGAGCGACTGCCAATAACGGCAAGCTGCGCGCTGTGAAGCAGGGCGAGGCCGCCGCTGACCAGCAACGCGCCGGGGTAATCAGCGATAGCCTTTAACCGCAATGGATAGCGCGGATCGTCACCCCGTAACAAATGATGATCCGGTTGTTCCAGCCAGCGCCGCGTCTCGTCAAGCTCATGCTCGTCAAGCCGGAAAAATAACTTTGCCTGCGCCGCGGTCATCCCGACGGCATGCAGCGCTTCACGATCAACGCTGGCGGCTGCGCATAAGCGCTGAGCGATCTCTACCATCCTGTCGCCATACAAGCTACTGACCTTCATCAGCCGCAGCCAAATCTCGTCGGGCGTCATCCTTACCCCCTGCCATAAGCGGTATTGACAATCTTTGCGATTGGACAGTGAGACTGTCAATTGCAGGGGGTTTTGTCTAGAATAGAGCTAATAATCTTATCAACTCCTGAATACGACTCTGGAACTTTATGGCAGTTTTGCAAGTGTTACATATTCCGGACGAGCGCCTTCGCAAAGTCGCCGAGCCGGTCAAAGAAGTGAATGCGGAAATTCAGCGTATCGTCGATGATATGTTCGACACCATGTACGCCGAGGAAGGCATCGGTCTGGCCGCAACCCAGGTCGATATCCATCAGCGCATTATCGTTATTGATGTGTCGGAAAATCGTGAAGAGCAGCTGGTATTAATTAACCCGGAAATGCTGGAGAAAGATGGCGAAACCGGTATTGAAGAAGGCTGCTTGTCCATTCCTGAACAGCGCGCCCTGGTGCCGCGTGCGGAAAAAGTGAAGATCCGGGCACTGGATCGCGATGGTAAGTCGTTTGAACTGGAGGCCGATGGCCTGCTGGCTATCTGTATCCAGCATGAAATGGATCACCTGGTCGGCAAACTGTTTATTGACTATCTGTCACCACTCAAACAACAGCGCATTCGTCAGAAGGTAGAGAAACTGGATCGTTTACGTTCCCGTGCCTGATAACAAGGAATACCGTGTCACAATCACTACGTATCATTTTCGCCGGCACCCCTGATTTTGCAGCGCGTCATCTTGATGCGCTGCTGTCGTCTGAACATCAGGTTGTTGGCGTATTCACTCAGCCTGATCGCCCTGCTGGTCGCGGCAAAAAATTGATGCCAAGCCCGGTAAAAGTGCTGGCAGAAGCCCATAACTTACCTGTGTTCCAGCCATCCTCCCTGCGTCCGCAGGATAACCAGCGGTTAGTCGCCGATCTCGGCGCCGATATTATGGTGGTAGTGGCGTACGGTCTGATTCTGCCTAAAGCGGTGCTGGAGATGCCCCGTCTGGGCTGTATCAACGTTCACGGCTCGCTGCTACCGCGCTGGCGTGGTGCAGCGCCTATTCAGCGTTCACTGTGGGCGGGGGATAGCGAAACTGGCGTAACCATCATGCAGATGGACGTCGGCCTTGATACGGGGGATATGCTGTATAAGCTTTCCTGCCCCATTACCGCAGAGGATACCAGCGGCAGCCTGTACGATAAGCTGGCCGAGCTCGGCCCTCAGGGGCTGCTGGCAACGTTAGCCCAGCTGGCCAACGGCACCGCACGGCCTGAAGTACAAGATGAATCGCTGGTGTGCCATGCCGAAAAGCTGAGTAAAGAAGAGGCTCGTATCGATTGGTCGCTTTCCGCTGCGCAGTTGGAACGCTGCATCCGCGCGTTTAATCCGTGGCCAATGAGCTGGCTGGAAATTGACGGACAACCGGTAAAAGTGTGGCGAGCATCGGTCATCGCCGAAGCCGCTCACGCCGAACCGGGTACTATCGTAGCAGCAACCAAACAGGGTATTCAGGTCGCCACGGGGGATGGAATCCTCAGCCTGGAGTCGCTACAGCCTGCGGGTAAAAAAGCGATGAGCGCCCAGGACTTACTCAATTCCCGCCGGGAGTGGTTTATCCCTGGCACCCGTCTCGCCTGACGGTCGTCTCTTCTGAAGCCCGGGTTCGCCGGGCATTTTTATTTTTGCGCTTATGAAAAAGAATATAAATTTACGCAGCCTGGCCGCCCAGGCTATCGAGCAAGTTGTTGAAAAAGGGCAGTCTTTAAGCAACGTACTGCCCCCTCTACAGCAGAAAGTCAGCGATAAAGATAAAGCGCTACTGCAGGAGTTGTGCTTTGGTGTACTACGTACTCTAAGCCAGCTGGAGTGGCTTATCAGCAAGCTAATGGCGCGTCCGATGACCGGCAAACAGCGCACCGTGCACTTTCTGATCATGGTTGGTCTCTATCAGTTACTCTACACCCGCATTCCACCACACGCCGCGCTGGCGGAAACGGTAGAAGGCGCGGTGGCCATTAAACGCCCGCAGCTTAAAGGGCTAATCAACGGCGTGCTACGCCAGTTCCAGCGCCAGCAGGAAGCGTTGTTAGCCGAATTTGCTGAGCATGAAAACCGCTATCTTCATCCCAAATGGCTGCTGAAACGCCTGCAGCAGGCCTGGCCGCAGCAGTGGCAGGAGATCGTCGAGGCGAACAACCAGCGCCCGCCGATGTGGCTGCGCGTTAACCGCAACCATCATTCCCGGGATGAGTGGCTTGCCCTGCTTAACGAGACCGGTTTAGAGGGCTTTACCCACCCTGATTATCCGGACGCCGTACGCCTGGCCACCCCTGCTCCGGTCCACGCGTTACCAGGCTTTGCCGAAGGCTGGGTGACCGTCCAGGATGCCTCGGCTCAGGGCTGTATGCGCTACCTGCAACCGGAAAATGGCGAACGCATTCTCGATCTCTGCGCGGCGCCGGGCGGGAAGACGACGCATATTCTGGAAGTCGCTCCCCAGGCTCAGGTTATGGCGGTGGATATTGATGAACAGCGTCTGTCCCGCGTCTATGACAACCTGAAACGGCTGGGCATGAAAGCCGAAGTCAAGCAGGGCGATGGCCGCTTCCCTGAGCAGTGGTGTGGCAATGAGCAGTTCGATCGTATTCTGCTGGATGCCCCCTGCTCCGCAACCGGCGTTATTCGCCGCCATCCGGATATCAAATGGCTGCGCCGGGATCGGGATATCGCCGAGTTAGCCCAACTGCAGGCCGAGATCCTCAATGCCACCTGGACGCACCTGAAGCCAGGCGGCACGCTGGTTTACGCAACCTGTTCTATTCTGCCGGAAGAGAACAGTCAGCAAATTGCCGCTTTCCTCGCGCGAACTCCGGATGCAGAACTTCACGCCACCGGCACGCCGGCGAGCCCCGGGCAGCAAAATCTGCCGGGCGTGGAAGAAGGTGATGGCTTCTTTTACGCTAAGCTAATCAAACGTCGGAACTAATGGGTCACTGCAGATGAAGATTATTATTCTGGGCGCCGGCCAGGTCGGCGGCACGCTGGCGGAAAACCTCGTCGGCGAGAACAATGATATTACGCTGGTTGATACCAATGGCGACCGTCTGCGCAGCCTGCAGGATAAGTTCGACCTGCGTGTCGTCCAGGGGCATGGCTCTCACCCTCGCGTACTGCGTGAGGCGGGGGCCGATGATGCCGATATGCTGGTAGCGGTCACTAGTTCGGACGAAACCAACATGGTGGCCTGCCAGGTCGCTTACTCATTGTTCAATACGCCAAACCGCATAGCGCGTATTCGTGCGCCTGATTACGTTCGTGATGCGGAAAAGCTCTTCAACTCTGAAGCGGTACCCATCGATCACTTAATCGCTCCGGAACAACTGGTCATCGACAACATCCACCGTCTGATCGAATATCCCGGCGCGCTGCAGGTCGTGAACTTCGCAGAAGGAAAAGTCAGTCTCGCGGTAGTAAAAGCCTATTATGGTGGCCCGCTGGTGGGGAATGCCTTATCCACTATGCGGGAGCATATGCCGCATATCGATACGCGCGTGGCCGCCATTTTCCGCCACGATCGCCCCATCCGCCCGCAGGGCTCGACGATTGTCGAGGCCGGAGATGAAGTCTTCTTTATTGCCGCCTCGCAGCATATTCGCGCGGTCATGAGTGAACTGCAGCGACTGGAAAAGCCGTATAAGCGTATTATGCTGGTCGGCGGGGGCAATATTGGCGCGGGTCTGGCCCATAAGCTGGAAAAAGATTACAGCGTTAAGCTTATCGAACGTAATCAGCAGCGAGCCGCTGAGCTAGCGGAAAAGCTGCAGCATACTATCGTCTTCTACGGGGATGCATCGGACCAGGAGCTGTTGGCTGAAGAGCATATTGACCAGGTGGACCTGTTTATTGCCGTCACTAACGACGACGAAGCCAATATTATGTCGGCTATGTTGGCCAAGCGAATGGGCGCGAAAAAAGTGATGGTGCTAATCCAGCGCAGAGCCTACGTGGATCTGGTCCAGGGTAGCGTCATCGATATTGCGATTTCGCCTCAGCAGGCCACAATTTCCGCACTCCTCAGTCATGTCCGTAAAGCCGATATTGTCGGCGTCTCCTCCTTGCGCCGCGGCGTTGCAGAAGCGATTGAGGCAGTCGCGCACGGCGATGAGAGCACCTCCCGGGTAGTCGGGCGTTCGATCGATGAGATCAAACTTCCACCGGGCACGATCATCGGCGCCGTCGTGCGGGGCAATGACGTGATGATCGCCAATAATAATCTACGGATCGAGCAGGGCGACCATGTGATCATGTTTTTGACCGATAAGAAGTTTATTTCCGATGTCGAAAGGCTGTTCCAGCCAAGTCCTTTCTTCCTGTAATTCCCAGGGCGCCGAACAGGCGCCTTTTTATTATCCCTTATTATTCAAAGGTTAATATTTTGCAGTAACTATCTGCTGGGAATGGCAAATGAAAATACATTTGTTAAACTTACAACGTCAGCTGGCACAAGGAGAATAAAATGAGTTTTTTAAAAGAGTTTCGCGAATTCGCGATGCGCGGGAACGTTGTCGATTTGGCAGTGGGTGTGATCATCGGTGCAGCATTCGGTAAAATTGTTTCATCACTGGTCGCGGATATTATTATGCCGCCACTCGGCCTATTGATTGGCGGGATCGATTTTAAACAGTTTGCCGTCACGCTACGTGATGCCCAGGGCGATGTCCCGGCTGTGGTGATGCATTATGGGGTATTCATTCAGAACGTTTTCGATTTTATCATCGTCGCGTTTGCCATCTTCATGGCGATTAAATTGATGAATAAGTTAAATCGTAAGAAAGAAGAGGCTCCGGCGGCACCGCCAGCTCCCTCTAAAGAAGAAGTTCTGCTGAGCGAAATTCGCGATCTGCTGAAAGAACAAAACAACCGTTCTTAATCAGCAGAGAAAGCAGAAGGCCAGTGGTAAAAAAGCGATTCGCTTGCTTGCCACTGGCCTCCCGATCAACCCTTCCTGCATGTTTATCTTTACGTTGATAGCTTCCTTTCCCTTTCTTGTTTTTCTCTACGCGCTGCCTGAATAACGGATCGTGGAGAAGTGCCTCAATGGCGTTATCTTTAATTTGTCCTTTAGTATGCTGATAGCGACTCATAGTTACTCCGGTATATGTATAAACTCGGCGCGAGTGTAGATCCGCGCGTTTAAAAAATCAACGTCCGCCATTGCCGTTGCTGGCCCCTTGTTCAAGGGCCTCAAGGATAGAACAGTAAACGCTGCTGTGGGCAGTGCCGCAACAGGCATCGTTGAGCCGCTGCAGAGAGCGGCGCATCGTCTGTAGCTCTTTAATCCGCGCCTCAACTTCACTTAATCGCGCCTGAACGATCCCTTTCGACTCCTGACAGGTATGATGCTCCGGATCGATGCGGATCGACAATAATTCGCGGATCGCTTCCAGGGTGAAACCCAGTTGTCGGGCATAACGAATAAAGCGCAGCCGTTGAAGATCGTTATCCGAGTACAGACGAAATCCTCCCTCGGTGCGTATGTCATGATCCATCATCCGCTGCTTTTCATAGTAGCGGATGGTATCAGGCGTCACGTCAGCCAGTTTTGCCAATTCACCAATACGATACATATTTACTCCTGATTTATTTTTTGCAGCAACGCATCGGCGTACTCACCGCGTAAAAAGTCGGTGTTCAGACCTGCCTGACGTAACTTCAGCTCGAGCAGGGCAAGGCGTTTGCTAAGTTCGGCATGACGCGGATCGTCCTGACGGACGCCGTTCAGTAAGTCTGCCAGAGCCAACGCTTCTTTGCGTTGCTCCAGTTCCGGAGGAAGACATCCTGCATTTTTCAGAAGGCGATAGCCTGCCCGCAACTCCGCCGGCACATGTGAATCGTCATCGAGAGTCAGCGGTTCTCCGCTGCCGGGTAAATTATCGAACTCACCTTTGGTTTGGGCATCGAGGATATGACGTTCCGCCCACTGATCCAGCAACCACATTCTACGGCTCCAGGGGATGAACAAAAAGAGTACAGATAGTGTAGTGAAATGGGGATGGGGTAGATATAAAAAAACCCGCCAGGGCGGGTTTTTTTACGTTACTACAGATTACTCTGCAGCAGCTTCTGCTTTCGGCTCAGCACGATCAACCAGCTCGATGTATGCCATCGGCGCGTTGTCGCCTGCACGGAAGCCACACTTCAGAATGCGAGTGTAACCACCGGCGCGGCTCGCGAAACGCGGGCCCAGCTCGTTAAACAGTTTTGCCACGATCTCGTTATCACGAGTGCGGGCGAATGCCAGACGACGATTAGCAACGCTATCAGTCTTGGCAAGAGTAATCAGCGGCTCAACTACGCGACGCAGTTCTTTCGCTTTCGGCAGGGTCGTCTTGATGATTTCATGACGAACCAGCGAACCTGCCATGTTACGGAACATAGCCTGGCGATGGCTGCTGTTGCGGTTCAGTTGACGACCACTCTTACGATGGCGCATGACCTTATCCTTCTCAGTAAAACCTTAACCTGTGATCCGGTTACTCGTCAGCAATGCTTGCTGGTGGCCAGTTTTCCAGGCGCATGCCCAGAGACAGTCCACGGGAAGCCAGCACGTCTTTAATCTCAGTAAGAGATTTTTTACCCAGGTTCGGCGTTTTCAGCAACTCAACCTCGGTACGCTGTACCAGATCACCGATATAGTGGATAGCTTCTGCCTTGAGGCAGTTAGCAGAGCGGACAGTCAATTCCAGATCGTCAACAGGGCGCAGCAGGATCGGATCGAATTCTGGTTTCTCTTCTTTCACTTCTGGCTGACGTACATCACGTAGGTCAACAAAAGCTTCCAGTTGTTCAGCCAGGATGGTTGCCGCACGACGAATCGCCTCTTCAGGATCGATTGTGCCGTTGGTTTCCATTTCGATGACCAGCTTGTCCAGGTCGGTACGCTGTTCTACACGCGCAGCTTCAACATTGTAGGCAATACGCTCTACAGGGCTGTAGCAGGCGTCGACCAGCAGACGGCCGATTGGGCGCTCATCTTCTTCCGAATGAATTCGGGCAGAAGCCGGCACATAACCGCGACCGCGCTGAACTTTGATACGCATGCTAATAGCAGCGTTCTCATCAGTCAGGTGGCAAATCACGTGCTGCGGCTTGACGATTTCGACATCACCGTCGTGGGTAATGTCGGCTGCGGTCACAGGGCCAATGCCAGATTTATTCAAAGTAAGGATGACTTCATCTTTACCCTGAACTCTCACCGCCAGCCCTTTCAGGTTGAGCAGGATTTCAAGGATGTCTTCCTGAACGCCTTCTTTGGTGCTGTACTCGTGCAGTACACCATCAATCTCAACCTCGGTCACCGCGCAACCCGGCATCGATGAGAGCAGAATACGGCGCAGTGCGTTACCCAGAGTATGGCCGAAGCCACGCTCTAAAGGCTCAAGGGTCACCTTGGCGTGCGTCGAACTCACTTGCTCGATATCGACCAGGCGCGGTTTTAGAAACTCTGTCACAGAACCCTGCATTGTGTCCTCTCTTTGGTACTAAGCTTTACTTGGAGTAAAGCTCGACGATCAGGTGTTCGTTAATGTCCGCAGACAGATCAGAACGCTCCGGCTGACGCTTGAACGTACCTTCCATCTTGCCAGCATCAACTTCCAGCCAGGTTGGCTTTTCACGCTGCTCAGCCAGCTCCAGAGCGGCTTTCACGCGAGATTGCTTTTTCGCTTTCTCACGAATGCTGACAACGTCATTCGCTTTAACCTGATAAGAAGCGATGTTAACAACACGACCGTTTACCATAATCGCTTTGTGGCTAACCAGCTGGCGTGCTTCAGCACGAGTGGCGCCGAAGCCCATACGGTATACAACGTTGTCCAGACGACCTTCCAGCAGAGCCAACAGGTTTTCACCGGTGTTGCCTTTCAGACGTGCTGCTTCTTTATAGTAGTTACGGAACTGACGCTCCAGCACACCGTACATACGGCGAACTTTTTGCTTTTCACGCAACTGCACACCATAGTCAGACAGACGCGGCTTACGCGCACCGTGCTGGCCAGGAGCTTGTTCAATTTTACACTTGGTATCGATCGCGCGAACGCCAGACTTAAGGAATAAGTCGGTGCCCTCACGACGGCTCAGCTTGAGCTTAGGACCCAAATATCTTGCCATTTTCTTTCTCCAACTAACCTGGAAAACGCAGCGTTATACGCGACGTTTTTTCGGCGGACGACAACCGTTATGAGGGATCGGAGTCACATCAGTAATATTAGTGATGCGGAAACCAGCGGCGTTCAGTGCACGAATGGTAGATTCGCGACCCGGACCCGGACCTTTGACCATAACTTCCAGATTCTTGATGCCGTATTCTTTTACGGCTTCTGCGCAACGCTCTGCTGCAACCTGAGCTGCGAACGGAGTGGATTTGCGAGAACCACGGAAACCGGAACCACCGGCTGTTGCCCAACCCAGTGCGTTACCCTGACGATCAGTGATGGTAACGATGGTGTTGTTAAAAGAAGCATGGATATGAGCCACGCCGTCAGAGACTTGTTTTCTTACACGCTTACGTGCACGAATTGGTGCCTTTGCCATTATTCAATCACCCCGATTATTTCTTGATCGGTTTACGCGGACCCTTACGGGTACGTGCGTTGGTCTTGGTACGCTGACCGCGAACCGGGAGACCACGACGATGACGCAAACCACGGTAGCAACCAAGGTCCATCAGACGCTTGATGCTCAGGGTGATTTCACGGCGCAGATCACCTTCAACGACAAATTTACCTACTGCTTCACGCAGAATATCAATTTGTTCTTCAGACAGCTCACTGATCTTAACATTTTCAGCGATGCCCGTTTCAGCGCAGATGGCTTTAGAACGGGTTTTGCCGATACCGAAAATAGCGGTTAAAGCGATAACGGTATGTTTGTGATCAGGAATGTTAATGCCTGCTATACGGGCCACTATGCACTCCTACTATTTAATATGTACGCACCATGCTGAAAAGCCCGTTTTCAGGATACTCAAATGGAAACGTACAGACATACAAAAGATTGGCTGGCTAATCTAGCCAGCTCAATCCAACTTTGCAAGAAAAATATGCGAAAAAATCAGCCTTGGCGCTGTTTATGCTTCGGCTCGGCACTGCAAATCACACGGATGACACCATCACGCTTAACGATTTTGCAGTTACGGCATAATTTCTTGACGGAAGCACGAACTTTCATTTTTACTCTCCGTAACTTCTCGGGCGACCAGTTTTAACGGCCGTAGCCTTTCAGGTTCGCCTTCTTCAATGCAGACTCATACTGACTGGACATCATCAGAGTTTGCACTTGAGCCATAAAGTCCATAATCACGACAACAACGATAAGCAGCGAGGTCCCACCGAAGTAGAACGGCACTTTCATCGCGTCACGCATGAACTCCGGGATCAGGCAGATAAAAGTAATGTACAACGCACCAACCAGAGTCAGGCGAGTCATCACTTTATCGATATACTTCGCCGTTTGCTCTCCCGGACGAATTCCTGGTACAAATGCACCGGACTTCTTCAGGTTATCTGCTGTTTCACGCGGGTTGAAAACCAACGCCGTGTAGAAGAAACAGAAGAAGATGATTGCAGACGCATAGAGTAACACATAAAGCGGTTGCCCAGGCTGCAAATACAGCGAAATTGTTGTCAGCCAGTTCCAACCAGTACCACCCCCGAACCATGACGTGATGGTTGCCGGGAACAGTATAATACTGGAAGCGAAGATTGCCGGGATTACCCCCGCCATATTCACTTTCAGCGGTAAATGTGTGCTCTGTGCAGCATAGACACGACGACCCTGTTGACGTTTCGCGTAGTTTACCACAATGCGGCGTTGACCACGCTCAACGAATACAACAAAGAAGGTCACTGCAAATACTAATACTGCAACCAACAGCAACAGGAGGAAGTGCAGGTCGCCTTGACGCGCTTGCTCGATAGTATGGGCGATGGCCGGCGGGAGTCCCGCAACGATACCGGCGAAGATAATGATCGAGATACCGTTACCAATACCACGTTCAGTGATCTGTTCGCCGAGCCACATCAGGAACATAGTCCCTGTGACCAGACTGACAACAGCGGTGAAATAGAATGCAAAGCCTGGATTAATCACCAGGCCTTGCATACCAGGCATATTCGGCAGACCGGTAGCAATACCGATCGACTGGAATATCGCCAGCACCAGAGTACCGTAGCGGGTGTACTGGCTGATCTTACGACGACCAGACTCCCCTTCTTTCTTCAGTTCCGCCAGCGGTTGATAAACCACCGTCAGCAGCTGCACGATGATCGATGCCGAAATGTACGGCATAATCCCCAGCGCAAAGATAGAAGCACGGCTGAGAGCACCACCAGAGAACATGTTGAACATTTCAATGATGGTGCCTCGCTGTTGCTCAAGCAGTTTGGCAAGTACAGCGGCATCAATACCAGGGATCGGAATAAAAGAGCCAATACGGAACACTATCAGCGCACCGACCACAAACAGAAGTCTGCGTTTCAGTTCGCCAAGGCCACCTTTGGCACTTTGAAAATCTAATCCCGGTTGTTTAGCCATCTGCTACTTATTCCTCAATTTTACCGCCAGCAGCTTCGATAGCAGCACGAGCACCTTTAGTCACACGCAGGCCACGAACAGTTACCGGACGAGTTACCTCACCAGACAGGATCACTTTCGCGAACTCGATCTGGACACCGATAATGTTAGCCGCTTTCAGCGCGTTCAGGTCTACTACATCGCCTTCTACGTGAGCCAGATCGGAGAGACGGATCTCTGCGGTGATCATCGCTTTACGAGAAGTGAAGCCGAATTTCGGCAGACGACGGTACAGAGGCATCTGACCACCCTCGAAACCGCGACGTACGCCACCGCCAGAACGAGATTTCTGACCTTTGTGACCACGACCACCGGTTTTACCGAGGCCAGAACCGATACCACGACCCAGGCGTTTACCCGCCTTTTTGGAGCCTTCGGCCGGAGACAGAGTATTTAAACGCATCTCTTACTCCTCAACTTTAACCATGAAGGAAACCGCGTTGACCATACCACGAACAGCAGGAGTATCCTCGCGCTCTACGGTGTGACCAATACGACGCAGACCCAGGCCAAGCAGCGTTGCCTTGTGTTTCGGCAGACGACCGATTGCACTGCGGGTTTGAGTAATTTTAATAGTCTTTGCCATGGTTTATTTCCCCAGAATTTCTTCAACGGATTTACCACGCTTGGCAGCGACCATATCCGGGGACTTCATGTTTTCCAGACCGTCGATAGTTGCACGAACCACGTTAATCGGGTTAGTGGAACCATACGCTTTAGCCAGAACGTTACGAACCCCAGCGACTTCCAGAACGGCGCGCATTGCACCACCGGCGATGATACCGGTACCTTCGGAAGCCGGCTGCATGAATACACGAGAACCCGTGTGAGTACCCTTAACCGGGTGCTGCAGGGTGCCGTGGTTCAGCGCGACGTTAATCATATTGCGACGGGCTTTTTCCATCGCTTTCTGGATCGCTGCTGGAACTTCACGCGCTTTACCGTAACCAAAACCAACGCGACCGTTACCATCGCCTACTACAGTCAGAGCTGTGAAGGAGAAAATACGACCACCTTTAACGGTTTTAGATACGCGGTTTACCGCGATCAGCTTTTCCTGCAGTTCGCCAGCTTGTTTTTCGATGTGAGCCATCTTACACCTCTACCTTAGAACTGAAGGCCAGCTTCACGGGCAGCATCTGCCAGTGCCTGGACACGACCATGATATTGGAACCCGGAACGGTCAAAGGAAACATCTTTGATGCCTTTTTCCAGAGCGCGTTCAGCGACAGCTTTACCCACAGCTGCTGCAGCGTCTTTGTTACCGGTGTACTTCAGTTGTTCAGCGATAGCTTTTTCTACAGTAGAAGCAGCTACCAGAACTTCAGAACCATTCGGTGCAATTACCTGTGCGTAAATGTGACGCGGGGTACGATGTACCACCAGGCGAGTTGCGCCCAGCTCCTGGAGCTTGCGGCGTGCGCGGGTCGCACGACGGATACGAGCAGATTTCTTATCCATAGTGTTACCTTACTTCTTCTTAGCCTCTTTGGTACGCACGACTTCGTCGGCGTAACGAACACCCTTGCCTTTGTAAGGCTCAGGACGACGGTAGGCGCGCAGATCTGCTGCAACCTGGCCGATCACCTGCTTATCAGCGCCTTTCAGCACGATTTCAGTCTGAGTCGGACATTCTGCAGTGATACCCGCAGGCAGCTGATGATCAACCGGGTGAGAGAAACCTAAAGCCAGGTTTACTACATTCCCTTTGACCGCTGCACGATAACCTACACCAACCAGCTGCAGCTTCTTAGTGAAGCCTTCGGTAACACCGATAACCATTGAGTTCAGCAGGGCACGCGCGGTACCAGCCTGAGCCCAACCGTCTGCGTAACCATCACGCGGACCGAAGGTCAGTGCATTATCTGCATGTTTAACTTCAACAGCATCGTTGAGAGTACGAGTCAGCTCGCCGTTTTTACCTTTGATCGTAATAACCTGACCGTTGATTTTTACATCAACGCCGGCAGGAACAACGACCGGTGCTTTAGCAACACGAGACATTTTTTCCTCCGATTAGGCTACGTAGCAGATAATTTCGCCACCAAGACCAGCCTGGCGCGCTGCACGATCAGTCATAACACCTTTAGAGGTAGAAACAACTGCGATACCCAGACCGGCCATAACTTTCGGCAGCTCATCTTTTTTCTTATAGATGCGCAGACCTGGGCGGCTGACACGCTGAATGCTTTCTACAACAGCTTTGCCCTGGAAATACTTGAGAGTAAGTTCCAGTTCAGGCTTGGTGTCGCCTTCAACTTTAAAATCTTCGATAAAACCTTCTTCCTTCAGCACGTTGGCGATTGCCACTTTCAGCTTGGAGGAAGGCATGGTGACCGCAGCTTTGTTCGCGGCCTGACCGTTACGGATACGGGTCAGCATATCCGCGATCGGATCTTGCATGCTCATCTGTCTTTACTCCCGTGATTCAATTGGTGACAATTACCAGCTAGCCTTTTTCAGACCCGGGATTTCACCGCGCATAGCGGCTTCACGGACCTTAATACGGCTCAACCCGAACTTCCGCAGGAAACCATGCGGACGACCTGTTTGACGGCAGCGGTTACGCTGACGAGACGGGCTGGAATCACGCGGCAGAGTCTGCAGCTTGAGAACGGCATTCCAACGATCTTCGTCGGTTGCGTTCACATCAGAGATGATAGCTTTCAGTTCAGCGCGTTTAGCGAAGAATTTATCAGCTAAAGCCACGCGCTTTACTTCGCGTGCTTTCATTGATTGCTTAGCCATTAAGTAACCCTACCTTACTTGCGGAACGGGAAGTCAAAGGCAGCCAGCAGAGCACGGCCTTCTTCGTCAGATTTCGCAGTAGTGGTAATGGTAATATCCAAACCACGAACGCGGTCGACTTTATCGTAGTCGATTTCTGGGAAGATGATCTGCTCACGGACACCCATGCTGTAGTTGCCACGACCGTCGAAAGACTTAGCGGACAGGCCGCGGAAGTCACGAATACGCGGTACAGCAATAGTGATCAGGCGCTCAAAGAACTCCCACATGCGTTCGCCACGCAGAGTTACTTTACAGCCGATCGGATAGCCCTGACGGATTTTGAAGCCTGCAACTGATTTGCGTGCTTTGGTGATCAGCGGTTTTTGACCGGAGATTGCTGCCAGGTCAGCTGCTGCGTTATCCAGCAGTTTCTTGTCAGCGATCGCTTCACCAACACCCATGTTCAGGGTGATCTTCTCGACCCGAGGGACTTGCATGACAGAATTGTAGTTAAACTCAGTCATGAGTTTCTTAACTACTTCGTCTTTGTAGTAATCATGCAGTTTCGCCATCGTACTACTCCAAATTACTTGATAGTTTCGCTGTTAGACTTGAAGAAACGGACTTTTTTACCGTCTTCGAATCTAAAGCCTACACGGTCAGCCTTGCCGGTTGCCGCATTGAAGATTGCAACGTTAGAAACCTGAATTGCAGCTTCTTTTTCAACGATGCCGCCTGGTTGGTTCAGAGCCGGAACCGGCTTCTGGTGTTTCTTAACCAGGTTGATACCTTCAACAATGACCTTGCCGGAAGACAGGACATTCTTAACTTTACCGCGCTTACCTTTATCTTTACCGGTTAACACGATAACTTCGTCATCACGACGGATTTTCGCTGCCATGATTCGCTCCTTAGAGTACTTCTGGTGCCAGAGAGATAATTTTCATGAACTTCTCGGTACGAAGTTCACGAGTTACCGGCCCAAAAATACGCGTACCGATAGGCTGCTCGCTGTTATTGTTCAGAATAACGCATGCATTACCATCGAAGCGAATGACAGAACCGTCCGGGCGACGAACACCCTTCTTGGTGCGCACCACTACCGCCTTCAGCACATCACCTTTTTTGACCTTACCACGCGGAATTGCTTCTTTGATGGTGATCTTGATGATGTCGCCTACGCCTGCGTAGCGACGGTGCGAGCCACCCAGAACCTTGATACACATTACGCGACGTGCACCGGAGTTGTCGGCGACGTTCAGCATAGTCTGTTCTTGGATCATTTTAGTGCTCCGCTAATGTCAACTACTACTGAGACCCGAAAATTAGGGTCGTTAAAAAGCCCCATATCGAGGGCGCGGCATTATAACACCACAAACCAGATATGGGTAGAAAAAATAAACGGCTCATCGCTGAGCCGTTTATCCGTATCGAGAATGCGTACTCTATTACAGAACCGCTTTCTCTACAACGCGAACCAGCGTCCAGGACTTAGTCTTGGACAGCGGACGGCATTCGCGGATTTCAACCTTGTCGCCGATACCGCATTCGTTGTTCTCGTCATGTACGTGCAGTTTGGTCGTACGCTTGATGAATTTACCGTAAACCGGGTGTTTCACCATACGTTCGATAGCAACAACAATGGATTTCTCCATTTTGTCGCTAACTACGCGACCTTGCAGAGTACGGATTTTATCGGTCATTACGCACCCGCCTTCTGAGTCAGTAAAGTCTTAACGCGTGCAACATCACGACGCACTTGCTTCAGCAGATGAGTCTGTTGCAGCTGGCCACTTGCAGCCTGCATGCGCAGGTTGAACTGCTCACGCAGCAGGTTCAGCAGCTCAGCGTTCAGCTCTTCAACGCTTTTTTCACGCAGCTCTTTTGCTTTCATTACATCACCGTCTTAGTTACAAAGGTGGTTTTGATCGGCAGTTTCGCTGCTGCCAGGCCGAATGCTTCACGGGCCAGCTCTTCCGGTACACCGTCCATTTCATACAGGACTTTACCCGGCTGAATCAAGGCAACCCAGTACTCCACGTTACCTTTACCTTTACCCATACGAACTTCCAGCGGCTTCTCGGTGATCGGTTTGTCCGGGAATACACGGATCCAGATCTTACCTTGACGCTTAACTGCACGGGTCATAGCACGACGTGCTGCTTCGATCTGACGTGCAGTCAGACGACCACGGCCAACAGCTTTCAGACCGAAAGTGCCGAAGCTAACATCCGTACCCTGCGCCAGACCACGGTTGCGGCCTTTGTGCACTTTACGGAATTTTGTACGCTTTGGTTGTAACATCAGCGACGCTCCTTATTTACGGCCTTTACGCTGCTGCTTTTTAGGTTGAGCAGCCGGTTCCGGTTGTTCAACAGCAGCCATACCACCCAGGATCTCACCTTTGAAGATCCATACCTTAACGCCGATTACACCGTAAGTGGTGTGCGCTTCAGAGGTGTTGTAGTCGATGTCAGCACGCAGAGTGTGCAGCGGTACGCGACCTTCACGGTACCATTCGGTACGTGCGATTTCCGCGCCGCCCAGACGGCCGCTAACTTCAACTTTGATACCTTTAGCGCCCAGACGCATTGCGTTCTGTACAGCACGCTTCATCGCACGACGGAACATAACGCGACGTTCCAGCTGAGAAGTGATGCTGTCAGCAACCAGTTTTGCGTCCAGTTCAGGTTTACGAACTTCGGCGATATTGATCTGTGCAGGTACGCCAGCGATATCCGCTACGACCTTGCGCAGTTTTTCTACGTCTTCGCCTTTCTTACCGATAACGATACCCGGGCGAGCGGTGTGAATGGTCACACGGATGCTCTTAGCCGGACGCTCGATAACGATGCGAGATACAGACGCTTTAGCCAGTTCTTTAGTCAGGAACTGACGTACTTTAAAATCGCTGTCCAGGTTGTCAGCGAATTCTTTGGTGTTCGCGAACCAGGTAGAGTTCCATGGTTTGACAATACCCAGGCGAATACCATTAGGATGTACTTTCTGACCCATTGCTAGTCTCCAGAGTCTCAGCGATCGGACACAACCACAGTGATGTGGCTGGTGCGCTTCAGGATGCGATCTGCACGACCTTTAGCACGCGGCATAATGCGCTTCATGCTCGGGCCTTCGTCTACGAAAATTTTCGCAACTTTCAGATCATCAATGTCAGCGCCATCGTTGTGTTCAGCGTTAGCAATGGCAGATTCCAGTACCTTCTTGACCAGTACAGCAGCTTTTTTGTTGGTGTAGGTCAGAATATCCAGGGCCTGCGACACTTTCTTACCGCGAATCAGGTCAGCTACAAGGCGAACCTTCTGAGCAGAAGAACGAGCATGGCGATGTTGAGCTAAAGTTTCCATCTCTTCCTCCTACCTTATTTCTTCTTCGCTTTTTTATCAGCAGCGTGGCCGCGATAAGTACGAGTCGGTGCGAATTCACCCAGTTTGTGACCGACCATTTCGTCGGAAACAAATACTGGAACGTGCTGACGACCATTATGGACAGCGATGGTCAAACCGATCATGTTAGGAAAGATCGTTGAACGACGGGACCAAGTGCGCAGGGGCTTCTTGTCTCCGCTTTCCACCGCTTTCTCTACCTTCTTCAGCAAGTGCAGGTCAATAAAAGGACCTTTCTTGAGAGAACGTGGCATGGCTTATCCTCTAAAATTATTTGCTACGGCGACGTACG
Source organism: Klebsiella sp. CD33 (assembly GCF_051992865.1). Classification (NCBI taxonomy): domain Bacteria; kingdom Pseudomonadati; phylum Pseudomonadota; class Gammaproteobacteria; order Enterobacterales; family Enterobacteriaceae; genus Klebsiella; species Klebsiella sp. CD33. Next base: position 429,054 of record NZ_CP197023.1, on the reverse strand, counting down.
ATGAATTTATCAGTACGCTTGTTGCTGCGGGTCTTCTTACCTTTGGTCTGCAGGCCCCACGGGGATACCGGGTGCTTACCAAAGTTACGACCTTCACCACCACCATGTGGGTGGTCTACTGGGTTCATCGCAGTACCGCGAACGGTAGGACGAACACCACGCCAGCGTGCAGCACCTGCTTTACCCAGAACGCGCAGCATATGCTCAGCATTGCCAACTTCGCCCAGAGTCGCGCGGCAGTCTGCTTCGACTTTACGCATTTCACCAGAACGCAGACGCAGGGTGACATAAGCACCGTCACGAGCAACGATCTGAACGTAAGTACCAGCGGAACGAGCCAGCTGACCGCCTTTACCTGGTTTCATTTCTACGTTATGAACGGTAGAACCAACCGGGATATTGCGCATCGGCAGGGTGTTGCCTGCTTTGATTGCAGCATCAACGCCAGACTGAATCTGGTCGCCAGCTTTCAGGCCTTTCGGGGCCAGGATGTAACGGCGCTCGCCGTCTTTGTACAGAACCAGCGCGATGTTCGCGGAGCGGTTCGGATCGTACTCAAGACGTTCAACAACTGCCGGGATACCATCTTTGTTGCGTTTGAAGTCAACAATACGGTAAGCCTGCTTGTGGCCACCACCGATATGACGGGTGGTGATACGGCCATTGTTGTTACGACCACCGGATTTGCTGTTTTTTTCCAGCAACGGAGCAAAAGGTTTGCCCTTGTGCAGCTCTGGGTTAACCACTTTAACGACGTGGCGACGACCCGGAGATGTCGGTTTACATTTAACAACTGCCATTGTATTACTCCTCCGACTTACTCAGCGCCGCCAACGAAGTCCAGATTCTGGCCTTCTTTCAGGGTGACGTAAGCTTTTTTCCAGTCGCTACGACGACCGATACGCTGTCCGTGACGTTTAACTTTCCCTTTAACAACCAGGGTGTTAACGACTTCGACTTCGACTTCAAACAGTTTCTGCACAGCAGCTTTGATTTCTGCTTTGGTCGCGTCTTTAGCAACTTTGAGAACGATGGTGTTTGTTTTTTCCATCGCAGTAGACGCTTTTTCAGAAACGTGCGGTGCGCGCAGCACCTTCAGCAGACGTTCTTCACGAATCATGCCAGCATCTCCTCAACTTGCTTAACAGCATCAGCAGTCATTACGACTTTGTCGAAGGCGATCAGGCTAACCGGGTCGATACCGTTCGCATCACGTACGTCAACCTTATGCAGGTTACGTGCGGCCAGGAACAGGTTCTCGTCCAGCTCACCGGTGATGATCAGCACATCTTCCAGAGCCATGTCTTTCAGTTTCTGTGCCAGCAGCTTAGTTTTCGGCGCTTCAACAGAGAACTTCTCGACAACGATCAGACGATCCTGACGTACCAGTTCGGACAGAATGCTTTTCAGCGCGCCGCGGTACATCTTCTTGTTAACTTTTTGACTGTGGTCCTGCGGACGAGCAGCGAAGGTCACGCCACCGGAACGCCAGATCGGGCTCTTGATAGAACCAGAACGCGCACGGCCGGTACCTTTCTGGCGCCACGGTTTTTTACCGGAGCCAGTGATTTCAGCACGAGTCTTCTGAGCACGAGTGCCCTGACGCGCACCGGCTGCATAAGCAACAACAACCTGGTGAACCAGCGCTTCGTTGAAATCACGACCGAAGGTAGTTTCGGAAACAGTCAGCGCGCTCTGCGCGTCTTTCAATACTAATTCCATTGCTATCTCCTCACGCCTTCACAGCTGGTTTAACGATCAGGTCGCTACCGGTCGCACCCGGGACAGCACCTTTAACCAGCAGCAGGTTGCGCTCAGCGTCAACACGTACTACGTCCAGGCTCTGAACGGTTACACGCTCATTACCCAGCTGACCTGCCATTTTCTTGCCTTTGAACACTTTGCCCGGAGTCTGGTTCTGACCGATAGAACCCGGAACGCGGTGGGACAAGGAGTTACCGTGAGTAGCGTCCTGGGTACGGAAGTTCCAGCGCTTAACGGTACCAGCAAAACCTTTACCTTTAGAGGTACCGGTTACGTCAACTTTTTTAACGTCAGCAAACAGTTCAACGCTAATGTTCTGACCTACGGTGAATTCTTCGCCGTCAGCCAGACGGAATTCCCACAGACCACGGCCAGCTTCAACGCCAGCTTTAGCGAAGTGACCCGCTTCCGGCTTGGTTACACGGTTAGCTTTTTTAGCACCGGTGGTAACCTGGATTGCGCGGTAGCCATCGTTAGCCAGGTCTTTAACCTGAGTAACACGGTTTGCTTCAACTTCGATTACGGTTACTGGGATAGAAACGCCATCTTCAGTGAAGATGCGGGTCATGCCCACTTTTTTACCGACTAAACCAATCATTGTTTCAACCTCTCAATCGCTCGATGACCTGATTAACCCAGGCTGATCTGCACGTCTACACCGGCAGCCAGATCCAGACGCATCAGAGCATCAACGGTTTTTTCAGTTGGCTCAACGATGTCAACCAGACGCTTGTGAGTGCGAATTTCGTACTGGTCACGCGCGTCTTTGTTGACGTGCGGGGAGATCAGAACGGTAAAGCGCTCTTTGCGGGTCGGCAGCGGGATCGGACCACGGACTTGCGCACCAGTGCGCTTAGCAGTCTCGACGATTTCCGCGGTTGATTGATCGATCAGACGATGATCAAACGCTTTCAGGCGGATACGGATTCTTTGGTTCTGCATGAGACCAGAGCTCCAATTATTTTATAGACGAAATGATTACTCCTCATACCCATTACGATTGATGGGAGAGTGTAACCGTTCTTACATAGTCCCCCGATTGGGGACATTGTTTGATAACCCAAATGCGATTACCAGGGTTCATATTGAACCGGCCGTCAACTTTGACAGGCCCGCGCATTATACGCAAATTCTGGCGCGACGCAAGTGCTGTTTAGAAAATCATCACCAGGATTTGCGCGCCTTCGCGTTAGCGCGCTGTACGGGGCTGCAATGCGGAGTAAGAGCGCGGATTGTGGGATCCATTCCCGGAAAATGCCTTTTGTGCTGAACGGGAGAGGATGAGCATAGTGACGCAATGTTCATCGATCATTGCGGGGTCAACTATGCTCGCCGCCCTCCCCTTCTTGCTGTGCTATAGCGGTTTGACCGTGGCATTATGCCACCAGGATCTGCGCCACGGTCTGTTGCCCGACCGTTACACCTGTCCCCTGCTGTGGAGTGGTTTACTTTTTTATCTCTGTCTGGCGCCGCACCAGCTGCATGATGCCGTCTGGGGGGCGATAGCGGGCTATCTCTCTTTGGCTGCGATTTACTGGCTATACCGCGGTATCCGCGGCTATGAAGGATTGGGTTATGGAGATATAAAATATCTTGCCGCCCTCGGCGCCTGGCATGGCTGGCGGTTACTGCCGCAGTTGGTCCTGGTTGCCTCGCTACTCGCCGGCATAGCGTGGGCAGGAGCAGGTTTATACGCCAGTTGCGGCGGGAGGAGCAAATGGAGAAGAAGCAACCCGCTGCCGTTTGGGCCATTCCTGGCGGCCGCGGGTTTTTGGTGCGGGTGGCAGACGCTGGCTAGTCTGACACTTTGATCTGCGACTGCAGGTAATTTTGCAGACCGATTTTGCCAATCAAATCGAGTTCGGTTTCCAGCCAGTCGATATGGCCTTCTTCATCCGCCAGGATCTCAATCATCATATCGCGGCTGACGTAGTCATGGACGCTGTCGGCATAGGCAATAGCCTCACGCAAATTTTGCGCCCCTTCCAGCTCCAGCCTCAAATCGGACCGCAGCATCTCTTCCACATCTTCACCGATGCCAAGTTTGCCGAGATCCTGCAGATTAGGGATACCTTCGAGAAAAAGAATACGCTCGATATACTTATCGGCGTGCTTCATTTCGTCGATGGATTCGTGGTACTCAATATCGTTGAGGCGCATCAGGCCCCAATTTTTAAACATTCTCGCATGAAGAAAGTACTGATTAATTGCGACTAGCTCATTTCCCAATAATTTATTGAGATAACTTATGATTTTGACATCACCTTTCATTATATAGTCCCTCCGCTTCCACTCATTGAAGCGTAGTCCGGCCTATAGGGATGTCAAAAGAGAAGCGTGGACTTCAGGCGATTTCTTTGAATTCCGGCATGGTGGTTAATTCATCTTCCATCACTTCACGCGCGGCACGAACACACTTACCGCATTGATTTCCCACGGGAACAAACTTACGTAATTGCTGAAAAGATTGCGGTTGAAACTGGCGCACAACCTGACGAATTTTTTTATCGCTGACGCCATTGCACAAACAAACGTACATAGAAACTCCCGTTCAATTTATGCACAAATATTAAATGAGAATGGTTATGATTACAATAGACCATTTGCTCATTATCCGCCGCAACGCACGATATGAATAGCCAGCAAAAATCCGTTTTTCGCTGAATGACAGACAGCAAAAAGGGCGCCGAAGCGCCCTTTTTAATTCAAAGCTAACGAATTAGCCCAGAACTTTAGCTACAACGCCCGCGCCAACGGTACGGCCGCCTTCACGGATTGCGAAACGCAGACCGTCGTCCATCGCGATCGGGTGGATCAGGGTAACAACCATTTTGATGTTGTCGCCCGGCATTACCATCTCTACGCCTTCCGGCAGTTCGATGGTGCCAGTCACGTCAGTAGTACGGAAGTAGAACTGCGGACGGTAGCCTTTGAAGAACGGAGTGTGACGGCCGCCTTCATCTTTGGACAGGATGTACACTTCAGATTCGAACTTGGTGTGCGGGTTGATGGTGCCCGGCTTAGCCAGTACCTGACCACGTTCGATTTCTTCACGTTTGATACCACGCAGCAGAACACCTACGTTCTCACCAGCACGGCCTTCGTCCAGCAGTTTGCGGAACATTTCAACGCCAGTACAGGTGGTTTTCGCGGTTTCTTTGATACCAACGATTTCAACTTCTTCACCTACTTTGATGATACCGCGCTCTACACGACCGGTAACAACGGTACCACGACCGGAGATGGAGAATACGTCTTCGATCGGCAGCAGGAACGGCTTGTCAATCGCACGCTCTGGTTCCGGGATATAGGTATCCAGGTGGCCAGCCAGTTCGATGATTTTCGCTTCCCACTCTGCGTCGCCTTCCAGCGCTTTCAGAGCAGAACCACGAACGATCGGGGTGTCGTCGCCCGGGAAATCGTACTGAGACAGCAGTTCACGAACTTCCATCTCAACCAGTTCCAGCAGCTCTTCGTCATCAACCATGTCGCATTTGTTCAGGAACACGATGATGTACGGAACGCCTACCTGACGACCCAGCAGGATGTGCTCACGAGTCTGCGGCATCGGGCCGTCAGTCGCAGCAACAACCAGGATCGCGCCGTCCATCTGCGCAGCACCGGTGATCATGTTTTTAACATAGTCGGCGTGGCCCGGGCAGTCTACGTGCGCGTAGTGGCGAGTCGGGGTGTCATATTCAACGTGAGAGGTGTTGATGGTGATACCACGAGCTTTTTCTTCCGGCGCGTTATCGATCTGGTCGAATGCGCGAGCAGAACCACCGTAGGTTTTAGCCAGAACGGTAGTGATGGCAGCAGTCAGGGTAGTTTTACCATGGTCAACGTGGCCGATAGTACCAACGTTGACGTGCGGTTTTGTACGTTCAAATTTTTCTTTAGACACGGCTATATTCCTTACTATAGTGCTCTCCCCTTCGGAGAGAGCACGGGACTTAGGTTTTAATCCTGTGGATTATTTACCACGGGCTTCAATAACGGCCTGAGCAACGTTGTTCGGCGCATCATCATACTTCAGGAATTCCATGGTGTATGATGCACGACCTTTGGTCAGAGAACGCAGCTGAGTTGCATAACCGAACATTTCGGACAGCGGTACTTCAGCGTGGATCTTAACGCCGGTTACTTCGGATTCCTGACCGCGCAGCATACCGCGACGACGGCTCAAGTCACCGATAACGTCACCAGTGTTCTCTTCCGGAGTTTCTACTTCAACCTTCATGATCGGCTCAAGCAGAACTGGTTTTGCTTTCTTAAAGCCTTCTTTAAAGGCAATAGACGCAGCCAGTTTAAACGCCAGCTCAGAGGAGTCAACGTCGTGGTAAGAACCGAAGTGCAGACGGATACCCATATCAACTACCGGGTAACCTGCCAGCGGACCAGCTTTCAGCTGTTCCTGGATGCCTTTATCAACGGCCGGGATGTATTCGCCAGGAATTACACCACCTTTGATGTCGTTGATGAACTCGTAACCTTTCGGGTTAGAGCCCGGCTCCAGCGGGTACATGTCGATCACAACGTGACCGTACTGACCACGACCACCAGACTGCTTGGCGTGTTTACCTTCGATATCGGTAACTTTCGCGCGAATCGCTTCACGGTAAGCAACCTGAGGTTTACCGACGTTCGCTTCAACGTTGAATTCACGCTTCATACGGTCAACGATGATGTCGAGGTGCAGCTCACCCATACCGGCGATAATGGTCTGGTTAGACTCTTCGTCAGTCCATACGCGGAAAGACGGGTCTTCTTTAGCCAGACGACCCAGAGCCAGACCCATTTTTTCCTGGTCAGCTTTGGTTTTCGGCTCAACGGCGATGGAGATTACCGGCTCAGGGAATTCCATACGCTCTAGAATGATCGGCGCATCCGGGTCACACAGGGTGTCACCAGTGGTTACGTCTTTCAGACCGATAGCAGCAGCGATGTCGCCCGCGCGAACTTCTTTGATCTCTTCACGTTTGTTAGCGTGCATCTGAACGATACGACCGAAACGCTCACGTGCAGCTTTCACGGAGTTCAGTACGGTATCACCAGAGTTAACCACACCGGAGTACACGCGGAAGAAGGTCAGGTTACCCACGAACGGGTCGGTAGCGATTTTGAACGCCAGTGCAGAGAACGGCTCGTCGTCGCTTGCGTGACGCTCAGCCGGGGTATCTTTACCGTCGTCCAGGATACCGTTGATCGCAGGTACGTCAACCGGGGATGGCAGGTAATCAATTACCGCATCCAGCATCGCCTGAACGCCTTTGTTCTTGAACGCAGAACCACAGGTTACCAGGATGATTTCGTTGTTCAGAACGCGCTGACGCAGAGCTTTTTTGATCTCTTCTTCAGTCAGTTCTTCACCACCCAGGTATTTTTCCATCAGCTCTTCAGAAGCTTCAGCTGCGGATTCGATCAGGTTCTGGTGCCATTCATCAGCCAGGTCCTGCATGTCAGCCGGGATATCTTCGTATTCGAAGGTTACGCCCTGGTCTGCATCGTTCCAGTTGATGGCTTTCATTTTCACCAGGTCAACAACGCCGGTGAAACCTTCTTCAGCACCAATTGCCAGCTGCAGCGGAACCGGGTTCGCGCCCAGACGGGTTTTGATCTGACCAACAACTTTCAGGAAGTTAGCGCCCATGCGGTCCATTTTGTTAACGAACGCGATGCGCGGAACTTTATATTTGTTTGCCTGACGCCATACGGTTTCAGACTGCGGCTGAACACCACCAACTGCGCAGTAAACCATTACCGCACCATCAAGAACACGCATGGAACGTTCTACTTCGATAGTGAAGTCAACGTGCCCCGGGGTGTCGATGATGTTTACGCGGTGCGGTTCATACTGTTTGGCCATACCAGACCAGAATGCAGTAGTCGCAGCGGAAGTGATGGTGATACCACGTTCCTGCTCCTGCTCCATCCAGTCCATGGTAGCGGCGCCGTCATGAACTTCACCGATTTTGTGGTTTACACCGGTGTAGAACAGAATACGTTCGGTAGTAGTGGTTTTACCGGCGTCGATGTGCGCACTGATACCGATGTTACGGTAGCGTGCGATGGGTGTTGTACGAGCCATTTGATTCCTCGTTTATTTCTTTAGGCGTTCAGTTAAGTTATCCAGAGCGGGCGACTCATCTGAAGCGCCCGCCTGGTGACTATGACTCCGAAGGGATTACCAACGGTAGTGAGCGAACGCCTTGTTGGCTTCGGCCATACGGTGAACGTCTTCACGTTTCTTAACTGCAGTACCTTTGTTGTCTGCAGCATCAGTGAGTTCGTTCGCCAGGCGCAGAGCCATGGATTTATCACCGCGTTTACGAGCAGCTTCAACGATCCAACGCATTGCCAGGGCATTACGACGGACCGGACGAACTTCAACTGGAACCTGATAAGTAGAACCACCTACGCGGCGGGACTTAACTTCGACAGTCGGGCGCACGTTTTCGAGCGCAACTTCGAAGGCTTCCAGTTCAGATTTACCAGAACGCTGAGCCAGGGTCTCCAGCGCGCTGTATACGATAGTTTCTGCAGTAGATTTTTTACCATCTACCATCAGGATATTGACAAATTTAGCCAGCAGTTCTGATCCGAACTTCGGATCCGGCAGAATTTTACGCTGACCAATGACGCGACGACGTGGCATGGAAATACTCCGTTGTTAATTCAGGATTGTCCAAAACTCTAAGAGTTTAGTATGACATTAAGATAAATCAGTTTGGCCTTACTTAACGGAGAACCATTAAGCCTTAGGACGCTTCACGCCGTACTTGGAGCGAGCCTGCTTACGGTCTTTAACGCCGGAGCAGTCAAGCGCACCACGAACGGTGTGGTAACGAACACCCGGAAGGTCTTTAACACGACCGCCACGGATCAGGATCACGGAGTGCTCCTGCAGGTTGTGACCTTCACCACCGATGTAGGAGGTGACTTCGAAACCGTTAGTCAGACGCACACGGCAAACTTTACGCAGTGCAGAGTTCGGTTTCTTAGGAGTGGTGGTATATACGCGAGTACATACGCCACGTTTCTGCGGGCAGGCTTCCAGCGCTGGCACGTTGCTCTTTGCAACTTTGCGCGCGCGTGGTTTGCGTACCAGCTGGTTAATTGTTGCCATTAAATAGCTCCTGGTTTTAGCTTTTGCTTCGTAAACACGTAATAAATCGCCTCATATATTATGAGGACGCAGAATTTTAGGGCGGTGCCGAAAAGGTGTCAAGAAATATACAACGATCCCGCCATCACCAGGCCAACTGACCGGCATGTTTGACTGTGAGTCTGACGAAATCAGTATAGCTAACCCTGCCGACACTGTCCGCAATTTGACCAGCCAGCCCGCGGGCGTCAACGTCGTCTTGCAGCACGTATAGGGTTATGGGGGCGGATTGCAGGATCTCAAGGAAGCGACCATCGGCGATGGCCGCGGTGACGCCGTCAGACAGTAGTACCAGATCGTCGCCGTGCTCCATCAAACGAAGCATCGCTGCGATGTCGGCATGCCAGGGGGAAACACTGAGCGTATGGAGCATGGGGGCCTCAGAAACGCAAAATCACATCAAATTCATGCAGACGGGCGCGCAGGGCATCCGGCGCCAGGCATTCGACATCCACCACCCACGGGGTCGCGGGATCCAGGCCGCGCTCTCGCGCTGAGTCGGCGCACAGCCAGCACTGGTCGATATCATATAGCGACAGCAATTTAAAGGTAGCGATGTAGTCGCGGGCCAGCACAGCGCCAGGCCGCTGTTCGGGTAACAGCTGAAACACGCCGTCGCCCACAAAAAACACGCCAATATCGTCGGTGAGCGCGGAGGTTGCTAATAAGGCATCGAGGCCTTCCCTGCCAGCGGCGCTGCCGTGCGGCGCAGAGGAAAATACAAAAGCCACACGTTTCATCAGAACTGCACCATCCGATCGCAAGTAAGCGCCGCTTCCGCTAGCGCGCCGAGCCCGCTCAAGGTAAAACCCGGCTGCAAATTGTGGCCAGGCAGAGCGAGCTGTTGCGCTTCGCGTTCGTCCGTTACGCCACGACGCAGGGCGGCCGCCACGCAGATATGCAGCGCGACGCCGTGCTCATCGTGGAGGGATTGCCACCCGCGCACCAGATCGAACTCATCGCTGGCGGGCGCCGTCAACTGGTTAGCGTTAAGCACGCCTTCGCGATAGAAAAAAACGCACGCCAGCTCATGGCCTTCCTGCAGCACGGCCTGGGCAAATTGCCAGGCGCTGCTCGCCTGCTGCGTGCCATAGGCTGGGCCGGTCACCGTGAGGGCAAAACGCATTACTTATCCAGCCCCTGGAAATCGCCGCTTTTGAACTGGCGAATATAGAGGTAAACGGTGTGCTTGGAGATGTTCAGACGATCGGCTACCTGGTTAATAGCGTCTTTAATATCGAAGATCCCTTTCTCATAGAGATTCAGCACGATTTGACGGTTTTTCGCATTGTTAGACACGCTGCGATCGGCATTCACCTCTTCAATGGTGAACTCCAGCGTCTGGGCGACCAGATCGTCTACCGAAGAAGCAAAGTTCACCGGCGAGTTCACTTCAGGCGTTTCTGGCGGAATAAAGGTGCTCATGATCTGGGAAAACGGCACATCCAGATTCATGTTGATACACAGCAGACCAATCACCCGGTGATCGCGGTTGCGAATGGCAATCGTCACCGACTTCATCAGTACGCCGCTTTTAGCACGGGTAAAGTAGCATTTGGAAACGCTGCTATCGGCGCCCGTCATATCGTGCAGCATGCGCAGCGCAAGATCGGTAATCGGTGAACCGATTTGGCGGCCGGTATGTTCACCATTGGCGATACGGATGGCAGAGCATTTCAGATCCTGCAAAGAATGCAGCACGATTTCACAGTGCGAACCGATGAGCATCGCCAACCCGTCCACTACCGCTTCATAAGATTTGAGAATATCGAAATCGGTCTGGTCAAAGGGACGTTGATCCAGCAGGTCAAGCTCGCTGGTTTCATTGGTTAAAAGCGACCTGGACATGAAAAAAAGCACTCCTTTTCAGGAGCCTGTCGTTATTGTCAGGGCAGGCTCATCATCATTATTAAGCTATCTAAAGTAATACAGCGCCTGAGGATCTTTCCAGTTTTAATTATATCTGCGCTCAATAAAAAAGCCGCCGCCTCTGACGAGACGGCGGCCTGAACCTGATTACTTCTTAGCGTCAGCTTTCGCGTCCGCGGCTTTCGCATCGCCTGCGGCTTCCGGCTGTGCATCTGCCTTCGGCGCCGGTTTGATATCCAGCAGTTCTACATCAAAGACCAGCGTAGAGTTGGCCGGGATGCCCGGGACGCCAGTTTTACCGTAGGCCAGGTCCGGCGGAATAACCAGCTTGATTTTGCCGCCTTTCTTGATGTTCTTCAGGCCTTCAGTCCAGCCCGGGATCACGCCGTCGAGACGGAAAGAGAGCGGCTCGCCGCGAGTATAAGAGTTATCAAACTCTTTACCGTCGATCAGGGTACCTTTGTAGTTTACCACCACGGTATCACTGTCTTTCGGCGCATCGCCAGCGCCTTCTTTCTCGACTTTATACAGCAGGCCAGTTTTTGAGGTTTTCACGCCCTTCTCTTTGGCAAAGTTGTCACGGAAAGCTTTGCCTTTGGCTTCGTTCTCAGTGGCGTCTTTTTCCATTTTCTGCTGAGCCGCGGTCTTCACGCGCGTTTCAAAGGCCTGCAGAGTCTGTTCGATCTCCTGGTCGGACAGTTTGCTCTTATCGGCAAACGCGTCCTGTACGCCGGCGATCAGCTGGGATTTATCCAGCTTAATGCCCAGCTTCTCTTGTTCTTTCAGGGAGTTTTCCATGTAACGCCCCAGGGACGCGCCCAGCGCATAGGCCGATTTCTGATCGTCATTTTTAAATGCCGATTTACTCTCAACCGCCGGGGCTGCCTTCGTTGCCGTATCTGCAGCGAAGGTCAGCGGTGCATTCAGGGCGACGGCCATTGTGGTCGCCAGCAGCGTTACTTTAAACAGTGATTTCATCCATTTCTCCAGGGCCGGGGCCTCTCGCCCCAGGGTTATCGTAAAAAGCAAAAAACGTACTATAGAACGTTGCCATTAAAATCTACATACGGACGTTCCTGAATATCGCCTCTTTTAGGACTATTTTTGTATGAATAAGTTTCCTGTACGGCGCAGCGATGCTGCGCGCCAGGGGAAACTTAAGTAGAATCCGCCCGCAGGATCAGACTAAAGAGGTTACCCATGCACGATAGCACATTAGAAACGCGCCTTGCGGAGCTGGAAAGCCGGCTGGCGTTTCAGGAAATCACCATCGAAGACCTCAACAAAACCGTGACCGCCCACGAGATCGAGATGGCGAAGATGCGGGAGCATATGCGTCTGATGATCGAGAAGCTGAAGGCGACCCAACCCTCCCATATCGCCTCCCAGGCGGAAGAGACGCCACCGCCGCACTATTGAGGCGTAAAAAAAGCGGGTTTCCCCGCTTTTTTGTCGTCTTCGTGCCGAAGCGCAAAGATTAGTGGCAGCCGCAGCCACCGTGGCCGCCGCAGCCGCCTTTACCATGGTCGTGACCATGATCGTGGCCGTGGCCGCCGCAGCAACCGTCATGACCATGGTCATGATCGTGATCGTGGCCATGCGCGCCGTGCACGTGACCGTGCTCCAGCTCTTCCGCAGTCGCTTCGCGGATGGCGACGACTTCCACATTAAACTTCAGGTTCTGGCCAGCCAGCATGTGGTTGCCATCAACCACAACGTGGTCGTCTTCAACTTCAGTGATTTCTACTGGTACCGGACCCTGATCGGTTTCCGCCAGGAAGCGCATGCCAACCTGCAGTTCATCAACGCCCATGAAGACGTCTTTCGGTACACGCTGCACCAGGTTTTCGTCATACTGACCGTAAGCGTCGTTAGCGCCGACGGCAACGTCAAATTTGTCGCCCACTTCGTGGCCATCCAGCGCGTTTTCCAGGCCGGAAATCAGGGAGCCGTGACCGTGCAGGTAATCCAGCGGCGCGCTTACCGGAGACTCATCAACCAACACACCGTCTTCTGTACGTACCTGATAGGCCAGGCTGACCACCAGGTCTTTTGCTACTTTCATGATATCTCCTGAGATGGGAAGAATAGTGGCGCAGATTGTAGCGGAATTCTGCTGCCGTGTACCCTTTAGCTTAAAAAAAGCCGACGGATAACGCTAGTCGGGATGAAAAATGCCAATCACCTGCTCCTCTTTGCGTACATGCTCACGGGCCTCTTTATCTGCCTCACGCATCTGATGACCGCATTTAACGCACTCAACAACATCGACATTATTCTCACGCCACATTGCCAGCGAATCCTGCGCCTGGCACGCCGGACATTTCGCCCCGGCAATAAAACGTTTACGCACTGCCATAAGATTTACCTTTATTCAAACTCGTCCCAGCCGTCCAGCTGCCGGCTCTCTTTCTGCATTTCGCGCTGGAAAATCTCTTCCAGTTCGCGCCGGGCCTCCCGCACGCGTGATATCTGTACCGTATCAGTATGCACTGGCATTAGCTCGCGCAGCATTCGCATATCGAGGCGTCGGAAGTGCAGCTGCGCGCGCTGGGCCTGGTGAGGATGCATCCCGAGGGTGATGAGCGCTTTGCGCCCCAGCTCCAACGCACTGGAGAAAGTTTCACGAGAAAACTGCGTCACGCCGGCCTGCAGCAGCTCATGCGCCTCAACGCGCCCGCGAGCGCGGGCCAGAATATGCAGATGTGGAAAGTGTTGTTGACACATTTCCACCAGCCGCATGGTATCTTCTGGCTCATTACAGGTGATGACGATCGACTGCGCCTCTTCCGCTCCCGCCGAGCGCAGCAGCTCCAGCTGGGTGGCATCGCCAAAATAGACTTTATAGCCATAGTTGCGCATCAGATTTACCGCGCTGATGTCCCGCTCCAGTACCGTAATACGCATCTTATTGGCCATCAGCAGGCGACCAATGACCTGACCAAAGCGACCAAACCCGACAATAATCACCTGCGGCTTGTCATCCTCCACCCACGGCGCCTCACCGGTATCGTCCGCCGGGTTCAGCCGTCGCGACAATAGCTTATCTATCCCCTTCATCAGCAGCGGCGTCGTCATCATCGACAACGTTACCGCAACCAGCAGCAGCGCCATCTGGTCGTGCTGAAACAACCGCTGAGAGGCGGGCAGTGAAAAGAGGACAAACGCGAACTCGCCGCCCTGGCTTAATACGCCCGCGAACTGCATCCGCTCGGAACTTCGCAGGCCATAGAGACGGGCCAGCAGATAGAGCACCAGCATTTTTACCGCCACCAGCACCGCCACGCTCACCGCCACCCACAGCAGATGGGTATACAGTACGCCAAGGTTCAGCGCCATGCCGACGGAAATAAAGAACAACCCGAGCAGCAGCCCCTTGAACGGATCGATAGCGATCTCCAGTTCGTGGCGATACTCACTTTCCGCCAGCAGCACGCCGGCAATAAAGGTGCCCAGCGCCATCGACAGCCCCAGCGCCTCCATAAACAGGGCAGATCCGAGGACCAACAGCAGCGTGGCGGCAGTGAACACCTCCCTGACCCCCGAGCTGGCGATAAAACGGAACACCGGCCGCAGCAGATAGCGTCCGCCAATCAGCATCCCGGCAAAGGCCAGGACCTTCATGCCGACCGTCAACCAGTTCACATGCTCATCCGCTGAACCGGCCAGCAGGGGCACCAGCGCCAGCGCCGGGATCACCGCCAGATCCTGAAACAGCAGCACCGAAAAGCCTAGCTGTCCCGCTTCGCTGCGGCTCATTCCCTTCTCACGCATCAGCTGCAGCGCCATGGCGGTGGAAGACATCGCCAGGCCGATCCCGCCGACCACCGCCGCCTGCCATGAAAACCCGGTCGTCATCAGCAACCCACCGAGGATCGCCGCGCTGAGCATCACCTGCGCCGCGCCAACGCCGAAGATGGAGCTCCGCAGTCGCCATAGCTTGGCGGGATTGAGCTCCAGGCCGATGATAAACATCAGAAACACTACGCCGAGCTCAGAGAAATGGAGAATTTCATCCACATCGCTGATAAACCCGAGCCCCCACGGACCAATGGCGATCCCGGCCAGCAGATAGCCCAGCACCGCGCCAATCCCCAGTCTTGAAGCCAGAGGGACGGCGATGACGGCCGCGAACAAAAACAACACCCCCGCCAGCAGCAAATCAGATCCCGCCATGGACACCTCCGGCGGCGATGGGGTTGGCCAACCAGTCCCGGTAGGCCAGGGCGCGGCTGCGCAGCTCCTCTGGCTGCTGCCTCCGGGCCCAGTAGACGATAATGGGGCTCATCCAGTGCATACGGCACATGCCGGCGGTCAGTTCAAAAGGACGTAAAATATCGTTCATCGGATAGCGATTAGCATCGCGACGGTAGGCGCTCTCAGGCTCGCCGGTAGTGATCACGCTGCGCCAGTACTTTCCCGCCAGTTCGTTCCCTCCGGCGCCGCTGGCGAAGCCGCGGCTTAACACACGATCCAGCCACTCCTTAAGCAGCGCCGGACAGCTCCAGGTATATAAAGGGTGCTGGAAAACAATCACCTCATGCTGGCGCAGCAGGTCCTGTTCGTAAGCAATATCGATAAAAAAATCCGGATAGTGCGCGTAGAGATCGTGCACGGTGACGTTCGGCAACTGTAAGGCCGGCTCTAATAAAACCCGGTTGGCCACGGAATCCTGAGATTCTGGGTGGGCATACAGCAGCAACACTTTCGCTGTCTGAGACATCATTCCCCTCCCGTAGGTCTTCTGGCGGCCTGCACAGCCCCGGCGTTTTGACACAGCCAGAATGACTTTGTGTATCGTCTTCGTTTTGGGCTACCATGGCGGCCCGGTGAAGCGATTCGCTTCCACACTACATTATCATAATGACAAATTAACATAGTCTGAACATACGGCGCCTTATGATTGTTTTCTCCTCGTTACAAATTCGTCGCGGCGTACGCGTCCTGCTGGACAACGCCACCGCTACCATCAATCCTGGTCAAAAGGTCGGTCTGGTGGGGAAAAACGGCTGCGGGAAATCGACGCTGCTATCGCTTTTGAAAAACGAGATAAGCGCTGACGGCGGCAGTATGACCTTTCCCGGCAACTGGCAGCTGGCCTGGGTGAATCAGGAAACCCCGGCGCTACCGCAGCCGGCAATCGATTATGTCATTGACGGCGATCGAGAGTATCGCCAGCTGGAGGCCGCGCTCCAGCAGGCTAACGAACGCAATGACGGTCATGCTATCGCCACCGTCCACGGTAAGCTGGACGCCATCGACGCCTGGACTATCCGTTCGCGCGCCGCCAGCCTGCTGCACGGTCTGGGGTTCAGCAATGAACAGCTTGAGCGGCCGGTCAGCGATTTTTCCGGCGGCTGGCGTATGCGCCTTAACCTCGCCCAGGCGCTGATCTGCCGCTCCGATCTGCTGCTGCTCGATGAACCGACTAACCACCTCGATCTCGATGCGGTGATCTGGCTGGAGAAGTGGCTGAAGGGCTATACGGGAACGCTGATCCTCATCTCCCACGATCGCGATTTTCTCGATCCTATCGTCGACAAAATTATCCATATCGAACAGCAGACAATGTTTGAGTACACCGGCAACTACAGTTCGTTTGAAGTGCAGCGCGCCACCCGCCTCGCTCAGCAGCAGGCGATGTACGAAAGCCAGCAGCAGCGCGTCGCGCACCTGCAAAGCTATATCGATCGCTTCCGTGCCAAAGCCACCAAGGCCAAGCAGGCGCAAAGCCGGATCAAAATGCTGGAGCGGATGGAGCTTATCGCTCCGGCGCACGTGGATAACCCGTTCCACTTCAGCTTCCGCCAGCCGGAGAGCTTGCCTAACCCGCTGCTGAAGATGGAGAAAGTCAGCGCCGGCTACGGCGAGCGTATTATTCTCGACTCCATCAAGCTTAACCTGGTGCCGGGCTCGCGTATCGGCCTGCTGGGCCGCAACGGCGCCGGGAAGTCGACGCTGATTAAGCTCCTGGCAGGCGAACTCCAGCCAGTAAGCGGCGAGATCGGCCTCGCGAAAGGCATCAAGCTCGGCTACTTCGCCCAGCATCAGCTGGAATTCCTGCGCGCCGATGAGTCGCCGCTGCAGCACCTGGCGCGTCTGGCGCCGCAGGAGCTGGAGCAGAAGCTGCGTGATTATCTCGGCGGCTTTGGTTTCCAGGGCGATAAGGTGAGCGAAGAAACCCGCCGCTTCTCCGGTGGAGAAAAGGCGCGCCTGGTACTGGCCCTGATCGTCTGGCAGCGCCCTAACCTGCTGCTGCTCGATGAACCGACCAACCACCTTGACCTCGATATGCGTCAGGCCTTAACCGAAGCGCTGATCGACTTTGAAGGGGCGCTGGTGGTCGTATCGCACGATCGGCACCTGATCCGTTCCACCACTGACGATCTGTACCTCGTCCACGATGGTAAAGTCGAGCCGTTCGACGGCGATCTGGAAGATTATCAGCAGTGGCTCAGCGACTCGCAAAAACAGGAGTCCCAGAGCGGCGAGGCGCCAAAAGAGAGCGGCAATAGCGCCCAGGCGCGCAAAGACCAGAAGCGTCGGGAAGCGGAGCTGCGCAGCCAGACCCAACCGCTGCGCAAAGAGATCGCCCGTCTGGAAAAAGAGATGGACAAGCTCAACGCGCAGTTGGCCGGTGCGGAAGAAAAACTTGGCGACAGTGAGCTTTATGACGCCTCACGTAAAGCCGAGCTGACCGAATGCCTGCAGCAGCAGGCCAGCGCGAAGTCCGGGCTGGAGGAGTGCGAGATGGCCTGGCTGGAGGCCCAGGAGCAGCTGGAGCGCATGCTTCAGGAAGGCTAAACTCTTCCTCTTCATCCTGCCTGCGCGTACGCTGCCGCTGGCAGGGTGGGTTTCTGCCCTCTTCATGGCCTGGCCATCAGCGACATCAATGATTTGTTTTTGCTGTAAGCTGGCGTCACTGGCCGCAAGACCACATATTGGCTAACCCCCTGCATGCCCTGCGCGGTATAGTCATCATCAAGTTTATTAATTGTTCTGGTGCTATGGTTGAAATCATCCCCACAGACATGACGCCCCCCGAAAACGATTCGCGTGAGTTCCATCCGATGCGCGGCGTGGGCAATCGTCATCTGCAAACCATGCTGCCGCGGCTGATTCGCCGTAAATTGCGCTTTACCCCGCACTGGCAGCGCCTTGAGCTGCCGGACGGCGATTTTGTCGATCTGGCCTGGAGCGAAGACCCGCACCAGGCGCGCCATAAGCCGCGCCTCGTCGTTTTTCACGGCCTGGAAGGCAGTCTGCACAGCCCGTACGCCCATGGTCTGATCCACGCGGCGATGCAGCGCGGCTGGCTGGGCGTGGTGATGCATTTCCGCGGCTGCAGCGGCGAACCTAACCGCAATCACCGCATCTATCACTCCGGCGAAACGGAAGATGGCACCTGGTTTTTGCACTGGCTGAAGCGCGAGTTTGGTCCCGCGCCGACCGCGGCCGTCGGCTATTCGCTGGGCGGCAATATGCTGGGCTGCCTGCTGGCAGAGGAAGGCGACCGCTGCCCGCTGGATGCGGCGGTGATCGTCTCCGCGCCTTTCATGCTCGAAGCCTGCAGCTATCATATGGATAAGGGCTTCTCGCGGGTTTATCAGCGCTATCTGCTCAATCTGTTAAAAGCCAACGCTTCACGCAAGCTGAAAGCGTACCCGGGCTCGCTGCCCGTCGATTTACGCCAGCTCAAAGGGATGCGCCGCATCCGGGAATTTGACGATATGATCACCGCCAAAATCCATGGCTTTGCCGATGCGCTGGATTATTACCGGCAATGCAGCGCCATGCCGCGGCTCAGCGATATCACTAAGCCGACGCTCATCATTCACGCGAAAGACGATCCGTTTATGGATCACCACTCTATTCCGCCGCAGGAGCAACTGCCCGCGAACGTAGAGTATCAATTGACCGAGCAAGGCGGCCACGTTGGCTTTGTCAGCGGCACTCTGCGTAAACCGGAGATGTGGCTGGAAAGACGCATTCCCGACTGGTTAAACCGCTGGCTGGAGGTTCCCGTATGATTATTCCCTGGCAGGATCTGGATCCCGAAACGCTGGATAACCTGATTGAAAGCTTTGTGTTACGTGAAGGCACCGATTATGGTGAACATGAACGTTCACTTGCCGATAAAGTCGCCGATGTAAAACAGCAGCTGAAACGCGGAGAGGCGGTCCTTGTGTGGTCGGAACTGCATGAGACAGTCAATATTATGCCGCGCGCGCTGTTTAACGGCTAAGGCGACGCCACTACATCGTTTAACCAGGGAGTTGTTATGTCTGCCAAACATCCGGTGATCGCCGTCACGGGCTCCAGCGGCGCGGGCACTACCACCACCAGCCTTGCCTTTCGCAAAATCTTCGCGCAGCTAAATCTGCACGCCGCGGAGGTGGAAGGCGATAGCTTTCATCGCTACACCCGCCCGGAAATGGACATGGCGATCCGTAAGGCGCGGGATCAGGGCAAACATATCAGCTACTTTGGCCCGGAGGCGAACGACTTCGGCCTGCTGGAGCAGACCTTTGTCGACTATGGTCGCCACGGCAAAGGTCAGTCGCGGAAATACCTCCACACCTATGACGAAGCCGTGCCGTGGAATCAGGTGCCGGGGACCTTTACCCCCTGGCAGCCGCTGCCGGAGCCGACAGACGTGCTGTTCTATGAGGGGCTGCACGGCGGGGTTGTCACGCCGCAGCATGATGTCGCCAGCCATGTCGACCTGCTGGTCGGGGTGGTGCCTATCGTTAACCTCGAGTGGATCCAAAAGCTTATTCGCGACACCAGCGAACGCGGCCACTCCCGGGAGGCGGTGATGGACTCGGTCGTCCGCTCGATGGAAGATTACATCAACTTCATTACCCCGCAATTTTCCCGCACCCATATCAACTTTCAGCGCGTGCCGACGGTGGACACCTCCAACCCGTTTGCCGCCAAAGCGATCCCCTCGCTGGACGAGAGCTTTGTGGTGATCCATTTCCGCAATCTGCAGAATATCGATTTCCCCTGGCTGTTGGCGATGCTGCAGGGCTCGTTTATCTCGCACATGAACACCCTGGTGGTGCCGGGCGGTAAAATGGGGCTGGCGATGGAGCTTATCATGACGCCGCTGGTCGAGCGCCTGATGGAAGGCCGTAAGATAGGCTAACCAAAAAACCCCGGCCTGGCCGGGGTTGAGATTCGATACAACGGCAGGCGAAGACTACGCCTCGATCACTTCATAGGAGTGAGTGATGTTCACCGCTTTTTCCAGCATCAGCGCCACCGAGCAGTATTTCTCTGCCGACAGGTCCACCGCCCGGGAGACCGCGGCATCTTTCAGCGCCTTGCCGGTGACGATAAAATGCAGATTAATATGCGTGAACAGACGCGGAGCCTCTTCGCGACGCTCGGAGGTCAGCTTCACTTCGCAATTGGTCACGTCGTGACGACCTTTTTGCAGAATGGAGACCACATCGATCGCACTGCAACCGCCCGCCGCCATCAGCACCATCTCCATCGGGCTGGGAGCCTTATCCCCGGAGTTGCCATCCATCAGAATCTGGTGTCCCGATGCGGACTCCCCGATAAAGGTTAACCCTTCTACCCATTTCACACGCGCTTGCATAAAATTTAACTCCAGTATCGCAATATTCCTGTCAGATTACGCGCACATAACAATTCTCGCAACGGAAGGCGACCTGCGTCATGCTGAAGCGAGACACCAGGAGACATGCGGCGAAAGCTATGCTAAAACAGTCTGGATGCTACAGTAATACATTGATGTACTGCATGTATGCAGAGGAGTTCACATTACGGGCTGTCGAAAAATCATCAGCCAGCTTCCCAGGTATAGGGAAACAATACGATTGCATGCCCGGACGCCGTGTAGTGTCGGCGCCCGGAGATAGCTTATAACAGAGGATAACCGCGCATGGTGCTTGGCAAACCGCAAACAGACCCTACCCTTGAATGGTTCTTGTCTCATTGCCACATTCATAAGTACCCATCAAAGAGCACGCTGATCCACCAGGGTGAAAAAGCAGAAACGCTGTACTACATCGTTAAAGGCTCCGTGGCTGTACTCATCAAGGATGAAGAAGGTAAAGAGATGATCCTCTCCTACCTCAACCAGGGCGATTTCATCGGTGAATTAGGCCTGTTTGAAGAGGGTCAGGAGCGTAGCGCCTGGGTACGGGCGAAAACCGCATGTGAAGTGGCCGAAATCTCTTATAAGAAATTCCGTCAGCTGATCCAGGTGAACCCGGACATTCTGATGCGTCTCTCTTCGCAAATGGCTCGCCGTCTGCAGGTCACGTCTGAGAAAGTGGGCAACCTGGCCTTCCTCGACGTGACGGGCCGTATCGCCCAGACGCTGCTGAACCTGGCGAAGCAACCGGATGCCATGACCCACCCGGACGGTATGCAAATTAAAATTACCCGCCAGGAAATTGGTCAGATCGTCGGCTGCTCTCGTGAAACCGTTGGTCGTATTTTGAAAATGCTGGAAGATCAGAACCTGATTTCCGCGCACGGTAAAACCATCGTCGTCTACGGCACCCGTTAAGTTGCTAAGCGGCGTATTGCTCCCGCAGTACGCCGTTTTTGTTTTTCCCTCATGTGGCGCAGGCTGATTTACCACCCGGAAGTCAACTATGCACTGCGGCAAACGCTGGTGCTGTGTCTGCCCGTGGCCATCGGTCTTCTGCTCGGCCATCTCCAGCAGGGGCTGTTATTTTCCTTAGTCCCCGCCTGCTGCAACATTGCCGGTCTTGATACCCCGCATAAGCGCTTTTTCAAACGCCTGATTATCGGCGGCTGCCTGTTTGCCGGATGCAGTCTGGTGGTGCAGTTGCTGCTTGCCCAGTCGATACCCCTGCCGTTTATTCTCAGCGGCCTGGCGCTCTTGCTCGGCGTTACCGCGGAGATCAGTTCGCTGCACGCGCGGCTGCTGCCCGCGTCGCTGATCGCCGCCATCTTTACCCTGAGCCTGGCGGGCAATATGCCCATCTGGGAGCCGCTGCTGATCTACGCCTTCGGCACGCTGTGGTACGGCGTGTTTAACTGGTTCTGGTTCTGGCTGTGGCGCGAACAGCCGCTACGGGAGTCGCTTAGCCTGCTTTACCGGGAGCTGGCGGACTACTGTGAAGCCAAATACAGCCTGCTGACCCAGCATACCGATCCCTCGACCGCCCTGCCGCCGCTGCTCACCCGCCAGCAGAAAGTGGTCGATCTGATTACCCAGTGCTATCAGCAGATGCATATGCTGGCCGCTAACCAACGCAACGATCATAAGCGCCTGCTGCGGGCGTTTCAGATGGGGCTGGATCTGCAGGAGCATATTTCGGTCAGCCTGCATCAGCCGGAAGAGGTGCAAAAGCTGGTGGAACGCAGCCATGCCGAAGCGGTGATCCGCTGGAACGCGCAGACCGTCGCCGCCCGCCTGCGCGTGCTGGCGGATGACATGCTCTATCATCGCTTTCCAAAGCGCTTTCAGATGGATAAACAGATCGAGGCTCTGGAAAAGATCGCCAGACAACATCCGGATAACCCGGTCGGCCACTTCTGCGCCTGGCACTTCAGCCGCATCGCCCGGGTGCTGCATACCCAGCGCCCGCTGTATGCCCGGGACCTGATGGCCGACAAAGAGCGTCGTTTACCGCTATTGCCCGCGCTAAAGAACTACCTGTCGCTAAAATCGCCCGCGCTGCGCAATGCCGCCCGCATCAGCGTGATGCTGAGCGTCGCCAGCCTGATGGGCAACGCCCTGCACTTGCCTAAGCCCTACTGGATCCTGATGACGGTGCTTTTCGTCACCCAGAACGGCTATGGGGCCACCCGGGTGCGTATTGTTCACCGGGCGGCAGGGACGCTCGCCGGCCTGACGATCGCCGGGCTGACCTTGCATTTTCACGTTCCGGAGAGCTACACCCTGAGCGGGATGCTGCTGATTACCCTGCTCAGCTATCTGATCATTCGCAAACACTATGGCTGGGCGATGGTTGGGTTTACGGTGACGGCGGTATATACCCTGCAGCTGCTGACGCTTAACGGCGAACAGTTTATTATCGCCCGGCTGATCGACACCCTTATCGGCTGCCTGATCGCCTTCGGCGGGATGGTCTGGCTGTGGCCGCAGTGGCAGAGCGGCCTGCTGAAAAAAAACGCCCACGATGCGCTGGAGGCCGACCAGCAGGCAATTCGCCTGATCCTCAGCGCCGATCCAAAAGCCCCCGCGCTGGCCTATCAACGCATGCGCGTCAACCAGGCGCACAACGCGCTCTACAACTCCCTGAATCAGGCGATGCAGGAACCCGGGTTTAATACCCACTATCTGGAAGATATGAAGCTGTGGGTGACGCACAGCCAGTTTATCGTCGAACACATCAACGCTATGACCACCCTGGCCCGGGAGCATACGATGCTGACCCCGGATCTTGCCCAGCGCTATCTCGAATCCTGTGAGATTGCGCTGCAGCGCTGCCAGCAGCGGCTGGACAGCGATGGTCCCGGCAGCGCAGGGGATGCCAATATTATGGAGTCGCCGGAAAGCGAGGCGCCGATCGGTCCGTTAAGCACCATGGAGCAGCATCTGCAACGCATTCTGGGCCATCTGAACACCATGCACACCATTTCGTCAGTGGCATGGCGTCAGCGGCCGCACCATGGCATCTGGCTGCGGAAGATCAACCGTTAATCACCTTTGCCACCGCCTGGGCAAAGCGCGCCATCCCTTCAGTAATATCCTGCTCGTCGATGATCAGCGAGGGAACAAAACGCATCACGTCCGGCCCGGCGTTGAGCACCATGACGCCGGCGTCGGCCGCGGCATAGAGGAAATCACGCGCGCGGCCTTTGTGCTGCGGCTTGAGTTCCGCGCCGATCAGCAGGCCCATCCCGCGTATATCACTGAACAGATCAAACTCGGCATCCAGCCGCTGCAGGTGTTTGACGAATAGTTCGCGCTTCGCGCTCACGCCATCCAGCACCGCCGGGGTATTGATCAGATCGAAGGCGGCGTTGGCGACCGCGCAGGCCAGCGGGTTGCCGCCGTAGGTTGAGCCATGGGAGCCCGCATGGAAGGCGCTGGCGATCTCGTGGGTGGTCAGCATGGCGCTGACCGGGAAGCCGCCGCCCAGCGCTTTGGCGCTGGTCAGAATATCCGGGGTCACGCCGTAGTGCATATAGGCGAACAGCGAGCCGGTACGCCCCATACCGCACTGTACTTCATCAAAGACGAGCAGCGCCTGGTGCTGATCGCACAGCTCGCGCAGTCCCTGCAGAAAAGCCGGCGTGGCCGCCGTCACGCCGCCTTCGCCCTGAATCGGCTCCACCACCACCGCGCAGGTGTGGTCATCCATCACCGCTTTTACCGCCTGCAGATCGTTGAAGGGAACATGGACAATATCCGCCGGTTTTGGGCCGAAACCATCGGAATACTTCGGCTGACCGCCGACGGAAACGGTAAACAGGGAGCGGCCATGAAAGGCATTATGGAAGGCGATGATTTTGGTTTTATACGGGCTATGGCGGGTCACCGCATAGTGACGCGCCAGCTTAAAGGCCGTTTCATTGGCTTCGGTGCCGGAGTTCATAAACACCACGCGCTCGGCGAAGGTAGCCTCGACAAGTTTACGTCCCAGACGCAGCGCCGGCTCATTGGTAAAGACGTTGCTGGTGTGCCACAGCGTTTCGCCCTGCTGATGCAGCGCCGCCACCAGCGCCGGATGGCAATGGCCAAGCGCCGTCACCGCGATACCGCCGGCGAAATCGATATACTCTTTCCCCTGCTGATCCCAGACGCGGCTGCCCTTCCCCTTCACCGGGATGAATTCTGCCGGTGCATAAATTGGCAAAATAACTTCATCGAATGTGGCGCGGGTGATTGCCGGTTGTTCAGTTGCCATGTCTTACCCATCCCTCTTCGTTACGCAGATGCGATTATGATAATCTAATCACAAAATATGCATAAAAAATCAGTCAATAGCAACTGAAAATCACCGTTTCAAAAAGTTGGCCAGCAATTGATGGCCCTGCTCGCTGAGGATGCTTTCCGGATGAAACTGCACGCCCTCGAGATCCCATTCGCGGTGACGGATCCCCATAATCTCACCGCTGGCGCTGCGGGCAGTGACGTTAAACTCGGACGGGAGCGTCGGCGGGTCAATCACCAGCGAGTGATAGCGGGTCACCGTCAGGGGATTATTCAGCCCCTGAAACACCCCTTCGCCGTTATGCTCGATAAGCGAGGTTTTGCCATGCATGACCTGGGCCGCCCGCACGATAGTCGCGCCAAACGCCTGGGCGATCGCCTGATGCCCGAGACAGACGCCCAGCAGCGGCGTTTTTTCGGCATAGTGGCGGATAACCGCGAGGGAAATCCCCGCCTCATCCGGCGTGCAGGGGCCTGGCGAGATCACGATTTTCTCCGGCGCCAGCGCCGCTATCTCCTCCAGCGTCAACGCATCGTTGCGCCTGACCAGTACTTCCGCCCCCAGTTCGCAGAAGTACTGATACAGATTCCAGGTGAAAGAGTCATAGTTATCGATAAGCAGGATCATAGCGGCTCCGGAACAATCAAAACCGGGCTATTCTACTCAGATTCCCGCGCTTCGCTTACCACTTTGCGAAAGATCGCCACCAGCGGGGCCAGATCGCCCATCGCGCTCTGCTGGCAGGCCGCACTCCAGCCGGCGGGGTCAACGTCACGCCAGTTAAGAAGGTAGCCGGCATGTATCGCCAGCTGTTCAAAGAAAATACGCTGGGTCAGGCCATTGCCAAGACGAAAAGGGTGCAGCACATTAATTTCACCATAGAACCAGCTCAGGCGTTCGATGAAGGTATCGCGCGGCAGGCCATTGAGATAATCCTCCTGCTCAAGGGCCTGCATCAGGGCATTCCCCTCCTCCTCGATCCGGGCAAAGTGGCAGAACGGCGTATCGCCCAGGTAGAGGTTCACTTCACGCAAGCGGCCCGCCCAGTCAAACAGATCCTGATACAACTGATGATGAATAGCGCACAGATAGGGTAAGCCGCGCACCCGCGGGCCCAGCGGCAGAGTGGCCGCCCGCAGCGCTGTCATCTCAAAGGCGGCCTGCTGCAGATTTTTAGCCTGGCGGATGCCGAGACGGTTGCGCAGTACGTTCAGCGCCGGATAAAGGTAAGGATCGCGTTCATCGCCGAATTTATCGCTCATACTCCCTCCGCAACGTCGCCAGACGCGCCAGCGCCTCTTCGGCAGTTAGCGTAACCAGCGGCACCGTCACGCCTTCAAGGCGACGGCTGGCCTGAAAATTGGTATTGCGTGTCTGTTCCCAGAGTCGGGATTTTTGCTTATCGGTGAGTGGACGCATCGTCGCCCCCCTTATCGTCCCCTGTGTGCCACAAGTATAAGCAGCAATTTCAGGTTATGCCGGGAGGCGACCGGGCGCGGCGATAGACCACCGCGCCGCGGGAGGATTAGGGCAGCACTTTCGCAGAGAGGATAACGACCGGTTTGGTCGGCACATTCTGGTACGGACCAACGTTATGGGTCTGGACCTGGGAGATCTTATCCGCAACATCCATCCCCTTCACCACTTTGCCGAATACCGCATAGCCAAAGTCGCGCTGGCCATGGTCGAGGAAGGCGTTATCCGCCACGTTGATGAAGAACTGACTGGTGGCGCTATCCTGATCGGCGGTACGCGCCATCGCGATGGTGCCGCGGGTGTTGCGCAGGCCGTTGTCTGCTTCATTCTTGATCGGCGGGTTAGGCTGCTTCTGCTGCATCTGTTCGTTAAAGCCGCCGCCCTGCACCATGAATCCCGGGATCACGCGGTGAAAGGTGGTGTTGTTGTAGAAGCCGCTGTTGACGTACTTCAGGAAGTTATCCACGGAAATCGGGGCTTTCTGGCTGTTTAACTCAAGCTCAATGTTACCTGCCGAAGTGGTCAGCAGCACATGCGGATCGCCCTTTGCCGCCATGGCCGGGGAGAACGCTGAAATAGCGAAAACGGCAGCCATCGCCGCCAGTGTTGATTTGAGCATGGAAATTCCTTAACGGAGCAGAATAAAAGCGAGTGCCTTGATTCTAAAGAGCCTTTGCATCCTGGGCCAGCCTTTTACCAAATTTTACTTAGCTGTAATAATTGTAACCGCGCAAACGATCTCCTTTGCAGCGAACAAGCGTGATGCAGATCACATTAAAACATGCAAAAGATAACCCATTTCACAATAAACATTTAATTACATCACCTGAACGAATAAAATCTGTCCGCCCGGCGCAGCGTCAACGCGCTTTACCTTTCTATTCACAGGCCAGTCATGACTAACAGCAACCGTATTAAGCTCACATGGATCAGCTTCTTCTCCTACGCCCTGACCGGCGCGTTGGTGATCGTCACCGGGATGGTGATGGGTAACATTGCGGATTATTTCCATCTGCCCGTTTCCAGTATGAGCAACACCTTTACCTTTCTGAACGCCGGTATTCTTATCTCCATCTTCCTCAATGCCTGGCTGATGGAAATCGTGCCGCTGAAAACTCAGCTGCGCTTTGGCTTTATTTTGATGGTGCTGGCGGTGGCCGGCCTGATGCTCAGCCACAGCCTGGCGCTGTTCTCCGCGTCAATGTTCGTTCTTGGCCTGGTGAGCGGGATCACCATGTCGATCGGGACCTTCCTGATCACCCATATGTATGAAGGCCGTCAGCGCGGGGCGCGTCTGCTGTTTACCGACTCCTTCTTTAGCATGGCGGGCATGATTTTCCCGATGGTCGCCGCCGTCCTGCTGGCGCGCAGCATCGAGTGGTACTGGGTCTACGCCTGTATTGGTCTGGTGTATGTCGCCATTTTCGTCCTGACTTTCGGCTGTGATTTTCCGGTGCTGGGCAAAAAAGCCCAGAGCGAAAACAGCCAGCCGGTGGTGAAAGAGAAGTGGGGCATTGGCGTACTGTTCCTCTCCGTTGCGGCGCTGTGCTACATCCTCGGTCAGCTGGGCTTTATCTCCTGGGTACCGGAATATGCGAAGAGCCTGGGCATGAGCCTCGGCGACGCCGGTAAACTGGTGAGCGATTTCTGGATGTCCTACATGATCGGCATGTGGTCATTCAGCTTCATCCTGCGCTTCTTCGACCTACAGCGTATCTTAACCGTCCTCGCCGGGCTCGCGACGGTGCTGATGTACCTGTTTATCAATGGTTCGCCGGAGCATATGCCGTGGTTTATTCTGACCCTGGGCTTCTTCTCCAGCGCCATTTACACCTCGATCATTACGCTCGGTTCGCAGCAGACGCGGGTCGCTTCGCCGAAGCTGGTGAACTTTATCCTCACCTGCGGCACCATCGGCACCATGCTCACTTTCGTGGTCACCGGCCCGATTGTGGCGGCCAGCGGTCCCCTGGCCGCGCTGCACACCGCTAACGGCCTCTATGCCGTGGTATTCGTAATGTGCTTTATCCTCGGCTTCGTCTCCCGTCATCGCCAGAACAACGCTCAGGCGGCGTCTCACTAAGCCTTCGGCCCCTTTGCATCCGCAAGGGGGCTGTTCCTCATAAAAGAAAGCTCCTCGCCACCGCGGTCAGTTTGGATCAAGCTTTGCGCCGGCTGGGTGGTCGCGATCACCCTTCCCTGGCGAATTGACCAGCGCACCGGCACCTGGCAGCGGACGGCCTCAAAGCCATTCTCCGCCGGGAGAATGATCAGGTTAGCCGGGTTGCCGCTGACAATGCCGTAATCCTCGAGGCCAAACGTGCGGGCGCTGTTGTCGGTGATAAGCTGCAGGCCGTCGTTGATCTGCTGGTAGCCCATCAGCTGGCAAACATGGAGCCCCATATGCAGGACCTGCAGCATATTGCCGGTCCCCAGCGGGTACCACGGGTCAAAGACGTCATCATGACCAAAGCAAACGTTGATCCCCGCCGCCAACAGCTCCTTCACCCGGGTAATACCCCGTCGCTTCGGGTAGTCGTCAAACCGGCCCTGCAGATGAATATTCACCAGCGGATTGGCGACAAAGTTGATGCCGGAGAGCTTAAGCAAGCGGAACAGACGCGAGGTATAAGCGCCATTATAGGAGTGCATAGCGGTGGTATGGCTGGCCGTTACCCGCGGCCCTATCCCCGCTTTCAGCGCCAGCGCGGCAACGGTTTCAACAAAGCGCGACTGCTCATCGTCAATTTCATCGCAGTGAATATCCAGTGGGCGGTCATATTGCTGCGCCAGACGGAAGGCGATATGCAGCGATTCCACACCATATTCACGGGTGAACTCAAAATGCGGGATCGCCCCGACGACGTCCGCCCCCAGCTTGAGGGCCTCCTCCAGCAGCGCCTCGCCGTTGGGGTAAGAGAGGATCCCCTCCTGTGGAAAAGCGACAATCTGTAACTCGACCCATGGCGCCACCTCCTGTTTGACCTCCAGCATCGCCTTCAGCGCCGTTAACGTGGGATCGGAAACATCGACATGAGTGCGGACAAACTGCACGCCATTGGCGATCTGCCACTTCAGGGTTTTCCACGCCCGGGCTTTGACGTCCTCATGGCTGAGCAGCGCTTTCCGCTCCGCCCAACGCTCAATCCCCTCGAACAGAGTACCGGACTGATTCCAGTTCGGCTCGCCGGCCGTCTGGGTGGTATCCAGATGGATATGCGGCTCGATAAAAGGCGGGATCGCTAGCCCGCCGCGAGCGTTCAATACCTCGTAGCTTTCATCGTGCGCCTCCCCCATCGGCGTGATCTCGCCAAAGCGGCCCTTATCAATGGCTATTTGCCACAGGCCGTCGCGGTCTGCCAGGCGTACGTTCTGAATCAACCAAAGCGGCGCTGCTGTCATATCACCCTCTCTATTCAATACGGCTTGTTTTCTGTCTAACCCCAATCGCGGCTTACCCAATTCTTGTACACAAAATCAGCAAAAAGGAAAAGTCAGCGTTTTCCATGACTTATAAAAATACTGACAAATCAAACGCATACCCATTAAGTGGTAGGTGAAGTTGTCATTGATTTGCATCAATAAGCCTGATGGCTGAATCGTTAAGGTAGGCGGTAATAGAAAAGAAATCGAGGCAAAAATGAGCAAAGTCAGAATCGCTATTATCGGTAACGGCATGGTTGGCCATCGCTTTATCGAAGAGCTTCTCGATAAGGCGCCTGCCGGACAGTTCGACATTACCGTGTTCTGTGAAGAACCGCGTATCGCCTACGACCGCGTCCACCTGTCGTCTTATTTCTCCCATCACACTGCGGAAGAACTGTCGCTGGTACGCGAAGGTTTCTATGAGAAACACGGCGTCAAGGTGCTGGTCGGCGAACGGGCGATCACCATCAACCGCCAGGAGAAAGTGATCCACTCCAGCGCCGGGCGTACCGTGTTCTACGACAAGCTGATTATGGCGACCGGCTCATACCCGTGGATCCCGCCGATTAAAGGCGCGGAAACCCAGGATTGCTTCGTCTATCGCACTATTGAAGATCTTAACGCCATCGAATCCTGCGCCCGCCGCAGCAAACGCGGCGCGGTAGTCGGCGGCGGCCTGCTCGGCCTGGAAGCGGCCGGCGCGTTGAAAAACCTCGGCGTGGAAACCCATGTTATCGAATTCGCGCCGATGCTGATGGCCGAACAGCTCGACCAGATGGGCGGCGAGCAGTTGCGGCGCAAAATCGAAAGCATGGGCGTGAAAGTTCACACCAGCAAAAACACCAAAGAGATTGTTCAGCAGGGCACCGAGGCGCGCAAAACCATGCACTTCGCCGACGGTAGCGAGCTGCAGGTCGATTTCATCGTCTTCTCAACCGGGATCCGCCCGCGCGATAAGCTGGCCACCCAGTGCGGGCTGGCGGTCGCCCAGCGCGGCGGCATCATGGTCAACGATAGCTGCCAGACCTCCGATCCGGATATCTATGCCATCGGGGAATGCGCCAGCTGGAACAACCGCGTCTACGGTCTGGTCGCCCCCGGCTATAAAATGGCCCAGGTGGCCGTCGACCATCTCCTCGGCAGTGAAAATAGCTTCACCGGCGCCGACCTCAGCGCCAAGCTGAAGCTGTTGGGTGTGGACGTGGGCGGGATCGGCGATGCCCACGGCCGCACGCCGGGCGCCCGTAGCTACGTCTATCTCGACGAAAGCAAAGAAGTTTATAAGCGCCTGATCGTCAGCGCCGACAACAAAACGCTGCTCGGCGCGGTGCTGGTCGGCGACACCAGCGATTACGGCAACCTACTGCAGCTGGTGCTGAACGCCATCGAGCTGCCGGAAAACCCGGATTCGCTGATCCTCCCGGCCCACGCCGGCAGCGGCAAGCCATCGATCGGCGTCGATAAACTGCCGGACAGCGCGCAGATCTGCTCCTGCTTTGACGTCAGCAAAGGCGACCTGATCGCCGCTATCAACAAAGGCTGCCACACCGTGGCGGCGCTGAAAGCGGAAACCAAAGCCGGGACCGGCTGCGGGGGCTGTATTCCGCTGGTCACTCAGGTGCTCAACGCCGAGCTGGCGAAACAGGGCATCGAGGTCAACAACAATCTGTGCGAACACTTCGCTTACTCCCGTCAGGAGCTGTTCCACCTGATCCGCGTGGAAGGCATTAAAACCTTCGACGAACTGCTGGAAAAACACGGTCAGGGCTACGGCTGTGAAGTCTGTAAGCCGACCGTCGGTTCCCTGCTGGCCTCCTGCTGGAATGAGTACATCCTCAAGCCGCAGCACACGCCGCTGCAGGACAGCAACGACAACTTCCTCGCCAACATTCAGAAAGATGGTACCTATTCGGTGATCCCGCGCTCAGCTGGCGGCGAAATCACGCCGGAAGGGCTGGTCGCCGTGGGTCGTATCGCGCGTGAATTCAATCTGTACACCAAAATCACCGGCTCTCAGCGCATCGGCCTGTTTGGCGCGCAGAAAGACGACCTGCCGGAGATCTGGCGGCAGCTGATTGAAGCGGGATTCGAAACCGGCCACGCCTACGCCAAAGCGCTGCGAATGGCGAAAACCTGCGTCGGCAGCACCTGGTGCCGCTACGGCGTTGGCGACAGCGTCGGCTTCGGCGTGGAACTGGAAAACCGCTACAAAGGCATCCGCACCCCGCACAAAATGAAGTTCGGCGTCTCCGGCTGCACCCGCGAATGTGCCGAGGCTCAGGGCAAAGACGTCGGGATCATCGCCACCGAGAAAGGCTGGAACCTGTACGTGTGCGGCAATGGCGGGATGAAGCCGCGTCACGCCGATCTACTGGCCGCAGACCTCGATCGCGAGACGCTGATCAAGTATCTCGACCGCTTTATGATGTTCTACATCCGCACCGCCGATAAGCTGACCCGCACTGCCCCGTGGCTGGACAATATGGAAGGCGGTATCGACTATCTGCGCAGCGTCATCATCGATGACAAGCTCGGTCTGAACGACCATCTGGAAGAAGAGCTGGCTCGCCTGCGCGCCGCCTTCGCCTGCGAGTGGACCGAGACCGTCAACAACCCGGCGGCGCAGACCCGCTTCAAACACTTTATCAACAGCGACCAGCGCGACCCGAACGTTCAGGTGGTGCCGGAACGTGACCAGCACCGACCGGCCACGCCGTATGAGCGTATCCCGGTTACTCTGGTGGAGGAAAAAGCATGAGCCAGTGGGTAAATATCTGCAGCATCGACGACATCCTGCCGGCCACCGGCGTCTGCGCCCTGCTCGGTCAGCAGCAGGTGGCGATCTTCCGTCCTTACCATGACGACAGAGTATTCGCCATCAGCAACATTGATCCGTTCTTCAACGCCAGCGTACTGTCTCGCGGGATTATCGCCGAGCATGACGGCGCGCTATGGGTCGCCAGCCCGCTGAAAAAACAGCGCTTCCGCCTGAGCGACGGCCTGTGCATGGAAGATGCCAGCCACTCTATCGCCCGCTTCGACGCCCGCGTGAAAGACGGACACGTTCAGCTTAAAGCGTAAGTCCTTCTCCCTCCCCCCGGCCACGGGGGGAGATATAAGTAACAGTTCTGACCGACAGCGCATGAGTGCGGGATATGTCGCATGTTTTGTATTACCTTTGCTGCTATTCTACGACCACTCGTTTTCTACCCCTTATTTTTATGAGGTTATTCTGTGGATCACTTACCCATATTCTGCCAGTTGCGCCAGCGCGATTGTTTACTGGTTGGCGGCGGGGATGTCGCCGAACGCAAAGCCCGTCTGCTGCTGGATGCTGGCGCTAACGTCACGGTCAATGCGCTCGACTTCACGCCCCAGTTTCAGGTGTGGGCTGATTCACAGATGCTAACTCTGGTGCAGGGGGAGTTTATCCCCTCGCTGCTGGATAACTGCTGGCTGGCCATCGCCGCTACTGATGATGAGACGGTCAACCAGCAGGTTAGCGAGGCGGCCGAAGCGCGGCGTATCTTCTGTAACGTGGTGGATGCCCCGCGCCAGGCCAGCTTTATCATGCCGTCGATAATCGATCGCTCGCCGCTGATGGTCGCCGTCTCCTCGGGCGGGACATCACCGGTTCTGGCGCGCCTGCTGCGCGAGAAACTGGAGTCAATTCTGCCCCTGCATCTCGGCCAGCTGGCCCGCTATGCCGGCCATCTGCGCGCGCGGGTTAAGCAGCAGTTTGCCACCGTAGGCGAGCGTCGCCGCTTCTGGGAGAAGCTGTTTGTTAACGACCGTCTGGCGCAGTCGCTGGCTAATGACGATCGGCAGGCAGTCGCGGATACCACTGAGCAGTTGCTGACGGAGCCGTTGGAGCATCGCGGCGAGGTGGTGCTGGTTGGCGCCGGCCCCGGTGACGCCGGGCTGCTCACGCTCAAAGGCCTGCAGCAGATCCAGCAGGCTGACGTGGTGGTCTATGATCGGCTGGTCTCCGATGACATCATGAATCTGGTGCGCCGCGATGCCGATCGGGTGTTCGTCGGCAAGCGCTCAGGCTACCACTGCGTCCCGCAGGAGGAGATCAACCAGATCCTGCTGCGCGAAGCGCAAAAAGGAAGACGCGTGGTCCGGCTGAAAGGCGGCGATCCCTTTATCTTTGGCCGCGGAGGGGAAGAGCTGGAGACGCTTTGCGAGGCGGGCATCCCCTTCTCCGTTGTGCCTGGCATTACCGCCGCCTCCGGCTGCTCCGCTTATTCGGGGATCCCTTTGACCCACCGCGATTTCGCCCAGGGCGTCCGCCTGGTCACTGGCCACCTGAAAACCGGCGGCGAGCTGGACTGGGCGAACCTGGCGGTGGAGAAGCAAACCCTGGTGTTCTACATGGGTCTGAACCAGGCGCCGGCGATCCGCGAGAAGCTTATCGCTCACGGCATGGCTGAAGATATGCCCGCCGCCATCGTCGAGAACGGCACCGCTGTGACGCAAAAAGTGGTCAGCGGCACCTTAGGACAACTGGATATTCTGGCGCAGCAGATGGCCAGCCCGGCGCTGATCATCGTCGGCCGCGTGGTCGGTCTGCGGGATAAACTGAACTGGTTTTCGAACCATTAACCTTGCCTCCCATAAAGTGACAGGCATAAAAAAGGGCGGGATAGCATCCCGCCCTTTTAGCTGTTGCGTCGCTTACGGCTTGGCGACAAAGCCAATCGCTTCGTATACCGCTTTCAGGGTTTGAGAAGCCCGCGCGCTGGCCTTTTCCGCACCGTCTTTCATCACCTGATTGAGAAACGCTTCGTCGTTACGGAAACGGTGATAGCGCTCCTGCAGGTCAATCAGCATGCCCGATACCGCTTCGGCGACTTCGCCTTTCAGGTGGCCATACATTTTGCCTTCAAAATGCTGTTCCAGCTCAGGAATAGTTTTCCCGGTAACCGCGGAGAGGATATCCAGCAGGTTGGAGACGCCCGCTTTCTCTTTCAGATCGTAACGCACTACCGGCGGCTCGTCGGAGTCGGTGACCGCACGTTTAATCTTCTTGACCACCGATTTCGGATCTTCCAGCAGGCCGATGACGTTGTTGCGGTTGTCGTCGGACTTGGACATCTTTTTCGTCGGCTCCAGCAGCGACATCACGCGCGCGCCGGATTTAGGGATAAACGGCTCAGGCACTTTAAAAATATCGCCGTAGATGGCGTTAAAACGCTGGGCGATATCGCGGCTTAGCTCAAGGTGCTGTTTCTGATCTTCGCCCACCGGAACCTGGTTGGTCTGGTACAGCAGAATGTCAGCGGCCATCAGTACCGGATAATCAAACAGACCGGCGTTGATGTTCTCCGCGTAGCGCGCTGACTTGTCTTTAAACTGAGTCATGCGGCTCAGTTCGCCGAAATAGGTGTAGCAGTTCAGCGCCCAGCCTAGCTGGGCATGTTCCGGCACGTGCGACTGCACGAAGATAGTGCTTTTCTGCGGGTCGATGCCGCAGGCCAGATACAGCGCCAGGGTGTCCAGCGTCGCCTTGCGCAGCTGCTGCGGATCCTGGCGCACGGTGATGGCGTGCTGGTCCACGATGCAATAGATGCAGTGGTAATCGTCCTGCATGTTTACCCACTGACGCAGCGCACCCATATAGTTGCCAATGGTCAGTTCACCTGAGGGCTGTGCGCCACTAAAAACGATGGGCTTAGTCATGTTTCAATTCCTGAGTTTCACTGTGCGGTAACCCGAGAGCGGGTAAGAGTTCGTTAAACTGGTCGAAGAGATAGTCCGGCTCGCTCAGCGCAAGCGGCTCACCATAGTTATAACCGTAGGTCAGACCAACAGAGCAGCAGCCTGCCGCTTTGGCCGCCTGAATATCATTGCGCGAATCGCCGACAAACAGCAGCTCGGCTGGAGCCAGAGAGAGCTTTTCCGCCACCAGCAGCAGCGGTTCCGGATGCGGCTTTTTATTCTGCACGTCATCGCCGCCAATCACCACGGTAAAATATTTCGCAATATCGAGCGCGTCCAACAGCGGGGCGACAAACGGCGTCGGCTTATTGGTAACCAGCGCCAGCGGCAGGCCTTTGGCATGCAGCGCGCCGAGCGTATCGGCCACCGCCGGGAACAGGAAACTGCCCTCTTCCGCCGCTTCGGCGTAATAGCGGTCAAACAGTTTACGCAAAATGCGCAGCTGCTCGTCTTGCGGAATATCATGATCGTCGACGGAAGGCTTGCCCATCGCCGCACGTAACGTTGCTCGCTCCTGACGAGCCCAGGTCAGCGCCCGCTCCATCAGGACATCGGCGCCGTTACCGATCCAGGTGATAACGCGTTCTTCTCCCGCCACCGGCAGCTCCAGGGCGTACAGGGCGTTATCAACCGCCGAGGTTAGACCCGGCGCGCTGTCCACCAGCGTGCCGTCGAGATCAAATGCGATGCCGCGGATCGCCTGTAATTTATCCATGACTCACCTTCGCTAATTCACTACGCATTTGATCAATGACTTGCTTGTAGTCCGGCTGACCGAAGATCGCCGAACCGGCAACAAACATATCCGCACCCGCCGCGGCGATTTCGCCGATATTGCTGGCTTTCACGCCGCCATCCACTTCCAGGCGGATGTCGTAGCCGGACGCATCGATGCGCTGGCGCACTTCACGCAGTTTATCCAGCGTCTGGGGAATAAAGGACTGGCCGCCAAAGCCCGGGTTAACCGACATCAGCAGGATCACGTCCAGCTTATCCATCACGTAATCGAGGTAGCTCAGCGGCGTCGCCGGGTTAAACACCAGGCCCGCTTTACAGCCGTGCTCTTTGATAAGCTGCAGGCTGCGATCGACGTGTTCGGAGGCTTCCGGATGGAAGGTGATAATGCTGGCGCCGGCTTCGGCAAAATCAGGAATGATGCGGTCGACCGGCTTCACCATCAGGTGAACGTCGATTGGCGCGGTAATACCGTAATTACGCAGTGACTTCAGCACCATCGGGCCAATCGTCAGGTTTGGCACGTAGTGGTTGTCCATAACGTCGAAGTGCACGACATCCGCACCCGCCGCCAGCGCCTTCGCGGTATCCTCACCCAGACGGGCAAAATCAGCCGACAGAATCGAAGGGGCAATCAAATACTGCTTCATCCGCATCTCCTTGAAATTTATTTGGTCTTAGGCGGACGGTAGAGCGCTAATAGCTCGTCCACCTTTTTACGCGTACCACCGTTGCTGCTGATGCTGCGCCGCACCTTCACAATATGCGTTTCTGCCGCGTTTTTATACCATTCCTGCGTCAGCGGCGTGCGGTGGTTGGAAATCAGCACCGGGATGCGCTTTTTCATCAGCGATTCCGCCTTTTGCGCCAGCAGTACCTGTTGTTCCAGGTTGAAACTGTTGGTGTGGTAGGCGGTAAAGTTCGCCGTCGCCGTTAGCGGCGCATAGGGCGGATCGCAATACACCACTGTGCGGCTATCCGCACGTTGCATGCACTCTTCGTAAGATTCGCAGTAAAACTCGGCGTTTTGCGCCTTCTCGGCGAAATGATAGAGCTCAGCTTCGGGGAAATAGGGCTTTTTATAACGGCCAAACGGCACATTGAACTCGCCGCGCAGATTGTAGCGGCACAGGCCATTGTAGCCGTGACGGTTCAAATACAGGAACAGCACCGCGCGACGCAGCGGATCCTGGCTTTGGTTAAATTCATCACGATACAGGTAGTAGCGCTCAGCGACGTTATTTTCCGGGGTAAACATCTCACGGGCGGCGGCGACGTATTCGTCGGTGCGCAGTTTGACGATGTTGTACAGGCCGATTAAGTCACTGTTGATATCCGCGAGGATATAACGAGAAAAGTCGGTATTAAGAAATACCGACCCGGCGCCCACAAAGGGCTCGATCAAGCACTCGCCTTCCGGCAAATGCTTTTTAATATCGTCAAGCAGGGGGAACTTTCCCCCTGCCCACTTCAGAAAAGCGCGATTCTTTTTCATGCTGCCTAACTAA
This sequence comes from Klebsiella sp. CD33, assembly GCF_051992865.1. Lineage (NCBI taxonomy): Bacteria > Pseudomonadati > Pseudomonadota > Gammaproteobacteria > Enterobacterales > Enterobacteriaceae > Klebsiella > Klebsiella sp. CD33. The sequence goes on along the minus strand of NZ_CP197023.1, from coordinate 391,471 downwards.
TTACACGTTCTCCGGCTGTGGAGAAAGCTCCGACAGCATCCTGCGCTTAAGACTACCCCACGGCATTATTTCAGGTCAGCCTGAACCTGATGCAGCGGTTTTGCCCATGGATTTTTCGCCTGCACGTCCGCCGGCAGCGAGGTGACAGCACGTTTCGCTTCATCTTTCGATGCATAGATACCGCTCACCAGCACGTACCATGGTTGGCCGTTACGCGACGTTTCATAGACAACATATTTATCCAGCTTCTCTTTCTTCGCCCAGTTGTTGAGGTTGTCGTAGTTAGAGGAGCTGCTGAGCTGCAGAGTATAGTGACCCGACGGCGCAGTTTTCATTGAGCTGACGTCACCTGCCGTCTTCCCGGTCTTCGCTGCCGGCGCTGCCGCAGCTGCCGTTGCCGCTGGCGCTGCGGTCGTCGTGGTCGGTTTGCTCTGAGCGGTGGCCACCGGTTTGCTTTCGCTGACGGACGTTTTCGCCGGAGCGGTGGTCGCCGTGCTTTCAACATGCTTCTGCTGGACCGGCTTCGATTCTACCGGCGTTTTCGCCACGGCCTGTGGCTTCGACTGCGGCTTCGCTTCGATAACGGTATGCTTACGTTCAGCCGGACGCGGGGTCGCTGCTGTCTGACGCTCGGTCGCCTGGCGCGGCGCCGCGGTGCCATTGGCGCCATTCCGGATTGGCGCGACGGTAGCCGGTTCAGTCGGCAGCGTCGAGTTAGCCACGGCGCCGTCCAGTTGGCCCTGCTGCTGGGTCAACGCATTGTTCAGATCGCCCTGAACTTCGATACGCTGCTGGCCCTGCGGCGCAACCGCTGCCTGGCCCTGCGTCGGGTTCGCGGCAATAGGCGGTACCGTTACGTCCTGCTGTGAGGTGCTGTTAGCGGCGGCAGTCTGGTCCTGGCCGGCAGCAGGCATGCTGGCGGACTGGTCGTCAGACAGATTAATGCTCTTCTCGCCGGAAGCGGTCTGCTGGCTGGAAGATGATGGCGATTTCAGTGCGGAACCGATACCCACGATCAACAGCAGCAGCACCAGAATCCCCACACCCATCATGATGTACTGGCGGGAGGCCGGTTTGGCCGGCGCTTTTTTACGCTTGCGCGGACGACGCTCTACAGGCTGCTCTTCGAGCATCTCCTCGTCTTGCGCATCCAGTTCTTCTTCGAACTCTTCCTCTTCACGCTCGCGACGGGCCTTACCAGCGCGCGTCGGACGGCCTTCATCGGCATCAAGATCAACATCGTCAAAATTGATCTGCGGATCGGCATCACGCTCGGAAGACTGACGGGAACGACCAGCACGACGATCGTTGCGATCGGCTTTCATATCGTCTTCTGGTTTGAAATCATCCATTTAACACCCCACTAAAAGGCTTATGCTCACGATTATTGCACATCACCCGAAATGATAACGCCGCGCGAACGCGGCCAGACCTTCTTATTGTTGCGCCTGCTGAGTATCAGCAATCGCGCCAAGAACCACATCGTGCGGCACTCCGCCGCGCAGCTCGCTGCTTCCTATTGCGAGCGGGAGCACCAGCCGCATTTCGCCAGCCAGTACCTTTTTATCGCGCATCATATGGGGCAAATACGCCTGCGCACTCATTTCCTGCGGGCCGCGTACCGGTAAGCCTGCACGCTTGAGCAGATCGATAATGCGCTGAGTATCCTGCGCGCGGAACTGCCCCAGCCGTTCGGACGTGCGTGCCGCCATCACCATACCTGCCGCCACCGCTTCGCCATGCAGCCAGTTACCGTAGCCCATTTCCGCTTCGATAGCATGGCCGAAGGTATGTCCAAGATTGAGTAAAGCACGTAACCCGGTTTCACGCTCGTCGGCTGCCACAACCTCCGCTTTCAGTTCACAGCAGCGGCGAATGCAGTACGCCATGGCGGTATCGTCCAGCGCCAGCAGCGCATCAATGTTGTTTTCCAGCCAGCTGAAGAATTCACCATCCAGGATCACCCCGTACTTGATGACCTCAGCCAGTCCGGAAGCGAGCTCGCGCTTCGGCAGAGTTTTCAGACAGTTAAGATCAACTACCACGGAAACCGGCTGCCAGAAGGCGCCAATCATGTTTTTGCCGAGAGGGTGGTTCACTGCGGTTTTGCCGCCGACCGACGAGTCGACCTGCGACAACAGGGTGGTAGGGACCTGGATGAAACGCACGCCGCGCTGATAGCTTGCCGCGGCGAAACCGGTTAAATCACCGATCACCCCCCCGCCAAGCGCCACCAGAGTGGTGTCGCGGCCATGTGGTTTTTGCAACAGCGCAGTAAACACGGTATCCATCACCGCCAGGCTTTTGTATTGCTCGCCGTCTGGCAGAATGACGCTGTCAACGTTGACCCCTGACTGCTCCAGCGCAGAGCGGACGGTATCCAGATAAAGCGGCGCCAGCGTTTCGTTGGTGACCAGCATAGCCTGGTCGCCCGACTTGAGTGGCAGGAAGGAAGCTGGATCGTTAAACAAACCAGCCGCGATGGTAATCGGGTAACTACGTTCCCCGAGGGTAACAGTAAGCCTCTCCATAACGCGACATCCACCTCAATGACTATTACTCTGACGCACTTTTATTAAGCCAGAATCAGTTGCTTTCCAGCATATGAATAATCTGGTTCGCGACGACTTTCGCACTCTGATCGTCTGTGCGGATAGTCACATCGGCGATCTCTTCATACAGCGGGTTACGCTCGTCAGCCAGCGCTTCCAGCACTTCACGAGGCGGCGCATCGACTTGTAGCAAAGGACGCTTTTTATCGCGCTGCGTACGGGCCAACTGCTTCTCGATCGTAGTTTCCAGGTAGACCACCACGCCGCGGGCGGAGAGACGGTTACGCGTTTCACGGGATTTTACAGAGCCGCCGCCAGTCGCCAGCACAATCCCCTGTTTTTCCGTCAACTCATTGATAATTTTCTCTTCACGGTCGCGGAAGCCTTCTTCGCCTTCAACATCGAAGACCCAGCCCACATCAGCGCCAGTGCGTTTCTCAATCTCTTGATCAGAATCGTAAAATTCCATGTTGAGCTGTTGGGCTAACTGGCGCCCAATAGTGCTTTTGCCGGCACCCATAGGCCCAACCAGAAAGATATTGCGTTTCTCTGCCATTTTTTCGGTACTACTAAGACTATTCGTTAATGATAAACCCGCTTCGCAGACACCCAGCGCCGCAGGGCATGAACTGAAACCTCATATGCAATAGAGCGAGAGTCAGACTAAAAATTATCTCAATACTCCGGCTGGTTTGGCAACTGAATAAAATCGCCGGACAATAAAGGGAGGATTGATGTCGTACCCGACTCTCAAATCGGTACCCCTTGTATGCTAAATCCGTCCTCACGTCAAACACCTGAAACGTGTTTAGCATGAAAAACCTGCTTAACGTACTGCCAGAATCCGTGGCGTAATAAAGACAACCAGTTCGCGACGTTCATTATCTTTCCCGTCACGACGAAACAGACGTCCCAGTACCGGGATATCGCCAAGCAGCGGGACGCTGTCGCGGGCGGTTTTGTTTTTCTGCGAAAAGATGCCGCCTAACGCTAAAGTCTCGCCGCTGCGAACTTCCACCAGGGTCTCTATCTCCTGCTTATCGATGGCCAGCGCTTCGCCGTTTTCCTGCTTCAGCACCTGGCCTGGCGTATTCTCGCTTATTCGCAGCTTAAGCCGCACTCTTCCCTGCTGCAGCACCGTCGGCGTGACCTCCATGCCCAGCACCGCCTCTTTGAACTCCACCGAAGTGGCGCCGCTTTCGCCACTGGAAACCTGATAGGGGATCTCGCTTCCCTGCTTGATGCTGGCAGGCTGCATGTGGGAGGCCAATAAACGCGGGCTGGCAATAATTTCGACCTGCTGCTTGCGCTCCAGCGCGGATAGCTCCAGCTCAAGCAAGCGACCGTTGATCTTGCCGACGTTAAACCCTGCGCGGGTGCTGGCATCGTTTACCGATACATCGCTGCTTAGGGTGGTGATTTGCCCGGAGCCTGGCGGGCTTCCGGCTTCCGCAAGCCGCCACTTCACCCCCAGCTCACGAAGGCTGGTTTCGCTCATCGACACGATATGGGCGGCCAGCTCCACCTGGCCGACCGGCAGATCCATCTCCTGCGCCCAGGCCTTCAACGCCGGCAGGTGCCGGGCATCATCGCGGATCAGCAGCCGATTAGTCCGTTTGTCCGCCATCAGGTGTCCCCTGGCGCTGAGCAGCTTTCCGCCGCTTTTAGCCAGCTCTTCAGCGTCGGCAAAGTGCAGGGTCACGCTCTCCGCCTGCAGGGGCAGGTTCTGCAGGCGTTTCTCCTGTTCGGCTTCACGCTGCGCCTGATTTGCCTTTTGCCAGGCCTGAGTGTGCGCGTAGATGACCGTCCCCTGCTGTTGCAAAGAGAGACCCGCGCTATCCGCTACCGCCCGCAGCGCCTGGCTCCAGGGAACCTTCTGCAGACGCAGGGAGAGCGTGCCGCTGACGTCCGGCGCGACGACGAGGTTCTTATGGTTCATTTCGGCCAGAGCTTGCAGCACCTGGGCCACTGGCGCATCGTCAATCACCAGCGAAACCGGTTTATCATTGCGGGCGGCGGGGGCCACCGCCAGCGGCAGCAGCAGAAGCAGCAGGCTTATCCATCGCATCATGTTGTTTCCCTTCACGTTGCCAGCGCCACGCTGGCGGTTCACATCCCGAAGACGTGACGATGTCCAGCTCACCGGCCGTCAGCCGGCTCACCCGCCAGCCCGTGGGCAATTGCTCATCCATGCGTACCCGTCGCCACTTTCCGTTCCCATCCTGCAGAAACCCCGTCCAGCCAGCATCATCCCCAACCGCCCCGCCATAGCGCCATTGCGAAAGCTGCGCCGTGCGGCAGGGATCCTCAACCGGCTGGAAAGGGTCACGCTCGGCCGCCAGCAGCGACAGCGGTAGCCACAGGAAGATCCAGCGTTTACCGCTCATCTTCCGCCTCCAGCAGCAGTCGCAGGCGGAGCGTCTGCGCCTCACGGCCCAGCGAAAACGAACGCGGATTCATCCCGCAGCGCGCCAGCCAGGAAAAAAGCGCGGGTACCGTTGACCAGGACAGGGTCAGCTCCATCTCGCCGCCGCTTCCCTGCGGACGCCAGGCGATAAGCTTCGCTCCGGAGAGCGGAATGGCTATGGGCGAAAATGACTGCGTGTCGATGCGCGCCCCGGGATTTTCCTCGCCGGGGATGCGCAGCGCCATGATCCGCCGCCACTGCGTTTGCAACGCCGCATCACGGGTTACCGCCGCCTGCGGCGGGCGCAGATCGCGCCAGAGCGCCACGCCGCCTCCCGACAGCCCCATTGCGAGCAGGATCGGCAGCCCCGTCCAGGCGCCCCGAAGGTTAATCCGCATCAGCGCGCGCTCCCGTCAGGGTAAAACTGAACTGCCAACGCCCCTCGGCGTCGCGCTGGGTCCCGCCGGCTTTTGCCGGCGCGAATCCCGCGACGCGAGTCAGCGCAGCCTCCACGCTGGTTAGCGCCTGCAGGTTAAGGGCCAGGCCGTCCAGCGTGAGGAGTACGCCCTGGTACTCCAGCCGCGTCAGCCACGCCTGCGCGGGCAGATCTGCCGCCAGCGCCTGCAGCCTGGGTTGCCAGGCGGCGATCGCCGATCTGCGCTGGTACTGCTGGCGCTGCCGTTGATGCTGCTGCCACGCCTCACGCATCGCCTGCTCGCGCTGCTTAAGCGAAGCGAGCAGCTGCGCGTCGGCCGTCGTGTGAAGCGTCGCCAGGAAGTCGCGCTGAAGACGCGCCGTTCGGCTCACCAGCAGGCCCATCCCGCCCAGCAGCACAATGCCGATGGTTAACAACAGGACGTAGCGCAGGCGCTGGCGGCGACGCAGGTCGCGCCAGGGAAGAAGATTAACGACATGCGTCATGCCGCCCGCCTCCCAGCGCCAGCCCAAGGGCAATGGCGTAACGATCGCCATCGGCTGGCAGCGGGGGCTGCCGACGGTGAATCACTTGCCAGACATCAAAGCGACTGGCCTCATCGCCCGCGTCAATACACAGGCGCAGCGGAACCTGAAGCTGCCCCGCCAGCTGGCTTAAGGACCCGACATCAGCGCAGGCGTCACTGCCCCAGGCCTCACGGGTCGCCCACAGCCAGCGCTTTTCATCCCGCCACGCCAGGCCCTGGTCTGCCGCAGTCATCCAGGGGAAAAAGGCGCCGAGCGCACTGGCATCCGGTACGATGGCCGCCACCCGCAGCCGCAGCCGCCCTGCCAGCTCCCGCAGAACATTGATATCCAGCCGCTGCGCCGCCGTAACCTGCCAGCCGTCATCCCGCGAGGTGGGGGCATAATCAATACATAGCGCGGAGGCAGGCATTGCCAGCTGCTGGCTCATGGCGCTGGCTACCCACGTCGCCTGTTCCCGCTCCCGCAGGGCGAACTGGGGATACGGAAGACGCTTTTGCAGTGTGCGCACCGCGGGAAAGGCGATACTAACCTGATGCTGCGCCGGTAGCTCCCGCCGCCAGGCGGCCAGCCGCGAACCGAGTGCGCTGACGTCCGCCACCATTCCCTGACGCACCAGCCCCGGCGGCAATGGGATACGCCACCAGCGGCGCAGCGCCCAGTGTGAACGTTCATGCAATAGCGCGACAATGGCAATGCTATCCTGTTGGATATGCATTCCAAGCCGCCAGTTTCTGAAAGCCATGCTTACGATCTCCTTATCCGGCAAAACTGCCCGGCTATATCAATGCACCTGGCTTGCCTTTATACTACCGCGCGTTTGTTTATAAACTGCCCAAATAAAACTAAATGGGAAAACACCGGTGAAGTTCGTAAAGTATCTATTGATCCTTGCAGTCTGTTGCGTACTGCTGGGAGCAGGCTCGATTTTTGGCCTCTACAAATACATAGAGCCGCAACTCCCCGACGTCGCAACCCTGAAGGATGTGCGTTTGCAGATCCCGATGCAGGTCTATAGCGCCGACGGTGAGCTTATTGCGCAGTACGGCGAAAAGCGCCGTATCCCTGTGACGTTGCAGCAAATTCCCCCCGAGCTGGTGAAAGCGTTTATCGCCACCGAAGACAGCCGCTTCTATGAGCACCACGGCGTCGATCCGGTAGGTATTTTCCGCGCCGCCAGCGTGGCGATGTTTTCAGGCCACGCCTCCCAGGGCGCCAGCACCATCACCCAGCAGTTAGCGCGTAACTTCTTTCTCAGCCCCGAGAAGACGTTGATGCGTAAGATTAAAGAGGCCTTTCTGGCCATCCGCATCGAGCAGTTGCTGAATAAAGATGAAATCCTTGAGCTGTATCTGAACAAGATCTACCTCGGCTACCGCGCCTATGGCGTCGGCGCCGCGGCGCAGGTCTATTTTGGCAAACCTATCGACCAACTGACCCTGAGTGAGATGGCGGTGATTGCCGGTCTGCCGAAAGCGCCTTCCACTTTTAACCCGCTCTATTCGATGGATCGCGCGACCGCCCGTCGCAACGTGGTGCTGTCGCGTATGCTGAGCGAAGGATACATCACCCAGGCGCAATACGATGAGGCGCGCAGCGAACCCATCGACGCCAGCTATCACGCGCCGAAAATCGCCTTCTCCGCCCCTTACCTGAGTGAAATGGTGCGCCAGGAGATGGTGAATCGCTACGGCGAGCAGGCCTACGAAGACGGTTATCGGGTCTATACCACCATTACCCGCAAAAACCAGCAGGCGGCCCAGCAGGCGGTACGCAATAACGTGCTGGATTACGATATGCGTCACGGCTACCGCGGCCCGGCCAGCGTACTGTGGAAAGTCGGTGAAACGCCGTGGGAGACGAAGAAGATCGTCGATTCGCTGAAGCGTCAGTCTGGCTACGGTCCGCTTTTCCCGGCGGTGGTCACCTCCGCGAATGCCCAGGAGGCTGTCGCGCTGTTGGCTAACGGCGACTCCGTTTCGCTGACGATGGAGGGCGTGCGCTGGGCCCGTCGCTTTATCTCTGATACGCAGCAAGGGGCGACCCCGCGTAAAGTCAACGACGTTGTGCAGGCCGGGCAGCAGATCTGGGTACGCAAGGTGGGTGACAGCTGGTGGCTGTCCCAGCTCCCGGACGTCAACTCAGCGCTGGTCTCCATTAACCCGCAAAACGGCGCGATTATTGCCCTTGTCGGCGGGTTTGACTTTAACCAGAGCAAATTCAACCGCGCCACCCAGGCGCTGCGCCAGGTCGGCTCCAACATTAAACCGTTCCTCTATACCGCCGCGATGGATAAAGGCTTAACGCTGGCAAGTATGCTCAACGATGTGCCGATCTCGCGCTGGGATGCGGGCGCAGGTTCCGACTGGCGGCCGAAGAACTCGCCGCCGCAGTATGCCGGTCCGATTCGTTTACGCCAGGGCCTGGGGCAGTCGAAAAACGTGGTGATGGTGCGCGCTATGCGCGCCATGGGCGTAGACTACGCCGCCGAGTATCTGCAGCGCTTTGGCTTCCCGGCGCAGAACATTGTCCACACGGAATCGTTGGCGCTGGGCTCAGCCTCCTTTACGCCCCTGCAGGTCGCTCGCGGTTATTCGGTGATGGCCAACGGCGGCTTCCTGGTCAATCCTTTCTTTATCAGTAAGATTGAGAACGATCAGGGCGGTGTCCTCTTCGAGGAGCGTCCGAAAATTGCCTGTCCGCAGTGTGATTTACCGGTAATTTACGGCGATACGCCAAAATCCAACGTGCTGGAAAACAAGGATGTAGAAGATGTCGCCACCTCCGCGGAACCGCAGAATGGCAACGTGCCGCCGCAGCCGCAGCTGGAGCAGGCCAACCAGTCGCTGGTCGCGCAGAGCGGCGCACAGGAATACGCGCCGCATGTGATTAACACACCGCTGGCCTTCCTGATCAAGAGCGCGCTGAACAGCAACATCTTTGGCGAGCCGGGCTGGATGGGCACCGGCTGGCGCGCCGGACGCGATCTGCAGCGGCATGACATCGGTGGGAAAACCGGGACCACCAACAGCTCGAAGGACGCCTGGTTCTCAGGCTACGGACCGGGCGTGGTGACCTCGGTTTGGATCGGCTTTGACGATCATCGTCGCGATCTTGGCCGGACCACCGCCTCCGGAGCGATTAAAGATCAGATCTCTGGCTATGAAGGCGGTGCCAAAAGCGCCCAGCCGGCCTGGGACAGCTTTATGAAGAGCGTGCTGGAAGGCGTTCCGGAAGAACCGTTAACTCCGCCGCCGGGTATCGTCACGGTGAATATCGACCGCAGCACCGGTCAGTTGGCGAACGGGGGTAATAGCCGGGCGGAGTACTTTATTGAAGGAACCCAGCCCACCCAGCAGGCAGTCCGTGAGGTGGGCACCACCCTGACTGACGGCGGCGGTGAAACCCACGAATTGTTCTGACAAAAAAAGCGCCTGCGGGCGCTTTTTTATTGCTGCTTAGCGTGGACGCTCGTTCAGAGTCGGCCCTGGGCCTGCAGCCATTCCCGCACTAAAAACAGCGCGCTGACGTTACGGGCCTCGTTAAAATCTTCTTCATCCAGCAGCGACATCAGCTGCGCCAGCGGCCAGCGCACCTGCGGTAGCGGCTCAGGTTCATCGCCCGGCAGTGACTCCGGATAGAGATCTTCCGCCACCATGATATTCATTTTGCTGGAGAAGTAGGAGGGGGCCATACTGAGCTTCTTCAAAAACGTCAGCTTATTGGCGCCATAGCCAACCTCTTCTTTCAGCTCGCGATTGGCCGCTTCATCCACGGTTTCACCTGGATCAATCAGCCCTTTGGAGAAGCCCAGCTCGTAGGACTCCGTCCCCACGGCATACTCACGAATCAAAATAATGTGATCATCCACAATCGGCACAATCATCACCGCTTCACGGGTGGAAGGCCGCATACGTTCATAAACGCGACGCACACCGTTGCTGAACTCCAGATCGACGCTTTCGACATTAAAGAGGCGCGAACGGGCGACAGTTTCAACATTGAGAATGGTGGGTTTTTGTAATGATTTGCTCATTGTCATCGGTCTATGCTGTGATTAAGCAGTCATTGTGCGATACGCAACACGCTTTCGGCAATCCAAATTGCTACTTATTTACAGAGTTGTAACCTTTTCCCTGCAGGGGGAAAAGTAATAAAGATAAAAAAGTCAATAGCTTGAATTCGCTTTGAGAATTTACCGATTTCTGCGCTTTAACGTTTTTGGTAAGCTTGTGCGCTGCTGCATGACATATTCACTACCCTGTAAGCAGGTGCGCCGCTAACACTGCAGCTTGACGTTAGTCTTCACGTTCACCGACGATTTCGTAAGAAAAAAATAACTTTGATGGGATGGGCATGGGCACCTTTCTGATATTCCTTACAGCTCTGCTAATCTGCGTATTGCTCATCGGATGGTGGTATCGCGCTCACGCCAGACGCCGCCGACTCCCCCTACTGCACGCCTTTAGCGACGCTACCACGCGGCAGCTTCCTGCGGATGAGCGCCAGGCTATTGAGAAGTATGTTGCCGAGTTGAGCCACGCCCAGCAGGTGCCGGCGTCCGGTGCGACCAGCGCGCCTGTCGCTCTGGCGCTGAACGAACAGAGTGATACCGTCTATGCGGTGACACGCGCCATCACCCGCTACGGGATCACCACCGACGCGCCGAATAAATGGCGCTATTTCCTCGATTCGGTTGAAGTTCATCTGCCGCCGTTCTGGGAACAGCATATCAACGATGAAAACAGCGTCGAGCTGATCCCCACCGACAGCCTGCCGCTGGTTATCACCCTTAACGGTCATAGCCTGAGCGACTATCGCCAGGAAGCGCAAAGCTACGCCCTGGAACGCGCTTCGGCCACCCAGGCCTCCATTCGCGGCGAAGAGAGCGAGCAGGTAGAGTTGCGGCAGATCCGTCGGGAAACGCCTGAAGAACACGCTCTGAATCGCCCGGACGGGCTGCGCGAAGCGATCCTGATCGTCGCCTCCTTTCTGTTCTTTTATTTCAGCCTGATTGGGCCAGCTGTCTTTACCCCCTGGCTGGTCGCCGCAGGTTTGTTGCTGCTCGCCGCCGGACTGTGGGGGATTTATGCCCCGCCGCGTCGCGCCGCGCTGCGCGAAATCCATTGCCTGCGGGGCGTCCCTAAGCGCTGGGGATTGTTTGGCGAAAACGATCAGGAGCAAATCAATAACATCTCGCTGGGCATTATCGATCTCATCTATCCGCGCCACTGGCAACCCTGGATTGCCCAGGACCTGGGGCAGCAGACCGATATTGATATCTATCTCAACCGCCACGTGGCCCGTCAGGGACGCTACCTGTCGCTTCATGATGAAGTGAAAAACTTCCCGCTGCAGTACTGGCTACGCAGCGCGATTATCGCCGCCGGCGCCCTGGTGGTGGTGATTATGCTGTGGGCCAGCGTACCGTTGAATATGCCGTTTAAGTTCACCCTGTCGTGGCTGAAGGGCGCGCAAACGATTGAAGCCACTACCGTCAGCCAGCTGGAAAAAGCCCATGTGCGCATTGGCGATACGCTGCGCCTGACCGGTACCGGGATGTGTAATATCCGCACGCCGGGCAGTTGGTCCGCCAAAGAGGATTCGCCGTTCCTGCCTTTCGATTGTTCACAGATTGTGTGGAACGACGCCCCTCCTCTGCCGCTGCCGGAGTCTGACATTGTCAGCAAAGCGACCGCCCTGATGCAGTCCGTCCAGCGCCAGCTGCACCCGGAAACCGACGATGATTCCCGCGTCAGCCCTGCCCTACGCTCCGCCATTCAGAAATCAGGCATGGTGCTACTGGATGATTTCGGCGATATCGTGCAGAAAACTAACGATCTCTGCTCGGCAAAGGATGATTGCCTGCGGCTGAAGAATGCGTTGGTCAATCTTGGCAATACCCGTAACTGGGAAACGTTAACCAAGCGCGCCACCGCCGGCAAGCTGGATGGCGTGAACGTGCTGCTGCGGCCGGTCAGCGCCGAGTCGCTGGAGAATCTGGTGACCACCTCAACCGCGCCCTTTGTGATACGCGAAACCTCACGGGCCGCGCAGGCGCTGAACAGCCCGGCTCCCGGCGGTTTTCTTATCGCCAGCGATGAGGGCAGCGTACTGGTCAATCAGCCGTGGCCGGCGGTGAGTCTGTATGATTATCCGGCCCATGAGCAGTGGGGCGAACTGCGGCGGCTGGCCGGTATGCTCATGCATACCCCCTTCCATGCCGAAGGTATCGTTACCAACCTGTTTACTGACGCCAACGGCACGCAGCATATCAACCTGCATCGCATCCCCGACCGCAGCGGCCTGTGGCGTTATCTGGGCATCACCCTGCTGCTGCTGTCAATGGTGGGGTGCATGGCTTACCACGCCGTGCAGGCCCTGCGTCGTTATCAACGCCATCGTCAGCGTATGGAAGAGATTCAGAAATATTACGAAAGCTGCCTTAATCCGGTTTTGCTCCCCTCATCTGACTCGCAAGATTAATTTTCCCGGCGACAGGGTGTGATACCCTGTCGCCCATTTTCCGCTCGCTGGAGAGTCATCATGCACTTTGATATCGCCTGGCAGGAGGTCGATACCGTTCTGCTGGATATGGACGGCACGCTCCTGGACCTCGCCTTCGACAACTACTTCTGGCAAACGCTGGTGCCTGAAACCTGGGGGGCCGCCCGCGGCCTCAATTTGCAGGAGGCGAAAGAGGCCATGCGCCAGGAGTATCACGCCGTGCAGCATACGCTAAACTGGTACTGTCTGGATTACTGGAGCGAGCGCCTGGGTTTGGATATTTGTGCGATGACCAGCGAACAAGGTCCGCGCGCCACGCTGCGCGAGGATACCGTGCCGTTCCTTGATGCGCTCAAGGCCTGCGGTAAGCGACGCATTCTGTTGACCAATGCCCATCCCCACAATCTGGCGGTCAAGCTCAAACACACCGGCCTGGACGCGCACCTTGATTTATTACTTTCCACCCACACATTTGGTTATCCGAAAGAGGATCAGCGTCTGTGGCGCGCCGTGGCGGAGGAAACTGGCCTTGAGGCGCACAAAACGCTGTTTGTCGACGACAGCGAGGCGATACTGGATGCCGCGAGGGAGTTTGGCATTCGTTACTGCCTGGGTATTACCAATCCTGACTCCGGACTGGCGGAAAAGCAGTATCTGCGCCATCCGGGGCTGAATGATTACCGACGACTGATCCCTTCGCTTACCCCGAAGGAGAGGCGATGAAAGAGAAGCCCACCGAAACCGTCAGACTGGACAAATGGCTTTGGGCCGCCCGCTTTTACAAAACCCGCGCGCTGGCGCGGGAAATGATTGAAGGCGGCAAGGTGCATTACAACGGACAACGTAGCAAACCCGGAAAAATCGTCGAACTCGACGCCATGCTGACGCTGCGCCAGGGCAACGACGAGCGGACGGTGCGCATTATCGGCATTACCGAACAGCGCCGCCCGGCAAGCGAAGCCGTCAACCTGTATGAAGAGACGGTGGAGAGTATCGAGAAGCGTGAAAAAATGGCCCTGGCGCGCAAAATGAACGCCCTGACCATGCCGCACCCTGACAGACGTCCGGACAAGAAAGAGCGCCGCGACCTGATGAGATTTAAACACGGCGAGAGTGAATAACTCGCGCCAGAAAGAGAGATGATTATGACTCAACACGATCAATTACATCGTTATCTGTTTGAAAACTATGCCGTGCGCGGCGAGCTGGTGACGGTGTCGGAAACCCTGGAACAGATTCTGGCGAATCACACCTATCCCCAACCGGTCAAAACGGTGCTGGCGGAGCTGTTGGTCGCCACCAGTCTGCTGACCGCGACGCTGAAGTTTGCCGGCGACATTACCGTACAGCTGCAGGGGGATGGCCCTTTACAGCTGGCGGTGATCAACGGCAATAACCAGCAGCAGCTGCGCGGCGTCGCGCGCGTGCAGGGCGAGATTGCGGACGATGCGGATCTGAAAACGATGGTCGGCAACGGCTACCTGGTCATTACCATCTCTCCGGAAGAAGGTGAGCGCTATCAGGGCGTGGTCGGTCTGGAAGGCGATACGCTGGCCGCCTGCCTGGAAGATTATTTCCAGCGTTCAGAGCAGCTGCCGACGCGCCTTATCATCCGCACCGGCGATCATGAAGGCCAGCCGATGGCGGGCGGGATGCTGCTGCAGGTGATGCCGGCGCAGGATGCCCAGACTGCCGACTTCGAGCACCTGGCGACGCTTACCGAGACCATTAAGGCGGAAGAGCTGTTCACCCTGCCGGCAAATGATGTGCTGTGGCGTCTGTACCATGAAGAAGAAGTCACTGTCTACGACCCGCAGAGCGTGGAGTTCAAGTGCACCTGCTCCCGCGAACGCTGCGCCGGCGCGCTGAAGACGCTGCCGGATGAAGAGATTGATAGCATCCTCGCCGACGAAGGCGAAATTGATATGCACTGCGACTACTGCGGTAACCACTATATCTTCAATGCCATGGATATTGCCGAGATCCGTAATAACGCCTCTCCGGCCGATCCGCAGGTTCATTAATCCCCGCATCTTTCTCAGGCACAGGGCGGCAATGTTGTTTGTCGCGTTGTGCCTGACTTTTAATTTATTCGCGAGTTGAATCGATTTTCCCTGAAAGAGTTACGTAATTTAATTTCAGGAAAGCGATTACATTCACATTTCAGCAGTTTTTTTAATTACTTTTTAACCATTGAGAAACATCTAACCCCACCATCCGTCCATTTCCTGAGATAATCCACTCCACTTCGTGACAGGAGTCACCGTTTTTATCGTCATTCTGAGGAATGTCGAGATACGTAAATCTATGAGCCTGGTCGCGGTCAATACCCGGCAATTAACCCTACAATTTACAGCAGTACATCTTGGCTAAGGAGCAGTGACATGCGCGTTAATCATGGTTTAACCCCGCAGGATCTCAAGGCTTATGGTATCAATGACGTCCAGGATATCGTCCACAACCCCAGCTACGACATGTTGTTTCAGGAAGAGCTCGACCCGAACCTGGAAGGCTACGAACGTGGCGTATTAACCACTCTGGGTGCTATCGCCGTCGACACGGGCATTTTTACCGGTCGTTCTCCGAAAGATAAGTATCTCGTGCGCGACGACACCACCCGCGACACCGTCTGGTGGTCCGATAAAGGCAAAGGTAAAAACGACAACAAGCCGCTTTCGCAGGAAACCTGGCAGCATCTGAAAGGGCTGGTGACCCAGCAACTGTCCGGTAAACGCCTGTTTATCGTCGACGCTTTCTGCGGCGCCAACGCCGATACCCGTCTCAGCGTACGTTTCATTACCGAAGTGGCCTGGCAGGCGCACTTCGTTAAAAACATGTTCATCCGTCCGAGCGATGAAGAGCTGGCTGAATTCGTGCCCGACTTCATCGTGATGAACGGCGCGAAATGCACCAATCCGCAGTGGAAAGAGCAGGGCCTCAATTCGGAAAACTTCGTCGCCTTCAACCTCACCGAGCGCATTCAGCTGATCGGCGGCACCTGGTACGGCGGCGAGATGAAGAAAGGGATGTTCTCGATCATGAACTACCTGCTGCCGCTGAAGGGCATCGCCTCCATGCACTGCTCAGCCAACGTCGGCGAGAAAGGCGATGTCGCCATTTTCTTCGGCCTCTCAGGCACCGGCAAAACCACCCTCTCCACCGACCCGAAACGCCGCCTGATTGGCGATGACGAACATGGCTGGGATGACGACGGCGTGTTTAACTTCGAAGGGGGCTGCTACGCCAAGACCATCAAGCTCTCTGAAGCGGCCGAGCCGGATATCTATCACGCCATCCGCCGCAACGCCCTGCTGGAAAACGTGGTGGTACGCGCCGACGGCACGGTCGATTTCGATGACGGTTCAAAGACCGAAAATACCCGCGTCTCCTACCCCATCGACCACATCGACAACATTGTTAAGCCGGTGTCTAAAGCGGGTCACGCTACCAAAGTGATCTTCCTGACGGCCGATGCGTTCGGCGTCCTGCCGCCGGTCTCCCGCCTGACCGCCGACCAGACGCAGTACCATTTCCTGTCCGGGTTTACCGCCAAACTGGCCGGCACCGAGCGCGGCGTAACCGAACCCACGCCAACCTTCTCCGCCTGCTTCGGCGCCGCCTTCCTGTCGCTGCACCCGACGCAGTACGCCGAAGTGCTGGTCAAACGCATGCAGGCGGCTGGCGCGCAGGCTTATCTGGTCAATACCGGCTGGAACGGCACCGGCAAGCGCATCTCGATTAAAGATACCCGCGCGATCATCGACGCCATCCTCAATGGCTCGCTGGACAACGCGGAGACCTTTACCCTGCCGATGTTTAACCTGCAGATCCCGACGGCGCTTCCGGGCGTGGATACCCACATCCTCGATCCGCGCAGCACCTATGGTTCCCCGGAGCAGTGGCAGGAAAAAGCCGACCAGCTGGCGAAGCTGTTTATTGAGAATTTTGAGAAGTATACCGATACGCCAGCGGGCGCCGCGCTGGTGGCGGCAGGACCGCAGCGCTAACGGGCGCAAAGGTGAAAAAGCCGGGCTTGCCCGGCTTTTTATTGTGCAACATCCTGAGTAGCTAACCGCGGGCGCGATCAGCTCTCCCTGGCGGGTTTCATCGGCGTCAGCATCCGGTGCACCGGCAGCCAGGCGCGGATCAGTAACCCGCCGCGTTCGCTGGAGCCAATCTCCAGCCGGCCGTTGTGATTGTCGATAATACGCTGAACAATCGCCAACCCCAGCCCGGTGCCGCTGGTGCTGCGGGCGCTGTCGCCGCGTACAAACGGCTGAAACAGGTGCTCCCGCTGCTCAGGTTTAATCCCCGGTCCATCATCTTCTACCTGGAACCAGGCCCGGCTCGCTTCGCTGCCGCTGCTGACCTTGATCCAGCCATTGCCATAGCGGGCCGCGTTGACCACCATATTCGCCAGCGCGCGCTTGATAGACAGCGGGTGCATACGTACCGGAATTTCGCCGGCCTGCAGGGCGGTGGCGATTTCCCGCTCATAGCCGCTCTCCGCAGCGATCACTTCCCCCAGCACCGCATTCAGATCCGCCAGCTCCATCGGCATCTCCTGCCCGGTGCGCAGATAGTCGATAAACTGCTCGATGATGGCGTTGCACTCTTCGATATCTTTGTTAATCGACTCCGCGAGATAGCCGTCCTGCTCGCCCATCATCTCGGTGGCCAGACGAATGCGGGTCAGCGGAGTACGTAAATCGTGGCTGACCCCGGCCATCAGCAGCGTACGGTCGTCAGCCAGCTGCTTCACGCCCGCCGCCATATGGTTAAAGGCGCGCGTCACCGAACGCACTTCGGAGGCGCCATACTCGCGCAGCGGCGGCGGAATAATGCCGCGCCCGACCTGCAGCGCCGCGTGCTCCAGATCCACCAACGGGCGGTTCTGAATACGAATAAACAGCCAAGCGCCGCCTATCGCCAGCAGCATGATCGCCAGGGTATAGCGGAACAGCGGCGAGAAGTCGCCCTGATGGATCTCGGTCAGCGGCACCCGCACCCAGATATTGGGCGACAGCCAGGTCTTCAGCCACACCACAGGGGAGCTTTTATTGACCTCTACCCGCACCTCTGTGGGGCCACCAAGCTGATGGGCCATCTGCTGACTTAAGAATTCATAATGCTGCGCCCAGCGCAGGCCTGCGTCTTCCGCCGCTTCATTGGAATAGAGCGAAATCCCCAGCTCGCGATAAATTTCACGACGAAACGCCGGGGGCACCACCAGCTGGGTGCCATCCTCCAGCTGCAGTTTGTCGGTCATCAGCATACGCACTTCGTAGGCTAACACTTTATTAAACTGCTGGAGACTCGGCAGGATCGCGAAATTCAGTACCACCAGATAGGTCGTCACCAGGCTGACGAACAGCAAGGTGACGATCAGGAGCAGTGTGCGAGCAAAGGAGCTGCGCGGCGAAAAGCGCACGCGTTTCATGCCTTAGAACCGTCCGGGACGAAGACGTAGCCCAGACCCCAGACGGTCTGGATGTAGCGCGGATGCGCCGGGTCCTCTTCCACCATGCGGCGCAGGCGGGAGATCTGTACGTCGATGGAGCGCTCCATCGCAGAGTATTCGCGGCCGCGGGCGAGGTTCATCAGCTTATCGCGCGACAGCGGCTCACGGGGATGGCTCACCAGCGCCTTCAGGACCGCGAATTCGCCGCTGGTCAACGGCATCGGCTCGTCTTCACGGAACATCTCGCGGGTGCCTAAATTCAGTTTGAATTTACCAAAGGCGATAACCGCCTCTTCCTGCGACGGCGCGCCCGGCAGCTCGTTCGCCTGGCGGCGCAGCACCGCCCGGATGCGGGCCAGCAGTTCGCGCGGGTTAAACGGCTTCGGAATATAGTCGTCAGCCCCGATCTCCAGACCCACGATCCGATCGACCTCTTCGCCTTTCGCCGTCACCATAATGATCGGCATCGGGTTACTCTGGCTGCGCAGACGACGGCAGATAGAGAGACCATCTTCGCCCGGCAGCATCAGATCCAGCACCATCAGGTGGAAGGATTCACGGGTTAACAGACGATCCATCTGTTCGGCGTTCGCCACGCTACGAACCTGGAAGCCCTGCTCGGTCAGATAACGCTCGAGCAGCGCACGCAGGCGCATGTCGTCATCCACAACCAGAATCTTATAATTCTCTTGCATTGTTTGTACTCCCAAAGGTTCACTGCAATAGTCAGTGCGTATTCTCAAAAAAGCCCGGCGCGCTCACCAGCTAAATCTGGTATATATTCCAGGCTAAATTGTTACAAAGCATATTTAACAGCAGGTTAAGTATACATTTAATCATAAGACACAGTATTTATCCTGTCGGTATTATTACGCGCTACAAATTGTGCGCAACGACAGACAGTCAGAAGGTTGAACTCACGATGAAAACGCCGCTGATCACCCGCGAGGGATATGAAAAACTGAAGCAGGAGATGGACTACCTGTGGCGCCAGGAGCGTCCGGAAGTGACCAAAAAGGTGACCTGGGCCGCCAGCCTCGGCGACCGCAGCGAGAACGCGGACTACCAGTACAACAAAAAGCGCCTGCGGGAGATCGATCGCCGGGTCCGCTATCTGACCAAATGTCTGGAACAGTTGAAAATCGTCGATTACTCGCCGCAACAGGAAGGTAAAGTCTTCTTCGGCGCCTGGGTAGAGATTGAAAACGATGAAGGCGATATCAAGCGCTTTCGCATCGTCGGTTACGATGAAATTTTTGGCCGCAAAGACTATATCTCCATCGACTCGCCGATGGCGCGCGCACTGTTAAAAAAAGAGGTTGGCGATCTGGCCATCGTCAACACGCCGGCGGGCGAAGCCAGCTGGTATGTCAACGAGATCGAATACGTTAAATAGACAAGAACTTTCCGAGAGACGCCCGGCGCGGCTGGTATTTTTAGCCGTCAGTCCGTATAACTAGTCCCTGTTTTTTGACCCTAAAGATGAATTAAAAGCCATGATGAATGATTCGCTCTGCCGCATTATTGCGGGTGAACTTCAGGCCAGAGCCGAACAGGTAGAAGCTGCCGTTCGCCTGCTTGATGAAGGGAACACCGTGCCGTTTATTGCACGTTATCGTAAAGAAGTCACCGGCGGTCTGGATGACACGCAGCTGCGTAATCTGGAAACTCGCCTCGGCTATCTGCGCGAACTCGAAGACCGTCGTCAGGCGATCCTCAAATCCATCGCTGAACAGGGCAAACTGACCGACGCGCTGGAAAAAGCCATCAACACCACGCTCAGCAAAACCGAACTGGAAGATCTCTACCTGCCCTACAAGCCGAAGCGCCGTACACGCGGGCAGATCGCTATCGAAGCCGGGCTCGAACCGCTGGCTGACCTGCTGTGGAACGAACCGGCCCACGATCCGGAAGCGGAGGCCGCAAAATATATTGATGCCGATAAGGGCGTAGCCGACAGCAAAGCGGCCCTGGACGGCGCGCGCTATATTCTGATGGAGCGGTTTGCCGAAGACGCCGCGCTGCTGGCGAAGGTCCGTGACTATCTGTGGAAAAACGCCCACCTGGTCTCCACCGTCGTCAGCGGTAAAGAAGAGGAAGGCGCTAAATTCCGCGACTACTTCGATCACCATGAACCGATCGCCACCGTGCCGTCGCATCGCGCGCTGGCGATGTTCCGCGGTCGCAACGAAGGCGTCCTGCAGCTCTCTTTAAACGCTGACCCGCAGTTTGACGAGCCGCCGAAAGAGAGCCACGGCGAGCAAATTATTATCGACCACCTGGGCCTGCGCCTGAATAACGCCCCGGCGGACAGCTGGCGTAAAGGCGTCGTCAGCTGGACCTGGCGGATCAAAGTCCTGATGCATCTCGAAACCGAGCTGATGGGCACCGTGCGCGAACGCGCGGAGGACGAGGCAATCAACGTCTTCGCCCGCAACCTGCACGATCTGCTGATGGCCGCGCCCGCCGGGCTGCGCGCCACCATGGGACTCGATCCGGGCCTGCGCACCGGGGTGAAAGTGGCCGTCGTCGACGCCACCGGTAAACTGGTCGCTACCGATACCATCTATCCCCACACCGGCCAGGCCGCCAAAGCGGCCGTCGCCGTCGCCGCGCTGTGTGAGAAGTACAACGTTGAGCTGGTGGCCATCGGCAACGGTACCGCCTCGCGTGAAACCGAGCGTTTCTTCCTCGACGTGCAGAAGCAGTTCCCAAAGGTCACCGCCCAGAAGGTGATCGTCAGCGAAGCCGGGGCTTCCGTTTACTCCGCCTCCGAGCTGGCGGCGCAGGAGTTCCCGGACCTCGACGTGTCGCTGCGCGGCGCGGTCTCCATCGCCCGCCGTCTGCAGGATCCCCTGGCCGAGCTGGTGAAAATCGACCCGAAATCCATTGGCGTCGGCCAGTATCAGCACGACGTCAGCCAGACCCAGCTGGCGCGTAAGCTGGACGCGGTGGTGGAAGACTGTGTGAACGCCGTCGGCGTTGACCTGAACACCGCCTCCGTTCCGCTGCTGACCCGCGTCGCCGGCCTGACCCGCATGATGGCGCAGAACATCGTCGCCTGGCGCGACGAGAATGGTCAGTTCCAGAACCGCCAGCAGCTGCTGAAAGTCAGCCGTCTGGGGCCGAAAGCCTTTGAACAGTGCGCGGGCTTCCTGCGTATCAACCACGGCGACAACCCGCTGGATGCCTCCACCGTTCACCCGGAAGCTTACCCGGTGGTCGAACGTATTCTGGCCGCCACCCAGCAGGCGCTAAAAGATCTGATGGGCAATAGCAGTGCGCTGCGCCACCTGAAGGCAGTGGACTTCACCGATGAGAAGTTTGGCGTCCCGACGGTCACCGACATTATCAAAGAGCTGGAAAAACCGGGCCGCGATCCGCGTCCGGAGTTTAAGACCGCGAAGTTCGCCGATGGTGTGGAGACCATGAATGACCTGCTGCCGGGAATGATTCTGGAAGGTGCCGTCACCAACGTCACCAACTTCGGCGCGTTTGTTGATATCGGCGTTCATCAGGACGGACTGGTACACATTTCGTCGCTTTCTGACCGGTTTGTTGAGGATCCGCACACCGTGGTGAAAGCGGGCGACATCGTCAAGGTCAAAGTGATGGAAGTCGATCTGCCGCGTAAGCGTATCGCCCTGACCATGCGTCTCGACGAGCAGCCGGGCGACAGCAACGCCCGCCGCGGCGGTGGTCAGGAGCGCCCGCAGGGAAATCGCCCGGCCGCGAAAGCCGCCAAACCCCGCGGTCGCGAGGCGCAGCCTGCCGGCAACAGCGCGATGATGGATGCCCTCGCCGCAGCGATGGGTAAAAAACGCTAAACTCTCCCTGCCCCTTTTTCAGGGGCAGTTTTTTTTCATGACCAGGCCATCGCCATCACGCGCAAAACAGCTTCAGTTGTTTCTGATAACCTGCTTTTATTCCACGCCTGAAAGGCAGCGAAATTAATATTTTCATTTCGTTAACTTCAGAAACCTTAATTAAACATTAGATCGCCGAAATAATATTTCGCGCATTTTTGATTACAGGCTGACTTTGCGGCATATCAATAAAAAGGTGATTTTCACTTTAAAAATAGCCTGCAGCGCATCATATGTATTGATGATAAAAACCATTCTCATTATCATCGATTACAGAACGTTTTTTCTTTTTTCGTTGGCTACGGTCCCCGGCGCAACTGCCTCCAGGCGTCCGGAAAATTCTTCTTCGGTTAGCGATAGACAAGTAGGCCCTATGCAATTCACACCTGATAGTGCGTGGAAAATTACCGGTTTTTCTCGCGATATTAGCCCAGCATACCGTCAGAAACTGCTCTCCCTCGGCATGCTGCCCGGTTCCTCTTTTCATGTGGTTCGCGTGGCGCCGCTCGGCGATCCTGTTCATATTGAAACCCGACGCGTCAGTCTGGTATTACGCAAAAAAGATCTCGCCTTAATCGAACTGGAAGCGGTTGCACAATAACGGCTGGCCCGGCACAAGAGTCTGAAATATGCAAAAATTAACCGTTGGTTTAATTGGTAATCCTAATTCCGGCAAGACCACCTTATTTAATCAGCTGACCGGCGCTCGCCAGCGCGTGGGCAACTGGGCTGGGGTGACCGTTGAGCGTAAAGAGGGGATTTTCGCCACCACTGACCACCAGGTCACGCTGGTCGACCTCCCGGGAACCTACTCCCTGACCACCATCTCCTCGCAGACCTCGCTGGACGAGCAGATTGCCTGTCACTACATCCTGAGCGGCGACGCCGACATGCTGATTAACGTGGTCGATGCCTCCAACCTCGAGCGCAACCTCTATCTGACGCTGCAGCTGCTCGAGCTGGGGATCCCCTGCGTCGTCGCGCTGAACATGCTGGATATCGCCGAAAAGCAACAGGTGCGGATCGATATCGACGCCCTCGCCGCCCGTCTCGGTTGCCCGGTGATTCCGCTGGTATCGACTCGCGGACGGGGGATCGAAGCGCTGAAGATCGCCCTCGACCGTCATCAGGCGAACAGCGATCTTGAGCTGGTCCACTATCCGCAGCCGCTGCTGCGCGAAGCTGACCTGCTGGCGCAGCAGATGTCAGCGCAGATCCCGACCCGGCAGCGGCGCTGGCTGGGTCTGCAGATGCTGGAGGGCGATATCTACAGCCGGGCCTATGCCGGCGACGCCGCCGATAAACTGGATATCGCCCTGGCGAATCTCAGCGACGAGATCGACGACCCGTCGCTGCACATCGCTGACGCGCGCTATCAGACCATCGCCGCCATTTGCGACGCCGTCAGCAATACCCTGACCGCCGAACCAAGCCGCTTCACCGCCGCGATGGACAAAGTGATCCTCAACCGCTTCCTCGGGTTGCCGATTTTTCTCTTTGTCATGTACTTGATGTTCCTGCTGGCGATCAACATCGGCGGCGCGCTGCAGCCGATTTTCGATGCCGGCTCAGTCGCGATCTTTGTGCATGGCATTCAATGGCTGGGTTACACCCTGCACTTCCCGGACTGGCTGACCGTGTTCCTCGCCCAGGGGATCGGCGGCGGTATCAACACCGTGCTGCCGCTGGTGCCGCAGATCGGCATGATGTATCTGTTTCTCTCCTTCCTTGAGGACTCCGGCTACATGGCGCGCGCCGCCTTTGTGATGGATCGCCTGATGCAAGCCCTCGGCCTGCCAGGGAAATCCTTCGTCCCGCTGATTGTCGGTTTTGGCTGCAACGTGCCGTCGGTGATGGGCGCCCGCACCCTTGACGCGCCGCGCGAGCGTCTGATGACCATTATGATGGCGCCGTTTATGTCCTGCGGCGCGCGGCTGGCGATCTTCGCCGTCTTCGCGGCCGCCTTCTTTGGGCAGAACGGCGCGCTGGCGGTCTTCTCGCTCTATGTGCTGGGCATTGTGATGGCCATCCTCACCGGCCTGATGCTGAAGCACACCATTATGCGCGGCGAAGCCTCGCCGTTCGTGATGGAGCTGCCGGTGTACCACGTCCCGCATATCAAGAGCCTGATTATCCAGACCTGGCAGCGCCTGAAAGGCTTTGTGCTGCGCGCCGGGAAGGTGATCGTCATCGTCAGCATCTTCCTCAGCGCGCTGAACAGCTTCTCACTGAGCGGTAAGGTCGTCGACAACATCAACGACTCCGCGCTGGCCTCGGTGAGCCGGGTCATTACGCCGGTGTTTAAACCGATCGGCGTGCATGAAGATAACTGGCAGGCCACCGTCGGCCTGTTTACCGGCGCGATGGCGAAAGAGGTGGTAGTGGGTACGCTGAACACCCTCTATACCGCCGAAGATATCCAGAATGAGGAATTCAATCCGCAGACCTTCAGTCTCGGCGAAGAACTGCTCGCTGCCGTCGATGAGACATGGCAGGGACTGAAAGACACCTTCAGCCTCAGCGTCCTGGCCAACCCCATCGAAGCCAGCAAAGGCGATGGCGAAATGGCCACCGGCGCCATGGGGGTGATGGGCAGTAAATTTGGCAGCGCAGCGGCGGCATACAGCTACCTGATCTTCGTCCTGCTCTATATTCCCTGCATCTCGGTGATGGGCGCCATCGCCCGCGAATCAAGCCGCGGCTGGATGACCTTCTCCATCCTGTGGGGGCTGAATATCGCCTATTCGCTCTCGACGCTCTATTACCAGACCGTTAGCTTTAGCGATCACCCGCGCTACAGTCTGGTATGTATCCTGGCGGTAGTGTTGTTCAACGTGGTGCTCTTCGGCCTGTTGCGCCGGGCGCGCAGCCGGGTGGACGTCTCGCTGCTGGCCACGCGAAAAACGCCGGCCTCCTGCTGTTCCAGCCCGGCTGGCGATTGCCACTAAGGAGGGACTGTGGCGTCGTTAATGGAAGTCCGCGATATGCTGGCCCTGCAGGGCCGCATGGAGGCGAAACAGCTCAGTGCTCGCCTGCAGACACCTCAGCCGCTGATTGACGCCATGCTTGAGCGAATGGAAGCCATGGGTAAGGTGGTCCGGATCAGCGAAACGAGCGAGGGCTGCCTCTCCGGCAGCTGTAAAAGTTGCCCTGAAGGGAAAGCGGCGTGCCGGCAGGAGTGGTGGGCGCTGCGATGAAAGGAGTCAGGCCTGGTCGCGCAACGAGGTAAAACGAGTAAGACAGCTATGAAAAACGGGCCAGCAGGCCCGTTTTCTTATGACTGGATTATTTATAAACGTCAGCGTTCGCGTGTACGGTTTTTTCGTTTTTCTGCCCGGCAATCACCACAAAGTATTTCCCACCCAGCTCATCGGCTTTTTTCGACAGATCGCGTCGGGCATCCATCGGCGACGTCGTCCTGGAGGTCGTAATGCTACCGACCTTGGTCAGATTCATCTTCGCCACGTCTTCTTTTTGGATCTCTTTCGCGGCGAATGCGCCGAAAGAGAGGGTGCCTATCACCAGAGATGCAACCATTCCTGTAACAAGTTTCATAGCCTCTACTCTCCATAAGGTTGTTATTGTAGGTCACGGTGGCGGATTGAAATAATCAACCACCGTAACAACCTAAGTATTGCTAGGAATGGCCCTTTTACCATGGCGCGGCAAAAAAAATTACCCCAGCCGCGTCTTCAGCGCCAGCAGCGGCTCGCAGAAGGCCGCGGGATGGGAAACAAACGGCGCATGCGCGGCCTTATCGAAGAGGATTGACTCGCTTTCCGGCCACAGGTCATCCAGCAACGGGACGATCTTGCGCGGCACCAGTCCATCCAGCCGGCCATACAGCCGCAGAAACGGCATCGGCAGCCTGACCAGCGCCTGACGCAGATCGACGGTTCTGAGGATCTCCAGTCCGCCATTCAGCGCCTCGGCGGAAGGCATCGGCAGCGAGAGCACCGCCTGCTTTAACGCCCGCGCATCCTGACGCGCGCTCTCTGTGCCCATGGTTTGCAGGGCGAGGAATCGCTCGACGGTGCGCTGGAAATCGTCGCTCAGCTGCTGCTGAAATCCGGCCAGCACCTCGGGCTTGATGCCGGGCCAGTCGTCACGAGCCGCGAAACAGGGGGAAGAGGCAACCGTCACCAGCGCCTGCACGCGTTCCGGACGCATAATCGCGACCTGGCTGGCCACCAGCCCGCCCAGGCTCCAGCCCAGCCACACCGCCTGTGGAGGGGCCTGCTCCAGCACCCGCTGCGCCATCGCCTCCAGCGACATCGCCCCAAACCCGCCGCTGCGGCCATAGCCCGGCAGATCCACCAGGTGGAGGGTAAAATGCGAAGCCAGCTGCGGCGTGATGCAATCCCATACCTGAGCGTTCAGCCCCCAGCCGTGCAGCAGCACAAGATGACAATCTCCTTCGCCGATTGTTTGCCACCAGATGTCGTTCATCCGTTACCGTTCTCTTTTTACTGGACAGAAGGCCAAATATGCTAACAGCACACAGCTTATGCTGGCTATGCCAAATGCCGCTGGCAGTCGCCCGCTGGGGGATCTGCTCCCGCTGCAGCCGCGCCCTGCTCGCCTGTCCCCCGCTCTGCCCGCAGTGCGGCCTGCCGGCGGCGGCATCCCGTCACCCCTGCGGCCGCTGCCTGCAAAAGCCGCCTCCCTGGCATCGGCTGGTGGCGGTCAATGACTATCGCCCGCCGCTGAGCGGTCTGGTGCAGCAGCTGAAGTTTCACCATCGCCCGGAGCTGGGCCCCGCCCTCGCGCGTCTGCTGCTGCAGCGCCTTCTGCAGCGTGACGATTTGCCGCCAGTAGACGCTCTGGTCGGCGTGCCGCTATGGCATCGCCGTCGCTGGCGCCGGGGTTATAATCAGTGCGACGAACTGTGCCGACCGTTAGCCCGCTGGCGAGGATGCGTCTGGCATCGCGAAGGCCTGACTCGCCAGCGAGCCGGCGCCGTCCAACATTCGCTCAATGCCCGCCAGCGCAGGCAGAACCTGAAAAATGCCTTTCAGCTTGAATTTGCCGTGCAGGGACTCCATATCGCTCTGGTGGATGATGTCGTCACGACCGGCAGCACCGTCGCTGAGATATCCCGCCTGCTTTTGCGAAACGGCGCCGCGACGGTTCAGGTATGGTGTTTGTGCCGTACCTTGTAGACCCCCGCTGATGGGCGTATTATAACCCAGTAAAATAGTCAACTATTAGGCCAACGCTATGATCCGTATTTCCGATGCTGCACAAGCGCACTTTGCCAAACTGCTGGCAAATCAGGAAGAAGGGACGCAAATTCGCGTATTTGTGATTAATCCCGGCACCCCAAACGCTGAGTGCGGCGTATCTTACTGCCCACCGGATGCGGTGGAAGACACCGACACGGCGCTGAAATTTGAACAGCTGACCGCCTATGTCGATGAGCTCAGCGCGCCCTATCTGGAAGACGCTGAAATTGATTTCGTCACTGACCAGCTCGGCTCGCAGCTGACGCTGAAAGCGCCGAACGCCAAAATGCGCAAAGTCTCTGACGATGCCCCGCTGATGGAGCGCGTCGAGTACCTGCTGCAGTCGCAGATTAACCCGCAGCTGGCAGGCCACGGCGGCCGCGTATCGCTGATGGAGATCACCGACGACGGTCTGGCTATCCTGCAGTTCGGCGGCGGATGCAACGGCTGCTCGATGGTCGACGTGACCCTGAAAGAAGGTATTGAAAAACAGCTGCTGAACGAGTTTCCGGAGCTGAAAGGGGTTCGCGATCTGACCGAGCACCAGCGCGGCGAGCACTCCTACTACTAAACCCTTCCTCCGGCGGCAGCCTGCCGCCGGATCGCCGTGATCCATTCTGTGTTACCGCGCAACATCTCTCGCTAAACGACCGGCAAAAACCGGGGAAAGAGTATGACTTAAGTCTCATATTTAACATTTTCCCCCGTCAGGTGATTCTCAACCCTCACATGTTACCCGTATCATCCATTTCAGGCGCCACCGGCAAAAAAATAGCCAGCTATCCTTTCTCTGGGTAAGGATAATGCAAGCGTTTACGGTGCCAGACTATTTTGCTCCCTGACGGAGCGGATGCTCTACAGGTTCGAACTTTGACGTTACCCATAACAAATTAAGGCCAGGTAAATCATGCCATTAGTCATCGTTGCTATCGGGGTTGCCCTGTTGTTGCTGTTAATGATCCGTTTCAAAATGAACGGCTTCATTGCGCTGGTTCTGGTGGCGCTCGCCGTCGGATTAATGCAGGGTATGCCACTGGATAAAGTGATCGTCTCCATCAAAAACGGCGTTGGCGGCACCCTTGGCAGCCTCGCGCTGATCATGGGCTTCGGCGCTATGCTCGGTAAGCTGCTGGCAGACTGCGGCGGCGCCCAGCGTATCGCCACCACGCTTATCAATAAGTTCGGTAAGAAGCATATTCAGTGGGCGGTGGTCCTGACCGGCTTCACCGTTGGCTTCGCCCTGTTCTATGAAGTGGGCTTCGTGCTGATGCTGCCGCTGGTGTTCACCATCGCCGCCTCGGCCCGTATTCCGTTGCTGTACGTCGGCGTACCGATGGCAGCCGCGCTCTCCGTCACCCACGGCTTCCTGCCGCCGCATCCGGGTCCGACCGCGATCGCCACCATCTTCCATGCCGATATGGGCAAAACGCTGCTCTACGGCACCATTCTGGCTATCCCGACGGTTATCCTGGCGGGACCGGTGTTTGCGCGCTTCCTGAAAGGGATAGATAAGCCGATCCCGGAAGGCCTGCATAACCCGAAAGTGTTCACTGAAGAAGAGATGCCAGGCTTTGGCGTCAGCGTCTGGACCTCGCTGGTTCCGGTGATCCTGATGGCGATGCGCGCCGTGGCTGAGATGATCCTGCCGAAAGGCCACGCCTTCCTGCCAATTGCCGAGTTCTTCGGCGACCCGGTGATGGCCACCCTGATTGCGGTACTGATTGCCCTGTTCACCTTCGGTTTGAACCGCGGCCGCTCCATGGAGCAGATCAACGATACCCTGACCTCTTCGATCAAAATCATCGCCATGATGCTGTTGATCATCGGCGGCGGCGGCGCCTTCAAGCAGGTGCTGGTGGATAGCGGCATGGATAAATACATCGCCTCTATCATGCACGAATCGAACATGTCTCCGCTGTTTATGGCGTGGTCTATCGCCGCGGTGCTGCGTATCGCGCTGGGTTCGGCGACCGTAGCCGCCATCACCGCGGGCGGGATTGCCGCGCCGCTGATCGCCACCACCGGCGTCA
This sequence comes from Klebsiella sp. CD33, assembly GCF_051992865.1. Classification (NCBI taxonomy): domain Bacteria; kingdom Pseudomonadati; phylum Pseudomonadota; class Gammaproteobacteria; order Enterobacterales; family Enterobacteriaceae; genus Klebsiella; species Klebsiella sp. CD33. Next base: position 362,463 of record NZ_CP197023.1, on the reverse strand, counting down.
GCCCGGAGCTGATGGTTATCGCCGTTGGCTCCGGCAGCGTTATCTTCTCCCACGTCAACGATCCGGGCTTCTGGCTGTTCAAAGAGTACTTTAACCTGACCATCGGCGAGACCATCAAGTCCTGGTCGGTGCTGGAAACCATTATCTCAGTCTGCGGCCTGGTGGGCTGTCTGCTGCTGGGGATGGTGGTGTAAGGTCACTCCCGCCACAGAAAAAGGCCGGTCCGCGTGAAGCGGGCCGGCCTTTTTTATCGGACATGCTCTTCGCCGCGCAGAGGAGCGCGCGGCAGGAAGTTATCAGGAGGCGGCTTTCTTGCTCGCCGCCTTGCGCCGTTTATCCAGATCCTTAATCAGCTTATTGACCCGTTCATCGGCAAACATCTGCTCCAGGGTGACGGACAGCTTCCGGCGCCAGTTCGGGTACTCGGTGCTGGTGCCCGGAATGTTAACCGGCGTCGCTATCTCCAGCCAGTCTTCCGGCTGCAGGCCCAGCAGGGCGCTGTTGCTGTCGGCAATATAACGCTGCATCCCCCGGTTGAGGATCCCCGTCATGCTCATCAGCGAGGCCTTATGGCCGGCGCGCTTGGGCAGACAGCCGTACTTATGCAGTGCGTCCAGCAGCCCTTGTTTCGCCAGCTCGCGGTCCTGGTACAGTCCGCGCAGCACCACCTCATCAGGATAGAGGCCCAGCGCTTTACCTAACGTCAGATCGCCGCTTTCCCAGTAGCCGCGGAGAGTGGGCAGGTCGTGCGTCGTCGCCACAGCCATTGATTGCTCCGGGTACAGCGCCGGCGCGCGGAACGTTTTCTCTGCATCACTCTCAAAATAGAGCACCTTATAAGAATAGACGCCGCTGTTGCGTAACTTGCTGACGATCTCCACCGGTACCGTGCCCAGATCTTCACCGATCACCATGCAGCGATGACGCTGGCTTTCCAGCGCCAGAAGCGACAGCAGATCGTCGACCGGATACTGAACGTAAGCGCCATGGTCGGCGGTTTCACCATATGGGATCCACCACAGACGCAGCACAGACATCACGTGATCGATGCGCAGCGCGCCGCAGTTCTGCATATTAGCGCGCAGCAGGTCGATAAACGGCTCATAGGCGCGGGCGGCAATGATATGCGGATCCATCGGCGGCAGGCCCCAGTTCTGGCCCAGCGGGCCCAGAATATCCGGCGGCGCGCCTACGGATGCTTTCAGGCAGTACAGTTCACGATCGCACCAGGTTTCCGACCCGCCCTCGGCGACGCCCACCGCCAGGTCGCGGTAGAGGCCGATCGGCATGCCGTCACGCTGGCTGGTTTCCCAGCAGGCGGCAAACTGACTCCAGGCCAGCCACTGCAGCCAGAGATAGAAACTGACGTCATCCTCATGCTCAACGCAGAAGGCTCTCACCTCCGGGCTGTCGATATCCTGAAAGGCCTTCGGCCAGACGGGCCAGCCCCAGCGCAGCGGGTCCTGTTGTACCTGCCAGGCGTGCAGCGCATCGAAAGCCGCCTGCCAGTAGAGGCTTTCCCCTTCGCGCAGAACAAACTCGCGGAACGCTGTCATCTGCTCATCTTCACGACGAGAGAATTGTTTCCACGCCATACGCAGCGCGGTCATTTTCAGCGTAGTGACGGCGGTATAATCCACATCGTCCGTTTCCCGCGCCGCCTGCAGTGCCTGCTGCGTTGCCGGAGACTGCCACCACGCCTGCGCCTCTTCGCTACGCTGGAAATCTTCAACCGCGTTGACGTCGATATAAATAACGTTCAGCCAGCGACGTGAAGACGGGCTATAGGGGCTGGCGCTCTCCGGGTTCGCCGGATAGAGGGCATGAATCGGGTTAAGGCCAATAAACGACCCGCCGCGGCGGGCGATTTCCGGCAGCATGGCCCGCAGATCGCCAAAATCGCCGATCCCCCAGTTTTTCTCTGAGCGCAGGGTATACAGCTGCACGCAGGTGCCCCACAGCTTTTTCCCCTCTTTCAGCGGCTGCGGCTCATAGCAGCGGGCTGGCGCGACGATAGTCCGGCAGTGCCAGCGCTCCCCCTCCTGGGTGAGGGTCAGGGAGTGGTACCCCTCCGGCAGTTTGGCCGGCAGCGGCAGCGTCTCGCCGCCGCGGGTTTTCCCTTGATACTGCTTACCGTCCTCAGTAGTCAGGATCCACTGATACTCACCGCGTCCTGCCACCGGCAGCGACATTTTTTTGCCGTGAGTGAAAATTTTCACGTTCGGCAGCGGGTTAACCGCCACTTTCGTGGCGGCGGTAGAGCGATGCATCGCATCCAGCAGGCGCTGTTTGGTGACAGCCGCGATAGACTGCGGCTTGCCGTGCGCGTTGATATAGCTGGGGCTGATGCCCGCCGCCAGCGCGGCATTATCGAGGAGTTTACTCTCCATAGGCCTTCCTTTAGCGTTTCGCCTGCCAGATACGTTGCTGATAATCGCGGATCGAGCGGTCGGAGCTGAACATGCCGCAGCGCGCGGTGTTGAGGATAGCCGCGCGGGTCCAGGCCTCCTCGTCGCGATACAGCTCATCTACCCGTTTTTGCGCCGCTACGTAGGCTTCGAAATCGGCCAGCACCAGGTACGGATCGCCGCCCTGCAGCAGGCTGTGCAGCATCTGATCGAAGGCATGCTTGTCGCCGTTGCTGTAGGTGCCGTTCTCCAGCTCCTTAAGCACCGCATCGAGCAGCTTGTCTTTTTTACGCCATTTCAGCGGATCGTAGCCTTTCGCTTTCAGGGCTTTCACCTCTTCAACCGTGTGGCCGAAGATAAAGATGTTCTCCTCGCCCACCTGCTCAGCGATTTCCACGTTAGCGCCATCCAGCGTCCCGACGGTCAGCGCGCCGTTCAGCGCCAGCTTCATGTTGCCGGTGCCAGAGGCTTCTTTACCCGCGGTGGAGATCTGCTCGGAGATATCCGCCGCCGGGATCAGTTTTTCTGCTGCCGATACACAATAGTCCGGCAGGAAGACCACCTTCAGCTTATCGCCGACTTTCGGGTCGTTGTTGATCGCTTCCGCTACCTTATTGATGGCAAAAATAATGTTTTTCGCCAGATAGTAGCCCGGCGCCGCTTTCGCGCCGAACAGGAAGACGCGCGGTACGCGGTCGGACTGCGGGTTTTCGCGGATCTCTTTGTACAGCGCAAGGATATGCAGCAGGTTAAGGTGCTGACGCTTATACTCGTGCAGACGTTTGATCTGGATATCGAAGATCGCCTGCGGGTTGATCTCAATCCCGGTACGCTGCTTCACAAACTCAGCCAGATGAACTTTGTTGGCCTGCTTGATATCGCGATAAGTCTGACGGAACGCCGCATCGTCAGCATATTTTTCCAGGTTGATCAGCTGGTCGAGGTCATTGGCCCACTCTTTTTTCAGCGTCTCATCCAGCAGCGAGGCCAGCGCCGGGTTGCACTGCTTGATCCAGCGGCGCGGCGTGATGCCGTTGGTCACGTTATGGAATTTGTTCGGCCACAGCTGGTTATATTCCGGGAACAGATCTTTTACCACCAGATCCGAGTGCAGCGCCGCCACGCCGTTGACAGCAAAGCCGCCCACCACGCACATGTTGGCCATCCGAACCTGTTTGTCATGCACCACCGCCAGCTTCGCCCAGACCTGCTTATCGCCCGGCCAGGTTTTGTCCACCAGCTGTTTAAAGCGGTCGTTGATCTCTTTAATGATCTGCATATGGCGCGGCAGCAGCGCTTTTACTAACTTCTCATCCCAGCATTCCAACGCTTCCGGCATCAGGGTGTGGTTGGTGTAAGCAAAGGTTTTGCTGGTGATCGCCCAGGCGTCGTCCCAGCTCAGCTGGTGCTCGTCGATCAGCACGCGCAGCAGCTCCGGGATGGCGATGGTCGGGTGCGTATCGTTCAGCTGGATCACTTCGTAATCCGCCAGTTCGGCCAGCTTGCGGCCTGCCAGATGATGACGGCGCAGGATATCGGCCACTGAGCAGGCGCACTGGAAGTACTGCTGCATCAGGCGCAGTTTTTTACCGGCCTGATGGTTGTCGTTCGGGTACAGCACCTTGGTCAGTTTTTCCGCGTCGATGCCCTGCTGCTCGGCGCGCAGGAAATCGCCATCGTTGAATTTGGTCAGGTTGAACGGATGAGCGTGTTTGGCCTGCCACAGACGCAGCGGCTGGGCGACGTTGTTGCGATAGCCAAGCACCGGCAGGTCCCAGGCTTCGCCGGTAATGACGAACGCCGGCTGCCATTCGCCGTTTTTGCTGACTTTCCCGCCGATACCTACCTGGACATCCAGCGCTTCGTTATGACGGAACCACGGGTAGCTGCTGCGCCCCCAGTCGTCAGGGGCTTCCATCTGCTGGCCATCGTCAAATGACTGGCGGAACAGGCCATACTGGTAGTTGAGACCGTAACCGGTCGCCGACTGCCCCACCGTCGCCATGGAGTCGAGGAAGCAGGCTGCCAGACGTCCCAGGCCACCGTTACCCAGCGCCGGGTCAGTCTCTTCTTCCAGCAGATCGGTGAGGTTGACATCGTAGCCTTTCAGCGCGTCGCTGACGCCCTCGTACCAGCCCAGGTTGAGCAGGTTGTTGCCGGTCAGACGACCAATCAGAAACTCCATTGAGATGTAGTTAACGTGACGCTGTCCTTGCGCCGGTTTCGCTACCGGCTGCGCCGCCAGGAGTTCCGCCAACGCTCCGCTGACTGCGCGCCACCATTGACGCTGTGTCATCTCGGAAGCGGACTGTAAACCAAAATGCTGCCACTGACGCGTCAGTGCAGCCTGAAACTGAGCTTTGTTAAATGTAGTCTGTGACATAATGAGATCCGGGTCCTTTACTAAAACGATGGCGCTAGTGTGCCGACCTCCCGATTCATCGTCCTCATCCTGACGGGGATTAGACAGGGAGGAGTGGCGGGGATGAGCGAAAAGTGTGATCCTGAACACTATAGTGTGGGCGAGAAGGCAAAAATATGCTGTAAAAATCACCGCGATATGACAATCGAGAGGTTACCTCCGGTAGCTAAAAATTTGTTACAGGCCAATACGCGTAAAAAATCTTCCAGTTCCTCGCCACGTTATTAACAAAATAAATAGAGGCCCCTGAAGAAATAAGCACCTTTCATCGCATTGACCCGCAAAAAAGATTACTTCTAAGAAATCGCTGACAATAATTTAATAAAAACAAACAACTACTCTTAGCGTAAAATAAATCCACCCACACTCCGCCAGCTACCGCCTGAAAACCGCGGCCGACCAGTCCTGCCTGCGATTTTTTCCCATTCTCAGCCAATGTCAAAATTTGTGACATAGAGCAAATTCAAGAGCATAAACTTCGGACATAACTTGCAATAAATTTCATAATCACCGACCTTATTAGATATTAATTACGAAGCGCAAAAAAAATCGCAACCTCTCTCTTGCACAGCGAAATGTAGAACTATGTTGATTCCGTCCAAATTAAGTCGTCCGGTCCGCCTTGAACACACTGTGGTTCGTGAGCGCTTACTGGCGAAACTTTCCGGCGCGAACAATTATCGTCTCGTGCTGATCACCAGTCCTGCCGGGTACGGTAAGACAACGCTCATTTCTCAGTGGGCCGCGGGTAAAAACGATCTTGGGTGGTTTTCGCTGGACGAAGGCGACAACCAGCAGGAGCGTTTTGCCAGCTATCTGATCGCGGCGATTCAGCAGGCTACCGGCAACCACTGCGCGGCCAGTGAAGCGATGGTGCAAAAACGCCAGTACGCCAGTCTCTCCTCTCTTTTTGCGCAGCTGTTTATTGAACTTGCCGACTGGCAGCGCCCGCTGTATCTCGTCATTGATGATTACCATCTGATCAATAATCCGGTGATCCATGACGCGATGCGCTTTTTCCTGCGCCATCAGCCGGAGAATATGACCCTGGTGGTCCTGTCGCGTAACCTGCCGCAGCTGGGCATTGCCAATCTGCGCGTCCGCGATCAGCTTCTGGAGATTGGCAGTCAGCAGCTGGCCTTTACCCACCAGGAGGCGAAACAATTTTTCGACTGTCGTCTGACATCGCCTATCGAAGCCGACGACAGTAGCCGGCTGTGCGACGATGTCGCCGGGTGGGCCACCGCGCTACAACTCATCGCCCTCTCCGCCCGCCAGAATAACTCCTCCGCCCAACACTCCGCCCGCCGCCTCGCCGGGATTAACGCCAGCCATCTGTCGGATTATCTGGTGGATGAAGTGCTGGATAACGTTGACGCCCGCACGCGCAACTTTTTGCTGAAGAGTTCTCTGCTGCGCTCAATGAACGACGCGTTAATCGTGCGCGTCACCGGCGAAGAGAATGGCCAGATGCAGCTGGAGGAGATCGAACGCCAGGGGCTGTTCCTGCAGCGGATGGATGATTCCGGCGAATGGTTCCGCTATCACCCGCTGTTTGGCAGCTTCCTGCGCCAGCGCTGTCAGTGGGAGCTGGCGGTTGAACTACCGGAGATCCACCGCGCCGCCGCGGAAAGCTGGATGGCGCAAGGTTTCCCCAGCGAGGCCATCCACCATGCGCTGGCGGCCGGCGATGCCAAAATGCTGCGCGATATCTTGCTCAATCATGCCTGGGGCATGTTTAACCATAGCGAGCTGGGGCTACTGGAGCAGTCGCTGGCGGCGCTGCCATGGTCCAATCTGCTGGAAAATCCGCGCCTGATCCTGCTCCAGGCCTGGCTGATGCAGAGCCAGCATCGCTACAGCGAAGTCAATACCCTGCTGGCGCGCGCCGAGCAGGAGATGAGTGTGGAAATGGACACCGCGATGCATGGCGACTTCAACGCGCTGCGCGCGCAGGTGGCGATTAACGATGGCGACCAGGACGAGGCGGAACGTCTGTCAATGGTGGCCCTGGAAGAGCTGCCGCTGGCCAACTATTACAGCCGCATCGTCGCCACATCGGTGCATGGCGAAGTTCTCCATTGTAAGGGAAAGCTGACCAAATCCCTCGCCGTGATGCAGCAGACCGAACAGATGGCCCGCCGTCACGACGTATGGCATTACGCCCTGTGGAGCATCATTCAGCAAAGCGAAATCCTCTTCGCCCAGGGCTTCCTGCAGGCCGCCTGGGAGAGCCAGGAGAAAGCCTTCCAGCTGGTACGCGAACAGCATCTTGAGCAGTTGCCGATGCATGAGTTCCTGCTGCGCATCCGTTCTCAGCTGCTGTGGGCATGGGCGCGCCTCGACGAGGCTGAAGCTTGCGCCCGCCAGGGGATGGACGTGCTATCCACCTATCAGCCGCAGCAGCAGCTGCAGTGCCTGGCGCTGATGGTCCAGTGCTCACTGGCGCGCGGCGATCTGGATAATGCCCGCAGCCACCTGAACCGGCTGGAAAACCTGCTCGGTAACGGTCACTATCACAGCGACTGGGTCTCCAACGCCGATAAGGTGCGAGTGATCTACTGGCAGATGACCGGTGATAAAACCGCGGCGGCCAACTGGCTGCGCCAGACGCCAAAGCCGGAGTTCGCCAACAACCACTTCCTGCAGAGCCAGTGGCGCAACATCGCCCGGGCGCAGATCCTGCTGGGCGACTTCGAACCGGCGGAAATGGTGCTGGAAGAGCTGAACGAAAATGCGCGTTCGCTGCGTTTGATGAGCGATCTCAACCGCAACCTGCTGCTGCTCAATCAGCTGTACTGGCAGTCGGGACGCAAGAGCGAAGCGCAGAAAGCCCTGCTGGAAGCCCTGACGCTCGCCAACCGCACCGGTTTTATCAACCACTTTGTGATTGAAGGCGAGGCGATGGCCCAGCAGCTGCGCCAGCTGATCCAGTTGAACACGTTGCCGGAGCTGGAGCAGCATCGCGCCCAGCGTATTCTGCGCGACATCAACCAGCATCATCGCCACAAATTCGCCCACTTTGACGAAGGGTTCGTCGAGCGACTGCTGAATCATCCGGAGGTGCCGGAACTTATCCGCACCAGCCCGCTGACCCAGCGCGAGTGGCAGGTGCTTGGCTTAATCTATTCCGGTTACAGCAACGAGCAGATTGCCGGCGAGCTTGACGTGGCGGCCACCACCATCAAGACCCACATTCGCAACCTGTATCAGAAACTGGGCGTCGCCCACCGGCAGGACGCGGTACAGCATGCCCAGCAGTTACTTAAGATGATGGGATACGGCGTTTGACGACGCCGTTGCCGTTTAGCACAGCTCCAGCTGAAGGTTGTTATCAGTGATCACCTTCAGCACGCCGGCCGGCGGCAGCACGTCGGTATAGACCGCATCGACCATACTGATGCTGCCCATGTTGACCATCGCATTGCGGCCAAACTTGGTATGGTCCACTACCAGCATCACGTGGCGTGAATTCTCAATGATCGCCCGCTTGGTGCGCACTTCATGATAATCAAACTCCAGCAGCGAGCCATCGCTGTCTACACCGCTGATGCCGAGAATGCCGAAGTCGAGGCGGAACTGAGAGATAAAGTCCAGCGTCGCTTCCCCAATAATCCCGCCGTCCCGGCTACGCAGTTCGCCGCCGGCGAGAATAATGCGGAAGTCCTCTTTCACCATCAGCGTGTTGGCGACGTTAAGGTTATTGGTCACAATTCGCAGATCGTTGTGATCGAGCAGAGCGTGCGCCACCGCTTCCGGCGTGGTGCCGATATCAATAAACAGCGTCGCTCCGTCCGGGATCTCGCTGGCCACCCGCCGGGCGATACGCTCTTTCTCCGCCGTCTGGGTCGCTTTGCGATCGTGCCAGGAGGTGTTCACCGAGCTGGAGGGCAGCGCCGCGCCGCCGTGATGGCGGAGGATCATTTTCTGTTCGGCTAAATCGTTCAGGTCGCGGCGGATGGTCTGCGGGCTTACCGCGAACTGCTCAACCAGCTCTTCCGTGCTGACGTAACCCTGTTTTTTTACCAGCTCGATAATGGCGTCATGACGTTGTGTTTGTTTCATGAAATATCCCTGGAAAAATGTCGCCTACCCGACCCCTGTCGGTAAGTCTTTATGCGCGTTTTCGCCCATGTAAGGTATCAACAAACGCCATCGCCAGGCCGGTCGCCAGACCAGCCACGTGCGCGCCGTTGGCGATCGCCATGCCGAAAACGTCAAACCAGCCAGCAATTAACCACACTAAAGAGAAGAGTATCAACCCGCGCTGCAGATAAATACCGCTCTGCGGATCGCGCTCGCCCCGCAGCCAGACGTAGCCCATCAGCGCGTAGACCACGCCCGACAAGCCACCAAACCACGGGCCGCTAAACTGGTGCTGCACGAAGCCGCTTAGCAGAGCGCTGATGACGGTGATCACCACCAGCTTGCCGCTGCCGATGCGCTTTTCCACCGCGCCGCCAAGATACCACCACCATAGCAGGTTGAAGAGAATATGCATCAGCGAGAAATGCATGAAAGCATGGCTGAAATAGCGCCAGGCTTCGAACTGCAGCGAAGGATCGTAGGGCCAGGCCAGCCAAATCATCACCGGCTGATCGCCCAGCAGATTTTGCAGGATGAACACCGCGATGCAGATCAGCAGAATCGCCCAGGTGAACGGGCCGGCGTTATGCCGCAGCGTGGCAAAGAAAGGAAAGCGCTGATAGCGCAACCCGCTATTGGTCTGTCCGGACTGCCAGCTCGCCGCCAGATAGCGCGGGTCCGCCGGGTTTTCGAGAAAACGCGCCAGCTCAGCCCTGACGCGCCCGGCCTGACTCTCATCAGCCAGCCAGACGTCGCTCTGGGTATGCTGCTGGATGGTCAGGATAATCCCCTGCGTCGCCATATAATCGACAAACGCCTGGGCCACCCGCGGGTTGGCAAAAGAGGTAATCATTAACATGCAGCGAATCGCTTATTCCACACAAAGGGGGATAGTATACCTGCCAGTCGTTAAAACGTCCCGCGCGCCACTTCCGCCGGGAAATGGCGATGCCAGGCGTCGAACCCGCCATCAACGCTATAGACCTTATCAAACCCCTGCTGCAGCAGATACTGCGCGGCGCCCTTGCTGCTGTTGCCGTGATAGCACATCACCATCACCGCCGTGTCAAAGTCGTTGTCACGCATAAACGCGCCCAGCGTATCGTTGGTCAGATGAAACGCGCCCGGCGTATGACCCATCGCATAGCTTTGCGGATCGCGGATATCGACCAGTACCGCCGTCTGCTGATGCAGTTTCTGGTGCGCTTCTTCAACATTGATGCATTCAAACTGTTCCATGATTCTCTTCTCTTTCTCGTCATGACGGGCGATGGCCGGCCCAATTTTACCCTGTAGTGTACCGTCAGGCGGTAAAGAAACGCCAATATGTTACACCCATCACTTCAAAATGTTTTTTTGATGTTACCAAAAGCGCGTTTGTTTGCTATAGTGAGCGATATCGAGCATTTATGAGCTTAAACGAAAGTGTGAGAGGGTAAGAACGTGGAAACCAAAGATCTGATTGTGATAGGCGGAGGCATCAACGGTGCCGGTATCGCGGCAGATGCCGCCGGGCGTGGTTTATCCGTACTGATGCTGGAAGCGCGCGATCTCGCCTGCGCCACCTCCAGCGCCAGTTCCAAACTGATCCACGGCGGGCTACGCTACCTCGAACACTATGAGTTCCGTCTGGTCAGCGAAGCGCTGGCCGAGCGTGAAGTGCTGTTAAAAATGGCCCCGCATATCGCCTTCCCGATGCGCTTTCGCCTACCGCATCGCCCGCATCTGCGCCCGGCATGGATGATCCGTATCGGCTTGTTTATGTACGATCATCTGGGCAAACGCACCAGCCTCCCGGGATCCACCGGGTTGCGTTTTGGCGCAGAATCGGTACTTAAACCGGAAATTGTGCGCGGTTTCGAATATTCCGACTGCTGGGTCGACGATGCCCGCCTGGTGCTGGCCAACGCGCAGATGGTCGTCCGCAAAGGCGGCGAAGTGCGTACCCGCACCCGCGCTATCTCGGCGAAACGTGAGAATGGCTTGTGGGTGGTGGAAGCGGAAGATATTGATAGCGGTGAGAAGTTTACCTGGAAGGCGCGCGGCCTGGTCAATGCCACCGGCCCATGGGTCAAACAGTTCTTCGACGAAGGGATGCATCTGCGCTCGCCTTACGGCATCCGTCTGATCAAGGGCAGCCACATCGTGGTGCCGCGGGTGCATACCCAGAAACAGGCTTATATTCTGCAGAACGAAGATAAACGCATAGTGTTTGTTATTCCGTGGATGGATGAGTTCTCTATCATCGGCACGACGGACGTCGAGTATAAGGGCGATCCGAAAGCGGTGGCCATTGATGATAAAGAGATCAACTATCTGCTGAACGTCTATAACGCGCACTTTAAAAAGACCCTCAGCCGGGACGATATCGTCTGGACCTACTCCGGCGTCCGTCCGCTGTGCGACGACGAGTCGGATTCGCCGCAGGCCATTACCCGCGACTATACCCTGGATATTCACGATGAGAACGGTCAGGCGCCGCTGCTGTCCGTCTTCGGCGGCAAGCTGACCACCTATCGCAAACTGGCCGAGCATGCACTGGAAAAACTGACCCCCTACTACAAAGGGATCGGCCCGGCATGGACCAAAACCGCGGTGCTCCCCGGCGGCGATATCGGCGGCGACCGCGACGACTACGCGGCAAAACTGCGCCGTTGCTTCCCGTTCATCAGTGAATCACTGGCCCGCCATTATGCCCGCACCTACGGGAGCAACAGCGAGTGGATCCTGAAGGAAGCCAGCGCCCTGAGCGATCTGGGGGAAGATTTCGGTCACGAGTTTTATGAAGCCGAGCTGAAATATCTGGTGGAGCACGAGTGGGTGCGCAGCCTGGATGACGCCATCTGGCGTCGAACCAAACAGGGCATGTGGCTGACTGCCGAGCAGCAGGCGCGCATCAGCGAATGGCTGGCGCAGCATGCGGGAAAGTCTGAACTGTCGTTAGCGTCCTGACATCGCGCGGCGCCAGGAGAGAAATACCCGGGCTATGGCTTGCGCTTGGCCCGGATACCTGTTCACAAATTAAACGAGACTTTTTTTCCAGTTGGCAATGTGACATTTATACTGAGTTCTCCCCCCAATGCCGCAATGTAGCGTTTTAGGGTCGAAAGCCGAGGGTCATTATCTGCCTGTTCCATTTTAGCGATCGTTGGCTGCTTTACCCCCATAGCCGCAGCCATCTCTGTTTGCGACATTTGCAACTCTTCTCGAAGCAAGTTTAAAGCGACAGACTGGCGTATCTCTGCCGCTTTCGCTGCAATACGCTGCTGGCTATCAGGACTCTGTTTCGCCATGAGTTCTTTTAGCGTGGCCATTATCGCTCCTTAGTCAGGTGTTGGCTGAATTCTCTGTCAGCCAGAGTAATCATCTCTTTGTAAAAACGTTTCTCATTCATGCCATCCTTATCGCCCGCACATAAAACGATAGCTTTCCGCAGAGGATCAAAAGCAAAAAAGGCGCGGATGGGGAGCCCATGATGCTGAACCCGCAGTTCTTTCATATTCTGAAACGTTGAATCTTTCACCGTATCAACTTACGGGCGCCCAAGCTGCGGAGCAAACTCAGACAGGATGAGCATCGTGGCCAACATATCCTCTTTTAAAGCTCTACTTTGTAATTCGAACCAGGTATCAAACGTATCCGTCGTTTCTACATCCCACATAGGCTATGAACGTAAACTTATTGAGCATTTATCGTACTGCTGGCGAATTCACGTCAATAGTATATTCCCGCAATAGCCTGAATCCTCCCCGGCACTTTTCCGAATAAAACGTTCGCCACACAACACAACGGGGCCAAATGGCCCCGTTGTGTTGCATTGACTGGCTTACAGCCTTACCGGGTCGATATGCCAGATATATTTCGCGTACTCCTGGATCGTCCGGTCAGAAGAGAAGTAGCCCATGTTGGCAATATTCAACATCGCCTTATAGGCCCACTCTTCCGGGTTTTGATACAGCTCGTCGACGCGATCCTGGCAGTCCACATAGCTGCGATAGTCCGCCAGCACCTGGTAGTGGTCGCCAAAGTTAATCAGCGAATCCAGCAGGTCGCGGTAGCGCCCCGGTTCTGCCGGGCTGAAGACGCCGGTACCGATCTGCGTCAGCGCCTGGTGGAGCTCTTCATCCTGCTCGTAATATTCGCGTGGTTTATAGCCGCTGCGACGTAGCTCCTCCACCTCTTCCGCGGTGTTACCGAAGATAAAGATATTCTCTTCGCCCACGTGCTCCTGCATCTCCACGTTTGCCCCATCAAGGGTGCCGATAGTCAGCGCGCCGTTAAGGGCAAACTTCATATTACTGGTACCGGAAGCTTCAGTGCCTGCGAGGGAGATCTGTTCCGACAGGTCTGCCGCCGGAATGATCAGCTGCGCCAGACTAACGCTGTAGTTGGGGATAAAGACGACCTTCAGCTTGTCGCCAATCTGCGGATCGTTATTAATCACCGCCGCCACATCGTTGATCAGGTGAATAATGTGCTTGGCCATGTAGTAGGCCGAGGCCGCCTTACCGGCGAAAATATTCACCCGCGGCACCCACTCGGCCTGCGGATCGGCCTTGATCCGGTTATAGCGGGTGATGACGTGCAGCACATTCATTAGCTGGCGTTTGTATTCATGGATACGTTTGATCTGCACATCAAACAGCGCATTCGGATTGACCACCACATTGAGCTGTTGAGCAATATAGCTGGCCAGCCGCTGTTTGTTCTCAAACTTGGCCTGACGGACCGCCTGATTGACCATCGGGTAGTCGATATGCTGTTTCAGCTCATCAAGCTGACTCAGATCGGTCCGCCAGGTGCGGCCGATATGCTCATCCAGCACTTTCGACAGCGGCGGGTTGGCCAGCGCCAGCCAGCGGCGCGGCGTCACACCGTTGGTCACGTTGATAAAGCGCATTGGGAAGATTTTGGCGAATTCGGCAAACAGTGACTCCACCATCAGTCGGGAATGCAGCTCGGACACCCCGTTGACCTTGTGGCTGACCACTACCGCCAGCCAGGCCATCCGCACACGGCGGCCGTTAGACTCGTCGATAATCGAGGTGCGGCTGAGGAGGTCGGTATCGTTCGGATACTGCTCCTGCAAGGTCTTGAGGAAATAGTCGTTAATCTCGAAGATAATCTGCAGATGGCGCGGCAGAATTTTACCCAGCATATCCACCGGCCAGGTCTCGAGCGCTTCGCTCATCAGGGTGTGGTTGGTATAGGAGAAGACCTGGCAGGTCACCTCGAACGCCTCGTCCCAGCTGAACTTATGTTCGTCAATAAGCAGACGCATCAGCTCCGGTATCGACAGCACCGGGTGGGTGTCATTCAGGTGAATGGCAATCTTGTCCGCCAGGTTGTCATAGGTCTTATGCAACATGTAATGGCGACTCAGGATATCCTGCACCGTGGCCGACACGAGGAAATACTCCTGGCGCAGGCGCAGCTCGCGGCCGGAGTAGGTCGAGTCGTCCGGATAGAGCACGCGGGAGACGTTTTCGGAGTGGTTTTTATCCTCTACCGCGGCGAAGTAGTCGCCCTGGTTGAATTTACCGAGGTTAATTTCGCTACTGGCCTGCGCGCTCCACAGACGCAGTGTGTTGGTGGCGTCGGTGTCAAAGCCGGGGATGATCTGGTCGTAGGCTTCCGCAATGATCTCCTCCGTCTCAATCCAGCGGGTTTTCTTTCCTTCCTGCTGAATGCGGCCGCCGAAGCGCACTTTATAGCGGGTGTTGTGGCGCTCAAACTCCCACGGGTTACCGTACTCCAGCCAGTAGTCAGGAGACTCTTTTTGTCGGCCATCGACAATATTCTGTTTAAACATCCCGTAGTCGTAGCGGATGCCGTAACCGCGTCCCGGCAGACCCAGCGCCGCCAGGGAGTCAAGGAAGCAAGCCGCCAGGCGGCCCAGACCGCCGTTGCCAAGCCCGGGGTCATTCTCTTCATCGATCAGCTCTTCGAGATCGAGCCCCATCTCCGCCAGCGCGCTGCTCACATCGTCATAAATGCCCAGCGACAGCAGCGCATTCGAGAGGGTGCGGCCGATCAGAAACTCCATCGACAGATAGTACACCTGGCGCACTTCCTGGGAGAGCTGCGCGCGGTTGGAGCGCAGCCAGCGCTCCACCATGCGATCGCGAACGGCAAACAGCGTGGCGTTAAGCCATTCATGCTTGTTGGCGATGGCCGGATCTTTACCGATGATAAACATCAGTTTATAGGCAATAGAATGCTTTAACGCCTCAACGCTCAGCGTCGGTGATGCATAGCTAAAGGGTACATTCATAACAATGACTCCAGTGGTTACATCAAGCGTTGATAAAGTTCGCGATAGGAGTTCGCGGCAACCTGCCAGCTAAAATCCATATTCATCGCCTGACGCTGCACGTAGCGCCAGAGCGACGGGCGCGACCAGAGGACAAAGGCGCGACGGATAGCGCGCAGCAATGACAGCGCATTGCTGTCCTCAAAGACAAACCCTGTCGCCAGACCATCGGCCAGATTCTCCAGCGAACTGTCAGCGACGGTGTCCGCCAGACCGCCGGTGCGGCGCACCAGCGGCAGCGTCCCGTACTTCAGACCATACAGCTGGGTCAGGCCGCAGGGTTCAAAGCGGCTCGGGACCAGAATGACGTCGGCGCCGCCCATAATGCGGTGGGAGAAGGCCTCATGGTAGCCAATCTGCACACCCACTTTGCCCGGGTGTTCGGCGGCGGCGGCGAGGAAACCTTCCTGCAGCACCGGATCGCCGGCGCCCAGTAGCGCCAGCTGGCCGCCCTGCTCAAGCAGACCCGGCAGCGCTTCAAGCACCAGGTCCAGCCCTTTCTGGCTGGTAAGACGGCTGACGACGGCAAACAACGGCGCTTTATCATCGACCTTCAGGCCCATGGCAATCTGCAGCTGACGCTTGTTCTCCGCCTTCTCCTCCAGCGTGTCGCGATCGTAGCGCATCGGCAGCAGCAGATCGTTTTGCGGGCTCCAGATACCGTCGTCAACACCGTTGAGAATTCCCGACAGCCGACCTTCATGATGGCGCTGGCGCAGCAGCCCCTCCATGCCGTAGGCGTACTGCGGCTCGGTGATCTCGCGCGCGTAGGTCGGGCTCACCGCCGTAATATGGTCGGCGTAGTAGAGGCCGGCCTTGAGAAACGAGATCTGCCCGTTAAACTCGAGGCCATGCATGTTATAGAACGACCACGGCAGCTCAATGTCATTCATATGCCAGGAGTAAAACATCCCCTGGTACGCCAGGTTGTGCACGGTAAACACCGATTTAGCCGGGCGTCCGCGCGCCGCCAGGTAGGCTGGCGTCAGGCCGGCGTGCCAGTCATGGGCATGCACCACATCCGGGCGCCAGAACGGATCCAGTCCGCTGGCCATTTCACTTCCCACCCAGCCCAGCAGCGCAAAGCGCAGGACGTTGTCGGGATAAGCGTGCTGGTTGGTATCGTGGTAAGGGCTCCCCGGACGGTCATAGAGATGCGGGGCGTCTATCAGGTAGATCCCCACGCCGTTAAAGTGGCCGTACAGCAGCGTGATCCGCCCGGCGAAGGTATCCCGGCGGGTCACCACCTGGGCATCCACCACGCCGCGACGGATATCGGGAAACGCCGGCAACAGCACGCGCGTATCGATACCCTCCGCGATTTGCGCCGCCGGCAGTGCGCCGATGACGTCCGCCAGACCGCCCGTCTTTAACAGCGGGAACATCTCAGAACATACATGTAAGACCTGCATTAGCGCTCCTGTTTGTGCCCTAATTTCCGCAGCATGTCGCGGGTCACCAGCACGATACCTTCCTCTGAGCGATAGAAGCGGCGTGCATCCTCTTCCGCATTCTCACCAATCACCATTCCTTCCGGGATAACACAGGCGCGGTCAATCACGCAGCGACGCAGGCGGCATGAGCGCCCCACCCAGACATCTGGCAACAAGACTGCCGAATCAATGTTACAGAACGAATTCACCCGCACGCGCGGGAACAGCACCGACTGCACCACCACCGACCCGGAGATAATGCACCCCCCGGAAACCAGCGAGTTCAGGGTCATGCCGTGGCTACCGGAGCGGTCCTGCACGAACTTCGCCGGCGGCAGCGATTCCATATGGGTGCGGATCGGCCAGTTCTGGTCGTACATATCCAGCTCCGGCGTGACTGACGCCAGATCGAGGTTAGCCTTCCAGTAGGCTTCCAGCGTCCCCACGTCGCGCCAGTAAGGTTCGGCGTTCGGGTCGGACTGCACACAGGAGAGCGGGAAAGGATGTGCATAAGCCATGCCAGCTTCGGTGATCTTCGGAATGATGTCTTTGCCGAAATCGTGGCTGGAGTGCTCGTTGCGATCGTCTTCTTCCAGCAGCTCATAAAGATAGGCGGCGTCAAAGACATAAATGCCCATGCTGGCCAGCGATTTGGTCGGGTCGGTCGGCATCGCCGGCGGGTTGGCGGGTTTCTCGACAAACTCAATGATTTTTTCGTTTTCGTCGACCGCCATGACGCCGAAGGCGGATGCCTCTTCAATGGGCACCGGCATGCAGGCCACGGTGCAACGCGCCCCTTTTTCGACATGGTCGATCAGCATGCGCGAGTAGTCCTGCTTATAAATATGGTCGCCCGCGAGGATCACCACGTACTCGGCCTTGTAGCGGCTGATGATATCCAGGTTTTGCGTCACCGCATCCGCCGTGCCGCGATACCAATTTTCGCCATGCACGCGCTGCTGAGCCGGCAGCAGATCGACAAACTCGTTCATCTCTTCGCTGAAGAACGACCAGCCGCGCTGGATGTGCTGCACCAGCGTGTGCGACTGATACTGGGTAATAACGCCGATGCGGCGGATCCCTGAGTTAATGCAGTTAGATAATGCGAAATCGATAATACGGAACTTGCCGCCAAAGTGAACGGCAGGTTTCGCACGCTTAATGGTGAGATCCTTCAGCCGGGTGCCACGCCCGCCCGCGAGGATCAACGCCACGGATTTGATGGGTAATTGACGCGCCAGCATCAGCGGATCGTTTTTTTCAAGCCTAACCATGATTAACTCCTTTTTACACCCCCGCTTTCCAGCTCATCCCGCCGCGCCGCCGCCACGGGTCCAACCGAAAGCTTCAGGGCTTACGACCTTTGAAATACGCACACTCCGTGCGCGGGCCCATGCCAGACAGCCATGATGACCGGATTATCCTCTCCGGCGAATGGAGGAACGGCGCGCCATTCCCCCTCGGGTAAAACCATATCGACCACCTCTGCGGTGGCGTTCAGCGTGAGCAGCCAGCGATCCGACAACTGGATCTGCATACACGCGGCCCCCTGCTGCCACTCCGCGGCAGTCAGGGGCTGGGCGTTGCGATTAAGCCAGCGGACGTTGCCATCCCCCTCCTGCCACCAGCGGTTGCGGGTGAGCGCCGGAATACGACGCCGCAGGTGGATCAGCGCCGCGGTAAAGGCGGTTAATCCCGGGTTCGCCTGGCGCCAGTCCAGCCACGTCAGGGCGTTGTCCTGGCAGTAAGCATTATTGTTACCGTGCTGGCTGTGGC
Source organism: Klebsiella sp. CD33 (assembly GCF_051992865.1). NCBI lineage: Bacteria > Pseudomonadati > Pseudomonadota > Gammaproteobacteria > Enterobacterales > Enterobacteriaceae > Klebsiella > Klebsiella sp. CD33. The sequence continues at coordinate 344,025 of NZ_CP197023.1, read as the reverse complement.
CCTGTTCATCGCCCGCCAGCAGCATTGGCGTCCCCTGAGCCAGCAGCAGCGTCGTTAGCAGCGCATGCGCGCTGGCGCGCCGCCGTTCAATCACCGCAAAATTCGCTTCTAATCCTTCTATACCATGATTGTTGCTGTAGTTATTGTTAGTCCCATCGCGATTCTCCTCCCCGTTTGCCTCATTGTGTTTCTGATTGAAACAAACGCAGTCGCGCAGCGTGAAGCCATCGTGGGCCGTCACCAGGTTGACCGTCGCCGATGGCGGCTTGCCATCGCGGGCAAAGAGATCGCTGGAGGCCGCGAAACGTTGCGCAAAATCCCCCAGGGAGACATTTTGCTGTAGCCAGAAGCGTCGGGCGCTATCGCGAAAATGGTCATTCCATTCAGCGAACAGCGGTGGGAAATTACCCACCTGATAGCCGCCCGGGCCGATATCCCAGGGTTCCGCAATCAGTTTCACCTGCGACAGCACGCTGTCGCGGCGGATAGCCTCGAACAGCGGCGCATCCTGGCGGAATTCCGGCGTCCGCCCCATCACTGAGGCGAGGTCGAAGCGAAAGCCGTCGACATGGCACTCATCCACCCAAAAGCGCAAACACTGGCGCGCCCACTCCACCACGCCGGGGTGGCTAAGATTGAGCGTATTACCGCACCCGGTCCAGTTGTGATAATCGCCATCCTCCCTTACCCAATAATAGCTACGGTTGTCGATTCCGCGCAGGGAGACGGTGGGCCCTTCGAGATCGATTTCCGCACTATGGTTGAGCACGATATCCAGAATCACTTCGATACCGGCGGCATGCAGCGCCTTAACCGCATCGCGAAACTCATCCAGGGCGCGATCCGGGTCGCTGGCGTAGCGCGGATCCAGCGCGAACCACGCCAACGGGTTGTAGCCCCAGTAGTTGCTTAACCCCATCCGCTGCAGTCGCGGCTCGCTGGCGAACTGCGCCACCGGCAACAGCTCAAGGGCGCTGATGCCCAGCGATTTGAAGTAAGCGATCATCGCCGGGTGGCCCAGCGCTTTATAGGTTCCGCGAATGGCTTCCGGTAGCTGCCGATTAAGCAAGGTGAGCCCTTTCACGTGCGCTTCATAAATCACCGTTTCCCCCCATGGGGTACGCGGCGGTTTATCGCCACGCCAGTCATAGCGCAGATCCACCACCTGCGATTTTGGCGCGACCGCGGCGCTGTCGCGGCGATCGGGCTGCCACATGCCGCCGTGCAGGCGCTCATCGTCAGGCAGATCGCCCTCGACCCGGTGGGCGCTGGGATCGATCAACAGCTTGGCCGGGTTAAAGCGGTGCCCCTGCGCCGGGTCCCAGGGACCATGTACCCGATAGCCGTAGCGCAGGCCCGGCCCGGCGGCGGCCAGCCAGCCGTGCCAGATGTCGCCGCTGCGCGCCGGGAGATCGAAGCGTTGCTCGTTGCCCTGCTCGTCGAATACGCACAGCTCCACCCGCTCCGCATGGGCGGAGAAGAGGGCGAAATTCACCCCCTTGCCGTCATAGCTGGCGCCCAATGGCGCAGGTTTGCCTGCCGCGAGTGAGGTCATTGCGCCTCCCGGACCAGCCAGATCGTCGCCAGCGGGGGCAGGGTCAGCGACAGCGAATGTTCGCGGCCATGACTGGCGATAGCGTCGCTTTCCACCACGCCGCCATTGCCCTGATTGCTGCCGTGATAGTGCATGGAGTCGGTATTTAGCGCCTCGCGCCAGCGGCCCGGCTGGTTAATGCCGAAGCGGTAGTCGTGGCGCGGCACCGGCGTGAAGTTGCTGGCGACGATAATCTCGTTGCCCGCCCGGTCACGGCGTACAAAGACAAACACCGAGCGCTCATGGTCGTCGACCACCAGCCATTCGAAGCCGTAGGGGTCAAAATCCAGCTCGTGCAGCGCTTTATGATGACGGTAGGTATGGTTCAGGTCGCGCACCAGCCGCTGGACGCCGTGGTGCCAGTTGTCGCCGCCCTCCAGCAGATGCCAGTCGAGGCTAACGTCATGGTTCCACTCGCGCCCCTGAGCGAACTCATTGCCCATAAACAGCAGCTTTTTCCCCGGGAAGGCGAACAGCCAGCCGTAGTAGGCGCGCAGGTTGGCGAACTTCTGCCAGGCATCGCCCGGCATGCGGTCGAGAATCGATTTTTTGCCGTGCACCACTTCATCGTGGGAGAGCGGCAGCACAAAGTTCTCGGTGTAGTTGTAGAGCATGCCGAAGGTCATTTTGTCATGATGGTAGCGGCGATGCACCGGATCGAGCTTCATGTAATCCAGGGTGTCGTGCATCCAGCCGAGGTTCCATTTGAACCAGAAACCGAGGCCGCCGCCGGCTGGCGGACGGGTCACCCCGGCAAAATCGGTGGACTCTTCCGCCATGGTGACCGCGCCCGGCGTCTGTTCGCCAAGGATGCGGTTGGTGTTGCGCAGAAACTCAATGGCTTCCAGATTCTCCCGACCGCCGTATTCGTTGGGGATCCACTCTCCCGCCTTGCGGCTGTAATCGCGATAGATCATCGAGGCCACCGCGTCGACCCGCAGCGCATCGATGCCGAAGCGTTCGATCCAGTACAGCGCGTTACCCACCAGGTAGTTGCTGACTTCCCGACGTCCGTAGTTGTAGATCAGGGTATTCCAGTCCTGGTGATACCCCTCGCGCGGATCGCTGTGCTCATACAGCGAAGTGCCGTCAAACGAGGCAAGGGCAAAATCATCCGCCGGGAAGTGGCCGGGCACCCAGTCAAGAATGACGTTCAGCCCGGCGGCGTGCGCGGCATTGATAAAGTAACGGAAATCGTCGCGGGTGCCGAAGCGGCGGGTCGGCGCATAGAGCCCGGTGGGTTGATAGCCCCAGCTGCCGTCGAACGGGTGCTCGTTAACCGGCAATAGTTCGAGATGGGTGAAGCCCATCCATTTCGCATAGGGCACCAGCTGGTCGGCCAGCTCGCGGTAGCTCAGCCAGAAATTATTATCGGTATGACGGCGCCAGGAGCCGAGATGCACTTCATAGATAGAGATCGGGGCATCAAACTGGTTCGCCGCTCTGCGGTCCGCTGGCTGTTCCACTTTGGGCGGCAGATCGCAGATAAGCGAGGCGCTTTCCGGACGCATTTGCGACTCAAAGGCGTAAGGGTCGGCTTTGACCCGCAGATTGCCGTGGGCGTCAATCAGTTCGAATTTATACAGCTGGCCATTGTGCGCGCCGGGAACGAACAGCTCCCAGATCCCGGACTCTTTGCGGAATCGCATCGGGTGGCGACGGCCATCCCAGTAGTTAAACTGCCCCACCACCGATACGCGGCGGGCGTTCGGCGCCCACACCGAGAAACGGGTACCGGTGACGCCGTCCATGGTGGCAGCGTGCGCGCCCAGCGTTTCGTAAGGGCGCAGGTGGGTCCCTTCCGACAGCAGCCAGACGTCAAGGTCCTGTAACAGCGGACCAAAGCGATAAGGGTCATCGATCAGATTCTGCTGCCCGTGCCAGGTGACGGCCAGCTGATAGCGAAAAGCGTTTTTACGCCGCGGCAGGACGCCGCTGAAGAAACCACGCGAGTCGAGACATTCGAGCTTGCCGACTTTGCGTCCGGTTTTCGGTTCAATAACCCACACGTCGGTGGCATCGGGTAATAATGCGCGCACTTCCAGCCCGGCGTCAGTACGGTGCATGCCGAGCACGGAAAAGGGATCCGCGAAATGACCGGCGATTAGCGCATTAATCACGTCTCTATCAATATGATTAGACATGCTTTCATCCTGTTGTAAGTGTCGCTCATTCCTGTAACTGGCGACTTTTTTTGACCTGAACGGCGCAGTGCTCTCAGCATCCTCCTGCTCCGTCCCACCTTCAGGTAAGGAATTCCTTACTTAAAGCATAGCCAAGGCTGAGTTACCTCCGTGGGGAAAAATCTAACATCCGCGTTTACTCCTTGTATTACGCAAAAAAAAAGGGGGCTTGAAGACCCCCTTTCTGTTCATCCTGGGCTTACGCCAGCTGGCGAAGCATCCGGCGCAGCGGCTCCGCGGCGCCCCACAGCAGCTGGTCGCCAACGGTAAAGGCCGATAGATACTCCGGCCCCATATTCAGTTTACGCAGGCGTCCTACCGGGGTGGTCAGGGTGCCCGTCACCGCGGCTGGGGTCAGCTCGCGCATGGTAATCTCACGATCGTTCGGTACCACTTTGGCCCACGGGTTGTGCGCGGCCAGCAGCTCCTCAACGGTCGGGATAGAAACATCTTTCTTCAGCTTGATGGTAAACGCCTGGCTGTGGCAGCGCAGCGCGCCAACGCGAACGCAGAGGCCGTCTACCGGGATAACGGACGAGGTGGCGAGGATCTTGTTGGTCTCCGCCTGGCCTTTCCACTCTTCGCGGCTCTGACCGTTATCCAGCTGTTTGTCGATCCACGGGATCAGGCTGCCCGCCAGCGGTACGCCAAAGTTATCGACCGGCAGCTCGCCGCTGCGGGTCAGCGACGTCACTTTGCGCTCAATATCCAGGATGGCGGAAGCCGGGTCCGCCAGCTCCGCGGCCACATGATTATGCAGTTGCCCCATCTGGCTCAGCAGCTCGCGCATATGACGCGCGCCGCCGCCGGAAGCCGCCTGGTACGTCGCCACGCTGACCCACTCCACCAGATCCTGAGCAAACAGGCCGCCGAGGGACATCAGCATCAGGCTGACGGTGCAGTTGCCGCCGACAAAGGTTTTCACGCCGTTGTTCAGGCCGGCGGTGATCACATCCTGGTTAACCGGGTCGAGGATAATGATCGCATCGTCCTTCATGCGCAGCGAAGAAGCCGCGTCAATCCAGTAACCCTGCCAGCCGCTTGCGCGCAGCTTCGGGTAAATCTCGTTGGTGTAATCGCCGCCCTGGCACGTGACAATAATGTCCAGCGCCTTCAGCGCGTCCAGATCGAACGCATCCTGCAGCGTGCCAGCGGTGCTACCGCCGAATGACGGCGCTGGCTGTCCCAGCTGGGAGGTAGAGAAGAACACCGGGCGAATGGCGTCGAAATCGCGCTCTTCAACCATGCGTTGCATGAGGACAGAGCCGACCATTCCGCGCCAGCCGATAAAACCAACATTTTTCATAACGTATTCCTGCGAGGTGTGTGCTGTTTGTGCCTGGCCAGTTTCCAACTGGATTATCCCTCACCTTACAAAATGCAGCTAAAGTCGCAAGTGAAATTAATCAATGATTGCTGAACAATCAGAAAAGCAACTTATCCTGCACATTGTCCACCGTCGCTGGTCGTCGTCAAAAGCGCAACGATTATCGGGGAAATCCCCCGGGGAATGGAATATTTTCCGTCGCTATTTTATTGATCCTGATTATGGATTAAGCGTGAAATCTGGTGCTTTTCCGCTTGCCAAAAAAAAGCGACAAACCCAGTCACAGCAAGGGCTGACGAGGGATACGAGCATCGTCGTAGCGCTAATAAGGGCCAATAGCTGGCAAGGAAAAGAGGGAAAAAGGGCGGCTTATTGCAAAGAAGCCAGGGTAAGCAGCGTTACCCTGGCTTTTTATTTCCCGCGAGCGGGAGATGAGCGGGCTTAGCTCAGCAGCTGGAAGGCGATCATACCGACAATCGCCCCGGTGGTGCCAAGGATGGTTTCCATCATGGTCCAGGTCTTCAGCGTCTGGGCTTCACTGGCGCCGGTAAATTTACCGAACAGCCAGAAGCCGGCGTCGTTCACGTGGCTTACCACAATCGAGCCGCCGGCGATACAGATAGACAATGCCGCCATCTGCGCGCCGCTGTAGTTCAGCTGCTCAATCACCGGCATCACCAGGCCGACCGCCGTCAGGCACGCCACGGTGGCAGAGCCCTGAATGATACGCACCGCCGCCGCCAGTACGAAGCAGGTAATAGCGATCGGCAGCCCCATTCCGGTCAGCGCTTCACCAAGCGCCGGGCCAACGCCGGAGTCAACCAGCACCTGCTTGAAGACGCCGCCAGCCCCGATCACCAGCAGAATAATCCCGGCCGGCTGCAGCGCGTGGCCGCAAATCTCCATCACCCGGTCTTTCGCCATTCCCTGACGTACCGCCAGACCGTAAATCGCCACCAGGCAGGCCACCAGGATCGCGGTGAACGGGTGGCCGATAAACTCGAACCATTCGTAGGCAGTGGAACCCACCGGCACAAAGCGCGCGGCGATGGTTTTCAGGCCAACCAGCACCAGCGGCAGCAGGATCAGCGCCAGGCTGAAGCCGAAGGAGGGCATTTTGCCTTCGCCGAGATGCGGTTCCGTGACGTCGTCAGGAATATGCAATTCGACGTAGCGGCTGATGAAGTTGCCCCATAGCGGACCGGCGATAATCATCCCCGGAATGGCCGCACACAGGCCAATCAGGATCATCCAGCCAAAGTCGGCGTGCATTTGCGACGCCAGCAGCATCGGCGCCGGTCCAGGCAACAGAAACGCCGCGGCGGCGGCAACGCCGGCAAACAGCGGGATCACCAGCTTCACGAGGTTAGTACCGGTATGGCGCGCCATCGAGAAGGCGACGCTAATCAGCAGTACGATCGCCACTTCGAAGAACAACGGCAGCGCGCAGATGAGTCCGGCGAGACCAATCGCATAGTGCGCGCGATTGTGGCCAAAGGATTTGAGCATCTTGACGGCAATCTGATCGACCGCCCCCGTTTCATGCAGGATCTTCCCGAACATCGCGCCGAGCGCGACGACGATCGCCAGGAAGCCCAGCGTACCGCCCATCCCTTTCTCCATCGTCGCCGCGATTTTATCCAGCGGCATGCCGGAGAAGAGACCGGCGCCAATAGAAACCACCATCAAAGCCACGAAGGCGTGCATTCGCGCCTTCATGACTAAAAACAGCAGCAGCAATACCGAGCCGACTGCTGTTAAAACAAGCGTTAAAGTACTCACTAGTGACTGCCTTTGTTGATCACCTCGATGGTGCTGGCCACCACGCCTTCCAGCGGCTGGTCGATATCGACGATAAGCACATCGCTCTCGTCGGCGCCTGGTTCCTGCAGCGTTTCAAACTGCGTCACCAACATTTGGGTTTTAAAGAAGTGCCCTTTACGCGCCTTCAGACGGCTTTCGATCACGTCGAAATCGCCTTTCAGGTAGATGAAGGAGAGGTTCGGGTTGCCCTTGCGCAGAATGTCGCGATAGCTCTTCTTCAGCGCCGAGCAGACGATCAGCGACACCTTGTTGGTACGCTGCATGGCGAACGCGGCGTCATTTAGCGCCTGCAGCCACGGCGTGCGGTCGTCATCGTTGAGCGGCTCGCCGGAGGCCATCTTGGTGATATTGCTGCGCGGATGGAGAAAGTCGCCGTCAAGAAACGCGGCATGCAGTTGATGCGCCACTTCGCTGGCGACAGCGGATTTTCCGCTGCCGGAAACGCCCATCAGGACATAGACGTGGTGATCATGGTTAGTCGTGCTCAAAGCGTCCTCCCACTGGACTGGTACGCCGCGCCGGGGCTGACTCATCCAGCGCGAAGGCGGCGTATCGGTTAATTGTTACGGGTAACTGTTATCGGTAACATTGTCATGCCGGGCCTGTGGAGAAGCAATATCCATTCGTGCCAGATGTGAATATGTGTGATCTACTTCAAACTTGTCAGTTTAAATTGATCCGCCCGGTGACAATGTGAAACCTAAATCTAACATCTTAGGGGTAATCGCTTCACCACGAATGCGCGCCAGCAGCCGTTCGGCGCCGATGCGCCCCATTCGCTCGCGCGGGGTCAGGACGCTGGCCAGCCGCGGCTCCATCACCTGGCCGATATCATGGCCGTGGAACCCGGCGATCGCCATATCATCGGGGATCTTCAGCCCCAGACGCTGGCACTCGAACGCCGCGCCGACCGCGAGGTCATCGTTGGTGCAGAAGATGCCGTCGAGCTGCGGATATTCGCGGCGCGCCTGGCGCATCAGCTCAATCCCCGAAGAATAGGACGAGGATTGTTCCACCATCACGCTGTAGGGCGTCATCCCGGCGTCAAGCATCGCCTGCTCGTACCCCTTCTGTTTGATGATAGTACGTTCATCAAGACGCGCCCCCAGATAGGCGACATGGCGGTGGCCGCGGGCGATGATCGCCGCGGTCATCTGCCGGGCGGCTTCAAAGTTATCAAACCCGACGGCAATATCGAGACACGGCGACCGGCTGTCCATCAGCTCCACCACCGGAATGCCGGCGACTTCGATCATCTTCAGGGTGCGCGGCGTATGGGTGCGTTCGGTGAGGATCAGGCCATCAATGTTCCAGGAGAGCATCGATTCGAGGCGTTTCTCTTCCATTTCCGGCTTATAGCCGTAGTGCGCCAGCATGGTTTGATAGCCGAAGGCGTCGGTGACGCTTTCGATACCGCGCAGTACTTCCGAAAAGACCTGATTGGTTAACGACGGCAGCAGCACGCCGATGGCGCGGCTGGTGGCGTTGGAAAGAATGTCAGGGGCGCGATTGGGAATATAACCCAGTTCATCGAGGGCAACGGCAATCTTGCCACGCAGCGCTTCGGAGACCTGCTCCGGGTTGCGTAAATAGCGACTGATCGTCATTTTGGTCACGCCGACAAGATCGGCTACATCCTGAAGTACGGGTCTTTTCTTTTTCATCGTCCTGACTGTGATCAACGGGAAACATTTTCTCAGTTTATCACGGACAAAGCGCAACCTTCCCTAACATGAGGGAAGGCTGCGCAATTTATTTAACCTGGCTCAGATAACTATCAAACCGGCGGCAGATCGAACAGCAGGATCTCGCTATCGCTGTCGGCATGAACCGAAATCGCCTGCTCGTCCCAGATGGCCAAACCGTCGCTGGTGGTGGCTTTGGTACCGTTGATGGTCACTTCGCCTTTGACCACCTGGATCCACACGCGGCGTTCCGCGGCAATCTGGTGAACCGACTGCTCATCTTTCAGCAGCGCCCAGCGATAGAGTTCCATATCCTGGTACACCTTCAGCGAGCCATCTCGCGCATCCGGCGACAGCACCAGCTGTTTGCCCTGGGCGGCGTCGAAGCGGCGCTGCTCGTAGCGCGGGGTAATGCCGGTTTCTTCCGGAATAATCCAGATCTGATACAGACGCAGACGATCGGTTTTGCTCGGGTTGTACTCAGAGTGGCGCACCCCGGTACCCGCGCTCATGATCTGGAACTCGCCCGCCGGCACCTGCTCTTTGTTGCCCATGCTGTCCTGGTGCTCCACCGCCCCTTCCAGCACATAGGTCAGGATCTCCATGTCTTTGTGCGGGTGGGTACCGAAGCCCTGACCGGCGTCGATGACGTCGTCGTTAATCACCCGCAGGGCGGAGAAGCCCATAAAGTTCGGGTCATAATAGTTGGCGAAAGAGAAAGTATGCCAGGAATCCAGCCAGCCATGGTTAGCGTGGCCACGTTCGTTCGCTTTGCGTAAATAGATCATGTTGCACCCCCGTATGTTGTCGATGGAGTCAGTGTGGACCCATTTCGCCGGCGATCATAGAGGGTGAAAATTGACTCCTCTGTTCAAAAAATATGAACAAGCGCAGAGGAGCCAATTTGACTTATCGGGTAAGGGTAATGGTGGCCGGTGAAGGCTGCTCAAAGCCGCGCTGCAGGATCTCCATATTGGTGAGAACGTCAGTTTCCTTGACGTAATTCGGCTGGCCGTTGACGAGGGTGTCGTACAGCGCGTCGTACACCCGGCCATAATCGCCGCTCTCCAGCGGCACCGCTTCGCGCACCATCTCCCCTGCCTCGTTGACATACACCAGCTCGCCAACGCTGTCGTCCGCGCCAAATCCCGGCTCGCCCGGCATGATATTGGCCTTCAGGCTGGTCTCCTGCTGGTCAATGCCGTACTTCACAAACGAACCTTTGTGCCCGTGAACGATAAATTTCGGGTAATCGATCTGCACCAGATGGCTGGTCTTAACGATGGCCTTCATATCGCCGTAGAACAGCTGGGCTTCAAAGGTGTCATCCGGGTTGGCTTTATTGCGCAGCGAGCGCAGATCGTAAGAGACATGGTCCGGGCGGCCGAACAGCGAAATGATCTGATCCAGGGTATGCACGCCAAGGCCATAGAACTCGCCGTTTTGCGGACCGCCGGGGTTGGTCTCCGCCAGTGGGCGGTAGTTATCAAAATGACTTTCGATCTCCACCAGTTCGCCGAGTTTCCCGCTCTCAATCACCTTTTTGGTGGTCAGGAAGCAGGAGTCGAAACGGCGGTTCTGATAGGGCGTCACCGTCAGACCTTTGCTGTTCGCCAGGGCAAACAGAGTTTTTGCTTCCTCCAGCGTCGGGGTGAACGGCTTTTCCACCAGCACGTTTTTCCCCGCCTCCAGCGCCTTTTTCGCATATTCAAAATGGCTGTCGGCGTGAGTGCAGACCACCACCAGCTTGACCAGTGGATCGTTTAATACTTCATCAAGGTCGCTGGTGAAATGAATATGGGAATACTGCGGCGCCTGCTCCTCGGGCTTCGCCCGGCGGCGGTAAATGTGCGCTACCTGCCAGCGGTCTTTGCGGTGCAAAACGTAAGGAAGGTGATAGCGGGTGGTGCTTTTACCAAAGCCAATAAATGCGCAGTGCAGAGTCATAACGCTGTCCTTAGTTAATGAGCTACCTTCAACCATAGCGCAAGCCGGTCCCTCACTTCATCCTCTCTGTTCGCTTGCAGTGAAGATTCGTTAGGAAAATAGTTCGAGTATCACTCATACGTAATTATTAATAACTTATTGATTAATAAGTGATTAAATCAGCAATTTTCGGCAAAAAACCTTGATCGCCATGGCAAAACTGCGGATAAGTGGAGAGCAAACCAGGAGGTTGCTGATGACTAACGGAGTAGCCAGCCGCTGCTGATGGACAAACAGTATCTCGCCATAAACGGCGCCCTTTTTTTCTGGCTTCTCGCGCTGATCGCCTGGTCTGTCGATGCAAGCGCGCTGGCGCGCCTGGCGGCCGCCTGCGCGCTTATCGCTTTCCTCCTCCATAGCCAACGGAACAAGATTAACGCGATGTTTATTAAGAAAAATAAAACGGAACCTCAGATATCAGAAGCAGCCACGCCTCCGGCAATTAACCCAGAACCCGAAGCGGTCGCCAGCAAAAAACACGAGACTACGGTCATCGCCAGCGGGGTGCATTTCGTCGGCAATATAGTCGCCAGCGGCCATGTCTATATCCACGGTCAGGTCACCGGCAACATTGAGGCCAAAGAGCATTTGATTAAGGTAATGCGTGAAGGCCAGGTGGAGGGCAACGTCAGCTGCCGGGAGCTAATAATTGACGGCAAGGTGCAGGGCCAGTGTCATGGCGACAGCATCACCATCGAGGAGCACGGCCATCTGGAGGGTACTCTCGCCTATCGCGCGCTGGCGATCAAGAAAGGCGGCGTTTTTAGCGGTCGCGCTGAAATGCTGGCCGCCGCGGAGAACAAAAGTCATATTCTCGGTCTGGTAGTAGACGCACCCTCCAAAACCGACGCGGAGCCCGTCAGGCCGCAGAGCGCCTGAGATAGCAGCAAAAAAAAAGCCAGCACCCGGCTGGCTAAAGTAATACTGGAAGCAATGTGAGCAATGTCGTGCTTTCAGGCTTTCCGCAAGGGTCTCCCTGAATGCAGGACAATAATAATCATTCTCATTCGCACTTGTCTACTTTTTTTTGCAAAAAACAACATTGACTCCCCGGCCGCCGTCAGAGATTGTGAAGGGGAATCAGTAACCAAAAAGAGGATAAGGGAATGAGTGACATAGTGATACGCCATGCCGAACCGCGCGATGCTGAACCTTTACGTATGCTGATGGCGCACCCGGAGGTCTATCATGACACGCTACAGATCCCCTATCCATCGATGGAAGCCTGGCAGGAGAAGCTACAGCCCAGACCCCATACCTTTCATCTGGTGGCGACACTGGACGAGCAGGTCGCCGGACATCTGTCTCTCCATGTTGAGCCGCGCCCTCGGCGCAGCCACGTCGCAACCTTTGGCATGGCGGTTGCCGCCGGCCATCAGGGTTGCGGCATCGGCAGCGCGCTGATGCGCGAGATGATCGACCTGTGCGACAACTGGCTGCGCGTCGAGCGTATTGAGCTGACGGTGTTCGCCGATAATGCCCCGGCGATTGCGGTGTATAAGAAGTACGGCTTTGAGATCGAAGGCACCGGCAGGCGTTACGCGCTGCGCAACGGTGAGTATGTGGATGCGTATTATATGGCGAGAATGAAGTAGCGTGTTGCCGGGTGGCGGCTTCGCCTTACCCGGCCTGCGTTCGCACAGTTGTAGGCCCGGTAAGCGCAACAGCGCCACCGGGCAACACATCAATACCCCGCCGTTAAATCATCCGGCGAACGCGGATCGGAGGCGCCATACAGCATGCCGTCCGGCCCCACCATGATGCTCTGGGTACTGCCCATCGCCTCTTTCAGCGCCACTTTCTGCCCCTTCGCCTCCAGCAGCTTGAGGGTATCCGGGCTAAAGCCTTTCTCCACCCGCAGCTCATCCGGCAGCCATTGATGGTGGAAACGCGGCGCGTTGGTGGCTTCCGCGACGTTCATCCCGAAATCGATGGTATTGACCACCATCTGCAGTACGGTGGTGATGATCCGACTGCCGCCCGGGCTGCCGGTTACCAGCCAGGTTTTGCCGTCTTTCACCACAATGGTCGGCGACATCGACGACAGCGGGCGTTTTTTCGGCTCCACCGCATTGGCGTCGCCGCCCACCAGACCATAGACGTTAGGCACGCCGGGCTTCGCCGAGAAATCATCCATCTGGTTATTGAGCAGAATGCCGGAATTACCGGCCACAATGCCGGTACCGAAGGTGGTATTCAGCGTATAGGTCACCGCCACCGCATTGCCGTCTTTATCGACCACCGAGAAGTGGGTGGTCTGGTTGCTTTCATAGGGCGCCAGCTTGCCCGGACGGATCTGACTGGAAGGCTTCGCCTTGTTGACATCAATCTCGGCGGCGATCGCTTTGGCGTAAGCCTTGCTGGTCAGCGCCTGCCACGGCACGTTGACGAAGTCAGGGTCGCCGAGATATTCAGAGCGGTCGGCGTAGGCGTGTTTCTCCGCCTCCGCCATCACCTGCATGGCGTCGGCGCTGCCAAAACCATATTTCTGCATATCGAAGTTTTCGAGGATATTGAGGATCTGCACGATATGGATCCCGCCGGAGGACGGCGGCGGCATAGAGTAAACCTCATACCCGCGATACTCGCCGCTAACCGGCGTACGCTCCACAGCCTTATAGCCGGCGAGATCGGCTTTGGTGATTAGCCCGCCGTGCTTTTTCATCTCGTCAGCGATCTGGTCGGCTATGGCCCCTTTATAGAAGGCGTCCGGGCCGTGCTCGGCAATCAGCTCCAGGCTCTTACCGAGGTTATTCTGCACCAGCCGATCGCCCTTCTTCAGCGGCTCGCCGTTCTTCCAGAAGATCGCTTTACTATTTTCATGCTGCGGGATCACTTCGCTGCCGTAGGTCTTCAGATCGTCCGCCAGCGCATCGTTAACGATAAACCCCTCTTCCGCCAGCTTAATCGCCGGACGGATCACTTTGTTCAACGGCATGGTGCCATACTTTTCCAGCGCGAGGGAGAAACCGGCGACGCTGCCTGGCGTGCCGGAGGCCAGATGCGAAGTCAGTGATTTTTTACTGTCCGGGTTGCCCTGGTCGTCAAGGAACATGTCGCGGGTGGCCTGCTCTGGCGCCATTTCGCGGAAATCGATCGCCGTGGTCTTGCCGTCTTTAGTCCGCAGCATCATAAAACCGCCGCCGCCAATATTCCCGGCCTGCGGATGGGTGACCGCCAGCGCGTAGCCTACCGCTACCGCCGCATCGACAGCGTTACCGCCCTGGCGCAGGATATCCACGCCGACGCGGGTCGCCAGCGCGTCCACCGAGGCCACCATCCCCTGCCGGGCGCGTACCGGGTGGAACACATCTTCCTCTACGCCATAAGAGACCGGCGGCGGCGGTGGCGGATTGGCGGCGACGGTAAAGCTGCCCCCCGCCAGCAACGCAGCGATGACCACCTGACGCCATATTGTTGTTTTTATCATTGTCTTACTCCTGAAAGGTAGGTTTCATTCCCCGCTTAAGCCTGGTTGATAACTCCTAAAAAATCATTGTTATGGCAGATTCGAGGTACACTTAAGTGATCCCACGCACGGGAGGAGAAAACCATGAAAGCGATTCTGTTTCTGGCGGCGCTGATGCCGCTTGGCGTATTAGCCCAGCCGATCAATATTAATAACAACCCTAACCAGCCGGGTTACGTGGTCCCCAGCCAGCAGCGCATGCAAAATGAGATGAAGGTGCAGCAACAGCAGCAGCAAAGCATGCTGAAGCAGGATCTGAACAATCAGACCCGCTCGCAGCAGCAGCATTTGCAAAACCAGCTGCAGACTAATCAGCAGCGCGCGGCCCAGGGCGGCAATCTGAATGCGCCGCAGCAGGTGCGGCCAAATAACAACGGTGGAATGCTGCGGCAGACTAATCCGTAAAGGTCGCCCGCCGCAAATCCGTCTTAAGGCTGGAAATTCGGCCCGATGACATCAATGGCATCGGTGCAGATGCAGTCTACGCCCCAGCACAGCAGTTCGGCGGCGCGCTGGGGTTTATTGACCGTGTACACCAGAATGTGCAGGCCGGCCTGTTTCAGGCTCGCCACCCGCGCCGCATCCAGCAGTTTGTGATTGAGGTGAATCGACACGCAGCCCAACCGGGTGGTCAATTCGCGCCAGTCATCGCGCCACTCATCCAGCAGCAGCCCGCGCGGCAGCTCGGGCGCGGCTTCCTGCGCCGCCTCCAGGGCGTCGATTTCAAAAGAGGAGAGCAGCGGCGCGGTCATGCCTTGCCATAGATCGCGCGCGGCCAGCGCCACCACTTTCCCGGTCTGCGGCCCCAGCCCGGTGGTCGGCTTAATTTCGATATTCGCCATCATGCCGTGACGACGGCAGCGCTCCGCCACCTGGGAGAGCAACGGCAGCGGCTCGCCCTTAAATTCACGGCTGAACCAGCTACCGGCATCGACCTTCAGCAGATCGTCCCACGCCAGCTCGCCCGCCACGCCCCAGCCATTGCTGGTGCGTTCGAGATTATCGTCATGCAGCAGAAAGATCTGCCCGTCCTTCGACAGCTTGGCGTCAAATTCAATCATCGTGTGCCCGTAGCGGGCGCCGACGTCGATAGCCGCCAGGGTGTTCTCCGGCGCCAGTTTACCGCCGCCGCGATGGGCGACGATGCGGGGATAAGGCCAGTTACTCATGCGCGTTGTCCTGTTTCACCATCAAAGAGGTGCAGATGTTCCAAAGGCAGATGCAGCCATAGCGTGCTGCCTGCCGCCGGGCGCTGCTGATGCGGCAGTCTGACCACCAGCTTCTGTTCGCCCCAGCGCCCGTGAGCGAGGTTATCGGCACCTAAAATTTCCAGGGTGTCCATCAGCAGCGGAATGCCGCCTTGCGCCTGCGAGCTTAAGATAAAATGCTCCGGACGGATACCGAGCGTCATTTTACGCCCAGCGTGGCGCCGGTGCTCATGATTCGTCGGCAGCTGCATGCCGCCCGCCAGCTCAAAGCGACCGCCGTCATCGCTGATGCGCCCTTCCAGCAGGTTCATGGCCGGGCTGCCGATAAAGCTCGCCACAAAGCGGCTGGCTGGCTTCTCATACACTTCCACCGGGGTGCCGATCTGCTCGGCAACGCCTTTGTTCATCACCATCACCCGCTGGGCGAGGGTCATCGCCTCCACCTGGTCATGGGTGACGTACAGCGAGGTGGTTTTCAGGCGGCGATGCAGCTGCTGCAGTTCCAGACGCATCTGCACGCGCAGCTTGGCGTCGAGGTTTGACAACGGTTCGTCGAAGAGGAATACCGCCGGGTCACGCACGATGGCGCGGCCCATCGCCACGCGCTGGCGCTGGCCGCCGGACAGTTCCCGCGGGCGGCGCTTGAGCAGACCATCCAGCTCAAGAATGCGCGCCGCCTCCTGCACCCGCTCGGCGATCAATCCCTTACCCATGCCGCGAATCTTCAGCCCCCACGCCATGTTCTCTTCCACGCTCATATGCGGATAAAGGGCATAGTTCTGGAACACCATCGCGATGCCGCGATCTTTCGGCTCCATCTCGGTCACCCGTTTACGATCGATCCAGATATCGCCGCTGGTCACCCGTTCAAGTCCCGCGACCATCCGCAGCAGCGTTGATTTCCCGCAGCCCGACGGGCCGACCATAACGATAAATTCCCCGTCCGCCACGTCCAGCGTCAGCGGTTGAATTACCTGGGTTTTGCCATCCCAGCTTTTGCTTACTGCCTGTAGTTTTAAACCAGCCATTTTATTTCTCACTATCGACCAGGCCGCGCACAAACGCGCGCTGCATGGCTAAAACGATGACGACCGGCGGGATCAGGGTCAGCAGCATCGCCGCCATCACCTGATTCCACTGGGTAGTACCTTCGCCGGTGGCGATCATGCCTTTAATACCGGCGACGGCGGTGCCAAGATTCACATCCTGAATAATCAGCAACGGCCACAGATACTGGTTCCAGCCGTAGATAAAGGTGATGACGAACAGCGCGGCGAGGTTGGTTTTCGACAGCGGCAGCACGATGTCGCGAAAGAAGCGCATCGGCGAAGCGCCATCGATACGCGCCGCTTCAATCAGCTCGTCCGGCAGGGTCATAAAGAACTGGCGGAACAGGAAGGTAGCGGTGGCCGAAGCCATCAACGGCAGCGTTAACCCGGCATAGCTGTCGAGCATGTTGAGGTTGGCGATCACCTCCACCGTCGGGAAAATACGCACCTCGACCGGCAGCATCAGGGTGATAAAGATCATCCAGAAGAACAGGTTACGCAGCGGAAAGCGGAACCAGACGATAGCGAACGCCGAAAGCATCGACACCACGATTTTGCCGACCGTAATGGCGAACGCCATGATGAAACTGTTGAGCATCATCAGCCAGAACGGCGCGCTGTTGACGCCGACGCCGTTCACCCAGATGGTCTTCATGTTCTCCAGCAGATGTCCGCCGGGAAGCAGCGTCATCGGCGTTTCAAATACCGATTTGTTATCCAGCGTCGCCGCCACGAAGGCGACGTACAGCGGGAATAAAATGACGGCGATACCCAGGATCAGCATGGTGTGGCTGAAAATCGTCAGCCCGCGACGGTTCTCAATCATTGGTAACGCACCTTACTTTCAACGTAACGGAACTGCACCACCGTCAGGATAATGACGAGGAACATCAGCACCACCGACTGCGCGGCGGAAGCGGATAGATCGAGCCCGGCGAAACCTTCGCGATAGATTTTGTAGATCAGAGTGGTGGTCGCCTGCACCGGGCCGCCGGCGGTGGCGGCATCGATCACCGGGAAGGTGTCGAAGAAGGCATAAACCAGGTTGACCACCAGCAGGAAGAAACTCACCGGCGCAATCAGCGGCAGCGCCAGCTTAAAGAAGCGACGAATCGGCCCGGCGCCGTCGATGGCGGCGGCCTCAACCAGCGAACGCGGAATCGACTGCAGCGCGGCGAAAAAGAACAGGAAGTTGTAGCTTATCTGCTTCCACACCGAGGCGAAGACCACCAGAAACATCGCCTGGCCGCTGTTCTGCGCATGGTTCCAGTCGTAGCCCAGCTCGCCGAGGAAATGGGTGATCAGCCCGCGCCCGGGGTTAAAGAGGAAGATCCACAGCACCGCCGCGACGGCGGGGGCCACGGCGTACGGCAGCAGCATCAGCGTTTGATAAAAGCGGCTGCCGCGCACCACATAGTCGACCAGCGCGGCGAAAAACAGTGAAATGAGCAGGCCGCTGACGGTCACCAGGGCGCTGAATTTTATGGTGGTCCAGAACGAGTCCAGGTAGTACGGATCGTGGAACAGCGCAACGAAGTTATCCAGGCCGACGAACTGGCTGGAAAGGCCAAAGGGATCGACGCTCTGCAGCGAGTACCACAGCGCTTCGCCTGCGGGCCAGATAAAGAAAATCAACGTGATAATCAGCTGCGGCGCGACCAGCACATAGGGCAGCCAGCGCGAGCGGAATACCGGACGGGATGATGACATTGAGATTGGGTTCCTGAACAATGCCGGGTGGCGGCTACGCCTTACCCGGCCTACATAGGGCACATCGTAGGCCCGGTAAGCGCAGCGCCACCGGGCAAGTTACAGATTACGATTTGGTCGCTTGCTCGAAGCGACGCAGCAGCTGGTTCCCGCGCTGCACGGCGGAATCCAGCGCCTGCTGCGGGGTTTTCTTGCCGGTCCACACGCTCTCCAGCTCTTCATCGACGATGGTGCGGATTTGCGGCATGTTGCCCAGGCGCAGACCTTTGGTGAACGGCAACGGCGGCTTGTTCAGCATCTGGCGGGTAGCGATATCGGCGCCCGGGTTCTTATCATAGAAGCCCTGCTGACGCGTCAGATCGTAGGCCGCGGTAGTGATCGGCAGGTAGCCGGTTTTCTGGTGCCACTCGGCGGCGTTTTCCGGTTTGGTCAGGAAGTCGAGGAACTTCGCCACGCCGGTGTAGGTCTCTTTGTCTTTGCCCTGCATCACCCACAGGCTGGCCCCGCCGATGATGGCGTTCTGCGGCGCGCCTTTCACGTCGGCATCGTAAGGCATCATGCCGACGCCGTAGTTAAATTTGGCGTACTGGCGGATATCGGCCAGCGAGCCGGACGAGGCAGTGGTAATGGCGCAGTCGCCGTTATAGAACTTTTCGGTAGACTCGTCTTTACGCCCGAAGTAGCTGAAATCGCCCTTCTTGTTCATCTCTTCGAGCAGCGCGATATGCTTCACCTGCTCCGGCTTGTTGAACTCAAGAACCGCGTCGGTACCGTCGAAGCCGTTATTCTTCGTGGCCACCGGCAGACCGTGCCAGGCGCTGAAGTTTTCAATCTGGATCCAGCCCTGCCAGCCGCTGGCGTAGCCGCACTTCATCCCGGCGGCTTTCAGCTTCGCGGTGTAGGCCGCCAGATCCTGCCAGGTCTTCGGCGGCTGATCCGGATCTAAGCCGGCTTTTTTGAAGGCGTCTTTGTTGTAGTAGAGCACCGGGGTAGAGCTGTTAAACGGCTGGGAGAGCAGATGGCCGGTTTTCGAATCGGTGTAATACCCGGCCACCGTCGGTACGAACTGCGATTCATCAAACTTGATGCCCGCCTCGCTAAACACCTGGTAGACCGGCTTAATGGCTTTTGACGCCATCATGGTGGCGGTGCCGACTTCATACACCTGCAGGATAGCCGGCGCGTTGCCGGTACGGAAGGCGGCGATACCGGCGCTCAGGCTCTGCTCGTAGTTGCCTTTGTATACCGGAACGATTTTGTAATCAGGATTGGCCGCGTTAAAGCGTTGCGCCAGAGAATCCACTTCTTTACCCAGCTCGCCTTCCATTGAGTGCCAGAATGGGATGGTGGTAACCGCCAGGGCCTGACCGGCAAAAGCCAGGCTCAGCGCCAGTCCTAAAGCTGTATGTCGTAACGATATCATCGGTTATCTCTCTTGTTGTGCCGGATGCGCGATTTCACGCGTTTTATGCTCGCGGGGTAACATGACATGTTCGAATTACAGAAAAATAACTTTTTTATTACAAAAAAAAGATAGTAACGGGTCAGAGAGATGACAAGCCGATGAAAGGACGGGGGAAGTAAAGTGGGAGCTGAGACACGGATAATATTCGTGCGGTCGGCTCCCGGGGTCGGCGCAAGCGCCTCGCCCGGGCTACAAACCGGCGAAGCCGCCGGGTTGCAACGAGTTAACCGTCATCCACGCAAACGCGCGACAATCTGTTCCAGGGTAAGTTGCCCTGCTGCTGCCTCGACGGTCATGCCGACGAAGTCTGGATTCGCTGGCAATATAATTCCATTTCGCTTTAAAAAAAGCAGGGTGATAAACAGTGCCGTACGCTTATTACCATCATTAAATATATGACCGCGAGAAATCGCCAGCAGATGCATCGCAGC
This sequence comes from Klebsiella sp. CD33, assembly GCF_051992865.1. NCBI lineage: Bacteria > Pseudomonadati > Pseudomonadota > Gammaproteobacteria > Enterobacterales > Enterobacteriaceae > Klebsiella > Klebsiella sp. CD33. The sequence continues at coordinate 324,094 of NZ_CP197023.1, read as the reverse complement.
GAGTCGCCACACGTCTGTCACACCTTCATATTCAATTTTGTTTAGCACCCTATACATTATCGCTTCGGCACGCCCCGGATCGGGCATACCGGCAACGCCAGGCGTGACGCGGAGCAGCCTGTCGTGAAACTGTATTATCTCTTCCGCTGAGATAATCTGCAGCGTCATTTATCCGCAAGCTCCCTGATCTCATCACCATGAACCGCCATGATAGCCGCGAACTCATCATCCATTCTGGCCGCCTGGTAGCGTTCAAACTCTTCTGCACTAATGATGACTGCAGATTTATGCCCACGACGGGTAATGGTCACAGGTACACCTGTCACTGCGCTTTCCAGCACATCGGCCAGATTTTGCCGGGCTTCGCTATAGTTAACCGTTCTCATAAAAACCTCCAAAGCTGTACTCTTTTATTGTACAATATACATGTACAAAAAAAGAGCCAACAGGCTCTTTTAAATGTATTCGTGCGATCGGCTCCCGGGGTCGGCGCAAGCGCCTCGCCCGGGCTACAAACCGGCGAAGTGAACGACGCCGGGTTGCGATGAATTAACCGCCGAGATAGGCGCTGCGCACCGCCTCGTTGGCCAACAGCGCGTCGCCGGTGTCCTCCAGCACCACGTGGCCGTTCTCCAGCACATAGCCGCGGTCGGCCAGCTTCAGCGCCTGGTTGGCGTTCTGCTCAACCAGGAAGATCGTCATTCCCTGCTCGCGCAGCTGCTCGATGGTGTCGAAAATCTGCTGAATGATAATCGGCGCCAGCCCCAGCGACGGTTCATCCAGCAGCAGCAGGCGCGGTTGGCTCATCAGGGCGCGACCGATCGCCAGCATCTGCTGCTCGCCGCCGGACATGGTGCCGGCGCGCTGAATACGGCGTTCATGCAGACGCGGGAACAGCTCATACACCCATTTGATGCGGGTCTGGAACTGATCGCGGTCGGCAAAAAAACCGCCCATCGCCAGGTTCTCTTCCACCGTCATACGCGAAAAGACGCGCCGCCCTTCCGGAACGATCGCCACCGCCTCGCGCATGATCTTCGCGGTTTGCCAGTCGGTAATATCCTTACCGTCAAAGACAATGCGCCCGCTGGAGGCGCGCGGGTCGCCGCACAGCGTGCCGAGGAGGGTGGTTTTCCCCGCGCCGTTGGCGCCGATAAGCGTGACGATCTCGCCCTGTTTGATATGCAGGCTGACGTTGTGCAGCGCCTGAATCTTGCCGTAGTGGGCGCTGACGTTGTCAAAAGTTAACATCGCGTTTTCCATCTTATGCCTCACCAAGGTATGCGCGGATCACGTCCGGGTTATTACGAATCTCTTCCGGCGTCCCGTTGGCCAGCGGTGTTCCCTGGTTCACGACGTAGATGCGATCGGAAATGCCCATCACCAGCTTCATATCGTGTTCGATAAGCAGGATGGTGGTGTTGTGATGGTTACGCAGCTCGGCGATAAGCTCGTCCAGCTCTTTGGTCTCTTTCGGGTTCAGCCCCGCCGCCGGTTCATCGAGCATCAGAATTTCCGGCTGGGTCACCATGCAGCGGGCAATCTCCAGCCGACGCTGGTCGCCGTAGGCCAGGTTGCTGGCCTGACGGTTGGCATGCTCCAGCAGGCCGATACGCTCCAGCCAGGTGGCGGCCCTGTCCAGCGCTTCGCTCTGCGCCCGACGGAAGGCCGGCGTTTTCAGCAGGCCGGAGAAGAGCCCGGTTTTCAGCTGCTGATGCTGCGCCACCAGCAGGTTTTCAATCACCGTCATTTCGCGGAACAGGCGCACGTGCTGGAAGGTCCGCACCACGCCCATCCGCGCAATCTGCTGACCCGGCAGCCCTTCCAGATGCTGGTCGCGCAGCAGAATAGTGCCGCCGGTGGGCTTGTAAAAACCGGTCAGGCAGTTAAAGACGGTGGTCTTCCCGGCGCCGTTGGGGCCGATCAGCGAGACGATCTCGCGCTCTCTGAGCTCCAGCGACACATTGTTGACGGCCAGCAGACCGCCGAAACGCATCATCAGGCCGCTAACGGATAATAATGGCTGACTCATGCCTGCTCTCCTTTCGCCTGACCGTTTTTCAGCTTCAACTGCACGCGCGTCATTGGCAGAAGCCCCTGCGGACGCCAGATCATCATCAGCACCATCAGGCCGCCGAGCATTAACATGCTGTATTCGTTGAAGTCACGCATCAACTCGCGCGAGACCACCAGCAGAATAGCCGCGAGGATCACCGCGAACTGCGAGCCCATCCCGCCCAGCACGACGATCGCCAGCACAAAGGCTGACTCGGCGAAGGTAAAGGATTCCGGGCTGACGAAGCCCTGGCGCGCGGCGAACAGCGTGCCGGCGAAGCCAGCAAACGCGGCGCTGATGGTAAAGGCGGTCAGCTTGATGCGCGTCGGGCTCAGGCCCAGCGAACGACAGGCGATCTCATCTTCACGCAGCGCTTCCCACGCCCGGCCCAGCGGCATTCGCAGCAGGCGGTTGATGACGAACAGGCTGAGCACTACCAGCAGCAACGCCACCAGGTAGAGGAAAATCACCCGGTCGGAGGGATCGTATTTGACGCCGAAGAAGTTGCTGAAGGTATCCCAGCCGCCTTCGCGGGCGCTGCGGCTAAATTCGAGGCCAAAGAAGGTCGGTTTCGGGATCTGGCTGATGCCGTTCGGCCCGCCGGTGATCTCGGTATTGTTGAGCAGCAGAATGCGCACGATCTCGCCGAAGCCTAAGGTCACAATCGCCAGGTAGTCGCCGCGCAAACGCAGCACCGGGAAGCCCAGCAGGAAACCGGCCGCCGCGGAGACCAGGCCGGCCAGCGGGAGACAGGTCCAGAAGCCAAGACCGTAATAGTGGTTCAGCAGCGCAAAGGTATACGCGCCGATGGCATAGAACCCACCGTAGCCCAGCACCAGCAGGCCGGAAAGGCCGACCACCACGTTCAACCCGAGGCCGAGGATGATATAGATCATCGTCAGGGTGGCGATATCCACCGTGCCGCGCGACACCATAAACGGCCAGGCCACGGCAATCACCAGCAGGGCTATCAGGAACAGCTTCTGCTTCACCGTCGACCCGTCAATCGCCGGCATAATAAACTTCGGCCCGGAGACGTTCTTAACCGCTTTCTGGAACAGCGGCCGCAGCAGCTGGAAGAAAAAGACCACCGCGGTACCGATGAAGATCCACTGCCAGCGAATATCGGCGGCGGTATCGACCACCAGTTTGGTGCCGTTCAGCTCCAGCTGCACGCCCATAAAGACGCCCGCCAGAATGAAGAACATCACGGCAGAGAGCAGCGCCATTGCAATTTGCATCGGTTTCATACTTTTTCCACCTCCGGGCGGCCCAGAATGCCGGTCGGCATCACTAACAGCACCAGAATCAGCAGCGCGAAGGAAACGACGTCCTTATATTCGGTGCTGAGATAGGCGGAAGAGAGCGCCTCGGCAATACCCAGGATCAGGCCGCCGATCATCGCGCCAGGTATACTGCCGATCCCGCCGAGCACGGCGGCGGTGAACGCCTTCATCCCGGCCATAAAGCCGATGTAGGGGTTAATCACGCCGTAGAACTGCCCCAGCAGCACGCCGGCCACCGCCGCCATCGCTGCGCCGATGACAAAGGTCAGGGCAATGACGCGGTCGGTGTTAATCCCGAGCAGGCTGGCCATTTTCAGATCTTCCGCGCAGGCGCGGCAGGCGCGCCCCATCCGCGAGTAGCGAATAAACAGCGTCAGGGCCAGCATGGCGATAAAGGTCACCACCCAGATCACCAGTTGCATGGTGGTGATCGTCGCGGAGAAGCTGTCGCTGTGGCCGACGACCCACTGGCCGTTAAACAAGCTCGGCAGCGCCACGTCGCGGGAGCCCTGGGTCAGGCTGACGTAGTTCTGCAGGAAGATAGACATCCCGATGGCGGAGATCAGCGCAATCAGGCGCTTGGAGTTACGCACCGGCCGATAGGCCACGCGCTCAATGCTCCAGCCGTAGGCGCTGGCAATCACAATGGCGCCCACGAATCCGGCGGCGACCAGCAGCCAGCTAGTGTCAATGCCCATCATCATCAGCGCGGCGATGATCATGAAGGAGACATAGCTGCCAATCATATAGACCTCGCCGTGGGCGAAGTTGATCATGCCGATAATGCCGTACACCATCGTATAGCCGATGGCGATCAGCGCATAGGTACTGCCCAGCGTGACGCCGTTAAACATCTGCTGCAGAAAATAGAGAAACTGCTCGGACATAAGGTAACCTTTTTCAAACCGCCCGCGGTTCGCGGGCGGAGGGATAACTCGTCTTCAGCGCTTATTTCGCCGCGCTCGAAGAGCCGTCGGCGTGCCACTGGAAGACACCAAACTCAAATCCCTTCAGATCGCCTTTTTCATCCCAGGTCAGCGGCCCAATCACGGTTTTCGCCCCGTGCGCTTTCAAATCTTTGATTAAATCCAGCGGCTGCTGGCTGCCGGTTCTGTCCATCGCCTGCGCCAGCGACTGAACGGCGGCATAGGTGATCCAGACGTACGGTCCGCTCGGATCTTTCTTCTCCGCTTTCAGCGCGTTGACGATGGCGCTGTTGGCAGGGTCCTGATCGTAGCGTTTTGGCATTGTCACCAGCATGCCTTCCGCCGCGGCGCCCGCGATATTGGACAGCGAGGCGTTGCCGACCCCTTCCGGCCCCATAAACACGGTTTTCAACCCGACGGAGCGCGCCTGGCGCAGCATCTGGCCCATTTCCGGGTAGTAGCCGCCGTAGTAGACGAAGTCGATGTTCTCTTTCTTCAGGCGCGCCAGCAGGGCGGAGAAATCTTTTTCCCCCGCGGTGATGCCATCGAAGAAGACGATGTTGGCCCCGGCTTTCTTCAGGTTGTCCTGCACCGAACGCGCCAGCCCTTCGCCGTACTGCTGCTTGTCATGAATGATGGCGATACGCTGCGGTTTGACTTTCTCGACGATATATTTCGCCGCGGTCGGCCCCTGCGAGGAGTCGAGGCCGGCGGTACGCATGATGTACTGGTATCCGCGCTGGGTCAGCTCCGGATTGGTCGCCCCGGGGGAGATCATCAGGATGCCTTCATCCTCATAGATGTCGGAAGCCGGCTGAGTGGAAGAGGAGCACAGGTGGCCGATAACGTACTGAATGCCGTCGTTGACGATTTTGTTGGCCACCGCGACCGCTTGCTTCGGATCGCAGGCGTCGTCATATTCGACGGCCACCAGCTTGTCGCCCTTAATGCCGCCGCTGGCGTTGATGTCTTTAATCGCCTGACGCGCGCCATTGAACTCCATGTCGCCCCACTGGGCCACCGGCCCCGACATCGCGCCGACCACGGCGACCTTAATATCCTTGGCCATCGCCGCGTGCGACATCGCTAATGCGACAATGCCCGCGACGATGGTTTTCGCGTTCCTTTTCATGCTGCAGAACCCCGTTCGTGATGTGGTGTAAATGTTTTGTATTTTTATGGTTAAAAAGCATTCTGTGCTTTTATTAAACAACGCCATTTTTACCATTGAGTTTAATGGTTTAGCGCAGTTTTTCACTAAAAAACAGATTAAAACCTCTATTTTTCAGTCGATTAAGCAAAGATAATATTCTGTATTTTGGTGAAGATAAACAAAAAAAAGTCCATCCTGCAGCATAAAATAACGATACATAAGGCGGAATAAAACGCTGCACATTAGGTTAAAATTCTGCTTATTTTTCGATCCATGACGGATTGCGCTACCCTGACAACGCCAGGAAAACGAATCCCCTGATGTACGCGCAAAAAACAGCGCTCCGCCAGACAGCAATTTTGGGTACACTGGCGCCTCTGTTTTGCACTGGATTTGCCGCCCATGAAACTGACCATTATCCGTTTACAGCACTTCAGCGATCAGGATCGCATTGATCTGGGGAAAATCTGGCCGTCGCAGGATCTGTCGACGCTGACCCTTGATGAAAACCATCGTCTCTACGCCGCCCGCTTTAACGAGCGCCTGCTGGGCGCCGTGCGCGTTACCCTGGGCGGCGTCGAAGGTGAGCTCAGCGATCTGTGCGTGCGTGAAGTGACCCGCCGCCGCGGCGTCGGACAATACTTAGTGGAAGAGACATTGCGTGATAACCCGGCGATCAATAGCTGGCGCGTCGCCGACCATGGGGTGGAGGACCGCGGCGTGATGGTGGCCTTTATGCAGGCGCTCGGCTTTAGCGCCCAGCAGAATGGTTGGGAAAAGCATTAAGCCGTAGCCCCAATAAGCGGAGCATGACCAAGGAAGAACCCGGCGGCGCTTCGCTTAGCCGGGCTACCTGGCTTACATCAGTAAGTGACCGGGGTTGAGGGCCGCAGACAACGCATTTGCAGCGTGAAAGTCCCCACCCATTTAACCCAGCATTTCGCGTTGCAAAAAGGCGTCAAGACCCGAAATCCCCGGGAGCTTACATCAGTAAGTGACCGGGGTTGAGGGCCGCAGACAACGCATTTGCAGCGTGAAAGGCGCCGGTTAAATTATTTGGCGTCGGTCGCCGTACCATTAGCATGCCAGGTAAAGACCCCGAACTCGAAGCCTTTCAGGTCGCCTTTCTGATCCCACGACAGCGGGCCCATCACGGTGTCTACTGTCGCGCCTTTCAGGTATTTAGCGATTTCCGCCGGATCGTCAGACTGATTCAGGCCTGCCTGCAGCGACTGCAGCGCCGCGTAGGTGGTCCACACGAAGGCGCCGCTCGGATCCTGTTTCTTCGCCTTGATCGCATCCACGATCGGTTTGTTCGCCGGCACCTGGTCGTAGTTCTTCGGCTTGGTTACCAGCAGGCCTTCCGCCGACTCGCCGGCGATGTTAGACAGGGAGACGTTCGCTACGCCTTCCGGGCCCATAAACTGGGTTTTCAGACCGGCGGCGCGCGCCTGACGCAGGATCTGGCCCATTTCCGGGTGATAGCCGCCGTAGTAGACGAAATCGATATTCTCTTTCTTCAGGCGCGCCACCAGGGTGGAGAAATCTTTCTCACCGGCGGTGATCCCGTCGAAGAAGACCACGTTTGCCCCACCTTTTTTCAGGCCATCCTGCACCGCACGGGCCAAACCTTCGCCGTACTGCTGTTTGTCATGTACCACTGCGATACGCTGCGGCTTCACTTTGTCGAGAATGTATTTCGCCGCGGTTGGCCCCTGATCGGAGTCCAGACCGGTGGTGCGCAGGATCAGCTTATAGCCGCGCGCCGTCAGCTCCGGAGCAGTCGCTGCCGGGGTAATCATCAGAATGCCTTCGTCTTCATAGATATCAGACGCCGGCTGAGTGGAAGAGGAACACAGATGACCAATAACGTATTTAATGCCGTCGTTGACCACTTTGTTGGCTACCGCTACCGCCTGTTTCGGGTCGCAAGCGTCATCATATTTGACGATCTGCAGCTTATTGCCCTTGATGCCGCCCTTAGCGTTGATATCCGCTACCGCCTGCTCTGCGCCGGTAAACTCCTGGTCGCCGTACTGGGCCACCGGGCCGGACATCGCCCCGACTACCGCGATTTTGATATCTTCCGCCAGCGCCGCGCTGCTCATAACTAAGGCAATACATCCTGCCAGTAACGCTTTACCCTTCATATTCATCCTGAGGCTCCCCATTATTATGGTTTTTGCATTTGTTGTGATGTTGTTTATTAGCGCATTATTTTGTTTATACCGATAGGAAAAGCATATGATAGCTAATCAACCGGGGACTGCCCGCGCTTTTGCAGCACACTATGCTAAACATACCGTCATTCTGAGGAATTTGAAACGACTAAATTGCGGGCTATGTAACAGATAAGTGACAAATAAAAAAACCGCGCCAGCATGAACCGGACGCGGTGCAAAACAGAGCCTGATTACCAGCCTGCGGGTAGGTAGCCCACCGCGGATGCTATCGCGTAGGCGGCGCTGCAAAGATACAACAACACAATGAAGCATTGGATAAGCGGATGGGTCATCCAGGCCGGACAGGTCCAGCCCGGGGTCAGATCGCCACGCTGGCGGGCGCCCTTGAGCATCAGGATCGGCATAATCGATAAAATGACGCCGCTGAACACCCCGGCAAAATAGAGCGCGTTGACGAAGGAGACCATGCCGCTATAGGCCAGTACGAACGGCGGGATCGCCACCACCAGCAGCACCATCAGGCGCCGGGCGGGCTGTTCGTCATTCCCCAGGCGGAACTGATCGAAGATATTGGTCAGGAAGCTGCCGCCCAGTCCCCAGTAGGAGGTCAGCATCGCGCACAGCGCAAACAGATTGGCTGAGAAGAAGGCCCATTCGCCAAGCGCCCGCCCCCAGGAGATGGTGGCCACATCCGAGATATTGTCCAGACCGTTAAGCGAGATCACCGACAACGGCACCAGCGCCAGCAGGGTAAAGGTCAGCGCCATGCCGACCATGATGGCTTTAGGCAATTTTTCCGGTTTGTCGGCGAAGCCCCGCGCCATCTCCGGCACGATATACTGTGCCGAGAAGCAGAATGCTACGACGTTGAAGACCGGAACCATATACAGCCAGTTGCCATCGAGCAGATAGCCGACGCGGGTGGTCTCTTTCAACAGCGTGGCAATCACCAGCACCGAGATCATCACCACCATGCCGATGCTGATAAATTTCTCACCGCGGCCGATCGCCTTCAGCCCCAGGTAGAGTACTCCTGCCGCCGGAACGAAAAACAGCACGCTGCCCAGCGCCGGCGAGATGCCAAACAGGGAGTGCAGCAGCTTACCGCTGCCGGTCATATACGCCGTCAATGCCCCGACGCTATTGACGCAGACGGAGAGAAACATCATCAGCGCGCCAAAGCCGCCGACGTAGCGCTTCGATAATCCACTGAGCTGCAGATGTTTACGGGTGCGCAGCGTGGATTCCGCGACATAGAGCATAGTCACCGTGGTCAGACTACCCACCAGCACCAGCCAGAACAGCAGTGGTAAAAAGCCCGCTTTGCTTGACGCATAGGCGATAGAGAGGACGCCCGCGCCAATATTGGTACCGACAATCATCGATACCCCTTCGACGAAGCTCAGAGATTTTGCAGGGACAGCCGTACGTTCCCGGCCGGTGAGGACGGGAGAAAAGGTGGAGTTTTCAGACATAATACTTTCCGTTTTACTCCGGCGGTTGTCACCGCCGGAAAAAAGGTGATATCAGGGTGATAAACCACTCACGCTGAGCATAAACAGCCGACTGCGGCGTCCTGTTTCTGTTCGGCTTCCCTGCCGCCGCAGCCCGCCGGGGAGACGTTAGCTCTTCAGTACGCGCGCCAGAATATCCAGCGCTTTCGAGAACTGGGCGTCGGGGATAGTCAATGGATACAGGAAGCGGATCACGTTGCCGTAGACGCCACAGCTCAGCAGCAGCAGGCCGTTCTCCTGCGCTTTCTGTTGCACCTGGCGGGTGAATTCCGGCGACGGTTCGCCTGTTTGCGGATCGTTAAACTCCACCGCCACCATCGACCCCCGGCCGCGGACATCCACGATCGCCGGACAGGTGGCGCGCGCCTGGTTGAGCACTTCCTGCAGATGGCTACCCAGCTGCTCAGCGCGCTGACACAGCTGCTCTTCGGCAATCACATCCAGCACCGCGTGCGCCGCGGCCACCGCCAGCGGGTTACCGGCATAGGTTCCGCCCAGCCCGCCAGGCGCTGGCGCATCCATCACTTCGGCGCGACCAACGACGCCCGACAGCGGGAAACCGCCGGCGAGGCTTTTCGCCATCGTCATCAGATCCGGTTTCACCTCATAGTGCTGCATGGCGAACAGCTTGCCGGTACGGGCGAAACCAGTCTGCACTTCATCGGCGATCAGCAGAATGCCGTGGGTATCGCACAGGTCGCGCAGCGCCTGCATGAAATCGGCCGGCGCGACGTTAAAGCCGCCTTCCCCCTGGATCGGCTCGAGGATGATGGCCGCGACCTGATCCGGCGCAATATCCGCTTTGAAAATGCGCTCCAGGCTTTTCAGCGCATCCGCGGTGGTCACGCCATGCGCCGCATTGGGGTAAACGCCGTGATACACCGAGCCCGGGAACGGCCCGAAGCCGATTTTATAGGGCGCGACCTTACCGGTGAGGGCCATGGTCATAAAGGTACGGCCGTGGAAGCCGCCGCCGAAGGTAATCAGCCCCGGACGACCGGTGTAAGCGCGGGCGATTTTCACCGCGTTCTCGACCGCTTCCGCGCCGGTGGTGAAGAAAGCCGTTTTTGCCGGCCCGTCAATTGGCGCCAGATCGTTGATACGCTCCGCCAGCGAAACATAGCTTTCGTACGGCACAATCTGATAGGCGGTGTGGGTGAACGCCTGCAGCTGGTCGGCAACCGCGGCGACCACTTTCGGATGGCGGTGACCGGTATTTAACACGGCGATCCCGGCGGCGAAATCGATCACCTCATTGCCTTCGATATCCCACAGCGTGGCGTTTTCCGCCTTCTCGACAAAGTAGTTACACATTACGCCTACGCCGCGCGGCGTCGCCTGCTGGCGACGTTGATTCAGTTCTGAGCTTTTCACCTGCGAATCTCCTGTCGTGTATGTCACGTTATCGCAACAAATTAGAAACGATGTCGTTTATTTACACAGGAGTTGGCCCTATAATCGAGTACCAATTTTGAATATCTGAGGGATCCAATTGCGTTCGCTGGTGGGTGACCTGGTGCTGGTCCGTCTGCAGGAAGAGCGGGATCCTCTTCTGCACAAACGCTTATATAACGCGCTGCGCCGCGCGATCCTCGACGGTTCGCTGGCGCCGCAAAGCCGTCTGCCGCCGTCGCGGGACCTGGCGGGCGAACTTGGCGTATCAAGAAACACCATATTAACAACTTATGAACAATTGCTGGCGGAAGGATATGTGGTTTCCCGTCGGGGAAGCGGAACATTCGTTGCCCAAACCGCCCCTGAGAGCTCATTGACGGCTAAAGGTCAGCAAGAAAACAGCAGTATCGCAGCACCGACGGCGCATCTTTCACGCCGAGGCCAACATCTGCTCGGCCAGGTCAGCGCCAGCCCGCGCCAGTGGGGAGCGTTTATACCCGGCGTGCCGGACGTTAACGCCTTTCCCCACCCGTTGTTCAGTAAGATCCAGGCCCGCATCAGCCGTCGGCCCAAACCGGAGCGGCTTAGCTATAGCTGCAACGGTGGCACCCCGGAACTGCAGCAGGCGCTGGTGGATTATCTGCGCGTGTCGCGCGGCGTCCACTGTCAGTCAGATCAAATTCTTATCACCGAGGGGATCCACCAGGCGATCGATCTGGTCACCCGCATGCTGTGTGATAACGGCGATCTGGCGTGGGTGGAGGAGCCTTCCTACTGGGGGATCCGCCACGTGCTGGCGATGAACGACGTTCGGGCAGAGCCCCTGACCGTGGATGCCAACGGCCTGTGCCCGCCGGAGACGGTTGACGATGCGCCGAGGCTGATCTTCGTTACGCCTTCCCACCAGTATCCGCTGGGCGCGGTGATGAGCCTTGAGCGCCGCCAGCGCCTGCTGGCGCTCGCCCGTCAGCAGGGGAGCTGGATCGTCGAAGATGATTATGACAGCGAGTTTCGCTTTTCCGGTCAGCCGATCCCCGCCCTGCAGGGTCTGGTCGCCGACGCCCCGGTGGTCTATATCGGCACCTTCAGCAAGACGCTCTATCCCGGCCTGCGCCTGGGCTACGTGGTGATCCCGCGGCCGCTGGTCAGCGACCTGAAGCACGCCCATGCCGAGCTTTACCGCGGCGGCCATTCGCTGATCCAGATGGCGCTGGCGGAGTTTATTACCGCCGGCCACTATTCGGCCCATATCCGCCGTATGCGGCTGCTATACAGCCGTCGCCGCGCCTTTTTAACTGAGCTTATCCAGCGGCACTGTATGCCGTACGCCCTGTCTGACTTCAGCGATAATGCCGGGCTGCATTTGATCCTCAATTTGCCCGCAGAGGCTGACGATGTGGCGATCGCCAGAGAGGCCAATGCGCGGCACATTCTGGTGCGGCCGCTGTCGCGCTACTACCTGACGGCGGCGCGCAAGAAAGGATTACTGATGGGATTCGCCAGCCAGCCCGAAGAGCAGATGGCGTCGGCGTTCAGCGTCTTACTCGGCTGCCTGCAGACGCACTGCCCGCAGATGCTCCTGCTCCGGGAGGACGCAGAAAAACAAAACGCCCCAACCTGAGGCGGGGCGTTATCGGAGAGCCTGATATCAGGTATCAGGCAGGCGTGGCGTATCAGGCTTCGATAGCGGCACGCAGTTTTTTCATGGCGTTCTTTTCCAGCTGACGCACGCGCTCTGCGGAGACGCCGTAGCGGTCGGCCAGTTCCTGCAGCGTGGACTTGTTATCTTCGTCCAGCCAGCGGGCGCGGATGATGTCCTGGCTACGCTCGTCCAGGCCCTGCATCGCGTCAGTCAGCTTATTCGCCGCCTGCTCTTCCCAGTTATCGTCTTCGATGCCGTCGGCAAAGTTAGACGTTTTGTCCTGCAGATACAGGACCGGCGCCATCGGCTGGCTGTCGGACTCATCGTCGGACGACATGTCGAAGGTCATGTCCTGGGCCGCCATACGGGATTCCATCTCGCGGACGTCTTTGCTCGACACGCCCAGCTCACGGGCCACCATTTCCACTTCATCCTGGTTGAACCAACCCAAACGCTGTTTGGTTTTACGCAGGTTAAAGAACAGCTTACGCTGTGCTTTGGTGGTAGCGACCTTCACAATACGCCAGTTGCGCAGCACGTATTCGTGAATTTCGGCTTTAATCCAGTGCACGGCGAAGGAGACCAGGCGCACACCCACTTCCGGGTTGAAGCGACGCACGGCTTTCATCAGGCCGATATTGCCTTCCTGGATCAGATCCGCCTGCGGCAGGCCATAGCCCGAGTAGTTACGAGCAATGTGAACAACAAAGCGCAGGTGAGACAGAATCAGCTTTTTCGCTGCTTCCAGATCGCCCTGGTAATGCAGCTTTTCAGCAAGCTCCCGCTCTTCATCAGCCGACAGCATCGGCCAAGTGTTAGCGGCCCGGATGTACGATTCCAGGTTACCAACGGGGGCTAAAGCTAAAGTTTGCATTTCTTTGGTCATTCAAATCCTCTCAATTGATATCTTCTGACGCGTTCTTGTCCCCATCAGGCAACAAGCATGCCAGCATTCATGAGCAACGAGAATATCACTCACATTAGTATCAGACAGTGATTTTATCCACAAGTTCCATGCAACGGTGTGAATAAATTACGCACAAAATGTGACACCACGATGAAAAAGTGAGGGCAGGAAAAGGGGAACAAGCTTGCGGTATCTTTCCCTGCGAACAGGAACTCATTGCAGCAGGGAAAGATTATATCACGCTTTTATTAATCGGGAGTAAAGTGACGTAAATGTTGCACTGTCGCCAGCCAGGCGGCTACCCACCCGATCATCGAGCAGACGATCAACATCAACAGACACTCGTCGAAGCCTAAGCCGCTCAGCTCAAACTGGGTGCCGAAGACTTTCGCCACTTCGGTCACCGCCGACGAGAGGCGCATTACCAGAATCTCCGACAGGATCAGCGATAAAAACGCGCCGGAAAAGCCCAGCATCGCTCCGCCGTAGAGGAACGGACGCAGGATAAAGCCGTCGGTGGCGCCGATAAGCTTCTGAACGTTAATGGTATCGCGGCGGGCGAAGATGCTCAGGCGCACGCTGTTGCCGATCACCAGGAACACCGCCGCCACCATCAGCACGCCGATCATCGCCGACACGCGTCCTACCAGCCCGGTGAGCGAGGAGAGACGGGCAAACCAACTGTCGTCCATCCGCACTTCATCGACGCCCTGGATCCGCGTTACCCGATCGCGCAGGGTATTCAGCGCCTCGGTGCTCTGGAAATCCAGCTTCGGCACCACGATGGCGACCGCCGGCAGCGGGTTCTCCTCCAGCATATCCAGGGCGCCGCCAAAGCCTGACCAGTTACGGAACTCCCCCAGCGCCTCGTCACGGGACAAATAGTTTACCTTGTCGACGCCCTGCTCCGCCTGCAGCTGGCCCACCACCCGCGCCGCGGCATCGTCATCCAGCGTTTTTTCCAGATAAACGGTGATCTGCGGCGAGGGATAATACTGGGACGCCGCGCTGCTGACGTTTTTGTAGACCATGTAGCAGACGCTTGGCAGGGTCAACGAAATGGCGATGACCATGACCGTCAGGAAGGTCGCCAGCGGCGTGCTTTTTAGATCCTGCAGCGCGCCGTGCCAGGCATAGCGCACCTGCTCGTTGAATACGTTGCTCTTACGCGAGGCCGGGTTAGGCGCCGCTTTCGGCCGTTTTGGCGCATTGCGCCCGCCACCGCCGCCGCCCGCGGCGTTGCGCAGGCGATCGAACTTGCTGCCGAACTGGCGAATCTGGTTCATTGCGTCGCGCTTATTCACCCCGAATGCCTCCATGCAGATGGCCGTCGCTAAGCGTCAGCACGCGGTACGGACGACTGGAGATAAGCCCCAGATCGTGCGTGGCCATCAGTACCGTCACCCCGACGCGGTTAAACTCTTCAAACAGACGTAAAATCCCCTCCGAGAGCGCCTCGTCGAGGTTGCCGGTCGGTTCATCCGCCAGCAGCACCGCCGGCTTGTTGACCACCGCGCGAGCGATTCCCACGCGCTGCTGCTCACCGCCGGAGAGCTGAATGGGAAAATTCTTCGCTTTGTCCAGCAGGCCAACCTTGTCCAGCGCCGCCGAGACGCGACGACGAATATCATCGCCGCTGGCGCCGGCGATAATCAGCGGGATCGCCACGTTGTCATACACGGTACGATCCATCAGCAAATGGTGGTCCTGGAAAATCATACCGATCTGGCGGCGCAGGAACGGCACCTCACGGCTCTTCAGACGGCTGATTTCATGACCGCTGAAGAAGATTTTCCCGGCGCTGGGCCGTTCGATACCACAGATAAGCTTCAGCAGGGTACTCTTCCCTGCGCCGGAATGGCCGGTCAGAAACGCCATCTCGCCCGGCTGCAGGTGGAAGGTCACCCCCTGCAGCGCTTGTCTCCCACCGAGATAGGCTTTGCTGACTTGTTCAAAGCGAATCATTCTTAATCCTCTCGGGCAAAAAGTGCCTCAATAAAGTCGCCCGCATTAAACGGACGCAGATCCTCAATACGCTCGCCGACGCCAATATAGCGAATCGGAATGCCGAACTGATCGGCCACCGAGAAGATCACGCCGCCTTTGGCGGTGCCGTCCAGCTTGGTCAAAGTGATCCCGGTCAATCCTACCGCCTCATGGAACAGTTTGGCCTGGCTAATAGCATTCTGCCCGGTGCTGGCGTCAATGGTTAACATCACCTCGTGCGGCGCGTCGACGTCCAGCTTTTTCATTACCCGGACAATCTTCTTCAGCTCTTCCATCAGGTGCGATTTATTTTGCAAACGCCCGGCGGTATCGGCAATCAGTACGTCAACATGGCGCGCCTTCGCCGCCTGAATGGCGTCGAAAATCACCGAGGCGGAGTCGGCGCCGGTGTGCTGGGCGATCACCGGGATATTATTACGCTGGCCCCAGACCTGCAGCTGTTCCACCGCCGCCGCACGGAAGGTATCCCCCGCCGCCAGCATCACCGACTTACCCTGCTGTTCAAACTGACGCGCCAGCTTGCCGATGGTAGTGGTTTTCCCCACCCCGTTCACGCCGACCATCAGAATAACAAATGGCGTTTTGCCTTCAACGTTCAGCGGCTCGTCTACTTTGGCGAGAATCTCGCCCATCTCTTCTTTCAGCAGGCCGTACAGCGCTTCCGCATCGCGCAGCTGCTTACGGCTGGCGCCTTCCGTCAGGTTGGTAATGATCTTGCGGGTGGTTTCCACCCCGACGTCGGCGATCAGCAGCTGTTCTTCCAGCTCTTCAAACAGATCATCGTCGATCTTCTTACCGCGGAACAGGCTGATAAATCCGGAACCGAGATTTTGCTTCGTTTTCAGCAGGCTACGTTTGAGGCGGGCGAAGAAACCTTCTTTTGTCGGTTTTTCCTGCTCCTGAGCCAGCGCTTCAAGCGGCGCCTCGTCCTCGGGCGCCGGCACCACTACCGCCGCCTCTTCTGCCGCTTCGGCCGCCAGCGCCTGCGCTTCCAGCTCTTCATCGCTTAACGGCGCGTCCTCTTCGGGCGCTTCTGTCTCCTGCGGCTGGACAACGATGCCTTCCACAGGCTGCTCTGCTACGGCTTCCGCCACCACCGGTTCGGCGATAACCTCTTCCGCCAGCGGCTCAACCACCGCAGGCTGTTCAGGCGGTTCGCTGACCGCGGGCTCCGGTTCAACAACAGGCGTTTCTTCGGTCAGAACAGGCGTTTCCACCCACTCTTCTTCCTGCGCGCTGGCAGGCTCCGCGAGGTGCGCTTTTTCGCTTTCGACCACCGTCTCGGTCACTTCGACGACGTCTTCGGCAAACGCCTCCGGGTCTGCTTTCGGCGCGCTCGGCTCAGCAGGGGTTTCAACCGCCGGTATCTCTTCGGCAACCGCTTGCTGTTCTTCTACTTTTTGCTCAGTCTCGGTTTCCTGTGCCTGTTCTTTCTGTCCAAAGCCCAGCCAGGAAAAGAAGCCACGTTTTTTCTCTTTTGCCATTTGCGACCACACTCCTCGCTGTTTATTCATGGCGCAGCTTCATCAGAAGCTGAAAAAATGATGAAATTAGTTGGATAGTCTATCACTTAACTTAACTCGCAGCACCGCCCCCGGATTAAGGTTTCGTCAACCGCCGTCGATCGCTAGAATAGCAGGCTGGAAGTTGAGACTTGAGCAGAGAGATGAAAAAACCAAACCACGCGGGCAGCGGCCAGATCCGCATCATCGGCGGGCAATGGCGCGGCCGTAAATTACCGGTGCCGGAGAGCCCGGGCCTGCGGCCGACCACCGACCGGGTTCGCGAAACCCTTTTTAACTGGCTGGCGCCGTCCATTGTTGACGCGCACTGCCTCGATTGCTTTGCCGGCAGCGGCGCGCTGGGGCTGGAAGCGCTGTCCCGCTATGCGGCCAGCACCACGCTGCTGGAGATGGAGCGCGGCGTAGCCCAGCAGCTGCAAAAAAATCTCGCCACCCTGAAAGCGGATCGCGGCAAGGTGATCACCACCAACACCCTCAGCTTCCTGAGCCAGCCGGGGACCCCGCACCAGATCGTGTTCGTCGACCCGCCGTTCCGTCAGGGGCTGCTGGAGGAGACGCTACGTCTGCTGGAGACACAAGGCTGGCTGGCCGATGAGGCCCTGGTGTACGTCGAAAGCGAAGTCGAAAACGGCTTACCGCCGGTGCCGGCTAACTGGCAATTGTATCGTGAAAAAGTGGCCGGACAGGTCGCCTACCGTCTTTACCAACGTGAGGCCCAAGGAGAGCACCATGCTGATTAATTTAGGCCGCCTGCTGATGCTGTGCGTCTGGGCCTTTCTGTTATTGAATCTGTTTCAGCCCTTCCCGAAGCCGCTGAATATCTTTGTCAACGTCGCGCTGATTTTCATGATCCTGATGCACGGTCTGCAGCTGACGCTGCTCAAGGCGACGCAGCCGAAAGAGGCGCCGCCGCTGAGCCGCTTTGAGCAAATCCGCATTTTTATTTTCGGCGTGTTTGAGCTCGTCGCCTGGCAGAAAAAACTGAAGGCGACGCTGAAAAAATAGTCCTGAAAAGGGCTCAGGGATCGGGCGTAAACGCCACGAACGCTGTGCCCTTATAACTCAACATCCCACGATCGCCGACGCTCAGCGCGTGATATTGCGGCGCGTCAAGGCGAAACACCACCTCCAGACCACCGTTTTCGGGGCGAAAGCTCGCTTCATAGCGCATCTCACTGCCTGCAGGCGTCACCGTCTGCTGCCGCGAGCGCCGATCGTTAATCACTTTTTCCCGTTTATTGCTGACGATAACCCGCTTTTGTAGCAACGGCGCGGCGTCATTCGCCTGTTTCTCACGGCGCTGCTGGACATAGCGAAACGAAGCCGCCACCACAATCACCGCGACGACCAGAACAAAAAAGAGGGGCATTTTACTCATTAGGGTTACCCATAAAAAATATCAGGAATCAGCATACTGCGTCGGGAATAACATTGTCATCTGCTACGCCAAACCACTACACTGAGTAGTAGCATCACGCATCCGTAACTTTCTTTATGATAACAGATACAGGGACTTACTATGCTTTGGTCATTTATTGCTGTCTGTTTCTCCGCATGGCTTTATGTCGATGCATCCTATCGTGGGCCGGCATGGCGACGCTGGGTTTTTAAACCTGTCACCCTGATTCTGTTGCTGTTACTGGCCTGGCAGGCGCCGATGTTCAATGCCATCAGCTATCTGGTGCTGGCTGGCCTGTGCGCCTCGCTGCTCGGCGACGCCCTGACCCTGCTGCCGCGCCAGCGGGTGATGTACGCGGTGGGCGCTTTCTTCCTGTCACATCTGCTGTATACCATCTGGTTCGCCAGCCAGCTGACGCTGTCGTTCTTCTGGCCGCTGCCGCTGGTGCTGCTGGTATTCGGCGCCCTGCTAATGGCGGTGATCTGGAGTCGGCTGGAAGAGATGAAAATGCCGGTGCTGACCTTTATCGGAATGACGCTGGTAATGGTCTGGCTGGCCGGCGAGCTGTGGTTTGCCCGCCCCACCAACACCGCGCTGTCCGGTTTCGCCGGCGCAGCCCTGCTGCTGCTGAGCAATGCCGTGTGGCTGGTGAGCCACTATCGTCGCCGCTTCCGCGCCGATAACGCCATCGCCGCCGCGTTCTACTTTGCCGGCCACTTCCTGATCGTGCGCGCGCTGTACCTGTAATTTAGTTCTTGACTCTGGAGTCGACTCCAGAGTGTATCCTACGGCTAATGAGAAAATTATCATTTCCCGGAGGGTGCCATGTCGACTCCAGACGCGCAGGATAAAAAAGTTCCACAATTCTCGTCTTTCACCATGCGGCCAGCAACCGCCCCGGCGGAGAGCTGCTGTACAGATCACGCCTGCGCCACAGAGTCCGCCCCTGCCGCCGAAGCGCTTAGCGACGCCCGCTATAGCTGGCAAGTTGATGGCATGGACTGCGCCGCCTGCGCCCGCAAGGTGGAAACCGCGGTCCGTCAGGTGCCCGGGGTCAGTCAGGTCCAGGTGCTGTTCGCCACAGAAAAGCTGCTGGTTAACGCCGAGGGCGATGTCCGCGCTCAGGTTGAGAACGCGGTCCGCCAGGCGGGGTATACGCTGCGCGATGCCGATGCTCCCGCAGCTAAGCAAACCCGAGGGTCGCTGCTGCGCGACAATCTGCCGTTACTGACGCTGGTTATCATGATGGCCTTGAGCTGGGGGCTGGAGCAGGCCAACCACCCTGCCGGTCAGTTGGCCTTTATTGCCACCACCCTGGTTGGCCTGTGGCCGGTTGCCCGCCAGGCGCTACGCCTGATCAAGAGCGGGAGCTGGTTCGCCATTGAAACGCTGATGAGCGTCGCCGCCATCGGGGCGCTGTTTATCGGCGCCACCGCGGAGGCGGCGATGGTCCTGCTGCTGTTCCTGATCGGCGAGCGTCTCGAAGGCTGGGCCGCCAGCCGCGCACGGCAGGGGGTGAGCGCGCTGATGGCGCTGAAGCCCGACACCGCCATCCGTCTGCGCAACGGCGTGCGGGAAACCGTCGCCCAGCGCGACCTGCGTCCCGGAGATGTGATTGAAGTGGCTGCCGGCGGGCGTCTGCCGGCGGATGGACAACTGCTGTCGCCGTTTGCCAGCTTTGATGAAAGCGCCCTGACCGGCGAGTCGGTGCCGGTGGAGCGTCAGGCCGGGGAACGGGTAGCGGCGGGCGCCACCAGCGTCGACCGCCTGGTGCAGCTTACCGTGATATCCGAACCGGGCGACAGCGCCATCGACCGCATCCTGAAGCTGATTGAAGAGGCTGAGGAGCGTCGGGCGCCAATCGAGCGCTTCATCGACCGCTTCAGCCGGATCTACACCCCGGCCATTATGGTGGTGGCCTTGTTGGTCGCCATTGTCCCGCCGCTGTTCTTCGCCAGCGCCTGGCTGCCGTGGATTTATAAAGGACTGACGCTGCTGCTGATCGGCTGTCCATGCGCGCTGGTCATCTCCACGCCGGCGGCCATCACCTCCGGCCTGGCGGTCGCCGCCCGCCGCGGGGCGCTAATCAAAGGCGGCGCGGCGCTGGAACAGCTGGGCCAGGTGCGCCAGGTGGCGTTCGATAAAACCGGCACCCTGACCGTCGGCCAGCCGCAGGTGACTTCGGTTATTGCCACGGCCGAAGTTGACGACAACGCGCTGCTGGCGCTGGCGGCGGCGGTGGAGCAAGGCTCCAGCCACCCGCTGGCGCAGGCTATCGTCCGTGAAGCGCAGCGGCGTCAGCTGAGCATTCCGCTTGCCAGCGGCCAGCGGGCGCTGGCGGGCTCTGGTATCGAAGCCGAAGTCAACGGCAGCCGCATCCTGATCTGCGCCGCCAGCAAAGCCGCCCCGGCAGAGCATGAGGCGCAGATCCAGCAGCTGGAAAGCGCCGGGCAAACGGTAGTGCTGGTGATGCGCGGCGAGACGCTGCTCGGCATTCTGGCGCTGCGCGATACCCTGCGCGACGACGCGCGTCAGGCGGTGGATGCTTTGCATCAGTTGGGCGTTCAGGGGGTGATCCTTACCGGGGATAACCCGCGCGCCGCGGCGGCCATCGCCAGCGAACTGGGGCTGGAATTCCGCGCCGGTCTGCTACCGGCGGACAAGGTCAACGCGGTGATAGCGCTGAATGCCGACGCGCCGCTGGCGATGGTCGGGGACGGTATCAACGACGCCCCGGCGATGAAAGCGGCCACCATCGGCATCGCCATGGGCAGCGGAACCGACGTGGCGCTGGAGACGGCCGACGCCGCGCTGACCCATAACCGTCTGACCGGCCTGGCGCAGATGATTTCCCTGGCGCGCGCCACCCACGCCAATATCCGCCAGAACATCGCGATTGCCTTAGGGCTGAAGGGGATTTTCCTCGTCACCACCCTGCTCGGCCTGACCGGTCTGTGGCTGGCGGTGCTGGCGGATACCGGCGCCACCGTGCTGGTAACGGCTAACGCGCTGCGGTTATTGCGTAAGAAGTTGTAGCATCGATACCGGCTTCCCTGCTCGCGCTACGCTTAGCAGGGCTACGGTTCCAGACCGTCGGGTAGCCCGGATAAGGCGCTACGCGCCGCCATCCGGGAGAGGCTCAGTGGCTTTTGCGGATCAGGTAGCGGTACGGCAGGGCTTCGGTTTCCTGGGCCACCAGCTCATGCTCCATAAAGCGGCAGAATCCCGGGATATCGCGGGTGGTGGCCGGATCGTCAGCAATAATCAGCAGCGTCTCGCCCACCGGCATCGTCCGCACGGTTTTACGCACCATCATGACCGGCTCCGGGCAGCGGAGTCCCAGGGCATCCAGGGTGTGGTCAGGAGTGGAGAAAAGTTCGCTCATTTTAGTCTCACGTCAACAAAACGGCCCTAGTTTACCCCCTGCTCGCCAGTACGCAAGCCAGGTTAACGTTTGCGCGAAAAACAACCATTGCATTACGCCGGCAACGCAGTATCATGCAGCCGTTTTTAATTGGGTTCCCTCACCCCAACGTTCCGCTGCCGATTGCTCATTCACCTGAAGCATGACGGGCATAAAAAGGTCACAATATGAATCCGTTTACTACCGTACAGCGCAAAAAAGCGCTCGTCTGGCTTTCGCTATTTCATTTGCTGGTCATCACCTCCAGCAACTATCTGGTTCAGCTGCCGATCTCCATCTTTGGTTTCCATACCACCTGGGGCGCGTTTAGTTTTCCGTTTATTTTCCTCGCCACCGACCTGACGGTGCGAATTTTTGGCGCCCCGCTGGCGCGACGCATCATTTTCGCGGTGATGGTCCCGGCGCTGGCCATCTCTTACGGCATCTCCGCGCTGTTCTACATGGGCGAATGGCAGGGCTTTGCCGCGCTGGGCACCTTTAATCTCTTCGTCGCGCGCATCGCCGTCGCCAGCTTTATGGCCTATGCGCTGGGGCAGATCCTCGACGTTCACGTCTTTAACCGCCTGCGGCAGAGCCGCCGCTGGTGGTTGGCCCCTACCGCCTCGACGCTGTTCGGCAACATCAGCGATACCGTGGCGTTTTTCTTTATCGCTTTCTGGCGCAGCCCGGACCCGTTTATGGCCGCCCACTGGGGGGAAATCGCCCTCGTCGAC
Source organism: Klebsiella sp. CD33 (assembly GCF_051992865.1). Taxonomy (NCBI): domain Bacteria; kingdom Pseudomonadati; phylum Pseudomonadota; class Gammaproteobacteria; order Enterobacterales; family Enterobacteriaceae; genus Klebsiella; species Klebsiella sp. CD33. The sequence continues at coordinate 301,966 of NZ_CP197023.1, read as the reverse complement.
TACAGCTTTAAAGTGCTTATCAGCATCATTTTCTTCCTGCCGATGTACGGCGTGCTGTTAAATATGCTGTTGAAAAGACTGGCGGATAAATCTGATTTGTCGGCATTACAGCCGAGTTAAAGGTACTCGCGGGCTGATGTGTTAAGATAGCCGGATGAGCCATTAGTGGCCGTTTATCGAAAGGAAGATGTCAATGCGCAATTTGGTTAAATATGTCGGTATTGGCCTGCTGGTGATGGGGCTTGCCGCCTGCGATAACAGCGATTCAAAAGCGCCAACCGTTGGCGCAGCAGCGGAGAGCAATGCCAGCGGCCAGGCAATCAGCCTGCTGGATGGCAAGCTGAGCTTCACCCTGCCTGCGGGCATGGCCGACCAGAGCGGCAAACTGGGTACCCAGGCGAACAATATGCACGTCTACTCTGACGCTACCGGCCAGAAAGCGGTCATCGTCATCGTCGGCGACAGCACCAATGAAGATCTGGCGGTGCTGGCGAAACGCCTGGAAGATCAGCAGCGCAGCCGCGACCCGCAGCTGCAGGTGGTGAGCAATAAACCGCTGGAGATTAAAGGCCATACCCTGCAGCAGCTGGACAGCATCATCTCCGCCAAGGGGCAGACCGCCTGGTCTTCCGTGATCCTCGGCAAAGTGGATGACAAGCTGCTGACCCTGCAGGTCACCCTGCCGGCGGATAACCAGCAGCAGGCGCAGACCGAAGCGGAAAGCATCATCAACACCCTCACCATCCAGTAATTACTGGCCTGGTGCGCTGGCCTCCGGTTCGCTAACCGGGGGCCGTTTTTTTAGCCGCCAGCCCAACAGCAGCGCCGCCATCACCAGCCCCGCCGCGGCGAGATAAATCATCGCGATCCCGGTCCAGGCCATCAGCAATCCGGCCAGCGGCCCGCTGACGCCCAACGACAAATCCATAAACACGGTATAGGTCGCCAGCGCCGACCCCTGATTGTGCTGCGGCACCGCTTTCACCGCCACCACCCCCAGCGCCGGGAAGACCAGCGAAAAGCCAGCCCCGGTAAGGAAAGTACCGATTTTCGCCATCATCGGCGTATCGGCAAAGCCGACCAGCAGCAGGCCGATCGCCTCCACGCTAAAGCAGAGCATCGCCACGTTCAGCCCGCCGAGTCGGTTAATGGCGTTGGGAAACAGCAGCCGCGCGCCAACGAACGCGCAGCTGAATAATGTCAGCGCGAAAGCCGCGCCGTCCCAACCTTTGGCGTCATAAAATAGCGTGATAAAGGTGGCGATCACCCCAAAGCCGGCGGAGGCCAACGCCAGCGCCATGCCGTAGGGCCAGACGCGGCCGAGCACCGCACGAAACGACATCGCTTTGCCTTTGGCAGCCTTCACCGCCGCGCGGGGCAGCGCGCAGAGGATAGCCACCAGCGCTACCGCCATAATGACCCCGGCCAGACCGCTGAGTCCAATGTGCGAATAGCACAGCACGCCGAGCGGCGCGCCCATCGCCATCGCCCCATAGGTCACAATCCCGTTCCACGAGATCACCCGCCCGATATGCAGCGAACCGACCACGCCGACGCCCCACAGCGTCGAGCCTGTGCCGGCGAAGCTCTGGCCGATACCAAGGATCACCCGTCCGAGGCATAGCAGCAGCAGGCTAATCAGTGGCCAGCCGCTGCCCCAGGCGGCCAGCAGATAGCTTAAACCGCTCAAAAAGCAGCCGCCGAGGCCGAAGACGACAATCTTTTTGGGCCCCAGCAGGTCGGCATAGCGCCCGGCATGCGGGCGGCTGAGCAGCGTGGCGAAGTATTGCAGGCTAATCACCAGCCCGGCCCAGAAAGCGCTAAAGCCCATGACATCATGAACATAGCCGGGCAGCACCGCCAGCGGCAGGCCGATGGTGAGGTAGCTGGCAAAGTTAAAGATAACGACAGAGACAATCCGCAGATTGAGGCGCAGTCCATTAAGCGCCGGTTCGGCGACGGGTTCGGGCATCAGGTTCCACCAGATTTCGACAACCAGCTTTCACTATTACCACGCTGTCGGCGGAAAAGCAGCCCTCCTTTCGGAATATTGGCAGTCGGCGAACCGCTACACTTATCTGGCGCGACTCATAAAAGGAATACCTATGTCCCCTCCGCAGGCTGATAAAGCCGGGCTTCATATTTTACTTAAGCTGGCGGCGCTGGTGATTATCCTCGCCGGGATCCACGCCGCCGCCGATATCCTGGTGCAGCTGCTGCTGGCGCTGTTTTTCGCTATTGTTCTCAACCCGCTGGTCACCTGGTTCATTCGCCGCGGGGTGCGGCGTCCGTTCGCCATTACCCTGGTGGTGACGGCGATGCTGGTGATGCTCACCGCGCTGCTCGGCGTGCTGGCGGCGTCGCTCAATGACTTTGTCGCCATGCTGCCCGATTTCAACCGCGCCCTGACGCGCAAGATCCTCCAGCTCCAGGAGTATCTCCCCTTCCTTAATCTGCATATCAATCCGGAGCGGATGCTGCGGCGCATGGATTCAGAACGGCTGATGACCTGGGCCACGACGCTGATGACCCAGCTTTCCGGGGCGATGGCCAGCATCGTGATGCTGGTGATGACGGTGATCTTTATGCTGTTTGAGGTTCGCCACCTGCCCTACAAACTGCGTTTTGCCCTCAATAACCCGCGCCTGCATATCGCCGGATTGCACCGGGCGCTGAAAGGCGTCACCCATTATCTGGCGCTGAAGACGCTGATTAGCCTGTGGACCGGGCTGATTGTCTGGCTGGGGCTGCTGGCGATGGGGGTACAGTTCGCCCTGATGTGGGGGGTGCTGGCGTTTTTGCTGAACTATGTGCCGAACATTGGCTCCGCCATCTCCGCTATCCCCCCCATGCTGCAGGCGCTGCTGTTCAGCGGCATTTATGAGTGCCTGTTGGTAGGGGCGCTGTTTCTGGTGGTGCATATGGTGCTGGGCAACATGGTGGAGCCGCGCATGATGGGCCACCGGCTGGGGATGTCGACCCTGGTGGTGTTCCTGTCGTTGTTGGTCTGGGGCTGGCTGCTGGGGCCGGTGGGAATGCTGCTCTCGGTGCCGTTAACCAGCGTCTGTAAAATCTGGATGGAAACCACCGTCGGGGGCAGCAAGCTGGCGATCCTGCTCGGCCCGGGCCGTCCCAAAAGCCGGCTCCCCGGCTAGCGGCGTTTCACCGGCCAGAAGATGGTCAATACGCCGGCGACGATGATCGCCACACCCAGCAGCGATTGCCAGTAGAACGGCTCATGCCAGCCGGGCAGCCAGATGGCGGCGGCCCACACGAGGATATAGCTCAGGCTCAGTAGCGCATACGCTTTCGACAGCGGCAGGCGATGGAGGGCAAAGTACCAGCAGACCATCGACAGCAGGTAGCCCAGCAGGCCGAAAAACAGGCCGAAAGTCCCGGGCTGGAAATGCAGCAGATGCTGGAGAAATGCCACAATATCGGTCAGCGGCGGCAAGGCCACCATGGCGCTGCGCAGCAGCAACTGCGCGGCGCTGACGAGGCCGACGCTGAGTAATGCCCAGAAAAAGCCCATCAGACGCTGGTCCCCAGAATGACAATGCCCACGACGATCAACCCGACGCCAAGCCAGTGGCGACGGGCGACCGGCTCATGCCAGATGCCCCAGCCCGCGAGGGTAACCCAGACGAAATTCAGGCTCAGCATCGGATAGGCGATGCTGACCGGAATAGACTGCAGGACGCTCAGCCACAGCAGCATGCCGCAGCCCAGACATAACAGCGCCATCCCCAACCAGAAGAGTATATGGCGACTCCGCCGTCCGCGACGGGACGGGCGGGTCGCCTGTTTCTGGCAGAGCTGTCCGGCGCAGCTCAGCAGGCTGGCGCACACCAGACAGATCCAGACGCTCATTGCGGCAGGTACTGAAGGAAAACGACCCGGCCCAGCTCGTAGGCGTTATCCGGCTTCGGTAACGGTAAGTCGAGCATACTCTCTCCTTTATCCATCAACAGCACCAGCGAGACCGGCCCCTGCTGACGATGCGCGGCCAGCCAGTCGGCAAAACCGGCCTGGCTGACAAAGCTTCCCTGAGCATCCGGCCAGTCGAGACCGTACTTCAGCTCACCCTGTTTGTCGAACATAATAATATCGCTTCGCTTCAGCTCCCAGGCCAGGCCGCCGGCGATCCCAACGTTGTTGGTCAGGACGTAACGGCTGGGCTGCAGGGATTCGCTGACGATATCCACGAGGAACTGCGGCTGTTTGCTGTCGATAACCCGGTCCGGGATGGCGAAGCCCACCAGCAGCGCCAGGCCGAGCGGACAGAGCGCGGCGAGGCTCCAGCGGCGGCCAGAGTCTTTCATCGCCAGCCAGCCCATCAGCGCCCAGACGGCAAAAGCGATCGCCGCCAGCAGACATTTATACAGCTCAATCTTGGTCCACACCGGCTTATGCATGAAGCCCCACGGCGAGACCACCAGCACGGCGATAAGCCCCAGCAAACCAACGCCCAGGTTGATCATCCCGTTGATGCGCAACGCTTTCGCGCCGGTCTTTGCGGCCTCCAGCGCGTAGCGGGCCATCAGGATCGACAGCGGCGCAAAGCACGGCAGAATATAGGTCGGCAGTTTGCCTTTGGCGATACTGAAGAACAGGAACGGCATCGCCACCCAACCCAGCAGATACAGCGCGCCGCGGGCCTCATCGCGCTCAAGCCAGCCGCGCTTTAGCGCCCCCGGCAGCAGGGCCAGCCACGGCAGACTGCCGGCGATCAGGAACGGGATGTAGTACCAGAACGGCGCTTTGTGCTGGGCGTCTTTTTCAGCAAAACGCTGAATATGCTCGACCCAGAAGAAGTAGCGCCAGAAGTCCGGCTCGCGCTGAGCGATAGCCAGCCCCCAGGGCAGCACCACCAGCGTACAGACGATTACCGCCAGCCAGCCGTAGGTCAGCACTTCACGCCAGCGTTTACGGGCGATCACCCACGGCAGAACGCCCACCACCGGCACCGCCAGCGCCAGGAAGCCCTTGGTCATCACCCCCATCCCGCAGGCGACGCCCAGCAGCACGTAGCCCAGTATTTTGCCGCTGCGGCTGTGCGCCTGCACCGCGCCCCAGAAGCTGCACATCGCCAGCGCCAGCCACAGGGTGATCATCGGGTCCAGCACCGCATAGGTGCCAATCGCATACACCAGCATCGCGGTGAGGAAGATAATCGGCGACAGGATAGCTACCCGCTTATCACGAAAGATCCGCCACGCCAGCCAGGCCACCAGCAGGGCGGTCATGGTGATGGCGAAGACCGACCCGAAGCGTACGCCGAAGTTATTATGGCCAAACAGCCACTGACCGATACTGTTGATCCAGTAACCGGCAATCGGTTTTTCGAAGTAGCGCAGGCCGAGAAAATGCGGTACCACCCAGTCGCCGGTGGCCAGCATTTCACGGCTGATCTCCGCGTAGCGGGTTTCGTCGGGTTGCCAGAGCAAACGGAAATTGAGCGGCAGCAGATAATACAGCGCAAACAGCGCAATCAGAGAGACGCCATAGCGAATGCTTTTCATCAAATACCCGAAGTCAGTAATTGTTCACGTCCGAGCCAGCCTTCCCGGCCAGCCAGTTCACCACGAACCACTTTGCCTGAGGGCAGCTCGCTAAAGTCAGCGGGCAGCAGCTGGCTCAGTGGGCAAAACTGAATTTCTTCTTCCGCCGCCATGGTCAGTAGTTCATTGAACTGATCGGCGTAGGCAATGCCTTCCACTTCAGCGTGAATGGTATAGACCGGCACGCCCGGGTCGCGATGGATGCAGTCCAGCAGGTAGCGGTTAAAGCCGGCGATATCCACCGCCGTGCCCACCGCCTCGTCCCAGGTCGGCAACGTGACCGGGATCTGCACGGTACCAGAGACGCCGCTGCCGAGCTGGGGCAGAAACGGCCGCGTGCCGCGACAGTCGCTGTTGTAGAGAAAATCGAAGGATTCTTTGGCTTTAACCACCCGCTGATCGGCGCGCCAGCCGGCGACGGCCGAGCAGGTCACCGGCCGGCCGATGATGCGCTCGAGCTCCAGCAGGCCGCGCTCAACCTCCAGCGCCAGCCTTTCCTGCGGCCAGACGCCGCTCCACGCCTGCCAGCTGTAGTGGTCCCAGGCGTGCAGGCCGACTTCATGAGATTCGGCGGCGGCGCGGATCACCGCTTCGTTCCCTGCGCCGATGCGGCGCCCCGGCCAGGCGGTGCCGGCCAGCAGAATATCCCAGCCGTACAGCGAGGCGGCTCTGGAACGCAGCATCTTCCACAGAAACTTCGGTTTTATCAGGCGCCACAGATGGCGCCCCATATTGTCCGGCCCGACGCTGAAGAAGAAGCTTGCCTGGATCCCATGCCGGCCCAGCAGCTCCAGCAGCCGCGGAACGCCGTCCCGCGTGCCGCGAAAGGTATCGACATCTATGCGTAAGCCGACCTGTTTCATGGATTTTTATCGTCCTCCAGTTCAACCGTGCGCAGGAAGAAGTCCAGCGTATGTTCGACCGTTTCTTCCATCTCCACCTTCGGCTCCCAGTTCAGGCAGCGTTTGGCGTTGCGGATGCTCGGCTTACGATGCTCAACGTCCTGGTAGCCCTTTCCGTAGTAATCGCTGCTTTCCACTTCACGGAAGCCGGCGAACGGCGGGAAGCGATCGCGCAGCGGATGACGTTCGAAGCAGGCGAGCAGCATTTCGGCCAGCTCTTTGATGCTCGCTTCGTTATCCGGGTTACCGATGTTAATGATCTGCCCGTCGCAGCGGCCGTCTTTGTTCTCGATGATGCGGAACAGCGCTTCGATACCGTCGCTGATGTCGGTGAAGCAGCGCTTCTGCTTGCCGCCTTCGATAAGCTTGATCGGCGACCCTTCCACCAGGTTGAGGATCAGCTGAGTGATGGCGCGGGAGCTACCGATACGCGCGGCATTAAGGTTATCCAGACGCGGCCCCATCCAGTTGAACGGACGGAACAGGGTGAACTTGAGGCCATTCTTATCGCCATAGGCCCAGATCACACGATCCAGCAGCTGCTTGGAGACCGAGTAGATCCAGCGCTGTTTGTTGATCGGCCCCACCACCAGGTTGGAGCTATCTTCGTCGAAATTTTTGTCGGTGCACATGCCGTACACTTCCGAGGTCGACGGGAAGATAATGCGCTTATTGTATTTTACGCAGTCGCGGATGATTTTCAGGTTCTCTTCGAAATCCAGCTCGAACACGCGCAGCGGGTTGCGGGTGTATTCGATAGGCGTGGCGATGGCCACCAGCGGCAGCACCACGTCGCATTTCTTAATGTGATACTCGATCCACTCAGAGTGAATGCTGATATCGCCTTCCACAAAGTGGAAACGCGGACAGTCGAGAAAACGGCTGATGGCGTCGGAGCCGATATCCAGACCGTAAATCTCATAGTTGTCGTCCTGCAGCAGGCGCTCGGTCAGGTGGTTACCGATAAAGCCGTTGACGCCGAGGATCAGCACCCGGGTGCGACGCTTAATCGCCACCACCGGTTTGCTGCTGATCACCGCCCCGGACACCAGGCCCAGCGCCTGCGCCAGCTGAGCGCCCTGCATGTACACGCCGCGTTCGGTCTGGCCGGTGACAATCTCCAGCGCCCCGTCCTGGCACGCGACGATCAGCGGAGCAATGGAGAGCACGGTGCCCGGTTTAGCTGCTGGCAAATCGTGGCGAACGCGGGATTTCCAGACGATAAACTTGTTCGCTCCGGCGTAGCCGAAGGCGCCCGGCCACGGATCCGAGACCGCACGCACCAGATTGTGCAGGGTCTGCGCCGGCAGCTCCCAGTCCAGCCGGCCATCTTCCGGGGTACGACGCCCCACATAGGTTGCCTGGCTGTGATCCTGCGGACGCTCATCGGTGGTGCCGGCGAGGATCGCCGGCAGCGCCCGGCTCAGCAGCTCAGTGGCGGCGGCGCACAGCTTACGATGCAGCGTCAGGGCGGCGTCATCCGCGCCAATCGCCACGGCCTGCTGGGCGACGATATCGCCAGCGTCTGCGCGGTTCACCATCCGGTGTAGGGTGACGCCGGTTTCGCTTTCGCCATTGACCAACACCCAGTTCAGCGGCGCGCGGCCGCGATATTTTGGCAGCAGCGAACCGTGCAGGTTGAACGCCCCTTTCGGCGCCAGATTGAGGATCTCATCGCCCAGCAGGTTGCGATAGTAGAAGGAGAACAGCACGTCCGGCTTCATCTCGCGGATACGCTCAATCCACAGCGGATGGTTCACGTCTTCCGGCGCCCACACCGGAATGCCCTGCTCGGCGGCAAGGCGCGCCACGGAGCCAAAGAAATGGTTTTCGCCAGGGTTATCCGGGTGGGTGAAAATAGCAGCGATATCATACCCGGCGTCCAGCAGGGACTGGATACCGGTGCAGCCCATATCGTGATAAGCGAAGACTACGGCTTTCATGAACGATCTTCCTCTTTAGATGCCGTTTCCGGCTGGCGAACAACACGTTGAATAAAGTAGCGGGGGCGGGCGCGCACGTCGTTATAGATGCGGCCGATATACTCCCCGAGCAGGCCCATACCGACAAACTGGGCGCCGATGAACATGAACAGCACGGCGAAGAGCATAAACACCCCTTCCGCCGCCCACTGTGGGCCGAAGGCCAGACGCAGCACCACCAGCAGCAGGCCGAAGGCGAAGCCCAGCAGGGCAATCACGCTGCCGAAAATGCTGAGCAGACGCAGCGGCGTGGTGGTCAGACAGGTCACCAGGTCGTACATCAGGTTGATCAGGCGCATAAAGCTGTATTTGGAGTCGCCGAATTCGCGCTCGGCGTGCATCACCGGGATCTCCACCGCGCGCCGGGCGAAGGTATTCGCCAGGATCGGGATAAAGGTGCTGCGCTCATGGCAGTTGAGCATGGCGTCGATGATATGGCGGCGGTAAGCGCGCAGCATGCAGCCGTAGTCGCCCATCGCTTTGCCGGTGGTGCGCTGGATCAGGCGGTTGATCATCTTCGACGCGGTTTTACGGAAGATGCTGTCCTGACGGTTCTGGCGGACGGTGCCCACCACGTCGTAACCTTCATCAGCCTTCGCCACCAGCCGCGGGATCTCCTCCGGCGGGTTTTGCAGGTCGGCGTCGAGGGTAATAATCAGATCGCCGGTTACATGGCTGAAGCCGGCCATGATCGCCGAGTGCTGGCCGTAGTTACGGTTTAACAGCACGGCGACGACGTGGCTGCCTTCCGCCTCGGCGGCTTCGGTGAGCATGCGCGCGGAATCGTCGCTGCTGCCATCGTCGATCAACAGAATTTCATATTGCCGCCCCAGGGTGGCGCAGGCGGCATCCGTACGACGAAGCAGTTCCGGCAGGCTATCCTGTTCGTTATAAACCGGGATAACCACCGAGACCTTCTTCACGGGAGGGTAAGTAAGCATATCAACGTCCTGACAACTGGCGCAGTGCGGAGATAACGCGAGTGACATCGTCATCGGTCATATCCGGGAACAACGGGAGAGAGCAGATGCGGGCGCTGTTCCATTCGGTATTCGGCAGGGAAACCTCAGGGAAGCGCTCGCGGTAATATTTTTGCGTATGGGCCGCACGGAAGTGCAGGCCGGTGCCGATGCCCATCGCCTTCAGCTTTTCCATCAGCGCGTCGCGGCTGATGCCGCACGCGGCCTCATCGACGCGGATGATAAACAGATGCCAGGCGTGCTGGTGCTCCCATGCCGGGACGCTCAGCGGCTTAAACGGCGTGTCCGCCAGCTCGCGCAGGTAGCGCTGGGCAATCTCGGTCCGGCGCTGATTGGCGTGGCTCAGTTTTTCCAGCTGGACCAGCGCCAGAGCGGCATTGATATCGGCAAGGTTGTACTTGAAGCCCGGGGTGATCACCTCCGCCTGCGGCGCGCGGCCGTGGGTCTGGCGATCATAAGCGTCCACGCCCAGACCATGGAATTTCAGGCTACGGATGCGGGAGGCCAGCTCGTCGTCATCGGTGACAATCAGCCCGCCTTCGGCGCAGGTCATGTTTTTGATCGCGTGGAACGAGAAAATGGCGGTCCCCTGCCAGCCCACGTGGCGGCCTTTATAATGGGTACCGGCCGCATGGGCGGCGTCTTCGATCACCGAAATGCCATGGCGCTCGCCCACCGCGCGAATGGCGTCGATGTCGGCTGGCGCGCCCGCGTAGTGCACGGGAATTATCGCTTTGGTACGCGAAGTGATCGCCGCTTCCACCGCGTCAGGGGTAATCATCAGATTGTCGTTATCGACATCGATCATCACCGGCGTGGCGCCCAGCAGGCAGATCATATTGAGAGTGGAGACCCAGGTCTGGGACGGCGTAATGACTTCATCGCCGGGGCCAATACCCAGCGCCATCAGGGTCACATGCATCCCGCCGGTCGCTGAACTGACGGCAATCGCATGACGGTTGCCGGTCAGCTGGCAGAATGCCGCTTCAAGTGCCTGATTCTTCGGCCCGGTGGTGATCCAGCCCGACGCTAAAACTTCACGCAGGGCTGCCAGCTCTGCGTCGCCCATCGACGGGCGCGAAAAAGGCAAAAAATCGCTCATCATCATCCTGTTCTGTAGATGACCCACGCACGAATCTGGGTCGTTAGAATAAAATATCCTGCGCCTGCGGACTTAAACGAAATTAAAATGAAGTGAGTTCAGCACGGCATTCCATTTCAGGGTATCTCGACCACTATTAATGTAGTCGACCTTGCTTAGGATAATATTAAGAAATTAATATTTCTTCGGAATAAGAAATAAATTCTTAATAAACAGTATGATAGGAGTTTTTTATGGCAGAAATTTGACGGAGATGCGTTCCTGTCACGAAAAAGAGTACAGGAACGCAATAGTTGAAATTAAACGAGAACTAAACCAGTTCACAATTTATTATTCTGTCATTGTCACGCTTAATGACAAAAAGTTAGCGCAGATCACAAAGTTATTTCTGCTGAATTACAAATTTGCAGGAAAATCCGCAGGCAATTCGCTCGCCGGGCAATTAATGACCTCGTCATTATCCGCGCCACAGTCGCGAATGAAGGTGATAGTGGCGAACTCGTCAATCACTTCCGTCGGGTAGGCCGGGCCGGCATCGCGATACGAATTCATCAGCGGAATATGGTCGTTCTGGAAGCAGATGGTTTTTTCCGGGTTATTCATGATCCAGCGCGGGAAGAAAATAGTGCCGTGGAATAGTTTGTCGCCCAGGTTGACGATCAGGCTGACGTCGGTGCCGGTCGGTTCGGTCCAGGAGATTTTGTAGATACTTTCCCCCACCCGCACAATGTACGCTTCCTGATCTTTCACCCAGCGATTGCCGACGATGCCGCTGTGAATACGGTAGTCGAGGGTGTGGCCATTTTTGACGTAAATCTCGTAGTTCCAGCCGTTGTCGTAGGTATAGACCAGATGTTTACCGATAAAGCCGCTGAGGTCATGTTTGTCGAAAGTGCTCATCATTTATTCTCCTCTGTTTTGTTGAGGACAGCATACGTCTTTAAAAAATGAATGAATAACGCTATGTTTGGATTAAATACATTCAAATTTTAGATTGATTATGCACAAGACAACCCTGGAGCAGTGGGCGTTACTCGAAAAGGTAGTGGAATTGGGGAGCTTTGCCAGAGCGGCGGAGGAGACCAATCGCAGTCAGTCATCGGTAAGCTATAACCTCGCGCTGCTGCAGGAGCGCTTAGGCGTGGCGCTGCTGGCGCCGTCCGGCCGGCGGGCGGTGCTGACGCCGGCTGGCGAACTACTGCTGAATCAGGTCAAGCCGCTGCTGCAGGCCTTCGCCTACGTCGAGACGCACGCCGCCACTCTGCGCAACGGGGCGCGGACCCGCCTGGATCTGGTGGTCGACAGTATTTTCCCGCGCCAGCGGCTGTTCGCGATTTTACGCCAGTTTCAGCAGCGCTATCCGCAGACTCAGGTCAGGCTCACCGAAGTGCTGGAAAACCTGGATGACGAGAGCGCGGCGCGGACGGAAGCCGATGTGATGGTGTTGACCCGCCGCCAGGATATTACCGGCCGCGGGGAGTGGCTGATGAATATTGATTTCATCGCCGTCGCCCACCGCGACCACCCTCTCGCCGCGCTGGACGGACCGCTGGAGGATAGCGCGCTGGCGCCGTGGCCGCTGGTGCGCATTGCCGATCAGGGCGGCGATAGCCAGGCGCCGCGAGACGCCTGGACCTTCTCCACCATTGATGCCGCCATTGATGCGGTGATGTATCAGGTCGGCTTCGGCTGGCTGCCGGAGGAGCGCATTCGCCCCCATCTCGACCAGGGCGTGCTGAAGCGGTTGCCCCTCAGCCATGGCGCGCGCCGCGCGACGCCGCTGCATCTGATCGTCAAGCGGGACCTGGCGCCGATCGACGAACAGGTGGACACGCTGCTGGCGTTGTTCCGGACGCCCTGAGGGGTAAGGCGGCGCTGGTCGCCTGGGCGTAATGATACGATTTTCTTATACTTTCCGGCGCAATATTGATCCAGGTTACTCCCAAAGTATGATGAATCACTAAAATCGTCATACTTTCCTGTCGTTGAGATTGCCGTCTTGTCTATAATCCGCCTCACCCTGCTGGCGCTGGTCGCCTGCGTCCCTCTGCTGGCTCAGGCCGCGCCGTACCAGCTCACCACCGCCTGGCCGGTTAACGTCGGCCCGCTGAATCCCCATCTCTATACGCCCAACCAGATGTTTGCCCAAAGCATGGTCTATGAACCGCTGGTGAAGTATCAGGCTGACGGCAGCGTACAGCCCTGGCTGGCAACCCGCTGGCGTCACTCCGCCGACGGAAAAACCTGGTGGTTCACCCTGCGCGACGATGTGGCCTTCTCCAACGGCGAACCGTTTAACGCCCAGGCCGCGGCGGCCAATTTTCAGGCGGTGCTGGCCAACCGCCAACGCCACGCCTGGCTTGAGCTCGCCAACCAAATAACCGACGTGCGGGCCCTCAGCGCCACCGAGCTGCAGATCACCCTGAAAAGCGCCTACGCCCCCTTACTGCAAGAGCTGGCCCTGCCCCGCCCGTTCCGCTTCATCGCCCCCTCGCAGTTTATCGATGGCGGCACCGCCAGGGGCATTAAAGCCCCGATCGGCACCGGCCCGTGGCGGCTGGCAAGCTCGCAGCTCAATCAGCGCGATGTGCTGGTGCGCAATGAGCGCTACTGGGGTCGCAAACCCGCGCTACAGCAAATCACCATCAAGGTGATCCCCGACGCTACCAGCCGGGCGGTGGCGTTCGAAACCGAGGAAATCGATATGCTCTACGGCGATGAAGGGCTGCTGCCGCTGGACACCTTCGAACGCTTTCGCCATCACCCCGGCTACGTGGCGCGCCTGTCCGCCCCGGCGGAGACGGTAATGCTGGCGCTAAACGCCAGCCAGGGCCCGACCCGCGAGCAGGCGGTTCGTGAGGCGCTCAACTACGCCGTCGATAAACAGACCCTTGTCGATAGCGTGTTGTATGGCACCCAGCAGGTTGCCGACACCCTGTTTGCCCCCTCCGTCCCTTACGCCCCGCAGGATCTGACGCCGCGCCGTTACGACCCGACAAAAGCCCGCGCCCTGCTGGAACAGGCCGGCTGGCAGCAGCTGGAGGGCCAGCCCTGGCGACAAAAAGCCGGGCAACCGTTGGCGATTGAGCTGGCGTTTATTGGCACCGACGCGCTGGCTAAATCGATGGCCGAAATTATTCAGGCCAATCTGCGGCAGGTCGGCGTGCAGGTCACCCTGGTGGGCGAGGAGGAAAGCAGCATTTACGCGCGCCAGCGCGAAGGCCGCTTCGGCATGATCTTCAATCGCACCTGGGGCGCGCCCTACGATCCGCATGCCTTTTTAAGCTCGATGCGCGTCCCGTCGCATGCGGATTACCAGGCCCAGCGCGGCCTGCCAGACAAGGCACTGATTGATAAAGAGATTAGTGAAGTGCTGACCACCGGTGACGAGGCGCAGCGGAGAAAACTGTACCATGATGTGCTGACCCGTCTGCATCAGGACGCGGTGTATCTGCCCATCAGCTATGTCTCGCTGATGTCGGTCGCGCGCCAGGAGGTCGGGGAGATCCCGTTCGCCCCGGTGACCAGCGAGATCCCTTTCGACCAGATTACCCCGGTAACGCCATAATGCTACGCTATATTTTACGCCGCCTGCTGCTGCTGATCCCGCTGCTGCTCGCCGCCTCAGCCATCATCTTTCTGCTGCTGCGGCTCGGCACCGGCGACCCGGCGCTGGATTATTTACGCCTGTCGAACCTGCCGCCCACTGAAGAGATGGTTGCCTCGACCCGCGAGCTGCTGGGGCTCAACCAGCCGCTGGCAATGCAGTATCTGCACTGGCTATGGCGGGCGCTGCACCTGGATTTCGGTCTCTCCTATGCCACCCAGCGCCCGGTGCTGGACGACCTGCTGCACTTCCTGCCGGCCACCCTGCTGCTCACCGGCGCGGCGCTGGCGCTGATCCTCGTCACCTCCCTGCCGTTGGGCATCTGGGCGGCGCGCCATCGCGATCGCCTGCCGGACTATATCGTACGGCTGATTGCCTTCCTCGGCGTCTCAATGCCCAACTTCTGGCTGGCCTTTCTGCTGGTGATGCTCTTTTCCGTGCATCTGCAGTGGCTCCCGGCGATGGGGTATGGCGACTGGCAGCACCTGATTTTGCCCGCCGTCTCCATCGCCTTTATGTCGCTGGCGATCAACGCCCGCCTGCTGCGCGCCAGCATGCTGGACGCCGCCAGCCAGCGTCACGTGATATGGGCGCGGCTACGCGGATTGAGCGCGCGCCAGGTGGAGCGCCGACATATCCTGCGCAATGCCACCCTGCCGGTGGTGACCGCCATGGGCATGCACATTGGCGAGCTGATCGGCGGCACCATGATTATCGAAAATATCTTTGCCTGGCCCGGGGTCGGCCGCTACGCAGTTTCCGCCATTTTCAATCGCGATTACCCGGTGCTCCAGTGCTTTACCCTGATGATGGTGACGGTGTTCGTGCTGGCTAATCTGGCGGTGGATGTGCTTAACGCGGCGCTCGACCCGCGCCTGCGCCGCCACGAGGAGGTGAGCGCATGAGAGGGCTACAAAGCTTTCGCTGGCCGGTAAAACTGGCCATGCTGGTTATCGCGCTGCTGGCGGTCATCGCCATCGGCAGCGGCTGGTGGCTGCCCTGGGATCCAGCGGCGATTGACCTTCAGCAGCGGCTGCTGCCGCCGGGCGCAGCGCACTGGCTCGGCACCGATCATCTCGGCCGGGATATTTTCTCACGCCTGCTGGCCGCCACCCGCGTTTCGCTGGGGGCGGTGATGGCTTGTCTGCTGCTGGTGCTGCTGATCGGCCTGGCGGTCGGCGGCAGCGCCGGACTGCTGGGCGGCCGCGCCGACCGCGGCCTGATGCGCATCGCCGAACTGTTTATGACTTTTCCGACCTCGATCCTGTCGTTCTTTATGGTGGGAGTGCTGGGTACCGGGCTGACCAATGTGATCCTCGCCATTGCGCTGTCGCACTGGGCCTGGTACGCCAGAATGGTGCGTAACCTGGTGGTTTCCCTGCGCCAGCGCGAATTTATCCTCGCCGCCCGTCTGAGCGGCGCCAGCCAGTGGCGGCTGTTCAGCGACCATCTGGCCGGCGCGGTGATCCCCTCGCTGCTGGTGCTCGCCTCGCTGGATATCGGCCATATGATGCTTCACGTAGCCGGCATGTCGTTCCTCGGTCTCGGCGTCAGCGCGCCGACGGCGGAATGGGGGGTGATGATCAACGACGCCCGGCAGTATATCTGGACCCAGCCGCTGCAAATGGTCTGGCCGGGGCTGGCGCTGTTCATCAGCGTGATGGCTTTTAACCTGCTGGGCGACGCGCTGCGCGATCGTCTCGATCCCCACCTGATCGCGGAGCATAGCCACTGATGCCGCAGAAGATCCAACTGGAACAGATCTCGCTTGCCGCTGACCGACCGCTGGTCAGCGACGTCTCCTTCACCCTGCGCCGCGGCCAGGTGCTGGCGCTGCTCGGCAGCAGTGGTTGCGGAAAATCGCTGACCTGCGCCGCCGCGCTGGGCCTGCTGCCGCCCGGCGTCAGGCAAACCGCCGGCCGGGTGCTTCTCGACGGCATTCCGGTGCACGGCGAACAGCTGCGCGGGGCGACCATCGCCACCATCATGCAGAACCCGCGTAGCGCCTTTAACCCGCTGCAGACCATGGCCGCGCATGTCCGGGAAACCTGCCGGGCAGCGGGTCGTGAAACGAATGACGCCGTGCTGCTGGCAGCGATGGAGGAGGTCGGTCTGGACAATCCGCGGGCGCTACTGAAGCGCTACCCTTTTGAAATGAGCGGGGGCATGCTGCAACGGATGATGGTCGCTCTCGCCCTGCTCAGCCGCGCGCCCTTTATCATCGCCGACGAGCCGACGACCGATCTCGATGCCATCGCCCAGGCGCGCATCCTCGACCTGCTGGCGGATATTGTCGCCAGGCGCGGTCTGGGACTGCTGTTGGTGACGCATGACATGGGCGTCGTGGCGCGGCTGGCGCATCACGTAACGGTGATGGAGAACGGTCGCCTCGTTGAACACTGCGATGTGAATACGCTATTTAGCGCCCCGCGGCACCCGCTCAGCCAGCGCCTGCTGGCCGCGCATCTGGCGTTATACGGTCTGGAGAAAACACCATGAATTTACTCAGCGCTACCGGGGTGAGTCACGATTATCCTCACCACGGCAGGGTCCTGCATGCGATCCATCTCGCCATCGCCCCCGGCGAAACGGTGGCCCTGCTCGGACGCAGCGGCTGTGGGAAAAGCACCCTGGCGCGGATGCTGGTAGGTCTGGAAACGCCGCAGCACGGTGATATTGCCTGGCGCGGCACGCCGCTGGCCGCCCTGAAGGGCGAGGCCATCGGCGCCTTCCGCCGTGATATTCAGCTGGTATTTCAGGATGCCTTCAGCGCGGTGAATCCGCGCAAAACGGTGCGCGAGATCGTCAGCGAGCCGCTGCGCCATCTGTTGTGCTTGTCGCGTGAGGCGCGTGCGCGGCGGGTGGAAGAGATGCTGCTGGCCGTCGACCTCGCGCCGTCGCTGCTCGATAAGCGCCCGGCGCAGGTCAGCGGCGGACAGCTGCAGCGCGTCTGCCTGGCACGCGCCCTGGCGGTACGGCCGCAGCTGTTGATCCTTGATGAAGCGGTTTCAAATCTCGATCTGCTGCTGCAGGCGGAGATTATCGCCCTGCTGAAGCGTCTACAGGCGCAGTTTGACACCGCCTGCCTGTTCATCACCCATGACCTGCGGCTGGTGGAGCGCTTTTGCCAGCGAGTGCTGGTGATGGAGCACGGGCGCATCGTCGAAACCGCAACGGTTAGTCTACCGCTACGCCTGCGTTCCCCTGCCGGACAGGCGCTCCAGCAGGCGGTGCTCCCCCCTTTTCCTGCCACTCTGCTTAACGAGGCCATGCCATGCAGCGCGTAACTCTGACCCTTGATGATGACCTGCTGGCCGCCCTCGATGCGCTAAGCGCCCGCCGCGGCTACCACAACCGTTCGGAGGCGGTACGCGATATTCTGCGCGACGCCCTCAACCAGGATCCTCCGTCGCCGGAATCACGGCGCGGGTATGCCGTCCTGTCGTACGTGTATGAACATGAGAAACGCGAACTGGCGAGCCGGCTGGTGGCCACCCAGCATCATCATCACGATCTCTCCGTCGCCACGCTGCATGTGCATATCAGTCATGACGACTGCCTGGAGATTGCGGTGCTGAAAGGTGATATGGCCGAGGTACAGCATTTTGCCGACGACGTGATTGCCCAGCGCGGCGTGCGCCATGGGCATTTGCAGTGTTTAGCGGATGATTAATTATTTGAAAATTCTTGGGGGGTTTATCAACAGTTGATAAACCATATAAATTATACGCTTTGTTAATTATCCCGCTTCGCCAATAATGGCGCCTCATTTAACGATCTCGTTATGGCGAGGCTCCTGCATAAATACAAGTTACCGCCCTGTTGGTATCGAGAGAGACCACTCAGGGAAATACAGGCTTCCATCGAATCAAGGTGTTGCCAAGGTAACTTCTGGCGGTCATGACCGTTCAGATACGTTATGCAGTGCTAAAACCAGGACGTAGGGATCTGCCTGCGCTAACCCTGTCTTGTTCGCCCCTATGAGTGATTTTTTATAGGGATTTTTAAACATGTCTTCCATTCAACTCTGCGCCGCCCATCAGGCGACCTCTGGCTTCGACGGCGATGCGATCGCCCAGTACATGCGTACCGATTTTATTACGCTGCAGGAACATCTCAGCGTTCATGAGGCGTGCGAACACTTTATCTCCCAGCTGGCCAGCGATGATATTCCCGGGCAGGTGTTTGTCGTCGCTGGCAAGAAGCTGCGTGGCAGCCTGTCGGTCAAAAAGCTACTCCAGGAAACGGATATCAACCAGTCTATCCGCCACCTGATGGA
The DNA here is from genome assembly GCF_051992865.1 of Klebsiella sp. CD33. Taxonomy (NCBI): domain Bacteria; kingdom Pseudomonadati; phylum Pseudomonadota; class Gammaproteobacteria; order Enterobacterales; family Enterobacteriaceae; genus Klebsiella; species Klebsiella sp. CD33. The sequence continues at coordinate 283,553 of NZ_CP197023.1, read as the reverse complement.
CAGCTGCCTGTTTCGCGTCAAACCTGACGATGAGCGCCAGCAGGTGATTGCCGAGCTCAGCGAGCGCGGCCTCGACCTGGTCCCCGTCGTCGATAAAGGCGAGCTGGTCGGCTGCCTGATGGAGAAGGAGATCGCCCATCTGCTGGAGGATGACGTCACCGAAGATGCTCAGCTGCAGGGGGCAACGCTGCCGCTGGAAAAACCGTACCTCGAGATCAGCCCCTGGACGCTGTGGAAAAAACGCTCGGTGTGGCTGCTGCTGCTGTTCGTGGCCGAAGCCTACACCAGCAGCGTACTGCAGCATTTCGAAGAAGCCCTGGAATCGGCCATCGCGCTGGCCTTCTTTATTCCGCTGCTCATCGGCACCGGCGGCAACAGCGGAACGCAGATCACCTCGACGCTGGTGCGCTCGATGGCGCTGGGGGAAGTGCGACTGCGCGATATGGGGCGGGTGATCCGCAAAGAGGTATCGACCTCGTTTCTGATTGCCCTGACTTTGGGCCTGGCGGGCTGCCTGCGCGCCTGGATGATGGGGATTGGCATGGAAATCACGCTCATCGTCAGCCTGACGCTGGTGTGCATTACCCTGTGGAGCGCGATTGTCTCCTCGGTCATTCCGATGGTGCTTAAGCGGATCGGCATTGACCCGGCGGTAGTTTCCGCGCCGTTTATCGCCACGCTGATTGATGGCACCGGGCTGATTATCTATTTCAAAATCGCCCAGTATTTTCTTGGGTTGAACTGATCATATACGTCCGGGCACCAGGGCGCCCGGACGCGTAGATTACCCTTCCACCAGCGCCTGCGCGCAGGCCCAGGCGCTTGACCACGCCCACTGGAAGTTATACCCCCCGAGCCAGCCGGTAACGTCCATCACTTCGCCGATAAAGTAGAGACCCGGCGCCTTACGCGCCTCCATAGTACGCGACGAGAGTTCGTTGGTGTCCACGCCGCCGAGGGTCACCTCCGCCGTCCGGTAGCCTTCGGTGCCGTTCGGCTGCACGCGCCAGGCGGTTAACGTCTCCACCAGCGTCTGCTGATCGCGAACGTTCAGTTGCTTGAGCGTCACATCAGGTATCTGCCCCAGCTGCTGCAGACACTCCACCAGCCGCTTCGGCAGCTGCATCGCCAGGGTGTTCTTCAGGCTCTGGTTGGGATGCGCGCTGCGCTGCTCGTTAAGGAAGTCATCAAGATCGCAGTCCGGTAGCAGATTAACGGTGACGAACTCGCCGGGCTGCCAGTAGCTGGAAATTTGCAGCACCGCCGGTCCGGAAAGGCCGCGGTGGGTGAACAGCAGATTTTCGCGAAACAGAGTGCCGTTCTCGGCGGTAATGGTCGACGGCACCGACACGCCGGAGAGGACCTGCAGCTGCTCAAGCAATGGCTTGTGGAGGGTAAACGGCACCAGTCCCGCGCGGGTCGGCAGCACCTTCAGGCCGAACTGCTCGGCGACTTTATAGCCAAACGGCGAGGCGCCGAGCCCCGGCATCGACAGACCGCCGGAGGCGATCACCAGCTTTTTGGTCATCAGCGTTTCGCCGTTCACCTGTAGCCGGTAGCCTTGTTCATCGTGCTCCACGCTGAGGATTTCGCTGCGCAGACGGATCTGCACGCCGCCCTTTTCACATTCCGCGAGCAGCAGATTGACGATCTGCTCCGCCGAATCATCGCAAAACAGCTGGCCGAGGGTCTTCTCATGCCAGGCGATGCCATATTTGCCGACCTGCTCGATAAAGTCCCACTGGGTGTAGCGCGCCAGGGCAGATTTGCAAAAATGCGGGTTTTGGCTCAAATAGGCCGCCGGTTCAACATACATGTTGGTAAAGTTGCAGCGGCCGCCGCCGGACATCAGAATTTTTCGCCCCGGCTTTTTGCCGTTATCCAGCAGCAGGACGCGGCAGCCAAGCTGGCCCGCCTGCGCTGCGCAAAACATTCCCGCCGCTCCGGCGCCAACGACAATGGCATCAAACCTTTCCACACCGCGTTCCTCGTTCCCCAATTGTCGGGTTTTGTAAATATTTCACTCTGGTCACACCAGCGGGAAAAATCCCGCATTAGATACATCATTGAAAGATATAGGATTACTCCCAACAGGGTAAAACCTAAACAGGAAGAAAATCAAAAAAAGTCTATATTTCACTTTGCCCGCGCCGCTAAAGTCACTGATAATGCGCCGCGTTCATGTCCTCAAAATGGCGTAACGTCCTATGCTACATTTATTTGCCGGTCTGGATTTACATACCGGACTATTATTATTGCTTGCTTTAGCTTTTGTACTGTTTTACGAAGCGATTAACGGTTTCCATGATACCGCAAACGCGGTGGCTACGGTTATCTACACTCGCGCAATGCGCTCACAGCTCGCTGTGGCGATGGCGGCGCTCTTCAACTTCTTCGGCGTTCTGCTGGGCGGTCTCAGCGTAGCCTATGCCATCGTGCATATGCTGCCGACCGATCTGCTGCTTAACATGGGTTCCGCACATGGCCTCGCCATGGTGTTCTCTATGCTGCTGGCGGCGATCATCTGGAACCTCGGCACCTGGTACTTCGGTCTTCCAGCTTCCAGTTCTCATACCCTGATTGGCGCCATCATCGGCATTGGTTTAACCAATGCGCTGATGACCGGTACTTCCGTGGTTGATGCGCTGAATATCCCGAAAGTCATCGGTATTTTTGCTTCGCTTATCATCTCGCCGATCGTCGGTCTGGTGATCGCGGGCGGCCTGATTTTCCTGCTGCGTCGCTACTGGAGCGGAACCAAAAAACGCGCGCGTATCCACCTCACGCCCGCAGAGCGTGAAAAGAAAGACGGTAAGAAAAAGCCGCCGTTCTGGACCCGTATCGCGCTGATCCTGTCTGCTATTGGCGTGTCGTTCTCTCACGGTGCTAACGATGGGCAGAAAGGCATTGGCCTGGTGATGCTGGTGCTGATCGGCGTCGCGCCGGCGGGTTTCGTGGTGAATATGAATGCCTCTGGTTACGAAATCACCCGTACCCGCGATGCGGTCAACAACGTGGAAACCTTCTTCCAGCAGCGTCCTGAACTGCTGAAAAAAGCCACCGGCGTCGATCAGCTGGTGCCTTCTCCGGATACCAATACCGCGGCCAATGGCGAGTTCCACTGCCATCCGGCGAACACCATCAACGCCCTTGACCGCGTCAAAACCATGCTGACCGGCGTTGAGAACTACGAGTCGCTAAAACCGGAACAGCGCGGCCAGCTGCGTCGCATCATGCTCTGCATCTCCGACACCACCGACAAGGTGGCGAAGCTGCCGGATGTGAGCGCTGACGACCAGCGTCTGCTGAAGAAACTGAAAACCGATATGCTGAGCACCATCGAGTACGCGCCAATCTGGATTATCATGGCTGTCGCGCTGGCGCTGGGTATCGGCACCATGATCGGCTGGCGCCGCGTGGCGACCACCATCGGTGAGAAGATTGGTAAGAAAGGCATGACCTACGCTCAGGGGATGTCGGCTCAGATGACCGCAGCGGTTTCTATCGGTCTGGCGAGCTACACCGGGATGCCGGTTTCCACCACCCACGTACTCTCCTCCTCGGTAGCGGGGACGATGCTGGTGGATGGCGGTGGTCTGCAGAAAAAGACGGTGACCAGCATTCTGATGGCCTGGGTGCTGACCCTGCCGGCAGCGATTATCCTTTCAGGCGTCCTTTACTGGCTCTCCCTGAAACTGATTTAAGCGTTATTCGTTCAAAACGGGCCAGCTTGCTGGCCCGTTTTTTTATTCTGAAACGTTAGTGCCAGATCATCAGCGCAATCAGGCTCACCACCACCAGGCCGCACAGGGCGCTGGTCAGGATAAACTGGCGACGAACACGTTCGCAGCGACGAATAAATTCATCATCGTGATGGTCACGGTAGCGCTGGGCATAGATATACCACACCAGCCGCATCTGTTTGCTGGGCTGCCCGTGCGAGGTAAAAAAGCCGCCGCCATCAACATACTGATAGAGCAAGGGATCGCAACCACGTAGCACCACCAATAATGCACGCAACGATGAGAAGTAGCGTGCCATATTCACCACACAAACGACACACAGGGCCCAAAACAGCGCAATAGTGCTGATCATACCTCCTCCCCGGCGACCCGCCTACGGAGAAAACCTCCGCGGCTACCGCTCCCCAAATAACCCACGACGATACCGTAAAGAGTGCGATTCCGATCACATTTATTTTTCCGACCGGCTCATTAAATAGTGTAGGAGATCCATTAATTTTTTTACCACAAGGTTATTCGTTATCAATACGTAAGACGGATAAATTTGTTTAACTTTTAGGTGAACCCAGTGCATTGACGGAGTGCGGGGGGCGCTATAAGGTAGGAAATATCTTCTACAATGAAGTCCTTAAAGGCTACCCTCCCGCGAATGTAGCACGCAGGACGCGGGCGAAACGGCAGCGCCAGCTGTCAGGTCCAATGGTCATCGACAAACTTATGGAAGGAGTAACACTATGGCTTACAAACATATTCTGATTGCAGTAGACCTGTCCCCGGAGAGTAAAGTACTGGTTGAAAAAGCCGTTTCTATGGCCCGCCCGTATAACGCGAAAGTCTCCCTGATCCATGTGGATGTGAATTACTCCGACCTCTACACCGGGCTGATTGACGTTAACCTCGGCGACATGCAAAAACGCATCTCCGAAGAGACCCATCACGCGCTGACCGAGCTCTCGACCAACGCAGGCTATCCCATCACCGAGACCCTGAGCGGCAGCGGCGACCTTGGCCAGGTGCTGGTCGATGCGATTAAAAAATACGATATGGACCTGGTGGTCTGCGGCCATCATCAGGACTTCTGGAGCAAGCTGATGTCCTCTGCCCGCCAGCTGATTAACACCGTTCATGTCGACATGCTGATCGTCCCGCTGCGCGACGAAGAAGACGAATAACCGTCTCGTTTTATCCGCGCAATACGCCCGCCGATGCGGGCGTTTTTTATTTTCGCTTTCCCTCGCCATGCGGCAGAACTTCAATCCATAAAATCGCCATTAAATTAGTGTGATCAACCAGTTATTCGGCGAAATATCTATATAATAATCTATTCCATAAGCCAATAACCGCAGCATGGCGAGTTATCAGACATTTTCGGCGCGTTCTGGCATACGCGTTCATACTTTTTGGGAAAGTAATACAAGGCGAAGGAATATGAATACAACTGCACCTACGGGCTTGCTGCAGCAACCTCGTCCGTTCTTTATGATCTTCTTTGTGGAGCTCTGGGAACGTTTTGGCTATTACGGCGTTCAGGGGATCCTGGCGGTCTTCTTTGTTAAACAGCTGGGCTTCTCTCAGGAACAGGCCTTTATCACCTTCGGCGCCTTCGCGGCGCTGGTTTACGGGCTGATCTCCATCGGCGGCTACGTGGGCGACCATTTGCTGGGGACCAAACGCACGCTGGTGCTCGGCGCCATTGTGCTGGCTATCGGCTACTTTATGACCGGGATGTCGCTGCTGAAACCGCAGCTGATCTTTATCGCTCTCGGCACCATCGCCGTCGGCAACGGTTTGTTTAAAGCCAACCCGGCGAGCCTGCTCTCCAAATGCTATCCGCCGAAGGATGCCCGTCTCGACGGGGCATTTACCCTGTTCTATATGTCGATAAACATCGGTTCGCTGCTGTCGCTGTCGCTGGCGCCGGTGATCGCCGAAAAATTTGGCTACGCGGTAACCTATAACCTGTGCGGCGCGGGGCTGATTATCGCGCTGCTGGTCTACTTCGCCTGCCGCGGGATGGTGAAAGATATTGGCTCCGAGCCGGATCATCGCCCCCTCAGCCTACGCAATCTGGCGCTGGTGCTGGCCGGTACGGTGGTAATGATTTTTCTCTGCGCCTGGCTGATGCATAACGTGATGATCGCCAACCTGGTGCTGATTGTTCTGTCGGTCGTGGTTATTGCGTTCTTTTTCCGTGAGGCGTTTCGCCTCGATAAAACTGGACGCAACAAAATGTTCGTCGCCTTTATTCTGATGATCGAGGCGGTGCTGTTTTACATTCTGTATGCCCAGATGCCGACCTCGCTGAACTTCTTCGCCATCAACAACGTCCATCATGAGATCCTTGGCTTTACCATCAACCCGGTCAGCTTCCAGGCGCTGAATCCCTTCTGGGTAGTGGTCGCCAGCCCGGTGCTGGCGGCGATCTACACCCATCTCGGTCATAAGGGTAAAGACCTGACCATGCCGGTGAAATTTACCCTCGGGATGTTCCTCTGCGCGCTGGGCTTCCTGACCGCCGCGGCGGCCGGGATGTGGTTCGCCGACGCCCAGGGGTTAACCTCGCCGTGGTTTATTGTGCTGGTCTATCTGTTCCAGAGTCTGGGGGAACTGTTAATCAGCGCTCTGGGGCTGGCGATGGTTGCCGCGCTGGTGCCGCAGCATCTGATGGGCTTTATTCTGGGGATGTGGTTTCTGACCCAGGCCGCCGCGTTCCTGCTGGGCGGCTATGTGGCGACCTTTACCGCGGTGCCGGAAAACATCACCGACCCGCTGCAGACCCTGCCGGTCTACACCAATGTGTTCAGTAAAATTGGCCTGGTGACGCTGGGCGTCACGGTGGTAATGGCGCTGATGGTGCCGTGGCTGAACCGGATGATTAATACCCCGGCCAGCGCCGAATAACCGTTTGAGATGGCCGATCCGCACTGGCGCCGTTTGTTCAGATATTGTGGTTCCCGGCTTGCGCTACGCTGAGCCGGGCGACGATTCGGTAGCCCGGATAAGGCGCGTTGCGCCGCTATCCGGGAGTTACCACCACGGCGTAATATTACTCCGGCGTACCGGCGTAAATATCAAACCGATGCCCTTTGGTCACCACCGCATTCGGCGTGGCGACATCCGCCAGCGGCGGCGCATAATCCGGGCGCTTGACCACCACTCGTTTGGTCGCCAGCTGGCGCGCCGGGGCCAGCAGGCCATCGGCGTCTAAATCCGGCCCCACCAGCGACTGAAAGACGCGCATCTCTTTCTTCACCAGCGCGCTTTTCTGCTTATGCGGGAACATCGGATCGAGGTACACCACCTGCGGGCGCGGGGTGATATCGGTTAACGCCGTCAGGCTGGAGGCGTGGATCAGCTGCAGCCGCTCCTGCAGCCAGCCGCCGATTTCCGCGTCAGCATAGCCGCGCGCCAGGCCATCATCGAGCAGCGCGGCGACCACCGGATTACGCTCCAGCATCCGCACGCGACAGCCGACCGACGCCAGCACAAAGGCATCGCGTCCCAGCCCGGCCGTCGCATCGACGACATCCGGCAGGTAATCGCCTTTAATACCCACCGCTTTAGCCACCGCTTCGCCGCGGCCGCCGCCAAACTTGCGCCGGTGGGCCATCGCCCCGCCGACGAAATCGACGAAGATGCCGCCAAGCTTGGGCTCATCGCGCTTGCGTAGCTCCAGATGCTCCGTCGTCAGCGCCAGCGCCATCGGGTTATCGTCATCCTGCTCCAGCCCCCAGCGGGCGGCTAAAACAGATAAGGCGCCGTCACCGGCGCCTGTTTCATCAATTAAGCAGATCTTCACGTAGCAATCAGCCTTTGATCCCGTAATGCTCCAGCATCGCGTCCAGCTGCGGCTCGCGCCCGCGGAAGCGTTTGAACAGCTCCATCGGCTCTTCGGAACCGCCGCGGCTCAGGATATTGTCGAGGAACGACTGACCGGTTTCACGGTTGAAAATCCCCTCTTCTTCGAAGCGTGAGAAGGCGTCTGCCGCCAGCACGTCGGCCCACAGGTAGCTGTAGTAACCTGCCGCATAGCCGCCAGCGAAGATGTGGCTGAAGGCGTGCGGGAAGCGGCCCCAGGTCGGCCCCGGCACCACGGCGACCTGCTTTTTAATCTCGGCCAGGGTCTCAAGGATTTTCGCCCCCTGCTCCGGTTTGTACTCCGCATGCAGGCGGAAATCGAACAGGCCGAACTCCAGCTGGCGCAGAATAAACATCGCCGCCTGGTAGTTTTTCGCCGCCAGCATTTTCTCCAGCAGCTCCTGCGGCAGCGGTTCACCGGTTTCATAATGGCCGGAGATAAACGCCAGCGCTTCCGGCTCCCAGCACCAGTTCTCCATAAACTGGCTCGGCAGCTCGACCGCATCCCACGGCACCCCGCTGATGCCGGAAACCCCGGCGGTGTCGATGCGGGTCAGCATATGGTGCAGACCGTGGCCGAACTCGTGGAACAGGGTGATCACTTCGTCATGGGTGAACAGCGCCGGCTTGCCGTTGACCGGGCGGTTGAAGTTACAGGTCAGGTAGGCGACCGGCTTCTGCAGGGAACCATCCAGTTTACGCATCTGGCCGACGCAGTCGTCCATCCACGCCCCCCCGCGCTTATGTTCGCGGGCATACAGGTCGAGATAGAAGCTGCCGCGCAGCTCGTTGTGTTCGTCATACAGCTCGAAGAAGCGCACTTCCGGATGCCACACATCGACATCGGTACGCTCTTTAGCGGTAATACCGTAAATGCGCTTAACCACTTCAAACAGGCCGCTAACGGCTTTGTTTTCCGGGAAATAGGGGCGCAGCTGCTCATCACTGATGCTGTAGAGGTGCTGCTTCTGTTTTTCGCTGTAGTAGGCAATGTCCCACGGCTGCAGCTCATCGACGCCAAACTCGGCTTTGGCGAAGGCGCGCAGCTGGGCCAGCTCTTTTTCGCCCTGCGGACGGGCGCGTTTTGCCAGGTCGGTGAGAAAGTCGAGCACCTGCTGCGGATCCTTCGCCATTTTGGTGGCGAGGGATTTATACGCATAGCTGTCAAAGCCCAACAGCTGCGCCAGCTCGTGACGCAGGGCGAGGATCTCCGCCATCACCGGGCTGTTATCCCATTTCCCGGCGTTCGGGCCCTGATCGGAGGCGCGGGTGGAATAGGCGCGATACATCTCTTCGCGCAGCGCCTGGTTATCGCAGTAGGTCATCACCGGCAGATAGCTCGGAATATCCAGGGTCAGCAGATACCCTTCCTGCTCTTTGGCCTGCGCCTGAGCCTGAGCGGCGGCCAGCGCGCTTTCCGGCATGCCGGCCAGATCGGCGACATCGGTCACCAGCTTGTTCCAGCCCATGGTGGCGTCGAGGACGTTGTTGCTGTACTGGTTGCCCAGCTCAGAGAGGCGCGCGGCGATTTCACCGTAGCGTTTCTGCGCCTCCGGCGGCAGGCCAATCCCGGATAATTCAAAATCGCGCAGCGCGTTATCAACCGCTTTTTTCTGCGCGGTATTCAGCGTGGCGTAGTTATCGCCATCGCGCAGGTCGCGGTAGGCTTTATACAGGCCTTCATGCTGGCCGACCCAGGTGCTGTACTCGGAGAGCAGCGGCAGCGTCTGTTCGTAGGCCTCACGCAGTTCAGGGCTGTTTTTAACCGAATTCAGATGGCTGACAGGCGAGAAGATGCGTCCCAGCACATCGTCCACTTCCGCCAGCGGCTGGCAAAGATTTTCCCAGCTATACGGCGCGCCATGCGCCACCGCGCTTTCCACCGCGGCCCGGCAATCCTCCAGCGCTTTGGTGACCGCAGGGACCACGTGCTCTGGTTTGATCGCAGAAAAAGGCGGCAGGGAGAAAGGCGTCAATAATGGATTGGTCATATGCGCTGTCCTGTTGAAAAGGGTGAATGAAGCGCGCGTCCGGCGCTTATGCATGAGATCTAGAATGGGGGATAGTTGGGGGAATTTCAATGACGGGCGGTGCGTCAGCCTGGGTATTGCTGCGATAAGTCCGCCCGTTGCCGGAAAAGCGCGACACGCAGTGCAGCGTGCCGGAAACCACATTAATGCCTTTTTTGCGCCATCTCCCAGGCCGCCGACAGATTCAGCCGCTGCCAGAATTGCTGTTCGGGGGTGGTGCCGGATAGCGGGTAACCCGCCGGCAGCGCGGTGTTGACCATCAGCGCCCGACGCTGGGCCGCTGACAGATGCGGCAGGGCATCTTCCAGCAGCACTTCCGCCCCCTCCGGCACCTGTAAACGCGGCTGCGGACCCTTCTGCTGCGGCAGATCGTAGGTCATGGTGAAGCGAGAGAAATCACGCATCGCCGGATCGCGCCAGGGATCGTCTTTCACGCTGCTCTTCGCGCACTCGGCAAGCGATGTGCCGCAGGCCCTCGCCAGCGCGGCGCGCAGCTGATCGCGGGCTTCGTTAAATAATACCCGGTAGTGCGGATCGTTAAGATAGTGGGCCACGTTGCGCTCGGCCACCATCCGCGAGCCGATCACGTCCAGCGGGTAGTGGACGCCCAGCACGATGCGCGAGTAGCCATAGCGGGCGCCGCGCGCCACCAGCGCGTCGTAGCGCTCCGGGATCATCGCCGCCAGCAGCAGCGCATCGGTATAGCCGGTGTTGGTGTGGCCGCTGGGGAACGAGCCGCCGTCGGCGGTGTAGGGCTGGTTATCTTTCACCACCACATCGTCAGGCACCAGGTGAATGGTGTTGCCCTGCACCAGAAACGGCCGCGGATTGTTGAAGTGCTTTTTCGCCTCGCCGGTGCTGACCTCCGAGGCTTTGATCAATGCTGCCGCTTTCCCCAGCGCGCCCTGGTCATAGGCGGTCAGAAACGCTTTGCCAAGGCGTGGCCCCAGCGCGTCGCTGAGGAAGTAGAGGTAGCTAATGCCTTCCGCATCGGCCAGCGCCTGACGGCGCGTGGTCTGCACGGCGTCGCGATTGATGGCGGTCACCGTCGCCAGATTCTGCTTCACGACGGTCTCCGGCAGGGTGCTGAACGCCGACAGCAGCGTAATGCCCGCCTGCTGGTTGGCCCGGGTCTGGAAGTCATAGCCGCTGGCCTTCAGCCAGGCGGTATCGGCCTGAGTTTGGTTTTGTTTGGCGTGCGCCAGCCGATCGCGGGTCAGCGCGGCGGCATCCCCCTGCAGAGCGTGGCGTAGCTGCGCCAGCGCCTGTTGCTCAAGATCGTCATACGCCTGGCTGGAGGCAGCCGGCGTCACGCTATTGGCGAGGGCCGCCGCCCTGTTCAGCGGGATGTCTTTAGCCAGAACTGGTTGCGCCAGCAGCAGCGCGACGGCCAGCAGCGAGAGTTGCCTTTTCATTATTTTTCCTTTTATTCAAATAATTACCTTGCCTGTACCCGACGCTAGCGCGGCCGTTTGACGTTTTTATGACAGCGTTATGTTTTGCAACGCTTTTAGCAGAAATGAAACAGCGCGGCGGCGCAGCGGTAATCTCGGCCGATCTGCGGTAAACTATCGGTTAACTTGTTTACTTCCCGGAATCTCTGCATCCATGCTCAGTTATCGCCACAGCTTTCACGCAGGCAACCACGCCGACGTCCTCAAACACACCGTTCAGAGCCTGATCATTGAATCACTGAAAGAGAAAGAAAAACCGTTTCTCTACCTGGACACTCACGCCGGCGCGGGCCGCTATCAGCTGAGCGGCGAGCACGCCGAACGTACCGGCGAGTATCTTGAAGGCATCGCCCGCATCTGGCAGCAGGACGACCTGCCGGCAGAGCTGGAGCCGTATATTTCGGTCGTAGAACACTTCAACCGTAACGGCCAGCTGCGCTACTACCCGGGCTCGCCGCTGATTGCCCGCCAGCTGCTGCGCGAGCAGGACAGCCTGCAGATGACCGAGCTGCACCCGAGCGACTTCCCGCTGCTGCGCGCTGAATTCCAGAAAGACAGCCGCGCGCGCGTCGATAAAGCCGATGGCTACCAGCAGCTGAAAGCCAAGCTGCCGCCGGTATCGCGCCGCGGTTTGATTCTGATCGACCCGCCGTACGAAATTAAAACCGACTATCAGGCGGTGGTCACCGGGATTAACGAAGGCTACAAACGCTTCGCCACCGGCACCTACGCTCTGTGGTACCCGGTGGTGCTGCGCGCGCAAATCAAACGCATGATCAAAGAGTTAGAAGCCACCGGCATCCGCAAAATCCTGCAGATTGAGCTGGCGGTGCGTCCGGACAGCGACCAGCGCGGCATGACCGCCTCCGGGATGATCGTCATCAACCCGCCGTGGAAGCTGGAGCAGCAGATGAATAACGTGCTGCCGTGGCTGCACAGCAAACTGGTTCCGACCGGCACCGGCCACGCCACCGTCAGCTGGATCGTACCGGAGTAATCGCAACCATCGGTGGAACCTTTTAAGCCTCGCGCTACAATCGCGGCAATCAACGATTAAGGACATATGGGCATGAGCAAACATTATGATTACCTCGCCATCGGCGGCGGTAGCGGCGGTATCGCCTCAATTAACCGCGCGGCCATGTACGGCCAGAAGTGCGCGCTGATTGAAGCCAAAGAGCTGGGCGGCACCTGCGTCAACGTCGGCTGCGTGCCGAAAAAGGTGATGTGGCATGCGGCGCAGATCCGCGAAGCGATTCATCTTTACGGCCCGGACTACGGTTTCGATACCACCATCAACCATTTTGACTGGGAGAAGCTGGTCGCCAGCCGTAGCGCCTATATCGACCGTATTCATACCTCTTACGACAACGTACTGGGTAAGAATAAAGTCGACGTGATCAAAGGCTTCGCGCGCTTTGTCGATGCCCACACCGTGGAAGTCAACGGCGAGATCATCACCGCTGACCATATCCTGATCGCCACCGGCGGCCGGCCGAGCCACCCGGATATTCCGGGCGTCGAATACGGTATTGATTCCGACGGTTTCTTCGAACTGCCGGCGCTGCCGAAGCGCGTGGCGGTGGTCGGCGCAGGCTATATCGCCGTTGAGCTGGCGGGGGTGATTAACGGCCTCGGCGCCGAAACCCACCTGTTCGTGCGCAAACACGCGCCGCTGCGCAGCTTCGATCCGCTGATCGTTGAGACCCTGGTGGAAGTGATGAACGCCGAAGGCCCGCAGCTGCATACCAATGCGATCCCGAAAGCGGTGGTGAAGAATGCCGACGGCAGCCTGACGCTGGAGCTGGAAGATGGCCGCAGCCAGACCGTTGACTGCCTGATCTGGGCGATTGGCCGCGAACCGGCGACCGACAACTTCAATCTGGCGGCAACGGGCGTTAAAACCAACGATAAAGGGTACATCATCGTTGATAAATTCCAGAACACCAACGTGCCAGGCATCTACGCGGTGGGCGATAATACCGGCGCCGTTGAGCTGACGCCGGTCGCCGTGGCCGCAGGCCGTCGTCTCTCCGAGCGCCTGTTTAACAACAAACCGGAAGAGCATCTGGACTACAGCAACATCCCGACCGTGGTCTTCAGCCATCCGCCAATCGGCACCGTCGGCTTGACCGAGCCGCAGGCGCGCGAGCAGTACGGCGACGACGCCGTGAAGGTCTACAAATCTTCCTTCACCGCGATGTATACCGCCGTGACCTCTCACCGTCAGCCGTGCCGCATGAAGCTGGTGTGCGTCGGCCCGGAAGAGAAGATTGTCGGCATCCACGGCATCGGCTTCGGGATGGATGAGATGCTGCAGGGCTTTGCGGTGGCCCTGAAGATGGGCGCCACCAAAAAAGACTTCGACAACACCGTCGCCATTCACCCGACGGCGGCAGAAGAGTTCGTCACCATGCGCTAAGACGCGATCGCCGGATGATAAAAAGAAGCCCCCAGGGGCTTCTTTTTTTATGCTCAGGCCACGCCGTTATTGCCATGGCGCATAAACGCCGGGCGCTGATTGAGCGCCATATACCAGCGCTCCACGGCTGGCATCTCCGGATGGGCGAAAGGGGTCATTTTCCAGCGATGCACCGACAGCCCCAGCACGATATCGGCCAGGGTGAAGCGCTCGCCGGCTACCCACGCCCCGGTACGCTGCAGCTGCGCTTCAACAATGCGCACGCAGTGGGTCCAGGCGGCAATACTCTCTTTAATCGCCACCGGATCCTGAAAGCGCGGATCTTTACGCACCAGCCCCATAAAAGCATGGCGCCAGGCAGTATTGAACTCGGTCGCCTGCCAGTCCATCCAGTGCTCCACCTCGGCGGCGGGCTGCGGCTCGGCGGGCAGCAGATCCCAGCGCTCCGCTTTGCGCGCCAGATAGCGGCAGATACTGTTCGACTCCCAGAGCACGAAGTCATCGTCCAGTAGCACCGGCACCAGGCTGTTAGGATTCAGACGCTGAAACTCAGGCGTATCCAGGGGCTTAAATCCGCTGCCGTAATCTTCCTGCTGGTACGCCAGCCCGGCTTCCTCGCAGGTCCACAACACTTTCCGTACATTGATTGAAGAGCGTTTACCCAGAATTGTTAGCATCGTCAGCGATTCCTCAGCCATAAAAGACAGTTCATTCACTCTACTCTATTGCCAGCCAGCAACAAGGCAGAGCGCTGGATAATGTGTATAGTTGATTCCAGCCTGTTTGCCGAAAAGGAACCCGACATGTTGACCCCTTTTACCGTTTTGATGCCTGCAAATATTCGTTTTGGCCGTGGTCAGGCCGAGAGCGCCGCCCCCTGGCTGGCGCAACAGGGCGGCCCAATCCTGCTGGTGCATGGCGCCAGCCCGCAGCGGGCGGCGTTTCTCCGCCAGCAGCTGGAGGCGCTGCAGCTTGCGGTCACGACGCTGGCGATAAGTCGCGAACCCTGGCTTAGCGATATCGAGCAGGGCGTCCAGCTGGCGCGCGAGAAAGGGATCAGAGCGGTGGTCAGCCTCGGCGGCGGCGCGGTGATTGACGCCGGTAAGGCGATTGCGGCGCTGGTCCCCGCCGCCGGCCCGGTGATCGACTATCTGGAGGTGGTGGGAACGGGCCGTCAGCTGGAAGCCAGTCCCCTGCCGTTCGTGGCGATCCCCACCACCGCTGGCACGGGCGCGGAGGCCACCAAAAATGCGGTGATCAACGTTCCGGAACAGCAGCGGAAAGTGAGCCTGCGCGACGACCGAATGCTGCCTGACCTGGCGATTGTCGACCCGGCGCTAACCGACAACGCGCCGCGGAGGATCACCCTGAGCTCCGGCCTCGACGCCCTGACCCAGGTGATCGAGCCCTGGCTCTGCAGCCGGGCCACTCCCTTCACCGATGCTCTCTGCCAGCAGGCGATCCCGCGGGGAATTCGCGCGCTAAAAATCCTGATGGAACAAGAGTGTCCGGCCAGCCGCGACGAGATGGCCTGGGTCAGCCTGTGCGGCGGACTGGCGCTGGCGAACGCCGGGCTGGGGGTGATCCACGGCCTCGCCGGCCCGCTGGGCGGCCTGAGCCGCGCCTCGCACGGCGCCCTATGCGGCAGTTTGTTGCCGTTTGGCCTGGCGCTCAATGAGTCGCAGATCAACGACCCTGGCCTGCGCCAGCGCGTTAACGATGTCCGCCGCTGGCTGGCCGACGGGCTGGACGTCCCTGTGGATCGGGTCTGGGACAGTCTGCGGGAATGGAGCCATCGCGCTGGCCTTGGCACCCTGCGCGACCTCGGCGTAGCGCGCGATGCGCTGGAACCGGCGGCGCTGGCCGCCAGCACCTCCTCATCGATGAAGGCCAACCCGGTCAGCCTGAGCGGCGAACAGCTGCTGGAGATGCTGGAGGCGGCGTGGGAGTGAGCGCCCCGGGATAAAATTTTGTTGCATAATGAATGCTCCGAATTTCATCTGCGCCAGGATGTACAATTTTTAATTACTTATCAACAGCGTACTTTGAAATGGCAGCTTTTCTTCTCGGCGGAAAAGCGTGATCTCACGCACAGTTTGCTTCACACTCACCGAAGCGACTGTCTACGCTTAATAGACAAGGCCGGGTATGCCCGGCCCCGAACTCACGCTATCCGGAGGTCCGTATCGCTATGTTCAGCCAGAAATTACGCCACGTTGAAGACGACGAGTTAAGGATCGACATCGATCCCTGCTACGAAGCCGATCCGTACGAATTAAAGCTGGATGAGATGATAGACGCTGAACCGGAGCCTGAGGTGATCGAGGGGCTTCCGGCGTCCGATGCCCTCACCCCGGCGGATCGCTATCTTGAGCTGTTTACCAACGTGCAGAAATCACGCATTTTCGCGGACAGCAAAACCTTCCCCGACTGCGCGCCGAAACACGATCCGCTGGACATCCTGCGGAACTACCGCAAGGTCAAACGCCAGCCCGACTTCGATCTGCGGCAGTTCGTTGAGGACAACTTCTGGCTGCCGGAGAGCCAGAGCGACATCTATATCTCCGACCCCAGCCTGACCCTGAAAGAACACATCGACAAGCTGTGGCCGGTGCTGACCCGCGAGCCTCAGGATCATATCCCGTGGTCATCGCTACTGGCGCTGCCGCAGGCCTACATCGTGCCCGGCGGTCGCTTTAGCGAAACCTATTACTGGGACTCTTATTTCACCATGCTGGGGCTGGCGGAGAGCGGCCGGGAAGATTTGCTGAAATGCATGGCCGATAACTTTGCCTGGCTGATTGAAACCTACGGCCACATTCCGAACGGCAACCGCACCTACTACCTCAGCCGCTCGCAGCCGCCGGTGTTCGCCCTGATGGTCGAACTCTTTGAAGAGGATGGCGTGCGCGGCGCGAAGCGCTATCTGGACCATCTGAAGATGGAGCACGCCTTCTGGATGGACGGCGCCGAGTCGTTGATCCCGCACCAGGCGTATCGCCACGTGGTGCGTATGCCGGATGGCTCCCTGCTCAATCGCTACTGGGACGACCGTGACACGCCGCGGGATGAGTCGTGGCGCGAAGACGTGGAGACCGCCCGACACTCCGGGCGGCCCGCCAATGAAGTATACCGCGACCTGCGGGCGGGCGCCGCGTCCGGCTGGGACTACTCCAGCCGCTGGCTGCGGGATATCACGCGGCTGGCCAGCATCCGCACGACGCAGTTTATCCCCATCGACCTGAACGCCTTCCTGTTCAAGCTGGAGACGACCATTGCCAACCTCTCCGGCCTGAAGGGCGATCGCGAGACGGAGACGGCCTTCCGCCAGAAGGCCCAGGATCGGCGGGCGGCGGTCAACCGCTATCTGTGGGATGATGAGAACGGCTGTTTCCGCGATTATGACTGGCGCCGTGAACAGCTGGCGCTGTTTTCCGCAGCCAGTATCGTCACCCTTTACGTCGGCCTGGCGACCCACGAACAGGCAGAACGCCTTGCCGATGCGGTGCGGGCCCGCCTGCTCACCCCCGGGGGGATCATGGCCACCGAATACGAAAGCGGTGAGCAGTGGGATAAACCCAACGGCTGGGCGCCGCTGCAGTGGATGGCGATCCAGGGATTTAAACGTTACGGCCAGGATCCGCTGGGAGATGAGATTGCCTGGAGCTGGCTGCAGACGGTCAACCACTTTTACAAGCAGCATCACAAGCTGATTGAAAAATACCATATTGCCACCGGCGTCCCCCATGAGGGCGGCGGCGGGGAGTATCCCCTGCAGGATGGCTTTGGCTGGACCAACGGCGTGGTGCGCCGACTGATTGGCCTGTACGGTGAGCCAACCTAGTCGGGCTGTTCCCGGCGGCTTTCTCCTGCTATGTTCAGAGGATTCGCCCTGCCCGGAACGACGCTTATGCCTGAACTTCTGACGCCGCGCCTGCGCTGCTCACCGCTGCAGCTGGACGACTGGTCGTTTTTTCTTTCCCTGCAGCAGGATCCGCAGGTCATGCTCTACGTCGCCGATCCCCGACCGCAGGCGGCCATCCGCGAGGCGTTCGATTCGCGGCTGCCGCCGTGGACGCCCGGGGATGAACACTGGCCGTGCCTGGTGGTGCGCGACAGGCTGACCCATACCCCGCTCGGCCTGACCGGTTACCAGCATCATCAGCGCGACATTGCCGAGGTTGGCTTTCTCTTCGCCCCGGCGGCGCAGGGTCGGGGCTACGGCTACGAATCGCTGCGCGCGCTGTGCGACTACGCCTTTACCACCGGCGGCGTCCGCCGCCTGACCGCCAGCGTCACCGCCGGCAACGAGACGTCTAAGCAGTTACTGCTCAAAGCCGGCTTCCGGCTGGAGGGGGAGCTGCGGGAAAACTACTGGCTCAACGGACGCTGGCACAACGACTGGCTGTTCGGTCGGCTGCGTGGGGAGGGCGATGCGCCGTAGCGCACCGCCGGTCACAGGCTGGGGGCAGTCAGGATCAGAGGAACATCCCGCCCGAGACTTCCACACGCTGCGCGTTCATCCACGCCAGCTCATCGCTGAGCAGGGCGGCGATGGCGTCGCCGATATCATCCGGCAGCCCAACGCGCCCCAGCGCAGTCTGGGCGGCGATATGCCGATTCACCTCGGCGTTATCGCGCACCTCCCCGCCGCCAAAGTCGGTCTCAATGGCCCCCGGCGCGATGATGTTCACCGATATCCCCCGTCCGCCCAGCTCTTTCGCCTGATAGCGGGTCACAACCTCCATCGCCCCCTTCATCGCGGCGTAGGCCGCATAGCCCGGCAGGGCAAAGCGCGCCAGGCCGCTGGAGACATTGAGGATACGCCCCCCATCCTGCAGGAGAGGCAGTAGACGCTGGGTCAGGAAAAACGGCCCTTTGAACTGGATATTCATCAGCTCGTCAAACTGCGCTTCGCTGGTCTCGGCGAAGGGCGCGTTGAGTCCGATCCCGGCATTGTTCAGTAAATAATCAAAGGTTGTGCGTCCCCACTTCTGCGCCAGCACCTGCGCCACCTCGCTGGCGAATGCGTCAAATGTTGTGGAATCGCCGACGTTCAGCGCTAATGCTGCCGCTTTGACCCCTTTTTGCTCTATTTCCGCCACCACGTCGTGGGCCGCCTGGCGGTTGCTGTGATAGGTCAAAAGAATATCGGTTCCCTTTGCCGCCAGCTTCAACGCGGCGTTTTTACCCAGACCGCGGCTGCCGCCGGTCACTAAAGCGATACGTTGTGTCATCAGAAGACCCCTTTCAGGTTGCGTTGTGATTGTGTTGTAGCTTATTAACTGCTCATGCAACAATAAATACGCTACATTGCGTTTTACTGTTTCATTAACAACAACAATAGGCGATCGGCATGGATAAAATTCATGCAATGCAGTTATTCATTCGCGTAGCGGATCTGGAGAGCTTCTCCCGCGCCGCCGAGACCCTGGCGCTACCTAAGGGTAGCGTCTCGCGACAGATTCAGGCCCTGGAAAGCCATCTTGGCGTGCGGCTCCTGCACCGCACCACCCGCCGGGTCCAGCTCACCCAGGATGGGATGGTCTACTACGAGCGGGCGAAAGATCTGCTGAGCAACCTCGACGAACTGGACGGCATGTTCCAGCACGATCCGGCGAGCATCAGCGGCCGGCTGCGGGTGGATATGCCGGTCGGTTTTGCTAAAAAAATGGTGATCCCGCATCTGCCGACTTTTTTACAGCAGTATCCGGGCATCGAACTGGAGCTGAGCAGCAGCGATCGGCTGGTGGACGTGATCCGCGAGGGGTTTGACTGCGTGGTGCGCGTCGGCGCGCTCAAAGACTCAGGGCTGATTGCCCGGCCGCTGGGCAAGCTGACGCAAATTAACTGCGCCAGCCCGGACTATCTGGCGCGTTTTGGCTATCCGCAATCCCTGGAGGATCTGGCGGATCATGCCCTGATCCACTACGCCAGCACCCTCGGGGCCCGTCCCCCCGGCTTTGAGGTAATGATCGACGGCGCGGTGCGCTGGGTAAAAACCGGCGGCATATTGACGGTCAACAGTACGGAAACCTATCAGGCAGCCTGTATCGCCGGGCTGGGAATTATTCAGGTGCCACGCACCGGCGTGCGCGAGGCGTTACGCGCCGGCGACCTGATTGAGATCCTGCCCCAGTACCGCGCCGAGCCGCTGCCGGTCTCGCTGATCTACCCGCACCGGCGCAATCTCTCCCGCCGGGTAAATCTGTTTATGGAGTGGCTGGGCGGACTGATGAAAGCGTATGTCGATTGAGCGGCGCGGCTGGAAAACGGGCGGCGGGGAGAGGCATTCCTGCAGGATACGGCATTTAAGGTATACTTTTTGCTGAATCTCGCTGTAAAAAAGGAAGAAATTACGTATGACGCCGGAAAACGACGATCGACGCCCGCCACAGGAACCGGATACGCAGCCGGAGAAAAGCAAAAGCACGCTCGAGGCCCTTAATGACACCGCCGTCGGGCAAAAAGCCAGCCAGGCGCTGAAGACCGTCACCGGAACGGCGGCCAAAGTGCAGCGCAACCCGGTGATCGCCCATCTGTTGCGCGCCGCAGAGCGCTTCAATGACCGGCTCGGCAATCAGTTTGGGGCAGCTATCACCTATTTCTCGTTCCTGTCGATGATCCCGATCCTGATGGTCTCCTTTGCCGCCGCCGGCTTCGTGCTGGCCTGGCACCCAACCCTGCTGCAGGACATTTTCGACAAAATTCTGCAAAACGTCAGCGACCCAACGCTGGCGGCAACGTTGAAAAACACCATCAACACCGCGGTGCAACAGCGCACCGCCGTCGGTCTGGTCGGCCTGCTGGTCGCCCTCTATTCCGGTATTAACTGGATGGGCAACCTGCGCGAAGCAATCCGCGCTCAATCGCGCGACGTCTGGGAGCGCCGGCCGCAGGACGAAGAGAAAATCTGGGTCAAGTACTTCCGCGATCTTATCTCGCTGATCGGTCTGCTGGTGGCGCTGATTATTACGCTGTCGATCACCTCCGTCGCCGGCTCCGCCCAGCAGATGATTATCTCCGCGCTGTATCTCGACAACATTGAATGGCTGAAACCCGCCTGGCGGCTAATCGGCCTCGCCATCTCGATTTTTGCCAACTATCTGCTCTTTTTCTGGATTTTCTGGCGCCTGCCACGCCATCGTCCGCGGCGCAAGGCCCTGTTTCGCGGCACGCTTATCGCGGCGATTGGCTTTGAAATCATAAAAATCGTCATGACCTGGACACTGCCGGCGCTGGTGAAATCCCCCTCCGGGGCGGCGTTCGGATCGGTGCTGGGGCTGATGGCCTTTTTCTATTTCTTCGCCCGCCTGACGCTATTCTGCGCCGCGTGGATCGCCACCGCGGAGTATAAAGACGACCGGCGGATGCCGGGCAAAACCCACCGCTGAGGTATTGCGAGGATGAATAAAAGAGGCAAAATTCATCCTCGCGCTTGATTTCAGCAGATAAATCCAGCATGTAACTTTTATTTAACTCAAAACTGGTTTTATTCTCTATCTTTTTAATTGTGTGAAGCATTTCATAGAACTATTTTTACTGGTGTAAAAATTATCCGCTTTTTGCCTCTTTTTTGCCCATTTTCCGCGTTTGTTACAGATTGAAATGTCCCTGTGGCTGTGGCTATATGGCTTTTCGTTCGCGCAAAAATAAGAAAGATCTATGCAAGCCACAGCCACCACTCTCGAAAACACGCAGGAAACCGCCCCGGTTAACTCACGCAACAAGGTTGTTGTCGCCTCGCTCATTGGCACCGCCATTGAGTTTTTCGACTTCTACATCTATGCCACCGCCGCGGTCATCGTCTTCCCGCATATCTTTTTCCCGCAGGGCGATGCCGCTGCGGCCACCCTGCAGTCGCTGGCCACCTTCGCCATCGCCTTCGTCGCCCGGCCGATCGGCTCCGCGCTGTTTGGCCACTTCGGCGATCGCGTCGGCCGGAAGGTCACCCTCGTGGCCTCGCTGTTAACCATGGGGATCTCCACCGTGGTGATCGGCCTGCTGCCCGGCTATGAAAGCATTGGCATTGTCGCGCCGATGCTGCTGGCGCTGGCGCGTTTCGGTCAGGGCCTTGGCCTCGGCGGGGAATGGGGCGGCGCAGCGCTGCTGGCTACGGAAAACGCCCCGGCGCGCAAGCGCGCCCTGTACGGCTCCTTCCCACAGCTGGGCGCGCCGATCGGCTTCTTCTTCGCCAACGGCACCTTCCTGCTGCTCTCCTGGCTGCTGACCGACCAGCAGTTTATGGAGTGGGGCTGGCGCGTGCCGTTTATCTTCTCCGCGGTGCTGGTGATCATCGGTCTGTATGTTCGCGTCTCGCTGCATGAGACCCCGGTCTTCGCCAAAGTAGCGGCGGCGAAAAAACAGGTCAAAATCCCGCTGGGTACCCTGTTGACCAAACACGTCCGGGTGACGGTGCTGGGCACCTTCATCATGCTGGCCACCTATACCCTGTTCTACATCATGACCGTCTACTCGATGACCTTCAGCACCGGCGCGGCGCCGAATGGCCTGGGTCTGCCGCGTAACGAAGTGCTGTGGATGCTGATGATGGCGGTGATTGGCTTTGGCGTAATGGTGCCTGTCGCCGGCCTGCTGGCGGACGCTTTTGGTCGTCGCAAGAGCATGATTATCATCACCACGATGATTATTTTATTCGCCCTGTTCGCCTTTAAACCGCTACTGGGCTCCGGCAATCCGCTGCTGGTCTTCGCCTTCCTGCTGCTGGGCTTAAGCCTGATGGGACTGACCTTTGGCCCGATGGGCGCGCTGCTCCCGGAGCTGTTCCCGACGGAAGTGCGCTACACCGGCGCGTCGTTCTCCTATAACGTGTCGTCGATCCTCGGCGCTTCGGTCGCGCCGTACATTGCCGCCTGGCTGCAGGGTAACTACGGTCTCGCGGCGGTCGGCACCTATCTGGCGGCGATGGCGGCGCTGACGCTGATCGCCCTGCTGCTGACCCACGAGACCCGCCACCAGTCGTTGTGATCCTTCGCCCTGACGCCCCCGGCGTCAGGGCTCTCCTCTACTTTTTCATCTGCGACAAAATGGTCCGACACTGGTTGCTATCGCCCTCCGCCGGGGAGATCAGCGCCAGCAGCGCGGCGGCCGGCGTCACCAGGGTTGCCAGCGCCGCCGCTACCGCGCCGCGGACAATCAGCGGCCCGGCCTTCACCCCCGCCTGCGGCGATTTAAAGGTGCCCCGGACATACAGCGGGGAACGCAGGGTGATCACCCGAAAGCCTTTGCTTTCCGGATCGATGGTCAGGTCCAGCTGCTCGGAGGCGAAGCTGGCGGTCCCGGTCACATTGATCAGCGCGTTTTCTGTATCGAAGGCAAAAATCTGCGGCCGGGCGACGCCATTGGTTACGTCGATATTGGCCGCAGCGCAGTTTACCCGAACCTCCTCATCGCCAAAAATCTGGCCGATCAGGTAGTTACCGACGTTAAGACCGAGGATTTCCATCAGGTTGCGACTGATCAGTCCGTCGTTCATCAGCAGCTTCAGGTTACCGTTGCTGTTGCCGAGCAGGGCCGCCACCGAGTTGCCGCTGCCGCGCAGCTGGACGTCGCCATTCATCTCGCCGAGGGTTTTCTGCATCATCTCGACGTTTGGCATCAGCGCCTTCAGCTTCAGGCGTCGCGCCTGCAGATTGGCCTCACCCTGCAGCGGCTTTTTATCGCCCTGCAGGTGTACGCTGCCGGCAATCGACCCGTTGGCCAGGCCAAAGCGCACCGGCTGCAGGCGCAGGTCACCATCCTCCAGAATCACATGGGTCGACAGATCGCTGATCGGCAGGGTGCCGCCGTGCTCAATTCTCCGGCCTTTAAAGCGCACATCGGCATCCATCACCTGCCACTTGTCGGTTTCAAAGCGGTCCGCCGGCAGCACTTTACCCGCCGGCTGCGGCCGGTCCCCCGCCTGGCGCGAAGCGCTTTTCTTCGTCCCTTTGCCGGAATCGACGCCGATTAATGGCCCGAGGTCCGCCAGACGCAGCTGCTTCGACTCCATATCGCCGCTGAGTTTCGGCCGCGGCTTGCCGGTGGTGTAGGACAGGGAGCCATGAATGTCGCTATCGCCGATTCGGCCGTTAAAATTCTGATAGTTAAAGCGCATGCGGTTTTTTTGCGTAAAGTCGGCGCGCAGGCGGCCGTCGGTGGAGAATGACGGCGTCTCCGGCAGCAGCACGCCGGTCAGGTCGTAGAGATCGCGCAGCGAGTCGCCGGCGAATTTTAGCCGCAGGTCAATGCCGCCGACGTTGAGCGGGTCGCTGACCGTGCCGCTGAACGCTACCCGGGTGTTACCGGAGTGGAAGTCGCCCTGCAATGGGAAGGGGGCGCTTGCGCTGCGCAGGGCCAGCATGCCGCCGATTTTCCCGTTGCCGGTGACCGGCTGGCCCTTGTAGCGGCCCTTCAGCGACAGACCAAAGACATAGTCGCCTGGTTTCGCCGCGCTATGGCTATCTTTTGTGCCGGTCACTTCGCTGAACGGCAGCGGTTTGCCGAGGGGATCGACGAGGATGGTGATATCGCTGCGGGTGATCTTGTCGTCAATGGCGATAGTCCCGCGATCAAAGAGAATATTATCGAGGCGAAAGGACCAGCTGGAGGGCGCGCTGTCGCCCGGAGTACGCTTATCGCCCGCCAGCTGAAAGGTCCAGTTATTGTTGTCTTCCGCCAGGCGGATCAACCGTACGTCGGGCTGCTCCAGCTTGATCCACGGCAGGTACACCGTTTTGCTCAGCAGCGCCAGCGGGGCAAGGGTCGCCTCCACCCGCGGCAGATGGATCATGGTCACCTGGGGAATGGCCGGCGGGTTGCCCAGCACGATATCCTCCGCGTGTACGTGGGGCCACGGGATCCAGCTGCGCCAGCCGCGCTCGTCCGGCTGCCGCTCCCAGACCACGCCGAGATCGCCGCGGATGGCGAACGGGCGGTTAAGTTCGGCGGACACTTTCTGATTGATCGTCGGCTTCAGCCGGTTCCAGTCAAAGGTGGCCAGCACGATAAAGAAAAGAACGATCAGCAATAGTATCGTTCCTGTGATGATAACCAACGTTTTACGGGTTCTGCTCATCCCTACTCCGCTCCTTTTGCATCACGTCAGTCCTGAATATAGTCAAAAAGCGGCGTTTATCCTGGAAATGCGCTTTTCGTCACATTACGCGCGTCAGGTCAAAAAAATAATGGAACGATGTTTTAATATGATTGACCAGCAAAACAGCGCAGCGCACACTAGCGCTTATATCGATTCCATTGCAGGTTCTGGCTATGTCTAAAAAAATTGCCGTTATTGGCGAATGCATGATTGAGCTGTCAGAGAAAAACGGGGCCGTTAACCGCGGCTTTGGCGGCGATACCTTAAACACCTCGGTCTATATCGCGCGGCAGACGGATGCCAGCGCATTGAGCGTCCACTACGTCACCGCCCTGGGAACCGATGCGTTCAGCCAGCAGATGCTCGACAGCTGGCAACAGGAAAACGTCAACACCGATCTTATCCAGCGGATGGCCGACCGCCTGCCGGGACTGTATTACATTGAAACCGATGACACCGGCGAGCGCACCTTCTACTACTGGCGCAACGAGGCGGCGGCAAAGTTCTGGCTGGAGAGCGATCGCGCGGCGGCGATTTGCGAAGAGCTGGCCACTTTCGACTATCTCTATCTGAGCGGCATCAGTCTCGCCATTCTCAGCCCGGTCAGCCGCGACAAGCTGTTCACGCTGCTGCGTGAGTGCCGCGCCAACGGCGGCAAGGTGATCTTCGACAACAACTATCGTCCGCGCCTGTGGGCCAGCCAGGCGGAAACGCAGCAGGTCTATCAGGAGATGCTCGCCTGCACCGATATCGCGTTTCTGACCCTCGATGATGAAGACGCGCTGTGGGGAGAAAAACCGGTTGCTGAGGTGATCGCCCGCACCCACGCCGCCGGCGTGGAAGAGGTGGTGGTGAAGCGCGGCGCGGATGCCTGCCTGGTCTCGGTTAGCGGGCAACCGCTGCGGGAAGTGCCGGCCGTCAGGCTGGCCAAAGAGAAGGTGGTGGATACCACCGCCGCCGGAGACTCCTTCAGCGCCGGCTACCTGGCCGTTCGCCTGACCGGCGGCGATGCCGAATCCGCCGCCAGACGCGGACACCTGACCGCCAGCACGGTGATCCAGTATCGCGGGGCGATCATCCCGCGGGAAGCGATGCCGCAGTAATTCTCCGCACAAAGCGCTCTCCGGCCGCCGCTAGCGCGCCGGAGAGGCGTTAGGTTACTGCCCCGGCGGGATGTCGCTGGCCTCGCTGTGGGCGTCAACCGTATCGGCGCTGCCGCTAGCCGCCGTGGCCGCCGGATTCGGCGCCATCAGTTTTTCCCAGGTGGCCTGCAGTTCCTTCATATTGTATTCCGGTTCGCCCTTCGGCTGTTGCAGCACCAGCGCCATGTCCTGCGAGAGCTGCTGGCGCAGATACTGGTTCAGCATGTCCACCGTCAGGGAGTTGAGGAACTCCTGACGCAGCTTCTGGTACTGCTCCGGCGCGATGTCCACCACCTGATTCTGCAGGGAGCGCATGCGCTGGCTCATCAGAATGTCGGTGTCAGTGCGCGCATAGGTGGCAAACAGCTTCTGCAGCTCGAGGCTTTTCTGAGCGATAAGCGCGTCAAACTCCTCCTGAGGCAGCCCGTTGTCCCGCACTTTCGCCAGCTCGCGCGAAACCACGCTCAGGTTGTTGTTCAGGCGCTCGCCCGGGGAATCGATGTTGATGGCGCACTGCGCGCGCTGATATAGCACCCGGCAGTCAAAGCCAAGGCCAATATCCTTCACGTTATTTTTGCTCAGACTCTGCTGCACGTGCCAGAACAGCGCTTCACGGGCGAGATCGTCACGCCAGTAGCGCTGCAGCGCCGCGGAGTCGCGGATCGGCTGCCATGGCGCATCCCACATGATGGACAGTTTGTCCTGACGCACCGCGTTGGTCATGATGCTGACCGGCACGGTAGGCAGCGGCGATAAGGTCGGCACCGCTGCGGGGGTTTCCCGCTTGCCCTTCAGATCGCCAAAGGTCTTATTGATTTGCTCGGCAACGCTGCGGCTGTCGACATTCCCCACCACGATCAGCGTCATGGCGTCGGGGGTGTACCATTTTTGATAAAAGTCTTTCAGCTGAGCCACGTCGATCGGCTGCTTCAGCGGCGCGGCGGGGTCATGGCCCAGCATGGTGGACCCTTTCAGGCGATAGCGCCACCAACCCTCTTTGGTATCCAGTGGCCAGGTCGCCACCATGTCGCTGCCCTGCAGCGCATGATTGATCGATTCAGGCGTAATGGCCAGTTTACCGCTGGCGTCCGCCAGCCAGCTCAGCGCCTCTTTCAACAGATCGTTGCGGTTATTGGGCAGGCTGAGATTAAACATCGTGTAATCGTAGGAGACGATGGCCGGCGGCAGAGGACGCTTCGGGTCAATACTCTGCTGCCATAAAGAGCGCGCCTGCATCGTCGGCAGGCTGCCGCTTTGCGTCAACGCCAGGCGGGGAATAAAGCGGCTGAAACCGCTCTGCTGAGTGCTTTCGCTCAGCGAGCCAATATTAACGGACAAACGGACTTCGATACGGTCGCTGGGACGTTGCGGCGTGGCCAATACCTGCCAAGACAAACCATTCGCTAAGGTCCCTTGTTGCCAGGCCGGATCAGGCTGGAGCGCTTCTGCCTGCACATAACCGGCCGCCGCTACCATCAGCAAACCGCCCGTTAAGAGTTTAATTGTTGTGCCCTGCATGTGAACCCCTGATGAACATTCCTGGTTACAACAGCACCCCACTGACGGGCTGCCGAAAAAAGTGAGAGTGAAATACGTCGGTTAGACCACACGGAGACGAAAATGTCGCATGACAACGTAAAATAATCATTTCGTGTCATTCCCGCCGGGCGGGAATGACCTCTAATTATGCGCAGGAGGCCGTACTCCAGCAAGGGAGTACGGGCCTAAGAGGAGGATTTAAGAGGATAATTCGTGCGTTTTGTTCGCCGGAACACGGTTATTCAGAACGTCATCCATCTGTTTGGCATCCAGTTCTTTCACCCATTTCGCCACCACCACCGTGGCAACGCCGTTACCCACCAGGTTAGTCAGCGCGCGGGCTTCGGACATAAAGCGGTCGATACCGAGGATCAGCGCCAGACCAGCCACCGGTAAATGACCGACGGCCGAGATGGTCGCCGCCAGCACGATGAAGCCGCTGCCGGTCACCCCTGCCGCCCCTTTCGAGGAGAGCAACAGCACCACCAGCAGGGTGATCTGATGGAAAATATCCATATGGCTGTTGGTCGCCTGGGCGATAAAGACTGCGGCCATCGTCAGATAGATAGAGGTGCCATCGAGGTTGAACGAATAGCCGGTCGGGATCACCAGGCCTACCACCGATTTACGGCAGCCCAGCTTCTCCATCTTGTCGAGCATTCTCGGCAGCGCCGATTCTGATGAGGAGGTCCCCAGCACAATCAGCAGCTCTTCCCGGATATAGCGGATAAATTTGAAGATGCTGAAGCCGGTGGCCCGGGCGATGCTCCCCAGCACCACCACCACGAACAGGATACAAGTGATATAGAAGCAAATAATCAGCTGCCCCAGCTGCACCAGGGTGCCGACGCCATATTTACCGATGGTAAAGGCCATGGCTCCGAAGGCGCCGATCGGCGCCAGGCGCATGATCATATTGATAATGCCGAAGATAACCTGGGAGAAGCTTTCAATGACGTTGAAAATCAGCTGGCCCTTGCTGCCCAGACGGTGCAGGGCAAAACCAAAAAGGACGGCGAACAGCAGAACCTGCAGAATGTTGCCGCTGGCGAAGGCGCCAATGACGCTGCCCGGGATCACATCCAGTAAAAAGGCCACTACCCCTTGATCTTTAGCCTGCTCAGCGTACACCGCCACCGCTTTCGCATCGAGCGTTGACGGGTCGACGTTCATCCCGGCGCCGGGCTGCACCACGTTGACGATAATCAGACCGATAATCAGCGCGATGGTGCTGACCACTTCGAAATAGAGCAGCGCCACCGCCCCGGTACGGCCGACGGCTTTCATGCTTTCCATCCCGGCGATCCCCGTCACGACGGTACAGAAGATAACCGGAGCAATCACCATTTTAATCAGCTTAACGAAGGCGTCGCCGAAGGGTTTCATTTGCGCGCCCAGTTCCGGGTAAAAATGGCCCAGCAGAATACCGATCGCTATGGCCGTCAGCACCTGGACATAGAGGCTTTTAAAGATAGAGGTTTTCATAGGGTGTCCTTTGGGAATAACCACAGAGCAAGAAGGGATATTTGACGTCTGTGGCTTAAAAATAACACCCTGGAAACATTTCAGAAATAACTAACGCCGAAAGTGCAACGCAATTGTTAAAATCTTTGAGCTGACTCGCACAAGTCAACAAAACATTTACAAATTTACATCCTCCCGGGCCGGGGAGAGATAGCGCGCGCTGAATGCCTCCTGCGGTAAAGCGCAACCGAACAGATGGCCCTGGAGCACCTCGACGCCGGCGGCTTGCAACCAGCGGCGCTGGGCGTCGTTCTCCACCCCTTCCGCCACGATACGCAGCGACAGGCCGCGCGCGAGCTGGATCATCGCCGGCACCATGCTGACATCCTCCGGCAGCATATCGATGAATACCTTATCAATTTTCAGAATATCCACCGGCAGGGCCTTCATCTGCTGCAGCTGGTGCAACCCGGCATAACCCATGCCAAAATCATCCAGCGCAATCTGCACCCCGGCCTCGCGCAGCGGGCGCAACCGGGCCATCACATCCTGCGGATCGTCCATCCGGCAGCTCTCCGTCACCTCGAGGATGAGGGTGCCCGGGGCGATGCGGTAGCGGGCGATCAGCTTCAGCATCTCCTCGCCGCGGTCATGCTCCAGCAGCTGGAGCAGCGAAACATTGACCGACAGCGGCAGCATAATCCCCTGGCTTTGCCAGGCCGCAAGCTGGCGGCAGGCCTCTTCCATTACCCAGTAGCCGACCGGGATAATCAGCCCGCAGGACTCAATGCGCTCAATCAGCGACGGCGGTAGCGACCAGCTGCCATCCGCCTGCCGCTGGCGCAGCAGTACCTCGGCGCCGCAGATCTCGCCGCTGGCGCAGGCCACCTGCGGCTGCAGCCAGATCGCGAACTGCTGGTTATCGAGCGCGGTCATAATGTCGTGCTCTTCCATCAGGCGGCGCTGAGCCTTTTCCATCTGCTCGGGATCGAAGAACTCGATCTGGTTTTTGCCTTTACGTCGTGCGGTGACAGCGGCCGACACCGCGCGCCGGTAAAACTGCTCGGCGCTGAGCCCGGCGTGGAACATGGCGATCCCGACGCTGGCGTAGGGCCGCAGCTGCAGCCCATGCAGCGGTAAACGCTCATTAATAATAGTGAGCACTTGCTTACTTAACGTTACCGCCTGCCACGGTTCGGCGAGGCCATCGGCGAGAATCGCGAAGTCATACCCGCTCACCTGAGCCAGCACCATCTGCGGCGGGATCGCGGCCCGCAGCTTCTCCACCAGCGTCAGGAGCAGCATTTCGCGCTGACTCTCCTTGAGGACCCCGGCGGCGTCCTGCAGGGTTTCACAGGCGACGACGATCAGCGCGGCGCTCTGCGGGCGGGCCACCGTCTGCTCCAGCATCGCCAGCAAAAAGGCTTTATTCGGCAGCTCGGAGACCGGGAAGCGGGTCGACTGGATGGACAGCTCATCATGCTGGCGGACCAGGCTCTGCTGGTTGCGGTTATAGCTGCGCACCAGCATACCGATCTCGTCGTCATGGTGCAGGCGCGGGAGGGTCAGCTGATGGCCAAGACGCTCCTGCTGGGAGAGATCGTTCAGCTCGCGGGCGATACGCCGCAGAGGGCGAACCATCAGCCGGTTGATGCACCAGGTGAGCGCCACCGTCAGCATCAGCACCAGAAGTAAGTAAGCAGTCACTAACGTGGCAAGGGCGCTCATGACGAATTTATACATGCGATAGGAGTCGGCCTGCAGCACCAGATAGGCCAGCGGCTGCGGGTTGGCCGGCCGCTCCAGCGAATAAATGGGCAGCGAAATCTGCACCGGCAGCTCAAACAGCCGGGTGACGGTTACCGGCACCGGCCGCTCGGGGATAAATCGCATCCGCAGCGCCTGGAACTGGTTCGGCAATACCACATCCGCCCGGCTGACGATGCCAGCAGGCTGGATACGGCTTAAAATGGCTTCCGCTTCCGGAATATCGGCTTTCAGAATAGCCGCAGACAGCGGTTCGCGAACGGATCGCGCGATACTTTCTAACTGCGTGGCCGTGGTAAAGCGACTCTGTTGCACAAAGTGAAACAGCAAAATAGTGCAAAAAACCAATACAAAGGCCATGGACACGCTCGCGACCATCGCCATCTGTTTGATTGTAAGTGAACGGCTGACGCGCAACGGTGTTCTCCACTGATACTGAATACATACCCGGTATCAATCCTTCAATCCCGGTCGTTTCAGGCTGATTATATACTTAAATCCTTCGCCCACGCCCGCGAGGGATGAAGTGACGGGATATTTCCGCGCGGTGGCGCGGACGCCGGGATACATCCCCGACGGCCAACGGTGGGCAACGCCTCACGAGTATACGCGAAGCGCGTCGCGGAGTGGCGCTCTGTAACGTAATTCAGCCTATTCTGCTACCAGTCGGCGTAGGGCACCAGCGGCTGGGGCGGCATATCCAGATCCCCCTGCCAGCCGGCCGCCGAGTAGCGGACGTAAAGCAGCGCATGGCTCGGGGTGTAATCCTTCGCCTGCTGAATATCGACCGCGGCGCCGACGAACCAGTTGCTGGTCACCCGCCGCTCCACCAGCGCTCTGGCGGTGTAACCGAATCCATGGCTGCTGCTTCCCTCCTCCGTCAGCTCGCTGGCGCGCTGCCGGTAGTCGGACGGGATCAGGTTCAGCAGCGGATAGCGGGCTTGCGTCTGGGTGCGCGAATGGGACCATGACACCGACCCGCCGAGCTCCCAGGACCAGTTCTCGGTGCGCTGACGCCAGGTCACCGGCACGGCGAACGAGAGATACTCCTGTGGGCTGTAATAGCCGCCCTGGCCGAGGGTGTAGCCGCTGAGATCTTTGTCGTAGTGCCAGATCATATTGTTGAGGCCAACGGTGACGCGACGATTATTCTCGTTGATGACCTTGTAGTAGTACCCGGTCATCCAGCGCACGCGCCAGTTATCCGCCACGTTTTTACCGGTCAGCGAGTCGGCGCCCAGCGAGGACCAGATGCCGTGAGCCTCCCCGCGATCGTAGCTCAGGCTCAGGCCGCCGCCGTCGGCGCGGACGCCGCCCCAGGTGGCGCCGGTATGGCTGCTGCTGTCCTTCTGCCCGCCAAAGGAGAGCAGCGAGCTGGAGATAGGCCGCCGGTGGACGTTGACCGTGTACCCCACCGGCCCGACGTCGCTGCTGTAGCTCAGCCCCCCCACCACATCGACGACATTGAAGCCCATCGGCGTGGTGCCGATATCCCCGCTCCAGGTGTCATTCTTCCAGCCGACCGCTACGCTGACCCCGCTGTCGGTCTGATTTTTACTGCCGCTGGTACAGGCGATCTCCCCGCAGGTGCCCCAGCTGGGCGAGTAGCTCCCGTCGCTGTGGGTGGAAAAGCTGCCGGCATCCATATTGACCAGATCGGTGCGAAAGAACATCCGGCCATCCGCCAGCGGAGCATCCACCTGCAGCATGGTGGTATGCGCCTTCAGGTCGGAATAGCCGCCGGTGCCGCTGGAACCCCAGAAGTCATGTTCCAGGGTGACGTTCAGATCCTGCTGACGATAAAGGTCGGCCGCATCGCTGCGGATCCCACGCTTCAGCCAGTCATCATGGCTGTCGTTGCGCGTCAGCCGCGTAAAAGTATCGTTATCCTGCGGCTGCGCGGGGGTAATGCCGGAGGCCACCATCGCTTCCCGGTAGTGCGTCAGCGCCTGCTGCGGCGCCCCGCTCTGGGTGGCAAAGCGCGCGGCATCGCGCAGCACCAGCGCGCTCTCCATCGAGGGCGGCTGCGCCTTCGCCTGCGGCACAATCTGATTAAAAATCCGTTTCGCGTCAGCGGTATCGCCAAGGCCGGCTCGCACCAGCGCCACCCGCCGCTGCATGTTCATGGATTCGGTCTCTGCGCCTTTCAGCTGCATGACCTGCGCCCGGGCGGCCGGTTTATCGCCCTCCGCCAGGTAGACTTCCGCAAGGCCGAGGCGCGCATCGCCGTTGTCGGCCTCCTGACGCAGCACCCGCTGATAGTCGGCAATCGCCGTCTGGCTGTCGCCGCGCTGCTGCGCCCAGTCGGCCAGCGTCAGATCATAGCGCACCGAGGCGGGCTGCCGTTTGATGAGGGCGATCGCCTGCGCTTCGTCGCCGCTGTCGCGCAGCTGGTTGGCCTGGCGCAGCACCCGGTCGCTTTGCAGGCGCGCTTCGAGTTCACGAATGTTATCCGTCCACGCGCTGCGCGGCAGAGCGGCGATTTGCGCCAGAGCCAGATCGTCCTGGTCGTTCCCCGACAGGTAGAGTCCCGAGGCGTAGACCCGTTCGGCGTCCTGCGGCTGGCGGTTGACCATCGTCCGCATCAGCGCGTCGGCCTCCTGGCGTTCGCCGGCGCTGACCAGATCCCGCGCCAGACGGTAGGTTATCCAGACGCTGTCCGGATCCAGCGCCAGGCGCCGACGCTGAACTTCCGCCGCCTGCGCCCAGTTGCCCTGGCTCTCCAGAGCCTGCGCCTGTTTCTCCAGCCGGTCGTTAGTCAGGCTGCGCTCAATATCATCGATGCTGCGCCGCTGAGCGGGAGGGAGGCCGGCGATCCAGGCGCTGGCTTTCTCCGGCGATTCGGCGCGATAGAGGTTGGCCAGGCCACGCACCGCCAGGTTATTGCCGCGATCCAGGCGCAACGCCTGCTGGTAATAGCGCTCCGCCGCCGCCGCCTCTTTGCGCGCCGCCGCGACGTCCCCCAGCCCCAGCACGGCATAGCTGTCGGTGCGATCGACCCGCTGCGCCTGGGCATAATAGTTCTGCGCCTGCGAAAGCTGGCCGGCTTTCAGGGCGTTATCCCCCTGCTTTATCAGCAGCCAGTAGCGGTTAGTTTGCAGCAGGCTGTCCCACTTGCCACGGTTCGGGCTGTCAGGGTCCATGGCAATCGCTTTACTGAGCTGCGCCACTGCCCGCGCGCGGTCGCCGCGCTGGGAATAGGCCTGGCCGAGAGCGCCCACCGCGTCGCTGTCGCGGCTGTCGGCCTGAACGGCTTTCTGCAGATCCGCGACCGCCTGCGTGGTATTCCCGGACTTGACCGCCGCCAGCCCTTCCGAGCGGGCGCGGAAAGTCGGATCCTGCAGCTGCGCCTGCTGTTGGTCGAGCAGAACGCGGGCGTTCGCCGCCACCGAGCCGGTGGGAAACTGCAGAAGAAATTGCTGCAACGCCTGCACGCTGGCCTTGCTCACCGGCATGCTTTTCACCTCACTGAACCACATATCGGCGGCGATACCGCGTCCCGAGGCCGATCGGGCCATCTCCGCCAGATAGGCGAACCCCTCCTGCGGTTTGTTATCGGCGAACATCTGCTTCGCCAGCGAAGTCAGCAGGCTGACGTTGCCCGGCGCGCTGGCGTTCAGTTTTTTCAACTGGCTGACGCCTTCGCTATGGCGGGACGGCAGGCGCGCCACCAGCGTCCAGTATTCAATGGCGACGTCAACGTCATCCGGCACCCCGCCGTACAGTTTTTCATAGGCGGCGATGGCTTCATCGACCTTCCCGGCCACGCCCAGCAGTCGCGCCTGCTGCAGCGCCTGGCGGCCCTCGCCGGTGTTGCTTTTCATCTCATTGCGCGACGCCTTCAGCTCCGGGGAGTCCGGCGCCAGCTTCGTCAGTCGTTCCAGCTCTTTTTGCGCCCCGGCGGCATCCCCCTGACGCAGCAGATAGCGCATCCGCGCGGCAATCAGCTCCGGGTTGTTGGGATCAATCAGCTCCAGACGGTACAGCGACTGGCGCACCAGGTCTTCACGATTGCTGGCCTCGCCGAGGCGGACCTGCTCCAGCAGATGCTCCTGGGCAGGCGTCGTCGCCGCCTGCGCTAACGGCAGCAGCGCAACGCCGAGGGACAGCGTGAGTAAACTTAGTGAGAGCTTGCGCATTCCTGGTTCCAGTCAGGTTGTAATTCGCCACTCGCCGTGAAACGAAAACGGTGTTGATCCCAACCCTGGCCGAACAGCGTCAGAACTGCGCTGTAGTAGGCATCCGCGCCGGGATAGTTATCGGCGACGCGCTGGCGTTGCACCGACCGGGCCTCGTCGTCCTGTAAAAACGGCAGCATTGCCGCGGAGAAACCCACTGGCCCCTGGCCGCTGGTTTTGCCGGTGGCGATATTCACTTTCTCCGGGGGTACCCCCTGCTCCGTGGTCTGCGCCGCCATCGGCGCGAAGCGTTGCAGCAGACGCGCTTTCTGCTTATCGCCATCATGGAGCATGCCCACCCACAGGTAGACGCGAATCGCGTCATAGCTGCCGATCGGCGGCTTTTCGGTTTTCAGCTGCCAGCCTTTCCCTTTCTCATAGCGCACCCAGTCCGGGGTAAAGCCTTTCGGCGCGGTCTCCAGCAGCAGGCGCAGGTTACTGTCGCGCAGCGCGGGCCACGGCGCGCCAAAACGCACAAAGTAGGTGGCCAGCTGCGGCGGAAGATAGCTGGGGTTAAACCGCCAGCCGCTGTCATCGGCAAAACCGACTTTTCCCGGCAGCAGCATCGTGCCGAGGCCCGGCACCGCCACCGTCTCTTCAGCGACAATCCGCGCCAGCAGGGCTTTACCGGTCTCGGTGTACTGCGGCTGTTGCCACAGGCGGCCCGCCTCCAGCAGCGCCCAGGCTATCCACAGATCCGAGTCGGACGCCGAGTTGCTGTCCAGCAGGGTCCACTGCTCATCGTCCTTTTTGCCCCACAGCCAGCCCGGCAAATGTTGTTTCAGATCGCCTTCTGCCAGGTTGTTCTGCGTCCAGGTCAGCAGTTTGTCGAACCCTGCGCGATCGTTGGCCGCCAGGGCGAAAAACAGGCCATAGCTCTGCCCTTCGGAGGTGGAGATTTTGCGCGCATCGCTGGGGTCAATCACCCGTCCCTCGGGGCTGACGTACGCTTGTTTAAACTGCTCCCAGGCGGGCCACTGGCAGGCGGCGCCCACCTGGCCCGCCGCCAGCAGCAGCGCCGAGAGCACCGCGCCACAAAGTACTTTCATCATGGTTTACTCATCATCCAGGCTAAGACGGCGGCGGCTGATGATGCGCAGCATGCGCCACAGCACCCATGCCAGCAGCACAATGCTGATGGCGGCGAAGATCGCCAGCAGTATCGGGTGGTTAGAGAGCGCGAACCAGATGCGCTCGAACCAGGGCAGATGACCCACGTAGTAAATATCCCCCACCCGCAGACTGTTGACGCCGGATTCGCGGATCACCGCCACCGAGCCAAACATCGCTGCCCGCTTACCGCTGTCGTTGAGGGCGTTGGTCAGCAGTTCATTACCGCGCGGGCTGTCGGCCAGCAGGGCCACCACGCTGCGCTGATCGTTATACGGCGACTGGAAGCCAATCACCGCCGCCATCGGCCCGGAAGAGGTAATGTCGGTGCGGGTATTGGGCGTGCGGGCCTCATCGTCGGGATAAATGCTCGCCAGGTCATAGTGGCGCATCGGCATTTTCACCCAGCTTTTGGTCGCCTCGACCAGCAGGTTGATTTTGGTGTCGTCCTTGAGCGACGACGGGATCGCGCCGATCAGCAGCAGATCCGCGTCTTTATTCTTGATCTGGTTGCCATCGTCGGTCATTTGCAGATTAATCGCCGCCAGACCGGTCTGCGAACCGATGCCCCCCAGCGCCTGCAGCAGCGTCGCCACCTGGCCCTGGGTCGGCGCCTTCGGCACCACCACCAGCGTGTCGGAAAGGTCCGCCATACGGCTGTAAGGGAAGCCCGCATTGGCGAAGACGCGCAGGTCCGGCAAGGCGATAAAGTGATAATACTTCGAGAAGTCGATGGTCGAATCGTCGCCGATCACCACGTGGTTCTGCACCGGCTGGAAGGTAATACAGTTGTCGATGGAGCCGCCGGGCATCGGGTTCATATACTGGAAGTCAAAGCGCAGCTGGTTGACCGCCCCAAGACGCAGCGCGGGGATGGTGACCTCCGATTTGCCGTCCAGCAGCCCCTGCAGCACCGGCAGGCGCAGGATCAGTTTGTTCACGTCCTGGGAGCTGTTAAGGCTGAACGACTGCAGGAACTGGTCGTTGAGGCTGATATCCATCCGCGAGCTGTCCTTCACCGGCGGCATGGTGTAGCGGTATTTCAGATCCATATCGATGCCGTTGGCCCGCAGCAGATAGAGATCCGGCGGCAGGTTAAGCGCCACGGTGATGGCATCCGGCACCAGGCCGCTGGACTGCAGCTGTTGCTCATAGGTTTTCAGCTCAGCAAAGGTGACCGAACGGTCGGTGCGCACCCAGTTCGGCGCGTCGTAAGGCTGACGCGGCTGCAGGGTTTTGATGCCGTCCACGGTGACGCTGCTGCCGCGGAACAGAATATTGCCCTGAGCAATCCCCTTCGCCGCCAGCAGCAGGTCGTTATCATCGCGGCCGAAAATCACCAGCAGCTTGACGTAGGGATCGTTCGGGTTGTCGATCATTTCGATGGTCGGCGCCTTGACCGGCGGATGATCGCGCAGGAAGTCCGGACGCTTGTCGTTGGTGGCGAAGACAATGGCGTTACGATCCGGCAGTTCATTGAAATAGACCGGGAACTGCTGGCCGCGCCAGCCGGCCTTGCTGCCGAACCAGGAGGCGACTATCGCCGCCGCCTGCTGCTGGGTGACCGCTGGCGAGCCCGGGAAAATCATCGGCAGCTTCAGCGGACGGTTATCGCGCGGATCGTAGAACGGCACCGGGAAGTGTGACAGATCGTTATTTACCTTCAGCGACTGGTAGGTGAGATCCAGATAGCTTTCGCGTCCGACGTCCAGCCACAGCGTACTGCTGGCCGGGTTTTCGCAGACGTCGCGGTAGTGGCCGACAAACTCCAGCCGTACGCGGTTGAAGTCGGTGATGTACAGCGGGTCAATCGGCAGCTGCGCGCGGATCTTTTTCCCCAGCTGCTCTTTAGTGACGGGCAGAACGCCCATCAGCTCATCGTTGAGATAGACTTTCAGCTGCGACTGCACGGGCAGCAGCGAGGGCGATGGGGTGTATTCCAGATTGAGCAGCGCGTTGGCGACCAGCTCATCGCTGCGCATGCCGAATTCGACCGACGCGTCAGGCCGTGAGCCGCGCAGCACGATGCTGCCGGGCGGCGGCGCGATGGTGGCAAAGCTCAGCTTCACCTCCCGCTGCGGCACGTTCTCGGCCAGCGCCGCCGGAGCGGTCGGTTCGGCGAGGGTCGCCGTCGGCTCGCCCACCACGATCGGCGCAGCCGGGGTCGCGGCCTGCGGCTGAACGCCAGGGGCAGCGTTCGCCACCGCGGCCGGCGCCGCATAAGAGGCCAGTGGATACCAGCTGCACATGCCCACCGCTACTGCACACATCCAGGAAAGTTTTCTTTTCATCTCATTATCATCATTGTTGAGCCATTGCCGGGTCTGCGGAGAGCGTCGGCGCGGCGCGTTCAGGGCGTCGGGGTACAAACGACGCTATCCAGGCCACCAGCGAAGTGAGCGCGCGGAAAACCACCTTCACCGACGGCGGCGAAAACTCCGCCAGGTGACGATAGCCACGGAAGCCCAGCTTGAGGATATCCAGCAGGCTTTCCATCGGCTTATCTTCCGGGAAGCTATCCTGCCAAAGCGCCCACGTATCAGCGCGGGCAAACGTACACTGCACAAAATCGATATGCTGCTGGTTGGTTAACGGCAGCAGCTGGAGCCCCACTTCGCTGCCGTTGACCCGCGCGACCCTGACCGGGAAGGCATACTCCTGCTGTCCCCGTTTGAGCAGCAGCCTGGCGTTCTGGCCTTCCAGCACCTGCGCGTCGCCGTTAATTTTGATCCCCAGTCCGCCGTCGGAATAGTCGTGGACGGTGCAGGAGAACAGGTGACCATCTTCGCGGGCGATAGCCGCCGGCATGCTCATTTCGACACGGTGCGAACGGCGAACCTGCTTGCTTTCAACCGAGACCGCCACCGCGCCGCCAAGAATAATCAGGTTGTAGAATACCCAGACAATACTCACCCAGACGGTGAGAATTTCATTTTCCGGGCCGTACATGAAGCGCCAGATCCCCACCGCGACGCCGACCAGATTGAGCAGCACCAGGTAGATATAGGGCCGGGAGATCACCCAGTCGACATACTCCTCTTCCACCAGCCCGCCCTTCGCGGTGACGTTGAACTTGCCTTTATGCGGGTTGATCAGCGCCACAAAAGTGGGCGGCGCGATATACCAGGCCAGCACCGTCTCGTAAATTTCACTCCAGAACGAATGGCGATATTTGCCCTGAATCTTCGAGTTGGTCAGGCTGGCGTGGATCATGTGCGGCAACACGAATAGCGCGATCATCAGCGCTGGCGCATAAATGATATAGGCATGGAGCAGCAAAAAGGCCAGCGGCGCCGTGAGGAAGATGAGGCGCGGAATACCGGAGAGAAAGTGAAGCATGGCGTTGGCGTAGCAGACGCGCTGCACCAGCTTCAGGCCTTTGCCAAACAGCGGATTATCGAGGCGGAATATCTGCACCATCCCGCGCGCCCAGCGGATGCGCTGGCCGATATGCGCGGATAAACTCTCCGTCGCCAGCCCCGCCGCCTGCGGAATACGCATATAGGCGGAGGTATATCCCCGCCGGTGCAGACGCAGCGAGGTGTGGGCATCTTCGGTCACCGTTTCGACGGCTATCCCGCCAATTTCATCCAGCGGGCCGCGGCGGATAACGGCGCAGGAGCCGCAGAAGAAGGTGGCGTCCCACATGTCGTTCCCGTCCTGCACCAGGCCGTAGAATAGCGTCCCTTCGTTCGGCGTTTTGCGAAAACGACCAAGGTTGCGCTCAAAGGGATCGGGCGAGAAGAAGTGGTGCGGGGTCTGCATCATCGCCAGCTCTTTCTCTTTCAGAAACCAGCCCATGGTCATCTGCAGAAACGAGCGCGTCGGCACATGGTCGCAGTCAAAGATCGAGACGAACTCCCCTTTGGCATATTTCAGCGCATTATTGATGTTGCCGGCCTTGGCGTGTTCGTGGCTGGTACGGGCGATATAGTGCACCCCAACATCTTTGGCAAACTGGCGAAACGCTTCCCGTCCGCCGTCGTCGAGGATCCAGATGTTCAGCTTGTCCTTCGGCCAGTCGATGCCCTGCGAGGCGTAAATGGTGTTTTTCACCACGTTGAGATCTTCGTTATAGGTGGGGACGAAGATGTCCACGGTTGGCCACAAATCCATGTCCTCCGGCAGCGGCACCGGCTGGCGATTCAGCGGCCAGACCACCTGGAAGTAGCCCAGCACCAGCACCACCCAGGCGTAGGTCTCTGCGAACAGCAGAATGATCCCGCACACCAGGCTTACCGGGTCGTTCCAGTTCAGCGTCGAGGTATAGCGCCACCAGATATAGCGGCACGACACCGTCAGCGACAGCACGATCAGCATCAGCGCCGAGAAACGGCCCGGGATGCGTCGCACCAGCAGCGCCACGCCCCACAGCAGCATCAGGAAGATAAACTGCGACAGCGGGTTAAAGGGCTGCGTAATACACATCAGCGCCAGCACCAGCGAGCAGAAGGTCACCCCCCCAAGGATCGCCCGGCGCAGTTTAGGATTGAGGTGCGCCAGCTCTTTCTGTTTATCCAGATGGCCGGTGCGGGCGTTCATCTGCTCAGGCAATTTTTCCAGCCACTGCGTATAGCGACCGTGCACCCCTTCCAGCGCCGCCAGCGAACGCCAGTTGACCTTTTTCTCCGGCTCCGGCACGCGCGTCGTCAGTAACCACAGGGATTGCAGCAGGTAGCGCAGCGGATCCAGCGGACGCGGGCGATGCGGATTTATGTGGGGAAAATAGGTTTCATGGCGGGCCAGAATCGCCTGCCAGCGCGGCGTCTCCAGCGGCATCAGCGCCCAGACCAGCGACGCCCACAGACAGCCAAGCGACGCCGACAGCCACGAAGCGCCGTGCTGCCGATAGTCATCATAGCGCGCACGCAGCCGCTCCCCCACCGGCGGGGCCAGCAGCAGCGTACTGAGGCGGATCATGCCGCTCTCCCGGCGGAATAGTGGATCAGGCACCAGTTCGCCAGGGTCAGCACCTCTTCCGCCGCCAGCGAATCCTGACGATACTCCCCGAGAGGTTGTTTCGCCGCCAGGCACTCGGCCATCGCCTCGTCGCGGTGAATCGTCACCGGCAGGATGCGCGGCTGGCTCTCCAGCCACAGCTGGTAGAGATCTTCCTGCAGCTGGCTGCCGACCCGCTGATCGTTAATCAGAATATCGCCGTTGGCCGGGAGGGGCTGCTGGTGTAGACGGATATGGCTATTGGCGTCGGGATGAACCACCACCAGCGAGCGATCGCAAAGCGTCAGCAGCTCGCGGGTCAACGGCGAATAACCCGCCGGCAGATCCAGCAGCAGCCAGCGGTACTGGCCCTGTAGCTGCTGTACTGCCTCCGCTATCGCCCCCAGGGTGGGCTGCAGCTGGTCGACATTTTCTCTTTCGCCGGCGCTGAGCTGGCCAAACGGCAGCAGATCGATATGCTGCGTATAGCGCAAGCCCGCGTCACGCCAGTCCCGGCCGTCGAGCAGCGCCCGCGCCCAGCCGTCCTGATGATGGATATCGGTATTAAAGAAAAAGCGCAGCATATTATCCGGGCTGGCGTCGATCGCCAGCACGCTTTCACCGAGCAATTGCAGGGCCCAGGCGAGTGCAGCCGTAATGGACGTGACGCCAGTTCCCCCGCGCACGCCCTGTAATCCCAGAATAGCCATCTCCGGCTTCCTTATTTTTTCTCTGCAAACTCTGCCAGCAGCGGCCAGCGCTTCAGCGCCGCGTTCAGCTGTTCGCGCCTGGAAATATCATGATAATCAATATCCGGCAGGGAAAATGCCCGGCTAAGCGCCAGAAAATCA
Source organism: Klebsiella sp. CD33 (assembly GCF_051992865.1). Taxonomy (NCBI): domain Bacteria; kingdom Pseudomonadati; phylum Pseudomonadota; class Gammaproteobacteria; order Enterobacterales; family Enterobacteriaceae; genus Klebsiella; species Klebsiella sp. CD33. The sequence goes on along the minus strand of NZ_CP197023.1, from coordinate 241,959 downwards.
TTTTGAAAGGTGTACCCCAGCGTGGCGTCCGTGGGTACCGCAGGATCTTTTGCTGGCATATCTCTGTCCGTTCGAAATTTATTATTAAACCAGAGGACGTATACAGCTCATCCTTAAAAGCAGGTGTACATGCTAAAACTGATGACCTTTAATTTCAATGTTAGGTTTACTCTGTCGGTTTCGCTAGTAAACTTATTCAGTGTCAATCAGGGCGCACGAGGGATGCCGTGGATAATGTATTTACTTTGGGTATTTCATCATTATGGGATGAAGTGTGCCATATGCCGGTCGGCGGAGTATGGTGGCTCAACGTCGACCGTTATGCCGATGCCGTCAGCCTGTTTAATCAGACACTGGCCGCGCAGGCGAAAAACAGCCACGTTGCCGCGCTGGTTATGGGAAACAAACCCAAGGATATCATTTCATTAGATCATATTCACGGTCCGGATAATATCGCGCTGTTCACCCTGCCGAATCGCCCGCAGGCGCTGGAGGAAATACACCGCGATTTAGTCTGCTCCCTCGAACCTGGCAATTATTTGTTTATTCTGCTATGCGCTGAAAATGCCTGGCAAAATATAAATAATGAAAAGTTATGCGCCTGGGTAGAAAAGACCAGCCGCTGGGCGCAATATCACCGTTGCGCGTTCTTAGCGATCAATTCCGCGCAGGAAATCGATCGGCAGCTGACTCCCTTATTACGTGAGTACCGCTCCCTTTCCGGACTGGCAAGTATTCGTTACCAGGGCGACCAGCATATCTTTGATATTGCCTGGTGGGGAAGCGATAAGGGTATCAGCGCCCAACAGCAGCTGATGGTGCAACATGATGACGCCGGCTGGCGATTAGCGCAGGACGCTGAAACCAGCGTGCAGCCGCACAGCGACGAAAAAGCGATCCTCAGCCATGTGCGCGTGCTGGAAGGCGCCCCGCCGCTGTCGGAATACTGGACGCTGTTTGACACCAACGACGAGGTCTTCAACGCCGGGCGCACCGCGCAAGCGGCGACGATCCTCTTCTCCATTACCCAAAATACGCAAATTGAACAGCTGGGCCGCTATATTCATACCCTGCGTCGCCAGCGCGGTACGGCGCTGAAAATCATCGTCCGTGAACAAACCCCGAGCCTGCGCGCGACCGATGAGCGGCTACTGCTCAGCAGCGGCGCCAGCCTGGTGATCCCCAGCAGCGCATCGCTCTCCCGCTGCCTGACGCTAATCGAAAGCGTACAGAACCAAAAGTTCTCCCGCCATATCCCGGAAGATTTTGCCACCCTGCTGACCTGGAGCCAGCCGTTAAAGCTGCGCGGCTACCAGAAGTGGGATGCCTTCTGCGAAGCGGTGCACAACGTGATGACCAATACCCTGCTTCCACCCGACAGCAAAGGCGTGATGGTGGCCCTGCGCCCGGCGCCGGGGCTGCGCGTTGAACAGGCGCTGACGTTATGCAAACCTAACCGGATGGGCGACATCATGACCATCGGCAATAACCGGCTGGTGCTGTTTTTGTCGTTTTGCCGGATCAATGACCTCGATACCGCGCTAAACCACATTTTCCCGCTGCCGACCGGCGATATTTTTTCTAACCGTATGGCGTGGTTTGAAGACAAGCAAATCCTCTCGGAAATCGTAATCATGCGCGGCGTCGAGCCGGCGCGCTGGAACACGCCGCTGCCTCTCTCGGTCGGTAAAAACGAGACCATTAACGCCACCCACGATGGACGCCACTGGCGACGCTACCCCGAACCACACCGGTTAACCACCCGCGAGGAGCAAGCCTGATGATGTCTCTCGCCGATATTCTGCAACTGGTGGTGCTCTGCGCCCTGCTGTTTTTTCCGCTGGGCTACCTGACGCGCCACTATCAGCGCCGGATCCGCACGACGTTAAGACTGATGTTCTTTAAACCCCGTTACGTGAAACCGGCAGGGGTATTACGCCGGGGAACAACGGTTAAGCAAGGCAAAGCGAACAAATGACAAATAAAAAAACGACCGCGGCACCGCTTCCGCTCTGGCAGTACTGGCGCGGCCTTGGCGGCTGGAACTTCTACTTTCTGGTCAAGTTTGCCCTGCTGTGGGCCGGGTATCTCAATTTCCATCCGATGCTGAACCTGGTATTTCTCGCCTTTCTGCTGGTGCCGATCCCGCGCGAAAAGCTACACCGTATCCGCCACTGGATCGCTATTCCGCTGGGATTCGCGCTGTTCTGGCACGATACCTGGCTGCCCGGGCCAGAGTCGATTTTTAGCCAGGGGTCGCAAATCGCCGGCTTCAGCGCCAGCTATATCTGGGATCTGATTGTCCGCTTTATCAACTGGAGCATGGTTGGCGCCTTCTTTGTTTTACTGGTGCTATGGTTGTTTATCAGCCAGTGGCTGCGCGTCACCGTGTTTGTCTCGGCAATGATCGTCTGGCTGGCGGTCAGCCCGCTGCTGCCGGCCTTTACCCTATGGCCCTCCGGTCAGCCCACCACGGCTGCCGCCACGACCGCACAGGCCAATACCGGGGCCAACGCCGCCGCTGGCGCCGCGTCCAGCCCCGCCAACAGCGATATTCCGCCGCAGACCGAGCCGCCGACCTCAGCCAACCTGACCAACTGGCTGAACGCTTTCTATGCCGCCGAGCAGAAGCGCAAGACGCCGTTCCCGGACCAGCTGCCGGCGGATGCGCAGCCGTTTGACCTGCTGGTGATCAACATCTGCTCCCTCTCCTGGTCGGATATTGAAGCCGCCGGTCTGATGGATCATCCGCTATGGAAGCACTTTGATATTGTCTTCAAAAACTTTAACTCCGCGACCTCCTACAGCGGCCCGGCGGCGGTGCGCCTGCTGCGCGCCAGCTGCGGCCAGCTGCGGCCAGCTGTCGCATACTAACCTGTATCAGCCGTCCGGCGCCGACTGCTACCTGTTTGAAAACCTGGCGAAGCTCGGCTTCAACCAGCAGCTGATGCTCGGCCATAACGGTCTGTTCGGCGACTTCCTGAAAGAGCTGCGTTCGCTGGGCGGCATGCAGAGTCCGCTGATGGACCAGACCGGCCTGCCGGTCAGCCTGCAGGCGTTTGACGGCTCCCCGGTGTATGAGGATCTGGCGGTCCTCAACCGCTGGCTGAAGACCGAAGAGGCCAGCAGCAATCCGCGGAACGCCACCTTCTATAACACCCTGCCGCTGCATGACGGCAACCACTTCCCGGGACAAAGCAAAACCGCAGACTACAAAGTGCGGGCGCAGAAGCTGTTTGATGACCTGGATAACTTCTTCACCGAGCTGGAGAAATCGGGGCGGAAAGTGATGGTGGTGGTGGTGCCGGAACACGGCGGCGCGCTGAAGGGCGATAAGATGCAGATATCTGGCCTGCGCGATATTCCAAGCCCGTCGATCACTAACGTCCCAACGGCTGTGAAATTCTTCGGCATGAAGGCGCCGCATGAAGGGGCGCCGATTATCATCGATCAGCCCAGCAGTTATCTGGCGGTGTCGGAGCTGGTGGTGCGCGCCCTCGACGGCAAAATGTTCAGCGAGGACAGCGTCAACTGGCAGCAGTATGTCGCCAACCTGCCGCAGAGCGCGGCGGTGTCCGAGAACGCCAACGCCATCGTCATCCAGTATCAGGGCAAGCCTTATGTCCAGCTGAATGGCGGTAGCTGGGTGCCTTATCCGCAATAAGCGACAAGGCCGCCTATGTTGGCGGCCTTACATCGTGAGACGTTCCCATTCCACCTTCTCAGCCCGCAGGCATACGGGCGGGGAAGGCGGCAAATCAATCACCGTATTTAGCGCTGATCCTGTTTCGCCAGCCAGACCAACAGCTTGAGGCTGGCGGAGTAATAATCATCCTTGTCGTCAATCTGCGGCGCCTCCTGCGGTTCACCCAGCGTCAGATCGCGCACCGCCAGCAGGCCGCCGGCCATATACCAGGGAGCCACCTCGTTGGTGCTGACGTTGATCCACGCCGGGGTTTGCAGGCGCGGGTAACTCTGCATCCAGGCCTTCCAGGGCGCGAGCAAGGCGCTGTGCGGATCGGCCCACGAGAGATACAGCGGGATACGGATCGCATCGAAACTCATCCGCGGCGGCCACTCTTTGGCTGGCAGCATCTTGCCATCCGCCCGCAGCGCCACCCAGTCGCTGGGTAGATGTGATTTCCCCCAGCCCATCTGCCCCAGCAGCGCCTGTCCGTCGCTCTGCAATGTCCGCCAGGCGGTGAGATGCGTCCGCTCCGCGAAGGCGCGCCAGGCCGGGAAGATGAAATAGGAAGGGTTAAGGTTCAGGTGATCATTGAGGTTGAACCCTTTCACACCCGGGAGCATTACCTGGCGACCGGCGAAAGACACCACCGTAGACTTCAGCAGGGCGGCGGTGATGGCGTCAGAGGCAATCGCATAGCGCTTATCCTGCCACTGCTTTTGCGCGCGTAGCAGCGCCCAGGCGATCAGGGTATCGCCATCGGAGGCGTTGTTTTTATCGGCGATAGGGTCCGGCGCCACCGGGTTATAGCGCCAGTAAAACAGCCCGTTAGACTTGTTGCGCAGGGTGTTGTCCGTCCACTGCCACAGCTTGTCGAACGCCGGACGATCGTTATTCGCCACCGCCAGGAGCATGGCGAAGCCCTGACCTTCCGTATGCGACACATTGCCATTGGCGGTATCAATGATACGACCATCCGGCATCATAAAACGGGCCTTATAGCGCTCCCAGGCCGTATCCGCCCACGCCCTGGGCACCAGCATCACTACCGTTGTCACTATCACCGCCACTAAAGCACGCAGGGGCATAAATTCACTCTTTATGGATGGTAGTAGAGAAACTGAACGTCAGAGACGGAGAACACCCGCTCACGCTGCAGTATCACGTGGGCACTGCCTCCCTGACTCTGCAGCCAGCGAGAATATAACCCCTCGAGTATGGCACAGAACGCGTTGCACCAGCGCACGCGCCCCGCTTCGTCGCGGCTGACCGGCAACGCCTGATGGCGCAGGCGCAGGCCGTCCTCACCGACATCGATGGTCACCACGCCCCAGTGAAAATGAGTCAGCAGCCGGTTGATGCTGGCCTCCAGATCCCCCACCGTCTCCGACGCCGGCAGCGGATGGGTCTCCGCCAGCGAGACGCCCATCTGACGCAGGAAGGGCTGGCTTTCCAGCTCGCCGGCATTATTTAGCATACCTTCGATCATAATAATCAACAGATCGAACCATCCGGCAGGCGTCTGCTGCTGCTGAAACCAGGTCATCACCACCGGGTTATTGTTCTCCGTCATCATCAATGATCTCCTAACATATAGCGAATATAGAGCCCGGCGGTGCTTTCGTTATAATCCCCGAAGGTGTCATAGCCAATCTGGCCCCCCAGGGTCATTTGTTTGTTGACCTTGTAATCCGCCCCGGCGCGCAGGGTATACCCTATGCCGCTCTTCGAGGTCGCGGAGTAGTAGGCTTCCTTGGCAAACCCGTTGCTCACCGCCGTCTCCAGGGTCTGCTGCCACTCCGAATTGGTCGGGAAATAGGCGCTCTTATCCTGACTGTAAGACTGATAGCCCACCGAGCCGCCGAGCTTCATGGTCCAGTTATCATATTTCTCCGTCAGACTGACCGGCAGCGATACGCTGACGTAGTTTTGCGGACTAAAGTAGCCCCCCTGACCATAGGTGAAGTAGCTGAGGTTTTTGGAGTAATCCATATAGCTCATGCTCAACCCGGCCTGCAGCTGGCGGTATTCGTCATGGTAGGGACGAAGATAGACCCCGGCATTGGCGTTGATACTGGTGTTGCTGGCGACGTTCTGCCCCAGATAGCTGTATCCACCGCCGCCGACATAGAAGCCCGCGTCGCCGTCGTCATAGCTCAGCTGCAGGGTGCCGCCGTTTTTCGTCACCTGCCCCCAGGTTTTCCCGGAATAGGCGTCTTTCAGACCCACGTAGGAAAGCAGGCTGTCGGTTAGCGAGCGGCGTTCGCCGGTGAGGATCAGCGACAGATAGTTGGTCAGCTTGGGCGACCATTTCACCCCGCCGACTACGGTATTAAGATCCTGGCCCAACGGCGTGCTGCCGATATCGACCCGGTAATCGTCACCGCTTAACGCCAGCGCCAGTTCGACGCCGTTGGCCTTCTGCGAATCGGTCGAGCCGCTGGTCTGGTCAACGTTCGGCTTGCGGCTGGACGAAGAGAGATAGCTGGCCACCTGCCCCGCATCATAGCTCCCGAGCTTCGCCAGGTTTTCCATCCCGCTGCTGGTGGTCGGATTGAAATCTGCCGCGTTCAGGGTGCCGAGGCCGCTTAACGCCTCGGCCCCTGGATTGCTGGCGAAATAGGCCGTCCGCTCCGCCTCGGTCATCGAGGCGATCGCCGCCTGCTCGCTGGTGGCGGTACTCACCATGTTGGAGACCGCGTTAGCCAGCGGGTTGGCGCCGTAGCGACGCCAGGCGTCGCCGCTGGCGGTCCCGGCGTTCAACGACACCGGGGTGACGGTAAAGTCAAAGCGCGAGTCGCCAAACGGCGAGGATGACCAGGTCAGCGGCGTCCGGAGCTCCGTCAGCTTGCTGGTGCCCGATTCGCCGTCGCGTCCACGCACGTCCATTCCCCCCTGCAGCCAGCTGCCGGTTTTCTCCTGCAGCGACTCCATCATGGTGTCCACCTGACGCAGCATCCGCGTCTGGGCGGTGTCCACCGGCAGATCGGTGCGCTGGATCCCCGGCAGCGTGGAACCAGGCGCGGCGGCCGACTGGGCAACCTGCCACGGCATGTACTGCCCGTAGGCGGAGGCCGTCCGCGTCGGCGCCGACGTTTGCGACACGCCGATAAAGGGGTTATCCGCCGCCAGCACCCCGCCGACGGTCGGCGTTTCGCTACTGTTGGTGCTTTGCATGCCCAGCAGTTTGCCGCGGGCGCTGCGCAGATAGGTCATCGCCTGCTGATGATGTCCCTGGGCCTCCGCCACTCTCGCCAGCAGCAGCAGGCGATCCGGGGAGTTATCCTGGCGCAAACCGCCGGCCAGCTGTTCAGCGCGATCGTTGTTCCCTGCGGACAGCGCCACGTCGATGGCCCCGGCGCGCGCATCCTGGTTCGGCGTATCGCGCGTCATGAGGTAGTCATAGACCACCCCGGCCTCTTTGTTCATTTTGCCGCTCTGGTACAGCCGCGCCATGGCGAACATCAGATCGGTATTTTGCGGATCGCTTTGCATAGCGCGGATCAGCTTGTCATACGCCGCAGCGTAATTGCCCTGCTCGCGCAGGCGGTCGGCTTCGTTGATCACATAGCCATTGCGAATGCTCGCCAGCTGCGTCGGCGTACTGCTGGCCTGCAGCTGCGGATTGCTGATCAGGTTCTGCGCCTCGCCGGTCAGCCCGGCCTGATTCAGGACAGCGATCTGATCGGCGTAATCCCCGGCATTGCCGGATACGCCGCTGCTGATATTGTTGCGCACCAGCGAGACCGCGGTGGTCAGGTCGCCGCTCTCGGCCAGCAGACGCGCCAGCTTGCCGGCGTCCGCCGGGGCTTTTGGCGGCGTGGAGGCCATCGCCCGCAGGGTATTGCTGGCGGCGATGGTATTGCCCTGCGCCAGGTAGTTTTCGGCCGTCACCAACTGCAGGTTGTAGTTCACCCGCTGGCGCAAATCGCGCATGTCGCTGGTCTGGCTGCCGCCGGGAATGCGCGCCAGCAGCGTCTGCGCCTGCTGCCAGGCGCCGTTTTCGCTGGCAAACAGGGCGGCGGCATACAGCGCACTGTTGCTGGCGCCGGGGCGATAGGCCGCCGACATCAGCGAAGAGGCCTCGCTGCCGTTACCCGATTTTTGCAGCAGCCGGGCCAGGTCGAGGCGCAGCCAGGGATCGTCCGGATAGCGGGCGACGCCTTCGCGCAGGGTGGCAATGGCGCCGGCTGGGTTACCGCCGCTGACCTGCGCCTGGGCCTGACGGCGCAGGGCATCGCCCGGCATACCGGCCACCACCCGCGGCTGCAGTTTTTGCCGCAGGCTCTGCGGGAGCGTCTGCAGCATCGCCTGCGCCTCGGCGGATTTATTCTGCTCGCGCAGCACGTAATAGAGGTTTTCCCGCGCCGCCGCGTTCTGCGGATCGTCATTTAACAGTGAGCGCAGCGTTTGCTCCGCCTGGGGCAAATCTTTGTTGTGCCGCAGCACATCGGCGCGGAACAGCTTCGCCGAGGCGCCCTGCGCCCCGCTCTGCTGCGCCAACGGCGCGGAGAGCGCCAGCGCCTGGCTGATATTGCCCTGCTTATAGGCCTGCTGGGCCTGCGCCAGCTGGCCGTAGAACAGCGCATCGGCCGCCTGCTGACGACGGGTCGCCGAGGCGTCGCCGCCGAGGTCCGCGGCCCGGCTCAAATACTGCGACGCGGCCTGGTAGTCGCCGCTGCGCTGGGCGATATAACCCATGCCCGCCAGCGCATCGGCATCCTGGGGGTTGGTCTGCAATACCTCTTCAAACTGCTGCTTCGCGGCGGCGGTATTGCCGCTGTTGAGATTGGCGTAGCCCTGGCCGCGCGCCTGACCGCTGCGCCGTTCGCGAAAGTAATTCTGAACTTCGCTGTCCTGGGGATGCCGCTGCATCCAGGTGTCGTAATACTGCTCATCCCCGGCCTGCGGGCCCAGCCAGAGCAGCGCCTGGCGCAAGCCGCTGTCCGCCTCTTTATTGCCGCTGGCCATCGGCTCGAGCAGGGCGATCCCTTCCCGGCGAGTCTCTTCCCGCCAGGTTAACGCTTTGCCCAACGCCACCCGCGGGGCGTTCTCCTGCGGATGCTGCGCCACGTACTGGCGCAGCTCGCTGATAGCCTGCGGATAGAGCGATTTGTCGCTGGCCATGGTCAGGTAATATTCCGCCGCCAGCCCGGCAGGCGGCGTATTGCCATTGAACATGCTGCGCCAGGTCGCCAGCGCCCCGGGGATATTGCCTCCGCGCGCCTGCTGGCGGGCCAGGTTGAGCTGGCCCTGCGGCACCTGCGACATCTTTTTGGCGTTGTCCAGATCCTGTAGTCCCGGGCTGTCAGGGGCCGCTTTCGCCAGCCGCGCGCGCCACTGCGCCGCCGCCTGCATATCGCCGCCCTGCTGCGACCAGAGCGCCATCAGATACAGCGCCTGGGTGTTGTTGGCATCCACCGAGAGCACCTTCTGCAGGGACTCCATCGCCAGCTCGTCATGAGATTTCTCATGCCAGTAGTTGGCCTGAGCGAACAGCGCCTGTAGCGCCGCGTCGTTCCCCGCCGCCAGCGCGCCGCCCGAGGCAGCGAGAGTCAACGCGCCGGTGAGGCAGAACGTGGTGAGCCGACGGGTGTTTTTCATCGTTATTATTATTTTTCTTTTCATTGGTTATCCCCCGAACCCAGACGCTTACGGGCGTGACGTTTAAACATCGCGGTCAGCGCCAGTCCCATTATCGAGGTGGCAATCAGCCCCAGCACCGCCAGGAAACCTGAGTGCTGGCTGGCATACCAGACCGCCATCATGTACCACGGCATCTGACCGCTGGGGAACGGCGTACTCACCTGGAAGCTGCGCACCCCGTTATCGCTGGTGATCACCGCGGTATCGCCGCGGATCCCGGCGTTAATGCGCGGCGATTCCAGATCGGTCTTCAGTCGCGCCAGCTGGTCATCATTGCTGGCCAGCGCCACCACCACCAGGCGGGTGGAATTCCACGGCGAGCGATAGCTGATGAACCCGCGCCAGGCGCTGCTCGACGAAAAGTAGCGATCGGCGTCGAGGCTGGCGGAAGTCCAGTCGCCGGTGAGCCGGCGCTGGACTTTTTGCCACAGGTCTGGCTCGCGGACGCTCAGCACATTATCTACCGGGCGATAGGGTGAGTCGGCCAACAGGCTCTGGTTAAAGGCCTGCTGATCGAGAGCGGTGACCGCCAGCACGTCACGTTCACGCAGCGACTGCAAATCCCCCCCGCCGGTGGGCATCCCGAGCACGACGCGGTTATTCGCCAGCGCGGTGCCGGTCGCGTTCCCGGAGCGTGCCGCCAGATTCAGCAGGGTCGCCACCTGGGTTTCAGACGGGTCCGCCGGCAGCAGAAGGGTCGTCTGCGAATAGTCCGCCAGCCGCGAGAAGGGGAACGAGGCGCCAACAAAGTAGGAGAGATTGGGCAACAGCGAGAAGTGACGCGTCTTGCTCAAATCGATCCAGGAGTCGTCAGTGATCCGGCTCTTGATATTGTTATTCAGCAGCACCGAACACGGAACATCGTCCTTCGGCACCACATTGAAGTACATCGACAGCTGGTTATCGCCGTAAATCAGGTAGGGCGCCAGCGGGATGGTAAAGCGCTCCTGGCGCGCATCGCCCCCGAGGTAGCGCCAGACTTTCTCCAGCGGCCCCTGCTTGTTCATCGGCAGGTTGTTGAGGAAGGTGCCATTGAGCGTGACGCTCAGCAAGGACTTGTCCTCATTAATCCAGCTTTCCGACGGGAAGCGGTAGCCAACCTGTAGCGGAATGGTCTCCCCATCCCACAGATAGAGATCGGGCGCGGCGCGGAAGGCGATACGTAAAGGTTCGTGCCAGACGCCGCTGACGGTCGGGCTTTGGTCCTTACGCAGCAGCTCGCTGAGCTTGACCGGACGATCGGTGGGGATCCAGCGCGGGGCATCATATGCTTTGCCAACCGGGATGGTCTGCGGTTCGACATCCAGCGTCGCGGTTTGCGGCGCAAAGTTGCCGCGGGTTAACCGCCAGGCGGCCATGCGCAGCGCCGTATCGTTTTTACCGACAATCAGCAGCAGTTTATAGGCCGGATTGGCGGGGTTGGCGATGATGCGCAGCAGCGGCTTATCGGTTTCCGGCAGCATCATGCCGCCCACCTGCTCCCCCGGATGGCCAATCACGATGCCGTGGCGTTCCGGCAGGCGGTCGCGCAGAGCGCTGAAGGCGATGCCGCGATAGTCCGCCTGGATACCCAGCCAGGAGGAGATCAGCGCCGCGGCGCTGAAGACGTCCGCCGACGGCTTGGCCCCATAGGCGACCGCAATGTCCGCCGGGGTCATCTGCATGCTGTCAAAGAAGGGCCGCGGGAAGTGGCTCAGGTCGTCGCTGATGTTCAGCTGCTGGCTTTCCCAGCTGAAATGCGACGTGGGCAGCACCGTCACCCGCGACGTATCATGAATGTCACGCTGGCACTGCAGGGTATCGCCATCGTTGATCTTCACGCTCAGGTTATTGCTGGAGACCATCAGCGCGGGCGGAATATCCAGCTGATAATGGGAGACATCCTCGCCATCGGCGCCCAGCGGCAGCGTGCCGAGCGGTTGACCGTTGAGCATCAGCTGCAGGGTGGCGTTGCGGCTCGCCATCTCCGGCGATACGCGAACGGCAAGGCTGAGCTGAGAATGGATCACCACCTGATCGGCAGGCAGGGTAAAGCTGACCCCACCCTGTCGCTGGCCGCCGCTGAGGATAATCCCGTCCGGCATCCCCATCTGCGCCAGATTCAGATCGCCTCCCCAGACCGGAGCGACAGGAATGACCTCCGGCGTGGCCGTGCCGCTCACCGGCGGGGGTAAGTCCGGCATAACCGGCGCAGGGGCCGTCGCCGCCGCATCGCCGGCGGTGGCGGGGGCTGCCGGAGAGGCGCCCTCCTCCGGCGAGGCAGCCGGAGGTTCGTCGCCTGGCTCGCTGTCCGCCGCGTCGTTGAGCTGCGGGAAGCTCAGCGGGGCAGCGGCGCCGGAGCCCGGTTCTTCACTGTGTAGCGCAGGCGCAGAGAGCATCCCTGCCAGCAGCGCCAGCGTGGTTAATCGCTTCATAACGTCCCATCCTCCTGCGCCGTTTTCGCCACTGTTGCCCGATTGCGCTGGTTGCGACGGGTTTTCCACGTCAGCCAGAACAGTTCGAACACGCAGCGTAAAATGGTGAAGAAGGAGCGGAACGGGTTATCCTGCGGGCGCGGCGGATTAATCCACGCATCCGCGCGGGCCAGCACCACGCGCACCAGTTCACGGCGGCGCGAAAGCGGAATATCTTCATCAAACTTGAGGCGCAGGAAGCGCTCGTCAGAGGTGACCAGCTGGGCCGGGATCGAGATAGCCCCGGACTGCAGGATCAGCTCAATCTCTTCGATGTCATCCTCCAGATGGCGATTATCAAGCGCGACCACGCGGCAGCCGCCCATCGACAGATCCGCGGTATGACTGCGCGAGACGATGCCGCTGGCGTAATGGATCACCACCGGAATGTCGACATCGATACGAATGGTTTTTCGCACCTGCCGCGTTTCGCGCGCCACGGCAATCGCCGCCAGCAGGAAGATCAGACTGTAGATCCCCCACCCGACGTTGAGGGCGATAACGTTGGGATCCGAGCCAAAGTAGTCATGGCCAATCGCCCGGACGATGCCGACCACCACCCCCAGGGCCAGCAGGCAGGCCACCACCAGGTGCGGGCGCACCACGGTGAAATCGAAGTAGCCGACGTCAAGCAGCCCCCCCTTATCGGTAACGTTGAACTTGCCGCGTTTGGGGAAAATCATCGTCACCAGAGTCGGCAGCACCAGGTGGAAGGCCAGCACAATATCGTAGATCTCCCCCCAGAAGCTGTAGCGATAGCGGCCGTTCATTCGCGAACCAACGTAAATAGCGAGGAACAGGTGCGGCAGGGCATAGGAGACGATCAGGCTCGCTGAAGAGTAAATAATATTGAGGTTAAACAGCAGGTAAGCCAGCGGGGCGGTGACAAACACCACCCTCGGGAGCGCGAACTGGTAGTAGAGCATGGCGCTGAGATAGCACAAGCGCTGCTGAAAAGTCAGCCCGCGGCCAAACAGCGGATTATCGACGCGGAAAATCTGCGTCATCCCGCGCGCCCAGCGGGTACGCTGGATGACGTGCACCACCAGGCGTTCAGTAGCGAGGCCTGCGGCCAGTGGGATATCGAGAAAGGCCGACTTCCACCCCAGACGCTGAAACTTCAGCGCCGTATGAGCATCTTCGGTCACCGTTTCGACGGCGAAACCGCCGATCTGCGCCAGCGCCTCGCGACGGATCACCGCACAGGAGCCGCAGAAAAAGGTGGCGTTCCAGTTGTCGTTCCCCTGCTGAATCGGGCCATAGAACAACATCCCTTCGTTGGGAATGTTGCGTCCGACGGAGAGGTTACGTTCAAATGGATCCGGGGAATAGAAGTAGTGCGGCGTCTGCACCAGAGCCAGCATCGGGTCTTTCAGGAAGCCGCCGACGGTGGCCTGCAGGAACACGCGCGTGGCGACGTGGTCGCAGTCGAAAACGCAGATAAGCTCCCCCTGAGTCAGGGTCAGCGCATGGTTAAGGTTCCCCGCTTTGGCGTGCTTGTTGTCATTGCGGGTGATATAGCCCACCCCAACGTCGGCGGCGAACACGGCAAACTCGCTGCGCTTACCGTCATCCAGAAGATAGATTTTCATTTTATCTTTTGGATAATCAATGCATTGTGCCGCCAGGACGGTATCGCGCACTACCTCCAGCGGTTCGTTATAGCTCGGAATATAGATATCGACCGTCGGCCACTTACTCATATCATCCGGCAGCGGAACAATGCCGCGCTTCAGCGGCCAGACCGTCTGCAGATAGTTAAGCAGTAGCATCACCCAGATATAGACTTCCGCCAGAAAGAGTCCCATGCCGAGAATAGCTTCAATGGACGAGTTGAAGTGCAGGGTCTGCGTGAGGCGAAAATACATGTAACGGGTGGACATCAGCAGCGACGTGACGACCATAATGACCGATACGCTGCGGCGCTTGCTGAAGCCCATCAGAAAGAGAATACCGATACTTAACAGACCAAAAATATACTGCTTTTGGCTGTCCATCGGCGTGATCACCACCAGCACGGCGACGGGTGACAGCACCAGCGCCAGCAACCAAAAAAGAGATTTTTTCATTCAGCAGCCCTGCAAAAAGTTAACGCCCTGACATGCGTGGCTGGCTGTGCACCGTGCCATCGCCAATATGAATACCCAACAGCGAAGATATTTTTTTAGCCATGATTTCAATATCGAAGGCCGCTGCCGAGGAAGCGTTAAAGTCCAGGATCGACTTCTGCGAGGCATTGGCCTCCACCACGCTTTCATCACGATGGATCACGCCAAGCAGTCGCTCGCCCAGTTTCTCTTCCATCAGGCTGGTGACGTCCCGGCTGACCTGGCGACGGCTATCGCTTTGGTTAATGACGAAATAGTGCCCGTGCTTATGATTCAGCGCCGCGCCGGTCAGGCGCTGCTTTTCTACGTGCGCCAGGGTCGACATCGAGGCGGTATCCGCCAGCAGCGGGATAAGATGCAGGTCCGCCAGCCCCGTCAGCGCCTTTAGCGCGGGCGAAGGTCCAGGGGGCATATCGGCGATGGTGATAAGCCCGGGATAATTAAGCAGCGCGGACAGACCGCGCTGGAGGAAATGGTCATTATGGGTCAGTTGCTCATCAAACGCCTGACGCTGCGCCTCGCTCACTTCGCCATATGGCAGGACGAAAATATTACTGCCGGCGCTCAACACGCACTGGCTCCAGTCGTGCAGCTCCAGCGCCTTCGCCACATAGCCCCGCTCATTTCAGCGGTACGCCAAAATGCAAACGCAGCGCGTTCTGGACATCAAAATCCAGCGCCAGAACTTTGCTGCCCGTCCGCGCCAGCGAATAGGCTAAATTGGCCGCCAGGGTCGTTTTCCCTACGCCGCCTTTCGGTGAACAGACGCAAATCAACGGCATGTCGCGATCCTTTCCAGAAGTGATTTCAAAGGCTGGTCTTTATTTTTCGCCACCGGCTCCGCGCTTTTCGCGGCGAACAGGTGGGCATAGTTCTCGGCGGCGGGCGCGGGTCGGAGGGCCATTCTCGGCGGCGGCGCCATGGCCGGTTCCGACGCCGGAATTGAAGGCGCAGGGGTCAGCGCAGGCTCCTGCCTGACCGGATCCGGTGCGGCTGCGGCGGTCTCCACGACCGGCTGGGGGGTAGCAGGCGCGGCCGAAGCGGCAGACACAACAGGATCAGAGGTTGGCGCCGCTGCTACGGCCGCCTCTACCTGGCGGAACAGATCCGCGGGCACCGACTGCGGCAACGGCGCGGAGACCGAGCCTCCCAGCGCCAGAGAAGAGGGTTTCTCGGCGCCGGGATTTAGCTGATTGAGGATCGCCCAGTCGCCGTGTTCCCGCGTGGCGGCTTGCGAAGAAAGATCCTGAAAGTTGAGGTTTTGCGTCCGCGTTTTTTCTTGAAAGCGCTGCAGATCATCATAATGGTTCATTGATAACCTCATGATTTTAAAAATTTCATATTAAGTTTGTTGTTATTTTCTGGGTATATTAAAAATATCGTGACGCTTCTGGGATGGCAGATAACGCGCCGATGGTGACGTACCAATGCACACGATTGACAGGGTTATAATAGTTTAGAATTTGATTTTCGGGATGATTCCACGGCAGAAGTATCGCTACACTAACATTTCCCTTGCAGAAGGGTAGCCCCATTTTTTAGGTATGCGTACATCCTTAACTTCCCGCAATCACCACGCTTCCCAGTCGTTTTTATATAAAAGTATTAGGTCATGATGAAATCATAGCGTCAGATCAGCGAAAGAATAAACCTGAACCATTTTAATTTCTCTTTAATTCTATAAAAATGGACTGAAAGGCTTATTTTTTCGGATAATCTACGAAGAATGCTCTGAGAGCGTGACATAAACTGCGGCAATATGCGTAAGCGCCCGGTTTTATCCACGGCGGGAGAGAAGCTCCCGGCCATGGGACCGGGAGCGCGCCATCAGGCGTGGGTCTTTTGCGGATTCTCATCCTGGTCGACGGCAAAGCAGGCCACCAGCTGGCCGCCGTAATCCTTCAGCTGCGGCTGGAGCTGAGTGCAGGGGCCAAAGCGACGGCGACAGCGCGCGTTAAAGGCGCAGCCCGGTGGCGGATTTAGCGGGCTCGGCAGTTCGCCGGTCAGCTTGATCCGCTCGCGCCGGTCGTCTGGGTTCAGACGCGGCGTCGCCGACAGCAGCGCCTGGGTGTACGGATGACGCGGATTGTTGAAGATCTGGTCTTTGGTGCCCTTCTCCACGCAGCGGCCGAGATACATCACCATCACTTCATCGGCGATGTGCTCGACGACCGACAGGTCGTGGGAGATAAACACGTAGGACAGCCCTAAATCCTGCTGCAGATCCATCATCAGGTTCAGCACCTGGGCGCGTACCGAAACGTCCAGCGCGGAGACCGGCTCATCGGCAATCACCACATCTGGATCCAGCATCAGCCCGCGAGCAATAGCGATACGCTGACGCTGACCGCCGGAGAACATATGCGGGTAGCGATCGTAATGCTCGGTTTTCAGGCCCACTTTCGCCATCATCGCCAGCGCTTTTTCACGCCGCTGCTCTTTGCTCAGGCTGCTGTTAATCAGCAGCGGCTCCTCCAGAATCTGCCCCACTTTTTTACGCGGGTTCAGCGAACCATACGGGTTCTGGAACACAATCTGGATTTTTTGCCGCCGCAGCTTCTGCGCCTGCGGGTCGTGCTTAAGCAGATCCTGCCCCTGATAATAGAGCTCGCCGCCGGTGGGGATCTCAATCATCGTCAGCAGACGACCGAGGGTCGATTTGCCGCAGCCCGACTCCCCCACTACCGCCAGCGTTTTACCGCGCTCAAGGGTAAAGGAGACGCCGTCCAGCGCCTTCACCAGCCGTTCCGGGGCGAATAACCCCTTCTTCACCGGATAGTGTTTTTTCAGATCAATGGCCTGCAACAGCGGTTGTGGCGTGGCGGCCTTTTGCGTACTCATAATCCAGGCCTCCCGGCATCATCGAGTGGGTAGTGACATTTAGACTGGCGGCCGCCGGTCAGATCCGCGAGCGCCGGCTCTTCGCTACGGCATTTATCCGTGGCATAGGGGCAGCGCGGATTAAGCAGGCAGCCGTTGGGACGGTCATATTTCCCCGGCACCACGCCCGGCAGCGAGGCCAGACGCGCTTTATCCTGGGCGAATTCCGGCAGCGCGCGCAGCAGCGCCTGGGTATAAGGATGGCGCGGCGCGCGGAAGATATCTTTCGCGTCACCGGTCTCCACCACCTGACCCGCGTACATAACGATAATTTTATGCGCGGCTTCCGCCACCAGCGCCAGGTCGTGGGTGATCAGCACCAGCGCCATATTCTCCTGCTGCTGCAGATCCAGCAGTAGCTCAATGATTTGCGCCTGAATGGTCACGTCCAGCGCGGTGGTCGGTTCATCGGCAATCAGTAGTTTTGGCCGACAGGCAATCGCCATCGCGATCATCACGCGCTGGCTCATGCCGCCGGAAAGCTGATGCGGATAGACGTCCAGCCGCGAGGCCGGATCGGGAATGCCCACCAGGTTCAGCAGGTCGATGGCCCGCTGGCGGCGGGTTTGCTTATTACCACCCTGATGGACCTTAATCGCTTCCATAATCTGGTAGCCGACGGTAAAGCACGGGTTGAGGCTGGTCATTGGATCCTGGAAGATCATCGCCACTTCCGCCCCCACCAGCTGGCGCCGCTCTTTTTCAGAGATGCGCTGCAGATCGCGGCCGTTAAATTCCAGTTTGTCCGCCATCACCCGGCCGGGATAGTCAATCAGCCCCATAATCGCCAGCGAGCTGACGGATTTACCGGAGCCGGACTCTCCGACGATACCGACCACTTCACCCTGCTTCACGCTATAGCTGATGCGGTCTACGGCGCGGAACGGCGCGTTTTCATCGCCGAAATGCACCGATAATTTATCTACATTCAATAACGCCATCTCGAACCTCTTACTGCTTCAGTTTGGGATCGAGCGCGTCACGCAGACCGTCACCCATCAGGTTAAATGCCAGCACCGTCAGCAGGATCGCCACGCCCGGGAAGGTGACTACCCACCAGGCGCTCTGCGCGAACTGCAACACGTCGGAAAGCATGGTGCCCCACTCCGGCGTCGGCGGCTGCGCGCCCATGCCGAGGAACCCCAGCGCTGCCATGTCGAGAATGGCGTTGGAAAAGCCCAGCGACGCCTGAACGATCAGCGGCGCGAGACAGTTAGGGAGAATATTAACGAACATCTGGCGCATCGCGCCGGCGCCCGCTACGCGGGAGGCGGTCACGTAGTCACGGTTGACCTCCACCAGCACCGCGGCGCGCGTGAGACGCACATAGTGCGGGAGCGCCACGAAGGTTAGCGCCAGCGAGGCGTTGACGATGGAGGGCCCGAAGATTGCCACCAGCACCAGCGCCAGCAGCAGACTCGGCAGCGCCAGCATAATATCGACGACGCGCATGATGATTGAGTCCACCACTCCGCCGAAATAGCCCGCCACCAGGCCGAGCACCACGCCGAGGATCAGCGACAGAACCACCACCAGGCAGCCCACCAGCAGCGACAGGCGGGCGCCGTACATCAGGCGCGACAGAATATCGCGGCCCACGTCGTCGGTGCCGAGCAGATGCGCCATGCTGCCGCCGTCCTGCCAGAACGGCGGCGCCAGCAGCGAATCACGGAACTGATCCGCCGGGTTATAGGGGGCGAGGAAGTTGGCGAATACCGCGATGACGATCATCACCACCACGTATACCAGCCCGACGACCGCCCCTTTGTTGCGTTTGAAATAGTGCCAGAACTCCTGCAGCGGAGTCATGGGTACCGGCGCAGCGATAACTTTATTTTCAGTAACTTGTGACATGATGGCCCCTTACTTCTTATGCCGGATACGCGGGTTCACCACGCCGTACAGCAGGTCGACCAGCAGGTTGACGAGGATAATCATCGTCGCCACCAGCAGCACCCCGCCCTGCACCACCGGATAATCGCGACGCTGCAGCGCGTCGATCAGCCAGCGACCTAAACCAGGCCATGAGAAAATGGTTTCCGTCAGGATGGCGCCCGCCAGCAGGGTGCCCACCTGCAGACCAATCACCGTGACCACCGGCAGCATCGCGTTACGCAGCGCGTGGATCACGATCACCCGCATCCGGGTCAGGCCTTTAGCGCGCGCGGTACGGATATAGTCTTCGCCAAGCACTTCCAGCATCGACGAACGGGTCATACGCACGATCACCGCCAGCGGGATGGTGCCCAGCACGATAGCGGGCAGGATCATATGCATTAAGGCGTCAATAAAGTCGCCCTGCTCGCCCCAGATGGCGGTGTCGATCAGCATAAAGCCGGTCAGCGGCAGGGTATCGTCAAGGAAGACCGTATCGCTGATACGCCCGGAGACCGGCGTCAGGTTTAGCTGCACCGAAACCAGCATAATCAGCATCATGCCCCACCAGAAGATAGGCATTGAGTAGCCGGTCAGCGCCAGGCCCACCGCGGTGTGGTCAAAGATGGAGCCGCGTTTTACCGCAGCCAGCACGCCCACCGGAATGCCGACGGCGACGGCGAAGATCATCGCGCAGACGCCCAGCTCAAGAGTGGCTTTAAAGCGCGGGACAAACTCCTGCCACACGGGAATGCGGCTTTTCAGCGAGATGCCTAAATCGCCGTGCAGCACGCCCCAGATATAGTGGGCATATTGCTGCCACAGCGGCTTATCAAGGCCCATTTCGGCCAGCAGCTGCGCGTGACGTTCGGGGGAAATACCACGTTCGCCCGCCATAATCATCACCGGATCGCCGGGGATCATATGGACGAAAGCAAAGGTGAGAAGGGTGATACCGATAAATGTCGGGATGACTAGTCCCAGACGTCGGAGAATAAACTGCAACATAACCCGGATTCTCTCTAGTGACGCCCCGCCTGGCGACAGGGCGTCTGTATTGCTCACAAAAGCATTCCCCGGAATAGCGGGAATACGCCCCCCGCCTCTCCCACGCGGGGAGAGGGGGTCAGGCATCGTGCTTATTATTCGACAGAGACGTTATCGAAGTGGTGTTTGCCCAGCGGGTCCACCACATAGCCTTTGACTTCTTTACGCACCGGCTCATAGACGGTGGAGTGAGCAATGATCAGCGCCGGAGCCTGGTCATGCATCACTACCTGAGCCTGTTTGTACAGTTCAATACGCTTGTTGTGGTCGTCGGTAGCGCGGGCCGGCTGAATGAGATCTTCAAACGGCTTATAGCACCAGCGCGAGTAGTTGGAGCCGTCTTTCGCCGCGGCGCAGCTGAACAGGGTCGCGAAGAAGTTATCCGGATCCCCGTTGTCGCCGGTCCAGCCCATCATCACGCTCTGGTGCTCGCCCGCTTTCGCCCGCTTCAGATACTCGCCCCACTCGTAGGTGACGATCTTGGCCTGGACGCCAATCTTGGCCCAGTCAGCCTGAATCATCTCCGCCATGCGGCGGGCGTTCGGGTTGTACGGACGCTGTACCGGCATCGCCCACAGATCGATGGTGAAGCCTTTTTCCAGGCCCGCTTCTTTCAGCAGCTGCTTCGCCTTCTCCGGATCGTAGGTGTAGTCCTTAACGTCGTCGTTATAGCCCCACATGGTCGGCGGGATCAGGTTCTTCGCCGCCTGGCCTGCGCCCTGGTAAACCGCTTTGATGATCGCTTCTTTGTTGACCGCGTAGGTCAGCGCCTGACGTACTTTGACGTCGTCCAGCGGTTTCTTCTCGGTGTTAAAGGAGAGATAACCAACGTTCAGACCCGGCTGTTCCAGCAGGGTAATGTTCTTATCTTCCTTCATGCGCGCGATGTCCGCCGGGTTCGGGTACGGCATCACCTGGCACTCATTTTTCTGCAGCTTGGCATAGCGCACGGAAGCGTCCGGGGTGATGGAGAAGACCAGACGATCGATCTTCGGCTTGGTGCCCCAGTAGCCCGGGAAGGCTTTATACAGAATGCGGGAATCTTTCTGGTATTGCAGCAGCTGGAATGGGCCGGTACCGATAGGATTGAGATCCACTTTTTCCGGCGTGCCGGCTTTCAGCATGTTGTCAGCATACTCTTTCGAAAGAATGGAGGCGAAGTCCATGGCCAGATCAGCGAGGAACGGCGCTTCCGGACGGGTCAGGACGAACTGGACGGTATTATCGTCCACTTTCTTCACTTCGCTAATCAGGTCCGGTAAGCCCATCCCTTCAAAGTATTCATAGCTGCCGCCAGAAACTTTATGGTACGGGTTATTAGTATTCTTCTGGCGATCGAAGGAGAACACCACGTCATCGGCGTTCAGGTCACGGGTTGGTTTAAAGTCTTTATTATCCTGCCACTTCACACCCTGACGGAGGTGGAAAGTATAGGTTTTGCCATCCGCACTGACTTCCCATTTCTCAGCAAGTCCTGGAATAACTTCCGTCGTACCGGTTTTAAATTCGACCAGGCGGTTATAGATCGGTACGGAGCTGGCATCATAGGTGGTGCCAGAGGTGAAGAGCTGTGGGTTAAATCCTTCCGGCGAGCCTTCAGAACAATAAACCAGGGTTTTCGCTTGCACGCTGGCGGCGACGGTCATGGCGACCAGGCTCAGACCAAGCTTCAGCATCCCTGATTTCTTCAAGGAAATACTCATTATTCTGCTCCAAAATTGTGATGTTGTTTGCATATATCCGCCGGACCTTTATTTATTTTTTACCCGGTCCGGTCGGTGGTGCCCGAAGGCGTAGAGAGAGATGGGGATTCCTTTCGCAAAAACGACTGAGTTGCAGTACGGATTCTCCATGAAATGCCCCTCATGCCCTACAATCTGTCAACAGAATGGGGAAACGTCAATACAGCCAGCCGGGTTTTACATCCAGCGTGAGAAACGGCAGGCAAAGATTAAAAAAACTTCAGGACGCTATTTTCAGCAGAGAAATTTATGCTACTGGCAATTCAGCAGAATAAAGACCTTATTAATTTGCAACACCCAGTGGGAAACAATGCCAGCAAATGAGAAAAATTTCTTGCTGTGTGACCAATATGTGAGCGATTAATAGCGTGAACGTTAAAACGCACAGCGGAAAATGCTGCATTCAGCCATAAGCTTCGCGAAAAAAGATCTGTTCATCGATAAAAAAATGCAATGGAAGATGTCACAAAATAGCGAATAGCCGGCTGAAAACCTGAGTAAAGACGTTTATTGTGATTTTGGTGGTATTTTTGGCCAGTTGTGCACTGATGATGCCCGGCGGCGCTGCGCTTGCGCGGGCCTACGAAACGCGAGTCGAACCTCCTGCCCCCGGAGGTTCTCATCCTCACAGGCCCCAGATGCAAAAAAGCCTGCTCATTGAGCAGGCTTTTCGAATTTGGTCGGTGATAGAGGATTCGAACCTCCGACCCCTTCGTCCCGAACGAAGTGCGCTACCAGGCTGCGCCAATCACCGAATGCGGGGCGCATCTTACTGCTGGGATGCCTACCCGTCAATGCCTTATTTTCAAAAAATCGCTCAACCGGCGAGAAACTCAGCAGCCTGAGCAGCGAATCGCCGGTTGCTCAACGTTTTTAGCGGCAGTTGACCTCAAACGTTTTGCGATACTCGGATACCTTACATGTCACCGGCTCGCCGAGATAGGTTGCGCCCGCCGGGGTGAATGTAAACTCTCCCAGTAGCATCGTCAGCTCCCCCAGCTCCGGGCAGGATTGCTGATGACGCATAATATCCGGGCGGGTATCGTTATTCACCGCCCGGGCGATGTCGCTGTATGCCAGCTTGTCGGCAAAGGCATTAGCACAAAACTGCAGTTCGCTTTGCGCCATATGCGCGGCCTGCCCCTTCAGCTCGGCATGCTGTGCCAGCAGCAGTTGGCGAACCTCGCCGGCCCGGCTGTAGCCAATCGCCGTATAGCCGGCCTTATTGCTGAGGTTGACGCTGGCACCAGCCGCAAGCAGCGCCTCGACATTGGCTTTATTATTCATTTTGACCGCCAGCATCAGCGGGCTGAGATCGTTGGCGGAAAGCTGGTCCACCTTTGCGCCGCGCTGCGCCAGCGCCGCGATCACCGCAGGCGCCCCCTGACCCGCCGCCACCTGCAGCGCCGTGAGTCCTTCACGGTTCGGCTTATCCACTTCCACCCCGGAGGCCGACAGCGCCAGCACCAGATCGGGATCATCCCCCGCCGCCGCCAGCATCAGCGGTGTGGTGCCGGATTTATCCGCCAGGCTGGTGTCCGCCCCGGCGTTGGCCAACGTCGTGATGGTTTCCGCCGATCGCGCGTGATCGACAGCGAGGAAAAAGGCCGATTCCCCGGACGCGTTGACGGCCTTCACGTCCGCGCCGTGCTTGAGGAGCAGCGCCACTATCTCGTCGACGTTCTTCTTAAACGCGCCGGGCGCCAGTTGTAACGCCATGTCTTCGGTCATCAGCGCGCGATTGCCCGTCGCCAGCGATTTCGCCGCCGTTGCGCCAACTATCTTGTCCAGCGTACTCTCCTCTTCGACAGGCGCATCGGGCTTTTTCATCGCAAGAATATGCTGATAGTCGTTTCTGACGTCCCCGCCGTCGGAGATGGCGGACATCAATGCCGTACTCTTGTCGATGGAGGTCTGATTCACCGACGCTCCCGCCTGGAGAAGATCGCCGATAATCGCGGTAGCGCTGCCACGCGCCGCCGCCAGCATCAGCGCCGTGACGCCCTGGCGCGTCTGGAGGTTCGGCTTCGCCCGACGCTTAAGCAGCAATTCAACCACATCGCGTCGATTTTCCGCAGCAGCGACCATCAGGCCGCTTAAGCCGGTTTTATCCTGACCATCCACATCAATGCCATTATCCAGCATGGCTGCGATCGTCGCTGGCGCATCGTATTTACAGGCCAGCAGGAACTGGCTGGTCTCTTCCTCAGACTGGCAGCCCGCGAGCATCATCAGGCACAGTAGGACCAACCCCTTTATCACCTTCATCCTTTCTCTCCATGAAAAGTTCATGCACAGGGGAAGCGAGGAAACAGGGGTAATCAAAGAAGAAGAGGTCACCTGCCAGACACGTCCACTGTGCGAAAAAAATCCCTCGCGCGGCGTCGGCCGGCGAGGGATTAGCTTATCCTGGGCTCAGGAAAGGAAAACAGACCCGAGAATCTGAAAACTATCGGGCCTTACTTTTTCCACCGGCACCAGTTGTTGTTCTCATTGATCCCGCCATCCGGCGAGGTATAGCCGAGGCAGCCCATAATGGTGTCGTACAGCTCGACGTGACGGCGCGGCACCTTCATCGCGGCCTGCTGCTGCAGATGGGCAAACGCGGCGGCGTGATCGGGATTTTCCAGGTACTTATCCGACATCCACACCATCATCGGCACGCGGAACTGCTCCGGCGGCGCCATCTTGCGCGGCGTACCGTGCAGGTGTTCACGCTCGTTAATCGACTCCCCGTGGTCGGCGGCATAGAACACAATCGCTTTCTTATCCCGCAGCTGGTCGAGGACGCTGACGATAAAGTGATCGACATAGGTCACGCTATTGTCGTAGGAATTGATCAGTTCCGCTTTCGAGCACTTGTTGTCGACGCCGACGCACTCCGGTTTCCACTGGGCGAAGCTGCGCGGGTAGCGTTGGGTGTAGTTAAAGTGGGAGCCTTTGGTGTGGAGAATGATCAGATGCTTACCGGAGGCGTTGCCCTGCGCCATACCGCGCTTCATCTCATCCACCAGCAGCATATCGTCAACGCTCTTACCGCGGTTGCGCGGCTCGGCGCCAATCTGCTCGCGGTAGGCGATATTGTTGGCCATCGTGTTGCTGTAGAACCACATCTCGCTCTGCATGGCGTACAGATTGCCGCTGAAGCCCAGCTGATGCAGCACGGCAAAGACATTCTGCTCTTTGAGCGTCCGCTGGGGGTTATCTTCCGCCCCGCCCTCGCGCACAAACATGCAGCGTAACGACAGTTTGGTAGCGGTATCGCACGAGTAACCGCGGAAGGCGACGAGATTCTTCTCTTTCTCCAGCTCTGGCGTGGTATTGCGGCTATAGCCGAGGATGCCCATATGGTCCCAGCGGGTCGTTTCGCCAATGATAAACACCACGTAGGTATCATCCAGACCTTCCGGCGCGACGTAGGTGAACTTCTTCGCCGGGTTAATCAGCGATTTGTTGTCTGAGGATTCATCCACCTGCGCCCAGGCGTACAGTCCCAGCGCCGACAACCAGTTCGACGGCAGGTAAGAGTTGGCGATCACCCCGCCATAGCTCGGCATATCCACTTCCGAATGGCGCTCCACATCATGCTGGCGCAGCTCTAGCAGGCGGATGGGTCCCCAGACAATCAGTCCGGCCAGCACCACGATCAGCACGTTTTTAACCCGCTGGCCCGGGGTTCGCAGCTGGCGCAGCAGCGTATGGCGGCAGCGGTTGCTCCAGATGAACAGCAACGGCGGCGCGCTCACCGCCACCAGCCAGAGGATCAGGTGCCAGCCGATGACCTCTTTCGACAGGTCGATATCGGTGGTCATCACCGAAGCGATAATCCCGTAGCCAATCACCACATTGAGGAACGTCATGTAGTAACTCGCCGCGGCGGAAAACAGGACAATCAGCGTCGCCAGAATGCGCCAGATACGGCGGCCGAACAGCGACAGAAGACGTAACAGGAAGAAGGTGACAAATACCGTGGCAACCAGTTCAACAACACCGGAAAGCCCTTTCCAGAAAGTGAACTCTTGAGCATAACCATCGAAACGCCGGAAAAAAACGGCGACGTTCATAAACCAGCCGATGTACAGCGCCAGCCAAAAACTAAGCTTCTGCTGCGTCATCGTTCTAATATATTTCATGCAAGCAAACCTGGAAAAAGAAGAATAAAACACCGCCTGACGCTGTGGCACGAGTCAGTAGGCTAATAGGGTGCGTTAGGGTTGGTTATCAGAAACCTCTACAAACCGCGATAAGTAGACCACAGGGAACGAGAAAAGTATCAGGAGGGAATGTGATCCAGCCAAACATTTACAAAACATTTGGCTGGATTGGCACTATTTGCTTAGGGAAATAACCAGGGGCACGTTTCACGCTGCAGGTTTCAGGCGTGCGCCTCGTTATATACCGTGCTTTTCGGCTGACGAATGGTGGTGGATAACGCCAGCGAGAGGATCAGCAGGGCGAAGATCACGCAGAAGGTCACGTAGAAACCGCCGAACAGCGAAGCGATGAGAGAGCCGCAGATGCTGCCGATACCGAAGCCCAGATAAATCACGCCATAGTTTTTCGCCAGATTGTTCAGACCAAAGAACTCACTCACCAGCGACGGGAAGACGGTAATGGTGCCGCCGAAGTTAAAGGCGACGCAGGCGATGGCGGCGAAGAAGGTCAAGGCATTCAGCGGGGCGAACAGCAGCGCGGCCATCCCCACCAGCGACACGACCTGACCGATGGTAATCACGCGAATGCGGGAGATTTTATCAGACAGGATACCTAACACCAGGCGACCACTGAGGTTCGCAATCGAGATAACCGTTACCGCGTTGGCCGCCGTGGCGACATCCAGGTGGACCATTCCCTGGGCAATATCTTTCGCTACGCCAATTACGTACAGACCGCTCATGCAGGCCGTCAGGAACATCACTGCCAGCATCCAGTACTGCGGTTTACGCATCGATTCGGCGAGGGTGAAGTCGTTTTCCACGACGCCGTTGGCCGCGGTGGCTGCCGGGTGATTTGGCGCATCTTTCATCAGGGTCGCGCCAAAGACGATCATCACCAGCACGATAGCGCCCCAGATAACGAAGGTTTTTTCCAGGCCAACGGTGGCCAGCAGGTGGGAATCAATGAATTTGAACCCCAGGCTGCCGAGACCATAGGAGCCAATGGAGAAGGCGGAGATCAGCCCTTTACGTTCCGGGAACCATTTCACGCAGTTCGACAGGGTCAGCAGGTAACCGGCGCCGTCCGCCAGCCCCACCAGCACGCCCGCGCTCAGCCACAGCATCATCAGGCTGCTGGAGTGCGCGGTCAGGAAGAAGCCCAGGCCGAGCAGGATCCCGGAGGCCATGGTGACGCGCTTCACGCCAAAGCGCTCCTGCAGCTTGCCGGCGACCGACGAAGAGAGCGCCAGCCCGAGGCTCAGCAGACCAAAGGAAAAAGCCACCTGACTGACCGGCTCGCCCAGTTTGTCAGACAGCGAACTGTTAAACAGGCTCCAGGTATAAACCGAACCGAGAGCGAATTGGGTGATGATGGTGCCGATCAGTGTCAGCCAGCGGGTCGATTGACGGTTTGCAGCGTTCATAGCAGTTGTCCTGATAAATTAACTGCCGCCACAATAGCGAAGGCCCCTCATCCAGTGGGGGAAAAAGGCATGAACTGCCATCAGCGGGGAATGAAATGCATTAATGTTGGAATGAATGGCATTGCATAACATTCATTCCGTAAATTACAGGCAAAAAGTTAGTGTGCGCTATCTCACAGAAATGCGCCATTGCTGAGATTTAACAATAACCACATCGTTTCAAATGCGTAACAATTCCCGATTAAAAATTGGCGCTGACCCCCATCAAATAGAGCGTATTTTCCCCTGACGGCAGGTTATCCGCCTGCGACAGCGTTGCCCATGCCGCCACGTGGGATCCCAACCGCATATCAGCGCCCAGGGTGACATCGCTCCAGCCTCCCTCCCTGGCACGGGTCATCGGCGCCCAGACATCGCTGGCGAGCGACTGGTTATAGCTCACCTGCGCCCAGGGATGCACGCCCCACAGCGCCTGATAATCCATGCGCCAGCCGAGCGTGTTAACGTAGCCCGCCTCGCCTGCGCTTCTCACCGTCGGCGCGGTGACGTCGCTGCGCAGGCTGGCCACCGGCCCGGAGGTTACGCCGTTTGCCAGCGGATAATTCCAGCCAACGCTCAGGCCGCGGCCGCTGTCCGGCGGCGCCAGCCCCTGGTTTAACGCCAGCCCGCCGGGCGTCTCAGAGGACTTCATCCGCTCGGCGAGAATATCTTCATAACGTGGTTGGTGATCGCTATCCCATGTATAGCGTTCCGACGTATTACTTTTTGTATCGATAGCGATATATTCCTGTTGCCAGGCATTCGCTCCAGAGACACATGACACCCAGACGGATACGCTCGCCGGGATCAAGAACACCCGGAGGCCATTGCATTTCTTTATTATCATTAATGCGACTCCAGAAAAGAGCCGAATCGGCAATATTGCTGTGTTTTTAGTGGGGATACGATTTCCCTGTATTAACTATTATCTTTATCTTTCAGCCGTCAAGGCGGGCGTCCACTTTTTTAGCGCAGAGGGAGAAACAGCTATGCAGCGTTGCGGATGGGTGAGTCAGGATCCGTTATACATCGAGTATCACGATACCGAATGGGGTGTGGCGCAAAAAGAGGGTCGCCAGCTGTTTGAAATGATCTGCCTTGAGGGCCAGCAGGCCGGTTTATCGTGGATCACGGTGTTAAAAAAACGGCAGAACTACCGCCAGGCTTTTCACCAGTTCGATCCGGTGCGCGTGGCGGCGATGGGTGATGACGATATCGAGCGACTCCTGCAGGATACCGGCATCATTCGCCATCGGGGAAAAATCCAGGCCATTATCGGCAACGCCCGCGCCTATCTGGCGATGGAAGAAAATGGCGAGTCGTTCACTGATTTTGTCTGGTCCTTCGTCGACAATGCGCCACAGGTGACCCGCGCTGCGACGCTGGCGGAAATTCCCACCACGACGCCGGCCTCCGATGCGCTGTCGAAGGCATTGAAAAAACGCGGCTTTAAGTTTGTCGGCTCGACAATCTGTTATTCCTTTATGCAGGCCTGTGGGCTGGTCAACGACCATGTCACCGGCTGCTTCTGTCACCCTGGAGGTCAGGATGATCCGCAAGTGGGACACTGAAGATACCGCGCCGCTGCTGGCGCTGTGGCTGGACAGCACGATTCATGCCCATCCTTTTATCAGCGAAAGCTACTGGCGCGACAGCGTCGCGGTAGTACGGGATGTCTATCTTCCCGCCGCCAGCACCTGGGTCTGGGAGCAGGATGGCGAGTTAAAAGGCTTTGTCAGCGTGCTGGACTCCCGTTTCGTCGGCGCGCTGTTTGTCGCGCCGGGCGCCACCCGCCAGGGCATTGGCCGGGCGCTGCTGGATGAAGTCAAACGGCACTACGCCTGGCTGAGCCTTGAGGTTTATCAGAAGAACGAATCGGCGGTCAGTTTCTACCATGCGCAGGGCTTCCGGATTGAAGACTGCGCATGGCAGGACGATACTCAGCACCCGACGTGGATTATGCGTTGGCCGGCGGATCAAATGCCGTAAGCGGCAGCGCCGGGCCGGTATATTTCTCCAGCCACGCCAGGGCGGTGTTCCCGGCACAGCCGTTGCCCAGCCGGGATGTCGGAATATCTTTGGTTAAGACGTTCACCGCCCCGTTTTTGCAGATGCCGACCTGCGGATCCAGGTCGGGCCACGCTCCTTCATGCAGGCAAATCACCCCCGGGCGGATCCCCTCCGTCACCACGGCGCCGGCCAGCACCTGACCGCGGGCGTTCCATACCCGCACCAGATCACCATCGACAATCCCGCGCGCCTGCGCATCCTGCGGATGAATAGTCACCGGTTCGCGCCCGGCGACGGCATAGCGCTCGCGCAGCGCGGTGTGGTTCAGTTGACTGTGCAGACGGTGGGCCGGATGGGCCGACAGCAGCTGCAGCTGCCCCGCCTCTGCGTTGCCATGCCACTCGTCGGGCTCCAGCCACATCGGATGCGGCGGACAGTCGGCGTAACCAAAAGCGGCGATGGTCGGCGAGTGGATCTCTATTTTACCGCTCGCCGTTTTCAGCGGGTTGGCCTGGGGATCGGCGCGGAAGGCGGCGAAACGCGCAAAACGGGCATTCTCCGGCTCCTCCGGCATCTCAATCAGCTGGTTAGCCTGCCAGAATTCGGCAAATGGCGGCAGCGTCACCTGCTGCTGGGCGCCGCGCCGGGCGGCCATCTGATAGAAAGTCTCCAGCCACTGCAAATCACTCTTCCCTTCGGTGAAGCGTTCGCGGCCACCCGCCTCCCAGCGTTCGCTGAGGTCGGCAAAGACCGCGAAATCGTCGCGCGCTTCATCTCGCGGGGCAACCACCTGCTTCATCGGCACCAGATGCTGGTTACTGTAGTCCCCGGTCATGGTCAGATCGTTGCGCTCAAACGAGGTGGTCGCCGGCAGGACGATATCGGCATGGCGCGCGGCGGCGGTCCAGAAGCATTCGGAAATGACGATAAGCTCCGGTTTCTGCCACGCCTGAATCAGTCGGTTGGTGTCCTGATGATGAGTAAAGTTGGCGCCGCCGGCCCACCAGATAAAGCGAATATCGGGAAAGCGCCGCGCCATGCCGTTGTGCTGATACTCCGCCCCCGGATTCTCCAGCGCCTCGACAATTCGTGCGACCGGGATCTTCTCCACCGCGTCCACGCCTCCGGCCACGCTCCCCTGCATCGAGCCCAGCACCGCCGCGCGGCGGGTCGGGTTGCCGCCGTTGGCAAAATGATAGGAAAGACCAAACCCGCCACCGGGGGTGCCGATCTGTCCCAGCATGGCGGCCAGAGTGACCAGCATCCAGTGTTTCTGCTCGCCATACTGCTGACGCTGCATGCCCCAGCCGGCCATCAGCATAGTGGTATTTTCGTGGAAAAGTTGCGCCAGTTCGCGGATTTTATCTGCTTTAACGCCGCAGATCGCTGCTGCCCACTCAGCGGTTTTCGCTACGCCGTCGCTTTCGCCGGTCAGATAGCGGGCAAAAATATCGTAGCCGCTGGTGCAGCGGGTAAGAAACGCATCATCCTGCCAGTCATTTTCCACCAGCGTATGGGCGATCCCCAGCATCAGCGCGACGTCGGTGCCCATATGCGGCGCGATCCACTCCATCGAATCGCCAAAGAAATCGACGGTTTCCGATCGCATCGGATCGATGCAGATCAGCCGCTTACCGCTCTGGCGCAGCCGATCAAACCACGGGATCCCTTGCTCGTCGGAGGCATTCCAGGCAATTTTCAGCGTGTTCAGCGGGTTGGCGCTCCACAGCACCACCACTTCGCTGTGCTCGAGCACCAGCGGCCAACTGGTCTGCTGCTGATACACCTCATTGCCGCCAACGACATAAGGCATGATCGCCTGCGCCGCGCCGGTGGAGTAATCGCCAAGATGGCCGGTATAGCCGCCCGCCAGGCTCATATAGCGCTGCAGCAGCGTCGCCGCCTTATGCAATACGCCGTTAGAGCGCCAGCCGTAGGAGCCGGCAAAAATGGAGGCCGGACCGTAGCTGTCGCGGATCCGCCGATGCTGGGCATCGATCAGATCCAGCGCCTGCTCCCAGCTCACCCGCACGAATTCATCCTGACCGCGGACCCCCTGGGGCTTGTCCGGTGAAGCAAGGAAGCCTTTACGCATCATTGGATAGCGCACGCGGGTTTTGCTGTGCACCTGATCGCGCACTGCCGTTTGCAGCGAGTTGGCAAACGGTGTCGCCAGCGCGCCGCGGGAAGAGAGGACGTTTTCCCCGTCCGTTTCCACCAGCATCGGTCCCCAGTGGGCGGCGGTTAAGATGGTTTTGGTTGCAGATGAGGTTGGCAAGGGCGGCTCCTGGTCAGCGAATGCAGGTGTCATGACGGCGTGATGGGCAACCGTTCAATGTTATTTACAAAAAGAGATGGTATCCGGGGAATTTTCTCCGTAATCGCGCGTCATAATCAACCGTCACGTTCGCTGTGACAAAGAATAAAAAGGATTAAGGACATTAAATGAAAAAACGCGTACTTATGATTGCGGCGCTGGTCAGCGGCACTCTGGCCATTTCTGGCTGCACCACCAACCCCTATACCGGTGAACGTGAAGCAGGCAAATCCGGTATTGGCGCAGGTATTGGCTCCTTAGTGGGCGCTGGCGTCGGCGCGCTCTCCTCTTCCAAACATGACCGCGGCAAAGGCGCGCTGATTGGCGCAGCGGCCGGCGCGGCGCTCGGCGGCGGCATTGGTTACTACATGGACGTGCAGGAAGCGAAGCTGCGCGACAAAATGCAGGGAACCGGGGTCAGCGTGACGCGAAATGGCGACAATATCGTGCTGAACATGCCGAATAACGTCACCTTCGACAGCAATAGCGCCAACCTGAAGCCGGCCGGCGCCAACACCCTGACCGGCGTGGCCATGGTGCTGAAAGAGTATGAGAAAACCGCCGTTAACGTGGTCGGCTATACCGACAGCACCGGCAGCAAGGATCTGAATATGCGTCTGTCGCAACAGCGTGCGGACAGCGTCGCCAGCGCGCTCATCACCCAGGGCGTGGCGGCCAATCGCATTCGCACCACCGGCATGGGCCCGGCGAACCCTATCGCCAGCAACAGCACAGCGGAAGGCAAAGCGCAGAACCGTCGCGTGGAAATTACCCTCAGCCCGCTGCAGTAAGCGCAACCTCATGTCGCCCGGCAGCCGCTCTGCCGGGCAAAATGCTTGATATCGCTATTTTTCGCGCTAAGGTGTTGGCAGATTTTCAGCAAAGGAAGCCACCATGGCGAAAGCGGCGCGTGCAACTATCAGCGATGTGGCGAAAGCCGCAAAGACCGGCAAAACCAGCATTTCAC
This sequence comes from Klebsiella sp. CD33, assembly GCF_051992865.1. NCBI lineage: Bacteria > Pseudomonadati > Pseudomonadota > Gammaproteobacteria > Enterobacterales > Enterobacteriaceae > Klebsiella > Klebsiella sp. CD33. The sequence goes on along the minus strand of NZ_CP197023.1, from coordinate 209,609 downwards.
GTTATCTTAACGGCGAGAAGCATCTGCTTTCCGACGACCTGTTATCACGTATTGAAAAAGCCATTGCCGAACTCGACTACCGCCCCAGCCTGATGGCCCGCGGCCTCAAGCACGGCCGAACCCGCCTCATCGGCCTGATCATCGCCGATATCACCAATCCCTACTCGGTCAACGTCATGAGCGGCATTGAAGCAGCCTGCCGGGAAAAGGGCTTCACCCTGCTGGTGTGTAATACCAATAACGAGCTCGATCAGGAGCTGCACTACCTGGACCTGCTGCGCAGCTACCAGGTGGAGGGTATTGTCGTCAACGCGGTCGGCATGCGGGAGGATGGTCTGAACCGCCTGCAGCAGTCGGCCCTGCCGATGGTGCTGATCGACCGTAAAATCCCCGATTTCGCCTGCGATGTGGTCGGGCTTGATAACGCCCAGGCCGCCACCACCGCCACCGAACATCTGGTGGAAAAAGGATTCGAGGCCATCCTGTTTCTCAGCGAACCGCTGGGCTCGGTGAATACCCGTCGCGAGCGCCTGAGCGCCTTTCGCGCCACGCTTGCCCGCCACCACGGCGTGGTGGCCGAAAACGCCGAGGTGCAGCTTAACGACGGCGCGATGCTGGACAACGTCCTGCGTCAGTTCCATGCCCGCCACCGCGGGATGCGCAAAGCGGTCATCTCCGCCAACGGCGCGCTGACGCTGCAGGTAGCCCGCGCCCTGAAGCGCGTCGGCCTGATCTGGGGGAGCGATATCGGCCTGCTGGGCTTCGACGAACTGGAGTGGGCGGAGCTGGCCGGCGTCGGTATTACCACCCTCAAACAGCCGACGTGGCAGATCGGCTACGCGGCGGTCGAACAGGTTATTCGGCGCATTGCCGGCACTAACGACCCCATCCGCGAACGGGTATTTTCCGGCGAGCTTATCGTCCGCGGATCAACCTCCCGTTAACGATCCTTCGTGATGCCGATCATAAATTAAACATCTCGCCCTTTCTTATGGAACCGATACCATCTAGCGTATTAAGGAGATTAAGCAACAAACGCCGGGAGTAAGAGCGCGATGGCCAGAAAAATTATTGTCGTTACCGCTGCGTATGGTAATGACCATGTTAAATCCTTAGGCGGGCAGGCCGCCGTCCTGCCGTTTATCGCCAACGCCGGGGCGGACGGCGTCGAAATCCGCCGCGAGCTGTGCAGCGCGGAAGAGCTCAACGCTCTGCCCTCGCTGGCGGCCACCATTGAGCGCCACGGCCTGCTGGCCTGCTACTCCGCGCCGCAGGCGCTGTTCACCGACAACGGCGAGCTTAACCCGGATCTCCCGACGCTGCTCGCGGAAGCGCAAACTCTGAACGCTCTGTGGCTGAAGCTCTCCCTTGGCCATTTCCTCCACAATCAGCAGTTGGATGAGCTGCGCGATATCCTCAGCGACAGCGGCATGGCGTTGGTGGTAGAGAATGACCAGACCGACTGCGGCCAGCTGGCGCCGATGCAGCGCTTCAAAGCCGCCTGCCGGGTCCATCAGCTGCCGATCACCTTAACATTTGATATGGGCAACTGGCTGTGGGTTGGCGATTCGCCGGAAGAGGCGGCACGTCATCTTGCGCCGGCGGTCAGCTATATTCATGTTAAAGCGGCGGAGCCTCATCATGAGAAATTCCGCGCTGTACCGCCGGATCAGGCCGCCGAACGCTGGCTGGCCCTGCTCGATAATCTTCCCGCCGACGCGCCGCGTGGAATCGAGTTTCCGCTGACTGGCCATGACCTGACGGCCGTGACCCGCCGCTACGTCAACCTGTTACGCGAGGATTAAGTCGTGGAAAATTTAGATGTCATCACCATCGGCGAAGCTATGGCCATGTTTGTCGCCACCGAAACCGGGGATCTGGCCGAGGTGGAGCATTTCATGAAACGTGTCGCCGGCGCCGAGCTGAACGTCGCCACCGGCCTGGCGCGCCTGGGTCTGAAAGTCGGCTGGGTGAGCCGCGTCGGCAACGACAGCTTTGGCCGCTTCGTACTGCAATCGCTGGCGAAAGAGGGGATCGATAGCCACGCTGTGGCCATCGACAACCGCTTCGCTACCGGTTTCCAGATGAAATCGAAAGTCGAAAATGGAACCGATCCCATTGTGGAGTATTTCCGCAAAGGATCCGCAGCCAGCCATCTTTCGCCGGACGATTTTCGCGCCGACTACTTCACCAGCGCCCGCCATCTGCACCTGAGCGGCGTCGCGGCGGCCCTTTCTGAGAGCTCTTACGCGTTGCTGGAGCATGCGGCGAAGGTAATGAAAGCCGAAGGAAAAACCCTCTCTTTCGACCCCAATCTGCGCCCGGTGCTGTGGAAAAGCGAAGCCGAGATGGTGGAGAAACTCAACCGTCTCGCCTTCCAGGCTGACTGGGTTTTGCCAGGCTTAAAAGAGGGCGTGATTCTTACCGGCCAGCAGACCCCGGAAGGGATTGCCGATTTCTATCTCTCCCGCGGCGTCAAGGCGGTAGTCATTAAAACCGGCTGCGACGGCGCCTGGTTCAAGAGCGCCAGCGGCGAACAGGGAACGGTCGATGCCATTAAAGTCGATAACGTCGTCGATACCGTCGGCGCCGGCGACGGCTTTGCCGTCGGGGTGATTAGCGCCCTGCTGGAAGGCAAAACCCTGCTTCAGGCGGTGAACCGCGGCAATAAAATCGGTTCGCTGGCGATTCAGGTCCAGGGCGACAGCGAGGGGCTGCCCACTCGCGACGCGCTGGGCGAGTAACTTTTCTACGCAACGATAACAGCCGTCCTGTACCCTACCTGCAGCGCGGCACAGCAGCGTCCGTTTCGACGGACGTATGTCTCCTCATTGACAGAGGCAAGCCTATGAATAGCTCAACAAATGCAACGAAACGCTGGTGGTACATCATGCCTATCGTGTTTATCACGTATAGCCTGGCGTACCTCGACCGCGCCAACTTCAGCTTCGCCTCCGCGGCAGGCATTACCGAAGACCTGGGCATCACCAAGGGGATCTCCTCCCTGCTGGGGGCGCTGTTCTTCCTCGGCTACTTCTTCTTCCAGATCCCCGGCGCTATCTATGCGGAGCGCCGCAGCGTTCGCAAACTGATCTTTATCTGCCTGATCCTGTGGGGCGGTTGCGCCTCCCTGACCGGTATTGTGCATAATATCCCGGCGCTGGCGGCGATCCGCTTTATCCTCGGCGTCGTCGAAGCCGCGGTGATGCCGGCGATGCTTATCTATATCAGCAACTGGTTCACCAAATCAGAGCGCTCTCGCGCCAACACCTTCCTGATCCTCGGTAACCCGGTGACGGTCCTGTGGATGTCGGTAGTCTCCGGCTACCTGATTCAGGCCTTCGGCTGGCGGGAAATGTTCATCATCGAAGGGGTGCCGGCGGTGATCTGGGCCTTCTGCTGGTGGGTGCTGGTGAAAGATAAGCCGTCGCAGGTGTCCTGGCTGGCGGAGAGTGAAAAAGCGGCGCTGCAGGAACAACTGGATCGTGAACAGCAAGGCATCAAAGCGGTGCGTAACTATGGCGAAGCCTTCCGCTCCCGCAACGTGATCCTGCTCTGCGCGCAGTATTTTGCCTGGAGTATCGGCGTATACGGCTTTGTACTGTGGCTGCCGTCGATTATCCGCAGCGGCGGTGAAAATATGGGGATGGTGGAAGTGGGCTGGCTCTCTTCTGTCCCGTACCTGGCGGCCACCATCGCCATGATCGTCGTCTCCTGGGCCTCGGATAAACTGCAAAACCGTAAGCTGTTCGTCTGGCCGCTGCTGCTGATTGGCGGACTGGCCTTCATCGGTTCCTGGGCGGTCGGCGCCAACCACTTCTGGGTCTCCTACACCCTGCTGGTGGTGGCCGGGGCGGCAATGTATGCGCCTTACGGCCCCTTCTTCGCCATTATTCCGGAAATGCTGCCGCGCAACGTCGCCGGGGGCGCCATGGCGCTGATCAACAGCATGGGCGCGCTGGGCTCCTTCTGCGGCTCGTGGTTTGTCGGCTACCTGAACGGCGCCACCGGCAGCCCCGCAGCGTCCTATATTTTTATGGGGGTAGCGCTTTTCGCCTCAGTATGGCTGACTTTGATTGTTAAGCCTGCTAATAATCAAAACCTTCCACTTGGCGCTCATCACGCCTGAACGACTCATACTACGGAGATTCGCATGAAGCCGTCTGTCATTCTCTATAAAACGCTTCCCGACGACCTGCTACAGCGTCTGGAGGAGCACTTTTCCGTCACTCAGGTGAAAAACCTGCGGCCGGAGACCGTTTCGCAGCACGCTGAGGCCTTCGCCCAGGCTGAAGGCCTGCTGGGCTCCAGCGAAAAGGTTGACGCCGCGCTGCTGGAGAAGATGCCGAAGCTGCGTGCGACCTCCACCGTTTCCGTTGGCTATGACAACTTCGACGTCGAGGCGCTGAACGCCCGCCGGGTGCTGCTGATGCATACCCCGACCGTGCTGACCGAGACCGTCGCCGATACGGTCATGGCGCTGGTGCTGAGTACCGCGCGTCGGGTAGTGGAAGTGGCGGAGCGCGTCAAAGCGGGTGAATGGACGAAGAGCATTGGTCCGGACTGGTTCGGCACGGATGTTCACCATAAAACCTTAGGCATCGTCGGCATGGGCCGCATCGGTATGGCGCTGGCGCAGCGCGCCCACTTCGGGTTCGGCATGCCGATCCTGTATAACGCGCGTCGCCAGCATCCGCAGGCGGAAGAACGCTTCAATGCCCGCTATTGCGATCTCGATACCCTGCTGCAGGAGGCTGACTTTGTCTGCCTGATCCTGCCCCTGAGCGAAGAGACTCACCATCTGTTCGGTCAGGCGCAGTTTGCCAAAATGAAATCTTCCGCCATCTTCATTAACGCCGGGCGTGGCCCGGTAGTGGACGAGCAGGCGCTGATCGCCGCTCTGCAGAACGGTGAGATCCACGCTGCCGGTCTCGATGTGTTCGAACACGAACCGCTGGCCAAGGACTCACCGCTGCTGAGCCTGCCGAACGTCGTCGCGCTGCCGCATATCGGCTCCGCCACCCATGAGACGCGCTACAATATGGCGGCCTGTGCGGTGGACAACCTGATCGACGCCCTGAACGGCAACGTAGAGAAAAACTGCGTCAATCCGCAGGTAAAATAAGCCATAAAAAAACCCGGGTAACGGCGGCAACCGCCCTCCCCGGGTTCTTTTTGCATCCTGTCCATCATCCTGCCCGTTCGCCACAGCCAACGTCAGCCAGATGAAGCATTAACGGGTGGCGTTCACCGCCGCCGTCCATGCCTGATTAAACGCCTGATGCTGCGCCGCCAGCGGCCCAATCAGCGCATTGTACTGGCTGGCCTGCTGGGAGGTCGGGAACTGAATGCCGTTGGCCACAAAGCTCACCTGCGTCCCCTGCTGAGCGACAAAATCCCCAACCTGAACCAGCTGCTGGGTAAAGATCTGCGCGGCCGGGATCAGCGGCTGCAGCGCGTCGGCTGGCGCCGTCACCACCTTGGCGTAAACCTGATCGAAGACCGGCTTGAGATCGTCAGCCTGCTTCAGCGCGCCATGCGCGGCATCGGCCTGCATTTTCGCATTCTGCAGCTGCTGGCTGAGCACGCCCAGCGCGCCGTTCGCCTGACGCAGCGGCTCACGCTGGGTCATATAATCCTGCGGGACGCGGATCGCATTGACGCTGTCCACCACCGGGCGCAGACCAGCGTCCATCGCCTGGCTCACCTGCTGCGAGTAACCGTAGATCACCGCGTAGTCAGAGACAAAAGGCCCAAACTGTTTTTTCTGATCGGCGGTCAGCGTCGGCAGACGTTCACCGCTACGCATCGCCGTATTCTGCAGGAAGTCGATAAACGCTTTGCGCTGATCGCCCTCTTTATCAAAACACCCACTCAGGCTAACCACCATCAATAAGGCCGCCATAGCCGCAAACCAGCGAGAGCAGGACTTTCCTGTCGCCATTTTTTTACTCCTTTCAGCCAAAAAAAGCGCACAACGGCACACACGTGCCAGACGCTGACAAGGATAGTCCAGCTCGGCCTCGCAGGATACCCTTTCCTGCTAATCTTACGCGGGAAAAACACCATTTTGCACGCCATCGTCGCGCTGTAGAACGTCTGTTATGCGCATCACAAATATGGTCTTAAAATCAGGTGGGCCAGAACCTCATAATCCATTGATATTAATATAAATAAAAAGCCACAACCCGGCACTGCGCCTTAAAGCGGACGATAATCGCACGCTTTGGCACGCGTCTGGATTGCCTGCCTCGCACTTCAATGATTTGATGAATGAGCGATTAACGGCGACATGTTCGATTATCGCACAAATCAAACTCAACGACGCGAAGGCGACGATAATAATAAACCTCTGTCCCTCGCTCAGTCTGCCAGGAAAGCCGTATGACTAAGACAACCATCGACATTCAGGCCTTTATCAACGAGCACCCCTTCACCCGCTACCAGTGGATGATCCTTGCGCTCTGCTTTATCACCGTCGCGATGGACGGGTTCGATACCGCAATTATCGGGTTCATCGCCTCCGACCTGGTGCAAGAGTGGGGCGTGGAAAAATCGGCCCTCGGCCCGGTGATGAGCGCCGCGCTGCTGGGCCTGGCGGTCGGCGCCTTAACCGCAGGGCCGCTGGCTGACCGCATCGGCCGCAAAAAAGTGCTGATCATGTCGATCGTGGTGTTCGGCGGATTCAGCCTGCTCACCGCCTTCGCCACCAGCCTTAATCAGCTGACGCTGCTGCGCTTCCTGACCGGTCTGGGCCTTGGCGCGGCGATGCCGAATGCCGCGACGCTAATGAGTGAATATGCGCCGGAGCGCCGTCGGGCGCTGCTGGTGAACCTGATGTTTGTCGGCTTTCCGATGGGATCTTCGCTGGGCGGCTTTTTATCCGCCTGGATGATCCCGCACTATGGCTGGCAGAGCGTGCTGGTGCTGGGCGGCGTGATGCCCCTCCTGCTGGCGGTGGCATTAATATTCCTGCTGCCAGAGTCCGTCCGCTATCTGGTAGTGAAGCAGCACCCGGCGCAGCGCATTGCTGCTATCCTGCGCCATATCGCGCCGCTGCCGAAGGCAGTGGAATTTGTACTACGCGAAGCAGGCCAGGTGAAAGAGAAATCCGCGATCGGCGTCATTTTCTCTCCTCGCTACGCGGTGGGTACCGTGATGCTGTGCCTGACCTACTTTATGGGCCTGCTGATTTTCTATCTGCTGACCAGCTGGCTGCCGCTGCTCATCCGTGAAACCGGCGCCTCGATGAGTCAGGCCTCAATTATCACCGCCCTGTTCCCGCTCGGCGGCGGGATTGGCGTGCTGATCCTCGGCGCCCTGATGGACAAGATCAACCCCAATAAAGTGGTGGCCGTCGGCTGGCTGCTGACCGGCGTTTTTGTCTGCCTGGTGGGCTTCTCCACCAGCAGCCTGGCGCTAATGGGAGTGATGGTCTTTATCGCCGGCAGCATTATGAACGGCGCGCAGTCGTCGATGCCGGCGCTGGCGGCTGGCTTCTATCCGACGCAGGGGCGCGCCACCGGCGTCGCCTGGATGCTGGGTATCGGCCGCTTCGGCGGCATCCTCGGCGCGTTCAGCGGCGCCTTCCTGATGCAGGCTCAGCTCTCCTTTGAGACCATTTTCACCCTGCTGGCCATCCCGGCGTTCCTGTCAGCCTTTGCGCTGCTGATCAAGTACCGGGTCAGTAAATCCGTGCCGGCGACGACAGATGAGGCGAGAAGCCTGCAGAAAGCCTAACCCTATAAGCCGGCGCCCCGCGCCGGCTTTGCCGCTTTTTTCTTATCCGTTTACAAAAATTTTCGAAGCCACCTCATCGCGTTAATAATCATTCTTTTAGGCTACGCTGCCGTTTGGCTGTCGGGGCAGATTCGATAGCCTGTTGGCAAATAATCACCGACGTTACCATCCCTTGCGCCATTTTCTGACTATTCTTAATGAGCTATAGAAAAATCTTTTCCGCTGTGTGATAAAAGGAGTTCTCAATGGAATATAAAGATCCCGTGTTTGAACTGCTGAGCAGCCTGGAACACATCGTTTTTAAGGATGATAATCAGAAACTTACCTCAAACCGTAAGTCCACTGTATTTAGTGAATTTGAACAGCTGCGTAAAGGCACTGGACTTAAGATTGACGACTTTGCCAACGTCATGGGCGTGAGCGTCGCCATGGTAAGAGAGTGGGAGTCGAGACGGGTCAGACCGTCTCCCACCGAGCTGAAATTGATGCGCCTGATTCAGGCCAATCCACAGCTTTCACGACAATTACTCGATTAATCTCGCGCGCAGCGGCAAAGGCCAGTAAGGGAGCTTTTGCCGCTGCACCGTAAAAAAAGTTTGCTATCAGGTGCTGAACGTGCGTTAATGCTCGCAGGTTTGATGTACAGACCACAGAGCAGTCGAATAGAGCAGTCCTTCTAAGGTTATCCAAAGATACCCCCGTAGTGAACTTTCCCTTTATCGCTTTAAATCTGTAGTCCAGACCCCTACGCCGCAAGGCTCACTTATTTTTTTAAAGGTAATTCACTATGTCCGGTAAAATGACTGGTATCGTAAAATGGTTCAACGCTGACAAAGGCTTCGGCTTCATCACTCCTGACGATGGCTCTAAAGACGTGTTCGTACACTTCTCTGCTATCCAGAACGATGGCTACAAATCCCTGGACGAAGGTCAGAAAGTATCCTTCACCATCGAAAGCGGCGCTAAAGGCCCGGCAGCTGGCAACGTAACTTCTCTGTAAGTTCAAGCCGCTAAGAATCGAGAATCCCTGCCTGATGGCGGGGATTTTTTTTATCTGTCGCCAGTAGCCGCCAGCATAAGATGGCGGCTACTGGGCATTCAGAGCAGGGAAAAGTGCCAGCCCGTCTCCCGCCACGCCAGACTATGGGTCAGCTTCAGACCTTGTAAAAACGCTTCATCATGCGACACCACCAGCATCGCGCCGGGAAACGCCGCCAGCGCGCTTTCAATAGCCTGCGTCGATGCTAAATCGAGATGGTTGGTCGGCTCATCCAACAAAAGCAGTTGGGCAGGCTCGCGTCGCCAGAGCACGCACGCCAGCGCCGCTTTCAGGCGCTCGCCGCCGCTGAGCGCCGACAGCGGCAGAGTGACCTTATCCGCGCCCAGCTGGAGCTGCGCCAGGCGGGTGCGCAGGAGGCCCTCATCCAGTGGGGTATCTTCCAGGCTCAGGTGCGCCATTACCGACAGGGATAAATCCAGCTGCGTCAGATGTTGATCGAGGTAAGCGGCGCTCACCGAAAGCCGGACATCGCCTGACGCGGCCTGCTCCAGCCCCAACAGCGTTTTCAGCAAAGTGGTTTTGCCACAGCCGTTTGGCCCCTTTAGCGCGATGCGCATCGGGCCATCGATACGCCAGTTCAGCGGCGCAGCCGGCGCATGGTCGAGCTGCAATGCTTCCACCACCAGAACCTGCTTGCCGGCGGCCACTTCGCTACCCGGCAGGGTAAACATCACTGGGGTCTCTTCCTCAACCCGCTCCCGCGCCTGCTGCACGGCGGCATTCAGACTGCTGTTCTGTTCACGATGCTGACGGCGCAGCGCTCCCGGGCGCTCTTTTGCCGCGCCTTTGTACTTCACGCGTTCGAAGGAGGCGATATTTAGCGTATCAACGGTACGCAGCGTCTGAGCCGAGCGCCGCTGGGCGGCGTCATGCTCCTTTTGCATTCGCGCGCGGGTGCGCCGTCGGTCGGTCACGGCATGCTCCAGCGCCGCGCGCGCGGCCTGCTGCTCCGCCATACGCTGGCGCTGATATTCATCATAGTTGCCGCCGTAGCTGCGCAGCGCCGTCGGCGTCAGCTCAATAATCCTCGGCATCCGCGTCAGCAGCTCGCGGTCGTGGCTGGCGATCAGAGCCCCGCCCTGCCAGCTTTCCAGTTGGTGATAGAGCCACTCCCGCCCCTGGCGGTCCAGATGGTTGGTAGGCTCATCCAGCAGCAGATAATCGGCGCCCGAGACGAAGGTGCCGCACAGCAGAGCCTTCATCCGCTCGCCGCCGCTGAGTGAAAACGCGGGGCGATCGGCAGAGAACGGCGGGAGATCGGCTTCACGGAACGCTAAACTCAGGCGATCGGTGAGATCCCAGTGACCATCTAACAGATCGAAATCGTCGGCCAGCCCTTGGCCCTGTTCAAGGCGAGACAAGGCGGCAAAAACCGACGCATAGCCCAGCAGCGTAGCGAGGGTGGTCTCCGGCGTGAGCGTCGGCTGCTGCGCTACCCAGGCAACGGCGGCGGCGCGCTCAATATGGCCGCCGGCAGGAGAATCAAGGCCCGCCAGCAGACGCAGCAGACGCGTCTTGCCGACGCCGTTCCGGCCAACCAGGCCGCAAAGCGACGGTGCCAGCGATAAATTCAGCGGACCGAAAAGCGTATCTCCCGTCGAAAACTGACAGGTGACCTGATGCAAAATAAAAGAAGGGGATTGGGCGCAATGAGCCATAAGCACTCCTGAATGAAATCAATACTCCCCTACCCGCAACGTCTGCGAGGTAAGGCGTGAAATTCATCAGTCGTGTTTGTTCATTTGTGGGGCGCGCTCCGGTGAGACGAGGGATTCGTCGGGACATAGGATAGCCACACTCCGGTATGCGTTGCAAGCCTGTTTTATTCAACGATCTTGTAAAAATAAAAAGGCCTCCTGATATCAGGAGGCAAAGGATTTATTTGGTGAACAATGAAAGGGTGCATTGAGAATGCCTGACACCGCAAGCATGGTGGGGACAGATCCCCACCAAATGCTCTTACTGTTTAATATCACAGGCTAAGAATGCCACCAGCTCAATATTTCCCTGCCTGATCTGTAATTCACATAGCGAATCACGAACCATCCAGGTCAATAATAAAATAGTGAAGCAAATCACTACTAAGCCAAACAACAGATACTTTTGCGGCATTCCTCGCCTCCAGTGTTGATTTTCAACAAGTAAGAGGCTACTCTTATGGTGTTGATGCATAGGGGAGCCTCACTTTGATTACTATCAGGTGGGGCTTTTCTCTGTGTGTCTCCCGCTGAATACCTGAGACACACAGTCTCAAGCACCCGCCGCCATTCTAGCGTAAATACCTCACGGAATTATGTTTATATATTCCTAAAACATTTCTTATCGATGAATGTAAATAATGAAGATATCAATGACAGAATTATTAGCGGTTCGGCTACCTATATTTTACGTATAAAAAAACCTGCACCGCGGCAGGTTTTTTATTATTACCGATACGCTTACTGCAGCAGAGAAATATCCGCCACCTGCAGGAACAGTTCACGCAGTTTGGACAGCAGCGTCAGACGGTTGATGCGAACATCTTTGTCTTCAGCGTTAACCATCACGTTCTCGAAGAACTCATCCACCGGCTCGCGCAGCGCGGCCAGCTCAATCAGCGCATCCTGATAACGGCCTGCGGCGAAATACGGCTGCAGCTTGTCGCGCAGCACCACCAGATTACCCGCCAGCTTAATTTCCGCCGCTTCTTTCAGCACCGAAGCGTGAACGATGTCGTTCAGCGTCTCATCGGATTTCGCGAGGATGTTGGAGACACGTTTGTTTGCCGCCGCCAGCGCGGAGGACTCTTCCAGAGTACGGAAGTGCGATACCGCCTTCATACGCGCATCGAAATCCGCCGGGCGGGTTGGACGACGCGCCAGTACCGCCTGGATCGTGTCGACGCCGTAGCCTTCGTCCTGATACCAGGCACGGAAGCGGCCCAGCATAAAGTCGATCACATCATCAACCACGTTGGCGTTGGTCAGCTTCTCACCGTACAGACGAACCGCTTCTTCGGTCAGCGTCTGCAGATCGAGATCCAGGTTCTTCTCAACGATGATACGCAGCACGCCCAGCGCGGCGCGACGCAGCGCAAACGGGTCTTTATCGCCTTTCGGATGCTGACCGATACCAAAGATACCCGCCAGGGTGTCCATCTTATCGGCAATCGCTACCGCGCAGGCCACCGGATTAGACGGCAGCGCGTCGCCAGCAAATCGCGGCTGATACTGCTCGTTCAGCGCCACGGCCACGTCTTCCGCTTCGCCGTCATGGCGCGCGTAGTGCATCCCCATCACGCCCTGGGTGTCGGTGAACTCGAAGACCATGTTGGTCATCAGGTCGCACTTGGACAGCAGGCCCGCGCGGGTTGCGTGGTTCACGTCAGCGCCAATCTGTTCGGCAATCCAGCCCGCCAGCGCCTGGATGCGATCGGTCTTGTCGCGCAGGGTGCCCAGCTGCTGCTGGAACAGCACGGTTTCCAGACGCGGCAGGTTATCTTCCAGACGTTTTTTACGGTCGGTATTGAAGAAGAACTCGGCATCGGCCAGACGCGGACGGACCACCTTCTCGTTACCGGAGATGATCTGCTGCGGATCTTTGGACTCGATGTTGGCCACGAAGATAAAGTTCGGCAGCAGTTTGCCGGCGTTGTCGTAGACCGGGAAGTACTTCTGGTCGCCCTTCATGGTGTAAACCAGCGCTTCAGACGGCACCGCGAGGAATTTTTCTTCGAACTTCGCCGTCAGCACCACCGGCCATTCCACCAGCGAGGTGACTTCTTCCAGCAGGCTTTCGCTCAGATCGGCTTGACCGCCGATCTTACGCGCCGCCTCTTGCGCATCAGCTTTGATTTTGGCTTTACGCTGTTCGTAATCGGCAATGACTTTACCGCGCTCCAGCAGGATCTGCGGGTACTGGTCGGCATGGTCGATGGTGAACTCCGGCTCACCCATAAAGCGATGCCCGCGAATCACGCGATCGGACGGAATACCGAGGATAGTGGCCGGGATCACTTTGTCACCCAGCAGCAAAGTCACCGTGTGTACCGGACGCACGAAGTGGACGTCAGACGCGCCCCAGCGCATCAGTTTCGGGATCGGTAGCTTCGCCAGCGAGCTGGCAATCATGTTCGGCAGCAGCGCTTCGGTGCTTTCGCCCTTCACATGGGCGCGATACAGCAACCACTCGCCTTTGTCCGTGGTCAGACGTTCGGCCTGATCGACGGTGATACCGCAGCCGCGCGCCCAGCCTTCGGCCGCTTTGCTTGGCTTGCCTTCGGCATCGAACGCCTGGGCAATAGCCGGGCCGCGTTTTTCCACTTCGCGATCGGCTTGCGCCGCCGCCAGGTTGGCCACCTTCAGCGCCAGACGACGCGGGGCGGCAAACCATTCCACTTTACCGTGCGCAAGGCCAGCGTTATCCAGCTCCGCGGTCACATTCGCAGCAAAAGATTCCGCCAGGCTGCGCAGCGCTTTTGGTGGCAGCTCTTCAGTGCCGATTTCCACCAGAAAAGTATTCTCAGACATGGCCGCCTCTTATTTATTCTTGTTGCACATCGGGAAGCCGAGCGCTTCACGGGAAGCGTAGTACGCTTCCGCCACTGCTTTAGTCAGGGTGCGAATGCGCAGGATATAGCGCTGACGCTCGGTGACGGAGATGGCTTTACGCGCATCCAGCAGGTTGAAGCTGTGAGCCGCTTTCAGAATACGCTCGTAGGCCGGCAGCGGCAGCGGGGTCTCCAGCGCCAGCAGCTGCTGGGCCTCTTTCTCATACTGTTCGAAGCAGGTGAACAGGAAGTCGACGTCGGCATATTCGAAGTTATAGGTGGACTGCTCCACTTCGTTCTGGTGGAACACGTCGCCGTAGGTGGTTTTCCCCAGCGGGCCATCGCTCCAGACCAGGTCATAGACGCTGTCCACACCCTGGATGTACATCGCCAGACGCTCCAGACCGTAGGTGATCTCGCCGGTCACCGGCTTACACTCGAGGCCGCCGACCTGCTGGAAGTAGGTGAACTGCGTCACTTCCATGCCGTTGAGCCACACTTCCCAGCCCAGACCCCAGGCGCCTAGCGTCGGGTTTTCCCAGTTGTCTTCGACAAAGCGAATGTCGTGGATAGTCGGGTCCATACCCAGCTCTTTCAGCGACCCGAGGTACAGCTCCTGGATGTTGTCCGGAGAGGGTTTAATCACCACCTGGAACTGATAGTAGTGCTGTAAACGGTTCGGGTTTTCGCCATAGCGGCCATCGGTTGGACGACGGGAAGGCTGTACGTAGGCGGTCGCCATCGGCTCCGGTCCTAACGCGCGCAGGCAGGTCATCGGGTGAGAGGTGCCGGCGCCGACTTCCATGTCCAGTGGTTGAACAATGGTGCAGCCCTGACGAGCCCAGTAATCCTGTAAGGTCAGGATCAGGCCCTGGAAGGTCCTGGTATCAAACTTTTGCATATGATTTCGTGCTGGATACGTGTGGATTTAAAGGAAGGAGTCAGTATACCCGCTGGCTGCGAGATATACAGTACGAAACGGCGTTGTTTCAGGAAAACGGACGAAATTTACGCCAGGCGGGGTCGATTCAGCGCATCGAAAGATGCATAAACTGGCCGTCCGGGTCAAAGGAACAGATGAAACGCTCATTCTTGCCGGTACGGCCAGAAAGCTCATAGCTCGCCTGGAATTGTTCAAAGTGGTTCACGTCAACGAGCTGCGTTTGCGTGTTATAGCGGATAGCCGCCTGATCCTTGCAAAGCTGCGCCATATTGAGCGTGGTTTGCGGCGTAATACGAGCGCGCTGCGCTTTTTGCGTCGGCGGGGAGACGGTCTCGCTGCAGCCCGCGAGGAGCAGCACCAGCATGACGGAAACAACACCTTTCACCACGTTCTCCTCCACCGCCTTGTTAGCAAGTTGTTATCCTAAAGATTCAGTATTACAGGTATTTTGCGAATATCATGAAACTGCGACAAGTCTGTGACCGAAAACTCAGACTAATCTATTGCGACACCGGGAAACCGGGCAGGTCATATCTTATTTCGCCAGCAGACATTGAGGGACTGATGCAAGAAAAGATACACTGGATCACCAACCTGCGCGGCATCGCCTGCATGATGGTGGTGATGATCCACAGCACCAGCTGGTATATCACTCACCCCCATGCGATTACCCTGCTGCAATGGGATATCGCCAATCTGCTCAATTCCGCCTCCCGCGTCAGCGTGCCGCTGTTTTTTATGATCTCGGGCTACCTCTTTTTTGGGG
Source organism: Klebsiella sp. CD33 (assembly GCF_051992865.1). NCBI lineage: Bacteria > Pseudomonadati > Pseudomonadota > Gammaproteobacteria > Enterobacterales > Enterobacteriaceae > Klebsiella > Klebsiella sp. CD33. Next base: position 194,572 of record NZ_CP197023.1, on the reverse strand, counting down.
AACGCAGCGCCCAGCCGCGCCATTTCTGGCGGATTGGCCTGTGCATTGCGTTCTATAGCGCGCTATCTCTGCTGTATATCACGCTGTTTACCCATATCAACGTCGAGCTGTCGTTAAAGAATTTGCTGCAGAAGCCCGTCTTCTACCACCTGTGGTTTTTCTTTGCTATCACCGTCATCTACCTGCTCTCGCCGCTGCTTCAGGTTAAGTCCACCAGTAGCACAATGCTGCTGGCGCTGATGGCGATCCTCGGCATTCTGGCCAACCCCAATATGGTCAGCGTTAAAGCCGCCGGGATTGAGTGGCTGCCAGTCAACCTCTATATCAACGGCGACACCTTCTACTACGTGCTCTACGGCGTGCTGGGCAGAGCCATTGGCACCCTGGACACCGATAAAAAATGGCTAACACCGCTCTGCGCCGCGCTGTTCATCGCCGCCGTGTGGGTCATTTCCCGCGGCACGCTGCATGAGCTGCGCTGGCGCGGAGACTTCGGCGACACCTGGTATCTCTACTGCGGACCGGCGGTGTTTGTTTGCGCGGTCACCCTGCTGACGCTGGCCAAAAACTGGCTTAACGCGCGTCCCCTGCCCGGTATCGCCTGCATTGCGCGACATTCGCTGGGGATCTACGGCTTTCATGCCCTGATAGTGCATGCGCTGCGCGCCAGCCATCTGGAGCTATCCCGCTGGCCGCTGCTGGATATTGTGTGGATATTTAGCGCCGCCCTGCTCGGCAGCCTGCTGCTGTCAGGCCTGGTGCAGCGGATTGATAGCCGCCGGCTGGTCAGCTAACGGTCCGCCGCCCGGAGGGGCCCGACTTACGTCTCAGGCCCCTCTTCCGTCACGCTGAGAGGTTCCCGTAAGCGCGTCGGGTCCCAGACATCACGCACGTTTTTCTGTACAGCAACAGCGCCAAACAGGCTCAAAAAATACGCCAGCCCATAGAACCCTTTCTCGCTGAGCAGCAGAGTGGCATTCCACAGTCCGATAACCAGCAGACCTACAGCGATAACGAAGACCACCAGACAGGTGGTGTAGTACAGCGCGGTGGTCGGAATGGCTTCATACTTATCGCGCACCGTCTTTTGATAAGATGCCGCGGCAAACAGCCCCAGTACCAGGACGGCAAAATAATAGCCTTTCTCATTCAACTGCATATCGGCATTCCACAGCCCCACCAGATAGGTGACGATGCCGCCGATCAGGGCAATCCAGGAGATCAAATGAAACGCAGGAGAATACGTCGCGTGCTTGTTTTCCATCACTTTTTACCTTTTACGCGCCTCGGGGCGGCGCTTATTCCGTTTTTTGCATCGCGCGGGCGATGCGGGTCCGTTCGGGGGTTGCCGATGCGCCGTATAAGCAGACAAACCATGCCGCGATATAGACGGCTTTTTCATGCCAGTCTGCCGGTACATACCAGGCGCCGACCAGCAGCAGGCCGACCGATAGCAGCAGCACCAGCCGGCATAAGGCAATAAAACCGTCGTCCTGTTCCTGCCACTGACTGGCGCGCTGATGGGCGAGAACAGTAAACATCCCCATCACCAGCACGCCGAGAAAATACCCTTTGCCGCTGAACAGCGGGCAGGTCCGCCAGATACCGAGCAGATAAACCAGCGATCCTGTCGCCATCATCCCCCTGGCAATATTGCGTTTTGTGATCATCTCACCTCCCTGGTCGACAGGGGCTGATTATGACCGACTCCCTCGGCGATGCCTCAGATTACGTACGACAAAGCGGAGATTTCGGAATAAATAAATACGCATTTATGGATGGATGTAGCCGGGACATTCAGGAAGGGAATCCGCCCGGCGCTGCCGGACGGACTGAGGCTAAGACATCAGCGGTTTCAGTTGCTGATAAATCTGGCGGAAGGTTTCCCGCTGCGGCGCATAGTGGGCCACACGGCGATCGTCCGGGCGATGGGCTTGTTCAAGCGGCAGCGGCTTCAGCAGCCCGGGGCGGTCTGCCTCGTCGTGAACCGCCAGCTGCGCCAGCCTGGCCGCCCCCAGCGCCGGGCCGACATCGCCCCCGGTACGGTAATCGAGCTGCAGGCCGCTGATATCCGCCAGCATTTGCCGCCAGTAAGCGCTGCGCGCCCCGCCGCCGATAAGCGTGATGCTCTGCGGCTTGATGCCGCAGGCGTGCACCACGTCCATACCATCCGCCAGCGCATAGCCCACCCCCTCCAGCACCGCCCGCGCCAGCTCTGCCGGCCCATGCTGATGCGTCAGGCCAAAAAAGACGCCCTTAGCCTGCGGGTTGTTGTGCGGCGTGCGTTCGCCAGACAGATAGGGCAGGAACCACACCGGACCGGCGCTTTCATCCGCCGTCTGCGCCGCCGCGATCAGCGCCGGCACGCTGGCGAGACCGGTTAATTTTGCCGCCCAGTCCAGACAGGAGGCCGCGCTGAGCATCACCGACATCAAATGCCAGCGGCCCGGCAGGGCATGGCAGAAGCTGTGCACCGCGCTTTCGGGTTTGCTAAGGAACCCTTCACTGACGGCGAAGTAGACGCCTGAGGTGCCCAGCGACAGCATCGCCTGACCGGCATCGGCCATGCCGACCCCGACCGCGCCCGCGGCGTTGTCGCCCCCGCCGCCCACCACCAGCGCCGGCGGCATATTCCACGCCTGCGCCACCTCAGGTCGCAGTTGCCCGGTGACATCGCTGCCTTCGAACAGCGCCGGCATCGCATCCCGACTGAGATCGCAGGCGGCGAGCATCTCGTCGCTCCAGTCGCGCCGGGCGACGTCCAGCCACATCGTGCCGGCGGCGTCAGACATATCGCTGGCGAGCTCGCCGGTCATGCGCAGGCGCAGATAATCCTTGGGCAGCAGCACTTTATCGACCTGGCTGAACACCGCCGCCTCGTGGCGCTGTACCCATAAGAGCTTCGGCGCCGTAAAGCCCGGCATCATCAGGTTGCCGGTGATCTGCCGGGAAGCGCTGACTTTGTCTTCCAGCAGCTGGCACTCTTCGGCGCAGCGGCCGTCATTCCATAAAATGGCCGGACGCAACACCTGTAACGATTTATCCAGTAGGGTGGCGCCGTGCATCTGTCCGGCAATGCCCAGCGCCTTCACGTCGCGCAGGCTATGCTGCGCGCCCAGGGCTTTCATCGCCGTGTCCGTCGCCAGCCACCACTGTTCGGGATCTTGCTCCGACCACAGCGGATGCGGACGCGAGACGGTGAGTTTTTCGGTATGCGATGCCACTACCTCACCCTGCTCATTGAGCAGGATGGCTTTGACGCCCGACGTCCCCAGATCGATGCCGATATACATACTCCCTCTCCTTAAACGCGCGCCACGGCTGAGCGTGGCGCGAACAGAGCATCCTGGTTGCGGCGCCGGTCACGCCGGGCGCCGCCGCATGATTACTTGTCAAACAGATAATGGTTGACCAGATTTTCCAGTTGTTCCTGCTGGCCGCTGCGATGCTGCGGCGCCAGCTGATGCTGAGCGGCATACTGGGCAATATCGCTCAGGGTCATCTGCCCGTTAAGGATCTGCTGCCCCAGCTCACCGTTCCAGCCAGCGTAGCGTCTGGCCACGCGTTTATCCAGCTCACCGTCCTCAATCATCCGCGCCGCAACTTTCAGCGACAGCGCCATGGTATCCATCGCGCCAATATGACCATAGAACAGGTCGTATTTGTCGGTGCTCTGCCGGCGCACTTTCGCATCAAAGTTGAGGCCGCCGGTAGTGAAGCCGCCCGCTTTAAGAATTTCATACATCACCAGCGCATTCTCTTCGACGCTGTTCGGGAACTGGTCGGTATCCCAGCCCAGCTGCGGATCGCCGCGGTTGGCGTCGACGGAGCCGAACAGCCCCAGCGCGATGGCCGTCGCAATTTCATGATGGAACGAATGGCCGGCGAGCGTGGCATGGTTAGCTTCAATATTCAGTTTAATCTCTTTTTCCAGACCAAACTGTTTGAGGAAGCCGTAAACGGTAGAGGCATCATAGTCATACTGATGCTTGGTCGGCTCCTGCGGTTTGGGCTCAATCAGCAGCGTGCCTTTAAAGCCGATTTTATGCTTATGCTCCACCACCAGCTGCATAAAGCGGCCAATCTGCTCACGCTCCTGGCGCAGGTCGGTATTCAGCAGGGTTTCATAGCCCTCGCGACCGCCCCACAGCACATAGTTTTCACCGCCCAGTTGATGGGTGGCATTCATGGCGGTGACCACCTGGGTGGCCGCCCAGCTAAATACTTCCGGATCCGGGTTGGTGGCCGCGCCGGCGCCGTAGCGCGGGTTGGTAAAGCAGTTTGCGGTCCCCCACAGAAGCTTCACGCCGCTCTGCTGCTGTTTCTCAGCCAGCACCTCGACCATCCGGGCGAAGTTATTGCTGTACTCCTTGAGCGAAGCGCCTTCCGGCGAGACGTCAACGTCGTGGAAGCAGTAGTAAGGCACGTTGAGTTTATGGAAGAATTCGAACGCCACATCGGCTTTACGTTTGGCCATCTCCAGGGCGTCGCCAGGCTGCTGCCAGGGACGATCAAAGGAGCCCACGCCAAACATATCGGCGCCATTCCAGCAGAAGGTGTGCCAGTAACAGGCCGCAAAACGCAGATGATCTTCCATCCGTTTGCCCAGCACCAGTTCATCCGGGTTGTAATGACGGAAAGCCAGCGGGTTAGTGGATTTCGGGCCTTCGTAACGAACGCGATCGAGTTGATCGAAATAGGTCTGCATAGAGAACTCCATATTCAGAGATGCGGCGAATAACCAATCAGATACCCTAAATAATTCGAGTTGCAGGAAGGCGGCAGGAGCGCAAGTCCCCGGTAACCAGGGGCGGAGCAACGAATGTCACCAACCCACCTACAACTTGAAGTATGACGGGTTTAAGCCAATATAGAATTTCGCTTTCATTTTCCTCAATTACGTTATTTCACACCGCCATTGAGAGAATCCACAAACGTGCGCCAGCTCGCAAAAATAATATCCAGTCGCCGTTGCGCCGCTTTGTCAGAGACAGTCCAGTGCAATAATAAGAGCGTGCATGAATAAAATACGATCGCCGTCATAATTTGCACATTAAACGAAATTTCATAACGGCAAAATAAGAACCGGTAATTGCCAGCCCTGCTTTCCGCGTTAAGAATCTGTAACGTATCCGCAACCTCATGTATCAAACATTATTTTCCGTTCGTCTTACCTACCCTTACAAAAAAGGTATCGTTATTATGAAGATAAAGAACCTTTGCCTTACGCTTTGCGCCAGCTCCCTCCTGCTCGCCAGCATGGCGGGGATGGCGAAAGAAGTGAAGATTGGCATGGCCATCGACGATCTGCGTCTGGAGCGCTGGCAGAAAGACCGTGATATTTTCGTCAATAAAGCGGAATCCTTAGGCGCCAAAGTTTTTGTCCAGTCCGCTAATGGCAATGAAGAAACGCAGATGTCGCAAATTGAAAACATGATCAACCGCGGCGTCGATGTGTTAGTCATTATTCCTTATAACGGCCAGGTACTCAGTAACGTTATTAAAGAAGCCAAGCAGGAAGGTATTAAAGTCCTGGCCTATGACCGTATGATTAATAATGCCGACATTGATTTCTATATATCTTTCGATAATGAAAAAGTTGGTGAAATGCAGGCGCAAAGTCTGGTCGACAAAGTGCCGCAGGGTAATTATTTCCTGATGGGCGGTTCGCCGGTGGATAATAACGCTAAACTGTTCCGCGCCGGACAGATGAAGGTTCTCAAGCCGTATGTCGATGATGGCAAAATTAAGATTGTCGGCGATCAGTGGGTTGACGGCTGGCTACCGGAGAACGCGCTGAAAATAATGGAAAATGCGCTAACGGCGAATAATAACAAGATCGATGCCGTGGTCGCCTCCAATGACGCCACCGCTGGCGGCGCCATCCAGGCCTTAACCGCCCAGGGGCTGGCCGGCAAAGTGGCGATCTCCGGTCAGGATGCTGACCTGGCGGGCGTGAAGCGCATTATTTCCGGTACCCAGACGATGACCGTCTATAAACCGATTACCACCCTGGCCAGCAACGCCGCTGAAATCGCCGTTGAGCTGGGTAACGATAAGCAGCCGAAGGCCGATACCACGCTGAATAACGGCTTAAAAGACGTCCCTTCGCGCCTGTTAACGCCAATTGAGGTGAATAAAGAGAATATCGACGCCACGGTGATTAAAGACGGTTTCCATAAAAAGAGTGAACTGTAATGGCTGACGCCCCGCTGCGGGGCGTCATTTTCATCCCGCCGGATATCACTGTTGCGGAGTCTTTATGACCTGGCTACTCGAAATGAAGAACATCACCAAAACCTTCGGCGCTGTTAAAGCCGTGGATAACGTCAGCCTGCGCCTGAACGCAGGCGAGGTGGTCTCGTTATGCGGTGAAAATGGGTCGGGGAAATCGACGCTGATGAAGGTGCTGTGCGGTATCTATCCGCACGGAAGCTATGAGGGCGAGATTATTTTTGCCGGCGAAACGCTGCAGGCAAACCATATTCGCGATACCGAACGCAAAGGCATCGCCATTATTCATCAGGAGCTGGCGCTGGTGAAACATCTCACCGTGCTGGAGAATATTTTCCTCGGCGCCGAGATCTCCCGCCATGGTCTGCTGGATTATGAAACCATGACGCTGCGCTGTCAGAAGCTGTTGGCGCAGGTCAATCTGCCCATTTCCCCCGATACCCGCGTCGGCGACCTCGGCCTTGGTCAGCAGCAGTTGGTGGAGATCGCCAAGGCGCTGAATAAACAGGTTCGCCTGCTGATCCTCGACGAACCGACCGCCTCCTTAACCGAACAAGAAACCGCGACGCTGCTGGCGATCGTTCGCGATCTGCAAAACCACGATATCGCCTGCATCTATATCTCGCATAAGCTCAATGAGGTCAAAGCGATCTCCGATACGATCTGCGTGATCCGCGACGGCCAGCACATCGGCACCCGCGATGCCAGCGGCATGAGCGAAGACGATATCATCACCATGATGGTCGGCCGCGAGCTCACCGCGCTCTATCCCAGCGAGCCGCACGCCCACGGCGAGGAGATCCTGCGGGTTGAACATTTAACCGCCTGGCACCCGGTAAACCGCCATATTAAACGGGTCAATGACGTCTCATTTTCCCTGCGTCGCGGAGAAATCCTCGGCATCGCCGGGCTGGTCGGCGCCGGACGTACCGAGGCGGTACAGTGCCTGTTCGGCGTCTGGCCGGGGCGCTGGCAAGGGGAGATCTTTATTGATGGCCAGCCGGTGAGCATCTCTAACTGCCAGCAGGCCATTGCCCACGGCATCGCCATGGTGCCGGAAGACCGCAAAAAAGACGGCATCGTGCCGGTGATGGCGGTGGGCAAAAACATTACCCTCGCGGCGCTCAACCAGTTCACCGGCGCAATGAGCAGCCTGGACGACGCCGCCGAGCAGCACTGCATTCAGCAGTCCATTCAGCGTTTGAAAATTAAAACCTCCTCGCCGGAGCTGGCGATTGGCCGTCTGAGCGGCGGCAACCAGCAAAAGGCGATTCTGGCGCGCTGTCTGCTACTCAATCCGCGCATTCTGATCCTCGACGAACCCACCCGTGGCATCGATATCGGGGCGAAGTATGAAATTTATAAACTGATTAACCAGCTGGTGCAGCAGGGCATCGCGGTCATTGTCATTTCATCCGAACTGCCCGAGGTGCTCGGTCTCAGCGATCGGGTGCTGGTCATGCACGAAGGCAGACTAAAAGCCAATTTGGTTAATCAACATCTGACCCAGGAACAGGTGATGGAAGCCGCGCTGAGGAGCGAACGCCATGTCGAAGAACACGTCGTCTGAAATCAAACTCACCCCAACCGCCCCCGCGGCCCTGCCGGCGCTAAAAGGGCTGAATCTCCAGGTCTTCGTGATGATCGCCGCCATCGTCGTCATTATGCTGTTTTTCACCTGGGTTACCGATGGCGCCTACCTTAGCGCACGCAATATCTCCAACCTGCTGCGGCAGACAGCCATCACCGGCATCCTCGCCGTCGGCATGGTGTTTGTGATTATTTCGGCAGAAATCGACTTGTCCGTTGGCTCGATGATGGGGCTGCTGGGCGGCGCTGCGGCGATCTTTGACGTCTGGCTCGGCTGGCCGCTGCCGCTCACCATTCTGGTGACGCTGGTGATGGGCCTGCTGCTCGGCGCGTGGAACGGATGGTGGGTAGCCTATCGCAAAGTGCCCTCGTTTATCGTCACCCTTGCCGGGATGCTGGCGTTTCGCGGCATTCTGATCGGCATCACCAACGGGACCACCGTCTCGCCCACCAGTCCGGCGATGTCGCAGATCGGCCAAAGCTACCTGCCAGACGGCATCGGCTTCGGCATCGGCGTTGTCGGCATGGCGGTGTTTATCGTCTGGCAGTGGCGCGGGCGGATGCGCCGGCAGGCGTTAGGTCTGGCGACCTCGTCCTCCACCGCCGCCGTCGGCCGCCAGGCCATTACCGCGGTGATTGTGCTGGGCGCAATCTGGCTGCTCAATGACTATCGCGGCGTACCGACCCCGGTGCTGATCCTCGCCGCCCTGCTGCTGGCGGGCCTGTTTATGGCCACCCGCACCGCCTTTGGTCGCCGCATCTACGCCATCGGCGGCAACCTGGAGGCGGCCCGTCTGTCCGGGATTAACGTCGAGCGTACCAAGCTGGCGGTGTTTGCCATTAACGGCCTGATGGTCGCCATTGCCGGGCTAATCCTCAGCTCACGGCTCGGCGCGGGGTCGCCTTCGGCGGGCAATATCGCCGAACTGGACGCCATCGCCGCCTGCGTCATCGGCGGCACCAGCCTGGCGGGCGGCATCGGCAGCGTCGCCGGGGCGGTAATGGGGGCGTTTATTATGTCGGCCCTGGATAACGGTATGAGCATGATGGACGTCGCCACCTTCTGGCAATATATCGTTAAAGGCGCCATTTTGCTGCTGGCGGTGTGGATGGACTCTGCCACCAAGCGGCGCGCATAAGGAGAGACTCTCTGAAGAATGTCTGAATTCTTTGCGCTACCGCCAAACTTCGCCATAAGGCGCTTGAAATATCTCGGGCATTAGCCGGTAGTGTATACCCAACATCATTCGGGTTGCAGACGGCGCCCCCGGCCGCGTACCGGCGTACGTGGCCGGGATGAGTGGTAAGTCAGGCCATCGGCAACATCTTGAATGAAGGGGTATGACCGGGGTTAGAGCAGGAACATTATCTATGTTTGAAAAGCGTCACCGTATTACGCTGTTATTTAACGCCAACAAAGCTTATGACCGCCAGGTAGTTGAAGGTGTCGGCGAGTATCTGCAGGCCTCCCAGTTGGAATGGGATATCTTTATTGAAGAGGACTTTCGGGCACGCATCGAAAACATCAAAGAGTGGTTGGGCGATGGCGTTATCGCCGACTATGACGATCCCGAAATCGAAAAGCTGCTGGCCGATGTCCACGTGCCCATCGTCGGCGTCGGCGGATCTTATCATCAGCCAGAGCAGTACCCGCCGGTCCACTATATCGCCACCGACAACGCCGCGCTGGTGGAAAGCGCTTTTCTCCATTTGAAGGAAAAAGGGGTGCACCGCTTCGCGTTTTACGGACTCCCCACCTCCAGCGGTAAACGCTGGGCGGTAGAGCGCGAGTATGCCTTCTGCCAGCTGGTCGCGAAGGAGAAGTATCGCGGCGTGGTCTACCAGGGGCTGGAGACAGCGCCGGAGAACTGGCAGCACGCGCAAAACCGGCTCGCCGACTGGCTGCAAACCCTGCCGCCGCAAACCGGCATCATCGCCGTCACCGACGCCCGCGCCCGCCACGTCCTGCAGGCCTGCGAGCTGCTGCATATCCCGGTGCCAGAGAAACTGTGCGTTATCGGCATCGATAACGAGGAGCTAACCCGCTATCTCTCTCGCGTCGCCCTCTCCTCTGTCGCCCAGGGCACCCGCCAGATGGGTTATCAGGCGGCAAAATTACTCCACCGGCTGTTGAATAACGAGGCCCTCCCGCTGCAGCGCCAGCTGATCCCGCCGATGCGCGTCGTTGAGCGACGCTCCACCGACTACCGGTCGTTAAACGATCCCTCCGTGATACAGGCGATGCATTACATTCGCAACAATGCCTGCAAAGGCATCAAGGTGGAACAGGTGCTCGACGCCGTGGGCATCTCTCGCTCTAATCTGGAAAAACGCTTCAAAGAGGAGGTCGGGGAGACCATCCACACGGTGATCCACAGCGAAAAACTGGAAAAGGCGCGCAGCCTGCTGGTGTCCACTAGTCTGTCGATCAATGAGATTTCGCAGATGTGCGGCTATCCATCGCTGCAATATTTCTATTCGGTGTTTAAGAAGGAGTACGACGTGACGCCGAAGGAGTACCGCGATCGGCACAGCGAGGTGATGCTGTAGGGTAAAAAAAATGCCCGGCGACAAGGCCGGGCATCCGGATTACAGATGGGCGGCGATGAGCCGCTGATTGTCCTGATACATCGCGAAGAGATAGTTGTTGTAGCTCGACCCTTTGGTCGAATACCCCTTCAGCTTATGGATCATGGTGCTGGCAGTTACTTCCTGATCCGCCTTGCGCAGCTGCAGGCGCGACTTGCGGAAAGAAGAATAGGCCGGGTGGGTGTTCAGGTTTGTTACGTAAGCCTGCACCGACTGCTCTACCGACTCAAACTGCGAGTAACCTTTCATCGCGCCGCGGCAGCGACCGGCGCCGCACTTCATGCCGAACAGGTTGTTATTCTCGCGCGCCAGCCTGGAGGTACCCCAGCCACTTTCCGCCGCCGCCATGGTCGCCACCATGCTGTTCGGAATAATGTCGACACGCTCAAGCAGCGCGTTCCAGGGCACATGACGCGTATTACCTGACCACTTCACCTTATAACGGGAAGCGATATCCTTCAGGCGCGCCTTCTCAGTCGGTGACCAGCGAGCATCGTACTGCTTGGAAATAAGCCAGTTACGATCCGCAGTAATCGCCTGATTCTGCTTGGTAATATAAGGCATGACCGTCCGGAGAAACGCTTTTTTCCTTGGTGTTCCGGAAGGGTATTTTCGCAAGTCAGGAAGTGAACTGCTCTTTACACTATTGCGAGAATACTCTTGTTTACTGCTTACCTTAGTACTACTTATCTTCTTTACCGTTGGGGCTTTATGACTCTTTGTCGCTGTGTGCGTTGTCGCCAACACACTACCTGAAAAGATGCAGGTTAGTAACATAAGTATGGCGGCCCCATATCGTCGTATGGGATTCGATATCATCAGGTCTCCTGGTCGGATATATGCATTCCAACACCTTGTTTTTCACAAAAAAACGATAGCTGAATCGCTAATAGTATCAAAAATACGCACTGAGGGCATCAACAGAAATAGTCCAATTCCGAATTGCTGTCATCTGAAATCGGTTTCTGCGGCGCATCGCCAGCGCTAAATTGCTAGCTTCGTCTCATTTTTAGCCTATTTTTTGAGCGGTGTCACTCACCCCTTTTCATCCTCCTGGTAAAACGCGCGTCAGGAGGAGTTCACCCGCGCGGCGACAAGGCACACTAGATAAAAACCGCTCACAGGATCTCGCAATGAAACTCGCTGCGCTTGCCACGTTATTCGTGCCTGGGATGGCCTTTGCCGCCTGGACTACCACCGACTTTCCTGCTTTTACCGAAGAAGGGACCGGCCGATTCATCAGCCAGAAAGTGGTTGAGAAGGGTACACGTCCCCTGCAGCTAAATTTTGACCAGCAGTGCTGGCAGCCTTCCGGCGGCATTAAGCTCAACCAGATGCTGTCCATGGAGCCCTGTCGCGGCACACCGCCGCAATGGCGCATCTTCCGCCAGGGTCTGTATACCCTGGAGGTGGATACCCGTTCCGGCACGCCAACGATGATGATTTCGCTGGAGGAAAAAGAGACCAGCGCCGCGGCGCCGCAAATCCGCCAGTGTCCGAAGTGGGACGGAAAACCTCTGACCATCGACGTCAGCAAAACCTTCGCCGAGGGCAGCAAGGTCCGCGATTTCTACAGCGGCAATGTCGCGACCGTCAGCGGCGGCAAAATCACCCTGCAGCCCGCCTTCGGCAGCAATGGCCTACTGCTGCTTGAGCGCGCCGAGACGGCCGCCCCGGCGCCGTTTGACTGGCACAATGCCACCGTCTACTTCGTCCTGACCGATCGCTTCGTAAACGGTAACCCGGCCAACGACAACAGCTATGGTCGCCATAAAGACGGCATGCAGGAGATCGGCACCTTCCACGGCGGCGACCTGCAGGGATTAACCAGCAAGCTGGATTATCTGCAGCAGATGGGAGTTAACGCCCTGTGGATCAGCTCCCCGCTCGAGCAGATCCACGGCTGGGTCGGCGGCGGCACGAAGGGCGATTTCCCTCACTACGCCTACCACGGCTATTACACCCAGGACTGGTCGAAACTGGACGCCAACATGGGGACCGAAGCGGATCTCCGCCGACTGGTGGATGAAGCGCATAAGCGCGGAATACGTATTCTGTTCGACGTGGTGATGAACCATGCCGGCTACGCCACCCTGGCCGACATGCAGGAGTTCCAGTTCGGCTCCCTGTATCTGCAAGGAGATGAGCTGAAAAAAACTCTCGGCGAGCGCTGGACGGACTGGAAGCCGGGCGCGGGACAGACCTGGCACAGCTTTAACGACTATATCAACTTCAGCGACAAAGCCGGGTGGGAGAAATGGTGGGGTAAGAAGTGGATCCGCACCGATATCGGCGATTACGACAATCCGGGCTATGACGATCTCACCATGTCGCTGGCCTTCCTGCCGGACCTGAAAACCGAATCGAAGGAGGTCTCAGGCCTGCCGAACTTCTATAGCCATAAACCAGACACCGCAGCGAAAGCGATCCCGGGCTATACGCCGCGCGACTATCTGACACACTGGCTGAGCCAGTGGGTACGTGACTACGGCATCGATGGCTTCCGCGTCGATACCGCCAAACATGTGGAGATGGACGCCTGGCAGCAGTTAAAAACCCAGGCCACCGCCGCGCTGGCGGAGTGGAAGAAAGCCAATCCGGATAAAGCGCTGGATGCGGCGCCGTTCTGGATGACTGGCGAAGCCTGGGGACATGGAGTGATGCAGAGCGATTATTATCGCCACGGTTTTGATGCGATGATCAATTTCGACTACCAGGACCAGGCGGCGAAAGCGGCGACCTGTATGGCCAATATTGACCTCACCTGGCAGCAAATGGCGGACAAGCTGCAGAGCTTTAACGTCCTGAGCTACCTCTCCTCGCACGATACGCGGCTGTTCCGCGAAGGCGGCACCACCGCGGCGGAGCTACTGCTGCTGGCCCCTGGCGCCGTGCAGATTTTCTATGGCGACGAATCATCGCGCCCGTTCGGCCCCACCGGCTCGGACCCGCTGCAGGGCACCCGCTCGGAGATGAACTGGCAGGATGTCAACGGCAAGGCGGCCCGCAGCGTTACCCACTGGCAGAAGATCGGCCAGTTCCGCGCTCGCCATCCGGCAATCGGCATGGGCAAACAGACAACGCTGTCGATGTCGCGTGGTTACGGGTTCGTGCGTGAGAGCGGTGAAGACAAAGTGATGGTCATCTGGGCCGGGCAGCAGCAGTAATCCACATGTGGCTCTCCGCCCTGCGGGGAGCCACCATTCAGAACAAAATGCTAACAAAATAGCAATATACAGGATAAAGATAAAAATCCGCCTCCTCCCGCCGATTTGCACCACGCCAGCGCTGGCGTTATGGTTAGCCACTTTCCAGAACCACCGATAGACTATTCGCGATGACATTTTCCCTTTTCGGCGACAAATTCACCCGTCATTCAGGCATCACCCGCTTGATGGAAGACCTTAATGACGGTCTGCGCACGCCGGGCGCTATTATGCTGGGCGGCGGCAACCCCGCTCAGATCCCGGAAATGAATGACTACTTCCAGCAGCTGCTGGCCGACATGCTGGATAATGGCAAAGCCCTTGATGCGCTTTGTAATTATGATGGTCCACAGGGCAAAAGCGAGCTGCTGGCTCTGCTGGCGAATATGCTGCGCGACGAGCTGGGCTGGGAGATCGAACCACAGAATATTGCGCTAACAAACGGCAGTCAGAGCGCATTTTTCTACTTATTTAATCTGTTTGCAGGCCGTCGGGCAGATGGCACCACCCGTAAGGTACTGTTCCCACTGACGCCGGAATATATCGGCTACGCCGATGCCGGTCTGGAAGAGGATCTGTTCGTTGCCACCCGGCCGAACATCGAACTGCTGCCGGAAGGCCAGTTTAAGTACCATGTTGATTTTGAGCATCTGCAGGTGACGGAAGAGACCGGGATGATCTGCGTCTCGCGCCCCACCAACCCGACCGGCAACGTCATCACTGATGAAGAGCTGATCAAACTGGATGCGCTGGCGAATCAGCACGGGGTCCCGCTGGTGATTGATAACGCCTACGGTGTACCGTTCCCGGGCATTATCTTTAGCGACGCCCGACCGCTGTGGAATCCGAACATCGTGCTGTGTATGAGCCTGTCCAAGCTGGGCCTGCCGGGCAGCCGCTGCGGGATTATCATCGCCAACGAAAAAATCATCACCGCCATCAGCAACATGAACGGCATTATCAGCCTCGCCCCTGGCGGCATCGGGCCGGCAATGATGTGCGAAATGATTAAACGACAGGATCTGCTGCGCCTGTCAGAGACGGTGATCAAGCCCTTCTATTACCAGCGGGTGCAGGAAACCATCGCCATTATTCGCCGCTATCTGCCGGAGGAGCGCTGCCTTATTCACAAACCGGAGGGGGCAATCTTCCTCTGGCTGTGGTTTAAGGATCTGCCGATCTCCACCGAGCTGCTGTATCAGCGGCTGAAAAAGCGCGGCGTACTGATGGTGCCGGGGGATTACTTCTTCCCTGGTCTGGATAAACCGTGGCCGCACACCCACCAGTGTATGCGCATGAACTATGTACCGGACCCGCAAAAAATCGAAGCCGGAGTGAAAATCCTCGCCGAAGAGGTTGAATTTGCCTGGCGCGAACAGGAAGCATAGTCTCGGACGCCGCGGGCGGGTAACGTTCGTCAGCGACCCCATTCACGCCAGCGCCAGCCGCTGGCGTTTTTGCGCGCATAGCGCTTCCAGCTCTGCGGGAACCATCACCCGCAGCGCCTGCGTCGGGCAGGCGGCCACGCAGGCCGGTCCTTCGGCGCGGTGATGGCATAGATCGCATTTCAACGCCTGCGCCTGCTGGTTCATTACCGTAACGGTCATCGCGCCGTACGGGCAGGCCACCATGCAGCTTTTGCAGCCGATGCAGCGCCGCTGGTCGACCCACCAGACGTCATTGTCGCGCTGAATCGCCCCCTGTGGGCAAACGCTGGCGCAGGGCGCATCCTCGCACTGCCGACAGGCCATCGCCGTCGATATGTCACCGCTTTTCACCACCCGGATACGCGGCGCGAAATGGTTCGTCGACAGGGCGGCGACATCCTGCGCCTGCTGGTGCGCCACCGCGCAGGCCACTTCGCAGGTACGACAGCCGATGCACCGCTGGGCATTGGCAATAAGAAACTGGTTCATCCTCTGCTCCCTGGGGATAAAACCGCAGGGTGCCAGAATATCCCCTGCCCGCGCTTTGATCCTGAATGGAATCAGCGCTGTTTTTTGTCAGATGGCCGGCAGGATGTGGTCATTTGCCTGACGCTTCACGCACCGTGAAACCCAGCTCACGCGAAATTGCTTCGGCGGTCTCACGTAGTGGTTTTAACAAGTTCTTTTCGCCAGCTCCCCGGCACGAAGTCCGCCGGGGAGCCGACGTTAATGATTACCGGAACAATGCCTTATCGCGCAGGATATGATCGTTGCCGCGACGGCGGGTGAAGCCAATCCGATCGAAATACTCCAGGATCTGGATCGCCAGCTTCCGCCCTACGTTTAAGGTATCGCGGAAATCCGCCGCGCAGGTTGAACCGCGCAGCCGATCCAGCTCGCGCACCCGCTGGGCGAACTGCACAATGCGATCGTTGCGGTAGTAACGATCCTTGACGATCGCGGTAATCATCCCCTGCTGCGCCGCCTGGCGCAGCACCGCGCGCATCAGGGACTCTTCAACATGGACTTCGCGCGCAAGATCGCGCACCCACCACGGATCGTCGCCGAACAGAGTCTCCACCTTCTGCCAGACCGCCTGCTGCTCGTCGGTAAACCCGGCTTTATGCTCCGGCAAATGCAGCCAGCCGTGATGGCTGTGGACTAAGCCGCTCTCGCGCATCTGCTCAATCAGCAGCAGCACCAGCGCTTCATCTTCCATCGGCAGCGCGATGCGGCGCAGGCGCTCCCGGCCAGGGCCCGGCTCGTCTCGATGCTGCTCATGGTAGCGCGCAAGGGCATCCAGCAATTTTCGCTGCCAGCGGGCGGCAAGCGGCGCGCTAAGCAGGCGCTGTCCGGCCTGCAGATAGTCCGGTCGCTGGATCAGGGCCGCCATTCCGGCTTCGCTGAGCTGCCGCGCCCAGGCGAAGCGCTCAAGCCGGACGGCATCCCGCTGCAGATGCAGCTCCAGCGCCTGCGCATCGTCAGCGCCGACCGCTGCCAGGGCGTGCAGCCACTGCAGATATTCCGGTTTACGTTTGCCGCGACGCGGAGGATCCAGCGTCACCACCCGTGCGCCCGCCAGCGTCAAGCGAGCGGAGATATCGCGGAGCACCAGCCGGTCGTTATCCGCCAGCCACAGCGGAGTATCCAGCACCAGCTCCGCCAGGTTGCCCTCAAGAAGCGACACCCGGCCGGTAATGTGGCTGGCAGCATGGTGAATATGCAGCGGCTGCCACTGGCTGAGCGGCGTATGGCACTGCAGCTCGACAATCACCCGTTCTGCTGGCTCCGGCGGTGGTGAGGAGAGCAGCCAGTCGCCGCGGTGCACTGCCTCTTTTTGCGCATCGCCGACAATATTCAGCGCAATGCGCTGCCCGGCGTGCGCCTGCTCAACCGCTTGATTCTGGGCATGCAGGCCGCGGACGCGCATCGGCGTGTTGACGCCGGTAAGCCACAGGGTATCCCCGACCCGTACTTCGCCGGAGAGCGCCGTCCCGGTGACCACCAGCCCCGCGCCTTTGACAGTAAAAGCGCGATCCAGCGCCAGGCGAAACCGCTGCTGCTGCGGGCGGGGGCGCTCTGCAAGCTGCAGCAGATGGCTGCGCAGTTCCGCAATACCGATGTTTTCCGCCGCCGCGGTGGGAAAGAAAGCGACGGCGTCAAAGCCCAGCTCGCCCAGGGTCTGCTCGACCTCTGCCTGAACCTCCGCCACCCTGGCGGCCGTCACGCGGTCCGTTTTGGTCAGCGCCACGGTCAGCGTCGGCTTTCCGGTCAGCTGCAGGATCGCCAGGTGTTCGCGGGTTTGCGCCATCACCCCGTCATCGCAGGCCACCACCAGCAGCGCATGGTCAATACCGCCCACCCCCGCCAGCATGTTGGACAAAAACTTTTCGTGCCCGGGAACGTCAATAAATCCCAGCACCCGCCCGTCCGGCTGCGGCCAGTAGGCATAGCCGAGATCGATCGTCATTCCCCGCGCTTTCTCCTCCGGCAAACGATCGGCATTCACGCCGGTTATCGCCTGCAGCAGCGTCGTTTTGCCGTGGTCAACATGTCCAGCGGTGGCAATAATCATCGTAACAACATCTCCATAAAGCGGGTTTCATCTTCCAGACAGCGCAGGTCCAGCCAGAGCCGACCGTCATAAATGCGGCCAATCACCGGACACGGCAGCGCGCGCCAGCGGGCCGCCAGCGCCTCCAGCCGGCTACCGCGGCCGTCATGCGGGGTAAAGGTCAACGCCGCGCTGGGCAGGCGGTCGACGGGTAACGAGCCGCTGCCAATCTGCGACTGGCAGGCTGCCACGCTGACGGCAAAATCAGCATAGTGTGCCGCCAGGTCAGGCTGCAGGCGTTCAGCCAGCCGGCGGATCTCCTCCGCCGGACGGGTGAGCAGGCGCAGCGTCGGCAATTTCTCCCTCAGCGCCTCCGGGTGCTGATAGAGGCGCAGCGTAGCCTCCAGCGCCGCGAGGGTCATTTTATCGGCGCGCAGGGCCCGCTTCAGCGGGTGGCTTTGCAGCTGGGCAATCAGCGCGCGTTTGCCGACGATAATCCCGGCCTGCGGGCCACCGAGCAGCTTGTCGCCGGAGAAACTGACCAGGCTCACCCCGGCGGCGATCATCTCCTGCGGCATCGGCTCCTTTGGCAGGCCATACTGACTGAGATCCACCAGCGACCCGCAGCCCAGGTCGGCTACCACCGGAACATCCAGTTCGCGGCCAATGCCCGCCAGCTCCGCTTCGTCGACGGCTTTGGTAAAGCCCTCAATACTGTAGTTGCTGGTGTGGACCTTCATCAGCAGCGCGGTATTGTCATTCACCGCCTGGCGATAATCTTTGGCATGGGTGCGGTTGGTGGTACCCACTTCGTGCAGCTGGCAACCCGCCTGGCGCATCACGTCGGGGATGCGAAATGCCCCGCCGATCTCCACCAGTTCGCCGCGAGAGACCACCACTTCGCGACCGCTGGCGGTGGCCGCCAGCATCAGCAGAACGGCCGCCGCGTTGTTGTTCACGATACAGGCGTCTTCCGCGCCGGTGATCTGGCACAGCAGATCGGCAATGGCGCGATCGCGATGGCCGCGCCCGGCGTCGTCGAGATCATATTCGAGCGTCACCGGCGCGCGCATCGCGCTGGCGACCGCCTCCACGGCCGACTCCGCCTGGATGGCGCGCCCCAGATTGGTATGCAATACCGTACCGGTGAGATTAAACACCGGACGCAGGGCGCTCTGCCGGCCGGCGGTGAGCCGCTGCGCGCAGGCGCTCGGCCAGTCATGGCTCCAGTCCGGCAGTGTCTGATACTGGCGGATTTGTTCCCGCGCCTCATCGAGCATCTGGCGCAGCTGCGCCACCACCTGCGAATGGCCGTGCTGCGCCAGCAGGGGAGAAAAAGCGGGGTCGCGTAGTAAGCGGTCAATGGCCGGAAGCCGGGTATAAAGCGCACGAATTTCGGTAGTCATGAATGGGCCTGGCGGTAAGTTATTTTCCCCCCTCCCGACGGGAGAGGGAGTCAACAATCAGCGGCGATTGTAACGCCTCCTTGCGCAAACTGTTACCTGCCTGGGTCAAGTCCGCGGCGGTTCAGTGCGCGCAAAGCTGGCGCGCTGGAACAACGCATCCACCAGCTTCACCAGCTGCGGCCGGGTGGCGCACCAGCCGGGCGCGACCCGGCGAAAGTTCAGATAAGCAATGGCGCAGGCCGTGGAAATGGTCGCCAGATTAACCTCGTCGCCGCGCAGCGTTCCGTCTGCCGCGCAGGCTTCCAGCCTGTCGAGACCGCGAGCCACTTTCTCCCGCTGGCGGAGCAGTTCTTGCTCTGACTGTTGCGCGCCCGGGCGAGCCTTTTCACGCACCAGCGCCTGGGCGGCCTCCATCACGCCATCCGCCAGCGCCTCTAGCTGGCGCATCCTGAGAGCGGCTCTGGGGTCGGCGGGGATCATCGGCGGCGCCACGCCCAGCAGCTCCAGATACTGGGCGATGACCGGGGAGTCAAACCAGCACTCACCGTCGTCCGTCACCAGCGCCGGTACCTTGCCCAGCGGGTTATAGCGCGCCACACCGTTGCTTTCGCTGTAGGGGGATTCGTTGACAAACTCAAAAGGGATGCGCTTTTCCAGCAGGATCACCGATATTTTGCGCACAAAGGGACTGGTGTAGCTGCCGATCAGTTTCATAGCCTGCTCCTTATCGCCAACAAATTATCGCCAACAAAGATATGAGTATGGCTCAGGGCAGGACAAAAGGCAGGTGAGCGTCCCGCTCAACCTGCCGCCGATCGCATTAATGATCGAGATAGAGGTAGTGCATCCAGCTGGTCATCCGCAGCAGCACTTTACGCATCACC
Source organism: Klebsiella sp. CD33 (assembly GCF_051992865.1). Lineage (NCBI taxonomy): Bacteria > Pseudomonadati > Pseudomonadota > Gammaproteobacteria > Enterobacterales > Enterobacteriaceae > Klebsiella > Klebsiella sp. CD33. The sequence goes on along the minus strand of NZ_CP197023.1, from coordinate 174,682 downwards.
GAGACGTGGGTGAAATGGTCGGAGTAGACCGCTACCTGCGCGTAGATGCCATCGGGTAGCGCATCAATTTCGGCATTGGGGTCGAGCTCGATGGTCGCCAGCACGCCATCACTGCCCGGCGTCACGGTCAGCGACTGTAACGCCCCTTGCGCCTGATAACTTCCTCCCGGCACCACCGGTAAAATACTCACCAGTTTGCCGTGGAACACCTGCCCGGGCAGGGCGTTAAACACCGCTTCCGCGTCGTCGCCTTTCTCCAGCCTTAACAGGGAATTTTGCCGAAACTGGGCGACGATCAGCCGTTTTTGCTCGGGGATAAACACCATCACCGGACGCAGCGGCAGCGAGGCGGCATAGGTCCCCGGGCGGATCAACACCTGGGTGATATACCCATCGCTGGGCGCCCGCACGGTGGTCTGGTCGAGATTGTATTTCGCCTCCGCCAGCTGGGCGCGCAGGCTGGCCACTTGCGACTGTTCGCCGTTGATCATGCTGTCCAGCTGGCTCTGGATCTGCGCCTGCTCCGCCACCGACGCCTTGACCAGCGCGTCCTGGGCCAGATAATTCTGCCTGGCGTTATCGATGTCGCTTTCCGAGAACGGATTCACCCGCGCCTGGCTCCCTTTCAGGTAGCGCTGATAGTCCTTGTATAAGCGATCGCGTTCCGCCGACACGCGGGTGGTGTTGGCCTGGGCTTCAGAGAGCTGCGCCTTGAGGGTGTTAATACTGTGCAGCGCCGTCACCAGGTCGGCCTGCAGACGGTCGACCCGCGCCTGATAGCGCGCCGGGTCAATGGTAAAAAGCACCTCACCCTTTTTGACGCGCTGATTCGCTTTGTCGGTGACGCTGTTAACCACTCCGGTAACCTGCGGCGTAATAGGAATAGATATCACCGCCTTTTGCGCCAGAAAGGTGTAAGGGTGGTTATAGTTCATTAATAAAATAAGCGCGCTAACAATAAATACGCCCCCCAGCGCCGCGGTAGGTACCGTCCATTTATTTACCGGTATTTTGAAGATTTTAAATATCGACCAGGCGATGGCCACGTAGGTCAAAATTATCAACAGATCCATAGATTATTTCTCCGCCGCAGAGGTGGACTGCGGCCGCTGGATGGCCGCCACCTGGTGTTCAAGGTCGCTCAGTCGTTGGCGAAGCTGTTGTATATCGGTCTCTTTTTCAGGTTCATCAGGGGCCGTATTCGCCTTATGCTGCATGCCCCAGCCGCGCTCAGGCTGGTACAACGTGGCCCAAATCCATAAAAACGGCCAGATGACGTGGAGCGTAAAAAGGCTCACCCATCCGGCGACATGAATAGCATCGGAATGAGGGTGGTTGCGTTTTTTGGCGATCAAATAAGGAATATCGTGAATAATGATAATTCCATAAAAAATGACCAGAAAAACGAAGATCAGAACGCCCAGCGCAAAATAATTGAGAAACATAATTCCCTCGGCTTTACGCTAATAATTTATATGAATTTTATTCACGGCCCACTGACATCCGGGCCGCTATTTTGAGCATAATTCACGCCTTTCATTTTTGCCATCCGGCGTAAAAAAGTTATTCGGCAGTTAAGGTTGCTTAGTTACAGGGTCATCCCGGCGTGGAAGCAAAACCGGGCCGAGATCACAGCGGCGTAAACCCCTCGCGAAATTCTTTGTGATCAAAATCACAAACAAACAACAAAAACACGAAACAAAAATGTGACAAATATCACACAAAAAGGCAGATCAGCGGCTAAAAAGGCGCTGTGTTGTTTTTTTACACAGTAATTTTGTGATCATCATCACTATAAAACCCTCTTAGCCCCCTATATTCATGTGATCCAAATCACATAAAAGGGCGCCGGCTGGACAGCTAAACGATTCAGTGCCAGATTTCGCACTATCAATCAGGGCCCGGCTACCTCTGCCGCCACATTAACAACAAACCTCGGGCTTTAAGCCTGCGCGCTACGCAAAACAGAAGAAGGGGTGTTTTATGTCATCCGATATCAAGATCAAAGTGCAAAGCTTTGGTCGTTTCCTCAGCAATATGGTGATGCCGAATATCGGCGCGTTTATCGCGTGGGGTATCATCACCGCGCTTTTCATTCCGACAGGGTGGTTGCCAAACGAAACGCTGGCGAAGCTGGTCGGTCCGATGATCACCTACCTGCTGCCGCTGCTGATCGGTTACACCGGCGGTAAATTAGTCGGCGGCGAACGTGGCGGCGTGGTCGGGGCGATCACCACCATGGGCGTTATCGTCGGCGCGGATATGCCGATGTTCCTCGGCTCCATGATTGCCGGCCCGCTGGGCGGCTACTGCATCAAGAAATTCGATAACTGGGTAGACGGTAAGATCAAATCCGGTTTTGAAATGCTGGTGAATAACTTCTCCGCCGGCATCATCGGGATGATCCTCGCCATTCTGGCCTTCCTCGGCATCGGCCCGGCGGTCGAAGTTCTGTCGAAAATTCTGGCGGCTGGCGTTAACTTTATGGTGGCGCACGACATGCTGCCGCTGGCGTCTATCTTCGTCGAACCGGCAAAAATCCTGTTCCTTAACAACGCCATCAACCACGGTATCTTCTCGCCGCTGGGTATTCAGCAGTCCCACGAGCTGGGTAAATCCATCTTCTTCCTGATTGAAGCTAACCCGGGTCCAGGGATGGGCGTTCTGCTGGCGTACATGTTCTTTGGCCGCGGCAGCGCAAAACAGTCTGCAGGCGGGGCGGCTATCATCCACTTCCTGGGTGGTATCCATGAAATCTACTTCCCGTACGTGCTGATGAACCCGCGCCTGATCCTGGCCGTTATCCTCGGCGGGATGACCGGTGTCTTCACCCTGACTATCCTCAATGGCGGTCTGGTTTCCCCGGCTTCCCCAGGCTCTATCCTGGCGGTACTGGCGATGACGCCGAAAGGCGCCTACTTCGCTAACATCGCCGCGATTATCGCAGCGATGGCGGTCTCCTTCGTGGTCTCTGCGGTTCTGCTCAAGACCAGCAAAGTCAAAGAAGAAGACGATATCGAAGCCGCAACGCGTCGTATGCATGACATGAAAGCGGAATCCAAAGGCGCCAGCCCGCTGGCGGCCGGCAATGTCACCAACGACCTGAGCCATGTGCGTAAAATCATCGTCGCCTGCGACGCCGGGATGGGTTCCAGCGCCATGGGCGCCGGGGTACTGCGCAAGAAAGTGCAGGATGCCGGGCTGAGCAACATCTCGGTCACCAACAGCGCAATCAATAACCTGCCGCCGGATGTTGACCTGGTCATCACCCACCGCGACCTTACCGAGCGCGCCATGCGCCAGGTGCCTCAGGCGCAGCATATTTCGCTGACCAACTTCCTCGACAGCGGTCTGTACACCAGCCTGACCGAGCGCCTGGTCGCGGCCCAGCGCCACATCGACAACGAAGTCAAAGTCACCGATAGCCTGAAAGACAGCTTTGACGATACTAACAACAACCTGTTCCAGCTGGGCGCGGATAACATCTTCCTCGGTCGCAAAGCAGCCACCAAAGAAGAAGCCATTCGCTTCGCCGGTGAGCAGCTGGTGAAAGGCGGCTACGTCGAGCCGGAATATGTGCAGGCGATGCTGGACCGCGAAAAACTGACCTCGACCTATCTCGGCGAGTCCATTGCGGTACCGCACGGCACCATCGAAGCGAAGGACCGCGTGCTGAAAACCGGCGTCGTCTTCTGCCAGTACCCGGAAGGCGTGCGCTTCGGTGAAGAAGAAGATGAAGTCGCGCGTCTGGTCATCGGCATCGCCGCTCGTAATAACGAGCACATTCAGGTTATCACCAGTCTGACTAACGCGCTGGATGACGAAACCGTGATTGAGCGCCTGGCGAAAACCACCAGCGTCGACGAAGTTCTGGCACTGTTAAATAAATAATCAGCGCTATCCAACCCTCTCCTTTGGGAGAGGGTTGGGGTGAGGGGAAAGGCCTCACCCCAGCCCTCTCAGGTGAAAACATTAATTGAAGGTTAATACTATGAAAGCATTACATTTTGGCGCAGGTAATATCGGACGTGGCTTTATCGGTAAATTGCTGGCCGACGCGGGCATCGAACTGACGTTTGCCGATGTCAATCAGACCGTACTTGATGCCCTGAATGCCCGTCATAGCTATCAGGTTCACGTCGTCGGTGAGAATGAGCAGGTGGACACCGTCTCCGGCGTCAATGCCGTCAGCAGCATCGGCGATGAGGTTGTGGACCTGATCGCTGAAGTGGATCTGGTCACCACCGCCGTCGGTCCCGTCGTGCTCGAGCGCATCGCGCCAGCGATCGCCAAAGGGCTGGCGCAGCGCAAAGCGCAGGGCACCGAACGCCCCCTGAACATCATCGCCTGCGAAAATATGGTGCGCGGCACCACGCAGTTAAAAGGCCACGTGTTTAACGCGCTGGCGGAAGAAGATAAAGCGTGGGTGGAAGCGCATATCGGCTTTGTCGACTCTGCCGTTGACCGTATTGTGCCGCCATCGGCTTCCGCCACTCATGACCCGCTGGAAGTCACCGTGGAAACCTTTAGCGAATGGATTGTCGATAAGACTCAGTTCAAGGGCGCGCTGCCGACTATCCCGGGAATGGAATTAACTGATAACCTGATGGCATTTGTCGAACGCAAGCTCTTCACCTTGAACACCGGGCATGCTATAACCGCCTACCTCGGAAAACTGGCGGGCCATCAGACGATTCGCGACGCGATCCTCGACGAGAAAATTCGTGCCGTCGTGCAGGGCGCGATGGAAGAGAGCGGCGCGGTGCTGATCAAACGTTACGCCTTTGACCCGCAGAAGCACGCGGCTTATATCCAGAAAATACTTGGCCGTTTCGAGAACCCGTACCTGAAAGACGATGTTGAGCGCGTTGGCCGTCAGCCGCTGCGCAAACTGAGCGCTGGCGACCGTTTAATTAAGCCGCTGCTGGGTACACTGGAATACGGGCTGCCGCACCGCAACCTGGTGAAAGGGATTGCGGCGGCGATGCATTTCCGTAGCGAAGACGATCCGCAGGCGCAGGAGCTGGCGGCACTGATCGCCGACAAGGGGCCGCAGGCCGCGCTGGCGCAGATTTCCGGCCTGGATGCCGCAAGTGATGTCGTCGCGGAGGCCGTTAACGACTACAACGCGGAAAAATGATGCACAACCTGGCGCGGCCGACGTCGCGCCCATTACGACTCCTGTCAGATATGCAGGCAATGATGGAAGAAACACAAGCATTTGAAAACCGTGTGCTTGAGCGTCTGAATGCTGGCAAAACCGTACGAAGCTTCCTGATCGCCACCGTCGAGCTGTTAACGGAAGCGGTCAATATTCTGGTGCTTCAGGTGTTCCGTAAAGACGACTACGCGGTGAAATACGCCGTCGAGCCCTTGCTGGAGGGCAGCGGGCCGCTCGGCGATCTCTCTGTACGCCTGAAGCTGATTTATGGCCTTGGGGTGATAAGTCGTGCCGAATATGAAGACGCTGAGCTGCTGATGGCCCTGCGCGAAGAGCTTAACCACGACGGCAATGAGTACAGCTTTACCGACGACGAAATTATCGGTCCGTTCGGCGAGCTGCACTGCGTCGCCGCCCTGCCGCCAACGCCGCAATTTGATGACAGCGATGCCGAACTGCTGGCAATGCAGAAACTGCGTTACCAGCAGATGGTGCGCTCAACGATGGTGCTGTCCCTGACTGAGCTGATTTCACGAATCAGCTTAAAAAAAGCCTTTCAGAAATCAACGCTCTGATTCCGGTTCCGTCTGGTCGCAGGTCGGCCGGTAAAGCTGACGATAATATTCCAGACGCTGCAGGAACAACGCTTCCTTATCCTGAGGAATGTCTCGCGGTACATGCTGCAGACGCGGAGACTTTTTCAAATACTCCATAAACGCCTGACTGGAAGCCATAAAATCAACCGCTTTGTCGATTAAACGTGGTACGCCGTCGCCGATCTTTGCCATCACGTCCTCCTTTTGGGAATAATCTGATTAAGCATTAGCCAATTCACCAGCGTGGGTTAAGGAAAACGTGCTTATCTGCCGACAGGCTTCACAGAAATGAAATTAGAACGGGTATTAGGCGGAATATTAATAAAATTCAAATTATTAGCGATAAATGATATTGCATTCCGCCGGCGACAAACGGCGAATTTTTGATAAATAGCTATCAACAATAGCGGTCACGGCACATACTATAGGCGAATGAAGCCCCTTTATTAACAGATCAAATCACCATGAAAGAAGTCGAAAAGAATGAAATCAAGCGTCTGAGCGATCGTCTCGACGCCATCCGCCACCAGCAGGCCGAGCTGTCGCTGGTGGAAGCCGCCGATAAATATGCTGAACTGGAAAAAGAAAAAGCCACTCTGGAAACGGAGATTGAACGTCTGCGTTCCGTCCAGAGCCAGAAGCTGAGCAAAGAGGCGCAGAAGCTGATGAGCCTGCCGTTCCGCCGCGCGATTACCAAAAAAGAGCAGGCCGATATGGGCAAGCTGAAGAAAAGCGTTCGCGGCCTGGTGGTTGTCCATCCGATGACCGCCCTGGGCCGGGAAATGGGTCTGAAAGAGATGACCGGTTTCGCCCGCAGCGAATTTTGATCCCCAGCCCTCTCCGTACGGAGAGGGCTATTCTGTCTTCACTCCCCCACATTTTTACCTTCAGCCGGGTCGATTGGTCCAACCAATAATTTCATCCACCCCCTGGCAGTTCACAAATCCGTCAAAACCCATCACAAACCCGTTGCTTGTGAGCAACATCTGATTAACCATTCGTTGTCATCAACCCTGATACCCTTAATTGGCCGGGCCAATTTTTCCTTCGATGGGATCGGCAATGAGCGCAGACTCAGCCCTCCTCTCCTGGCGGCCCGATGGAGACCCTGCATGAATCTCTGGCAACAAAACTACGATCCCGCCGGTAATATCTGGCTATCCAGTCTTATCGCATCGCTACCGATTCTGTTTTTCTTTTTTGCGCTGATTAAGCTCAAACTGAAAGGCTACATCGCTGCCACCTGGACCGTCGCAATCGCGCTGGTCGTTGCCTTACTGTTCTATAAAATGCCGGTGGACCGCGCCTTAGCCTCGGTGGTCTACGGCTTCTTCTACGGCCTGTGGCCTATCGCGTGGATTATTATCGCCGCGGTCTTCGTCTATAAAATCTCGGTGAAGACCGGACAGTTCGACATCATCCGCTCATCGATTCTGTCGATTACGCCGGACCAGCGCCTGCAGATGCTGATCGTCGGCTTCTCGTTCGGCGCCTTTCTCGAAGGGGCGGCGGGTTTCGGCGCACCGGTGGCGATTACCGCCGCGCTGCTGGTTGGTCTCGGGTTTAACCCGCTGTATGCGGCTGGCCTGTGCCTGATCGTCAACACCGCGCCGGTGGCCTTCGGTGCGATGGGCATCCCGATTCTGGTCGCCGGCCAGGTGACCGGTATCGATAGCTTCGCCATCGGCCAGATGGTGGGCCGCCAGCTGCCGTTCCTGACCATTATCGTGCTGTTCTGGATCATGGCGATTATGGATGGCTGGCGCGGCATTAAAGAGACCTGGCCGGCGGTGATAGTCGCAGGCGGTTCGTTCGCTATTGCCCAGTACCTCAGCTCTAACTTCCTTGGCCCGGAGCTGCCGGATATCATCTCGTCGCTGGTCTCCCTGGTCTGTCTGACCCTGTTCCTCAAACGCTGGCAGCCGGTACGCATCTTCCGCTTCGGCGATCTCGGCGCCTCGCAGGTGGATATGACGCTGGCCCGCACACGCTACACGGCGGGACAAGTGATCCGCGCCTGGTCGCCGTTCCTGTTCCTGACCGCCACCGTGACCCTGTGGAGCGTGCCGCCATTCAAAGCGCTGTTCGCTCCTGGCGGCGCGATGTATGACTTCGTTATCAATATTTCGGTACCATTCCTCGACAAAATGGTTGCCCGTATGCCGCCGGTGGTTAGCGCCGCGACGCCCTACGCCGCGGTATATAAATTCGACTGGCTGTCGGCAACCGGCACCTCCATTCTGTTCGCCGCCCTGCTGTCCATCGTCTGGCTGCGCATGAAGCCGAAAGATGCGCTGACCACCTTCGCCGGGACGCTGAAGGATCTGGCGCTGCCGATCTACTCTATCGGCATGGTGCTGGCGTTCGCCTTTATCTCTAACTATTCCGGGCTGTCGTCGACCCTGGCCCTGGCGCTGGCCCATACCGGCCACGCGTTTACCTTCTTCTCGCCGTTCCTTGGCTGGCTGGGGGTATTCCTGACCGGTTCGGACACCTCGTCTAACGCCCTGTTCGCCGCGCTGCAGGCAACGGCGGCGCAGCAGATTGGCGTCTCCGATATTCTGCTGGTCGCGGCTAATACCACCGGCGGCGTTACCGGCAAGATGATTTCCCCGCAGTCGATCGCCATCGCCTGCGCCGCGGTAGGCCTGGTGGGCAAAGAGTCGGATCTGTTCCGCTTTACCGTCAAACATAGCCTGATCTTCACCTGCATGGTGGGGCTGATCACCACGCTGCAGGCCTACGTTTTAACCTGGATGATCCCGTGATAGTGATGCCTAAACGCCTGGCCGACGACGTGGCGCGTCGCGTCCGGGCGCTGATTGAAGAACAACAGCTGGAGGCGGGCATGCGACTGCCCGCCGAGCGCCAGCTCGCCGCCCAGCTCGGCGTCTCACGCAATTCCCTGCGCGAAGCGCTGGCGATGCTGGTCAATGAAGGGGTGCTGTTGAGCCGTCGCGGCGGCGGCACCTTCGTCCGCTTTCAGCATGAGCCGTGGTCAGAGCAAAACATCGTCCAGCCGCTGAAGACGCTGCTGGCCGATGACCCGGACTACAGCTTCGATATCCTCGAAGCTCGCCACGCCATCGAAGCCAGCACCGCGTGGCACGCGGCGATGCGCGCCACCGACGCCGATAAAGAAAAAATTCGTCTGTGCTTTGAAGCGACCCAGAGTGAAGACCCGGATATCGCCTCGCAGGCGGATGTCCGCTTTCACCTGGCGATCGCCGAAGCCTCGCATAACGTGGTGCTCCTGCAAACCATGCGCGGCTTTTTCGACCTGCTGCACTCCTCCGTTAAGCAGAGCCGCCAGCGCATGTATCAGGTGCCGCCGGTGTTTGCCCGCCTGACCGAACAGCACCAGGCCGTCATGGAGGCGATTGTCGCCGGCGACGCCGAGGCGGCGCGCCAGGCGATGATGGGCCACTTAGGCTTTGTCCACGCCACCATCAAACGTTTTGATGAAGACCAGGCCCGCCAGGCGCGAATTACCCGCCTGCCCGGTGACCACAATGAAAATTCCAGGGAGAACTCGTGATGATTATTTCCGCCGCCAGCGACTATCGCGCCGCCGCACAGCGTATCCTGCCGCCGTTTCTGTTCCACTATATTGACGGCGGCGCCTACGCCGAACATACCCTGCGCCGCAACGTCGAGGACCTTTCCGATGTAGCCTTGCGCCAGCGTATTTTGCGCAATATGTCGGACCTGAGTCTGGAAACGACGTTATTCAACGAGAAGCTGGCGATGCCGACGGCGTTGGCGCCGGTCGGGCTGTGCGGGATGTACGCCCGCCGCGGCGAAGTGCAGGCCGCCGGCGCGGCGGACGACAAAGGCATTCCGTTCACCCTCTCTACCGTTTCCGTCTGCCCGATCGAAGAGGTCGCCCCGACCATCAAGCGCCCGATGTGGTTCCAGCTGTATGTCCTGCGCGACCGCGGCTTTATGCGCAATGCGCTGGAGCGCGCCAAAGCCGCCGGCTGCTCGACGCTGGTCTTTACCGTCGATATGCCGACTCCCGGCGCCCGCTACCGCGACGCCCATTCAGGCATGAGCGGCCCGAACGCCGCCGTGCGCCGCTACTGGCAGGCCGTCACCCATCCGCAGTGGGCGTGGGACGTCGGCCTTAACGGTCGCCCGCACGATCTGGGCAATATCTCCGCCTATCTCGGCAAACCGACCGGGCTTGAGGATTACATTGGCTGGCTGGCGAATAACTTCGATCCGTCGATTTCATGGAAAGACCTGGAGTGGATCCGCGATTTCTGGGACGGTCCGATGGTGATCAAAGGGATCCTCGATCCGGAGGACGCCCGCGATGCGGTGCGCTTCGGCGCTGACGGCATTGTCGTCTCCAACCACGGCGGCCGCCAGCTCGATGGCGTGCTCTCCTCGGCCCGCGCCCTGCCGGCAATTGCCGACGCGGTGAAAGGCGACATCACTATTCTCGCCGACAGCGGCATCCGTAACGGGCTCGACGTGGTGCGGATGATCGCCCTGGGCGCCGACAGCGTGCTACTGGGCCGCGCTTACCTGTACGCCCTGGCGACCCACGGTAAGCAGGGCGTGGCGAATCTGCTGAACCTCATCGAGAAAGAGATGAAAGTGGCGATGACCCTCACCGGGGCGAAAAGCATCCGTGAAATCAGCCGTGATTCGCTGGTGCAGAACGCGGAAGCGCTGCAGACCTTCGATGCGCTGAAGCAGAATAACGCCGCGTAATTCTCCACGTTTTCCCTTACGCCGCCCCTCTCCCTCAGGGTGAGGGTTCGCCAAATATCTGCTATTCTGCCCCCCGCAATTAAGGGGGCAGTATGCTGAACATCGTGTTATTCGAACCAGAGATCCCGCCGAACACCGGGAATATTATCCGCCTGTGCGCCAACACGGGCTTCAGTCTGCATATCATTGAGCCGATGGGCTTCACCTGGGACGATAAACGCCTGAGACGCGCCGGACTGGACTATCACGAGTTCACTGCCGTGCAGCGCTATGCGGATTACGCGGCGTTTGTCGCCAGCGCGCAGCCGCAACGGTTGTTCGCCCTCACGACTAAAGGCACGCCCGCCCACAGCGCGGTAAGCTATCAGGACGGTGATTTCTTGATGTTTGGTCCGGAAACGCGCGGCCTGCCGGCCAGCATCCTCGATGCCCTGCCGCCGGAGCAAAAAATCCGTATTCCGATGATGCCGGACAGCCGCAGCATGAACCTGTCAAACGCGGTGTCGGTGGTGGTGTATGAAGCCTGGCGCCAGCTGGGGTATCCTGGCGCGGTCTTGCGCAGCTAACCTGAGCGGTTCCCGGATTACGGCGCGTTGCGCCTTATCCGGGCTACATTTCTGTGCTTAGCAGCGGCAAATGGCAATACATCAAATCCCGTCGCCGTACTCGAAGGTGTGGTGGATGCCGTTGAAATGCTGATCCATATCCATCGCCGGCTTGTCGCTCTCCGGCTTGCCGACGATACGCGCCGGTACGCCCGCCGCGGTGGTGTGAGGCGGAACCGGCTGCAATACCACCGAACCGGCGCCAATCTTCGCGCCACGCCCGACTTCAATATTGCCGAGGATCTTCGCCCCGGCGCCAATCATCACGCCTTCGCGAATTTTCGGATGACGGTCGCCGCTGGTTTTACCGGTCCCGCCGAGGGTGACCGACTGCAGAATAGAGACGTCATCTTCAATCACCGCCGTTTCGCCGACCACAATGCCGGTGGCATGGTCGAGCATGATCCCGCGGCCGATTTTCGCCGCCGGGTGGATATCCACCTGGAAAGAGACGGAGACCTGATTTTGCAGGAAAATCGCCAGCGCGCGTCGCCCCTGAGTCCACAGCCAGTGGCCGATACGATAGGCCTGCAGGGCATGGAAACCCTTCAGATAGAGCAACGGCGTGGAGTATTTATCCACCGCCGGGTCGCGCGTGCGCACCGCCTGAATATCGCAGGCGGCGGAGGCGATCATTTCCGGATCGGCGGCGTAGGCCTCTTCCACCACTTCGCGAATGGCGATCGCCGGCATAATCGGGGAAGCCAGCTTGTTGGCCAGCATATAGCTCAGCGCGCTGCCGAGATTTTCATGCTTGAGTAGCGTTGCGTGGTAAAAACTGGCGAGCATCGGCTCACAGTCAGCCAAAGCCCGGGCTTCGGCTTTAATATTATTCCAGACGATATCCAGTTCTTCACACGGCATTGCATACTCCAGGCGATATAGTAATGACCTGCCAGTTCTGCGCTGGCAGGGTCATTCAGGTGACAAAGGAAAGCTAATTGCTGCTGCGCTCGTCCTTGCGGGCGCGACCCAATAAGGTCAATGCTGCCTCGCGCGCAATTTTTCCGCAATACAATACCTGATAAATTTCCTCGGTTATTGGCATTTCGACACCTAAACGCTGTGCCAGAACGCGAACTTCCTTGGTATTGCGGTAGCCTTCAACCACCTGGCCAATCTTGTCCTGGGCGCTCTGCACGTCCATACCCTGGCCGAGCATCATGCCGAAGCGACGGTTACGGGACTGGTTGTCGGTGCAGGTGAGCACCAGGTCACCGAGGCCGGCCATGCCCATAAAGGTTTCCGGATCGGCGCCCAGCGCCGCGCCGAGGCGGGACATTTCCACCAGCCCACGGGTAATCAGCGCCGTACGCGCATTGGCGCCGAAGCCGATGCCGTCCGACATACCTGCCCCGATGGCAATGACGTTTTTCACCGCGCCGCCGAGCTGCACGCCGATAAAGTCCGGGTTGATGTAGACGCGGAAGCTTTTGCCGCAGTGCAGTAGGCGCTGAAGGTCCTCCGCAAACTGCGGATCCGTGGCCGCCAGCGAAATCGCCGTCGGCAGGCCGGCGGCCAGCTCTTTGGCGAAGGTTGGCCCCGAGATCACCGCCAGCGGAATATCATCGCCCAGCGCTTCACGCGCCACGTCCTGCAGCAGACGGCCGGTTTCGGCCTCCAGGCCTTTGGTGGCCCACACCAGCCGCGCGTCGGAACGCATCAACGGTTTAATCTGGCGTAACACCTGACCGAATACATGGCTCGGCACCACGACAAGGATGTCGCGGCTGGCGGCCAGCGCGGTGGCCAGGTCGCTCTCAAGATGCAGCGTATCCGGGAAAGGCACATCGGGAAGGAACGCGGCGTTGCAGCGATCGTGTTGCAGCGTCGCGATATGTTTCGGGTCATGGCCCCACAGCACAACGTGGTGGCCATTTCTTGCCAGGGTGATGGCAAGAGCGGTGCCGTAAGAGCCGGCACCGATCACAGTCATTGCAGCATTAAGTGCGTTCATCAGGCATCCTGATGTTGTTCAGCACCTTCGCCAGCCTGCTGCTGCAGATAGTTCATGAACAGCGCGTCGAAGTTCACTGGCGCAAGGTTAAGTTGCGGGAAGGTACCGCGGGAAACCAGGCTGGTGATGCACTCGCGCGCGTACGGGAACAGAATGTTCGGGCAGTATGCGCCGAGGCAGTGCGCCATCTGGGTGCCTTCGATGCCGTCGATGGAGAAAATACCGCCCTGCTGTACTTCACAGAGGAACGCGGTTTCTTCGCCCAGCGCAGCGGTCACGGTCACACGCAGCACCACTTCATAAACGCCTTCAGCCAGCTGGGTGGAGGCGGTATCCAGATCAAGTTTAACTTCCGGCTGCCAGTCTTTCTGGAAAACTTGCGGCGCGTTCGGCGCTTCAAAAGAGATATCTTTGGTATAGATACGCTGGATCTGGAAGGTCATTTCGGTGCTGTTTTGTTCTGACATAGTAAAACCCTTTCGTGTTGTCCTTAAATACGCGCTTCCGCCAGGGAAAGCGCGCAAAAATTAGCGCAAGAGGGGATCAAGTCCACCACGTGAATCAAGCGCATACAAGTCGTCACAGCCGCCAATGTGCTGCGCATCAATAAAAATCTGCGGAACCGTCGTCCGTCCGCTGCGCTGGATCATCTCCTCACGCTTCGCGGCATCGCCATCGATCGGCAACTCATGGAACGTTACGCCTTTGCTGTTCAGCAGCGCTTTCGCGCGGATGCAGAACGGGCAGGTCGCTTTGGTGTAGATCTCAATATTGGCCATGACTTCACTCCTGTTGTTACCCTGAGGGTTTTACGCCGCAGCCTGTGTTCCCTTCACGTCAGGCGTGAAGGAGAGAAAACGCGGCGGCATCACCACGCGAGGTAAGTTATTTGCCGCGTACCAGAGGGAGGTTTTCGCCGCTCCAGCCAGCAATGCCCTCTTTCAGTACAAAGACTTTTTCAAACCCGGCTTTGTTCAGCGCGCTGGCGGGCTCTTGCGCCTGCATGCCGGAACCGTCTACCACAATAATGGGTTGCGATTTGTGTTTTTCCAACTCGCCGACGTTATTGGCTTTGATATCGCTGGGCAGCAGGTTAATAGCGCCGGCAATATGGCCTTTACGGAAATCGTCACGCTGACGCAGGTCGACCACCACCGCATCTTCTTTATTGATAAGACGCGTCGCTTCACCACGGGTGATGACTTTAACTTTCGACATCAGCCCCTTGAAGGTGGTGAACACTACCGCACCCAGCAGCGCGATCCACGCGATGCTCAGGACCGGGTGACGGCCGATGAATTGCATAATTTCTTGCATGGGGGGTTACAACTCCCGACTAAGTGAGAAAAAAACCAGGAAAGGAGTATACCTGTGCCTTGCGGCAATTACAGCCAGTGAGCGCGATGTAATGTATTTTCTGCGGGCGGTGGCGAAAAAAAGCCGCTCTCGCTGACCCGGCGCGGCCCGGCCGCTCCCTTTCTTTGATCTTTCACGGGGATTTAAACGATTCAGCTGTAGTAAAATTACGCAAAATTTCTGTCTTTGAGCATGAGGTTGTCGCAATGTCGGTTTCTAAAAAACCTATGGTACTGGTGATTCTGGATGGCTACGGCTATCGCGAAGACCAACAGGATAACGCCATTTATAGCGCTAAAACGCCGGTAATGGACGCGCTGTGGGCCAAACGTCCACATACCCTGATCGATGCATCCGGCCTCGAAGTCGGCCTGCCGGACCGTCAGATGGGGAACTCCGAAGTAGGCCACGTCAACCTGGGCGCCGGTCGTATCGTCTATCAGGACCTGACCCGTCTCGATGTGGAAATTAAAGAACGCACCTTCTTCGCCAACCCGGTACTGACCGCCGCGGTCGATAAAGCGGTTGCCGCCGGCAAAGCAGTACATATCATGGGCCTGATGTCGCCAGGCGGCGTCCACAGCCACGAAGATCACATCATGGCGATGGTGGAGCTGGCGGCAGAGCGCGGCGCTGAGAAGATCTACCTGCACGCCTTCCTCGACGGCCGTGATACGCCGCCGCGCAGTGCGGAAAAAACGCTGGCGACATTCGAAGCCAAATTTGCCGCGCTGGGCAAAGGTCGCATCGCGTCGCTCATCGGCCGCTATTACGCCATGGACCGCGACAACCGCTGGGATCGCGTGGAACAAGCTTATGATCTGCTGACCCTGGCCAAAGGCGAATTCCAGGCCGATACCGCCGTCGCGGGTCTGCAGGCCGCCTACGCCCGTGACGAAAACGACGAATTCGTGAAAGCCACCGTTATCCGCGCCGCCGGCCAGGCCGATGCCGCGATGGAAGACGGCGACGCGCTGATCTTCATGAACTTCCGTGCCGACCGCGCGCGTGAAATCACCCGCGCCTTCGTCAACGCCGACTTCGACGGCTTTGCGCGTAAGAAAGTGGTTAATCTCGATTTCGTGATGCTCACCGAATACGCCGCCGACATCAAAGTCGCCTGCGCCTATCCGCCCGCCTCGCTGGCCAATACCTTCGGCGAGTGGATGGCGAAGCACGATAAAACCCAGCTGCGCATCTCCGAAACTGAAAAATACGCTCACGTCACCTTCTTCTTCAACGGCGGCGTAGAAGAGCCGTTTAAAGGCGAAGAGCGGATCCTGATTAACTCGCCGAAAGTGGCGACCTACGATCTGCAGCCGGAAATGAGCTCCGCCGAGCTGACCGAGAAACTGGTCGCCGCCATCAAAGGCGGAAAATACGATACCATCATCTGTAACTACCCGAACGGCGATATGGTTGGCCATACCGGGGTGATGGAAGCAGCCGTAAAAGCGGTTGAAGCGCTGGATCGCTGCATCGAGCAGGTGGCTCAGGCGGTGGAATCCGTTGGCGGCCAGCTGCTGATCACCGCCGACCACGGCAACGCCGAGCAGATGCGCGACCCGGCCACCGGCCAGGCGCACACCGCCCATACCAATCTGCCGGTTCCGCTGATCTACGTCGGTAATAAAGCGGTCAAAGCGGTCAACGGCGGCAAACTTTCCGACATCGCCCCGACCATGCTGTCGCTGATGGGAATGGAAATCCCGCAAGAGATGACTGGCAAGCCGCTGTTCATCGTGGAATAATCCTTCCCCATGAGGGGAAAGGCGATGTATTCAACTACATGGATCGCAGCGGCAGTTCGATCCGTCCTTTACGCCAGCGCGCTCAGCGCTGGCGTATTGCTGTGCGCGTCATCTGCGCATGCCGACGATCGCGATCAGCTAAAGTCCATCCAGGCCGACATCGCCGCCAGGCAGCGGGCGATTAAGCAACAGCAGCAGCAGCGCGCAAGCCTGCTCGCCCAGCTCAAAGCGCAGGAAGAGGCGATCGCCGCCGCGGCCCGCAAACTGCGCGAAACCCAGGATAGCCTGAACCAGCTCAATAAGCAGATTGACGAGATGAACGCCGCTCTCGCGAAGCTGGAGCGCCAGCGCGCGTCTCAGGAGCGGAACCTCGCCGCGCAGCTCGATGCCGCTTTCCGCCAGGGGCCGCATACCGGCATCCAGATGGTGCTCAGCGGTGAAGAGGGCCAGCGCAATCAGCGGATGCAGGTCTATTTCAGCTATTTCAACCAGGCCCGCCAGGAGACTATCGCGGAGTTGAAGAAAACGCGCGAAGAGATGGCGGTGCAAAAGTCGATGCTCGAAGAAAAACAGAGCCAGCAGCAAACGCTGGTCTACGAGCAAAAGGCCCAGCAGGCGAAGCTGGAGCAGGCGCGTAACGAACGGAAAAAGACCCTTTCCGGCCTGGAGTCTTCCATTCAGCAGGGTCAGCAACAATTAAGTGAATTACGGGCTAACGAATCGCGCCTACGCGGTCGTATCGCCCAGGCGGAAGCTGCCGCCAAAGCCCGCGCCGATCGGGAAGCACGCGACGCGCAGGCGGTGCGCGACCGCCAGCAGGAAGCATCGCGCAAAGGCACCACCTATAAACCAACGGAAAGTGAGCGTTCGCTGATGTCACGCACCGGCGGGCTGGGCTCGCCGCGCGGTCAGGCGTTCTGGCCGGTTCGCGGTCCGCTCCTTCATCGATATGGCGAACAGCTGCAAGGTGAACTACGTTGGAAAGGGATGGTTATCGCCGCGTCTGAAGGCACCGAAGTCAGAGCCATTGCCGATGGTCGGGTCATTCTGGCCGACTGGCTGCAGGGCTATGGTCTGGTGGTGGTGGTCGAACATGGCAAAGGCGACATGAGCCTGTATGGCTATAACCAAAGCGCGCTGGTCAGCGTTGGCACCCAGGTGCGTGCTGGCCAGCCTATCGCGCTCGTAGGCAGCAGCGGCGGTCAGGGCCGTCCGTCGCTCTATTTCGAAATTCGCCGCCAGGGTCAGGCGGTCAATCCACAGCCGTGGTTGGGAAGATAAGTTTTGCTTCAATTTCGCGCAATTGCTCTTGCCGTAGCCGGTTCGCTGGCTCTGGCGGCGCCAGCGTTCGCTGGCAAACTCTCCATCGTTATTGACGATTTTGGCTACCGCCCGCAGACCGAGAATCAGGTGCTGGCGCTGCCGGCAACTATCTCCGTCGCCGTGCTGCCGAACGCGCCGCACGCCCGGGAAATGGCCACTAAAGCGCATAATCAGGGCCATGAAGTGCTCATCCATCTGCCAATGGCGCCGCTCAGCAAACAGCCGCTGGAAAAAGACACCCTGCGTCCCGAAATGAGCAGCGAGGAGATCGAGCGCATTATTCGCGAGGCTTACGGCAAAGTCCCTTACGCCGTCGGGCTGAATAACCATATGGGCAGCGCGATGACCTCCAACCTGTTTGGCATGCAGAAGGTGATGCAGGCCCTGGAGCGCTACAATCTCTATTTTCTCGACAGCGTCACCATCGGCAACACCCAGGCCATGCGCGCCGCGCAGGGTACCGGCGTGAAGGTGATTAAGCGCAAGGTGTTTCTCGACGATACGCAGAATGAAGCCGATATCCGCAACCAGTTCAATCGCGCCATCGCCCTGGCGCGGCGCAACGGTTCGGCGATAGCCATTGGACATCCGCATCCGACGACGGTGCGGGTGCTGCAGCAGATGGTCTATAACCTGCCGCCGGATATCACGCTGGTGCGCCCGAGCAGCCTGCTGAACGAGCCGCAGGTCGACAACTCGACGCCAAACTACGCCCAGCCGCCTGCGCAACAAACGCAGCAGAAGCCGCGTAATCCGTTCCATGGCGTGAAGTCTTGCAAACCGAAGCGCCCGCTGGAGCCTGTGAACGCCAGCCGCTTCTTCACTATCCTCAGCGATAGCATCAGCCAGAGCGCGCTGATCCAGTACTATCGCCTCAAATGGCAGGGCTGGGACAACCCCGGCAACTAGACCACTCAGGGGTCCGTTCGCTTTTGCGCGACGGGCGCCTGGTTATCTTCGTGGGCGTACCACGCCTTAAAATATTTCAGAAAGCTGTAAAACGTCGCGTACAGGCCGGTCACCACGCCGACCTTGCCATAGCGCCACGCCCCGCTAAACAGATACCACTTAAAGAAAGCGCCAATGGCGCTGACGATCCCCCGCGTCAGCGAAGGTTTGATCTGCTGGTACTTCACCAGCCGGGTGGTATAGCTGTTCAGCTTATTAAACACTTCATGCAGCGAATAAAAGGTATCGTGGCGAACGAAGCCCGGCAGCCTGACGGAGCTCGCGTGTCCGACCACCTGGTCATCCACCGGCCGATCGTTAAACCGCGCCTGCTGGCGGTTAAAGAGGCGCACCGGATAATCCGGTGAGGAAATGGGGTAGATAGTCCGTACCTGTTTGCCTAGCACAAACCAGTAGCGCGGCAGACGCCAGGCGCAGGTCGGGTCAGGCTCCTCCCCCGCTTTTAGCGCCTGAATGGCCGCCACCACGTCATTATCAAGAATTTCGTCGCTGTCCATGCACAGCACCCAGTCATGGCTGGCCAGCCCGATGGCATAGTTCATCTGCGCGCCGTGGGCTTTATAGGCATGGTGATGGACGGTGAGACCAAACTGCTGGCAAATAGCGACGGTTTCGTCGGTACTGCCGGAGTCGACGACGATACATTCATCGGCAACCTTCAGCAGAGGCGGCAGCACCTCCATCAGCAGGCGCGCAGAGTTACAGGTCAGTAAGCATACGGAGAGTTTAAGCATGATAGTTACAAAGTTAAACTGCGACTAAACACACTTTATAAGCGAATAACCGTAAAATCGATGTAGAAATTGTGCGCTTAATATTAAGCAGGCTAAAAATGTTATCCAAATCTAAATTAAGGCGCCCGCAGGCGCCTTTTTTGCTGATTTTTACGCCAGCATGGGGGATTAGTCCCAGCTCAAAACCACTTTACCGGACTGGCCGGAGCGCATCGCGTCAAAACCTTTCTGGAAGTCATCAATGCCGAAGCGGTGGGTGATGATCGGTGAGAGATCCAGACCAGACTGGATCAGCGCCGCCATCTTGTACCAGGTTTCGAACATTTCGCGACCATAGATACCTTTGATAAAGAGCCCTTTGAAGATGACCTTGGTCCAGTCGATGGACATATCCGACGGCGGGATACCCAGCATCGCGATACGGCCGCCGTGGTTCATGGTATCCAGCATGCTGCGAAACGCCGGCGGCGCGCCGGACATCTCCAGACCCACATCGAAACCTTCGGTCATCCCCAGCTCGGCCATCACGTCATTAAGGTTCTCTTTGGCCACGTTCACCGCGCGGGTAACGCCCATTTTGCGCGCCAGCTCAAGACGGTACTCGTTGACGTCGGTGATCACCACGTTACGCGCGCCGACGTGTTTCGCTACCGCCGCCGCCATCACGCCGATCGGACCGGCGCCGGAAACCAGCACGTCTTCCCCGACCAGATCGAAGGAGAGCGCGGTGTGCACCGCGTTGCCGAACGGGTCGAAGATAGACGCCAGGTCATCAGAGATATTGTCGGGGATTTTAAAGGCGTTAAAGGCCGGGATCACCAGATACTCAGCAAAGCAGCCCGGGCGGTTGACGCCCACGCCGATGGTGTTGCGGCACAGATGGGTGCGGCCCGCGCGGCAGTTACGGCAGTGGCCGCAGGTGATATGCCCTTCGCCGGAGACGCGGTCGCCAATCTTAAAACCACGCACTTCCTGACCAATCCCCACCACTTCGCCGACATATTCGTGACCGACCACCATCGGCACCGGAATGGTCTTCTGCGACCACTCATCCCAGTTGTAGATGTGCACGTCGGTCCCGCAAATGGCGGTCTTGCGGATTTTAATCAGCAGATCGTTATGGCCGACTTCCGGTTCCGGTACGTCGGTCATCCAGATGCCTTCTTCCGCTTTCAGTTTGGATAACGCTTTCATCTCATACCCTTATTAGGCGATGACGCCCAGTTGTTTGCCGATGCGGGTAAAGGCTTCCACCGCACGCTCAATTTGTTCAGGGGTATGCGCCGCCGACATCTGGGTGCGAATACGCGCCTGGCCTTTCGGTACCACCGGATAGAAGAAGCCGGTGACATAGATCCCTTCTTTCTGCAGCTCGCGGGCAAAGTTCTGCGCCACCACCGCCTCGCCCAGCATCACCGGAATGATGGCGTGGTCGGCGCCGGCCAGCGTGAAGCCTGCCGCGGTCATTTTTTCGCGGAACAGACGCGCGTTAGCCCACAGGCGATCGCGCAGGTCTGCCCCCTCTTCAACCATCTCCAGCACTTTGATGGAGGCGGCCACGATGGCCGGCGCCAGAGAGTTGGAGAACAGATACGGACGGGAGCGCTGGCGCAGCCACTCAACCACCTCTTTGCGCGCGGCGGTGTAGCCGCCGGAGGCGCCGCCCAGCGCTTTACCCAACGTGCCGGTGATGATATCGACGCGCCCCATCACATCGCAGTATTCGTGGGAGCCGCGGCCGTTTTCGCCGACGAAGCCGACGGCGTGGGAGTCATCGACCATCACCAGCGCATCGTATTTATCCGCCAGGTCGCAAACGCCTTGCAGGTTGGCGATCACGCCATCCATCGAGAACACGCCGTCGGTGGCGATCAGCACGTGACGCGCGCCGGCCTCGCGAGCTTCTTTCAGACGCGCCTCCAGCTCTTGCATATCGTTGTTGGCATAGCGGAAGCGCTTCGCTTTACACAGACGCACGCCGTCGATGATCGAGGCATGGTTCAGGGCGTCGGAGATAATGGCGTCTTCCGGGCCGAGCAGCGTTTCAAACAGGCCGCCGTTGGCGTCGAAGCAGGAAGAGTAGAGGATCGCGTCTTCCATACCGAGGAAATCGGCCAGCTTCTTCTCCAGCTGCTTATGCGTATCCTGGGTGCCGCAGATGAAGCGTACCGAGGCCATCCCGAAACCGTGGCTGTCCATGCCGGATTTCGCCGCGGCAATCAGTTCCGGGTGGTTCGCCAGACCCAGATAGTTATTGGCGCAGAAGTTAATCACGTGGCTGTCGCCGACGGTAATGTCCGCCTGCTGCGCCGAGGTGATGATGCGCTCTTCTTTGAACAACCCTTCGGCCCGAGCGGTCTCCAGATTGCCAGTTAACTGTTTGTAGAAATCACCACGCATTGCAACTCTCCAGATTCGGCAAAATTTGGCACATATTACCCAAAGCTATACGCTGATACGAGATGATGCAGGCCTGAATGAATTATTTGCAGCATAAATCACGTCAGCCCAGCACCTTATTCTGCGAATGGCTGTAGGCTTGCTCATGTGGTGATATGATAAGAGCATTCATGTCCGGATTGTCTCCGGGCTCCCAACTTCAAAGGTACAGTTATGATCATCGTTACCGGCGGCGCAGGCTTTATCGGCAGCAACATCGTTAAAGCGCTGAATGACAAAGGCATCACCGACATTCTGGTTGTCGACAATCTGAAAGACGGCACCAAGTTTGTAAACCTGGTTGACCTGAACATCGCTGACTACATGGATAAAGAAGACTTTCTGATCCAGATTATGGCGGGTGAAGAGTTCGGTGAAATCGAAGCAATCTTCCACGAAGGCGCGTGCTCTTCCACTACCGAGTGGGATGGCAAGTACATGATGGACAACAACTATCAGTACTCCAAAGAGCTGCTGCACTACTGCCTGGAGCGCGAAATCCCGTTCCTGTACGCCTCCTCCGCGGCCACCTATGGCGGACGCACCAGCGACTTCATCGAGTCCCGCGAGTACGAACAGCCGCTGAACGTTTACGGCTACTCCAAATTCCTGTTCGACGAATACGTCCGCCAGATCCTGCCGGAAGCCAATTCGCAGATCGTCGGCTTCCGCTACTTCAACGTCTACGGGCCGCGCGAAGGCCACAAAGGCAGCATGGCGAGCGTCGCTTTCCACCTCAATACCCAGCTGAATAATGGCGAAAGCCCGAAACTGTTCGAAGGCAGCGACGGCTTCAAGCGCGACTTCGTCTACGTGGGCGACGTGGCTGACGTCAACCTGTGGTTCTGGGAAAACGGCGTTTCCGGCATCTTTAACCTCGGCACCGGCCGTGCGGAATCCTTCCAGGCCGTCGCCGATGCGACCCTGGCATACCACAAAAAAGGCAGCATCGAGTACATCCCGTTCCCGGACAAACTGAAAGGCCGCTACCAGGCGTTCACTCAGGCGGATCTGACTAACCTGCGCAAAGCGGGCTATGACAAACCGTTCAAAACCGTTGCCGAAGGCGTAACGGAATATATGGCCTGGCTAAACCGCGACGCGTAAGAAACAAGCATGAAAATATTGGTGGTAGGCCCGTCTTGGGTGGGCGACATGATGATGTCGCAAAGTCTTTATCGTACGCTCAGGGCGCGCTATCCCCAGGCGATTATCGACGTGATGGCGCCAGCCTGGTGCCGTCCGTTGCTTTCGCGCATGCCGGAAGTGAACGAAGCGATCCCGATGCCGCTGGGTCACGGCGCGCTGGCTATCGGCGAACGCCGTAAGCTCGGCCACAGCCTGCGCGAACGTCGCTACGATCGCGCTTACGTGCTGCCGAACTCGTTTAAATCGGCATTAGTCCCTTTCTTTGCCAATATCCCGCTGCGCACCGGCTGGCGCGGCGAGATGCGCTACGGCCTGCTCAACGACGCCCGGGTGCTGGACAAAGACGCCTGGCCGCTGATGGTGGAACGCTACGTGGCGCTGGCCTACGACAACGGCGTGATGCGCTGCGCCAAAGATCTGCCGCAGCCGCTGCTATGGCCGCAGCTGCAGGTCAACGAAGGGGAAAAGTCGCAGGCCTGCAGCGCCTTTAACCTGTCCAACGATCGGCCGATCGTCGGCTTCTGCCCCGGCGCGGAGTTCGGCCCGGCCAAACGCTGGCCGCACTATCATTATGCTGCGCTGGCGAAAAAGCTTATCGACGATGGCTATCAGATTGCGCTTTTCGGCTCGGCGAAAGATAACGAGGCCGGCAAAGAGATCATCGCCGCCCTCAGCAGCGAGCAGCAGGCCTGGTGCCGTAATCTGGCGGGTGAAACCCAGCTGGAGCAGGCGGTCATTCTGATCGCCGCCTGTAAAGCTGTAGTGACTAACGATTCGGGGCTGATGCACGTCGCCGCAGCGCTGGACCGCCCGCTGGTGGCGCTGTATGGCCCGAGCAGTCCGGACTTTACCCCGCCGCTGTCGCATAAAGCGCGGGTTATCCGTCTGATTACCGGCTACCACAAGGTGCGCAAAGGCGATGCCGCCGAAGGCTATCATCAGAGCCTGATCGACATCACCCCAGAACGCGTCCTGCAAGAGCTGAACGAACTATTAGCGGAAAAAACCGAGCACGAGGAAGCGTAACGGATGCGGGTATTGATCGTTAAAACCTCCTCCATGGGCGACGTGCTGCACACGCTGCCCGCGCTAACCGACGCCGCGCAGGCTATCCCCGGCATCCGCTTCGACTGGGTGGTTGAAGAGGGTTTCGCGCAGATCCCCTCCTGGCATGAAAGCGTCGAGCGGGTGATCCCGGTGGCGATCCGCCGCTGGCGCAAAGCCTGGTTTTCCGCGCCGATCAAAGCCGAGCGTCAAGCCTTTCGCGAGGCCGTTCAGGCGGTAAAGTATGACGCCATCATCGATGCCCAAGGGCTGGTAAAAAGCGCCGCGCTGGTTACTCGCCTGGCGCACGGCGTCAAGCACGGTATGGACTGGCAAACGGCCCGCGAGCCGCTGGCGAGCCTGTTTTACAACCGCCGCCACCATATCGCGAAACAGCAGCACGCGGTGGAGCGTACCCGTGAGCTGTTCGCCAAAAGCCTTGGCTACGCGAAACCCCAGACCCAGGGGGATTACGCCATTGCGCGCCATTTCCTGCAGCACGAGGCTAGCGCTGCCGCGCCCTATCTGGTGTTTCTGCACGCCACCACCCGCGACGATAAGCACTGGCCGGAAACCCGCTGGCAGGAGCTTCTCGATCTGCTGGCCGACAGCGGCGTCCACATTAAGCTGCCGTGGGGGGCCCCGCACGAAGAGGCGCGGGCAAAACGGCTGGCGGAAGGGCGCAAGAACGTCGACGTATTGCCGCGCATGAGTCTTGAGCAGGTAGCCCAGATTCTGGCTGGCGCACGCGGCGTGGTTTCCGTCGACACCGGCCTTAGCCATCTGACCGCGGCGCTCGACAAACCTAATTTCACGCTCTACGGCCCAACCGATCCGGGACTGATTGGCGGATATGGTAAAAATCAGCATATTATCCGCCCGGTTAACTCATCGCAGCTTGCCGATTTAGACGCTGCTGCGGTTTTTGCACAAATAGAGCCATTGCTGGTAGCAGAGAAAGCCTATGTCTGATTTTTTTTCAGAGCAACGTCCGCCTAAACGCGTGCTGATCATCAAGCTTCGCCACCATGGCGATGTACTTTTAACATCGCCAGTCTTTACGGTAATGAAAAAAAACTGGCCAGACGCCGAAGTGGATGCCCTGGTGTATGACGATACTCAGGCGATGTTGACCAGTCATCCGTATATTAATCAGGTGCATACGATTGGCCGCCAGTGGCGAAAAAAAGGCTGGCTCGCGCAGTTTCGCTTATATCGCGAACTACTCAATACGCTAAAAGCGCGCCAGTATGACGTGTTGATTAACCTGACCGAACACTGGCACGGCGCGCGCCTGGCGCGTCGCCTGAAGCCCCGCGTGTCGGTCGGTTTCAAACCCGATAAGCGCAGCGGCCTGGCGCGTCGTCGTTGGGTAAAATCATTTACCACGCTGTATCCGGCGATTCAGGATAACTCTCGTCATATGGTTGAGGTGAATCTCGATGCGCTGCGCCGTATCGGTATCCACCCGCAAAACGCGGCGGACAAAAATACGCTCTTTGTACCAGGAGAGGCGGCTGAGAAATCGATCGCTGAAAAACTCGACGCCTTCGGCCTTAGCAGTAAATCCTATATTCTGGTGCACCCGACCTCGCGCTGGATGTTTAAGGCCTGGCAAATCGACAAACTGGCAAGGACCATTGACACCCTGGCCGCTCGCGGATTGCCTGTTATTCTTTCTGCCGCGCCGTCGAAAGAAGAAACGGCCTACATGAACGAGTTGCGCGCCGCACTCACCCAACCGGTTTTCGATTTGAGCGGACAGTTAAATCTGAAAGAGCTTGGCGCCTTGATGAAACACGCCCGTCTCTACTTCGGCGTTGATTCAATGCCGATGCATTTAGCCAGCGCGGTCGGAACGCCGACGGTGGCCATTTTCGGCCCAACCGGCGCTATCAAGTGGTCGCCGTGGGGCGTGCCATATCGTGTGATTACCGCCGGGTTTACCTGCCAGCCGTGCGGCAAAGCCGGCTGCGGCGACAGTCAGGTTTCGGACTGCATCACTGCCATTACTCCGCAGCAAGTCCTGAGCGCGATTGACACTCTGTTACTGGAATCTCCATGATGAAACTGGCTATCGTTCGCCAAACCTGGAACCCTAACGGCGGCGCAGAGCGTTTTGTCTCGCGCGCGCTTAACGTGTTAGCGCAGGATTCCGCGCTGGACGTCACGCTGATCGCCCGCTCATGGGAGGAGTCGGCAAACTGGAAAACGTTGACGGTAAATCCCCCTTTCCGTAACCGCACGGTACGTGAACGCGGCTTCGCTCAGGCCGCTGCCGCTCATTTCGCAGACTTTGATATCGTACAGTGCCATGAGCGCATCCCCGGTGCGACGATCTTCCGCGCTGGCGATGGCGTACACGCGGCCTGGCTTGAGCAATATAACCGTATCCTTTCGCCGCTCTCTCGTCTGGCGCAGTCCTTTAGCCATTACCATCGCTATATTCTCAGCGCTGAGCGGGAGATGTTCACACACCCCGCGTTACGCAAAGTTATCTGTAATTCAAAAATGGTTCGCGATGATATCGCGCGCCGCTTTCAACTCGCCGACGATCGGCTAACCGTTATCTACAACGGCGTCGATACCGCGCATTTTCATCCGGACGTTAAAGCGTTGTCCCTGCGTAGCTCACTGGGGATCCCCGAGTCAGCGCCGGTGCTGGCCTATGTCGGATCAGGATTTTCGCGGAAAGGCGTCGCGACAGCGCTGCGCGCCGTCGCCGCTCATGCTGACGTTTGGTTGCTGATCGCCGGGCGCGATAAACATGCGCATCGTTTTAGCGCGCTGGCGAAGCGGTTGAAGATTGCCGATCGCGTCAAATTTCTCGGTCCGGTTTCCGATGTACGCCAGGTATATGGTTCGGCCGACGCTCTGATCTTACCTACGTTGTACGATCCATTCCCTAACGTCTGCGTCGAGGCTATGGCCTGCGGACTACCGCTGCTAACCAGTTTCGGCTGTGGCGCAGCGGAGTGGATTGAACAAGGCATCAACGGCTGGGTATGCGATGCGCTCGACGTCATTGGCTATCAGGATGCCATCGGCGAATGGTTAAAGGGCCGCGAGCGCAACGTTGATTTTGCGGCCAACGCACGCGCCACCGCCGCCCCCTATACGCTTGAACGCATGGCGGAAGAACTGCAGGCGCTTTATCGCGATCTTTTACGCTGAGCCGCCGAGCGGAAAACGCTTTCCATCGCCTCTAACATACATTCGCGAGTAAAATGGGTTGTGAGATACTCATAGCCCTGCTCCGCTAACTGGCGGCGCAGTGATGCGTCCTGATAGAGAGTAACGATCGCTTCCCGTAGCGCATCAACATCATTCTGCGCAATAAGTAACCCCGTCCGGCGGTCGATAACCGCATCACCAGTACCACCAGCATCAGTAGCAATCGTCGCTATCCGCGAAGCCAGAGACTGTAAGACCCCCTGCGGCACGCCTTCCATATCATGAGAAGGACTAATTGCCACATCAAAAGCCGGGAACCAGCGCTGCGGGTCAGGGCGATGTCCTGCCATCACCACACGAGATAGCAGATTGAGCTGAATAATCTGCTCCTCCAGGGCCTCGCGGTGCGGCCCCTCACCGACAATCGCCAGCTTCACCGTGGGATCGTTTATTTGCGCTAACGCTTTCAGCAACACGCTGTGGCCTTTGTTAGGGCGCAGATGCGATACGACACCTAGCCAAAAATCGTTCTGCGAGAGCTCGCAATACGCTCGAGCATCATATTTGTCATCAGGATAGAAACGCTGCGTATCCACACCGCTCGGTACTGAAGTGGTTTGTTCAAGCGGTACGCCCAGCGCCGTCATTTGATGACGAAGCGCTTCGCCAGTCGTAACGATGTGCGCACAGGCGGTGCGAAATAGCCAACGCGTTGTCCAGTTATTACGCGGAACGCCGGAGGCATGGCGCGTACGCACTAACGGAATAGGATTTGCCAGAGTCAAGTTAGCCAACGCCACCAGCCAGGTATCGGCTGAGTTATGGCTGTTAATAACATCAATATTATTACCCTGTTCCAACAGCCAGCGCCGCAGCCGCATCAGATTACTCAGATTTTTACGCTTTAATGGCATCGTGACGACGGTTAATCCTGCCGCCTGCGCCATCTGATGCAACGGCGCAGATTCCGGGCACAGTATGGTCACGGTGTGCCCCCGGGCCACCATACCTAACGATTCATTAATGATGCGCAGAGGCTGGCCGCCCTTGCCGCCATCGGCTTCAGTGTGAACGATGTGCATACTTTTCCAGTTCCTGACAGTGGAGCGATAGTATATACATCGAGAGCGGAGATGTGCATGGTCTGTGAGGAACGCAACGAGGAATGTGCGACCGCTTACAATTATCCCTCTTCTTCATAAGTACGATGTATGTTAGTTTTCCCATCCACGGATTATTGACGGTGGCTGGCATTTCAGCTTCTGTCATATTGTTAACTCACGCTGCCGGAAAGCTGGTTTGTCAAACCCGCCTCTAAACTATGACTAAAACCCGTAATTTTTTTGCAGGACTGACGTTTTTGTACGTCCTGGCATTATGTTTTGTCTGGCCGATTCCTAACGACCAACTCCTTTTCAACCGCAATGGTTTTATCTACACCATTATTTTATGTAGTTTCGGCCTATTCTTTACCAGCCGCACCGCTCGCCAGAAGCTTGATACTCACCAAATAAAGTTTGTATTGATTACCCTCTGGCTACTAACGCTTTATATCTTGCTCAACGGCCTGTTCGTCGCCCCGGATTTAAAAGAAATGGTCGGTACCTGGGATGGACAATGGCTGCGTCCGGTCCTGCTGTTTTGTTCCGGTCTGATTCTGATGCCGGTACTGCAGACCCAGTTCCCTTCCCTAACCAGCGCACGGCTGTTCACACTGATCGTGCTGTGTTTCTGGGGCGTGATTTGTATTCATCTCCTGGACTCCGCCTGGCTTTACTGGCGCGATGGCTATATCCACTGGGGCGAAACGCGGATTGTTTATAACCGCACCCGTATGAGCTTCCAGGTCAATATGATAACCGGCTTCCTGCTGGCGGAATTACTGGCCCGAGCGTTAATCAAAAAGCGCTTCCTGTGTCTGAATACCCCGATCGTTACGCTGTTGTTGATCTCTAACCTCATCTGTACCACACTGGTTGATACGCGCTGGGGCACAATCGGGCTGGTCGGTAGCCTGTTCTCGACCTTTATCCTGCTTAGCCTGAACGCCCAGCGCCGCAGCCGCATCGTACTTACCTTAGGCCTGTTAGTCGCTCTGTTCTGCTCCGCGATTTTCCTCGGTTACGCCTCCTGGAAAACCGATCCGCGCTGGCAGAGTCTGGAAAGCGATGCGGTCGCTGGCTGGAACGCGCCGTTTACCAGCTTCTGCTATAACCGCATTGACGGCACTATCCCGCTCAATGCCCAGGGAAAAGAGATCGATCACTCTAACGGCTGCCGAGCCAGCTTCTTCCATCAAGGCTGGAAGCTTGTTGGCGAGCACCCGGCAGGAATTGGCCCGCGCAAAGAGGCGTTTCGCTATATTCTGCGTCGCGATACTCAGGATATGCATATTACGATTCCGCACAGCCATTATGGGCTAATCGAATTTGGCCTGCAGAACGGCGTGGTCGGGATTGCCGGCTGGCTTATCTTACTGGCGGGCTGCTGGTATATCGGCTGGCGTGAATTCCGCCATGGTAAAACTATGGTTGGGTTATTCCTGCTGCTGTTTACCATCGGCTTCTTCTCGCGAACCATGGTCGACCACAATCTCAAAGACCATTATCTCGAGCAATATATGATGTTGACCGGTCTGCTCATCGGCATCGCCGCGCTGCGACCGCGTGAGAATTATTCGCCAAACGACTAACCATACCTCCGCGCCGGTGGCTTTCTTTATCGCATCATAGATAATAGAGAGCGCTGGCGCAGTTCATATCCGAACTCTGCAACACAAACAGTGTCCAAGCGTAGCACTAGACGTCCCGCTTTTATCACGGAGTAAGCATGTCAGACATTCCTGTCCTGAGCCTTATCGTTGCGGTTTATAACGGTGAGAAATTCCTGAGCGCATTTTTTGACAGCATAAAAGCTCAGCAAATTAGCGGCCTTGAAATCATCGTCGTTAATGACGGTTCAACGGACAACTCTGCTTCTGTTATCAACCACTACGCCGGTGAGTTTGCCCAGTTCCACGTCATCGATCAGGCCAACGGCGGCGTGTCCGCGGCACGTAATAGCGGTCTTGCGGTAGCGCGGGGAGAGTATGTCGCCTTCCCCGATATCGATGACGTAATCTACCCGGGGATGTATTCCCGTTTACTGGAGATCGCCCACCAGAACAACCTTGACGTCGCTACCTGTAACGGTAATTACATTTATGATGATGGGCGTCCCAGCAAAAAAATATTCCCTTCAGACCGTCTTGCGTCCACTGGCGTCCTTGAGGGGCCGGATTGGCTAAATATGGCGCTGGAGTCGCGCAAGTTTTTGCACGTCACCTGGCTAAATATTTATCGCCATGCGCTGATTAAAGAAAATAATTTTTCTTTCGAACCGGGGCTACGCCATCAGGATATTCCCTGGACGACCGAAATACTGCTGGTAGCCAAACGCGTGCAGTACATTGATGAAGTCTTTTATGATTATCTGATCCACTCAGCTTCGGTATCCCATACCCCTGGTACCGACGATACGCGGATGCGCTCTTCACGTCACTATATGAAAATACTGACAATGCTGGATGCCATTAATCAGCGCTACCCGGAACAGGTGAAACGCGTTCCCGGCTGTCATTGGCAAATCGCTAAAGAGGGATTAGGCATTCTGCATAGCATCAATAATATCGAAGACCTCGCCAAAAAAAGGGAAATTACGCAAGAACTCTTTGACCGCGGCATCTGGTCGATGATCTGGAAAAATGCGCGTGGATTACGCCTCCGCTGGCGTCTGGGACGTCGTTATTTTCGTTTAAAAAAACTGGTCAAATAAAGCGAACCTATGAATAAGCTTAAATTGCACGCCGTTTCTCGCAGCGATTTTATCGCTAAAAATTATGCTGACTTCCAGACGCTGCTCGATAACCGGGTCGATCCCAACACCATTCCAGAGCGTTTTTATTGCGGCGGACGCGGTGGCTGGACATTCCAGACGACGCTGGCCCTCAATTATTATTATGGCGACGCGATAGAATGCTCTTTCGGCTCTGAATGCCGCCCCGATGCTATCAATCTGATGCATAACGATGATTTCGGTTCTCGCGTCAAGCCCTGGCGGGGTGTCACCGTCGTCGCGCGCGCTGACCGGCCACCGGTTATCGGCGCGGATTATGTCGTTGACCAAAATCCGGAAGTTGACGGTCACAGTAATCGTATCTTCGTCCCTTATTGGCCGCAGCCGGGTGTTCAGCCGCGCGAGCGCACGGATAACACTATTCATACCGTGGCCTATTTCGGGCGTGTCGATAGTTTCCCGGCGGAATATCAAAGCGATGAATTTAAACAACGCCTGGCTGAACAAGGTATTGCCTTGCGTATCTCGTTCAACAACTGGACAGACTACCGCGATGTCGATATTTGTGTGAGTTTCCGTAAATCACATGACCATAAGCTAGCGCGCAAACCGGCCAGCAAGCTTATCAATAACTGGTTGGGCAAAACGGTAATGATTTGCGACGATGAACAATCATTCCGGGCAATTCGCGAAAGCGAACTCGACTATCTGATAGCTAAGAATCCGGACGAAGCCTTCGCAGCGATCATGAAGTTAAAGAACGACCCCGAGCTCTATCAAAAGATGCGCGAACAAGGGGAGAAACGGCTTCAGGTCTATTCAAGGGAGGCCGTTGCCGCCCGTTGGATGGCGCTTTTTGAAGATATCTGGCGCAAGGGGTTGAATGCACGTTCAATGCCGGTCCGCGCCCTCCGCTTTGGTTTTGGCAAAGCGATTCGTCCTTTGACCAAAAAGTACTGAGTTACGATGATGACTTTACACCGCAATCTTATACGCACATTACTGCTGACGGTCGCTTTTGCCGTGCTGTTCGCGCTGCCAGAAATCATTATCCTGTTAAAGGACCACGTCTATAGCCCGAAGGCTGGAGACCTCTCGCTTTATCTGATTATTTCGCTGCTGGCGGCGGTAAGTATACGCTTCTTTATCACCCGCTTGCTGTTGGCGATTACCTTCATCGTGCAAATTAGCGAAGCGATTTACTATCAGTTTTATGGCCAGTTCTATGGCCCAAGCGAGGTATGGCTGGCGTTCGTCGAAACCAAAGATATCGCCAGCGGCATTACCGACAGCCTCGGCACGTTGGGAATTTACTTCGTTATCATGTTTATCGCTGTTGTTTTTGCCCTGTTCTTTACGCGCCGTTTTGCGCCACAGTGGCCTAAGCTGCTGGCCGTGCCATGTCTGGTAGCGATTCTGGTGATGTTTGTCGGCCAGTTTTACAAAGCGATCAACGGCCAGATGTATAAGTTCAACCCGGATCTGCGTCACTCGCTTTTACGTAACGGCCTTTCGGCCATGAGCTACAGCGCTATTCGCCTGATACCAGAGGCGATTTCCGGTGATAACCAGAAACTAACAACCTACGAGCCGTATAAAGTCACGCCGATCCCGCAAAGCCAGGTCGGCCGCTACTCTATTATTCTCGCTATCGGTGAAAGCCTGAACCCGCACCACATTAGCGCGTTGGGTTATGAACGAGATACCACCCCTGAATTGAAAGCGCTTATGGAGCAATATCAGGGAACCGGACGGCTAATCGTCTCCAATGCCGTCTCTACTCGCGTGGCTATTCCGATGTTGGTCAATAACCTGCGCGAGCCTGACAACTACGCCGCCTACAAGAATAAATCAGCGAACATTTTTGTTAATGCGCAGAAGCGTGGTTATCAAACGGCATTTATCTCTGCCCAAGGGCTGGAAGGCTTAAGTAACTGGATTGGCATTCACGCGCTCAACCTGTGGGAAGATACACAGGTGCGACCGGCGCCAGAAATCGGCGCTGATGTGGTGCTTACCCCCTCAGTAGAAAAAGCCGATATTAACTGGGCGAAGCCGTTCCTGATGGTTCTTAACAGCCGGGCGCCGCATATCCCTTACGACCGCAACATTCCGCAGGGATTTGCCCGCTTCTCAACACCGGAAGCCAGCGATGAAGTCACCCAGAAGAAAAACGAGTATGATGACGCGGTTCGCCTTTACGATCGTGAACTGGCCTCGGCGATTCGCGCGGTAATGGCCAAGTCGAAATTACCCGTCCTGATCTTCGTCACCTCCGATCACGGTGAGCGCGTCGGCGATGGCGGCTTATTTGGCCACTCTATCGTTTCAATGCCAATCGCGCAGGTTCCGTTCCTCTACTTTAGTAACGACCCGGCCTATTCAATGCACAATATTGCGCCTCAGATGCCGTTGAACCACTATCAACTGGCAACGCTGATCAACAAAATGTTAGGGTACACCATTGAAAATCCTAATCAGAAAGATGACAGTTACTTTATTACTGGCGGCGATATTCGCGGTCTTTCTGAGCGTGTAACCTATCATTTGAATGCACTCCCTCCTGCGGAACAATAATTCTGCGGCGTATAGAAGGTGGGCAATCATTGCCCACCTTTGCCAACATCGGGTATGGAAGACAACAAAAGGACTGGGAAAGTGCCAAAGAGATAGCTTTACACGGGTTAAATGCTTAGAATTTGCCCGCAAAAAACCTAAAACGGATAAATAGTTTGGAATTGCTTTATACCACCCTACTCTACCTCATTCAGCCGCTGGTGTGGCTGCGACTGCTGCTGCGCAGCCGTAAGGCCCCGGCATACCGAAAACGCTGGGCTGAACGTTATGGCTTCTGTCAAAACAAGGTAGTGCCGGATGGCATTCTGCTGCACTCCGTCTCCGTCGGTGAAACGCTGGCGGCGATCCCGTTAGTACGCGCGCTACGCCATCGCTATCCCTCACTGCCCATCACCGTCACGACCATGACGCCGACCGGTTCTGAACGCGCCATGTCGGCGTTTGGCAAAGATGTTCATCACGTCTATCTGCCCTACGATCTGCCCGGCGCCATGAACCGCTTCCTGAACACCGTTCAGCCGAAGCTGGTGATCGTTATGGAGACCGAGCTGTGGCCGAATATGGTGGCCGCGCTGCATAAGCGTAAGATCCCGCTGGTGATCGCCAACGCGCGCCTGTCCGAACGTTCCGCCAAAGGCTATGCCAAACTGGGCGGCTTTATGCGCCGCCTGTTGAGCCGCATTACGCTTATCGCCGCGCAGAATGAAGAAGATGGTAACCGCTTCCTCTCTCTGGGGCTGAAGCGCAACCAGCTGGCGGTCACCGGCAGCCTGAAATTCGATATCTCCGTCACGCCAGAGCTGGCGGCCCGGGCGGTGACGCTGCGTCGGCAATGGGCACCGCACCGCAAGGTCTGGATTGCCACCAGCACCCACGACGGTGAAGAACAAATCATCCTCCAGGCGCATAAAAAACTGCTGGAGACTTTCCCGAACCTGCTGCTGATCCTTGTTCCCCGCCATCCGGAGCGCTTCCCTGACGCCCGTGAGATGGTACAAAAGGCTGGGATGAGCTTTACTCTGCGCAGCACCGGCGAGATCCCCTCCTCCAGTACCCAGGTAGTCATTGGCGATACCATGGGCGAGCTGATGCTGCTCTACGGCATTGCCGACCTCGCCTTCGTCGGCGGCAGCCTGGTGGAGCGCGGCGGCCATAACCCGCTAGAGCCGGCGGCGCACGCCATTCCGGTGCTGATGGGCCCGCATACCTTCAACTTCAAAGATATCTGCGCCAAGCTGCAGCAGGACGATGGCCTGATCACCGTTACCGATGCCGATTCGCTGGTCAGGGAGGTGTCCACGCTCCTGACCGATGAAGATTACCGTCTGTGGTATGGCCGTCACGCGGTGGAAGTGCTGCATCAGAACCAGGGCGCGCTGTCGCGTCTGCTACAGTTACTGCAACCTTACCTGCCGCAGCGGAGTCATTAATGTCGAACCGGCTTTCCGTGGTGATGATCGCTAAAAACGCCGCCGACCTGCTGCCGGATTGTCTGGGCTCCGTTAGCTGGGCGGATGAAATTATCGTCCTCGACTCCGGCAGCACCGACAACACCGTTGAGCTGGCCCGCCGCCTCGGCGCCCAGGTCTATACCCATACCGACTGGCGAGGCTATGGCATTCAGCGCCAGCGCGCGCAGGATTACGCCACCGGCGACTGGGTGTTGATGATCGATACCGATGAGCGCGTCACGCCAGAACTCAGGCAGGCTATTCTTAAGGTACTGGACGCCCCCCAGCGCGGCGCCATCTACAGCATCGCCCGCCGTAACTATTTTCTCGGACGCTTTATGCGCCACAGCGGTTGGTATCCCGATCGCGTCCTGCGCCTGTACGAACGCGCCCGTTACCGCTATAACGATAATCTGGTCCATGAATCGCTGGATAGCCTGGGCGCCGAGGTTATTCCGCTGACCGGCGATCTCCTGCACCTGACCTGCCGCGACTTCGCTGGCTTCCAGCAAAAACAGCTGGCGTATGCCGCCGCGTGGGCGCTTGAGCGTCACCAGAAGGGCAAGAAGACCTCGATGGCAGGGATTTTCAGCCATACGCTGGGCGCGTTCCTCAAGACGTTGCTATTGCGCGGTGGGGTGCTGGACGGTAAACAGGGATGGTTACTGGCGATGGTCAACGCGCAGTATACGTTTACGAAATATACCGAGCTGTGGGCGCTGAGCCACGGCTACTCGGAGAAAGAGTCATCATGAGCACAAAAGCGATCTATCCGGGTACCTTCGACCCCATCACCAACGGTCATATCGATATTGTCACCCGCGCGGCAAGTATGTTCGATAAAGTGGTGCTGGCTATCGCCGCCAGCCCGAGTAAAAAGCCGATGTTCAGCCTTGATGAGCGCATTGCGCTGGCAGAGCAGGCGACGGCCCACCTGGTGAACGTGGAGGTTATCGGCTTCAGTGATTTAATGGCCAATTTCGCGCGCGCGCAGCAGGCCAATATCCTGATCCGCGGCCTGCGGGCGGTGGCGGATTTCGAGTATGAGATGCAGCTGGCTCATATGAACCGCCACCTGATGCCCACCCTTGAGAGCGTGTTTCTGATGCCGTGCAAAGAGTGGTCGTTTATCTCTTCCTCACTGGTGAAGGAAGTGGCGCGCCACCAGGGCGACGTTTCTCACTTTCTGCCAGCTAATGTGCATCAGGCGCTGTTGAATAAGCTGAAGTAACGCATCTGCCGGGTCATGAGCCACGTCGGCTGGCGCAGCACTACGCCGCTGGGCCATTCACACCGGCTCTGTCCCGGTCTTTGTGCCAGATGGCGCTACGCTGACCTGGCCTACAAACGCCCCCGGCCCACCAGATGCGCACCCGCAGGCCCGCTGACCTGGCCGACAAACATTCCTGTTCTTGAGAACTATTTCTGGCACTGACGGCAATAAAAGGTCGCCCGCTGGGCATGTTTGGTCCCGACGACCGGCGTGCCGCAGATCCGGCAGGGTTCGCCCTTGCGGCCATAGACCTGTAGCTCCTGGGCGAAGTAGCCCGGCTTGCCATCGCTTTGCAGGAAATCCTTTAACGTGGTGCCGCCCTGCTCTATCGAACGCAGCAGGACCAGCTTAATCACCTTCACCAGCTGCTCACACTCTTCCCGCGACAGCGAGGACGCCAGCCGGTCAGGATGGATCCCGGCGGAGAACAGCGATTCACTGGCGTAGATATTCCCCACGCCCACCACCAGCTTGTTATCCATCAGCCAGGGTTTGATCGCGGTTTTCTTCTTCGCGCATTTTTGCTGGAGATAGTCGGCGTTGAACGCGTCGCTGAGCGGCTCCGGGCCAAGATGCGCCAGTACCGGATGGCCTTCCAGCGTTCTGGTCCACAACCAGGCGCCAAAGCGGCGTGGATCGGTGTAGCGCAACACCTTGCCGTTACTCATGACCAGGTCAACGTGATCGTGTTTTTCAGCAGGCAGCTCTTCGCTCAGGATGCGCAGGCTCCCCGACATCCCAAGATGGACGATGATCCAGCCGTCCGGCAGCTCCAGAAGCAGGTATTTGGCGCGGCGACGCACGCTGAGAACCGGAACGTCGCTCAGGCGATAAATCTCTTCGGAAACCGGCCAGCGCAGCCGTCCGTTGCGCACGACGGCGTGCAGAAGGGTTGCGCCAACCAGGTGCGGCTCGATGCCGCGGCGGCTGGTTTCAACCTCTGGTAATTCAGGCATGATTTTCCTCCGTTTACCCGACGTATTGTGCTTCACGGACAGGTGACTGAAAAGGGAGTATGTGAAAGCAATATGGGGGAGTTTTAAAAACAAAAAACCCCGCCGAAGCGGGGTTTTTATACAAGGAGGCTAAAATTATTTGATTTTAGCTTCTTTGTAGATAACGTGCTGACGTACAACCGGATCGTACTTTTTCAGTTCCATTTTTTCCGGTTTGGTACGTTTGTTCTTCGTGGTGGTGTAGAAGTGACCAGTACCAGCGGAAGAAACCAGCTTGATTTTCTCACGAATACCTTTAGCCATGATTTATTTCCTCTAAGTACTTAGTACTTTTCGCCACGGGCACGCAGTTCAGCCAGAACTGTATCGATGCCTTTCTTATCGATTACACGCATACCTTTAGCAGATACGCGCAGGGTGACAAAACGCTTCTCGCTCTCAACCCAGAAACGGTGAGAGTGCAGGTTCGGCAGGAAACGGCGTTTAGTCGCGTTCAGTGCGTGGGAACGGTTGTTACCGGTCACCGGACGCTTGCCAGTAACTTGGCAGACTCGGGACATGTCTATTCTCCAAAAATCAAATTAGCTCGAGCTTCGTATGGGGTATTGGCGCCTCGTCAGGCTTTACAGCCTGGTCATCGCAGTTCAATGTGAACTCTCGACTGCCAGGCCCAAATGCCAAACCCGAGATTCTCAAAGGTGGCGTAGTATACGCTGACTCGGCGATGTGCTCAAGTCCCGAACAGACAAAGATCCCGAAGGATCGCCAGTTCGGGGCTAAATCCAGCCACGTTCGGCAAAAGATACATACGCACCGCGGCCGATAACCAGATGATCAAGCACGCGTATCTCCATGAATCTACAACATTTTATCACCCTTTCGGTAATCAGTCTGTCGGCCTGACTTGGCTCCGGGCTACCGGAGGGATGATTATGCGCAAGGATCACGGCGGCGGCGTTCACTTTGATGGCTTCGCGTACAATTTCTCGCGGATGCACCTCAACGTGGCTAAGAGTACCAGAAAAAAGACGACTATGTTTCAACACCCGGTTCTGATTATCTAAAAAGATCACCATAAAGATCTCGCGCTCCTCTTCCGTCAGCTGGCTTTGTAAAAACTCGCGCGTCATCGAGGGGGTGACCAGCGCGGCCTCCTCGACCAGCTGCGAGCTAAAATAGCGTCGCGCCAGCTCGGCAATGCCCTTCAGTTGCGCATATTTCGCCAGCCCCAGTCCGTCCACAGCAATCAGTTGCGCTTTATCAGCGGAAAGCAGAGCGTAGAGTGAGCCAAAACGCTGTAGTAACGCCTGGGCATAGCTGAGCACATCCTGACGACGCGTGCCGACGCGCAGAAAAAGCGCCAGTAGCTCAACATCCGTTAGCGTTTCGATGCCGTATTGCAGCATCTTCTCCCGTGGCATCAGATTTTCCATTCCGTCCATGCGCCCTCCTGGATGAATCAGCCTATCCTGGCACAGCCTGACGGCGCTGCCGACCCGCCGATTTTCACCCTGCGTAGCCGCTCGCAAAGTGAATGCCCGGCAGAGGCACGACGGCGGCAGGATTGTGATAAGATGCGCGGATTCTGGTCTACGGCAACAGGAAGACATCATGATGACTCTGGCGGGTAAAAAAATCGTCCTGGGCGTCAGCGGCGGCATCGCGGCGTATAAAACCCCGGAACTGGTGCGCCGGCTGCGTGAACGCGGCGCGGAAGTGCGTGTCGCGATGACGGAGGCGGCAAAAGCGTTCATCACCCCACTCAGCCTGCAGGCGGTATCCGGCTATCCGGTTTCCGACAGCCTGCTCGATCCGGCGGCGGAAGCGGCAATGGGCCATATTGAGCTCGGTAAATGGGCCGACCTGGTGATCCTCGCCCCAGCGACCGCCGATTTAATCGCTCGCGTGGCGGCCGGCATGGCCAACGATCTGGTGTCGACGATCTGTCTTGCCACCCCATCCCCGGTTGCCGTGGTGCCCGCCATGAACCAGCAGATGTATCGCGCGCAGGCCACCCAGCATAATCTGCAGACGCTCGCTACCCGCGGGCTGCTGCTATGGGGACCAGACAGCGGTAGCCAGGCCTGCGGCGACGTCGGCCCGGGGAGAATGCTCGATCCGTTAACTATCGTAGACATGGCCGCGCAGCATTTCGCCTCCCCTGTCAAAGATTTGCAACATCTCAACCTCATGATTACCGCGGGCCCGACCCGTGAGCCATTGGATCCGGTGCGTTATATCACCAACCACAGCTCTGGCAAGATGGGCTTCGCGATTGCCGCCGCCGCAGCGCAGCGGGGCGCGAACGTGACCTTGATCAGCGGGCCGGTATCGCTACCGACCCCGCCGTTTGTGCAGCGCATTGATGTCACTACCGCGCTGGAGATGGAAGCGGCCGTCCAGGCTGGCGCCCAGCAGCAGCACATTTTTATTGGCTGCGCCGCGGTAGCGGATTACCGCGCCGCCGTCATCGCCGAAGATAAAATAAAAAAACAAGGTGATGAATTAACAATAAAAATGGTTAAAAACCCGGATATCGTGGCCGGGGTCGCGGCGCTAAAATCACATCGCCCCTACGTCGTTGGGTTTGCCGCCGAAACGAATAATGTGGAAGAATATGCGCGGCAAAAACGTGCCCGCAAGAACCTCGACCTGATTTGCGCCAACGATGTTTCCCAGCCTAATCAGGGCTTTAACAGCGACAGCAACGCACTACACCTTTTCTGGCAGGATGGGGAAAAGCGCTTACCACTTGAGCGCAAGGAACTCCTGGGCCAATTATTACTCGACGAGATCGTGACCCGTTATGATGAAAAAAATCGACGTTAAGATTCTGGACCCGCGTGTCGGCCAGCAATTTCCGCTGCCGACCTATGCCACCTCCGGCTCCGCCGGACTTGACCTGCGAGCCTGTCTCGACGACGCCGTAGAGCTGGCGCCGGGCGCAACCACACTGTTGCCGACCGGCCTTGCGATTCATATCGCCGATCCCTCTCTGGCGGCGGTGATCCTGCCGCGCTCCGGCCTGGGTCATAAGCATGGCGTAGTCCTGGGCAACCTGGTGGGCCTTATCGACTCCGATTACCAGGGGCAGCTGATGGTGTCCGTCTGGAACCGCGGTCAGCAGAGCTTTATTATCGAGCCGGGCGAACGTATCGCACAGATGGTCTTTGTGCCGGTCGTTCAGGCGGAATTTAACCTGGTGGAATCCTTCGATGCCACCGACCGCGGCGAAGGCGGCTTCGGTCACTCAGGGCGTAAATAAGCCCAGCAACACGGAATCTGCATCCCAACGCGCATAACGCAATAACATTACCGCAAGCCCTGGTTTGCGGTCGCGTTGTGGATGCCTGCCTGACAAGTGCTTATTTTCAGGGGTATTTTAAAACATGGCAGAAAAGCAAACTGCGAAACGGAATCGTCGCGAAGAAATACTTCAATCTCTGGCGCTGATGCTGGAATCCAGCGATGGTAGTCAGCGTATTACCACCGCGAAACTGGCGGCTTCCGTCGGCGTCTCTGAAGCCGCGCTGTATCGCCATTTTCCCAGCAAAACCCGCATGTTTGACAGCCTGATCGAGTTCATTGAAGACAGTCTGATTACGCGCATCAATTTGATTTTGAAAGATGAAAAGGACACCACCGCGCGCCTGCGCCTGATCGTTCTGTTGATTCTTGGCTTTGGCGAGCGTAATCCTGGGCTGACGCGTATCCTCACCGGGCACGCGCTGATGTTCGAACAGGACCGGCTTCAGGGTCGCATCAACCAGCTTTTTGAGCGCATCGAAGCGCAGCTACGCCAGGTGATGCGCGAGAAAAAAATGCGCGAAGGCGAAGGCTACACCCTCGACGAAACCCTGCTGGCCAGCCAGCTGCTGGCTTTCTGCGAGGGCATGCTGTCGCGCTTTGTGCGCAGCGAGTTCAAATATCGTCCGACGGATGATTTCGACGCCCGCTGGCCGCTGGTCGCCGCACAGCTGCAGTAAATCCTCACATGCAGCCGCCAGGCTGCATGATTCTCCTCGCAATCTGCGTAAGTTTGTCGCAAATCCCAGGGCCATTGGTTGAATTGCCCAATGCGCGTTTCCGCTTTCCTTTCCTACTATCCAGCTTGCTGAACATTTCACCCTCCCCCAACACCACCCGACAAGGAGAGATTTGATGGCGACGTCACGGCGGGATTTACTGAAGATAGGCGGGTTGGCAACCGCATCGCTACTGGTCAGTCAAAAAAGCTTCGCAGCATGGGCCCCCTCTGAACGCTATCCGGACCCACGCATCGTGGCCGTCGATGATAGCTTTCGTCGCTATATGCTTGCCAGCGCAAAGGTCGAACGCATCGCCAGCGGCTTCCGCTGGGCGGAAGGCCCGGTCTGGTTCGGCGACATGCGAATGCTGCTGTGGAGCGACATTCCGAATAACGCCATCATGCGCTGGGATGAAGTCAGCGGAGAAACCAGCATCTTTCGCTACCCGGCCAATTATAGCAATGGTCACGCCCGCGACAGACAAGGGCGCTTAATCAGTTGCGAGCACGACACCCGCCGCATTACGCGTACCGAATACGATGGGTCTGTTACCGTACTGGCCGATAGCTACCAGGGTCATCGCCTCAATTCTCCAAACGATATCGTTGTGAAGTCAGACGGCACCATCTGGTTTACCGATCCGCCATTTGGCATCAGTGGTTTTTACGAAGGCCACAAAGCAACATCAGAATTGCCGCAAAACGTCTATTGTCTGGAGCCGGAAAGCCGCAAACTGAGCGTGGTACTGGGCGACGTAAAAGGGCCAAATGGTTTGTGTTTCTCGCCGGACGAAAAGACCTTATACGTGGTGGAAAGCCGGGCGACACCGAACCGCTTAATTCTGGCGTGGGATGTGGAAGG
Source organism: Klebsiella sp. CD33 (assembly GCF_051992865.1). NCBI lineage: Bacteria > Pseudomonadati > Pseudomonadota > Gammaproteobacteria > Enterobacterales > Enterobacteriaceae > Klebsiella > Klebsiella sp. CD33. Next base: position 132,722 of record NZ_CP197023.1, on the reverse strand, counting down.
CAATACGCTGAAAAATAAACGGGTATATCTCGACTGTGGGAACGGTACCGCCGATGGGATCGCCTGCGACGCAGACGGCAATCTGTGGTGCGGATGGGGAAGCGGAAACGAAGAACTCGACGGCGTGCGGATCTTCAACCCACAGGGTAAGCATATCGGCACCATTAAACTGCCAGAGCGCTGCGCGAACTTGTGCTTTGGCGGCGAACAGCGCAATCGTCTGTTTATGGCGTCCAGCACGTCAATCTATTCGCTGTACGTCAATGCGCAGGGCGCTAAGCTGATATAGCGGAAATCCGGCAGCCGAGGCTGCCGGGCGCATCATCAGACGCCGTAAGCTTCACGATAGGCGCGAACTGACGCCAGGTGTTCCGCCATCTCCGGCTTTTCTTCCAGGTAAGCGATCAGCTCTTTCAGAGTGATGATTGAGATAACCTGGCAGCCGTAATCCCGCTCCACTTCTTGAATGGCGGAGATCTCGCCGCGGCCGCGTTCCTGACGATCCAGGGAGATCAGAACGCCCGCCAGCTGCGCGCCCTGGGCCTGGATAATCTCCATGGATTCGCGAATCGCCGTACCGGCGGTGATCACGTCATCCACCAGCATTACCCGGCCCTGCAGCGGGCTACCGACCAGATTGCCGCCTTCGCCATGGGTTTTTGCCTCTTTGCGGTTAAAGCAGTAAGGCAGATCGCGGTCATGATGCTCGGCTAACGCCACCGCGGTGGTGGTGGCGATTGGGATTCCTTTGTAGGCCGGGCCAAACAGCAGGTCAAACTCAATTCCGGAATCCACCAGCGCCTCGGCATAAAAACGGCCCAGCAGAGCCAGATCGCGCCCGGTGTTAAACAGGCCGGCGTTGAAGAAATAGGGGCTCTTGCGCCCGGATTTCAGCGTGAATTCGCCAAACTTAAGAACCTGCTTGCTAAGCGCAAACTCAATAAACTGGCGCTGATACGGCTTCATGGATTCGCTCCTTTGGTACTTTTCATCATTGTCAGACTGCGCGCTCCCCTTCGCAGGTGTGATGAAGGATAAAGCGCAAAAAAAAAGGCGACTTCTCAGTCGCCTTAATCATTAATTTTCTAACGCCGCCTTCTGCGTCGTGATAATGGACTCGATCCCCCCTCGGGCTAACGCCAGGAGAGTGAGGAGTTCTTCATGGGTAAACGGCTCACCTTCCGCAGTGCCCTGCACCTCAATAATACGGCCATCTTCGGTCATCACCACGTTCATGTCGGTCTCCGCGGCGGAGTCTTCGATGTACTCCAGATCGCAGATGGCTTCGCCATTTACGATACCGACGGAGACCGCGGCCACCATCCCTTTCATCGGATTGGTTTTCAGCTTGCCGGCGGCGACCAGCTTATTCAGCGCATCGGCCAGCGCCACGCAGGCACCGGTAATGGAGGCAGTGCGGGTGCCGCCGTCGGCCTGCAGTACATCGCAGTCGAGAGTAATCGTGAATTCGCCCAGCGCTTTCAGGTCAACCGCTGCGCGCAGCGCGCGGGCAATCAGGCGCTGAATTTCCATCGTCCGGCCGCCCTGCTTGCCTTTTGCCGCTTCACGCGCGTTACGCGTGTGCGTAGAACGCGGCAGCATGCCGTATTCAGCGGTGATCCAGCCCTGGCCCTGGCCTTTCAGGAAACGCGGAACGCCTTCGTCAATAGAGGCAGTGCACAGCACTTTGGTATCACCGAATTCGACCAGCACGGAGCCTTCAGCGTGTTTTGTGTAATTACGGGTCAGGGTGACGGGACGCACCTGATTAGCGCTACGGCCTGCTGGACGCATGATAGAAATCTCCGGCTTGAAACGAATGTGAGGGCGCATTATACGAATTTCATGGCAAAAAGCCTATGCCCACTCCAGCCGGACGCGCCGATAATGTCAGTCCAGCGTTTTACGATAAGATTTCAACCCCACACCAATGACAATCACCGCCAGGCCTATCAGCGGCAAGAGGTCAGGCAACAATGCCATTGCTGAATAGCCTTTCAGCATAATGCCCTTAACCAGGCGGATGAAGTAGGTCAGCGGTAAACAGGAGCCAATGGCTTTCGCCCAGTCTGGCATACTAATAAAGGGGCTGACAAATCCGGACAGCATAAGTGAAGGGATGAAATAAAATGACGACATTTGCAGCGCCTGCAGCTGGTTTTGTGCTAAGCCAGAAATACCGATACCAATTGACAGACAAAGAAAGACATAAATTAACAGCACAAAAAATAGTAGGAAGACGCTACCGTGAAGGGGGATATCGAACAACAAAACGGCGGCAATCAGGATTAACGTCGCCTGAAACAGACCAATGATAACAAAAGGCGTTATTTTCCCAATAATGACCTCAAGCCCGGACAACGGAGAGACCAGTAAATTTTCTAACGCCCCGTTTTCTCGCTCGCGGGTAATAGACAGGGCGGTCATCAGGATTAACGTTGTACTGAGTATAGACCCCATAATACCGGGAATAGTATTAAACTGGGTTATCCCCTCAGGGTTAAACATGCGATGAATGATAAGCTCGAAATCATCCTCTTTTTGCACCACACGCATGTCGCCCGGCAAATCGTGCTGAAACATCGACTTCGCCACCTGCACAAGGGCGCTGAGCGCATTCCCCGTGGTGATCGGATCGATGGCATCCCCCTGAATCAATAGTTGTGGCTTTTCTCCACGCAGTAACTTGCGCGTAAACCCTTCAGGGATCGTCACGATAAAAGTGACATCCCCCCGCACAAAGGCTTTCTGCGCCGCCTCTTCTGAATCGACAGGAATCATCGAAAAATACCCGGTATTTTGCGCTTCCGTCACAAAGATTTGACTCATGCGTTCGGTATCATAATTTAGTAAGGCGGTCGGAAGATTATGCGGATCCATATTGATGGCATAGCCAAGAATGATCAGCTGAAAAAGAGGTGTCAGGAGCACCATACTGATGCTGACTTTATCACGGCGTAGCTCGTGAATTTCCTTAATAACCACGCCAATCCACCGCGTAACGGAGAAGCTAAAATTAATTTTTTTCACAATTATTTTTCATCAAGTAGGTAAATGCATCTTCCAGATTGGTATCCACCTTACAGAACTCATAACCCTGTTGCGTAAAGGCAAAAAGCGCGGATTTTAACTTCGCTTCATCTCTGGATGTAATATAAAGCTGATTGCCAAAAATGACCGTTTGCTCAATATCCGGCAAGCGCTGTAGCTGGCTTTCAAGCAGCGTCAGACCGGCGCCGCTGGTTCGCATGGTGATCAAATTCTGGGAGGCGATAATCGACGCAATAGTGCCATTCGCCAGCAGCCGACCATAAGATAGATAGGCAACCTTATGGCAGCGCTCAGCCTCATCCATATAATGCGTGCTCACCAGTATCGAGATCCCCCGGTCAGAGAGCTGGTGCAGCATTTGCCAGAACTCTCGCCGCGCCTTGGGATCCACGCCAGCAGTCGGCTCATCCAGAAATAGCAAAACGGGTTCATGCAACATACAGGCGGCGAGGGCCATTCTTTGCTTCCAGCCCCCAGAAAGCTCCTTAGCCAGCTGGTGCTGTCGGGCAGTGAGGCCTAACTCAGAAAGCGCACGTTCAACCCGATCTCTACGCTGATCGAGGCTATATAACCGCGCAATAAAAAGTAAGTTTTCCCGAATAGTTAAATTTCCCCACATTGAGAAATACTGGGTCATGTAGCCTATCTTTTTCTTTATCTTTTCCCGCTGCGTAAAGATATCCATACCCAGACAAGTACCTTCACCGGAATCCGGCGTAATCAAACCACACATCATTCGAATCGATGTCGTTTTTCCGCTACCGTTCGGACCGAGAAAACCATAGATCTCGCCTTTTGCTACCTGTAAAGAGAAATCCTTTACGACGTGATGCTCGCCAAAATGTTTATTGAGATTTTTTGCATCAATACAAAGATTATTCATCGCCAATAATCTCCACATCAAACGGTTGGCCGATTTTCATCCGTCCTGCCTGCTGCAGCGCAGGGATAGCCTCCGCCATAAAAATGAGCTTCTCACGACGTTTCGTACTATAAATAACTGGAGGCGTAAACTCGGCCTCAGGGCTGATATAGTTAATAATGCCAGCAATGGGCTCAGCGCAACCATCGCATATAAGTTTTACCTTAGATCCGATTTTAAATTTACCGAGCTTCGCTTCGGGTATAAAGAAGCGTACTTTTATATTCTCAGGAGGTAACAGACTGATTATTGGTTTACCAGCAGAAGGGCGCTCCCCGGCACGATAAATAATATCGAAGACTTTAGCATTGACCGGAGAAACAATCGTCGTTTGCTGGACATCCCACAGCGCCTTATCCCGTTCGAGTTTTGCCGCGGCCACCATTGAGCGCTGCTTGCTAATCTCATCCTGCCGGGCAGGGAGTTGCCGTGCTTTGAGTTGATTAATTAACTCTTCAACCTGTGCGCCTTTTTGAGTTAATTCATCCCGGATATCCTCCCATTCCGCAAGCGATATGGCATGATTGGCGTAAAGATTACGATATCGCCCAAGCTGCCGCTTTACCTGGGATTCTGCCGATTGTGCTTTTTTTATCTGCGAACGTATAATATCCAACTCTTCAGGCCGTTCGCCAGATTCCAGATTTCGTAATAGAGCGCTCTCTGCTGATAGCTTTTCCTCAGCGCGCAGGAAAATATTTTGCGCATCGAAGGACTCAATCTTCACTAACTCCTGTCCTGCGGCGACGTTATCTCCTTTATTGATCAAGATCCGTTCTATTTTTTCGTTACCAGAATATGAAAGGTATACAAATTCTCCATGTGAATAACCGGATAACATGTTATCTGATTTGTTATCACATCCGGTGAGTATCAGCACCGATATCAATATAATAAATACATTTATTGGCTTTCGCATTAAAACGCATCCATACGTATATCATTTCCCTTATCACTACGGTCTGGATTGAGGCACGCTCGCTCCAGGACCGGACAATCATCGTCAGTTTAATCTCTTAAATAATGCTTAACGTAGCTTTCATTCAATTTATCTATAGAGCTCAGATTTAACCCAGCTATCGAATTAAAAGAATCATCTTTTGTGAATGCAAGAATCGACGATCCGCCCGGGGAGAACCATTTAGCACTCTGTTTAAAAGGCCAGGGAAGTTCATAACCTTCTTCTCTCAGCAGGTGATTAAGCATGCTCCAGTCTGCTCTAAAATCTTCGCCACAAAATGGAGTATCATCCTGTACATTTTCGGCAGTGAACAATGCTATCGGCGAACAAAAATCAGCTGTCGAGGAAAAGTATATATTATAGAAACTGATGATGAGTTTCTGTACTTTTTCAGGAAAAGTTCCAGGAATGGTCAGCACACCCAGCAAGTATTTATAGTCCGGATATCTTTTTATAAAGTCAAATATCCCTTGCCATAAATAATCAAGCACCTTACTTTTTTGATAAGGTTTCTGAATAAAGCCGCGGCCAATTTCCACACACTTCTCTAAACAGGAATAGGCATTATCATGGTATTTAAACAAGCTGTTGCTATAGAGGCCTGTTACACCATGTTGGGCCAGCTGCTCGCCAACGGGCATAACACGATATGCTCCCAGGATTTCCACATCAGAAGGATCCCACAAAATGATATGATAATAACTTTCATCAAAAACATCGTTATCTCGGTCGTTACCAGTTCCGGCACCAATATCGCGATAACAGCGTTCGCGTAAGCGCCCTAACTCATCAATAATAGGTGAGGTTCGGTTAGTATTACAGCGATATATCACTAGTTTTCTACCGTCTTCAAACTGCCTTAATATTTCGCACTCCTCTATTGCGCTAATTAGCTCCTTTTTACCTGGTTCTAATTCTTGCGGCGCAATCGTATCTAACATAGCCGGGCCATTCTTCGCTATACTCTGGAGGTGCGTCAAACATACATTTGCCGCGGCAGAAAGATCTTTATTGTATTCTTTAAACGAGGATAAGGCTATTTGCTGTCCTATATTGATTTTCATGGTCTTGCCATGATGGCGGAGAGCTTCACGAATAACCATCATATTCGACAGTTGCCGCCAGAATGTTGCAGTAAGATAATAAATCTTACTGTTTGCTCCCGTAATATGAATTGGTACCAATGCTGCATTATTTCTCATAGCAAGCTGTAAAAAACCGGGGTTCCACTTATGCTCCTGTAACCCGGAAAGAGACCAGTTAGCCAGCTTACCCGCAGGACATATAATCAATACGCCTCCTTTTCGCAGGTGATTGTTCATCTCGCGGAATTTTTTATGGCTCATCTTACCGGCCATATTCTCAATTCCAATGGTAAGTTCCGATACCTGGGGGAATATAATTGGCAAAACGTGATTGGCTATTATTTTTATATCACTCCTGACTCGGGAGACCGTATGTATTAAGCTAAGTCCATCGATAACCGTCGGATGATTTGAAATAACAACCGTAGCCCCATGCTCAGGTATGTTGTTAAATTGGTGGTATTCGCTTTCACATTTCAACTCAAGGAGTTCAACAACTGCATTAACCCACTCGACCCCATTTTTATTAACGAGTCGCTCGTTATATATTAAGCGAGAAAATACCTTATTGCCAAATGCCGTCCTGAACAGCCATTTTTTCCAAAAAGGTATGGTTGTATTTGGAAAAAATTCCCTTACGACTCTGTCAAAGATAGCGTCCATATTAAAATCCTTTTTATAGAACTCATCTTAAACGACTATACTAGCGTTCTTTCAGTCGGACAATACCGCACAAAACTTTAAAAGGCCAAAACAAAACAATTAGATATAATTAATATAACAGTATTCTCAACATAAATATAATCTCCAAAATTTTAATAAATTTATAGTAATCAATGCAAAAAAAACATACATAATGCTTAAAGGTAATACCCTATCTCATTTCTGGTGATTATACTTCCTAAAACTCACAGAATAGCTTGTCTGGCGGTATATGCATTTGTACAAAGGCATCCGAATTCCATGCCCGCATCTAATATCAGAAAATATTAACTACGGATTCCCATAATATATAACCCCACCTACAGCCCCTGGCGAAAATAACTTTGCGGCGATATCCCTTAAAACAATCGTCCTTGAAGTATTTCATCACTATTCCTGTTAAGTCACCGCCCGCACGGCTATAATCCTTGCATTCATTATTACGAAAACAGGAACGCCTATGATCCGCAGTATGACCGCCTATGCCCGCCGTGAAATCAAGGGTGACTGGGGTAGCGCCGCATGGGAGCTGCGCTCGGTAAACCAGCGCTATCTGGAAACGTACTTCCGCCTGCCGGAGCAGTTCCGTAGTCTGGAGCCCGTGGTACGCGAGCGCATTCGCGCCCGCCTGACTCGCGGTAAAGTCGAATGCACCTTGCGTTTTGAACAAGATCCCAGCGCTCAGGGTGAACTCATCCTCAACGAAAAGCTGGCTAAACAGCTGGTAAACGCTGCCAACTGGGTGAAAATGCAGAGCGATGAAGGGGAAATCAACCCGGTTGATATCCTGCGCTGGCCGGGTGTGATGGCCGCCAAAGAGCAGGATCTCGACGCCATCGCCGCCGACATTCTGGCCGCTCTTGACGGCGCGCTGGACGACTTCATCGTCGCCCGCGAAACGGAAGGCCAGGCCCTGAAAGCGCTTATCGAGCAGCGGCTTGAAGGCGTGAGCGGCGAAGTGGCGAAAGTTCGCGCTCATATGCCGGAAATTCTCCAGTGGCAGCGCGAGCGCCTGGTCGCCAAGCTGGAAGATGCGGAAGTACAGCTGGAAAATAACCGCCTTGAGCAAGAGCTGGTGCTGATGGCGCAGCGTATCGACGTTGCCGAAGAACTGGACCGTCTCGAAGCGCACGTTAAAGAGACCTATAACATTCTGAAGAAGAAAGAAGCTGTGGGTCGCCGTCTCGACTTTATGATGCAGGAGTTCAACCGTGAATCGAACACCCTGGCGTCAAAATCGATTAACGCCGAGGTGACCAACTCCGCGATTGAGCTGAAGGTACTCATCGAGCAAATGCGCGAGCAAATCCAGAATATCGAGTAACGCTTTCTCGTTTGTTAATGTATTTCGGTATCCAGGGCCATGATAAATCATGGCCTTTTTATTTATCTCTCTCACGGGCGAATGATAAGAATCTACTTATAAAAAATAGTCGTCCAGTTTTCGGTTGTGGCAAATAAGCACAACGCGGCACAGTCATGAAAACACTACCGCGAGAGAAAAGAATGGACTTTAATGCGCTTCACCAGCAAAACCAACCTTTGTTGCTTGCCAATGTCTGGGATGCCAGCAGCGCTCAGGCTGCTCAGCAGGCTGGTTATCAGGCGCTGGGATCCTCCAGCGCTGCTATCGCCGCAATGTTAGGGTATGAAGATGGCGAAGAGATGAGTTTTGACGAGCTGTTTTATGTCGTCTCACGCATCAAAACCGTTAGCGAACTGCCGTTAAGCGTCGATTTAGAGGCGGGCTACGGCGCGACAACCAGCCACATCATTGATAATATCCGGCGTCTGGCGCATCTCGGCGTGAGTGGAATAAATCTCGAGGATAGTCATGTGGTGGATAGTACGCGTCGTCTTGACGATGCGGAGCGCTTTGCCGTCAAACTGCAGGAAATCACCCGCGCCTGTCCCGGTCTGTTTGTTAATGTCCGCACCGATACCTTTCTTCTCAACGTACAAGATGCGCTGGTTCAGACGCTCTATCGCGGTCAACTCTACGCCAAACACGGCGCATGCGGTTTTTTTGTGCCTTGCGTCACCCGCGCGGAGGATATTACCGCCATCGTTCACCACGTGCCTTTACCCTTAAACGTAATGTGTATGCCTGAGCTGGCTGACTTCAGCACCTTATCGACACTGGGCGTAAAACGAATTTCGATGGGCAATTTTATTTATGCTGCGACGCAGGCCAGACTGAAAGACTTATTATGTCAGGTGCAAACCCAACACTCTTTCTCAGGTGTTTTTTGACCATGAAAATTACCGACAGCATGCAGTGCGATATCTGGTATCAGGCGCTGCTTGAACGCGCGGTGGAATTCACCGGCGTTTTTTTCGTCGGCGTGAAAACCACCGGCGTATTTTGTATCTCGGTCTGTCGGGCGCGAAAACCCCGGCGGGAAAACGTCGAATTTTATAATGACTTTAAATCCGCGCTGGATGCCGGCTTCCGGCCATGCAAAGTCTGTCGCCCGACGGAGAATGCCCGGACGGCCCCCGCCTTTGTTGAACAAGCGCTCCGCCTGCTGCGAGAAGCTCCAAAGGTCCGCCTCAGCGATAGCGAGCTACGTCAGCACGATATTAGCCCGGAACGCGTTCGCCGCTGGTTCCTGCAAAACCACGGGATCACCTTTCAGGCTTTTCAACGGATGCAGCGTTTGAATATGGCGCTTCAGGAATTAAAAGCAGGCCGCTCAACTACCGATGTCGCTTTCGATAGCGGTTACGAGTCCTTAAGCGGCTTCGGCTATACCTGCAAAAAATTGACCGGTTTCGCACCCAGCGCGCAACGCCAGGTTGTTTTAATTCATCGTTTTACCACCCCGTTAGGGCCAATGTTTGTTTGTGCAACGCAACGGGGAATTTGTCTGCTGGAGTTTGTCGACAGACGAGCGCTGGAGTCAGAATTCAGCGACCTGCAGCGGCGGTTCAACGCCAGCATCATCGCAGGTGAAAATGCCCACACCAGGCAGGCGCAACAGGAAATAACGGAGTATTTCGCCGGACAGCGTCAATCGTTCGAGGTGGCGCTTGATACCCCAGGCAGCGAATTCCAGCGAGCGGTCTGGCGCCGTTTACAGCACGTTAGCTTCGGTGAGACGACGCATTATCAATCGATTGCGATGGAGATAGGTAAACCAACGGCCACGCGCGCGGTGGCTGCTGCAAACGGCGCTAACCGCGTCGCGATTATCATCCCGTGCCATCGAATTATCGGCAAAGATGGTTCGATGACCGGTTACGGCGGCGGCATTGCACGAAAAATATGGCTTATTAACCATGAGGCAACCATCAGGGAAAAACGCGGCTGATTTTACTTTCAGGATCAACGGGCCCCTCCCTGACTTTCACCGCGGCTCGGTAAGCCTATTTTTTATCCAGCACCCGGCAGGTTAAAAACGCCCCTGCCGCGCACAGCAGCGCCGGAGCCAGATAGCTGTGATCCATGTGGGTAAACTCCATCACCAGCGCCACTGCGGTCAACGGCATCTGCATGGAGGCGGCGAGAAACGCGGCCGCCCCCACCACAGCGAAGCTGCTTTTATCACCGCCAGGGAAGCCGAGCTGCCAGAGCGCGCAGAGCAGCAGGCTGACCAATCCGCCCACCGCCAGCCCTGGGGTTAACAATCCACCCTCCGCGCCGCCGAGCAGCACCGCCAGAATCACCACCATCTTCAATACTAACAGGACAGCGACCATGGAGAGAGGCAGCCCGTCGCTGAGCGCCAGCTGCATTGGACCCTTGCCATTGCCCGGAAGCTCGGGGAAATAAAGACTCAGGATGGCAAGAAGACAAAACCCCAGCAGACAGAACACCGGCATCTGCCAGTTACTTCGCGCGCGTGAACGCGCCGCGCTGGTCGCTTTGCGAAAGAGCCAGGCGCCGGTGCCAAGAATCGGGCCCGCCAGAATCGCCCACCAGAGAAAGGTGTGCGGAAGTGCGCTGGAAACAAAATGGTATTGCGATTCATCCCCTAACCCCAGGGTGGCCGTCCAGGCGGCAATCGCCGAGGTCATTATCGCCGCCAGCGTTTTTTCCCAGCTAAACGACAGCAGCATGACCTCAAGGCTGAACAACGCCCCTGCCAGCGGGACGTTATAGACCGCCGCCAGACCCGCGCCCGCCCCACAGGCAATCAGCGTGCGGGTTTCATCTTCCAGCAGGCGCAGCTTACGCGCCACCATCCCCGCCCCCAGCGCGCCCATTTCCCGGGGCGCCACTTCGCGGCCAAGCGGGGAGCCCAGCGCTACGGTGACGATCTGCAGCAGCGCGTGGATCGTCGTGGTACCCGCGGGCATGGGTACGCAGGGGTTGGCCACCGCCGCCGCAATAGAAACCCGCCTCTGCCCGTAGCGACCAAGCAGCCACCAGCCAAATCCGGCGACGGCGCCGCCGGCCACGATTGCCACGATGCGGCGTGGCCAGGACGACTCCGTGACGCCCTGTAAAAATGACACCGAACCAACGATCTGCCCGTAACTGTAACCAAAAGCCAGGTGCTGAATCGCGTGTAAAATTAGTGCCAAAACCATGCCGGACAGACCGGCCAGAATCCCGGTTAACACCACGGCTATCAGGCGGATCAGATGATTTTTATTCCCGGCGGCGACGCTCATTTTCTCAGGCCTTGAAAAGGAAAAATAAAAGAATAAAGGGCGAGACTTAAACATTGCGTAATCATAGTGTTTTCGATAGTGATACCCATCGCTTCACTTAGCATTACTTTTTCTAATCAATAAAAATCCCTAAAAAATCAATAAACCTTTAAATCAAGCCATCACAGATACTATTTCCATTAATTTTTCCTGGCGTAAATGATTCGCTTTAGAAAATCTCAATCGTGATCCTGCGCACAAATCGTTAACCTGCCCGCCATTACCTGGGGGGATCTATGCTGCTTCATGTTCTGTATTTAATCGGTATCACCGCGGAAGCCATGACCGGCGCACTGGCTGCCGGGCGCCGGCGGATGGATACGTTTGGCGTCATCATTATCGCCACTGCGACCGCGCTGGGCGGGGGTTCCGTTCGCGATATCCTGCTGGGGCACTATCCTCTTGGTTGGGTGAAGCATCCCGAATATGTCATCATTGTCGCCGTCGCCGCCGTCCTCACGACCATTGCCGCTCCGGTGATGCCGCACCTTCGTCGGCTGTTTCTGGTGCTGGACGCGCTGGGGCTGATCGTGTTTTCCATCATCGGCGCGCAGATCGCCCTGGACATGGGCGAAGGCCCGGTTATCGCCTCTATTGCCGCCGTGATCACCGGTGTCTTCGGCGGCGTACTGCGCGATATGTTCTGCAAACGCATTCCGCTGGTCTTCCAGAAAGAGCTGTATGCCGGGATCTCCTTTGCCGCAGCCGTACTCTATATTGCTCTGCAACATTACGTCAGCAGCCACGATGTGGTGGTGCTGGCTACACTGCTGTTCGGCTTTACCGCCCGCATGCTGGCGCTGCGCTGGAAACTGGGGCTACCGGTCTTCCACTACACCCATGACGCCCACTAACCGCCTTAAAATCCGGGGATGCGCTGCCCGCTAAGCCATTGCGCCAGCGCCACCACGTCCGGATGGTGCAGGAAAGCCACCAGCTGGCGGGCTCTGATCTCCCCCACGCCCGGCAGCGTGCGCCATTGCGCTTCACTTTTTGCCGCCAGCAGATGCCAGTTCTCGCTTTCGAGCTGCGCCAGCGCCCCCTGCGGCACCGGGATCCCCATCGCCAGCACCCAGCGGATAAAAGGTCGTTTGCGAACAAGATCAAACTGATGCCAGAGGTGCTGCCCGCGGGCGGCGGAAATCCCTGGCACCGCCTGCAGCTGCTCAACGGTAAGCGCCAGCCAGGAAAAGATATGCGTCATCGGGTTTTGCTGCTGAATGACGCGCCATAAATTTTCCCCCACGCCATCGACATTCAGGGCGGACTTTGATGACAACCAGATCAGCCTGGAAAGAAACTGTTCGCTGCACTCAGGGGTGGCGAAATAGCAGGTTAGCGCATTAAATTTCGCCGGCGGCGGCGTCGGTTTATGGCGCTCGGCCGTCCGCCAGACGACGGCGTCGACCCGAGGAATACCCTGCCCTGCCAGACTGATCTGCAGCTGATCGCCAACCCCAATATCCAGCATCTGCCAGCGGGACACAGAGCCAACGTTAACCCGCTGCACGCGTTTATCATCCAGCCGCTGGGGCTCAAGCTCGGCCACCACGTTGAGTCTGCCGCTGCGGCCGGTACTGAAACGGATCGCCCGTACCTGCATCACCCGCGATGCCGGAGGATATTTCCAGGCTGCCAGCCACTCGCCCTTTCCGGGCGACCAGACTCGCCCCGGCGGCTCGCGTCCTTCGCGCACAATCACACCGTCGCTGACGAAGGGCAGCGGCGAGCGATACCAGCGCTGGCGCCACTGCGCCACCTGCTCGATGCGCGACACCGGATGGGTATATTGTCCGCTGTACTTAAACCCCGCCTGCGCCAGCAGCTGCTGACGACGGCGCATATCCGACGGGCCGTCTGGCCAGGCCCAGATAAAAACGTCCAGTTGACTGAGCGCCGCCGCCGCGTCGGCTCGCATCATCAACCCGGCGACTTTCGCCCGCGCATTCATCCCCCCGGCCCGCTGCTGGACATGGCCGTCCCGGCGCAGAAACAGTTCCCCCTGCAGTACGCTGTCGGCCAGTTCACCGGTCATCACTTTCGCCAGCGCCGGGATCTGCCGCGCTCGGGCGGTCCATGCCTCACCGCGTAAACCATCGCCGCGGCTAATGGCCTGAACCAGACGCCCCTGGCGATAAACGAGAGTCACCGCCACGCCGTCCACTTTAGGCTGTATCCACAGGTCGGATTTATTTTTCATCCAGCGGGCAACGCTGTCCTCATCCGCCAGCTTGCGCACGCCGGTATGGGCCACCGGATGACGCGCATCGCCGGTGGGCGGAGGCAGATCGTCATCCTCAGGCGTCGCGCCCGGAAAGCATTGTCGCCACTGCGCCAGGCGCAGGGTGAGCTGGTCGTAAACGTCATCGCTCACTCCGCTGGCGCCCTGCCGCCAGTAAGCCTCTTTCCAGGCGACAATTTGCTGATGAAGGCGTGAAATCTCCTGCCTTCCTCTGGCCGGCGGCCAGTCCGGACACGTCGCCAGCGCGCTGGCAGAGAACATCCCTAGCGCCAGCCACCACCCTCCTTTACGCATTGCAGTCCCCTCCTCCATCACCTGGCGGAGAGTCTGCTGCAGAATGCCGCGAGCCGCGACGGAAGCTTTTTCGCCTTGCGAAGCGCCTTCCAGGATTTACGCCTCATTGCAGCAACGGCTGGCGAATTCAGGAAAACGGCAGGCAAAATGAAAGAAACAGCGGCAAAAAGTGTGACAATGACTGCGTCACGCCGCGGCGACGTGTATAATAGGCTCGTATGTAGGACCTCTTTCGATAACCACATACAAAAGACACTCATGGCTCAAGGCACGCTTTATATTGTTTCCGCCCCTAGCGGCGCGGGTAAATCCAGCCTGATTCAGGCTTTATTAAAAACCCAACCGTTGTATGACACCCAGGTATCGGTCTCCCATACCACGCGGGCGCCGCGTCCGGGTGAAGTGCACGGCGAACACTATTTCTTCGTGAATCACGACGAATTCCGCTCGATGATTGGCGAAAACGCGTTTCTGGAACATGCAGAGGTCTTTGGCAACTATTACGGCACGTCGCGTAAAGCGATCGAGCAGGTGCTGGCGACCGGCGTCGATGTCTTCCTCGATATCGACTGGCAAGGCGCGCAGCAGATCCGTAAAAGCATGCCCGGCGCGCGCAGTATTTTTATTCTGCCGCCGTCAAAAGATGAACTGGACCGTCGCCTGCGCGGCCGCGGCCAGGACAGCGAAGAGGTGATCGCGAAACGGATGGCCCAGGCCGTTGCGGAAATGAGCCATTACGCGGAATATGATTACCTGATTGTGAACGATGATTTTGACACCGCCCTGAGCGACCTGAAAAATATCATCCGCGCTGAACGTCTGCGCATGAGCCGCCAAAAGCAGCGACATGGCGCTTTAATCACCAAACTATTGGCAGACTGAACCCACATTCAGTATCATGCCCAGTCATTTCTTCACCTGTGGAGCATTTTAAGTATGGCACGCGTAACTGTTCAGGACGCTGTAGAGAAAATTGGTAACCGTTTTGACCTGGTACTGGTCGCCGCGCGTCGCGCTCGTCAGATGCAGGTTGGCGGAAAGGATCCGCTGGTACCGGAAGAAAACGATAAAACCACCGTTATCGCACTGCGCGAAATCGAAGAAGGTCTGATCAACAACCAGATCCTCGACGTACGTGAGCGCCAGGAACAGCAAGAGCAGGAAGCCGCTGAATTACAAGCCGTTACCGCGATTGCTGAAGGTCGTCGTTAATCACACAGCGGGTCGCCCTTGTATCTGTTTGAAAGCCTGAATCAGCTGATTCAAAACTACCTGTCGGAAGACCAGATTAAGCGTCTGCGGCAGGCGTATCTCGTTGCACGTGACGCTCACGAGGGTCAGACACGTTCAAGCGGTGAACCCTATATCACGCACCCGGTCGCGGTAGCCTGCATTCTGGCCGAGATGAAGCTCGACTATGAAACGCTGATGGCCGCGCTGCTGCATGATGTGATTGAAGATACCCCCGCCACCTACCAGGACATGGAACAGCTTTTTGGTAAAAGCGTCGCCGAGCTGGTAGAGGGGGTGTCGAAACTTGATAAGCTCAAGTTCCGCGATAAGAAAGAGGCGCAGGCCGAAAACTTTCGCAAAATGATCATGGCGATGGTGCAGGACATCCGCGTCATCCTCATCAAGCTTGCCGACCGCACCCACAACATGCGTACTCTGGGCTCGCTGCGCCCGGATAAACGCCGACGCATCGCCCGCGAAACGCTGGAAATTTACAGCCCGCTGGCGCACCGTTTAGGCATCCATCACATCAAAACCGAGCTCGAAGAGCTGGGCTTTGAAGCACTGTACCCTAATCGCTACCGCGTCATTAAAGAGGTGGTCAAAGCGGCGCGCGGCAACCGTAAGGAGATGATTCAAAAGATCCTCTCCGAAATCGAAGGGCGTTTGCAGGAAGCGGGGATCCCCTGCCGCGTCAGCGGTCGCGAGAAGCATCTATACTCCATCTACTGTAAAATGGTGCTCAAAGAGCAACGTTTTCACTCGATCATGGATATCTACGCCTTCCGCGTTATCGTCCATGATGCCGATATCTGCTATCGCGTGCTCGGCCAGATGCACAGCCTCTACAAACCGCGTCCGGGTCGTTTTAAAGACTATATCGCCATTCCGAAAGCTAACGGCTATCAGTCTTTGCACACCTCGATGATCGGCCCCCACGGCGTCCCGGTCGAGGTACAAATTCGTACCGAAGACATGGACCAGATGGCGGAGATGGGGGTAGCGGCGCACTGGGCTTATAAAGAGCACGGCGGCGAAAGCAGCACCACCGCGCAAATCCGCGCTCAGCGCTGGATGCAAAGCCTGCTGGAGCTGCAGCAGAGCGCCGGTAGCTCGTTTGAATTTATCGAGAGCGTAAAATCCGATCTGTTCCCCGATGAGATTTACGTTTTCACCCCGGAAGGGCGCATTGTCGAACTGCCTGCCGGCGCCACGCCGGTGGACTTCGCCTACGCGGTGCATACCGATATCGGTCATGCCTGCGTCGGCGCGCGCGTCGACCGTCAGCCCTATCCGCTGTCGCAGCCGCTCTCCAGCGGTCAGACTGTCGAAATTATCACCGCGCCGGGCGCTCGCCCGAACGCCGCCTGGCTGAACTTTGTCGTCAGCTCGAAAGCGCGCGCCAAGATCCGTCAGCTGCTGAAAAACCTTAAGCGCGACGATTCGGTCAGCCTTGGCCGTCGTCTGCTCAATCACGCGCTGGGCGGAAGCCGCAAACTCGCCGAGATCCCACCGGAGAATATCCAGCGCGAACTCGATCGCATGAAGCTGGCCTCGCTTGACGATCTGCTGGCGGAAATCGGTCTGGGCAACGCCATGAGCGTCGTGGTGGCAAAAAACCTGCAGCAGGGCGAAGCCGCTGCGGCGCCGGTGCCGGCTAACGCGTCGAACCACGGTCATCTGCCAATCAAAGGCGCCGATGGCGTGTTGATCACCTTCGCCAAGTGCTGTCGTCCAATTCCAGGTGACCCGATTATCGCCCACGTCAGCCCGGGTAAAGGGTTGGTTATCCACCATGAATCCTGTCGTAACATTCGCGGCTACCAGAAAGAGCCGGAGAAATTTATGGCGGTTGAGTGGGATAAAGAGACCGCTCAGGAGTTCATCACCGAAATCAAGGTGGACATGTTTAACCACCAGGGCGCGCTGGCTAACCTGACGGCGGCGATCAACACCGCGTCTTCCAATATCCAGAGCCTGAATACGGAAGAGAAAGATGGCCGCGTATACAGCGCCTTTATCCGCCTGACCGCGCGCGACCGCGTGCATCTGGCGAATATCATGCGCAAAATCCGCGTCATGCCGGACGTGATTAAAGTCACCCGTAACCGAAACTAGCTTTATGAACTCAAAGCGCTACGAGCGTATCTGCGAGATGCTCGCCAGGCGTCAGCCTGACCTGACGGTCTGCATGGAGCAGGTCCATAAGCCTCATAACGTCTCTGCGGTCATCCGGACCGCAGATGCCGTTGGCGTACACGAAGTGCATGCCGTCTGGCCGAGCAGCCGGATGCGTACCATGGCCTCCGCCGCCGCGGGCAGCAACAGTTGGGTGCAGGTTAAAACCCACCGCACTATCGCAGATGCCGTCGGCCACCTGAAAGGCCAGGGCATGCAAATTCTCGCCACTCACCTTTCCGACAAAGCCATCGATTTTCGTGAAATCGACTATACGCGTCCAACCTGCATCCTGATGGGCCAGGAGAAAACCGGCATCACCCAGGAAGCGCTGGCGCTGGCCGATCAGGACATCATTATCCCGATGATCGGCATGGTGCAGTCGCTGAACGTTTCCGTCGCCTCGGCGCTGATCCTCTACGAGGCGCAGCGCCAGCGGCAGAATGCCGGGATGTACCAACGCGCCAACAGCATGCTGCCGCCACAAGAGCAGCAGCGCCTGCTGTTCGAAGGCGGCTATCCGGTGCTGGCCCGCGTCGCCAGACAAAAAGGTCTGCCTTACCCCCACGTTAACGAGCAGGGCGAAGTGGAAGCCGATGCCGCGTGGTGGGCTACCATGCAGGCTGCGAGGTAAACCCAATGTCAGGCCGCCTGTTAGATGCCGTTCCGCTCAGTTCACTCACCGGTGTGGGCGCTGCGCAGAGCAGCAAACTGGCGAAGATTGGCCTGCATACGGTACAGGATCTGCTGCTGCACCTGCCTTTACGCTACGAAGATCGCACCCATCTTTACCCGATAGCCGAGCTACTTCCCGGAGTTTATGCCACCGTGGAAGGTGAAGTGCTCAACAGCAATATCACCTTCGGCGGCCGGCGGATGATGACCTGCCAGATCAGCGATGGCACCGGCATCCTCACCATGCGCTTTTTCAACTTCAACGCGGCGATGAAAAACAGCCTCGCGACCGGTCGTCGGGTGCTGGCCTACGGTGAAGCCAAACGCGGGAAGTACGGCGCCGAGATGATCCACCCGGAATATCGCGTCCAGGGCGATATGAGTACTCCGGAGCTGCAGGAAACGTTAACCCCAGTCTATCCGACCACCGAAGGCATCAAGCAGGCGACCCTGCGCAAGCTCACCGATCAGGCGCTTGAGCTCCTGGAAACCTGCGCGATTAGCGAACTCCTGCCGCCGGAGCTGGCGCAGGGGATGATGAGCCTGCCGGAGGCGCTGCGTACGCTGCACCGCCCGCCTCCCTCATTGCAACTTAGCGAGCTGGAAAACGGCAAGCACCCGGCGCAGCAGCGTCTGATTCTGGAAGAGCTGCTGGCGCATAACCTCAGCATGCTGGCGCTGCGGGCAGGCGCCCAGCGCTATCACGCCCTGCCGCTCGGCGCCAACGATACCCTGAAAAACCAACTGCTGGCCTCCCTGCCCTTTAAGCCCACCGGCGCGCAGGCGCGGGTTACCGCCGAGATTGAACACGATATGGCGCTGGACGTGCCGATGATGCGCCTGGTGCAGGGCGACGTTGGCTCCGGTAAAACGCTGGTCGCTGCCCTGGCCGCCTTGCGCGCTATCGTCCACGGCAAACAGGTGGCGCTGATGGCGCCCACCGAACTGCTTGCCGAGCAGCATGCCAATAACTTCCGCAACTGGTTCGAACCGCTGGGTATTGAAGTCGGCTGGCTGGCGGGCAAACAGAAAGGCAAAGCCCGCCAGGCGCAGCAGGAGGCTATCGCCAGCGGCGAGGTGCAGATGATTGTCGGCACCCACGCCATCTTCCAGGAGCAGGTGCAGTTTAACGGCCTGGCGCTGGTGATTATTGACGAACAGCACCGCTTCGGCGTGCATCAGCGGCTGGCGCTGTGGGAGAAAGGTCAGCAGCAGGGATTCCACCCGCATCAGCTGATCATGACCGCCACCCCGATCCCCCGCACCCTGGCGATGACCGCCTACGCCGATCTGGACACCTCGATTATCGACGAGCTGCCGCCAGGCCGAACTCCGGTGACCACTGTCGCCATCCCCGACACCCGGCGCAGCGATATTATCGACCGCGTGCGCAACGCCTGTACCCATGAAGGTCGCCAGGCCTATTGGGTCTGTACGCTGATTGAAGAGTCCGATCTGCTGGAAGCCCAGGCGGCGGAAGCCACCTGGGAAGAGCTCAAACTGGCGCTGCCGGAGCTCAATATCGGCCTCGTCCACGGGCGGATGAAACCGGCGGAGAAGCAGGCGGTGATGCAGGCCTTCAAGCAGGGCGAGATGCATCTGCTGGTAGCCACCACGGTGATTGAAGTCGGCGTCGACGTGCCTAACTCAAGCCTGATGATTATCGAAAACCCGGAACGTCTGGGTCTGGCGCAGCTGCACCAGCTCAGAGGGCGCGTCGGGCGCGGCGCAGTCGCTTCCCACTGCGTGCTACTCTATAAATCGCCGCTCTCCAAAACGGCGCAGAAACGTCTGCAGGTCCTGCGCGACAGCAACGATGGTTTCGTCATTGCCCAGAAAGACCTCGAAATTCGCGGTCCCGGCGAGCTGCTCGGCACCCGCCAGACCGGCAACGCCGAATTTAAAGTGGCGGACTTACTGCGCGATCAGGCGATGATCCCCGATGTCCAGCGCATTGCTCGCCACATTCATGAACGCTATCCGCTGCAGGCCCAGGCGCTTATCGAGCGCTGGATGCCGGAAACCGAACGCTATTCCAACGCGTAGCGCGCTTTTGCCGCGCTGCGGGCAATTTTTCTACACAACGAGTGGATTATGAAACGAGAACTGGCCATCGAATTTTCGCGTGTCACCGAAGCCGCCGCGCTGGCGGGCTATAAATGGCTGGGCCGCGGCGATAAGAATACCGCCGACGGCGCAGCGGTTAACGCCATGCGCATTATGCTTAACCTCGTCAATATCGACGGCACCATCGTCATCGGCGAGGGCGAAATCGATGAAGCGCCGATGCTCTATATCGGCGAAAAAGTGGGTACCGGCAAGGGCGATGCGGTAGATATCGCCGTCGATCCCATCGAAGGCACCCGCATGACGGCGATGGGCCAGGCCAACGCCCTGGCGGTGATGGCGGTCGGCGATAAGGGCTGCTTCCTCAACGCGCCGGATATGTATATGGAAAAGCTGATCGTCGGCCCGGGCGCTAAAGGCGCTATCGACCTTAATCTGCCGCTGGAAGAGAACCTGCACAATATCGCCCGCGCCCTGAACAAGCCGCTGGGCGAGCTGACCGTCACCGTGCTGGCGAAACCGCGCCACGACGCGGTCATTGCCCAGCTGCAGCAGCTGGGCGTGCGCGTGTTCGCTATTCCCGATGGCGACGTCGCGGCCTCTATTCTCACCTGCATGCCGGATAGCGAAGTCGACGTACTGTACGGCATCGGCGGCGCACCGGAAGGGGTGGTTTCCGCCGCGGTGATCCGCGCCCTCGACGGGGATATGCAGGGGCGCCTGCTGGCTCGCCACCACGTGAAGGGCGATAACGAAGAGAACCGCCGCATCGGTGAAAATGAGCTGGCGCGCTGCAAAACCATGGGCATTGAAGCGGGCAAAGTGCTGCGTCTGGATGAAATGGCGCGCAGCGATAACGTCGTCTTCTCCGCCACCGGGATCACCAAAGGCGATCTGCTGGACGGCATCACCCGCAAGGGCAACATGGCCACCACCGAGACGCTGCTGATCCGCGGCAAGTCGCGCACTATCCGTCGTATTCAGTCGATTCATTACCTCGACCGTAAAGATCCGGACATTCAGCAGCACATCCTGTAATACCGCTTTTTCTCTCCCAGGCAACCGTCCGCAGGCGGTTGCCCTGTTCTTCGTTTATATTTGATCAATAGAGCTTTCTTGCGCCTTCGGGGTGGAAATCTGGCTCGTCTGGACCGAAGATAAGGCATCGCTTGGCAACAGGAGAAGACGATGGCGGACTGGGTTAGCGGCAAAGTGACAAAAGTGGAGTACTGGACGGACGCCTTGTTCAGTTTATACGTGCGGGCGCCTGTTCATCCGTTTACCGCCGGGCAATTTACCAAGCTCGGGCTGGAAATCGACGGCGAACGCGTGCAGCGCGCCTACTCCTACGTCAACGCCCCCGGCAATCCCGACCTCGAGTTCTATTTGGTCACCGTCCCGGAAGGCAAGCTGAGCCCGCGTCTGGCGGCGCTGAAGCCGGGCGATGAAGTCCTGGTGGTGAGTGAAGCGGCAGGTTTCTTCGTCCTCGAGGAAGTACCGGATTGCGATACCCTGTGGATGCTGGCGACCGGCACTGCGCTGGGGCCGTACCTGTCAATTTTGCAGGAAGGCAAGGACCTTGAGCGCTTTAACAACCTGGTGCTGGTCCACGCCGTCCGCTACGCCGCGGACCTGAGCTATCTGCCGCTAATGCGCGAACTGGAGCAGCGCTATGCCGGCAAACTCCGTATTCAGACGGTGGTCAGCCGCGAAACCGTGGAAGGCTCGCTGACCGGCCGGGTGCCGTTTCTGATTGAAACCGGCGCGCTGGAAGAGGCCGTCGGCCTGCCGATGACCACCGACACCAGCCATGTGATGCTGTGCGGCAACCCGCAAATGGTGCGCGATACCCAACAGCTGTTAAAAGAGACCCGGCAGATGACCAAACATCTGCGTCGCCGGCCAGGCCACATGACGGCTGAGCACTACTGGTAATCAGGCGTCCGCTTTCCAGCGCACGTCCTGGGTCTCCTTGCCGAACTTATTCTCGCCCTGGGTGCCGACAAACGCCCCCAGGTCGATCAGCATCATGACGATAATCAGCGTCGGCACAAAGCGCCCGACGCCCCACTGCCAGACCTGCGGCAACATCGCCCAGTTCCCCGCCAGCAGCATCCACGCCAGAACCATCAGCAGCGCCCACAGCCCGGATTTGCCGCGATCGTGCAGCCGCTTGACCACCACCGCCGCCGTCGGCCACAGCAGGCAGACGATAATAAACGCCGCCGTCTGCAGGTTGAGCAGATTGCTGCCTGCCAGGGTAAACAGGGCGCTCATGGTCACCAGCCAGATGGCAATCCAGATCCAGAAATCGCGGCGGCCAATGCGCCCTTTAATTGAGAATAACCACTGCTGTAGGGTCATGCGTTTTTCCTTATCATCATCGTCTGCGTAGTTTACCCTGGCGTCGTGACTTTTTGACAAGCGCCGCGCTTCCCGATTTAATCGTCAGCAGGCAAAAAAAGGAACGACGGGCATGAAGAAGTGGACAATTTTGTGGTTAAGTGGGCTGATGGGCCTTGCCGTCGGCCCGCACGCGTTGTCCGCAGAGAGCGAATCGACGACCGCGGCAGCGCCCTACCTGCTCGCCGGCGCGCCGAGCTTTGACCAGTCGATCAGTCAGTTCCGCGAGAAATTCAACGCCGATAACCCAAAGCTGCCTCTGAACGAATTCCGTTCCATCGCCACCAGTCGCGATCGGGCTAACCTGACCCGCGCCGCCAGCAAAATTAACGAAAATCTCTATGCCTCCACCGCGCTGGAGCGCGGCACGCTGAAGATCAAATCCATGCAGATCACCTGGCTGCCGATCCAGGGGCCGGAGCAAAAGTCGGCCAGGACCAAAGCGCTGGAGTATATGAGCGCCATGATCCGCGCCTTCGTGCCGACTTTTAGCCAGGCGCAAAGCCAGCAAAAACTGCAGAAACTGCTGGCCGCCGGCAAGGGCAAGCGCTACTTCGCCGATACCGAAGGCGCCGTGCGCTATGTGGTGGCAGATCATGGGGAAAAGGGCCTGACCTTCGCCATTGAACCGATTAAGCTGGCGCTATCTGAAACGCTGGAAGGTAACAATAAATGACAAAAAGCAAAGCCTTTCCAGTGACGAGTCTCTATACTGTTTCACAGACCATGCTGCCCTCTGGGGCGGCTATATTCCTTAATTCGCTTAAGTAGCGTGGAGAATTAAAATGCGACATCCTTTAGTGATGGGTAACTGGAAACTGAACGGCAGCCGCCACATGGTAAACGAACTGGTTGCGAACCTGCGTACCGAGCTGGCTGGCGTAAGCGGCTGTGCAGTTGCCATCGCCCCGCCGGAAATGTATCTGGACCTGGCTAAGCGCGCGGCAGAAGGCAGCCACATTCACCTGGGCGCGCAGAACGTTGACGTGAACCTGTCCGGCGCATTCACCGGTGAAACCTCCGCCGAAATGCTGAAAGATATCGGCGCGCAGTACATCATCATCGGCCACTCCGAGCGTCGTACCTACCACAAAGAATCCGACGAGCTGATCGCGAAGAAATTCGCGGTGCTGAAAGAGCAGGGTCTGACCCCGGTTCTGTGCATCGGTGAAACCGAAGCCGAAAACGAAGCGGGCAAAACGGAAGAAGTTTGCGCGCGTCAGATCGACGCCGTGCTGAAAACCCAGGGCGCTGCCGCTTTCGAAGGCGTGGTTATCGCTTACGAACCAGTATGGGCTATCGGTACCGGCAAATCAGCGACCCCGGCTCAGGCGCAGGCGGTGCACAAATTCATCCGTGACCACATTGCTAAAGCTGACGCCAAAATCGCTGAGCAAGTGATCATCCAGTACGGCGGTTCCGTTAACGCTGGCAACGCCGCAGAGCTGTTCACCCAGCCGGACATCGACGGCGCGCTGGTTGGCGGCGCCTCCCTGAAAGCTGACGCTTTCGCGGTGATCGTTAAAGCAGCAGAAGCAGCGAAAAAAGCGTAATTCGCTTTTCCCGGTGGCGACACGCGACCGGGTTGACTGACAAAACGTGGGAGCCCGGCCTAGCACAGCGCAAGCCGGGCTTTCTTTTGCCGTTACAGTTTTCCCAACAGCTGATACCAGGCGTAGTCCAGCGGCAGTAAAATCAGATAACTCACCGCCGCCAGCGCCAGACACAGTTGCATCCCCGCCCTCGCCGGGACCTTGCCTAACCCCATCGCCACCACGATCGGCGACGCCTGATAGGGCAGCAGCGGCGTGGAATAGCCCAGCACCTGAATCATAATCACGCTTAGCAGCGGGAAGCCGGTGGCGTCGGCAAAGCTCTGGGCAAAGGTGGTGTAGAGCGCCGGCACGCCGTTGGCGGTCATAATAAAGTTCAGCGCGCTGGTTATCCCGGTCAGGGCGAGAAAGCTGGTGAAAGGATTGTCTTTATCCAGGGGCATCACCTGCAGCAGCGCATTGCCCACCGCGCCGCCAATCCCGGTTTGGGTGACGGCGATCGCTAGCCCCAGAATCCCGGCGACGTAAATGCAGGTGCGCATATTCACCCCGCTGGCAAACTCCTCGCCGTTGATAAAGCCCACCCGCGGCAGCAGCGTGATCACAGCCGCCGCCAGGCCGGTCCACGCCGGGCCGACGCCGTGCCAGCTCTCGGTCACCCATAGCGAGAGGACCACCGCCAGCAGCCACGCCAGACGTTTCTCGTCGCGGCTCATCGGCGGCAGCGGCGTCAGGTCGCGCGGTGGATGCGGCTTGCCGGGAAACAGCCAGCAAATCAGCGCCACCAGCACCGCCCCTTTCAGCCAGCCAAGCACCGGCGTATGCAGCAGTAAATAGGGAACATAATTCAGATGGATACCGTACGAGCCTTCCGCCGCGCCACTCATCACCAGATTCGGCACGTTGGCGGGCAAAATCGTCGCCGACAGCTGAAAGGTGCCGAACCCCACCGCCAGCGCCAGGCCGAACCAGCCGCGGCTACCGTCGGCAATGCCCGCGCGGCGGGCCATCGCCGCCACGATCGGCATCAGCAGCGCGATGCGCCCCATGTTGGAGGGCATCACGAACGCCAGGGCGTAGCTCAGGAGTACCACGCTGGCGACCATCCGCGGCCAGGAGTCGGTGAGCCTGGCCGACAGCGCCTGCGCCGCCCGGTCCGCCAGTCCGGTTTTACGGATGGCGATGCCGAGCACAAAGCCGCTGAACACCAGCCAGAACGCCGAAGAGGCAAAGCCGCCGAAGATCACCTCCGGCGGAGCGATTTTCGCCATCATTGCCGCTGCGAAGAACAGCAGCGCGGTGATAAATTCCGGCAGCAGCGACGTCGCCCAGAGCACGATGGTGACGCCGACAATCAATGAAGGAAGGAACAGCGGGTGGGTAAGCCAGAGCGACATGCCTGTCTCCTGTCGTTTTTTTCAGCAAGAATACGACGACAGGTAAGACAGGTAAACGCCAGAACTAGTGGTTTGCGTTAAGGATGGCGCAGCGATGATCCTGAATTTCTTCCGCTGAAGCCCGGTTCAGGGTCAGCAGGTTACGCTCCGTCGCCAGCAGCACCAGCGAGCCGTCGCTCTGTTGCGCCATTGCCAGCGCGAAGCGTCCCATATGTTCACGCGCCTCCGGCACCTCTTCCGCCAGCATCAGGAACGGGCTACGCTGGGTCAGCTCCGCCTCCGTCACCCGGCGCGCCAGGTATTCGTGGCCCTGAAGCCCGCCCGGTAGCGGCAGCCAGCGGCTGCTGATCGCTGCGGCATCCTTATCTAACTGCGCGCGCACATCGGGGCGCAGGCAGGAGATATGAATATGGAAATGGTTTTGCGTACGTCCACTGCGCGAGTTGATCGCCAGCGATACCGCGTTATCAGGAACCGGCGCGCCGTGGCGCTGGCTCATGATTTCACGCCCCTGCCAGGCCTGCCAGAAAAAGTTCGGCGTCAACGGATCCAGCAGCAGCGGGCTTTCGGTGCCGTTGATGCGGTAGGTCGGCATCAGCAAATACTGCAGCGGGCCGTTACGGTCTTTAAACAGCACATAGCCGCCCTTGAGGTTCACTTCCGCGCACGGCGACGGGTTTTGCTGCTGTTGCTGATGGGGTACGCACTGCTGCAGGACAATCTTGCGTAATGCGTCCGGGTTGCCAGAGTGCAGCCAGTAGTAGCCGCCCGCCAGCGCCGCGAGGATCGCCACCAGCAGCGCCAGCAAAAAGTATCTTACTCTTCTCATTTTCATTCCCTGTTAAGCCTGAAGCGGAAGAGTAGCGTAATTTGATGACTAAATGAAAACAGATGATGGACGGGGCGTTATCCCGGGTAGCGGCTGATGCCTTACCCGGGCTACGCACCGCACAAAACTGTAGCCCTGCTAAGCGTAGCGCAAGCAGGGACAAGAGAATTAACGCTGGCTAATCTGGTCGAAGGTGCCGCCGTTGGAGAAGTGCTCTTTCTGCGCTTTCGTCCAGCCGCCGAACTCCTGATCGATGGTAAACAGCTTCAGTTTCGGGAACTCGTTAGCATATTTCTTCGCCACATTCGGATCGCGCGGGCGGTAGAAGTTCTTCGCCGCAATCTCCTGGCCTTCCGGCGAGTAGAGATACTTCAGGTACGCTTCCGCCACCTGACGCGTGCCTTTCTTATCCACCACTTTGTCGACCACCGAGACGGTCGGCTCAGCCAGAATCGACTCACTCGGGGTCACGATTTCAAACTTGTCTTTGCCCAGTTCGTTGGTCGCCAGCAGCGCTTCGTTTTCCCAGGCGATCAGCACATCGCCGATGCCGCGTTCTACGAAGGTATTGGTCGAACCGCGCGCGCCGGAGTCCAGCACTTCCACGTTTTTATACAGCGCCTTGACGAATTCCTGGGCTTTCGCCTGGTCGCCGTGATTCTGATGCAGAGCATAGCCCCAGGCCGCCAGGTAGTTCCAGCGGGCGCCGCCGGAGCTTTTCGGGTTCGGGGTAATGACCGACACGCCCGGTTTGATCAGATCGTTCCAGTCATGGATCTGTTTCGGATTGCCCTTGCGGACGAGGAACACGATGGTGGAGGTATACGGCGCGGAGTTATCCGGCAGGCGTTTCAGCCAGTTTTTATCGATGCGGCCGCGTTCGGCAATAGCGTCGACATCGTAGGCCAGCGCCAGCGTGACCACATCCGCTTCAATACCGTTAATCACCGAGGTCGCCTGTTTGCCAGAGCCACCATGCGACTGGCGGATCACCACGTTGTCGCCGGTCTCCTGCTTCCAGTGTGCGCTAAACGCTTTGTTGTACTGTTCGTACAGCTCGCGCGTTGGATCATAAGATACGTTTAATAGCTGAATGTCTTTTGCCAGAACGCTGGCGGATGCCAGCAACAGAGTTAACCCTACGCCCCACTTATTCATCGCACCGCTCTCTTTATGTGTGTTGTGATGGGTTAAGCGTGCCAGAAAGCGATTCAATGATTAAAGAATAAAAAAAGATTGGCTATAACTTGCGGGTATAAAGACGCGAGTAAGGATGACCCCCTCCCGGGCGGGAGAGGGCGCGAAGCGATTAGACTTCTTCCATGCGACCCAGCAGCGCCTGCAGACGTTCCTGCCAGCCCTGCTGCTGCTCTTTCAGCTGGCTGTTTTCGCGCTCCAGCTCTTCACGACCATGCTGCGCGCTCTGAACTTCCTGCACCAGGGTGTTGTTCTTTTCTTTCAGCTCTTCGATTTCCATCTGCAACAGAGTGATGGTATCAATCGCCTGCTGAACCTTAGATTCTAATTTCTCAAACACTTCTAATGACATCGTCATACCTCTCCTGAACTTGCAAGGCGTTGATAGAAACTCGTGTTTCGTATACGCGGTCCCGCCTTAACGAAAATTAGCGCACATAGCGGTGTTATCGTCGATTGTATGAATCCCCGCCGCCCCTGTCCAGCGGCAAGCCGCGTAGATTGCGGTTTGCAACACTTTTCAGTCTTTACCTGGTGCTTTCAGCGCAGTTCGCTCGTAGTTCATGGGTCAATGTTAATTTTATGGTTAACAAAATGCGTGGTGAAACGCTCCGGCAGCGCTCTCGATGCGCGCAAATGGCGCGAAAACGCTCATTTTCTTGACGAGGCACACACATTTGAAGTTCGATATTTCTCGTTTTTGCTCGTTAACGATAAATTAACACTATGCCTACATGGCAATATGGTCGTCTGTGACCACCCTACATACAATAATCATCACCACGCTTCAGGATTCGATTATGAGCCAAACATCAACCTTAAAAGGCCAGTGCATCGCAGAGTTCCTCGGTACCGGGTTGTTGATCTTTTTCGGCGTTGGGTGCGTGGCTGCGCTCAAGGTCGCGGGAGCCAGCTTCGGACAATGGGAAATCAGCATCATCTGGGGTCTGGGCGTCGCCATGGCGATCTACCTGACCGCCGGGGTCTCCGGTGCGCACCTTAACCCAGCGGTGACTATCGCGCTGTGGCTGTTCGCCTGCTTCGAAGGCCGCAAAGTGGTTCCTTTTATTATTTCGCAATTCGCTGGCGCCTTTTGCGCTGCGGCATTAGTTTACGGGCTTTACTACAATCTTTTCCTCGATTATGAAACCACCCACCATATGATTCGCGGCAGCGTGGAAAGCCTCGATCTGGCCGGCATTTTCTCCACTTACCCGAACCCGCACATCAATTTTGTGCAGGCCTTCGCGGTAGAGATGGTGATTACCGCTATCCTGATGGGCGTCATCCTGGCGCTGACCGACGATGGCAACGGCATACCGCGCGGCCCGCTGGCCCCTCTGCTGATTGGCCTGCTGATTGCGGTGATTGGCGCCTCCATGGGACCGCTGACCGGCTTCGCCATGAACCCGGCGCGTGACATCGGCCCGAAAGCCTTCGCCTGGCTGGCGGGGTGGGGTGACGTCGCCTTCACCGGCGGCAAAGATATTCCTTATTTCCTGGTGCCGCTGTGCGCACCGGTGGTCGGCGCGGCGCTGGGCGCATTCAGCTATCGTAAGCTGATTGGCCGTCACCTGCCTTGCGACACCTGCGTGGAGGAAGAGCAACAGAGCCCCTCCTCTTCCACCGCTCAACATAAAGCTTCGCTGTAATCTGACTACGGGACACCGACTATGACCGACAAAAAATATATCGTTGCGCTTGACCAGGGCACTACCAGCTCCCGGGCCGTTGTGATGGATCATGATGCCAATATCGTCAGCGTCTCCCAGCGAGAATTTGAACAGATTTATCCTAAGCCAGGCTGGGTCGAACACGACCCGATGGAAATCTGGGCTTCCCAAAGCTCGACGCTGGTCGAAGCGCTGGCCAAAGCGGATATCAACTCCGATCAGATCGCGGCCATCGGCATCACCAATCAGCGTGAGACAGTGGTGGTGTGGGAGCGAGAGACCGGTAAACCCATCTACAACGCTATCGTCTGGCAGTGCCGCCGTACCGCGGAGATCTGCGAGCAGCTCAAGCGTGACGGGATGGAAGAGTATATCCGCAAGGCCACAGGCCTGGTGGTGGACCCGTACTTCTCTGGCACCAAGGTGAAATGGATCCTCGACCATGTCGAAGGTTCCCGTGAGCGTGCGAAGCGCGGCGAGCTGCTGTTCGGCACCGTTGATACCTGGCTTATCTGGAAGATGACCCAGGGCCGCGTGCACGTCACCGACTACACCAACGCCTCGCGTACCATGCTGTTCAACATCCACGAGCTGGACTGGGACGACAAAATGCTCGACGCGCTGGACATTCCGCGCGCCATGCTGCCGGAAGTGCGCAAGTCTTCCGAAGTGTACGGCCAGACCAACATCGGTGGTAAAGGCGGGACCCGTATTCCTATCGCCGGGATCGCCGGTGACCAGCAGGCGGCCCTGTTCGGCCAGCTGTGCGTCAAGGAAGGGATGGCGAAAAACACCTACGGCACCGGCTGCTTTATGCTGATGAATACCGGCGAAAAAGCGGTCACCTCCACCCACGGTCTGCTGACCACCATCGCCTGCGGCCCGCGCGGCGAGGTGAACTACGCTCTGGAAGGGGCGGTGTTTATGGCCGGGGCGTCTATTCAGTGGCTGCGCGACGAGATGAAGCTCATCAGCGATGCCTTCGACTCCGAGTACTTCGCCACCAAAGTGAAGGATACCAACGGCGTATACGTGGTACCCGCGTTCACCGGTCTTGGCGCACCGTACTGGGACCCGTATGCCCGCGGCGCGATTTTCGGCCTCACCCGCGGCGTGAACTCCAACCACATTATCCGTGCGACGCTGGAGTCCATCGCCTTTCAGACCCGCGACGTGCTGGAAGCGATGCAGGCTGACTCCGGCATTCGTCTGCACGCCCTGCGCGTAGACGGCGGCGCGGTGGCTAACAACTTCCTGATGCAGTTCCAGTCCGATATCCTCGGCACCCGTGTCGAGCGTCCGGAAGTACGCGAAGTGACGGCGCTGGGCGCGGCCTATCTGGCCGGTCTGGCGGTCGGTTTCTGGCAGAATCTGGATGAACTGCAGGAGAAAGCGGTGATTGAGCGCGAATTCCGCCCGGGGATTGAAACTACTGAGCGTAACTATCGTTACAGCGGCTGGAAGAAAGCGGTGAAACGCGCGTTAGCGTGGGAAGAGCACGACGAAGCGTAAGATTGTGAAGTTATTCCCGGCTTGCGGCGTAAACGCCTGAGCCGGGCTACAAAACCCCAAACAGCACGATCTTGTAGCCCGGATAGGTGCGCAGCACCGCTTCCGGGTTTTTTATCAACCAAACATCGGCAGCAGCAGGTACAGCTTAATCACCAGCGCGTTGACGATATCGATAAAGAACGCCCCCACCATCGGCACGACCAGGAAGGCCATATGCGATGGCCCGAAACGGTCGGTAATCGCCTGCATATTGGCGATCGCCGTCGGCGTTGCCCCCAGGCCAAACCCGCAATGCCCGGCTGCCAGCACCGCGGCATCGTAGTTTTTGCCCATCATCCGATAGGTGACGAACACCGCATACAGCGCCATCGCCAGCGCCTGCACCGCCAGGATAATAATCATCGGCAGCGCCAGCGAGGCCAACTCCCACAGCTTGAGGCTCATCAGCGCCATGGCGAGGAACAGCGACAGGCTGACGTTGCCCAACACCGATACCGCGCGATCGAACACCCGATACAACCCCGCCAGCGCCAGGCTGTTGCTGAGGATCACGCCGATAAACAGCACGCAGACGAAGGTCGGCAGCTCGAAGACGCTCCCCGCCAGCAGTTGCGCAACCACCTTGCCCAGCGTCAGACAGATGGCGATCAGGGCGATACTTTCGATCAGCACCAGCGAGGTGATCACCCGCCCCACGTCCGGCTTTTCAAAGGCGGTTGGCGCCACCTGATCGTCCGGTGTCCCGTCCGGTGAGGAAGAGTGCTTCACCAGATAACGCGCCACCGGGCCGCCGATCAGGCCGCCCAGCACCAGGCCGAAAGTCGCGCAGGCCATCGCCACCTCGGTGGCGTTGGCAAAACCGTAGCGCTCAACGAACAGCTTACTCCACGCCGCCCCGGTGCCGTGGCCGCCGGATAAGGTAATCGACCCGGCCAGCAGACCCATTAGCGGATCCAGCCCCAGCAGCGTCGCCATGCCGATACCGAGGGCGTTCTGCAGCAGCAGCAGGCCAACCACCACGATCAGGAAAGTGCCCAGCACCTTGCCGCCGGCCCGCAGGCTGGCGAGGTTGGCGTTAAGACCGATGGTGGCGAAGAACGCCAGCATCAGCGGATCTTTCAGACTCATATCGAAATCAATTTCGATATCCATGCTTTTTTTCAGCGCCAGCAGCGCCAGCGCCACCAGCAGACCGCCGGCAACGGGTTCAGGAATAGTGTATTTCTTAAGGAAGGGAACGGTTTGTACGAGTTTTCTGCCGAGTAACAGCACGAGCGTTGCGGCAACGAGCGTCGATAAGGTATCGAGATGAAACATAAAAAGCTCCTTATGGGCGCATGATCCATTCACACGCGACGATATTCCTGGTGTCTTTAGCTTCTCATCATGAGGAGTCAGAGGGGGATTTTACGCAGAACGGCGGAAAAATTGACAGAAAAAGATATTTTGTATCCTTAATGATGCGATTTAGCATACAAAATGTTAATTACCTCGTTGCGCATATTCACGGTATAAATTTTTATGAGCAAACGCTGGCAAACGTTTGCTTTTGGTCTACAGTCCGATAAAATTCCCGCTTTGCCACCTTGGGATTGCTTGTGATGTCCGTAAACACCGCAGAGTCAGAAAATGCGCAACCGGTTGCGCATAAACCAGCCAGCGAATTAATCTACCGCCTCGAAGATCGCCCGCCGCTACCGCAAACCCTGTTCGCCGCCTTCCAGCACCTGCTGGCGATGTTTGTCGCGGTGATCACCCCGGCGCTGTTAATCTGCCAGGCTCTCGGTCTCCCGGCGCAAGATACCCAACATATCATCAGCATGTCGCTGTTCGCCTCCGGCGTCGCCTCTATTATTCAGATCAAAGCCTGGGGCCCGGTCGGCTCCGGGCTGCTCTCCATCCAGGGCACCAGCTTCAACTTTGTCGCCCCGCTGATCATGGGCGGTACCGCCTTGAAAACCGGCGGCGCCGACGTCCCCACCATGATGGCCGCCCTCTTCGGCACCCTGATGCTGGCCAGCTGCACCGAAATGGTCCTCTCCCGGATCCTGCACCTGGCGCGCCGTATCATTACCCCGCTGGTTTCCGGCGTGGTGGTGATGATTATCGGCCTGTCGCTGATTCAGGTCGGACTGACCTCCATCGGCGGCGGCTACGCGGCGATGGCTGACCACACCTTTGGTGCGCCGAAAAATCTGCTGCTGGCGGGTATCGTGCTGGCGCTGATTATTATCCTCAACCGCCAGCGCAACCCGTACCTGCGCATCGCCTCGCTAGTGATTGCCATGGCTGCCGGTTATCTGGCGGCGTGGTTCCTCGATATGCTGCCAGCCAACACCGCCCCGACCAACAGCAGCCTCATCACCGTCCCGACGCCGCTCTATTATGGCCTCGGCATCGACTGGAGTCTGCTGCTGCCCCTGATGCTGGTGTTTATGATCACCTCCCTGGAAACCATCGGCGATATCACCGCCACCTCCGACGTCTCCGAACAGCCGGTCTCGGGTCCGCTGTATATGAAACGCCTGAAAGGCGGCGTGCTGGCTAACGGCCTGAACTCCTTCGTTTCCGCGGTCTTCAACACCTTCCCGAACTCCTGCTTCGGCCAGAACAACGGCGTGATCCAGCTGACCGGGGTCGCCAGCCGCTACGTCGGCTTTGTGGTTGCCCTGATGCTGATCGTCCTCGGCCTGTTCCCGGCGGTGAGCGGCTTTGTCCAGCATATCCCTGAGCCAGTGCTCGGCGGCGCCACGCTGGTGATGTTCGGCACCATCGCCGCGTCCGGCGTGCGCATCGTCTCCCGTGAACCGCTGAACCGTCGGGCGATCCTGATTATCGCTCTGTCGCTGGCGGTAGGCCTCGGCGTGTCGCAGCAGCCGCTGATCCTGCAGTTCGCCCCGGACTGGCTGAAAAACCTGCTTTCCTCCGGGATTGCCGCCGGCGGTATCACGGCGATTGTTCTGAATTTAATTTTCCCGCCAGAAAAGGCGTGATCTCATGCGTTCCCGGTCGCGCATCGGCCGGGACGTCCTCCAACCACCTGCCCCATCACGGAAATAAACCACGCCTGCCTTGAGAAGTGCGCCTAAATCGGGCATAACACGGTGATGTGCATCTCACAGAATGGAAGACCATGAAATTTCTTGGAAAGCTGATTCTCTGGCTGCTAGTCGCTCTGCTGCTCGTCATTATTGGCGCGTGGTTCCTGCTGCAAACCCACTGGGGCGCCCGCCAGGCCAGCGCCTGGCTCAGCAATGGCACCGGCTGGCAGGTCTCCTTCGATGAGATGGAGCACGATTTCTCCTCCCCCCTTCATGTACAGTTGCGAAACGTCACCTTTGGTCGGGAAGGCAAGCCTGCCACTTTGGTGGCAAAAACGGTCGATATTGGCTTCAGCACCCGCCAGTTTAGCGATCCGCTGCATGCGGATGAGATAGTCCTTAACGACGGCACTCTGAATCTGTCACCCCACTCTGCAGACCTGCCGTTCGCTGCCGACCGGCTGATGTTGCGCAATATGGCTTTCAACAGCCCGGAAACCGGCTGGGCGCTCAGCGCGCAGCGCGTCACCGGCGGCGTCAGCCCATGGACGCCGGAGGCGGGCAATGTGCTGGGGAAAACGGCGCAGATCCAGATGAGCGCGGGCTCGATGACGCTCAATGGCGTCGAAGCCAGCAACGTTCTGATTCAGGGTAAGATTGATCAGGGCGAGGTCACCCTCTCCACCCTCGGCGCCGATGTCGCCCGCGGCACCTTAACCGGCAATGCCAAACGCAGCGCCGATGGCAGCTGGCGGGTGGATAACCTCCAGCTCAACGAGATTCGACTGCAGAGCCCCGCCTCGCTGGCCGAGTTTTTCGCACCGTTAACCACGGTCCCCTCTCTGCAGATTGGCCGCCTGGACATCACCGACGCCCGCCTGCAGGGACCGGACTGGGCGGTAACCGACCTCGACCTGAGCCTGCGCAACCTGACCCTTAGCCACGGCGGCTGGCAGAGTGAGGACGGCACGCTGTCGATGAACGCCAGCGAATTTATCTACGGCTCGCTGCATCTTTTCGACCCGATCCTCAATGCCGAATTCTCTCCCCAGGGCATTGCGCTGCGCCAGTTCACTTCGCGCTGGGAGGGCGGCATGGTGCGCACCTCCGGCAACTGGCTGCGCGCCGGGAACGCCCTGGTGCTCGACGACACCGCCTTCGCCGGACTGGAGTACACGCTGCCGGCGAACTGGAAACAGCTGTGGATGACGCCGCTGCCAACCTGGCTGCAAAGCCTGACGCTGAAAAAATTCAGCGCCAGCCGCAATCTGATCATCGATGTGGACCCTGCTTTCCCGTGGCAAATTACCGCCCTCGATGGCTATGGCGGCGAGCTACAGCTGGTGAAAAACGGCAGCTGGGGAGTATGGAACGGCAGCGCGACGC
Source organism: Klebsiella sp. CD33 (assembly GCF_051992865.1). NCBI lineage: Bacteria > Pseudomonadati > Pseudomonadota > Gammaproteobacteria > Enterobacterales > Enterobacteriaceae > Klebsiella > Klebsiella sp. CD33. The sequence continues at coordinate 97,662 of NZ_CP197023.1, read as the reverse complement.
TGAACGCCGCGGCGGCGACTTTCAACCGGATCGACGTGCGCCGCCCATCACTCAAACTGAACGCCACAGCCTCGACGGTCAATATCACTGAGCTTAGCGCCTTCACCGAGCGCGGCATTTTGCAGGCCACCGCCGCGGTATCCCAGCTGCCGCAGCGCCAGGTCAATCTGAGCTTCAGCGGCCGCGGCGTGCCGCTGAATATTCTGCAAGCCTGGGGCTGGCCGTCGCTACCTATAAGCGGGGATGGCAATCTCCAGCTGACCGCCAGCGGCAGCGTGCAGGCCGATGCCCCGCTCAAACCGACGGTCAACGGGCAGCTCAGCGCCGTGAATATGGAGAAACAGCAGGTGGCGCAAATCATGCGCAACGGCGAGGTCAGCCCCGCCCCCGCCGCGCCAGCGCCCACTCCCGTCACCCCATAGCGATGCCCATTCCCTCTCCTCTATGGGGAGAGGGATTGCTTCCCGGCAAAACTCCACTCTGACAACTCTCTCCCTTTCAGGGAGAGAGTTGGGGTGCGAGTCCTGAAACCTGTGCGCAATACGCGGCTATCTGTACCTATTTAGCGCAACAGGTTCCTTTCAAATATCAGAGTTGCTATAACCAAATCACTGGAAGTCGATAAAAAACCGCTCCCTGTACCTACAAAAATATAAAAGGATCAATCATGCCTGAAATACGTCAGCGTATTCTGGAGAATATGCAAAAATTCTCCCGGGCCATGATCGGCGCCGTATTGTTCTTGCCGGTCATTGGCTTAATTCTGGCCCTCAGTTCAGTATTAACTAATCCGACATTAATTGCTGAAACCAGTTTCTTACATCAGCTTGGGCAAATGCTCGGCGACACCTTTTGGCCTTTATTTGGCAACCTCGGCTTATTATTTTGCGTCGGCATCAGCTATGGCCTGGCAAAGGATAAAAAAACCGAAGTCGCACTGGTTTCAGTGATGTGCTTTATTATGTTTCTTGGCGCCAACCACTCCTGGCTGGAACACACCCATGGACTCGCCGAAAAAATTAACGGTGAATATTATGGCACCGGGCAAACCCAGCTGCTGGGCTTTGTGGTGGTGGATATGGGCGTTTTCCTGGGCATTATTCTCGGCTGCACGATTGCGTGGGTGCACAATAAAGTCTCTGCCATTGAGCTGCCTGGCGCGCTGTCGATGTACGGCGGCGCCAAGCTGACGCTGGTGGCGATGACGCCGGTGGTTATCTTCTACGCCATCGCCTTTACCTGGATTTGGCCCTTTATGACCCACGGCATCTCCGCCCTCACCGGTTTTATGAAAAATGCCGGGGTCGCCGGGGTCTTCGTCTATGGTTTCTTTGAAAAATTCCTTATCCCCACCGGCCTGCACCATTTCGTCTGGTCCCCCTTCCAGCTCACCCAGATTGGCGGCACGCTGAACGTGGATGGTCAGGTGGTCTCCGGCACCCAGGCCATTTTCCTCGCCTATATGCGCCATCCCGACCTGACGCCGGTCATGAACGACGCATTACGTTTTTCGCAGCAAGGGATGACCACTATCTTTGGCCTGGCGGGCGCCTCGCTGGCGTTCTACCACACCGCGAAACCGGAGAAGAAAGCGATGGCGAAGGCGATTCTGCTGCCGGCGATTATCACCTCGATGCTGACCGGCATCACCGAGCCGATTGAGTTCACCTTCTTATTTGTCTCACCGCTGCTGTGGGTGATCCACGCGACGTTAACCGCCGCCTCGCAGGCCATTTGCGACATCTTCACCGTACGTCCCTGGGGAGCATCGGGCCTGATCGAGTTTCTGATCTATAACCTGCCGCTGCCGGTCTCCTTAACGCGCTGGCCGGGCTATGTCCTTATCGGTATCGGCCAGTTCGCCGTCTACTACGTGATTTTCCGCACCCTGGTGGTGAAGCTGAACCTGAAAACGCCGGGCCGGGAAGATGACGAGAACGTGAAGCTCTACAGCAAAGCAGAGTACCGCCAGAAAGTCGCGCAACCGCAGTCGGTCACCGATGACATTATCCGCGGCCTCGGGGGCAAGGAGAATATTCTTTCCGTCGATAATTGTTTTACTCGCCTGCGCGTGGCCGTGCGCGATATGGCGCGGGTTGATGACACGCAATTAAAAAATACCGGCGCCAACGGCGTCGTACGCAATCGAAATGAAGTTCAGGTTATTTATGGCGTCAAAGTGGGACAGGTACGTTCCCGGGTTGATAACTGGTTAGCAGAAAATTAATGAGGAGTATTTATGAAATTAACCGTATTAGGCGGGGGCGGCGTTCGCTCTGCATTTTTAGCGAAATCTCTGGCCTATAACGCTCACCGCATTGGTTTAACAGAAGTCGTTTTTCTCGATAACTCTGCTGATAATCTGGCGATATTTGGCGAAATTGCCCGCTATGTATTTAATACCATTCGCCCGGATATTCAGTTTAGTACCACCACCGACCCGGTCGCAGCGCTGCAGGACGCCAACTATATCATTACCACCCTGCGGGTTGGCGGCGATGAAAGCCGCATTCGCGACGAACGTATTGCGCTTGAGCATAACACTCTCGGCCAGGAGACCACCGGCGCCGGCGGTTTCGCGATGGCCATGCGCTCGATCCCGGCGATCCTTCGCTATTGCCGGCTGATCGAAGAACATGCCGCCGAAGACGCCATTCTGTTTAACTTTACCAACCCGTCAGGTCTGGTGACGGAAGCGATTATTAAGTCCGGCTTTAAGCGCCGGGTCTATGGGATCTGCGATGCCCCCTCCGAGCTGATTCGTGAACTGCCGGCGATCCTTGGCTGTGAGGAGCGCGACCTCAGCGTGGAATGCTATGGGCTGAACCATTTCTCCTGGTTTACCCACTTCACCGTCCGTGGGGAAGAGGTGACCGAACGGCTGATCGCCAGCCCGGAACTGTACCAGAAGACGGCGATGCAGTACTTCTCCCCGGAGCTGGTACGGCTTTGCGATAATCAGCTCCTCAATGAATATCTCTATTATTACTACTATCGCGACGAGGCGCTGAAGGCGATTCAGGGGGCCGGCGAGACGCGCGGAGAGCAGATCGCCCGCATCAATCAGGAGATGCGCGAGGCACTGCGCACCGTGGATGCCAGAACGCAACCGGAGGCCGCCTTCACCATCTGGATGCAGCATTACCTACGCCGGGAAAACAGCTATATGCAGAACGAATCCCGGCAGGAGAAATTCCACACCCGCGAACCGCTGACGCTGCGCCAGTTTATCGAAGAGCCGGACACCGGCGGCTATGCCGGAGTGGCGCTGGATATCCTGGAAGCGGTGAACAGCACCACCACTAAGCGGATCGTGGTGTCGATCCAGAATAATGGCACGCTCGATTTTTTACGCCCGGACGACGTGATCGAGATCAGCTGCGACCTGAGCCGGGATGGCCTCAAGCCGGTGACGCCGGTGAAGGTGCCGACGGCGCAGAAGAATATGATTGCCTGCGTGAAAGAGTATGAGCGGCTGGCGGTGGCGGCAATCCTGCAGCAGGATAAATCGCTGGCGGTGCGGGCGCTGATGGCGCACCCGCTGATCGGTTCCTATTCGCTGGCGAAAACCCTGGTCGAAGCCTATCTCGACGATGAGCAGTTCGCCGCCTGGCGGTAATCCGCTGCCGATGGGATTCCCCCGCTCGCACCGCGCTTAGCGGGGGCTAACTATTGCTACGTAGACTGGTAAACCACATCTTCAATAGTCGCTCAAAGCCTAAGATGCAGTAGCCGAAAAACGGGTTGCTCCAGTAAATATCATCATCGAACTTCTGCGGGTCGTGAATAATAAACGCCGTATCCGCGGCCTGCGCCAGCGGGCTTTGGTAGTCGCCGGTAAAGCAGACCAGATTAATCTCCTTCCCCTCCAGGGCCTTAACCCAGTTGAGCGCCGAGCTGCTGAGCCCGGATTTAGAAATGATCCAGATGGAGTCGAAGCAGGCGGCGTTTTTCTGTTCGAGGATTTCGTAATCGGGCCACAGCGCCAGGCTGGCATTCACGCCGGTGACGAGAAACTTGTTGTAAATATACTGGGCGATCAGCTGTGAAAAGCCGCTGCCGTGGATCAGGATGCGCTGCTGTTTAAGGCTTGCCAGCAGCGGCGTCAGCGCTTCTTCCGGCTGAACGCTCATGTAGTCGATATCGTTGGTGACATCGAGCTTCGGCATGGTGATATTGAACTTGATAAAGTAAACCAGCTCCAGCCAGCCGCTGAACTTCAGTTTCTTTGCCAGCCGGACCAGGGAAGAGGGGTTGCTGTAGCACTGTTCGGCCACAGCGCGAACTCCCTGGCGGATACACTGCTCCGGGTCGTTCTGAATAAAGCGCAGCACGGTCATTTCCGTTTTGCTTAGCTTCACGTCACGAAAGATATTTTCTACGTCCATGGCGGGCTCCTCTCAGCGGCAGAATACGCTAACACCGTTCGACAACCGCGTCTGCGGCCTGAGTCACCACAATGAAATGAACGTTACTTTTTGTACAAAAATGGAATAAAAAAACCCTCTCCGCCTGGCGAAGAGGGCTGCTGCTGTTAACCTATTTACAACGTAATCGTCAGCGTATTACCCTCGGCGCTCACCACCACGCCCAGTTCGCTACCGGTCTGCGTACCGCCCTGCACGCCCGCGACCTGCGGGATATTGCGCAGACACAGCGTCCAGCCGCGGGCCTCGCCTTCGCCGCTCACAGCGATGGCGTTACCCTGGCGCCTGGCCTTCAGGGTGAAGATCGTCGAGCCGTCTGCCGCCGGAACGTCACAGCGTGCCTCGCGTCCATCCTCAAGGTGGAACAGCTGGAAGGCGGTGCCCTCATGCCAGGCGTAATCCGGCTTCTGGTCATTGTTGCCCAGCGCCAGCAGGCTGTTGTCGCGAACGTAGACCGGCAGGCTCAGCGCATCGTGATGCTGCTTATGCCAGCGGCTACCCGGCAATTCATCGTTATGCCACAGATGCGTCCAGTGCCCTTCCGGCAGATAAAACTGCACTTCGCCGGCCTCGGAGAACACCGGCGCCACCAGGACCGAATCGCCCAGCATATACTGGCGGTCGAGATAGTCGCAGGCCGGATCGTCCGGGAACTCGAGCAGCATCGCGCGCAGCATCGGCGTGCCGCACTCGTTGGCCAGCGCCGCCTGACGATAGAGATACGGCATCATGCGGCATTTCAGCTGCGTGAAGTGGCGCACCACGTCGCAGGACTCGTCATCGTAGGCCCATGGCACCCGATAGGATTTGCTGCCGTGCAGGCGGCTGTGGCTGGAGAGCAGACCGAAGGCGCACCAGCGCTTGTAGACGTGGGCCGGCGCGGTGTTTTCGAAACCGCCGATATCGTGACTCCAGAAACCGAAGCCGGACATGCCGATCGACAGCCCGCCGCGCAGGCTTTCCGCCATCGATTCGTAGTTGGCGTAGCAGTCGCCGCCCCAGTGCACCGGGAACTGCTGCGCGCCCACCGAGGCGGAGCGGGCGAACAGCACCGCCTCCTGCTCGCCGACGGTCTCTTTCAGCACCTTCCACACCAGCTCGTTATAGATGAAGGCGTAGTGGTTGTGCATTTTCTGCGGATCGGAACCATCAAACCACTGGACGTCGGTCGGGATACGCTCGCCAAAGTCGGTCTTGAAGCAATCGACCCCCATCGCCACCAGGCTTTTTAGTTTGTCAGCGTACCACTGGCGGGCTTCCGGATTGGTGAAGTCATAAATCGCCAGCCCCGGCTGCCACTTATCCCACTGCCACAGCGAACCGTCCGGGCGCTTCAGCAGATAACCCTTCTCTTTCAGCTCCTTGAACACCGGCGAGCGCTGGCCGATGTACGGGTTGATCCACACGCAGACCTTCAGCCCTTTCGCCTTCAGGCGCTTGATCATCCCTTCCGGGTCCGGGAAGGTCTGCGGATCCCATTCAAAATCGCACCACTGGAAGGCCTTCATCCAGAAGCAGTCGAAGTGGAAGACGTGCAGCGGCAGATGGCGCTCAGCCATACCGTCGATAAAACTATTCACCGTCGCTTCGTCATAGTTGGTGGTGAACGAGGTCGTCAGCCACAGACCAAACGACCATGCCGGCGGCAGCGCCGGGCGGCCGGTGAACTGCGTATAGCGGTTAAGCACCGCTTTCGGCGTCGGGCCGTCGATGACGAAGTACTCGAGGTATTCGCCTTCAACGCTGAACTGGACTTTAGAGACTTTCTCCGAGCCCACCTCGAAGGAGACGCGCTGCGGATGGTTGACCAGCACGCCGTAGCCGCGGTTGGTCAGATAGAACGGGATATTTTTGTAGGATTGCTCGGTGCTGGTGCCGCCGTCCTCGTTCCAGGTTTCTACCGTCTGGCCGTTGCGCACCAGGGCGGTAAAGCGCTCGCCGAGGCCGTAGACGGTTTCGCCGACGCCGAGGTCGAGGCGCTCAAACATGTAGTTGCGCTGGGTCTTACTATCCTGCACGTAGCCGTTGTTTTTTAGCTGGCTACCGGTGATACGCACGCCGTCGCGCAGAAAATCCAGCCCCCAGAATTCGCCTTTTGTCACCCGCACGCTTAGGCTGCCGCTTTTCAGCTCGGCGAACCCGGCCGTATTTTCTATTTCGACATGGACGTCTTTCTGCACGTTCAGCGGATAGTGCGGACCGTTATCCAGCGCGCCCTGAAAGTGCTCCATGCGCACGCCGATTATCCCTTCCTGCGGCGAGAAAAAGCGCAGGGTGAACAATGGCGTATCCAGCTGCCAGGCGCGTTCGCGGACATCGCGCGGCGCGGCATAGACCACCATTTCATTCCCCTGCTGCTCTACCTCGTAAACCTGTACGGGTTGGATCAGGTTGAGCCCTGGTTGAATGAGCCAGTTTCCATCACTGATTTTCATTAAAACGTCCTCTTAGTTTTGCCATTCTTTTTCGATCGGGGCTGCCGTGAATTCTTGTTCGTTGCGACGCGCGCCCTTGGCCAGCTCGGCCATCATTTTTTTCAGGAACGGCGTTTTTAGCGTGTAGTAGCGTTTGGCGATTACCGCGCTCAGCAGGTAGCACACCGCCGGAACGAGGGTGAACAAGGCGATAATGATGGTGAGGGTGGCGCTGTTCTGGGTTTTAGCGGCGGCGTCATAGCCGCCGCCGGCCAGCATCCAGCCGATCAGCGCGCCGCCCAGCGCCAGCCCCAGCTTGAGCACGAACAGGGTGCCGGCGAAGCTGATGCCGGTCAGGCGTTTGCCGTTACACCATTCGCCGTAGTCGACGGTGTCGGACATCATTACCCACTGGATTGGCGTCACCAGCTGGTGCAGTACGCCAATGACGAAGATAAAGACAAACATGGTGATTTCGGCGTCCATCGGTACGAAGAACATCGCCACGCTGAGCACCGCCAGGAGGGCGTTGGTCCACCAGAAGACGCTGACTTTGCATTTCCAGTCGGTCAGCGGTTTCGCCAGCGCCGAGCCAATCAGGTTGCCGACGCAGTAGGTCGTGAGGAAGGCGGTGAACAGCGCCGCCGAGCCCATGATCCAGGTGGTGTAGTACATCATCGCGCCGCCGCGAACGCAGACCGCGAGGATATTGAGGATGGTGAGTACTCCGACCACACGCCACTGGTCATTGCGCCAGATATCGCGCAGGTCTTCACGCATCGAGGTACTGCTCGGCGGCGCTTCGACACGCTCTTTGGTGGTAAAGAAGCAGAAGGCCAGCATCAGGAAGGCAATCACCGACAGCACCGCGATGCCCCCCTGGAAGCCGAGCGCTTTGTCTTCGCCGCCGATAAAGTTGACCAGCGGCATCATCAGCACGGTGGAGAGCATGCCCCCCGCCGTCGCCAGCACGAAGCGCCAGGACTGCAGCGAGATGCGCTGCGTCGGGTTGTCGGTGATCACGCCGCCCAGCGCGCAGTAAGGGATATTCACCACGGTGTAGAGCAGGGTCAGCAGCGTGTAGGTCACGGCGGCGTAGATCAGCTTGCCGTTGTGGCTTAAATCCGGCGAGCTGTAGGCCAGCACGCAGACGAGGCCGAACGGGATAGCGCCGAAGAGGATCCATGGGCGGAACTTACCCCAGCGGCTGCGGGTACGGTCGGCAAGCAGACCCATACACGGGTCGGAAATCGCGTCCAGCGCGCGCGCCAGCAGGAACATGGTGCCGACAAAGCCGGCGGGGATACCAAAAATATCAGTGTAGAAAAACATCATGTACAACATGACGTTATCAAAAATAATGTGGCTGGCGGCATCACCCATGCCGTAACCAATTTTCTCTTTGACGGACAAAATGTGATCTTTCATATGCGCACTATTCCCTTAGTGGCACCGAGGGTTGGTACCGGTTACGGTTTTTGTAAACCTTTGCCGCACTAAGATGAATTGCGATATCTCGTTATCAGATTACGTTTCTTGTTTTCTGTGATCGCGGTAGGGAATCAGGGAGTGAAAAAGTGTAACTCACGGATTTTGTGAGGATTTGTCCAGGACTGTTCTGTAAAGTCCAGTTTTAACAGTAAAAAAGTGCGTTTAGGTATGTGGTAAACGGCTGAAAGTAGCTATAATGCGCCCCGCCTCCATGTAGCAATCGAGGCGCGGAAGATCGTCATCTCCGGTGAGGTGGCTGGACTTCAAATCCAGTTGGGGCCGCCAGCGGTCCCGGGCAGGTTCAACTCCTGTGATCTTCCGCCAGTTTGCCCCTGCTCCCCCACAGCCACGCCATACCAACCTGACCCCCCCCAAACTCATCATCCCAGCCAATCATTTTCATCCAAACCCTGCGTTATTTTGTCTCTCGCAAACCCGTTACACTGGCGCGGTGGCCGCGTGCCGTTACCAACCGAAACAGGAGAGCCATAATGACCCCCGAACTCAGACACTGTTTTTCCATTACCATCCAGGTTGATAAACCGATAATCGTCTCCCGCAGCCCGCAGACCGGTAAGCGCCAGCTGATCCCGATTGTCGGCGGCAGCGTCTCGGGTCAACTTCGCGGCCACGTATTACCCGGCGGCGTCGACAGCCAGATAATCGAACCCGACGGCACCTGCAGGCTGTCCGCCCGCTATGCCCTGCAGGTGGCGGAAGGCACGGTCTATGTGGAAAACAATGGCATCCGCCGGGTGCCGGCCCAGTATCATGACCAGCTTTTCGCCGACGATATGCGCTTTTTTAGCGATATTCCGCCTGAAGCCATCTATTTTCGCACCGTGCCCACCTTTGAGGTGGATGCTCCCGCGCTCAGCTGGCTAACCACCTCGCTGTTTATCTGCGCCGGTGGCCGGACCCAGGATGGGGTGATGCTCGACTTCTATCAGGTGGGCTGATTTTCACTTTCTGCATATAACTGTTATTGCCGTTAGCCCGTTTTTCCCCTCCCGGCAGCGGTCTACGATGGCTCCATCTTTTCATTCACCCGAATCACAGACCGGAGCAGTTATGAAAGCTATCGCCATTACTCAAGCCGCCGCTGACGGCAACAACATCCCTTCTTTAACCGAGATCGACCTGCCGATCCCCACCGCCCACGGGCGTGATCTGCTGGTCGCTGTGAAGGCTATCTCGGTCAATCCGGTAGACACCAAAGTGCGCGCCGGCTTTCAGGGTGACACGCCGCGGGTGCTGGGCTGGGACGCCGTTGGCGTGGTGCAGTCCGTCGGTGAGGAAGTGACGCTGTTCGCGCCCGGGGACGAGGTCTGGTACGCCGGCGCGCTGGGCCGGGCCGGCAGCAACAGTGAATATCAGCTGGTGGATGAGCGCCTGGTGGCGCACAAACCGCGCACCCTCGATAATGCCTCCGCCGCCGCGCTGCCGCTGACGGCGATTACCGCCTGGGAGCTGCTGTTTCACCGTCTCGGCGTTGAGGAAGGCGGCAATGCGGGCGACACGCTGCTAATCGTCGGCGCGGCGGGCGGCGTGGGGTCTATCCTGACCCAGCTGGCCAGTAAACTGACCGCCATGACGGTGATCGGCACCGCCTCGCGTCCCGAGAGCCAGCAGTGGGTCCGCGAGGCGGGCGCGCACCATGTGATCGATCATAGCAAGCCGCTCGCCGACGAGCTGGCGCGCATTGGTATCACGTCGGTAACCCATGTCGCCAGCCTGACCAATACCGAGCAGCACTTCAACGCGCTGATCGACGCCCTCGCCCCGCAGGGCAAGCTGGCGCTGATTGATGACCCGGAGACCCTGGACGTGGTGCCGCTGAAAGCGAAAAGCCTGTCCCTGCACTGGGAATTTATGTTCACCCGTTCAATGTTTGAGACGGATGATATGATCGCCCAGCATCAGCTGCTCACCCGCGTGGCGGCGCTGATCGACAACCACACTATCAAAACCACCCTTGGCGAACACTACGGCGCCATCACCGCCGCCAATCTGCAGAAAGCGCATCGCCAGCTGGAAACCGGACGCGCCGTCGGCAAGATCGTGCTGGAGGGGTTTTAAGATGATATCGCTTATCGCCGTGCTCAAGGCGAAACCGGGCCAAACGGACGCCCTGCGCCAGGCCCTGCAGGCGCTGCTCCTGCCGACGAGACAGGAGCCGGGCAACCTCGACTATGCCCTGTTTCAGCTGCGCGACGCGCCGGACACCTTCTATATGCGCGAGGCGTGGCAGGGACAGGACGCCCTCGATGCCCATGTCGCGATGCCCTATTTTCAGGCGTTTATGGCGCAGATGGAGTCTCTGCTGGCTGAGCCGCTGCGGCTGGACTTTCTGACGCCGGTTGAGCCTTAGCCCACCGGCTGACGAGGGGTGGGAAAATCACGCCCCTCCGCCGCGCGGGTTTAAAAGTGGGCGGGAAGCGTGCGGGTTATCTTTTCCAGCACCCCGCGATGGACCGTAATGTAACCACCTTTGCGCAGCTCTGCCAGAATCGACATAACACGGCTGCGCGACAGGTTGGTGCGGCGCTGTATAAAGCTTAACGCGTTAATTTGGCGACGATATTCCTCCGGGTAGTCCGCCAACTCTGTTAGCAGGGTTCGCACCATCGGATAAGAATCCACCCCCACCATCTCCTGCGAACGCATCCTCAACACCATCAGTCGCTGCGCCAGAATATGAGCCATCTCCTGCCACAGGTTTTTCTCATTGAGGATCTCGACCGCCACCTGGTGTCCTATCCAGCCTCCGCGCAAATCCGTCTCAGCAAATACGGAACAGTGGCTTTTTTCCGGGATACCATTAAACGCGCCGTAACCATCGATTAATCCCAATAGCGAAGGGGCAAATATCGTTGATACAACCATGCTCTTCTCCGCATGGCAAACGGAGGCAATCCCCTCTTCGATTAAAATTATTCCAGATTCTTCCCGGGTCGGCGGAAAACGATAATAGGTCGATCGCGGCAGCGCAAAGGGTGAGCTGACGGGCAGGAACGCAGATAACAGGGATTTCACCGCCAATAACGGCTTTGTCTGTCTTCCGTAGTAAAAGGACGTTAACGCCTGGTCGGTAGAGGGGCTGGCTGCAGGTATCGACATGGTTTTTATGCCATCAGGTCTGGTTGAAAAAGTGATTCGTTGAGAATCATAGTATCAACAGGTGAAATAACGAATAAAAGACAAGACGTTACGGGGATAAAAAGAGTGTAAGCATCATTATCTGCAATAACTATTTATCTCTATTCTACAGGAATAAATAATACTATATGCCGTAAATACCTATAAGGCTTAGCGGCGATAAAGATAAGGCCATCTTATTATTTACTGCGCTGGTTAAGGCCGCGCCTGAGGGTTTCTCTACCGCTTTCCCCCTCGCATCTCGGCCAGTCCAGGCTACGCTTATCGATGCCACTGACTACCCGCATTCCCCTCCCGTTCTATTGAGTCCATTCATCAAGAAGAGGTTTCGCTATGCTGATCAACGCTATTGGTACCTACTCCGCCAGCCAGCCGCTGGAATCAATGGCCATCACCCGCCGCGACCCGGGGCCGCAGGATGTACAGATCGCCATCGCTTACTGCGGCGTCTGCCACTCCGATCTCCACCAGGCGCGATCGGAATGGGCGGGAACGCTGTATCCCTGCGTGCCGGGGCATGAAATTGTGGGTCGGGTGACCGCGGTCGGCAACGCCGTCTCGCGCTACGCCGTCGGCGATCTGGTGGGCGTCGGCTGTATGGTCGATAGCTGTCAACAGTGCGAAGAGTGCGCTGAGGGGCTGGAAAACTACTGCGACCACATGGTGCTGACCTATAACGGGCCGACCCAGGACGCGCCGGGACACACGCTTGGCGGTTATTCACAGCAGATCGTGGTCAATGAACGCTACGTGCTGCGGATAACCCATCCCGAAGCGCAGCTGGCCGCCGTCGCGCCGCTGCTGTGCGCTGGGATCACGACATACTCGCCGCTGCGCCACTGGCACGTCGGGCCGGGTAAAAAAGTCGGCGTGGTCGGCATCGGCGGCCTGGGGCATATGGGGATCAAGTTGGCCCATGCCATGGGGGCCCACGTGGTGGCCTTTACCACCTCCGAATCCAAGCGTAATGCGGCCAGAGCGCTGGGCGCCGATGACGTGGTGGTGTCGCGCAACGACGACGAAATGGCGGCCCACGTCAAAAGCTTCGACTTCATCCTCAACACCGTGGCGGCGCCGCACAATCTCGATGCCTTCACCACGCTGCTGAAACGCGATGGCACCATGACGCTGGTTGGCGCCCCGGCTACGCCGCATCCGTCGCCGGAAGTGTTCAATCTGATCTTCCGCCGCCGGTCAATTGCCGGCTCGATGATCGGCGGTATTCCGGAAACTCAGGAGATGCTCGACTTCTGCGCCGAACACGGCATCGTCGCCGATATCGAACTGATCCGCGGCGATGAGATCAACGAAGCCTGGGAAAGAATGGTCAAGGGTGACGTGAAATACCGCTTCGTGATCGACAGTGCGACCCTCGCCGGCTAAGCGCCGCGACGAAAGGTACGCCGCCATTCCGTCGGGCTGACGCCAAAGCGCGCTTTAAACTGCTGGCGCCAGGTGACCGCTGAAAGATAGCCCACCGCCTCCGCCACCTGCTCGACCGGCAGATCGCCCGCCTCAAGCAGAGTCTGGCTGCGGCGCAGACGTTCGGCGGTCAGCCAGTCGGTAATGCTCATCCCGGTTGCCCGGGCGAAGTGGCGGGTCAGGGTACGGCGGCTCATCGCCACCACCCGGGCCAGCGAATCGAGACTGTGCGGCTCGGCAATATGCTGCTGCAGATAATCCAGCAGGCAGTTGATTCGCGCATCGCGGGTGTTTTTCGGCACCGGCTGGGCGATAAACTGCGCCTGGCCGCCCTCGCGGTGCGGCGAAACAATCATCCGCCGGGCGATCTGGTTGGCCGCGAGGCTGCCGAAACGCTGGCGGATGATGTAGAGGCAACAGTCCAGCGCCGCCGCGGTGCCCGCCGAAGTAATGATCCGCTGGTCGTCGACGTACAGGGCGTTGATATCCAGCTGCACCTGCGGAAACCGGCGCTGGAAATCCTGCTCGAACTCCCAGTGAGTCGCCGCTCGCCTGCCATCCAGCAGCCCGGCGTAGCCGAGGACAAACGCGCCGAGACACAGGCCGACAATCTCCGCGCCGTTATCCCGGGCCCGCACCAGGCTATCAAGCAGCGCCTGCGGCGGACGTCGATCGACCTCGCCCCAGTAAGGCACCACCACGATATCCGCCTGTTCCAGCGCGGCATAATCGCCGGTGGCGTACAGCGCAAAACCATCGCGGGCGCGCAGCAGCCCCGGCCGCTCGGCGCAAATGTGCAGATTAAAGCGTTTGATTTCCGAAACCGAATCGCCAAACAGCATGCAGGGGACGGCGTAGTGAAACGGGCTAAAGCCCTCTACAGCGACAATCGCCACGTCGGTGAGTTTCATCGTCTCTTCCCCTTACGCATGTTAATAAACGACGGTTTCTCCATCCTGCGGGATAGAAACCACATCGGCAATCTGATTATCCAGCGCATACTGGCGCATCTCTTCCCGACTCACCAGGCAGTGGTTGACCGCCTCGAGGTGGATAGCCATGATTTTCGCTTCCGGCAGGGCGAAGTGCACGTTCAGGAGATCTTCCTTGCCCATGATAATCGGGCCAAAGCCGATGACGTGGGCGTAGCCGGCGTTGAGGACCACCACGTCCGGGCGCAGCTTCAGCAGGTCGGCTGCAATATCATCGCGCCAGATAGTATCCCCCACCAGCCACAGCGTCTTCTCCTGCGGATGGCGAAACACCACGCCGCAGGCCTCGCCCAGGCGTTCAGCCATCGCCGGCACCGCGTAGGTGCGGTCGCTGCCGTGTTGGCCGGAAGTGGTTTTCTGCAGGCGCACGCCGGCAAATTCGCTGTCTGCCGACAGCAGGCGCAGATCCTGAAATCCCTGGCTGCGCAGCAGCGCGGCGTCGGCCTCATGCTGGACGAACACCGGCAGGGTTTTCGGGATCGCGGCGATCGCCGCCGCGTCCCAGTGATCGTCATGGGTGTGGGTGACGATCACCGCGTCAACGTCGACAATTTTATCGCGGGAAAACGGCAGCTCAACCAGCGGATTGCGCAATTCGCTGCGCGCGGTGCCCGGAAAACCCGGCCAGGCGCCTTTGTCCGCCAGCATCGGATCGATGAGAAATCTTTTCCCGGCGTAGTGAATAATCTGGGTCGCATTACGGATGTGGGTGATGTTCATGTTGGCATTCCTCTGGGGTCATCTGACGAACATCGTACTGAGTCCCCGCCTGGCTCAACAGGGGCGTTTGGGCAATGATCGATGAAATCGGGCCAACCTGCGGCGGTTGCCATCCGCCTCCGGCTATGTTGTTCTTAAGGCTCAATTTTTGACAGGAGTGGCAGGATGAAAAAGAAACTGACCGCCGCCGATATGCACGACCCGCAGGTCATCGCCGAGACGCCGTGGTTCAGCATGCGCAAGGTGGGTATTGATATCGCCCCCGGCGAGCGCCGCGACTTTTACGCCATTCACTATCCCCGCCCGGCGGTGGGGGTTGTGGCTATCCAGGAGGGCAAAGTGCTGCTGATTCGCCACTACCGCTACCTGATCGACAAGGTGGTGTGGGCCATTCCGTCTGGCGGCGTTGACGAAGGGGAAGATCCGGCGGCGGCCGCGCTGCGCGAGCTGCGGGAAGAGACCGGCTGGCAGGCGCAACGCGTCGAGGAGATCATTCGCTTCAACCCCTCCTACGGCAGCAGCGATCAGCTGTTTATCACCTGGCTGGCTACCGGTTTACGCTGGGTGGGGATGGATGCGGATCAGGATGAGGTAATGGAAACCGGCTGGTTTACCTTTAAGGAGATAAACCAGCTGATCGCCCGTGGCGAAATGCCGGACGGGCTGTCGCTGGTGCCGCTGCTGCAATTGATGGCGCAGCCGCGCACCGGGCAGGCTACGGCTTAAGCATTCGCCAGCGGAACCACAGCTGGGCAACCAGGATCAGCACGCCGCCGATAATTTTCTGCAGCGGCAGCTGTTCGCCGTACCACAGCGCGGCGGCAATGACCGTCAGCAGCGGTTCGAGCACCATAATGATCGCCGCGCTGGCCACCGCCGCGTACTTTTGCCCCTTCATCTGCAGACCGAAGCGCAGGCTGGTGGCGATGATTATGCTGGCCACCAGCCAGCCGAAGGTCGGCAGGGTCATCGGCTGGTCCCAGCGTTCAACGGCAGCGGAGATGGTCAACCCGACGATACCAGTGATCGCCAGCTGCACGGTGGTCAGGGGGATCAGCGGTACTTCACGCGCGCAGCGGTTGGTGTAACAGAACCAGATCGACTGCACCAGCGCCGTCAGCAAAAACCAGCCCTGGCTGGGATGGAAGGCTATCGGCATGTGCAGGCTGAGCAGGCCCAGGCCCACCACCGCGATCGGCAGGCACTCCCACCAGGCCCGCGGCGGACGCACCTTCATCATCACCCACGCGGTCAGCGGGACGAACATCATCGACAGGCTCATAATAAACGCCCCTTCGCCGAGCGACGCCGTCGTGGAGACCGAGTAGATCCACAGGCAGAGGTTGAGCGCAAACCACAGCCCGCTGATGATGAGCTTTGGCCAGTGCTGCTTTTGCGGGCGAAACCCGCGGCAGAACGGCAGCAGCAGCAGGGCGGCGAAGAAGAAGCGCAGCCCAAGGAACGCGAATACCGGCATGCCGGCGATCGCCTCGCGGGAAAAAATCCAGCCGCAGGCGGCAATCACCGTCGCGGCAATCAGCAGCAGGTCAGCCTGCCGTTGGCGTACCATACGCGCCTCTCCCTGTGTGTTGGCTTACCAGCCCGGCACCGCGCCGCCGTTGAAGATAGTCTCAGCCGCCTTCGCCACCTCCGGCGACTGGTACGACTGCATAAACTCCTTCACGTTTTCCGCGTCTTTATTGTCTTCCCGGGTCACGATGATGTTCACGTAGGGCGAGTTTTTATCTTCGATAAAGATGCCGTCACGAACCGGCGACAGCCCGGTTTGCTGCAGGTAGGTGGTGCTGATGATAGCCACGTCGACTTTGGGATCGTCGAGTACGCGCGGCAGTTGCGCCCCTTCCAGCTCCATGATCTTCAGGTTATGCGGGTTGTCGGTGATGTCCACCGCCGTCGGCAGCAGGCCGGTCCCGGCTTTGAGGGTAATCAGCTTCTCTTTTTGCAGCAGCAGTAGCGCCCGCCCGAGGTTGGTCGGATCGTTGGGGATAGCGATCGTCGCGCCGTCTTTCAGTTCGGCGACTGACTTGATCTTGCGCGAATAGCCGGCCATCGGGAAGACGAAGGTATTCCCGACCGCCACCAGATGATAGTTATGCGCTTTGTTGTCCTGCTCAAGGAAAGGCCGATGCTGGAAGACGTTGGCGTCCAGATCCCCGGCGTTGGTCGACTCGTTGGGCAGCAGTGAGCCGCTGAACCCCACCAGCTCGACCTCCAGACCGTACTTCTCTTTGGCCACCTTCTTCGCCACTTCCGCCACATCCTGCTCGGCGCCGTTAATCACACCGACCTTAATGTGCTTCGCTTCATTACCCTTTTGGTCGCAGCCGACCAGCGCCAGACCCGCCAGCATCACTGCGGCGGCGGCCCGTAAACGTAATCTCATCCTCTTCACCCTGTCTGTCCTGACTGTCATTGTTTTTTTCGTGCAAAACTATAGCGACTTTCGGGTCGGGTAATAAACAGCAAACCACGCAACTGGAAATAAAATCATCTTCGCGAAACGCGAGGCGCTAGCCCCGTCGCCACTCGCCCGGCGTCACGCCATAGCGCATTTTGAAGCGCTTCGAGAAGGACGCCAGCGACTGAAAGCCGCAGCGTTCGGCAATGACCTCGAGGTTGGTCTGACGCTCCAGGCGCAGCAGCCGGGCGGCCAGCGCCATTCGCAACTGCGACAGCCACGCCTGCGGCGTCAGGTGATAGACGCGGGCAAAATGACGGGCAAAGGTGGCCCGTGATAAAAACGCGCGGGCGGCCATACTCTCCAGCGTCCACGGTTGCTCCGGGGTCGCCATCACCGCCAGCACCGCCGGCATCAGGCGTTCATCGCTCATCAGGCGCAGCAGCCCGCCGGGCGGCTGTTGCTCGCCAAGCAGCATGCGCAGCAGGAGCACCAGCAGCGTATCGCCGAGGCTGCGCACGATAGCGCTGCCGCCGGGACGCTGCGCCAGGCTCTCGCGCACCAGTATATTAAGCAGCGCGTCCAGCTCCGGGCAGTCTTCACGCGCATCGGTATGGAGATGGATCAGCGTCGATGCTTCACTGAACAGCCAGCTGACGTGCGGACCAAAATAGAATTCGCCGCACAGTATCTCCAGCGCCCCCTCCGCCGGGCCGGCGCGCATTTCCGTCACCGTGCCGTTAAACCGGTGCGCCACCGGCAGCACCTGGCCCCACTCCACCAGGCTCTCCATCAGATGCGGCGAACCGTGCGGCAAGAGGACCACATCTCCCGCGCGCAGGTGATGGGTCTGGCCGCCGACGTTGAGCCGCCCCTCGCCGCGCAGCACCACGTGCCAGGGCACCACGCCGCTGCGCATTTGCTGGTGCCCGGCCTGCCAGCGGCCGCCGAAGCGACAGTGCAGGTTCACTTCGCAGCGCGGCGCCAGCAGCGCCAGCAGATGACTGAGACTGTCCATGCTTCTCCTGAGACGATAAGACAAAAAGGTGAGACGAAGACCGCCAGTCTAGCATGCGGCAAGCGCCTAAGATGACCCCATTGCCAACACACCCTCGATAACAACAGGAGTTAATCATGAGCCGTTTAGCAGATATCCGTGAACAAGACGCCACCGGCAAAGCCGCCGATATTTTCGCCGGGATCAAAAAAGCGATGGGCAAAGTGCCGAACGCCTACCTGACCATCGGCGGCCACTCGCCGGCGGCGCTGCAGCAGGCGCTGGCGCACAATGCGATGCTCCATAAAGGCAGCCTCAGCGCCCAACAGCTGGAGGCGATTAATCTGTCGGTCAGCGAAGCCACCGGCTGTGACTACTGCCTGGCCGCGCACACCCTGATGGCGAAAAAAGCCGGCTTCAGCAGCGAGCAGATCCATGCCCTGCGCCGCGGGGAGTATGCGGAAGAGGCGCAGCTTGATGCGCTGGTGAAATTCGCGCAGACCCTGGTGACCACCACCGGTACGCTGCCGAAAGCCGACGTCGCCGCGCTGCGCAACGCCGGTTTTAGCGACCAGCAGGTGATTGAGATTATCAGCGCCATCAGCGCCATCCTGTTCACCAACATGGTGAACCGGGTTAACGACACGGTGGTCGACTTCCCGAAAGCCGATTAATCCGTCGCGCAGCGCCGGTTTTACAGCCCCAGATCGCTGAGCCCCGGATGATCGTCCGGGCGGCGCCCCTGCGGCCAGTGGAACAGGCGCTCGCTTTCGCTAATTGGCAGATCGTTGATGCAGGCGTAGCGCGTCTGCATCAGTCCATGCTTATCAAACTCCCAGTTCTCATTGCCATACGAGCGAAACCAGTTGCCGCTGTCGTCGCACCACTCATAGGCGAAGCGCACGGCAATGCGATTCTCCTGCCATGCCCACAGCTCCTTAATCAGCCGGTATTGCTGCTCCTTGCGCCATTTTCGCTGCAGGAACTCAACAATTTGCCCCCGACCGTGGACAAATTCGCTGCGGTTGCGCCATTCGCTATCCACGGTGTAGGCCAGGGCGACTTTTTCCGCATCGCGGCTGTTCCAGCCATCTTCCGCGGCGCGGACCTTCTGGATAGCGCTGTCGCGGGTAAACGGCGGTAACGGGGGACGTTGTTCGGTCATGCTTACTCTCCTCTACGGGCTAATTGCTGCTGCAGGCGCTGATTCTCCTGCTCCAGGTCATGAATACGTTGCTGCAGGTTCTGGCTGTACTCCGCCACCTGCTGCGCGCTGTAGCGCGGCGTAATGTGCTGCGGGCAGTTCCAGTCAAACGCCTGCAAATGAAAAAGAAACAGACGTTCAATGCGGGCGCGATAGTTGGCCGGCGCCACCTGCGCCAGCAGCTGCGGGTGGTCCTCTGCCGCCAGGACCTCGACGGTGGCGTAGATTTTCAGCCTGGCACGGCGCGGATAATCCATCAAAAACAGGCAGGCCCGGTCGCTGCCGCGCAGATTGCCGGTAGTAATGTACTGGCGGTTACCACCGAAATCGGCCATCGCCAGGGTGGTGTCATCCAGCAGATGCAGAAACCCCGGCGGGCCGCCGCGATGCTGAATGTAGGGCCAGCCGCTCTGCGACACCGTCGCCAGATAAAAGCTGTCGCGGGTGGCGATCATCCCCGCTTCGCTGTCGCCGAAGCGGTCGGCCTGGCGGCGACTGCGCGGCGTTTGCCACAGCGAGTCGCTGCCCATTTCATGCTGCACATCCATCACGTCCGGGGTGATAGCGATATCAAGAAAGGTTGCTGCCATAGCGCCTCCTGTTGTCTGGCGCCATCATGGACTGTACTGTAAAGAATGATAATACGGGTAAAGTGGCAATCATCTTTCCGCAAAACGGGAGAATAATGGATCGATTAAGCGCGATGGCGCTGCTGGTGAAAGTGACCGAGCTGGGGAGCATGTCGGCGGCAGCGCGGGCGCTGAATATGCCGTTGACCACCGTCAGCCGCCATATTGGCGAACTGGAGAGCGCGCTGGGCGTACGCCTGCTGGCGCGAACCACCCGCAAACTGACGCTCACCGACGCCGGGGTCGATTATGTTGCCGCCGCGCGGCGGATCCTTGAGGAGGTGGAAAACGCCGAACGCCAGGCGACGGGCGAATATCAGGAGCCAAAAGGCGAGCTGGTGATCTCCGCGCCAACGATGTTTGGACGCCAGCACGTTCTTCCGGTAATCAGTGAATTTATAGCCCGCTACCCGCTAATTCGCGTCCGTTTGCTGCTCAGCGATCGCAATGCCGACCTGGTGAGCGACCATGTCGATCTGGCGGTGCGGATTGGCGACCTGGCGGACAGCAGCATGGTGGCCACCCGCCTCGGCACCATGCGGATTGTGGCCTGCGCCCATCCGGCGCTGCTGGCGAAATACGGCGAGCCGCAGCGGCCACGCGATCTGGCGGCGCTGCCGATCATCCGCATTGAATCGCCGATGCCCTATCGCGGCTGGCGCTTTCGCGCCGCTGAGCGCGAGGACCAGCTGATTAACCTGCCGCCGGTGCTATCCGTCACCACGCCGGAGAGCGCCGCCGATGCCGCGCGGCTGGGGGTGGGGGTGGCCCGCTTACTGCATTATCAGGCGCTGGATGGCCTGCGCCACGGGGAGCTCCGTCTGCTGCTGGAAAACGTCGAGCCGGATCCGGCGCCGGTCCATTTGCTGTATACCGCTCGGGATCTGGCGCCGCTTAAGCTGCGCAAATTTATCGATTTTGCCGCACCGGCGCTGCGTCAGGCACTGCTGCGCATCGCCGGGGCCGCTTAATGCGTCGCGGTCTTCAGCGGCGCCTCCTTTAACAGCCATGAGAGGACAAACGCCACCGCCATAATGCCGGCCGCCATCAGAAACGCCGCGTGGATCGCCGCGCCGAAGGCGTCGAGGTAGTCGAGGCGGATATCCGCGGGCAGGTGCTGGACCGCCACCGGATTCATTCCCGGCGGCAGCACCGCGCCTTCCGGCAGCAGTTGTTGCAGGTTGCTCTGCAGCACGTGCGTGAACACCGCGCCAAACAGCGCCACGCCGATGGAGCCGCCAATCGAGCGGAACAGGGTCACGCCGGAGGTGGCGACGCCGTACATCTGCGCCGGCATCGCATTCTGCACCGCCAGGACCAGCACCTGCATCACCAGCCCCAGACCCGCTCCCAGCACGCCGGTAAACAGGTACAGCTGCCACAGCGGCGAGTGAATGGTGATGCGGGTCAGCAGTACCATGCCGGTCACGCCGAGCAGGGTGCCGAGGATCGGAAACAGGCGATATTTACCGGTACGGCTGATAATCCGCCCGCTGATAATCGAGGTCAGCAGCAGGCCGCCCATCAGAGGGATCAGCTGCAGCCCGGCTTCGGTGGGCGTCGCCTCCTTCACCACCTGCAGATAGAGCGGCAGGAAGGTGACTGACCCGAACAGCGACATGCCGATGACGAAGCCGATCAGGCTGCACAGCAGGAAGCTGCGGTTGCGGAACAGCGCCAGCGGAATAATCGGCTCGGCGGCCATCCGTTCTTCGTAAATAAAGCCGATGATCCCCACGATGCCGAAGGCCAGAATGCACCACAGCTGCGGGTCATTCCACGCATGGACGCTGCCCCCTTCCGAGGTAAACAGGATGATGCACAGCAGCGCCATGCTGAGATAAATCGCCCCCAGCCAGTCAATCTGATGCTGGCTGCGTTTATTGCTGCTGCGGAATACCGCGCCGATCACCAGCAGCGCGAACAGGCCGAGCGGCAGGTTGATATAGAAGATCCAGCGCCAGGAGGCGTGCTGCACCAGAAAACCGCCGATCAGCGGGCCGATCACCGTCGCCAGGCCGAAAACGCCGCCGAACAGCCCCTGATAGCGGCCGCGGTTGGCGGGCGGGATGACGTCGGCGACCGCCGCCATGCTGATCACCATCAGGCCGCCGCCGCCGAGCCCCTGCAGGCCGCGCATCAGCACCAGTTGGGTCATATTCTGCGCCAGCCCGCAGAGCGCGGAGCCGACGAGAAACAGCCCAATCGCCACCTGCAGCACGATTTTGCGGCCGAACAGATCGCCAAATTTACCGTACAGCGGCACCGCGATGGTGGAGCTGAGGATATAGGCCGTGACCACCCAGGAAAGCTTGTCCAGCCCGCCCAGTTCGCCGACAATCGTCGGCAGCGCGGTGGAGACAATGGTCTGATCCAGCGCTGAAAGCAGCATCACCAGCAGCAATGCGCTGAACAGCAGGCGTATCGACTGCACCGGTGGGTTAGCGACTTGAGAAGTCATTACAACGCTCGCTTGAAATTAATTAAATGCATAATTAATATTTAGTGAAAGAATGAGTCGGGTCAAGAGATCGCCATATCATGACAGCACAAAAGGATCAGGATGCTCCCCGCCGCCCGGGTCGGCCGCGCGGTAAAAAACCGGGTACCGCCAACCGCGAACAGTTGATGGACATCGCCCTGACGCTGTTTGCCCGCGACGGGGCGGGCCGCGTATCGTTGAACGCCATCGCCAAAGAGGCCGGGGTGACGCCGGCGATGCTGCATTACTACTTCAGCTCGCGGGATGCGCTGGTGACTCAGCTGATTGAGGAGCGCTTTATGCCGCTGCGCAATCACATCAGCCGCATCTTTGTCGATCATCCACAGGACCCGGTACTGGCGCTGACGATGATGGTCGAGACGCTGGCGCATATGGCGGAGAAAAACGCCTGGTTCGCGCCGCTGTGGATGCAGGAGATCATCGGCGAAATGCCGATTCTGCGCCAGCATATGGATGCCCGCTTCGGCGAGGAGCGTTTTCAGGTGATGCTGGGGACGGTGCGTCGCTGGCAGCAGGAAGGCAAGATCAATCCGGCGCTGGCGCCGGAGCTGCTGTTTACCACGGTGATTAGCCTGGTGCTGGTGCCATTTTCACGCATCCACAGCGATCCGCGTTTACAGGCGGTCAACCGTCAGACCATCGTCAGCCACGCGCTGGCGTTAATGGGCCACGGCGTTGGAGGTTAAGGCGTGGTTTTGACGCTTTTGTAGTCCGGATAAGACACCATGGGTCGCCATCCGGGATTTTCCCTGCTCGCGCTACGCTTAGCAGGGCTACAGAAATAACGGCACAACCGGAAATGTCCCTGTTCGCACTATGTTTAGCAGGGCTACAACTTCTATGTTAATTCCCGGCAGATTGCGCTCCCGGTTGATCTTCTGCGTTATGTCTCTTATGCCGCAGGGAGCGCACAGGGGGCGGCCAGTCGCCGCCGCCCCCCTGTACCCCCGGGCTCCGGCCAGCACCGGCAGTTTCAGTCGCGCATGTGGTTAAATTAACAACAGGTCGCACGAACCCCAGGACGGGTAAGGCGACAGCCGCCACCCGGCAAGAATACAGGTGCCGTGCCTGATATCCTGCCCGGCGGCGCTGCGCTTGCCGGTCCTGGGTGGGGCGAAACTACGGGAGGACTGTGTAGGCCGGATAAGGCATTTATGCCGCCATCCGGCACAACCACAGGTACGGTACCTGACCGCCCGGGGATACCAGGATCGTTACAGCCCCTTCGACAAATAGTGGCGCTGCATGCCTGCGTGCGGGAAGTCGGGCAGCGACATCTGCAGCTGATAGCCTAATTTCTGATAAAACGGCAGCGCCTGGAAGCTAAAGGTATCCACCAGCAGATGGCTGCAGCCTTGCGCCTGCGCCTGCTGTTCCGCCTCCTGCATCAGTTCGCTCCCCAGCCCGCGCCCGCGCGTCGTCTCGCTAACCCACAGATACTCAATGCACAGCCAGTTGCCCTTGCGTTTGGCAATCAGCCCGCCCTGCATTACCCCTTGCGCATCGCGCGAGTAAATCCCCAGATCGCCAAACTGCGCCGCATCGAGATACTGCTGATTATACTGCCGCAGACCGGAAAATAA
Source organism: Klebsiella sp. CD33 (assembly GCF_051992865.1). NCBI lineage: Bacteria > Pseudomonadati > Pseudomonadota > Gammaproteobacteria > Enterobacterales > Enterobacteriaceae > Klebsiella > Klebsiella sp. CD33. The sequence goes on along the minus strand of NZ_CP197023.1, from coordinate 73,702 downwards.
TTCTTGTTGATCGTTGGGATTAATGCTTTTTGTAATGATTAGTGTCATTAACTATCTCCAGTATCGCGCTGCCGAATGGTTATTTTCCCTCTCCACTTTCACAAAATATTCTTATTTTCTCCATGATTATTTGCCTTAATTTTTTGCGTTCTAAAAGTAAGCAAAAAAACCTTTCCATTATCGCGACGGATCGTATAATGGGGAAAAATGAGAATGATCATTCTCACCACAAAACCAGAGGAGATGCGCTTTTCACCTCCTGAAGACCGAAGAGGTTGGCTTCAGCGGAGACACAATAACAATCACGTTCAGGAACATCTGTGTTCCTTTTTTGTCATTTTCGCTCACCCGAAAATGCCTCAGCGCCCAACCTATTCCCTCGTTTTTAAATAAACGGGGCGGACGTCTTATATCTTGAGAAAATATAATGAAATACATCATAGCTCCCATCGCGACAGCATTATTTCTCCTTAGCGGATGCGATAATGCGCAGACATCTGCTCCGCAGCAACCCACGCCGGAAGTGGGCGTGGTCACCCTGCAAAGCCAGCCGGTGCCGGTAGTCAGCCAGCTCACCGGCCGCACCACCGCCTCGCTCAGCGCCGAAGTTCGCCCGCAGGTGGGCGGCATCATCCAGAAACGCCTGTTTACCGAAGGCGATATGGTGAAGGCCGGGCAGGCCCTTTACCAGATCGATCCCTCCAGCTATCGCGCGACCTGGAACGAAGCGGCGGCGGCGCTGAAACAGGCCCAGGCGCTGGTGGTCTCCGATTGCCAGAAGGCCCAGCGCTACGCGTCGCTGGTCAGGGATAACGGCGTTTCCCGCCAGGATGCTGACGACGCCGCCTCCACCTGCGCCCAGGACAAGGCCAGCGTGGAATCGAAGAAAGCGGCGCTGGAGAGCGCGCGCATTAACCTGAACTGGACCACCGTCACCGCGCCGATTGCCGGGCGCATCGGCATCTCGTCGGTTACGCCGGGGGCGCTGGTCTCCGCCGATCAGGATACCGCGCTGGCGACGATCCGCGGGCTCGACACCATGTATGTTGATCTGACGCGATCCAGCGTCGATCTCCTGCGTTTACGCAAGCAAAGCCTGGCCAGCAACAGCGACACCCTCAGCGTGACGTTAACCCTGGAAGATGGCAGTACCTATCCCGAAAAAGGGCGTCTGGCGCTCACCGAAGTCGCCGTCGATGAATCTACCGGCTCGGTAACCCTGCGCGCTATCTTCCCCAACCCGCAGCACGTCCTGCTGCCGGGGATGTTCGTCCGCGCGCGCATCGATGAAGGCATCATGAACGACGCGATCCTCGCCCCGCAGCAGGGGATCACCCGCGATGCCAAAGGCGACGCCACGGCGCTGGTGGTCGATGCCGCCAACAAAGTTGAGCAGCGTACCGTGGAAACCGGCGACACCTACGGCGATAAATGGCTGGTGCTGAGCGGCCTGAAAGCGGGCGACAAGCTGATTGTCGAAGGCACCGGTAAAGTGGCCCCCGGACAGACAGTGAAGGCCGTCGCCGTCAACAATAACGGAGGCAACGCCTGATGTTCTCCCGTTTCTTCGTGCGTCGCCCGGTCTTTGCCTGGGTGATCGCCATTCTGATTATGCTCGCCGGGGTGCTGGCGATCCGCACCCTGCCGGTAGGCCAGTACCCGGACGTCGCCCCGCCGGCGGTGAAAATCTCCGCCACCTATACCGGGGCGTCCGCCGAAACCCTGGAGAACAGCGTCACCCAGGTCATCGAGCAGCAGCTCACCGGCCTCGACCATCTGCTCTACTTCAGCTCCACCAGCAGCTCCGACGGCTCGGTCAGCATCACCGTCACCTTTGAGCAGGGGACCGATCCGGACACCGCCCAGGTGCAGGTGCAAAACAAAGTGCAGCAGGCGGAATCGCGGCTGCCGAGCGAAGTCCAGCAGTCCGGCGTAACGGTGGAAAAATCGCAGAGCAGCTTTCTGCTGATCCTTGCGGTGTATGACAAAACCAACCGCGCCACCAGCTCCGATATCTCCGACTGGCTGGTCAGCAATATGCAGGACCCGCTGGCGCGCGTGGAGGGCGTCGGCAGCCTGCAGGTATTCGGCGCCGAATACGCGATGCGCGTCTGGATGGACCCGACCAAACTCGCCTCCTACTCGCTGATGCCTTCCGACGTCCAGTCGGCGATTGAGGCGCAGAACGTGCAGGTCTCCGCCGGTAAAATCGGCGCCCTGCCGTCGTCCAATGCCCAGCAATTAACCGCCACCGTGCGCGCGCAGTCCCGGCTGCAAACCCCTGACCAGTTCAAAGCGATCATCGTGAAAAGCCAGGCCGATGGCTCGGTAGTACGCCTGAGCGATGTCGCGCGGGTGGAGATGGGTAGCGAGGATTACACCGCCACCGCCAATCTGAACGGCCACCCGGCCGCCGGGATCGCGGTGATGATGGCCCCCGGCGCCAACGCGCTGGACACCGCGACCCTGGTGAAAAGCAAAATCGCCGAATTCCAGCGTCAGATGCCGCAGGGTTACGATATTGCCTATCCGAAGGACAGCACCGAGTTCATCAAAATCTCGGTCGAGGACGTGATTCAGACCCTGTTCGAAGCGATTATCCTCGTCGTCTGCGTGATGTATCTGTTCCTGCAGAACTTCCGCGCGACGCTCATTCCGGCGGTGGCGGTGCCGGTGGTGCTGCTTGGCACCTTCGGCGTGCTGGCCCTGTTCGGCTACTCGATTAACACCCTGACGCTGTTCGCCATGGTGCTGGCGATCGGCCTGCTGGTGGATGACGCCATCGTGGTGGTGGAGAACGTGGAGCGCATTATGCGCGACGAAGGGCTCCCCGCTCGCGAAGCCACCGAAAAATCGATGGGCGAAATCTCCGGCGCGCTGGTGGCGATTGCCCTGGTGCTGTCGGCGGTGTTCCTGCCGATGGCCTTCTTCGGCGGTTCGACCGGGGTCATCTATCGCCAGTTCTCGGTAACCATTATCTCGGCGATGATGCTGTCGGTGGTGGTAGCGCTGACCCTCACCCCGGCGCTGTGCGGCGCGCTGCTCAGCCACTCCAAACCGCACACCAAAGGGTTCTTCGGCGCCTTTAACCGCCTGTGGGGACGCACGGAGGCGGGCTACCAGCGCCGGGTGCTCGGCGGCCTGCGCCGGGGCGCAGTGATGATGGGCGCTTACGCGCTGATTTGTGGGGCGATGGCGCTGGCGATGTGGAAGCTGCCGGGCAGCTTCCTGCCGGTGGAGGACCAGGGGGAGATCATGGTCCAGTACACCCTGCCCGCCGGGGCGACGGCGGTGCGTACCGCCGAGGTGCGCCGCCAGGTCACCGACTGGTTCCTCACCAAAGAGAAAGCCAATACCGATGTCATTTTCACCGTCGACGGCTTCAGCTTTAGCGGCAGCGGGCAGAACGCCGGGATGGCCTTCGTGTCGCTGAAAAACTGGTCGCAACGCAAAGGGGACGACAACACCGCCCAGGCCATCGCCCTGCGCGCCACCAAAGAGCTGGGGACGATCCGCGACGCCACCCTCTTCGCCATGACCCCGCCGTCGGTAGACGGTCTCGGGCAGAGCAACGGCTTCACCTTCGAACTGATGGCCAGCGGCGGTACTGACCGTGACAGCCTGATGAAGCTGCGCAGCCAGCTGCTGGCGGCGGCCAACCAGAGCAGCGAACTGCAGTCGGTGCGCGCTAACGACCTGCCGCAGATGCCGCAGCTGCAGGTGGATATCGACAGCAACAAAGCCGTCTCGCTGGGGCTGTCGCTGAGCGACGTGACCGATACGCTCTCCAGCGCCTGGGGCGGTACCTACGTGAATGACTTTATCGATCGCGGCCGGGTGAAGAAGGTCTATATCCAGGGCGAAAGCGACGCGCGCGCGGTGCCGTCGGACCTTGGCAAATGGTTCGTTCGCGGCAGCGATAACAGCATGACGCCGTTCTCCGCCTTCGCCACCACCCACTGGCAATACGGCCCGGAAAGCCTGGTGCGCTACAACGGCTCCGCCGCCTTTGAGATCCAGGGCGAAAACGCCGCCGGCTTCAGCTCCGGCGCGGCGATGGACAAGATGGAAAAGCTGGCCGACAGCCTGCCGGCGGGCTCCACCTGGGCGTGGAGCGGCATTTCGCTGCAGGAAAAGCTGGCCAGCGGCCAGGCGATGAGCCTGTACGCCATCTCGATTCTGGTGGTGTTCCTGTGCCTGGCGGCGCTGTATGAGAGCTGGTCGGTGCCGTTCTCGGTGATCATGGTCATCCCGCTCGGCCTGCTTGGCGCGGCGCTGGCGGCGACGCTGCGCGGCTTAAGCAACGACGTCTACTTCCAGGTGGCGCTGCTGACCACCATCGGCCTGTCGTCGAAAAACGCCATCCTGATCGTGGAGTTCGCTGAATCCGCCGTGGATGAGGGGTATTCGCTCTCCCGGGCGGCGATCCGCGCCGCGCAGACTCGCCTGCGCCCGATTGTCATGACCTCGCTGGCGTTTATCGCCGGGGTGCTGCCGCTGGCCATCGCCACCGGCGCCGGAGCCAACAGCCGCGTGGCGATCGGCACCGGGATTATCGGCGGCACCCTGACGGCCACCCTGCTGGCGGTGTTCTTCGTACCGCTGTTCTTCGTGCTGGTGAAGCGTCTCTTCACCCGCCAACGTCCTTCTCAGGAGTAAGGTATGTTTCGTTTAAGTTTTATGTTTATCGCGCTCCTGACCGCGGGCTGCGTCTCGCTTGACCCGCATTATGATCGCCCGGCCGCGCCGGTGCCGGCCACCCTGCCCGGGGCGCACGGCGAATCGACGGCGGTGGTCGGCGACTGGCAGAAAGTGGTCAATGACGCCCGGCTGAAAAAAGTGGTCAGCATCGCGCTGAACAGCAACCGCGATGTGCAAAAGGCGCTGGCCGATATCGAGGCCGCGCGCGCCCAGTATGGCGAAACGCGGGCATCGCTGTTTCCCACCGTTGATGCCGAACTGAGCCACACCCGCAGCAAAACGGTGGCCAGCGGCCTGAGTTCCGCTTCGCAGGCCGACGGCGCGGTCTCCAGCTTCGAACTGGACTTGTTCGGCAAGAACCAGAGCCTGTCGCGCGCGGCGCGCGAAACCTGGCTTGCCAGCGAATTCACCGCGCAGAATACCCGGCTGACGATGATTGCCGATTTGACCACCGCCTGGGTGACGCTGGCGACGGATAACAGCAATCTGGCGCTGGCGCAGCAGACGATGGACAGCGCGGCAAACTCGCGCAACATCGTCGCCCGCCAGATGGCGGTTGGCACCGCCTCCGCGGGTGATTTAAGCTCGGCGGAAAGCGTCTATCAGCAGGCGCGCGCCAGCGTCGCCAGCTATCGCACGCTGGTGGCGCAGGATAAAAACGCCATTAACCTGCTGGCGGGGGAAACCGTGCCGGAGAGCCTGCTGCCCGGCACTCTCGAGAGTCTCGGGGATAACAGCATCGCGCTGGTGCCGGCGGGCGTGTCGTCGTCGGTGCTGCTGCGTCGGCCGGACATTCAGGAAGCGGAGCACAATCTGAAGAGCGCCAATGCCGATATCGGCGCGGCGCGGGCGAACTTCTTCCCGTCGATTTCCCTGACCGCCAGCGCCGGGGTCGGCAGCGACTCGCTGTCGTCGCTGTTCAGCCACGGGATGCAGGTGTGGTCGTTCGCCCCCTCCATCAGCCTGCCGCTGTTCACCGGCGGCAGCAACCTGGCCCAGCTGCGCTATGCGGAAGCGGAGAAAAAGGGGCTGATCGCCACCTACGAGAAATCGATTCAGAGCGCGTTTAAGGACGTTGCCGATGCGCTGGCGCGCCGGGAAACGCTGAGCGAAGAGCTTGATGCTCAGCGGCAGTATGTCGCCGCCGAGCAGACATCGCTGGATATCGCCATGAAGAGCTATCAGGCCGGGGTCGGCGATTATCTGTCGGTGCTCACCGCTCAGCGCACGCTGTGGTCGGCGAAAACGACGCTGCTGTCCCTGCAGCAGACCGACCTCAATAACCGGATCACCCTCTGGCAGTCGCTGGGCGGCGGCGCCAGTTAAACTTACCCGCCGGGCGACCGAGCCCGGCCTCTACAAGGAATCGTTATGGCACGTGTTTCCCTCTCCTGGGCGCTGATCCTCGGCCTGCTGTCGGGTATCGGCCCGCTGTGCACGGATTTTTATCTACCGGCGCTGCCGGAGATCACTCAGCAGCTGCAGGCCACCAGCACCCAGACCCAGCTGTCGCTGACCGCCGCGCTGATTGGTCTCGGCCTGGGTCAGCTGTTTTTCGGCCCGCTGAGCGACCGCATTGGCCGCCTGAAACCGCTGGCGCTGTCGCTGCTGCTGTTTATCTTCTCTTCGGCGATGTGCGCCCTGACCCGCGATATCAACATGCTGATTGTCTGGCGCTTTTTACAAGGCTTTGCCGGCGCCGGCGGCTCGGTGCTGTCGCGATCCATCGCCCGCGATAAATACCAGGGCACCCTGCTGACCCAGTTTTTCGCCCTGCTGATGACCGTGAACGGCATTGCGCCGGTGCTGTCCCCGGTGCTGGGCGGCTACGTTATCACCGCCTTCGACTGGCGAATTCTCTTCTGGACGATGGCCGCCATTGGCGGCGTGCTGCTGGTGATGAGCCTGGCGATCCTGCGGGAAACGCGCCCGGCCACAGCGGCGCATGCCAGCCGCCAACGGCCCGGCCAGCCGGTGCTGAAAAATCGCCGCTTTCTGCGCTTCTGCCTGATCCAGGCCTTTATGATGGCCGGGCTGTTCTCCTACATCGGCTCTTCTTCCTTCGTGATGCAGAGCGAATACGGCATGAGCGCCATGCAGTTCAGTCTGCTGTTCGGTCTGAATGGTATCGGGCTGATCATCGCCGCGATGATCTTTTCCCGTCTGGCGCGCCGCTTTAGCGCCGAAAGCCTGCTGCGCGGCGGCCTGACGCTGGCCGTGAGCTGTGCGGCGATCATGCTGCTGTTTGCCTGGCTGCATCTGCCGGTGCTGGCGCTGGTCGGCCTGTTCTTTACCGTGTCGCTGATGAGCGGCATCAGCACCGTCGCCGGCGCGGAGGCGATGAGCGCCGTCGACGCCGCGCAGTCCGGGACCGCGTCCGCGCTGATGGGCACCCTGATGTTTGTCTTCGGCGGCATCGCCGCGCCGCTGGCGGGTCTCGGCGGCGAAACGATGCTGAAAATGAGCCTCGCGATGGCCATCTGCTACCTGCTGGCGCTGCTGCTGGGCCTCAGCAAACCGCGCGACGCACGCTAATCTCCTGCTGCGGTAATAAAATATTCCAGATTTATTACCGCACTATTTCCCGCCATATCTACCATTCTCGTATTATTCTCCACGTACTAATCGTGATACTCTTCACAGGAAAGGAATAAATAATTCCTTATACTGCGCGCCACTGAGAATAACGAGGTTTCTATGAGTATCGACCTGAGCAAACTGCTGACCGAGCGACGTAACGCCAACAGCGCCAACATTGACACCCTCTCCACCCTCGAGATGTTGACGGTGATAAACCAGGAAGACCAGCAGGTAGCCCAGGCGATAACGCCCTATCTGCCGCAGATTGCCGAGGTGGTGGATAAGGTCGCGGCGGCGCTGCAGGCCGGTGGCCGCTTGATTTACATTGGCGCGGGTACCTCAGGGCGTCTGGGGATCCTCGATGCCAGTGAATGCCCACCGACCTTCGGCACCCGCCCGGAGCAGGTGGTGGGGATCATCGCCGGCGGACATAAAGCGATTCTCAGCGCCGTGGAAAACGTGGAAGACAACAAAGCGCAGGGGGCGATGGATCTGCAGAACCTGAACTTCAGCAACCGCGATGTGCTGGTGGGGCTGGCGGCCAGCGGACGCACGCCGTACGTCATTGGCGCCATGGAATACGCCCATAGTCAGAATGCCTTTGTCGCCATCGTCAGCTGTAACCCGCATGGCGAAATGGCCCAGCTGGCGGACGTGGCGATCACCCCGGTGGTCGGCCCGGAAGTGGTCACTGGCTCTACCCGCCTGAAAGCCGGCACCGCGCAGAAGCTGGTGCTGAACATGATCTCCACCGGGGCGATGATCCGCGTCGGCAAGGTGTACAGCAACCTGATGGTCGACGTCGAAGCGACCAACGCCAAGCTGATTGAGCGCCAGGTCTCTATCGTGATGGAGGCCACCGACTGCGATCGCGCCACCGCCCAGAAGGCGCTGGAGGCCTGCGGCCGCCACTGTAAAACGGCGATCGTGATGGTGCTGGCGGACTTAAGCGCCGCAGAGGCGCAGTCGCTGCTGGCGAAAAACAACGGCTATATCCGCAAGGCGCTCAGCAACACCTGAGCGCCGACAGACAGGTAACGGGCAATGGCAAAAATAACGAAAGAGATGATAGCGCGGATCCTCGTCCACGTGGGCGGCGCCGCAAACGTCGCGCAGGCGGGCAACTGCATGACGCGCCTGCGCTTGACCCTGCGCGATGAAAGTCTGGCCGACAGCGCCGCCATCCGCCAGATTGACGGCGTGATGGGGGTGATCGTCAGCGACGAGCAGTTCCAGGTGGTGCTCGGCCCCGGCAAGGCGCAAACCGCCGCCGAAATGATGAACGGCCTGCTGGAGGCGGCGCCCGCCGCCGTGCCGACGCTGGCCGACGTCGCGGCGGAGAAAAAGCAGGCGCTGAAGGGCAAGCAGACCAGCGCGGTGCAGAAGTTTCTCGCCAAATTCGCCACCATCTTTACGCCGCTGATCCCCGGCTTTATTGCCGTCGGGCTGCTGCTGGGCTTCGCCACCCTGGCGGAACAGGTTTTCGTACTGGAGAACGCCCATCCGAACGCCAGCCTGGTGGCGCTGATTGGCTATATGAAGGTCTTCAGCAAAGGGATGTTCACCTTTCTGAGTATCCTGATTGGCTATAACGCGCAGAAGGCGTTCGGCGGCTCCGGCGTGAACGGCGCGATTATCGCCTCGCTGTTCGTGCTGGGCTACAACCCGGAGGCAACCAGCGGCTTCTACGCCGGCATTTCCACCTTCTTCGGCCATGGCATCGATCCGCGCGGCAATATCATCGGCGTACTGATCGCCGCTATCCTTGGCGCGTGGGTTGAACGCCAGGTGCGGCGGGTGATGCCGGCCAACCTCGATATGATCCTCACTTCGGCGGTGACGCTGCTGATCATGGGCGCGGTGACCTTTACGGTGATCATGCCGATTGGCGGCTGGTTGTTTACCGGCATGTCGTGGCTGTTCCTGCATCTTAACGGCAACCCGTTTGGCTCGGCGGTGCTGGCCGGCCTGTTCCTGCTGGCGGTGATGTTCGGCGTCCATCAGGGGTTTGTCCCGGTCTATTTTGCGCTGGTGGACGCCCAGGGCTTTAACTCGCTGTTCCCGATCCTGGCGATGGCCGGGGCCGGGCAGGTGGGGGCGGCGCTGGCGCTGTTCTGGCGGGCGAAGCGCGATTCGCTGCTGCGAACCCAGATTAAAGGGGCGATTATTCCGGGCTTCCTCGGGATTGGCGAGCCGCTGATCTACGGCGTCACCCTGCCGCGGATGAAGCCGTTTGTCACCGCCTGCCTCGGCGGCGCCTGCGGCGGGTTCTTCGTCGGACTGATCGCCTGGCTGGGGCTGCCGGTCGGCCTGAACACGGTGTTCGGTCCGTCCGGTCTGGTGGCGCTGCCGCTGATGACCTCCGGCAGCGGAATTTACGCCGGGATGGCGGTCTACGCCGGCGGGCTGGCGGTCTCCTACCTGTGCGGTTTTGTCCTCACCTGGCTGTTCGGCAGTAAAAATGTCGATTTAAGCTAGAACGCGACTATCGGTTAATGCCCGGCGGCGGCTTCGCCTTACCGGGCCTGCAAAATAGTTACGCCGCCGCGCCCGACTACCATTTCCTGCCCCGCCGCCCGGGCGCGCGCATGCTATGATTCCCCTTTGTCATATTTCGCTTGAGGAAAAGATGGGCTCCAGCAAAAAAGGGATGCTGAACGTACTGATTGCCGCCGTGCTGTGGGGCAGTTCCGGGGTGTGTGCGCAATTTATTATGCAGGAAAGCCAGATGTCGTCGCCGTTTCTGACCATGACGCGTCTGCTGTTCGCCGGGCTGATCCTGCTGATGCTCGGCTTTGTTCACGGCGACCGCATTTTCCGCGTGCTGCAAAACCGCCGCGACGCCCTAAGCCTGCTGTTTTTCTCGCTGTTTGGCGCGCTAACCGTGCAGTTCACCTTTCTGATGACCATTGAAAAGTCCAATGCCGCCACGGCCACGGTGCTGCAGTTTCTGTCGCCGACGATCATCGTCGCCTGGTTCGCCCTCGCCCGAAAAGCGCGTCCCACTCCGCTGGTGCTGGGGGCTATCTGCACCTCGCTGGCGGGCACCTTTCTGCTGGTGACCCACGGCAACCCAACGACGCTGTCGATTTCGCCGGCGGCGCTGTTCTGGGGGATCGCCTCGGCGTTTGCCGCCGCCTTTTATACCACCTATCCTTCAACGCTGATTGCCCGCTACGGGACGCTGCCCATCGTCGGCTGGAGCATGCTGTTCGGCGGCGCGATGTTATTGCCGTTTTACGGCGGCCAGGGCACCGATTTTGTGGTTAACGGCAGCCTGCTGTTAGCTTTTTTCTACCTGGTGGTGATCGGTACTTCGCTGACCTTCAGCCTCTATCTCAACGGCGCGCAGAAGATTGGCGGCGCAAAGGCCGGGATCCTCAGTTGCGCCGAACCGCTGAGCAGCGCCCTGCTGTCGCTCCTGCTGCTGGGGATCACCTTCACGCTGCCGGACTGGCTGGGCACTCTGCTGATCCTCGCGTCGGTGGTGCTGATCGCCATCGACTCGCGGCGGCGGGTGAGAGCCGCCTGAGCAGGCGAGAAAAAGCGCATTTTCAATAAGTTAAACTGACCACTATTTGCGTGTTTTCGCGCCTGCGCATATAGTTGACGGAAGCGATTACGGAAGGAGAAGCCTGATGAAAGCATGTTGGATGGTATGCCTGGTCACCGCCCTGAGCGCCACGTCGGCGTGGGCCGAATCACCGCTGCAAAGCCTGCAGTTCGAGCAGCAAAAACAGCAGGTGCTCAAAGCGGTGAAGGAAAAATGCGCGCCAGCAAGCCACCTCAGCGACAACGATTTTGCCAATAAAGTGCTGGCGACCGACGGTAACAAGAACGCGGTCCGCGAAGCAACGCTGGCGAAGGAGCGCAATAACCAGAAAAGCTACCAGGCCGCAATCGACAAAATCGTCTGTCCGGCCAAATAGCGGTTATTTCAGCCTCGCGACCAGCGTTTTCCAGTCAAACGGCGTAAGCTGCCTGTAGCTCAGGCTACGGGCGGCCATCTGCTCCGGCAGCTGGCGCTGGCTTTTCGCGATCGCCTCGCTCATTATCCCGGCGCTCCCCACGTCACGCAGGGTTTTCACCACCTCTTCCATCTCTTCGCTGCGCCGAATGCCATGTTCCGCCACCCGGCTGATCAGATAGTCGGGGAACGCGCCTGTCCAGCCCAGAGAGGGGAAACTATGATGCAAGGAGCTAAGCACCTCCTCCTCAACGCCGTATTCACGAGCCGCGAACAGGCATTCTGTGGTAAGCGCTTCAAGACCTTTGATCATCACGCTACGGCACATTTTTATCGCCGACACCTGGCCCACCGTACTGGCGCCATAGCGGGCATTCAGCCCCAGCCCCTGCAGACGCGGCGCGATCGCCTCCGCCTGCGGCCCGCCGATCAATAACGGTGTCTGCAATCGGGCCGGCGGTACCGGCGCCATCACCGCGACATCGATGTAGGCGCCCGGCAGAAAATGTTCAGCCGCCTGCCGTTTCGTCTCCGGCGCCACGGAGTTGAGATCGAGGAAATATTGTCCCGGCTGCAGCAGCGCGGCCGCCTGCTGCGCCACCTTTAGCGCCTCACCGGCGGTCACAGTAGAAAAAACCAGCGTGGCCCCCTCCAGCGCCTGCGCCAGCGAATTTCCCACCTGAACGCGCGAATCACGGGCTTTTTTGCCCATCGCCTCTCGCTCCGGGCCATTGAGCTTGCAATCCCAAATGGTCACCGCATGCTCACGGGCCAGATCCGCCGCCAGAATGCCACCCGCCTCGCCAAAACCAATAAACGCGATTGTCATCATCACTCCTCACGCGGCCAGACGCGGGCCGGAATAAAAACCTCGCCAGCAAACAGCAGTCGCGCCGTGCGTAACAGGCCGCAGCCAGCCAGGGCGCCGTCAGCATCAAGCTGAAGCGTCACGCTAAATTCGCCTGTCGGATGCTCGACGCTGAGCAGCGGCGTATCGCCTGGCGCTACCTGCGCCAGGCCCTGCGCGACAGAGCCGGGGAGCAGACAAGCGCTGGCCACGCTCACCGCGCCAAATACGCCGATCGACGCGTGGCAGCGGTGGGGGATAAAGGTGCGGCTGCTGATGGCGCCGCCGTGTCGCGGCTCGGCGATCAGGGTCATCTTGGGCACCGTGCGCTGGCTGACGTCGCCAAGCTGCATCAGCGGCCCGGCCTGCAGGCGAATCGACTCCAGGCGACGTTTAAGCGCGTCGTCATTATCCAGCTGTTCGCGCGTCTCATAGCCGGTGCAACCGAGGTCGCAAGCGCGCAGCAGGATCACCGGCATTCCGTTATCGATGCAGGTCACCTCAATGCCGTCGAAACGATCACGAACCCGGCCGGTCGGCAGCAGGGCCCCGCAGCTGGAGCCGGCGACATCAAGAAAATGGAGCAGGATCGGGCTGGCGCTGCCCGGCACGCCATCGATACGACTCTCGCCGACGTAGTCGACCCCGTCGGCATCGCAGGGGATCTCTGCCACCGCCAGTTGCCCCGTGTTCTCCATAAAAATACGCACCCGAGTGAGCGGCGCATCGTGGCGAACCAGACCGCGCTCGATGGCGAAAGGGCCAACGGCGGCGAGAATATTGCCGCAGTTTTGGCCATAATCCACGGTAGCCGCCGCCACGTTCACCTGGGCAAACAGATAGTCCACATCGGCGTCAGGCCGTGCGGAGCGGCGGATAATCGCCACTTTGCTGGTCAGCGGATCGGCGCCGCCGATCCCGTCAATTTGCCGGGGATCAGGCGAGCCCATCACCGCCAGCAGCACCGCATCACGTCGCACCGGATCGGCAGGCAGATCGTCGGCCAGAAAACAGGCCGCTTTAGAGGTGCCGCCGCGCATCCATAGACAGGGGATTCCGCGTTGCGCCATTTATTCCTCCACCTCATCTGCGCGGTCGTAATACCGCAGGCCCTTTTCCGCCAGACGCGGACGCATAGCGTAAATATCCAGCCCCAGCTCGCCATTGCGCATCCGCTCACGTTTCGCAAGCTCATTGCTCATGCGGGCTTCCGCTTTATGGAGCACATCACGGACCCGGGCGTGAGGCAGCACCACGACGCCATCGTCGTCGGCCACCACGACATCGCCCGGCTGTACAAGCTGACCTGCGCATATCACCGGGACGTTAACCGAACCGAGGCTCTCTTTCACCGTCCCCTGGGCATAAACCTGGCGGGACCAGACGGCGAATCCCATTTCCCGCAACGTTTGCGAATCACGAATGCCGATATCGCCCACCAGCCCGACCACGCCGCGCGATTGTAGTGACGTCGCCAGTAGATCGCCGAAGAAGCCATCGCCGCACGGCGAGGTCGGGGCCACCACCAGAATATCGCCGGCGCGGCACTGCTCGACCGCCACATGAAACATCCAGTTGTCGCCAGGCGTCACCAGCACGGTTACCGCGTTGCCCGCCCGGCTGACGCCCTGCTGAATCGGACGGATTGCCGGCCCCATCAGCCCCTGACGATCCCAGGCTTCATGGAGCGTCGCCATCCCGGCCGCCTCACAGCGGCGCAAAACCGCCTCGTCATGGCGCGGCAGGTGGCGGATCACAAGGCCTTTTTTATTTAACAGGTTCATGCCAGGTTCTCCGTTACGCGGGGGAAGATGCTCTGGAAGGCTTCGCCGTGAACGATATCGCGCGCGGCCGTGATGCCGATATTGCGCTTGGCCTGCACCCCGCGCTGCAGCGCCACGCGGGTGTAGTATTCCCACAGATGCTCCTGACCCTGCATGCACTGAATGGCCTGATACTTTTTCTCCCAGACGGCGGTGATGTCCAGCAACACATCGGGTTTCCAGTTGCACTGCTCCGGCTGGTGCGGTTCGAAACAGTAAACCGGGGGAGCAGCGACAATTTTCTCACCGGGGCGATAGCCTTCTGCCTGGGCGATAATCCGTGCTTCCTGCGCCAGATGGGAGGCCAGCGGATGATCGTAGTTATAGGGATCGTGCAGGGAGTGCGTCAGGACAAAGTGGGGCTGGATACGGCGATACACATCCGCCAGACGAAATAGCGTCTCTTTATCGGCGCGCAGCGGATAATCGCCGATATCAAAGAATTCGACGCTGGCGCCCAGGATCGCGGCGGCGGCCTGCGCCTCTTCGCGACGCACCTGCTTCACCGCCTCCTCGGCCATGTTGCCTTTACGCCACAGTTTGGCGGACTCGCCGCGCTCGCCAAAGGATAAACAGACCACATGGACCTGATAGCCCTGCAGGGCATGCAGCGCTATCGCACCGCCCGCGCGCCAGACGAAATCGGCCGAGTGGGCGCTGACGACAAGGGCACTTTTTTCGCTAACCGGATGAGACATGATGGCTTCCTCTGTTGTTTTTTTCAGCTTGTCATGTCCCGTCGTGGGGAGGTAATTCGTTAACTTGCGAAGGCTATGATTTTTATTTATGTTGTCGTCTCACTCACTTTTTCAGGCCTGACGAACAATGCTAAAGAGAAAGCACGATAAAATTATAAATATCATGCAGCTGCGCTTTTTCTGTCAGGTCGCGCTGCGCGGTAGCGTCTCACGCGCGGCCGATGACTTATTCCGCACGCAGTCAGCGATAACCCGGGCTATTCGCGATCTTGAAGCCGCGTTGAACGTCACGCTGTTCGAACGCCATTACAGCGGCATGGTGCCCACCGAGTATGGCAAGTGCATCCTGCCGCGCGCCCGGCGGGCGATTGACGACCTGCAGGCCATCCCGGCGCTGCTGCAGAAGCACCATACCCGCAGCAGCGGCCCGCTGGCGGACGCCGGCTGGCTGTTCAATACCCGCCGCTTAGCCATTTTTATTCAGCTCTATCACGTCAACCATACCCAAACCGTCGCGCAACAGTTGGGGATCACTCAGCCGGCGGTCAGTGCCGCGCTGAAGGTCCTGGAAAAAGGAGCGGATTCGGCGCTATTTCGCCGGACGCCAGAGGGGGTGCGTCCCACGCCTGCCGCGGAGCTACTCTATCCCCCGGTGAGCAGAGCGCTCAACGAGCTGGAAAACATCTGGAGCGATCTCGCTGCCCGTCGCGGGGTGCTGGAGGGCACCGTGCGCATTGGCGCCCTGCCGCTGAGCCGGACCCGGCTACTGCCCTCCGCCATCGCCGCCTTTCTGGCCCAGCACCCGGGCATCACCCTCATGACCAATGAAAGCCCGTATGAGTCGCTGGTCGCCGATATGCGGGCAGGTAATATCGATTTTATTATCGGCGCCCTGCGCCAGGATGAAGATCTCCCGGACCTCTGTAGCGAAGCGTTATTCGAAGAGGATATGTTGATTTTACTGCGTAATAACCACCCGCTGCTTCGCCATCCGGACCCGCGCAGCCAGCTGGCGACAGCGCAATGGGTGCTGCCGCGCGCCAACGCGCCGGCGCGCAATTTGCTGGATAAGGCGTTTGTCACCCTGGGGCTGCCGCTGCCCCAGCCGACGGTGGAGACCGGGGATGCGGCGATGGTGCGAGGATTGCTGCAGGGCTCCGACATGCTGGCGGCGGTCTCCGCCAGCCAGATGCGTTTTGAAACTGACAATGGGCTGCTCAGCGTGTTGCCGGTTCCCCTGCCCGATACCACCCGGCGTATCGGGCTGACGTTTCGCGCAGGCAGCCTGCCCTCCCCGGCGACGCAGGCGCTGTTGCGTTTTATTTATCAGCAGGTTCAGGACGGGGCCGTTTAACGTTTACCCGCCACCGAATAGGTTACCTGCTGGTTGCGCGTTTGCTGAAACGCCTCCAGCGTCTGCCCGCGCATCGCGGCGTAAATATGCAGGTTGGATACGCCGACCACCGCGCCCATTTTCTCCAGCAGGAAGAAGCTGGCGCCATATTGAATTAATCCCCGCCAGTCGCGCGCGTTGAGCAACTGCTGTTCCTCCTCACTCAGTCCGGCTTCGGCATAAAGCGACTGAGGCGACTGCAGAAAACGTTCACGCCAGGCAGGCTCAATCAGCCGATGCAGGAAACGGTTAAGCCGCAAGCCATTCAGGCTGCGCTCGTGGGTAAAAGGATAGGTTCCCGGCAGTTTCTCCACCCCGGCCAGCTGCTGCGCCATATGCTGGCGATGGCGCGTCAGGGTATCGACGGGGGGCTGGCGCGCATTGTTCTCAAGGATCAGCGTGGCGATACCGGTCATCGACGGCAGGTAATAGTCGCGCCAGGTTTCGGTGACATTGGCTGATAGCGCGCCGCGCATCACCAGCCACATGATCACTTCGGACCCCTCCATCCCCCCCAGCTCGGCATATTCGCCAAGGGTCATTTCGGTAAGCTTTTCCGGGTCATTAACCAGCATATCAACAAACTGGGCATCCCAGTCGGGATTATTAAATCCGCAGCGCTCGCCATGAACCTGATGCGAGAGCCCGCCGGTCGCGACAATCGCCACATTGATATCTTCCGGGAAGCTTTCAATCGCCCGGCGCAGCGCCTGGCCGAGTTTGTAACAACGGCGCGCGCTTGGTACCGGAAATTGCAGCACGCCGATCTGTAACGGGATCACCGCCGTCGGCCACCCCTGCGCTTCATCCCAGGGCAACAGCGCCGAAAGCGGCGAGAAAAGGCCGTGGTCGAGCTTTTTATCCATAAAGAACGACATATCAAACTCGTCGGCCATCAGGCTGGCGCCAATGTGCCTTGAGAGCGCCGCGTTGCCCTGGACCGGCGGCAGACAGCGCGGTCCGCCGCCTTCATCGGCAACGTCATATTGACTGTCGATTCCCAGCGTAAAAGTCGAATAGTGATCGAAGAAAAAGGCGGTC
The DNA here is from genome assembly GCF_051992865.1 of Klebsiella sp. CD33. Taxonomy (NCBI): domain Bacteria; kingdom Pseudomonadati; phylum Pseudomonadota; class Gammaproteobacteria; order Enterobacterales; family Enterobacteriaceae; genus Klebsiella; species Klebsiella sp. CD33. Next base: position 56,652 of record NZ_CP197023.1, on the reverse strand, counting down.
ACATGGTCATTAAAGATGTACACCAGCGCATCCGGTTTTTTCTCCTCCAACCAGCGCTGCAGCGGTTCGAAGCTCTGGAAGATCGGCGCCCATGCCGGGTCCTGCTGTTTATGATGATCGACCGCGAAGCCGATAGTCGGGGTATGAGAGACGGCGATACCGCCGAGAATGTTAGCCATCAGATAACTCCACTTATCGGTGTTCGAGGGGGGATGACAAAGCGTCAAGTTCTGCCTCTGTGAGTCGAGGCTTAGCGTGATTCATACGGTGCAACAAAATACAGATCCCCGCCAGGCAGGCCGGCAGCGCAAGCACCAAAAAGATCGACGAGTGTCCCGGCACGGCCAGCATCAGCATCCCGCCCAGCGTGGAGCTGAGGATAGCCCCGGTACGGCCGATACCATGCATCCAGCTTACTCCGGTAGCGCGGATCTCGGTTTGATAATAGGCGGGCGAATAGGCCTGCAGACCGTTCTGCGCGCCGTTAATGCACATCCCGCTGATAAAAATCAGCACCGACAGCGCCGCCGAACCGAAATCCATCACCCCCTGGGACAACAGGCACAGACAGCCGAGGAAATAGGTTGCCGCAATGACGGCTTTCGCCGAAGCGCGATCCATCAGCATACCGACAAGGATCCCGCCCAGCGGGCCGCCGAGCTGGAACAAGCCGGTCATCATCGCCGCCTGCTGCAGCGACAGCCCGCCGGAGCGGAGAATGGTTGGCAGCCAGCCGTTCAGCAGGTAAATCACAAACAGCCCCATAAAATAGGTTAACCACAGCGCTATCGTGCCGCGGGCATAGCCATGCCGGAACAGCTGCGCCACTTTGCTGCTCCGCGTGATGGGCGGCGCATTCAGCTGGAAAACGGTTTCAGCCGTAAACTGGCCCCCAAGCCGGTTAAGCGCCCTGGCAATCTGCTCGCCCGGTAGTCGGCGCGCCACCATGTTCATCGCCGACTCTGGCAACATCACGATCATAAAGGGGAGCACCACGAGCGGCAGCACGCCGCCAAAAACCAGCGCCGAGTGCCAGCTGTAATGCGATAACAAACCGGCGGCGATAAAGCCGCCGAGGCCGGAACCCACGTTGAATCCGCTGTACATCAGGGTGATCATCACCCCTTTACGCCGCTCCGGCATATATTCCGCCACCAGCGTGACGCAGTTGGGCATCACGGCGCCAAGTCCAAGGCCGGTGAGAAAACGCATCAGCGCCAGCTGTGATGGGCTTTGCGCCACGGCGCCGGCCAGGCTGAACAGCGCAAACAGCGCCACCGACCAGAGTAAAATGCGTTTTCGGCCGTAGCGGTCAGAAAGCGGGCCCGCTACCAGGGCGCCGATGGCGACGCCGAACATGGCCGCCCCGAGTATCGGCCCCATTTCAGCCCGGCTGATGCCCCAGTCCTCAATGAGCGCCGGGGCGACAAAGCCCATCACCGCAGCGTCATAACCATCCAGCATAATGATGATGAAACAGAGTAGCAGCACGTTCCATTGAAAGCGCGAGACCGGGCGGGTATCTATCCACGCTTTCACATCGACAACGTTCGTGTGATTCATAGGGTGACTTCCTCAAGCAGGCGGTACGAATGTTCTGGTTAGTGTTTTTTGAGTGGAACTTTCGTACTCAACTTAAGGCAGGTCACGCAGGCTGTCCGGTTCGAAAATCCGGCGTCAGATATGAGTTTTATTTATAATGTGAGGGATACGACAAAAACCAGCCAGCAAAAAACCCGCAGCCAACGGCGGCGGGTCAGGGCAAGAGCAGCGTTTAGTGCTTCGGAATAATTAAATCGCCGCGCAGCGGGCTGCCGCCCGGGTTGTCCGTTTTCTCGGTCAGCCAGTTGACGATCCGCGACGCCATCGCGTCCATGGAATATTCAATCGCCGGGATAGTCGGGATACCGGGCAGCTGTAACGATCCGGCGAGGCTAAACACCATGACATTTTGCGGAACGGCGCGGTTAAACGCCTGCAGCTGCGGCACCACGCGCTGCGCCTGCTGTTCATCGCTCACCAGCAGCGCGTTAAAGTTCAGCGTCGTGGCGTTATTGACCAGCTCCTGCACCGCCACCGACGGCGAGGTGTTATCCAGAAACACCAGGTTGCGATTAAACGGCAAAAAGTTTTTTTCCAGCGCGTGCTTGTAGCCCAGCAGCACCTGGTCGGCAAAGCCGCTGCTCTGCGGATGAATCAGTGCAATCTGCCGTCTCCCCTGGCTAATCAGATAGTGACAGGCGGTTTCGGCGGCGAAAGCATGATCGAACTGAATACTGTTGTCGCCTTCGCTATCGAGGCAGTCCACCAGCACCACGTCCGGGCGGTTAATATTCAGAGGAAAACGCGCGCCGATGATTAGCACGTTATCGCACAGCCCGCAGGTCAACTCCTCTAGAGAGTTCATCACGCCGTGGCTGGTGTTGGCGAAGCGCAGCAGCAGGTGTTTCTGGTGCTGGCTGAGCTGTTTTTCCAGGGCGTAGAGATAGCTGGTGGTTTGGTTGATGTTGTCCTGGGCGCAGATGACGCCGATGCAGCCGGTGGACTGGCTGAGCAACGACTGGGCTATCATGTTTGGCCGGTAATTGAGCGCTTCCGCCGCCTGCAGCACCGCCTGACGACTGGCTTCCTTCACGCCACGTGAGCCGCTCAACACTCGCGACACCGTGGCTTTGGAAACCCCGGCAAGTCGTGAAACATCATTGATTGTCGACATCATTTTCCCCTGCGCGGGCGCCGCGTCCCGCCAAAATCCTGTAAACCTGAATCGCTTCAATTGTGACCAGCGCAGTATATCCATTTCGCCATTTCTTTGGAAACCGATTTTCCATTTCAGCGCAAAACATCGCCAAATCGACAGAATAATGTGAGCGAAATCCAATAAATCCGCCCTATAAGCAGGAGATCTTGACCACTATCACAGTTCTGCTTTTTATAAATGGAAACCGGTTTCCGTCTGATATCAAATCACCCACGCAATAACTTTTTACATTTTGAGGATGGTCGTCGATGTACAAGATTATGCTGTGCTGCTCTGCCGGGATGTCCACCAGTCTGCTGGTCAGAAAGATGGTTGAGGCGGCGAATGAACGTGACCTGCCGGTGCAGATTGACGCCTATGGCGTTTCCGAATTTGACATGCAGTTTCCGCAGTATCAGGTGGTTTTGCTTGGCCCCCAGGTGAAATACATGTTGAAAACCCTGTCTGACAAAGCGGCTTCCCTGAACATTCCCGTTCAGCCCATCGATACGATGGACTACGGTATGCAGCGGGGAGACAACGTCCTGAATTATGCTCTGTCGCTGATCCCAGCGGCGCACTGAGAGGTGTTGAAATGAGTTCTCTGTATCAGTCCATGATTGCCGTGATCGAGCAATCTATTACTCCGCTGGCAGGACGCCTTGGGCAGCAGAAATACGTTATCGCTATCCGCGATGGCTTCACTGCCGCCTTGCCGTTTATGATCATCGGCTCTTTCATGCTGGTATTTATCTTTCCGCCGTTTTCACCCGATACCACCAACGGCTTTGCCCGCGGCTGGCTTGATTTCTCCCAGCATTACCGCGAACAGCTGATGCTGCCGTTTAACCTCAGCATGGGCGTGATGACCTTCTTTATCTCGGTCGGCATTGGCGCCAGCCTCGGTCGTCAGTTTCAGCTCGATCCGGTGATGTCCGGTCTGCTGGCGTTTATGGCTTTCCTGCTGGTCGCCGCGCCCTATGCCGATGGCAAAATTTCCACTCAGTATCTGTCCGGTCAGGGCATTTTCACCGCGCTGATCACCGCCATCTACTCCACCCGCGTTTACGCGTGGCTGAAGCAAAACAACATTACGATTCGTCTGCCGAAAGAGGTCCCCACCGGCGTCGCCCGTTCGTTTGAAATCCTGATCCCGGTGCTGGTGGTTATTGCGACTCTGCATCCGCTGAATCTGTTTATCGAAGCGCAGACCGGGATGATCCTGCCGCAGGCGATCATGCATCTGCTGGAGCCGCTGGTTTCCGCCTCCGACTCGCTGCCGGCGATTTTGCTCTCTGTTCTGATGTGCCAGATTTTCTGGTTCGCCGGTATCCACGGCTCGCTGATTGTTACCGGCATTATGAACCCGTTCTGGATGGCCAACCTGTCGGCAAACCAGGCGGCGCTGGCGGCTGGCACGGTACTGCCGCACGTCTACCTGCAGGGCTTCTGGGATCACTATCTGCTGATTGGCGGCGTCGGTTCTACCCTGCCGCTGGCCTTCCTGCTGCTGCGTAGCCGGGCCACCCATCTGCGCACCATCGGCAAGATGGGCATCGTGCCGAGCTTCTTTAATATCAACGAGCCGATTCTGTTCGGAGCGCCGATCATCATGAACCCGATGATGTTTATCCCCTTCGTCTGCGTACCGATGGTCAACGCGGTGCTGGCTTACGGCGCGACGCGTCTTGGCTGGCTGAGCCAGGTGGTGTCGCTGACGCCGTGGACTACGCCGGCCCCAATTGGCGCGTCGTGGGCGGCTAATTGGACCCTGAGCCCGGTGGTGATGTGTCTCATCTGCATGGTGATGTCGGCGGTCATTTACCTGCCGTTCCTGCGCGCTTATGAACGTTCCTTAATGAAAACCGAAGTTGAGAAAGCCAAAAATAGCGTTCCGGTAGCAGAAACCGTTAGCTAATCCCTCTCCTTCCGGAGAGATAATAAGATGACAGCGTAATAATGCAGAAAATGGACTTTCACTGCATTATTAAATAATAAATACCTCAGGAATACACATGATTGAATTAGAAGATGCGGTAATGGAAATTATCGTTAATGCGGGACAGTCACGCTCATTATGTTTTGAAGCGCTGCATGCGGCCCGAACCGGAAATATCGACGAAGCGCGCTTACTCTTAAACGAGGCCGACGGTTACGCCCGCCGGGCGCATCAGATGCAGACCCAGCTCATCGGGCAGGATGCCGGTGAAGCGCGTCAGCCCATGACGCTGATTATGGTACATGCCCAGGATCATTTGATGAATTCGCTGCTGGCCCGCGAGTTCTCAGAAGAATTAATCCATCTGTACCAGCGTTAATTAATATGGAATAACGTTAGCGAGAATATTATTCTCCGGCGTCGCTGTACCCTAAAAAACAAATCAGCTTATTTTGGCTATTTATTCTAGCCAGAATGGGATGGTTATTATCTGAAATATATTAATTATTAAAGCGAGATAACCATGAATACTGTAAAAAAACTGCCTTTAGCCATGGCAGTGGTCGCCGCGCTGTGCCCAATTTCTGTCATGGCGCAAGAATTTACGCAGGAACAGATCGACGCCATCGTCGCCAAAGCCGTTGATAAAGCGCTGGCCGACCGCCAGGCAAAAATCGACGCCGCGGCCAACAAAAAGGTCGACGTGATTACTAACCCGGAAACCACCGCCGCCTCGCCGGATATGGCCATTCCGTTCGGCCTCAAGTTCAGCGGCTACGCCCGCTATGGCGCCCACTTCCAGACCGGCGACCAGAAATATGTCGGCGTCGACGGCTCCTATAACGGCGCCTCGGCGATCGGCCGTCTGGGCAACGAAAGCAACGGCGGCGAATTCCAGATCAGCAAGGCCTTCAAAAGCGCGCAGGGGGCTATCTGGGATCTTAACGTGATGTTCGACCACTGGAGCGACGAAGTTAACCTGAAGAAGGCCTACGTCGGGGTCACCAACGTGCTGGAATCCAACCCCAACGCCTATATCTGGGCCGGCCGCGACTTCCACCAGCGTCCGCAACAGGGGATCAACGACTACTTCTGGATGAACCACGACGGCCAGGGCGCCGGGGTGAAGAACTTTGATATCGGCGGCGTGCAGTTCGACGTGGCGGCGGTCTCGCAGGTGAAATCCTGTAGTCCGGAAGTGATGGCCGACGAGACCAACCCGTCGCGCATCACCTGTACCGGCAGCTCCGACACCGGCGACAACGGCCACTACGCGCTGACCACCAAAACCCACAACATCAAGGCCGGGCCGATCGACGTCGAGGTGTACGCCAACTACGGCTTTGATTCGAAGGCGGTGGACAGCGACGCGCGTCTCGAAGCCTGGCAGGGCGGGCTGGTGCTGAGCCACACCAACGACAGCGGGGTAAACAAGGTGATCCTGCGCTACTCCGACAACTCGGATAACAGCGTCTACAACAAAACCGACGACCTGACCACGGTCTACGCCAGCTTCGAGGGCAGCCATAAGTTCACCCAGCAGGCGCAGATCGAATACCTGCTGGCTTTCCATGACTACGACAACGGCAAAGATAATACCGACAACCGCAAAAACTACGGCGCCATCGTGCGGCCGATGTACTTCTGGAACGACGTGCACTCCACCTGGCTGGAAGCGGGCTACCAGCGCGTGGATTACGACCAGGGCGGGGATAACCACGGCTGGAAGCTGACGCTGTCGCAGAACATCGCCATCGGCATGGGGCCGGAGTTCCGTCCGATGCTGCGCTTCTACGTCACCGGCGGCCAGGTGGACAATGAGCATACCGCGAAGGTGAACGGCACCCAGGACCAGCAGCTGGATTCGCTGAACGTCGGCGGGATGTTTGAGGCGTGGTTCTGATGCGATAGCGTTGCCGAAGGAGCGTTCCCGGCTGGCGCTACGCTTAGCCGGGCTACAACGGGTGCGCTCCATTTATGCCGGATGGCGGCATAAATGCCTTATCCGGCCTACGTTCCTTCCTGCGGGCTCCCCCCCCAGGACCGGCAAGCGCAGCGCCGCCGGGCAGTCAGACCCGTGCCCTGGTGACGTCATCAATTCTTTATCTCTGGCTTAATCGGCGGGCGATACGCTCAAGCTTCATCATCAACAGCAGCGTGACGCCCACCAGCACAATGGTCAGCGCCGAGCCATCGGCGATATTGCCGCGATCGGTGAGGCTGAAAATGGTCACCGGCAGCGTCGTCCAGCCCGGCGGATAGATCATCACCGTCGCCCCTAGCTCTCCCATCGACAGCGATAAGCTCAGCGCCAGCGCCGAGATCATCCACGGCGTCATCAGCGGCAGTGTCACATGGCGCAGGCGATACCACGGCGAAGCGCCCAGGCTGGAGGCGACGTTTTCAATATCAGCGGAAATACGCGCCAGCCCGGTCGTTACGTTGCTGAAGGTAAAGGCGGAGATCAGCACGAAGTGCGCCGCCAGAACGATAAAGAAGGTGCCGTTCATCTGCAGCGGCCCCTGGCTAAACGCCACCAGAATGCCCAGCCCGACGGAAACCGAGGGGATGGCGCTGGGCAGATAAAACGCCAGGCCAAGATATTTCTGTAGCGTCGCGCCATACTGGCGCAGCGCCAGCGCCGCCCACATCCCGCACAGCAGCGCCAGCAGGCTGGCGCAGAAGCCCACCATCAGGCTCGAAAACAGCGAATCCCACGCCGCGCCGCGAAAGGCGTTAACAAAGTGGGCAAAGGTAAAGCCGGTGGGCAGCAGGCCATTCCATTGTTTACTCAGGCTGGAGAGTAAAATCACCGCCAGCGGCAGCAGGAAAACGCCGGCAAAAAGCGTCACCGCCAGCGCGCCCGCCGCCGCGCGGCCTTTACGCGACCAAATCAACATCGTTAACTCCTTACGCCAGTGCGCGCCGCCGCCAGCCGATAGAGCATAAACAGCCCCAGCGACAGCAGAATATTGATCAGCGCAATCATGCAGGCCACGCTGTAATCCGACTCCAGAATCGCCTTGCTGTAGACCATCATCGGCAGGGTATTAACCCCTTTGGCGCCAATAAACAGCACGATCCCGAACTCGTTAGTGGTCAATAGCAGGCACAGGCTGCCGCCCGCCATCAGCGCCGGGAGCGCCGCCGGGAAGATAACCTGGGTAATCACCCGTAACGGATGAGCGCCGAGAATACTCGCCGCTTCCAGCTGGCTCTTATCTATCTGCCGCAATCCCGCCATCAGCGGACGCATCACCAGCGGCGTAAAGACGGTAATCTCCGCCAGAATCACGCCGTTAATCGAATAGAGGAAGTCTACCGGCGGCAGTTCAAAAGCAAACAGCGCCATCAGGGTGCCGTTGAGCAGCCCCGCCGAGCCGTAAATAAAGGTGAACGCGAGAGTGATAAGAAAGGTCGGCAGCGCAATAAAAGTATCAATGACCCGGCTCACCAGTTGGCTGCCGGGAAACGGAATAAACACCAGAATCAGCGCCAGCACGCTGCCGAGCACCAGACAGCCAAGGGTAGCGAACACCGCAATCTGTAAGGTATTGAGCAACGCGCCAATAAAGCGTTTTGAGTCAATCACTTGCCAGAAGGTCTCGAGGCTCAGGTTGCCGCTGGCGTCGCGCAGCGCCTGTTCGGCGATCAGCAGCAGCGGATAGAAAAACAGCGTCGCCAGCACCAGCAGCGGCAACGCCAGCCACAGGTAAGGGCGTAGGTTTCGCGCCGGACGCGCAAGCGTGAGGGTTTGCGCCATCATTGCACCTCGATCAGAACCGCATCGCCAGGTTCGAAGTAGAGCGCCAGCTTGTCCCCCGCGCGCGGCAGTGGGTTGACCTGAGTCATGACGATCCGCACCGCTTCGCCGGCAACATCGCACAGCAGATGCGTCAGATCGCCCTGCCAGTGTACCGAGGTCAGGGTAGCATTGAGACGATTACTGGTTGCCGATCGCGGCGCCAGGCTCATGTGCTGCGGGCGAATGCATAACAGCTTTTTGTTGCCATGCAGGCCGCCCCGGCTGAAGGCGTTAATCAGGCCGCCGCCGCAGCTTACGCTAACCAGCCCCGGCTCGGGGCTGTCTTTCAGCGCCGTCGCCTGCAGGATATTGGCGCGGCCGAGGAATTCGGCGCTAAAGCGGTTCGGCGGATAGTGGTACAGCTCGTGCGTTTCACCGTGGGCGATCAGCGACCCGTCTTTCATGATGCCGATTTTGTCCGCCAGGGTCAGCGCTTCGGTCTGATCGTGGGTGACGTAGAGGATGGTGAGCTCCGGCAGTTCGCGATGCAGGCGGGCAATCTCTTCCACCATGTTATGGCGAATTTGCGCATCCAGCGCCGACAGCGGTTCATCAAGCAATAGCACCCGAGGACGCACGGCAATCGCGCGGGCTATCGCCACGCGCTGCTGCTGGCCGCCAGAAAGCTGATGCGGGTAGCGGGTGGCGTAATCCGCCATGCCGACGATTTTTAAGGCTTCAGTCACCCGCTCGGCGATAAGCCCCCTGGGCTGCTTTTGCGCCCGCAGGCCGAAAGCAACGTTATCTTCCACCTTCATATGCGGAAACAGCGCGTAGTTCTGCACCACCATCGCCAGCCCGCGTTTGTACGGCGGCAGCTGGGTGACGTCCGTATCGCCGATCAGGATCCGCCCGCCAGCCGGTTGCACAAAACCGGCAATCGCCCGCAGCACCGTGGTTTTCCCGGAACCGGAAGGGCCAATCAGCGCCAGCACCTCACCGGGCTCAATGGTCAATGACAGCGGTTTTAAGACCACGTTGCCGTGGTATGAAACGCGCAGCGAGTCCAGGGTGATCCCGGACGTCCCCGCCAGCGACGGGGAAGAAGTGACGGTGGTTTTCATCAACATCAGGCTTACTCGCTATCGGTCACTTTATGCCAGCGGGCAATGTCAGCCGACAGCGATACCGCGACATCGTCCCAGTTAGGTTCCCAGCTCTTCACGCCGTCGAGCGCCGCTTTCGCCGCCTTAAAGTTAGCATCATCCGGCGCTACATCGCTGCGTACCGGCAGGCCCCAGGAGCGCGCGCTGACGCTGGATTGCGCCGGTTTATCCAGCAGGAAATTGATCAGCTTTTTGCCGTTTTCGCTGTTCGGTCCGTTCTGCACCAGCCCGATGGTGTAGGGCAGCGCCAGCGCGCTGCGCTCGCCTTTGTCATCCGCCGGCCAGAAAATTTTAACGTTCGGGTTACGCGCCATCTGCGACAGGTTCATCTGCAGATCGCCGTTGGCGACGTACAGCTCGCCTTTGTTGACCAGCGCCGTCAGCTTACCGGTCGAGGCCGATGGGCCAACGTTATTGGCCTGCAGCTTGCCCAGATACTCGAAGCCGGCGTCTTTGCCGCCGAGGCTGTGGAACGCCTGCAGCATCACCGCGGTACCGTCGCCCGCCTGACCCGGCGTGGAGTACTGCAACTTGTTCTTAAAGCGGCTATCCAGCAGATCCTGCCAGCTGGCCGGCGCGGTTTTCAGCAACTGGCCGTTATAGATGAAGGTCAGATAGTTGTTCACCAGCGGCGAATAGCGGTCGTTGGCGCCGGGGATCTGCGCGCTACCTTGCGGGGTAAAGGTTGCCAGCAATTGCTCTTTCGCGGCGCGCTGGATAAACGGCGGCACCGTGACCAGCACGTCAGCCTGCGGATTGGTGCGCTCCTTGGCCAGACGCTCGACGATCGCGCCGGAGCCGCCTTCCACATACTGCACTTTGATCCCCGTCGCTTTGGTGAAGGCAGCGAACTGGCTCTGATACCAGCTGTTATCGCCGTCATGCAGGCCGTCGGCGGAGTAAACCGTGACGACGCCGTCCGCCCAAACCGGAGAGCTGGTCAGCGCGAACAGGGACAGCAGAGCAAGTCGGGAGAGTTTCATCGTTTAAGCCTCATCGGATAGTCAGTTATTCTGGTGTAGACCAGATTTCCCTTCACGCTACCGATGGTTTATGACAAAACGATGAAAGAAGTGTGTCGAAGGAGTTAAAACGAGCGGGATGCGTAGCCCCGGTAAGCGCTAGCGCCACCGGGGAGATCAAAAAATTTAACTAATAAAATCAATGGGTATCGACTTCGATCCGCAGGCTGTCATGCCGCCAGTATTCGATATCATAATCGAGAATACGCCCATGCTGATCGTAATTCAGCCGGCGTAACAGCAGCGCCGGGCGCCCCTCCATCACCCCCAACGCCTCTGCGGCCTGCGCCGGCATTGAGGTGGGATAAAACGACAAATGCATACTGGTATAGATCAGATCGTACTGAGTTTGATAAATCTCGGTCAGACTGCCGTTGAGATCGTGGCGCAGCAGCTCAGGCACCCGCGCGGGCAGACAGTGGTTTTCGCAGTAGCACACCGGCCGGCCATCGGCATAGCGCAGCCGGGTCAGCAAATAGACCTGATCGAAAGGTTGGAGCGCCAGCGGCGCCATCACATCCAGCGGCACGGCAGCCAGGCGGCCATCAAGCAGCACCGTTTTCGGTTCGCGCCCCTGTTCGAGACACAGCTTGTGGAAGTTGGTATTTTGCGTCGGATCCAGCCACAGACGCTCCGGCGTCACAAACCAGCCGCGGCGGTCGGCGCGGTAAATCACGCCGCTGGCCTCCAGCTGCGCCAGGCTCTCACGCACCGTAATCCGCGTCGTGTTGAACAGCGCGCACAGCTCGCGCTCGGAAGGCAGCTTGTCGCCGCTTTTGAGGGCGCCGTTTTGAATACGCGCCTGCAGCTGCGCCTTAATCATCAGGTATTGCGGCATCTCGCCAGAGGGTGATTTCATGTTTACTCACTGCCACTTTTCGTGCGCTCATTATACATAGCCAGATGAATTTTTTGTTGCAGCGCCACATTTCCTTTGACCCTTTCCCGGCTTTGTCTCCATGATAACTATAAATCTGGTATAGACCAAATGGTGAGACAAATGACTTCACGAAATTACCTGCTGCTGACCCCCGGCCCGTTAACCACCTCCCGTACGGTGAAAGAGGCGATGTTGTTCGATAGCTGCACCTGGGATGATGATTACAATCTCGGCGTGGTACAGACCATTCGCCAGCAGCTGGTGCAGTTGGCTACCCCGGCCGACGGTTATACCGCAGTGCTGCTGCAGGGTAGCGGCAGCTACGCGGTCGAAGCGGTGCTCGGCAGCGTCATCGGCGAACAGGGCAAAGTGCTAATCGTCAGCAATGGCGCCTATGGCGCGCGTATGATTGAGATGGCGCAGCTGATGGGCATCGCCTGCCACCCTTACGACTGTGGCGAAGTCTCCCGTCCGGACGTGGCCGCGATCGAACAGATCCTGCAGAACGACCCGGCGATCACCCATATCGCGATGGTACACAGCGAAACCACCACCGGTATGCTGAATCCGATCGCAGAGGTGGCCGAACTGGCGAAACGGTACGATAAACGCTATATCGTCGATGCGATGAGCAGCTTTGGCGGCATTCCGTTGGATATCGCCGCGCTGAATATTGATTACCTGATAAGCTCCGCCAACAAATGCATTCAGGGCGTGCCGGGCTTTGCCTTCGTGATTGCCCGTGAAGCGGAGCTGGCCGCCTGCAAAGGCCGTTCGCGCTCGCTGTCGCTGGATCTGTACGCCCAGTGGCGCTGCATGGAGGACAACCACGGCAAGTGGCGCTTCACCTCGCCGACGCATACCGTGCTGGCCTTCGCCCAGGCGCTGAAAGAGCTGGCGCAGGAGGGCGGCGTCAGCGCTCGCCATCAGCGCTACCGCAACAATCAGCGCCGGCTGGTCGCCGGGATGCGCGCGCTCGGCTTCCGGCCGCTGCTCGACGATAGCCTGCACTCGCCGATCATTACCGCCTTTTATTCACCGGATGCGCCGCAGTATCGCTTTCACACCTTCTACCAGAAGCTGAAAGATCAGGGCTTCGTTATTTATCCGGGCAAAGTATCGCAAAGCGACTGCTTCCGCATCGGCAACATTGGCGAAGTCTACGACGCCGATATCACCGCCCTGCTGGCGGCTATCGACAACGCCATGTACTGGAAACAATAAGGAACCGCCATGAACCGTATTAGCGCACTGATCCTTGACTGGGCAGGCACCACCGTAGACTTCGGCTCTTTCGCCCCGACGCAAATCTTCGTCGAGGCCTTCCGCCAGGCCTTCGATATTGAGATCACCCTTGAAGAGGCCCGCGTGCCGATGGGGCTTGGCAAATGGCAGCACATTGAGGCGCTGGGCAAACTCCCTTCTGTCGACAGCCGCTGGCAGGCCAAATTCGGCCGCGCGATGACGGCCGCGGATATCGATGCGATCTACGCCGCGTTTATGCCGCTGCAAATCGCTAAGGTTGTCGATTTTTCCGCACCAATAGCCGGCGTGGTCGACACCATCGCCACGTTTCGCGCCGAGGGCCTGAAGATCGGCTCCTGCTCGGGTTATCCGCGCCCGGTGATGGAAAAGCTGGTACCGGCCGCCGCCGCCCAGGGCTACGCCCCGGACCACTGGGTCGCCACCGATGACCTTGCCGCCGGCGGTCGTCCGGGCCCGTGGATGGCGCTGCAGAACGTGATTACCCTGGGCATAGACGATGTGGCCCACTGCGTGAAGGTCGACGACGCCGCGCCGGGCATCAGCGAAGGGTTACATGCCGGGATGTGGAGCGTCGGGCTGGCGGTGTCCGGTAACGAATTCGGCGCAACCTGGGAGGAGTACCAAGCGATGTCGAAAGCGGAAATCGCCACCCGCCGCGAGCGGGCGGCAGGCAAACTGTATGCCGCCGGGGCGCATTATGTGGTTGATACCCTGGCGGACCTGCCGGAAGTGATTGCCAACATCAATGCCCGGCTGGCAAAAGGCGAGCGGCCTTAAGCGGGTGAATTCACCTTCACTTTGGCCGCCACCAGCAGGCCGGTAAACAGCATCAATATCCCTGACAACACCAGCGGCGACAGCAGCCCTAAGTGGTCAAGCGCAATGCCGCCGACCGCGGCGCCGCAGGTGTTGGCCAGCTGGATCACCGCCACCTGAATCGACCCGGCTTTTTCCGCCTGATCGGAGAGGGAACGGGTGATCCACGTTGACCACCCCACCGGGATCAGCGCAAACGCGAAGCCCCAGATAATCGCCACCGTCGAGGCGATGATTTTGCTCTCTCCCCACAGCACCAGCGCCACCGCGCAGGCGGTCAGCACCAGCGGCGCAATCGCCAGCGCCGCTTTCACCGAACGCTTGAGCAGCACCGAGGAGAGCGAGGTGCCGATAAAGCTGGCGATACCAAAGCTCAGCAGCACCAGCGTCAGGCCGTCGACGTCAAAACCGGCGAGGGTCATGTAAACCGGGCGAATATAGGTAAAGAAGGCGAACTGTCCGGCAAAGGCCATGAAAATGGCGCACATTCCGGCCATCACCCCCGGACGCTTCAGCAGACCAAACATATTTTGCTGCTGAGAAGCCGATTCACCGGGCAGCGACGGCAGCGCTTTCAGCACCCAGAGCGTACACAGCACGCCCATTACCGCCGCGCCGTTAAAGACGTTGCGCCAGCCGATAAGCCCGCCAAGGAAACTGCCCAACGGGGCGGCGATCACCAGCGCGATTGATACCGCGCCGAAGATAATCGATAGCGCTTTCGGCACCACGCGCATCGGCACCAGACGCATGGTCAGCGATGCGGACATCGCCCAGAAACCGCCGAGCGCCAGGCCCAGACAGGCGCGCCCCAGCAGTAGCAGGGTGAAGCTATCAGCGAAAGATACCAGCAGGCAAGAAAGGGTCAGCAGCAGTGAAAACAGGATAACCACGTAGCGGCGATCGGTTTTACCTATCACCGTGGTGATAAACAGGCTGGAAAACATCGCGACGAATGCCGTCGTCGTCACCGACTGCCCGGCCATCCCTTCGGAGATGCCTAAATCCAGCGCCATCGGCGTCAGCAGGCTGACCGGCAAAAACTCAACGGTAATCAGGCAGGCGACGCAGAAAGCAACCGCGAAAACCGCCGACCAGTTTGGCCGCGCGAGATCGCGTGCATGGGGTTTGGTTTCATTTGAATGACTCATGAGTGACCTGCGAAGAAAGTGGCGGAAAGCTGCGCAGTGTAACATTTTGTATGTGACGTACTTAACGTTTTCGCAACTCTTCTCGCTTTTCATAAGAGGATGCGTAGCTGCTCGCATGTTTAAAAAAACGATGCTTGCTATCGCTTTAACAAATCTCAGGAGAATTTAATATAGCACTATGTGCTATACTTTTAACGACAGGATGTCAGCAATGCGTATCTTTAAAACCAAATGGTTCGCCAGAGAGGCTAGCTCTCATGGCATTTCCGACGACGAGCTCTATCAGGCAATTCAATCTGCGCTTCAGGGCAAGGTGGTTGATTTAGGAGGAGGGGTTTATAAAAAGCGACTCAACAAGAATCGCGATCGCGCAATCATCCTTACCAAAAAAGCGCAGAGTATTGGTTTTATACCTTTCTATATGCCAAACAGGATATGGCCAATATCAACCATCGCGAATTAATGGGGTTTCGTGAGTTAGCAAAACACTATGCCAATCTCTCTGAAGAGAAAACGACGGCCTTAGTTAAAAGTAAAGAATTAGTGGAGATTTGCGATGACAGCAAAAAATAAATACAAAAGCCCGGCTTTCGAAGCGATCCATAGCGCTGCGTCGGGGCTATTCAGCGTTGGCGCAATCCCACAGGAAACAATGCGCCATTTTGATGAATCATGTCTCGGTAGCGTAGCCGCACTTCAACCCATTGAAATTAAAGCGCTACGTGAACAACTCAATGTTAGCCAACCCGTGTTCGCTCGTTATCTGAATACCAGCGTGTCTACCGTGCAAAAATGGGAGACTGGCGCTAAACGACCGAGCGGAATGTCATTAAAATTGCTTAGCGTCGTACAAAAACACGGCCTGAAAATCCTACTGTAGTTATCCTGCCGGATGGCGCTTACGCTTATCCGGCCTACAAGTGACGAGTGCGGAAACCGTAGGCCGGATAAGGCGCAGCCGCCATCCGGCACAAAAAGCGATGAACCCCAGGCCGAATAACTATGAGATCAGTGCAGCCAGTGCACGCCGTCTTCCGGGAGAAACAGGTCGTTGTAGCGCTGCTGTAGGTTATGTAAATCGCTCACATCCGGGTCCAGCTCGCGCAGAAAACCTTGCGCCAGGCGGATCTGCGCGTCGGTAATCGGCGCCGCTAAACGTGCTTTTTGCATCAGGCGATACCAGTAATGCAGGTTTTTTTCGCTGGCGTCGACAATCGCGACCTGCCAGATCAGCAGCACCTGGGCGGCGTTCTGCAGATGTGCTTCATTCGGCCGCTCCAGGTAACGCAAATACTCATTACCGGCGGTTTTTCCCAGCTGATCGATCATCGATTCCAGCGGGACAGGCGTGATGCCGAGGCGTTCGCTCAGGCGGCGGATCGCGCGGCGTGAATCAGAGGTAAGCACCCGAAATCCCACAACAAACACCACTACCAGGGTGGCCAGTCCTATCCAGATCATGCATCCTCTCATCCAATCGCAGCCTGACTATCATAATGGGAATTTGCCTGCTGTCGACTGTCGGACCTGGCATAATGCGCAAGAAATAAAAAAGCCCGGCGCGAAGGCCGGGCAAGGTTACCAAATACCTGGTGAATCAGGCGGTCTGCAAAATACGGTTCTTTTTCTCGCGGCGAATTTTACGCTCTTCAAAGATAGCCACGATGGCCATCAGGCAGATACAGCCGACGGCGGCGGCGTCCAGCGCCGCAAAGGTGCCGGCCCAGCCGGTCAGGCCGAAGACCGGGGTGCCGTCGGCGATCATCCCGAGACCCAGTTTGGCGAAGCTATCGCCGATCAGATAGGCGAAGGTGCCCTTGATCCCATCGGCGGCGCCGATCGCTTTTTTCGGTACGAAACCGACGGCGGCGACGCCGATCAACAGCTGCGGACCAAACACCAGGAAGCCCAGCGCAAATAACGAGGCCAGATAGACGTACTGGTTGCTGGCGTGTTGGTAAACCCCAAGGGTGGCGATAATTAGCGCCAGCGCGATGCAGGCCACCAGCGCGCGGCGGCCGTTGGCCAGATCCGACAGCCAGCCCCACAGTAGCGTGCCAACCAGCGCGCCGACCTCAAACAGGGTAAAGCCCTGAATCGCCACCTCTTTAGACAGCTTCAGCTCCTGGAAGGCGTACACGGTGGACCACTGATCGATACCGATACGCACCACGTAGAGGAAGATGTTGGAGAAGCACAGCAGCCAGATCACTTTGTTTTTCAGCACGTACTCAACAAAGATCTGCCACTTGGTCATCGCATTTACTTCGGTCTCTTTGTCCTCTTCGCTGATCGCTTCGCCAAACAGCTCTTCCGCCGTGCCGAGGCCGTAGGATTCCGGAGAGTCGCTACCGTAGCGCAGGCCGATAAAGCCAACGATCAGCGCAATAATCGACGGGAAGATAAACATGCCGATCACATGGCCGTCGAACAGATAGTTGGCGCCAAACAGCGCCACGCCCGCCGCGCCCGCGCCGCCGAGGTTGTGGGAGATATTCCAGAAGCCGAGGAAAGTGCCGCGTTTGCGTCTGGGCGTCCACTTGGTGATGGTGGAATAGCTGCACGAGCCGCCGGTGCTCTGGAAGAAACCGCTCAGCGCATAGAAGGCGATCATCAGGAACAGGCTGGTAGAACCCGCCCCCATGCTGGCGCTAAAGCCCAGCATACAGATGGCGGAGAGGATCAGCATAAACGGCAGGAACTGCTTGGTGTTTTTGCCGTCGGCATAATAAGAGACCAGCGTCTTGCCCACGCCGTAGGTGATGGAGAAGCCCAGGCCAATCATCCCCAGCTGGGTCATGCTCAGCCCGTAGGTGGAGATCATGTCGTTCTGCGCGATGTTAAAGTTCTTGCGGATCAGGTACATGGTCAGGTAGCCGATGAAAACCACCAGATAGGACTGCATGAAAGGTTTGAACCACATTTTGCGCCGCACATCGAGCGGCAGATCCAGGGTCGGCTTGCGCACCTGATTCAGAAAGGCCAGCATGGGTATCTCCTGAGCTGATTTTTTATGCCTGCGTAATAACCAGGCATTGTAAAAACCAGCGCGCCGTCTGGCCTGAGACGGCGTCCAGGTAAAACCGGGAAAATTTCTTAGTTTTGCCCCGTTCGCGGCGAAAGGGTGAGCTACATCACGCTTCGCTGGCGGTACGCGGCGCCTGCGCGTTTAAAAACGGCAGCAGCAGCAGCGCGGAAATGCCGGCGGCAATCGCAATCACCACGAAGAATCCGGTCCAGTGCCAGATATCCATCACCTGCGCCAGCGGCCAGCCGGAAAGCGAGGCGCCAAGATAAGCGAACAGGCCGACAAACCCGGTTGCCGCCCCGGCGGCTTCTTTATGCGAACATTCCGCCGCCGCCATGCCGATCAGCATCTGCGGGCCGAAAACGAAGAAACCGGTAGTGAAGAAGCAGGCCGCCTGCATGACATAGCTGGCGAACGGCATCAGCCACAGGCCGCCAACCGACAGCAAAATTCCGGCGGCAAAAATCAGGTTCATCGGCCCACGGTTGCCGTTAAACAGCTTATCCGAGCCCCACCCCGCCACCAGCGCGCCGATAAAACCGCCCAGCTCAAACATGGTCACCGCCGAGTTAGCGGTCACCAGATCGACGCCGAGCGTCTCCGACATATACAGATTGCCCCAGTCGTTAATCGCCGCCCGCACCACGTACACCAGCACATAGCACAACGACAGCAGCCAGATGTAGGGATTGGCCAGCACGTAGCGGGTGAGGATCGCTTTACGAGACATCCCAGCGCCTTCCTGCTGCTGGGCGATTTCCAGCGCATCGTGACGCCAGTCGCCCACGGCGGGTAACCCCACCGCCTGCGGGCGATCGCGCAGCCGCCAGCACAGATACAGTCCGGCGAGGATCGCCAGACAGCCGGCGATGATCATCCCGGCACGCCAGCCGTAGTGCAGCGCCGCCGCGCCCACCACCATCGGGATCAGCGCGCCGCCGACGTTATGCGCCGTATTCCATAGCGCCCACCAGCCGCCGCGCTCGGTCCGCGAATACCAGGCCGTCAGCAGTCGGGCGCACACCGGCGAGCCCCAGCCCTGGAAGAAGGCATTCAGCGCCCACAGCAGCGCGAAAGCCCATAGTGAGGAAGAAAAACCGAACAGAATATTCACCACCCCGGTGGCGATAAGCCCCAGCCCCATAAAATAGCGGGCGTCGGAGCGGTCGCTGACGATACCGGAGAAAAATTTCGACAGTCCGTAGGTGATATAGAACAGCGTGGCCAGCAGGCCAATATCGCTGCGGGTCAGGACGTTGCTGGCGAGAATTTCCGGGACCGCGGCGTTAAAGCTTTTGCGGGTGAAATAGAACAGCGCGTAGCCCAGCCAGATGGTCAACAGGATATGGCGACGCCAGTAGCGATAACGCGCATCAAGCTCGCGTTTATCGCTAATCGGCGCAGCGTCCGGCGGGGCTTTTAAAAAGGCGAACATCGGCGATCCTCTCAGGCGTAACGCAGCGGTAGATTGACGCACACCCGGGTACCGTGGGTGCAGGAGATCGTCAGTGTGCCGCCCAGGGCGGTCACGCGCTCGCGCATGCCGGTCAGGCCGAACCCCTGCAGATTCGACCCCGGCGGCAGGCCGCAACCGTCATCTTCCAGCACCAGCATTAGTCGCTCATCCTGCTGCCAGCCCTGCAGAGTGACAGCGCTGGCGCTGGCGTGCTTGACGATATTATTCAGCCCCTCCTGGCAAACGCGAAACAGCGTCACGCGCTGGTTCTCGCTAAGTCCCGCCTCGTTAATCCGCCAGTCGAGATGGCTGACAATGCCGCGGTCCTCCAGCTCCATCTCGCGCATCAACGAACGTACCGCCTGCTCCAGCGGCAGGTCGTCGAGCTGACGCGGACGCAGACGGCCCAGCAGTCTACGCACCGAGTCGTAAACTCCCAGCGACAGCTGTTCTATCAGCTGACCGCTCTGGCGCACGCTGGCGTTGTCCGGCGCCAGCCGCTGTACGATCCCGGCCTGGGTGCGGATAGCGGTGATGGTCTGGCCGATATCATCATGGAGCTCGCGGGCGACGTCTCGCCGCACGCTCTCTTCGGTCTCCAGCAGGCGTTCCGCCAGCCGACGATTACGCGCCAGCTCGCTTTGTAATGACTGGTTCAGCTCGCGTAGCCGCTGGATCCCCGCCCCCAACAGCAGCCCGGTGAGGCTCTGTGCCAGCAGGGAAAGCAATAAATCGACCGGGTGATCGTGCCAGGTCTGGCTGGCAATCAAGGCGATAGCGTTCATCAGGGTGGCGATCAGCGCTCCCTGCCAGCCGTAGTGCCAGGCGAGGGCGATAATCGGCAGCGCCAGACAAAACGGGGTAAAGCGGGAGAGCTCGGCGGGCAGGCCAAGCTGCAGCCACAGGCTAATGGTGAATAACAGCAGATACCAGATCAGATGCCGCCCGCGCCAGTTAACCGGCTGCGCCACCAGCGCCGGCCCCAGCGGCCGCCAGACGGTGCTGGTAAGATAGTGCCAGAAAACCAGGCAGGTCGGCGCCAGCGTCAGGCCGCCGGTCAGCGTCAACAGCAGGGCGTTAAGCCCCTCGTCCCCCTCCGCCAGCCACGGCAGCGATTGCAGCAGAGCGGCGGCCATTAACGCCCCGCCCTGACGCAGCAGCGTCAGCCAGTCGCGCTGCTGCCGGTAGCGCGAGATCAACGCCACCGGCAGCAGAGTCAGCAGGCTTCCGGTCATCAAAATTATCGGGTGCGCCAGCGCCACCTCCTGCGCCAGCCAGAAGATAAGCAGCCACTCGGTTCCCAGCAGCACTGGCCAGTAGCTGCGGGGGCTTTGCAACATTAACCCCAGCCGCAGGCCAAAGGGAAACAGCAGCACCGCTAAATCCGCGCGTTCCACCAGATGCAGACTGATGCTCCACAGGCAGAACCAGGCGGCCGCGAAGATAAAGGCGCAGCCGATGACCGACAGCAATCGTGAGACGACGGCCTTCATTGCCAGCTATCGAACATGCGGCGCGCCAGCTCAACGTCGTTGTTGACGCCCAGCTTTTCCAGCAGGTTGGCGCGGTGTACGTGGACGGTTTTCGGCGACAGACCGAGCTCGGCGGCAATCTCTTTCACCGCCATGCCCTGCGCCAGCTTTTCCGCCACCTGACGCTCGCGTTTGGTGAGCGGATCCTGGCGCCCGGCGGCCAGCTTCATGGCGATATCCGGCGTGAGATAGCAACCGCCGGCCGCCACCGTGCGTACCGCGGCGATAAGTTCATCGGGGCTGCAGCGTTTCGACAGGAAGCCGCGCGCGCCGGCGTTCAACGCCTGCTCGATCAGCGCCGGGCTATCGTGTACCGACAGCATGATGGTCGCCATCCCCTTCGGCAGCTGGCTGAGCAGCTCCAGCCCGGAAATATCCGGCATGGAGATATCGCAGATACAGACCTGCACGCCGCGCCCCGGTAGCCCCGTCAACGCCTCGCGGCCGCTACCAAATTCGGCGACAACCTGAAAATCAGCTTCCAGCCCCAGCAGCTGAGCAAAGCCGGAGCGGACAATCAAATGATCGTCAATAAGGGCGATGGTGGTCATGGTGTGTCCTGGTGCCTGAAAACGCCGGATGGCGGCGTAAACGCCTTATCCGGCCTACGGATTCACTGCTTGTAGGCCGGATAAGCGCAGCGTCATCCGGCAAAGGCGCTTACCTTAGCGATAAGCGCGTGGCTGTTCAAGCCTTGAGCGCTATTCGAAGAACACCGCAATTTTGTTAAACATGGTGGGATCGGACTGGTTACGCGCCACTTTGGTGACATCTTCCAGCTTTTCAATCTGGCTAATCATCTGCCCCAGTCGCTGGTCATCATTTACCAGCAGCCAGATGCGGCTGTGTTCGCTGCCCTGAATTGGCAGACAGAGAATGCCTTCGACGTTAAACGCGCGACGGGCAAAAAGCCCGCACACGTGGGTCATGACGCCGGGATGGTTGCGGACGGTGAGTTCCAGAATGACGTTATCACATTGTTTTTGCATGGCTTATTCCCCCACCATTTCAGTATTGGCCGCACCCGGCGGTACCATCGGATACACTTTCTGCTGTGCGTCGATGCGCACGTGGATCAGCGCCGGCCCCGGACGGTCGATAATCGCCTGCAGCGCCGCCTGCGGATCGACTTCATTATTTAAATCACAGGTTTGCAGGCCAAAACCGGCGGCAATCTGCATAAAGTTAATCATCCCCGGATAGGTGGCGGCAAAAACGCCCTGCTGATAGAACAGGCTCTGCTGCTGATGCACCAGCCCCAGCGCTTCGTTGTTCAGCAGGATAATTTTTACATCCAGCTGATTTTCGGCGGCGGTGGCCATCTCCTGAATATTCATCATCAGGCTGCCGTCGCCGGAGAAGCAGATAACCTTGCGCTGCGGATTCGCCAGCGCCGCGCCGATGGCTGCCGGCAGGCCGAAGCCCATGGTGCCGAGGCCGCCGGAGGTCAGCCACTGGCGCGGACGATTGAGCGGGTAGGCCTGCGCCGTCCACATCTGGTGCTGGCCAACGTCGGTAGTGATGATCGCTTCATCATCCACGCAGGCGGCCACGGCGTTAATCAGGCCGTAATGGGAGAGCGGGTCGCTTTCCTGCGGGATGGCGCAGGGGAATTCGCGCTGCAAGTCGGCCACCAGCTGGCGCCATTCCTCGCGCGGCTGCGCCTCAATCTGCGGGTTCAGCTGGGCTAAGACTTCCGCCACATCGCCCTGAATCGCCACGTGCGGTTGCTTAATTTTGCCCAGTTCGGCGCGGTCGATATCGACGTGGATAATCTTCGCGTTCGGGCAGAACTGCTCGGTCTTGCCAATCGCCCGGTCATCAAAACGGGCGCCTAAAACAATAAGTAAATCCGCCTCCTGCAGAATGAAGTTGGTGCTGCGCGCGCCGTGCATCCCCAGCATCCCCAGCGACAGCGGGTGCGCCTTCGGCAGCATGCCCAGCGCCATTAAGGTCATGGTGGTCGGCAGGTTGGCTTTTTCCGCCAGCTCACGGATCGCCTGCGGCGCGTTAATCACCCCGCCGCCCAGATACAGTACCGGGCGTTTCGCCGCGTTGATCATTGCCGCCGCTTCACGCACGCTTTCAGGCGCGAATGCCGGTGCCGGGGCGCGCTCGCCAGGCTCAGGCAGCGCTTCCAGCTCAATGGTCGCCGACTGCACGTCCTTAGGAATGTCTATCCACACCGGCCCGGGACGTCCGGACTGGGCAATACGGAAGGCGTCGCTGATCACCTGCGGCAGCTCGGCAATGTCGCGCACCAGATAGTTATGTTTGGTGATGGGGATAGAGATGCCGTAGGTGTCCACTTCCTGGAAGGCGTCGGTACCGATCATCGAGGCCGGTACCTGGCCGGTGATGCAGACCAGCGGAATCGAATCCAGGCGGGCATCGGCGATCGCCGTCACCAGGTTCGTCGCCCCCGGGCCGCTGCAGGCCATACAGACCGCCGGCTTGCCTTCGGTACGCGCCATCCCCTGGGCGATAAAGCCCGCGCCCTGCTCATGGCGCGCCAGGATGTGGCGGATCTGCGTGCTCTGGCTTAAGGCATCGTAGATAGGCAGGATGGAGCCGCCCGGAATGCCGCTGACCATAGTGATACCCTGGCGCTCCAGTAAATGAACAACCAGCTGCGCGCCGGTAAAGCGCATTGTGTTTGATGTGGTGCCCGAACTTGCCATGCTCCAGTCCTTTTCTTCTGGGCCGACTTTACCGGGGGGCTCGCCAACAAAAAACCCCGCTCGGTTTGCGCCGGCGGGGTTTGGAATTCGTGTTGTTCCGGACCCTACGGCGCATTGCCGACGACGACCACCACAGACACGACGACCACCGCGGCTGGCGCGGTTTTTAGTAGGGTCGAAGCGATCAGGGTTGCGTTCATTAGGGACCTGTTGTGTCGAAAAATAAGCTGAATTTATACAAACACAGGTTTTACGTTTTCACAATGGATTTATTTTCATCCACGAAAATTTGCGCGAAAGATCACAGTTCGGCGCAAAAGGACAGAAAACAAAAAACCCCGCCGGAGCGAGGTTTTTATCAGCATGGTTACAGGTGGTAGCCGCAAGCACACTGTATTACGTCAACGCCAAAAGTATACGCGATCGCTGCAGTTCGCGCAATTTAAGGTCGGTTTTTCTCTGTCATAGAGTATGGATGAGAGGGGCGGATTTGTCCAAAAAATACTGTTCATCCATACAGTGTTTATCTATACTGGGTGTGTTCACTTTGTGCCATTCGGGGGCCGCAAGTTTGACCGGCGCAACGAAGTCCTGGCTGAAACGGGTGGTGCCGTCAGTGCCTTAACCCCGAGAGAGCACACTGTGTTACGTCAACAACGTGCAGTCACTGGCCCGCGCGGCAACGCGTGGCTCAGCGCTGCGCACCCCTGTCGTTGCAGGCGGCGGGCCGGGAAGCCGTTCATGGAAAGGACGAACTATCGGCCAGGGCAGACGCCGCCGGCGACAGGCAGGGATAAGCTGGCAACGGGCAGCGGAAAGGTACGTCAGCTTATTGTGCTCCTTAACCACAGGAGACGCGCGTATGGGCGGAATGGATATTATTATTTTGATCCTGAAACTCATGGTTGCTGTGTTGCAACTACTTGATGCAGTCCTGAAACAGTTCCGCTGATTCAGGTTCAAGTCGCACCTGAGGGGGGCGGGAAACCGCCCCCCTGCAGGCGCCCGCCGGGCGTCCCGGGATGACTTGATGGAGGAAGCTATGCCACCCCTGTTAATTGCCGCCACGACGCCGGATGCCCCGGGGTTCGCGGCGCTACGAATTGAAAGCCTTGAACAGCATTTCAATATGCTGCGCCGCCTGGCGGAAAACTGGCAGAGCGGCAAAAACCGCTTTAACGCGCCGGGCGAAACGCTGCTGGGCGCCTTCGTCAACCACCAGCTGGTAGGGGTATGCGGCATCAATAGCGATCCCTTCAGTCCGCAGCCGCGGGCCGGGCGCATTCGCCACCTCTACATCAGCGAACGCTACCGTCGCCGGGGCATCGGCCAGCAGCTGCTGGTCTCGGTTATCACCCACTCCAGCGCCTGGTTCGACTTTCTCAACACCCATGCCCCGGCGCAGGCCTGCCCTTTTATGAAAGGCTTGGTTTTCGCCCGGTGTACGATGAACCGCGGGTGACGCATCGCCTGTTTTGTTCGCTTTAACCCCCGCTGGCAGGCAGCGCGGGCGCGTGTTACATTCCGGTGACCTTCACTGTTGAACCTGTCTGCGATGACCCTCACCGTATTCTGCATTTTGCTGTTCGCCGCCCTGCTGCACGCCAGCTGGAACGCTATCGTCAAAGCCAGCGGCGAAAAAATGTACGCGGCGATCGGCGTCAGCGGCTCGGCCGCGCTGATCGCCCTGGTGATGCTCCCCTTTGCCCCGCAGCCCGCGCTGGTCAGCGCCCCCTATCTGCTGGCGTCGTGCGCGTTACAGGTGGTGTATACGGTGCTGGTGGCGAAGACCTACCAGGTATCGGATATGAGCCAGACCTATCCGCTGATGCGCGGCACTGCGCCGCTGCTGGTGGCGGCGATAAGCGTGCTGTTCCTCGGCGATCGTCTGTCGCCGCTGGCCTGGCTGGGCATAGGCGTCATCTGCCTGGCGATTCTGGCGATGGCCTTTAACGGCCACGCCAGCTCGCGCAAAGGCATCGTGCTGGCGCTGATCAACGCCTGCTTTATCGCCGGTTATACGCTGGTGGACGGCACCGGCGTCCGGCTGGCGGGCTCGGCGCTGGGCTACACCCTGTGGACCTTTTTTATGAACGGCTTCTGCCTGCTGTGCTGGGCGATGGTGGCGCGACGGCGTGAGGCCAGTCGTTATTTACGTCAGCACTGGAAAAAAGGCATCCTCGGCGGGATCGGCACCATGGGCTCCTACGGCCTGGCGCTATGGGCGATGACCCAGGCCCCGCTGGCGGTGGTCGCCGCGCTGCGTGAAACCTCCATTCTCTTCGGCGCGCTGATCGCCTTTATCGTCCTGAAAGAGCAACTGATGCCGCTGCGCATCGTGGCCGCCTGCGGGATTGCCGCCGGGGCGATCCTCCTGCGCCTGGCGTAGCCTGAGATGGCAACATTAGTTGCCGTTCCTGTTTACATAATCTGCCTGGAATTCCCTCAACAATCGGCACTTTGCAGTTGTTCTGTCATTTTAATATGGTAGATTCCTCCATCGTTTACGGGATGTGGTAGTCACATATTCTTCATTTCTCTTTACTCACAAAGTATTCATCGACATGAAACGGCATAAGAACTTCAATTTGTTGTTGATGCTGGTACTGCTGGTGGCCGTCGGCCAGATGGCGCAGACCATTTATATTCCGGCCATCGCCGACATGGCGGTCGCGCTGAACGTCCGCGAAGGGGCGGTACAAAGCGTGATGGCGGCCTACCTGCTGACCTACGGTATTTCACAGCTATTCTACGGCCCGCTCTCTGACCGCGTCGGTCGCCGCCCGGTGATCCTCGTCGGGATGTCGATTTTTATGCTGGCGACGCTGGTAGCTATTACCACCCATAGCCTGCCGGTGCTGATCGCCGCCAGCGCCATGCAGGGGATGGGCACCGGGGTCGGCGGCGTGATGGCGCGCACCCTGCCCCGCGACCTGTACGAAGGCGCTCAGCTGCGTCATGCCAATAGCCTGTTAAATATGGGTATTCTGGTCAGCCCGCTGATTGCCCCGCTGCTCGGCGGCATCCTCGACACCCTGTGGAGCTGGCGCGCCTGCTACGCTTTCCTGCTGGTCCTGTGCGCCGGGGTGACCTTCAGCATGGCGAAGTGGATGCCGGAAACGCGCCCGGAAGGGGCGCCGCGCACCAAACTTCTGGCCAGCTACAAAACGCTGTTCGGCACCGGCGCCTTTAACTGCTATCTGCTGATGCTGATCGGCGGCCTGGCGGGGATTGCGGTATTCGAAGCCTGCTCCGGGGTGCTGATGGGCGCGGTGCTCGGCCTGAGCAGCATGGCGGTGAGTATTCTGTTTATTCTGCCGATCCCGGCGGCGTTCTTCGGGGCGTGGTTTGCCGGCCGCCCCAACAAGCGTTTCCCGACCCTGATGTGGCAGTCGGTGATCTGCTGCCTGCTGGCGGGTCTGATGATGTGGATCCCAGGGCTGCTGGGCATCATGACCGTCTGGACCCTGCTGGTGCCTGCGGCGCTGTTCTTCTTCGGCGCCGGGATGTTGTTCCCGCTGGCTACCAGCGGCGCGATGGAGCCGTTCCCGTTCCTCGCCGGAACCGCCGGGGCGCTGGTGGGCGGCTTGCAGAATATCGGCTCCGGCGTGCTGGCCTGGCTGTCGGCGATGATGCCGCAAACCGGTCAGGGCAGCCTCGGCCTGCTGATGATGCTGATGGGCCTGTTGATTCTGCTGTGCTGGCTGCCGCTGGCCTCGCGCTTTACCCACCATCAGCAGCCGGTATAAGCGCCGCTGGCGCTCCCCGGATAGCGGCTTACGCCTTATCCGGGCTATCCCCCAGCGGCGGCTTTTGCCTTATGTCAGGCTGTGCAACCATTCGATAAAGGCGTCGATTTTCGGCCACTGACGGCCCGGCAGGGTGGTCACGTAATAATGCTGATGGCATTTCAGCGTCATATCGCCGAACGGGGCGATCAACTCCCCACTCTCCAGCCGCTTCTGCACCAGCCGTTTACGCCCCATCGCTACCCCGACATGATTCATCGCCGCAATCACCGCTAAATCAGAACGATCGAAGCCAATGCCCGACGATTGCGGCAGTTCAATCCCAAATTGTTGTGCCCAACTGAACCATTCATCGGTGCCGGAATCATTGCTCCATGCCTGGCGATCGTGAAGCAGCGTACAGTGGCGCAGACTGGCAGGATTTGACGTTAACTGCAGCTGGCGGGCGTAATACGGCGTACATACCGGCACGATCGCCTCATCCATCAGAAAATGGTGGCTTAGCTGCGACGACGGCGCGTCATCAAAATAGATTGCCAGATCGATACCCGCCCGCTGCAGATTGACGTTATCGTTGCCGGTCAGCACGGTCAGTGAGATGGCCGGGTAGCGGCGACTGAAATCCCCCAGCGCCGGCACCAGCCAGCACTGGGCGATAGAGGGCCGCGAGTAGACCGTCAGACTGCCGGAGAGCTCCTGGTTTTTGATGTCCAGAATCTCCTGATTGAGACCATCCAGCGACGCCTTCAGCGCCCAGTAAACGCGCTTCCCTTCACGCGTCAGCTCCACTTTGCGGTGCGAGCGGACAAAGAGCTGGATCCCCAGCTCCTCTTCCAGCTGATTAATCCGGTGACTGACGGCGCTTGGGGTGAGCGCCAGCTCGTCGGCGGCAAGGGCGAACGACTCGTGCCGCGCCGCCACCTCAAACGTCGACAGCCTGGAGAGTTGCCAGCCGTTCAGCAACCGGGTACCTAAGGTTTTTAGCACATCCATTCTGCGCTCCTGGCGATAAAAGGGAGTCTGGATGATAAAAAAATAACGCCGGAACTTCCGCTAAAGGATGAGTTAATTTGACCCATAGCATATTTAGAGGTCAATTTTAGAGCTAAATCACCTTTTTGATTCAATTTGGCTCATCTGAAAGGTCATTTATATCGTTTGTCAGCCCATGCCGAGTTTCTGTTCAATAACCACACGTTACTTACGGCGAGGTGGGGTATGGAATCGCAAATTTGGGTTGTGAGCACATTGCTGATTAGCATCGTGTTAATTGTATTAACCATCGTCAAACTGAAGTTTCATCCGTTTCTGGCGCTGCTGCTGGCGAGCTTTTTCGTCGGGGCGATGATGGGAATGGGCCCGCTGGAGATGGTCAACGCCATTGAGAGCGGGATCGGCGGTACGCTGGGCTTCCTGGCGGCGGTGATCGGTCTCGGCACCATTCTCGGCAAGATGATGGAGGTCTCCGGCGCGGCGGAGCGCATCGGCCTGACGCTCCAGCGCTGCCGCTGGCTGTCGGCGGACGTGATTATGGTGCTGGTCGGCCTGATCTGCGGCATTACCCTGTTTGTCGAAGTCGGGGTGGTGCTGCTGATCCCGCTGGCATTCTCCATCGCCAAAAAAACCAATACTTCGCTGCTGAAGCTGGCTATTCCGCTGTGTACCGCGCTGATGGCGGTGCACTGCGTGGTACCGCCGCATCCGGCCGCGCTGTTCGTGGCGAATAAACTGGGGGCTGATATCGGGACGGTTATCGTCTATGGCCTGCTGGTCGGTCTGATCGCCTCGCTGGTCGGCGGCCCGCTGTTCCTCAGGCTGCTCGGCAACCGCCTGCCGTTTAAACCAGTGCCAGCCGAGTTTTCCAACCTCGACGTTCGCGAAGAATCGACGCTGCCGTCGCTCGGCGCCACGCTGTTTACCGTGCTGTTACCGATTGGCCTGATGCTGGTGAAAACCGTCGCTGAACTGAATATGGCGAAAGGCGGCACGCTGTATACAGTGCTGGAATTTATCGGCAACCCCATCACCGCGATGTTTATCGCCGTCTTTGTCGCCTATTACATGCTCGGCATCCGTCGGCAAATGGGGATGGGCGTTCTGCTGACTCATACCGAAAACGGCTTTGGTTCCATCGCCAACATCCTGCTGATTATCGGCGCCGGCGGCGCATTCAACGCGATTTTGAAATCCAGCGGCCTGGCCGATAGCCTCGCGGTGATCCTGTCGAACCTTGATATGCACCCGATTTTGCTGGCCTGGCTGGTGGCGCTTATCCTGCACGCCGCCGTTGGCTCCGCCACCGTGGCGATGATGGGCGCTACCGCCATCGTTGCCCCGATGCTGCCGCTTTATCCCGGCGTAAGCCCGGAGATCATCGCCATTGCCATCGGTTCCGGCGCCATTGGCTGCACGATCGTCACCGATTCCCTGTTCTGGCTGGTAAAACAGTACTGCGGCGCCAGCCTCAGTGAAACGTTCAAGTACTACACGACAGCGACATTTATCGCGTCGCTACTTGCACTGGCCGCCACCTTCCTGCTTTCTTTCATTATCTGAGCGCAAAGAGACGTATGATGAAACACGCTGACCTGACCACCTTAACCGCGACCTTCCCGCTTGTGCAGGATCTGATCGCCCTGAAAGAAACCACCTGGTTTAACCCGGCAACCACCACCCTGGCGGAGGGGTTGCCTTACGTCGGTCTGACCGCCGACGATGTGCAAGACGCCCATGCCCGCCTTCAGCGCTTCGCGCCCTATCTGGCGGCAGCCTTCCCGGAAACCGCCGCGAGCGGCGGGATTATCGAATCAGAAGTGGTTGCCATTCCGGCAATGAAACGCAGCCTTGAGCAAAAATTCGGCCAGCCAATTAGCGGCGAACTACTGCTGAAAAAAGACAGCCATCTGCCAATCTCCGGATCAATCAAAGCGCGCGGTGGGATTTATGAAGTGCTGACCCATGCGGAAAAGCTGGCGCTGGAAGCCGGGCTGCTGACGACCGCAGACGATTATCGCAAATTGCTGACGCCGGAGTTTAAACAGTTCTTTAGCCAGTTCAGCATCGCCGTCGGCTCCACCGGCAACCTTGGGATGTCGATCGGCATCATGAGCGCGCGCATTGGTTTTCAAGTCACGGTGCATATGTCCGCCGATGCCAGGGCGTGGAAAAAAGCCAAACTGCGCAGCCACGGCGTAACGGTGGTTGAGTATGAAGAGGACTATGGCGTGGCGGTCGAACAGGGGCGCAAGGCAGCGGAATCCGACCCGAACTGCTTTTTTATCGATGATGAAAACTCGCGCACGCTGTTCCTCGGCTATGCCGTAGCCGGCGAGCGCCTGAAAGCGCAGTTCGCGCAAGCAGGACGCGTGGTCGATGCCGATCATCCGCTGTTCGTCTATCTGCCGTGCGGCGTCGGCGGCGGCCCCGGCGGCGTGGCATTTGGCCTGAAGCTGGCCTTCGGCGACCACGTTCACTGCCTGTTCGCCGAACCGACCCATTCGCCATGCATGCTGCTCGGCGTCTATACCGGGCTCCACGACCAGATAGCGGTGCAGGATTTAGGTATTGATAACCTGACCGCGGCCGACGGTCTGGCGGTCGGTAGGGCGTCCGGGTTCGTTGGCCGGGCAATGGAGCGCCTGCTCGACGGGTTCTATACCCTTGACGACCAGACGATGTATGACATGCTGGGCTGGCTGGCGGCAGCGGAAAATATCCGCCTTGAACCCTCCGCGCTGGCCGGGATGGCCGGAGCGCAGCGGGTCTGCGCCAGCAAAGCGTACCATCAGCTGCAGGGGCTGAGTGAGCAACAGCTGCAGCAGGCCACCCACCTGGTGTGGGCCACCGGCGGCGGCATGGTGCCGGAAGAGGAAATGGCGCAGTACCTGGCGAAGGGGCGCTAATATTTAGCGCAGCAGCGGCATCAGCGCCTCTGGCGGCCGCTGCTGTCGCCGCAGGTCCCGCATCACTCGCATATAGGGCCCGCTAAAATCGTAGAACTGCCGGTAACCCGCGCACAGCAGGTCTTCCTGTTCGCCACAGCGGCACAGGCGCAGCCACGGGCAGCCGTAGCAGGTGCTGTTGGCCGCCGGCGCGCCTGGCTGGGTCAGCGTCTCGCCGCACCAGGCGCTCAGCGTCTCGCTAAACAGTAAAATATTGATGCGCCCAATATCTTCCCGCACCCAGCGGTGAAAGACTGCGCAGAGAAACTCTCCCCAAAGCGCGGCGTCGCCGGCCGCTAGCTGCGGAATAAAATGGATAGCGGTGAGCCCCTGTTGACGAAGCTGCGCATAGAACGCCTGCGGTTGATGGCAATGATGCGCCTCCACCACGACAGCCTGAAAGGGAGTGTCATGTTGCTGGCCGGGGGCATGAGTGAGAGGCAAATTCGCCGGACATCCTGTCATGACATATCCCTAATGAATAAAACGATCGGTTGAAGGTGAGTAACAGCAAACAGGAATGCCAGAGAAAGTACTGCGAGTGCGATCAAAAATTTGTCACGAACCGCCCGCGGCTGTAAAAAATCGCTATCGTCGACATCCATCAGATGACGACGGCGGGTATAGCCCCAGAGGATCACCGCCACAATCGCCAGCACGCCGATCGACAGCCAGAACGGCAGGCCGGCGCGGTGCCAGCTGTGCTTAATCGCCAGCGCCATCAGCGCGCCGTAGCCCAACAGGGTGCGAAACCAGGCCAGCGAGGTGCGCTCTGGCTGAAGACCGGGATCGCTTTCCCGCCGCGCCCGGCGTTTATCCGCCATACACCACCAGCAGCATCACCGCGGCCACCACCGCCAGCAGCAGAATGCTAATCACCAGCAGCGTGCGGGTATAGGGAAGGTCCTGCTTGAGGCGCATCGCCTTCTCGTTATTCAGCCAGCGCAGATAGCCATAGATGGCCATGCCGCCGGCAAAGAGACACAGCAGCAGGGCGAGAATTTCACGGATCAGCGGCGTGGCAAAGTCCGGCGCTAACTGGTCAAGGCCGACGCCGGCGGCGAGAAAACCGAGCGCCGTGCGGATCCATGCCAGAAAGGTGCGTTCGTTAGCCAGCGAAAAGCGGTAATCCGGCGCTTCGCCGAGGCGGGAGATTTTCATTACAGTTCCTTGTTCATCGCGCTGCAGGCTTCAGCATAGCGTAAATCAGGAACCGGGGAGAAGAACCGGCGCCCCGCAGGGCGCCGGTATTACAACGGGGATTAATGCAGCTCAGGCCAGTAATCTTTGTTGGCGGCAATGAGGTCGTCGAGGATCGCTTTCGCCACCGAGGCGCTCGGCACGGTTTTCGACAGGGTAATCGCCTGCCACAGCTTGTGGTACGAGCGCTGTTCCCAGGCATCGACCACCAGTTTTTCCACTGCCACCTGCTGGCTCATCAGCCCTTTCTGGAAATGCGGGATGTCGCCGACCGTCAGCGGCTCCGGTCCGTTGTGGCCTACCAGACAAGGGATCTCCACCATCGCGTCGGCGTCAAAGTTATGGATCGCGCCATTGTTCGGCACAATCAGCAGCATCCTTTCCTGCGTGTTAAAGGCGATAGCCGTCGCCAGATCGACGATATAGGAGGCATGCTCGTCAATCTCCAGATCGCCGGCGGTGGATTTCCCGGCGGCGATGATCGCCCGGCAGGCGCTGAAGACGTTTTTCTCCCGATGATCCATCACCTCATTGGCGCGGGTGCGTTCCGGGTTGGAGTGGGCTACCACATAGTCCGGGAACAGATAATATTTCAGGTAGGTATTCGGCATGGTCTGCGGATCCAGCGCCTGCACATCTTTCGCTTTGGCAAAGGTGTCGTTCCAGCTGGCCTCGGTGTGCGGATCGTTCGAGGGCGGCACATAGCCGTATTTCGCCACATATTCGCGCAGTTTCGGCATCAAATCATTGCCGTCGAGGTCCTCAATCGAGGTCCACCAGCCGAAGTGGTTGAGGCCGTAGTAGCGCACGCGCATCTGTTTACGGTCTTTGAGGCCGACAATCTGCGCCATCCGCCCTTCAATGCCGATCGGCATATCGCAGATGTTGAGGATTTTGGCGTTCGGCCGCAGACGACGAGTGGCTTCCGCCACAATCGCCGCCGGGTTGGAGTAGTTAAGCATCCAGGCGTTCGGCGAATATTTTTCCATATAATCCACCAGCTCCAGCACGCCGCCGATAGAGCGCATACCGTAGGCGATCCCGCCCGGTCCGCAGGTCTCCTGGCCCAGCACGCCGTGGCGTAGCGGGATTTTCTCATCCTGTTCACGCATCGGATATTTCCCGACGCGGATATGCGCCATGACAAAATCAACATCGGTAAACGCCGCCTGCGGATCGGTGGTATAGCTGAACTCAATCTCCGGCGCCTGCTCTTTGAGGATCACTTTGCACGCCTCGGCGATGGTCTCCTGGCGCGCGCCGTCGTTGTCATAAAATTTCAGCGACCGCAGCGGAAAACGATCCTGGTTTGCCAGCAGCATCAGGACAATGCCCGGGGTGAAGGTGCTGCCGCCGCCTGCGATAACAACTGAGAATTTTTTCATGATACTGCCTCCGTCATGGTGGTATGTTCGGTCGAAAGAGAATCTTTCATCAGGTTTTCCAGCTGGTCGCGCACCTGGGGAACGTGCAGGCCGACGATGACCTGAATCCCGTTGCCGCGGCGTACTACCCCGTGGGCGCCCAGCGCTTTAAAGACGTCGTCACTTTGCGTTTTCGCCATATCGACCAGCGCGATGCGCAGTCGGGTGGCGCAGTTGTTGATGCTTTCAATGTTGTCGGCGCCGCCGAGGGCCTGCAGGAAGCCAGCGGCCTGACCCAGCCGGGTCTCTGGCGCGGCGGCGGCCGTGGTTTTACCTCGTGCCGCCTGGTAATCTGCCTTGCTGTAGAGCTTGATTTCGCTCTCTTCCCGGCCAGGCGTCTTCAGGTTCAGACGCAGGATTAGGGTACGGAAGACTACGAAGTAGAGGGCGGCGAAACAGAGGCCGATGCCTATCTGAATGAACATCATCGAAGCGTGGTGATGGAACATTGGGATCCAGTTTTGCGGCAAGAATTGATCGAGCAGGCCGCCGCCGAAGTTGCCTACCACCCCGCAGATGTACATCACCGTCGCCATGGTCGCCGCCAGCACCGCGTGAACGGCGAACAGCAGCGGCGAGATGAAGAGGAAGGTGAACTCCAGCGGCTCAGTGATCCCGACCAGCATCGCGGTCAGGGTGGCGGGGATCAGCAGGCCGGCGACCTTGACGCGGTTTTCCGGCGCGGCGGTGAAATAGAGCGCCAGCGCAATCCCCACCGACCCAAACACTTTCGAGTTACCGTGCAGGGCAAAGCCGCCCTCCGGGAACAGCGTCTTCAGCGGTTCCGTACTCTGACTGAACGCCTGCAGATGCTCTGCCCAGTAGACCTGCAGTCCGCCCTCCACCACCGCCGGGCCAAAGATGAACGGGCCATAGACGAAGTGGTGCAGGCCGGTGGGGATCAGGATGCGCTCAAGAAAGATGTAAACCCACACCCCAAGCGCCCCGGCTGAGCGCAGAAAGGCCTGCAGCGATTCAATACCCAGCTGGACCTTTGGCCAGCCGAGCAGGGTCAGCCAGGCGCAAGGGATCATCGCGAGGAAGGCGACAATGACCACAAACGATGAACCCTGAAAGATGCCGAGGAATACCGGCAGGGGTTTATCGAAATAGCGATTGTGCAGGGCCGTCACCAGACCGGAGATGACGATGGCGCCGATAATGCTGGTGTCGAGGGTTTTGATCCCGGCAATCATCGTCAGGCCGCTGCCAGCCGTGGGTTCAGCGGAAAAATCGACGCCGAAGAAGTGGCCCCAGGTCATCCCCATGGCGTTGATAAAATAGTTCCAGGTGAGAAAGCTCACCAGCACCGCCAGACAGGCCCGGCCCTGGGCCTGTTTCGCCAGGCCGATCGGCAGACCGACGGCGAAAATCAGAGGCATATTACGAAAGACGGTCCAGCCGCCCTCCTCAATGATGTGAACGATCTGGGCAAACAGGCTGTCGGGTGCGGTCAGCGCTTCGCCGACGAACATCGGGTTGCGCAGCATGATGGCGATACCGACCACGATCCCGGCAAAAGGAAACAACAAAACCGGGGTAAACATGGCGCCGCCAAAGCGTTGTATTTGACTGAGCATTGGGAAATCCTCATGTAACAACTCGTAGGGTGAGTGGCCTTCTTTTTCTTGATTACCGGCCTCACTGGAGAATAAAAATTTGCCCGTCCGACAACATGCCGCGCCGTTGCGATTCGTGATCCCATTCATGGTTTTAATTTGGTCAAAGTTGTCTACTTCGGTAACAAAAGTTAGACATCGATAAGTCAGGCAGCGAAATTAACTAAATGAATGTGTCTTAATTGATTGTAATTAATCTATTTTTTTAGAAAAAAGAGCACAAGGCGACATCCCCTTTTCCTGCACAAGAGGACTACTGGTGATCTACAAATCCATTGCTGACCGCCTGCGGCTGCGGCTGAATTCCGCCGACTTCGCCATCGGCAGCCCGCTACCAGGAGAGAAAAAACTGGCCGAGGAGTTCGGGGTGGCGCGCATGACTATTCGCAAAGCCATCGATCTGCTGGTGGACTGGGGATTGGTTGTGCGTCGCCACGGCTCGGGAACTTACGTGGCGCGTAAAGACGTCCATCATGAAACCAGCAATCTGACCGGCCTGGCGGAAGTGCTGCGTAAGCAGGGTAAAGAGGTGGTGAGTCAGGTGCTGGCCTTCGAGGTGATGCCCGCCCCGCCGGCCATCGCCAGTCTGCTGCGGATTAAAATTGATGAACGGATCTACTTCTCACGGCGGGTGCGCTACGTCGACGGCAAGCCGCTGATGCTGGAGGATAGCTATATGCCGGTGAAGCTGTTCCGCAACCTGTCGCTGAGTCATCTGGAAGGGTCGAAATTTGATTATATTGAGAAGGAGTGCGGAATCATCATCAGCGGGAACTATGAAACGCTGACGCCGGTGCTGGCGGACAAGCAGCTGGCGCGCTCAATGAACGTCCCGGAGCAGACGCCGCTGCTGCGTATTACCTCCCTTTCCTACAGCGACAGCGGCGAGTTTCTTAACTATTCGGTCATGTTCCGCAACGCCAGCGAGTATCAGGTGGACTATCACCTGCGCCGCGTCCAGGCGCAAAGCCCACTAGCTTAGCCCCCAGAACAGCACGGCGAGTAGCTGCGGGGTGATAATGCGCAGGAACATCACCAGCGGATAGACGGTGGCATACGAGAGCGCCGCTGCGCCGCTGGTGGCGTGCAGGTTGTTGGCGAAGGCCAGCGCCGGCGGGTCGGTCATGGAGCCGGCCAGCATGCCGCACAGCGTCAGATAGTTCATTTTCGCCAGCATGCGCGCGAGGATGCCCACCGTCAGCAGCGGGATGGCGGTGATGAAAATGCCGTAAGCGATCCAGCTCAGACCATCGCCCTGGGTCAGGGTGGCGACAAAGTCACCCCCCGATTTTAGCCCGACCACCGCCAGAAACAGCACTATCCCCAGCTCGCGCAGCGCCAGGTTGGCGCTCGGCGGCATAAACCAGTACAGCTTGCCGATACTGCCGATACGCCCAAGGATCAGCGCCATAATCAGCGGCCCACCGGCCAGTCCCAGCTTCAATGCGGCAGGGAAGCCGGGAATAAACAACGGGATAGATCCCAGCAGTACCCCGAGTCCGATGCCGATAAACACCGGCAGCATCTGGACCTGCTGCAGCTTCTGCTGAGCGTTACCCAGTTCGGCGGCCACGGCGTCAATTGCCTCCGGACGGCCGACCAGGTTGAGGATGTCACCAAACTGCAGGCTGGCGCTGCTGCTGGCTACCAGCTCGACGCCTGCCCGGTTAAGCCTGGAGATCACTACGTCATAGCGCTGTTTGACGTGCAGATCGCGTATTTTCTTCCCCAGCACTTTTTCGTTAGTGACCACCACCCGCTCCACTTTCAGATCGGTGCCGCGCGTCGACAGCGAGGTCGCCACCTCCTGGCCTATCACCAGCTGCGCATTGTGCAAATCCTCAGGTCGCCCCACCAGGTGCAGCAGGTCGCCAGCCTGGATAAGGGTGCCCGGCGCAGGCACCATCAACAGCTCGCCACGCTTCAGCCGCGAACAGACGATGTTGTCGCTATTGAGCATCGGCACATCCTGAATCGCCATCTGGTTGAGGTTGGGGTTCTCCACCCGCACGTTAATGGTGTGCAAATGAGCGTGGCCGTTGCCGCTGCTCTCCTCAAACCGCTGGGCCTCTTTCTCGATATTGATGCGAAAGAACAGACGCACCAGCCACATGGTCAGCAGAATGCCGCAGATGCCGAACGGATACGCCATCGCGTAGCTCATCCCCATTTGATCGACCACCTCGAACGGTACGCCGAGATCGCGCAGAATTTGCTGCCCGGCCCCCAGCGCCGGCGTGTTGGTCACCGCACCGGAGAAGATACCGAGCACCACCGGGAGAGGAATATTGAACAGCTTATGCAGCACCGCGGTCACCAGGCCGCCGAGGATAACGATAAGGATAGCGAACAGATTGAGCCGCAGGCCTGAGACCCGCAGCGAGGCGAAAAAGCCCGGCCCCACCTGAATACCGATGGTGTAGACGAACAGGATCAAGCCGAATTCCTGAATAAAATGCAGCATCGGGCTGCTGAGGGCGACGCCCGCCTGATCGACAAAGTGGCCGACGATAATGCCGCCAAATAACACGCCGCCAATACCAAAGCCAACGCCGCGGATTTTGACATTGCCGATCCACAACCCAACCACCGCCACCAGCGCCAGCACGCTGACCGTCAATGCTATCTCACTCATGGTACCGTCCCTGTGAATAACATTATTATTAACAGGGATTATGACCGCGGCCAGGCGGATTGTATGCTGCCTGGCGCACAATAATCATGGAGTAAGATACGCTATTCAGGCGCGTTCTTATTTTTCGCTGCGATAGTGAGTTGCTGAATACTTTTCTCCGGGGAAGGAAGTGCTTCAGGCATAGTGCCACCCAGGTCTTTAATAGTCTGGCGTACTTTTTGCCCTACGTCATAATGCGTTTTGTTGGCGAGTTGCTTCGAATCAACCGCGTCCCGACGTAGTTTTTCTTCCGTTTGGGTAGCACGAAACAGGTTGGCCGCGAGCTCAGTCGATCCCATATAGTCGAGTATTTTTTGGCTTTTCTTTAGGCCCTTACGCTCATGGATTGCTTTTTGGTCAAGACCACCATAGAGACCTTTATAACCATGGTTTTGAAAGACAGCAAAATCAAGAGTCGTCTCAACACCAGCACGTTGGGCCGTTTCAACCAGATGTTTATTATGCTCTTTGAGCTCATTGTGCAGGAACAGTCACTTTTCATCCTCTCGTAGAGACTTAAATATTTGATCATCTTGCAATTCCTGGCGCCGGGTTTGCAAGGCAAAGTACGTTTGCCCCGCAGCAATCACCGGTTTCGACGGATCGCCATTTTGCACTACCAGATAGCAGGCGTAGCGTGAGAGGTGGAAATCTTCAAGATTCCTGCTGGCGCCAGAACCTAATTCGACCATTTTGTTGGTTTCAACAAAATGGTCTGCCGAGGGATGACCACTCGCCTCACATGAAATTATCGCTTTTGCAATGACCTTATAAAAATTCCGCCACTCTTTATAGTCAAGCAGGGGACCAAGGTTGCGGGCAGACCAATACTCCCGCCCCGCCTCATCGCTCTTTCTAATCGCTTCAAATGGCTGCTGTTCGTTCATAACGTATCCTTGTTTGAGTGAGTCCCAAAGTATGATTGTTTTTTAAACTGAAACACCCGTTGCAGCAAGGAAGTTTATTGTGCTCTCGCACACAAAAAAGCCCCGAAAATCGGGGCCTTATAAGTTATTCGCTTAATTAACTATTTAATGCCGGTCGTTCGCTGATGGCGATACGCTGCGGGGCGATCTGCTCAGGCTCATTGCGGGTCAGATCGATATGCAGCAGGCCATTGGTGAAGGTCGCGCCAGAGACCTCCATGTTGTCGGCGAGGGTGAAGCTCAGGCTGAAGGCCTGGCTCACCAACCCCTGGTGCAGCCATGTGGTCTCTTTTTCCGGCTGCTGCGGCGTGCCTTTCACCACCAGACGGGTGCCTTCCAGTTGAATATCCAGATCTTCCTGACGGAAACCGGCCAGCGCAAGGGTAATGCGGTAGTGGTTATCGTCGCTTTTTTCGATGTTATAGGGCGGGAAGCTTTGGCTTTCACCGGCGGTTTGCAGGGCGCTGGCCAGTTTGTCAAAACCGATCCATTGACGCAGCAGGGGGGATAAATCGTAGTTACGCATACTGTTTTCTCCTTCTAAGAAGCGAGTGAATACCTGCGAATTCTGTAAATTCGCATCTGCTCCCTGACGGCGAGCAGGTTGTTACATCAGGCCGCCACGCGGCCTGAAACGGACAATTAGTTGATTTCGATGCGGCGCGGCTTGTTCGCTTCCGGGATCACCCGTTCCAGATCGATATACAGCAGGCCGTTCACCAGATTGGCGCCGCGGACGTGAATGTTTTCCGCCAGCTGGAATTTGCGCTCGAAGTTGCGCTCGGCGATCCCCTGATACAGGTAGGTCCGCTCTTTCTGCTCGGCGGCGTGGGCGCCTTTGACGATCAGCAGATTGTCCTGGGCAGTGATCTCCAGCTCGCTTTCAGCAAAGCCAGCCACCGCGATAGCGATGCGATAGTGGTTTTCGTCTACCAGCTCGACGTTATACGGAGGGTAGCCGCCGTTGCTCTGGCTTTGATTGTTTTCCAGCAGGTTGAACAGGCGGTCGAAACCAATGGCTGAACGATATAGCGGGGAAAGATCGAAGTTACGCATAGTAAATAGCTCCTGAAAATCAGCGAGAATCAAATGACCTTCCATCGTGGACAGGCCGCGGTAATCCGGAATACCCCTCAGGCGTATTCTCAGTGGGTTACACCTATAAAATGGGTTTCTCCCCGTGCTTTTCAAGGGATTGAGGGCAATTTTTTTTGCAGTTTATCGATGATTGCTTAGACTGGGTGGAGGAGCACAAAAAGCAAAGTGCGATGCCCGCCACAGTGCGGCGCAATAACACTATGCATTCACGGGATGGCCCGATATAACCGCTGAAAGGTTATCTCAACGCCCGAAACGACAATGGAAGAACAATGAAAAGCAGACGACTGTTAAAGCTGGTCCTGTTCAGCGGGATAATAAGCCTGAGCGGTTGCTCCAGCGTAATGTCACATACCGGTGGCAAAGAGGGAACCTATCCGGGCACGCGATCCAGTGCGCAAACGCTGGGGGACAGCGATACCAACTGGGGTGTGAAATCGCTGGTGGCGCTGGACATGCCGTTCACCGCCGTCATGGATACCCTGCTGCTGCCGTGGGATATGTTCCGCACCGACAGCTCAATCAAATCTCGGGTCGAAAAGAGCGAGAAGGCTACGCTGGCGACCAACTCGGTGATCCCGCCAGCGCCGATGCCTGCCCAGTAAGTTATCGTCCGGTCTGCGTAACCCACAGCTGACGATAACCGTCCACCTCCTCCATCCAGGCAATCTGTTTACCGTCTGGCGAAAAGACGATCGCGTCCGCCGAGGGCGCATGCGCATGCGTATCGGTTAAAAAGGTGATATCTCCCGTACCGGCATGGCAGCAGGCAATCCGATCCTCCAGCGCAAAACCCAGCCACTCTCCCGACGGATGCCAGTTAAACGCCGACTGGATACCCGACGCGTGATGCGTCAACTGCCGCGGCTCGCCCCCCTGCGGGGAAATAAGCCACAGCTGCACTACGCCGGCGTCGTCGCGCATCAGAAAGGCTATCGCCGTCGCCTGGGGATTGGCGCGCACCCAGTGGCGCGGGACGTTCACCAGTCCCGGGTAGCGGCGATGGTGGGTGAAGGTCAAACGACGCTGGCTGACGCCCGCCGGCGGCGCCGGCATTGTGGTTGCGGTACCGGCCAGCGGCGCCCCGCCAGGCTGCTTCCAGCCGGCTTCATCCTGCGGCAGATCGACAATAAACAGCTCAGGCACTTTATCGCCATTTTCCGCCAGCGTATCGCCAATAAACGCCAGAGTATGGTTCCCGACCCAGCCCTCCTCATAGGCGCGATTAATCTCATCGCTGCCCGGCGCGGGTGCCGGCGTCGTGCGGCTTACCAGCACGCACCAGTGGCTGCCGCCATATTCGCGCGGATGCTGTCCCTGCGGCGTCACCGGTCCATAGGGCGCCGCCACGCCGACGTTGCGCAGATCCAGCGCCGGATCGCGCTCGTGCAGCACGTGATCGTTGTAGGTAAAACTGACAAACTGACCGTTGGGGCTATAGACATGGACGTGGCTGCCGCCGCGCAGCGCGCCGGGCGTGTAGGGGGGGGTAATGTCCATGGCGTCCAGATTCTCGACAGCCCCCTGAAAGGCCACCACCCCGCGGCGATGATGAAAATCATACTGCCACTGCGCATCCGGCCGCTCGGGGCCATGAATAAACACATAGCGCTCCTGGGTTGGATGCACGGTTACCACGCCCACGTGCGCGCCCTGCGTGGCACGATAAATGGTCTCCACAGTACCGCTGTTTACGTTCACTCGCTCAATGGTTTCGCCGGTAAACGATGCGCCGGACGGACGAACGTCGAATACCAGCCACTGGCTGTCGGGAGTCCAGGTATTAATATTGGTAAGCTGGTGATGACGGGGAGCAAAAGTGACTTGTTTCATGACGATACCCTGATGCGAGACTTACGCATCAGGGTAGCGTATCGCAAAAAATTAGCCTACACGTTTCACATCGCCGACCAGCAGGATATAAGACAGCGCGCCTATTAACGCCACCACGGAGATATAAACCAGCGCCGGGCCAAAGCCGTAATCCTGTGCCAGATAGCCAATCACCAGCGGGACGGTGATGCCGCCCAGGCCGCCAACAAAGTTAAACACCCCGCCGGTCAGGCCGATCAGGCGCATCGGCGCCAGGGAGGAGACCAGCGACCAGGTGATAGACGCAAAACCGTTACCGAAGAACGCCAGCGCCATCAGCGCCATGATCCAGATGGGGTCGTTGGTGTAGTTTGCCCCCATGATGCAGGTGGAGATCAACAGTCCACAGATGATCGGCGTTTTGCGCGCCACGCCCAGCGAGTAGCCTTTTTTCACCAGCTTATCCGCCAGCCAACCAGACAGCAGGACGCCAAAAAACGCGGCGAGGAAGGGCACCGTGGTCATAAAGCCGGCCTTCAGCGCGGTGATGCCTTTTTCCTGGGTTAAGTAGTTCGGAAACCAGGTCAGGAAGAACCACAGCGTCGAGGTTACCGCGAACTGTCCAAGGTAAACGCCAACCAGCTTGCGGTGAAAAACCAGCTTCCAGTCCGCTTTCGATAACGGTTGACGCGCCTCTTTCTTCACCGGCGCATCGCCATCCACCAGGCCGCCGCCGTCGCGGATATAGTCGAGTTCGGCTTTACTGATGCTTTTAGTCAGGCGCGGCGGTTGATAAACCTTGAACCAGATCAGCGACCAGATAATGCCGATACCGCCGGTAACGATAAACACCCAGTGCCAGCTCAATAGCTCCTGGATCCAGATCAGCAGCGGCGTGAGGAAAGCCAGGCCAACAAATTGCCCCGAGGTATAAAACCCGACGGCGGAAGCGCGCTCGTGCTCCGGGAACCAGCTGGTCACCATGCGGTTGTTGGTCGGGAAGGCTGGCGCTTCGAAGATGCCGGTAATGGCGCGTAAACCGATAAGCGACATTAAACCGGTGGCGAAGCCTTGTAGCAACGTCGCCACCGACCAGCCAAATATAGCGATAAAGTAGGTAAGCCTGGATCCCACGCGGTCAAGGAACCAACCGCCAGGGATCTGGCAGAGGGTATACAGCCAGGCAAAGGCGGAAAATACGTAGCCCATTTCCGCTTTGCTAATACCAAACTCCTCCTGAATATGCGCCGAGGCGACGGCGAGGTTGGCACGGTCAACATAACAAATAACCACGGTAATAAAGATCATGATGAGCGTCAGATAACGGCGACGCCCGGTTTTTACAGCGGTAACTGAAATATCCATCGCAATCTGTCTCCAGATTTTGGGCATAGCGAAGCCGCTCACCATGCCCGGTAATTTACAGAGGGTGTTTTTGTTTTTTATTAATAACTATGTTGCGATGCGCTAAATAATTCGCGCTGGGGAAAGGCGGCAAATTTTCGCATCCCTGGGAGCATACAATAGTATGTGACCTGGGTAAGAAAATGCAGCCAACGCATCACCAGTGCGAAGTATGACGCGCATTTACCATTCGGCGACAGATCCATCCTCATACCGCCACAACGGATTTCGCCAGTCCGGCGCGTTTTTACTTAACTCAATCACGCGGGCCTCATCAATTTCCACGCCCAGCCCCGGCTTCATCAGAGGTTTAAAGAAGCCGCCTTCCATATTGAAATCTTCTTTGTTTTTCACAAAATCAAGCAGTTCGGCGCCTTTGTTGTAATGGATCCCCATGCTCTGCTCCTGGAAGACCGCGTTATGCGAAACGAAATCAACGTGCAGACAGGCTGCCAGCGCGATCGGCCCCAGCGGACAGTGCGGCGCCAGCCCAACGTCATAGGCTTCCGCCATACCGGCAATTTTATAGCATTCGGTAATACCGCCTGCGTGCGACAGATCGGGTTGTAAAATAGCCACCCCGCCCGCTTCCAGTACCCGTTTAAATTCAAAGCGCGAGAACATACGTTCGCCGGCGGCAATGGGAATATGCGTTTGCGCCGCCAGCCGCGGATAATATTCCGCCTGCTCGGCTAATACCGGTTCCTCAATAAATAATGGGCGATATGGCTCCAGCTCTTTAATTAATACCTTAGCCATCGGCGCGCTAACGCGGCCATGAAAATCGAGACCAAACTCAATTTCATTGCCAAACGCTTCGCGGATTTGCGCCACGGTATTCACCGCCGCGTCAACCGCGCGGGAATTATCGATGAGCCCCATCTCTTCG
Source organism: Klebsiella sp. CD33 (assembly GCF_051992865.1). NCBI lineage: Bacteria > Pseudomonadati > Pseudomonadota > Gammaproteobacteria > Enterobacterales > Enterobacteriaceae > Klebsiella > Klebsiella sp. CD33. The sequence continues at coordinate 12,494 of NZ_CP197023.1, read as the reverse complement.
CAGCCGTTTAATTTAAAGGTGTCGAAACCAATGCCGCGCAGCTTCTTAATCCCGTCAATTACTTCGGCGGGGCGGTCGCCGCCCACCCAGCTGTAGGCTTTAATTTTGTCACGCACCAGCCCGCCCATCAGTTGCCAGACCGGGGCATTCAGAACCTTACCTTTAATATCCCATAGCGCCTGGTCAATACCGGCGATGGCGCTCATCATAATCGGGCCGCCGCGATAAAAGCCGCCGCGGTACATTACCTGCCACAGGTCGTTAATCCGCGCCGGATCCTGGCCAATCAGGTAGTCGCCAAATTCATGAACGGCCGCCTCCACCGTGCGGGCGCGCCCTTCAATCACCGGTTCGCCCCAGCCGACAATGCCTTCATCGGTTTCAATCTTCAGGAACATCCAACGCGGAGGTAAACGGTACGTGGTGATATTGGTTATTTTCATTTCACTGCCTCTCGATACGCTTTTACGAATGCGGCTGCCTGCTGCGCGGTACGTTCAACCGGCTGGCCGGCACGATAGAGATCGCTACCCAATCCTGCCCCAACACAGCCGGCATTAATCCACTGCGCCAGGTTTTCCGGCGTCACGCCGCCAACGGCAAAGACCGGAACCTCGGGCGGAAGCACGGCTTTCAACGCTTTGATGTAATCCGGGCCAAAAGCCGATGACGGGAAGATTTTCAGAGCCTGCGCGCCGGCATCGAGCGCGCTAAAGGCTTCGCTGGCGGTGGCGCAGCCTGGACACACGGTCATGCCGTAACCCACCGCTCGCCGGATCACTTCCGGTTGAATGTTTGGCGTCACAATCAGCCGACAGCCCATGGCCGCCAGCCTGTCGACCTGCTCCGGTTGCAGCACCGTGCCCGCGCCGATAAGCGCCTGCTCGCCGTAAGCGTCGACGACCTGCGGAATACTTTTCTCCCACTGCGGCGAGTTCAGCGGGATTTCGACCGCGTCGAAACCGGCGTCGATAACGGCGCCAACGTGAGCCAGCGCCTCGTCTGGCGTAATACCGCGCAGGATAGCGATAAGTGGAAGGTTAGTTTGCCACTGCATAAGCGATGCTCCTTATTCCTGTCTGAAATGCCGTATCGCCCGCAACCGCGCTGACTTCGCGGCCAATGGCGGCGAATGCCTGCTGATAGCGGGATGTTAACGATGACCCAGCGACGAGACTGATCGCCTGCTGTCCGGCGAATGTGTCGCTGAGGGTGGCAACTTCAGCGCCAATCAGCAGGCCGGAAACAAATTCGCTAACCTGCTCGCGAGGCAGCGCGCCCAGCACGTGCGAAGCGCGAACTTCAAACAGCTGCGGCAGGACGGCGGGGTTGTTGATACCGCGCTGCAGACCTGCCGCGAATGCGGCAGCGGACGTTTCCTGCGGCGGTAAGCCGGCGCCCACCAGCGAGTGCTGAAGCAACAAATGATGCAATTCCCCGGTCAAAACGGTACGAAAATCGTGAATTTGCCGGCGATCGGCCAGTACCCACTTGCAGTGGGTTCCCGGCATCACGTAGACAGACGAAGGGGCTAAGGCGCGAGCGCCCAGCAGCTGCGTTTCTTCCCCACGCATGACGTTATGGTTATCGTCACGGGAAACGCAAAGGCCGGGAATTATCCAGATATTATCGCCAACGGCAGTTAACTGCTGGCCAATATCCGAGAAAGCGGCAGGAAGCGGCAAATAGGGGGCGATTTTCCAGCCCACGTTGCTGCCGACCATCCCTGCCATCACCACCGGTGTGGCGCCATCGCGCCAGTGCTGTGTGATTTCCGCTAACACCGCAGCGGGAGAGCGACCATTCAGGCGCGTTACGCCTGCTTCAGATTGCCTGCTTTCCAGGCATTCTTCGCCCTGATAAAGCCAGGCGCGTAAATTCGTCGATCCCCAATCTATTGCGATGTAGCGAGCCGTCATGTGATTTCCTTAAGCCTTCGTGTCGAGCTGGCGATCATCGTCAACGCCGCCTGCTCCGCCGCGTCGCTATCCTGATGCCGAATGGCGTCAAATAGCGCTTTATGTTCCTGGAGGGTTTTCGGCATGTTGCCTTCATCGCCCATCCAGGTCCGTTCAAATACCGCCCGCTGCAGCGAACTGATCGCCACGCTAAGCTGCTGCAAAACCGGGTTATGTACTGACTGCAGCACCGCCTCGTGGTAGCGAATATCCGCTTCGTTAAAGGCATCCCGGTTTTGGTTGTTGGCGATCATGTCATTGAGCGCCGACTCGATTTCCGCCAGATCGCTTGAGGTGGCGCGTTCCGCCGCCCAACGCGCGATGGCGGGTTCAACCAGGTTGCGCACTTCACTCATCGCGCTGATAAGACGCGGGTCATAGTCATTTTCCAGTACCCACTGCAGCACCTCGGTGTCGAGGTAGTTCCACTGGTTTCTGGGAGCGACAAACGCGCCGCGATAGCGCTTCATTTCAATCAGCCGCTTCGCCATCAGGGAACGAAACACTTCACGAATGATGTTGCGCGAGGTTTCAAACTCCTCACAGAGTTCCGCTTCGGCCGGAAGCGCCGAACCCGGGACGTATTTACCGCTGACGATCTGTTTGCCCAGCGAGATCACAATGCGATCGGTCTTATTGAGAGTCATGGAGAGTCCTTATGCTCTATGTGTACTGCTCTACTTTACCGTCGCTGCTGAATTTCGCCTCATGTTTGTACTACTAACGTGATGCTGTACGTTATCAACATGAGCGTAATGTAGTACAACATTGTTGTGTTGTACTACAATTTGGATCACAAAAAGAACAATTCATGAAAATTAAAGCGCAGCGGCCCTGACAAGAGGCGATAAGAGAGAAAATTAAGGGAAGGAGGCGTTAAAACGCTTCGCCGACCTGGAAGTAAAAGCCGCTGCTGCCATTGCCGATACCGTAGTCGAGGCGAACATTAACGCGAGGTTTGAATTCAAAGCGGTAGCCAACGCCCGCCGAAGGCAGCCAGCGGCCATTATTCAGCGACGACAGTGAGGGCCCCATGGTTCCCGCCCCGGCCCAGGCGACAATCCCGTGCCGCCAGGTGAGCTGCCGGCGGTATTCCAGCTGGCCGCTGACGACCTTTTTATCCCGGTAGCGCCCCTGGTAGTAGCCGCGCATCCGTTCATCGCTGCCGAGCAGCGGCATCATGCTCCACGGTACCTCGCCCTGGGTGAAGGCGACATCGGCCTCTCAGGCGAGCACGCTTTTCTCGCTCAGGGCATGATAATGGCTATAGTGCAGCTGAAATTCCTCAAAGCGGGTATCGCTACCTAATCCGGGCGCATAGTGGGTATAGCGGAGGTTGGCATACTGACCCCGGCGCGGGTTAGGGACAAAGTCGCGATCGTCCCAGTTGATATCGATGCTGGCGCCGGAGCTGAATACCGACGGTCCCTGTGGAGTGTTTTCTATCTTCGGCCGATCGTCATGGTCCATCTCATCGGCATTCTGCGCCGCCAGCGACCATCCCGCCCCGAGATAAACATGATCGATAAGCTGCCGATAAAGGGTGGGTCGCAGGGTCAGTACCTGGGCGGTATACTTCTCTTTTTCATTGTCTTTATCCCCGGCATGAAAACCCTGCCCCCAATAATAAGTGGGCGTGTTGGCTATCGACCCGTCGACAAAAACGCGCCACAGATCACGATCGAAAAAGGTATAGTTTTTCACGCTGAGGCCAAAGGCGCCGGTAGAGCTGGCGTAGCCGCTGAGCGTCAGGGTCGAGTTCTGGCTGGTGGTATCCTGCGGGTCGGGACGATACAGGCCGACGACAGCGGTGCCAATGCCCAACCCTAGTTCCGGCGTATAGAACGGACCGGGCATCACGCCCCAGTCGATGCCTTTGCTGGCGTCGAACTTATCGCTGGCGCCGAGATGCTGCAGCCAGCCGTCGATTTTCTCGCGGCTGAGCGCCTCGGCCTGGCTGCCTGTCGGGCAGACCATCAGCAGCAGAAAAGTGATAAACAGTCGGCTCAAAAGCGATACTCGCCGGCAATAAAGAAACTGTTACGTTCGGCAAAGCCAAACTCGGTAGTAATATTAAAATTCTGCGTCAGCTCGTATTGCGCGCCCACCAGAACGTTCCATGGCGACTGAAGATGCTGCTTCACATCGAAGCGACCGTTATTGTCCTGGTTGGCCAGATTAACCATATTCTGCAGCATCGGCGACGGCATCGAGAGATCGCTGAGGCTGCCTTTAAACTCCTGCTGGACATCCTGATACATGCTGCCAACCCACAGATTTAGCTTTCCGGCGGGGAGATGCAGCGCATCGACCGATGGCGTACTGAAACGATAGCCAACGCGCGGCGAAAAGGTAAGCGCATCGATGCTGCCGTCGAGGATATCAAAGCGCGTTTGCGTGTAGTTGGCGTCCAGCACGGTAAACCAATTGCCGACGCCGCCCACCAGGGTGGTGCCCATCCCGTAGGTAGTACCTTTAAAATCGAGACGAAAGTCGAGATCCTGCATCCCCGGCAGGGGCACCACTTTACCGTTCGGTCCCTTCAGGCCGACAGCTATCTGCGAAATTGAATGCCCTTCGGTGTGCCCCACCAGGCCATAAACGTTCATAAACGGCAGCAGCCAGGCATCCAGCTTGAGCGTCTCGGTTTTGCTGCTTTCCCGCGTATGACCAACGCCAATCTGGAAAGCGTTATCCAGCGAGACCGGCCCATTAGCGAAAATGTTATTCACGGCGTGCTTGCAGACAGGATCCTTACCGCAATCGATATTGCGGCCATCCAGCGACAGCCCGGTGAAGTTTATGCTGTCGACATTAATATTCTGCCGCATATCCATATAGTTAATGCTGACGCCAAACGGCAGCGGCAGGACGTAGCCGCGCTTTCTGGCCTCATCGCCTAGCAAAGGGAGTAGCGAGGACGATGCTGCCGCCGCAGGCTGGCGACTTTCTGGCGCCGGCAGATCCGCGGGCTCTGCGCCGTGATAGGCATACGCCGGTTCGAGCGGCGCCGTTGGTTCCGCGGCCGCGCAAATCTGAACAGAGGCGAATGGCAGCGTAACCAACATCAAACGGTGGTATATATTCATGAAAAGTATGATGTTAGTTCTGAGTTGCTAAAAAGAGGGCGGGTAGCTTATAGAATCCCCTGCAAGGATTGAGGGATTTAAATGCGGATTAACATCTGTTCATGAAAAAAGAGAAGACAGACCCGGCGAACGCCGGGCCGGAAAGAAGTTTACGCTAAAACGTATTTTTCAATGGCGAAGGCAACGCCATCTTCAAGGTTCGATTTGGTGATGAAGTTCGCCGCTTCTTTGACCGCAGGAATGGCGTTATCCATTGCCACGCCGACGCCGGCAAATTCAATCATCGCGATATCATTTTCCTGATCGCCAATCGCCATAATCTCTTCCGGCTTGATGCCCAGCGCATCGGCCAGCGACTTCACGCCAGTGCCTTTATTGACGCGTTTATCCAGTATTTCGAGGAAGTAAGGCGCACTTTTCAGCACGGTGTACTTCTCTTTCACTTCCGCCGGAATACGGGCGATGGCCTGGTCGAGAATTGCCGGCTCATCAATCATCATCACTTTCAGCAGCTGGATCTCAGGATCCATTTTCTCCGCTTCGCAGAACACCAGCGGAATGGTTGCCACATAGGATTCGTGGACGGTGTAGTAGCTGATATCGCGGTTCGCGGTATACAGCGTATTGCGATCCAGCGCATGGAAGTGGGAGCCGACCTCGCGGGAGAGCTGCTCAAGGAAGCGATAGTCGTCATAGCTCAGCGCGGTTTGCGCGACGGTGCTTCCGTCACCAGCCTTCTGCACCAGCGCGCCATTGTAGGTAATGCAGTAATCACCCGGCTGCTCCATATGCAGCTCTTTCAAATAGCTGTGGACGCCAGCGTAAGGGCGACCGGTGGTCAGCACCACGTTAACACCGCGCTCGCGCGCCGCGGCGATGGCGGCTTTCACCGCTGGAGAGATGGTATGGTCGGGCAGCAGCAGCGTGCCGTCCATATCGATTGCAATCAGTTTAATAGCCATAGGGTCCCCGGGTAAGATGAGTCTCCCCTCATGCTAACGCGATTCCGCTCAAAAAACAGTAAAAGTGTCGGCCAGAAAGGGGGATGGAACCGCAGCAGCGGATTCCTCTTTTAGCGGCAAAAGAAAAGCCCGATCGCGCGATGCGACCGGGCTTATACATCCTGTTGCCCCGGTAAAACTCGTTACCGGGAAACATGCGGCTTAAATATCGATATTCGCCGCTTTCAGGGCATTCTCTTCGATAAACGCGCGACGCGGCTCAACGGCATCACCCATCAGGGTGGTGAACAGCTGATCGGCAGCGATGGCATCCTTGACGGTCACGCGCAGCATGCGACGGCTGTCCGGATCCATGGTGGTTTCCCACAGCTGATCCGGGTTCATCTCGCCCAGACCTTTATAGCGCTGGATGGAGAGACCGCGACGGGACTCTTTCACCAGCCAGTCCAGGGCCTGCTCGAAGCTGGCTACCGGCTGACGACGTTCGCCGCGCTCGATGTAAGCATCTTCTTCCATCAGGCCGCGCAGTTTCTCGCCCAGGGCACAAATACGACGATATTCCGGCCCCATAATGAACTCGTTATCCAGCGGATAGTCGGTATCCACGCCGTGGGTACGTACGCGAATAACCGGCTCAAAATGCTGCAGTTCTTTGTTCTCGTGGAGATCGAATTTCCACTGGCTGCCGTGCTGTTCTTTCTCGTTCAGCTCGGAGACCAGGGTGTTCACCCAGCGGGTCACCTTCTGCTCGTCCGCCAGGTCGGCCTCGGTCAGGGTCGGCTGATAGATTAGCTCTTTCAGCAGCGCTTTCGGGAAGCGGCGCTCCATGCGGCCAATCATTTTCTGGGTGGCATTGAACTCGGCAACCAGTTTTTCCAGCGGTTCGCCCGCCAGCGCCGGCGCATTGGCGTTGGTGTGCAGGGTCGCACCGTCGAGCGCGATGGAGATCTGATACTGATCCATCGCTTCGTCGTCTTTAATGTACTGTTCCTGCTTGCCTTTCTTCACTTTGTACAGCGGCGGCTGAGCAATGTAGACGTGGCCGCGCTCGACGATCTCCGGCATCTGACGATAGAAGAAGGTCAACAGCAGGGTACGAATGTGCGAGCCGTCGACGTCCGCATCGGTCATGATGATGATGCTGTGGTAGCGCAGTTTATCCGGATTGTACTCATCGCGACCGATACCGCAGCCCAGCGCGGTGATCAGCGTCGCCACTTCCTGGGAAGAGAGCATTTTATCGAAGCGGGCTTTCTCAACGTTAAGGATTTTACCCTTCAGCGGCAGGATCGCCTGGTTCTTGCGGTTACGACCCTGTTTAGCAGAGCCGCCCGCGGAGTCCCCTTCCACCAGGTACAGTTCGGACAGCGCCGGGTCGCGCTCCTGGCAATCCGCCAGTTTGCCCGGCAGGCCTGCCAGATCCAGCGCGCCTTTACGACGAGTCATCTCACGAGCGCGACGTGCGGCCTCACGGGCGCGCGCGGCGTCAATAATTTTGCCGACTACGATTTTCGCATCGGATGGATTTTCCAGCAGGTATTCGCTCAGCAGTTCGTTCATCTGCTGCTCCACCGCCGATTTCACCTCGGAGGAGACCAGCTTGTCTTTGGTCTGCGAGGAGAATTTCGGATCCGGCACCTTCACGGATACCACGGCAATCAGGCCTTCACGCGCATCGTCGCCGGTGGCGCTGACTTTCGCTTTTTTGCTATAGCCCTCTTTGTCCATATAGGCGTTAAGAGTACGGGTCATCGCCGCGCGGAAGCCGGCGAGGTGAGTACCGCCGTCACGCTGCGGAATGTTGTTGGTAAAGCAGTAGATGTTTTCCTGGAAGCCGTCGTTCCACTGCAGGGCCACTTCCACGCCGATACCGTCTTTTTCGGTGGAGAAATAGAAAATATTCGGGTGGATCGGCGTTTTGTTCTTGTTGAGATACTCAACGAACGCCTTGATGCCGCCTTCGTAGTGGAAATGGTCTTCTTTGCCGTCGCGCTTATCGCGCAGGCGGATAGAGACGCCGGAGTTCAGGAACGACAGCTCGCGCAGGCGTTTCGCCAGGATGTCATATTCAAATTCGGTGACATTGGTGAAGGTTTCCAGGCTTGGCCAGAAACGCACCATGGTGCCGGTTTTGTCGGTTTCGCCAGTCACGGCCAGCGGTGCCTGCGGCACACCGTGTTCGTACATCTGCTTGTGAACTTTGTTATCGCGCTGGATAACCAGCTCCAGCTTCTGCGACAGGGCGTTAACCACCGAGACGCCTACGCCGTGCAGACCGCCGGAAACTTTATAGGAGTTATCATCGAATTTACCGCCAGCGTGCAGGACGGTCATGATAACTTCCGCTGCGGAGACGCCCTCTTCCGGGTGAATGCCGGTCGGGATGCCGCGGCCGTCATCCTGGACGGAGACGGAGTTATCGCTGTGGATGGTGACAACGATATCTTTGCAGTAACCCGCGAGCGCTTCGTCGATAGCGTTATCCACAACCTCGAATACCATGTGGTGCAGACCGGTGCCGTCATCCGTGTCGCCGATATACATACCCGGGCGCTTACGCACCGCATCCAGCCCTTTCAGGACTTTGATACTGGAGGAGTCATAAGAATTCGACATCAACGTTTCTCGCTCATTTAATCTTGGGTTAATCCGTTATTTTACCTTTTTCCACGCGGAACATCTTCGAATTTTTGTCCGACATGTCCATAACGTGTTCAGCGCTGATCGCGCTGACGAAAACCTGCGACTGCGTCGCTTTCAGGCGGCTGGATAACAGACCGCGGCGGGCATCATCAAGTTCCGAGGCAAAATCATCTATCAGGTACAGGCAGCGCCGCCCGCTGACGCGGGTGAGGAACTCTCCTTGCGCCAGACGCAGGGCGCACATCAGCAGCTTAAGCTGCCCGCGCGACAAGGTATCTTCCACCGGCGCCCCGTCGGCGCGAATGCGAAAATCCGCTTTATGCGGGCCGTGGGCGGTGTAGGTTAACATTCTGTCGCGCTCGAAATTCCGCTCCAACACCTCCGCGTAGTCGGTCTCTTTTTCCCAGCCGCGCTGGAAAGAGAAGGTGAGCGTGAATTCCGGTAAAAATTGCTGACAGGTATCCGCCATGTCTTCGACGATAGCGGCGCTGTATTCGGCACGCCAGCGGCTGATCTGCTCCGCCAGCGGGATTAATTCCAGATCCCAAGGCCGCAGCTGGGCATAGCGGCTGACCTGACGCAGCGCGGCGTTGCGCTGCTTGACCAGGCGCTTCAGATTGCTCCAGGCGGTGAAGAATCCGGCTTCGTTATGAAAGCATCCCCAGTCAAGGAATGCTCTTCTGTATTTGGGGCCGCCGTTGAGTAAAGTAAACCCCTCCGGCGTAATCAGCTGCATCGGCATCAGGTGCGCCAGCTCCGCCACTTTGTGGCCGTCGGTGCCGTCGATACGCACCTTGCTGTCGCCCTGTTTGTCTTTGGTCAGGCCGATGGCGGTTTCCCGCTCTTCGCCCTGCAGACGGCCATGCAGAACAAACGCATCCTGCTCGTGGCGGATCACTCGGCCAATTTGCAAACTGCGAAATGCCCGGCCGTGGCCAAGCGTGTAGATAGCTTCCAGCACGCTGGTTTTGCCGCTGCCGTTCGCGCCAACCAGGAAGTTAAAGCCGGGAGATAAAGCGAGATCCGCGCTTTCAATATTGCGGAAGTCTTTGATGAGCAAGCGCGTCAGTGACATATCAGCGTTCTTTGGGCCAGGGCGTTATCGGCGCAGCCAGTTTCAACGCGGACTGCGCGCAGACCCTGGAGCGTACACAAAGTACGTGACAGGGGCGAGCACAGCCCAGGTTGAAAATGGCAAGTAAGATAGCCCGATATTTTCCACTACAATCTCATAGGCATGACGACATAGGCTGCGGATTGAGAGGCCGCATCCTCAATCTGCACGCTCGACACCGAATCCGTCAGCAGAATGCGTACATTCTCGCACTTCAGCGCATTCAGCACATCCAGCACATAGCTAACGTTGAAGCCAATCTCCATCTCCGTTCCGGCGTAGGTCACATCCAGAATCTCTTCCGCTTCTTCCTGTTCCGGGTTATTGGCGGTGATTTTCAGCTGGTTTTCGCTAACGTACAGCCGCACGCCGCGGAATTTCTCGTTGGAGAGAATCGCCGCGCGCGCAAAAGCCTGCTTCAGAATATCGCAGCCCGCTTCGAGGTGTTTATCCGGATTTTTCGGCAATACGCGGCGATAATCCGGGAAACGGCCATCAACCAGCTTAGAGGTGAAGATAAAATCGCCAACGTGGGCGCGGATATTGTTGCTGCCAATCTGCACGCGCAGCGGGGTATCGCCGCCGTCGAGCATCCGCATCAGCTCAATCACCCCTTTACGCGGCACGATCACCGAATGGTTCGGCAGCGACGCTTCCAGCGGCATCGAACAGACCGCCAGGCGGTGACCATCGGTGGCCACCGTGCGCAGTTCGCTGCCTTCGGTTTCAAACAGCATGCCGTTTAAGTAGTAACGAACATCCTGGTGCGCCATCGAGAACTGGGTGGCTTCGATCAGACGCTTCATGGTCGCCTGCGGCAGGGTAAACTCCACTTCACTCTGCCAGTCATCCAGATTCGGGAAATCGGCGGCGGGCAGGGTCGACAGCGAGAAGCGGCTGCGGCCGGAACGCACCAGCATGCGATCGCCTTCCAACTGAACCGCGATCTCCGCGCCTTCCGGCAGGCCGCGGCAGATATCAAAGAATTTCCGTGCCGGAACGGTCGTTGCGCCCGCTTCGTGCGGCTGAACCAGCGCCACGCGCGCCACCATCTCCATTTCAAGATCGGTACCGGTCAGCGACAGCGCGCCGTCCGCGACCTGAAGCAGCAGGTTACCGAGAATGGGCAGCGTCGGACGACCACCTAACGGACCGCTCACCTGTTGCAGCGGTTTTAATAAATGTTCACGTTCTACGGTAAATTTCATAGCGTCACGAGGATAATGTTCTGATTAAATTGGAAAAATCTTCTTTAATGTCGTGGCTTTCTTCACGCAGCTGCTCAATCTTGCGGCAGGCGTGCAGCACGGTGGTATGGTCTCGGCCGCCAAACGCATCGCCGATTTCCGGCAGGCTGTGGTTGGTCAGCTCTTTGGCCAGCGCCATCGCCATCTGGCGAGGACGCGCCACCGAACGGGAGCGGCGTTTGGACAGCAGATCCGCTACCTTAATCTTGTAGTACTCCGCCACCGTCTTTTGAATATTGTCGATGGTGACCAGTTTTTCCTGCAGCGCCAGCAGATCGCGCAGCGCTTCGCGCACGAAATCGATGGTGATCGCCCGGCCGGTGAAGTTGGCGTTGGCGATAACGCGATTCAGCGCCCCCTCCAGCTCACGCACGTTCGAGCGCAGACGCTTGGCAATAAAGAACGCCACTTCGCCCGGCAGGCGGATGTCGTTCTCGTCGGCTTTTTTCATCAGGATCGCGACGCGGGTTTCCAGCTCCGGCGGCTCGATCGCCACCGTCAGCCCCCAGCCGAAGCGGGATTTTAGACGATCCTCAACGCCGTTGATCTCTTTTGGATAACGATCCGACGTCAGGATGATCTGCTGATTACCTTCCAGCAGCGCATTGAAGGTGTGGAAAAACTCTTCCTGGGATCGTTCTTTATTGGCAAAGAACTGAATGTCATCGATCAGCAGGGCGTCAACGGAGCGGTAGTAACGCTTAAACTCTTCGATGGCGTTGTTCTGCAGCGCTTTAACCATGTCCTGAACGAAACGCTCGGAGTGCATATAGACCACTTTCGCGTTCGGCTTACGCGCCACAATGCCGTTCCCCACCGCGTGCAGCAGGTGAGTTTTACCCAGACCCGTCCCGCCATAGAGGAACAGGGGGTTGTAGGCGCCGCCCGGGTTATCCGCCACCTGACGCGCCGCCGCGCGGGCCAGCTGGTTAGATTTACCTTCGACGAAGTTATCAAACGTGTGTTTCACGTTAACGTTAGAGCGGTAGGTCGGCTCCGCCGGCGCCGGGACATTATCCCAGCCAGGGCGCACGATCGTCGGCGCCGCGCGCGCGGTCTGCACCTGCGCCGCCGGAATGGCCGCCGCAGCCGGGCTTACCGCCCCTTTCTGCAGCGAGCTGGCGGGCTTAGCGCCCACCTCAAAACGCAGCTGCGGGGCGTCCGCACCGCAAAAATCATTGAGGAGTCCATTGATATTATTGAGGTATTTGTCCCTTACCCAGTCGAGCACAAAACGGTTTGGCGCATACAGTGCCAGCGTGTTATCGCTCAGTTCCGCCTGCAATGGGCGGATCCACATGCTGAATTCTGTGGCTGGTAACTCATCCTGCAATCGGGCAAGACACTGCTGCCAAAGCGAAAGTGACACGGCGGACTCCACTCGAACATAAAATCGATATCAAAGAAAAACTGAAACAATCGTGATTGTTGGCACACGTCGACAAGACCCTGCATTAGCCGAAAAGCCCCTGCACAAAAGG